>NZ_CP080422.1:0-4526391 GCF_019457575.1 Shewanella alkalitolerans | reverse complement strand
TACTTATCCCCAAAAGATCATACAAAAGAGGTGTATTCTATAGCGAGATCACTAGGATCGCTATCCTTTAAATAGATTTATCCCCAGTAAGATCATCTTTATTTATATACGCAGATCCAAAACGATCCTTAACGATCAAAATAATCTGACAAAGCAGCAAACTCAGCTTTATTAAGCGATCCAGATCGATCTATAATTGGCGACCTTCGATCTGGCTAATGATCACTAGATCCACAAGATATAGTGGCCATTCACAGAGTTATCCACACTAGATAGTGTGTAAGGATAACTTGATAAGAAGATATAGAGGCAGATTTTACCCACTTGAGGGTTTTGCTTGTTGACGGGCTTAACTAAAGTGATTACAATTCGGCCTCTTTTTTGCCCTTACCTCTTTTATAGGGATAAGGTTTATTCACCTAACAAAGACGGATTGCCATAATGAGTAAACGTACTTTTCAACCTAGCAACCTGAAGCGCAAGCGTTCTCACGGCTTCCGCGCTCGTATGGCTACTGTTGGTGGCCGTAAGGTTATCGCACGTCGTCGTGCAAAAGGTCGCGCTCGTCTTTCTGCTTAATAAGTAGAAATGCAAGTGACCAGCTATACCTTTACGCGGGAGTTACGTCTGTTAACTCCCGCGCAATTCAAATCTGTATTCTCCAATCCCATCAAAGCTTCTTCAGCTGAAATAACCTTACTCGCCATCCCTAATGAGTTACAGCATCCTCGTATTGGATTAACTGTTGCAAAGCGTTATGTTAAGCGAGCCAATCAGCGCAACCGAGTTAAACGTATCATCCGCGACAGTTTTCGTTTGCACCAACACGAATTACCGCCGCTCGATATCGTCGTGCTCGTCAGAAACGGTGTATTGGAAATGGATAATGCAGCATTGCACAAACTGGTAGAGAAGTTATGGCGCAAGCTCAGTCGCCGTTACAATGGCTAGCCACTAAGCTGATCCGAGGCTACCAAATCTTTATCAGCCCTATACTGGGGCCAAAGTGCCGTTTTCACCCCACATGTTCCAATTACGCGCTCGAAGCGATTCGATTGCACGGATTTGTGAAAGGGAGTTGGTTTGCAGGGAAACGCGTATTAAAATGTCACCCTTTACATCCGGGCGGTGAAGATCCCGTCCCTCCAAAAAATAACAGGTGTAATAAATAGGCTATGGAATCTCAACGCAATATATTGCTCATCGGTCTGCTTTTTGTCAGCTTTTTGCTGTGGCAGCAATGGCAAACAGACAAAAATCCGCAACCGGTTGCCACTGAATCTTCAGTTGTA
The DNA here is from genome assembly GCF_019457575.1 of Shewanella alkalitolerans. Lineage (NCBI taxonomy): Bacteria > Pseudomonadati > Pseudomonadota > Gammaproteobacteria > Alteromonadales > Shewanellaceae > Shewanella > Shewanella alkalitolerans. Next base: position 4,525,099 of record NZ_CP080422.1, on the reverse strand, counting down.
GCTTCAACCGTCACAGATGCGCACAGTGCTGACGTTCCCGATGCCGACGCTGCTCTTCCAGAAGCAGTAGCCGCCTCTAAAGAACTCATTAGCGTCACGACAGACCAACTGACCCTGAAAATTAACCCAGTGGGTGGCGATATCGTCTACTCTGCTCTGGTGGGTCATAAGCTTGAGCAAGACAAGGAAGAACCTTTCGTCCTGCTGCAGCAAACCAAAGACATCTACTACATCTCTCAGAGTGGTCTGATTGGCCGTAACGGCATCGACAGCAGCGCTAAGGGCCGTGCCCACTTTAGCAGCCAGTCACAGGCCTATACCCTAGCCGATGGCCAGGATATCCTGGAGATCCCACTGACCTATGTTGCCGACAATGGCGTGACCTACACTAAGGTGTTCACCCTGCACAGAGGCAAGTTTGATGTTGGCGTTGAATATCGCATCAACAACACCTCAGCCGAACAGCTACAGGTGCAGATGTATGGTCAGATCAAGCACAGCATCAAGAAAAGCGAAAGCAGCATGATGATGCCGACCTATCGCGGTGCCGCCTTCTCGACAGCAGATACCCGCTACGAGAAGTACAGCTTCGAAGATATGGCCGACAAGAACCTGGACAAGAAGACCCTAGGTGGTTGGGCAGCCATGCTGCAACACTACTTCGTATCAGCCTGGGTACCACCAGCAAACGATCAAAACACCATCTTCTCTAGCGTAAGCGCCGGCGGCTTGGCCAATATCGGTTTCCGCGGTGCCGTCTATGATGTTGCACCTGGTACACAGCAGACTATTAGCGCCCAATTCTACGTGGGTCCTAAGGACCAAGAAGCCCTATCGGCCATCTCTGAATCGCTAAACCTGGTAGTTGACTATGGCTTCCTATGGTGGCTGGCAATCCCAATCCACTGGTTGTTGATGTTCTATCAATCTTTCGTGGGTAACTGGGGTGTGGCGATTATCCTAATTACGCTGACCGTACGTGGTATGTTGTACCCGCTGACTAAGGCGCAATACACCTCTATGGCCAAGATGCGTAACCTGCAACCTAAACTGCAGGACATGAAAGAACGCTTCGGCGATGACCGTCAGAAGATGGGTCAGGCCATGATGGAACTGTACAAGAAAGAGAAAGTGAACCCTATGGGTGGCTGTCTGCCTATCTTGCTGCAAATGCCTATCTTCATCGCACTCTACTGGGTACTGCTGGAAAGCTACGAGCTGCGTCACGCGCCATTCATGCTTTGGATCACCGACCTATCGGTACAAGATCCATACTATGTACTGCCGCTGCTGATGGGTGTCTCTATGTTCCTGATGCAGAAGATGCAACCTATGGCGCCAACCATGGATCCTATGCAACAGAAGATGATGCAGTGGATGCCGGTTATCTTTACCGTCTTCTTCCTCTGGTTCCCAGCGGGTCTGGTGCTTTACTGGTTGGTCGGTAACTTGGTGGCCATCACTCAGCAGAAGATCATCTATGCCGGTTTGGAGAAAAAAGGGTTAAAATAACCTCTAGCTCCAACTAATGAAAAAGCGGTCGGATACTCAGTATTGACCGCTTTTTGCTTTTTAATGAAGACAGCTTTCACTCCATCAGCTCAGGAAACACAGTAATGACGACAGATACTATCGTGGCACAAGCAACCGCACCAGGCCGCGGCGGCGTAGGTATCATCAGGGTCTCTGGCGACAAGGCCAGCGACGTAGCCATGGCGGTACTCGGGCATCTGCCTAAGGTTCGTTATGCCGACTACTGTGATTTCAAGGACGCCAATGGCGCGGTGATCGACCAAGGCATCGCCCTCTACTTCAAGGGGCCTAACTCCTTCACCGGCGAAGATGTGCTCGAGCTCCAGGGCCACGGTGGCCAAGTGGTGCTGGATATGCTGATCAAGCGTGTCATGGATATCGATGGTGTGCGTATCGCCAAGCCGGGGGAATTCAGCGAGCAGGCCTTCATGAACGACAAGCTTGATCTGACCCAGGCCGAGGCGATTGCCGATCTGATCGATGCCACCAGTGAACAGGCGGCCAAGAGCGCGCTCAACTCGCTACAGGGTGAGTTCTCCACTCAGGTCCACGAGCTGGTGGATCAGGTAACCAACCTGCGTCTCTACGTGGAGGCCGCGATAGACTTTCCCGACGAGGAGGTGGACTTTCTCTCCGACGGTAAGATTGCCGCCTCACTTGGCAAGATCATCACCAAGCTCGATTCGGTGCAGTCCAGTGCCAAACAAGGCGCAATCATACGCGAAGGGATGAAGGTGGTGATCGCCGGTCGTCCCAACGCGGGCAAGTCCAGCCTGCTCAATGCCTTGGCGGGCAAAGAGTCGGCTATCGTCACGGAAATCGCCGGCACCACCCGAGACGTGCTGCGAGAACATATTCATCTCGACGGCATGCCGCTACACATCATAGACACGGCCGGCCTGCGCGACACCACAGACACGGTAGAGCAGATAGGGATCGAGCGCGCCTGGGCCGAGATAGAGACCGCAGATCAGGTGCTCTTCATGGTGGATGGCACCACCACGGACGCCGTCGATCCCCATGATATCTGGCCCGACTTTATCGATCGCCTGCCCAAAAACCTTGGAGTGACAGTGGTGCGCAACAAGGCGGATCTGACCGGTGAGTCGTTAGACGCCACCGACGAGCAGGGCCACAAGGTATTCCGCCTGTCCGCCAAGACGGGCTCGGGCGTGGATGAACTCAAGGCGCACCTTAAGTCCCTGATGGGCTATCAGAGCAACCTCGAGGGCGGCTTCCTGGCTCGTCGTCGCCACCTAGAGGCATTAGAGCTCGCCAGTAGTCATCTGGCACTGGGTCAGGAACAGTTAGAGGTCTATCAAGCGGGTGAGCTCCTGGCAGAAGAGCTACGCATGTGTCAACTGGCACTGTCGGAAATCACCGGAAAGTTCACCTCAGACGATCTGCTTGGCAAGATCTTCGGCTCGTTCTGTATCGGCAAATAAGCATACTTATTGATCTCTTATTGCACTATAGATGAGCGTTTTTCAAACAGCCATTTATGCTGCTCTCTACAGATAGCCTAAGGCTAGGGCCTTTGCCGTATCCAGAGAAGATTATTTAAACAAAAAGTGAAAGATCCCAGCGGGCTCTTTCCTCATTTTGGTGCATAAACATCCAAGATGGCGATCGAATTAATCAACAGAGATATCAACAAGTAATTCACTTTGCGATCAAAAGTGGTGCATAACTTAACTTATCATGTAATTTGTTGATTATATTTACTTTTTAGTCTTGCTTGTTTTACGAGCTGCTAAATTTAGATCCCGCGATGGGATCTAAACCAAAAAGTTATACTCAAAAGCATGTCATCAATTTTGAATAAGATCTTTTGGGATCGCCGGGCGAGCATCCTCTCCCACTAAACTGACTTTCGTATACCTGACGCGCATCCCGCACGGGCATCGTTCCCCAGGTTTTAGGCCAGATTTCCCCTGGCGACTCAGGTGATCCACTTCTTCCATTTGTTGTCCTTGAGATAGCTGATATCAGCTTAAGATCCTAACCCCCATTACGTTGAATTGGCCTGATCTTAAACTTAGCTCGGCCAGTCTGAGATCTTCTCAAACCTAAGCTCCTATCAAACTTAGATCCCCAAACTTGAACCAGATGTTCCAAGCCTGGCCAGCTATGTCCGGCAGAGATCACTCTCGCTCCTTGATAGCTGAGTTCCACGTGAAACTAGGCAGATTTAGCCTCTCGTAGAGAAGAGGTAGAAAGGAACTAGATAGAGAAGAACTATAGATAGAGCAGAGCTATAGATAGCAATGTAATCGTCAGAGCAACGATTGTCGGTAGACTTATACCCGGGATAATAGCGCCGGCAGCACCAAACGAGAAAACTATTAGTTAAGCAATCGCTGATCTAAATTTTATAATTGAAATACTTGCGATTTTCAGGCCCAGCCAAGTTGCTGTTTATCTTTAGCTCATGCTTATATTCATCCCAGCTGGCGACATTGCGCCCCCGATTGAGATGAGGAAAAGCAAGTTGAGAACTATCGACTTGAGCATCCCCCCCAATGAAGTTGGCTAATCGTGGCAAACTCAGGGGGTCTTCCAGCTGTAAACTCAAGAACTGCTGCGCGAGCCCCTGATCTTGATGAAAATAATCAAACACCTGCTGCTTATGCACTTGATAACAAGTCTTTAGATGCTCAGCATCCATAGGGTCGGCTACGCGATAGATTCCAAAGATATGGCCGAAACTGCGCTTAAGCAGAGGGTGAAAACGCCCTCTTTCTTGATCAAGATGCACCAACATTCGACTCAGCAGCATCTGCATCGAAGGCACCCAGGCATCTAACGGCCTATCGAGATAGACAAATTTAGCGTCCGGATAGAGGCTATGCAGCTGACGATAATCACTAAAACACGGCGCATCGGAAACTGCATCGGCGAGAATAACGGCCTGTTTGGTAAAGGCCTGGTGCGCCACCCTGAGCCCCATCTCCAACAGGGCCACACTGACGCTTGTAGTGCCGGTTCGCGGCAACCCTATGATGAAGACTTTACTTGTGGGTCTTGCAGGCGGTGCGGACTGATGAGGCTGCATAGATATGGCTCGGTACAATTGGAGGCGCAGTATAGTGAAAATACCTTGGCAGGAAAACAGACTTTAGAGTATTAGGCAGTTTATTCACAAGCGTAAAGCCTAGCTGCCAAGCCAGAGGCGGCTTTCACTAGGAGATCACTGTTAAATTCGTTTCAACCCTGTACAATCCGCGCCTTGTTTGACCCAAGACGGCATTTTTGTAGATACACCATGATAGATCTGGCACTGCTTCCCCTCTATTTAACCACAGTTATCGCCCTACTCCTTATCCCTGGGCCCGATATGTTACTCATCGCCAGTTCGAGTCTTAGTTATGGCAAGAAGGTAGGCGTCTATGCCAGCTTCGGTAATGCCACCTCGGGACTGATCTTGACCCTGCTGGCGGCGCTGGGGGTATCGGCGCTGATCGCCCTCAACCCGGTTGCACTAGAAGTATTAAGAATAGCCGGCGGTCTTTACCTGCTGAAGATGGGCTGGGACTGTATGCGCGCCGCGCCGAGTCAGGCGCCGGAGATCGCCGGGCAGAAAAAATTAGCCAGGCAGCTCTATCGCCGCGCGGTGATCAGCAACCTGTTAAACCCTAAGGCACTGATCTTCTTCGTGCTCTTCTTGCCCCAATTTGTCTCCAGTCAACTGACTGCCAGCTCTACTGAGCAGATGCTGGCCCTGGGGCTAGTGCTCAACATCATGGGGCTGAGTTTTAATCTCTTGCTGGTGGCCTTGGTTGGCAGTCTGGGCAAGAATCTGCTCGACAACGAGAAGTTCAGAACCAATCAGAATAAGTTTATGGGGCTGATCTTCTTCCTGTTGGCCATCTGGCTGCTGGCCTCCCAGCTACAAAGCGTGGGCTAAGGCGCTTCACGCCGGCATTAGCCCACTCTTACCATAATCAACGTTTGCCATAGTCCACTAAGGTCTGCCGATAGAGGGCCAGCAATCGCTTGTCCTCCACCGCAACCCCTATACGCTGAGACGGCTTATCGTGCCACTCGTCGTGGGGATACTGACGACCATCAAATTTCTGTATGGTATGGCCTTCGGCCGGCCCATCGGTGACCACCCGAACCGGACCGTCTCTCAGGGTAAACAGGCTCTTATCGATCACATAGGCAATGGCCGATGGGTCGTGCACATGGCAGCCTTCCAGCCCCAGCTTTTGAGAGTAAAACTTGAGATAGAAGCGGCTAATGGTCCAGATAAACTCCCCCGGCTTCCCAGCCGCATCACGCAATTCATCGAGATACTCACGGGTAAAGAAGCTCTGCTGCGTTACATCCAAGCCTATGATGGTCACAGGCCAACGCGCGGTAAAGACCAGATCTGCCGCATGAGGATCGTCATGAATATTGGCCTCGGCATAAGGCGTCACATTGCCCCTGTGACCATTGACACCGAAGGCGCCGCCCATCACTACCACCTCTTTCACCAGATCGACAATATCCGGCGCCGCCTGTAAAGCGAGGGCTAAATTAGTCAGCGGCCCGACTGCCACCAGGGTGATCTCGCCGGGCTGAGCCCGCACGCTATCGATAATATATTGATAGGCGGGTCTGGGATCCGCCTGAAGATCTTTGACGCTAGGCGCATGAAAATCGCCAAAGCCTGTCTCGCCATGGACTATGGTCGTCGGCCCCACCGGCGGTCTCACCAGAGGCCTATCGGCGCCCTTAACTACATCCGCCTTTAGCCCATATTTCTGCTTTAAAAATAGCGCGTTGGCCGTGGCATTATCTATCGTGGCATTGCCATAAACACAGGTGATCGCCTCGAGCGAGATACCAGGATGCGCCTCGGCGAACAGTATCGCCATCGCATCGTCTATGCCTGGATCCGTATCTAAAATAATTTTCTGCACCATTGAACTTCACTTCCTTAAGCAGACGTATAAAGTGAGACAAGCTTAGCCTGCCCCCGGCCAAACTAACGTGATCCAGCTTTTAGCTCACCAAAGTCGCCAGGGGCATCATCTATAATACAGAGATAAATTGCGGTTAGCCCCTTAGGATGTAGCCGCCAGTATCGCCACAGATTAAAAACTAAATTAAGACACTAAGTTAAGAAACCAAATTAAGAAACTAAATTAAGAAACTAAAGCATGTTAGATAAAAGCCGACTGAGCCGCTTCAAGACCCAGATAGATAGCCAAACGGAGATCGCCAAGTTCGACGCACTGGCCAAGGAGTGGCGCGATCCCCACGGCAAGTTTAAGCATGTGCTCGGCTTCAATCAGACCCGGCTCACGGCCATAGAAGATCAGATCGCCAGCCATTTTGGTCGCGATCTCACCCAGGATATCCCCTTCGACGGACTGTCGTTATTGGACATAGGCTGCGGCGTCGGCCTGCTGTGCGAACCCTTGGCCAGCCAGGGTGCCCGGGTGACGGGCATAGACGCCAGCGAACATAACATCACTCTGGCACACCGCCACGCTAACAGCTGGTCGATCCCCATAGAGTATCGCCATTGCTTGGCCAGCGATCTTCCAAGGGATCAGCCTCAATATGATGTGATCTTAAATACCGAGGTGATCGAACACGTCGAGGATCAGGCGGCGCTGGTGGCCACCTGTTGTGACCTGTTAAAACCAGGCGGTCTCCTGGTGATGGCGACCCTCAATCGCACCCTAAGATCCTATCTCATCGGCATAATAGGCGCCGAGTACATCATGCGCTACCTCCCCATAGGCACCCACGACTGGCACCACTTCGTTACCCCCTTAGAGCTGGACGAAATGCTCACTCCCCATGGATTATCGACCAAAGGGGTCGAGGGCATGGCCTTTAATCCCTTCACCCGCCGCTGGAAGATCACCAGCAATTCGGCGGTCAACTATCTGCTCTACGCCAGTAAGCCTATACCTGGGCTTTTAGAGGCCTAATCCCCTTCTGCTCGCGAAATGCAGCAAGCAGAGAAGACCAACGCCAAGAATTGGCTTATGATGGCAGCAATCAGCCTGCTGACAGCATCGCTTGTCTAGCTAGATTAACTATTTGAATTTAGGAAATATAATGGCAAAAATTGAACTAATTGTCGGCACCACCTTGGGAAGCGCCGAGTATGTCGCCGATGAGTTAGCCGCCCAACTGGATGATCAGGGCCACGAAACCCAGGTACATCTTAAGGCCGAACTAAGCGATCTGGATCCCAAGAGCCTGTGGTTGATCGTCTCATCGACACATGGCGCAGGCGATCTGCCCGATAATCTGCAGCCATTTTTCGATGAGATCGACAGTAAAAAGCCGGATCTGAGCAGGACTAAATACGCCTTATGCGCCATAGGCGACTCGAGTTACGACACCTTTTGTCTGGGGCCGGAAAAACTGATCGAGGCGATGGAAAATTGCGGTGCACAAGTCTATGTGGATAAGATCCAGATCGATGTTCAATACGATCCCATCCCCGAAGAGCCCGCCCAGGCGTGGTTGAGCGGCTGGCAAGATAAGCTTTAGATCCCCTCCTCCCTCTTCACACCGATCTCACCCACAGATTAGATCTACCTTATCCACAAATTACGATCCAAAATGATAAATATGTGGATAAGGTATTATTTTGATCTGATCTAACTCTGCATTATTCAACCCACCTCGACAGCCAAGATCCACATTGTGGATAAGTAAGGGATCTACCCACAAGCTTAATTCATTTAGATCGCGATCAGATCACAGGTTCGAACTCTCGTTATCTATTGATTTTAAACGGTAAATAGACTTACCCACAGAAGATCGCGATCCTAATAGTAAACATAACAAAAGATCTATATAAAGATCTTAAGATCTATAAGCCAGATCCTTTGGCGATCGAAAGGCCTAAATTGATCTTTCACCTATGGCTTTCCAGATGCTAAAATACTCGGCTACTCATCGAGTAACTCTGTCCGATCTATGGGCAATATCATTTTTATTTTCGATATAGGTTTTAAGGTAATCTGATGCATTTTCATGAGCGGTTTGATGTAATTGTTGTTGGCGGTGGTCATGCAGGAACCGAAGCAGCATTAGCATCTGCTAGGATGGGGTCCAAGACATTATTGTTAACCCATAATATCGATACCTTAGGCCAGATGTCCTGTAACCCGGCAATTGGTGGTATTGGTAAGGGTCACCTTGTTAAGGAGATCGATGCCCTGGGTGGCGCCATGGCCGTTGCAACCGATCATGCCGGTATTCAGTTTCGCACCTTAAATTCCAGTAAAGGCCCAGCGGTACGTGCCACTCGTGCACAGGCGGATCGCGCCCTCTATCGCGCCAAGATCCAACAGATCCTGCAAAACCAACCTAATTTACGCCTGTTCCAACAAGCGGTAGACGATCTCATCGTCGAGAATGATCGTGTTATCGGGGTCGTTACCCAGATGGGACTGGCCTTCGAGGCTCCTGCAATCGTACTGACGGCGGGAACCTTCTTAAGCGGCAAGATCCATATTGGTCTGGAAAATTACAGCGGTGGCCGTGCCGGCGATCCGCCATCGATCTCCCTTGCCGATCGTTTACGTGAATTACCGATTCGTGTTGGCCGTCTGAAAACCGGTACGCCACCACGTATCGATGCCAACACCATTAACTTCGATCTGATGACTGAGCAGAAAGGTGACGATCCTTTACCAGTGATGTCTTTTATCGGTGACGTCAAAGATCATCCTAAGCAGATCTCCTGTTTTATTACCCACACCAATGAGCGCACTCACGACATTATTCGTGGCGGGTTAGACAGAAGCCCCATGTATTCAGGGGTAATCGAAGGCATAGGTCCGCGTTACTGCCCTTCAATCGAAGATAAGATCAATCGCTTCGCCGACAAGAGCTCGCATCAGATCTTTATCGAGCCTGAAGGCTTGAACACCAACGAGATCTACCCTAACGGGATCTCCACCAGCCTGCCTTTCGATGTTCAGCTGAACCTGGTGCGTTCGATTCAAGGTATGGAAAACGCCGAGATCATCCGTCCGGGTTATGCCATCGAATACGATTATTTCGATCCAAGAGATCTGAAAAATTCTTTAGAAACCAAGGCGATTTCCGGTTTGTTCTTCGCGGGGCAAATCAACGGTACCACAGGTTACGAAGAGGCCGGCGCCCAAGGCCTGTTGGCGGGCATGAACGCCTCATTGCAGGTACAGGGTAAAGAAGCCTGGTGTCCGCGTCGTGACGAGGCTTATCTCGGCGTCTTGGTCGACGATCTGTCGACCCTAGGTACCAAAGAACCCTACCGCATGTTCACCAGCCGCGCCGAATACCGTCTGCTGCTGCGTGAAGACAATGCCGATCTGCGTCTCACCGAGAAAGGCCGCGACCTGGGTCTGGTGGATGATGATCGCTGGGCTAAGTTCAATGCCAAGCGCGAGGCGATCGAACTCGAACTACAGCGTCTGCGTAGTCAGTGGATCCACCCTAACTCGCCGCTGGTTGATGCGCTTAACCCGCATCTCAACACGCCTATCACCCGTGAAGCCACCTTCGAGGAGCTGCTGCGCAGACCCGAACTGGATTACCCTAAGCTGATGAGTGTTGAGGGATTTGGCCCAGCCATCGAAGATCAACGCGCCGCCGAGCAGGTGCAGATCCAGGTGAAATATTCAGGTTACATCCAGCGTCAACAAGATGAGATCGACAAGGCGATTCGCCATGAGAAGACCGGCCTGCCACAGGATCTCGACTATCAAGAGGTGCCTGGCCTCTCCAACGAGGTGATCGCCAAGCTTAACGATCACAAGCCGGATACCGTGGGCCAGGCCTCGCGTATCTCGGGGATCACGCCGGCGGCAATCTCTATTCTACTCGTTCACCTGAAGAAGCGTGGCTTGCTCAGAAAGAGCGCCTAAACCAGCAAAAAATCTATTTTGATGACCGGGATGGGAGGTCAAGCACTTCCCATCCCTGCGACTCGGCTTCATAATATCCCATTGTTTATCGAGGATACTCCTGTGTTAGCAGCCCAATTAGACAGCTATCTTGCCGACATGCAGATGACGGCTACTCCGAAGCAGAAACAGCAACTGCTTGATTTTGTTGCCATGCTTGCCAAGTGGAACAAGGCCTATAACCTAACGTCCGTACGGGATCCTGAGCAGATGCTGATCCGTCATATCATGGACAGCCTGGCGGCTAGCCCTCACCTGGTAGGTGAGCGTTTCATCGATGTGGGCACTGGACCTGGTCTTCCGGGGATCCCCCTGGCCATCATGAATCCAGATAAAGAGTTTGTGCTGCTCGATAGCCTGGGCAAACGGATTCGTTTTCAAAAACAAGTTCAATTTGAGCTGGCGATAGGTAATATTAGTTCGGTCGAGAGCCGGGTCGAAGCCTATCAGCCCGAAGAGAAGTTTGATGGCGTGCTCAGCCGCGCCTTCGCGTCGATTCAGGACATGTTGCAATGGTGCCACCATCTGCCAAAGCCCACTGGCTGTTTTTATGCCTTGAAGGGACAGTTGAGCGATGAAGAGATGGCGAACATGCCTGAAGGATTTACCCTGACCGACGTCTTCGAGCTCAAGGTGCCTCGTCTCGACGAACAGCGCCACCTGCTACGGGTGGTCAAAGCGGCTTAGTCCCCTGGGTTAAGAGTTGCATTATTTAACCAGTTCAAGCAATTTGATAGGGCGTTTTACTATCGAATCGACCAACGTGATAGACAGGATGATATTGTGGGTAAAGTGATAGCCGTGGCTAACCAGAAAGGTGGCGTCGGAAAAACAACGACTTGTGTGAACTTAGCGGCTTCTCTGGCGGCCACCAAGCGAAAAGTGTTGCTTATCGATCTCGATCCTCAAGGTAATGCGACTATGGGGAGCGGCGTCGACAAGTACAGCGTCGAAAACACCGCCTATGAACTCTTGGTTGAAGAAAAGTCGGTCGAAGAGGTGGTTTATCGCGACACAGCCGGCAAATACGATCTGATCGCCGGTAATGGTGATGTGACGGCGGCCGAGATCAAGCTGATGGAGTTCTTCGCCCGGGAGATTCGCCTGCGTAACGCCCTGGCCCCAGTCAAAGATTACTATGATTTTATCTTCATCGATTGCCCGCCTTCGCTGAACATGCTGACGGTTAACGCCATGTCGGCCGCCGATTCTGTCTTGGTGCCGATGCAGTGTGAATATTATGCCCTGGAAGGTTTGACCGCCCTGATGGACACCATCAGTAAACTGGCGGCCATGGTGAACCCTGGGCTTTCCATCGAAGGGATCCTGCGCACCATGTACGATCCCCGCAACCGACTCGCTAACGATGTGTCGGATCAATTAAAACAGCATTTTGGCGATAAGGTTTATCGCACAGTGATCCCGCGTAACGTGAGACTCGCCGAGGCGCCAAGTTTTGGTGCTCCTGCCATGTATTACGATAAGTCCAGTGCCGGTGCCAAGGCTTACCTGGCGTTGGCTGGCGAGATCATTCGACGAGCTGAGCAGCATTCTCAGTTAGAGCAAGCTTAAGGAAAAACAGATGACACCCAAAAAACGTGGTCTAGGCAAAGGATTAGACGCACTGTTAAGCACTAGCCATGCGGCGGCAAGACAGGCCCCTATGCAAGAGGCTGAGCCGAATAACAACGAAGAGCTCAAGATGATTGCCCTGGATCTGCTGCAGCCAGGCAAGTATCAGCCCCGCAAGGATATGTCGCCAGAGGCGCTGGAGGAGCTGGCTGAGTCGATCAAGACCCAGGGGATCATTCAGCCTATCGTAGTGCGTAAGGTGTCGGATAAGGGCTATGAGATCATCGCCGGTGAGCGTCGCTGGCGCGCATCGCAACTGGCTAAACTCGACAAGGTGCCCTGTATCGTCAAGCAGGTACCAGATGAGGCCGCCGGTGTTATTGCCCTAATCGAGAACATTCAGCGTGAAGATCTTAACGCGATGGAAGAGGCTATCGCGCTGGAGCGTCTGATCAAAGAGTTCGACCTGACCCATCAACAGACGGCCGATGCCGTGGGTAAGTCGCGCACGACTGTATCAAACCTTTTACGTTTGAATGGCTTAGAAGAGCCGGTTAAGCGTATGCTGGAATATGGCGATATTGATATGGGGCATGCCCGTGCCCTGCTCGCACTGCCTGGTGATGAGCAAACTAACCTGGCCAGAACCGTGATTGCCAAAGAACTAACTGTTCGTGAAACTGAACGATTAGTGAATAAAACCTTAAATCCACCTGAAATTGTCGATAAACCCGCAAAAGATCAGGATGTCGCCCGTCTAGAGAGCCAATTAATTGAAAAATTAGGGGCAAAAGTTTCCATTAGCCATAACAAAAAAGGCAAGGGCAAAATGGTAATTAACTATCAAAATTTGGCTGAATTGGATGGTATTATTGAGAAAATCCGTTAATTAGCCCAAGTTAACGTAATATTATGTAACTTTGTGACATCTGTTAATCTTTCACTTTTAGACTTTTGGCGTAGATCACGTTAAAAGTCCCCATTTTTACTTACCTTAAACTTGCTTTGAATGTGCGAAAAGGTATACTTTCGCAAGCTTTTTGTACCTCTAAGATGGCCTGATAATTTGTCGTCCGGTCATAGAAACAAAAAGTAAGAATGCGGAGAAGATGAATTGAGCAAGGTTTTAGCACGTCGTGGCCGGTGGTCTGCCTATAAATTGGTGTTGATGCAGGCGGCGGTGGCTGGGGGTGTTTCGATTGTCTTTTTCGCCGTGTGGGGAGCTCAGTACGGACTGTCTGCGTTAGCAGGTGGTGCCATTGCTGTACTCCCTAATTTTGTATTCGCGACCCTCGCTTTTTCCCATACGGGAGCAAGTTCAGCAGGAAAGGTAATGAAAACCTTTTACTGGGGGGAAGCGGTAAAGTTGCTGTTAACCATAGCAATGTTCTCGCTGGTATTTATCAATCTTAAAGTGGTCTTTATGCCGCTTTTTGTTTGTTATATCTCGGCGCTAATAGTGCATTGGACAGCTCCTTTATACTTCAAGCAAAGTTAAGTGGGATGAATCATGGCTGCAACTGGTGAAGCGTTAACACCGCAGGGCTATATCCAGCACCACCTTACCAACTTACACGTTGGTGAAGGCTTCTGGACATGGCACATTGATTCGTTGTTCTTTTCGGTTGGGCTTGGTGTTCTATTCTTGTGGCTATTCCGTAGCGTTGGCAAGAAGGCAACGACAGGTGTTCCCGGTAAGCTTCAATGCTTTATCGAGATGATCGTTGAATTCGTCGATGGCAGCGTGAAGGAAACCTTCCATGGCCGCAATCCTGTTATTGCTCCGTTGGCATTAACGATTTTTGTGTGGGTATTCATGATGAACTTCATGGATATGATTCCAGTTGATTGGCTGCCTTGGGCTGCTGGCCTGGCCGGGATCACTCACCTGAAAGTCGTACCAACTACCGACCTAAACATCACCTTCAGCTTAGCTCTGGGTGTGTTTGTGCTGATTATCTACTACAGCATCAAGGTCAAGGGCGTTTCAGGCTTTGTTAAAGAACTGACATTACAGCCTTTTAACCATAAGGCAATGATACCCGTCAACCTCCTATTAGAGTCGGTTACCCTGATCGCTAAGCCTATTTCATTGGCATTGCGTCTGTTCGGTAACTTGTACGCAGGTGAGTTGATCTTCATCCTTATTGCGCTGATGTATGGTGCTAACTTGGCGTTATCTGCCCTAGGTGTGACTCTACAACTAGGTTGGTTAATCTTCCATATTTTGGTTATCACTCTGCAGGCGTTTATCTTCATGATGCTGACGATCGTGTATCTCAGCATGGCACATGAAGATCATTAAGGGTTGCTGAAGAAATTTTTTTTAAGCTAAATCACAAACTAACTAAAGATTTAGAATATTGGAGATAGAGATGGAAACTGTATTAGGCATGACAGCTATCGCTGTTGCTCTACTGATTGGTATGGGTGCTCTAGGTACCGCTATCGGTTTCGGCCTACTAGGTGGCAAGTTCTTGGAAGGCGCTGCGCGTCAACCAGAAATGGCTCCTATGCTACAAGTTAAGATGTTCATTGTTGCTGGTCTATTGGATGCGGTAACCATGATCGGTGTAGGTATTGCACTATTTATGCTGTTTACTAACCCACTGGGTGCAATGCTGTAATCAACGCTTCTGTCTTTAATCTAAATAGGAGGCTGTTGTGAATATCAACGTCACCCTAATCGGTCAGACGGTTGCCTTTATTATCTTCGTGTGGTTCTGCATGAAGTTTGTTTGGCCCCCTTTGATGAATGCCATCGAAGAGCGCCAAAAAAGGATCGCCGACGGTCTAGCTGATGCTGATCGTGCTGTAAAAGACCTAGAGTTGGCACAGGCGAAAGCCACCGACCAACTAAAAGAAGCTAAGGCAACTGCTAACGAAATCATTGAGCAAGCTAACAAGCGTAAAGCTCAGATTGTCGATGAGGCCAAAGCCGAAGCAGACGCTGAGCGTGCGAAAATCATCGCTCAGGGTAAAGCAGAAATTGAAGCTGAACGTAATCGCGTGAAAGAAGACCTGCGTAAGCAAGTTGCTGCTCTGGCTATCGCCGGTGCAGAGAAGATCCTTGAGCGTTCGATTGATGAAGCCGCCCACAGTGACATAGTTAACAAACTTGTTGCTGAAATTTGATTAGGGAGTGAGTTATGGCTGAATTAAGCACCATCGCTCGTCCTTACGCAAAGGCAGCATTTGACTTTGCTATTGAGAAAAATGCAGTAGAAAGCTGGGCTGAAATGCTTAGCTTTGCCGCTCAAGTCAGTGAAAACGAGACGATGAAGCCGCTACTGTCTGGTGCGCTTTCGAGCAGCCAGCTTGCCGACCTTTTCATTAAGGTGTGTGGTGAGCAGATCAATGAGCAAGGTCAAAATCTGATAAAGGTAATGGCTGAAAACGGTCGTTTGGAAGTACTTCCTGCTGTATATGAACTCTTTCATGAGTTCAGCAACGAGTGGGCGAAAGAGGTTGAAGCATCTGTTGTTTCTGCCACTGAGCTTAGCGCAGAGCAACAGCAACAAATTAGTGCTTCTCTAGAAAAACGTCTCACACGCAAAGTTAAGCTGAATTGCAGCGTAGATGCCAGCCTGGTGGCTGGTGTAATCATCACGGCAGGTGACCTAGTCATAGATGGCTCGGTCAGCGGTAAACTAAACCGCCTGTCTGAAAAGCTGCAGTCGTAATTGGGAGTTTGAGCATGCAACTGAATTCCACTGAAATCAGCGATCTGATTAAACAGCGGATCGAGCAGTTCGAAGTCGTTAGTGAAGCTCGCAACGAAGGTACTATCGTTGCAGTGAGCGACGGCATTATTCGCGTTCACGGCCTTGCCGATGTAATGCAAGGTGAGATGATCGAACTGCCTGGTAACCGTTATGCGATCGCGTTGAACTTAGAACGTGATTCTGTCGGTGCCGTAGTTATGGGTCCTTATGCCGATCTGGCAGAAGGCCAAAAAGTTAAGACAACTGGTCGTATCTTGGAAGTGCCTGTTGGCCGTGGTCTACTTGGCCGCGTAGTTAACACACTGGGCCAACCAATCGACGGTAAAGGACCTATCGATAACGATGGTTTCTCTCCTGTTGAAGTGATCGCACCAGGCGTTATTGAACGTAAGTCGGTTGATCAGCCAGTACAAACTGGTTATAAAGCCGTTGACTCTATGATTCCAATCGGTCGTGGTCAGCGTGAGCTGGTCATCGGTGACCGTCAGACTGGTAAAACAGCACTGGCGATCGATGCCATCATCAACCAAAAAGATTCAGGCATTAAGTGTGTATATGTGGCAGTAGGCCAGAAGGCTTCTACCATTGCTAACGTAGTACGCAAACTTGAAGAACACGGCGCACTGGCTAACACAGTGGTTGTTGTGGCAACGGCTTCTGAAGCTGCAGCGCTACAATACCTGGCTCCGTACTCAGGTTGTTCAATGGGTGAATACTTCCGTGACCGTGGTGAAGATGCGCTGATCGTATATGATGATCTTTCTAAGCAAGCTGTTGCTTACCGTCAGATCTCATTGCTACTGAAGCGTCCACCAGGACGTGAAGCATACCCAGGTGATGTTTTCTATCTTCACTCTCGTCTACTAGAACGTGCTTCACGCGTTAACGCTGAGTACGTTGAGAAGTTCACTAATGGCGAAGTTAAGGGCCAGACTGGTTCTTTGACTGCACTGCCTATTATTGAAACTCAAGCGGGTGACGTATCTGCATTCGTACCGACCAACGTAATTTCGATTACCGATGGTCAGATCTTCCTTGAAACTGACCTATTCAACTCAGGCCTACGTCCTGCGGTTAACCCAGGTATTTCGGTTTCTCGTGTTGGTGGTGCGGCTCAGACTAAGATCATCAAGAAACTGTCTGGCGGTATCCGTACTGCACTTGCACAGTATCGAGAGCTTGCAGCGTTCTCTCAGTTTGCATCTGACCTTGACGATGCAACTCGTGCTCAGCTTGAGCATGGTGAGCGTGTTACCGAACTCATGAAGCAGAAGCAATACGCGCCAATGAGCGTAGCCGATCAGTCTGTGTCTATTTTCGCAGCTGAAAAAGGTTACCTAAAAGGCGTTGAGCTGAACAAGATCGGTGATTTCGAAGCTTCTTTGCTCTCTTACATGAACAGCGAGCATGCTGACCTAATGAAGACTATCAACGAGACTGGCGACTACAATGCCGACATCGAAGGTGGTTTGAAGGCTGGCCTCGACAAGTTCGTAGAAACCCAAACCTGGTAAAGACACGGAGGTGTCTTAAGGCACCTCAGGTCCAGATTGGAGAGTAAAGATGGCCGGCGCTAAAGAGATTAAAACCAAGATCGCGAGTGTTCAGAACACTCAGAAGATCACATCCGCAATGGAGATGGTTGCAGCCAGCAAAATGCGCAAGGCGCAGGATCGCATGGCAGCGAGCCGTCCATACGCGGAAAATATGCGTAAGGTGATCGGTCACGTGGCGCAGGGTTCTCTCGAATATAAGCATCCATATTTGGAAGTGAGAGAAGCTAAGCGAGTTGGTTACATTGTTGTGTCAACCGACCGTGGTCTTTGTGGTGGTCTTAACGTCAACCTATTTAAGAAGGTTGTCGCGGACGTGAAGAAGCAGCGTGAAGCCGGAGCGGAAGTTGAATTCTGCCCAATCGGTGCACGCAGCGTACAATTCTTCAACAGCTTTGGCGGAAAAGTGTCTGCTCACGCGTCAGGATTAGGCGATGCTCCTAAGCTCGCTGACCTGATCGGAACAGTACGCGTAATGCTAAAAGCATACAACGAAGGCACGCTAGACCGTCTGTACGTAGTATTCAACAAGTTTGTGAATACCATGAGCCAGACGCCTGTGATCGAACAGCTGCTACCTTTGCCTAAGTCAGAAGAAGATGAGATTTCTCATCACTGGGATTACCTATACGAGCCTGATCCAAAAGAACTTTTGGAGACCTTATTGGTTCGTTATGTGGAGTCTCAAGTGTATCAAGGTGTTGTTGAAAACATCGCATCAGAGCAGGCAGCCCGTATGGTTGCTATGAAGGCTGCGACAGACAACGCTGGTGAACTTATCGATGACTTGCAGTTGGTCTACAACAAGGCCCGTCAGGCTGCGATTACGCAAGAACTGTCGGAAATTGTTTCTGGTGCCGCTGCGGTTTAGGCTGGGTAACGAATACAAGTTTTAGAGGATTAATCATGAGCACAGGTACTGTTGTCCAAGTAATTGGCGCGGTTGTGGACGTTGAGTTTCCACATGATGCCGTACCTCAGGTCTATGACGCTCTAGAGATCAAAAGTGAAGGCTTGGTGCTGGAAGTTCAGCAGCAGCTTGGTGGTGGTGTAGTTCGTACCATCGCTATGGGTTCTTCAGATGGTCTGCGTCGTGGTATCGAGGTAGTAAACACAGGTTCACCTATTACTGTTCCGGTTGGGAGTGCAACTCTTGGCCGTATCATGAACGTACTAGGTCAGCCAGTTGATGAAGCGGGTCCTATCGGTGAAGATGAGCGTTATGTGATTCACCGTGAAGCGCCTTCATATGAAGATCAATCAAACACTACTGAGCTTTTAGAAACTGGTATCAAGGTAATCGACCTTGTATGTCCGTTTGCTAAGGGTGGTAAAGTAGGTCTGTTTGGTGGTGCGGGTGTTGGTAAGACAGTTAACATGATGGAACTGATTAACAACATCGCTAAAGCACACTCTGGTTTGTCAGTATTCGCCGGTGTAGGTGAGCGTACTCGTGAGGGTAACGACTTCTACTACGAGATGGAAGAATCTGGCGTACTCGACAAAGTGGCCATGGTTTATGGTCAGATGAACGAGCCTCCAGGAAACCGTCTACGTGTGGCACTGACCGGTCTGACTATGGCTGAGAAGTTCCGTGACGAAGGTAAAGACGTACTATTGTTCGTCGATAACATCTATCGTTACACCCTAGCGGGTACCGAAGTATCTGCACTGCTAGGCCGTATGCCTTCAGCGGTAGGTTACCAGCCAACACTGGCTGAAGAGATGGGTGTTCTTCAGGAGCGTATTACCTCGACTAAGACAGGGTCTATTACCTCTGTTCAAGCGGTATACGTACCTGCGGATGATTTGACGGATCCGTCACCAGCAACAACCTTCGCTCACTTGGATGCGACCGTTGTATTGTCACGTAACATTGCTTCTCTGGGTATCTACCCAGCGGTTGACCCACTGGATTCGACTTCACGTCAGCTAGATCCACAGGTTGTTGGCCAAGAGCACTATGACGTAGCAAGTGGTGTACAGAACGTACTACAGCGCTATAAAGAGCTGAAAGACATCATCGCGATTTTGGGTATGGACGAACTATCTGATGAAGATAAGACTACCGTTGCCCGTGCGCGTAAGATTGAAAAATATCTGTCTCAGCCATTCTTCGTAGCAGAAGTATTCACCGGTTCTCCAGGTAAGTACGTTGCCCTTAAAGACACAATCCGTGGCTTTAAAGGCCTATTGGAAGGTGAGTTCGACCACATTCCAGAGCAAGCGTTCTACATGGCAGGTTCAATCGACGAAGTTATCGAGCGAGCTAACAAAAAATAATCAGGCGTTAGCTTGATATTTTAAGGAGAACGGATGGCAGCCATGACAGTACAACTTGATATTGTAAGCGCAGAAAGCAGCATCTTTTCGGGTCTGGTAGCACACCTACAAGTCTCAGGTGCTGAGGGTGATTTAGGCGTTATGCCTGGTCACGCACCTCTGCTTACGCATATCAAACCTGGCATGGCGCGCATCGTCAAACAAGATGGTAAAGAGGAAGTCTTCTATCTTTCGGGTGGTATCCTGGAAGTACAACCTTTCTCAGTATCAGTATTGGCTGACGTAGTATTGCGTGCCGAAGAGATTGATGAGCAGGCAGCCGTAGAAGCCAAGCGTCGTGCAGAAGCCCACATGGCTAACGCTGGCGCAGACTTTAACTATGCCGCTGCAGCGATTGAATTAGCTCAGGCTATCGCTCAATTGCGCGTTGTAGAGACCATCAAGAAGAACATTGCCAGATAAGGTTATTGTTTGATGATAAAAGGCGGTGCCCTCGGGTGACCGCCTTTTTTGTATCTGTTTTCCATCCCGGAACTATCTTCTACTCCCTTTACGTGATCGAGCCTGGCGTTTCAATTTCATGGCAATGATAGGCTGATGCCCTTGTCTTCAATGAGGGATATTCCATGCAACAAGTCTTAATCGTCGTCAACGATGCGCCTTATGGGTCTGAGAAACTCTTTAACGCCCTACGCCTGGCGATACAGCTCAATGAGCAGACTCCCACACCTAAGGTTAAGCTGTTTCTCTTGTCCGATGCCGTGACGGGGGTATTACCCAGGCAGCAACCGGGTGAGGGCTATAACCTGCAGCAGATGCTGGAGATTATCCTAGCCCAGGGCGCCGAGGTGAAGTATTGCACCTCCTGCGTGCAGGCTCGCGGGCTTAGCGAACTGAGTGCTATCGAGGGATGTGTGAAGGCCACCATGGACGATCTCGCCCTCTGGTTGCTGCAGTCGGACAAGGTTATCAACTTCTAACGCCTTTAAAGGTGCGCCGCGTGTCGCTTTTGACGGCGCAATCTATTAAAATCGGCCCACTTAATTTGCATTTTCTTCTGTATCAGCAGTAATCACCCAAGGATTTCTTCATGGCACTGAACGTCGTTATTTTGGCCGCAGGCAAAGGGACCCGCATGCGCTCAGACCTTCCCAAGGTTCTCCATCCCATCGCCCATAAGAGCATGGTGCAGCATGTGATAGATACCGCACATCAACTGGGGAGTGAGGCTATTCAGCTGGTCTATGGTTATGGCGCCGATAAGCTTAAGACCCGCCTGGGTGAGCAGACGCTGAATTGGGTATTGCAGGCCGAGCAGTTAGGTACCGGTCACGCCGTGGCTCAGGCCAATGACAATATTGGCGACGATGATACAGTCCTGATCCTCTACGGTGACGTGCCTCTGATCCAGGCCTCGACACTGGAAGCCCTGTTGGCGGCGCGTGATGTTAACGGCCTGGCCATTCTTACCGTGAATCTGCCTGATCCAACTGGTTATGGTCGCATCGTACGTGAGGCCGGTCAGGTGGTGGGGATCGTCGAGCAGAAGGATGCCAACGAGGAACAGCTTAAGATCAATGAGATCAACACAGGCATCATGGCCGCGCCCGGCAAACAGCTTAAGGCCTGGTTGGGTCAGCTGTCGTCGGACAATGCCCAGGGCGAATATTATCTTACCGATATCGTGGCCATGGCTCATCGCGACGGCGTGAGTATCACCACGGCGCAGCCTGAGTCGGCCATCGAGGTGGAAGGCGCGAACAATCGTGTGCAGCTAGCTCAGTTGGAGCGCGCCTATCAGGCACGCGCCGCCGAGAAGCTAATGCTTGAAGGCGCTAATCTGCGTGACCCCGCCCGCATCGACGTGCGCGGCGACGTTACTGTTGGTATGGATGTGATGATCGATGTCAATGTGGTATTCCAGGGTAAGGTGACCATAGGCAATAACGTGACTATCGGCGCAGGCGCTATCCTCATAGACTGTGAGATTGGCGATAACGCCGAGATTAAACCTTATTCTATTATCGAAAATGCGATTGTGGGTGAAGCCGCCAGTGCCGGTCCCTTTGCCCGTCTGCGCCCGGGCGCCGAGCTCAAGCGCGACGCCCATATCGGCAACTTCGTCGAGATGAAGAAGGCGGTACTGGGTGAAGGCTCTAAGGCGGGTCACCTGGCCTATATTGGTGATGCTCAGGTGGGCGCTGGGGTGAATATCGGTGCCGGTACCATTACCTGTAACTATGACGGTGCCAACAAGCACCTGACGGTGATCGAAGACGACGTGTTTGTGGGCAGCGATACTCAGCTGGTGGCGCCTGTGACCATAGGTAAGGGGGCCACATTAGGTGCGGGCTCAACCATTACCCGTGATGTGGCGGCCGATGAGCTGGTGATCACCCGAGTGAAACAGCGTCATCTGACTGGCTGGACACGTCCTGTGAAGCAAAAGAAATAAGCTGGTAAAAGCAAGAAGAAGCGACCTCTATGGTCGCTTTTTTTATGCCTATTTTCATAGAAGAACTGCCAATTCTCTGGCTGATAAGGCTAATTTAGTGAACTGGATCGGCCTACAGTGTAAAGGGATGTAAATAAGCTTAAATAAAAACAATTCTCATTTATATTTGTCGCAACTTTCGTTTACTTGTTGTTTAGTGGTGAGGTTTGCATGTCATTTAAGCTAGGTTCGTTTAACTATTCTCCTGTCGGTTTTGCCGTGTTGGCGGCCCTGGCGGCAACGCCTGCAGTGGCCGATGATGCCGAAAACAGCCTGGTTGAGGCTAATATCGAACGTATTACCGTGACGGGGCGAACCTTTAACGACTATAAGGTGGGCGTTGCCTCCGGCGCCATGCGCGGCGATATCGATCTTATGGATACGCCGCAATCTGTGGCGGTGATCCCCGACTTTGTGACCGACGAGCAGTTGGCGACCAACCTGTCAGAGGTACTGGTGAACGACTCGAGTGTCACCAGCGGCAGCGAGAAGTGGAATCGGCAGGTATTTAACATCCGCGGCTTCGAGCTGTCATCGGGCTCGGGTTATCTGATCAATGGTCAGCAGCAGTGGTCTCACTATGTGCAGCCTATCGAGACCCTGCAACAGGTCGAGGTGTTAAAAGGCCCCTCTAGCATGCTCTATGGCCAGTCTGGCCCAGGCGGCCTGATCAACATGGTCACCAAGAAGCCTAGTTATGACACCCTGTTTGAGCTGGGCTTCGACACCGACGAGCATGGTTCTACCCGTTATCAGCTGGATGCCGGTGGCAGCCTGAATGAGGCGCAGACCATACGTTACCGCACGGTGCTGGTTAAGCAAGACACCGAGTACTGGCGCGAATATCAAGACGGCACAAATCAGGATCGCGATCGCTGGTTGGGCTATCTGAACCTTGAGTTTGATATTACCGACGATCTTATGCTGTCGCTCAAGTATGACCATACTCAGGATAAGACAGGCATAGACCGTGGTGGCTGGCTCAACAGCCGAGGCGAGCTGATCGGTGGCCGCGATATCATCTGGGATCAGCCCTGGGCCTTTACCGACAACACCATCTCAAACCTGGGCGCCGAGCTAACCTATCATCTCAGCGACGATTGGCAGATCAAGGCGGGTTATAACGACCAGCAGTTTAATCGTCAGCGTTTAGATTCTTCACCTAGCCTGGTAAAAGGCTCGGAAGATCCCTTCACCGATGGTTACACCATTAGCCCGTTCGATCGTTATGATGATTGGCAACACAAGACGGGCTTCATCGACTTTACCGGCGACTTTAGCACCGGTGACTTCGAGCACAAGCTGTTGATCGGCGCCAATATGCTGGACTACTACTATGGCCAGCTCAAAGAGGCGGGAGATAAGAACCAGCTGGTGATGCCGGGGCAGCCTGTGCCTCGTCCGGACTTGGATTATCATCGCGACACTACCAAGTCTGAGTCCGACTATAAGCATTATGGCTTCTATATTCAGGATCTGATGACCATCAACCAGCAATGGCAGCTATTGGCTGGCGTACGCTACGATGAGCAGAAGAAGGACGGTAAGGGCAACAACAGCTATGCGGTCTCTCCTAAGTTTGGGGTGATCTATTCGCCGGCGGAGAATGGCAGCATCTATTTCAACTACTCTAAGAGCTTCACGCCTCAGGGGATGGTGAATGATCCTGATGATGTGAACGATCAGATGAATCTGGATCCTGAGTATGGAGAGCAGTATGAGGTCGGTACCAAGTGGGAGCTGTTCGATGGCAGCCTGCTGCTAACCGGTGCTGTCTTCGATATTACCGTTTCAAACGTTACCGTGACCCAAGATCTCGAGGTGATCCCGACCAGTGGCGATAAGACGATCACCACTCAATCCGGAGAACAGCGTCATAAAGGCTTCGAGATGGGGGCTCAAGGGCAGCTGAGCGACAAGTGGTTCATGACAGGATCTATGATGTATCTCGATGCCGAGTATCAACGCCCGCAAGAAGACAGACTCAACGGCAAGACGCCTGTGGATGCACCCGAGTGGTCGGCCAACATCTGGACCCGCTACGAGATGACAGAGGCCTTAGCGCTTAACTTTGGTGCCATCTATGTGGGCGAGCGTTTTGCCAATACGGATAACACCATCACCAAGGATGCCTATGTGCGCTTCGATATCGGCGCCGCCTATACCATGGATGTGATGGGGAGCGATGTCAGCGTACGCCTCAATGTGAAGAACCTGTTCGATACCGATTACCTGGCCGGTGGCACCAATACGGATGTTACCGTGGGTGAGGGACGTCACTTTGGCTTAGCGCTGCAAGCCAAGTTCTAAACTCAATTTCATTTCACTCATTAAGCCGCTATCTGTGATAGCGGCTTTTTGCGTTTTTAGCTCGGTTTTCAATCTTTACTACTGGTAAAAAAGTTTCGAATCACTATAATTCATCTTTCGAAACGAAACTTAAGTGAAACTCTTTGTGAATAAACGAAACACTCAGCAGCGCCGCCATAGCATTATTGCCGTCTTGAATGAGACTGGCGAGGTGAGCGTCGACGAGCTGGCTAATCGTTTCGAGACCTCCGAAGTCACAATACGTAAAGACTTGGCAGTGCTGGAAAAAACCGGTCTGCTGCTGCGTCGTTACGGTGGCGCCGTGGCGATCCCAGATGAGGTGACTCAGCAGTTCAGCGCCAAGATAGCCCCCAATAAGCTATCTATCGCCGAGGCTGCCGCCAGGCTGATTAAAGATCATAACCGCATCATCATAGATAGCGGCAGCACCACCTCGGGCCTGGTACAGCAACTCAATACCAAGCGCGGCCTGGTGGTGATGACCAACTCGTTGCAGCTGGCCAACGCCATACACGAGCTGGAAAATGAGCCGACGCTACTGATGACGGGCGGCACCTGGGATCCCCATTCAGAATCTTTCCAGGGACAGGTGGCCGAACAGGTGCTGCGCTCCTATAACTTCGATCAGCTGTTTATCGGCGCCGATGGGATAGATCTCGCCAGAGGCACCACCACCTTCAACGAGTTGACCGGCCTGAGCAAGGTGATGGCCGAGGTCTCCCGCGAGGTGATCGTCATGGTGGACTCAGACAAGATAGGCAGGCGCATACCTAACCTGGAGCTGCCATGGCAGCAGATAAGCGTGCTGGTGACCGACGACAGAGTCGATGAACGGACGGTAGAACAGATTATCGAGCAGGGTGTAGAGGTGATTCTCGCGCCCTACTCAAAGTAAATTTTTAAATTAGTAAGAGTAAGTAGGAAAAAACTATGTGCGGAATCGTTGGCGCAGTGGCGCAAAGGGATGTTGCGGAAATTCTAGTCGAGGGGCTACGCCGCCTCGAATATCGTGGTTATGACTCTGCCGGTGTGGCGGTGATTCATAACAATGAACTGGCAAGCACTCGCCGTGTAGGCAAGGTGCAAGAGCTGTCTAGTGCCTTAGAGCAGGCACCGCTCGTCGGTGGCACGGGTATCGCACACACGCGCTGGGCGACCCATGGCGAGCCGAGTGAGCGTAATGCCCACCCTCACCAGTCCAGCGGTGACATTGCCGTGGTGCACAACGGCATTATCGAAAACCACAACAAGCTACGCGACATGCTAAAGGGCCTGGGTTACACCTTTAACTCAGATACAGATACCGAAGTGATCTGCCACCTGGTACACCATGAGCTTAAGTCTCATGACACTCTACTTGGCGCTGTGCAGGCCACGGTTAAGCAACTCGAAGGCGCCTACGGCACTGTGGTGATCGACCGCCGTGACAGCGAGCGCATGATCGTCGCCCGCTCAGGCAGCCCACTGGTGATAGGCTTCGGCCTGGGCGAAAACTTCGTCGCCTCGGATCAGCTGGCGCTGCTGCCCGTGACCCGCTCGTTCGCCTTCCTCGAAGAGGGTGATGTAGCCGAAGTAACTCGTCGCACCGTGAGTATCTTCGATGTTGATGGCAACGCGGTCGAGCGTGAAGTGAAAGAGTCGGAAGTGACTCATGATGCGGGCGACAAGGGCGAGTACCGTCATTACATGCTCAAGGAGATCTATGAGCAGCCTCGCGCAATCGCTCATACCCTGGAGGGACGCATCGCTGGTGGCCATGTGCTGGATTCTGCCTTCGGTGAAAACGCGGCAGAGTTCCTAAAAGATATCAAACACGTGCAGATCATCGCCTGTGGTACCAGCTATCACGCGGGTATGGCGGCACGTTACTGGCTTGAGGATTGGGCCGGCGTTTCCTGTAACGTCGAGATCGCCTCTGAGTTTCGTTACCGTAAATCGCACCTGTTCCCCAATAGCCTGTTGGTGACCATCTCTCAGTCGGGCGAAACCGCCGATACCTTGGCCGCGCTGCGTTTGGCCAAAGAGATGGGCTACAAGGCGACCCTGACTATCTGTAACGCGCCAGGTTCTTCTCTGGTGCGCGAGTCGGACATGGCGTACATGATGAAGGCGGGCGCCGAGATCGGCGTGGCCTCAACCAAGGCATTTACCGTTCAGCTGGCAGGTCTCTTAATGCTGACCGCCGCTGTCGGTCGTAACAACGGCATGTCTCCCGAGATGCTGGCCGAGATCACCCAGAGTCTGCAGTCTATGCCGGCTAAGGTGGAGCAGGCGCTGGGCTTGGATGATGCCATCGCCGAGTTGGCCGAAGACTTTGCCGATAAGCATCACGCTCTGTTCCTGGGCCGCGGCGATCAATATCCTATCGCGATGGAAGGTGCGCTCAAGCTTAAGGAGATCTCCTACATCCACGCCGAAGCTTATGCCTCTGGTGAGCTTAAGCACGGTCCGCTGGCGCTGATCGATGCCGACATGCCGGTGATCGTCGTGGCGCCAAACAACGAACTGCTTGAGAAGCTTAAGTCGAACGTCGAAGAGGTGCGTGCCCGTGGTGGTCTCATGTATGTGTTTGCTGATAAGGACGCCGAGTTCGAGTCTGACGACACCATGAAGGTGATCCCAGTGCCACATTGTGATGACTACATGGCGCCGCTCATCTACACCATCCCGCTGCAGCTACTGTCTTATCATGTCGCCCTGATCAAGGGGACTGACGTGGATCAGCCGCGTAACCTGGCTAAGTCGGTGACGGTAGAGTAATTTGCGCTCTTAAACTAACGCCAATATCTAAAAAAGCAGCCTCTCTAACGGCTGCTTTTTTTATGCCTGCCGCTTTTTCACCACACTTTCGATTTTTTCTTCCTGAGTTCCTTGACCTGTGTCTAACACACAGGTTTATAGTCAAGGCATGAGCTTAAAAAATGTCTTGTTGGAGTGAATATGCGCGTCAATCAACTAGCAAAGAATCTCAATATCACGGGTGATACCGTGCGCTTCTATACCCGCATCGGCCTGCTGAGCCCGGCTAAGTCTTCGGTCAACGGCTACAAGGACTACAGCGACAAGGATCAGTCGCGGATGCAGTTCATCCTAAGCGCAAGAAACCTGGGATTTAGCGTCGATGAGATCAAGGTGATCTTCTCGCGCACGGATCAGGGCGAGAGCGCCTGTGGCCTGGTACGGCAGATGATTCAGCAGAAGCTCGAGGAGACTGAGAAGCAGTTTGAAGAGATGGTGAAGTTGAGACGTAAGCTGTCGAATGCTGTGGAAGATTGGTCCCATAAGCCGGACAAGGCGCCGACCGGCAACATGATCTGCCACCTAATCGAAGGCACTTATACAGAAAGCAGTCAGTTAGAAGTCAATCGTGAATCAAGCATGATGCCTAGCCTGGAGGATTGAAGATGGACACCAACAGAGTACAACTTAATATCATAGGCGCCGGCTGTGCCAGCTGCGTCGGTAAGATAGAGAAGGCATTAAATTCTGTCCCCGGGGTCGATTCGGCCGAGATGAACTTTGCCGAGCGCATCGTCGAAGTATCTGGAACGGCAACGCCGGAGCAGCTGATTACGGCCGTCGAGGCGGCGGGTTATAACGCGACCCAACTGCAGGCCGAGGCGAGCGATGATGCTATGGATGAGAAGGAACAAGCGGATCTCGACTATTACCGCAGCCTGCTACGCCATACCTTTATCGCCCTGTCTGTGGGTATTCCCTTGATGATCTACGGCCTGTTTATCGGCGAGATGACGGTAACGACCACGACCGAGCAATTAGCCTGGGGGCTGGTGGGCTTGGTGACTCTGAGCATCATGCTCCTGTCTGGTAAACACTTCTATGTGGGGGCGTGGAAATCCTTTGTGCACCACAATGCCAACATGGACACGCTTATCGCTTTAGGTACAGGCACCGCCTGGCTCTATTCCATGCTGGTGGTCGCCTTTCCAACCCTGCTGCCCGAGATGGCGCGCCACGTCTATTTTGAGGCCACGGCGATGATCATAGGTTTGATCAACCTGGGATTGGCATTAGAGGTCAAGGCCAGGGGCAAGACCTCGGAGGCGATTAAGCGCCTGATAGGCTTACAGGCCAAGACGGCGCGGGTGATACGCGACGGTAAGGAACTGGATATCGACATCGCTCAGGTGCTGCAAGGCGATAAGGTACGGGTGCGCCCAGGCGAGAAGATCCCCGTCGATGGTGTGGTCATCGAGGGCACCACCATGGTGGATGAGTCTATGCTGACCGGCGAACCGATTCCGGTTGAGAAGGCGATCGACAGCGAAGTTGTCACGGGAACCCTAAACAAGTCCGGCTCCATCGTCTTTAGCGCGACCCGAGTGGGGAAAGACACTGCTTTAGCCAGAATCATCGCCATGGTGAAGCGGGCGCAGAACTCTAAGCCGCCAATTGGTCGGCTTGCTGATGTAATTGCCAGCTATTTCGTACCGGCCATCATGATCATCGCCATCGTTAGCGCCATGGTGTGGTTTAACTTCGGCCCCGAGCCTTCGATGGTGTTTGCCATCGTCTCGGCCACGACAGTGTTGATCATCGCCTGTCCCTGTGCCCTGGGGCTGGCCACGCCTATGTCTGTCATGGTGGGTGTGGGTAAGGCGGCCGAGTCTGGAGTGTTGATCCGTAACGGCGAGGCGCTACAAACCGCCTCTAAGATCAGTGTCATGGTACTGGATAAGACGGGCACTATTACTCAGGGCTCTCCTCAGGTCACAGATGTGGTGGTCACTCAGGCGTCCTCTATTGATGAGGACGAGGTATTAGCCCTGGCCGCCGGTATCGAGCGACACTCTGAGCATCCCCTGGCCGAGGCGATTGTCGAGACGGCTAACAGCCGCGGCATACAGATGGAATCTGTCGAGGACTTTAATGCCATCTCCGGGCGCGGGGTCGAGGCCAAATTGAATGGGCAGGCGCTGCTGTTTGGTAATCAGGCATTGATGCAAGACTTCGGTGTGGATACCCAGGCCTACCAGGCCAAGGCGCAGCAGCTGGCGGCGGAGGCCAAGACGCCCATGTATCTGGCGCAGGAAAATGAGCTTATTGCCATCATAGCGGTGGCTGACCCTATCAAGCCTGACTCGGCCGAGGCGATCGCCAGGCTTAAGCACAATGGCATCAAGGTGGTGATGTTAACCGGAGACAATCAGGCCACGGCCGCGGCGGTGGCGGCTAAGGTGGGTATAGAGACGTTTTTTGCCGAGGTGATGCCCCAAGATAAGGCCAGCAAGGTCGCCGAGCTGCAGAAAGATGGCGAGGTAGTGGGCATGACGGGGGATGGTATCAACGACGCCCCGGCGCTGGCGTTGGCTAACGTGGGCTTTGCCATAGGTACGGGTACGGATGTGGCTATTGAGAGTGCCGATATCACCCTGATGCGAGGCTCCTTACACGGCTTGGCCGATGCGATTGCGGTCAGCAAGGCGACGCTGAGTAATATCAAACAGAATCTGTTTGGCGCCTTCGTCTATAACGCCGCCGGTATTCCCATTGCTGCGGGCATTCTTTACCCCATGTTCGGCTTACTGCTCAATCCTGTGATTGCCGGTGCGGCCATGGCCTTCTCATCGCTAACCGTGGTGAGCAACGCCAATCGTCTGCGTCTGTTTAAAGCCAAAGCGCATTAGGAGGCTGGTATGTTATTTATCAATCTGTTCTGTCTCGCCCTGATAGGTTTTATTGTTTGGTGGTTCTGGCTCTACTCGCCCGAGACGCCCGTGAGTCAGGAGGGCATAGAGATAGTGGTCAAGGATGGGCTATATACGCCTTCGCGTATCAAGATCCCCTCGGGTCAGGCGACTTCACTTACCTTTCTAAGGCAGGATAAGTCAGCCTGTTCGGCGACCCTACAGCTGCCGGCGCTGGAGATCAGTGAGGAGCTGCTACTTGATAAGCCTACGGTTATTAATATTCCGGCCATGACACCCGGAGAATATGCATTTCACTGCCAGATGCAGATGTATAAAGGTGTGCTAGTCGTCGAATGAATGGGGCGACTGAAAGGGTGAATGAAAGCGTCGCATAAGCGCCAAATAAAGGGATTGAATACAAATAGTAGGGCAAACGCTGTCTTCAGGTTTGCCCTACATTTATGTCAGTATCAGAAGCGATATCCAAGGGCGAAAGTAAAGGTATGGGTATCGAGTAAATCCATCGCCTGATAGTGATAGGTGAGACCGAGATCCATGCCCGACGCAAACTCCATCCGCCAACCTAGTCCTGCCAGCAGGCCAGTTCCATCATCTGTGTACTTACGGCCGTTGTCGTCGGTATCGGTAAATTTTAGTCGATATTGGTTGGCGCCCAGTTTAAATACCAGACTGTTTCGCTGAGACAAGGGGAGTGTATATAGGGCCGCAGCACGGAAGCTGTCGATATTATCCATTTGATTACCAATGATAATGATATTGTTGACAAATACATCCTGGTAGCCCACTTCTAGGCCCCATTCGGAGGAAAATTGGTAGCGATAGGCAAGATCATAGTGAAGTGGAATATTATCGGTGACATTATCATCTGATGAAATACTGGTGTAACCTATCCCCGCACCGACCGATAGGGCGTGATGGTAATCCGATGCGAAAGAGAGAGGTGTAACGAGCAGGCAAGCTGCGGCAAGAAGAGCTTTCATAACAATCCTTTGTAAGTTGATAACGGCAAAATATCGAATCCGACTTATAGCAGATGTCGCCTACAAAGGGTACAGATAATTTGTTTTTGCTTAAAATTATCGTCTGTTAAATTAGTTATTTTTCAATTATTAATCTAAACAAGGCCTGCTTTTAAGCGTTAAAAGCTACTGTTGGCGGTGACTAGTTGCTACTCAGGCTAACAGCGGCTGGGAGCGCTTCTCTATGCGTTGCCACACCTTATCGTGGAAGTAGAACACGACAGTGTTGATCGCCGGTTCTATGAGTGCCACGGCGCCACCTATCACTATGCTACCGGTTAACAGGTAGGTGATTCCGAATGCGACACCGAAGTGTAGTACTGCAAAGGTGAATGTCTTAGCCATGATGCGTCTCCTCTTAGATTTAGTTAAATGATAATTATTATCATTTAAGTTGTAAAGTCGGAGAGTGCGATTGGCTTAATGCAGTAAGACGATTAATAAAGATGAGCGAGTCGAGAAAAATGCCCAGAGTGACAGATACCTTAACTGGCACTCTGGGGCGGCTGGTGTGATTTTAGTGGTACGTAGAGACTAGTAATGCCAAGGGAACTTAGAGAAATCCTGATCCCGTTTTTCCAGGAAGGCATCACGTCCTTCTACCGCTTCGTCGGTACCATAGGCCAGGCGTGTCGCCTCACCGGCAAACAGTTGCTGACCCACTAAGCCATCGTCCGGCAGGTTAAAGCCGTACTTCAACATACGCATGGCTGTAGGCGACTTAGAGTTGATCTCTTTGGCCCATCTCAGCGCCTCGGTTTCCAACTCAGCATGGGAGATGGCGCGGTTGACCATGCCCATGTCGAACGCCTCCTCCGCACTGTAATTAAAACCGAGGAAGAAAATTTCCCGGGCACGCTTCTGGCCAATCATCTTGGCGAGGTAGGCGCTGCCGTACCCCGAGTCGAAGCTGCCGACATCCGGGTCGGTTTGTTTAAATACCGCATGCTCTTTAGAGGCCAGGGTAAGATCGCAGACCACATGCAGGCTATGACCACCGCCGACCGCCCAGCCCGGCACGACCGCTATTACCACCTTAGGCATGAAACGGATCAGGCGCTGTACCTCTAAGATATGCAGGCGGCCCATGCGCGCCAAGTCGGGTTTATCTGTCTCTTCGCCTTCATACTTGTAGCCATCCTTGCCGCGGATACGCTGGTCGCCACCGGCGCTGAAAGACCATTGTCCCTTGGCCGACGGGCCGTTGCCGGTCAGCAGCACACAACCCACATCAGACCATTGGCGGGCATGATCCAGGGCGATATAGAGTTCATCGACCGTCTTAGGGCGAAATGAGTTGAGGCAATCTGGACGATCTATGGCGATACGTACCGTGCCCTGATCCTTCGCCCTATGATAGGTAATATCTTCGAAATCAAATCCAGGTACTCGATCCCATAAGGAGGGATCAAAGATATCGGAAACCTTGTCTGTCATGTTCGTAACCCTATGTATGTCGCATCGAGAGATGAGCCAAGGCTAGGCTCATTATGAATAGAGATCAATTAGGCAGCAGAAAAGCGTGCGCTGGGCAAAGCTTTCTGTAGCCTGTGAGGGATTATCTGAGCTTGTCGCAGATAAATTGCTGGTTATCTTTGCTCAGCTCGTCAAAGCGATTGCTGCTGTTGCCGCAATATTTCTCGGTAAACTCGAGCACCGATTCTTTCGATTCGAGAATATTGTCCAGTGCCGCTAACTCTTTTCGAGTCAGTCGCTCGGCAATCTGCGTCTTGAACATCGCGATGTTCTTGTCGACACGAATGATTTTGGTTCCCGTCATCGAGTCGAGTTTACGTTCGATACGCTTCATCAGGGCATCGGTTTGCGCGATGGGCTCATCGAGTTTGTCTGTCTCGGTCGCTAGATAATAGAGTAATCCTATCCCTGCACCTAAAATAATCCAGCCTCTCATTATTTATCCAACCATGGTGAACAATCAGTATTAGAAATGTATAATAAGCCAGTTTTCATGGAATATTAAAGCTGTAAGGCTGTTAAATATGAACGCAGAATCAAATAAAAAGGATTATTCCAAGGCTGAGCGGATCAAAATTCATCAGCCGGACGAGAATAAATCCGATCGTTTTAATCCCCGCAATCGTATTTATGTTAGAGCAATAGAAGGATTTTGGACTCAGCTACGTCGCCGCTTGGGCTGGGTTGCTATGCTCTTTTTCCTCATCTTGCCCTGGATCCCCTGGGGAGACAGACAAGCCGTCTGGTTTAACCTGGGTGAGCAGAAGTTTCATATCTTCGGCCTAACCATTTGGCCCCAAGACCTTACCTTACTCGCTGCATTATTAATGATAGCCGCGTTTGGTCTCTTTTTTGTGACAACTTATCTTGGCCGTGTCTGGTGTGGTTATACCTGCCCGCAGACGGTGTGGACCTTTATTTTCATCTGGTTCGAAGAGAAATTTGAAGGTGCCCGTAATAAGCGGATGAAGTTAGATCAGATGCCATGGAGTTTTAATAAGGTCTGGCGCAAGACCGCCAAGCATCTCTCCTGGTTGTTGGTGTCGCTACTCACCGCCATGACCTTCGTCTCCTATTTCGTACCGACCACCGAAGTCTATGCTGACGTCTTTAGTGGCAGCGCCTCGGGCGCCATCTATTTCTGGGTAACCCTGTTTACCGTGGCCACCTATGGTAATGCCGGCTGGATGCGCGAGATCATGTGTATCCACATGTGCCCATATGCCCGCTTCCAATCGGCCATGTTCGACAAGAACACCTTTATCGTGGGTTATGACACCAAGCGCGGTGAAGATCGTGGTCCCCGTTCGCGTAAGGCCGATCCTAAGGCCCTTGGCCTGGGCGATTGTATCGACTGCGATCTCTGCGTGCAGGTGTGTCCTACCGGTATCGATATTCGTAACGGTCTGCAATATGAGTGCATCAACTGTGGCTCTTGTATCGATGCCTGTGATACCACCATGGAGCGCATGGGTTACGACAAGGGCCTGATCGCCTACACCACGGAAAACAAACTCGAAGGCGTTAAAGAGAAGGTTCTACGACCTAAACTCCTGGGTTATGGTGCCGTGTTGGCATTCATGATCTTAGTCTTTATCTATGCGACGGTGACCATAGCACCTGTACGTATCGATATCATTCGCGACCGTAACCAGCTCTTTAGGGAAAATGATCAAGGTCTAATCGAGAACACCTTTACCCTGAAGATCCTCAATAAGACGGAAGCCAAGCATGAGTATCAACTCAGCGTCGACGGTCTGCCTGACTATCAGTGGTATGGTCCGCAATCTGTCACTATCGAAGGAGGCGAGGTGCTGACCCTGCCTGTGAGTGTCGCCGTGGATCCTGTTGGACTGTCACGTGCCATGACCAGAGTCGATTTCAAGGTCACCACGGTATTAGACGGTGAGACAGTCGAGGCGACCCAAGAGTCACGCTTCTTTAGCCAATAATCTGGCTGCGACTATTACTAGTAAACAGTAAACAGTAAATAGTAAAAAGTAGCGAAAGATAGGAAAAGGGGCATTTTAGCCCCTTTTTTGTACGTAATGCCTGATTATTGCCCGCTTAGTCATCAAAGTGTCATTTTCTTTCAAAAAGCCCTTGCGTAAAAGAATCGTCTCCCTATAATGCGCATCCACTGACACGGCGCAGCAACTTCTTCAACTGGTGAAAGCCAGAAAAACAAAGGGATTCAGCCTGGTCAGGGACTCGATTTCAGTAGCGGTTAAACGCAATGAGTTGAGTCGGGCAGAAAGTGGTTTAAGGCTTTCAAATGTCGCCTTCTGGTTAAAGAATCGACGCTTGAAAAACTTCTTAAAATTAACCCTTGACGCCAACATCGGGAAGTGTAGAATACGCATCCCTAAGCCAACGGCCCGGCGCCAGCGGCGGCATCAAATACGATGCAATGCTCTTTAACAAGATAAAACAAGAAATCTGTGTGGGCACTCACAGGTATTGAGTTAATCGAAAACGATTTAAATCTCAATGCATGATTTACTAAATCTAGTTTCACTAGAGATAGTGAGTGTTCATAGCAATATGTACAAACATGTAGGTGATTCTTCCGAGTCATTTATGTGAATCAGAATTCATTGAGTCGGACTTAGGTCCACAAAAACTTTTAATTGAAGAGTTTGATCATGGCTCAGATTGAACGCTGGCGGCAGGCCTAACACATGCAAGTCGAGCGGTAACAGAAAGTAGCTTGCTACTTTGCTGACGAGCGGCGGACGGGTGAGTAATGCCTAGGGAACTGCCCAGTCGAGGGGGATAACAGTTGGAAACGACTGCTAATACCGCATACGCCCTACGGGGGAAAAGAGGGGATCTTCGGACCTTCTGCGATTGGATGTACCTAGGTGGGATTAGCTAGTAGGTGAGGTAATGGCTCACCTAGGCGACGATCCCTAGCTGTTCTGAGAGGATGATCAGCCACACTGGGACTGAGACACGGCCCAGACTCCTACGGGAGGCAGCAGTGGGGAATATTGCACAATGGGCGCAAGCCTGATGCAGCCATGCCGCGTGTGTGAAGAAGGCCTTCGGGTTGTAAAGCACTTTCAGCGAGGAGGAAAGGTTAACGGTTAATACCCGTTAGCTGTGACGTTACTCGCAGAAGAAGCACCGGCTAACTTCGTGCCAGCAGCCGCGGTAATACGAGGGGTGCAAGCGTTAATCGGAATTACTGGGCGTAAAGCGTACGCAGGCGGTTGATTAAGCGAGATGTGAAAGCCCCGGGCTTAACCTGGGAACTGCATTTCGAACTGGTCAACTAGAGTCTTGTAGAGGGGGGTAGAATTTCAGGTGTAGCGGTGAAATGCGTAGAGATCTGAAGGAATACCGGTGGCGAAGGCGGCCCCCTGGACAAAGACTGACGCTCAGGTACGAAAGCGTGGGGAGCAAACAGGATTAGATACCCTGGTAGTCCACGCCGTAAACGATGTCTACTCGGAATTTGGTGTCTTGAACACTGGGTTCTCAAGCTAACGCATTAAGTAGACCGCCTGGGGAGTACGGCCGCAAGGTTAAAACTCAAATGAATTGACGGGGGCCCGCACAAGCGGTGGAGCATGTGGTTTAATTCGATGCAACGCGAAGAACCTTACCTACTCTTGACATCCAGAGAACTTTCCAGAGATGGATTGGTGCCTTCGGGAACTCTGAGACAGGTGCTGCATGGCTGTCGTCAGCTCGTGTTGTGAAATGTTGGGTTAAGTCCCGCAACGAGCGCAACCCTTATCCTTACTTGCCAGCGGGTAATGCCGGGAACTTTAGGGAGACTGCCGGTGATAAACCGGAGGAAGGTGGGGACGACGTCAAGTCATCATGGCCCTTACGAGTAGGGCTACACACGTGCTACAATGGTCGGTACAGAGGGTTGCGAAGCCGCGAGGTGGAGCTAATCTCACAAAGCCGGTCGTAGTCCGGATTGGAGTCTGCAACTCGACTCCATGAAGTCGGAATCGCTAGTAATCGTGGATCAGAATGCCACGGTGAATACGTTCCCGGGCCTTGTACACACCGCCCGTCACACCATGGGAGTGGGCTGCACCAGAAGTAGATAGCTTAACCTTCGGGAGGGCGTTTACCACGGTGTGGTTCATGACTGGGGTGAAGTCGTAACAAGGTAGCCCTAGGGGAACCTGGGGCTGGATCACCTCCTTACCTATACGATTGACTGATATTTGTTGAGTGTTCACACAGATAACTTGTTCTTGTTAGAGCGAGTGGCACGTCCGAGCGACGATGCTTGTTCTTTAAAAATTTGGAAAGCTGATAGTAATAACCGAAAGGTTATTGCGAAAAATAATTGAGTTCTCAAAACACACTTTAATCAAGTGACTTGAGTATTCTTTTGGCGAAAGTAGAAACCGTTAGTTGCGATGCGACTCAGATGAAACTCATTTGGGTTGTATGGTTAAGTGACTAAGCGTATACGGTGGATGCCTTGGCAGTCAGAGGCGATGAAGGACGTAGTAACTTGCGAAAAGCGTTGGCGAGCTAGTAACAAGCATTTGAGCTAACGATGTCCGAATGGGGAAACCCGGCACCATAAGGTGTCATCACTAAGTGAATACATAGCTTAGTGAGGCGAACGAGGGGAACTGAAACATCTAAGTACCCTTAGGAAAAGAAATCAACCGAGATTCCCCTAGTAGCGGCGAGCGAACGGGGATTAGCCCTTAAGCCTAGAGGGTGTTAGTGGAATGTGTTGGAAAGCACAGCGATACAGGGTGATAGCCCCGTACATGAAAACTAACTTTAGGTGAAAACGAGTAGGACGGGACACGTGATATCTTGTTCGAATATGGGGGGACCATCCTCCAAGGCTAAATACTCCTGACTGACCGATAGTGAACCAGTACCGTGAGGGAAAGGCGAAAAGAACCCCTGTGAGGGGAGTGAAATAGAACCTGAAACCGTATACGTACAAGCAGTGGGAGCGGTTCTTGAGACCGTGACTGCGTACCTTTTGTATAATGGGTCAGCGACTTACATTTTGTAGCGAGGTTAAGCGAATAGCGGAGCCGTAGGGAAACCGAGTGTTAACTGCGCGTTTAGTTGCAAGGTGTAGACCCGAAACCCGGTGATCTAGCCATGGGCAGGTTGAAGGTTGAGTAACATCAACTGGAGGACCGAACACACGTATGTTGAAAAATGCGGTGATGACTTGTGGCTGGGGGTGAAAGGCCAATCAAACCGGGAGATATCTGGTTCTCCTCGAAAGCTATTTAGGTAGCGCCTCGAGCGAATACCATTGGGGGTAGAGCACTGTTAAGGCTAGGGGGTCATCCCGACTTACCAACCCTTTGCAAACTCCGAATACCAATGAGTACTACTCGGGAGACACACGGCGGGTGCTAACGTCCGTCGTGAAAAGGGAAACAACCCAGACCATCAGCTAAGGTCCCAAAGTTATTGCTAAGTGGGAAACGATGTGGGAAGGCTTAGACAGCTAGGATGTTGGCTTAGAAGCAGCCATCATTTAAAGAAAGCGTAATAGCTCACTAGTCGAGTCGGCCTGCGCGGAAGATATAACGGGGCTAAGCAATACACCGAAGCTATGGGTACTAGCGCTTGCGCTGGTGCGGTAGAGGAGCGTTCTGTAAGCCGTTGAAGGTGAAGGGGTAACCCACGCTGGAGGTATCAGAAGTGCGAATGCTGACATGAGTAACGATAAAGGGGGTGAAAAACCTCCTCGCCGAAAGACCAAGGGTTCCTGTCCAACGTTAATCGGGGCAGGGTGAGTCGACCCCTAAGGCGAGGCCGAAAGGCGTAGTCGATGGGAAACGGGTTAATATTCCCGTACTTCTGCTAACTGCGATGGAGAGACGGAGAAGGCTAGGCTAGCGCGGCGTTGGTTGTCCGCGTTTAAGGCTGTAGGTAGGGTGCTTAGGCAAATCCGGGCACCTAATACTGAGAGTTGATGACGAGTCACTACGGTGATGAAGTAGTTGATGCCATGCTTCCAGGAAAATCTTCTAAGCTTCAGGTTAGCAGGAATCGTACCCCAAACCGACACAGGTGGTCGGGTAGAGAATACCAAGGCGCTTGAGAGAACTCGGCTGAAGGAACTAGGCAAAATGGTACCGTAACTTCGGGAGAAGGTACGCTCCTGTTGGTGATGAGACTTGCTCTCTAAGCTGACGGGAGTCGCAGATACCAGGTGGCTGCAACTGTTTATCAAAAACACAGCACTGTGCAAAATCGCAAGATGACGTATACGGTGTGACGCCTGCCCGGTGCCGGAAGGTTAATTGATTGGGTTATCTTCGGAGAAGCTCATGATCGAAGCCCCGGTAAACGGCGGCCGTAACTATAACGGTCCTAAGGTAGCGAAATTCCTTGTCGGGTAAGTTCCGACCTGCACGAATGGCGTAATGATGGCCACGCTGTCTCCAGCCGAGACTCAGTGAAGTTGAAATTGCGGTGAAGATGCCGTATACCCGCGGCTAGACGGAAAGACCCCGTGAACCTTTACTATAGCTTGGCACTGAACATTGACCCTACATGTGTAGGATAGGTGGGAGACTTTGAAGCGGGAACGCCAGTTCTCGTGGAGTCATCCTTGAAATACCACCCTTGTAGTGTTGATGTTCTAACTCTGGCCCCTGAATCGGGGTTGAGGACAGTGCCTGGTGGGTAGTTTGACTGGGGCGGTCTCCTCCCAAAGAGTAACGGAGGAGCACGAAGGTTGGCTAAGTACGGTCGGACATCGTACGGTTAGTGCAATGGCATAAGCCAGCTTAACTGCGAGACATACACGTCGAGCAGGTGCGAAAGCAGGTCATAGTGATCCGGTGGTTCTGAATGGAAGGGCCATCGCTCAACGGATAAAAGGTACTCCGGGGATAACAGGCTGATACCGCCCAAGAGTTCATATCGACGGCGGTGTTTGGCACCTCGATGTCGGCTCATCACATCCTGGGGCTGAAGTCGGTCCCAAGGGTATGGCTGTTCGCCATTTAAAGTGGTACGCGAGCTGGGTTCAGAACGTCGTGAGACAGTTCGGTCCCTATCTGCCGTGGGCGTTGGATGATTGAAGGGAGCTGCTCCTAGTACGAGAGGACCGGAGTGGACGAACCGCTGGTGTTCGGGTTGTCATGCCAATGGCATTGCCCGGTAGCTACGTTCGGAATCGATAACCGCTGAAAGCATCTAAGCGGGAAGCGAGCCCTAAGATGAGTCATCCCTAGACCTTTAAGGTCTCTAAAGAGCCGTCCGAGACTAGGACGTTGATAGGCAGGGTGTGTAAGCGTTGTGAGGCGTTGAGCTAACCTGTACTAATGACTCGTGAGGCTTAACCATACAACCCAAAAGGGTTTCGTAAGATGGTTTTACGTAATCAAAAGAATACAAAAGTACTTGATTGAAGTGCGAACTCAAATTGACTCTTAAATAAGAGTACAGCTTTCCGAATTTCCAAATTTGTCTGGAAACCATAGCATTGTGGTCCCACCTGATCCCATCCCGAACTCAGAAGTGAAACGCAATCGCGCCGATGGTAGTGTGGGGT
The DNA here is from genome assembly GCF_019457575.1 of Shewanella alkalitolerans. Classification (NCBI taxonomy): domain Bacteria; kingdom Pseudomonadati; phylum Pseudomonadota; class Gammaproteobacteria; order Alteromonadales; family Shewanellaceae; genus Shewanella; species Shewanella alkalitolerans. The sequence continues at coordinate 4,485,007 of NZ_CP080422.1, read as the reverse complement.
CTCCCCATGTGAGAGTAGGTCATTTCCAGGCGCCTAATAAACGATAAATCCCCAGCACCTAGTGTTGGGGATTTTTTCGTTTAACAGCCTTTGAAATATCTACTCGAACATGGGAAATATAAAGAGCCCGAACGCAGTGAGGTACGTTTCCATGTGAAGTAGGGCGAATATCGCGATAGCGATGTGCTTATGAGCGCGAAGCTTTAGCGGAGCTGGCCATGACAGGCGCCTAAATAGCTCCCAGCAATTTATGGCACTTCCTACATCCATGTAGGTCGCGCGAAAGTGCTACTTCACCCGCTGCCCACAGCCACTTCGTGGGTGGCAGTTAAAGTGCTCCAATCATTAACTGCATTTCCGCCATCCATGGCGGTCAGGCCCTCAGCTCGCAGCCTAGCTGCTTCGCGCTCCAGTCATCCATCAAGCTGCGCTTGATAAGCGGATGTCTTACGCCCGCATGTGAGATTGAGGGAGTTAGTGTTGATGTCTGGGTTGGAGCTGGCCATGACTGGCGCTTTTTTCTATGTATAGCTGAGTACCCGACTCGTAGCCTAGCTGCTTCGCGCTACAAAGCACCCAGGTGAGGGCAGATAAACTGCAGCGTTTAGCTAATCCTTAAAGCAAGGCTGTGGCATAAGGTGAATGAGTTAAAACACTTAAGTTCGCTAGATAGAAGCAACTGAGTTGTTGTCTTATTTCTAGGGATAACGTCATTATCTGTATGGCGTTCTCTATAGAACCTTAGTGTTTTTATCTCTTTTACTATTAGGTAGAGCTAAGCTTTATGAAATCTCAGAATAATGCTGTGATCTTAATGACTAACAAGCTACGCAAATATAGGTATAATGCCGTATGAATTGTCGTCTAGGATGTGGTGCTTGTTGTATAGCGCCGTCTATCACCAGCCCTATCCCTGGCATGCCCAATGGTAAGCCTGCCGGGGTGCGTTGCATCCAGTTAGATGAGCGGAATCTTTGCAAGATATTCGGTCACCCAGAGCGCCCTGCGCTGTGTGATCGTTTCATCGCCGAACCTGAAGTCTGTGGTTCGACGGCAGAAGAGGCACTTTGGTTGATTACATCTTTAGAAACGGCGACCCAGTCTTAGAAGGTAGGTTATGCAGTTAACTCGTTATACAGATTTTGGTATTCGTACGTTAATGTACCTGGCCTTATCGCCAGAGAGAGAAACCCTGTTTAGAATCGCCGAGATCACCGAGGTGTTCGATCTGTCGGCTAACCATGTGTCTAAGATAGTGCATCATCTTGGTAAAGAAGGTTATCTGCAGACGGTTCGTGGTAAGGCAGGTGGTTTTAAGCTAGGTAAGCCGGCGGATCAGATCAATATCGGTGTCCTGGTGCGCACGCTGGAAAACTCGCTGTCGCCTATCGATTGCAGCAAGCCCTATTGCCGTTTCTCGCCAGCCTGTCAGCTCAAGGGCGTGCTCGCCGAGGCGGTCGACGCTTATCTTGCCGTGCTAGACAAATACTCATTGGCCGATGTCGTCAGTAACCGTGACGAGTTAAGAGCCTTGCTACCGGATCTTACCATCCCAGTCTTAGAGCTTTAACTTAGCCTTTCTTAAGTTCGCCTATCTTAAATGCGCCTTGTCGCTGGTCGCGGGTTCCTTCTGTGCGAGGCGATAGGGCAAGAGCCTGGATGTATTCACTAATGCGATTCCTTCGTCCGAGAGTCTGGACAGATTCGCCTTTAAGAAGCTGATGGTCTCGGGATAGGGGTGTGCGATCACTATGAGTTGCCCCTCCTTGTTCGCCAGCTGGATCAGCTGGTTAAATTGTCTCTCAAGCCCCTGTGGCGATACATCGTTATCCAGAAAGAGTTGTCTTCTCAATAGCGGAATCCCCAGCCTGTTGGCTGCGTCGCTGGCCTTGCTGTATCTGGTGGTCATGCTGTCGACAAAGTAGTTGTCTTGCTGCTTCAGGCTCTCCATTAGCCAGGTCATGGGCGCGTCTAGTTGTGTGAGCAGACTCCCCATATGGTTGTTGACACCTTTGGCGTAGGGGACACTCTTAAAGGCGTCATCGACCGCCCGCTTGAGAGCCTGTTCGCTCATCTGATTGGTCAGTCCGCCAGGGCCCATCTCCTTGCCATTCAATGCCTGCATGGGCAGGTGCAACATGATCTCGTGGCCCTTGTCGTGGGCGATGGCGGCAAGCCTTTCGCCCAGAGGGGTATGGGGCAATACTGAGAGGGTGATGTCGCTTGGCAATGCCAACACCGCCTCGTCAGTCTGACGATAACCTATGTCGTCAATGATGATGGAGACCTGGGCGGCGAAGCAGTGTGGTGTGGTAAATAAGACAGCTAATAAGAGTAATAAGCGCACTGTTTTGGTTATTCACTAACTATTTGTTTTTATCCATGAGATCGCCGATTCGATAACCTTATCGTGGGCGGCTCCCTCATGGGGTGTTTGCTCATCGATTATAGGCATACTTTGTCCGGCAGTCATAGTCTCGCCCGGGATATTTATATCTGGCTCTATGCCGATGGCGTGTATGTCCCTGCCTTTGGGTGTGGTGTAGTGGGCTATGGTCAGCTTGATGGCATTGCCCTCGATAAGAGTGGGGATCAGGCTCTGCACCGTGCCCTTACCGAAGCTCTTTTCGCCGATCAGTGTGGCGCGCTTGTTTTCCTGAAGCGCCGCCGCCAGCACCTCTGAGGCCGAGGCCGACCCCTTGTTGATTAGCACGGTAAGTGGCAGCTTGGAGAACATGGTCTGTGGTGAGGCGAAGTAGTCGGAGTTAGCGTCAAAGAAGCGGCCCCGGGTAGATACGATACGCCCCTTGGCGAGGAAGATGTCGGCAATCTTGATCGCCTGATCCAGCAAGCCGCCAGGGTTGTTACGCAGATCCAGGATCAGGCCTGTCATGGGCTCATTTTGCCATTGGGTCAGCAGCTTAATGAGATCTTCGGTAGAGTCGTCCTGAAAGCTGGAGAGTTTGATGTAGCCTATGCCATTGTCGAGCAGCTCGCCCTCTACCGAGTTGACGTCGATAAGACTAGGGGTGAGTGTCACATCGAACAGGGCCTCCGAATTGGCGCGGCTTAACGACAGGTTGATGGCCAGATTATGCTGGCTGTGGAACTTGATTTCCTCCAGCACATTCTCAAGCTGCTTGGCGGTTACCGCCTCATTATTGACTTTGACGATGCGGTCTCCGGGCTGAATGCCTGCGTTGGCGGCAGGCGAATGGGGAAAGGGGCTGATGATGGTGACCTGGTTCTGCTCAGTGGCTATCTCTATGCCGAAACCGAAGTATTCGCCCTTGTTGGCGTCCTTGATGTCGGAGAAAGCCTGGCTGTCGAGGAAGTTTGAATAGGGGTCTAGCTTGCTGAATACCCCCTCAATGGCGGCCTGGATCAGATCTTCCTGAGAGATCTTGTCTACGTAGTAGGTCTCTACCGTGCTGATGATGTCGATGAGGAGAGGGTAATTGACCTTGGGCTGATACTCTTTGGCATTCTCATGGCCGAACAAGGTGATAGAGAGACCTAGGGTCAGCCCTAGGGCGACACAGGTGAAATAGCGGATCATTTGAGACATGGACGACCTCCCCATTACTCGGGGTCGTTGTCGCGTTATCGTCTACAGTATCTCGCAGGATCGACCGCTTGCCCCTTATGCCTTACCTCAAAGTATAGGCCAGGTTCTGTCTGTCCACCCGAGCGTCCGACCAGGGCTATGGTCTCTCCCTTCTTAACGCTGTCGCCGGCATCCTTAAGTAGGGTCTGGGCGTGGCCATAGAGGCTCATGTAGCCCTTGCCGTGATCGACCACCATCACCATACCGAAGCCCCTGAGCCAGTCGGCATAGATCACCTTGCCCGAGGCGATGGCGTTGATCGATTGCCCCTCTGGGGCGGCCATCATCACACCCTTCCATTTCACTTCGCCCGAACGTAGGCTGCCAAACCCAGCGCGGATACGGCCCTTGGTCGGCCAGCTAAGCTTCTGGCGGCTGGAGAGGCCTTCCATGCTGGGGTTGTCTTTCATGGCCCTTAGCGCCTGTTCGACCACCCGCTTCAAGCTGGCTTCCTCTATCTGTAGTTGTTCCAGCTTGGCGCCGTGTGAATTGAGGGTGCGCTCTATCTGTTTCAGGGTCTGTTGACGTTGATGTTGTTCTTGGGTGAGTGCCTTGGCCTGTTGCTCCTGGTTGAGGATCAGCTCGTTGAGCTTAGTCTGTTGGGCCTTCTGCTCAGACTCGACGGCCGTCAGTTCGGTCATCGTCTGTTGCAGCTGCTTGATGGCGTCCATTCTCGCCTTGTTGAGAAACTGATAGTAGGCGAGCAGTCTCTCTATGGTGGCCGGACTCTGCTGATTGAGCAGCATCTTGGTGTAATCGTGGTTGCCCGCCAGATAGGCGCTGGCTAGCTGGTTGGACAGTGTCTTCTGTTGCGTCTGCTTGAGGGTATCAAGCTCTGCCTTGCGGCCATCTAGCTCGGCCAGTTTCTTGTCGGTTTGTGCCAGTGACGCCCTGGTATTGGTCACCTTTTTTGCCGCTGCGGCGATCGCCTGTTCATCTTTTTTCAGCAGAGAAATCAGCTTCTCGTGTTGGCGACTGGTGTCCTTGAGAGCCGACTGCTGGTTGCTTATCTGTTTCTGAATGGCTTCAAGCTCGGATTGACGCTGCTTCAGGTCGGATGCCTGCGCAGTACAAGAGAGCATGATAAAGCCAGCAAGTATGCTGGCTTTATAGAAACCGGAACATTTAAGCAAAGAGTCGTTACTCGCTTAGGGTAATGATTGAGTGCCCTGTCATCTCTGATGGCACGGTTTGTCCCATCAAGGTTAACATGGTTGGCGCTAAATCACTTAATCTTCCGTTCGGTGAGATCTCACCCTTGCGTCCCACATAGATGAGGGGCACGAGTTCGCTGGTGTGGGCGGTATGCGCCTGGCCAGTTTGCTCGTCGGTCATCTGCTCGGCGTTACCATGGTCGGCGGTGATCAAACACTCACCGTCTACCTTGGCCAGCGCCTCAACCACTCGACCGATACAGGCATCGACCGCCTCACAGGCCTTGACGGCGGCGTCGAAGTTGCCGGTATGACCCACCATGTCACCGTTAGGGTAGTTACAGATGATCACGTCATATTGGGTCGACTCGATCGCTTCCACCAGTTTGTCGGTCAGCTCGGTCGAGCTCATCTCTGGCTGCAGGTCGTAGGTGGCGACCTTAGGCGACTGGATAAGGATCCTGTCTTCGCCCTCGAACGGCTCCTCTTTACCGCCGTTGAAGAAGAAGGTGACGTGAGCGTATTTCTCGGTTTCCGAGATACGCAGCTGCGTCTTGCCGCTGTTTTGCAGCACTTCGCCTAGGGTGTTGACCAGATCCACCGATGGATAGGCGACTGGCGCCTTAATGTCGGCGGCGTATTCGGTCAGCATGACGAAGTTGATCTTAGGGGTCACCGCTCGCTCGAAGCCGTCGAACCCTGGATCGACGAAGCTACGGGTGATCTGACGGGCACGGTCGGCGCGGAAGTTCATGAAGATCAGCGCGTCGTCATCGTTGAGGGTGGCAACTTTACCGTCGGCGTCTGTGATGGCCGAGCTGGCAACGAACTCGTCGTTTTCATCGCGGCCATAGGCGGCTTCGAGCGCCTCAACGGCGTCTTGATACTGGTGCTGTGCCTTGCCCTGGGTGATCAGCTCATAGGCTTGTGAGACGCGATCCCAACGGTTGTCTCTGTCCATGGCGTAGTAGCGACCAATGAGGGATGCGATGCGGCCTGTGCCTAGCTCGGCGAACAGCTCGTTGAATGCCTGCAGGCTGCCCTTGGCGCTTCTCGGCGGCGTGTCTCGGCCATCGAGGAAGGCGTGCAGATAGACCTGCTTGGCGCCGCGCGCAACTGCCATCTTACACATGGCCTGGATGTGGCTTTCATGGCTGTGTACGCCACCGGGTGACAATAGACCCATGATGTGTACGGCACCATCGGCAGCGATGGCCTTGTCGACCGCGTCGACAAAGGCTGGGTTAGTGTCGAACTCGCCGTCTGCAATCGACTTACCGATGCGGGTCAACTCCTGGTAGACCACGCGGCCAGAGCCGATGTTGATGTGGCCAACTTCCGAGTTACCCATTTGGCCGTCGGGCAGGCCGACATCCAGACCAGAGCCTGAGATCAGGCTGTTGGGGTATTCTTTGTTGAGGCGATCGAGTACTGGTGTGTTGGCGTGATATACCGCGTTCATGTGGGTATTTTCACGGTAACCCCAGCCATCGAGGATCAGCAGTGCCAATGGGCGTTTGCGTGTCGTCATGGTGGTACCTATTAACGTTAAAAAGAAAACTAGAATTCTGAAATTGGATAAATATTACTACGTACAGGGGCGATCAAAAAGTGATTTACACCGATAGCCCTCATCGAGCCCGTCACAATTTTAGGGATCTCTCAATCTCGGCGCTCTGCCAGAGGTGAACTACATGCTGCAATCTGCCGGGACAATCGGTTATACTCTCAGCCCGAACAGTCTCTCAAGCCACAGAAGTAGGCCGAAAACTATGCAAGAATATATCGAATTTTTTAAAGCCAACCCTATGTTGAGTCTCGCCTGGGTGGGCTTGTTTGCTGCGCTTATTGTGAGCGTTTTTAAGTCTAGTATCTCGAAAGTGAAAACTGTAGATCATCAGCAGGCGACCTTGTTAATTAACAAGCAAGACGCCAAGGTGGTCGATGTGCGCTCTAAGGAAGAGTTTAAGAAAGGCCATATCGTCGATGCGATTAACATGCCTTTAGCAGAAATTAAAAATAATAAGACATCTGCCCTTGAAAAGTTTAAAGCCAGTCCCATTATAATGGTATGCAATGCAGGGATGACCTCGTCGCAAGCGGCTCAGTTGATGGTTAAAGCTGGTTTCGAAACTGTCTATAACCTCAAGGGTGGGATGAGCGAATGGCAACAAAATAACTTACCCGTTGCCAAAACCAAAAGATAACCCACACAAAGTTTGCTTTTATTAAGCATCTTTGATTAGAGTGTCATCTCTTATAAAAAATGGCTTAAATCGCCCATCTGGTGGGATTTAAGGAAATACTAAAATCGGGATGGTGGCTGAGGTCTAGATTAGGACTCGAGTAACAAAGGCCCTGAAGATGATTCTCCATACGGAACGAATCGAACAAAATTGATTAGGTAGGAAATTATGGCTGAAGCAGTAAATAACGAACAACAGGGTCCACAGTTCAACATTCAACGTGTTTACACTAAAGATATCTCTTTCGAAACGCCAAACAGCCCAGCTGTTTTCCAGAAAGAGTGGAACCCAGAAGTTAAGCTAGACCTTGACACTCGCAGCGCTAAGCTGGCCGACGACGTATATGAAGTTGTTCTGTCACTGACTGTTACGGCTAAAAACGGTGAAGAAACCGCTTTCCTATGTGAAGTTCAACAAGCGGGTATCTTCGCTATCTCTGGTCTGACTGATCAGCAGCTGGCTCACTCACTGGGTGCATACTGCCCGAACGTACTTTTCCCATACGCTCGTGAAGCGGTTGGTAGCCTGGTTGCCCGTGGTACTTTCCCACAACTGAACCTAGCGCCAGTTAACTTCGACGCCCTGTTCGCTCAATACGTGCAACAGCGTCAGGCGCAGGCAGAAGCTGCCGGTGAAGCAGCAGAAGCGAACGCTTAATTACGCATGAACAACACTGCCGATATAACGGTACTGGGGGCGGGCTCTTATGGCACCGCCCTTGCTATTTCTTTAGCCAGTAACGGACACAAAACCCTGATTTGGGGCCACGAGCCTGATCATATCGAGAACCTGAAAAGGGATCGATCCAATGAGGCGTTTCTGCCCGGTATCCCGCTGCCGGATCTCTTAATCCCCGAAGCCGACCTTGCAACTGCATTAGCCGCCTCCAACAATGTGTTGGTCGTGGTGCCTAGCCATGTATTTGGTCTTGTGCTAAAGCAGGCGAAACCGCTGCTGCGCAAAGATGCCCGCATCGTCTGGGCGACCAAGGGGCTGGAGCCGGAAACCGGTCGTCTGTTACAGGAAGTGGCGCGCGAGATTTTAGGTGACGAGTATCCGCTGGCGGTATTGTCGGGTCCGACCTTCGCCAAAGAGCTGGCGGCAGGCTTGCCCACTGCCATCTCGGTTGCCGGTACCGATGAAGCCTTCACCAATGACTTGGTGGAGTTGCTGCATAGCCCTAAACGCCTGCGTGTCTACGCCAACGACGACTTTATCGGCCTGCAACTTGGTGGCGCGGTGAAGAACGTTATCGCGATCAGCGCCGGCATGTCTGACGGCATAGGCTTTGGTGCCAACGCCCGCACCGCACTGATCACCCGTGGCTTGGTGGAGCTGTCTCGCCTTGGCGAGGCCATCGGCGCTCAACCTTCTACCTTTATGGGCATGGCGGGTCTTGGCGACCTGGTGTTGACTTGTACCGATAACCAGTCCCGCAACCGTCGTTTCGGTTTGGCCCTGGGCCAGGGTAAGGATGTCGATACCGCTCAGGCCGAGATTGGCCAGGTGGTCGAAGGTTACCGTAACACCAAAGAGGTCTATACCCTGGCTAAGCGCCTGGGTGTCGAAATGCCGATCACCGAGCAGGTGTATAAGGTGCTCTACCAGGGCGGTACGCCACACGAGGCGGCTAAGGCCTTGTTGGCGAGAGAGAAAAAGTCGGAGACGACTGACAGCGAATAGTGGCCATCGGCGACTCATGCGAAAAATAACAAAGGGTGCTAAAATAGCGCCCTTTTTTGTATATGGACATACTTATCCCCGCTCACCATGGATGGTGAAAGAGGGGATTTGTACTTGTAAATTTGAGTATTTATCCCCGGTGTCCAGGAAGGACAAAAAGGGGATTTGTACACGGCCAAAATTGTTCCATATATTTTGGCTTTTCCCCTTTTTGTGGGGCTGCGTTTGGTTGCTATTAATTTGTTTGAGGCGGTATTTAAGTGAAACATCATGACGTGATCATTATCGGTGCGGGCGCGGCGGGCCTCATGTGCGCGGCGACGGCGGGCTATCGTGGCCGAGACGTTCTGGTGTTAGATAACGGCAAACAGGCGGGGCGCAAGATCTTAATCAGTGGCGGTGGCCGCTGTAACTTCACCAATCAAAAAGTAGAGCCGGCTAACTTTATCTGCGCCAATCCCCACTTCGTCAAGTCGGCTCTGGCGCGCTATTCGTCCCAAGATTTTATCGAGCTGGTCGAGCGCCACGGCATCGAGTATCACCAGCGAGATCATGGCCAGCTGTTCTGTAACGACTCGGCCAAAGAGATAGTCAGCATGCTGCTGACCGAATGCGAGTGGGCGGGTGCCCAGGTGCAGCTGAGAACCGATATTCTCACTATCAGCAAGCAGGATGACGGCCTTTTCAGGCTGGAGACCAGCAAGGGCGAATACAGCTGTGAATCCCTGGTGGTGGCAACCGGCGGGCTCTCCATGCCCAAGCTCGGGGCCTCGCCTTTCGGCTATCAGATCGCCGAGCAGTTTGGTCTCAAGGTGTTGCCGACTCACGCGGGCCTAGTGCCCTTTACCTGGCACAGTGAGCAGAAGCAGAAGTTTGAGCCCCTTTCGGGTATCGCTGTGCCAAGTACCATTACCGCTAAAGATGGCACCCAGTTTAGCGAGGCCCTCCTGTTTACCCACAGAGGCCTGTCTGGCCCAGCCATTCTGCAGATCTCCAACTACTGGCAGCCGGGTGAGAGTATTTCCATCAACTTGTTGCCCCAGCTCGACGCCGCCCAGGCATTGAGTGAGGCCCAGGAGCAGCATCCCAAGCAGAGCCTGCGCAATACCCTGTCGCAGTGGCTGCCGAAACGTCTGGTCGAGGTGTTATTCGACGAGGCGTTGCTCAACATGTCGCTCAATCAGCTGGTGCATGCTCAGCGCGATCAGATAGTGGACAATCTCCACAACTGGCAGCTGCTGATGAATGGCACCGAAGGCTATCGCACCGCCGAGGTGACCTTAGGTGGTGTGGACACCAACGAACTTTCTTCCAAGGATATGCAGAGTAAGAAGGTACCCGGACTCTATTTTGCCGGTGAGGTGATGGATGTCAGCGGCTGGCTCGGCGGCTTCAACTTCCAATGGGCCTGGGCATCGGGTGTCGCCGTCGGTCAGGCTGTGTAGTCGGCGCGCGTCCTCACATTCTCCTCCTCTGACGCGAATAATGGCTGGGCTTTTGCGCTCGCTGGCGGTAACTTACCTGTTTAACAGGTTTTTTCGCGAGATCATGAATAAACTTAACTAGAGGTCATGGTCGTTTTGGCTGAGGAGAGCGGGTATTGTCTACATCCAGAGGGGGCTTTAGTCTGTATGCCGGCGTTAAGATGTCGGTGGCGTCTAGCGTCTTCCTGTTATTGCCCATCTATTTCGATGTGATTTCCCGTCAGTTCGCCGAGCCAGTGCTGGCGCTCACCTATGTGGTGACCATAGAACTGGTTGGCTTCTCGCTGGCCTCTATCTGCTGCTTCTTCTGGCAGCGAATGAACTTCATTTCGGAGCGTGGTGTCTTTCTGGCCCTGGCACTCGCACACCTTGGCAGTGCGCTCTGCAGCGCGGTGGAGTGGTTTGTGGTCTTGCGTTTCGCCGCCGGTTTCTTTGCCGGCATCTTGATCGTGCGCTGCTTCGATACCCTGTCCCACGACAAGCTGCCCGATGCCGCCTTCGGCCGAGCGATCGCCATGCAGATGCTCTACAGTGGTCTGCTGTTCCTCCTCTACCCTCAGCTAAGGCTACAGGGGGGATTCGATGGCCTGCTGGTGCTGGTGGCGGGCTTCTGTCTGCTGATGGTGCTGTTGCCAGTGGATACCCGGGCGCAGCAGATGCCGATTATCAAAGGAGTGAAGACGGGTAAGGTGTTTCTCTATACCGCGCTGTTTGCCATCCTGATGATCATGTTGGCCAACGTGGGGGCATGGTCCATGCTGAGTGTGGTGGCGACCCGTATCGGTATCAGCGAGATCGATCAGGGGGTGATACTGGCGACCGGTACCCTGTTTAGCCTGCTCGGCGCCGTGAGCGCCTCGCTGTTGGCCAAATATGGCAATCGTCAGCGGGTGATCACCTTCGGGGTGCTGGGGCAAAGCATCGCTATCGTGCTCTTGTTCTCGACCCGGGATCCCTTGGTCTATTTCGTGGCGGTGAGCTGTTTCATGTTTATGTGGAACTTCCTGCTGCCCTTCTTCATGGGGGTGATCTCTGAGGCGGACCCCGAGGGGCATGCCATTCGTCTGGCGGTGGCGGCCCAGTCTATCGGCGCCGCGCTGGCCCCGGCTGTGCTGCTCAAGGAGTGGGTGCTGTTCGAGCTGGTGATCTTCCTACTGATCACCCTGCTGCTGATCATGCCCGCCATCTACAACAACAGTCGGCTCAAGCAGCAATAGTTGGCAAGATTTCCAACGCTTAAAGAAACAGCCACCTCATTAGGTGGCTGTTTCGTTTCGACTTAGAAGTAGTAGTTGGCCTGTAACCAGGTGACTGTGTCTTCCTTCATGCGGCCCTGTGGGGTGTCGAAGGGAGCCGTGTACTCTACCTTGGCGCCGATGGAGATGTTGTCGGTTACCATCAGGCCGCCACCTACTTCGACCTGATTGATGAAGGATTCGTTCTTCACATGGTAGGTGCTCTTAGGGTTGGCATAGACCCAGTGACCCGCGTCGAAACCATACATGGCGTAGACGCCCGCCTGTACCAGGCTGCTACGGTCATACTTGTCATTTTCCAGCGGACGCTTGGTCTGGGTGCCACCCACACTCAGCATTGGGAAGATAGAGACGTTGTCGTTAAGCTGGAACTTGTAGATCATGCCGCCCAAGATGGTCTGGGTGTTGGCATCGCCAATCACATCCACAGAGTAGCCCAGGCCGTCGGTGACGTGGAAGTAACGGCCACGGCCGCTGAAGTCGCCGGTATTCTTGTCGCGGTTCAGATCTAACTGATAGATGTTGCTGCCAACGCCCATCATGCCGGAGATCTGGTCAACATCTTTGCTGGTGGACACGCCCACAGTGGTGAAGCTGGCGGTTGGGTCACCATAGTTGACCTTCTCTTCGGCTGGCGCCTCGGCGGCCATAGCGTTTAGTGACAGCAGGGCACTGGTGGCGACTGCTATGATTGAGGTTTTTGCGATTAATTTGCTCATAGTCTTGATCTCTAGTCTTGGTTGTAAAATGTACTGGCGTTAGTATCTCCGATGAGCTTTAATCACTAGAGTTAGTAAGTATCTTGTAATCGAATAGGTCGCAAATGTTAAATCTAGAACAACTCAACGCATTTATTGCCGCCGTAGAGAAAGGATCCTTTTCGGCCGCCGCCCGACACATAGGCAAGAGCCAGAGCTCAGTCAGCATAGGGGTGAATAACCTCGAGCTGGATCTTGGGGTCGAGCTGTTTGACCGCAGCACCAAGTATCCTCAGCTCACCGAGCAGGGCGAACGACTCTATCATCAGGCCAAGGCGCTTATGCGCCAGGCGACTCGTATGGAGAGTTATGCCAAGGGGGTGATCGAGGCGGTCGAAGATCAGCTGGTTATCGGCGCCGACCCTCTGGTGCCCATGTCAGTGTTCGACTCGGCGCTGGAGAAGATGGCGGAGAAGTTTCCCTTTACCCGGGTCAAACTGGTGAAGCTCACAGGCAACCAGCTCAATCGGGCGATCGAAGCCGATGAGGTCGATGTCGGCTTTAACATCATGTCCGAGGCGGTGCCTGAGAATCTGGATTTTATCGGAATTGCACGTATCGAGTGGGTGTGTATCTGTAGCCCAGACTATAAGTTTGCGGATCTGGAGGCGGTAGACAGCGAGATGTTGATCAACGAGCGGCAGATCGTCTGCTCCAGCATGTTGCAAAACGAGTATCTGGCCAAGCTTGGGCGCGTGTCTCAGGAAACCTGGGAGGCGTCAGATCTGGATGACATGATACGCCTGGTGGAACAGGGTATCGGCTGGGGGATCATTCCCTTGAGCATGTATGAAGAGAAGGCGGCCATAGGCACGCTCTCAACCTTTAAGCCTGTCATCGAGAAGGAGACCGGCCTGATCACAGTGGATCTGCTGTGGAAGTCGACCGCGCAGCTGGGCCCGGCGAAGAGCTTCTTCATCGATCTACTCAAGCGCTAATCATCCACGCGAATGGCAGAGGCATGGCAGCTGAGACAGGGTATTAGTGTCTCAGCAGCTCGATCACCACTTGCTGAATGGCCAGGTCCTGGCCGAATAACGATTCGTAAACCACAAATAAGCTGATGATGGCGCCGGCGGTGATCACTGTCATGAACTGATCCATCTTGCCCAGGCTGGTATTTTTGCTAAACATGATAACCTCGATATAACGTGTTGCTGTTGGTGAGGCCATTATCTATTAACAATGTTGCCGCGGTTAATTAATAACCATCTATATTTCGAATAGATTGGCGCTTTCATCTCCGCCAAACACCCGTCTGATATCCATTCGATAACCTAATAATACCTAGTTAAAAGTATTAAAAACTCCTCTGTATAGTGGTCGCAATTTAATCGTTTGTGGCACATGAGTGTCGATGCTTGAGAAGAGGTCATTATGGGTACGTCAGCCAAAATTATCGCGATTTCCCTTCCAATTCTACTCGCTGCCTGTTCGCAGCAAGCCGAAGTCGACGGGGAGTTCACCGAACAACCTAAGGTCACAGTTCAGGTTATGCAACCTCAGCTGATCCAACTCACCGAACAGTTCATGGGTAAGACCCAGGCGGTCGATCAGGTGGAGATCTTGCCAAAGATCTCCGGTTACCTGATCAGCCAGGTCTATACCGATGGCGCCCACGTTAAGAAGGGGGATCTGCTGTTCGAGATCGACCCTAAGCCGTTTCAGGCCGAGGTCGCCCGCCTGGAGGCTAACCTGGCGCAGAAGACTGCGCAGATGATGCTACAGGCGAAGAAACATGAGAAGGCCCAGGCGCTGCTGACGCAAGATGCTCTGAGCAGCCTGGAGGTCGAGCAGATCGAGGCCGAGCTACTCGGCATGAAGGCCGAGGTGCAGAGCGCCAAGGCTGAGCTCAACTATGCTCAGCTGGATCTGGAAAACACCCATATTTACGCGCCTTTTAACGGCATCATGAGCGACAGCCGCGTGAGTGTCGGCGCCCTGGTTGGCCCAGATGCCGAGCCGCTCACCACTCTGGTGAGCAGCGACGCCATGCATGTAGACATCAAGCTGGACGAGAAGCAGTATCTCAACGATCTGCAGAAGCGTGTGCAGGCAGGCGAGGAGATAGCGTCTCCCGAGATGGCGCTGACCCTGGCCAATGGCACCCTGTACAACCATAAGGGTGAGGTCGACTTCATCGACAACCATGTGGACAGCCGCAGCGGTTCTATCCGTTTTCGCGTGACCTTCCCTAATCCAGAAGGCCTGCTGGTGCCTGGCCAATTCGTCTCCGTGTCCTCGCGCGAGCAGGTGGCTCAGCAACAGCTGGTGGTGCCTCAGGCCGTGGTGCAGGAAGATCAGGGTGGTCGCTACGTGTTGACCGTCAACCAGGACAATGTGGTCGAGGCCCGTTACGTCAAACTGGGTCTGCGTCAGGCCAATACCTGGATAGTGCAGGATGGCCTGCAAGCCGGTGAGCGCGTGATACTCAGCGGTCTACAGTCGGTGCGTGCCGGCGTCGAAGTCGACGTGCAGCAGCCTGTCGCCCTAGCTAAGAAGGGGTAACAACTCATGGCCGATTTCTTCATTAATCGCCCCAAGTTCGCCATCGTACTCTCGATTGTGCTGACCTTGGCCGGCTTACTCAGTCTGGCAAGAATGCCAGTATCGCAATTTCCCAGCATAGTGCCGCCCTCTATCGAGGTGTTTGCCGTGTTCCCAGGTGCCGACCATAACACCATACGCAACACGGTCGCCTCGGTGATCGAACAGGAGATCAACGGCGTCGAGGACATGATCTATATCGAGTCCAAGTCGAACAACGATAACACCTACCTGGCCTATGTAACCTTTGCCATTGGCACAGATCCCGACAAGGCCCAGGTGCTGGTGCAGAACCGGGTCAACAAGGCGATGGCCAAGTTACCCGAAGAGGTTAAGCGTCAGGGGGTGACAGTCGAGAAGGTGGCTAACTCCATCTTGATGACGGTCAACACCTATTCGCCCAACGGCAGCCATGACAACCTCTACCTGTCTAACTATGCCTCGCTCAACATCAAAGATGCCCTGCTGAGGGTGAAAGGTGTGGGCAAGGTGCAGGTGATCGGTGAGCAGAACTACTCGATGCGCGTCTGGCTCAACCCAGAGAAGATGGCCGCCAAGGCGATCACCGCCAACGATGTGGCCGCAGCCATCAGCGCACAAAACACCACGGTTGCCGCCGGTAAGCTGGGCGAACGTCCTTCATCCGGTAATCAGGTGTTCCAATACACGATTCAGACCAAGGGCCGCCTGGTGGATGTCGAGGAGTTTGAAAACATCATACTGCGCGCCGACAACCAGGCCGGTTTCATCACACTGAAAGACGTGGCTCGTGTCGAGCTGGCGGCGGAGCAATACTCTGCCATGGCTACCTACGGCAAGAATGAGAGCCCCATCCTAGCCATCTATCAGGCGCCGGGTGCCAACGCCCTCGAGGTTGCCGAAGGGGTGCGCGCCGAGATGGAGCGTCTCAGTCAGCGTTTCCCCGCCGATATGGAGCATGTGATCAGCTACGACTCCACCACCTTTATCGAGGTGTCTATGGATGAGGTGTTCGAGACCCTCTATATCGCCATCGGCCTGGTAGTTGTCGTGACCTTCCTCTTCCTGCAGAGCTGGCGCGCGACCCTAATCCCTTCGATCGCCATTCCCGTCTCGCTCATCGGCACCTTCGTGGTGATGGCGGCCATGGGGATAGATATCAACACCATCTCCATGTTCGGTCTGATCTTGGCTATCGGTGTGGTGGTGGATGCGGCCATCGTGGTGATTGAAAACGTCGAACGCCTGATGAGCGAGGAGCATCTCGACAGCAAGGCGGCGACCTCCAAGGCGATGAAAGAGGTGACAGCCCCTCTTATCGCCTCGGCATTGGTGCTGCTGGCGGTATTCGGTCCAGTCTCCTTCGCCCCTGGCCTGGTGGGCCAGATGTATCAACAGTTTGGTGTGACCATCTCGGTATCGACAGTGATCTCGACCGTGGTCGCCCTCACCCTGACACCAGCCCTGTGCGCCGCACTGATGCGCCACGAGGCGCCTAAGACACGTGGCCCATTGGCCTGGTTCAACCAATTCATCAACAGACTGACCAATGGTTATGTCTCGTCGGTAGGCTTCTTCGGTAAGCGTCTGATGCTTTCGGGGGCGCTGCTGGCCCTGCTGATGGGCGCCATTGTGCTGCTGGGCGACAACATGCCTAAGGGCTTCATCCCGGCGGAAGATCAGGGCTCATTCATGGTGGACATGAACCTACCGGAAGCCTCGGCGCTGGACAGAACCGACAAGATGGTCGATGAGATGATCAGCGAGGTAAGTGCCCTCGAAGGGGTCAAGCATGTGGTGGCCGCCAAGGGTTATAGCCTGCTCAAGGGCGCCTCATCGTCTAACTCTGGCATGATGATCGTGGTGCTGGACGACTGGAGCGAGCGTCAGACGGCAGAAACCTCAGAGTTTGCGCTGGTGGCCCAGGTACAGGCGATTATCGATCAGAACAAAGATGTCACCGGCATGGCGTTTTCTATGCCAGCCATTCCCGGCCTGGGTAATGCCGGCGGTCTGACCCTGCAGGTTGAAGATCTCAGTGGTCGCAGCGTCGAGCAGATGGCGCCGGCGCTGGATGGTTATCTGGCGGCGCTCAACGATGCCGACGAGATCGCCATGGCCTTCACCACCTATAGTGCCAACGTGCCACAGCTCTATCTGGATGTGGACAGAGCCAAGGCGATGGCGCTGGGGGTCGATCTTAACGAGGTCAACAGCACGCTGTCTGCCATGATGGGCAATATGTATGTCAATGATTTCACTAAGTTCGGTAAGAACTATCAGGTGAACCTACAGGCGGAGCAATCTTATCGCTCGCAAGAGAAAGACCTGGAGCAGATCTATGTACGCGCCCTGTCTGGCGAGATGGTGAAGCTGTCGAGCTTTGCGTCCTACAAGCCGCTGGTGGGTTCGGACAACACCGCCCGCTACAACCTGTACAACACGGCGCAGGTGATTGCGATTCCGGCCGACGGTTACAGCTCGGGTGAGGCCATCGCCGCCATGGAGCAGATTGCCGACACCAGCCTGCCACAGGGCTACGCCTACGAGTGGACCGGCATGACCTATCAGGAGCTACAGGCGGGCGATTCGGCGCCTATCCTGTTCGCCCTGGCGCTGCTGTTCACCTACCTCTTCCTGGTGGCGCAGTACGAGAGCTGGATGATCCCACTGGCGATTATCCTCTGTGTACCGACGGCGCTGTTTGGTGCCCTGGGCTTCACCGCCCTGGCGGGTGGCAGTATCAACCTCTACACCCAGGTGGGCCTGGTATTGCTTATCGGTATGGCGAGTCGTAACGCGATTCTGATTGTCGAGTTTGCCAAGGTGCTGCGTGAAGAGAAGGGGCTCTCTATCATGGAGGCGGCAAAGCAGGCGATTGCCCTGCGTCTGCGAGCGGTATTGATGACGGCCTTCTCCTTCATCCTGGGGGTAGTGCCTCTGGTTATCGCCTCGGGGGCGGGCTCAGCCAGCCGTAACGCCCTGGGTATTGCCAGCTTCGGCGGCATGTTGATTGCAACAGTGATCGGCTGTCTCCTGGTGCCTATCTGTTTTATCGCACTGCAACGCCTGCGTGAGCTCAGACGCTCACCCAAGGCGACTGAAGTGACGGTTTAAGGTTTATGTTCTCCGCCGGCGTATCAATGTTTTGGCTGACGGCGTTGCCGGTTGGAGAACACTTTATTCTGCTGCCAAGTTGGCGCAGGGGGTTATCATGCAACATAAGACGAGATTCGATCGCATCAGGTATCTAGTAGGGTTCGAGCTGGGGGCCATGGTGTTAGCCGTGCCCCTGGGCGCCTGGCTGACCTCGGTCGATTCTCGTGCCTTGTTGGCCCTGGCCATTGGCATGTCGCTGATTGCCGCGGCCTGGAACTATGGCTATAACCTGCTGTTCGACAGAGCCATGCTCTACTTCAAGTCGACCATGGTGAAATCCATGGCAGACAGAGTCTGGCACAGCCTGTTGTTTGAGTTGGGGCTGCTGTTTATCTCTGTGCCTATCATGGCGGCCTATCTGTCCATCTCACTATGGCAGGCCTTCTGGCTGGATATCGGCTTCGTGGTCTTCTATCTGGTCTTCAACTACTGCTACACCTACCTCTACGAGAAATTTTTCTACGCGTCGCGGGGCTAAGGCCTCGCGCTTGGCGCATTCCCACCAACCTATTACCAAATCGAATGATAGCTAACTAAAGCTATTCGCTTTTTGCTCTTATCATGACCTCGACATTAACAGCATGATTCGGAGCATAAGATGAAATTCAAACCCTTGTTACTCGCTTTATCCCTGAGTGCGGCTTCTGGTTTCGCCATGGCCGATTACTGTGACGACACCCTGGGCGATGTGGTGGCCGGTGCCATCGAAGGTGGCCTCATCGGTACCGCCGCGGGTGCCATCGCCGACGGTGGTGAAGGTGCCAAGCGCGGTGCGGCCATCGGTGGTGCCATAGGTGCGATCGACGGCCTGGTGGAAGGCGAGGTGAAACGCGAGCGCTGCAAGCGTGACCTCGAAGACATTGAAGACGCCATCATAGAGCAAGAGATCGAAGACGCTTACATCGAAGATGCGATCATAGATGACGCCATCATCAACGGTTATTAACAGAATGCGCTTCCCGCATAGACCTTAGCGACGAAAGGGTTTCTCGCTAAGGTCATCCCAACTTCCGAGGCAGAAGATTATGGCAACCCCCAGCTACCCCCGCCTTTTAGTACTCAGCCTGAGCCTTCTAGCCGGTGCCAGTCAGGCAGGCTTCACCGATCAGTTTAAGGATCCCACCGATGGCCGTGTCGATGCCAGTCAGTGGATCCTCAATAACGCCCACGGCTTCATGCCTGTGCCGATTCTGATCACCGAGCCTGCGGTAGGGGTGGGCGGCGGCGCCGCCCTGCTGTTCTTCCATGAGTCCGAGTCGCAAAGGCAGAAGCGGCTCGAAGACCCCTTGGCCGTGGCCGAGATCCCGCCGAGCGTTACGGGCGTGGTGGCCGCCGGCACCAATAACGGTACCAAGCTGGGTGGCTTGTTTCATTCGGGTAACTGGCTGGAAGACAGGGTGCGATATCTGGGCGGCATCTTCGCCGCCGATCTCAAGCTCAAGGCCTACACGGGTATCGACGCCCCGGCCATGGGTTTCTCGCTGCAAGGCTGGCACCTGTTTCAGGATATCGATGTACGCCTGGGAGAGAGCAACTTCTTCCTCGGCGGCGAATACAGCTATACCCGCTCCGAGGCCGAGTTCGATCTGGGCGGCGAGCATCCGCTCAACCAGGAGAGCGCCATGGTCGATAGCGATGGCGCCCTGGGGGTCAAGCTCACCTACGACAGCACGGACAACCATTTCTCGCCCCGCAGCGGTATCAAGGCGCGGCTGAAGAGCATCCAGCACGACAAACGACTCGGCGGCGACTTCGACTATCGCACCGACAGCGCCTTCCTGCATGCCTATCACAGGCTGAATGCCAAGTGGGGCGTCAACATGAGTCTGGATGCCAAGTCGCTCTCGGGCGATGCCCCCTTCTACGCCTTGCCTTACCTGGACATGCGCGGCATGCCGGCGATGCGTTATCAGGGGGATGATACCGCCCTGGGAGAGGTCGAGGTGAGTTATGACCTAGACGATCGCTGGACCCTGCTGGGCTTTGCCGGCGCCGGTAAGGCGTTGATGGCAGACGAGCGTTTTGCCGATAGCCCCTGGCTCAAGACCCAGGGGGTGGGCTTTCGTTACCTGATGGCGCGCCAGCTTGGGCTGCGCACGGGGATGGATATCGCCAAGGGGCCAGAGGAATGGACCCTGTATTTACAGGTCGGTGGGGCCTGGTAAGTCATTTTTGATTAGCACAAGAGGTAATTCCTATGGCCAATTTAAATAAAGTGTGTGAACCCGTCGGCGGCGTAGAGCAGTTCCTATTGCCCGAGTTGCCGTTACTCAAGCAGCGTCGCTCAAAGCTGGTGGGCGTGCTGGGCAGCCTGATGGTCGCGCTTATGCTGTCGATTATTGCCAGCCAACCCGTGCGCGCCGAGTGGGAATGTGCCGCCGGCGACTATGACTGCATCGAGCTCAATCACGATGTTATCGAGCGTGCGCTGGACGAGCGCCTGGCTAAGTTCGAGGCGCAGAAGAAGGCCGAGCAGGCGGAGCAGAAGCAGCGTCAACTTCAGGCCGACAGACTCTGTCTTGCCGATGACGATCCCTACCATTCTCGCGTCGACGAGTGTGAAAGATAACCCCTGGCGGCAGGGTGAGCGTCTCGCATTTTGAGGTGCTTAACCCTGCTGCATTCATTTCCTCTGCCTCCCTGTGTTTCTGCGTGCTTGTCGCGCCGCTATCTCCGTTCATCATGTTTTTACTTTGGCTTAGACTAAATTAGCCTCAGATTAAGTTAGTCTCAGATTAACTTGGGCTCTGCTAACCTTCTTCGCCGACCATCTTTGCTAATCACTCCCCTTAGCCGTTTTACCTTGGCTTATGTCTGCCTTGGTTTATATCTGCCGAAAGCTTTTTAGGAGCCAGGGCTGCCTGTCGTTAGGGCTTTGCTCATTTCTCTCATTTCTCTCATTAAGCTCATTAATTTAACGCCCCAATCGCTTCATTTTCTGCCATAAAAGTTCGGCTTAGTGTTAGATGACGAGCAGTTTGCCTGCCATTAAGTCGCTGTTTAATAGAAATATGGGGGGAGATGGCGGGGATTTTTGAGGCGCAGAAGGATAAGTTTTAGCTGAAATGGCGTGAGTTTCCTGAACCTAAGCTGACAGATCCCTCCTTAAGAAAGTGTTGTTCGTCCGTTTTTGAACTCTGCTTAAAATTGCATCGTAGATTTTCAGTTTGGCATAACACCTTGAAATTATTTGGTTAGTTTCCGTTGGTGCTTGTGTGGCGTCATGTAAGACTGTCTTTCATGTATTTGAATATCGAATAGTTTCTAATTCAATATTTGCGAAAGTCGCAAGGAAAATGGCCCCCATCTGACGAGCTAAGGTTTGATGCTCGTGAGAGACATTCATCAAAATATAGATATGGGGAATATACATGAAAAAGTCAGCTATTGTTGTTGCTACATTACTTGCGTTATCTGCCGGTGCGGCTAACGCCGACGTGCTAAATGGCTTTACCGGTAAGGTAGAGGCTGAGCACACCACTCAAGACAAGTCGACTAACCTGGAAGCCAGAATTGGCTATGATTTCAACTTCGGCGCCGTGTCTGTGATCCCGTTTGCGTCAGTTGAGACCCAATTTGAAGACAAGCGTTTCAACGACGGTTCATTCGGCGGTGGTCTGCGTGTACAGACTAATTTCGATAACTTCTATGCCTATGCAGAAGGCCGTGCGATGCGTAAAGACCGCATCAAGGTCTATGGTGCAACGCCTATGGATATCACAGGTAATGGTGCCGAAGTAATAGTTGACTCGACTGTTAAAGAGTACCGCGCCGAGGTGGGTACAGGTTACCAGTTCGATAGCGGCTTATTCGCCGGTGTCGAGGCGTCATACACACGTGATCGTTTCGAAGGTGTTAACTCAAATACCCGTAACGTGTTCGCCGTTGCCGGCTATGAGTTCATCGACAACCTGGCTGCCTATGTCAAGGTGGGCCGTGAAGATTCAGGCGAGCTGGCCGTGCCTTATGCCAATGACACGACTAAGTGGGAAACCAAGTCGGTTATCGGCTTAACCTACCGCTTCTAAGCATTCATGATTTTAAAAAAAGGGGCCTGTTGGCCCTTTTTCTTTTCTCCTGTTTCATCTGTTGTCCCTCGCATTCGTCTAATAGCCATCGCTTGCCATCTGCCGTGACATCTGTGATGTTAGTGATGGGATTTACGGATGAAAAAATCCTTTCTGCTACACTTAAAAATATCTCTATCCATTTGAAACATTGCGGCTAATTGCTCATGGCTGATTAGGGGATTGCATGGAAGAACAATCTGTAGTGCTGGTGGTTGATGATGTGAAGACCAATGTGCTGATCATGAGGCAGTGTCTGAAGGAGATGTTTCAGGTTTGGACCGCCGATAGCGGCGAGGAGTGCCTCAGGGTCGCCAAGCAGAAACCCGACATCATCTTGCTGGATGTGCTGATGCCCGGCATGGACGGCTATCAGGTGTGTCGTCAGCTGAAGGCCGACCCCGAGACTGCCGAGATCCCCATCATCTTCGTGACCGCCAAAGACTCGGACGATGACGAGCAAAAGGGGCTGGAGATAGGTGCGGTGGACTATATCACCAAGCCGATCCGCCCGGCGATTGTGCGCGCCCGGGTCAGTACTCATATCCAACTCAAGCAACATAGCGACAAGCTTAAATTCATGGCGCTGCACGACCAGCTCACCGGCCTCTACAACCGTCACTTTCTCGCCGAACGCGCCGCCCAGAGTCTCTCCGCCATGGTGAGGCACCAGCAGGAGCTCTCCATCGTGATGCTGGATCTGGATCACTTCAAGAAGATCAATGACTTCAATGGCCACCATATCGGCGATCTCGTGCTGCAGGCGGTGGCCAAGCTGTTGCAGGACTGCTTTCGCAAGGAAGATGTGGTGGCGCGTATGGGGGGCGAGGAGTTTGTCATCCTGATGGAGTGTGGTCTGGATATCGCCAGAGAGAAGACAGAGGATGTGCGTCAGCAACTGGCACGCCTCAACCCCATGGGCCTGGAGGTGACCGGCAGCTTCGGCGTGGTGACTGCCAATCCCCAGAACGCCGAGCTCTCTCACCTCTTGGTGTTGGCCGACGAGGCCGTGTACAAGGCTAAGGCCGATGGGCGTAACTGTGTGGTCTGTTATCAGGATGGCGCCTATCTGACGGTAGAACATGATTAAGGAAGAATAACAAATGATTAAGGGAATCATTTCTGGGCTATTGCTGTCGCTACTCGCCCTATTTCTGCTCGGATGCGGGCCGAAGAAGGTCGAAGAACCTATTACCATTGCCATGAACCCCTGGCCCGGCTACGAACTCCTCTATCTGGCCAAGCAGAAGGGGTTCTTTCAGCAGGTGGGCGCCAATATCGAGCTGGTGCAGGTGTCGACCCTCTCCGATGCCCAGCGCGCCTACTTAACCGGCTATGTGGATGGCTTTGCCAGTACCATGATAGAGGCGATTCAGGTGGCGCCTCTGGGAGGCAAGCCGATTAAGATCGTCTTGCTGGCGGATTACTCAGACGGTGGCGACGTGATTATCGCGCCCGACGCGTTCGAGAATATGCAGGCGCTTAGGGGCGAGACCATAGGCTGCGAGGTCAGCTCCTTAGGGATCTTCGTGCTGGAGCGGGCCCTCAGACAGCACAAGATGAACATAGACGACGTGAAGGTGATCAATGTGGAGCAGGGGGCGGCGGCGAGCGCCCTGGCCATAGGCAAGATTGCCGCCATGGTGACCTATCCGCCCTATTCGGTGGAGATACAATCCAGCGGCGCCTATCGTCAGCTGTTCTCCACCAAGGAGATCCCCGAGGAGGTGTTAGATACCCTGTCTATCTCCTCCAGCGTCCTGGCCGAGCATCCACAACTGGTGGAGCAGATCCGCCAGGCCTGGCAGCTTGCAATGGACTATATGCAGCAGGATCCCGAGGAGGCGATGGCCATCATGGCCAAGCGTGAAGGGCTTCAGGTAGCCGACTTCAAGGGCGCGCTGGCGGATCTCAAGCTGCTGAGTGGCGAGGATCAACGCAAGCTGTTTGCCCAGAACGACAAGCTGATTCAGCTGGGCTACAGCGTCTGTGAGACCCTGGTCAAGATAGAGGCGATCGAGTCCGATTGCCGTCATGTCGACAACCTTTTCTATCGGGCGCCTTAGCCTATGTGGCGTCACTATCGGGACAAGATTGCCCAGGGCATAGTCTATAAGCTGAATCTGGCCACCTTAGTGTGCGCCCTGATCATCTCAGGCTTTATCGCCCTCTATTACTATGAAGAGATGACCGAGCGCACTCAGTATCAGGTCGATTATGAGATCGCCCAGGTCTCTGTGTCGCTGCGACTCGCCCTGGAGGCCAGCACAGACTTCAGCAACATGCGCAGGGTGGTCAACGGCCTGGCTGCTCAGGGGAGCATCAAGCGTCTGGTGCTGTTCGACCCCCGCGAGCAACAGATAGTGGCCGATAACCTGGGGCAGTATCTCGGCAATCCGCTGTCGACCAGCCTGGCCCCCGAACTGGCGGAGATGGTCAGGCTGGTCAGCGATAAACAGAGCTCCAAGGAAGTCTGGCGCCAGGGCAGCATAGTGCATCAGGTGCAGCAGGTGTATCTGATCTCTCCCGAGTTGCAGCGCCTTAGGGCCTATGTGCTCTATGTCAGATACGATGCCAAGGAGATCGAGGCCTATAGTCTCGAGGAGCTGATCCACTATGTGAGCTTCCTGCTGCTGGGTTTTGCCATACTGCTCACGGTTAACCTCTATGTGCAGCACAGGGTGCTGCTGGACCCCATTCGTCGTATCCGGCGTCAGATAGAGGCCTTCGGCGGCCAGAAGACCATACGCCTGGATAGCGACGATGAGTTCGGTGTGCTGGTCAACAGCTACAACGAGGCGGTCAGCGCCCGTAATCAGAAGCAGCTCGAGCTGCAAAAGTCCCGGCGCTATATCGACAACATCACCAATGTGATCCCCATTCAGCTGGCCTATGTGGATGCCCAGAGTCGCTATCGTTTCATCAACCAACACTATCTGCAGTGGCTCGGCAAGACCGAAGAGGAGGTGCTGGATCAGACGGTGGAGGCGGTTCAGCCCGCGGATGTCTACCAGCTGATAAAGCCCTATCAGCAAGGTGTGCTGGCGGGCAACAAGCAGGTGTTTGAGGCGGAGACCATAGATGCGGATCAGGCCCCCAGATTCTTCCATATCACCTATGTGCCGGACGTGGATGACGATGGTCAGGTGGAGGGCTATTTCATCTGTGTCGAAGACCTGACCCGGATGAAGCTCAACGAGCGCAAGATAGAAACCTACGCCCAGGAGATGGAGTTCAGTAACTGGGCGCTGTCGGAGGCGCGGGAGAAGGCCGAGGTTGCCGCTAAGACCAAGGAGGATTTTCTCGCCTGTATGAGCCATGAGATCCGTACCCCGATGAACGGTGTCATAGGCATTCTGGGGCTGCTGGGGGAGACCCAGCTGTCACCGATGCAGAAGCGCTATGTAGACGTGGCCTCGGCCAGCGCCGATTCCCTGCTGTCGCTGCTCAACGATATTCTGGATTTCTCCAAGATAGAGTCGGGCAAGTTTGAGATAGAGGCGATTGAGTTTGACCTGGTGGAGCTGTTGGATCTCTTCGTCCAGTCCGTGTCCCTCAAGCTGGAGGAGCGTCACCTGCCGCTGTTTGTGGATATCACCCAGTTGCAGTATCGCTACGTGGTCGGCGACCCCAGCCGCCTGCGTCAGATCCTGGTGAATCTGGTGGGCAATGCCATCAAGTTCACCGAGGAGGGCTGGATCGCCCTGCGACTCTCGAACCGCCTGAGCGAGTCGGGCGAGGTGCTGCTCTCCTGCGAGGTGGAAGATACCGGCATAGGCATAGCAAAAGAGAAGCTGGCCATGTTGTTTAACCCCTTCATTCAGGTCGACAGCTCTACCACTCGCATGTTCGGCGGCACCGGGCTGGGGCTCTCCATCGCCAAACGCCTGTGCGAGCTGATGCAGGGGGAGATCAAGGTTAGGAGTCAGCAGGAGGTGGGCAGCATCTTCAGCTTTACCCTGACTCAGCAGCTGGCCGACAGCGACAAGATGATAGATTGGCGCGCTGGTCTGTCGCCCGAGCGGGTGACCCTCATGGGGCTGTTGGGCGCCTTCGAGCGCATGCTGGGCGAGCTGCTCACTAGCTGGGGCGCCAGGGTGAACTACCTGGAAGAGGAAGATGTCATCCCCGAGACAGATGTGATCATCTACAGCTTCGCCCCTCGGCGGGAGGCCTTTGTCGAGGAGTTAAATGCCTGGCGCGAGTTGGTGGAGCAGCAGGCAGATCGCCCAAATACCAGAGTCCTGCCGCTGCTCTCCTATTGGCAGCAGACAGAGTTCGAGAAACAGGATGCCAGGGTGCCGCACCTGGGCAGACCCCTGAATATCCGCCAGCTGATCCGCGCCCTGTCTGATCGGGCCGATGAGGAGATGATCGAGCCTGTCATAGAGCCGATAGTGGAACCCAGCATGCCGGACAAGCCCAAGGTGTTGCTGGTGGAAGATAACAAGGTCAACCAGATGGTGGCCCTCGGCATGCTTCACCAGCTGGGAGTTCAGGCCGATGTCGCCAGCAATGGCCGTGAGGCGCTGGCGCTGCTGTCGGCGCTGCAGGGGAATCCCTATCAGCTGATCCTGATGGATTGCCTGATGCCCGAGATGGATGGATTTCAGGCGACGGCGGCGATTCGCGAGGGGCAGGGGGGCAGCCAGTTCTGTGCCCTGCCCATCATCGCCCTGACGGCTAATGCCATGAAGGGTGACAGGGAGCACTGCATGCGCGCGGGGATGGACGACTACCTGACTAAGCCGCTGGTGCTTAGCGTCCTGAAGGAGTGTCTCTATCGCTGGTTCTCCCTGAGTCAGCAAAATTATGAGGCGGCCCTGGGCCATGACCCGGATGTTGAAGCATTGCCCACGCCGGTCGAAGCCGAGAGTCAGCTGTTTGATCGCGACAGCGCCCTGGCGCTCATGTCTGGGGATGAGGCGCTACTGGATGAGGTGTTGCAGGTGTTTGTCGAGGAGATGCAGGATCACAGACAGGCCTTTATCGAGGGGATAGCGGCCGCCGATTGCACTGCTATTCGCTCCAGTGTCCATGCCATCAAGGGCGCCGCCAGTAATCTCAGCATGACGGCGCTGGTGGAGCTTGCCCGCCAGCTGGAGGCCGATGCCCGCCGCGGCGATCTGCAGGCGGTGCTCGCCGGTCGTGAGGCCTTTCTCGAGCTGCTCGAGGATACCCTGGCCTGTTGTCACTGATCCGCGCCGCGGTTTTCCCGTTTGGCTCACCTTAGGTCGCTAATATTCGACCTCTGTCCCACTTTTATCTCTTTGGGGCCACTTTAGCGATCGGCAAAATATGTTATTTTAGGGCGCAACCCTGGCGGGGCGCTTGGCGCCGCGCTCGACCCAAACATCTAAAGGATAAAGTGGAATGGCAAAAGCAAAGATAGGCATAGTCACAGTCAGTGATCGCGCCAGCGCCGGCGTGTACGAAGATATTTCCGGTAAGGCGATCATCGAGGTCTTGGGCGAATACCTCACCTCGGAGTGGGAACCTGTCTACGAAGTCATTCCCGATGAGCAGCCAATTATCGAGCAGACCTTGATTAAGATGGTCGATCAGCAAGATTGTTGCCTCATCGTCACCACGGGCGGTACAGGGCCGGCCAAGCGTGACGTGACCCCTGAGGCGACCGAGGCGGTGTGCGATCGCATGATGCCGGGCTTCGGTGAGTTGATGCGCGCCGAGTCGCTCAAGTTTGTGCCTACCGCTATTCTGTCTCGTCAAACCGCCGGCCTGCGTGGCGACAGCCTGATCGTCAACCTGCCGGGTAAGCCTAAGTCGATCCGCGAGTGCTTGGATGCCGTGTTCCCGGCGATCCCTTACTGCATCGACTTGATGGAAGGGCCTTATCTCGAGTGCGACGAGGCGGTGATCAAGCCCTTCAGACCTAAGGCGAAATAAGCTGTTTCGCCCCGTCGACTCAAGGAAAGGCCCGGCTTATGCCGGGCTTTTTTATGTCCATGGCCTTAATTTCAGACGCCCTTGCGGATGATCTGGTGGGCGCTGTAGGCGCTGAACAGCAGCAGGCTGGGGATGGCGATGAAATGGGCGAAGAGATTGGGCTGGGTGGTAAAGTGCAGCCACAGCAGCAAGGTCCAGCTCACGCCCAGGTAACTTAGGCTCAGCATCAGGTGTAGTGTCCGTGTGTTCATCTGCTTACTCCTTCACTTTGTCGTTAAATCTGCAATGGGGTCAGTATAAAAACTCGACAAACGGCTAAAAAGTGTCATTATTGACAAAATAAGGGTGATAAGTGACAGGTTGCGTGTTGATGAGGGGGCTGAGATGAAGACAATCATGATACTGGCGGCGGGCAATGTGGTGGCCGGCGGCATAGTGGGGCTGATCGATGTGTTCAGCTTTACCAATGCCCTCTATCGCAGGCTGCACCCTGAGGCGACCCAAGATCTGTTTCACTGCCACATCGTCTCTGGCGACGGCAAGGCGATCACCACTAACCAGGGCTTTCAGCTCGCGGCCATGGGGCTAAGCGATGCGGCGCAGCTAGAGGCGGCCGATGCCGTGGTGCTGGCCTCCGCCTTCGTGACTAACAAGGCGGAGTTTAAGGAATACTCCCAGGACTTTGCGCCCCTGCTTGGGCCGTTAAAAGCTTATGCCGAGACGGGCAAGCCCATCGCCGCCTACTGCTCGGGTACCCTGATGCTGGCGGCCTCTGGGCTGCTGGACAACAGGCGGGCCACCACTGTCTGGTGGCTGTCGCAGATGTTTGAGCGTAACTTCGCCCGGGTCAATCTCTGTATGGACTCTTTGGTGGTGTCAGATGGTCAGTTTCACACCGCCGGGGCGACCACCTCTAACCTGAGTCTGGCCCTGCATCTGGTGGGCTTGCTGGTGGGTGAGGCGCTGGCGCAGCAGATGGCCAAGATTCTGCTCATAGATCCTAACCGTATCTCCCAGCAGCCCTTTATGACCATGGCGATCACCCCTGAGCAGCATCAAGATGAGGTGGTGAGCAAGATTCAGCAGTGGATGCAGTCCAATCTAGATCAAAACTGGTTGCTCGATGAGATAGCGCAGAAGTTTGCCCTGGGTAAGCGCACCCTGATCCGCCGCTTTAAGAAGGCCCTCAACGAGACGCCCGCCAGCTACATGCAGCGTCTGCGGGTCGATGAGGCCAAGCGGCTGCTGGAGACTACAGAGTTGGCGCTGGAGCAGATAGTCGAGCGGGTCGGCTATGAAGATGTCAGCTCCTTTCGCAAGCTGTTCATTCAGTTGACCAGCCTGTCGCCAAGAGCCTACCGGCAAAAATTTAACACCCACAGCTGCTGTTGAGATTAGTCGCTTTCGGGCGTTTGTATATGGCTGTTTATTAAGACTGTTAGCGGAAGCAAGAGGCGGGCGCTTAGGACGCCCGTCTTAAGTTAGTGGGTGTCTTTGAGGTGTTTGTCCAGATAGGCCTTTAACTGGGCGTCACTCTCTTTTCTCTTCTTGCGTTCATGCTCGTCCATGGCGTTCATCACCTGACGCTGGCATTCCAGGCGGTTATTCTCCCGCTGCAGCGGATTGGTGGCGTGGTCGGTCTGGGCGTCGCACAATGCGCTGGCACAACCCGAAAGGCTGGCCAGGGCAAACAGGCCAACGAAAGTGTGTTTGATGGCGGATATTATGGTCATATCGTCTCGAATATAAGATTTTTACAGCGATTTGCCATAGTCCGCCATTATAAAACCATTTGCCGCCTGCGGCACAAGTGAAAAAACCTAAAGAACTTGTGGTATTGCTGGGCGCCTTGCCTAGTGCTGGGTCTAAACGAGGCTAAGTTAAGCCAAGACCCAAGCCTAAGCACTGCGATTGAGCTCGGCAAACTCCCGTTTCAGCTGATAGTCGCTATCGGTGACGATACGCTCCAGCACGCTGACGCGCTCGGCCAGTCGCTTATTTTCCTGTCTCAGGCGGCTCATCTCATCCGTGTCGCCCCTTGTAGGGCGGCGTCTCTCTTGCCTGAGGCGGTATTTATAGAGTTCGCTGAGGCTGGTGGCGACCACCAAGACCAACATGACGATCATAACCACTTGTTGCTTATCCATAGCATGCTCCTTGTAGGGCCACCCGATGGCGGCCCTTGTCGATGACAAAGTCGGGGTTAGAGTCCGAAGACGATTTTCTCGCTCTTGAGTGAGCGCTCCATGCCCAGGGCCAGTGCCAGGGCGATGACGAAGGTGATGGCACTGGAGAGCGCCAGCTGCGTCATGGGGATCTCCTTGCCCTTGATGAAGGCGATCAGCGCCTGCATCTGCCCCGATATCGGCAGCCACTGCAGGGTATCTGGCGCTATGTTGTAGCTCGCCGCCATCGACAGCATCATGGGCACGATCAGCACTATGGTCAGGTAGGACTGCGCCTCCTTGAACGACTTGGCCATGAAGGAGACGAACAGCTGCAGCGCCGCCGCCATCAGGGCGATGGGCAGGCCGATCGCCAGCATCAAGAGGATGAAGTCGACATTGATGTTGACCGAGAAGCCCAGCTCCTGCCAAGGCACGAAGCCATAGGCGACCTTAGAGATCACTAGGGTGAGGATTAGCCCCAGCATGGCGAAGATGGTCACCGCCGCCACCTTGGCTAGTACGATATCCCGGGTCGATACCGGATGGCTGAGCAGTAGGGCCAGCGAGTTGCGTTCGCGCTCGCCGGCGCTGGTGTCTATGGCCAGGTTCATGCCGGAGATGAACACCGCATAGACCATCATGAAGATGGCGACGCCTAAGATCATGCCGCCCTTGGAGTCTGAGGTGGCCTGATCTTCCACCTTGACCTTGATTGGCTGCATCACCTTAGGGTCTATGCCGCGGGCGATCAGTCGCAGGCTGCCCATCTCGGCGCTGTACTCTTGCAGCGCCTTCTCCAGCCGACGGATAGAAGACTGTAGCTTCTCGTTGGAGTTGTCGGCGATCAGCACTATCTCGGCGGCCTGACTCTTGGCCATGTTGGAGGCGTAGTCAGGGCTGATGACAAGCTCTATCTCCTTGCGATCGGCCTCATCACCCTGGCTTATCTCGTTGCTGGCGAGGTATTTCACCAGATCCGGTGCGCGCTCGCCGTGGGTGATGGTGATGTTAAGCGCCTCAGGGCTGGTGATCTGGCCGATGAGGATCATAAACATGCCGCACATCATCAGCGGCGCGCCGATGGCGTAGTAGAGGCCCGCCATCACGGAGCGCTTGTCCCTGGCGGCATCGGTCAGCTCTTTTCTGACCATGGTAATGATTGAACTGATCATGCTGCGATTCCCTCGTCGGTACCGATTAGCTGAATGAAGGCGTCTTCCAGTGAGGCCTGGCCCGTCTGTTGGCAGAGTTCCTGTGGGCTGCCGACGGCGACCACGCGCCCCTCGGCCATGACGATGACGCGATCGCACAGGGCGGCGACCTCCTGCATCACATGGCTGGAGAAGAGTACGCAGTGTCCCGCCTGTTTGAGATCCCTGAGCAGGTCGCGCAGCACCCGGGTGCTCATCACGTCCAGGCCGCGGGTGGGCTCGTCGAGTATGATATTGGTGGGCTCATGCACTATCGCCTGGGCCAGCGCCGTCTTCATTCTCTGCCCTTGGGAGAATCCCTTGCAGCGGCGATCGGCAATATCGTCCATGTGCAGCTTGCTCAGCACCTTGGCCGAGGCGGCCTTGGCCTGCTCGCGGGAGAGACCGCTAAGCTCGGCGAAGTAGCGGATATATTCTCTCGGCGTCAGGCGCTCATACAGGCCGAAAGGGTCTGGGAACAGGCCCAGCTGCTGCTTGGCGGCCACAGGCTGTTTGGCGACATCTATGCCGTCGATCTCGGCGATGCCCTGGTCTGGCTTGAGCAGGCCGAAGACGGTGCGCAGACAGGTGGTCTTGCCCGCGCCGTTAGGGCCCAGTAGGCCGGTGATCTGGCCGTCCAGCGCCTCGAAACTGAGGTCGTTCAGCGCCTGCACCTCGCCGATCCGTTTAGATAAATTCGATACCTTAATCATGGCGTGCTCCTTGCTGCTGGTCGCCACCGAGAGTGGAATGGCTAAGTGTGCCTTGTGGGATGGCCTCTACCGTGTTGGCGTTGAGGTAGAAGTTACGGCTGATATCTTTGCTCAGGCACTCCTGAGACAGGCCGTCGACGCTGCCACTGCTGATAAGCTCGGCGATCAGTGTGTTGGCGCAAGACTGATAGGCCACCCCGTGAGTCGCATAGGGGGCGACGAAATGCTTGGCATTGGTCAGCTTGGCCATGGCCAGCTCGCCCCAGCTAGGTGGCGTGGCCGGGTCTATCTGTCCCGATAGCACGAGTGTCGGCAGGGCGCTGGCTATGGGGGAGGAGAAATCCTCACCTACCGCCGGAATATGCCAGATAGGGCAGCTCAGATCGAAGGCCTCAAGCATCTCCCGACCGAAGTAACTCTGGCCTATCTGCTGACGCTCGGCCTCGCTGAAGCGGTGCCAGTCTTCGCCACAAACCACGGCCGAGTGCATGCCGGCGGCTATGCCAGTGCTGTTCATCGTGAGGGCGTATAGCCCCATGATGGCCTGAAAATTCCCCTCGGCCGCCTGGTGGATGGCGTGGGGCAGCAGCGCCCTGACATTGGGCATATAGAGCGCCATGCGGATGGCGCCCATAAATTTGGCGCGAGTCATGGTGAGCTGGGTCGACGCATTGGTGAGGGGATCGCGGGTCTGACTGATCTGCGGCCCCTGGCTGAGCTGCGCCTCGACCTGTTCTAGCTCAGCTTTGAGATTAGGGAACTCTTGATGACATAGGGCGTTGCCCTGGCAATCTTGGAGCAGCAGGTCGATGGCGCGGGTGATGGCATCGCCGATATTGAGCACACTCTGCTGCATGGGCACCACGCCGTCCAGCGTCACGGTAGCCAGGGCCTCTGGGTAGTGACGCATATAGAGCTGGGCCATGCGGGTACCGTAGGAGATGCCATATAGGTGCAGCTTCTGGTATCCCAGGGCTTGCCTTACAGCCTCAAAATCTTTAAGGGCAGTTTCGCTGCCATACTGGCTGACGTCGGCATCTATCTTGGCGAGGCAGGCCTTGGTCTCGGCGGCGATATCCAGCTCATCGTCGTTGAAGGCCAGGCCGCCTTCGAAGCCGGCGCCTTCACAGACGAGTTGGTTAGAGAGACCTGTGCCGCGCTGGTCGATCAGCAGTATGTCCCGCTGCTGGCGCACCTTGGTAAAGATCTTATCGAAGCTGGCGGCATTATCTATGGCCGATTGGCCTGGGCCACCGGCAATGGCGAGCAGAGCCTCTTTCTCGAAACTGGGTTTGATGGCGGGCAGAACCAGATAGTGGATCTGTATCTGTTTGCCCTGGGGCTTAGCGTAATTTTCCGGTACCGTGATGGCGCCGCAGCGCAGACGATCAGACAGGTCGTCCACATAGCAAGACTCAGATTTGCTGTCTTGCTGATCTGCTGGTTGAGCGTCTGCCCAGGTGGGCTGAGACAACAGCAGTAGCGCCAAGCAGGCGGGCAGGAGTAGCGCGGCTAGCCGCTGCTGCCGGGTGAATCTATTGGCCATCAATTTAACCTTTCCTTGAAGCATGATACCGATTCCTTAGTTGAAATTTACCGTATCTATGTTAATTTAGTACTGTATCGGTGTATCAATGTATTAATACAGTGAATAAAGGCTAATGCTAGATTTACTCAATGTCAACCCCAGTAATGGCGACCCCATCTACCGCCAGCTTAGCGATCAGATAGTGCGTCTGATCGTCGGCGGCCAGCTGCAACCCCAGGAGGTGCTGCCTTCGGTGCGGCAGATCGCCGAGCACCTGGCGGTCAATCCCATGACGGTCTCCCGCGCCATTCAGCAGTTGGTGGAGCAGGGCTGGCTCGAGCGTCGCCGCGGCCAACCCACCCGGGTGGCACAGCGTGGCGACAGCCAAGGCACCTCGAGTGCCGACCTGATGGCGCCACAAGTCAATTCACTTATCAACCAGGCTAAACAGTTAGGCGTTAGTCTGGAGGAACTCAATGCCATCATCGCCAAGGCATGGCAACAGGCGCAATAAAGGAACAGATGCAGATGCAAGAGAGCAATCAAGCCATATTAGCCTTTCATGGGCTCACTAAGGCCTTTGACGGCCAGCTAGCCATAGATGACTTGTCGATGACCCTCTATCCCGGCATGGTGGTAGGCCTGCTGGGGCAAAATGGTGCGGGCAAGTCGACCCTGATGCGTTGCGCCTTGGGGATCCTCGAGGTTACCGAGGGGCAGATAGAGATACTGGGCGGCACCAGCGACAACATCAGCTCGGCGCAGAAGGAGCTGATAGGCTATGTGCCTCAGCAACCCTTTGGGTATGAGGGCTTCACCGTCGAGCGCGCCCTGGCCCTGCATCGCAGCTTCTATCCTAACTGGGACAGGTCGCTGGAGCAGGAGTGGCTGAGCCGCTTCCAGCTTGATGGGGCGCAGCAGGTACAGCGACTGTCTGTGGGGCAACGCCAGTCGCTGGCGCTGATCATGGCCATGGCCTATCGCCCTAAGCTGTTGATCCTCGATGAGCCGGTTGCCAGCCTGGATCCTATCGCCCGGCGTGAGTTTATGTCGGATCTGTTCGACCTGGCGCTGGATGCCGGCTCGGCGGTGCTCTTCTCTTCACACATCACCTCAGATCTCGAGCGGGTCGCCAGCCATGTGGCCCTGATGCGCAAGGGCAAGCTGGTACTCTTCAAGGAGATAGATGCCCTCAGGGAGAGCGTGCAGCTGGTGAGTCTCAAGCCGGGCGAGTCTCTGCCCGAGGGGCTTGTTGTGCTCAATCGTCAGCAGGATAAGCTGCTGGTGGATCACTATGAGGCCGCCATGGCACCAAGCTTCACCTCGGTGACGCCAATGAACCTGGAACAACTCTTCATGGAGCTGCACAGATGATGCCTAAAGCGCTGCGCGGCATGCTGCGCTTCTGGCTGTTCGATGTGGGCAGTGCCAGTTTTCTCGGCACCGGACTGCTGGCGCTGGTGATGATGCTGGTGCTGGCGTTCTCGGGAAAATACGACGCCATGCCTATCATGCTGGGGATGATGCAGGTCTCTACCTGCGCGGCGATCGCCTGGCAACTCAATCGCCTGTCGGCCACCGAGTGGGCCAGCCTGGTGCCCGGCTACGCCGAGAGCATTCAATGGCAGGCGCTCATCGTGGGCATTATCGCTACCCTGATCTCGCTGAGTGCGGCGATATTATTGCCCCTCGAGGCGGCGGTTCAGCAGGTGCTGCTGGCGAGCCTGGCTGGGGTCGCCTTCATCTATTTCTGTCGCCGACACATCAAGGGGTTTTACTTTTCTTTCGCCCTGTTTCTGCTGCTGCCCTTTACACCTGAGATGACGGCGTTCCTGCCTAGTCTCAGCTTCTATCTGGTGCCGCTGGCTGTCGTGGGGCTCATCTATCTGATACGTGCTGATCTCAGGGCTGAGGTCTGGCACCTGGAGGCGAGATCTGTCTACCTCAATGGCCTGGAGATGGGCTGGTTCTGGTTGCCTAATCTGGGCTCAAACAGCCTGATGAACCGTCTGGACAGGTGGCTGCATCCGGTAAACTTCTTTGTCGGCCCCATGCTCTCCATGATGCTGGTGTTACTGCCTGCGCTGGCGCTGCTGCTGGGGCTGGTGAATTATTTTGTCAGCATCGAGCTGCCCGTGCTCTTCATCATGGGTCAGTTCAGCGCCGTCGCCTGTACCTTAGTGCACTGGAGCCGCGTGCAGAGATGGCGGGCGACTGAGACCCTCTATATCTTGCCGGGCTTCGACGGTAAACAGGGGCTGATCGAGGCCTTCGCCAGCGCCCAGTATCGTCTGCTGGGGTATTTCACCGGCACCATGGCGCTGCTGGCCACCTGCACCCTGATACTCAAGCCCGACTTTACCCTGCTCATCTGGAGCCATCTGGTGCTCAGCACCTTTTGCGTCTGCGCCTTCTTGCTGGGCCTGGGCTGCGCCGCCCGCAGCGCCATGCATATCTCACTGAGTATGTTAGTGGTGATCTGTCACGCCATCTGGTTGTCCACCGCACTGGTGGCACTGCGCGAGGGCAGAGACCTCACCACCTATGTGACCCTGGATATCGGCCTGGTGGCCTTTTCTCTGCTAACGCTTTGGTGGGGCAAGCGAAAGTTGTGGCGCGACGCCCTGGCCTAATCCTGATAGCGCCTGACTTTTGTGCTCCAATTAACATTATTGGAGCAAAAACTCTTATTTTTTGGCCGCCATTGCAGTAAAATGCGCCAAAACAGGTACAAGTGTACGCTAAAAGGGTCAGAAAATTATGTCGCTCCAACAGTATCATCCCATCAGCCTGATGCAGGCCCAGAGCCAGCAACGTGGCGATGCCATCGCATTGGAAGGCTATGGCTTATCGGCGCCTTGGCAACAGATCAGTTGGCGACGATTCGACGAGATTGGTGACCAGATCGCTAAGGCGCTGATCGCTTCTGGTTTTGCGGCTCAAGACAAGGTGGCGATCCTGTCGCAGAACTGCCCCCAGTGGACCTGTGCCGATGTCGGTGCCCTCAAGGCCAAGGCTGTGGTGGTGCCTATCTATCCCACCAGTACCCTGGAGCAGGCGCGCTACATCATAGATGACGCCCAGGCTAAGCTGATCTTTGTCGGCGATGCCGAGCAGTACCGCATGGCCCGCGAACTGCTTGCACTCTGCCCTAGCCTGACCCAGATCGTGGTATTCGATGCCGAGGTGGCACTTAAGCAAGAGGATACGGCTGTTCATTTCGATAGCCTGCTGACGCAAACCCATTCGCCCGAGGTCGAGGCCGAACTGGCTCGCCGTTTGGCTAACCTGGCCCTGGACGATCTGCTGACCCTTATCTACACCTCGGGCACCACGGGCGACCCTAAAGGGGTGATGCTGGATTATCGCAATATCGCCTCAGTGATCCGCCAGCACGATACCATTTTGCCCTTCACGCCTGGCGATGTGTCGCTGGCCTTCCTGCCGCTGAGCCATGTGTTCGAGCGCGGCTGGAGCTTCTATGTGTTATGCCGCGGCGGTCATAACGTCTACCTCAAAGATCCTATGACGGTGAAAGAGGCGATCGTCGATATTCGTCCCCACACCCTATGTGTGGTGCCGCGTTTCCTGGAGAAGGTCTACAGCGCGGTGCAGGACAAGGTGAATAAGGCGCCCGACACTCGCAAGAAGCTGTTCGCCTGGGCCATGTCTGTGGGTGAGCGTCAGTTCGAGGTGAGTCAAGGGCGCGCTAAGGCTTCCTGGTGGCTCAAGACCCAGTGGAAACTGGCCCATAAGCTGGTGTACAGCAAGCTGCAGCAGGTGCTGGGTGGCAGGCTTAAGTTTATGCCTTGCGGCGGCGCGGCGCTGGATCAGAACGTCGCCAGCTTCTTCCATGGCATAGATATTCCCGTGCTCTGCGGTTACGGCATGACGGAGACCACGGCGACCGTGACCTGTAATACCCTAGATAACCGTGTCGCCGGCTCTAACGGTAAGACGCTGCCAGAAGTCGAGATCAAGCTGGGTAAAGACAACGAGATCCTGGTGCGCGGCGATACCGTGATGCGCGGCTACTACAACCGCCCTCAAGAGACCGCCGACAGCTTCGAAGATGGCTGGTTGAAGACGGGCGACGCAGGTCAGATAGACGAGCAGGGCAACCTGTTTATCACAGACAGAATTAAAGAGTTGATGAAGACCTCCAACGGCAAGTACATAGCGCCGCAGCGGGTCGAGGGTAAGGTAGGTTGCTGCCCCTTCATCGAGCAGGTGGCGGTGATCGCCGATGCGAAAAACTATGTGACCGCGCTCATCGTACCGGCGTTCGAGTCGTTAGAGGCTTGGGCCGAGGAGAAGGGACTACATTACGAGTCGCCCATGGAGCTACTGCGCCACAGCCATGTGATCGAGCACTTCGAGCAGCGCCTCAAGCATCTGCAGCAGGAGCTGGCAGGTTTCGAGAAGATCAAGAAGTTCACCCTGCTGCCCGAGGCGTTTTCCATGGAGGCCGGCCTGCTGACGCCGACCATGAAGCTAAGGCGCAAGATGATCTACCATAAGTACGCCACAGAAATTAATGCTATGTATTCATGAGGATAATATAGCTATCACCTATAAATAGCTAAACACTTCGCCCCAGCGTCTAACTTCTGGGGCACTGGCATATTCAACGAATATGCCTTCAGTAATACCTAAGCACAGTGATACAATTGCCAACTTTATCTGGGCCTTCCACTTTTGAAAGTCGTTAAGTACGAGTTAGCTTATGTCCAAAGCCGTCCCTAAACAGTTTCGTTTCGATATTAATGGCCTGAGGGCCTGGGCTGTTATTGCCGTTATTTTGTACCATTTTGGCATTCCGGGCTTTGGTGGCGGCTATGTTGGCGTTGACATATTCTTTGTCATTTCCGGTTTGCTTATGACACAAATTATAGTAACTGGACTGGAAACTAATACCTTTTCATATAGACACTTTATCCTGTCTCGGGCGAAGCGTATTTTTCCTGCCTTAGCTGTGCTTTGCATTGCGCTGGTGATATTTGGTTGGTTCTGGTTATC
This sequence comes from Shewanella alkalitolerans, assembly GCF_019457575.1. NCBI lineage: Bacteria > Pseudomonadati > Pseudomonadota > Gammaproteobacteria > Alteromonadales > Shewanellaceae > Shewanella > Shewanella alkalitolerans. The sequence goes on along the minus strand of NZ_CP080422.1, from coordinate 4,446,542 downwards.
GACCATAGATTATCAAAAACTAGGCACCCATATCGTTGGCACGGCGCTCTTTATTTCGAATCACAAATTTAATAGTGAAGCAGGTTATTTTGACGTGGCGTCCCACGAGAAATGGCTGCTTCATACCTGGTCATTATCGGTGGAGTGGCAGTTTTATCTACTCTTACCGCTGATGCTGGCATTGGCTTGGAGAATTTGCGGGGCTCGAGGAGTCATGCTTGGCTTGAGTTCTTTGTTAATCGTCTCGTTGGGTTTGTCCATATATATGGTACGGGTTGATCTGAGCGCGGCCTTTTATTTACTGCCCTATAGAGCCTGGGAAATGCTTGCTGGGGGGCTTGTCTGGTGGTTGATGCGACATCGCCAGTTGCAACCCAGGGCGGCTATTGTCATCGAAATACTAGGCTTATCTCTGATTTTGCTGGCCATTTTAGGCTTCAATGCAAATATGCCTTGGCCGGGAGAAAATGCTCTAGTACCGGTGTTGGGGACGATGCTGGTACTGGCGGCAAGTAGGCAGAAATCGATTTTGACGGTCAATCCCGTAGCGACCCGAGTGGGGTTGATTTCATATTCGCTCTATCTCTGGCATTGGCCTATTGTTGTTTTTCTAGGTTATTCAGACCAATACAATAATGTAACCTGGATAATAGGGGGTCTGCTATTAACTCTATTATTGAGTGAATTATCTTATCGAGTTATCGAGACAAGCACACGTCGTCGACTCAATTTATTGGGAACAAAGCGGGCGGCGCAGATTCTATTTGGCGTGCTTTTACTCACTGAGTTATCTGCCGTAGGAATTCGGCATTTACAAGTTGATGGTCGGTTGCCAGAAGCGGTTGAGTTGGCCAGTCGTGAGACGTTTAATCGTAACCCCAGGTTGAAAGAGTGTTTACTCAGTGCAGGTCGAGATATAACGCAATCGCCTTGCAAACACGGTGAGGGCGAGCTGAAGGCTGTTGTGGTGGGTGATAGCCATGCGAATGCCGTGGTGTCCAGTGTTGTCGCAGCGGCGGGAAGTGATGCCAGCATAGAGGAGATGAGTTATAACGCATGTCCAACGCTACAGGGGGCTAGACTCAAGTCGCCAGGTTCGACTTGTCACCAGTTTAATGAACAGGTTATTAAATATCTTTCCCATAAGAGTGACGTGCCAGTAATTCTTGTGGCCAGAATTACTGGGGCGATATTTGGGTACAATGAGCGCCATGAGTCTAAGAGTCTACCCACTCTCTATTTTGGTGAGGATGCAACACAGACTACCGAGCAGGTACTTAAGGCCTATGAGGAAGACCAGCTTCAAACCGTGTGTCTATTGAGCCAATATCGCCCTGTTTACTTGATGCGCCCTATACCTGAGATGGGGGTAGATGTTCCCCAGATGCTTTATCGGAAACAGATGTTTTCTCAAGCGGCGCAAGATATCTATATTGATGAATCTGATTATCACAGACGTCACGATGCTGTATGGCGGGCTCAGGATAAGGCTGTGGGGGCATGTGGCGCCAAGATATTAGATCCCTTACCTTATTTGTGTCACGATGGGCGATGTATGGGGAGCCTGGAAGGGCGACCTTTATATTTTGATAGCAATCACCTTAGTGAATATGGCAATAAATTACTCGTACCCATGTTCGAGAAAATATTTAAAAACTAGTTAACCACACTTAAGTCTATGTTTTAAAATGATAATAATAAGGGGTGCCTGTGCCGTTACGCTCTTTCAGTTTAACCATTCAACCCAGATTCAATGAAACCGATGGCCTGGGCCATATCAACAATACCGTGATGCCCGTCTGGTTCGAGGCGGCGCGCGAGCCTATCTTCGCCATCTTCAATCCCTCGCTCAACCTGGCCGAGTGGAACCTGATTGTGGCGGGCTTCACCATAGCCTACACCTCGCCGACCCAGTATGGTCAGCCGGTGGAGATCAAGACCTGGATCAGCCGCGTGGGTAACGCCAGCTTCGAGGTGGCGCAGCAGAGTTGGCAGGGCGGCAAGATGACCGCCGAGGCCAAGACCACCTTAGTGCATTACGACTACAGTATCGACAAGAGCCGACCCATAGGGGAAGAGGTGAAGCAGGCCCTGCTGACCCTGACCGGCGAATAAACGGGTTACAAAAACTTCTGCACGTACCAGCAACTGGCGTTGATGGCGAGTTGCTGGGACTTGGCCCACTCCAACCCATGGCGTACCAGGCGCCCGGCCACGCCCTGACCCCTGAGGGGATCCGGCACGAAGGTCCGTACAAAATCCACCTTATCACCTTGCCGCTGATATTCTAATACCGCATCATGGCCTGCAATCGACAACACAAATCGCTGCTGGTCGGCCTGGTGTAATATCGTCTCCTGGGTCATAGTCTGCTTCTCGTTTGGTTGGATGACTCTTAACGTTAGCACAGGGTGAGGAGATAAGTCACAAGATGATTCGGTCAACATTTAGCTTAGGGGGAGCGGCTTGATAAGCCTATCTTTCAGTCGTTTAAAGCACGTTGCGGCCCAGGGACTTGCGGCATTGGGACTCACGCTCCTGTTAGGGAGCGGCACCACTGTCTTGGCCCAGGAGATCGACATTCGTGGGGCGGTCGAGTCCAAGGTGAAGGGGGATATCACCAGTGCCATGGTGCTGACCGACGCCAACCTGATCACCTTAGGCATAGTCGACTTCAACCCCAACACCATAGTGGACCTGAGCGAGATAGGCGATATCAACGCCGGTGACGAAGAGTCGCTCAAGCGTCGCAGTCAGCTGACCTCCTACACCTTGCCCTGGGAGAGCGACACAGTGCCGCTCTCGCCCGAGTGGTCCCAAAGCATCCAGGTGCGCCTCTCCTACGTGCACGCCAGCGACAGCATACAGGGGCTGGAGGATGAGACCATCAGCAGTCCGATCAAGGATACCAGCTACCTGCTGGCGGGCGAGTATCGCTGGAAGTATCAGATAAATGAGCAGTGGCGGGCGGTCTTTGGCCTGGGGGCGCAGTTTATCTGGTTGGAAAACCGCCTAACCTATAACGATCCCGTGCTGCGCAGCGTCAGTGGCATTCTCGATGACAAGCTGGTGAACACCAGCTATGGCGCCATCATGTTCGACCCCAATGCCGAGCTGACCTATACCGGTGACCTCATGGGGAACAAGTGGGAATTTATCAGCACCCTCAGATACGGCATAGGTCGTAGCCTGCTGACCGACGATGGCATGCAGGCGGTGACGCCTCAGGTCGGGCGACTGAGCAACGCCCTGGTGTTTCACTACGGGCTGACCGACTTCTTCGATCGTCAGAACGAGATGCGCCTGCTGGCCAAACGGATCGATCTCAGCGGCGATGTGATAGACCCCATGGGGACGCGCCACTACTACGAGTTCGGCGCCGGCTGGGTTGTGCAGACCCCCTCGCTGTCTGCCTGGCTGCGCAACATAGGGATAGGCATCACACTCAACATCAACAGCGGCCTGAGTGGCGGCGGCATAGTGTTGCTGTTTAACGAGGAGATGTGAGCCCGACACAATCGAGATTAGTCGATGCAGTGATCCTTGAGCACGGCCAGTAACTCGTCGGGCAGATTTGCCTTGGCTTGTTTATTGAAGTCGAACATGACGGCGACCGAGGAGCCCTTGGTAGTAATCGCCTGTTGCTGCTCGCTGAACACCTGATAGTGCATGGTGAAGCGGTCCTTGTGGATGTCGCTGATACTGACGCCGATCAATAGGGTGTCGGGGAAGGTGACCGGACGCTTGTAGCGTGCATGGTTGTCGCTGATCACTGGGCCCATGCCGTATTGATAGAGCTTATCCAGCGGAAACAGCTGGTTAAAGAAGTCTATCCGCGCCGTCTCGAAGTAACGGAAATAGACCGCATTGTTGACGTGCTTCAGGGCGTCCATCTCGCCCCAGGCGACCGGGATACGGGTGTGAAAGGGAAATTGGCTAGCGAACTGCTCCATATCTTAACCTTCAATTTTCAAACAAGCGTTTAGTTTTGGGTTAAGATATCAGTATCTCGACACAATACCAATCCCTGAGGGCGTTCGAGTGGCTAATGAATCAGGATGAGGCTTTCTCGCGTTCTTCGATTTGTTCGGCGAGCGGGCAACAAAAAAGGCACCCTGGGGTGCCTTTATTTTTTAACCGACAGATTAGAAGCTCAACTCTTTAAAGTTGGTGATCTGCGGGTAGTCGCCGGTACGCTGGGTAGTCTCGCGCACCATCTGCATCACACGCATGCCCGCCTGCTCGGCAGCTTTGAGCTCCTCGAGCACATCCGAGACAAACAGCACCTGCTTAGGCGCCAGGCTGATGGTGTTGATGATGTTAAGGTAGGCCTGTTTAAACAGCTTGTTGCCGGTGCGGGTGTCGAAATGGCCATCGAAGTATTCGGTCAGGTCGCCGCCGTCGCTGTGGCTGAACAGCAGCTTCTGGGCATCCACAGAGCCAGAAGAGAAGCTATAGAGACGCACGTTCTGCGCCTTAATCTCTTTCACGCTGTCGATGAAGTCAGGGTAGATGTGACCCTTAAATTCGCCCTTGGCGTAGCCCTGTTTCCAGATCAGGCCTTGCAGCGTCTTAAGCGGAGTGGCCTTGCGATCTTCGGCAATCCACTGTTGCAGTATCTCTACCACGCGCTCCAGTGAGGCGTCCGGTTCCAGCGCGATATCTTTCACGTCGCTGATGCAGTTGTCGACCAATACATTAGTTTGATTATCTTCTAAAAAATCAGCGAGTGCCTTAGACGAATAGGGAAAAAGGGTGTCCTGAATAAAGTTCAGATCGGTTGTTGTACCTGCTGTATCTACAACTATGGCTCGAATACCCATAACGTTGGCTTACTCCACTATGCATTAATAGAAATGATTCGCTTAAATGACAGGCCAGATCCTAAGCTGAAAACGCCCCTTTGGCTAGTGAATTATCGCCCAAAGACGAGCGAAGGCGCAGCGGATCACAAGGGGAAACAGGTCTGGCGTTTTCGGGTGGAGGTTTGACTTGCTTTTGCTTAAATATCATACTCATTCGCTTGGGTCGTAAAACATGGAAAGGGAAACAAGGAAGGGCGAATGACTCTTAAATACCCCATTTATTAGTTGCTTATCCGCACTTTCTCATGTCCACCTGGTAACGGCTCAGGTCGCCCAATCACTTAACAATAATAAGGAATACACGTGATAAATAAATGGATTGCTGGTGTTATCTTACTGCTCGGCAGTGGCTTGAACCTGGTTCAGGCGGCGCCGACCAACCTTGAAACGCTGATGGTTAAGGCGCCGGGCGTCGACAAGCCCATGGCCTTCAAGGTCACCCTGCCCGCCAGTTATGGCGAGAACCTAGATAAGCGCTATGTGCTACTGTTCGACTTCCATCCCCGCAGCCGCGGCTATCTCGAGGGGATGCATGACTGGATGAGCCACAACGGCGACTGGCCTTGGCTGGAGACCATAATCGTCACCGCGCCCGACGGCGACCAGGCGCTGGGCAAGTTGAAGAGTCAGGCGATAGAGCAGGAAGGCAGCGTCGCCCTGCTGGATTTCATGGAGCAGTCGCTGCTGCCCGCGATCGACGCCAAGTATCGCACCAATGGCTTTCGTATCATGAACGGCTTTACCGGCAATGCCGGCCTGGTGCTCTACACCTTGCTTAATCGCCCCGAGCTGTTCAACGCCTACCTGGCGGCGAGCCCGGTATTAAGTGACGATTTTGCCTATGTGATCAAGTCGGCCGCAGACAAACTGGAGCGCTTCAAGGGCAAGCCACGCTACCTGATGCTGACTACCAGCGACAGCGATTTCGAGCAGCGTCAGCTGGCGGATTTCGCGGCTTTAGAGGAGCTGCTCGAGACGACCAATCATCCGGCGCTGCACTATAAGGTGAAGCGTTTCGACGGCACCTACTATATGACCCAGCCGATCCTGGCGACCGCCTACGGCATAGAGTGGCTGTTCGACGACTACCACAGGGTGCTCTCGCCAGACTCAGCGATCGCCAAGGGCGGCGTGAAGGCGATTCTCGACCACTATAGTTACCTGTCGCAGCAGAAGTATGGCTTCCCCGTGCCGTCCACCGATTCGCTGATCGCCCTGGCGGACGCCGAGTTTGCCAAGGATAGCGACAAGGGGCTGGCTGTTTATCAGGCGGCGGTGGAGGCCAATCCCGACTCCCACACCGCCCACGATGCCCTGGCAAGGGCCTACGGCGAGCTGAAGATGTATGACTTAGCCATTGCCCAGCAGAAGCAGGCGCTGGCCAAGACAGACCATCCCTTCTGGACCCGTAAATACAGTGAGAGCCTGGCGGCGCTAGAGGCGCAGCGGCACTAATTGATTCTACATAAGGCTCTTCGCCGTTTACCTGTGTTGAAATAGGCTGGCATCTGCCCTCTTTTGGTGCAGATGCCAGTGTGTTTCGGCGCAGTCAGAGCGAATTGCACGCCCAGGCTCCGGCGATTCATCTCCTTATCAGCCTCCTCCTGCCTGGGTTTTCGCCCCGTGGCGCGGCGTTTTCCTCTGTCTTAGCCGGGTTTCTGTGCCCGCGAGAGGGATTGGCGCCATAGTTGCAAAGCTTAGAGCCGTTATCTAAGGGGAGCAGTCTATGGCGGCAATGAGTTACTTGAGCGTGATCGAGCGGTACCATGAACATGAGCAGCTGGTGAAGGAGCTGCTGGAGTCGATTCTGGTGGGGATAAGCGATCCCCTGATGTTGTCCGACCCTGGCTTTCGGGTGCGGGCCATGGCCGAGATCGCCAACAGCTATCCCTTTATCGAGTTGCTCTATGTGCTCGACGGCGATGGGGTGCAGATCAGCGACAACGTGGCCATAGTCAATCGTGTGGTGCAGGCGATCCCAGTGGGGCGCAACCTGAGTAGAAGCCACAGGCCCTACTTCTCCAAGGCGCAGGAGACGCAGTTGCTCAAGATCACCACTCCCTACCTCTCCAATGCCAGCGGCCAGCTCTGCCTGTCGGCCTCCTATCGTATCGAAGACGACTCGGGCCGGGGTTTTATCGTGGTGGATATTAATCTCACTCAATTGATAGAGTTTATGATGGGCGATCGGGCCAGACGGCGGGCGACGCCCCTGTTCAAGGGGGTCTATACCGCGCTGGTGGTCGGGCTGTTTATCATGGTGCTGGTGCTCATCAGCATGGCGACCGTGGATATCGCCGCCTTGCTCGCCGAAGGGTTGGTGCCCAGTGGCTCCATCAAGCCCTTTAGCATCATCATCTTCATCACCCTGGCTCTGGCGGTGTTCGATCTGGGTAAGACGATCCTCGAAGAGGAGGTGTTGATGCACAAGGATATCTTCCGCCACAGCTCAACCCGGCGCACCATCACCCGCTTTATCTCCACTATCTTGATCGCCATCTCCATCGAGGCCCTGCTGACCATGTTCAAGGCCTCTCTGGGAGAGATGAAGTATGTGCAGCCCGCCATCGGCATGATGTTCGCCGTCGTCGGCCTGCTGGTGGGGCTGGGGATCTATGTGTTTCTCGGCGCCAAGGCCGAGCTACTGCTCAAACAGGGCAATGGTAAGCCTTAGGCCCTTGGCTCTTAAGTCATAGGCGAAAGAGTACAGGCCTAAGGCGTTATCCAAAGCTAGCAGAGGGTGCCTGTCTGCTGGATCGGTATGATCCAGTAGCGACAGGGGTTGTGTTGGCACACCCTGGCGAGTTCGGCGAGCAGGGCCTGCTGCTGGCTGCCGGGGTGCATGATCTCGAACTTGCAGAACTCCCGATAGCCCTCCACCTGTTCCTTGATGTTGAAGTGGCTGTGCTCGCGGCTGAAGCCGCAGATATTGCCCAGGCTGAAGCCGGAGAGAAAATCCAGCTCGATTAGGGTGTCGACTATGTCGTCTTTAATATCGTTCTGGGCGATCAGCACCAGTAGTTGTTCACTGCTCATCGGCGTTTCTCCAGCCAGTAGTAGAGGATAGGCAACAGGTAGAGGGTGGTGATGGTGGAGGTCAGCAGGCCGCCTATCACCACTATGGCCAGGGGTTTCTGGATCTCGGCACCAGGGCCGGTGGCAAACACCAGCGGCATCAGGCCAAACATGGCGGTGGTGGCCGTCATCAGGATGGGGCGTAGGCGGCGCATGGCGCCCTGTTCCACCCGGGTTAGCAGGTCGCTAAACAGGTGGCGGGTCTGCTCATAGTAGCTGACCATTACCACGCCGTTGAGCACGGCTACCCCCAGGAGGGCGATGAAGCCCACCGACGCGGGGACCGACAGGTATTCTCCCGACAGGTAGAGGCTGACGATGCCGCCCATCATGGCGAAGGGCACGTTGGCCAGGATCAGCCCCGCCTTGGAGAGGGAGCCGAAGGTGGTGAAGAGGATCAGGGTGATCAGCGCCATGGCGATAGGGATCACCAGCAGCAGGTTGTTGGTGGCTCGCTGCTGATTCTCAAACTCGCCGCCGAAGCTGACGCTGTAACCGGCAGGCAGCTTGATCTGCTCGCCTATCTTGGCGTTAAGCTCCTCGACGAAGCCGACGATATCCCGTCCCTCGACGTTGGTGGTGATCACCGAGAAGCGATCCCCCTGTTCCCGCTCGATCAGTATCGGGCCCTCCTTATAGCTGAGCTTGGCCACATCGGTCAGGCGCCTGAGGGAGTGATCCGGCATCACCAGCAGCTGTTGCTTAAGCTCATTGATGCTACCAAGCTTACCCTCGCCGCTGGCGATCAGCACTGGGGTGCGCTTCTTGCCCTGCAGCACCTCGGTCACCGCCACCCCTTCGAGTTGGCTCTTAAGGTAGCGGGCAAACTCCATGGTGCTCATGCCGAAGCCTCTAGCCAGCTCGTTATCCAGGGTAAGGTTGATGAAGGGGCTGCCCTCAATAAGCGACATCTTCACATCCACGCTGCCGACTGTGGCGCTCACCAGTTGCTGGATCTCGCCGGTCAGTGTGCCCAGGGTGTCGATATCTGTGCCGAACACCTTGATGGCCACATCGCCTATGCTGCCGGTCAACATCTCGGAGACCCGCATCTGGATCGGCTGGGTGAAGTTAAAGTTAACCCCGGCGTATTGCAGCAGCTCGCCGCGAATCGCCTCGATCAGTTCGGCCTTGGTATCGAAGCGCCACTCGCTGCGCGGGGCCAGCTCGAGAAACACGTCCGTCTCGTTCAGCCCCATGGGATCCAGGCCTATCTCGTCGGCGCCGGTGCGGGCGACCATCTGTTTGATCTCCGGCACCTTGCTCAGCAGGGTCTGCTGTATCTGTTTGTCGATGGCGATGGAGGCCTCCAGCGAGATAGAGGGCGACTTCTCCAGCTGCAGAATGATATCGCCCTCATCCAGGGTGGGCATGAAGGTCTTGCCCACCAGGCTAAACAGCCCCAGGCTGACGATCAGCAGGCTGAAGGCGGTCAGCATAAAGCCTTTCTTCGCCTCGAAGGTGCGCTTCAGGCTGCCAAGGTAGGCGGCCTTGAGCTTCTCTATCGCCCTGGGCTCCTGGGCCGCCTTCTCGTTCACCAGATAGGAGGCGATCACAGGGATGACGGTGAGCGCCAGCACCAGGGAGGAGAGCATGGCAAACACTATGGTGACCGCAACCGGGGTAAACAGCTTGCCCTCCAGGCCGGTGAGGCTCAGCAGGGGCGAGAAGACTATGATGACTATGATGGTGCCCGAGACCACAGGGATGGCCACATCCTTGGTGGCGCGGAAGATAAGGTGCAGGCGCGGCAGTCGCTGCTTGGAGGCGATCTGATTCACCATGTTTTCGACCACCACCACAGAGGAGTCCACCAACATGCCTATGGCGATCACCAGGCCGCCCAGGCTCATCAGGTTGGCCGACAGGTCGAACAGATCCATCAGCAGGAAGGTCATCAGGGCCGCCAGCGGCAGCGACAGGGACACCACCAGGGCGGCGCGCACATTGCCCAGAAACAGTGCCAGCAGCACGATCACTAAGAGCACCGCCTCGAACAGGGCGCTGGAGATGGTGTCTATGGCGGTGTTGATCAGGTTGGCGCGATCGTAGAAGGTGTTGATCACGCTGCCCTCTGGCAGGCTGGTCTGGATCTGCGCTAGTTTCTGCTTAATGCCGTCGACAACTTGCGCCGTGTTAGTGTCTTTCAGGGCGATGATCAGTGCCTCGGCGGTCTCCTCGCCATCCTTGGTGACGGCGCCGTAGCGCGCCAGGTGGCCTATCTGGATCTCGGCCAGATCCTTAAGACGATAGACCTTGGCATCGTCGGCCTTCACCACGAGTTGTCCCAGCTCATCGATGTCGTCGATGCGGCCCTCGGCGCGCACGATAATGGTGTCTGTGCCTATGGTGAGCTTACCTGCGCCCTCGTTGTGGTTGTTGTCCTTGATCGCTTGCTGCAGATCCGCAAAGCCTATGCCGGCCGCCGCCATGGCCGCCGGGTTGGGATTGATGCTGAAGCTCTTGGCATAGCCGCCGAGAATGTTAACGTCGGCCACCCCGGGCACAGTGCGCAGCAAGGGACGCACCTCCCACTCCAGTAGCTGCCTGCGCTCCATCAGCGACAGGTTGGGGTTTTCCAGGGAGAACATGAAGATCTCGCTCAAGGGAGTACTCATGGGGGCAACACCGCCGGAGACCCCTTCAGGGAAGCTGTCCCACACGGCGGCCAGGCGTTCGCTCACCTGCTGTCTCGCCCAGTAGATGTCTGTGCCTTCGGCGAAATCCAGGGTGATGTCACTGATGGCGTACTTGGTGGTCGAGCGCAGAATCGCCTGATTGGGGATCCCAAGCAGCTCTGTCTCTATGGGCACAGTGATCTGCGCCTCTATCTCTTCGGGCGTCATGCCCGGCGCCTTGAGGATGATCTTCACCTGGGTGGGCGAGATATCGGGAAAGGCATCTAAGGGGATCGCCAGCCAGGCCTTGCCGCCGGCGGCCATCAAAATGGCGGCGACGATCAGCACAAACAGGCGCTGGGTGAGGGAGAAGCGTATTACCGAGGTCAGCATCTTATTCGCCCCCTAGGCCGAGCATGATCCCTTTTACCGCCGCCACAGACTGCGACAATACCTGCATCTGGCTCAGATCCAGGTCGCTGGCGACTATGTACTGCTCAGGCGTCGATCCCAAAATTTCTATGGTGACCGCCTCGAGCTGGCTCGCCTGCTGGGTAAATACCTGACTCTCCTGCTCCCAGCTGAAGACGCTGTGCTTGGGCAGCAGGTAGACGGCCTTTTGATACTCGGGTATCACAGTTATCTGCTGTCCCAGCAACAAGTTACAGCCTTGAGGAACCGGCTCCGACCAGGCGTTGATAAAGGCGCCGTCGGCGATGGCCGACTGGGCATCTATGGTGAGGTGACAGGCATTGATGTTGATTGCCGACAGCGAGGCCGACTGGCTCATGGGCACATTGACCCTGACGCGAATGGCATCGCTGGGCACCAGAGAGAAGAGCTGTGTGCCGGCGTGGTAGGGGGTGTCGAGCTGATTGAGTTTGACGATACCGGCCACGGGCGCGCCTATGGTCAGCGATTCGCTGGCCTCATCCTTGGCGAGCACCATGGCCATGAAATGCTGCATATGCTCATATTCGAGGTGGCTGGCAAAATAGTCCTGGCTGATCTCGCGCCACTTGTCGGCGCTTATGCTGCCGTTCTTCAGCAGCGGGCGGTTACGATCGTAACGCTGCTTCGCCAGTTGATACAGGCTGCTGGCGGCCTCGACTTGGGCCAGGAAGTGGAATACCTCTGGGCCGGTCAGCCTGGCGATGGCCTGGCCTTGGGTGACGGGCTGGCCTTGGCCCACCAGGAAGGTGACCTGCTGAATATTTTCCGGCGTGCTGACCCAGTAATCGTTGCCGGGTAGGCGGGCGACCTGGGCGGGCAGGGCGCTGCCCTCGTAGCTGGCCACCTTCTGCGGCTGCACATAGCTTAAGGCAAGCTTGCCTAGGGTCTCTAAGCTTAATGGCTCGGCCTGAGCGGGATGCATAAGGCTGGCGGAGAGAAATGCGGATAAACAGAGGAGGCTGGCACCATACTTGGCCGTCATAATGAGATTCCTAAGGCTTGTAGTTGCTGAGAATGGAGTTGTTGTTGGCTGACCCGATTTAGCGCCAGGCGTGATTCGGTATCCAGCGCATCCATGTAGCGGCGCAGCCAGATCTCATAGCTCACCTGGTTCTGGTCTTTCACCTTGGCCAGCTCTTCGGTGATGGTGCGGCTCAGGGAGAGCCCCTGTTTCAAAAGTGCTTGCTGCTGGCTGAGGGTCTCTTGTTGCTTGGCTAGCTTCTCCGCCTGAGTCTTGAGTTGTAGATAGGTGCGATCGCTTTGCAGCATCTGCTCCTGATTGGTCTGTTGCCAGCTGGCGAGGTCACTCTGGGACAGGGCAGAGCTGACCCCCAGGGGGACAGTGATCCCCAACCCCAGCTGATTGTCGTCGAGCTGGTCGTCGGCGGTGCGCTTGGCGGTGAGTGAGAGGGTCCAGGGATCTTGTGTGCCCGCCTGCTGACGCTCGATCAGCAGACGCGCCTGTTGCTGCTGTAGTCGCTGCAGCTGCCACAGGGGGTGCTGGGCCAGTTGGTTGTCGAACTCGGACACCTGCCGCAGCTCGGCGCTTGGCTCATCATCGATGGATTCGGGTGGCAGTTGCTGGCCCGTGAGACGGTAAAACAGCGAGACCGCCTCGGCCTGTTGCTGTTTAAGCTGGATCTGCTGCAGGTCGATATCAACCTGTTCGCGCTCGAGTAGCAGCAGGTTGGCCACAGGCAGCTCGCCCACGTCGGTGAGGCGCTTCTGCTGTTGATGCAGCTTATCCAGCAGCTTACGTTTGCGCTCCAGCTGGGCCAGCTTGACGCTGGCAAGACGATAGTCCCAGATGCTTTGGCGGATCAGCCCGGAGAGGTAGAGATTCTGCAGCGCCTGCTGCTGGCTATTGATGGCTTGGGACAACTGCTTGATCTGGCTGTCGCTGTCGTAGGCGCCGGGGGACTTTAATGGCAAATTGAGCGACACCTCCTGCTCGTAGCTGTTACCATTGTCCAGGCTACCCAGATGGCTCAGGCTGATGCTGGGGAGCCCCATCAACCAGCTTGAGCTGCTTAGTTGCTGGGCGCGTTCATCCTCGACGACGGGAGCCTGGGCGCTGGCATTGGGAAGCCGCGACTTACTGATCTTCAGCAGGTGGTGGAGTTGATGTGTCGAGGCCGCATAGCCAAAGAAACTACTGCTACTTAATGCGGTCAACAGACATATCTTGATACAAGACTTAACGACGGACATAAGCGATTTCTGTGGTATTAAAGTGTGCCGTCAGTCTAGTGATTGTGCCGCGCCTGTCTTGAGGGAGATGTATCATAAAGCGGCCTATGGTACATATGTACCATAAGTTAACTTATTGATTTTGTGTTGCTTCGCTTTTTTGTATTATCGGAATTTGGCTGTAGATTTGCCTGTGGATTTTGGCTGTCTGGCGCGTAATTGAGTGTGGACAGGCCCGTGTTAGGAGTAGGAATATCCATGAAAAAGGATCTGGTTATCATCACCCTCTTGGTGCTTATCATGTTGTTTAAGCTGGTGGATATTGTCGCCGACGTGCAACTGGAGATCCCCGCCTGGCATATCGCCCAGGAGAGTGTCTTGGTGCTGCTGACCGTGATCGCCACCCTCTACCTGAGCCGCGACTTAATGCGCCGCTCCCGTCAGGTCAAGGCACTGGCCCACAGGCTCGCCCAGGCCGACAAGCAGATAGATAACCTATCTACTCAGATGCGCGCCGCCCGCCAGGAGTATAGCCAGGCGGTGGCCAGCCAGTTCGATACCTGGGGCTTCACCAAGAGCGAGCAGCAGGTGGCGTTTTTGATCCTCAAGGGGCTCAGCTTTAAGGAGATCGCCGAGGTGCGCCAGACCAAGGAGAAGACGGTGCGCCAGCAGGCCTCCACCATCTATGGTAAGGCCGAGGTGGATGGCCGCCACACCTTCTGCGCCTGGTTTATGGAAGACTTCATTCAAGATCACAACCAGGACCTGGCCAACAACGAGGCGGCTTAATGATCGCTTGAGAGCGTGGATTTTGCAGCTGCTCTGTGTGTCGACCTGTCTTTGTCTGTTTGCTATCTTCTGAGTGACCCATGATTGCCTTTGGTTGTTGGAGCTTAAGGCAAGGTTTGTCTAGGTACTCGTCGACATGGCAACGGCCTACAATGTGAGCCCGGCACTGTTTATTTGCGCCTAATCGGCGTAACTTGAGGTGATGATCCTTGTGTGAGGTTTTTATGGCGAACCCAATCCAACTCGAATCTGAGATCACTTGTCCCCACTGCGGTCACAAGCGTGTGGAGACCATGCCTCAGGACGCCTGCCAGTTCTTCTACGAATGCCTAGGCTGCCACGAGATTCTTAAACCCCTCCCCGGCGACTGCTGCGTCTTCTGCTCCTACGGCACGGTGAAGTGTCCGCCAATACAACTTGGCGGGTGTTGTCAGGGGAGGTCTTCTTGAGACCCAGAATGGTGGGGATTAGCGCGGGCTCTCTTTAATAACGGTTTGGAACTGAGCCTGTGAGGTAAAGAGCAAATTATTAACTTTGCGCTGAGTTGTCATTTTTATAGGTAATTGTAAATCTTACCATAATTGCTGTTAATCGCCTGCCGCGGGTGCGGTATAGGGATATACAAATGTCGTGATCGCATGGATGCGATGGAACGACCGTATGTGCAGGTACGTCTTCGGCCCTATTTTTGATACCCTCAAACAGACCTACACACCTTATCCAACGCCTCTTCGATTAACTTTCTTAACCGATTGATAATAAGTGAGAAGATTTAATATTTTTGCTGGGTAGAGACATAACATCAGTTATTTTCATTTTTGGACCAATCCTATGTAGACTAAGATGAAAACTTTTACTGAGAGTTGATACTCACAGGAATCGCGTAAGTAATTAAGGAGTTTGTATGGCTTGGACTTGCCAAAATTGTATGACAGAGATCGACGATGATGATTTCGAAGTTTGTTGGAATTGCAGTTGCGAGAGAGGAAAGACGATTGCAAAGGTCAGCACGTCATTGGATTGCTTACGCTGTAACACGTCATTGACCTTTATCGGTACCAAAGAGTTTCATGAAGGAGTGCGCTGGGGCGTATTGGGAAACCTAGCTGAGTTCTTTGTGAACAAAGAAAGCCTGGATATGTTTGCTTGTAAAAGTTGCGGTAAAGTCGAATTCTTCCTAGCTGGCTCTCATGAAACCACTTAAATATGAGTGAGTTTACCCCAGTTTTTCACCCATTAAGCCAAATCGAAGAGACAGATGACCGGGTGTAAGCACGCTTTTGGCCTTCGGTGGCATGGATGCCACCGCAGAGCCCCCAGGGATGGGCTTGCTGCGTGCCAAAAGAGTGCTTGCACATGAGCCCACCGCAGGTGATAGGTTGCCCAAGAGTTATGGTTTTCAAACACCTATCAAATGAAAAATTTGGCTCAGGAGCCAGCCCAAATGATGAGTACGCCTCATCGCTCAGGCGGCCTAACATCTTTACTGATGAACCAAGTTCCCGTTTTTCACCACTTCCTTACACACATCTACCCCATAACTGTAGGCCAGTGTCGCTGGAGTGGTGATATCCCACAGGCAGAAATCGGCCTGCATGCCAGGTTTGAGTACGCCGACAGTGGCCTCGACTCCCAGCGCCTTGGCGGCATTGCGGGTCATGCCCGCCAGTGCCTCTTCAGGGGTGAGGCGGAACAGGGTGCAGCCCATGTTGAGCATCAGCAGGCTGGAGCAGAGCGGCGAAGAGCCAGGGTTATAGTCGCTGGCCAGCACCATGGGCACACCGTATTGACGTAGCAGGTCGATAGGCGGCATCTGGGTTTCCCGCAGGAAGTAGAAGGCGCCGGGGAGCAGGGTGGCGCAGGTGCCGCTCTCGCTCAGGGCCTTCACGCCCGCCTCGTCTAGGTATTCGATATGGTCCACCGACTTGGCGCCCAATTTGGCCGCCATGGCCGAACCGCCCAGGTTAGAGAGCTGCTCGGCGTGCAGCTTGATATCCAGTCCGGCCGCTTTGGCGGCGCTCAGCACCCGCTCTGTCTGCTCCAGGCTGAAGGCGATGTTTTCACAGAAGACGTCCACGGCATCGGCCAAGTCTTCGTTAATTACAGCAGGCAGCATCTCGTCGATCACCAGGTCCACATAGGCGTCGCTGTCGTCCTTGTACTTGGGCGGAATGGCGTGGGCGCCGAGGAAGGTGGTTTTCACATCCACATGATGATGCTTGCCCAGCTCACGGGCGACCCTGAGGAGTTTGAGCTCAGTCTCTGTGTCCAGACCGTAGCCGGATTTTATCTCGACCGTGGTCACCCCTTCTTTGGCGAGGGCATTGAGGCGTTGGCGTCCCAGTTCGAACAGCTCGGCCTCGCTGGCCTCGCGACAAGCCTTGACCGTGCTGATGATGCCGCCGCCGGCGCGGGCGATCTCTTCATAGCTGGCACCTTGCAGGCGCAGCTCAAACTCGTTGGCGCGGTTGCCGGCAAATACCAGATGGGTGTGGGCGTCGATAAGGCCCGGGGTAAGCCAGCCGCCCTTGCCTCTGTAAACCGGCGTTGACAAGACATCGAACTCGGGTAGCTCGCTACGGGGACCCATCCAGGCGATCTTGCCTTCCTTGACGGCGATGGCGGCATCGGTGATCGCACCGTAAGGCGCTGAAATTTCAGGGTCCATAGTAGCGATGTTGACGTCAATCCAAACCTGATCCCAAGACATGATGTTTCCCTCGACTGGCGCGCCCTAACGGTGGCGGCAATAAATTTATGTGAGCTAGCTTGTATTTACTTGTATATACAAGCTAGGATTATAGCGGTAATTTTCAGCATTTGAAAAGTGTAATCGAGTTTGCGGCGATGCCTGGGAAGTAATCATCACCCGGGTCGCCCACAGAGGAGCAGAGATGGCGACGCCCAAGTTTGCAGAGATCAAACAGTTTATCTTGACCAAGGTGGAGTCCGGCGAGTGGCAGCATCATAGCCGCGTGCCGTCGGAGAACCAGCTGGCCGAGCTGTTTACCTGTAGCCGCATGACGGCGCGGCGCGCCCTGACCGAGCTGACCGAGTCCGGCGTGCTCGAGCGCTCCCAGGGGCTGGGCACCTTCGTGGCCGGGCTTAAGTCGCAATCCTCCATGATGGCGATCCGCAACATCGCCGACGAGATCAAGGACAGGGGTCATGGTTACAGCGTGGAGCAACTTGAGTTGACCCTAACCCAGGCCACGGCGCAGATCGCCATCGCCTTGGGACTCGAGGAGGGCAGCGAGGTGTTCTACTCGGTACTGGTGCACTGCGAGCAGGG
Organism: Shewanella alkalitolerans; assembly: GCF_019457575.1. Taxonomy (NCBI): domain Bacteria; kingdom Pseudomonadati; phylum Pseudomonadota; class Gammaproteobacteria; order Alteromonadales; family Shewanellaceae; genus Shewanella; species Shewanella alkalitolerans. The sequence goes on along the minus strand of NZ_CP080422.1, from coordinate 4,429,260 downwards.
GACACCGCTGCAGCTGGAGGAGCGCTTCGTTAACCCCCAGCTGGTGCCCGACTATCTGGCCCAGGATTTTAGCCTGCAGACGCCCCACGAATATCTCTCCTTCGTGGCGCCGCTCACCGAGGCCCGCCACACCATAGAGGCCGTGGTGGCCGACGATATTCAGCGCGAGCGATTGCAGATAACCCAAAGCGAGCCTTGCCTGCAGATCCTGCGTCGCACCTGGTCCCGTCAGGGGGTGGTGAGTTTCGCTCGCCTGCTGCATCCGGGCAGCCGTTTCCGCCTCGGCGGACACCTGACCTTTAACCGGTAAGGCGATAAACCCATTTGGGAACGGCCTGTTTCCCTTAGCAGCACTTAGGCTGCAATAGGTAATAAGTCACTGAATAAAGATAAAAATAATGTCATCGAGACAGCAAATTGAGGTAAGCAAGAATGGATAAGAGACACGACCCTAGCCGTCGCATCATAGCGCCACATGGCACTACGCTGAGCTGTAAGAGCTGGCTCACCGAGGCGCCGATGCGCATGCTGATGAACAACCTGCACCCAGATGTCGCCGAGCGTCCGGAAGACCTGGTGGTCTACGGCGGTATCGGCCGTGCGGCCCGTGACTGGCAATGCTATGACAAGATAGTTGAGGTGCTGCAGCGTCTCGAAGAAGACGAGACCCTGCTGGTACAGTCGGGCAAGCCTGTGGGCGTGTTCAAGACCCACAGCAATGCGCCGCGCGTCATCATCGCCAACTCTAACCTGGTGCCACACTGGGCCAACTGGGAACACTTCAACGAGCTGGATAAGAAGGGCCTGGCCATGTATGGCCAGATGACTGCCGGTTCTTGGATCTATATCGGCTCTCAGGGCATAGTCCAGGGCACCTACGAGACCTTCGTGGCCATGGCCAAGCAACACTTTGGCGGAGATGCCAGCGGCAAGTGGATCCTCACCGGCGGCCTAGGCGGCATGGGTGGCGCTCAGCCACTGGCCGGCACTATGGCGGGCTACTCTGTACTGGCCTGTGAGGTGGACGAGACACGCATCGACTTCCGTCTGCGTACCCGTTATGTGGACAAGAAGGCCACTAGCCTGGATGAGGCGCTGGCGATGATCGACGAAGCTAACAAGAGCGGCAAGCCAGTGTCTGTCGGCCTGCTCGCCAATGCCGCCGACATCTTCGCCGAGCTGGTAGAGCGTGGCATCACCCCGGATGTAGTGACCGATCAGACCTCGGCCCATGACCCACTAAACGGCTACCTGCCACAGGGCTGGACTTTAGAACACGCCGCCGAGATGCGCAAAAAAGATGAGGCGGCCGTGGTCAAGGCGGCCAAGCAGTCGATGGCGGTACAGGTGAAAGCCATGCTGGCCCTGCAGGCGGCTGGCGCGGCCACCACAGATTATGGTAACAACATTCGTCAGATGGCGTTCGAAGAGGGCGTGGAAAATGCCTTCGACTTCCCAGGCTTCGTGCCCGCCTATGTGCGTCCACTCTTCTGCGAAGGCATAGGTCCCTTCCGCTGGGCGGCGCTCTCTGGCGATCCGGAAGATATCTACAAGACAGATGCCAAGGTGAAGGAGCTGATCCCAGACAACCCACACCTGCACAACTGGCTGGACATGGCGCGCGAGCGCATCGCCTTCCAGGGTCTGCCGGCACGTATCTGCTGGGTCGGCCTGAAAGACAGGGCGCGTCTGGCTAAGGCCTTCAACGAGATGGTGAAAAACGGCGAGCTGTCGGCGCCAATCGTGATCGGTCGCGACCACCTGGATTCAGGCTCTGTGGCCAGCCCTAACCGTGAGACCGAATCTATGCTTGACGGCAGCGATGCGGTATCGGATTGGCCGCTGATGAACGCCCTGCTTAACACGGCAAGCGGCGCGACCTGGGTGTCTCTGCACCATGGCGGCGGCGTCGGCATGGGCTTCAGCCAGCACTCGGGTGTGGTGATCGTTGCCGATGGTACCGACGAAGCCGAGGCGCGTCTGGGCCGTGTGCTGTGGAACGACCCGGCCACCGGCGTGATGCGTCATGCGGATGCGGGCTATGAGATCGCCAAGCAGTGCGCCAAGGAGCAGGGCCTGGATCTGCCCATGCTCGACCTATAAAAACAATAAGAACAAGAGGTTGTAATAATGAGTCATCTAGTATTAAAGCCAGGCACCCTGAGCCTGGCACAGCTAAGAGCCATCAGCCGTGGCAAGGTGAGCCTGGAGCTGTGTGATAGCGCGGTTGCCGACATCAACACCAGTGCCGGTCTGGTACAGAAGGTGCTTGACGAAGGCCGCACCGTCTATGGCATCAACACAGGTTTCGGTCTGCTGGCCAACACTAAAATTGGTGAGCAAGATCTGCAGCTGCTGCAGCGCTCTATCGTGTTGTCACACGCCGCCGGTACCGGCCAGTATATGCAAGACGCGACCGTGCGCCTGATGATGGTGCTGAAGATCAACTCCCTGAGTCGTGGCTTCTCAGGTATTCGTCTCGAGGTGATCAATTTCCTGATCGCCCTGGTGAACGCCGAAGTCTACCCATGCGTGCCCGAGAAGGGCTCGGTAGGCGCCTCGGGCGACCTGGCGCCGCTGTCACACATGTGTCTGCCGCTGCTGGGCGAAGGTGAGATGAGCTACAAGGGGCAGATCATCTCGGCCGCCGAAGGTCTGGAGATCGCTGGCCTTAAGCCAATCGAACTGGCGGCGAAGGAAGGTCTGGCGCTGCTCAACGGTACCCAGGCTTCTACAGCGCTGGCGCTGGAAGGTCTGTTCAACGCCGAAGATCTGTTTGCGGCCAGCTCGGTGATCGGCGCCATGAGCGTCGAGGCCGCCATGGGCAGCCGTAGCCCGTTCGACCCACGCATCCATGCGGCCCGTGGTCAGAAGGGTCAGATCGACTCGGCCACCGTGTTCCGTCACCTGCTGGGTGAAGAGTCTGAGATCAGCCTAGATCACATCAACTGTGAGAAGGTGCAGGATCCCTACTCGCTACGTTGTCAGCCACAGGTGCTGGGTGCCTGTCTGACTCAGATCCGTCACGCCGCAGAGGTGCTGGCCACCGAAGCCAACGGCGTAACCGATAACCCACTGGTGTTCCAGGATACCGGCGACATCATCTCCGGCGGTAACTTCCACGCCGAGCCTGTGGCCATGGCGGCGGATAACCTGGCGATTGCTTTGGCCGAGCTGGGCTCCATCGCCGAGCGTCGTATCGCCCTGCTGATCGATTCTAACCTCTCTAAGCTGCCACCATTCTTGGTGGAGAACGGCGGGGTGAACTCAGGTTTCATGATCGCTCAGGTGACTGCGGCGGCCCTGGCCTCTGAGAACAAGACCTACGCCCATCCAGCCTCGGTCGACAGTCTGCCGACCTCGGCCAACCAGGAAGATCACGTCTCTATGGCGACCTTCGCGGCCCGTCGTCTGCGCGACATGTCGGAAAACACCCGTGGCGTACTGGCAGTTGAACTGCTGGCGGCGGCTCAGGGCCTGGATTTCCGCGCACCGCTGCAGCCTGCGACGGCCGTGGCTAAGGCTAAGGCCGAGCTGCGTGAGGTGGTGGCCTACTATGATAAGGACAGATTCTTCGGTCCGGATATCGAGGCGGCTACCGACCTGCTGCTGAGCGCCAGCTACAACCAGTATCTACCGGCTGGCGTGCTACCTAGCCTCTAGTGGAAATGTTGTGAGCGAAAAGGGCCTTAGGGCCCTTTTTTATTGGCTGGCGTATAGGGCCAACTAGGATAGGTATTAGTCCATAAGTCTGTGTTGCCATGGGGACGCTATCCCGTTAGCGTAGAAGGCCAATTTGTCGAGGAGTTTACTATGCAGGGAATCGCCTTTCAGGATGCCTACCCGGATGACCTGAGCCACTGCTATGGCTGTGGACGCAACAACGAGCAGGGGCATCAACTCAAGAGTTATTGGCGCGGCGAGCAGACCATAGCCCACTTTATGCCCAAGCCCTTTCATACGGCGATCCCAGGCTTCGTCTATGGCGGCCTTATCGCTTCGCTTATCGATTGTCACGGTACGGGCAGTGCAAGCGCCGCCGCCCAGCGAGCGCTCGAACAGGCGGGGGAGCAGCTGGATGAGCCGCCAAGATTTGTCACCGCCGCCCTCAACATAGACTACCTGGCGCCGACCCCCATGGGCGTGGAGCTGGAGCTTGTCGGTGAGATCAAAGAGGTGAAGCCCCGCAAGGTGGTGGTGGAGATTGCCCTGTCGGCAGACGGTAAGCTGTGTGCCCGCGGCCATATGGTGGCGGTCAAGATGCCAGAGACCATGGCCGCTACGTACGCATAAAAAAACAGGCCATTCAGGCCTGTTTTTTTATGTTTGAATGGCGCTGAGTTAGCGCGAGCTCATGTCGATGATCTTCAGCGTCATCAGCTCCTTGCTCCATCGGGCCTTGTCTATGCCTTCGATCCAGAAGGTCTCGCTGTCGCGGGTCTGTCCCTTACGCAGATAGGTCTCCGGTACGCGGAAAATAGCCTGCCAGACGTTGACCGTCTCTGTCTTGATCAGTTCGCCCGAGTCGGCATATAGGCCGATCTCCATCTCGATGATCACATAGTTCTCTTCGCTGTTGCTGCTGAGCTCGAAGTTGAGACCCAGGCGCCCCTTGCTGTCCCACTGGCTCTTGAGGTAGCTCACCTTGGCGCCACCCTTGGCGGTGGAACGCAGCAGGTTGGCGTGATCCATGGCCGATGCCGTCATGGCGCCGCCAACGACTGGGCCGCTGGCGATCACCACAGGCTGCACCTTGGCAACGGGCTGACTGGCCTGTTCGGCTTGTGTGATGGCCTGAGTATTGGCTTGTGTATTAGCCTGTGTCTGGACTGTCTCTGTCCTTTGGCTTTCTATCGCCTGGCCTTCAGTTGTGGCAGAGATCTGGGGCGTCAGGAACACATATTCCCAGGTGAAGTCGGCGTTGAGTCTGACGGTGGCGCCATTTTCCAGGGTGATCAGCGCGACGGCATCGTCAGCCTTATCGGCTGCAAAGGCGGGAGCCATCAGGAGGAAGAGGGCCATGATGGCGCAGCTTTGTAGTGCTTTATACATTGAATTTAACCAGTTTTAGCGGTTTGTCTGTGGCCTCTAGCATAGTCAAACTCGCGCTAAATTCCTATATGCCTGGGTCGCGATTAGTGGATTTTAGTTGCTGTAGCCCAGGCTGAAGATTGCCGACTGGCTGCCCGAGTCATAACCCAGGCCAAGCACCAGATGACGGCCAAGTCGATAGCGGACCCCGAGCTCGCCGCCCCAGCGGGTCTCCCGCTCCGTCTCCCAAGTGGGCTTACCGTCGACGATGCGCGGCGAGATATTGTTGGTGTAAGAGTATTCCTGGGTGTAGGCGCTGGCGCCGCCGTAGAGGCTGAGGCTGTCTGTGAGTCCGTAGCTGAGGCCGAACCGCCACAGCTTGTCCTGGGAATAGGCCTCGCTGGGCGCCTCCACTTCTATGTCCCGTTTCTGGCTCTGGGCATAGCCCAGATAGTAGCCCCAGTTGGCATAATTCCTGTCATAATGGCTGGGTGCCAGGGTGATACCATAGAGCGCCGACTCGGCCGGAATATAATCCAAGGTGATGGCCGTCTTGGGGCTTGGCCCCTGGGTTTGGTCTGCCGCCAACAGGGGGCTGGCGCCGACGAGCAAGACGGCACCGAGTAGAGGCTTTAGCATAATTTTCTCCATCATCACGGGACAATGGATTGTTGAGAATCTCTGTATTACAGTCAATCAGATGGGCTAAAATAGCTTTTAAAATAGGTAGTTGTATCGCTTTTGTTGGTGTGCTGAAATGGCCTTGTTGCAGGCTCATTATCTGATTTGCCACCAAAGGTGAATTTGCAAGGAGAGAGAATTTTGGATCAAGAATTACGCGCACAGGTGTCGCTCTGGTTGACCCACTTCGGCATAGATAGTCCCTCGGACGGGGTATCTACCGGCGTCATGGTCTTTGCCTGTCTGTTGATCGCCTTCATAGGCTATGTGGTGGTGAAACGCGGCGTGGTGAGCACAATGAACATAGTGATCCAGCGCTCTAAGGTGCGTTGGGACGACATCTTCATGCAGCATAGGGTGCTGGAGAAGCTGGCCAAGCTAGTGCCTGCCTTGATCCTCAACATCTTGCTGCCGTTGGCCTTGGTGGAGCATCCTCTGCTCAGCAGCCTGGCGGACAGATTGCTGGATGTGGCGATAGTGATCCTCTTCGTGCGCGCCGTCTACAGCGTGCTGGATGCGGGTAACGAGATCGCCGATGTCAACCAGATCAGCCGCCGTCTGCCGATCAAGAGTTTCGTGCAGCTGCTCAAGCTGTTTATGTTCTTCGTCGCCATCATCATCTCGATCTCTGTGCTGGCGGAGCAGTCGCCGGTCTACTTCCTCAGCGGCCTGGGTGTCGCCACGGGTCTGGTGATGTTGGTGTTCAAAGACACTATCTTGGGGTTCGTGGCCGGTATTCAGCTGGCGGCCAACCGCATGGTCAGCCCGGGTGATTGGATCCAGATGGATAAGTACGGCGCCGACGGTGCGGTGGAGGAGGTCTCGCTGACCACGGTCAAGGTGCAGAACTGGGACAAGACAATCACTATGATCCCCGCCTACGCCCTGGTGTCCGACGCCTTCAAGAACTGGCGCGGCATGTCAGAGTCGGGCGGCAGGCGCATCAAGCGGGCGGTGAATATCGATATCGATTCCATCGCCTTTCTCAGTGACGAACAGCTTAAACGCCTGGGTAAGATCAACCTGCTCAAGGATTATCTGGCCCGCAAAGAGGCGGAGATCGCCGAGTTCAACGCCAAGATTCAGGATGGTGACATGCCGGTGAATAGCCGTAACCTCACCAATGTGGGCACCTTCAGGGCCTATCTGCTGGAATATATGCGTAAGCACCCTAAGGTGCATCAGGAGATGACACTACTGGTGCGTCAGCTGGCGCCGACCACAGAGGGGTTACCCATAGAGATCTATATCTTCACCAATGATACCCGTTGGGCGTTTTACGAGGATATTCAGGCGGATATCTTCGACCATATCTACGCGATTCTGCCGCAGTTTAACCTGCGGGCCTTCCAGGCACCGACCGGCGCCGATGTGCGTAGTCTTAAGGGTTAGTCTCGGGTGACCAGTATGGCGGCCAGGGTGAGAAATACGCCGCCACTGGTGCGGTCGAACCAATGCAGACGGTTGCTGGCCCTGAGCTTTGGGGCCAACACATTGGCCATGCTGGCGTAGATCATCACGAAGCTGAAATCCACCAGGGCCCAGGTGAGCGCCAGTATGGCGAGCTGTGGTCCCTGGGGCGCCGTGATATCGATAAACTGTGGAAACAGGGCGCCGAAGAAGAGCAGATCCTTTGGATTGCTTATCCCCACCAGAAAGGCCTCTTTAAACATCTGCTTAGGCGTGCCCTTACCCTTGATGTGTTGCAGGTCCAGCCCCTGGGCACTGGCCTTGGTCAGTATCAGCTTGATCCCCAGATAGATAAGGTAGGCCGCGCCGCAATACTTAAGCAGGGTAAAGCCATACTCTGTGGCGCTCAGCAGCGCGCCCAGGCCGGCGGCTGAGGCAAACATCAACAAGAGGGCCGAGCTGACGCTACCCAGTGCGGTGGCCAGGCTGCGCACCTTGCCGAAATGGATCCCATGACTCATGGACAGCACCGCCATGGTGCCGGGAGAGATGGCGATAAGCAGGATCGCCGCCAGGTAGAGTAGCCAGGTATCTAAGTTCATCTGAAAATTGTATACAAAATGCCGATGGCCGCACTATAACCAGTGCGACCCGATTTGGCAATCTGTTAGGCAGTCTTAGGCGTGGTAGTCGGGGATGGCCTTGGCATGGCGGCCCTTGATGGTGCGGTAGAAGTCGAGGATCTGCGCCATCTCCTTGTCGATATCGCCGGTGACGCTTATCGCCTCGGGGATCACCACTCGCTTACCGGCAAAATCCAGCGCGACAGTGACTATGGGCACCTGCGCCTTGGTGGCAATATGGTAGAAGCCTGTCTTCCAACGTTTCACCGGGCTGCGGGTACCTTCCGGTGCCAGGGCCAGCTTGAAATTAGGGTCTTGCTGAAACAGTTGCGCCGCGGCGTCTACCAGGTTGTTGTTCTTGCGGCGATCCACCGGAGTGCCGCCTATGGCGCGGAATAGCCAGCCCCAGGGGGGAATAAACAGCTGATGCTTGCCGAGGAAGTGGATCTTCTGCCCTAGGGCTCCCCTGGCCAATACGCCGACGATGAAGTCCCAGTTGCTGGTATGGGGGCCGACGATGGCGATATATTGAGGCGCAGCAGGAAGGCTGCCATCTATGGTCCAGCCGCTGAGTTTGAGGATAGCTTTACACAAAGATTGAAACATAAATTAGGCTCTACTGAATCGGTCTAACGAGGCATTTTTATAGAGAAGATAATGCCTTAGTGAACATTTATTATATAATACAACTAATATTTCCCTCTGGAGAGGATGATGCATAAAAAAGGATGGATTTTACTGCTCCTGCTGCTGGGACTCCCGGTGCAGGCGGTACCGACGGACGATATCGCCAATATCCTGCGGGATCAGGAGGCGGCCTGGAATCGCGGCGATCTGGATGCCTATATGCAAGGCTACTGGCAGAGTGACAAGATGCGTTTCGTCTCGGGCAATAAATTCCGCTATGGTTGGGCCGAGACGCTGGCGGCCTACAAGAAGAACTATCCCGATAAGGCGACCCTGGGGCAGCTCAAGTTCACCATAGAAGAGACCAAGATGCTGAGCAACTATGCCGCCATCGTCGTGGGCCGCTGGCAGCTGACTCGGGTGAAAGACAAGCCCAACGGCGTATTTACCCTCTTGGTGGAGAAGATAGATGACAAGTGGGTGATCACGCACGATCACTCGTCGGACTAGGCCGTTTTAGGCGACTCGCTGTCCACTCCGGCCCCTTGTTCGGGGCCAGTCTCAAACTTAAACACCTGCCTGCCCAGGTTTCTCCCCTTACCATCGTACCTGACCTCGACAAACTCACACCTGCCCTGACTGTCTCGCAGCAGGATGGAGGTAGAGCGGGTGCCATATTCCGGATGTTTGATATAGATGGAGGAGAGTAGCCGCTCCCACTCCAGGGCCACGCCGGTTTGCGGCAGATCCGCATCGGGTGCCTGTCGCTCATCTGTCATTATGGTTAGCAGGGCCTGAATATCTATCTCGCCGCTTCGACCGATCTCCTGCTCTAACGCCTGGGTCCCCTTGGCCATCTTGGGCCAGATATCGTCGAGGGCGCCGTTGCTGATGGCATGAAAGCCAGGTGACAGCGGCTTCACCGTCTTGCTGACGCTGTGGTAGCAGTAGAGCTCCAAGTCTTTCCCGAACAGCAGGTTGAAGGGGTTGTAGTGTTGGCTGTGCTCCCTGAGCCAGCCCGTGGTCATGGTCTGGGACTGGGTCAGCGCCTTGATCACCAGATCGCCCCGGCTGTGGCGATTGGCCTCGTGCAGCTCGGGGGCGCGAATGTTGGTGAGTGCGGCGATCTCGCCCAGGCGATTCACCCCGAGCCAGCTGCCACCTGCCTCGAGATCTTTGCCCGCCAGCAGCCTATTCTCCGGCGGCCAGAAGTGGGCCGGCTCCGTTGGTCTGTGATGAAACTCGTCCCGATTGGCACAGAGGATTAGTGGATACTTTGGATGTACCTCGAGGGCGACGAAGAGAATGCACATGGATGGCTCCAGAGGGGACGTTTGTTTCTAACTTAGCCCCCCGTGGCGAGAAAAGCTATCCCCTAACTCCTAGTGCTGGCCGTGCTCATGTTCGTGGTGATGTGTGTGCTTGTGCTCATGGCTGTGCTTGTGTTCATGACCGTTAGCAGGTTCATGGCTGTGGTCATGACTATTCGTATGCGCATGGCTGTGATCATGAGCCTTAGGCTTCCACAACATGATGCGGGCCATAAACTTTCGCGGCCCAAGTCGTAGCAGGCTGGCGGCAAACAGCATGGCGACCAGTGCCAGACTCAGCTGGTTGATCGTCTCGGGCAGGCTGAGCAGCCGACTCCACTCAGGGATCAACCAGTGGGTGCCCAGCAGGCAGAGGCCGATCACCCCTGTGAGCGCCAGACGCTGGGTCCAGTCCATCATTTTCAGCTGTGCCAGGTTAAAGACGGGGGCCGCCAGCAACACCAGCATCACGGCTTCCATGGTCCAGCCGCTGTAGGCCAGTGCCAGCGCCAATACCGCGCCACCGAGATTACAGAAACGCATCGGCAGAAGCAGCAGGAGCAATACGCCAACCTGCACCAGAGGAGAGGTGAGGGGCACAGACGGGTGGCCGATAAGGTTGGCCAGCACCAGGCTGAGGATGATCCAGGGGGCGCTGCGATCCACCAGGTGGGCGAAGCCGAAGCGCCAGGCCGACCCCGGTAGTCCATGATGTGGATCTGTGGGTTCGACTCGGGTCATGGTGAGTAAGATCCCCACCAATGTCAGACCGATCAGCTGGATAAATGCCAGGCTAGGCCCAAGCAGCAGCAGGGTGATCACCAGAGCCTCTGGCCCCGCCAGGCGTTGCAGCCAGCGCTGGCTCAGGCGTTCATGGTGAGGCGACAGGCCAAACAGGTAGCGCATCGCCGCCAGGCTATAGCTCAGCAGGAGTACTGGCGCCAGGGTCAGCAGCCAGTCCAGCAGTTGCTCGCTGCTGTGGCTGTGTTCGTGATGGTCGTGGCCACCGGAGTCGAACGCCAGCAGCACAAACAGCAGGGCAATACCCAGCAGGCTGCCTATGCCTGCCTGATATTCATACTTGCCCTGTTTGTCGTCTATGGTGTGACCATGGGGCTGATGCAGCACCACGTGTAGAATCGAGCCAGTGACGAAGGCCTGCAGATAGACGGTGTTGTCCAGGCTTAGCTGCGCTAGCAGCTGCTCGCCAGCGAAATAGCCCACGCCAGTCAGCAGCATCATGCCGCCCAATACAATAGATGCCCAGCGACTACCGACCTGAGGCTTGAGCAGCCACCAGATCGCCAGCCCCACAGGCAGACGATGCAGAATCACGCCAAGAGCCAACAGGCTGGAGTTACCGTCCTGCTGGGCCAGCACCATGGCGCCGCCATCGGTGAGGGTATGTAGCAGGAGTCCGCCTATGCCGAGTGTCAGGGTCAGGTTATGGGTGACCTCTGAGTAGCGGTGAAAAAGGCGCTCGCTCAGGGTCGGGCCCCAGAGGCCGACGACAACAAACAGCAGGGAGAGGAAACCGCCGTGCTCCAGGAGCTCGGGCAGAATATGGATCAGCACCAGGCCGCCAAGGGACACGAAGATGAAACCATCCAAGCCTTTTTGCAGACCTGTCCCTGTCGTAAAGAAACGATAGAAGAGCGGGCCTAACAGGAGTGCAATACAACTGGCGACGAGATAGTACATATAAGTGTTAACAAGGGAGCCTAGAAAGCCAGCTAGTATATCAGTCTTATGTCTGCCAATCGAACAATTAACCCGAGGGGAAAAAGAATTTACATGGCGCGCGCCCGATGGCGCCCCCGAGGACGGCGGAAAAACCTTGGAAGAGTGTCGATTTTGTTATCTTAGCTACTGATTAATATTGTCATTAAGTTATACAATATAGGTTCAACTTTTGACGAATATTGAGTTATGGACATCTTTTCTGCTGCGGTAATGTTGTTTTTGATCATGGACCCCCTGGGGAACTTACCCATTTTCGCCTCGATTCTTCGTCATATCGAACCTAAGAAGCGGCGCAAGGTGTTGGTGCGGGAGCTGATCTTCGCGCTGATCATCATGCTGCTCTTCCTGTTTGCCGGCGAGGCGATTCTCAGCTTTCTTAACCTGAGATCTGAGTCGGTCAGTATCGCCGGCGGCATCATACTCTTTCTTATCGCCATTCGGATGATCTTCCCCCAGCCAGGCGGCGTGGTGGGGCTGGCGGCTGGTGAAGAGCCCTTTATCGTGCCTATGGCGATCCCCCTGATGGCTGGTCCATCTGTGTTGGCGGCGCTGATTCTGCTGGCCCATACCGACAGCTCGCGCATGATGGATTGGACCATTGCCTTGTTTGCTGCCTGGGTGGCCAGCGCCGTAATACTGCTCTTCTATAAGCTGTTTACCAAACTTCTGGGTGAGAAGGGCCTGACTGCGGTGGAGCGCCTGATGGGCATGGTGCTGGTGATGATCTCGGTGCAGATGTTCCTCGACGGCGTGGCTAAATATATCGCTCACGCCGCATAAGGGGCATGGGCGCTTGCCGTAATGGTCGGCGCCTTCACTCTTTTGACCTGAACAGTCGCGATTTATCCTTTGCCTTAAGGCCGTAACAGCTGTTTGAAGGTAAGAGATCTCCTTGCATCTGGCAAGCGACTCTGGAATGATTTGGATATTGTATTCAATTAAATCTTGAGTGACCCCATGACGCGTCTGCCTGCACTATCTGTTCGCCGCCTCCTGCTGCTTTCTCTGTCTCTTCTCTGCTCTCAGCCCTCTGTTTCTGCGGCGCAGGCCAGCGAATATCGGGATCTGCTTAATTATCGGGGAACCCCAAATAATATGGAGCAGCGGGATCCACAGGGTAACCTGACGATTCCCGCCGTCTACATGGACCAGGGCGCCTGGCATGGCTTTCATCTGCCGGACTCGTCCGCCTACTATGGTGGCTTCACCGGGCCACTGTTTATCGCCCAGGAGTACAGTCTGCATCTAAGCGATAGTCTGCAGAAACTGCAGCTGTTTTCCGGGGAGTCTGGTCAGAGTGTGGATCTGTCCAAGGCGGAGCAGGTTGAGATCTACAGCGAGCCCTGGGGGCTGGTGCAGCGCTTTCGTTTCAAGGATCTTGAGCTCTCCACCACCTTGGAATATAGCGATAATCGCACCGCCATCGTCTCGACCAGGTTACTTAATCTGAGCGATAAGCCTGGCTCCTGGCGCCTGAGTTGGTCGGGCAGTCCCTTCGCCACTCATCCCAAACTGAAACAGTATCGCTTGGTCGACAAGCGAGTGCTGACCGATGACGCCGTCACCTGGCAGTTTACCCCCATAGATCAGACCTGGCAGATGCAGCTGGACGATGCCAGCTATCGGCTTCAGTTTGAGCAGGCGGTAACCCTATCAACAGAGGGCCCTCAGGGCTATCGCGCCGACAGTGGGCTGTTGACCCTGGCACCAGGGGAGGCGGTGGTGCTACGCGCCGCCCACCAGTATTTTCATACTCAAGTCGAGGCCAGGCATGCGGCTAAGCTTGACTGGCCTACAGTGACAGCGAAGCTTGCGGCCAATCAATCTCGTTGGCAACAGCGGCTGGATAAGCTAGTACGCGGTGGCGAGCTACCGGCTAGACGTCTGGCCGCCAAGGCCATGGTGACCCTGCTGCACAACTGGCGTAGCCCAGCGGGCGCCCTGCTGCATGACGCCGTCACCCCGTCTGTGACCTATAAGTGGTTCAACGGGGTCTGGGCCTGGGACAGCTGGAAACAGGCGGTGGCGCTGGCGCAGTTCGATGTGGCGCTGGCCGAGTCGAACGTGCTGGCGATGTTTGACTATCAGTTTGATGCCAAGGACCCGCTGCGCCCCGAGGATGCGGGCAACCTGCCAGACGCCATCTTCTATAACCCAGATGCCAGCCGCGGCGGCAAGGGGGGCAACTGGAATGAGCGTAACGGCAAGCCACCATTGGCGGCCTGGGCCGTATGGCAGATCTACCAGCAGAGCCAGGATAAGGCGTTGATTACCAGACTCTACCCTAAGCTGGTTGCCTACCATGAATGGTGGTATCGCAATCGAGACCATAACCACAACGGCCTTGCGGAATATGGAGCCAATCGTCATCCCCGCCATGGCGAGCCGGGTAAGCCGGACAGTGAGGCGGTGATCGAGGCGGCGGCCTGGGAGTCTGGCATGGACAATGCGCCGCGCTTCGACATGGGCGATGGGCTCCAGGTGCTAGAAAATTATGATGCTAAGGGGCGACTGCTGGGTTACTCCATCTCCCAAGAGCCTGTGGATCTCAACAGTTATCTGTATGCAGAGAAGGGCTATCTGGCGCAGATGGCCGAGTTACTGGGCTTAGATAGCGAGGCGGCGGTTTGGCGTGCGCAGGCGGCTCGCCTTGGACAGCTGATCCGCAGCGAGTTTTTCGATGAGCAGAGTGGCTTCTTCTACGACAGACGCTTAGCGGGTGAGCGCTCACATCTGATGATCGCCCAGGGCAAGGGGGTTGAGGGCTGGCTGCCGCTGTGGTCCGGCGCCGCCAGTCAGGCTCAGGCGGAGCGGATGATCGCCACTCAGCTTAACGCTTCGAACTTCGGGACTAAGCTGCCCTTTCCCACGGTGAGCGCCGACAATTCGGCCTTTGCCCCGCGGCGTTACTGGCGCGGTCCCGTCTGGCTGGATCAGGCGCTGTTTGGCCTGCAGGGAGTCTCCCGTTATGGTCACGACGAGCTGGCGCGGCGCCTCGCCACTCGGCTGGTGAATGAAGCCGAAGGTGTACTGGGTGATAGCCCCATTCGGGAAAACTATGATCCCCTGACCGGGGACGGGCTGCACTGCACCAACTTTAGCTGGTCCGCCTCTGTGCTGCTGCTCATCTATCGCAGCTGGCTCAGCACTGATTGAGGCAGAGATAAGAGGAAAGCGTGGCATGGCGATTGGCCGCGCTTCTCGCTATTTAGCCGCTGACCTATACCTCTTTAGTGAAAAATAGCACTTTTACTCTACTCTACAGGGAAAAATACTGTTAATGTCTTGTAGTGGACCTTGGGTGTTGTTGTTACGTTTGCCGCTAAGTGGGCGTTAACACCCGTCTGGCCGAGTCACCGGCCGCTTAACTCACGCGTTTTTGTGTCGATTTTTATTGGCAATCTAAATGCCTATAGCGATGAGTTAGCCCCCTTCCCAAGTCCCCACTAAAATTATCTAAGTTAGGCAGCCTTAGGGTCACCCAGCGGGGAAGGCGTTCCGTTTGGGGATAAATACAGGCACAAGGAATTTTTAGCATGAAGAGACAGTATTATGCCGGTGCGTTGTCCGCATTGAGCCTCTCCCTCCTGCTGATTGGCGCGTCGGCAAATGCCGCCCCGATCACCATGAAGGAAGTGACTGGCGTGGCCGACGCCGGGGTGATTAACGAGCAGCAGATCCTCTATTGGCTGGTGAAGCGTGGTGAGTTGGCCAGTGATGCCAGCGAGGCGGAGAAGCGCGCCGCGATTAAGGCCTACACCCAGAGAGCCAAGGGCTATCAGGAAAAAGGCGGTCAGGTTCAGGCCAAGCTGGAATCTCAGCAGAGTATGCGTCAGAAGGCCCAGCAGAAGGCGCGGGTGATGTCCTTCGTGACGCCCCAGGCCGACGCAGATGTGACTAAGACGGTGAAGGTATTGGGTGTGCTGATCGACTTTCCCGATCTGCCCCACGACAACAACCGCCTGACAGCCGCCGATACGCCCATGTATTACTCGAGCTACCCTGTCGCCCACTATCAGGATCTCATGTTCTCGACGACCGGCTTTGCCGGACCTCAGGGGCAGAACCTGTTGACCGGGTATCAATACTATCAGGCAGAATCTGGCGGAAGCTTCTATTTCACCGGTAAGGTCTACGGCTGGTATACCGCCAACCAAAACGCGGCCTATTACGGGCAGAATGACCCCAACAACGACGATGACGACAAGGCGGTGCCCGAGCTGGTGAAAGAGGCGGTGACCCAGGCGCTGGCCAGCATGACGCCCAGCGAAATCGCCTCGTTCGACGTGGAAGACCCTTACGATCTCGATGGCGACGGCAACCTCAATGAGGCCGACGGCGACATAGACCATGTGATGCTGTTTCACTCCAGCATAGGCGAAGAGGCCGGTGGTGGCGTCTTGGGTGATGATGCCATCTGGTCGCACAGATACTTTGTCTACGAGGGCAATTCGCCTGGCTATGAGATCCCTGGCACGGGCAAGAAGGTGTTTGGTTACACGGTTCAGCCCATAGATGCGGCCGCCGGTGTGGTCGCCCATGAATTTGGCCACGATCTAGGCCTGCCTGACGAGTACGACACCAGCAACAGCGGCGACGGTTCGCCCGTGGGCTCCTGGTCTATCATGTCCGGCGGTAGCTGGACCGGGGATATCCCTGGCAGCCAGCCAACAGGCTTTAGCCCCTATGCTCGCTCTTACCTGCAAAACAAGTATAAGGGCAAGTGGATCAACGAGACTCAGGTGGATCTGGCCTCCATCCCGACGGGTGGTCAGGAGGTACAGCTGGCTGAGGCCGTCAATGCCAACCTGGTGAACCTGATCTCTATTCCTTTGCCTTCGGACAATATTCCCTTCAAGCAGCCCTATGCCGGCAGCTATCAGTACTATTCGGGTCAGGGTAACCTGCTGAGCACTGCGGCCTCCTTTAGCCTGGATTTTCCGGCGAGCAGCAGCCTGACGCTGAAGATGAAGGCGCACTGGAACATAGAGACAGATTATGATTATGTGCAGGTGAAGGTGGGCGATGTGGCCTTAGCCGGTAATCACACCAAGGCCAGCAACATCATCAATAATGCCAAGAACATCATCACGGGTAAGTCTTCTGATGTGGCGGGTGCCGAAGGCGCAGATTCTTGGGTGGAGCTAAGCTTCGACCTCAGTGCCTATGCGGGCAGCAGCGATCGTCAGATCAGCATCGTCTACTTCACCGATGAGGCGGTGGGCGACTATGGTTTCGTGTTCGATGAGCTTAAGGTGCTCGACGGTGAGTCGGTTATCTACAGCGACGGCGCCGAGGAGCCAAATACCATGGCACTCAACGGTGGCTTTGCCCGAATCGATAACACCCGTCCGGGCAAGCCGCGCCGCTACCTGGTGCAGCTGCGCAGCTACAACGGCGTCGATGCCGGATTGAAGAGTCATGCCTACGAGCCGGGTGTCTTGCTCTGGCTGGAGAACTTCAACGAGTCCGACAACAACTCCAGCAAGCATCCAGGCAGTGGCCTTATTGGCGTAGTCGATGCCGATCAGGTGCTTATCGGCACCAATGGCACGGCGACCCAGATCCGCGATGCCACCTTTAGCCTGTATAACCAATCCACCTATTTTGGTGATGACCATCTGGTGGGCAACAGCCTGTTTGATGACAGCCAGGACTATAGTGCGCCACTCAAGCCGCAGGCGGGCATCATACTGCCTGAGCTAGGCCTGACCATGGAGGTGGTTACCCAGAGCCAGGATTCCAGCAGCGCCAAGGTACGCTTCGAGTATTCGGGCACTGTGACGCCTCCGCCAGCGCCTGGGGCATTGAGCGCCTCTATCGCTAAGACACAAGAGGGTGCGAGCGTCAGCTTCAGCGCCAACGTGACAGGCGGCGACGGCAGCTATCAGTATGCCTGGAACTTCGGTGTCAGCGGCGCTGCTAGCACCCTGGCGGCGCCAACCTATGTGTATCAGACCTCGGGAAGCTATCAAGTCACTCTGACGGTGACAGATGGCGCCGGTGAGTCGGTCACGGCCAACACTCAGGTGACGGTCGTTATCCAACCGGTGGCGGATTTCAGTTATAAGGCCAGCGATCTGACGGTGACCTTTAGCAACCTGTCCAATCAAGGGGTTGGCTCGCTGAGTTATGGCTGGAACTTCGGCGATGGGCAGACGAGCACGGCCGCCTCGCCGACACACACCTATGGCGCGGCGGGTAGCTATACAGTGACTTTGACTGTGACCGATGAGGCCAATAATCAGGCGAACAAGAGCCTGACGCTGACGGTGACCGCTCCCGTGGTGCAGCCGCCGGTGGTCGAGACCAAGCAGGATTCGGGTGGTGGTAGTCTGGGTTGGATCAGCCTGTCATTGCTGATGCTCCTGGGACTGCGCCGCAGAAGCTAAACAAAAAACGCCTCATTAAGAGGCGTTTTTTTATGGCAGCCGGTCGATGAGCTGGCGAGCCTTGGGCAGGAAGATCTCGCTGACGATCAGCTGCTGGTCTCCATGGCTGAAGTAGCGTCTGCGGCCCCACAAGGGATGGTGACTCTCCTGCTCGAGCGAATCGATCAGTTTGGCGAGGGAGTCGCAGGCGGTAAACTCGCCGACCTCTATCTTGCCCGGGGTGAAATCGCCACTGGTGAACAGCAGCTCGCCCAAGGGCCGGGTGCCCAGCGAGAGGAAGTTATCCTGGGCGCTGTCCATCATGGCGCCGGGCACGAGTGTGCGGGCAAATACCCAAGGTATTCCATCGAGACAGAGCAGCACTTCTCTAATCCAGGCTTGCCCTTGGTGGGGCAATTCGCCCGGGAAGGGAGGCAACATGGCCTCGCCTAACACCTTGACCTCAAATTGATTGCAGTGAGACTTGAGTTTTTGGGTTAAACTACCGGAAGCTAACAGCCACTCCCTGAAAGGGCTCGGTGGCAGCTGGGGAATTTGATCCGGTGAATGCCATTGAATGGATTCACCATAGGGGAAGCTTAACCTGGTCACACTCATTAAATTCTCGGTACAATACTCAAAAACGTCAGCAGTTTATCATGACGAGGCTTTGATGTCGGTAATTAAAGCCTTGAGTACTAAAGCATCTAAGTATTGGTGCCGTTAAATAAGGTATCGTCTGGCTAGAAAGCGAGTGTTGACCATCAAATCATGAACGGAGTATTCGTCTAATATGAAAAAGTTTGCGCTGCTGTGCCTCATGCTAGTGACCAGTGTACTGAGCCTGGGGGCATACGCCGAAGAGGAAGAGGTGGTCGATACCTACGCCTATTACGGTTTCGAGCCCGATATTGTGACTAACTATATCTCCAATCGTAAGAAGCTGGGCTTTGTGAAGATCAGTGTCGAACTCATGGTGAAGGTGCCGGAAGATCTGATCGTATTGGAACATCACGACCCGCTGCTGCGCGCCGCCATCATAGAGATCTTAGGGGCGCAGACCGAAGATAAGGTGAAGTCTCTGACCGGCAAGGAGGAGATCCGCCGCGAGTGCTACGATACCCTGAATCGTTTGCTGGAGCAGGAGATAGGCAAGCCGCTTATCGTCAACCTGCTGTTTACTAAATACCTGTACGATTAATGTGTTATGGGCTGCATGCAGAGCGTGCAGCCAGGATCCCCCTGATGACCCCGTCTCGAAAGCCTGCGCGTCCCGGCGCCAAGAAAGTTGTTTCTCAAGAGCCGTCTGCTAAGGCCTCAAGGCCAAAGCCTTCGTCTCAATCTAAATCAAAAGCTCAGCCAAAAGCTAAGCCAAAAGCTAAGCCAGAATCGAAACCACAAGCAAAACTACAAGCCAAGTCTAAGCCAGCTGAGGGCAAGACCCAGGGGGCGAGCAAGGGGTTGCACCCTCGCAACCTGCATGGGCAGGGCTATGACTTCGAGGCGCTGATAGATACCACACCGGAGCTAAAGCCTTTCGTGCGTCCCAATCCCTATGGCAACCTGTCAATCGACTTTGCCGATCCCAAGGCGGTGAAGCTGCTTAACCTGGCGCTGCTCAAGCTGCATTATGGATTAAGCTATTGGGATATTCCCGAGGGTTTTCTCTGCCCGCCTATCCCGGGTCGTGTGGACTACCTGCATTATCTGGCGGATCTGCTGGCCGAATCGACTCCCGCGAGCAAGGGGGGTAAGCGCAAGCTGCCTAATGTGACGAGAGCGCCCAAGGGGGAGCGAGTGGTCGCCCTAGATATCGGCACAGGCGCCAATGGCATCTATCCACTGCTGGGACATCAGGTCTACGGTTGGCGCTTCGTGGCAAGTGATATCGACCCGGTGTCCCTTAAGAATGTCGAGCGGATCATAGCAAACAACCCACAGCTGGCGGGTAAGCTGAGCCTACGCCTGCAGTCAGATTCGAAACAGATCTTTACCGGTATTATCAGGGCTGAGGACAGGTTCGATCTGACCCTGTGCAATCCGCCTTTTCATGCCTCGCTGGCGGAGGCGAGCAGAGGTAGCGAGCGTAAGCTGAAGAATCTGGCGGCCAACAAGCGAGCCAAGGGACATGAAGTCACGAAGGGTCAGGAGAAGCTCAACTTCGGCGGCCAGAAGGCTGAGCTCTGGTGTGAAGGGGGCGAACTCGCTTTTCTTAGCCAGATGATCCGCGAGAGCCGGGAGTTCGGCTCGCAGTGCCTCTGGTTTACTTCCTTGGTGTCGAAGAAGGAAAACCTCAAACCCTGCTATCGTCTGCTGGAACAGGTGGGCGCCAAGCGGGTAGAGACCCTTGAGATGACCCAAGGTAATAAGCTGACTCGAGTGCTGGCCTGGACCTTCCTAACCCAGGAGCAGCATAGTCTCTGGGGCCAGTATCGGGTTTAGTCGGGCCCTGCGCTAGTTTGCTTAGTACTTCCAGAAGTTAGGGTGGAAGAGCACCGCCACCGTCAGGATCTCCAGACGCCCCAGCAGCATGCCGATGGCCAGTGACCACTTGGCGATGTCTGGCAGGCTGGAGAAGTTCCCCGCCGGGCCGATCACTGGCCCAAGCCCTGGGCCCACATTGGTCACCGCAGTGACTGCGCCGGTAAAGCTGGTGGTCGGGTCGAGTCCGGTAGACACCAAGATCACCGACAAGAGCACTATCACCAGCATAAACAGCAGGATGAAGGTGACCAGGGAGCGCACGATATCTTCTGTGATGGGGCGTCCGTTGTAGCGCTCCTTGAAGATACCGTTAGGGTGGAACTGTTGCTTCAGCTGCTCACGCATGATGGCAATGGCGATCTGGAAACGGAAGATCTTTATTCCCCCAGAGGTAGAACCCGAACAGCTGCCGGCAAACATCAGGAAGAGGAAGGCCACGTTGGCCACCGCGCCCCAGGAGGTGTAGTCGGTGAGGCCGTAGCCTGTGGTTGTCACCACCGAGACCACGTTAAAGCTGGCCAGACGCAGGGCGTCGGCCGCCGTCATATCGTGTCCATGCCATAGCCAGAAGGCCAGGCTGCAGGAGACGAATGCCAGGAAGATGAGGTAGCCCTTCACCTGGGCGTCGTTCCAGATCCGCAGCGAACGCTGGGACAGGCTGTGAACAAACATCAACAGGGGTAAGCCGCCGGCTGCCATGAAAATGGTGCCGACCCAGTGGGCGGGCTTAGAGAAGGCCGCCATGGAGCTGTCTGAGGTGGAATAGCCGCCGGTGGAGAGTGTGGTCATGGCATGGTTGATCGCCTGAAACCAGGTCATCCCCGCCAGGTGGTAGGCCACACCGCAGCAGACCGTCAGTATGATGTAGACATAGAAGAGGTGCTTGGCCATATCTTGGGTGCGAGGCACCGCCTTATCGCTCCAGTCCGAAGACTCGGTGCGAAACAGCCGCATACCCCCCACGTTGAGAAACGGCAGAATGGCCACCGCCATCACTATAAAGCCGATTCCCCCAAGCCATTGCAACAGCGAGCGCCAGATCAGAATACTGTGATCCATGGTATCCAGGCCGGACAGCACGGTAGAGCCCGTTGTAGTGATCCCCGACATGGTCTCGAAGAAGGCGTCTGTGTAGTTGATGCCGTGATAGAGGGTGAAGGGCATGGCCGCAAACAGGCTAACGATAAACCAAGTCAGGCTGGTGAGCAGAAACATATCGCGGATATTGAGGCGGATGTTTTCACTCTGTCCCTGATGCATACAGGCGCTGGCGCAGGTGCCTGTGATCAGCGAGGCGATCATGAAGGCGCCCACCGTCTCCTCACCATAGAGTAGGGCGAAGAGCAGCGGAAAAAACATAAAGGCGGTCAGGGTCGACAGGAACACGCCTAAGATAAAGAGTAGCGGCCGAAAATTTAGCATCGCGATTTAAGTCTTGGCTTCTTGAGTAGCTTAGAAGAAGAATGCACTAGGCTGGAACAGCTTTTCAACTTCACCGATAAATTTCTTGTTCACCAGGAACAAGATCACATGGTCGCCCTGCTCGATGACCGTCTTATCGTGGGCCATTAGCACCTCGTCGTCGCGGACGATGGCGCCTATGGTGGTACCGGGTGGCAACTTGATCTCGCTGATCTGCTTGCCCACCACCTTGGAGGTGCTGGGATCGCCGTGGGCGATGGCTTCGATTGCCTCGGCGGCGCCGCGTCTCAGCGAGTAGACGTTACAGATATCCCCCTGACGAATATGGGTTAACAGCGCCGAGATGGTCGCCTGTTGCGGCGAGATGGCGATATCGATATTTGCTTCTTGGACGATATCAACATAGGCTTCACGCTGGATTAGCACCATCACCTTCTTGGCGCCCATACGCTTGGCCAGCAGGGCGGCCATGATGTTGGCCTCGTCGTCGTTGGTGACCGCGATAAATACGTCGGTCTGGTCGATATGCTCCTCGAGCAGCAGCTCCTGATCTGAAGCGTCACCGCAGAATACCGTGGTATTTTCCAGCTTCTCAGACAGCGCCTCTGCGCGATCCGGTCTGTGCTCGATCAGCTTGACCGCATGATTACGCTGTAGCTGCTTGGCCAGTCCCAGGCCTATGTTACCGCCGCCGGCGATCATGATATTGCGGTAGGAGTTGTCCAGCTTCTGCATCTCACTCATCACGGCGCGCACATGGCGACTGTCGGCGACGAAGAATACCTCGTCGTCCGCCTCAATGATGGTGGTACCCCTTGGCATGATGGGACGGCCCTGTCTGAAGATGGCTGCCACACGGGTGTCGATGTTTGGCATGTGCTCGCGCAGGGCTGCCAGGGCGTTACCCACTAGCGGGCCACCATAATAGGCGCGTACCGCCACCAGGCTTAGGCGTCCCTCGGCAAACTCCAGCACCTGCAGGGCACCTGGATATTCCACCAGACGACGTATGTAGGAGGTAACCAGCTGCTCGGGGGCGATCAACTCGTCTATGATGAAGCCACCACGAGGTCGGTTCTCGCTCTGCTTGGTCTCGCTGTCGATAAACAGCTTGTCCCGTAGCGCCAGATACTGCTCCGAGCGGATACGGGCGATCTTGGTGGGGGTACCATAGAGGGAGAAGGCGATCTGGCAGGCCGCCATGTTGCATTCGTCGCTATTGGTCACGGCAATTAACATATCGGCATCTTCGGCCCCCGCGTCCTTAAGGACACCTGGGTGGGCACCATGGCCCAGCACTACCCGCAAGTCATACTTGTCTTGCAGCGAGCGCAGCCGGTCGCGGTCATTGTCGACTATGGTGATGTCGTTGTTTTCACCAACCAGGTTTTCGGCTAATGTGCCGCCGACCTGACCCGCACCTAATATGATAATTTTCATAGCCTAACGTTATCCCTTAACCAAGCGAGCGTAGTAAAACCCATCCATATTGTCTTGGCCCGGCGTGATTTGCCAGCCAATGTCATCGCTGTTTTGTTGTTGTGCGATAGGAACCAGGGTTGCGTCTTGGGTTCTCGCTAAGAAAGCCGCGATCTGCTCGGCGTTCTCTTGCGGTAAAATTGAGCATGTAGCATACAGGAGTGTGCCACCGGGTTTAAGCCACTGCCAGCAATGATCCAAAATTTGTGACTGTAATGTGGCTAGCTCTTCGATATCGGCCTGCTTTCGTAGCCATTTGATGTCCGGGTGACGGCGGATCACGCCGGTGGCCGAACAAGGTGCGTCCAGCAGGATGCGATCGAACTTATCGCCCTGCCACCAGGTGTCTATCTTGGCGGCGTCACCATGTACTAGCTTGGCCTTAAGGCTTAATCTGTCGAGGTTCTGCTGCACCCGCTCCAAGCGCTTGGCGTCGAAGTCGACCGCCACCAGATCTATGCTTGGCTGACTCTCCAGCAGATGGCAGCTCTTGCCACCGGGGGCGGCGCAGGCATCGAGAATCAGTTCATTTGCTTCGGGTGCCAACAGGCTGGCGGCCCATTGCGCCGCGCCATCTTGCACCGAGGCGGCGCCATCGGCAAAACTAGGAAGCAGGCCGACATCTTTCGGGCTATCTAAGAGTATGGCGTCGTCGCTCGTACCCGGTGTCGCCGCTATCTCCTGCTCGTCGAGTAGCGCCAGATATTGCTCTCGGGTCTGGGACAACTGATTGTTGCGCAGCCACATGGGTGGACGTTGATGGCTCTGGGCGATCACCTCTTGCCAGCTGTCTGGGTAGGCGGCCTTGAGGCGTTTGATCAACCAAGCTGGGGTGTTAAAGGCCAGGGTCTCGTTATCCTCGGGCAGCGGCTTCTGGTTGCGCTGCAAGTTGCGCAGCACGCCGTTGACCACCTTGACCAATCCCTCGAATTTGAGCTGGCGACAGGCCTCGGCGGTTTCCGAGATCGCCGCATGGCCGGGGATACGGGTGAAATGGAGCTGATAACATCCCACGAGTAGCAGCTGATGTACGATGCGCTGCTTGCCCTTGAGTGGCTTGCTCATGCAGTCGCTCACCAGTTTATCGAGCTGGGGAAGGTGACGCATCACGCCATAGCAGAGTTCGGCCAGCAGGGCCTTGTCTTTCCCGCTGGTGAGTCTTTGCTGCTGTTCGGGCAGGGCCACGGACAGTGAGACCCCTTTCTCTAATACCTGGAAGACGACTCTGGCCGCGAGGGCTCGCAGGTTCTTCATGCCTGCGCCTCATCTGCTGGGGTGACGCCTTGTAGTTGGGTGCCCGGGGTAAACCAGTCGCCGCGGGCGTTAAGCACGTCGGCCACCGCCATGGCTTTCTTGCCCGGCAGCTGAATGGTTTCGAGTACCAGCGCGCCTTCGCCGGTGGCGACCGCTATGCCCTGCTTGTCGGCGCGGATGATGGTGCCTGGGGCCTGTTTGGCCGTCTCGATTGACACGCTGGCTTGCCATACCTTGATCGCCGCATCCTGATGGGGGAAGTGGCTCGCGGGCCATGGGTTGAAGGCGCGAACTTCACGCCAAAGCTGCTGCGCCGGTTTGCGCCAGTCGAGCTGCGCCTCCTCTTTGCTGAGCTTCTCGGCGTAGTTGGCCAGGGCTTCATCCTGTGGCTCAGGCGTTAGGCTGCCTTCGGCGAGGCCTTTTAGTGCCTGGATCAGGGCGCTAGGTCCCTGCTCGGCCAGCTTCTCATACAGGCTGGCAGAGGTGTCGCTGTCTTCGATTGGCAGATGGGTCTTGAGCAGCATGTCGCCGGTATCCAGACCTATATCCATCTGCATTATGGTGACGCCGGTTGCCGCGTCGCCGGCCCACAGGGCGCGCTGAATCGGCGCTGCGCCACGCCAGCGAGGCAGGATGGAACCATGCACATTGATGCAACCCAGTCTTGGGGTGTCCAGTACTACCTGAGGCAAGATCAGACCATAGGCGACCACCACCATGATGTCGGCGCCGAGAGCGGCGAGCTCTGCCTGGGCGTCTTCGTTTCTCAGGCTCACGGGTTGGTAGACTGGGATATCATGCTCCAGTGCCAAGGCCTTGACCGGGCTGGCCTGTAGCTTCTTACCGCGGCCCGCGGGTCTGTCCGGTTGGGAGTAAACTCCGATAACCTGGTGCTCTGAATCGATTAAGGCTTGTAGATGGCGGGCGGCAAAGTCTGGCGTACCCGCAAAGAGTATCTTGAGTGGTTTCAAATGAGGCTTATCCTTGTTTGGCTTCGAGGCGCGCGGCTTTTTCGAGTTTCTGTTTGATACGCTGACGCTTGAGGGGCGAGAGGTAATCGACAAACAGTTTGCCATTGAGGTGATCAAGCTCATGTTGCAGACAGATGGCGAACAGGCCATCAGCCTCTAAAGTGAACTCGTTGCCATCTCTGTCCAGCGCCTTGATGGTGACAAACTCGGCGCGATCGACCTTGGCGTAGATGCCGGGCACGGAGAGGCAGCCCTCTTCGTTGCAAAAATCGCCACTTTTTTCGATTATCTCTAAATTAATGAAAACCTTAGGGCGTTCTACGTCATCTTGCAGGTCCATAACGATCAACTGATGATGATAATCTACCTGGGTCGCCGCCAGACCAATTCCCTTCTCTTCATACATGGTTTCGAACATATTATCGATTTGTGTCTGAAGCTCAGCGTTAAATTCTGTAATGGGCTTCGCAATCGTGCGTAAGCGCTCATCGGGAAAGCGTAAAACTTTTAGTAAACTCATACATAAACTCTTAACAAGTCTGTCAAATTCGAGACAGTTGGTTATACTGACTTAGGCTAATGGGTTAATTTTAATCCTTAGTGGCATTCAATAACAGTAAAAGCTCTATATAAAGGGCAAACAGCATGGATACCCCCATGAAACGACTAATTTTACTCGGTTTAATGATTTTTAGTAGTTCGTTTGTTGTCGCGGATACCTTGACATTGAAGTCTGGCCATCCCGATTCGTATGTGGTGAAGAAAGGGGATACCCTTTGGGACATCTCAGCCCAATTTCTCAAGGATCCCTGGCGCTGGCCTAAGCTCTGGGGCGCTAACCCACAGATCGCCAACCCTCACCTTATCTATCCCGGAGACAGACTGACCCTGGTCTTTATCGACGGTGAACCCAGATTGGTGGTCAAGCCTCATATTCGTAAGAGTCCCGAAGGACGTGTCCTGCCTAAAGGCGGCGCAATTCCTGCCGTGGATCTCAGCCTGATTCAGCCTTATCTGGTGCAAAACCGAGTCGTCGATGGCGAATGGTTCGATGAGCAGCCTATGGTTATGGGGGGCGAGAGCGAGTCTAAGCACCATGTGACTGACGATGTTATCTATGTTCAAGGGGAACTGACTCTTGGTGACAAGTTTGGTGTCTATGCCAAGGGACGCCAGTTTGAAGATGCCGAATCTGGCGATGATCTGGGGCTGGAGGTGATTCTGACCGCCAGTGGCCGTGTCATAGAGTCGGGCCCAGTGTCTAAGGTGCGTTTGCTGAGCAATATGCGCGAGACCAAGGCGGGTTATCGTGTGCTGCCTATCGAAGATGATTCGCTGATGTCAGCGTACTTCATGCCTAAGGCGGCGACGACGCCTGGTAAGGTGCTCGCCTCAGATAAAGATATGCGCGAAATGGGTAAGCTGGATGTGGTCTATATCGACCGTGGTAGCCAAGACGGTGTCGAGACTGGCCATGTTTTCTCCATCTTCCGCGATGGCGCCGAGGTGGTGATCGATGGTGACGGCAAGCCGGTACAACCTAAGGATCGCAGCACCTATGAGGAATTTCTGGCCAGTATTTCGTCTGATAACGCCACCAAGATGCCAGATATCTATCGCGGTAAGCTGATGGTATTCAAGGTGTTCGACCGTGTCAGCTTGGGGCTTATTCTGATCAACGAGAAGCCTGTGCGCGTCCATGACAAGTTGCTGCAACCGGACACCCTGTTAGCGAGCGAATAGTGCCATCGACGACAAGCTGGTCGACTGGCTAGTTGTTTCTGCTGTACCCGGGTTAGGACCGGCCCGGGTAAAACAATTATTAAACTACATGGATGTAGCAGAGCTCAGGCAAAGGCTGGAGCATGAACCCGATGCCTTACCCCTGCCTGAGCGCCTATTGACGGCTAAGCTGTCCCCCGATTTTTCTTTGGTCGAACAGGCGTTAGCTTGGCAAGACGCCGCGCCTCACCATCATATTCTCTGTCCCCAAGATACTCTCTATCCAAGTCTGCTACTGCAGATCAACGACCCGCCGCCGATTCTCTTTGCCAAAGGCGATCCTAACGCCTTGGTGCATCCCTGTATCGCCATGGTGGGTAGCCGCGCCGCGTCTCAGTCGGGATTAGCCGCAAGCTATCAACTGGCCCAGGAACTCGCCGCGGCCAAGGTTGCGGTGACCAGCGGCATGGCGGCCGGCATCGACGGCGCGGCCCATCAGGGGGTGTTAGATGCCGATGGCGTGACCCTGGCCGTGTTGGGCACAGGCATAGAGGTCGTCTATCCCAAGCGTCACAAACCCATCTACGAGAAGATCCAGCAGAGAGGCTGTGTGCTCAGCGAGTTCTGGCCCCAGATAAAACCCTATGCGGGCAATTTTCCTAAGCGTAATCGCATCATCAGCGGACTGTCGCTGGGCGTGCTCGTGGTGGAGGCGGCGCGAAAGAGTGGCTCGTTGATCACCGCGAGATTGGCGCTGGAGCAGGGCCGCGAGGTGTTTGCCGTGCCGGGCAATATCCTGGCGGGGGATCATCAGGGCTGTCATGATTTGTTACGAGATGGTGCTAAATTGGTGGAGTGCGCCGCCGATATTATCGAAGAGGTTGCAGCTTTATCAAAATTTCACCTTGAAGAGTTGCATCGTCGTCACCATATAGGGGAGGAGTTAGCTTCTGATTTGCCATTTGCCTCACTGTTAGCTAGTGTAGGCTATGAGGCCACACCATTAGATGTGGTGGTCGAGCATAGTGGAAAAACGATAGAGCTAGTATTAGAGCAGTTGCTTGAACTTGAACTACAAGGTTGGGTTTCAGCTGTACCCGGTGGTTATATAAGACTTAAGAGGAGCTAGCCATGTTCGATATCCTCATGTATCTATTCGAAAACTATGTGCACAGTGAGGTCGAGTTACTGGTCGATGAAGACGAGTTGACCCAAGAACTGACACGCGCTGGTTTTCATCAATCGGCGATTATCAAGGCCTTGTCCTGGTTAGAACACCTGGCATCGCTACAAGAAAGTGATCAACCCTACCTATGTAATCATGATCAACACTCCTTCCGTATCTATACTCAGGCCGAGATGGAAAAGTTAGATGTCGAGTGTCGTGGTTTCCTGCTCTTCTTAGAACAGATCAAGGTGCTCAATGTCGAGCTGCGCGAGATGGTGATCGATCGCGTGATGGAGCTGGACGAGCCTGCGCTGATCCTGGAAGATCTTAAGTGGGTGATCCTCATGGTGTTGTTTAATGTGCCGGGCAATGAGTCCGCCTATGAGCAGATGGAGGATCTGATCTTCGAGCAACCCGATGGTCGGCTACATTCCTAATTGACTCGATTCGGATTTAAAAGAAAGGAGGCCTGAGCCTCCTTTTTTAATGCTTGATTAAAAATGTTGATGGGCCCCATCTAATTTGAGGTGACTCGGCATCAGATAATCGCGATAGGCGTAGCGATTAAGCTTATTTATCTTGGGCGCCTTATCTGTGTCATGCTCCTCAAATTGGGCAACCTGTTCGGTTAGCCAGTTTGAAAAAGCACTTTGCTGCTCTGTGAGTTCATCGAGCAGCTTCTCATAGCCCTCAAAATAATCTGTCTTCAGGTAATGGCTTAGACGTACCAATTCCTTGGGATGATGCTCGGCCAGAAAGCGGATCGCCATGTAACTCCACTTATAGGTTCTGTCTAGACCGTCCTTATATTCGGTGGCGAAGATAGTCTTGAGATCCGGCGCCTCATCGAATTTAGCCTTGATGACCTTTAAGGTCGATGGATTGTCATTGCCCTTGGAGACGTACTCGGCCAACCCTTCCGACCACCACACCAGCTTGCGCGGGAAATGGCCGAAGCCGCCATATTTCACGAAGCGGCCGTCGAGATAGTGCACATATTCATGATTCAGGTTCCAGATGGCAAACTCAGGCGCGATCCAAAACTGTCGATAGGCGAAGAAGCTGGCCTGATTATCGGGATTTGACGGCGTGCCTTCGATATACATGCCGCCGTTATCCGTGCCTATGTCGAACAGCAGTTGGCCGTAGGCGTTGTATTGGCTCCAATTCTTGAAGGCCACTACCTGCAGCGCGTCATTGTTATCGTTGGCGGTCGGCTGATGCTGAGTCTCGAGCAGTCGATGAAAATTGGCCTCCTGTGAGGTGAGCTTAGTGCAGCTGATACTCAGTTCATCTGGGGTGAGATCTTGCGCCAGGATATACAGGCTATCCGAACATTGATGGCGTATGGGTAAGACTTGCGACAGCTCGGGTATCTGACAGACACTGCTGCGGGCCTTGCAGGCCTCCAGACCGGCGAAGGCGTTCACATGATAGCCCAAGGTATAGGTGGTCTTGGCGGCCTCGCCACGCTGGGCGACATCCTGCTCGGCGAGTCTTACCATGGCATCGTCCAGTGCCTGTTCTGCCGGAGTGATCTTGCCCTCTTCGCCGCTGGGGAGTGCCAGGCGGTAGAGGCCCAGTGCCCAATAGGCATTGGCTCTCGGCCAATCTTGCTGACCATGCAGGCTTTGTACTGAGGCGGCAAAGTCGAGCAGGGGCTTATTCAGTTCGGCGGCGATCAACTGCTTATTGAGTGCGCCCTCAGGCTGTTTGCGTGCGACATTGAGCAGCATGCCATAGGCTCTCAGTGTCTCCCACAGGGCATAATCTGCTGCCTGACTAGGCGCTTGCTTTGCGGCATGTTGTAGTTGCCGATTCAGTAGGGGGAGCAAGCTAGCAAGCTGCTGGGCGCGCTGGTCATTGACTTTGTCATCTTTGTCATCAACTCCATAGTAACGATACAGGGTTACCGCGAAGTGTTCTTGTAATCTGGGCGCCTGAGCGATCAACTGACTATTACCAAGTCGGCTTAAGGCATCTGTCAGAGTGGTATATTCGGTATCGGTCAGCTTATCCATGGGGCCGAAATAGCTAAAGGCCCTTAGGTAATAGAGCAGGGCGTCTAGGCTCGCCTCATCCTGGCTCTGCATGATGGCTTGTAGTGCCTTATCTAAGCTGGCGGTATCGAGAAAGGGGTGGTCATGGCTGAAGAGCTGCTGTGACGGTAAGGCGCTTAGCTCATTGATAAAGATCGAGTCTATCTGTCTTGGGGTTGGGGTTATCTGTCCTGGTGCAGTGACGCTGCAGCCCACCAAGAGGCTGGGGCCGATGAGCAAGAGGGCGCAGAGGGATTGACGCAACATAGGGTCTCCTTGTTATTTTGCATACAATATACTTCAGTCCCAAAAAGAAGACTAGCTATAAATTAAGTGCACATTCGATTCCCAAGGCGCTGTAGAGCTTGGTAAAATAGCTAGAGTCACCGGCTGTCGAGAAAACCATGTCTAAGATAGATGATCAACTGTTTAGTTCACACGAGCATGCACTGGAGAAAGAGTATGAACTCTGCCCTAAGTGTGGTTGTGAGCTGTCGGTGAAAAACAGTAAACATGGTGGATTCATCGGTTGCAACAACTATCCCAGCTGTGACTACACCCGGCCCCTGGTGCATCACGAGTCGATCGAGTCTCAGGTGATCGAAGGCTCAGAGTGCCCAGAATGTGGCGCCGAGCTGGCAGTAAAGTCGGGTCGTTTCGGTATCTTCATCGGCTGTACCCGCTATCCTGACTGTAAGCATATCGAGAAGCAGGATCAGGAAGACCCCGCCGAGGCCGTCACCTGTCCCAGCTGTCATAAAGGGGTGATGGAGCATAGAACCAGCCGTTTCGGTAAAAGCTTCTACGCCTGTAGTGCCTATCCTAAGTGTAAGTTCTTGGTGAATTATCCGCCCGTGCAGGAAACCTGCCCCGATTGCGGCTTCGGTATCTTAGTCGAGCGCAAGGGCGCCGCCGGTATGCGCCTGGAATGTCCGCAAAAGAGTTGTAAGTACAAGCGCCCGCTATAGGGCCTGTTTATCCTTTGCCGCCATTGTTCGTATTAGCTTTGTCTGTATAATCTCGACCCATAGGGTCAAGTCGACCCGTTGAACACAGAAAGGTAAGGCGACATGTTACAGCAAGATCCCGCTGCCCTGGTTGAAACGGTACTGCAAGGAGGCGTCATAGCCTATCCGACCGAGGCCGTTTATGGGCTGGGTTGTGACCCCGACAACGATGAGGCGATTCAGAAGCTGCTGGATTTAAAGCAGCGTCCATGGCAGAAAGGTTTGATCTTGGTCGCCAGCGATTTCAATCAGTTAACGCCCTATATCGATAGTTCTGTCCTCACCGAGGCACAGCTACAGTCGGCCTTCGACAAGTGGCCAGGCCCCTTTACCTTCATCATGCCGAAACGACCAGGGCTCTCTAGCCTCTTGAGTGGTCAGTTTGACTCCCTCGCCGTGCGCGTCTCTAATCATCCTGGCGTGCAGGCGCTATGTCAGGCGCTGGGTAAGCCCATCGTCTCGACCAGTGCCAACCTGACCGGGGAAGAGCCCGCCTTGACTCCAGAGGAAGTCATACGTCAGTTTGATGGCAAGATAGATGGTCTGGTGGCCGGTAGCCTGGGCGCCGAGCCTAAACCATCGACCATCATAGATGTGATCAGCGGAAAGATTTTACGATAACCATAGCAAGGAATTTTTATGAAGCCTGATGCCACCCAAGTCAAAGCATTCTTACTCGACCTGCAACAAAGGATCTGTGAAGGCCTGGAACAACTCGATGGCGAGGCCAAGTTTGTCGCCGACTCCTGGGAGCGGGAAGAGGGCGGTGGCGGCACCAGCCGCGTATTGACTAAGGGCAAGGTGTTTGAGCAGGCCGGAGTAAACTTTTCCCACGTGACAGGTGCGGCCATGCCGGCATCGGCTACCGCCCATAGACCCGAGCTGGCCGGACGCAGCTTCGAGGCCATGGGCGTCTCCCTGGTGATCCATCCAAACAACCCCTATGTGCCGACGACCCACGCCAACGTGCGCTTCTTCATCGCCGAGAAAGAGGGGGCGGATCCCGTTTGGTGGTTTGGCGGCGGCTTCGATCTGACCCCTTACTATCCGTTCGAAGAGGATGTGGTGGCCTGGCATCAGAGTGCCAAGGCATTGTGTGAGCCCTTCGGTGAAGACGTTTACCCTAAATATAAGAAATGGTGCGACGAGTATTTCTTCCTGCCACATCGTAACGAGACCCGTGGTGTCGGCGGCCTCTTCTTCGACGATCTTAACGAGCCAGGGTTCGAAAACAGCTTCGCCTTCATGCAGGCGGTGGGCGAAGGCTTCCTGAAGGCCTATGCCCCTATCGTCGAGAAGCGTAAAGAGACGGCATACGGTGAGCGTGAGCGTGATTTCCAACTCTATCGCCGTGGCCGCTACGTGGAATTTAACCTTGTGTATGACAGAGGCACACTATTTGGCCTGCAGACCGGCGGTCGTACCGAGTCTATCCTGATGTCTATGCCGCCGCTGGTGCGCTGGCAGTATGCCTATACCCCTGAGGCGGGCAGCCCAGAGGCCGAGCTTTACAGCGATTTCCTCAAGCCGAGAGAGTGGTTAGAGGCATAAGGAATATAAAAAAGGGCTCAAATGAGCCCTTTTTTAATCAGGACAATGGCAATACTTTATTGGTTGCGCATATGGTCGGCGAGCGTCGAGATCGCCTGGTAGATGGCTTCCCTGTGTTGCGGCTCTTTAATCTCTATCGCCAATGCCCGCTGCATGCAGAGTAGCCATTGATCGCGCATCGTCTCGTCTATGCTAAAGGGCATGTGTCTTGCGCGCAGGGCCGGATGCCCATGACGTTGATGAAACAGCTGGGGGCCGCCCAGCCAGCCGCTGAGAAATTCAAACAGCTTCTGTTCCGACTCGGCAATGGGGGATCTATGCATGGCCAGTAAGGCCTGGGTATCTGGGCTGGTCTGCATCTGATGGTAAAACTGCTTGGCAAGCGCGCGGATCACCTTCTCTCCACCAATTTTGTCATAGGCGTTCGATTGCTGAGGATCGCGCTCGGCCGAAGGCTTAGCCATCATCTTTTTTAACCACTTCATCTGACTCTCTCGCGGGCTCTGTTTTACCAGTGTTGGATTTCAAACGGCACACTAGCCGATTCTCCGGTCGCAATCAATCCAAGTTTCCCTGAAGAGATTGCATGCTGGCACCCTTTGCTTCACCGAAAAAGCTCAGTAGACTGAGCGCAATCGAATCAAATAGAGACCATATCCCCATGACGCAGCAGGTGCAAGACAGATACGCCGTATTTGGCCATCCCATAGGGCATAGCAAATCCCCGGCTATTCATCAGGCGTTCGCCAAGTCGACGGGCGAGTCGCTGCAATATGAAGCCATCTTGGCGCCCCTCGATGGTTTCGCCGAATCTCTGCAAGCTTTCTTCGAACATGGTGGCAAGGGGGCCAACGTGACCCTGCCGTTCAAAGAGCAGGCCTATGCCTTGTGTGATTGCCTGGGTGATGAGGCCAAGCTTGCCGGCGCCGTGAACACCCTCACTCTCCTGGGCGATGGCCGCATCAAGGGCGACAATACCGATGGCTTGGGGCTGGTGGCGGATCTCGAGCGTCACCTTGGTAGCCTGTGCGGTAAGAGTGTCTTACTCATCGGCGCAGGTGGCGCGGCGCGCGGCGCCATATTGCCGCTGCTGAATGCCGGTATCGACTCTTTGACAATACATAACCGTACCCATAGCAAGGCGGAGCAACTGGCCGAGGCATTTAAGGCCTATGGTCAGGTGAAAGCCAGTACCTTGGATCAACTGACTCATAGCTTCGATATAGTGATCAACTCAACCTCAGCCAGTTTGAGTGGCGAGCTGCCGAATCTGCCCAAGGCGATTATCGCCACCCATAGCGTCTGCTACGATATGATGTATGGCCGGGAGCTCACCGCCTTTAATCGCTGGGCCTTAGACCAGGGGGCGAGTCAGACGATCGATGGTCTGGGGATGCTGGTGGGACAGGCTGCCAAGAGCTTCGCCATCTGGCGCGGTGTCGAGCCCGCCGTCGAGCCCGTATTGGCGACGCTGCGTAGTGACCTCGCGGCGCAGGTGTGATAAGCACTCATATCGATTGGCAACAGGAGTAATGGGCCATGAACCAAAGCATCATATTTACCGAGCAACTGACCTGGGATGCCCAGCTAAGCGCCATTCATTTTACGGCGCAGCAGCAAGGAATGGTGATCGATTGCTACATAGGGCAGAAGGTGCTGGAGCATCTTGCGGCAGAGAAGATTAACAACAGCGAACAGGCGCTTTCCTTGTTTGAGCAGTTTCGTTTCGATATCGAGGAGCAGGCAGAAAAGTTGATCGAGCAGGAGGCGTTCGACGTTCAGGGTCATATCCAGGTAGAGCGTGTCGATTAATTTGCGCTGCTATCTTTCGCTACTGACTACTTCTAGTCGTCATAAAGGCGTCGAGATATCGACGCCTTTTAAATCCAGGCTTTTTAAGGTTTAGCTAGTTAAGGCCTAACTATGTCCAGCCAGCCGATAAACGTCTAGGTCGGTAAATCCTGTAACGCCTCTTCAATGTATTCGTTCTTCAGGCGGACATAGTTGTCGGCCGATTCGGGGAGGAATTTTATCTCTGCCTCGGTCAGCGCTCTTACCTTCTTAGCTGGACTGCCTACATAGAGATGGCCACTCTCCAGTGTCTTGCCTGGGGGCACCAAAGAACCCGCGCCTAAGATCACGTCATCTTCTATCACCGCGCCGTCCAGTATGATGGCGCCCATGCCGATAAGGATACGATTACCCACTTGGCAGCCATGCAACATCGCCTTATGGCCTATGGTGACATCGTCGCCGATAAGCAGTGGATGACCCTCGGGGCGGCTGGCCGACTTACGGGTCACATGTAATATGGTGCCATCCTGCACGTTCGAACGTTTACCAATGCGGATATGATTCACATCGCCTCGCGCTGCCACCATGGGCCAGACGCTGGCATCTGTGTCTAATGCAATATCGCCGACGAGTACACAGGCTTCATCAATATACACACTGGCATCAAATTGTGGGCTAACGCCCTTATAGGCACGGATAGATTTTGTCATGGCTAGGTCCTTAAAACGGCCAAATGAGTGAGGGTCACCCAGTATAATGGGGAAAAAGTAGCTAGTCAGGCGAAAAAGCGTGCAAACAATGCAAAAGTAGCACTTTTCTTTAAAAAAGCCCTTGCGTAAAAGTTTCTGCTCCCTATAATGCGCTCCCACTGACACGGCAAACGGCGCTGCTTAGCGACGATAACAGCCTTCAGATGGTCCGAGTGAAAAGTTGAAAAACTTCTTAAAAATCACTTGACGCCAACATCGGGAAGTGTAGAATACGCATCCCTAAGCCAACGGCCCGGCGCCAGCGGCGGCATCGAAAATAATGATGCAATGCTCTTTAACAAGATAAAACAAGAAATCTGTGTGGGCACTCACAGGTATTGAGTTAATCGAAAACGATTTAAATCTCAATGCATGATTTACTAAATCTAGTTTCACTAGAGATAGTGAGTGTTCATAGCAATATGTACAAACATGTAGATGATTCTTCCGAGTCATTTATGTGAATCAGAATTCATTGAGTCGGACTTAGGTCCACAAAAACTTTTAATTGAAGAGTTTGATCATGGCTCAGATTGAACGCTGGCGGCAGGCCTAACACATGCAAGTCGAGCGGTAACAGAAAGTAGCTTGCTACTTTGCTGACGAGCGGCGGACGGGTGAGTAATGCCTAGGGAACTGCCCAGTCGAGGGGGATAACAGTTGGAAACGACTGCTAATACCGCATACGCCCTACGGGGGAAAAGAGGGGATCTTCGGACCTTCTGCGATTGGATGTACCTAGGTGGGATTAGCTAGTAGGTGAGGTAATGGCTCACCTAGGCGACGATCCCTAGCTGTTCTGAGAGGATGATCAGCCACACTGGGACTGAGACACGGCCCAGACTCCTACGGGAGGCAGCAGTGGGGAATATTGCACAATGGGCGCAAGCCTGATGCAGCCATGCCGCGTGTGTGAAGAAGGCCTTCGGGTTGTAAAGCACTTTCAGCGAGGAGGAAAGGTTAACGGTTAATACCCGTTAGCTGTGACGTTACTCGCAGAAGAAGCACCGGCTAACTTCGTGCCAGCAGCCGCGGTAATACGAGGGGTGCAAGCGTTAATCGGAATTACTGGGCGTAAAGCGTACGCAGGCGGTTGATTAAGCGAGATGTGAAAGCCCCGGGCTTAACCTGGGAACTGCATTTCGAACTGGTCAACTAGAGTCTTGTAGAGGGGGGTAGAATTTCAGGTGTAGCGGTGAAATGCGTAGAGATCTGAAGGAATACCGGTGGCGAAGGCGGCCCCCTGGACAAAGACTGACGCTCAGGTACGAAAGCGTGGGGAGCAAACAGGATTAGATACCCTGGTAGTCCACGCCGTAAACGATGTCTACTCGGAATTTGGTGTCTTGAACACTGGGTTCTCAAGCTAACGCATTAAGTAGACCGCCTGGGGAGTACGGCCGCAAGGTTAAAACTCAAATGAATTGACGGGGGCCCGCACAAGCGGTGGAGCATGTGGTTTAATTCGATGCAACGCGAAGAACCTTACCTACTCTTGACATCCAGAGAACTTTCCAGAGATGGATTGGTGCCTTCGGGAACTCTGAGACAGGTGCTGCATGGCTGTCGTCAGCTCGTGTTGTGAAATGTTGGGTTAAGTCCCGCAACGAGCGCAACCCTTATCCTTACTTGCCAGCGGGTAATGCCGGGAACTTTAGGGAGACTGCCGGTGATAAACCGGAGGAAGGTGGGGACGACGTCAAGTCATCATGGCCCTTACGAGTAGGGCTACACACGTGCTACAATGGTCGGTACAGAGGGTTGCGAAGCCGCGAGGTGGAGCTAATCTCACAAAGCCGGTCGTAGTCCGGATTGGAGTCTGCAACTCGACTCCATGAAGTCGGAATCGCTAGTAATCGTGGATCAGAATGCCACGGTGAATACGTTCCCGGGCCTTGTACACACCGCCCGTCACACCATGGGAGTGGGCTGCACCAGAAGTAGATAGCTTAACCTTCGGGAGGGCGTTTACCACGGTGTGGTTCATGACTGGGGTGAAGTCGTAACAAGGTAGCCCTAGGGGAACCTGGGGCTGGATCACCTCCTTACCTATACGATTGACTGATATTTGTTGAGTGTTCACACAGATAACTTGTTCTTGTTAGAGCGAGTGGCACGTCCGAGCGACGATGCTTGTTCTTTAAAAATTTGGAAAGCTGATAGTAATAACCGAAAGGTTATTGCGAAAATAATTGAGTTCTCAAAACACACTTTAATCAAGTGACTTGAGTATTCTTTTGGCGAAAGTTGAAACCATTAGTTGCGATGCAGCTCAGATGAAACTCATTTGGGTTGTATGGTTAAGTGACTAAGCGTATACGGTGGATGCCTTGGCAGTCAGAGGCGATGAAGGACGTAGTAACTTGCGAAAAGCGTTGGCGAGCTAGTAACAAGCATTTGAGCTAACGATGTCCGAATGGGGAAACCCGGCACCATAAGGTGTCATCACTAAGTGAATACATAGCTTAGTGAGGCGAACGAGGGGAACTGAAACATCTAAGTACCCTTAGGAAAAGAAATCAACCGAGATTCCCCTAGTAGCGGCGAGCGAACGGGGATTAGCCCTTAAGCCTAGAGGGTGTTAGTGGAATGTGTTGGAAAGCACAGCGATACAGGGTGATAGCCCCGTACATGAAAACTAACTTTAGGTGAAAACGAGTAGGACGGGACACGTGATATCTTGTTCGAATATGGGGGGACCATCCTCCAAGGCTAAATACTCCTGACTGACCGATAGTGAACCAGTACCGTGAGGGAAAGGCGAAAAGAACCCCTGTGAGGGGAGTGAAATAGAACCTGAAACCGTATACGTACAAGCAGTGGGAGCGGTTCTTGAGACCGTGACTGCGTACCTTTTGTATAATGGGTCAGCGACTTACATTTTGTAGCGAGGTTAAGCGAATAGCGGAGCCGTAGGGAAACCGAGTGTTAACTGCGCGTTTAGTTGCAAGGTGTAGACCCGAAACCCGGTGATCTAGCCATGGGCAGGTTGAAGGTTGAGTAACATCAACTGGAGGACCGAACACACGTATGTTGAAAAATGCGGTGATGACTTGTGGCTGGGGGTGAAAGGCCAATCAAACCGGGAGATATCTGGTTCTCCTCGAAAGCTATTTAGGTAGCGCCTCGAGCGAATACCATTGGGGGTAGAGCACTGTTAAGGCTAGGGGGTCATCCCGACTTACCAACCCTTTGCAAACTCCGAATACCAATGAGTACTACTCGGGAGACACACGGCGGGTGCTAACGTCCGTCGTGAAAAGGGAAACAACCCAGACCATCAGCTAAGGTCCCAAAGTTATTGCTAAGTGGGAAACGATGTGGGAAGGCTTAGACAGCTAGGATGTTGGCTTAGAAGCAGCCATCATTTAAAGAAAGCGTAATAGCTCACTAGTCGAGTCGGCCTGCGCGGAAGATATAACGGGGCTAAGCAATACACCGAAGCTATGGGTACTAGCGCTTGCGCTGGTGCGGTAGAGGAGCGTTCTGTAAGCCGTTGAAGGTGAAGGGGTAACCCACGCTGGAGGTATCAGAAGTGCGAATGCTGACATGAGTAACGATAAAGGGGGTGAAAAACCTCCTCGCCGAAAGACCAAGGGTTCCTGTCCAACGTTAATCGGGGCAGGGTGAGTCGACCCCTAAGGCGAGGCCGAAAGGCGTAGTCGATGGGAAACGGGTTAATATTCCCGTACTTCTGCTAACTGCGATGGAGAGACGGAGAAGGCTAGGCTAGCGCGGCGTTGGTTGTCCGCGTTTAAGGCTGTAGGTAGGGTGCTTAGGCAAATCCGGGCACCTAATACTGAGAGTTGATGACGAGTCACTACGGTGATGAAGTAGTTGATGCCATGCTTCCAGGAAAATCTTCTAAGCTTCAGGTTAGCAGGAATCGTACCCCAAACCGACACAGGTGGTCGGGTAGAGAATACCAAGGCGCTTGAGAGAACTCGGCTGAAGGAACTAGGCAAAATGGTACCGTAACTTCGGGAGAAGGTACGCTCCTGTTGGTGATGAGACTTGCTCTCTAAGCTGACGGGAGTCGCAGATACCAGGTGGCTGCAACTGTTTATCAAAAACACAGCACTGTGCAAAATCGCAAGATGACGTATACGGTGTGACGCCTGCCCGGTGCCGGAAGGTTAATTGATTGGGTTATCTTCGGAGAAGCTCATGATCGAAGCCCCGGTAAACGGCGGCCGTAACTATAACGGTCCTAAGGTAGCGAAATTCCTTGTCGGGTAAGTTCCGACCTGCACGAATGGCGTAATGATGGCCACGCTGTCTCCAGCCGAGACTCAGTGAAGTTGAAATTGCGGTGAAGATGCCGTATACCCGCGGCTAGACGGAAAGACCCCGTGAACCTTTACTATAGCTTGGCACTGAACATTGACCCTACATGTGTAGGATAGGTGGGAGACTTTGAAGCGGGAACGCCAGTTCTCGTGGAGTCATCCTTGAAATACCACCCTTGTAGTGTTGATGTTCTAACTCTGGCCCCTGAATCGGGGTTGAGGACAGTGCCTGGTGGGTAGTTTGACTGGGGCGGTCTCCTCCCAAAGAGTAACGGAGGAGCACGAAGGTTGGCTAAGTACGGTCGGACAT
This sequence comes from Shewanella alkalitolerans, assembly GCF_019457575.1. Classification (NCBI taxonomy): domain Bacteria; kingdom Pseudomonadati; phylum Pseudomonadota; class Gammaproteobacteria; order Alteromonadales; family Shewanellaceae; genus Shewanella; species Shewanella alkalitolerans. Next base: position 4,389,225 of record NZ_CP080422.1, on the reverse strand, counting down.
CGTACGGTTAGTGCAATGGCATAAGCCAGCTTAACTGCGAGACATACACGTCGAGCAGGTGCGAAAGCAGGTCATAGTGATCCGGTGGTTCTGAATGGAAGGGCCATCGCTCAACGGATAAAAGGTACTCCGGGGATAACAGGCTGATACCGCCCAAGAGTTCATATCGACGGCGGTGTTTGGCACCTCGATGTCGGCTCATCACATCCTGGGGCTGAAGTCGGTCCCAAGGGTATGGCTGTTCGCCATTTAAAGTGGTACGCGAGCTGGGTTCAGAACGTCGTGAGACAGTTCGGTCCCTATCTGCCGTGGGCGTTGGATGATTGAAGGGAGCTGCTCCTAGTACGAGAGGACCGGAGTGGACGAACCGCTGGTGTTCGGGTTGTCATGCCAATGGCATTGCCCGGTAGCTACGTTCGGAATCGATAACCGCTGAAAGCATCTAAGCGGGAAGCGAGCCCTAAGATGAGTCATCCCTAGACCTTTAAGGTCTCTAAAGAGCCGTCCGAGACTAGGACGTTGATAGGCAGGGTGTGTAAGCGTTGTGAGGCGTTGAGCTAACCTGTACTAATGACTCGTGAGGCTTAACCATACAACCCAAAAGGGTTTTACTGCAAAGTAAGTAATGGTTTACCGAATCAAAAGAATACAAAGTACTTGATTGAAGTGCGAACTCAGATTGACTCTTGAATAAAGAGTACAGCTTTCCGAATTTCCAATTTTGTCTGGAAACCATAGCATTGTGGTCCCACCTGATCCCATCCCGAACTCAGAAGTGAAACGCAATCGCGCCGATGGTAGTGTGGGGTCTCCCCATGTGAGAGTAGGTCATTTCCAGGCGCCTAATTTAGTATCCCGCGTAAGCGTTTTACTAAAGGAGCGGTAGTTCAGTTGGTTAGAATACCGGCCTGTCACGCCGGGGGTCGCGGGTTCGAGTCCCGTCCGCTCCGCCAACATTAAGACGAAAGCCTCTGCAGTAATGCAGAGGCTTTTTTCGTTGTGTGCAAAAAGCTTGTGGTCGAGAGCAGAAGTTCAGCTGTGCTGAGATTATTCCTGATAATCTACAGCATTCACTCCTTCCATGGCGTTTTTAGGCTCTGTCTCAATAGAAAGTGAGAGTGCGGGTTCGAGTCCCGTCCTCCCCAGCTCGTTTCACTTCGCGCGCATGAGCCCATCACTTTGCGATATGCGCCCACCAACATTAAGACGAAAGCCTCTGCATGCTCTTGTACATAAGAGTGCAGAGGCTTTTTTCGTTTCTGGCTTTCACTAGCTTAAGCCGTCCTAGCTTATCTCTATATGCTTATAGCTAAATGCAATAATGTTTAGTCACTAAGTAACTTAAATGTGGCATAATCGGCACAAACACACGCAATTGATCCTGTATTGATAAGATGTGTTACGTCTGACGACCCTTTTTTAGGTGCAGTGGCTTTGCTGAAATTTTTCTCACGTCCCTCGCTCATTCTCTTCGCACCTCTGGTGTGTGTCTTGCTGTTTGCGTTTTTTATTACCAGTAGCTACTTTGTCGAGCGTCAGCAACGTCGAGATTATGTGTCCGCCTCCCAGGTAGAGCACTTGTCTCAGGGGCTGATGCGGATGAATCACCTAGTAGCGATGGCGGCCAAGGCGCAAGACTTCACGCGGGTGGAAGAGGAACTGGCCCTGCTCGGTAGCGATATTCGTCTCTCTGTGTATACGCTTATCGATCGCAGGGGTAACATACGCTTTGCAAATCATGGGGTATGGCGCGACAGCTCGGCGCAGTTGGTGATCGATGGTTACGAGAGCCTGGCCCACGATGACAGCGTCGCAGAGGGCAGATCTCGCATCTACTTCAATGATAAGCGTCAGTCGATCCAGGCCTATTATCCTATCACCCCACAGCTCTCCTCTCTGTCGGTCGAACGTCCCGAACTCATCTATCTCGAATATGATATGGCGCCCATGCTGGCCGCTAGCGATGAAACCGTTTTAGTCGGCTTGATGCGAACGGGCGCGATTGCCTTGGCGACCGCCTTGGTCTTGCTCGGCCTGTTTTACTATTTCGTGTTGTCGCCGATTCGCTATCTGAGTCGCCAGGCGGCGGCCCTGGGCCAGCGTGAAACCGATTCCAGGCAAAAGACAATCGAGTCTCCCTTCATTGAATTGCATAGCCTGGAGCAGAATCTTAGTCGCTTTAAGGATAGGTTCCAACAGGGGGCGAAACAGCTTAAGGATAGCGAGCAGAGATGGCTGTTTGCCGTAGAGGTCTCACGTTATGGTATCTGGGACTGGAACCTGGAGGACAATAGCGTATTTCTCTCCGACCGCTGGAAGGATATGTTGGGCTACGGGCCTGAAGACTTAGTGCCCGAGCTGGCAACCTGGGAGAGCCGGCTGCACCCCGAGGACAAAGAGGGGATACTCAAAAACCTTAACGCCTACCTCAATGGGGAAACCGAGGAGTTTGAGAGCGTGCATCGACTGCGTCATCAGCAGGGGCATTACATCTGGGTGCTCGACAGGGGGATGACAGTCGAGTGGAACGAGAAGGGTAAGCCGCTACGCATGATAGGCACGCTGTCCGATGTGACAGAGGATATTCGTAACCAGAAGGCGGCGATGCATCAGGCCAAGCACGACCCGCTCACGGATCTTGCCAATCGCCGGGCCTTGATGGACGCCCTGTATCAGCAGCAGGATGAGTCGGGAAGCTGCGCGGCCTTGTTTATGCTGGATCTGGATAACTTTAAGGTAGTCAACGATGCCCTCGGGCATCATGGTGGCGACAGACTGCTGATCCAGATTGCTGCCAGGTTATCCAGTTACTTCTCTTCTAACTCGTTGATCGCCCGTGTGGCCGCCGATGAGTTCGTGGTTCTGGTGAAGAAGCTGCCGGAGGATCTTCTCGGTGCCCAGCGTCGAGCTCAGGCCCTGGCGAGTCAGATGCGTCAGCTGATCGCCCGCAGCTTCCACATCAGTGGCCATACCTTTAATCTCTCCGCCAGTGTGGGGATCGCCATCATCGATCCAAGCGAGGCGATCCCGCCGGAGCAACAATTAAAACGGGTCAATATGGCGCTGGCTCAGGCGAAGGAGAGTGGACGCGATGCCTGTGTGGTCTACAGCAGTGAGATGGATAAGCGTGCCGCACAAAATCTGATGATCCGCACCGAGCTGGTCCACGCCGTCGCACGTCATCAGTTGTCTCTCTTCTACCAGCCTTTGCTAAACGCCAAGGGCGAGATCGCCTCGGTCGAGGCATTGCTGCGCTGGCACCATCCACAGCATGGGGCTATCTCGCCGGCCGACTTTATCCCTGTGGCCGAGGGTAGCGCCCTGATCGTCGAACTGGGTGAGTGGGTGTTGTTGGAGGCCTGCCGTTTCATTCGTGGGTTACAGGAACAAGGTATTCGCCCACCTATGGTCTCGATCAATGTCAGCGCGCGTCAGTTCCACCAGGATGAGTTTGCACCTAAGTTACTGGCCATGCTAAAGGCTCAAGGCATCAGCCCTACCCATATCGAACTTGAGCTTACCGAGCATGTGTTATTGACAGATCTGCAGCAGGTGCGCCAGACCATGACGCAATTGAGAGAGGCGGGGATCAGCATCGCCGTGGATGACTTTGGTACGGGTTATAGCTCGCTGAGCTATCTGCAGGAGTTGCCGCTGAATCGCCTCAAGCTAGATGCCAGCTTTATCAGAGACATGGGTGATGGCGAGGCCTCTGCTTCTATCGTCAAGGCCATGATCGATATGTCTCACAGCCTGAATCTTGAGTTTGTCGCCGAGGGCGTGGAGATCCAGTCTCAGTTCGAGCTGCTCAAGGCTTATCGCTGCGACCTGTATCAAGGTTATCTATTCCACCGCCCCATGCCGGGCGAAGAGTTGGCTCGCCTGCTGGTAAGGCTTGGAGATAGGCCGCTGCTATCAAGCGTGTAGGCTGAAAAAGTCTGCCAGTTGTCCCAGCGCCTGGTTGCGGGCGCTATCCCTTTCGATAAAGATCTCATGACGGGCATGGGCGACCTTAAACAGGTGGCAATGCTCTCCCCTGGCTGCATCTTGCGCGCGATTGTCGACGATGGAGTCTTCCTCTGCCTGTAAGATCAAGATAGGCGTCTGAGTGTGTTTCGCGGCTTCTACTGCTTGCTCGCAGGCATCGAGGGACTCGGTTAGCCAACGGTTGGTGGGGGAGCCCAGCTGCAGCTGCGGGTAGGTCTCATACAACCGACGATAGTCTTGATAGCGCTTAGCGCTATGGGTGAGTTCGTTTTGCTCGAAGGGGACGGGTTGATAGTTCTTGCCCCCTAAGACGTAGTTGGGCTTGTTGCTCGAGCCATTGTCCAGGTGTCCGGCCAACCAACGCACGAAGGGCTTAGGCATAGGCAGGCAGATGCCATACATGGGCGCCGATAACACGGCTGCATCAAACACATTTGGTGCCTGCTGCAGATACAGGGTCGCTATGGTGCCGCCCATGGAGTGCCCCACCAGAAACAGCTTATCATGTTGCTTGGGAATGACTAGGCTATCGACGAAGTGGCCAAGGTCATTCACATAGTCGGTAAATTTCTCTATGTGTCCCTGGTGCGGATTGTCGGTTAGCCTGTCTGAAAGCCCCTGTCCTCTGTGGTCCAGGGCGTAGACGCTATATCCCAGCTGATAGAGATCGAAGATCAGCTCTTGATACTTAAGGTAGGCCTCGACACGACCGCTGCTGATCACTATCGCCTGATTCGACTCGGGGTGAGCGGCCACGCAGTAGGCCAGCTTGAGTCCATCGCCTGTCGTCATATAACCCTGCTCGACACCCTGCCAGAAAGCATCTAGCTGCTGACGATTGTCAGTCAGTTCGCTGGAAAAAGCCGGCAGTGAGGTGGCGATAGTGTCAGTGCTTGTAGAGACTGGGGCTGTGGACATGGGCGATCTGAATTAAGGACAAGATGCCTGAGTGTAACACGATATCTTATGGCGATTAATGGCTTGAGGGGGCTAAGTTCCTCAAGCCATTAATACGCTGGAGGGGCTAGCGAGCGGCCTGAGCGGCGATGAAGTCATCTATCTGCTGTTCCAGCAGCGCCATGGGCACAGATCCATTGGCCAAGACGGCGTCATGGAAGGCGCGGATGTCGAACTTTTCACCCAGTGCCTGTTCGGCCTTGGCGCGTAAACGCTTGATGGTGAGTTCGCCTATCTTGTAGGACAGTGCCTGTCCCGGCCAGGAGATATACCTGTCTATCTCCGTCGTGACATTGTGAAGCGACAGCGCCGTATTGCCGGCCATATAGTCGATGGCCTGCTGACGTGTCCAACCCTTGGCGTGCATGCCTGTGTCGACCACCAGGCGGGCGGCGCGCCACATCTCGTAGGTCAGACGGCCGAAGTTGCTGTAGGGGTCTTGGTAGAAACCGCCTTCCAGTCCGAGATACTCAGAGTAGAGTCCCCAGCCCTCGCCAAAGGCCGAGATATAGCTGTAACGACGGAAGTTCGGCAGGGAGGTCAGCTCTTTGTTGAGGGAGATCTGCAGGTGATGGCCAGGTACGGCTTCGTGCAGGGTCAGGGCTTCTAATTCATACAGGGGACGTTTGTCCAAGGCATAAGTGTTGACCCAGTAATAGCCGGGCTGATCATCACCACTGGCGCCAGAATAACGCCCTGTGGTGTATTTGGGGGCGATCTCGGCGGGCACTTCCTGGATGCCATAGGGCGTGCGCGGCAGTTTGCCGAAGAACTTCGGCAGCATGGCATCGGCCTTCTTGGCGATATAGGCGGCCTCTTTCAACAGCTGCTCCGGGGTCTTGGCGTAGAACTGAGGATCGGTGCGCAGGAAGTGGAGGAAATCGGCGAAGCTGCCCTGATAGCCGAGCTTATCTATGATCGCCTGCATCTCGGCGCGAATGCGCTTAACCTCTTTTAGCCCGAGTTGGTGCACCTCGTCTGCGGTCATGGGCAGCGTAGTGTAGTAGCGTACGCGATTCTCATAGAAGGCTTTACCGTCGGGAAGATCATAGGCGGCAATACTTTGGCGTGCGCCTGGGATATATTCCTGGGTCATGAAATCATAGAAGGCCTGATAGCTGGGCAGTACGTTCTGCTCAATCAAAGCCTTGCCCTGCGCCGTCAACTCGGCTTTCTGAGTCTCGGTAAAGTGTTTGGGAAAGTGGGTGAAGGGCTTGAAATAACCGCTCTGTTCAACCGGTACTATGAAGGCGCTAATGCTCTCTTCGAAGCCATTTAAGACCACCTTAGCCGGGGTGATGCCTTCGGCCAGACCCTGTTTCAGCCAATAGGTCTGCTGCGCAAAATAACGGGGTAGAGCCTCAAGCTTGCTGAGGTAATTGCGGTAATCGGCCTCGCTGTTGAAGTTTCCCTTGGCGATGGAGGCGATATAGGCGTGAAAGCCGCTCTCTGCGGTGATCGGCAGATAATGGTCGTGGAAACGGTACTGATCGACACTGTTTTGTAACTGATAGATGAGTATCTGAGCGTCGATGCGATCGGCCTTATCGAGCGATGCCAAATCCAAGGCCTTGAGGCGTACCAACAGGGCCTGTTCGGCCTGGTTATGGTTTGCCAGCGCCTCGGGTGAGAGGTCGTCCAGTTTACCCGCCGCCTTCTCGTCTCCCTGTGCGTAGGCCATTTCTGGGCTAGACTCTAATCTAAGTTGCCAGGCATCGTCTATGATGCGCTGTAACTGCTGATGGCTCTGGCTGACACTGGTTTTGGGCGCCGTGGCGACATCCGCCGTAGGGGCCATTTGGCAGGCCGTGAGGCTGAGTAAGAGTAGGCAAGGGGCTAAGGGTTTATACATGGGTGGTCCTGTTGTCATTATTATGGGCCCAGGAATGGGTTTCACGATTATGCAATATTCAATTTGGCGGGTCACCCACGGCGCTAGATAAATTGTGAGCAGGTATTGCAGCAGAGTTAAGTCGAAAGCTGAACATAAGTCATGCATATCGTTAAAAAATGCATGTTATAGTTGCAACAACTTCAGACCAGACAAAAAACAATATTGGCTGAGGGGTTCAAATAGGGGTTAAATATGATTGATACATCCATTCCGTTGGTGGATCTGCATCGTCATCTTGATGGTAACGTCAGGGTGGAAACGATTTGGGACCTGGGCCACCAACACAATATTGCTTTACCTGCCGATAGCTTGGAAGGTTTGGCGCCTTTCGTTCAAATTCAGGGGAAAGAATCGAGTCTGGTGGCTTTTCTAAAGAAGCTCGACTGGATGGTTGCCGTTCTGGCGGATCTCGATGCGGTTAAACGTGTGGCCTATGAGAACGTCGCCGATGCGGCAATCTCTGGCTTGGATTACGCCGAGCTGAGATTCAGTCCTTACTATATGGCGATGAACCACAAGTTGCCGATAGAAGGCGTCGTCGAAGCCGTTATCGACGGGGTTAAGGCGGGGCTCAAGGACTATGAGGTGAAGATCAACCTGATCGGCATCATGTCTCGCTCTTTCGGTCAGGATGCCTGCATGCAGGAGCTTGACGCTCTGCTTGCCCATAAGCAGCATCTGGTGGCGATGGATCTGGCGGGGGATGAGCTAGGCTTCCCGGGCGCCCTGTTTAACGATCACTTCAAGAAGGTGCGTGACGCAGGGTTAGCCATTACGGCTCACGCCGGTGAGGCTGCAGGGGCCGAGAGTATGTGGCAGGCTATTCAGGAGCTGGGCGCTACCCGTATCGGCCATGGCGTCAATGCGATCCACGATCCTAAGCTGATGGAGTATCTGGCTGCCAACAGGATAGGCATAGAGTCCTGCCCAACCAGTAACCTGCACACCTCGACTGTGACCAGTTATCAGGAGCATCCGCTGCGCACCTTCATGGAGGCGGGCGTGTTGATCGGTCTTAACACAGACGATCCGGGCGTGAGTGCCATCGACATCAAACACGAGTATCGCACCGTGAAGCAGGAGATGGGCTTTAGCGATGCCGAGCTTGCACAGCTGCAACGTAACGGCGTGGAGATGGCCTTTATCTCCGATAGCGAGCGTAAGGCGCTCTATGCCGCCAAAGCCTAAGAAAGCAGAAACAAAAAAGCCGATGATGATTCATCGGCTTTTTTCATGTTCGGGGTTTAGATAACCCGTGAGAACTGCTGCTGACGTGCCTTGTCGCGGAAGTAGACATCGAAACAGATACAGATGTTGCGGATCAGCAGACGGCCGGTTTCGCCAACTGTGATCTTTCTGTCTTTGACTTCGACCAGCTTGTCGTCGATAAAGGTTTGAAGTAGCTTGAGATCTTCGGCGAAGTACTCTTCAAACTTAATGCCTAATCGCTCATCCATCTTGGCCATATCCAGATCGAAGTGGCAGATCAGCTGCTTGATCACGGCGCGGCGGATCTCGTCGTCACGATTAAGCTTGCAGCCTTTCCACAGGGCGTGGCCCTTCTCATCCACCGACTCATAGTAAGGGCGGATATCTTTCTGGTTCTGGGCGTAGCAATCGCCGATCTGGCTGATGGAGGAGACCCCAAGACCCAGAAGATCACACTCTTCCTGGGTAGTGTAACCCTGGAAGTTACGGTGCAGGCGACCTTCGTTCTGCAGGATGGCAAGCTCGTCATCCGGCTTGGCGAAGTGGTCCATGCCTATATACTGGTAGCCAGCACCCGTCAGCGTCTCGATAGTCTGGTGTAGCATCTCCAGCTTCTGCTGTGGTGTCGGCAGATGCTCGTCCTTAATCTTACGCTGGGCCGCGAAACGTGCCGGTAGGTGAGCGTAGTTAAACACAGAGAGTCTGTCTGGAGACAGATCCAGTACGCGCTGCATAGTCTCTGCAAAGCTCTGCGGTGTCTGGTGAGGCAGGCCGTAGATCAGGTCGATGTTGGTCGACACGAAGCCCATGGCTTTGGCCTTGGCGATCAGGTCGAAGATAAACTGCTCGTCCTGTTCACGGTTAACGGCAATCTGCACCTCTTTGTTGAAGTCCTGCACGCCGACCGAGATACGGTTGAAGCCAGCTTCTTTGAGGGTGTCTAGCATAGAGAGTTCGATCTCGCGTGGATCGACCTCGATAGAGTATTCACCCTCTTCGGCAATATTAAAGTGCTCTCTGAGCAGCGCCGACAGCCTGAGGATCTGCTCTGGGCTGAGGAAGGTTGGCGTACCGCCACCCCAGTGGATCTGGGTGACCTGATAATGCTTAAACAGCGGTGCGCGTTTGACGATCTCTGCCGCCAGGTATTCGATATATTGGTCGGCCTTGTGCTGGTGACGGGTGATCACCTTGTTGCAGCCGCAGTAGTAGCAGAGCTTAGCGCAGAAAGGAATGTGTAGATACAGCGACAGTTTATTGCTCTTACTGTTGGCAATAGAGGTGAGCAGGTCTTCTTCGGTGAAGGAGGCGTCAAATTCTAGTGCGGTCGGGTAAGAGGTATAACGAGGACCGCTGTAATTATATTTTTCGATCATTGACTGATCCCAACTAATTTGGGTGGGCTGCTTCAAGGCGTGTCCTCCGAGGGTGGTAAATTAGCAACTAGCGAAGTATGCAATGTTATTGAGTGAATAACATTGATCCAGGTTGCAAATTAGCACTGCAATTTATGTTAGCTGTCGAATATCCTTGTTTTCGGCTTAAATGTCTTGGTCTTAAGCCGTTTTTGTGCACCGACTCACGTCAGTGGCTGAGGTGGGCATAGGCTTTGGCCAGCAGGGCCACCTCGGCCATGATCTCGGCTTCCAGCGCCGATTCTGACTTCATTCTCTCTAAGTCTAGCTTCATACGCTGCTGCTTGGCCAACGCCTTACGCTGCTCCATGATAGGGTGGGATTCGATGATCTCATAATGCTTAAAGAGCGCCGGATACTGGTGTTTCACCTGCTCTGTGTGGCCGAGAATACTGAACAGCTTACCGATACGCATCACGCCCTCTGACAGTTCACAGCGCTCTTCGAGCATGGCGGCGGCGATATAGTGAATGTTGCCGAGTAGTTCCAGCTCCTTGGCGTCCGCCGCGGCTTGTTGGGCTTCGCGTTGCGCTTTTTGTCGTGCGGTTTGCTGTTTCAGCTTGAGTAACAGGCTGGCGGCATAGGCGGCCAGGCCTAAGATGATGATGGCGCCCAGGATGAGGAGTGTCGTAGTCATAATGCAATCCGAGGTGTTGGTTAGCTAGGTGTTAATCACAGAGGCGAGATAGAGAAATGGCATCGAATCGATGCCATTTGGGTTAGCCTGAGGCTAGTCTTTATCTTGATAATCTTTGAGCAGATCGGCGCCAGATTCAAACTTATCCAGCAGATCGTCGTCTGAGCCGACCGTGGTCTTCATCACATGCTCGAGGTCATCCTCTTCTGTGATGCCCAGGCGATCCATCAGGCGCTCGATCTCTGTTAGTTGCTTCTCTAACCAGGCCTGATCCGCATCGTTGAGATCCCGACCCTCTTCGAGCATGTCGAGCAGCTTGTTGAGTCTAGGATCTTCCTCTAGCTTCAGCAGTTTCTGTTCGTCGCTCATCTTAGGTGCCTTGGGCTGCTTGGCCACAGGCGCCTTAGTCGATAGCTCAAGTGCGACAGGCTTCTTGCTGCCGTGGCGAGGATCTTTGGCCTGTGCCGTGCCCGATTGCTTCTGTTGGATCTGCTTTTCGTTATGACGACTGCCCGCTTTATTGCCCGACTTCTGCTTCTTACCCGTGACGACACGGTCTTCTTTCTTGGTTCTAGGCGGACGTTTTGGCGCATTCTCATTGATCTTGCGCGATTTCTTACGGGTCATAACGTTAATCTCAACTACAAAAAATCGTGAACCTACCTAACCCTGAGTTAGATAAGTGAACTTGGGTCGCGTGTTATACCAGATCCTGTTGGTTTTTGCACCAAAATGAGATCTTTCGAGGCGAATAATAGCCTAAACTCGGCCTGGCTTGCCAAATATTGGAAGGTGGCTTGCTGATAAAAGCTGACATGGGTCAGATTGTTCTTGTGGTGCCATTTGGGAAAGCCCTGAAGCTCGGTGAGCAGCTGGGTGCTGATCGCCATCCAGCCGCCGGGTTTAAGCAGGGAACAAAGCAGCTGCCACTCCTTTCCAGGAAAGCGAAAGTGCTCGAAGACCCGATAACAACAGATGAAGTCGTATTCGAGTCTTAGCAGGGTATGATCCGGGGCGAAGTGTGGATCATACTGGTTGAGCTGATGGCCTCGCGCCTTGATGGCGTCTATCGCCTGTGGGTTTAGCAGTCGGCCGAAGTTGAGTCCTAGCAATGGGCCCTGAACCTGCTGCTCACACTGAGTGATTAGGCTCGACAGAAATTGTTGCAGCGGCTTGTCTTTACTATTGGCCGAGCGGTAGCGTTTTACCTCGGCGCTGGGCGGCAGATGAGAGTTGGCATCGGCAAACAGCAGCATGCAGCGCTTACAGCGATAGATGCAGCGTTTTCTATCTTGATAGAAGGGGGCGGTCTCTTCGCTGCTGCACAGGGGGCATCTTCGCATGGCTGGGGCATGACTCTTAAAGGCTGGGTTAATTGCTGCTAACCGGTTTAATTTACTGTAGGCCAAGCGGAAACAGAAGCGTATTTTTTGCCGTATATAAAAAAAGGCGACAGTATCACTGTCGCCTTCCAAAAAGTACCAAAGGTACTCAATTCTGATTCCAAGTTTCCTTACTTGCTATGCGACTCTCCCAGTCGGATTCCATCTTATTTTTTAATCTGCTTTCCATGCATAGTTATTTTCGTTTTCGGTCTTCCAGACGCTTTTTTTCTTTCCCTGTCGCCTTCCTGACCACAGCTTCCGTAGATGGTCTTCATTGACACATCACAATCCATATCGTCATCTTTGACGCCTAATAAACCATCCCTGTTCGGTTTACATTAAGTTCAGCAGTAAGCAGTTCAACTGTTTTCTGAACCGTAAGGAAAATGCTAATTAGCGCATTGGCCTTCCTAACCAATATCCTTACCAAGTTATTACGACCCGACTTCAGATGCGAAGTACTTCTCTTATTATTTTTAGTGAGTGGTCAAAAAATTATTATTATTTTTGCTTAACTTTATTCTTATATCTTAAATGTAATCACATACCGAAATCTGTTTATTGTTATTAGGTAGATTTTATACAAACAGCTGGGTTTACCTCGGTACGGGCACAATTAAAACGAAATCTGTGATCTATGTCAAGCATCAATTTTCAACAGTTTACGTAAACGTAAACTTGGGGCGGTTAAAAAGGGTGGTATAGACCACCCTTTCGTTATCCAGCGATTAATTACTTAATGCTTGAAATATATTTAGATAGTGCTTCGATATCTTCGCTGGTCAGCTTCTTGGCAACGTCTTGCATCATGCCGTTTAGGTCGTTGTTACGACTTGTATCGTGAAACTTATTCAGCTGGATCTTGATGTAGTTAGCGTGTTGGCCCGCGATAGCTGGGAAGCCTGCGGCCTCAGAACCTTTACCGTTAGGACCGTGACAGGCGATACATGCAGTCACACCACGTACGGCGTCACCACCCTTGTATAGTTGCTCACCCAGTTCAGGCACGTCTTTCACTTCGCTCATCGCAAGCTTTTGCGAAGAGAAGTAAGCCGCCAAATCTTCGATATCCTGATCCGACAATGCCGCCGCCATTGGGCTCATCATAGGATCGTTACGGCCTTCTTTACCGCCTGTGTGGGCAGCTTGACGCAGCTCGGTTAGCTGCTTCTTCAGGTAAGTTTCTTGTTGACCCGCAATCTTGGGGTACATGTCGATCATACTGTTACCATCAACACCGTGACAGGCAGAACAAATGATTGCTTTAGTTTTTCCCGCTTCAGCATCACCTGCTGCTAGAGCCGGAGTTGATAGAGTGGCTAACATCGATAGCGCAATAGCGAACTTTTTCATGGCGTTCCAACTTTTAGTTAAATTTTTTGTCCTGAGCTTACGAGAGTGACCTGCAAGCGTGATAAAATATGATTTATGTGATCGGGGTAATATTTTACACGAAATTGTGCAAATGTAAGCAAGTCTTCGATATTTAAACTGAAGAAATAACAAATTTTGGGGTGGGTAGTGACTGATTCTCGTATCGATTTTCGACAGGCCAAGTTTTTGATCAGTGCGCCGGATATTGCGCATCTGGATGAGCACTTGCCCGGTGATGTAGGCGTCGAAATCGCCTTTGCTGGCCGCTCTAATGCCGGAAAGTCGAGCGCATTAAACCAATTAACCGAGCAGAAGAACCTGGCAAGAACCAGTAAGACACCTGGGCGTACCCAGTTGATCAACGTCTTCGCGCTCGATGAGCACAGACGCCTGGTGGATTTGCCTGGTTATGGTTTCGCTCAGGTACCACTGGCCATGAAGAAGAAATGGCAGCAGGCGCTGGGGCAATATCTGCAGGAACGCGCCTGTTTGAGTGGCCTGGTCGTGCTGATGGATATTCGTCATCCGCTCAAAGATCTCGACATGCAGATGATCGAGTGGGCGGTGGATTGCGATATTCCCGTGCTGGCCTTGCTGACCAAGTGTGACAAGTTGGCGCAGAGTGCTCGAATGAAGACGGTTAACGATGTGCGTAAGGCCTTGGCGGACTTCGGCGACGGCGTGAAGGTGGAGCCATTCTCTTCCCTGAAGGGAACCGGCAAGCCTAAGGTGCTGGGGATTCTTAACGAATGGTGTCATCCGGACTGGCTGGTGGAGGCCTTGGCCGACGCCGAACAAGAGTAACAACTTTTGTTTGTGATTAGAGAGCGCCTCCATATTGGGGGCGTTTTTTTATGCCTGGTTATTAGTGACTAAGACGCTTAGCTGCAGAGGCTATTAGCGGGTAACTCTTTGAATTGATTAGAAGTGGCAGGTGAAAAAAATGCCGACGGCTACACCATCGGCAAAAAATACATTAGCTCTTTTGGGGAGAAGCTAAATTTCAACAAGACTCAAGTTCCATCGGTCATCGACCAATAGTTCTCAGTGGTCATAGGATAGCCCGAATCCCACCTAAATTAAAGTATTTGCTCTAAATTAAATTTCAGGCGAAAAAAAGCCCCAGCAAGTTACTTGCTGGGGCGCCAGAATTTGGCTTTTCACTTAACGTGAAATAAAAAAAAGGTCTGAAAGATAGAACATCTTAACCTCTGTACCCTACGCAGAGAATAATACTTCATTGGTCGTAATATGGGAAACTGTTTTTTGTAAAAAACGACAATAATGTGAGCAATGTCTAAAAAAGTGCTCAATAAAAGCACAGGTTTTTGATCTAAAATTTACTAAAATTGCCTTTAAAAGAGCTGTTTAGCTAAAAAATGCCCTTAAGTGAAAAAATATTACTATTTTTGGTGATTTTTACGGCTTCGCGGGTCGAGAGGGCGAGATGCCAGGGTGAATGACTCTCACAGCATAAAAAAATGCCCCGGCAGGCCGGGGCGTAGTCGAGGCATAGTCGAGGCATTTTTGTGGCTCAATTCTGATCTAATTGAGAATTGAGCCGAGAATCCGTTGAGCAATAGTCGCAAAATGTAAGGCTAGTGCGCCTGTTCCCAGTTATCGCCAATGCCAGCCTCGGCTAGTAACTCGACATCTAAGGAGGCGGCCTGCGCCATCAGCTCGCACACCTTGAGTTTGAGCGAATCGGCCTTGTCGGCGTCGACCTCAAATACGAGTTCATCGTGTACCTGCATGATCATGGTGATCTCTCCCTGGGTCTCTGTCTCGATCCACTGGGCGATATTGATCATGGCCTTCTTGATAATGTCGGCAGCCGTGCCCTGCATCGGCGCGTTGATCGCGGCGCGCTCGGCGGCCTGACGGCGCATGGCGTTTCTATCCTTGATAGCCGGCAGGTAGAGTCTGCGACCATAGAGGGTCGATACGTATCCCTGCTCGGCGGCGGCAGCGCGGGTATCTTCCATATACTTGAGCACGCCAGGATAGCGTTTGAAGTAGATGTCGATATATTGCTGGGCCTCGTGACGCGGAATATCCAGCTGGCGGGCCAGACCGAAGGCCGACATGCCATAGATGAGACCGAAATTCACTGCCTTGGCGCGGCGACGCTGTTCGCTGGTGACTTCGCTGAAGTCGACGTCGAACACCTCGGCGGCGGTAGCTCTGTGAATATCCTTGCCCTCGGCGAAGGCGCTCAGCAGGCCTTTATCCTGGGAGAGGTGGGCCATGATCCTCAGCTCGATCTGCGAATAGTCGGCTGCGAGGATCTTGCGTCCCTCTGGCGCCACGAAGGCGTGACGAATACGGCGGCCCTCCTCGGTGCGGATGGGGATATTCTGCAGGTTAGGCTCGCTGGATGACAGGCGACCCGTGGCGGCGATGGCCTGGTGGTAGCTGGTATGTACCCGGCCTGTCTTACCATCGACCATGAGCGGCAACTTGTCTGTGTAGGTGCTCTTAAGCTTAGACAGGCTCCTGTGCTCCAGGATGATCTTGGGCAGCGGATAGTCCAGTGCCAGCTCGACCAGTACCTCTTCGGCGGTGGACGGTGCGCCTTTAGGGGTCTTCTTCAATACAGGGTAACCCAGCTTCTCGAAGAAGAGGGCCTGCAGCTGTTTGGTCGAGCCCAGGTTAAAGGGCTCTTCAGCAATCTCGTAGGCCTTCTGTTCCAGCTCATCTATCTTGCGTGCCAATTCGTCGCTCTGCTGACCAAGCAGCATGCTGTCGATCAACACGCCCTGACGTTCAATCTGAGACAGTATGCTGACCAGAGGCAGTTCTATGTCGGTAAAGACGCTGGCAAGTTCGCTGGCCTTTTGCAGTCTCGGCCAGAGATGCTGATGCAGCCTGAGTGTGATATCGGCGTCTTCGGCGGCGTAAGGTGCTGCCGTCTCCAGCGGGATCTGGTTGAAGGTCAGCTGCTTAACGCCCTTGCCGGCGATCTCTTCGAAGCTGATATTCTTATGACCCAGGTATTTCAGCGCCAGGTCATCCATGTTGTGCTTGGAGGCGACCGAGTTAAACACATAGGACTCGAGCATGGTATCGAAGGCCACGCCCTTGAGGGCGATGCCGACGTTGGCCAGTATGCTCATGTCATACTTGAGGTTTTGCCCGACCTTGAGAAGGCTAGGATCTTCCAGCAGTGGCTTGAGCTTGGCTAGTACCTGCTCGCTGTCGAGCTGCTCTGGGGCATCGGCATAATCGTGTGCCAGCGGCAGGTAGGCGGCCTTGCCTGGTTCGATGGCAAACGAGAGCCCCACCAGTTTGGCCTCCATGTAGTTGAGGCTGGTGGTTTCTGTATCCAGGGCAAACAGCGGCGCGGCGGCCAGGGCCTTTAGCCATTCATCTAAGGCTTCCCAGGTCAGAATGGTATCGTACTGGGTATCGATAGCCTGAGGCGCCGGCACTTCGTCGGCCTCTTCTTGGCTGCTGGCACTCGACTTGTTGTCTAACACCTCGGCCAGCCAGCGTTTGAATTCCATCTCGCCGTAGCATTTGATCAGCTCGTCGCGATCCGCGTCTTGAATGTTGAGCTGGTGCCAGTCTTGTTCCAGTTCGACGTCGCACTTGATGGTCGCCAGCTCATAGGAGAGCTTGAGCATGTCGCCATGTTCGGCGATCTTTGCGGGCATGGTCTTAGCACCCCTAAAGCCGAGTTCCGGCATCTTCTCTGGGTTGGCGAGGATGGCGTCGACACCGCCGACGCCTTGTAGCATCGCCAGCGCCGTCTTCTCACCAACGCCTGGCAGGCCGGGAATGTTATCTGCCTTATCGCCTTGCAGTGCCAGTAGGTCGATGATCAGCTCAGGGCCGACACCAAACTTCTCGCTCACCTCATCGGGGCCTAGGATGGTATTGGTCATGGTGTTGATCAGGGTGATCTTGTCATCCACCAACTGCGCCATATCTTTATCGCCTGTGCTGATCAGCACGGCGCGGCCTTCCTGGCTGGCCTGTCTGGCGATGGTACCTATGACATCATCGGCCTCGACGCCGGGAATACAGACCAGGGGAAGCCCCAATGCGCGAATGATGCGATGCAGCGGCTCGATCTGCGTCCTGAGATCGTCCGGCATGGGGGGTCTGTGGGCCTTATATTCGGCATACATCTCATTGCGGAAGGTTTTTCCCTTGGCATCGAACACCACCGCCATCTGGGTCGGCTTATATTGGTTAAGCAGGCTGCGTAGCATGTTGATCACGCCATACACGGCCCCCGTGGCTTCACCCTTGGAGTTAGTCAGGTGAGGCGGCGCATAGTAGGCGCGGTAAAGATAGGAAGAACCATCCACAAGAATGAGTGGGTTTTCAGCGATATTAGGCATAATTTTATCTATTTTTTCGGTATGCGATGATGGCGCTAGCATGCCATATTAGGGCGATTTCGGCCACGGCAAATTACTCAGCAGCCTGTGGATAAGTCTGTGAGCTAAAAAAGTTTCAGCGAGTAGGGATCACGACGACGAACATAAGCGGGTGATGCAACTTGTTGATTTGTTTTTGTATTATATTTTTATGTGAACTAGGTATTACTTCCGAGTAAAAATTCCTAATTTGTGGATTTTTTATTTTGTCATCCATATTTATGCTCTGACTTGGCGAAATTGCTCGGCCTTGTTAGAGTCGATGAACTAACTTAGCATGAAAAATAATCAGATCAACCCTTTTGTTATCTGGTTGTTAAAACCATTCGGTCTATTAAAGGAGTTTTTAATGAAAAAATTTGCTGTTTTATTAAGCGGTGCGGGAGTGTTCGATGGCAGCGAACTTCATGAGGCAGTATTGACTCTGCTGTCGCTGACCCAGGCCGGAGTGAGTTATCAATGTTTCGCACCCAACATAGAGCAGATGCACGTGGTGAATCACCTCACAGGTGAGGTGGCCGTGGGTGAGCATCGCAACGTGCTGGTGGAGTCGGCGCGTATTGCCCGTGGTGACATCAAGGCAACGGACGAGTTAGATATCCAGGCCTTCGATGGCTTGGTGATCCCAGGTGGCTTTGGCGCCGCGAAGAACCTGTGTAACTTTGCCGTGGTGGGCAGTGAGTGTGAGGTGGCACCCAGCGTGAAGGCCTTCATCAGCGAGTTTGTCGAGGCGAACAAGCCGGTGGGCTTTATCTGTATCTCACCCGTGATGATCCCTAAGCTCTACGGCGAGAAGGCCAAGGGCACCATAGGCCATGACAGCGACACGGCCCACGCCTTTAATCTGATGGGCGGTGAGCATGTGGAAGCCAATGTCGAGCAGATCGTCGTCGATGAGGCGCGTAAACTGGTAAGTACGCCGGCGTATATGTTGGCCGAGAATATTGCCCAGGCCCATATCGGCATCGATAAGTTGGTGAAGAAGGTGATTGAGCTGGCGTGAACTCATGCCCAACCGCAATAAATAACCGTTCACTCATCGTGATTGGTATTAGCCAATCAAAATGGGCCCATCTAATGGGCCCTTTTTGATCTCGCGTCCTCTCTGAGGGCACATGTTATCTAGGGGTTACCTAAACCCGTCGGCGACTGTCGATAAAGCCTTGGGCCAGGCCCACCATTAAGCCGCCGATATGGGCGCCGTTGGCGATGGAGAGGCCGAACATATCGGTAAAGCCAAATACCAGCCAGATCAACATGAAGCCTATATAGGCAGGTGGCAGGCCTATCCCCTTCTCGGGACGTCTGACTCCCATAATCCAGGTGTAGCCCACCACCGCATAGACCACGCCCGAGAGGCCGCCGAAGTTGGGACCACCTATGGCATATTGCAGCAGGTTCGGCAGGGTGCCAGCGATCAGCAGTAAGGTTAAAAGTGGAGTCACCCCTAGCTTGTTCTCTATCTTGCCCCCCAGATACCACCACCAGAGCAGGTTGAAGATGATATGCATGGCGGAGAAGTGCATCAGACTCGGGGTAAATACGCGCCAGATCTGGCTGCTGTCGCTGCCGGGTACGGCGCCGAAGAAGGAGAGTGCCTCGAAGATAGGATTGGCGAAGCCGAAAATGAAGCCGAGATAGATTAGCGTGCAGCTGAGCATGACGATAAGGGTCAGGGGGCCGGCCCCGGACAGGAACTGAGTCATCAGCTGCAGTCCAGGCGCGCCATAGTCTAACTTGGTGCCTGTACTGCCGTTTTCCCAGGAAGCCTGAAGGTACTTGTCGTCATAGGGGTTGCGCACGAAGTGCTCATATTCGCGGCGTGCCTTGGCGTAGTCTTGCTCTTGGGCGGCATAGAGGATCACCCCGTGTTCGGCATGTTGCAGCTGGCAATCTATGCCCTGGCCCTTGAGGTAATCGATCAGCGCCTGGGCGGCGCGCTCATTGGGGAGACGACCAAGTTCCAACATAGGCGTACCTCTGGAAATTAATGGGCTTCGCGCCAAGCCTGGAAGCCACCATCCAGGCTATAGACATCATCGAAACCCTGTTCATGCAGATATTGCGCGGCATTTTGGCTGCTGATGCCGTGATAGCAGACCACGACTAAGGGGCTGTCCATGTCGGCCTCGGCAATATAACGCGCCAGGTTTTCGTTGTTGAGGTTGGTCGAGCCGGGGATCTGTCCCGCCTCGAAGCTGGCGCCGTCGCGGATATCGACTACCTGTACCTCGGTATTGTCTTCCAGCATATGGATGAGTTGATTGACACTCAGGTGTTGAAAAGCAGACATAGTCAACCTGTAATGAAAAAGAGGGATAAGTTAAGTGTGCAACATGGGGCCGTGAGAGTACAGCCCCGGTTGCGAGTGGTGCGGGGGATTAATCCCAGCTAAGGATCACCTTGCCCGATTGGCCCGAGCGCATGGCGTCGAAACCTGCTTGGAAATCATCGACATTGTAGTGATGTGTGATGATTGGCGAGATATCCAGACCCGATTGGATCAGGCTGGCCATCTTGTACCAGGTTTCAAACATCTCACGGCCGTAGATCCCCTTGATGATGAGTCCCTTGAAGATCACCTTGCTCCAGTCGATGGCCATGTCGCCGCCAGGAATGCCCAGCATGGCGATCTTGCCGCCGTGGTTCATGGTATCCAGCATGGAGTGGAAGGCAGCCGGTACACCCGACATCTCCAGGCCCACATCGAAGCCTTCGGTCATGCCGAGATCTTGCATCACATCTTCCAGCTTCTCCTTGGCCACGTTAACGGCGCGGGTGGCGCCCATCTTCTTGGCCAGCTCGAGGCGGTATTCGTTGACATCAGTGATCACCACGTGGCGTGCGCCAACATGGCGACAAACCGCGGCGGCCATGATGCCGATAGGACCAGCGCCTGTGATCAGTACATCTTCGCCTACGAGATCGAACGACAGCGCCGTGTGCACCGCATTACCGAAAGGATCGAAGATAGAAGCCAGATCGTCAGAGATATCGTCAGGGATCTTAAAGGCGTTGAAGGCCGGGATCACCAGGTATTCGGCAAAGGCACCTTCGCGGTTAACACCCACACCAGAGGTATTGCGGCACAGGTGAGTGCGGCCCGCGCGGCAGTTGCGGCAGTGGCCACAGGTGATATGACCTTCGCCAGAGACGCGATCGCCAATCTGGAAGCCACGGACTTCCTGACCAATCTCGACCACTTCGCCCACATATTCGTGGCCGACTACCATAGGCACAGGAATGGTGTTTTGTGACCACTCATCCCAGTTGTAGATATGCACGTCGGTACCGCAGATGGCGGTCTTGCGGATCTTGATCAGCAGATCGTTGTGGCCAACTTCAGGTTTTGGCGCATCAACCATCCAGATGCCTTCTTCAGGCTTGAGTTTGCTTAAGGCTTTCATCGATAGACTCCTAGATAATTCCCATCTCTTTGGCGATGCGGGTGAAGGCATCGATGGCGCGATCTAGCTGCTCGCGGGTATGAGCGGCCGACATCTGGGTACGAATACGGGCCTGGCCCTTAGGTACCACAGGGAAGGAGAAGCCGATCACATAGATGTTCTCTTCCAACAGACGGTTAGCAAAGTCGCTGGCCAGCTTGGCATCGCCAATCATCACAGGGATGATTGCGTGGTCGGCGCCGCCCAAGGTAAAGCCTGCCGCAGTCATTTTTTCGCGGAAGTAACGGCTGTTTTCCCATACGGCTTCGCGCAGTGCCTGGCCTGACTTTAGCATCTCCAGCACGTGAATCGAGGCGGTGACGATAGAAGGGGCCAGCGAGTTAGAGAAGAGGTAAGGACGCGAGCGTTGACGTAGCCAGTCGACGACCTCTTTCTTCGCCGAGGTGAATCCACCCGATGCGCCGCCCAGGGCCTTGCCCAGGGTGCCCGTGATGATGTCGACCCTGTCCATCACGTCGCAATACTCGTGGGTACCGCGGCCGTTTTGACCGATAAAGCCCACGGCGTGAGAGTCATCCACCATGACCAGGGCGCCATATTTATCGGCCAGGTCGCAGACGCCTTTGAGGTTGGCGATCACTCCGTCCATCGAGAACACACCATCGGTGGCGATCAGTATGTGGCGCGCACCGGCTGCCTTTGCCGCCTGCAGTTGGGTCTCCAGATCGGCCATGTCGTTGTTGGCATAGCGGAAGCGCTTGGCCTTACACAGACGTACACCGTCGATGATAGAGGCGTGGTTCAGGGCATCTGAGACAATGGCGTCTTCGGCGTCCAGCAGGGTCTCGAACAGACCGGCGTTCGCATCGAAGCAAGAAGAGTAAAGAATAGTGTCTTCCATGCCGAGGAATTCGCTCAGGCTGGCCTCGAGTTGCTTATGAATATCTTGGGTACCACAGATGAAGCGCACAGACGCCATACCGAAGCCGTGATCGCTCAGGCCCTGCTGCGCAGCGGCGATCAGTTCGGGATGATTGGCCAGGCCAAGGTAGTTGTTGGCGCAGAAGTTCATCACTTCGTGGCCGTTGACTTCGATTTCAGTCTTCTGAGGAGAGGCAATAACGCGCTCGCTCTTGTATAAGCCTTCCGCTTTAACTTCAGCCAGCTGCTGATTAATTTGATCGTAGAATGAGGTCGTTGCCACCTGTAGTCTCCTTCTTTCTGTCTCGTTTTATTTTTGTATGCTTTGCCCGAGCCTGCACACTTGGCAGATAGACTCGAGGAAAGGCGATAAGTTAGGAACCATCTTTAACGCATAAGTCAGGCTTGTCATAGCCAGGTATCGCCCCGTCGATGAATGATTAAGTCTAGTTCAGTTTCGACCATCTATTGTTGCCGACATGCCTGCCGGAAAGGGGGACGCCTGGGATATGGATCGCGCTAGGCTGGCCGAATTCTAACCTTAAACCCGGCCGGCGCCACATTTTTTTTTGCGCTATTAACTAAGTTAGTGCAAGTGCAACTTTCGCATAACAAAAAATAATGCGAAATGTCACAACTGGTCTATCACGACAGGCCTATCACGACAGACTAAGCGAGAGGCCAGATGATGAGGTGAGTGGCAGAACCGTGGTTTAGTCTTCTTCCTGTTCCGCCTTGGCCAGGGCCTGGTAGTGCTGCTCCAGCCTGATGAAGGTGGGTCTGGCGGACTCGCTGGCGTAGGCCTTGAAGATCATCAACACTCGCAGTAGCCCCTCGTAGAGGGAGGTCTTGGTGATCTGGGTGGCCTCAGAGTGAGTGAGCTGATTGCTGATCCAGAAGCAGGCCACCATGCGGATGGTGTCGGCCAGCGGCGTGATCTCGGCGTCGTCGATCACCAATACGCCATCCTGTTTTAGCTGGGTAAGGATGCTGGTGGCTCGCTTGAGTACCTGTTCATGGGTGACCGTATACTGCTTGTTGAGCACCTCGTCGCGGCTGAGGATGATCACCAGATTGGCGTACATGAAGCGGAACTGCCACAGGGTGTAGAAGAGGGCGTCGAAGTAGCCGATCAAGAGGTCGACATCGACCTTTTTGCCTTCATAGGGCTGAAAGCCTGTCTCCAAGTGCTGTTCATAGAGGCTGAAGATGGAGCGGATGATGTCTTCTTTATTGCGAAAATGGTAGTAGAGGTTACCCGGGCTGATCCCCAGATGCGCGGCAATATGGTTGGTGGTGATGGCGCGCTCACCATGCTCGTTAAACAGGGCCAGGGCGGCGTGGACGATTTTATCGCGGGTCTTCATCTTGATCCTAAGTCAGGTCGGTTTATTACTCGTGGGCCGGCCTTGTCTGGCACGCGAGTCATAGGGCTATATTCGAGTAAAGGCTCCAGTTGAAGTTATCAGCCAGCGGGTAAAAGTCAATCTATGGCTACTCAGACCAGTTAAGATTAACCCCCTGTTTTTCTGCCGATTTATAAATTGATGTGAGGCTTATTGGGCCTGCGTCTGTTTGCCGCCCGCCGGCCAGCGGCATATGTTACTATTAAGGCCTATGAGTAAATTGACCCTGTGTAAGTGCCATCCCCTATGAATCGTACCCACTATTCTGCCTTGCTGTATCTGCTAAGCCCTCTGCTGATTCTCTATCTGGCGATTCGAGCGATCAAGAGCCCAGATTACCGTGGTCGCTGGAGCGAACGCTTCGGTCTGTCGACGCTGTCGCGGGCAGATCTGCTGATCCATTCTGTCTCCATGGGGGAGACCCTGGCGGCGATTCCGCTGATCAAACAGATACAGGCTGCCTACCCTCAGCTCAGTATTACCATTACCACCACGAGCCCGACCGGATCGGCAGAGGTGATAAAAGCCTTTGGCGAAAGCGTGCAGCACTGCTATCTGCCCTTCGATCTCCCCTTGTGTGTCGCGCGTTTCCTAAGCCAGCTACAGCCTAAGCAGATTATCATCATGGAGACAGAGCTGTGGCCGAACCTCATTCATCAGGCCAAAAGCCGGGGTATTAGGCTGATGCTGGCCAACGCCCGCCTGTCGGAGAAGTCCGCCAACCAGTATCGCGGCCGGCCCAAGCTGTCGCTGCCCATGCTGCGATCACTGGATGTTATTGCCGCCCAGTCGTCTCAAGCGGCGCAGCGTTTCATCGACCTGGGCGTCGAGGCCGCGCGGGTAAAGGTCACGGGAAGCCTCAAGTTCGACCTCACTATAGCGCCAGACTTGCTAGAGAAGGCAAAAGAGCTGCGTAAGACCTGGCAGCGGATGGAGACCCCTGTCTGGGTGGCGGGCAGCGTGCATCCCGGGGAGTTTGATATCATGCTCGCCGCGCACAAGAGCCTGTTGATGCGCTTCCCCCATACCCTGCTGGTGTTGGTGCCCAGGCATCCAGAGCAGTTTGACGCGGCGGCCAGTCGGGTGAAGGCCGCAGGGCTCGAGCTGGCGCGCCGAAGTAAACACGATGCGGTGGATGACCAGACTCAGGTGCTGCTAGGCGACACCATGGGTGAGCTGCTCAGCTTCTATGGTGCGGCGGATCAGGCCTTTGTCGGCGGTACCCTGATCGAGAATGGCGGCCATAATCCACTGGAGCCGGCGGCCATCGGCCTGCCCGTCTATGTGGGGCCACATCACTGGGATTTTGCCGAGATCACTGGCCTGCTCAAGGAGGCGGGATCTTTAGCCTTAGTGCAAGATGCCGATGAGTTGGCGCAGCAGCTGGTGCATAAGTTTGACGATAAGGCGGCCTACCTGGCCGCCAGAGAGGCTGGGCTCGAGGTGGTCGAGGCCAATAAGGGGGCATTGGCTGCCCAGTTCTCCTTGGCTAGCGAGTTGATTAAGGCTTAGGCCTGGGCGTAGCCCGCTAACAGCTGCTGCCACTTTTCCTGGCTAAAGTGCAGCTCGGGCGCCTTGCCCTTCTCCTTGTTGAAGGAGCGGAGCAGGCGATCCAAGTTGGACTGTTGCCACTTGCTTTCAGGCTTCTTCAACGCGCCGCGGTCGAAATCGATCAGGGTAAAGCTCTCGCCAGCCAATAGTATGTTCTTGGCGTTAAGATCGGCGTGGTAGACGCCGCGGCGGTGGAACTTGGCGATACAGGCACCGAGCGCCTGCCATTTTTCATCCGACATGGGGCCCTGGCTTAGTTCGGCCACCAGATCGCGAGCGCCTGGGATCCGCTTGATGATGATATCGCCACGATAGTAGGGGCCGCTGCGCTGGATCTGCGCCGCCACGGGTTCCGGCACCGCAAATCCTTCCTTAAACAGCTGCTCCAACAGGTTGAATTCGGCGATCGCCCGGCAACGCTTAAACCCGGTATAGAGATAGGCATCGCGGCTGAACTTCTCCATCATGCCGCCACGATAATAGTGTCTGAGTACCCACTCCTCCTCGGGCGCCTGGCTCAGAGGCGCTGGATTGACAAACCAGGTGGTGTAGCGGCCCGTCGAAGAGCCTGTTATGGCCCCTAGGTCTTGCCAGTAATCGAAGGTAAACCAATCTGGGGTGATCGCCTTGAGCGAAGCTTGGCTAAAGACGATGCAACCGGCATCGGTAGTTTTTATTTGCATAGATTCACTGGCTCAACAGGCTTAAATGGTCGCTATGGGGAATTGTACCCGATATTGGTGCCCTGTCAGCCCTCTTTCGCCAGTTGTTGCAGTACCTGGATGAGATTATCCTGCCAGCGTTTTGCGGGCAGAATAGCCTGAGACTGACTGGTATCCAGGGCGCTGTAGCGCGGGCGAGGCGCCGCCGCACCGTATTCCTGGGTGCTAATGGGGCTGATGTTTGCCGGCTTATCGAGAAGCCCCAATGCATAGGCGCTATCTGCTATCCGCCGTGCAAACTCAAACCAGCTGGTGACGCCGAGGTCGCTCCAGTGATAGATGGGTTCTGGCTTTGTCACTTGAATGAGTTGCCAGATAAACTGTCCAAGGGCGATGGCCGAAGTTGGCGTGCCCCATTGATCGTCGACGACCTTAAGCGGTTTACCCTGGCGCATCAGGGTCAGCATGGTCTTGACAAAGTTATGCCCGAAGGGGGAGTAGAGCCACGAGGTGCGCACTATGCAGGCATGGCCCTGGCCATATTCCAGCGCTGCCTGCTCACCGTGCCACTTAGATTCGCCGTAGCGACTCAGCGGGTTAGGTCTATCCGTTGGGCGATAGGGCTGACGCTGTTGCCCATCGAGCACTTCTTCAAAGACCCCATCGAAGACATAGTCGCTGGAAATATGGATAAGCCTGATGTCCCGTTTACCGCAGTGCTCGGCCAGTGCCTTTACCGCCAGGTGGTTGAGGGCAAAGGCGGCCTGGCTGTCTGTCTCGGCAGCATCGACCTGAGTATAGCCGCTGGCGTTGATGACCAGTTGATAGTCTTGCTGGTCTAATACCCGCTCGATCGCCTGGCTGTCGCGGATATCCAACGCCTCGCGGCCCAGATAGTGTACCTGGTAGCCATCTGGCTGAGTCGCCTTGAGCGCCTGGGAAACCTGCCCATGGCGGCCGATCACCAATATTGGTTTCATCGTGCTGGCCCCATTATGGACTTGCTCATCATGATTGGCTCGCCACCTGATGGCACCAATCCAGGTGTGTCAGATACCAGTCCACCGTCTTCTCCAAGCCTCTGGCGAAGCTTTCGCTAGGCTGCCAGCCTAAGGTGCGGCTCAGCTTGCTGGCGTCAATGGCGTAGCGGGTGTCGTGCCCCGGCCTGTCTTTGACGAAGCCGATGAGTTGCCTGAAATCGTTGATGCCGCTGGGCTTCTCGGTGACCTTTTGATTTAACAGATCGCAGATGAGGCTGACGACTTCGAGATTCGTCATCTCATTCATGCCGCCTATGTTGTAGCTCTCGCCTGGCTCGCCCCGAGCGGCCACCTGGCACAGGGCATGGGCGTGGTCGTCCACATAGAGCCAGTCGCGGATCTGCTTGCCATCGCCATAGACGGGAATCGATTTTCCCAGCAGGGCGTTAAGTAGGGTCACGGGGATCAGCTTCTCCGGATATTGATAGGGGCCATAGTTGTTGGAGCAGTTCGACAGCACTACCGGTAGGCCATAGGTGCGGTGCCAGGCCCTCACCAGATGATCCGCCGCGGCCTTGCTGGCGGAATAAGGCGAGCTGGGGGCGTAGGGAGACTGCTCGCTAAAGTATCCCGCCTGGTCTGAGCCTAAGTCGCCAAATACTTCGTCGGTTGAGACATGGTGCAGGCGAAATCGTGCCGCCATCTCCGTCGGCAGCTTGCGATAATAGTCTAGGCATTGCTGCAGCAGCTCGAAGGTGCCGACAATATTGGTGTCGATAAAGGCTCTCGGCCCCTCGATAGAGCGGTCCACATGGGTCTCCGCTGCCAGATGGATCACCAGATCTATCTGGTATTGCCTTAGGGCTCCGCCCAGGGCAGCGCCATCATTGATATCGGCCTGGATGAAATGGTAGTTGGGATCCTGCTCGACGGCCGTTAGCGATAGCAGGTTACCAGCATAGGTGAGCTTGTCATAGTTCACTACACGGCAATCGCCTAGCGCGATGAGGTGGCGAATCAATGCAGAGCCGATAAAGCCAGCGCCGCCTGTGATCAAGATATTGCGCCCGGCTAACGGGTGATGCTTGCTACTATTCATAGTAATCGGCCTCGGCAAAGGTGCCCGCGGCCTTGTCCTTTGGCGACAGGATTGGCGATCGTGTGCTGAGTAGCGGCCAATCGATGGCTAAGGTGTCGTCGTCCCAACGGATGCTGTGTTCATCATTCGGCGCATAATAGTCGGTGCACTTATAGAGGCAGTGGGCCTCAGGCGAGACGACATAGAAGCCGTGGGCGAACCCGGGTGGCACCCAGAGCTGATGTTTGTTGTCTGCCGACAGGTGGTGCCCAGTCCATTGACCGAAACTCGGGCTATTGCGGCGCAGATCGACACATACATCGAAGATCTCACCGCTGACCACACGGATAAGCTTGCCCTGAGGCTGTCTAAGCTGATAGTGCAGCCCACGCAGGGTGCCCTGCAGCGAATGGCTCTGATTTTCCTGCACGAAGTCGAGATCCACCAGGTGCTCCTTAAACCACTGCTGACGAAACGTCTCGAAAAAACAGCCGCGCTCATCGCCGAACACCCGAGGTTCGAGCAGCTTAACGTCTGGAATGGAAGTATCGTGGATCTTCATAGTGTCATCCGGCCGATAAACAGGGAATTTCGTTCATTTTCGTTCCTATGACGGCCTAATCATGGAACCTAGTGACATTCTACATTAAACTCGTTGCGGATCCTTACTCCCTAATTATTTCTCAGCGGCCCCTATATGAGCTTGAATTTGCAGACTGCCCACTCTTTGTGTCTCTTACGTTTATCTGCCATCGGTGACGTGTGTCATGCGGTGGCCATGGTGCAGGCGATTCAGCGCCAGTATCCAGATCTTAAGATCACCTGGGTGATCGGCAAGGTGGAGTATCAGCTGCTTAAGCATCTGCCCGGCGTCGAGTTTGTGATCTTCGACAAATCCCAGGGCTGGCGCAGTTACTTCAACCTGCACCGCGCCCTGAAGGGGCGTCGCTTCGATCTGCTGCTGCATATGCAGGTGGCGCTCAGGGCAACCATCGCCTCCTTGGCTATCTCGGCAAAGGTGCGTCTGGGCTTCGATCGCGCCCGCGCCAAGGAGGGGCAGTGGCTGGTGACTAATCGCCGGGTGGAGCCCTTGGCGACGCCCCATGTGCTCGAGGGTTTCATGGGCTTTGCCAAGGCTGTGGGCGTCACGGATCTTAAACCTAAGTGGGAGATTCCAGTGCCCGCCGCCGATACCGAGTTCGCCCGCCAGCAGATCCCAGATGGGAGCAAGACCTTAGTGATCTGCGCCGCCGCCAGTAAGGCCGAGCGCAACTGGCTGCCCGAGCGTTATGCCCAGGTGGCTGACCATGCGCTTGAGAAGGGCTACCGTGTGCTCTTATGCGGCGGCCCGGTTCCTATGGAGCGTCAGCTCGCCGAGGCGATCCTTTCACATGGCGATACCCGCATCGAAAACCAGGTGGGCAAGACCTCGCTGACCCAGCTTCTGGCGCTTCTGAAACAGGCGAGTATCGTCCTGGCACCAGATACCGGCCCGGCCCATATGGCGGTGACTCAGGGCACGCCAGTGATCGGCCTCTACGCCCACTCTAATCCTGGACGCACCGGGCCCTATACCTGTTTAGACAGCGTGGTCAGCGTCTATGACCAGGCGATCGCTCAGCAACACTCGGGCGATGTACCCTGGGGGACCCGTGCCAAGGGGGAGCACCTGATGGAGATGATTCAGGTGGCGCCCGTGCTGGCGGAGTTTGATCGCCTGACGCAAGCAAGCGCCGGTGACCAAGTTAGCGAGCCGCAACAACACGCCAGCCATTAGCCAGGGGTTGGCGATTAATGGTAGACTTCAGGTTTGATTGGCTCATCTGGCCACCGTCGGCTGAGTCATGCAATGAGGGAAGATGGGGTTTTCCCATTCATTTTTAGGGATATCGTCGATGTCAGTGGCGCCAAAATTTCTGTTTGTACCTGTTTCCTGTGAAGAGGGGATAGGTGAATATATGCGTTCCACCATAGTGGCCGACGAGATCATGTTGCGTTGGCCGCAGGCGCAGGTTGAATTCGTGCTCAATAGCCGCGCGCCCTATGCCAAACATTGTCCCTATCCGACCCATCTGGTTAACGACACCCCCACCAAGCGTGTGAAAGAGGTCAATCAGTTGGTCTCAAGGCTCAAGCCTGACCTAGTGATCTTCGATGCCGCCGGCCGCAAGGCCCAGCTAAAACATGCCAACCGTAGCGGCGCCAAGGTAGTCTTCATCAGCCAACACAAACGCAAGCGTGCCCGCGGCATGAAGCTGGAGCGGGCCTTGGTCACCGATAGCCATTGGGTGGTACAGCCCGAGTTTGTGATTGGCGATATCAGTCGTTTCGACCGTTTCAAGTTAAATCTGATCAACCGCGCCGAGCCCATCTTTACCGGCTCTATCTTCGCGCGGCCAGATAGCACCTTGCAGCAAGGCTTGCAGCAAGAATATGGACTAGAGCCAAAGGGTTACCTTCTCTATAGTGCCGGCTCTGGCGGACATTATGTCGGCTCGACGCTGGCCGCCGAGCGCTTCGCCCTGGTGGCGCAGGCCTGTTATCGAGAGACGGGGATCCCCAGCGTCATGGTGTTTGGCCCTAATTACCCCAAAGATTTACCTCAGCTAGAGGGCGTGGTGGCCATAGAACGACTCTCTAGCCTTGAGTTTATCAATTTACTCGATGGCGCCGCAGGCGCCGTGCTGAGCGGCGGCGATACCCTGTTGCAGGCGATCGCCCTCAAGGTGCCGACGTTGGCGGTGGCCGTCTCCAAGGATCAGCCCAAGCGGATCCAGCGCTGCGTGCAGCGAGGCCTGGCGCTGAGCTGTGATCTCGAACTCGATGCCATGTGCGCTCAGGTGCAGCGCCTGCTGGAACCCCAGACCGCCCTGCAGCTTGTTGCCAATATGGATAGAGAGGCCGAGGCTAAGGGGCTGGATATCTGCATGGCGGAGATTGAACGACTCTTGGGGCTCGTCGGTGAGCGCTAAACGTATCGGTTTGGCCATAGATAGCCTCGCCGGTGGCGGGGCAGAGAAGATAGTCCTGACCCTGGCGGCCGAGCTGAAACGCCTAGGGCATGAGCCGCACCTGCTGGTACTTTCCCCACATTATGACTATACCGTGCCAGCAGATATTCCCCTGCATGTCTGTTTCGATGAGCGCGACCGTCATATCATCGCCTGGTGGCGACTAGGCCGCTCGGCGGCTAGGGTGAAACAGTGGATCGACGGACTCGAGCAGACCCATGGCAAGTTCGATCTTATCCTGTCTAATCTGGACAAGAGTAATCTGTTGTTGACCCGCGCCGGCGTGTCGCCGCTCTATATCGTGGTGCATAACTCTATCGAAGAGGAGTTGAAGCGCGAGCGTAAGCTCGGGCCTATCGCTTATCTCACCATGCTCAGAGCCAAGCGGGCACTGAATGGCCAGGCATTGATCACAGTGTCCAAGGGGATAACTCGCGAGATCAATCAAAGCGGTCGAATCGTGCCCAGTAGCATGCGCACCATCTACAACCCCTTCGATGTTGAGGCGATAAGGGCAAAGGCCGCTGAGGCGAACCCGGATATCCCCAAGGGGGAATTCCTTATCCATGTTGGCCGCGTCGCCCGCCAGAAACGTCATGACATACTGTTCCAGGCGCTTGCCAAGATGCATAAGCCCTTGCCACTGGTGCTGCTCTGTAACAACCCCAAGAAGGCGATGAGGCTGGCCAAGAAGCATGGCGTGGCCGATCGCATCATCTGCCCCGGCTTTCAGACCAACCCCTTTCCCTGGATCAAGGCGGCGCGCCTCTTAGTGCTGAGTTCAGATTATGAAGGCCTGCCGACCGTGCTAATCGAGTCCTTGATCTGTGGTACGCCAGTGGTCAGCACCCTCTGTCCCCATGGGCCGGATGAGATCATGACAAAAGAGCTCGCCGAGTATCTGGTGCCGAGGCGGGATAGTGAGGCCTTGAGTCGTAAGCTAGATAAGGCCTTGGAGCATTATCCAAGCCTTGCGGACAGTGAGATCCTCACTCAGGTGGCAATCGATAAGATAGTCGCCGACTATCTGAGCCTCTGCGAGTTGCCTTAGGAGCCGAGTTCACTTATGCCCTGGGCGCAGCGAATCGGCCTCTGGGTAAGCGTGTGCTGAAATAAAAGATTGTTGTAGGCCAGCTGCTGGCGACAGCTCTCCTTGTGATGCAGATGAAAGGCGACGGCATAAAACTTTACCCGCTTGCGCCATTTACCGTTGTGGTACATGCGCAGGGCAAACTCCTTATCTTCAGGGCCCCAGCCCTCGAATGCCTGATTAAAGCCGTTGATGGCCAGGGCATCTCGCCGCCAGAATCCCAGGTTACAACCGTGTATGCCCTCTATCGAGTCCGGCGCCCCCCAGCCGCTTTTCTCGCATAGCCAACGGCTGCGAAGCGCTTGCTCTCTGCCCCTGGCGATGCCTGGTGAGAAGAGATAAGGACGCGCGGCGCCTGCCAAGATCCGCTGGCTCAGGGCCGGTCCCAGCTTCACTCGTTTGCCCGTCACCAGGCAATTGGGCTCGGCGACGGCAAGGTGATCGGCGATAAAGTCTGGGTGCAGCACGAGATCGCCGTCGATCATTATGATGTAGTCGAAGCGGGCCTGCCCTATGGCGCGATTCCGACTGGCGGACAGACGAAAGCCCCTATCCTCATGCCAGCTGTGGATCAGCGGGACGGGAAAGCTGGCCTTGAGTGTGTCGATAAGCTCGCGTGTTGCCGGGCCTGAGCCATCATCGGCGATGATCACTTCGTCTGGAAGCTGGCTTTGCCTATGGACACTGGCTAGTACGCTACTCAGAGCTTGAGGCCAGTTATAGGTGGTGATGATGAGTGAGGTCTTCATGGCGCCTTAACGAGTGATAATCTTGGCCGGAATTTTACTCGTTAGAGGCGATAAATTTTATTTTTTCAATCTATTAGCTGGTTTTGTGTTAATAGGCGGGTGTCGCTGTAACTGCGGGGTAAATCTGCGGTTTCAAAGGTGAACGAAAGGCTGGTGGACTGTGGCATGAAAAGGGCTGCAATTGTTAGTGTATGCAGCCCTAAAACTTAAGTGATTGCTTATTGATATTAACCGTTATTTAAGCCGCTTTTATTTAAGCCACTTTCGACCCAGAGTCGGCTTGCTGGAGTCTTTAAAGTCAGCTGAAGTTCGTTCCTGCGCAAGCCTCATGTTTGAGGGTGCTATTTGTTCTCCGAAGGCTGAAATTTTTCAGAATCACCATAGAAGTTTAGGATTTGCTTTTCTACAGCATCAATGACTTGATTAGCTGTAATAGATCTTGCTTTTCCTGCGCCTTCAAGGATGAGGCTATCGCCTAGTGGTTGCCAAAGTTTAAAGTCGCTGGCCATGAGGGTGACTTGAGGTTTAGACATGCATACAGCGAGGTGAGCGGTAGCAGTATCGACGCTGATAACCAGATCGCAAAGACCTATGATAGCGGGAAGCTCAAAGAAATTATTTAGTGCCGTAAAGGTCGTGATCTGTTTCTGATTTAAATCGCTATCACCTCGTATTTCTGCCGTGACAGATTCAAACTTATCGGGTGGCGTATTAACAACAAAGACGAGATTAGTATATTTCGAATTAAGCTCCCGAATGACCTGTTTCACCTGAGGCCAGGGGTAATCCTTTTTTGTAGCTGTTGAGAGGTGGTTGATAAAAATAATCAGCCTGCTTGGGTCACCTTGCGTAAGCGAAGTGATAACAGGTTGCACACTTGCGTCATATTCTGGGCGAATTTGGATGTCGAGTTGTTTATTGTCATTGATGAGATCTGAAGTCTCTAAGCCGACAATTTTGTTAAAGCAATGGCCATAGAAGTCAGTAACATGTGAACTTTGTTTGGCAATATCTCGGTAGCTGATAATGCCATCGAGTTTGCTTGTATGGATTTTACTGCTAAATAGATTCCCTAAGGTATAGCGCATGGTCGCGACGGCTATGGCTGTTGATGAGATCTGACGCGCAACCTTTGCAAACTGTTCGCTACGATTTTTCCCCACGAAAATAATGATATCGTAATTTTTGTCTCTAGCATTTTGGATTGCTGTCTGACGTTCTGCCAGGTTGCTCACAATAGGGTAGATTTCATCGAAATCCCCTATGGCATTTATCCACTCCGATAGAATCTTATTGCGACCTTTTGCCCAATCGTGGGGTTTGCTGCGACAGTCGTCAAACCAAATATCGATACTAAGATGAGGGTATTTTGCTTTAAGAGCGCGTAACCAAGCTCCTTGATAGACAAAGTCTCCAATGGCTAAGTGTGTCATGTATAAAACACGCTTAGCTTTCAGTATGCTTGAATGTTCAATTAAGGCGGACACAATAATCTCTATTTTAGATAATTAGTAAATAGTTTGAATTTACGATCAAGTTTAGGTGTTGCAAAAAGTCTTGAGAGTGCTCGTTGCCAGTTGAGATACAATTTGGTCAATTTGCGTTGCTTCATTTTTTCAAGCCCTCCATGAGGGTTGATGTCCGATTGGCCGGTGAGATTGACCGAAACGCAGTAGGGGATTAGTCCGAACGGATAAATGCCTAGCGTCCACCAAGATTTTATATGTCCATCAACAGGTTGTACTACATACGGCATATTTTTAATCAGTGCTTGCGCCCCTTTTTTGCTGACGATTTGTGCCACAGCACTAATAGGGAACTTGTGGTAACTAATAAATTTATGACCCTTATAATCAAAGGTATTTCTGATATTCTTAAGGCCACCTTTACGTAGCGGATAAAGTTTGATGAAGTCCCATTCTTGAGTCGGTAGACTAGCCATTAAGTTAACAACGTCGGCAAAATTGTCTTCCAAGTAGATGTCATCTTCGAGAATGAAAGCATAGTCCAATCCATCGTCGATGATTTTTTGCCATGCTTTTTTGTGACTAAGGCTGCAACCGACTTCTCCTTTACTGAGCGCTCTATAATAGTTTTGGCGTACCAGTTTGGCAGGAGAAACCCGTTCAATGTCACTATCTGTGAGCTCATTGCCATCGATACCTTCCAGGCGTTCGAATGGCACGCCAATGCGATTTAGCTGTTCAGTAATATGGGTCATACGCTCAGGGGAGCGGGCTAAGTTGATAACAAAAACTTTATATTTCAGCATGAGTATTTGCTATTTTCCTTAAATGGTGACGAAGGTCTTGGCCAAGGCACTGATAATTGGTTTTGGTAACTTATAGCGTTTATGAGCCTTATTGATGAACAGATTCCAGCCGTCTTGCTTGATTTTTTCCAATACATCATCGTCTATTCGACCGGAAAACATATCGCAAAAGTCGTTTACAAACCTGACTTCACGTTTTAAGGAAGAATTTGTGTAGCCTCGACCTGCATAATGAATAAAGTGGGCCTGTTTATAATCTTGTGATCCTAATACATCCATACGGTTGAATTGTGCAGATATACTTTGATGTTTGAGCTGATCTCTTTGTATCAAATAATTTACATAAGTTTGTTCATAGTACTTTATATGGTTACAGAGCGTCTGAAGATCTGCCAGTGACGCAATGTCGAATAATGGACATTGGCGTGAGATTAGCATACAGCCCAAGTTATAGTAGACAGGGCGTCCATTTACTTTAGGCCAATCTTTTATTTCACCCATGATTGCCGAGATTTTATCGATCACAGGTTGTCGCTCGAGCAATTGCCCCTCGTTGAAGAGGTAAATAGTGTCTAGATCGTTATAAACATCAAAAATGTTGTCGGCATCGGGAGTAATAATGATATCGGCATCCACGTAAAGTATTCGGTCATATTTTTTCAACAACTCTTTGATATATAACTTTTCAGTCCATGCCGGGCTTGCAGTATGTCTCGGGTTCGTGATGGTGATTGGATAATGCAGCTCCTTCGAAACGATGAGATCGGCACCGACTTTTTCGGCATATTTCTCGAAACTGAGCAAGGCGGCACGGTACATGGGATTTTCATCGCCAATGGCGAGTGTAAAGATCGCTGTTTTCAATTTATTGTCATTCATGACAAAGAGTTCTCTCTAAGCTAGTTTACTGACCGATGAAGTGCTGTGCAGCCAGCCAGTCCAGATATTCTGGGACTCCTTGCTCGACTGTCTTAAAGGCCTGGGTATATCCGGCGGCTCTAAGCTGCGTGAGGTCGGCCTGGGTATAGCTCTGATAGGCGCCCTTTAGCTTATCCGGGAAGGGAATATATTCAATGTCTCCCTTACCATGATAGGCGATCACTGCATTGGCCACGTCGTTGAAGCTCTGTGCCTGACCCGTACCACAGTTGTATACTCCTGAGATCCCTGGGTTTTGCCAAAGCCAGAGGTTGACCTTGACCACATCTTCCACGTAGACGAAGTCTCTCAGCTGCTTGCCATCTTCGAAGCCGTCGTGGCCTTGGAACAGGCGACAGATGCCGCTCGCCTTGATCTGGTTGTTGAAGTGGAAGGCCACGCTGGCCATGCCGCCCTTGTGTTGCTCCCTAGGCCCATAGACGTTGAAGTAACGTAGGCCAGCTACCTGAGTGGTGAAGCTGTGCTGTCTGACATATTGGTCGAACAGGAACTTGGAGTAGGCGTAGACGTTGAGAGGCTTCTCCAGTTCCCGCTGCTCGATAAACTTATCGCTGCCGCCATAGACAGAAGCCGATGAGGCGTAGATAAACTGGCTGCCGTTACGCTCGCAGAAGTGGAGCAGTGTCTTGGAATACTCGTAGTTGTTGGCCATCATGAACTTGCCGTCCCACTCTGTGGTCGACGAGCAGGCACCCTGATGGAAGATCACTTCGACCTTGCCATCGAACTGACCCTGGACGATTTGCTCGATGAAGTCGGCTTTATCCAGATAGTCGGCAATTTCACAGTCGGCCAGGTTAAACATCTTGGTGCCGTCGGTCAGGTCGTCTACGGCGATAATATCTGTGCGTCCTAAGTTATTGAGCGCTTTAACTATGTTGCTACCGATGAAGCCTGCTGCACCTGTGACTATTATCATAACTATTTTCCAATATTCGGGCGATCTGAAATGAATTCGAGTCGCGATATGCTATAAATCTGTGGTGAGACTTTGGGGCTCACCATAAAAGGTATCTAAGAATTGGGCGATTTCATATGCCGCAGCGTCAAAATCAATTAATGCCATATTTCGGCCAGTTTTTTTGCCAACCGGTGGTGTAAAGGCTAGACGTTTGTGGCTCTGGGTCAAAGTTTGCCAACGTATCTTTGGGGCCGAACGCCTTCCCGCATAAAACCCTACAGTTGGCACATCATGTAGCCCAGCGATATGAAGTGGGCCCGTCGAACCAGCGATAAACATATCCGCAGCGACAAGTGATTCGGCAAAATCCGCTAGACTTGCTAGTGGTTTGGCCATCACCACTTTGACACTATTGGCCTGTAAGTGTTCATTGATTATCTGTGCTAATGCTTCTTCGTCACCATTAAAGGTAAGTACAAACTTACAGTCGACTTTAGTATTGGCGTTTATTTGTGTTAATAGGTTGGCAAAATCATCAGGCGCGAGAGCACCGGAAGAACCGCCTGTACCTGGATGAGCGAAAATTAACCTTTCATCTGCCGATTGTCCGTAATAGGCTTGCCATTTGTCTCGCGCGACTTGTTTATCCCAATATTGTTTGGGAAGCGTTGGAATTCTGTAACCATAGTGAGTAAGGAAGTGCTCTACCAATAAACAGGCACCGCGCCAACATGGTTCTCCTTTTTGATATTGAACGTTGGCTCTGTGCTTATAGAGATATTGGTACCAGTTATGTTTAGGGGCGAGTTTATAGGCAACGTCAAGGTTGCGTAAAATCTTATAAATACGGTATTCGGATTGAGAGATGAGAATTGCATCATATTGCCTTGCAGCGATTGCCACTCCAATAGCTTCATCGTTGCCGTTATCGACAATGACATGGTCGATATAGGGGCATACCTCAGCAAATGGTTTTACTGCAGGAGATACAAACATTTCGATACTGGCTTGTGGTAAAGCATGTCTGAGCAAATACAGTGCAGGCCACATTAGGACGAAATCGCCAATTTTATCGTGTTTGATGACCAAAACTCTTTTTAACATATAATAATCAACTCATTACAAACTTAAGTGTTAGCTTGAAGCTTCACATTAAGATGTGAAAATCAATGGTACACTCACGAAAAATGACTTGTTAGTATACCAATTTAAATGCCTTAGGTCTGTGTTTTCTTCCTGCTTTCAGAGCGTTAATATCTGACAGTATTACAGGTGATATTAAATACTAGATTTGGGGTGATTTTGGGGTACAAGAACTCACTCGATGCTCCTATGGCTCCGTCATACAATTCGATGCCAGTGGTTCAATCTGGGGGGGAAACTCGTTAAACTAGGCGCAATTCCGCCATTAACTAAAGACTGCGAGCCATGCACACGAAAGCGATTTATCCTGGAACATTCGACCCCGTCACAAACGGTCATACGGACCTTATCGAGCGTGCGGCGAAGTTGTTCAAACAGGTGGTGATAGGCATCGCCGCCAACCCCTCTAAGCAGCCAAGATTCAGCCTGGAGGAGAGGGTAAAGTTGGTCAAAAGGGTGACCGAGCATCTGGACAACGTCGAGGTGGTGGGCTTTAGCGGCCTGCTGGTGGATTTTGCCAAGGAGCAGAATGCCAGCGTCCTAGTGCGTGGCCTGCGTGCGGTATCTGATTTCGAATATGAGTTTCAGCTCGCCAACATGAACAGGCGCCTGAGCGCCGATCTTGAGAGCGTTTTTTTAACCCCGGCCGAAGAGAACTCGTTTATCTCTTCGACGCTGGTGAAAGAAGTGGCATTACATGGTGGTGATGTCAGTCAATTTGTGCATGAAGAAGTAGCCAAAGCGCTGCAAAAAAAGGATTAATTTGCCCGTTATGATGGAAAAAATTCGCGCTTATGTTGTTGGAGGCGTCGCGGCCTTAGGTCTGATGATCACCTCCTTAGCCCATGCGGCCCCCTGGGTCGATGTGTCCGATATCTATCTCAGAGCCGACATTCAGGCCCTCGCCGATGCCGGTGTGATCACTGTGCCCGTCAATACCTATCCCCTGATGTGGTCGGGTATTGGGAGCGATCTGAGTAAGGTGGAACCCTCGGTGCTCTCGCCTGGTCTCGCCACGGCGTTTGCCCGGGTGAACTTCTACTACCGCAATGCGGTTGAGAATCGTGGTAACAGCCGCATCAAGCTGGCTGGCGGCAGCGATCCAGCCCGATTCCAGCATTTCGGTTCCGACTATCGCGAGAAGGCAGAGGTGCAGGCGTCCCACGAGTATCTGGGTGACAGATTTGCCTTCAAAGTCGCGGCCTCGGCTCACTATGATCCCATGGACGAGAAAGAGGTGCGCCTGGATGACTCCTATTTTGCCGTTGCCCTGGGTAACTGGATGGTCACCGCCGGCGCCGTGGATCAATGGTGGGGACCGGGATTCGATACCGCCCTGCATCGCTCCAACAATGCCCGTCCGCTGCCTAGCCTGATGCTGAGCCGCAACAATGCGGCGGCGTTCGAGACGCCATGGCTCTCCTGGATTGGCCCCTGGACACTGACAACCGGCATCAGCTATCTGGAAGAGGAGCGCGCCGTCGCCAATCCATTGCTGTGGAACTTCCGCGGCACCATACGCCCCTTCAGACAGTTAGAGATGGGCATCTCCTGGACCACCATGTTCTGTGGCGAGGGCGAGGAGTGCGGCCTATCGACCCTGTTCGATGCCATCGCCGGTAATACCACCT
Source organism: Shewanella alkalitolerans (assembly GCF_019457575.1). Taxonomy (NCBI): domain Bacteria; kingdom Pseudomonadati; phylum Pseudomonadota; class Gammaproteobacteria; order Alteromonadales; family Shewanellaceae; genus Shewanella; species Shewanella alkalitolerans. The sequence goes on along the minus strand of NZ_CP080422.1, from coordinate 4,350,238 downwards.
GTGTGAACGGTGAGGCCAGCTGTGACCCTGCTCTGGAGTCTAAGATAGGCAACCAGATGGCGGGCTTTGATATTCGTTACGCCGATACCTGGTTCGATATTCCGGTAGGCCTCTACTTAGAACGCACCTGTGAAGACTCGAGCGGCCCTATGCCCTGGGATCTGGCCGACTGCGCCAAGCTGTTTGGCGCCGATACCCGTTTCGAGTTCGACTCTCAGCAGTATAAGCTCTTCTTCGAGTACTCGGATACCATGGTGGCCTGTGGCGAGGATCAGAATGTCTTCAACTGCTTCTATGAGCACACCACCTATAAGAGTGGCTCGCGCTACTATGGCCGCTCGCTTGGTAGTACCTATGACAGCGATGCCAACGTCTATGTGCTTGGGCTTATCGGTCAGTTTGCCAACAGCCATGGTTTCACCTCTCTGCTGCGTTTCGCTCAGTTAAACAAGGATGGTAAGACGGTCAATAATGGTTGGGCTCCCAAGCCACGTAAGGAAGATCTGCTGATGCTGGAGCTCAGCTATCGTCTGCCAATCTGGAAGGGGATGATGAGCCTGGGTGGCACTGTGTCTCAGTCAGAATTTGAGGCCGATGACAAGGATACCAATGCGACCCTGTTCGGCAGCTATGAGTATCGCTTCTAATGTTTAGAAAAGGTGTTTAACTAAGGCTTTAGCTGAAAACGAGTAAAGAAAAAGGCTGACATCTTGTCAGCCTTTTTGCTTTTTGCGACAGGGAGTTGCTCAGGTTGGTTTATCTAAGCAGGTCCTAGCGTGGCTGACACAGGCCGCAGAAGACAGTGGCCCTTTGCCCGAGTTTGATCTCGCTCAGCAGATTGCCGCATTGGGTGCAGGTCTCGCCGCCGCGGCCATAGACATGTAGCTTCTGGGCGAAATAACCGGGTTTGCCATCGGCGTTGGTGAAGTCTTTGAGCGTAGTACCGCCCTGTTTGATCGCCTGGGCCAAAATCTGTTTCACCTCGGCAACCAGTACCGTGAGCCGCTCCCTATCGATTCGTCCCGCCTCGGCCTGTGGGTGTATGCCGGCGGCAAACAGGGCCTCGTTGGCATAGATATTCCCTACGCCCACCACGATATGATTGTCCATCAGGCAGAGTTTGACCGCCTTCTTCTTACCTTCCAGGGCCTTGGCCAGATAGTCGACATTGAAGCCCGATTGCAGGGGTTCTGGGCCTAACTTGGCCAGCAAGGGGTGGGCGGCTTCGGGCAGCTCGCACCAGAGCCAGGCGCCGAAGCGTCTGGGATCGTTAAACCTGAGCACCTTGCCGCTGGCCAGTTCCAGATCGATATGGTCATGCTTCTCCACCGGCGTCGACTTGGGCAGGATCCGCAGGCTGCCCGACATGCCGAGGTGGACTATGGTGGTGCCGGCATCGGTATCCAGCAGCAGGTATTTGGCGCGGCGACGTATGCCTCTGATAGTCTGTCCGACTATCTGCTGGGCAACCTCGGGGACGGGCCAGCGCAGGGAGGCGTTACGCACGGTTAATCCTGTGACCTGCTGATCGAGCAGGTGGGGGGAGATCCCTTGGCGGGTTACTTCGACTTCGGGGAGTTCGGGCATAGATGTCTCTTCGTTTCGCTAGTTTAGGGATTATCGAGTCTGAGGATCGGCTGCAATGACGGGCGCAGGCTCGGCGGGATCCGGTACCAGTTACCGGCCGGTGAGCTCAACAGTCCCTCCTCGGGATAGATGAGCCAGAGCTGTGGCGTCTCTATGTCGCGGATCTGGATCACCAACTCATGGGCGGGCGTGGCTAAGCCAGAGGGTTTGGCGATTGGCGAGACCAGGATACCACTCCAGGCCTCTGCCCATTGCCGACAGTTGAGCACCTGAGGGTCACACTGCCAGCCGAAGCCCTGCTGGGCGAGCCAGAGATCGTCATATTGCAGCTGAAACAGGGGCGCCTGTTGATCGAAGAGGGGCTGGGCATCTTCCGGGATCGCTTGGCGGTGACGTTCCAAAAAGGTGAGTATCGCCACCATGGCGATGGAGGCGAAGATGATGATGTTATTCCATTTTCTTCGGGTCAGGGCCATCTCGAGTCAGACTCATTCAATATCAGATGTGTCAGAGTCTATCACCGAAAATGGCCCAGGGCATTAGCCGCCGGTGGCATTCATGAAGCGCAGGATCTGGGTTTCGCCCTCTGGGCCGAAGTGATGTTCCTTGGGCTTGAGCTTGATCGCCTCGAGAATCGCCTGCTTCAGGCGCTCGATATCACCGGGATACTGCCTGACGATCGCCTTGAGGTCCACCGAGTTTTCGTTACCCAGACAGAGAAGCAAACGTCCTTCTACTGTGACTCTTACCCGGTTGCACTCGTGGCAGAAGTTGTTGCTGTGGGGCGAGATGAAACCCACATGTATCTTGCTGCCTGGCATGGTGTAGTAGCGGGCCGGGCCGCCGGTACGCTTGTCAGACACACTGAGTGGATAGCGCTGGCTGATGATCGCCTTGACCTCGTCGCTGCTGCAGTGACGACTCTTCTTGCGTTCGTCGATGACACCTAGTGGCATCTCCTCGATGAAGGCGATATCCAGTTCGCGCTCGCGGCAAAACTCGATCAGATCCAGCACCTCGTCGTCATTTTGGCCACGCAGGATCACGGCGTTGATCTTGATGCGGCTGAAGCCTGCGGCCTTGGCGGCATCGATCCCCTGGATCACCCGCTCCAGGTTGCCGTTGCGGGTCAACTGGGTAAATAGCTCGGGTTTCAGGGTATCCAGGCTGATGTTGAGCCGGCTCAGGCCCGCCTCATGCATCTTGCCGGCAAACTTGCTCAGGCGTGAGCCATTGGTGGTCATGGACAGCTCTTTGAGGCCGGGGAGTCGCCCCAGCAGCTTAACTAACTGGTCACAATCGGTGCGCACCAGGGGCTCACCGCCGGTAAGGCGGATCTTCTTCACCCCAAGTTCGGTAAAGGCCTGACCTATCCAGGCCAGCTCCTCCAGGCTGAGCACCTGCTCTCTGTCGAGGAAGCAGGGGTCTTCACTCATGCAGTAGACACAGCGAAAATCGCATCTGTCAGTCACCGAGAGACGCAGATATTCCACGGTGCGGCCAAAGGTATCGACTATCAAACTCATACAGAATCACCTACGGCGGCGGGGAGTTCGTCTCACCCGCCTAGCTAATCCATTGTCGACTATAAGAGATCGGCAAAGGGTTGAATATAAACGGTATCACCCACGTTGAGCTGTTCGTCTTTTTCGGCGATCACGATAAGGCAGTTACCCTTCACCATTGAGCTCAACATGCCCGAACCCTGGGCACCTGTGCTGGTCACATGCAGGCGGCCGTCAGCGCCCAGATGATAGACGCCGCGGGTAAACTCGGTGCGGCCGGTGCGGCTACGTAGGGTGCAGTCGGCGATGGCGGGCACTAAGGTCGGCGTCCAATCCAGTTCGCCCGCCAGCTTGCGCAGCGCAGGCTGAACAAATTGCATGAAGGAGACCATCACGGCAACTGGGTTACCCGGCAGGCCGAAGAATAGGCTGTCACCAATCTGACCAAAGGCCAGGGGTCTGCCCGGACGCATGTTGATGCGCCAGAAGTTGATCTGTCCCACCTTGGCCAGCGCCAACTTGATAAAGTCGGCATCGCCGACCGAGACGCCGCCTGAACTTATCACCACATCGGCTTGCTGCGCCGCGCCTTGTAGGGCGTCGACCAGGGCTGATTCGTTATCTTCCAGGATGCCGAGATCGATCACCTCACAACCCAGCTGTTTCGCCATGGACTTGATGGTGAAGCGGTTGGAGTCGTAGATGCAGTTTGGCTTTAAGGGCTCGCCCGGTTGGCACACCTCGTCGCCAGTGGAGAAGACGGCGACCTTAGGACGGCGATATACGGGTAGCTTGCCGAAGCCCAGTGAGGCTAGCATGCCTTGATGGGCGGCCTTGAGTCTGTGTCCGGCGCTCAGGGCGGTGTGATCCTTGGCGATGTCTTCACCGGCTTGGCGCACGTGTTGCCCCATGCTGATGTTGCCTTGGAAGCTGACGCTGTCGCCGCGATCTTCTGCCATCTCCTTCATCTGCACCGTATCGGCGCCGTCCGGCATGGGGGCACCTGTCATGATGCGCACGGCTTCACCTGGGTTGAGTGTGCCCTGATAGCTATGACCGGCCATCACATCGCCTACCAGAGTGTAGCTGTCTAACATGGGGTCTGAGTAGGCAAACGCGAAGCCATCCATCGCCGAGTTGGTGTGCTGGGGCACGTCCACCGGCGAGATGGCATCTTGGGCCAATACCCTGTCAGTGCTGTCGTCGATGGCGACCTCTTCGCTGGTCGATACAGGTGTGACGTAGGAGAGGATCTTGTCTATTCCCTGTCTCACCGATAGCGTCTTGCTGGTGTCCAGCTCGCAGCCGCACTCGGGCGCGAGGGGGAGCGATGGTGTGCAGGGGCGCCAGTTGTTGGCGTATTCGATGACGAAGTCGGCTATCTGGCCCACATCGTTGATATCTAGGCGTCTAAGGTCTGATGGTAGCTCGGTATCGTCGCAGCAGGCGATGGCCTGAATGTGCTCGTCATGGGTATGGATAAAGGGCTTGCCGTGGGCGGCGCGGTGTAGCTCGACCTTAGGCAGGGCCAGCTTCTTGAAGCCCTCTACCAGGACGATATCCACCTTGTCGGCCTCAATTTGCGCCAGCAGATGAGGCAGCTCGGGCGCCTCATCAACCGGATCTTCTGTCATCAGCGCCCAACGCACATGGGAGGCGACCAGCATCTGGCGGGCACCGGCCTTGCGCATTTCAAAGCTGTCCTTGCCGGGAATATCCACATCGAAGTTGTGATGAGCATGTTTGACAACGGCTAGCCGCAGGCCTCGACGATTGAGTTCGGGGATCAGCTTCTTCAGCAGGGTCGTCTTGCCTGTGCCACTGTAGGCGCAAAATCCGAGGACGGGGATCGGCAGTGGATTGTTAAACGGTACGCTCATGTACACCTCTATTTTTAGTGGGCAATTGCCTCGGAAAGTTGTTGTTTTTGTTCTGGCGTGTTGACGTTCACGAAGGCGTTGGGCTGATCGGAGAAGTCACACACGACGCAGTGGTGCTTGGCGTACCAGAAATCGATCTTACGCTCGCCGGCATCTAAGAAGGCCTTCATCGATCCTCGCAGTGCGGGCTTCATCAGTAACACCACAGGTTGCTCTCGCTTGCCATCGCTGGCTACCGCCATCTCAGCGTCTTCTGCGGTGATCGCCGCCAGCATACGCTGCACCAGATCCATCGGCAGCAGCGGGCAGTCGCAGGGGACTACCAGAAGGTAGTCGGCCTGGGTCTGCCCCATCGCCGTGATCATGCCGGCCAGCGGCCCTAAATAACCCGAGTCTTCGTCACTCAATACTGGGTAACCAAACTCAGCATAGCGATTCTGGTTGCGATTTGCGTTGATCAGGATCTGCTTAACCTGAGGTTTTATCCTGTCGATTGCGTGTTTTATCATCGGCTGATCGTTGAGTTCGACCAGTCCCTTATCGTTGCCGCCCATGCGTCTGGCCATGCCGCCGGCAAGGATCACGGCATCAATTTGCGGTGACATATCTCAGCTCCTGCTGTGATGGGGTGAAAGGGCGCTCATCAATGGTCGATGGGCTTACCTGAATGGCTTGTGCCTGGATCTGCCAGATCTGCTCGCACAGGCCGGTGAGCGAACAGCTCTGATGGCTGCTGATCAACATGCCTGTGCCCTGCTGTTTCAGATGGCTGACCATGGTCAGCACCAGCTGCTGAGACAGCTTGTCCATGTTGGAGGTCGGCTCGTCCAGCATCAGCAGGCGTGGACGCATGATCCAGGCGCGGGCGATGGCCAGGCGTTGGCGCTCGCCGCCGGAGAGGCTGGCGGCTCTCTGGTTGAGCAGGCTGCCCAGCTGCGCCATCTCGATAGCCGTCTGGGTGCGCGAGGCGATCTCCTGCTCCGTCATGTCGCAAAAGGGCTGCACATAGTTGAGGTTGTAGGCCACGCTGCCATCAAACAGATAGGGGTGTTGATGCAGATAGACCGCCTTGCCCAGCAAGGGGTTACGGCGCCACCATGGCGTTGGGCTAAAACCTTCTGTGTGGATCTCGCCCTGGCTGGGTGCCTGCAGGCCTGCCAGCATCTTCATCAGTGTAGTCTTGCCGCTGCCGTTGTCGCCCTGCAGGTGTATGGTCTGGTGCTGGGCCAGGCTGAGGCGATCGAAACGGTACAGCAGGCGGCTGCCGAAGCGCATCTCTATGTTGTTGGCGATGATCTTGACCATGATTAAAGGCTCCTAGGTTCGGCTCTACCTCTGAGGGTGCCGAGCGTGAAGTTGAGCACTAAGGCCAGGATAAGCAGTACCAGTCCCAGGGCGATAGCCTGGGCGAAATCGCCCTTACTGGTTTCCAGGGCGATGGCGGTGGGGATATTTCGGGTGACGCCGGCAATATTGCCGCCCACCATCATGGAACAGCCCACCTCGGTGAGAATGCGGCTAAAGGCCGCTACTATGGCCATCAACAGCGGCACCTTGAGTTCGCGGCATACCAGCCAGACGGAGCGCAGCCAGGAGGCACCTAAGGTGCGAGAGGTTTCCCAGGCACGCTTGTCCACGCTGGTAAAGGCGGCCTGACTCATGGCGATTAACACGGGGGCGCAGATCATCATCTGTCCCAGTATCATGCCTTTCTGGGTAAATAGCCATTTAAGATCCCCCAGGGGACCCATGCGGGTAAGCATCAGATAGACCAAGAGGCCGATCACCACTGTGGGGATAGATTGGGTCGTCTGTACCAGGTTTGTGGCAAACCAGCGTCCCGGAAAACGGGCGAAGGCCAGCACGAAGCCCAGTACCATAGAGGGAATTAGGGTGATCGCCAGCGCCGCAAAAGAGACAGAAAAGGAGACGCTGACGATAGACCAAACATCGGGATCTAATGAAAACAGCAGGCTCAACGCCTGCTGTATTAGGGCTAACCAGCCTTCACTCATTCGCTATATGTTGCCTTAAATAGTTGCTCACCCTGTACGGTGTAGCTGTTAATCATGCCTTGGGCTTCATTGCCGATCAGCCAGTCACTCAGCGCCTTAGCACCTTTGTGGTTCAGATCTGGGTATTTCTCAGGGTTGATCAACATGATTTGATAAGGATTAGCCAGTGTCTTACCGCCATCATAATCAACCGCGAGATCTAACTTCGCCTTGTAGGCAACGAAGGTACCGCGGTCAGACAGTGTGTAGGCCTGTAGCTCGTTTGCCATCAGCAGCGTCTTACCCATGCCTTGGCCCACGGCGCGGTAGCCGTTAAATGTTGGCTCAACCTTAGCGCCTTTCCAGATGATCAACTCTTTCATGTTGGTACCAGAGTTGTCACCGCGAGAGACGAAGCCCGCGCCAGAGTCGGCTATTTTAGCAAAGGCCTCTTCGGCTGTCTTACTGCTACGGATCTTCGCTGGGTCATTTTTCGGGCCCAAGATCACAAAATCGTTTTCCATGATGCCGCGTGGCAGAATGCCGTAGCCTTCGTTAACGAATTTGGCTTCGGCAGCTGGGGCGTGAGTCATCACCACGTCCACGTCGCCCTGGCGAGCCAGCTTGAGGGCCTTACCAGTACCTGTTGCAATTACCTGTACCTTGTAGCCAGACTCCTGCTCGAACTTAGGCAGTAGGTGCTTGAGTAGACCAGAGTTTTCTGTGCTGGTGGTGGTGGCCAGTTTAATGACCTCTTCTGCCTGGGCAGAGGTTAGCGTAAGGGCACTGGCGACGATCGCTAGGCTGAGGATTGATTTTAGCTTTAGCATTTTTGCTCCTTGGCATCTGCTGGTTTGCGTGATGTTGCCGGGATCACGCGGATTATTGTGTGAATAACGACTCTGTTTCAGCAAAAACAGTGCCAAATCCATTATCTGCAAAAAAAGCTCACAAGTTGCCAACAAAGTGTGAAGCAGATCGCAAGCTCGGCAAATTATCGCCAGACATAATGTCCCAGAGCGCGATTCTACTGGTTCAGGGTGACCAATTGGCCGAGGTTTGATGCTAGAATCTGTTCAATATGAGTCAAAATGTCCAAAAGAAGACAATATGAGCCAGCCTAATAAAGAGATGAAGCCCCTACCATCCGCCGTATCTGTGCTTATCGTCGACGATGAGCCGGGCATGCGCAGCTTCCTGAAGAAGGCGCTGTCGAAGAAGTTCGCCCTGGTGGAAACCGCAGGTAGCGTCGAAGATGCCGAGCAGCTTCGGAGCCGCTGTCACTTCGATCTGCTGATCGTCGATATCCGCCTGCCGGGCCGTTCCGGCATAGAGTGGGACGAGGCCCTGAGCGATCAGGAGCGGCGCTCAGACATCATCTTCATGACGGGCTATGCCGATATGGACGTGGCCATCAAGGCGCTGCGTGCCGGCGCCTCTGACTTTATTATGAAGCCCTTCCACCTGGAGCAGATGATGAAGGCGGTTGACCGCTGCATCGAACGTCGCCTGCTCAAGCGCGAAAACCTCATGCTGCGCCGCGAGGTCTCCATCGGCCAATCCTCCACCATCATAGGCAGCAGCGATGCCATGATGGAGGTGAAACATGTGATCGAAAGGGTGGCGCCCACCAATGCGGTGATCCTGATCGAAGGCGAATCGGGCACGGGTAAGGAGCTGGTGGCCAGACAGTTGCATCTGCTCAGCGGTCGTCAGGGACCCTTTGTACCGGTCAACTGTGGCGCCATCGCCCCCGAACTGCTGGAGAGTGAACTCTTTGGTCATGCGGCCGGTTCCTTCACCGGCGCCAAGGGCAACCGTGAAGGTTTGTTCAGCTTCGCCTCGGGCGGCACCATCTTCCTAGACGAGATAGGCGAGATGCCGCTCAAGATGCAGACGGCCCTGCTGAGGGTGCTGGAGCAGCGCACCATACGGCCCGTGGGCAGCGAGAAGGAGATCAATATCGATGTCCGGGTGCTGGCGGCCACCAACCGCAAGCTGGCGGACGAGGTGGAGGCCGGTAACTTCAGGCGCGATCTCTTCTATCGACTCAACGTATTAGACATAGTGATCCCACCGCTGCGGGAGCGCCCCGAAGATGTGGTGGAGCTGACCCATCACTTCACCCGCCTATTGGCCGCCGAGCTGGGGGTTAAAGAGGTGGTGTGGAGCCACGAGGATATGCTCAAGCTGCAACAGCATGAGTGGCCGGGCAACATCCGTGAGCTGCGCAACATGATTGAGCGTTGTATCCTGCTGGGTAAGCCGCCGGCCGAGTACTGGAAACAGCAGCCTAAATCAGAGGCAACCGGCGAGCTGGGTTATCCGCTGGACTGGTCGCTCAAGGAAGTTGAGAAACACCATGTGACCTCAGTGGTCGACCTGCATCAGGGGAACAAGTCTGCCGCCGCGCGCGATCTCGGGGTTTCCCGTAAGACACTGGATCGTAAATATAAAGAGTGGTTCGAACTCAATCATCTCGAGGAAGAATAACCGTGTCTTTTTTCTCGCGTCTCTTTGGTGTCAACTGGCAGCAGCTGCAGGCCAAGGTGCGTTATCGCATCCTGATCCTCACCCTGCTGCCCATCTTGCTAACCTTGGTGAGCCTGGTATTCATCACCATTTACTGGAACATCAGCTACACGGGCAAACAGCTCTTCATGAAGGTGAAGGCCGACCTGACGGTGGCCAGCAACACATTGATCTCTGTGCAGGAGAAGCAGGAAGACCAGCTCGAGTTGGTGCGCGCCTCCTGGGAGTTTCAAAACGAATTTCGCGATCTCGATGCCGACAGCAAGGCCGCCAGAGCTCAGCTGGCCGAGCTGCTCAAGCAGAAGCAGGCCGAGCTCGACCTGGATTTCCTCAGGCTGATCAGCGTCTCCGAGGCGGCCCAAGACCCTGATTTGAGGGTGATGCTGCCCAAGATACAGGACAATCAGCCCTTCTCGGGTTTAATGGTGTTGCAGCCCCAGCGTCTGGCCCGTTTGGCGCCCAACCTGGAGCAGGAGGCGGTGATCACCTTGGTGGACACCCCAAGATCCCAGAAGCCGAGCAAGGATGTGGAGAAGCGCGGCATGCTCAGCCGCAGCCTACTGCCGATCCTGGGCAGTGATGGCACAGTGGGCTGGTATCTGGACGGTGGCATCTTGCTTAATCGCGATATTCGCATCGTGGACCATATTCGTGACCTGGTTTATGACAAGGGCACGCTGCCGGAGCGCTCCATCGGCACGGTAACCATCTTCCTCGACAACACCCGCATCAGCACTAACGTGCCGCTGAACTTCTTCCCCCAGGATAGCGAGAAGCGCGGCCGCGCGCTCGGTAGTCTGGTGTCGGAAGAGGTGCGGCAGAAGGTGTTGGTGCAGGGCCTGCTGTGGGTCGACCGCGCCTTCGTCTACAACGACTGGTTTATCTCCGCCTATGCACCGCTCAAGGATATTCGCGGTGAGCGTATCGGTATGATCTACACCGGATTTTCCGAATCTCCCTTTATTCATAACTACCTGCTGAACATCATAGAGCTGGGCACTATCCTCATGTTGGTGCTGCTGGTCTCTGGCCTGCTGGTCTACCGCGGCGCCTACAGCCTCCTGCAGCCGATCGAGCGTATTCACCATGTGGTGAAGGCGGTGCAATCGGGCCGTAACCTGAGAATCGGGTCCTTGGGGCTGGAGCGCGACAACGAGCTGGCGAATCTGGCCGAACAGTTCGACCGCATGCTGGACCTGTTGCAGCGACGCAACTCGCAGATCCAGGCGGCGGCAGAGCAGCTTGAGGTCAAGGTCGAGGAGCGTACCCGCAGCCTGCAGGAGAAGACTGAGGAGTTGCAGCGTAACGTGGCCCTGCTCAACGAGACTCGCCAGCAACTGGTGACCAATGAGAAGCTGACCGCCCTGGGTGAGCTGACGGCGGGGATCGCTCATGAGATTAACAACCCCACGGCGGTTATCTTAGGTAACATGGAGCTGCTCAAGTCTGAGCTGGGCGACAAGGCCGAGGATGTCGAGGAAGAGATAGATATCGTCATCGAGCAGGTGGGGCGCATCAGCACCATCATTCGTAGCCTGCTGCAATATAGCCGCCCCGGCGAATTTAATGCGCCGCTGGAGATGCATCAGCTCACGCCGATCGTCGAGGAGATGGCCATCCTGGTGCGCCACTCTATCAAGAAGCAGGAGGTGGTGCTGATCCAGGATCTCAACGCCAGTTATCCTATCGAGGTAAATCGTCCTCAGCTACTGCAGGTGCTGATCAACCTGGTGGTTAATGCCGCCCACGCCATGGACGGACAGGGACGCATCTGGATCCGCACCTATGACTGGGTCCAGGGCGGTGAGCCCATAGGGGTCAAGATAGAGGTGGAAGATGAGGGTAAGGGGATCCCCGAGGAACAGCTGGGGCGCATCTTCGATCCTTTCTACACCACGCGTCAGGACGGTACCGGTCTTGGGCTTTCCCTGAGCTACGGCATTATCAAGCGGATAGGCGGCACCATAGAGGTCAGCTCCACGGTCGGTAAGGGCACCCTGTTTACCATAGGCCTGTACCACAAGGCGATCGACGATCAGTTCAATCCGCCCTACGAGGGGCTGCATTTCTCCAGTGCGCTGGATAAGAAGGCGCGAGAGGCATAGGGATTCGTAAGGTTTAGTGATTGGTAAGGCTTAGGGATTCGTAAAGATTCCCTGGCAGGCCTTATAAGCCTGGGCTTCAGAGAAAAAAAGAGCCGGAATACTAATATTCCGGCCACAAAGAGTGTGTGAGCAATGTTGTGCTTGCGAACTCATCATAGTAAGCAGAGATGAAGTGCTTAAAACAGACTGAGTTTTGGAACGCATCTAAATAGTAATAATTATCATTTAGGTTTGCAAGCTTTTATCGTGTAAAGATTCACGATCAACAGGCTCTAGTTCAGTAATTTGTTTAAAACCAACTTGTTATCATCGATATTTGTCGCGGTATTTTCCAACCCGGCTATCTTGTAGCCCTGCTGGATCAGCAGCTGCAACATGTTGGCGAAGCGGTTATAGGTCTTCACCGCCAGGGTGTTGAAACCTTGGGTCTTGGCCCAGCGCTCCTGATCTTGCATCAATGCCTTGGCCAGCCCGAGCTGACGAAACTCTGGCAGAATGGCGCCCAGCCAGCTGTAGAACTCACCATTGGTCTCACTATAGCCTATCTTGTAGCCCGCCAGCTCGCCCTCGATGCGGATCAGCTGTACCAGAAAGGTCTTGTCGCTGAGGCGCGCTTGATAGTCTTCAGCCTGATGACGGCCGTCGAATTCGGGCACCTCCTGGCTCAGGCCAATCAGGGTGTCGATGAGCTCATCGCTCAGCTGGGTGTGATGCTCGATACTTGTGGTGTACATCTTGGCTCTCCAAAGTTTGTCGCTAGCAAGGCGGCACTGGTGAAAATTTGAGTGCCGCGATGATAGTACAAATCAACTGGTCAGGCCAGTTTGCTTTGCGATTTTGTCTGGCCTTCTCGCAAAATTCGCTCCTGCAATACCCTGAGTAAGACGCCGTAGGCGGGCAGGAAGAGCCCCAGGCTGACGATCAGCTTGAAGCCATAGTCGACGCTGGCGATCTCCATCCAGTGCTCGGCCATGAAGGGATCGCTCGAGGCATAGAAGGCCACGCTGAAGAAGACCAGGGTATCGATAAGGTTGCCGATAACCGTCGAGGCTGCAGGTGCGACCCACCAGGCCTTGGCCTGTCTGAGGCGGGCGAACACGGTAATATCCATCAGCTGGCCCACCAAGTAGGCGGCGAAGCTGGCGAAGGCGATACGAAACACGAAGTTGTTGAACTGCACCAAAGCCTCGCTACCCTGAAAGCTACCCTGATGGAAGAGCACGCCGATCAGGTAGGAGATCAACAGTGCAGGTATCATGGCTCTGAGAATGATCTTACGCGCCGACTGTTGGCCGAAGATTCTCACCGTCAAATCTGTGGCCAGATAGACGAAGGGAAAGCTGAAGGCGCCCCAGGTGGTATGAAAACCAAATAGCTGGAAGGGTAGCTGAACCAGGTAGTTACTTGCTGTGATAATGGCAATATGAAAGCTGACGAGCAGCAGTAGCGCACGCTGAATCTGCGCTTGGGATAACATTAACATCTTGTGGCCTTTTTAATGGGTTAACGCGGGGTGAGGGAACCCGCTTAGAAACTGGATAAGGCTTACGCCTCGGTTAGCCGTCTTCCAGGGTTGGCCGGGAGACAGGGCGGCAAATTATAGTCATTAAGACCAAATGAGCAAGGATTTTGCGCCGTTTTCTCTGCCCGGCTCCCGCTTGGACCACATAAAGAGGCTACACTTGGTGGACTATCACCATGATTTCGAGGAGGGGGCCGATGAGATCTTGGCGTTATCTTGTGGTCATCTTGTGCACCTGTCTGCTAGTGAGCACGCCCTGGCGCGCCGCATCCGAAGAGGTGGAAGAGATCACTGTCGTGACCGGCAACTGGCCCGGCTACAGCACGCCCGATGGCAAGGGCTATTATCTCGCGCTGCTGCAAAGCGCCTTCCCCGCCCCCAAGTGGAAAATTTCGATAGATTTCGTGCCTTTCTCCCGCGCCCTCTATATGGTGCAGCAACAAAAGGTCGATGTGGGGCTGGGCTTCTATATCGACGAAGTCAAACCCGACTATTACTGCGATCTGCCGGTAGAGGTCGATCAGGTGGACGCGGCCCTCACCCCCGAGCTGGCGGCCATCTGGCAGGATATCAACAGCCTGAAAAAGAAGAAGGTGAAGGCGATGCTGGAGTATCGCTACGACACCTTCATCAAGGTGCCCATGTATTACGAGGAGGGCAGCGATCTGCTGCAGATGCTCAACCATGTCAACAACGGCAAGATAGACGCCGTGCTCGACTATAAGCGTTCACTGCAGGGGCTCGCCAGCCAGCTGAATCGGCCGCAGCAGTATGTGATAAAGGAAAACGTGTTGAATCCAGAGGTGTTTTTCGTCTTTCCTCAGACGCCTAAGGGCAAGCGTCTGAAGGCGATCTTCAACGGCGCCATGGCGCGCATGGCCGAGAGTGGCGAGCTGGACAGGCTGTTTCAGGCCAACATCAGCTATCGCGTCCGGGTGCCACTAGCCAATTAAATTATACTTCGGTCAGAATAGACATTATGGTCTTGAGCTTATTCTCCAGCTCGTGCCATTCCGCCTCGGCTTCAGAGCCTGAGACGATCCCCGCACCGGCAAACAAGTTGATGCGTCCGGGTTCGATCAGCGCACTACGAATCGCCACCGCAAACTCGCTCTCATACTTGTTGAAGTAGCCACAGGCACCGGCATACCAGCCACGGGTGTAGCCTTCGCGCTGGCGAATAAAGTTGATGGCCGATGCCTTAGGCAGACCGCCCACGGCAGGGGTGGGGTGCAGGGCCTGCAGGATCTGAAAATCGTTCACTCCTGGTTTGAGTTCGGCGCGAATGGCCCTGTGCAGATGCTGGATGTGGCTCAGCTTAAACACCTTGGCCAGTTCATCGGCACCCACATAGTTGCTCAGCGGGGTCAGGGCATCGACGATATGTTCGCGCACCAGCTGGTTCTCATGGCTGTTCTTGGTGTCGTCCAGCAGCTGCTGCGCCAGCATGGCGTCTTCGGCCTCGTTGAGTCCGCGTGTGGTGGTGCCCGCTAAGGCCTCGGTAAATACCTCGCGCTGGCGACGTCGGTAGAGACGCTCCGGCGTGCAGGAGATAAAGGCGCTCTCAGGGCTGAACTGAAAGCCAAACTGAAAACTGTTCTGGTTGCGACCCTGCCAGCTGGCCAGCAGCATCCAGGGATCGACCTTCTCGTTCACCTCGAGCTGGGTCAGACGGGACAGCACTACCTTAGGCGTGTCCTGAATAAACCTGTCATGGGTGACCTGATTGACCAGCTCGTGCCAGCGTAGTTTGTTGGGACGATCACTGCGGCTCAGCAGTTGTATCTTGTTCGGTGGCGCCAGCGGCTTGGGCGGTACCAAAGCGGCAAGGGCCTGCAGCGCCAGGGTGCGCTCCTGCTCGATATCGCCGGATTCGACATTGAGATTGACCAGCAGCTTGTATTCATCGCCGCTGCGTCTCAGCTCGACCCTAGGCAGGATGAAATGGGCGCGGCCATACTCGGGCCAACACTCGGTATGACGATCGAAGGCCACGCCGCCGTAGTAGCGTATCTCCTGATTAGTCGAGAGTGACCTCTGGGTCTGATAGGCCTGGGAAAGCTGGTTGTCGTCTACCGCATCTTCGAAGATGAAATCTTTACAGCACCCCAGGGCGGCGACCTCTTCCTGTGTGTCGCGGCCATGCCAGTAGATCCTGGGGTAGCAAGGTTGGCTGGCGATCCAGGCGATCATCGGCATCACACAGGCCGTCACCGACAACTGAATGATCGGCTCACCCTGTGGGTGTATGTCGAGTTTTTCGAGTTTGCGGGATAAGGATTGTATGGCCTGTGGCAGCGAGGAAACGCTCAAGAAATACTCCAACCTGGTAAAAAAGTGCGTGAGTTTGAGGGCGGGTTAAGGACATCAAACGCGGCGAATGTGAGACTTATCTGAATTGGTAATAAGAATCTTTACCACAAATTAATGTGCCGACTGTTAGCTGTCAAGTTACAGGCGGTTAAGCTGTGAGCTTGTCCAAGAAAAGAGAGATTTGTCAGTTTTTTCGGAAGCATTTCAAGCCTGTGTATTTTTGTCTAATCAAGGTTTTACACTGGACAAAATGTCCCTTGTCTATCGTCGTCACCGCGGCATTTGTTCAAATTTGTCGATCTGGGTTTGTTTTTGGTTTTCGTTAGCTTGTTGCTACAGGTGTAAGCCGGAAGAATGACGGCCATAGGGAAATGACACAGCGATGAAAACATGAAAAACAAACCAATCAGTCTCAAATTATCACTCGTGGCAGCCGCGGTTGCCGCCAGTCCTCTGGTCATGGCCGAGGAAGTCAAACACGAGCCCATTTTAGATGTGGCCGAAGTCATAGTGGTGACCGGCGAGAAGCCGACGCCGCTGCAACAGACCACGAGTAGCTGGACCATCAGCGCCGATGAAATTCAGGCCATGGGTGCCCAGAGCCTGGACGAGGTACTAAAGAATGCCCCCGGCGTCTATGTGCGTACCGGTGGCCAGGGCACGCCCAGGGTCGATGTGCGCGGCTTTAAGGCCAGACACGTCATCTATCTGATCAACGGTGTACCCGCCAACGGTGCCGAAGATGGTCAGTTCGATCCTAGCGTGGTGCCTGCCAGCCAGATCGCCTCGGTCACCGTCTCCATGGGCCCAACCTCTGTGCTCTATGGTCCGGGCGGCGCCGGCGGCGTGATCAACATCCGCACTAAACAGGGCGCCGATGTGCCCGGTTTCTCCGGCCATCTAGAGGGCGGCGAAAACGATACCTTCAACGGCGACGTCACAGTGGCGGGCTCGGGCGATCGCTGGCAGGGGCTGGTGTCGCTGTCGCGTCAGCAGACCGATGGCTGGCCTGTGTCTGGCGATCAGCCTGATACCGAGACGCAGCAGGGTGATACCCGTTTCAACAGCGACAAGACGATCAACAACCTATTTGCCCAGGGCAGCTACTGGCTGTCGGACAATACCCAGCTGATGGCAAACCTCAGCCTGCGTAGCGGCGAGTGGGGCAAGCCCGCCGTCGATGGCACCACCTCTGGCAAGGCCAAGTTTGAACGCGTCGACGACTACGATGCCCATACGGTGCAACTGGGCCTGGCCCACAGATTCAACGAGCTGCTGACCCTGAGGGGCTTCATCTATCAGAATCAGTCTGACGTGCTGGAAAATCGTTATCTGGATGACAGTTTCGCCGGCCTGCAGCAGAGCCTGGACGGCCGCTCTGTGGTCAGCGGCGGTAACCTGCAGCTGATCGCCGACTTCGATAAGGGTCACCTGCTGACCGGCGCCCTGATCGCCGAGCACCAGAGCTGGGAGTCAGAGAGTAATCAGATAGATACCGACACTACTGGTTCTGGAAGTGGCACCGGCAGTGGTTCTGGCAGTGGTTCAGGTAGTGGTTCAGGTAGTGGATCTGGTAGTGGCTCAGGCACTGGCTCTGGCAGCGGCTCAGGATCAGGAACTGGAGGTGGTTCGGGCTCAGGTACTGGGGGCGGTTCAGGCTCGGGAACCGGTAGCGGTTCGGGTTCAGGCAGTGGAACTGGTTCGGGTAGTGGATCTGGCACAGGTGGCGGTTCTGGTTCAGGTACTGGCGGCGGCACGGGCGGTGGTAATGGCTCTGGCGGCGCCGAGTCATTCGACGATTCGTCCTGGCTCTACACCCTGGCGGCGGAATATCAGTATCAACAGGATAGTATCGGTGCCAGCCTGGGCGGCGCCTTACACGAGCAACAACGTGTGCGCGAAGATGAGTCCGACTACTCGGCGCAGGCTTCAGCCTACTGGCAGGCCGCCGACGCGACTCGTCTCAACCTAGGAGTGGCCCGTAAGGTACGTTTCCCATCGATGCGCAACCTCTACTCACTCTCGTCGGGTAATCAAGATCTGCAATCTGAGACCTCAAAGCACCTGGAGCTGAGTCTGGCACAGGGGCTGGGTAGCAACACAGATCTGAGCCTGGCGGCCTACTACACGGATGCGGACAACTATATCGCCAAGGATGTCGATGGCATCTATCAGAACATGGGCCGCTATCAGTTCAAGGGGGTCGACTTCCTGGTACGTGATCAGAGCATCGATAACCTGTCGCTGAGCTTCGGCTACAGCTTCCTCGATAGCGAAGACAAGGATGCGGCGCCGGGTCTGGATACCTTAGAGTACCGTCCGCGTCATCAATTCAGGCTGCAGGCGGATTACGAGTTTAGCTTTGCGACCCGCATCAATCTGAATATCGAGCACATCATGGGCCAGGTGTTCCACACCGAAGAGAAGGTGGCCGGTCAGAAACAGCTGGTGGAGAAGTCGCTGGATGACTACACACTGGTGGATCTCAAGCTGAGCCAGCCTATCGCGGGTGACGCCCTGTCTGTCTACCTCAGAGCCACTAACCTGCTCGATGAGCGTTACTATCAGAGCGAGGGGCTACCCCAAGCGGGTCGTCAGCTGTTCCTGGGCGTGAACTGGCAGCTATAGGCATAAACCATGGCCCTGGTGCGACTCAGTCAGATCCATTTTAACTTCCAGACAGCGGCGCAGCCGCTGTTTGAGGGTCTCAATCTGACCATAGCTGCCGGCGAGTGTCACCTGATCCACGGCTACACCGGCTGTGGTAAGTCGACTCTGCTCAAGCTGCTGCTGGGGATCCTGGAGCGTCCCTGGGAAGGGGAGCGCGAGATCACCGAGGGAGCTACCCTGGGCGTGGTGATGCAGGACCCCAATGTGCAGCTACTGCGCCAGACGCTGGGGGCCGAAGTGGCCTTCGCCCTGGAAAACTTAGGTGTCGCCAGCAGTGAGATGCTGCTGCAGGTGCGCTCAGCCCTAAGACGGGTCGGTCTCTATATCAGCCTGGACACGCCCATCGCCAGCCTGTCGCTGGGACAGCGCTATCGCCTGATGATCGCCGCCCAGCTGGTGCTCGAGCCGGACCTCTTGCTGCTTGACGAGCCCTGGGCACAGCTGGACGATCAGGGGGTAGCAGAGCTGTCGGCCGTGCTCAATCAGCTCAAGCAGCAGGGCGTGGCCCTGTTGATCGTCGAGCATCACAGAGGCGTCTTCAAGGATCTGGTCACCCACAGATGGCAGCTCAGTCAGGGCCAGCTGCAGGCGTTAGCGCCGGCGGAGTGTGAAGCGACTTCGGAGCAGGTAAGTTGGCGTGAGTCGCCGGCCTGGCCGCAGGGCAGCGCCGTCATCGACAGCCATGGCTTTACCCTGGCCTTTTGCGAGCGCCAGAAGCTGTTCGACGCCGACTCCCTGCTGCTCTTCCCCGGTGAGATTGCCGCCTTGGTGGGCGACAACGGCTGCGGCAAGAGTACCCTGCTCAAGAGTCTGGCCGGTATCCAGGCGGATATCGATCCCTTGGGCATAAAGGTGTTTGGCAAGAAGCCCAAGTTGGGACGCTTCGGCGCCGACCTGGCCTTGCTGCACCAGCGGCCGAGTCGGCAGCTGTTTGAAAATACAGTGATCGAAGAGATGCAGTTTAGCCTCAAGCGTTTCGGTTTGCCGCTGGAGCGGGCCATCGAACTTCTGGGGCAACTTGGGTTGACTACATTGGCGAGGCACTCGCCTCATACGCTCTCCTACGGTCAGCAGCATCTGATCGCCCTGGCGTCGCTCGCCTGTCTCAGGCCCAAGCTACTGCTGCTGGATGATCCCTTCGCCGGGCTGGATGAGCATTTCACCGACAAGATAGTGGCGCTGCTGATGGAGCTGAGCCGTCGGAGCACCGCCCTGGTGATCGCCAGTCACAGGCCGATTGCGGCGCTGCCGGTGGATCGCCTCTGGCGGGTGGTGGATGGCCGTCTCGAATCACTCTCGGCCTCGCCACAGGCATATTCTCGTGTGGGCTAGACGCGGCGTACGTGCGCCAGGAGTGCGCCGTACAAAACGCCACTTCGCGGTTAACGACACCCGCTGGTGCGCGCTCGCTATCCTGCTCGCTTTGGGGCTCTCCAGTTGCGCCTTCCTGTTGCCCCAGTCATGGCTGCATTACCTGGGCTTGGCGAACTTGCTGTTGCTGATACAGGGTCGTTACCTGGGGGGGCGACTCAGAGGGCTGCTGGTGATCTTCACCAGTCAGTTGGCGATCACTAGCCTGCTCTATCTGTTGCTGCACGGACTCGAGCGTCTACCCGAGGGGATTATCGCCGTGTGCCGTATCTTGATGGCCATGATCCCCGGCTGGTGGCTGTCGGTGGCCTGCTCGCCCCAGCGAATCGGCGAGGTGCTCAGCTTCTGTCTGCCCCACAAGTGGGCCTTCGTGCTGGCCGCCTGTTTCGGCATCTTGCCTTACCTAGGGCAGGAGACGCGGGAGATCTATCAGATGCAGGTGATGCGCGGCGCCAACATTCGCCTCAAGTCGTTGTGGCGTCCCAAGCATTGGCGCGAGCTGATCTACTGCGTGCTCTATCCGCTGCTGATCCAGCTGTTAAAACTATCCAAGCAGATGGCCACAGCGGCCAGGCTGCGCCAGTTTGGTCGTCATCCCAAGCCGACCCACTGGCCCTATTAGTGAGAACCAAGCGTATGAACAATAAAGGATTCAACCTAAATGACGCCCTGTTTATCGGCTTCTGTGCCACCCTGCTGGTGGCGCTGAAGGGGATGCTGAGGCTGAAGCTGGGGCTGTCGGGACATTCCATGTTCCTGATGAGCTTCTTCTACTTAATTTGCTATGGCGCAGTCGGTAAACGCGGTGCCATCAGCCTGTGTGGCCTGCTGGCGGGCATGATGGCCATGACCCTGGGCGTGGGTAAGGGTGGTCCCTTCCTGCTGGTGAAGTTTGGCCTGCCGGCCATCGCCATGGATATCTGTCTGCTACTTCTGCCCAGCCTGCTGGCGCTCAAGTGGCGCTGCATCATACTGGCGTTGGTGGGCACCTTGGCCTGGGCTAGCAAGGGGCTGATCGAGGGGCTGCTGGCGGGGCTGAGCACCCAAGTGGTGGCGCTGCAGTTTGGTAAGAGCTTGTTGTTTGGCAGCTTCTTCGCCCTGTTGGCGGCCATGTTGGTGCCGCCCGTACTGGAGCGACTGCGCAGCCACGATCTGATTGATAGAGAGGAGATATAAGCATGGTGAGAGCATCTGGGTTGAGATCTTGGTTGGTGTGCATCGACGATACCGACGATATCGGCACCAAGGGAACCGGGGAGATCGCCGAGGAGATAGCACATCTGCTGAGCGACAACCACCTGAGTCGCTGCGCCTTCGTGACTAGGCATCAGCTCTATGTGCACCCTGATATTCCCTACACCTCACACAACAGCGCCATGTGTTTTCAGGTGCGCACCGCTAAGTCTCAGGATGAGATCTTAGCAATAGCCGTGGCCCATCTGCGTAGCGAGAGCGCCGCAGCCGCCGACCCCGGCATTGCCCTGCTGGATCTACATCATTCATGCGATCGTGAGGCGCTCATCGCCTTCGGCGAGCAGGCGAAGGAGGAGGTGAAGACCAAGGCGCAAGCCTACGCCCTGGCCGAGCAGCTTGGCATACATCTGAGCGAACATGGCGGCACTGGGCAGGGGATCATAGGCGCCCTCGCGGGACTGGGGCTTAGGTTGCAGGGCAACGATGGTCGTATCAAGGGGCAGTTTAACCTGCCCGGGCTAGAGGCGGGCGAGGTGTCACTCTCGGTCGGTGAGGTGATCGAGCTGACTGGCGTCGACCGTGTGCTCAGCGATAGCGGCGAGCAGCTCTGCTTCAAGACGCCCCTCTATCTGTCTGGCAAGGTCAAGGCCGTTTATCGGGATCATCAGGTCTCTCTACTGGTGTATGAGGAGCAGGGCCGCTGGCGCAACGCCCTCAAGCAGCAGCTGAAACACTATTAACGGCCCACTGCTAAATCGATGAGGAATAGCATGCAGCAAGCATTTGAACTACGTCAGGGGCGTTGGCAACTGACCCTAGCTGAGGAAGACTATGCCGCCTCGCGGCAACTGGCGGCCGGGTGCGACGGCTTCATCGCCGACGATGAAGATGAGCAGGTGGATGATATCGAGCGTTCCTGCGTCAATTGTGCCCGTCGTCGTTGGTTGATCGACGCCATCGAGTGTACCTTCTTGTAGCAGTATATTAGTCTTTGCTTTACAAAAACTTGCCTCATTTTCGGGGCCTGAAAATAGGTATAAATCGGCTTTCAGCCTGAAACTATCCTCGCCGGCCTCTGGCGTTCTGCCGCGCCCAGGCATACTATAATTTCCTCCTATCACAGTGTTTTCACAGGCAATCGCACCGAAGCTAAGGGATTTAGACTAGGCTAAAAAGGAGCGGATGCGAAAACCGGGTGATTTTTTGGGAACGCGGTATGACCGAAAGTGTGAACGAAAAAGCGGATGTCATGAAGGTGCCGGTGCCAAACTTGGCGCTGGGTATGTATGTTGCGGCTATCGATCATCAGGGAAGAGTCAATATCACCAATCCGGGACAGATTAAAGATCGACAAGCCATAGATAAGCTGGTGCGCAACGGTATCGAGTATGTCTGGGTCGACGTAGAAAGGTCGGCGCCAGAGTGTGGACTCAGGCCGAAACAAGAGCCAGAGAAGATAATACGCCTGACCCGGGATCAGTCCCAGGAGAAGGCCAAACGCCTGATGAGTGAGGCGAAAGATCTGGTCAAGAAGGTCTTGTCCGAGACCTTCGAGGGTAAGGCGGTCAAGGTAGAGCCCTTCGAGGCGCTGGCGGATAAGATGCTCGAATCCGTCATGCTTGATGCCGACGCCTTCAAGTGTATCTCGGCCCTGCGCTCCAAAGATGCCTACCTGCTGGAACACTCCATCAATGTGGCCTTCCTGCTGGTGACCTTTGGTCGCTACCTCAAGCTCAAGCGTAGCGTGCTCAAACAGTTGGCTGTGGGCGGTATCTTGCACGATATCGGCAAGGTGCGCGTCAATAATCGCATACTGCACAAGCCGGGGCGCCTGACGCCGGAAGAGTTTGAGCATATGAAGCTGCATCAGGTCTATGCCCAGGAGATCCTGGCCGAGACAGAGGATCTGTCGCAGATCAGCCGCGACGTCTGTCTGATGCACCACGAGAAGCTAGATGGCAAGGGCTATCCCAATGGTCTGCAAGGGGAGGAGATCTCCCTCCATGGCCGTATGAGCTGTATCGTGGATATCTTCGACGCCCTGACCGCGACCCGCTGCTACAAGGAGGCGATGAGCCCGGCTGCCGCCTTTAAGATTCTCCTCAGCCTGACCCCCTTCCATCTGGATGAGAAGCTGGTTTATGAGTTTATCCGCTGTGTCGGTATATACCCCGTGGGTTCACTGGTGCAGCTCTCCGACGGTCGGATTGGCATCGTCTGGGAGGCGAAAGACAGAGACGCCCTGCATCCCGTGCTCAAGACCTTCTATTCGGTGAAGCATAAGCATTACACCGAGGTGACCATGGTGGATCTGCTTAAATCGGATCTCTTCATCGAGCGCGGCGTGTCGCCCAGCAGTTTGGATGTGGATCCTACGCCTTTCTACTGATCAGGCATCAAGGTTTCACCGGATTTGCGCGCTGGCTAGCAGAAGTCCCATCTCCTGCTGTAAGGCGCGCCGTGGGCGGTTACACTGGCGCCAACCTCTTACCTAAACTGGCTTAACTCATAGATGAACAGACGAGAATTTATCCTGGCCGGCGGCGCGGTATTCGCCGCCGGTCTCTCCCCTAAGCTTTTTGCCGCGAGTCCTACTTCAAATCAAATACAGACGCATTCCTTGTCGGGTGATCAACCCCTGGCGCCACTCAAGGTGCTCGCCCTGGTGTTTGACGACTATGAAACCTTAGATCTTCATGGCCCGCTAGAGATGCTGGGGCATCTGCCCAGCGTCGAGATCACCCTTATCGGCCCCCAGTCTATTGTGCGTAGCTATCAGGGGCCGCGAGTGGTGGCCGATCGCCTGCTCGATGAGGTGGTCGCGTGCGATCTCCTGCTGGTCCCCGGTGGCATGGGCACGCGCAAGCTGGTGGACGACACCCGCCTGTTGGACTGGCTGAGGCGTCAGGCCAAGGTCTCCAATAAGGTATTTTCCGTCTGTACCGGCGCTGCGCTGCTGGCCAAGGCCGATCTGCTCGATGGCGTGAGCGCCACCACCAACAAGATGGCCTATGCCTGGGTGACAGGATTAAACGACAAGGTTGTCTGGCAGCCCAGCGCCCGCTGGGTGGACGATGGCCGTTTCCTCACCTCATCCGGCGTGTCGGCGGGGATAGATGCAGCTCTCTTCTACATCGCCCAAACCTATGGCGAGGCTCAGGCGCGGAAGATAGAGACGCTCACCGAATATCAATGGAACAGCGACGCCGATAAGGATCCCTACGCCGTCATAAGTTAGTCGATTTAGTGCTTAGCCGATTCAGCTATTTGTTAGTAAAAACGGATATTTGCTGAGATTTCGGCGCCAATAAATAATAGCCACTCACTCATTTCGCCAAACTCTTTCGTTAAACTTAAAGGAGGCAAAGATGAAGAAGTGGCTAGTGCTTTTATGTTGCGCCTTCCTGTTGGCGTCCTGGCTCACCACAGGGCTAACCCGCTCCCTGGTGGAGCTGGCAGCCTTTATCACCATAGTGACCCTGGTGTGGCGCTACAGCGCCTCAGCTAAAGTTGACGATGTAGAACAGCGAACCCGCGCCGATAATCAGCCAGAGCAGTAACCCCAGTGCCATCGGCCGCATTCCCGCCTGGCGCATTTTACCTAGGGTGATCCCCGCGCCTATCATAAACAGACACAGCACCAACACCCGCTTCGACAAGGCGAATATGCCGTCATACAGCACCTGCCCCTGGGGCACGAAGTGCGCTAGCAGTATGGCGAGACAGTAGAAGAGGATAAAGAAGGGCACGGCGACCTTGCGCCGATTGCCCCCAAACGCCATGGCACTCACCAGCGCCACGGGCACTATCCACAGGGCCCTGGCCAGCTTGAGGGTGGTGGCGGTGCGTAGCGCCTCATCGCCATAGGCCGAGGCGGCGCCTACGACCGACGAGGTGTCGTGGATGGCGATGGCGCTCCATACCCCAAAATGATACTGACTCAGCTGCAGCAGATGCCCGAGGGCCGGAAACAGAAACAGGGCGACCGAGTTGAGCACGAACACGGTCGCCAGGGCTATGGCCGTATCCTGGCTGTCTGCCTTGATGGCCGGGGCCACGGCGGCGATGGCGCTGCCACCACAGATGGCGGTGCCTGAGGCGATCATATGGCTCAGCTTGGCATCGACTCTGAGCAGCCTGCCCAGGGCCGTTCCCAGCAGCAGGGTGAAGACGATAGAGCCTAAGATCAACCCGATATTTTGGCTGCTGGCGCTGATGGCAGCGTCGAGCTGAATGCCGAAGCCCAGGCCGATAATGGCGTAGGCCAGCAGCTTCTTGGTCAGGGCGCCGATGTCCAGATTGTGGGGCACCAAACCCAGGCTGGCCAGGGTAAAGCCGATCACCAGGGCGATGGGGGAGGAGATCACAGGCGTCAGGCAGAGGGCACCGGCGACAAAGAAGATCGCCTGAGCGGGGGGAAAGGGCCACTTTTGAAACAATGCTTTCATCGGTTCCATATCTTGTTTAACCAGATGGGCAGGTTTTATCCTGCCCACTGTTTTCGAATGCCGGGTGTTTTACCACAGATTCGAGCCTATTAACCTTACCTATGTCAGGTTTCGCCGCGCCGTCTTGTGTTACGCCACACTCCTCGACTCACATCAACACCTAGCCAGGCGCTAGCTCAGCAGGAGCAGGCTACCCAGGCCGAGGAAGATGAAGAAGCCCACCACGTCTGTGACTGTGGTGAGGATCACCGAGCCCGCCACCGCAGGGTCGATGCGCATCTGCTTGAGCACAAAGGGAATAACCGTACCCGATGAGGCGGCCGCCAGGCTGTTGAAGACGATGGCCACGAAGATGATGCCGCCGAGCGCCAGGGAGGAGAACCACCAACAGACCACCACACCGATGAGGGCGCCCAGTAGCACACCGTTGAAGGCGGCGATCTTCAGCTCCTTGTCCAGTAGCAGGGTGAGGTTGCTGCGCTTCAAGTGGTTCAGCGCAATACCCCGCAGCGCCACCGCCAGGGTCTGACTGCCGGCGATGCCGCCCATGCTGGCGACTACCGGCATGAGGATAGCCAGGGCCACCACCTGTTGCAGGGCGTCGCCAAACAGGCCGATAACCCAGGAGGCGAGAAAGGCGGTCAGCAGGTTAGTGGTCAGCCAGATGGCTCGCATGCGCGCCGCCACGCCCACCGGGGTGAAGAGGTCTTCTTCATCCTGTGGGGTCTCAGACACCAGCACCTCAAGGCTTCGCTCCTTGAGGCGGTGCATCAGGGTCGACAGGGCGATGGCGCCGATGATCTTGCCGCCTTTCTCTACAGGTACCCAGGCAAAGCCCGCCGCCGGATTAAACTGCTGCGCCGCCTGGGTGATATCCAGCTCGTCGCCTACGGCCTCGAGTTCGGTGAGACACTCAGACAATGGCGTGGCGGGATCCTCGCGATAGAGCTGCTCCAGGGTGCAGCCGCCGTGAAACTGCCCCTCGGCATCGACGCCGTAGACGGCCACATATTCCCTCTGCTTCTGCTTGTTCAGGCGTTCCAGCACCCGGCCGACCGTGGCGGTTGGGCGCGAGCGCAGAATATTGTTGTTAAGGTAACGGCCGACGGCCTCATCCTGGTAGCTCAGCGCCTGCTGCATCTGCTCCGTGGTGAGGGCTTCTTGCTGATCCAGATAGTCTTCGACGATATCGCCGGGCAGGATCTCGGCGAAGGTGAGGATATCTATCTCAGAGATGCGTCGTGCTAGCCCCTGTAGCTGCTCTGGGCTGAGCAAGTCTAAGACGTGGCGGGCGGTTTCATAGTGCAGCAGGTGCAATATGGGCCAGCCGCGGTCGATAGGGATCTTACGGCAGATGGGCGAACGATACTGGTCGCTCACCGACTCCAGCAGGTCGGCCAGGTCGGCATCGGAATAGTCGCTGATAAAGCCGAGGGAGGGCAGCTCCTCTGCCTCGGGATGGCTGACAATGTCGATGACGCGGGCGAGTAAATCGTCTCTGGCCGCCTGATCGGTTTGTGCTGTTGGGTCTGGCATTGTCATAGGGAATGTCCTTGGTTGAGCTTGGGGGACAGTGTAAGGGAAAGCCGTTAACTAAACCATTGAAACGCTGACCTTTGGTCGGCAAAGGTGTCTCGAGTGCCTGCCGCAACAGGCACTCACTGGCTAGCCGTTAATCAGAAAACTCTGGGAGGGATCCACCAGGACGCGATCGCCCATGGCCTCACGGCCCAGCAGCATCAGGTAGGTCATGTCCTGGCGATTGCTCAGGGTCAGCTCTATGGGCCACTCATGCTCTCCCAGCTTGAGGGTGGTCGCTATCACGCAGCGCTGCTCTACCTCGCCGTTGGAGGACTTGATGCGGCGTGAGTCGCGCACCGGAGCCTTACAGTGGACTATCTGCTCCAGGTCATATACGTCCGGGTGCAGGTCGAAGGCGACATAGGGACGCCCGCCCACCTTGATCCGCTTGAGGTTATCCACGTGCAGGGCGGAGGTCTTGGCGCCCGTGTCGATGCGCACCTGCAGATCCTTGATGCCCAGATCCGGCAGATCGCAGGCCTCTAAGTTGCCTATGATGATCTTGTTCATCGCTTGTATCCCTTAATGTCTCGGCCGCCCCTAGATGGTCTGGGTGGTCAGCGGCATTATCTGATCGTTCATTATCTCAATATGTTCCGCCACCTCGTCGGCGGCGCTACCAAAGTAGGCCACGTGGAACATGGCGTCTCCCTCCAGCACCAGGGGGATATTCTGCTTACCTATGACGATACCCGTGCGGTTGGATACTACGCTTTGGATCAGCTCGCCCAGTGGGCTGTTGATCTCTGCCAGCACCTGGCCCTTCTCCACATAGGCGCCCAGCTTGGCAAACTCGCACACGAAGCCACTGGCCGAGGCGCGGGTCCAGTCGCTGCGGTTGGCGATGAAGGGCTCTATCTTCTTGCGCAGGCGGCGCTTACGGATCAGCCCAAGTGACGACAGTACATTGAGGATCCCCCGCTCGCCTGTCTGTATCGACAGCTCGTCGAACCGCAGCGCCTGGCCTGCCTCATACAGCAGTACCCGGGTGCCCTTGTTCACCGCCGCTTCCCGCAGCGAGCCGTCGCGCACGTTGGCGTTAAGCAGCACGGGCACGCCGAAGGCCTGTGCGAGGGCCAGGGTCTGCTCGTCATCCAGGTTGGCGCGGATCTGCGGCAGGTTAGATCTGTGTATCGCCCCTGTGTGCAGGTCGATACCATAGTCGCAGTGCTGCACTATGCTGTTTAAGAAGGTGTATGCCACCCGTCCGGCCAGCGACCCCTTGGGCGAACCGGGAAAACAGCGGTTAAGGTCACGCCTGTCGGGCATGTAGCGGCTCTGATTCAGCACTCCATAGACATTGACCATGGGCACCAGAATCAAGGTGCCCTTGAGTAGCTTGAGCTTGCTCTGGATCAACCGGCGGATGATCTCGATACCATTGAGCTCATCGCCATGCACCGCGGCGCTGACAAACACCTTGGGGCCATCCTTCTTGGCGCGGATCACATGCACAGGTATCGACACCTGAGTGTCCGTATACAGGCTGGCCACCGGTAGTTCAAGCTGGTGCTGGGTGCCGGGCTGGATATCGACACCTGCTATGGTAAGTGCTTCGCTCATTTAGCCTTTTCCGCGCGTTCTGTTGGCGTTGGGTTTCGCCTTCTTCTCAATAAATTCATAGATCAGCCCGGCCACATCCTTACCGGTCGCCTGTTCTATCCCTTCCAGTCCGGGCGAGGAGTTCACCTCCATCACCACAGGGCCGTTGTTCGATTGCAAGATATCCACACCACAGAGGTTTAGCCCCATCGCCTTGGCGGCGTTGAGGGCCGTCGCACGCTCATCCTTAGAGAGACGCACCAGCTGAGCCACACCACCACGGTGTAGGTTAGAGCGAAACTCGCCTTCGGCCGCCTGACGCTTCATGGCCGCCACTACCTTATCACCTACCACGAAGCAGCGGATATCGGCGCCGCCAGCCTCTTTGATGAACTCCTGCACCAAGATGTTGGCCTTGAGACCCATGAAGGCCTCGATCACGCTCTCGGCCGCCTTATTGGTTTCGGCCAAAACCACGCCTATGCCCTGGGTGCCTTCCAGTAGCTTGATCACCAGTGGCGCGCCCCCCACGTTCTTGATCAAATCCTGGATCTTGTCGGGCTTGCTGGCAAATCCGGTACGTGGCAGGCCGATGCCCTTGCGCGACAGCAGCTGCAGGGATCTCAGCTTATCGCGAGAACGGCTGATGGCCACAGATTCGTTGACACAGAAGGTGCCCATCATCTCAAACTGGCGCACCACGGCCGTACCGTAGAAGGTGATCGACGAGCCGATGCGAGGGATCACGGCATCATACTTAGGCAATACCTTACCCATGTAACGCACGGTCGGATTGCTGCTGGTGATATCCATATAGCAGTGCAGTGTATCTATGATGTCCACCTCGTGGCCGCGCGCTTCGCCGGCTTCTTTCAGGCGTTGGGTGGAGTATAAGTTTTCGTTGCGAGACAAGATTGCAATACGCATCTCTACTTCCTTAGTGTAAATCTTTAAGTAATTAAAAAATAATGCTTTCAAATTCAAAGTGATTGTTGGCCTTTGGGCGAACAATCGAGAGCGACGGCGCTAGGCGTCGCGTGGGGGTGAGGTCACCTAAGCACGGCGCGCGGCCAGCAGAAAAGCTCAGTTGGCTTAACTATAGTCATAATTGGCCACCACCGTGGCGCCGTTGACTTTTTTCCTTGGTTTTCATTCGATTGTCTGAGGTTTTCCATCGCCTGTTTAGGGCGCGACCTTATTGATAAACCCCAGCGGAGAAAAGCTAATTTTTTTTGTCGTGACCACAATGGATTTTGTTGCTGAGGCCAAGGCATGGTGGGAGTGTTATCTGCGCTGGATTTGACCTTCTTCTCCGTGTAGAGATAATCACATTTTTGCTAAGTATTAAGCGACTCATCGTTTGGGATTGGTAGAGGCCTTGTTATGTGATTTATCGTGGGAATTTAGATTGAAATGCTTCTTACAAGATCAATTTGATAGATTTTCCTTTATCTATTATAGGTAATATTTTTCTTGAAAGTACGTTGATAATTACTATAGGATTCAGTTGATTAAAATTCGATAGCAAAATTATGCATCAATGAATCATGCGCTGATGGGTACGTGTAAGGCATTGTTATTTAAAGGGATTGTCAGTGAAGCATAAAGGGTACTGGGTATTAGTTTTTATTTTAGCATTGTTAATATCACTTTTTTTGGGTTTAGTTCCGTATGCTCTTTACCATTTGGGCTTCATAAGTCCAACTGAGCAGAATGTAATTAAAATCGTTGAGCCTGTAGGTGGAATGTTTGGACCAGCCAGTGCTTTCTTTTCTGGTTTTGCGTTAATTGCAGTGATAATAAGCATTCAGCAACAACGTGAAGCATTAAGAATCCAAGCAGAAGAACTCGAGTTAACAAGAAAAGAGATAGGAGATTCCACTGAAGCTCAACAAGAAATGGCAAGACATCAGAAAAATGCAATCAGCCTTGAAGTTATTATGCCATTTATGAGCGAAATTTCATCTCCGGAAATGAGAAGAGCAATTATTACTTTATCTAAGTTTGGAAGAAAAGAGAAATTTGACGAAATATATTTTGAATTACTTCAAAAGAATAAAGCAGATTTACTAAAAGGGGCTGAATTAGAAGAGTTTGATTTAATAGATGGCTCTAGAAGAAAATTCGTCGGATTATTTCATAAAATGCAAAGATTATATGCAACAGGGGTAGTCGATTATGAAATTATTAGAGTTGTTCTAGGTCCAGATAGTTGTTGGCTTTTATTGAATATTATTGAACCTTTGGATTCTAAAATTAGGTCAAACTATTCTACCTTATCGTTTGATTTTGCTAGAAGTCTTTATCCAGAAGAGATAATTGAGTCCCAAGGAAAACATGATTAACGATTTCGTTAGTAAGTAACTAAAATTGGAGAAACTGGTTTTAGAATTTACTACAGCACTTCACATTAAAAAGGCCAGACATCTGTCTGGCCTTTTGCTGTTCTCTCAATCAAGCAACAAGCGTATTAACGCATGGTAACGAACTCTTCGGCGCCAGTGGGGTGGATGGCGACGACGGCGTCGAAGTCGGCCTTGGTGGCGCCCATCTTGATGGCGACGCCGAAGCCTTGCAGTATCTCATCCATGCCGTAGCCGATGCCGTGGATGCCCACGACCTTCTCCTCTTTACCGGCGCACACCAGCTTCATCTTACAGGCCTGACGGTGGGCAGTGACCGCAGTGTACATTGAGGTGAAGCCTGAGTTGTAGACCTTGACGTTCTCCTCGCCATATTGGGCGATCGCCTCGGGTTCGGTGAGGCCCATGGTGCCGATTGCCGGGTGGCTGAATACTACGGTTGGCACCAGGCTGTAATCCATCTTGGCATCTGTCATGCCGTTAAACAGGCGCTCCGACAGCAGGCGACCCGCTTTTACGGCAACCGGGGTCAGCTCTATGCCACCTTCGATGATATCACCGACGCAGTAGATGCCCTTGGCCGTGGTGTTTTGCTGGGCATCGACTACCACATAACCTTTGTCGTTGAGCTTAACGTCTGTGTTTTCCAGGCCGATCTTGTCGGTGGATGGACGACGGCCGATGGCCCAGATCAGGGTATCGATCTCATAGCTCTCGCCATTTTCCAGCTTGAGGGTCAGTGAGCCGTCGGCGTTTTTGGTGACAGACTCAGGAATGCTGTGGGTGTGCAGGCTAGGGCCGTCTGTGGCCATAGACTCCATCAGGGCCTCGCTCAGCATAGGGTCGAAGCTGCGCAGCGGTGCATGCTTACGCACAAACAGGTGAGTCTCGCTGCCCAATGCATGGAGTACACCCGCCAGCTCGACCGCGATATAGCCTGCACCCACAACGGCTACACGCTTAGGCTGTTCGTTGAGGGCGAAGAAGCCGTCTGAGTCGATGCCGTATTCGGCGCCTGGAATATTAGGAATGGTCGGGGTGCCGCCGGTGGCGATCAGTATATGGTCGGCGCTGTAGTGCTCGCCATTCACCTCCATGGTGTTGTTGTCGACGAAGCGGCCATAGCCGCGCACCAGGGTAACGCCGTTGCTGTCTAGGCCTCTGTCGTAGGCGCCGTGGATGCGCTCTATGTAAGCCTCGCGGCTCTCGACCAGCTTGCTCCAATCGAATTTATTGACCGATACGTCGAAGCCATAGTCTTTGGCGTACAGGTGCATGGCCTCGGCGACTTGGGCGCCATACCACATGACTTTCTTAGGGACGCAGCCGACGTTTACGCAGGTGCCACCCAGTGCCTTGGCTTCGATCAGCAGTACCTTGGCACCGCGCATGGCCGCACGGTTGGCCGAGGCGATGCCGCCGCTGCCGGCGCCTAAACAGATATAGTCAAAATGTTGAGCCATCTTTTTCTCCAAATTCGAAGGATTGCATATGGGGGTCATTGTAGGGGTAAAGCGACAAGCAAACCAGAGGCGTGTGCGCCCTTTAGCACTAGACCCGCGTCAGGGCGTATGACTTTCAAATGAGTTCGCGTTTAGCGTCGATACTGGCACCTATGGTGATCGCTCTGGCTCGGCCCCTCGGCGCCGCATTTCATGCAGACCCATTCGCTCTGGCGGGCGCGAAGCTCTTTGTCCTGATAGCCGTAATCCTGTTTCGCTTGCCGCTTGAGGCTCTTCTCCAGATGCGACATACGCTTGTCGAGCCAGCGGCAGCTTGGGTCGTCGGCCACATGCTGGCGACTGGCGAGCTGCTGTTTGCGGCTTAGCTGTTTGTGACTTAGCCTCTTGCTGCGCTTGTTCTTGGATTTTTGGGTGGATTTCTTATCCCGGCGCGACTTGGGCTGCGCCGGGCTGGCGCGATAGTTAAGGGCGCCTGTGGGGTTGTCAGGGATGACGAGTGGATTGCCCTCGCTGTCCAGGGCGCCGTCGTCGGGTAGGGTGATCGTCTCGGAAGCTATCGCCTTAGAGTTTAGCGGCGCGTCTTTATCGTGGGCCTGAGTGGCGCAGGTGAATAGCAGAGAGAGCGCGATGGCGTTTAAGGTGAAAGAGGTAAGCGTTCGATAGTGGGCAGACATTCCGTGTCCTCCAGGTCAGGGTTGGCACTCCTTGCCAGCCTTAGATAAAGCTAGTTCATGGCGAGCCAGCTTTCAATGAAGGACACAGACTTGGCAGTCGATTTCAGGATATAGCCCTAGAGCCTGGAACCTAGAGCCCTAGAACCTAGAGCCCTAGAAACTGAAGGTGAGGTGCAGGCCCGCGTAGGTGTTGTTCAGGCTGCCCTTGGCGTCTGGATTTTCCTGCTTAATATCTTCCTGGGCCAGGGTGCGGCTCAGGTGGCCAGAGAGTACCAGGCGGTCGGCCAGCTGATATTGGGCCTCGAGACCAAACTGAAAATGGTTAGGGCCGTTGTGTGCTTCGGTTACATATTGGAAGTCGAACGCCTGGGTGACATAGGGCGTCAGTGTGAGTCTGTCTGACACTGGCCATTCGCTGTGCAGGCTGGCCTCGACAAAGTAACCCGCCGCCTCGGTGGAGTAGGTGTAGCTCAGGGAAGGTGTTAGCCAGGCGATGCCCGTATATTCCAGGGTGGCGAACAGCTCGTTGTCGCCGCAGCGCTCATCGCCGTAGGCCTCGATGCGCTGGTAACCCAGGGCGGCACTTAAGTTGTCGCCAAGCTCGAAGCCATATTCCAGCCCCATGTTCCACTCTATGTAGTATTGGCTATCGCCACGACCGACTGTGGTAAACAGGGTGAGATCGTCTATCTGCACGGCGGCGGTTGCCCAGTAGATACCGCCCTTGTCTAAGTTGTTGCGCCCCTCTGAGATATATTTCGAGTCCCAACCCAGGTCGAGGATGACGTTGGTATCCGGGCCTTCACTGTGGCTGATGATGTTGTTGATATGCGAGTCATCGACAGTGCCGGTTATGGCCTGGTCGGCGGCGTTGGCGGTACCGGCCAGCAGTAGGCCGATAATACAAGAGTGGCTGATCAATCTGTTCATGGGTGTAACACTGAAATAAGTTTGGGATCGGGATGAATAGTAATGGGTTAAATATTAAACATAAATGAGAATTGGTTGCATTTGCGATCCGCTTGGCAATATCTGTGTTGTAAATGTGAAGTAAATATAGCCTTGTTCTAGATCAAGGTTTTTCCTCCAGGCTGCTGCTAGGTCTTACTTCTAGGTCTTCAGTGTCAGGTTTTCAGTGTTAGGTTTTTAAAGCTAGCTGTTGAATCCTGGGTTTAGCTCTCTTCGGCGGGCTAGTTTGCTAAAGATGCTTGAATAGTCGCGCCATCGCCCATATGTAACCTCAATACCCTAAGATTGACGAGGACAACAGATGAGTAACCCTTTGCTAAGCGGCAGTGAATTACCGCCATTTTCGCAAATCAAACCCGAGCATATTCAGCCAGCCGTCGAGCAGGGGATTGCCAATTGTCGCCAGAAGATCGATGAGGTGCTCGCCAGTGGCGGCCCCTACACCTGGGATAACCTGATCGCCCCGCTCGAGCAGGTGGATGACGAACTGAGCCAGATCTGGTCGCCTGTGTCGCACATGAACTCTGTGCTCAGCACAGATGAGTGGCGCGCCGCCCACGATGCCTGCCTGCCGCTCTTGTCGGAATATGGCACCTATGTGGGTCAGCATCAGGGGCTGTATCAGGCTTACAAGGCACTGAAGGAGTCCGATGAGTTTGCCCAGTTGAGTCAGGCGCAGCAAACCAGCATCACCCACAGCCTGCGTGATTTCGAATTATCTGGCATCGGATTGAACGATGAAGATAAACAAACTTATGGAAAATTGGTTAAACGTTTATCTGAGTTAACAAGTAGCTTCTCCAATCAGCTGTTGGACGCCACCCAGGCCTGGACCAAGTTGGTGACAGACGAGCAGGAGCTGGCAGGCTTGCCCGAGTCTGCCATTGCCGCAGCCAAGGCGATGGCCGAGGCCAAAGAGCAGCAAGGTTGGTTGTTTACCCTGGACTTCCCCTCTTACTTGCCCGTGATGACCTACAGCGACAACCGTCAGTTGCGAGAGGAGTGCTACCGCGCCTTCGTGACCCGCGCCTCGGATCAGGGCCCTAACGCAGGAGAGTTTGATAACGGTCCGCTGATGGATGAGATCTTAGATCTGCGTCATCAGCTGGCTAAACTGCTGGGCTTCGACAGCTTCGCCCATAAGTCGCTGGCGACCAAGATGGCCGAGTCACCACAGCAGGTGCTGGATTTCCTTAACGAGTTGGCGGCCCGCTCTAAGCAGCAGGGACAAAATGAGCTTGCCGAACTGACTGCATTCGCCGAGAAAGAGTTTGGCGTGAGCGAGCTGGCCCCATGGGATCTCACTTATTATGCCGAGAAACTCAAGCATCACAGATACGAGATCTCCCAGGAGCTGCTACGTCCTTACTTCCCGGAAGATCGTGTGCTTTCAGGCCTCTTCTATACCGTGTCGCGCCTGTTCGGCCTGACCATAGAGGAGCAGGAGCATTTCGACAGCTGGCACAAAGATGTGCGTTTCTTCCATATCAAAGATGCCAAGGGCGAGCACAGAGGCAGCTTCTTCCTGGATCTCTATGCCCGCGAGGGTAAGCGTGGTGGCGCCTGGATGGACGATTGCCGCGTGCGTCGTCAAACCGCCCATGGCCTGCAGAAGCCGGTGGCCTACCTCACCTGTAACTTCAACGCCCCGGTCAATGGTAAGCCTGCGCTGTTTACCCACGACGAGGTGACGACCCTGTTCCACGAGTTTGGTCACGGCATACATCATATGCTGACCAAGATAGACGTGGCGGGCGTATCAGGCATCAACGGTGTGCCTTGGGATGCGGTGGAGCTGCCGAGTCAGTTCATGGAAAACTGGTGCTTCGAGGAAGAGGCCCTGGCCGAGATCTCCGGACACTTCGAGACCCATGAGCCGCTGCCGAAGGCGATGTTAGACAAGATGCTGGCGGCGAAGAACTTCCAGTCAGGCATGATGATGTTGCGTCAGCTGGAGTTTTCGCTGTTCGACTTCCGCCTGCACCTGGAATATGACCCGGCAGAGGGCGCCCATATTCAGGCCAAGTTGGATGAGGTGAGAGATCAGGTTGCCGTGGTGAAGGCCGCCGATTTCAACCGTTTCCAACATAGCTTCGCCCATATCTTTGCCGGTGGTTACGCCGCGGGTTACTACAGCTACAAATGGGCCGAGGTGTTGTCGGCCGATGCCTTCTCGCGTTTTGAGGAAGAGGGGATCTTCAATGCCGATACCGGCCGCAGCTTCCTGGAGAATATTCTCGAGATGGGTGGCAGCCTGGAGCCGATGGAGCTGTTTAAGCGTTTCAGAGGCCGTGAGCCACAGATCGACGCCCTGCTGAGACACTCGGGCATTCAAGGCTAATACGCTGATCTGATTAGTCTAAATAAACGCAAAAAGGCCAGCCCTATGTTAAGGGTTGGCCTTTTTTATGGGCAATTGCTTGGGATTAGTAAGCGCCTGCACTATAGGTCAGCTCATAGCTGTGGCTGTAGATCTCTAAGATGTTACCGAAGGGATCTTCCATATAGATCATGCGGTAAGGCTTCTCGCCTGGGTAGTAGTAACGCGGCGCCTGCATGCGCTTCTTGCCACCGGCGGCGACAATCTTCTCTACCAGGCCTTCGAGATCCGGGTCCTGCACGCTGAAGTGGAATACGCCCGTCTTCCAATACTCGAAGTTGTCTTCCGGGTTCTCCTGGTTGGCAAACTGAAATAGCTCGACACCTATCTTGTCGCCGGTAGCCAGGTGGGCGATACGAAACGAGCCCCATCCCGCGCCGAAGACGTCGGTACACATCTCGCCAATGGCGCTGTCATCCTCAACAATTTCTGTGGGTTTCATGATGAGATACCAGCCCAGCACCTCGGTGTAAAATTTGACGGCTGCCTCGAGATCCGGCACCGAGATGCCTATGTGTGAGAAGGTTCTTGGGTAAGCTGAGTTGTTCATGCTGTGCTCCTGTTTAACGAATTGGGCACAGATTACAAAGTGAACTAAATTATGTAAAATTATCAAAATTAATCATTTTGAGTACAAAATGTGATGATGAATCCCATCTGGTTACGCAGCTTCTGCACCCTGGTGGAACTGGGGCATTTCACCCGCACCGCCGAGCGTCTGCATATGACCCAATCTGGTGTCAGCCAGCATGTGCGCAAGCTTGAGGAGCAGCTCGATACCCAGCTGCTGCTGAGGGAAGGCAAGAAGTTTTCCCTGACTCACGCCGGGCGTCAGCTATACCAGCAGGGTCAGACGATACTGCAATCCCTGGCTAAGCTTGAGCAGGGGATCAAGCAAGACCCGCCCTTTGCCGGAGAGGTACGCCTGATGTCACCCGGCAGTGTCGGCCTCAAGCTCTATGGCGAGCTGCTTGAGCTGCAATGCGCCCACCCCGAGTTGTCGCTGGATTATCGTTTCGCCTCCAACGCCGGGGTCGAGAGCGCCATCGCCGCCATGGAGGCGGATATCGGCCTGATGACCCGCCAGCCAGAGTTGTCCGAGGTGCAGGCCGAGGCGATTGCCGAGGAGCCGCTACTCTTAGTCACGCCCGCGGGCCATGAAGCTGTCTCCTGGGAGGAGTTGCTACAGCTGGGCTTTATCGATCATCCCGATGGTGCCCACCATGCCAAGTTGCTGCTGGGGGCTAACTACCCCGAGTTCGAGCACTGCGATCAGCTGCCGAACCGTGGCTTCTCTAACCAGATAGGCTTGATCTTAGAGCCGGTGAGCCGAGGTTTGGGCTTTAGCGTCTTACCCGCCTATGCGGTGGAGGCCTTTGCCCGTCAGGATAAGATAACCGCTCATCGGTTGCCGGTGGCCGTCAGCGAGACTATCTATCTTTGCCGTCGACGTCAGGCCGTGCTGCCGAGACGGGTCGATTCGCTCAGCGAGGCAATTCAGGCCTGTCTTAGAGGGTGAGTAGGGTCAAGTTTGGCCTAGAGGGGCTTGGCCTGTAGAAAGCGAGCGAGACCGACGGATTCACCGGCCTCGCAGTTGGTATTAAGGCGTGTAGTAGGTTGCCGCGCCTGGGCCGACCGGCAGGCCGAGAGCAAACACCCAGATGAAGAAGAAACAGGTCCAGCCGATGAAGAAGACGATAGAGTAAGGCAGCATGGTGGCGACTAAGGTGCCTATGCCGAGATGCTTCTTGTATTGGGAGGCCACTGCCAGGATAAGGCCGAAGTAGCTCATCATGGGGGTGATCAGGTTAGTGACCGAGTCGCCGATACGATAGGCGGCCTGAATAGTCTCTGGGGCGTAGCCGACTAACATCAGCATGGGCACGAAGATAGGCGCCGTCACCGCCCACTGGGCCGAGGCGCTGCCCAGCATCAGGTTGATGAAGCCGCACATCATGATAAACAGCAGGAACACCAGCGGGCCCGTGAGGCCGATGGCGTTGAGGGCATCGGCACCGGCCACCGCCAGCACGGCGCCCAGGTTAGTCCACTTGAAGAAGGCGACAAACTGGGAGGCGAAGAACACCAGCACGATATACATACCCATGGTGCTCATGCTGTGGGACATGGCGTCGATCACGTCCTTATCCCGCTTCATGGTGCCCACCACCTTGCCGTACACCAGGCCTGGAATGGCGAAACAGATGAAGATGAAGGCCACTATCCCCTTGAGGAAGGGCGAGCCCGCGACCAGCCCCGTCTCTGGGTGACGCAGCGGCGCGTTCTCCGGCACCACAGAGAGCGCCAATATGCCGCCCAATACTAAGATAGACAGACCAGCCATCTTCAGACCCTTGATCTCCAGCGGCGTGACGCCATCCATCTTCTGGTTGTGCAGATCTATGCTGGCCTCGCTGGGATCATACTTACCCAGTTTGGGCTCGACGATCTTCTCCGTGACCAGGGCACCGAGAATGGTGATGACGAAGGTCGAGGCGAACATGAAGTACCAGTTGACCTCTGGGCCCACTAAATAGTCGGGGTCGATCATCTGCGCCGCCGCTTCGGTGATGCCCGACAGCAGAGGGTCTACCGTGCCCAGCAGCAGGTTGGCGCTATAGCCGCCGGAGACACCGGCAAATGCTGCCGCCAGACCCGCGAGGGGATGACGCCCGAGTGAATGGAAGATCAGCGCCGCCATGGGGATCAGCACCACATAACCCAGCTCGGCGGCTGTGTTGGAGACGATACCGGCGAAGACTATGGTGAGGGTAACCAGACGCTTAGAGGCGCCCATCACCAGGGTACGCATCGCCGCAGATAGCAGGCCGGAGCGATCGGCGATACCGACCCCCAAGAGGGCCACCAATACAGTGCCTAAGGGGGTGAAGCCGGTGAAGTTAGTTACCAGGTTGGAGACTATCATCCTCAGGCCTTCGGCATTCATCAGGCTGACCACATGGATCAGGCCATCCTCGCCGCGTCCCGCCGCGCCGACCGGACGGGGATCGTTTACCGTCAGTTCGAAATAGCCGGCGATGCCGCTGATCACTATGACGGCGGCGCAAAACAGGGCGAAGAGGGTGATGGGATGGGGCAGGAGGTTACCCAGGTGTTCGACCAGGTTGAGAAAGCGGACGAAGACGCCCTTCTTGGTCGTCGATGGTGTTGGGGGCTGACTGGCCACCAGACCATCTTCTTGGTTGGAGCTCATGGTGTTTCCTTCATCTTGGGCATCTGGGTGCCCTTATCATTTTGACCGCCTGTAGGCGGAGTGTTAGCACTTTATGATG
Source organism: Shewanella alkalitolerans (assembly GCF_019457575.1). Lineage (NCBI taxonomy): Bacteria > Pseudomonadati > Pseudomonadota > Gammaproteobacteria > Alteromonadales > Shewanellaceae > Shewanella > Shewanella alkalitolerans. The sequence continues at coordinate 4,310,852 of NZ_CP080422.1, read as the reverse complement.
AAGGAGTTGCTTTAACTGAAGCTTAATTTGCCATAATTGCCCACCCATAGCGGGTTATGGCGAGTGGTTAATGGAGAGTACTGAAGGTGATAGTGGCGGCTTCGTTCAGGCAAAAAAAAGCCCAGCTTAGTCTAAGCGGGCCAATGAAAGGATGATGATTGAAACCAAAGCCCAATTAGGGAAGATTGGGTTGCCTCTTGGTTGATTAAGATAATAGCTCAGGCTGGCTGTACGAATACTGAACAGGTGACAGCTTTAAAGGCTGGAGCCGCGATTGGCCAAACACCGGTGAAAAAGTGAAAAAGTGCATTAGGCCTTCCTCTGCCTGCAAGGCCTGATCTCACTGGTCAAACTCTGCGCAACTAGCAGCCTGGGTTTGAATGCTGGGGCGACAGTGTCTATGAAATACGCAGCAGATAGACCGATTTTTGCCCTAATGTCTCGCTTAACGCCGGTAAAGCCTGTCATTTTGACCCTTGGCCTGGGGGATGATTTTGATGCGGCAATATGGCATCAATTTATATATCATTGTTTTGTATTGCGATTTATCTTTGATTCGCCGCTTGCTGTGCTTTTTGCCGCGCGCCGAGTTAAAAGCGGTGAAGCTAGGTGAAAAGGATGCTTTTAGCGCAAAAATGGCGTGATAAATATCATTTTCGGTGAAAAAAGATGAATATAGCAGCAACGCCTTGCCGAAAATGGCACTGATAAATTGCTGGAAATCATCGCGAAAATCGGTGAAGCTGGTGCGTTAACTAACGAGATATAAGAATAACTATAGGGAAGGAACTCAAAGATGGAAGGTTTGCTGTTAGGCCTTGGCCTAGTCGTTATTATCACCTACCTCTGGTATGTCAGCCTGATCAAGAAGCGTAACGCCGTGCGTGAAGCCTTGTCGGGTATCGATGTGCAGCTGAAGAAGCGCGCCAACCTGGTGCCCAACATGCTCAAGATTGCACAGAAATTTATGGATCACGAGAAGTCGCTGCTGACGGAGATCACCGCGCTGCGTACTCTGGTGACCGCGGGCTATGATCTTAACGATGCCGCCGCCATCAAGGAGCATCTGGGCCTGGCCGAGCAGCTCAACAGCAAGATGGGCCAGCTGATGGTCAGCGTCGAAAACTACCCCGAGCTCAAGTCTGACAAGACTATGGTGCAGGCGATGGCGACCTATAGCGAGGTCGAAGAGCATATCTCGGCGGCCAGACGTTTCTACAACGCTGCCGTGTCTGAACTCAATACCGCGGTAGAGATCTTCCCCGGCTCCATCATCGCCTCTATGGCCAAGGTCAAGGTGATGCCTTTCTATGAGGCCGATGAAGCGTCTAAGGCGCCGATCGATGCATCCGATTACCTGAAGTAAGCCGGGTTCAGATGCCATGAACCCCATCAGCTTCATCCTCGGGGAGCCGATTAAGGCCCAGCGTGAGCCGCAACGCCTGCGGGCAGACCCCGAGGAGTTGGTACAATTTAAGGCTTATTATGAAGAACATATCGAGCCGCTCACCCGTAAATTTGAAAACCATAGGGTCGCCAGCCTCAAGGCGCTGCGCGGGCGTATCTATACCAGCTTAGGGATCCTCCTGGGCCTGGCGCTGTTGATCCTTATCTTTAGTATGTCCGGTTACCTGGATATCCCCTGGGTCTTCTTTATTGTGCTGTGCCTCCCCTTTGGCTGGTGGAGCTATCGTCCACTCAAGCGCTACAAGCGGGATGTGAAGCAGGAGGTGTTTCCCAAGATCTTCCGCTATTTCGGCCCCGACTTTATCTTCAGCACCAGCCATAACATGAGCCTGACTCAGCTCAAACGCTCCAAGCTGTTACCCCACTACGATAACGCCTCGTTCGATGACTATGTGCAGGGCACCTACAAGGGGGTGGAGATTGCCATCAACGAGCTGTGTCTTACCAAGCAGGTCAAACGCGAGAAGAGCACGGAGACTGAGACCGTCTTTCGTGGCGTCATGGTGCAGCTCAGCAGCCACAAGAGGTTTAAGGGCCATACCGTAGTGGTGAAGAACCGCGGCGGCCTGGTGAATTTTCTCTCCAGCAGCTTTAAGAGCCTGAGCCGGGTCAAGCTGGAAGACCCGAGATTCGAGAAGCAGTTCGATGTCTTCTCCAGCGATCAGATCGAGGCGCGCTACCTGCTCACCCTAGGTTTCATGGAGCGCCTGCAGTCGCTGGCCAACCTGTTTTCCGGCAAGATCCAGTGTGCCTTCTACGAAGACAAGCTGTTGATCATGTTGCAGAGCGGCGACAATCGATTCGAGCTGGGCTCCATCTACAACGGCGCGACCTTCGAGTACGAATTTAGCCAAATTAACCGAGAGATGAAGCAGCTTTTTGCTATGATTGAAGTACTTAAACTCGATCAGAACATTGGATTCTAATGCCTAGCCGTGCTCGTCCTGCGCCTCATTTTGTTCAAAAGCTGCTGTGCCTCTGGTGCGGCCTGGCGCTGTGTCTGCCATTAGGTGCCACCGAGCAGGCACAGAAGCCGCGCTACAAGGCGAGTTATTCTAAGCATGGCATCCTAAGCAATGGCGATGCCCCGCGCCTAGATGAGACCGACGACAGCAAGATCAAGGTTTATCAATACACCCAGGCCAACGGCGTGGTGGCCTTTGCCGACCACGCTCCGGGCGACAGCGAGTTCAGGGTCTTGCTATATGAGTGCTACGCCTGCAAACCCGACTCAGACCTCGACTGGCAGAAGATGCCGCTGTTTAGCGCCGAATATGATGAGTTGATCTCACGGGCCGCCAAGACCCATGGGCTGGATCCTGCGCTTATCCGCGCCGTGATCCATGCCGAATCCGCCTTCAACGTATTTGCCCTGTCGCGCAGCGGTGCCATGGGCCTGATGCAGCTGATGCCGGGTACTGCCAAGGCGATGGGGGTGAAGAATCCCTACCGGCCCGAGCAAAATATCGACGGCGGCGCCCGCTATCTGGCCAAGATGCTGGCAAGGTTCGACGGCAATATCGATCTGGCCTGCGCCGCCTATAACGCCGGCCCCACCACAGTGACTCAGTACAAGGGGATCCCGCCCTATCCGGAGACCCAGGCCTATGTAAAACGGGTCAAGATACTGCTGAAACGCTATCAGAAGCTGGGGTAGATGAGATGCGCCAGACCATTATCGAACTGGAACTCGCGCTGCTTAGCCCAGAGGTGCGCTGCGATGCCAATGTGCTCGACGAGCTGATCCACGCCGATTTCTTGGAGGTTGGCGCCACCGGGATGAGCTTTGGCAAGCCCGAGGTGCTGGCGCGTCTGCCCAATGAGAAGCCGCCGGCGTTTAAGATAAGTGATATGCAGTATCGCTTGTTGAGTGAGGACTTAGCTCAGCTCAATTATCGCGCCTGTTTTAAGCCGGTGAACGAGGTGGATAAGCGCTATTCGCTGCGCACCTCGCTGTGGAAATGCGATGGGGGGCGCTGGCAGATGATCTACCATCAGGGCACGCCCTGCGCGCCCTTCTTCTAAACACTAAAAGCATTCGTTATTGAGGGCGTTATTCGCCCACTTCCCAGGTGACCTGCACATGGCCTCCGCCCTGATTGAGCAGGGGATCTAGATATTCTAGCGTCGTCTCGGCGATCTCATCGAGCTGCCAGGGGGGATTGATCACCCAGAGGCCCGCCGCCGTCATGCCAAACTCTTCGCTGTCTGGCTTTATTGCCTGCTCTATGCGTAGCTGACGCTTGATGCCGCTCTGCTTGAGCAGCTCGAACATAGCCTCTGTCTGCTCGCGCTGCACCACGGGATACCAGATCATGAAGACGCCGGTGGCGAACTTCTTATGGGCCTTGATCACCGCCTTGGCGACCTCCTGGTAGTCGCTCTTCATCTCGTAGCTGGGGTCGATGAGGATGACGCCGCGACGCTCAAGTGGTGGCACGGCGGCCAACAGCCCTTTGAGGCCATCGCCCTTGATCACCTTGATCTGCTTGTCGCTGCCCAGCTGCTCTTCAAGTAGCTGATGGTCTGTGCCATGCAACTCATGCAGCACCATGCGATCATTATCTCTCAGGTTCATGTCGACAAAGGCGGGCGAGCCAGGGTAGAGCTCCAGCTCATCTGAGCCATTGAAGTGTTTGATATCGCTTACGTATTGGCTAAGGGCTTCGGGCAGGTCCTGCTTGTCCCACAGCTTGGCGACCCCCTCTAGATACTCGCCCGTCTTCTGGGCAAACTCATCGGATAGCGCATAGCCGCCGGCACCGGCATGGGTGTCGATATACACCATGGGCTTATTCTTCTTATGCATCAGCTTGAGGGTTTGCAGCAAGATGCTGTGCTTGAGCACGTCGGCATAGTTTCCGGCGTGGTAGCCGTGGCGGTAACTTAACATGAATATTCCAGATGATGAGGGCGCTAGCCTGATAGGGCGATTATAGGGGGGATGCCAGCCCAGGTACAGCGCCTGGGCCTAGGTCGGTAATTAGGCCGGTAATAATGCCATATTCAGCGCCGCGCAGTTTTGGCATAATGGCGGCGTGATTTCATAATTGACCGAGCCAAAGTGACAGCATCATCGACCCAGCCCGCCTCTGTGGGGATCTTTTTTAATCGCCAATACCCGACCCTGGAAGCCGTGTGTGACCGTTGGGGGCTGGTGTTCGACGCAAACGCCCTGTTTGAGCTGGTGTTCGAAGATAACTGCCTGGTGCTGATTAAGCGTGACGAGCCCAAGCTGAAGGGCATATTGGTGGACTTCGTTACCGGCGCCGTGGCCCATAGACGTAAATTCGGTGGTGGCCGGGGTCAGGCGATCGCCAAAGCAGTCGGCCTTAAGCAGGGGGTGACCCCGAGTGTCGTCGATGGCACCGCAGGCCTGGGGCGAGACGCCTTCGTGCTCGCCAGCCTGGGCTGCAATGTCACCATGGTGGAGCGTAATCCCGTGGTCGCCGCCCTTCTAGAAGACGGTCTGCGCCGGGCCTATGAAGATGCCGATATCGGCCCCTGGATGCAGGAACGCATGCGCCTGGTGCATGGCTCCAGCCTGACGACGTTGGCCGAACTGGGTGAGCAGGTGGATGTGGTATATCTGGATCCTATGTATCCCCACAGGGAGAAGTCGGCCCTAGTGAAGAAGGAGATGCGGGTATTCCAATCGCTAGTGGGCGCCGATCTGGATGCAGACGGCCTGTTGGCCCCCGCCATGGCCCTCGCCAGTAAGCGCGTCGTGGTCAAACGCCCCGACTACGCCGACGACCTCGATGGCGTCAAACCCAGCACCCGCATCGAAACCAAGAAGAACCGCTTCGATGTCTACGTCAAGGCCGCGATGAAGAGCGAGTAGTGCTTATTTCGCTTAAGTAGAATAGGTCACAGTTATTGATCGTGAAATGGCTGTGACCTTTTTATTTTTGGCTGATAAATTATTGCAAGGCTTTTAGTATCTGAGCCTTGAGTTCAGCACCTTTCGGAGAGAGGCTTGCTGCTTTATTACGTCTATTTGTTTCCTTTACTTGCCATTCAATTAAGCCTAAGCCTTCTTTGCCATATTCTAACGATTCACTGAGAAAGCGGATGTTTCGAGATGCAGAACTTTGTGTTTGACCTGTTCTTGCCATCATCTGCCGTACACCTAATCCTTCTTCTACACATATTTGGACAAAGCACTGAGCCATACTAATGGTTAAGGCTGGATGAGTTTCTCTCAACAGAGTTAGGATTTTCGTTAATCGAATAAGATCTAATGTGTTTCCCATATGGTTTCTTCATTTAATACAAAAAGCGCAGGATATTAGGGTAATTATCTATAGCGTGTCTTAGTTGTTGATCACCCTATGAGAAATAAGAAAGGTTGGTAGCACAGTAAGTATCCTGTGAAGCCTGTTTTATTAGACTTATGCCCCCTCTTACAAAGAATGTAGCGATAAAGATCGAGTAGTGGACGAGTCATACTGCCATTAAGCAATAACATCATGTCGAGGGTATAGATCTACTGTAGCATGCTGACGTGAACCTAAGGTTGATTCCAATAACTTGCCTATACTCAATAGGAATATCTTGTCTTGGCTGCTCTATGAACGCAAAACACACCTTGCTGATAATGCTGCTGTTTGTCTGGTCCACCTACGCCGCGCCCCAGTCCAAGCTGGAGGCTAAGACGATCAACATCTGCGTCGATGAAACAGAGTATCCACCTCTTAATTATTTCATTCGCCTCGATGGCCATAAAACCAGTGTGAATGCAGGTTTCGATATCGAACTGCTTCGCCTTGTGCTGCCTACTAATTGGCAAGTTAATCTGGTGGCAGCCCCCTGGCCCCGCTGCTTGCTGGAGGTGGAGCAGGGGCGTCTCGATGCGGCCATGGCCGCATCGACTAACGATGAGCGTCGGGCAACTTTCCTGTTGTCGCGGCCTTATTTCCATCTGAGCCCGTCCGTGGCCTTCCTTCAAGAGCGCTTTCGTGGGCTCGAGGTTACGGGGTTACCCAGACGACTCGACACACTCGGACGGGTATGTGGCATACGAGGTTTTAACTACGCCTACTATGGCCAGCCGGCCGATCTCGACATTGCCCGCAGCAACGAGATATTGCAGTTTAGCGACCTACTGCTCAAGCGTCGCTGCGAGTTCTTCCTGATAAATAGGGAGGTCTACAGTGCCATCTTACGACTGGAGGGGCAGGAGAGCCTGGCGGATAGGCTCGCCATTTTGCCAATGGCGGGGGGTATTAAGGTACCTTTCTACATGCTGGTGTCCCGTCGTAGCCCCCATGCTGAGGCGCTGCTGAGCGAGTTCAATCGCGGCGTCGATAGCCTGGAGCAGAGCGGCGACCTGGCCAGACTCTGGACGCGTTTCACCTCGGGACAAGGTGGCAAGACTAACCCCTAATTACCTTTCATCTCCAAGTGCTTGTGCGCCATTGCCAATCTGATGATTTGTGTGTGAATGACCTTTAATGAGGCGGCTATTGTGATGCCCGGCGGCGAGTGTTAGCTTGCTAATCTAGTGGGGTCTTGGGAGCGAATGATGATCAGGGTGAATGTGTTTGGCAGGTCCATGTCGGTGCGGCGTGTGGGCGAGGAGTGGCAGCTGTTTAATGAGTCGCAAACCGGGATGCGTAGCCGTGTCTATGATGTGGTGATCCCACCCGAGCTTGCTGAAGATCAGCTGCTTAGTTATCTGGATGATATCTATCACGAGCAAGCCAGTGCCCAGCACCCTGAGGTCAGGTTAGAGAGCAAATAGCACGTTTTGCCGGAGGGCCAGAAAAGATGATTAGACGTTTGATGGATTACCTCAGGCTTTTGTTGTTTGTCTGCGGCGTGCTGCTCGGGGTGCAGGTGCCGGCCTTTGTGGATCAGTATGGCAAGGCGCTTGCGGCTCATACCCAGGAGGCCAAACTGAGTCTGGCCGAGTTTCAGCGGGATGCCGACCGTTTCTTCGGCGGCGATATCGACAAGCTGATCGCCCACTACAAGCAAAATCCCGATGCCGTGTTCAATGCCGGTGGCGAGAGCATAGAGGCGCTGTATCAGAGGTATCAGTTGCTGTCTGCAGCGCTGACTGAGTTCAATCAATCTGGCTACGGCGGATTCGACAGGCTTGTGCTTGCGCCTCTGCCTGAGATCCGAGACCAGGTGTGGCAGCATTTCAGCCACAGCATACTGCTGGATGGTCGCGCCATCGCCTTCGGTCTGGTGTTCGGCCTGCTGTTTGCCCTGTTTTGCGAGTTGACGCTACACGGCTGCGGCCATTGTTGCCTTGGCGCCTATCGTCGCCTCAAGTCTAAAGCTGAGCCGCAGCCAGAGAACAGATAAGAGAAACCCTAACATTCGTCTGTGTTTGTCACGTCCAATAACGGCTATGCTTCAGGTATCTGCTTAGGTGAGTGACATGATAAGGCCAAAATGGCTGCCTAAGTTTACTGTTAACCATAAGGATTTTTCCATGATAGCCCAAGGACAAGCACTACCTGCCGCCACTCTAGGCGAGCTGACCGAAAACGGTATGGTCAACCATGATGTAAGCGAGCTGTTTGCCAACAAGAAGGTGGTGCTGTTTGCCGTACCCGGCGCCTTTACCCCAACCTGCTCCGAGGCGCATCTGCCCGGCTATGTAGTACTGGCGGATCAGTTTAAGGCCAAAGGGGTCGATATTATTGCCTGTGTATCGGTTAACGATGCCTTCGTGATGAAGGCCTGGGGAGAGGCGCAAAATGCCAGCGAGCTGATGATGTTGGCCGATGGCGATGCCAGCTTTACCAAGGCCTTGGGGCTGGAGATGGACACCGCAGGTTTTGGTGGCATCCGCTCGCAGCGTTATGCCATGGTGATCGATAACGGTGTGGTGACTCTGCTGAATGTCGAGGCGCCCAAGAGCTTCGAAGTCAGTAAGGCCGAGGTGGTATTGGCAGCTTTATAAGGCGCTGCAAATAAAGAGGGAGCCTTAGGCTCCCTCTTTTGTGGCTAGATGTTAAAAGGCACTAAAACAGGCTTTAAAACAAGGGTCTAAAACAACACCTTAAAACAAGCCCCTAGAAGTAGTGCACATATTCCACGGCGACACGATAGAGAGTGTCTTCGAAGCCCAACAGATCCACCTCGTAGTCGCGGCTGATATATTGGGTGGTGAAGTGCAGCAGGTTATTCTGATTGGCCAGCGGCATGATCACCTCCAGGGTGAGTCTGTCCATGGTGTAGAACTTGTCGGCGTCATAGCCCCATTGACCGTCGAAGCGGCTCCACTTGGCGCCGAGCTGCACACCCGTGTGGGCGAAGGTGTATTTGTTGCTCCACTCGAAGAAATAGCCAAAACCGGCGCGGTTGAGCTCCTCTTCGGTGCGGCCCATCTCCTCACGCGGCCAGTCGTCATCCTTCTCTTCTTCGCTGTAGCCCAGGCCGAGTGTCAGGCCGAGATCATAGTGGTTGACGTTGCCGAAGCGGCGGTTGAGTGACAGCCCGGCGACGGCCAGCTGTTCGAATTCTTCTAGCTGTTGGCTGTTGTAGTGGCCTTCGTAGCGACCATGGAAACTCAGCAGGTAGTCTTGCTGCTCGCCTAAGCGGGCGAAGGGACGCTGATAGTTGAAGCGCAGATCCATGGAGTTACGGAACCTGTCCTCATCATATTTTTCCGAGTCGCGCTCGTAGTAGTAGGTTCCACGCACCCGGAAGTAGTTGTTATCCAGCTGGTAGACATTGTCGTAACGCAGGTCGTCCCAGATAAACGACAGGCCACCACCACGTGACATGGAGCTGAACTCTGAATCCGGATAGGACTCCAGGCCAGCAATGAGTGACATGGCGAAGGGGGAGTTGTCTGAGTCTGCTAGCGCAGGAAAGCTGAGTAGGCCGGCCAGGCCGAGTGCGAGCGTGGTCTTCATGAGGCGCCTCTGTGGTTCATCATCCGTTATGGTGCGGCGCACATTAGCATAAAATGGCCAGCTTTTCTGCTGGCCAGATTCCAATTTGAGCTGGGTTAGGCGGCGTTATCCAGAGATTGTCCGTCGATGCCCAGGCTGGCCTCGATGTCGGCGACCCCTTGAGCCACCTCATCGGCGATCACCTCGCTCTGGCTGGCGGCGGCCATGGCGTGTTGTTTCAGCGACTCCATCGCCTGTGACAGGCTGTCCAGGTGGCTGGCCTGATCGACGCTGAAGCGGCTGCCCTGCTTGGCGGTCTCTGTCATCTCCTGAGACTGTTGCTGCACCGTCTGGGTCACCTGCCAGAGATTCTGCGCCCCCTGGGCCTGCTTCTGGCTGGTGCTCGCTATCCCCTCTACGCTCAGGGTCAGTTGCTGGTTGGCCTCGGTGAGCTGACTCAATATGGTCACCACCTGCTGCAAGGATTCCTGGGTGCGCTGAGACAGGTTGCGCACCTCGTCGGCGACCACGGCGAAGCCGCGTCCCTGTTCACCGGCGCGGGCGGCCTCGATGGCGGCGTTGAGGGCCAGCAGGTTGGTCTGCTCGGCGATGTTGCCGATCACATCCAGTATGGTGGAGACGTCGTTGACCGAGGTGGTCAGGCTGCCTAAAGAGAGATGACAGTGGCTCACCGCCTGCTGGGTCTCGTCGGCGGCGCTCATGAAGGCCTGCACCTCCTCCTGACTGGCGAGCATCTGGCTGTGGGTCTGCTGGGCATGCTGCTCGACCTGGCTGGAGAGTTCGCTCACCTCACGGGCGATGGCGCGCACCTGCTCGGTCTGATTCTGCGCCGTGTCGACTATGCCCAGGGTGGTCTCTGTGCCCTGGGTCAGCTCGGTAATGCGGTGTACCAGCTGCGACAGCGAGGTGGAGATCTGGCCTATCTTGACGCGTTGGGCGGCATCTTCCGCCTCGAAGCGATCGAGTAGCTGATTGAAATGACCGGCGATCTGGCCGGTTTCACAGCGACGCTCTATGGTCAGGCGCTCGCGGTTGTTGGACTCGCTCAGGCGCATGAAGGCCTGATTCAGGTGTCTGAGAGGCTTTACCACCCGGCGTTGTTGTAACAGGAGGTAGACCAGGGCGAACACCGCCAGCACTGAGACCACGCCGTAGAGCAGGGTCTGTAGCTGCTGTTTGAGGTGCAGGTTTTGCGCCTGCTGTGCCTGGCCGAGCTGGAGCAGCTCGTCTTCGATGCGAACGATGGCGGCCATCATGGCTTCCTGGGCGGCCTGGTTGGCGGTCAGCAGCTGGTGGGTGTTGCTCACCTCTTTGCCATAGCGCTGGCTGAGGGAGAGCAGCTCGCTGTAATAGCTCTCGCCTATCTCTATCTGTTCCGGCTCGTCATCGCCCAGGGCAAACTCGTCGGCCTCCTGGGCCTCATACAGGCCGAGTAGCGGCAGCTTGGCCAGTTGGTCGTGCCAGTCGGTCAGGGCTTGGATCTGAGTCGCCAGCAGTGACTTGAGGCGCTGATCTTTGCCGATCAGATAGTCCTGGGTTAGCTGCGACAGCTGATACACCAGAGGCGGCAGACTCTGGGTCAGTTGCAGGTATTGCTTGGCGAGTCTTGGGTTTTCCGCCAGGCCCTTGTCGGCATACTCAGCTAGGTGCTGATTGTGGGAGATCATCTCGCTTTCGGCGTGGGCCAGCAGCTGACGGGGATTGCCGGCCAGCTTACCCGCGGCGCGGTATTGGCTGTCCAAGTCTTTGATAAAAGCCGAGATAGACCCTTGTAGTCGGTTGGCTTCCTCGTGAGAGAGCTGGTCCAGGCTGGCGGCTATGGTCTGAAGCTGTTGCTTGGCGCTGCTCAGCTGCTGGCTGTTGCCCGTGCTCAGGTAGCTCTCCAGCTGGCGGCGAACCTCGACCAGAAACTGCTGCTGCAGATCGGCCAGCATCTGATTCTTCTGCTCTATCTGGGCGCGCTCCTGGTTGCTCCATACGACGACACCGGCCAAGAGTGCGGCCAGCAGTAACAGGGTGGCAGAGGCCCAGAGGGAGAGGGTGGAAATTTTCATGATCGCGCGCCAGTGACAGTTTGCGCCAGAATATGACGTAATTGTTGCAAATTGATGACACAGCACTCAAGTATGGCACTTAGGTATGACGTCTGAGTATGAGAAGAGAGTGAGCTATTGCTAGGGTTTAGAGGAGGGGCCGAGAGGCAGCTATTCCAGCGGCAGCCATACCTGGGCATGCAGGCCGCCTTCGGGGCGGTTGGTGAGTACTACCTGGCCCTGATGACGGTCGACGATCCGCTTGATGATCGCCAGTCCCAGGCCTGAGCCGACGCTGCCGCGGGCGCTATCGCCCTGGGTAAAGGGCTGGAATAACTTGGGGATCTGGTCGCTTGGGATGCCTGGGCCGTTGTCTTCCACGCCGAAGCCGACCCGACGGCCGTCGAAATTGGAACTCAGCTGCACCCAGCCGTTGCCGTAGCGGAAGGCGTTCTCCACCAGGTTGCTGATGATGCGTTTGACCGCCACCGCCTGCATAGGAATTTCGGGGCACTCGTTTAGCGCTAACACTATCTCGCCGTCGCGGTTGGTCTCGGCCTGGGCGATATCCTGCAGCAGATCGTTTATCTGCACCAGTTCGCGGTTGGCCTCCTGATCCTGACGTATGTAGGCGATAAACTGGTTGATGATGGCATCCATATCCTCGATGTCATGCACTATGCCCTCTTTGAGGTACTCATCTTCCTCCACCATCATCTCGGAGGCGAGACGGATTCGGGTCAGCGGCGTGCGCAGATCGTGGGAGATCCCCGCCATCAACAGGGCCCTATCCTGCTCCAGCTGCTGCATGCTGCGGGACATCTGGTTGAAGGCGTTAGTTACCTCGATGATCTCGGTGGAGCCGCTCGGGGGCAGGGGCGCGGGATAGTCGCCGCGGGAGACGGAAATCGCCGCCTTCTGTAGACGCTTCAATGGCTTGTTCTGCTTGCGGGCAAACCACCAACCGCCGGCGACACTCAGGGCACCGATCACCATGAGGTAGAGGGTTAGGGGCGAGAGGCCAAATTCGTTGAAGCCGGTAAGAGGTACCTTAATCCATACCGATGGTGCCTGTGGCGGGCGGATCCAGATCTCGAACTCCTTGCCTTGGGCGATGCGCACCTCGGCCTTGCCGCCCAGATGCTCTGACATCTGCGCCGATAGCAGGCTGTAGTAGGCGGCGCGATCGACCCCGGCCTCGCGGGCATCCTTAAGGTTGTAGATCTCCATGCTGTCGTCGCGCACCTTGGCGTTGAGGGCATCGACCATGGAGAGGTGTTCGCGGCCGACATCTACGCCGTCGACGAACAGCAGGTTTACCTGGCGGGCGATCAGCTGGTTGATCTGCTGGTAGGTGGGCTGAATAAAGTACACAGCCACCGAGAGATAGGAGACCAGCTGATTGACCAGCAGCAGTGAGCCTATCAGCAGTACTGTCTGACTGAAGGCGCTGCGGGGAAGAAAGCGTTTAAACCAGCTCATTATTGGGGACGATGGCCGGGGCTAACGCCGCGCGGCACCGTCGGGCACAAACACATAGCCCAGGCCCCAAACGGTCTGGATATATCTTGGGTTGGCGGCATCTTTCTCAATCAGGCGACGCAGGCGCGATACCTGTACGTCGATGGAGCGCTCCAGCGCCGAATAGTCGCGGCCGCGGGCCAGGTTCATCAACTTGTCCCGCGACAGCGGTTCTCTGGGGTGACTCACCAGCACCTTGAGCACGGCAAATTCGCCGCTGGTGAGGGATATTGCCTCTTCGCCGTGGTACATCTCGCGGGTCGCCAGGTTAAGGGTAAATTCACCGAAGGTGATCTCCTCTTCCTGTTGTGTCGGCGCGCCCGGGACTTCGGGGGCCTGACGGCGCATGACCGCCTTGATGCGAGCCAGGAGTTCTCTGGGGTTGAAAGGCTTAGGCAGGTAATCGTCGGCGCCCAGCTCCAGGCCTATGATGCGGTCCACCTCGTCACCCTTGGCGGTCAGCATAACTATGGGAATTGTATTGCCATTTTGGCGCAGGCGACGGCAGATAGAGAGGCCATCCTCGCCCGGCAACATAAGATCCAGCACCAGCAGGTGGAAGTTTTCCCGCTCCAGTAGTCTGTCCATCTGCTCGGCATTGGCGGCGCTCCTGACCTGGTAACCCTGTTCCATCAGGTAACGCTCTAGCAGGGCTCTTAGGCGCATATCATCATCGACAACGAGAATTTTAGAGGTTTCTTGTCCCATGCTCTCTATCCCTTATTTCAGTGCGATCGGCTCGAGGTTTACCGCTCAACTGGCTGAATTTCAATATTAATCTTATGTGCCTGCTTAATATAGCCGCTTTGCTATTTAAAAGCCTAGCGAGATTTCATCCAGAGTTGCGGCGTTTTTCCACAGCGCTAGAAATAATACCCTTGTAACATACTGATACTAATTGAAATTATATGACTTTTAACTTTCCGCTGGGAAATTGTAACCAAATTGAAACCGGCAGTTGGTGAGTGGTTGGGGGATGACTTGGCTTATCGCCTCGCTAAGATCGTGCCACCGGGCTATTGTTTTTCAGCAGCTGCGCTGGTTATTATCAGCCGAAAATCATTCGATGTGCAGGCGGTTGCCTGGCATCTTGTTGAGTCGTGACGAGAGAAAGATGAAAGCCATGTTGATCACCCGCGAAGGGTGGCAAGCGCTCGACAGAGAGCTTAAGTATTTATGGAAAGAGTACCGCCCCGAGATCACCAAGAAGGTGCAGGAGGCGGCGGCCCAGGGCGATCGTAGCGAAAACGCCGACTACACATATAACAAGCGCCTGCTACGTCAGATAGACAGCCGGGTGCGCTATCTGGTGAAGCGGGTGGAAGATCTGCAGATCGTCGATTACTCGCCCCAGCAGGAGGGCAAGGTGTTCTTCGGCGCCTGGGTCGAGCTGGAGGACGAGGCGGGCAAGATAGTGCGCTATCGTATCGTCGGCAAGGATGAGCTGGATACCAAGCTCGGTTATATCACCATAGACTCGCCCATGGCGAGGGCGCTGATCGGCAAGCAGGTGGACGACGAAGTGGTGGTCAACACCCCCGCCGGTAAGAAGGAGTGGTACGTCAACAAGATCCAATATAAGGCGTTCGAGGACTAAACCTGCCTTCGCGACTTCAGCTCGGGTGTAAGCCTGGGCTAACGCCTCCAGCCTCAGTTAATGCTCTGATAAATCAATCAATATCTGCCTAACATTAGCCCTGTAACGAAATCTTGTCACTGTGGTTCGCCCTTGGCATAGCACTGCGCGCTAAGCCTTGATGATCTCGATCAAAGCGCAGATGCGCCGCAGCCCCTAGGCTACAGACATTTTTGGACAACCCGAGAGTCTAACGTGTCTGTATCGATCGAATCTAACTTTGGCGCCGACTACGCCGCCCATCTGCCGCTGCTTGGCGATAGCATCGCCGAGCTGCTGGCCTTCTTCGGTGTGAAACGTGTTTATGGTGTCGGTGGCGACTTCGTCGCTAACCTGATCAACACCCTGGATAAACGGGTGGCGGTACTGCCCTCGAGCAACGAGATGCACGCCGGTTTCAGTGCCTGCGCCCAGGCCGAGCTGAATCCTCTCGGGGTCTGCATGACCACTTATACTGTCGGTAGCCTGCCCTGCACCTCGGCGGCGGCCCTGGCGCGCACCGAAGGTTTGCCCGTGGTGTTTATCTCGGGGGCGCCTGGTGAGGCAGAGATCAACAGTCAGGCGCTGCACCACAGCGTACATCCGCATACGGCCTGGCATACGGATCTCGATGCCGCGCTCAACGCCTTCAAGGCACTGGGCGTGCGCGCCGAGCGTTTGCAGGGCCAGCGTCACAGCGGTCAGCCTAACGTGGCGGCGGAGCAGTTTCTACAGCTGCTTACCCATGCCTATGTGAATCGTCAGCCCGTGTATATCGAGGTGCCGCGAGATCTTATCTATCAGCCCACTCAGGCGCTGAGTCTGCCGACTTGTCCGAGTGAGTTAAGGCCGCAGGCGCTTAACCTGAGCGGCGCCGAGCTGATCGCCAGTCAGATCCGCGCTCAGCTTCAGTGCGCCAAGGCGCCACTGGTATTCCTCGGCGAGAAGCTCAGGTTGAATGCGCCGCTGCTGGAGAAGATTCTGAGTTTCTGCGAACACAACAAGCTGCCCTATGCTACCACCTGGTTTGGTAAGGGGATGCTGGATGAGTCGAAGCCACTCTGCCTAGGCAGTTACAACGGTGTGTTCAGCCGCTTGCCGAATAAGGAGTATATCGAGTCTACGGCCGACTATGTGCTCGAGCTGGGCACGGCGATTTTCCCTTCAGACACCAATAATGCCTTTAGCAGCCAGACCCATGCCATCGACAATCATGGCAACAAGACCATGCTTAAGGGCACGGCCCAGTGGGAGGCGGATATCGCCGCCGTGATGGAGCTGCTGAGCGAGCAGCCTATTATCAAGGCGGCGCCCGTGCATCTGAGCCTTGATGTCGAATCTAACTCGGCATCTGAGACCCCTATAACCAGCGATGCTGAGCTGGGTTATCACCATCTGGCGGCCTGCATCAACGCGGCGCAGCGGGCTAGCGAGCGCCCCTTCATCTTCGTGCCCGAGGTGGGTAATTCGCTGTTTGCCAGCTTCGAGCTGACCACACTCGGTAGCGATATCGGCCGCAGCTATCTGGCTAATCCTTGGTATGCGGCCATGGGCACCAGCCTGCCATACGCCAGGGCAGTGGTAGATCAGCTTGCCGAGCAGGGCACCGCCCAGCCCGTGGTGGTGATCACCGGCGACGGCGGCTTCAACTTCCAGGCGAACGAGTTGATCAACCTGCAGAAGCAGGGGGCCAACCTAGTTATCGTCTACATGCGCAACAACATCTTCCATCTGGGTAAGGCCGGTGATGCGCCCATCTATGCCTGTAACCATGAGGGATTCGATCCTAAGTTGTTGATTCAGGCCTATGGTGGCAGGGGACATCTGTGCCGGTACGATGGCGAGTTTGTCGATACCCTGTGTGGCTGTATCGCCAGCGGCGGCCTGCATCTTATTGAGGTGCCGGCGCCTATCGAGGAGTCATTCCAGAGCGATACCACCCAGAAGCTCAACTGTTACATCGGCTATCGTAACGGTCAGCCAGAGGCAACTCGCCGCTGGCAGGAGTTATGCGAAAAACGCGGCTAAACTGAGAGACGTGTCGCCTAATTTACCCGCCCTTATCAGGAGTTGCGACAGATAGGACGTACAACTTGGCCCAGGGCTGTGTTATCTTTGGCGGCACTTAACTCTCTATTTGGGCACGACGTAATCTATGCAAAATATTGCACAAATCATCGCTCAGGAACTTAATGTTCGTGAGCAGCAAGTGACGGCAACTATCACTCTATTGGATGACGGCGCGACGGTTCCCTTCGTGGCGCGTTATCGTAAAGAGGTCACAGGTGGTTTAGACGATACCCAACTGCGCACCCTGTATAGTCGTCTGGGCTATCTGCGTGAACTCAACGATCGCCGTCAGGTGATCCTCTCCAGCATTCAAGCCCAGGGTAAGTTGACCGCCGAGCTGCAGGCCGCCATAGATCAGGCCGACAGCAAGACGCGCCTGGAAGATCTCTATCTGCCCTATAAGCCTAAGCGTCGTACCAAGGGACAGATCGCCATCGAGGCCGGTATCGAGCCCCTGGTGGATCGTTTGCTCAGTGATCGTCAGACGGATATCGAGGCCCTGGCGAGCGAGTATCTCAATGCCGAGGCGGGTTTCGATGAGGTGAAGGCGGTGCTCGATGGTGCCCGTTTCATCCTGATGGAACGTTTCGCCGAAGACGCCGAACTGCTGCAGAAGGTGCGCCAACACCTGACCCAGAGCGCCGTGCTCGAGAGCCGTGTGGTGAAGGGTAAGGAGAAAGAGGGCGCCAAGTTCAGAGACTATTTCGAGCACAGCGAGAAGCTGATGAATGTGCCTTCTCATCGTGCCCTGGCCATGTTGCGTGGTCGCAACGAGGGCGTGTTGAGCCTGAGCATGAATGCCGATCCTGACAGCGAGGCCAAGCAAGGCAGTTACTGCGAGGTGATCATTGCCGATCACTTTAACCTCAAGCTGAGTGATTCCGCCGTGGATCAGTGGCTTAAGCTGGTTGTCACCTCTACCTGGCGCATCAAGATCGCGCTGCAGTTGGAGACAGAGTTTATCGCCAAGCTGCGCGAGCGTGCAGAGACAGAGGCGATCAATGTCTTCGCCCGTAACCTGGGCGATCTTTTAATGGCGGCGCCTGCCGGTGCCAAGGCGACGCTGGGGTTGGACCCGGGGCTGAGAACCGGCGTCAAGGTGGCCATAGTCAACAACACGGGCAAGCTGATGGCCCACACCACCATCTTCCCCCATGCACCGCAGAACCAGTGGGACAAGTCGATCCGTACCCTGGCGAATTTAGTGAAGATGCACAAGGTGGAGCTGATCGCCATAGGCAACGGCACCGCCTCACGTGAGACCGACAAGCTGGCGGGCGAGCTGATTGCCGAGCTGAAGAGCGAGCTGCCGACACTCACCAAGATCATGGTGAGCGAAGCGGGCGCCTCCGTCTACTCCGCCTCAGAGCTGGCGGCGGAGGAGTTTCCGGAGCTGGACGTGTCGATTCGCGGCGCCGTCTCTATCGCCCGTCGCCTGCAAGATCCGCTGGCCGAGCTGGTGAAGATCGAGCCTAAGTCTATCGGCGTAGGCCAGTATCAGCACGACGTGAGTCAGAGTCAGCTATCACAATCCCTCGAGGCCGTGGTGGAAGACTGCGTAAATGGCGTGGGTGTGGATCTCAACATGGCCTCTATGCCGCTGCTGACTCAGGTGGCCGGCCTGAACAAGACGCTGGCGCGCAATATCGTCGAGTACCGCGACCAGAATGGTCAGTTTACCTCGCGTAAACAGCTGCTTAAGGTGCCACGTCTCGGCCCCAAGGCATTCGAGCAGGCGGCCGGTTTCCTGCGTATTCGTGAGGGTGACAACCCGCTGGATGCCAGCGCGGTACACCCAGAGACCTATGCCTTGGTTGAGTCTATCGCCAAGGCGCAGCAGCAGGCGGTGGATGCCCTGATAGGCAACACAGATCTGCTCAAGCAGATCGATGCCAAGGCGTTTGTGACCGAGGAGTTTGGTCTGCCGACCATAGAAGATATTCTCAGCGAGCTGGATAAGCCGGGTCGTGATCCCCGCGGCGAGTTTAAGACCGCCGTGTTTAAGGAAGGGGTCGAGGAGATCAAAGATCTTAAGGTCGAGATGATCTTAGAGGGCGTGGTGACCAATGTGACCAACTTCGGCGCCTTCGTCGATATTGGCGTGCATCAGGATGGACTGGTGCATATCTCGTCGCTCACCGACAAGTTTGTCAGCGATCCCCACACAGTGGTGAAGGCCGGTGACGTGGTCAAGGTCAAGGTGATGGAGGTCGATGCCGAGCGTAAGCGTATCAGCCTGACCATGCGTCTGGACGAGAAGCCGGGCGAGAATCAAATGTCTCACCAAGGCGGCAAGGGCCAGGCGAAAGCGGGTCAAGGCAAGGGACATCAAGGTAAAGGCTCACAGGGCAAGAGCCAGGCTAAGGGTCAGTATAAGCAGCCTAAGGCACCGGCCAACGCGGCCATGGGCAACGCCTTCGCCGATGCCTTCGCCAAGCTGAAGAAGTAGTCTCGCTTTACCGTTTTTAAAGGCCGCATTTGCGGCCTTTTTTATGCCTAGATTCCACACAGATTCGCTTGGTCGCTGGCCCGGCTTCCGGCGTCTAGAGCAGGAGTTCGGCCGAGAGTATCTTGAGCCGCCTGACGCCATTTTGTTTACCCCTGGCGATCACCTTCTGCTTGGCGAGCGTCAGGCCGCGGGCATTGACTATCACGCTGGCGCTGAGGGTGTTATCCAGGTGTGTCTTGTTCGCCTTGGTGCCGGGACGGCCGCTTAGCGGCGTGGGTGACTCGAAGCTATAGCTAATGAGGTAGTCAGCCATGGGGCACCTCCGGCGTGAATCTCTGATATGAATGCATGGGTAACCGTATGAATTGTTGTGTGTAAGCTGTTAGAAAATAACCAGTTGTTATTTTTATGTATTTGCGAAGCCCTAGGGCTTGTTGGCTGACACTGTTCTCGGCAGGTGGCCATGAGCGACTCAATTTCGAGCCCTGGGCATATTCTCTTTATACGGCGTAGAGCCGAGAACTATCTATTATCTGATTGTTTTAAATGATGTTGTAGGCTCGTCTGACGCTATCCTACCCAGGGAGGGGGGAGATCGAAAGATAGTTACTATTCGATTTTTGAATAGATTATTGGGGCTTCTGGCGGGCAAAAAGCGCGGGAATCCACTATTTAGCTGATAATTCACGTCTTATTTAACTGTTACACTTTTCGAACTTTTTACTGACTTTTATGTCAAAATGGCACATTGCCGAGCGAACATGCTCGTACCCATTAAGCGATAGCGATTTTGATTGAGGAAACCATGACGACGTCCCACAAGAAACATGGGCCAATGCGGGCCATTGTCTACTTTGGCCTGATAGCCCTGGCCATCACGATGCTGAGCCGTATCGGCTTGGGCATCTGGCAGGCCGATAGGGTCGCCGCCGTGGATGGCTGGCCACACCTGTTGCTTCAGGGACTGAGAGTCGACTTTGCCACCCTGTGTTGGTTATGGGGCATCGCCGCCCTGGGCACCACCATCTTTGGTGGCGACCACATCGTCGGCCGTGGCTGGAAGTCGGTACTGAGAGTCTGGCTGACACTGGGTCTCTGGTTGATGATCTTCCTCGAGCTATCGACTCCCTCGTTTATCGATGAATATGGCCTGAGACCGAATCGTCTCTATATTGAATACCTCATCTACCCCAAAGAGGTGCTCTCCATGCTGTGGACCAGTCGTAAGGGAGAGATCTTCCTCGGGCTGATCGTCAGTACCCTGAGTCTGTGGGGCGGCTGGCGCCTGAGTGGGCGCTTACTGAAAGAGGTGGTCTATCCGCGCTGGTTCTGGCGTCCGGCCATTGCCTTACTGGTTATCGCCGTGACCCTGATGGGCGCGCGCTCTAGCCTGGGGCACAGACCGCTTAATCCTGCCATGGTGGCCTTCGCCGACGATCCGCTGGTGAACTCTCTGGTGGTGAACTCCTCCTATTCGCTGGTGTTTGCCATAGATCAGATGGCGGCGGAAGCCAATGCCTCTAAGGTGTATGGCAAGCTGGAGAAGAGCCAGATCATAGACAACATACGTAAAGACAGTGGCCGCCCGCTAAGTGCCTTCACCTCTGAGTCTCTGCCGAGCGTGACCTATAACCAGGCCAGCTTCCAGGGCAAGCCCAAGAACCTGGTGATCATCCTGCAGGAGAGCCTGGGGGCGAGATTTACTGGTTACCTTGGCGGCCTGCCGCTGACGCCTAATATCGATGCCTTGGCGCAAGAGGGCTGGGCCTTCAATCGTCTGTACGCAACGGGTACCCGTTCGGTGCGCGGCATCGAGGCGGTTACCACCGGCTTTACGCCGACCCCGGCACGTTCTGTGGTCAAGCTAGGTAAGAGTCAGACCGACTTCTTCACCATCGCCGATCTGCTGAAGATGAACGGCTATGAGACCCAGTTTATCTATGGCGGCGAGAGCCATTTCGACAACATGCGCAGCTTCTTCCTGGGCAATGGCTTTAGCGATATCGTGGATCAGAACGACTATAAAGATCCTGTGTTTGTCGGTTCCTGGGGTGTGTCGGACGAAGATCTACTCAAGCGAGCCAATAACGAGTTTGAGCAGTTCCATAAAGAGGGTAAGCCTTTCTTTAGTCTAGTGTTCAGCTCCTCTAACCATGAGCCGTTCGAGTTCCCCGATGGCCGTATCGAGCTTTATGATGAGACTAAGCAGACCCGTAATAACACGGCCAAGTATGCCGATTATGCCGTGGGTGAGTTCTTTAAGCTGGCCAAGCAATCCAGCTACTGGAAAGACACACTATTTGTGGTGGTGGCCGACCATGAGAGCCGCGTAGGCGGTGCCTCTCTGGTTCCTGTGGAGCAGTTCCGCATCCCGGCGATCATCATAGGCGATGGCATCGCCCCTAAGATGGACCAACGTGTCGCCAGCCAGATCGATCTGGCGCCGACCCTGTTGTCCTTGATGGGCGTCTCGGGTAGCTACCCTATGCTGGGTCGGGATCTGACCAAGATGGATGAAGACTGGCCGGGCCGCGCCCTGATGCAGTACGACAAGAACATGGCCTATCTGCGCGGTGACGATGTGGTGATCCTGCAGCCAGAGCGTGAGCCGACTGGCTATGCCTACGACTTTACCAGCAACACCCTGACCCATAAGGCGCAGAGTGATGAGATGAAGCAGACCGCCTTGTCGTGGGCGCTGTGGGGCAGCATGGCTTACCAACAACAGCTGTATCAGACGCCACAGCAGAGCACGGCATCGAACACGTCGTCGGATGAAGCGTCGATCAGATAAAGGTGGATAGCTCGGGCTCTCCCTTGGGGAGGGTCTGAGTCTGGTAGAAGCTGGCGATATGGGCCGACACGCTCTGATAGAAGCTGCTGGCCTGGTTCTCGAAGCGGGTCTTAGGTTTTTGGGGCTCTCTTGGCGTCTCAGTCTGCGCGCTACGTATGTCGCGGCGTGCCAGCGCAGGCTTCATCATCAGTGGGCGTATGATGGCGGCGGCGCCTTGTTTCGCCTGTTGCTGTTGTTGCTGACCTTCCTGCTGATGCTGGCCTTGCCCTTGCTGCTTGGCCTGCACCTTCTCATTGAGTTTTGCCTGAATGTTGGCCTGATCCGCCGCGCGCTCATTCTGAGGATTGAAGGGGCGCTCTTCGTTGCTCTTGGCGAGCTGAGGCGCAGGTATGATTGGTGGGCGTTGCTGACTCTCTACCCGCGCGCTATCGGTCGCGGCGTTGGTCGTCGCGATAGGCACTTGCGGATAGTTGGTCACCACTAACATAGAAAACTCCTAGCGTATTGCCTAAATAATAACCAAAAAGTGTTATAAATTAAAGTGATTATTCTTTAAGCGTCTGCAGCCAGGCCTCGACCCCTTGAACAAAGGCATCCCTGTGGGAGAAGAAGGGCGCATGGGAGGCCTTAGGTAGCACAAGATCCTCAAAGCGTGACTCGCAAACCGGCATCAGTGGCTGTACCCGGCGAGACACCAGACCGTCCAACCTTCCCCACACCCTGAGCCAGGGCACGCGTATCTCATTGAGCTGGTCTCTGAGGTCCACCTCCTTGAGCATCTGCAAGCCGGCGCGCAGCGCGTCTGCATCCGGCAGCGGCTTGGCCATCACCAGGTCCCTGAGCTGCTTGATATCCTGCTTGGCGGTCTCACTCCCCATGGCCTGGATGGCCAGGAAGCGCTCGATCATCTTGCCGAGATCTTTCTCCAGCTGATCGCCAAACTGCCCCAGAATTTGTGGTGGAATCCCCGGCCAGCCCTCGTCCTCCCGTGCCATGAAACAGGGGGAGGAGGCTATGGTCAGCAGGGCATTTATGCGCTCTGGATAACGCAGGGCGGCGCGGGTGGCGACCAGTCCCCCCAGTGACCAACCGGCCCAGATAGCCCGCTCTGGCATCTGTGGCATGAGATGATCGACCCAGGCATCCAGGTCTCCCTCTATGGCCGGGCTATCGCCGAAGCCGGGCAGGTCGACTAACAGGAGTTGATGATCCTTAAGCGTGTGATGCAAGGGAGTAAAGACGGCGCTGTTCACCCCCCAGCCGTGCAGCAGGACGATGGGGCGGCCTTGGCCTATAGTTTCAATATGCAAGGATTGCTGACTCACTAAGATGCCTCTGGAGCGTAAGGTTAGTTAAATGGATAGAACTCATCTGCATTTATCGCGCTGGCAGTGGCTTGTGCAACTGCGGCGACTGCTGGCGGCTAGTCTACCCAATCGCTGTATGATCTGCCATCAAAGGGTGGTCTTGCCACAGCAAGGCATCTGTCTCACCTGCCTCGATGCCGGGCTCTATTCGTCGCCGACTTGTCTGGGCTGTGGCCGAGCTATGCCTCAGCAGACCGCCTATTGCGGCGGCTGCATGACGAGCCAGCCCCTCAAAGTGGTGGCGCCAGCAAGCTATCATCAGGGACTGGGGGAGACGGTGGCGGCAATCAAGTATCAGGGACAGCTCGCCGGTTTAAATCCCTTGGTGCAGGCCCTGGTGAGGCGTATTCGGCTGCTGGCTGAGGCGGAGGTTATCAGCCTGCCTCAGGCCTTGTTACCTGTGCCCTTGCATCCACGCCGCCTGCGTGAGCGCGGCTTTAATCAGGCCTTTGTTATCGCCCATGAGCTTGGCCGGGCCCTCGAGTTGCCAGTGTTGCCCTATGCCCTTGAGCGGCTCAGCGATACGCCGCCCCAGGCGGGGCTGACGGGTAAGCAGCGACGGCGCAATCTCGCCGGCGCCTTTCATTTGATTGACGAGTTTGACTACCAGCGTGTCGCGCTGATCGACGATGTGGTGACCACAGGCACCACGGCCAAGGAGATCGCCAAGCTGTTCGAGGCGCGTTATATCCAGGTGCAGGTGTGGTGTCTGGCGCGTGCCGAGGCGCCCCACCTTATGGATCAATAGCCGTTACGGCGCCAGTTGCGATACTTGGTGTGTACGCCTCGGGTGAACAGCGAGGAGTATTCCTCCAGCAGATCGACGCCATAAAGGATGGCCACCACCAGCAGGGAGAGCTTGATCCCCACAAAGGGGTCGACCACGGCGATGCAGACACCAATCGCCGCCAGCGCCCAGATGGCCGCGGCCGAGGTGACGCCGACAACAACCCCTTCCTTGGCTAGCATGACGCCGGCCCCGAGAAAGCCAATGCCAGTGACCACCTGACCTATGATGCGCGAGGGATCCGATACCGAGGTGGCAACAGTCGTGGAGGCTGTGATGAAGATATAGGTGCCGAGCACAATCAGCGATGAGGTACGTATCCCCACGGGTTTGCCCCTGAGTTGGCGTTCCAGGCCTATGATGAGGCCGCAGAGCACGGCGCAGCCGAGTTCGCGCCAGCGAAAGGGATCGATAGCAACCCAAGCATCAAGATTCATGGTGTGGTCCTAATTTACTAAGTCTGGTGCAGAGGGCTTACGGGCGGGATGACGTCTTGGGCTATTCTGCGGGTCAATTTTCGGCGAGTGTCGATCTAAAAGGCCCCTGAGTCAATAGGGGCCATGGGATATAATTAGTAGGCCCACGGCCTAGGCCTCGTCTTCCTCGAAGATCGCCTCAATAGGCAGTTGAAACAGCCGGGCGATCTTAAAGGCCAGTGGCAGGCTGGGATCATATTTGCCCTTCTCGATGGCATTAATGGTCTGGCGTGATACATCCAGCAGTCCCGCCAGGTCGGCCTGAGTCCAGTTGCGCTCTGCGCGCAGGGGTTTTAGACGGTTCTTCATCTGTAGCTCAGTCTCCCGAAGATGATCCCCAGCATATAGGTGAGCGCCAGTAGCACCACCAGATAGGCCGCCTTGAGATCCGGTAATAGATCCGCCAGATCCAGAATCGAGTAGAGGGAGAAGCCAATGATGCTGACGCCGACGGCCAAGGCCAGGGCATCTAGCTGTATCTTGCGCTCCATCTCATCGAGCTGGCGCAGGAAGCGTTTGAAGGCAAACAGCATCCAGATGCCGATGGCGCCATGGAGGATGAAGCAGCTTACCACGCCCCAGGTGCTGGCCAGATAGCCTTGGTGGGCAAGGAAGGAGGTGCCGCCCAGGCTGAGCGCCCACAGCAGGGCGAGCAGGTTCACCCGGTTAGCATTTTGAATATCCCTTGACGGTAGCCCTCTGGAGCAGATGGAGTCGATGATCTGTTTCATGTGCAGTTCCTCTGGTTTGCTAAAAATGTCAAACACCCTTTACATAACAAGTTAGGCTAAAAAAGAATCAAGGTCAAGCGTGCTTTACATAAAGTTTGGTTTATTTGACTTTTAAATGGTAGGAAATGGCGCTGAGACTGGACGAGCTTGGGGAGAAAAGCATTGAGCGAAAGCGCATTTGAACAGGTGATAGCGAGTGCCGATGGTCGAAAGTCGATAGCTGGTAGCAGGAAAAAGATAGCCGGATGCCAACGGCACCCGGCTAGGAGATTATCAGCCCGTTATTCGGCCTTGGTGTATTTATCCAAGATCACCGCACAGGCTGCATCGCCAGTGATGTTGAGTGAGGTGCGGATCATGTCAAACACCCTGTCCAGGGCGAACAGTAGCGGCAGGCCGTCGATGGGGATGCCCGCGGCTAGCAGTACGGCAACCACCAGGAAGGAGGGGCCGGGAACGCCGGCCTGACCTATGGCACCCAGGGTCGAGGTGAAGATGATCGCCATGTAGGCGCCCAAGCTGAGATCTATGCCGTACATCTGGGCAAAGAAGATGGCCACCAGGCCGTAGTAGATGGCGTTACCGCTCATGTTGATGGTGGCGCCCAGGGGCAGCACGAAGGAGGCGGTGGGTTTAGAGACGCCCAGTTCCTCCTCACAGGTCTCCATGTTTACCGGTAGGGTTGCCATGGAGGAGGCGGTGGATAGTGCCATCACCTGAGGCTTCTTCATGACGCTGATGAACTTCTTGGCGCTGACGTTGGAGAACAGCTGCACCAGCAGCGGGAAGAAGAGGAAGCCAAACAGCAAGATGCCGAGGACAAACACGGCGAACAGCTTAAAGACCACTTCTAACGCGTCGAAGCCGAAGGTGCCCACAGAATCGGCCATCAGGCCAAATACGCCGATAGGCGCGATCACCATGACACAGTTGATCATCCACACGAAGGCGTCGACTATGGTGTTGAGCGCCGCCAAGATCGGCTTGCTGCCTTCTCCCTTCACCTTGGTGAGGGCGATGCCGAAGAAGATGCTAAAGACCAAGATCTGCAGGATGTTGCCGCCGGTCAGCGACTCGAACACATTGGTGGGGATCATACCGATAAAGGTATCCATCACGCCGGGCAGGGCGCCATGCTCTTCGGTCACCTTCATCAGGCCGCTGGCGCTGTGGGCGGTGAAATCGACGCCGTTACCGGGCTGGAACAGTGAGCCCAGCAGGAGTGCCAAGGCAACGGCTACGCCCGAGGTGATGATGAAGAAGCCGAAGGTGCCTATGCCTATCTTGCCTGCCGAGGGGCTGTCACCCAGGCTGGCGGCGCCCGAGATGATGGAGACCAGCACCAAAGGGATAACCAGCATCTTGATCAGGTGGATGAATATGGTGCCCAGCGGCGCAAACATGCTGGCCTGCTCACCCATGATAAAACCGACGGCGGCGCCGATAATCATGGCGATCACCACCTGCACCCCGATATTGCCTAATAGCCTACTTGTCTTGGTTTTCACCTTTGCCTCGTCTTGTCGTCAGTTATGCTTTTGAAATGAGTATAGTCTTGCAGGCGCGCAGCGTAGCACGGGCGAGGAGAAGAGTCTGTGAATTAAGGCTAACCCTGAGGATAAAGCCCAAGTGCTGAACATAAGTGCTTAACATAAGTACTGAGTATAAGTATCGGGCCTAAGTATTGGATGCGATCGGCGGGCTTTGTGGAGAGTTGAGTCGCTCTTTTTGGTAAAACGGCGTGTCTTGGCTGGACTGTAGGGGAATAAAAAGAGGATGGCATTCACCATCCTCTTTTTATGTAGCTGACTTGCTTGGCTTACTCTCGCTTAGCAGTAAGCTCTAATGCGTCCGGCTTAAGGCTATTGTCCCTTGACGATCGCCTCCAGGTGTTTGTAGAAGCGCTGGTTGAAGTTGTCTTCATTGCCGTCGAAGCTGATGCTGAGGTAATCGCCGAACTTACCGCTGTAGTCGGTGGCCTCGTAGATACTGACTTCGATGAGCTTATCGCCTTGGATCAGATAGTTATCGACAGACACAAATTCGGCATAGGTGGCTGGCAGGTCTATCTGCTTCAGACGAAGAACAGGCTCATCGCTTGGGCTGGTGCTCAGCGACCATTGATAAGTCGTGACTTCTCCCGTGATGTTGAGCTTGATGGTTTTGTTCTCTTCATCGACCACTACATCGTCTGGGTAGAAGGCTGGCCAGAAGAGGCGAGCGACATCCGCCGTGGTCAAGAGCTCTGGATCTTGATGGCTCGGCATGGGCCAGGTGGCGAACTCACCCCGTACACGGCACATCACGTCATCTGCCTGTTTTCCACGGTAGCGGTACACCTGGCTTGGCCAGTTGAGTTCGGCCAGCTTGAGTGCCGGTGGCGTGGTGCTGAGAATGGCCTGCCACTCCTCACCAGTGCCTGAGTATTTAGTGAATTCGATTGTGATGGGTACCGAGGTGCCACTGTACACCGTCTGGAGTGTGTTGTTTTCGTACTTAATTTCGGGCGGCTGATAGTCTTTGTCGCCTTCGATAACCCAATGTTTTAACTCCTGATTCCAACATTCCTCAGGTGTATCAGTTCCGTCGCGATCATCGAATATCCGACCATTGACCTTGCCCTCGACGATTGAACCTACGAAGGTGAGATCGGGCGTGCCATAAGTGAGGGTAAAGAGGCTCCGTAGTGTGGCGGGGGCCAGGGTGAAGTTGCTATGCAGCTGGTCGTCCTCAAGGAAGTGGCTGTTGATCACCTGCCAGTCGGCGTCCGACATGATCTTCGCATCGATTGGTGTCTCGATATACTCTTCGGCGATCAGCGCATTGTTGACCAGGAAGCGCACCGCCATGGGGTCGCTGGCTAAATAATCCTCGGTGCTCATGCCACTCTCTTCTACCAGGGTCTTTAGCTGGTCTCGGATGGTTGACATGATGTCATCCACGGCCAGCACATCGCTGAGCTGCTCGCCGATCAGCGCCTCTAGATGACGGTGCAGTCGGTAGGTGTGGATAAATTCAGGGCTGAGGGATTGCTCGGCGCTCAGTTTATAGGGATTGCCGTCGCGCTCGTAGATAGTCAGCAATAGAGCGGCTAACAGAGTACGCTGGGTCGCGATATCAAGGGAGGTGGTACCGGCGGCGCGCATGCGGGCGACGCGCTGATACTCCAGATGAGTCATAGGGTTGATCTCACCACCGTGTTCCTGCAGGGCAACCAACTTGCCGACTCCCTCCATGGAGATCACGGCCTGGCTACTAGCGGATTCGGCTGCCGTACTTGAGGCATTGGTGTTTAGAGAGTCCGGGCGGAAAGCCGCCTTGAGCAGGGCTGGCTTGCTGCTGGCCTCTGCTGCCTGTTGCCAATTGGCGATCAGATCGTAGACGGGCATTTCGACGTCACTGCTCCAGTCTATTTGGTATTTACCCTCGGTATCTGCAATGGCGCTGGGCTCATCGCTATCACAGCTGGCATTTTGGTTGAGATCCACACAGACCTCGGCGCCGGCTACCGCGCCTTGGTACACCACAGTGCCGACAACACTATGGTCGAAACTCGTGGGAGGCGGCGTGCCGCCGTCAGTTGGGGTATCTGAATCGTTATTGGAGCCGCCGCAGGCGCTGAGTAGACAGGTACCGAGCAGCAGAGAGCTAAGGTGAGTTAAACGCATATTTGTGTCCTTACAAATATTAACAATGAAAAGGACCCGACATCGACAACTTAGCCGAGGTCCAATACGGCTGAAAGGACATTATCTATGGCTTTGATTAAATTACCATTACCCGATCGGGTAGGTTGGAAGGCGGGGCCTGCTGAGCGTTAGGCAATAAAAAATGGCCCCGAAGGGCCATTTTAAATATCGTCATCAGACGCAGAGCTTAGGCCTTAGGGCCAGCCTGTTTGATGGCGTCAGACACGTCGTACTTAATGAAGTTGGCGGCAAACTCTTCGGCCAGCTGCTGTGCATACTTGTCATACTCTGCCTTATCGGCCCAGGTATTGACCGGGTTAAGCAGCTTGGCATCCACGCCAGACACAGCCACTGGTACGTCAAGGTTCAGCTTGTCGATGTGAACCGTTTCCACATCCTTCAGCTCGCCGCTGACGATGGCATCGACGATGGCGCGGGTCGTTGGGATATCGAATCGCTTACCTACGCCGTGTGGACCACCGGTCCAGCCTGTGTTGACCAGGTAAACCTGGCTACCGAATGACTCGATACGCTTCATCAGCAACTCGGCGTAAACGCCAGCAGGACGTGGGAAGAATGGTGCGCCGAAACAGGTCGAGAAGGTCGACTGAATCGCAGAGGTCGAGCCCATCTCGGTCGAACCCACCTTTGCCGTGTAACCAGAGAGGAAGTGGTAGGCCGCCTGCTCTTTGCTGAGCTTAGACACAGGTGGCAGCACGCCAGACACGTCACAGGTCAGGAAGACGACGGCATTTGGCTCGGCGCCACGGTTCTCTTCCTTACGCTGAGCGATGTGCTCCAGTGGGTAGGCCGCGCGGCTGTTCTCGGTCAGCTCTGTGTTGCTGTAGTCAGGGATACGTTGCTCGTCTAGAGTGACGTTTTCCAGTACGGTACCGAAACGGATTGCGTCCCAGATAACTGGCTCGTTCTTCTGACTCAGATCGATACACTTGGCGTAGCAGCCGCCTTCGATATTGAATACGCCGCCCGGTGCCCAGCCATGCTCGTCGTCGCCGATAAGGAAACGCTTAGGATCTGCTGACAGTGTGGTCTTGCCCGTGCCAGACAGGCCGAAGAATAGGGTGGTGTCGCCTTCGCTGCCGACGTTGGCCGAGCAGTGCATTGGCAGTACGCCTTTGGCAGGCAGCAGGAAGTTCTGCACAGAGAACATAGACTTCTTCATCTCGCCGGCGTACTTCAGGCCAGCCAGTAGTACCTTGCGATCGGCAAAGTTGATGATGACGGTGGCGTCAGAGTTGGTGCCGTCACGGGCAGGATCGCACTCGAAACCCGGTGCGTTCATGATCTGCCAAACAGGCTTGTTGGCGACGTTAAACTGCTCTGGCACGATAAACAGGTTACGGGCAAAGAGTTGATGCCAGGCGGTTTCAGTTTTAACTTCAATGGGTTGGTAGTGCTCTGGGTCGGCACCCACTTCCAGCTCAGAAACGAAAGTTTCTTTGTCGGCCAGGTAGGTTGCGACGCGATCCCAAAGGGCGTTAAAGGCATCCATGGCGAACGGCTTGTTGACCGAGCCCCAATCGATATCATTTTCGCTGCTCGCTTCTTTCACGATAAAGCGGTCGTTCGGTGAACGCCCGGTACGCTCGCCGGTTTTTGCCACTAATGCACCATTCGCCGTTAGCTCTCCTTCGCCGCGTGCGAGTGCAAACTCAACTAGTTGTGCCGTAGAGGGATTTTTATGAGTTTGCTTAGATCCATCCGCCATCTGTAAGGTCTCCATCATTCGAGTAGGGTTGGCCGGTCTGTGCCAGCTTGTTTTTGTTTTATCTGCATGATAGGCAGAGGCCCGATTGTAACTTAAGCGGAATTGAATGTGTGAGGAAGATCGCGAAAATCGTGAAAAAAAGAGGATGCGCACAGGCATCCTCTATTAATCATGAATTTAAGCCAATGATTTACTGTTGGGTATCGGCCTTGGGGGCGTTTTTGAATAGCGCCTCGATATCGATAGAATCGAAGCTGTAGCTGCTGTTGCAGTATTCGCAGCCCATCTCGATCTTGCCCTGTTCGGCCAGGATGGCGTCCAGCTCCTCTTTGGCTACCGTCTTGAGTGCCTGACCGCTACGCTCGCGGGAGCAGGTACAGGAGAAGGTGACCTCGATAGGATCGAACAGGCGAACCTCTTCCTGGTGATACAGACGGTGCAATACTTCTGTTGCCTCGAGCTCAAACAGCTCTTCGGCCTTGATGGTGCTGGTCAGTTGCTCGAGATGTTCGAACTCTTCGTTGTGCTCGTCCTCGCCCGGCAGAACCTGTAACAACATGCCGGCGGCCTGCTTGCCGTTGGCAAACAGGCGGATGGCGGTAGGCAGCTGCTCAGATTGCAGGAAG
Source organism: Shewanella alkalitolerans (assembly GCF_019457575.1). Taxonomy (NCBI): domain Bacteria; kingdom Pseudomonadati; phylum Pseudomonadota; class Gammaproteobacteria; order Alteromonadales; family Shewanellaceae; genus Shewanella; species Shewanella alkalitolerans. The sequence continues at coordinate 4,279,618 of NZ_CP080422.1, read as the reverse complement.
TATTGCTCAAGGCACTCGGCCAGAGTTTCCTTCTCCAGCGCCACGACGCCTTGATAACGCTCGCCGTTATTCGGGGTCAGGGTGATCACCATGTGTCCCTGGCCCATCAGCTGTTGCAGGCTGGCCTCTTTGGCGACTTCGCCTTCCCAGCGCGCGACACCGCGCAGCTGCTGCAGGTTGTTGCCATTGATCACCGCCAGGGATACCGGGCCGTTGCCCTGTACCTGTACGCTGATGTCGCCATCAAATTTCAGTGTGGCGGTGAGTAAAGAGGTGGCCGCCATCAGCTCGCCCAGCAGACGGGCAATGGCCTCTGGGTAGCTGTGGGCCGACAAGATCTCTTGATAGCTCTTCTCTAGCTGTACGATTTGTCCGCGCACATCGGCGTTGTCGAATAGGTAACGGTTTAAGATATCTTTACTCATTTGTGTCTCACAGTTAGCTTTCTTTAAAGCGTATTAGTTGGCGACGCTGTTTCTTGTCTGGCTTGGTATCCGGCGCGGGATTGTTGAGCACATTCAAGCGTCTTGCCTCGGCATAGGTTTCGCGTTTGGCTATGCTTTCTGGCGTCTCTTCATATAAGGTTTGGGCGACCACCGCCTTCTGGCGTTGCTCGGATAATTTTTTTATGACGATCTCTTTTTCGTCATATCCTTGTCGTAATCTAATCACGGCGTCGACTTCGGCCAGCTTGCTCGACTTAGTGCGCTGGCCATTGTAGTGCACCTTACCGCCGTTGATCATCTCTTTGGCGATTGCACGCGTCTTATAGAAGCGGGCGGCCCACAGCCACTTGTCGAGCCGAACGCCAAGCTCTTTCTCTGAGGTCATGGTGATCAGGTCTCCTTAGGTGTATAAAGATGTGCAAGCTCACAGGCTGAAAAAATAGTCCATACTTGTCGTTAGCCAACAGATGAGATAGCGACAGACCTCACACCCTTTTTAGGCGCGTAAAGTTAGCATAAATCGGCTCTATAGGCCAATAAAGAGACTGTTATGGGCTTGTTGCGATTAGCTGTGTAGGTTAGCATGAGCCACAGCTAGGAAATTATCATAATCAGATTAGAGGCCTGCAAAGAGGGTCCACAATAATATGGATTTATTAGACAAAGTAATATCTAAGGCCTCTGCCGTACCGCAGAAGCCTCTGAGTTCGGCCGTATTCTGGCTCGGTTTGATTACCGCTATCTATCTTTTGGCGCAGATCACATGGAAGTTGGTGCCCGTCGCAGAAACCCCACAAAAATGGCAGGCGACCCCTGTCTCCAGCAGCCAGTCATCGTCTCAGGTGAATGTCTCTACGCTGCAGGAATTAGCCCTCTTCGGTAAGGCGGATCCTAATTCGGATAAGCCTAAGCCCGTGGTGGAAGAGAAGATCACCGATGCCCCTAAGACCTCGCTGTCGATTCAGTTGACCGGCGTGGTGGCCTCGACTGCAGAGCAGCATGGGCTGGCGGTGATCGAATCCAGCGGCAGTCAGAACACCTATAGCCTGGGCGACAAGATCAAGGGTACCTCGGCCTCGCTTAAAGAGGTGTATGCCGATCGCATCATCATCTCCAACAGTGGTCGCTACGAGACCCTGATGCTCGACGGCCTCAAGTATGAGACCCAGGGAGCCGCCAATAGCCAGTTGCAAGAGGCACGTTCCTCTCGCGATGTACGCACCATAGACAAGCGTAGCAACAGCGCCGTCTCTAAAGAGCTGGAAGAGTCGCGCGACGCCCTGCTCGAAGACCCCAGCAAGATCACCGATTACCTTGCCATCTCACCGGTCAATGTCGGTGGCGAGTTGCAGGGATATCGCCTGAATCCGGGCAAGGACAGACAATTATTTGAACAGGCTGGCTTTAAGGCCAACGATTTAGCAAAATCAATGAACGGCTATGATCTGACTGATATGAGCCAAGCATTGGAAGTGATGGCGCAGTTGCCAGAATTGACCGAAATTTCTCTGATGGTTGAAAGAGAGGGTCAGCTGGTTGAGATCATGTTTAGTTTGCCGCAATAAAAAAGGGTTAGGGGAAGTCATTAATGAACAACAAGAAAATACGCCGCAATCTTATCGCGAGCGTCGTGATGGGCGCCTCGCTGTTAGCGCCACAAGTGGCGTGGTCGGAACAATACGCGGCTAATTTCAAGGGCACTGACATTCAGGAATTTATCAACATAGTTGGTAAGAACCTGAACCGGACTATCATTGTCGACCCTACCGTACGCGGCAAGATCAACGTACGCAGTTACGATCTGCTTAACGACGAGCAGTACTATCAATTCTTCCTTAACGTGTTGCAGGTCTATGGCTACGCCGTTGTCGAGATGGATAACAACATCATTAAGGTGATCAAGGACAAAGACGCCAAGACTTCGGCGATCCGCGTCGCCGACGACAGCACACCAGGCCTTGGCGATGAGATGGTGACCCGCATTGTCGCGCTCTACAACACAGAGGCCAAACAGCTTGCTCCCTTGCTGCGTCAGCTAAACGACAACGCCGGTGGCGGTAACGTGGTTAACTATGACCCGTCAAACGTCTTGATGATCTCTGGCCGTGCGGCCGTGGTGAACAAGCTGGTGGAAATTGTCCGCCGCGTCGACAAGCAGGGTGATACCGAGGTGCAGGTTGTGCCGCTGGAATACGCCTCTGCCGGCGAGATGGTGCGGATTATCGACACCCTGTATCGCGCCAGCGCCAACCAGTCACAGCTGCCGGGTCAGGCGCCTAAGGTGGTTGCCGACGAGCGTACCAACGCCGTAATCGTCAGTGGTGATGAGAAGAGCCGTCAGCGCGTGGTGGCCCTGATTAAGAAATTGGATGCCGAGCAGGCGACCACGGGCAATACCAAGGTGCGTTACCTGCGTTATGCCAAGGCTGAAGACTTAGTGGAAGTGCTGACCGGCTTTGCCGAGAAGCTGGCCAAAGATCAGGAGGGCGGTCAGGCCCAGGGCGGTCGTAGCAAGCGCCGCAATGAAATTAACATCATGGCTCACCCAGACACCAATGCACTGGTGATCAGCGCCGAGCCGGATCAGATGCGCACCCTTGAGAGTGTCATCAACCAGTTAGATATACGCCGCGCGCAAGTATTGGTGGAAGCCATTATCGTCGAGGTCGCCGAGGGTGACGATGTCGGCTTTGGCGTGCAGTGGGCCACAGAGGCCGGTGGCGGTACTCAGTTTAATAACCTAGGCCCCACCATCGGTGAGATCGGTGCCGGTATCTGGCAGGCGCAAGATCAGAAAGCGTCGCAAACATGTTCGGGGTCAGGTGACAATCAGACCTGTACCAAGAATCCGGATACCAAAGGTGACATCACCCTGCTGGCCCAGGCGCTGGGCAAGGTGAACGGTATGGCCTGGGGCGTGGCCATGGGTGACTTCGGCGCCCTGATCCAGGCGGTATCGAGCGATACCAAGTCGAACGTGCTGGCAACCCCTTCTATCACTACTCTGGATAACCAGGAAGCCTCCTTCATCGTGGGTGATGAGGTGCCTGTGCTGACAGGTAGCCAAAACTCCAGCAATGGTAACAGCAACCCCTTCCAGACGGTTGAGCGTAAGGAAGTGGGCGTGAAGTTGAAAGTTGTGCCACAGATCAACGAAGGCACCACGGTTAAGCTCACCATCGAGCAGGAAGTCTCAGGCATCAATGGTAAGACTGGGGTCGACGTGACCTTCGCCACTCGTCGTCTGACAACTACTGTGATGGCCGATTCAGGCCAGATCGTGGTGCTCGGTGGTCTGATCAATGAAGAGGTGCAGGAGAGCGTGCAGAAGGTGCCTTTCCTCGGTGACATCCCTATCTTAGGACATCTGTTTAAGTCCTCTTCTAGCGGTAAGAAGAAGAAAAACCTCATGGTCTTCATCAAGCCGACCATCATACGCGATGGCGTGACCATGGAAGGCATTGCCGGTCGTAAGTACAACTACTTCCGTGCCCTGCAGCTCGAGCAGCAGGAACGTGGTGTGAACCTGATGCCAAATACCAGCGTGCCTATCCTGGAAGAGTGGAATCAGGCAGAGTACCTGCCGCCTGAAGTTAACGAAGTGCTGCAGCGTTATAAGGATCGCAAGGGGTTAGATACCAAGATGCGTGAAACCGATCCTGCGCTGAAACAGATCAACGAAAACAAGCAGCAAGATAAGCAAGATGAGTGATATCCAAGCCACGCAAAACGAGGAACTGGCCCAGGTAACGAGTGAACTCGGGCTAGCCTCGGAGGCCGAATCCGATGAGGTATTTCACTCAAGCAGCCGGGATCGTCTGCCCTTCGCCTTCGCCCACAGATTCGAGTTGGTGCTGGAGAAGGACGACGAAGCCGGATTAACCCTGTACCACACAGTCAACACGCCTATCGACGCTATGTTGGAGGTGCGCCGTTACACAGGAAAAGAGCTGGCACTGGCGCAGCTGGAGCCCTCTGTGTTCGAGGCCAAGCTGACTCAGGTCTATCAGGCCAACTCTTCCGAGGCGCAGCAGCTGATGGAAGATATCGGCAACGAGATGGATCTGTTTACCCTGGCCGAGGAGCTGCCACAGACAGAGGATCTGCTTGAGGGTGACGACGATGCACCTATCATCAAGCTGATCAACGCGCTCCTGTCCGAGGCGATCAAAGAGGAAGCCTCGGATATCCATATCGAGACCTACGAGAAGCAGCTGGTGGTGCGTTTTCGCGTCGACGGCGTGCTCAAAGAAGTACTCAAGCCCAATCGTAAGCTCTCCTCGCTATTGGTTTCGCGTATCAAGGTAATGGCGCGTCTGGATATCGCCGAGAAGCGGGTGCCGCAAGATGGCCGCATCTCGCTGCGTATCGCAGGTCGTGCGGTGGACGTGCGTGTTTCGACCATGCCTTCCAGCCACGGCGAGCGAGTGGTGCTGCGTCTGCTGGATAAGAATGCCGGCAACCTGGATCTTAAACAGCTGGGGATGACAGATGAGATACGTCATCAGTTTGACGAGCTGATCCGCAAGCCCCACGGCATCATCCTGGTCACAGGCCCTACGGGCTCGGGTAAGAGTACCACCCTGTATGCGGGTCTGACCGAGATCAATGCCATCGATACCAACATACTGACCGTCGAAGACCCGATTGAATATGAACTGCCTGGCATAGGCCAGACCCAGGTCAATACCAAGGTCGACATGACCTTCGCCCGTGGCCTGAGGGCCATACTGCGTCAAGACCCTGACGTGGTGATGATAGGTGAGATCCGTGATCTGGAAACTGCGCAGATCGCGGTGCAGGCCTCGCTCACGGGTCACTTGGTGATCTCCACCCTGCATACCAATACCGCCTCGGGCGCTATCACGCGTCTGCAGGACATGGGCGTCGAGCCTTTCCTAGTCTCCTCGAGTCTGCTCGGGGTGCTGGCGCAGCGCCTGATCCGTACTCTGTGTCCTAGCTGTAAGACAGAGCATACGCCGGACCTGCGTGAGCGCGAGCTTTTGGGGATCAGCGAAGACGATCCACGCACCATCTACCGGGCAACAGGCTGTTCGGCCTGTGGCCACAACGGCTACCGTGGCCGTACCGGTATCCACGAGCTGCTGCTGGTGGACGACTATGTACGCGAGTTGATCCACACGGGTCGCGGCGAGCTGGCCATCGAGAAGCATATTCGTAAGACGGTACCTAGCATTCGCCATGACGGCATGATCAAAGTCCTCGCCGGGGTGACTACGCTGGAAGAAGTGCTGCGCGTCACTCGCGAGGAGTAGCCATGCCAGCATTTGAGTACAAGGCGTTAAACGCCCAGGGCAAACAGCAGAAAGGGGTTGTCGAGGCCGACACGGCTCGTCATGCCAGGGGGCAACTGCGCGAGCTGCGTCTGATGCCGCTGGAGATCACCCCCGTGGTCGAAAAGGAAGCCAAGGCAAAGAGCGGCGGTTTCAGCTTCAAGCGTGGCATCTCGGTCGCCGAGCTGGCGCTGATCACTCGGCAGATCGCCACCCTGGTGGCGGCCGGCCTGCCGGTGGAAGAGGCCCTCAAGGCCGTGGGGCAACAGTGTGAAAAGGATCGTCTCGCCAGCATGGTGATGGCGGTGCGCTCTCGCGTGGTTGAGGGTTACAGCCTGGCCGATTCCATGGCCGAATTTCCCCATATCTTCGATGACCTCTACCGCGCCATGGTTGCCTCGGGCGAGAAATCGGGTCATCTCGAGGTGGTGCTTAACCGCCTCGCCGACTATACCGAGCGTCGTCAGCAGCTCAAGGGCAAGATGACCCAGGCGATGATCTATCCCATCGTTTTGACCCTGGTTGCCATCAGCGTGATCGCCATCCTGCTGGCCGCCGTGGTGCCTCAGGTGGTGGGTCAGTTTGAACATATGGGCCAGGAACTGCCATGGACGACACAGTTTTTGATCGCCTCATCGGATTTTGTTCGCGACTATGGCCTGATCGTCATAGGCGTCATCATCGCCTTAGTGGTGGGTGCCAAGCAGCTGCTGCGCAGCGCGGCCAACAGGATGAAGTACGATAGCGCAATATTAAAGATGCCGGTTGTCGGCCGGGTGAGTAAGGGCTTGAATACAGCGCGTTTTGCGCGCACCCTGAGTATCCTTACCGCCAGTTCGGTCCCCCTGCTCGATGCCATGCGTATCGCCAGCGAGGTCTTGATGAATGTCCGGGTACGGGCGGCGGTCGAGGAGGCCACCGCCAGGGTACGTGAAGGGACTAGCCTAGGCGCGGCGCTTGCCAATACTAAACTTTTTCCCCCAATGATGCTCTATATGATCACCTCGGGTGAAAAGAGTGGTCAGCTAGAGCAGATGCTTGAGCGCGCCGCCGACAACCAAGACAGAGAATTTGAGTCTAACGTCAACATCGCCCTTGGGGTGTTCGAGCCTATGCTGGTGGTCAGCATGGCGGCCGTGGTGCTGTTTATCGTCCTGGCGATTTTGCAGCCGATCTTAGAACTCAACAACATGATTAGTGGTTAACGCCCAAGCGTTTATCACCAACTGCCGTCCTAGCCGCAGATGTTAGGGCATTTTTTATAGAGGAAGTATTAATGCAAGCAAGAAACAAGCAAAAAGGTTTTACCCTACTGGAAGTTATGGTGGTTATCGTTATCTTAGGGATCCTTGCTTCTATGGTTGTGCCTAACCTTATGGGCAACAAAGATAAAGCCGACATTCAAAAGGCGGTATCTGACATTGTTGCACTGGAAAATGCCTTGGACATGTATCGTCTGGACAACAGCGTCTATCCGACAACAGAGCAGGGCCTCGAAGCCTTGGTACAGAAGCCGACTATCTCACCCGAGCCGCGTAACTACCGCGCCGACGGCTATGTGAAGCGTCTGCCACAGGATCCATGGCGTAACGATTACCTGCTATTGAGCCCAGGCGAGCAGGGTAAGATCGACATCTTCAGTGCCGGTCCTGACGGTCAGCCGGGTACCGAAGACGATATCGGTAACTGGAATCTACAAGATTTCCAATAAGCCTTAAGACGAGTCTGTTTATGCGTGGCGTCCGCCAATTCGGTTTCACCCTGCTAGAGGTCCTGCTGGTCGTCTTGCTGATGGGATTGGCTGCTGCCGCGGTGACTTATACCACGAGCGGCGCCGACCAACACAAGGCGCTGGAGCGTACGGCGCGCCAGTTTATGGCGGCCACCGAGCTGGTGTTGGATGAGACCATACTCAGCGGCCACTTCATCGGCATCGTCATCGACAAGCAGCGCTACGAGTTTGTGGTCTACGATGAGGGCAAATGGAAGCCGCTGCAACAAGATCGCCTGCTGGCGGCCAAAGAGATGGAGCCAGGTGTCGAGATGCATCTGGTGCTCGACGGCCTGCCTCTGACTCAGGAAGATGAAGAAGATGAGTCCTGGTTCGATGAGCCGCTTATCGAGCGTAGCGAAGAAGAGAAGAAAAAATTTCCCGAACCTCAGGTGCTGCTGTTTCCTAGCGGCGAGATGAGCGTCTTCGAGCTGACCTTCGTCGGTAAAGATGAGCGTGGCCAGGAGATTGAGGCCCTGGTGGTTGGCGATGCCCTAGGCCGCCTGACCCTGGGCAGAAAGGATGGATTCGATGAGTAAGCGCAGGCTTAGCTTGAGTCTCATGGGCAGACGCCGCAGCGCCGGCATGACCCTGCTCGAGGTGATTGTGGCCCTCATGGTGTTTGCCATCGCCGCCGTCTCCATCACCAAGAGTCTGGGTGAGCAGATGGCCAACATGCCGATCCTCGAGGAGCGCACCCTGGCCCAGTGGGTAGCCAGCAATCAGATGGTGGATGCCCGCCTGGAGAAGAAATTTCCGGATCTCGGCCGTAAAGACGGCAGCGTCGAACTGGCGGGAAAAGAGTGGTATTGGCGCAAAGAGGTGGTGAAAACCACAGATGATAATTTTCGAATGATACGCATCAGTGTCAGTGACGATGAGCGCTATAAGCGCATCATCGCCCAGGTGAGCAGTTATGTGCTTAAGCAAGATTAAGCGGGCACAGGGCTTTACCCTGCTGGAGATGCTGATCGCCATCGCCATCTTTGCCATGCTGGGGCTGGCGGCGAATGCCGTGCTCAGCACAGTAATGAAAAACGATGAGGTCACCGCCGAGTTTGCCCAGCGACTCAAGTCGTTGCAACAGGGCTTCGGTGCCCTGGAGCGGGATTTTGGCCAGATGGTGGCCCGTACTCCGCGTCTGTTAGAAGGCGGGCGTGGCTCGACCGTGATTCAGACCGGCAAAGATCTGTTCGATTCAGAGTCTGAGGCCATCGTCTTCTACCGTATCGGCTGGTTGAATCCTGACGGGCTCTTGCCCAGAGGCAGCCTGCAGTCGGTGGCCTATGTGGTACAGGAAAACAACCTGGAGCGTTGGTATTTTCCCTATCCCGAGCCGGAGTTTGGCGCCGAGCCGATTAAGACTGTGGTGATTAAAAACGTCCTGTCGGTGGAGTATTCCTTCTATGTCGAGGACAAATGGCAGCGTAAGTTTGATGCCACTAGCCTGCCCAAGGCGATCGCCATGGAAATTGAGGTGGAAGGCCTGGGTAAGGTACAGCGCAAGTTCCTGTTACCTTTGGGCGCTATGCTGAGTGAAAATGGCTCGGGCAACAATAACGGTAATAACAACGGCAACAATAACGGCAATAACAACGGCAGCAATAACGGTAATAACGGTGGCAACAACTCCGGCGGCAACAGCGACGGAGGTAAAGATGGCGGTTCCGGTGGCAAGGAAGATGACGATGAATAGCTTGCCAGGAAAGCAGCGTGGGGTCGCGCTGATCGTCGTCTTGTTGATCGTGGCCATGATCGCCATCATAGCCACCAACATCAACAGCCGTAACCAGATCTCTGTGCGCCGTACCATTAACCTGGCGCAGTACGATCAGGCCTATTGGTATGCGATCTCGGCCGAAGAGCTGGCCAAGAAGGTGTTGAAACAAGATTTGGACGATGCCGATGAAGGTAAGGTGCATCGTCAGCAATATTGGGCCCAGGCCGATGTGGTGTTTCCCGCCGAGCAGGGTGAGATAGGCGGTCGTATCAGCGATCTGCAGGCCTGTTTTAACCTAAACGCCCTGGCGATCGAGACCACAGAGGTGGAAAACGGCCAGCCCAAGTTACCGCTGCCGGCGGTACAATTTAAGGGGCTGTTGGTGGCGCTGGGAATGGATGACTTCTCCGCCGAGCGTCTGACCCATACGCTGAAAGATTATATCGATGAGGATACGGTCGCCAGCCCGTTTGGCGCCGAAGATGCCGACTATGAATCGCGCACCGTGCCTTACCGGGCGGCTAACACCCTGATGAGCCATCGCAGCGAGCTGCGGGCGGTGATCGGCTTCAGCCAGGAGGTCTACCTCAAGTTGGCGCCTTATATCTGCGTCATCCCCGGCTATGACCGCCAGGTGCTGAACGTCAACACCATAGAGGTGGAGCAGGCGGCGCTGCTGGCGGGCATGTTTGATAATAAGATCAGCGTGGGCGAGGCCGAAAGCATCATCAATCAGCGCCCGGGTGACGGCTATGACAGCCTGGATGACTTCTGGTCTAATGGTTCTATCTCAGGGCTGCGCCAGGACAAGAATCTGGAATCGAGCTTTAGCCTCAAGAGTCAGTATTTTCTGCTGGAGGCAGGCGCTAAGGTTGATAGCGCCACCTTTAGGATGCAAAGTGTATTACGTGTGGGCGGTAACAACCAGCTGGACGTCTTGACCCGTCAATATGGCGGCCAAAAATAATCACTTAGGTGAGCTGCGCTCGTCTAGGCTAATAAAAGGACAAGCTCATCGAGAGCAACTTAATGAGACTTGTGGAGAAAGACATTGAGTGAAAGATTATTTATCCGATTAGGAAGAAGCGCGGAGCAGAGCTGCTCTTGGCTGGTATGGTCGGAGCAAGAGCAGGAGATCATCGCCTCGGGAGAGCTGAGCGACGCCCAGGGGCTGTCGACCCTGACCGAGCGCGCCGGTAACCGTCCGGTGGATATTCTGGTGCCCGCCTCTGCCATTACCCTCACCACGGTGCAGCTACCGGAGAAGGGCCAGCGTCAGGCGCTCAAGGCCCTGCCTTTCATGCTGGAAGAGACCCTGGCCGAGAATGTCGATGAACTGCATTTTGTCCCCGGCCCGCGTAATGGCGAGTCTCTGAGTGTTGCCGTGGTGGCCCACGAGCAGATGCAGACCTGGCTCTCCTGGTTGAGCGAAGCCGGTATCAAGGCGCGTCAACTGGTGCCCGACTGTCTGGCGCTGCCGCTACAGGAATGCCAGTGGGCGGCGATGAAATTTGGCCCAGATTACCTGCTGCGTACCAGCACGGGTAGCGGCGTTAGCCTGGATGCCAGCTGGTTCCAGGCCGCTCTGCCAAGACTCGCCGAGGTCCAGGAAGAGACGCCTATTACCCTGGCGAGCTACAGCGATCTGGATATTCAAGGGGTCGAGCTCAAGCCTCAGCCGCTGGATCTGCCCATGTTGGTGTTGGCCAAGGGGATCCTCAACGCGCCACTAAACCTGCTCAGCGGTATCTATACCCCTAAGCGCGAATACAGCAAGCATCTGCTTTTATGGCGTAATGCCGCCATCGTCATCCTGGTGGCCCTGGTGTTGGCCCTAGTCAACAAGGGACTCAATATTCATCAGCTGAACGTCGAGCGAGAAGGTCTGCAGCAACAGACGGGCGAGATCTTCAAGCAGGTGATGGGTAGCTCGCGCATGGTGAACGTGCGCTCGCAGATGGAAAGTCAGCTACGCACACTGCAAGGCGCGGGTGGCGGCATGGCCTTCTTCACCATGCTCGACGATCTTGCCGTTGGTTTCGACAAGGTGCCTGAGCTCAAGCCCACCAGCCTGCGATTCGACGGCGGCCGTAATGAGCTGCGCATGCAGATCACCGCCAAGAGCTATGCCCAGATCGAACAGTTTAAGGAGCTGATCTCGCCTCACTTCCAGGTGGATTCTGGCGCCATGAACAGCGGCGAAGATGAAGTGACCAGTACCTTAACCCTGAGGAGCAAGTAAGATGGACAACATTAAGACGTGGTGGAATGGCTTAGTGTTGCGCGAGCAGCAGCTCGTGGCGGCTTGCGCCATAGTGTTGGTGCTCGGCATCTTCTACTGGGGGATCTGGACGCCTATCAGCCAGGCCGAAGAGGATGCCCAGCGCAACCTGACGGCTCAGGAGAGCACACTCAACTATGTGAAGCAGGCGGCCAACAAGATAGCTGGCCTCAAGCAAAGCGGCGGTAAGAAGGGCTTCTCCGGCAGTCTCAGCGCCGTGGTGACCCAGAGCGCTAAAAGCTATGGCCTGGAAATCACCCGCATGCAGCCCCAGGGTAACAAGATCCAGGTGTGGATGGACGAGGTGCCCTTCGATTCGCTCTTGGATTACCTGAGCGATCTGGTGCAACAGAAGGGGCTCTCCCTGGAGAATATCGATCTGGCCGATGGTGAGACCGAAGGCTTCGTCAAGGTGCGTCGCATCCAGTTCTCGCAGTAACAAAGTAGTAAGGGTTTTTTGTGAGTCTAGTGAAAAAAATTGTTATCGGCGTTTTCGTCTACCTGGTGTTTCTAATCGCCCTGTTTCCGGCGAGTCTGGCGGTTAAGTTGGCGCCCCTGCCTAAGCAGGTGAGTGCCTCAGGGATCTCTGGCACCATCTGGTCCGGTGAGATTGATAGCTTAATGCTGCAGAAGCGTCGCCTGGAGCAGGTTAGCTGGCAGCTGAGCCCCTGGGGCCTGCTGACCGGCAGGGCTAACATCGACTTCGTGGTGGGCAGCCGCGCCACCGCCGTAAATGGTAAGGGTTTCGTAAGCCTGTCTATGTCTGGTATCGATGCCAGCGGCGTGCGTTTCGACGCCCCGAGCGAGTTCCTGGTAGGCAACGCGCGTCTGCCGTTTCGTACCCAGGTGGGGGGCAACTTCAGCCTGATGCTGCAAGACCTGGAGCAGGGTGTGCCTTGGTGTCAGCAGCTCACGGGTAAACTCTTTGCCCAGCAGCTGCAGGTGAATAACCAGTTCGGCAAGTATCCTCTGGGGGATGTCGCCGTGGCGCTGAGCTGTGTCGATGGCAACATCAAGGTGCAGACGGATGATAGCATGAATGCCTTAGGGCTTAGTGGCCATGCGCTGCTTAAGGCCGACAAGCTGGTGCAGGTAACCGCCAAGATCAAAGAGACAGAGGCGCAGCCCGACGATCTTAAGCAGGCGCTAAGCTTCCTCGGTAAACGCGACAGCCAGGGCTACTACCCGATCAACTATCAGGGACGGGTTCCCGGCCTCTAGTGGTTGAGATTAAGATACAAAAAAGCCCCTCTATGGGGCTTTTTTAATGGCTGATTCTCTTAAGCAAAAGACCAGCGTTTAGGCCTGATTGTCGGTGACGCCCTGCTGCATCACGCGCTGGCGATATTCCAGCAGGCTGAAGACGCCAAAGAGCATGACACTCAGGTAATCGCCGTAACCTATGGTCATCAGCGGCTTAAACAGGGTGCGAAAGATCAGCGTCTGCAGGCCGTGCATCACCAGGGTGATCCCAAGTAGCAGCGTCAGCAGCATGCCTATGTTGCCTTCTGCCGGGACAAACAGGTTGTAGAGCATCACGGCCCAGGCAAATAGGGTGATCCCCTTGCCGATGAGAATGACCATTTTCATTATTCAGCCTCCACACGTTCGACTCGATAAAGACGATAGGTCACCTGACCGGCCTGTTTCTCCTTGAGAGGGAGCCAGTGGGCAGGCAAATTTAGCGGCGGATGCTCACGCTCTGTCTCCACATAGACGAGCGCATCCTCATTGAGCCATGCCTGGGCATTCAGGCCGTCGATACAGGCCTGGGCCAACCCCTTACGAAAGGGGGGATCGATGAAGACCACATCGAAGCCCTCGGCGGGCGGCGTCTTGAGCTGCACTAAGGTGTCGCCCTGTACCACCTCGGCGCAGTCGCATTTGAGGGTGGCAAGGTTCTGCTTGAGCTGTTTGGCCGCGCCGGCCTGTAGCTCGAATACCTTGGCGTACTTGGCGTAGCGAGAGAGCGCCTCGAAGCAGAGGGCGCCGCTGCCTCCGAAGCAGTCGAGCACGCGGGCACCGGGAAGATCCCCCGCGATCCAGTTAAACAGGGTTTCCCTGACTCTGTCTGTGGTGGGCCTTAGCCCCTCGAGATCTTGGATCGGGAGTTTTCTGGAACGCCATTGTCCGGCGATGATCCTCACCTGTCCGCTTGCGGGTCGATTTCTTGCCATTTTCTACCTGTATTTTGTGGATTCATTTAGCGAAATTTGGCCTGACCAGATTAAGTGTTAGACTGTTGCGCTAAATTGAGGTCGCTATTTTAACGTAAAGCACAATAAAAAGGTGTAAAGCCCGGGGCATTAGCGAAAAAAATGCCGTGTTTTTCTGCGTCAATAGCCTAGCTATCTGGTTATAATAACGGGCGCAAAACGACTTTATAGCGAATTTTGAATCAGTTAGTTGAGTACTGGTATTACACATGGCAAAAAAAGGTTTTTTTTCTTGGTTCCGCAAAGATAAATCTAAGCAGGAAGCGGCGGCACCAGAAGTAGAAGTTTCGACCCAGGCAGAAGCCGAACAGGCTAGCGTCGAAGAAGATAATGCACGTCTGGCCGCGGAGCAGGCAGAGCAGGAACGCCTAGCCGAGGAGCAGGCCCGTCTCGAAGCAGAGAATGAGCGTCTAGCTGCTGAGCAAGCAGAGCAGCAACGTCTAGCTGAGGAGCAGGCCCGCGTCGAAGCGGAAAATGCAGAGCAAGAACGTATAGCCGCCGAGCAGGCTGAGCAGCAACGCATCGCCGAGGAGCAGGCCCGCATCGAGGCAGAGAATGCCCGTCTGGCTGCCGAGCAGGCAGAGCAAGAACGCCTTGCAGCCGAACAAGCTGAGCAGCAACGCATCGCCGAGGAGCAGGCTCGCATCGAGGCAGAGAATGCCCGTCAAGCTGCCGAACAGGCCCGCGTCGAAGCTGAGAATGCCCGTCTTGCTGCCGAGCAGGCAGAGCAAGAGCGTTTAGCAGAGGAGCAGGCAGAGCAGGAGCGTTTAGCCGCTGAGCAAGCAGAACAGGCAGCGCAAGAGGAGCAGGTTGAACAACAGCCAGAGCCGCAGCAGAAGCCGACCAAAGAGGGTTTCTTTGCCCGCCTGAAACGAGGACTGAAGCGCACCAGCGAGAATATCGGTAGTGGTTTCATCGGCCTGTTCAAGGGCAAGAAGATTGATGATGAGCTATTCGAAGAGCTGGAAGAGCAGCTGTTGATTGCCGATGTGGGGGTAGAAACCACCAGTCGTCTGATCGCCAGCCTGACCGAGCAGGCAAGCCGTAAGCAGCTTAAAGATGGCGAGGCCCTCTATGAGCTGATGCGTGAAGAGATGCAAAAGACCCTGGAGCCGGTGAGCATTCCTCTGGTGCCGGAAAACAGCGAAGGACCTTTTGTTATTCTTATGGTCGGTGTCAACGGTGTGGGTAAGACCACCACAATCGGTAAGCTGGCCAAGCAGTATCAACAGCAGGGCAAGTCAGTGATGTTGGCGGCGGGTGACACCTTCCGCGCCGCGGCCGTCGAGCAACTGCAGGTCTGGGGTCAGCGCAACGATATTCCAGTGATCGCCCAGCACACAGGCGCAGATAGTGCCTCGGTACTGTTCGATGCGCTGCAGGCGGCGCGTGCCCGTAAGATAGACATCTTGATCGCCGATACGGCGGGACGCCTACAGAACAAGGCCCATCTGATGGATGAGCTGAAGAAAGTAGTGCGTGTGATGAAGAAACAAGATGAGAGCGCCCCTCACGAGGTGATGTTGACCCTGGATGCGAGTACGGGTCAGAATGCCATTAGCCAGGCGCAGTTGTTCAAAGAAGCCGTTGGCGTCACGGGTATCACCATGAGCAAGCTCGATGGCACGGCCAAGGGCGGTGTGATCTTCGCCATTGCAGATAAATTTGGCATACCAATTAGACACATAGGTGTCGGTGAGCAGATCGATGATCTAAGAACTTTCGATGCGAAAGACTTTATCGACGCCCTGTTCAGCCATGAGGATGAGGCCAAGTAGCAAACGGCTAGGCGTAAAGCCAGGGCCAGTCGAATTCGGCTGGTCCATCAAAACACTATTGCAGCATCTAAGATTGGGTACTTATGATTCGATTTGAGCAGGTTAGCAAGGTTTATCCCGGTGGTCAGAAGGCCCTCACCGATGTGAGTTTTCATCTGAAACGCGGTGAGATGGCGTTTTTAACCGGCCACTCCGGGGCGGGCAAGAGTACCCTGCTTAAGTTGATCACTGTGATCGAACGGGCCAATGCCGGTCGTGTCGCCATCAATGGCCACGATATCGCCAGCATACGTCCAAAGGATGTCCCCTTTCTGCGCCGTGATATCGGCATGATCTTCCAAAACCATCACCTGCTGATGGACCGCAGCGTCTTCGACAATATTGCCCTGCCGCTGGTTATCGAGGGTTTCGCCCTGCACGAGATCAAGAAGCGGGTGCTGGCGGCGCTGGATATGGTGGGCCTGTATGGCAAGGAGCGTCACTATCCCATCATGTTATCCGGCGGTGAGCAGCAACGGGTGGGGATTGCCCGCGCCATCGTTAACAAGCCACCTCTGCTGCTGGCCGATGAGCCCACGGGTAACCTGGATCCTAAGTTGTCCATGGATATCCTGCGCCTGTTTGAAACCTTTAACGATGCCGGCACGACCGTGCTGATCGCCACCCACGATCTGGGCCTGATCGCCAGAATGCGTTATCGCACCCTGACCCTGAAGCAGGGGCGTATCCTGGGCGGTGACGAGCTGGCGAGCACTCACACAACTGCCAGCGCCTTCGGCCAATAATTGAGGAGAGTCAGATGAGTCAGCAACCTCAATTGGTGCGCAGTAAGCTGCCTATCAGCGGTCGTATCGTGATGTTTTTCATCCGTCACATTCAACATGCCATGGGCAGCATGGGGGAGTTGTGGCGCAATCCCGTCTCCTCGCTGATGACCATGGCTGTGCTGGGGGTAAGCCTTAGCCTGCCGGCGGCCCTGCAGGTGTTGGTGAAAAACGCCGAGACAATTACTCAGTCCTGGAACAGCGCTGCCGAGATCTCCCTGTTTATCGACGAGGGACGCAGCGAGCGCAGCATACAGAGCCTCATCAGCCGTATCAGCGCCTACCCAGAGGTGAGTGCCGTCAGCTATATCGACCGTGACAAGGCCTTGGAGGAGTTTCAGCGCCTGTCAGGTTTCGGCGAGGCCCTGGCCTATCTGGATGAGAACCCGCTACCTGCGGTGATCACGGTAACCCCAAGCATCAAGCACGCCAGCCCTAATGGTGCCCGCGAGCTGCTGAAGAAGCTGGAGCTAGAGCCAGAAGTAAGCTTTGGTCGCCTGGATATCGAGTGGCTGGAGCGTCTGCAGGCCGTGGTGAGGTTGCTTGAGCGCACAGTGATGGCTATCGCCGCCCTGCTGGTGTTGGCGGTGGTGCTGGTGATAGGTAACACCATACGTCTGGCGATCATGAACCGCCGCACCGAGATAGAGGTGATGAAGCTGGTGGGCGCCACTGAGGCCTTCATTCAGCGTCCCTTCCTCTATACCGGGATCTGGTTTGGGGTGATCGGCGGCGTACTGGCCTGGGTGATCATCAATCTGTTGGTCTGGTATCTGGACGGCGCGCTGGCGAGCCTTCTAGGCCTCTATGGCAGCACGCTGGAGATGCAGTCGCTAACCCTGATCGAGTTGGGCGAGTTGATACTCTTGGCCTCCTTCCTCGGCTGGTTAGGTTCCTACCTGTCTGTGCGTCAACACCTGAGGGCGATCGAGCCTTCCTAGGAGCTGTGCCACACAGGTTCAGCCTGGCATTTGTCGCCGCAGTAATAGGCTGGCTTGGACGTTGGACTCCCGGGAATTTATGAACTAATTTTCACTTGCAATGTCTATAGAATCGGGTGAAATTAAACCCTGTTCAGCTTCGAGTGTTGACATAGACTGTCAGATAGTTAATAGTTCATCAGCTTGTCCCTGGGCGTAATCCCCTTTCTTTATACTCCCACGGAATGCCGCTTTCAGGCGGTGCTGAGCACACAAAGCGTTAAATTTAAGCTAGATAAGAAGTTAGGAGCGTTAATGACAAATCAAACGCAATCAATGGCACTAATGGTACCTCAAAGCAGCAGTAGCTTAGAGGCTTATATCCATTCTGCGCACAACATTCCTATGTTGGAGGCGAAAGAGGAGTATGAGCTGGCGAAACGTCTGCAGGAGACCGGTGACATTCAGGCTGCGAAGCAGTTGATTATGTCTCATCTTCGTTTCGTTATTCATGTCGCCAAAGGTTACGCGGGTTATGGTCTGCCACAGGCGGATCTGATCCAGGAAGGTAACATTGGTCTGATGAAGGCGGTAAAGCGCTTTGATCCCGATGTGGGTGTACGTCTTGTCTCGTTTGCCGTGCATTGGATTAAAGCCGAGATCCACGAATACGTGCTGAAAAACTGGCGTATCGTTAAGGTCGCGACCACCAAGGCGCAGCGTAAACTGTTCTTCAATCTGCGTAAGGCTAAGAAACGTCTTGGCTGGTTCAGCGATGAAGAGGTGACCATGGTTGCCGAAAACCTTGGCGTCTCGAAGAGCGATGTGACTGAGATGGAATCACGCATGGCGGCGCAGGATCCAGCCTTCGATCTGGCCAGCGACAACGATGACGATCAGGACTATGCCCCGGTGCATTACCTTGAGGATCATTCGTCGGATATCGCCTCTCAGGTCGAAAACGACAACTTCGAAGCCGATAACCAAACCCGTCTTCTGGCGGCCATCAAGACTCTTGATGAGCGTAGCCAGCATATTCTACAGGCGCGTTGGTTAGACGAAGAGAAGACCACGCTGCAAGAGCTGGCGGCCACTTATCAAGTTTCTGCCGAGCGTATCAGGCAGCTTGAGAAGAACGCGATGAACAAGCTCAAGGGCCGCATGGAAATGTAACGCCCCTTGTGTGAATGACTAAGAATGAAAAAACCTGCTATCAAGCAGGTTTTTTTGTGGCTAATCCATGACGTTCGACCACCGCCTGTATCACGAGTTTGCGGGGCAACTTGAGCCCCGTCTGCTCAACCTCGGGCCAGGGGAAATAGCGCCTTGGGCGTTTAAAGCGGGCGATATGCTGGCAGAGAAACCCTTCGAGCTTCTCAAGCGATGCGACTTCCCCCTTGATGATGGCCGCCGGCAGCAGGCCGAACTCCTCGTCGGACACGCCAAACACCAGCGCCTCTTCGATGCCGGGATAGCTTCTTAGTACTGCCTCTATCTCTTCGGGCTGCACGTTTTCACCGCCGCAGATAAACATGTTGTCTGTGCGCCCCAGTATGAGCAGCTCACCCTTGGGCGTGAACTGGCCGCGATCTTGGGTGCAGAACCAGCCATCGTCATCCAGCGGTCTGCTGATCTCATGGGGCGGTTTATCGCCCAGATAACCGAGAAACAGTGTCTCGCCGCGCACATAGATCACCTCATCGACAATTTTCAGCTCGCGTCCGGGCAAGGCTATGCCGCAACTGCCCCGGGCATTGGCCCTGGCCGTGGTGATCTGCGAGCTCATCTCTGTCATGCCGTAACTGGTAAAGGCCGGAATGCCCAGCGGCGTCAGGCGTTTAATCAGCTGCTCATCTATGGCGCCGCCACCCAGCAGCAGCGCCTTGAGCCCTTTGAGACTCTCGGGGGCGTCGTTAAGTAATCTCACTAGTTGGGTGGCCACCAGAGAGAGGTGGGTCAGGGGAATAGCATTGAGCTGCTTTGCCAACGACAGATCGGGCGCCGGCAGGGTCAGGGCCGCGCCGGCCAAGACGCAGCGATTGACTATGGCCAGGCCGCCGATATGAAACAGCGGCAGAGAGAGCAGCCAGTTGTCCCCGCGAACTAGGGGGATCTTCTGGGTCGAGCCCAGGGCGCTGGCGATATGATTATTGAGGCAGTGCACGGCGGCCTTGGGCATGCCGCTGCTGCCCGAAGTGAGTATGATGTTGCAGGGCCGCGCCGTGTCTATCCTGATTGCTTCTGCTTTGGTTGCTTCTGCTTTGGTTGATTTCTTGCTTTCGCGAGTCGTGGCTAGTGACGCCTCGGCGTCTAAGCTGAGCGTCAGGCCTGGCTCCGGCAGTATTTCTCGATAAGTCTCGCCAGCCCAGAAATGGTTAAAACCGTAGCGCTCGGCTATCGCAGTGATCTGCGCCTTGGGAAACCTTGGGTTTAACGGGCAGAAGATGGCGCCGAGATCGATGCAGGCCCAGTAGAGGATCACCAGCGCCAGAGAGTTTTGGTCGACGCAGGCCAGCTTGTCGCCTGATGTTACGCCCAGATCATGCAGCTGGCGTGCGCACTGTCGCACCCTTTGGGCGAGTTGAGCATAGTCGATGGCGCGATAGCCGCCATCATGCCAGTGATGCAGGGCGACTTGCCCGGGCGCCTTGGCCGCCATCAGGTGCAGCGGTGAGGTGTCTATGCTTTCCTGGCAAGTTTCCTGGCTAATTCCCATGCTGTGCTTCAAACCGCCTCCCGGGAGACCTGTTTCAGGCAGATCAGGTTTTCTAGCGTAAGGCAGCGATTCTTTCCCGTAGATACCAGCAGATCGGCGCTAAAGGCGCTTAGGGTATCCAGTCCTGGCACCTCATCCGGGGTCAAGGCCTCGCTGAGATCTTTCAGTGCATTGATGCCTAGGCTGGCTTCCAGGCTGGCGCTGAGGATCACCCGCACGCCCGCCTCGTGGGCCTCCTGGGTCAGGGCCTGAAGATCCGCCAGCGAGCCTAAGATCATCGGCTTGACGATGAGGGCGCTGAGCCCCGGCGCTATGGTAAATCGGTAACCTGGGCTACTGAGGGTCTCATCCAAGGCAAATCCCACGCCTAAGGCCTGATACAGGGTCGTGTTATCGCCCGGGTTTTCACAAGGTTCCTCGATATATTCGATCGCCTCCAATGGCAGACAGGCGAGAAAGTCGATTGCCGCTTCCAGGGAGAAGCAACGGTTGGCGTCCAGCCTTAGCTTGAGATCGGGGCGACGGGCCAGGATGCGATGGATCATGGCAACCTCCTGCTCCATGGAGGTCTGTCCCACCTTGACCTTCACCGCATGAGTAGAGTTTTCCAGGGCATCGATGCGGGCATCCAGCGCCTGGGGCGATTCATCCTGAGCCTGATAGATGAGGGGGATGGTGCGCGCGCCTCGCCGGGCGGCAGGCAATCGTCCCGAGAGTCTGGCGTGAAGCAGCGACAGACCAAATGCCAAGGCGGGAAGTTGTGTCTCCTGGGCCAGTCTTGCCAGCTCGTCGACCGGTTGGTTTATCAGCTCATCCAGCTGGGGCATGAGTTGGTCGACCACTTGGCTCAGCGACTCCTGGCTAAAGCCTTTGAGGGGCTGTTCGTCCACATCCAGGCCGCTCAGGGGGGCAATCTCTACCTCGGCTGTGACAGATTCGTCCTGCTCGTTTACCGCGCTGGCTCTGAGGACCAGCCCCTGACGGTTGTCGATACGCTGCTTGCCCACCGGCAGCAGCTTGTCCAAGGGGATCTGATAGCGATAGAGGCTGAGTTGGCTGAGTATCATGCTTGTATCCTGAGATTAGCGATGAGGGCATCGCAGAAGGCCTCTGGCTGCGCCAGATGCACGTTGTGTCCGGATCCCGGCAGCTTGGTGAGGGATATTCCCTGTCTCGCCTGCCAGGCGCTCGCCAAGGCGAGAAACTTATTGTCCTGCAGGCCGACATAGTAGTGCCAGGGAAGCGCCTGCTCACTGGGTAACTGCGCCAGATCCGCCTGCTGACCCAGAGAGGTGGGCAGGTAGATGCTGGCCAGCGCCTCGGGACTATTATGGGCCCGCTTCTGGATGAGCCTCTGCCGCTGCATGTCGCTTAGGGAGGCAAACACCCCCTGCCTGTACCAGAGGGCGAGAAAATCTGTGATGGGCAATGACAGTAACTTTTGCTGCCAGCGCCTGTCCTGCTCCAGCCGCTGGGCTCTTTCTTCGTCATTGCTAAGCCCTGGGTGACAAGATTCCAGATGTAGGCTGAGCAGACGCTCGGGCGCCCGTTTTGCAAGATGCTGGGCCAGATGCAGGGCGATGCGGCCGCCCAGGGAATACCCCAGCAGATGAAAGCGATTTACCTTTAGCTCGTCCAGGGTCGAGAGGATATGGGTCACGACCCGCTGAAAGCCTGACGAGCCTGGATCGTCCTCCAGCGCCGGGCTGGCGCCATGACCTGGAAGGTCCAGTGCGATACAGCAGAAATGGTGACTGAGGCTAGGGAGGATGGCCTGCCAGTCATCTTTATCTCCCAGCAGCCCATGCAATAAGACTAAGACGGGCCTTTGGCTGTCGCCATCGCATCGGTAGGCCAGCATTAGCTTTGCTTGATCCAGGCGGCGAGGCGGGCGATCTGTTCGCTGGCTTGATCCTGCGCCACACAGACCTCGATGACTGAGGCGCCCGGGTAGGCGAGGGCGTCGCCGTATGCCTCGTTGAAACTCACGATATCCTCGACGCGATTGTAGGGCAGGCCGAACATGGCCGCGCCATAGCCAAACTCCAGGCCGTGGGCCAGACGATAATATCCACTGCGTAGCTTCTCGTCGGGCACGGGCAGCAGGTTGAAGATGTTGCCGCCGTCGTTGTTGAGTATGACGATCACTAAGGTGCCCTGTTGCTTCGCCGCCAGCGCCAGGGAGTTGAGGTCGTGCAGCTGTGACAGATCGCCGATGACAAGCGTGGTCGGACTGGCCTTGTGGGCCGCTATCCCGCAGGCGGTGGCCAGCAGGCCGTCGATGCCCGAGGCGCCGCGGTTTGTAAAGACGCGAGGCGCGATGGGGGTGATGGGGGCGTACATGTCGTAGAGGCGCACCGGCAGGCTGTTACCGATAAATAGCTGTTGCTCACCGCGCCCGGCGATGGTGCGCACCACCTGGGCCTCGCCAAACTCGGCGTCGTCAATCTGTTGCTGGAACAGGGTGGCCAGTTGCTCGTTGGCCTCAATCAGTTGCAGCGCCCAGTTGGCCTCGGAGGATCTCGGCCAGGGCAGTTGAGCAAAGGCCGCAAGTGGGCTTATCCACACCTGCTTGGCACTATGGCTAGGATCGAGCCGGGTCTGCTGGGGCAGCACCTGCCAGTAACGTTTCCATTTCTGCTCGCTAAGATAGCTAATCAGACGTTTCGACAGCAGGCGACCGCCGAACACCAGCACAGTGTCGGCTTCCTGTAGCAGGGCCTTGGCCTTGGGTTGCAGCAGGAGTTGATCTATGTTGCCGATGGCTGCGCCATGTTGCCTCAGCTGAGACTGGGCGTCGGTCAGCAGCGGCCAGCCGAGCTTCTGCGCCAGTTCGATAAGCTGCTCGGGTTGCTGTTCGGGCGCCAGGGTGCCCGCGATGATC
This sequence comes from Shewanella alkalitolerans, assembly GCF_019457575.1. Classification (NCBI taxonomy): domain Bacteria; kingdom Pseudomonadati; phylum Pseudomonadota; class Gammaproteobacteria; order Alteromonadales; family Shewanellaceae; genus Shewanella; species Shewanella alkalitolerans. Next base: position 4,256,768 of record NZ_CP080422.1, on the reverse strand, counting down.
ACGCCCTTGCCATGAACGAAGCGCGCCAGGGCATCGGGCGTCGGCGCGCTGATAAGCTGGGCGTCGGCAAACTGGTTATAGGGCAGGGCGCTATGTTGCCAGTTGCCCAGCGGGCTGAGGTAGTGGGTGAAATCGGCGCTCATGGAACCCGGATAGAGGGGCTCTCGGTACATGCAGTTGACGTGTATCGGCCCCTTGGCGTTGGCGACCGACTCATCCAGCAGGGTGAGCAGCGCCTGGGGCGGTATCGCCATATCCGGTGTCGGCAGATTGACCTGTTTGGCATAGTCGGCAAAGATGGCCGGCTGCACGATCGCCTGATTGGCGCCGCAGCCCAGCAGCTCTGGCGGGCGATCGCCGGACAAGACGATTAGCGGTACCTGAGTCAGCCAGGCCTCGACTATGGCCGGATAGAGGTTGGCAACTGCTGTGCCCGAGGTGGTGATGATGGCGACCGGGGCGCGGCTGGCCTTGGCCAGTCCCAAGGCGAGAAAGCCCAGGCCACGCTCATCGAAATGAAGATGCTGTTTGAGCTTGGTCTGTTTGGCCGCCGCCAGGGTGAGTGGGGTCGAACGAGAGCCGGGCGCCATGCAGACATGTTGCACTCCAAGGCGTGCCAGCTCTTCGAGGATTAGCGAGCCCCAAAGAAGGTTCAATTCGGCGGTTTTTTCAATCTGCATAATGGTTTAACCAATGAAAGAGTTAAACGATAGTCTATCGTTAAGCATATAGTAAAGGAAACCACAGGCCTAAACTGTTACCCATGTTCCGTCCTGTGACTAACCGCGATTGTCGATCCATTCGCTCATCACCACATGGGTCTTGAGCTTGATGATGTCGGTCTGAGCGTCGATATATTCGCGGATCTCGTGCAGGCGGCGCATGGAGTCGGCCTGCACATAGACCAGGAGATCCATGTCGCCCGTGATGCCGCGGCAGGTGATCACCTCGGGGATAGACTGGAACACATGCACCACATCGGCGCAGCGGGGACAGCGGTGTTGGATCTCGAAGTAGGCGGAGACCCCCTCTTTCTGAGATTCGCTGAGCAGCACCTGATAACCGCGGATGATCCCCGTCTGTTCCAGTTTCTTGATCCGCTCAGAAACCGCGCTGCGCGACAGGCTGACGGTCTCGGCTATGCTGGAAACACTCTGTCTGGCGTCTTGTCTCAGGGCGTTGATGATGGCCTTATCAAACTTGTCCAAGCTGTCCTCTCTGGTATCTGACCAAGCATATGACCGACAAAGTGTCGGCAAATTGATAAAATTCCGTCAAAGTGTCGGCTCTAATTTGAGTTTCGGCGGAAATCTTTGACAGATTGTTTGACCCGCTAAGTCTATACTATCCCCATAGATAACCCTAACAGAACCTAAGATGGAACATAATCACGGTACTATTGGTCGCTGGCAAGGTGCCGGTCTGATGGCCACCACTTTGCTTGGTACAGGCGTATTTATCCTGCCGGAGATGACGATTGCCACCGCGGGCAGTGGTGCCCTGCTAGCCTGGATACTACTCACCCTGGCGATCATCCCTGTGACCCTGGTATTTGCTCGTCTGGCGGGGGTATTTCCCCATGCCGCCGGCCCAGCCTACTTTGTCGAGAAGGCCTTCGGCCGCACCGCCGGACGCACGACCGGACTCATCTTCCTCCTGGTGGTACCAATAGGCACGCCCGCCGCCATCTTGATGACCTTCCAGTTCATCAATGCCCTGGTGCCCCTGGTGGGTTGGCAGCAGTTGATGACCGAGCTGGCGCTGTTGCTGCTCCTGCTCGCGCTTAACCTCAAGGGAATACAGGTATCGGCCAAGTTGCAGTTTGCCCTGACCCTGGCCATCGTCTCTGTGGTGGTGATCCTGTTCGGCGCCGGTGGTGCTAAGCTTGGCGATCTCGAGCTGGCGGCGCCCCAGGCGGGAAGCGATATGGGACTGGTGATGGCGGCGGCCGGTATCGCCTTCTGGAGTTTTCTCGGTATCGAGGCGATGACCCATCTGGCCAACGACTTCAAACGTCCGGACAAAGATATGCTGCCGGCGATGATCATAGGCACCATCTTGGTGGGCCTGGTCTATGTCACCTGCACCTTGCTCCTGCTGTTTGTGCCTAAGGGCGAAGGGCTCGCCATGGTGACCGCCTTCGATCATCTGCTAGGTGGTTATGGCGCTCAGGTGATAGGAATTCTGGGGATCGCCGGCGGGCTCTCCACGGTTAACGTCTATACCGCCAGTGTGGCAAGGCTGATCTGGAGTTTCAGCCGTGAAGGCGTGCTGCCCCGTTATTTCGACAAGCTCAATCAACACAGGGTGCCGGTACGCGCGCTGGTGGCCGTGCTGATCACCATGGCCACGGTTATCTGCCTGACCTATCTGCTAGGCCAGGAGCTGGAACATCTTATCGCCTGGACCAATGGGGTGTTCGTGCTCATCTATCTGGTTTCCATGCTGGCGGCGGCCAGGCTGCTGAGTAAGCGCTATCTGCCTCTGGTGATCATGGGCGTGGCCTTCTGTCTCGCCATGGCCGTGGCACTGGGCGCCAACATGCTTTACGCCCTGCTGCTGGTGTCAGTGCTGGCCCCGCTACTCTGGTGGCAGAAGACTCACCTAGTGCGTAAGCAGACCTGTCGAGCGGGTTAGGCCAAGCAGAAGGTTTAATGAGCAAGGAGGCAGCCTAAGCCGCCTCCTTGGTTGATAGTGAATCCCATCAGATCTGTTGATCTAACTTGAAGTCGAGTCGTACCTGCTGCTTGGTTTGTGGGGTGACCCGGCCCTCTTCCATCTTAGGTTTGTATTTCCACTTCTTTAACGCATTGATGGCCGCGCGGTCGAAGATGCGCTTAGGTTTGGCCTGAATTACCTTGATGTTCTCGACCGCTCCACTGGCTGAGATATCAAACTCCAGCAGCACATAGCCCTCCTTTCCTTCCTGTGCAGCCGATACGGGATACTGAGGCGATACCTGAATGATAGGCAGAGCATCGCTCGTGTCGTTTACCACACGTGAGTCTTGGGTGGTATTGACGACCTTAGGCATCTCGATGACACCCGGGAGTACTCCAGTTTCGCTGGTTTCACTCTGCTCGAATCCCTCGACCCGTCTGGGGGGCTGAAGCGGCTCTTGTTGAGGTTCTATGATGGTTTCGCGCTGCTTCTCTTCAGGCGGTTTGGGCTCGAAGGAGAGGTTTAGGTCGGGTGTCGCAATGGCGTATGTTTGAGTGGGCCGTTCGTTATCGATGAGTTTGGCCATGAAAGCGAACAGAGAAAGGGTGATCACGCCACCGACTATGGCGATAAAGGTTCGTTTTAACAGTGCAGTTTCTTTCATAAAGCATCCTTACCTTATTATCTTTGCTACAAGTTATAGCGCCTATTTGTAAGCAAATGTAAATAACGAACTTATAGGGTTATCACCCTTTTTTAGACTTGGCTAATAAAAAATCGATTTCGGGTCTAATTGAGATATTTTTAATTACATTTGTATAACTAATAATTTACATTTGGCGTTTATCCTAGGGCGAAACAGATGAACTGGGGATTAGGTGTGAAGGCTTTTAATTTTGTTGTGTTATCGCTATTGGGAGGCTTGATCTTGAGTGGCATCAATTCTAGCTATGCAGAGGACGCGTCGGCGATACGGGCGGCCGTCGACAGTCAAGACAGATTGCCCCGTGACAAGGCGCGTGACGGGAATCGGCATCCCGAGGCCATCTTGAACTTCTTCGAGGTGGCGCCTGGGCAGAGAGTGCTCGATCTCTTCTCCGGTGGTGGCTACTACAGCGAGCTGCTGGCCCGAGTGGTGGGCGAGCAGGGCAGTGTGTTGGTACACAATAATCAGGCCTATCTGCCCTTTGCCAAGGAAGATCTGGCCGAGCGCCACTATCAAGAGCGTCTGCCCAATGCCGAAGTGATTATCAGCGAAGCCGACGAGCTGCAACTGCCCGCGGCGAGCTTTGACCGCATCTTCTTCATTCTGGGCTTTCACGACACCTATTATCACGAACCAGGTTGGCCGGCCATCGACAGGGAAAGGCTATTGCAGCAGATGTTTACCAGCCTGAAACCCGGCGGTACCGTGGCGATTATCGATCACGACGCCGCACTGGAAAGTGACATCAACACGGCCCATGAGCTGCACCGTCTGGCCAAGCGTCATGTGGTAGATGCCATGGAGGCGGCCGGATTTAAACTGCAAGGGAGTCTGGCTGTGCTGGAAAACCCAGAGGATAAGCTGACGCTGTCGGCCTTCGATGAGGCGGTGCGCGGCAAGACCAGCCGTTACGTGCTTAAGTTTGTGAAGCCTTAGTTGTGAAGCTTTAGTTCGTGAAGCCTTAGCTTTTGAGAGCGAGTTTGAGAGCGAGTTTGAAAGCTGGGTGCTGAGATTGCGAGTAGGCAACCCTAGCGCGTCTTGTTGATGGCGGCGTTTCTCAGCTGGATCAGTTCGCTGTGCTTGAGGTAGAGGAGTTCGGCGGTGCGGCGGATGATCTGATCTTCATAGCGGCACAGGTTGCCATCGGCGTAGGCCAGGGTCCACATGGCAAGGATCAGCTGCTGTTTCTGCTCCAGCGTGCACTGGTCGTTGATCTCTTTGGTAAATTCAAACAGTGAGGTGGCATTGCCCTGCACCTGTTTCGCCTCGGCAATTAGCGCCTGAGCCTCCTGCATGCTCAGCGATAGCGCCGAGGTGAGCAGCTCTGGCAGCAGCGCGGCTTCCTGCTCATCCAGGGTCTGATCGGCGTAGACCACTTCCAGCAGTAGACAAGCGGCGGCCAAATGCAAGTGTTTGGCCTTCTCCTCGGGAGATTCTGCATGTGTCTGGGCGGTGAGAAATTGCTTTAGCTTGGCGATCATCGCGCATACCTTTCAAGACTTGGGTAGAAGTTAGAGTCCCAGGAAAGGACAGAGTTCATCTTGTGTAGATGAACTCTGTTTCATCGAGGCTTTAGAGCAGGGCGCCTAGTCCCTGCATCAGCAGATCTGTGGTACCGGCGCCGGCGTTGGCGTCGAGATACCCCTTAACGATATCGACCATAGGCTTAGCCAGTTCCTTGGAGATGCCAAGCTTCTCAAAAGAATCATAGACCTGGGCGCCACCCTGAAGTGAGCTGCCAAGATCGCCCGCCTTAGAGAGTAGGCCCGACATGCCAGAGTCGCTGTCGAGCTGCGGCGCTGCCGAGAGCAGGCCATCTATGCCAGGAATCGCCTCGGCGATAGGGCCGAAGCTGTCGCCGCCAAGGGTCGTCTTTGCCAGCGACAGCAGGCTGCCCAGTCCACCTTCCGCCTGGGTCTGGTTGAGACCGAGCTGAGACATCACAGTGCCAACGAGATCGTTGTTTTGAGTCTGGGTGGCGACCTGAGGCGCCTCTTCTTTCTTGGTGAGGTCGTCAAACCAGCCAGCCGACGCCGGGCTGCTGAGCAGTAATGAGCCTAAGATAACCGCGCTGATAGTGGATAATTTCATGAATCGCCATCCCATGGTGATTAAGTGCTAGATAGGCGACCTATTCTAGCCTAGCCTGGCAACAAGTTTGTATCTATTTTTAGACATGTGTTGTGCATTGGCGGCGAAATTTCGGTATCCTGTCGCACTCACAAGTTGGTTTATATCTATCTAATGGAAAGTCACATGTCATTATCAGCGATTTTGACCGAAGCTTATAACTTCTTTCGTAACCATATCCGCCAGTTAGCCGCACTTACCGTGCCTATCTTGTTCCTACAGGTGGGGATTCAGATGTGGTTAGGCATGGAGATCAATAGCGCAGATCTGGAGAATCCCCAGTTTGGCGTGCCCCACATGATCGCTATGATGGTGCTCTTGTTGGTCTTTTCACTGCTTATCGCCGCCCTGACGCTGTTTATGGAGGTGAGATCCCATGGGCATGAGCCGTCGACCGGCATACTGCTTAAGACCAGTCTGAGTTTCGTGCCGCCGCTGCTGCTGGCCGGTGTCTTCTCTGGCCTGGCAATTTTGGCACCTGTGATGCTGTTTGCCGCCTTTGGTCCTATCTGGCTGGTGGGTCTGGTGATCAGCATCTATGTGTTCGCTCGCCTGGCCTATGTGAACTTTATGGTGGTGGTCGAGCGTCTGACGCCGCTGGAAGCGATCAAGGGTAGCTTCAAGTTCAGTGGCCCTATCGCCTTTAAGACCCTGCTGGTACTCATGCTCTATATTCCGCTGTCGCTTATCGGCGGTACCCTGTCTAGCCTGGCACAATCCGTAGGCTTCCCGCTGGTACTGGTGGTCGAGGTGCTGGTGGCCTTCTTCGGCCTGTTCGTCAACGTCGCCCTGTTCCGTCTCTACATGGTGTCGCGTCCCAACATAGACGAGCAGGTGTGATCCTAAAGAGCAGCGCCTTTTAATCCAGCACAGACGGAGTCCTCACCTTGCTCAGCGATATCGAACTGGTTAGCCAATTTTCGCACGACCTGGGTGAAGACTACCGTGTGGCCAAGAGCTATGTGCGTGACGTGCCGACCCAGGCACTGCTACACGTGCGTAGCTTCACCCATAGATTGACCGATAAGCTGGCGGCGTCCCAGCAGCTGGTTTTCGACAGCCCCAACCTCTACGACCGTATCGAACTGCTCAACCGTCAGCGGGTGATCAACGTGCGCCTGACCCGCGCCTTGCACAGGCTGCGCAGTGACGGCAACCGTGGGGCCCATCCCGAGAAATATCACCTCACCGCCGAGGCACTCGAGCAGCTGGCCGAGAAGGCTATCGAACGTCTGGTCAAGCTGGTGGAAGATCTTTATCCGCTGCTCTGCAATGGGCCAGCCCCCGAGTATCGCTTCGAGCCTTTCGATGCCTTCGCCGGGCGGGATCTCTGCTACCGGGCCGTGATGGAAAACGATCCTCAGGCGCAGTATCTGGTGGGCATGTCGCTCAAGACCCGCGCCCTGATGCAGAAAGAGCAAGAGCAGGCCCTGCATGACGAGGCGGAGCAAGAACTTGACCCTCAGAGTGAGGCCAACTTTAAGCAGGCGGCCCACTGGTTTGCTCTGGCCGCGCCCCATCTACCCGAGGCGAAATATGAACATGGCGTGAGTCTGCTGCACGGCTATGCCGGCAAGGCGGACGTGGCGGCGGGCGAGAGCGCCATCATAGCGGCGGCCAAGGCCGGGGTGGTGAATGCCATGGCCCTGCTGGGCTATTTCTATCTGGTGGGCAGCGAGCAGATCAGCATAGATACTCAGCTGGCTTATCGTTACCTGCAGGCGGCGGCGGATCGCGAGCAGTCGGAAGCCATGGCGAACCTGGGTGTGCTCTACTATCAGCAGGCCAACTATGCCCAGGCGTTTCACTATATCTCCAGTGCCGCTCAGGCCGGATTCCCCCATGCCCAGTATCACCTGGCGCTCATGTTGGCGCGGGGCGAGGGCTGTGAGGCCGATCCCCTGGCCAGCGAGCAGTGGATGGCCGAGGCCGCGGAGCAGGGGCAACTCGATGCCATGCTGCATTGTGCCCAGCAGATGCTCAACAACGAGAATGCCCTGGGCAATGACTTCTCTCTGGCGGAGCGCTACCTGAGAGAGGCGGTGAAATATGGCCACAGCGTGCCGGCCATGATAGAGCTGAGCATCGCCCTGGCCGACGGTATATTGGGACGCATCGACGTTGTGGGTTCGGCGGCGCTGCTGAAGATGGCGCGCCAGCGTGGCAATGAACGCGAACGTGAGGTGATAGCCCCGCTGTGGGAGTCGCTGTCTCTGCAGATCGATAAGGTTCTGAGTGTCACCCAAGACGCCGAGGAGCAGAGAGCTCTGCAGCGCGCTCGGGAACTGTTGAGCAATCCCGCCTAATAGCTAACAATTAACAATCATTGCATACAATATCCATTTGTGGCTAAATGTGCGCCTCTGTTCTCAGTCGGTGTGGAGTCGCCTTGTCACAAATCCAACCTATTCGCTGCCATCTCTGCCATCAGACACCTTGTTTGACGCAGTGCGCCGAGCACGACGACACTCTCAACCAACACGCCGCAGAATACGTTAAGCTGGTGTTGGCTATTGGCCATCATGAGCCCCTCTATGTGGATGCCTATTATGGTCCCGCTCTGTGGCAGGCCGAAGCCTCAATGCTGCCCCTGCCAGAGCTGGCTTCGCGCTGTGCTTCACTTATGGCAGGGCTCGTTAATGCTGGTCAGGACCTGCCCTGTCAGCTCCTTAGGGATCGTCATGGCTTCCTGAGCAAACAGCTCGGCGCTGTGGCAGGTTACCTGAAATGCCTGATGGGTCAGAAGTTTAGTTTCGATGCCGAGTCGCGGCTACTCTACGATACCCTGGTGCCCAAACTGGATCTGAGTGACTTCAGTGAGGTGCTCGCAATAATCGATAGCCTGCTGCCCGGAGAGGGCACTCTGGCCAAACGCTTTGACGTTTACCGGCGTCAGTTTATCGTGCCGGCAGACAGAGTGCCTCAGGTGTTCACCGCCGCAGTGGAGCAGGCGAGGTTGCTGACAAAGCGTCATCTGCCTCTGCCGGAAGGGGAGCAGTTCAGGGTCGAGTTCGTCAAAGACAAGATCTGGACCGCCTACAACTGGTATCAAGGAAATTACACCAGCCTGATCCAGCTCAATCAAGACCATCCTCTGCATCTTGAGCGCGCCCTGGAGCTGGCCAGTCACGAGGGTTATCCTGGTCATCACGTGTTTAACCTGCTGCAGGAACGTGAACTGGTGAAGGGGCTTGGCTGGTGGGAATATGCCATCTATCCCCTCTATAGTCCCATCTCGTTTCTCTCCGAGGGTAGTGCCAACTATGGCCTATCGCTGCTGATGACTAAGGAGGAGAGAATCAATTTCGAGCAGCGGGTATTGATGCCCATGGCGGGGATAAAGGGCGATCTGCAGCATTATCATGAGGTGATGGAAGCCTATAAAGCCCTGGCTAATCTGGATACCTTGGTGTGTAGGCAATTGATCGACGGCGAGATAACTCGCGAGGAAGCAGCGCGGTTACTGGTTGAGTTTGCCCTCTACACCCCAGAAAAAGCGGCGCAGCGGGTGCGTTTCTATCAGGCTAATCGTAGCTATGTACTTAACTATCACCATGGTGAGGCGAGCGTTGGGGAGTATGTTACAAATCAGGCCCGTGATAACTCACAGGCCTGGGAAGTGTTTGCCGCTCTACTCGCAAGGCCAAGGGTGGCGAGCGAGATTATTCGTTAGGGTCGTGCTCGAAGGTGCGACCCTGACGTGGGGATTGGGCCTTGCCAAAGGGCGAAGCGGTCTCAAACGGCCGCGACGAAAACCCCTTTTGGTCAAAACCTTGCGTCTGTCCGCCGAAGGCGGCATTCCCCTGCTGGCGGAACTTGGCCAGCTGGCGCTTAAGAAAGACCCGGCCAAACAGGCTCAGGATGATGAAGCTTAAGGCGCCGACAAGAATGACAAAGGGAAGCGCTAGCAAGACCAATGTCATCACAACTAAACCGATAGCGAAGGCCATCCAGCCTTTAGTGCCCGAGAACCTATGCTGGAAAGGCGTCTGTTGAAATTGATGATAAATCATAGTTTCTCCTTCATGGCGATGGCTCGATTGTGCCCATATTCGCCCCACGAGATCACGTTAAATTCGTTTAATCTTCTTCGTAAACTGTTACCAAATGTCTCGGTGGTGGCAGAAACTTATCTTAACCGCCATAAGGTTAACCTAAGCTGAACCGGATGCCGATAACGCATCTTCGGGCTGGTTGACCGCCTGGGCGACACGCTTGCAGATGGTCTCGCGGATCCACTTATGCCCGGGTTCGTCATCGTTGCGCTCGTGCCACAGCAGTACATAGGCCAGGGAGTGGAAGTCGAACGGCAGCGGCAGCTCCTCCAAGGCATAGAGCTTGCGGGCGTGGGCGGCGAAGCTGGAGGGTAGGGTAAAGATAAGATCGCTATGGGCGCAGACGCTGGCGGCGCCATAGAAGTCGGGCACTGTGGTGCTCAGGTGACGTCGCTGCCCCGATTTCGCCAGAAAATAGTCCAGCGCCCACCACTCGTTGCCCTCGCAGCGCACCTGCACATGGGACATCTCAAGGTAGATGTCGAGATCCCACTGATGATTACGAATGGCCGGCAGCATGGGGTGGCCTTGGCGCACCAGGCAGACCTGATGATCGGTAAACAGCGTCTGGTGGGCGATCCCTTCCGGCAGCCTGTCGATGATGAGATCCGACTGTGGGTTGATGTCTCTGCCCGTGATGCCAAAATCTATCTGGCCCTTCTGCAAAGAGGAGAGAGACTTCTCCGTCCACAGGTAGGAGTCTAGCCTGAGATTGGGCGCGTTGTTGAGCAAGGGGCCGATGAAGTAGGGGATCAGCGTCTCATAGGCACTCTCCACCATGGCGAAGGAGAACTGGCGTCTGCTGCTGGCGGGATTGAAGCTAGGCGGCTGAGTCAGCTGGTAGAGTCCCTGCAACATGTCAGGCAGCTGCTGGCCCAGCAGGGCGGCGTGGGCCGTGGGCTTGAGGCCGTGGGCGGTGCGGATAAACAGGGGATCCCCCAGGGTATCGCGCAGCCGGTTGAGGCTCTTGCTCAGGGCCGATTGGCTCAGATGCAGACGGCTGGCGGCGCGGGTCACGCTGCGCTCCTCCAGTAATACCTGCAACATCACCAGTAGATTGAGGTCGATACGCGCCAAGTTGTCGAGATTCATAGATATTCCTTACAGGAAATTAGCTTTTGAAATTATACCATTTCTGTTCATAACTTGGCTGGTCTAAAATAAGCTTCATTACCTTTACCCCTACATAAAATTAGAGAAATATGCGTCGGAACCTGTTACCCATACTCATGTTGATGGTGGTCTTGAGCCCATTAGCCATCGACATCTATCTGCCCTCTATGCCCGTGATGGCGGCCGAATTTGCCGTGTCGGCCAGTCAGGTGCAGTCGACGCTGGTGCTGTTTCTGTTTGCCATGGGTGTCGGTCAGGTGCTGATCGGCCCGCTGGCGGATCGTTATGGTCGCCGTCCTATCGCACTGGGTGGCCTGCTGCTCTATATCGCCAGTAGTCTGTTGGCTGCGGTGGCGATGGAGTTTCAATGGCTACAACTGGCGCGTGTGCTGCAGGGGCTGGCGGCATGCTCAACCTCTATCGTGGTCTTTAGTGCCGTCAGAGACTGTTTCACTCCTAAAGAGGGCGCCCGCTACTACAGCTATCTCAACGGGGTGATCTGTGTGATCCCTGCGCTGGCGCCGACCCTGGGTGGCCTGCTGGCGCTGCAATTTGGCTGGCGCTCCACCTTCGTGTTTATGACACTATACGCCATCATCATAATGATCATCGTCGGCTATCGTCTGCCAGAGACGCGTCCGGCCAACACAGTTACCGAAGGGCCGCTCTATCGCTGGTCGCGTTATAAGCCTGTGTTGATGGACCCGCACTTTATGTTTTATGCCTTCGCCTGTATGGCGGGCATGGCGGCGATTCTTGCCTATGTCTCCTACTCGCCCGTGTGGCTTATCGAGACCATAGGCGTGTCCGAGCTGACCTTTAGCGGCCTGTTCGGTCTCAATGCCCTAGTGAATATTGGCGCCTGTTTCGCTGCGCCCGTGGTGATTCAGAAGCTGGGGAACCGCCCGACCGTTATCGTCGCCCTGAGCGCCATGTTGGTCTCGGCGCTGCTGCAGCTTGCGGTGCAGTGGGCTGGCCCACAGACCGGGCTCGCGGCCGCCTTCGGCTTCATGCTGCCTATGATGCTCTTGTGTATCGGTTTCGCTCTGCTGCTTGGTCCGGCGACCAGCATGGCCCTGGCGGGCTTTGGTGAGCGTGCCGGTACGGCGACCGCCATGCTTGGCTTTATTCAGATGAGCGGCGCCTCGATTCTGGCGGGTCTGGTACAGCAGACCTCGCTGACCGCACCCTACGCCGTAGTCGTCGTCATGGGTGGCCTGGCGAGTCTACTGCTAGTTGCCATGAACATGAGTCGACTAGACACCTGGCACCAGGAGCGTCACGCTCATTGATAGGCGCAACCTAATCCATTAGCAACACCCTTTTAGCCTGCATTAGTGACCTCAATGCAGGCTTTTTTTGGCTTATCGAAACGGATTGGCCCGCCTATCCAGACTGAGCCCGCGCCTTACTTCTGCCCTCAAAGCGGTTACACTAGGCCTCTGCCAGTTGAAAATCGAGGATCTTGTGAGCCGTCCCGTTTGCCCCCAATGCCAATACCCGGTTAATGCCTGTCTGTGCGACAGCATTCGTCCGTTATCTACCCGCGTCGAGCTGATCGTGTTGCAGCACCCCAGCGAGGAGTCCCATGCCAAGAACAGCGTCAAGCTGATGCAGGCTGTGATGGGGGAGCAGTTGCGGCTGGTGGTGGGGGAGACGCCGGAAGATTTTGCCGAGCTGAGGGCCTATCTTGCGGCGCAAAGCCGGCCCGTGTGTCTGCTCTACCCCAGCGAAATCAGTCAGCCATTGGAGGCGTCGGTGCAGCACCATGAGGCGATCTTGCTGCTACTCGACGGTACCTGGCGTAAGGCCTACAAGTTGTTGCAGCTAAATCCCTGGCTGCTTGAGTTTACTGGGGTACACCTGGATCTCGACGCCCCCTCCAAGTACACCATACGTAAGGCTAAACGGGATGATAGCCTGTCGACCCTGGAGGCGGCGGCGCTGGCCATAGAGACGCTAGAACCAGGCTGCGATGTATCGCCACTCCATGACGCCCTAGCGGCCCTGGTGGAGAAACGTCTGGCGGCCATGCCTGCATCTGTGAGGCAAAGATACGAGCCCAAATAACTTGGTGATAAAACTGTGAACCAGCTATAGGTTGCCGGAAAAGCCTATGGGGTAGATCACGATAATCTGAAACGAATTAAGGTCTAATAGCCTGAGTCACTCAAGATAGAGTGGTCAGATAGCTGTGTCAGTTTACTGTCCATGCAGGGAGGCAGTATCGCCCTTGAGGCGCTGACACAGTTATCGGTTCAATGCAGGATGAAGCTTGCCTTGGTGAACTGCTCTGCCGCCGTCGGATAACCATAAAAATACCCTTGGGCGAACCCTTTGCCCATCCCAGCCAGTATCTGTTTCTGCTCCAGCGTCTCGACCCCTTCCACCACAAATTGGATCTTTAGCGCCTGGGCCAGCTGTATCATGGCCTGGCAGAGTTCGCGCCCCTGGGGATCGTTGAGTCGTTCGGCGAAGCCCGCATCTATCTTGAGCGTGTCTATGGGTAGGCTGCCCAACTTGCTGAGGGAAGAGAGCCCGGCGCCGAAGTCGTCGATGGCGATACGCACCCCTAGCGCCTTGAGGTGGTTGAGGGTGGCCTTTACCCGCTTGGGTTGGCGCAGCAGGGCCGATTCGGTGATCTCCAGTACCAGGCCGTTGGCGGGCAGGCCGCTGGATTCGAGCGCATGGGTTACCTGCTTAACAAAATCCGGATGTTCAAGTTGGGTCGCCGACACATTCACGCAGGCCTGAAGTGGTTTATCTATCTCGCTGCGCCACTTGGCGACCTGCTCACAGGCAGTGGTGAGCACCCACTGACCTATGTTGATCAACAGGCCGGTTTCTTCCAGCAGGGGGACGAACTCGCTGGCTTCGATTATCTCTGTATCACTCTTGTGCCAGCGCAGCAGCGCCTCCACTCCCAATACCTGGCTGCCATCGAGGTTGACGATCACCTGATAGGCCAGCAGGAACTGGTTCAGGCTAAAGGCATGGCGCAGATCGTTGATGGTCTTCAGCTTGTATTGGGCATCCCTGTGCATCTGACTGTCGTAGAAGAGCACATGGTTAGGGCTCTTCTTGGCACAGTACATGGCGGTATCGGCAAAGCTGAGCAGCTGAGCGGCCTGGCCACTATGTTCGGGGAAGCAGGCTATGCCTATGCTGGTCCCCAGGAAGAACTTTTGACCGTTGATCTCGAAGGGCGCGTCGAATATCGCCAGCAGCTGCTGCGAGACGGCCTCTATCTCCTCGCTATCCTGGCAATCGCTCAGCACCAAGGTAAATTCGTCGCCGCCGAGACGGGCGATATGGGCATTGTCGATGCAGCTGGCCTCGAGGCGTGCCGCGACCAGTTGCAGTACCTTGTCGCCTGTGGCGTGGCCGAAGCAATCGTTCACATTCTTGAAGCCGTTAAGGTCCATAAACATCACGGCCCCCGGCTTACCGCCTACCTCCATGGCATCGGCCAGTACCTGATCCAGATGCAGCTTGAGCTGGTGGCGGTTGGGGAGGCCAGTTAGGGTGTCGACCATGGCCTGTTCGGTCAGGCGTGACTCCAGCCGCTTCTTGGCGCTGATGTCGCTAAACAGGGTGACATAGAAGATCTCGCCGTCTATCTGCAGCTTGCGGCAGCTCTTCCAGGCTGGAAATTGGCTGCCATCGGAGCGGGTCTTCAGGGTCTCGCCCTGCCAGCTGCCGCGATCTTCCAGGCTCTGTAGGAAATCGGTTTGTCTTTGGCTGGCCTCGCAAAATCCCTGTAGATCCAGCGGGCTCTTATTTAACAGTTGGTCGGCGCTATAGCCGCAGATGCGGCACATCGCCTTGTTGACCGCGATGATCTCATGCTGGTGGTTACTGATGTAGACGGCTTCGGCGCTGTCTTCCAATATGCTGGAGACCAACTGTGCCGGCAGGCGATCGAATCCGTTGGATACCGTCTCGCGCCGTTTTGCCCTGCGATCGGCGGGGTCGAAGCGCGCCAATATCACCATGCTGCCCTCATGATCTGCCGGCAGCATGGTGACTCGGGTAGGCAGCTCACGCCCCAGCTGGCTCATGTGCAGCCAGTTGATGCTGACCACCTCGCCCTGATGGACGCGTTCGATCAGCTGCTGCGCCACCTCTATGCTGTTGATACCGCTGGCCTGGATCCGTGGGGAGAAGTCGTAGGGGGTGGCCGTGATGAAGCTATCGCGCTGGGTGTCGAAATAATCCAGCGTGCCCTGACTGGCCCCTATGAAGGCGTGTCCCTTGAGAACGGCTAGGTAAGCGCACTCATCCTGGCGCCAACTGTCGAGTTGCCGCTGAATCTCAGGCTGTGCGCTGCGAAGCTGCGCCAATAAGGTAAACCAAGGGCCCATAGGGTGCTCCAAGAGATGGCTCGCAAATGGGGCATAGAGCAGCTTTATATCTTGCCTGCGCTGGTCTTCTCTGTGCCAATTGGGTTAAAAATACCGCGAATCGATAAGAGACTCAAACCTAAGGACAGGTTTTTGCATGGTTTTTCAGTCATTTTTATGACATTTGTTAACAAATCCACTAGGGTATCCGAGCCTGAGGTTTTTCAGCTTTGCGCTCGCGATAGTGCTAGAATCACCACAGACCCTCATCTGGTTAAGGATAACTGTCATGTTGACCCGCTCAATTTCTTGTATCGTCTTGGTGTTGCTCGCTAGCCTGAGCTGGGATCTGGCGGCGAAGGAACATAAGCGCATGAGCCCTAAGGCCGAGGAGGCCAGTAAGATTGCCCGCCAGACGGAGGCTGAGCAGCTTGAGAAGGCCAGAAAGGCGGCCAACGCCACCCAAGCGAGAGAGCAGGCCGTGCTCGAACGTCAGCAATCGGGCGAATGGCAGGAAGACCAGCGCGAGAAGGCGCAGCGTCAGTTTAATGAACGCGAGAGTCGAGAGTCTAAGTACTTAAAAGAGGCGCGCGAAGCCGCGGCCCAAGAAAGAAAAATTCCCAAACCCAAAAGCTAATTGGAAGCCCTGTGAGTCTTTGTCCCCTTTGTCATAGTGATAACCTGGCGTGCTTTCATCGCGATAAGCACAGAGCATATGAAATCTGTAACCAGTGCCAGCTGGTGAGCGTCCCCGACCAGTACCTCCTAAGCGCCGAAGACGAGAAGGCGTTTTACGATCATCACCAAAACGACAGTAAGGATCAGGGCTATCGGCGCTTCTTGGGGCGCACCTGGTTACCCCTGAGTGAGCGATTGACTAGCGAGCATAGAGGGCTGGATTTTGGCTGTGGCCCGGGGCCGACCATCAGCGTGATGGCGGGCGAGGCGGGGATTGCCATGGATAACTATGATCTCTACTACTTTCCCGACGAGCAGCTGCTAAAGCAGCAATATGACTTTATCACCATGACAGAGGTGATAGAGCATGTGGCCGATGCCTCGGCCCTGCTGCAGAGGCTGGATGCCATGATGAAGCAGGGCAGCTTTCTGGCTGTCATGACCAAGCGGGTGCTGGATGAGGCCGCCTTTGCCAACTGGCATTACAAGCAGGATCAGACCCATATCCGCTTCTACAGCACGGCCACCTTCGAGTGGATCGCTAAAGCGTTTAACTGGCGGCTCGAGGTGATCGACAAGGATGTGGTCTTCTTTACTAAATGCTAAGCCTCAGATTCAGCCTCAGATTCAGTCTCAGGCCGTGGCCTTAAAGACTCATTTTTAGGGCTATGCCTTAGGTTGCTGCATCAGGTGATTGATGATCACCTTCTGGGCAAAGTCGCCCAGCGTCTCCTCATCCTGACTCTCATCTAAGATGAAGCCATATTGATACTGGCTGCGTCCCACGCCTGGAGGCTGGATGTTCTTGAGTAGGATAGGCACGCTGAGGGTCTCCTGTGACTGTTCAAACTTGACCTGTAAACGATAGCCCTGATTCAGGGCGCCTCCCTCAATCTCATCGCCCATGTAGGCGCCGCCCTTGACCGAGATATCCTGCAGAAAGCCGCTGGAACAGACATGGGTGGAGTGGCTCTCTGCCGTGCGCTCATGTATCGAGGCGGCCAGATTGACCGGAATGCGGCAGTGTTGTCTCAGGGCTACGCTCTGCAGCGCCTTGGGGTATTTCACCACTAACCAGCGCCCGGCGTTGTTGAGCAGCGTCTTTATCTGGCTGCGAAAGGCGAGGATGTTGGCCTCGGGGTCGTCGCTGTTGATCAGGCGCACCACTACACCTTGTCCCTGGGTAATATAGTCCTGGGCGGCCTGCCAGTATTTGTCCTGGCCCAGGGCGAGAATGATGGCGTTGTCCGGGTCTATGCCGATCAGCCGGGTCTTGAGCCTGATGGGCCTGAGCGGCGTGAGAATTTGCAGCTGGGCCTCTGTGTTGCAGTTGATGCGGTTTAGGTAGGCTAAATCGATCTCTGTGGCTTGTGGCAAGGCGTACTCTCCCTCGGGTTAGGTGTCGTCATACTTGTGTCTTAGCATGGCACAAAAGCAATAAGTTACAATTCTCTCGCGTGATACTGGCTACAACAGACTTGATCTTATTTATAATTTCGCCTCTTATAGTTGTCGATGATTGGGGGCTCACAAACGATGCCACCAGATACCGAGAAAAATTCTATCTGCTCACGAATGAGGGAACGACAGATGATGCGAAAGATTATCGCACTGTGCCTTTCCATTGGGGGAATCCTCTCCTCCATGGGGGCGCAGGCAACTCAAGCCGAAGACATAAAAAGCTTCACGTTAGATAATGGCATGAAAATCATGGTGCTAGAAGACGCCTCGATCCCAAATGCCAACATGTATCTATTTTGGAAGGTGGGATCCCGCAACGAGGTGCCGGGCATCACGGGGATCTCTCACTTCTTCGAACACATGATGTTCAACGGCTCGAAGAAATTTGGCCCTAAGATGTTCGACCGCACCATGGAGGCGGCGGGCGGCGCCAACAACGCCTACACCACAGAAAACCTGACCGTCTACACCGACTGGTTCCCGGCCAATGCCCTGGAGACCATCTTCGATCTCGAGGCCGACCGTATCGCCCACCTGAATATCAATCCTGAGATGGTAGAGAGTGAGCGTGGCGTGGTCGCTTCCGAGCGCACCACAGGCCTGGAAAACTCTAACTGGCGTACTCTGCAGGAAGAGATCAAGGGCGCCGCATTTCGTGCACACCCTTATAGCTGGTCTGTCATAGGTCACGAGTCGGATATCGCCGCCTGGACCCAGGACGATCTGGTGCAATATCACAAGACCTACTATGCGCCTAACAACGCCGTGGTGGTGATTGCCGGTGATGTGAAGCTTAACGAAGTCAAAGCCTTGGCCAACAAGTACTTTGCGCCGATCCCCGCCCAGACTCCGCCTCGCGAGGTGAAGACGGTCGAGCCTTTGCAGAAGGGTGAGCGCCGCGTCTTCGTACAGAAGGCCTCGGTCAGCACACCGAACGTGATGCTGGCCTATCATGTGCCGGCGACCTCGAATCAGGACTACTACGCCCTGGATCTGCTCTCATCTATCCTGACCACGGGCAACAGCTCGCGCCTGTATCAAGGGCTGGTGGAGAAGCAGGTGGCCATCGAGGTGGAAACCTATATGCCGATGAGCTTCGACCCTAACCTCTTCTATGTGATGGGCGTCGCCAACCCCGGCATCACAGCCCAGGAGCTGGAGAGCGGCATGATCGGTGAGATCAACCGTATCGCCCGCGAAGGCGTGACCCAGGATGAGCTTGAGAAGGTGAAGAATATCAAGCTGATGAACTTCTACCGCGCCATGGAAACCATTAACGGCAAGGCCAATACCTTAGGAACCTACGAGCTCTATTTCGGCAGCTTCGAGAAGCTGTTCAATGCGCCTGAGGCTTATAACAAGGTGACCCCAGAAGATATTCAGCGTGTTGCGCAAACCTATCTACGTCGCGCCAACCGCACCGTTGCCGTACTGGCGGCCACAGAGGAGAGTGACCAATGAAGACCCTATTGACTCAAATTCCCCAAGGCTTTGCCAAGCTGGGCACGGCGGCCATGGTGGCCGGCGCCCTGGCACTCTCGGGCTGCGCCGCGACGACAACAAGCCAGACGGTCGACACCGGCAGCTTCAGCATGCCCGCCTATGAGCAGTATCAACTGAGTAACGGCATGACTGTCTATCTGATGCCACAGACAGAGGTGCCACTGATCACCGTCAGCGCCGTGGTGCGCGCCGGTGCGGTCAAGGATACCACCTCTGGGGTGGCCAACATGACGGCCAAGTCCCTGTTGCTGGGCGCTAACGGCAAGAGCAAGTCAGATATCGAGCAGATGGTCGACTTCCTCGGTGCCTCGATTGCCGCCGATGCAGGTAAGGAAGGCAGCTTTATCGATGCCGACTTCATGGCGAAAGACACAGACAAGATGCTGCCTCTGGTGCGGGATCTGCTGCGCGCTCCCGACTTCGACGGCGGCGAGTTCGATAAGCTGCGTCAACGTGAGATGGCGGGACTGGCCCAGGAGAAGGAGAGCCCACGCGTGGTGATCCATCGCTACTTCGACAAGCTGGTGTTTGGCGATCACCCCTACGGTAACCCGGCATCGGGTACCCGCGACTCGCTGGCCGAGCTGACGGTTAACCAGCTGCGCGCCTTCCACAAGAGCTATTATCAGCCACAGAACATCGCCATCTCGGTCGTCGGTGATTTTAAGCCAGGCGAGATGAAGGCAAGACTCGACAAGCTGTTTGGCGATTGGCACAACGGTGAGGCGATCGCCAAGCAAGACCTGGCCGAGGATCAGCCGTCGCTGGATGCCAGCAAGGTGCTCTTGGTCAACAAGGGCGATGCCATCGAGACCACCTTCCTTATCGGTGGTAAGGGCATTAGCCGCAACAATCCAGATTACGTGGGGCTGCAGGTGGTCAACACTATCCTGGGTGGCCGTTTCACCTCCTGGCTCAACGACGAGCTCAGGGTGAACGCCGGTCTGACCTATGGTGCTCGCTCGGCCTTTACCCCTTATTCGCAGGGGGGCGTATTCAGGATCAGTACCTTCACCAAGAGCGATACTACCAAGGAGGCGATCGATCTGGCGCTGAAGACCTATTCACGTCTGTGGCAGACTGGGATAGATCAGCCGACCCTGGACTCGGCTAAGGCCTATGTGAAGGGGCAGTTCCCGCCTAAGTTCGAGACCAGCGAACAGCTGGCCGGCCTGTTGTCGAGCATGTACCTCTATGGCTTCGACGACAGCTTTATCAACGACTTTCAGAAGAATGTCGATGGCCTGACCCTGGCGGAGACCCAGCGCTTGGTGAACAGCTATTTCCCACAGGACAAGCTGCAATATGTGCTGATTGGCAACGCTAGCAAGATCGCCGATATCGCCGCCCAGTATGGTGAGGTGAAGCAGGTGGAGATCAATGCGGTCGGCTTCTCGCAATAAGCCTTCTCAATAAGAGATAGCTAGTTAGGCTAAATCATAAAGGCTCGTCGGTTAACGCTGGCGGGCCTTTTTTATCGGTGAATAGCACCAGCGTTAACGTGATAGCGGTTCGCATTTCGATGGGCTTTCATCTAGGGTTAACTAACACCTTAATTAACACCTTAACTAACGCCTTAACTTAGTCTTAGCCCAGCCCTATCAGGAGATGCCCATGACCCAGGTTATACCGCCTCGCTGCGACACATGCGCCTGTGATGACGCCGACTGGTGCCACCTGCAGGAGACCACTAAGCTGCTGCTATTGGCGACGGCGCAGATAGAGCTATCGCTCACCGATGGCGACCATAACGTTACCGGCCTCGGACAGCTGTTTACCCAGATGGCCGGGCATCTTACCCAGGTCAATCGACACCTTCATGGCACGGCCGATACGCCGGTCGCGATTCTGGCCCACAGCGACAGCCTGATGCAGGCAATTGATAGCGGGGTGATGGCGTTTCAGTTCTACGATCGCATCTCCCAGCGGCTGAATCATGTGATCACCGCGCTGAGCCTGATGGAAACCATGTTGGGAGATGAGCAGCGGCGTCACTCCCAGGCGGCCTGGGCAAACTTGCAAAGGGAGATACAGGCGCATTATTCTCTCGATTGCGAGCGGCAGATGTTTGCGGCTCTGCTTGAGGGCGTGCCGATACACCAGGCGCTAAACGCCTATCGAGAAACTCATTTACAGCAAACAAAACAAGATGTTGAACTATTTTAAATCGCTCATTTTATTCTCCGCTATCTTACTTTCGCCTTCGGTTTCGGCGGGCAAGATAGCCCTGCCCGCCTTCTGTCAGGCCCTGGCGGGGAGCTGGCAGGGGGAAGCCTCCAGGCCCAAGGGCCAGGTGAAAGCGGTACAGGTGCAGGGGCTCTGTAGCGGCGATCGGCGTCAGCTGACGCTCTCGGTGAGCGAACACGCCAGCCACCCGCTGAGCGAGACCTGGTGGTTTCGCGAGGGAGATGGCGAGATAAAGCTTACCTACTTCAACGGCGTCGACCCAGATAAGACACTCTTCTTTACACTGTACCGGGAGGAGAGCGGCTTCTCTCTGCTGGGCAAGGGTGTGGTGCAGCAGCGCCCGGCGATGATCCACCTCAGCTTCGTACCGCAGGGAGATGGCTGGTTATGGCTACAGAAGGTGCAATATCTGGATCAGGACGATGACGACTATCAAGTCTATCGCGGCATCGCCCTTAATCCTGCCTCATAAACTCCACTGAAAGGGTTTAGCTGGCGCCCTCATAGCCAAGCTGACGCCAGGCCTCATAGCTGATGATGGCAACCGAGTTAGACAGGTTGAGGCTGCGGCTGCTGGCGGCCATTGGGATGCGCAGGCGCTGGCTGGTGGGGATCGATTCTATGATTTCCATCGGTAGGCCGCGGGTCTCGGGGCCAAACAGCAATACATCGTCCTTCTCGAAGGCTATTTCGCTGTGGGGGCGACTGCCCTTGGTGGTACAGGCCATGATGCGCTTGCCCGTCATGGCGCTCAAGAAGCTCTCGAAGTCCTTGTGGCGGGTGACCCGGGTCAGATCGCTATAGTCCAGCCCAGCGCGGCGCAGCTTCTTCTCTTCAAGATCGAAACCCAGAGGCTCGATAAGGTGCAGCTGGCAGCCGTTGTTGGCGCACAGGCGGATGATATTGCCGGTATTGGGGGCAATCTCTGGCTCATAGAGGGCGATATGGAACATCTTGGCTTACCTTTGAACGGATGAGCGGCGATTATAAGGGAAATGGGGATGGGGGAAAACTGCCCTTTTGCAATGGGTAGTTGCCTGACTGGGAGGGGAGTCTGGTTAGTCGCTGTGGCTTTTATCCGCTATCGACCTATTGCCTATTTATTGCCTAAGGCAGATCACCTAGCCTTGCTTGATGGTATTAAGGCCAGGGAGTGTATATGGAAAACATTGGCAGATTGCGGGATTTTGTGCAGTCCTTTACCCGGCTGGTTGAGCAGGTCGGCTGCGATGAGGCGCGTATCTTTTCCGACGGCAAGTCGCTGCTGGCGGAGCTTATTGCTCTTGATGACTGGCTACCCCATGCTTTTGCTCAGCCGAGTATTGAGAGCTATCGGCAGTATCTGCTCTATTGCGATCCTCTGGAGCGTTTCTCTGTGGTGAGCTTCGTCTGGGCACAGGGGCAGACCACGCCGGCTCATGACCATACCGTATGGGGCATGGTGGGCGTACTGCGCGGCGCCGAGCACTGCGAGGAATATGAACTGGATGAGGCTGCCAGCTGTCTTCGGGTCAGGGGCAGTCATGAGTTGCCCGTCGGCGGTGTCGATCTGGTCTCACCAGATATCGGCGATATCCATAGGGTTTCTAATGCTCTATCGGAGGGGGTATCTATCAGCATTCATGTCTATGGTGGCAACATAGGTGCGGTGCAGCGCCATGTTTATGACCCCGATACCGGGAGTAAGAAGCCTTTTATATCTGGGTATTCGAATAGTGTGATGCCGAATATATGGGGGTGATCTGGCTGGTGCTTTAGGTGGCACTTGGTATTTGAAGGGATTTTGAAGGTCGAACCTTCACCTTCATCAATTGCCTGCAGCAAGCTTATGTGCAAGCACTCTTTTGGCACGCTGTGAATATGTCCTTATACGCTTCACGGCGGCATCCATGCCGCCGAGAGCCAAAAGCGTGCTTACACCCGTATCTAAACGTCTCTTCGATTTGGCGGCGTTGGGGAGAGAAGGGAGTAAAAATGCTAACTTATTTATGCCCCAAACGAGTTACATTCGGTAGGCAGCCTAGCTAATTCACCAGTCGGTTGGACTACCTTTACTAATCCATAAATGGTACTAACTAAATGCTTTCGGCAAGCCCTTTGACTCAATGCACACTTTTAGATCATGTTTGCTCGTTTTTTCTTCACCACCCTGATAGAGTGCTTATTAATCAATAACTTTGCTAAAGTGCGGCTTAGGTAATACGTTTACTAAATATACATGCGAGGTTTATCAAAGATAGGCGCATGCGAACTATACAATGTTGGATTTCTCAACCGGACCTCGACATCATCAAGCATATAGGGAATTAAATGAATTCAGTTACAGTTGATCATTTCAAAAGAGCCATAGATGATATAGGGGCTCATGGTGACAACGATATGTTACCATTTGATATTGATACGGTTTTCTTATCAGACACAAGAGATAAGTTGGCTCAAATAGCATTTGATTTTTTTGAACGTTTGGAAAAAAATGGGAAAACAAACGCTAAAAAAACTCTTAATTCAATCCAAATATTTACAGAAAGGTTGCTATCTCCAACAGGTTCAAGTGGTTTTAGAATATCGACAAAAATACATCCTTTCTGGAATGTTTATCTCAATGGCATAGCTATAGCTATAGCAGAAAAAAATGAACAAAACAGAAGCCCTAATGCACATTCATATCGTTTTAATGATACGGGGCCTGGCCTTTTTGATAGAGATAGGTCATGGCGAGCTTATAAAGAAGCTACTATCAAAGACCCAGCATTAAAGAGTAAAGATGCTGTAGTCATACAAACTGATATTTCTAGTTTCTATGAGCATATCTACCATCATAGGATAGAGAACTGTATTAACGATTTGTTTGGCGATAACTCAACCGTTTCGACACAAGTAGACAGGCTCCTGAACCAAATCTCTTCAGGTCGATCTTTTGGTTTTCCTGTTGGTGGGCAATGCTCAAGGGTACTCGCTGAGCTACTAATGACTTCTATAGACCAATTACTTACCTTATCTAATATTACGTGGCATAGATATGTCGATGATTTTACATTAATAGCTGATAGCCAAGCTGAAGCCTATAAAGCTATATCAATTCTCTCAAACGCATTGGCGGATTACGGTCTTTCACTCAATAGGTCAAAAACAACAATACTTAAAGGCCAACATTATGAAAACTTTGTTCATTCACAGTTATTTACTGATGACGATAATGCGAGCAAGTTAAAGAAAATTGATTTGCACTTCGATCCATACTCTGACAATCCTCACTCTGATTATGATGAACTTGCTGATACTGTGGAACAACTCAATGTACAAACACTACTTGACTTAGAAATCCACAAAAGCCAACCCGATACATTTTTAATAAATCAAATAAGTAGAACATTAAAGCTGCATGAGCCAGCATTAGCTCTTCAGCTGTGCAATACATTGCTTTCTCCGGAAAATCTTCACTCTTTCAGGGGGTCTTGGTCAACAATTATTAAAGGCGTTATTTCACTTAGAGCAGACGAAAAATACTCAGGGATATATGTACTTCTTGACAAATTACTGGATGACATAATATCTCATTCAGAGCATTTGTTATTACCTGAAGCGAATTGTCTGCACTATTTGCGTGCACTAAGACTTTCAAGAACTAATACACGTGCTGCATATGTGCATCAGAAATTACAGGATAGTACCTCTGAAACTATCAAGAGAGCATGTTTAGAGTGCATCAGAAATTGGAAAGATAGACCTTCGTTTATTCATGCTAGAAATAAATGGTCAAACCTAACCCCTGAAGTTCAGAGAATGTTATGGCTTGCTTCATATGAATTCGGAGATGAAGGAAAACACTTTAGGTTACAAGTTAAAAGCGCAATTCAGCACCTGTGGTCATTAGGTATCGAATTGAAAGATAAATCGTCATTTAGCAGTTCATATGTGTCTTGGGTCGAGGGTATGGTGAAAAAATGAGGTTTTTTAGATTACCAGTTAAAGACCCAAGAACTGTAGCTAGAGATATTCCTGGCATATGCGACCTATTGTTTCCTCAGTTGTTACCAGCAATAGTTTCTCATCTAAATAGAGAGGCCCAACCAATCCCAGGTTGTACCTATATAGAGGAAAGCCTGATTGCTAAAATGACCACTAATGCAGCAATGCTATTTGAAGTTGCCTATGTTCGCGCAGAGCAGATACTTGAGAATGAGACTGAAGATTGGAACCAATGCTTAAACTTAGCTCTAGATAGACAGTCTAAGTATTTTGATGCAGACCTGCCTGAAAAATTAACAGAATATGATTTGTATATTGCGAGCAAGACTGCAAACAATCTAGTGAAATCAATAAGGTTTATTGAAAATAAAAACCAAAATATAAAAGCTATTCAATCACCCGTAATACCGGGATACCAATGGATATCACAGGGGCATGGTGATTTTTCAGTTGGTACTACATTGATAGAAGTTAAATGTACTAGTAGAAACTTCTCATCATCTGATTACAGGCAAATCTTAATATACTGGCTATTAAGTTTTTCATCCTCGATAGAAGGTGGTACAGAGGAATGGAAATCAGGCATATTACTAAATCCTAGATTGAATAAATATATAGAGATAAATTTCGATGAGCTTGTGAAAGTTGCCGGTGCTGGAAGATCTAAAATAGAAATACTTGAGCTATTTTCATCACTTGTTGGAGATTATGCCTATAAACTTGGAAGTCAGTTTTAAATATCAGCGTATTTGTAGACGAAAATGAACAAGCAAATCCTGGGCCGCCTACGGGCCCCTAATTTAGGACTAACCGTTTATCCGATTGCCATAAGGGAAAGTATGGCAATCGTTGTTTTCAGAGCTTAAGGTCTAGCGCATTTCTGTCCGAATATGATTTTGCTTTTGACTTTCCAGTGAGTCTAAAAAGCGGTCAAATCGAAGAGATGAGAAATTTTGTGTAGGTGCGTCTGAGGCCTTCCGAGGCAGGGCCAAAAATGTTCCCGACATTTTTTGGCATTCCCTCCGTCCGTGGAGGTCAGATGCTGCCGTAGAGCGCCCAAGGAAGGGTTCACAGCGTGCCGCAGAAGTACCTGCACGAACGGGTCGTTTTTTTACGTCCCTGTAATCACGACATTGGCGCATCCATGCGCTGCACCTGCCGCAGGCAATTGATACACCATGAAGCCATGGTTCAAGGAAACCCTTCAAACAGCAAAGTAGTGTGATGCTCACTTACTAAGACCTTTGCTAAAAGGCCATAAAGCTCACCTCGCGCTGCACCGGCCGCAGGCAATTAATACACCATGAAGCCATGATCCAAAGCTCCCATTTCAAGTCTCAAATAGGTTTGATGTAGCTACTAAGATAGCTGTCCCTTCATGAGGGGATAGCGCCTGCTGAGACTGGGTCTCAGCAGGCTTTGGGTTGAGCCAGATTCTAGGTTAGAAGAATCCCAGCGGGTTGACGTCGTAGCTGACGAGCAGGTTCTTGGTGTTCTGGTAATGGCTGAGCATCATCTTGTGGGTCTCGCGACCTATACCTGACTTCTTGTAGCCACCGAAGGCGGCGTGGGCAGGGTAGGCGTGGTAGCAGTTGATCCACACGCGTCCCGCCTGAATACCACGTCCCATGCGCTGGGCGCGGTTCATGTCGCGGGTCCAGACACCGGCGCCCAGGCCATATTCTGTGTCGTTGGCGATGGCCAGCGCCTCGGCCTCATCCTTGAAGGTGGTGACCGAAATAACCGGGCCGAAGATCTCCTCCTGGAAGACGCGCATCTTGTTGTGGCCCTTGAGTATGGTGGGTTCGATATAGAAGCCGCTGCTCTGATCGCCAGATAGCTGACAGCTGGTGCCACCAATTAACACCTCGGCGCCCTCGTTGCGGCCTATCTCCAGGTAACTCAGGATCTTATCGAATTGCTCCTGGGAGGCTTGGGCACCTACCTGGGTGTCGGTATCCAGCGGGTTGCCCTGCTTGATCGTCTTGGCGCGGGCGATCACCTTGTCGATAAACTTGTCGTAGATGGACTCGGCGATCAGTACCCGTGACGGACAGGTACAGACCTCGCCCTGGTTGAAGAAGGCCAGCAGCATGCCTTCAACTGCCTTATCCAGATATTCATCTTCCTGTTCCATCACATCGGCAAAGTAGATGTTGGGTGACTTACCTCCCAGCTCTACGGTTGAGGGGATCAGCGACTCGGCGGCGCACTTGAGGATATGGTGGCCAATCTGAGTCGAACCGGTAAAGGCAAGCTTGGCGATGCGCTTGCTGACCGCCAGTGCCTGACCCGCCTCGGTGCCGAAACCATTGACGATATTGAGCACGCCGGCTGGCAGCAGGTCTTGGATCAGTTCGACCATCACCAGGATGGAGACGGGTGTCTGCTCGGCGGGCTTGAGCACTATGCAGTTACCGGCGGCCAGCGCCGGGGCGATCTTCCAGGCGGCCATCAGCAGCGGGAAGTTCCAGGGGATGATCTGGCCGACAACGCCCAGCGGCTCGGGGAAGTGGTAGCTGACGGTGTTGTTGTCGATATCGGCGGCGCTGCCTTCCTGGGCGCGGATACAGCCGGCGAAGTAGCGGAAGTGATCCACAAACAGCGGCAGGTCCGCATTCAGGGTTTCGCGTACCGCTTTACCATTTTCCCAGGTCTCGGCTACGGCCAGAAATTCCAGATTTTGCTCGACGCGATCGGCTATCTTCAGCAGTAAGTTGGAGCGTTCGGTGACTGAGGTCTTGCCCCAGGCATCCTTGGCGGCGTGGGCGGCGTCCAGCGCCAGCTCGATATCGCGCTCGTCCGAGCGGGCCACCTGACAGAACACCTGGCCGTCGACGGGTGAGCGGTTATCGAAATATTCCCCGCTCACAGGCGCGACCCACTGCCCCCCAATGAAGTTGTCGTAACGGCTGTTGAAGTTAACTATGGCATCTGTCGTGCCTGGCTTGCTGTAGATCATCTTGAGCTTCCTTGTATGGTTTTGTCTTGTCGAAAGACGCCTCTGCCGGGCGTCCTATTTTTATGTTTAAAAAACAACAGGTTTAAATTTTTTAGCTGTGCCCCATTTGAGTGTCATGCTTGTGTTCAATAGCGCGCAGCTTCCTAATAGCTAAGGCAAAGCCTAGGCCAAACTGGCAGGAGTTGTGATGTGGCTGGAGTAACAGTATGATGAAAAACTAATTTTTGATGTCCGAATGTGCGTGGTCCAGGATGGTGTGGCACTGGCAGTTGGCATGCACTGTGACATAAGTGCGCACCTCGGGTGTGCCAAAATGGAACACTGTTATGACGATAGCTCCACAGACACAGGCTTGGTTGTCTGACTCCTGGTCTCGTAGTCAGGGCGCAGGGTTAAGCGAAGCCAAGTTACCGCAAGAATTACGACTCAACGCCGACGCGCTCGCCGAGCGGCATCACGCCAACAAGCAACTCATCAATCTCACCAAACAGCATGCATTGCCCCTGTTTAATCAGATGATGGCCCACAGCCAGAGCCGACTGATCCTCTCGGATCGCGACGGCTATGTGCTCTGCCATTGGGGCGTCAGCCGCTACTCGGACAAGCTGGCCAACGTCGCCCTGGATGTGGGGGTCAATTGGCGTGAGGAGCACAAGGGCACCAACGCCATAGGCACGGCCCTGACCGCCAGGCAGACGGTGGCGGTGATCGGCGAGCAGCACTTCATCCGTCACCACAGATTTATGAGCTGCACCGCCAGCCCCATCTTCTCCCCCGAGGGAGAACTGCTCGGCGCCATCGACATCACCAGCGAGCAGCAGCGTCATACCCAGCAGACCCTGGTGCTCATCGCCAGCCTGGTGCAACAGATAGAGACGGCGCTGCTGTGTCATCTGCCCGGCAGCCACTACCGCATCGATCTCGCCGAGCAGCCGTCGCTGATCAGCTCGGGGTGGCAGGGGATAGTGGTGGCCAATGTCGACGGCAAGATCTTAGGCTGCAACGCCATGGCCAAGCGCCTGCTACACAGGCCGCGCATCGGCGACGATATCGACCGTCACCTGGGGGCGAGCTGGAACAGCGGCGAGCAGGTGTGTCAGGACCAACGCCTGCACCTCAAGACCCAGCAGCTGGTCGCAACTCGGTCCAGCCAGCTGGTGAGCCAGCAGATAGGCGTGCGTTTTCGCGACCCTAAGCTAGAGCGCGCCTGGCAGCAGGCCAACAAAGTGGTGGGGCGTAACATTCCTCTGCTTATCTGCGGCGAGACTGGGGTAGGCAAGGAGCAGTTTGTGAAGAAGCTCCATGGTCAGAGTGCCCGCGCCCAGGCGGCCCTGGTGGCGGTCAACTGCGCCGCGCTGCCCGCAGATCTGGTGGAGTCTGAACTCTTCGGCTATCAGGCCGGGGCCTTCACCGGCGCCTCCCGTCAGGGGTTCGAGGGCAAGATACGTCAGGCCGACGGCGGCTTTCTGTTTCTCGACGAGATAGGCGAGATGCCGCTAGCGACCCAGAGCCGCTTGCTTCGGGTGCTGCAGGAGCGCGAGGTGGTGCCCGTGGGCGGTAATCGCAGTTACAAGGTGGATATTCAGGTGGTGGCCGCGACCCACGCGGATCTGCGCCAGCTGGTGAGTGAGGGGGCGTTTAGGGAGGATCTCTACTATCGCCTCAACGGCCTGCAGGTCTCACTGCCGCCCCTGCGTCAGCGCGCGGATATCGAACGCATCATTCACAAGCTGCATAGGCGCTATCGCCAGGCGCCGCAGCAGCTCTGCCCTCAGCTGCTAAGGCGACTGTTGGCCCACGACTGGCCGGGCAACCTGAGGGAGCTGGACAACCTGATGCAGGTGGCCTGTCTGATGGCCGATGGCGATCCCGAACTTAACTGGCAGCATCTGCCCGACACCCTGCAGGCCCAGCTGCAGGGGCCTGAGCAGACTGGCGACCAGATGGCGGCCTGCGAGAGCGAGCTTAGCCTGATGGTCAACGCCAATATCGTCTCAAGCTTCCACAGATTTGAGGGCAACGTCAGTCGCTGTGCCAAACACTTAGGGATCAGCCGCAATACCTTGTATCGAAAACTCAAGGCCTTGGGGCTCAAAACCTGATCTAGCTATGCGCAAGCTGCATGCAGTTCATGCAAAATGTGCAGTGTATTCATGATGGCAGATGCACTAATCTGTCAGTCCATTTTGTTGTTAAGGAGGCCCCATGTTCAAGGCACTCGTATTGACCCAGCTAGATAGACAGACCCAAGCCGATGTGAAACTGCTGCCCGAGAGCGATCTGCCCGAGGGTGAGGTGCTGGTGGAGGTGAGTTACTCCTCCCTCAACTATAAGGATGGCCTGGCGATCACCGGCCTTGGCAAGATCATTCGCGAGTTCCCCATGGTGCCGGGTATCGACTTCGCCGGTGTGGTGAGCGAGTCGGCCGACTCTCGTTTTCAGCCCGGTGACGAGGTGATATTGACTGGCTGGGGCGTGGGCGAGAACCATTGGGGCGGCATGGCCGAGAAGGCGCGGGTGAAGGCCGACTGGCTGGTGCCCATGCCTAAGGGCTGTGACGGCGCCAAGGCGATGATGATTGGCACGGCTGGCCTGACCGCCATGCTATGTGTGCAGGCGCTGCAACAGGCGGGCGTCACCCCAGAGCAGGGCGATATCTTGGTTACCGGTGCTAGCGGCGGCGTAGGCTCGGTGGCCGTGACCCTTCTGGCACAGCTTGGCTATCGCGTGGTGGCCAGCTCGGGCCGGGTCGAGGTTAACGGCGACTGGTTAAAAGCATTGGGCGCTAGCGAGGTGATAGATCGTAGTGAGCTTGAACAGGACAGCCGTCCGCTGGAGAAACAGCGCTGGGCGGGTGTGGTCGATACCGTAGGCAACAAGGTGCTGGCCACGGCGCTGGCGCAGATGCAATATGGTGGCAGTGCCGCCATCTGTGGCCTGGCGGGCGGTTTTGCCCTGCCGACGACCGTGATGCCCTTCATTTTGCGCGGCGTGAACCTCTTGGGTATCGACTCTGTGGCCTGCCCTATCGACAAGCGCGTTAAGGCATGGGAGCAGGTGCTCGAACTCTTACCCGAGAGCTACTACCAGCAGGCCTGTCAGACCATAGGCCTGGAGCAGCTGGGCGAGTACGCCGACAAGATAGTCAAAGGCAAGGTCACCGGCCGGGTGCTGGTAAAGGTGTAGCCTTTGACCCAGATAAAGAAGTGGCCATTGGGCCACTTTTTTTTGCCTGCTCATCGGTGAGAGCAACAGAAACGTGTAGAGACTAACGCGGCAGCCTGATGGTGATCTCCAGCCCTTGGGGCTTGGCGTTGCTGGCGACTATTTGGCCCTGATGGGCCTGAATCGCCGCCTTGGCGATGGCCAGTCCCAGGCCCCAGCCGCCGGATTCGCGCTCTCGCGCCGATTGTGGGCGATAGAAGGGCTCGAAAATCGCCTGCAGATCCGCCTCATCCTCTATGCCCGGGCCGTCATCCTTGATGGTGAGGATCACCTGCTCTGGCTCGGCTACGGCGCTGATGCTGATCTCCCGCTCGGCGTAGCGAATGGCGTTACGCAGTAGGTTCTCAATTGCCCTTGCTAGGGGGCGCGGGTTGAGCATCAGCATCAGGCTATCGTCTATATCGATCACCAGGGATTTCTGTTGCTGCTCAGCCTCGAACTCGGCATCGTCCAGCACCTGGCCCAGGGTCTCGGCCAGGGATAGCCGATGTTTGTGCTCATGGATATCCAGCTTCACCCGCGACAGCTCGAGTAGCTCGGCGATCATCGCCTCCAGCTGCTCAGCCTCATAGCCGATGCGGTCTATCTCGGTCGAGGCCTGTCCCTTCTTGCGGGTGAGGGCCAGAGCCAGCTGCAGTCGGGTCAATGGGGTCCTGAGTTCGTGGGAGATATCGCTGATCAGTCGCTGCTGACTGTTGACCATGGACTCGATGGCGTCGGCCATGGCGTTAAAGGACTGCGCCAGCTGGCCTATCTCGTCCTTGCGCGCCGTGGTACTGGCGTCGGCCCTGTGGCCGAGATCGCCGCTGGCCACCGCCTCGGCGCTCTGTTTGAGGGCGCGCAGGGGCTTACCCAAGTGCCAGGCCAGCAGGCCACATAAGAGGCCCGAGAGCAAGATCGCCAGGGTCAGAGTGAGGGCGATATTCTCGGCGAAGAAGAAGAACCAGGGCCTCGGGTGCATCTCGGCGAGGCGGCCATAGAGGGTGTAGCGTTTGCCCTCTATCTCGAAGGGCATGGGGCCAAACAGCAGCTCGCTCTTAAACTGGTGGCTGATAGGGTGGCCCGCCTCGTCGGCCATCAGCATGAAGCGCCGGATGCCGCGGGAGACACGTTGATTGTTGATCAGCTGGCCCTGCTCGTCGGCCACATAGAAGCGTACCGGCTTGTTACCCATCTCCTTGAGTCTGTGCCAGTGTTTGTCACGCTTCATGGTCAGCAGTTCGGGGCTTTCCTGTATGCGTTCGACTACGCGTTCCAGCAGCCCTTGTAGATGGGGCGGAATAGGGGCCTGATCGTGATTCTGCTGCAGCAGCGGCAGCAGGCCGACGATGGCGATGATCAGGCTGCTACAGAGCCAGAAGCTCAGCAGCAGCTTGATAAAGATGCGGTTGGGAAGACTACTAATTTTCATCAGGTTAGCCAGATGTAGCCCTTGCCTCTGAGGGTCTTGACCCTGGGGCGGCCGTCGGCGCGCTCGGGCAGTTTCTTACGCAGATTAGACAGGTGCATATCCAGGCTGCGATCGAAGGGCATCAGCTTCTTGCCCAGGACATTCTCGCTGAGGTTATCCTTGCTCAGCACCTCGCCGCTATGCTGGATCATATGATACAGCAGGCTGAATTCGGTGCCGGTGAGGATCAACAGCTGGTCCTGGCAGACCACCTCCTGACGGCTGGGGTCGAGCTTGATGTCGGCAAACTCCAGTATGCTGGGCTGCTGCTCGTCCATCTGATGGCTGGTGCGGCGGATGATCGCCTTGATGCGCGCCACTAGTTCGCGATCGTTGAAGGGCTTGGGCAAGTAGTCATCGGCGCCTATCTCCAGGCCAACGACTCTGTCTATCTCGTCGCCGCGAGCGGTGAGCATGAGTACCGGAGTCTGTTTCTTGGATCGCAATGCCTTGAGCACCTCGAAGCCGTTGAGCTTAGGCAGCATGACATCGAGCAGGATGAGATCGAACTGCTGTTCCAGTGCCAGGGCAAGTCCCGCCTCGCCATCGTGGGCAAGTGTGAGGTTAAACCCTTCAAGTTCAAGCAGTTGTGCTAGCAGTTCCGCTAGCCCTAGATCGTCATCGATTAACAGAATTTGGCTCATGGTATGTCTCTCTACACCTATAACAGCTTGAGTATACCCTTTTAGATGTCAATTGCAGTCTAAGAATGTAAGTCTAGGTAAAGGCGTGACGGGCAGCAGATTGTCACTCTTTGCGCAAACTTTACAGAGGTTTACCTAAGGAAAACCCTGCATTACATAGGGTGGCGTAAACTGTTAGTGTCGAAGCTCTTCCCAGAGCGAACTAACTATCCGCGATAAGCGTAAGAGGCAGATTATGAATAAGATGACCCTAAAATCAGGATTATTTGCGTTAATGACCAGCGCCGCCCTGTTGGCACCCGCTGTGTATGCGGCTGGCCCGGATGACGGCGGTTGTCGCCATGAGATGCGTGGTGATCACAAAGGTTACCACGGCGAGATGCACAAGATGTTTCGCGGCCTGGATCTCACCGATGCCCAGCGTACTCAGATGAAGGAGCTGATGCAGTCGCACCGCGAGGCGATGCAGGCTAAGCGTCCATCGGACGAGGTGCGTGCGGCTCACAAACAGCAGATGCTGGATATGATCACCTCAGACAGCTTTAACGAGGCCGATCTTAAGGCGATGACGGCCCAGCGCAGCGAGCAGAGAGCGCAGGCCGCGGTGGAGCGCATGAAGATGCAACGCGAAATCTATCAAATGCTTACCCCTGAGCAGCAGGCTAAATTTAAAGAGAATTTTGCCAAGCGTGGCGGACGTAAAGGAGATCGCCCATAGGGGATAACTGAGTTACAATTGGGTCATATTCTTCCCCTGCTAATTGTTAGCTGTAATATGATCCTATGACCGACACTTCCCAATACGATTTTTGGGTGAAACTGGCTAGCCGCGCCGCCGTGGCGACCGCGCTCACCCTGATAGTCATCAAGCTGGCGGCCTGGCTCTATTCAGGTTCCGCCAGCATGCTGGCTTCGCTCACCGACTCCTTCGCCGATGCCCTGGCTTCCATAGTCAACTTCATCGCCATTCGCTATGCCATAGTGCCCGCAGACCAAGATCACAGGTATGGTCACGGTAAGGCCGAGCCCCTGGCGGCCCTGGCCCAGTCGGCCTTCATCCTGGGCTCGGCGCTGCTGCTCTTGCTACATGGCAGCGACAGGCTGATCAATCCGACGCCTATCAACCATGCCATGGTGGGCGTGGTGGTGTCGGTGATCGCCATAGTGCTGACCCTGGCCCTGGTGCTGCTGCAACGCCGCGCCCTGGCTAAGACCTCCAGCACCATAGTGGAGGCCGATGCCCTGCACTATAAGTCGGACCTGTTTCTCAACAGCGCCGTGCTGCTGGCCCTGGTCTTGTCGCAGTTTGGCTGGTGGTGGGCCGATGGCCTGTTCGCCATACTGATCGCCCTGTTTATCGGTCAGCAGGCGGTGGATCTGGGTTACCGCTCGGCGCAGTCGCTGCTGGACCGGGAGCTGGATGCCGATACCAAACTCAAAATCGTTCAGGCGATAGAGAAAGACCCGCGCATCAATGGTTTTCATGATCTGCGTACCCGCACCTCGGGCAAGACCACCTTCGTGCAGTGCCACCTGGAGCTAGATGGCAGACTGCCGCTGGTGGAGGCCCACGCCATCGCCGATGCCGCCGAGGCAAGGGTGAGAAGCCTGTTCGAGCACGTGGAAGTGCTGATCCACCAAGACCCCGTCTAAGCTGCCTCTGGCGGCGAGGCCGAGCCAGGTTTCGTCGCCGAAAATTCTACACAACCCCGATTTTAGGGGAATTATTTCCCTGCCAATTCAAATACAGTTCTTCTAGTATTAATTCCTCTACTGAGGAATTTTTATGGCAGAAGCTAAAAGTCGTGTCGGCCGTCCCAGTGGCGACACCCAAAATCGCGATAAGCTGATCCTGGCGGCGAGAAATCTGTTTATCGAACGTCCCTATGCTCAGGTGTCGATCCGCGAGATCGCCAGCCTGGCGGGCACAGACCCTGGCCTGATCCGTTACTACTTCGGCTCCAAGGAGAAGTTGTTCTCCACCATGATCCATGAGACGGCGATGCCCGTGTTGGCTCAGCTGCATAAGGCGAGAAGAGAGACGCGCCAGGAGAGCCCGGCGGCCTTGCTACAGACCTACTACAGCGTCATGAGCAAGCATCCGCACTTTCCTAGACTCATGCTGCGCATCGCCGGATTGGATCAGAGCCTGCCGGAAAATGCCGAGGTGACCAAGGCCTTCTATGAGGTGGTTAACTTCGAGAATATCGCCATATTTCAACGATTAAAGGAGAAGGAGCTGCTGAAGGACGATGTGGACGCCCACTGCGCTCAGCTGAGCTTCTTCGCCATGATGGTGTTTCCCTTTATCGTGCCAGAAAACTTACTCGAAAAGGTCGGCATAGAACTTACGCCGGACTTTCTACAACTACTTGCCGAGCAAAATACCCGTCTACTGCAGCGTGGTCTGATGGATGTGAAGGATGAGAGAGATGAATAACAAGAAACGCTATCTATTAGTCGGTGTGGGCGTCGGCGTGCTGGCCATCTTGCTGGCGGCGCTGCTAAAACCTTCGCCCTCACTGGTGGCCGGATACGATAAGGCCAGGGCGGTCGAGGTGATGCCGCTGGCTCAGCAGCCCATAGCACCCAGAGTCATCGGCTTCGGCCGGGTTGAGCCCAAGCATGTGTGGCAGGCGGTGGCCGAGGTGGGCGGCAAGGTGTTGTATCGCCATCCCCAGCTGGAAACCGGCCGTATGCTGCCCAAGGGCACACTGGTGCTCGAGATAGATCCGCTGGAATATCAGCTCAAGGTCGCCCAGGCACAGGCCAGCATGCATGCCACCCAGGCGCAGCTGACACGTCTGGATCAACAGGAGAAAAACCTCAATACCAGCCTGAAGATCGAGGAGCAGAAGCTGGTGCTGGCCGAGCAGGAGTATCAACGCAAGCTGACCCTGAAGAAGCGCAACCTGGTATCGAGCTCTGAGCTGGAGAATCAGAAGCAGTCGCTGCTGGCCCAGACCAAGCTGGTGGAAGATCTACAGAGTTCCCTCAAGCTGCTCCCCGACGATCGCAAGGTGAGCGAGGCGCAGCTGAGCGTCGACAAGGCCTCCTTGCAGGACGCCGAGCGCCGCCTCAACCAGACCAAGGTGGTGCTGCCCTTCGATGCGCGGGTGTCGGATATCAATATCGAGCAAGATCAGGTGGTGGCCGCCGGCGCCGTGATGCTGGTGGCCCACAGGCTAGGCACAGCCGAGATCAAGGCGGAGTTGTCCTTGCAGGATATGCGCGCCCTAGTCAGCAGCCTGGTGCAGGCATCACAGCCCAGAAGCATGCCCTCTATCGACGAGTTTGAGTTGCAGGCGGAGGTGAGTTTTCAGGCGGGCAATCATAGCTTTAGCTGGCCGGCGCGGGTGACCCGAGTCGCCGAGACGGTCAATCCCAACCAGGCCACCATAGGTGTCTACTTAGAGGTGGAGCAGGACTTTAGCCAGATGGATCTGCTGCTGCGTCCGCCGCTGACCAAGGGGATGTTTGTCAGCGCTGTGATCAGCGGCAAGCCGAGGGAACATTTCGTTATTCCCGAGCGGGCGCTGCGGGGCGATCAGATCTATCTGATGGATACCCAGCAGAAGCTGGTGATCAAGCCGGTCGAGGTGCTGTTCCGCCACGAGCAGCAGGTGGCCGTCGAGGGCGAGCTGAAGGCGGGTGACGCCCTGGTGCTCAACGACCTGATCCCGGCGATCCCCGGCATGTCGCTCAAGCCTGTTACCAATGAGGGAGGGGCGCCGCTGTGATCGCCTACATCACAAGACATCCTACCCTGGCAAACCTGCTGATGTTGGCCTTCCTGCTGCTGGGTCTGCTCAATATGAGCAGCATCAAGCGTGAGACCTTTCCCGAGTTTGCCCCGCCCTATGTGATGGCGACCGTGGTCTACCCGGGCGCCTCGCCGGTCGAGGTGGAGGAGAGCATCTGCCTGCGGATGGAGGATGCGGTCGACGGCCTGGCCAACATCGAAGAGGTCAAGTGTGACGCTCAGGAGGGGATAGCCTCAATGCGTCTCAAGCTGGAGCCCAAGGCAGATCTGGGTCGCATGCTGGTGGATGTGCAGACCCAGATCAACGCGATTCAGAACTTCCCGGCGCAGATCGAACCGCCCATCGTCAAGGAGCTGGACTGGGCCGAGCCCGTTGTAGATATCGCCATCGTCGCCGACACCAGTTGGCCACACCTGAAGAGCTATGCCGAGGATGTGAAGCGTCGTCTCAAGATAGACGCCGGGGTGAGCTTGGTCTCCATCGCGGGCTTCTCGGACCATCAGCTGCGCATCGAGCTCAATCAGGCGGATATGCGCAGGCTGGGGCTGACCGCCGCCGAGATCGCCGACAAGGTTGGCCGCCAGAACGTGAAGATGCCGGCGGGGAATATCGAGCTCAAGGATAAGAATATCCTGCTGAGGTTCGATGAGCGCAAGGTCACCCCGGCTTCACTGGCGGAGATCATCGTCGCCTCCAACCCCGACGGCAGCGTGGTGCGCCTTGGCAATATCGCCACCATCAGCGACAGGTTCGAGCTGGATGAGGAGCATATTCAGTTCAACGACAGTAATGCGGCGCTGATCAAGGTGCAGAAGAACAAGGCCGACGACGCGCTGCGGATCAAGGCCAAGGTGAGCGAGTTTATCGAGCTGGAGCAGGCCCGCGCGCCGGACGGTGTGCGCCTGACCATGACCAACGATCTCTCCTCCGTGCTGCAAGACAGGCTGAAGATGATGATCACCAACGGCTGGCAGGGGATCATCCTGGTCTTCCTCAGCATGTGGCTGTTTTTCTCCCTGCGCTACTCCTTCTGGGTGTCGGCCGGTCTGCCGGTCGCCTTCCTCGGCGGACTCTACTTGATGAGTCTTTTCGGCGTGTCTATTAATCTTATGAGCCTGGTGGGGCTTTTGATGGCGATCGGTATCATGATGGATGACGCCATAGTGATCGCCGAGTCGATCGCCTCCCACATAGACAGAGGCATGGCGCCCCATGAGGCTGTGGTGAAGGGAGTGCAGAAGGTCGCCCCGGGTGTGGTCTCCTC
This sequence comes from Shewanella alkalitolerans, assembly GCF_019457575.1. Lineage (NCBI taxonomy): Bacteria > Pseudomonadati > Pseudomonadota > Gammaproteobacteria > Alteromonadales > Shewanellaceae > Shewanella > Shewanella alkalitolerans. The sequence goes on along the minus strand of NZ_CP080422.1, from coordinate 4,218,653 downwards.
CTTCCTGACGACTGTGCTGATCTTCAGCGCGCTGCTGGGGCTGGATGGCCAGATGGGGGCGGTACTGTCGGCCATTCCGACCGTGCTGATCATGGTGCTGACCATCAGCCTGTTTGAGGCCTTCTTGATCCTGCCCAATCACCTGAATCACTCACTGGCACACGCCAAGGCGGAGACCAAGCCCAATCGCATCGGCGAGCTCAAGGCGAAGTTTCTCACCCGCTTCGAGGCGTTTCGGAATAACAGCTTGGTGACCTTGGTAGCCTTCATTGTGCGCTGGCGCTATGTCAGTGTCGGCGCCACCATAGGCCTGCTGCTGATCTCTGTCTCTTTGGTGGTGGGCGGCGCGCTCAAGTTTGTGCCTTTCCCCGATCTGGATGGCGATATTGCCGAGGCCCGTATCATACTGCCGCCGGGCAGCTCCCTGAGTCAGACCCAGAAGGTGGTCGAGACACTGATCGCCAGCGCCAAGCGTGTGGGCGATAGATACACCCATGAGGTGGAGGATGAGCATGAGCTGATCCGGGATATTACGGCCCAGTACAACTTTAACGCCGATGCCGGTGAGAGCGGCCCCCATGTGGCGACCGTCAGGCTGGATCTCTTGTCGGCGGAGACCCGCAATACTCTGATCGAGGCGTTTATCCGCGATTGGCGTATCGAGACCGGGGAGCTGGCGATGCCGCTGTCCTTGGTGTTCAAGCAGCCGACTATGGGCCCGGCCGGGCGGGATATCGAGATCCGCCTGCAGGGCGACGATCTGGATATGCTGAAACAGGCATCCGTGTCGCTGCAGAGCTATCTGGGGCAGTTTGACGGCATCAGCGGCATACTCGACGACATGCGTCCGGGCAAGGAGGAGATCAAGGTGAGCCTGCGCCCCGGCGCCGAGAGCTTCGGCATCGACGGCCAACTGGTGGCGGCCCAGCTGCGCAGCGCCTACTTCGGTCAGCTGGCCGACGAGGTGCAGGTGGGGCCTGAAAATATCGAGATCGAGGTGCGGCTCAACAAGTTGCAGGCAGGGGATCTACAGGCCCTGGCCAACTTCCCCATCATGCTGAGTGATGGCAGCCAGCTGCCGCTCTCCTCCATCGCCCTGCTGCAGGATCAGCGCTCCTATGTGCGTATCCAGCGCATCAATGGTCTGCGCAGCGTGACCGTGATGGCCGATGTGGACAATCAGCGCGCCAATGCCAACGAGACCATAGCCGCGATAAAGCGCGAGTGGTTGGCTCAGGTGCAGCAGACCTATCCTCAGCTGAGAGTGGATTTTGAGGGCTCGGCCAAGGAGACGGCCAAGACCGGCAGCTCCATGGGCAAAGGTTTTCTCATCGGTTTGTTTGGCCTGTTCGCCATCCTGAGTTTTCAGTTCAGGAGCTATCTGGAACCCGCCGTGGTGATGCTGGCGATCCCGCTGGCGTTGATCGGCGTGCTCTGGGGCCATCTGCTGCTGGGCTATAACCTCTCCATGCCTTCCATCATGGGCTTCATCTCGCTGGCGGGAATCGTAGTGAACGACTCTATCCTGCTGGTGCAGTACATACGCCACCATGTGAATGAAGGAGATAGCGTGCATCAGGCGGTGGTGAGCGCCAGTCGTGAGCGTTTCAGGGCGGTGTTTCTCACCTCGCTGACCACGGCGGCGGGCCTATTGCCCCTGCTGCTGGAAACCAGCCTACAGGCCCAGGTGGTGCAGCCATTGGTGGTGTCGATCGTCTTCGGTATCTTCGCCTCCACCCTGCTGGTGCTGTTTATCATCCCCTGTGCCTACGCCATCCTGGCCGACTTTGATAAGGTGAAGCCTCATACCGAGCTGTAAGGCGTTAAATAGAAAATAAAAAAGCGCCCGCTATGTGACCACAGCGGGCGCTTTCGCTTTTAGAATGTAGCTAGAGTGAGGCGGCCTCGCCCAGGTAACTCAGGCGTGCCATCTGGCTCTGATCTTTTAGCTCCAGCGCCTTGATGGAGTAGGGGGCGCCCAGACCCGAGGCCTTGAGCTGCTCGGCGTCGAAGTTTAGGCTCATCTGACCATCGGCGTCCAGCCACTGAGCCGTCTCGGCCCGCAGGATATTGGCCTGCTTACCCTGAGCATCCGTACCCACTAACACGGCTGAGACTTGATAGCGTCCAGGGCTGGCTACCTGCAGCTCGAACACCGCCTGGGTCGGCCTGGCGTTCTGCCAATGTATGCTGGCCTGATCCTTTAGTTTGGCCGCAGGCACATATTGCTTGAAGGCGGTCTTGACGGTGCGGATCAGTGGCAGGCCGTCGACCCGGGTCTCGACGTCGACCTGGATCTCGCTCAGGCCCAGGTTGCTGCTGGGCATCGCCAGCTCATCCGGTAGCTGGGCCTGCCAGTTATCGCCCTGCTTAACCACGGCCAGCCTGTGGTAGCGACCATCGCTCTGCTTGAGCGTCGCGGTCGGGCTAAGAGCGATATCGCTGTTGCTCAGCTTAAGATCGAACGCCAGCTTAGGGGCCTGACTGCTTAGACGGTTAGGCGCCGACAGGGCCAGCTGATAGGGGCTGCCCTTCTCCTTAACGTTAACCAGATAGCTGTCGTTGGCCCCAAGGGGCCTAACCACCTGTAGCTGATACACGCCGGGCGTCGCCTGCTTGGAGAGCCTCAAGGCACTGGAATCATCGACTATGCCAGCCGTCGCCATCGCCTGTGGGTCGCTCATGGATTGGATCATAGATGCCGACTTATCCACGCTCTGTTTGTCGACCTTGTAGAGGCGCAGCTGATCCGGCGAGATAACCGGGCTGTGTTGCAGGGCCCCCGAGCTGGCATCGCCCCGCGGCGCCACCCGGATCACGCTATCGTTCTGGCTGACCGCCAGCATGATCCCCTTGTTCAGCTCGGCGCCCGACACGGTGCGCCAATACTGATCGCTGCTGCTCTGATCAAGCTGGCTTGGGGCCTGGATCTGGACCGTGGCACCCATGGGCGCGCTAAAACTGACGCCGCCGCGATTGCCGTTGACAGCTGGCAGCTCTGTGGTGGCCAGGGTATCTATGGTGAGATCCTCAGAGGTGGGTGCCAGCAGGGTCACCTGAGTGACTGTCATTGCGCTGGCCTGTGGGGTATTTTCTGCCTGAGGTTCGTCGTTTTGACAGGCGCTCAGCAGGGCGGACAGGGCGAACACACTCGCCATTTTAATTGATGGTTTCATCTTATGGCTCCTAGATATGGTCGCGGATCAGGGTGTCGAGGTTGAAGCAGGCGCGGCGGCTCTGCTGATGGCTCAGAGGTTCCTTACCGGCGGTGCGCTGAATGTCTTTGAACCAGACTGTGCCCGCAGCCGATTGCGACTGACACTCCAGGAAACCGTCCGAGCAGTCGTCGAGCCAGTTTTGTGTGGTCTCAAGTGCCACCTGATACTGATAGCCGGCGCAGTAGCTGTCGCCGTCCCAGAAGGCGGAGTCGACATCTGAGCCCACCACGACCTCGAAGGGCGAGGGCAGCGCAGGGCGACCCGAGGTGCCATAGAGCCAGCTGTTGTTATAGCTGCTCATCCAGCTCACCTGCTGCTGTTTCACCGCATCGCTGCCATAGCCCAGCAGCCAACCCAGTGAGGTCTCAAACACATTGCCCTGGGTGACTGCATCGGCCAGTGGCGTGCCGCCGCTTGAAGGCGCCAGGGCGATCACCCTGGAGGTGGCGTTGATGATCTTGGGATAGCGACTGTCCCAGGTGGGGTTGGAGAGGATCCAGCGCACCACGTTGCCGCCGTTAGAGTGGGTCAGCAGGGTAAGATCGTTAATGTTTTTACTCTCGATAAACTGGGTGAGTTGCCCGGCCAGACAGCCCGCGGCGGCGTCATCCCACATGTATTGGTCGAAATCGCAGTTGATCACCAGATAGTTATCGGGCGAGGCAGCGCCCTGGCGGACGGAGTCGACAAATTCCCGTGTCCAATAGTCCGACAGCGCATCTGTCTGATGCCCGGTACCATGGATAAACACGAGTCCGGAAGCGGCATAAGTCAATGGGCTGACAGCAAACAGACCCAGCATCATGAGCTTTTTATAGATCTTCATTGGCTTATTTCTCTTATTTGATGTTGTTTTAGGTTTTGTTACCTGGTTTCAATCACCAGTTTCAGTAACCAGGTGTTAGCTACTCAGGTGTCAGTTACTCAGGCTTTAGTTACTCAGGGTTTAGTTACTCAGGGTTTTAAATATTCAGACACAGAGGTCAGACGTCGGACGTCAGACCTCTTAAGGGAAACTAACGGCAGGAAAGTGAGGCGGCAAGGCTTTTTAACGGTACTTTAGTACCAGTTAAACTAAGCTTAGGTGGTTGATTGTTTTAAACAAAAAGGTGCGCACCTAATTATGGTGCGTCAGCGGCCATGGCCCGCGTTTGAATAACGAGCGAAAAAAATTGCACCTTTGTTGTGCAAGCGGGCGCCGTCAGACTCATCACCAGTGATTTTATCTGTCGGCGACCAGCTTCTCAGTTTTAGATAACTGCTTACCCAGTTTTTCTGGCTGAAAATCCGGTAGATTTTGCCGGCTATCAAGGGTGCAGATGGGCCTGCTCACTGAGATCCAAGAGCGCCTGGGCCGCCGGTGTCAGGGGCAGGTCTTTGCGCCAGATCAGCGCCAGATCCCAGGTGAGATTGGGGCGAATAGGTTTGAACACCAGCTCGCTGCCCTGCAACTTGTGGCAGATAGGTTCGGGCAGGATGGCGACCCCCATCTGGGCCTCTACCATGGTTGCCAGAAAGTCCCACTGGCCGCTGCGAAAGGCGATGTTGAGCTGCACGCCCGCCTTGTGGCTCAGGCGGGTGATCAGCTTGGCCAGGGAGAAGTCCTCGTTGTAGAGGATGAAGGGGTAGGCCTCGAAGTCCTGCCAGGTCACCGCTTCCTGCTGGGCGAGGGCATGGTCCTTGGGCAGGCAGGCCAGCAGCGGATAGCGGGTGAGGGCGCGGTTGGCCAGCTCGATATCATGGGTAGTGGGCAGGGCGGTGAAGGCGATATCCAGGCTGTTGTTGAGCAGCGCCTGCTCGCAGCCGAAGCCGCCATACTCGTACATCTGCAGCTCTATGCCCGGATATTGCTGACGAAAGGCGGTGAGTAGGTCGATGATCAGGCTGCTCATCATGGGGCAGACCCCAAGGCGCAGGTGTCCAGACTTGAGGCCGCTCAGATTGGTAAGGTCTTCCTGCAGCCTGTGCCACTGGCCCAAGATCTCCCGGGCGCTGTTTTCCAGCAGTATGCCGGCCTGGGTCAGCTCTATCTTCTGATTATTCCTGTGCAACAGCTGCTGGCCGAGATTTTCCTCCAGTCGCTGGATGATCTTGCTCAGGGTTGGCTGGGTGATGAAGGATTTTTCCGCCGCCCGGGTAAAATTTCCCGTTTCAACCAGGGTGAGAAAATAATGTAAGGTTTTGATTGGTATGTTCATTCTAATTTGGCATTCACGGGATACTATTTATTCATTTTACTAATAGTCGCCTTAAGATTACTTTGATCCAGTTGGCAAAATGAGGGCAAGGTTAATGAAAGCGAATCAAAGTTTATGGGTAGGGGCTTTATGGCAGGCGGCAATGCCACGTGAAGTCATCGAATCCGAGTGTCAGTCTGAGAGTGTTGTTGCTAGCGCAAACAATGCGCCTGCGGAAGAGGCGCCAAAGCACCCAGCCTAGGCTGGGTGCTTTCACTCAATCCATCTCGAGTTCTTTCAGCTTACGCGTCAGGGTGTTACGACCCCAGCCCAGGCGCTTAGCTGCTTCCTGTTTGTGTCCCTTGGTGTGTTTCAGCGCCGTCTCTAGCAATATCTTTTCAAACGCAGGCTGTATCTGGGTCAGCAGATCGCTCTCGCCTTCGCTCAGGCGTTGATCTATCCATTGGGTCAGGGCCTCCTGCCAGCCACCGCTGCCCGCCTGGGGCGAGCTGTCGTGGCTGGTGCTGGGAGTCAGCAGCTCGGGCGGCAGATCCTGAGGTAAGATCTCCTGGCCCGAGGCCATCACCATCAGCCAGCGACAGGTGTTTTCCAGCTGACGCACGTTACCGGGCCAGGGCAGGCTGGCCAGGGTGTCGGCGGTCGCCTTGGTGAGTATCTTGGGCTCGACGCTGATCTCCTTGGCGGCGGTAGCCAGGAAGTGGCGTGCCAGCTGAGGAATATCCTCCCGGCGCTGTGACAGCGGCGGCAGGTGCACCCGGATCACGTTGAGGCGGTGGAAGAGATCCTCACGAAAATCCCCCTTGGCCACCAGAGACTCCAGGTTCTGGTGGGTGGCGGCTATGATGCGCACATCCACCTGCACCGGCGAGTGACCACCGATACGATAGAACTGACCGTCTGCCAGTACCCGCAGCAGGCGGGTCTGCACGTCCAGCGGCATGTCGCCGATCTCATCGAGAAACAGTGTGCCGCCATCGGCCTGCTCGAAGCGGCCCTGACGCACGTTGGCGGCGCCGGTGAAGGCGCCCTTCTCGTGGCCGAACAGCTCAGATTCGATTAGCTCCTTGGGGATCGCCGCCATGTTGAGGGCGATGAAGGGCTTGTCCTTGCGTGGGCTGTGTTTATGCAAGGCGCCGGCGACCAGCTCCTTACCCGTGCCCGACTGGCCGTTGATCAACACGCTGATGGAGGAGCGTGACAGGCGGCCGATGGCGCGAAACACCTCCTGCATGGCTGGTGCCTCGCCGATAATCTCCGGCGCCTTGACCTCGGGCTGACTAATGACCTTGGGTGACTGCTCCTTGGCATGGCTCAGGGCGCGCTCCACCAGGCCGATCGCCTCGTCGATGTCGAATGGCTTGGGCAGATACTCGAAGGCTCCCGCCTGATAGGCGCTGACGGCGCTGTCGAGGTCGGAATGGGCCGTCATGATGATCACGGGAATGTGGGGATAGTGCAGCTGCAGGCGATCCAGCAGGGTCAGGCCATCGGTACCCGGCATGCGGATATCCGAGATGATCACCTGGGGTTGGGTCTGTTCCAATGCCTGCCACAGGGATTCGGCGGCGGCGAAGCTGGCGCAGCTTATCTTGGCGCCCTTGAGCGCCCGTTCGACCACCCAACGTATCGAACTATCATCATCGAGAACCCAAACTTTTTCTGTCATACACCTACTCTCTTAAGTTGAATGCTCTAAGGTCACCTGTGCTAGCTCTTGAGCGGCAGCAGTATGGTAAATTCTGTCTTGCCCGGCACTGAGGCGCAGTCGATGCGTCCGCCGTGGAGCCTGGCAAAGTTATGGGCGATGGAGAGCCCAAGTCCGGATCCCTGCTCCCTGCCCGTGACCATAGGGTAGAAGAGGGTATCCATCAGCTCGGGTGGGATCCCCGGGCCATCGTCTATGATGGAGAGCGCCAGCACCAGCTTGTGGCGTGTGGTACCTATGGTGACCTGGTGCTGGGTGCGGGTCTTGATGCGGATCTCGCCGCCGTCTTCCACCGTCTCCAGCGCCTGGATGGCGTTCTGCACTATGTTGAGTACCGCTTGTTGTAGCTGCTCCTGATCCATCTCGATATCCGGGATCGAGGGGTCATAGTCCTGGATCAGGTGGATATTATCCGGCAGGGTGACGCTCACCAGCTTGAGCACCTTCTGGATCACCGCATGGATGTTGTGCAGGCTGTGCTCCGTGGGTTTCTGCGGGCCCAGCAGCCGGTCCACCAGGTTTCGCAGCCGATCGGCCTGCTCTATGATGAGGTCGGTAAATTCGCGCTGGTCGGCGTCTTCCAGCTCGCGGGACAGCAGCTGGGCCGCGCCTCTGAGGCCGCCCAGGGGGTTTTTGATCTCATGGGCCAGGTTACGCACCAGATATTGGGCCGCCTGTTGCTGGGCATCCAGGGTCAGCTGCTGATGTATTCGCCTTTGCTGATCCACCTGGCGCAGCTCCAACACTCCCTGCTCGGGCTGATCCGGCTGGACTTCCAGCGGGGTGAGCGTCATGTCGACCGTGTGACCCTGACCGTCAAGGGTCACCAGGTTGGCGGTGTTGACCGTCAGGCCTTGGTGTTCGCGAATGGCGGTGCGCAGCAGCTGATGATCTATACTCAGCAGCTGGCAGCAGTCTAATAGGTTGTGTTCCGTGAGGCGGTGACTGCCTAACCCAAGCAGTTGCTCGGCCGCGCTATTGGCATAGCACAGCTTGAGATCATCTGAGATGACGAGTACGGCCGTCACCAGATGATTGAGCAGAGGGTCTGTGTTCATTTACGACTCCCGGGAAGTAGGTTGCACCATAATGGTGCACCAATTTGGTGCACGCTGCAAGCTATCTTCACCGGGATTGTTTTGAGATGTGACTTTCTAAGTTGTTAAAAATTAAGCTATAAATTTTTAACCGCCCCCGAGAGGGGTCGCCCTAGGAATCGCATTTATGGTCGCCCGGTGAAGAAATACGGTTCTAGGGGGGGTCGATGCAAGTTGTTTGCCGTTTTGTGCCAAGGCCTTGATTTCAAACTTGTGCTCGCCGCGATCCACATTTTCCAGCGTAAATACCGGGCTTGCCTGAGGCGTGCTGACCACTTTCCCATCCATCAGGAGCACCAGCACATGACCGGCGGCGAGATCTGGGGTGATGGAGCCGATCACTGTGATATTGCCGTTATTGTCCCTTAGGGTCTCCTCTTCGCTGGGGCTGGAGATGGTCAGCTTGTAGAGCTCCTTGGGCTCCTCCTTGGCGGGGGTTAGCGGCTCGCGTACCACAGGGGGCGGCAGCTTGATCTGATTTTCGGTATTTTCCTTAAACTCGACCTGGGTGGAGTTTTCTACCGGGGTATCCGAGTAGTGAACCTTGCCATCCTTGTCGACCCATTTATAGATGGCTGCCTGAGCCCCAAGGGTCATTAACAGCAGGGTAAACAGCAATATCGGGCGCATAAACATTCCTTTTATACCTTGTCTTTGCTACAGATTAGTCGCTTTCGCGGTAAAAAGCATCAGGCCCTAAGTGATTGGCAGTTGATGACGGGAGAAGGTCTGTTTCAGCACCACGGTCGACTCTATGCTGGCGATACACTTGAGGCCGCCCAGTGAGTGTTTGACGAAGCCTTCATATTCCAGCAGATCGTGGGCAACGATCTTCAGTAGGTAGTCGTGAGCGCCGGTGATCACCGAGCATTCCTGCACCTGAGGCAGACGGCTCATCTCCTGCTCGAACTGTTCACCATAGGCGGCAGAGTTCTCGGTGAGGCGCACGAAGGCGTAGACAATCACATTGAGTGCCAGCGACTTAGGGTCGAGCCTGGCGCTGTAGCCCTGAATAAAGCCCGCCTGCTCCAGCTTCTTGATGCGCCGCAGGCAGGGGGTGTCGGAGAGGTTGAGCCGGTTGGCCAGCTCGGCCACGGGCAGGCGTCCCTCCTCCTGCAGTATGCTTAAGATCTGCTTGTCTTTGCTGTCCAGTTTCATCGCTTAGGTCTCTTGTCCCTCGATTGGGCTCTAGGGCTGGTTTGTTGGATAAGCTTATTAAAGTGGTTATTTTTATCGGAATCCACTAAAAAATCTCTGTTTTCCGGATTGATATTGCAGGTTTGCGCTAATGGCTTAGTGGTAGCTTATTGAGTCATTATTAAAATAACCAAGAGATACCTACCCTATGAGTCAAGATGTCGCGGCCTTCGATCACTGGATCAGGCAGGAGTTTGTCGAGATTAACTCGGCGCTGGAGCGCCTCTACATGCAGCAGAGCGATCCCGCTAACGTGGTGGGCATAGGCGACGAGCTTAAGGCGCGGCTGGAGGCCGAGGGCCGGACGCTCATCAAGGCGCTGCTGGATGAGGGCAATACCGATGAAGGTTTCGATGCGGCCTTCGATCTGCTGGGTAATGTGGGCCTCTACATGGCGGCCTGCCGCCGCCACGAGATCACAGAGCCGAGTCGCGAAACCAGCTCGCCGCTGTTGGAGGCCTCGGCGCTTGCCATGCATATAGGCGCCTCCATAGGGGTGACGCCACGCTTTGCCACCGCCCATCTGACTACTCACAATCGCGCCGTTAACGGCCTCTATAAGCGCTTTACCGATCTGGACGACGAGAAGCTGTTTGTCGATTACAACACCAAGGGGATCCTCGCCTACAAGCGGGCGGCCGATGCCCTGCTGAAGATCCAGCCCCTAGGGATCTCCCACCCCATGACCGCCGAGTTGTTAGAGGTCGCCCTGGTGGCGCTTCAGCAGGTGATCGCCTCCAATCAGACGCTATTCGAGCGCCTCGACACTCAGGCGTTTTTCAACAGCGTGCGTCCCTATTACAAGCCCTATCGCGTCGGTCAGCAGGTGTATCGCGGCGCCAATGCCGGTGACTTTGCCGGCATCAATGTGATCGATCTGCAGCTAGGGCTCTGCTTCGCCAACGAGTCGGCCTACTCTCAGCTGCTGGTGGATAAGTTCCTCTACATGATGCCGGAAGATCAGCGTATCTTGCGCGACTGCATGCGCCGCACCAGCCTGATGGACGATTTCCTCGCCGCCATAGAGATGCGAGACCAGGCCTGGTACCAGGAGAATCTGGCGCAGTTCCTGCGGGTGTGTGAGGCCCATGGCCAGGGGGCGATACAACACCATGATCAGCTGGTGGAGAAGTATATCGCCCAGCCCGCCAAGCAGATGGAGAGTCAGCATATCGACAAGGTTACCGCCAGTGGCCCGCCGCTGCCTGTGCTGCTGGGGGCGCTGGAGAAACTCAGAGACAGACGCGCCGCCGCCAAGCGCGATGACATACGCACCCGTTTCGACGACATCGCCAGGCTGCGCGCCAGCCTAGAGGGGTAAGCCATGTACCAGAATGATTTTGTGATGCCAAAGTCGGTTTACCTGCTCAACCACTCTGTGGGCAGGCCGCTGCAGAGCCTGCGTCAGGCGTTCGACGAGCGTTTCTTCCTGCCCTGGCAGGGTTCGGGGCGAGAGCCCTGGGGTGATTGGTTGTCTGTGGTGGAGGATTTTCGCGTTCAGCTGGCCCGGCTGTTTAATAGTGAGACCCGGCTGTTTTGCCCTCAGGTCAACCTCTCCAGCGGTCTCACCAAGTTGGTGCAGTCCCATTCAAGGCTACGCCGCCCCGGCGCCGTGATCCTGATGACCGAGAACGATTTTCCCAGCATGGGGTTTGCCTTACGTCAGGCGCTGCCTGAGGCTGAGATACGTTTCATCCCCGCTAACCTGGATGTGAGTCTGCCGGAGGTGTGGCAGGCACATCTGACCGACGATATCGATCTGGTGTTTATCAGCCACGCCTATTCCAACACGGGTCAGCAGGCGCCGTTGGATTATCTAATACCTAAGGTGCGCGAGCTGGGGGCGCTCTCTCTGGTGGATGTGGCTCAGGCCGCCGGGGTATTGCCCCTGGATCTCAATGCCCTCAAGCCTGATTTCATGTTGGGTTCCAGCGTCAAGTGGCTCTGTGGCGGGCCGGGGGCGGCCTACCTCTGGGTGAGCGCCGATCAGCTGGTGCATTGCTCACCCCTGGATGTGGGTTGGTTCAGCCACGAGAACCCCTTCGAGTTCGATATTCACGATTTTCGCTACCATGACTCGGCGCTCAAGTTCTGGGGCGGCACCCCGTCTGTGGCGCCTTTCGCCCTCGCGGCCCACAGCATTGGCTATTTTGCCGAGCTGGGTAGCGACAAGGTTCGCCAGCACAACCTGATGCAGCTGGAGCGAATCTGGCGTCAGGCGGGGGATGCCCTGGTTTCACCGTCGGATCCGGCTCGTTGTAGCGGCACCGCCATCTTAGAATTCGGAAAAGCCCAGCAAGCGGCGATCGAGGCTTTGACCCAGGCGGATATTAGCCTAGATGTGCGCAAGCAGGGGATGCGGATCTCGCCCCACATCTACAACGGCGAGAAGGATATGCAGCGACTGCTGGAGGCCCTGGCGCCTTTCTGTCGTTAGTCCGGCAGTCGTTAGTCCCGCAGTAGTGAGTGAATGACCGTAAAACAGATAACGAAAAGCCAGGCCGAGTGCCTGGCTTTTTTTGTAGAAGAAAGCGCTTATCGCTTCATTTATACCTTTAGCGCTTTGCTTATGCCTCTAGCGCTTCGCTCATTCCTTTAACGCTTTGCTTATGCCCTTATCGCTTCGCTAATGTCAGCTCGACGAAACGTTTGATGATGGCGGCGTTGGCCAGGATGCGTTGATCGAAACTCTGCTGGCCTGGGGTCTCACTACAGACGCCGACGCTGGCGCCCAGTCGTACCAGAAAGGCCTCGAAGGAGAGGTCGAAATGGTTGAAGATGATGCCATCATTCACCGGGCAGTCGTCGATCAGTCCGTCCTGGGCGATGGGGAAATAGTGCCCCAGGGCGTCGCGTAGTTCGCGGCTGAATTGGCCTGGATGCTGATTGGCCTCGAAGGAATAGATGTAGGTGTCTGTGAGCAATACATCTTCATGACAGGTGAGGATGCCATCTTTACTGGCGGCGGCCAGCAGCTGTGAGTGAGCCAGCAGGATCTCGCCCTCGCTCGAGGTGTCCTGATTGCTACGGCCGCGGCCATTCTCTAACACGAAGCCGCGATTCGGGTTTTGTCCCAACTTGTTGAATCTATGGCCGCGCTTGAAACCAGTGGGGTTCACCAGCGGCAGCAGGCTAAGGTTGATCTGGCCGAAGAGATCGGGTTCCAGTTCGTTGAGGAAGTAGAGCAGCCCCCAGGGGCCAGCGGCCTCTTCGCCATGAAAGCCGGCGCTGATCAATATCGAGGGTTGGTCAGCCTTCTGCGCCGGCGACTGATACAGTTCCAGCGGATGCGGACCTGCATCACCCAGCTTGCGCGCCTGTAGTCCGAGGCGACTTGCCTGCTCTTCTAAGCGGGCATAGAAGCTGCTGATATCATTGCTCTGACAGCTAAAAATATCGCTGTGCCAGGTGAAAGACTGGAAGGGATCGCGGCTAGACATAATGGGATTCTAAAGTAAGTGATTCGGCGTGATCATGATAGCAGTTTGGCCATAAAGTTAAATCAATTTTATGCCCGACGTCAGGTGCTTAAGCCAAGTTTATCTGGTGGTAAAAGGACATAAAAAAGCCGCCTTAAGTGGCGGCTTCTTTGAGCTATGATCCTGGCTTAAGAGGCAAGGATTATAGGCTGTAGTACAGCTCAAATTCTGCTGGGTGAGTGGTGCGAGCCACTTTCTCAGCTTCTGCTGTCTTCAGCGCGATGTAAGAATCGATGAAGTCATCAGAGAATACGCCGCCTTTGGTAAGGAACTCACGGTCTGCATCCAGGTTCTCAAGTGCGTTCTCAAGAGAGGTTGCAACCTGTGGGATCTCAGCCGCTTCTTCCGCTGGCAGATCGTATAGATCTTTGTCCATAGCTTCACCTGGGTGGATCTTGTTCTGGATACCGTCAAGACCAGCCATCAGCAGTGCAGCGAACGCTAGGTATGGGTTAGCCGTTGGATCTGGGAAGCGAGTCTCGATACGACGTGCCTTAGGGCTTGGTACTACTGGGATACGGATAGACGCAGAGCGGTTACGTGCCGAGTAGGCAAGCATGACTGGTGCTTCAAAGTGAGGCACAAGACGCTTGTACGAGTTGGTGCTTGGGTTAGTGAAGGCGTTCAGCGCGCGAGCGTGCTTGATGATACCGCCGATGTAGTACAGAGCAGTCTCACTTAGACCCGCATACTTGTCACCTGAGAAGAGGTTAACACCGTCTTTAGCCAGTGATTGGTGAACGTGCATACCGCTACCGTTGTCGCCAACGATTGGCTTAGGCATGAAGGTCGCCGTCTTGCCGTAAGCGTGGGCCATGTTGTGAACCACGTACTTAAGGATCTGGATTTCGTCAGCCTTTTCAGTCAGCTTGTTGAAGCGAGTCGCGATCTCGTTCTGACCGGCAGTCGCCACTTCGTGGTGGTGAGCCTCAACTACTTGACCCATCTCTTCCAGAACCAGACACATGGCGCTACGAAGATCTTGTGAAGAGTCAACCGGTGCTACTGGGAAGTAACCGCCTTTCACGAATGGACGGTGACCTGTGTTGCCGTCTTCGTAATGAGTGCCTGAGTTCCAGGCCGCTTCTTTAGCGTCTAGCTTAACGAAACAGCCAGACATGTCGGTGCCGAACTTAACGTCGTCAAACAGGAAGAACTCTGGCTCAGGACCAATGAGTACGGTATCGGCGATGCCGGTAGAAACCATGTACTCTTCAGCTTTCTTAGCGATAGAGCGTGGGTCGCGGTCGTAACCAGTCATAGTGCCTGGCTCGAGAATGTCGCAGCGGATCAGGGCAGTAGTTTCTTCGGTGAACGGGTCAAGAACGAAGGTCGTTGGGTCTGGCATCAGTACCATGTCTGACTCGTTAATGCCTTTCCAACCAGCAATAGATGAACCGTCGAACATTTTACCGTCTTCAAAGAAATCGGCATCAACCTGGTGAGCAGGAATAGATACGTGCTGCTCTTTACCTTTAGTATCGGTAAAACGCAAATCAACAAACTTAACTTCAAGTTCTTCTAGTTGTTGTAAAACTGATTCAACTGACATTCTAAAGTCTCCGAGTAGAGTAGAGGGGATGCCCTTCTTATATCATTCAGCGTTGCGACCAACGCGGTTCTGGCATGAGTAAAGCTAGACTCGTGCCAAAAGTTTAACGTATTGATTTTTATGGGAACAATAAAGAAGGTAGGTGACGGGAATCTCGATATTGCACCATAAAGGTGCAATGGATGCCTCTTGATGGTGCGTTCACCAATATGGTGCGCACCAATATAAACATGACTATTCATAGCTGACTAAAAAATAATCCTGTGCGAGAGCCCCTCGCTAGAGTAGAATGGCACGTTTTTTATTGCAACAGCTATTATTAGGGCTGTTATCAATACCCTATTTTTTCGATGGTAAGAGGTTTATCCGTGTTAGAGAATTTACGTAACATCGCCATTATTGCACACGTTGACCATGGTAAAACGACCCTGGTTGATAAGTTGCTGGCACAGTCTGGAACCCTTGAGACTCGAGGAGAGGCCGCTGAGCGGGTGATGGATTCCAACGATCTTGAAAAGGAACGTGGAATCACGATTCTGGCGAAGAATACTGCCATCAAGTGGAACGATTACCGTATCAACATCGTTGATACCCCTGGCCACGCCGACTTCGGTGGCGAGGTTGAACGTGTACTTTCTATGGTTGACTGTGTGCTACTGCTAGTTGATGCGGTCGATGGTCCAATGCCACAGACACGTTTCGTGACTAAGAAAGCCTTCGCTCAAGGCCTTAAGCCTATCGTAGTGATCAACAAGATCGACCGTCCGGGTGCGCGTCCTGATTGGGTTATCGATCAAGTATTCGACCTGTTCGACAACCTGGGTGCTACCGACGAGCAGCTGGACTTCCCAATCGTTTATGCTTCTGCACTGAACGGTTTCGCGACTCTGGATCCTGAAGAGACTGGCACAGACATGACGCCACTGTTCGAGACCATCGTCGAGAAAGTATCTTCACCTGATGCCGATGCCGAAGGTGCCTTCCAGATGCAGATCTCTCAGCTGGACTACAACTCATACGTGGGCGTTATCGGCGTTGGCCGTATCAAGCGCGGCAGCGTTAAGGTGAACCAGCAGGTTACCGTAGTGGGCGCCGATGGCACCACGCGTAACGGTAAGATCGGCCAGGTACTTGGTTACATGGGTCTGGACCGTCACGAAGTGGCTGAAGCTAATGCCGGCGACATCGTAGCTATTACCGGTCTTGGCGAGTTGAAGATCTCTGACACTGTATGTGCCGTGGGCAACGCCGAAGCCTTGCCACCTCTGTCTGTTGACGAGCCAACACTGACCATGACCTTCCAGGTAAACACCTCGCCATTCGCTGGTAAAGAAGGTAAGTACGTGACTTCACGTAATATCCTTGAGCGTCTGCAACAGGAACTGGTACACAACGTGGCACTGCGCGTCGAAGAGACAGACAGCCCAGACCGTTTCCGCGTATCTGGCCGTGGTGAGCTTCACCTGTCTATCCTTATCGAAAACATGCGTCGTGAAGGCTACGAGCTGGCCGTATCACGTCCTGAAGTTATCGTTAAAGAGATCGACGGCGAGAAGTGCGAGCCATACGAGACGCTGACCGTTGACGTTGAAGAAGAGCACCAAGGTGCGGTGATCGAGAAGCTAGGTACCCGTAAGGCGGACATGCGTGACATGCAGCCAGACGGTAAAGGCCGTGTGCGTATCGACTTCATCATTCCTAGCCGTGGCCTGATCGGTTTCCAAACCGAGTTCATGACAGCCACTTCTGGTACAGGTCTTATCTACCACTCATTCGACCATTATGGTCCAGTGAAGGGTGGCGATATCGGTCAACGTCAGAACGGTGTGTTGATCTCTAACGCTACCGGTAAGGCGCTGACCTTCGCCCTGTTCGGTCTGCAAGACCGTGGTCGTCTGATGATCGGTCACGCCGCCGAAGTTTACGAAGGCCAGGTAGTGGGTATCCACTCTCGTGCCAACGACCTGACAGTTAACTGTCTGAAAGGTAAGCAGCTGACCAACATGCGTGCTTCTGGTACCGACGAAGCTCAGGTACTGACACCGCACATCCAGATGACCCTGGAGCAGGCGCTCGAGTTCATTGATGACGACGAATTGGTAGAAGTGACTCCGCTAAGCATCCGCGTGCGTAAGCGTCACCTGACCGAAAACGATCGTAAGCGTGCCAGCCGCGCTTCGAAAGACGCTTAATCTGACCCGCACCTTTTAGGTGCAGTCGATTAGCCCAAAGCCCCGACCATGCAGATGGCCGGGGTTTTTTGTATCTGGCGGAAGCTGGCAAGAGGTTCGGCTAATGCCAACGCGAGCGTCAATGGCAATTTGCACCAATCTATACGATCCATATATAATACGTATATATTTAATTGCTAAGTGTACATAATGGGTATAGTAAAGATTTCCGACGAGCTCCATGAGGAGCTGAGAAAGGCCAGCGGCGTCATGGCGCGTTCTATCAACTCCCAGGCCGAGTTCTGGATCAAGATGGGGATGATGGCCGAGCTCCATCCCCAGCTGTCTTTCAATCAGATCATGGCCGAGCTGCTCAAGTCGGCAGACGTGTCGGCCCAGCATGTCACCAGCGGTGAGACCAGTCCAGATGCAGAATAGGGTGCAGCTCAAGACGGTAGAAGAGATCGCCCTGATGCGCACCGCCGGGCACCTGCTGGCCAAGGTGTTTCAGATGCTGGATGCAGAGGTGAAACCTGGCCTCTCCACCATGGCCCTCAACGATCTGGTTGAGAACTATATCGTGGAGGAGCTCGAGGCCAGGCCCGCGAGCAAGGGGCAATATGGCTATCAGTATGTGCTCAACTCCTCGATCAATGAGGTGGTCTGTCACGGCGTACCTAAGGACAATCAGCTAATCGGCCCCAGAGACATTATCAACCTGGATATCACCCTGGAGAAGGGCGGCTTCATCGCCGATTCCAGCAAGATGTTTGTGATGCCTGAGGCTTCGCCCCAGGCGCGCAAGCTCTGCCAGGTAACCTATGAGGCGATGTGGGCCGGTATCGAGCAGGTAAGACCCGGCGCCAGACTGGGCAACGTCGGCCACGCCATACAGCGCCATGCCGAGTCCCATGGCTACAGTA
Source organism: Shewanella alkalitolerans (assembly GCF_019457575.1). NCBI lineage: Bacteria > Pseudomonadati > Pseudomonadota > Gammaproteobacteria > Alteromonadales > Shewanellaceae > Shewanella > Shewanella alkalitolerans. The sequence continues at coordinate 4,201,113 of NZ_CP080422.1, read as the reverse complement.
TCGTCAGGGAATACTGCGGTCACGGCATAGGCCGAGAGATGCACGAGGCTCCCGAGGTGTTACATTACGGCAGCCCGAACAAAGGCCTACTGCTCAAGGAGGGGATGGTCTTCACCATAGAGCCCATGGTGAACCAGGGCACGGCGAAGATTAAGACCAAGAAGGACGGCTGGACCGTTGTCACCCGGGACAAGAAGCTATCCGCCCAGAGCGAACACACAGTCCTGGTCACCGCCACAGGTTACGAGGTGTTGACCCTCAGACCAGAAGAGAAGCTGCCTTTTTCGGACTGAAAAGGTGACATTCTGATGTGTCGAGGGTCGCCGCGACCTAATCTTGTTGTAGCTGGGTCATTAAAATCGGGTCGTTTGCTTCCATGGCCGCATGGTTAACCTATCGCCTGCCCGGCGGGGGATGTGCAAGCACTCATTTGGCACGGTGAGCGAAGCATAGCTTAGTGCTCAGCGCACCATTTCTACAAACTGTTTTCTTCCTATCGCCAGACTGAGTAGCAGGCTGGTGATGAGTAACGGCCCACCCAGCTGCTCGGCCAGGCTCACCATGGCCAGTCCCAGGGCGATAAGCAAGTAATAGAGTAGGCCGAACAGGGCGCCGGCTGCCCCGGCCTGATCGCGATACTCCACTAAGGCTTGGCTGAGAATGTTGGGAATAGCAATGCCAAAGGCGGCGACGATCAATGCCATGGGTAACAGGAAGCCAAGATGGGTCTCGTTAAGATACACCCCAACAGCGCCGACTAAGGCCAGTAGGCTGGCTAGCCTTAGCAAACGAGGCTGCGAAGCCCCCCGCTGCAGTAAAGTTTTGTTTAGCGCGCTGCCGACCAGGGTGCCTATTGCCAGTGCGATGCCACTATAGCCAAAGGCCTGTGTGCTCAATCCCAGACGTTGAAATACAAAGGGACCCTGTAGATAGTAGCTAAACAGCAACACATTGAAACCCGCGACCAGCAAGGCGTTGTGCCAAATATTGCCATCTGTCGCCAGGCGCCTCATGAGTGCCCAAAGAGGAAGTGGCTGCCTGGTGGCCGGGCGCGTCTCGGGCAGGCACAGCAGACAGACGGCGTAGAGAAACACTGCCATCAGAGACAGGGTGAGGAATACCGCCGGGTAGCCGCCTAGGCTTGTTAGCAATCCGCCAGAGAGCATACCGACGACGGGGCTGATGGCGATCCCCATGCCCATATAAGCGAACACCTTGGCCAGCGCAGTGCCGTCGAAGCTGTCCCTCAACATGGTCTGGGTGACTACAGATCCCACGGCGGCGCCGAAGGCACTGAGGGCACGCATCGCCAGCAGCCAATGAAAACTGGGCGCCCATAGGGCTGCAAAGGCCGCGATGCCATAGAGCCCCAGCCCCAACAGCATGGTGCGGCGCCTGCCCAGGTGGTCGCATAGAATTCCCCAACACACCACGCCGAAGGCGAAGGCCAGGAAATAGATGGATAGCGTCTGGCCCGCCAGGGCCAATGGCACGTCAAAGTCCGCGGCAATGTGGGGCAGTGCCGGGCTGTAAAGGGTTTCCACTATCTGGGGAAACATCATCAGGATCACCATCAAGGGGATCGAGGGAGTAGTTTTCATGGTGCTAGACTCATCGTCATCGAAAGGATGTGCAGTCTAACGGCCTCTGCTATAGTCCCAATAATATGATTAAGACAATAAATGTTGGAATGAGGACAGATGGCGTTTATCGACGAGTCCTGTAAATTTGATCCCGATGCCTTAGAGGCCGAGGTAGTGGGGATCGCCGCCCGACTGGGACAACACGATTCGGGCATGCATAGTCATGCCAAGGCGCAGCTGCTCTATGCCCCTCAGGGGTGCATGACCATCACACTGGACGGATTGCACTGTGTGTTGCCGCCCACCCGTGCCGCCTGGATCCCGCCGGCGTGCCGTCACAGCGTGGTGATGAATCGGGTGGTGGATTACCGTTCCCTCTACTTTGCGCCGCAGTTGACGGGGAGCATTGCCAATCGCATTCAGATCCTCGAAGTGAATCCCCTGTTGCAGGCGCTGGTGGAGCGTATGGCCTTCTGGGCCTGGGACAAATCGGCGACGGCTATGGTGAATACCTATCAGCTGTTCTTCGAGGAGCTCTCCCAGGCCAAGGAGAGTCATCTGGTGTTGCCTATGCCAAGCGACAGACGCCTGCAAACCTGGCTTGCGGAACTTCAGCGTGCGCCATGGCATGTTCCGACCCTCAAGCAGCTAGGGCAGCAACTGGGCGCCAGCAGTAAGACCATCAGCCGTATCTTCACCCGGCAGACGGGAATGCCCTATCAAAACTGGCGTCAGCAGTGGCGGCTGCAACAGGCGATCGCCCTGCTCGCCACCGGCCATCAGGTGAACGACGTCGCCTATCGTCTGGCCTTCTCCAGCGACAGCGCCTTTATCGCTTTCTTCAAGCAACACACCGGCAGCACGCCGCTGCAGTATTTGCAGCCAAAATACTGATAAATAGCGGGTTTGACTGGCCGTTATTATTATCGGGGGAATTTTAGCTATTAAGCTTCTGGTAGATATGGATGTTTAGCTGAGTTATTTGACACCATGGCCGCATGGTTAACCTATCGCCTGCCCGGCGGGGGATGTGCAAGCACTCTTTTGGCACGCCACAAGCACATCCATGTGGGCTTCACGGCGGCGTCCATGCCGCCGAGAGCCAAAAGCGTGCTTACACCCCTATTTAAACGTCTCTTCGATTAAACGTTACCTGTTGCCGTTCAAGGTGGGGGTTACTGTTGTATTGCAAAACCCATTTTTATGACCAAAACCCATACTGTTCTGAATGCTTGTGATTGTAGTACCAGTCTTAACAAACTCCTTTAGGGAATGTTTTTTTACTCAATTGATTACCAAAGGCAGCCAAATCGAAGAGGCGTTAGATACCTTGTGCGAACACGATTTTGGCCTTCGAAATCATGGATGATTTCGCAGAGCATCCATGGATGGACTCGCTGCGTGCCAAAATAGTGTTTGCACATTAGCCCACCGCAGGTGGTAGGTGGCAAGGAAGGTTAGACTTCAAACGCACTTTATAAACAAATAGTCCGTCAAAAGCTAAATCTATTAGCCTTACAAACAAAGCCAAATCGAAGAGATGAAATGACCCGGTGTAGATGCAGCTGCGGACGTCGATGGCAGGGATGCCATCGTCGAGCCCACATGGAAGTGCTTGCGGCGTGTAGCAGCTGTATCTGCACAAAAGCGAGCCGCAGGCTATAGGTTGCAGCGAAGGTTAGACCTTCAAACTAACTTTATAAACGTCAGATTAGTTCCGCTTAACCCCACCGCAGGTGATAGGTTGCAATGAAGGTACAACCTTCCATTCCCGCCTAGAGAACGATGTCCCTGAGGGCAAAATTATCATGGGCCCCCAGCCAAAAGGGTACCCCAAACCCAAAGGGCATCAATGCCCAATTGCCCCCAAATGTTGTATCAAATACATCCTAATTTCGGTCGGCGTTTGGCTGACCCAGAATCCCCCGACATAGGCGATTAGCGGGATCATAAACAGCAGCAGTAACAGCATGATGGTGAGGCCGCGGGCGGAGAGCTTGATGCCGTTACGGGTGCTGAAGTGCAGCGCCTCCTGCTTAGGGCAGGCGGAGACGCAGCGCATGCAGGCCTGGCACTCGTCGGAGCGTACCGTGCCTTGCTCATGCACCTTGATGTTGGCGGGGCAGGCGCGGGTACACTTGTCGCAGTTCATCCCCTTGGTCTCGATGAGGCAGTGCTGGGTGCTACGGCGGATCTTAAACGGACTCAAGAAGCTGGTGAGGCCAAGCAGAGCGCCATAGGGGCAGATATAACGGCAGAAGCCCTGACGGCGCCAGGCGGCCAGCAGCAGTATGACGGCGAAGCAGGCCAGGGTGATGAGCCCAGGGGTGATGAAGAAGAGCGCCATCTTAAGGTCGGCTATCTTATGGTAGTTGCCCTCGAGATAGTGAGGAATACTGGCCGAAGGCATGCCAAGCACTATATAGAGCAGACCGGCCAGCAGCAGGTACTTGAGCATGCGCAGCGGCCAGTCGAGCCAGGCGGGCGGCAGCAGTTCACGCTTGATGAAGCGCTTTCTCAGCTTATACAGGTATTCGCCGGCGAGCCCCAGGGGGCAGGCCCAGCCGCAGAAGGCGCGTTTACACAGCAAACCCGTGAGGATCACTACGGTGAGCATCACAGCGGCGGCCGGATGGTTCTGATCCCAGATGCCCAGGGTGAGGATCGCCTTGAGTTCTATGGCGCCGGCGATGGGTAGAAAGGCGTCGCCCACGTCGGGCCGCATCAGGTAGGGCGTGATGCCCAGCTTGAGCATGACGGCATTGGCCGCGTACTGGATGCCAACCAGCAACATGGAGAGCGCCAGCAGGTGTTGTATACCCTCTCTGAGGGTGTTGGCGCGCACCTCGCCTTTGACGAAATCGCCTTGGTATCTGTTGGCGAGGGCCAACACGCCGGCGGCGAGGAGCAGGGCGACAAACAGTGGCCAGTAAAGGGTGACCAGCGCCGCGCCCAGCAGGGAGGCAGCGCTCACCACGGCACCCCAGCGTTTGCCGCTCCAGTAGAGTAGGCTGCAGCTGTAGAACAGGGCTAGTGTCAGGGTCAGGGATTCGATAAAACTCATTGCCAATAACCAGTTATGAGGCGGATATAGCTGAGAGTCGGGGATTTGGGCAGAGTTCTGGTGCGCTATCGCTTCTGTGCGCTGGCTCGCTAAAAAGCCTGATTGGCAGTGAATTTAGGTGATCTTGGTCCTAATGGCGTTAAAAAATCGGGGATAAAAAAGTGGGCATGGACAAGCGGGGATAAAAAAAGGCTGACACTCGTGTGCCAGCCAAAGGGAGAGGTTATTGGATGATGGCGCGGGCCTGCATCTGGTCGACGACGAAGCGGGTCAGTGCCTGAATGTTCTGCACCTCTGAGCCGCTGTCATTGGCGTCGATATCGGCCTGCCAGACGATCTGCTTGGCCTGCTTGTCGTAGACCTGTACATGCAGCTGCTGCTGGCCAGAACCTGCCCAATCGACGAGTGAGCCAATCTGAGTACCGGCTCCCGGCTCGCCGCCGAGCATGTAGACCCAGCCGCGGGTCTCCAGATAGTCGTCGTAGCCGTAGTCGTAGCCCGCGTCGGTGACGCTGAGGATCAGCAGCGCCTCGTTGGCCTGGCCGTCGGCGTAGGCCTGCAGCGCGGCCTCATCGGTGATCTTGGCGGCATCCGGCAGGCTTTCGAAGCTTGGGGTCGCGCTGACTTGGTGCTGAGCCAGGTCGTCGGCCAGTTGCCTCTCTACTATCTTGCGTGAGGCGGGATCCGTCTGGGCTGCCATCACCGTCAGGCTATGATATTGCTTGTTGAGCTGGTCGCTCAGTTGCTCGGAGGCGATCTCGTGGGGCAGGCTGCTGCAACCCGTCATCATGGCGATGCCGATACCGGCGGCGGTTAACATCTTGAATAGTTTGGCTGACATTGGTTTGTCCTCATCTAGCTGACTGTAGGCTGACTGACCGGTTTAATCACGGCCTGTTGTTTCGATGAGCTCATTGTATGTCGGCGCCGAAAAGGAGGGATTAAAGAACCTTTAACCTAAACTATAAGCTTTGGCGGTTGCTTTTCTTGGCAGCGTCTTGTGGAAGCTTCTTTTAAGAGAGAGGACTGGCTGGAATAGGTGACACGTTTCGGGGATGGTCGTTGTAAGCCTGGGGGACGACTAAATGGGAAGCGGTGTAACTGACGCGATGCCGTAAAAGAAAAGCCCTAACCTGGGTTAGGGCTTTAGGGCGTTACTTGTTGCCTTCCATCGACTCGATGAAGCGGTTGGATTCGGCAATCGACTTATTCATCTCTTTGATCAGGCTAGAGATATCCGTCTGCAGGCTGGCAAACTCGCCCTTGATGGCGCCTATGGCCTGGGCGTTGAGGTTATGCTTGAGGTAGAGCATGTTGTCTTTCATGGCGGTCAGGATGGGCGGCATCTTGCTCTCGGCGCGGCGCATGGTACGCACCAGCTGCTCGTAGGAGCGACGGGTTTCGCGTAGCTTGGTCTCGCTGTTGCGGCGCAGGCTGGCCTTGCTGATCTCGCCAATCTCCGCCTGCCATTCGTCAAACAGTGCCTCGGCTACATCTTCTACCTTGTCGATACGGCTGCTCACCTCGTCGGCGGCCTCCTGTGAGGACTCATATTCATCTCTGGCCTTCTCGTAGGCGCTCTGCAGATCGCCACCATCGTGGTTGAGCAGGGCCTGCATCTCTTCCAATGCCGAGCTAAATTGCGCCTGGGCCTCCTCTTGGGATTCCTTGGCGGCGTTGACCCTATCCACCATGATGTCGCGCTTATGGTAGCCCACCTTCTCCATGGCACCATAGTAGGCGCTCTGACAGCCGCTGAGCATGACGACGGCGCCCAGGGTTGCGGCAGTTAATAGTTTTCTCATCCTGACGATTTCCTTGTTAGACGGTTAGTCGGCCTTGAATTTAGCGGCGTCTATGATGCTCCACAGGTGAGCAATACCGCCTATGATGGCGGGGACGATCAACCACCACAGGGCGTAGCCGACTATGGTGACGACACAGAAGAGGAGTGCCGCGAGTATGCGTCCTTGTACTAATTGGCCCAGGCCAGGGAAAAAGAAGCTTGCGATGGCGGCAATCACGTTGCCGGCCGAACCTTGTTGGGACATCAATTTATTCCTTACACTTGTATCTAGTGTCTTTAAACTTGTAATCTTAATGTACCAAGATACGCAGTTAACCCTACTTGAATCAAGAGAATAACGTGATAAATAAAATAGATGTGAGCCTGCTTCGTTCGATCATGCTGGGTATCTGGCAATTCATGATACATCTAAAACAGCGTATCACGGAAGACCAGATAAATATGCGGGCGGGTCACCTGGCTTACGTTACCTTGCTCTCTCTGGTGCCTATGGTGGCAGTGACCATGTCTATGCTATCGGCCTTCCCCGTGTTTAAGGGGATCCGCAGCCATATCGAGACCTTCATCTACGAGAATTTTATTCCCTCTGCTGGCGACAGCGTGCAGATGTATATCAACGAGTTTGTGGCCAACGCCTCCAAGGGCACGGCCGTGGGTATCGGCGCCCTGGTGGTAGTGGCTATTCTGCTGATCTCCAATATCGACAAGTCACTCAACGGCATCTGGCGCACCACGGAGAAGCGCCCCATGGTGGTCTCCTTCTCCATGTACTGGATGGTCTTGACCCTGGGGCCCGTGCTGATGGGCGCCAGCCTGGTGGCCACCTCTTATGTGGTGTCGCTCAAGCTGTTTAGTGGCACAGATCTTAGCGGCGTGGTGCCCCTCCTGGTGGAGCGCCTGCCCATGTTTTTCTCTGTGGCCACCTTCCTGCTGATCTACATGGTGGTGCCCAATACCAAGGTGAAGTTTTTCCACGCCCTGCTGGGCGCCATAGTGGCGGCGCTGTTGTTTGAGCTGGGTAAGAAGGGCTTTGCACTTTATCTCACCGAGTTTCCCGCCTATGAGGCTATCTATGGCGCGCTGGCGACTATCCCTATCCTGTTTATGTGGGTGTATCTCTCCTGGATTATCGTGTTGATCGGCGCCGAGATCACCGCCGCCATGCCAGAGTACCTCGACAAGCGTCTGATGGACTTGGTGAATAAGGAGCTGGCGGACGATGAGTCGGAGATCCACTTAGATGAGCACAAAGGGTGAGTCCCGCTAAGTCGCATCCGCTGATCCGTCAGGATTGGATCGATGTCGGCGAGGGGCACCAGCTGTTTCTGGCACAATATGGTGATCCCCAGGGGATCCCTGTGCTCTATCTTCATGGCGGCCCCGGGGCGGGTTGTAACCCCCAGGAGCTGAGGCTGTTTATCGACCGTGGCTTTCATATCTATCTGCTGGATCAGCGCGCGGCGGGTCGCTCTAAGCCCTGCGGCGAGGTGGCCAACAACGATTTTCCCAGCCTGGTGAAGGATATCGAGCGGGTGCGTCACTGGGCGGGCATTGAGGCCTGGTGCCTGCTGGGAGGCTCCTTCGGCGCGACCCTGGGGTATCTCTATAGCTGCATCTATCCCGAGCGGGTGTTGTCGCAGATCTATTGGGGCATGTTTATTCCCTCTGCCGAGGGGATGGAGTGGCTCTATGGTCGTGGCGGCGCGGCGCAGATCTTCTCCAGCCAGTATCGCCAGTTTGCCGCTGGTCATCGCGATACCCTCGATAGCCTGTTTAGCCATTTCACTGACGGCTTTAACCATAGGGACGCCGAGGTGCGCCGCAACTGCGTGATGCGCTGGCTCAGTTGGGAGCTGGCCCTGGCGGTGCCCGGGTTCGAGCTGAGTGAGGCCCTGGCCGAGCAAGGCGGAGCCTTGGCGAGGGTGGAGCTGCATTATGCCCGCAACGACTATTTCGGCGGCTATCAGCTGATGAAGCGGGTGGGCGGCGATCTCACCTGCCCGACCATCATATTGCAGGGAGAGCTGGACTGGGTCTGCCCCCAAAGGCTGGTGGATGAGTTTCTGGAACACTACGGCCCCAGGCTATTAAGGTCACGTCTAGTTAAGGGGGGCTATCATACCCTCGCCGACAACAAGATGTGCCGGGCGGTCGCCGAGGCGGTGACTCAGATGGGGCGTTATCTGGCCGCCGGACGTTCCTAATCTATTGATGTCGCTTCGCCTAGCGTGGCGAGCAGTAATGAGCAATAAGCCTTAAAGAATAAGTAGTAAATAAACAGTGAGTCGCGTAAGCCAAGCTAATAGCTAAAAGGAAGCTGAATCATGAAGAAGAGATTAACCGCCGTGTTGGCGCTACTGGTGTGCAACCAAGTGTTGGTGACTGAAGTGTTAGCCACCGAGCGCACGCCTCAGCCTGTGCCCGAGCGGGTCTATTTTAGCGGCATGAGCGACGAGCTGGCCGCCGATGCCCTGTTGGTATCGTTGATCAACAAGAACTATCTGGCCAAGAAGGTTGGGCCTAATAAGGTGGGCGTACAGCTGGGGGATCATCAGTTTGTGTTGCAGCCGAGCCTGAACCCAGAGGGGATAGATCGCATACTGGCCAGCCGTTTCTACGCGGTGAGCCCTAAGCTGGTGGGGACTCAGGAGCTAATGGTGCTCATCGGCACCCTCAACCATAAGCTCAACTTCGCCAAGTTCACCCTGAGGGAGGAGGGCAAGGTGATTCAGGTACAGGGCGCGGCGACCTTCGTCGATACCCTGGAGCTGGAGGAGCTGCGTCGTTTCCTGATCTGGATCGACGATGCCCTGCTGCGTGTGGGTCAGGCGCTGCCTAACACCGCCGAGCAGCTGATCAAACCCATTCCCGTGATGCCGATGAATTAATCAATAGATAGCGTAAAGCATAGGAGTCGATAGGCCAGTGATAGCCTTAATACAGAGAGTCAAACAGGCCAAGGTGGATGTGGATGGCCAAACCATAGGCGCCATCGACAAAGGCCTGCTGGTATTGCTAGGCGTGGAGCGTGAAGACGACCAGGCCAAGATGGAGAAGCTCGCCACTAAGGTGATGAGCTATCGCGTATTTAGCGATGAAGACGGCAAGATGAACCTTAACCTCAAGCAGGTGGGCGGCAGCCTCTTGGTGGTGTCTCAGTTTACCCTGGCCGCCGATACCGGCCGTGGCCTGCGCCCGAGTTTTTCTGGCGCCGGTACCCCGGAGCAGGCGAAGCAGCTCTATCAAGCCTTTGTAGATTACTGCGCCGCCCAAGGAGTGCCTGTGCAGACCGGCGAGTTTGCCGCCGACATGCAGGTCAGCTTGATCAATGACGGCCCGGTCACCTTTAATCTGCAGGTGTGATCATCATGTCTAAGGCAGAAGAGCCAGAGCAGATACAGGCACTACTCGGGGAGCTGCAGCGCACCTGGCATCAGACAATCCCCGTCAGCGCCTTCATGCAGATAGCGCCTGAAGCCTATCGAGAGCAGACGCTGAGGGTGAGCGCGCCGCTGGCGCCCAACATCAACCTGCATCACACCATGTTTGCCGGCAGCATCTATACCCTGATGACGCTCACTGGCTGGGGCATGGTGTGGCTGCAGCAGCGCTTAGCCGGTGTCGAGGGCGATATCGTCCTCGGGCAGGCCGACATTCGTTATCTGGCGCCCGTGGGTGAGTCGCCCCTGGCGCGGGTAAGCTGGCCGGAAGCAGACTTAAGTGTGCTGGGGCGGGGGAAGCGTGCCAAGGTGAAGTTGGAGGTTGCCCTCTATTGCGGCGAGCAGTGCTGCGCCCAGTTTCAGGGGACCTATGTGAGCCTGCCGAAGGCGGATTAGCTCCCGGTCATCAGAGGTAAATAAATCCGCTCTCAGGCCACCTGAGGTTTGTGTGTTAGGCCTTCGGGGATAAATACGCTGACTGTCATATACAAAAAAAGCCTCACAATGTGAGGCTTTTTATTTCGCGAATCACCCTTGGGTGCGCAGAGTCTTATCCCTTAGGATAAACGTGTGCAACGCCTTTGTGACAATCTACACAGGTCTTACGTTTGTCAGCTTCTTTCTTGAAGTTGTTGGCGTGCATTCTCTTCGCCATCTTCTTCATGGTTTCAGGCTGGTCTTCGTAGATACGAGTGTGACAGTGCTGACAGTTAGCGCTGTCGTTAGCGCGGAAGTATTTCAGCGCCAGGTCAGCTTGCTCTTTACGGTTTTCATCCAACCACTCTTGAGTGTTGAATCCGTCGATAGTGAGGAAGCCGTATAGATCTTTAGAAACGATGATCTTCTTGATCAGGTAGTCAACTGGGCCGTGTGGCAAGTGACAGTCTTGACATTGTACAGTCACACCTGCACGTCCGCCGCCGTGAGCCGACGCCATCACTTCATCTCTCAGAGAGTGATTGCTGTGGCAAGACATACAGAAGGCATCTGTACTGGTTGCATGTAAAGTTTGTTGTGTCGCAAAGTAGCCCACAACACCGACTACAATACCCACCACGAGTAGGGCAAATATTGAGTATTTCGCGCTAGGTTTGAATAGTGCACGCCAGTTCATCACTCTATCTCCAAAATAATATGTTTATTATAAATATTATATTTAATGCATCTCTGTAGCTGAGAGTATAACCAGAAGACGCCGCTTGATCTGGCTTTAAAACCGTAAAATGAGAGCTAGCTCTAACTCTATCTTACCTAAGCAAGATTTTATGAAATTGCTCATAATATATGCGCATTTACTAAAGTTATAGCAAAGACCATGACATGACAAGTTTGTCTGGAATTTTACTATTTCGTAATGATTTTGTTGGATTTTCGAGGATAATTATCTATCGCTAATATGACGATTGTTCGCGAAGCCGGAAAATAATTTAATTGGTGCTGAACCTTTTCAAGAGATGTCTGTCTATCATGGTAATCCCGGTTCAATTAACGACATCTTTGCGCCCTATATGACACGTATCTTTGGCAAGTTTGTACTGATCATCGCCCTCCTGGGTCAGTTTATTCTGACACCAGCCATGGCCATGCCCAGCGCGCTCATGTCACTGATGCATGGTGGTCATATGGAGATGGCCCTCGACCAGGGCGATATGCGCTTAGCTCAGAACATGAACCCTGAGATGGCGCCGTCAACCCAAGCCTCAGCTAAGCATGAGACAGGGATGCAGATGTCCCATCAGGGTGAGCCCTGCAAGATGTCCGGCGATAACTCGCTGGTGGACTGCGAAGCCCTGTGCGCCGCCATGGGCCCAGGCGATTGCATGACCCACTGCGCCTCGACCTTAGGTAATCTGAGCGCCGCCGTACCATCTCTGACCATTCAGCCTTTGTCTGGTCCTATCGTCATCTCTGGCTGGTCGCTGCAGACCGCCGATCTCACTCCCCTATCACCCCCTCCCATTGGTTAATGGTTCGTCTTCACCCTGCGTTACGCACACGAACATGAATCTGCCGCGCCGTTGACTTAATTAGGCGTGGCCAAAGAATTAGCCAATTTGTCAGGCCTTTGCCTGATGGGAGTCGATTATGAAAACACGTCATTTCTTTAGCAGCCTATTTGCCGCCTTCGTTGCACTGACTTTAGTTAACACCGCCAGCGCCGCCAGCCTCACCCTACCCGATGAACTTCAGGTACAAGGCAGCGAAGTGCAAGTGGGTCATGAGCAGAGCGTGCTCAGCCTGGATGCGGGTAAACAACTGGTCGAACTGGTATATCGCGACATCTTTGCCGATAACGCCGACGATTCAGGCGCCTGGGTGACCTCAGAGCCCCTCTATCTCGCCTTAGATGTCAAAGGCGACGATGCCTATCGTCTTGTATTACCCGAGATAGTGACTCAGCAGGACGCCCAGGCCTTTGTTAATGCGCCTAAGGCCCGCCTGGTGTCACAAACAGGTCAACAGCAGGAATTAACCCTGATGAATCATCAACAACTGATGGAAAAGATCTGGTTAGCACAATAAGGCTAGCCTGAGGCTAGGGGCCTTGACTTGCAGGAAATGTGAGTTTTATCAAGGCCCAATCTTGATATCGTGATAGACTTGGATCATCTCATTATAGGGTTACACCATGCGTCGTACGCTTAGACACCACACATTAGTTGTCATCACACTGCTCGCTCTGCTGGGCCAGGTGTTAATGGCTAATGGTATGGCTATGGTCTCTTATGCGCAGGCGGATGAGCAGCCCATGATGCAGATGAATAACGGCGACGACTGTCATGATGACGGCGCTATGATGCAATCTCACTGCTGCGATGATGAGCAAAATGTGCTTCCCGCTGCTCAGCATTGCTGTGAAGGCAAAGGATTTTGCAAGGGAGATTGTAATCACTGCGTAGTGATCTCTGTGACAGGCACGCTGTTTACCGTTACGCCCTGGCCTGGTGTAGCCGGTTCCGAGTCTATCCTGGCCACTCAAATGCCTCATTTCCACTCTATCTCTTTAGGCTCAGCCTTCCGACCGCCGATCGCCTGATCCCTTGTGGTGCCCGGTTACGGCTGCCCGAGCTTAAATCGATAATCCTTTTGTTTTATTAAACGTTTCACTAGGTGTATTGGCGTAATAAACCCCTCAGTCTTGGAGTCTTTCCATCTGCCGGGTACGCCTCAATATTTACTTCACTGATGTTTAACGAAAAATGAATTATATTAGCCGCATATTAATTAGCTTAATTTAACTGTTTTAGGCTTAAGTCGCGCAAGCGTTACGCGTGTTATGCGGTCATCCTTTGATGGAGTCCATAGATGAAAACCCTGATCAGTCTGATTTTAACTGCGTTTATCTTTGTGAGTACGGCCCCAGTGGTCTTCGCCGAGCAGCATCATGCTGTGGCGGCCGAACAAGGTTATGACTGCCCGATGCATCCCGAAGTGAAAGGCGCCAAGGGCGATACCTGTCCTAAGTGCGGCATGAACCTTGAGCCAGCGGCGCACCACGCCATGGCCAAACACGATGGCAAGGACTGCGACAAGTGTCCTCACCATCAGCATGCCAAGGCCGATAAGGCGGGCGGTTATGAGTGTCCTATGCACCCTGAGGTGAAAGGCGCCAAGGGTGATACCTGTCCTAAATGCGGCATGAACCTGGAGCAGGTCAAGTCGGCTAAGGCTGGCAAATCATGCGACAACTGCCCTAAACATCAGCATCAGATGGCCAAGCAAGGCTATCACTGCCCCATGCATCCCGAAGTGAAGGGGACGAAAGGGGATTCATGTCCTAAGTGTGGCATGTTCCTCGAGCCTGTGGCGAGCGCCGAAAGCGGTCACAAGCATCACTAGTTCATGAGTGGAGATGAGGCATTATGAGTCAGGTAAATTCGAAAAACAGAGGCCAAAAGCTCGCTTATCTTTTGAGTCTATTTATGGTGGCGACCCCGCAGTTGGGTCATACTCAGGCGCTCGAGGCCAAGGCTAGCCAAGGCCATGAGGCCCATGTGCATCAGGCGGGGGAGAAGACCTATGTCTGCCCCATGCACCCTGAAGAGACCAGCCATGAGCCGGGAAGTCGTTGTCCCAAGTGCAACATGTTCCTGGTCGAGCTGGAAAACGATACAAGCGAGACCAGTTTAACGGCCGGCCATGAGGTGACTTATGTCTGCCCCATGCACCCAGAGGTGACCAGCCATGAGCCCGGCAGCCGTTGCCCTAAGTGCAACATGTTCCTGGTGGCCGAAGAGGAAGAGGAGTCGACCAGTACTAAGGTTGAGCCCGAGATGGATCACAGCCAACACGATCCCCTGGCCCAGGCCAAGCCCGCGCCGCTCACCGGCGAGCCGTCGATCAAATATGTCTGCCCCATGCACGCCCATATCGTCAGCGATGTGCCCGGCACCTGTCCTATCTGCGGCATGAACCTGGAAAAGGTGGAGATGTCATCAGATACCCAACAGATAGAGATAGATGTCTCTGGCAGCATGCAGCAAGCCCTGGCACTTAAGGTCGCCAAGGCGGAGAAAGATACCCTATGGAAGTTTGTCCAGACCGTGGGCCAGATAGGTTATGACGAGAGCCAGATCAACCATGTACACGCCAGGGTCAACGGCTGGATAGAGAAGCTGGCCATCACCTCAGTGGGTGACAAGATCTCTAAGGGGCAGCTGCTGTATGAGATCTACTCGCCGGATCTGATCAACGCCCAGGACGATTACCTGCTGGCGCTGAGCAGCCTGCAGAGCTCCAAGGATAGCCGCAACTACCAGGATCTGGTGCGCAAGGCGGGGCTACGCCTCGAGCTGCTGGGGATGAACCAGGCGCAGATCAAACAGCTGGCCAAGAGCAAGCAGACCCAATATCGGGTGCCCTTCTACGCCAAGGCCGACGGCATCGTTAAGGCGCTGGCGGTGCGTGACGGCATGTATATTCAACCCGCCACAGAGGTGATGTCTGTGGTGGATCTCTCCAAGGTGTGGGTGATCGCCGACGTGTTCGAGAATGAGCAGAGCTGGCTGGCGATAGGCCAACCCACAGAAGTCTCAGTGCCCGCCATGGATCTTAAGGGGATCGAGGGCAAGATCGACTACATCTACCCCGAACTGGACCCCGTGACCCGCAGCCTCAGAGTGCGTATCGTACTGGCCAACAGTGAGGTGGCGCTGCGCCCCAACACCCTGGCCAAGATAGAGATCTACGGCGGCCCGAACGAGGATGTGCTGGTGATCCCGCAGGAAGCCCTGATCCAGACCGGCAAAGAGAACCGGGTCATCGTCAAGCAGGGTGACGGCAGCTTCCTGGCCCGCAAGGTCACAGTCGGCATGATGTCTCAGGGTAAGGCGGAGATCTTGAGCGGCATAGAGGAAGGTGAACAGGTGGTGACCTCGGGTCAGTTCCTACTCGATTCCGAGGCGAGCCTGAAGGGCAGCCTGATGCGTCTTAGCAGCGGTCATCAGCACTAGGGGGCGCTATGTTAAAGAAAATTATCGAGGCCTCCATCGCCCAGCGATTGATGGTGTTGATCATCGCGCTGATGATCACCGTCTGGGGCGTGCAGGAACTGAGAAAGACGCCTTTGGATGCGCTGCCGGATCTATCGGACGTGCAGGTGATCATCAAGACGCCTTATCCGGGTCAGGCGCCCAAGCTGGTGGAGGAGCAGGTGACCTACCCTCTGTCGACCGCCATGTTGGCGGTACCCGGTGCCAAGACAGTGCGGGGCTACTCCTTCTTCGGTGACTCCTATGTCTATGTGATCTTCGAAGATGGCACAGATATCTACTGGGCGCGTTCACGGGTGCTGGAATACCTGAGCCAGGTCAGCAGCCGCTTGCCCCAGGGGCTTCAGCCATCGCTGGGGCCAGACGCTTCGGGTGTCGGCTGGATCTATGAATATGCCCTGGTGGATCGCTCCGGCAACCTGGATCTTTCACAGCTCAAGAGCCTGCAGGACTGGTATCTTAAGCTCGAGCTACAGAGCGTGGCCGGGGTGTCTGAGGTGGCGACCGTCGGCGGCATGGAGCAGACCTATCAGATAGTGATCGAACCCGACAAGCTGGCTATCTACAAGCTGGATATCGCCGCGGTGAAGAACGCCATCAACAAGTCCAATACCGAGGCGGGCGGCTCAGTGATCGAGATGGCCGAGGCCGAATATATGGTGCGCGCCAAGGGCTATCGTCAGACGTTGGATGACTTCAGGGAGATCCCTCTGGGGGTCACCAGTCCCTCTGGCACCGCTTTACTACTCAAAGATGTGGCGACCGTGCGCAAGGGGCCAGCCTCACGGCGCGGCATTGCCGAGCTCGATGGTGAAGGCGAGGTGGTCGGCGGCATTATCGTGATGCGCTACGGCGAAAACGCCCTAGCCACCATAGATGCGGTCAAGGCTAAGCTGGAGCAGCTCAAGGCGGGTCTGCCACAAGGGGTGGAGATCATTCCCACCTATGACAGATCTGAGCTGATCAACAAGTCGGTGGACAACCTGTTCCACAAGGTGATCGAAGAGATGCTGGTGGTGGGCCTGGTGTGTCTGCTGTTCCTGCTCCATGCTCGCTCGACCCTGGTTGCTGTGATCACCCTGCCGCTGTCGATTCTGATCGCCTTCATCGTGATGAATAAGATGGGGGTGAACGCCAACATCATGAGTCTGGGCGGTATCGCTATCGCCATCGGCGCCGTGGTGGATGGTGCCATCGTGATGATCGAGAACATGCACAAGCATCTGGAGCACTTTAAGGATGAGTACCGCAGGGATCCGGACAACAAGGAGCACTGGCATATCGTTGCCAAGGCCTCCATCGAGGTCGGCCCGGCGCTGTTCTTCTCGCTGCTGATCATTACCCTGAGTTTCGTGCCCGTGTTTGCTCTTGAAGCCCAGGAGGGGCGCCTGTTTAGCCCTCTGGCCTACACCAAGACCTTTGCCATGGCCGCGGCGGCGATTTTGTCGATCACCTTAGTGCCTATCCTGATGGGCTACTTTATTCGCGGCAAGATCCCCAAGGAGACCAGCAACCCCATCAGCCGTGTGTTGATTGCCCTCTATAAGCCTGCGCTCAATCTGGTGCTGCGCTTCCCCAAGATCACCCTGATGCTGGCGGTGATTGCCCTGGGCAGCGCCTGGTATCCTGTGACCAAGATGGGCAGCGAGTTTATGCCTGAGCTGGAGGAGGGGGATCTGCTCTACATGCCGACGGCCCTGCCTGGCATCAGCGCCAGTAAGGCGGCCGAGGTACTGCAACAGACAGACAGACTGATCAAGACGGTGCCCGAGGTGAAGCGGGTGTTCGGTAAGGTGGGACGCGCCGAGACGGCGACCGACCCCGCGCCGCTCACCATGCTGGAGACTACCATCATGCTCAAGCCAAGAGAGGAGTGGCGTGAAGGCGTCGACCTCCAAGGGGTGATCGACCAGCTGCAGAAGACGGTCAAGGTGCCTGGTCTGACTAACGCCTGGGTGCAGCCGATCAAGACGCGTATCGACATGCTCTCTACCGGCATCAAGACCCCTGTGGGGATCAAGATCACCGGCGCCGACGTCAACGAGCTGCAGAAGGTGGGGGCCGATATCGAGGCGATCCTCAGCCAGCTGCCCAATACCAAGTCGGCCTATGCCGAGCGGGTGGGTGGTGGCCGTTACGTGGATATCACGCCCAAGCTGGATGTGGCCTCACGCTACGGCATGACCCTGACCGACATTCAGGATGTGGTGCGTTACGCCATCGGCGGCATGGATATCGGCGAGTCGATTCAGGGGGCCGAGCGTTACCCGATCAACCTGCGTTATCCGCGGGCGCTGAGAGACAATATCGAGAAGCTCAGGGAGCTGCCGGTGATCACTAAGTCGGGTCACTATCTGCCGCTGCGCAACCTGGCCGATATCGAGATCACCGACGGCGCGCCTATGCTCAAGAGTGAGAACGGCCGCCTGATCTCCTGGGTGTTTGTGGATATTCAAAACACCTCGATCGGCGAGTATATCGAGGAGGCCAAGTCGGCGCTGGATCAGCAGCTCAAGGTGCCACCGAGATACAGCTACAGCTTTGCCGGCCAGTATGAGTATATGCAGCGGGTCGATGCCAAGCTGAAGAAGGTGATCCCTATGGCCCTTGGGGTGATCTTTATCCTGCTGATGATGACCTTCGGCTCGCCGCTTCAGGCCTCTATCATCATGTTGAGTCTGCCTTTCGCCTTGGTAGGCAGCACCTGGTTGCTGTTCGCGCTGGATTTCAACATGTCGGTGGCCGTGGCGGTAGGGATGATCGCGCTGGCCGGGGTGGCGGCGGAATTTGGGGTGGTGATGTTGGTCTATCTCAATAATGCCATCAAGCACCGTAAAGACACTGGCGGCTACGAGTATGTGGCGGATCTCAAGGAGGCTCTGATAGAAGGTGCCGTGATGCGTATTCGTCCCAAGGCGATGACGGTAGCGACCATCTTCTTCGGCCTATTGCCCATCATGTGGGGCGCAGGCTCGGGTAACGATGTGATGCAGAAGATCGCCGCGCCTATGGTGGGCGGCATGATCACAGCGCCGCTGCTGTCGCTGTTTGTGCTGCCGGCCCTCTATCTGCTGATCTATGGACGTCGCCTCAAGCACTCTGCCGAGGCTTGATTCGGATATTGATTAGTTTAGGTACAAAAAAGCACTGCAATCGCAGTGCTTTTTTGCGTATATGCAAGGTTAGCTTGGGGTGTCTGCCATGATGATTTTGATGACTGATAGTGTGCCGCCTTGAGGGTCGTTGATCACAGAGAAGCGTCCTACCTCGGGGATGTCTGTCGGCGGCACACACAGCTGGCCGCCTATTTCTGTGGCCTTGGCGACCGTGGCATCGCAGTTATCTACCATGATGTAGGGCATCCAGTGTGGTGGCATATTGCCCCACTCCTCGGTCATGGCCATCATGCCACCGACGGCGCGCTCGCCTTGGAGCCATTCATAATAAGTGAAGTCTTCCATCTGTGACTCACGCACCTGCCAGCCCATGACCTTAGTGTAGAAGGCCTGGGCCTTGGCGGTATCGCGACAGCAGAGTTCGGCCCAGCAGAGGGTGTTAGCCTCGCCCATGCGCATAGAGCCGATATGGGCGCCGGCCTGCCAGAGGGAGAAGCTGGCGCCTTCTGGATCCAGACATTGGGCCATCTTGCCCGCATCGCCCACGCTGTGAGGGCCTAGGATCACCTGGCCACCGTTAGCTATAACTGCCTCCAGGCTGGCCTCGAGATCGTCGACGGCGAAGTAGATGCTCCAGTGGGTCGGCACCTTGTCGTCGATCATATTTTGCGGCAGCTGATACATGGCCCCTATGTCGTCATCCTCTATGGCAAACATGGTGTAGACACCGTCGGGGATCGGCATATCCTTGAGCTGCCAGTCAAACAGCGCGCTGTAGAAATGTTTACCCGAGGCGGCTTCGTGACTGGCCAGTTCGATCCAACAGGGGTCGCCATGTTGATAGCTAGTAATCTTCATCTTTGAGTCCTTTGCTAAGGAAGGTGCGACGACTTGTTCGCACCTTCCCTAATGAAAAATCTGTCGTGATATCAATTTAGTTAAGCCTGTTTTGCCATTTATGTCTATGCTGTGGGGAGAGTTATTGCGAATAGAGAGTTATTCAGAAGAGGGAGTTTCGATGAGCCTGACGTCCACCCAGATAGATCTTGTACAAACCTCATTTAAGCAGGTCGAGCCGATCAGCGAGCAGGCGGCGGCAATTTTCTACGATGCCCTGTTTCAGATAGACCCTAATCTGCGGCCCCTGTTTAAGCAGGACATTCGTGCTCAGGGACGTAAGTTGATGGCCATGTTGAAGGCGGCGGTAGAGGGACTGACAGATCTCGATACCTTGGTACCTCAGCTGCATGAGCTGGCACGTCGCCACCAAGCCTATGGCGTTAAACAGTCCCACTTTACCCCTTTGGGCAACGCCCTGCTCTATACTCTGAAGACAGGTCTGGGGGAGGCCTATACCCGCGAGGTGCGCGAGGCCTGGGTGGCGGTGATCCATCTGGTGGCCGATACCATGAAGCCGCTGCTGGACAGGTAATTTGTGACTCTTTTAAAGAAAAAAAGGCGCTCATCGAGCGCCTTTTTTCTGTTTAGGAGATAACCCGTTAGATCTAGCCGTACATGGGCAGTAGGTCTGCCATGGCAAGCAGGTGACAGGCCGCGGTCAACAGGCCGTAGAAGATCACTATGGCGATCACCACAGTGCCGCCCGGCACCCTGAAACTCTGGCTGTCTGGGAACATCTGTCTGGCGCGATAGGCCATCAGGGCCGGCACTATGGCAGCCCACACTGTGGCGGCCAGGGCGGCAAAGCCGATGGCGATCAAAAAGCCGTTGGGGAACAGCAGACCTAACACAGTCGGTGGCAGGAAGGTCACTGCCGCCGTCTTGAGGCGTCCGGTACGCGACTCATCGAAGCCAAACAGGTCGGCGAGATAGTCGAACAGCCCCAGGGTCACCCCCAGGAAGGAAGAGGCTACCGCCAGGTTGGCAAACAGGGTCAGCATTGTGGTCAGCCAGTCGCTGGCCATCACATCCGAGAGCGCCGCAACCAGCACGCCCATGTTACCGCCTTGGGCAATCACCTCGACGAAGCCGCTGCGAGTGATGTTTCCCATGGTGGCGACCAGCCAGCACAGGTAGATCACGAAGGCGATGAGGGTGCCCAGGGTGATCGCCTTGACGATAGTGCCTGGGTCCTTGCCATAGTATTTTACTAGGCTGGGGACGTTGCCGTGATAGCCGAAACTCACCAGACCGAAGGGGATGGCGGCCAGCATGTAGGGCAGATAATTCGCCTCACCATCGGGCACAAACAGCTTAGCGGGCTCTACCTCGATAAGCAGATTCCCTATGGCGAGGAAGAAGGTGATGATCATCCCACCCAGCATTATGGTGGTGATGCGATCCACCGCCTTGGTGCTGATAAAGACGATAATCGCCAGGCCCACCGCAAACACCAGGCCGGCGAAGCTCTGGGGTAGCTCGACGCCTAAGCTACTCAGGCTATGATTGACGATGGAACCGCCGCCACTGATATAGGCATAGGCCAGAATATAGAGCACGAAGGCGATAGAGAGGCCGTTGACGATACGCCAGAAGTTACCCAGGGTATCCCGGGTGAGGGTATCGAAGCTGGCCCCCGGCTCATAGTGCAGATTGGTCTCCAGTAGCAGCAGGCCAGAGACCAGCATGCAGAACCAGACGCCCAGCATCATGAGCACTGAGTAGCTAAACCACATGCCGGCGCCGACCACTGGCAGGGAGAACATACCCGCGCCCACAGCCGTCCCTGCGATGATCATGGCGCCGCCCAGCAGCGACTTACCCGAGGCCTTATGCTTGGCCGCATTCATATGATTGGCCATTAGGCTTGATGCTCCGCGGCGACGCTGTCGACTATGGTTTGTCTAACCGAGCTCCTTAGCAGGCTGTTGGCCCGGGTGCGGATACGCTGAACATCTTCGCTGTGGCTGTCATCGGCCAGGTAACCCAGCTCCTTGAGCTTGACGCTCAGGGTGCCGTAGAGCTTCTTGTCATAGAACTCTGGTGCTGTGATGCCATGGAGCGCGCCCAGACGCTGGGCCAGTTGGTGGCTGTCACTCTCGAGTTCAGAGCGCTCAATCTTAGGCGAGGCCGCCAGTAGGTTGAAGATGATGGCGTAGCGCTGCATGGTCTCGCTGATGGTGCCGGCCAGCAGTAACAGCTGGTTGAGACCGTCTGGCTTGACGCTGAAATGCTTATCTTCGTCGATTAAGCCTTCGGCCAGCAGCTGATCCAACAGCTGGTTCACATAGGTCTCGAGGTTATCGATTCCCATAAACAGCTCGGCCTGCAGCAGCGGGTAGAAATCCTTCACCGTGGCGATGATCTCGTCTCGGCTACATTCATCCTGGCGGGTCAGGCAGCTGGCGATTAAGGATGGGATCACCAACAGGTGGATGATGTTGTTGCGATAGTAGGTCATGGCAATCGCCAGGCTCTCATCGATGGAGATGATGTCACCCAGCGGGTCGCTGTCCAGCTTGAGCTTCTTCAGCTCCAGCCCCTGGGCGATCAGCTTGGCACCGTCGCCTTCGACCACAGAGGTGTAACCCGTGTAAGGTACGCTCTTGAGTAGCGACAGATAGAGATCCAGTTGCTTCTCAAGCTGACTGCGCTGCAGGGCATTCTGCTCAGAGGCCAACAGCACCAGGCTGGTCAGGGTGATAGAGCTGACGGCGGCGGCATCGTTGATGCGGGTCATGACGCGGTTAGCCAGGGTGTTGACCACAGGGGTCAGCCAGCTTGGCTTCTGCTCGGGATCCTGGGCCAGCTCTTCGCGCCACTCGGGCACCTGCTCGTTGAGGTAGCTATGCAGTGTGATAGGTTCACCGAAGTTAACATAGCCCTGGCCGAAGTTGCCCAGCTTACGTATGGCGCCAAATACCTGCCATACAGATTCTTTCTGCTTCTTCTTACCGCTCAGCTCCTTGTGATAGGTCGCTACCTCCATCACATGGTCGTAGCCCAGATAGACGGGAACCAGAGTGACAGGGCGCTCGACGCCACGCAGCACGCTGTTGAGTGTCATTGCGATCATGCCCGTCTTAGGTGCCAGCAGGCGACCGGTACGTGAGCGGCCGCCCTCGGTGAAGTACTCCACCGAATAGCCCTTGGCAAACAGCTGATCCAGGTATTCACGGAATACCGCTGTGTAGAGCTTGTTGCCGCGGAAGCTGCGACGAATAAAGAAGGCGCCACCGCGGCGGAACATGGGGCCGGCGGGCCAGAAGTTGAGGTTGATACCGGCGGCGATATGGGGCGGTACCATGCCTTGGTAATAGAGAATATATGAGAGCAGCAGGTAGTCCATGTGGCTACGATGACAGGGCACGTAGACGATCTCGTGGCCGTCGTGGTGCAGCTGACGGATCTGCTCGGCGCCCTTGATGTTGATCCCCTTGTAGAGCTTGTTCCACAGCCAGGTGAGGAAACGCTCGGCGATACGCACCAGGCTGTCTGAATAGTCGGCGGCGATCTCGTCTAAGTATTCCATGGCGGTCTCGCGGGCCTTGGCCTCGGAGATCTTCTTGCTCTGGGCCTCTTCCAGAATCGCCTTCTTCATCGACTCGGATTTCAGCAGGGCGTGGAACAGGTTCTGGCGGTTAGGCAGTACTGGGCCTGTCATCACCTTACGTTGACGGCTGAAGTGCACCCTGGCCACGCGCGCCAGCTTCTGAGCGATGCGCTTGTCGGTGCCGTGCTCGTCGGCCATGTAGCGCAGCGACATGGCATTGGAAAATTGCACAAAGTTGTGGCGGCCGAGGAAGAGGATCATCAGGCACTTACGTAACCAGGTGGGGCTCTCACGCTCCAGCACCGCGGCCTTCATGCTGTCATCTTCCTTGCCTGGGGTGCGACCCCAGTAGAGGCTGACGGGTACCAGCTGAATATCCAGCTCAGGATGTTTCTTGTGGGCGCTCAGCAGACGCGAGAAGCTTTCGAGGTAAAACTCGTTGCCTTCGCGTTCGCCAAATAGCGGCTTGGCTCCTTCGACACAGACGACTCGCGGTGCCTGTTCACCCTCGACATCCAGCGGCTGATAGGGGCTGGGCAGGCCGAGTCGGTCGGTTACCTCGCTCAGTGCGGCGATGTCACTGATCGATTCTGTCTTCATCACATAGACCAGGGGTCTGTCTGAATCCAGGTTGAGATCGGCAAAGGGATCCTGAGGCACCACTATGGTGTGCACGAGTTTCTTCTGGATCCAACGTAAGGATTTAAACCAAAGAGAGTCTTGTTTGGACATTATTCTTTATGCATAGGAGTCATGTTTAATAACGGCATAGAATACCAGAAAATGGTTAGGGGTTCCTAATTTGTCTCGCCGTCCGTTAGCCGAGATCACAGCCGCTCAGACTCGAGTTTCATCTCCCATCGGCCTTAGGTGTGCGCTAACCCCAGTGGCTGAGAGGCTTAGCGGTATCTCTGCCGTCTATTCAAATTTCTCCGGTTGCCAAACCTTTCAATTAAATCGAACTTATTTTCGCATTTAATGCGCTTATCTTTCGGTTAAATGGTGGATAAACTGGCCTCAATTGGTTGTAACAGAGATTTGAATTGGAGCAGATTATGGCAAAAGTACTGGTATTGAAATCAAGCATCTTAGGGGACTACTCACAATCGGCTAAGCTGATCGACCACCTGCAGCAACACTGGCAGGGTCAGGGCGCCGAGGTAACGGTTAGGGATCTGGCAGCGCAGCCACTGCCTGTACTCGATGGCGAGATCGCCATGGGGCTACGTGGTGGTGACGAGCTGAGCCCGCGTCAACAAGAGGTGTTGGCGCTGTCAGACGAGTTGGTGGCCGAGTTGAAGGCACACGACACACTGGTTATCGCCGCCCCTATGTATAACTTCAGCATTCCTACTCAGCTGAAAAACTGGATCGATCTGGTGGCCCGTGCCGGCGTGACATTCACCTACACAGAGACAGGCCCTAAAGGCCTAGTAGAAGGTAAGCGTGCGGTCTTGGTAACCACTCGCGGCGGCGTACACAAGAATGGTGCGAGCGACCACGTGGTGCCTTACCTCAAGACAGTGCTTGGCTTTATTGGTATCGACGAGGTGGAAACCGTTTACGGTGAAGCCCTCAACATGGGTCCAGAAGCGAATGAGCAGGGGATCAGCGAGGCCAAGCAGAGCATAGAGCAGCTGGTAGCCTAAGTTTTTCGGGCGCTAATAGCCCATGGTTTTCATCGTCAACCACATTTAACCCATCTCTAGGTTGAGGCGCTCAGTTTGAGCGCCTTTTTTTATCTAGCTAACGACTATTCTGTTAACGCCTACCTAGCTTAGGACTATTGAGCTAACGACTATTGCGCCAGCTCACACAGGGTGCACTCGTCACTTTGCTGACTGGTTTCCACATAGCGCACCCTGTGGCGCCCATGGGTGCGATTGGCGCTAAATTGGTATCTGGGCCTGGGCGTTTCTGGAGCCGAGTGTTTGGCCCGAGGTATAGCCTGCTCGGTTTCCTGCCCTAATTGGCTGTTAGCCATTGGCGGCGCTTTGTGGCTGATAGCAGAGCAGATCTTTGAGGGCGCCACCGTTGATGGCACAGCTAAAGCCTTTGGCTCTTAAGATGTCGCAACCCTTCTGGGCACGGATCCCCGCGCCGCAGTAGAGCACGAAGGGGGTCTGCTTATCGCTGTGTTGGGTCAGCCACTGGGCCAGTTGATCCAGGGGGACATTAAGCGCGTTTGGCAGGTGGCCACCGGCATATTCCTGGGGAGAGCGTACATCGATAACCTGTACGCCCTGTTCGATCAGTTGCCAGCATTGCTCGGCGGGATGGCTGCCAGATAGCTTGGCTAAGAGAGATTGAAACATGGTTTGCCCCTACAATTAGAATCGAGTCTATAAGATTTATTTCAATAAGATTATTCTAATTGATGGTCGAGTGCAAGTTAAGTACAAACCAAGCGCCAGTTAAGCGCAAGCCAAGTGCAAACCAGTGTTATGTCAGAGCCGCTTGGTCATGAAGACGCTGTTGGGATCATCCTGGTAGCGGCCGAAGGGGGCGCACTCGACGAAACCAAATTTCTGGTATAGGCGCCGGGCGGGGAGGAAGAAGCCCATGCTGCCGGTTTCCAGGCTGAGGCGCGTCATCCCATTTTGGGCGGCATCTGCCTGAAGATGGTGCAAGATCCGCTCGCCTATGCCACGTTGGCGATAGTAGTTGGCGACCCGCATCGACTTGAGTTCGCCATGCTCGGGCGAGAGGCGTTTGATGGCGCCGCAGCCGCAGAGTCTATCGGCCTCCCATAGGGTCCAAAATCTAATATCGTCTTGTTTTAATTCGCTTAAATCTAAAGCGTGCACACTCTCTGGCGGCGAGGTGGCATACATATCTTCCAGGTGTTGTTCTAGCATCTTGACGACGCTGGCGTGGCTGACGACTCCGAGCACAAATTGCATCTTAAGCTCCATCTTGTAATTAGGGACCCTAAGCCTCAGCAAAGCCTGTGCCAGCAGATGGTGACCGCCACGGGTGTAATTGCCAAGTGGCGGTCATTTCGCGGCGGTCAGGTCTGGGGGCTTTGGGCCTTAGTCTTGCCAGCGCTTGAAGATCAGTGAGGTGTTGATGCCGCCAAAGGCGAAGTTGTTGCTCATCACATAGTCGGTAGTGAGCTTGCGAACCTCATCCTTGATGTAGTCCAGTTGACCACAGGCGGGATCGATATGCTTGAGGTTGAGGGTGGGGGTAAACCAGCCGGCATTCATCATCTCGACACTGAGCCAGGCCTCCAGTGCGCCGCACGCGCCCAGGGTGTGGCCCGTGTAGCTCTTGAGGGAGGAGATGGGCATGCGCTCGCCAAATACCGCCTGGGTGGCCTGGGTCTCGGCGATGTCGCCGCGATCCGTGGCAGTGCCGTGGGCATTGACATAGCCTATCTTGTCGGCGTCCAGGTCGGCATCCTTCAGGGCCAGGCGGATAGCTACTTCCATGGTATCGGCGTTAGGCTGAGTCACATGTAGGCCATCAGAGTTGGTGCCGAAGCCCACTAGCTCGGCGTAGATCTTAGCGCCGCGGGCCTTGGCGTGTTCCAGCTCTTCCAGTACCAAGGTACAGGCGCCTTCGCCGATCACCAGGCCGTCTCTGTCGCGATCGAAGGGGCTTGGTGTCTCGCTTGGCGTATCATTCTTGGTGCTGGTAGCAAACAGGGTATCAAACACCACGGCCTCTGTGGGGCAGAGCTCCTCGGCGCCGCCGGCCAACATGAGATCCTGCTGACCATATTTGATCGCCTCATAGGCGTAGCCTATGCCTTGGCTACCCGAGGTGCAGGCGCTGCTGGTGGTGTGTACCCGGCCCTTGAGGCCGAAGAAGACACCGACGTTGACCGCAGTGGTATGGGCCATCATGCGGATATAGCTGGTGGCCGTGACCCCAGACATGTCGCCCTCTTTGAGCATGTCGCCGAAGGCGATGATGGGATCCGTACTGCCGGTGGAGGAGCCATAAGCGATGCCCATGGCACCTGAGGTCACTATGGGATCGTCCAGTAGGCCGGCATCCATCAATGCCTTCTCGCTGGCCCAGGCCGCCATGACAGAGACTCGCCCCATGGAGCGGATCTTCTTGCGCGAATAGTGGCTCGGGCGCTCAAAGTCTGTGACCGGCGCGGCCAGACGTGTGTTGAGTCCGTCGAACCTGTCCCACTCGTCTATGCGCTGGACGCAATTTTGCATTGTCTGTAAGCGCTGGGCGATACTGGGCCAGTCGTGGCCCAGGGCTGTGACGCCGCCGGCGCCGGTGATCACTACGCGTCGAGTCTTGTTATTCATCAGATCATGCCACCATTTACCGAGATCACCTGGCGGGTGATGTAGGCCGCGTCATCAGACATGAGGAAGTTGGCCAGGCCGGCGATCTCCGAGGTCTTGCCCATGCGGCGCATAGGAACTAACTCCTTGACCATCTCCTGAGGGAACGACTCCACCATGTCAGTCTCTATCAGCCCGGGGGCGATGCAGTTGACAGTGATCTTACGCTTGGCCAGCTCCAGGCTCAGTGCCTTGGTGGCGCCTATGATGCCAGCCTTGGAGGCGCTGTAATTGACCTGACCACGGTTACCCGCGATGCCGGAGACAGACGCCATGGTGATGATGCGCCCGCCCTGGCGTGATTGGATCATCGGCATGGTGCAGGGATGGATTACGTTGTAGAAGCCATCCAGGTTGGTGTGGATCACCCCGTCCCACTCCTCGTCGCTCATGGCAGGAAAGGCGGTGTCCCGGGTGATCCCAGCGTTGAGCACCACGCCATAGTAGGCACCGTGCTGGTCGATATCGGCCTCTATGGCAGCCTTGACGCCGGCGCGGTCAGCCACATCGAACTGCAGGCGGCTCACCTTGGCCCCCAATGCCTCGAGCTCTGTCTGGGTTGCATCGGCCGCCGCCTGATTGCTGTGGAAATGCAGGGCAATATCATAGCCTGTCTCGGCCAGCTTAATGGCGATGGCCTTGCCGATGCCGCGACTGGCACCTGTGATCAATACACGTTTATTCATCTTGCTTTCTCTTCTTCTGTACCCGCCTGGCTCTCCAAGATATAGGCCTGGGTGTCTTGAGGCTGGAATACATTGACATTAGCCTCTGCCACAAGTTGATTGTTGTGGAATATTTTACAATCAAACACCGCCAGACCGTTATCTTCCTGATAGAGGCGGCTGACCCGGGTCTGGTAACGCTCACCGAGTCGGTAGGCGGGGATTGCGAATGTTAATTTGCGCGTGCCGAGCAGGAAGCCGACACGAATGGGTTCGCCTCGGGCGCTGGCCTCCAGGCCTGCGAGGGCGGCGATGCTCTGAGCCATATATTCTATGCCCACATAGTTAGGCACAGACTTGCTGGCAGCATCGAAGTAGGCGCTGTTTGTGCTTATGCTCACCTCGGTAAGCAGTGTGTCTGGCGCCTGCTCGAGCAGCTTGTCGATCAAGATCATAGGGGCGCGGTGTGGCAGCACCTGTTCAAGCGGGATCTCGGTAAGCGCTGTGTTTGGCTGTGACATAGCTTGTGGCTCAGACATAGTAAGTGAATCTGGCTGTAAATCTTGCGTTGACATTATCGCTTTGCTCCCCGGCAGAAGATGACGCTGGCATTGCTGCCGCCAAAGGCAAAGGAGTTGCTCATGACATATTCGAGCCTGGCATTCTCAGGCCGAGTGCTGTGCCCCTGTGATACGAAGGGCAGCGCCGGATTGTCGTCATCCCACAGGCCGTCTCCCACCTGGGGCGGCAGCCCGTGATCTTTATTTGGACCTGATAGGAGCAGCAGACAGAAGGCCGCCTCCAATGCACCGGCGGCGCCCAAGGCATGGCCGGTGAGCGGCTTAGTAGAACTCACTGGTGGCAGCTGCTCGCCGAACACCTTGCGCAGGGCGCGACTCTCCATGGCATCATTCTTTATGGTCGCCGTGCCGTGCAGGTTGATGTAGTCCACCTGTGACGGAGCGATGGCTGCATCATTGAGTGCCATCTCGATGGCGACCACGGCGCCATCGCCCTCTGGATGAGGCGAGGAGATATGGTGGGCGTCGCTGGACTCCCCCACACCCGCGAGCATCAGCTCGGCCTCGCCTAAGGTTAAAGTAAACAGGGCCGCGCCCTCACCGATGTTGATGCCGTCGCGGTTACGGCTAAAGGGTTGGCAATGGGCCTTGGAGACAGATTCCAGCGAGTGGAAGCCGTTCAGGGTCAGCTTACACAGGCTGTCGGCGCCGCCGACGATCACCATGTCGCAGACGCCGGCCAGGAGCAGGCGCTTGGCGCTGGCGAATACCTTGGCGCTGGATGAGCAGGCGGTTGATACCGTGTAGCAGGGGCCTGCGAGGTCGAAATAGTGCTGCAGAAAGTCACAGCTGTTACCTAGCTCCTGCTTGGAGTAGAGGTAATCGGCGGGCAATACCCCATGCTCGGCGCGGTAGGCCAGGGCCTTCTCGCCCCTGGCGATCCCCGAGGTGCTGGTGCCTAGCACTATACCTATGCGATCCGCGCCGTATTGGGTCTTGGCCGCCTCGACCGCCGGGGCGATCTGCTCGGCGGCGCGCTGGAGTAACTGATTGTTACGACAGTCGAATCTTTGTAATTCGGGTGCTATGCACGGCAACTCTGTGGTGACCATTCCCACCAATACCTGGCTGTCAGGGATCAGGTCGTCACGCCACCTCATGCCCTGGGTATCGCCATTGAGCAGGCGGCGTAAGACGGTCTGGGGATCGTCGCCCAATGGGGTGCATAATCCTAGGTGGGTGATAGCTATCTGTGTCATCGTGTCCGTTCTTTTGGCTATTAGGCTCTGGTTTACTCTAGCGGCTGGATGTTCAGCGTCAGCTGCGCCTGGTGAAAATCTAGCGTCACTTCGGCTGTCCAGGGGCTCGTCCGGCTATAGCGGATATCCATGATTGTCTCGCCATCGCTAGCATATAATCTTCTGCAATAGGCTGCATCACAGGCGTAGTCGGCCAGTATCGCGCCTTGTAAATGGTGATTTACATCCTCTGGCTGCCAGTATATCAATTGCAACAGCCCAAGGAGATACTCGGCCTTAAATTGATCTCCCAATAGGACGCTCTGCTCGCTGATCAGCCGCTGGCCGTCATAGCTGAGGGTAAACAGCGGCTGTCCAAGAGGGGCCAGGCCTACCAGGGTGAGCGACTCGGGGGTCAGATCCAGCTGACTCAGCAGCTGATGCCTGGCCTGTTTCACCTTGAGTTTGACCAGCTGGCTCTGACTGACGGGCGCCGAGTCGGGCAGAGGCGCCAGGCAATAGTCTACCCCCTGAGCCAGGGCCATACAGGTTTGCCTGTCCAGCTTGTGGGCGCAGGCGCTTAGTAGTAGGGCTGCGCAGATGAGGAGACTCGCCCTTAACGGCATAGCTCGACCACCATGTTGAGACGACGCTCAGATTCCGCCACGAAAGGGTTACTCTCGTCCCAGGCGTAGCCAGCCAGGATAGAGCAGATCATCTGCTTAATCTTAGGGTTGGGATCCTGGTAGAAGATCACATCCTGGAAGCGGCCATCGTACCAGGCCTGCACATAGGTTCTGAAGGTATCGACGCCGCGCATCAGCGGCTGGGCATACTCTGTCTGCCAGTCGATCGTCTCACCATTGAGCTGTTTCACAACACATTTAGCCGCAATTGAGGCTGATTGCATCGCGATAGTGACGCCAGAGGAGAACACGGGATCGAGAAACTCACCGGCGTTGCCCAGCAGGGCAAATTTATCGCTAGCCAGGGTGCTGACGTTGGCCGAGTAACCTGCCAGCTTGGCGGGCTTGCGTATTATCTCGGCGCGGCTGAGTAGCTGCTTGAGCCTAGGCTCTTCCCGCACCAGGCGCATCAGTGTGGCCTCTAGATCGGCATCTTCGCCCAGCAGGTGAGGCTCGCCCACCACACCCAGCGAGCAGCGGCCGTTGCTGAAGGGGATTAGCCAATACCAGATGTCGCGATTATCCGGGTGGACGCTGATCAGTATCTTGTTGCGATCGAAGTGGTAGTCGCCCATTTCGACGCTGTCGATATTGTCCTGGATATGGGTAAATATCGCCGTGCGGCTGGGTAGATTGGAGGGACGCTCCAGGTCCAGCAATCGAGGTAGTACGCGGCCGAAACCACTGGCATCCAGCAGGTAGTCGGCGCTCAGCTCATAGCTCGCTCCCTGCTCGTCGCTGACGGTGAGCCTGGGCTGTTGGCTGAGATCGACCGCATCGACGCGCTGGCCATAGCGGATCTCGACCCCTTGGCTGACGGCAGTGTCGGCGAGTAGCTTATCGAAGTCGCCACGCTCGACCTGAAAGGTGGTGCCCGGCCCTGGGGTGAACTTGTCGGTAAAGTCGAAGTAGGTCGAGCGGCCATTGGCGTTGAAGGCCGCGCCGTTCTTGAATTGATACCCCGCCTGATTGACTGCATCGAGCATATTGGCCTCGGCAATCACCTGCATGCAGCAGGGCAGTAGGCTCTCGCCGATGGAGAAGCGGGGGAAGTGCTGCTTCTCCAAGACTAAGACACGCTTACCCTGTTGATGCAGCAGGCTGGCGGCAACGCTGCCCGAGGGGCCCGCACCTATCACTATCACATCATAATGGTCCGTATGAGCGGCTGTTTGCGCGAAAGGGGTCACTTATCAATCCTTGTTAATGTGTGAATAAAGGGGGAGAGCACGAAGGTAAGGCCTATCCCCAGGAGTAATGTCAGGCCGAAATAGTGGATGGCTGGTGTCTGGCTGAAGGCCAGCAGGCCGAAGGCCATCAGGGTCGAACAGGCAGACATGAATACCGCCATCATCACGCCTTCGCCTCTATGGCTCTCGGCGAAAAACAGGCTGTAGTCGACGCCTATGCCAAAGACCAAGATTAGCGCCAGTGCATGAAACAGGGTGAGTGGTGAGCCAGCCAAGCCAAGCCCAGCAAGGGTGAGCAGTGCCGCGAGGGCGGGTACTGCCGTGATCCACAGCGCCATCTTGAGGCCGAAGCGTAGCGAGAAGATAAGCCCAGCGACCACAAGCGCCAGGGCTAGCAGGCTCAGGGTCAGGCTGCGATACTTGGCCATCACATCCGAGATATCCTGCACCTTATCGACAAGAGTAACGCCACTTAATGGGCTGATTGCCTGGGTTAAGGCGTGAAGATCTGTGATGCCGCCTAGCAGGACAATTGCGCCGTATGTGGCGCCGTCACTGTCAGAGGTTTTATCGCTCGGCTGTACTTGCATTTGAGCTTGAGTTTGAGCATGAGCATGAGCTTGAGCCCCATCGGGCGCCAGCCATAGGGGCGCGAACAGTTCACCGGCACGGGAGGCGAAGAAATTATCCGGGGTGATGGTCTCATTGGTGCTGGCTTCGAAACTCGCCATCAGGGAGGGTGCCAAGTCGCCATCTAATCCTAGACGCGCTAACACCTCAGGCAGCTTGTGATAGATCTGCCCTTGTAGGCGATAGGCCTCCTGCTGGCTTGCCTGACTGGGCAGGTAGTGGGCCAGATTAACCGAGTTACCCAGCACACCCTGGTGTTGCAATGAGCCGAGCGTGGGCGACAGTGCCTCCAGCCGTGTCAGCAGCGCCTCGGCGGTCTCCGCCCGTACCAGGATAAACTGGTTATCTGTGCCGCCGCTCATCACCTGGCGTAGTCGCTGCTCGCCCTGGGTGACGCTCAATGGACTCTGTTGCAGAGCGCGAATATCATCGTTCACCCCGAGTCTATTCAGGCCAAATATAGCCACGAGCAGCAGGCCGAGGGCGAGTGCTACGCCCTTGAGTCCACTAAGGGGCCGCGCGATGGTCTGCATGGCATTGAGGTAATGTGCCGCCAAGCCGAGCGCGCGGTCGCCGGGTCTCATGGCACTGTTCGCTAGCTTGGGATAGGCGAAGATCAGTGTCAGATAGGCGCCAAGGAGTCCCGCGGCGCAGAATACGGCCACCTGCTGCATACCGGGGAATGGCGTCAGGCCTATGGCAAGATAGGCGATGACAGTGGTGAGCAGTGCCAGACTGGCGGCGGGGAATACACGGGCCACAGCGTTAGTCGCGGTTATCCCTGAATCTGCTTTCTGGCTTTGCAGGCGCTCGCAGTAGAAGTGGAAGCTGTAGTCGATGGCGATCCCTATCAGGCTGGTACCGAATACCAGGGTGAGCAGGTGAACCTGGGTGAAGATCCACAGGGTCGCGCTCAGGGCGAATAGCAGGCTGGTGGCTATGGTTAGGGCGGCTATGGTCAGCGGCATGATAGAGCGAAACGCCAGCCATACCAGCAGGATCACGCCGATCAGCGAGGCAAGCCCCAGGCTGGAAACCTCTCTCTTTGCCTGTTTTGTTGCCGCCGCGGCGTGAAACAGGGCGCCGCCTTTTAGCACGCTCACTTTTTGCTCGGACCCAAGGCTCTGCCGCATCTGGCTTATCGCCACTTCGAGCCTGGCTAACTGCAGCTCCTGCGCCTTAGGGTTGAAGGCGCTGCCGACTCCCTGGGCCATGACGGTGGCGACGCTGCTTCCTTGAGTGTCTTTGTTTAATGAGGTTCGAACGGTGGCTTCCTGGGCTAATTCCTGGCCTACCAGAATGCCGTCGACCACCTTGAGGCGGCGTTGGGGCGAGAGCTGTTTCAGCAGCTCGGGGTAGAGTAGTAGTGGGTCTTGGCTCAATAGTTGGCTATTGGCGTAGCCGAAGGCATTGTAGAGCTGAGCGAGCGTATTAGCCTCTAACTTGGCTAATTGTCCAGTTGCGAGCAGATCTTTCTGCTGCGTGGTGAGCAGGTGAAAGCGATAGGGAAAATAGAAGCGATTGAGTGCCTGGGCGCCCTGCATATCGGCGCTCTGCACCTGGGTAAAGGCTTCAGGCGCCCCCTGGAGTGCACTCAGCAGTTGCTTGGCGCCTTTGATGGCGGTGGCCTGGTCCGGGCTGACGACCCCTAGATAGATGCGATTGGCCAGCTGCTGCTCGACCCTGTCTATCGCCCTCTGGGTGAGGGGATCTTCCTGGATCTTGGGGAGCATGGCCAGGATGTCACTCTGCACCCCGGCGCCGCGGCTCAGCGCCTGGGCGGCCAGCAGCGCCATGGCGGCCAGCAGCACCAGCCAGATAACCAGGCGGGTATTGGCAGAGAGGCGACCCAGGCGGTCGCTGAGGTTGAGGATCATCTCGCCTCTGTCGCGGGGAGAGGGTCGGCGTCGAGTTTAAAATAGGCCTGCTCATCCGCCGTCAGCGGACGCTGCGCCAGGGCGTTAAATTCGATCACGCTGAGATCGCCGCGGTTATCCAGCAGGCTGAGAGACTCAAGTTGTTCGCTTCCCTGTAGCACTATGCGTGGCATCGCCTGCTTGATGAGGGGATCTATCGGCTCCAGGCCCAATTGCCAGCACTCTGCTTGCTGCTGTAGATGCAGGGTAAACTGTGCCTCCAAGGGGGCGAGATCGCCGCCTAGCAGGGCGCTCATCAGCTTGGGCATCATCTGCGCCATGGCGCCCGCCTGTGGATTGTCATCGGCGTGGCTCACCTGACGGTTGCCGTCGGCATCTATCTGCACCAGGGTGTTTTGTGTCAGCACCAGGCCAGAGGGAAAGGGTGCTGTCTGTAGCCAGGCGATCCCCAGTTTGTCCTGAAACAGGAACTCGCCGCGACTCACCAGAGGCTTTTTCAGCACCTTGAGGTAGCGGGACTGGGTAAACTCGCCCCTTGCCGACTCACCGCCGCCCAGGCGGGTCACCAGCTTGGATAGGGCTGCATTGTCCGCGCTCGCTTTAAAAAGTGCCTCATAGTCGGTTGATTGTTCTGCATGGGTTACGAAACTAACGAGACTCAGGCAGAACATAGGACAAAACAGCAGGCAAAACAGGCCGGCCTTAGCGGTGCGGTGAAGGCTAGCGATGCGGTGAAGGCTAGTGATGCGGTGAAGCAAAGAGGTCATCATGCCTGCGCCTCGCTGGGCAGCAGGTGGGCTATCTTGTCTCTGAAACAGTCCGGGGTGACCAGGCAGAGCTCCTTGCTCTCCATATCGACCGCCGCCTGCACGGTATAACCCTTGGTCAGGCGCTGGTTGGTCTCGGCGTCACGCACCTGATAGGTGATCTTGAGACGGTTCTCCCACTCAACTAGGCTGGCGATTACTTTGACCCTCTGCTCGAAGGTGCTGGCCTGCACATACTTGATCTGCAGATCGATAATGGGCCAGGCGTAGCCCGAGGCTTGCATCTTGCGGTAGCCGTAGTCGATCTCGTCCAGCAGCTGACAGCGGGCGATCTCAAAATATCTAAGATAGTTACCATGCCAGGTGATCCCCATGGAGTCGACGTCGTGGAAGGGGATGACCATCTCCATCTCTGTGGTGAGCAGTGCCTTCATCTCGCGCCTCCTAGTGACACACTTCCCACAGTCCCTGCTGGATCTTGTCGACCGTCTGCCTAAGCACGGTCTCCAGGGGTCTGTCTTCGGTGAGCAGTTCAAAGTCGGCGCTGACCTGATCGAGTGTCTTGGCCACAGAGGTTGTGAGCGAGGCATGGCAGAGTTCGCCCTGGGCGATACGCAGGTGAATGCCCTGGGTCATGGCCAGCAGCGCAGCCGCGGCCACCTGTTCGGTGAGTTGCAACACGCGCATACAGTCGCGGGCGGCGATAGTGCCCATGCTCACCTTGTCTTGGTTGTGACACTCGGTGGAGCGCGAGAAGACGCTGGCAGGCATGGTGTTCTTCAGTGCCTCGGCGGTCCAGGCCGATACGCCTATCTGCACCGCCTTGAAGCCGTGGTTGATCGCCTTGCGGCTGCCTTGGGCGCCAGAAAGGTTGGCGGGGAGGCCATTGTTAAATTTAGGGTCCATCACCAGGGCCATCTGGCGGTCGATAAGGTCGGCGATATTGGCGATGGCATTCTTCATCGAGTCCATCACGAAGCCGATATGGCCGCCATAGAAGTGGCCGCCGTGGAGCACGTGCTCTCCCTCGCCGTCGACGATAGGGTTGTCGTTGGCGCTATTGAGTTCGGTCTCGATAAACTGACGCATGAAGGGCAGTGCATCTTGCAGCACGCCTATTATGTGAGGCGCGCAGCGGATCGAGTATCTGTCCTGCAGGCGATCCGAGTTGCGTGGATGCTCATGGTGGTTTAGATCTTCACGAATCCAGGCGGCGATCTGGTTCTGGCCCGGATGGGGCTTGGCCGCAAATAGTATGTCGTCGAAGTGGTTGGAGTTACCCTTGAGGGTCAGCGAGGCCATGGCTGTGATACGGCTGGCCAGACGGTTCAGGTATTGAGCCCTGTCGTAGGCAAGACAGGCCAGCGCCGTCATGACGGCGGTGCCGTTCATCAGGGCGAGGCCCTCCTTGGGACGCAGAGTCAACGGGGTAATGTCCAGTTGACGGTACACATCTGCGGTAGCGCGGCGCTCGCCTTGGTAGATCACCTCGCGCTCACCCACTAGTACGGCGGCTAGGTAGGAGAGAGGGGTGAGATCGCCGCTGGCGCCCACAGAGCCCTCTTCGGGGATCACCGGGGTGATACCCAGATTCAGCAGAGTCTCGATGCGTTTCAGCAGTTCATAGCTGACGCCAGATTTACCCACGGCCAGCGAGCTTAGGCGGCACGCCATCACGGCCCTGGCCTGCATGACGGAGAGAATGTTACCCATGCCACAGCCGTGGAAGCGCGACAGATGCAGCGGCAGTTCGTGCACCAGATCCAGGCCGACCGTGACTGTGCAGGAGTCGCCGTAGCCCGTGGTGACGCCATAGACCACGCCCTCTTCGGCCAAAAGGCTGTCGATAAAGCGGGCACCTTTCTGGATATATTCCTGATAGTCGGCGCTCTCCTTGAGCTGGGCCTTGGCGCCCTTGGCGATGGCAACGACCTCCTCGAGATTGAGATTACGCTGGCCAAATTCGACCAGGGTGGCGGAGGCGGGGGATTGAGTCGTCTGTGTCATCTATTTCTCTGTCCTGTTAGGCGTTTGAGGCTTGGCCTCGCGCAGGAGTTCATCGTCCTTGCGCCAAAAATCGAAAAAGTTAAACCATTGCAACGGTGCACGGCGGGCGTAGTGTTCCAGACGCTCGGCGTAATGATTCACCGCTGCTTGTAGTCGTTCCATGCGGCCGGCACGCGGTCCCTTGAGGGTCTCGGCAAAGTGCTCTACGTGCACCCGGTAGCGGCCGTTCTCCCTGAGGCAGAACATCAGGTACACGGGGCAGTCCAGCAGGCTGGCCAGAATAAATGGACCTTGGGGGAAGGGCGCTGCCTTGCCCATGAAGGGGGCGTAAAATACCCGGCCCTCACTGCTGGTGGAGGTGCGATCGCCGGCGATCACCACGAGTTCCCCCTGCTCTATCTTCTGCTGCAACAGCATAGAGGTGCTGGGGCCCAGTTCGGTCACCTGGATCAGGTTCAGGGCACTGTCGGGGTTTAGCTGTTTGAGTACCCGGTTGAAGTTCTCCGCGTTCTGGGTCAGCACCATGACATTGACCTTCACCTTGCGCTGGTGAATCGAGATGGCGCGGCAAAGCTCCAGGTTACCCAGGTGGGAGACCAGCAGGACGGCACCTTGTCCCTGGGCCAGGGGCTTGGCGAGTACCTCGCGGTCGGGAAAGTCGACCTGGCTGAGTTTGATGCGGTCGCACCAGGCGTCGATACGATCCAGTGCCGCATTGCCGAAGGCGATGAAGTGCATGAGGCTGTGGCGCCAGTTGATCTCGCCCTGGAGATCCGGATGCTTGGGTTCGAGTCGCTGCACCTGACGCAGGAAAGTCTGGCTGGCGTGCCGAGCCGTGCGGCCGGTGGCGAAGAAGTAGCAGATCACCGGATACATGATGGCGCGGCATAGCCAGTGGCCGCCCAGCTTATAACTGGTGGCCAACAGCTTGATGCCCCAGTAGCTGCCGCGCTCGCCCATGCGAGACCAGTGTTTCACCGTCTTGGGGCGGCTGCGCTTGTGGCGCAGCAGCTGTGGCATGCGTCTTAACATGCCGAAGAATAGCTTGCTGTGCATGGCGGAGATGCGCACATTGTCTTTGAAGCCCTGGAAGTGGCTGGTGCCATCTTCTGGGTAGATCACTCTGGTCGGTAGGTGCTTCACCTCGACGCCCTGCCAGTAGAGCTTGACCAGCACCTCGATATCGAAGTCCATGCGCTCGCCCAGTGCCTCGTTGAGAAACAGCTGCTCGGTGGCGGCCAGAGGGTAGACGCGAAAACCGCACATGGAGTCTCGAATATCCAGGCTCAGGGTCTCGACCCAGACCCAGAAGTGGGTGAGGTAGCGGCCATAGAGGCGCCCCTTGGGCACAGACTCATCGTATTGCGGCAGGCCGGAGATCAGCGCCTGGGGCTGAGCCTTAGCCGTCTCGATCATCTTAGGAATATCGTCAAGATCGTGTTGACCGTCGGCGTCTACCTGTAGCGCATGGCTAAAACCATCGGCATAGGCGGCCCTGAGGCCCGTCATTACCGCGGCGCCCTTGCCCCGGTTGAAGGGATGATGCAGCAGGCGCACCCAGTCGTGCTGCGCCGCCAGCTGGCAGAGCAGGTGACGGGTCTCGTCATCGCTGCCATCGTTAACCAGATAACAGGTGAGTCCCAAGGACTCAAGGCGTGCAAGGGTAGCCTTGATCGCCTGGCGATGGTTGTAGTTGGGGATGACTAATGCCAGCTGCATCAGCCTTTCTCCTCTTTGTCGAGTGGCGTCAGGCAGATACGGCCCGAGCCGAAGCGCTGCTCGCCCTGATAGTAGGCGAAGGTGAGCTTATGTTTGGCGCGATTGAGGCTGATCTTTAGTTGCACCTCGCTGCCGGGCAGGATCAGCTGTTGAAACTTGAGCACCTCTAGGCTCTGCACCTGGGGCGCATAGCCAAATTCGCTGGCGCCCAGCTGCACTGCCCAATCCAGTTGGGTCACGCCGGGGAGCACCGCCTGCTCGGGAAAATGCCCCTCGAAATAGGGCAGGTCGGCATCGATGCGCAGCTGCCATTCGACGCCATCTTCCAGGCAACGTTTGGCCATGATGGGCGGTAGGTTAGATTTAATCATGAAGAAACAACTCCAACAGCTCCTTGTGGATACGCTTGCCCTGGGTGTTGAGCGGTAGCTCGGCGGGGTAACGCCAGCGTCTTGGCAGGGTAACACGCTCAAACTGACTCAGCAGATGCTGCTTGAGGGCGTTGTTGACCGCCAGTTTACCTTCCTGCTCCAGCAAGGCGTTGCCCTCGGTAGACAGCCTGATGGCGGCGCCTAGCTGTACCCTGGGTTGCTCCAGCACCACGAGCGCGGCCTGATCCACCAAGGGATGGTTTTCCAGTAGGGCTTCCATCTGTACCAGGGACAGGCGTTTCTCCTCTATCTTGACGATGCGATCCAATCGTCCCTGCAATACGAACTCGCCGGGGGCGATAAGCTGTATCTTGTCGTCACACCTTAGCCAATCGCTGCTCTCCAGGTAAGGAGACTTGAGCCAGAGGGCACCGTCGTCTGGATCTTGCTTGATCTCATGGGTGGTAAAGGCGCGCCAGCTCTGCTGGTTGTCCTGCTGACGACGATAGGCGATGCCGCCGGTTTCCGTGCTGCCGAAGACTTCGATAGGTGGCTTGCCATAGCAGTGGGCGATGGCATTGGCGGCCTCAAGGCTCAGTGGGCCGCCCGAGCTGAAGATCAGGCTGGGCGCGCGCAGCTGCGGCTGATGATCCAGGGCATCTGGCAGGCGAGAGAGCTGCGCCGGGCTGCTGATCAGGCAGAGGTTGGGAAACAGGTTGGCGTAATAGGTCAGGGTCTCTGGGTACTCCACCAGATCGCTCAAGAAGGGGCGGCTGGCGGCCAGGGGCCAGAGCACCTTAAACAACAGGCCATAGATATGCTGATGGGAGACGGTGGCGATCACGCTGCATTGGGGC
This sequence comes from Shewanella alkalitolerans, assembly GCF_019457575.1. NCBI lineage: Bacteria > Pseudomonadati > Pseudomonadota > Gammaproteobacteria > Alteromonadales > Shewanellaceae > Shewanella > Shewanella alkalitolerans. The sequence goes on along the minus strand of NZ_CP080422.1, from coordinate 4,161,317 downwards.
AGGTGATTGGCAAAGGTCTGCTCCAGCACCGTCACCTCGGCATCGAGCTGATCCAGCGTCTTAGTGATCGCCTTGGGCTGTCCGCTGGAGCCTGAGGTAAAGAGGATCAACTCGCCAAATGTTTGGCTGGTGGGCCAGGGGCCAGGATGTTTGAGATCCTTATGCAGGGCGACATAGTCTTTGGCCTCGCACAGCGGACTGTCTGCCAGCACTGCATCGAACTCATGGGTGAGTTCGCTCAGGGTGCCGCTTTGGGTGTTGGCAGGCAGGATCAGTTGTTTACCCGCCAGCAGACCGGCGCACAGGCCGACCGCGAACAGGTCGCTGCTGTCGCAGGCCAACAGCCAGCGCTTCGCCTTATGTTGGCTCAGGGCCTCGAAGATGGCGGCCACTTGGGCGGTAAAGGCCTCACCCGTCAGAATATCGTGGTGATTGAAGCTGATAAGCTGCTGGCTCGCCGGCCCATGCCTGAGCCAATGTTTGAGTAGGGCTGTCATGACTTTTTCAACCAGAAGGTGCGATATAACCATTCTCCGCCGAGCAGCGTACCGATCAGCAGATAGGCGATAAATCCATTATAGAGGGTCCAGGTCGCCAGGCTAGTGGCGCTGGCGGTGTAGAGTGCCATGGCGCCGTTGAAGACAAACAGACCACACCAGATCTGGGTCACCTTACGCAGGTAGGGGATCGCCTCGTCGGGCAGATCCGGCTCCTTCAGCCTAGCGAGACGCTCAATCATGGTGGGACCATGTTTGAGGGAGTAGGCAAACAGCGCCAACATGCTCAGGTTGATCACCACGGGATAGTAGAGCAGCCAGGCAGTCTGTTTCGCCAGGTAGCTGCCCGCGGTCAGGAAGATGCCCACGACGATTGGCAGCATCATGGCCCTGACCTGTTGTCTCTGCAGGGCGAGCCTGAGCAGCAGCAGAGAGCAGAGCAGGAGGGCGATCACGCCCGGCGGCAAATAGTTCAGGCCGAAGTAGACGGCCAGGGGATACCCCAGCACGACCAGGCCGGTGACTAGTTGCAGGAACAGGCGCATTACTGCTTCACTAGTCCTTCGATAGCCGTTACTACGTCATCGACGGTACGCACGGCCTTAAACTCGTCGGGCTGGATCTTCTTGCCCGTGAGTTGTTGTAGCTTAATCACTAGATCCACAGCGTCTATGCTGTCGAGATCCAGCTCTTGATACAGAGACGCCTCTGGGGTGATGTCGTCGGCATCGATTTCAAACTCATCCACCAGGATCTGAGTCAGCATCTGTAGAATTTGCTCACGATTTTGCATGCTGCCTCCTAACCGCGTTGAGATTCGATAAAGCTTGCCAGGCTGGCAACACTGTAGAAATGGGCCTTGGTGGCTTCTGAGTTAGCTTCGATTTTGACATCGAACTGCTTCTTGATGGCCAGTCCCAGCTCAAGTGCATCGATAGAGTCCAGTCCCAGACCGTCGCCAAAGAGCGGCGCATCCGTGTCGATGTCGTCGATGCTGACATCTTCGAGATCCAGGCAATCTATGATGAGTTGTTTAATTTCGTTTTGTAAGCTCATAATTTTTATCAAGTTGTTGTTTATAATATTCTTCGAGATCCCGCGTCAACTGACGGGCCATCTTGGCGTCTCCACCCGTTTGAGCATGATACCTGATATGCTCGATAGTTTCGCCTACTTCGACATTCATGCCTATGGTTTGGCGAGGTATCTCATACCAGGGTTCCTGCTTGGTCAGGCCAACGGCATTGGTTCTTAATACCACGGGGATCAGGTCTGTGTTTGTGCGCAGGGCGATATTGGCTGCGCCCCTTGCAAATTCGTTAACTATCTCGCCCTTAACGGTACGTGTGCCCTCGGGAAAGATGATCATGTTAGTTCCTTGGGCCAGCACCTCGCTGCAATCCTTGAGCAGGAGGTCGGCGCCGCGGTTGGGAATATAACCGGCGCAGGAGACTACGCCCCGCAGGAAGGGGTTGCGCCATAGCCCTTGCTTGACGATACAGCCGACATTGGGCATCAGGCTGATCAGCACCACCACGTCGACCAGGGTTGGATGGTTGGCGATGATCACCTTGCCCTTGGCACTTTCCAGCCGATGCAGATCTTGGGTGGTCACCCGAATCACCCCGGCCCAGGTGAGCATACGCACGAAGCCGCGAAACATCAGATGCACAGCGCGCTGTACCCGGGCGATACGCACCTGCTGGCTGCCGGGCCAGAATCTCAGCACGGGCAATATGGTGAGTGAGCTGAGCAGGCCTCCCAAACCGAAGGCGATATAGCAGCTCACCCCGCCCAGCCAGCGAGGAATATAAGCGATGCCGGTCAGGCGTTTGGCGACGACCTGACTAGTCATGGCAGATTCGCACCAGGTATTGATTCAGGCGCCCTTCGAGCGGTTGCTGGGCGGCGATGGCGTGGATCAGTTGGCCAAAGCTCAGCGGCTGCGCCGCCGCTAATTCGGAGGCATCTGGCTTGGTTTCAATGATTAGCTGAGTGCCTGAAACCTGATCTTGGCATAGAGACAACTGCAGCGCGATGGCGAGCGGCAGTTCGGGTTCCTGGGTAAATTCTTTGTAGATATCTGATACGGGCTCGTCGCCAAACACCAGCAGCAGCGGCGAGTTGTCCTCCGCCAGTTGTCCATAGGCCTCGACAAGGGCCTGGGTGAGGGTGGCCTCACCGGCGGCAATCGAGGTCGAAGGCGCGCGGTTATCTGTCAATATGCTGAAGATGCCGCTGGCGGTGTTATGTACCGACTGGCTGAAACCTATGGGCGAAATGGGCTGCTGGCGCACTATGTCCTGCAGCAGATCCACTGTGCGATTAAGCTCGCCGTGGCGAGAGGCGAAGATGGTGCGGCATTGGGCGGGCGCGTCGCACTGAAAGGCGACATCCAACAACATCTTGGTGAGCTTGCTAAAGCGTCGCCTTTGCATGGCGGGTACTTGCTTCAGCGCCGGGGCGGCCTGAGCGAGCTGCTCGGCATCTGCCGGCGGCGTTGGCCATGTCTGCCAATCGCTTAAGCACTGGTATAGGGGAGACCAGGCGCCCGCAGAATGAATGTGAAAGTGTAACCGCACTACTTTGCCTCTAAATACAGCGTCTTGCTGATGTTTTCCATAACCAGAAACTGAGCCACAAGGTGTATTTGTGGGGCGGCTATTGTACACCCTTTGACGGGTGACATAAATATGTGATTGATCTGTTGCTAGATAGTGTGAACTGAGGAGGTAGGAGGGAGCTCGCCCACGGGGAGATGGGCGAGCTGGGGGTTATGACTGTTTGAGCTGCTTCTTGAGCTTACGCAGGGCGGCCTTGACCTTCTTGCTGTTTTCCGGACCCATGCGGATCATCAGCTTCTGAGCATTGGGCAGGCTCTCGAGCTGAGGGTCGACAAACTTATAGTTTACGCTGACGCTGTCCAGCTCAATCGGCGCGTCGATGACGGGGGCGGATAGCATGACGTCTATCGCCTCTAGCATACGGTCATCGAAATTCATGTCGGGATAACCCAGCTCGGCAAAGGCCTCACCCAGAAGCGGCTTCACCTTGTTATAGGTGCTAAGCAGCTGCTCCTCGTCCAGGTTATCGACGAAGTTCGCATAGAGATCATACCTATGGTAGCTGTCGGGATTGAGGTAGGTCTTGTTGGTCACCTCGGAGACGGTAAACTTGCTGTTGGGCGCCTTGAGTGGGCTCACCTTGCGGGCCAGCTCGCCCTGAGCCAGGTTGTCGACGAACACCACGAAGTGTCTGACGATATCTTTCTCGACCAGTAGCGGGTCAATCTTCATGCCGTTGGCGACTTCGACCGTCTTGTCATGAACATATTGATCGCTTTCGGCCAGTGTCGGAAGGGTCTCAACCGCCTCGGCTGGTGCTTCTTCTACCTGGGTTTCAGGCTCCGGCGCCAGGTTTTCTGGCTCAGGCAGGGCCGCATCGGTTGGCAGGGGCTGCTCCGGCTCTGGCTCTGGCAGGGTGATAGGGGCTGGCAATTCAGGCTCGGGCGCGGGTTCGTCACTGCCCAGGAAATAGTAGGCGCCGGCGGCGAGCAACACTAATATGATCACCACGGCAATGCTGAGCGCATTGATCCCGCTGCGCGCTGTCTGTGGGGCAATTCTATCTTCTTGACTGACTTGCATGAGATTTCCTTGAATTGTGGCTGGAATAAGCCCTGTGACCACAGAGGCCTCTTTCCATTCTGCAAAATTCACCGGGCTTGTCTAGGGGCGGCCAGTGAAATAAAAAATATTTAATTGTTAGCTGAGTTAGGCCTGCACGTATTGCTGGCGCTCCCCTAACCAACGCAGCACTATGGCGTCAACATTTTCCGGCACCTCTTGCATCACATGTTGGGCCAATTTCTGTATGTGGGGGATGAGGGCCTGATCCCGCACTAAGTCGGCTATCTTCATGTCGGCGATACCTGTCTGCTTGGTGCCTAAGACCTCCCCCGGTCCGCGGATCTCGAGATCTTTCTGGGCGATCACGAAGCCGTCGTTGCTGTCTCTAAGCACCCCCAGACGCTGGGTGGCGGTATGGGAAAGCGGCGCCTTGTAGAGCAGCACACAGTGGCTGGCCACGGCGCCACGGCCGACACGCCCCCGCAGCTGATGCAGTTGGGCGAGACCCAGGCGCTCGGGGTTTTCGATGATCATCAGGCTGGCGTTGGGCACGTCGACCCCCACCTCGATCACTGTGGTAGCCACCAGTAGCTGTATGCTGCCGGCCTTGAAGGCGTCCATGATCGCCTGTTTCTCGGCGGGTTTCATGCGGCCATGTACCAGGCCGATGGACAGCTCTGGCAGCAGCTGCTTAAGCTCCTCGGCCGTGTCTTCGGCGGCCTGACACTCCAGCACCTCGGATTCTTCGATCAGGGTACAGACCCAGTAGGCCTGACGCCCATCTTGCAGCGCGGCCCGGCGCACGCGATCGATCACCTCACCGCGGCGATTGTCTGAGATGGCGACCGTGGTCACCGGCGTGCGCCCCGGCGGCAGCTCGTCGATGATGGAGGTATCGAGATCCGCATAGGCGGTCATCGCCAGGGTGCGGGGGATAGGGGTAGCCGTCATGATCAGCTGGTGTGGGTGGAAGCCCTGGCTGATCCCTTTCTCTCGCAGCCCCAGGCGCTGATGCACCCCGAACCTGTGCTGCTCGTCTATGATGATCAACGCCAGACGGTTGAACTCGACCTGCTCCTGAAAGATGGCGTGGGTGCCGATGACGATATGGGCCTCGCCGCTCTTGATCTGCTGCAGCGACTGCGCCCGAGCCTTGCCCTTTAGCTTACCCGCCAGCCAGCCGACCGTTAGGCCGAGGGGCTCAAACCAGGCGGCGAAGTTGTTGGCGTGCTGCTCGGCGAGCAGTTCAGTCGGCGCCATCATGGCGACCTGATAGCCGCTCTCTATGGCCTGCAGCGCCGCCAGCGCCGCCACTAGGGTTTTGCCCGAGCCCACATCGCCCTGCACCAGGCGCATCATAGGGTGTTCCTTGTCGAGATCTTGGGTGATATCGGCAACCACTCGCTGCTGGGCGCCAGTGGGCTTGAAGGGTAAGGATGCCAGGAAGGGATTGAGTAGCTGTCCTGTAGGCTGCATCGCGATGGCCTTATCGTGATTGCTGCGGGCCCTGAGCTGTAACATGCTCAGGTTGTGGGCCAGCAGTTCCTCCTGGATCAGCCTCTGCTGCGCCGGATGTGTGCCCTGCTCTAGGGCAAAGGGGCTGACCTCGCTCGGGGGCCTGTGCAGCAGCTGCAGCGCGTCGACCAATGAGAGCTGATTAGGCCTCAGCTGAGGCGGCAATAGTTCGGTCAGGGCGCCATGGGCCAGCAGGGCCAGGGCTTGATCCGTCAAACGGATCCAGCTCGCCTGCTTGAGTCCCTCTGTGGTCGGGTAGATAGGCGTCAGGGTATCGCTGAGGCTAAAGTCGCTCTCGCCGTGGAGCATCTTGTATTCCGGGTGGATGATCTCTCGGTGAAGCTTGCCCCGGCGCACCTCGCCATAGGCGCGAATGCGCTCGCCCTCTTCGAGGCCGTTACGCATGGCGGCGGAGAAGTTGAAGAAGCGCAGCGTTATAGTGCCCGAGTCGTCGCGTACCGTGCAGGTGAGCATGCGCTTGCGGCCCTGGACTATCTGGGTCGATTGTATTGTACCCTGTATGGTGCCGTAGCTACCGGGATAGAGGGCGGCGATGGGATAGATCTGGGTGCGGTCTTCGTAGCGTAGCGGCAGGTGAAACAGCAGATCCTGGACTGTATTGATGCCGAGTTTTTCCAGCCGCTGCGCCATCTTGGCGGCAACGCCCTTTAACTCTGTCACAGCCATGAGATCGAGTCTATCCACGCTTTGTACCCATTTGATTTAGCGTTCTATTTAACCAGAACCTGAGCCTATTACTGTAAATATATACATATACTATCAGAGTTCGGCATGAACGCAATCTCGCGTTAACCATGGCAGGTTAAAGCCTGAGGTCATAGTTTGAGGTTACAGCCAGCCCTTTTGCTTGGCGATGCGGGCGGCGTCGATGCGATTGCTGGCATTGAGTTTAGCGATGGCCTCGGAGAGATAGTTACGCACAGTGCCTTCGGCGATGAACAGGGTGGCGGCGATCTCGGCGCTGGAGCGTCCCTCGCTGGCGAGCCTGAGCGCCCGACGTTCCTTATCGTTCAGCGGGTCTTGTTCGCCGACGGCCATGATGGCCAGTTCGGGATCTATGATGCGCTTGCCGCGGCAGACGGCGTTAATTGCCTGGATCAGTGTCTCGGAGGGCGCGTCCTTGAGTAAGAAACCGCCCACGCCCGCCTCGATGGCACGCTTAATATAGCCTGCACGGCCAAAGGTGGTCAGGATAATGACCTTAGTCGGCGCCGCTTGATTTTGACACCATTGAGCCAGCTCCAGTCCGCTGAGGCCTGGCATCTCAATGTCGGTCAGCAGCAGGTCGAACTCCTGCTGCTTGAGCAGGCTCAGAGCTTGGTCGCCGTCACAGGCCTGGATCACCTCAAAGTCGCCTTCTAGGGTGAGGAGCGCGGCAAGTGCGCCCCTGACCATGGCTTGATCTTCGGCGAGTAATATCTTCATCTTGTCTCTATCCCTGATTTGGTAACTCGATGATAAATTGCGGGTTTGGCTCGAGCCCAATACTGAGTGTACCACCTAAGGGGCGCAGTCGCTCACGAATGCCTGTGAGGCCATTGCCTTCGCTGAGCTGCCTCAGCTTACCATTGTCTGTGACCGAGATCCGCAGCCCCTGAGGTGTTGCCGACAAGTCGATATTACAGCTATCGCCTTGGCTATGACGCACAACATTGTTGCACAGCTCGGTCAGGCTGAGGATCAGCTGGGTCTCGATTTCCTGTGGCTGTGATGGCAGCTCACCAGAGAGGGTAACGGCCATGCCCTTGTCCCTCAGCATCTGGCACAGGTGCGTCAGGGCGGCGTCTAACCCTTTGTGTTTGTAGCCTGATACCGTTTGGCGGATCTGGCTGAGGCTGTCGCGGGCGATGGTTTCCAGTTCTGCCAGCTCGGCGCTGGCCTGATCGGCTTGCCCCTTGGCAAATAGTTTGCGCGCCAGCTCCGCCTTGAGTGAGATAGAGGAGAGCGAGTGCCCCATGATGTCGTGCAGATCCCGGGCGATACGTTCGCGCTCTAGCATGGTGGCGAGCTGGCGTATCTCCTGCTGACTCTGCCGCTGGGCGCGCTTGGCTTCGACCCGCTTACGCTCAGCCACGCCAAAGAAACCCACGCCGGTGATCAGGGCGACGCCATAGACTGCAAAGTAGTAGTGAATACCTAGGGTTAGGCTGAGCAGCGTCAGGATGACGGCCAAGCCGATAAGGCTGGCGAGGGCCTTGGGCAAGGAGTAGTTAAAGCCGATAAAGAAACCGGCAAAGGTAAACAGGGACAGCGAGCCGATATTAACCGGCGTGATCAGACAGGCCAGGGCGATGATCAGCAAGATAGGCTGGTAGGCGGTTTGACTCGGGCTGCGGTGGGCCCAAAAATAGCAGTAGATAAAGGGCACCAGCACGACCAGACTCAGGACTATGTGCCAGGTGGGCATAGTCTGCAAGAATAGCGGGATGAAATAGAAGCCCAGGTTGATCAGATAGACCCAGGCGAGCTTATCTTCGGTCGCCCGCTCGATATCTAGGGTGTGTGGAATAGGGTATTTGTCCATCTTCTTTATCCTAGGTGCCACTAAGTCCATGATGTTGAGCTATGAGCGCTCTAACGCTTAGCCGTCTGGCTTAGTGGCAACCGATATTGAGCCGATTACTTTAGTGGTTCTGTTTTAGCAGGAAATTTGCCCAGGCATAATCGGCCTGTACCTGCAGGGCGGCCTGCCAATCGGCAATGGCTCCCGCCTTGTCACCGAGATTCTGCTTGGCTAAGCCGCGCCAGGTGTAGGCCTCTGCCTCTCCCCAACAGATGTTATCGCAAGGTTCTCGATATAGATCAATGGCTTTTGAGCTAAAAGCGATGGCATCTTTCATGCTGCCGCCATGGTCTTTAGGGCTGGAATAGGCGGCGATTGCCTTGACCAGCGCCAGTCGAGGGCTCTGGGGGACCAAGGTTTCGGCGTCATTGAGGGCACCGGCCATCTTAGTGCTGTACTTGGCGGCCTGACTCATGTCTAAGCCTATCTGCATGCCGTAGACAGAGGCTAATAGGGTGGCGGCTTCTCCTTGGTCGGCAATGGGAGTTAGGGTCTTCTCGGCGCGGGTCAATGCGGCCTGGGCCTGGCCCTTCTGGCTGAGAATGTTGGCACTGATGGCCATGCGATAGAGGGCGTAGGCCTGCTCGTAACCTTGGCTTTGTTCGCTCAATTGGCTCAGGCGATCGATATCCATCCGATTGGCGGCGCTGTCTATCTCGGTAATGTCATTGGCCTGGCTCAGTGGGCTGAGTAGGGCCAGGCTGGTGGCGATGATAAGTGTTTTCATTGGCTTCTCCTTAAGAACCTGTGTTGCGTAATGCCCCGTCTCGGGGTTAAGGAGAGTATCTGCCTGATGGCAATTTTTGTGCAGGCACAGATGTCACCGATAAGGGATGACATTTGTCATCGCTTATCGGCAGTAGCGTTAAATTGCTGGGGCTAAATTGGTAGCGCTGAAAAGCGGCGCTAACTCATAGGGATTGGGCGGAGAGGATCAAATAGCCCAGGTAGACGAGGTAACAGAGCAGCAGCAAGGCGCCTTCACGCCGTCCCACGCGCAGGCCGCTCCAGGCCAGAGGCAGAAGCAGCAGTGCCAGCGAGACCATCACCAGCATGTCCAGCTTGGGCACACTGGCGGTGATGGGGTGAATCAGGGCGGTGATCCCCAAGATCCCCAATATATTAAACAGGTTAGAGCCCACCAGGTTGCCGATGGCGATGTCGCTCTCGCCGCGTCTGGCGGCCACCAGTGAGGTGATAAGCTCTGGCATGCTGGTACCTATGGCGATGATGGTCAGGCCGATGAGCAGCTCGCTCATTCCCAGCTGTCTGGCGAGGGCCACGGCGCCGTCGACAAAGAGTATGCCGCCGCCGACCAACATGGCGATGCCAACGAGGAGTAGCACCACGGCCAGCAGAGGCACGAGCGGCTTGAGCTCCATCGACTCGGTATCGGCCTGCTGCTTATCGAACAGGTAGTTCATCCCCAGATAGGCGATCAGCATGGAGCAGAGCAGGGCGCCGTCTAGCTGGCTGAGGCTGCCGTCGCTGATCAACCCCCAGAAGAGCAGGCTGGCAAACAGCATCAGCGGAATGTCGCGCTTGACCATCATAGATTGCACGCCTATGGGGCGCACAAGGGCCGTCAGGCCGAGGATTAGGCCTATGTTGGCGATGTTGGAGCCGACGACATTGCCGAGGGCGATGCCTGAGTTGCCGGCTAGGGCCGACTTGAGGCTCACCGCCAGCTCGGGGGCGCTGGTGCCGAAGGCGACTATGGTGAGGCCTATGATCAGCGGGGTGACGCCGAGTTTTAGGGCCAGCGCGCTGGCGCCACGCACCAGGGATTCGGCGCCAAGAATAAGGATGAGCAGACCAGCGATAAGGGCTAGCGGGGTGAACATGATTGACTCTCTACAGTAGCGGGGCGCCAAGCATAGAGGTTGCACAATTTTAGGCAACTAAAATTTAGGGAGGAGCTATTAAACTTTGTTTATCTCGTCACAGATTGCCCCATAAAAAACACGCCAGATGGCGTGTTTTTAGGTCATTGTCTTAGCGACTGGGTTTACAAGCTAGCTTAGAGCTCATCTTCCCAGCGCACCACGCCGCCGCGTTGTCCTTCGACCTTGGCGCTGAATCTCTGCTCCAGCACATGGCGTTTGATCTTCAGGGTCGGCGTCAGCACGTCGTTGTCCACATCCCAGGGCTCGCTCACCACTATGATGGCATCGACGGTTTCGTGCGATTCCAGGTTAGGGTTGATGCTGTCCAGAGTCGCCTTGAGCGAGGCGCGCACCTCTTCCTTGGGTTGCAAGGCCGCGCCCTCGGAGAGCTGTACCAGGGCAACCGGATGAGGCAGCCCAGAGCCTATGATGCAGATCAGCTCCACGTGAGGATCTTGGGCCAGCTTACGCTCGATAGGTACTGGGGCAACATACTTGCCCTTGGCGGTCTTGAAGTTGTCCTTGACCCGGCCCGTGATGGTGACGCAGCCATCGGCGTCGATTGAGCAGAGATCGCCGGTGCGGAAATAGCCATCCTCGTCGAAGCTGGCCTGGGTGACTTCCGGCTGCTTGTAGTAGCCGCTCATCAGGCCTGGGCTCTTGACCAGCAGCTCGCCGTTGTCGCCTTGCTTGACGCTACAGCCCTCGACTGCACGCCCGACCGTGCCTATCTTGCTGGCATCGAAGGGGTGGTTGATGATGGAGTAGGCGCTGTTTTCCGTCATGCCCCAGGCTTCACAGATGTTAAGGCCAATCTTGTGATACCAGGCGATCAGCGAAGGCGGGATGGGCGCCGAGCCGGAACCTAGCAGGTGACAATGTTCGAGGCCCAACCCTTGATGGATCTTCTTCTTCACCAGCGAGCTGACGAAGGGGATCTTCAGCAGTATGTTGAGCTTAGTATAGCCAATCTTGTCGATGATATTCTTCTGGAACAGGCTCCACAGGCGAGGCACAGAGAAGAAGACGGTCGGTCTGGCTCGCTGCACGTCGGCAACGAAGCTGTCGAGACTCTCGACGAAGGCGACACTGCTGCCGGAATAGAAGGATGAGCCCTCGATGGCGACACGCTCGGTAATATGGGCCAGCGGCAGGTAGGAGAGCAGCCTGTCTTCCACATCTGTCTTGAGGTCGCGCACCACGGCGCGGCAGGTCCACTCGTAGCTGGCGAAGGTCTGAATCGCTCCCTTAGGCTTACCGGTCGAGCCCGAGGTGTAGATGATGGTCATGATCTGCTCGGGCGTAGGTGCCTCGGCGTCGGTCAATGGGTGACCCAGTTTCAGCAGGGTGTCCCACTGGTATTGTGCTGGCATGGTGTCGTAGGGCATGGCAAGGCGCAGTATGTCGCCACCGACCCCGGCCTCCTGATCGGCCCAGTAGTCCAGCTTACCGATAAAGATCGCCTTCGACTCGCTGTGCTCCAGCACGTAGCGAATGGTGTCGGCGTTGGCGGTAGGATAGATGGGCACGCTGATATAGCCGCCGTGCATCAGCGCCAGATCGGTAATGAACCATTCGGCGCAGTTTTTCGATAACACAGCCACCTTGTCGCCCGGCTCCAGGCCGAGGTGACGCAGGGCGCCGGCGATCTGCTGCATCTTCTGCTGCACTTCGCGCCAGCTGTAGTTAACGTATTGACCGTTTATGGGTTGTTTCAGGTAGGTGCTGTCGCCATATTGCTCGACCCAGTGGTGCAACATGTCGACCGGTGATTTGAATAGTGAGTCCATCTTGCCATTCCATCGTTATTCTTGTTAAAGGAGACGCAACTTGATTCGCCTGGCCAATGCCGGAGCGAGACTCAACAACCCCCATTATTGAGTGGGCCCTTCTCTGCGATGAGAGCGCCTGGCCACTTTTTATGCGCGTCTTTGAGTATGGCGAAGAATGTGATCTATGACAATTGTTTTGCCGGAATAAAAGGCCAATTGTCATAGTCTTAGCTCGAAGGCTCTGGTAGGCATGCTCTGGTAAGAACGCCCTGGCAAGAATGCCCAGAAAGGAATCCTTTGCTAGGCGAGCATCGGAGCTGTGTGGGGAAAGCGAGGCGTTTCGCTTTCCCGTAAAACGAACTTAGGCTTCTGGCTCGGCGTTTGGGTCCGGGGCGCGCATCCGTTGCCACCAGGTCTCGTCGGCGACAATTTGCCCCTTTTCGTCGATGGCGGGATAGGGGATCTTCTTGCGTCGACAGGCCTTGGCGTAGACGGGGTGGCCCTGCTCGAACAGCATGGTCTGGCAGTAGGCGTCGTCTAGGGTGCGCTGGCCATACATGCCGGCTTCGGCGCGTTGACGCTGTGCTTCATACATCACCAGGGCAGAAGCCACAGACACGTTGAGGGACTGCACCATGCCTATCATAGGGATGATGATCTGCTGATCGGCGATGGCCAGGCCTTCCTCGCTGACGCCGTCTCGCTCGTTACCCATGATCACTACAGTCGGCTTGGTATAGTCGATGTCGCGAAAATCCACGGCGGTTTCTGAGAAGTTGGTGGCCAAAATCTGCATGCCCGCCGCCTTGAACTGGGCCGCAGCCTCATCCATATGGTAGTGCTTGATGGTCTTGACCCACTGCTGGCTACCCGAGGCGGTATTACCCGAGACACGCATCTCAATATCGGGCCAGACGGCGTGGATTTGATGTATGCCCACGGCATCTGCGGTGCGGATCACCGCGGCGATATTGTTGGTCTTATGCACCTTGTCCAGGCAGACAGTGAGGTCGGTCTGGCGGTTGTCCAGCATCTGGTTGATGCGTTTGAAGCGTTCTGGGCTCATGATGTTTCGTTTGTAATGTTTATCAAGAACAAAGGGCGCCGCAGCGCCCTTTGGTGTCAACTTAGAGCTTACAGCTCCATCACGCCATCCATCTCGACCAGCGAGTCTTTTGGCAGCTGCTTAACGCCGATAGCGGCGCGGGCAGGATATGGCTGCTCGAAGTAGCGACCCATGATCTCGTTTACCGTGGCGAAGTTGGACAGATCTGTCATGAAGATATTCAGCTTAACGATATCCTTCAGGCTGCCACCGGCGGCTTCACACACGGCGGTCAGGTTGTCGAACACCTGCACGACCTGGGCTTCAAACTCGTCGCTGACCATCTGCATGGTTTCTGGGTTCAGCGGGATCTGGCCAGACAGATAGACTGTGCTGCCAACTTTAACAGCTTGAGAATAGGTGCCGATCGCCTGTGGGGCCTTGTCGGTTGCAATGATGATCTTCTCTGCCATAACGCTCTCTCTACTTAGGTTAATAGTGGTGGAACTAACGATTACGCGATGTGCGCAGCACTTCCGGCAGTACCCTGATACGGCGCATCACGTTGGCTAAGTGGACCCGGTCGGTGACCGAGATCCGTAAGTTAATCAAGAATACCCGGCCGTCGCGCTCTTCGGTGCTCAGGTTATGGATATTCGAGCCCTCGGCGGCCACGATAGAGGTGATCTTGGCCAGCGCGCCCTGGTGGTTGACGATCTCGATACGCAGGTTAGCCTGGAACTCGACGCCCTCGGCGTTATCCCAGTGCACGGGAATATACTTGTCTGGTTCGCCCTGATAACCGCGGATGTTGGCGCAGCTTTCCATGTGCACCACCAGGCCCTTACCTGGACTCACATGGGCGATCACCGCATCACCCGGGATTGGGCGACAACAGTTGGCGAAGGAGACCAGCATGCCTTCGGCGCCGCGGATCGGCATCATGTTGGATTCTTTATGTTCGTGCTGCTCGACGCGATCGCCTTTGAGACGCTGGGCAATCACTATGCTCATGGCGTTGCCCAGGCCTATGTCGGCCAGCAGGGAATCTAGGGTGGCATGTTTGGTCTCGCTCACCACCTTATCGATCTGCTCCTGAGGGATATCCTTGAGCTTGATGTCGCCCAGGGCGTGGTTGAGCAGACGCTTGCCGAGGAGTACGGCATCATCTTCTTTGAGGCTCTTGAGCAGCTGTCTGATCTTAGAGCGTGCCTTACCCGTCACCACGAAGTTGAGCCAGGCGGCATTGGGCCGCGCGCCCTTGGCGGTGATGATCTCGATAGTCTGGCCGGAAATCAGCGGCTGACTCAGCGGGTAGGCCTGGCGGTTTACCCGCGCGCCGACACAGGTGTTGCCCACGTCGGTATGCACCTCATAGGCAAAGTCCACCGCAGTGGCGCCCACAGGTAGCTCGAGAATGCGTCCCTCTGGAGTGAAGACATAGATCTCTTCCGGGAACAGCTCTGTCTTAAAGTTCTCGACGAATTCGAAGGAGGTGCTGGCGCTCTGTTGCAGCTCCAGCAGGCTCTGCATCCATTTACGGGCACGCACCTGAGTGGTGGTGCCTTGCTGGGCCGAACCGGCGCCCTTGTAGAGCCAGTGGGCCGCAACCCCCTTGTCTGCCATCTGATCCATATCTTCGGTACGAATCTGGATCTCCACCGGTACGCCGTGTGGACCAAATAGCGAGGTATGCAGCGACTGATAACCGTTAGCCTTGGGGATGGCAATATAATCTTTGAAGCGACCGGGGCGTGGCTTATACAGGCCGTGCATGGCGCCCATGACGCGATAACAGGTGTCAATGGAGTCGACGATCACCCGAAACGCATAGATATCCATCACCTCTTGGAACTGGAGTTCCTTGTTACACATCTTGTTGTAGATGGAATAGAGGTTTTTCTCGCGGCCCTTGACCGTACCCTTGATACCTGTGTCTTCGAGACGAGTCTTGATGGCGCCTTCGATATTCTGAATAAGCTCTTTACGGTTGCCGCGGGCAGACTTAACCACCTCTTTGAGTACCCGGTAGCGCATGGGGTAGTAGGCCTGAAAGCCCAGGTCTTCCAGCTCAGTCTTGATATTGTGAATACCCAGACGGTTGGCGATGGGGGCGTAAATTTCCAGGGTTTCCCGGGCGATACGGCGACGCTTGTCGGGACGCAGGGCGCCAAGGGTGCGCATGTTGTGAGTGCGGTCGGCCAGCTTGATGAGGATCACCCGGATATCCTGGGTCATGGCCATCATCATCTTGCGGAAGTTTTCCGCCTGGGCTTCTTTCTTGTCTCTGAATTTAAGCTTGTCCAGCTTGGAGACGCCTTCGACCAGCTCGCCCACAGATTCACCAAACAGCTCTGAGAGCTCTTCTTTGGTGACAGGGGTATCTTCAATGGTGTCGTGCAGCAGGGCGGCCATGAGCGTCTCATGATCGAGACGCATATCGGCCAGGATGCGGGCAACCGCAACCGGATGGGTAATGTAGGGTTCGCCACTCGTGCGCATCTGCCCTTCATGAGCATCGCGCGCTACCTGATAGGCCTGCTTGAGTAATTCTACCTGCGTCGCTTCTAAGTAACTTGACGCAGACTCCTTGAGACCTTCAAACAGATACAAGTGGCTTCACTCCTTAGATAGTGTTGCGGCCTTCGGCGATGGCGGCAACGGCAGCGATTTCGGCTGCTTCACGTTCGCGGACGGTCTGACGCTCATCGGCATCTAGTGTGTCAGCGGTAACCAGGCCTAGTTCGATTTCGCGTAGAGCGATAACCGTTGGCTTGTCGTTCTCTTCTTCAACCATAGGGTCTTTGCCCTGCACAGCGATTTGGCGAGCACGACGCGCTGCAACCAGGATCATATCAAAACGGTTGCCGATTTGGTTTACGGCGTCTTCTACAGTTACGCGAGCCATGTATTGAAACTCCAGTGTTTATGGGTGAAAAAATGACGCAAAATTGTACACGATGACAGTTAGTCTGCCAACAGATCATTAAGCATATCATTTTGAGCATGAATTTGACTAGCACGAGTGAGGCGTTGGCTGCGAATAATTGCCTTTAAATCCACCTGTGCCTGCTCGAAGTCATCGTTCACTATGATGAAGTCATATTCGCCATAGTGGGAGATCTCTGAGGTTGCCTGGGCCATACGCCCGGCAATGACCTCGGCGCTGTCTTGACCACGGCCGGTGAGACGACGCTCAAGCTCAGCCTTAGAAGGGGGCAGGATGAAGACGCCAATCGCCTCTGGCATCATCTGTTTGACCTGCTGGGCGCCCTGCCAGTCGATGTCGAGAAACACGTCTATGCCTTTATTCAGCATGACCTCGATCGCCTCTCTCGAGGTGCCATAATAGTTACCGAACACCTCGGCCCATTCGAAGAAGGCCTGCTTGTCGATCAGCGCCTTGAACTCGTCGACGTTGACGAAATGATAGTGCTCGCCGTCGACTTCGCCGACTCTGGGTTGGCGTGTCGTGTGTGACACAGAGACCTTCATATCGGCGGGTTTATCCTGCAATATAGCGCTAAGAAGTGAAGACTTGCCGGCGCCACTGGGCGCTGAAATGATAAAGAGGTTTCCGCGAGCGGTCATGTAAATGCTATCCAAAGGCTGTATCGTTTTAGGTAGCCAGACATTATACAGCCTAGTAGTAAATTTAGGCTAGGGTATGTTGAGCTTTCCTGCTGATTTCTGGCTGGATGGAGATTACGTTGGACGGGTAATTGTTTTGTAGGCATTGGGCTGGCCGGGAAAATTAACCAAAATTAAGCGTCATCCGGGGCGAGATCCAGTAGACTCTCTGCTGAGATAGCCGTGAAGTGGGATTTTTTATGTCGTTAAACACCTTTTTCTGTCGCCAGGGCGTGGATACCAGCCTGCGTTTTCTTGTCATTAGTGGTGCCTCACTCTGTCTCATCTACCTCTTCTCCCTGCTGTTTGCCGGTCATGGCATCTTGTTGCTGTTGGCCCTGCCATTAATTGCCGTCTCGCTACTTAGCGCTAGTCGTCGCCTGATAACCGCCCAGCGTCTGCTGGCATTGGCGGTCGTCCCCGGGCCACTGCTGCTGGCCGCCAGTCTGGTCTTTGCCGAGCAGGCCTGGCCGAACTGGGTCGCCCTCATCTTGAGTGTTTTAGCGGTGGGCTTTATCGTTTCTCGTCCTCAGCCTAAGACATCTGCCCCCTTCGATAGCCTGGGCTACAGTGGCCCCTTGATGGCGAGTAATCAGCGCCGCACCCGGGTTGAGCCGACCCTGGCGGGGGATTCGCCTGCGTTTGCTCATGCTCCAGAACACGCATTAGGGCAAGAACTGGCGCAGGACAATGAGCCTGGGTTTGAGCAGGCATCGGCCATAGCGTCTGATCTCGATGCGCAGCAGGTCTATCGAAGTGACGGCCCAAAAGATAATTATTTCCAAGCTAGCCAGTCCCAAGATAGCCAACCCCAGGACAGGTTGGCGCAAGGAGTTAATACGCTCGGGGCGCAGCTGGCTAAGCTGTTTGGTACAACCTTAATCGCCATCAAGGGCCATCCTCGCGGCGCCCTGCTAGGCTTCGGTTGCCTGTCGCTGTTGCTTGGCAGCCTGTTCTGGCTTGGGGGCGATGATGCTACCGAACAAGTCGCAGCAGAGTCAGAGCCTGAGACGCAGATAGCCCAGGGGCCTGCGACAAACATCAAGCAGGTGGCGATGCCAGATGGCTTTAAGGTGCAACTCGAGGGCAAGGTATTGATGCTCAGCTGGCTGGGTGAGCGGGGCGAGCCCGGCACCATCTGGTCCCTCGCCAGCGCCGAGGGTGACAGCAGTTGTAAGAACCTGACCTTTAATAATGGCGTGAGCTATCGACCAATGATGGTAAGTCTGCTGGCCGACACCTCGACCCAGGCGCGCTTCTCACCGCTGGATACGCCCGCCATCATCAATGATATTGCCATGCGCGGCAGCCTGACCCTGTGCGGCTACGAGTTTAGCCTCAAGGGCAGTCAGGCGGCGCTGGCCAAGGAGCCGGCCTTCAGGCCTTATCTCTGATTCCCTTAATCTATGAGTTATGACATGGGCGGTGACACAGCCGCCCCTGTCTTCTTTTTTAAGACGAGCCAATGGGCTCGTGTGGTTTGATGTCGATGAAGTTAACTGATGCAGTGTCCAATGGGGATGATGACAATCTATCCCTGACCTTAGTGATCATGGCGGCGGGCCTGGGGAGTCGTTTCGGCGGCGACAAACAGCTCGCTGAGCTAGGGCCCAAGGGTGAGACCATGTTGCAGCTGTCGATCGCCAGCGCCATTCAGGCGGGCTTCTCGGCGGCCGTGATAGTGACCCGCGCCGAGCTGATCCCGAGTATTCAGGCGCGCCTGGCAGGCTTGCCGTCTCATTTTGCGCTGCATTTCTGTGTGCAGCAGCTGACAGATCTGCCTGAGTTCGGTGGCGCGTCTGCGAACGGCGCTAACCTCGCCGAGTTGGTCAGTAGCAGAACTAAGCCCTGGGGCACGGCTCATGCCCTGTGGAGTGCTCGTAAATTTGTATCCGGTCCCATGGCGGTGATCAATGCCGACGATTACTATGGCGATCAGGCCTTCGCCCTGCTCGCTCAGGGCTTTAAGCTGCGGCCGAATCAGTGGCAGATGGTCGCCTATCCCCTCAAGGAGACGCTGTCGGATCATGGCGGCGTTAATCGCGGCATCTGTGTTACCCAGGATAATCTGCTGATTTCTGTCGAAGAGTGGCTGAATATTGCTTGGCAAGGTGATAATCTGGTGGGCTCGCATCAGGGACGACAGGGCAATCTGGCGCTCGAGGCGATGGCCTCGATGACCTGTTGGGGCTTTACCCCGGACATCTTCGATCTTTTGGGTGAGGCCTTGGTGGAATTTGTGACCCAGCAGGGGCATAAGGCTGACAGTGAATGTTATCTTCCCGCCGTGGTGCAAGCCGCCTTAACCGATAAGGCGAAGGCTAAAAAG
The DNA here is from genome assembly GCF_019457575.1 of Shewanella alkalitolerans. Taxonomy (NCBI): domain Bacteria; kingdom Pseudomonadati; phylum Pseudomonadota; class Gammaproteobacteria; order Alteromonadales; family Shewanellaceae; genus Shewanella; species Shewanella alkalitolerans. Next base: position 4,142,430 of record NZ_CP080422.1, on the reverse strand, counting down.
GTATTCGTGAGTCAAACCTTGGACACCTGGTTAGGGGTGACCTATCCGCAAGATATTGATTGGGTAAAACAAAAATTAATGGAGTTACTGGGTGATTGATTTTATAAGGCAGCAGGTGTTGCCGCACTTTGGCGTAACCGCTTCGGCCAAAGTGAGTCCCCTTGGGAACGGTCATATCAATGATACTTTTCTCGTGCGCTGGCCAGAGGGCGAGTTTGTGCTGCAGCGCCTCAACACGGAAGTCTTTACTCAACCCCACGCACTGGTGAGCAACGCCCAGAAGGTGGCAGAGCATCTGCTCGCGAAACATGAGGCTGGCGAGTATCGCTTGAGTGTGGTGAAGCCGGTGATAGACTCACAGGGCGAGCTGGCGCTGGACTTAGGCGAGCACGGTTTTTGGCGCGCCATAACCTATCTGCCCTTCAGCCATAGCATAGAGGTGGTCGCCGACGCGGACCAGGCAGAATCAGCGGCCAAGGCCTTCGGTCACTTCTCCCGCGCACTGAGCGATCTCGATGCCCGTCAGCTTGAGGATGTGATTGCCAAGTTTCATCACCTGCCCGGGCGTATCGCCCAGCTGCAAGCGGCGGTCGCCAAAGACAGTCAGGGGCGTCTCAAAGAGTGTCAGGCCTGGGTGGACTTTGCTCTTTCTCAAGATGAGCTTCTGAGCGAGCTTAGCGAAGTCGAGGCGCAGCTGCCGCCACGTGTCTGCCATAACGATACTAAGATCAATAACATGCTGTTTGATAAGCGCGACATGAGCAGCATGGCGATCATCGATCTCGATACCTGCATGCAGGGACACCTGATGTATGACTTCGGCGACATGGTGCGTACCTTTACCTCGCCAGAGGCCGAGGACTCCACCAATCTCACCAGGGTCGAGGTGCGGGAGCCTATCTTTGCCGCCATCTGCCGCGGTTATTTGAGCGAGCTGGGTGAGGTGCTGAGCGATGTCGAGCGTCAAAGCCTCTGGCTGGGCGCCAGGGTGATCTGCCTGATGATAGGGGTACGTTTCTTAACGGATCACCTCAATGGCGATGTCTATTTTCATATTCACCATGAGAATCATAATCTCGAGCGTGCGGCCAACCAGTTTACCCTCTATAAGAGTCTGTTGACCCAAGGGGATAGCCTCAAGGCTTACCTAAAATAGTGCGTGATAAAGGGGGCCGTTCGGCCCCTTTTTGTGCCGCCGATGCATTTATTTCGCACCGATATTTCGCGTCGAGTCGATACTCTCTTGCTTAAGATCAACTTAAGGTGAACTCATTGATAAGTTTGCTATCAAAGCGTTAAGTTAGTTCGTACACTGCACTCAGTTTTCCGACTATAGGTGAGATAGATGCCACCCATTATCTGTAATACTGCGCGAGAAGCCGTTGCCCTGATCCAGAGCGGTGAGACCCTTTGGACCCACTCCATGGGCGCCACCCCCAAGCTTTTACTTGATGCCTTGGCTGAGCATGCCTTGACCCGGCAAGACTTGACCCTGTTGCAACTGCATACCGAGTGCGCCGAGTCCCTCAGCGACCCTAGGCTAAAAGGGCATCTGCGTCATCGCTGTTTCTTCGGCGGCTTGCCGACCCGCCTGCTGTTGCAGCAGGGAGACGCCGATTATGTGCCCATCTTTCTCTCCGAGGTGCCTAAGCTGTTCCGCTCCGGCGAGCAGCCCATAGACACGGCGATCGTTCAGGTATCGCCGCCGGATAAGCATGGTATCTGTTCGCTCGGAATATCTGTGGAGGCGACGTTGGCGGCCTGTCAGGTGGCGGGCAAGGTCATCGCCCATATCAACCCCTGCATGCCACGCACTCATGGTGATGGCTTCATCCATTACGACAAGTTTGCCGCCGTGTTCGAGCAGAGCATGCCGCTGCCGCAACATCCGCTGGCGGCCAGCGACGAGACCAGCTTGGCAATCGGTCGGCACGTCGCCAAGTTGGTGCGTGACGGCGACTGCCTGCAGATGGGCATAGGCGCCATCCCAGATGCGGTACTCTCCTGCCTCACTGAGCATAAAGACCTTGGGGTGCATACCGAGCTGTTTTCCGATGGTGTGTTGAATCTGGTCGAGCAGGGGGTGATCAACAACAGTCGCAAGAAGGTGCATCCAGGCAAGCTGGTCACAGGTTTCGCCCTGGGCAGTCAGCGACTGTATGACTATGTGGACGATAACCCTTCCGTGGTTTTCATGGATATCGAACAGGTCAACGACACCTCGATCATTCGCAAGAACCCTAATGTGATGGCGATTAACTCGGCGTTGCAGGTGGATATCTCGGGGCAGATCTGCGCCGACTCTCTCGGTACCCGCATCTATTCCGGCGTCGGTGGCCAGATGGATTTTATCCGCGGCGCCGGTCTCTCGGAAGGAGGGCGCTCGGTGATCGCCCTGCCCAGTACGGCGGCGGGCGGCAAGGTGTCGAGAATCGCCTCGGTACTCTCACCCGGTGCTGGTGTGGTCACCACTCGAGCCCATGTGCACTACATAGTCACCGAATATGGTGCGGCTAACTTGCGCGGCAAGTCATTGCGAGAGCGCGCACGGGCTTTGATCGATATCGCCCACCCCGATTTTAGGGAGCAGCTCTGTCAGGAGACCTTCGATATGTGGGGGTTAAGGGTCTAGCCTGCCTATAACGAATCAAGCCCCCTATTGCGTTATAACAATATGGGGGCTTTTTTATTGCGTTAGATCTCTTGAGTATTTCTTGGCTCAGACTTCATTTTTCTCAATAGAGTGCGCTAGATGCCGGGTTAGGCCGAGGTGGTTTTAGGTTTGCTCATCATGATGTTGGAAGCGATGGCAAACAGACAGTAACCGGTGAAAAACCAGAAGCCGATTTCGAGTTGGGCGTGCATTATGATCAGTTCGCCCATCTGATCCTCGGCGTTACCGGCGAGGTAGCTGATTATGATGGCCACCACAAATACATCGGCCATGCTCCATTTACCTATGGCATCGATAAGGCGTGTGAGCAGGGTAGCCGTGCTGCCCCGTGCAAAAACCAGTACCGCCTGCGCCAGTAGCTTGAGGGTGGGAATGATCACCGAGAAGGTGGCTATCATGATGCCAACCAGCAGGTTACCGCTCTGCATCAGATCTTGCACCGTCCCCAGTATGCTGCGGTGCTTACGATAAATTTCCACCTGCCCCTCAAGCTCGTTAAAGCCGAGAAAGGCGGATACCGACCCCAGTAGTCCACGCATCTCACCGTCTTCTGTCATCAGTTCTATGCTTGTCTGGGCAAATTTAGATTTGTCCGCCTGGCCATCTAGGCTCAGCATAGGTAGGCTGAGTCCAGGGATAAGCAGCGCCAGGGCGATCAGAATCACCAGTAATTGAGGCCATTTACTCCGTTGTGACATGGGGTCTCCATCTTTGCTGAAGTTAATTTTGCACTACTGGGATTAAGTTTAAATAAATCTTCAATCGATGACTTTTTTGAGCCTTTAACTTAGCAAAGCTAAAGGCTGAACGATATCCAGTAATTTGTGGAATGGTGAGGTTCTGGTTAAATCGTTCTAAAGCCACAATCCAGAAGATACTGATATGTGTGTAAATAGAATGATTTTTTTCTTGTTGAATCTATATCGCTTCCTTCTGGAATAAATACTACCATTCCTTGTCTTGCTCTAGTTAATAGAACTCGATAAGCATTCTCAAGGTAGCGTTTATCCTCATCCTTGTTGCGATGTTGCCATTTTGTTCCTTTAAATTTCCAATGTTCAAACTTACTACCGTTATGACGGTAATCGGCATCCCAACCTACTAAGCACCAATCCAGTTCTAGGCCTTGGATATCAAACTCAGTCGCGCACTCCTCGAGAAAATGGCATGAGCGGATATCCTCTTGAGGATTTAAATACCATGCTGCTGGATCAAAGCGATTTTTAACATGTATTCCTTCGGCTTTTAGACGAATAGCATTGGAGGACGCGAGAAGCCCTTTGCTTTCATTGGCTCGTGTTTGAGCTCGTAGCCATTTTTTGGCTTCATTTAAGTCTCGGGTGATTTTTAGTGGGTATACCTGCTGCAATTGGTCGCTTAATTCCTTAGCTTTCTTTCCATCACCAGCGATAACATGGTGTACGAAGTCAGATAGTTTCTCAGCTCTGAAAGATCGCATTGAAGTTGCTAAATGTAGGTTTTGTCGTATGTTCACGTTTTCTAAGTGATCAGACGAAACACCTGTAGATACATAATTACCCGTAAGAATGTTCGGTGAGCAGTATACATCCCAGTTAGTGAAGTGGTTTTCAAGAGCGTCTAGCCAGCCTCTCAACCCAGCTTCACCAGTGTTTATCTCTTGCCCACCTCCAATAAGCGCAATAATCACAGCCCAATCTTGATGTCTATCCATGACTGATATGAGAAATTCAGGTTCTGACTGATTGAAGTTGAGATGACCGCGTTTAGTTTGCATAAATTTGGAGGTTTGCTCTAGATTCCATGCTCGTTGTGCTTCATCAAAGATAACTACTTTTTCTGGGGGGATTGAGCCATCGAGAGCCTCATCTCTAAAACGATGAATATTTTGAATAAACTGACTGGTTTTCTGCCGCTCTCGGGCTTTTGTAGAGTTTGTTCTTTTGGATGCATCATTAGCCAATGCTTCTTGTAATACAGTCACTAGAGGGCCATTACCGCTTAAGAAAACCGAATACTCATCTTCTTCAGGAATAGAATGAGCGTTGGCAAGATTAACACCTATCAATGTTTTCCCTGCGCCTGGAACTCCTGTTACAAAGCAGATAACTTTTGATTTTTGTGTTCGTGACTGGTGAATTAGTTGGATTAATTCATTGCAAGTTTTGCCTAAGTTCTGATTGTCGGCTTCATTCCGAGCAATGTCTCCTACATTGTGAGATGCATATAAAGCTTGAGCTGCTTCGACAATTGTTGGTGTTGGCATATACCCCGTTTTAGCCCATTCATCTCCCCTAAAATCAGGTTGTTTGTACTGAATGGATATTTGGGTAATGGTTGGATGTAGTTGATCAATATTAATGCATATTGGCGAAGCAACATGATCTGCTGCGAAGCAGATATCGCTAAATGAGCTTTCTGTCGCGGTTGCTACCAGAATAGGAATAATACATTTACCATGACTTCCTCTGTGAAAGTTTTTTAGATCTAATGCGTAGCCATGAGTTTGGCGGAGATCTTGGGATAAATAATTAGATGCACCAATTTTAAATTCCAGCACAAATATAATGCCAGAATAAATGAGGACAACATCTGCACGACGACCCATGCGAGGGATAAGAAACTCAAAGAATATCCAGCCTTTATCTGATGGAATATTGACCAGAGCTGTCTGAATTGCAGTAATTTGCACTGTCCATGCGGAGGTTTGTTGATGCTTAATGTCTTGGGTATGGGGTTGCGATATTTTGCCCAAAATGGCTTGGGGATTTTCTAAAAGAAATTCATCAAGTGGAGCTGAATAAAAAGCACGCCTAGTCATGTTTGGTCTCAACATCAAATTCAAGTAGAGATGAGGCGCTTACCTTTAAACCATTGGCTAATTTTACGATATTGATTAGTGCAACATTACGAACGCCACGTTCTATACCACTGATATATGTTCGATCTAGTTCGCAGATTTCAGCCAGCTGTTCTTGGCTTAATCTTTGTTGAGTTCGTATTTGTTTTAGTCTTTGTCCGAAACGGCTCAAAATCACATTCATGATTATGCCTAAATATCAGAGGGATATGATTTGTATCTTGAATCGGTGTGACTTATCGGTCTACGGACTATAAGTCACAACTTGAAGCGTTCGTATCGAGGATGTGACACGATTTATTTCGGGGGAAGGAGAAGAGCTCTAGCCGGAATTAAAGCTAGAGCTTGAATTTTATTGAGCTTATTCCACGTTCTGGATCTGCTCTCTCATCTGCTCGATAAGCACTTTTAGTTCTACTGCAGCAGCGGTGACTTCTGAGCTGATGGACTTGGAGGCCAGGGTGTTGGACTCGCGGTTAAACTCCTGCATCATGAAGTCGAGTCGTCGGCCCTGGGCGCCGCCTTTCTTGAGGATGCGGCGGGTCTCGGCGACGTGGGCGTCGAGTCTGTCCATCTCTTCGGCGACGTCCATCTTCTGCGCCAGCAGAACCATCTCCTGCTCTAGACGAGCGGGATCCAGTTCGCCCTGGATCTCGGCTAAACGGTTGGTGAGCTTGTCGCGCTGCCACTGCATCACAGTAGGCATGTGTTCGCGGACAATGGCGACCTGGCCCTCGATGGCCAGCAGGCGGGTTTCCAGCATGGTCTTGATGGCGTCGCCTTCGCGGCCACGGGCCTCGATAAACTGATCGACCGCGCTGTCGAAGGCGGACAGTAGCTCCTTGCCGATGGCATCCATGTCCTGCTCGCTGCCTGACATCACGCCCGGCCAGCGCAGCACGTCGACAATGTTGATCTCGCCTTGACCGGCTTCCTGCTTGACCCAGTTGGCTGCCTGAATGATCTGGCTGGCCAGCGCCTGATTGAGTTGCAGGTCGTTATTCTTTTCTTCGCCAAGATCGTAGCGCAGGTTGACCTCGATCTTGCCGCGATTTAAACGTTTACGCAGACGGTCTCTGAGGACAGGCTCCAGGCTGCGCAGCTGTTCTGGCAGTCGCAGGTAGGTTTCCAGGTAACGTTGATTGACCGAGCGGATCTCCCAGGAGGCGGTGCCCCATTGTGCTTTGTGCTCGATGCGAGCATAGGCTGTCATGCTTTGGATCATGGGTAATTCCAATAGTTTAAATCGATTTAGTGACCTTGGATTATAGTCTGATGAGATGCAGGGTTAAAGCAAACTCTCCTCCCTTTACGCTTTGGGTCATGATTAACATGGCATCGAAGCGCGCAAGCCCCTATAATATGCAGCCAAATCTGCTTATCTCTATTTCAAACAGGAAATGCCAATGCGCCCAAGTGACAGAACCCCAGCTCAATCTCGTCCGGTAACCATTACGCGACAGTTCACTGCCCATGCAGAAGGTTCTGTATTAATCGAATTTGGCGAAACTAAGGTGCTGTGCACCGCGAGCTTCACCGAAGGGGTGCCACGTTTCCTGAAAGGTCAGGGCCAAGGTTGGGTAACCGCCGAATATGGTATGTTACCGCGTTCGACTCACAGCCGTATGGATCGTGAGGCTGCCCGTGGCAAGCAGTCTGGTCGTACCCAGGAGATCCAGCGTCTAATCGGCCGCGCCCTACGCGCTGCGGTAGACATGAAGGCGCTGGGTGAGAACACTATCGTGATTGACTGTGACGTGATCCAGGCCGATGGTGGCACCCGCACCGCAGCCATTACCGGTGCCTGTGTAGCCCTAGTTGATGCGCTCAACTGGGCTCGTGGTAAGGGACTGATTAAGACCAACCCACTTAAGTTTTTGATTGCCGCCGTCAGCGTAGGCATCTACAAGGGCGAGCCTATCTGCGATCTCGAGTATGTGGAAGATAGCGCCGCCGAGACAGACATGAACGTGGTGATGACAGAGACAGGTAAGATCATCGAGATACAGGGCACTGCCGAGGGCGAACCCTTTAGCCATGAAGAATTACTCAGCCTGCTGGATCTGGCCAAGCACGGCATTCGCGAGATCGTCGATGTGCAGAAGGCGGCATTGAGTTAATCATTATTTTGTTGATCAGGACCCTACGGGGTCCTTTTTTTAAATCGAATTGAGCGTACCCCTACATTTTAAAAAGGAGAGATTGTGAAAGCCTATCAACGTGAGTTTATTGAGTTTGCCCTTGAGCGTCAGGTATTACGTTTTGGCGAATTTACGTTAAAGTCAGGCCGCACTAGCCCTTACTTCTTTAATGCCGGCCTGTTTAACACCGGGCGTGATCTGGCGCGTCTGGGTCGCTTCTATGCGGCGGCGCTGGTGGATTCGGGTATCGAGTATGACCTGCTATTTGGCCCGGCCTACAAAGGGATTCCTATCGCGACCACCACAGCGGTGGCTCTGTGCGATCACCATGATATCGACATGCCTTACTGCTTTAATCGTAAGGAGAAAAAAGATCACGGTGAGGGTGGCAGCCTGGTGGGCAGCGAGCTTAAGGGCCGTGTGATGCTGGTGGATGATGTGATCACCGCAGGCACCGCGATTCGCGAATCTATGGAGATCATCGAGGCCCACAATGCCGAGTTGGCGGGCGTGTTGATTGCGCTGGATCGTCAAGAGAAAGGCAAGGGCGAGCTGTCGGCGATCCAGGAAGTCGAGCGCGATTTCGGCTGCAACATCGTCTCTATCATCAAGCTGGAAGATCTGATCAACTACCTGTCGGAAAAGCCTGGCATGGAAGATCAGTTGGCGTCGGTAAGTGCCTATCGCGACCAATACGGTATCTAATCGGTATCAATTGTTGTGATACAAAAAAACGCTGCCTAGGCAGCGTTTTTTATTGAGTGGAGTTCGCTCAAAGCCATTGGCTTAATTGCTTAGGAACTCGGCGCGGGTGGCCGGATTTGACTTGAAGATGCCGCCCAGGGCCGTGGTGGTTGTGGTGCTGGTAGAGTCCATCACGCCGCGGGATTTAACGCAGTAGTGCACCGCATCCATCTTGACCGCCACATCTTTGGTCTCAAGCAGTGTCTGTAGCGCCACCAATACCTGTTGTGTCAGGCGCTCTTGCACCTGAGGGCGCTGGGCAAAGAAGCGCACGATACGGTTGATCTTAGACAGGCCTATGATGTTCTTGCGTGGCAGGTAGGCCACGGTAGCGACGCCATCTATGGTCACCAGGTGGTGTTCACAGGTGCTGGTGAGGCTGATGTCGTTGACCTTGACCATCTCATCGAAGCCCATCTTGTTTTCGATAACCGTGATTTTGGGGAAGTTCTCGTAGTCCAGGCCCGAGAAGATCTCATCCACATACATCTTGGCGATACGCTTAGGGGTCTCGACCAGGCTGTCGTCGCGCAGATCCAGTGACATTAAGGTTAAGATCTCGCGCATATGGTGCTCAATTTTCTCTTTGCGCGCCTCGCTGCTCAGTCCGCAGGGGACCATGGGCGTCTCGAGACCACGCTCTAATAATGCAGTTTGCACCTGCTGTGCTGCTTCACTTAATGCCATCGTGTCCTCCACCATCAGATAGTGGTCTATTTCAGTAAGGTTAATTTACTAATGTTTTTAACAAATTAACCTTTAAGATATTCATTATAGCCTGTCCGGCGCCAGCAAACATAGGGCGGCGGGTCAGGGAGGATACCCTGAATTGCGGGTAATTTATACCCAGAATTACTAGGGGATTAACAAAAAAGCCGATTGTGGCAATCGGCTTTTGGGGTTTTTAAGGGGTTTAGAGCTTCAGGTTGTCTTTGAGGAAGCTCATCATCTGACGGTAGTATTTCGCCCTATGTTCGTCGTTATAGAAGCCGTGGCCCTCATCGTCCATAACCAGTTTCTCATAAGGGTAGTTGTTCTTCTTGAGTCCCTCTTCCAGCGCTTCGAGCTGTTCGATTGGCGCTCGCTCATCTTCACCACCGTGAACCAGTAGCAAGTTAACCTTGAGTTTGTCGACGTTCTTGCTAGGCGACATCTGCTCAAGCATGGCTTCGTTCTCGCCTAGTACCTGCTTCAGGTAACGCTCACCCGCGCGGCGGCCCTGTACGTCCCCTTCACTGAACATCAGCTCGAGATCGTAGACGCCGGCGAAGCCGATGGCGCACTTAAAGAGATCCGGTGCCAGGATTGGGCTTTGTAGCGCCGAGTAGCCGCCAAAGCTGCCGCCGACAATACAGATTCGCTCTTTGTCCACAAAGCCTTGTTCGATGACATATTTGGTGGCATCGATAATATCGTACTGGATCTCTGTGCCCCATTTCTGGTGACCAGCATGTTCAAATGCAGTCCCATAGCCACCCGAACCGCGGAAGTTTACCTGCAGTACGGCAGCGCCTTGACTGGCGATCAACTGGTTCTGGTCGTCAAAGCCCCACCAGTCTCTTGGACCATGAGGACCACCGTGAGGATTGACCACGAGCGGCAGATTCTTGGCCTCTTTGCCATAGGGCAGTGTGAGATAGCCGCTGATCACCTTACCGTCTCTGGCGGTAAAGCTGATAGGCTTCATCTCGGCCATCTTATCGGGATCTAACCACTTTTTCTGTGACGCTAAATATTCGAGCTTCTTATTGGTGGCATCGAATATGTAGTAGTCGCCAGGATTTCTGTCATTGAAGGCCTTGATGACCAATTTACTCATATCGTTGGTCTGGCTGACCAGATGAACCTGATGGCCTGGCAATGCTGCAATCAACTGCTTGAGCGTGGCGGCGAGTTTTTCGCCTTTGTCGACAAACTCATAGGTAGGATAGCCGTTTTCATATTCGACCGCGTAGAGTTGCTTATTGATGCGATTGATCCACACATTGCTGGGATCGACAACCTTGTCTTGGCTGATAAGCTGCTTAGTACCACTCTTGATGTCGACTAAATAGACCCCTTTAGGCTGGCCGTTTTCGCTGCCGAGCACATAGACGCTGTTCTCGTCACCGCCGAACGCGATTGGACTCATGTCATTGAGATTAAGATTTAGCTTTTCGGTGTCGACCCACTCGCCATCTTTTCGATAGTAAAGTTTTGATGTGATGTAGTCGCGTGTACCGCTGACGAAGCGGATATCGCCATCATGGTCGGGTAAGAAATTTGCGTAGGAGATTGGCGCGGTAGCCACTTTTCTGCGAGCCCCCGAGTAGACATCGACGCGGTAGACTTGCTGTAGGTTTTCCTCAGTGTTACTGCCTCCCGAGCCCCAAGGTAGTGCCTTAACCAGCATATATTGCTCATCTTCTGCTAGCGGGTCGAGAATATAGGCAGTCGCTCTGATAGGCGTATTCTTGCTAATGCGTGATCCCGTCTGACGGCCGCTACCTTTATAACCAATAAGATAAATTGGTTTAGAACCGTCGGCATTGACTGCCATCAGCTCACCATAATAGATGGGATGGTCGCTCCAGCCCTTTAGGTATTCCTTAGCGAGGACGATTCGATCTTTGTTGACCCATTCATAAGCGCCGACCTGCGCGTTGTCAGGAAAGCGCACCACGTGGATTGCTTTCTTGGTTTTGGCATCGAGAATCATCAGCATATGTTTACCATCATGGGAGGTGATGGCGCTGAGGTAATCTCCGTCGGGGGAGATTTTCACGTTGGAAAACTCTGCCGAACGGCTAAAAAGTTCTGCTGTATCTTTAGTTGCGGCTGTGACCTGGCTAGCGAGAAGGCAGAGGCAGGCTAAACTAAACGACTGAATTAGTTTCATATAACATCCTTGTGCGCGTAAATTGTTATATAGATTTTATTTTTTTGTTGCGTCAAGGAGGGTAAAGCAATGGATCTACTAGTGCAATACTTTTGTCTAGAAAAGCATGGCGACCCGTGTATGACAGGTCGCTGTTTTTATTGATATTAGTTAACTCTGAAGTAGCTGCTGCTGAATAAACTGCCACTGTTCGGCGAAGTGTTCTGTGGGCTTGTTTTTGAAGTCGCTGCGCACGAATTGGGCGATGCGGCCTTCGGCCACGGCCAGCAGCAGGTTAGCCAGGATTGCCTCGTCCAGGTTAAAGCCTTTGCCTTCTCTCAGGGTTTTCTCTCTGAGGATCTGTTTCAGGTGAGTCTCAACCTTAGAGAAGATCTGGCCGGTACGGTTACGCAGTCGCTCATTCTCTCCCAATAGGGCGTCACCGTTGAGTACGCGTGAGATCCCTGGGTTGCGCTCGGCAAATACCAGCAATAGTTGCAGCAGCAACTGACAGCGTCTCATGGTGTCTTTCTCTTCATCCATGATGAGGTTGATGCGCGATAGCAGCGATTCTTCGATAAAGTCGATCAGCCCCTCGAACATTCTCGCCTTGCTGGGAAAGTGGCGATAGAGCGCCGCCTCAGACACGCCCACCTCGGCGGCAAGTTTTGCCGTGGTGATTCGTTGACCGGGACTGGTTTCTAGCATGGTAGCCAGACATTGAAGAATATGTTCGCGTCGGTTGATTTTAGGGCTTGCAGCCATCTAAGTATCCTTTACTTAATTACTACAGGAGCCGATGGGCAGGCGCTGCCCATGACTCTCTAATTATTCTATGCGGCGTGTCTAGGTTGTGAGTGCCGTGTTATCGAGAATTTGGCTAATAGGTACCTAATTATCGAGTACCCGAGTGGCCGAAACCGCCTTCGCCTCGATCTGAGGTGTCGAATTCGTCGACCAATTTAAATTCGGCTTGTACCACAGGCACAAACACGAGTTGCGCCAGGCGATCGCCAATCTCCAAGGTGAAAGGCTCGTTGCTGCGGTTCCAGCAAGAGACCATCAGGGGACCCTGATAGTCAGAGTCGATAAGACCGACTAGGTTGCCCAGCACTATGCCATGTTTGTGGCCCATGCCGGAGCGCGGCAGGATGACGGCCGCCAGGCTGGGATCGGCAACATGTACGGCGATCCCGGTTGGGATCAGCTGGGTTTCGCCCGGTTGAATCACCATGGTGGTCTCTATCATGGCACGCAGATCCATGCCGGCACTGCCCGGGGTCGCATAGGCGGGAAGCGGAAACTGTGAGCCGATGCGAGAATCGAGGATCTTGAGTTCTATGGGCGTCTTCATGCTGTCTTCATCTGCTGTGCGATTAGGGTGAGTAGTTGCTTCGCCAGGGTATATTTATCTGTGGCAGGCAGGGCGTGCTCGCCTCCTTGCCAGAAGACCTTCAAGGCATTGCTATCGCTGTTGAAGCCGATGGCCGGGTCGGATACGTCATTGGCGGCGATCATATCCAGTTTCTTGCGGGTCAACTTGTCTTTGGCGTAATGGTCTACATCCTGCGTCTCGGCGGCAAATCCTACCGTGAAGGGACGTGCCTCATGGGCCGCGACCGTGGCTAAGATATCAGGATTGCGTACAAGCGCAAGTGACATCTCTGTGGCAGATTTCTTAATTTTCTCGTCGGCAATATCCGCGGTGCGATAGTCGCAGACCGCGGCGCAGCCGATGAAGATATCGCTGTGGTGTACCTGCTGCATCACGGCGTCGAGCATCTCTTGGGTCGAGGCGACGTTGAGGCGATTGACATTCATCGGCGTCTCAAGATTGACCGGGCCGGAGACCAGCGTCACCTTAGCGCCCATCTCGGCCGCCGCGCGTGCCAGGGCAAAGCCCATCTTGCCCGAGCTGTGGTTAGAGATGTAACGCACGGGATCGATCGCCTCGCGGGTCGGGCCCGCCGTCAGCAGTATCGATATTCCCTGAAGCAGCTTTGGCGCAAAGAAGTGTTCGACGCGCTCGGCGATCACCAGGGGCTCTTCCATGCGGCCTGGGCCGACTTCGCCGCAGGCCTGACTACCCGAAGCAGGTCCCCAGATGGTGAGGCCGCGCTTTCTCAGGTTATCCAGATTGTCCTGGGTGGCGACGTTGCGATACATCTGCTGATTCATCGCCGGGCAGAGCACCACTGGCGCTTCTGTGGCCAGGCAGGTGGTGGTGATCAACTCATCGGCCATGCCGGCATTAATGCGGGCGATCAGGTTGGCGGTTGCCGGGGCTATCAACACTAAGTCGGCCCAGCGGGCGAGTTCGATATGCCCCATGGCGGCTTCGGCCGCCGGGTCTAACAGGTCGGTGGCAATGGGATGGCCCGACAGTGCCTGCAGGGTCAGCGGCGTGATAAATTCCTGCGCGCTTTGGCTCATGACGACACGCACATCGGCGCCGCGTTCTTTCAGGCGGCGGACCAGATCGGCAGACTTATAGGCAGCAATGCCGCCGCCAATTCCCAGCAATATCTTTTTATTGGTTAGACTCATGTTGATCACTAATCGCGTTTAATTTTGCCCGCTAACCATACCACAATCCTGCTGAGGTTGAGGATACAAGTTTTTAAAAACTAGACCATACTCTAAAGCCTAGGTGTGCAGATGGCGCCGAGACAAGGAGTGTTTATGGCAATCAAAGATTGGCCTCAGGGAGAGGGGCCCAGAGAAAAACTGCTGCGCAGTGGTGTCGCTCAGCTCTCCGATGCCGAGTTGCTGGCGGTGCTGCTCAGAAACGGCCTCAAGGGACAAAGCGCCGTGTCCCTGGCCAGAGTCATGTTAACCCACTTCGGTGGCCTCAGAGCGCTGTTTAGCGCCTCCTTGAGTGAGCTGTGTGATATTCAGGGGATCGGCCCAGTAAAGTATGCTCAATTGCAGGCTGCCATCGAGTTAAGCAAGCGGATCGCGCAAGAAAATCTACAAAGAGGAAAGATTTTGTCAGATCCTGATTTAACTCGGGACTATTTAATGAGACAATTGGCGGATCGTGCCTACGAAGTGTTTGCCATCTTATTGCTCGATAGCCAGCATAGGGTGATTCAGTTCGTCGAATTGTTCCGTGGCACCATAGATTCAGCCTCGGTTTATCCACGAGAAGTGGTAAGCCTAGTGCTTGAGAAAAAAGCCGCAGCGGTAATTGTGTGCCACAACCATCCCTCCGGGGTGGCTGAGCCCAGTCATGCTGATCGGCGAATTACTGAGCGATTGAAATACGCGTTGGCGACTATAGATGTTTCGCTGCTAGACCATATGGTTGTAGGCGATCGTGAGATAGTTTCGTTTGCAGAGAGGGGATGGATAGATTGAATATCCCTTGATCTTTGATTTTAGATCCTGTATAAAATGCGCCCTCTTTGTGTGCCTCGGGCGACGGCCATATTCGAGGTACATTAATGCTCGAGCGTTAAATTGTTTTTGGAGAAGATTGACATGTCAAGAGTATGCCAAGTTACTGGCAAGAAGCCGATGGTTGGTAACAACCGTTCGCACGCTAAGAACGCGACTCGTCGTCGTTTTTTACCTAACCTACAGAACCACCGTTTCTGGTTAGAAGACGAAAAGCGTTTCGTACAGCTACGTGTATCTACTAAAGGTATGCGTATTATCGATAAGAAAGGTATCGAAGTTGTTGTTGCTGAACTTCGTGCCCGCGGCGAGAAGGTGTAATAAGCCATGGCTAAAGCTAAAGGTAACCGTGAGAAGATCAAGCTAGTTTCTAGCGCTAAAACAGGTCACTTCTACACGACTGAGAAAAACAAGCGTAACATGCCTGAAAAGATGGAGATCAAGAAATTTGATCCCGTTATCCGTCAGCACGTTATCTACAAAGAAGCGAAAATCAAGTAATTCTTGATTCACGTTTTTTGGAAAAAGCCCCTCATTGCAGGGGCTTTTTTTTGCCCTAAATTTCCCCATGGCGTTGGCCAGCTCATTTCTATTTTTTAGATAAGTTCCCAGGTGATAACCCTGCGCGCCGACGGATTCCGGCCTTTACCTAAGCCTCTGATCTTAATCTGTTCTGCTATGCTTAATCAGATTGTCTCTTTGTGATGAAAAAATATCGCTTTCGATGACAACAAATGCTTTTAATGTGAATTTAAATGCAATAAAATCGGCTTGTTATTCGCCAGGTGGCGATATTGTCACATATTTATTGTTGAGGTTACGCGGGTGCGCACTACTGAGTTAGTCGAGGGGTTTCGTCATTCTGCTTCCTATGTGAATGCACATAGGGGCAAGACATTTGTGGTCATGTTGGGCGGTGAGGCGCTGGCGCAGAGTCAGTTTCGCTCCATCATCAACGATATTGCCCTGCTTCACAGCCTGGGGATCAAGATAGTTCTGGTGCATGGCGCCAGGCCGCAAATCGATGAGGCCTTGGCCGCGCATAATCTCTCCCCTGAGTATTACAACGGGGTGCGCATCAGCGATGAAGAGTCCTTTAGGGTGATCAAACAGGTTGTGGGCGGTCTGCAGCTGGACATCACCGCACGTCTGTCGATGAGCCTGAGCAATACCCCGATGCAAGGGGCGCAGATCAACGTGGTCAGCGGTAACTTCGTGATAGCCCAGCCCTTAGGGGTCGATAACGGCGTCGACTACTGCTTGAGTGGCAAGGTGAGACGTATCGACGTGGCGGGCCTCAGACGTCAGCTGGACAACCACGGCATAGTGCTCCTGGGACCTGTGGCGGCCTCTGTGACCGGCGAGTGTTTTAACCTGACCGCCGAAGAGGTCGCGACCCAGATCGCGGTGAAGCTCAAGGCCGATAAGATGATAGGCTTCAGTGCCAAGGAGGGGATACTCGACAGTAACGGCGAGGTGATTGCCGAGCTGATGCCGACCGATGCCCAGCGCATCTTGTCTGAGCTGACCGATGAAGACAACTGGTGTGTGGGCACACGGGCCTTCTTACAGGCCAGCATAGATGCATGCCGTAATGGCGTGGCCCGCTGCCACTTCGTCAGCTATCTCGATGATGGCGCCCTGCTGCAGGAGCTGTTCTCCCGCGACGGTATCGGTACCCAGATAGTGACCGAGAGCGCCGAGCGCCTGCGCAGAGCCACCATTGCCGATATCGGTGGTGTCTTGGATCTCATCCGTCCGCTGGAGCAAGCAGGGGTCTTGGTGCGCCGCTCCCGTGAGCAGCTGGAGATGGAGATAGAGCAGTTTATGCTGATCGAGCGTGATGGCTTGGTGATCGGCTGTGCGGCCCTCTATCCCTTCGAGGAGGACAACGCCGGAGAGTTTGCCTGCCTGGTGGTGCATCCTGATTATCGTGATGCCGACCGTGGCAGCATCTTGCTGAAGAACATCATAGGTCAGGCCAAGGTGCGTGGTTATGCTCGCCTGTTTGCGCTGACGACCCGTAGCATTCACTGGTTCCTCGAGCATGGCTTTCAGATCGTCGAGGTCGATGCCCTGCCAAACAAGAAGAAGCAGCTGTATAACTACCAGCGCAAGTCGAAGATTCTCGCCTTAGATCTTCAATAAGGCTAAACGCGTCCGATGAAAGAGGCCACCCTTGGGGTGGTCTTTTTTGTTTGGGTCCAAGTTAACTCACCTTAACATTTATTGACATAATATGTCGAGAGCGCCACACTCAAGCTATCGGTTCATGTTAGGGGTGGGCTCAGGGATGATCTGCTTGCATGCCCAAATGTTTCAAGAGGATATTTAGAGATGGATACTCAAGTCTTTCAACTCACAACCTTAGATTCTGCAACCAGCGGGATCTTCCTGTCTATGCTGCTGGGTGTCGCCTTGGTGCTAGTGCTGCTGATGGTGAAGCCCTTACCTAAGAAGGCGAAATATGCCTCTGCGGGGATGGTGATCGCCGTATTGGGCCTGCTCTCCTGGGTGTTCTACAAGGCCCATGATACCAGCGTTCGCCTTACTTCAAGCACTATGCTGGTGGATATTCCCCTCTACCGGGTCGAGTTACCGCGTCAAAGCCTAGTGCCGGCTGAGGCTAAAATCGTCAGCTTGGGAGAAGATGATGCGCCTAAGCTGAGCTATCGCAGCAACGGTGTGGGCATGCCGGGTTATTCGCTGGGGTGGTTTACGCTGGCAGATGCCAGCGACAGGACAGATAAGGCCCTACTGTCGGTCACCGGCGACGGCCAGGTATTGGTTTTGCCGACGACCGAGGGCTATCTGTTGATCTTGAGTCTGGAGCAGCCGGAGGCTTTGTTAGCCAGCCTGCTTACGCCGACTCTTTAACGCCAGGTCCAGGGTAAAGATCACCAGCGCACTCCAGATGAAGGCGAAGGTGATCCCCTTTTCGAGATCGAAGGGCTCGTTAAACAGGCTGACGGCCATGATAAACATGAT
The DNA here is from genome assembly GCF_019457575.1 of Shewanella alkalitolerans. Taxonomy (NCBI): domain Bacteria; kingdom Pseudomonadati; phylum Pseudomonadota; class Gammaproteobacteria; order Alteromonadales; family Shewanellaceae; genus Shewanella; species Shewanella alkalitolerans. The sequence goes on along the minus strand of NZ_CP080422.1, from coordinate 4,124,788 downwards.
GCTGGGGCCGATATATTGAAAGAAGCCCAGCATAGACAATGGGATACGTGTGGCCGCGCCGGCAAAGCAGAGCAGGGGAATAGAGGTGACAATCCCGGCCGCCATCAGCAGCAGGTTCATCTGCCAGCTGTTTTCCAGGATGCTGGTGCTATCGAGATTCATCGCCAGATAGAGCAGGGCCACAGGCACTAAGATGGCCGTCTCTACCAGCAGTCCCGTCTTGGCGTCGACATTGACCTTCTTGCGCAGCAAGCCGTAAACGCCGAATGAGGCAGCAAGCCCCAGAGATACCACAGGAATCGAGCCAAAAGAGATTAACTGGATCAACACGCCGGCGCAGGCCAAGGAGACGGCTGCCCACTGTAGCTTACGTAGACGTTCCTGCAGGAACACCATGCCCAGCAATACGTTGATGAGGGGGTTGATGAAGTAGCCCAGGCTGGCGTCGAGCATATGGTCATTGTTGATCGCCCAGATGAACAGCAACCAGTTGCCGGCGATCAGAACCGAGGTGAGCGCTAACACGCCAAGCTGTTTGGGCTGCCGGAAAAGGGCGCGCAGCTTGGCGAAACCACCGATAAATTGCATCAAGATCAACATGAAGACGAAGGACCAGATCACGCGATGCAGCAGGATCTCGGTCGCCGACACATGGTTTAGCAGCTTAAAATAGAGGGGAGCAAAGCCCCAGAGGCAGTAGGCGCAGATGGCGAGCGCTACCCCTTTACGATACTCAATATCGGCCATAGCTTAGGATTTAGAAAAAGTGCGGGAGTGGCATTGTAGGCGCCTAAGCCGCGTGACTCAAGCGGCCATAAGCATTCTTTTTGCGCCTCGCGCTGGAGCAGTCTCTTGCCAGCGCGTCTCACTAAATTGACGGTATTTTACAGGGGGATTAGCTGGCTAGCCCACCATGTAGGTGCCAGTGCCGAAGGCGATATGCGAGCCCTTCTCGTTGTGCAGCTCCATGCGGCAGACGGAGACCCGGTTACCGGCCCTGATCACTGTGCCCGTGCCGGTAAAGATCTCGCCGCGCCCCGGTCTGAGATAATCGATACGCAGATCTATGGTGCCTAAGGTTTTTAGGCGCTGCTGCAGATCTTCTAAGCACCAATCGTCCCGGCTGGCTACCAGGCCAGAGAAGGCCGTCAGGCCGCCCACCACATCCAGCACGGTAGCGGTCACGCCGCCGTGGAGGATCTGCTGGTGAATGTTGCCGATGAGGTCTTTCTTCATCTTCACCTCGACCTCGACGCCCTGCAGGTCGTAACGCTTGATATCCATCCCCAAGAGGTTATGAAAGGGTACCTTGGTATCGAAGATATCGGCTACGCTGGCCAGGGTCTGCGCTTGTATGGGCGTCGTCATAGGGGCACTCCTTGTTTTGTCCTACGCTGCTTGCTGGAGACAAGCGGGTAAAGTTTGGGCATTCGTTAGCCTAATGGTTAGAGCATTTAATCTATCGCTAATACAAGGGGCGAGGCAAGCCTGCGAATAAAATTTCATCAATCTATGGGCGCGAGGGGTAATTAATACCCGGATAGATGAGACAAGCCGAGCCGGCTTGATTAGAATAAGCGGCCAAATTAAAGATTACTGAGTGCCATGGACTTAGCCATAACCTCTCCCGACGTGACCGAAAGCGATCCACTTGCCGCCTGCCTGCAGACGGTGTTTGGTTATCGTACCTTCAGGATGGGTCAGCGTGAGGTGATAGAGCAGGTCTGTGGCGACCAGGATGCCCTGGTTATCATGCCTACCGGCGGTGGTAAGAGCCTGTGTTATCAGCTGCCGGCACTCGTCTTACCCGGACTGACCCTGGTGGTATCGCCGCTGATCTCTTTAATGAAAGATCAGGTCGATAGCCTGAAACAGATGGGCGTCGCTGCGGCCTACCTCAACTCGTCGCAGTCGCGGGAAGAGGCCATGACCATCTATCGCCAGCTGCATAACGGTGAGCTCAAGCTCTTGTATGTGTCACCCGAACGTCTGCTGACCGACAGTTTCATCGAGCGTCTGCACAACCTGCCGCTCTCCCTGTTTGCCATCGACGAGGCCCACTGTATCTCTCAGTGGGGTCATGATTTCAGGCCAGAATATGCGGCCCTGGGTCAGCTGAAGCAGCTGTTTCCTCAGGTGCCCATGATGGCGCTGACGGCTACCGCCGACAAGGCGACGCGAGAGGATATCTGCCAGCGCCTAGGTATAACGCCCTTTGAGCTGCTCACCAGCTTCGATCGCCCCAACATTCGTTATACCGTGGCGGAGAAGCTCAACGCCGCCAATCAGCTCAGGCAGTTCATTCAGGCGCAGAACGGCAACAGTGGCATCATCTACTGTAGTAGTCGCCGCCGGGTGGATGAGGTGGCTGAGCGTCTGCGTATGCAGGGCTATCATGCCGACGCCTACCACGCGGGCAAGACCCAGGAGGAGCGCGCCGATATTCAGGAGCGTTTCCTAAAAGATCAATTAGATATCGTGGTGGCCACCGTGGCTTTTGGCATGGGGATCAACAAATCCAACGTGCGCTTCGTGGTGCATTACGATATTCCCAAGAGCGTCGAGGCCTATTACCAGGAGACGGGCCGTGCCGGCCGTGATGGTTTGGATGCCGAGGCCTTTATGCTGTTCGACCCGGCAGACATCGGCCGGGTGCGCCATCTCATCGAGCAGCAGGAGCCAGGTCCGCAGCAGCAGGTGGAATACCACAAGCTCAACACCATGGCGGCCTTTGCAGAAGCGCAAACCTGTCGCCGTCAGGTGCTACTGCATTATTTCGATGAGAGTGCGTCCGAGCCCTGCGGTAACTGTGATATCTGCTTAGACCCTCCTAAACGGTACGACGGTGTCGAGGATGCCCAGAAGGTGCTCTCCTGCATCTTCCGCCTGCAGCAGAAGTTTGGTGTGAATCATCTTATCGAGGTGCTGCGCGGCTCCAAGGCGGCCTCTGTGGTCGACCGTGGCCATGACAAGCTGTCGACCTGGGGCATAGGCAAGGAGAAGAGCCATGAGTTCTGGCTCAGTATCATACGTCAGATCATTCATCTGGGTTTCGCCAGTCAGGATATCACCAGAGGCTCGGCCATTAAGCTCAATCCCCAGGCGCGGGCCGTGCTCAAGGGGGAGCTGCCGTTGCAGCTCGCCGAGCCGCGTATCAGCATCACCACACATGTGAAGCGTCGCAGCAGTAGCCGGGCACCGATTAACTACGACAGGAAGTTGTTTGCCCGTCTGAAGCAGCTGCGTCGCAGCCTGGCAGAAGAGTTGGATGTGCCGCCCTATCTGGTGTTTAACGACGCCACATTGGCGGAGATGGCCGCCATGCTGCCGACCAGCCCCGGCGAGATGCTGGCGGTGAACGGCGTGGGCGAGACTAAGCTGAATCGTTTCGGCGGCGAGTTTCTCGACGAGATCAACGACTACCTCACCCGTAGCTAGCCAATATTTCGCTAACTAAGGCTCTGCTTACCAAGACTCTGTAAATTCAGGTGCTGCTTACTACCAGACTTAGTGTGCCTGCTGACCGCTGTATTTACTCAGCTGATCGACACTGGCCCTTTTAACCAGAGATGAGAGGGTGTCGTGATGCTGCATCACCGCCATCCCCATGTTAACCCGGGCGCCATTTTGTAGCGGTTCTATGATGGCGCTCAGCTGGCGGGCGATAAGCTGGGCGCCCGCCAGCGAGGTGAAGGGCAGCATGATCAATATCTGATCGGCGCTGGTGCTCAGCAAGATATCCTGCTGGCGGATCTTCTGTGACAAACGGGTCAGTAGCCTGTCGACATCGGCCTTGGCCAGATGACTGGGGTTGATCAGCAAGATGGTGATAGGAAAACCTATCTGCTTGGCGCTGGTCAGCAGGGCCTCCATCTTCTCCTGGGTGCTCATCGGCTCATCTCTCTGGCTCACCTGCAGCGGCGTCTTAGGCATTCTTATACGGTTGAGCAGAATAAACAGCGTCAGCAGCAGGAAGAGCACAAGGATGCCGATAAGACCATAGCTGTCGCTGATGTGGGCATCGAGCTTGATGGGCTTAGGCTGATTGTCCTGGGCCAGCTGCTGATAGCGCCCCAGCTGGGCCTTGATCTGCAGCAGTCGTGTGTCTTTGAGAAACTCATAGCTGCGCTGGGCCATCTCGAAGCGTTTCAGCTGATACTGATAGGCGTCCTTGTATTGGCCTATGTCGGCAAAGTAGCGGCTCAGGATGCCATAGCAATAGACGAGTTCGTCAAACTGATTGGTGCGCTCGCCGATGGCGATCGCCTTCTGCATCAGCTCTGTCCCCAGGGCCTGCTCGCCGTTCGCCAATTGAATATTGGCCAGTAGACGATTGGCCCTCAGGCTGTCGTTGATCTTCTTCTGCTTGTCGAAGGTGTTGAGGGCGATATTGAGCAGCTGGATGGCGCTCTTATCATTTCCCCTTAGAAACTCGATTTCCGCCAGCTGGGTATAACTCTCGGCTAGCTCGGTCGCCGTGGCGAGTTCGGGTAGCAGGATCTTGGCCTCGAGCACCATGTCGTCCCTGAACTTCACTTCTTGGTTGTAGTGGGCGATCTTGGCCAGGGTGAGTAGCACTGTTAGCCTCACCTTTCCCGTGGTTTGCTCGCTATCCAGCGCGCCCTTGGCATTGTTGAACGCCTGGTTGTAGAGGCCCTTGGTTCGCAGCAGCTCGGCCATGGCCAGTTGCACATAGGGCCTCGGCGGGGTGAGCCATTGAGGTCTCTGCTTCTCGGTATCCGGGTAGATATCTTGAGCGAGGCGTAGATCTTCCAGCGCGCTGCTCTGGCTCTCGATATGGGTATCTATCTTGCCGCGCAGCATCAGGCCGTTGACTAAGGACTGGGGCTGCTGTTGCTCGCGAGAGAGGTAGATGGCCGAGTCCAGTAGGGTCAGCGCCTGTCTGAGGTCACCATAATCGATATAGGCCGCGGCCATACAGTTGAGAAAGTAGGGGCTGAGCTGATTGAGCTTGAGCGACTTGGCCTTGGCCTCACTCATGCGGCCCAGATTGATGGCGGCCTCGTTTTCACCCAGCTGCACGAAGGCCTCGCACTTGAGCAGCGAGAGGCGCAGACGATTTTCTTCAGACGTGGCTTCCTGATCCAGGCGTTGTTCCAGCGCCGAGATCTGTGTCAGTGTCTTGTTGGGATATTGGTAGACGGTTTGGGCCAACTCATCTAACTCTGTCATAGTGTCCCCATAAGCTGGGATCAGCCAGAGGCTGAGACTTAACACTATGAGACGAAAATCCATTTTTAAAAGCTCCGGAACGAGTGTGCTGTTTCTGTTTCCTTTGGCGGCATTATACTGATTTTTCATCAGCAATTGCATAAAAAATAGCGCCTGCGATTGGAATCAGAGGGATTGCTCGGCAAATGACCTAGTATGCTGAATTTAATCACTTAGTCACTCTTGTGAGCAAATAAATGGTTAGATTTGCGCAGTTAATCAAGATTTTTATCTGGTCTAATGTGGCAAACATGAAAAATATGGGGTTGACTATTGAACAGACACACGTTAAATATTAATCAATCTTTCGAAGCGAAACGAATAATTAATTACTTTTACTGAATACAATGACGACTATTAACCGTGCACTCCTCAGCCTCCTTATTCTCATTCTCGCAGGTCCTGCGCGGAGAATGTAGTGTTGCACGCTTAATAACACATTCAGCATTCATAAACCCCGCGCCCAACAACGCGGGGTTTTTTTGTTTATGGATTCGACGAACACCCAAAATTAGAGCCTAGACGTACCATGGAGAAACCAGATGTCTAACCGAGTGATAATATTTGATACGACCTTACGAGATGGTGAGCAAGCATTAGCGGCGAGTTTAACGGTTAAGGAAAAGCTACAGATAGCACTGTCACTTGAGCGTCTGGGAGTGGATGTCATGGAGGTGGGGTTTCCCGTCTCATCGCCGGGGGATTTCGAATCGGTGCAGACCATTGCCCGTACTATCAAGAATAGCCGGGTCTGTGCGCTTGCCAGGGCGCTTGAGAAAGATATCGACGCCGCGGCCCAGTCCTTGTCGGTGGCGGAGCAGTTCCGTATCCATACCTTTATCTCGACCTCGACCATACACGTGGAAAGCAAGCTTAAGCGCTCCTTTGACCAGGTGTTGGATATGGCGGTTGGCGCGGTGAAATATGCCCGCCGCTTCACCGACGATGTGGAGTTCTCCTGTGAGGATGCCGGTCGTACCCCAATAGATAACCTGTGCCGCATGGTCGAGGCAGCCATCAAGGCGGGCGCCAAGACCATTAACATTCCCGACACAGTAGGTTATACGGTGCCGAGCGAATTTGGCGGCATCATTCAAAATCTGTTTGACAGGGTACCGAATATCGATCAGGCGGTGATCTCAGTGCACTGTCACGACGACTTGGGCTTGTCGGTGGCAAACTCTATCACCGCGGTGCAGCATGGGGCGCGTCAGATCGAGTGTACCGTCAATGGCATCGGCGAGCGCGCCGGTAACTGCTCCCTGGAAGAGATCGCCATGATCATCGCCACCCGAAAGGCCAGCCTGGGGCTAGAGACGGGGATCAATGCCAAAGAGATCCACCGCACCTCTAATCTGGTGAGCCAGCTGTGTAACATGCCGGTACAGGCAAACAAGGCGATCGTCGGCGCCAACGCCTTTACCCACTCCTCGGGTATCCATCAGGATGGTGTGCTGAAGTCGCAAAACACTTACGAGATCATGACGCCAGAGAGTATCGGTTTGAACCGCAACAACCTGAATATGACCTCCCGCTCCGGCCGCCACGTGATCAAACATCGCATGGAAGAGATGGGCTATGGCGAGCAAGACTACGACATGGACACACTGTACGAGGCCTTCCTGAAGCTGGCAGACAAGAAGGGGCAGGTGTTCGACTATGACCTGGAGGCCTTGGTGTATGTAGAGGCCCAGGCGGAAGATGAAAACCACTATGGTTTGCAGCAGCTGGTGGTGCACTCAGATTCGACTCAGGGACAGGCCACCGCAACAGTAACCCTAAGCATAGACGGCAAGGCGGTGACCGAGGCGGCAACGGGTAACGGACCGGTCGATGCGGCCTACAAGGCGATTGCCCGCGCCAGCGGCTGTGAGATCAACATCAGCAGCTACCAACTTAGCGCCAAGGGGCAGGGGCAAGACGCCCTGGGACAGGTGGATATCACCGCCAAGTATCATGATCAGAGCTTCCATGGTGTGGGCCTGGCGACCGATGTGGTCGAGGCCTCGGCAGCGGCGCTGATCCACGTGATGAATCTGACCTGGCGCGCCGACAAGGTGGCCGAGAACAAGCATAAGTTAAAACAGGCGCGCACCGAGTTAGGCGGCGTATAACCAATTTCGAATTAAACAGCATAAAGACAATTAATTGCAGGGAGTCTCTTGAGGTATGAGTTATCAAGTCGCGGTATTGGCCGGTGATGGGATCGGCCCCGAGGTTATGGTCGAAGCACGCAAGGTGCTTAAGGCGGTGGAAGAGCGTTTCTCGTTGGATATCGAGTATAGCGAATATGATGTGGGAGGCGCGGCCATAGACAATCATGGTTGTCCGCTACCCGAGTCTACCCTGAAGGGCTGCGAGGCGGCCGACGCTATCTTGTTCGGCTCGGTAGGAGGCCCTAAGTGGGAGCATCTACCCCCAAACGATCAGCCAGAGCGCGGCGCCTTGCTGCCGCTACGGGGACACTTCGAGCTGTTTTGTAATATGCGTCCGGCCAAGCTACATGTTGGCCTGGAGCATATGTCGCCGCTGCGTAGCGATATCTCGGCCCAGGGCTTCGACGTGCTTTGCGTGCGCGAGCTGACCGGTGGCATCTACTTCGGTAAGCCCAAGGGGCGCCAGGGTGAGGGCGAGCAGGAAGAGGCCTTCGACACCATGCGCTATAGCCGCCGCGAGGTGCGTCGCATCGCCAAGATCGCCTTCGAGGCAGCCCGAGGTCGTCGTAAGAAGGTGACCTCTGTGGATAAGGCCAACGTACTGGCTTGCTCTGTGTTGTGGCGTGAAGTGGTCGAAGAGGTGGCCAAGGAGTTCCCGGATGTGGAGCTGGAGCATATCTATATCGACAACGCCACTATGCAGCTGCTGCGTCGCCCCTTCGATTTCGATGTGATGCTCTGCTCTAACCTGTTTGGCGACATCATCTCAGATGAGATCGCCATGTTGACTGGCTCCATGGGCTTGCTTTCTTCGGTGAGTCTCAACAGCGATGGCTTTGGTCTGTATGAACCAGCTGGTGGCAGCGCGCCGGATATCGCCGGCCAGGGCATTGCCAACCCGATCGCACAGATCCTGTCTGCGGCGCTGCTGCTGCGTCATAGCCTCAAGGAGGAAGCGGCGGCCAAGGCGATTGAAGATGCGGTCGCCAAGGCGTTGAGCGATGGCTATTTAACTGGAGAACTCTTGAGCGCGGATCAGCGTGACAAGGCAAAATCAACCCGCGAGATGGGCGACTATATAGCCCAAGCAGTCAGAGAGGCAAACTAATGGCGAAGACACTGTATGAAAAGGTATGGGACAGCCATATCGTAGCAGCCCCCGAAGGGGAGGCGCCGCTTATCTATGTGGATCGCCATCTGGTGCATGAGGTGACCTCGCCTCAGGCCTTCAGCGGCCTGAAAGTCGCCGGACGTAAATTAAGGGCGCCAGAGAAGACCTTTGCCACCATGGATCACAACACCTCGACCAAGAGCGCCAGCCTGGATGCACTCAGCCCCATGGCGCGCACTCAGGTGGAGACTCTGGCACAAAACTGTAAAGAGTTTGGCGTGCGTCTATACGATATTCATCATAAGAATCAGGGGATTGTCCACGTTATGGGCCCCGAGCTTGGTATCACCCTGCCGGGCACTGTGATTGTATGCGGCGACTCGCACACGGCGACCCATGGCGCCTTCGGTGCCCTGGCCTTCGGCATTGGCACCTCTGAGGTGGAGCATGTGATGGCCACCCAAACCCTGCGCCAGCTGAAAGCCAAGACCATGAAGATCGAGGTGCGCGGCCAGGTGGCCGATGGGATCACCGCCAAAGATATCGTGCTGGCCATCATAGGCAAGATAGGCATGGATGGCGGCACGGGTTATGTGGTGGAGTTCTGCGGCGAGGCGATTGCCGCCCTGTCGATGGAAGGACGCATGACAGTCTGTAACATGGCGATCGAGATGGGCGCCAAGGCGGGCATGATAGCGCCGGATCAGACCACCATTGATTACCTAGAAGGCCGTGAATTTGCGCCAAAGGGCGAAGCTTGGCAGCAGGCGGTCGCCGCCTGGAAGGCGCTGAAGTCGGACGAGGATGCCGTGTTCGATGCCCATGTGGTGCTGGAGGCGAGCGATATCGCGCCTCAGCTGACCTGGGGGACCAACCCGGGTCAGGTGGTGGCGATCGATCAGTGTGTGCCTAACCCAGAAGATGAGACAAACCCGACGGTGAAGGCGAGTATCGAGAAGGCGCTGGACTATGTGGCGCTCACCCCTGGCACTCAGATGACAGATGTGAGTATCAACAAGGTGTTTATCGGCTCCTGTACCAACTCGCGCATCGAAGATCTGCGCTCGGCGGCCCAGCAGGCCAAGGGACGTAAGGTGGCCACCGGTGTCACGGCTATCGTGGTGCCGGGCTCAGGCTTGGTGAAGGAGCAGGCGGAGGCGGAAGGCCTGGATAAGATCTTCATCGACGCCGGGTTTGAATGGCGTCTGCCGGGTTGCTCCATGTGTCTGGCGATGAACGATGACAGGCTAGAGGCGGGGGATCGCTGCGCCTCGACCAGTAACCGTAACTTCGAGGGTCGTCAGGGTCGCGGTAGCCGCACTCATCTGGTGAGCCCTGCCATGGCCGCCGCAGCGGCGATTGCCGGTCATTTCGTCGATATTCGCAAGCCATACTAGGAGGGAGCGATGCAACCATTTACCACACACACAGGGCTTGCGGTGATCATCGACAGTGCCAATATCGATACGGATCAGATCATCCCTAAGCAGTTTCTCTCTAAGGTCACCCGTGATGGCTTTGGGGTTCACCTGTTCCACGACTGGCGTTATCTGGACGATGCCGGCGATCAACCGAACCCTGAGTTCAGCCTGAACCAGCCCCGTTACCAGGGAGCCTCTATCTTGCTGGCTAAGGAGAACTTTGGCTGTGGCTCGAGCCGCGAACATGCGCCCTGGGCTCTGGCCGATTTTGGCCTCAAGGTGGTCATAGCGCCAAGTTTTGCCGATATCTTCTATGGCAATGCCATCAACAACGGCCTGTTGCCGGTTCGTCTTACCGAGGCGGAGGTGGTGCAGTTGATGCGAGAGGTTGAAGCAGAAGAGGGTGCTCAGGTGAGCGTGGATCTGCAGGCCCAGACTGTGACCTCTCCTTCGGGCGCAAGCTTTAGCTTCGAAATCGCCCCGTCGGCACGCCATAACCTGCTAAACGGCCTGGATGCCATAGGCATAAGCTTGGGTTACGGCGAGGCGATAGCGGCTTATGAAACTGAAATCCCCAGCTGGCGCACCTAATGCTAAGAAGGCCTAACTCATTGCGCCCGATACATGTTTTAGGGATTAGACGCTTTAGGAGTTTGACGTACTAGAAATTAGGCGTACATCTGTACCTTAGGGTTATCGAATAGAGCCGATCGCAATTTGCTGTGGTCGGCTTTTTGTTTACATTAGTGGCAATGAATCTTGTTAAGTCTATATTTTTCAGTTGTTTATTGTGGTCTCCAGCCGTTAGCTAGTCATATGCACAATTAGCTAGTGATTTATGCTGGTGGGTTTACTGTTTTCAGGCGTACAGGTGTTAATTAAATGTCTTTATTTTAATTGGTTGATATTATTGGTTTTTATTTGGAGTTGTTGATTTTTGCAAACTCCATTAAGTGAACGTGGATCACATTTTTGTACTTTGGTTGGCGTTTAAAAGTCGGTTTTAGCTGGTTTTTGTATGCTATTTAGGCGTTTTGGCCAGCATTATTCGCTTAAATTCATTATTTGCTTGTAAAGATATTCTGCATCAGTAGACTGCGGCTCACTCAATATCTGGAGCCTTTGCTCTAGGTTGTCATAATAACAAGAGAGCCATGATGAAGAAGCATATTTTATCTTTAGCTGTAGTTGCTGCCATCGCCACGCCGCTATCTCAAGTTCAGGCCGCTGGATTTCAACTTGCCGAATATTCTGCCACGGGTCTAGGCCGTGCCTTTGCGGGTGAGGCGGCCATGGCCGACAACGCCGCCGCTCAGGCGCGCAACCCTGCTATGTTGACCTACCTCGAGGGACGTCAGCTGTCGCTGGGTGGTATCTATGTGATGCCAAACGTCGATGTAGAGGGGGACGTGACTCTGGCTTCACCTGTGTTGGGGCCTCAGGGCGTGACCATGAACGCTGATGCCCTGGATGTGGCTGACGACGCCCTGGTGCCTAACTTTTACTACTCAAACCAGCTTAACGACCAGTGGACCTGGGGTTTAGCGGTCAACTCTAACTATGGTCTGGCGACCGAGGTGCCGAGCACCCATCCTACCGCTATCTTTGGTAAAGAAACCTCAGTGACCACTGTGGAGTTTAATCCAAATCTGGCTTACAAGGTGTCTGAGGCCGTTTCTGTCGGTGCGGGCCTGCGTATCGTCTATGGCGAAGGTAAGATTGGCGCCTCTACGCCGGCTTGGGTCGATGGCATCAAGGCGATCCCTACTCTGCCTGCCGAGATCGCAGGCGCACTACCACCAGGTGGCACTAGCCTGAAATCGATGGAAGGCGATGATATTGGCTACGGTTGGCAGCTGGGTGCCAGCTGGCAGATCAACCCGGCGCACCGTATCGGTCTGGCCTATCACAGTGGCGTCGAGCTGGAACTCGACGGTCATGCCTCTGGCCTGATCTACAACGGTGGTCAGGATGTGGAGATCGAGGGTTATATGCCACTCGAGCTACCAGCCTTTGCCGAGTTGGCCTCTTACCATCAGCTCACCGACAACTGGGCGATGCATGCCAGCATTAACTGGACCCAGTGGAGCGTGTTCGATCAACTGGTGGCTTACTTCCCAGGCGAGCAGAAGCCTGTTGGCGGCCTGGAGTCGGACCTGGTGAAGGTTGAGAACTTTAAAGACAACTGGCGTTTCGCCCTAGGCACCAGCTATCAGCTAAGCGATAAGTGGCTGGTACGAGGTGGTGTGGCGCTGGATAAGACGGCGGTAGAAGATGAGTATCGCACCATCACTATCCCCGATTCAGACCGTCTGTGGTTCAGTGCGGGTGCTGGCTATCAAGCCTCTAAGAACCTGACTTTGGACTTTGCCGTGACTTACATCAAGGCCCACGGTGATGCGCCGATCAACGAGACCATGAACCTGATGAACCTGGCTCAGGTGAGCTTTAACGGTGAAGCGGGTGGCGATGTCTGGTTGCTGGGCGCTCAGTTAAGCTACAAGATGTAACTTAATGCCCTAGTGCAACTTAAAGCCCAAGGGCTAGTTAAGTTAAACGAAAATGCCTCACCTATGTGGGGCATTTTTTTATCTGAATATTTGTTGGCTATCTGAACTTCATCGGATTATATTCGTCTAATTATCAACATATTTTTAGCGCTAATCGATCCACTATTGCCCCACAGCCAACAGAGCGGGGCGATAGGCGCGATGAACCAACAATAAGAGGTGTCCCATGAAACCCTATCTTCTGGCTGCAAGCATAGCATTACTGCCGATATCGGCCTTCGCCGACCCGAGTGCGACGCAAGTGGTGAAAGGGTTTATCGACGCCTATAACCAGCACAGTGTCGAGAAAATGCTGACCCATGTGTCGGACGATGTGCGCTGGATGCATATCTCTGGCAGCAAGATAGAGGTTGAAACCTCGGATAAGGCGCAATTTGGCGCCGCCATGACAGACTATTTCGAGACCCTCACCGGCGCCCAGGCCACCATACTCGAGCTGATCGACTCTTCTCACTATGTCAGCACGGTAGAGCGTGTGACCTGGGAGAACGATGGTGAGCAACTCAGCCAGTGCAGCATAGGTAATTTCCGCGTGCAGGACGGTAAGATAGCCGAGTTTTGGTATCTGCCCGCCCACGCCTGTGACGAGCAGTTAGAGGCCGCCGAGCAAGTCGAGTCTGAGCCAGAGCCAGAGCTCGATCCGAACCAGCCTAACCAGCAGTAGCGGAGGCGTTCGTGCAGCAGAAGTATGTCATCGCGCTCGATCAGGGCACGACTAGTTCGCGTACCATCATCTTCGATCACGACGCCAATGTCGTCGCCATCTCCCAGCGAGAGTTTTCCCAGATCTATCCTAAGGCGGGGTGGGTGGAACACGATCCCATGGAGATCTGGGCCTCCCAGAGCTCGACCCTAATCGAGGCCCTCGCTAGGGCGGGGATCCACAGCGACGAGGTTGCCAGCATCGGCATCACCAATCAGCGTGAAACCACTGTTCTGTGGGACAAAAGCACGGGTAAACCCATCTACAACGCCATCGTCTGGCAGTGTCGCCGCAGCCAACCCCTGTGTGAATCTCTGAGGGAGGCGGGCTATGAGGATTACATCAGGCAGAATACCGGCTTGGTGTTAGACCCCTATTTCTCGGCCACCAAGATCCGTTGGATCCTCGACAATGTCGAGGGCGCCAGAGAGAAGGCCGAGGCCGGCGAGCTGCTGTTTGGCACCATAGATACCTGGCTGGTGTGGAAACTTACCGAGGGTAAGGTGCATGTGACCGACCCTACCAATGCTTCACGCACCATGCTGTACAACATTCACCAACAGGCCTGGGATCCTGTGCTGCTCGAGGCGCTGGATATTCCCGCGAGTATCCTGCCCGAGGTGAAGCCCTCCTGCGCCGTGTATGGCAAGACACGTATCGCCGGGGAGGGGGGCGAGATCCCAGTAGCGGGCATGGCGGGGGATCAACAATCGGCCCTCTTCGGTCAGCTGTGTATCGACGAGGGGATGGCCAAGAACACCTATGGCACAGGCTGTTTCCTGTTGATGAATACAGGTCTGCAGGCGGTGCAGTCTAACCATGGCCTGTTGACCACCATAGCCGTGGGGCCAAAGGGCGAGGTTAACTATGCCCTGGAGGGCTCGGTCTTCATGGGCGGTGCCACCATTCAGTGGCTGCGGGATGAGCTGGGGCTGATCCGCGACGCCCAGGACACGGAATATTTTGCCCTCAAGGTCAATGACAACAACGGCGTGTATCTGGTGCCGGCGTTCGTGGGACTGGGGGCGCCTTACTGGGATGCCAGTGCCCGCGGTGCCTTGGTCGGCCTCTCCAGGGGCGCGAATCGCAACCATATCATCCGTGCAGCCCTCGAGGCGATTGCTTATCAGAGCCGGGATCTGCTCGATGCCATGACCAAAGACAGTGGCGTGCAGCTGAAACAGCTCAAGGTGGATGGTGGCGCGGTCGCCAACGATTTTCTGATGCAGTTCCAGGCGGATATTACCGATGTCGAGGTGCAGCGACCTAAGGTGACGGAAACCACGGCGATGGGGGCGGCCTTCCTGGCGGGACTCGCGGTAGGCTTCTGGCAATCGACGGCCGAATTGAAACACAAGGCGGGTGTGGAGCGCTGCTTTAAGCCAGCCATCGCCGACGATGAACGTGAAGCCTTGTATCTTGGATGGAAACGCGCGGTCGCTCAGGTGACCAGCGAATCAGTGGGCTAATTGCCAGACGCTGATATTAGGTGTTGATATTAGCAGTCGATACTAGACGTCGATACTAGACGTCGATATCGATGCGGGGCAGTGGTGAATCCAGCGCTTCCTTTTCGGCCTCTTCTTCGGCCTGTTTCTGCGCCTGTAGGCGTCTCGCCTGGCCGCGGCGATCGTCGCGTCCGGGTCTGGGATTGATGCGCCTGTCAGTCTGGCGACGACGCTCCAGATGGGGCGGCAGCTGCGACTGGGGCGCCTCATGACTGTCGGCATGGATGGCATCTATGTGCTCAGTCTGATCCACCACGCGTTTACGTGTTATCGCACGTTGTACCGGTCTGGCTAACATGGCGTACAGGCTATCTAGGGCAACCATCTCTCCTCCTCTTTAGGTTAGGTGTAACTCCTCTAACCTATTTATCGGCTGCTTCTGCTTAAAATTTAGACATCTTGTTCGCTATATTCGTTCAAAGTGGCCGTTTCGTTCAGGAGGGCGGCTTTCGATCAAGAGGCTGCCTTCGTTTACGAGGAGGCCTTAGCCGGACTCACTGCCTGCTCGGCATCACTCTGTGCCTTCTGCCAGAACCTGAGCTGTGCACGGCTGGTAAGCGCTATCTTGCCTTGGTGGCAATTATGCTGACAGCTGAGGCGAATGCCCTGGGCTAAATGTTCCTGCTTGAGGCGGGCTTGCTCTTCGACGGTCGCCTGCGGCGCCAGCTCCAGGAAGCGGACACGGCACATGCCGCACTGACCCCCACCGCCACACTGGCTGGGGATGCGAATTCTGTCGTGATTAAGATTATCTAGCAGATTACCCGGCGACAGTATGAGGCTTTCAAGTGGCTCACCGTCCGGGGAGAGTATGGTTAATTGTCGCTCTCCCTTGTCTGCGCTTCTATTTACCTGCCAGCTAAAATAGTCACCGGCGGCCAATTTGCGCACCAGCACCCAGGCGCCGCTGAGGCCGAGCAGCAGGGCGGCAAAGGCAATCAGCTGGGTCGCCAGGTGATTGAAGCTCACGCCATTATTCGGGAAATAGTCGATAAAGTGCAGCATGAAGAGCAGCTGCTTGAATCGCGAGCCCTGGTTTTCGTGGGCCTTGACCTCACCGCTCTGGCCATCGATGAAGATCTGCGTGCCATGCTCATCCTGGGTATCGAAGCGGTAGAAGGCCGAGTTGCCGCCATAGCGCTGCGCTGCTTCTTTATCGACAATGGGCGAAGAGAGCCTTGCTTCCCCTATATAACTCTCCTGGGCGAGCCTTATCAACTGCTCGTTATTCAAATTCACCGCTTCGCCGGTATCGCCCCAAAAGGCGAGGGTGCCGGCGCTCGTCCTCAGACGATAGATGGGGCGCTCCAGCAGCGTGGCCAGCTCGACACGCTTAAGGCTTAATTGCTCAGCGTTCCTATTTGTCAGTTGGTTTGTAATTTCTACTAGCGTCACCGTCGGTTGAATTAACCTGACGCTGTTTTGCGCTTGGTTACCAGGCTTGGCGCGCATGGAATTGGCATCTAACAGCTGCTCGTCGATTAGGTTAAAGGCCAGGCCGGTCAGGGTCCAGATGAGAAGCTGGGCACCGACTATGAGTCCTAGGATGCGGTGTAAACTTCTCGCGCTAATCATACTAAGTCTCATGCCGGCTCCTCCTCGCCCCGTTTAAAGGCGATGAGCAGTAGCAGGGCGCCGGAAAGCGCCGTCAGTAGGGCGAGCAGACTAAAGCCGGTCAATAGCGGATTGTGCACATCTTCCCTTGTGTCATAGTCCATGATGTGCAGCATCCACATGAAGTCGAATAGGCGCCAGAAGTCGTGGCGCTTGGCCACCAACTCGCCGGTGCTGGCCGAGATGTAGAGGCGTGAGTCGAAGGCATCGTTAAGGTTTATCTGCCACAGGGGTAGGCCTCGTCCGCCTATCTCGGCCGGTGCCGATTCGGTTAACAGTTCACTGCTGGCGTTTGATAGGTCGCCGGGATGAAGCAAGCCAGCAAGCTGCATCGCATCCTGCTGGCTTAGCGGCTCGAGCGGCTTGCCATCTTGGCCCGAGAGATAGAGAGCTTTGCCGTCGAGCCTGAGTTTATAGACCGGGCCGAGCGCCGTCGGGAGCAACTCTAGTCTGGTGGCATCGGGATAACGTGAGAAGATCGTCTCGGGCGATATGGTTAGCTGACTAGCGTCCAACGTGAGTCTGGACTCGTCAACGAGATGATCGCCATGGATATAGTCGATATCCATGATCACCATATAAAGGCCGGAAATTAACCAGATGAGGAGTTGTGCCCCCAGAAACAGGGTCAACCATTTGTGTGATTTTCGAAGCCAGCGGCTCTGTTTGGGTGTCAGCATGATTTTGTGTTTTTATTGGCCATCATAGGGATCAAGCCGCCTTTGGGCAAGGCATAATGGGCGTGACTCCAACTGCTTAGGGTCGAACAGACGGGTCGGTTTCATCTGCTCGCGTCGATCCCACAGATCATGGCCTGAATTTGGGACGGCGATCCACTTATCGATCCACCAAAGCCTGTAGGCCCTCCACTTCTGTTTGTTTTTTCAACATATTTGACCCTGAAATTCCCACAAATTGTCCCTGGTTTGGCTGTAGTTACAAATTTACAAACTGGCTGCGAACCCGCTTGAATACTGGCTTTATAAATGGTGGCATCCCTTGACAATGCTTGCACACTATCTCTAAACTTAGCATTTGTGGGAAATTGTGGATATTTGTGGATCTATTAACCAGAAAAACAAGGACGAGCTAACGTGTTTCGTGGAGCGAGTGCTATTAATCTTGACGCCAAAGGCCGGATCGCGATCCCAAAGCGATACCGCGAGCGCCTGCACGTCGATTTTAACAGCCAGCTGGTGATCACGGTCGATTTCGATGCCGCCTGTTTGCTCATCTATCCACTCGAGGCTTGGAAAGCGATAGAAGCCAAGCTGTTACTGCTGTCAGATACCCAGGGCCCGGAACGCGCGATGAAGCGCTTGTTACTCGGTTATGCCCATGAGTGCGAGTTAGACAGCAATGGTCGCCTGCTACTGCCCCCACCGCTACGCCAATATGCCAACCTGGATAAGCACGCCATGCTGGTGGGGCAATTGAACAAGTTTGAGCTGTGGGATGAGGCGGCCTGGCAGCAACAGATTGAACTTAGCCGTGAAACGATTCAAAGCGATGCCTTTGCCAATAGTGAGCGTTTGGCGGACTTCTCTTTGTGATAAGAGAATAACCATAAGTTAAAGAAGAGAGCGATGACTCAAGAATTTGCGCATTTATCCGTGCTGCTGACGGAAACGGTAGCCGGACTCAACATCAAGCCAGAGGGCATCTATATCGATGGCACCTTCGGCCGCGGCGGACACTCTCGCGAAGTGCTCAAGCAATTGGGCCCTAATGGTCGCCTGGTTGCCATCGACCGAGATCCTCAGGCGATCGCCGCCGCAGAGCAATTTGCTGATGATGCGCGTTTCTCTATCGTACACGGTGGTTTTGGCCAGCTGGCCCAATATGTCGACGATCTCGGCCTCAGAGGCAAGATCGACGGCATTCTGTTCGATTTTGGGGTCTCTTCCCCTCAGCTAGACGATGCCGAGCGCGGCTTTAGTTTCCTGCGTGACGGTCCGCTGGATATGCGCATGGACAACTCCCAGGGGGAGACCGCCGCCGAGTGGCTGGCCCGCGCCGAGATAGAAGATATGGCCTGGGTATTTAAGACCTATGGCGAGGAGAAGAACGCCCGCCATATCGCCCGTTGTATCGCCGCCGATCGAGACAAGACGCCTTTCTTGCGTACCAAGGAGCTGGCGGATCTGATCGCCCGTGTGAGCAAGAGCAAGGAGCGCAACAAGCACCCGGCGACCCGTGTATTCCAGGCGATCCGTATCTATATCAACAGCGAGCTGGAGCAGATCGATCAGGCGCTGGAAGGAGCGGTTACCGTATTGGCGCCCCAGGGACGTCTGTCGGTGATCAGCTTCCATTCGCTGGAAGACCGTATGGTGAAGCGTTTTATTCGCCGCCATAGCCAAGGTGAGTCAGTGCCCCACGGGTTACCGCTGACCGAGGCCGAAATAAATAAGACACGATTACTCAAGGCCGTGGGTAAGGCGATTAAGCCGTCGGCCGAAGAGATTGACCGCAATGCCAGGGCGCGTAGCTCAGTGTTGCGGGTTGCCGAGCGATTAGACTACTAATCCTGTCGAGCAGACGTAAGAGACTAGGGGAACGCTAGTGAGTAAGTCACAACTTAACCTGACTCGTATCGTATTACTCGATCTTTGGCACCACAAGTGGGTGCTTTTGATGGCTTTTATTGTGATTGCGAATGCCATTTTGGTGGTTTACACCAGCCATTCCAGTCGCAAGTACACTAGCCAGTGGGATCAGTTGCTGCAGGAGCGTGACCGCTTGGATATCGAATGGCGCAACCTGTTGCTGGAAGAGCAGTCGCAGTCGGAACATAGCAGGGTGACACGGATTGCCACGAAAGAGCTGGAGATGAAGCGGCCGTTACCCAACGAAGAAGTGGTGGTGAGAGTACCATGAGCAAGCAGGCGAAACGTAAACAGAAACCACAGCTGATCCACTGGCGTCTCTACGTCGTGGTCGGTTTCGTGTGTCTGCTGTTTACCAGCCTGGTGGGCCGCGCCGCCTATATTCAGATCATCGAGCCGGAAAAACTGCGTCACGAGAGTGACATGCGCACCCTGCGTACCACGAGTAACGAGGTGCACCGTGGCATGATCACCGACCGCAACGGTGAGATGCTGGCGGTGAGCGTGCCGGTCAAGGCGGTCTACGCCGATCCTAAGGTGGTGCATGATCGTAACGGCTTCGCCGATATGCGCCGCTGGCAGGCGCTGGCCGACGTGCTGCATGAGCCCAAGGAGGAGATCCTGGCGCGGGTGCAGACCAACCCTAAGAAACGTTTTACTTACCTCAAGCGTCAGGTCACACCTGCGGTGGCCGAGTATATTAAGCAGCTCAAGCTGCCCGGTGTCTACCTTAAGGCCGAATCACGCCGCTACTATCCTACCAGTGAGATCAGCGCGCAGCTGGTGGGCCTGACCAATATCGACGATAAGGGTATCGAAGGGATTGAGAGCACCTACAACGATTGGCTGACGGGTACCCCCACCAAGCACAAGGTGCGTAAGTCCCGCGACGGCCACGTGGTGGAGCGTCTGGACACGGTGCAGACCGGCGAGAGCTCTAACGATCTGGTGCTCAGTATCGATCAGCGCATTCAGCAGCTGGCCTACCGCGAGATCAAGCGCGCTACCGAGATCAACCAGGCTACCTCGGCCTCTATCGTGGTGCTCGACGTGCACACCGGCGAGGTGTTGGCCATGGCGAACACCCCTAGCTACAACCCTAACTCCCGCGATAACCTGCAAAGCTATCGCATGCGGAACCGCGCCCTGACCGACGCCTATGAGCCGGGTTCCACCATCAAGCCCTTCGTGGTCGCCGCGGCGCTCGAGGCCGGCACCATCAAGGAAGATCAGATCTTCAAGACACATCCGGGCCGCGTGCGTATCGGCGGCAAGATAGTGCGTGACGGTCGCAACTATGGCGACATGTCGCTGGCCGATGTCTTGGTGCACTCCAGTAACGTGGGGATGACACAGATCGCCTTGTCTATGCCGGTACAGGAGCTGCTGGGTTACTACCAGGCCATGGGGCTGGGTAATTATTCTGGCATCAACCTGCCGGGCGAGAGCGCCGGTCTTATTCATGACCGTCGTCGTTGGTCCGATTTTGAGCGGGCAACTCTCTCCTTCGGTTATGCCCTGACCGTAACACCACTGCAGATCGCCCGCATGTACGCCATGTTGGGTAGCGGCGGCGTGCTCTATCCCTCTTCGATCCTCAAGCTGAAGAAGGAACCCGAGGGCGAGCAGGTGATCTCACCCGAGGTGGCCCGCAGCGTGATGCAGATGCTGATCGGGGTGACCGAGCCTGGCGGCACCGCCAAGAAGGCCCATATCGACGGCTACCCGGTTGCGGGTAAGACGGGGACCGCCCGTAAGGCCGTGGCCGGTGGCTATGGTGAAGATTATGTCGCCCTGTTTGCCGGGGTCGCACCGGTACACAATCCGAGACTCGCCATGGTGGTGGTAGTCAATGAGCCCAAGGGCGATCGTTATTATGGCGGCGATGTGGCCGCTCCCGTGTTTGCCAAAGTGATGTCAGGGGCACTACAGATGTTAAATGTTGAGCCGATTAGCGCTCGAGAAAAAGTTCAATTGGCCGGTAATGTCAGGAGGGGCGAATAATGCAGCTATGCGATCTCCTAGCCCCCTGGTTTCATTATGCCGGTGGTGAGTCCCTCAGCCATCTGACGCTGGATAGTCGCGAGATAGGCCAGGGCAGCGTGTTTGTCGCCGTCCCCGGTCACAGGGTTGATGGTAGAGACTATGTCGATACCGCCCTGTCGCAAGGAGCCGTAGCGGCACTTATTCATACCGACGACCCGGCAGAGCATGGCAAGGTGAGTCAGGATAACGGCCTGCGTATCTATTTCTTTCAGTTGCAGCGTCAGCTGTCGGCGCTCGCCTCTCAGCTCTACGTGCTGGGACGGGATAGGATCAAGCTGATCGGCGTAACCGGCACCAATGGTAAGACGTCCGTGACCCAGTTGATTGCTCAGCTAAGCGACGGCCTGGGTAAGCCCGCCGCCGTCATGGGCACCCTAGGTAATGGCCTGTGGGGCCAGCTGGTCGACAGCGGTAACACCACGGCGGATCCCATTACCGTGATGCGCCAGCTAGAAGATTTTGACCGCCAGGGCACCGCCGTGTGCGCCATGGAGGTGTCCAGTCATGGCCTGGTACAGGGACGGGTTGACGCCGTGCCCTTCGATGTGGCCGTGTTTACTAACCTGAGTCGGGATCATCTGGATTATCACGGCTCTATGGATGCCTATGGTGCGGCCAAGCAGCGCCTGTTTAGATTCAGCTCGTTGAGTCATGGCCTGATCAACCTTGACGATCCTGTTGGGCGTCAGTGGATCCAGGATAAACGCTGTAAGGGCTTGGTGGGCTTTAGTATTCAAGGCCAGGAAGGAGCCGCTATCTATACCAAAGAGGTGAAGCAGCATAGCCAGGGCGTCAGCGCGACCTTAGTCTGGCCCGAAGGCGAGGCGAAGATCGACTCGCCCCTGCTGGGTATCTTTAATCTGTCTAACCTGGTGGCGGCCTTGGGCGCCCTCTATCTGAGCGGCTACGCCATGGCGCAGCTGTTGACTCAGGTGTCCAGCCTCAAGCCTGTGGCGGGACGCATGGAGCGTTTCACCACGCAAGAAGGCGTCACCCTGGTTGTGGATTACGCCCATACGCCGGACGCCATTGAGCAGGCGCTACGAGCCCTGCGTGGTCATTGCCGCGGCAAGCTATGGTGCGTCTTTGGTTGTGGTGGCGATCGTGACAAGGGTAAACGCCCACTGATGGCCCGCGCCGCCGAGGAGAATGCCGACTGCGTCATGGTGACCAGCGACAATGCTCGCAGCGAAGATCCCATGACGATCATTCAAGATGTATTGGCCGGGCTCAACAAGCCGCAGATCGCCCTGACTCAGGTCGATAGACAACAGGCGATCCGCGAGGTGGTGACCCTGGCCTCCAGTGGCGACCTCATTTTGCTGGCCGGTAAGGGCCATGAGACCTATCAGGAGATCGCCGGCAAACGCCTGGATTATGATGAACGCGCCCTGGCGGCAGCAATTGCGAGGGGCGGCAAATGATCCCACTTAAACTGTCAGAGCTCGCCAAGGTACTGAATGCCAAGCATATCGGCGACGATTTAAGCGTCAGCAAGGTATCGAGCGATAGCCGGGTGGTGGATGCGCAGACTCTGTTTGTCGCCTTAAAAGGTGAACGTTTCGATGCCCATGATTTTGCCGCCAAGGCGGTGATGGATGGCGCCAGCGCCCTGCTGGTTGAGCGTGAACTACCGATTGCCGCGCCGCAACTCATAGTGGCTAACAGCCAGAAAGCCATGGGCCAGATTGGTGCTCATGTGAAGCAGTGCGTCGCGCCCAAGAGCGTGGCCCTGACCGGCTCGAACGGCAAGACCAGCGTCAAGGAGATGGTAGCGACCATATTGTCGACCCAGCATCAGGTGCTCTATACCGCGGGCAATTTCAACAACGAAGTGGGCGTGCCTTTGACCCTGCTGCGCCTCGAGCCGCAACACGAATATGGCGTGTTCGAACTGGGTGCCAATCATCTCGGCGAGATTAATTACACTTCATCTTTAGTGCAACCCGATGTGGCGATGGTTAATAATGTCGCCTCGGCGCATTTAGAGGGTTTTGGCTCGCTCGAAGGCGTGGCTAAGGCTAAGTCTGAGATCTTCCTCCACCTGGCTAAGGATGGCGTCGCCGTGATCAATGCCGACGACGCATTTGCCGATGTGATGCGCCGCGCGGCCGCTAGCCATACCCAGTTGAGTTTTTCATCCCAGGGGAATCCTGCAGATGTCAGCGCCGATGAGCTCAGCGCCGACGCCTTGGGCTGTTATCGCTTTCGAATCGCGTATCGGGATGAGCAACGTACCGTCAGCCTGCCGCTGTCGGGCCGTCATCAGGTGAGTAACGCCCTGGCGGCGACCAGCATCTGCCTGGCGCTGGGATTGTCGCTGGATGAGATAGTTCAAGGGCTTATGCGGTTGCAACCCGTGAAGGGGCGTATGCAGCCGACACGTCTGGGACGTTTCTTGCTGATCGACGACACCTATAACGCCAATCCGGCCTCGGTGGGAGCGGCAATCGACTGGCTTCAAGAAATTGAAGGAAATCGCTGTTTAGTGCTGGGCGATTTGGGCGAATTAGGTGACAATGCGTCCCTTTTACATCGGCAGCTGGGCGAGAAGGCCAAGCAGCAGGGGATCGATGCCTTGTATTCACTGGGAGAGTTGAGTCGGGCGAGTAGCGAGGCTTTCGCCGGCAAGCATTTCACCGACTTAGATGCATTGGTTGTTGATTTAGTTAGTTATTTTAACCAGTTAACCGGCAAGGTGACTGTGTTAGTTAAGGGGTCTCGAAGCGCCAGAATGGAGCGGGTTGTCGAGGCCCTCATTGCCGCTTTTGAGCGCAAGGAGTTGTTTTAATGCTGGTTTATCTGGCTGAGTATCTAACCCAGTTTTATACCGGGTTTAACGTTTTCTCATATGTGACCTTCAGGGCGATCCTGGGGCTGTTGACCGCCATGGTGTTTAGCCTGTGGTGGGGGCCTAAGATGATCGAGCGTCTGCAACTGCTGCAGATAGGTCAGGTGGTCCGTAACGAAGGACCCGAGTCGCATTTTGCCAAGCGCGGCACACCGACCATGGGTGGCCTGTTGATCTTGGCCGGCGTCTTCATCAGCGTATTGCTGTGGGGCGATCTGGGTAGCCGCTACGTGTGGGTCATGCTTTTCGTGCTGGGCGCCTTTGGCCTTATCGGCTTCATCGACGATTATCGCAAGGTGGTGCGCAAGGACACCAAGGGACTTATCGCGCGCTGGAAGTATATCTTGCAGTCCCTGGCGGCCTTGGCCATCGCCTTCTATCTGTACGCCTCGGCGGGCAGTGAAGGTGAAACCCAACTGGTCCTGCCCTTCTTTAAGGATGTGATGCCACAGCTGGGCGCCTTCTTCATCCTGCTGGCCTACTTCACTATAGTGGGCTCGAGCAACGCGGTGAACCTGACCGATGGTCTGGATGGTCTGGCGATTATGCCGACCGTGATGGTGGCGGCTGCTTTTGCGCTGATCGCCTATCTGTCTGGCCACGTGCAGTTTGCCAACTATCTGCATATACCTTATTTGCCTGGCTCGGGCGAGCTAGTGATCGTCTGTACCGCCATCGTCGGTGCGGGATTGGGCTTTTTGTGGTTCAACACCTATCCGGCCCAGGTTTTCATGGGTGACGTGGGATCCCTTTCTCTGGGCGCGGCACTGGGCACCATAGCCGTGTTGGTGCGTCAGGAGATCCTCTTGGTGATCATGGGCGGTGTATTCGTGATGGAGACGGTTTCTGTGATCCTGCAGGTCGGCTCTTATAAGTTACGCGGCCAACGTATATTCAGGATGGCACCTATCCATCACCACTACGAGCTGAAAGGTTGGCCCGAGCCCAGGGTGATTGTGCGTTTTTGGATCATCTCCCTCTTCCTGGTGTTGCTAGGCTTAGCAACCTTAAAGTTAAGGTAAGACGCCATGGCGAGTCAGTACACGCACATAGTATTAGGATTGGGGGCCACAGGGCTCTCTGTGGTGCGTTATCTCATTAAGCAGGGGATCACGCCACTGGTGATGGACAGCCGCGAGAACCCGCCGGGTCGTGAGACCCTGAGCCAGGAGTTTCCCGAGGTGCTGTTGCTCACCGGCGGTTTCGATTGCCGCTACCTGGTGCAGGCCAGTCAGATCGTCGTCAGCCCCGGGATCCCGCTGGATACCGCCGAGGTGCGCGCCGCGGTGGATATGGGCATAGATATCGTCGGCGATGTCGAGCTGTTCGCCAGAGCGCTGGCAGATCGCCCCGCCTGCGTCATCGGCATCACGGGATCTAACGGTAAGTCGACCGTGACTACCCTAGTGGGTGAGATGGCCGCTAAGGCGGGCCTCAAGGTGGCCGTGGGCGGCAATATCGGCGTGCCCGTGCTTGACCTGCTGGATGGTGACCATGAGCTGTTTGTGCTGGAGCTATCTAGCTTCCAGCTGGAGACCACATCCAGCCTCAACTGCATCAGCGCCACCTGCCTCAACATCAGTGAAGATCACATGGACAGGTATTCGGATCTCGAGAGTTATCGTCAGGCTAAGCTGCGTTTGTATGACCAGACCAAGCTGGCAATCTTCAACCGCGACGATCTGCTGACTCGCCCGAATGAGCCGATGAACCAGAACAGCTTTGGCCTCTCTCTTCCTGAGGGAGACGAGTGGGGCGTTAACCACGGCGTCCTGGTGCATGGCACGACCGAATATGTCGCCGGCGCTCAGGTTTCACTGGTGGGCAGTCACAACCAGGCCAACTTGCTGGTTGCCATGGCGCTGGCCGATAGCGCCGGTGTCGATAAGGCGGCCATGGTCGAGGTGGCGAAGCAGTTCAAGGGGCTGGCCCATAGATGCGAACTCGTGGGTAAGCATCAGGGCGTGAGCTATGTGAACGATTCCAAGGCGACCAATGTGGGCGCCACCATAGCGGCCCTGCAGGGGCTGAGCGACCATGAGGGGCAGATTATTTTAATCGCCGGTGGTGACGGCAAGGGCGCCGATTTTTCGGCGCTACGCGGCTCACTGCTGGGCGTTGCTCAGGTGATCACCCTGGGGCAGGATGGCGACAAAATTGCCGAGCAGTTCGAGGGTGCCATTCGCGTCGAGTCGATGCAAGAGGCAGTCGCTCAGGCGGCTCAGCTGGCTAAGCCGGGCGATCTGGTCCTGCTGTCGCCTGCCTGTGCCAGCCTGGATATGTACGCCAACTTCATGGCCAGGGGCGATGATTTTCGTGCCCAGGTGAATGCCTTGGCCCAAGAGGTGATGCATGCGTAGCGACGAGCGTCAACTAAGCCTGTTTGGCAGCTCCCTTAGCTGGTCGCTGCCGAACCTGTTTAGTCAACGCGAAGCGCCGGGCATGCAGCTCTATGACAGAGCTTTGCTGTTTGCGATCATCTCCCTGATAAGTTTCGGCTTCATCATGGTGATGTCGGCCTCTATGCCGGAGGCCACGAGTTTGACGGGCAACCCCTACCACTTCGTGTGGCGCCATGTGGCCTACCTGATGGGGTGCGCCCTGATCGCCGCGGTGGTGTTGCAGATAGAGATGCATAGCTGGCAGCAGCTGAGTCCTATCTTGCTGCTGGTCGTCGGCATCATGTTGGTGGCTGTGCCGATCGTGGGCACCACGGTAAACGGGGCGACCCGTTGGTTATCGGTGGGCCCGATTCGTATTCAGGTGGCCGAGATCGCCAAGTTTGCCTTTGCCATCTATATGGCGGGTTATCTGGTGCGGCGTCATCAGGAGGTGCGGGAAAACGCCAAGGGCTTCTATAAGCCGATTGCCGTGTTTGCCGTGTATGCCTTTCTGATTTTGCTACAGCCAGACCTCGGTACCGTGGTGGTGTTGTTTGTCGGCACCGTAGGTTTATTGTTTTTAGCCGGTGCAAGATTGCTCGACTTTTTTGCGCTGATCTTGACCGGGGCCATGGCCTTCGTCGGTCTGGTATTGCTGGAGCCTTACCGTATGCGACGGGTGACCTCGTTTCTGGACCCTTGGCAGGATCCCTTCGGTAGCGGTTATCAGCTGACCCAATCGCTGATGGCCTACGGCCGCGGCGATTGGCTGGGACAGGGCTTAGGCAACAGCATTCAAAAGCTGGAATACCTGCCCGAGGCCCACACAGATTTTATCTTTGCCGTGATCGGCGAAGAGCTAGGATTTCTCGGCATTATCGCAGTGTTGTCGGTACTGCTGTTTGTCGCCCTGAGAGCGATAAAGCTGGGTAACCTGTGCCTGCTTGGCGATCGGGCCTTCGAGGGCTATCTGGCCTATGGCATAGGCATCTGGATCTGTTTCCAGACTGTGGTCAACGTGGGCGCCAGCATAGGCATGCTACCCACCAAGGGGCTGACACTGCCCTTCATCAGTTATGGCGGCAGTAGCCTGTGGGTGATGACGGCAGCGGCAATGATATTGATCCGTATCGATCATGAGAGAAGATTAAGCCTGATCCAGGCAGTACAAGGCAAGGTGAAATAGATGGCGTCAGAGAAACGTATTTTGATCATGGCGGGCGGCACGGGCGGACACGTGTTCCCGGCGCTTGCCGTGGCCAAAGCGTTAGCCAAACAGGGCTGGCAGGTGCGCTGGCTTGGCACCGCCGATCGTATGGAGGCTCGTCTGGTGCCTCAACATGGTTTCGATATCGATTTTATCGATATCAAGGGGGTGCGCGGCAATGGCTTGATCCGTAAGCTCGCGGCGCCCTTTAAGATCTTACGTTCCATCATGCAGGCGCGTGAGGTGATCAAAGAGTTTAAACCCGATGTGGTGCTCGGCATGGGCGGATTCGCCAGCGGCCCGGGTGGGGTTGCGGCCAAGCTGAGCGGTATTCCCTTGGTGCTTCATGAGCAAAATGCCATACCAGGCATGACCAACAAGTTGTTGTCGCGCATCGCTACCCGAGTGCTGTGCGCCTTCGAAAACACCTTTGAGGGCAATGCCGAGGTGGTGGGCAACCCGATCCGCAGCGAGTTGATCGCCTTGGGGCGCAGCGAGCAGCCAATCGTTCCGGACGATGCCCTTAGGGTGTTGGTGGTCGGTGGCAGCTTGGGTGCCAAGATATTTAACGACCTGATGCCGAGCGTGACGGCGGCCGTGGCCCAGCACCATTCGATGACGGTATGGCATCAGGTGGGCAAGGGCAATCAGGCGCAGGTGGAGGCGGAATATCTGCAGCTGGGGCAGTCCGGCAGCGTCAAGGTGGCCGAGTTTATTGATGATATGGAAGCGGCCTATCGCTGGGCCGATGTGATTCTGTGCCGTGCGGGCGCCTTGACTGTGTCAGAGGTAGCGGCGGTGGGGCTACCGAGTCTCTTGGTGCCTTACCCCCATGCGGTAGACGATCACCAGACCAAGAACGCCCAGGTCTTGGTGGAAGCGGGCGGCGCATTTTTGCTGCCGCAGACAGTATTAGATAGTGAGAAATTGATCAGCAAGCTGCAGATCTTGGCATCAGATCGTAAGGCCCTCATCGAGATGGGGCAGCTGGCCAAGAGTGTTGCCGTATTAGATGCCACAGAGCGGGTCGCCGCCGTGTGTATCGCGCTGGCAGGTAAGGAAAAAGATGATTAAAACCGAAGAGAAGTACGCCCAATTAAGAACCATCATTCCAGAGATGCGTCGCGTCAAGCGGATCCACTTTGTGGGGATCGGCGGCGCGGGTATGGGCGGTATTGCCGAGGTCTTGGTAAACGAAGGTTATCGTCTTAGCGGTTCCGATATCGCCGAGAATGCCGTGACGGCGCGCCTTAAGCGACTCGGCGCGGCGATCTTCATAGGTCACAGCGCCGATCAGGTCGAGGGCGCCGATGTGGTGGTGGTCTCGACGGCCATCGATGCCAGTAACCCAGAGATTTTAGCGGCCCAGGAGCGACGCATTCCTATCGTTCGCCGGGCAGAGATGTTGGCCGAGCTGATGCGTTATCGCCACGGTGTGGCGGTGGCCGGTACCCATGGCAAGACGACCACCACGAGTCTGATCGCCAGCGTCTATGGTCAGGCTGAGCGGGATCCGACCTTCGTGATCGGCGGCCTGCTGAACAGTGCCGGCACCAATGCCCGTTTGGGTAAGAGCCGTTACCTGATCGCCGAGGCCGACGAGAGCGATGCCAGCTTCCTGCATCTGCAGCCCATGGTGAGTGTGGTTACTAACATAGAAGCCGACCATATGGATACCTATGAGGGGGATTTCGAGAAGTTGAAATCCACTTTCGTCGATTTCCTGCATAACCTGCCGTTCTACGGCGTGGCCGTGGCCTGTATCGACGATCCCGTGGTGAGAGAGATACTGCCCCGCATCGGCCGTAAGGTAGTGACCTATGGTTTTAGCGAAGATGCCGACGTGCAGGCGCTTAACTTCGAGCAGCAGGGTTATAGCTCACGCTTTACCGTGCGCCGTGAAGGGATGGCAGATCTGGACCTGAGGGTTAATCTGCCGGGTCGTCACAATGTGCTCAATGCCCTGGCGGCCATAGCCGTGGCCACAGAAGATGAGATTGAAGATGAGGCGATCATCCGCGCCCTGGATGAGTTCCAGGGCATAGGTCGTCGCTTCCAGCAGCTGGGTGAGTTCACCACCACAGCGGGCGAGGTGATGCTGGTCGATGACTATGGTCATCACCCCAGTGAGGTGGCGGCAACCATCAAGGCGGCGCGTTCCGGCTGGCCAGACAAGCGTCTGGTGATGATCTATCAGCCACACAGATACAGCCGCACCCGGGATCTCTATGACGATTTCGTCGAGGTGCTGGCCCAGGTGGACTGCCTGTTACTGCTCGATGTTTATAGCGCCGGCGAGGCGCCGGTACCTGGTGCAGATAGCCGCGCCCTGTGCCGCTCGATTCGTCAGCGTGGCCAGATAGATCCTATCTTCGTGGCCGAGCCCGAGCAGCTACAGACGATACTGCCTGGGGTGTTGCAGGGGGGCGATCTGCTGTTGACCCAAGGGGCCGGCAATATCGGCGCCCTGAGTCGTCAGCTGGCCGATGCCGGTTTGCAGTTTGAGTCGGAAAACCAATGAGGTTGAGGGCATCTTGCCCTGGCCTCGATGAAGCTTTTGACGCTAGAGGTGAGGTAGTTATAATGGCCGGTTCCTTAGGACTGCCCTCTGGCAATAAATTGATTGATTTTTATACATTTAATGATGCGTTAGGGCGATAAGCAGTGTCCTTAAGAGAGCTAGGTAGCGGTTGGAAAAGCAGGTTGGGACAGGTCGATTGGTACCTGTGTTTCGGCTTGATTTTTCTGTTCCTGGTGATCTGTGGTTTATCCATGGGAGGCTGGAAGCTTCACCTAGTACTAAACGACGCCGATGCGCTGCCGATTGAGGCGGTGGCGATCAAGGGTGACAGGCAGTTTACCAGTGACGCCGAGATACGCAGTGCGCTGCAGGATCTGATGCAGAGAAGCTTCTTCTCGGCGGATGTGAACCAGGTGCAGCAGGCGCTGGAAAATCTGCCCTGGGTCTACCACGCCTCGGTGAGGCGCGAGTGGCCGGCAAAGTTAAAGGTATATCTGGTGGAGCAGACGCCGGTCGCCCACTGGAACGAGACAGATTGGCTCAACGAGCAGGGGCAGGTGTTTAAGGCGCCCCATCGTGAGGGCATAGGCCAGTTACCCAATCTGGTCGGCCCGGAAGATCAGGCGAAGTCTGTGTTGACTAACTATCGCCAGGTAAGTGAATTATTGAAGATCAACGGGTTTGATTTGGCCCGTTTAGAGTTAAGCCCCAGACATGCCTGGTTAGCCGTGCTGGCCAATGGCATAGAGTTGAAGCTGGGAAGGGAAGATAAGATGGCAAGGGTGCAGCGCTTTATCCATGTGTATCCCACATTGGTGAAACAGGATAAGCCCGTTGCCCGAGTCGATTTGCGCTACGATACCGGATTGGCCGTAGGTTGGGATGAAGCACAAGATGAGAGCCGTTAATTAATGACCAAGAATCAAGATAGAAATCTGATCGTTGGATTAGACATAGGAACGTCCAAAGTTGCTGTGATCATCGGTGAGGTACTACCCGATGGTGAGATCAGTGTGGTCGGCCTCGGCAGTCACCCCTCCCGCGGCATGGATAAGGGCGGGGTAAACGATCTCGACTCTATCGTGCGTAGTGTGCAGCGCGCGCTGGATCAGGCCGAGTTGATGGCCGACTGTCAGGTAGCCTCGGTATACCTGGGCATCTCGGGTAAGCATATCCAGTGTCAGAACGAAAACGGCATGGTGTCGATTAACGACGAAGAGGTGACCCAGGAAGATGTAGACAACGTCATCCACACCGCGCGTTCGGTGAAGATCCCTACCGAGCGTCGTATTCTGCACGTCTTGCCACAGGAATATGCCATCGACGTACAAGATGGTATCCGCAGCCCAATCGGCATGTCGGGTATGCGTATGGAAGCCAAGGTGCATATCGTTACCTGCGCCAACGACATGGCCAAGAATATTACCAAGAGTGTCGAGCGTTGCGGTTTGAAGGTGGATGACCTGGTGTTTTCGGCCATCGCCTCGGCTGATGCTGTGCTCACCGACGATGAGAAAGACCTTGGCGTCTGCCTGGTGGATATGGGCGGCGGCACCACAGATATCACCATCTACACCAATGGCGCCCTGCGTCACTGCGCCGTGGTGCCTGTGGCCGGTAACCAGGTGACCAGCGATATCGCCAAGATCTTCCGTACGCCGCTGTCACATGCTGAGCAGATTAAGGTGCAGTACGCCAGCGCCAGAAGCGCCATGGTGAGCCGCGAAGACAGCATAGAGGTGCCATCGGTCGGCGGACGTCCGTCGCGCACCATGTCGCGCCATACCTTGGCCGAGGTAGTCGAGCCAAGATATCAGGAGCTGTTCGAGCTGGTGCGTAAAGAGTTGCGCGACTGCGGCCTGGAAGATCAGGTTGCAGCAGGTATCGTACTCACGGGCGGTACCGCATCGATTGAAGGCGCGGTAGATGTCGCCGAGGCGACCTTTGGCATGCCGGTTAGGGTGGCCGAGCCGTTGCCGGTGAAAGGATTATTTGAATATGTGAACCAGCCCATCTACTCCACGGGTGTTGGGTTGTTACATTATGGTGCAAGACGTGTGCTCGAGCGACAGTTCGAGCGCCCCGAGCGCCAAGGGGTGACCAGTCTTTGGAATCGGGTCCAGAGCTGGTTTAAGGGTGAGTTTTAAGGTTAATAACGCAGACTAAAACGGAGAAAAGACCATGTTTGAGATCATGGATAGTCATTCCGATGAGGCGGTGATCAAGGTCATCGGCGTCGGTGGCGGTGGTGGTAACGCCGTCGAGCATATGGTGAAACACAATATCGAGGGTGTTGAGTTCGTTGCAACCAATACCGATGCCCAGGCGCTACGTAAGTCGGCGGCGGGTACGACCATTCAGTTGGGTCGCGATGTCACCAAGGGGCTTGGCGCGGGCGCCAACCCAGAGATCGGCCGTCTGGCGGCCGAAGAAGACAGAGAGAACATTCGCAGCGCAATCAAGGGCTCGGACATGATCTTTATCGCCGCCGGCATGGGTGGTGGTACGGGTACAGGTGCCGCACCTGTCGTGGCCGAGATCGCCCGTGAAGAGGGGATCCTGACTGTTGCCGTGGTGACCAAGCCGTTCCCATTCGAAGGCAAGAAGCGTATGGCTTATGCCGACCAGGGTATCGAGATGCTGGCCAAGCATGTGGACTCGCTGATCACTATTCCTAACGAGAAGCTGCTCAAGGTTTTAGGCCGTGGCACCTCATTGCTCGACGCCTTCGCAGCAGCTAACAACGTGCTGCTCGGCGCAGTACAAGGTATTGCCGAGCTGATCACCCGTCCGGGTCTGATTAACGTCGACTTCGCCGACGTTAAGACTGTGATGTCTGAGATGGGTAACGCCATGATGGGTACAGGCGTCGCCAGCGGTGAAGATCGCGCCGAAGAAGCGGCCGAAGCTGCCGTGGCCAGCCCGCTGCTGGAAGATATCGATCTGGCGGGTGCCCGTGGCGTATTGGTGAACATCACCGCCGGTATGGACATGAGCATCGAAGAGTTCGAGACAGTGGGTAACCATGTTAAGGCTTATGCATCAGACAACGCGACTGTGGTTGTGGGTGCGGTTATTGATCCAGAGATGAGCGACGAGCTGCGTGTAACCGTGGTTGCAACCGGTATCGGCGCCGAGAAGAAGCCTGATATTCAACTGGTTTCTAAGCCTGCGCCGCGTCCAGAGCCGATGCCAGCACCTGAGGTCAAGATTGAACTTCCAGTGGAAGAAGCTGTCCCACAGGCAATGGGGGCGGGTAATGTTGTGCAGGTAGCACAACCAGCCGCGGCCGCCGCGCCTAAGAGTGACCTTGATTACTTAGATATACCGGCATTTTTGCGCAAGCAAGCTGACTAGTTTCAGGACGGAGCGTGCTAGTCGGCGCCATATACCTGAATGTGGTACGACGATTTTCGTCGGTAAATTTTGGTGAATTGGCAAAGATATGCTAGCATGTCCGACCTGCTGCGCCTTTGTGCGCCGCTTTGCTGTGCAGAAATAAACGCTTTTTGGTTGTGATATAACGGGTAACTAAATGATTTTTCAAAGAACTGTTAAAGAAATGGTTAAGACCACCGGTGTCGGATTGCATTCCGGTAACAAGGTGACTTTGACGATCAAACCCGCGCCAGTTAATACAGGGATCGTGTTGGTTCGTACCGACTTGACGCCAAGCGTGGCGATTGCCGCCAAGGCGGATCAAGTGCGTGAGACGACCATGTGTACGGCGCTTGTGAATGACGAAGGTGTTCGTATCTCAACGATTGAGCATCTGTTTGCCGCCCTGGCAGGTTTAGGCATAGACAACGCGACAATCGAAGTCGACGCCCCAGAGATCCCCATTATGGATGGCAGCGCCAGCCCATGGGTCTTCCTGCTGCAATCTGTCGGCATTCAGGAGCAAAGCGCAGCAAAGAAATATCTAAGAATCAAGCGCCCTGTGCGTGTTGAAGATGGTGATAAGTGGGCCGAACTGCGTCCATTCAAGGGTTTTCGAGTCGATTTCGCGATCGATTTCAATCACCCTGAGATCGCCAGAAGTCAGCAGCATATGGTGATGGATTTTTCCTCTTCTGCCTTCGTTCGCGATATCAGCCGCGCCAGAACCTTTGGGTTTATGCGCGACATCGAATATCTGCGTGCTAATAACCTAGCATTAGGTGGCAGCATGGAAAATGCCGTTGTGCTTGATGAATATCGCGTCCTCAACCCCGATGGTCTGCGTTATGAGGACGAGTTTGTTAAGCACAAAATTCTCGATGCGTTCGGTGATCTCTATGTCGCCGGTCACGCTATCGTCGGTGAATTCCGTGCGTTCAAGACAGGCCACGCGCTGAACAATCAGCTGGTTCGTGCCCTGTTAGCCGAGCAAGATGCTTGGGAATTGGTAAGCTTCGAGAAAGAAGAAGAGGTACCAGTCAGTTTCGCCGTACCTGCGGGTGCGGTAATGGCGTAACGCCTATTTGGATTGCCTTGAACGGCTGGCTAAAGCAGCCAGCCGTTTTAGTTTTTGGCCTAGGGAACCTTCTATATGCTCGGCCAAGGCGTCGATATGCGCCGCAGCGGTTTCGCTTATCTGGTTGTGAGCCTGCTTTGATTTTGTCTCATACATTTTCAGGCTTGGGTTGACTTTAACCTCGATAGCGGACAGCATGGGGAGCGTTTCGGCTTGTAACTGCTGTAAAAGTTTGGGTTTTTGAAAGTTTATTCTCGCGGCCCATGCGGCGGTACTGGTTTCGATAACGAGCACACCTTGACGGAAGTTGGCGACTTTTAGTTGTTCCGAGACAGGACCGGTGATCACCTGTTTTACATAGTGATCCAGGTGAAGCAGTAGTTCTGCTTTTTCGGCGATAGAGGGCAATTGACCCTGCTGAAGCAGTAATTGACTGAGGTCCTGCGGGGGCTTTTTCATAACATAATAAAATGGCTTAATGAGGCTATGAGTGTAACAGTTTTTATTCAAGGTCGGAATGGTGCGACGCGCTGGCAGCCGGGTAAGCGTTGGCTATTATTACCGGTTTTGCTTATTGCCGCAGGCACTGGCTTATATCAGCATAACGCCAAACAAATTCAGCAACAGCAGGCCAGCGTCGATAACGAACGTGTTGCTCGTGAAGAGCAGAAAAACGAGCTTATCGAGCTTAAAGGCGCGACCGAATCGCAATTGGCGATCTTGGTTACCCACGTGGCTAAGATGCAGGCCAAGCTTGCACGTCTCGAGGCCCTGGGCCAGCAAGTTGCAAAAGACTACAAACTCGAAGATCAATTCGATTTCTCTTCTGAAGTCGGTGTTGGTGGCCTGAGCGAACTGGGCAGCAACATCGAACTCGATCAGCTTATCCAGGACATGGATAGGCTAGTGTCACGAATAGATAACAATAATGTTCAATTATCACTACTTGAAACGGTGACATCTAATCTCCATATAGATGAAGAACGTTATATCTCAGGGCGTCCCATCCAGAAAGGTTGGTTGTCTTCGCCCTACGGTTTACGCAATGATCCCTTTAACGGCCGCAGAACCATGCATAAAGGCATAGACTTTGCTGGCAAAGAGGGAGCCGATGTTGTCGCCACCGCGGGCGGCGTCGTAACATGGGCAGGCAATATGTTTGGTTATGGTGAGTTGGTCGAGATAGATCATGGCAATGGTCTGCGAACTCGCTATGGACACAATAAGTCTTTGTCAGTAGCTGTAGGTGATGTGGTCGCAAAAGGCGAAAGTATTGCCAAAATGGGGAGTACGGGTCGTTCGACCGGTCCCCATGTGCATTATGAAGTGTTGCGTGGTGGACAGCAGATAGATCCTAAGAAGTATGTCTACCGCAAGGCAGGTTAAACTAAAATAGGCTTTTAGACTCGACAGGGACTTAGCCAACAACATAAAAGTGGTTCAGATGTTTGGTAAATTACTGACAAAAATATTTGGTAGTCGTAACGATCGCACCCTAAAAACTCTCGGTAAGATTGTCACAAAGATTAATGCCCTCGAAGCGGATTTTGAGAAGTTTTCCGACGAGGAACTCAAGGCCAAGACGGCCGAGTTTAAGCAGCGATTGGAATCGGGCCAGACGCTGGACGACGTCATGCCGGAAGCCTTTGCCGTAGTGCGCGAAGCCTCTAAGCGTGTGTTTGAGATGCGTCACTTCGACGTGCAGCTACTGGGTGGTATGGTACTGGACAGTAACCGTATCGCCGAGATGCGTACCGGTGAAGGTAAGACGCTGACCGCAACTCTCCCTGCCTATTTGAATGCCCTGACCGGCAAAGGGGTTCACGTGATCACAGTGAACGACTACCTTGCCCGTCGCGACGCGGAAAACAACCGCCCTCTATTTGAATTCCTGGGTATGACTGTCGGCGTAAACATCGCTGGTATGGGTCAGGCCGAGAAGAAGATGGCCTACGCGTCTGATATTACCTATGGTACTAACAACGAATTTGGCTTCGATTACCTGCGCGACAACATGGCATTTTCGCCAAACGAGCGCGTGCAGCGCCCATTGCATTATGCACTGATCGATGAGGTCGACTCGATTCTGATCGATGAGGCGCGTACGCCACTGATCATCTCGGGCGCCGCAGAAGACAGCTCTGAGCTTTATATCAAGATCAACACCCTGATCCCTCACCTTATCCGTCAGGACAAGGAAGATACCGAGGAAGAGATCGGTGATGGCGATTACTCTATCGACGAGAAGGCCAAGCAGGTTCATATGACGGAGCGTGGTCAGGAGAAGGTAGAAGTCCTGCTGACAGAACGTGGCATGCTGGCCGAAGGCGATTCGCTCTACTCTGCGGCTAATATCTCACTGCTGCATCATGTCAACGCGGCGCTACGTGCCCATACCCTGTTTGAAAAAGATGTCGACTACATAGTACAAGACAACGAAGTGATCATCGTCGATGAGCACACGGGTCGTACTATGCCGGGTCGTCGCTGGTCGGAAGGTCTGCACCAGGCAGTAGAAGCCAAGGAAGGGGTTCATATTCAAAATGAAAACCAGACGCTGGCGTCTATCACCTTCCAGAACTTCTTCCGTCAGTATGAAAAATTGGCCGGTATGACAGGTACTGCCGATACCGAAGCGTTCGAATTCCAACACATCTATGGCCTGGATACCGTAGTTATCCCGACCAACCGTCCTATGGTACGTAAGGACCATGCGGATCTGGTCTACCTGACGGCGGAAGAGAAATACGATGCCATCATCAAAGACATCATAGATTGTCGTGATCGTGGCCAGCCAGTACTGGTAGGTACTGTCTCTATCGAACAATCTGAGCTGCTCCATAGCATGCTCAAGAAGGCGAAGATCCCTCACGAGGTACTTAACGCTAAGTTCCACGAGCGTGAAGCCGAGATCGTTGCCCAAGCGGGTCGCAGTGGCGCGGTGACCATCGCAACTAACATGGCCGGTCGTGGTACCGATATCGTGTTAGGCGGTAACTGGAACATGGAGATCGACGCGCTCGACAATCCAACCGCCGAACAGAAGGCTAAGATTAAGGCCGATTGGCAAGTGCGACACGACGAAGTGGTTGCCGCAGGCGGTCTGCATATCCTCGGTACCGAGCGTCATGAGTCGCGTCGTATCGATAACCAGCTGCGTGGCCGTTCAGGTCGTCAGGGTGATGCCGGTTCATCACGCTTCTATCTGTCGATGGAAGACAGCCTGATGCGTATTTTCGCCTCTGAGCGTGTTTCATCTATGATGAAGAAGCTTGGTATGGAGAAAGGCGAGGCTATCGAGCACCCTTGGGTATCACGTGCTATCGAGAATGCTCAGCGTAAGGTTGAGGCACGTAACTTCGATATTCGTAAGCAGCTGCTTGAATTCGATGACGTGGCAAACGATCAGCGTCAGGTAGTTTATGCTCAGCGTAACGAGTTGATGGATGCCGAAAGTATTCAAGACACTATCGTGAACATCCAGGCTGATGTGGTTAACGGTCTTATCGATCAGTACATTCCACCACAATCGGTTGAAGAGCTGTGGGACATTGCCGGCCTAGAGACGCGTCTCGAGCAAGAGTACGCGTTAAGAATGCCGGTTCAGGAGTGGTTGGATAAGGAAGATGACCTGCACGAAGAGACGCTGCGTGAGCGTATCGTCGAGATCTGGGTGAAGGCATATAAGGCAAAAGAAGAGATGGTAGGTGCCCAGGTGCTACGTCAGTTCGAGAAAGCCGTCATGCTGCAAACGTTAGATGGTCTCTGGAAAGAGCATCTGGCGGCAATGGATCATCTGCGTCAGGGCATCCACCT
This sequence comes from Shewanella alkalitolerans, assembly GCF_019457575.1. NCBI lineage: Bacteria > Pseudomonadati > Pseudomonadota > Gammaproteobacteria > Alteromonadales > Shewanellaceae > Shewanella > Shewanella alkalitolerans. Next base: position 4,086,586 of record NZ_CP080422.1, on the reverse strand, counting down.
GCGTGGCTATGCGCAGAAGAATCCTAAGCAAGAGTATAAGCGTGAGTCCTTCGAGCTGTTCCAGCAGATGTTGGAATCTTTAAAGCATGACGTGATCAGTATTCTCTCTAAGGTACAGGTTCAGGCTCAGTCTGATGTCGAAGAGATGGAAGAGCGTCGTCGCCAGGAAGAAGCTAAGGTGCGCCGCGATTATCAGCACGCCGAAGCCGAAGCACTAGTCGGCGCAGAAGAGGCACAAGCCTTGGCCGCGACTCAGCCTGTGGTTCGTGAGGGGGAGAAGGTTGGCCGTAACGATCCTTGCCCTTGTGGTTCGGGACGTAAGTATAAGCAGTGCCACGGCAAGTTGAGCTAAGACAAAGTTGAGCTAAGGCTTAGTTAAGCAAAAGCATTAGTTAAGCAAAAGCATTAGTTAAGCAAAAGCATTAGTTAAGCAAAGGCATTAGCTAAGCCATAATTTAGTAAGTGGGCTGATTTAGCCAAGCATAATAAAAAGCCATCCTTAGGATGGCTTTTTTGATCCTCGAGGTTCCATGACCAGCAGGTATAAAATTGGCCTAAATGCCGATATTTGTGGATAACTTTGGGGGTAAATGGTGCGTATGATGTGACTATCTAAAAAGATCGAAAAAAGTCTGATTTTTCTTAAAAAACCACTTGCGCCCAAATCAGAACTGCCTATAATGCGCATCCACTGACACGGCAAAGCAGACAACGCAGCGTCGAAACACTTGGTAGCCAAGGCGATAAGGTGGTCAGTCACTGAAAAGTGAAGCCTCAAAAAGTTTGCAAAAACTGCTTGACGCGAACAAGGGATTGCGTAGAATACGCAGCCCTAGCCACTCGGGAATCACCGAGATGTGCTAACGCTCTTTAACAATTTATCAAGTAATCTGTGTGGACACTCACAGGTATTGAGTTAATCGAAAACGATTTAAATCTCAATGCAATTCTTTACTAGAGATAGTGAGAGTCCATAGCAATATGTACAAACATGTAGATGATTCTTCCGAGTCATTTATGTGAATCAGAATTCATTGAGTCGGACTTAGGTCCACAAAACTTTTAATTGAAGAGTTTGATCATGGCTCAGATTGAACGCTGGCGGCAGGCCTAACACATGCAAGTCGAGCGGTAACAGGAAGTAGCTTGCTACTTTGCTGACGAGCGGCGGACGGGTGAGTAATGCCTAGGGAACTGCCCAGTCGAGGGGGATAACAGTTGGAAACGACTGCTAATACCGCATACGCCCTACGGGGGAAAAGAGGGGATCTTCGGACCTTCTGCGATTGGATGTACCTAGGTGGGATTAGCTAGTAGGTGAGGTAATGGCTCACCTAGGCGACGATCCCTAGCTGTTCTGAGAGGATGATCAGCCACACTGGGACTGAGACACGGCCCAGACTCCTACGGGAGGCAGCAGTGGGGAATATTGCACAATGGGCGCAAGCCTGATGCAGCCATGCCGCGTGTGTGAAGAAGGCCTTCGGGTTGTAAAGCACTTTCAGCGAGGAGGAAAGGTTAACGGTTAATACCCGTTAGCTGTGACGTTACTCGCAGAAGAAGCACCGGCTAACTTCGTGCCAGCAGCCGCGGTAATACGAGGGGTGCAAGCGTTAATCGGAATTACTGGGCGTAAAGCGTACGCAGGCGGTTGATTAAGCGAGATGTGAAAGCCCCGGGCTTAACCTGGGAACTGCATTTCGAACTGGTCAACTAGAGTCTTGTAGAGGGGGGTAGAATTTCAGGTGTAGCGGTGAAATGCGTAGAGATCTGAAGGAATACCGGTGGCGAAGGCGGCCCCCTGGACAAAGACTGACGCTCAGGTACGAAAGCGTGGGGAGCAAACAGGATTAGATACCCTGGTAGTCCACGCCGTAAACGATGTCTACTCGGAATTTGGTGTCTTGAACACTGGGTTCTCAAGCTAACGCATTAAGTAGACCGCCTGGGGAGTACGGCCGCAAGGTTAAAACTCAAATGAATTGACGGGGGCCCGCACAAGCGGTGGAGCATGTGGTTTAATTCGATGCAACGCGAAGAACCTTACCTACTCTTGACATCCAGAGAACTTTCCAGAGATGGATTGGTGCCTTCGGGAACTCTGAGACAGGTGCTGCATGGCTGTCGTCAGCTCGTGTTGTGAAATGTTGGGTTAAGTCCCGCAACGAGCGCAACCCTTATCCTTACTTGCCAGCGGGTAATGCCGGGAACTTTAGGGAGACTGCCGGTGATAAACCGGAGGAAGGTGGGGACGACGTCAAGTCATCATGGCCCTTACGAGTAGGGCTACACACGTGCTACAATGGTCGGTACAGAGGGTTGCGAAGCCGCGAGGTGGAGCTAATCTCACAAAGCCGGTCGTAGTCCGGATTGGAGTCTGCAACTCGACTCCATGAAGTCGGAATCGCTAGTAATCGTGGATCAGAATGCCACGGTGAATACGTTCCCGGGCCTTGTACACACCGCCCGTCACACCATGGGAGTGGGCTGCACCAGAAGTAGATAGCTTAACCTTCGGGAGGGCGTTTACCACGGTGTGGTTCATGACTGGGGTGAAGTCGTAACAAGGTAGCCCTAGGGGAACCTGGGGCTGGATCACCTCCTTACCTATACGATTGACTGATATTTGTTGAGTGTTCACACAGATTACTTGATAGAAGATAGAGAATGACGTTGGGTCTGTAGCTCAGCTGGTTAGAGCGCACCCCTGATAAGGGTGAGGTCGGTGGTTCAAGTCCACTCTGACCCACCAATCTTTTCAACTGAAAAGATTCGGTAAACGTATTATTCTCGCTGCATGTAATGGGGCTATAGCTCAGCTGGGAGAGCGCCTGCCTTGCACGCAGGAGGTCTGCGGTTCGATCCCGCATAGCTCCACCATTTGCTCTTAAAAAGAGCATGCAGTTATGGTTAGAGATGCCAAAGATAAATGCAGAATTTATCTTTGGCTTTTTTAAGCCCGCTCTTTAAAAATTTGGAAAGCTGATAGTAATAACCGAAAGGTTATTGCGAAAAATAATTGAGTTCTCAAAACACACTTTAATCAAGTGACTTGAGTATTCTTTTGGCGAAAGTAGAAACCGTTAGTTGCGATGCAGCTCAGATGAAACTCATTTGGGTTGTATGGTTAAGTGACTAAGCGTATACGGTGGATGCCTTGGCAGTCAGAGGCGATGAAGGACGTAGTAACTTGCGAAAAGCGTTGGCGAGCTAGTAACAAGCATTTGAGCTAACGATGTCCGAATGGGGAAACCCGGCACCATAAGGTGTCATCACTAAGTGAATACATAGCTTAGTGAGGCGAACGAGGGGAACTGAAACATCTAAGTACCCTTAGGAAAAGAAATCAACCGAGATTCCCCTAGTAGCGGCGAGCGAACGGGGATTAGCCCTTAAGCCTAGAGGGTGTTAGTGGAATGTGTTGGAAAGCACAGCGATACAGGGTGATAGCCCCGTACATGAAAACTAACTTTAGGTGAAAACGAGTAGGACGGGACACGTGATATCTTGTTCGAATATGGGGGGACCATCCTCCAAGGCTAAATACTCCTGACTGACCGATAGTGAACCAGTACCGTGAGGGAAAGGCGAAAAGAACCCCTGTGAGGGGAGTGAAATAGAACCTGAAACCGTATACGTACAAGCAGTGGGAGCGGTTCTTGAGACCGTGACTGCGTACCTTTTGTATAATGGGTCAGCGACTTACATTTTGTAGCGAGGTTAAGCGAATAGCGGAGCCGTAGGGAAACCGAGTGTTAACTGCGCGTTTAGTTGCAAGGTGTAGACCCGAAACCCGGTGATCTAGCCATGGGCAGGTTGAAGGTTGAGTAACATCAACTGGAGGACCGAACACACGTATGTTGAAAAATGCGGTGATGACTTGTGGCTGGGGGTGAAAGGCCAATCAAACCGGGAGATATCTGGTTCTCCTCGAAAGCTATTTAGGTAGCGCCTCGAGCGAATACCATTGGGGGTAGAGCACTGTTAAGGCTAGGGGGTCATCCCGACTTACCAACCCTTTGCAAACTCCGAATACCAATGAGTACTACTCGGGAGACACACGGCGGGTGCTAACGTCCGTCGTGAAAAGGGAAACAACCCAGACCATCAGCTAAGGTCCCAAAGTTATTGCTAAGTGGGAAACGATGTGGGAAGGCTTAGACAGCTAGGATGTTGGCTTAGAAGCAGCCATCATTTAAAGAAAGCGTAATAGCTCACTAGTCGAGTCGGCCTGCGCGGAAGATATAACGGGGCTAAGCAATACACCGAAGCTATGGGTACTAGCGCTTGCGCTGGTGCGGTAGAGGAGCGTTCTGTAAGCCGTTGAAGGTGAAGGGGTAACCCACGCTGGAGGTATCAGAAGTGCGAATGCTGACATGAGTAACGATAAAGGGGGTGAAAAACCTCCTCGCCGAAAGACCAAGGGTTCCTGTCCAACGTTAATCGGGGCAGGGTGAGTCGACCCCTAAGGCGAGGCCGAAAGGCGTAGTCGATGGGAAACGGGTTAATATTCCCGTACTTCTGCTAACTGCGATGGAGAGACGGAGAAGGCTAGGCTAGCGCGGCGTTGGTTGTCCGCGTTTAAGGCTGTAGGTAGGGTGCTTAGGCAAATCCGGGTACCTAATACTGAGAGTTGATGACGAGTCACTACGGTGATGAAGTAGTTGATGCCATGCTTCCAGGAAAATCTTCTAAGCTTCAGGTTAGTAGGAATCGTACCCCAAACCGACACAGGTGGTCGGGTAGAGAATACCAAGGCGCTTGAGAGAACTCGGCTGAAGGAACTAGGCAAAATGGTACCGTAACTTCGGGAGAAGGTACGCTCCTGTTGGTGATGAGACTTGCTCTCTAAGCTGACGGGAGTCGCAGATACCAGGTGGCTGCAACTGTTTATCAAAAACACAGCACTGTGCAAAATCGCAAGATGACGTATACGGTGTGACGCCTGCCCGGTGCCGGAAGGTTAATTGATTGGGTTATCTTCGGAGAAGCTCATGATCGAAGCCCCGGTAAACGGCGGCCGTAACTATAACGGTCCTAAGGTAGCGAAATTCCTTGTCGGGTAAGTTCCGACCTGCACGAATGGCGTAATGATGGCCACGCTGTCTCCAGCCGAGACTCAGTGAAGTTGAAATTGCGGTGAAGATGCCGTATACCCGCGGCTAGACGGAAAGACCCCGTGAACCTTTACTATAGCTTGGCACTGAACATTGACCCTACATGTGTAGGATAGGTGGGAGACTTTGAAGCGGGAACGCCAGTTCTCGTGGAGTCATCCTTGAAATACCACCCTTGTAGTGTTGATGTTCTAACTCTGGCCCCTGAATCGGGGTTGAGGACAGTGCCTGGTGGGTAGTTTGACTGGGGCGGTCTCCTCCCAAAGAGTAACGGAGGAGCACGAAGGTTGGCTAAGTACGGTCGGACATCGTACGGTTAGTGCAATGGCATAAGCCAGCTTAACTGCGAGACATACACGTCGAGCAGGTGCGAAAGCAGGTCATAGTGATCCGGTGGTTCTGAATGGAAGGGCCATCGCTCAACGGATAAAAGGTACTCCGGGGATAACAGGCTGATACCGCCCAAGAGTTCATATCGACGGCGGTGTTTGGCACCTCGATGTCGGCTCATCACATCCTGGGGCTGAAGTCGGTCCCAAGGGTATGGCTGTTCGCCATTTAAAGTGGTACGCGAGCTGGGTTCAGAACGTCGTGAGACAGTTCGGTCCCTATCTGCCGTGGGCGTTGGATGATTGAAGGGAGCTGCTCCTAGTACGAGAGGACCGGAGTGGACGAACCGCTGGTGTTCGGGTTGTCATGCCAATGGCATTGCCCGGTAGCTACGTTCGGAATCGATAACCGCTGAAAGCATCTAAGCGGGAAGCGAGCCCTAAGATGAGTCATCCCTAGACCTTTAAGGTCTCTAAAGAGCCGTCCGAGACTAGGACGTTGATAGGCAGGGTGTGTAAGCGTTGTGAGGCGTTGAGCTAACCTGTACTAATGACTCGTGAGGCTTAACCATACAACCCAAAAGGGTTTCGTAAGATGGTTTTACGTAATCAAAAGAATACAAAAGTACTTGATTGAAGTGCGAACTCAAATTGACTCTTAAATAAGAGTACAGCTTTCCGAATTTCCAAATTTGTCTGGAAACCATAGCATTGTGGTCCCACCTGATCCCATCCCGAACTCAGAAGTGAAACGCAATCGCGCCGATGGTAGTGTGGGGTCTCCCCATGTGAGAGTAGGTCATTTCCAGACACTAATTTCGCTTAACCTTTAAGGTATAAGCAAAATAACCAAGCGCATTTAGAGTAAGACGCATAGTTATTTAACAGTTTTGTGCTGATATGGCTCAGTCGGTAGAGCGCATCCTTGGTAAGGATGAGGTCCCCAGTTCGATTCTGGGTATCAGCACCACTAAATTTGTCTGGAAACCATAGCATTGTGGTCCCACCTGATCCCATCCCGAACTCAGAAGTGAAACGCAATCGCGCCGATGGTAGTGTGGGGTCTCCCCATGTGAGAGTAGGTCATTTCCAGGCGCCTAATATAGCAGAAAGCCCTAGCCTAAAACGCTAGGGCTTTTTGCTTTCTACACTCTGAGAAAAACTTATCCCCGATGTCACCGGCTGCCGAGCGTGGTGATAAACTGCATCCTGCGTTTATGACATTCGCTACATCCATGTGCCTTGTCATAGGCAGCGAAGCATAGCTTCTCCGTGTTCAAGTCAGGCTAAGTAATGCTTATTCAAAGAGCCCTACTTTCACCCCGCGTATTCGCTTCACGAACCGAGCAGGTTATTTTCAGGCGTCTAATAACGAGGAATCTCACTCGAACATGGGGGAGGTAAATCGTCCTCACGAGTGAGGTGCAATCCCATGCAGAAGTTGATAATGCATTCTGCAATGCCGACACTTCCGCCGTTCAGGGCTCTCTTGCTTCTCAGCTTGCAGCCTAGCCACAGGACCTTCACGATCCAACCATCAAGATGAGCTAGATAATCAGGTTTTTTACGCCTCATGTGATAGATCAATAAATTGATACTACTAAATCGACATGCTCATAATTTACAGGGGTATGGGAGATAAGCATTTGCGTTGATCAAATGCAATTTGGTGCAGACGATGGAGGATATGGAGAGCTTGGCCTAAGCTGTCCATGATAGGCGCTAAAGATCCAAAAAGTTCTTCATCTCCTTAGTTAAGTTGACCGTAATAACGTAATGTTTCATTGAGCTAAGTTGTTTGTACTGTTCTAGAGTTAATTTACATTCCTTACTGTTTTTGGGCGTTCATGGTAGGTAGTACGTCAATCGCTTAGTGGATACCTCATTCTTAATTCAATAGCATGCCTGGTATCAGAACTCCTTCTAAGACAATGTGGAGATTGCCTATCTCTATCTTTACCTCTTCGTTGCCCTAATTTCTACCTGAGAAGCGACGAGGAGGTGTTTATTCTGGCCGTAAAGGCAATCGCTAGTCCCTTGTTTTTAGATAAAGGCCTGGGTGTGTCAGCGCTCAAGTTTCTTTCGTTAGCCAGTTCACTGTGTTTGAAGGTAAGAGGTGACCAGCCTGTGCCGGTGCTTCAATTATCGCTTTTGTGGATAACTTTGTGCGTAATTGGTGTAAAGAGTGTGCTTATGTCAGGTATAAAAAATAAGTTCATTTTTATTGAAAAAAGCGCTTGCGCAAAAGATTTGGCTCCCTATAATGCGCTCCCACTGACACGGCAAACGGCGCTACTTACCAAGTGAGTAGGTAACGAATGTCGAGTCAAGGTGATAAGCGGTTTGAGTTTTTAAGCCGGTAGTTACAACGCGAAAGCACAGTAATTAACCACTTAAAAATCTTTTGAAAAAAGCGCTTGACGCCGACAGGGAGAAGCGTAGAATACGCAGCCCATAGCCCGCTGGAGTCCAGTATGAGGCAAACGTTCTTTAACAAGATAAAACAAGAAATCTGTGTGGGCACTCACAGGTATTGAGTTAATCGAAAACGATTTAAATCTCAATGCATGATTTACTAAATCTAGTTTCACTAGAGATAGTGAGTGTTCATAGCAATATGTACAAACATGTAGATGATTCTTCCGAGTCATTTATGTGAATCAGAATTCATTGAGTCGGACTTAGGTCCACAAAAACTTTTAATTGAAGAGTTTGATCATGGCTCAGATTGAACGCTGGCGGCAGGCCTAACACATGCAAGTCGAGCGGTAACAGAAAGTAGCTTGCTACTTTGCTGACGAGCGGCGGACGGGTGAGTAATGCCTAGGGAACTGCCCAGTCGAGGGGGATAACAGTTGGAAACGACTGCTAATACCGCATACGCCCTACGGGGGAAAAGAGGGGATCTTCGGACCTTCTGCGATTGGATGTACCTAGGTGGGATTAGCTAGTAGGTGAGGTAATGGCTCACCTAGGCGACGATCCCTAGCTGTTCTGAGAGGATGATCAGCCACACTGGGACTGAGACACGGCCCAGACTCCTACGGGAGGCAGCAGTGGGGAATATTGCACAATGGGCGCAAGCCTGATGCAGCCATGCCGCGTGTGTGAAGAAGGCCTTCGGGTTGTAAAGCACTTTCAGCGAGGAGGAAAGGTTAACGGTTAATACCCGTTAGCTGTGACGTTACTCGCAGAAGAAGCACCGGCTAACTTCGTGCCAGCAGCCGCGGTAATACGAGGGGTGCAAGCGTTAATCGGAATTACTGGGCGTAAAGCGTACGCAGGCGGTTGATTAAGCGAGATGTGAAAGCCCCGGGCTTAACCTGGGAACTGCATTTCGAACTGGTCAACTAGAGTCTTGTAGAGGGGGGTAGAATTTCAGGTGTAGCGGTGAAATGCGTAGAGATCTGAAGGAATACCGGTGGCGAAGGCGGCCCCCTGGACAAAGACTGACGCTCAGGTACGAAAGCGTGGGGAGCAAACAGGATTAGATACCCTGGTAGTCCACGCCGTAAACGATGTCTACTCGGAATTTGGTGTCTTGAACACTGGGTTCTCAAGCTAACGCATTAAGTAGACCGCCTGGGGAGTACGGCCGCAAGGTTAAAACTCAAATGAATTGACGGGGGCCCGCACAAGCGGTGGAGCATGTGGTTTAATTCGATGCAACGCGAAGAACCTTACCTACTCTTGACATCCAGAGAACTTTCCAGAGATGGATTGGTGCCTTCGGGAACTCTGAGACAGGTGCTGCATGGCTGTCGTCAGCTCGTGTTGTGAAATGTTGGGTTAAGTCCCGCAACGAGCGCAACCCTTATCCTTACTTGCCAGCGGGTAATGCCGGGAACTTTAGGGAGACTGCCGGTGATAAACCGGAGGAAGGTGGGGACGACGTCAAGTCATCATGGCCCTTACGAGTAGGGCTACACACGTGCTACAATGGTCGGTACAGAGGGTTGCGAAGCCGCGAGGTGGAGCTAATCTCACAAAGCCGGTCGTAGTCCGGATTGGAGTCTGCAACTCGACTCCATGAAGTCGGAATCGCTAGTAATCGTGGATCAGAATGCCACGGTGAATACGTTCCCGGGCCTTGTACACACCGCCCGTCACACCATGGGAGTGGGCTGCACCAGAAGTAGATAGCTTAACCTTCGGGAGGGCGTTTACCACGGTGTGGTTCATGACTGGGGTGAAGTCGTAACAAGGTAGCCCTAGGGGAACCTGGGGCTGGATCACCTCCTTACCTATACGATTGACTGATATTTGTTGAGTGTTCACACAGATAACTTGTTCTTGTTAGAGCGAGTGGCACGTCCGAGCGACGATGCTTGTTCTTTAAAAATTTGGAAAGCTGATAGTAATAACCGAAAGGTTATTGCGAAAATAATTGAGTTCTCAAAACACACTTTAATCAAGTGACTTGAGTATTCTTTTGGCGAAAGTTGAAACCATTAGTTGCGATGCAGCTCAGATGAAACTCATTTGGGTTGTATGGTTAAGTGACTAAGCGTATACGGTGGATGCCTTGGCAGTCAGAGGCGATGAAGGACGTAGTAACTTGCGAAAAGCGTTGGCGAGCTAGTAACAAGCATTTGAGCTAACGATGTCCGAATGGGGAAACCCGGCACCATAAGGTGTCATCACTAAGTGAATACATAGCTTAGTGAGGCGAACGAGGGGAACTGAAACATCTAAGTACCCTTAGGAAAAGAAATCAACCGAGATTCCCCTAGTAGCGGCGAGCGAACGGGGATTAGCCCTTAAGCCTAGAGGGTGTTAGTGGAATGTGTTGGAAAGCACAGCGATACAGGGTGATAGCCCCGTACATGAAAACTAACTTTAGGTGAAAACGAGTAGGACGGGACACGTGATATCTTGTTCGAATATGGGGGGACCATCCTCCAAGGCTAAATACTCCTGACTGACCGATAGTGAACCAGTACCGTGAGGGAAAGGCGAAAAGAACCCCTGTGAGGGGAGTGAAATAGAACCTGAAACCGTATACGTACAAGCAGTGGGAGCGGTTCTTGAGACCGTGACTGCGTACCTTTTGTATAATGGGTCAGCGACTTACATTTTGTAGCGAGGTTAAGCGAATAGCGGAGCCGTAGGGAAACCGAGTGTTAACTGCGCGTTTAGTTGCAAGGTGTAGACCCGAAACCCGGTGATCTAGCCATGGGCAGGTTGAAGGTTGAGTAACATCAACTGGAGGACCGAACACACGTATGTTGAAAAATGCGGTGATGACTTGTGGCTGGGGGTGAAAGGCCAATCAAACCGGGAGATATCTGGTTCTCCTCGAAAGCTATTTAGGTAGCGCCTCGAGCGAATACCATTGGGGGTAGAGCACTGTTAAGGCTAGGGGGTCATCCCGACTTACCAACCCTTTGCAAACTCCGAATACCAATGAGTACTACTCGGGAGACACACGGCGGGTGCTAACGTCCGTCGTGAAAAGGGAAACAACCCAGACCATCAGCTAAGGTCCCAAAGTTATTGCTAAGTGGGAAACGATGTGGGAAGGCTTAGACAGCTAGGATGTTGGCTTAGAAGCAGCCATCATTTAAAGAAAGCGTAATAGCTCACTAGTCGAGTCGGCCTGCGCGGAAGATATAACGGGGCTAAGCAATACACCGAAGCTATGGGTACTAGCGCTTGCGCTGGTGCGGTAGAGGAGCGTTCTGTAAGCCGTTGAAGGTGAAGGGGTAACCCACGCTGGAGGTATCAGAAGTGCGAATGCTGACATGAGTAACGATAAAGGGGGTGAAAAACCTCCTCGCCGAAAGACCAAGGGTTCCTGTCCAACGTTAATCGGGGCAGGGTGAGTCGACCCCTAAGGCGAGGCCGAAAGGCGTAGTCGATGGGAAACGGGTTAATATTCCCGTACTTCTGCTAACTGCGATGGAGAGACGGAGAAGGCTAGGCTAGCGCGGCGTTGGTTGTCCGCGTTTAAGGCTGTAGGTAGGGTACTTAGGCAAATCCGGGTACCTAATACTGAGAGTTGATGACGAGTCACTACGGTGATGAAGTAGTTGATGCCATGCTTCCAGGAAAATCTTCTAAGCTTCAGGTTAGTAGGAATCGTACCCCAAACCGACACAGGTGGTCGGGTAGAGAATACCAAGGCGCTTGAGAGAACTCGGCTGAAGGAACTAGGCAAAATGGTACCGTAACTTCGGGAGAAGGTACGCTCCTGTTGGTGATGAGACTTGCTCTCTAAGCTGACGGGAGTCGCAGATACCAGGTGGCTGCAACTGTTTATCAAAAACACAGCACTGTGCAAAATCGCAAGATGACGTATACGGTGTGACGCCTGCCCGGTGCCGGAAGGTTAATTGATTGGGTTATCTTCGGAGAAGCTCATGATCGAAGCCCCGGTAAACGGCGGCCGTAACTATAACGGTCCTAAGGTAGCGAAATTCCTTGTCGGGTAAGTTCCGACCTGCACGAATGGCGTAATGATGGCCACGCTGTCTCCAGCCGAGACTCAGTGAAGTTGAAATTGCGGTGAAGATGCCGTATACCCGCGGCTAGACGGAAAGACCCCGTGAACCTTTACTATAGCTTGGCACTGAACATTGACCCTACATGTGTAGGATAGGTGGGAGACTTTGAAGCGGGAACGCCAGTTCTCGTGGAGTCATCCTTGAAATACCACCCTTGTAGTGTTGATGTTCTAACTCTGGCCCCTGAATCGGGGTTGAGGACAGTGCCTGGTGGGTAGTTTGACTGGGGCGGTCTCCTCCCAAAGAGTAACGGAGGAGCACGAAGGTTGGCTAAGTACGGTCGGACATCGTACGGTTAGTGCAATGGCATAAGCCAGCTTAACTGCGAGACATACACGTCGAGCAGGTGCGAAAGCAGGTCATAGTGATCCGGTGGTTCTGAATGGAAGGGCCATCGCTCAACGGATAAAAGGTACTCCGGGGATAACAGGCTGATACCGCCCAAGAGTTCATATCGACGGCGGTGTTTGGCACCTCGATGTCGGCTCATCACATCCTGGGGCTGAAGTCGGTCCCAAGGGTATGGCTGTTCGCCATTTAAAGTGGTACGCGAGCTGGGTTCAGAACGTCGTGAGACAGTTCGGTCCCTATCTGCCGTGGGCGTTGGATGATTGAAGGGAGCTGCTCCTAGTACGAGAGGACCGGAGTGGACGAACCGCTGGTGTTCGGGTTGTCATGCCAATGGCATTGCCCGGTAGCTACGTTCGGAATCGATAACCGCTGAAAGCATCTAAGCGGGAAGCGAGCCCTAAGATGAGTCATCCCTAGACCTTTAAGGTCTCTAAAGAGCCGTCCGAGACTAGGACGTTGATAGGCAGGGTGTGTAAGCGTTGTGAGGCGTTGAGCTAACCTGTACTAATGACTCGTGAGGCTTAACCATACAACCCAAAAGGGTTTCGTAAGATGGTTTTACGTAATCAAAAGAATACAAAAGTACTTGATTGAAGTGCGAACTCAAATTGACTCTTAAATAAGAGTACAGCTTTCCGAATTTCCAAATTTGTCTGGAAACCATAGCATTGTGGTCCCACCTGATCCCATCCCGAACTCAGAAGTGAAACGCAATCGCGCCGATGGTAGTGTGGGGTCTCCCCATGTGAGAGTAGGTCATTTCCAGGCGCCTAATAAACGATAAATCCCCAGCACCTAGTGTTGGGGATTTTTTCGTTTAACAGCTTTTGAAATATCTACTCGAACATGGGAAATATAAAGAGCCCGAACGCAGTGAGGTGCATTTCCATGTGAAGTAGGGCGAATATCGCGATAGCGATGTGCTTATGAGCGCGAAGCTTTAGCGGAGCTGGCCATGACAGGCGCCTTTTCTCTTGATTCATTAGACCCTCAGCTCGCAGCCTAGCTGCTTCGCGCTCCTGTCATCTATCAAGCTTCGCTTGATAAAAGGATGTCTTACGCTCACATGAGAGAGAGAAGGGAGTTAGTGTTGATGTCTGGCTCGAAGCTAGCCATGACAGGTGCCAATTCTCGATGTCGGTCGACAAATGCTCCTTCTATATCGACACTTCCGCCATCTATGGCGGTCGCCCACAACTGAGCGGGTTCCCGGCTCGCACCTAGCGGCTTCGCGCTACAAAACCCTTGGACGCTGCGTATCCATAGCGGGACTTTGTCACCACTTTATGAAAAACCTTAATTTTTATTTATTCACTCTCAATCTAATACAGAGGAGCTTATAGGTTGAGCCCATTGTTATTGCTCGATACGCGGCTGTTAATGTTAAAAGTAAGAGACGACAAAATGATTAACTTTATGAAGTCGATAGTATTTCGCATGCGTGAGGATTACTCAGGCAAACAAGGCTCTCAAGCTCTTAGCGAAAACGTTTGCAGTATAGGTATTAGAATCTATGTGGGACTTTAAAATGTCTGCCTGACGTTTAACCCATTATTATTAGGCCTGTTTACTTAGAGTCGGGGCTACTTGTTGGGTGAGTGGTGGACATCTTTAATCAAAAATAGGTGTAATAAGTCGTTTATCTCATATTGATCGTAATTATTCGAGAAGCTCCGTCTTCGGGGAGTGATGTGTTGATAGTGATTGTGATTTGTTAGGAAGAGAGGGTAAAAGCCCGAGCTAATTTTCGGGCTTTCGGATTCGTTGCTATAAAGAGAGGAGCTTTTCTATGATGGGCGTATTAGCTTCTGGAAAGTCATAGTCTTCGAGTTCGTCGAGTCTAGCCCATTTAACTTCTTGGCCTTCAAGTCCCTGAGCTTCACCAGAAAAGGATTTTACTGTATGGATATCAAGATATACCTGTTTATCCGGATAATCGTGGGAAATTGCCATTAAGGGGCTTGTTGAGGTAACTTTTATTGCAACTTCCTCCCTTAACTCTCTTATCAGCGCTTGGGAGGTTGTTTCACCAGATTCGACCTTGCCACCAGGAAATTCCCACTTCCCACCTTGGTGTAGATGATCTGGGCGTTTGGCAAGTAAGATCTGCTCTTGTTCATCGAATACTATGCCTACCGCGACGTGCACACGTTTCATTTAGTGGTCCTTAAAAAAGTCTGCTTCTTCATAGCCTAATGAATCTAGGGCTTCGGGATCAAACTCGGGTTTTACTGGGATGGCGTGCTTTTCTGATGCCCAGTCGCCAAGGTCGATCAGCTTACATCTTTCACTGCAGAAGGGTTTAAATTGAGATTCTTTTGACCAAAGCACCTCTTTCTGGCAGGTAGGGCATTTAACAGTGGTTGGCATAATCATTCCCATTGGCCGATTTTTAACAGTCGGCTATGGTAAACCACTTTAGGTGCAGGTTGCCAACATAAAGTCTATCGATCTGTCTGAGTGTTTTTGCTGGTCAAATAAGACGAAATGTATGGCGTAGCGGTTACGGTTGCCACTGATGGTGGGATAGCATCCCTGAGCGGGATCTATCTTCACCCGGATAAGTGAGAGGGCTTGAGTGCTCGACCCTTGATAAAAGCCAGCGGTGGCCGTTGCAGGGTTATAAACGGTTGTTTTACGGGTGAGCTCAAGCAGTAGTTTGATTGGTGTTAACAGGCATTCGAAATGTTCTGTCCAGTTCTTGTACTCTTGCTGGCGTACTTCCCAGGGTTTGGCTAACCAGTAATGTAGCTGGGGGAGATCGAAGTTACAGCAGGCACCTGGCATGCCGAATCGCTGGCGTAATGCTGAGAGAAATCTGTCTTGTTTTAGTTTTTGACCGGGTCGTTCACAGCGGATTAGCTTAACTCTCGCCTCTTGCATCTGATCGATATAGCCTTCTACCTGCTGCTCATCGATGTGGGGGAGGTGCTGCCATTTTTTGAGGTTTATGAGCTGCTTATCGATGTCTTTTATAATTTCACTGCGATAGTCACAACGTTCGGTGAGTTCACAAAGAGAAAATAACGGATAGAAACAACGATGTTGATGATCTTGATCTAAATTACTTTGCACCTGATTAGCGAGGTACTCTAGCCTAAGGTAGCTTCGAGTCTTCTCGTTTAGCGGTTGTTCATAGATCAATTCATTCATGACGATTATCAAGTCTGAGCGGCTAATTTTATGTATTTATTATGTAATGCAGCGACTTTTTCTTTTAATGCCGAGATATCACCTCGATTATCGATAACATCATCGGCTTTAGATAGTTTTTCGTCTCTGCTCGCCTGGCTAGCTATTATATTTTTTACTTGCTGCGCATCGACAGCATCCCTTTCAGTGGTCCGCTTTATTTGTAACTCTGGCGAAATATCAACCACTAAAGTGCAATTGACTAACCTATCTAAACCGTTCTCAAATAGCAAGGGGACAACTAAAATTGCGTAGGCTGAGGTCGCATTTTGCAATTGTGTTAACATTTCCGTCCGAATTAACGGGTGCAGGAGGTTGTTCAACCACTCTCTTGCAGATGGGTCGTTAAAAATTTTTTCTCTTAAAGCAGCGCGATTGAGCTCACCATTTTCAAGTAGGACGCTTGGACCAAAATGGTGAGCAATTTCGGTTAGCCCTTTCGTCCCCTTGGCGACAACGTCTCTACTGACAATATCTGCGTCAACAAGATCAATACCCCATTCGTCAAACAAGTTGGCGACAGTCGTCTTGCCGCTTCCTATACCGCCGGTGAGGCCTACAACAAATTTCGACATGATGTTTTCTTAGCTAACGCCTATAAGGTAGATAGGTACCAATTTACTATCTTCTCACCCCAAATCATGGCTATCCAGCCTGCTAAGGCGATATAAGGGCCAAATGGTATGGGGTTGCCAGAATTGATCTTCTTATTGACTATGAGTAGCAAGCCAACTAGTGCACCAACAATGGAGGATAACAGGATGATGAGGGGCAGTAATTGCCAGCCAAACCAGGCGCCGAATACGGCTAATAGCTTAAAGTCGCCATAACCCATACCTTCCTTGCCGGTTAGTATTTTGAATCCCCAGAACACGCTCCAAAGGCTCATATAGCCTGCTGAAGCGCCAATGACCGCATCTGTAATCGAGACAAAGGTGCCATTTAGGTTTATAAGTAGGCCAATCCATAAGAGTGGCAAAGTGATCTGATCCGGCAGCAGCATCTCATCGAGATCTATTCCTGTTAAGGCTACTAGGCCAAAGGTCAGAATGGTGGCAAAGACAAATTGCCAAGTTGGGCCAAAATGGTAGGCCAGATAGGCAACCGCTAATCCAGTTAAGGCTTCAATGACAGGATATCTTGCAGAGATACGTGTTTTACAATGAGCGCACTTACCTCCAAGCATCAACCAGCCTAATACTGGTAGATTATGCCAAGGCTTTATGCTTGTTTTACATTTTGGGCAGGCAGAGCCAGGTACCACAAGATTGTATTTTTCTGGATAGTCATCGATCGGCTGAGCTAATTTATCTTTAATTTCCGCAACGGTTGCGTTGTGGTATTCATCAAGATATTGGTTACATTCTAGCTGCCACTCTCTTTTCATCATCACTGGAAGGCGATGAATCACCACGTTTAAAAAGCTGCCTATGACCGCGGCAAAGGCAAAGGAAATCGCGGCAAACAGCAAAGGGTACTGAGCCATTAATTGGAGCAATTCAGTCATTGAAAAATCTTATTCTTATATTTAGAAAAAACTGAGGGTTAGCCGCCCACTACATTTCCTAGTTGGAATATAGGGAGATACATACCAATGATGAGACCGCCAACAAGCGTACCGATCACAACCATCATAATAGGTTCAATTAGGCTAGATAGACCATCAACAGCATCATCTACCTGCATTTCATAGATATTAGCCACCTTATTGAGCATTTCATCTAAGCCGCCTGATTCCTCACCAATCATAACCATCTGGATAAGCATATCTGGAAAGAGTCCAATGGTACGCATTGCGACATTCATCTGCATGCCGGACATCACTTCGGTGCGGACTTTCGTAAGTGCACTGCGGTAGACGTAGTTTCCTGAGGCTCCAGCAGCTGATTCGAGACCATCTATGAGCGGTACACCTGCAGAGAATGTTGTGGCTAAGGTCCTTGCAAATCTTGCCATCGCAGCCTTGTGAAGTATTTCGCCAATTATAGGAATCTTAAGTACAAGTTCGTCAATCCTATTTCTGAAGTTTTCAGATTTTAGGTGGGCTCGTTTAAATCCCCAAACGAAGGCTATTAAGCCAATCACAAAAAAATACCACGACGATTGTAACCATCTAGATAGGTTTACGATCATTTGTGTAAAAGCAGGTAACTCAGCACCAAACCCTGCGAAAATACTTTCAAATTGAGGTACAACGAAGAGTAATAGCAGTGTCGTAACTGCAATAGCTACGACGACAACTGCAGCGGGATAGAACATTGCTTTTTTGATTTTTGATTTTAAAGCTTCTGCCTTTTCTCTATAGGTTGCTATTCTATCGAAAACAGCGTCTAGCGAGCCTGAGTGTTCACCTGCGCCGACTAAGTCAACATAGAGATCGTCGAAGTACCTTTTGTGAGGTCTAAGAGCGTCTGACAGTGGAATACCTGATTGAACATCACTTACTATGGTACCCAATAGCTCTCGCATTTTGGGCTTTTCGTGACCTTTACCTAGCATTTCAAGGGTTGTAACGATAGGGACCCCTGCTGCCAACATAGTAGCTATTTGACGAGTAATCATAGCTATATCCATTGGCTTAATCTTAGGGTCACGCTTAAATAGAGGCTCTGGCTTCTTTTTTACTACTTTGGGGTTAACGCCCTGAGACTTTAGTTGAGCTTTAATTTCAGCCGATGAAGTACCTCTTAATTCGCCCGAAGTTTTCTTTCCGTCACGATTTGTGCCTCGCCATTCGAAGGTTACAACTTTAGGTTGAGCCTTAGTCGCTTTCTGCTTCTTTGTTCTAGTAGTTGTTTTACCAAGCGATGCGGTAGCCATGAAATGTCCTTTGAAGTCCTGTTTGTTTGCTTGCTTTAGAAGCTAGTTACACGATTGATTTCTGCAATGCTAGTTACGCCCGAGATGACTTTCCTTAGTCCTGAAGCACGAAGATCTCTCATTCCTTGCTCTTTTGCCTGATTGGCTATTTGTAGTGAGTTGCCTCCTTCCATAATAGTACGAGCAATCTCATCTGACATTTTCATTACTTCATAAATACCTACACGGCCTTTGTAACCGCCGGAACATAGGTCACATCCAACAGGTTTATAGACGGTGAATCCTTTATCGATTTGTGCCTGAGTAAAACCTAAATTCAGTAATTCGTGTTCAGGAACATCTTCCGGTTGCCGGCATTCGGTGCAGAGTCTTCTGGCTAAGCGCTGAGCGATAATTAGATTGACTGAACTGGCGATGTTGTAACCTGGAACGCCCATGTTGATGAGACGGGTCAGGGTTTCGGCTGCTGAGTTGGTATGCAGTGTAGATAATACTAAGTGACCGGTTTGCGCAGCCTTGATTGCAATTTCGGCTGTTTCCAAGTCACGAATCTCACCTACCATAACCACATCAGGGTCTTGTCGCAGGAAAGAGCGGAGAGCTGAGGCGAAGGTGAGTCCCGCTTTTAAATTGATATGAACTTGGTTTATACCTTCAAGATTTATTTCTACCGGATCTTCAGCGGTAGAGATGTTACGTTCTTGGGTGTTTAGAATATTAAGGCCTGTATAGAGAGATACTGTTTTTCCCGAGCCTGTCGGTCCAGTAACCAAGATCATACCTTGGGGTTTGGCCAGCATCTCTTCGTACAGAGCTCTCTGATCATCCTCATATCCAAGCTTCTCGATACCTAGCTGGGCGGACGAAGAGTCCAAAATACGCATTACGATTTTCTCGCCCCAGATGGTGGGCAGTGTACTAACACGAAAATCGATAGACTTGCTACGTGATAGCTTCATCTTGATGCGACCATCTTGAGGTACGCGGCGCTCGGCTATATCCAGCTTAGACATCACCTTGAGACGCGCAGATATGCGACCAGCTAGATTGACAGGGGGTTCGGATACTTCATGTAAGATGCCATCAATACGAAAACGAATACGGTATCGTTTCTCATAAGGCTCGAAGTGTAAATCAGATGCGCCTTTACGAATTGCATCGGTTAAAATTTTATTGATATAGATGACAATTGGAGCATCATCGCTAGAGTCGCCTTGGTCTTCCTGACGCCTATCGGTATCTGTTACCTCTATATCAGATAACGCATCGGCATCAATTCCATCAAGGTCCAATGCGGAGATGTCTTCTTCTAATACTTTTTCAATGGCTACAGTAAGTTTGTCATCTTCGACTAAGATTGCTTCAGCATGGAGTCCTGCACTGAATTGGAAATCCTCTAGAGCTGCGATGTTAGTCGGGTCGGATGTGCCAATATAGAGTCTATTTCCTCTCTTGAATAATGGAAGGCATCTGTGTTTTTCGATGAGCTTTTTATTGAGAAAATCTTCGGGAATGCTGTTTACGTCAAATTCGTTAAGGTCGAGTAATGGAGTTCCATACTCTTCATAACAAAGTTCCGCTATCTGTCTAGCAGAGATAAGTTTTTCGGCGACGATTGTAGATACTAAGGAGTGTTTCGACTGGCGTGAGCTTGCAATTGCAGATGCCATCAGCTCTTGAGACAGCAAGCCTTTATTAATAAAGAGGGTAGATAGCCCTAAATGTAAGCCCGTCGTTGGCATCTAGTACCTACTTCCGTTATGAGGATTATATGTACAGTGTACACTAAGCTTTGTCACTTAAAAATCGTGGTTAGCGTTAAAAATAAAGGAGCCAACAATTTATTTTTATATGTTGGCTCCGACATGGATTAGTTTGCTTTACAGGTTGCAGTACCCATACTGCATGTAACTGTGCCAGCGGCATCTTGTGCTGTAAATGTTAGATCAGATGCAGCATTTAGGGTTGCTAAAGTCGTTGGTAATCCTGGGTTAGCAGTGCAAGACGTTGGGGTATATGTTGGGGCAGACATATCCGAGATGAGTGCTGCAGCATTAGCTTTTACCGCGGATGTCGCCTCACCTAGACACGAATTTAGTTTACTTCTTGTGATGTACTCTTTGTATGCGGGCAACGCAATTGCTGCTAAAATGCCAATAATAGCAACTACGATCATCAATTCGATCAGGGTAAAACCCTTAGCGTCTTTACGTAATCCTTTGTTCATGCCTTTCATTATTTTACTCTCCAATAGAATTTTAAAGGGTTGCGTAGTAAATTCGACTTACTTTTGACAACCACAAATCTCACAAGATGTACCGTTAGATCTTTTTAATACACTGATTTATCGCTGATTTCTACTAGCACTGACAGCTATGAATTTTTGTGGTGCAAGTAAAGATCACAATAAATCGTTTCGGCTGAATTGGTCACTTTAAAGTTATAGCCTTTTTATTGCGACTTAAAACTTTAAAGAGTCAAACTTGGCCGAAAAGGCCATATCGCCTTGTACTGAAAGTTAGTACAAAGTTACATAAAATGGAATAGCTAGTCGTCGTAAAGTGCTAATAAAAATGCTATTTGTCTAAAAACTGTGTTTAATGAGCCCTCTAGGTTATAACATTTTATTGACATTTTTGCGTCCAGTGACGTAATTCGTAGAGGTGTCAAAAATTTGTTGTTTGCTATAGCTTGTGCCAATTCATGCTGTTCTATAAGGGAGGTGATTGGAACTCATGACTATATGGGAACAACCTTTTCCCTGTTTGATAGGCTTGGATGGCTAATTGCTTTTCACCTATAAGAAGATAAGCATCTGATAGTTCCTTGTAAAGTTTGGCTCTAGGCCAGTATTTTAACAATGCTTCCACTTCTGAAATAAAGTAACGGATTGACGTAAAATCACTCTTTTTATGTAATAAAGGTTGTAAAAACCAGGCGTATTCAATTCCGTTAACAATGGCTATGGGATTTACTATTTCTGTTAGGTATTTGTTGTCATTGAATTCACTTGTTTCAAATTGATGGAGCTTGGTTAAAGTTTGCATTCCAGTTATCATGAATATCACCGTTGCTAAAGGAATTGTTATAGCAGTAATCTTGAACTCCAGCCATCCTGGGCGAATTTTGTGTTCAATAGGTGAAATAGTTTTTTCTATGAGAAATAATGTGAAAATGAAAGTGATAAATACTATGCTTGAGTGATAAAAAGGAAGCTCTGTCAGAGTGTGGAAACCTGCTGGGAATATTATTGCAGTAAAAAATAATCCCTTTCTCCAGCCATTTGAAAAATAATTTCTTAATATAAATAAGGCTAGTGATAATAGAGCAAGCACAGGGAGGATTCCCCCTTCTACACCCCACAGCAATAGTTCATTGTGAGGGTGGCCTGCATTATATCCAAATTGGTTTGCTTTAAATTCATGGTTTTCTATATAGTCTGCTTGTGCTTTATGAAAACTAATTCCAAAGCTACCGTAACCAGTTCCTGTAAAAATATTCTTAGAAATTAATAATAATGAGATCGTGTATAATGTAGGTCTAATATTATCAACTAGCTCTCTAGGTGAGTATCCTCTATCTAAGATGTTTATTATCATTGGTACGGATAATCCTATTAGTATGGATAAGTACCACATTCTTAATTGTTTAGCGCCGCATCTTTTGTAAAGTGTCGGCGCAGATAGCGCTAATACCATGAAGAGCGATATAGTTGCCGTTTTTGAACTATTCAGGATAACCATCCAAGAAGCTAAAAAAGATGCTAGGCAGATGACAGGTTGGTAGTACTTTGACTTGTATTTGTTGTAAGCTAATAAATATGCTGATAATGCTATCCCCATAACAAAAAAGGTTGAGGCTACATTGGGCTGTTTGAATATACCATAGGGACGATCTTCAGGAGGGTGTTGAAGCCAAATTTGGTCGATAAAAACATATTCCTGAACTAAACAAATGATGCCCTCAACTATTACCCCAGCAAGAATCCATAGTACCAGCTGATTCAAATTACTCTTTGCTAAATTAATCTGATATAATGAGAATAAAAAAACTAATCCTGCAATTAATCCTGTTAGACGTTGTGCACTATATTTTAGTAGTTCATTGTTACCGTATAAGATAGGCATGAACAATATTAAAACACAGATGGATGTTGCTATGAGTAGCTTTGAATAATAGATCTTATTAGTTTTTGAACATTGCCATAACGCTAGGCCTATAAGTATAGAAACAAAAGACCAAGTTACTAAATTTGCAGGAATAGTTAATCCTAACCCCCCATAATTGTACTGATAATAGTGCATGCCAACTGCAAACATTAGGGCAAAAACAATATAGAAATAACGTTGGGTTGCAGTTGTCATGCAAGTTCCTTTTGTGTGTAAGGTTATTTTTGTTTTATACCTTTATTTCAGGCGTAGCGACAAATCCAGAGCCTTGATGTGCTTAGTGAGGGCGCCGACTGAAATGTAGTCTATGCCTGTCTTGGCATAGTCTGAGATGGTGTCTAGCGTCACGTTGCCCGACACCTCGAGTTTTACCCGCTGGTTTTCGCTATAGCTATTATTTAGCTCCACCGCTTCTATCATCATGGTGACGTCAAAATTGTCGAGCATAACGATATCGGCGCCTGCGTCGAGCGCCTGCTTGAGTTCATCGATACTTTCGACTTCGACCTCCACTAGCTTGTCGCTGGCAAGCTGGCGGGCGGCATTAATGGCAGAGGCAATTGAGCCACTGGCCATGATGTGATTTTCCTTGATCAAGAAGGCATCGAACAAGCCTATACGATGGTTCTTGCCACCACCGCAGGTGACGGCATATTTTTGTGCCGTGCGTAGACCCGGTATCGTCTTGCGGGTATCTAATAGCTTGCAGTGAGTGCCTGCAAGTCTGTCGACATAGAGTTTGGTTAGAGTGGCAACGCCGGAGAGTGTCTGGATAAAGTTCATCGCGGTGCGCTCGCCGGTCAGGATGGCTCGGGCCGAACCTGACATTTCACAAAGCACTTGGTTCGGTAAGACGAGATCGCCATCGTCCACATGCCAGTGCAAGGCAACTTCACCACCTAGCTGGTTAAAGACTTGTTCTGCCCAGGCCTTACCACAAAAGACCCCTTCTTCGCGGGTGATTAAGCTAGCCTGTGCATACTTATCGCTTGGAATAAGCTGAGCCGTGATATCCAGGCTTAACTTTTCTTCGGCGGTAAGATTTGAATCGGCCTGAAAACCTAAATCTTCTTCGAGCGCGACTTTGACGGCTAATCTAATGTCATTTTCCAGCATCTTTCTATCCTCATGGCGGCTCGCCGCACTCCCTGAGCGCATCACTTGTGGCTCGAATGGGTTATCTCTCTTGATTCAAAGGCTGCGAGCACTTAGCTATATGCCGTTAATAGTAACAAATCCCTGATTGAAAAAGCAGGGATATTTAGCGCTACGCGGTGAAGATAGACGCAATTTGTGCCGATTTGTAATCATTGCTCTCGTGTGACTAGCAGCTATCATCCGAATTGGGGTAAAGTGCTAACGGCTTGATATTGTTTGGAGGTAGATTGGTCTGTGGCTAACATGACATTGCATAAAGGTTGGATTCGAGAGTGTCGACAGTGTGTCTCGCCACATTTTAATGCCCGACCAGATAAAGAGGTGAGCCTGTTGGTGATCCACAATATCAGCCTGCCTGCTGGCCGGTTTGGCTTGCCCTATATTGACCAGCTTTTTCAAGGTTGTTTGGATACTCAGGCCGATGAGAGTTTTTGCGACCTACAAAGATTAGAAGTGTCGGCGCATTTTCTGATCCGGCGAGACGGCGAGTTGGTGCAGTATGTCAGCTGTGATGATCGCGCCTGGCATGCTGGCGTCTCCTCGTTTGCAGGGCGAACGGGTTGTAACGACTTTGCCATAGGTATAGAGCTTGAAGGTACCGATAGCCTCGCCTATACCGACGAGCAGTATGAGCGGCTCACGCAATTAACCTTGGTCTTGTTTGACGCATATCCTATGCTCAATAGAAATCTTATCGTCGGGCATTGCGATATCGCTACCGGGCGTAAGACAGATCCGGGCGAGAGTTTCGACTGGCACAGATATCGCGCCAGCCTAGTGACTGAATAAAACCTTTTAGTTGACCGACAATCACAATAATCAGATGGAAGGGAGAGGGGAGAAAGATGGCACTGTTTTCCTTATTGTTGGCGATCATGATTGAGCGCCTCAAGCTATTACCCCAGGCATGGCAGCTAGAAACCCTATTAGCCTTGTATGCCAAGAGTTTCTTTGGCCGCAAGCAGCTAACTAATGACCTTATGATGGCGATTGCGCTGATTCTGCCTGCGATAGCTGTGCAGGTGCTGGCCTGGTTCGTGGCCGGCATGTTTTGGGGGCTGTTGAGCCTCGGGCTCTGGGTCGGAGTGTCGATTCTCTGTTTCAGTCATCTCAAACAGCGTCAGGTCTTCAAACAGTATATACAGGCAGCCTGCCGCGGCGATGCCCAGGCTTGTTACCATTTTGCCGATGAGCTCGATCCCTATGTGTCACTGAATGCTGTTTCCGAGCAGGATCTTGGCGAGAAGGTCGGGCAAACGGTTGCCTGGCTTAACTACCGCTTCTATGGTGCCGTGGCCTTATACCTTATCTTCTTTGGACCGGCCGGTGCCGTGCTCTACTGTACCGTGCGTTATTTCTCTGACGATGCCAAGAGCCGAGGCGCCGAGCTTCCCATAGTGGATACCGCCTTGATGCTGCTGGACTGGCTGCCGAGCCGCCTGATCGCCCTGGGCTATGTGCTTAGCGGCCACTTTTCGCTGGCATTTAGCCGTTGGCGACAGCAGGCACTGTGCTGGCGCTGCCCGGCGCGAGATGTGATCTCAGAGGTTGCCCTGGCGGCAGAGACAGTTGAATTTAATTCACCTACACCAATTTGCGTCCAATCGACCATCTCTTTGCTACAGTTGAGTAAGCGAAACTTTATCTTACTCGTGATCGGTCTTTCTTTGCTGACGATCTTCGGGGTGGTAGTGTAGGGACTGGGCGAGACCGGTGGCTATTTAGCGCCTGACTCGCTTCGTTGCTTCTACTTAATGCCAACCTTGGGTGCTTGGAGCAATGGTCAGACCCCTTAATCATAAATATAAGCTATTCTCACAAATCGTGAGTTTACATGAAGCAGATCACGAACTGGACATCTGAAATGTGATTTGATAAAGTGCGCTCAGTCAATTAAATTGGTAAGACCAATTTACAATAGGAGCTGAGGGCCATATGGCTTATAGCAAAATCAACCAGCCAAAAATTTCTGACGTGATCATGAATCAGCTGGAGCAGATGATCCTAGAGGGGAGTCTGCAACCGGGTCAGAAGTTACCACCAGAGCGTGAATTGGCACTGCAATTCGAAGTCTCTCGACCATCTCTTCGTGAAGCAATTCAAAAGTTAGAAGCAAAAGGCTTGCTGCTGCGTCGTCAAGGCGGTGGTACCTATGTCAAAGAGCAACTTTGGCAGAGTCTTGCTGATCCTATTGTGGAGCTGATGCACAGCGATTCCGAGAGTCAGTATGACCTCCTCGAGTTTCGTCACGCCACTGAAGGCATGATGGCCTATTTTGCGGCGCTTCGGGGTACCGATGCGGACATGCAAAACATCAAAGAAAAAATCCAAGCGGTAGAAGCTGCGTCTGACATCGAGGCGAAGGCAGAGGCGATCGTGTGTTTTTATCGCGCCATTGCCGAGGCCTCACACAACGTGGCTATGCTGCACTTGGTACTGAGTTTATCTCCCGTGCTGCATAAGAATGTGGCGCAAAACCTAGAGTTGCTAAAGCGCAGAGCTGATGCCTCTAAAATGGCGAACGAGCATAGGCAAGATCTTCTTGCCGCCATCGTCCGTCGTGATCCCGAAGCTGCAAGAGAAGCCTCAAACGAGCATCTAAGCTACATTGAGGAAGTGATGTTGTCTGTGAGGGAAGAAGATAGCCGGTTGCAGCGTAGTCTGCGCCGTTTGAAGAGTGGCGCGTAGGCAGTCTGTCTAACCGCCACTTTTTATTATTCAATTCATACAATTAATGTATATAGGGAAGGACTGCGAAATGTCTGAACATATGCTGCAAGATTTAGATCCGTTAGAGACTCAAGAGTGGGTCGATTCATTACAAGCTGTATTAGAGCAAGAAGGTCCGGAACGTGCTCATTTTCTTCTTGAGAAACTAATCGACAAGGCTCGTCGTAACGGTACACATCTGCCTTATAAGGCGACCACCGCCTACCTCAACACGATTCCTGCCGGTCAGGAACCTCATATGCCAGGTAACCAAGAGATGGAGCGTCGCATTCGCGCCATCATTCGTTGGAACGCCTTGGCCATGGTACTGCGTGGTTCGAAGAAAGATCTTGAGCTGGGTGGCCACATTTCCAGTTTCGCCTCTAGTGCAACCATTTACGATGTTTGCTTCAACCACTTCTTCCGTGCACCAAACGAGAAGGATGGTGGTGACTTGGTTTACTTCCAGGGTCATATCGCTCCTGGTATCTATGCGCGCTCTTTCCTCGAAGGTCGCCTGACCGAAGATCAACTGGCTAACTTCCGTCAGGAAGTCGACGGCAAGGGTCTATCATCTTACCCACACCCTAAGTTGATGCCTGACTACTGGCAGTTCCCAACAGTTTCTATGGGTCTGGGTCCTATCCAGGCTATCTATCAGGCGCGTTTCCTGAAGTATCTGACTGACCGTGGTCTGAAAGATTGTTCTGAGCAAACCGTATACTGCTTCCTGGGTGACGGTGAGTGTGACGAGCCAGAAACGTTAGGTGCTATCGGTCTGGCCGCTCGTGAAGAGCTGGACAACCTGGTCTTCATCGTTAACTGTAACCTGCAGCGTCTTGATGGCCCTGTACGTGGTAACGGCAAGATCATTCAAGAGCTTGAAGGCGAATTCCGCGGCGCTGGCTGGGAAGTGGCTAAGGTCATCTGGGGTCGCTACTGGGATCCGCTATTGGCTCGTGACACCAGCGGTAAGCTGCTGCAGCTGATGGAAGAAACCGTCGACGGCGAATATCAAAACTGTAAGGCCAAAGGTGGCGCTTATACCCGTGAGCACTTCTTCGGTAAGTACCCTGAAACCGCCGAGATGGTCGCCAACATGTCTGACGACGACATCTGGCGCCTCAACCGTGGTGGTCACGATCCTGTGAAGATCTATGCCGCACTGCAACATGCGAAGAACACTAAGGGCCGTCCAACCGTTATCCTGGCTAAGACAGTGAAAGGTTATGGTTTGGGTGATGCCGGTGAAGGTAAGAACATCGCGCACAACGTTAAGAAGATGGACATCAGCGCCGTACGTTACTTCCGCGATCGCTTCAATATCCCGATCCCTGACGACAAGCTAGAAGAGATTCCTTTCTATCACCCAGGTCCAGATTCGGAAGAGGTGAAGTACCTTCAGGAACGCCGCGCAGCGCTGCACGGTTCTATGCCGGCTCGTCGTCAGAAGTTCTCTGAAGACCTCGAAGTGCCTTCACTGAAGATCTTTGACTCTATCCTCAAGGGTTCTAACGGTCGTGAGATCTCAAGCACCATGGCGTTCGTCCGTATTCTGACTGCGCTGCTGAAAGATAAGAAGATAGGCAAGAACATTGTCCCTATCATTCCTGATGAGGCGCGTACCTTCGGTATGGAAGGTCTGTTCCGTCAGGTGGGTATCTATGCTCACGAAGGACAAAAGTACGTACCACAAGACTCGGATCAGGTGGCTTACTACCGCGAAGACAAGTCAGGCCAGGTACTTCAAGAGGGTATCAACGAGCTAGGCGCCATGTCTTCTTGGGTGTCTGCGGCGACCAGCTACTCGGTTAACGATACGCCAATGATCCCATTCTACATCTACTACTCTATGTTCGGTTTCCAACGTATCGGCGACATGGCATGGGCGGCAGGTGATATGCGTGCTCGTGGCTTCATGGTTGGTGGTACATCGGGTCGTACTACCCTGAACGGCGAAGGTCTGCAGCATCAGGACGGTCACAGCCACGTATTGGCTAACACTATCCCTAACTGTATCTCTTACGACCCGACCTATGGTTATGAGATTGCGGTTATCGTTCAAGATGGTATCCGTCGTATGTACGGCGAAAACCAGGAAGATATCTTCTACTACCTGACCACGATGAACGAAAACTATGTTCAGCCTGAGATGCCAGAAGGTGCCGAGGAAGGTATCGTCAAGGGTATCTACAAGCTGGAATCAGTGTCTGGTAGCGGCAAGGGTAAGGTACAGCTAATGGGCTGTGGCACCATCCTTGAACAAGTTCGTAAGGCGGCGCAGGCGCTGGCGAAAGACTTCGGTATCTCGTCAGACGTATTCAGCGTGACCAGCTTCAACGAGCTGACTCGCGACGGTCAGGCGGCAGAGCGTTACAACATGCTGCACCCAACCGAGACGCCTAAGCAGGCTTACATCAGCCAGGTGCTGTCTAGCGATTCACCAGCCGTTGTTGCCACCGACTATATGAAGATATATGGCGAGCAGCTACGCGCCTATGTTCCTACCGACTACAAGGTGCTGGGTACCGACGGTTTCGGCCGCAGTGACAGCCGCGAGAACCTGCGTCACCACTTCGAAGTGGATGCTAAGTTCATCGTGATCGCGGCACTGAAGTCGCTGGTTGACCGCAACGAGTTGCCAGTTGAAGTACTCTCGCAAGCAATTGCCGAGTACGGCATCGATGTTGACAAGATCAACCCACAGTTCGCGTAAGGGGATAGAGAATGGCTGAATTAAAAGAAGTTTTAGTCCCCGATATCGGTGGGGATGAAGTACAGGTTATCGAGATCTGTGCTGCGGTGGGCGATACCCTCGCCGCCGAAGAATCGATCATTACCGTTGAAAGCGACAAGGCGACCATGGATATTCCTGCGCCTTTCGCCGGTAAACTTGCCGAGATCAAGGTCGCCGTGGGCGATACCGTCTCTGAAGGTACACTTATCGCTATGATGGAAGCGGGTGAGGCGCAGGCCGCCGAGCCTGCACCAGCGGCAGCAGAAGTGGCTCCTGCAGCAGCACCGGCTACGCCTGTTCCGGCAGCGCCTGTTGCTGCGGCGCCAGCCTCTGCACAAGTGATTGAAGTGACAGTGCCGGATATCGGCGATGCTTCAGATGTCGACGTGATTGAAGTGCTGGTGGCCGTGGGCGACAGCATAGATGTCGACACTGGGCTTATCACGCTGGAAACCGACAAGGCGACCATGGAAGTACCAGCGCCTGCAGCCGGTGTGGTGAAAGAGATGAAAGTGGCCGTTGGTGACAAGGTCTCTCAAGGCTCTCTGGTTTTGATGCTTGAAGTGAGCGGTGGTGAAGCTGCGGCTCCTGCGGCAAGCGCGGCTCCAGCACCAAGTGCAGAAGCAGTACCAGCGGCCGCTGCCAGCATCGAAGTGAAAGAGATCGCCGTACCCGATATCGGCGACGCGTCTGACGTTGATGTTATCGAGGTATTGGTCGCTGCCGGTGATGTGATTGAGGCCGACCAAGGCCTGATCACCCTGGAAACCGACAAGGCCACCATGGAAGTACCAGCACCATTCGCCGGTAAGCTGGTTTCTGTGACCGTTAAGGTGGGTGACAAGGTTTCTCAGGGCAGCGTCATCGCGACCATAGAGACACAGTCGAGTGCGCCTGTTGCCGCTCCTGCTCCGGCCGCTGCAGCACCTGCGCCAGTTGCACAAGCCAGCGCACCAGCGCCTGCGGCGAGCAAGCCGCCTGTGCCGCATCACCCGAGTGCCGGTAGCAAGCCGGTAACAGGTGCCGTACACGCCTCGCCAGCGGTTCGCCGTCTGGCTCGCGAGTTTGGTGCAGACCTGACTCAGGTAACTGGTACTGGTCCTAAGGGACGTATTCTCAAGGAAGACGTTCAGGCCTTTATCAAGTATGAACTGTCTCGTCCTAAAGCCTCTGCGGCCACTAGCGTGGGCGCCGGTGAGGGGGGGCTGCAGGTGATTGCAGCGCCTAAGGTTGATTTCGCTAAGTTCGGTGAAGTGGAAGAAGTGCCGCTGAGCCGTATCCAGAAGATATCTGGACCTAACCTGCACCGTAACTGGGTCACTATTCCACACGTGACTCAGTTCGACGAAGCCGACATCACAGAGATGGAAGCCTTCCGTAAGCAGCAAAACGAGATTGCCGCCAAGCAGAAGACTGGCGTTAAGATCACGCCTCTGGTCTTCATGATGAAGGCGGTTGCCAAGACACTGCAGCAGTTCCCAGTGTTTAACGCCAGCCTGAGCGCCGACGGTGAGTCGCTGATCAAGAAGAAGTACTACCATATTGGTGTGGCGGTTGATACGCCAAACGGTCTGGTTGTGCCTGTGGTTCGTGATGTCGACAAGAAAGGCATCATAGAGCTGTCGGCCGAACTGATGGAGATCTCGGTTAAGGCCCGTGACGGCAAGCTGAAAGCGGCCGACATGCAGGGTAGCTGTTTCACCATCTCTAGCCTGGGTGGCATCGGTGGTACGGCATTTACGCCTATCGTTAACTATCCTGACGTGGCGATCTTAGGGGTTTCTAAGTCTGAAATTAAACCTAAGTGGAATGGTAAAGAGTTCG
Source organism: Shewanella alkalitolerans (assembly GCF_019457575.1). NCBI lineage: Bacteria > Pseudomonadati > Pseudomonadota > Gammaproteobacteria > Alteromonadales > Shewanellaceae > Shewanella > Shewanella alkalitolerans. The sequence goes on along the minus strand of NZ_CP080422.1, from coordinate 4,055,674 downwards.
AGCCTAAGTTAATGTTGCCGCTCTCTTTATCTTACGACCACCGTGTGATCGACGGCGCCATGGCGGCACGCTTCAGCGTGACCCTGTCAAGTATGCTGTCCGACATACGCACACTTATTTTGTAATGATGAAGGCTACTCACCATGAGTAGCCTTTTGTTTAACTCCTTGAAAGGTTAAAATGCGGCCACCTTACAAGAACTAACGTTCAAAAAGCTGGCGTCATAATGGGTTGGGCCGGAATTCCTCCCAACACAATGAGAAAGAATAGAGGAAAACATGAGTAACGAAATCAAAACTCAGGTAGTGGTTTTAGGTGCAGGCCCTGCAGGTTATTCAGCAGCATTCCGTGCTGCCGACTTAGGCCTGGAGACTGTTATCGTAGAACGTTTCAGCACCCTAGGTGGTGTGTGTCTGAACGTGGGTTGTATCCCATCTAAGGCACTGCTGCACGTTTCAAAGGTGATCGAAGAAGCTAAGGCTATCTCAAACCACGGTGTGGTATTTGGCGAGCCACAGATCGATCTCGATAAGCTACGTGAGTTTAAGCAGAGTGTTATCAGCCAGCTGACTGGCGGTCTTGGCGGCATGTCTAAGATGCGTAAAGTGAACGTGGTTAACGGCCTGGGTAAGTTCACCGGTCCTAACACCATCGAAGTTGCCGGCGAAGACGGCGTGAAAGTGGTTCACTTCGAGCAAGCGATCATCGCTGCGGGTTCTCGTCCAATTCAACTGCCTTTCATTCCTCATGAAGATCCACGCATCTGGGATTCGACCGATGCGCTTGAGCTGAAAGAAGTGCCTGGCAAGCTGCTGGTCATGGGCGGCGGTATTATCGGTCTTGAGATGGGTACTGTTTACTCATCACTGGGTAGTGAAATCGACGTGGTTGAGATGTTCGACCAGGTGATCCCTGCTGCCGATAAAGATATCGTTCGCGTCTACACCAAGAAGATCAAGAACAAATTCAACCTGATCCTTGAGACCAAGGTGACTGCCGTTGAAGCGAAAGAAGACGGTATCTATGTCTCTATGGAAGGCAAGAAGGCACCGACCGAGCCAGTTCGCTACGACGCAGTATTGGTTGCTATTGGCCGTACACCTAATGGTAAGCTGATCGACGCCGACAAGGCTGGCGTAAACATCGATGAGCGCGGTTTCATCAATGTCGACAAGCAGATGCGCACTAACGTGCCACACATCTATGCTATCGGTGACATCGTAGGTCAGCCTATGCTGGCACACAAAGGTGTGCATGAAGGTCACGTCGCCGCCGAGGTGATTGCTGGCATGAAGCACTACTTCGATCCTAAGGTGATCCCATCAATCGCTTACACAGATCCTGAAGTGGCTTGGGTTGGTCTGACCGAGAAAGAAGCCAAAGAGCAAGGCATCGCCTACGAGACAGCAAGCTTCCCATGGGCGGCGAGTGGTCGTGCAATCGCCTCTGATTGCTCTGAGGGCATGACTAAGCTGATCTTCGATAAGGAAACTCATCGCGTGATCGGTGGTGCTATCGTGGGTGTTAACGGTGGCGAACTGCTGGGCGAGATAGGTCTGGCTATCGAGATGGGTTGTGATGCCGAAGATCTGGCACTGACCATCCATGCTCACCCAACACTGCATGAGTCTGTTGGTCTAGCGGCCGAGATCTACGAAGGTTCAATTACCGATTTGCCAAACCCTAAGGCAAAGAAGAAAAAGTAATTGCTTCTGAAATCCGAAAAAGCGCTCACTGAGCGCTTTTTTTTTGGCTGGCTAACTTATATATTATATTTTTGTAACAATAATAAGTTTCTCGCGCTATGCCCCAACCCCGTTGTGCTGTCTGTCTGAGATGGGATCCTCTATGAGTTTTACCCAGGCGTTACGCTTACTAGGCTGTTTGCTTTTCATGATTGGCTTTACCGCGCCAAGTATGGCGGGCGATCTGGTACAGAGGGTCTTTAGTGCGCGCGATGGCCTCAACAATGCCACGGTCAACGACATCAGCTTCGATGAGTATGGCTATACCTGGCTCTCCACTGAGCAGGGGCTGTATCGCATCAGCGACACCAAGGCGCGGCGTATCGACAAAGACGCCAACCATATCCGCCTCTCCGACGAATATATCTATCTCACCGAATCTCTGAGTAAACAACATCTGCTGGTCAGCAGCTATGCCAACACCTATCTGTACGACATAGTCAAAGATGAGTTTGTCCAGCTGGGCAGCGACAAGCTGTTTCCCGAGTTTCATCCCAGCGGGCTGCAGGCGGTCACCCGCCAGAAAGATGGTAGCTATGTGCTGCTCAGCTATGTCGGCGAGCTGTACCGACTCGACTATAAGGCGATGACGCTCACCTTTATCAGCGCCTTGCCGAGCGACCCGGATATGCCTTGGTTCGTGCTGTCGCAATTTGGCGATGCCCAGCTGATCGTCGGTAAGAGCTATGAGCTGCAGCTTAGAGACAGCCTGGGGATGCTCAGAGGCATCTTCCCTTGGACCGAAGAGCAGGGCCAGATAAAGAACCTGTTCGAAGACAGGGCGGGGCGTTTGTGGCTGGGCTCGAGCAACGGTCTGTATCGCGTCTACCCGGATTCATTAACCCTGGAGAAGGTAGAGCAGATCCCCTTCTACGTGACCCAGATGGCTCAGGATAAGCTCGGCTTTCTCTGGCTGTCTGGCCGTGAGGGGCTGATCAAGTGGCACCCGGATACCCTTGAGATAAAACACTTTAGTAATGAACTGAAGCTGGCGGCGGATCTCGATTACATCTATGACCTGGCGGTGGACGATAACGACTTGGTCTGGGTCGGTGGCTCGGGTGATGGCCTGGCGATCATCGCCGACGATCCCGATTTCGTGCTGGACAACTTTAGCCGCAACGCCCCTTATCAGATTAGCAACGAGATGATTTGGGGTATCTTTGCCGAGCAAAATAAGCTGTGGTTGGGCACAGACAAGGGGCTTATCGAGGTCGATCGCGACGCCAAGAAGAGTGAGACCTACCTGCCCGACGAGATGGAGGTCAACGACAGCGTCTACACAGTGAGCGCGTTCGACAAGCAGCGCCTGCTGCTGGGCACCACCAATGGCCTGTTCATCTACGACAAGCAGGCGCGCAAGACCATGCGTTTCGCCGAGATCAGCGGTGGGCGCACCTCGCTCGAAAATAAGATGATCTACTTCAGCTACAAGGATCCTCTGATCACCTCGCGCTGGTGGTTCGTCACCGCCACGGGCCTGTTCTACTGGGACAAGGGAAGCCTGGAGCCGACTCGTATGCAGGTCAAAGGCGTCGACGGCACCCTGCATCAGATCCCGCTGCGATCTATCTACCGGGCGGCCGACGGCAAGCTGTGGATCGGCGGTGAGAACCTGTTTGGCTATATCGATAGCAAGGGGCTCTTCTATTCGCGCATCGACTTGTTTGCCGATGACAACATCTCAGTCGACGTCAGCTATATCAAAGAGGTGGATTCGGGCGTGCTCTGGCTCGGCACCTCGCCCAAGGGGTTGGTGGAGTATCACCCCAAGACGGGCCTGACCTATTTTCTCACCGACAACTGGCAGGTGGAGTGTAGCTCCGTCTATTTCATCGAGCAGTTGCCGGGCTATCGGGTGCTGGGCTGTGCCAACTCCCTGGTGAGGCAAGATCTCACCACCGGGGGGATCACGGTTATCGAGAAGCAGGACGGACTGATCAGTCACGAGCTTAACGATGGCGCCGCCTTCTATGAGCCAGGCGCCGGCCTCTATGTCGGCAGCCCTGATGGGGTGGCCTTGGTGGATGTGCCCCAGATGCGTAACCGCCTGGCGGAAGATGGCATCATGATGGAATCTGTCTCCGTATTCTACGAGGACAACACGGAGACCAAGCTGGTGCCCGAGGCGGGCATGCTGATAAAACCCGGTGCGCGCCTGATCAGTTTCCAGCTGACCAGTCTCGACTATCTGACCGATATTCCGTTTCAGCTGCAGTATCGTCTGCGCCGCGGCAAGGCCTCCGAGGAGAGCAAGTACTTACAGCTGATGGGCCAGTCCCAGGTCAACGTCTCGGGCCTCAAGGATGGTCACTACACCTTAGACATTCTCAGCGAGCAAAACGGCGTCTGGTCGCAGACCCCCTATTCGTTCAGCTTCGTGGTCGAAGATTACTGGTGGAACTACGACTGGTTCAGAGGCTTGCTGCTGCTTTCGCTTTTGCTGGTGGGGCTCTACTTCCTGCTGCTGCGTCAGAAGCAGATAGGCGCCTTCAGGCGGGTCAACAAGAAGCTCAAGGAGAGCGAGGACAGGCTGCGGCAATCGCTACGGGGCAGTGACTCAGAGCTGTGGGAGTGGCACAGCGAGAGCGAAACCTTCCTGCTGGAAAACCGTGGGGGCTATTTCCCCGACAGGGGCGATGCCTTCGAGCTTAAGATGGATGAGTTCCCCATCTATGCCGATGACCAGGAAAAGGTATTTACCGCCTGGAAACGCCTGCTTTCCAAGCAGGATGACAGGTTGGATGTGGATTATCGTTACCGCCGCCCCGACGAGTCTTGGGGCTGGACCCGGGTACGCGGCCGTGCATTGGAGTTCGACCCCGTTAGCGGCCGGGTGAAGAAGGTCGCCGGTATCTATACCGACATTACTACGCAGCGAATGCTGGAAGATGACGTTAAGCTGCTGGCTCAGGCGTTTGCCAACACCTCGGAAGGGGTGCTTATCTTAGACGCAGATGAGCGGGTGAAGGTCTCGAACAAGGCGGCCCAGTCGATTCTGGGGATGAGCGCCGATGATCTTATCGACAGATACTTTGCCCAGCTGGTTCACAGCAGCGAAGACAGGAGCGATGAGATCAACATCCTGCTGGAGCAGGGCATCACCTGGACCGGCGAGCACGAGTTTCAGTGCGCCGAGGGGCTGATCTGCCCCGTGTGGCTGAACCTGTCCACTATGAAAGATGATCGCGGCAACATCAGCCATTATGTGGCGGTGTTCTCAGATATCACGGAGCGTAAGCAGACCGAGGCGGACCTGCGCCGCCTGGCCAACTATGACGTGCTGACCGGTTTGCCCAATCGCTCACTATTCGCCGCGCGCCTGGCTAAGTGTATCCACCGCGCCGAGCAGACCGAAGATAAGCTGGCGCTGATCTTCCTCGACCTGGATCGCTTCAAGAACGTCAACGACTCCTACGGTCACAGCATGGGCGATGCCTTGCTGGTGGAGGCCGCTAGCCGTTTGCAATCCTGCGTGAGTGAAAACCACACCCTCTGCCGCTTCGGTGGCGATGAGTTTGTGATTTTGATGCGCGACATGGTGGATATCGACGAGGTCAACCATCTGTGTGAGGCCCTGATCCGCCAGATAGAGAAGCCCTTCGAGCTCTATGGTCGTGAGTTCTTTATCTCCACCAGTATCGGGGTCAGCCTATGGCCGGATGATGCCAAGCAGCCCGAGGTGTTGATCAAGAACGCCGATCAGGCCATGTACCACGCTAAGGAAGAGGGGCGCGGCAACTTCCAATACTTCTCGGCCGAGCGTAACGCCGAGGCCCTGTATCACCTCAAGTTAGAGGCGGAGCTGCGTAAGGCGATGGACAGGCAGGAGTTTGAGCTCTACTTCCAGCCGCAGATCGATATCCTCAAAGACGACAAGGTGGTGGGCATGGAGGCGCTGCTGCGCTGGCATCACCCCAAGGAAGGTTATATCCGTCCCGATATCTTTATCCGGGTGGCGGAGTCATGCGGCCTGATCATCGAAATCGACCGCTGGGTGATCAAGCAGGCCTGTCTGCAGGGCGCCAAGTGGGCCGAACATTTCGGCGGCGAGTTGAAACTGTCGGTCAACGTCTCTGCGGTGCACTTCAGGCAGCCCGACTTTATTCAAGACGTACAGCAGGCGCTCAAGGAGTCTGGCATGCCAGCTAAGATGCTGGGTCTGGAGATCACCGAGGGCGTTTTGATGAAAGAGCTGCATGTGGCCAAAGATCACCTTAAGGCGCTACGGGAGATCGGCATAGAGGTCGCGATCGACGATTTCGGTACCGGCTACTCGTCGCTTGCCTATCTGCGCAGCTTCGATGTCAGCACGCTGAAGATCGATCGCTCCTTCCTGATCGATATCGCTACTAACGAGGCGGATCAGGCGATCGCCAGCAGTATCATAGAGCTGGCCCGAAACCTTAAGCTGAAAGTGGTGGCCGAAGGGGTCGAGACCCAGGAGCAGTTAGAGCAGGTCTTTAGCCGTGGTTGTTACATCATTCAGGGCTACTATTTTGCCAAGCCGATGACCATAGATGAGTTTGAGAAATACCTCTACATCAAGTCTCAGTAGCGGCATTTTCATCGCGTGATAGTGCAAACTTTCTTGTTTTTTAAAAGGTTTGCTAGAATATCTTGTCCCTCTTTTCAAAGGAAGATGCACCGCCGATGATGAAACCTTTTCTATTCTCTTTGCTGCTGGCAAGCCTCTCAGCCCCAGCCCTGAGCGAAGAACGCCCCAAGATAGGTCTGGCGCTTAGCGGTGGCGGTGCCAAGGGGGCGGCCCATATCGCCGTGCTTAAGGCGATGGAGGCGGAGCATATTCCCGTCGACTACATTGCCGGGACCAGTATAGGCGCCTATGTGGGCGGCATGTATGCCCTGGGCTATAGCGCCGAAGAGATCGAAGAGATCATGATGGGTTCCAACTGGAACGCCGGCTATTCGGATACCATTCCCCGCGCGGCCCTCAGCTATCGCGGCAAGCAGCAGCGGGACAGGTTCAATATTCCTATCAATATTGGCTACAGCGACAAAGAGGTGAAGGTGCCTAACGGTCTGCTGCGTGGCCAGTCTATGTCTATCTTGCTGCAACACTCGACGGATCTGGTGCATAAGTTCGAACACTTCGATGAACTGCCGATTCCCTATCGTGCGGTGGCGACCGATCTCGAGACCAGCGGCGCCGTGGTGATTGACAGCGGCAGCCTGGTGGATGCCATGCAGGCCTCGGCTACGGTTCCTGGCGCGTTGCAGGCGGCCCAGTATAAGGGACGCATTATCGTCGACGGTGGTATCGCCAATAACATGCCGGTGGATGTGGTCAAGGCCATGGGCGCCGACATCGTCATCGCCGTTGATATCGGCTCCTCATTGGTGAAGCGGGATCAGCTGGAGAGCACGGTGGCGGTACTCAATCAGCTGTCGACCATGCTGACCAATGCCAGCACAGAGCGGCAGAAACAGCTGCTGACGGAGCAAGATATTTTGATCCGCCCCGAGGTGGGCGAGCTCAGCACCACAGACTTTGCCATCATGCCCGAGGCCTATCGCCTGGGCGAGGTGGCCGTCACTGAGCAGCTGGGCAGACTCAAGCAACTGGCCGTGACTCCCGAGCAATACACCGCCTACCAGGCCCACAAGGATGCCGCCAGCGTTGGCTGGCTCTACAACCTGTCGCGCCCCGTGGTTGCCATACGTTTCGACAACAACTCTAAGGTGAGCGAGAAGCTGCTGGCAGAGACCCTGGGCATAGAGCCGGGTGAGGTGGTCGATAAGGCGAAGCTGGAGAAGGGGATCAACAGTGTCTACGCCTTGGATAAATTCGAGCGGGTTAACGCCGAGTTTGTCGATACCGAAGAGGGGCGGATACTGATACTGCAGACCCGGGCCAAGTCCTGGGGGCCTAACTATTTTCAGCTCGGCTTCAGCTGGGAAGACGATCTTGCCTTGCATACGGCGGTTGCGCTTGATCTGGCCTACACCATGACAGATATCACCGCCTATGGCGGCGAATGGCGCAACGAGCTGCGTCTGGGCTATGAGAAGCTGCTCTCCTCTGAGCTGTATGTGCCGCTGGATTCCGACCAGAACTATTTCACCCGCGCCGAGGTGGGCTATGAGAAGAAAGACTGGACCCTGTATGAGGGCAACAACTTTTTCTTGGAGCTCAATCAGGTCAAGTATCACGCGGAGATGGGCATTGGCTTTAATTACGTCAAGGAAGGGCTGGTGGAACTGGGTCTGGTGGGCGACACCGGCTACCTAGAAAATGCCATTCTTGATGGCCGTGCCGATTTTAGCTCCTACGGCGCCTATCTGAAATTTGGCTTCGATGACCTGGACAGCATTAGCTTTCCGACCTCGGGTAACCGCGTCACGGTCAACATGTACTATCGCCGTGAGCACTCGCCCGAAATTTTTGGGGAAGATCCGTCCGATACCTCATTCCAGATCACGGCAGATTGGCGCGGCGCCCTGAGTGTCGGCAATCATGCCTTCGTGGGTAAGGCCTCGCTGGCGACAGTAGATAAGGAGCGCGGCTTCAGCGTCAACGTCTCCGAATTGGGTGGCTTCCTCAACCTGTCTGGCTACCACAGAAATGCCTTGGTCGGGCCTCACAAGGTGTTCGGCGCCTTTATCTATCAATACGATCTGGGCCGGGACGTGCTGGGTATGACTGACTATCCCCTCTATCTGGGGGCCAGTCTCGAGGCGGGTAACGTCTGGTCGATCCGCGACAGCGTCAGCCTGAATGATCTCATCTATGGCGGCAGCCTCTATCTGGGGACAGATACCGCCATAGGACCGGCGGCTATCGGTTATGGCTGGACAGACGATGGCGAAAATACCGTCTTCCTCTTCCTAGGTAAGAACTGGTAGGCAGGTTAAAGCGTCATACAAAGTTACAAAATCGCCCTACAGTCGAGCAGGCTGGGGTGTTAGTGTGTCATTCGCAATGGTTTAACCAACCTGAAGATAAACAATAAAGCGTAAAAACCGGGGAATTCGAGATGAAAAAAGTCAGTCATTTGGCATTAGCCGTGGCGTTGGGCTTGGGCCTAGGCGCCTGTGGTAGCCATGACACCACTCAGGTAGAGAGTGTACAAGCGACAAAGGTGTCGGGCGTTGAGAAGGAAAACTTCGACACTCAGGTGCGTCATCAGGACGATTTCTATTACAGCGTTAACGGTCACTGGTTGGCGAACACGCCGATTCCTGCCGACAAGTCTAACTACGGCGCCTTCTCTGTGCTGTATGAGCAGAGCCAGAATGCCCTGAAAGAGATCATCGACGAAGTGGCAGCCATGCCAAATAAGGCCGAAGGCTCTAACGAGCAGAAGGTGGGTGACTTCTACGCCAGTTACATGAATACCGACCTGGTCGAGCAGCTGGGTGTGACGCCGATTAAGGCGCCTATGGCGGAGATCGCCGGCCTCAAGAGCCATCAAGACGTTGCCAACCAGATGGGTAAGCTGCTGGTCTCTGGCGTGCAGATGCCACTGGGCTTCTATGTGAACAACGATGCCAAGAAGTCGACCCAGTATGGCGTCTACTTCTACCAGTCTGGTTTGACCTTGCCGGATCGCGACTACTACCTGAAAGACGATGCTAAGTTCGTGGCCAACCGCGCCGCGCTGCAGAGCTATGTGACGGATCTGTTGGCTGCTGCCGGTTACGCGAATGCCAAGCGCGCCGCGAACAACGTTGCCGAGATCGAGCGCTTCCTGGCCGAGAGCCAGTGGACGCGCACCGAGTCACGTGACGCCAACAAGAGCTACAACAAGATGGATATCGCTGGTCTGCAGAAGACAGTCAGCAACTTCGATTATTCACAGTTTGCTAACGGCGCCGACATGAACAAGGTCACCGAGGTGATCGTGCGTCAGCCCTCTTTCTTCGAGAAGTTTGGCAAGCAATTTAACCAGTTCAGCGTCGAGCAGTGGCAAGACTACTTGATGTTCCACCTGGTGGACAGCTCCGCCGAGCTGCTGAACAAAGAGATGGTCGACCTGCACTTCGCCTTCCACAGTAAGACACTGATGGGCATCGAAGAGCAGAAGCCGCGCTGGAAAAAAGCGGTAGATGCTGCGGATCAGGTGATCGGTGAGCTGGTAGGTCAAGAGTACGTTAAGCGTCACTTTAAGCCAGAAGCCAAGGCGCGCATGGAGAAGATGATCCATAACCTGATCAAGGGCTTCGAGGTCAGTATCAACGAGCTCGAGTGGATGACGCCTGAGACTAAGGTGGCGGCGCAAGAGAAGCTGTCTAAGTTCAACTACAAGATCGGCTACCCAGACAAGTGGAAAGATTACACAGATCTGAGCATCAAGGCCGATGATCTTGTGGGTAACTATCTGCGTTACGCTCACTTCGAATACAAGACCATGCTGGACAAGCTAGGTAAGCCAATCGATCGCACCGAGTGGCACATGACGCCGCAGACGGTTAACGCTTACTACAGCCCTGTGATGAACGAGATCGTCTTCCCGGCCGCGATTCTGCAGCCGCCGTTCTTCAACATGGATGCCGATGATGCGATCAACTATGGTGGCATCGGCGCTGTGATTGGCCACGAGATCAGCCATGGTTTCGATGACCAAGGCGCCAAGTATGACGGTGACGGCAACCTGAGAGACTGGTGGTCTGATAAAGATAGAGAAGAGTTCAAGAAGCGCGGTGCTCAGCTCAGCGCTCAATACTCTGGCTATGAAGCCCTGCCAGGTAAGTTTGTTAATGGCGACCTCACACTGGGTGAGAACATCGGTGACCTGGGCGGTCTGACGGTGGCAGCGCGCTCTTATCAGCTGAGCCTAAACGGTAAAGAAGCGCCAGTGATCGATGGCCTGACGGGCGAGCAGCGTCTGTTCATCGGCTGGTCACAGGTATGGCGTCGTAACTATCGCGACGAAGAGCTGGGACGTCGTCTGTTGACCGACCCGCACTCACCAAGCCACTTCCGTGCCATGGGTACGCCGCGTAACATCCCAGCCTTCTACGAGGCATTCGATGTTAAGGCGGGCGACAAGATGTACCTGAGCGAAGAAGATCGCGTGAAGATCTGGTAATCCCAGACTTTAACAAAAGTACAATCTAAACAAACGAAAGCCCATCCTAGGATGGGCTTTTTGTTGTCAGAATCGAGTGGCTTACTGTTATTTAGCGGCGGATTGTGCCAGGTAGTCGGCAAACTCATCGAGACTGGCGAGCTGCTGGTGGGCGGCGGCCCATCTGGCCTGGCTCGCCTCATGGGGCGCTGGGATCACCACAGTGTGCATGTTGGCGGCCCTGGCGGCGATCAGGCCGTTGAAGGAGTCTTCTATCGCCAGGCATTGCGAAGGCGCCACGCCTATGGCCTTGGCGCAGTTGAGGTACACCTCTGGGTGGGGTTTGCCAAGGGCCAGCGCCTCGGCGCTCTCGATGGCGTCAAACAGCTCTCTGATGGCCAGCTTCTGCATCACGGCATCGATCAAAAGCGTCGGCGATGAGGTGGCCAGGCCAAGCTTGAGTCCCCTCTGATTGCAAGCCTCGAGCGCCTCCTTAACGCCGGACATCGCCTCGCCGTGACTCAGGATCTCTCCGGCCACTTGCGTGACTATCGCCTCGGCGGTCGCTGTATTGTCATAGCCTTCCCAAGGGTGGCGTCGATACCAGTACTCGACTACCTGGTCGATGCGCAGCCCTGTGGTCTGCTCGGTATCGCTGAGGCTGATGGGTAGCCCCAGCTGGCTTAGTACCTTGTATTCGGCGGCCTGCCAACTCGGCTCGGAATCGATAAGCACGCCATCCATATCGAAGATGACCGCCGCTAAATTTATTTGGCTCATGGTTATGGCTCTTGCTGCTTCATATTGGTTGAGAAAGTGGAATATTATGCGGATTCTTCGGGTATTTACGAGCCTCCAGGCAATTTTTTTGCGCAATTTTTTCTCAGGAGAGAGCCGGGTTTATGCGTTTGGAATGAATTTGTGTTGCCTTTGAAATTTATTGTATTTCAAACGCTTAGTTTGTTATTCAAACTATTGTCTAATTTCATTTGTTTCAGGGCTGCGCTAATTTGCTGGGCACCCTAGGAAATCCCGGTAATTTCTCACTTCTAAGAGTGTGATCTGATTCATACTTTTGCAAAGCTGTAGTATAATGCGGCCGGAAATACGGGTTGAGCCTGCTTGACTGTGAGCTTCAGAATTGAAGACGTGCAGTTTCGCTGTTAGAACGCCAAACAAAGAGGAATGTTGCCGTGCTAGAAGCATATCGTAAACACGTCGCAGAACGTGCTGCAGAGGGCGTAGTCCCTAAGCCACTAGATGCCCATCAAGTGGCCGAATTAATCGAATTAGTTAAGAATCCACCTGCGGGTGAAGAGGAGTTCATCCTCGACCTGCTGGAAAACAGAATTCCACCAGGTGTTGACGAAGCGGCCTATGTGAAAGCCGGTTTCCTCGATGCGGTTGCCAAAGGTGAGGCAACATCTCCTATCCTGTCTGCGGCGCGCGCCGTTGAGCTACTGGGTACCATGCAGGGCGGTTACAACATCGAGCCGCTGATTGCGCAACTCGACAATGACGCTCAGGCACCATTGGCGGTTAAGGCGCTGTCAAACACCCTGCTGATGTTCGATGCCTACCACGATGTGGTTGAGAAGATGCAAGCGGGCAACGCTCACGCTAAGCAAGTGGTTGAGTCTTGGGCGAACGCCGAGTGGTTCCTCAGCCGTCCTAAGCTGGCCGACAAGGTTACCCTGACCGTATTCAAGGTGACGGGTGAAACCAACACTGACGATCTGTCACCAGCTCCCGATGCCTGGTCTCGTCCAGATATCCCACTGCACGCCCTGGCGATGCTGAAAAACGCGCGCGATGGCATAGTACCAGACGAAGCGGGCGTGAAAGGCCCAATCAATGAGATCGAAGCCCTGAAACAGAAGGGTCATCCACTGGTTTATGTGGGTGACGTTGTGGGTACAGGTTCTTCACGTAAGTCTGCGACCAACTCTGTACTTTGGTTCATGGGCGACGATATCCCATTCGTACCTAACAAGCGTGCCGGTGGTTTCTGTCTAGGTGGCAAGATCGCTCCTATCTTCTTCAACACTATGGAAGATGCCGGTGCACTGCCAATCGAGCTAGATGTAAGCAAGATGAACATGGGCGATGTGATCGACATCTACCCATACGAAGGTGTGGTTAAGCTACATGGCAGCGACGAAGTGATCTCTGAGTTCAAGCTTAAGACTGACGTGCTGCTTGACGAAGTACGTGCCGGTGGCCGTATTCCGCTGATCATCGGTCGTGGTCTGACTGATCGCGCTCGTGAGACCCTAGGTCTACCAGCCTCTGACGTATTCGTACGTCCACAAGATGTGGCCGATTCTGGCAAGGGTTACACCCTGGCACAGAAGATGGTGGGTAAGGCATGCGGCGTAGCCGGTGTGCGTCCAGGCCAATACTGCGAGCCTAAGATGACTTCTGTGGGTTCACAAGACACCACAGGTCCTATGACACGTGACGAGTTGAAAGACTTGGCATGTCTTGGCTTCAGCGCCGACCTGACCATGCAGTCATTCTGTCACACTGCCGCTTATCCTAAGCCAGTTGACGTGAACACTCACCACACACTACCTGACTTCATCATGAACCGTGGCGGTGTGTCGCTGCGTCCAGGTGACGGTGTTATCCACTCTTGGCTAAACCGTATGCTGCTGCCTGATACCGTAGGTACAGGTGGTGACTCGCATACTCGTTTCCCAATCGGTATCTCTTTCCCAGCGGGTTCTGGTCTGGTGGCTTTCGCCGCTGCGACTGGTGTGATGCCACTGGATATGCCTGAGTCTATTTTGGTTCGCTTCAAGGGCGAAATGCAGCCTGGTATCACACTACGTGACCTGGTACATGCGATTCCGCACAAGGCGATCGAGATGGGTCTGCTGACCGTTGAGAAGAAAGGCAAGATCAACGCCTTCTCTGGTCGTATTCTGGAGATCGAAGGTCTTGAGAAGCTGAAGGTTGAGCAGGCATTCGAACTGTCTGATGCCTCTGCCGAGCGCAGTGCTGCTGGTTGTACCATTAAGCTGGACAAAGAGCCTATCATCGAATACCTCAACTCTAACATAGTGATGTTGAAGTGGATGATCGCCGAAGGTTACGGTGACCGTCGCACTATCGAGCGTCGTATCGCCGCGATGGAAGAGTGGTTGGCTAACCCAGAATTGATGGCAGCCGATGCTGATGCAGAATACGCCGAAGTGATCGAGATCGATCTGAACGAGATCAAAGAGCCTATCCTGTGTGCACCAAACGATCCAGATGATGCCGTGCTCCTGTCTCAGGTGAAAGACACCCAGATCGACGAGGTGTTCGTTGGTTCTTGTATGACTAACATCGGCCACTTCCGTGCAACCGGTAAGATGCTAGACAAGTTCGCCAAGACGCTACCAACCCGTCTGTGGATCGCACCACCAACTAAGATGGACCGCGATCAACTGACAGAAGAGGGTTACTATGCCATCTTCGGTCGTGTCGGTGCACGCATCGAGATCCCAGGTTGTTCTCTGTGTATGGGTAACCAGGCACGTGTTGCCGAGGGTGCAACGGTAGTTTCTACCTCTACCCGTAACTTCCCGAACCGTCTGGGTACTGGCGCAAACGTTTACTTGGCGTCTGCCGAGCTGGCCGCGGTTGCCGCACTGCTGGGTCGTCTGCCAAGCGTTGAAGAGTATCAAGAGTATGCGAAAGAGATCGATGCGACTGCAGCCGATACTTACCGTTACCTGAACTTCGACCAGATCGATTCATACACACAAAAAGCGGGCGAAGTGATCTTCCAGTCTGCCGTGTAATCGAAATTGATAACGCGAAAAGGCCAGCTGATTAGCTGGCCTTTTTTTTGTCTGCGCTATTGTATGTCAGCGATAGGGAAAGTGCGTTTAGGCGCTTGCTCTTCGTCGTTTATGCCGAGTATTTGCTGTGCAGCACTTCCAGTAGTTGATCTTCCAGTTGGAAACGTGTCTCCATGGCATCGCCGAGTGAGGAGAGATCTTTGTCCAGCTGATAGAGGATCTTGTCGTCGCTGGCACTGGTGTACTTGTCGTTGAAGTCCAGGGCCATATCTGTGGTTTCGCTGATCTTAGGCACTATGGTCTGCGCCAAGGCCTGGCTGGATTCGCCGTTTTTCTCGCAGGCGGTGACTACTCGATCATAGACCTCGAAGTGCCCCTCGGACACATAATCCACCAGAAGATCGCAGAACTCTTTCACCGACTTGAAGGCGGGAAGTGACTTGTCTATCGCCTCGTAGGGCGGCAACCCGGCGATTTGGCAGTAGTTAATCAGCAGCTTACGACGGTGGTTTAGCCATTGATCAATCAGTGTATTGGCGCCACCCCATTTCTGTTCGGCCCGTTCCAATTGCTTTAGCATGATGGTCCCCATCGCAAGTTATTCTATGACTTCTAATGTAGGTGAGAAATACCGCTTTGATCAACCATTTTTTAGTCGATCCGGGCGATCTTTCAGCTGGTCGAATCTGCTTGTTTTGTATACAAAATGACGGAGACGTTGTCGATGAGAGGGGTAGAAATAAAATGCCCAGCGATAGAAATCTATCGCTGGGCGAGTAAAGTTTTTGCGGGCTCGATGCGACGAGCTTCTTGATTGTTCTTGCTAGCGCAGACTTTTTATACCAAAGGCAAAGAGGGGGTGCAACTTTTTTCTAGCGAATTGAGGGCTGAGGCGAGCAATTTGCGCTCTAGGCCAAACCTTGAGTGAAAGCGCGAGGGGGTAAAAAAATAATCAAGCGGCGTTTGTCACATAAATGCGCCGATGGAGGTTACTTTACTCGCGTAAATGCTAAACTACTGTCCCAGCGAAAATCAATAAGCGTAGGAATAGAGCCTTATGGCAGAACTAAAAAATGATCGTTATTTACGTGCCTTACTAAAACAGCCTGTTGATGTGACTCCTGTGTGGATGATGCGTCAGGCGGGTCGTTACCTTCCTGAATACAAAGCAACCCGCGCACAAGCCGGCGACTTCATGTCACTGTGCCGCAATGCCGAGTTGGCCTGTGAGGTGACGTTGCAACCACTTCGTCGTTACGATCTCGATGCTGCGATCTTATTCTCTGATATTTTGACCGTGCCAGATGCCATGGGCCTGGGTCTCTATTTCGAAACCGGTGAGGGTCCTCGTTTCGAGCGTCCAACCGATACGCTTGATGCCATCAAGAAGCTGGCCGTGCCGGATCCAGAAGATGAGCTTGGTTATGTGATGAAGGCCGTTAGCACCATTCGCCGTGAGCTGAAAGGCGAAGTGCCGCTGATCGGTTTCTCTGGTTCACCTTGGACACTGGCGACCTACATGGTCGAGGGCGGTTCGAGCAAGACCTTCGAGAAGATCAAGAAGATGGCCTATGCGGAGCCTGCGGCGCTGCACATGTTGCTAGATAAGCTGGCCGATGCCGTGACCCTGTACCTGAATGCACAGGTGGCCAACGGTGCCCAGTCACTGATGATTTTCGACTCATGGGGCGGCGCCCTGTCTCATACCGCTTACCGCGAGTTCTCGCTGCGCTACATGCAGAAGATCGTCGACGGTCTGACCCGCCATGCCGATGGTCGTCAGGTGCCTGTGACGCTGTTCACTAAGGGTGGCGGACTATGGTTGGAGGCGATGGCCGAGACTGGCTGTGATGCACTGGGTCTGGACTGGACAGTGGACATTGCCGACGCTCGTCGCCGCGTGGGTCACAAGGTTGCCCTGCAGGGTAACATGGATCCTTCTATGCTTTACGCCTCACCAGAGCGCATCCATGAAGAAGTGCGTCAGATCCTGGCCGGTTACGGTGAAGGTTCGGGCCATGTATTCAACCTGGGCCATGGTATTCACCAACATGTGGATCCAGAGCATGCCGGCGCCTTCATCAAGTCAGTTCACGAACTGTCGGCGCAATACCACAAGTAAGTGGCATTAAGCTTGAAAGCTAGCCAGTCGGGGTAACTCGACTGGCTATTTTTTTGCCCGTGAATCCCTGTTAATCCTTCCCTCTAGACCTATTAAAAATTCGAATAGTAACCAATGTGTATTATCGGAGAGCATCTGCTAACCTGAATTCAGTCAGGGAAAAACAAGGATTTCGATGTGAAAAAGTTTATAGCAATCAGCGTGATATGTTTCGCAGTCTTCTTCGGTCTGCTTAATGGGATTCACCATATCTATGTTGCTAACGCTGACACTATTCTGGGCCAATATATGGTTGCCGCATTGGTGGTGGTCATGTGGGCCTGCCTCTTCGCCTCGCTGGCTAGCCTGGCGTACCCCTTCCTCCGCCGCCATCTGGTGATCTCCCCGCAATAAACCCCACCTCATCGATATCGGGGCAGTGCGATCATGAATCGGCTGCCCCGATCGGTTGCACTCTGCACCTCGATACGACAGCCGAGTCTGGCCAATAGCTGCCTGACGATCGCCAGGCCGACGCCTAGCTGCGGCAGCGTTTCGCCCCGGCAATAGTAGAGCTCGGGTTGGCTTGGGCTAGGAGTATGCTGCAGGGCGGCAATGGCTTCGGGTTGCATGCCGCTGCCCGAGTCCTGAATCACCAGATAAGATCCAGAGGCCAGCGTCTGGGGATAGACGGCGATCTCACCGCCCGGCGGTGTGTGGCGTAGGGCGTTGTCCAGCAGGTTGTTGAGCACCCGGCTCATGAGCTGAGGATCCGTATAGAGGAACTCTCTCTCGCCCTCACTCTTGCCCTCATTTTCACCTTGGACTAGGCGGAGGCTGACCTCGGCCCGCTTAGCCTTGGGGGTGAAGGTCTGGTTGAGTTCATCGAGAATCGACTTCAGCGAGACCCGGCGCATGTTCGCCTTGATCTGACCGTTCTCCAGAGCCGCCAACTCGAGCATCTGCGCCAGCAACTGCTGTAGCTTCTGCCCCGAGGCGGCCGCGTACTGCAGCAGACTGTCGTCGCGCGCATCGGCCGGGCTCAGCAGCCAGGTATCCAGGTATCCCAGTAAGGTGGTCAGCGGCGTCTTGAGGTCGTGTGACAGGTGCAGCAGGAACTCCTGCTTGGCCGCCTGCTGCGCCGTGACCTGTCGCTGCTTCTGGGCTACCTCTTCTAACAGACGATTGATCTGCCCATTGAGCTGGGCCATCTCTTGGCTGCGGCTCGGCGCCAGGGGCAGGGCGAGGGGCTGGTCTATGGGTTTGTGTTCCAGCTCGCCCAGGGCCTGGGTGAGACGATTGAGGGGCCGGGTCAGGTAACGCAGCAGCAGGGCAAATAAGATCAGGGTAAACAGTGCCCAGCCACCCAGGGCGACGCCCCAGCGCTCGGGCAGGTCTTTGGCCTGAATAAGCGACTGCCAACTATCGAAGGCTTCGCCGCCGATGATCACATAGAGGTAGCCGCTGAGGGTGCCATTTGGGCCTATGAGTGGGCTGGCGGAGAAGATCTTCTGCTGGCCATCACTCCTGGGATCTGTGCCCAGGATTGGCAGGGTATCACCCTTGAGGAAGGAATGAATCTTGGTGATGTCCACCCTGTGGGTCTTGATCTGCTCCTCCCTGGCATCGAAGGCGATCACCTTGCCTTGAGTGTCTAAGGTGTAGATCTCGAAGCTGGGCCCCAGCAACATGAGGTCGTGAAAGGCCTCCTTGAGGGCGGCGTCCGAGGTGAGCCCCTGTGACAGAAGTGGGTTTATTTCGGCCATATGGGTCGCCAGTTCCCTGTGCAGGGACTGTTGCACCAGCCGCTGGCTGTGTTGCTGACTCAGGCTAAACCACTGCCAGAAGCCGAGAAACAGCAGCAAGACACAGGCGCTGGCAAGCAGCAGGATGCGGCCGAACAGGCTGTTGACCATGGCTAGTGCGCCGCCGGTGGGGCGAACTTATAGCCCACGCCCCATACCGTCTGCACCAGCTCGTTGCTACTGGGGCAGCAGGCCAGCTTAGCCCTGAGGCGATTGATGTGGCTGTTGACCGTGTGCTCATAACCCGCATAGGAGTAACCCCACACGGCTTCCAGCAGCTGCATACGGCTGAACACCTGGCGCGGATGTTGGGCCAGGTAGTAGAGGAGATCGAACTCCCTGGCGGTGAGGGCCAGGGGCTGATTGGCGGCGGTGACTTCACGCGTCTTGCTGTCGATCACCAGTTCGTCAAAGGTGAGGGCATACTGGTCGGCGGCCTGCTGAGCGGAGCGTCTGAGCAGCGCCTTGACCCTGGCCCTGAGTTCCAACACGCTGAAGGGTTTGACTAAATAGTCGTCGGCGCCGGACTCCAGGCCGAGGACTATATCTGCCTCGCTGTCTCTGGCGGTGATCATCATGCAGGGTAGGCTCTTGCCCTCCTGACGCAGTTGCTGGCACAGGGTCAGGCCATCGCCATCGCTCAGCATGCGATCCAGCAGCAGGAGATCGAAACACTTGCTGCGCAGCTGTTGCCTGGCTTGGTTCAGAGTGCTGACCTGGGTCACCTCATGTTGCAGAGATTCCAGGTTGAGTCGGATCAGGCGGGCGAGATCCGGTTCATCCTCGACCAGCAAGATGCGACGCCCTTCACCTAGCGTCCTGTCACCGTTTAACACAGACATAGCAAACTCCCTCTAGTTGGCCTACATCCAGTAGACCCAGCCCAGAGGGAATTTATTTCGTCGATGCTAAATAATGCTGGTCGGTTAACCTGGCTTACTAGCGGGTGCGCTGAATGGTTACCTTGAGCACAGGGTTGTCGAACCTATGACTGGCCTTGAGCACAGAGTCGCTCAGGCCATCGTTCTGGCTGATCACTCCTGGGTGCAGGTGCACACGATCCACATCGTCGCGGGCCGCATTAAAGCCTTCACCACCATCCGCCGGCCCTGGGATGCTTCCCTTGAGTTCGCTGTTGGCCTCTGTGCCGGCGTCATAGGCGGGGGTGTAGAAGCTAAGTGTCTCAGCCACGGCTATATGACTGATATCTATGGCGTCCAGGCCGCTGAAGGCGTCGTTGGTGTTGACCAGCATGGTCAGCAGCGACAGGGATGCAGTTGCCGCCTCGGTTTGGGTCAGGGTTAGGCTTTCACTCGCCCCGGGAGGGAGTATGCCTGCGCCGCTAACGACCATATTGATGCCGTCCATCTCGGCGTTATAGCCCGACTGATCGCCGCCCTCGGCCAGTTGCTCCAGCGCCAGGCTGGCAGGCTCGCCGTTTTGCCAGGCATGATAGCCGTTGGAGGTTGCCAGCAGCGCGAGGGGCGACATAGGTTGATTCGCGGTCAGGTTGGTCACCGTCAGGGTAAAGCTGCGCTCCACGGGCGGTGCCGGTGGCTCTGGCATATTCGTATCATGGTCGTTGTCTGAGCAGGCGCTGAGCATCAACCCTACAGTGAGTGCCGCCGCCGTTAAGGGGAGGCCATTCTTGAGCTGTTGCAGTTTCATCATGGCCTCCTACTTAACTGTGATGGTGACGCGGGCGACCGGGTTGAGCCAGCGGTGTACCCGGCTGTCGAGATCGCTCATGCCGCCAGCAGGGTCTGTATCACCCAGAATGCCGGGGTGGATATGCACCTTGTCGTTGGGACTGGTGTCGGCCACGCCGCTAGCATTGCTGCCGCCATCTCCGCCCGGCGCCGCAGGGATCCCCGGCACGCCTGGCATGCCGCCGCCATTAATGATCTCATCGTTGGCCTCGGTACCTGCGTCGTAGGCGTTGAGGTTCAGGGTATAGGTGCCGGGCGTGGATGGGATCTCCCAGCTGTCCAAGCCGACGAAGGCGTCGTTGGTAGGCAGTATCATGGCGACCAGGGACAGATGCGTCATCGCCAGGGAGTCAAAGCTGATGCTGGCGACATTCTGCCCCGGTGCCATCAGGCCGCCGGCCGGGTTAGACAGGGTGACGCCGCTGGCGCCGTCAACCATGGCGGCGAGATCGGCGATATCACCTCCTTCGGCCATCTTCTGCAGTGCGCTGGTGGCAGGTTCGCCTGCCTGGAACAGATGCATCTGAGCATCATGGGCGGCGATGAGGACTGGGGTGAAGTGATTGCCATGGGTGAGGTTGCTGATGCTGATGGTGAGTTCGGCTGCGCTGATTGGGGTGGCGACTAAACCGGCTAACAATAGGCCGGCGCTGATTTTGCGTAGGGTCATGGGTGTTCTCCTGATTGACATGATCGAATCCTAGCTTCAAGCATGGCGTTCGGAGTTCACTTAAGTATCGCCAAATTATCACAAAAGCTTCACAACTGACGTTTGGCGGTGAACTGGCTCCCAATTTGTCCTTAGAATTACCGTTCAATCGTCAATTCCTGCGCTAAGTCAATGCAGCGGCCGCTCGCCGCAGGCAGGCTATTGGCTAGTTTTGCAACGGGCAGTCGCCCGGCGGTTTAAACCCTAGGGCAAATAGGGTATTTTCCTCGCCGATTCGAACTTAGCCCCAAAACGCGACACCGATAGGATGGCTCAGAGACAAGATGCGCATTAGCAAGAAAATTGTGGTTTTTGTGGCCGGCTTCTGCCTGCCCGCCATCATGGCCATCTCCTATGGGTTAAATGCCTGGTATGAACTGCGCCTGAGCGATCTTCACCAAGAGATGAGTCAGCGGGCGCAGCAGAATATCGCCCACCATCTCGAGGAAGATCTGGGGCAGTTTGAGATGCTGGCCCAGCTCTACGGCGTGCCCATGGCGCTCTTGCCTGAAGAGCAGCGTCAGACCCTGTCGGCGACCTGGCATGCCATGGCCTTGTCTGCCCATGTCAGCCTCTACGGTGTAGAGGACGATGGCATTCGCGCTTTTGCAGAGCCCAGCCCGGAAACCCTGGCTTTGGATCTCGATGCGCTCTGGCCCGCTCTCCTGACTCTGGATGGCGTTCGCACCGGCTTTCTGCTTCAGGGAAAGCAAGGTTTTCTGGCCTGCGTGATCCCTCTGTCTGACAACAGGCGCCTGCTGATGGTGCGCCGGGTCGACAATCAATTATTCGAACACTATCAGGCTTATTCGTCGCTGGCGGGACTGAGGCTCGCGACCACCACGCCGAGCCTGCTGGCGCAGACATCGCCACAGCGGGTGACCCTGGAGGTGCCTAGCCTGCTCGGTGACCATTCGCTGCTATTAGATATCGAGCTGACACAGAGAGACAGCCTGGTGCAGAGCGGTCCGGCGACCCTGGTCTATCTCATCGGTGGCATCAGCCTGTTGCTGTTGTTGCTGGGCTACCTCTGGCTGCGCCATGGGGTGGTCGATCCCCTCAAGCAGCTATTGCGTCAGCTCTCGCGGGTGGATCCGACGGCGAAGACCTATCAACCGATCCGGGCCAAGGGCACCTCGGAATTTATGGTGATCTCCGAGCAGGTCAACAGCCTGCTGGCGCGGATCTTCCAGCAGAAGGAGCGCTCCAAGATCACCCTGGAGGCGATCGCCGAGGCGGTGATCCTCACCGACAGCTGGGCCAAGGTGATCTATCTCAACCCCCAGGCGGAGCAGCTGCTCAAGGTGAAGGCCGAATCTGCGGTGGGGATGAACTTGGATAAGGTGTTTCGTAGCGAGCCCGAGCTGAATCAGTCGCTGTTTGCCTTCATGGCGAGCGGTACGCCGACGCCCATGCTGAGCAAGGTCAAGTTTACCAGTCATACGCCCAGGCTGATGGAGCGCAGCATCAGCAACCTCAAGGGACCGAACAACAAGATCATCGGCACAGTGATCGTGCTGCGGGATATCACCCAAGAGGAGCTGCTCAAGCATCAGCTCAGACGCAGGGCAAACTTCGATAATGTCACCGGCCTACTCAATCGCTGCGCCTTCGAGGAGCGATTACAAGCCTTTGCCGAAGATGCCCAGACCCTGGCGATCTGCTATTTCGACCTGGAGCAGTTTAAGCTTATCAACGACTCCTGCGGCCACAACGCCGGCGATGCCATGTTGAAGATGGTGGCCAAGGCGATTCAGGCCAGCCTGGAGGGGCAGGGCTTGCTGGCTCGCCTGGGCGGCGACGAGTTTGGCCTGGCGCTGAAAGACTTAGGCGTGGTGGCACTGGCTCAGCAGGTGAAACAGATCATCAATGCCGTCGGCAAACAGGTGATGGAGCATCACGGCTGCCATTATCATGTGGGGATCAGCGCCGGGGTGGCATTGGCCAGGGCACCTTATATCAATGCGCTGGAGCTGCTCAAAGATGCCGATATCGCCTGTATCGCCGCCAAGCGCAAGGGCAGCAATCAGGTGCATTTTTATGATGATAAGGACAAGGAACTCACCTATCAGCGCAACGCTCCCAAATGGGCGGTGCGTATCGCCCAGGCGATCGAACACAACGAGCTACTGCTCTACTATCAGCCCATCAAGGCGTTGGGGCCTCAGGGCAAACAGCGCATGGAGGTTCTGCTGAGGATCCAGGAACCCTGTGGGCGTATCCTGGCGCCGGCGCAGTTTATCGCCGCGGCCGAACGCTTCAAGCTGATGACTGATGTGGATAAAGAGGTGATACGTAAGACTTTCCTCTGGCTCTCTCTGCATGAGGAGCTGTGGACGGATCATTGTCTGTCGATCAACCTCTCGGCCAACAGCCTGGGGGCCGAGGGCATGGTGGACTATATCATCGCTCAGTTGGAGCGTTTCGCCATCCCTAGTCAGTGCATCTGTTTCGAGATCACCGAGACCAGTGCGATTCAGAATCGTAACCGGGCGATGGAGATGCTCAATCAGCTGAAGAAGCAAGGCTTCTCCTTCGCCCTGGACGACTTCGGCACCGGGTTTGCCTCCTACGGCTACCTGCGGGAGCTGCCGGTGAACTATGTGAAGATCGATGGCTGCTTCATCAAGTCGCTGGCCAGCAACGCCAAGGACTATGCCATCGTTAAATCGATACACGACGTCTGCCGCGTGATGGGTATAGAGACGGTGGCTGAGTTCGTGGAGAATCAGGAGATCATCGAGCGCCTCAAGTCGATCGGCATCAACTATGCCCAGGGCTATGCCATCGGGCGTCCCAAGAGCTTGGATCAATACCTCACAACACCGACCGACAATGTGCATCGGCTGATGGCCTAACCCCATAATCGACCCGTTTTAAGGCTTGTACTTTGGGCTTAAGTGTGTGAATTTGTGGCTTACCCATCCATTCACACCTTAGGTTTTCGATGCAAACTTTAGCCGACAAGGTCGTTATCATCACGGGAGCCTCAGAGGGAATTGGCCGCGCCCTGGCCAAGGCGATGGCGCCCCTGGGATGTCGATTGGTGCTCACCGCCCGCAGTCAGGGGCGATTGCACTCCCTGCAGCAGGAGCTCTCGTCCATCGCCAGCGTGCCGCCCTTAGTGATCCCTGCCGATGTCACCGACGCCGCTGCCTGCCAAGGCCTCATCGATGCCTGTGTGGCCCATTTTGGCCGCCTGGATATTTTGGTCAACAATGCCGGCATGACCATGTGGTCGCGCTTCGATGAGCTCGAAGACCTCTCCATTCTCGAACGTGTGATGCAGGTTAACTATCTGGCCCCGGCCATGCTGACCCATTTTGCCCTGCCGCATCTAAAGGCCAGTCGTGGTCAGATAGTGGTGGTGGCTTCGGTAGCGGGCCTCACCGGTGTGCCTACCCGCAGCGGCTACAGTGCCTCTAAGCATGCTGTGATGGGGTTCTTCGACTCGCTGCGCATCGAGCTGGTGGAACATGATGTGGCCGTCACCCATATCTGTCCCGATTTCGTGGTGTCTGAGATCCATAAGCGCGCCCTGGATGGTCAGGGCAAGCCTCTCGGTAAGAGCCCGATGCAGGAGGCTAAGATCATCACCGCCGAGCAGTGCGCCCAGATGATGCTGCCGGCCATTGCCGGGCGTAAGCGACTGCTTATCACCTCGACGCGGGGCCGTTTGGGTCGCTGGTTTAAGATCATTGCCCCAGGCCTTATCGACAAGATCGCCCGCAAGGCGATCGCCTCAGGACATTGATTAGATTTGCTAAGGACTGCCCTAGCTCCTAATGTCTCAGGTAAAAGCAGAAGAGCAATAAAAAAGCCCAGTCTAAACTGGGCTTTTTGTATAAGGAGTAAAGTCGAGCTTATTCCTTGGTGATATCCAGGTTGATCAGCCACCAGGCTCTGGCCTGAACGTCGCCCGCCTCGACCATGTCGCCGCTGCGATATGGCTTGGCAAAATGAGTCACCACGATAGGCTTGAGGGTCTTAAAACGTCCTGGATTAACGAACCAGGCGTTGTAAGGATCCTCGTCATGCATGCTGACGCTAACCTCGGAGCTGACCGGCTGACTCAGGCCTGGGCAGGTGTAGCGACTGCTGGAAGCCAGCGGATAGGCGACTCGACTGCCGTCACTACACAGGCTGGTGTTTTGCAGCCTCAGGGTGATAAAGGTGCAGCCCTTGTAATTGTCCGGGTCGGTACACACCTGTGTCAGCATAGTGGTATAGCCACCACTCAGTTCATCGTCGCCATCCTTGCTGATGGCATCGCCACGTCCACCTATGGCGGTGAAGTAGGAGACATCGCCCGCGGCAACCTCTGCCGGAGAGACGAGCTGCAGCTCGCTGCCATCGAAGGTCAGGCTGGCTTCTTCGCCAAGGCCTGGCTCGATATCCTTGAGGAACAGCTTGTAGTTGAGGCTGGTGCTCTGATAATTGTTGCCGCCATCGTCGGTGACTATGATGTCGAAGTAGTCGTTATCGCCAGAACGTGGGTAGGCATGCAGGGTGAGTTCGCCCGTCGAGGTGAGCTCGGCATACTCGGGTGATACCTGCAGACCGAAGGCATAGGTGAGGTTACCAAAGACGTTGGTAAACTCTGGCGGTAACACCTTGCGGTCCGGGTAGTAGACCACTGATTGAGTGATCTCATCCAGGCTGAGGCCAGGGTGAACTGCCTTAGCCACGCTGACGTTGAAGTCGAGTAGGGTGCGCTCGTAGTTGCGGCTCTGCTCGATCACAGTCACCTTCGCCGTGCCGGCCGCCAGCACCGTCATCTCACCGCTGGTCAGGTCGAGACTCACCACCTTGCTCGAGGCGATATCGGCATAGTAGCTGAGCTGACTGTCGACACCGCGACCGCTGACACCTGGAGCCTTGAGCTTGGTGCCAGCACTGTATACCGCGCTGATCAACTCGCTTGAGAGTGCCAGTTCAGGGTTTTCGGCTCCCTTGTCGATCACTACATTTAGCTCGGCCTTCTGCGATAGATGACCGGCATCACCGTCGTCTGTCACTATGTAGGTGACGCTGCCCGCGTTCTTAACCGTCAGGGTCTTGTTGGCTAGGTCGACGCTGACCACATCACTCTGACCGCTATGTAGCTTCAGACTCAGGCTGCCGACGACGCCCGACATGGGAATAGCGATCGTCTTGCCCGGCGCATATTGACTGCGCACGGACGATATTTGCAGACTACCGTATAGCGGCGCAACATCGACGAAGAAACGGCTGCTGGCGGGATTATAGAAGTCATTGCCCGCATCGGTTGCGGTGATCCAGCCTCGGCCTGCGGCGACGATAGTGATCGCCTTGGTATCGGCATCCTGGCTGAAGACGCCGTCGCCGCCATTGTCTACCTGGTAGCTGACCTGGCCCTGATTATGACTGGGTTGAGGGACGAAGGGCGCGTTTGCGGCAAAGTCCACACGGCTATTTTCCACCACAAACAGGCTGTTATCCTGCTTGGCGATGGTAACAGTAAATTGCTGCGTTTGCGCCGTCCAAAGCTCGCCGCCATCATCATTGATGAGCACCGTCACCTCGCCTGGCTTCAACACCTGCATCTGGCCGGTTGTGGTGTCCAGTGTGACCACATCGGTGGCGCTGGTTGCGGTCAGGCTGTAGCTTAGCTTGCCCTTGGCACCGACAACTTGCGGCGTCAGGGTTTGATTGGCCTGATATTGGGTATCGATATCGATTGCCTGCAGTGAGCCAGCGATCATGGCCTCGACCTTGACCTTGAAGGTGCGAGTCGCGCTCAGGTAGTTGTGGTTACCGGCGTCGGTTACCTCGACCTCAGTCTCGCCGACGCCCTGGAAGCTAAACTCACCTTGCTCGGCATCTGTGATGCTGATGACATCTTCGGCCGCGCCCGCCTTGATGGCGTAATGCAGCTTGCCCTGGACGCCGGTGACATCGAAGCTCGCCGTCTTATCGGCATCGAAACGTGTGGTGACATCGCTTGCCTTGAAGGCCAGGTTCTGCGCCTTGTCGACCTGAACGCTAAAGCGTTGAACTGGCACCTGAGTATGGTTGGCCGGCGCGACTTGCTGCACCTCAACCTGGGTCTCACCGGCGCCAAGTATGTTCATCGCCCCTGTGGTGGGGTGTACCTGAACCACCTGAGTATTGGCGCCTGCAACCAGCTGGAAGTGAGCCTCTGTGGTGGGGGTGCCGCTGTAGACGGGCAGTAGCTTACCGCCAAAGATCAATGGCTTGCCTGCGATATTCTGATAGGTGGCAAAGGCGGTCTCGGCAGGCGAGATGTTGACCTGAAATTCGCGCGAGTCGGCCTGGAAGTTACGGCCGCCATCATCTTTGGCCAGCAGTTTGACGCTGCCGCTGCCTAGCACGGTGATCTTACCCTGGGCGTCTACTGTCACCACATTTGCGGGCTGACCCTCGGCCAGCATCAGGCTGAGGCTGCCTTTTACACCGCTGATGCTAGGAGAGAGCAGGGCGCCGGCGACATAGCCCTGGCTGATATCGTTAGTCAGTAGCGGCGTACGAGGCGCCTTATTGATGCTGATGCTAAAACGTTGGCTGACCGGCTTGGTCTGGCTGTTGCCGCTATCTGTGGCGATCAGTTCTGTGGTGCCGGCATTGAGGATAGCGAGATACTGCTTGTCGGCAGAGATCTTGACCACATCGGCTGGGGCGCCGTTAACCAATTGGTAGCTGATGCTGCCTAACTTGCCCGTGATGGCCGGGGTGAGGCGCTGATCTGGCGCATAGGTTTGCACCAGTTCCTGAACTTTAATGCCAGGGTGCGCTAGTTTTTCGGCTTGTGGTGCAGGACTGTCCGAGTCGCCTCCGCCACAAGCGGTAAGTAAAAGGGTGAACAACAGGATGAAGTATCTCATTAAGCCTCCAGCTTAAAAAACAGAGGCGGCGAGTATACAGATGTGAATATTCTGCTGCAATATGAGGGTAAAATATTGAATTATGCTAATATTGTGGTTTTTACTGTATAGAAATAATGTATTCAGGCTATTTTTAATACATGATTCGGGATTAGCAGTTAACTTATTGAGTCGTATAAAAAAGCACCTAATACCCTTATGGAGTATAGGTGCTTTTATGCGATTTTATTGCATGAAAACAGAGCGTGACTTAGATCTCAACTTTCCATGAATATCCCTTTATGGGTATTAGGCCTGCTCGTTTTCCCGGGCGATAGCGCGATAGGCGATATCGGTACGGAAATAGACGTCATCCCAGTGGATCTCGTTGACCAGTTGATAGGCACGCTGCTGCGCCTGAGTCACATCTTGGCCCAGGGCGGTGGCACACAAGACGCGGCCGCCGTTGGTGACCACATGGCCATCCTTCATGCTAGTGCCCGCGTGGAATACCTTGGCATCATCGCCGCCCAGGCTGAGTCCCTCGATCACATCATGTTTGCGATAGGCATCTGGGTAGCCACCGGCAGCCATTACCACACCTACGGCGGCGCGGCTGTCGAACTCGGCGGTCACCTTGTCCAGCTCGCCACGGGTGGCGGCCAGGCAGAGCTCGACCAGATCTGACTGAAGACGCATCATGATAGGCTGAGTCTCAGGGTCGCCGAAGCGGCAGTTGTATTCCAGTACCTTGGCGCTGCCATCTGGCGCAATCATCAGACCGGCGTAGAGGAAACCTGTGTAGACATTACCTTCAGCAGCCATGCCGTCTACGGTTGGTCGAATGACGTTTTCAACGGTCCAGTCGTGAACCGCTTGAGTGACCACTGGAGCAGGAGAGTAGGCGCCCATGCCGCCCGTGTTTGGGCCGTTGTCGCCATTGTCTCTGGCCTTATGGTCCTGGCTGCTGGCCATGGCCAGAATATTCTTGCCATCGACCATGACGATGAAGCTGGCTTCTTCGCCTTTCAGGAACTCCTCGATCACCACGCGAGAACCCGCGTCGCCAAACTTGTTACCGGCCAGCATATCTTCGATAGCCGCATCGGCTTCGGCCTGATCCTGGGCGATGATCACCCCTTTACCCGCCGCCAGGCCGTCGGCCTTGATGACGATGGGGAAGCCAGTGTTGGCGGTGACTTCGGTAACGTAAGCCTTGGCAGGATCGATCTCGGTGAAGTTCGAGTAGGCCGCGGTCGGAATATGGTGACGGGCCAGGAAGTCCTTGGTGAACGCCTTAGAAGACTCTAGCTGCGCCGCACCTTGGGTTGGACCGAAGATAGGTAGCTTAGCTTCGTTGAAGGCATCGACCACGCCTAATGACAGCGGCACTTCCGGGCCGACGATAGTCAGCTCGATCGCCTGCTCCTTGGCAAAGCTCACCAGCTCAGAGATGGCTTCGACGGCAATCGAAACGTTCTCAAGCTTAGGCTCCAGCGCTGTGCCGGCGTTGCCCGGTGCCACGAAGACTCTCTCGACCAGGGGTGACTTGGCGGCCTTCCAGGCCAGGGCGTGTTCGCGTCCGCCGCTACCTATTACTAATACGTTCATGCTATATCCTTAAAACGGCGCCCGGGCTTGTGACCCAGGCGCGAAAGCAAATTAATGACGGAAGTGACGCATGCCGGTGAAGACCATGGCCATGCCATGCTCGTCGGCGGCGGCGATGATCTCTTCATCGCGAATCGAACCGCCCGGCTGGATGATACAGCTGATACCGGCGGCCGCCGCGGCGTCGATGCCATCGCGGAACGGGAAGAAGGCATCGGATGCCATGACCGAACCTACGACTTCCAGATTCTCATCGGCAGCCTTGATACCGGCAACCTTGGCGCTGTAGACGCGGCTCATCTGGCCGGCGCCAACGCCGATTGTCATGCTATCTTTGGCGTAGACGATGGCGTTAGACTTAACGAACTTGGCCACCTTCCAGCAGAACATAAGATCTTTCATCTCGGCTTCGGTGGGCTGACGCTTGGTCACTACCTTGATGTCGCTCATCTCGACCATGCCTTGGTCTCTGTCTTGGATCAGCAGGCCGCCGTTGACGCGCTTGTAGTCCAGGCTGCGGGTCTTGGTAGCCCATTGACCACACTCCAGCAGACGAACGTTGGCCTTGGCTGCCACCACGTCGCGTGCCGCCTGGCTAACGACTGGTGCGATGATCACCTCGACAAACTGACGCTCGACGATGGCGCTGGCGGTCTCGGCATCCAACTCACAGTTGAAGGCGATGATACCGCCGAAGGCTGAGGTTGGGTCGGTCTGGTAGGCGCGGTTGTAGGCCTCGAGCAGATCCTTGCCGATGGCGACGCCACAAGGGTTGGCGTGCTTGACGATAACACAGGCCGGCTCGCTGAACTCTTTAACGCATTCCAGCGCCGCATCGGTATCGGCGATGTTGTTGTAAGACAGTGCCTTACCCTGTAGCTGAGTCGCGCTGGCAACCGAGGCTTCGTCGATGTTGAGGTCCACATAGAAGGCGGCGCTCTGATGGCTGTTTTCGCCGTAACGCAGATCTTGCTTCTTCACCAACTGAGTATTGTAGGTGCGTGGGAACTTAGAATCCTGGTGGCATTCGTCTTGGCTGTGAGCCGGTACCATGGTGCCGAAGTAGTTGGCGATCATGCCATCGTAGGCGGCCGTGTGTTCGAAGGCGGCGATAGCCAGATCGAAACGTGTCTCCAGCGTGGTGCTACCCTGGTTGGCCTGCATCTCTTGGATCACGCGATCATAGTCTTTGGCGTTAACGACAATGGTGGTGTCTTTGTGGTTCTTCGCGGTAGAGCGCACCATGGTTGGGCCGCCGATGTCGATGTTTTCCACGGCGTCGGCCAGGGTGCAGCCTTCTTTGGCCACAGTCTCGGCAAAGGGGTAGAGGTTAACGGCAACCAGATCGATAGGCTTAATGGCGTTCTGTTCCATCACTATCTCATCGATACCGCGACGGCCGAGGATGCCGCCGTGCACTTTAGGGTGCAGGGTCTTTACGCGGCCGTCCATGATCTCAGGATGGCCCGTGTAGTCAGAGACTTCAATGACAGGCACACCGTTGTCTGCTAGCAGACGGGCGGTGCCGCCGGTAGATAGCAGTTCAACACCTTGAGCGTGCAGGGCTTGTGCAAACTCCAGGATTCCGGTTTTATCAGAAACGCTTAACAGCGCGCGACGAATAGGTCTGGCATTATTCATTTTAGGTACAGGGTCCAGTGGTTATTTTAAGGATCTTTCGGAAAACAGAACAGTTAGTGCTTGCTAACCATAAGCGTATTGCTTTCCAAAAGCCCCTCAAATAGTCGACTCCCCATCGCGGCGCGCGTATTTTACCGTAAAACTGTGTGCCATGCTGTTTTTTTCTGTGCGATTTCACAATACGCCATGGCGAACAAGCAACAGATTGCAATTTACGGCAGAATAACCCTTGACCTTAGATTTAACTCTAAGGTTTATACTGGCACTATCGCAATGAAAAAGGCGCCGTGGAGGCAAGATGTTTCGTATTGGAGAGTTAGCCAAACAGTGTGAGGTCAAGGCCGATACCCTGCGTTTCTACGAGAAACATGGCCTGTTATCGCCGTCGATGCGCAGCGACTCGGGTTACCGCCTCTACACAGAACAGGACGCCGAGCGTCTGCGCTTCATTCTGAGGGCCAAGGCGGTGGGCTTCACCCTGTCGGAGATCACCGAGCTGTTATCTATCGATCTGGACAAGTCCAACTGGGCCTGCGCCGATGTGAAGGGAATGGTGGATATCAAACTGGCCAATGTGGAAGAGAAGATCGCCGAGCTGAATCATTTTCGCGTCTCCCTGCAGCGGCTATCCGATGCCTGTTGTGGTGGGCCGGAGAGCGCCGAACACTGCTCCATCCTGGAGGCGCTCGAGTCTAATGTCGAGGTGAAGTGTGAAAACCACAGCCATGATCACGGCGAAACCGAATATAAAACCAGTTGTAAGCTAAAGGGTTAACCTATGTTGTTATCTAATTTTATCGATCTTTTTCTCGATTCCGCGCCCTGGTTGCTGCTGGGTCTGGTGCTTGCCGGTATGTTGAAGATGTTTGTGCCCATGACCTGGATGCAGAAGCAGCTGGGTGGCCATGGGGTGAAGACCACTATCAAGGCTGCCGTGTTAGGCGCGCCCCTGCCGCTCTGTTCCTGTGGTGTGATCCCTGCCGCCGTCGGCCTGCGCCGCTCGGGCGCCTCTAAGGCCGCCACCACCTCATTCTTGGTGTCCACCCCTGAGACGGGCATCGACTCTGTGAGCGTCTCCTACGTGCTGCTCGGCCCCTTCATGGCGGTTGTCAGACCCATAGCCGCGGTCACTAGCGCCATTGTCGCCGGGCTGCTGGTGGGACGTGACGATGATGAAGCCAAGGCTGGTGAAGTGGCTCATTCGGCCAGTTCTAAGCAAAACGGGGCGGACAAGGCTGAGGCGAGCAGCTGCTGTAGCAGTAAGCCAGCTCAAAAGTCGCTCGAAAAGGTTGAATCATCGAGCTGCTGTGGTGACAAGCAGAGTGCGCCTGTGCGCATGACGGAGGATGCCTCGCCCATGATGATGCGCCCCGTGAGCTCAGATGCCATTCTCAAGCAAGAAGCCTTGGTTAAGCCAGTGGTTGCTCCGACGTCGGTGAAGCCCGCGAGCGGTTCATGCTGCGCCAGCAAGGCGGCCCCCGAGCCGGTCAGCTCATGTTGCAGCAGTAAGCAAGAGGTGAAGGCGGCGAGCTCATGCTGTTCGAGTGCTAAGGCGGATAATCAGAGTGTTGCCCAGGGCGAGAGTTGCTGCGAGTCCACCAAAGATGTCGCCAGTGAGCTCAAGGGCACTTCGGTGCTGGCGCGCATGGGTAAGGGCCTGCACTATGCGGCGACTGACCTGGTGCGTGACACCACAGTCTGGCTGCTGATCGGTCTCTTCTTCGCGGCCCTGGTGCAGACCTATGTGCCGGGGGATTTCATGGCCAAGTGGGGCGATGGCATCTTGGCTATGCTGGTGATGGTACTGATCTCTGTGCCCATGTATATCTGTGCTACGGCATCGACGCCGATTGCCGCGGGCCTGTTGCTGGCAGGGGTATCGCCAGGCGCCGTGCTGGTCTTCATGCTGGCGGGTCCGGCAACTAATATCGCAACCCTGGGGGTGGTAACCAAGGAGCTGGGTAAACGCGCCCTCTATGGCTACCTGGGTGGTGTCTTGGGTGTGGCCTTGGTATCGGGCGTCTTGGTGAACTACTTGGTGGCGACCTTTGGTTTCGAGGTGATGCCTCAGGTGGGCGAGCAGCATAACCTGCTGCCTTCCCTGGTGGTAAATGCCTCGGGGATCATACTGGCGATTTTGATGCTCAAAGTCTTGCTGGCCAAGCTGCCGAAAAACTGGTGGCGCCGGGATTGCTGCTCTTAATATTGAGATCGCGCATTTAGCCAATAAAAAAGGCACTCATGAGAGTGCCTTTTTGCTGTCTGTTTATTGGTTACTTCACAAATAAACGCTTAGCCCAAGGGCTTATGGCGCAGGTACTTCGGCAGCGTCGAAGTCACGCTCTGTGGTGGTGCCTTGGGTAACGGTCACGTCCTGCTCATCCACGTGGATGAAGAAAGGCATTTCGACATCCTGTGGGCCGTTGGCCACTTCTGGATCGTCATTCTGTGCCAGACAGGTGTAGCCCAGGCTGTAGTTAGCGGCAGCGACGAAGCCAAACTCATACTCGTAACCCACCACGGTTTCTGTCTCGTCGGTGACAGGGTTGACGCGGGCCGAGGCGATAGGTGCCACTTGCGGCTCGGTGATGTCGGCCTCTAGGCGGAAGTCCAGCATGTTCTCCAGCGTGGTCGCCGTTGGGTAGAGGTAGACGGCCGGGCTGAACTCTGAACCACCGGCGGCGGCTTCACAGTCTGCCATCACGCTGGCGTCGACCATGCCGTGAATGGCGCCGACTTCGGCGTTGTTAACCAGCTGTACCGCGGTAGGCTTAAGGGTCCAGTAGTCCTTGTTGCCGTGGGGAGCCTGCAGGCCTTGAGAGAGGTTAAACTCGGCGACGAAGTTGTTTACGCCGGCCGCAATGGTGAAGGCCTTGTTGAAGAAGAGGCGACCCGTGCCTTCCTCTTCGGCGCCCACGCCGCCACAGCTACCGTTGCTGTTGGTGACCAGACCCGCGTCCATGTCATCCATGGTTTTCACGTAAGAGCTGTTGGTGTCGGCCACTTCGCTGTTTTGCATGTAGATACACATCTGGTACTCGCCGACCGGAATAGACTGGCCGCTCACCAGTGTCTCGACCTCCTGGCCTTGTACCGTCAGCAGGTCGACGTGTTTCAGCTCGCCGTTTTCTGAGACGTCGAATGACAGGGAGCCATCGCTACCTTTGAGTACGACCTGTTTGAAGGCGATATTCACGACTTTAGCGTCGGCAGGGTTGTCCGATACTCCCAGGCTGAAGACACCCGTCTTAGGCGTTTCCGGTGTGTCATCGCTGCCACCACAGGCGGCGAGTAGGCTGGTGAGTGCTATGGCGATAATCGATTTTGAATACTTCATAGGTTACCTGTTTATCATCTTGGTTAATCAATGGTGCCAAAGTCGCTATGCCCTAAGGGGAGGCAGCGAGTCTCGGCGCGGTTGATTCTTGCTTTTGCTTTTATAAGTGGAGCTATAAGGATAGGCGAACAGACGCCCAAGTCCACCGAAAACAGGGCTAAAAGGTGCACTATGAATAAAGTTTAATTGCCAGGGTGGTGAGCACTTACTCTAAACGCCAAGGCCTTGGCGAGAGTCAAAAAACTTACGGGAAAATCACGGTAGGGCTGGCTAAAAAAAGAGCGATTCATCAATAGGTTCGACGAATCGCTCTAGGTGTTTTTTCGACCAGATAGGCTGGTCGAAGAGGCATTAATTCGGTTTCTGCGTATGCGAAAAACGAGTGCGTTAAATTAGGCCTTGATGTCGGCGTTGTGGTAGACGTTTTGTACGTCGTCACAATCTTCTAGTGCGGCCTGGAATTTTTCGAACTGAGCGATCACTTCCGGGTCGGTGAGTTCTGTCATTGTCTGTGGTACGAAGGCGATCTCTTCCACTTCAAGCTCTGTCTCAGGGAAGGCTTCGTTCAGGGCGGTCTTGGCCTTGTAGAACTCAGTGTTTGGCGCGAACACGCTGATGATGCCATCTTCTACCTCGATATCGGCCACATCGACGTCGGCCATCATCAGGGCTTCCAGTACCGCTTCTTCATCTTCGCCCTTGAAGGCAAATACCGCTTGATGATCGAACATGTGGCCAACTGTGCCTGGGCTACCCAGCTTGGCGTCGTTCTTCACGAAGGCCTGACGTACCTCGGTAAAGGTACGCTTGCCGTTGTCGGTCAGACAGTCGACGATCACCATGGTGCCGCCTGGGCCAAAGCCTTCGTAACGCGCCGTTTCATAGTCTTCACCGCCGCCGCCTCTGGCTTTCTCTAGGGCGCGTTCGATGACATGAGCAGGAACCTGATCTTTCTTAGCCTTGGTGATCATGTGGCGCAGTGCCAGGTTGCCGTCAGGATCGAAGCCACCGTTCTTTGCGCAAACATAGAGTTCTTTGCCGTAGCGAGAATAGAGTCTCGTCTTTTGCCCAGCCGTTTTGGCCATAGATTCTTTGCGGTTCTGGTATGCTCTTCCCATCTTGCGATATCTCTTTAAGCGAAAAAAATTGGCCCAATGTTAGCAGCTTTGTCGACGATTTTGCAGACTCCGCTGCTTATTTTGTCAAAACTGTGGCGCGGCAACTCCCTAATGCTGGGGCGGGGTGATGAAATCTGGTATCTCCAGTATCTCGCCGGGCCTGCGGTCGAACAGCGACAGATAGATATACTCGATGAAGGCGCGATACTTGCGCGGCAGGTAGGCGCGGCGGGGAAAGCTCAGGGTGATGGCGGTCTGCGCCATGGGAAAGTCGGTCAACAGGGGGATAAGATGCCCCTCGTCGATGGCGGCTTGGGCCACCAGGGTCGGCGCCGTAGCGATCCCCAATCCTTCGATGGCGGCCTCACGGGCCAGGGTGACATTGTTGACCGTCAGCTGGGCCTCGGGCTCTATGGTGATCCACTGCTGACCATCGAACAATGTCCAGCCACCGTCGATGTGGGTCGATTTGAGGCGAATCGCCTTGTGGTCGATCAGATCCTGCGGCGTGGCTGGCGTGCCATGGCGGGCCAGGTAGTCGGGGCTGGCCACCAAGGATTTGTCTGTGTTGAGCACCCGGTAGGATTGCAGCCTAGAGTCGCGCACATCTGAGACCTGAAACAGAATATCTATCCCTTCCTCTATCATGTCGACCTTGCGGTTGGTCAGCTCGGCGTCCAGGGTCATCTCGGGATGCGCCTCGAGAAAGCGGGCGAAGATGCGGCCGAAGAATAGCTGCCCCAGCTCTATCGGGCAGACGATCTTAAGGTTGCCTTTGATGGTCTCCTGGCTGGCGCTGAGCTGGTCTTCGGCGCTCTGCAGATCCATCAAAATCCGCTGGATCTTGTTGTAATAGATGCTTCCCGCCTCGGTGAGCTTGAGGGCGCGGGTGGTGCGATACAAGAGCTGCACCCCGGTATCAGTCTCCAGCTCGGCGATCTTACGGCTCACCGTCGCCTTGGTGAGTCCCATCGCCTTGGCGGCCGAAGTGAAGCTGCCTTTGTCCACCACCTGGGCGAACATCTGAATACGATTCAAATCCATCTATTGTTACACCTGTGAAACAGTTGGTAATTTTTTAACTGACTAATAAACATTATAAGACAGTAGTAAACTATCAAATACTAATCAAGGTGTTTATCCGTGGGGATTGGATGTCAAAACGTCGCATATTTATTGTGCTACCGCTGCTGTTATTGGCTGTGGTAGTTGGAGGCTACTACTGGTGGAGTCAGGTTCGATTTATCGAATCGACCGACAACGCCTATGTAGAGGCCGATATCTCTAATATCAGTGTCAAGGTGCCAGGTTATGTGGTGACCGCTAAGGTGACAGATAACCAGCATGTGGAGCAGGGGCAGCTGCTGGCCGAGCTGGAGTCGAACCAGTACCGTGCCAAGGTGAGCCAGAGTCAGGCGAGCCTGCAGAGCAGTCTGGCAGAGCTGCAGACCCTGTCGGCCAAGGTGACGCTGCAACAGGCGATCATACGGCAGGCGGCCGCTGGTGTGGCCAGCGCCGAGGCGGAGAAGATCCGCGCCGAGCAGCAGCTCAAACGCACCACCAAGCTAAAGCACAGAGATTACAGCTCACAAGATGAGGTGGATCAGGCGACTGCCGCCTTCGATTCGGCCGTGGGCCATCTGGATGAGGCCAAGGCGGCCCTGGTGGCCAAGCAGGCCGAGCTGGCGGTGCTGAATGCTCAGCTGAATCAGAGTCAGTCGCAGGTGGCGCAGGCCAAGGCCGGCCTTGAGCTGGCAGAGATCCAGCTGGCCGATACCCAGATTCGAGCCCCCTTCTCCGGGGTGATTGGCAAGCGCGGCGCCCTGACCGGCCAGTATGTGCAGCCGGGGCAGTCGCTCTACAGTTTGGTGCCGGATGGCGCGGTGTGGATCACCGCCAACTTCAAGGAGACCCAGATCCAGCATATGCAGCCTGGGCAGTTGGTTCAGGTTCATCTCGACGCGTTTCCCGACCAGAGCTTTACTGGTGTGATCGATAGCCTGGCACCCGCCTCTGGCGCCAAATTCAGCCTGTTGCCGGCGGAAAACGCCACAGGTAACTTTACCAAGATAGTGCAGCGTATTCCGGTGCGGATCCGTTTGGATCTGGATGACCAGACCAACATAGTTCCCGGCCTCAGCGCCGTGGTGAAGGTGGATACCCGAGGCGCGCCGAAAGACACAGTGATCGCCAGTAATCGTAAGCAGGTTTCGGTTAAGGCCACCCAATGAGCAGCGTAAGTGTCGCCCAAGAGAGTCCTGCCGAGATAGCAGAGCAAGTCGTTCTTCCCCAGGCGACTAAGCCCCAGGGCTATGAACGCGGCAGTTTTCGCTCCTGGGTCGCCGTGTTTGCCGGCCTGCTAGGCGCCTTCATGGCGATCCTGGATATTCAGATCACCAACGCCTCGATGAAGGAGATCCAGGGCAGCCTAGGCGCGACCCTGGAGGAAGGTTCCTGGATCGCCACCGCCTACCTGGTGGCCGAGATGATTGCCATCCCGCTATCGGGTTGGCTGAGTCAGGGGTTGTCGGTGAGGCGATATCTGCTGTGGACCACGGCGGCCTTCATCTTAGCCTCTTTCCTCTGTTCGCTGGCCTGGAACTTGGAGGCGATGATCGCCTTTCGCGCCCTGCAGGGCTTTTTCGGCGGCGCGCTGATCCCGCTGGCCTTTCGACTCATCCTGGAACTGCTCCCCGAGGAGAAACGCGCCACAGGCATGGCGCTGTTTGGCGTCACCGCCACCTTCGCGCCATCTATCGGCCCCACCCTGGGTGGCTGGCTCACCGAGCAGTTTAGCTGGCACTATCTCTTCTATATCAATATTCCCCCCGGGCTGCTGGTGATGGCCATGTTGGCCTATGGTTTGAGGCCACAGGCTATCGACTGGGACAAGCTGAAAAACGCCGATTATTCCGGCATAGTCACCATGGCGCTGGGCATGGGTTGCCTCGAGGTGGTACTGGAGGAGGGCAACCGTAAGGATTGGTTTGGTTCAGAGCTGATCCAGAACTTGGCGATCGTTGCCGCCATCAACATAGCTCTGTTTGTCTTTATTCAGCTGCGAAAGTCATCGCCGTTGGTGAACCTCAGGCTACTGGGGCAACGTGATTTCGCCCTGTCGACCCTGGCCTATTTTCTGCTGGGGATGGCGCTGTTTTCGGCTATCTATATGATCCCCCTCTATCTGTCGCAGATCCATGACTATAGTCCGCTGGAGATCGGCGAGGTGATCATGTGGATGGGCTTTCCTCAGCTGTTGGTGCTGCCCCTGGTGCCGAGATTGCTGCAAAGATTCGACGGGCGATACCTGGCCGCCTTCGGCTTTAGCATGTTTGCCCTGAGCTACTACATGAATAGCCACATGACGTTGGATTTTGCCGGCGAGCAGATGATCGCGGCCCAGGTGGTCAGGGCCCTTGGTCAGCCCTTCATCCTGGTGCCTATCGGCATCATTGCGACCATGCATATCAGCGCGCAGCAAACGCCGTCGGCCTCGACCGTGCTCAATGTGATCCGTAATCTCGGCGGCGCCTTCGGTATCGCCCTGGTGGCCACCCTGATCGACAATCAGTCGCGCACCCATCTGGCGGACATGAAACAGACGGTGGCAGCGGTGAGCGGCCAGGCCTATCAATATCTGCAGCAGACCAGTCAGCTGTTTGTGCAGGCGGGCTCGGATCCCGTAACCGCCCAGGCGCAGGCCAAGGCCATGCTGGCCAAGGCTATGACCCAGCAGGCCTATATTCAGGCCTACAACGATGTGTTTCTGATCATATCAGTGCTGCTGATGCTGGCCGTGGTGGCCGTGCTGATGATCCGCAAGCCTAAGCCCGACGCCGCCTAGTGGTTAGCACTTTGCCAGCTAGAGCTAGAGCAAGAGAGTCTAGAGCATGGCGAGACTGATCTGTCCGAAGGGGTAAACCTGGCCGCCAAACTCGGCGGCAAAGGCCTCGGCATCCTCCCGCTCACCGAAGCTGGCTAGCGTCTTGCCCATGGCGCCTGTCTGGCTCGAACCGACCACATACCAAGCCTGTCTGGCGTCGATGAAGTGGCTGTCCAGCGGCGCCTGCCAGGGGCTTTTAGCCATGTCGTGCACATAGATCTCCTTGACCTGCTTGCGATACTCGGGGTCTAGCAGGAAGCTAAACAGATCCCGGGTGGAGCAGAACTTTTTCACCGTCTCTTCTGTCTTGAGATAGAGCTCCCCCTTGGGGCCGGGGAAGTTACCGATCAACATGCCGCACAGGTGACACTCGTCGCCGTGCTCCATGGCCACCGCCTCATGAATAGCGTTTTGCTCACTCTCTTGCCCGCAGGCGCTCAGCCCCAACAGCAGGAGGCTGACGAGACCCATGAAAAGTGGCGAATTGGTAAGCTTGGTTTGGCGCATTAGAGTGTCTTCCTGTTAAAGATGAGGGCGGCTAGGGTCAGCGGGGCGAATACCCAGGCGAGCAGCAGTGAAAATAGGCCGCCGGCCGAAATGCTGCTGTTGATGGCCACCGCCAGCACACCGTTGATATCTTTGGTATCCAGGCTGGCCAGATTCACCAGGCGGAAGAGATCCGCCGGATTGAGCATCATCAGCTGCACTAGCTGTTGCTGACTCAGCCCTTCCTCTATGCCGACCAATACCGCCAGCAGGGCTAGGTCGAACACCAGTACGAAGAAGAACCAGAGCATCAGCGCCAGCCCGGCGGCCTTGGACTTCTCACTCACAGACAGGCTGATCACATAGGCGATGCTGATAAAACAGAGGCCGAGCATGATGGCCGTGGCGATGAAGAGGCCGAAGCTCTGCAGCACGGCGCTGGCGTCAGACTGGCTGGCCAGCAGCACAGCGGCGCTACCGAAGCCTAGGCTGGTGGCCAGCGCCATGATGGCGCCCTGGCCGACAAACTTGCCCAGCAAGAGCTGGGTGTGGCTGATGGGGTAGGTGAGCAGCAAGAGCAGGGTGCCGGCCTCTTGCTCGCCGACAAAGCTGTCGTAGGCCAGCAGCAGGGCGATCAGCGGGATCAGAAACACCGCCAGGCTCGACAGGCTGGCGATGGTGGACGACAGCGACGCCGTGCCCAACTGCCCCGAGGCGACCGAGCCATAGTAGCTGAGTCCCAGGGAGAGCACGGCGAAGATGAGGGTGATGGAGATCAGCCAGCGATTACGTAGCCCGTCCTGAAACTCCTTGATGGCGACGGCGAGAATGGCATTCATTGTATCTGCCCTCCTTGATGGCTAATCTCTTTTTCGTTGTCCCCTTTGTGCGCCGTTCCCGGGCGCTGACCCAGGTAGTGCTGGTAGACACGTTCCAGATCCGCCGGTTCGACACGAATATCCCCTAGCTGATCCAGCTCCACTAGCTGACGTATGATGGCGAGCTTCTCCTGCTCGGGCACCAGCAGCTGATCCGGGGCGATGAGATAGGGGGTGAAGCGGGCATCCTGTTTCAGGGCGCCATTGAGCCCCTGGGTCTTGATGGCGACGGGGAGCTGGGCCTGCTGTCTTAGCTCGCTCAGGCTGCCCTTGGCCAGCAGGCGACCGCCTGAGATGATCAGCGCACGGTCGATATGTTGCTCGACGCCCGGCAGCACATGGGAGCAGAGTATGATGCTGGCCCCCTCGTTCTTGAGCTTATCGACGCTGGCGTAAAACTCCTGGGTGGCGATGGGATCCAGCCCCACGGTCGGTTCATCCAGCAGCAGCAACTTGGGGCTGCCGAGGAAGGCCTGAGCCAGTCCCAGACGTTGACGCATCCCCTTGGAGTAGGTCTTCACCTGGCGGTCCATGGCGTGGGTCAGGCCTACCTGCTCCAGCAGCTGGGTAATCGCCTGTTTGGGTACAGACTTGAGCCGGGCGAAGTAGCGCAATACCTCGCGGCCGGTGAGTTGATCGTAGAAGCTGACATTCTCCGGCAGGTAGCCGACCTGCTTGCGCGCCTCGAAGGCCTGCTTGGAGAGGGGGTCCTGGCCGAATACTTTTACCTGACCGTCTGAGGCCGGGATGATCCCCAGGATCAGTTT
This sequence comes from Shewanella alkalitolerans, assembly GCF_019457575.1. Taxonomy (NCBI): domain Bacteria; kingdom Pseudomonadati; phylum Pseudomonadota; class Gammaproteobacteria; order Alteromonadales; family Shewanellaceae; genus Shewanella; species Shewanella alkalitolerans. Next base: position 4,014,216 of record NZ_CP080422.1, on the reverse strand, counting down.
CATTATGGTGGTCTTGCCCGCGCCATTGTGGCCGAACAGCCCCATGACTTCGCCGGGAAAGAGTTCGAAGTCGATACGTTCGAGGGCCGTTACCTTGGCGTAGCGCTTGGCGACGCCGCTCAGGGAGACGATGGGCCTTGAAAGAGAAGATGCTTGCATTGTGTCACTCTGCCTCATTGATTACTGCCTGCTGGCCAGCCAGAGGTGGCGCCTGCATGAGTGGAAAACTGTCTTTGACGCCCACGGGTTTGAGCACGGGAAACTGGGTCTGAATCCAGCGCAGGATAAGCACCGCCGGGCTGTCCAGTAGCATCTTGGCCTCAGGATATTGCCAGATAAGCTTGTCGATGCCGTCGTTGGGTTCGAAGGGGCGATCGCCGAAGCCGTCGTTGTCGAGATCCCAGCCCAGGTAGTTGCTCCAGAAGTTGCCTCTGCCGTCCTGGCTCCATTCGGCTTGACGGTTGGCCACATATTTCACCTGCACCGGGTTGTTGATGAAGCTGTTGCCAAATACCTTGGTGTGCTCCGAGCCTGCGGTGAGGTGGATGCCGATCTCGGCGGTGTCGATTAGGTTGTGATTGATGCTGTTGTAGGCCGAGTTATAGACAAACAGCCCCTTGCCCTCGCGGCCCAGCACCTTGTTTTCCGGCTTGGTCCAGACCCGGTAGATGCGGTTATGGCTGATCTCCGAGTAGGTGATGAAGTTCATCAGGAAGCCGTAGTCCTGGCTGTCACGGCTCTCGTTGCCGCTCACGGTGAGCTGACGTGAACTCATCAGGGCATAACCGGCGCGGGTGTCGTAGGCCAGGTTGTCCTGCACGCGATTACTGTGGGAATACATATAGTGGATCCCGTAGCGCAGATTATGCATGGTGTTGTTTTTAATCGTGTTGTGTTGGCTGGAGATGATGTAGATGCCGTCGCGGGTCTGGCTGACCTCGTTGTCGCTGACCTCGACGTTCTGCACTATGGAGAGCTGAATGCCGTTTCCTCTGTCGGCGGAGCGCAGCGCCGGATTGCCCAGAATGCGGTTATGGTGAACCTTGATCTCCTTGCCTTTTTGCAGCCAGATACCGAAGCCGTCACCTTGTAGGCGGTTCTCTCTGATGACGAGTTCGCTGGCGCTCTGATCCGAATAGATGCCGGCATCCTGGGCGGTGAGATCGTCGCCCCAGTTGACTATCTTGAGTCTCTCTATGGTGACTTTGGAACTCTGCAGCAGCAGGGCATTGCCCTTGCCCTGGGCGTCTATGATGCTGGTATAGTCGTCAGCGCCAGTAAGGCGTACCCCTTGTTTGATGACGAAGTTGCCAAGGTAGCGACCCGGCTGCAGCTGAATATCGTCTCCCGCCTTGGCGCTATCCAGCACCTGCTGTAGGTCTTGCTCTGGACTCACCTCGATATAGGCGGCCTGGCTAAGCGGGCTGAAAGAGAGCAGGCTGAAAGAGAGTAGGCTTGGTGCAATCAAGCCACAGAACTGCACAATCTGTAGGCCGCAGCGCCCCAGGCCATGAGCTAGCCTAAGCCTCAATGCCATTATGGCGAGACTGGATTTGGCGGTGGATCTGTTTGGCTTGTGGTTCAAGGTCAGTTACACCTCTGGCGTCTATCGTTTTGGTTCTTATCGCTTTGTATACGCTAGCCCTTGGTTAAGGCAGACGCCTGACGCGGGGGCATCAGACGCCTGCATTTCACTTAGGCTTCTACCAACATGCGGCCACGCATCTCCATGTGCAGGGCGTGACAGAACCAGTTGCAGTAGTACCACTGTACCCCTGGCTTGTCGGCGATGAAGGTGACAGATGCCGTGGCCTGTGGGCCAATCTCCATCTGCACGCCATGGTTGGTCATACAGAAGCCGTGGGTCACGTCTTCCACCTGATCCAGGTTGGTGACAACTACCGTGACTTCGTCGCCCAGCTTGACCTTAAACTCGCTCATGCCGTAGTTGGGCGCGACCGAGGTCATGTAGACGCGGACCTTGTTACCATCGCGGATCACCTTGTTGTCCATCATCAGGCGCACGCCATCTTTTTCGGCCATGGCCACGGTATCGGCAAACAGCGGATCGTCACGGGTCCACAGCTTCTTCGGCTTGAGCTTGCTACGGTGCACTATGATGCAGTCGTGAGGCTCGGCGAAGGTTGGACCGTCGTGCACCAGCTTCATCTCATCGCCTGAGATGTCGATTAGCTGATCGTTCTCTGGGCGCAGCGGGCCAACGGGCAGGAATCTGTCCTTAGAGAACTTACACAGAGACACCAGCCACTTGCCGTCGGCGTCGCGGGTTTCACCCTGAGAGGTGTGGTTGTGGCCCGGCTGATAGTGTACGTCCAGCTTCTGGCGCAGGTAGTTGACCTTCTTGCCCTGATAGGCCTGAATCGCCTCTTCCACGTTCCACTTGGCGATCTGGCTGTCGAGGAATAGGGTGGTGTAGGCGTAACCCTTGTTGTCGAACGCCGTGTGTAGCGGGCCAAGGCCCAGCTCTGGCTCACCGACGATGGCGTCTCTTGGCTTGATCTTGTCGTCGAACAGGTCGTCCAGTTTTTCGATAGAGATGATAGAGACGGTTGGCGACAGCTTGCCGTTGGCGACAAAGTACTTGCCGCTTGGCGAGGTGTTCAGGCCGTGTGGCGACTTAGGCACGGGAATATAACGGGTGAGATCTGAGCCCTTGCGGCCATCCAGTACGGGGATCTTGTTGCCATTGTAGGTCTTGAACTTACCAGCCTTGACCGCAGCTTCACAGCGGGCCAGGTTGAAGATCACCACATGGTCGCGCTCGGCGGTGATCATCTCGCTGAGGTTCATCCCCATCTCTGAGTTGTAGCAGGTCGAGGCGAAGTACTTGCCGTCGTAGTCGGCATCTGTGTTATCCAGGTTACCGTCTACCATCACCTGGAAGGCGACCTCCATCTTCTCGGCATCGATCACGTTGAACAGGGAGCGGTAGGTGCTGACATCTTCCAGCGTCTCCTTACCATTGTTGTTCAGTGGGACCTCGAACTCGCCGTTACAGATGACATATTTAGTGTATGGCACTTTCTGTACCCGCAGACCGTGGATGGCCTGGGCGTTGGGGATGGTGATCATCTTGTCTGTCTTCATCACGTCACAACGGATACGGGCCACGCGGGTGTTGGCCTTGTCGTTGATGAAGAGATACTTACCGTCGTAGCGACCATCCTGCATGCTCATGTGCGGGTGGTGGGCGTCGCCAGCCATCAGGTGGGCGCTTTCGCCCTTGACCGCCTTACTCTCGTTGGTGATGCCCCAGCCAGTGGCGCTGTCTATGTTGAATACCGGGATACGCATCAGCTCGCGCATTGAGGGCAGGCCCATGATACGAACTTCGCCAGAGTGCCCACCGCTCCAGAAACCATAGTATTCGTCCAGCTCGCCCGGATGAACCACAGGGCTGTTACTGGCCTCGGCCGCCTGGGCCTTGGCCATCGAGGCGAACATGGCGGCGCTCATGGGGGCGGCCACTGCACCCGCCCCCAGCAGGGCCGTCTTGCCCATAAACTCGCGTCGACCAGCGTTCTCCAACTGGTTGGCTGGTTTGTTATTGTTATCTTGCATAGTCCATCTCCATCTTAGTTATGTTACCTGCACTTATATGTGTTGATTCGTCCTATACGGCAGTGACCGTTGGGATCTCTTGGTCTTTGTATTGCTGACGTTTGCGCGCCAGTTTTTTCAGCGGTGGGCACTTCTCTTCGTTGAAATAGGTCACCTGACAGTCGAGGCAGTAGTGGCACTCGCGCATGTTGATCACCCCGTTGGGATGAATAGCCTGGATCTCGCACTCCTTGGCACAGGTCTTACATGGCGTACCGCACTCGGGGCGGCGCTTGAGCCAGTCGAACAGGCGCACGCTGTTGCTCACCGACAAGGCCGCGCCCAGCGGGCAGAGATAGCGGCAGAAGGTCTTGCGATTAAACAGGCTGGAGAAGATCATCAGCAGCGCCCAGAGGATGAAGGGCCACTGGCGATCGAACTTGAGCAAGAAGGTGGTCTTGAAGGGCTCTATCTCGGCAAATTGCTCCGCCATGGCCAGCGAGTCCAGCGACAGGCCAAACAGCGCCAGCAAGATGAGGTACTTGATGGCCCACAGGCGCTCATGCACGGCGAAGGGCAGCTCGACCTGCGGCAGCTTGAAGTAGCGGCCCATGACATTGACCAACTCCTGCAGGGCGCCGAAGGGGCAGAGCCAGCCGCAGTAGACGGCGCGTCCCCACAGCAGCATGGTCACCGCGGCGGCGCACCAGAGGATGAAGATGATGGGATCGAGGAGGAAGAGATCCCAGGAGAAATCTTTCATCAGGGCGTGCAGGAAGGTAAACACGTTGACCACAGAGAGTTGTCCGCCCCAGCTCCAGCCGATCACCACCACGGTAACCACCAGGAAGCCGTGACGCAGGCGGTGCATAAAGGTGGGGTGGCGCACCAGAATATCCTGGAAGAAGAGGATCAGCAGCAAGACCCCCATGAGGATCAGCAGTAGCACCACCTCCAGCTGTCTGTCATGCCAGATCTGCTGCACCATGGTGAGCTCCGGCTCGGGCACTATGGCCGCCGGGGTGTCGACATACTTGTCCAGCGGGTCGTACTGCCCCTTGAAGCTGGTGAAAATGCTGTCGATGGGGCCGGTCTGGCGGCGCACCAGTAGCTCAAACTGCCAGCTGCTACCTGGGTCGAACTCGTGATGCTGGGCGATGCGAAACACTGACATCTCGTTAAATTTGGGGGCACCCTGAATGTAGAGATCGCTGATGCGGTTGTGGTCCAGATCCCTGAAGGAGATGGCGTTATCCTTCTGATGCACCTGGATGCGATCGAAGATGCCGCCGCGCACATAGCCAGAGCCTTTGAAGGAGTAGCCATTGCCCATGACGGCCACCAGGTGCTCGCCGGGCTGCAGTGTCTGCATCAGCCACTGATAGTCGGCCTCACCGAAGAGGTTTTTGCCTATGGTGGGAATGTCCGCCAGGGTGTAGTAGATCTCGGCAAACATCTCCTGCTTCTCATCGTCGCTGGCCTTGTCGACCGCCTCGGCGGCGGTACCTTCGAAGGCGTCGTCGACGGCGCTGCGGGTCAGGTAGAGTTTGCGAATCGAGCCGTCGCCGGTCAGCTCGGTCCAGTTGGCCGAGGTGAAGAGTTCCTGTTTGATGGTGGAGATAGGCTGGATCTGGTCGGCCTGCTGCTCGATTATCCCGAGCGCGATGGCGGCCTGGGTGGCGGCCTTGGTGATGGCGACGTTCATTACCATGACGGTCACGGTTGCGCCCGAGAGGCCGTCGATGGCGACTATGCCCTCCTTCTCGTTGCCGCCCACCTTGAGCCTGTCCTTGACCGACAGCCCGGTATATTGCTCGGCAAATTTCCACAGCTTGCTCTCTGGGATCCCCGCCAGGATGATGGGTTCGTGGTGCTCCAGCACCTTGGCACCCAGGTATTTACCCTCTGGGTCGATGGCTACCAGGATGTTGACCGGCTCGCCCGAGTAGGCAGGGATGCGGGCGATATCATTGGTCTCGAAGCCATAGCCCAGGATCTGCTGATCTTTGTAGATGGTCCACAGGGCGGGCTCACCCTGCTTGTCTGAGATGCGTGTCGCCTCCGGGAACAGCTCATGCAGGATAGGCAGGGGATCTTTGGGCGGGCTAACGAACAGGGCATAGCTGGGCGTGGCTAGCATAAGTGCTAGCATGAGTGCCAACAGGGTCAATAAAATCCATTTTGCTTGCCTCGCATGGTGCATCAATCTTGCCACTCGAACGCTCCTACAGTCAGTCCCAGGGTGTGTCAACCTAGTGTTATTTATAGTGCATCCTAAATGCATCTTTATGGTTATGACGTGACTGAGATCAAATAAATCGCGATTTTGTTAATTTGACACACATTGAAACAAGGCGACTTGGGGTGGCGATCACCTAGTAATTGGGCACCGGCGACTGGCTTTAGAAGGGGGGAAGAATCAGGGAAAAGACAGGGAAAAGACAGGCCGCGTCACCTGAGCGACGGGGCGCGACCTGTTGGGAGAGTGCTGTCTTGCGAGGACGAGAGGGGCTTACTTGAGGCTCTCGAAGTAGGCAGCCAGGTTGGCAATATCTTCGTCGGTCAGCGGCATGGCCATAGGCGCCATCACTGGGTCTTGACGCGTACCTTCCTTGAAGGCCTTCAGTTGTTTCTCAATGTATTGAGCCTTCTGGCCTTTGAGGTTAGGGTAGATGGGCGCCAGAGAGATACCGTCGGCACCGTGGCAGGCGGCACAAAGCATAGATTTGGCTTTACCGGCTTCGATATCACCGGCGTGGGCCGTCAGAGACATTAGGCTTGCAAAAGCGATGAGGGCAATCTTTTTCATATGAACTCCATTAGAATAAGTTCTTTATTTTTAAGAACAATTGTTGTCGCAATATCTGATGACAGACGACTTAGGTCATCTAAATGTAGGCGGCGTCAATCGAATGCTTCCTAGTTTAGAATGGGTTAAATTGGGCATGTGAATCTTAGGTGTATTTATAATGCATGTATTTGACCGAGGTCAAGTCTCGCCGAAATTTGCGGTGGCCGTCACAGCCTGCTGCCTCTTTAGAGGGACCGGTAAGGTACTTACAGAGAAGGCGCATACCGACCAGACGCTTACTTGGGAGTCGATGGCCGCCGAAGCGGTTAATCTGTAATGGCTAGGCAGAAGTAATTGAAGAAAAGGCGATAGGCGCCGGATTAACGAATGAGGGGATAGCAGTGCGTTGGGAGAGTGTGGCGTTTGCCGAGTTGAGCCTTGAGCGGCTCTACGAGCTGTTGAAGTTAAGGGTCGATGTGTTTGTGGTGGAGCAGGCCTGTGCCTATCCCGAGCTGGATGGCAAAGACACCCTGGCTGAGACCCGTCATCTGTTAGGTCTGGATGAGCAGGGGCGGATAGCCGCCTATGCGAGGATCTTGGCCCCCGGGGTGAGTTACCCCCAAGCCAGCATCGGCCGGGTCATCGTCGCGCCATCGGCTCGCGGTGCGGGCGTCGCCAAGCCCTTGATGCTTGAGGCGATCGCCATCGCCAGACAGAACTGGCCAGCCCAGGGGGTTCAGATCGGCGCCCAGGAATACCTTAAGGGTTTCTATCAAGGGGTGGGTTTTCGACCCGTGTCTGAGGTCTATCTGGAGGATGGTATTCCCCATCTCGACATGTTGCTGGAGGCCTGATTAAGGCCAACGGTTACACAAAAGGCGTAATGAAAGGGCCTAACGAATGGGCCTAACGAAAGAGTCATAGAGACGTGCAAATAGAGGAGCACAGGGCGTGCTCCTCTATGTTCGGGTAATTAAGCCGTTAGGCTCGTCAGTCACCGAGTCGGTGACTAATCCCTGAGTTGGATCTTAGGATCATGTTCAACTTCGCCATATCTGTCTATGGTCGACAGCTGGCTCTGTTGGGCGATGATCGCCAGTGGACCCGAAGGCAAATGGCGAACAAACAACAGCCGATACCCGTATCGATGCAGGCTATAGAGGGCCATCTTTTGTTCCGCACTCATCGAGCTCCAATGCTCATCATGATGCAGGACGTTCCCTCGCCTGTCTTGCAGTTGCTGTGCTATTTGCATGTTATTATCTACACGTTTGTCGGCCGATGTAGCCAATATTTCTTTCTGTGCTGGCACCGCCAGCCAGTTTTAAAAGATTAATCTTAATTAGATTAACGTCAGTCATTTTACTGACTTTAATTGAACATTAATTGAACGAGATCAATTTATGGGGCGAGAAGTGGGCCCGAAAGCGAAAAATTATGAAAATGCTCACATCTTGGTCACATTTTGAGACAGGCATAAAATGATTAATTATATCGAGCCGTTATTTCGGCCGCCTTCCGAGTGGAAGTCCCTCATACTCCAAGTCACCAATGGTTGTAGCTGGAATCGCTGCCATTTTTGCGACATGTATACCGCGCCGCAGAAGCAATTTCGTGCACAAAAAATCGATAAAATTGCAGAGGATATTCAACGGGTCGCCCAGCGAAACCTGCCGATCTCTCGGGTATTCCTCGCCGATGGCGATGCCATGAGCCTGCCCTTTAATCGTTTGGAGGCTATCTGTCTGTTGATCCGTGAGCATCTGCCCCAGGTGACCCGCATCAGCAGCTACTGCCTGCCGCGCAACCTAGGTAATAAGACGGATGCGCAGCTTGCCCGGCTCAGAGAGCTGGGGCTTAGCCTGCTGTATGTGGGCTGCGAGAGCGGGGACGATGAGGTGCTGGTCCGTATCGAGAAGGGCGAGAGCTTCGACTCCTCCTTGCTGGCCTTGCAGCGCATACGCGCCGCCGGCATGAAGTCATCCGTGATGATACTTAATGGTCTGGGGGGCGTGGAGCTGTCCAGGCAACACGCGCTCAACTCGGCGCGCCTGATGAATGAGGCGCAGCCAGACTATCTGTCGACTCTGGTGGTGACTCTGCCCCTTGGCAAGGCGCGCATGGACACCGGATTCGACGGCGATTTTAAACTGCCGGACCAGCATGGCCTGCTGAGCGAGATGCAGCTGCTGCTGGGTGAACTCGAGCTGGAGAAGACCATATTCAGGTCTGATCACGCCTCTAACTACCTGGTGCTAAAGGGGATACTGGGTCGTGACAAGCAGAGCCTGTTGACCCAGGTCGAGCAGGCGATTCAGGGACTGGTGCCCCTGCGCCAGGAGTGGCTGCGCGGCCTCTAGGCCAGCGCCGCCTGGTGTTTTCGGCGCTAGCGCTCGATATGACTTTATCGCTCGATATGAATTTCGCGCACCGGGCAGGGGATCTCTATGCCAGCCTGGCGCAGCGCGTTGATCAGCTCAAGGTTGACCTGATACTTGTTCTGGTAGTAGCGATTGGTGGGCACCCAGTAACGCAGGCCTATCTCTAAGCCTATGCTGTTGAAGCCGTTGATCCCTATCTGAGGGGCACGCTCCTGATTTACCTCTTCGTTGGCATCCAGCACCTGTTGGGCGATGGCCAGCACCTGGTTGGCATCGCTGGCGTAGCTGATGTTGAAGCGTATCTCGACCAGCTTGTCGCTGAAGGAGTTGTGCAGGATTTCGCCGACAATATGTTTGTTGGGGATGCTGATCACCTCGCCTTCCTCATTGGTGAGCAGGGTCAGTCCTAGGTGGATGCTCTTGACCACACCACTGACCCCCTGGATCTCTATGGTGTTGCCCACCACGAAGGGACGGGTGACGATTATGGTGACGCCCGCCGCGTAGTTAGAGAGCATCCCCTGTAGCGCCAGGCCAGCACCCAGAGAGGCCGCACCGATTGCCGCCACCATGGGCGTGATGCTGATCCCCAGCTTGCCCAGGGCGATAACCCCCACCATGACTATGATGAGAATGCGCACCAGATTGGAGACGAAGTTGCTCAGGGTGATGTCTATCTCATGCTTCTCAAACTGCTTGGCCACCAGGTTGGAGATCTTGTTGGCGACCCAGAGCCCCAAGAGGAAGATAAGCAGCGCGCCGACCAGCTGGAAGCTGTACTTCACCAGAAACTCGGTCAACAGGTTGTAGACATTTTGCAGTTGCGCCAGCTCCTGCTCCAGACCATTTTCATTCATAACATTCGTCCTAAAATTTGCCGCGAACCACTATCGCGCGGGCATAGAATCCAACCTGGGTATGTTACTTAATATTCAATGGCTTGATAACCAATATCTCACTCATGTCCCATGACACTCATTAGCGTGAAGCATATCAAGCAATTGGCACGCATCCGAGGGCATGGCGGCCAGTATAAGATATAGTCTAGTTCACCCCTAAGTAACCTAATCCTTAGTGAAAGAGGCATTATGAAAGCGCTAATCTTGGCTGTGGGCGTGTTGTTTTCGGCCGCCAGCCTGGCCAGCAGCCTGACCACAGGCGATCGTATCGAGGCAATCACCCTAGCGGATCAACACCAAGCCGTGTGGGAGCTCAACAGCAATACCCAGATTTTACTCTTTAGCCGCGGCATGAAGGGGGGCGAGATCATTCAGGAGGCACTTGAGTCCCTTGAGGGCCCCATGCCGGGGAACTGGCGATATGTGGCCGACATCAGCGGTATGCCATCGCTTATCGCTAAGTTTGTAGCCATCCCCAAGATGCAAGATCTCAACTTCGCCATCGGCCTGGATCAGGAGGGGGAGGCGACCCATCTGCTGCCCGGTGACAAGGAGACGGCGACAGTGATCACCCTGGATGGGCTCAAGGTGATCAAGGTAGTGAGCGTCGATTCGGCCAAGGCCCTGCTCGAGGCGGTGAAATAGCGCGAAAAGTGTGAGCTGATGGCTAGCAGAATTCATTTTAATAATTAATAACTTAGCTTGGCTTTTATCCCGTTGAAAATCAGGCTGTCTGTTTTGGAATAAAAATTTATTTATTAAGCATAAAAATTCGTTGATCTCGACGAAAAAATAGCGTTTACTTCGCAGCGATTTTTAACCGAATCACGCTAAATTATTTTTATTCTGCTACGGAGATACTGGCGAGATGAGCCAATTTCAAGCGATTGATGTTAATGAGTATTATGACCAAGCTACCTTTGAGCGTATCAAGGCGTTTGCTCAGGATAAGCCGACACCTTTCGTGGTGATTGACACTAAAATCATTGCAAAACAATATGATGACATGGTGCATAACTTTCCTTATGCCAGTATCTACTATGCCGTCAAGGCTAACCCGGCTAAGGAGGTATTGACCCTGCTGCGTGACCGTGGCGCCAATTTCGATATCGCCTCTATCTATGAGCTGGATATGGTGAGCGACATCGGCGTGACGCCTGACAGAGTCAGCTATGGCAATACCATCAAGAAGCGTAAAGATGTGCGCGCCTTCTATGAGCGTGGCGTGCGCATGTACGCCTCTGACTCCGAAGCCGATCTGCGAATGATCGCCGAGGAAGCCCCCGGTTCTCGCGTCTATGTGCGCATCCTGACCGAAGGCACCCATACCGCTGATTGGCCCCTGTCGCGTAAATTCGGCTGCCAGAATGAGATGGCCTTCGAGCTACTGGTGCTGGCCAAGACGCTGGGGCTGGAACCCTATGGCATCTCGTTTCATGTGGGCTCACAGCAACGCGACATAGGAGCATGGGACTCGGCCATCGCCAAGGTGAAGAGCATCTTCGAGCGCCTGCGTGAAGAGCATGGCATCGAGCTGAAGATGATCAACCTGGGCGGCGGTTTCCCGGCGAACTATCTGGACAAGACCAACGAGCTGGGTACCTACGCCGAGCAGATCACCCACTTCCTCAAAGAGGACTTTGGCGATCAGCTGCCGCAGATCATCCTGGAACCTGGCCGTTCGCTACTTTCTAATGCCGGCGTGCTGGTGTCTGAGGTGGTGCTGATCAGCAAGAAGTCGCAGACGGCGTTGGAGCGCTGGGTATTTACCGACGTGGGTAAGTTCTCTGGCCTGATTGAGACCATGGATGAGGCGATCAAATTCCCCATCTATACCGAGCGTCAGGGTGAGTTGGATCGCTGCGTGATCGCCGGCCCTACCTGTGACAGCGCCGACATCATGTATGAGCACTACAGCTACGGCCTGCCGTTAGATCTAACCATCGGCGATCGCATGTACTGGCTAACGGCCGGCGCCTATACCACCACTTACTCGGCGGTCTGCTTCAACGGCTTCCCGCCGCTGAAGGATTACTATCTGTAGTAGATAGAATTTCTAAGAGATAAGAAAAGGGCGCCTAGGCGCCCTTTTTAATGGCCGATGTCCGCACTATTTGTCGTGTGCCTTAAGGATCTGATGCAGCTCCTCCTTGATATGCAATTTCTGCTGTTTGAGTACCTTGATCTCTGGGGTGAAATCGCTGGCCGCATGTTGCTCTAGCTCTTTAATCTCGTCGTCGAGTTCGTTGTGTTTGTTAAACATCTTAAGAAAATGTGCGTCTTTTGATTTTAGTTCGCTGATCAGGTCTCTGTATTCTGGAAACATATTGGCCGTCCTTCTTGGTCAAAATGGGTGAGAGGTCATAGCAAAAGTGGTTAATTTCCCTTTGCTATGGTTTCAGCCTAGCGCGATCTGTTTGCTGGTTTTGTGATCGACTTCACCGCCTGGGACTTCGTTTTCGTCGCTTTACTACAGCTGATTTAACCTGTTGTCATACAAGCTTATTTTGTCATTCTTATTTGGGTGTGAAACCAGGTTTTCGGCGATGTCTCAGGCCAAGTAATAAATTTTGCCGGCTGGCTGGCAGCCTAGGTGGGAGTTGCTATATTTTCAGTGCTGCTAGCGGAAATGCTTTGGTAAATTCATTACAACAAATTATCTAACTACTGGCGGGGAAAGTGTGATCAGGTTAACCTTAATGGCTTTCATACTAGGTTAAAGTCCATTTTATAAGAATTTTATAATCAAAATTGAAAGGGGTTTTCACAATGTCAGATGTATTTCATTTAGGCCTGACGAAAGAGATGTTAGATGGTGCAACACTTGCTATCGTTCCGGGCGACCCAGAGCGTGTGAAACGTATTGCCGAGTTGATGGACAATCCAACATTCCTGGCCAGTCACCGCGAATACACCAGCTACCTTGCCTATATCGACGGTAAGCCGTTGGTGGTCTGCTCTACCGGTATCGGTGGTCCATCGACCTCTATCGCCGTGGAAGAGCTGGCACAGCTGGGTATCGACACCTTCCTGCGCGTCGGCACCACAGGTGCTATTCAGCCACAGGTTAATGTGGGTGATGTGATCGTGACTCAGGCGTCAGTGCGTCTAGACGGTGCGAGTCTGCACTTTGCACCTATGGAGTTCCCAGCCGTGGCGAACTTCGAATGTACAACCGCCATGGTGGCGGCGAGCCGTGAAGCGGGTCTTGAGCCTCATATCGGTATCACAGCTTCGTCAGACACCTTCTACCCAGGTCAGGAGCGCTACGATACCGTGACGGGTCGTGTGACTCGTCGTTTTGCCGGTTCGATGAAAGAGTGGCAGGAAATGGGCGTACTCAACTATGAGATGGAGTCATCGACTCTGTTCACCATGTGTGCGACTCAAGGTTGGCGCGCGGCGTGTGTGGCCGGTGTGATCGTTAACCGTACTCAGCAGGAGATCCCTGATGAGGCGACCATGAAGCAGACCGAGACCAGTGCCGTGTCTATCGTGGTAGCGGCGGCGAAGAAACTGCTGGCTTAAGCCTAGCTGCTGAACTCGCGAGATTAAAAAAGGCGCCTGATGGCGCCTTTTTAATGAGCAAAGCATACTCAAAAACTTAGAAGTGATACTTGGCGATCACCGAGTAGGTGTTCTGATCTATGCCCTTAACACCATATTTGTTCTTCCAGTAATCGTATTCGATACCGACGAATAGCTTATCTTTCTTGTGGGCGCCGAAGATGGCTGCGCCCAGGTCGTACTTAACCTGAGGGTTGAAGTGGAAGTTCTCTTCATAGCCAGTGTTGTCGGCCGAGAATACCCAGTCGATAAAGCCGTCGAAGACGATGTTCGAGTGGCCTACCGGGAAGTCCATACGAAAGACTGGGGTCAACTGCCAGCCGTCACTCAGATTGCCTGTGCTGATAGCGTCGCGACGATAGGTGTTTAGCTGAAAGTAGCTGAAATAAGGGATCTTAAAGTCGAGACCCACACCATAGAGGAAGCTCTTCACCGGGCCTTCGCCCTCTTCGTAGGTGAGTGCCAGTGACACGTCTGTGATGGCGCCTACGCCCACAGGCTTGCCTAAGATCTTGCTGGCGCTGAAGCGGGGTGAGATCTCACCATAGGTGGTGCTGTCTTTGCCGCCGTTGTTGCCATTGAAGTAGATGAAGTCCTGAAAGGCGAACCAGTCGCCATATTTCCAGCCGCCGGCGGTTTCTAGGGTAATAGTGGTTTGTCGCTCCGAAGGAGCCAGATCATACTTGTCGCCGTAGAGGGCGGTGGCACTGAAGTCCCACCATTGGATCATATCATCGGCCAGCGCGGGCTGGGCGGCGACTAGCGCGAGGAGAAGCCATTTCCTGTTCATCATCTTTTTACCTTTATCATTATTTTTGGGGGCAGCCTTTGACGCCGCTATTTGGGGCTAATTTGAAAACAATCGCGGCACTCTCAAGGTGTCTTTTGGCTTATTTTCACGCCCTATTAATTATGCGCCGCAAGTATACGGGATTTCGCCATTGTGCCCAATTCCAAAACAATGTCTTTTACCTAGGTAAATTAAATGTTTGTTGCCTGTGTCACATTTGTATCATGACATAATATGTCGCATTGCGAGAAAAGAGCTGATATAGTCTTGGCAGGGATACTCTCATTTCAGGGGGGAAATATGGAGTTTTCTAATCCTATCTTTATCTGGATTGCCGTCGGTTTAGTCTTGATGTTAGCCGAGATCATTCTGCCTGGCGGTATCGTTATTTTCCTGGGCGCCGCCTGTTTGGTGGTGGCGGGTGCATTGACCCTAGGTTGGGTCGAAGGCTTTGTGCAGGCCCTGACGCTCTGGTTCATCGCCGCTATCGTCTTGTTACTGGCTTTTCGTCAGCTGACACAGCGCTTGGTGGGTGGTGATTCCCATGTGGATAATACCGATGAGGAGTTTGACCTTTATAACCAAGTTGCCGTCGTCAAGGCGGTTATCGGCCCGGCACAGCAGCAGGGGCGCGTCGAATTTCAGGGAAGCGAATGGCCAGCACTGGGTGATGGCAGCGAGATCCCTATCGGCGCGCGCGTCAGAGTGATCTGCCGCGAGAATATTGCCCTGGTCGTTGAACCTTTGACAGAGCAGGCATAGCCTGGCTGCTACTTTACAGGATGGAATCTATGTTCGAATTTACCATTTTTATACTCTTCGTTTTCTTTATTCTTTATAACCTATTGTTGATCGTTCCCATGCGCGAGGTACATGTTATCGAGCGTCTGGGTAAGTTTAGGGTGGTGTTACAGCCAGGTTTTCACTTTTTAATTCCCTTCTTCGACCGCGTGGCCTATCGCCACGACACCCGTGAGCAGGTGCTGGATGTGCCGCCACAGAGCTGTATCTCGAAGGATAACACTCAGCTGGAGGTTGACGGCCTGGTCTATCTCAAGGTGATGGACGGCAAGCTGGCCAGCTATGGTATCGAAGACTATCGCCGCGCTGCGGTGAACCTGGCGCAGACCACCATGCGCTCCGAGATAGGTAAGCTGAGTCTGAGTGAGACCTTCTCCGAGCGTGACAGCCTCAACGAATCTATCGTGCGCGAGATCGATAAGGCGTCTGACCCTTGGGGGATCAAGGTGCTTAGGTACGAGATCAAGAACATTACCCCGTCTCACAAGGTGATCCACACCCTGGAGAAGCAGATGGAGGCCGAGCGTAGCAAGCGCGCCGAGATCACCCTGGCCAACGCCGAGAAGGCGGCGATGATCAACCTCTCAGAGGGGGAACGTCAGGAGGCTATTAACCTATCGGAAGGTGAGAAGCAGAAACGGATCAACGAGGCCAAGGGTACGGCCCAGGAGATCGCCATCGTCGCCCGCGCCAAGGCGGAAGCCATGACCATGGTCTCAGAGGCCTTGGCACTGGAGGGCGGTAACGAGGCGATGAACATGCAGCTTAAGGAGCAGTTCATCACCCAGCTGGGTAAGATACTCAACGAAGCCGATATTTCAGTGGTACCGGCCGAGATGGCCAAGCTGGAAGGCTTCTTTGAGGGCATGGAGCAGGTGACTCAGAGTGTGGGTCAGGTAAAAGGAGGTCGCGCATGATCGCAGATATCAACACAGATTTAATCGTACTGGGCATTTGGGGACTGATCTTCGCCATCTTCATCATCAAGCTGTTTCAGTCGATCCGCCTGGTGCCTACCAAGTCAGCTTATATCGTCGAGCGTCTGGGTAAGTATCACACCACCCTGGATGCCGGTTTCCATGCCCTGGTGCCTTTCATCGACAAGGTGGCCTATGTGCATGACCTGAAAGAGGAAACTATCGATGTACCGCCTCAGGAGTGTTTCTCCAGCGACGAGGTGAACGTCGAAGTAGATGGGGTTATCTATATTTCCGTGATGGATCCCGTGAAGGCCAGCTATGGGGTGACCGACTACCGTTATGCGGCCATTCAATTGGCGCAGACCACCACCCGCTCTGTGATTGGCACTTTAGATCTCGACCGCACCTTCGAGGAGCGTGACGTGATCAGCGCCAAGGTAGTCGAAGTGTTAGATCAGGCCGGCGCTACCTGGGGGATCCGGGTACACAGATATGAGATCAAGAATATCGCGCCACCCGAGACGGTGAAGAACGCCATGGAGATGCAGGTGAACGCCGAGCGTGAACGCCGCGCCCTGCTGGCCAAGAGCGAGGGTGATAAGCAGAGCAAGATCAACCGCTCCGAAGGGGTCAAGGCGGAGATGATCAACCGCTCCGAGGGTGAGATGCAGAAGCGTATCAACGAGGCCGAGGGTAAGGCCGAGGAGATCCTCACCATCGCCAAGGCGACCGCCGAGTCTATCGAGCGCATGGCTCAGGTAGTGTCGGCGCCCGGCGGAAAGAACGTGGTGCGCATGCAGCTAGGTGCCCAGTACCTCAAGCAGTTCGACGGCCTGACCAACAGCGCCAACAAGATAGTGCTGCCGGGCAACATGATGGACTTCGATCACTGGATGGACAGCATAGGGCTGGAAGAGAGCAAGGACTAATCCTCACTTGGCACCCTAACGAACCCCAAAAGCCCAGGCCCTTGCCTGGGCTTTTTATTGCCTTGGGCTAGGTGTGGATGACCTATGGCGATGTGGTCGACGGTAGGATCGCGCAACGCCTCCTGTTATACTTGCCGCCTGATTTTTTGGAGGCAAGAATGGACGTATCTTCTTTACTCGACGGCTTAAACGACAAACAGCGCGAGGCCGTCGGCGCACCACAATCTAGCATGCTGGTGTTGGCGGGCGCGGGCAGTGGTAAGACCCGGGTACTGACCCACCGCATCGCCTGGCTGATGCAGGTAGAGCAGCAGAGTCCCTATTCTATTCTGGCGGTGACCTTTACCAACAAGGCCGCGGCCGAGATGCGTGAGCGAGTGGAGAAGGTGAGCGGCAGCAACATGGGCCGCATGTGGATCGGTACCTTCCATGGCCTGGCCCACCGTCTGCTGCGCACCCATTATCAAGACGCTAACTTGCCCCAGAGTTTCCAGATCCTCGACTCGGACGACCAGCTCAGGCTGATCAAGCGGATCCTCAAGAGCCTTAATCTGGACGAGAAGCAGTATCCGCCCCGCCAGGCCCAGGGCTATATCAATGGCAAGAAAGATCAGGGGCTGAGGCCTAAGCATATCGATGCCGGTGGTTTCCCCATTGAGCAGAATCTGCTGAAGATCTATCAGGTGTATCAGGAGTCATGCGATCGCGCTGGCCTGGTGGACTTTGCCGAGATCTTGCTAAGGGCCCACGAGCTGTGGCTCAACAAGCCCCATATTCTGGAGCACTATCAGGAGCGCTTTAAGAACATCCTAGTGGACGAGTTTCAGGATACCAACGCCATCCAGTATGCCTGGATCCGCGTGCTGGCCGGCAGTACGGCCAACGTGATGATCGTCGGCGACGACGATCAGTCTATCTATGGTTGGCGAGGCGCCCAGGTGGAGAACCTACACCGCTTCCTGCAGGACTTCCCCGCGGCCCAGACCATACGTCTGGAGCAGAACTATCGCTCCAGCGGCAACATACTTAACGCCTCCAACGAGCTGATCGCCAACAACCCGGATCGACTGGGCAAGAAGCTGTGGACAGAAGACAAGGATGGCGAGAAGATTGGCCTCTATTGCGCGTTCAACGAGATGGATGAGGCCCGCTTCATCGTGGGTCGCATCACGGACTGGCAGGATATGGGCGGTAACCTCAGCGATTGTGCCATCCTCTATCGCTCCAACGCCCAATCGCGGGTGTTGGAAGAGGCCTTGCTGCACAAGGGGATGGCCTATCGCATCTATGGCGGTCTGCGCTTCTTCGAGCGTCAGGAGATCAAGGATGCCATGGGCTATCTGCGCCTGATCAGCAACAAGAACGACGATGCCGCCTTCGAGCGTATCATCAACACGCCGACCCGAGGCATAGGCGACCGTACCCTGGAGATCCTGCGTAGCACGGCGCGCCAGCAGGAGCTGACACTGTGGCAGACCTGTCTGCGCCTACTCGATGAGAAGGTGCTCTCCGGCCGCGCCGCCAATGCGGTACGTGGCTTCATGGATCTTATCGTTACTCTGCAGCAGGAGACTGCGGAGCAGTCGCTGCATCGCATGACAGATCATGTTATCCAGGCCTCCGGCCTCAAGGCCATGTATGAGGCGGAGAAGGGCGAGAAGGCCCGTGCCAGGGTGGAAAACTTAGAGGAGCTGGTCACTGCGGCGCGCACCTTCGTGATGCCGGAAGATCTCGAAGAAATGGGTGAGCTGAACGCCTTCCTCTCCCACGCCGCACTCGAGGCGGGCGAGGGCCAGGCCGATGCCTTCACCGATGCGGTGCAGTTGATGACGCTGCACTCGGCCAAGGGGCTTGAGTTCCCCATGGTATTCATGGCGGGCGTCGAGGAGGGGATCTTCCCCAGCCAGATGGCGATGGATGAGGGCGATAGGCTGGATGAGGAGCGCCGTCTCTGTTACGTGGGCATGACTCGCGCCATGAAGCAGCTCTATATCACCTACGCCGAGTCGCGCCGCATCTATGGCCGGGAAAACTATGCCCGTCCGTCACGTTTCATCAAGGAGATTCCTGGCGACTACGTGCAGGAGATCCGCATGCGAACCAGCGTGTCGGCGCCGGCGAGCAGCAACAGATTCAGTCAGGCCGAGTCCGCCTTTAACGATTCAGGCTTCAATATCGGCCAGCGGGTGAATCATCCCAAGTTTGGCGAAGGCAAGGTGACTAACTTCGAGGGCAGCGGCGCCCAGGCCAGAGTCCAGGTGGATTTTCTCGACGTGGGCAGCAAGTGGCTGGTGGTGGCCTATGCCCGTCTCGAGACCCTGTAAACCCGGGGTGATAAAGCGCTTGAAACTCTTAGGGTGTCAGTCATAATGCCAGAGTATTTTGATGAGCTTGCCCACATAAATCGAAAGGCCAAAGCAGTCGTTAGGAGAGCCTAGAAAATGAGCTTAAGGGATAAATTGGACGCCTATTTGCGTCTGGCGCGGATGGATAGACCCATAGGTACCTTCCTGCTGCTGTGGCCATGTTTGATGGCATTGGTGCTGGCGGCCGGCGGCATGCCGGATCTTAAGGTGCTGATCATCTTCGTAATTGGTGTGGTGGTGATGCGCGCCTGTGGCTGTATCATCAACGACTATGCCGATCGTAAGTTGGACTCCCATGTGGAGCGCACCAAGAGCCGCCCCTTGGCCAGTGGTGAGGTGACGGTCAAAGAGGCGCTTATCCTGTTCGTGGTGATGGGCCTGCTGGCCTTCGCCCTGGTGCTGATGCTCAACCCGCTGGTGGTGCAGCTCTCCTTCGTCGGCATCATATTGACCATCATCTACCCCTTCACCAAACGTTTCACCAACATGCCGCAGATGTTCCTCGGCGTGGTGTGGAGCTGGTCGATCCCTATGGCCTATGCGGCGCAGCTAGGCACAGTGCCGGTAGAAGCCTGGTGGCTGTTTGCCGCCAACTGGTGCTGGACGGTGGCCTACGACACTATGTATGCCATGGTGGACAGAGACGATGACCTCAAGGTGGGCATCAAGTCGACGGCGATCCTCTTTGGCCGCTTCGATCGGCAGATCATCGGCCTGTTTCAGCTGGCTGCCCTCGGCTGTTTCATCATGGCGGGGCTCAGCGCCGATCGCGGCCTGGTTTTCGCCCTGGGGATCCTCACCTTCATCGGCTTCGGCCTCTACCAGCAGAAGTTGATCTTCGACCGCGAGCGCGCCCCCTGCCTGCAGGCCTTCTTAAATAATAACTGGGCCGGCATGGTGCTCTTCGTGGCTCTGGGCGCCGATTACCTCATCTAACGTCTTTAGGATGAAAAACAAAGCCATGGCACTGCTTATAGTAGCGGAGTCATGGCTTTTTTAATGCCTGTCTCGCCAAGTTAGCCCGTTCACCAAACTGACATCATCTCCCTATAGCATCTTGTCTGACGAGCCAAGAAGGCTATCGCCTTCTACACTTACTTAACGCAATAGCTCAGGCTACAGGAAAGCTCAATGGGCGCAGCGTTGAGGTGAGGCAAGGGATGATGTCATATTCGAATCTGGTGTTTGAGGTGGGTGAGTGGCAGCTCTATGAGCTGGTCTTGCTGGGTATCGGCCTGGGGATCTTGCTGCTGAGTCTGCTGATTGGCCATTGGTGGCCACTGGGACTCTGGCGCTGGGCCCTGGTGCTGATCGTCAGTGGCGGCCTAGTAACGCTTTGCGCGCAGAGCCGTCTTCAGGTGAGTCAGCTCAGCGACCTGCTGGTAAGAGGCGCCAAGCTTGAGGTGGTAGAGGGCAACTTTCACTACGGCGACTATCAGTTTTCTAACGTGGCCAAGCATGGCATAGATTACCGCGAGATCAGCCTGGATGAGCGAGCCATCAAGCTGTATCACTCAGGTTATCTTCCCAGCGCCCGCTGTTACCGCGCCCTGTATACTCAGAATCAGTTTCATCCCGACGCCCACCTGCGGCTCTCCATCTACTGGAGCGAGTATCACTACACCTATCGCAGCAATCGCTATACCCTCAAGGCGCCCTGTATCGTCAAGGTGGAGCAGCTGTTCGACGATGAGGGCTTGGCGCTGGCCGCCAGCCGTTAACTGTCATCCTAAAATTCACGCGCAGAAACAAAAAAGCCAGCGACTCGCGTCACTGGCTTTTTTAAAGAGATAGCCTTACTTGTTATCGGCTTCTTTGAGCCACTGGGCGGCACGCTTGGCGAAGTAGGTCAGGATGCCATCGGCACCGGCGCGCTTGAAGCAGAGCAGTGACTCCATCACGATCGCCTTCTCGGCCAGCCAGCCATTCTCGATGGCTGCCATGTGCATGGCATACTCACCGCTCACCTGATAGGCGAAGGTAGGTACGGCAAGCTCTGTCTTGACGCGGTTAACGATATCCAGGTACGGCATGCCAGGCTTCACCATCACCATGTCGGCGCCTTCCTGAATGTCCAGCGCGACCTCGTGCAGCGCTTCGTCGCTGTTGGCCGGATCCATCTGGTAGCTGTGCTTGTTACCGCCCTTGAGGTTGCCGGCAGAGCCGACCGCATCGCGGAAGGGACCATAGTAGTTAGAGGAGTACTTGGCCGAATACGCCATGATCTGGGTATTCACGTGACCCGCTGCTTCCAGCGCCTGACGGATGGCACCGATACGGCCATCCATCATGTCCGATGGCGCTACGATATCGGCACCAGCCTCGGCGTGAGACAGGGCCTGCTTCACCAAGATCTCTGTGGTGATGTCGTTCAGGATATAGCCGTCTTCGTCAATGATGCCGTCTTGACCATGGGTGGTGAAGGGATCCAGCGCCACGTCTGTCATCACCCCAAGTTGTGGGAAGGCTTCTTTCAGGGCGCGTACCGCGCGCTGCGCCAGTGCGTCAGCATTGTAGGCCTCTTCGGCCATCAGGGTCTTCTTCTCGGCAGGGGTCACAGGGAACAGGGCCACCAGAGGGATCCCAAGCTTAACGAGTTCTTCCGCTTCCTTGAGCAATAGATCGATTGAGTAGCGCTCGATGCCTGGCATTGAAGCGACCTGCTCAGTACGGTTATTACCTTCGAGCACGAACATAGGGTAGATCAAGTCGTTCACCGACAGCTGGTTTTCGGCCATCAGACGGCGACTAAAATCGTGTTTACGCATGCGGCGCA
The DNA here is from genome assembly GCF_019457575.1 of Shewanella alkalitolerans. Classification (NCBI taxonomy): domain Bacteria; kingdom Pseudomonadati; phylum Pseudomonadota; class Gammaproteobacteria; order Alteromonadales; family Shewanellaceae; genus Shewanella; species Shewanella alkalitolerans. Next base: position 3,992,435 of record NZ_CP080422.1, on the reverse strand, counting down.
TTCTGCGCTGAGGGAAAGCACTGGTAATGATGTTCACATTCGACTCCTAATTTAGGGTTGTTTGCTTTATTGGGCTACACACTTCACAGCTCATCCGTGGATGGGGCATAGCCACTAAGTCGGTTACTTTATTCTTCGAGTTCGGGCGAATAGACGCATACGCGATTTCGGCCCTCATGCTTGGCACGATAGAGTGCCTTGTCTGCCTGGTCGACCAGCAGCTGAGTGTGCTGATCATCGACGATCACTTCGGCGCAGATCCCGATACTGATGGTGAGCGGAATAGCCTGCTCTCCCCATGCCAGTGGCAACTCACAGACGGTGCTGCGCATCAGCTCCGCCACCTGTAGTGCCCCGTCACAGGAGGTATTAGGCAGTATCATAGCAAACTCTTCACCACCGAAACGTGATACCAGATCACTTGGGCGTCTTAATTTTTCCTTTAACGCCTGGGCTATGGTCTTGAGCGCCTGATCCCCGGCCAGGTGGCCATAGGTGTCGTTAATCGCCTTGAAGCGGTCGATATCTATCATGAGGATCGCCAGCGGCGTCTGTTGACGACGACTCAGGCGGCCTTCGGCCTGCAGGCGTTTCTCGAAGGCGGCGCGGTTTTTCACGCCTGTGAGACTATCGACCGTGTTTTGTTCGGTAAGTTTCTGGTTGGCCTCATTTAATTCTCGAAGTGCGATCTCGAGCTCTAACGTGCGCTCCTGCACCATCTGCTCCAGACGCTCGTTGCTGTCGGCCTCGACCTGCAGCGCCTCCTCCCGTGCCTGACGGATCCGCTGAGCCTGCAGCAAGGCTTCCTGCTGGATCTTGAGCTTGGCTTTACGCTCGTCGTTGTAGCGGATCGCCAATACCGCCGCCATGAAGACGATTTCGAAGCTCAGGCCGACCATGATAGGTGTCTGATGCATGATGGGCAGGTAGATGACCCCCAGATACATCATGGCGGTAACGAAGGAGCCTATGAGCATTCCCGACCAGGCCAGGGTGTAGAGCCTGGCGAGCTTGTGGCCTCGCAGGCTCAGCAGCAGGGCGATCAGCATCAACATGCTGGTGGTGATCAGCACGGCGACTATGTTGACCTTGAGGGCCACAGAGTAGCTTAAAAATGGCGTGACTAAGGTGAGAAACAGCCCGGTAGCTGCGCTGTATCGACAGAGCCTCAACATCTTGAGGTTGTGGTACTTGAGCTGCAGCACCTTCTCGGAAAACATCAACACGAAGGTGAGGGCGATCGGGATCAGTATGGGGATCATCACCGCCTGCAGCACGGGCCAGTTGGGCCAGAGATAACGAAACGACAGCCCATGCAGGCTGGCCACCAAGAGGGTCACCGACAAGACATAGCCAGAGTAGTAGCTGTAACTGTAGGAGCGCGAGGTGAGTGCGATAAACAGGCTAAACAGGCCAATCGCCATCAGGGCGCCCAGCTGGAATCCCTGATAGAGGGACTGAGTCTCAGTGGCCTTGACGATATGGTCCGGTGACAGCAGGGAGATGGGCAGGTTGGCGCTGCCCTCGGTATCGACCCGAATATAGAAGGTGTGTACCACCTCGGGCGCCAGTTCGAAACGATAGAGGAAATCGTTGTTGATGATGGGCCGTTGGCTGAACGGATAGCTGTCGCCCATCTCCAGGTATACCGCCGGCTTACCTGTCTGTAGGTGGTACAGGCTGACCTTATTCAGGTGCGGGTTACCTAGCTTGAGATAGCGCCGCATCTGGGAATTTGTGGCGTTGTAGAGGCTTATCTTGACCCAGAAAGGCTCTACCCCCAGGTGCTGGTTAAATTCCGGGGTCAGTCGTTGCCAGTGGCTGGAGCTTAACTTACTGACCTGCTCCAGGCTGGTCAGCGAATCGTCCTGCACATAATAGAGCCAGGAGGCGAGCTCCATAGATTGGTTTTTATTGACCGCCAGCAGCGACTCCCCCTGGCTAAAGCCGGGGAAGCTCAGGGTGATCAATAGTAACAACAGCTTAAAGGGGCTCATAGTCCGCTTCTAGGCCGAAGAAGGCGCAGCTGTTGTGATAGGCCTGACGGGCAAAGGCATCCTCAGTTTCGCCCCTGAACTGTGCGATGACCCGGCTGATGTAGGGCAGGTATTGCGGCTTGTTCTTGCTCGACTTTGGCTTGGGTCGCATGCTGCGGGGCAGCAGATAGGGACTGTCAGTCTCTATCATGATGCGCTCGGCGGGAATGTCGACCACCAACTCGGCCAATTCCTGACCGCGGCGCTCGTCGCACACCCAGCCGGTGATCCCAAGGTGCAGATCCAGCTCGATATAGCGCTCCAGGCTGGCGCGATTGCCGGTAAAGCAGTGCAGCAGGGCGCCCTTAAGCTGCGGGCGAAAGTTCTGCAGTATGGCGGCAAAGTCTTCATGGGCATCGCGCTCATGCATCAGCACAGGCATCTCTAACTCGACGGCCAGGGCCAGCTGGGCCTCGAAGGCCTCGCGCTGTTTCGGCCGGGGCGAGAAGTCGCGGTTATAGTCCAGGCCACACTCGCCGATGGCCACAACGCCTGGCTGCCTAGCCAGCTGTATGAGTCGTTCACGGCTAGCGCCGTCCCACTCGCTGGCATGGTGCGGGTGTACCCCTGCGGTTGTGTAGAGGGCGTTTGGGTAACGGGCGGCGCAGTCGATCGCCTGCTGGCTCTCATCTAGGCTAGAGCCAATAACAATGAGCGGCGAAACCCCCTGGGCCGCCGCATCACTGATTAGCGTGTCACATTCTTGTTCTAACGGGCTGCCAACCAGGTTGACAGCTATGTCTATGTAGCTGGGCATTAGTCGATGCGCTTGACCCTGATGGTTGCGTTGGCATCTTCCTTACCCAACAGGAAAGAGCCTAGGGCACCCTTCTCTATGTAGACCTTGTCGCCGGCTTTGAGTCGAAAGCGACGAGAATCATTCTGTTTCCATACTTGGCCGTTGTCAAAGGTGATGGTCAGTGCACCGTGTGCGTTTTTCTGCACCGATGCCACCGTCAGGTTCACCTTATCCAGTTCGACTTTTTCCACCTTCTGCACCTTACCGAAACTGGCTTCCGATGCGGCCGGCGTGCTGGCTACGACGGCAGCGGCCTGTGGTGCTGGCTTAGGTTGTGCTGCAGGAGCTGGTTTAGAGACGGGCGCCACATGGCTGTTGGCCTGAGACTTATAGCCTACCTTGGCTGCCAAGTTGTCGTAACAGATCAGTCGGTCGAGCTTGTCCTGGTGAGCCGCACATTGGCTGAGTTGCTGCTCGATACCGGCAGAGGCGTTGAGTGAGAAGAGAAGAGTAGAGAGTGCTATCCAGCTGGTCGGTGCCGCAAAACTTAAGCGCATATAGAGTTCCTTTTTATTATGGAGGGCTCGCGGCGAGACAGGCTGATGATGGGGTAATAAATAACGACAAGCTATCCGTTGCCGGATAGCTTGCAGCAAGGTTCAGTTTTATTACTCAGCGTTGTCTTGCTCGGAGAGCTCGTCTTCGTCAGAGTCCTTTTTACTGTAGAAACGCGCGGCAATCAATCCCCCCTCAAACAATATCAGCATAGGCACGGCCAACATGGTTTGCGAGATGATATCTGGCGGCGTTAACAGCATGCCGACCACGAAGGCGCCGACAATAATATAGGGACGTTTCGCTCTGAGATCTTCAACCGTAGTAACCCCCGCCCAACAGAGCAAGATCACCGCGATCGGGATCTCGAACGCCAGACCGAAGGCGAAGAACAGCTTAAGCACGAAGCTCAGGTAGCTGCTGATATCGGTCGCCACCTGCACCCCTTCGGGGGCCACGCTGGTGAAGAAGCCGAACACCACGGGAAATACTATGTAGTAGGTGAAGGCGATACCCAGGTAGAAGAGTATGGTACTACTGGCCAGCAGCGGCACCATCAGACGCTTCTCATGCTTGTAGAGGCCTGGCGCGATAAAGGACCAGATCTGGTACAAGACATAGGGAATGGCGATAAAAAACGCCAGGATCAGCGTTAGTTTAAAGGGAGCAAAGAAGGGCGCGGCCACATCGGTCGCAATCATACTACTGGACTCGGGTAGCGCCTGCATAAGCGGCGTGGCCATGTAGTGATAGATATCGTTTGCCCAGTAGACTAAGCAGATAAAGACCAGGAGGACACTGCCAATGGCTTTGAGCAACTTGTTGCGTAACTCAAGCAAGTGGCTGATTAACGGCTGCTGTTGCGACATGAACTACCCGTCAGATTTTTCGGTTGAATTGCTGGCCTTGGCTGTCGTGGTCTCTGCAGGTTTCGCCTCGCTGCTGGCGGGTTCGCTGCCAGTGGCAATATCTTCTACCTTATAGGGACGATTAACAGATTGGGCTGCTTCTTTTAATTGATCGATTGAATCCTGTAACTCGGGGGAGAGGTTCTTTAACCCCTGGCTTTCTGCCTTCTTAAGATCTGCGTGCAGCTGCTCAATTTTAAGCTCTTGCTCCAGCTCGTCTTTTACCGAGTTAGCCATGCGCTTCATGGCACGAATCCAGCCTGTAATTGAGCGCACTGCGACCGGTAGTCTTTCGGGGCCGAGTACGACCAGCCCCAAAACACCAATCAACAGCAGCTCCATAAAGCCGATACCGTCGAACATAAGGAATTACGCCTGTTCTTTATCCTTGGACTCAGTCTTTTTCTCTTCAGTCTGAGCTGTTTTTTCTGCGCTGGTGTCTTCGATAGCCTTCTTCTCATCTTCAGAAGACATAGCATTCTTGAAGCCTTTAACAGCACCGCCGAGGTCACCACCTAGAGAGCGCAATTTCTTAGTTCCGAAAAGCAAAACAACGATTAAAGCAATGATAAGAAGTTGCCAAATACTGATGCCACCCATGTAACTTTCCTCTTGATGTAATACTGGTCCTATTATGACCCTTTGGTTATTTAGTGCTAGCTAAAATTTGCGATTCTTTGGTCTAGATCGCCATCCGAGTAACCACAAGGTTGCGCCGATGCCGATACAAGCATAAGAGGCCCATAGTGTAGCGTTTTGGGAAAACAAAATACTGCCACAGATCACTAAAACTGCTGATGTGATTAAAAGGTAGTTGCTTTTATGGGCTTTTTGTTGCTGCTTCAGGTAGCGATCCAGCAGCTGATTCTGACTGTTGACGAAGTTTTTACCCATCTTCAGGTTGTCATAGACAAGTTCAGGCAGCTCCGGCAGCTTATCTGTCCAATAAGGGAACTGCTTCTTGATCTTCTTCGCCATGCCCAGGGGACCCATCTGCTCCGCCATCCAGCTTTCCAGGAAAGGCTTGGCCGTCTGCCAGAGATCCAGCTGAGGATAGAGCTGACGTCCCAGGCCTTCGATATAGAGCAGGGTCTTCTCCAGCAGCACCAATTGTGGCTGCACCACCATGTCGAAACGGCGCGCGGTGCGAAATAGCTCAAGCAGCACGTGGCCGAAGGAGATCTCATCCAGCGGCTTGTTAAACATGGGCTCGCACACCACCTTGATTGCCTGCTCGAAGGCGACTAGATCTGTGTCGGCCGCCACCCAGCCCGACTCGATATAGAGCTGGGCGATACGGGTATAGTCGCGGTTGAAGAAGGCGAGGAAGTTCTCAGCTAGGTAGCGCTTATCCTGCTCGGTGAGGGTGCCCATGATGCCGCAGTCCAGCCCTATGTAGAAAGGATCCTGCGGATGCTCGGTACTGACAAAGATGTTGCCGGGATGCATGTCGGCATGGAAGAAGTTGTCGCGAAATACTTGGGTGAAGAAGAGCTCGACGCCGCGCTCCGCCAGCAGCTTAAGGTTAGTGCCCTGGGCTTCCAGTGCCGCCCTGTCGGATACGGGCACGCCATAGATGCGCTCCATGACGATCAGGCGGGTAAAGCAAAATTCTTCATACATCTTAGGGATGTAGAGGGCGCCCGAGTCGATGAAGTTGTTTCTCAGCTTGATGGCGTTGAGGGCCTCGAGCTTGAGGTTGAGTTCGCCTTCGATTGTGGTGCGATAATCCTCTACCACCTCGGCGGGGCGCAGGCGGTTGCCGTGGCCAAGCAGGGTTTCCAGCACCTGGGCACTCTGGGTCATCAGCAGCAGGTCGGCGTGGACCTTCTCTTCCACATTAGGTCTGAGTACCTTGAGCACCACCTCTTCGCCGTTAGACTTGAGGGTGGCGGTATGTACCTGGGAGATAGACGCCGAGGCCAGTGGCGTGTCGTCGAAGTTATCGAAATAGGTCTCTATGGGGGCGCCGAGTTCGGCCTCTATCTGGGCGCGGGCGATGGCGGAATCGAAGGGGGGCACCCTGTCCTGCAACATGGCCAGCTCTTCGGCCCACTCGTCGCTGAGCAGATCCCGGCGGGTCGACAGCATCTGACCAAACTTGATGTAGACGGGGCCCAGCTCCTGCATCGCCAGCTTGAGACGTTCGCCGCCCACCTTGTCTTTATGTTGGTTGGTTAACCAGAAGAAGCTCCAGCGTAGCAGCCTGAAATACCAGGGTTTGAGCTTAGCGGGGATAAGATCATCCAGACCATATTGAAGCACCGTCTTTACGACTTGGTATGCGCGCCGCATGCTTTTGATTGTCATCTGTTGCTGTTTGCCTTGTTTATGAGTCGCTCAATCCGTTGGCTCAAGGCGTTGGTATCTGCCTCAAGTTGCTCGATTCTATCACTAAAATGAACAAGTTCTATCTTGTGTGGGCTCAGGCGATATTCTTCTGTGGCCAGCTGGCCCATATGATCCCAGCTCTTGCTCAGTACCTGACTCAGCTGTTGTTTTAGCTGCTTGGCGCCCTCGGTGAGCAGGTGAGTCGGCGCATCGCCTATGTAACGTGACAGGGGCTCGGCGAAGTCGAACTCCACCTGTTGCATGAAGTGGCTAAAGCTCTGTAGCAGGTTGAGATCCCCTTCCAGGGTCAGCTTGTCTTGCTTGATCAGCTCGGTAAGGTTGGCGCCCTCGGTGAGCTTATAGAGGGTGGTCAGATCGGCATACACCTTGGTAGTCACCTCGCCATCATACTGACTAAAGACTTGAATCTCTTTGGCAAACAACAGGTAGATGGGCCAGCCCAGTTGGCTGAGTTCGAGGCAGAGTACTCGCCCCTGCAGGTTGTGGAGTTTGGCGTAGGCGCCGGGAGACTGCTGAGTCACTTTTTTGAGTGCGGTTTCGAGGGCCGCACAGATCAGCAATGCAATTTCACGTTTCATGCGTTACCTAAGACCTGAGAATCTGTGGCTGCTGGGCTCATCATCAACTGATGACGGCGCAAAGGTGACGCTATTCTACACTAAACTGGCGACAAAAGGGTTAGGTAAAAATGTCATTTATTCAGTGAGATTGCGGCGAGGCGGCCAAAGTAGGCGACAACAAAAAGGCGACAACAAAAAGGCCCCAACTGTGCGGGGCCTCTTTCGATATAAGAATTGGTATTGGAACCAATATTAGAACTTGTAACCCTTGTGCAGGGCGACGATACCGTCTGTCATATTGGTGTATTCCACCTGCTCGAATCCGGCATCTATCATCATTCCTTTAAGGGTTTCCTGATCCGGATGCATGCGGATAGATTCGGCCAGATACTCATAGCTGCCGGCATCCTGAGTGATGATATCGCCCATCTTAGGCAGTACCTTGAAGCTGTAGAGATCGTAGACCTTACGCATTAGGTCGTGCTGTGGCTTAGAAAACTCGAGGATCAGCAGCTTACCGCCTGGCTTAAGCACGCGCAGCATAGAGCGGATCGCCGCATCCTTGTCGGTCACGTTACGCAGACCGAAGGCGATGGTGATGATATCGAAGTGGTTGTCAGGGAAAGGCAGCGCCTCGGCGTTTGCCTGCACATAGTTGACGTTACCCACAACGCCACGGTTACGCAGCTTCTCGCGGCCCACTTTCAACATGGAATCGTTGATGTCAGCCAGGGTCACCTGACCTGTGTTGCCCACTATATGGGAAAACTTGGCGGTTAGGTCGCCAGTGCCACCGGCGAGATCCAGTACCTTCATGCCCGGACGCGCACCCGCACTCTCGATGGTAAAACGCTTCCACAGACGGTGAATACCAAAGGACATGACATCGTTCATGATGTCGTATTTGGCGGCGACCGAGTGAAAGACGTCGGCCACTAGGTCTGCTTTCTTCTCAGCATCGACCGTCTTATATCCAAAGTGGGTACTGTTTGAGCTGCCCTCTGACATTGCTGGCTTCCTGTTTATTGCTGCTGTTAACCGCGAGTGTAAGTGATTGACTCAGTTTGCTGAATCATTGGTCTATCACTCTGTGATCGATGTAAATAATCCGTGCACAATTAATTGAAAAATGCGTGATAGCGCAGAGTTTCAACCAGAGATTCAAAAACGAGGAGCGCATTACAGCACAATATTAGCAATATGCCAAATGCGCAGAGTGACTTACCCCAGGGGGTGTTGTGCCAGTCGTCCCTGGATATAGGCGTAGATCAACTCGCCGATGCTCTGGCCCGTCTCCCGGCGACCGGCCTCGACACCCGCCACGTGACAGCTTGGCGCCGCCTCCGCCAGATGCAGGTAAGCGGCCGGCGTCTTGCTGGCCACCTGATTCACGTAATAGAGGGCGTCGAGCAGGGGGATCCCCGCCGCCGTCGAGGCGCTGCTGGGCATGTTAGTGATGGCGTCGAGATCCAGCTCCAGCGCCACCGGCAGATCGCTGGCGTTGAGGTCTTCGACTATCGTCTTGAGCGCCTGCTCCAGGCTTGTCTCGCGTCTGACCCAGATGGCCTGGAGCGTGTGCCACTTGCCGCCGAAAGCCGTTAGCTGCTCCAGGGTCTGCTGACTGTTTTTTAGCTCGTGCAGCCCCAGCACATGATAGTGTCCCAGTGCGCCGCTGGCGGCGGCATAGCTAAAACCATTGCCGCTGTGGCGGCCCTCTCGCGGGCGAAAATCTGAGTGGGGATCCAGGTTGACCGCTGCTACCATTTTACCTGTTGCCTGCTTGGTGGCCATCAAGAGGCCATAGGCGTTGTTATGCCCGCCGCCGATCACAATCGGCTCCAGGCCGGCCGCCATGATCTCGCCGATTACCTGTATCACCCGCTCATCTAGCTTGTCGACATTCTCCCTCAGGGCCTGCGCGCTGCTGCCTTCTGGCAGTTGTAGATCGTCTGTGGCGATCTGCCCCAGCACCAGGCAGTGGCCGCCGTCGAGAAACTGGTTCGATTGGAAGTTGCAAAACTGCGCCATGGCGGCCTCGAAACCATCGACGGCGCCGCCGCGTCCCAGGTTGGCCCTGGGGCCGATATCTTCGCCTATTCCAAGGATGACGAAGCGCACGCCGTCGGCCTTGGCCTTTGTCAGCTGCTCGCTGAGCGGCACCTTGCCCTCATAACAATGAATTGTCTGGCCAATCTTGGTTTCGCCCTCGCGCTTGGCGACAAAGCCCTGACAACGCTCGGCGGTAAATGGAATTAGGGTTTGCATTATGGGTTCTGTTTTTTGTTGTTGATGCAAAGGTGGGGTAATTTTAATGGATAAAATTTAGAAAAGTTTGATTTTTTTGTGGGCTGCACAAATTTCAGTTTTTTGGATTAGATTTTGGGGGATTCAGCTTGAACAACTGGTGATGGGATTCGAATGTTAGCCCGTAGCGGCATAGGTGTTGGATGGATGTTTGAGGGTCGTACCTTCATGGCAATCTATCACCTGCGGTGGGTGCAGTATAAGGATATACCAATGTCGTGATCACATGGATGTGAAAGAACGACCTTATGTGCAAACACTATTTTGGCACGGTGAGTGAAGCGTAGCTTCGTGCTTACGAACGAGAGGCATGGATGCCGAACTGGCCTTTAAACAGGGAGGTTGTTCGAGCACATCCATGTGGGCTCTGCGAAATCATCCCTGATTTCGAAGGCCAAAATCGTGTTTACACTGGGTATCTAACGCCTCTTCGATTGGATGGTGTTGGGAACGTCTGGTGGCTTAAAATGCTGGCTTAGTTTTGTCTCAAAATGAGTTACCAAATTATCGGTGGAGTTGTAACTAACGGACTTTCTGGCTTAGAAATTTTTATCGCTCCCCCCTCATGATGTAATTCACTACTTCCCAACCAAAAATACTGGATAAGTACACAGTCATATTCAAATTACAAGGATTTTGAACGATTTTTATCCTGCACATGTGCGCGTTTTTCCAGATGGTATATTTAGCAAAATGCTGATAAGTTCATTTTATACAGATAGTTAACCGTGAGCGTTTTTACTGGTCCAACGAGATAAACGCGCATGCGCACTAATAAAATGTTAGGGGATTAGCGTGATCCGAGAAGAAATCGTCATTGATCTAGGAAGAATTGGTCGAACTAATGACCATGGCCAGTCGGATGAGATTTTCATAAAAGAAATAGAATTGTGGGGAAAGATTAACGAATGGCTTAATTCTAAAAGCTATACACATGACGGTGTATCAGCTGAAATATACACTGATTGGTCACCAGTTATTGAAGAACTAAAAAAACAGCAGACAAGAGAAAGGGAGTTTAACAAGCTTCTTGAAGAAAATGGAGAAGCAGCATGGGAAATATATAGATTCGACATCAAAGAGCCAAAAGTAAAATTCTTAGTCAGCATCCAAGGTAAGAACGAAGTATCTGAATACAAGTGGTACCCTCGGTTTTTTGTTGAGAAATACTTATACGATATATTCTTGATTGCAAACCTCTCGCTGCCAGGGTCATGTGAATTTCTCAATGTAAGGTTTATATCTGAAAGAGAAAAAGAGAGTGAACGGTATCTTCTTTCCTCATATAACTTTGAAGAGGCGCTATACAACCAATTAGATGGAGTTCGCCCATCGCCAATTTGTTTGCCGGTCAGCTCTGTAATAGATTGGTATGATAACTTAGATACTGGTATTAAACAGAAAGCCGAATCACCAATTGAAAAAGCTATCTTTTCATTATTGCATCTTTGTAAATCAGACGTAGATGAGACATCAGTGGTATGGCTTTTTCATGCTTTAGAAGCAATTTATGGTACTAGAGTTGGGGAAGGTTTCAGCAACTTGATTAATAGGCTTTCCATTCTTCTTCAGCTAGATTCTAAAGAAAAAGCCAAAACGAAGAAGAAATTGAGGTCAATGTATGACTATCGAAGCTCCATTGTTCATGGAGGGTATCAGGTGCATCACCCACTAAGAAATGAAGTTATAGATAAAAGGCTAAATGAAGATTGGTTGCGTACTTATGAGCTATTTCAAGATGGATTTAATTTGGTTGTACTTTCAATCCAGATAATGATCCAAAATGGCTGGTATGGCATAGAGGTTAAAGAAAGCTTAATTGGCGTGAATGCCCCTAACAAGCAAAGTAAGTCGGACGTATAAATGCGCCGTTTCGTTGGGCGTTAAATGGCAAACATGAATATCGACGCTATTAAAAAAGTTCTGAAGTCTTGGATAAATGAAGGCTTCCTCGAAGGTGAGCTCTCAGTAGAGCCAGAGTGGTATGTCTTGTGGCACCCGGATGAACTGGAAGAGTTCAATCGTGATTATCAGCTCGCTGAATATGTGCCTGGCTTCCTAACCTTCGGTTGCAATGGTGGCGGTGAACTTCTGGTTGTGAATGAATTAGACGAGGTGTTTTACATGCCGTGTATAGGCATGGCACTAGATACAGCAATTAAAATTGCAAACAGCCTTCAAGAATTCAAAGACTATATGCAACAATGAGCAAAGCATTTAACAAAGCCATTAAATACGCTCCTGACGTCGCGCGGTTTATGGCGGCGTTACTGACCAGATATTCTAATGCGTTTCTGTCCAAAAACGATTTAGCTTTTAATGGGGTTTGGATATCCAGTAAGCTCAAATCGAAGAGATGGATAACTCGGGTGTAGGTGCGGCTGAGGCCTTCCGAGGCAGGACGCCGAGGTAGAGTCTACAGGGATGTACTTGTGGCGTGCCTCAGCAGTACCTGCACATAAGCTCACCGCAGGTGATAAGTACACCATGAAGTTATGGTTTAAAGGACCCTTTTAAACTTCAACTAGGGTTGATGCTTAAATAGCTATTGCCATGCACCACCCGCAACAGACAATACCTATTACGGTGAGAGAAGGGTGGCCATCGATAGGCCACAAAAAAGGACGACTCTTGGTCGTCCTTTTTGCTTTCAGGCTAGGGCTAACTTATCTAGCCTAAACAGCTTAGCCAAAATCATCATGCCATTTCGGGCATCAGCTTAATCGATATCTAGAGGCTCGGGTGACAGGATGATGCCTGTGTTGTCGGCGTAGATATGGTCGGCAGGCAGGAAGGTGACGCCGCCGAAGTTAACCGGGATCTCCAGTTCGCCCACGCCATGGCCGTCTGCGCCCACAGGGATAGAGGCCAGGGCCTGGATGCCTATGTCCAGATCTTCCAGTGCGTCGACGTCGCGCACCGAACCATAAACGATAATGCCTTCCCAGTTATTTGCCACGGCGATCTCGGCGATGTTGGCGTCGACCAATGCACGACGCAGGGAGCCGCCGCCGTCGACCAGCAATACCTTGCCTTCGCCATCTTGTTGCAGAACCTCAGCGATTAATCCATTGTCTTCGAAGCATTTAATGGTGCTAATTGAACCGCCGAAAGAGCTACAACCACCGTAATTACTGAACATGGGTTCAACAACATCGACCACATCAATGTAAGTGTCACAAAGTTCTGAGGTGTTGTATTCCATAAGTCATACTCCTGTAGAGAGGCATTTTACTGGGATAAATCAGCAATATATTGTTACCAGCCAGTATATAAGGGATTCTTAAAAAGAAAAGCGTTATAACTCACGCTATTGGCGATAATAGCGGCGTTTGGCTAACTTGTTGTAATCTTTCTTACATTGCTTTCTTATTGTGCAAAAAACATGACCGAGGTCATTAAATAACGTATTTTAATTACAAGCTGGGGCTAAATTTGTTAGCATGTAGGCAGTAACGATTAACTTAACTTTAACTTGCTTTAGGGGCACGGATCCCCCAGTTAGCTTATGGATGGCAGAGGGCCTTAAGAAGGTGCCTTATGGAAGCTTCAAACACAATTGAACTAATTGGCTATTCCGCCTCAGTAATGGTGGCTATCTCTTTGATGATGAAAGATATAGTTTGGCTAAGATGTCTTAACTTTACCGGTTGTGCACTGTTTGTGATCTACGGGATCTACATCTCGGCCTGGCCGGTTGCCGGCATGAATGCCTTTGTTGCCTGTATCAACGTCTATCACCTAGTGAAGCTGTTCCGTGCCAAGACTCAGGTGGGTAAAACCGCCGAGGCCTAGTGTCTGCCGAGCTTTGCTGTCATAAATATTTAGGCTAGATGTCACCTAGGCGTCATAGCGAGTTTTTAGGCTCCTGATCATATCATCATGATCCGGAGCCTTTTATGTTTCAGACCTTAGCTAAGTTCGATCGTCAGGCCTTTGCCGCGATCAACGCCTATGGCGTGGCTTACCGTCTAAACCCTAAGGCCAGAGTCATCTCTGCCACGGGCGACGGACCATATTATCTCTATCTGTGTGTGCTCCTGCTGCTGCTCGATGAGCGCGGCGAGACACTGTTCAACGCGGCGCTCACCGCCTTCATCATAGAGTTGCCCCTCTATCTGGTGCTGAAGAACAGCATTCGGCGCACGCGCCCCTGCCATCAGTCGCTGCCCGGCGGTGATAGCCTGATGCTGACCTTCGAGCCGTCAGACAAGTTCAGCCTGCCATCGGGCCATACGGCCGCGGCATTCGTGATGGCCAGTGCCATCGCCTGGTGTTATCCCACTTTCGCCTGGCTCGCCTTCGCTTGGGCCACGGCTATCGGTGTTTCGCGTATCATCTTGGGCGTGCATTACCCGCTGGATATTCTGGCTGGTGCCCTTCTGGGCGTGACGAGTTGCTACCTGGCATTACCTCTCGTCGGTCAATAAATCACTAGCAGGAGTCAGCACAAACATGCGTATTCTTTACGGTGTGCAAGGCACAGGGAATGGCCATCTCAGTCGTGCCAGAGTCATGGCAAAAGCCTTTAAAAATCAGCAGGTCGATGTCGATTTCTTCTTCTCGGGACGTGACAGTCAGCGCTACTTCGACATGCAGTGTTTCGGCGAGTATCGTACCCAGGCCGGATTAACCTTCGCGACCCAAAATGGCTGCGTCAGCATTGCCAAGACGGCGCTGCAGAACTCGGTGAGCGCCCTGGTGAGGGACGTGCGCGGCCTGGATCTCAGCGGTTACGATTTGGTGCTTAACGACTTCGAGCCCGTCTCTGCCTGGGCGGCGCGCATTCAGGGGGTGCCCTCTATCGGGGTGAGCCATCAGGCGGCGCTGCAATATGATGTGCCTAAGGTGGGCAACGGTTGGTTTAATCAGATGTTGCTCAACTACTTTGCCCCGGTCGATAGGGCGCTGGGCTGCCACTGGCACCATTTCGGCTTCCCCCTGTTGCCACCCTTCGTGGAGGTGAGCGAGGCGGTGGCCTATAACTCCCACGATATTTTGGTCTATCTGCCGTTCGAGTCGCCTGAGGATATCCATCAGCTCCTCAAGGACTTTAGCGAGTATCGCTTCTACGTCTTTCACGGCTCCGGCGCGCCTGCGGCGTGCGCCGACAATGTGATCTGGTCTGGCTTTAACCGTGAGGGCTTCAAGGCCAGGTTGGCCCAGTGCGGTGGGGTGATCGCCAGTGCCGGTTTCGAGCTGGCGAGTGAGGCGCTGACCCTGGGCAAGAAGCTGCTGGTCAAACCGCTACACGGTCAGTTCGAGCAACTGTCAAATGTGGCGGCGCTTGAGCTGCTCGGTGCGGCCGAGAGCATGAAGTGGCTCGACCCCGCAGCGGTTAAGCGTTGGCTACGGGCCTCCAAGCCCGAGCCTATCGACTATCCTCAGGTGGGCGACGCCCTGGTGACCTGGATCAAGCAGGGTAACTGGCATCAGGGCGAACAGCTGTGTCAGGAGCTGTGGCAGCAGGTGGAATTGCCCGAGTCCTGGCGCAAGAAAAGCCCCTAATGTGTGATTTTTTAGGGAGTTAATTCACTTTCAGCGTGGGGCATGCGGATCTCTGACTATACTCATTGGGTCGGATACTCATGGGAAAAGGACACCGCATGCTGGGCCTCACCTTAGCCAAACCCAAGCGGCTTACCATACGCGTTACCGTGGTGGGCACCTTTATCATCGCCACCCTGTTCACCGCCGTGGTGGCCATCGGCCTGCAGTATTATTTTAGCCAGCGTCTGGCAACCGAGGCCAGCCTCAAGCTTTACAACCAGAGCGCCGACAGCACAGGCAGTTACTTGAATCAGCTCGACAGTCAGGCGATCAACACCACTAAGCTGGTGGCTAACTTCGAGGGCCTGTACACCCCCATGGGGCTGAGCCAAGAGGCCAAGCAGGTATTTAGCCAGGCGATGCGCTCGGCCAGGTTCATCTACGCCATCTATCTTGGCAGCTCAGATGGGGATCTGTTCGAGCTGGTGAATCTCGATGCCCATCCCATAGTGCGGCGGCAGCTCAAGGCCTCCCTGGAAGATCGCTGGGTGATCATCAGCATTCAGGGCAGGGGGCAGGGGCGTATCCGCGCCTTTCATTACTTAGATGCCGACTTTAATCAGCGCGCCAGCCGAATGGAGCCCACGGATTACGACGCCAGCATCCGGCCCTGGTTTATCGACGCTCGCCAGGACAAGGTGTTTAAGACAGAGCCCTACCTGTTTCAGAACCTGCAGGCGCCGGGGATCACCTATTCGATCCGCCTGCCGGGTAGCGACGCCGTGCTGGCGGTGGATGTGGCCCTGTCGAGCCTGGATGACTATCTGGCGCAGCTGGGAAGGGGAGATACTCAAGATGGGCGCGAGGTCTATGTCTACCGCGCCAGCGGCGCCCTGGTAGCCTCAAACCGTCAGCAGGCGACTCAAGGGGAGATTCCCATGGCTAAGCCGCTGGCCCTGACCCCAGAGGAGCAGACGCTGGTGGCCAATACCCCGGCGCTTATCGCCTCTAACGAGACCGACTGGCCGCCCATCGATTTTGCCGTGGCCGGCCGCCCCATGGGTTACAGCATAGATGTGCTGAATCTGGTGGCCGAGATGACGGGGCTGACCATCAACTACAACAATGGATTTACCTGGCCGGAATTTGTCGACAAGTTCAAGGCGCGGGAGATCAACCTGCTGCACTCTGTGCTCAATAGCGAGGCCAATCAATCGCTTGGGGTTTTTAGTCAGCCCTTTCTGAGCATGCCCTTTGCCGCCGTGACCGGCCCTGGGCAAGCGCCGATAAAGCATGTGGCCGAGCTGGCGGGCAGGCGGGTGGCCATCCCCAAAGGCTGGTCGATCATCCCCATCATCAGACAGTATTTTCCCCAGATAGAGGTGGTCGAGGTGTCATCGACCCGGGGCATACTGCAGGCGGTGAAAGAGGGGCGGGTGTTTGCGGCCATCGATAACAGCATAGTGCTGCACTACACGGCGCAGCAGTACTTCATCGACGACCTGCAGTTTCACGAGGATCTGGATTACGCCCCCATCGACATTCACGCCGGGTTGAGCATAGTGATGCATCCGGAAAACGCCGATCTTATTGCGCTTATCGACAGGGCGATCGCCGAGATCTCCCCTGAGCAGGTGCGGGCGCTACGTAACAAGTGGTTTGCCGAGGGGCAGCAGGTGGCCCCAGCCAATGTGCAGGGCACTGTGCCCTACAAGGCGCTGATCGATATCGCCGCCGATCCCAGTCGGCAGAAGCAGCTTATCGCCATCTCGCTCAATGGCGAGCCCAGTTTTGTCTATGTCTCGCCGCTCGGCAGTCACGCCGCCGAGCAGGAGTTTTTTGCCATTCTGGTGCCTCAGGAGATGCTGCTGGCGTCCAGCCTGGATAAGGTGAAGAAGTCGATTGCCATCACAGGCCTCTGCCTGCTGCTGGCGCTGCCGTTTTCCTGGGTGTTTGCCTCCCCCATCATCTCGCCGATAAAACTGCTGGCGCTGGAGAACCTCAAGGTGAAGTTCCGCCGCTATGACGAGGTGACCAAGGTGGACTCCTATATCAAGGAGATTGATGAGCTGGCGATCTCCCTGGTGGATATGTCAGAGTCGATTCGTCAGCACGAGCAGGACCACAAGGCGCTGATGGACGCCTTCATCAAGTTGATCGCCCAGGCGATCGATGACAAATCGCCCTACACCGCAGGGCACTGTAACCGGGTGCCCGAGCTGGGCTTGATGCTGGCCGAGTACGCGGCCAAATCGGATCTGCCTGCCTTCAAGGCGTTTCGCTTCCATAACGCTGACGAACACAGGGAGTTTCGTATCGCGGCCTGGCTCCACGATTGTGGCAAGATCACCACGCCAGAGCATATCGTGGACAAGGGCAGCAAGCTGGAGCTGATCTATAACCGCATCCACGAGGTGCGCATGCGCTTCGAGGTGCTGTGGCGCGACGCTGAGATCCACTGTCTCGAGCAGTGCCGGGCAGATCCAGAACATGAGGCCAAACATAGAGCGGAGCTTGAGCGGCGCCGCGAGCAGCTGACGGAGGATTTTGCCTTTGTTGCCGGGGCCAACGTGGGCGGCGAGTTTATGGAGCAGGCCGATATCGACAGGTTAAAGGCGCTGTCGCAAATCACTTGGCAGCGCCACTTCGATGATCGCCTCGGCCTGTCGCCGGTGGAGGAGCTCAATCATCCTGAATTTTCCGCCGAGGTCAGCCTGCCGGTGACCGAGCAGCTGTTGGCCGATAAGCCCCAGCATGTGATCGCCCGTCACCGCCCCGAGCTGTTCGATCCTAAGTTTGGCATCAAGATGACGGTACCCGAGGCGCTCTATAATCAGGGCGAGATCTATAACCTCAGCATCTCCCGCGGCACCCTGACCGACGAGGACAGATTCAAGATCAATCAGCACATTACCAGCACCATCAAGATGCTGGAAAACCTGCCCTTCCCGCCAGAGCTGGCCCGTGTGCCCCGTTATGCCTCCACCCATCACGAGACGCTGAAGGGAACCGGCTACCCGAGAAAGCTTACCGGCGAGGATCTGTCGATCCCCGAGCGCATCCTGGTGTTGGCGGATATCTTCGAGGCGCTCACCGCCGCCGACAGGCCCTACAAGAAGGCCAAGCCGCTGAGCGTCGCCATCGATATCCTGCATAAGATGGTGCTGGACAGCCATGTGGATGGCGAGGTGTTTAAGCTGTTTCTCTCTAGCGGCATCTATCTGGAGTATGCCGAGCGTTACCTGGCGCCGGAGCAGATAGACGAGGTAGATATCGACAAGTATCTGGCGGCTTAGGTTGTTGGCATTAGCGTCGTGAATGAAGCCTGGCAGGCACTCATCTTTCAGGCAGAAAGGTAGCTCCAGGCACTTATCGTCTAGGCAAGAAGGTCTCTTCCAGATAATGAATCGAGGTCTCTCCCTGCTGCACCTTAGGATCGGCCAGCAGCGCCCTGAGCAGGGGCACATTGGTCTTAACGCCAGTGATCTCCAGCTCATCCAGCGCGGTGCGCATGCGGGCAATCGCCTGGGCTCTGTCGTCGCCCCAGGCGATCAGCTTGGCGATCATGGCATCATATTGGGGCGGCACACTCGCGCCGGGGGACAGGTGGGACTCCCAGCGCACCCCCAGGCCGCCGGGCACCACAAGCCTGTCTATTCGCCCGGGGGAGGGGGCGAAGCTGGTGGGGTCTTCGGCGTTGATGCGACACTCGATGGCGTGGCCATGTGGCTGAATTAACGACTCTCGTAAGGCGAGGGGCTCGCCTTGGGCAACTCGCAGCTGCTGCACTAACAGGTCCACCCCGGTGACCATCTCTGTAATGGTGTGCTCCACCTGAATACGGGTATTCATCTCCATGAAGTAGAACTCGCCATCCTGATAGAGAAACTCCAGGGTACCGACGCCGCGATAGCCGATGGCCTGACAGGCCCTGATGCAGCTCTGACTTATCTGCTGGCGTTGCTCGGGCGTTAACCCGGGCGCCGGAGCGGATTCGATCACCTTCTGCTGAGCTCTTTGCAGTGAGCAGTCACGCTCCCCGAGTGAGATGCAATGGCCCTGATGGTCGCACAGCACCTGCACCTCGATATGGCGCGGCCGGGTGAGATATTTCTCCAGGTAGACACCGCCGTTGCCGAAGGCGGCCTGGGCCTCCTGGCGGGTGAGTGCGATGGCCCCAAGCAGCTGAGCCTCATCCTCGATGACCCGCATCCCCTTGCCGCCGCCTCCTGCGGTGGCCTTGATGATCAGCGGGTAACCGATTTGGGCCGCGACCTCTAAGCACTGGGCCTCATTATCGCCCAGTAGGCCGTCTGAGCCGGGCACGGTCGGCACGCCTGCGGCCTTCATGGCGGCGATGGCGCTCACCTTGTCGCCCATCAGGCGTATGGTGTCGGCCTTGGGGCCGATGAAGTGAAAGCCGCTGTCGGTGACTTGCTGGGCGAAGTCGGCATTTTCGGCCAGAAAGCCGTAACCCGGATGGATGGCATCGACCCTGGCGAGATCGGCGGCGCCGAGGATGGCGGCGATGTTGAGATAGCTCTCTTTGGCGGGGGCAGGGCCGATGCAGATCTGCTGGTCGGCGAGCCTCAGGTGGCCGCTATCTTTGTCGGCGCTGGAGTAGACGGCGACCGTCTTGATGCCCAGCTGGCGACAGGCGCGTATGATGCGCAGGGCAATTTCGCCGCGATTGGCGACCAGGACCTTGTCGAATCGACGCATCAAAGCTGTCACCTTAGCCTCCTGGAATTTAGATCTGCCTCTATTTGATCATCATTATTCGATTACCATTAGAGGCTGATCGAACTCGACGCCATCGCCGCTCTGGCAGAGAAGTGCGGTTACCACTCCAGCGTGGGGCGCCTGAATTTGGTTCATCATCTTCATCGCCTCTATGATGCAGACGGGCTCGCCCTGTTCGACCCGCTGACCCAACTTGACTAGGGGCGCGGCATCGACTGCGGGGGCGAGATAGAAGGTGCCCACCATGGGGGAGCGTAGCAGCGTCTCCTCATCATAATCTTCCTGCTCGGACGGTTCTCCGGCGTCGGTGGAACTCACGAGGGTGACGCCAGCCTTTTGCCCGCTGGCCGAGACGGCTGGTTGGCGGCAGAGGCGAATCGACTCCTCGCCTTCTTTGATCTCCAGCTCTGTAATGTCCGATGCCTGCACCAGCTCGATCAGTTTCTTTATCTTGCGAATATCCATGGCAGGCTACTTCTCCTGAGCGGCTCTGACGCGGGCGATGGCCGAGTCCAGGGCGTAGCGATAGCCTTGTTCTCCCAGGCCACAGATGACACCGACCGCCTTGTCGGAGAAGTAGGAGTGATGCCTGAAGGCCTCTCTGGCGTGCACGTTTGAAAGGTGCACCTCGATAAAGGGAATGGCGACGCCGAGCAGGGCGTCTCTCAGGGCCACGCTGGTGTGGGTAAATGCCGCCGGATTGATGATGATGAAGTCGGCGTCGCTCTGGTGAATGGCATCGATCAGCTCATGTTCGGCGTTGGACTGAATATGATCCAGGCTGGCGCCTTGCTCACCAGCCAGCAGCTTAAGCTGCTCGACGATCTGCGCCAGGGTGTGATGACCATAGTGGCCGGGCTCGCGTCGACCCAGCAGGTTGAGGTTGGGGCCGTTTACCAGGAGAATTTTCACCGCTTTACTCATGCACAACACCTTATGGATTCAGTCTTTTAAGTCAGATACCTGCAACTTAGCACACTTATCGGCGATTTTGGCGTCTCGTTAGCAAAAATCAAGGTGAGGCAAAGAGAGAGGATAGATTAGAACTGCTTCTGCCTGAGGGCTTTGGTAGCGCCGCGCTGTTTCTTGGTATCTACCCGCCTGCGCTGGCTGGCCTTGGTCGGCTTGGTGGCGACACGTTTCTTGGCGGTGTGGCCGATGCTGGCCACCAGGGCGATAAACTGTTCCAGCGCCGTCTGACGGTTGGCATCCTGGCTGCGGCTGGCCTGACACTTGATGATGATCTTGCCGCTCTTGGTGATGCGGTGGTCGGCCTTGGCGAGCAGGCGTTGCTGGTAAAACTCCGGCAGCGAGGATTGGCGAATGTCGAAGATCAGCTGAGCCGCGGTGGAGACCTTGTTGAGGTGCTGGCCACCGGCGCCACTGGAGCGGATGAATTGCCACTCCAGTTCGTGATCGGCTATTTGGACGCGCTGAGAGATCTTTATCAACTGAGGGCTCGCTTGTCGGCATGTTCGGCTTATTTGATCTAGACCTGTATCATTGGCTAGTCAAAATGATGCAAAATGGTCGCCAAATTAGGCGCCTTCTCGGAGTGTGAGTATGTTATGTCAAATCGCCGATATCACCAATGGGGTGATCAGTTTATTTGCCAGCGGGCGATTGTCGACCCAGGACTATTGCAACAAGATAGTCCCCATCATTGAGGAATATCAGCAGGCCTCGGGTAAGGTGTGTCTCTATATCGAGGCCGATGTGCTGCTGGAAGGCTGGGAGAGTCAGTCGCTCTCTGGCGTGGGTGAGCTGCAACTGCCCAGGTTCGATGCCTTGGTGCTGGTGGGCGGCCCCGATTGGTTTGGTAACGCCGTGCGTCTTATGGGCCCCTTTATGCAGGGGGAGGTGGCGTGGTATGCTCTCGAGGATAAGCCCCAGGCTATCGAGTGGATCACCGCTAAGTTGAGTTGTCCGTTGGTGCGCGAGTCTTAGGCTCGGTGACTGGGAACAACATTATCTGACCTCCTAAAGGAATATCTTCATGTTAAAATCTTCACTCTCTCTGACGTCTGCTGCACTGGCCCTGGCTCTGATGGCGTCACTTTCTGGTTGTGCTCCCGAGGTAGGTAGCGAAAAGTGGTGTAAGCAGATGGAAGATAAGCCTAAGGGGGACTGGACGGCCAACGAAGCCGCCGACTACACCAAGCACTGCGTATTCAAGTAATGGCGTAGCGGGTGGCAAGTGTGATCTGGCTGGCATGACGGGACGAATCTCCTGTTAATTTAGCGATAGCCGTGGAACTATTTGCCACCCCTTGAGTCTGATTACTCGACCTTTTTACGCTTTTTCCCCTTTGGAGTTTGCTTGAGTCGCTTCTTTCGACAACTGGTTCACAAGATTGCCTTGATGATGATCGCCGTGGTCGCACTGCAGTTTGCAGGGGCGAATCTTGGCGCGCATCAGCTGCATCTTGGCAGCCATGAAGAGGAGAGCGAAACCCATCCCCATCTGCAGTTTACTGCTGAAGTGGTGAGCCTGGCTCAGTGTGTCGATTGCCAATGCGCCTTCGATGAGCCAGAGCTAGAGACGCCACATCAACACCAGATCAGCAAGACAGAGACTCAGACCTTCGATCTCTGCCTCGACTGCCAGTGTCATGGTGGTCACGTGACCTTAGTGTCTCAGCTGGCCCTGACCCCTTCTGTGCCCGTGAGCGATGAGCCCGCGAGCGCCAGATTGCACTACCTGCCACCAGAGCAACAAGCGGCCTATCGCCCACCCATCTATCTTTCTTAATCTTCTGAAAATAATGCCTTTTCAGGCCCTGTGCATGGCGCGGGCACTGTTGGGTTACCGTTTTTTATCGGGCGTTCTCTGTTAACTGCCAGCCTTGGGCCGTGGTGAATTATCTTGCCGCGGGTCGATGCTGTGCATGGCCTGCCTGGCTAAGGTTAAACCTGCCTTGGCAGGCAGCAAAGAAGCCTGATCCTTAAGATTAGGAATTGCGATGAGAAAAAGCTTAATCGCCACCGCATTATTGGGCGCGATATGGGGCGCGCCCCTGTTCGCCGAGCCCTTGTACACAGGACCAGAGTTCGCCCACCCAGAGTACGCCGGAAGCGGCGCAATGGCACCGGCCCCCTTGCTGGCACAGATAGACCAGACAGGTTTTCAGGGCTGGCTCGCTCCCTTGATGAGCAAGGTGAATCAACTGCCTGAGATCCAGGCGCAGCAAGCCAAGGTGCGTCGGGCCCAGTTGTTGGTGGAGGCCGCCGATAGGCCCGTCTACAACCCTGAGCTGGGGGTGAGCTACCAAAATGCCAGCGAAGATACCTACACCCTGGAGGTGAGTCAGACCCTGGACTGGGGCGACAAGCGCGGGGTGGCGACACGTGTGGCCCAGCTCGAGGCCGAGATCTTGCTGGCCGACAATCGTCTGGCCCGCAGCCAGCTTTATGGCGAACTCCTGATGGCGCTGGTGGAGCAGGCCCAGCAGGCGAAATTACTCGCCTTTCAGGGACGTTTGCTAGAGAGCGCCAAACAGCAGGTCGCCATCGCCAAGCAACAGCTGGAGGCGGGGGCTCTGTCACAAGCCGAGTTACAGCTAATGCAGCTGGATCTGGCCAGTAAGGCCGCGGATCACGCCAATGCCGAGCAGGCCTCGCTGGCCGCCGATGCCAGCGTGCTCAGCCGCTTTGGCGAGCTGGAGCTGCCCTTCGCCGAGTTCATCGGCGCCCTCAGCGTCGACACCAGTCAGGAGGTCGGCCCGGATCTACCCGCGCTGGCGGGTGCCTACCAGCAGGTGATGATGGCCAAGCTGGCCAGCCAGCAGGTGGCGGCAGACACCAGCGCCGATCCCAGTATCAGCCTGAGCGCCGAGCGTGAAGGCGAGGAGAACAAGCTGGGAGTGGGGCTGTCGATCCCGATTCAGATCCGCAACGATTATCGCGAGGCGAAGGCCGCGGCCGGAACCCAGGTCGCCATCGCCGAGCAAGACTATCTGGCCCGTGAGCGCACTCTCACCCAGGCCGCCAAACTTTTTCACCTAAGCCTGCCCAGGCTGCAGCAGCGTTACCGCGAGTGGCGTGAGTTGGTGCTCACCTCTGGCGCCGGTGTGCAGGATGCCCTGTTACAGCAGTGGCGTGCGGGCGACATCAGCACCAGCGACTACCTGCAGGGACAGAGGCAGCTGGCTAACAGCTATCTGGCAGGCCTCTCCCTCGAGAGCGCCCTCTACCGCAGCTGGCTCGATTGGATGGGGCAGAGCGGTCAGCTCGAGAACTATCTGCAGCGTCAGCTCGGCCGCGAAGGCGTTTAGTCACGTTAAGGCTAGCGAGCACGCTTTAGCGAGCGGATTTTAGCAAAACGGATAAAGAATTTAGGTGAAAAGTATGAAGAATCAATCGAATAAAACACGTTTTCTACAGCTAAGCCCACTGATGCGGGCCATGGGCTTCGGCGTCTTAATGAGTATGACGGCCGTAGGCGGCGTCGCCCTCGGCGCCGAGGGGCATGATCACAAAGCAGAGTCAGCCAAGGGGCAAGTGTCTCAAGAGCAGGCTCACGACAAGGAAAGAGAGCAGGGCGATGAAGCTGCGCTGGGTGGCGAAGAAGCCCATGGTGGCGAGCTAGTGCTCAGCGAGGAACAGCGCCAGCTGGCGGGGATCCGCGTGGAGCAGGTAAGCAGTCAGGGCTTCAGCCTGGCCGCGGTCGCGACAGCCACACTAGTGGTGGACAGGGAGCGTACCGTGACCCTGGCGCCCCAGCTGGATGTGCGGGTGTTGGCGCGTCATGTGGTGCCGGGACAGGAGGTCGCCAAGGGCCAGCCCCTGTTGACTCTGGGGGGCGCAGCCGTGGCTCAGGCCCAGGCGGATTACATCAATGCCGCGGCCGAGTGGAGCCGGGTGAAGCGAATGAGCCAGAGCGCGGTGAGTGCCAGCCGCCGTTTGCAGGCGCAGGTGGATGCAGAGCTCAAGCGCGCCATACTCGGCGCCCTCAAGATGACGCCGGCGCAGATCAAGGCGCTGGAGTCTGATCCCGAGACCATAGGCAGCTATCAGCTGCTGGCGCCGCTCGACGGCCGAGTGCAGCAGGATGTGGCCATGAAAGGCCAGGTGTTCAGCGGTGGCACCGCCCTGATGCAGCTCACCGACGAGTCTCACCTCTGGGTCGAGGCCCAAGTGACGCCGACCCAGTCTCAACAGATCAAGGTAGGCAGTAAGGCGCTGGTGAAGGTGGGCGACTTTAGCCTGGAGGCCGAAGTGATCGGCCGCTCCCATGAGATCGACAGCGTCACCCGCACCGAGCAGATCCTGGTGGCCTTCGCCAATCCGGGCCACGTGCTGCACGCCGGTCAGTTTGCCGAGATCTATCTGGCCGACAACAATCAGGATGGGGTGATCTTGCCCGATGCGGCGCTGACCCGTGGCGGTGACGGCGACTGGCAGGTGTTTGTCGAAGAGGGGGATGGCTTCGAGGCCATCGAGGTCGAGGTGAGTGAGCGCCAACGCGGCATGAACCTGGTGCTGGGGCTGAGCCCCAAGATGCGTGTAGTTGTCTCGGGCGCCTTTTTCCTGGCCTCTGAGCAGGCCAAGTCAGGCTTCGACATTCACAACCACTAAGAGGTAGCCCTTATGCTTCAGAAACTTATCGATAGCGCGATACGCAATCGGCTTCTGGTGGCCCTGGCGCTGCTGTGTGGTGTGGTAGCCAGTGTCGCCATGTTACCTAAGCTCAATCTCGATGCCTTTCCCGATGTCACCAATGTGCAGGTGACGGTCAACACCGCCGCCGAGGGACTGGCGGCCGAGGAGGTGGAAAAGCTGATCAGCTACCCGGTGGAATCGGCCATGTATGCCCTGCCATCGGTGACCGAGGTGCGCTCTCTGTCGCGCACCGGTCTCTCCATAGTGACAGTAGTGTTTGCCGAGGGCACAGATATCTACTTTGCCCGTCAGCAGGTATTCGAGCAGTTGCAGGCCGCCAGGGAGATGATCCCTGACGGGGTGGGGGTGCCCGAGATAGGCCCCAATACCTCTGGCTTGGGACAGATCTATCAGTACATTTTGCGGGCCACGCCTGAGTCCGGTATAGATGCCGCCGAGCTAAGGAGCCTCAACGACTATCTGGTGAAGCTCATCATGATGCCGGTGGGGGGCGTGACCGACGTGCTCTCCTTCGGGGGCGAGGTGCGTCAATATCAGGTGCAGATTGAGCCCAACAAGCTGCGCAGCTATGGCCTCTCCATGGCCCAGGTGCCCCAGGCGCTGGAGAGCAATAACCGCAACGCAGGTGGCTGGTTTATGGATCAGGGACAGGAGCAGCTGGTGGTACGCGGCTACGGCTTGCTGCCTGCGGGTGAGGCTGGCCTGGCGGCCATCGCCCAGATTCCACTCACAGAGGTGGGCGGCACGCCGGTGAGGGTGGCCGACATCGCCAAGGTAGACTTTGGCGCCGAGATCCGTGTGGGCGCGGTCACCATGACCCGCCGCGACGATGCCGGAACGCCAAAGGCGCTGGGCGAAGTCGTCGCCGGCGTGGTGCTTAAGCGTATGGGGGCTAACACTAAGGCGACCATTGACGATATCTCGGCCCGCACCGCCATGATAGAGCAGGCCCTGCCCAAGGGCGTCTCCTTCGAGGTGTTCTACGATCAGGCGGATCTGGTGAACAAGGCGGTAGAGACGGTGCGCGATGCCCTCTTGATGGCCTTCCTGTTTATCGTGGTGATCCTGGCGCTGTTCCTGGTGAACCTGCGCGCGACTTTGTTGGTGCTGCTCTCTATCCCAGTCTCCATCGGCCTGGCCTTGATGGTGATGGCCTATTTTGGCATGTCGGCCAACCTTATGTCCCTGGGTGGGCTGGCGGTGGCTATCGGCATGCTGGTGGATGGCTCAGTGGTGATGGTGGAGAACATCTTCAAGCATCTGACCCAGCCGGACAGACGCCATTTCGATCAGGCCAAGGCCCGCGCCTCGGGTGAGTCTGACCCCTACCACGGCGAGGAAGATGGCCTGGGAGAAGGAGAGCGCAGCGGCATCGCCCTGAGGGTAATGCTGGCGGCCAAGGAGGTGTGCAGCCCCATCTTCTTCGCCACCGCCATAATCATAGTGGTATTTGCGCCGCTGTTTGCCCTGGAAGGGGTAGAGGGCAAGCTGTTCCAGCCCATGGCGGTGAGCATCATCCTGGCCATGGTGGCGGCGCTGTTTGTCGCCCTGATCGGCGTGCCAGCTCTTGCCGTCTATCTGTTTAAGCGCGGTGTGACCCTGAGGGAGAGCCCAGTACTCAAGCCGGTGGAGGCTCTGTATCGTCACCTGCTCAGTGCCACCATGGGCAGGCCCAAATTGGTGCTGCTGACGGCGGTGACCCTGTTCGGCATCAGCATGGCGCTGCTGCCGAGGCTAGGTACCGAATTTGTGCCCGAGCTCGAGGAGGGCACCATCAACCTGAGGGTGACCCTGGCGCCAACCGCCAGCCTGAGCACCTCATTGGATGTGGCGCCCAAGCTCGAGGCCATGTTGATGACCTTTCCCGAGGTCGACTACGCCCTGAGCCGTATCGGCGCCCCGGAACTGGGCGGCGACCCTGAGCCTGTGAGCAACATAGAGATCTATATCGGCCTTAAGCCGATCGAGGAGTGGGAACACGCCGAGACCCGTCTTGAGCTGCAGCGCAAGATGGAAGAGAAGCTGAGCGTCTTCCCCGGCCTGCTGTTTACCTTCTCCCAGCCCATCGCCACCCGTGTCGATGAGTTGCTTTCAGGGGTGAAAGCCCAGCTGGCGATCAAGCTGTTTGGCCCGGATCTCGAGGTGCTCTCCAGCAAGGGGCAGGAACTTAGTGAGCTGGTGTCGAGTATCGAGGGGGCGGTGGACGTCTCCCTGGAGCAGGTGTCTGGCGAGGCCCAGCTGGTGGTGCGTCCCAAGCGCGATCTGCTGGCCCGCTATGGCATCAGCGTCGATGAGGTGATGAGCCTGGTGAGTCAGGGAATAGGCGGGGTCAGCGCCGGGCAGGTGATCGACGGCAACGCCAGATACGACATCAATGTGCGTCTGGCCAGCCAATATCGCAGCGCGCCCGATGCGCTGGAAGATCTCCTGCTCAGCGGCGTAAATGGTGCGACCGTGCGCCTGGGCGAGGTGGCCGATGTGGTGGTCGAGATGGCGCCGCCCAATATTCGCCGTGACGATGTGCAGCGCCGGGTGGTGGTGCAGGCCAACGTGTCGGGACGCGACATGGGCTCTGTGGTCAAGGATATCTACGCCATAGTGCCTCAGGCGGATCTGCCGCCGGGTTATACGGTCGTGGTCGGCGGTCAATATGAGAATCAGCAGCGGGCACAGCAGAAGCTGATGTTGGTGGTGCCCATCTCCATCGCCCTGATCGCCCTGCTGCTCTACTTCTCTTTCGGCTCCATCAAGCAGGTGGGCTTGATCATGGCCAACGTGCCGCTGGCGCTGATTGGCGGCGTGGTGGCCCTCTATATCAGCGGTACCTATCTGTCTGTGCCTAGCTCCATCGGCTTTATCACCCTGTTTGGGGTGGCAGTGCTCAATGGTGTGGTGTTGGTGGACTCGATCAACCAGAGGCGTGCCTCGGGAGAAGCCCTCTACACCAGCGTGTATGAAGGCACCGTGGGACGCCTGCGTCCCGTGCTGATGACGGCGCTGACCTCGGCGCTGGGCCTGATCCCAATACTCCTGTCTAGCGGTGTGGGCAGCGAGATCCAAAAGCCGCTGGCGGTGGTGATCATAGGCGGCCTGTTTAGCTCTACCGCCCTGACGCTGCTGGTGTTGCCGACCCTGTATCGCTGGCTCTACGAGACCAAGGCGCTTAAGGGGGACAAGGAGTTGGAAGCCCTAGACTAGTTTGTTGCACCAAGACCAAGTGATTCGATGGGGCCAGGGACGGCCGGAGGCAGCGGTGCTTTCAGTTTGCCATCGCAGTTGCGTCTCCTTGGTGACGCTCTAGGGCACAAGAAGTCTCCTTTTCTGTTTCTCCTTATTCCTAACCTGTGGGGAGAGGCTGCAAAGGGGAGTGCCCTTTAGTGAGCACGCGCGGCAGGATGCCGCGCTTTTTCGCTCAGTTATCGTCTTATCATTTTTTACACATCTTTAGGTTAACCCTCTTCTTGTCCTCTGCCCTCTCATCTTACTTCCTGTCGTTCAAGGTAACTATTAGGTGAGTCATTAATTCGTGTGCTTACCCCTTATTTGATTTGGGTTGATATTATTTTTCTGGATTTTATCTCGATGGTTAAGAGTTTCATGGTTTTGGTTAATATGTAATTTATGGGCTATTTATGTTACATTTTTGCCTATAAGCTTTCACTTGTGCCCTGTGTTGTCGGATTTTGTCAGATCAATATGTTGGTTCTGATGGCGTCGACAGTATTTTTATTGTTTGAATTAGAATGATTATGGCTAAATCTTTACCTGTGGCTTTCCGGAGTTGCTAAGCCTTGATGGAGCTCAATCTTAATAGAGCTCTGTCTTGATGGGCTTAGGCGCCGTGGCGGACATGTCCATCACTATCCATGGGGCAGATGGCAATGTGAAAGTAGAAACCTAAGTTAATCGAAGAGGATGAATGATGATTCGCTATACCCTTGCGGCCAGTTGTATTGCGCTGGCGCTGAGCGCTAACGCAGGTGCCACCACAGTAGATGAGGAGCTTAAGGCGCTCAAGGCGCGCATCGAGCAGCTGGAGGCCGAAAAGGAGCAGGCACCCGAAGCAAAGGAGATGGACAAGTCGATCAAGTTTGGTGGTGCGGCCCGTTTCCAGTATTCCTATGAGGATTACTCCGATGCCAACGCCGATCGCGGTGGTGATTTCGACTTCGACCTATTTCGTATCGATGTGAACGGTAATCTGGATGATGTTATCTTCTCCGCCCAGTACCGTTGGTTCGAGTATATGAATGTGATCCATCACGCCTGGGTGGGTTACAACTTCGACGATGAGCAGCAGGGTAAGATAGGGGTGACCCAGGTGCCTTTCGGTATCCTGACCTACGCCTCGAACAACTACTTCTTTAGCTCAAACTTCTATCTAGGCCTGGAAGACGACTACGACTTGGGTCTGAACTACACCTATAAGAGTGACGCTAACCGACTGGATCTGGCCTTCTACAAGAATGACGAGCAGGGTGGCCTGGACGGTTATGTGTCGGATCGCACCCACAGATACGCCTATGACGTGGTCGGCGTTCGTCTGCCGGGTGAGGGGATCTATGATGCGCCTACGGCTGGCTATGCCGCCGGTGAGAAGAACACCTTCAATGCCCGCTACAGTCATAATTTCGTGTTTGATGAGGTGAGTCTGGAGCTGGGAGTATCGGGCCAGCTGGGTCAGCTTGAGATCGAGAACGGCACAGATGGCGATCAGGTCGCGGCGGCGCTGCACGGCGTGGTCAACTACGATCGCTGGAACCTCAAGTTGCAGCTCACCGATTACAAGTATGATGTCGATGGCATGGATGTGGAGCGCATGGTGGTAGCCGCCTATGCCTTTTATGACTCGATCCCAGCCGAGGCGACCAGCTATGTGGCGGATTTAGCCTATAGCCTGCCGGTGGCCTGGGGGCCGGTGTCAAACCTGACCTTCTATAACGACTACTCGCTTGTTACCGACAAGCCCAGCGGGCAGAAAGATACCTTCATGAACGTGACTGGGGTGGCGGTCACCGCCGGTGGCCTCTATACCTACTTCGATTTCGTGGTGGCCGAGAACCAGCCCTTCATCGGCGGCTCTATGGTGGGTGATGGCGGTACTAATAAGCGCTTTAACATCAACTTCGGCTACTACTTCTAGTGATCTAGTGTGTGAGCCAATAAAAAACCGCATCACTTGATGCGGTTTTTTGTGTCGGTCAGGTGATGGGTAATAGAAAACCTTAACTGTCGCTCAGCGCGTAGCCGCCTTTGAGGTGGGCTATCTTGTTAAAGCCGAGTCTATGCAGTGCCTGGGCCGCCACCAGAGAACGGCTGCCGCTGCGGCAGACCAGCACCCATTCGGCATCACTCTCCTGCTTATGTTCCTGCACGAACTGCACCAGTCTGGTCATAGGCACGTTGATCGTCTGCTCTCCAAGGGTGCCCAGCTCGTGTTGCAGAGCGTATTCGTGGGGCTCGCGAATATCCAGTAACTTAAGCTGCGGCGACTGACCCAGCTGTAGCTGGAGCGACTGGCTGTCATACTCTTTCACCTTGGCCTTGCTGCAACCGCCGGTGTAGGCGCCGCAGATGATCTCGCTGCCGGCTTCATCTTTGAGATGGGTATCCAGTCTCGCTTTTTGCTGCTCGAACTGCGCCATAGAGATGGTGCCGTTGATCACCTCGTTCAGCAGCGGATTGCCCCTGAACTCGGCGGCGAAGCTGGTGGTGAACTCGTTGTTGTAGTCATGGCTCGGGCAGAGCAGGGTATCGTCACCAATCAGGCTGTGTAGCAGCTTGAGGCTGTTGTACATCTGTTTGGCGCAGCTGCTGTCGAAGTTGGTGCGGCCCAGGCTGCCCATCAAGACGAGGTCGCCACAGAAGCCGTAGATCACCTCGCCTTGGGGCGAGCATAGCAGCAGGCTGATGCTGTCATTAGTGTGGCCCGGAGTAGCCAGCTTCACCAGAGAGTACTGACCTAGGGAGATTGCCTGCGCCGGTCTGGCGCCTATCTCGGTGATCTGGTGATCCTCAGGCCAGCCCAGATGATCGCTTGACTGCTGTGGCAGATAACGGGCGGCTAATGCCACGCGGCCCGAGACATGATCGGCGTGACCATGGGTGTCGATGAAGGCGATAGGCTCGAGCTGCTGGCACTGCAACAGGGTGTCGATACGCTGATCGAGCTCCGGCAGGGGATCGATAACCACCGCCTGTTTACTCTCTTGGTCGGCATAGATCCAGCTGCAGCTTGAGCCAGACTTTAGCTGTACCAGGCCGTTCAGCGGCTGCTTATCTGCTGATGCCTCACCACTGCTCAGGGTGAGACAGCTGTTGCCTAGGGCGTTGGCGGCAGATTGAATGCGCTCGCAGGCTAGATCCACCTCAGACTGGGTCATGGCCGGACCGAAGGAGAGACGAATGGCCGACTCGCTCTGCCAGGCCGGGAGGCCCATGGCATCGAGCACGAAGCTGCGGGTAACCTTAGAGCTACAGGCCGAGCCTGAGCTGACACGGATATTGGCGGCGTCGAAGAGATCCATGATCTCCTTGCTGCTAAAGCCGGGCACGGCAAAGTTTAGGGTAGTGGGCACGCTGTTGTCGAAGCTGTGGTTAAACTCCAGCGTCGGGAAGGCGCGCTTCAACGCCTTGGCCAGCTGCTCACGATAATTTATGAGGGTCGACGGGCTGTAGAAGGCGCTGTCTTGCTCGGCCAGCAGCATGGCGAACACTTGATTCAGGGCGGCCATGCCCGGCAGGTTTTCTGTACCCGAGCGCAGTCCGCCCTCCTGGCCACCGCCAGCGATGAAGGGGGTGAAGGGGGCACCATCACGGATATAGACGAAGCCGATCCCCTTGGGGGCATACAGCTTATGACCGCTGAATGGCGCATAGTCTATGCTGGTCTGCGCCAGGGCCAATGGGCGTTTACCCAGGGCCTGGACGCAATCCACCATCCAGAATACTTCAGGATTGTGCTTACGAATGCAGGTATCGAGTGCCTTAAGATCTTGATAGACGCCGGTTTCGTTATTGACCGCCATGGTGCAGATCATCAGGGCGTTGGGCACCTCTGCGGCGATGAAGTCGAGATCCAGTGCGCCCTTGTCGTCGACGGGAATCGCCTTGAGCTCGGCGCCTATCTCTAATAGTTGATTCCAGTGGGCCAATGAGTTGGGCACCGCCTTATGTTCGGTCGCGCCATAGAGTAGGCTGTACTGCTTGTTGGGATCCAGGCTGGCCTTGGCCTTGATGAGGGCGGATAGAATGGCGGTCTGTATGCCTTCGGTGGCGCCGCTGGTAAAGATGATATTGCCCTGGCCGCTTCCCAGGATCTGCTTGGCGCGCAGGCGGGTCTGCTCCATCAGGCTCTTGGCTTTCAGGCCCGTGATATGGCTGCTCGAGGGGTTACCGAAAAGATCTTCCATGGCACCCAGTGCGGCCTTGGCTGCCTGAGGCAGTACCGGAGTGGTCGCGTTGGCGTCTAGATAGATCTGGCTAAGCGGGGATGTGTGGTGCATGGGATACTCGCTTCTTGCTGTTTTTATTATTAGAAAAAATTCCCATATAACAAAATGGTATATGTAATTCGATGTGGCTATATTAGCAGCTTGTGAGTATTGATCAAGATCATGTTTTTGGTGCCAAACAGGCATTTTTTAGTGGGGTTTGAGCGAGTGCTAGGTATGAGAATTCGGAGAGAGCCGCATAAGAGAAGCGGCGCCAGAGCTATGTGGGTGGGGCCGAGCGTCGGTATCGGCTATGGCGGGCAAGGATTCGCCAAGGTAACATTTTGTATCAGATGGGGATGAGGCGAAAATGCCAGGTTGCAAAACGCCCGCGACAGGCGCGGGCGTTAACAAACAGCAAGCGCCAACAGGCTCTAAATTTTCACCTTGATGACGACCTTGCGCACCTTCTGCGGCGTCACCGATACGCCCGGCATATGCATGTCCTGGGGGAAGAAGAGGGCAAACATGCCGGCCTTGAAGGGAATAAAGGCGGCGCGCGCCTTGTTCGACTCATAGTCAAATTCGGCGTAGTCGTGTTTGTCGTAGTAGGGCTTGGATGGAGTCTGATCCGCCAGGGGCAGATAGCCAAACTCCTCTTCGCCGCTCACCACATACTGAACGTCGATATATTTGCGATGCACCTCGAAGGGTTCGACCTCTCGGGGTTTGGTCTCATAGTCGTTGACGATGACAAAGATATCTTTGCCATCCAGCTCGTAGTTGCCCACCGGCAGCTGGGCGAAATCTGTCTCTTTGAGGTGTTGCAGTGCCTTGGCTATGCGCGGTCCCAGGTGGGTGTAGTGTGCCAGGTTATCTAAGGTGTCTAAGATCATGATTGGAGGCTCGGGCTTGTAAAGAGCCGATAGTGTAGCAGGCTTTTTGGCTGGCAAGATAGCCTGAGGTGTTGGAGCTTATCTAGCGGTTAGGTGGAGGAGCTAGGCGGGGCAATATTGCAGCTCTCCCTGAAAGCCTGCCACCACTTGACGTGTCTGAGCATCTGGGATTTTAGCTGCTCCGGCAGGGCACCTGGTTGCTCGCCGAAGTAGTGCTCGATGAAGGCCTGATGGTTACTGCCGGCAAAGAGGGTGAGTAGCGGCTCGCTCAGGCGATAATGCAGTTGATTGAGCTGTGACAGATAGGCCTGAGTCTGGGCCAGGTAGTATTTATGAAATATATTCTGCAGTATCTCCTGTTTGCGGTTAGCATGATTGAGTCGACAGGCGACCGATGCGCTATGTAGCTGCAGATAGTCGTTGAGGGCAATGAGCTGCGACTGACTGTAGGCGAGGGATCTCAGGTATCTCTGTAGTAGTGTTTGGTGGGCCATGAGAGCGAGGGCGGGCTCTATCTGCGCCGTGTCTATCTGTTGCCACTGGCGCTGCTTGATGTGGCCTTTGATGCTCAGCAGCTGGCCGATGGCCGATTCGAGCTCGAAGCGACCGGCGCGCATCTTATCGAGCACCAGGGAGTCGTAGCCGATAAACAGGCTCTTGGTGATGCTCTTGTCTCCGGTGAGCACCCGATTAAAGTAGGCCATCACATCAGCTTGTTTCTGCTGGAGTGCCTGTGTCAGCTTGGTCTTGAGCTCCCCCTCATCCAAGGTGTCGATACAGGCGGGCGCCAGCTGAATAAACCTAATCTGATAGATGAGTTGCTGGCTGGGCGGTGCCACCTTGCCCAGGGTGCTGTTGTGGTCGGCGACGAGGCGGCCCAGGGGGCAATGGCCCAGAGACAGGGTGTCGAGAATCGAGATGGTGATCGAGGCCTGTTCCTGTCTGTCGGCCTTGCCTAGCTGCATGGGCTTAAAATCCGGGGGGGAGTAGGGCTGGTCGATCACATGGGCCAGTCGCTGGCCGTAGTCCTGCCAGAGATATTCCACATCCTTGGCGCGCTGACAGCCAGGCAGCCAGAGCAAGAGACAGAGCATCAGCAGGCCCTTGGTCGTTAGTCTGATGTGGGTCTGTGGCAAGTTGACTCCTTCCGAGAATGGGGTGAATTCAGGCTAGGTTTTTCTGCTCAGCCTCTCGGGTCGCTTGCAGGCCGTGGCGCTCGAAACTATCGCTGAGGCAGGAGATGAGTCTGTCGTTGAGCCTGAGGCTAACCCTGATGGCCTCTGTGTCTGTCACTATCTCCAATCCGGCGAGCATTAGGTGGCAGCCAGTAATATCTCTATAGGCGATCTGGGTCTCCTTGCCAAGGCTAGCCCTGCCTGTGAGGGGGATATTGATAAAGGCGATCGCCCGCGGGGTAAAAACGATCTCTTGTTTCAGTAATGCGCCAGCCCATATGAGCATGGCCAGGCAGTAGCCTATGAAGAGGCACCATTGGTCATCGAAGGCGCTCAGGAAAAGCTGCTTTATGATAAACAGGCTGGCCGTCAGCGTGATGATGACGTAGGCGAGCGTTTGATAGGGCTTAATTGTTACCGTGTCGTCCATTTTGATCCTCAGTGACCTCCTGCCACCGGCCTATTTTAATCGCGCTGACAAGTTTAGTGCAATTCTTATAGAATGACCTAAGCCACGCACACAGATAAATTCAGGGAGCCGAGTTAGGTGCTTAAGTTACGTTTTCTTGCCGGGCCGATAGCCTACAAACAGATCGCCGAGCAGGGGCTGAAACCCGAGATTTTCACCCAGGTGTTGGCGGCGTCGGGTGGGCCAAAATGGCTAGGCATAGCCGCGCTGGATAAGTATCTGTTTGGCACCTACTTCAAGGCGAGACAGACGCCTCTCTACACCCTGGGAGCCTCATCTGGCGCCTGGCGCCTGGCCTGTCTGGCACAGCAGGATCCCCTGGCGGCCTACGAGCGGTTGGAGCGGGAATATATTGGCCAGCGTTACGAGACCAAGCCCACGGCGAGTGAGGTGTCGCGTAAGGTAGCGGGTATCGTTTCTGGCATATTGGGGGCGCAGCAGGGAGCGGATATCGTCAGTAATCCTGTGATCAAGAGCCATTTCATCGCTTGTCGTGGCCGTCATCTCAACCGTCTGTCCCATAGAGCCGCACTTGGCGCCGGTCTTGCCACCACGGCGGTCACTAATCTGCTGAGTCGTCGCACCCTGGGATGGCACTTCGAGCGTTACCTGTTTGGTAGCGGCGGCGTCGCCTCGCCTTTTAATGAGTTAAAGGATCTACCGGGTCGTCACCTGGCCCTGACTGGGGAGAATATTGCCCAGGTTCTGCTGGCCACCGGCTCTATCCCTTGGGTGCTGGCGCCTGTTGAGCGCATCGAAGGGGCTCCCGCCGGCCATTATTACGACGGTGGCATCACAGATTATCACTTCGATCTGCCTCTAGCGCATGCGCCTGGATTGACCCTGTATCCCCACTTCTACAGCAAGATTCTGCCCGGCTGGTTCGACAAATCCTTGCCCTGGCGACGGGCCAAACATAACTATGCTAATGCCCTGATCTTGGCCCCCAGCCAGGAGTATTTGAGCCAACTTCCCTATGGCAAACTGCCGGACCGAAATGACTTCAGTCGCCTCAATACCGAAGAACGGATACGCTATTGGCGACAGGCGGCGCAGATGAGTGAGGTGCTGGCAGAGGACTTAGATAAGGTATTAAATAGTGGCGATATTATGCGTCACATTAACACTTTCTAATGAAGTGGCTGCAACAAAAGGGAGTTTTTCTGGGTCTAATAAGCGAAGGACCGGGTATTTTGATTGGCATGGCATCGCCGATCCAATAATGGCGTTTCGAGCAGTAATTTTGACAACTGCTACACTTTATCATTATTGCTCTTTGGTTAATTTTTAGTCGCACTGAATCGACACTCACGGCGATCACCGACCAAGGGGGAGGAGGTTGCTATGTTGACTCAAGAGATGGCGTTGATCACCCGCGACGAACTACTTTTGCCCGACGGCAGAATAGAGATACGAGTGGCGGGGCCTAGCAGCTTGAAACTGATTGCCGAGGTGCTCAAGGGGCACTTCCCCCTGGCCTTTGCCATGTCACGGCCTCAGGCCAATCCCCCCTGTTATCCGCTGGCGACTCAGTGCGAGATCATAGATTTTAATCAGCTCGAAGACGATTGTTTAGGCCTGGTGCTGGAAGGCAAGCAGAGGGTGAAGATCTTCTCGGCGGCCAAGCGGCGCGACGGTAACTGGATCGCCAGGACGCTGAGCTGTAACAATTGGCGTGAAGAGCCCATCAAGGGCGAATTTGAGCTGATCAGTGCAGCACTAGAGCAGTTCTATCTGGTCAATCCCGCCTTGCAGGAGCTATATGCGGATCTGCACTTGGAAGATGCCACCTGGGTCAGCCAGCGCTGGCTCGAGGTGCTGCCCCTATATAATCGTGACAAGCAGGTGTTGGTCAATCAGCCCGACTGTCACAAGACGATGGATTTTGTACTCGAACTGATCAAGTCCCACGCGGGGCAATAATTTGCTCTCATCCGGGCCGCAATTTTTGTTAACATGGCCGCTCCTTCATCTTTAGGCCTTTCTGTCATGGTTCGCGCGGCTCAAGCCTCCTTCATCGTCTTACCTCAAACCAAAAATCCCCCGGCGAGTGTTTACGACTATTTCTGTCAGCGGTTCGATAATATTTCCGCAGGTATTTGGCGCGAGCGCTTCATCCAGGGCAAGGTGCATTGGCAAGATGGTCAGCCGCTGGAACTTACAACAGCCTATCGGCCTCAGCAGAAGGTGTACTACTACCGCGAGGTCGCCCATGAGGAGACGCCTCCCTTTAGCGAGTCGATTCTGTATCAAGATGAGCAGATAGTACTGGCTAACAAGCCCCATTTCATGGCTTTGCATCCGGGTGGTGAGGTGATCAATCAGTGTTTGATCAACCGGCTAAGGGAGCGCACGGGCTGTGAGACGCTGATCGCCGCCCACCGCCTGGATCGCGCCACCGCGGGCATAGTCCTGCTGGTCAAGCAGAGTGATAGCCGCGACGCCTACCATGGCCTGTTTCGCCATGGACAGATCACCAAGGAGTATCAGGCCTTGGCGCGCCTTACCCCAGAGCTACTGGCTGAGCATGGCGCCGGTCAGCTTAGCCTACCCAGACGCTGGACGGTGAAGAATCGCATCGATAAGGGCACCCCCAGCTTTACCATGCACATCGTCGACGGCGAGGCCAACAGCCACTCGGAGATCGCTCTGGTGAGCGTCGAAGGAGAGATTGGTCGTTTCGAGCTGATGCCGATCACCGGCAAGACACATCAGCTGCGCCTGCACATGAACAGCCTGGGGATGCCGATCCTTAACGATAATTTCTATCCGACTTTATTACCCAGAAGCGCCGAGGATGTTGCCCAGCCGATGAAGCTGCTGGCGCGTCGTCTCGCCTTCACTGACCCAGTCACCGGTCGAATGCTGGATATCTGCCTGCCCGAACTGTCTGTTTAGCTCTGTTGCTGACCGGGCCTTGCCCTTGCGAGACTTAGCCTTTGCGGGACTGGCGCGGCGGCAAAAACTCTGTGGTGCTCATGTCGCCATGGAGTACGGCTATCTTGGACGGCGCGCCATCTTTAGCGAAGCTGACCAGGCCTATGCCGCTGGCGTTGATCAGCCGCTGACTGCGCATGCCATTGGGGCGGCGGCCGCGAATCGACATGCGTTTGCGTTTGGTGAACCAGTTCAGCGGCGAGAAATGGCCATAGAGCCAGCCGTTAAACTTGTCGAACACGGGTAACAGCTTCTCGGGAAACTGATTCTTGATGCCGCTCGAGGTGATCTGATAGATCTGCGGCCCCTGAGTGCGAAAGCGAATGCCTATGTCGTAAGCGAAGGAGTAGTGCACATCGCCGGAGAGGATCACAAACTGCTGCGGCGTCTTGCGGTGCAGGAAGATGCTCAGCAGGGTGTTGGCCGTGCCAGGGTGCGCCATCCAGTTTTCGGCGTCCACCAAGAGAGAGGCGCCGATAAAGGTGGCCGCGCGCTGCACCGCCTCGATCAACTTGACGCCGAACATGGGCGCCGCCGAGACGATAATCACCTTCTCCTGTCCCACCAACTGCTGCTGAAATTCCATCAGGGCTTCCCAGTCCATCAGGCCTGAGGGCTTGGCGAGGTTGGATTCGCTGCGCCATCTCTGGGTGCGGGTGTCGAGCACCACCAACTTGGGCGAGGTATTGAGACTGTAGTGCCACTCGTCGAAGCCGAGCAGGGCGTCGATCAGCTCGTCATGCTGCGCCTCCTCACGATTGGTGAGAAACTGCTTGAGCTTAGGCAGAATCGCGGCGCTAAATTTGTCCTTCTGATTGCCCAGCCCCTGAAACACCAGATAGCCGATCAGCGCATTACCTATGATGCGTTTAGAAAAAGCATGGCCATAGGCCGCCTGTTCCCATTTTGCCGTGAGGTTCCAGTCGTCCGTGATATCGTGATCGTCGAAGATCATATAGGTCGGCAGATGCGCCAGCAGGCGTCTCACCTTGGTCAGTCCCGCCTTAAACTCGAGTAAGTGAACCC
This sequence comes from Shewanella alkalitolerans, assembly GCF_019457575.1. Classification (NCBI taxonomy): domain Bacteria; kingdom Pseudomonadati; phylum Pseudomonadota; class Gammaproteobacteria; order Alteromonadales; family Shewanellaceae; genus Shewanella; species Shewanella alkalitolerans. The sequence goes on along the minus strand of NZ_CP080422.1, from coordinate 3,953,190 downwards.
ACTCCCTCTGCCATCTCTGCTGATTGGCGGGCGACAGGCCTGTTACCTCCTTGGGAATATCGATGAGCTGCCACAGCTCCGGCGACCAGGAGAGTAGATAGAGGGCGACGATTTCGGCCAGACTCACCAAGTGATTCTCGGCGATGGAGGAGGTGAAGATGGGGTGGTTGATATACCAACGCACCAGGGCGCTGCCGGCCGGGTATTCGGTGCGCGGCAACAGCTTCTTGTGCCTCTGGTACATGGCCGCCGGGTGGTAGCTTATCTGCTTGCTATGGGTGAGCGGCGCCTGTTGAAACTCTTCCTCATACAGGCCCAACATCTCTATAACCCTGCCGATGGCGTAGAGCATGGGGCCGGCGACATCATCGACATAGATCTGATCGCCGCTCAACATCATCATCGCCGGCCGCTCGGCCGCATCCGGTCCATTCTCGAGCCGGGTATCGGCGGCCACCATGGCATCGCTGCTGTGATGATGGGCGTTGCGGCAGGAACCGTGCAGCAGGGTGTCGATCTCTGGCTTGATTACCAGGTTCGGCGTCTGATTCTCGCCATAGGTCAGCTTCGCCAGCGGCGTGAGCAGGTCGCCGTGGCGACTGTCGCTAAGGCCATAGGGAATGCTGGTGCCGACAGGGTTGAGCCCGGACTTGCTCAGATAGATGAGGTAGAAGAAGGCGTGAGTGCCTAGCTCCAGACACTCGATTGCGTCATCAGCAAGCAGGTGTTGAGTCTCACCCAGGGTGAGGGTTAACTGCGACAGCGGCTCACTGGTCACCAACGTCAGGGTGAAATGGTCTGCGTCGCAGTGACGCAGCATGGGGCCTGTCAGCAGCAGAGGCAGGGTCATGATCAGTCGGCGAGCTTACAGATCATCGGCTCGGCGCCATAGCCCCAGGTGATGCGCGCCTCACCTTGGTGCTCCCATAGCGATTCGTTGCGCCCCTGATAGCGGCTACCGCTGCCACTGGGCTGGCTGTACATGAGCGAGACGCTGTCGCCGAACTCGGCGATCAGGGTTGCAGGCTCGGTGGCAAAATAGCTCACCACCACCTCTTTGGCGGCTATGCCGTCGCACTGGTAGCTGACCTCGGCGCTGGGGGCGATGAGGCGATACCTGGCCTGTAGCTCGGCGATACGCATCCGGTAGTTGTCAAACGCGCAGCTATGTTTGTCGTCACTCTTCCAACACTCGTCGCGCCCCTTTATCCAGCCTCTCTGTTCGGCTTTCAAGAGTGGCGGCTGCTCGTTGATGGCCTTGGCGCTGGCGGCCTGGTAGACCTCGGCCAACTGGCGGTCCAGCGCGGCAAGTTCGCTGTCCTGGCAGACCAGGACCTCTATGCTGGAGAGTCTGTCGCCGTTACAGTCGAAGCTGGGCTGGTTGGCCGTCTGATTCTCTGGCTTGTTAGGCGCCTGGCTCTCGGTTTGCGGCGCGCTTTGCGCTGCAGAGGACGCTTGTGAAGAGGGCTCACTATTGGCTTGTGTGGCCTGTTGGCTGCAGGCTGGCAGCAGTATGCCGGCAATGGCGAGTATGGCTAATCTGTTCATGGTTAAGCTCCGAGCTAAGGCCTGATATCCTTGATGATTTAAGAGGATATCCTGTTGCGCCGAGCGCGGCAAATTCCCTTGGATTAAACTCGTTTAATGGTGTGGTTTGGCTGCCAATCAGGTTTAGCCCGTCGCGGCTTGCTGCTATCATGGGTCGAGCGCTTGGCGCCTTGTCAAAGGCAATTCAGTTGGAGAGTAAATATGAAGCTTCGCATCATACTCAATGGTAAGAAGGCCGGTGATGAGCTGCTACGCCAGGCGATTGCCAGCATGCGCGCCGATCATGAGATTCAGGTGCGAGTCACCTTCGAGGGCGGGGATGTGGCCCGGTTGGTGGATGAGGCTATCGCCGAGGGCTGTCAGCGTGTGGTGGCGGCGGGCGGTGATGGAACGCTCAACGAGCTGGTTAGCGCCTTGATGGACCATGAAAAGGATAAGCGCTGCGAGCTGGCAATCTTGCCGCTGGGTACCGCCAACGACTTTGCCACAGCGGCCCGGGTGCCAGCTGATCTGGAGGCGGCGCTGAGGCTGGCGGCCGAAGCTTCTGCCTATGATGTGGATGTGATCCGCGCCAACGACAGGTATGTGGTGAATATTGCCAGTGGTGGTTTCGGCGCCCAGGTCACCGCCAATACGCCGCTGGCGCTGAAACACTTTCTCGGTGGCGGCGCCTATACCCTGTCCGGGCTGGTGCAGGCGCTCAATTTCAAACCCTATGACGGCGAATTTACCATACATGGCGAGGCCAGCCAGCAGCAGTTGTTGGTGGGCGCAGTGTGTAATGGTCGTCAGGCCGGTGGCGGCCAGGTGCTGGCGCCGGACGCCTATATTAACGACGGTCTGATGGACCTGGTGGCCCTACATCAGTTTCCCATCGAGGCCCTGGCCCAGGTGATCGCCGAGTTGCAGTCGCCTAAGGCCGACAATGAGTATGTGAAATATCACCGCGATACCCAGGCCGGCTGGCGCTCCAATCCGCCTATGCCCATCAATCTAGACGGCGAGCCTATCGCCGAGTCTCATGTGGAGTTCGAGCTTAAGGCCGGCGCGATCGCCATGGTATTACCCGAAAAATGCCCCATGCTGCAACCGGGCAGCGAGCCGATTAACAGAGAATCCCATTAATGCTGAAGATAATGATAACTGGCGCCACCGGCCTGCTGGGACGCGCTTTAGTTGAGCAATTTGCAAAGGAGCCGGTGACGCTTTTGGCCTGCGGCTATTCGCGCGCGGAAGCCGATACCCATAGACTGGATTTGACCGACGAGGGGGCGGTGAAGCGATTTATTGAGACCCACAAACCCGAGGTGATTCTACACTGCGCGGCCGAGCGGCGACCGGATGTATCCGAGCGCGACCCCGAGGCGGCAAAGGCCCTGAATCTGGCCGCAACCCGACGGCTGGCCCAGGCGGCTAAGGCCAATGGCGCCTGGCTTTGTTACATCTCCACAGATTATGTGTTCGATGGCACCTCGCCCGATTATGACGAAGAGGACCAGACCCATCCGCTCAATTTCTATGGTGAGACCAAGCGTGAGGGGGAGCTAGCCTTGCTTGGGGTGTCCAGAGAGTTCGCCGTGCTACGCCTGCCCATCCTCTATGGCCGGGTCGAGTCGCTGGAGGAGTCGGCGGTGTTGGTGATGCTAAAACAATTAGTCAATCAGGCACCTACCCAGCAGGACGATTGGGCGGTGCGCAGCCCCACCTCGACACAGGATATCGCCAACGCCCTGGTTAAGCTGGTGGCGCGCCAACAAGAGGTGGGCGATGTGGCGGGCATCTATCATTTCACCGGCGAAGAGCGCATGACCAAGTACCAGATGCTGCTTAAGATGGCCGAGATCCTGGGGCTGAGCAGTCAGCAAATCTCGCCTCAGTCGAGCCCGAGCGACCTGGCCAAGCGACCCAAGGATTGCAGCCTGAGTATGGCGCGCCTCAAATCTTTGGCAATAAAGAGTGAAATCGACTTCGAACAGGGCGTAAAATACAGCCTGTCCCGCTCGGGCGATGCCCTGGTGAAGATAGGATTAGTCTTTGATCTCAAATAGGAAAGCAATGTGACGACTCTGAGTTATGGCCGCTACCGGGCCGCCGACCAACTGGCCTTGCTGCGCATCATGGCTTTGATGCTAAAACTCTGTCTCACCTTCCTGTTTGCCGACACCTTCGGCCTGTCGCTTCACAGCCCGGCGCTGAACCTCACCTTGATCCTCGAGGCCTTCTATTTAAGCTTCACCTTCTGGTTGAGAAAGCCCCTGCTCAGTAGCGAGTCTGGGCTGTTTATCGCCCTGGTGCTCGACACCCTGCTATGGATCTCCTGGCTCTATTTCTCCGGCGGCGCCACCAACGCCTTCATCTCCCTGCTTCTGCTGCCGATAGCGATCGCCGCCGTGCTGCTGCCCTTCTGGGCGCCCTGGTCATTGGCCCTGCTGTCAAATCTGGCCTACAGCCTGATGCTGTTTACCATGCCTGAGAGCGCCATGAGTCATCACGGCATGGATATGCAGTCCCACTATCTGGGGATGTGGGTCAACTTCATCATCTCCTCCCTGGTGTTGACCACGAGTGTGGCCCTGCTGGCCAAACGCATGCGGCGCCAGGATGCTCAGCTTGCCTTTATGCGTGAGGCGCAGCTGCGTCAGGAGAAGCTGATCGCCCTGGGCACCGCCTCGGCGCAGATGGCTCACCGGCTGGCGACCCCACTGGCTAGCATGAGGTTGCTGGTGGATGAGTTGCAGGAGGAGGCCGATGGTAATGGGCCTGCGCTGCAGGAGATGCAATCGGCACTGACGGTTTGCGAGTCCACCCTGACGGCGCTGCGCAGCGCCACCGAATCGATCCGCGAGGGGGCGCAGCGGCTGGAATCCGCCGAGCAACTGCTGAGTGGTTTGAGTGAGCAGGTCAATCTGCTGATGCCGGCGGTGAAACTGTCGTTGGAGCCAGATGATGGCCTCGACAGGCTGCAGTTGCGGGTCGATGCAAGCCTGCAGCCCGCCTTACTGGCGCTCATCGAGAATGGTGCCAGGGCCAGCCAGGAGGCGACGGGGGAGCAGAAGGTGAGCTTCTCGGCCCTGCGTCAGGGGAATGAACTGGTGCTTGGTGTGCGCGACTTTGGCCCGGGTATTCCGGCGTCTTTGGTGCAGCAGCTCGGGCATCAGATAATCGAGGAGCCCAAGGGGATGGGGGTTGCCCTGTTGCTCAGCCATGCGAGCCTGGAGCGTCTGGGCGGGCGCTTGATCCTCGGCAGTCATGTGGATGGAGGCGCCGTGGCCCAGGTCTACCTGCCGATACAGGGGGCAGCATGAAGCGCTTATTGATCATCGAAGATGAGCAGAGTTTCGCCGGGATCCTGGCGCGGCGCATGGGCAAGCACGGCTTTGAATGTGAGATGGCCCACGATGCCACCCAGGCGCTGCTCAAGGCGCGTCAGTTTAAACCCAGCCATATTCTGCTGGACATGAAGCTGGCCGAGGACAATGGCCTGGCTCTGATTGCGCCGCTCAAGGGGGCCGTGCCCCAGGCCGTGTTGGTGCTGCTGACCGGCTATGCCAGCATAGCCACCGCCGTCGAGGCGATGCGTCTGGGGGCCGATAACTATCTGACTAAGCCGGCCGATACCGCGACCCTGCTGAAGGTGCTGGACGATAAGGCGCCCAAGGCGATCGCCCCCGAGGTGGATGAGGCGCCACTGAGCCCTAAGCGGGTGGAGTGGGAACATCTGCAGCAGGTGCTGACCGCCAACAAGGGCAATGTGTCGGCGACGGCGCGGCAACTGGGAATGCACAGGCGAACCCTGCAGCGCAAGCTGCTTAAGAAGCCTCAAGATATCAGTCAATAAGCTTGCTAGAGCATTGCTCTAGTGAGTAATTCATCCCATAATTTAATAAAAGATGTATTTATAATGTTTATTATTTGGGTTTGAATTGCTCTCCGTTGACCTCTATGCTCTAAGGCATGGCTAGTTCACAGGCAGGTGTGTTTGACCTGAGGTCAAGACGCTAGGAAGGCGATTTCGTTATCCTCAAGAAAGGAAATGCGATGTCGACAGAATCTTTGTACAGCAGTGAACGCTTTCTTCTCGATAATCCTATCGATCTCATCTCGCTCGATAAATGGCAGAAGACCGTTAACCTGCTGGCCCATGTGTTTAACGCGCCGGCCAGCTTCTTGGTGCAATACACCCCGAAGGGATTTCAGGTGACCATCGCCAGCAAGCAGGTCAGCAACCCCTATCCGTCTGGGGTGGTGATCCCGCCCGATACCAATATTTTTTGCCGGCGTATCGTCGAAACTCAGGCGGCGCTCTATGTGCCCGACGCCAAGATAGATCCCTGCTGGGACACCAATCCCGAGGTACAAAACGATGGCTTCTCCTCCTATCTCGGGGTGCCGGTATTTTGGCCCGATGGCCGCTGTTTCGGCACCTTCTGTGTGATGGACTATGCCAAGACAGAGTATCAAGACAGCTATATCGAGCTGATCCACGAACTCAAGGAGATCCTCGAGGCGGATCTTGCCCTGCTGGATATCTACGGTGAGCTCAAGCAGCTGGCGCATCTGGATGACCTGTGTCATATCAATAATCGTCGTGGATTTAATGGGTTAGCCAGACAGCGAATGAAGCTGGCTCAGCGCAACGACAGCCGTCTGGCGATGCTCTATATCGATGTCGATAACTTTAAGGGGATCAATGACGGCCACGGCCACTCGGTGGGCGACGAGGTACTCAAGCTGCTGGCGGGGATCATCAAGCAGAGCGTCAGAGGGTCAGATGTGGTGGGGCGCATAGGCGGCGACGAGTTTGTGGTGCTGCTCATGTGTCAGAGCGACGAGGATGTGATTGCCACCGAGACACGCATCATGCAGGGGCTGGATAATGCCATGCTCGACAGCCATCTACCCGAGGTGACTGTGACCATAGGCCATAAGATAGTGGATCAGGATGCGCGACTGGATACCCTGCTGGCGCAGGCCGACGAAGATATGCTGCGCCGTAAACGTGACAAACAGGCGTTGTAGATAAAAAAAGCCCCGAGCGTGCAGGGTGCTCGGGGCCGGGAGCGCAGTGGAGGGTTCCCAAAAACGAGTTAACTGTTAGAAGCGATACTCCCCGGTGAGCCAGGCATTCATGCCAGTGCCCGGCATGCGTTGCCCCGGTGCCAGGTCGGCATTGAATACCCGGTTGTAGCCGCCGAGATGATCTTCATAGTCGATATCGAACAGGTTGTTGACGCCAGCCTTAACCAGCCAGTTTTGTCTGTCGTAGGCCAGTACCAGGTTGACCAGGCCGTAGCCGGCGCTCGCCTGCTCGGATTGACTCTCTGATACCTTGTCCTGAGCCGCCACCATCACCCCTTCGATGCGGGCAGACCAGTTGCCTTCTCTGAAGTTGAGCCCCAAATTTACCTTTGGCGGTGCTATGCGGTAGAGGTTGTCGTCGATGTCGCGGCGCTCGCCGCTGACATAGCTGGCTAGGAGATCCAGCTGCCACTGATCTGTTATCTCATAGCTGGCGTTAATATCCATCCCCAGTAGCTGGGCATCGACATTGGCAAATTCCATCGGATCTTGGCTGCCCATCATGTTGGCGGCCATGATCACCGCGGGATCGGTCGACTTCACACCCTGGATATAGTCGTCGATGCGATGCAGGAAGACTCGTGGGCTGATGCTTAGTCCCTGGCGGTTGAAGTCGGCGCCCAGCTCCAGCTGATAGGCGGTTTCCAGATCCAGATCCATCTTGCCCACATAGGTGCGCCCGTCGGCGAGTCCACCGGTCGATTGCATCGGGATCCACAGGTATCTCTGCTGATAGCTGGCGCTGTCCTGTTTGCGGGCCAGCCCGAGTATCCAGGTTAACTCCTCATTGACCCGATAACGGCCGTTGATCACCAGATCCAGCCCCGTCTGCGCCTGGGTGCGATCCGCCTGGTTATATCTGTCCATCAACACCTTGATGGCCGGCATGGCGCCAGCCATTGAGTGGCTGACCTCATCGGCATCGGTGCGGTAGTGTTTCACCCTGGCGCCGAGCTGCCAATGCCACTGGTCGATCTCCTGTTGCCATTGGGCGAAGGCGCTGTAGGTGTCGTCTTGCACCTTGTTGAAGTTGTCGACCCTGAACATGGGTTTGGTGGGATCTGTGATCAGCGAGTTGTGTTCACTCAGCTGACTGTCGAGGCCAAACAGCCAGGCATCTCTGCCCAGTGTCAGCGCCATATCATAACTCTGGCTCTCGGCGTTGTTGTAACGGGCGTTGGCACTCTCTGGCTTCTGACGTTCGCTGAAGTTGTCCATGCCGTGTCTGGCATCGCTAAAGGCCAGATGCCAGTTGAGATCCCAGGTATCGAGCCTGTGCTCACCTTCGAGTTTCACCCTGTCGGTACGGATGAAGTCGATATCCATAGGCAACGCCGGGGTGCCCGCCTCTGTGGTTTCCAGATGTTGATAGCCGATGGCGATGGACTCATCGTCCAACCCCTTGTCGCTGAGGTTTAAGCGGTATTGGCCGCCGATGATCTGCTTGTCGTAGCCGGTGGGAGAGAGGCGAAGATCGTCGCCGGATTTCATATCCTCATCTCCATGCATGAGGTCGCCATAGACCAGCAGGGCGTGGTTCTTTCCACCCACATTGACCTTGGCCCCCAGATGGCTCTGGCCGCCATTGCCTTGATACTGGGCGGCGATGCGACCCTGAGTATCGTTAAAGCTGGCCTGGGATTCGATCACCTTGATGCTACCGCCTACCGTGTTAGTGCCGGCCGAGACGGGGGCTATGCCGCGGTGCATCTCGATGCGCTCACTGTTGATCAGGCTGGCATAGCTCAGCGGAGTGTCCATGGCATTGGGGCCTGCGCCGGCGAGGGAGACACCATTGACCTGGGTATTGACTCTGTCGCCGAACAGGCCGCGATACTGGGCGATGCCGGTCAGCGGGCCGTTACCGTTGACGGCCGTGCCTGGGAGCTGGGTGAGCAGACCGCTGATGTCACTGACGGGTGCCTGGGCCTCGGGCGTCACCGAGGTATAGCTACCCTGGTGGGCACCATGGACTTCGATGATCTCGAAGGCGGCTTCTTGAGCCTGAGCAAAGGGTAGAGTCAGCAAGGCAGTGCCGATTGAGAGCGTAAGGAAAGAGAGACGCAGCGCCATAATCTTGTAGTTCTTAGGTAGTTAGGTGGCGGCATTGTGGCAGCCCTGCTTAGGCCTGACAAAGGCAATCTCAGATAGTGCGACAAGGTGTCGCACCCGGTGCGCGCCTGAGTGGTTTGGCAGCCAATTCTTGGCTTTTAGGCTCGCCAGGAATTGATATTCAAACAAGTGTTTGCTTTATCAATCGGGTGTGAGGCGTTAATTTTGATGGTCAGAAGATTAATTTTTTTAAGGATACGAGTAGCTTGGTTTATGGTTTTTAAAAGATTGAATACAGAATTCAGTTTGTAAAATTCTTTATAATTAATGCTTTGCGATTTACTGGTTTCTGAGCGCAGCTTTTGTTGGTTTATTTGTATGACCAATAAAATTTATTGACATCAATAGTTTTCAGTCATTTAATCAAATTTAAGTGTTTGATAAATTAAACGCGGCGGGCGTTTTGTTGTGCTCTCAAATACTTAATTAGGGTCGGATGAATTACCGACGGGTGAAGATGAATTGGGTATTGATTATGGAACACGAAACAAACACAGCGCACAGAGTTACCGAGACTGAATCTGATCATGGCGCCATGACACGTCGTCAATGGCTGCAGGAGATGTTGGCGGGTAACGAGACAGATCTTAAAGATGAAGAGCCAGATTGCTATATCCTGGGGTATAACTGATCGCCATCATCGCCAGCGATAACCGGGGCCAATAGTCCTTGTCTTGATATAAGAGAGTTAACCCTTTAGGTTAGGCATGACTTAAAAAATAAGGATATTTTGACATGCAACTCTCTTGTCATTGTGGGCAGGTACAACTGACCCTGGCGACGCCTCCAGAAACGCTCACCTCTTGCAACTGCTCCATCTGCAGCCGCTATGCCGCCCTGTGGGGCTATTTTGATCCCAAGGAGGTCAGCCTGAACGAGCTGGCACCGTCCGGCCAGGAGGAGAGCGCGTCTGTGGGGTATAGCCATGGGGATAAGTATCTGGTCTTCTACCACTGCAAGCGCTGTGGCTGCGTGACCCATACCATGACGACGGACAAGGTGAGTGAGCCCAGGATAGCGCTGAACTTCAGGATGGCGCCACAGGCGCTGCGCGAGAATATTCAGGTCCGCCACTTCGATGGTGCCGACACCTGGCAGTACCTGGATTAAAGGCGCCTAGATTAAAATCGCTGAGATTAAAGCGTCTCGATTTTATCGTTTAGACTAAGCGGTGTCGGCATAGGGCATCTGTTCTAACTTTCCAGCCCTATGCCTAAATCAATCTCGAAAGAGTGATTAGTCGACGGCGATCATCACATTGCTCGCCTTGATGATGGCATAGGCTTCGCCGCCCACCACCAGACCCAACTGCTCACATGATTTCTTGGTGACCACAGAGGTGATCTCAACGCCCGGAGCTAGCTCGATCACCACTTCGTTGTTTACCGAACCTTCTTCGATTGCCTTGATCTTACCGGTAAGGTTGTTGCGTGCGCTAATTTTCATATTCATTTATCTTCCTGTTAATTAATGAAAAAGCCATGGTAACCCTTAGTGTAAATTGGGGAAACTCAAACATAGATATTTGTGAAGCCTATTGGAGTTTAGCCTGAGCGACACGCCTGCGCTCACCGATCAGGCCTATGATTTGCGGCATTAGTGAGGCGGCGATCATGGCCAACATCAGCAGGTACTGATGCGGCGTGAAAGATTCGCCCAGCAGCACCATGCCAGAGACGATACCCGCCACTGGGTTTGCGATGCCGCCAAAGGTAAAGTCCACCACGCTCATGCGCTGCAACAGCCAGACATACATGATATAGCCCAGTACGGTATTGAGCAGGATGATCCAGCCGATGCCGAAAAAGTTGTTCGGGCTGAGTTGGCTAAGCGCATTGCCATAGCCTTGTGGTGCCAGCCAGGCATGCACGCCTGCCGCCAGGCTCAGCAGCACGCCGCCGATGATCAGCTGCCAGGTCAATACCGTCCACCAATGCATGCGATCCCCAAGAGCCTTAGTGATGCCGCTACCGACTATGATGCAGCTGATGGCCGCCAACATGGCGAGCAGACCTATGGGGTTGAGGCTGATGGAGTTGGGGTTAAACAGTAGCCAGGCCAGGCCGATCAGCACCAGGCCGAAGAAGCCCTGGCTCAGGCCGGGGCGCCGCCCATGAAACAGCCACTGGTAGAGCATGGCAAATACAGGCACAGAGATCATGCCGACGCCCGAGATGGCCGAGGGCAGGGTGAGCGCCATGACGAAGATCAGGCTGAAGAAGGCGGCGATATTGATAAAGCCTAAGCGAATCAGCAGGCTCCACTCCTGACGCTTTGGCAGGCTGGGCCTGATCGCCAGCAGGATAAGGCCGGCCGGCAGCGCTCGCAAGGCACCAAGCAACAGAGGAGGCCAGTCCGGCAGCGTATATTGGGTCACCGCGTAGGTGGTGCCCCAGAAGAAGGCGGGGATCATGGCTAGCAGTACATTCATATTTATCTCAACAAAAAGTATCTTTACGTGAAGATATAAGTCTGCACCTTTTGATTCTGCTTGTAAAGTATCTAAGGATTAATTATCTTTACCTAAAGATAAATGCCTGTGGTTACCGTTTCCTCTATGGTCGTGACCATTGAGCCTGACACCACTTTATGTGTTCTCGGAGAGCAGATGAACTCAAATCACCTCGATGGCGTCGATCGCCTAAGGGCCCAATGGGCCAAGGAGAAGCCGCAACTGGATACCCTACCGATGGCGATCCTCGGCCGCATGATGCGTATCTATAAACATCTGGAGACAGAGGTCAGTGCTTGTCATAAGCAGTTTGGCATCAGCATGGGGGAGTTCGATGTGCTGGCGACCCTGCGCCGCTCGGGAGAGCCCTATCGCCTCACGCCCTCGGATCTGCTGGCGGCCATGATGCTCACCTCGGGTGCCATGACCAATCGCGTCGATGGCCTGGAGAAAAAGGGGCTGGTCTCCCGCAGCCATTGTCAGGAAGACAGGCGTAGCGTCAGTGTCGGCCTGACCGAGGCGGGGCTCGCGTTGATCGACGAGGCTATAGAGGCCCACGTGGCGGCGCAGCAGGCCCTGACCAGTCAACTGTCGTTAGATGAAAAACAGCAGCTGGATGAGCTGTTTAAACATTGGCTGCAGGCATTCGAGTCTTAAACTTCGTCTTCTTGTGTCGGTGGAGAGCAACCTGAATCTGCCGACTCTTTCACCGCTTAGCTTTCTCATTTCTGTAAACTTATCATTACAAATGGCAAGGCTTGCTGGGGCTTTCCCGGTCACTTTGACAGCCTGAACCTCGCCGCCTATTGTCCTTTTAACCCCGCCGTCCGGTCTGGGATAGCAGGGATTTTTTGCCTGTTTTTTCGCCTCATTTCTCGCCTGAAATCCCCCGCTTTTCTCGGCTAATTTAGCCAATTTGAAATTTCTTGAGCGACTTGACCAAAGTCAATTTCAATCTGCGTCAAAGGCATAGTCTTAACTGCAACAAGGTAATAACACCTTCATCACAGTGGCTCTGGCAGTTTGAACCCCTTTGGTGAAATGCGCTAACAACGGAGTATTTTATGGAAAAGCAATCTTCTACCCCTGCAGTGAATGTCGATCAGCAACGTCGTAGCTTCTTGAGTGGTTCAGTCGGTCTGGGCCTGGTGGGCGCGGGTATGGCGGCCGGCTTGGTATCAAGCAGTGTCTCGGCCACCACCCAGACCAAGTCAGACCGTATGGCCAACTATAAGGCGGAGCAGCTTGAGCGCGTCACCTTAGACCTGGTGCCACCACCTATGGTGCCTAAGCATGATCAGGTCGCCAAGGGTAAGCCTAAGGTGGTGCAGGTGAAGCTGGTGGTAGAAGAGAAGCAGGTGGAGCTGGAAAACGGCACCAAGGCCTGGGTCTGTGCCTTCAATGGCAGCGTGCCTGGCCCCCTCATCGTCTGTCATCAACATGACTTCGTCGAGTTGACTCTGGTAAACCCTGCGAGCAACGCCCTAGCCCACAACATCGACCTGCATGCGGCTACCGGCGCCCTGGGCGGCGGCGAGCTGACCCTGGTTTCTCCCGGCCAGGAGGTGACCTTCCGCTTCAAGGCGACCAAGGCGGGTACCTTCGTGTATCACTGTGCGCCGGGCGGGGTGATGATCCCTTGGCACGTGGCCATGGGCATGCACGGCGCCATCATGGTGCTGCCTCGTGACGGCTTGAAAGATGCCGAAGGCAAGCCAGTTAAATATGACAAGGCCTACTACATAGGCGAAGCCGACTTCTATGTGCCAAAGGATGCCAACGGCAAATACAAGGCCTATGACACTGTGATGGGTAGCATGAGTGAGGTGCTTGAGGTGATGAAGACACTTACCCCATCTCACGTGGTGTTCAACGGCGCCGTGGGTGCCCTGACAGGCAAGAACGCCATGACCGCCAAGGTGGGTGAGTCTGTGCTCTTCGTACACTCTCAGGCGAACCGCGACACCCGTCCTCACATCATCGGCGGACACGGTGACTATGTCTGGCCAGCGGGTTCATTTACCGATGCGCCGCAGACCAACCTGGAAACCTGGATGGTCGCCGGGGGCAGTGCCTGCGCCGCCCTATACACCTTCCGCCAGCCCGGCCTCTATGCCTACGTGAACCACAACTTGATCGAGGCGATCATCAAAGGCGCCGCGGCTCACGTGAAGGTCGACGGCGAGTGGGATGACAACCTGATGGTGCAGCTCAAGAAGCCATCTAGCATAGCCACGGCCTAAGGGCTAAGCGCTAGGGGTTTAGGCAAAAAGGGCTCGGGTCTAGGTGAGGCTCGAGCCAATTATCGTCGCAACGATGGGAGATGCGGATGCAAAGGTTACTCCTGATGGGATTGCTGATGATGCTGGGCGGGTTTGTTATAACCTCCAGCGCAGCGGCCGCCGAGGTGGACTATGGCCTGGAGGCAAATGTCTATCTCTGGTATGCCAATCTGGATATGGGTCAGGCAGACAAGCGCTTGGCGCCAGAGAGGGATCTAGTGGACTACGCCGAATATGCTGGCAGCCTGCCAAGTCAGGGCGCCCATCATCTCATGTCCATCACCCCTATTGCCCGCAGTCAGGAGGGTGTTGAGGTCGAGGTGGAGACAGAGTTTCAGCTGGCCTCGCCAACCGAAGGCGAGAGCGAGGTGAAGGGGCAATATGTGGTGCAGCGCCTGAGCCTGGATAATCAAGGGTTGGTGCGCAGCAGCGTCACTCTGGTCAACGAGTATGATGACTTTACTTCCCGCTATCGCCCCGCCGCCGAGATCAATCTGGTTCGCGCGGCGCTCTATCGCTGGACCGAGTCGCTAGATAGGTTGGATGACGCAGGTCTGCTCAGTCTGTTAGCTAAGGATGCAAGCTTTACCGGCCCCGAAGATGCTAGCCAGACCCCGAGCCAGTATCTCGCCTACCTGCACAGCCTGAATCACAGCGACAGCCGGCGGGTGATCAAGAACTACAGCCTGACGCCCGAGGCAGGGCAATACCGTTTGAGTTTCGAGTATCAGTGGACGGCCACCAACAGCGAGGGCGAGGTCGAGCTGGCGCGAGTCGGCGTGACCATGCTGCTCACCGTGACCCCAGAGGGTGCCAAGGTAGTGCTGTACCGTGCCGAGTACCTGCCGCCGGTGACAGATCTCGGCGCCGAGGTGCGTTGTTAGCAGAGAAGGAATTGACTATGACACGAGTTAACCAAGGTAAGTTTCATCTGGCCCTGAGCCTCTGTGTGCTGCTTATGGGCAGTCTGATGAGCGCTGCTAGCATGGCGAACATGCCTATCCTCAAGGGGATTGGCGGCGATTTTAGCCTGCGCAGCAGCAAGGGGGGCGAGGTTCGTCTGTCGGACTTTCACGACAAGGTGGTGATGATGTTCTTCGGCTACACCAACTGCGCCGACATCTGCCCAACGACCATGGCCCACATCAGCCAGCTGATGCATCAGTTGCCGAGTGAGACCCGAGATCGCATTCAGGTGCTCTTCATCAGCATCGACAGCGATTACGACACGCCCAAGCACCTGAACAAATACCTCAGCTACTTCGACCCCAGCTTTATCGGCTTGGTGGATGAGCGGGAGAAGATAGATGAGGTCGCCGCGCTGTTTAAGGCCGACTACACCAAGTTGGCGGAGGAGAAGGTGACTACTGAGTATAAGAAGCTGAGCCTGGAAGATAGCAAGGCGCCTAAGCGGCAGGGTTATCTCTATTCCCACACCGCCAAGATCTTCGTGCTCGATGGCAAACAGCGGGTGCGCGGTTTCTTCTACACTGGCACCCCCATAGACGAGATGCGTCAACAGATCGAGAGTCTGCTCTAATCATGAAAAAAGGAAATCATATGAAAGGTCGTTTCTGCTTATTTGTGTTGCTTTGTAGTTGGTTCGGTGCCGCGCAGGCCAGCGAGCTGATGGTACACGACGCCTGGATCCGCGGCATGCCGCCCACCTCTCGCGTAGTGCCCGTCTATCTCTCCCTACATAACCCGAGCGACAAGCCCTTGGTGCTCAAGGCGATCACTAGTCCTCGCGGCGTGGTCGAGCTGCATCAGACGCTGATGGAAAACGAGGTGATGCGGATGCAGGGAGTGGAGGCGATACAGATCCCGCCCCATGGCATGGTGAAATTGGCGCCCGGTGGTTATCACGGCATGATGTCGGACTTTAAGACCGGCGTGCCGGCTTTGGGTGAAGAGGTGGCTCTGACCCTAACTCTGGCGGATGGCGAGACACTGTCGGTGACGGCAAAAGTCACGGCCCAGGGAGAGGCTCACGACCACAGCATGCATCACTGATTTAGCTTCACGCGCTTTTTGAATTTGATTCATCTTTAATACCTGTTCATTATGATCTAGATCACGACTTGTTATCAGGTTGTGATTTAGATTAACGGAGCGACAGGACTAAGGAAGGCGCGATGATAACAGATCCACAGATTAAGGCCTGCATTCACCAACACCACCTGTTTTCGGCATTGGGCGAAGAGGAGCTGTGTCGCCTGCTGGGGCAGGCCGCCAAGATCACCCTGGCCGCCCACGAAAATTTGTTCTATCAGGGCGATCTGGCCAAGCGTTTCTACCTGGTGATTCAGGGGCATCTGCAACTCTATCGCACCAGCCTGCAGGGTCAGGACAAGGTGATAGAGGTGGTGCGCGAGGGGCGCACCTTCGCCGAGGCGCTGATGTTTAGTAGGCAGGCCTCCTATCCTGTGTCGGCCCAGGCCGTGTCCCACTGCACCCTGGTCAGTTTCGACAGCGAAGGTTACCTCGCCATGCTCAGGGGCAATCCCGATGCCTGCATCGCCATCATGGCGGAGATGAGTGTCAGGTTACGCAAGGATATCAATGAGGTAGAACTGTTATCTGTGCAGAATGCCCAGTCGCGTCTGCTGCTTTTTCTGCTGCGCAACATGCAGAAGATCGGCGACAACCAGGGGCGGGTCGAGTTGGATATTCCTAAACGTGTGTTGGCATCGCGCCTGTCGATTCAGCCAGAAACTTTTTCCCGCCTGATGAAGAAGATGGTGACCGAAGGGATCATCGGCGAGTCTCGTGGCGCCATAGATATCAAAGATCTCGCTAAGCTCTATACCAGCGCCAACATGCCCCTTGCCAATCAGGCAATCCAGACCAGCGAGCCGCTCATTCGCTCGGGTAAGGCGCCCTGTCAGCAGATCGCTATTGAGATGGTGTAGCCTGAGCCTGCTCTAGCCTTCGCTCTGCCGTGCAGCAGCGATC
This sequence comes from Shewanella alkalitolerans, assembly GCF_019457575.1. NCBI lineage: Bacteria > Pseudomonadati > Pseudomonadota > Gammaproteobacteria > Alteromonadales > Shewanellaceae > Shewanella > Shewanella alkalitolerans. The sequence continues at coordinate 3,936,762 of NZ_CP080422.1, read as the reverse complement.
CCTGCCGGTCTCCTTGGCGCGGTACATCGCCTTGTCGGCAAGCGCCAATAGGCTGTCCGGTGTATCGCCTGTTGCCGTAGTGACTATGCCGAAGCTGGCGCTGATGGGGATCAGGCTGCCCTGCCAGTTGAGGCTGGATTGTCTCAGGGCCTGCTGCAATTTCTGGGCGATGATCTTCGCCACCTCGCCATCTGTGCCGGGTAACACCAGAAGAAACTCCTCGCCGCCGAGGCGGCAGAAGATGTCCATGGCACGGGTGACCTTACCTATCTGCTGCGCCGTCTTAACAAGCACGGCGTCCCCGGCAGAATGACCAAACTTGTCATTGATCTGTTTGAAGAAATCCAGATCGAACAGGATCAGGCTATAGGCCTGTCCATCCCTAAGCCAACGCTGATGCAGCTGCTCCAGTTGCTGCTGCATGGCGCGCCGGTTCCATAGCCCAGTGAGATAGTCCCTGTCTGCCTGTTGGCGCATCTTCTGCACCAGACGGGTGAGGGCGTTGCCCATCATGATCACGTTGATCCACAAGGTCATGACCACATACAGCCACAACATGGGGATGGCGTCGGCGCTCTGAATGCTGGCCAGGTGGGATTTTAGAGCAGGCTCGATGAGCAGCAACAGCGCCCTGAGGCCAAAAATGACCCCCATCAGGGCGATGGGGCTCAAGAGGATCACTGCGATGGGGCGTTTGACCGTGTGTTCCAGGGCGACCAGATTGTCTTTGGCCATCAGCAAGAAGGTGCTGGCGGCCATGAAGGAGAAGAAGATGCCCAGGGTATCGCTGGCTGCTATGCTGGCTGGCTGAGTTAGCATCAAGAGCCCGGTCAGGAGTAGTAAGGCGAGATCTATTTTGATGCTGCTTGGCAGGCGAAACAGGCGTTGGGTGCCGCTACGAAGCAGCACGAAACCGAGTAACAGCAGCATGTCTGCCCCCAACCAGTAGAGATAGCTCGGCGTCTGATCTCTGAGTGTGGTGAGGAGCACTCCCATTAAGATCAATAGGTTGGCAAGGGAGAAATAGGTGCTGGCGCGGGGAGCGATGCGCAGCGGGTAGGCCATCAGGCCCCAGGCAAGGGTAGAGGTACTGGCGAGCAGGCAGATAAATAGCACCAAGAGCTCGGCAATGGGGTCAATATTCATAAGCGATCTTTTTATTTTTTTACACTATAAAGCAGCCGTGGCGTCGAGTGAAACTGTTTGTTACTAAATTGTTGTGTTCGTCTTGTCGGTCAGCGGGCTAGCGCTTATCAGGTTTCGCGGCGCTGGGTGATTCGGTCTGGCCATGAACTTCTAGAACTGTCGGGGCTTAGCTTTAGCTTAGTCAGCGCTCAGATAGTCGCGTTCGAAGGTCTGCGCATCCACAGGCCTGCCATAGAGATAACCCTGACCGAAGTCGCACTCCTCCTGGCGGATAAAGGCATCCTGCGCCTGAGTCTCTACCCCTTCGGCGATCACGTTGAGTGTCAGCTTCTTGCCCATGGCGATGATCGCCCGGGTCAGCTCTCTGTCCTGCTCGTTCTTCTCCAGATTAGTGATGAAGCAGCGATCTATCTTCAGTGTGTCGAAGGAGTATTTTTGCAGGTAGCTCAGTGAGGAGTAGCCGGTGCCGAAGTCGTCGAGGGAGATCCTCACCCCCAGGGCCTGCAATTGGCCAATGATATGCTGCGCCAGCTGCTCATCTTGCAGCAGCACGCCTTCGGTGATCTCCATTTCCAGGGCGGAGGCCGGCAGGCGGTAGATACTCAAGAGGTTGGCAATATAGTCGGCAAAATCGGTGTCGCGAAACTGCAGCGGCGAGATGTTGATCGCCACCCTAAACGGCCTGTTGGGATCTTGGCTGCGCCACTTGGCGGCCTGTTCGATGGCGGTATGCAGCACGAAGTTACCTATGGCGATGATCTGACCATTGTGCTCCGCCAGGCTGATAAATTGATCCGGCGGTACATCGCCCAGCTGTGGGCTGTGCCAGCGGAGCAGGGCCTCAGCACCGATAACCCGCTTGTGTTGCAGGCTAAACAGCGGCTGGTAATGCAGGCTCAGCTCCTGATGTTTGAGGGCATCCACCAGGTGCGATTCCAGCAGGCAACGGCGCTCGATATTGGTCTGAGTGTGCTTGTTGAAGAAGCTGTAGGGCGTAGCCTCGGCCTTGCTGATGCTCATGGCGGCACCGGCTTTCTGCATCAGCTCCGAGGCCTCCTGGGCGTCCGCCGGTGCGACCGCGACCCCTATGCAGCAGGGAATATTGATGCTGAACTCTGCCAGGGCGAAGGGAATATTGGCTGTCTGTATTATGCTGTCGATCAGGGGAAGCTCCAGGGGATTCTTGCCCCTGTGGGCGATGACGAACTCGGCACCGGCGATGCGGGCAAACAGGGTATCCTTATCCAGGATGCGCTTGATGCGCTGGCTAAAGAGCTGCAACACTTTGTCGCCGACCACATAGCCATAGCTCTCGTTGATCGACTTGAAGTTGCGCAGGCCAAAGTAGATCACATAGGTAGACAGTTCATCGGGCTGGCTGAGTTGCTGTGAGAGCTGATTCACAAACCCCAGTCGATTAGCCAGACCAGTCAATGGGTCGTGATCTTTATGAAATTGCAGTGAATTTTCGATAACGGTGCGCTGCTCTATCTCGCTCAATAGCTTCTTGTTGAGCCTGGTGAGTTCCAGGGTACGTTGCTGCACCTTAGTCTCTAAGACTTGGTTGAGATGGAAGAGCTTGGCACTCTGATACAGGCTGGCGAGATTGGCATTGATGGCGTTTTGAAACCGCGCCAGCAGATGGCGAAAGGTGCGGCCGTAGTCCCTCTCCTTGTTATCCAGCATACACAGGGTGCCGAAGGGCTGGCCGTTGGGCCAGGTGAGCGGCAGGCCGCAGTAGGCGATCATCCCCAGCTTGATATCTGGATTGCGATCCCACTCCTTATCTTTTAGGGCGTTGGGCACGACCAGCTCAGCTTGGCGCTTGATCACTGTCTCGCAGTAGAGACCATGGCCCAGGCTCTCGGTGTCATGGCGTTTATAGGGATTATCTGGATGATGGCTGGTGGTGAAGACAGAGATATCTCTTTCCGTCACCCGCATGATCAGGATGGCCGGGGTGTCGACGATTTCCGATAGGAGATCTAAGGTTTGCTGCCAGCCGTTAAACATCTCATCCGGCACCGCAAGCTGGGCCGTGTTGACCTGAGTCTGGCTGAAGAGCGGGTCTTGCTCCAGCAATGAGAGAGCGTCTTGATAGGGCTTCATAGGGGATCCTGAAAAGCGCGTGTGCCATCCGTTTAACTAACTATAACCTAAAGATTTCATCCCTGTCTTTCGCTGGTTTGTTGTTTTTTTAATCAGAAGTAGAGTTAGGGCCAATTTTACCTAAAGGGTCACGTTTTTGTGTTGAGCTTTTTAAGGTTCCCCGCTCTTGGCAGCCGAGTGGCCCTCGATAAAGCTGATTCTCTGTGCACATTTCTGTTGTTTTTCCAATCAGCTTTGTGGGGGAAGGCTCGCGAGGTGTTTTGTCTAACACCAAGATTTAACCTGGCTGTCGCTGGTTGGAAGCTACTAAAAAGACTATCTTTTAACCATAAGCTGAATCATTTCTTTCAGGCTCGTTTGGGCCAGGTATTCTCTTTGCCTAGCCGCTTACGGGCACTCTAAGGCCTTGTTGCTCAAAGGACCTTGTTATTCAAAGGACACTGTTATGCAGATGACGCTCTCTTTTCTCGGTGCAGCCCAGGAGGTGACGGGCTCCTGTCATCTTCTCGATATCTCGGGTCGTCAGGTGCTGCTCGACTGCGGCCTAATCCAGGGGGGGAAGCTCGATGCACTGCGCAATCACGAGCCCTTCCTCTTCGAGCCAACAGAGATTCATGCCGTGGTGCTCAGCCATGCCCATATCGATCACTCGGGGCGTCTCCCTCTGCTGGTTAAGTCTGGCTTTACCGGCCCCATCTATACCCATAAGGCGACGGTTGAGCTGTGTGAGGTGATGCTCAGGGATGCCGCCATGCTGCAGGTACGCGATGTGGAGCGCCTCAACAAGAAGCGGGTGAAGATGGATCTGCCGCCGCTGGAGCCCCTGTTCGACGAAGAAGATGTAGCGCTGGTGATCAAGCAGTTTGTCGCCCTCGATTATGGTCAGTCGGTACAGGTGGTGCCTCAGTTGAAGGCTTGTTTAAGCGATGCCGGGCATATTCTAGGTTCGGCCGTGGTCGAGTTGTGGCTGGGGGAGGGGAGTGAGCGCAAGAAGCTGGTGTTTAGCGGCGATCTGGGGCGGGCGGGTATGCCGATCCTGGATGATCCTACGCTGATCGATGACGCGGATTTGGTGTTGATGGAGAGCACCTATGGCGACAGGTTACACCGCAGCTGGGATGATACCCTGGAGGAGCTTAAGGCGATCTTCGCCAAGACGATTAAGGAGAGCCGCGGCAATATTCTCCTACCCGCATTCTCCGTCGGGCGGGCCCAGGAGCTGCTCTATCTGTTTCATCTGTATGCCAAGGAGTGGGCGCTGTCCAACTGGCGTATCTGTCTCGACAGCCCCATGGCGATCAAGGCGACTCAGATCTATGTGGCCAACTATCAGCTGATGGATGAGGACTTTAAGCGCTTCACCCGTCTGTCGCCGGGCAAACATCCGCTGCTCTCGAATGTGGATTTTATCGACAGCACCCAAGAGTCGATGGAGCTTAACGAGATCCATCAGGGTTTGATCATCATCGCCGGTAGCGGCATGTGCAACGGCGGGCGGATCCGCAGCCATCTGGAGCATAACCTGGCCAATCCCCAGTCGGATGTGATCATCTGTGGTTTCCAGGCCCTGGGTACGCCGGGACGCCTACTGGTGGATGGCGCCGAGTCGCTCACCATACATGGCCGCGATATTCCGGTGAAGGCCAAGATACATACGGTCGGCGGGTTGTCGGCTCACGCGGATCAGGCCGAGCTTATCCATTGGTATCGACACTTTAAACACACGCCGCCGCTGATTCTGATCCATGGTGAGCGCGAGGCGCAGGAGCGGCTCAAGGCCGAGTTGGTGCCAGAGGGAAGCCAGTCGCCCCATGTGGTGATCGCCGAGCGGGGCGATACCTTAGACCTTACCGCCTTGCCGGAGCTGGTTTGGCTGCTAGACCGAGATTAGTTCGTTTCAGCTAGAGCCATGGGGAATAATTTCTGCTAGCTTAAGCTACAAGCCATCAGTCAGCCAAGGAAAGCCCCAATGGATGAACATATCGTCATACTTATCATTGCCTTAGTCGTGTTGCTCTACGGCTATATCTCTAAGTGGTTGGCGCGTTTCGACATTTCGGGTCCCATGGTATTTACCGCCTTCGGCCTGCTGTTGTCCCCCTTCGGCCTGGATGTGACTCAGGTGAAGGTGGATGCCGAATTTGTCACTATCATGGTGGAAATCGCCTTGGTGTTGGTGCTGTTTAGCGACGCCGCCCTGCTGGATCTCAGGCTGCTTAAGCAGTCATGGCAGCTACCGGCGCGCCTGCTGTTTATTGGCCTGCCGATCACGGTCGCGGCTGGCACACTAGTGGCGGGATTCTTTTTTCCCGACCAACCCTTTCTCTATCTGCTGATGTTAGCCCTGCTGCTGACCCCGACGGATGCAGCCCTGGGTAAGGCGGTGGTCTCGGACCCTAAGGTGCCCAAGACGATACGCTCCACCATCAATGTGGAGAGCGGGCTGAACGACGGCATTATCTTCCCCGTGTTAATTACTGTGGTGGCCTTGATCATGAGCGGCCTGGAGCACGCCCAGGATCAACACTGGCTGGTCTATGTGATGCAGCAGATCCTGTTCGGCGCCTTGGTGGGCGGCGCCGTCGGCTATCTGGGCACCAAGTTGCAGATCTTTTGTTTCAAACGTGATGGCATGGTGGAGACCTACCTCAACCTGATCCCCATCGCCTTGGCGATATTGGCCTTCTATCTGGCGGAGGAGTTTTCGGGTAATGGGTTCATCGCCGCCTTCTTCGCCGGTCTCTATGCCGGTAATACCAGCGAGATGGCCAGGGGGCATATCGAAGACTTTGCCGAGAGCGAGGGGGAACTCTTGGTGTTGATAAGCTTCTTCATCTTCGGCCTGGCGTTTGTGCCAACCACGCTGCCCTATGTCACTATTGAGGTGATTATCTACGCCCTGCTTAGCCTGACCTTGCTGCGTATGTTGCCCGTGATGATCTCTCTGATAGGCACCAAGTTAGATCTGGCGACCCGTGCCTTTATCGCCTGGTTCGGCCCCAGGGGGATCGCTTCTATCCTCTATGTGCTGATCGTCGCCCATGAGATGGGCAGCATCAAGGGGTTCGAGACCCTCTATGCCGTGGTAACTGTGACCGTCTTGATGAGCATATTGGCCCATGGTCTATCGGCTCAGCCATTGGCCAACTGGTATGCCAAACGCCATCGGCCAGCTGAGGCTGATACCGATGGCGAGGACAGTATTGTTTAGCTCTGCAGGCGATCTGTCTGACCGTCGAGTTTCTGCAGGCTCTTGAATAGCATGTAGAGGCAGGTGCTCAGCAGACAGATGGCCAGATAGATCATCATGCCGTGGCGTTTATCGCTCAGGGTCAAGGCCAGCAGGGGCCCGGCCACAGAGCCCAGGCTATAGCAGAGCAACATCACCTCGGTCGCCGACACTATCTTGGTGCTCGGCAGTCTGTCGCAGGCCAGCGAGATGGCAATAGGGTAGAGGGCGAAACTGGCCGCCCCCAGGATGAAGTAGCTCAATCCCTTAAATATAAAGGCGCTGGTTTCTATGGCGCCGACCACACCGACCAAGCCCACCAGAGTACACATGGCCATCAGCAGACGCTTGTCCATCCGCGGCGAGAGATAGCTAATCAACGGTTGCACCGCCATGCCACCTAAGATAATCGCCGCCATCAAGAGTCCCGTCTGGGTCGGCTCGTCTACCTGATTATCGATATAGACGGGCATCAGCCCATAGATGGGGCCGAGCAGCAGGCCCGAGACCAGGCAGCCTATGATTGCCGGGCGACTCAGGTTGGCGCTCTCCTTGAGTGAGAGTCTCTGCTGAGCTTGATGGGCCGGCTCTCCAGAACGGATCAGCACTGGGGCCATTATTGCCAGCAGGAGCAGGACGATGACAAACAGATAGGGTAAGACGCCCTGAGTGCCCAGTTCACCTATGGCCAGCTGACCGAGAGCGCTGCCGCCATAAAGTGCGGCCATGTAGATCCCCAGTCGTCTGGCGCGCGCCTTGACGCTATCGGCCATCAGTAACCAGGATTCGACCACCACGAAGACGCCCGCGACGGCGAAACCCGCGAGCAGGCGTGCCGTGAGCCAGATGCCGGCACCAGGCAAGAGCAACATGGCCACTATGCTGGCGATCAGCAGGGAGAGAAACAGCACAAAGCCGCGTCTGTGGCCCATTTTGGCGATCAGGCGCTCGACCCTCAATGCGCCGAGGAGCAACCCCAGGTAGAAGATGCTGGCGAGCCAAGGGGCGAGATCCGGCGACAGGCCGAAGTTGCCCAATGATAGGGGGATCAGGCTCATCAGAAAACCTGAGGCGACGGCAAAGAAAGAGAGACCTATTACGGGTGCCGTAGGATTGTTCGATTTACAGTTATCGGCGACGTCTAACACCAATAATCTCCAAATTAAGTCGGGTAAATGGCATCTTGGAAGTGAGTGTGTATTGGACTGCCATTTATTCACTGTTTAGCGGGAAGCGAAATGTAGTGCCAGCGAGGCGTTAAGTAAAGTGAATTTTGATAACTGATGATTTTTTGATATAAAATTCGCACTAATAGTGCTAATTTTGCTCTGAAAAGCCATTATGTGAATAAATAATACACAGCCGTTCTTGTTGATGGACTCTTGCAGTTAAGCCTGGTTTGAGGCCGGTTTGAAACTTTTTGTGGCAGATATCCGGCGTTAATTGATAGTTTTTATGTTGCCAGCTTGTTGTTTGTTGCCATTATGTAGCTAAAGGCCGTAAATTTTTAAGTTAACGGCCAAATTTTTACCACTTTCATCCTGTCTTTTCTAAACTGGCTAGGCTAACCATGACCAGTTTGCAGCGATTCAGTTACTGATCTGCCAAGGTGAGCGCCACTATCTTAAGCGGATGATTGCCGTCGAAGGAGGGGAAGTCCTGGTGGCAATGGATCCACTCGAAGCTGGCGACCTGCCGTCCCTGCTTCTCGACGCAGCGAATCAAGGCGTCGAGCCAAACCTGACGCTCTACTTTGGCGACGTTGTTGCAGCAGACTATGGTGCCGCCCACCTTGGTGGCTAGCATGGCGGGTTTGAATAGGCTCTGATAATCGTTGATCAGATCCACAGTGCCGAAGGGGCTCTTGGCGAAACGCGGCGGATCGAGAAACACCAGATCGAACTGACGCGGCGCCAGTTTAGGGTAGCTGGGGAGTTTCTGGTTGCGGCGTCCGCCCACCTTCATGCCCGCCAATTGGCGCATGGCGGGAAAGGCATCGCTCTGAATAAACTCACACCTGCCGCTCACCCCATTGAGTTCGGCGTTGCGGCGGCCAGCGGCCAAGGCAAAGGAGGAGAAGTCGACGTTGGTGACAGATTTTGCACCGCCGACTGCGGCGGCCGTGCCTATGCCGCAGGTGTAGGAAAACAGGTTCAGCACGGACTTGCCTTGGCTGTTGGCCTTCACATATTCCCGGCCGACACGCATGTCGAGAAACAGCAGGGGATCTTGCCCTTCGTGGCGTAACTTGCTGATGAAGCGGATGCCATTTTCCGTCATCTCCTGCTCGGCGCTGGCGAAGGCGTCGAGTTCAGGCGTCAGTGGGTTGAGAATTCGAGAGTTTTTATTGGATCTATCATTGTAGATGACGGGGAGATCTTGAGTCTGCTTGAGCTCTTGGCCGAGGCATTCCAGCTCCTCTTGCGTCAGACTCTGGTGAAACGATTGGATCAGCCAGGCGTCGCCATAGCGATCTATGGTGAGGCCGTCTATCCCCTCGACCGTGCCGTGAAACACGCGAAAACAGTTGGTGTTGGCGGCTTGTGCCGCGGCGAGTAGCTCGGTTCTTTGGCTGATCGCCTGGCGCAGCAGGTCGGCGTTCGACATGATCTTATGATCCCTAATCGGTGGTATGCTGGAGTGAGCGCGGATCATAGCAAATATTTGCCCCTTGGGGGCGATTAACTCAGACGTTAGCGAGAGGGCGAAGGGATGAAACTCGTGTTAGTCCATGGGATCTTTAACACCGGCCAGGTGATGGGATGGATGCGGCGTCAGTTTGAGCGTCAGGGCTATGAGTGCCTGACACCAACCCTGGCCCCCTTCGATGGCAGGCGTGGGATAGCCTTTGCGGCGAAACAGCTGCAAAGCCATATCGAGGCAGCCCTGGCCGAGGATGAGACCATCTGCCTCATCGGTTTTAGCATGGGCGGCATAGTTGCCCGTTACTACCTACAGCATCTGGGGGGCGAAAAACGCACCAAGGCGCTGTTTTCTATTTCCTCTCCCCATCATGGCAGCTATCTCGCCTGGCTGCCCTATCCGTCGCGGGCGATGCGTGAGCTGAGGCCAAAGAGTCAGTTGTTGTCTCAGCTCGCCGCTTGCCAGGAACGCCTGGAGGGGATTGCCCTCTACTCGTTTCGCACGCCCATCGATTTCACCATAGTGCCGAGTCGCAGCTCCCATTGGCCGGGGGCCAACAATCGGGTGATCTGGCGACCGCTACATCTGTCGATGATCTTCAGTCGCCGCGTGGTGGCAGAGATCCTAGCTGGGGTGGTGCAGTTGTCGCCGGGTGGCGAGACTGCGCCACAGACCGGGCAGGGCCTCCAGCGAGCAGAGGAGTAGCCCAACCCAGATGAGGGCGAAGCTCACCGCCTTGACGCTATCGAACGTCTCGTTAAACAGGAAGATCGCCAGCAAGAAGTGCATGGTGGGTTCTATGTACTGCAGCAGGCCGACCATGGAGAGGCTGGTGTGACGAATCGCCAGGGCGAAGAAGATCAGCGGTAGCAGAGTTACGGGCGCCGACCCCATGTAAAGCAGTAGTGTGCCCGTGCCGCTCGAAAGTGCCTCGCTCTGGCCGGTGGCGCTGAGCCAGAACAGATAGCCGGCGGCGATCGGGGTGAGCAGCGCCGCCTCTATGGTGACAGAGGTAAGCGAGTCGAAGCGGATAAACTTCTTACACAGGCCATAGAGGGCGAAGAAGCTGCCCATCAACAGTGCCAGCCAGGGGAGCTGACCATAGGCCATCACCATGTAGCCAATGCCCAGAGTGCCGAGCAGTACAGCCCATTTCTGGGCGACAGTCAGCCTGTCTTTTAGAAACAGCACCCCCAATCCGATAGCAAACAGCGGGTTGATGAAGAAGCCCAGGCTCGCCGCCAACACCTGACCATGGGTCAGTGCCCAGGTAAAACTGTACCAGGAGACGCACATGATAAGCGAAGCTAGCGCGCACAGGGCGACCGAGGGAAGATTGGCCTTAAGCAGTGTCAAACGGGGCAGAGGTTTGCCAAGCAGTAGAAAGACCAGCAGCATGAAAGGCACAGAGCAGAGCAGGCGAATCGCCAGCATCTCAGTGATATCCGCGCCCGGCAGAAACTGATAGTAGAGGGGCAGAAGCCCCCATAGCAGAAAGGAGACGATCGCCAGGGCGTTACCTTTGGCGCTAACTAGGGTGTGGCTGGGCATAGGGGCTCGTAAGTATTATTTGCTTATGTTTGTATTGGGTTGTGTGCTGGGCACTGCCTTGTCATCGCTCTCTCGTCCGATACTCAGGCTCTTGGGCCTGCCCCTTGGCCTGATCTCGAAAAGCGCTAGCTGGTGAGGCACTAGCTGTCGACGCATTGGCAAGTGAGATGCCAAGTCACGTGGGTAAAATACCCAGCTTCATCTAGATGACTGAAAGTGGGGCGGATTTTCCCATTCCTATGGCTTCTTGGCTGTGAGCTTGATCACTCGCGGTGCTTTTTGTTTTTAGTGGGAGCCTGGTCAGGTGGTATGGGAAAGACTTGCATGTCGGGGCTGGGTCTAAGGTACAATCTGGCCCCAGCAAATATCGTTGATGAGCCGAGAATGAACAAGATCCATGTACAGATGACCAAGGATGGTTCCCACACCCTGATGAGCAGCCTGTTTGACGACAGTTATCATGCCCATAACGGCGCCATTAGCGAGTCTGAACATGTCTATATCCAGTCGGGCCTTGCCGATCTGGACCCCAGCTTCGAGCAGGTGAATATTCTCGAGTTGGGGTTTGGCTCGGGCATGAACGCCATGCTGACACTCAAGCGGGTGCTGGGCAGCGATGGCAAGCCGGATAGGCTCACAAGGCCGATCCGTTTCGTGACGGTAGAGGCCTATCCCGTTCCTAGCGAGGTGATCGCTCAGCTGAACTACAAGGAGCATCTGGAGCCTGCGCTGCACGAGCTGTTCGATCGCCTGCATAGCGCGCCCTGGGGCGAAGATGTCACCCTGTTTCCCGGCTTCGTGCTGCATAAGATCCACGGTACTTGGGATAGCCTGGAATTGCCGGATAATTCCATCAACCTGGTGTTCTACGACGGCTTTGCGCCAAGTAAGCAGCCCGAGCTCTGGACCCTGGATAACTTCGATCGCCTCTTTCCTATGATGATGCCGGGCGGCATGCTGGTGAGCTACTGTGCCAACGGCCAGTTCAAGCGTAATCTGAAGGCCGCAGGTTTTAAGGTGAAGCCTCATCCGGGGGCCCTGGGTCGCCGGGAGATGACCCGTGCCTGGAAGACTCAGCCGGGAAATCAAGAATAAGCCGGGACAGGAAGAGTAAGTCGGAATCGTTAGGTGAGATCCGATTAAACTTGCGGGCTACCTCGAGCACTTTTTTGTTTGTAACAAGTCATTAACTGAACTTTATTTTTCGCCGGGAATCGATAGATTAGAACCCAACTCGCTTCACATAGGGAAATGATCTGTGAAAATACCGGCAATTCGTGCCCTCGCCCCCTGGCTCACCGCCAGCCTGACTCTGCTCTGCTCCATGCAGGTCTTAGCCGATAAGGCGCCACTGGCCTTCGTCTCTCAAACCATAGATACAGGTTTTAAGCTCACCCATCCGCTGGAGAGCCTCAACTTAGTCGGCGATGCCAACAAGGAGCTGCTGGCAATCGGCGTCGATGACCGTCAGACCAAATGGCTCGCCATCTATGGCTTAGATGGCGAAAGCAGCCAGTATCGGCTGCTGCATAAGATGCCTCTGCCTGGCGATCTCTATCGATACGATGTCAGCGCTAAGCCAAAGCAGGGCAAGCCACAGCAGGCCGATTCACTGCAGTCCGTCTACTTCATGTCGCGCGCTCATCTCTCTGTGTTGACGGTCAGCGACCAAGGGCTGGCGCTTCGCGAGCTGCTTGATGTGGCGCCGCTGGTGGTGAAGCCGCGCATCGAGTTTATTGCCCGCGGCGAGTTTGTGCGGGATCTCAACGGCGATGGCCGTGACGACTTTATCGTGGGCCAGTTTGAGCAGACACAGCTCTTCCTCAGTCAGGAGGATGGCTGGCAGGCCCAGACCCTGGCGATCCAGCCCAAGGTGCTGCTCTATCGCGATGGTGCACGCTACAGCGAGACCAAGCTCTATGTTGCCGATATGAATTTCGATGGTCGCGACGACATCATCAAGGTGGGCGAGGGGGAGCTTGAGATCTATGCCCAACATCAGGATGGCAAGTTCGAGAGCTACCCCAGATTCCAGCCCGTGAGTCAGGCGATCAGCGGCCTGGATTGGTGGGACAGACGTGATGCCTATGGCGAGGCGCTGGATCAGAGCGATCTCGTCTATCGCAAGGTCGAGGCGCTGCAGGATATCGATGGCGACGGCCTTGTGGATATGGTGGTGCGCTACACCAAGAGCTCAGGGGTGCTGGATAGGGTTAACGACTATGAGATCTATCTAGGGGTGAAGGGTGACAAGGGTGTGAGCTTTGGCAAGCAGCCCCAGAGCGTGATCCGCGGCGATGGTACCCTGACGGGCTTCGAGCTGGTGGATATCGACCTAGATGGTCGCAGCGAGGTGTTGGTGTCCGGGTTCGATATCGGCCTGTCGCAGATCATCGGCGCCCTGGTGTCGGGCAGTATAGATCAGGACGTGCACCTGTTTACCATGGACGATAAGCGGCGTTTCGCCGCCAAACCGAACATGAGCAAGTCGGTGGAGCTGAGTTTCAGCCTGACCTCGGGCCAGAGCGGTGCGCCGGTGGTAAAGCTCGCGGATATCGATGGCGACAAGCGTCAGGATCTACTGCTGTCCGACGGCGACACAGAGCTTGATCTGTTTCTGGGTAGTGCCAAGGGCAAGCCCTTCGATCGTAAGGAAAGCCTCAAGCTCACCCTGCCTATCGATGGCGACATGCTCAGCAGCGAAGATCTTAATTTAGACGGTAAGGCGGATCTGCTTATCAAGTATGGCAGGCAGGATAAGGCCGAGCTGCAGAGCCAGTTTTTGGTGATCATGACCCAATAGCCCTTGGCTGTTTTGCCAGTTGTGTCGGTCGTGGCAAGGTGGCTCGGACCTGGTGATACACTTTGTCGCAATTAAGCCGCGCTCGATTAGATGGTAATAACCCGCTCTGCTTCAGTGAGTTAGCTCTCACTAACACAAATCCCTCTCGAGGGGGCTAATTGGCTTAAGTTTTGTTTAATTTTTCATCGCTACCCTGAGGTCGAAGGTGACTCCTGGTCACTCAGAGACTAAGTGTAAGGGTTGTGTATGATAGGTTTTGGCAGCGCCAGCAGTTCTGCAGGAGCAGATGTCGCAGTAAATATCATCACCTACCTGGGAGCCGGATGCTTGTTGGTGGTGGTCATAGGGTTTGCAATTGCCCTGTATCAGGAGTGGCAGATGGTGCGCCGCTTCGATGCCGAGAAGCAGAGGCAGAGATTCTTCGATAGTCTCTCCAATATTACGCCGCGTTCTCGTTAGCGGCTTACTATCCTAGCGCCTTTTCGCCGCGCTATTGATTCGCCGGTGGCCGAGCTTAACAATTTTGTTGAGCTTGATAGCCTAGTTGAGCGATAACCTGGCCTGTTCGGCGACCAGTGTCATGATTTCCCGATTTAGGCTGAGCTGCTGGCTCTGGCCTATCTCTTCCCGACCTAGCGCATTTAGCCGCGCATCTATCGCGCCCCGCTGTGGATGACCGCCTAGAGGGTGCGGGTAAGGCACTTCTTCATGGCTTGGTTCTCCGTCGAATTGAGGTTGCCAAAAGGCGTCAGTGTCATTGGTGTGCCATTGTGTCTTGAGTGAAAACAAGGGAAAGCCTCCTAGTGCGTGACCGCGCTAGGATAAGCGAAACTTATGCCAATTAGATGACAGGCGAAAAACTGGGTCTTGAGTGAGCGATTACTCGGCTCAGCGCCTATCTTGCACCATCAGGAGGCATGGGTTGATGCAGGAAAGTGCAACCTGGCGATGCAGCCCTTGTCGCAATTGCTGAGGCTAAAACGCCACTGATAACGCTGACACAGGGCCTCGACTATCTCCAGCCCTAAGCCATGGCCCTGGGGGCGAGTGTCGCTGCTGCTCATGCCGCGGCCCTGATCTTTCACCGAGATCCCCTCATCGTCGACGCTGATGGCGATACAGCCGCTGTCGCTGGCGTTGATGGCGTTATTGAGCAAGTTGATCAGTAACATGCGCAGTACCGCCTCGCTGGGGGCTATCTGCGGCGTGGCATCTAGGGTGAGGCCTAATTGGATCTGTTTCTGGCTCGCCAGCGGTTCGACCTCGGCAAGGATCTGCTTTAGCTCTTTCTCCTGTAGCGGCCTGAGGTCGGGTGAACTCAGCCCCTTCTCCTGTTTCACCAGGCTCAGCAGCGCGTCTATGATGTGCTGCATATTGCTTGCGGCCTTGGCGATACGGCTTCGCTGTCGTTGCATAAACTCTGGCTTGCCCTCCTGTTCCAGCAGACGGCTGGCGCCTTGAATAATGGTCAGCGGAGTTCTCAGTTCATGGCTGGCGTAGCGGGAGAAGGCTTGTTCCCGGCGGATCAGCTGGGCGATCTGCTGCTGATAATGGTTGAGGCTGGCGGTGAGGGCATGAAATTCCTGGGTGGCATCCTTGGAGACGCGAAAACTCTGGTCGCCCTCCGAGTCCTCGAGCTGCTCGCTGATGGCGCGAATGGGCGCGATAAGCCTGCGGGTGAGCAATGTGATGGCAAAGCCGAACAGGGCAAACAACATCAGGGTGACGGCCAGGATCACCAGGCTGATATTGTTCCATTCGTTACGGCTCAGCTCTACCTGCTCGGCATTCATCACCAGAATCAGGGGATGTGTCGCCTCGCCTTCGCCATATTGGCCGCGAAAGATGAAGATATCCTCCTTGAAGGTATCGTGCAGTTCATCGAGAAAACCGACGGGCAGATCGACAATGCCTTGATATTCATCGGGTAAGCTGGCTGCATCGTTATAGGCGACGATAGTGGTGCTCAACACCAGCGGCGACTCGGCGCCCTGCTCGAATGCCGCCTTAGCACTAGGCGCTATCTGCTCCAGACTGCGGCGGTTGAGCTCATCTTCGACCCAGTAGAGGATAAATATACTGAGCAGGTAGAGGATGGCGGCCACCAAGAGGGCGATCCCCCCGAAGTAGAAACTTAGCTTGCGAGTCAGACTCTTGGCGGTTTTTTGCACCTGTGGGGCCTCTATTGATTCACGTCTAACCGAAAGCCTATCTTAGGCACGGTGAGTATGATGGGGGTGTCGAAGGGTTTATCCACCTGATTTCTCAGCTGGTACATATGGCTGCGCAAGATGTCGCTGTTGGGCGGTTCTTCCCCCCACAGGTGCTGCACTATCTCCTCACGTTTTACCACGTTAGGCGCGCGGGAGATCAGCAGGTGGAGGATCTGATAGCAGCTTGGGGTCAGCTGTAGCTTCTTGCCATCACGATAGGCGGTGTGCTCGGCGATGTTGAGGGTGAGCGGCCCGCACTGCTGACAGCCCTGGGCGACGCGCCCGAGCTGACGCTTAATCAACGCCAGCAGGCGTACATGTAGCTCATCGAGATCGAAGGGTTTGGTCAGATAGTCGTCGGCGCCACTATGAAAGCCTTGCAGCAGATCTTGTTTGTCGTCCAGCGCCGTCAGCATCAATATGGGCACGCTGGAGCCCTGCTGACGTAGGGCCTTGGCCACGGCGTAGCCGTCCATCTTGGGCAGCATGAGATCCAGCACTATGGCGTCGAAGTGCCCTTCGGTGGCGAGGCGCAGGCCGAGCTCGCCATTGCTGGCATAATCCACCTGAGCTCCTTGGGATTCGAGATAGTCCCCCAGGACACCGGCGACATCGGCATTATCTTCTATGATGAGTATTTGAGTATTTTGCATGACAGTTCTCTGGCCGGATGACTCTACCTATCCTAGCGTGAAAAAGATGTCGATAACATTGAAATTCAAGCGCATCCGATTGAGCTTTGAGATGCGCCTAGGTGTCAATGCAGCAGGAACAGGGTCGCCAGGCCGAGGAAGGCGAACAGGCCGATCACATCAGTGACCGTGGTCAGCACCATGCCACCGGCCAGTGCGGGATCGACATTGAATTTCTTCAGCAGCAGTGGGATACAGGCGCCGGCCAGACCGGCCACCGTCATGTTGATCAGCATGGCGCCGCCGATCAGTCCGCCCAGGGCAATGTCGCCCTTCCACAGCCAGACGGCGGCAAATACCAGCATGGACCAGAGCAGGCCGTTGAGAAAGCCGATGGCCAGTTCCTTACCGATCAGCCAGCGGGAGTTACTCTGGCCTATCTGCCCCAGGGCGATACCGCGGATCACCAGCGCCAGGGTCTGGTTGCCGGCGACGCCACCCATGCTGGGGACTATGGTCATCAAGATGGCGATGGTGGCAAACTGCTCCAGGGTGT
Organism: Shewanella alkalitolerans; assembly: GCF_019457575.1. Taxonomy (NCBI): domain Bacteria; kingdom Pseudomonadati; phylum Pseudomonadota; class Gammaproteobacteria; order Alteromonadales; family Shewanellaceae; genus Shewanella; species Shewanella alkalitolerans. The sequence goes on along the minus strand of NZ_CP080422.1, from coordinate 3,919,880 downwards.
TCTCGAACATGTTGCTGACCGAGGCGGCCAGCAGGGCGGCAAACAGGTTGATGGTCAGCCAGAGGGAGCGCCTCAGGGTACTCTTGACCACTGGGCCGAAGGTATCTGTGTCGTCGTCCATCCCCGCCATCCCCATCATGGAGTGTTCGGCATCTTCACGGATCACGTCGACGATATCATCGATGGTGATACGCCCCAGCAGACGGTTGGTCTCCTCTTCGACCACGGGGGCCGAGACCCAGTCGTGACGCTCGAACAGCTGGGCGACTTCGCCGTCATCCATACCCACGGGGATCCCTTCGAGATCGTCGTTCATGATCTCCCGCACCGAGGCATTGGGGTCGCAGGTCAGCAGGTCGGTAATGCGCACACCGCCCAGCAGGCTGTCGCGCTTATCCACCACATAGAGGGTATCGGTGGCATCGGGCAGCTCGCCGCGGATCCTCAGGTAACGCAGGATCACGTCTATGGTGACATCGGGGCGCACGGTGACAGTATCCGTGTTCATGATACTGCCGGCAGTGTCTTCCGGGTAGGAAAGGGCTTGCTCCACCCTGGCTCTGTCTTGCGCCGTCATCGACTGCAACACCTGATTGAAGACGCTGTCGGGCAGACTACGCAGTATGTAGGCCAGATCGTCCGTGTCCATGCCTTCGGCCGCCTTGGCGACGCGCTCGGGGCTCATCTGGGTGATCAGGGTATCTTTGAGCTCTTCGCCCAGTTCGTCGAGGATCTCCCCCGTGTGCTGCTGATCGATTAGCTGCCAGAGCACCTGACGGGTGCGCGGCGGAGAGGATTCCAGGATGAAGGCGATATCAGAGGCGGCCATGTCGTGCAGCATGCTGCGCACATGGACAAACATGCCGCTGCCTAAGGCTTGAGTGAGCTGATTAAGGCGTTGATCTGTGGTTTCACTATCTAACACTTCGATCGGCATAGCTCCTCCTTTGGCAGTTGATTGAACGGCTTGGGTGGTAGGCTTGTAAGTCTATGATAAGTATAGGACGAAATTAAGCGGGCACCGCAAAGCGAGCCGATTATACGGCCTCATCGAATTTGGCGTCAATAAGGGCGCTGATGGCATCCAGGGCCGCCAGGGCATCTTTGCCTTCGCTGGTGATGGTGATGGTTTTACCCATGCCGGTTTCGAGCATCAGGAGGCCGAGTACGCTGGCGGCGGAGGCCTGTTTATCGCCCTGGATCAGAGTGACCTCGGCGTCGAACTTAGCGGCGAGCACCGCCAGCTTGGTCGCCGCTCTGGCGTGCAGGCCCAACTTGTTGCAGATGGTCAGCTCGCGAGCCAACTTAGTCATGCTTTAGCTCTCGGTGGCGCGCCTGAACCTTATGCTTGCCCTTGTTGAACAGCTTGGCGAGCTGGTCGGTCACATAGACAGATCTGTGCTGGCCGCCGGTGCAGCCGATGGCTATGGTGAGGTAGCTGCGGTTGTTGCGCTCCAGGTGAGGCAACCAGGTTTCCAGCAGGTTTTCGATCTGCCAGATGAACTTGTTGACCAGGGGTTGCTGGCTCAGAAACTGCTGCACTGGCTCATCCAGGCCAGTCAGTGGCCTCAGCTCAGTTTCCCAGTGGGGATTGGGTAGGAAGCGCACGTCAAACATGAAGTCGGCTTCGGTCGGCATGCCATATTTAAAGCCGAAGGACTCGAAGTTGATCACCAGCTCCTTGTCGACCGTGCCCAGCAGGATCTCGCGCACCTTGTCGCTCAACTCATAGATGTTGAGGTTAGAGGTGTCGATATAGTGATCCACCAGTTTAGCTATGGGGTCGAGCAGCTTGCCCTCGAGCTGAATTGCCTCCTTGAGGGAGACCTTAGAGCGCGACAGCGGATGTAGCCTGCGGGTCTCGCTGTAGCGCTTGAGCAGTACATTGTCGCTTGAGTTCAGGAAGAAACTTAAGATTTCGGTATCTTTGGGGAGCTTGGCCAGCTGCTTTTCCAGCTGGATCTCTTCGCTGGGCATGTTGCGCACATCGACGCTGATGGCCACGAGATCGCTGCGCCCCTTGAGCTGCTCCAGCAGGGACTCCATCATCTGCAAGGGCAGATTGTCGACACAGTAGTAGCCTAGATCTTCTAGGACCCTGAGTGCGACGGATTTTCCCGATCCTGAGCGTCCGGATACCAAAACCAATTTCATTGGGTGATCACCTGATAGAGTTCGGATTCATCTTGGGTCTTTCTTAGCTGCTTCATGATCGCCTTATCATTGAGCTTCTCGGCCATAGCGGCCAGGGTGCTAAGATGTTGCTCGCATTGATCTGCGGGCACCAATAACGCAAAAAGGATATCGACGGGCTGATTGTCAATGGCATCGAATGCAATTGGTTCAGCACATTTCACCAGTACGGCCACGGGTTGATCTATGTTAGTCAGCCGTCCGTGAGGAATCGCGATACCATTGCCTATACCTGTGCTGCCCATTTTCTCTCGAGCCAGAAGGCTTTCAAATATTTCTTGAGAGGAGAGGGTGGGGTACTGGACAGCGGCTAAGTCGCTGATAAGCTCCAGTACCTTTTTCTTACTGCCCGGAGTGGCGCAGGTGGTGCACTCCGGCCGCAGGATGGTACTCAGTTCCATCGTTAATGTTTAGTAAGCTTCTCTTTGTGTTTAATGACCTGACGATCGAGTTTGTCAATCAGGGAGTCTATCGCGGCATACATGTCCGCATGTTCGGATGTTGCGAACACTTCTCCGCCACGGAGATGTAACTTTGCCTCAACCTTCTGTTGCAACTTTTCGACATTTAATACAACGTGCACATTATTGATCTGATCGAAATGACGTTCAAGCTTTGTGAATTTCTCTTCGATGTAGCTTCGTAGAGATTGGGTGATCTCGATATGGTGCCCAGTCAGGTTTATTTGCATAAAGATAGTCCTCCAGTTTCCAGGTTTGTTTTATAAGCTCTTGCGCTGATTCGAGGGCGGTATAAGCATTGCCTCGCGATACTTGGCAATGGTGCGTCTAGCCACCTTAATCCCCTGTTCGGCCAAGAGTTGAGCCATCTTGCTGTCGCTCAATGGCTTTTTCTGGTTTTCCGCAGCAACCAGCTTCTTAATGAAGGCACGTATTGCTGTTGAAGAGCACTCTCCGCCATCGTCGGTACCGACGTGACTGGAGAAGAAGTATTTGAGCTCGAAGATCCCTCTCGGGGTATGCATATATTTTTGCGTGGTCACACGTGAGATGGTGGATTCATGCATCTCCACCGCCTCGGCGATGTCGTTCAGTACCATGGGCTTCATCGCCTCTTCGCCAAATTCGAAGAAGCCTTGCTGGAAGTCGACGATACAGTTGGTCACCTTGAGCAGGGTCTCGTTGCGACTCTCAAGGCTCTTGAGGAACCATTTGGCTTCCTGCAGGTGGCCGCGAATAAACTGGCCATCCGCTTGACTCTTAGTGCTGCGGGCCATGGCGGCATACTGCTGGTTGACGTTGATCTTGGGCATGCTGTCTGGGTTAAGCTCGACTACCCAGCGTCCCTTCTTCTTGGTGACGGTCACATCCGGGATCACGTACTCGTCGCGGCTGGCGGTGATGGCGAGGCCTGGACGGGGATTCAGGGTCTGGATCAGGGCGATGGCATCCCTCAGTTCATCTTCCTTGAGCTTGGTCTTGCGCATCAGCAGACGGAAGTCGCGTCCGGCGATGAGATCCAGGTGTTCTTTGATCAGCATGCGGGCGTTGGCTATGTGCGGTGTATCGTCGCTGTACTGGGCCAGCTGGATCGTCAGACATTCGCTGAGGTCGCGGGCCGCCACACCAATGGGGTCGAAGTGTTGTACCCGTTTGAGTACCGCCTCGACCTCGTCGAGTTCGATCTCTGGGTCGCCCATGGCCTCGAGAATATCTTCGCAGGTCTGGGTCAGGTAACCGCGCTCGTCGATGGCGTCGATGATGGCGGTGGCGATGGCCAGGTCGTTATCGGAAAAAGGGGTCAGGTTCTTCTGCCATTCCAGGTGTTCGTATAGACCTTCGCTGGTCTCGCCCTGAAAAGGCATGTCGTCGTCGCGCATGGCGCCCGAGCTTGAGTTTGGTGAGGCGGTGTAGACCTCATCCCAGGTGGTATCCACCGGCAGCTCGTCTGGCATTGAGTCTTGAGTCAGGGCGTCTGAGGTCTCGACCCCTGAATTATCCTGGCTCGAATCCAGCTCTATCTTGTCGTCGTACTTGTTGTCGAAGCTGTCGCTGACGCTATCGTCTTGCAGCTCGATGCTGGCGCTCTCCTGCTCTTCATCCAACTCCAGTAGCGGGTTGGATTCTAATGCCTGCTGGATCTCCTGCTGCAACTCTAATGACGACAACTGCAACAGACGTATGGCCTGTTGTAGCTGGGGCGTCATGGTGAGATGCTGACCCATTTTGAGCTGAAGTGACGCTTTCATCGTACTGCTATTCCCTTGTTTCTAATTATAAAATGAGAAAGCTCTGGCTATATGTGCCGGACAAATATATCGGATAGTGCCTAAAGCCACAATTAACGCATGGTTTTTCCTCTGTGGCCCCATTATAAGATTAACTATAGCTTGAATTGTTCACCTAAGTACACTGCTCGTACTTGCTGGTTGTCTAAGATTTCGGCGGGTGTGCCCTCGGCGATCAGATTACCATGGCTGACGATATAGGCTTTCTCGCAGACGTCTAATGTTTCGCGCACGTTGTGGTCGGTGATCAACACCCCCAGGCCGCGATTCTTAAGCTGCTCGATGATCTTCTTGATGTCGATAACCGAGATGGGATCGACCCCGGCGAACGGCTCGTCGAGAAGAATAAACTTAGGGTTGGCGGCAAGCGCCCTGGCGATCTCCACCCGGCGACGTTCACCGCCCGAGAGCGCCATGCCGTGGCTGTCACGGATATGGGTGATGTGAAACTCTTCCAGCAGGTGTTCCAGCTCCTCTTCGCGGCCATCGTTATTAAGATCGCTGCGGGTCTGGAGCACGGCCATGATGTTGTCCCGCACCGAGAGCTTACGGAAGATACTGGCTTCCTGCGGCAGGTAGCCTATGCCTTTGCGGGCGCGTAGGTGCATTGGGTCTAGCGTCAGGTCGTCATCGTCGATAAAGATGCGGCCCTTGTCGCTCTGTACCAGGCCGACGACCATGTAAAAGGTGGTGGTCTTGCCGGCGCCGTTTGGCCCCAGCAGGCCGACGATCTGCCCGGTCTTTACCGTGAGGCTCACGTCTTGGACAACGGCACGACTCTTATAGCTCTTGGCGAGGTTCTCCGCCTTCAAGATCAGGTCTGTCATTGTTTTTCCTGTTCTGGTTTCTTCTCGGGCTTCTGCTCTGGCTGGATCTGTTCCTGATAGTTCTCAGGCTGAATGATGGTGATCACTCTGTCTTTGCCTGTGCTCTCGGCGATCAGCTGTTGCTGCTCTATGTTGTAGCGGATCTGCGAACCCGTGACCTGGCTGCCTTCCTGTTCCAGGGTGGCGTCGCCAATGAGCGTCAGGGTGCGGCTGGAAAGCTCGTAACGTATCTCCTTGGCGCTGGCCGAGGCGGGACGGCCATCTTCCATCACCTGAGAGTAGGTGGCTGGGTTGCCGGTGGCGATCAGTATCTTGCCGCTGTTCTTCTCTTTGCTGAAGGCGCGCAGTTCACTGGCCAATATCTTGATAGAGCCTTGGGTGACCTCGACCGGACCGTGGAAGATGATCTGGTTGTTCTTAATGTCGGCTTCCTGGCTGGCGGCAGAGATCTTAACCTCTTGCAGCAGGTCGTTCACCTTGGCATGGGCGCCAATACTGACCAGGGGCAGCAGGCCCGCAAGAATAAGGCTATTTAGTTTCATATGTTCCTTCTACCTGACTCGTCAGTTTTATATTTTGGGCGTTGAGATCGGCATATAAGCCTTCCCCCGTGATGAGGAAATCACGTCCTGTGATCCGAATGCTTCTGTCGGATGTCATAATCATAGTATTGAGATCCAGCTCCAGATAGGTGGTCTCTATGGTCTGAATCGGTTCCTCTGGGCTAATGGCATCAATGATAACATTATTTTCCAGGGTGACCCGTCCGCTATTTTTGTCCAGTGTGCCCTTGGTGGACCTCAGGCGCCACTGGGCATCGCCGTTGTCGGGGTAGACCAGATAGATGGGCTGGGTAAAGTAGGTCTGGTTGCGCTCGGCGTAGTGCTCCATGTGACTGGCCGATACCCGGCTGTTGATACCACCCTCATCATTGTATTGCACGCTCTTGAGATCTCTGACTATGTAGTCGGGACGATCGACATTATCCAGGGCCAGCTCTTCGCTGCCCTTTTTCGACTGAACCTGCCAATAGAGGATCAGTGCGGTGCCGAAGAAGGCGATGATCGCCAGCGTGACTCTGTTCATATGCTCATTCCGTGGGCCGAGGCAAACTTATCCTGGCTGAGCAGGATGAGATCCGTCAGTTCACGCAGTGCGCCGTGGCCGCCATTGATGTGGGTAACCATGTCGGCGTGTTGGCGCACATAGGGGTGACCGTCGGCCACGCAGACAGACAGGCCTACCTTCTCCATCACGGGCAGATCCACCATGTCATCGCCGATATAGGCCACTTCTTCCGGCGTCACCTTATAGAGGTTAAGCAGCTCCTGATAAGGCTCGAGTTTGTTGTCGACGCCCTGGTAGATATGGGTGATACCCAGGGCCGTCATGCGATCTTCCACTATCTGCGACTTACGCCCCGTGATGATGGCCACCGGAATATCGCTGGTCAGCAGCGAGCGGACGCCATAGCCGTCGCGGGTATGGAAGGTCTTGAGTTCGTCGCCCGAGTTGCTCATATAGACCAGACCGTCGGAGAATACACCGTCGACGTCGCAGATCAAGAGTTTGATCTGTTTGGCTTTTTGCCAGACCGCGTCGGTTATCGGGCCGTAGAAACCTTGATGTGCCATGTTAGATCACCCCCGCCTTGACCATGTCCAGCATATTGAGTGCGCCAATCGGCTTCTGCTGCTCGTCGGTGACGATCAGGCCGTTGATCTCCTTCTCGTCCATCACCTTGAGGGCCTGGGCGGCTAAGATGCCTTCGCTGACGGTGACGCAGCCATGGGTCATCACCTCTGAGATGGAGGTCTTGCGCAGGTTGATCTCGGCGTCGATCACCCGGCGCAGGTCGCCGTCGGTGAAGATGCCGACCAGCAGGCCCTGGCTGTTGACCACGCCTGTCATGCCAAGCCCCTTCTTGGAGATCTCATACAGGGCCTCAGTGATACAGATATCTTCGGCCACCAGAGGCAAGTCATCACCCTTGTGCATCACGTCGCTCACCTTGAGCAGTAGCTTGCGTCCCAGACTGCCACCGGGGTGGGAGAGGGCAAAATCATCTTTGGTGAAGCCTCTGGCCTGCAGCAGGGCCACCGCCAGGGCATCGCCCATGACGAGCGTCGCCGTGGTGCTCGAGGTCGGCGCCAGTCCGAGCGGACAGGCCTCTTCCGGTACCTCGATACACAGATGAACTACCGAATGCTTGGCCATGTTGGATTCGGGTTTGCCCGTCACCGCGATGACTGGCAGCCCCATGCGCTTGATCACAGGCATCAGGGTTAAAATTTCACTGGCCTCGCCCGAGTTGGAGATGGCAAGTACGATATCGTTCTCGCTCAGCACGCCCAGGTCGCCATGGCTGGCCTCGCCGGGGTGGACGAAGAAGGCTGGGGTGCCTGTGCTGGCCAGGGTGGCCGAGATCTTGTTACCTATGTGGCCGGATTTGCCCATGCCCATCACGATCACCTTGCCGGTGCAGGCGAGGATCAGTTGGCAGGCCTTGGCAAATTCACTCGAGTCGACATATTGATACAGGTTGTCCAGCGCGTTGCGCTCGGTATCGATAACCTTGCGTCCCCATTGACGTAATTGATCTGCATCTACCATCTTGTTCTCTCTATTTTGTCGGCCTAAACGTTATTAGGATAGGAAAAGCGTGACTTGGTACGCGATAAAAGTTGCTAATAACACACCGCCATGCCAGGGGCGTAGTTGGCGGGCCTTGCCGGTTAATAAAATCAGTATGGCCAGGGCAACACTGGTTGCCATCACCATGTAAAAGTCGCGACTGCTGGCGGCGGCATCCACCGCGCCTGGGGCGATAAGGGCGGGTAGCGCCAAAACCGCAAGAATGTTAAACAGGTTAGAGCCGACCACGTTGCCTATGGCAAGGTCGTCCTCTTTCTTCAGCACGCCTGCCACACAGGCCGCCAGTTCAGGTAGGCTGGTGCCGACGGCGATAATGGTCAGGCCTATGACTAAGTCTGACATATGGAAGGCCTTGGCGATACCCACGGCGCCCTGCACCATCCAGTCGGCAGACAGGGGCAGCAGCACTAGGCCTATCACCAGCCAGAGGATCGCCTTAGGCGTAGGCACATCTTTAGGCACCTCGCTCTCGGCCTCGTCGATCAGGGGATCTTTCTCCTTGTTGACGATGGCATGCCAGATCAGATACCCCATGAGGGCGAAGAAGAGTGCCATCAGCACCAAGCCCTCGACGCGGGTCAACTGACCATCGTGAAGGAAATAGCCCGCCAGCGCCGTAGCGCCTAGCATCATAGGGATTTCCCGCTTGAGTGTCTGTGAGCTTACCGAGATTGCGCCTAATAGGGCGGTGATTCCCAGGATCAGCGTGATGTTGGCGACGTTGGAGCCCAGCACATTCCCTATGGCCGTGTCTGTCATGCCTTCGAGGGAGGCGGTGGCTGCCACAAACATTTCCGGGGCCGAGCTGCCCATGGCGACTATGGTGAGGCCAATTAACATGGGCGGCAGGCCGAGATTACGGGCGAATGCCGCGGCGCCGAAGACAAATTTGTCGGCACTCCAGACAAGGGCACCCAAACCAGCAATCAGTAAGAAAATATTAAATAGCATTGAAAATCTTTTTGTTTAAGAGTCTGCCGCGCATTTTCGCTGGAATTGAACAAAATTGAAAGTATTGCGCAAAGATAGTGTCGATTCAGTTGTGCACAATCCGTCAATTTCGTACAATTTGTCTCTTTTCCTGCCGCCTAACCATGGAACGCATTAGGTCCCGTTATGAGTCATCAATCGTTAAGTCATGACAGCCAAGCCAAGGGTGAGACTAAGCCAATGGAACAAGCGCCGATGGAACACGTGCAGCCATTGGTGGAGATCAGCCATCTGGGCTTCAGTCGTGGCACCCATGTTATCTATGACGACGTCAGCCTCACCATCCCCAGGGGGAAGGTGACCGCCATCATGGGACCCAGTGGCATAGGCAAGACCACCCTACTTAAGTTGATCGGTGGTCAGCTGCGGCCGGACTCGGGGGTCATCAAGGTCGATGGCGTTGACGTGCATAAATGCAATCGCAGCGAGCTGTTTGCCCTGCGCAAACGCATGAGCATGCTGTTTCAGAGCGGCGCCCTGTTTACCGACATGAATGTGTTCGACAACGTGGCTTTTGCCCTGCGGGAACACTCTGACCTGCCCGAGGCGATCATTCGCCGTATCGTGCTGATGAAGCTCGAAGCAGTGGGGCTAAGAGGCGCGGCGCAGATGATGCCGAGTGAGCTCTCCGGCGGTATGCAGAGACGTGCGGCCCTGGCCCGCGCCATCGCCCTGGAGCCTGAGCTGGTGCTCTATGATGAGCCCTTCGCCGGACAGGACCCCATCTCTATGGGGGTGCTGGTAAAGCTGATCCGCGAGCTGAGCGATGCGCTGAGCCTCACCTCTGTGGTGGTTTCCCACGATGTGCAAGAGGTGCTGGGGATCGCCGACTATGTCTATGTGCTGGCCGACAAGAAGGTGATCGCCCACGGCACGCCAGCCGAGCTGAAGGCGGCAGACAATCCTAAGTTGAAACAGTTTATCGGCGGCGAGCCCGACGGGCCCGTGCCGTTTCATTTTCCCGCCCAGGATTACCAGAAGGAGATGTTAGGTGAGCGTGATTGATCAAATCGCCCGCTTAGGTCGTGGTGCGATCGATAGCGTCACCGGCCTGGGACGTGCCGGACTCATGTTGTGGGGCGCCATCGCCAAGATGCCTAGGGTGCGTAAGGGCACGCCTCTGCTGATCAAGCAGCTGTACGTGATTGGCGTGCAGTCCATGGTGATCATCCTGGTCTCCGGCCTCTTCATCGGCATGGTGCTGGCGTTGCAGGGCTATAATATTTTGGTGGGTTTCGGCACCGAAGACAGCCTGGGGCCCATGGTGGCGCTCAGTCTACTGCGTGAACTGGGGCCAGTGGTGACCGCGCTGCTGTTTGCCGGACGCGCCGGCTCGGCACTCACCGCCGAGATAGGTTTGATGAAGAGCACTGAGCAGCTCTCCAGCCTGGAGATGATGGCTATAGATCCCCTGCGTCAGGTGATCGCGCCGCGCTTCTGGGCTGGGGTGATCAGCCTGCCGCTACTTGCGCTGATGTTTACCGCCGTGGGCATCTATGGCGGCCATCTGGTCGGGGTGGAATGGAAGGGGATCGACAGCGGTAGCTTCTGGTCTATCCTGCAGGCCTCGGTGGAGTGGCGTCAGGACATAGTGAACTGTCTGATCAAGAGCCTGGTATTTGCCGTAGTGGTGACCTGGATAGCCCTGTATCGCGGCTATCATGTGATCCCCAATCCCGAGGGGATCAGCCGGGCGACCACCCAAACCGTGGTGCAGTCCAGCCTGGCGGTGTTGGCGTTAGACTTCCTGTTGACGGCCATGATGTTTGGCCGCTGATTAAATTTTGTTTATGGATAAACCTATATATTTGCCGTCGTGGTATGTATAGAACTGAGTGGTAATTGAGTATGTTGACTCGAAAAATTGAACTATTAGTTGGCTTGTTTATTCTGTCGGGCCTGATGGCCTTTCTGGTGTTGGTGTTCAACGTGGCCAATGTCGAGGTGAAGCCTGGCCAGAGCCACTACACCCTGTATGCCAAGTTCACCAACATAGGTGGCCTCAAGGTGCGCTCACCGGTCAAGGTGGGTGGCGTGGTGGTCGGCAGGGTGACGAACATCAGCCTGGATCCTGAGGAACTGGTGGCCGTGGTCGAGCTGGCCATGGACAATCAATACGATCAGTTTCCCGAGACCAGTAGCCTGTCGATCCTCACCTCGGGTCTGCTGGGCGAGCAGTTCTTGGGACTGACGCCAGGATTTGTGATGGACGATATCGGCATGCTCAAAGATGGCGATCGTATCGACGACACTCACTCGGCCTTAGTGCTCGAAGATCTCATCGGCCAGTTCTTATACAGTATGAAGTCTAAAGAAAATTAATAGGGACGAATATGAAACAGTTGTTGCAAGTACTCTTCTCCTCCATGGTATTGCTGATCGGCGGTGCGGTTAGCGCCGAGGAGATCTCGGTCAATACCAGGGACCCCTATGCCATGGTGGAATCTGTGGCCAACAAGACTTTTGCCCGTTTTCATCAGGATATTGCCACAATTCAGGCCAATCCAGACCATCTTAAGGTGATAGTCTCTGACGAGTTGATGCCTTATATCGATTATAAGTATGCCTCCTATAAGGTGATGGGGCCCTACCTGCGTCAGAGTACGCCGGAGCAGCGCGAGCGCTTCGCCGAAGCCTTTAAGACCTATCTTATCGCGACTTATGCCCAGGCATTTACCGAGTATACCGATCAGCAGGTGGAGTTTGCCCCGGCTAAGGGGTTCGACGGTGAGAAGATGGTAGATGTCAACGTGCAGATCATCGAGCAGGGCCGTCCGCCCATCAAGCTGATCTTCAGGGTGCGTCGCCTGAAGGACGATACCTGGAAGGCGTTCGATCTAGTAGCCGAAGGGGTGAGCCTGCTCTCCTCTAAGAGCGCGGAGATCACTAACCTGATCCGCCAAAATGGCATAGATGCGGTAATAAAAGAGCTGGAGACCCATACAGATAACCATATCAGCTTGGTTAACAAGGGGACTAAGCTATAATGCTGAGCTTTAACCAGGCGGCGGGGCAGTGCCAGGTAAGCGGTGAGCTGTCTCAGGCGGCGGTGGTGGAGCTCTGGCCTAAGCTGGAGACGCTACTCAATGGTGCCTGTGACCGACTGGATCTTGCCGGCGTCTCCTATAGCGACAGCGCTGGTGTCGCGCTGCTGCTGCATCTGGTGGCAGAGCAGCAGAAGAAGGGTCAGTCGCTGGTGCTCTGCAATCCGCCGGCGCAACTGCAAAAGTTAATAGATTTATATGATTTACAAGACTTCTTCACCGAAGAAGCCAAATAAAAGGGTTATCCGTTTATGGAATGTAATGAGATTGAACAGCTGCTTAGCCAAGCGCTGACACTGGATGAAGTACACGTGAGCCAGGATGGGACACACTATAAGATTGTTGCCGTCGGTGAGTGTTTCGACGGTGTGAGCCGCGTGAAGCAACAGCAGATGATCTACGGCCCTTTGATGGAACATGTGACCAGTGGGGCGCTGCATGCCATCACTATCAACGCCTTTACCCCTACGCAGTGGAAGCGTGAAAAAATCTTCAACATGTAAGGCTAGAGACTCATAGTGGATAAATTAACAATTCAGGCCAGTGGTGCACTGGCCGGTGACGTGGTGATTTCTGGCGCCAAGAACGCCGCCCTGCCGATCCTGATGGCCGGTGTGCTGGCCGAGACAGACTTTGTGGTCAGCAATGTGCCTAACCTTAGGGACGTCAACACCAGCTGTGAGCTGCTTCGCTGTCTTGGTGCCGAGGTGAGCCGTAGCGACGAGGGTAAGATCACCATCTCTACCACCCATCTCAACGAGTTCTGCGCGCCCTATGAGCTGGTGAAGACCATGCGCGCCTCTATCTTGATCTTGGGGCCCTTGCTGGCTCGTTACGGCACCGCCGACGTCTCTCTGCCCGGTGGCTGCGCCATCGGTGCCCGCCCGGTAAACCTGCACCTGCATGGTCTGGAGCAGATGGGCGCGAAGATCGAAGTGAAAGAGGGCTATATCAAGGCCCGCGTCGATGGTCGTCTCAAGGGCGCCCATATCTTCATGGACATGATCAGCGTGGGTGCCACAGAGAACCTGCTGATGGCGGCGGCCCTGGCCGACGGCGAGACGGTGATCGAGAACGCGGCCCGTGAGCCAGAAGTGATCGATCTCGCCAACTGCCTTAACGCCATGGGCGCTAAGATCAGCGGCGCCGGTAGCGATACCATTCGCATCCAGGGTGTCGAATCGCTCAGCGGCTGCGAATATCGCGTGATGCCAGACCGTATCGAGACCGGCAGCTTCCTGGTAGCCGCGGCGGTAACCAAGGGCAAGATACGTTGTGTCGATGCCGATCCTAAGACCCTAGAGGCCGTGCTCGCCAAGCTCGAAGATGCCGGCGCCAGCATTACCACGGGCGAAGATTGGATCGAGCTGGACATGCAGGGGCAACGCCCCAAGGCGGTCAACATCAAGACCATGCCTTACCCAGGTTTCCCGACAGACATGCAGGCGCAGTTTTGTGTACTCAACGCCCTAGCGGAAGGTACGGCGACCATTACCGAGACCATCTTTGAGAATCGTTTCATGCATGTGCCCGAGCTTATCCGCATGGGCGCCAACATGGAGCTGGAAGGCAATACTTGTATCATCAAGGGTTGTGAGCTGCTCAATGGCGCTCAGGTGATGGCAACGGATCTGCGCGCCTCGGCGAGCTTGGTTATCGCCGGCCTGGTGGCCGATGGCGTAACCACGGTCGATCGCATCTATCACCTCGACAGAGGCTACGAGCATATCGAAGATAAGTTTAAGGGCCTGGGCGGCGAGGTCGTACGGGTCAGCTAAGCTTTTCTTTATCATAATAAAGCCACCTTAGGGTGGCTTTTTTGTGCCTGAAGCATGGATGACGCAACTGGTCACAAAATAATGCAGGTAATTTACATAGGCTAAGCTTATGATTGGTGGGTAGGCCAATTTGAATATGCTAAGGAGAGTATATGGCACATGGCAAAAGGATGGCGTTATTAGTGGGGCTGCTGATCGGCGCCCTAATCTGTTACGGCGTGGGCATGCACCTGGGGGCCTTGAGCCTGCTGGTCGTCGGCGCGCTGCTCGAATGTGGTTTCTGGTTGCGGCTATTTAAGAGCCCAAGCTAAGGGCTTAAGTTCAGGGTTTAAGCAAGTACCTAGAGATCACTAGAGAATAGATAAAAGAAAAGCCAGCGATTGCTGGCTTTTTTGTCTGCGGACTTTGGTCGCTATTATTCAGAGCCCGTTACTCAGAGCCTAAGTTTTCCCCTATGGTGACAGGTACCTCATAGTACTTGCCGCTGCGGATGATGGTCATGGTCACCTGAGTGCCAGGTGGCGTCTCGGCAATCCTATCCATCAGCATCTCGACGCCGGGAACGGTCTCGTCGTTAAACTTAGTGATCACGTCTCTGGGTCTCAGCTTGGCCTGAGCGGCCGGTCCCTGATGATCCACACCTGTGACCATGACACCGGTCAGATCCGGCAGGTTGAGGATCTGCGCCATCACAGGATTGATTGCCTCGCCTGTGATCCCCAGAGCACCACGTATTACCCGGCCATCTTTGATCAGCTTACCCATGATGCTGTGGGCCAGCTTGATGGGGATGGCGAAGTTAATGCCGTGGCCACCACCCTCGCCACCAATCTGGAAGGCGGCGGTGTTGATACCGATCAGTCGGCCGCTGGTGTCGATAAGCGCGCCGCCCGAGTTGCCCGCGTTGATGGCGGCATCTGTCTGCAGGAAGTCCAGATAACCCGAGCTTAGGCCGTTACGACCGGTGGCGCTGATGATCCCTTGGGTGATGGTTTGCCCCAGGTTATAGGGGTTGCCTATGGCCAGAACCACGTCGCCCACCTGTGCCGGCACGTCCAAGTTGATGGGCACCACGGGCAGGGTATCGCCCTCTATCTTAAGCACCGCCAGATCGGTGACAGAGTCTGACCCCACCACCTCTGAGGTAAACTTGCGGCCATCTTGCAGGGCGACCACTATCTCGTCCGCCTTCTTGACCACGTGATAGTTAGTAAGAATGTAACCCTCTTTGCTCATTATCACGCCTGAACCCAGGCCTTGCAGGGAGCCCGAGTTAAGCGGGCGGCTCTGATCTATGCTCAGGCTATAGATGTTGACCACGGCGGGTGCCGCGCGACGTACTGCCTGAGAGAAGGAGAGTTCTATCCCGTTTTGTCCCCGGTTCTGGAAGAAGTTGCCGTGATTGGCAGTGCCTGTTATCCATGGGGTGATGACCAGAAAGACGGCGGCCATGATAAGGCCGAAAAAAACTGCTTTCGCGATGTAAATTACCGTGTCTTTAAGCGTCATGATTTAAGGTGCTGTGGGAAAAGTAGCGTTAGATTAACATGTTTATTTATAGGGCACTATTGGCCTAAGTGCATAAGCTGGAAATAAAAGAGGCCATGATGCGGGTGTCTAAACCCTGTCATGGCCTCTAGTGCGCCTTATCTCAGAACCAGATAGAGGCTGTTGTCACCGCGCAGCAGTTTCAGGGCCACGGCGCCGTGTTGCTCCTTCAGCTCCGCCTTGAGCTCCTTAAGATCTTCGATACGGGTACGGTTTACCCCGACTATGATATCGCCCTTAAGCAGGCCACTGGCCGCCGCCGGAGAACCTTGGGCGATCTCGGTGATCTCGACCCCCTTCTTGTTGTTCTCCAGGGTGGCACCCGCCAGCATTGGATGTACGGCACCCGCCGCGGTTTCTGTCTGCTGGCTCGCCTCGCCTAATACTGCGGTGACCGTTTTTTCATCGCCGTCGCGGATAAGACCCAGTTTCACCTTGGCGCCGGCGCCCATGGTGCCTATCTTGGCTCTCAGCTCCTGGAAGGACTTGATCGGCTTATCGTTGACGCTGACTATGATGTCGCCAGCCTTGATGCCCGCCTTGTCGGCGGCGCTGTCAGGCATCACCTCGTTGACGAAGCCACCGTGCTGCGAATCCAAGCCGAAACCCTGAGCCAGCTCGCTATCTAAGTCACGACCACTGACACCCAGCACGCCGCGGCGCACCTCGCCGTGTTCGATCAGCTGATCCACCAG
Organism: Shewanella alkalitolerans; assembly: GCF_019457575.1. Classification (NCBI taxonomy): domain Bacteria; kingdom Pseudomonadati; phylum Pseudomonadota; class Gammaproteobacteria; order Alteromonadales; family Shewanellaceae; genus Shewanella; species Shewanella alkalitolerans. The sequence goes on along the minus strand of NZ_CP080422.1, from coordinate 3,903,902 downwards.
GTTGTTGACCATATTGGCGGGGATCGCGAAGCCGATACCCACGTTCCCGCCGCCCGGGGCGACGATGGCGGTGTTGATGCCGATCAGTTCACCGTTGAGGTTCACCAGGGCGCCGCCCGAGTTACCGCTGTTGATGGCCGCATCTGTCTGAATGAAGTTTTCCAGCATCTCTATGCCTAAGCCGCTGCGGCCCATGGCGCTGACGATACCCGAGGTGACCGTCTGGCCTAAACCGAATGGGTTACCGATAGCCACGGCAAAGTCGCCGACCTTGAGCTCATCCGAGTCGGCGCGCTTGAGGGCCACCAGGTTCTTGGCTTCTATCTGAAGCAGGGCCACGTCTGACTCGGCATCGGTACCGATGAGCTTGGCCTCGATCTCACGACCATCGTGCAGGCCAATCAAGATCTCGTCGGCGCCTTCGATCACATGGTTGTTGGTGACGATATAGCCTTTCTTAGCATCTATGATGACGCCAGAACCCAGCCCCTTGAAGGGACGCTCTTGCACCTGCTCTCTCGGGGCATTAGGGCCGAAGAAGTAGCGGAAGGCGTCGGGCAGACGCTGCTTAGAAACATGGGTACCAGAAACGGCGACGGCAACCACGGCTGGGGTGGTTTTCTCCAGCATGGGGGCCAGGCTGGGCAGCGCTTGCCCGTCGACGGCCAGTGGAATGGCGGCTTGAGAAACGGCAGGCATAACCATCAGGCTCGCGCCGAGCAGTGCGGCGGAAAGTAGTGATAATTTCGTTTTCATCTATTCATGACTCCAATGTTGCAATTATGAACTTATGACTCTGTAGATATAAGGCTACTCGGACGTAAATCAAGTGATTAAATAATGCAGTGTTACTCAATCCGACTATCGCCTTCTCGATAAAGTTCAGGTGATTAACAAAGGTTAATTTTTCGTTAGTCTTCATCGACTAGTGAGCGATACAGCCCTGGCGGTCCCATGCAGGCTTGTCTGTGTCAGCCAAGGTTTTAGCTTGGCCCACATATACCCTGGGATCGATTGTCGTGATACCATTTGGCGGTTGAATTAAGGATAGAAGAGAATAATTTCAGTGTCGCATCTCACCCCCTGGCAGCATTACCAAGCCGATCTACAACGTGATGACTTTTCCTATGACCCAGCTCAGGAGCAGGCGGTCAAGGCCCTGCAACGTGTCTATGATGAGTTGCTGGCGGCGCAGAAAAAGCCCTCGGGGATGGCGAAACTACTGGGTTTCCTGGCTAAGCCAGCGCCTTCGGTGCAGGGCCTGTACCTCTGGGGCGGGGTAGGGCGCGGCAAGACCTATCTGATGGACACCTTCTATGATGCCCTGCCGGGCGAGCGTAAGCTCAGGGCGCACTTTCACCGTTTCATGCATCAGATCCATCTGGATCTCGACGGCCTTAAGGGACAGAGAGATCCCCTGTTGGTGATCGCCAAGCGCATGGCCGAGCGTTATCAGGTGATCTGTTTCGACGAGTTCTTCGTCTCCGACATCACAGACGCCATGTTGCTGGGCACTTTGTTTCAGGCACTATTTGCCGAAGGGGTGGCCCTGGTCGCCACCTCAAACATCATTCCCGATGAGCTCTATCGTAACGGCCTGCAGCGGGCGCGCTTCCTGCCGGCGATTGCGCTGATCAACAAGCACTGTCAGGTATTGAATGTCGACAGCGGCATAGACTATCGTCTACGCACCCTGGAGCAGGCGGAGATCTATCATTATCCACTGGATCCTCAGGCCGACAAGAACCTGCTGAGTTACTTCCAGCAGCTGGCGCCCGAGTCAGAAGTTTCCCGTGAGGCGATAGATATCGACGGTCGCGAAATCGCCATACGTCAACAGGCCCAGGGTGTGTTGCTGATCGATTTTCGTGACCTGTGCGACGGCCCCCGTAGTCAGCGCGACTATATGGAGCTGGCCTGTCTCTATCACACCGTACTACTTAGCGGCGTCGAGCAGATGGGCAGTCAGAGCACGGGGGATGACATCGCCCGCCGTTTCCTGGCCATGGTGGATGAGTTCTACGAGCGTCATGTGAAGCTGATCATCTCGGCCGAGGTGGCGCTGGAGGAGATCTACACCCAGGGGCTGCTGAGTTTCGAATTCAGACGCTGCCGCTCGCGCCTGACCGAGATGCAGTCTCACGATTATCTGGCACTGGAACACCTGCCATAGGGCGAGTTTCAACCGATAAAGGGCGCTTTTTGCCCTTTCGCCATCTAATCGATGCCAAGCTGAGTAAATCATTTAAATTAGCTGAAAAAATTAGGTGATTTTTAACTCAGCTTTGTCTATAATTCGCGACCTGCCCTCGTTACTCCGCCAAAACGGCGGAAGTTGTAAAGCCTTATTCTTTGCTCGAAGGGGCGGAGAATGGCATTTTTTGTGTTGTTATTTATTAAAAAATAATGGCATTTGAGACAGAATTTAAACATTGGGTTTTTGTAAATGAAGACTACATATACTGCTACACCAGAAACAGTGACGCGCGAATGGTTCGTTGTTGACGCTGAAGGTAAAACTTTAGGTCGTATCGCGACTGAAATCGCTCGTCGTCTACGTGGCAAGCATAAGGCAGAATACACTCCTCACGTTGATACTGGCGATTACATCATCGTTATCAATGCTGAGAAAGTAACTGTAACTGGTAACAAAGCAGCAGCTAAGACTTACTACTCTCATTCTGGTTTCCCAGGTGGTATCAAGCAGATTACTTTCGATAAGCTGCAAGATCATAAGCCAGAAATGATTATCGAGAAAGCAGTAAAAGGTATGTTGCCAAAAGGTCCTCTAGGACGTGCCATGTACCGTAAACTGAAAGTTTACGCTGGCGCAGAGCACAACCACGCTGCACAACAACCACAAGTTCTTGATATCTAATCCGGGAGTAAGCTAATGTCTGCAACTCAGTACTACGGCACTGGCCGTCGCAAAACATCTACTGCTCGCGTATTCGCTAAAGTAGGTAGTGGTAACATCGTCGTGAACCAACGTCCACTTGACGAATATTTTGGTCGTGAGACTGCTCGTATGGTTGTTCGTCAACCTCTAGAGCTAGTTGAAATGACTGAAAAGCTAGACATCTATGTAACTGTTAAGGGCGGTGGTATCACTGGCCAAGCAGGTGCAATCCGTCACGGTATCACTCGTGCCCTGATGGAGCTTGATGAAGCTCTACGTCCATCTCTACGTGCCGCTGGTTTCGTTACCCGTGATGCTCGTAAAGTTGAGCGTAAGAAAGTCGGTCTACGTAAAGCACGTCGTAAGCCACAATTCTCAAAGCGTTAATATTACGCTGCGAAGATTGGAAAAACCCAGCCTTGTGCTGGGTTTTTTTATGGCTGTTTTCTGCTATTTTTAAACCCTAATTGTTCGCTACAGGAAACACACTTAGATGACATTCCAACTCCTGATGCTGGTTTTGGCCATAGTGCTGATTATCGAAGGGATAGGTCCGCTTTTATTTCCGAATCGTTGGCGGGCATATTTGCAAGAAATTTCCAGCCAAAATCAACGGGTTTTACAAAGGTTGGGTGGTGCTTTAGTGACCGCTGGCGTGGTCATATTGATTATTTTTTCATAAATTACTTGCCACTTCCCCCCCAAGATCTGCTAAAATCCCGTTTTAACCACTACCTTGCAGCAAATAATGGGCAAAAACGTTGTAGTTCTCGGCACCCAATGGGGTGACGAAGGAAAGGGTAAGATAGTCGATCTACTTACCGAACAGGCCAAATATGTCGTTCGTTATCAAGGTGGCCACAATGCTGGTCATACACTTGTTATCGATGGTGACAAAACCGTTCTTCATCTTATTCCATCAGGGATTTTACGCGATAATGTAAAATGCATTATCGGTAATGGTGTTGTGCTTGCGCCCGACGCACTGATGAAAGAGATCAACATGCTTAAAGAGCGTGGCGTCCCTGTAGAGGAGCGTCTGCTTATCTCCGAAGCGTGTCCGTTAATCCTTCCTTTCCATTGTGCCTTAGATATCGCACGTGAAAAAGCACGCGGTAACAAAGCTATTGGTACAACGGGTCGTGGTATCGGTCCTGCTTATGAAGATAAGATCTCTCGTCGCGGTCTTCGCGTTGGCGATCTGTTTAATGCAGAACTGTTCGCCGAGAAACTGAAGGAAGTGATGGCATATCACAACTTCATGTTGACCGAATACTATGGTTGCGAAGCGGTTGATTACGAGACCACGCTAAAAGATGCGTTGGCTATTGCCGACTATCTGAAGAGCATGTGTACCGATGTTACTGAGCTGCTGGATCAGGCTCGTAAGAATGGCGACAACATTTTGTTCGAAGGCGCTCAGGGCACGTTACTGGATATCGACCACGGTACTTATCCATTCGTAACCTCTTCAAACACAACTGCCGGTGGTGTAGCAACAGGTTCAGGTTTCGGTCCACGTCATCTGGATTATGTCTGCGGTATCATCAAGGCATACACCACACGAGTGGGTGCGGGTCCTTTCCCAACTGAACTGCGTGACGAGATCGGCGATCACTTAGGTACTAAGGGTCAAGAGTTCGGTGCGACCACAGGTCGTAAGCGTCGTCCAGGTTGGTTAGATATCGTTGCCATGAAGCGCGCGGTTCAGATCAACAGCATCAGCGGTTTCTGTCTGACCAAACTTGACGTACTCGACGGCTTGAAAGAAGTGAAGCTATGTGTGGGTTACCAGTACCCAGATGGCAGCATCTCTACCGTAACTCCGCTGGCAGCCGAAGGCTACGAGCAGGTAACACCTGTGCTGGAGACTATGCCTGGTTGGAGCGAAAGCACCTTCGGTGCGACCTCTATCGATCAACTGCCACAGGCAGCGCTCGACTATATCAAGCGAATCGAAGAGCTACTGGAAACGCCAGTCGACATTATCTCAACGGGTCCCGATAGAAACGAGACCATGATTCTAGTGAATCCGTTCAGTTAATCATAAGGGCCGCGTTAAGCGGCCTTTTTATTTTTAGGGCCTAGCCTAGCCTAGAGTAGCGAAAGCGAGCCAGGTTAAAATAAGCCAAGTTAGAAAAAGCTCAGCCAAATAGGCTAGGTTAGCGATAAGCGCGTAATCACTTTTTAAGCTAACGCCGCAGCGGCCGATAAGATAAGGTATACTGCCTAAGTCTGTCATAGAGATAGGGCGTGAGATTAACCTAGAGACCTTAACTAACGTAACAGTTAATGCAAGAGTTAAGGTAGGAGTTAAGGCAAGAGTGATGACGAGATTAGTATGCGTTATTTTGCTGGCCTGTCTATCGACGCTGGCCCAGGCCCAAACACAAGTACAAGCCGAGGCACAAGCCGTTAAGGCTAGCGATAACAAATCTGCCGATAAGAAGGCGGAGCTCAAGGCGGTCAACATCTACAGCCAAGAGCAGCTTGTCGAGATGATCCGCGACAAGTCTTACCTGACCCGCGTCAAGGGAGACGACTGTCAGCTCGTGCAAGATATCGAGGCCCGCGCCGAGGTATTGAAGCAGCCGCTGTACCAATATTTATGGGCGGAGATGCTGAACTATGGCATCTGCGTCAAGGCCAATCCGCCAAGGGGGATCTCCATGCTACGCGACGCCGCAGAGCAGGGGAGCGCCGAGGCCATGGTCAGGATCGCCGAGTATTACCATGACGGTAAGTTCGTGATCCAAGATAAGGAGCGTGCGGTGCAATACACACTGCCCGCTGCCGCCAGTGGCGATCTGCCTGCGCGCATGATGTTGGTCAGATTGTTTGGCGAAGGCTATGGTAGCCCCAGAGACTATGAGATGGGTTACCACTGGCTATACAACGATGTATTTAGTGATGAGGCGACCAAACAGGAAGCCCTGAAATTATTGATGGTGCTGGAAGCAAAGATGCCCGCAAGTGCAGTCGAGAGGGCTAAGCAGGCGCACCTGAGATCCCGGTAAACGCCCTAAGCCCCTTAGCAACAGCAGGAGAGCCTGGGCAAAATTTATGGATAATGAATGATCAAAGATCCGCATTTAAAGCGTGAACAAGAGAAGTACGACAACCCCATTCCTAGTCGTGAGTATATTTTAGATTACTTACGCTCACAGCAATCACCCCTCAATCGCGAGAAGATCGCCCAGGCACTGAACATCAGCGACGAAGAGCAGCTCGAAGCCTTGCGCCGTCGCCTCAGAGCCATGGAGCGAGACGGCGAGCTAGTCTTTACCCGTGGCCAGGCCTATGGCCTGCCCGAGCGTATGGATCTGCTCAGCGGTACCGTTCTGGGGCACAAGGATGGCTTCGGCTTCCTCAAACTCGATGAGGGCGGCGACGACCTCTTCATCAATAACCGTGACATGCTGATGTATTTTCACGGCGACAAGGTGCTGGCGCAGAAGGCTGGCGTCGATCGTAAGGGGCGCCGCGAGGCTCGTATCGTCCGTCTGACCCATGAGCGCACCGCGCCTCTGGTGGGGCGTTTCCACCTGGATTCCGGCATGGCCTTTGTCATCGCCGACGACAAGCGTATCACCCAGGAGATCCTGATCCCCGACGATGATCGCAACGGCGCCCGTCAGGGCGATGTGGTGGTGGTCGAGCTGACACGCCGCCCAGGCCGTTACATGAAGGCGGCGGGCAAGGTCACCGAGGTGCTGGGCAAAGAGATGGCGCCTGGCATGGAGATAGAGATTGCCCTGCGCAATTATGACCTGCCCCATACCTGGTCGAGCCTGATCGAGAAGAAGCTGCGTAAGATCCCAGATGAGGTGACCGAAGAGGATAAGCAAGGCAGAGTCGATCTGCGCAAGCTGCCATTGGTTACCATAGACGGTGAAGATGCGCGCGACTTCGACGATGCCGTGTACGCTGAGACCAAGAAGAGTGGCGGCTGGCGCCTGTGGGTCGCCATCGCCGATGTGAGCCATTATGTGCGCACCGAGTCGGCGCTGGACAAAGAGGCCCGCGCCCGCGGTAACTCCGTCTACTTCCCGTCTCAGGTGATCCCCATGTTGCCGGAGAAGCTGTCTAACGGCCTCTGCTCCCTCAACCCTGGGGTCGATCGCCTCTGTATGGTGGCCGAGATGACCATTTCGGCGGCGGGTAAGCTGTCGGGTTACAAGTTCTACCCGGCCGTGATGCACTCCCACGCGCGCCTCACCTATACCCAGGTGGCGGAGATGCTCGAGGGCGGCGAGGTGAGCGATGAGCTCAAGCCAATCTTCCCGCATCTAGAGACATTGCAGTCGCTTTACCTGACGCTGGATGATACCCGCGCCCAGCGCGGCGCTATCGCCTTCGAGACCACGGAAACTCAGTTTATCTTCAACGCCGATCGCAAGATCGAGCGTATCGAGCCGCGCACCCGCAACCAGGCCCATAAGATCATCGAAGAGTGCATGATCTTGGCCAACGTGGCGGCGGCCAAGTTTGTGAAGAAGCATAAGGGCGAGGTGCTCTACCGGGTGCATGAGGCGCCTTCGGAGCAGAAGCTGACTAATTTCAAGGACTTCCTCAAGGAGCGCGGCCTGTCCATGGGCGGTGGCCTAGAGCCTGAGCCGGCCGACTATCAGGCCTTGATGGAGCAGGTGGTCGACCGGCCCGACGCCGAGCTGATCCAGGTGATGTTGCTGCGCTCCATGCGCCAGGCCACCTACACCCCGGATAACGAAGGCCACTTCGGTTTGGCGCTGGAGGAGTACTCGCACTTTACCTCGCCAATTCGTCGCTACCCGGACCTCATCCTCCACAGGGTGATCCGTTACCTGTTGTCGAAAGAGCGCGGTGAAGCCAACGACAAGTGGACGCCAGATGGCGGCTATCACTACCAGATCGAAGAGCTGGATCTGCTGGGCGAGGAGTGTTCCAACACAGAGCGACGCGCCGACGAGGCGACCCGCGACGTCAGCGACTGGCTCAAGTGTGAGTTTATGCGTGATCATGTGGGTGACACCTTCGAGGCGGTGATCGCCTCTGTGACCCACTTTGGTATGTTTGTCCGCCTGAGCGACCTCTTCATCGACGGCCTAGTGCATATCTCCACCCTGGGTGGCGACTATTATCACTATGATAATATGCGTCAGCGCCTAGTGGGCGAGGCCTCTGGCCAGGTGTATCAGATAGGCGACCCAGTTACCGTCAAGGTGGCCGCAGTCAACCTGGACGATCGTCAGATCGATCTCATGATGGTGGGCGACGATGGTAAGACGTCGCGCCCCCGCCGCGCCAAGAAGCCGCTGACCGCCCGCGAGCGGGTCAACCTCGAGGGTGCCAAGATGGCGCGCAAGGGTAAAGAAGATGACAAGCCGAGCGGTAAGCGCCGCTCCGCTAGACGCAGTGACGCTAAACCTGGGACAAGTAAGCCCGGAGCAGGTAAGTCGGGAGCCGGTAAGGCGGGCGCGAGCAAGTCGAAGGCCGGGACGAAGAAGTCATCGGCCAAGCCGGGCGCCAAGAAACGTAAGAGCGTGAAGAAGCGCAGCAGTAAGAAATAAGAGACTCAAATTAGATGAAGAAACAAGATTTCACCTTCGGCATCCACGCCGTCGAGGCCTTGCTAAAAAACAGCCCTGAGCGGGTGATCGAGATGTGGGTGTTGCAGGGACGCGACGATCAGCGTCTGATGCCGCTGATCGCTATGGCCGCCGAATATGGTGTGTCAGTGCAGCAGGCCTCACGCAAGGCGCTGGACGACAAGGCCGGCAGCAGTCAGCATCAGGGGGTATTGGTACGCGCCAAGCCTGCCAAGCAACTCAATGACAACGATCTGCAGGCCCTGCTGGATAAGACAGAGACGCCGTTTCTGTTGATCCTCGATGGAGTAACCGACCCTCACAACCTAGGCGCCTGTCTGCGTAACGCCGACGCCGCCGGGGTACATGGGGTTATCGTGCCGCGCGACAACTCGGTCGGTCTCACGCCAACCGTTAGCAAGGTTGCCTGCGGCGCCGCCGAAGTGGTGCCCCTGTTCCAGGTGACTAACCTGGCGCGTACCATGAAGGCCCTGCAGGACAAGGGCGTGTGGATCGTCGGCGCCGCCGGCGAAGCCGAGCACGACCTCTATAAGGCCGATCTGAAAGGCCCCATCGCCATCGCCATGGGCGCCGAAGACAAGGGCCTGCGTCGCCTGACTCGCGAGAGTTGTGATTCGCTGGCCTCTATCCCTATGGCGGGTAGCGTCTCTAGCCTCAACGTCTCTGTAGCCACAGGGATCTGTTTGTTCGAGGCGGTTCGCCAAAGGTTGGGGTGATCGGGAATTCGATCGTTGAATTTTTGAGTTGGCCTAGTGGGTTTCCATAGGTGGTAGGAATGCCGATGAGGTTTATGCTTCATCGGCATTTTTGTATTAGGGGTAAGCTAACCAGTTAGCCAATGTCTAGGTGTAATGCGTACCGACATCTAGGTTTATAACCTGTTGTTTAGCGTTAGCCATCACTTTTACCTATCGCCTGCCCGGCGAGGGATGTGCAAGCACTCTTTTGGCACGCTGTGGATATATCCCTATACGCTTCACGGCGGCGTCCATGCCGCCGAGAGCCAAAAGCGTGCTTACACCCGGTATCTAACGTCTCTTCGATTTTACCGTGTTTGGTGTGAAGTGGGGGTCAAAAGTTAACTTGGTTTTGCCCCAAAGCTTGTTAGCGGTAAGTTTTCTTCGGAGTCTTGTGAGCGCCCTAGTTGACCAAATCTTAGTGATGCTACAACTTGGCTAAGATAACTGTGGCGATTCACCCTGCTCACATTGTGCTGAGGCAGTATTTACTTTACTGTATGATTTACGTTAATTTTTTTAGTCTTACTAGTGTGTCTATACATGCTTGGCCTCCTACCTTACAAGGTAGCGTACCTTGCAAGGTCTCGCTAATAATCTGTTAAATGCTAAATAATGGTCACCTATGTCTAATGAAAAATTTGAAAAATGGGTTTCTTGGCTGGAAAGGCTAGTGACTCTAATCAAGCCAAAATTCCATAATGCTATAACAAAAACTGTTGTTATTTTTGGACTTACCCTTACTGTTGAGTCTCAAGTTAATATATTAGAGGCATTCGCAGTTGCTTCGTTTGAAAGTCTTTTTGGGCCTTCTGAATATTTACGAAATCTTTTCGCTACCAGTACAAACTCATGGATAGGTGTGGCTTTTGTAATATTTGGTCTTTTATATAATGCGGTAGTCACTGTTGGTTTAGAGTTAATTCAAAAGTATAAAGCTGCAATTCCAGAAAAGCCTGATTTAATTTTTAATCTAAAAAATGGGGATGGGGTAACTATTGAGTCGAGTTACAAACTAAGAGGTGCAATTTGCCATCATGATATTGAAAGCATTCCTGATAACACCTCATACAGTGAACACTATCAAAATAAAATTAGAAATGAGTTTATTGATGTCGGAGTAACTTCAAAAGTTCTAATGAGGCCTTCAAGGTTTGACGATCCTGAAATTAATAAAAGTTTTTATAAAGATAGGGCAAAGTTTCTTCGGGTTTGGGGTGGGGCTGAAATACTCTATTTATGCATTGAAAATTTAGGTGAAGCCCTTGGACGAAACGTAAGAGTAGAACTTACTGTGGATAAGCAAGTAGGATTGAGTTTATCTAACGAAAACAACTTAGCACCAAAATTTCCAAAACAAGAGACAGAATCATTTATTTACAATCTACATGTTCCTAAAAGCATTCCAAGTTATGATATTAAAAGCTCTGACTCTAATGTTTGCTACTTCTTTGAATGGAAAGCTGGTGATATTCAAGCGAAACACTCTAAATCTTCCAAAACAGATATATTTGTCCGCTGTGAACAAGAGTTTGATATCAACTTTAAAATTTACTGTGATGAATTATCAGAACCCATTGAGAAGGTATACAAGATACATCCAACTCCAGAGAAATTTAATTTTGATTTGGCTTTTTTAAAGAAAAATGAAAAAGAATTTTTCGAATCTGTTGATCAAAAAATTATGGATGGCTATATAGGTCGGCAATATGAAAAGATATTGAAAGATCATGCTCATAAAGAGGAAGAGTTACTGCCATAAGCAATTGACAAGGCAATTAAACATGACTAAAACAGTTGATTATGTTTCGTTTTGCTCCACATTATAATCCACTGCCTTAGTCCGCTTATTGCGGCGTTAGGCCATAGAAATTTTTATCCGAAACTGACAAGTTAGAGTTAAGGCTTTAACTCAAAAATGTCCAAGAATAGCTTAGCTTTTGATTGTTAGGGTCACGACAATAACGTTAAATCGAAGAGGCGTTGGATAACTAGTGTAGATACGCCGGTGAGTTTCCGAAACAGGGCCGCTCTTTGACATCCATGTCACCGCGGCATTTGTGAATCCATTCACTTCAGATGTTTCGGCAGAGCCTATAGGGATATATTCAAACAACGTACGTGTTTAAAGGCCAGTTCGGCATCCATGCCTCTCGTTCGTGAGCACGAAGCTACGCTTCACTTACCGTCTCACAGGCGTATCTGCACATGAGCCCACCGCAGGTGATAAGTACACCAAGAAGCCATGGTTCAAAGCACGCTCTCAAATAGCGAAGTTCGTTTGATCTTAAGAATTGAAAACCGACGGATACCAGTAACGTTAAATCGAAGAGACGATAGACATCGGTGTAAACACGTTTTTGGCCTTCGAAATCAGGGCCGACAATGTTCCCGACATTTTTCGGCATTCCCTACATCCATGTAGGTCAGATTATTTCGTAGAGCCCACAGGGAAGTGCTCAAACAACATCCTGTTTAACGGCCAGTTCGGCATCCATGCCTCTCGTTCATAAACGCAAAGCTTTGCTTCATTCACCGTGCCAAAAACGTGTTTGCACATAAAGCCTGCGGCAGGCAATTGATACACCATGAAGGTATGGTTCAAAGCACCCTTTCAAATTTCAATCCGGCTTAAAGCCAAAACCATTGGAAGCAGCGCTTCATCTACCAGAGCAGCATTGAAACCTTGTGCCCATCAAGGTTCGCAAACCTTTATTTAAAGGTGTACAGCAGATTAAAGGTGGTGACGGTATCTGTCTGCTTCGACCCTTCTGGTACCACTTCCGTGTACTTGATGTTCATGCCGATCTTAAACGCCCAGTCCTGGAACAGGGTGTTCTTGTAACTCATGTCCAGGGTGACTGTGTTGTTGGCCTCGCCGGTCTCGGCGGTGAGGTCGGCGTTGAAGCTGGTGTATTCGTGGATCTTCTGCTCGAACTTGGCGGCGGTACGCAGAATGATCTCGCGGTCGGCCTCGGGGTCTGGTACCGACTCGCTCACCTGGGGTAGGTTGTATCGATAACCTGGACCCACTTCGAGACTCAGCTTAGTGCTGTCGTCGCTGATGGCGTCGAAACCATAACCGGTCGACACTGTGGAGATGCGGGTATAACTACCGAATCTGTCTTCGGTGAAATCACCGCGGGCGAAGATATAGCCTGAGTAGATCTTGTAGCTCGACTGGAGCTGGACGTCGTATTTCTCCGAGGTGGTCTTTTCTGAGTCGGAGGCGAAGTAGGCCTTGAAGACCCCTTCCTGACGAAACTTGTCTGTGTCGTAGACGAGTTTGGTGCGGCCGTTGAAGCTGCTGGATTCTGTGTTACCCGTGTTGATCTGGAGTCCGGCCTCTATCTCGGCAGAGAAGTCGCTGGGGGGTTCCTGATAGTCCGGGGGCACCAATGCCCAGGCGCTGTGGCTGAGGCCGAGTGTGATAAATAAACTTGTTGCTCTTAACATTATTTTTATTTTTTGCACGCGTCTAGAACACAAAAATGACAGCGGACTATCATACCGTTTCACTGGGCGATGGGCAAAGTGAATCACGAAAGATATTGCTTGAGTTTTGAGGTGCGACCATGTACTATTCCGCGGCTTAATTCAGTCACTTTATTTAGTTCCTTGCCTCCATTTGGTCTGACTGAGCCAACAACGAGGCTAGATAACCGTAAGGAGCAAAAAATGCGTCATTATGAAATCGTATTTTTAGTTCACCCTGATCAGAGTGAACAAGTGCCAGGTATGATCGAACGTTACACGGGTATCCTTACCCAAGCTGGCGGTCAAATCCACCGTTTAGAAGACTGGGGCCGTCGTCAACTGGCTTACCCAATCATCGAACTGCATAAAGCTCACTATGTTCTGATGAACGTAGAAGCGACTGCAGAATCGGTTGAAGAGCTAGAAACAGCTTTCCGTTTCAACGACGCTGTTCTTCGTAGCATGGTTATGCGTACCAAGGGTGCCATCACCGAAGCTTCTCCAATGGCTAAAGCGAAAGACGAGCGTGAAGCACGTCGTTCTAGCGAAGAGCGTTCAGCTGTAGAAGCTGAAGTATCTGAAGAAGCCGCTGAAAACGCAGCAGAGTAAGTTTATTTGTGGCCACCAATCACTTGGTGTTATCTGGAACCATAACCCGGTCCAGAAGCTTTAGTAGCCCGGCAGGCATCCCACATTGTGTGATCATGCTGGAACACAAATCGCAGGTTTATGAAGCAGAGATGCTGAGAAACGTATACTGCCAGATGCAAGTGATATTAAGTGGCGAACGCTTTAACAGCATCACAGACAAACTGAAAACCGGTGTGGATATTGAGGTAAAAGGTTTCATCGCCCTCCAGAGAGGACGCAATGGTCAAAACCGCCTGGTATTACACGCTGAAAATGTCGAATTGAAAACTTAGGAGACTGTCAAAATGGCACGTTATTTCCGTCGTCGCAAGTTCTGCCGTTTCACTGCAGAAGGCGTTACTGAGATCGATTACAAAGATATCGCTACTCTAAAGAACTACATCACTGAAAGTGGTAAAATTGTTCCTAGCCGTATCACTGGTACAAACGCTAAATACCAACGTCAACTGGCTCGCGCTATCAAGCGTGCTCGTTATCTTTCTCTACTGCCTTACACTGATCTACATCAGTAATAGCGCATCAATTTAGAGGAATTAATAATGAACGTTATTCTACTTGATAAAATCGCTAACCTAGGCAACCTGGGTGACCAAGTGTCAGTTAAAGCTGGTTATGCTCGTAACTTCCTTTTACCTCAAGGTAAAGCGGTAGTTGCTAACGCTGCTAACACTGAAGTATTCGAAGCACGTCGTGCTGAACTAGAAGCTAAGCTAGCTGCTGAACTAGCAACTGCTACTGAGCGCGCTGAGAAGCTGGCTGCTCTTGAAGCTGTTGTTATCGCTTCTAAAGCGGGCGACGAAGGCAAGCTGTTCGGTTCAATCGGTAACCGTGACATCGCTGATGCAGTAACTGCTGCTGGCGTTGAACTGGCTAAGAGCGAAGTTCGTCTTCCACTAGGTGCTATCCGCGCTACTGGTGAATTCGAAATCGACGTTCAGCTTCACGCTGAAGTTAAGGCTGTTGTTAAGCTTTCTGTTGTTGCAGAAGACTAATACACAGTTTTAAACGATTAAAAGAAACACCGCGCTAATCTGATTAGTGCGGTGTTTTTTTATGCCTCGAATATGCCGCTAGGCGCTCTCGACCCTATTCCGTTTGGTTTGATTCATCCTGTGCTAACTGCGAGGCCATCAGCGTTAGTCGATAGCGACAGTTGCCTGCAACCTGACTGGTCACGGGTTCATTCGGGCTAAGATAGAGTTCTTGCGTGCCGATATGGCGAGGTTCATCCGCAGCGCATAGATAGATGTCACTCACTACCTTAAGCAGCCCCGTCGGGGTGAAGCTTGCGCAAAGCCGGATAGTCACTGCTTGATTGCCAAGTTCACTCTCGCCTGGCTCGAGGGTGAGGCACTGGGCGATAAGCGGTCGGTCGTCGCCAGTGAGGGTTAAGTTGAGGCGGCACTTAGGTGTGCTGCGCTGGCGCTGCAGGGACCGGATTCTTCGTTGTTGGGCCGCAAGATAAAATCCGCCTAATGGGCTGCTCATCCTATGCTTCGTCCTATGCCTCATCTTGATGTCCATCTTATTAACCTATGCCACTGACGAGTTAGCGACAAGTAAAAAAATACCCGGCGATGCGGGTATTTGTCGATTGGGTAAACGCTCTGACGTAGGACTAGTTTCTGACTAGTTTCTGACTAAGTCCAGTTCGCCCATCAGGTTGTCGGCGTGATCCACCTCATCCATCATCCACAGAATGTAGCGGAAATCCACATGCACCGCGCGGGTGATGGTCGGGTTGAAGAACCAGTCCTTGGTGATGGCTTCATAGGTAGAGTCGAAGTTTAGCCCCACCAGTTCGCCCTTGCCGTTAAACACAGGAGAGCCCGAGTTACCACCTGTAGTGTCGACACTTGAAAGGAAGTTCACCGGCACTGAGCCGAAGCTTTCCGGCTTATCCAGGCAAGAGAAGAGGCGGCACAGCCAAGAGGCTGGGTCTTGATAGACAGACTCGACCTTGTGGCTGCCGTAACGCTTGGCCTTGATGGCATCCAGCACCTTTTTAGGTGCATCGAACGGCTCGACGCCCGTGTGCTTGGCGACTATGCCTTCCAGGCGAGTGAAGGGCTGCTTGTAGAGGGCATCTTTCGACTGGTAACCATCTACCATGCCGTAGGTGATACGCAGGGTGCCGTTGGCATCCGGGTATACCGGCCAGTTGTTGGCCTTGTAGTAGGCAATAACGGCTTCCATGTAGCCAGGACGTGCCTTAGACAGCTTACCGGCCAGGGTCTTCTTGGCTTTTTCCTGGGCCAGGTTGGTGTCGTACAGGGCAACGGCGATGCGGATGAAAGGATCGGCGCTGGTCTCAAACGCCTTCACATCGGCGTCCATCCAGGCCAGGCGCTCATCCTGGTTGGTGAGGCCGGTCAGCGAGTAGAGGCCGTCCAGCTTGTCACTCAGGCTCACCTCTGCATCGTCCGATTTCAGCATCGCGTCTAGCTCTGGCACGCGGTTGTCCTGTGCAAGATAGGCGTTGAGATCCTGCAGCCATAGGGTCTTGTCGACGCTGATGGCGAAGCTAGAGTCGATACGCTTGAGACGCGCCTTGAACATCTTCATGTCGCGCTCCTGGTAGCCCTCTTCACGCTCGGCATCTGGCTTGGTCTTCTCTTTGGCCAGACGGTAGAGGCGGTTGGCCGCAGAGAGCAGATCGCTCGATTGGGCATTCTCGAAGAAGTAGCGGGTCTGCTGCGCCTGGCGCTGCTCAACTAACAGAGTCTCGAGCTGGTCGAACTTGGCCTGATAGCTCTGATATTGAGTGTCAGTGCTTAGCCACTTGCGGAAGTCGTCTTCACGACCCTGCTTGATACCGGCGATGTCGGTGGCCTTGAAGCCGTCGAGCAGACCATTATATTTCTTCATGCGGTTGGCCATAGAGGCCAGGGTGCCCGCGTACTTGATCTTAACGCCTGCGTCCTGTGCACCCATGGCTTCTATGGTGTCGATACGCTGCTGATAGCGCTTGGCCAGGGTAGGGTAGAGCCAGTCGCTGGCAAACTTCAGCTCGCTGGTGAGACGGTAGCGGCTGGTCGAGCCCGGGTAACCAGCCACGAACACACCGTCGCCCGCCTTGACGCCGTCGGCGCTGATCTTCAGGTAGCTCTTAGGCTTGAAGGGCACGTTGTCAGGCGAGTAGGCTGCCGGCTTGCCGTCCTTGCCCACATAGGCGCGCAGGAAGGTGAAGTCGCCGGAGTGGCGTGGATATTCGTAGTTGTCGATGTCGCCGCCGAAGGAGCCGACGCTCTTTGGTGGCGCGTACACCAGACGCACGTCGCGAATGATCAGCTGCTTGATAAGGTAGTATTCCAGACCGTTGTGGAAGCTGCGCACCGAGCAGCGATAGTTGTCGTCGCTCTCACACTCTTTGATCAGTGCCTTACGGTTGGCCTGGATCTCTTCATAGCGTTTCAACGGGTCGTCGCTGAGCTCTTTGGTGACCTGCTCGCTCACGTTGGTGACCGCCTCTGTGATGTAGAGACGTTCGTTAGGGCCGGCAGAAGGTTCGTCCGCTTGTTTGCGCGCCAGGAAGCCATCGGCGATGTAGTTGTGCTCTTTCTTGCTGTTGTATTGAATTGCGCGGTAGGCACAGTGGTGATTCGTTACAACTAACCCTTGGGGGGACACGAAACTGGCGGTACAATACCCCAGTCCGACAACTGCATTCATCGGATATTGGGTCAGATCGGCGAGTTGTTTTGCTGGAATTTGGATACCGCGTTCGCTCAGCTTGTCGGCGATCGAAGGCATTTGATACGGTTGCCATTGCCCTTCATCGGCAATCACTACGCCAGATGACAGCATTAAGGCTGCAACCAATGCTTTGCGCATGTTTATTCCTTAATTATTATGTGTAAGTTTGTAGGACGAACAGGTAAGAGGCCTGTTTCTGCTTGACCCGGGTTTTATATCATATTTTGCCTAATCGTTGGAAATTTGGAGAGTTAATGTCACAGCAAGGTGGATTTCAGGCTAAGAAAAAGCCTAGAGATATACAGATCGATGCATTGAAGATGCCGCCCCATTCGATTGAGGCCGAGCAGTCTGTGCTCGGTGGCTTGATGTTGGATTCAGATGCCTGGGATAAGGTGGCCGAGGCCGTGGTGAAGGATGACTTCTACTCCCGCTCCCACAAGATGATCTTTACCGCCATGGAGGCCCTGGTGGCCGCGGGTCAGCCTATCGATCTGATCACCGTCTCCGAACAGCTGGAGCTGGAAGATAACTTAGAAGATGCCGGTGGTTTCGCCTATTTGGGCGAGATCGCCAAGAACACCCCGAGCGCGGGTAACATTCTCTCCTACGCCGCTATCGTGCGTGAGCGGGCCGTGGTGCGTGAGATGATCAAGGTCGCCAACGAGATCGCCGACGCCGGTTTTAACCCCGAGGGGCGTAACTCCAGCGAGCTTCTGGATCTGGCCGAGAGCAAGGTATTTAAGATCGCCGAGCAGCGCGCCAACGCCAACGAGGGCCCCGAGGGGATCAAGACCATCCTCGAGAAGACGGTAGATAAGATCGAGGAGCTGTACAATAACCCTCACAACGGTGTGACCGGGGTGTCCAGTGGCTTCAACGATCTCGACCGCATGACGGCGGGTTTCCAGTCGGGCGACTTGATTATCGTCGCGGCGCGTCCCTCTATGGGTAAGACCACCTTCGCCATGAACCTGTGTGAACAGGCGGCGCTGCATGAAGACAAGCCAGTGCTCATCTTCAGCTTGGAGATGCCCTCTGAGCAGATCATGATGCGTATGCTGGCCTCCCTTGGCCGGGTGGATCAGACCAAGATACGTACGGGTCAGCTCGACGATGACGATTGGGCGCGCGTCTCCTCCACCATGGGGATCATGCTGGAGCAGGGCAAGATGTATATCGACGATGGCTCTGGCCTGACACCGACCGAGGTGCGCAGCCGCGCCAGACGTATCGCCCGCGAATATGGTGGCCTGTCGATGATCATGATCGATTACCTTCAGCTGATGCAGGTGCCCGCGCTGTCCGACAACCGTACCCTGGAGATCGCCGAGATCTCCCGCTCGCTCAAGGCGTTGGCGAAAGAGCTTGAGATCCCGGTGATCGCTCTGTCGCAGCTCAACCGCTCTCTGGAGCAACGTGCCGACAAGCGCCCGGTAAACTCCGATTTGCGTGAATCTGGCTCTATTGAGCAGGATGCGGATTTGATCATGTTTATTTATCGTGATGAGGTGTATAACGACGACTCCGAAGATAAGGGCACCGCGGAGATCATCATAGGTAAGCAGCGTAACGGCCCCATCGGCCGGGTGCGTTTGACCTTCCAGGGCCAGTTCTCCCGTTTCGATAACTACGCCGGTCCGCAGTTCGAAGAAGATTAATCCGACTAAGCTCATAGGGTGAGATTAAACTTGGTTTAATTAGCCCTATCGGTCGCTATTTTGCGTTACCCTCATCGAGTCTCGACGCCATTAACATTAAGGTTATTGTTTGAAACCCTTTCCCCGAGCAGAGATCAGCGGCGATGCGCTGAAAGCTAACCTAAAGCGATTACGCCAGCTGGCCCCCCAGAGTAAGGTGATGGCAGTGGTGAAGGCCAACGGCTATGGTCACGGCCTGTTGAATGTGGCCCACTGCCTGGCCAGCGCCGACGGCTTTGGCCTGGCGCGCCTCGAAGAGGCTCTGGAGCTTAGAGCCGGTGGCGTGAGTGCCAAGCTGCTTCTGCTGGAAGGCTTCTTTCGCCCAAGCGACGTGGCGACCCTGGTCGAGCATGATATCGATACCGTGGTGCACCACGAGTCGCAGCTCGAGATGCTGGAGGCCGTCAGTCTGGCCAAGCCGGTGACCGTGTGGATGAAGATAGATACTGGCATGCATCGCTTAGGCTTTAACCTGGATCAGTTTGAAGCTATCTACCAGCGCCTGCAGGCCTGTGCCAACGTGGCCAAGCCCATCAATCTGATGACACATTTTGCCTGCGCCGACGAGCCGGATAATCCCGCGACCGCCGAGCAGGCGCGCCGCTTCGAGCAGATGACGGCAGACCTTCCTGGCGATCGCACCCTGGCCAACTCGGCCGCGACCCTCTACTGGCAGGCGACCCAGGCCGACTGGATCCGTCCGGGGATAGCGCTTTATGGCGTTTCGCCTGTGGTCGGCGATCTCGGTCGTAATCATGGTCTTGAGCCCGCCATGGAGCTGGTGTCTCAGCTGATTGCGGTGCGTGACCATAAGGCCGGCGATCCCGTCGGCTACGGCAGCTACTGGCGCGCCAAGCAAGATACCAAGCTAGGTGTGGTGGCCATAGGTTATGGCGATGGTTATCCCCGCAACGCCCCAGAAGGTACCCCAGTCTGGGTCAATGGCCGCCTGGTGCCCGTGGTGGGCCGTGTCTCCATGGATATGCTGACGGTGGATCTCGGCCTGGATGCCACAGACAAGGTAGGCGATACCGCCGTGCTCTGGGGCAAGGCGCTGCCGGTCGAAGAGGTGGCCGAGCATATCGGCACTATCGCCTACGAACTGGTGACTAAGCTGACTCCTCGTGTCGCCGTCTGCCTCGAATGATCAAATGACTAGTTTGTTGATGGCGAAAATATCTCTCACGCGGCTAGCTTCTCGGGCTAGCCGTCTGTTTTTTACAGGCTTGCTCGCCTTAGGGACCCAGCAGGCACTGGCCAGCGATGACCTGGCACCTCAGGTTCAGATAAGCAGCGATGACGGCACCGAGGCAGAATATGTTGCCGTGCCCTTCATCTTCGCCACCGAGAGCCTGAGTACCTCTGTAGGCGCCGCTGGTGTGGTCAAGCATGCGGGGCAGCGTCAGGCCTCCCTGTTTGCCCTAGGGCTGGGCACAGCCAACGACTCCTGGGTCACCTATCTTGGCGCCAACGACTATCAGCTGCCGGGTGTGGATAGCTGGTTGTTTTCCGGTGAGTATTACCGCGCCCGCTACACAGAAGGGATCTTCTACATTCCAGGGCAGGAGGTGGGACGCGCCGCCGATGCCCCCGAGCGAGTGGTGACTCAGGGGGATGAATCCTTTGCCAGGCTGCACCTTAAATATGTGCTGCCCTGGGGGCGAGGCGCCAAGGGCGCGGCCGCTAGTTTGCGCAGCGCCCCAATAGGCAGCCACGAATGGAACCCACTCACCTCAGGGGTGAGCAGCATAGAGCTGACTCCTTTTTATACCGAGCAACGCCTGGAGGGATATGAGTCGCTGCCACAATCGGCCCGCGGCCTGGAGCTAGAGCTTGCCTGGGACAACCGCGACGATCGCGAGAACAGCAAGCAGGGCGGGCGCACCAGCCTGACCCTGACCCGCGACTGGGGCAGCAGCCAGCGTCAGAGCTGGACCACCTGGGAGTTTGAGCAGAGCCTCTATCTGTCCCTAGGGCAATCTGGCTGGTTCGACAGTCGGGTATTGGCCTTTAACTTTTATCTCGCCGACACCCCTACCTGGAACGACTATGATCCGAACAGTCAGACCAACGGGCGTCCGCCAGGATTTGCCGGGGTGGGCCTGGGGGGCTTTAAGCGCCTGCGTGGTTACAGTGGCGATCAGTTCACCGGCCGCAGCGCCTTGCTCTATGCGGCCGAATATCGGCTAGAGCCCAAGTGGCAGCCATTGCAGAGCCTGCCCGTGTTTCGCTGGTTCGATATTCCCTGGTGGCAGTGGACGGCATTTGTCGAGGCGGGCAAGGTGAGCGATGAGTTTGCCTTAGATAGCCTGCACAGCCAGATGAAAACCAGCTTCGGCGCCGGTATTCGTTTCGAGGTGGAAGGTGTGGTGGTGCGTACGGATCTCGCCATCGGCGAGGAGGAAAGCCAGTTCTGGGTCATGGTGAACCAGCCTTTCTAGCCATTACTTGAGTATTGCTGCGCTGGTTAGCCTTCGAAGCAGATCTCTATGTAGGCGGTGCCGTAGATGCTGCCAAAGGGCATGATGATCTTCTGCCCGTCCGACTTGTGGGCTATGGTGTGGTTCTTACCCGACACCACTATGGGGGTCGCCATATCGAACTCGTAGCCCTTATCGCTTAGCAGATTCTTGGCGCCGCCGGTCACCATGTTGGTCAGCTCACCCACCAGATCCGTCACCTCTTCGTCTATGCTCTCCGGCTTCTCCCCTAGCATCTTGTTCATGATCTCCAAGATCAAGGTTTCTTCGAAGGTGATCGACAGCGAGCCCTTGGTCTGAGGGCCGACCATGCCGATCAGGCCTGACACATCGCCCTTGGCCAGGTTATCTTTTTTCAGGTTAGGTTTGCCGGGTTTGAGCTCCATGTTGGCCATGGTCTTGAGCACATTGAGCAGGGAATCGAGAAAAGGATTGATAAAGTCTACATTCATCGCAGGTGCAGCCCCTTCTGGTGATAACAGATCGCAGCATATCGGACTTTAAGCTTAGGTGATAAATGGGCGTAAAGCCTGCTTGCTCTGTAACACCATAACATAAAGCTCTGGCGGGGCGACAAATCTTTTATATCTAACTTACTAATGGTAAAGATATTTGTGAGCTGCTGTTTGTTTTTGTCGCCCAAGGCGTATAAGGATGACGGCTAAGGCTTGCCCAATTCACCCATTTCGCGCTAGCCTCGACAGCATTAACGCCCGCTAATGTTAGGAGCAGCCATGTCAATGCTTCCCACACACTATACCCATGTGCAATTTAACGCCCCAGGCGGGCCCGAGGTGCTAGAGCTGGCGCAGAGTCCCTTGCCTGCCATAGCGCCGGATCAGCTGCTGATCAAGGTGGAATATGCCGGGGTGAATGGCCCAGATGTCGCCCAACGCCGCGGCCTCTATCCACCGCCAACCGGTGCCAGCGAGATCTTGGGCCTGGAGGTGTCAGGCACAGTAGTGGCCAAGGGCGAGCAGGTGACCGGCTGGCAGTTGGGGGACAGGGTGTGCGCCCTGGTACCCGGCGGTGGCTATGGCGAGTATGTGGCGACCTGGGCGGTACACTGCCTGCCTATTCCCAGTGGGGTGACCATGGCTCAGGCGGCGGCCCTGCCCGAGACCTTCTTCACCGTGTGGGGACACATGTTCATGCGCGGCGGCCTTAAGGCGGGTGAGACTGTGCTTATTCATGGTGGCTCGGGCGGTATCGGCTCGGCGGCGGTCACCTTAGCGAAACAATTCGCTGTTAAGGTGCTGGTCACCTGCGGCAGTCAGGAGAAGATTGACTACTGCCTCGCCCTGGGGGCCGACCACGGCTTTAACTACCACGACGAGGATCTGCTGGCTCAGATAAAGGCGGTGGCGCCTCAAGGGGTAGATCTGGTGCTGGATATGGCCTCGGGTGACCTAATCGATCTTAACCTCAAGGCGCTGGCGATCGAGGGGCGCCTGGTCACCATCGCCCAGCAGCGGGGCAGGCGCGCCGAGGTGGATGTGGCGCTCTTGATGGCCAAGCGCATCTGCTGGACGGGGGCGACCCTGAGGCCGCAATCGGTGGCGGCCAAGCAGGCGATCGCCGATGGCCTGCGTGAGCAGGTGTGGCCTAAGTTCGACACCCAGGAGGGCAGCAGCCTGGTGCCTCACCTGTTTGCCGAGTTTGCGCTGGGTGATGCGGCCAAGGCCCACGCCCTGATGGAGTCGGGGCAACACAGAGGAAAGCTGGTACTCAAGGTGGCGAATGACTAGCCGTCAACGGGTGTGACAAGCCGCGCGCTCATGGGGGCTGAGCGGTCTGTTAACTTTGGTATAAAGTAGGTTAGAAAAAACTTGAATAACTGATTTGATCGGCTAAATTCGTTACTAGTATCTACCGAGTGAACATTTTGATAGCAATTAAATAAAATAGATCCATTTGGCTATTGATTTCTGGCGGTATTTATTAAAAATGTGTGGGCTATTGTCCAGAGGCGTTTGTGGCGATGGCAGTGACTAAGCTAACTGTTGTCAGCTTTATAATTTTATATTGGTATGTGTTGATTTAAGGGTATTAGCATATATGTATGACACGTCTAAAGAACCTGTTTGGTATGGTGAACTTCGTACGGCTCGAGGTAATACTATCCTCATTCACGACAAAGAGTTTCCCGAAGCCACGGCGGGACGAGTTTATCTCTATAACACGGTAAGAGATGCCGTGATTGAATATGCCGAGGACATCGTTAAGGTGAACCTGCATGACCTTACGGAAGAGGAACTTAAGGCCGCTAAAGCTGAATATGACGCGAACTGGTTAGCGACCCGAGCCGCCTTCATGCAGCAGCATGCCGGTTGGGTTGAGGCGATTCATGCTAAACCTGCACCAGCGCCTAAGAAGGTGAAGGTGGATGCCGAAGAAGGTGCCAGCGATGACGACGATGATGATGTCGAACTCGAAGTCGATAGCCTGGACGACGGCTATGATGATTGGTCTGACGATGACGACCGCAATTAGGCAACCTGCCAGGACTCCTGCTTAGTTAGCCGCCATCCTTAGGTAAGAGGTTCCGGTCCCTCTGGAACCCCTACCTAAATCTTTTTTACTTCTCTTATCTCTTTTCCCGTTAGCATCTCATTTGATGAGATCGAACTGATAGCGACTCATGTGGTGATACACCTCGCCCGGCATCAGCCAAGGCGTGCCCACTAGGTGTGCCTGATTGGGGGCATCGGGCAGTTGCTGTGGCTCGACGCATACCGCCTGATATGAGGCCAGTCTTTGTCCTTGTTTGCCAAGGGTGCCCTCGAGGAAGTTACTGCCGTAGATCTGCACACCTGGCTGATTGGTGTAGAGGGTCATGCGTCTGCCTGAGGCCGGGGCGCTGACAGTGCCGAATCGGCTCAGGGCCTTACCGTCATGATTGGGCGTCAGGTAGCAGTGATCTATGCCCCTTGTCGGCTCGGCTTCCAGCGCCGTCTTCAGGCTCGCGAGGGACTGACCCTGGCTGAGATCCAGCGGCGTACCGGCTACCTGAGTCACATCTGTTGGGATCCCCTGCTCATCTGTGGTGAGGTAATGCTGGCTGTCGCTCTGGATAATATGTCCCAGGCTGCTGCGCTCGCTTGCACCTTCCAGGTTGAAGTAGCTGTGCTGGGTCAGGCTGATGGGGCAGGGTTTATCTGTGCTGGCGAGGATCTCCACATAGAGGTTGTTGCCCACCAGGCGGTAGTCGAGCTGGACATTGGCGTTACCGGGAAAGCCCATGTCGCCATCCGGGCTGAACAGGCTGAGGCGCACGCCATCGCTGAGTTGGCCGATATGCCACTGCTTACGGTTGAAGCCCTCGCGGCCACCGTGCAGGCAGTTGTCCTGATGGTTGTTGTCCAGACAGAATGCTTGACCGTCCCGGCTCAGGCGGGCGCCTGCGATGCGGTTGGCGTAGCGTCCGGCGATGGCGCCTAGATGGGCGTCTTGGGTCAGATAATCCTGGGCGCTGTCGCAGCCCAGCACGATATTGCCACGCTCGCCCTGGTTATCCGGCGCCCAGAGGGAGCGGATAATGCCGCCGAGGCTGAGCACCTCGATGGCCAGGGTGCCGTTGTCTATGATGATGCGTTCAATCTGGCCACCACGGGGATCGTTCCAGGCATCGAGCGGGCGAAAACGTACCATGATAATCTTTTCCTTAAGCGATTAAAGTTGGGATCCTATTGTATTATCTCGCCCCTGGACGAGGGCATGAATACGTATTCTAAACAGCGATTTACACCTAAGGCTCAGCGATTAATAGAGCTCCTCGTCCAACCTTGAGGCGCCCTGGCTCGCCGAGCAGAGGTAGACACTGGCTTCCAGGCCTGTCGCCGCCTGATATTGGCGCTCGACCGCCTCGACCACGGCGTCGGTAAGGTCGTGATCTACCAGTGCTACGACGCAGCCGCCGAAGCCGCCACCCGTCATGCGCACGCCGCCGCGATCGCCGACCACGGCGTCGATGATCTCGACCAGCTTGTCGATCTCGGGCACGGTGATCTCAAAGTCGTCACGCATCGATTGGTGCGACTGGGCCATGAGCTCGCTCAGCTTGGCGATGTTACCCGCCTCCAGTGCGTGGGCGGCGTTCTGGGTGCGGCGGTTTTCGCTCAGCACATGGCGCGCCCGGCGGTAACAGACCTCCGGCAGCTCATCCTTGGCCCCTTCCAGGGTACGCAGCTCAAGATGGCGCAGGCTCTCGATGCCGAAATGCTCGGCGACTTGTTCGCATTGTTCACGGCGCAGGTTATATTCGCTGTCTACGAGACCGCGGGGGACGTTGGAGTTGACTATGATCAGGCTTAGGCTTTCGGGGATGGGCACTGGCTCACAGTCGAGATCTTCACAGTCGATCAGCAGGGCATGCTCCTCTTGAGCCATGGCGCTGATCATCTGATCCATGATGCCGCAGGCGCAGCCAACATATTGGTTTTCGCCGCGTTGGGCCATCTGGGCCACCGCCAGCGGCGATAGCCTGAGCTGGCTGCAATCGTTAAGCGCGGTGCCGAAGGCGATCTCCAGTGCCGCCGACGAGGAGAGACCCGCCCCGAGGGGGACGCTACCCACGACCGCCAGATCCATCCCCTTGGCAGGCAGACCGCTGGCCGATACCGCCGCGGTAAAGCCCTTTAAGTAATTGATCCAGCTGTCGTTGGGGTCCATCTCACCCTCCTGGCCGAAGTGCCAGGTGTAGATCTTGCCGGGAAAAACGTCGGATACGGCGCGGAACTTGTCGTCGTCGCGCTGTTTCACTGCGATAACGGTTCTAAAGTTGATGGCGGCGGGGAGGACGAACCCATCGTTGTAATCTGTATGTTCGCCGATCAGGTTAACCCGGCCCGGCGCCTGATACAGGTCATCGGCCGTGGTACCAAAGGTCTGCACAAAAAGTTTATTGGCGCGCTGTGCGGTATTCGACATTGGTGTTGAACTTCTCAGAAAAAGTTAGCGTTCTCTGCCCCTTTGGGCAGTCTTGTTCATGGTGGTAACAACCATGAGTCATCCTTGTCATTTTTATATCACGTCTCAGTCATTGATGTAACTGAGATTTGTCAGCCGGGATCGGGAAAATATCGCCGACTGGCTCTAGTGTTAACCAGATGTTTTATCTTGGCCACTTGCCGAGCCATCATGGGCTCGGCAGGGAAAACCAGGAACGGGTCTGTTTGCTCTAGCCAAATAGCTTAGTCCAGGGTGGGCTCGGCAACGGGGGCGACGACAGACTGGGCAAACAGGCGACTCAAGACCAGAGTAACCAGTATGGTCGCCAGCAGGGTGATCGCCATCAGGTGAATGAAGTGCAGCGGGCTCCAGACGAAGGTGAACAGGGCATAGAGCAAGACCCCGAAGACCAGACCCCATTTTATCGCCTTGGCACTGACATTTTTGAAGACTAGCGCACAGATAAAGGCCGCCAGTACCGGCATCGAGTAGAGGCCGTTGAGCTGTTGCAGTAGGGCGATTATGCTCTCGGAGCGGGCAAACAGGGGCACCAGGGCGACCGAGATCAGGGTGAACAGCAGAGCGACCCGGGTGCCTATCTTGCGCACGTCGGCATCGGCATTGATGTAGTTTTGGTGGATGTCGCAGGTGTAGAGGGCGGCGGCCGAGTTGAGGCAGGAGTTGAAGGAGCTGAGCACGGCGCCGGCGATCACGGCGGCGAAGGCGCCAGAGAGCCAGCTAGGCAGCAGGTCGCCCACTAGTTTGCCGTAGGCCACGTCGCCCACATCGCCATAGAGCTTAAAGGCGACTATGCCCGGCAGCACCACGATCACCGGGATGATCAGCTTCATCACCACGGCGGCGTACAGGCCCTTCTGCGCCTCCTTCACCGACTTGGCGGCCAGGGCGCGCTGGGTGATCACCATGTTGGTGCCCCAGTAGAAGATCTGAATGAAGATCATCCCGGTGAGCAGTGTCGACCAGGGAATATCCGACTGGCTATCGCCGATCAGGGTCAGGCGTTCCAGCGGGACGCCAGAGAGATCCCAGTCCACGGCATGCATCGCCAGGTAGGAGACCGCCAGCCCCATCAGGATCAGCCCCAGGCCGTTGAGGGTATCTGAGATGGCGATGGCTCTCAGGCCGCCGAAGATGGCGTAGATGGCGCCCACCACGGCGAAGATGATCGCCAGCACTGTGACAGAGATGGAGAGGCCGAACATGGATTTCATGAACAGCGAGCCAGTGTAGAGCACCACCGGCAGCAGGATGAAGGCGTAGCCCAGCATGAAGAGCACAGAGACCATGGCGCGGATCCCCTTGTCCTGATACTTACGCTCCAGCAGCTCTGTGGTAGTGGTGCAGTTGTAGCGGTAATAGATGGGGATCAACCACTTGGCCAGGATGATAAGACCGATTGCGGCGGCGATCTCCCACCAGGCGACCAGCAGGGTCTGGGCGCCATTCATGCCGACGATCTGCTCGGCGCTGATGTTGGTCATCATCAAGGAGCCTGCCACCACTATCCAGCTCAGGCCGCCGCCGGCGAGAAAGTAGTCGCGGCTGTCGTTGGCGTCGCGGGTCACCTTGCGACACTTGAGGTAGGTGATCAGGGCGACCAGCCCTGTGAGGGCGACGAAGATCGCCACCTGTATTGTCTGTTCCATCTGCTTGCTTCCTTATTGTTATTGTCTTGCCAGGGTGCGGATATCGTCATCGCTGCCCACTGGCATCAGGGTAAAGCCGAAGCGGATCGGCTCGGCCTTGATGCGGTAGGGCCCGTGCACAGGACGGCCCCAGGAGGTATCACCGCCGACGCCCATCTGGCGGTAATCGATATTCCAGGTGACGAACTGCCGAAGCGGGATCTCGGCGCCGTGGTTGCGGGTGACGGCCACCAGACTCGAAGCTGAGTCCTGGGCATCGCCGCGGCGAAAATCTATGTCGGCCTGGGCGAAGGGCCAGAGGCTGGTCTGTAGGGTCGCGATCTCGTCTGCCTCCTTGCTGTCCTGTTCTCCTGTTTGAGCCTGGTTAGCGATCGCTAGCCATCCTTGACTCTGATGATCTGTCACCGCGGCGTAGCGCACCTGGGTACGCTGGCCCGTCTCCTGGGGTCTTGGGTATCTGTGATAGGTTTGCTCTATCGGCAGGGCATACCAGCCCAGGGGATTGCCCGACTGGCGATCGGCGTAGGTCTCCTCCGGGCCGCGGCCAAAGTAACTCAGGTATCTGTGCTCAAAGCCTAGCCGGGTGTTGAAACCGAAGCGGGGCAGATCGGCGAGCGGCTTATTCCCAGGGATAAATTGGCTGTCGATAGCCAGGCGCCTTGCATTATCTAGGCTATAGCGGGTGCGCAGGCTAAAGCCCATGTTGGCATGGCTCTGGCTGATGGTCAGCCCAAGGGCGGGATCGGCGTCGATCGCCGTGACTTCTAGCTCAGTTGCCGCGTCTTGCCAGGCGCCGGCCCACTCGGGCATCTGGTTACCCAGATCGTTGTCGGTTGGCGCGCGCCAGAAGTTGGCCATCAGTGGCGCCTTAAGCTGAGGCTCACCCTCTTGGTAGATCTGGGTTAGCCAGCCGCTGCGTTTATCGAACTCATAGCTCAGCTCACCCGAGGTGAGGCGATAGCTGCCGCTATCTTCGCTTATCTTGGCCTGGTTTTTCTTTACTTGATAAGCGGCTTTTGCCCCGGAGCGTGGCAGGGCGAACTGCTCGAAGGCGATGCGGTGATCGCTCGGCAGCAGCGGCCTCGGAGCATCGACCAGCACCTCGAGTAGCAGGTGATACTCGAAGGGGGCGCTAAGGATCTTTTTATCCGGAAGGGTGAAGCTGACACGGGCCTGCTCGCCGGGGGAGAGTGTCGGCATGGCCTGGCGTTTGCTCGCGATGATCTTGCCATCTCGCTGCAGCGTCCAGTTCAGGCTCAGGCCTGAGGTGGAGGCAAAGTCGAAGCCGTTGATGAGATTCACCCAGGCCTTATCACCCTCAACCTTAAAGTCTCTCAACTTGATGGGTTGATAGACCTTTTTCACCTCACTCAGGTGGGGATGGGGGTTACGGTCGGGATCCACCAGGCCGTTGTTGAGGAAGTTGCCGTCTGTGGGCATATCGGGGTGATAGTCCTTACCGTAGGCCCAGTACCTCTGACCTAAATCGTTACTGAAGGCCAGCGCCTGATCCACCCAGTCCCAGATGAAGCCGCCCTGCAGCTGGGGATAGGCCTCTATTACATCCCAGTAGTCTTGCAGGTTGCCTACCGAGTTGCCCATGGCGTGGGCGTATTCGATCATGATCAGCGGCCGGTCGCTGGCGCGCTCGGCGTATTCGCGTATCCGCTCGATGGAGGGATACATGGGGGCGACGATATCCGTGTAAGGCGCCTCGCCCGCCGGTTCATACTGCACAGGTCGACTGGGATCCCGCTGCTTTATCCACTGGTAGAGGCGCTCGAACAACTTGCCTTCACCGGCCTCATTACCCAGAGACCAGATAATCACCGAGGCGTGATTCTTATCGCGCTCGACCATACGCTCGATACGCGCCTGATGGGCGGGCAGCCAGCTCATCTCGTTGCCCAGCTGGGTCTTGTCGTCTATCGCCAGCGGGTGGGACTCTATGTTGGCCTCATCGATCACATACAGGCCGTAGCGGTCGGCGAGGCTGAGCCAGTAGGGATGATTCGGGTAGTGGCTGGAGCGCACCGCATTGATATTGTTCTGCTTCATCAGACGGATATCCAGCTCCATGGTCTCGCGGCTGACCACATGGCCGGTTTGGGGATCTGTCTCGTGACGATCCACGCCGCGTATGGTGATCGCCTTGTTGTTGACCTTGAGCTGACCATTTTCGATGGCGATCCTGCGCACGCCTATCTGCTGACTGGCGACCTGAAGCGTCTCTCCCGCCTCTGTCTTGAGGGTCAGGATGAGCCGGTACAGATTCGGGGTCTCGGCGTTCCACAGCTTGGGGGATTTTAGGGTCTGGCTAAAGTCGAGCTTGGCATCGCCTTTCAGGCTCAGGCGCTGGTTAGCTTTCGCGACCTGTTTGCCCTGGGGATCCAACAGGCGCGCCTCTAATTCAAGGGCTCTTACTTCTGGCTGGTGGCTGGCGAGATTTACCCTGATGGCAAGCTCGGCTTGGGTGAGATTCTCGTTTAAATGAGTGATAACCTGGATATCTTCTATGCGCTGCTTGGGCGTGGCATAGAGGTAGACCTCGCGCTCTATGCCCGTCATGCGCAGCATATCCTGGCTTTCCAGGTAACTGGCGTCGCTCCAGCGGATCAACTGCATGGCGACGAGATTGTCACCCGCTTGCAGGTAGGGGGTGATGTCGAACTCAGCCGGGGTCTTGGCGCCTTGGCTGTAGCCGACCTCCCGGCCGTTGACGAACAGGGTGAGGGCCGAGCGCGCCGCGCCTATATGGATGAACACCTGTTTCTGCTGCCAATGGGCGGGCAGGGTAAAGGTCTTGCGATAGAGGCCTGTGGGGTTGTGATCATTTGGTGCATCGGGCCACTTAGTGTCGAAGGGATAGCGCTCGTCGAGGTAGATGGCGTGGCCGTAGCCCTGAGTCTCGAAATTGCCCGGCACCTGTATGCTACCCCAGTGGCTGGCATCAAACTCGGGAGCGGCGAACTCTTTGGGTGTGGCATCGGGATTCTTGGCTAGATGAAAGCGCCAGCGGCCGTTGAGAGCCAGATAATGCTGGCTGTGGTCCATTTCATCTAACAGCGCCAGAGGCTCTGATTCATAACCGAAGAAGCTGGCATGGGGCGCCAGCTTGTTGACCTCGAATAGGGTGTGATCCTGCCAGCGATCCCTTGCCAGCGCCGGGTTGGAGACTACCAGCCCAAAGACTAGAGAGAATGCAAGTGTATAGGAGAGTCTCTGTAGCAGAGAGAAGCGGTTGATCATTGTGGCGTGTCCTTACGTTGCCAGGTGATGGCAATAAAATCCAAAGTGGGGCTGATGGCGATCCGAGAAGGGCTGTGATGGTGCGGCGTCGGCGGGATAAGCTTAGTTACCGCCTGCCAACCAGACAGCTCTTGCTGCGGCGTCTCGGTTATGTTTTTATCAGCGCCGGCCAACGGCGGGTAAGGCCAGCTGCGAAGTACAGCGCCCTCAAGGTTAAACAGCCAGCCATCGCTACTCCAGGCATAGTCTTCACTGCCCTGGCCCAGGTCGATAAGCGGCGTGTGGCTGCCAGATTCTGGGTCGAACAGGGTGACGACTCGCTCGCCATCCATGCGTTTCTTAAGGTAGCTGAACTGCTTGATACTCGGCAGGGCGTGCAGGCTGCGCCCGACATCGCTCACCACGAAGTGGCGCTCGTCGGCACTTTCGCCAACCGGCTCATAGTAGAGGTTATAGCCATATCTGGCCCAGATCAGGGTGCCGATACCCTCTAGCCTGGCGTAATAACCTGCTGGGATCAGGCTGTTTACCGCGCGCTGGGGAGCCTTATTATCAATCAGCGACTGTTGCCAGATGCTCTGGTGGGGCACGCCCTGCTCGGCCACATAGGTAAGGCCCTGTGAGATCAGACCCTGTGAGGTGAGGCCCTGTGATATTAGCTGAGGCGAGTATTCGCTGATCTCTTGGGTGTGGGTTAGGGCGGTTATCTCGCCCGTGTCGATGTCGAATCGGTAGATGTCGTTATGATCACCGGCGCGATCGGAGGCGAACACCAGCTGCTTGCCCTTGGGGCCAAATGCAGCCTGATTGTCGTAACCCGAGCGGTCGCTGACACTGATAGGCTCGCCGAGTCGCCAGTGGGGGGCCTCGACCTGTTTGGTTAAGGGATAGAGCCAGATGTCGTAGCCCGCGGCGCTGACCTGAGCGGTCGCGCCAGCTAACAGGCAGAAGCTGGTTTTGAGTATGTTTCCGAAAGTATTGTATTGATTAGTTTTTTGTTTTTTTGTCGGCACAGTATTGTACTTCCCATCTTATCGCAGGATGGCAAGTACAATACAAGATATTTAGAATAATGTATACAATCTATGATTTGAGCGCAGTTAGGGCTAGCCTGTGGTCTCCTGAGGCTCGACGGCGATATCGGCCTCGTGCTGCTTGCCGGACTTGAGCTCGCAAACCACATGCTCGACAAAACCGGCGCCGGCGGCCTCGTAGAGGTTGAAAACGCTATGCACCCCGGCGGCCTTGAGGGACTGGGCATCCTCGCTGTATTGCACGATCGCGCTGAGCTTGCCCTGATAATCTAGGCGTTTTAGTTGCTCCACCGCAAACTGGTTACCCGCGTGGTGGGGCATGGCCAGTAGCACCAGCTCGAGATTCGGCGCCCTGTCCAGCTTTTCCCAGAAGTCGGTATCCGAGGCGTCGCCCTGTACCACGTTACGTCCCTGCTGGCGGTGGAAGTCCACCAGATCTTGCTTGTGTTCTATCCCCAGGATCTCGCCGTCAAACTGGTTGGCCAGCTCGTCGTAGGCACCGCTACCGATACGCCCCATCCCCAGGATGAGGAAGCGTGGGTTGCCCACGGGGATCTGTCTGTCTTCGGGGTGCAGCGGGTGTCTTTCCAGCTTCTGCAAGCGACTCTGAAACTTCTGATACAGGCGGGCCGAGGCGGCGTTAAGGGGTGCGGCAAACAAAAAGCTGAGGCTGAGGGCCACGGCCAGGATCACCAGCCATTGCCCGGGTAGCCAGCCCTTGCTGGTGGCCACGGCGGCGACGATCAGGCCAAATTCGCTGTAGTTGCCCAGGTTGAACGAGGTCATCAAGGAGGTGCGCGAACGCAGCCTGAAGTGGGTCAGCAGATAGAGGAAGAGCACTATCTTCACCGGCACGATAAGCACCAAAAGCGCCGCCAGGCCGATGTCGGCGAAGCTTGGCAAGCCATTGAGCCCGACCGTGAGGAAGAAGGCCACCAGAAACAGCTCTTTGAAGTAGAAGAGCGACTTGGCCAGCTCAGACGACTTGGCGTGACCCGCCAGCAGTATGCCTATGATAAGCGCGCCCAGATCCGGCTTGAGGCCGACCAGTTCGAATAGGCCGGCACCCACCACCAGGGCCATCACCAGGCCGAAGAGCACCAAGAGCTCGCCGTGACCGACCTTGTCGAACGCCTTGTAGATGAGCGGCTTGGCGAAGGGCAGCAGCAGGAGTCCCAGGGCCCAGATGGAGGGAATATCCCCCTTGGAGATGGTGAGGAAGGCGACGGCGAAGATATCCTGCATGATCAGAATACCAATGGCGACACGGCCATAGAGTGACTGCATGTCACCCTTATCTTCGAGCACCTTGACGGCGAAGATGGTGCTGGAGAAGCTCAGCGCGAAGGCCAGCAGGGTCAGCTGATTGAAGGCCAGGCCACTCAGCTGCTCCAGCCCCAGTAGGCCGAGCAGCTTAAGCAGGGGCACCAGGAAGATGATGGATCCCATCAGATGCAAGCTGGATCCCGCCCACACCTCGGCCTTAAACAGGCTGCGAATATCCAGCTTGAGGCCGATGGCAAACAGCAGCAGGGTGACACCCAGCTCCGCCAGCTGCTCCAACAGGGGCAGGCTGCTCTCGTCGATGCCGAAGAGGAACAATACGAAGCCCGCGACCAGATAACCTATGAGTGGTGGTAAACCGATACGACTGACAAGCATGCCACAGGCTAAGGTGATGATGAGGATGGCGGGTTCCATGTTGCTCCTAGAGGTCCGTGAGGTATACCCCTGATTGTATAGGAATTGGGTTAACTATAAATGAAAACTTTGATGAGCGAGCTATCTTTTAGCTCTTAATAAAAAACCTCCCGTAGGAGGTTTTTATGTAGTTTATACGAGGCCGACTGAGCTTACTTGGCTAGCAGGTGATCCAGATGGGCGGCAAACTCCGCAGGCTTCATGAAGCCGGTGACGCGCAGCTCGTCGCGGATCTCGCCCTTGGCATCGAACATCAAGAGGGTAGGTAGGCCCAACACCTCGTAGTGCTCAAGTAGCTCGATATCGATGGCATCGTTTTTGGTCACGTCGGCCTGGAGGAACACCATCTGCGACAGACGAGCCTGCACCTCAGGGTCGACGAAGGTGATCTTCTCAAACTCCTTACAGGCGACACACCAGTCGGCGTAGAGATCCAGCATCACAGGCTTACCCTGGGCACTGGCGGCGGCCACCTCGGCCTGCAGATCTTCAAGGCTCTTGATGGTCTTGTGGCTCACCTTATGGCTGACCGCACCCGTATGGGCCTGGTAGCCCAGGCTGGCCATGACGGCCTGGAAGCCATAGGAGAAGCTGCCCAGCAGGGTCATCAACAGCAGTACGGAGCGCACCGTCTGCTTCCAGTTAAACTCGGTGAGTTTGTTCTGATGCATCAGGTAAGCGGTCAGACTGACGCCCCACAGGGCCCAAAGCAGATCCGATACCAGTCCGGTCCAGATACGGCCTATCATCAGGATAGAGACGGCGATCAGCAGGAAGCCGAACACTGTCTTGATCACATCCATCCAGGCACCGGCACGTGGCAGCAGCTTACCGCCCGATGAGCCGATGATCAGCAGCGGCAGACCCATGCCCATGCTGAGCACATAGAGGGCCAGGAAGCCTTGCATCAGGTCGCCGGTTTGCGCCACATAGACCAGGGCGCCCGATAGCGGCGCCGTGGTGCAAGGGGATGCCACCAGACCCGAGATGATCCCCATGACAAACACACCCAGGACGTTGCCGCCCTTCTGGTTGTTAGAGAAGCGGTTCATCTTCTCCTGCCAGCTAGACGGCAGGCGTAGCTCGTACAGGCCGAACATGGAGAGGCTGAGCACTAAGAAGAGGATTGCCAGCCCCACCAACACGGCAGGGTGTTGCAATGCGGCCTGATATTTCATGCCCGCCGAGGCGACGATAAGCCCCAGCAGCGAATAGGTGATCGCCATCCCTTGCACATAGACCATGGAGAGGCTGAAGGCCTTGCCGGTAGAGAGCTTCTCACCCTGGCCGACGATAATGCCAGACAGGATTGGGTACATGGGGAAGACGCAGGGGGTCAGCGCCAGGCCTATGCCCAGGCCGAAGAAGATCACTAGGGTCCACAGCAGGTTGTCGCCAGATAGCATCTGGCTGAGAGAGTCCTGCTGGGTGATAGGTGCCTGATTGCTTGCAGTTTCACTCGCAACTGGTGTCGCCTTCATCGCCTCTGGCAGCAGACCTGCATTGGCGGCGACCTGAGTCAGGGGCGCGCTACGTGTGGTGGGCGGGAAGCAGAGCTTACCCTCGGCGCAGCCCATGAAGGTCACGCTGATATTGGCCTCTGCCGTGGCTTCCTTGAGAGCCACAGGCACCTCGACGTATGAGTAGTAGACCTCCTGCTCGCCGAAATACTCATCGCTGTGGGGCTTGCCCTTAGGCAACTGGATCTCACCCAGGGTCGCGCCGTCGGCGGCGAACTTGAGCTTGTCGCGATACAGGTAGTAACCGTCGGCGATCACCCAGCTGATCTTGACCAGGTTGCCCTCTTGTTGGGCATCGAAGACGAAGGCCTGATCCACAGGCATCAGCTGAGGTTCATCTTTAAGAAAATCAAACTTACTGTTGCTGAACAGGCTTTCACTTTGCGCCCCGGGGGCGATCAACAGCAGGGTCGAGAGGAAGAGGAACAGTATTTTCTTCATGATAGTGAGGTTTCTTTTATCCATGCTAAGTAAGCCGCCGAACCTGTGTGGATCTCTGTGGCGATCAGCTCGGGAACTTGGTAGGGGTGCAGCGACAAGAGGAGTTGCTCCAACTTGTCGTAATGACGGGCGAGACATTTTATCTGCAGGCACACCTCTGTCTCCTGACACACTTCACCCTCCCAGGTGTAGAGTGAGGTGACGGGGGCGGAGATCTGAATACAGGCCGCCAGCTTGGCTTCCACTAAGGCGCGGGCCAGGGTGCTGGCCGTTTCATTGTCCGGGCAGCTGGTGGTGACGAGTAGACATTTTTCCTGCATCTGTTGCTTTTACCCTGTATGGTCATTAATTGGGCGTTAAGGTAACCGGGTTATACTGGCTCACAAGGGTATCGTGAGCGATAGCTACTTTACGTGTTTTGTCGGCGACTTGCATTAAGCTATTGCTAAAATAGTGAGCTTATCCCAAGTTTGTCACTGAGATAAATTCGCTAAAAAAGCCGTCCGACTTGAAAGTAGACCCGTTCGCCCCCATTTAGTTTTCAATCAATTAGAAATTTCGTCAGTTTGTGAGGTCAGCGTGTTTTTCATCCTATTGATTATCTTTGTTCTCATTCCCGTTATTGAGCTCAATGTGCTGATCCGCGTTGGCGAAACCTTAGGCAGCTGGACAACCGTGGGCCTGGTGATCTTCACCGCCGTGGTGGGGGTCTCTCTGGTGCGTAGTCAGGGGATACACACTCTGATGCAGGTGCAGCAGAAGTTGGCGCGCGGCGAGGCGCCGGGTCAGGAGATCGTCGAGGGCATGATGCTGGCCATGGCCGGTCTATTGCTGCTGATCCCAGGTTTCGTGACCGACTTTATAGGTTTATTGCTATTAACCCCGCTCACCCGAGCGCCCATCGCCGCCTTCCTCTACAAGCGGATGCAGGTCAAGGTGAGTCAACAGGGGGGCTTTCATGGCCAGTTTGGGCAAGGGCCATTTGGGTCAAATGGTTCGGCCGGTGGCCGTTCGCCCTTCGACCGCTCTCCCTTCAATGAGCAGGGCAACACCTTCGACGGCGACTTTGAGCGCAAGCCAGATCCTTCCGATAAGCTCGATGAAGAGCGTCAGTTAGGCGACAAGCCAGAGGGCGATAAGGCGAGCGACGAGGACAAGCGCGAGCCGAAGTAAATCGGCTTAGCCATTAGGCTTCAAGTTGAGCCATTATTCATCTAGCTGGGCCATCACTTCCTTGGGGTTTCTGGGGTAGAAGTGGTCCGTCTTCCTGTCGATATGTTGAAAACGGCGGGTGTTCTTGTAGGGGAGTTTCATGAAGCCCGAGACGCCTTTCCCTTGAATCTTATCCACATGGCTGAGGATCCTGTCCAGGCTCGCCCTGAAGGCGGCCTGCTTACGGGGATTCAACAGACGCAGATAGCTGTGGATCTTCATATGGTTAGGTAACACCTCAAAGATGATGCAGCCGGTGTGGTGGATCTGGTTTATCCAGCCAAGCTCTGTCATGATCTCCTTAGGCAGCTCCAGATTTTCATCCGGGTCGCGGCCATCCTCGAAGTAGGAGTGCAGCCGGGACTTATCCTCCAGCGAAGGCACATCGCCCACCTCGAAGGGCAGCTGCTGATCTGGGTTCGGCCTGAAGGGCTGACTGGTGTCGTCGCGCTCC
Source organism: Shewanella alkalitolerans (assembly GCF_019457575.1). NCBI lineage: Bacteria > Pseudomonadati > Pseudomonadota > Gammaproteobacteria > Alteromonadales > Shewanellaceae > Shewanella > Shewanella alkalitolerans. The sequence continues at coordinate 3,866,446 of NZ_CP080422.1, read as the reverse complement.
AGATGCAGGGTGTCGCGGGCGTTGAAGAAGCAGGCCTTAAACACCCCGATACGGCGGATGCCCCGTGCCAGGGTCACCATGTTGTTCACCGCCAGGATGAGCGCCGCCTTCTCCTCGGCGTTATAGGTGGCCAGGTTAGAGTCGATAAAGACCCCGGACTCCTGCCAGTGGATCGCCAGTCCGCCAACCAGCGAATATTGGCCCACCCGGCTGACCGCGGCGATAAAGCCCTTCTCTGTATCTCCCATGCCCGCCATAAAGTTGCGGTAGTACTTTTCCAGCTGGAGATCGTCCATCTTCTCTATCGGCTCATCCTCGTTGTGCTCCCGCAGGAAGGATTTACGCGAGCTGTAGGTGACAGTCTCCACATCTTTGGCCTGCTTGAGGGTCCATACTGGGATCTCAGGCTGCAGTGGCGCCGTGGGCAGATCCGGCAGATGCAGACGATGGCTATGGGCCATGCTTTTGAGAAAGTAATCCCCGGCCCGGTTGCGGGTGGCAGGATCCTCGCTGAGCATGCCGTCCAGGGTGCGGGCCAGCTCTATGGGCAGGCCTATGCTGCTGGCGGGGATCACCTTGCTGCCGAATCGGCTGGCCTGACCCGAGGCCAGGGCGTAGAGGGTCGCCGCCACCCCTTGTTCGTCGAACCTGGGGCTGGAGAGGGCGCCGCTAAGCTGCTCCTCACCGATGAAATAGACATCCCCCATGCGGGCGTTGGTGTGTTGCTGATCGCTGGAGAGCAGATCCATCACGTTGCTGTTGACCGGATTACCCTCGCCGTCACGCTGGGCAAATACCGCCGAGCCCCAGTCGATCAGCGAGAGATGATCCCGCTCCATGTCGTACACCAGGTTAGAGGGCTTGATGTCGCCATGTACCAGGGGGCGGCCGTTGTGCAGATAGTTGAGGATCTGCGCTAGCTGGCGGGCGATACTGACTATGATGCGCGCCGGCAGGGCGCCATGTCTGAGGCAGAGTTTGTCGAGATCTTCCCCCGGCGCCCTAGCCATCACCAGGATCCCCTGCTTGCCCACATGTTCAAACTTGATCACCGGCGGCACATTGGGGTGGATCACCTGGGAGAGCATATAAGCCTCCTCCTCCAGCCTGTCCTGGATCTGCTGGGGCAGGGTGATTCGGGAGAACTTGAACACGTGTGCCTGGCCGTGGCCATTGATGCCAGCGAACACGAAGCCGTAGGCGCCCTTGCCCACCAGTTCGATATCTGAGTAGCCCAGCTTACTTAGCTGCTGTTTACAGAGCCTGATCCACGCCCTGTGTTTGCGGGCGTCATCGGCCTTGAGCAGGTAGATAGACTGCTCTTCGGAGATATAAAAGTGTTGTAGCTCAGGGCTGGGGGCTTGGCTGTTGGGCATGGGTCATTTCACTGAATATCGATATGTTTTTATAGCAAGAAGCGGCGGCCAGGTACAATAGCTAGATTTTTCAGCAGTGCGATGCCTAACCGATATTTTCGTATGAGATGTTGACCTATATCAATTCTGTTACATACACATACAGGTAACCTGAAGCTAATATAAAACTAAGCTTCATTTTTGAGCGACTTTGATGAGTGAGGAGGGCGAAATGACGGAACTAAACAAAGCCCTATTGATTGAATTATTAGAATATCCGAGGAAGCGCATCGTGCAGTCGATGGAGCTAAAGTTTTGTCCTCACGCGGGTTTTTTCAACAGCACAGACCCCCAGTGCATCCACTGCTATCAAGGGATGGAGTGCGTCTGGATGAACCATAACGACGAGCTGGTGGCCGTCGAACGCAAGTCGGTTGCCGAGCTGAAGCAACAGCTGCTGATCGCGGTCGATTTTATCGATTCTAGCCTCACCCCCCATCACCTGTCGCGCCGTAACTGCGAATGTGAAAACTGTGTCTGGCTCAGACGGGTACAAAAAGTCTTAGATATTCAATAACGACCAAGAGAAAAGCTTGCCGAAATAATCGGTAAGCTGGCATCTTGGCCGACGAGAGATTAGAGTAGCCTGCATAATGAGACACTTGCTTATGCGGAGCTAACGATGCAACCCAGTTTTTGGCACGACAAATGGGCCTCACAGCAGATAGGTTTTCATCTCGACGAGGTCAACGCCCTTCTTATCGACTATTGGCCGCAGCTCAAGTTAGCTGCCGGCAGTCAGGTTTTCGTTCCCCTGTGTGGTAAAACCTTAGATCTCTGTTATCTGGCCGAGCAGGGGCTGGAGGTGATCGGCTGTGAGCTGAATCAGGGCGCGGTGGAGCAGTTCTTCAGCGACAACGAGCTGCCGGTCGAGCGTCAATCGAGCGGCGAGCATGAGTGTTACCGCACCGAGCAGGTGAGCATCTACCAGGGGGATCTGTTCCGTCTGCCAAAAGAACCCCTGGAAGCGGTGAGCGGTTTTTATGACAGGGCGGCGCTGATCGCCTGGCCGCCTGAGATGCGCCAGCAGTATGTGGAGTGCCTGGCCGGTTTATTGCCGCCTAAGAGCATAGGCTTGCTGATCACCTTAGACTATCCCCAGGAAGCGCTAAACGGCCCACCATTTGCGGTATCGGATGCCTGGATTCAGGAGCATATGAGCCCCTATTTCGAGATCGAGTGCCTCAGCACCCAGGATGTACTGGCCGAGAATCCAAGGTTCGTGAAGAAGCAGGTGCCCTGGCTGACCGAGTCTGTCTATCGTCTGGTGAGGCGTTAAGCTACAGCAACTTAAGCTACAAAAACTTAAGCTAAAGAAACTTAAGCTAAAGAAACTTAAGCTATAAAAAATTAAGCGTTAGAAAGCAAAAAGGCGACCAGAGGTCGCCTTTTTCATCAGAGCCTGGGGCTCATCGAATTAGAAGTCGTAACGAACACCAACGGTGAAGATGTTGTCGTCTTCTAGGTCAACTTTAACGCCAGCAACTTTGTGGTCGCCTTCGTACATTGCATAGTGACCGTAGATCAGAGTTGATTTAGCTACGCGGTAGTCAGCACCCACAGTGATGTTAGTCACGTTGATGTCAGTACCAGCTACACCAGAGATGTTTTTGTAGTACTTACCGAAACCAGCTTCGTCTTTACCGTACTCAGCTTTCAGGTTAACGCCGTTCAGGTTGTAGGCAACGTTTACGAAGTAAGTGTTGTTGTCTGTAGAACCGTCTTTAACGCTTTCAGAGTTTTGGAATAGACCGCCAACTTTGAAGTCGCCTAGCTTAACTTGAGCAACACCACGGTATGCGTCGATACCAGAGATGCCTTTGTTGTAAGCTACTGCAACATAGTAGTTTTGTGCCTTGAACTTCTTGTCACCCAGAGTCGCGCTTAGAGCGTACTGGTCATCAGCATTTTCAACGCCAGCCTGGTTGTTGTCAGTCATCAGGTAAGTCGCGTTCAGAGTGATCAGGTCAGCGATCTTTGGAGAGTAGTACCAGATACCGTCAGCGCTACGAGTTTGCGCGCCTACCAGACGGTCGATATCGGCGTTTGAGTTACCGAATAGGTCGATGCCACCTTCAGATTGCTTGAATACAGTGTCGTTACGACCAACAAGCAGGGTACCGGCTGCGCTCTTAAGACCTAGGAATGTGTTACGAGCCTTGAATACGTCACCTTTAGAAGAAGTATTCTCAACTTGGAATTCCATTTGGTAGATAACATCGATACCGTCAGAAATCTTTTCAGAACCTTTCACACCTAGGTGTGAGAAGTTGTTTTCAAGAATAGTACCATCTTTACCTTCTTGAGTAGTTGAACCCTTGTCAGAGTTAGTTAGGGTTAGGTCTAAACGACCGTAGAAGTTAGGGCCATCGGCTAGCGCGCCGAATGAGGTCAGTGCAATAACAGATGCTACTGATGCAGAGATTAGAGATTTTTTCATGTATTGTGCTCCCAAGAACTGAGTTCTTTTCCATTTTTTAATGGTTATTAACATAGTTTCCATAATTTGCTCCGAGGGTCCGTTCTCGTAACAAAGTTGGCCAGAAGTTTACAGTTTTATGGCAGCAAGAGTGTGGCGCAGATCAAATTTCTGCTTATCAAGGTTAGCTTTACGAGGAATTTGTGACAGATCTGTCTCATCCGTTTAAAAAACAGCCAATCCTTGTAAATTTAACGTATTACGCCTACTCCCAAAGGGGTATGTACTCTGCTGTTGATGTAAACAAACTGTAACTTATTAAGAAGTTGCTAAAATTGTAGGCGTTTTGCTTGAGAAAGCATAAATATGTTTAAAAAGTGTGCGCTTACGCACAGTTATTGCCTGTTATTTAGCTGAAAGGGACGAACAGGGGAGCAAGCAGGGGCAGCGCAGATAAAGCCACGCGGCGAGTAAAGCGGCTAGAAGAAAAGCAAAAAGGCGGCCCTTGGCCGCCTTTATTTAAGCTGGGGACGACTTAGAAGTCGAAGCGCATACCTATGGTGACTATGTCATTACCCAGATCTTGTTTCATGCCAGCCAGTTTCAGGTCACCATCATATTTAGTGTAGTGGCCATAAAACAGTGTGCTCTTACTGATACGGTAGTCGGCACCTATACTGAACTGTTGTAGATCTACGTCAGATACGGTTTCCATGCCCGCGCCATCGCTACCACCCACATAACGCTTCACATACTTGCCCAGACCCGAATCGTCCTTACCGTACATCGCCTTAAACTTCAGGTTGCCCATCACATAGGCGGCGTTGATAAAGTAGGTATCGCCTTCTAGGTTGGCGTACTTGCTGTCCACATGTTCACTGTTCTGATACAGGGCGCCTAAGATCACCTGACCCAGCTTCACCTGTGCTACGCCGCGATAGGCTTTCACATCGTCGATGTTGTCGTTGTAGGCCGCGGCAACATAGTAGTTCTGCGCCTTGAGCGCCTTATCACCTAAGGTGGCGCTGAGGGCATACATGTTGTCTGGTGCCACGCGCTCGTTGCCGTCATAGGTCACATAGTTGTCTTCCATCAGATAGGTGGCATTTAATGTGATGAGATCGGCGATCTTAGGCGAGTAGTAGGTGATACCGTCTGCGGTACGCGATTGACCGGCGGCCAGCAGATCGATATCTGAGTTGGTGTTACCGAAGAGGTCGAAGCCGCCTTCGGATGCCTTAAATACGGTGTCGTTACGACCCACAAGGGCGGTACCTATGACGCTTCTTAGCCCCAGGTAGGTGTTACGCGCGGCAAAGGTGTTGCCTGAGTTGTCATAGTTGCTGACACCAAACTCCATCTGGTAGATCACTTCCAGGCCGTCGGCGACTTTTTCGCTGCCCTTCACCCCTAACCAAGAGAAGTTGTTCTCTATGATGGTGCCATCTTTCTGGTTTTGGGTGGCGATGCCATTATCCGAGTGAGTGAAGGCAAGATCGGCACGGCCATAGAACTGAGGACCGTCGGCGAGCGCGGCGAATGAGGTGGCTGCGAGGGTGGCGAAAATGCTTGCCGATAGAACAGATTTTTTCATTGTCATCTTCCTGTAGCGATTATGGCCATCTCAAAGAGGGCCTTTGATTTTTTTAGCTAACGAGAGTCATGGGCCCAGAGGGAGCTTTCTTGGCCGCTTATGCTGTGTCGCGGCGTCAGTGTGCCCAGAAGTGCAATGTTGAGATGTGATCCGTGTCGCAAATCATTGGTTTTACGTGAGTTTTATTATGTTGTTTTACATTTAAAAACAGTGGGTTAATTTGCTCTTTACCCTGTGTCACCCTCTGCTTGCCAGGCTGCTGCAATCGCCCCATTGGCTTAACACTTGTCACCGTTTTTCTTTTTGGGATTTTGCCTAGGATTGCGGTAAAATCGGCGGGTTTTTAGTTATCTTACCGGAGCCCACCTTGAGCCAACCTGAACTCTCTGACGCCTATCTCAATCGCTTTGCCGGCATTGGCCGTTTATATGGCGCTAAGGCACTGACCCGATTTGCGCAGTCCCATGTGGCTGTGGTCGGCATAGGCGGGGTAGGTACCTGGGTGGCCGAGGCATTGGCCCGCAGTGGCATAGGCGAGATCACCCTGATCGATCTCGACGATATCTGTGTCACCAACACCAACCGTCAGCTGCACGCCCTCAAGGAGACGATAGGCGAGTCTAAGGTGGCGGTGATGGCTGAGCGTATCATGCAGATCAACCCCGAGTGCCGGGTCAATCAGGTGGAAGATTTCATTACTACTGACAATCTGAATGACTATTTTACCGGTCGTAAGCAGGGCGGTAGCCTGGACTATGTGGTCGACTGTATCGATGCGGTCAAACCTAAGGCGGCATTGATCGCCCACTGTAAGCGCCAGAAACTGCCGATAGTGACGGTAGGTGGCGCCGGCGGTCAGACAGATCCTACTCAGATCCAGGTGGCGGATCTGGCCAAGACCTATCAAGATCCTCTGCTGGCCAAGGTGCGTAACCTGCTGCGCCGCGAATACAATTTCTCTAAGAATGTGCAGCGCCGTTTCAGTATCGAGGCGGTGTTCTCTACCGAGCAGCTGGTCTATCCCCAGGCCGATGGCAGCGTCTGTAACGTCAAGGCCACGGCCGAGGGCAGCATGCGCATGGATTGTGCCTCTGGCTTCGGCGCCGTCACAGTGGTGACAGGTAGCTTCGGCTTTACCGCCGTGAGCCGAGTGCTGACCAAGCTTGCCGTCAAGGCATAGCCGATATCGCCTGCTGGCCTGAGGCGTAAATCACCAAAAACTTGATTTAAGTCTAAAGTCACCCTTTGGTCACTTGTTAGACTCAGTCGACATTTTTTGCTGGTGATTGATTATGAAACAGGCCCTGTTAAATCGATTCTTACGCTATGTGCAATTTGATACTCAGTCTGACGGGCGTCAAAGCTGCTGTCCCAGTACCCAGGGACAGATGGCGTTGGCGGATCAACTCAGAGAGGAGCTGATCAAGTTAGGCTTCAGTCAGGTGGCGCTTTCCGCGACTGGCTATCTGACGGCTCTGGTGCCCGCGACAGTTGAAGGGGTTCCGCCCATCGGCTTTATCGCCCACCTGGACACGGCGCCCGACTTTAGCGGCGCCAATGTTCGTCCTCAGCTGATCGAGAACTATGATGGCGGCGATATCCCTCTCGGCGCGCAGCATAGACTCTCTCCCGAGGAGTTTCCCGAGTTAGATCACTACCTGGGACAGACGTTGATCACCACAGATGGCAGCAGCCTGCTGGGCGCCGACGACAAGGCGGGGATCGCCGAGATCATCACAGCGCTATCGACTCTTCTTCAAGATCCCGACAGTCGCCATGGCGATATCTATCTCTGTTTCACGCCGGATGAGGAGATAGGGCGCGGCGCCGACAAGTTTGATTTCGAGGCCTTCAAGGCCGAGTGGGCCTACACGGTAGATGGCGGCGAGTTAGGCGGGCTGGAGTTCGAAAACTTCAACGGCGCCACGGCCGTGGTGACCGCCAAGGGTAACAACTGCCACCCGGGCTCGGCCTATGGCGTCATGGTCAACGCCCAGACCATGGCGGCGCGTTTTCATGCCAAGATGCCGCTGGGCGATACTCCGGAGAATAGCCTGGACTACGCCGGCTTCTTCCATCTTATTGAGATGAAGGGGGTGACCGAAGAGGCGCAGCTCACCTATCTGATCCGCGACTTCGACCTTGATCAGTTTGAGCAGCGCAAGCGTTGGCTCACCGAGCGGGTCGAGGCCTGCGACGCCCAGTTGCAGCAGGGCTCATTAAGCGTCAGCATCACAGACAGCTACTACAATATGCGCGATCAGCTGATCCCCCATCCCCATATTGTCGAGATCGCCAAGCAGGCGATGACTGACCTTGGCATCACTCCCAAGATCAAACCGATCCGCGGCGGCACCGATGGCAGTCGTCTCTCCTATATGGGGCTGCCTTGCCCTAACCTGTTTACCGGTGGTCATAACTTCCATGGCAAGCATGAATTTATCTGTCTGGAATCTATGGTGAAGGCGACCGAGGTGATCATGGCGATCTGCCACCTGACGGCCAAGCAGCTGAAAGCCTGATTAGCGCTTAAAAGCCTGATGGGTTGGAGAGGTTGAGCTCGACGGCCTGATTGTCCAGTACCTCCACCGGGAAGCTCACCTCGAAACAGGCCCCGCCCAGCTCGCCGTCGTCGCGATAGCGAATATTGCCCTGGAGCAGGGTGACGGCGTTGAACGCGGCGGAGAGGCCTAGGCCGGTGCCGCCCTCTGAGCGCGTGGTGGTATAGAAGGGCTCGAAGATATGGCCGGTGGCCTCGCTGTCGATCCCCGGTCCATCGTCCTGAATGCTGATCTTGAGCATTCCCGCGTCCAACTCGGCATCTATTCTGATTTTCCCCTGACTGCGACCCTTGAAGCCGTGGGCATAGGCGTTGGAGAAGAGGTTAGTGACTATCTGCTTAAACAGGCTCAGGTTGGTGAGTATGTTGAGCTCGGGATCGACTCTGTATTCCACCTCGGCCAGCTTGTCGCCGTAGATGAAGCGCATCGACTCGTGGTGCTCCTCTAGTCCCTGTTTGAGATTGATGCTGCGTTTATCTTCCAGGCTCTGCTCGGCCGCTATGGTCTTGAACTTCTGGATCAGGCTGCTGGCACGGGTGATGTTGCTGATGATAAGCTCACAGCTTTGCTGATACTCCTCCAGGATGGCGTTGATCTCCTCCAGGGTCGCGTTCTCGCTGTGGATCAGTTTGATCAGCTCTTCGATATGGATCAGCTGGGTGCTGGCGGCGGTGAGACAGATGCCTATGGGGGTGTTGATCTCGTGGGCCACGCCGGAGACCAGGCCGCCGAGGGCCGCCATCTTCTCCTGCTCGACCAACACCTGTTGGGCACGCTTGAGCACTAAGAGGGACTGTTCCAGCTCCTGGGTTCGTTCCTTCACCTGGCGGGCCAGCTCATCCTTGTAGCTACGTTCCAGTTCCAGCAGACGCTCGCGATCCGCCAGGGCTTCCTGTAGCTCAAGCTTGGAGGCCTTGATGTCGTCGAAGGAGCGTCTGAGTTGCTGCTGCATCTTGTTTATCGCCTCGGCAACCAGCCAGAACTCGTCATTCTTATGGCTGTCCTTGACGAACACAAGGGGCTCGAACTCGCCTTCTAGGTTGATGTTTTGGCTATAGTCGCTGAGCTTATGTAGGTGGCGGGTCACCAGATACCAGACCAGGAAGAGGATGAAGCCGGCGACGATAAAGGTCTTGATGGCATTGGAGAGCAGTATGACGATGGCGCGATCCAGCAGTTTCTCATACACCACCCTAAGATCTGCCTGCACCAGCAGGGTGCCCACGTCGATGTTCTCGTTGCCCGAGCTGTAGACCAGCTTAAAGCTGCGCTCTATGGTGTTCTCCGGCGTGGCCGTGCCCGCTTGCCAGTGTTGGCCGCTGTCGTCATCTATCTCTATATAGGTGATGTCAGGCAGTTGGATTAGGCCATCTATCTGGGTGTTGATCAGCCGCTCGTCGATCACCCAGATGCTGGCCGCCAGCACGTCGAGATTGACCTTCTCTATGCTGTCGAATTGACGGGTGATGCGGTTGACGTCGCTACGATAGTCGTTGATCAGCTGAAAGCCCGTGGTGAGCAGGGTGATCAAGGAACTAAAGAGGATGATCGACAGGGTGAGCTTTCTGCCGATGGGACTCTTGAGTAGCTGCGCTGTGTGGTTTGCCATTTATGGGTTCGCTTATCCTAAGCACCATAAGAACGGCCGACGATTGACGCTAGGTGCAGTGTCCAGATCACATAGCTTTAAGCATAGCCTGATTATTATCTTCTGCTCGGGCAAAGGGATAAAAATGTCGCCAAGATGATGTTTGTAAAGTCTTTATGTGGCTCTACGTGTTGGCATTTTACTTGCAATTACTCTGCTTACTGCAGGTTTTTTGACACTAGGTATCAAGATGGAAAAAGTAAATCTGATGCTGTTTAAACAGACGAGTCCCAAGCAAGTGATCTTTAATTTGATGTTGTGGCTGACCCTGATCAGCGCCGCCTTACTCTTTGCGCCCACCTCCTTGATGCAGGCCCTGAGGTTAGAGCTGCTGGTCAACCAGTATGCCCACTTCATCGGCCTAGGGCTGATTGTCGGCGCCGCCTATCTGCTGACCCAAGTGACCAACTATTTTCTCGACGAGGCGATCAAGCACCTCAAGGGCAAGCGCACCAAGGAGACGATTGAGAAGAAGGTGAGGCTGCTGGATCCCACAGAGCGCGCCCTGCTGAGAGAGTTTTTCCTGCAAGGGGAGACGGTGCTGACCCTGCCGGAAAATGAGGCCGCGGTGCAGAGCCTGCTGCAAGCCAACATCTTGCAATATCTGGGCAACAAGCAGCAGTACGCCATCCACGGGCCGACGGCAGACTTTAAGATCGCCATGGAGGCGAGATCCCATCTCAACCGCCAGGTGTTGCGTCTGCCACAGGGCGAGCCTAATCAAGAGCAGTTACAGCTGCTGATCAAGGCCAGACCCCACTTTATTCACAGTGTGGTGCCGAGCCGCAAGCACGCCGCCTAATCTCATTTTGGGGATTTGGTAAGAACTGTGTAGGAAGTTGGGTGTGAAAACACCGAGCGCTAGACAAAAAAAGTGGGGGCATAAGCCCCCATTTGCATTAGAAATATGATTTTCTGGACTTCTAAGTCCTATCTATTCTGGTTTCGACTTCGAGATAAACAACCACATGATGTATGACATTATGCCAATGGTGGTGAAGATCACTATCATAGATAGCAGGCCAATGGGGTTACCAAACATTAAATCTAACCAAAATGCCATGTGAGAAATCCTCTTTCGCAGCTGTTTATATCGTTGTCTGAAGCTAAATTAGCGCGAATGGATATGAGAAATGCTGATCTCGATCAATGAATGCTGTCAATTTGATAGCGCCCTATCATCGTTTTGCTGAATTTTGTGAGCCTGGTGGCAAATTTATCCCCTGCGAACAGGGCGATTGTGACGAGTTTTAACCGCTTAGGATGAAAAATCGGCAGTCGGTAATAAAGGTGTCGCAAAAGGCTTGCCATTAGTAAAAGCAAAGGTATAATTCCGTTCACTTACTCGAGACAGAGAGTAAGGTCTGATTGATGAGCCGGAGTGGTGGAATTGGTAGACACGACGGATTCAAAATCCGTTTCCTTCGGGAGTGACGGTTCAAGTCCGTCCTTCGGTACCATTATCAGTTGCTCTCCTCGAGAGAATAGCGGTAAGATCAGACAGACAAGATGCAGATGTGGTGGAATTGGTAGACACGCTAGCTTCAGGTGCTAGTGGCTTAACGGCCGTGCGAGTTCAAGTCTCGCCATCTGTACCAACTTGTTGATGCAACTCCTCTCTAGAAGAGATAAGAACCTGCTTAATAGCAGGTTTTTTTATGCCTGAAATTTGTGTCTGTTTAATAATCTCGTCTGCATCTCCCCTTAATCGACTGCTCTTAACAGCCTTTGCTAAGTAGCTAGAAGTCGCTAGTGCCCAGACTAAGCAGCTGGAGCGCCATCGGCGCCCCATCTCTTGCTTATCTTAATTCTGTGCATGACTGCAACTAGAAGCTGTAGGCGAGACCTATCATATAGTGGTCGTGTTCGAACTCCTGGTAGCTGACCTCTAACATGAGATCCAGCTGAGACAGCAGTGGGTAGCGATAGCGCAATCCAACATCGTAGATGCTGTCTGCCACCTTGCCATTGTCGAGATAGCCATAGTTTTCCGCATCGGTAAACAGGCCCACGTGCGCGACCAGTTGACTCTCGTTAAACAGATCTAAGCCATAGTTAACCTCGGTATACCAGGCTTCCACATCCTGATCGTAGTTCACCGTCAGATTGAGGGCCTTGTAGTCGATGCTTACTGCATACTCGACGCTGTAGCCACCGGCCCCATAGGTGTATTTCATGGCATTGAAACCCAGGCCCAGATCCTCGGTGAGCATCTGGTAGTAGCCGCCGTAGTAATCGATCTCATAATCGTTGTAGATACTGCCTTCGTCTTCATATCGATAGGTCTCGAATGAGGTCCCCAGATAGAAGCCGCTTTCATGTTCCACCATGAGGTCGCCCTGCAGGGTGGGCTTGTTGTCGCTGATGGTTTGGCCGCGCCACAGGTAGTTGCTGAGGCCCATGAGTACGCCTGAGGCGGCGAATTGACTTTCTTCGGCCGCTAGAGGTTGGCTCATGGTGCAGGCGATGGCTAAGGCGCAAGAGGAGAGTATTATCTTATTCATTATCAACCCTTAAACTATTTTTACTCTGTTCTAATAAACGTGATATTAAATTTATTTAAATGTAACTGATTGCCACTTTTATTGTGGTGCATAGATTGTAATAAATAGATTTAAATAAAATAATCACCCTTTATTAAAATATTGTTTATTTGTGATTGAATGACTTTTTTCTGTTTTGGTAAAAATGCAATTTGCATCTTGCAGGAGAATGATGAGGATGATAAATGTTCAGGTGGTTACAGTTATATTGTTGATTTTAATTGTTTAAAGTGTTGTTCGTGATGCTTGGGTGCTTTGTCGTTAGTCGCAAAATGATTTCTCGAAAAGTGAAAATAACCACTTTCTTCAAATTCTCACCATTGAGAGAATACGCTTAATAGTTAGTGTGATCTGGCTCCTTATTTATTTTGGTTTGATTTGTATGATTTTAATAAGGGTGAATAAGTCTATTTCTCCCGTTTGGTCTGTTATACGTCATCTTAAATTTCTTTATGTCTACGCCAATCAATTAATCGGCTGGAATAAAGAGTTAAATAGAATAATAAGGAATGTCTATGAGCGAAGTGCATTGGGGGCTGTTGGTGGCAGCCTATCTGTTCTTGGCCGGTGCGGGAGCGGGGGCCTTGTTTATCAGTGGCGCCCTGGTTCTGTCCGAAAAGGTGGTTCACGCCCACCATTGGTCGACGGCGAAGTTTAGCGCCATCGCGGGCCTGTTACTCTTGATGTTGGGCACAGGGATGATCGTCTTCGATCTGACCTCGTTCCAGTACGGCATCTTCAATGGCGACATGAGTAAGCTGCTGCGCTTCTATCGCCTGTTTATGACCTTCGAGCCCAGCTCCATGATGAGCATAGGTACCTGGCTGCTGACCCTAGCGATCATCTTTGCGCTGCTGTTTTGCTTCTCCTTCAAGCGGCGTAATCAGGAGACCTTTACTAGCCGTGGCTATGCGCTGATCAATCTGATCCTCGCTGTCTGCGTCGCTTCCTATACGGCACTGCTGATCGGCGACATCAAGCACAACATCGTCTGGTCTAACAGCATCTTGGTGGTGATCTTCCTGGTGTCTGCCATCTCCTCCGGCGCCGCCGTGGTGCTGATCGTCAAGACTTGGCTAAAGCAGAGCGACCCACATCATCACTTCGCCAAGGCAGATTCCATGGTGATGCTCATAGAGCTGTTTGTGCTGGGCATCTTCGTTTACGCCATCGCCAATGTGAGCAAGTTCTATGGCCTGGATAACCTGCTGGGGATGGCGACATCGGCCGGTAAGATCTGGTGGCTCGGCGCCGTAGTGGTTGGCCTGTTGCTGCCGCTGCTGCTCAACCTTACCTCCATCATGGGCAGAGTCGGCGTGTCTCACGCTAAGGAGTATGGCATCGCCGCACTCACCTTAGTTGGTGCCTTCTGTTTACGTTATTCGGTGTTACTGGCCGGTCAGTCTTATTAGGAGCTAAAGATGTTAGATAGAAGAAGAACACTCAAACTCCTGGCTGGCGGCGCCATCGCAACCACAGGCATGATGTTTATCCCCGCCGATCCTGTGATCGCCGATATTCGTCGTCAGGGTAAGAAGCGTCTGGCTATGGTGATCGATCTCGGTCGCTGCAACGGTTGCAAGGCCTGTGTGGTCTCCTGTGGTATAGAGAACGGCAACCTGCCTGACGAGCATAGAACCCAGGTGCCGCAACACAGCGTGGATCTGAATGGCAAGCAGTATGTGTTTAACATGCCGATCCTCTGCAACAACTGCGACAAGCCCTCCTGCGTGTCTGTCTGCCCGACGGGCGCCACCTTCAAGCGCGAGCAGGATGGCATAGTGGTGGTGGACTCACAGCTGTGTATCGGTTGTAACTACTGCATTCAGGCCTGCCCTTACGATGGGGTGCGTTTCACCCACTCGGCCACGGGCACAGTGGATAAATGTAACTTCTGTATTCAGCGAACCAGCCGTGGCTTGCTGCCTGCCTGTGTCGAGACCTGTACCGGTGGTGCCCGTGTCTTTGGTGACATCAATGACCCCGAGAGTGAGGTCTCCAGGCTGATACGTCAGCACAGGCCGCTGGTGTTGCAGGCCGGTAAGCAAACCTCCCCCAATGTGTTCTATATCGGCTTGACCCAAGACGAGAGCGACAGGGCATACAGTATCAATTCTCCCCAAACCTGGCAGAGGTAGCAGCATGGATCGTAGAGATTTTTTAAAGGCGGGTTCGGTTGCCGCCGTGATGACAACTGGCGCGCTGGGCGCCAAGGCCGCAACAAAGGCGAGCACGAGCGACGCCGAGATCAGCCGCTATGCCCCAACCTCCCTGACTCCTGAGTACTATTTTGATCAGGATAAGCAACTAGTGGAAAACCCTGAGCAGCGTTTCGCCTTCTCTAAGTGTTTCGGCTGCTTTAACGTCTGCGGCGCTCGGGTCAGCATAGACAACAAGACGGACAAGGTGCTACGCGCCGTGGGTAATCCCTATACCCTGACCAATAACGCAGGCCAGCCCTTTACCATGGAGACGCCGCCCAAGGAGGCGATGTTACAACTCTCCGCCGTCAGCGGCCTGAGCCAAAGCAATCGCGCTACTCTGTGTGGCCGCGGTAATGCGGTGCCCGATGCGTTCGAGGATAAGCACCGTATCACCCAGTGCCTCAAGCGGGTGGGCAAGCGAGGTGAGAATCGTTGGCAGAGCATCTCCTATGAGCAGCTGCTCAAGGAGGTGATTGAGGGCGGCGATCTGTTCGGCGAGGGCAAGGTAGAGGGGCTGAGGGCGATTCATGATAATCCTGCGCTGGCCAATCCGCGTTATCCCGATTTTGGTCCGGTGAAGAATCAACTGCTGGTCTCTACCTCCTCAGAGCAGGGGGCGCGGGCCGATTTTTTACACCGCTTCGTCAAGGAGTCCTGGGGCACACCCAACATAGGCAATAAAGACTCCTACTGTGGTCACCAACAGGTGGCGGGTTGCGCCCTCGGTTGTTTCGATGCCGTCGACGAGATGGCCTTGCCCCAGGTGGATTATGAAGAGACCAAGTTTGCCATCTTCATCGGCACCAACCCTGGGCTCAGTGGTAACGGCCTCAACGTGGGGTCGCGCCGTCTGGCCAAGGCCCGTAGCGATCGCCCCGACTTTAAATATGTGGTGGTCGATCCCATCTTGCGCTCCTTAACCTCTGAGGTGGATAACAGCCAGGGCGAGTGGTTGCCCATTATCTCGGGCGGCGATACCGCGCTGATGTTCGCCATGATGCAGTACATCATCAATCATGATCGCTATCGCCGCGCCTATCTTGAGGCGCCGAGCCAGGCCTGCGCCGACGCCATCGGCGAGATCAACTACACCAACGCAACCTATCTGGTGGTGAAAGAGCCTGGTCATCCTCTGTATAACCAGTTCCTGACCGCCGAAGCCTGTGGAGTCGGCGAGGCCGAGATCAAGATGGTGATCGATAAGGCTACGGGTCAGCTGGTGACAGGCGAAAGCGAACAACCGGCCGAGCTCTTTTACAAGGGCAAGCTGGCGATCGGTAATGGCGTCGAGGTGCAGGTGGAGACAGCCTTCTCACTGCTTAAGCAGAGAGTAAATGGCTATCCAATGCGCCTGCTCTCCGAGCGCTGCGGCATCTCTGTGGCCAAGATAGAGGAGTTGGCTAAGGAGTTCACCTCCCACGGGCGTAGCGTGGCGATCGAGACCTGTACCGGCTGTAATGCCTCTGACGGCGGTCAGTTTACCTTCGCCATGATCATGCTGGGCACTCTGGTTGGCGCCCATAACGCTAAGGGCGGCATGATGCACATGGGGGGCGTGGGCTACGCCGCCATGTACGACATCTACGACGGCCCTCTCTATAATCTGATGGACTTTGAGCACACCTCGCTGACCGGCTTTAACGCCGAGCGCTCCGGCGATTATGAGCTAAGCCATGAGTATCAACAGAAGCTGGCCAAGGGGATAAACCCTTACCCCGCGGAGCAGCCTTGGAACAACACCTTCGTGCAGGACAACAGTGGCGAGCTGCTGGTGGCCCATGCCAACAAGAACCCGTTCCAGTTCAAGGCCTGGATCACCTGGGCAACCAACCCCATCTATGGCTGCTCAGGCTTGCAGGATCAGGTGGAGGACTCCATCAGAGATCCCAAGCAGCTGGGGCTAATCATCGCCCTGGATCCCTATATCAACGAGACCAATGTCTTCGCCGACTATATAGTGCCGGACTCATTGCAGTATGAGCAGTGGGCCAACTCACGCATGTGGGGCAGCGAGTTTGTGGGCGACGTGGCCTGTGTGCCCGTGGTGGCTCCGCGTAACGTCAAGACAGCCCATGGCCAAGAGGTCAACATGGAGCAGTTCCTGATCGATATCAGCAAGGCGATAGGCTTGCCAGGCTTTGGTGACAAGGCGTTTAAGGACGTCGAGGGGCGCGACTTGCCGATTCATGAGCCGGCCGACTTCTACGTGCCCTTGTTCGCCAATATCGCTCACACAGGATCTGTGCTGCCATCGCCGACGGAGGAAGATATCGCCTTTACCAGCGTGGATCGCGTGCTGCCGCTGTTCAAGGCCAGACTCAAGCCCGAGGAGGTGGGGCCGACCGCCTACATGCTGACCCGTGGGGGGCGCTACGAGCGGGTGGATGAGCGTTACGAAGGGGAGTTTTTCAACCCCATGATGCGCATGGACACTCAGTTCCAGGTGTACAACGAGTCCTTGGCCCGGGTGAAAGACTCCTACAGTGGCGAGTATAACGACGGCCAACCCGTCTATGATGTGGATCGCTTCTGGGACGGCTCGGCGGTGCGTGCGCTGTGGAAGGTGAATGAGTATCCCTTTAACCTGTCGACCTTCAAGCTGCATCTTCGTAGCCCTTATTCTGTGGCGCTGCCGCGCATTACGGCCTTGGGTGAGACCAACTATATCCACTTGCATGAGGATGATGCCGCCAAGTTCGACATCAAGGATGGCGATAGAGTGCAGGTGCTGTCTCCTAAGGGGAAACATATCGAGGGGATAGTGCAGGCCGATAAGACGGTGGCCCGCAACACCATAGTGGTGGGTATGGGCTACGGCCACTGGTGTTTCGGCGCCAGCGATCTGGAGGTCGATGGTCAGGTGATCCCCGGCATTCCATCGAGAGGAACGGGTGTCTGTCCTAACCCCTTCAACATAGTGGATCCTAGCCGTAAGGGCGCCAGCCTCTACCGTGACAGAACCTTTGGTTCGACCGCCAGACATGGTGTGCCTGTGGCGATCCGTAAGGTGTGACCCAAAGAAAGCGCCGCGTCATTTCGACGCGGCGCATCTTATTACGCTGTTGTTAGGCCGCCTTTGTCGTCAATCACTCGGATAGGACACTCTTGCCCCCATCTCCTGTCTTAGCGACCAAGGTTTTACCTAGATACTCTATTTATCCTTAGCTTTGATAGATAGAGTTTTTTCTTTTTAGTGGCCCATGGCCAGATACCACTCATCACGTATGCCATTGAATAGTTGCTGCTTGAGCCAGTGGTGGGTGGGAGACTGGTTGATCTCCGAGTAGATGAGATAGTTGCCGACCGTGCGACCAACGGTGATCTGCTTGAGTAGGCGCTCGGTGAGAGCGCTTGGTAGTGTGGCGGTTCGTATTCCCTTGATCAGCGAATAAAACTCACGGGTGAAGACGTTACAGCTCATGGAGATAGCGCGTCCATCGAGAATATGACGGCTCAGGGCGGCGATATTGTCTGTGGCACCGAGCACGTTAACTGCCTTGCCTTCCGTCTTCCCCAGTTGTTCCAGTAGCGGCATGGGCAGATCGTTATAATTATCCAGGGCGAAATAATCATATTGGCATAAGTTGGCCAAGGTAAATTCGTCCTCAAATACCGCATGTCCCTCCTTGGCGATTAAAAATAGCTCCTCGGTTGGGGAAAACATCTCACAGATGATCTTGTGATCTTTAAATCTTTCGTAGACGACGGCAAAGTCGATCTCGCCATGTTCTATGGCGCGGCTGCAGTCGCTGGAGAGGGTGCGCACCTCGAAGGTTAAATTGGGCGCCTGAGGCAATATATATTGATGAATCACCTTGTTAATCACATAGGTGAACTCGTTGTAGGCGTAGATCTTAAAGTGGCCCCGGGCGGTGAGCGGATTGAAATGAATATGGTTGTGTTTGATCACCTGATAGTCATGGAGCAACTGTTTGATGTAGGGCAGGAGCTGTATGGCTTTGTCTGATAAGACAAAGCCTTGTGCCCGACGGATGAAGAGCACGTCCTTGAAGATATCGCGCAGTATGCCAAGGTGACGGCTGACCGAAGAGATACTCATCCCCAGCTCGTTGGCGACCAGGCCTGCATTTAAGTGACGACTGATGGATTCGAAAATGATCAGCGAATGATAATCGAGTTTATCAATATTCATGGGGAGAGGAATTAACGGTTTTTATTGGCTAATTTTTACCATTTTACCTAGGCATCAAACAAATTTGCCTGGCAATTCTGTGTGTCAGATTGGCTTTTATCGACTAAAGCCTAATGGCCCGCACAAGCATACTCTTCGAAGGCGATGATGGTGCTCAAATCCAAGTCATAAACATTTTTAATTGGTGAATATTTAATAGACGAGTATTCAATTAAAAAGGTCTCCAAAATAGCCGGTGGAAACACCGGAGAGCAGGGCGAGCTAGTAGGCTTGACTAGCAAGCCTTAAAAAAAGAAGCATCCATGCTTTGGGAGTATAGCTAAGGTTAAAAAAGGTGGGTGCCCGTCTCTTGACGCCGACCTCAGGGGTTAACTCTGCTTACTGAAATTGATAGCTCAGGGTGATGCCAAACTGCCTGCCCCGAGCCAGGGTGGCCAACTCGTCGCTGCTGTAGAAGTAGCTCTCGTTGGTGAGGTTTTCGCTCCACACCTTGGCCGACAGGTTCGGAGTGATCTGATAGCGCATGGCGGCCTCGACCAGGTTGGCAGCATCGCGGGTCAGCTCGCCCGAGGCGGGCTCCTTGACCGGTGCCAGGTAGCGATAGCCTGTGCTGAAACTAAAGTCAGACCATCTGTATTCCATGTTGACGCCAAGCTCGTTGCGACCAGCATCGGCCAGGCGATCGCCCTCGTCGCTGACGGCGTCTATCCACTGGCCCGTACTGCCCAGGGTAAACTGCTCGCTGGGGCGCCAGTCGATGCGATATTCCAGCCCCTTGATGCTGCCGCTGTCGACGTTGCGATAGCTCAGCGTTTCCTCGGCGATGCTGACGCGCTCGATATAGTCGCTGACGCGGGAGTAGTAGGCCGCCAGCTGCCAGGCGAAGTCGCCATAGACATCGGTCAGGGTCAGCTCGGCCGTGGTGGATTTTTCAGGCACCAGATCGCTATTGGCCACTATGGTGCCACGTCCCGTGCTGCCGCTGTAGTAGTGTTCGGTCAGCGAAGGGAAGCGGTAGGCGTTGCCCAGGTTAATCTTCCACTCCTGCTGCTCGCCGCGGGTATAGACGGCGCCGATAAATCCGGTGACGGCGGTGTCTGAGTGATCCTCTGCCCCCTCGCCAGACTGTTGATAGCGCGCCGCGCGCATGCCCGCTACCAGTTGCCAGCTATCCAGCTGGGTGCTGGCGTCGGCAAACAGGGCGTATTCATCCTGGCTGGCATCGATATTCTGCTGCAGGCTGGTGCTGTCATTTTTCAGCGAGCGCTCTAACTCCGAAGCCTTAACGCCGCGACGGGCGATATAGTCGGCGCCCCAGCGGCCATTGAAGTTGCCGCCTTGCCACTCCTTGACCCAGTGACCACCAAGATCCAGCGACTCGTTACTGACAGTGTTGACCCGCTTTGCCGGGCGTATGGTCTCAGTCTCCAGGCTCTGATCGTGGGCGAACAGGCTCAGGCTCCAGTCGTGAGGCCGCGTTAGGCGCCATTGCAGCAGGTGGTGCTGCTCGTCTGGGTAGGAGACGATCTTCTTGTGGGGATAGTCCTTGCTGGACTTACCTATGTCGTCGCCATTGCTGTAGAGGTAGAAGGTGTCGCTCTCCAGGCCATTGTCGAATGCCCAGTGGTGGTCGATCAGCGCAGATTGCTGGTCGAAATGATCATAAAGGGTGTTGCCCTGCACATCTTCGCTGTTGCCTGCGTGTTGTCTCGACAGCGCCACGGACCACTGCTCGTTACCGGCTTCCAGGGTCTGCTGATCATATTTTGCATCGGTCAGGGTCAGGCTGGCCGCCACATTGTGGGCGTGCTTGGGGTTGAGCTGCACCAGACCGCCCAAGGCGCCAGAGCCATAATAGGTGGAGGAGGGCCCCTTGATCACATTGACCGATTCGAGAAATTGCGGCGGTATAAATGAAGCTGTCGTTCCGGCCCGGCGTTCTGTGTAGAGCGGAATGTCACCGATAAAGGTTGGCACTCGCCAACGGGACATGCCCCTGAGTCCGACGGTTTGAAAAAGCCCTCCCTGGCCGACAAAACTAATTCCGGGAACGGAATGCAACAAACGTGCTAGGTTAGTCGGGGTCGAATCGCTGTCGTCCGGGTTAAGGGTATTGACGTTCGCCGTCGTGGCAACAGGACTCTGAGTGGCATTCCTGTTGCCATTGATGGTGATACGTTCAATCGACTGCGCGGCCAACCCCGATGAAGAGGTCAACACGAGGAGCGATGTGAGTATCGATGAAGTGATTCTGTTCAAAGATAAAGACATGCGGCTTACTCCAGTGTGCTTAGGGGCATACCTTAGCAAGGCGCCGGCCCGGCAAACTGACAAAGATCAGTTGGCCAAAACTATTTTTCTTAGGCAAGTAAAAGGGCCTGAGGGGCGGGGCGACAGATGAGCGGGAAAATTAGATTGAATTCACCCAGTTCGATGCAATACCCTAGATAGATAACAAAACGAGACCCTATGAGCCGATGGCGCAACAAATAGAGCAAACCGTATACATTGTCGATAACGACGAGGCGATCCGCGAGGCGATGGCCTTCCTGATGGAGTCCGTCGGCCTGCCCTGCAAGCTGTACTGCTCGGCGCAGGAGTTTCTCGACGACTATTCGCCGCAGATGAGCGGCTGTCTGGTGCTGGACGTGCGCATGCCCAAGATGAGCGGCATGGAGCTGCAGCAGAAGTTAAACGAGCGTCAGGTCTCCTTACCTATCATCTTCATCAGCGGTCACGGCGATGTGCCCATGGCGGTCAAGGCGATGCGTCAGGGCGCCTTCGACTTCATCCCCAAACCGTTTCGCGACCAGGAGCTGCTGGACCGCATCAATCTGGCGCTGGAGCAGGAGGCGCAGCTGCGTCTGGTGCATCAGCAGCTGAGTCAGATAAAAGAACGCCTGGCTACCCTTACCGGACGTGAGCGGGAGATCCTCGACAATATCGTCATGGGAAAATCCAATAAGCTTATCGCCATTGAGCTGGAGCTGAGCCAGCGCACCGTGGAGATCCACCGCGCCAGGGTGATGGAGAAGATGGCCTGCGACTCTCTGGCCGAGCTGGTACATGACATCACGTTGATCAAGTCTGCAGACGCCTGACCTAGGGCGTCCGCTTCACCACACATTCATTCGCTAACTGTCTTGGCTTTCTAGCTAAGACAGTTTTCGTTACACCTAATCCCAATCTCTATCTCAATCTTCTGTCTCGAACTTCTAGCTCAATTTTTTGCCTGCTCGGTCAGCCGCGAGTTCAAGCCAATCGGCTCTGGCGGCGCTGTTCCTGCATGCCGAGCCGAGTGAGCCGGCGCTTTTTTTCGCCAAACTGATCTTTGTCAGTTGGTTATTTATTTCTGCCTGTAGTGTGAAACAGCTTGTGTATACGAACCAACCACACTCAAACGACAAAAATTCGCATCGATGCTAAGTGGGTAACACGGACTTAAGGTGCAATTTTGGTAGTAATAAAATAACTAGGAGGCTTTTGACTATGTTCAAAAAGTCAACATTATACAACAGCCTGTGTCTCGGCTTTGTCAGCCTGATGGCGGTGAATCACGCCCAGGCTGCTGCGTCAGCACCTGTGGTTAGTAAGTCTGTTAATAACGTCACTATCCCTGCGCTGCGCGATATTGCGCTCAACTTGAGCAAAGATACCAAGGCACGTCTTGTGCGCGGTAAGATGGATTCGGCGTCCGGTGAAACCACCCGTAAGACCAGCGAAATCATCCAAAACTTCGAACTCCCCTTCGTTGGTGGCATGGGTAAGAGCGCCTCTGGCCTGAGCAAATCCAATAAGACGATGGGCGTCCTGGCCCTGGACGCAGCCGATCCCGTGCAGCGTGACTTCCTCGGCGACAGCATGCCATCGCCGCTGATGAGCTTCGACGGCATCGACAATATCAACCGTGTTGCCCCGCCCGATACCACAGGCGATGTCGGCCCGAATCACTATGTGCAGATGGTTAACGTCTCTTTCGCCATCTGGGACAAGCAGGGCAATCAGCTGATCCCGCCAACGCCGACCAATGCGATTTGGAAGAGCCTGGGCGGCATCTGTGCCCAGAACAACGACGGTGACCCTATCGTGCTCTACGATCCGCTGGCGGATCGCTGGATGATGAGCCAGTTCGCCATCAACCAGTCGGACTACCACGAGTGTGTCGCCGTGTCTAAGACGCCGGATCCTACCGGTGAATGGCACCTGTATGACTTTAAGATCAGCGACATCAAGATGAACGACTACCCGCACTTCGGTGTGTGGCCAGACGGTTACTATATGTCGGTGAACCAATTCTACCTCGATGGTCGTGAAGATCAGTGGGGCGGCGCCGGCGCCGTGGTGTTCGAGCGTGAGAAGATGCTGCGCGGCGAACCAGCCCGCATGGTCTACTTCGACGATCCTGCACCAGAGCTGGGCGGTATGCTACCGGCCGACCTCGATGGTCTGACGCCGCCACCGGAAGGTGCGCCAAACTACTTCGTGCAACCTATCGATGACAGCCAGGGGCCTGCCACCGATGAGCTGCATATCTGGGCCTTCAAGACAGATTGGCAAAACCCAGAGCAGTCTACCTTCGAGCAGATCGCCATGTTGCCGGTGACCGGCATGGAGTTCAGTGGCTGTAAGGGCGGCTGTATTCCTCAGCCTGACGTGAGCAGCGAAGACTATCTGGACCGCATTCCTTATCGTCTCATGTTCCGTCTCGCCTATCGTAACTTTGGCGATCACGAGGCCATGGTGCTCAACCACACAGTGTTTA
Source organism: Shewanella alkalitolerans (assembly GCF_019457575.1). Classification (NCBI taxonomy): domain Bacteria; kingdom Pseudomonadati; phylum Pseudomonadota; class Gammaproteobacteria; order Alteromonadales; family Shewanellaceae; genus Shewanella; species Shewanella alkalitolerans. The sequence goes on along the minus strand of NZ_CP080422.1, from coordinate 3,843,147 downwards.
CCGGTGACGCCGATACCAATCGCTGGAGCCCACGCTGGTACGAGATCCGCAACCCAAGCACCACGCCAGTGGTTCATCAGCAGAGCAGCTATGCGCCTGATGGCGATACCCGCTGGATGGGCAGTGTCGCCATGGACGCCGTGGGCAACATCGCCCTGGGTTACACAGTCTCTGGCCCTAACACCTATCCGTCGGTACGTTATACCGGCCGTCTGGCATCGGATCCCCTAAATACCATGCCACAAGGTGAAAACGAGCTGGTTGCTGGTGGCAGTTCACAACGCGGCGCCAACGGTCGCTGGGGTGACTACAGCACCATGAGCGTGGATCCTGTGGACGATTGTACCTTCTGGTACACCCAGGAATACTATGGCGACTTGAACGCCGGCGACATCGACTGGATGACTCGCATCGGCTCCTTCAAGTTCCCTAACTGTACTACGGGTCCTCAGGGTACCTTGGTCGGCACAGTGACCGGCGTCGAAGGCAAGCCACTGGCTAACGCCATGGTGAAAGCCGGCGCTGTAACTGCCTTTACCGACGAGAACGGCCACTATGAAGTGACCATGCCTGTGGGCAGCTATGACGTGAGCGTTCGCGCCTACGGTTACCAAGAAGCCAAGCACGCGGATCTGGCGATTGCCGAAGATAGCGAGCAGACGCTGAGTGATTCACTGTCGCCGCTACCTCTGGTTACCCTAACCGGTAAGGTAGTGGATAACAGTGGTCACGGCTGGCCATTGGCGGCCAAGCTGGCCCTTGCTGGCGAACTGGCACCAAACCTTGAGTTGATGAACGACCCGGCAACCGGCGAGTTCAGCGTCGAGGTGTATCAGGGCTGGGGCTATAAGATCACCGCTTCTACGGCTCTGAACGGCTACAACGAGAAGTCGCTGGACTTCGTGGCGAGCGATACTCAGATCGCCAACGGTGTCACCTTAGCGCTGGATGTTAACAACAGCGTCTGTAGCGCCCCGGGTTACAAGGCCTACGGTATTGTCGAAGACTTCGACGGCGAAACCTTTCCACCTGCGGGCTGGACAGTGGTTAATGATGCAACTGGTGATGATATCGAGTGGCGTACTAATACCGCTTGGGATCGCCCTAACTTTACCGGTGGTAGCGGCAAGTCGGCGGCAGTAGATAACGACCGTTACGGCTGGGGTAAGTATGACACTAGTCTGGTCTCGCCAAGCATTCAGGTCAGTGCCCTGGAAGATAGCACCGCGTTGCAGTTCAAGCTGGACTTCGTCGGCGGCATCTTCGGTGGCTCTATGGTTGACCTGGATATCAGTGTCGACGGTGGTGCCTGGAAGACGCTACTGAGCTATCCAGATACGACTCGTGAGCGTCTGGTGGACTACGATCTGGCCGCTGAAGTGGCCGGTGCGACCGAGTTCCGCCTGCGTTGGCACTATCACCACATCTATGGCGACACCAAGCAGTGGGATAACTGGGCTCAGGTGGACGATATCTCTATCGCCCGCGGTTGTAGCTCGGTAGAGGGTGGCCTGGTGGCCGGTACCATTACCGACTTCAACACTCAGCTGCCTGTGGCTAACGTCGAGATCGTCGACGGTCTGGGCAACAAGGCGGTGAGCGATCATCAGGGTCAGTATGTGATCTTTTCGGCCGAGGGTGAGCAGCAGATTAACCTGCATCAGGCAGGTTACGCCGACGTCAATGAAAATGTCAGCGTGACTGCCGATGACGTGACTGCCAAGGACTTCAGCGTCAAGGCGGGTCGTCTCAGCTCTGAAACTGAAACCATCGAGCTGGCGGTGACCAGTGGTCGTAACCTGAGCGAAACCTTTGAGATCCAAAACTCGGGCAGCAACGATCTGACCTTCAAGCTAGGCGAGATCAACGCGCCACTGGCCGCGCCTGTCGAAGGGCCTAAGCTGGCTATCGGTGGTCGTAAGTTTGGACCTAAGAACCTATGGGATCTGACGACACGTAAGATCCGCGTGCCTTACATTCTGCCACAGGCGGATCTCGAAGAGAGCCAGGTGGTACAGAGCTGGGCGGTCGATCTGGTAGCCTCTAACGGCGTGGTGTTCGACCAGTCGACGGGCGATCTCTGGATCAACAACCTAGGTGTGTTTGGTGGTGACGATAAGGTCTATCGCTTCAAGCAAGATGGTACCAAGACAGAAGACAAGATCGATCTGCATCCGTTGATGACTACCCGTGGTGCCCACGCCGGTATGACCTACAACAGCCGCACCGGCAAGTTGTGGCAGATCATGGTGGGTGGTGAGCGTTGTATCTACGAGCTGGATCCGGTTGAGAAGCAGGCCACTGGCAAGCGTCTCTGTCCTGATGTGACTACCTCGCAGCGCGGCCTGGCCTATGACGCGGTGAACGACCAGTTCTTCTCGGGTTCATTCATCGACGGCCTGATCCACCGCTTTGGCAGTGACGGTACTCTGCTTGAGTCGACCGATGTGGGTCTGCCTATCGCAGGCTTAGCCTTCAACCCAACATCACAGCACCTGTTTGTGGCGACCAACAGCTTCAAGCCTATGGATATCGATATTTACATCCTGGATGTGGCCAACGATTACCAGGTGATCGGCGGTTACGCTATCGACGGCCGTGCCGATGGTGGTGGCTCGGGTCTGACTATTGATTGTCAGGGCCACCTGTGGGCACTGGATATCGAGGCGCAGCAGCTGTTTGAGGTTGACTCTGGCGAGACTGGCGTGTGTGACTTCCAGGATGTGAACTGGTTGTCGCTACAGCCTAACGTCGGTGACCTGAGTGTCGCGGGTAACCAGCAGGTGACCCTGGATGTGGACGCCGCCAACATGGCGCCGGGCGAGTATGAGGTTCAGGTGCTGCTCAACAGCAACAGCCCATACAAGATGCAGTCTATTCCGGTGAAACTGACCGTGAATGAACGTGTCCCTGGTGTACTTGGCTTTGCCGTGACTCATTATGAGGCTAACGAGGCCGATGGCACCGTAACCCTGACGGTTTCACGTCAAGGTGGCAGCGACAACGCCCTGACCCTGGAGTACCGCACTCTGGATGCAACGGCCAAGGCGGGTGCAGACTTCGAAGCCGCCTGGGGTGTCATCAAGTGGGACGACATGGATATGGCCGACAAGACCATCAGCATCAAGCTGCTAAGCGATGATGTCGAGGAGTCGATGGAGTCCTTCAGCGTGGCCCTGTCACAGCCTACGGGTGGTGCGACCCTGAACTCGGCAACCATTGCCACGGTTGAGCTGGAAGACAAGAAGTCCAGCGGCGGTAGTTTAGGCCCAGTCCTGCTTCTGCTTCTGGGTGTCGGTTCACTGTTTAGCCGTCGCCAAGCGCGTCGTTCATAAGTGTGATTAAGCCAGCGCGAAGCCTCGCGCTGGCTTTTTACCTTTAGCATTCACATTGGAGAATTCGATATGTCACGTTTCCTCTCTGTTTTTACCATCTCTGTCGCCCTGCTGGCGAGCGGCGCCCAAGCCGAAACTCAAACCGAAACTCAAGCCCAAGCCGAAACCCAAACGGTAGGCTGGCGCGATCTGGCCCATGCCCGCGAGGTGGCGAATGATCCCTATCATCAACTCAATCAAGATCAATCACAGCTGATGCTGGATTTTATGGCCATCTCGGCCCATTTCGCCAAGGATCAGCGCGACAACTACCTGCCGGTGCTTAACACCCTATCGCCGCTCAGCTCGGTGGATTTCAGCCAGGGCAGCTATCCCTACGCCGAACAGCTGAACACCTATCTGGCGCAGGCGAGCGAGGTCAACGCTAAGCTGGTTGTGGCCATCGAAGCCGAGCAAGACCCGGCCAAGCTGGCCCAGGTGATTCAGGCGACCAATAAGTCACTGGACGCCATGGCGGCGCTGTCGCCGCGTCTCGAGCAGTTCAAGCATGGCAGCGACAAGTATCTGGACAAGAAAGAGCGTATCAAGCAGCCCAAGTATGCCGCCGCCTTCACCGTGGGCAGCACGCTGGTAGATGCCGTGCCTGCCTATCAGGCTCAGCAGCAGGCGCTACTGGCCAAGGCCAAACAGCTTAAGGCGCAGTTAGCGCACAATCTTTGAGCCCAACTGATCTTTGTCAGTTGGCTGCGCGCAATAACGGGTAGTTTGTATCACTGGTATACACACAAGCATCGAATAACGGCAAATCACGTCAACTTTAGCGGCGACTTTAGATAAGAGTGTGTCTTAGGGCGCCCAATGACGACGTGAGCCAAGGTAAACCTATAATAAGGAGACTTTTGATGGGTATCAAAAAGTCAACATGGCAAGGCTGCAGCTCTGTGGGGCTAGCGGGATTATTGGCGACGGTCAGCGCCTTTTCTTGTGCAGCCAGCTCTCCGGTCGTCGGGGAGTCATTGAACCAAGCGTCGTCGACACCTTTGGTGAAACTCGCCAACAAGATGCTGGTGAGTAATAAACTAAAATTCCAACCGACAGCTCAGACCAAGCTGGCCAAACCTAGCATCTCGGCGTCGAACCAGGCGCTGATGGAAGCCCAATACCAGGAGCAGATGGCCTCGGCCGTGGCACTGGAACAGTACAGCGACACCGCAGTGCAAGCCGAGCCAGGCTCGGGCGCCATGCCTGCCCCCGAGCTGAACTTCGATGGCCTGACCCGTAGTGGTTTCGATGAGGCACCAATGCCTGATGCGGCGGGCGATGTCGGCCGCGACCACTATGTTCAGGTGGTTAACATGGCGTTTGCCGTGTGGGACAAAGAGGGCAACCTGCTGGTTGACCGCACTCCGATGACAGAGTTCTGGAAGCGTCTGGGCGGTGTCTGTGGCGACCCTAATGCCAACCCGGCTCCCGCTAAACCCTGGGAGAGCCCGACCACTGAGCGTGAGCCTATCGTGCTTTACGATCAGCTCGCCGACCGCTGGGTCGTGACCCAAAATGCCTATGTCTCGGGTAAAGAGAGCCGTCAGTGTTTCGCCGTCTCTAAGACCAGCGATCCTACCGGCGACTGGCACCTGTATGAATTTGAATTAAACGGCGACAAGTGGCACAACGGTGCCCAGCTCGGCGTATGGAGCGACGGTTACTATCTGTCGGCCAATCAACACAACAAGAGCGACAACAGCAAAGCCGGCACTGCCGCCGTGGTGTTTGAGCGTGACAAGATGCTCTACGGCGTACCCGCACGTTCTATCTATTTCGATGCGCCGCTGACAGCTAACCTGCTGCCGGTGGATCTCGACGGTAAGCGCGCCCCAGCCGCCGGTACCCCTAACTACTTCCTCAGCCTGCAGGACGACAAGGTCCATGGCAGCGCCCAGGATGAGATCCAGGTATGGGCCTTCAAGGCCGACTGGAACAACCCGCAGAACAGTCAGTTCAGCCAGGTTGCCGCGCTGGCGACCGAGCCATTTGATATCAATGAGGCCTGTGGCAATACCTGTATCGAGCAGGATTCCTGGGGCGGCGATTCTTACAACGCCCTGAAAGCCTACCAGGATAAGCTGATGTACCGCGCCGCCTTCAGACAGTTTGGCGATCACCAGAGCCTGGTGGTTAACCATACGGTTGACGTGGGTGAGCAACACTTCGGCGTACGTTGGTATGAGATCCGCAACCTGGGTGCAGGTGCCGAGATCTTCCAGCAGGGCAGCTATGCCCCTGATGTTAACCACCGCTGGCTGGCGAGTATGGCGATGGATGCCTCGGGCAACATAGGCATGGGTTTCGCCATCTCGGGTGAAGAGATGCTGCCTTCTGTACGCTATACCGGTCGCCTGAATGGCGATCCTCTGGGTCAGATCTCACTGGCTGAGCAGGTGCTGGTGGACGCAGAGGCGGCCCAGGTGAACTCATTTGACGGTCACTATGGTAAGCGCAGCATGATGACAATCGATCCGACGGACGATTGTAGCTTCTGGTATACCCAGGAATATGGCGCCGACCATGACTTCGAGTCTATGTGGGCTACCCGTATCGGCAAGTTCAGCTTCCCTAACTGTGTGGCCGATCCTACCGGTATGCTTCACGGTGTGGTGACAGACAGCGTCACCGGCCTGCCACTGGCGAATGCCGAAGTGGTTGCCGGTCCATACAGCACTGTGGCCGATGAGGAAGGTAAGTATCAGCTGCAACTGCCTGTGGGCGATTATCAGGTGTCGGCCCGTGCCTACGGCCATACCAAGGCGAGCCAGGGCAGTGTCTCTGTGGCCAAGGATGCCGATCTTGAGCGCAACGTGGTCTTGACCGAAATGCCTCAGGTAACGATTTCGGGCAAGATCAGCGATGGTTCAGGCCACGGCTGGGGCGTACCCGGTGCGATCAGCCAAAACGGTGAGCTGATCCCGACTACGCCTATTGCTACCGATGCGATCGATGGCAGCTTCAGCGTCGTAGGCTACGAAGGCTGGCCAGTGGCGATCACCGCCCGTGCACCTGGCTATCAGCCAGAGACCATGGATCTGGTGCCAGGCAGCGATGGCGTGAGTGGTCTCGCCTTTAACCTGGCGGTAGACAAGCAGGTCTGTAGTGCCCTGGGTTATCGCAAGATAGATACCAATACCGCATCACTGGTGAACTTCGAATCGCCAGACTTCCCGCCTCAGGGTTGGACAGTGGTCGATGCCGCGGGTACTGGTATTGTCTGGAAGACCAACGAGCAGTGGGAACGTCCTAACAACACCACGGGTGAGGGGCTTGCGGCCTCGATCGACAGTGATAAGGGCGGCCGTAAGGCATACGACTCCTCACTGCTAACGCCTATCATGTCGGTCGCCGAGCTGGGCGGCTTCACCACGGTGCGTTTCAAGGAGGGCTTCCGCCCATCCGGCGACTCGGCCCTGGACATGGATATCAGCGTCGATGGCGGCGAGTGGCAGACCCTGCACTCGGCCAATGCCAGCGAACAAGGCACTGTGGTTAACGTCGATATCGGCGAAGCCTTGGTGGGCGGTAGTAACTTCCGTCTGCGTTGGCGCTACCATAATGCCAACGAATTCGCCTGGGATTGGTGGGCGCAGATCGATGACGTCGAGTTTGGTCTGGGCTGCTCCATGGAGCAGGGTGGTCTGGCTGTGGGTAACATCACAGACGCCAACACCCAAGAGGCGATCGCACAGGCCAAGGTATGGCTAGGTGATACTCAGGTAGCGACCAACACCGAGGGGCAATATCGACTGTTTGAAAGCGCTGGTAATCAGGTGATCTCGGCAACCCAGAGTGGCTATGGCGTGAGCAACAGCCAGTTGACAGTTACCGACAACAAGATTGCCGTACAGCACCTGAGCCTCAAGGCGGGTATGTTGGAAGTGGATAAGCCAGAGCTTGCGGCAACCGTGCGTAGCGGTAAGCAGAGCGAGCTGAGCCTGACGGTGAAGAACGTAGGTAGCCGAGGAGTGAACTACCGACTGGGTGAACTGGCCGCGACCGTCGAGGGCGAGCTGGAAAACCCTGTGCTGGAAGCAGAGCTTGGCTTTGGCGAGTCTATCGAGAAGTCCAGCTTGGGACTGGCGGTACCTTACAGCGCGACTATCGACCGTAACACGGGTGACCTCTGGGTTAACAACGTTAAGTTGTTTGGTGGCGACAACAAGCTGTATCGCTACAGCGCCGAGGGTAAGCTAATCGGTGAAGTGATCGACTTCAGCGCCATGCTACCAGAAAACGCTCTGGTGACCGATCTGGCCTTCAACAGCCGAACCGGCATGTTGTGGCAGGCGGCGCTGTTTGCCGACAACTGTATCCATGAGATCGATCCTAATAAGCTGATGGTGACAGGTAAGCGAATCTGTCCAGGCGTGGGTGGCATCTCGGGTCTGGCCTATGATCCTGTGTCGGGTGACTTCATCGCTGGTGTCTCTAACAAGATGAGCATTAGTTACTTCAACGAAGATGGCGAAGTACATCTGACCAAGGACGTCGGCATTGCTCCTGCGGGTCTGGCCTACAACTCGGCTACGGGTCACCTGTTTATCAGTACCAATGGGCCTGCAGATCCCGGTTCTGAGAAGGTGGATCAGGCGCTGGATATCTACACTGTGGATAGCCATGACGACTTCCGCATGATCGGCGCGCTCGATGTCCCTGGCATGAGCAACTATGGTCAGACGGGTCTGGATATCGACTGTGACGGCAACCTGCGTCTGGTCGATATCGAAGGCAGCAAGATGTTCACCGTCTCCTCTGGCGAGACCGGCGTGTGTGACCATAAGGATGTGACCTGGCTTGACGTGTCTCACACCAGCGGTCAGCTGAGTGTAGACGGAGAGCAAGAGGTGACCTTCGATGTCGATACCAGCGACCTGGAGCCTGGCGTGCATCAGGTACAGCTGCTGCTGCAAAGCGATACTCCATATGGTACTCAGGCGATTCCGCTGTCACTGACGGTAGAAGCCAAGGTGCCGGGCGCCGTGGGCTTTAAGGCCACAAGCTATGAGGTGAACGAGGCCGATGGCAGCGTGACCCTGATGGTTGAGCGTCTCGGTGGTGTCGATGGTGAGGTGAGCGTTAACTACCGCGCCGTCGATGGCACTGCCACTGCCGGTGAAGACTTCACCCTGGCAGAAGGCACGCTGACCTGGGCCGACCAAGACGCTGCGGCCAAGGAGATAGTGGTTGCCATCAGCGCGGACGACAAGGAGGAGGCGACCGAGTCCTTCAGCCTGGTCCTGTCGAGCGATGATGAGCAAGTTGCCGTCTCTGACAACAGCATTGCCAACGTCAACATTGTCGATAACACCAGCTCGTCGAAAGGGGGCGCGGGTCTACAGCTACTGCTGGGTGCCTTGCTCGCCTTCGGATGGCGCAGAAGAGTGAATCGTTAAACGATAAAAGGTGCCTTCGGGCACCTTTTTTACCTGTAGAGAGGTAACAGACAATGAGTAATCACAATCTGGCAATCATCTTACTGACACTCCCCCTGCTAGGAGGCGCGATGGCCTGCGAACCCAACAGCGATGCCGAGAAGGCCAAGAACAAGCCTAAGGTGCAGCAGAGTGCGGCCCAGAGCAGCTCGCAAGCGGTCAGCGACATGGTGCCCGCCAATAATGACAACAAGCCCGCCGACAAGCCAAAAGGGGATCGCACTGTGCCTAACCACAGGCTGCCGTTCGAGCAGCAGCTCGACGAGCAGGCCGAACAGCGCGAGAGCGGAAAAGAAGCACAAGCCCAGCCAGGACAAGAGAGTGTTCCCTGCCAGGCGGAACCCACAGAGCAGACAAACCAGAGTAGATCCCAGGCAAAGAGTGAAAAGCCGGGCGAGCCGGTAAAACCGGGTGAATCTACGCCCGAGTGCGATAAACCGCGACAAGAATAAGCTCATGAAAAAAGAGGATGCCTGATAAGAGATAGTTAGGGCAGTTTGATTAAGCCTTGTGGCGAGAGCGAGGCCCTGTGCCTATGGCCAATGGGCGCTGGCGGCGATGCTGGAGAAGTGTGCCCCAATATGACACTATGGGAAGTGATCACAGATTATGATAAGCAAATTCAATTTGGGCGCATTTACCGGTAGAACCGCTAAGCGGTTAATCTTATACATTATTTTATTTAGTGTGCTGATCACTATCCTGTCGTCGGCGCTGCAGCTCTATGTGGAATACCAAGACGAGGTGGTCCAGATTGAGCAGCAGATCGAGCAGGTGCAAAATTCCCACCTCGACGGCATCGCCCACTATCTGGAGCAGAATAATCCCGCCCAGCTACAGCTGCTGATCGAAGGCCTGGTCAAGCTGCCGGATATCGAGCGCATCAGCATCATAGCGCGGGACCGCGTGTTACAGCGCACCGGTGAGGTGATGTCCGATAGGGTGATAGATACCAAGTTCCTGCTCTATCCCAAGAAAAGTGCGAACGCCAAGGAGCCGCTGGGCACACTGCATCTGGTGGCAGGGCTAGATCCCCTCTATGAGCGCCTCAAACAGAAGATCTGGTTTATCCTGATCGCCACCGCGGTGAAGACCTTTCTGATCGCCGCCTTTATCCTGCTGCTGTTCCAGTACCTGGTGACCCGCCATCTAAATAAGATCAGCCAGTACGCCCACACCTTAACCCTTAACGGCCATGCGCCGGCCCTGACCCTGGACAGAATGCCAGCGCGCCGAGACGAGGTGGATGAGTTAGATACTGTGGTGACGGCGCTCAACGAGATGCAGACCAGGCTGGCGCAGGAGCTAAGGCTTAGGGAAAAGGCGGAATTTGACAGCCGCAGCAGCCGCGAGCAGCTGGCCCACATGGATAGGGTCACCAGCATGGAGGAGATCGCCAGCAGCATCGCCCACGAGATCAACCAGCCGCTGACGGCTATCGCCACCTATGCCCAGGCCGCGCTGCGCAGTAACAAGGGCGATGAGCGTGTGCCTGAGGCGCTGATTAACGCGCTGGAGAAGATCACCGAACAGGCGCTGCGGGCCGGCGAGGTGATCCGCACCATACGTCAGTTCATCAGCAAGCAGGCCAGCAGTCGCAGCGAGATTGGGGTCAAGGCGCTGCTGACCAGCACCAGCCATCTGCTGGAGACGCTTGAGTCGCAATATAAGGTGAGCCTGGTGCAAGGGCTCGCCGACGAGCGGCTCACCGTTATCGGCGATCTGGTGCAGCTACAGCAGGTGCTGTTCAATCTGCTGCGCAACGCCATGGAGGCCAGCCCGCCCGAGAGCATTATCGAGATCTGGGTTGAGGTGTGCGGCGATAAGGTAAGCATACGCATTCGCGATCGCGGTTGTGGCATAGACGCCGAGGCGGCCAAGGAGATCTTTACCCCCTTCTTTACCACTAAGCAGGAGGGGATGGGCATGGGCCTGGCCATCTGTAAGACCATCATCGATGCCCACAACGGCGAATTGCTCTTTAGTATCAACGAGTTTGGCGGCTGCGACTTTACCATGCTGCTGCCCCAGGGGGAGAAGCTCACTGCTGAGTCTGAATCACAATCGGAAAATAAGCTGCAGAGCGAACAGGGGCCGGTATCATGAAGCATGCGCCTCTGCTCAAACTCGCCGGCGCCCTGTCTCTGATCCTTATCGGTTTCATCGGCATCACCCTGTGGCAGCATGAGCCGCTGGATTCGGGGGCCGGTAAGGGGGATCCCCTGCTCAAGGTGGTAGAGGTCAATATCTATGGCCACTCATCCTTGATGTCTTTCGAGGAGCAGAATCAAGAAGTTATCGATACCTTCAGATCCGTGTGGACTGGCACCCTGGTGGGTGGCAAGCGGGTACCCGGCATCAAGGGCCAGGGGATAGACTTCTCTGCCAATGAGCAGGCCTATGTGGCGTTCGACATCTGTTGTAAGAGCGATGAGATGAAGCGGGCCAGGGGGCGGGAGATCACCTTCGACTTTGGCGGCATCAGCATGGGGATGTGGATAAAACCTTTAGCAATCAATGAGCAGGATATCTATCCTTTGCTCGGTGGCTGGTATGGCGATGTGCAGAGCAACAAGCTGAGGATCAATCAGGGGCATCTTGAGCTGCTGATCTATGACGCCTCAGGCTTCTCCCCCGAGGTGGCGGTGCGCTCCCGCACCGTGCTCAGTAACGATCGCTGGTACCACATCGCCCTGGTACACGACGGTCATCAGGCCAACCTCTATATCGACGGTGAGCTGGATGCCAGCGATACCCTAGATCGCAAGGTAGGCTCCATCATGAATGACTTCTTTATCGGCGGGATCCCCAGCGGCTATCCCAACTTCGGTCAGGCGCGTTTTCCGGGGATCATCGATGAGTTTGTGATGTCTGAGCGGATCTTCTCCGCCAAGGATGTCAGAGCTATCTATGGCCTAGTGCCTAAAGGCACTCTAAATTAGTGCCTAAAGGCACTTTAAATTAACGCCGAAAGGCGTTTTAAATTAGGGTCGAAAGGCACTTTAAATTAGCTCCGAAAGGCACTTTAAATTAGCGCCGAAAGGCAATTTAAATTAACTTAAATGAAGCACCAAATGGCACCCAGATGGGTGCCTTCGTTTTTAATGAATGATTGCTTAGTAGCAATCTCCGCCCGCCGCCAGCTGCAGCTGGGGAAGATCGTTGATGACGATATGCTTACGGTTGACCGACAGCAGCCCCTGCTTCTGCAGGCGGGTAAACTCGCGGCAGACGGTCTCCGAGGCAACCCCCAACAGGTTGGCGATATCCACCCGGCTCATGGGCAGGGTGATCTGGGTCGCCGTCAGGCGGTTGGCGATGTTGAGGATCAGCGAGGCGATCGCCGCCTTGACCTGCTTGAGCTGGATAAGTCTCAGGCTCTGATCCGCCTGCATCTCCTGGCTGAGTAGCTTGAGCATCAGCTGCTGCACTATCGGCTCCATGGCGGATTGTTGCAGCAACTTGGCGAAGGGGATCTCATACAGGCTCGAAGGTTCCAGCGCCACCACAGAGTAGAAGTGTTTATGGTTACCCAGGCCGCCGGCGCCTATGACGTCGCCCTCCATATAGAAGCCAGTCACTATCTCCTCGCCTTCCGGGGTCAGGCGATAGCTCTTGAGGGCGCCCTTCTTGACCACAAACAGGGAGTCAAACTGGTCCTGTTGGCGCAGCAGATATTGCTCCGCCTTGAGGTGGCGAAAACGCTTGGTGACGCTGGTGAGTTGCTGTAGCAAACTGCTTGAACATCCACTTTCGGCAATGGAGAGTGCATCGGGGAATGGGCTTGAGGTGCCGGGTTCAGCCAGTAACGCAGCGCCGAACATCTGTTTTTCAACCGGGCTGAAATTACCCTGCTGTGTTCTACCTGTCGATATGGACTTAATCATGTTGCACCTCAAAAAACTATCTGTTTTTAAATAAAATTTTATCTGTTTTCTCTTGGTCATCCTCTGATGATGTATCGATTGTAACGTTAATGTAACTTTTAAAAATATCCGCAAATGTCCCTAGGCGGGGATCGGAAAATACCTATGCTTGCTGTTTTTTTGACTAAAAATTGCCAAATAACGGCTAGTTTTTGTTTGTTTATTTATCTGTTTTATTTGAATAAATATTTTTGCCGTTGGCTTGGCGATGAGTTGGCGAAAAAATGTGAAAAAATTTACCTTTTGTTCACCTTGTTTGGGATGTGACTGTAGAGAGAGAAGGACTGGCTTTTTTAGGAAGGCTGCTTCGAGGAGCCCCGCCCTCAGAGAGGGCGAGGCAATAGAGGGGGAGTTTCTTAGATGACTTAGCTCTGCAGTATCTTGAGCGGCAGCCCAAGCATGTCATCGCCGCTACCGGCCAGGTACCAGATGATGGCGACCAGGGCGCCTACGGTCAGCAGATACCAGATGGTAGAGAAGATCTGCCCATATCTGTCCAGCGGCAGCAGATGGCTCTGGTGGCGGCTCTTCCACTCGAAGACGATCTCCAGGCTACCGATCAGCAGCAGGAAACCCAGCAGCGCCAGCCCCAGGCTATAGCTGATGAAGACGCCGATGGCGGCGCCGGCCACACAGGCGATCAGCCCCATCAGGCTGTTCATGGAGAAGCTGATGCTCTTGAGGATGTGACCGCCGTCCAGCGGCAATATGGGCAGCAGGTTGAACAGGTTCAGCAGGGCGTTGAAGGCGGCAAGCCCGGCAAACAGCGGGTTGTCTGTGATCCAGTAGGCGACCAGGGCCGCTATCGACATTAAGAGGCCGAAGGTGGGCCCCATGATGGAGATCACTACATCCTGCCAGCGGGTGTTGATCTTCTCATCGCTTAGCGCCAAGCCACCCATGAAGGGGATGAGGTAGATCCCCTTGGTCTTCATGCCGAAATATTTCATGGCGCGAATATGCCCATACTCGTGGAACATGAGGCAGGCGATCAGCGCCAGGGCAAACTGGAAGGAGAAGAGCCAGGAGTAGGCGGCCACGCTGGCACCGGCCAGCACCACCTTGATCACCTTGGCGCTCTTGAGCAGCTTAAAGCCCAAGGAGGCCAGGCCCACCAGGCTTAGTTTCTGTGGCGCCTTAACTGGGGTGACCGGTGTCTGACGCTCGATATCCTTGGCGTTGCGGCTGCCTTCGCTCAGTACGGCGTCTTCGCTCAGCAGGCGATAGTTGAGCGTGAAGGGTTGCCAGATGAGGTCTACCTCCAGGGTGAGGGGGATCTTCTGCACCGTCTCTTGCTGCGGGTCGTGGCGGCTTAACTCAAACTCGTGGTTTCTCAGCCCTTGGTTCTCGGCACTGGCCTCCTTGACCGACACCAGCTGATTGTCCCAGAAGAGTTGTTGCCAACCGGCCAGCGAGCCTTCGAGGCGCAACTCTTTGCCTAAACAGTCTATTCTCAGTAGTTCCACGTGTTTTCCGTTATCCGTTACCGCTATCTGGCGGGGATTATGCCTGTAAAGCCATGGCAAAGAAAAGAGGCCCGACAATTTTGCCGGGCCTCGTTAGTCGTCTAATCAATTGAGATCACTTACGATTGCTATAGTCGAAGCTGATCTCCTGGCCTTCGTTGACCACTATGCAGGGGCCGTGTTCGCGCTGGGTGCGGTTAAAGGCCGGGCCGATATGTAGCTCGACGTTGGCGAAGATATGCTTGCAGGCCTCGATGCGGTACTCCTGATAATAGTTTTCCACTTCCTGCTTGATGGCGTTGAACTCCTGCTCCTCCCGGGACCACTCCTCGGTGATGCGGCGCTTCTCCTCCAGCATCCCCTTGACCTGCTCGACCATGAGGGCGTCGTCCTGCCATTCGGCCTTGGGGGGCAGCTTGTTGAGGCTGGCCTCGATATTGAGCTTGGCCACCACCATGTGTTTGATCCCATGATCCAGCTGCTTGAGCTCCTCTTTCAGCTCGCCGCACTTCATGGCGCAGAACACCTCGGTGCGGGTACCGGCCGTGGCGCCTATGATCACCGCCTTAACCCCCTTATCGGCCTGGGCCACGCCGCCCACCAGGTCGCCGCGGCGGCCGTTGGCGTCGCTGACGATCAGTTTCCCTGCCGTCTGGGTGTGGCTGTGCAGCAGCTGTTTGGTGACCAGGATGTCGCCCTCGGCCTGCAGCTCAGAGTATTGCACGAACTGAGCGGAGATCTGCCCCTTGGCAGATAGCTTGGTAGAGAGTTGATCTTCCTTGAGCTGGCGGCCGATCACCCCCTTGCTGACGGTAATATCACCATCGGCGATCAGCTGGGCCGAGTCGACGAAGCCCATCACGGTTATATCGCCGGTGGACTTGACCACCATGCCTTCATGCACGTCGCCGGTAACCAATACACTGCCCTTGAAGTCGACGTTGCCGTAGCCGATATCCACGTCCTTAATCTGCAGCACGTCATCGACCTGCATGCCTGTCTTGGTCTCTACCGGCTGGCCGGCGACCGTGGCGACCAGCACATTAGGGTCGGACTCCAGCAGCTCGGCGCCCGTGCCCGCGGTGAGTTTAAGATCTTTGCCGGCGATCGGCAGCAGCGGCTCACCCTGAACGTTGTAGCCCTTAGTGCCTTCGGTGGCGGGTATCTTAACCATCAACTTGTCGTTGGGTTTGACCATGATGATCTCGCCCAGATTACGCATGTCCACCGTGCCGTCGGCTCGCTCCTGGGGCTGTAGCAGACGCTCCCTCGCCAGCGGCACCTTACGCTCGACGATGGCGTTGGTGCCATTGATGGCGGGCTTGCCGTGGGCGAACACCTCGCTGCAACTCTCGCCTGGGGCCAGGGTCGGCAGCTTGGCCAGCAGAGCCTCTATCTTGACCTTGCTCAGCCCCATGCTGATCTGCTCGGCCTTGAGGGCCCTTAAGATATCTTGCAACGTCAGTGACTTGCCACCCCAGGGGGCGGTGAGTGTCATCTCGGCGCTCATCTTGTCGTCGCTGAGGGTGATGGTTATCTCGGCGTCGCGGCGCTCGGCGATCTCGAAGAACAGCTCATACTGGCCATCGTCCTGGCCGATGACCTTGTTGACCTGGGCGACGGCCTTTTCGATAACATTCTTACGGGGGGAAAGCTGGCAAAATTCGGGGAGGGTGAGCAGTTCGAGAATGGCATCCACCGTCAGTGGGCCATGGGTATTGGGAATGACTTTTAATTCGGCTAAGTTTCCGTCACTACTCAGTTCTATCAGTCCAGGATCCAGCATAGAGATTTCCGCAGGTTAATTATTATTTTAGTTAGTATTCTCCCGAGTATAACAGCATAAAGTTTGACCTATGAAGCCCTATTTTATGATGCAGATGAAGCGCATGATTGAAATGAGATCTCGTGCGAAAAAAGCCGGGCGACCCCGGCGTTAAATAACAGATTAAACAGTGTTTTTTTAGCGAGTTACGCCTTGCGGTTGGCGTAGATCTTGTATTTGTTGTTCTCGGCAGCCACATTCACGGTTTTGAAGAATTTGGCTACGGTGTCACTGTAGGGCAGGTGGCGGTTGGCCACTATCTGAAAAATACCGCCAGACTTAAGCTGGGCCTCACTCTCCTGCACGAAGCGGGTCGCTATCTCTGTGGTGCTGTCCAGGCCGTCGTGAAACGGAGGGTTGGAGATGATGGCGTCGAACATGCCCTGGGTCTGTGTCAGGCCGTCCGAGGCATAGACCTTGGCCTGCATGCCGTTAGCTGCCAGGGTCAGCTCGCAGGAGGCCAGCGCCATGGCGTTGATGTCGACGCACTCGAGTTCGAGATCTGGGTTGGCCTTGAGTAGGGCGGCGGTGATCACCCCGGCGCCGCAGCCAAAGTCGAGCACGCGCCCCTTAAGTGTGGGCAGGTGCTCAAGCAGCAGCTCTGTGCCCTCGTCGAGTCGTTTCTCGCTAAAGACGCCCACCAGATTGCAGATGGTCAGCTCCCCCTGCGGCGTGCTCAGCACATAGTCTTTGACCCAGTCGCTGAGTTTGATCTCTGGCGCCTCGCTTAGCAGGCTGCTGCTGTAGAGCATGCAGTGACGGGCGTTGTCTAGCTTGATGCCGCCATCGAAGTAGTCAGGCAGCTGTTTGGTGATAGAGCGGATGCCGCCCTTCTTCTCACCGACGATCACCAGCTCGCCACCCGGAATAAGATGACGTCCGGCCAGGTTGATCAGGTAGGGTGCCAGGCTCTTAGATTTGGGGTAGAAGAGCACCACGGCATCGAAAGTTTGCGTCGATGGCAGCTGATGACCGAAATGGCACTGCAGACGGGCATTTTCATGGCTTTTGATGCGCTGAAAATGGTTGAAATCCAGGGCCAGAGTCGTGACTTTTGCGGCATCTTCCAACAGGGCCGTCGCCAGAAGATCGCACTCATGATTGATGAGCAAAACATTCTTTGATTCAAACAGTTCGATATTTCTTAGGACGACTTGAGAAGGATTAGATAACACGCGCAACCACAGGCCAAAGGGGAATTTGCGGCAATTATAGCCCAAGCCCATATATTATCAGTAACATTTATTATGCCAGTTTGCCGATTCTTGCCTAAGCTATATCTCATTAGCGGATAAATATCCTTTGTTATGTGAGATTTGGCGCATAACTGAGGTCTATAGGAGATAGAGGAGCGAGGATGCGGCGATTGTCGACATGGATGTGCCTACTGGGCCTTTGTTGCGCTAACGTTTTCGCCGCTCAGGTGATCGTCAACTCCTCTGTGGAGATCGCCGACATCACCCCGAAAGATCTCAAGCTGATCTTCGCCATGCAGAAGCTCTATTGGTCCGACGGTCAGAAGATCCAGGTCTTCGTCCTCCCCAGCAACTCCCCCATACATGAAGAATTTTGCTATCAGCAGCTGGAAATGATGCCCTATGTGCTGCGTCATCGCTGGGACCGCCTGGTGTTTTCCGGCGTCGGCGAGCGGCCGGTCACCCTGGATTCCGAGGCGCAGATGCGCGAGAAGGTGGCCAGCACGCCCGGGGCAATAGGCTATGTGTCTGGTGGTGGCGGCGCGCTGGCCGTCGAGGTTGGTATCGAGCGTCAAGGAGGACAAGATGAAGCCGAGCACTAGTCGCTTAACCCTATTGGCAGGCATCTTAGGTTTGCCGATGGCCCTCTGCCTACCGCTTACCGCACAGGCTCAGAGCAATCAATGGCAGGTCAATGGCTTTATCGGTCAGGGCTATATTTCAGCCGATGGCAGCGAGTTTATCGTTGGCGAGTCGGGAGACACTTTCGATGTCACCGAGGCGGCGCTGCACCTCTCCTGGATGCCGGATGAGCACTTCCGTGTGGCGGGGGCTGCCCGTTATCGTCAGTGGGGGAACCTGGATGAGTCAGGTCTCTCCGCCGACTATCTGTTTGCCGAGTATAAGTTCATCTTAGATCAGGGTTATGTAGGGGCCAGGGGCGGCCTGTTTAAGAGTGAGGCCGGCTTCTACACCAGTACCCGGGATGTCTCCTTTACCCGGCCGGGGATCTTGCTGCCCCAGTCTGTCTATAGCGACTATCTTCGCGATGCTCTATTGCATATCACAGGCGGCGAGCTGTTTGGTGGTCATCCAGTGCTGGACGGCTCACTGGAATGGCACCTGACCCTGGGGGATGCACAAACCTCTGACGACCTGACCCGTAACGTGGTGGGCTCGAAGGAGTTTGGCCGCTTCGATGCCGATGGCTATTGGGGCGCGGATCTCGAGTATCAGGACGACAGCCTGAGGCTAGGGCTCACCTATTTCGACGCCAAGAGTCGTTATCAGTCCCATCTGGGGGGGCCTTTTGCCGATGGCAGCCTGCGATCTAAACACTGGATAGTGTCGGCCCAGTACCGGATTAACTTCCTCGAATTTACCGGCGAATACCTGCATTGGGATCGCTATGTGGGCGGGGTGTTTGTGCCGCCAGAGCTGGGCATCTATGAGGTGAGGGGCTATGGCTACTATCTGGATGTGCGCGGCTATCTGCCGGGGGATGTCGAGGTGTTTGTTCGCTATGATCATCAGATACAGGATGAAAAGGACCCAGATGGCGACAAGCTGGCCGAACGAGGGCTGCCCGGCTACTTTGGCTACGCCCAGGACTGGACCATTGGGACCCGCTGGCTGCCTGCGAAAGATTGGATGGTGGCGGCGGAATACCATAAGGTACGCGGCGCCGCTTGGGTGACGCCTATCCTGCTGCCGAATCCGGCGGTGCAGGACAAGGACTGGTCGCTGTTTGCCATCGAAATATCCTACAAGTTCCAGTGGTGATCCCATGATAGTGAATCACCCCAATCGCTTCTTGAGTATCAAATGGAAACTCCTTATCGCGGTGATTCTGATCTTGACCCTGGTGGGTGGGGTGATCTGTACCTTGGCCTACCAGCAGCTACTGAACCAGCAGAAGATGTTACTGGAGGCCCAGCGGGACAAGCTGGCCCAGAGCCTCTCCTTCTCCATGAGCACGGCGGTGGAACATTCGCTGCAGGCGGCGATGCAGCTTGGGTTTGTGGCCAATGCCAAGGGCGATGATGGCGCCGAGGGCTATCAGCTACTGCTGAGCGAGAACTGGCCCGACGTACAGCTCTATTGGGATCTCAAGGGCTTCGGCCTGTATCAGCTAAACGGTGAACGACTGGCCCACGCGGGCGAGCCACACTCTCAGGACGATCTCCAGTGGCTGATGCAGAGTGAGGCCTCCTATGAACTCACCTCAAGGGTGGTGTGTGTCGAGGACTGTGTGATCCAGGTGCTGGTGCCGACCTTGGTGAACAGCAAGCCTCATCTGTTCTTCTTCGAGTCGGCGCTCACCGAGGTGATCAGCCACTTTCGCACCGACAAGTCGATCGAGCTGGCGGTGTTAGGGGCCCAGTCTCGTGGCGCCGAGCCAGGGCCCCTGTGGGGGCGTCATCTTTATAGTATCAGCAACCGTCCCAGTAGCTTCGCCCTGCTGAGTCACATGGCCGGTAGCTACTCCTGGCAGCAGATCTCCCTCGGAGAAGGCATCTATAGCTATCAGGACAGCCACTGGGCGGTGTGGTCCTTCCCCTTGGATAAGGTGGAAAACGCTCCGGCGATAGTGGTGTTGATGAGTCTGGAGCAGTGGCAGCAGATGCTCTCTACCTTCCAGCTGGGGATGGTGGGCACATTGCTGGTGGGGCTGATCTTGGCCGCCGGTCTGGTGTTGTTGGTGGCTTGGTCGCCAGTCGTCAGCCTGGCGCGCCACGCCAGCCTCTTGCCCCTGTTGGCGGACCACGACTTTGGCAGCGTGCGCACCAGCCTACCGAGTAAGCCATCCTGGTTTCCCGACGAGGTCGACCTGATCCATCTGGCGACCCGACAGCTGGCCGACAACATGCAGGGGATGGAAAATGAGGTGGACGAGTACACCCATGAGCTGGAGCGGCTCGCCATGCTGGATACTCTGACGGGCCTGCCCAACAAGGCCATGCTGCACCACGAACTGCAGACCGCCATCGCCTGTATCGCCAGCGAGGAAGATCGTGTGGTGCTCATGTTCCTGGATCTCGACGAGTTTAAGCGGATCAATGACACCTTGGGGCACATTCAGGGGGACGAACTGCTCAAGATAGTGGCCGCCAGGCTGACCAATAGCGTGCGCGAGATGGATACCGTATTTCGTCAGGGGGGCGATGAGTTTCTTATCTTGCTCAGGCAGGTGCGCGACGAGCAGGAGGTGAGCAATGTGATCCACAGGATCTTCTCGGCCCTGCAACATCCCGTGGTGCTGGGCAGTCACAAGCTGATCGTTACTACCAGTATTGGCCTGGCTTACTGCAACACCTCGCAGCTCAGGGCGGAGGAGCTTATTCAGCATGCGGATCTGGCCATGTATCAGGCCAAGAGCGCTGGTCGCAGCAACTACCGGGTGTTCAGCGAGGAGATGCTGCATCAGGCCAATAACCGTCTCATGATAGAGCAGAGCATAGGGGCGGCCATCAACGAGGAGCAGCTGGTGCTCTTCCTGCAGCCCATAGTCGAGCTGCCCTCGGGTAGGCTGCGCGGCTTCGAGGCGCTGATCCGCTGGTTCCATCCCGAGCGCGGCCTCATCATGCCGGGGGATTTCATTCCCGATATCGAGCATAGCGAGGCGATCATCGAGGTGGGCAACTATGTGATCCGTAAGGCCTCGGAGTTAGTCGCCCAGCTCAAGTCGGCCGGCTGGCCCGAGCTCTATATCGCGGTCAACCTGTCGGCCAAACACTTCCTGGCCCCTGACCTCCTGAACGTGGTGCGCCAAGAGGTGGAGGCGCAGCAGGTCTCGGCCCAGTCCCTGCTGCTTGAGGTGACCGAGGAGAGCGTGATCGAGCAGGTAGAGCAGGCCATGGCGGCCATGGCGGCGCTCAAGGCGTTGGGAGTGAGGATCGCCATCGACGACTTCGGCACCGGCTACTCTTCGCTGAGTTATCTCAAGCAGCTGCCCTTCGATCTCTTGAAGATAGATCGCTGTTTCACCGCCAATGTGCTCGATGGTGAGGCCGATGCCCATATCATCACCACAGTGATCGAGCTGGCCCATAATCTTGGCCGTCAGGTGGTGGCAGAGGGGATAGAGACTCAGCAGCAGGCGGAGTGCCTCAGCTGTCAGCGCTGCGAGCTGGGTCAGGGCTACTACTTCTCGCGGCCACTGGATGTGGCGTCGGTGTTTAAGGTGTTGCAGGAGATAGAGGAGACTCGTCTGTGGCCCATCAGCCAGGCTCCCCAACCTAAATTGGCTAGGCAGGGGAGCTAGTGAGGATAAGCTAGCGCGTGATGCTAGTATGAGTAGCTAGTGAAAGATAAGGCTTAGTCTTGATTGTCTACCTGAGACACGGGGGCGGCAGATTGACTCTCGGTGCCCTCGCTAAGCAGATCTTCTGCTTGCTGCAGCGCCTGCTTGGCGTCCATCTCCTTAGCGTCCATCTTCTTAGCGTTAGAGTCGCTGGCGGCAGACTGGCCCTCGGTGGCCGGTTTCACGTCCGTAGCCGGATTTACATCTTCTTTCGGCAATACCTGTGAGTCGATGAGATCTTTGGCCTTGCTTTCAACCTCTGCTTCAATCTCAGCTTTAACCTTCACCTCAGTCTCCTGCCGTGCCGCTTCTGGCTCGGCTTCTACTGGCTCGGCTTCGACAGGCTTTGCATCTATAGGCTTGGCAGCCTTAGGCTCTAGAGACTTAGCTGGAGCCTGTTTAGCTTCTGGCTTAGGTTTAGCCGCCTTAGGCAGCAGGCTGATCAGCTTATGGGCGATATCCGTGTTGTCCTGATGGCCGGCAAACAGGGATGAGGCCGGGCCGGCGGCAAACACCTGCACGTCCACACCCGTATGGCCGCCCGTGGTCCAGCCTGTGTTGGATCGCTGGTCAATAAGCTTCTTAAGCTGGGTGGTCAGCACCTGCTCGCCCTGCATTCTGGCGTTATCCAGTGCGCTAAACTCGTCATCGCTCGGGGTAAAACCTAGGGCGTTACTCACGCCGCCCTGCCACTCATCCTGGGCCAATGCCTGCTTAGCGATTTGTGTCGGGCTGGCACTTATCTGGCGTAGCATCTGGCTGTCCCAGCGGTACTCGCCTTGTTTGCCGATTGAGAGACCGCCGGTGTTATGGTCGGCGGTGACAACCAATAGGGTATCTTGATGCTGACGCAAAAACTGCTCGACCACCTCGATGGCGCTGGCAAATTCATGCATCTCTGCCATGGCAGTGGCGATATCATTGTTGTGGCCGGCCCAGTCGATCAGGCTGCCTTCGACCAGAAGCACGAAGCCTTGGTCGTTCTGGGAGAGTAGGTCCAGCGCCTTGGCGGTCATGGTACTCAGGCGTCTGGCCTCCGGCTCATCGATCGCCCAGGGAAGCTGCACGTCGGCGAACAGACCCATCACCTTAGGTTGGCTCACACCCTCCAGCAGGGCTGAATCCTTGATTACCCGATACCCCTTGGCCTCGAACTGCTTGATCAGCTTGTCAGAAAAATATTTCTGACCGCCGCCGAGCATAACGTCGGCATCTGTGCTCAGGTAGCTCTGGGCCAGAGCCTCATAGTTACGACGGCTCTCGTTGTGACTTAAGAAGGCGGCCGGAGTGGCGTGGTTGATCTGGCTGGTCACTGTTACGCCTGTGCTCATGCCACGCTTCTTGGCCAGCTCCAACAGGGTGGGGATGGGACGCTTATCGACATCTACCGACACGGCGCCGTTATAGGTCTTCACCCCTGTGGCCAGGGCGGTGGCGGCCGCGGCCGAGTCGGTGACATAGCCGCTGACGGGCGCCGGATAGGTGCTGGCGTTGCCCACCAAGAGGCGGTCAAACACCGTCTGCTCTATCTCTTGGGTGTTAGGATTGTCCTGATAGTAGCGATAGGCGCTGGTGTAGGCAGGGCCCATGCCATCGCCCACCATGATGACGATATTCTTGGGACGGCTCGGCGCCGTCTGCGGGCCGAGCAGGTTGTCGGCCCAGAGGCTGCCCGATACCAGCGCGGCACCCAGGCAGAGGAGGGAACATAAGCGGGTTAGTTTCATCTTGGCTCCAGATTAACGGGCAATACGCGCTTCGATGGCGTCCATCAGCATGCCTGTGATATCCACGTCGAAGGCGGCCTCGATCTCTCTGATACAGGTCGGGCTGGTCACGTTGATCTCGGTGAGCTTGTCGCCGATCACATCCAGGCCGACGAAGATCAGGCCACGCTTCTTCAGCTCGGGGCCGATGGCGTTGGCGATGGCCCAGTCGCTCTCAGACAAGGGCTGAGCGACGCCGCGACCACCTGCGGCCAGGTTACCCCGGGTCTCGCCCTTCTGGGGAATACGCGCCAAGCTATAAGGAACCGGTACACCATCCACCACCAGGATGCGCTTGTCACCGGCGGTGATATCAGGAATGAAGGCCTGGGCCATAGCATATTGCTGGCCATGGTTGGTGAGGGTTTCGATGATCACCCCTAGGTTAGGATCCTGGGCCTTAACGCGGAAGATAGAGCTGCCGCCCATGCCATCCAGCGGCTTGAGGATGATATCGCCCTTCTCCTGATAGAAGGCGCGGATGCGCTGGGCATCGCGGGTCACGATTGTGTCTGGGGTAAATTCGCTGAACCAGGCGGTAAACAGCTTCTCGTTGGCGTCGCGCAGGCTCTGGGGCTTGTTGACAATCAGCGTGCCTTGCTCCTCGGCGCGCTCCAACATATAGGTGGCGTAGACGAACTCGGTATCGAATGGCGGGTCCTTACGCATCAGGATCACGTCGAGATCTGCAAGCGGCGTATCGACGGCCTCTTCCAGTTGGTACCAGGATTGGGGATCTTGCTTCACCGTGAGGCGACGCATGTTACCCATGGCCACGCCGTTCACCATGGCCAGATCTTGCATCTCCATATAATAGAGCTGATAGCCGCGCGACTGCGCCGCCATCAACATGGCGAAGCTGGAGTCTTTCTTGATGTTAATGTCGCTGATGGGATCCATCACTATGCCAAGCTTTATCATCTCATCTTTCCTTTTGTTAATACTAAGGGGCCGAGCCTTTTAGCTCAGGTCGCCAAACTTAAGTTGCAGTGCGCTAATGGCCGTCAGGGCGGCGGTCTCGGTGCGCAGTACGCGGGGGCCGAGCAGCACGTCGGTGAAGGCATGGGTCTCTGTCATGGCAATCTCTTGGGGCGACAAGCCGCCTTCGGGGCCGATCAGCAGACGCACCCTTGGGGTCTCCATCACCAGGCCATTGATACCATGGTCGGCCCTGGGGTGCAGGTTGAGCTTGAGGGCCTGGGTGGCTTCACCGCACCAGTCGTCGAGCTGCATCGCCGGTCTCACCTCTGGTACCGTGCTGCGGCCAGACTGTTCACAGGCGCTGATCACTATCTTCTGCCACTGCTGGATCTTCTTCTCCAGACGCTCGCCGGTCAGCTTGACGCCGCAACGCTCGGAAAACAGCGGGGTAATCGTATTGACTCCCAACTCGACCGATTTTTGCAGGGTGAAGTCCATGCGATCGCCGCGGGAGATCACCTGACCCAGATGCAGGTTGAGGGGCGATTCGTTGTCGTTCGCCTCCTTGGATAGGACCCGCACTTCGACATTTTTCTTGCTGGCGGCGACGATCTCGGTCAGGTAGTTGTGGCCATCGCCGTTGAACAGCTCGAGCTGTTCGCCGGCGCCCATGCGCAATACGCGCCCGACATGGCCGGCGGCTTCCTCGTCCAGCATCAACTGCTGGTTAAGGTCATAGTTGCCGGGCTGATAGATCCTTGGAATTCTCATGCATTACTCCGCGATACTCTGGGTATCTGTCCGTTTTTGGCACTGAGCCTGGACAAAGGGGTTGTGGTTGCCCTGTTTGGCCGCGATGGCGGCGTCTCTCTGGCACTCAATAGTATCAACTGGATAGCTTTTATCCCATGCCTGAAACAGTTTTAGCTGACTTTTGGCGATCTTAAGGCCATAGGCCTGCTGCATATAGAGATAGGTGCGGGCTATCTGACCGCGGGTCTGGCTGGGGGGCTCCACCTTTCTGCCCTTGAAGTCGACCACCATGGCACACTGGCCATATTGCTCAGCCTTGGCGTTCCACTGGCTGAAGCGGAAGTTGCTGCGATCGCCATTGACCTCACCGATAGCGGGTACCAGGTTATGCAGGTCGCTCTCCATCTTCTTAAACTGTTTGTCTGTCTTGCCGCAGTTTTTGCGACCGCCCTCTTGCCAGCATTGACGCTGATGACCAAATTCCCAGGCGGGGACTATGTGTTCCCACTCGATACGCTTGGCGCGCTTCTCCTGTTTACGTACCTGATAGCCGCAGCGCTCAAAGTCGGGCAGCCACAGCTTACCTGTGATGCTGATGTCGCAGCCACAGTAGAAGCTCTTGGCTGGCAGTGTCTCGCTGTAGATGCTGCGTGCGACCTGTTTGGCTTGATTAAAACTGGTGGGATGGGAGGCGAGGGCGCCCGTGGTAAAGCCGAGCGCTAGCAGCGCCAAGGCGCCACGGAGCAGCGGCCTCAAACTCAATGAGGTAGTTAGCACATCTATTCCCTAAAAATAAAAATTGTCGCCTATCTCTGCCGCGCTCTCTATTTGGCCGGCTTGGTGGCGACTCGTGTGTTGGCACCCACTCATCTTGTACCGCTGAATATGGCGCCATAATTCAAGCCGATTCTACGGGAATCGACTCAGTTCAGGCAAGTTAAGCCGGATTCATCATGCCTCGCCGCCCATGCCACCCAAGGGGGTGAGGGTCTCCTTGCAGCGGCGGCAGCGATACTGAGTCTCTTGTCGCTGCACCTTGTTGTGTCTGCGAATGCTCAGAGGCACGACGCCGCAGCGGCAGCGATAGTCGAAGGTCCGGCCGGCGACCGAATCGGTATTCAGGCTGTGGGTGGTGCTCGGCGTGAGGCCATAGAGTTTCACCATCAAGGCCTGCCACTCCTTGCCATGGGGTTTGACCCGGCCATAGAGCTGATAGGCGAGCAGGTGACAGATCTCGTGGGGCACCACCTGCTGGACAAACTCATCCAGGTTTTCCTCCAGCAACACAGGGTTGAACCTCAGCTTGTTGAGCTGCAGATGGGCGGTGCCGGCGCTCTTGCCCCTGAGTTTGAAGTTCACCTCGGGGCGGGGAAAGTTGCGCTTAAGTTGCCCCTCTGCCTTTTGATAGCAAGATTCAACAGCCTCGAGAATAAGCTGCTGGTGTTCGTTAAGCTCGGTACTATTTGCGGGAGGGCTAGACGTTCTTGATTTAGACGTTCTTGATTTAGACGCTTTGGAGCTAAGCCTGGATGATTCTGGCGTAGGCGTGTGAAACAAGGATTGCAATCGTCGAAACATGAAAGGTCAACAGGCCCTAGGCGTTAGGTGATAGACGCCCGCCAAGAGGGCGGGCGTTTTCAGGAGGAGTGATTATAGCCGGGTTGCCGCGGCTTTGACCATCTCCTTGACCTGATCCACGATCGCCATCTCCGTCTCTGCCTCATAGGCCTTCACCCTTGGGGTGTGGATATGACCGACCTTGATGCCGCTGTTGAAACGCTGTCCCAGGAGCACCGCGCGGTAGGAGATCTCGTTGGACAGGTAACCGCCGCCCGAGCCGTTGACCGAGCCATTGACCTGAGTCGTGTTTTGCAGCTCGCTCAGGGAGCTGGCGTCGAATTCGCCTCGCGAGAGCGTGGTCACTGTGTGATTGTCATTGATCTTCCACTTACCCTTGACCGACTGCATGGCGCCGACAGGTAGCGAGAACTCGACAAACTCTGGGCCATAGAGTGGCTTGCCATCGAACATAGGCGCCTGTGGCGACTGGGCCGTGGCGCCGGTCAGCACATTGAGGTTATCGGGCGCTGCCGCGCTGCGGTTACGGCCGGGGAAGCGTTCCAGATCGAAGTCGCCACGGCCCATGCTGACGGTGAAGATGGCGTTGACGCTGTTTTCACGATACACAGGGGTGAGCAGGGATTCGATGATCCCCTGATCGAAGTCGGCGAAGCGCACCGGGATCATTACCGTCTCTATCTGGGCCTTCTTGCCGTCGACGCTAAACTTGTAGCCGTCCAGCGCCAGCGCGGTTAAGCCAGATGGGTTGCTCTGATCTATGTTGCGATCCAGGAAGAAGGGGTCGAAGCCGGTGAGCAGAATACGGATCTGGCTGTCGTCATCGAAGTGGATGTCGCTGAAGCCGCGGGAAGATTTCTCTACCGCCTTGAGTAATATGCTGCGCTGCCAGTCGGCCATGTTAAAGGCGGGCTTAGACTCTTTAAGGGTCTTCTTCATCGCCAGGCGACTCCAGTAGAGGGGTCTGTCGTCCTGACCGCCAGATTGCACGTCTCTCACGGCCTGTTGCCAGAGGCGCTCGCCTTGGTGGGCCACCATTTGTGTCATGATGAGTTCATCTTTTTGCTGACGATACTTGTCGTCCAGGCTATCGACCAGGGCTTGATAGCGGTTGACGACCTCGGGCATGGCCTGGGTTGCCTTGGGGAGGCGCAGTTCTTCGAGATCCAGAGCGGCGAAGGCGCTGCTACTCAGCAAGCTGGTCATCGCCAGGGCTATGGCTGTTTTACGCATGACATGGTTCCTTTGCAAAAACCTCTTACCCTTACACTCAGCCTAAGGCTGATGTTGGGCAATGATGGCTCAGGGCGGTTATCAATTTGAATTTATTATACCAATCACGGTAAGTAAGTGATCAGAAGTAGCGTAGGGAAAACGTTCGAGAACAAGGCATGATTTTTCGATAAGTAGTTATTCTACAATCAAAAATAGTAACGCCGTTATCGGACGTTTTAACAAGCTAGCATGATCAGTTATTTACTACGATTGGTATTATAGTCAACAACTGAGTATGCACGACAACAGCCTGCAAATAAAGACTTGAGATGGCTTGATAAAATGCCAGATTCTTGACACAAATCATCATGAGTTTGCCCCCACGGTGCAGAGGCAAGTTGCTAGACTCGAGGCAGGGGTTTTATGCGGCTTAGTGGAGTGTGAAGATGAAAATGCGGGTTAGCTCGGAGTCTGGTCTTAGTTGTGGCTTTCGTTCCGGTTTTAGTTGTGGTCTAGGTTCTGGTATTAGTGCTGGCTTAGGTTATCGGCTACTCTGTTCGCTGGGGTATCTGGGCCTGCTCTGCTTGGCCTTGTTAAGTTGGGCTGGCGGCGCGGCGGCAGCACCTCAAACTGGGCCTGATATACCGGCGGCAGAGCAAGAGTCGGCCGGGCCGCTCAGGCTGGATGGTGAGATACAGGCGGCGCTCGATGCCGTGGGGGCGAAAGGCGTCATGGTGCTGCTGGATGATAAAGGGGGGAAGCTGCTGACTAACGACGCCGCCCGCAGCCGGCATCCTTATATTCCTGCCTCGACCTTTAAGATCCCCCACAGTTTATTGCTACTCGAGGCGGGCATAGTAGAAGATGAGCATAGCCGGTTTGTCTGGGACGGCGTTGAGCGCGCCTACAGCAGCTGGAATCGCGACCATAACTTTATTGGTGCGATGAAGTATTCCGTGGTGCCCATCTATCAGAAACTGGCGTTGCAGCTAGGGGCCGAGCGTATGGCTAGTGGGCTGGACAATCTCGATTATGGTAACGCCAATATCGGCGGCGGGCTGGACAGCTTCTGGCTCGATGGTGACTTGGCGATATCGGCCCTCGAGCAGGTGAACTTCCTTAGGCATCTGTATCACAATCGACTTCCCCTGTCCGAGCGCAGCCAGCGCATCGTCAAGACCATGATGCTTAACGAGGCCAACGGCGATTGGGTACTGAGGGCCAAGACGGGTTATGGTGTGCGCAAGGGGCAGAAACTGGGATGGTGGGTCGGCTGGCTAGAGCGCGAGGAGAACACTTATTTCTTCGCCATGAATATGGATATTAACTCAGATAAAGATCTGGCGCTGCGTAAGCGGGTGGTGAAGCATCTCTTAAAAGCCAAGGGCTGGATGTAAGAACCTACATACAACAGAGATGGCGTACATCAGTAGAGACGGCCTACATCAGCAGAGGTTAGCTACATGAGTAGCGATTGTAGCGACTCGTGGCTGTTGAAGCGCTTGGTGAAGAAATCCAGGAAGACGCTGATGTTGGTGGCCAGCTGTCGGCGACTGGAATAGACGCCATAGACCTTGAAGGGCTCCATCGGCCACTCCTGCAGTAGCGGCACCAGGCTGCCACCGGCCAGCTCGTTCTTACATACTGAATTAGAGAGCATGGCGATGCCGAAATCATCCAGCACCAGCTGCTTAACCATGATGGCGCTGTTCACCCTCACCTTACGCTTGAAGTTGACCATGGTCTTGCGTTCGCCCTTGCCCAGGGGCCAGATGGGGGCCGAGCGCGAGGTCCCCAGCAGTATGCCGCTGTGCTCTTTGAGATCCTGAGGTGTCGCCGGGGTGCCGTTGGCCTTGAGATAGCCGGGGCTGGCCACCAGTATGGGTTGACGCTCAAACAGCAGGCGGGCGACTAAGTCGGATGATTGCAGCGGCCCATACTTGATGGCGATATCATAGCCTTCGCCCACCAGGCCCACATCACTGTCGGTAAATTGGACGTCGAGATCCACGTTGGGGTAGAGCCGCATGAAACTGCTACAGAGGCTGGCGATAAGCTCCTGACTGAAGGAAACCGGAATGGCGATGCGCAGTGAGCCAAATACATCATTATGCGTATTTTCTATGGTTGCCTTGGCAGCCTCGATTTCATCGCTAATACTACTGCAATGCTGGTAAAAAAGCGCTCCAACCTGAGTCAGGCTGAGATTGCGGGTATCGCGTTGCAACAGGCGCACGCCTAGCTGCTCTTCGAGCTGAGCCACCTTACGACTAATGGTTGATTTTGGCATGCCCGTATTACGAGCAGCCTGGGAGAAACCCTTGGCGCGAACGACGGCCGCAAAGAGCATCATACCGTTTAAATCTGGCATTATTTATCACTGTCTCAAATATGGAACAAAGCGTCTAAGCCAGTTTAATAGCATTTGACCCTATAACAAAGCTATATTTATGGGCTAAAAATTTTAGAGGCTAAAGCAGAGGATCTATTGATGACCAGCAACAATCAGCCCACAAACACGACTCAGGTTCAAACAGCCGATCCGCTTTTTCTTCAAGCTGAACATTTGGCACAGGATTTTTCTCTGTTTCCTAAGCATAGTAAGCAGAGCCTTTCACAGCAGATCAAGGGTCTGCTCAGCGACGATGAAATTCAAGCTAACTTAAAAGAGTTAGAACAGTTGGATGTTGACGGCTACGTGGCCAAAGTCATTCAACCTACCTTAGACAAGAGCCGCCCAGGCGCCAAGCGCGTGATTGCGGATCTGAAAGGTAAGTTAATTGTCGAAAAACATATGGGGCCTTTTTATAGTGCCGAGATCGAACTGAATTTTGGATCTCGTACTCGCCGCATCGGTTTTATCGCCCAGGAACGTACCACGAGCAATGGTGCCTGGATGCCAGAGCATCACCTGGCGGCCTGCACGGCCATTCGTCATTTTGCCGAGCTTTCAATGCCTATCGTTTACCTCATCGACACTCCGGGTGCCGATGCGGGTGAGATAGCCAACAGCCAAAACCAGGCGCACACCATCTCTAAGGCGATTGCCGAGAGTGCTAACGTCGACGTACCTACCGTAGGTATCGTTATCGGTGCCGGTTACTCTGGTGGTGCTATTCCTCTGGCGGCGGCCAACATCCTATTGTCGCTACGTGACGGTATCTTCAACACCATCCAGCCACAGGGTCTACAGAGCATTGCGCGTAAGTACAACCTCTCTTGGCAGGAGTGTGCTAAGTCGGTAGGTGTGTCGCCAGAAGAGCTGTACACCTCAGGTTGTATCGATGGCATCATCGACTTCTCGCCATCTGACAAGGATGAGCGTCAGCACAACCTACGCCGCGCTATCATCAGTAGCATCGAGGCCGTTGAGCATGCGGCGGTACAGTTTGTACGCGAATCTAAGGATCTGCGCGAGCACTACGACCGCAGTCTTCACCGTTTCCTTGAGCCTTCTAAGAACCTCGAAGCGCTTGAGCACCACGCCGAACTGTCGGTGGCTAACAACCCCACCATGCACCTCAACCTGTTTGGTAGCTCATACCGTTACCTGCGTTACCTGACGCTGCGTAGCCGTATCCATTCGATCTCACAGGAGCAATATGGTCGCCTGTCTAAGGTGAGCGTGCCTGAGGGTGATCTGCTGGCGCGTATTCAGCAAGAGCAGGACAAGGTGTTCCAGTCTTGGCTGTCGAGCCCAGATAAGCTGGTATACGACGAAGAGCTGAACAAGCTGTGGAGCAACTTCACCGCCAAGCGTGACGAAGTTTCTACCGAGCGTAACATGCTGACTCGTCTCATCTTAGGTGAGCCGAAGCAAAACTATAAGAAGGCCCGTAAGGCGCTGTTGTTCAACATCGGTTGGTCGCTGTACCACAGATGGAAGAGCAACGCCGAGAACAACTTCAAGGGGCTGATCCATTATCTAGAGAGCCTTCCAGACGAGGTGACCCAGGCAGATTGGCCTGAGCTGAACCAGCTGACGGTTCTGGATGTGATCGTGCACGAAGAGCTGCGCGAAGACTTCATCTGGCAATGTTATAACATCCTGATCTTCAACGCGCTGTACGACAACGTCGTGGGCAACCTTGCCTCTATCGCGAAAGAAGCCATGATGTCTAAGAGCCTGTCGCGCGCCTCGGTTGACGGCTTGCTACATGACTCTATTGACCGCGCTATCTCTAAGCAAGATACCGCTAACGATAAGAACAAGTTCTATAAGTGGCTGAAGTACTTCATGTCTCAGTCTAACCGCGCCGATCTGCTGACCAAGACTGAGCAGTGGAAGAGTGTTGGTTTCCCTCAGCTTAACGACTCTCTGTTCGTTATCCTGACCTACTTCTTCGAGCGTCTGCTGCCTGAATACTTCGCCAGCGAAGAGGAGAGCAGCGAGTACACGGGTGCCATTAACCCAGTGCGTATCGGTCGTCGTAAAGACTTCTGGAACCGTCTGACCATGGGTTATCAGGATCTGCTGATCCAGAAGGTACTGCGTGACGAGAAGCGCGCCGGTAAGATGAGTTGGGAAAATGTGATTGCCAAGTTCTTCACCGAGTTTGAAGAGCTAAACGGCGACAAGATGTCGGCTAACCTGCTGAACTTCCCAGGCTTCCGTCTCTCTATCGAAGACGCGCTAGACAAGGGTATTCGTCCTTGTGGCCTGATCACAGGTACCGCGGACTTCGAGCACCATGGACAAACCATGCGCGTCGGTGTGGCCGTGTCTAACACAGCCTTCCAGGCCGGTGCCTTCGATATGGCTTCTGCCGAGAAGTTCTCAGCGCTCTTGATCGAGTGTGCCAAGCGTAAGCTGCCAGTGATCTGCTTTATCAGCTCTGGCGGTATGCAGACCAAAGAAGGTGCTGCGGCGCTCTTCTCTATGGCAGTAGTGAACGACCGTATTACCCGTTTCGTTCGTGATAACGAATTGCCGGTATTGATGTTTGGTTTCGGTGACTGTACCGGTGGTGCGCAGGCGAGCTTCGTGACTCACCCGTTAGTACAGACTTACTACTTCTCGGGCACCAACATGCCGTTCGCCGGTCAGATGGTGGTTCCTGCATATCTGCCGTCTACCTCGACCCTGTCGAACTATCTGTCTAAGGTACCTGGCGCCATGAACGCCCTGGTCACCAACCCATTTAGCGACACTATCGACGATCAGCTAAGCAGTATCGATCCGCTGATGCCTAAGCCAACGGCTAAGGTTATTGATGTGATTGGTAACGCCATTTCGACCCTGGTGCCTGAGATGTTGATCACCGAGGAAGAGCTGGTACAGGACGATCCGCGTCAGCTGATGAAGCCGATCGACAAGGTGCTGGTACACGCCCGTGGCTGTACTGCGGTGAAACTGATCCGCAAGGCACACGACAACAACATCAAGGTGGTACTGGTGGCGTCAGATCCTGACATGACCTCAGTACCGGCCGACATGCTGAACGAAAACGATAAGCTGGTCTGTATCGGTGGTAACACCTCAGATGAGAGTTACCTCAACGCCTATTCGGTATTGAAGGTTGCCGAGTATGAGCAGGTCGACGCGCTGCACCCTGGTATCGGCTTCCTGTCGGAAAGCCCGCAGTTTGCGGCCCTGTGTGTGAACAACGGCGTTAACTTCGTCGGTCCAAGCGTGCACTCAATGACGACTATGGGTAACAAGTCGAACGCGATTAAGACCTCGCAGTCGCAAAACGTGCCTGTAGTGCCTGGTAGCCATGGTATTCTGACCAATGCCGAGCAGGCGGTGAACGTGGCTAACGAAATCGGCTACCCAGTGCTGCTTAAGGCGGTACAAGGTGGTGGCGGTAAGGGTATCCAGGTCGTTCAACGTCCAGAAGATATGATCTCTCTGTTCCAGAAGACCTCTACCGAAGCGGCTGCGGCCTTCGGTAACGGCGACCTCTACCTAGAGAAGTATGTGACCTCACTGCGTCACATCGAAGTGCAGTTGCTGCGTGACAAGTTCGGTAATACCAAGGTATTGGGTCTACGTGACTGTTCGGTACAGCGTAACAACCAGAAGGTGATCGAAGAGTCTGGTTCTACCATGCTGCCAGAAGAGCTGAAGCAGAAGGTGATGGAATATACCCGCGCCCTCGGCGATGCTACAGACTACATGGGCGCAGGTACCGTAGAGTTCATCTACAACCTGGATGCCAATGAAGTCTACTTCATGGAGATGAACACGCGTCTGCAGGTTGAACACCCTGTGACCGAGGCGACTTCAGGTATCGATATCGTGAGCGCAGGCTTCGACATCGCCGCCGGTCGTTCAATCGAAGATCTTGAGCCACAAGAGATCGGCTACGCCATCGAGGTTCGTGTGACTGCCGAGAAGGCCGCACTGGACAGCAACGGCGTACTACAGCTACTGCCACATCCAGGCATGATCACCGAGTGTGTGATTCCAGAGCGTGACGATATCGAGATCATCTCTATCGCCGGTGAAGGCAAAGAGGTTTCACCATACTACGACAGCCTGATCGCCCAGATCATCTGCCGCGGTGAGAGCCGTGAAGATGTGATCAACAAGCTGCATGACTACCTGGCGAACCAAGTAGTGATCAAAGGCATCGCGACTAACATTCCATTGTTAACGCGCATCCTGAAAGATGGCACCTTCAACGAAGGCGTATACGACACCAACTACCTGCCACGCTTCATGGCCGAGCTGGATATTCCAGCGCTGATCGCCGAGATGGAAGCCGCCGCAGAGACTGTAGGTGTGGATACCGAATCGCTACGTGTGGGTGAGAGTAACGAGCTTAAGGTTCTGGCTCAGGGTGCAGGTATCTTCTATACCTCTCCGGCGCCGGGTGAAGCGGACTTCGTTAAGGAAGGCGACATAGTGACTGTGGATCAGACACTGGCGCTGACCGAAGCGATGAAGATGTTCTCTCAGGTGACACTGGCTGGCTTCAACCGCCAGGGTGCCGTGCTCTATCCAGAGGATAAGCAGTACCGTATCGAGCGTATCCTGAACAGCAATGGTCAGCAGGTTTCACAGGGCGAGCTACTCTTCGTGGTCTCTCCAGTCTAACCTAAGACGCTAGCTGCTAAATACCCGCCTTATGGCGGGTATTTTTTTGCCTGAGGCTTAGCTTCTGCTTAGTCGCTACTTACTGGCTATTTATCGTCTGTCGCCAGTGCCCACTTGAGTAGCAGAGGCCCAGCAATTGTGGTGATGGCAATGATCAGCACCAGCTCGGTAAACAGCTTTGGCGAGATGATCTCCATCTGCAGCCCCATCTCTGCAAACACCAGTCCTACCTCGCCCCTGGGCACCATGGCGCTGCCGACAATCGCCTTGGTGCGCAGGTGACCTGGCACCCTCAGCCCCGCCATCATCTTAGTGATAATCGCCAACAAGGAGAGCATCAGCAGGGTGAGCAGGCCGCTCCAGCCGAGATCTATCTGGCTCAGATCTAGGCTTATCCCCACGTAGACGAAGAAGATGGGGGCGAAGATATCCACCAGGGGCTTAGATTCCACCTCCATCTCGTGGGTGAAGGCGAAGGGGTTTTGCAGATAGCGATTCAGCGGCGAGATAAATTGGCGACTGAGCGCCAGGCCGACGGCGAAGCCGCCCAGCAGGGCCGGGGCGTGCAGGGCGTGGGCCAGCCAGGCAAACAGGCAGATGAGGATCATGGTAACGATCGCCTCATAACCCGTCTCCTCCTCTTTGGGTTTGACGGCGCGAAACAGGTACAGCAGCAGGCGTGCCATAGGCGGTGCCAGCAGCAGGAAGCCGACTATCTTGAGGATCAACAGGCCGCTGGGGATCAGCCCCACCTCACCCGAGCTGGCAAAGTTAAACAGTAGGCTCAGCAGAATTACCCCGGCGATATCGTCGATCACCGCCGCGCCCAGGATGATGTGGCCCTCCTGGCTCTGGGACTGTTTGGCCTGGGCCATCACCCGCACCGATATGCCTATGCTGGTGGCGGTCAGGGCGCAGCCCAGGTAGAGGGCGGTAAAGCCGGGCAGATCCAGATAGAGCAGGCACACCAGGCCGATAACCACGGCAGGTAGGGCGATGCCCAGTAGGGCCACTCCGGCGGCGCTGTTGCCCGCCTGAAACAGGTGCTTGATGGAGGTTTCGCAGCCAATGGAGAAGAGCAACAGGATCACCCCCAGCTCGGCCATCACCGCCAGGGTCTCGTGGGGGGCTATCCAGCCCAGCAGGCTGGGGCCGATGAGGATCCCCGCCAGGATCTCGCCGACCACGGCCGGGAGCTGCAGCCGCTTAAAGGCCTCGCCCAGCACCCGGCCGAAGAGCAGGATCAAACACAGGGATAAGACGAAGTTATCTATGGCCATAACAGGCGCGACTCCCCGAGAGTGGTGATAATGTGATCTTGATCATTTTGATGACCGAGATCAAGGCGTAACCCATGGAGTGTGACTAAGCTCAAATGGAAACTTGCCGACAGGAGGTAACCATGGACAAGGTGTTTATTATTTCCCAGAAAGCCGAGGAACAAGCAGATGCGATTGAGACGGGGATCGCCTTGGCCAGGGTACTGGAGAAGGAGGCTGAGGTGTTTGCCTACAGCTACGAATCCTTTGCGGGTAAGGAATACTACAACCCCAGGCTGGGTGCGGCGGCCAAGGTGGCCCTGATGAATCAGCGCAGCGAGGAGATCGCCGCTAAGCTTAAGGTGCTCAAGGCGGAAGATGTGGCCGTGCATAGCGTATGGACCAAAGATCTGTTCGAACATGCCTGTCATCACTCCATTCGTCATGGGTTCGACCTCATGGTTAAGGCGGTGCATCACAAGACTCATTATCTGCCGATGGACTGGCAGCTGATCCGCCATGTGCGCATCCCGCTTATGATGCTGTGCGACAACCCCTTGCAACGTGCTCGCAGCGTGTTGATGGCGGTGGATCTGGGCAGCGACAACCCCATCAAGCAAAAACTCAACCAGTGCGTCATTCAGCATGGTCGCCAGCTGGCCGAGGCCCTCGATTGCCAGCTGCATCTGGCCTATATCATACGTGTGCCTAAGATCTTAAGAGACATGGATCTTATCGACACCCACACCCTGGTGAAGGACGCCTATCACAGGTATCAGCCTCAGCTGGACGAGATTGGCCTGCATCAGGAGCATGTGCATTTCCTGGCGGGCGACCCAGATCTCTGCCTCTACGAGCTCTCTTGTCGCCTCAAGGCCGCCTATCTGGTGATGGGCGCTCGCCAACGCAAGGGGCTGATGGGCATGGTCATAGGCAATACCGCCGAGGCCATGTTGACCCGCATCCGCAGCAATGTGTTGATTATTCCAGCTGACGATCAGCTGTTGCCTGCCTAACCTTAGGTTTGTGCTGCTGACGCCAGAGACGCTTGTGGTATTCATCGATGAATAACAGCGTCGAGGCGGCGCTCAGCAGCATCAACCACTGTCCCAGCCCGATAGGGCTAATGCCCAGCGCCTGACTTAATCCAGGGGTATAGCTGGCGCCTATGTGAATGCCCTGAGCCAGTATGATGCCAAACAGCAGCAGCGGATTGCTCAGCACGGGCATGCGCAGCAGTGAGTTGCGCTCCGAGCGGCTGTTGAGGGCGTGCACGTTTTCAAACAGCACCATCAACATCAGGGTGAGGTTACGGGCGTCGTTCTCGCTGCTGCCCATGGCCAGCACCAGGGAGAAGAGAGCGAAGGCCACTATGCCCATCCACAGGGCGCTGACGATCAGCCGTTCCAGCATGAGGCGATCGAAGATGGGCTCGCTGGGGCGGCGCGGCGGCTGATCTATCTCGTGCCCTTCGCCGGGCTCGAAGGCCAGCGCCACATCCTGAACGCCGTTGGTGACCAGGTTAAGCCAGAGGATCTGCAGCGGAAACAGCGGGATAGGCTGAGCAAACAGCACGCTTAAGATAAACAGCAGCAGTTCGGCGGCCCCTGTGCTGATCAGCAGGTAGATCACCTTACGGATATTGTTGTAGACGATGCGCCCCTCGATGATCCCCTTAACGATAGAGCTAAAGCGGTCGTCGGTCAGCACAAGATCGGCGCTCTCGCGGGCCACATCCGTGCCCTTGAGGCCCATGGCAATGCCCACATGGGCATGCTTCAGCGCCGGAGCGTCGTTGACCCCGTCACCCGTCATGGCGACAAATTCGCCCTGGCGGATCAAGGACTCGGTGATCTCCATCTTCTGCCTGGGCTGTACCCGGGCAAATACCCTGTGGCCGGCGATGAGATGGTCGAACTCGGCCAGACTCTGCTGTTGGGCCTGGGTGAGCTGCTTGCCGGTGATCACCCCATCCTGATCGTTGGCCAGCTTGAGCTGACGCGCCAGCGCCAGGGCGGTCACAGGGTGGTCGCCGGTGATCATCGCCACCTTGATCTGTGCCTGCTGACACAGGGCCACCGCCTCTATGGCATCTTCCCGCAGGGGATCGCTCATCGCCACTAAACCCAGAAAATCAAGATCTGTCAGTGGATGGTTTGGGTCGCTGATCTCGCCGCTGGCGAGCGCCAACACCCGGTAGCCGTGACGCGCCAGCCAGTGGGTCTCATCCAACACAGCCTGAGTCTGCTGCGCATCCAGCTGACACATGGTGAGCAGCTTCTCCACCGCGCCCTTGACCGAGATGACGGAGCGCCCCTCTATCTGGTTGATGCTGGCGCTGAACTGGTTCTCCGACTCGTAGGCAAACAGCTGCTCCTGCGGTGGCTGCTTGGCTTTGTCCATCTCGAGATTGAGCTTATAGCCCAGGGCCAGGAAGGCGAGATCTACCCCGTCACCGTCTGCATGCATCTGATCCGCATGGCTCTGCTCGGCCTCGAAGCTGAGGTGAGCCTCATTGGCCAGCACGCCGGAGAGGGCCAGACGGTACAGCTCGGGATCCCGCGCGGTCGACACTGGCACGCCGTGGCCATGCTTGTGCACCAGGCCTGTGGGCGTCAGCCCTGTGCCCGCCACATGATAGCGCTCACCCGACAGCAGGCTGATCTGGCTGATGGTCATCTCGTTGACCGTCAGGGTGCCGGTCTTATCCGAGGCGATATAGGTGCAGGAGCCGAGGGATTCTACCGCCACTAGTTTACGCACGATCACATTGGCCTGGGACATCCGCTTCATGCCTATGGCCAGGGCGACCGTGATGGCCGCCGGTAGCCCCTCGGGAATGGCGGAGACCGCCAGGGCGACCCCTAGCAGGAATACCTGGGAGAGATCCGCGCCCCGCAGCAATGTCAGGCCGAAGATGAGGGCGATGATGATTAAGGTGGCTATGGCGATGATCAGGGTGAAGCGCTCGATACGCTGCATCAGCGGCGGCTTGGCGCTACCGCCCTGGCGAACCAGATCGGCTATCTGACCTATCTGGGTGCGTGCGCCGGTGGCGATCACCTCGCCCTCGGCCCGTCCATGGGTGACCAGGGTGCCGGCGAAGGCCAGATCTATCTTGTTGACCGCCACAGACTCGCCGGTGAGGGCCGATTCGTCCACCTTAAACTGGTTATGCTTTTCGATCTTGATATCGGCGCCGATGCGATCGCCGTTGGTCAGCAGAATATAGTCCCCGGGTACCAGGCTCAGGCTGTCCACCATCTTGGGGTGGCCGTCGCGGATCACCTTGGTCTGGGAGGGCACCATCTTGCTCAGGGCATCGGCGGCCTGCTGGGCCGAGTATTCCTGCACTGTGCCTATGATGGCGTTGAGCATGAGCACGGCGAAGATGAAGATGGCGTTGAGGATCTGGCCGAGCAGCAGACAGGCGATGAAGGCTACGAGCAGCACATAGATGAAGGCGCTCTTAAACTGCAGAATAAACAGGCGGATGAAGCTGAGTCTTGCCGGCTTGGGCAGGCAATTGGGCCCATATTGTTCCAGCCGCTCGGCCGCCGCTTGACTCGATAGTCCTGGCCCGGCCACGAAAACTCCTTGTGCACTTAGGCTGAGGTGATGCTAGATCTATAGCTCATCTCGGCCCTCGCTGCCGGGAATCGGCCTAAGGCTTGATAGAGATCAATGGCTTCGAGCTTAGCGAGATATTTTACTCCTTGAGGGGATGCTCCTCGGGTAGTTGGCGGTGGATCCACAAAATCAGCTTGTGCTTCATGTTGGGGCCATCCTCCTTGTCGGTCGCCAGGGGCTGGATCAGCTTATCCTGCACCAGCAGGCGGTAGATGCACTCTACCTTGTCTTTGGGGGATATCCCCTTATCGAAATCGGCGAAGCCACGTTTCTTGGCGTAGCCAACGCCAATCTCCAGGGCCAGTTTTAACAGCTGTGCGTCGTGCTTACCGTGTTTCATCACCTATCTCCATGGAACCTGATAATGACAAGCTACGCCAATTTTGCGTTTAAGCCTACCGTCAATTACCCGGAGTGGGCGCTTGGCCAAAAATATTAGCTACAACTATTGGCCGCAACTGTTAGCCGAGACTAGCTAGCCACGACTGTCAGTGACAATTAGCGGCGGGCTATACTCATGGGAGATAAACGCAGGAGATAAGCAGAGGAGAAGCGACTATGTTAGCGATCTTGGGGATAGATCATCTGGTGTTTCGCACCACAGATCTGCCTGCCATGCTGGCCTTCTATCGGGGCGTGCTCGGCTGCGCCATCGAGCGCGAACTTCCCGAGGAGGGACTGACCCAGCTGCGGGCGGGCAATGCGCTCATCGATATCGTCACCTGCGAAAGCACCTTGGGGCGACTCGGTGGTGGACCGCCGCAGCAAGATGGCCGCAACGTCGACCATGTCTGTCTGCTCATCGAGGCCATGGAGGAACAGGCCTTGCTGGATTTTCTCAGCGAGCAGGGTATAACCACCCAAGGGTTTGCCAAACGTTATGGTGCCCAAGGGTTTGGGCGATCCCTCTATATCAATGACCCCGAAGGGAATGTGGTGGAGTTGAAGTTGGCTAAAGGGGAGCCTTAGTCGCTCTCTATGGGACTGTTCCTTACCTTTGGTTTGGTGTCCATCACAGCGTTGTAGTGTTAACCCTTGCTTCATTTTGATGTTTTTGCATCTACCTGACTTAGGTACTTGGGTGGGAGCTTTAACCCATAGCTTTATGGTTTATCAATCGCCTGTCCGGCGGGGAATGTGCATGCACTGAGTTATCCATCTCTTCGATTTGGCCGGATTTGATATCCGAACGTATTGGATTTGCGATTGCCTTGAGAGGTCATTGTTTAATTGCAGCTGTAAGTTGTTATTGAAGCATCTACCTGACTTAGGTACTTGGGTGGGAGCTTTAAACCATAGCTTCATGGTTAATCAATTGCTTGGCAGCAGGCCTTTTGTGCAAACATTCTTTTGGCACGCAGCAAGTCCATCCATGGATGCTCTGCGAAATCATCCCTGATTTCGAAGGCCAAAAGCATGTTTACACCTAGTTATCCATCTCTTCGATTTGACCATATTGGGAACACCTCGTTAAGATGTGATGCAAGCCTGCCATGCTGTGAGCGAAGCGAAACTGACCAATGTAAGGCATTACTCATAGATGCTTTGCTATGCATTTACAGGCCACCACATAGGTCTAAGTAATTTCCCGTCGAGAATGATGATTTTTCGGATGAGAGCCAATAGATAGCTTCTGCTACCTCTTCGGGTCGCCCACCTCGTTGGAGCGGGATAATGCTTTTTAACCGCTCTACTCTTTCTGGTTCACCACCATCAGCATGCATTTCAGTATGAATGAGTCCTGGACGAACGCAATTGACTCTAATCCCTTCAGAGGCTACTTCTAGAGATAAACCTTTTGTCAGTGTATCAATAGCGCCTTTTGAAGCGGCGTAATCAATATACTCATTTGGAGAGCCGGAGCGAGAAGCACCCGATGAAACATTTACAATGACCCCGCCCTTTCCTCCATGGCGAGTAGACATACGTTTGACTGCCTCTCGGCAGCAAAGAAAATAGCTAGTCACATTGTTGGAGAGAATAGTATTGATTCTGTCGGCAGTCATATCTTCAAGACGAGATTGTTTGCGCAGAATACCCGCGTTATTAACGAGTACCGATAAAGCCCCTAGTTCATCGTCAATTCTCTCGAACAACTTCAATACATCAGCTTCAATGGAAACATCGGCTTGAACAGTAATGCATTGACTGCCTATTGACTTAATTTCATGAGCCAATGCTTCAGCCGCTGTCGAATTGGACTTGTAGTTAATACAAACCGCATAGCCCTTAGAGGCAAATAACTTTGAAGTCGCAGCACCTATGCCTCGGCCACCACCAGTGATTAATACCACCTTTGATTCACTCATAAATCATCCTCGATCCGCGAAATGGGAGAAATGCATAATGCCCATAATAAGCGCCTGACTGTATCGAGGTCCGGCGACCGAAGAGAGCGTACTTGATTGCTTGGTTAGGCACGCTTAATGCCTAGCTCTTTTACCCCAATATTCTTAACTTTCTCTATACAAGTATCGATCGCAGCACCTTGTTCATCTAGATGCTCAAACCAAGTGTTCGCGTTCCTAGAATTTGACAGGCCTCGCTCCATTTCTTGAACCACTTTTAGCACCTCAGATGAAATTAGGAACGATGAACTATCAGTAATTTTCCAAACAATTTTTCTAGCTCTTTTAAATTCTTCCCATAATTCTTGATTGTATTCTTCTGAAAGCTCCCTATGCTCTATTCCAGCATCAAAGTGCTCACTAGAAGGCCATCTCATACTATGAAGAGCTTCTACCAACTCTGAATAAGCTTCCGATTTCTTTTCCCACCATCGTTCATTTCTAAAGCGGCGGGATGCAAGCCACGCACCCAAGAAGGCAGCACCTATTGACAGCAGTATCTGAATAAGAATTTTTAATAACTCCAAACTCATAGCGGTACCTTTATGTTGCCTAAAATTTTATTTGTGTGCATACACATATATTTGTCAAAGCGTGCATGTATAGTTAATTAACCTATTGTTGAGCAGCCGTTAGCACAAAGCTATTGATTAACAAGCACTCTATCAGAGTAGTGCTACGTAAACGAGCACGAAAATTTGCTCTTTGATTCCCTTTTAACGCCAATGCTGCCAAATCGAAGAGACGTTGGATAACGAGTGTAGATACGCCGGTGAGTTTCCGAAACAGGGATGTTTCGGTAGAGCCTATAGGGATATATTCACGGCGTCTCACTGGCGTATCTGCACATAAGCCCACCGCAGGTGATAGATTGCCATGAAGGTGCGACCTTCAATATCCTTCCAAATACCAAACAAGGCCTAGCGAAAACCGTAGACCATTCAGGTCAGATAACTTCCAAGCCCCCGCCAAGCTAGCCCTCGAAACCTATTGGCCTAGCCGGCCGCAATCTGCTCCCTCTGATAAACATTCGGATGCCAGATCTGCATGAGAATCTCGGGATTCTCGATTGGTTGAAACCCGTACTGGGCATATAAACCATGGGCATCCCGCGTTGCGAGTACGATACGTCTCAGCCCCTGCAGATCGGGATGCGCGACTATGGTCTCCATCAGATGCTTGCTCAGCCCCATTCCTCTGTGGCTGGGCAGGATGAAAACGTCCGCGAGGTAGGCGAAGGTGGCGCTATCCGTGATGAGGCGTGCGAAGCCCACCTGCTTGTTATCAGTATCGAAAACCCCGAAACAGAGGGAGTTGGCAATGGCTCGTTTCATGGTTTCCTTGGGGATCCCCATGGCCCAATAGCTCTGGGAGATAAAGCCGTAGATGACATCGAAATCGAACGCTTCCTTGTCTGTGGTGATGCTGTAGCCTAGAATCAAAGTGTTCTCCTTGCGCCATGGGCTTAAGTCGTTTGGTTAAGTAATTCATGAGAAAGGGAATGACCTAATCTAGTCTTCCTTTGCGACCAGCAAAATATTCAGGTCTTCATCGTCGGTTGGCGGCTCAAAATATTGCGTCACCTGACGGAACACGGCTTCGTTATCGAAGCGGGCGCGCTCGGGCTGCTCCTGGCGCCGCTTGTCTATTTGAGCCAGGCACTGCTGATCGCTGAGATCCAGATAGATGAGCTGATGCTCGCAAGCTAGCTCGTTGCAGAGCGAGACAAACCACTGCCGCTGCTTGCGGGTGTTAGCGGGAAAATCCATCACCACGTTAGTGCCGACGTTTATCAGGCGAGCCACATGGTTTCTGATGAAG
Organism: Shewanella alkalitolerans; assembly: GCF_019457575.1. Lineage (NCBI taxonomy): Bacteria > Pseudomonadati > Pseudomonadota > Gammaproteobacteria > Alteromonadales > Shewanellaceae > Shewanella > Shewanella alkalitolerans. The sequence goes on along the minus strand of NZ_CP080422.1, from coordinate 3,799,283 downwards.
GGCTTGATGAGGCTTGAGTAGTGAATATAGTCATCAAACGACTCAATCTGATTGGGGAAGTGGGCCGCCAACCATTCATCTTCCGACAGTAACAGCGCCCCGTTTTCATCGGCGATGAGCCTCGCCTTGGTCGACTTACCCGCGCCCATCTTGCCGCAGAAAAAGAAGAGTTTTCCCTTTTGTGTCATCTGTTGTCCCTTTATTGTCCCTTATCCGTTTTAGGCCATTCTTACATGCTTAGGCCACAGCCACACTAGACCACAGCCACACTAGACCACAGCCATACTAGGTACAGTCACATTAGGCCATTGCCACATATTTGGGATGCGCGGCGATGCGCTTAAGCCAGGCTTGAATCGCCGGGTAGTGGGTAAGGTCGAATCCGCCTTCGTGGGCCACATGGGTGTAGCCATACAGAGCGACGTCGGCCGTGGTCAGCTGCTCGCCGATTAAATAGGGCGTCTCTTGCAGCTGGGCCTGCATCACCGCCAGCGCCTTGTGGCCGCCTTGCTGTTTCGACTCATAGTCGGCGCGGCGATCGTCCGGCAAGCCGAGATATTTGGCGATAAAGCGTGCCACGGCGATATAGGGTTCATGGCTGTATTGCTCGAAGAACTGCCACTGCTGCACCTTGGCAAGGGCAAAGCTGTCTTGGGGAAGGAGTTCGCTGCCGGCGGCGAGGTAGTTCAAGATGGCGTTGGATTCGGATAGGCATCGACCATCATCGAGTTCGAGCAGGGGGATCTTGCCGTTGGGATTCTTGGCCAGAAACTCGCTATTGCCGGTATCGCCCGCGAGAATATCCACATGAATCCACTCATGTTCAATGCCCAGCAGGGCGCACAACAACTTCACCTTGTAGCAGTTACCAGACTGCAGATCGCCGTAGATTTTCACACATACTCCTTATGTCATTCGCGCCTGCGCGCCCGATTTATGAGTGGCAATAAACGCTGAAGAATTATTTATTGGGATGAAGGCTAAATCATACCTGAGTGCTGGCCTGATGCAGTACCAGAGAAATGCCACTGACAATTGCTGTTACCAAGCCAACCCATTGAAGACGCTTGTTGAATTTTCTTGGTTCAACCGAATAGCGTTTTGTTCGCTGCTCACTCTGCATGAATAGTAATATCGAAAACAAAAGTGTGCCTGGGGCAATAAAGGCGCCTTGTTTGGTCAAAGCTGTAATGGCTATCGCTATGACAATGAGACCTAGCATAAACCAAGTGGCTGCAAGAAATAGGTTTCGAGTAGGGGATGTTAGAGCCATGCTACTTCTCCAAGTTTGCTGTCTTGCTTGGCGAAATGGATCGCACATGTGAGTGGAATAATACGTCAACCGACAGTCTAGAATTTCAATAACCAAGCCGCTAATGTTGAAATACTCTATCAGAGCGCTGGAGAAAAAACGATCAGGCGTTATAACGATTGTCAGGTGCTTCAATCTATAACGAGTGAGTAATCAAAGTCGAGTTTATGTCTTTCTGATTAGTAAGTTGCCTTCATATGACACAGATTCGAAGAGCCGTTAGATTTGGATGTAGATGCCTCGCCGCCCCCAATACCATCAAATCGAAGAGACGTTAGATACGGGTGTAAGCACACTTTTGGCTCTCGGCGGCATGGCCAAAAATGTTCCCTACATCTATGTAGGTCAGTACCGCCGTGCTAGAAGTATGTTTGGTTTATTCTATCGATAACTAATGAAGCCAAATCGAAGAGACGTTGGATACCGGGTGTAGATACGCCGGTGACCTTCGGTTTCAGGGATGAAACCGCAGAGCGGCCAGGGATGGCGTACAGCGTGTCACAGGCGTATCTGCACATCCCCCGCCGGGCAGGCGTTAGATTGCCATGAAGGTATGAACTGAAACTGACCAAGTAAGTCACAAGGCCGCCTACACTAAAAAACCTTAACACCATTGCCGTAAGGCAATAAAAAACCACCCATTATCAGGTGGTTTTTTGTTTGCAGCGTCAAATGTTCAAGTATGCAAGACCCGAACTTAAACTCCTATTGATTCGAGAAATTATTCTCAACCAACTTCTGCTTGTTTTCCGCCTGTGGCACGTGGCACTGAGTACAGTTGAAATACTCATAGTTGAGCTTGTTGTCGGCCAGGATGTGCGACGAGTGAATCTCGGTCGCCTTCATGCGCTTGGCCTTCTCTGGGCTGTGACAGGTCATGCAGCCATTCTTCTTGATGCTGATCTGATAGTCCGCCTTGTGGGGGATCAGCGGTGGCTGGTGGACGAAGCCACGCTCGATGGCCTGACCCTTCTTAGGATAGGTTGGCATCTCGTCGGCCGCGCGAACCGCGGTGATCTCGCCTTTTCCGAGTGAACTGATGTTCACGGGTTCGGCCGCAGGTTTGCTTTGCTGACCGGAACAGGCTCCTAGCGCCATCAGCGCGACTAAAGTGAGTACTTTTTTCATTGGTTGTTCTCCGCCTTTAGGGCAATTCGATTTTGATACTGGAAAACGCGTTGGGCGCAAACATCGATACATCGGCCGCACTGGGTGCAATCGCTGTCGACTATCATGGGGTTGTCGCCCTTGAGGGCGGGCTTCAACACCTGCCGTTCTGGGCAGACCTCGAAGCAATCCATGCAGTTGTCGCATGCACTGGCATTGACCGCAGATACCTTGACCGGGCTCGCCTTGCCCAGCAGGGCAAACAGGGCGCCTGTGGGACACAGGTGACCACACCAGGCCCGTTCACTGATAAAGAGATCCAGCAAGAAGATCATCGCCAGTATCCACAGGCCGCTACCGGCGCCAAACAGCAGGGCGCGATAGAGGATAGGCACTGGGTTGACCCACTCCCACACTGTTATCCCAGTGACCAGGGGCAGCAATAGCACCAGGGCCAGCAGGTAGTAGCGCAGGTTTCTAGGCATCTCGGCGGTCCGGGGCAGACGCAGCTTGCGCCTTAGCCAGCTCGCAGCATCGGTGACCAGGTTGACCGGGCAGACCCAGCTGCAGAACACTCGTCCACCCGCAAGCAGGTAGAAGAGGGCGATAAGCAGCGCGCCGACAAGCAGCGCGGTCTCGGGTAGGTGTCCCGTCATCAGCACTTGCAGGGTCACAAGGGGATCCGACAGGGGCACAGTGCCCAGTAGCTCGCTGGAGGAGAGATTGCCTTTGAGTACCCAGAGCCCCATCCAGGGGCCGATGGCAAAGGTGAGCAGCACACACAGCTGACTGGCACGGCGCAGGAACAGGAACTTGTGGGCGCGCCACCAGCCGAGTTCATCTATCGCCGTCTGAGCGAAACGTGTCTGATCCGCACCTGGCGTCTTCATCTTCGTATTACTCATGCCGTTTGTCATAGTGTGAGCCCCTTGTTTAACATCTCAAGCGTGGTCTCTTCGGTGTTGATATAGGTATCGTGGGTTGCCGTCTTTCCGAGCGCGATATGGGCAGGCAAAACCTTGATGGCCGCCTCTTCCAACACGCAGGCATGTTCACACTTGCCACAGCCGGTACAGGTGTCGCTGTTGACCGTGGGCAGGAACATGGCGTGGTGGTCGCTGCGTTGGTTGTGCTGCCGTTCGAGCGTGATGGCGTTGTCGATCAAGGGGCAGATGCGGTAACAGACGTCACAGCGCAGGCCCTTGAAGTTGAGGCAGTTTTTCTCGTCGATCAGTACCGCTATCCCCATCTTGGCCTCGTCGATATTGGTCAAGGCGTGATCCAGCGACCCAGAGGGGCAGGCTTTCACACAGGGGATATCTTCGCACATCTCACAGGGCACAGTGCGCGCCGTGAAATAGGGCGTGCCCGTCGGTGCCCCCTCAAACCAGCGTGCCAGTTTCAGGGTGTCGTAGGGGCAGGCCTGCACGCAGAGTCCGCAGCGCACACAGGCCGACAAGAAATCTTGCTCATCTAACGCGCCAGGCGGTCGAATCGCCATAGGATCAAGGTGCGAGGATTGCTTGGCAACCCCACTGACGCCCAATCCCAAGAGGCCCATGGCGCAGCCCGCCTTAGCCGTAGTGGCTAAGAACTGGCGGCGGTTGACCCCCTTGGCTTTGCTATTGCGATTGACCTGGCTCATATCTAGCTCTTCATATCTGATGTTTGACTCAAGCGATTAAAGGGTTCGATGAACCGCTTTAGGCTTTCATCACTTTTACCGGACACTTCTTGAAATCCGTCTCTTTCGAGAGGGGATCCGTGGCGTCCAGTAACAACTTGTTGACCAGTTGGCGCGCGTCGAAGAATGGCATAAATACCACGCCTCGTGGCGGTTTGTTCCGGCCTTTGGTTTCAACACGTGTCTTGACTTCACCGCGAGGCGAGGCCACGACCACTTCATCACCACGCTTAAGACCACGGGCCTTGGCGTCTTCCGGATGCATGAAGATCTGTGCATCTGGGTAGGCGCGGTACAGCTCAGGTACGCGGGCGGTCATAGACCCTGTATGCCAATGCTCGAGCACGCGGCCCGTCGACATCCAGAGATCGTATTCTGCGTTAGGCTCTTCGGCGGCAGGCTCGTAAGGCAGGGCGAAGATCACCGCCTTACCGTCAGGCTTACCATAGAAATTATAGCCCTCGCCGGCTTTGACATAGGGGTCGCTTCCTTCGACGAAGCGGCGCAGCGTCTCCTTGCCTTCGACCACAGGCCAGCGCAGGCCACGGGTCTCGTGGTAGGTGTCGAAGTCGGCTAAGTCGTGGGCATGGCCGCGACCGAACTGGGCGTACTCCTCGAAGATACCTTTCTGCAGGTAGAAGCCGAAGGCTTCAGACTCATCGTTCAGGTCGCCCTTGCAGTCTGAGGTGGGGAACTTGTTGATCACCCCGTTGGCAAACAATACGTCGTAGAGCGTCTTGTCGGCGTATTCAGGCTTCTTGGCCACCAGCTCGGCTGGCCAGACTTCTGATACCTTGAAGCGCTTAGAGAACTCCACCAGCTGCCATAGGTCAGACTTGGCGCCTTCGGGCGCCTTCACCTGCTGGTGCCACATATGGGTGCGGCGCTCGGCGTTACCATAGGCACCTTCCTTCTCGACCCACATGGCGGTCGGCAGGATCAGGTCGGCGGCCATGGCGGTGACCGTTGGATAAGGATCCGAGACCACGATGAAGTTGTCTGGGTTACGGAAGCCCGGATAGATCTCATCGTTGATGTTAGGACCGGCCTGCATGTTGTTGGTACACATGGTCCAGTAACAGTTGAGCTTGCCATCTTTGAGCATGCGGCTCTGCAACACGGCGTGGAAGCCAGGCTTAGGCGGAATCGTGCCCTCCGGCAGCTGCCACAGCTTCTCGGTGACGGCTCTGTGCTTAGGATTGGCCACAACCATGTCGGCTGGTAGACGGTGGGCGAAGGTACCCACTTCACGGGCGGTACCACAGGCTGATGGTTGACCCGTCAGCGAGAAGGGGCTGTTACCTGGGGTGGCGATCTTACCTGTCAGCAGGTGGATGTTGTAGAGCATGTTGTTGGCCCACACACCACGCACGTGCTGGTTGATACCCATGGTCCACAGGCTCATGATCTTCACGCCTGGATCGGCGTAGGCCTTGGCTAGGATCTCGAGTTTTTGGGGCTCGACGCCACTCATCTTGGCGGCATATTCCAGGGTGTAGGTGCTGACGAACTTGGCGTACTCGTCGAAGCTGATGGCGGTCGACTTGCCGTTGCCTGGGTTCTTGGCCTTCTTCTCCAGCGGATGATCTGGACGCAGACCATAGCCGATATCTGTGGTGCCCAGGGCAAACTTAGTGTGCTTGCTGACGAACTCTTTGTTTACCGCGCCGTTCTGAATGATGTAGTTGGCGATGAAGTTGAGGATCACCAAATCAGACTGAGGACGGAACACCATAGGATTGTCGGCGAGATCGAAACTGCGGTTCTCGAAGGTCGACAGCACATGCACGCGGCTGTTTGGCTTGCTTAGGCGGCTGTCTGACAGGCGTGCCCACAGGATTGGGTGCATCTCGGCCATGTTGGCGCCCCAGAGCACAAACTGATCGGCGGCTTCTAGGTCGTCGTAGCAGCCCATGGGCTCGTCGATACCGAAGGTACGCATGAAGCCACCTACGGCAGAGGCCATACAGTGACGGGCGTTTGGATCTATGTTGTTGGTGAGGAAACCAGCCTTGTGCAGCTTAGAGGCGGCGTAGCCTTCCCATACCGTCCACTGGCCAGAGCCGAACATGCCGACGGCGGTAGGGCCCTTGGTCTTGAGGGTGTTTTTCCACTTCTCGGCCATGGTGTCGAAGGCCTTGTCCCAGCTAACCGGGGTAAACTCACCCTCTTTGTCATACTGGCCGTCCTTCATGCGCAGCAGCGGCGTGGTAAGGCGGTCTTTACCGTACATGATTTTGGATAGGAAGTAGCCCTTAATACAGTTAAGGCCCTTGTTGACCGGACTTTCTGGATCGCCCTTGGTGGCAACGACTTTGCCGTTATTGGTGCCGACCAAAACGCTACAGCCCACGCCGCAGAAACGGCAGGGGGCCTTATCCCACTTGATGTTGTCATTCTGCTCAGCGGCTTCAACGATCTTCACTGGCAGAGTGACGCCAACCGTGGTCGCAGCGGCAACTGCGGCGTTGGCTTTTAGAAACTCGCGACGGCTAATGCTCATGGTGTTTCCTCACTCTTTTCTTCTATTGGTTCAACTTGGTGATAGACAAGACTGCTTGATAACACCCCGCTAAGGGCGTTGATGGCTTCGACGTTATCGAGGATCGCACCTTGGGTGGCCCCCTCCAGGGTAATGATGAACTTACCCTCGTCGGTGACGGCGTGAATATCGGCGCCCGCAAGGGCGTTGATATCCTCTGTAACTTTTGCGACCTGGCCGGGGGCGGCGTGTACCACCAGGCTGGTCACATGATATTCCTGTGTCATGGGTTAACCCTTCTGTGGCGGCCTTGCTTCCCGGGATATTGGCGATATTTAGGGACTTGGCCGCATTAGGATAGGATTCAGTCTAATCCTTGCTTTTGATAGGGGTATACCTCTTGAGAGGTAACTGGAGCTTTTGTAGATCGAGATCAAAGTTTTTCGTGTGACCTGCCTCTCAGTTCGAAATTTAAACAGTTTTTAGGGCTGGACAACTTAAGTTTTTAAACACCTTAACAGTCGTTAATTTGCTCAATTTGGCATCGGGGCGTATAACCAAAAGAGGGGCGAAGGTGATATCTGCCCCTGCGGCGAAAGCCCAAGCTTAGTTGGGCTGGCGCTAATTTAGTGATTTGGGTTTTGCCCGGGAGGGAGCTAGCTATGACACAGGAAAATACGCGGGAGATCCCCGTATGGGATCTGTTTATTCGTCTGTTTCATTGGTCCTTGGTGCTGCTGTTTACCCTGACTTATCTCACCGAGGGTGAGGATGAATGGATGCTGGTGCACAGCTACGGCGGCTATATCATCTTAGGTATATTGGCGCTGCGCATTATCTGGGGGCTGGTGGGCACTCGATATGCCAGATTCAGCAGTTTCGTCAGGCCTCCGGCCCAGGCGATGGAGTATCTTAAGCTGCTCTTTGCTGGCAGGGCGAAAGACTATCTGGGCCATAATCCCGCCGGCGGCCTGATGATAATTGCGCTGATCGCCTGCGTCTCGCTGACGGCGCTGACCGGCATGGCGCTCTACGCCACCACAGGCCATGGCCCGCTGGCTGCCACCTTTGTGGCCACCTGGCCCGATGGGGCGCTGGAGGAGGTGCATGAGTTCTTCGCCAACGTTAGCCTGACGCTGATTGTGGTGCATATCGCTGGGGTGATTGTCGGCAGCCTGGCCCACAGGGAGAATCTGGTGCGGGCCATGTGGACAGGCAAGAAACGCAGGCCGCTGCCTTAGTCAGATTTTCCCCTTTTCGCTAGGGAGCACTTAGAGCTAGTAGCCGGTCAGCTCCATATAGCCTTGGCCTCGATGGGAGCCGCTCACCTGTATTGGCCCCTCCCAGTAGCGCACGCTGAGCGGCATCAAGCTGTCTGGGTTAAGGGGCGAGATGTTGAGGTTTAACTGCTCGCCGGGGATGGCTATCTGCCAGGCGATGGGGTAGTTGGCCCCGTCTATCTTCTGCCACTCAGTCGCTTTCATCCTGATGCCACTGCTCGCTATGTTGCGGCCGCTGCCGTCGGCGAACATGCGCCGTGCACTGAAAAAGGGCCTGTCTTGGGAACTGAGCGGCTGTGATCTGAGCTGAAACAGCATCAGAGTAGAGGCATCGTCGAGGCGCAGGGCGAACCAGTCCCAGCCCTGCTGCTGACGGGTGAGAAACTGCGAGCTCCACTCCCTGTCCAGCCAACCTTGCCCGCTGACGCGGTGAACCTTGCCATCCAGGGTGACACTGCCGGTGATCGCGATGAAGGGCTGACTGTAGTAGTAGGAGGCCACCTCGCCATCCGCGCTCTTGATGCTGTAGCCCTCATCCCCCTGTCGCTGCAACGGCGCGCTGCTACTCAGCGTTAACTGATAGCTAAAGTCGTCGCTGTTAACCGTTAGTGTCGCCGGAAACAGATCGTCTCCCTCGCTCTGCCAGCGCCAGTCATCCAGGGCTATGGTGAGCGGTGAGGCTTTTGTCCCCGCCAGCTTGGGGTGCGCCCGAGACCAGCGCTCACTCGCCTTATGAGTCTCGCTGGTGGTGACCGCGCTGTGGGCCATGTAGAGCTGCTTGGTTGCCCAAGATGTTTCTGGCTTTGGTTTCTCTGGTTTTGGTTTATCTGGCTTTGGCGTTTCTGAAGTCGGTGACTCTTTTATGCCAGCAGACTGTGGTGACTCGAGTGAACTAGGTGAGAGCGCGATGCGAAACTGGGTCCATTGCAGCCCCAGCGGCTCGCCCGTGTCTGTGGTGAGGTTGGCGGTGAGATACCACCACTCCTGTTTGAAGTCGTCGTGGGCCAGATGATCATTAGGGAAGCTGAGTGGTTTTCCCGGAAGTACCTTGGCGTAGCCGCCAGACGTTGAATCAGAACCAGAAGCTGAGCCCATGAGATCCCCCATGCCTTTCGACTCCTGTTTGGGCGAATCGCAGCCCAGTAGCATAAGGCTAGATAGCAAGAGGGTCGTTAGCATTAGCGCGATCATTCCAAGGTGTTGCCGGCGCGTCATATGACCTCCCGTTGCAGGCTCGACACCAAGGGGCGTCTGGTTTGTTGATAGAGGGGGAAGGCGAGTGCCAGCGTGCTGGCCAGCAGCGCCAGTCCCACCAGCTCGAGGTAGGCGAGCCAGTCCCACACCATGGCGATGGTCCAGCCGAAGGCCTGCAGGGTCACCATATGGATCAGCAGATAGCCCAGTAGGGCGCCCGTCGGCAGGGCCACCAGACAGGTGAGTAGCACCATGAGCAGCATCTGGCCAACCACCAGCCACACCAGCTGACGGCGATTGACCCCCAGGGCGTATAGGCGCGCGATAGGTGCCAGCCTGGCCTGGGTCAACATGTAGCAGGCGCTGAACAGGCCGATGGCGGCCACCATCAGGGTCAGGCTGTTAAGCACCTGGGTGATGGAGAAGGTGCGCTTGAACATGGTGATCGCCTGGGCCTTGATCTTTTCCTGGCTGTAGACCAGCGCGTCTGGCAGTTGGAAGCGCGTCTGTATCTGCTGGCTAAACCCGGTCACATTAGCGCTCAGGGTGAGGGCCAGACTCAAGGGCGTCTCGCCAAGGTTAGCCCTGCGCCACAGAGATGGCGGGATGATCACCTCGCCGTAGGGATTACCGTAATCATAATAGATGGCGGCTATGGTGAGTTCGGTCTCGCCCAGGGCCGCAATACGTATCTTATCCCCCAGCTGCTTGCCCTGCTTGATGGCGAAGGGCTCGCTGACCAGGGCGAGTGGCTTAGTCTCGGGATCGGACGAGAAAAAATCTCGCCAGAGATTCGGCCTTGCCTGCTTGATGATGGTGGTGTGCTCTATGGAGTAGGGATCCCGGGTCAGCAGGAAGATGGGCGTCTGTTGGTAGTGACTCTTGAGTAGCCATTGCTTGTAGAGGCCGGTAACCTCGGGGGCCTGGCTCAGCATCTTCTCCACCTCGGCCATCTGGCTGGCGGGCGGACGCAGGTAGAGCTGTGCATGCAGCCTGGCGTCCAGCCACTGCTTGAGGGTGATCTCGAAGCTCCCCACCAGGCTGTTCATGGCGATATTGGCGGTAAGCGCCAGCAGCATGGCCATCATGGCCAGCGACAGCGGCGCCAGCAGCTCACGGGTCTCGCTGATCTGATAGCCGATAAGCCCCTTGGGGCTGATTTTCTGTAGCAGGCCGATGAGCTTCCTGAGCAGATAGGGCAGAGCCAGAGGGATGGCGATCACCACCAGACCCAGGAGCGCCATGGTGAATCGGTAGTCCTGGCTGAGCGGCATCAGGATAAGGGTCATGATGCCCAGCGTGCAGGCCAATAGCATGAGGCGATTCTGCGCCAGTTGGCTGCAGCGCTGCTGACTGAGCTGGCCGCTGCTCTGAGCGAGGGGCTGATTGAGCAGCTCCCTCAACAGGGAGCCACAGGCCAGCAGGGCGGCGATCAGGGTCAGCAGGCTAGCCTGGGCCAGCCACTGCCAGCGCCAGCTTCCCGGCAAGATGTTGGCGCCATAGAGCTGCTCCAGGGTGACAGACACCATAGGCTGTAGCCAGAAGCTCAGCTGTAGCCCGAGGAAGAAGCCGATGAGTGAGCCCAGCAGCACCAGCAGGGTGAGCTCCAGCCCAAGGGCGAACATGATGGCGGCGCGGCGCACGCCCTGTTGCTGCAGCTGGATAATCAGCCGTTTACGTTTGAGCAGGCTGTAGCGCACGCCGTTATAGGCGATAAACAGGCCGACGATAAAGGCCAGCAGGCTCATGGCGGTGAGGTTGAGATGAAAGCTGTTGGTGAGGGCCTTCATCGCCTCGCCGTTGTCGCTCTCCACCAGTTCGCCCCGGCCGGTGAGTAAGGATGTAAGAAGCTGTAGTTGACGCTCGCCGGGCGGGTCAAACAGAGCGATATAGCTGAGCTCGCCCGGCTTGCCCAGTAACTGCTGGGCCAGGGAGATATCCATCAGCAGGCGATCGCCTAGCTGGTAACTCTCATCGACCGCCACCACCTTCAGGCGCATGCCATTGAGGCTGAGCCAGGGCTCTGGCTGTCGCTTGGCGTTGGCCTCACTCATCACCACAATTGGCTCGCCCGCCAGCATGGCCGCCAGGGGCAGGGGGCCGCTCATGGGGATCTTGCTATCTGATGGCTCGTCTGTTTGCGGCTTGTTTTTACTGTTTGGCGCTAAGGCGGAGAGGGCGGCGATAAGATCGCTGCCGGTGACTTGCCAGCGGTGCTGGGCGCTATCCAAGGCAGAGCCTTGAAGCACCGCCAGGCTGTGGTGGAACCCCAGGGTTCGCAAGTCAAAATAGAGGTTCTCAGAGAGAACCTTGCCCGGCAGCGTGGTGATCAGATTGCTGGCCTGGCCGCTCAGCAGCTCGCTGGCCTGGCCATAGCTGTCGATGGCGCTCTCGTTGGTGGCCCTGACGCCGGTCAGCAGGGTAACCGCCAGCACTATGCCTATCAGTATCGCCCCGGCCTGCAGCGGCGCCTTCTTATAGTGGGCGGCGAATACCCTGAGGGTGAGACGGGAGGCGCGCAGCAGCGCCTTTACGCCGCCCGCCTGACTGTTAACAACTAGGCTACTCATGCACCCGACCAAGATCCAGGTGCCAGCGGCGCTGCATGAAGGCGGCGCACTCCATGGAGTGGGTCACCATTAAGATGCTGGTGTCGTGCTCGGCAGCCAAGGCGCAGATAAGCGCCATCACCTCCAGGCTGGTGGTCTGATCCAGGTTGCCCGTGGGCTCGTCCGCCAGCAATAATGCTGGCTTGTGGGCCAGGGCCCGGGCGATGGCCACCCTTTGCTGTTGACCGCCAGACAAGGCCTCCACATGGCGCTTGAGCAGGGGCCTTAGCCCGAGCGCGTTGACCAGATGATCGCACCAGGCGTTCCAGCCGTCTCCCTGAAGGTGCAGGGGAAAGGCGATGTTGTCTTCGACATTGAGCGGGGTGAGCAGGTTAAATTGCTGGAAGACGACGCCTAGCTGATGATGTCTGAACTGGCTCCAGCGGTTGTCGTCCCAGGTTCGGGTATCTTGGGTTAATAGGGTGAGGGCGCCACTGCTGGGGCGCTCGAAACCGGCGATGATATTGAGTAGCGTGCTCTTGCCGCTACCGCTCGGGCCGGTGAGGGCAACCGTCTCGCCGAGGGCGAGCTCTAGGTCGAGCCTGTCCAGCACAAGGTGAAATTTATCGCCGTCGTTAAAGCCCTTTGAGATCTCGCTCAGGGTCGCGACACTCGTCATTGCCAGTCCTTATCCTTTGATCGCCCAAGCGCTGAAGTTGGCTCGCGGCAGGCTTTCCATTGAAGCCATAGCCCATTAAACCCATTGATAACCCTATCGATAGCAGATTGCAACTGCCAACCAGCCCCTAAACACAGGGTTATACTTATTACTTACGCAGCGCCTCGAGCAAAGGATCTATCGTCGTGAAATCTCGTGTGCTTGATGTTGGATTTTCACTTTCAGATGGCGGCTCAGGGGCTGGTGAAAAGCGGCTTATTTTTCACCTGTTTAATCGAGTGTTCGACCAAAGGTAAAGATCGCGCTAACTGGTTGATTGTCGATGGGCAAGGTGATTTAATGAGCAAGTATTTTTCTGGTTCATCATGAAGTTAGCAAGTTTTCACTATTTGAAGAGCAGAGTCTTTCGTGTCGGAAAACGGCCCCAGGCAGACACGGGAGTGGGTGAGCTTACCCGTTACTTAGTCAAGTCATGAAACTGGGGCTGAGTGGGTGAGCCGTGGCAGGCCTGCGCGCCGCTAAGCCGATTGCACTGTGGAATATGGACATGAGCAGACTTCGTACCTTTCGTAGCCGGATAATCGTACAGATTGCCTTACCCCTTATCGCCATCATGGCCATGGTGTTGAGCCTGATCGCCTGGTTTAACTACCGGGCCGAAGAGAGCTACCTCTATGGCGATCTCGAGAAGCAGGCCGAGATGGTGGCCAGCCGGGTGCATCATTTTCTCTCCTTCGCCGAGAAGGATACCCGTACCTTTGCCGATCTCTTAGGCCAGATGAGTCGCGATCAGCTGCTCGAGCAAGATGGTGAGCTCAAGGCATTGCTGACCCGGCGCCTGGAGCGCCAAAGCGACTTCTATGCCAGCGCCATCGCCTTTCGCCCCAGCCTGACACCTAATCAACAGCCCTATGCCCCCTATGTCTACCGGGATCAGGACGGGGTGAAGTTCTTGGATATCGGCGCCGACAGCTACGACTACACCGATGGCCAATGGGCCTGGTGGAGCGAGGCGATAGACAAGCCTCAGGGTTACTGGTCGCTGCCCTATTTCGATGAGGGTGCCGGCAACATCTTGATGATCACCTTCTCCCAGCCCTTCGGCCCTTCGAGTCCCTACTGGGGGGTGGTGACAGTGGATCTGGCCCTGGACGCCCTGCCAGCCATGGCGGGGATCGATGCCGATCGCATGCTGGTGTTGGATGACAAGGGCCGACTTATCTACCACAAGGATGCGCAGCTGCTGATGTCCCAGGGCACAGATAAGTGGCTCGCCGCATCAAATGACAACGGCGACTTCGTCACCCTGCTCCAGTCGGCCAAATCCGGTAACAGCCGCATGCTGGCCGCCGACGGTCAGGCCTATCTTGCCAGCGTAGGCGTGGTGCCTAAGCTAAACTGGCGGGTGGTGATCATGACCCAGGAGGACAAGCTCTCCCACCAGCTCTACATGGGGCTCTCCTCTCTGGTGCTGACCCTGCTGCTGATCTCCGCCGTGCTCTATCTGACGGGATATCTCACCGCCAGACGCCTGTCACTGCCCATCGAGCGCCTGGCCGCCGGCATAGTGGCCTTCGGCGCCGGTAAGACCAAACATATCGAAGGCACCCGGGGCGCGGTGACCGAGGTGGAGACCCTAACGGACAAGTTTAACGAGCTGGCCGAGGTGCTGGCCCAGCGCGAGCAAGCGCTGCTGGATTCACGCGGTAACCGTTTCGCCAAGCTGATCGATGGCATGAGTGACAAGTCCTTCTACTGCTCGCTGGAGCCCGATGGTCAGATCGCCCAGGTTTCTGCCGGGGTCGAGAAGGTGCTGGGGGTCAGCCCGGATCTGCTCAAGCGTAAGTATCAGCGGATGTTTTCCGACAACCCCATCAACGAGGCGAACTGGGAGTACATGGACAGTGCCTTGCAGGGTAATAGTGTACCGCCCCATCAGGTGGAGATGATCGCCGCCAACGGCAGCGTGCGCCGCCTGGATCTCTTCATGCAGCCGCTGCTGGCGGACAACGGCGAGCTGCTCTCCATCGAGATGCTGTTTAACGATGTGACCGAACAGTTCTCGGCGGCGGCCTGGTCTAACGCCGTGCTGGAATCGGCCCCCGAGGCTATGTTGATCGTCGACGAGCAGGGCCAAGTCGTCTTCAGTAACAGCCGCTGCCAACAGCTGTTTGGCTATGATGCCCAGCAGATGCTAGCGCTGAATGTCGACCAGCTGGTGCCCGATAGCGTTAAGCATCATGAGGCCTTAAGAGCCAAGTATATCGGCGAAGGGGTGGATCGTCGCATGGGCCTTGGGCTGGGTAAGACCCTCAAGGCCAAGAAGGCCGACGGCAGCCTGTTTCCGGTGGAGATCAGCCTGGGGCTGCTACCCGCCGACAGCGACGGCCTGCGCCAGGTGGCGGCCTCGATACGGGACATGACAGAAGAGCTGGCCACCGCCAAGCGGATCAAGGACAGCGAGAGTCGTTTCCGTGGCCTGGTGGGCAACATTCCCGGCGCCGTCTACCGCACCCGCTTGGGCGAGCAGTGGGTGATGGAGTATGTCAGCGACAACATCGCCGAGATCACCGGCTATCCCGCCGCCGACTTTATCGAGAACAAGAAGCGGGTCTTTGCCAGCCTGATCCTGGAGGCGGACAGGGTAGCCACCGACACGGCGATCAACAAGGGGATCGCCGAGCAGCAGAGCTTCGAGGTGCAATATCGTATTCATCACCGGGATGGCAGCCTGCGCTGGGTGCACGAGAAGGGCAAGGCCAGCTATGACGATGAAGGCAATGCCCTCTGGTTCGATGGCAGTATACAGGATGTCACCCAGAGCAAGCTGGCCCAGGAGAAGATTGCCCAGTCCCAGCAGCAGCTGGAGACGATCACTGAGTCGATCCCCAACACCGTCTATCAGCTGCGTTGGATAGCCAACGATCAGCGCTACTTCACCTTCCTCTCCCGCGCCTGCATCACCACCCTGGGTTTTCACCGGGATCAGCTGCTGGCGAACTTCGACCTGGTGGCCGATTGCATCATAGAGTCGGAGCGGGCCCGCATCATTCGCGCCCTCTCCGGCGAGAGCGCCTCTGGGCTCAAGTGGATCGAAGAGTTTCGCTACCAACACCCCACCGGCGAGCAGCGCTGGCTACAGGCGGGGGCCAGGGGCGATCGTCAGGACGATGGCAGCATAATCTGGAACGGTTACCTGATGGATATCAGCGAGCGCAAGCAGATGGACAGGGAGCTGGCCAAGCGCGAGGCGCACTTCAGGGCCCTGTTCGATAACGCCGGTATCGGCATAGTCAATGTCGACGATCGCGGCGTCATCTTAGATTGCAACGAGCAGTTCAGCCAATACCTGCAGCTGCCGATCGAGCGTCTCAAGGGCAGTCTCTTCTTCGATTATCAGGACCCTGAGCAGGGGCTCGAGGCCAAGAACAGCTTCAAACACCTGATGAGCGACGGCGCCGACAGCGTCAAGTTGGAGATCCGCTTGCTCAACCAAGCTGGCGAGGCCAGGTGGATGGACGTCAACATGACCGGCCTATCCGACAAGCAGGGGGAATATCGCTCCGCCGTGCTCTCCATGGCGGATATCAGTTCCCTCAAGCTGCTCTCCGAGGAGCTGACCCAGGCCAAGGATGTGGCCGACGCCGCCAGCAAGGCCAAGAGCGACTTCCTGGCGAACATGTCCCACGAGATCCGCACCCCGATGAACGCCATTATCGGCATGTCACAGCTGTGTCTACAGACCAGTTTGGACAAGAAACAGCAGAACTATGTGGAGAAGATAGACCGCGCCTCCAAGTCGCTGCTGGGGATCATCAATGACATCCTGGACTTCTCCAAGATAGAGGCGGGCAAGCTGGATATCGAGGCAGTGCCTTTCCAGCTCGATACTATGCTGGAAGATCTCAGCGACATGTTTTCGGTCAAGGCCGCCGACAAGCAGCTCGAGTTGCTGTTTGCCGTGGCGCCCAATATTCCCCGCCATCTGGTGGGGGATCCGCTGCGACTCAGCCAGGTGTTGATCAATTTGATGAACAACGCCATCAAGTTTACCGAGCAGGGCGAGGTGATGCTGTCGATCAGTCAGCTGGTGCGTGAGGATGAGGAGATACTACTCAAGTTCAGCGTGCGCGATAACGGCATAGGCCTCACCGAGGAGCAGCGCGGCAAGCTGTTCCAATCTTTCAGTCAGGCCGACAGTTCCACCACCCGCAAGTATGGCGGCACAGGTCTGGGGCTGGCGATCTGCAAGCAGCTGGTGGAACTCATGGGCGGCGAGATCGGCGTCGAGAGTCAGTTCGGCAACGGCAGCACCTTCTTCTTCAGCGTGCGCTTCAAGGTCGCCGACAATCAGTTGATCAAGGTGGCCCACGAGCTGGAAGGGATGCGGATTCTGGTCGCCGACGACAACGCCACCGCCCGGGATATTCTGCGCAGCACTCTCGAAAGCATGGGCTTTACCGTCGATACGGTGCGCAGCGGCGCCGAGGCGCTGAGTCGCTGTCAGGAGACCGACTATGGGGTGGCGCTGATCGATTGGCGCATGCCTGAGATGGACGGCCTGGAGACGGCGCGGCGACTGCTGAGCGAGCGCGCTAACCCGCCCAAGACGCTGATCGTCTCGGCCCATGCCGACGGTGATTTTATCGACAAGGCGGAGCAGGCGGGGATCTCGGGCTATATCACTAAGCCGATCAGCGCCTCACGCCTGCTGGACGGCATCATGTCGGCCCTGGGTAAGCAAGGTGCCATGCCGGTGCGGCGCAAGGGCAGCGAGGTAAGTCCCGCCCTGCTGGCGCAGCTCAAGGGCAAGCGCA
This sequence comes from Shewanella alkalitolerans, assembly GCF_019457575.1. Classification (NCBI taxonomy): domain Bacteria; kingdom Pseudomonadati; phylum Pseudomonadota; class Gammaproteobacteria; order Alteromonadales; family Shewanellaceae; genus Shewanella; species Shewanella alkalitolerans. The sequence continues at coordinate 3,782,179 of NZ_CP080422.1, read as the reverse complement.
TCCTGCTGGTGGAAGACAACGAGATGAACCAGGAGGTGGCCAGCGAGTTCCTCGAGCAGGTGGGAGTGATCCTCTCGATTGCCGAGAATGGTCAGGTGGCGCTGGAGAAGCTGGCCATGCAGAGCTTCGACTTGGTGCTGATGGATTGTCAGATGCCGGTAATGGATGGCTATCAGGCCACCGCCGAGCTGCGTAAGCGTCCCGAGTTGGCAGACTTGCCTGTGATCGCCATGACGGCCAACGCCATGGCCGGGGATAAGGAGATGTGCCTGCGCGCCGGCATGAACGATCATATCGCCAAGCCTATTGAGGTGTCGCTGCTCTACAAGACGCTGCTGGAATACCTGGGGGATGACAGCCAGGTGATTGAGGAGACCAGCGCTGAGCAGATCCATCAGCACAGCCAGGATGCCTATTGGCCACAACATCCGGCGCTGGACATCGATAAGGGGCTGCAGCTGGTGCAGAACTCGGCGCGCCTCTACCGGCGGATATTCGAGCGTTTCTATACGGGTCAGTCCCGCTGCGCCGAGCTTATCGCCACCGCCCAGCGTGAGGGCAAGCAGGAGGAGGCAGTGCGTTATGCCCACACCCTCAAGGGGGTGGCCGGTAACCTCTGCTGCCCAGAGCTGGTGACCCTGGCCAAGCAGGTGGAGCAGGCACTCAGCGATTCGATCCAGGCCGATGTGACTGAGGCGCTGACTCAGATGGGTGAGCTGTTAGACAGCCTGTGCACCACCATAGGCTACTGGCTCAGTCAGACCGGGGCCGAGACGCTGCCGCAAGAAGATGGCGCCGACCCCGGGGCGGCTGCCGATGCGCCAGCCATGTCGGCCCAGGAGCTGGACGCCGCCATCAAGGAGCTGCTCAAGATGCTGGAGGAGGCGGACGCCGAGGCGGTGGAGAAGCTACAGGCGATCCGCGATCGTCTACCTAAGTCACTGGCTAATAAGATCGCGCCCGTGCTCAACATGGTGAACGCCTATCAATTTGACGAGGCGATCGAGCTGGTGGAGGAGATCTTTAGCTAGGCTTTACGCATGGCTAGGTTTTACGCATTGGCTAGGCGTAGGGTGAGCTGGCTGATCGTGATAGTCGCTTGGGGCGTATGACAAAGAAGGATAGCAATATTTGGCCGTGTGCCGCTTCGAAGGGCTGCGGGGCCTTAAGCGTGAAGGAACTATACTCAAACAGCTGAGTATCACAGGGTACAACTGGAGAAGGGATTGATGGAGAAAGCCACGGTATTGGTTGTGGACGATACCCCGGAGAATATCGATATCTTAGTGGGTATTCTTGGGGATGAGTATAAGGTGAAGGTGGCGATCGACGGGCCTAAGGCGCTGGCGATCGCAGGCAAGAGCGCGCCTGACATCATCTTGCTCGACGTGATGATGCCGGGCATGAATGGCTATGAGGTGTGTAAGCGGCTCAAGCAAGAGCCTTTGACGGCGCACATTCCGGTGATCTTCGTCACCGCCCTGACCGACGTGGCCGACGAGACCCAAGGGTTCGAGCTGGGGGCGGTGGACTATATCACCAAGCCGGTCAGCGCGCCCGTGGTCAAGGCGAGGGTGAAGACCCATCTGTCGCTGTACGATCAGAAACGCCTGTTGGAGCAGGAGGTGAAGGCCAGGACCCGTGAGCTGGAGGTGACCCGGCTAGAGATCATTCGCCGCCTGGGCCGCGCCGCCGAGTATAAGGACAACGAGACGGGGATGCATGTTATCCGCATGAGCCACTACGCCCGTTTGCTGGCCCGCGAGGCCGGGATGTCGGAACATTTCTGCGAGCTTATCTACAACGCCTCGCCCATGCACGACATCGGCAAGATAGGCACGCCGGACGCTATTTTGAAGAAGCCCGCCAAGTTAGACGATGAGGAGTGGCGAGAGATGCAGCGTCACGCCGAGATAGGCGCCGAGATCATCGGCGAGCACCCGGATCCCATGCTGGAGATGGCGCGGCGCATAGCCCTGACCCATCACGAGAAGTGGGATGGCTCGGGCTATCCTAAGGGGTTGAGTGGCGAGGAGATCCCCATCGAGGGGCGCATAGTAGCCATTGCCGATGTGTTCGATGCCCTGACCTCTATTCGTCCTTATAAGCAGGCCTGGAGTGTGGAGGATACCCTGGCGCTGATCGATCGCGAGGCGGGTAAACATTTCGACCCCGAGCTGGTGACCCATTTCAAGGCGATCGTCGATGAGGCGGTGAAGATCCGTGACAGCCATCAGGATAAGGAGTGATCAGTAGTCAGTTGGCGCTGAGCACTAGGCTCTGAGCATTAGGCACAGAGTTTTGAAGATAGAGCCGTACATTAAAAAAGGCGCCATTGGCGCCTTTTTTCGTTAAATCTGAGCTTACTCTTCATCTAGGGAGTAGGGCAGTGGTGCTAGGGTGAGAACTGATGCCTCATCGCCCGCCACTCTCAGCTGAGCCGTTAACGGCGTATCGTTGGGCAGCACGGCACTCAGCAGCAGCTGACCGTCACGCTGCACGGCTTCTACAATGGTGCCGGCGCGGCGATAACCTTCATCCTCTTCCAGTTTCATCTCGAGCTGGCTGTCGTCATCGATCGCCACACTGGCGGAGCCCTGGACGATATAGAGGGCGCGCTTGTTGCCGCCGCGATACTTCATGCGGGCCACGGTTTCCTGACCCATGTAACAGCCCTTGGTGAAGCTGATGCCATCGACCGCCTGCACGTTACACATCTGCGGCACAAACTGGCTCTGATGACGGGCATAGATATTAGGCAGACCGGCGGCGATCTCGACCGCCTGCCAGGCGCTGAAGTCATAGATCGGCTGGTCTATCTTAGCTAGCAGCTCGGCCTGCGTATCGCGCTTAACGGCTAAGATAAAGCGTTCGCCGTCTCTTAGGATAACGCCGCCTGGGATCTCGGTGAGCTCGGCTGCGGTCTCGCCGAAGGACTGGGCTATCCAGGCAGGGGCCTGCTCGCCGCTGACGCCCAATAGACACCAGTCGTCGCTGGCATCGACCAGTTCTGCCTTGCTGAACACGGCATATTTCTGCAGCTGCGGCAGGTCGAGCGCCAGCGTCTCTCTTGGCATCATCATTAGCAGTGCATCTTGATGGGCGAAGGTTCTGAAGCTTGCCAGCATCTTGCCCTTAGGATCGCAGTGGGCGCCCCAGCGCCACTGATCTGCTTCCAGAGAGGTGATATCTGTGGTCACCTGACCGTGGATGAAAGTCCGCGCCTGCTCGCCGGTTACAGAGATAAGGCCGAGATGGGAGAGTTGGCTGAAAACGATGGCGGGTTGCGCCTCATTGAGGGGCCACTGAGGTTGAGAAACGGTAAGCGTCATATCATGTTCCTGGGCGAATGGGCAGATTTGGGGTTGCCCGGTTAAGGGCTCATTATCATCAATATAGGGGCGCGGAGAAAAATTTAAAGGGGCCTGGGGAGGAATCTTTCAAATGATTCGGGCCAATCTTTAAAATTATGATCCCTAAACGCTTTTGGTATGGCACGCTGACTCCAAGATGGGCCCAAGTAGCAGAGCCGCTGCCTGCGCGGCATCATATCCTATGCGCCGCCCAGGTTGCCTGGGGTTGGCGTTAAGGCCGGTGAGGAGGGACATTTTCCTAGTGGGAGTCGGTGCTAGTTGCTTGAAGTTTATTGAGATCTCTATGATGCTTCTATGAGCTGGATAAAAAAGCGTCAGTGTCCCGGGAGGCAGCATGTTAGTGAGTGTAGAGCGGTTGAGATACCTTAAGATGATCGTCGAGTTGGGCTCATTCTCGGCCGCCGCCAGACAGCTAGGTAAGAGTACCTCGGGCGTGACTCAGGCGATGGACGCCTTCGAAGATGATCTTGGGGTGACGCTATTTGAGCGCCATCAGGGTAAAGCGGTCAGCCTTACCAGCTCGGGCAAGAGCTTCTATCTGCAGGCGATGGAGCTTATTCCCCAGCTGGAAACCTTAGAGAAAAAGGCGCAGGCCTTACAGGCTGGCATAGAGGATGAGCTGAATATCGTTTTACACGGGTTAAGTTACTTTGGGTTTATCAGCGAGGCCATCAAGCTATTTAGGCAAAGCTTCCCATCGGTTACCGTGAATCTTTTAGATATAGACAATCCTGATAGTCTATTTAAGGCGGATATTCGTATTTCTCTGGCACCTGTGGAGCGACAACGTAACATGCGCTCTGTGAACCTATTTTCGTTTATGTGGCAGTTGGTGGCCTCTCCGCAGCATCCGCTGGCAAGGATCAAGGGGGAGCTGACCCAGGCCGATCTGGCTAACTATACCCAGTTGATGCCATTTCCAAGCAAGTTGTTTGATCAGCAGCTCTTACATTCTTTGTTATTTTCGGGGTCGGTGATGCAATGTGAGCGTCATTTCTATTACCTCACAGGTCTTATCGATGGCTTGGGCTTCGGCATCTTTCCCGGCGCGCTGGCGGCACCTCTGATTAGTGAGGGTAAGTTAGTACCACTTGAGGTTGATGTGGCGGTCGACAAGTCAGGCTGGCCGATGGAACTGGCCTGGTCTGATTCTATCGGTCCGGCGGGTGACTACCTGGTGGAGTGCCTGCAGACCGAGGCCGAACGCTTCTGTGCCGGGCGCTCCGTGCTGTAACTGTTAAGCTTAACTTAAGTGTGCTTATTCGCGGCTCGATTCGAATCGCGGTTCAATAGCTCCGTCGAAACAATCCATTTCAACGGAGATTTATTATGAAAAAGTCATTTAAGAAAACAGCCTTTGCTTTAGGTCTGGTTGCCTCGGCTTCTCTGGGGGCGATATCAAGCGCTCAGGCGTGTCTGGTCTACCTTGGGGCATCGAACAATGAGCATCCTCTTATCGGTAGAACGGTAGAGTTTGGCTTCGATGAGCAAACACAAACCTCATTTGCTACCGACTTCATCAACTTCCCTCGTGAGAGTCATTTTACTACTTATGGTGCAGACAAGCCCTTAAGTTGGACCAACAAATATGGGTTCTCAGGGATGGCCCATGAAGGTTTAGTATCCGATGGCATCAACGAGAAGGGGCTGTATGTCGCAATGCTTTGGTTTGCAGATGGAAAATATGCGCCTCGTGACGAGAGCAAGCCGAGCATTGCATCGGGTTCCTTAGGTAACTGGATATTAAGTCACTACGCCAGTGTAGATGAGGCGGTGAAAGGCTTATCACAGACGAGTGTCTATCAATCTGCCGACAACCATTTAGGTATCGAGCTGCCTATGCACCTGCAACTGGTCGATAAGCGGGGTAAGGCGGTTGTGATCGAGTATATCGATGGCAAGATGACGGTAACGGATAACAGTGAATTTGGCGTGATGACCAATTCTCCGAAAATTGGCGATCATATGGTTGCATACCGCGAGCTACTGGATGCCAATCCCCATCTGGATGTATCTAAACCAAGCGTTAAGGGAATGCTGGCAGGGCTACCCGGTGGATATACGGCTGTGGAGCGGAGCGTTAAAACGGCGGTACTTAAAGATCTGACACCTAAGCCAAAGACCAAGGTTGAAGCGATCAATCAGGTGATTCATACGCTCAATAATACCGATTATGTGAAAGGTGCCAGCTCGTTTCCTAGTCGCGGTTTGTCTGGCGGTGCTCAGGAGACCTCCTTTATCACCATCATAGATATGGAGAATAACGACTATTACTATCGTACTGTCGATAGTCAGGTGCTCCACAAAGTGGATATAGACAAGGTTGATTACAGCCAGGGTAATCCGGTGACCAGCTTCGATATCTATGGTGGGATTCAATATATCGATGTGACCTATCGTGTCCAATAGGGATAAGGTCTTTGAAAGACAAAAAGGCATCACAGAGTGATGCCTTTTCTATTTTTGATCGCGATGGTTATTATCGCAAAGACGGGGCCGTCTTAGTGCAGCAGACGGGTCCTGATGGTGCCGTCGATCGCTTTCATCTCTTCCAGTGCCTCATCGGCCTGATCTGAGTTGACCTCCATGACCACGTAACCAATCTCTGCGGTGGTTTGCAGGTATTGGGCGGCGATGTTGATCCCTTTCTCGGCGAAGGCCTGGTTAATCTTGATCAGAATACCCGGACGGTTGTGGTGAATATGCAGCAGACGCGAGGTGTCTTTATGCTGCGCCAGCGATACCTCAGGGAAGTTGACGGCCGTCATGGTCGAGCCGTTGTCTGAGTATTTCGCCAACTTGCCTGCCACCTCGATACCGATATTTTCCTGAGCTTCCTGGGTACTGCCGCCCACGTGTGGGGTCAGCAGTACGTTATCCAGGCCGCGCAGTGGGCTGACAAACTCGTCGTCGTTCGACTTAGGCTCGACCGGGAAGACGTCGATGGCGGCGCCGACGATATGATCGCCGCGGATCGCCTCGGCCAGGGCGTCGATATCTACCACAGTGCCGCGTGAGGCGTTGATCAGAATACTGCCCTGACGCATGGCCGCCAGCTCTTTGCTGCCGATCATGTTCTTGGTCTGCGGCGTCTCAGGTACGTGCAGGCTCACCACGTCGGCGAGAGACAGCAACTGCTCCAGCGAGTGGATCTGCTGGGCATTACCCAGAGGCAGCTTGTCTTCGATATCGAAGAAGATGACGCGCATGCCTAAGGTTTCGGCCAGGATCCCCAGCTGAGTACCAATATGGCCATAGCCAATCACCCCAAGGGTCTTACCGCGGGCCTCGAAGCTGCCATTGGCGCTCTTGAGCCAGCCACCACGGTGGGCCAGGGCGTTGCGCTGTGGGATACCACGCAGCAGCATGATGATCTCACCCAGTACCAACTCGGCGACAGAGCGGGTATTGGAAAACGGCGCGTTGAAGACTGGAATACCCAGCTTTTCGGCGGCGGCGAGATCGACCTGGTTGGTGCCGATACAGAAGCAACCTATGCTGACCAGCTTTTCAGCCTTGTCCAGCACGGCCTTGGTGAGTTGGGTACGGGATCGGATGCCAACGAAGTGAGCATCTTTAATCGAGGCTAACAGCTCCTCTTCCCCCAGTGATGCCTTGTGATATTCGATGTTGTTGTAACCTGCACGCTTGAATACATCTACCGCAGATTGGTGGACGCCTTCCAACAGCAGGATCTTGATCTTATCCTTGTCCAGCGAATGTTTCGCCATGATTTAGGTACCCTCTTGCTCAATTGTTGCTAGGTGAGTATCGCTCTCGGGGACAATTTCTACTCGGCTTTCGCTCTGTGGCCTGATACCAATGAATCTTCGTCGTCTCGCTATTGGCCTGGGGCCAGAGACGATGAGCTTCTACGGATGGCAGGACGCTGAGCCCAGTCGGGCAAGGTTATTTGGAAGCTATACGGTTTCCGGCTGACTTGTGTAGAATGACTACACAGAGCAAGCGTTTTAGCGCAAAGCCCTTCAAACCTTGGTAAAAATGCGCCCAGAAAGGTCTACAAGCCCTGTTCTTGTGGTGATTTTTATCTGTTGCCTGTCAATGCCTCCACAAAATAGCACCTTTTTTGGTCAGTGTGGAGGGCTAGATGGCTAAAGTTATTATTCTGATATTAAAACAATATCATCTAAGGAGTTCTTATTTTGAATAAAAGCACCGTGTGGCTCACAATTTTCTTCGCCGTGCTGATCTGGTCAGGGATAGAACCAAAAGATAGCTTTACCTGGTTTTTAGAGGTTGTCCCCGCGCTGATCGCCCTGCCTATCCTCTTTGTGACTCGCAAGAAGTTTCCACTCACTTCCCTGGCCTACGGCCTGATTCTGATCCATGCCATCATTCTCATGGTGGGGGGGCACTACACCTATGCCGAGGTGCCACTGTTCGACACCATAGCCGACTGGATGGGCAGCGAGCGCAACAACTATGACAAGGTGGGCCATTTCGCCCAGGGCTTTATTCCCGCGCTGTTGGCCCGTGAGGTGTTTCTGCGCCTCGAGGTGGTGAAGAAGGGGGCCTGGTGCAATTTCTTGGTCTGCTGTTTCGCCTTAGCGCTGTCGGCATTTTATGAGTTGATCGAGTGGTGGGTCGCGTTGGCGACGGGTGAAGATGCCGAGGCATTCCTGGGGACCCAGGGCTATGTGTGGGACACCCAGTCTGATATGGGGATGGCGCTTATTGGCGCCCTGGCGAGCGTGATACTGCTTTCGCGCTGGCATGACAGTCTGCTGCTTAAACTGAAAAAGCAATAATAATCTGTAGCTTGCCTATCACATCAGAAGCATTATTATATGCTAATGATGTGATGAGTTAGCTTTATATAACTAATAGTGATAACTATTCTCACTAGAGTTAGTTAATATAGCTGACATACTTTTTTACTAGTCATAAATGGATAAATTAAGTGGTATCTATGACTAGGAGGAATGAAGTTCATAAAGATCAATAACAGGGATAGCTTACTCACATATGGTTAACTGCATTGAGATGCTTTTCAGGGAGAGAAGCGTATGAGTAAAATTGATGAACTGGTTTTTCTACACCAAGATTCAACACCGTGCCATCTGGCCGTTCTGGCCGAATCGATAGGCCTAAAGACACGTATCGCCCGTCAGGTCAGCGACCTGGATCCGGAGCGGGATCGCAACAGTTTCTACCTCATTGCCCAGAAGGGCGCGGCGCTGGACAGCAAGGGCGTCCCCTTGATTGTCGCGCGTCTATTACCCCATGTGCCCATCGCCCTCTATCAGGTCGAACGCGGCAGCCTTGAGCCGGAATCTGCCCTGCTGCTCGGGGTGCGCGGCCTGCTGTTTTCCGATCAGCGTATGGATCTCTCGCTGACCGGATTGCGTAAGATGGTCAACGATGAGCTGTGGTATGACAGACCATTGATCTCTAAAGTGTTTCGTCAGCTGGTGAGCCGCCAGGACAGTGGCGTCGAGCTGACTCAGGATATGGTCGCCATGCTGCAAAAGCTCACCACTCGTGAGCGCACCATCATACAGCTGGTCTCCAGCGGCGCCCGCAACAAGGAGATCGCCGATCGCCTCTGTATCAGCGAGCATACGGTCAAGGCCCACATCTCCTCAATCTTCCGCAAGACTCAGTCTCGTAATCGGGTCGAGCTGCTGCGTTGGTCCCAGGCAAACGCCTGTCACTTCGAGTTTTGTTAATCAATTAATCCTTCATACCTAAGCAAGCTCAGTGTCTGCTGAGCTGGGCTTTGGAGCTGGGCTTTGAGGTTTGCTTTGGCATTAGCTCGTCGCACCGGCTAGTAGCATTAGCTTCTGGCATTTGCCTGACGCCTTGGCTTTAAATCCTGGATTTAGCTTACAAACTTTGTCAGGCGGCTGAATCTGGTTTGAATTGCATCGGATTCCCCGCCAGTCCAAGTTGCGGCTTGTCACACTTTCGACATTTCACCTTCTTGCCAGTAGAAAGGTTAAATTGACCTTAAAATAAAACCATGGTTTGTAAAATCGTTGAGCATTTGCACTAATCAGGCTTGGTGCTGGATGTTTGAATGCTCAAACTTATCTATTGTTTTGCTTGAAATTATCTAATCCCATCACGAATGAATCCTGGCGACCTCATGTTTTGTGCCGTGAAACCAATCGCTTAATCACGATTTACTAATATGTATGCCATTTGCTGTATAGATATTAACCGTATTTTACAAACATAATGTTCGCTATTTTGGAATGTGATCTTGGTCACAAATTGGCTTGGGCACTTCTGTAACAATCTCGCCGCACGTTAATAAAAATTAGCGGCATTATTATAAAAATGGGGTTGAACAATGGATAATGTTAAAAAGTTGTCAGTGCTTGCACTGTCAATAGCCGCGGCTTTGCCCGTTTCTGCGAAAGCCGACCTGCTCATCAGCGAGTATGTTGAAGGCAACAGCAACAATAAGGCGATCGAGTTGTATAACTCAGGCGACGCCGCCTTAGATCTTACCGGCTACAAGCTGGTGCGCTACAAAGATGGCGATACCAATGCCTTAGATATGGTCGCCCTAGACGGTCTCACCATAGATGCCAAAAAGCTCAAAGTGATCTTACACCCAAGCGCCGAAATCGCCCTAGGCAGCGATGTCGACAGCAGCACGGGTAATCTCTATTTCAACGGTGGTGATGCCGTAGCACTGGTCAAAGATGGTGCCGTGGTAGACATCATAGGTGCCGTGCCTACGCCTAGCGGCTGGGGCATGAACGTCACCATGCAGCGCAACACAGATGCCCTTGTTGCATCAAACGTCTTCGTCGAGAGCCAGTGGAAAGTATTGCCTGTCGATACTTTTACCGGCCTGGGTAACCTAGATGGCGCCAGCGCACCAACCGAACCTGAAGCTCCAGCCTTCACCTGTACCGGCGCGAAGATCACACCAATTTACAGCGTTCAGGGTGCAGGCAAGTCTAGCCCACTGATCGCCGACGGCGAGTATGCCTCTAAAGAGGAAGTGACGATTCGCGGTGTGGTAACCGCTCGTGGCGACAGCCTGTTCAAGGGCTTCTACCTGCAAGAAGTTGAGGGTGACAACTCGCCTTACACTTCAGACGGTATCTTTGTCTTCTTAGGCGAAGCGGCCGGCGAAGAGATCCAGCCTGGCGTTGAAGTCTGTGTTCAAGGTCTGGTGAAAGAATACTATGGCCTGACTCAAGTCGATATCAAGGCCGACAAGAAGATCGAAGTGGGTGAGAACCTAGGCGCGCCTGCTGCTCAACCTTTCTATGTGGCCGACGGCGAGAGCCTGGGTGATGCGCTAGAGCGTTTCGAAGGCATGCATGTGGTACTCGATGCCGGTAGCGACATGAAAGTCAGCCGTACCTTCAGCTATGACTACGCCGCCCGTCGTAACAACATGATGTTGTCTCACAAGGCGCCGCTGATGAAGGCGACCCAGCTCTATCCAGCGATGAGCGATGAAGCGATTGCGCTGGAAGCACAAAACCGCGCTAATCAGCTATTTATCGAGTCAGACTATAAGGCGAAAGATGGCGAAGTCCCTTACTTCCCAACCTTCAATGCCGAGAACGGTTATATCCGTGTTGGTGACCAACTGACTAACCTTCAAGGTGTGGTGAGCTACAGCTATAACGAATACCGCTTGGTGGCAACCAACGAGATCGTGGCGGGTGACTTCATTCGCGGCGATGATCGCAGCGATGCACCAGCCATTGCCACTAAGGGTGATATCCGTGTAGCCAGCTTCAACGTACTGAACTTCTTCAACAATGCGGTTGGTGGTGACGATACGCCTGCCGATAACCGTGGTGCTAACACCGAAGAAGAGATGCTGCTGCAACGCACTAAGATAGTGAATGCCATCACCGCCATGAACGCCGACATCGTTGGCCTGATGGAGATTGGTAACAACGGCTTTGGCGAGAAGAGTGCGATTCAAAACCTACTCGATGCACTAAATGCCGAACTCAGCGATGCCGATGCCTATAGCTTCGTCGAGATCAACGATGCCGATAAATACCAAGGTAAGTTTGTCGGTAGCGATGCTATCACTGTGGGCATGCTGTACCGCGCCGCTAAGGTGACACCGAGTGGTGATGCCTTCCTGATCGCCACACCTGAGCAACACGCTACCGCAGGCGTAGTGACTCGCGGCGAAGGCGACAAGGCGGAACTCAGCCCAGCGTTCGATAAGTATCAACGTCACAGCCTAGGTCAAACCTTCAAGATCCATGACGAGCAGTTAACTGTCGTGGTGAACCACCTCAAGTCTAAGGGCTCAGGTTGTGTCGAAGATTGGGCTAACTATGAAGACAACAGCGATCCAGCGGATCTTCAGGGCAAGTGTAACGAGTTCCGTGTATCGGCCGCTAAGGTCATTGGTGATGCGCTGCAAGACGTGAAGGGTGATCTCTTAGTGATCGGTGACATGAACGCCTACGGCAAAGAGGATCCTATCCGCGTATTGACCGACTTCGATGCCGCAAACAGCGATCGTGACATCATGACCGCCTCTTGGACAACGCTAGATGGCAAGGTATATGAGCGTGAAGGTAGCAAGATTGAGAAGGGCTATGGCCTGATCAACCTAAATACCAAGGTTCATGGCCCAGATACTTACTCATACAGCTACAACGGCGAGTTGGGTAACCTGGACCACGCTTTGGCTAACACTAGCCTGGCCGAGCGCGTACTGGATATTCAAGACTGGCACATCAACGCGGTCGAATCGAACCTGTTCGAATACGGCAGCAAATACACAGGTGAGCTTGCCAAGTCTGAGAATGCCTTCTCTGCATCGGATCACGACCCTGTGATCGTGGCGCTAAGCTACCCAGCGCCTAAGCCAGAGCCTAAGCCTGAGCCGGAAGAAAAGGATGACGGCGGTTCACTGGGTTATCTAGGACTGATGTTACTTGGACTGGCCGGATTGCGTCGCCGCAACTAGTCTGCCAAGTCTCTCGCAAGCCAGCTGTTCTCCCCAGCTGGCTTTTTTTATGCCTGCATTTAACCGTCTAGTCTGTTTCGCCTTAGTGTCATTTAGTCTTTTAGCCTGTTGCTGATGTCACTCGGTTCTGTTTCATCTGTTTAGCCGCAAGTTTAGCGCCTTGTTAGCGGCTGTTTTGCTTTGTGTAGCGTCGCCTCGCCATTTCTGCGGCTCAGATAACGCTGTGATATTTTTCTATTTTTCTCTCACTCATCGGGCTTGTTAATTTGTATTTTCAGGATAAACTGTCGCGCGTTATCGGCCAGGCCCAAGTGCCCAAGCACTGTGCCGACAACGTGATACAGCGCCTTTGATTAAGAGCCTTTGATTCGGCGTCAACGTTACCAGTCACCCTAGGCCTTCATTCGTCACACAAACCCACTTGATGCGGCCAATTTGGCGGCAAACGAGACTAACAATTCAGGGCGGATGAAGGCCAACCCCAGTATGTGTTCCTGGTGACGCCTTAACACCCTCGTCTGTTCAAAGCCGCATGCCTCGCAAGGCGATTTCAGCCCCTTATGCTTCAATATCCTAATGCCCTATTTCTTATTGTCCTATTTCCTATTGATTAGCGACGAAGTAGACTAAATGTCACTTTTGATCGTTGTGGAATGAGACATGAGCATTTGGTTTAGACCCGTTACCCTGGAAGATTGCGCCAAGATGGACGCAGGTATGCATGGCAAAGGCACCTTGATGCAGACCCTGGGGATCACCATCAGCGAGATTGGTGAGGATTACATGAAGGCGACCATGCCGGCCTCGCCAGCGGTGCACAATCCCTTGGGAATAGTTCATGGCGGCGCCAATGTGGCCCTGGCCGAGACTGTGGCCAGCTATGCGGCCAACTTCGTGGTGGATTTTGAGAACTACTATTGTGTCGGTCAGGAGATCAACGCCAACCATCTTAAGGCGTCGCGCAACGGCACCCTGACGGCAACCACCAAGCCGGTTCACCTGGGCAAACGCAGCTCGGTGTGGGAGGTGTTGATCCACAACAGCGCCGGTGAGCTCTGCTGTATCTCACGTATGACGGCGGCAGTGGTTAAGCGTCAGGCGATGGTCTGATGGCTAGACGCCAGGAGCGGCAGGGCTCTGGCGGAAAGCTCGCGTGCATCTGACATGCACCTGAATTAGTAAGATAATTTAGCCAGATTGGCTGCCACTTGTGCAGCCCGGTGCCATAATTAGGGAAGATATGCTTAAGGGTTAAGGAGTGCCTATGGAAACGGCAACAATTTGGGAATGGGTCGGCTATCTGGCCTCTGTGGTGGTCGCCATCTCCCTCATGATGTCAAATATCAAGAAGCTGCGTTGGTGGAACCTGATCGGCGCCGCCCTGTTTGTCGCCTACGGTCTGGCCATCGGCGCCCTGCCTGTGGCCTTGGTGAACTTCTTCATCGTGCTGATCGATGCCTTCTATCTGGTGAAGTTGTATCAGGTGGCCAAGGTCAAGCTGGACAAAGATAGCTGATCTGAGCCAAATCTTGCTAAGCGGGGTGATAAGCGCGATTGTTGACGCTTACTCCCCGCGGCTAAGATCGTGGCGAAAACCCTGTCATCTGATTTTCTATCTATCTAACTCTCTCCGCTCTCTCCACTCTCTCTCCTTTCTGCTGTCGGCTCTCCGTTCACTCTTCTTCTCTGTTTTTCTGCTTTGCGTCTCTGTTTATCTCTCGCCTTTCCTTGGTATCTGCATCGTTTCTATCTCGTTTCTATCTCGTTTCTACCAATCCCTCTTAGGCTGGCTTGTCAGTTAGATCGGCTCGTAAAGCGCATACAGATTAGGCATCTAATTAGGAATTTAATTTAGAAACTAAACTTTAATCTAAAAATCAGTTTAAAGTTATCAGTTTTAATCGTTTTATATTTCTCTGAGGCTCGACTAATCTTGCTACATCGACAAGTTAAATCGCTAAGCGAGTCACTTAACTCAATTGCCTAGCGCTTAACCTGAGCGCTAGGAATGAGTGCTTGAAATGAACGTTTAGAGGAACAGAGCTAATTTGGAGAAGAGCTATGGTCACAATATTTGACGTTATCGAAGACTGGTTGAGCTGACCAGGCCGCGTAAACGAAAAGCTAAATTTATACCTAAACTAATACCTAAATTTTTACCCAGGCTAAGACCCGAGCCGAGGGCCCAACAAGCTAAACAGGATGGAGCGAATTATGACAACCAACTACTTAACCAGCCAAAATGGCGCACCTATTGCGGACGATCAAAACTCTCTCTCTGCCGGCGAGCGCGGCCCGCTACTGCTACAGGACTGGCACCTTATCGAGAAGCTGGCGCACTTTAACCGTGAGCGTATCCCCGAGCGTATCGTCCACGCCAAGGGTACGGGTGTGTATGGCACCTTCACCCTGACCAAAGATCTGAGCGACTACACCATCGCCGACCACTTCAACGGCGAAGGCAAGCAGACTGAGACCTTCGTGCGCTTCTCGACCGTGGGCGGCGAGATGGGTTCGGCCGACGCCGAGCGCGATCCCCGTGGTTTTGGCCTGCGTTTCTACACCAAGCGCGGTAACCACGACATCGTCGGCAACAACACCCCGACCTTCTTCCTGCGTGATGGCATAAAGTTCCCGGACTTCATCCACACCCAGAAGCGCAACCCTATGACTAACCTGAAAGATCCACAGGCGATGTGGGACTTCTGGTCGCTTAACCCAGAGGCGATGCATCAGGTGACCATTTTGATGTCAGACCGTGGTATTCCGGCTAACTATCGTCAGATGCACGGCTACGGCTCGCACACCTTCTCCTTCTGGAATGCCAAGGGAGAACGTTTCTGGGTCAAGTTCCACTTCAAGTCACAGCAGGGCGTGGTTAACCTGACCAACGAGCAGGCGGATAAGCTTAAGGGTATCGATCCTGACTCGTCCCAGCGTGACATGGTGGCGGCTATCCAGGACGCTAACTTCCCGCGCTGGACGGTGAATGTGCAGATCATGCCTGAGGCCGATGCCAACACTTATCACATCAACCCGTTCGATCTGACCAAGGTGTGGCCACATGGCGACTACCCACTGATCGAGATAGGTGTGCTGGAGCTTAACCGTCTGCCGCAGAACTACTTCGCCGAGGTAGAGCAGGTGGCCTTAGCGCCGAGTAACTTGGTGCCAGGCGTAGGCGCCTCGCCGGACAAGATGTTGCAGGCGCGTCTGTTTGCCTATGCCGATGCCCAGCGCTACCGTATCGGCGCCAACTATAACCAGTTGCCGGTAAACTGCCCTCATGCGACTCAGGCAAACCATCATCAGCGTGGCGGCGCCATGGCGGGAACCCAGTGCCCCTTCAGTGGCAGTCAGACGGGCGGCGATGCCAGCGCTAACTATGGGCCTAACAGCACTCAGTCTGCCCTGGTGGAGCCGACACAGTTTGCCGAGCCAGCGCTGAGACTCGATGGTGAAGCCGACCGTTACAGTCGTTACGACCAGGATGACTACACCCAGGCGGGTAACCTGTATCGCATCTTCTCAGAAGACGAGAAGGCCAGACTGGCGGCGACCATCTCAGGCTCTCTCAGTCAGGCGAGCATGGATGTTCAGGAGCGCATGTTGGCCCACTTCTTCAAGGCCGATGAAGACTATGGTCAACGCATTAAGCAGGGCCTAGGTTTGTAAGATAGGTCTGTAAGTTAGACTTGTAGATAACCAGGCGTGTACAGCCTGAAAATAGAAAGCCAGTGATCTGAGTCACTGGCTTTTTGCTATCCAGCAGGGCTAACGTCCTGCGCCGAGCTGCCTTAACTTAATAGAGCAGAGTCGCCACACCCAGCAGGGCGAACAGGGCGGCGCAGCCACGGTGGATCCATTTCATCGGCAGTTTCTCGGCGCTGAAATGACCGGCGATCACCACAGGCACGTTGGCGATCATCATCCCCAGTGTGGTGCCCAGTACCACTAGCGGCAGGGCATCATACTTGGCGGCCAGCACGACTGTGGCAACCTGGGTCTTGTCGCCCATCTCGGCGAGGAAGAAGAGGATGAAGGTGGCAATGAAGGGGCCCATCTGATAGAAGCGGCTTTCTTCGGCGTCGACTTTATCGGGTACCAGTACCCAGAGGGCGATGGCGAAGAAGGAGAAGGCGACGATATAGGTGGCCATCTCTGGGTTTATCCAGTTGATAGCCCACTGGCCAACCCAGGCGGCGGCAAAATGGTTAGCCAGGGTAGATAGCAGTATCCCCAGGATGATCGCGGTCTTATTCTTGAATCTTGCGGCGAGGATCAGTGCCAGCAGCTGGGTCTTGTCACCTATCTCGGCAATGGCGACGGTGAAGGTTGAGGCGAGTAATGCTTCCATCATAGTTCCTAAGGGGGCAAAAATTCCAAGCACGATCCGCCGCCCCCTAATGAATGAACGGTAACCGTGCTCAGGTCTTGCAGAGTAAGAGGTGTTCCCCTTACCGTGAGTACCATGGCATGTGGCCAAGTATGTTGACACTCACTCAAGGCAAATGGCTTTGCCTTGTTAGCTACTCCCCTGAAGCAGTGGCGGCCATTATACCCAAATCCTTTTGAGGTGCAAGGAGGTGCCTGCTTGCCTGGGGTGATCACTCTGTAGACAGCTTGTTTCGTGGTTTTTACGCCTTTGTACAAACTTGCATCCGATCTGGCGGCATACCTTGTGCGCCGCCTGTGGCTCTGTTAATGTGCCAAACAGTCAAATTTATAGAGTAAAGGTAGTGATGAAACATACCTATCGATATTGTTACCGATTTAGGCAGCCTCAGGGGCTTAGCTAGATCGTAAGATAGTAAAAGCTAAGCTGTTGAGGCCAACCCGACACGTACTAGGGCAGAGATCCATAGTTCGGTTAGGAGGCTATCGCTTAGTGTGTTTCATGACTAATTCCCGCCTTCGCAGTCGTTCTAAATCTGACCTTCCAAAAAGAGATAATAAATAAAGACAGGACAATTTTGTGAACTTAAAAATGCTTGGCTCTATTGCCATCGTTGCGGGGACCGCAATTGGGGGAGGCATGTTGGCCTTGCCTCTGGCAACTGCTTCATTGGGGACGATTCCAGCCTTACTACTATTAGTGGCGATCTGGGGGGTATCTATCTATACCTCTCTGTTGATGTTAGAGATTAACTTACGTGCCGGTGTAGGGCTGAACGTCCACGCCATCACGGGCAAGACCTTAGGCAAGGTCGGCCAGCTGATCCAGGGCGGCTCCTTCTTGAGTCTGCTATTTGCCCTGACCATGGTCTATCTGATGGGTGGCTCCTCCCTGCTGGAGTCTCGCTTCGAACCCCTGGGGATCAAGGTGAACCACGAGGCGGCAGTATTGCTGTTTACCTTGGTGTTCGGCGGCTTTATCGCCATCGGCGTCTCCTGGATCGACAAGGTCTCACGTGTGCTCTTTAGCGCCATGGTGGCCCTGTTCGTCATCGTAGTGCTCTTCCTGCTACCCGAAGTCAGCCCAAGCTATATCCTGCGTGAATCAGCCACCGAATTGGTGTCTAAGGGCGAGCTGGGTAACCTCTGGCTGGCGGCTATTCCTGTGGTGTTTACCTCTTTCGGTTTCCACGTCTGTATCGCAACGATTGTGCGCTACCTGGATGGCGATGCCATGTCGCTGCGTAAGGTACTCATGATTGGCTCGACCATCCCCTTGGTGTGTTACATCCTCTGGTTGATGGTGACCCTGGGCACTGTGGGCGGCGCGACCGTGTACGGTTTCGAGGGCTCTCTGCCTAAGCTGGTGTCGGCGCTGCAGGGCATAGCTCACTCAGACATTTTACGTCAATGTATCGATTTGTTTGCAAACCTGGCGCTGATCACCTCTTTCCTTGGGGTGACCATGAGCCTGTTCGACTATATTGCCGAGCTAACCCGCGCCAGAGACAACCTGCTGGGTCGCCTGCAGACCTGGTTGATAACCTTTGTGCCGCCGCTGCTGTGCGCCCTCTACTATCCTGATGGTTTCATTAAGGTATTAGGTTTTGCTGCCCTGCCGCTGGTGGTGATGATCATCTTCCTGCCTATCGCCATGGCGCTGGGACAGCGTAAGCAAAACCTGGGTGGTTACCAGGTGAGTGGCGGTCAGTTTGCCCTGGCTGCGTCGGCGTTGGTGGGTCTGGTGATTATCGCCGCCCAGCTCTGGGTTGCACTGTAAAAAGAGACTGACAATTTGCGCCTAAGCGAAGGGGCAGGGGATTGCTGGAAATACCTGCTTACCTTTTCGCTAATTTGCTAAGCTGTTTGTTACTCAAGAATTTATGATAAAGTCGGGCCATTGCCCGACTTTTTTGTAGGGCTTTTAAGGCTTCATGCGCTGAGGACTTAAAAGACCATTGGGTATTATAAAAATTTTTATAACGATAAAACGGACTTAGCAAATGAAAAAGTTACTCGTGTCAGTGGCGCTCGCCGCTGCCTTCGGCGCTCACGCCGATGAGGGGATGTGGCAGCCCTATCAACTGCCTGCCATGGCAGATGAGCTGAAGGCCAAAGGGCTGGAAATCGACGCCAAATCTATCTCTAAACTCACCGAATTCCCCATGAACGCCGTGATCAGCCTAGGTGGCTGTACCGCGTCTTTCGTGTCGCCAAAGGGCCTGGTAGTGACTAACCATCACTGTGCCTATGGCTCGATTCAATACAACTCGACCCCAGAGAAGAACCTGCTAAAAGATGGCTTCCTGGCGAAGAACTATGGCGAAGAGCTACCCGCTACCCCAGGTTCACGCATCTATGTCACCGAAGCCGTGACTAATGTGACCGATGAGGTGAAAGCCGGCCTGGAAAACAAGGTAGGTAACGACTTCTATCAGGGCATCGAAGCCAAAGAGAAGCAACTGGTTGCCCAGTGTGAGGCCGACGACGGCTACCGCTGTCAGGTTTACAGCTTCCACGGCGGCCTGGAGTACTACCTGGTTAAGCAGCTTGAGATCCGCGACGTGCGTCTGGTGTATAACCCGGCGGCTAGCGTAGGTAAGTACGGCGGCGACATCGACAATTGGATGTGGCCACGTCATACCGGTGACTTCTCTTTCTATCGCGGCTATGTCTCGAAAGATGGCAAGCCTGCTGATTTCAGCAAAGACAACGTGCCTTACGAGCCTAAGAGCTTCCTTAAGGTGTCTGCCAAGGGCGTGAGCGATGGCGATTTCGTCATGGTTGCCGGCTATCCGGGTCGCACCAACCGTTACCGCACCGCCAACGAGGTGGAAAACCAGTTTGAGTGGGCCTATCCAGAAGGCAAGATGCTGCGTGAACGCTTCATCGAGATCATCAAGGAAACCGCGCCTGAGGGCAGCGACGAGCGCATCAAGTATGAAAGCCTGATCGCCGGTCTGGCCAACTACGCCAAAAACTTCACCTCGATGATCGAGTTCTATGGCAAGTCGACTATGCTCGACGATCGCAAGGCTCGCGAGGCGGCGCTGACTGCTTGGATCAACAAAGACAGCAAGCGTCAGGCCCAGTATGGTCAAACCATGGCCGAGCTGGACAAGCTGATCAAAGAGAGTCAGGAGCATCAGGCCCGCGACATCATCTTAGGTTATATCGGTTACACCACCATGCTGCCGACTGCTCGTAGCCTCTACCGTCTGGCTAACGAGAAGCAGCTGGACGACATGGCGCGTGAGCCTGGATATCAGGATCGCGACATGACCCGCTTCAAGTCGGGCCTTGAGCGTATCGACCGTCGTTATGCACCGAGTGTGGATAAGGCCGTGGTACTGGACCTGCTGAGCCGTTACGCCAAGCTGCCTAGCGAAGAGCGTATCCCTGAGCTGGACAAGGCATTCGGCATCGGCAAGAAGTTCGACGCCGCCAAGCTGAGCAAGGTACTGGATAAGATGTACGCCAAGACCGAGCTGGGCGACAAGGCGACTCGTCTTGCCTGGATGGACAAGTCGGTAGCCGACTTCAAGGCCTCTAAAGATCCTTTCATTCAGTTTGCCGTCGCCATGTATGACACTGATATGGCTCAGGAAAAGAAAGAGAAGGAGCTGTATGGCAAGTTGATGAAGGTACGTCCTCAATATATGGATGCCATCATCGCCTACAACAAGGAGCTGGGTAAGCCAGTGTACGCCGACGCCAACTCTAGCCTGCGTGT
Organism: Shewanella alkalitolerans; assembly: GCF_019457575.1. Lineage (NCBI taxonomy): Bacteria > Pseudomonadati > Pseudomonadota > Gammaproteobacteria > Alteromonadales > Shewanellaceae > Shewanella > Shewanella alkalitolerans. The sequence continues at coordinate 3,761,745 of NZ_CP080422.1, read as the reverse complement.
GACCGTGGGTCATGTGAAGGGCTACTCGCCACAAGATGGTCTGGTTGCCGTACCTTTCACTCGCCTGGAAGGCATAGTGGCCAAAGACACGGGTGAAGATCCGTTCGACGCGCCTAAGAAGCAGCTTGAGCTGATTAAGCAGAAGCAGTATGGCGACTACTATGTGAAGTCTATCGATTCTGTGCCGGTGAACTTCCTGTCGACCCTGGATACCACAGGTGGTAACTCAGGTTCACCAACCCTAAACGGCCGCGCCGAGCTTGTCGGTCTGCTGTTTGACGGCGTCTATGAGTCAATCATCGGCGACTGGGGTTACGATACCGACACCAACCGTTCTATCCAGGTAGATAGCCGCTACATGCTATGGGTGATGAAGTATCTGGATCACGCCGACAACCTGCTGGCAGAAATGGAGATTGTTCACTAATTCTAGCGATTAGTGGAGGCGCTGGTTGGATGCTTTTAGTATCTAGTCAGCGTTAAGGTTAAAAGGGCTTAGATGAGAATCTAGGCCCTTTTTTGTTATCTAGTGCTGATGGTTTCTTCGTGATTTATTGAAATGTGCCTAGTGGCTCGACGTGGCTTGACGTAGTTTGAATTCAATTAGCCATGCTTTAGCGTTAACCGTTACTGTGGTTAATTGCCTGCGGCAGGCCTTATGTGCAAACATTCTTTTGGCGCGGTGAATGAAGCGAAGCTTCGTGCTCATGAACGAGAGACATGGATGCCGAACTGGCCGTTATACAGGGATGTTGTTCAAGTCCATCCATGGATAATCATCTGGCTACATGGATGTAAATAATGCCGTAAAGTATCGGGTTGAATGTTAGGGACGAAAATAGATTTCGTCCCGTCTGATTGCTTTTTATAACGCAGTTGAGTCCTTAAAGGACATATTTTCTACTAATACTTTCTCCCAATGCTCTTTTGATGAGATATCATAGCTGTGTTCTTTGATTATCATATTTTCGTCAACTTTTATCACATAAGGGAGCGCCTTGTAGGCATTTCCAAACATACGATTCAGTAGAGGAACACGCCCCTCCTTTGAAATCCAGACCTCGCCTTTGAAACCTGTATCTTTTAGCATTTTACTTACAGCTTCTCTGTCGTCATCTAAAGCGACACCTAGTATATTAACGCTTAGGTCATTAGTAATACGAATTTGTTCAATGTTTTTAAGGGACTTGTAACAGGGCGAACACCAAGATGCAAAAAAATATACTATGTGCGTAGTACCTTTGAGATCCATAAATGTTTTAGGCTGGCCTTCGGTATTAATAAGTTCAATATTTGTTATTTGTTTACCGATATCTTTCAATGATGCATTAACTTTCTGATCGTAACTGTCTGCATGTACGTTAATTGCGAAAGTTAAACATAAAATAAAAACTAACTTGACCAAATTAAACTCCTTTGTTGATTGTTAATACCCACACAAGGGGACGTAAATCGTAGCGGCGATCGCTTTAATCTTAGCGAAGTACCAAAACTAAACCACCATGTCGTTTTAATGTCACTGTAAGCCAAGTGAGCTACTTGATGCATTTATTATATGCACAATTCAGTTAAGTGCTGGATAACCTTTACCCCCTTTGGTTCCGAATCATCAAGTTTAGGGTTATACCAAATCGGTTGAATGCCTGATTTTAGAGCTGGCTCAATATCTTTGGCTAAACTGTCGCCAACCATAAACACAAGCGCCTTATCAACTCCGAGGAGGTCTATGATTTTTGGAAGAAAATCTGGGTTCCCTTTTGAAACCCCAAGATTGGCCTTACAAAAATAACCTGTGATGAACTGAGCTAAACCAACTCTTTCAAAAGCCAATTGAATGTCTGATTCGGAGGATTCAGCAGCGCCTGTTGCAATGTAAATTGACGCCGACTTTGATAGATGCCTCAAAGCTTCCAAAGCGCCTTCTACAGCTTCGACGGTTTCCCAATCACACATTTTGCCGTGTACGCAAGGAAAGTCGACCATTAAGGTATCACCCCAATCAAACAAATATATATTTTTCATTTATCCTCCTTGCGTATCTAATGTCCGCCACAAATGCGATCAACGTGTTGCGAGTCGAGGCGCAATGCGGTGTTTGATGGCGTTTGTTATGCGCTGTCACCTTAGTTTGACCCCGCAATTGCTACAATTTTTGAGCGAAATCTGGATGCCAGCCCTTCCTAATGCTCTTGGCGCTGAATTGCATGCAGGGCAACGATAAACTTTATTTAGACCATAAAACATCAACGCAAAGCCAGCTAAAAACGGAAATGTTGGGTTTATATATGCGTCAGTGATTGCATTGAATAAAAACGTAAAGCCAAAAATAGCAAACGAGACAGCAAAAATTACAGTTAACTTTCGCTCTCGTTTCTCAAATTCATTTATAACTTCATCCTTGGTCATTACTTTGTCACCGCATAACAGCTTATTAGTGCTCATGCGCGTTTATCATGTTAGAACAGTGAAAACGCGTATTGTTAACTGATTGTATTACAAAGAAGTTATCACCTTTACTTCAAACATACTATGCAGAAAAATGCGCATGCGCGTATTTCAACCCTATTAACTACTCGATGATTGTTGTAAGTGATTGATTTTAATTGTTATTTGTTTGGGGTTGAATGAGGGGCGCACAAATACAGGATAAAAATCGTTCATAATCCTTATGATTTAAATATGGCTGTGTTCTTATCCAGCTTTTTTGATGGGGAGAAGTGAATTACATCACACGGGTGTAGTACTAAAAATTTCCAAGCCAGAAAGTTGGTTCGTTACAGATCCACCGACAACTTGTTCACTCACTTTGGGGCAAAATCAGTTGGTTTTCACGCCTTAAACATACCAATACCGCCAAATCGAAGAGACGTTAGATACCGAGTGTAGATACGCCGGTGAGCTTCCGAAACAGGGATGTTTCGGCAGAGCCTAAAGGGACTTATTCACGGCGTCTCACAGGCGTATCTGCACAACCCCCGCCGGGCAGGCGTTAGATGGCGATGAAGGTACGACCTTCATTTACCTCCCCAACATCCATTCAGGTCAGATTGCGCGTAGCGTGCCACAGGCGTATCTGCATATACGTCGTTCTTTCACATCTGACCCATAGGGATATGGGGAATGTCGGCCTGATGTAGGGAGCATCACTGACCCTGTTACCACAACATTGCTACTTCCATGTACTGCACCCGTCGGGCAGGCGTTAGATGGCGATGAAGGTACGACCTTCAACAGCCTCTCAAGTATCGATGCTGGCCAAAGATACACAGCGTGCCAAAAACGTGTTTGCATCTAAGCCCACGCAGATGATAGACAGCCATGAAGGTTCGACCTTCAATCACCAACCCAATACGAAATAAGCCGGAAGCTACGCTAGCAACTATTCACCCAACAAAGCCCCCCAACTAAGCCCCCCAACTAAGCCCCCCAACAAAGCCCCCCAACTAAGCCCCCCAACAAAGCCCCTTTAAGCAGGCTTGTGCTTAAGAAAAATGTTCCCATCGTTTCTTGGTGGTCACGAAGACGATCACGCCGCCGAGCAGTCCGGTCAATGAGCCCATAACGCCTATGCCGATATAGAGGTTGATGATGAATCCGATGGCGATGACGCAGTAGAAACCAAATACGCCTAGCTTCTTCCATCGCCAGATCATGGCGGCCAGGACGACATTCACCAGGCTCATCACCCCGAGAAAATAGAGTATGCCGGTGCTGGCGCTGGGGTAGATCTCTGTGATGGCTTGTGGGTTGGCAAAGTAGGTGATGGCGGTCAGCGGATTGGCGATAAACATCAGGACTAAGAAGGCGCTTAGCCAAAATCCACGCTGCTTCTCTGTGATCTGCTCGCCCGTTTCTGTTGATGTCATATAACCCCCTAGTGAGTTTTATTTTTATATCGTTCTCTCGCGCAATAATCACTATAGCGCTGGCTTATGACAGGGAATGTGATGTCGCCCTTAATCAAGAGATTAAATCAGATTTGAATCATGGGGATATGGAGCGAGCCCTAGACGCAAGATCCAAGAGTGAAGGAATACGAGAAAAAGAGGGAAGCGATGATAAGAGGACGTTGGGATAAACAAGACTAACAGGCTGTTAAGAAGAACCTGCCAAGTGGAGCCCACCAACAGGAGCCGATCGCTTTAGGTGATACTCTCCTTGAGTGCAGCGATTTCCTGCGCGGTCAGCGGTCGCATCTCGCCTTCTGGCAGATCGCCCAGGGTTAAGGATTCGATGGCGACGCGCTCAAGGTCTATTACCTTGTGGCCGAGGGACTGACTCATGCGGCGGATCTGGCGGTTGAGCCCCTGGGTGAGGACTATCTCGAAGCTGTCCGGGCTTAGGCGAGTCACCTGACAGGGGAGTGTGGTGACATCCTTATAGCTGACGCCCGCAGCCATCTGAACCACAAAATCATCATCGAAGGGCCTGTCTAGCCTGACATGGTAGCGTTTGTGGTGGGCAAAACTTGGGTGCATCAGGCGCTGGGTCAGCTCACCATCGTTGGTGAGTAGCAGCAGCCCCCTGGAGTCTTTATCCAGCCGTCCCACGGGGTAGAGTCGCGGCTGCTGTGGCAGCAGATGGATCAGGCTGGCAGTATCCTCTGCCAGCAGGCGGCAGTCTGTCCCCACCGCCTTGTTGAATATCCAGTAGGCCTTGTCGGCGATGGGGGGCAGCGGCTCGCCATCGACACAGACGCTGAGCGATGCCTGTGTGCCTGCGGGCGTCTCTATCAGCTCTATGCTGTCTGTGTGTTTGGCGAGCCGATCGCCCAGGCTGACTCGCCCGTCGCGGATCAGTCTCGATGCGGCGCGGCGCGAGCAGCGTCCAGTTAAGGCCAGGTACTGGGCGAGGCGCATCGACGCGCCTAGCCGTGGGCCGAGACTTGGCTGATCAGGTTGTCCTGATAGCTGTGTCTGGCGAGCTTCTTGATGGTGAGCGCCAGGGTGACACACCAGACCATTACCAGATTGGTCTGGGCCCACATGGCAAAGGCGACGCCGCAAATTGAGCCGTCGTGGTGGCTGCAGGGGGCGAAGTCGAGTATTCCCCAATCCACCATGAGGGCCAGGCTGCTGGCGGCCGTCAGGCCCAGGCCGCTAACGATAAACAGCGGCGTCGAACAGATTGCCTTATGGTTGACTCTGGCCGAGAGGGTCAGGAAATAGAGGATGATGGTGGCGATCAGGAAGATGGTGGAAAACAGCCTGTGCTCTTTGAGGTAGTTGATCGGGTAGATGCCGATGAGGATGATAGTCACCCCCACCACAAAGCCAGCGAAGGCGATATAGTTGCCAAAGTGTCCCAGCTTGAGCTGCAACAGGCCGTACATGGCCAGCAGTATGCAAGAGCCTGCCAGGATAAGTCCCATGTTGAAGATATAGGCCAGGGGGGAGTCCACATAGTTGCCCAGCAGATCCGGCCTTTGGTTAAAGGCCTCCAGTCCCATCACCTGAAACTTGGCGAACAGGGAGATAGAGATGCCCAGGGCAGAGATGAGCGCACCGGTCAGAATGGTGAAGACCACCATGCGTTGCAGGTCATAGTTTATGGGTTGGTGTAGGGCCATAGCGATGCCATTTATTGTTATTTTTTGAATATAAAAAAGGAGTACTTTTTTTGTACTCCTTTCGTTTCGACGCATGGCTAATTTCAGTAAATGCTTAACCTAATTCACTGCGTCGCAATTATATCCCTATGGCATTAGTTTAAGTGAAAACCCCCATAGAGTGGAACTGTTAAGGTGAGGATTGTCACAAATTGATCCGTGCGCCCATGGTCAGGGCGCACCAATTCAGCTTAGTGACGCTTACGCAGTACCACTATGGCGATGGCAACTATGGCGAGGATCATGCAGTACCAGGCGTGGGCAACCGCCTGCAGCGGGCTGATGCTGAAGGTGGAGGCGATCAGCAGCGCCTGGGCACCGTAAGGGATCAAGCCCTGAATGATACAGGAGAAGATATCCAAGATACTGGCGGCGCGCTTAGGGGTAACCTCATGCTTCTCGGCCAGATCTTTGGCGATATCGCCGGTTACCACGATAGACACGGTATTGTTGGCCACACAGGTGTTGGTCAGAGCGACTATGCCTGCCATGCCCAGCTCAGAGGCACGGGTCGAGGCCTCGCCCTTGGCGCTGGAGAAGCGAACGATCAGCTTCTCAATCTGCTTGCTCACAAATGCCAGGCCACCCTGTTGCTGCATCAGGGCAGCCAGGCCACCGACCAGCATTGAGAGGATGAAGATCTCCTGCATGTTGCTAAAGCCGGCGTAGATATCCTTACCAAATTGGATCAGGCCGTAGTCTAGGGTGGCAAAGCCGGTGATGCCTGCCAGCAAGATACCCACGGTCAGCACTACGAATACGTTCAGCCCGGCGACCGCCAGTACCAAGATGGTGAGGTAGGGGATAACCTTAAGAAAATCTATCTGCTGCGGCGCCACATCGGCTTGGCCTTGTCCGGCGAGGGTGAATACCACCAGGGTGATCAGCGAGGCGGGAATGGCGAAGATCAGGTTTTCTCTGAACTTGTCTTTCATCTCACAGCCCTGGGTGCGGGTCGCGGCAATGGTGGTGTCAGAGATGATCGATAGGTTGTCACCAAACAGGGCGCCCGAGATCACGGCCCCGGCCATCAGTGCCAGATCGATCTGCGCCTCTTCGGCCACGCCCAGTGCGATGGGGGCAACCGCGGCTATGGTGCCCATAGAGGTACCCATGGCGGTGGCGATGAAGGCGGCGATCACGAAGAAACCGGGTAGCAGCAGGTTAGAGGGCACAAGCGACAGCCCCAGTGCCACTGTGGCATCCACGCCGCCCGTGGCCTTGGCCACGGAGGCAAAGGCGCCGGCTAATAGGTAGATGAGACACATGGCGATGATGTTGGAGTGGCCTATGCCGCCGATGAAGGTCTCTATGCTCTGGTTCAGCTTCTCTTTCGAGATCAGCAGCGCCAGTATGATGGCGGGCAGGATGGCGACCACGCTCGGCAGCTGATAGAAGGCAAAGTCGACGCCCTGACTCTGGAAATAGACGCCGGCACCGATAAACAGGGCCAGAAACAGGAATAGTGGCAGTAGGGCGATAAACGATGCCTTGGGGGCCGTGGTTTGTGTTGGTGTTGTCAAAACGCTCTCTCTTCTCGCTAAACGTCTCCGCGGAGACGTGTCATTAAAACTGGATGCTCGTTCCCTTGCCCTCCTAGCTGGAACATCTCGCTTTTTTGCGAAATGGGACATCTCAATAGGTGAGAGGATATGAGATCGAAAGACGTCTGTCAATTTAGACGTCTAGATGTTTTTACTGCTAAATGTTTGGTTGCTGTTAAATCCTCTGACAAGCCTGTTAACATCTTGCGGTAACAAGTTATTAACTTGCCTAGCTTAAGCCGAGAGATCAAATTTTTTATCTTGTTAAAACTGTCACTTAACTTATTACTCATGCTAGGCTTGCGCCTCATGTGGCTTAGTGGAAATCGAAAAAATGATGTTAGTCGAGGTGGATAAGGCGCGTTATCGCCAGCACTTAAATCGGGTGATAGCGGTGTTTATCGCCAGTTTGGCTCTGCTGTCTCTGGTATCTGGGCAGCTGTTGATCGCCTTGTTTGGCAATCAGGAGGTGGTTAGCGGCGAGTCTACCGGCAACCTGCACCTGAATTTCTTCGGCGTGTTGATAGGCTTTGCCGTCTGCGCCTTGGGGCTCTACCAACAGCGACACAAAGCGTACTTTCGCGAGATCTATTATGTGTCTAGGCTCAAGGCGCTGCAGAACCGCATCTACCGCAAGTTTAAGCAGATCAAACAGGCGGGCGAGCGTAACGACATCGACGCCCTCACCATACAGGTGTTCTATTTCAGCAGCCAGAAACTGGTTTATCTGCTGGACGACAACACATTGACCCTGAGCCAGGTCGATAAGGAATTAGAGGCAGTTAAGGCGCGTATCGCCGAGCTTGGGCTTAATATCGGCCCAGAGGATTTCGACGAGTCGCTGCTGGAGAAGTTTTAGCCCCTTTATCTCTGCTCGCCTCGTGGCTTATCCAGGCCAAACACTTCGTTGAAGGCCTGGGTCAGCAGCTCCACCTTGGCGCTCTCCCGCGCCGACTGCTTGACCACCATGGAGAGGTTGAACTGGTAACAGGCCTCATCCCCGTGAATGATCTTGATCTCCTGCTGTTTCAGCTCCTCCTGAATGTAGCTCAGGGGCAGGTAACCTATGTAGCAACCCGATAGAATTAAGGTTTTACGAGTATCAAACTGATACGCCTTGGCCGACAGGTTGAGGCGTTTGAGCTGCTCTCTGCCCTCGGGGTCGATATCGACGCCTGGATGGATAGAGGGGGTCTTGGCCAGCATCTCGGCACTGATCTCTTCGTCGCTCAGGTGAAAATAGGGATGCTTGGCGCTGCAACACAGGTAGATGGGCTCGCTGAAGATGGTCTGATAGTTGAGGCCCTGGATCTGTTGATAGCTGGGCAAGAGGCCGACGTGGGCCTTGTCCTGTAGCAGCGACTTCTCAATCTGGTGCAGCGCCTCGCCATCAAGAATAAGGTGTAGCTGGGGCTGACGCTCGTGTATGTAGGCGATCACCTGGGCCAGCTTCTGCTGCATGCCGTAGTCCAGCTGATCGGCGCAGAGGATCACCAGTTCGCCGATCAACTCTTCCCCCAAGTTGTTAACAAACATCGAGAAATCGTTGAGGGAATCGAATAGTTCGATGCAGGCGTGATATACGGCCTGGCCCGCCTCCGTGAGGGCAAATCCGCCCCGTCCCCGGCTACACAGCTTGAGCTTCATTCGACTCTCTAGGTTCGACATATGCACGCTGATAGTGGAGCGGGTGACCCCGAGTTCATTCTCTGCGGCGGCGAAGCCACCATTCTCGACCACGGTGCGAAAGATGCGCAGTAATCTGAGATCGTATTCGGTGATCGCCTTAGGGATGATGGACTGTTTGCTCATTAGTTTTATAAGCTTCAAACTTTGTGTTGAATATTTGGTATTTAACCCGAGTTAGTTTTGCTATTCAATAGAGAAATTAGCGCGCCCTTCTTGATTCAAGCTATGGCGTAGCCCTTTAGATTCAAACTATTTATGCAGGGAACTGTTATGCAGGGAATTAAAGACACTCAGTTAATCAAACTTTCCTCCTATATCGACGGCAGATGGACGGCGGGCGAGCAGCGCTTCGACGTGGTGAACCCGGCCAGCCAGAAGGTGATCGCACAGGTGGTTGACGCCAGTCTCGATGATACCCAGGAGGCCATATTAGCCGCCAAGCGGGCACTGCCGGAGTGGTCTAAGCGTTCGGCCAACGAGCGCGCCGCCCTGATGCGTAAATGGTTCAACCTGATGATGGAGCACCAGGAAGATCTGGGCCGCTTGCTGACCCTGGAGCAGGGTAAGCCCCTGGCCGAGGCCAAGGGGGAGATCGCCTATGGCGCCGCCTTTATCGACTGGTTTGCCGAGGAGGGCAAGCGTGTCTATGGCGACACCATTCCAGCGCCCGCCAGCGACAAGCGTATTCTGGTGATCAAGCAGCCTGTGGGCGTGGTGGCCTCTATTACTCCGTGGAACTTCCCCAACGCCATGATCGCCCGTAAGGCGGCGGCTGCGCTGGCGGCCGGTTGTACCTTCGTGGCACGTCCCTCTCCGCTGACGCCGCTGTCGGCCTTGGCGATGGCAGAGCTGGCCGAGCGCGCCGGTATCCCTGCCGGGGTGTTCAACATAGTGGTGGGCGAAGATGCCGTGGGCATGGGCAAGGTGCTGACCCAGCATCCAGATGTGGCCAAGTTTACCTTCACCGGCTCTACCGCCGTGGGCAAGATTTTGCTGGCCCAGTGCGCGACCAGTGTGAAGAAGGTCTCCATGGAGCTGGGAGGCAACGCGCCCTTTATCGTGTTTGACGACGCCGACATCGATGCCGCGGTGCAGGGCGCCCTGATCTCCAAGTATCGCAACGCTGGGCAAACCTGTGTCTGCACCAACCGTGTTTTCGTGCAGAAGGGAGTTGCCGCGGCCTTTACCGAGAAGTTTACCACCGCCGTGGCCAATCTCAAGTTGGGCGATGGCCTGGGCGATGGCGTGACCGTCGGCCCCATGATCTCCAAAGATGCGGTGGCGAATGTGCTTAAGCTGGTGGATGATACTGTGGCAAGCGGCGCCAAGCTGGTGACCGGCGGACAGCCGAGTGAGCTGGGCGAGAGCTTCCTGGCACCCGTGATCGTCACCAATGTGACCAATGAGATGCCGCTGGCCCGCAACGAGATCTTCGGCCCCGTGACCCCTATCATCAGCTTCGACAGCGAGGCAGAGGCGCTGGCCATGGCCAACGATACCGAATATGGCCTGGCTGCCTATTTCTACGCCCGGGATATCGGCCGCATCTTCCGCGTCGCCGAGGGGCTGGAGTATGGCATGGTGGGCGTCAACGAGGGGATCATCTCCAACGCCGCCGCACCTTTTGGCGGGGTGAAGCAGTCGGGCAACGGCCGTGAAGGTTCCAAGTATGGCCTGGACGATTATCTGGAAATTAAATACCTGTGCCTCGGTGGCCTGGATCAGTAGTGGCTTGGATAAGTAAACGGAAGGATAGAGACGATGAGCAACGCAGAATTACAGGCGCGTAAGGTACAGGCGATCGCCAGGGGACAAGGTAACGCCTATCCCGTCTATGTGGAGCGGGCGTTAAACGCCGAGCTGTGGGATGTCGAGGGCAAGCGCTACATCGACTTCGGTACAGGGATCGCCGTATGTAACACTGGCCATAGTCATCCCAAGGTGGTGGCGGCGGTGAAGGCGCAGCTGGATAATTTTAGCCACACCTGTGTGATGGTGAACCCTTATGAGTCGGCGGTAGCCCTGGCGGAGCAGCTTAATCGCATTGCCCCCGGCGGTAGCGACAAGAAGGCGATCTTCGTGACCACGGGCGCCGAGGCGGTGGAAAACTGCGTCAAGATCGCCAGGGCCCACACAGGGCGTCGCGGCGTGATCGCCTTCAACGGCGGCTTCCATGGCCGCACTAACCTGACCATGGCGCTGACGGGTAAGATCACCCCCTACAAGCATCAGTTTGGCCCCTTCGCTGGGGATATCTTCCACGCGCCCTATCCGGTGGCCTTCCATGGCGTGAGCGTGAAAGACTCCCTCAAGGCGATCGAGCATCTGTTTAAGGTGGATATCGCTCCTTGTGATGTGGCGGCGATCGTGGTCGAGCCTGTGCAGGGTGAGGGCGGTTTCTACGCCGCGCCGCCAGAGTTCTTACAGGCCCTCAGGGCGCTGTGTGACCAGCATGGTATCGTGCTGGTGATGGATGAGATCCAGACAGGTTTCGGCCGCACCGGCAAGATGTTTAGCTGCGAACACGCGGGCGTCGAGCCGGATCTGATGACCATGGCCAAGGGGATCGCCGGTGGCTTCCCGCTCGCGGCCGTGGTGGGTAAGAGCGAGATCATGGACGCGCCGCTGCCGGGCGGCCTTGGTGGCACCTATGGCGGTTCTCCCGTGGGCTGTGTGGCGGCGCTGGCGGTACTCGAGGTGATGCAAGAGGAGCAGCTGGTGGAGCGCGCCGTTAAGATAGGCGACAGCTTCAATCAGGCGCTCTCTGCCCTCAAGGAGCAATATCCACAGCTGATTGGCGAGGTGCGCAATCAAGGCGCCATGATCGCCATGGAGTTGGTGATCGACGGTGACAGTGAGCAGCCCAACACGGCATTGACCCAGGCAATCATCGCCAACGCCGCGGCCCATGGTTTGGTGCTGCTGGCCTGTGGCTTCTATGGCAATGTGATCCGCTTCCTGCCGGCGTTGACCATCAGCGATGAGATCATAGCCGAGGGGCTGGCCAAGTTTAAGACGCTGTTCGAGAGCCTGGTGGACTAAATCGCGCTTGTTTGAAATAAATAGCCAAAAGCCTGGAAGATTTCTTCCGGGCTTTTTTGTATCTGCATGTTGAAAATCGCCACAAGACCTTGAATAACCAAGTCGAAGCGCGTAAAACTGCCTGTCAGCAGCGTTATTCACCAGGCCAGTCGGCCTCAGGCGAGGGAGTTTAGGTTTTTGGATCACTTTATTTGGAATATGGACCCTGTGTTGGTCTCTTTCATGGGGCTGACGATACATTGGTATGGCGTCCTGTTTGCTAGCGCGATCTTCGCGGGCTTTCAGGTAATGAAACGCATCTATGTGCGCGAAGGCCTGGATGTGGAGTCACTAGATAACCTCTTGATCTATTGCGTTATCGGCATAGTGGTGGGGGCGCGTCTGGCCCATGTGTTGTTTTATGATCCTAGCTACTACTTTGCGCACCCGGCTAAGATTCTGGCGATCTGGGAAGGCGGACTGGCCAGCCATGGCGGTGGCCTGGGAGCGATCCTGGCGCTCTACTATTATCATCGCAAGATGAAGCTACCTTTCCTCTTCCTGCTTGATCGGCTGGCGATCGCCACGGCCATCTTCGGCTTCTTCGTGCGCATGGCCAACTTCGTCAATTCTGAGATCCTCGGGGTGCCGAGCGACAAGCCCTGGGCCATCGTCTTCGAGCGGGTGGACATGTTGCCGCGCCATCCGGCCCAGCTGTATGAGGCGCTGGCCTACCTGAGCATCTTCATCGCCCTTTGGGCTATCTACAAGACCACAGAGATGAAGCAGAAGCAGGGCGCCCTGTTCGGCCTCTTCCTGGTGTGGGTGTTCAGTGCCCGTTTTGCCATAGAGTTCGTCAAGGTGAAGCAGGCGGCGTATGCCCAGGACTGGACCATGAGCGCCGGTCAGATGCTGAGTATTCCTTTCCTGCTGGTGGGGGTCTTCCTGCTGGTGAAACCCTATCTGGCATCCAAGGCCAAATAGCGATAAGTAAGCCCGACTCAGTTCGGGCTTTTTTTTCAATTAAAAACAGTTAATCAATCATTTAACTCATCTCCAATTAATAGATCCTCTGCTAAAATAGGGGGGCAAATCTGATTGTCCCAGCCTATTCATCTGCCAGAAGGAGACCTATGTCCTACCAGGTTATCTTGTTAGGGATCGCCGCGCTGATTGCCGTGGGGATCCTGTTGCATCACCCCTCAAAGACCCTGGGGTTGCCCAGTCTGTTGATCTTCATGGGCGTGGGCCTGAGCCTGGGCAATGGCGAGTTTAATTTTGTCTACGATAACCTCACCCTGACCTCCACGGTCGGGGCGGTCGCCCTAAACATGATCGTCTTCGTCGGCGGCATTAATACCAAGACGGAGAGCATCAAGCTGGCCTACAAGGAGGGCGGGGTGCTGGCAACCTTCGGGGTGCTGCTGACCACGCTTATTCTGGGCGCGCTCCTCTATCCATTGACCGACTGGAGCCTAGTGATCTGCCTGCTGTTTGCCGCCGTGGTCTCCTCGACCGATGCCGCGGCCGTGTTCTCGATTCTGGAGTCGAAGAAGCTCAAGCTCAAGGAGCGCACGGATACTGTGTTGGAGTTCGAGTCGGCCACCAACGACCCGGTCGCCTTGGTGATGGTGATGATACTTACAGGTATCGCTCTGGCACCGGATGCGCCGGTATCGCCCTGGGCGATAGGCCAGATGCTAGGCTTGCAGATCGCCTTAGGGATAGGCGTCGCCTTCGTGGTGGCCAAGTTGGCGGTGTGGGCACTGAACAGCATACATCTCGAGGAATATGGCCTGATCCCAGTGTTTGTGCTCGCCAGTTTCGTGCTGGCGGCCTATGGCAGCGAGCTGGCCGGCGGCAATATCTTGATCGCCTCCTATGTGTGCGGCGTGGTGATGGGCAACGGCATACGCCGGGGCGTGGAGGTGACGCGGCATTTCTTTAACAGCCTCTCCTGGCTGGCGCAGTCGCTGATGTTCATCATACTCGGGCTGCAGATCTTCCCCCAGACCCTGTTTAGTGTGTTCTTCCTGTCGCTTATCCCGGCGGCGTTGCTGATGCTGGTGGCCAGGCCCTTGGCGGTGCAGATCTGTTACCTGCCGTTTCGTCAGGCGAGCTGGAAGAAGCGGCTGTTTATCTCCTCCATAGGTCTCAAGGGGGCGACCCCTATCGTCTTCTCGCTGATCCCGGCGGCGGCCGGCGTCGAGGGGGCGGTGGAGATGGTGCATCTGGTGTTCTTTATCGTGCTCTTCTCCATCCTGTTGCAGGGGGCGGCCATAGAGCCTCTGGCCAAGCGGCTTGGGCTCAATAGCGACAGTTAAGGGTTAGCGTTTAACTCCCAGCGCCCAATCCCCAGTACTCTAAGGCGCCGTCTGAGCTGAGGGTGATGAGCTGCCCACCATAGCTCACCATATCCATGACGGTCGTGCCCATGGAGAAGGGGGTGAGCTGCCAGCGCGCTAGCTCCTTGCCGGTGGCGACCTGCCAGCGAAAGATTGTCTGTTTCGAGGTGGCGGTGATCAACTCATCGCCCCTGTGAATGAAGCGGGCGCGGCGAAAATAGCGGTAGCGCTCGAAGTAGTTCAGCTGACTCAATGCCTCGCCAGTGTCGAAAGCCAGCAGTTGATGATTGTCCAGGTTATCGGCAAAGAAGAGGCGCCGGTCGGCCTCATCAAACGCCAGGCTGGTGATGCGCTGGGGCAGGGAGAATTGCTTTATTATCTCGCCGTTGCCGCTAACCCACCAGAGCACCTTGCCATCATGGCCGGCGGATAACAGGCGCTCATCCGAGGCGCCAAAGGCGAGGAAGGCCACCTCGGCGTCGTGTTGTTTAAACAGGGAAAACTGCTGCGCCTTGAAATCCACCAAGATCACGCTGCCTTCGTTCATGCCGATGGCGATGCGACTGCCCGACTGATTGAGCGCCAGGGTCGAGATGCTGGCGTAGTCGTCAAAGCCGTTGACCTGCCAGGTCAGCTGGATATTGCCCTGCTGGATATCTATCAGGGTAATTTGGCGTTTGCCGCCATAGGCCAGATAGCGCTTGTTGCCCGACATGGCCAGCTGATAACCCGGATGCTCGAAGGCGGTAGCCGGCCAGTGAAAGCGCTGCTTGCCCTCGGGGAGGCTCCAGACGCTGAGATCCCGACTTCGACTCAATGTGACGGCCAGGCTGGCATCCTCTGCCAGTAGCCCAGCCACCAGATTGTCCTCCACCAGACGCTTGAGGCTCTGCGGTGGCTGGCTTGTCTGCTTATCTGAGCAGCCGGAGAGGACGACGAGTAACAGGGCTAGGCTTAAGAGATGGCACAGGCGCTTGAGTGTGGACATGGGGATAGCGGATAAGGCTCAGTTACTGGGAGTTAGCTGAGCATAACACATGTAAAAGCCCGCCGGTGTCAGCCAGCGGGCCTGAAGGTCTAAGCCTTGTATAGACTAAGCCTTCTATGAGCCATTACTTGAGGCGGTAGATCACCTCGACGCGATCGCTGATGCTGGTCTGGGCCTCCTGATAACTCTCGGCCACATCACCACGGGCTGCGGCGCTCATCTTATACACCATGGGGCGCACAGCTCCCTGAGCCTGATAGCGGATCTCCCATACGCCATCCAGACGCTCGCCGAAGCCTTCGGCCAGGGCGGCGGCCTTCTGCTTGGCGTCCTTGATCGCCATCAGCCTGGCCTGTTCAATCATCTCGGCCTCCTTGCTGGATTTGAAGTTGATCTGATGGATGCGGTTGATCCCTTGCTGCAACGCGCTGTCGAGCAGGTCGTTGAGCTTGTCCAGTGCCCTTAGTGTGACCACCACCTGGCGGCTGGCGAGGTAGCCAATCTCCTTGTTGGTGCGCGTCTCAGGGTCGTACAGATAGTCGGGACGCAGATTCAGGTTGGCGCTCTGAACATCCTCGCGTGCGATCCCCGCCTTGGCTAATCTGGCCAGGAAGTCGCTGACCGCCTTGTCTGATCCCGCCTTGGCCTTGGCCGGGTTGTCGGCCTTAGTCACCACCTCGACGGTTAGTTCGGCCATGTCGGCCTTGACGACCAGCTCGCTGGTGCCGACGGTTTCGATATGGGGGAAGTTTAGCTCTGCGGCGGCCGCGTTAGGTAAAGCAAGCAGGTTGCCGGTGAAAACCAATGAACCAAATAGGGTGGCAATCAGGGTCTTTTTCATCGAATACTCCAAACGCACGTAATAGTGACAAATCAGTAGATAAGAATCGGTTGTTTGAGCATATAGACGCAGGATTTCTGAAAAGGGGTTAAACAAACTGAAAATTTTTTTGGGGCTGTCGGAGAGGCTTCACCTAAAAGAAAAAACCTGGTGATAGAACATCCTGCCTATCACCAGGCGAAAGCGCCTTTGGGGGAGCGCTAGAGGTGCCACCTGTAAAACACCTCTTTTAAATGGTTTTGCGATTCAGGCCCGTCGTCGGTCTCTGGCCCTCGACTTAGGCTATTATGTTTGCTGCCCTCTAACCTGAAATCACATGCTTCCTGCAGACCACTTATTCTGTTTCCATCTTGTTATCTTGCCTTCCCTAGCCCTTGGCGATTCGATTAATCCCTTAGCAAATCGATTAAGCCCTTAGCGAATCGATTTCATTCTTGGTGATTCGACTTAGCTCGTGGTGAATAGAGGTTTATCCCTGGATAAGCTTGAGTTCACGCATGAGCTGATTGAGTTGCATGGTGAGCCGGTCGATCTCGGCGCGCAGCACGCCCACGCGCCCGCCTTGCTGCTCACTCTGGCGAACCAGTTGGTAGACCGTCTTGGTGGAGACGCCAAACTGTTTGGCGACATCCGATAGCAGGCAGTTGTTTCCTTTGACTTCGGCGACGATCCGCTCTGCCATCTTAGGCGTGATACTCTTAGATACTGTACTCATCTGTGACTCCTTATGGATGAATCCGCGTGTTAGCCTATTCGACATCCCACTGGCTGATGCCGAGGTGAAAGATAAACTGCCAATCTTCGAAGCGGCTGACCGCCATTAACCAAGGTTTCATCTACAACTCCTTATGGGATGGTGCTTCATTTACCTTTGGCAATTCTGCCCGCCCCAATGACTACCTACAAAGTAATATGTAAGTTCTGTGCCAACTTTTTCAAAGATTATTAATTAATTGATTTTTATGGTTATTAATGATTTTTGATTGCGTCTGACAAGTGTGACATCGCGCACAGGGCTCACCAACTTGGTGCCGCCATGGCTTGCATTGGTGCAAGTCTGCAAGTTTGGCTTGGCGCCGCTTTGGGCTGGCCGAGCTACACTGACTAATAGGCAAGTTTATGTTAATAAAAAGCAAACAAAATGACTAAATAATCATTTCTATCGCATAAGTATTGACTGTGTGAGTCGGGCTGCCTATAGTCGTGGCCAATTGAGCGAATATTCCTGGTAAGAGAGTAAATAATGAACAAATCTATCCTGTTAGCCGGTTTGACGGCCCTGTTGCTGCTGAGTGGCTGTGGTAAAGAGAAAGATTATCTGGTGGTAGGCACCAATGCGGCCTTTCCGCCCTTTGAATATGTGGGCGGTGTCAGCGGCGATCAGGTGATGGGGTTTGATATCGATCTGGCCCGCAAGGTGGCCGAGGATGCGGGTAAGACGCTCAAGGTGGAGAACATGAAGTTCGACTCGCTGATTGTGGCCCTCAACGCCGGCAAGATAGATATGATCGCCTCGGGCATGACCATCACTCCAGAGCGTCAGGCCAGCGTCGACTTCTCCGAGCCCTACTACGAGGCGACCCAGGTAGTCTTGGTCAACAAGCAAGATGACAGCATCCACAGCCTAGCGGATCTCGCCGGTAAACACTTCGCGGTGCAGCTGGGCTCAACCGCCGACATGATGGCCAAGAAGTACACCCAGTCGGTGACCGCCTTCAATACCGGCTTTGAGGCGATCATGGAGCTGAAGAACGGCAAGGTGGATCTCGTGCTGTTCGACAGCGAGCCGGCCGCCAACTACCTGGCCAAGAACCCTGAGCTTAAGCTTATCAGCCTGGACTTCCCCCCAGAGTTTTATGGTTTCGCCGTGGCCAAGAGCCAGCCCGAGCTGCTGGCCAGCATCAACAAGACGCTGGCGACCATGAAGCAGAATGGTCAATATGACGCCCTGCTCGCCAAACACATGAAGTAGGTCGCCATGTTAGATGCAATTAATTCCTCGCTGTTTACGCCCATAGGTGAAGATGGACTCATAGGTATCTACCTGATCCTCAATGGCTTAAAGGTGACGCTGATCGTGACCCTGTTCGCCATGATCTTGGGGGCCATACTGGGCGTTGCCACCACATTGATGAAGATGTCCAGCCGCTGGTATCTGCGCTGGCCGGCCAACCTATATGTGGGCGTGATACGCGGCACTCCAGTGGTGGTGCAGCTGGTGATCCTCTACTTTATCGTGCTGGCCACCTGGGATGTGGACAAGGTGAGCGCGGCCATCATTGCCTTCGGCCTCAACAGCGGGGCCTACATCTCTGAGATCATCCGCGCCGGCATACAGGCGGTAGATAAGGGGCAGACGGAGGCGGCGCGCTCCCTCGGCCTGTCGCAGGCGGTGACCATGAAGGAGGTGATCCTGCCTCAGGCGATCAAGAACATTCTTCCCGCCCTGGGTAACGAGTTTATCGTGCTGTTAAAAGAGACCGCGGTGATAGGCTTCATCGGCGGTGTGGATCTGATGCGCTCAGGCGAGATCATCCGTAGCCGCACCTTCGAAGACAGCGTGCCCCTGTTTACCTGTGCACTCATCTACCTGGCGTTGACCTATAGCTTCACCTTTATGTTGTCGAAGTTTGAGAAGAGGCTTAAGCAAAGTGATTAAGATTAGCAATCTGCATAAATATTTCGGCGACAACCAGGTGCTCAAGGGGATCGACGAATCGATCGCCCGGGGCGAGGTGGTCAGCGTCATCGGCCCCAGCGGTAGCGGCAAGAGTACCTTCCTGCGCTGTATCAATCTGTTGGAGCAACCCACCCAGGGGGAGATAGTGATCGATGGTCAGTCGATCACCGCGCCGGATGCCTGCATCGATAAGCTGCGGCAGAAGGTGGGCATGGTGTTTCAAAACTTTAACCTCTTCCCCCATAAGACGGTGCAGCAAAACATCACCCTGGCGCCGGTGAAACTGGGCTTGATGACCCAGGCCGAGGCCGATAGCGAGGCGATGCGCCTGCTGGAGCAGGTGGGGCTGAGTGACAAGGCGAGCGCCTATCCCGCCAGCCTGTCTGGCGGTCAGAAGCAGAGGGTCGCCATCGCCCGCGCCCTGGCGATGAAGCCTGAGCTTATGCTATTTGACGAGCCCACCTCGGCGCTGGACCCCGAGATGGTGGGCGACGTTCTGGATGTGATGAAGCAGCTGGCTCAGGCGGGAATGACCATGGTGATCGTCACCCACGAGATGGGCTTTGCCAAGGATGTCTCCGACCGGGTGATCTTCATGGATGGTGGCTATGTGGTGGAGAGCAATGTGCCTTCGCTGCTGTTCGGTCAGCCCCAGGAACCGCGCACCCAGGCGTTCTTGAGCAAGGTGCTCAGATAAGTTAAATCTTAGGGTAAGTTAAATCTTCGGGGAAGTTCAATCTTCAGGTGAGTATAGCGGTTAGCCCTCGGCCGCTTGCTCGGCCTGCCAGAACTGGTAGTCGTGTTTGCCCTGGGCCTTGACCCGGTACATGGCGGCGTCGGCAAACTCGCAGGCGCTGGCAAAGTCATCACTTGGGGTGAAGCAGTAGATGCCGATACTCAGGCCGAGTTTGACCTCTGTGCCTTCTAAGATGATCGCCTGACGGTAGACATCCAACAGCGACTGGGCTCGCTCACTCAGCAGGGTCTGGTCCTGGCTGGGGTGCAGAATCAAAAACTCATCGCCGCCGAGACGGGCGATCTGGGCCTGAGTGCCTATGATGCCCCTGAGGGTGTGGGCTACATGGACCAAGAGGTGGTCGCCAAACTTGTGGCCCAGCTTGTCGTTGAGTTCCTTAAAGCCATCGAGATCGATAAAGAAGATGCTGCCCGTGCCTTGCTGATACAGCTCCTCAAATGCCAGGGTGATCGCCTTACGATTACTCAGATTGGTGAGAGGGTCGCAGTGGGCCAGCTCAGACAGCTCCTGCTCGTAGCGCTTCTCCTGGGTGATATCCATGTGAGTACCCATCATGCGTAGCGGCGTGCCATCCGGCTTGCGCTCGACGATACGGCCGCGATCGGACACCCAAGTGACCGAGCCATCCTTGTGGATCATCCGGTGCACCGCCTGATAGTAGTCTGACTTGCCCTCTACATGATCTTCGAAGGCCTTGATCACCCACTCCTTATCCTCCGGATGCAGATTCTGTTTCCAGCTGTCCACATGGGCCGCCAGCTCTTCGCGACTAAAGCCCAGCAGTTCGCCCCACCGCATGTTGAAGATGGTCAGGTTGCCACTGGGAAGATGTTGCTCCCACAGGCAGAGACGGTTGCCATCGAGTGCGGCAAAGAGTTTCTCTTCGGCGCGATCGTTGAGCAGCGTTAACTTGGCGTTCTCGCGTCTGAGCGCCGCATTTTCGGCGCGTAGCTCGGCGATAAGATCCGCCGTTTGCTCGGCACTTATATCGGCCGTTTGCTCGGCACTTTGCTTTGCCGATGGCTCTGCGTTGGCTAACTGATTAGATGGCTGCTCATCCGGCTCCATCGAAGGGGCTCTCCTTTACGTTTGTCAGGCATAAGTTAACCATTATTGGGTAGTGAAACAACTGTCTAAACAAGATGATACATTTTGCTACAGATGTTGCATCCCAGGCGTGGTGGCCGCTAGGTAAAGATTTGGAAGGCGAGCTACGAAACTTAACAAGAATTCACTTGCTAAGGTTCATGGCTAACTCATTAGCCCTAAAGCAAAAAAGAAGCCGACGAGCGGCTTCTTTTTCTATTGCTGAACGATATCTACTGGCTTAAAGCACTGGCAGGTAAGTGATCACTCGCTCATCGCGGGCGATGATGGGGTCGACCACCAATTGCTGGAAGGTCTCCCCTTTGCTGTTCATCTGATGCTTCATCAGCTCGGGTGAGCTGGCGATGAGTGCCTTGAGCGTGTCTATCTGGTCGATCAGCATGAGAGCCAGCTGGTTCTCCTCGGTCGCCACATAGTTTTTGCCCCGTAGGCTGATCTGCTTGCTGGCGGCTACGGCGTCGCTGGCAAGATGAATGCCCACATACTCGCGCCACACTCTGGCCTTCTCTTCGCCGCGGTAGTCGCTGTCGCGCGATGCCAGCACCACCTGCTTGAGCATCATCTGCAGCAGGTTGCTCTTACCCTTCATCTCATAGCTGCTCTGGGGGAAGCCGAAGTAGCGGCCCAGAGAGGTCGCGTAGCTAGGAAGCGCCTCGATATGCTGGTCGGCATAATCGACGTCGTTGACATAGTACTTGGCGTCTACCGCCTTACAGCTGTCGCTCAGCACTGGCTTGGTCAGGTACTGGTTGATCTCCTGAACCGTGTTGCCCAGCGTCATCTGACACAGCATGCCTTCGAGCTGATCCTTCACCTTAGGATAATCAGCCAGGGCGTAGTAGGTGCGGCCCGTGGTGCTACGAGGCGACTTGCGGGTCAGCAGCTGACGCATCGCCAGCAGTTTATCGGGCCACATGCCCAGCACATCACGCTCGTTGACATAAGGATGGTTCGGGCTAGACGCCGGGGCCTTGACGCCGTTGAGCAGGCGTCCCTTGTTGGCGCTGACATCGGCGTAGAGCAGGTCCTGGTAAGCCTCGACGATATCGGCCTTGAGCAGCAACTCTTTCAATTTTTCAGGGGCTTGCTCGTAGGCGGTGATGATCTGACCCAGCTCGAAGCCTTCATCCAACTTGCCGGCATTGAGGCGATAGAGGCGAGTCAGAATATCTTCCAGCGAGTGCACCTTGGTCAGGGCGCGGCTGTCATCGCTATTCATTCGGTAGGTGACATGCAGATAGATGTCGCTCAGACCAGCCGCGGTAAGGAAGGTGTAGGCCGCCTTTTCCACTGCCCTTTGTGAGGCGCAGAACCAGTAGTTCTCATGGCCTGGGCAGAAATCGGCCAGCTCGTTCTGATCGAAGGCAAACAGCTCCTCAACCGTGGCCGTGTCTTCGACGAACTGACGTATGTCGCTAAAGCCTCTCAGGCGGTTGATGGTGTAGGGCAGTATATGATCTTCGAACAGGGTCTGACGGTTATGACGCACGTTCATGGTGTCATAGCTGTCGTGGTAGCTGTCGATATAGTACTGCACTATGTCGTCGTTGTTGGTGCCGGCGTCGAAACGGTTACAGTTGCTGTTGAGGGTCACATGGCCGTCGGTACAGAAGGCGAAGTAACGCAGGTCGTGCTCTTTGCCTATCTGATGCAGTGCGCCATATTGGATCTCGCCCGTGATATTGCCCTGGCGTAGCTCCTCGCGGCGTTTGGCATCGGCCGCTTCGAGTGATACCAGGCTGCCATCTTGGGTCTCTACCTGACGACCATAGCCGAAGCGCAGCGCCGCCAGATCGTATTTCTGGAAGGTGGTGGCGAAACGGTCAGCGTTATAGTCCATCTGGCTGGAGAAATCGGCCTTGACCGTCAGATGCGGGTAACCCGCCTCGCTGAAGGCCTGGCTGAACTTGGCGATCTCCTCTTCGTTGAAGAAGTTGGCTTGATCCCGGCTACCGGCGAAGTTGTGTCTCAGGCCAAGGGTGTGGCCCAGCTCATGGGTGAGGGTACCGGCAAAGGCCTGAGCCGCCAGCTTAGTCACAAGATCTGCCTGGAAACTGGTGGGCATCTTCTCGATATCCTTCAGCTTGCCGCCTATGATGCCATCGACCCAGAATTGAGTGTCTTTCCAGTCAATCTCATAGCCCTGAATGCCGCGAGGCAGTTCGCGCAGGGCGCCGCCTGTGAGGCCGAAGGCCTGATCCACACTCATCAGATTATGCTCGGCCCAGAAGGCTTCGGTCTTGTTCTGCTGATTGACCAGCTCCTCGAAGGGGGCGTTGCTGGCATCATCTGTGGAGAGATCTGGGATGATGGTCTGCGGCTGAGCCTCGGTTCGCGGTTGCTGCACCATAGGATCTTGGCTCTGACTGTTCTGCTCGGCAATTAGCTTGTTGGCCGCCACCTGATTGGCGCGATCCACCGCCTCCTGTGATGGGGTGTAGTCGACCCCGGTGAGATCTTTGACTGAGTTAGGGTCTAGCATGCCGCGGTTGTAGTCCAACTGCACCCTGCGGTAGTAGCGGGTCGAGCCCTGTTGCAGGTTGGCGCTGTATTGGTCTACCCGGCCGCTGACGATCTCGCCGGTGAGCGGGTTGGCGGCAGAGGGGCCATAACCGGCCAGGCCGTTATCCAGTGGCTCGTCGAACAGCGTGATGTTGCTGTAGCGCAAGTCTCCGTGTCTGCGTTCGTTGGCCTGGGCCAGCTTGAGCTCCGGCAGGCCGGTTTCGAACAGCTTGTTCTGGATGTTGATGGCGGTAATGCTCTGTTTGGCAGCGTCCAAGAAGGGCTGATTCTTTGGCTCGAAGAAGTTGTTACTCAAGTAGTAAGTGATCGCCTCCTTCTTGGGGTTGAAATGGTTGAGGTACTGGCGCACATAGCCATCCTTACCATCGGCATTGTTGCCGTCACGGTATTCATGCTGGGTGCGGAAGAAGCCGAAGGTGCCGTTCTCATCCTCACTATAAGGGATGGTGACAAAGTCCTTGCTGGCCAACTTATCCAGGGCCACGACAGAGATATATTCCGTGGTGGTGAAGGAGAGGTTGTCGAAGCTGCCCTTGAAGAACTTGCCGAAACAGGCGGGATTGGCCTGATAGGTGTGCTCGATCTCGAAGTTGATTACCCCCTTGGCCAAGTCCATCTCATAGCCTTCCCAGTTGCCATCTTTTACCAGGTGGGCCGACTCTGTCTCTGTGGTGCACTGCTTGAAGGTGACCAGATCCGTGTAGTTCTCCTCGGCGATCTGCGCCCCTTCAAACTTAGGAATGAAGAACTTCTTCTGATCCCAGGTGATGTTGCGATCTGTGACTTCCTCTTCGCGGTTGGTACAGTCGCCCCAGTTATCCTCCTGGCACTGGAAGTCGATGTAGTCGCCGGGAATGGTCAGCACTGGGGCCTTGTTGTACTCGTTATCGAAGCGCGAGTCGTGGTCCAGACCTATGTTGTCTCTGTCGATCTGACGCAGCTGGATGCCGTTTTCCGTCATCCGCAGGGTTACCAGCTTGGCTTCTCCCTGAGAGAAACCATGGATGGGGGCCGAGTAGCGCGGTGCCTCACCCAGGCTGCGGGTGTAGAGAAAGAGTCGCTCGGGTTGTTTGCTGGCCAGCTCGCCGGTGGTGGTCGAGGAGGTAAGTTGATCCCCCGCGGCGCCGCTGGTGGTGGCATCTTTGAAGTCTTTGACGGCGATCATCCGCTCATCTTTCTTGACCTCCTGATACGGCTCGTCTGTGCCGCAGGCGCTCAATCCTATCGCGCTCAATATGGCGATGGCGACAGTGCTCTTGTACATTGAAACCTCTCCTAGTTGTTTAATTTATAAGTGCTTTTTATAAATATTTAGTGATCGATAGATAAAACACTGAGTTGCGGTCGTCGTAGAGCGTAAAGCTGTGGGACGGGCCGCGATCCGGGTCGAAGAAATAGCCGCTGTTGTTGTGACCTATGGCCGCCACCCAAGTGGGGGCAAAGGACCAGCCGATCTCTTCGCTGATGGTGAAACGGTTGTCGTAACGACTGGTGTTAAAGGGCTTGTTCATGGTGTAGGAGGCGTTGACATCCAGATACCAATTGTCGATGAACTGCCAGGTGGCATCGGCCAGCAGGCTGATGCTGTGCTCGATGAAGTGCTCGCCGTGACGGCCTATCTCATGTTCATAGGCGTTATATTTAAGCCGGGGTGAGAGATAGAAGTTCCAGTCTTGGTTCGGGCGGTAGAAGAGATAGCCCGCCAGCCTAGGGGCGGCCCTCAACTTGTTTTCTTTGCTGGTATGGCCGGTAGGCAGATAGACCCCGGCACTGCCCACATAGCTCCAGTCATTGCCCAGAGCCTTGGACGGGGTGCGATACTCAAAGAAGGTGTCGTAGAAATAGCTCTGGTTATGCCGCGTCTCCACCTCGCCACCGCTGGAGAGACGTATGCTGCCCCAGGTGTCGCGGTAGGCGATCCTGCCGCTGGCACTGAGGGCCTGGTAGGAGCTGGGGGCCGACTGCTCGAAGGTGTTGCTGGCGGCGCTGGCACTGAGATAACCGGACCAATGGGAGCGCTTGGTGTCTATGGCGGCGGCGACGTTTTCATTATCGGCCAATGCCTGATTCGAAAGCAGCAGAGCCAATATGAAGCACAGAGATGTTGTTATTTGCTGCGCCGTTTTTTCTCGCATGGCCTTTTTACAAATTGTCTTTTTCCACATGGCTATTTTCCCTATGGCTGTTTTGGGCAAGAAAATAGGCGCGCACGGGGTCGCACTCGACAGGCGTGAGTGTGCATAAGGCATGAAATAAACCTCAATTAAAATAAGTTAAAAGAATTAGCTTGGTTGGCGGCTAGGTTTGTCCGTCAAAATTGATCGCGTTATAAATAGTGGCTCAGTCCTATCCATCTACGCGTGTCAAAATGGTATTTTGGTTGGCTAAGATGGAGTGCCCTTAATAGGTTTAATCCAGCTCATTAATAAAGAGCTGCACTCGATAATAGATTTTGGGGTGCGGTATTTCGTTCGCCCGTAACCAGGCAGTCCGGCAGAGAGAAATAACAGGCAGAAGATCACAACAGTCAGTGTCATGCCGTTGCCCTGACTTTCGTGGGTCTCGCCACTTAGCGGTGGCATGCTGGGAAATAGCTGCTGATATGTGTAGTGCCAGCAGGAAGATAAACCTGCGTCTTGTCTTGCGGGGGCGACCTCCTTGGTGGCCAGGCGATCTCCCTGGATGGCGCTGCAGCTCAGGCTTTGGCTGGTACTGCCGGCTTGTTGCTTTGCCATTAGGCCGCCGCTCAGCTGAGTGAGTACCAGTAGCCCAAGTAACAGGCTTAAGCTCGATAGTGTGACAGATCCTTGTTTCAACATATAACCAGCTAAGTGAGAATTGATATACCACCAATTTGATACAAAGTGATACATTTAAATTCGAGACGAATATTCAATGTATGAAACCGATAATTTTTATTCAATATGAAAATAACATTAACCTCAATATTGCGGTCTTTGTCACATTCATCTTTCGATTGCGGTCTTTAATGTAAAATTTATTAACCTTTTATTATCTAGCTGTTTACCGCTAGGTGTTAGCTTCCTGGTCATTCTAAATTAGAAATAATTTGTGATATCAGTTTGTGCATCTTTTGTCGCTGGCTCTAAAAATATGGTTTTGAGGTTTTTGAATATAAAATATTTGATGGAAGAGCTTAATTGTGCAGGATTTAATTTTTCTGGTTCTAGTTAATAAAAGATTTATTTAATTAAGTAGATGATCTTTTAATGATTAGTATGAATAAGTTTTGTGTCGATACTAAGGTCTAGGAATGTGGGTGTGAGTGTAATTTTGAGTATGGGTATAGGTGAAGGATCGGCGCCTTGCTCGACAGCTTGGCTAAAGACGTGCATCGAAAGATGGATTAGAGTAGGCATTAGTATTGATGATTAATGTCTATCGTCTTATCTGCCAAAGGAGCCTCTATGCCTAGTGATAGCCGTCTCAAGATTGCATTGCCTCTGCTACTCCTGCTCGCCTCGCTGCTGATGCTGTGGGCGCTCTGGTATCGCCCAAGCGAAGAGTCGGGTGCCCTGTCTCCTGCCTTGGCCGCCGCCGGGATGGAGCCGCCGGTGGCAAACGCCAGCGAGCTGGCGACCCCGGCTGACAGTCAGCAGACCCAAACCAGCTTCAAGACTGTCTCCAAGGCGAGGCCGACCAAGGCGCCCAAGGATGTGGTGCTTAACTCCCTCGATGAGCTGATCGCCCTGTTCGATAGTCTGGGGTATAACCAAGCGGGTTGGCAGGCAGGCAATCGTGAGGTGCCCAGGCTCACCTTCGAGGCAGTGAGTGAGCGCTGGCAGAAGACCTCGTCGCAGATCCCGGTGCAGCTGAAGAAGATGGTGTTCTTCCGTCTGATGGCGCCGCTGATCCTGGTGGCCAATGAGCAGATATTGCTGGAGCGGCAGACTATCGCCCAGGCCGCGCTGGACGCCCCCGAGCTGTTAACTCTGGCCCGTAAGTATCGACTGTTAACCGATGAGAGCGGCAGCCAGACCGGTGAGAGCGGCAGCCAGACCGGTGAAAGTGTCAGCCTGACCGAGGAGCAGCGCCAGCAGCTCTTAGTGAGGGTCGATATCATGCCGCCCTCTCTGGTGCTGGCCCAAGCGGCGGAGGAGAGTGGCTGGGCGACGTCGCGCTTTACCGTCGAGGGCAACGCCTTCTTCGGCCAGTGGGATTTTAGCGGTAAGGGGATGACGCCCAAGGCCCAGCGCAAGGAGTTGGGCAACTATGGCCTGGCGCGTTTCGACACGCCGCTGGCCTCGGTGGAGGGCTACCTGCTTAATCTCAACACCAACGCCGCCTATCAGTCGCTGAGAAGCCTGAGGGCGCAGCTGCGGGCCGAGAACAAACCTATCACAGGCCTGGAACTGGCGGGCACCCTGGAGCGATATTCCGAGCGAGGTCAGGCCTATATCGATGGCATACGCCATATGATCCGCTACAACGGTCTGGATCAGGTGGATGAGGCTTACCTGAGTGACGGGGCGCCGCTGCACCTGATCAGCGCAGACGACGCCCGTGATTGAATGGCCAGCGGGGATTAGATCCCCGTCATCTGGCCGGTATAGAGGATAAAGTTGCGCAGCAAGAACACCCCTATCAGGCTGAAGCTGGCGGTAACCGCCACATAGGCGAACTTACGATCCGCCGACACCTTCATCCATAGGTTGAAGGCCAGTGGCAGGGTGAGGCCTATGCCGATCACGCCGGCCCAGAATATCCAACCCCAGAAGCCGAAGCCCAAGGCGTTGAGCGCCGCGACCTGGCTCTGACCGCCAGAGAGGATCAATCCGGCGAAGAAGGTAAACAGCAGGCCAATCTCCACCAAAATCAACGGGATCTCTATGCCGTGGATGAAACGCACCTCGACCCCATTGGGATTACCCCGAAGCAGCACACCACCCAGCAGGGTCGCGGCGGCGCCGGAGGAGAGCCCGGAGATCAAGAATAGCAGCGGTAATACCGGGTTATTCAGCAATGGGAAGCCGATCAGCGCCGATAGCAGGAAGCCGGTATAGGCCCCAAGCGAGATGGCGAGGATCACCAAGACGCCTGTGATCGCCGCTTCCTGTTTCACCAGCCAGTTCAGCAGCCGGTTGGCGACAGGCAGACGCTTGCCCAGCAGCTGAGTAATGCGGCGCTGGAAGACGCAGGCTATCCAGGCAAACAGCACCAGCTGATAGGCCATCAGCACCAGCACCCCCATGGACATCACTGAGCTGGTGTTGTAGAACACCAGGATCTTCCAGAAATCCAGTGGCCGGGTGAGGTCGAATACCAGGATCCCCAGGCCACCAAACACGGCGACCGGGGCTATGATGGCCGCCGCCTGCACGAAGGGCGAATGCCAGGCCTCATGGGATAACTTGAAGTGTTTCAGCATGATGGCGAAAAATACCGCCCCGGCTGACAGACCGGCGAGGAAGAGGTATATGGCGATAGGCCAATGCCATACCAGGCCTTCGAAATGAAAAGCACTCATAGCATTATCTCCCCATCTATGGTTTGAATATGGAACAGCTTAGGCCGGGTGCCCAGGTCCACCTTGGCGCGGTAGCTGGGCTTGTGCTTAAGCAGCTTGACCAGATCCGACTCGGGATCCTTGAGGTTGCCAAAGGTCAGTGCCTTGGTGGGGCAGGCCTCTACACAAGCAGGCTGAAGCCCCTGGGCCAGGCGACTCTTCTGACAGAAATCGCACTTGTCGGCGGTGCGGGTCTCGGGGTGGATATACCTGACCTGATAGGGACAGGCGGCGATGCAATACTGGCAGCCCACGCAGCGGTCGCTATTGACCGCGACTATGCCCGTCTCTTTGTCGATATAGGCGGCGCCTGTGGGACAGACCCTTACACAGGGCGCGGCTTCGCAGTGCTGACAGGAGACACGGCTGAAGCGGTAGCTCTGATCGGGATACTCGCCGAAGGGCCCCTTACGTTCTATCTTCACCCGGGTGACGCCCTCGGGAATATGATTGACCTCACGGCAGGCCTGGACGCAGGCGTTACAGCCGATACAGGCATTCTCATCATGCACCATGGCGTATTTGATCTCGCTTTCCTGCTCGGGCTGGAGCAGGGAATCGGCCTGGGGCGTGCGGGTGGCACCATACACAGAGACACCGGCCAGTAGGGCCCCAACCCCCTTGAGAAATTGGCGTTTAGAAACTTGCATCACAGGCCTCCTATTGTTCGACTTTGTGGCAGCCGACACACAGCTGGCTATGCTGCTGCGTATCGAGCGACAACATAGGGTCCGTCTTGGGATGAAGCTTATGGCACTGATCGCAGCCAAGGCGATTGGCGTGCACATTGTGAGTCCATTCAACTTCACCCAGGGCCTGATGGTCGTGACAGGTCAGGCAGACGGCGCCGCGTTGCTGAGCCGAGAAGGGGCTATCGGGCCCAAAGGTCATGATGGTCGATCCCTTCTTGGGATGGCTACCTTTGGGGCCGTGACAGTCCTGACAGAGAATGGCGAGGCCAGGGCTGGCGTGTATGCCCTCGAGTTGGCCATTGCGTTTATGACACTTGATACAGCTGCGGCTGGCTTGCTCGTCGGCGGCTAAGGCATTGGGCGTTAGGCCCACCAGGCCAAGTGTTAGGACGCTGGCCAGCAGCAGAGTAGTACAAGGGGTAATTTGACACATAATGCATCCTTACACCTCAGTGAGCATGACGTTGTGGGGAAGAGGAGCGTCAAGTGGTCGGTTTGACGCTCATTGGGCGTTGCGGTGAGAGACACTCATCAGGCGGCGAGTGCGGTGCGCAGCAAGGCTTCGTCGCAATGCTTGTCTTTGTCCAGCTTAATCAGCTGCACCCCTATGTAATCTAAACATTTTTCGACAAACTTCATCTGCTCTGGAGAGCTGGCCGCAGGGTCGCTCACCACGAGTTTGACCGCAGAAGATTCGTTGTCGACGACCACGTAATCCAGGTGACAGTGCTCCATGAAGTCCTGCACCTCTTCGTGGTTCCTGAGGGAGTCATCTAAGTCGACTACATTCACCAGCGACGCTCCGTAAAGGACATCGTAGCGGTTGGCGGCGATGGCCTTTAAGCCTTTCAAAAAGTGCATTGAATCCTTGTCGAGCAAGTGAGGCTTGATGCTTACGGCGGCATCGACCAGCTGATTCTCGCTTGATCTAAAGAACTTGATGCACGTCATGACGAAGGTCACGATGACGAGAGGACAAATGATGAACAAAACAAAGTACATAAATGCATAGCTTAAAATAACGGTCGCGGTGGTGTTCATAGTAAACCTCCAAGGTTATTTTCATTTTTAACTCTCGATTTAATTATTACGCTATGGGATTTATTTACAATAATTATTGAAATCGGATTATTAAAATTTAGTCCTTGGTCAGATACTTATATTTAGCTATTTCATTTTGTAGATAATCAATAATTAGATATGTGTTTTTTAATTGTTGAATATCTGAAAGGTGGCGGGGTTTATAAGATATTTTGCATGAAAATTAAGCTATTGCAATGTTTTTGTAAATGCTTGAAATTTAGAAATATGATCAAGATCTATTTTATTTGTTTTATTAATATCGAATAAAGATATTGTCAGCTTAAATATATTTACTATACTCTGAATGGGTATATTCGATGTCGGGAGAGGTATTTTGAAATGAAAAATATGACTCTAGATAGTTTAGATATGCTGAGCGCCAATATATTAGTTAATTTGTATGAAAAGCATTCCGCTTCGTCGGTGGCGATGGAGATGAATATACCCGCACCCAAGGTGAGCCGCTGTCTACAACACGCGCGGATGATCTTTAACGATCCCCTGTTCATCCGTAAGAAGCATGGCCTAGAACCCAACGAATTTACCCGTCAACTCTATCCCCTGGTCAAGGCCCTGGTGCAGTGTGGTGAACAGCTGCATCAGCTGGAGAGCTGTCACGATCTGGCCGCGAGCCAGATGATGGTGCTCTATGTGAGCGATCTCTTGATCGCCGAGCTGCCCCAACGCCTGAGCGGCGCCATCAGCGAGGCGCAGCTGCCCATCAGTTATGAGCTGCGCACCGGCTCTGTGGATCTGCTGGAAGATCTGGCCCAGGGACTGATCGATCTGGCGATCGTCAGCGAGTCCTCGGACAAGGCGCTGCAGGACGACAGACTCACCATCACGCCCCTCAAGCAGTTGACCCACCTGTATCTGCTCTGCTCCCTCAAGCATCCCCTGTTGCAGCAGGAGATCAGCCTGGCCAATATCGCCAACTATCCCTATCTGAGCGCCTTTGGTCAGCTGGACAGGCAGGCGCCGGATCCTTTCCAGCGTTACTGCACTCAGCAGCGCCTTAGTTGTCATCTGGCCCCTGTGGATCTGGGACGGGAGGGGCTGGAGTTTAATCAGCTGTATCGTTATCTGTCCGACGACAAGACGGTGAGCCTGCTGCCTTACAGCAGGGTATATGAGCATAGCGAGCTGCTACCCGGCCTGCATGTATGCTGCCTGTCGGGCATGGATACCGCGCGCCTCTACCAAGATCAGTCATACCCTAGGCTCTACATGCTGAGTCGTAGCGGTCGCAGCGCCGCCCATCTCGATTGGTTGAAGCAGGAGATAGGCCAGCTGATTAGCCAGAACGTGCACTAACACAGGCACTAATGCAAGGTACTAATAACAGGCACTACAACAAGTACCAGCACAGGCAGCAACTAACCTACTGGTTTATTCGCAGCCTTATTGTGGCGCTAATTAAAGGCTCTGGCTAAGGGCTCTAACTAAAGGCTTGGCTAAAAGGCCTGGCTAAGGGCTTATGCTGAAGGCTCTGGCGCTATGCTCGGCTGGGCGAGGGGCGCACGCTCCCGGGCCACCTGATCGCAGTGGGCCTGCATCTCAATCAGCTTCTCCGTCAGTACCCGGCGCAGGCAGTTGGCCAGCTCCGGTTTGATCCCCTTGTGGCAATGCAGATAGTAGCTCTCGGTCTCGAGATCTCTGGTCTGCAGCCAGATCCTGGAGATATCCAGATAGTCCACATCGTCGCGATTCTCGAAATAGCTCATCGACATGGCCGAGGAGAGCAGGGCGATATCCTCGCTGTGACTCACATGATCCACCAACATCCTCAGGCTCGGGCTCTTGAGAGCCACGTGGATCTCTATCTGCCTGGCCTTGGCATACAGCTCTATGGGGTGAGGCTCCTGCTCCTGCAGGTGAGTGTTCACCAGGGCGATATGGTAGTTAAACATCTGCGCTAAGGGATCGTCACTGGTTAAGATAGGATGGCCACGGCGGGCGACGATGAAGAAATGGGTGATATCCCCCAGCTTAAAGTTGTTCACCATGGGGTGATTAATCGGCTCGGTGGAGATGCTGCAGTCGACCTTGCCCTGACACAGGCGCTGATTGACCTTATCGGTCCAGGGCTGAATATTGATGCTGACGCCGCCCTCGATACAGTGGCAGGTGTTGTGCACACAGTTCATCGCCATCAGTGACCATTGCTCATAGGTGGCGACACTGAGCTGATAGGGCTCGGCGCCCTTGTCTATGGTGGCGGCCACTATCTTGTCGTACTGTTCCACTATGGTCTTGACCATGGGATAGATAGTGAGGGCGACCTGATTGGGCTCGAAGCCATATTGCTGGCGGATAAAGAGCTCGTCCTCCAGCACCTCCCGTAGGCAGGTGAGACTGCGGCTCACCTTAGACTGAGTGGTACGCAATCGCTCGGCCACCGCACTGCCGCTCTTCAGCTCAACCAGTCCGATAAATACCTGCAGGGTATAGTAATCGAGTCGGCTCACTTTCTTCAGCATGACAATATCCCTCTATCGGCAGTTTTCGATGGCGTTAACAGGCAAAAGTAATAGATCTTATATTTAAAAATTAACCATTTGCTGAACGATCCTTGTAGCACAAGTTGGTTAAAAATTCTGCGGTTTACATCACAGTTAACTTGTGGTTAACCTTTCGCTAAATCGCCAGCTAAGCCTGACAACACCGAATTTTAGCCACCTTGCCAGGGTTTCTGTAACAAAAAGATACACCTAGGGGGGCGAGTGACTGTGGGCCGCGGGCGCAGGGGACGGATCGCCGTGAGCTGAATTCCCTTAGGCTAGAGGATCTGTTTAGCCGGCAGCAGGCTTGTTAGTCGGAGCTGTTGCGCGGTGAGCCTCGCCTAGCTTGAGTGACTATTTCTGGGAGAAGGTTAGGGGTTTCCAAGGCCAAATTTTGCGGGGAAATTGAAGGCTATATACCCGCACAGATGTAGCCCAAATGTTACATAAAGGTACGTTTTTCTTTGCCGTCGTTTGATATACCTAATGCGCATGTAAATGCATGAAAAATAATAAGCTTATGATTTCAAAGGAATATCAATGCGTACCCAACAAATGTTTAAGCGAAGCGCCGTCGCCAGCCTGACCGCGCTCTATCTCGCCGGGGCGGGCTCGATTGCCATCGCTCAGCCGGGGATGGAGAAGGTGCCTGGCACCAGCTTCTACACCCCGACCTTTACCGCCGAAGATATTCAGCGGGTCAACGAGGAACGTCAACTCGAGTTGAGTGGCGAGGTCTACCTGGGCACACCTGGGCAGATCAACCGCGTCAAGAAGGCGCGCACGCCTGAGGAGATCTTCACGCCATCGGAAAAAGCCAGCGGCGTGCAGACCTATATCGTTCAGCTCGATGCCGAGCCGCTCGCCACCTATGCCGGTGACGTGCCAGGTTATGCCGCCACCACGGCGCCGAAAAACCGCTCAGTGATCGCCAAGGGCCGAGTCGCGGTCAATACCGCATCGGCTCAATCCTACAAGCAATACCTGGTGTCCAAGCAGGATAAGTTTATCGCCAGCGCCCGTCAGGCCGGCGCCTCGGTGAAGGTGACTAAGCAGTTCACCCTGGCGAGCAATGCCATGGTGGTGGAGATGACCCAGGAAGATGCCATCAAGATGTCTCATCAGCGTGGCGTCACCCGCATCTCGCCTAACCGCGTGTTCCAGCTGCGCACCGACCGTGGCCCCGAGTTTATCGGCGCCGACAAGGTGTGGCAGGGCACGGCAACCTCGGGCAGCCTGGCCGCCAAGGGTGAAGGGATGGTCGTGGGTATCATAGACACGGGGATCAACACAGATCACCCGGCGTTTGCCGACGATGAGGCCTACGCCACGACTAACCCCTTCGGCGCCGACAACGGCGTGGGCGATTGTGTCGACTCGCCAGAGCTGTGTAACAACAAGCTGATCGGTCTGCACTCCTATCCTGAGATCACCGACATCTATGCGGCGCCCGAGTTTCAAACCAGCGGCCGCCCAGTGATGATCCGCCCGGCCAATGGCGAAGACTATAACGGCCACGGCTCTCACACCGCCAGCACGGTCGCGGGTAACACCCTGACCGACACCCCGCTGCAAACCTTCAGCGGCGAGGCGACCAGCGACGGCATCAATGTGCCCTTTAACTTCCCACAAACCAGTGGTGTGGCGCCCCGCGCCCATATCATCGCCTATCAAGTCTGTTGGCCTGGTGGCAGTGGCGACCCCTATGCGGGTTGTCCCGAGTCGGCGATCCTGTCGGCATTTGAAGATGCGATAGCCGATGGCGTCGATGCCATCAACTTCTCTATCGGCGGCGCCGAGTCTCTGCCTTGGGCCGATCCCATGGAGCTTGCCTTCCTGGCGGCCCGTGAGGCGGGGATCTCTGTCGCCGTGGCGGCGGGTAACAACGGCGCCTACTGGTCGTCGGATCACAGCTCGCCTTGGGTGACTACCGTAGGTGCCAGCACCCATGATCGTCAGCTCGAGGCCGGGGTGAAGACCCTAGGTGAGTTCGAAGGGGTAAGCGCGCCAACCGCGCCAATGCAGGGTAAGAGCTTCTCAGGTGGTATTACCGGCCAGGTGGTGATGGCCGAGAAATATGCCGACCCGGATCTTAACGATGGCTATAACGCCGCCAGCTGTAATGCGCCTTTCCCGGCCGGTACCTTCACCAGCGACCAGATCGTGGTGTGTGAGCGTGGCGACATCGCTCGCGTCGACAAGGCCAAGAACGTGGCGGCCGGTGGCGCGGGTGGTTTCATCCTGCAAAACATCAGCTACTCGGCGGACAACCTGGTGGCGGACAACTTCGTGCTGCCTGGCATTCAGATCAAGGCCGCCGAGCGCTACAAGCTGCGTAACTGGGTCAACCGTAACGGCGAAGCCGCCCGCGCGACCATCTCAGACTATAGCAACGACTATTACTTGGACGCCGAGCTGGGTAACAACCTGGCGACCTTCAGCTCCATGGGGCCGAGCCGCACCAATAACACTCTGGTACCGGATCTGACGGCGCCGGGTGTCGACATCTATGCGGCCAACGCCGACGATCAACCCTTCACCTACTCACCGACGGCCTCCGACTGGACCTTCATGAGCGGCACCTCGATGGCGACGCCTCATGTGACTGGCGCCATGACGCTGCTGAGTCAGATCCATCCAGACTGGACACCGGCGGAGATCCAATCGGCGCTGATGCTAACGGCGGGCCCAGTGATGCTCAACACCGGCTATCAGCTGATCGAGCCTTACTACAACTTCATGGCCGGAGCAGGGGCGATCAACGTGGCGCGCGCCGCAGATACCGGCCTGTTGATGGATGAGACTGTCGAAAATTACCGCAATGCCGACCCGACAAACGGCGGCCTGGTGAACTGGCTCAACATCCCCTCTATGGTGGAGATGGAGTGTACCGACACCTGTAGCTGGATGCGTACGGTCAAGGCGACCCGCGACGGTACCTGGACGGTTGAGGGTATCGGTAAGGAGGAGGGCTTCGAGCTGACGGTATCGCCGGCGCAGTTCTCCCTCAAGGCGGGCGAGACCCAGAGCATTATCGTGACGGCGACACCGCCGAGCAAGATAGAGATCAAGGTCGATCCCGAAGAGGCCGATGGCCCGTGGGATTCTGTGCTCAACAAGGACACCTTCTTCAACGGCCAGGTGGTGTTGAAGGAGCAGGGTGACAGATCGCCAGAGGTGCACATGCCTGTGGTGGTGGCCACCAGTGGTGAGCAGCTGCCCGTGTCACATCATTTTGAGATCACTAGGGACCAAGGCACAGAAACCCTGACGGTGAATACCGATGCCTACAGCCAGCTGACGCCGCGCTTCTACGGCCCGGTGAAGCCTGAGGTGTATAGCAATCGTCTGACCGCCGTGGGACCTTTCCTGCGTCAGGACTATATCGAGAAGGGTTGGGATATCCGCACCATCACGGTACCCGAGGGCGCCAAGCGTCTGGTGGTCGAGGTGCAGAAGGCCGGAGTGGTGAGCACGCTTGAGGATCTCAACCCTCGTTACACCACGCCTCATCCGTTTGTGATTGTGGGTCTGGATGAGAACGACAACGGCACCTTCGTGCCAGACAGCGAAGCCGACAGCAGTGCCATCAAGGCGGAATACTCGGCGGAAACCGTCTGTCTCTCAACCAGTCAGGCGGAGCACAACTACTGTAGCCTGGAAAACCCGGCGCCCGGCACCTACTGGGTCGCTACCGCCATGGCCTATGGCCAGGGTGAAGTAGACGTGGATACAGGCTACGCCATCATCATGGAAGACGACGATCGCGGTAACCTGAGCATCACGGGCCCAGCCTCACATGATGGTAACGGTAACTATGAGATCGGCATCAACTGGAACCTGCCACAGACCCAGGCCGGTGATATCTACTATGGTGGTTTCGACCTCGGCAACATGCCGGGCGCCGAGGGCACCCTGGGCTTCACCGCCCTGGATATTCGCCGCGCCGACGATGCGGTGACCTGGGAAGTGAGCCAGGACAAGGCACGTAGCATGGATGTGGTGGATATCAGCCTGAAGATCGCCGCCAACATGGAGACTCAGGACCGTCAGTATCAGTTTGCCCTGCAACTGCCTGAGGGGATGCGTCTGGCACCGGCGACCCTGACCACCAACAACGATCAGGTGACTCAGGCGGTGACCGCCGATGAGCGCGGATTTACCCTGACAGGCATGCAGGCATCCACCCGCGACGTACAGCGCGAGTATAAGATGACCACTAACCTGACCGACAAGATGTGTCGCACGCCGATGATCGACGAGTACTCGACCGGTGGCTATATCGACCTGTTCGGTGAGTTTAAGATGCAGCCGCTGGCCGACTGGTTTGTGGGCGACTATCGCAGCGCCTTCGATGTGCCTATCGACTGGCTGTTCTACAAGGAAGGCGCCAAGTTCGAGCTGTACAACCAGCCGAACGCCGGTTATCTGCGCATGCATACCGTAGGTGCCATGCAGCTGAACACGGGTTACTGGTACATGATGCTGCACCGTGGTCCTGGCTTCCTGGTCGAGGCGCTGGCGCCATTCTGGCGTGGTAGCTTCGAAGGTAAGTATCGTCGTCACTGGGAAGATCCGTGGGGACTGACTATTGCCTCTCAGTATGCCGAGGAGCGTCCAGACCTTGGGGATCTACTCTTCCTCGAGTTCGATAACGTGACCGATAAGAACTCAGGCGAAGAGTATGATTTCGAAACGATTCTGCGTAGCGGCATCGACGACCGTCCGGGTCAGTTCGAGATCATCTATGCCTACGACAACCTGGGTGCCGATCTGGCCAAGGGTGCCGTGTTCCTTGAAGGTTTCGATACTCAGTGGTCGACTAAGGCAGGCGCCAAGGGCGGCGGTCTCTATGAGGTGCTGGGCTTCGATAACTTAGATGAGGTGCTGGCTGACGATCTCGTGGTCTGTTTCGACTATGTGGGACCCGAGCAGAGCCGTATGGAGGTCAACTTCAAGGCGGTGATCAAGCCTGAGGCGACTGGTACGGTACAAGACATAGTGCTGGATTATGACCTGGAAGGCGCACCGTCGATTCAGCTCACTCATGCTATCAGTGTCCAGGGCAACATACAGATCGCCGAGATTGCCGATCAGGTCGTGGCCGAGAACACGCCGCTGGAAGGGCTGACGGTAAGCTATATCGATGCCAACAAGGTGCCGAACACGGTAGAGGTGACAGGCGAGCACATCACGGCCGAGGTGCAGGGCAACAGCTTTACCCTGATCCCTGAGGCCAACTTCCACGGTGACACCCTGGTCACTGTGACCGTGCGCGATAACGAGCACAGTGGTGATGCCGCCAGCACCAGCTTCATGCTGACGGTGGAATCCGATGGCGTCGAGCCGACACTACCGCCTCAGCCTGAGGTTGTGCAGCCTGAGTCTAGCTCAGGTGGTGCCCTGGGGCTGGGTCTGCTTGGCCTGCTGCCGCTGGCACTGCTGCGTCGCCGCAAGGCTAAGGCGCGCCTGAGCTAAAACGGCTACATAAGATGGCTAATTAAAAAGGTCAAAAGTATGGCCAAACAAGCATTTCGGGTATGACCCAAGATGCTTGAAGCTAAAGTGAAAAAGAGGAGCCTAGGCTCCTCTTTTTTTATGCCAGTAATCTTGGCATCGACCTAACTCTTTAACCTTTAATCCTTAACCTATGGCCTGCAGCCGGTTCTTCTGCTTCTGATAGAAGTAGGCCACCGTCAGCAGGATAATGCCGATAACGATGAAGGCGACCACCTTCTGCACCAGCACGAAGGAGGCCATGTCGATAAACAATATCTTGAGACAAGCGAGGCCGAAGAGGATCCCCGCCATGCGTATCAGGCTGGTCTGTTGCGGTCGCAGGCTGAGGAACATGAGCGCGCTGCCGTGGCTCACCAACAGGATGCTGCTGACAGGCGCGGCTACCTGATCCCCCAGCTGATAACTCCAGAGGAAATAGCTCACCGCCAACAGGCTGTGCCAGCCCCACAGCAGGGCGGGCTTGGGCAGCAGCTTCTTGTGGGACGCTATGCCGAGTCGCTTGCCCCTGAGATACCAGGCGAGCACCACCAATATGCCTAGCTCGCTGAGGCTAAACAGCAGGCTGCTGATGTCCAGCCCCAGGGGGCGATCGCCGTGCAATATGATGGGCGCCAGCGGCAGCAGGAGAAGCAGGCCGTAGGCGAGATCGTAACCTGGTTTCAGCGCCTTGGCGAAACGTCTGCCCAGGGCATTGTCACGCTCGATCAGCAGGGCAAAGTAGCCGGTCAACGCCAGGAATACCAGGGACCAACCCGGGGCGATAAGCCCAGACAGGGTCTGTACGGCAACGGCCACGACCAAGGCAAAATAGAAGGGGCTCAACTGCCAGGGGAAGCGCAGTAATATGCGCCAGTGCCGGTTCATTTGCTCATAACGGCCGTGCACTGTGCCTAGGGCCAGCGCGCCAATGGCGAGGGCGACTAATCCCTGCCACTGATTGTCCAGACAGCTAATGGCGGTGAACAGCATGGCCGTGGCACATAACACTTGCGTTTCGCTCACCAGACTCCTGTGGCGCACGAACCTTGCGAGGCCAAGGGCCATGGCGCTGGCCAACCAGAGGTAGATGGGTAGCAGTTCCAGATAGCTGCGCAGCACCTTAGGCAGCAGCAGGAGCGGCAGCGCCAGGTAACAGATGAGCTGAACATAATAGGCCAGACTTAGCAGCGGCGACTGAGGTGTGTATCGCTTATACCAGTTGTAGGCCAGCAGCAGGCTGCTGAACAGCTCGATACGCGCCAACTTGGCGTTGAGGGGCTGCTGGGCAAAGTTGACGCTGCCCGCCTCTAGCATGCCCAGCATGATGAGGCCGCCTAGCGGCAGTAGCCAGAACCAGGCCATGATCTCGGTAAAGCGCAGCCCATCTCGTCTGCCGAGATAGAGCAGCATCAGGGCGATCAGTGGCAGCCCATTGAGATAGAAATCTGGGCTCAAGCAGTAGCCGATAAATAGCGCGGTGATCGCCAGCAGCTGACCAAAAACGCCCTGCAGGACGCGGTGCAGCAGTCGCTCCATCCCGGCAAGTCTATCCCCCAGGGCGTCAATCAGGCGTATCGCCTGATAACAGGCGGCGCAGCTTAATGTAAGGGTGAGAATGAGGATTAGGTTATCGGTGATTCCCGCGGCGCCACCCAGCTCGCGGTGACTCACTGCCAGGCTGTCGAACAGGAACAGTAGGTTGCTGCCAAGGCCCATCGCCAACAGGATATAGGCCTCGGTGCGAATGGCGATAAAATCATGTTTAGCGCCGAGCCAGAGCAGCAGCAACGCTTCGATCAACAGAACCAAGCCAAGGAGATCGGCGCTGATGAGGTAGAGCGCGGCCACCCCGGCGAACACCCCGGCCGCGGCCAGCATCAGCGGCGCGATCAGGCTATCGCGCCGTATCTTCCAATAGAGCAGGGCGCAGATGGCGCCGTTGATCGCGAACAGCTCGCCGGCGTAAGAGGTAAACTCCCCCAGGGTATAGAGGGTAAAACAGAGCATGGCCACGGGCACCATCAGCAGGCGCGCACTGGGCTCACGCTTGGTCTGGAGCCAGAGGCTACCCAGGCCATAGAGATAGAAGAGGGCGTTGATGCACCCCAGCGCCAGCATGGTCATGGTGTCGATGGGCGCCAGCGGCAGAAACAGGAAGAAGCTCAGTAGCTGCACGCAGGCGATATGCAGCAGTGCGGTGATCTCTATCAGCACGGGCCAGTTTAGCCTGTGACTCTGCACCAGGGAGCAGGCGCCTATGATCAGCAAGTAGGGCAGATAGAGCAGCGGCGCCTGGCTGGCATCGAGCAGCATAAGCGGCGCCAAGGAGCCGCCGCACAGTGCGATGATGGCCACCACCTTGGTCTCCAGCTTCATCGCCAGGCCGTAGCCCAGCAGGGTGTTGACCAGCATCAGCGAGAAGGCGGCGCTCTCGGGGATCAGCTCAAAATAGGGGCCGAGGAAATAGATACAGAGGTAATTTAATATGATCCCAAGGCCCACTATGCCCGAGGCATAGTCCTCCATGCCGGGCCTGGCCCGCCGGATAAACAGGCCGCCGGCGATCACCCCATTGGCCGTGATAAGCCCGAGCATCGCCTTGCCAAGCTCGGAGAACCAGTGGTTGATGGAGTATTGCAGCAGGTAGCCGAAGCCCAGGGTCAGGGTGACGATGCCCGCGAGTGTCATCAGAAATACCGCGCCCTGTCCCTTGGCCTGATAGTGTTGATAGAAGGCCTTGGCCTGCTCGCCGAGTCCGCCGAAGGGGCCGAGTAGCAAATTAACCAGCTGTCCCAAAGAGCCCTGCAGCTGCCCCACCGAGTTAGCCAGCTGTTGCCCAATACCGGGAGTGGCGGCTTTCTGTTTTGTGGTTTTCGTTGGGCGAGCAGAAGTTTTAGCCTGTTCCTGTGCTTGAGGAGTCTGACGCTGCCAGGCGTCGTGGCGATAGCTGGTATCGGCCTGCTGATTGAGTTCGCCTTGATGGGATGGCGGCGTCTTCTCTAACTCTAGCTGCGTTGACTGTAACGGCTCTGACTGCGTCTGCGCTGCTTGTGGCGGCTCTGGCGGGGTCTGCCATGGCAAGTATTGGCTTGAGTGGCTTGGTTGGCTTGGCGCCGATGCCGAGGTTGAATCTATAGAATGTGTGTGCGCAGTCGTCGATTGCGTCTGCTGTGGATACTCGGGCTGGTCGTAGCCCTCAAGGGCATTAACCCGCGCGTTGAGCTCGGCCAGCTGCTGGCTAAACTCCGCTAACTGATTCGTGAGCGCCGCGCGGTCCGATGCCTGCTGTGACTGCATCGCCTCCAGGGCCTGAGTGAGCTTGTTGACATCTTCCTTCAGTGTCATCGCCTTTCCTTTGGTCTTGCCAACTTTTCCTAAGAGTTATCATTGTACTTGCAGTATAGGCACTTAGGGAAGTAGTTGATATTTTTATGAATGCGGACGTTCATTCGTTTTCCAAACTCTGTTTGGATTAGCGGAGTGGGATTCCATCCCACCCCCGGGGATGTGCGACCTGACGGTCGAGGTAAGTCGTTGGAGTCTGCCCATGTTGTGGGACGGATAGGAGCTATGACCATTTGCTTGATTTTCAAACTCCGTTTGAAGATGAAAGTCGTGGGAAGTTTCCCTCGTCGGGATGGATACGGCCTTACGGCCGAGAAAGTCGTGGGATTCCATCCCACACCCGGGCAAGGAGGGCTGCTCGTCCTCGTCCTCCTTGCATCTCCCCGTGCCGCCCCTGACGAAGTTGTGGTCCCTGCGTGGCTATTTGAAAATGACTAACGCTTCCGATGGGGCGTCCAAGCCCCCCGGAATCTAGCCTCACATCCATGTGAGTCTCACATCATTTTCTGCTATCCACTCCGGCAACTTCGATGGGGATTTCTTGTAGCCACAACCGGCGTTTGGGTTCAGGCAGTGGATTGTTTTGCCTGCTATATCCATTTAGTTGGCAACTTCGATGGGGATTTGTTGTAGCCATAACCTGTATTAGGTTGCTTTAGTGCTTTTGGTGAGATTGTGAAGGTTGAGGTGCCAAATTTTGTACTGAGGTGTTAGCATCTTGCTTAGCTTAAAAGGAATTTAGGTTATTCGATGAAACTTGTACTTCAGATCACTCTAGGAATCTTACTGGCGGGAGTAGTCACTGCCATTATCAATATTGCCTATGTTAATTATGTTGCCTATGAGGCTGATCGCTTCTTAGAACAACAAGCCAAGTTGCTGCGAGAAAAGGTTGCAGCGCAAAAGGCGGCGGAGAAACAGCGCCGAATAGAGGCTTTTAAAGCAAGCTATCTTGCTGAGCAAGAAAAGAAAGCCCGAATAACGATCGAGCAGGCTGAGCGGCAGAAGCGTGACCGAGCGTGGAAGAGTTATTACGTGACGCCAGATGAGTGCAGAAGCTTTAAAAATGATGCGCATATGGTTCGTTGCGTTAATCACAAGATCGATGCAAAGAAAGAGTTCGATAGACTCTATGCCACAGGAGAGATGATTATTCCTCCGCCTTCAAACAATTCAGATAATCTTTTTAATCTGCAATAGCCTTAAAACTGGTTGTTTGCTCTTTTTCCAAACTTCGTTTGGATTAACGTCGTGGGATTCCATCCCACACCCGGGCAAGGAGGACTGCTCGTCCTCGCCAAGTACTTCCTTGTAAAAAGCCAGTTCGGCATCCGTGCCTCTCGCTCAAAACGGTCATTGACATGACCTTCGCCCTTGCACCCACCCTGACGCCCCGACGAAGTTGTGATTCCTACGTGGCTATTTGAAAATGACTAACGCTTCCGATGGGGAGTCTGATAGGCAGGATGCCTGAATGTCTTGAAGTGCATGGATGCACGAGAAAGACCAAGCCCCCCCCGCCGGAAGCTAGCCTCACATCCATGTGAGTCTCACGTCATTTTCATCTGCGCATCCCGGCTCTGGCATCCTGCTTCGCTCTAACTCCTGCATCCATGCCGTCGTCGGCAACTTCGATGGGGATCTGTTGTAGCCACAACCTGTATTGGTGGGGGCTTGGATTCGGCTTGCTCCTTTTAGGTTCTGATGACGCGGTAGAGTGCCGGGTTGCCGCTTAGGCCTTCTACTTGGATGTGGCCTAGCGCCTGGCGCATCTTCTGCGCGGCTTGGTAGAAGTCGGCCTCGCTCTGCCAGATGGCGACGTTGATCAGCTGGTAGGTGGCGCCCTCGTCTATGGACTGGTGCAGCTGCGTCGAGAGGTAGCCGGGTTGCTGGGCCATGAAGTCGCGGTGGGCTTCCCAATATTCGATGGCGGCCTCCAGCTTGTCGGCGGGAACCTTGAAGGGGTTGATGAGTGTGACGGGTGCAGACATGGTGTGATCCTCCATTAAAGTGCGTTACTGGTGAGTTTTTTCTGTTTAAGGCGGCCACTGAGCTTCATGCCGTCTCTGGCGTTGAGTCCCAGCAGATAGAGGTTGGCGGTGCCGCAGCATAGCTCAAGCAGTTGCAGGCTGAAGAAGAGGCTGTCGAACTCCTGGGCACTGGCCATGCGGGCGAGCACTATTGCCAAGGGCAACAACATCAGTAGGCCGTTGGCTGCCGCCAGTTTCATCCTACGCTGTTTAGCGCCTAAGACTCTTCCCTTATTGCCTAGCATATTGCCCGTCACGCCCGTAATCATCATGGCGGGGATCAGGATGAAGAGGCCGGGCATGAGAATCAGCTGCTTGACCGTGATTATCTGCTCAACGCTGCCGAAGAGTTCAACCAAAATCGTGGCAAGGAAGAAGCTTGCTATGCAGGTCGTTGCCGTGATGGCACCAAACAGATGTAGTGTTTTTTTCATAATGCCTCCGGGCGAATTTTTTCGACTGCTATTTGTCGTCTTTTGGGATAGAGTATGACAACAAGTTGTCAATATTTGACAGCATATTGTCATGTTTGGCATCATGCTGTCAAATTGTTCTGGAGAGATTTTTTATGAAAGCGTCGCCAAGAGGCCGATTATTTACCGAAATTGTCTTAGAGGTGTTCAAGCTTAGCGGCCAGTTAACGGCCGAAGGAGACAAGCTCACTCAGGATGTGCAGATGAGCAGCGCCCGTTGGAAGGTGCTGGGGGCGCTCGGCCGCGCCGGTAATCCCATGACGGTATCCGATGTGGCCCACTCTATGGGGCAGAGTCGTCAGGGTGTGCAGCGCCTGGCTAATGAGATGGTCGAGTTAGGCTTCATTGCCCTGGCCGATAATCCGCAACACAAGAAAGCCAAACTACTGCTACTCACAGACAAGGGGGTCGATGTGATCCAGAAGCTAGAGC
Source organism: Shewanella alkalitolerans (assembly GCF_019457575.1). NCBI lineage: Bacteria > Pseudomonadati > Pseudomonadota > Gammaproteobacteria > Alteromonadales > Shewanellaceae > Shewanella > Shewanella alkalitolerans. The sequence continues at coordinate 3,717,060 of NZ_CP080422.1, read as the reverse complement.
AGAAACAGCTTCCCTGGGCGGAAGCCTGCGCTCAAGGGATCGATGCCGAGGCGCTGCAGGTGACCTTGGATACCCTGAGGAAGCTAGAGCGGAAATTATAACGGGGCCGGGGCGGCCTGACGACCGAGTTAAGTCGTGGAACTCTGCTCCACACCAAGGTTGGTGTAGCCTTTCGGCATGAATTGAGTTTTCCAAACTCCGTTTGGATTAACGTCGTGGGGAGCTTCCCTCGTTGGGACGGATACGGCCTTACGGGATTCCATCCCACACCCGGGGTGTGCGACCTGACGGTCGAGGTAAGTCGTGGAACTCCGTTCCACACCAGGGCAAGAGGGGGATCTCCAGCAATCCCCCTCTTGCATCTCCCCGTGCCGCCCCCGACGAAGTTGTGATTCCTGCGTGGCTTATTGAAAATGACTGACGCCTCCGATGGGGCATCCAAGCCCCCCGGAAGCTAGCCTCACATCCATGTGAGACTCACGTCATTTTCTGCTATCCACTCCGGCAACTTCGATGGGGATCTGTTGTAGCCACAACCTACATTGAAGCAAATAAGTCAAAGTTTACTCTGACCCGACTATTCCTAATACTGTAACCACGCATACGCATAGTTTCTTGAACACCGATTAGAAATGGGCTTTTTAGACTCATGATTACCTTACCCCCCCCCTAATATTCTGTTTATTTGTACAGTGTTATTTGGTATTTCCGAATATCAAGGAAAATAGTGAAATAATTTTGCGCTTTTATACACGTACTAATCCGTATAATTCATTTTTATCAATCAGTTATGTGTTGACTACTTGAGATAATAGGTTTGGAAAACGCGCATGCGCGTTTTTGCAGATGGATTACTTATATGAAAAGCGGCAAAATGCTGATAAGTTCATTACATACAGATAGTTAACTGTGCGCGTTTTCACTGGTTCAACGAGGTAAACGCGCATGCGCACTAATAAGCTGTTAGCTGTCTTAACCTATTTGGATTTCCATGGAAAAAATTAAAGAAGATTTACAAAACTTTGTAGAAAAGTTTCAAACTGAATACGAAGCAATATTAGAACAAGAAATTCGTGACTGGGTGATGATAAAGCAAATCACCTCATTTTTTATAAATGAACACAAACAAAACACAATTGTAGATTTCATTGATTTGTCAAATTGGGACAGTGTAGAAAGATTTACCTTTGATGATGAAACTCGGCTTCTAGAGCTAGTTTGGCATGATTTTTCTGATTCAAAAGATCAATTTGAAATTGAATGTTTTGGTGCCCATTTAATCAAATCAGAGTTAATAATTGATTCAATATACATAACCTTAAACAAAGGTCTTCCTGTATTACTTTTAAAAGGCTTCTATCAAGACAAAAAAACTTTGAATGTTAAATACAACAAAGGTTGCTCTAAGATTCTATTTTTGGAAGGCCACCCTTTTTCTGTAGAAATACTTAAAGAAGTAAAACGAAAGACTCATAGTATAACAGTCCCTAAAATCCATTGTTTCACAACATCAATTGTTCCAAACTACAATGGCTATATTTCAGTCGATGACTCAAAAGCTGTATTGTATAAACAAAACTTAAAGTTAACATCAGACAAAATACTAGAAATAATGGGAATTGTTGGTACTACTGAAGAGGCAGATCAAGAATCTCTTCATGTTAACGGAAACCTTGCTCGAAAACATTTCGAGAATGCATTAAAAGTATTGAATTTACAACAGAGAACAAAGTTTGATAATGATTACCAAAAGCTAATGTTAGGTGACCTTACTGGTGTTTTAAAAAACCTCTCTTTTTCTGAAAGTGTAGAATTTACACTTCAAAACACCATCGAGACTTTAAATAAGTGCAGTCATGATGCTGGTGTGTATATTAGTAAATCTGATGTTTACAAATCATTACTATTTATTATTGCTGCAATAAATAGCAATCAAACAGCTAACAAGGCGTTTAAACGGAACTAAAACAGTTGGTTACATTTCGCTTCGCTACATATTTTAACCCACTATTTTAGTCCGCTTAACGCGGCGTTGCGTCCGATCACTAATGATACTTATAAATGAAAAGTTGGGTCAGAGCTAAGTTTGTTCTAGTTAGTGAGGTTGCGGGTAGAAGCTACGATAAGTCCCCATCGAAGTTGCCGGAGTGGATTGCAGAAAATGGCGTGAGACTCACATGGATGTGAGGCTAGCTTTCGGGGGGCTTGGATGCCCCATCGGAAGCGTCAGTCATTTTCAAATAGCCATGTAGGGATAACAACTTCGTCTGGGGCGGCACGGGGAGATGCAAGAGGGGGATTGCTGGAGATCCCCCTCTTGCCCTGGTGTGGAACGGAGTTCCACGACCTACCTCGGCCGTAAGGCCGCACTCTTGACGTCAGCCATCCCAAACGAAGTTTGGGTAAACCGTCAACATGACGTTAGTCATCAAAACGTTATTTAAACCATTGTTAACTGACAATGGTGACACGAATCGTTAGAATAACCCCCAGATTATTCCTATCCAGAGCCAACCCCAATGCATGTACATATCTTAGGGATCTGCGGCACCTTTATGGGTGGTCTCGCACTCCTCGCTCGCGCTAACGGTCACAAGGTCACGGGCAGCGATGCCAACGTCTATCCACCCATGAGCACTCAGCTCGAGGAGCAGGGGATAGAACTGATCCAGGGCTTCGACCCAAGCCAACTGGGGCACAATGAAGATGATGCGCCGGATCTGGTGGTGATAGGTAATGCCATGAGTCGCGGCAATCCCTGTGTCGAGGCTGTGCTCAACCGTGGCCTGAGATACACCTCTGGGCCACAGTTTCTGGCCGAGCATATTCTGACCAATCGTTGGGTGCTGGCGGTGTCGGGTACCCATGGCAAGACATCGACCTCCAGCATGTTGGCGTGGATCTTAGAAGATTGTGGGTATGCGCCGGGCTTCTTGATCGGCGGCGTGCCGCAAAACTTCGGCGTGTCGGCACGGTTGGGGGATTCCCCCTTCTTCGTGGTGGAGGCGGACGAGTATGACAGCGCCTTTTTCGACAAGCGCTCCAAGTTTGTCCACTATCAGCCGCGCACTCTGGTGATCAATAACCTGGAGTTCGACCACGCCGATATTTTCGATGATTTGAAAGCGATCCAGCGTCAGTTTAATCACCTAATAAGAACCGTACCGGGTCAGGGCAAGGTGATCTGGCCATCAGCCAGCGACGCGGTGCGCGAGGTGATCGACATGGGCTGCTGGAGCGAGCAGGAGACCTATAACCTGATGGCGGGTAGCCCAGGCTGGTACAGCGAGCTGCTGAGCGAGGATGGCCACAGCTTCGAGGTCTTCTTCGACGGTGAGTCCCAGGGCGTGCTCGATTGGTCGCTCATCGGTCAGCACAACGTGGAAAACGCCACCATGGCGATCGCCGCGGCCCGTCATGTGGGCGTCAAGCCAACGGCGGCTATCGAGGCGCTGACCCGCTTCGCGCCGCCAAAGCGTCGGATGGAGCTGATCGGCACTGTCAATGATATCGCCGTGTATGACGACTTTGCTCACCACCCGACGGCGATTGCCACCACGCTACAGGGCTGCCGCGCCAAAGTGGGTGAAGGTCGCATCATAGTGGTGCTGGAGCCGCGCTCTAACACCATGAAACGCGGCGTGCATAAGGATACCCTGGCCGGTTCCATGGCACTGGCCGATGCCGCCTACCTGTATCAGGCGGACAATATCGACTGGGACGTGGAAGCGGCCATGGCCAAGGCCGAGTTGCCTGTGACTGTGCTATACCACATAGATGAGCTGGTCGAGACCGTGGCCGCGGCGGCAAGGCCCGGCGACACCATTATCGTGATGAGCAACGGCGGATTCGGCGGCCTGCATGGCAAGCTGCTGGCTAAGCTGGAAGAGACCAAGGCTTGAGTCTAGCCCGTAAGGGTTAGACTCGGGTCTTCAACATAGAGAGAGATATGAATTATCCCAAGCGGGCCAAGGCGATCAGCCTGGCCTGGACCGGCGCCAGCGGGGCGCCATACGGACTCAAGCTGCTGGAATGCCTGTTGATGGCCGATTATCAGGTATTTTTGATGATCTCCAGCGCGGCGCGCGTGGTGCTGGCCACCGAACATGGGCTGCAGCTCAGCGCTAACGGCGACAAGGCCAAGGCCCAGTTGCTGGCGCTGTTTGCCGAGCGCGGCAATGAGGTGGCCGGTGAGCTGCATGTGCTGGGCAAGGAGGAGTGGTTCTCGCCACCGGCTTCTGGCTCGGCGGCGCCCAAGCAGATGGTGATCTGCCCCTGCAGTACAGGCACCCTGGCGGCGGTGGCCACCGGCATGAGCAATAGCCTGCTGGAGCGGGCCGCCGATGTGGTGATAAAAGAGCGTGGCCAGCTGATCCTGGTGCCCAGAGAAACCCCCTTTAGCAGCATACACTTAGAGCATATGCTGTCCCTGTCTCGCCTCGGCGCCACCATAATGCCGGCGGCTCCGGGCTTTTATCATGATCCCAAATCGGTTGAAGATCTGGTAGACTTCATGGTCGCTCGGATCTTAGACCATCTGGGTGTCGACCACGGGTTAACCAAGCGTTGGGGCTATGATAAGCACAGTGCCGACAACCGCGACAATTAACACAAATTTGAGAAGAGTATGAAACACACTACCGAAGTGATGATCTCGGCAGATGAGATTGAACAACAACTGGATATCCTGGCAGCGCAGATCAATGCCCATTACGCCAATAGCGAACGCCTGCTAATGGTTGGCCTGCTGAAGGGGTCTGTGGTCTTTATGGCCGACCTCTGTCGCCGCATCAAGGGCCACGTTGAGATCGATTTCATGTCGGTATCCAGCTACGGCAACGCCATGACCAGTTCGCGCGACGTGAAGATCCTAAAGGATGTGCAGTCGGATATCGAAGGCCGTGACGTGTTGATCGTCGAAGACCTAATCGATTCGGGTAACACCCTGAACAAGGTGCGCGAGATGCTACTGCTGCGCGAACCTAAGAGCCTGGCCCTCTGTACCTTGCTGGACAAGCCAGAGCGTCGCGAGGTTGATGTACCGGTAGACTTTATCGGTTTCACCATCCCCGATGAGTTTATCGTCGGCTATGGTATCGACTATGCCGAGCAGTATCGCAACCTGCCTTACATAGCTAAAGTCGTACCCCTAGATTAATCGCGCCGTCGTTAAGATTTTAAACTCCTGCTTTGTGCGGGAGTTTTTGTTTTTTCATATCAATAGCAATACCAATTTCAAGATCAGGATAACGGAAGTCACTAATGACCAAAGAGCCATATGCTTTAGTTATCGACTCGCTCAGAAAAACCTACAAGGGCGGCGTCGAAGCGGTAAAAGGGATTAGCCTTAAGGTCGAGGCGGGGGATTTCTTTGCCCTGCTGGGCCCCAACGGCGCCGGCAAGTCCACCACTATCGGGGTGATCTGCTCCCTGGTGCAGAAGAGTTCCGGCAAGGTGAAGGTGTTCGAACACGATATCGACACCCAGCTGGAGCTGGCCAAGATGTCCATCGGCCTGGTGCCCCAGGAGTTTAACTTCAACCAGTTTGAGACTGTGCAGCAGATAGTGGTCAATCAGGCCGGCTATTTCGGTGTCTCCCGCGAGGTGGCCTTCGAGCGCGCCAAGAAGTACCTGAGTCAGCTGGACCTGTGGGACAAGCGCAACAGCCCATCTCGCGCCCTCTCCGGCGGTATGAAACGCCGTCTGATGATCGCCCGCGCCCTGATGCACGAGCCCAAGCTGCTTATTCTGGATGAGCCCACCGCTGGGGTGGATATCGAGCTCAGACGCTCAATGTGGACCTTCCTGACGGATCTTAACCGCCAGGGGGTGACCATCATACTGACCACCCACTACCTGGAAGAGGCCGAGATGCTGTGCCGTAACATTGGCATCATCGACAAGGGCGAGCTGGTGGAGTGCACCAGCATGAAATCCCTGCTCAGCCGCCTCAACATGGAGACCTTCGTGTTTGACCTTAAGGCCGATATCAGCGAGGCGCCGACCCTCGACGGAATTAGCTGTCGCCTGACCGACCCACACACATTAGAGGTGGATGTGGAGAAGGCCCATAGCATCAACAGCGTGTTCGCCCAGCTCACCGAGCAGGGGATAGAGGTGTTGTCTATGCGTAACAAGGCTAACCGCCTGGAGGAGCTGTTTGTGGAGTTGGTGGAACAAGGCAAGGGAGGTAAAAAGGCATGAGCATGAATATGAAGCACGTCTACTTTACCGCCTTTAAGAGCATATTGATCAAGGAGGTGACCCGCTTCACCCGCATCTGGGTGCAGACCCTGGTGCCGCCGGCAATCTCCATGACCCTCTATTTTCTGATCTTCGGTAACCTGGTGGGCAAGCGCATCGGCGAGATGGGCGGCGTGAGCTATATGGAGTTTATCGCCCCCGGCCTCATCATGATGTCGGTGATCACCGCCTCCTACTCCAACGTGGCATCATCCTTCTTCAGCGCCAAGTTCCAGCGTAACCTGGAGGAGCTGATCGTCGCGCCCGTGCCTCACTATGTGATGATCGCCGGTTACGTGGGCGGCGGCGTCGCCCGTGGCCTGTGTGTCGGCACCATAGTGACCCTGGTGGCCATGTTCTTCGTGGATATCAGCCTGCATCACGCCGGGCTGGTGGCCCTGACGGTGCTGTTGACCTCTATCCTGTTCGCCCTTGGAGGGCTTATCAACGCCGTATTTGCCAAGAGCTATGATGACATCAGCATAGTGCCCACCTTCGTGTTGACGCCGCTGACCTATCTGGGCGGCGTCTTCTACTCGCTCACCCTGCTGCCAAGCTTCTGGCAGGGGGTGTCGCAGCTGAACCCTGTGGTCTATATGATAAACGTGTTCCGCTACGGCTTCCTGGGTTATGCCGACATCAGTATCGGCCTGTCGGTGGCTATCATGGTCGGCTTCTGCGCCGGACTCTGGCTGGTGGCCTACTACCTGATCAGCCGTGGCATAGGCTTGAGAACCTAGTTGGTTCATGACAGACAAATCCAACTAAAAAGCCCCACATTGGTGGGGCTTTTTTATGGCTGTATTCTTTAATGCATGGCGTGCTTCGACTAACTATTTTCCAAATAGCGAACCATCTCAAACAGCTGCGCTAGGCTGTCGGCGCCTATCTTGGCGCTGCAGAAGTGACCATTTTGGCAGGCATAATCGCTGACCCATAGCACCAACTCTGAAAGGGCTATCTGCTCGTCCGAGGGGCGTAGATCGCCATCTTGGCAGTGATAACAGATGCCTTGGCTGTCGATAAGGGTCAGGGACTCGGGCGCTAGGTGATCGCGCTCAGCGAGCCACTCTTCCTGGCTCTCTAACAGCATCAGCTGCTTGTCTCTGGCGACCTTGAGCAGTAGCGGCCAGTGGATAGTCATATTTGAGTCTGCTGTGGTGGCATCTCGACCTCGGGATGGTTTTGGTCACAGCCCAGGTGAAAGTAGGCGCCGGGCTTGTCCTCTATGCCGTGGGCCAGGCCGAAGGCGTAGCCTTTGACATAGATAAACAGATACAGCGCCGCGTCTTTGTCGTCATCATAGGCCTTGAGGGTCTGTCGCAACTCGCTGTTGACCTGCTCTTGGTCCACGGAAAAGCCCATATCGATGGCGAGCTTGGCGCACAGCAGGGGGGCGATCACCTCGCTCTGGGTCGTCAGGTATTGGGCATGGTCGACGAAGCTGTCGACATTGAGTTCGCGAGAGTCATCGGCGGGCGTGAAGAGGCTCTGGCGCATAAAAAATCCCAGCAGAAGCAGGCCGATAACGAGCAGGCTCAACAGGGTCTTGTTCATGGCGACCTCACTATTGATGTTTTTGTGTTGTACGGCTAATGCTGTACGACTTGGGGGGCGCCTTTGTCGGGCTGCTCTTCCTGCCCTCCCAGTTCTTCCTGCTCGGGCGCCTGCGTGATGCGCAGCTTATGTTGCTGCAGCATGAGCATGGCATCGTCGTTGAGCTTGATCAGGCCGTCGAAGTAGCGGTTCATCTCGTCGAGCTTAGCGAGAAACTCAGGGTCATCCTTGGCCTGTTTCTGCCAGTAACGCTTGCGATCCAGCTTCTGTTTCTCGCTGGCCCTCAGGATCTCATAATAGCTGTTTTCCTGCTTGAGGCGGTAGATTTCGGCGTCGATTAGCTGTAACAGCTTCTCCTGGGAGAGGGTGCGCTTGTTGAGCAGCGCCTGCAGAGGGTCGACCTTCTCCTTGGGCTTGTCGCTGTCGGTTTCCGTGGTGATGCCGAGTTGGTATTGGATATGGTGCTGCTTAAACTCTTTCGGGCAGGAGGTCTGGCTGAATACCACCTTGTCGCCCTTGATGCACTTGTAGATGCTGCTGGCGTGGCTAAGGCCTGGAAGCAGCAGGAGTGCGATGGCTAAGAGCAGTTTTCCCATGGAGCGATAATTCCTCTATCTACGTCGAGTCTAGGGGACGGCATTGTAAGCTTAGCGGTTGCCGCGACGACTCATGTCCCTTTCTCTTGTGTAACGAATCTTTAGCTAACTTTATGTCGTTTTACTTCATTTTGGTGTCCATACCGTCAAGCTTAGGTCGCTAACTTATTGAAGGATTAAGCTCAGTATGGTCAGCTATTACTATGGCGCAACTCTTGGAATAACACCAGTATTTTGCATGACTTAGGTTGTATGACTTAGGGAGTATGAGTTAGGTGATTTTTGCTCGGGTGTGGCAAGGGTAGAGATAAAAAACCGCGATGTGAGCTGATGTCACACCGCGGAGTTTGCTTGGGTGGGGTTATCTAAACCTTAAATCGGTTGCCTAGCGGCTGCATTCTTCCAGCAGATAGGCCAGGTGGCGATAGGAGATGCCGCTGTGCTGGGTCAGACCCACTTCACACATGCGGTTGGCGTAGTAGCCCTCCTTGATATCGACCGGGATCAGCTTCTTGATGTTGCGCAGGGCGCTGGCGTTGATCTCAGGCTTATACAAGCCCTTCTCGCCGGCGTAACCACAACACTCGATCCCCTCTGGCAGCTTAACGCCGTTACTACAAGCATCGGCCAGCGCCTGCATCTTAGGCTCAAGCTTCATCTTGCGGGCGCTACAGCCAAGGTGCAGTGCCACGTTGACCTTCTTGGTAAAGGTCAGCTTAGGCAAGATCTTGTCGTGCATGAACTCGACCAGATCGGTAATTTCCACCTTAGGGTTGCCCGTCAGTGTGCGGTAGGTACAGGAGAGAGCATCCACCACCACAGGCACCTTGCCGTTATCACTCAGAGCGCTCAGGGCGTCGATCAGCTCGTCGCGCTTGGCATCGGCGTTCTTGAAGTCACCCTTAGATTCCCACATCTGGCCGCAGCACAGGTGACGGGTGTTGTCAGGAGTGACCACGTTGTAACCGGCGCGCTCCAGCAGGGTGACTACCACTTCTGGCAGGGTGCGATTGTCGGGATCTTTCGGCGTCGGGCCGAAGGTGCGACCACCACAGGCCGGGAAGTAGACCACAGTCTCCTTGTCTGGCGAGGCTGGGCTTGGCTTAGGCAGCTTGCCGCCCTTGGCGAAATCTGGGTTCCAGTAAGGCACCTCTTTGGACACCATGCGGCCCACCTTCATCAGGCCGTTGGTGACGCTGTCGCCTGTGACCTTGTGGATGATGTTGAGCACGTCGAAACCTGTGCTGATCACCTGGTTGACGGCGCCGAAGTGCTTGGCCTGGAAGTCCAGTACCTTCTGCTCGGTTGTGGTGATGTATGGGGTTCTCAGCTTACGGACCAACTGACCCATGCTGTTGTCCACCGGACAGGCGATGGTACAGAGCTGACAGGCGGCGCAGGTGTCGACCACATCGTACTTGGCGGCGGCGCGCATCTCTTCGGCGGCTTGCTTGTCGCCAGAGGCCTCCAAGCGGGCGATCTCACGCAGAGTCGCGATACGCTGACGCGGAGTGAAGTTAAGCGCCGAGGTCGGACAGGTCTTCTCACAGAAGCCACACTCGATACATCTGTCCACAAAGTCGTCGACCACAGGGCATGGCTTGATGTTCTTGACGTGCACGTTGGCATCGTCGTTGAGGATAACGCCAGGGTTAAGCAGGCCTTGGGGATCGAAGATTTGCTTGATGCGCTTCATCAGGGTGTAGGCATCGGCGCCCCATTCCATCTCGACGAATGGTGCTACCGCGCGGCCTGTGCCGTGCTCGGCCTTCATGGAGCCGTCGTACTTGTTGATCACCATCTCGGCCACGTCTTGCATGAAGCCGTGGAAGCGGTCGATATCTTCCTGTGAGGCGAAGGTCGGCGTGATGATGAAGTGGAAGTTACCCGCCAGCGCGTGGCCGTAGATCACCCCTTCAGGATAGCCATGCTTGTGGAACAGGGCGGTCAAATCTGTGGCCGCATTGGCCAGATGTTCCAGTTCGAAGGCCACGTCTTCGATGATCACCGAGGTGCCCTTCGGACGCTCGCCGCCAATGATTGGGAAGAGGCCAGAGCGCATCGCCCAGTATTTGCTGTAGACCTCAGGGTCACGGCTGAAGCTGATAGGACGCTCGGTTTCGATATGGGCCAACTTGGCGATCACATCCTGGGTGTAGGCATCCAGGGTCGCCTCGTCGTTGGCACGGGATTCGATAAGCAGGATGGCGGCGCCTTCTGGCAGCTCGCTCAGCCAGTCTGGCATCCCCTTCTTGCCGGTGACCGCCTTGATCGACGCCCAGTCCAGCAGCTCGGCGGCCGCGACGCTGTCGCATTTGATCGGCGGAATGGCGCGGGCCGCATCTTCCATGTTGAAGAATACCGCCATGGCCGAGGCCTTGAACTTGGCCTCATCGACCGTGTTGTAGGTCACCTCTTCGACGAAGGCCAGGGTGCCCTCGGCGCCGACGATCAGATGGTTGATCAGCTCGAATGGATCCTCGAAGTCCACCAGGGCGTTAATGCTGTAGCCTGTGGTGTTCTTGATGGAGTATTTCTTGCGAATGCGATCGGCCAGTACCGGGTTGCTGGCGGTGAGCTTGGCGAGATCGGTCAGCTCGCTAAGCAGCTGCTGGTGAGACTCGCGAAACGCTTCTTTTGAGCGCTCACAGCCTGTGTCCAGACGGGTACCGTCGGCGAAGAGTAGCTTGGCCGAGGCGATGGTCTGGTAGCTGTTCTGAGCCGTACCACAGCACATGCCCGAGGCGTTGTTAGACACGATACCGCCTACCATGGCCGAGGCCAGGGTGGCCGGATCCGGGCCAATCTTCTTGTTGAATGGCTTAAGCGCCAGGTTGGCGTCGCCACCGATAACGGCCGCGCCGAGTGAGATCTGGTTGTGATCCTCGCTGACGGCGATCTTTCTGAAGCCGTCGTGACCTAGGATCAACAAGATACCTTCGCCGATGGCCTGGCCTGAGAGGCTGGTGCCGGCGGCGCGAAAGGTCACAGGGGCATTATGCTGGCGCGCGACTTCGAGTGTGTCACGGGCATCTTCCAGAGTCTCGGCGTGTACCACCACCTCTGGCACGATACGGAAGTAACTGGCGTCGGTGGACCAGGCGAAACGACGCACTGCATCGTCTGAGACGGCTTCATCACCGAGTTTGGCGCGTAAATCTGCGACTACTGCTGAATAATTAATCGACATAACATTACTCTTTAATTCGACCCACAGAAAGGCGGGTTCATCACGTCCGCCTTTCTCGAGTTATCTGTTATAGACCGCCCCACAGGGTAGCGATAGTACCTGCAATCAAGGCATAACCCAGAGCGACGGGCATGGTTTTACGGATAATTTCTGATTCACGGCCAGCCATACCCACCACGGTAGCGGCGGCGACCACGTTCATGACACACATCATGTTACCTGCGTTGGCACCAATACCTTGTAGGGCCAGGACTAATGCGTGGTTCATGCCGATGTTGTCGGCCACGCTGTACTGCAGGCCTGAGAACATCATGTTAGAGAAGGTGGCTGAGCCCGACAGGAAGGCACCGAAGATACCCACAATCGGTGACATCCAGGCCCAGATGGCGCCCATAGAGCCAGCCAGCATGTCGGCCAGGGCAACCGGCATAGACTGCAGGCCCGCCTCGTTGGTGCCAGAGTTAAGGAAGATCTTCACCATAGGCACAGAGGCGCCCAGAGAGATGATGGTCGGCAGCATAGACTTGCAAGAGACGGTGATCGACTCCTTGATGGCTGGCGATTTCATCTTAAACAGCACGAAGCCCAGGATACATACCAGCACGAAGAAGGCGCCAGGGGCGTAAAGGGTCGCGAAACCGGCTTTCAGTTCAGTGCCCAGTAGGTTAGTCCAGCTGATGTTGAAGCTGGTGAGCCAGGCCTTGAGCGGCGCCACGGTGCGAGACAGTACCAGCAGGCCCGCCATGATGATGTAAGGGGTCCAGGCGGCAACCTGAGAGAACTGCGCCTTGGTTTCTACCTTAGCCTGAGTCTGGTTGTCGTTTTCGGCAAAATCGTTCCAAGGGGTCTTAGGCAGTAACAAGCCTTTGCGTGCCACTGGAATCACCAGCGCCATACCAACCAGGGAACCGATAACCGATGGGAACTCTGGGCCGGCGAAGTAGTTGATAAGCCATGCCGGTACGGTAAAGGCTAAGCCGGCGAACAGGGCAAATTTCCAGATCGCCAGACCCTCTTTGAAGGACTTGTTGCGGCCGAAGAAGCCGGTGAGTACAGAGACGAGAACCAGCGGGATCAGGGTACCTGTCACCAGATCGATAGTGATCATGTGCAGGGCGATAAACTGGGCATAGTCGGCGAAGCTGGTGCCGTGCTGGGCGATCTGGTCGGCAGCCATGCTCACACCACCTTGCATCAGACCCTGTTCCATACCGAACAGAACTGGCAGACCGATGGCGCCGAAGGAGACGCTGGTGGAGTCGGCGATCAGGGCAACTACGGCGGCAGCCACGGGCGGCACACCTAGCAGCACCAGCAGCGGCGCGCCGATGGCGGCAGGGGTACCGAAACCGGCAGAGCCTTCGATAAATGAACCAAATAACCAACAGATGATGATCACCTGCACGCGGGCATCACCACTGATGTTGGTAAAGCCGGCGCGTATGGTGTCCATGGCACCCGAATATTTCAGGGTGTTCAGCAGGAACACGGCACCGAAGATGATGCTCAGTGGGGTCAGGGCCGAGAGTAGGCCTTCGACCACGGAGGCACCTAAGATAGTGGTATCCATCTGCCAGATAAAGACGGCGGCAAGACCTGTCATTACCATAGAGATAGGCATGGCGCGAGATGCGGGCATCTTGAGTAGCACCAAAAATAGCATAACGCTGATTACAGGCGTCAAACTGGCGAGTAGTTGAAGTAGGGTCATGATTGCCTCTTACTGTCGTTACTTGGTTATTTTAGTTGTTGTCGATGCTGACTCGTCCGATGCAGCATCCTGTGTTGTCGGAAGCTATTCCCAAATGGAATCGTTTCATCCTTGATGCGTAATAAACGCTAATTCACCAAATGCAAATATGATCTAGATCATTATGTGCTGATTATGTGAGATGGGGTTAGATGGGTGTGAACTTTGTCTGACCAGTTAAACCTAAAGTGTGATCTCCATCACTGGTCGGAGCGGGCCGTTATAACTATTTGAAAGAAATATGACGATTTTTAGCTAGAAATGGGATTTTACTAAGAGTAATTGCTCTAATTAGGTCTCAAAAGTGGAAATATCTGATCGGATAATTTCAGTTTAGAATCTAATCAGTTAGCGATGGAAAATTGCTCTTGGTGATCCAGATCACCTTGTTGAGCGCCTGTAGGAGCTCGCTATTTTTGGTAAATAGGTATTACCAATTAATTTCAGTAAGTTAGCCAGAATGGATGCCAATTCGTTTGAAATGCATGTAAATGAAATGCAGGTGATCTGGATCCAGGTCACTTTATTGGCTTTCGCTCAGATAAGTAATTTTATTTCTGAAACTCGCGGCATTTTCGACCGATTGGCCGATCAGAATTGGTGCATGACCAAGGGCTTAGATGATCATACTGACCTCATTTTGAGTTGTTTTTGGGCAGTTTGGGGCAGCTTTTAGATAAAGAGTTGAGAGAAAGCGCTGAGTAAAAAGTGAGCCTAAAATGAAAAATCGCTTCCCAGGCATTGGGCCAGAGAAGCGAAATTAGAGGTTAAGGACGCGCTAAGTTTAAGAGCTTTCTAGGCTTAATGACGTCCTAAATTAGGCCGTGCAGGGCTTAAGCGCGTTCGAAACTCAGGTTGTCGATCAGGCGGGTGCTGCCCATAAAGGCGGCGGCCAGGATCACCAGCTGTTTATCGCTATCCTGGGCTTCACGCAGATCGGCGGCGTTACGCACCGACAGATAATCTGGCTTAAACCCAGCCTGGTGCAACTGCTCCTGGGCGCGCTGCACTACATTAGGGATCGCTTGACCCTTGGCGATTGCCTCGGCCATCTCATCCAGGGTACGCTTGAGCTGAGCCGCCTGCTGCTTCTGCGCCTCGCTCAGGTAGCCGTTGCGTGAACTCATGGCCAGGCCAGAGCTTTCGCGTATGGTATCGACACCGACGATCTCGATTGGCAGAGACAGATCTTCCACCATGGCCTTGATCACCATCAGCTGCTGAAAATCTTTCTTGCCGAACAGGGCCACATCCGGCTGTACGATATTGAACAGCTTGCAGACTATGGTGGTGACGCCGCGAAAGTGCCCTGGACGGCTGGCGCCGCAAAGCTCTTCCGACAGGCCTGGCACCTCGACAAAGGTCTGCTTATCCATCCCCTTGGGATAGATGATGGCAGGTGTCGGCGTGAATAGCAGCTCGGCGCCGGCGGCCTCTAGGGCGGCCTGATCGGCGGCAAGGGTGCGTGGGTAGGCGTCTAGATCTTCGTTCTGCCCAAATTGCATCGGGTTAACGAAGATGGAGACCACCACGTGATCGGCACGTTTCAGCGCCTCGGTGACCAGGGTGATATGACCCTGGTGCAGATTGCCCATGGTGGGCACGAATGCCACTGTCTCGCCGGCCTGTTTCCACTGGCGCACCTGGGCGCGGATCGCGGCGATATCTTGGGTGGTGTACATGTTACAGCAACCTTACTTTAGCTAAATGTATGCTCGGCGGCGGGGAAGACGCCCGTGTCGACCTCTTCGATATAGGCGCGGATGGCGCTGCGGATCTCGCCGGTCTGGGCTAGGTAGTTCTTCGAGAAGCGCGGAATATAGCCGCTGGAGATCCCCAGCACGTCGTGCATCACCAGGATCTGGCCGTCGGTGTCTGCGCCTGCGCCAATGCCGATAACCGGAATGGTCAGGGCCTCTGTGATGCTTTTGGCCAGTGCCGCCGGAATACACTCGACCACTAATAGCTGGGCACCAGCCGCCTCGATCGCCTTGGCCTCATCTATGATGCGCTGGGCGTTGTCGGCGTCACGGCCTTGTACCTTGAAGCCTCCGAAGACATGCACAGATTGCGGGGTGAGCCCCAGGTGGGCACACACAGGAATGCCGCGCTCGGTCAGCTTAGTGACGGTTTCCAGCAACCAGTGACCGCCTTCGAGTTTCACCATGTTGGCACCGGCCTGCATCAGGGCGGTGGCATTGGTCATCGCCTGCTCTGGGGTGGCGTAGCTCATGAAAGGCATGTCGGCGATCAGCAGTGAACGCTTGATGCCACGGCGAACGCAGCGCGTGTGGTAGGCGATATCTTCGACTGTGACCGGCAGGGTGTCGTCGTGTCCTTGCAATACCATGCCTAACGAGTCGCCCACCAGTAGGACGTCGATCCCTTCGCTGTCGAAGGCGCCCGCAAAGCTGGCATCATAGGCGGTGAGTGCAGTGAACTTCTTACCTTCCTGCTTGAATTTCAGCAGGGTAGAGCTGGTTATCTTAGACATAATGCTGGTCTTAACTTTGATTTAAAAAAGAGTTCTGCCTGGGCAGTAGTGTGCTTTATAAGCTAACTGGGGCTTAAGTTCAATGATCCGGGCCGAGTTGTTGAACTTGTCTCTTAAGTTCCTCGGTGATCAGTGAAGTCAGCTTGGTGCCGCAGGGGAGAATGAGATCTGGAGCCAGATCTAATAGAGGCAGTAACACGAAGCTGCGGGTCTTCATGCCGTAGTGCGGCACCTGAAGACGCGGGATATCCAGTTGCCAGTCGCCATAGAGGAGCAGGTCCAGATCTAAGGTTCTGGCGCCCCAGCGTACCTCGCGCACCCGACCCTGTTCGTTCTCGATCGCCTGCAGGGCATCGAGCAGCGCCAGTGGGGCGAGGGTGGTGGTAAAGCAAGTCACGGCATTGAGGTAGTCGGGCTGCGGCACATCACCCATGGGGGCGCTCTGGTAATAGGGGGATACGCTTAGTTGTCCGTCGCTTGCCAAGGCCTTCAGTGCCTGACAGGCCTGATCCAGTTGGGCTTTTGGGGATGCGAGATTGGCCCCCAGTGCGACATAGACGGTGTTCATTATTCGGCTTTCGGTGTCTTCTTCGGGCTGCGACGACGGCGATTGTTGCGGCTGCGGCTACCCTTGTTGGTACTGCGGGCGATGACGCTGCGCTGCTCTTCGCTACCTTCGACGAAGCTCTTCCACCAGGCGGCCGTCTTGGCCAGGTTACCACCCTCGGCTTCGGCCCTCAGCAGTAGCAGATCATAGGCGGCGCGGAACTTAGGATGTTCGATAAACTTGAAGGCACGTGTGCCCTGGTTGCGTTCGAACCTCAGTTGCAGCTGCCAGATATCCTTGGCCGGGGTGCTGAAGCGACGGGGAATGCTGATGGTGCGGCATTGCTGTTCCATCACATCGCCCATGGCGGCGTAGAAGGCGTCATATTGGCTCAGGCCACTCTCCAGGGCGATATCATCGGCACGCTGGCTGAGGGGGTACCAGAGCATGGCGGCGTAGAAGAAGGCCGGAGTGACCGACTTATCTTGCTCAACCCGCTCGTCTGTGTTGCGCATGATCGCCTTGACCATCTTGTGGCTCGGTCCCTTAGGATCTTCCTCCAGCAGGTTATCCACCAGGGGAAAGAGAGGGGCGAACAGGCCAAAGTCACGCATCATGACGTAGTTGTTCTGGGCCTGACCGGCGAAGAAGAGCTTGAGCACTTCTTCATACATACGGGCGGCAGGAATATCTTTTAGCAGGGGTGCCAGCTCAGGGATCGGCTGCGCCGCAGCCTTGTCTATGCTCATCCCCAGCTTAGTGGCGAAGCGCACGGCGCGCAGCATGCGCACGGGATCTTCGCGGTAGCGTTTCTGCGGGTCGCCGATCAGACGCAGGGTGCGAGACTCGAGGTCCTGCAGGCCGCCACCATAGCTGTGGATGGAGAAGTCGCTGATGTCGTAGTAGAGGGCGTTGACCGTGAAGTCGCGGCGCTCGGCGTCTTCATCTATGGTGCCGTAGACGTTGTCGCGCAGCAGGCGACCCTCGGCGTTGACCTTAGAGATCTTCTCGCCGCTGTCTACATGATGGCCCCTCAGGGTAGCGACTTCGATGACGTCGCGGCCGAAGACGATATGGGCCAGACGGAATCTGCGCCCTACCAGGCGGCAGTTACGAAATAGCTTCTTGATCTCTTCCGGCGTGGCATTGGTGACCACGTCGAAATCCTTGGGCTCGAGTCCTAGGAGGATGTCGCGCACGCCGCCGCCCACCAAATAGGCCTTAAAGCCAGATTTGTGCAGACGATAGAGTACCTTAATAGCGTTTTCGCTAATGTGCTGGCGAGAGATTGCATGATGTTTACGTGCAACTATCTCTAGGCTTAGTCCCGCTGGTGTGGTTTCTGTGGTGTTTTGATTGTCTTCAAAAAGCTGCTTACAGAATTGACTAATACGGCGAAAAATAGGACACCTCGAACTTGGATCTTGAGTCAGGGTTAAAATTAGGCCGCTATCATAACTCAATTATGGGTCAAAGAGTATACCCGGACTCTGCTCGTCTGGCCGGGTTTCGTGACGGCGGCTAGGTTTATGCTTTTACGGGGCTTAAGCGCACGGCGTAAGTATGATCTCCTGCTGGCGCGGGATACGGCTCAATTCAAACTGGCTCACGGCCTGGGCCAGCATGGTCTCTACGCTGTCTGGTTCGCAGGGGGCCTGCCCCAGGAAGGCGAGCGCGGCGTTGATGCTGGCCTGGGGCGCATTAAGATCTATGGCCGGGGCGTGATTCTGCTTCGAGAGTTTCATCCCTGGCTCGGCGCAGGCCAGCGGCAGGTGAAGCCACTTAGGCGCGTTGTCACCGAAGAGGTGAAACAGGGTCGCTTGGCGGGCGCTGGAGGTGAGCAGGTCGGCGCCGCGCACTACCTCAGTTATTCCTTGAAAGGCATCGTCCATCACCACGGCCAGTTGATAGGCGTAGAGGCCGTCGCGGCGCTTGATGATAAAGTCCTCGGCGGCAAACTCATGCTCGACCTGGATAGGGCCCAGCAGCTCGTCATCGAAATGATCTATCGCAAGCGTGTTACGGATGCGGATAGCGCCTGTTGTATGTTTAGCTGTGCGGGTCGCGCAGCGGCCATCATAGGTGCCGCCCATCGCCTGAATCTGCTTGCGGGTACATTGGCAGTAGTAGACCTTGTCCTCTGCCAGCAGGCTGTTAAGCCGCGCCTGATAATCATCCAGGCGGCTGCTTTGATAGAGCACTGAGCCGTCCCAATGTAGGCCGTAGGCCTCAAGGGTCTTGAGGATGAGGTCGCTGGCACCGGCTACCTCTCTGGGGGGATCGATATCTTCGATGCGCACCAGCCATTTTCCCTGCTCGGCGCGGGCACGCAGATAGCTGCCGAGCGCGGCGATGAGCGAGCCAAAGTGCAGCGGACCGGAGGGCGAGGGCGCGAAACGGCCGACATAGGGCTTGTCGATTTGCATTGAGTTATCGGGCGAGAGGGAGGGGTCTGCTTGGGGGATCACGGCAAAACCTTTGTTCACACTTGCTATGTCGCTCATCGAGGCGACTGGATACAAAAAAGCGGGGCTAAGCCCCGCTTCTCGCCAGCTTAACCGGCCATCTGTTTCTCTTTGATCTCGGCGAGCGTCTTACAGTCGATACAGAGATCGGCCGTTGGACGGGCTTCGAGACGGCGGATACCGATTTCGATACCGCATGAATCACAGAAACCGAAATCGTCGTCTTCGATCTTCTGTAATGTCTTTTCAATCTTCTTGATTAGCTTACGCTCTCTGTCACGGGCGCGTAGTTCAAGACTGAACTCCTCTTCCTGAGCCGCACGGTCGACAGGGTCTGGGAAGTTAGCCGCTTCATCTTGCATATGATTCAGGGTGCGATCCACTTCTTCACGGAGCTGACTACGCCAAGCATCGAGAATCTTTTTGAAGTGACCCAGTTGAGCGGTATTCATATATTCCTCACCCGGTTTTTCCTGGTAAGGATCTACACCTGCGATAGCGAGCACGCCAAGTTTTTTAGTGCCTTCAGGCATAACGCATCTCCTGTTAATCATTTGCGTTGTAGGGCGTCTTTTATTAAAGGCCGATATCTATATCAGAATCTGATATACCACGCAAATTTTTTAAGCTGCCATGAGTTTATCTTTTGACTATGTCCTCTATTACGCATTAATTCAACTTTTACCGTCTATTTACAACTTGACAGGGCAGGATTTAATCAGCTTGGCGGCGCTTGGGGAGAGTTCGCAGCTGTAGGCGAGAATTTCCACCCCGGCCTGGTGTGCCTGAGTCAACAGTTCGGCGTACTCTGGGTCGATATGACGGGCCGCTGCCACAGTGGTTATCCCAGTATGTTGCACCACAAATAAAAGCACGGCCCTGTGGCCCTGTTTGACCATTTCCATCAGTTCGCGCAGGTGTTTCTGGCCTCGGGTAGTCACCGCATCGGGGAAGTATCCCTGGCCCTGCTCTAATAAGGTACAACTTTTGACTTCTATATAGCAGGCGGGTTTGTCCTCGCTCTCGAGCAGCAGATCGATACGGCTGTTCTCGCTGCCATATTTAACCTCCCGGCGCAGGCGGTCGTAACCGGTCAGTTCGCTTATCACTCCAGCCTCAATCGCCTCGGCCGCCAGGGCGTTGGCCCTTCCCGTATTGATCCCTATGATATGGCCCTCATCCGAGGATGCCTGTTCCCAGGTGTGGGCATACTTGCGCTTGGGATTATCTGAGGTAGAGAACCAGACCCGCTCGCCGGGAAACAGGCAGTTGCGCATCGAGCCCGTGTTGGGGCAGTGGATGGTGATCTCGCTGCCATCATCCAGCAGCACGTCGGCGAGGAAGCGCTTGTAGCGTCTGAGTAACTTTCCCTGTTCGAATGGGGGGGTAAAAATCATCTTGTCGGCCTTGTTGTTCTACTTATATTGATGCGAGGGTTTTGCGCCTCAAGGTTTTTGCGTTTTAGGGGCTGAGCCTGCGATCACACCCTGAACGGCTATCTTGAGTCACCTGCTTGAGCGCCCATTTAGAGCGAAAAGATTCTACCCTATTAGGCGGCGCGCTGTCGCGGCGACCTGTAGCCGCGACAGTAGTCTTCCCTGCCATGCCCCTTCCTTAGGGATAGTTAGGGATAAGCGTGAGGGGGTTAGATAAAGCAGGGTGATTGGCGTTATACTTGGCTGCATTATTAGGCAGGCCCTAAGGCCTCGCCACTCTCTGTACTGACAAGGAACAATTATGAGCGACGTGATGAAGATTTATCTGACCGAGGACGCCCCTGCGGCCCATTGGGGCAGCGCAGATGTGACCTTTACGGCGGGCCAGGCCAATATCCATCTGCAGGCGGGCGATCAGCTACGCCAGGTACAGCAGGCGGCGCGTAAGCTACGCGGTCAGGGGATCAACGAGGTGGCGCTCGAGGGCGCGCTCTGGGATCTTCACACTCAGTGGGCATTCGCCCAGGGTTTCGCTACCGCTAAGCAGATTGGCAAGATCGCCTGGACTGGCGACGATGCCGTCAAGAAGGTGCTGGACGACAGACGCGACAGCGCGGCCTTCGCCAGACAGTTGATCAACGAAACCCCTGAAAACCTCGCCCCAGTGACCCTGGCTAACCAGGCGGCCCAGTGGCTGACCAAAGTAGGCGGCGACAAGGTGAGCTACCGCATCGTAGAAGGTGAAGCCCTGCTGGAAGAGAAGTGGATCGGCATTCACTCTGTCGGTCGTGGCAGCGAGCGTCCACCTGCGCTGCTGGAGCTGGATTATAACCCGCTGGGCGAAGACGCCCCTGTGTCGGCGGCCCTGGTGGGTAAAGGGATCACCTTCGACTCGGGCGGTTACAGCATCAAGGCATCCGAAGGCATGCTGGGGATGAAGTGCGACATGGGCGGCGCGGCGACAGTGACCGCGGCCCTGGGGCTGGCGATCAAGTCAGGCCTGAATAAGCGTATCAAGCTGTTCCTCTGCTGCGCGGAGAACCTGATCAGCGGCCGTGCCTATAAGCTGGGAGATATTCTCACCTATAAGAATGGTGTCTCGGTCGAGGTGGTCAATACCGATGCCGAGGGGCGTCTGGTGCTGGCCGATGGTCTGCAGGCCGCCTGTGAAACCGGTGCACCTCTGGTGATCGACGCCGCGACCCTGACCGGCGCCGCCGTGATGGCTGTGGGCACCTCCTACAACGCCATCTTCTCTCCGAGCCGTGAGCTGATCAGCCGCACTCAGGAGAAGGCATCCTCCGTGGCCGAGCAGGTATGGCCGCTGCCACTTGAGCCTTGGCACAAAGAGATGTGCCCATCTGCCTATGCCGATACCGCCAACAGCCGTCCAGTAAAAGGCGGCGGCGCGGGCGGCGCCTCAAATGCCGCCGGTTTCCTCTGGCGTTTCGTGTCTGACGACACCCAGTGGTTGCATATGGATCTCGCCTCGGCCTTCGCAGATACGGCTAACGGCCTGTGGGCCGCAGGGGCAACCGCCCACGGCGTGTTGACTATCGCCGAGCTGCTGCAGGACTAAGCTGTTGTTAATGAGAAAAACGCGCCATTTGGCGCGTTTTTTTTATGCTTTTGAGGCCGTGAGCGGCCAGGAGGCCAATACCTTATATTGCACCCCCTGCTCGCTACTCTGAGAGTGATACAGATGCAGGGCATGGCCGCTGAGGGTGAGGCTGGGCGGCTTGAGAGCGGGCAGCATCTTGGCCTTACGCATCAGGGTGATGTGGGGCGTGAAGCTGTGCTCGCTGGTGTGTAACCCGAGCTGCTGGGCCAGACGTTGGCATTGGTTGAACAGGCTGACAAGCCCGGGATCCCGCGCCGCGCCCTTGAGGCAGAGGATCTTGGGCTTAACCCAATGCTCCAGGGTGTTGAGCGTCACCTCAAATGCTGGTAAACGACGTTGATGGGCGAGCCGGGCGAGGGACTCGCTCAGGGCCTCCTGCTGGGCCTCGCTGCACTGACCGAGAAAGGCCAGCGTCATATGCAGATTGTCTCTGGGGACTAGGCGTCCCTCACCGTCTAAGCTCGCCTGTAACTGGGTCAGTTGCTCCAGCTGCGCCGCATCGGGGGCGATGGCGAGAAAGAGTCGTTTCATTGGCTATCCCCTGGTTGCCGAAAAAGGTTAAAGTGTGTTACAAAAATGCAACGAGTTGAGCTTTCTACAGGCTTGATTTTAAAGCGACTTATTTCGCTAATGTCGTCGAAAAAGTGAAATATAACCTATAGTCACTCTCAGCTAGCTTTTACAACTTAATCCATAGGGTAATCCTATGATTTCTGACTATAATCAGTGTTTGTATCAGATTAGCCAATCTAAGGACTAGATAGTATATGTCATCCGATACGCAACAGGGATCCCAATCGCTCGAGCAGACGCTCGCTTTTTTATGCGAACACGATCTGGAAGAGGAGCTGCAACTTATCCTGCAGCAACTTGCCGCCAGCAATCAGTGTGATGGCCTGTTTCTGTTACGTATCGGCAAGGGACGTCTGCCGGTGCAGATCGAAGCCATGTACCAGTCCGATGCCTCTATCTTCAGCAAGCGCGACGCCGAGATGCTGCTCAGCCGAGTTGCCAACAACCGTCATCTACACTCCTATACCTCACTACGTGAACCGGCCATCGTCGAAGATGTCGCTTCCGTTATCGACGACGAGGACAGCCGCCTGCGTCTGAATCAGGCCAAGATCCGCAGCGTCCTGCTGCTACCAGTGGGCGGAGAGAGGCACTATATCTTCGGCGCCTATCGCTACGACTGCAACGGAATATGGCCAGAGGCGATTCGTCACAACCTGTTGCTGGCCGGCAGCCTGCTGGGCCTGGCGCAGGAGGTGGCGCGCCAGCGCTTAAATGCCAAGAGTAACGAGCTGGTCTGTATCGAGCATCTCTATCGCCTGCCCATCCCCTGCGTGCATATCGGCGTGGATGACAGGGTGATACGTTACAACCAGAGCGCGGCCGAGAGTCTGCATGTGGAGACGCTACAGAAGGTGGAGACCTTGGTACCAAAGCGGGAGCAGAAACGCCTGCTGGACACCATGGCGCTGGTGCGAGACCAGGTGTTGGAGCAGTCCAGTTGTGAGGTGCCACTGAAATACGCCCCCGATGATGCCCTGGCCAAGGTGACCTTCCTCTGCCTGTCCGGCGAAGACGGCCCCATCCTCATGATGGTGGAGCCAGTGGGCGAGCCGGTTCAGGAGAGCGAAGCGCACAGCGTTTCGCTCAATTTCGACCCGCTCACCGGACTGCCCAATCGCGCCTATTTCGAGGCTCTATATGATCTGGCCAACCCCTGCGAGTGCGAGCGATCTACCTTCGTTGGGTTCATCAACTTAGACAGATTCCAGGTGGTCAATAATGTCAGCGGCCACAGGGCCGGCGATCAGCTCTTGTGTCAGCTCGCCGCCCGCCTGAGTCAGCTGGTGCGCAAGGAGGATGTGATCGCCCGCCTCAGTGGTGACGAGTTTGGCATACTGATGCCCAATATCGATGTGCAGATCGCCGAGCAGGTGGCCGAGCGTATCTGTCAGGCCATGGCCAATCATGAATTTAGCTGGGAGGGGCGCAGCCATAGCGTGAGCGTCTCCATGGGGCTGGCTCGCTGCGAGAACGAGGTTGACTCTGTCTCCGATCTCTTGCGCCGTGCCAGCGCCGCCTGTCGTCTCGCCAAGGAGAAGGGCGGTAACGCCTGGTACTTCTATAGCGCCCATGATCCTGTGGTAGAGAAGCTCAATACCGAGATGAGCGCCTCGGTGGATATCGTCGGCGCCCTGGCCAACGACAGGTTCGAGCTCTTCTATCAGCCCATAGAGCCGCTAAGCGTCAGCGATGACGGCTTGCATCTGGAGATCTTGCTGCGCATGCGCTCCACCGAGGGCGAGCTTATTCCCCCCGGTATCTTCCTGCCCGCAGCCGAGCGCTTTAACCTGGCGGCCAAGCTAGATCGCTGGGTGATCGATAAGCTGCTGCGCTGGGGCAGTGAAAACCTGGCGTTGTGGCAGTCGCTTTCTATGGTGTCGGTAAACCTGTCGGCCCTCTCTATCAGCGATAGTGAGTTTATCAACTGGCTGGAGATGCGCCTGCTGGGCGAACCCGAGCTGGTGAGTAAGCTCTGCTTCGAGATCACCGAGACGGCGGCGGTGAGCCAGCTGGATCATGCCACCGGGCTTATCAACACGGTGAAGCCCCTGGGCTGTAAGCTGGCGCTGGATGATTTCGGCTCTGGCTTCTCAAGCTTTGCTTACCTTAAGCTGCTTAACGTCGATTATGTGAAGATCGATGGCCAGTTTATTCAACACCTGTGCGAGGATCGCGCCGATCAGGCGATCGTCGCCGCCATCTGCCAGCTGGGCCGCGACATGGCGTTCGAGATAGTGGCCGAGTTTGTCGAGTCGGTCGAGGTGGCAAAGCATCTGCAGAAATTGGGCGTCGAGTTTGGCCAGGGCTACGGCATCGCGCGTCCCGAGTCGCTCACTTCATTGACCTCTGGCGAAGGCCTGCACTGGTACCGGGTGCTGGAAGCATAGCGCCAAGGGATTTGAACGCTAAGGAGTCCGATGGTAGGTCAGCGCACTGACTAACCTACCTTCATTCATTTTAACTAGACTAGCTAAGGTTTAAAGATCCCTTTGGAGGCGCTATAGACACGTCTGGAGATAATAAATAAAAGGATTAATAGCCAGGATAGCGAACCTCCGCCCGATGCCTTGCCTGGCTTAATGTCTTCAATATCATCATCAAGGATCGTTAGGGTAACGCTAGCCTTCCCGCTAATCTCTGTATCGATAGGGTTTTCGAGCACCAGCTTAAAGGACTCATCACTTTCCGTTTGCTTATCGTCAATGAGGGCCAAGGTTATGGTGGCGCTTTCTTGGCCATCATCAAAGTAGAGGGTACCGCTGCTTGCATAAAAATCATCACCAGCGGTGGCGGTGATACCATAGGTGCGATAGTCGACGCTGATATGGCCTGCCGCACCATCAACCCGTAGCAGTGTGATGACAAATTCAGGTGATGATTCACTTACCCTATAACTGTTGCCGGCGAAGCGAATGGTGCCGTGAGGCGGCAAATCATTATCTTTTATGGTGATGGTGGCACGGTTTAACTCGCCGATACTGGCTTCGCCGAGTAGGTTGGTGATCGATATGGAAAGTGTCTCGTCACCCTCATAGATCTCATCATCGTTTAAGGTTAAGGCCAAGGTCTGACTGGTTTGACCGTCCAGGAACACCAGGTGCTCGTCTATGCCTATGTAATCGTCTCCCTCGAGCGCCGTCACGTCCTGGGTGGCGATATCCAGACTCAATTCACCGTAACTACCGTTGGTGCGAGTCAGGGTGATAATGAGCACACCAGAGTCTTCATCGGCCACATAGCTGGCTCCGCTAAACTCGATGACGCCGCCACTGGGCACTGGGTCATCTTCAATAATACTTATCTCGGTGTTGCTAATGCGACCTAGCTCGGTGCCAGTCGCGTTGCTTAGGATCAGTTTAAAGTTTTCATCGCCTTCGTAGTCGCTATCGTCGATGAGATCAATTGTCACAAGCTTAGCCATTTCGCCATCAGCAAAGCTGACGGTTTGATTAAACGGCTGGTAGTCCTCGCCCGCCTGGGCCTGGATGTCACTGGAGGTGACATCGACACTGATCTCACCGAAGTTGCCGCCGCTGCGCATTATAGTGACGTCGAGCGAGGCATCATTCTCATCAATTTGATACTGGGCCGATTCAAATTGCACTACGCCACTTGCCGGTATCGGCTCATCATCGAGAATCGAGATTCTTGCGCTTGTATTGGCTAACACGGCGTCACCGGCGATCAGTGAAATCAGGACTGAAAATTGTTCATCATTTTCATAGATGGCATCGTCCAGCAACTCTAGGGTTAGGGTTTTCTCTGTCTCGCCATCGGCAAACACTAAGGTTTCGCTAATGGCAAAATAGTCTAAATCGGCAACGGCACTATCATCCTGGGTATAGAGGGAAATTTCGACCTCGCCGAAACTGCCGTTGGTGCGCAAAAGCTTTAAGGTGACACTTGCTGCGTTTTCGTTCACAGCGACATTTTCAAACTCGAAGCCAATTTCTCCGGCAGGTGGCGGGGCTTCATCCTCGAGTATAGTGATTTCGCTTTGGCCGATAGCGCCTATATCGGCGTCTCCCACGCTGCGTAGGTTACTCAGTTGAATGGAAAAAGTTTCATCGCCTTCAAAGGTAGAGTCGTCAACCAAGGTGAGGCTGATGACTTGTTCTTGTTGGCCATCATCAAACGTCAGAGTGCCACTACTGAACTCATAGTCTTGGGTCGCGGTGGCCGTTTGATCTTTAAGTGAGTAATCGACCTTTAGTTCCTTAAAATCGCCTAGGCTTCTCACTACTTTGATATCGATGCTACCGGCATCTTCGCTAGCTGAATATTGGGCAAGTTCAAAGTTCAATTCACCCGAGTAGGGGTATGGTGTCGGATCGCTGTTGTCTCCTATGCCGTCGCCGTCGCTATCTTGGGTTTCAGTTGGATCGAGTGGAAATGCGTCATCCTCGTCATTCACGCCGTCATTATCATCATCGTTATCGGCATTGTTACCTATGCCATCACCGTCGGTATCCGTCGTTTCAGTCGGATCCAATGGAAAGGCATCATCCTCATCGTTAACCCCGTCATTATCATCATCAGGGTCAATCTCATTGGGCAGACCATCGCCATCTGTGTCCTCGCCCGTGATGGTGAAGCGCTGCTCGACACTGGTTGCGGCAAGGTAGTTACTATTCCCCGCTTGTGTAGCAAGGACTCTACATTCACCAATATCGACGAGTGACACAGTCGTTCCTGAGACACTGCACACTGCTGGAGTGAGCGAGTCGAAGTTAACACTCAGGAGGGAGTCGCTTGTTGCAGTCAGGGTAAAGGCTGCATCCGTAATAGCCTTAGTCGTCAGCGGCGCGAAGGTGATAGTCTGGCTCGCTTTATTGACTCTAAAGCTGCGCGTTACAGAAGCTGCCGTATTGTAGTGGCTATCACCCGCCTGGGAGGCTGTTAGTGAGCAGGTGCCCGCCGCCACAATGGAGACACTCGAGCCCGTAACGGTACAAACTGAGGTCGTCGTCGAGCTATAAGTGACTGCTAGGCCCGCATCACTGCTGGCGACCAAGGTGAAACTCGCGTCGCCATAGGTCTTATCTGCCAGCGCGGCAAAGCTGATGATTTGGCTGGCCTTATTCACATTAAAGCTTTGCGTGACACTCGCGGCAGGGTTGTAGTTGGCGCCGCCCGATTGCGAGGCGGTGATAGAGCAGCTGCCCACATCGAGGATAGTGACAGTGTTGCCTGAAACTGAACACACAGATGCTGTGTTTGAGCTAAAGGTGACTGCCAGGCCTGAAGAGGCTGTCGCCGCGATGTTCAGGCTAGCCACGCCATAGGTGCTGTCGGTAAGCGCCGAGAAGGTGATGGTCTGACTTGCAGGGTTAACCGTAAAGCTGCGTGTCACCGAAGCTGCCGCATTGTAGTGGCTATCACCCGCCTGGGAGGCTGTTAATGAGCAGGTGCCCGCCGCCACAATGGAGACACTCGAGCCCGTAACGATACAAACTGAGGTCGTCGTCGAGCTATAAGTGACTGCTAGCCCCGCATCACTGCTGGCGGCCAAGGTGAAACTCGCGTCGCCATAGGTCTTATCTGCCAGCGCGGCAAAGCTGATGATTTGGCTGGCCTTATTCACATTAAAGCTTTGCGTGACACTCGCGGCAGGGTTGTAGTTGGCGTCGCCCGATTGCGAGGCGGTGATCGAGCAGTTGCCCACATCGAGGATAGTGACAGTGTTGCCTGAAACCGAACATACAGATGCTGTGTTTGAGCTAAAGGTGACTGCCTGGCCAGAAGAGGCCGTCGCCGCGATATTCAGGCTAGCGACGCCATAGGTGATGTCGGTAAGCGCCGAGAAGGTGATGACCTGGCTTGCAGGGTTAACCGTAAAGCTGCGCGTTACCGAAGCTGCCGCATTGTAGTGGCTATCACCCGCCTGGGAGGCTGTTAGTGAGCAGGTGCCCGCCGCCACAATGGAGACGGTGGAGCCTGACACATTACAGACTGAGTTCGTCGTCGAGCTATAAGTGATTGCTAGGCCCGCATCACTGCTGGCGGCCAAGGTGAAACTTGCTTCGCCATAGGTCTTATCTGCCAGCGCGACAAAGCTGATGATTTGGCTGGCCTTATTCACATTAAAGCTTTGCGTGACACTCGTGGCGGAGTTGTAGTTGGCGTTACCCGATTGCGAGGCGGTGATCGAGCAGCTGCCCACATCGACAATCGTGACACTATCTCCCGATACAGTACATGTGGATGGAGTGTTGGAGCTAAAGGCGACTGTTAGCCCGGAAGAGGCTGAGGCTGTAAGCGTCAGGCTGCCGACATCATAAACTTGATCGGCCAGGGCGGCAAAAGAGATGCTCTGATCGCTAAGGGCTGTTAATACGACGTCGTTGCCATCATCACCTAGATAGCTGATGCGCATGTTTTTTCCGGCGAGGGAGAAGATGTTACCCTCTGCCAAACCGGTAAAAATGCCACTGACCGGATCGGTAGCGTCGTTGGAAATGATGGTGTAACTTTCGCCGCCCACAGGCACATAGGCGTTATAACTCGTGGCGTTTAAACTTCCCCCTAAGGTGACAGTACCAGTAACCTGCAGTTGATCGTATTGGCTGCAGGCGCTTGCCCCACCGATTTCTGCAGATAAGCTGCCGCCGGCCGAATAATCGAGATTATTGACCGACAAACAGCCCGGGCTATTACCTGGGCTTAAGTTTCCGCCACTTTTGACCACCACGTCGCCGCTGATGACGCCGTTACCCTGAATGACGGCGCCATTCTCGACGGTGAGCGAACCTGCATTGGCCTGGTTGCAAGCAACTAGCGCCAGGCAGAAAAGTGTGGCATGAACGCGAAAGTTGCCCCATGCCAAGCGAGGCAATGCAGACAAAGCGTGAATCGAAAACCCCATCATGACAGTCCCTGTGTTATCCGTTACTTGGCTTGTAGCAATTTAACCAGCTCTGCAATCTGTTGCTGTTGTTGTTCTATTTGCTGTTGCTGGCTATTGACCGCATTAATCAATACGGGGATTAAGGCCTGATAATTAACGGACTTAATGCCATCACTGTTTTCATTGATCAGCTCTGGAATTGCCGCTTCGACATTCTGCGCAATAAGGCCATACTGCTTCTTGGTGTCGCGGTGTAATTCGCGTTTCCAGTGGTAGGTAACCCCTTCAATCTTTGCCAGTAGCTGGGCCGCATCTGGGATAGGTTGGATATCTTGCTTTAGGCGTCGATCGGAATTTACCGTTAAATTGCCGCTTAAGGTTGCGTTACCATTGTTGCTTAGGGTGAATAAATTCGCGCTTGAACCCGAGGCAAAGGAAGCAATGGAAAAATTACCGCCATCGACAGACTGCAAGCTCCATCTGTCATTATTATTGGTGCCTGCATCGGCAAAGAGATCAATTTTAGCGGCGTTGCCGGCTGTGGCGTTGATCGACATCTTGTTGGAATAGATATCTTCGAAACGATAGTTAGCCGTGCCCAGACTTGTCGCTGCATCGCTTGAGGGATCCCAGCTTACCGTATTGCCATTGCCTATTGAGACGGTATTGGCAGCATGGCTAGTGCCATTTTCTCCAATGACAATGGCCCCTTCGTGGGTGCTTGTGGCGCTGGTGCCTATGACTGTCGATTTATCCGCCTGGGCGTTGGCCGAGCTGCCTAAGACGATCGCCCTTTGTAGGTCGAGCTTGGCGCCCACTGCGGTATTGCTTGAATAACCAATAATCGTATTGTCATTGCCTGAAGTGGCATAGAAGTTGGCCCGGTAGCCAAAGAGGGTATTGTTGTTGCCGGTGGCATTATCATTACCGGCAAAGCTGCCGAAGAAGCTGTTAAAGGCACCGTTTGAAATGCTCGCGCCGGAGTTGTAACCAATTAGGGTATTGTCTGATGAGCTGGCGACGTAGCCACTTTTGTAGCCCACATAAGTGTTTCTTTCACCCGAGCTGTTGGTAAAACCACTTTCGAATCCTATCAGGGTATTACCACTGGCAATTGAATTGTTCTTACCCGCGCTTTGCCCTAAAAAGGTGTTGTACGCCCCCGAGGTGTTATCTGAGCCTGACAGCTGGCCAATAAAGGTGTTATACGAAGCGGTATTTCGGTAGCCGGAGTAGGCACCGACAAAGGTATTTTGATCACCCGAGACGGTATAGTATCCAGACTGAGTGCCGAGAAATAAATTTTGATTGCCATCGGCTAAGTTTTTACCGCTTAGATAACCCAGGGCATCGTTAAAATTACCCGTAGTAAGCGCCTGGTTTGCGCCCTCACCAATGCTAGTATTATAACTCCCCGTCGTAATACTGGTTCCGGCATTGGTGCCATAGTTAGTATTGCCCGCCGCATAGGCTGAAGAGAGACCAGCAGCGCTGAATAAAGCGAGAGCCAAAGCCGATAGGTGAAATACGCGCGTGTTCATACCAATACCCTTAGCGTGAATAAAATGAAAATCCCTTATTGAACATGCTACCGAGCAAATGTGGAGTAAATTAGGAGAACTAGTCTTGAGCAGCAGATAGCATTTGTATCAGCTGGGCTATTTGTTGCTGTTGTTGCTCGATTAGGAGTCTTTGTGCATCAAGCTGTTTCTGCTGTTCCTGGGTGGCATTGATCAGAACGGGTATTAAGGCCTGATAATTAACCGACTTAATTCCTTTATCATCGCTCTTAACCAATTCGGGGAGCACGGCTTCGACGTTTTGTGCGATGACGCCATATTGTTTGATTGCCGAGCGGCCTAGTCCCGCTTTCCAATGGTAGGTCACGCCGTTGATTTGCTGGATCAAAGTAAGTGCATTGGAGATAGGGGTGATCTGAGTTTTAAGACGCCGATCTGAATTCAGCGTTAGATTGCCTGAAATCGTGGCGTTGCCCTGATTATCAATAGCCAAGAGTTCTGAGCGTTTGAGGGTTTCGCCGTAATACTGCTTAAAGCTTGAGTTGGCATAGGAGCCTATGGAAAAGGTGCCGCTATCGCCGACGAGGATATCCCAGCGGTCGTCATAATCTTCGCCTTCATCCGCCCAGAGGTGGATCGAGGTCGATGCATCGGTATCGCCTATGAGTGACACCTCCTTGGCATTCACATCGGCGAAACGATAAGGCTCATTGCAGGACCAGTTATCGTTCCTGTCGTTGTAAGCGCAGTCTTTGGCCGTGCCTAATGAGGTTATTCCGTCGCCACCTGCGTCCCAGCTAAGGGTATTGGCATTGCCTATGGTGACCGCATAGTTACGGTGACTCGTCGCCTGATAGCCGATTGCCATGGCCTCTGTGTGGGTGCTACTTGCTCCATTGCCTATGGCCATATCGCTCTGGCCTTTGGCCGAGGCACTCGCTCCCAAGCTAATGCTATTGGTCTTATCGGTAATGGCACTATAACCAATGCTGATGGAGTCGTTGTCGTTGGCGCCGGCAAACGCGCCTAAGACTGTGGTGCGATACACCTCCTGATTGCCTTCGGGCTTATTGCCATAGAGCTGTTGTGAGATGCCGTTATAGCGAATCTGCATGTCACTCTCTAGCGCAGCATCATAGGTATAAGATTTTGAGTCTGAATGGGAAAAGGCACCGACCCAGACATTGTCTTCGCCTCTTCGGTTGGCGAAACCCGCTGAAGCGCCAAGGGCTGTGTTGCGATTGGCCTTATCTGTTTCATTGGTGCGGTTGTTGTCCCAACCCGCCATGACGCCAACAAAGGTGTTGAAATCGGCATATTCGGTGTTTACGCCGGCGTCGGCGCCAATCATAGTATTGGCCAAGCCTTCACCAATATCGTTACCAGCGCCGGCACCAAACAGGGAGTTGCGCGACGCCATCACTTTTAGGTCGTACCCAGACGAGTCGCCGATCGCGGTATTGTTGTAGCCCGTCAATGCCTTGGTGTCAGAGTAACTTTCATCGGCGGCACCTGAATCCCTACCGATAAAGGTATTTTGTTCGCCTGTGGTATTTAAGTGGCCAGAGTTTTCGCCGATAAAGACGTTATCATCGCCTTCGGTATTAAATTCGCCTGCCTCCTCGCCAATAAAGACGCTGCCATTGGCGATAGTGCTGCTTTTGCCCGCTTCGCTGCCGATAAACACGTTATCGGTCGCGTTGTTCAACTGCCCAGCCCGCGCCCCCATGTAGACATTATCGGTACCAGATACGTTGGCTTCACCACTTTGCGAGCCCACAAACGTATTGTCGCCCCAGGTTGTGCTGGTGCCGGCGTTATACCCCACAAAGGTGTTGTCTGAGCTGTTTGAGCTACTGCCCGCATTGCTGCCTACATTGGTGTTGCGATCGCCTGTGCTAGTCGTCGCGCCCGCATTTTCGCCTATGTTGGTGTTGTTTTCTGCGCCGGACTCCAGCGCGCTGCCGGCATTTGTCCCTAAATTGGTCGTGCCAGGACCGCCTGCCGCCAGGGCAAGGTTCATGTTTAGCGCAGCCGTAATGCCAGCAACTGCCAATTTTATTGAAAACCGCCGATTCATACTCAAGACACACCTGTACAGTTATAACGAAGGCTTATTCACTTGGTATCTAAGGTAGAAAGTAAATTAGGAGAGAATATGGAGATGAAATTTTATTCTTAATCAAAGGCGTTTTTTGGGGGCGCTGAGATAGTCATTTCATCTTGGGTGTTCATCTAGGGAAGGTGCGAACAAGTCGTCGCACAGCTCTGGCTTTGATAGCAGCGACAGTTCAAGGCATTCAACTGAAGGCATGCCGAGGCCTGCTGAAGTTGAATAACGCCGAAATGGTGTTGCTATCAAAGCCCCGCAGGGCGAGGCTTACAGCGGTATTTGCTGCGTTACAGTTCTTGCGAAGGACTAGGGCCATTCGCTGCAAACTGTGCCTTGCATCTATCCACTTTAAGCACACGCAGAGCAAGCACGGGACTTATTCGCACCTTCCCTAGGCCGTATCCTAATTGTCTCCATATTCATCTGCTTTAATCTGCCTTCTTGTTCAGTTCAGAGCAGTGAAATGCAAAAAATACTAGTCATTAGCAATAGCGTCAGCTGTAGTCCTTTGTTGATAGATTTTTTAAGGCTAAATGGATTCCAGGTGAGCGAAATAGACGACCGGCAGCCGATAATGGATTTGATTAGCCGGGAGTCACCCCGACTGGTTTTATTCGATTTACCCCTGGATAAAACCAGCGGCTTTGCTCAGTGTCAGGCGATTCGCGCCAGTTCAAATATTCCTATTATTTTGATCTCGCTCTCGGCAAGCCAGAAAGAGCGTCATCAGGGGTTTCATTGTGGTGCGGATGACTTTGTCTGCAAGCCATTTAGCCTGTCTGAGTTGTTGCTGAGAATAAAATCTGTGCTGAAAAGAAGTGCCAATCGAGATTGAGTCAGGTATTTGCGCGAGTGCCCTGGCCGCCTGCGATCGCTTTTCTATCTTGATTCAGATGAGTGGGAGCTTTATTGAGTAGCTTACTTTGGCCGTTAGGCTGAATATCCTTTGCTTGTACAATATCTTGATTCCTAGATAATAGTTTTCATGTCGGCGAGTATTTTTTATTAGCGATCTATGAAGCCTCTGAAATTTATATTCCTGTTTATTTGCTTCCTCTCTTGTGGGGCAAACAGCGCGGCCCATAATGACTTATATTTTCAAAGCGTAGGCGACAATACTACTGTGCCCGCTGGCATAGTGATGGATTTGGCCACCGACCATGATGGTTTTTTGTGGATAGCCACCCAGCAAGGATTGATTCGCTATGATGGCTATACCTTCCGTCGCTATACTCACGACAGTGATAATCCGGCAAGCCTGGCGGAAGATTATATTCAGACCTTGAAGGTCACCTCTGACGGTCGAATTTGGATAGGTACCAGCTCGAAAGGGGTCTCTATTTATGACCCCAAGACAGATAGCTTTACGTCACTTGCCAAACTATCTGATAGGCAAAGTTTAACCTCACGTATTCTCTCAATTGCTGAAAATACCCAAGGAGAGATCTTCTTAGGATCTACCCACGGATTATTTAAGTACATAGCCCAGCAGGAGGCATTCGAACCAATAGGCTTGTTATCGCCGACGGATGAGCTTGCAAAGGGATTACAGATCTTATCGCTGAGTTTCGATGATAGGGAAAACTTATGGGTTGGTAGCAATAAAGGTCTGTTTGTCTTGCCTGCAGGCAAGCTACAGATGCTTGCTGCAAGCGCTTTTAAGGTCAAAGCGTCTGATGTCGAAACATTCGATCTGTTAAGCCGTGATATTAAGGCGTTGAAATTCATGGCTGATGGCAGGTTGTGGTTAGGGACGCGTAAATCGGGTGCCGGGGTCATAGATCTGAATACCCGGCAGCTGACTAAGCTGAGGCTTCCTTATTTACAAGGAAAGCCCAAGGCGATTAATGCCATAGAGCAGGTCAGCGACGATGAGCTGTGGCTGGGGATGTACAACGAAGGCGTCTATCGAATCAATTTACATGATTATGGCGATATTGAGCTGGTCAGCAA
Source organism: Shewanella alkalitolerans (assembly GCF_019457575.1). Classification (NCBI taxonomy): domain Bacteria; kingdom Pseudomonadati; phylum Pseudomonadota; class Gammaproteobacteria; order Alteromonadales; family Shewanellaceae; genus Shewanella; species Shewanella alkalitolerans. The sequence continues at coordinate 3,682,152 of NZ_CP080422.1, read as the reverse complement.
CAATAACGCGCAAATCGGTAGTATCAGCGGTAATAAGATAAATTCCATTGAAGTCGATGCTTCCGGGGTGATTTGGGTAGGTACTCGGGGGAACGGTTTAAACAAATACCTGCCAAACGAAGCCTTTGTGACCAAGTATATCGACGTAGATAACACTAAGCATCTGTTCATTCGCGACGCTTTTCAAACCACAGACGGTACGCTCTGGTTAGGCACAGATAAGGGATTACGACGCTACAATCTGGATAGCGGCGATTTGTCTGCCTTTATCGCCCATCCTGACTCGGTAACCGACTTGAGTCAAAGTACTGTGGTTGGCCTTGGTCAGATAGATGATCAGCACCTATGGCTCTCCACAAAACAGGGCTTGTACACAGTTTCGCTTGAAAACAACATGGTGGAAAAGGTTAATACCGCTTCTGTCATGGCGAATACGCTTATTGCAGAGGGTAAAGACAAACTCTGGCTTAGCAGTGCTCAATATCTCTATCGACTTGAACTCAACACTATGGAGATGTCGCGCTTTTACTACCAAAATCAACAAGGTGTAGAAGAAGATATTTCAACTATCTTACCGCTACTAAAGGACAATCGGGGGCGTGTCTGGCTCGGCTCCTTTAGAGGCCTGTTTGTGCTAGAGCCAGGTGCAGAGCATTTAATCAAGGTGACGGATGTCGCCAATCAATATACCTTCGATGGCACTATCGCGCTGGCCCTAAAAGATGACACGCTTTGGTTTTCTAATGCTTCTGGCTTGTTTTCTTTAGCATTAAATAGTTTAAAAGATGGCAAGGCCAGCGTTAAAAAGGCGCCGCTGAAGGTGACTCGTGCCAACGACAGGCAGTTTTCCAACCTGCAAATCGATAGTCAGGGCAGGCTTTGGGAAGCTAGCCTGATGTATGATCCTATAAGCGAACAAACCTTTGAATTTGGCAGGGCGGACGGCGTAGATGTTGGCGCCGATTGGGTGGGGAGTTTTGGCAAACTCAGTGACGGCCGCATGGCCTTTGGCGGTTCACAGGGGTTGTTGATAACGACACCCGAAGCCTTTACACCATGGCAATATCTCCCCCCCATTCGCTTGACGGACTTTCAAATCGATCGTCTATCACGCACTGTGGATAGTGCAGGTATTGTTGAGATCTCGCCCGAGGTGAAAAGTATCTCGATGGACTTTGCCGCGCTGGATTATTCGGCGCCAGAGCTGGTTAATTATCGTTACCAGCTGGTGGGCTTCGATCAAGATTGGGTGACGACGAATCCGAAGAAACGCTCGGTCACCTATACCAACCTGTCGCCAGGAAACTATTCCCTTATCGTGCAGGCAACTAATCGCACGGGATTCTGGACGGCAGAGACCACGCTGATCACATTCCAGGTATTACCCGCCTTTTATCAGACCTGGTGGTTTAGGACGCTAATGCTATTGATGCTCATCCTGACCCTCTATTTGCTGGTGCGTTGGCGGGTGAAGAAGTTGTCCGAGCAAGAGCGTATTCAAAATGAGATCGTGCTGGCCTCCGAACGCGCGGCGCTGATGGAAGAGCTGGTGGAAAAGAAAAACCAGCTATTGGCGGATGTGTCCCACGAGTTAAGGACGCCACTGACCGTATTGCAGTTAAAAGTCGAAGCCTTACAAAATAATCTCGTGAAAGATGTCGGGGCCTCCTACGATAGCCTGATGAGTAAAATTGGTGAGATCAATTGCTTGATCAGCGATATTTATCAGCTGGCACAATCGGATATCGGCGCGTTGCATCTCGAGCCTAGATCCCATAACTGTTTGCAGACATTTTCTTGCTGGGCTGATGAAATAGCCGATGCGGTTGCCGTTAAAGGGTTTACATGGCAGCAAAGTATCACCCTGACACCATCTTGCTGCGCAACCTTTGATCATGACAAAATAAAGCAAGTTATCAATAATTTAGTCGATAACAGCATGGCTTATACCGACTTGCCTGGTAGTATCTCATTCACGGTGAAAGAAGTGAGAAAGGGCCTGGAGGTGGTGATTGAAGATAGTGCCCCTGGGGTGAGCAAGGTGCAGTTTGCCAGCATCTTCGAGCGTTTGTACCGGGTCGAAACGTCCCGCAGTCGCGCCACAGGAGGGTCTGGTTTAGGCCTGTCTATCTGTAAGAGCATTGTCGAGGCGCATAAGGGGACGATCACCGCCAGTGGCAGTCCATTGGGCGGTCTGGCAATAACCATTTACCTGCCAATGCAGGCTAACTGATTTCGAGGTATTCATGTCCTACATATTGCTGGTCGAAGACGACAGAGATATAGCCGAAAATGTCGAGATGTTTTTAGCCGCCAGTGACTTCGAAACTAAGCATCTCGATACCGGCGAACGGGTTGTTGAAACCGTTAAAGCCAGAGAACCTGCGCTCATCCTGCTCGATTTAATGCTGCCGATAAAAGATGGCCTGACTTGTTGCCGCGAGATCCGAGAATTCTCCGACGTCCCTATTATCATGTTAACCGCCAAGATAGAGGAAGTTGACCGCTTGGTTGGGCTGGAGAGTGGGGCCGACGATTATGTCTGTAAACCTTTCAGTGCCGTCGAACTCATTTTGCGAATCAAAGCCATCTTACGGCGCACCATGAAGAGTAAGCCGTCTCCCAATCTCACTCTGGATAAGGTGAGGCTGAAGATCGCCTATCACGACAAAGTCGTTGAGCTGACTCACCTGGAATTTAACCTGTTTTCCCTGTTGTATGACCAACCAGGACGCATCTATTCCCGTCAGCAGATTTTGGACTTAGCCTATCCCGATATGCGCGACATCTCTGACCGCGCTATCGATAGTCACGTAAAGAATATTCGCAAGAAAGGCAAACAGCTAGGATTGGCTCAACCCATCATAGACTCTGTGTATGGGGTCGGATATCGCTTCACCCAACCTGAGCTGGAGTAATGTGGCTCTTAACTGCCATCGAGTTCCGTCGCTAAGGGAGCATAGCCTGCAGCGCTGTGGTGATGAAAGCCATAAGGTTAAGAGATGTTAACCTGGGACGAGCCCCAAGCGGGGACTCGTCTGTTTAGCTTTGCCCTCATCTTTAGTAAACTGTCGCCAGTTTTTGTCGATTGATTGCGCCCTTTGAACCAAGTAGCTACTCAAGAAATTCACCAAGTCCCTATCCAGACACTCCTTCCCGAGATCCAGCGGACGCTGGCGGACAATGCCCAGCTGATCTTGCAGGCGCCGACCGGCGCGGGCAAGTCGACCGCGCTGCCCCTGGCCATGCTCGACTGGCCTGAGATCGAGGGTAAGATCTTGATGCTGGAGCCCAGACGCATCGCGGCGCGCAGCGTGGCGCACTTTATTGCCGCCAGGCGGGGTGAGCCCGTGGGTCAGTCGGTGGGCTTTCGGGTGCGCGGCGAGTCGAGCGTGAGCGCCAAGACCCGCCTCGAGGTGGTGACCGAAGGGGTATTGACGCGGATGATCCAGCAAGACCCTGAATTGTCTGGCTACAGCTTGATCATCTTCGATGAGATCCATGAGCGCCACCTCACCACAGATCTCGGTCTGGCATTGGCGCTGGAGGTACAGGCCTCGTTTCGTGAGGATCTTAAGATACTCGCCATGTCGGCGACCCTGGACGGCCTGCCGTTACAGGCCCTGATGCCTGATGCGGCCAGCCTGGTGAGCGAGGGGCGCAGTTTTCCTGTGAGCCTGAGTTACCGTCCCGGCGCCGCCCATCAGGATTGGCTGCTGCACATGGCCAAGGTGATCGTCGAGGCGGTGACCGAGCATCAAGAAGGCTCATTGCTGGCCTTCCTGCCCGGCCAGCGAGAAATCGGAAGGTTACAGACGCTATTAACCGAGCGCCTCGACCCTAAACAGTTTTTGATTACCCCCCTCTATGGTGCCCTGCCGCCGGGTCAGCAAGACAGCGCCATCGCGCCGCCACCGCCTGGGATGCGTAAGCTGGTGCTCTCCACCAACGTGGCCGAGTCGAGTCTGACCATCCAAGATATCCGCCTGGTGGTGGATGCCGGCTATAAGCGTCAGGCCAGCTTCAACCCAAGGACGGCGGTGAGCCGCTTGTCGCTCAAACGGATCAGCCAGTCGTCGGCGGCGCAGCGTAGTGGCCGCGCCGGTCGTCTGAGCGAGGGACACTGTATTCGCCTCTGGCCGCAGCAGGAGCATGAGCGGTTGCTCAAGGCCGATGAGCCTGAGATCCTCCATGGGGACTTAACCAACGCAGTTCTGGACGCCGCATTTTGGGGCGTGAATGCCCTCGATGCGCTGCCGCTGATCTCGCCCCCGTCTGAGGCTAACGAGACGGTAGCCTGGGAGCTGCTGCAAGCCTTGGCGCTGGTGGACAGCGACAGACGCATCACGGCCCATGGCCGCGCCGCCTATCGGCTTGGTTGTCATCCGCGTCTGGCCCACATGCTGCTGGCCGCCAAAGAGATGGACGGCATTGATGCTCCCTATTATCTGCCACTTGCCGCCGTGCTGGCGGCGCTGCTGGAATCGCGCGCCCTGGCAAGACGCGGCGCGGATATCAGTCGTTATCTGAATGATGCCAGAGGCGGCGAAGCAGCCAATCTGGCGCAGCAATATCTGGCCAGGATGAATGCCGGTCGAGGCAATCAGATAGCCAAGGTCATCGGCGAGAGTCGCGACCAGGATATCGCAACCCTGCTGGCGCTGGCCTTTCCCGATCGCATCGCCAAGGCCCGTGGCGCCAAGGGGTATCAGCTTGCCTGCGGCGCAGGTGTTGCCCTCAATGATGACGATGTTCTGCAGGGCGAGCCCTGGCTGGTGGTCGCCGATTTTCAGGAGAGTGAAGGCCAAAGTAGCGGCCGTATTCTGCTGGCGGCCAAGCTGGATGCCGCGCTGTTTGACGGCCCCCTGGCCAGCCAGGTGAAGTCAGTTGTTGAGACCGGCTGGGATGAGGAGAAGGCGCGTTTTTACGGGTTAACTCAGCGGCGCATCGGCGCTATCATATTGGGTGAGCGCCCGCTGGCGACCCTGGATGAAGAGACGATCAAGCAGGCCATCTATCAGCTTATCCGCACCAAGGGACTCTCCCTGCTGGGATTTGATGATAAGGTGGAACAGCTTCGCCTGCGCGTTGCCCTGGCGAGTAAGCTTGCTCTTGCAGGCGATTGGCCGGATCTGAGTGATCAGGCCTTGCTCGCGACGCTGCCTGAGTGGCTCGGGCCCTATCTTGATGGGGTGCGCCGCCTGACCCAGCTTAAGGGACTGGATTTCTATACCTTGCTCCACAACCAGATGGAGTGGGGACAACAACAGATATTAAATGAGGCGCTGCCGAGCCATTGGCCCATGAAGACGGGCACTCGGGCGGCGATACGATATGAGATGTCGGGACGGGCGCTGTTGAGCGTACGTTTGCAGGAGGCGCTGGGCATGGCCGAGAGTCCCAGGCTGGCCCAGGGGCAACTTGTGGTGACCATGGAGCTGCTGTCGCCAGCCATGCGACCGCTGGCGTTGACCGCCGATCTGGCCAACTTCTGGGCCGGGCCCTATGTCGAGGTGAAGAAAGAGATGAAGGGACGCTACCCTAAGCATCTGTGGCCGGACGATCCCGCCAACACCTTGCCGACCAAATTAACCAAGAAAAAGATGTCAGCTAAGGGGCTCTAGCCCCTTTGCTGTTTGACTGGAAACACGATGACGAATAAAGAGACGCCAACACCACGCAGACCGCGCAAGTCGACTAATAGCAAGGCGGGCAATAGCCAAACGCCTAAGCGCAAGTCGGCGAGCAAGAGTACCGCGACAGCGCGGCCGGGTTGGGGCCGTAGGATCTGGTCTTTGAGCTGGAAGCTCGGCCTTATCCTGTTTGCTGCCATGACCATCTACAGTATCTATCTGGATCAGATCATCGCCCGCAAGTTTGAGGGGCAGAAGTGGCACCTGCCGGCGCAGGTATTTAGCCGTTCCATGGCCCTCTATCCCGGTGCGGCTGTGAGTCACGATCAGCTGATCGCCGAGCTTAAGCTGCTGGGTTATCGCAAGGTGGCCAATCCCCGTCAGGTGGGCGAATTTTCCGCCTCCAAGACCAAGGTGGATCTCTGGCGCCGTCCCTTCCTCCATCCTCAGGGATCCCAGGAAGCCCAGCGGGTGATGATCAGCTTCGACAGCCAGGGGGTTGCCTCGGTGGCTCGCAGCAGTGACCATCGCGAGCTGGCGGTGTTCCACCTGGAGCCCGTGCTGCTGGATCGTATGATCACAGGCGATGGCGAAGACAGGCTGTTCGTGGCCACAGACAAGATCCCCAAGGCGATCGTCGATGCGCTGATCCTGGTGGAAGACAGGAGCTTCTATGAACATCACGGCGTGAATCCCTTTGCCATCATACGTGCCGCCATGGTCAACATCAGCGCCGGGCGCACGGTACAAGGTGGCTCGACCCTGACTCAGCAGCTGGCGAAAAACTTCTTCCTCTCCAGCGAGCGCTCTATCATACGTAAGCTCAGGGAAGCCCTGATGGCGATCATTATCGATTTTCGCTACGACAAGGATGAGATCCTCGAGGCCTACCTCAACGAGGTCTACATGGGTCAGGACAAGTCCCGCGCCGTGCACGGCATGGGGCTGGCGTCTCAGTTCTATTTCGGCAGACCGATTGCCGAGCTGACCTTGCCGCAGCAGGCCTTCCTGGTGGCGGCGATCAAGGGGCCTTCCTACTACAACCCCTGGCGTTTCCCCGAGCGGGCTCAGGAGCGTCGGGATCTGGTGCTACGTCTCTTGATGGAGTCGGGCCAGCTGCCGGTGGCACAATACAAGGCGGCGGTCGAATCCCCCCTTGGGGTGCGTAAGGCGAGCAAGCCTGTGCATCAGAAGCTGCCGGCCTTCTTCGCCGTGGTGCGCGGCGAGCTGTCGCGTCGATTCGGCGACAGCCTGCTTCAGCAGTCGGGTATCAAGGTCTACACCACCTTAGATCCCCTAGCCCAGGAGGCGGCGGAGCAGGCGGTGCGCTCGACCATGAAAAACCTGGAGCAGCGTGACAAGGCGCTTCAGGTGGGCATGGTGGTGACCGACAAGTATTCGGCGGGTATTGCCGCCATGGTGGGCGACAAGGTGCCAAGCTATCAGGGCTTTAACCGTGCGGTGGAGATCCGTCGTCCTATCGGCTCGCTTATCAAGCCATTCGTCTACGCTACGGCGCTGACCCACGGCGACAAGTACACCCTGGCGACGCCGCTGAAGGATGAGCCGATCACCCTGACCAACTCCCAGGGCAAGACCTGGTCGCCGCAGAACGTCAACAAGCAGTTCTCCGGCGAGGTGCCGCTGATGACCGCCTTCAAGAAGTCGATGAACGTGCCGACGGTGAACCTCGGCATGGCGATAGGCACAGACGCGGTGGCGACCACACTGGCCAAGTCGGGCTGGGACGAGACCATCCCAGAGTATCCGTCCATGTTGCTGGGGGCCGTTAATGGCTCACCGCTGATGGTGGCGCAGGTGTATCAGACCCTGGCAGACAATGGCCGCTACCGTCAGCTGAGTGCGGTGACCCATGTGTTGGACGCCGATAATCAGCCGCTGTCGGCCAGTCAGCGCGGCGCGGATCAGGCGATCTCTGTGGCCAGCGATTTCCTGGTGCAACACGCCATGACTCAGGTGGTGCAGTCGGGCACGGCAACTAAGCTGGGCCAGGCCTTCCCGGGCGTGACCCTGGCGGGCAAGACGGGCACCAGTAACGATTCCCGCGACTCCTGGTTTGCCGGGTTTGATGAGCGTAACGTGGCCGCCGTCTGGGTGGGCCTGGACGATAATGGCAAGACCAGCCTCTATGGCAGCAGCGGCGCTATGGCCGTCTACCAGGCCTTCCTCAAGCAGCGCGCGCCTATCAGCCTGAGACGCACGCCGGTCAATGGCGTGGTGTCTGGCTATTTCGATGCCAAGACGGGTGTCGCCAAGCAGGGCAACTGCGGCAACGTGGTGGCCGTTCCTGCCCTGGCTGAGAGCTATCATCCGGCCAAGAACTGCGGCGAGCCGCTCTCCTGGTGGCAGAAGCTGATGGGCGGTTAAGGCCGCCAACGCTATAGCTCCTCAATAAAAAAGCTCACCTTAGGTGAGCTTTTTTATTGTTAAGATGCGGCTTTTAAAGGACTGGCGTTAGCCGTCTTATGCTATCTACTGCCTTATACCTTGTACTGCTTTATGCCTTGCGCTTGCGGGGCTTGGCCTGCTGCCAAAGATAGAGGCCGGAGATCGCCATGAAGATAAGACAGAGTGCCACCAGGTCCATCATCAGCGAGCCGGGCAGGCCGACGATACGGCCGCTGTGCAGGTCCAGCAGCACGCGCTCCCAACTGAGATGCATGGCGCGGGCCTTGAGTGATAAGGCTTTACTAATCGTTTCACTGTTGGCATCTGTAAGCGGGGTCTGCCAGTCAAGAGCCACCAGAGGCTTTGCTTCTTGCCACTCGATGAGATCGCTATCGCTAAGATAACTGCCGGACGCCGTATTCAGCCAGAGCTGCCCAGCGTCACCCGTGGGGAGCAGCGCCAGGGCGCGCAGGTCTTGGGGCAGGCCGGTTGCACGGCTCTGCTGCTCCAGCAGGGCGCCTTCTTGATCCAGCAGGTAGAGGTGCTGAGCGTCGATAGCAACATAGTGCTCGCCATAGGCGAGGGCGCCAAGCAGCGGTCCTTGGGCTTCCAGGACCGGCTTGTCCTTTAGCCAGAGCAGGTTGTCACTGGCGGCCAGTAGCGGCTCGCTGGCATAGATGGCGACCTGGCCTGGGGCCTTTATGCCATAGTGATCCAGCAGCCAGCCCTGATGCACGTGGGCGGTATCTAGCTTGAAGTCGTTGCTGTGGTTGATCAAGACGCCGCTGACGGCAACCATGACCACCAGGAGTGCGCTGGCGATCCCTAGGCGTCTGTGCCAGGGGCGGAAGATCTTGGCGAGTTTCTGCCACAGGGGTTTACGATGGGGATGGCGGGGCTTATTTGTCATCTATGGCGTTCTTTATTCTGACTATTTATCTGGCGCGCGGCCGCAAGCAGACTCATGGATGCCCGGCGCTGACAGCCTGTTGGATACGAAAAGAGCAGGGCTCGCCTGCTCGCTGGCCATCATATAACAGCCATAGGGATAACACCAACTAAGCAGCTCGATGGGAGCTTAGTGATTGACCTTGTCGTCCAGGTAGAGGGCGATGCGTGACAGCTTGGTGAGGGCACGTACCGACAGGGTGGCGCCTGTGATGCCGTCTATCTTGCGATCCAGCTGGTGATCTTCGGTGAGCCTGGCCTGCTTAAACTGGTCGGTGAAGAATTCGTGACGCACCTCGTCGCCGCGGCTCTCACGATAGACCAGCACCTTGGTCTGCACTATGGCCTTGTTTTTGACATGGATGCCGACCGTGATGGGGGATTCTTTGCCTATCTCTTCGAGGATCCAGACGGTCTCGCCTTGCTGTTGCCAGTAGCGCAGGCGCATCTTATTGAATTTGTGGGCCAGGATCTCCTCGATCGCCTGCTTGTCGTTATCCTCTAGCCAGTAGACCTTGGCCTTGGGCATAGGGGCGGCAAAGGCTTGGCTGATAAAGTCTTCGTTACTTTGATAGATGCTGGCGGCCTGCACGCAGAAGGCGGTGAAGAGTGAGGCAAGTAGGAGCTTAACAGAGAGAGCTTTCATCGATTGACCCGGTAGCAAGAGTGGATGAGGCCTGTGGGATAATCCGTTGTTTTCACTGATTCCTTTTACTATGGCTAAGGCACCTCGGGAAGTACCTTAGCCATAGGCAGTGCTCAAAGGGAGCGTTGAGCACTGCGATATGGGCTAATGGCTTAGAACTGGTAGCCAACACCTAGGTTGAAACCGTCGGCATCTTTCGCGCCGCCAACTTTTTCGTAGTCGGCTTTGAAGACAACGTTTTCATGCAACCAGTAGTTCACACCGACGTTAGTCTGGGTGATTTCTGAGTCAACACCGTTACCGGCTTCGTTGTCGTAGGCATTGTAACGTGCGAACACACCGAAGCTTTCGTTGAAGCGGTATGAAGGCTCGATGTAGTAACCTTTCTGTTTATCACGGCCAAGTGCTTCGGCTTCTTTACCATCGATATCCCACTGAGCGTATAGTGCCTTGATGGTGAAGTTTTCGATGGTGTAGATAGCGTGTGCTGTCATCAGGGTCGCAGAAGCGGTGTCAACATCTCCACGGCCTTGAGTCAGATCAGATTGGTACTGCACAGTTGCAGCCAGCTCTAGACCTGGAACGGCAGTGTATTTAACGCGCGCTGTGTAAGCCAGATCTTCGGCTTTCGCTTCAGAAACCTTCTGACGACCGCCACGGATCTTGTAGTCGTCGCCAACGTTCAGGCCAGAGGTGACCGCTGCGTCGAAGGCCAGGCCTGGGGCTGCCTTGATGTTCAGGTTGGCACCCGCTTCCCACCAAGTGGCAGGCAGGATGTTTTTCTCAACTGGGTTACGCTCAACGCCGTAGAATGCTGGTGGCTCGTGAGTTTCGTTGATGATACCCACTGGCATCAGGAACAGACCCGCCTTAGCAGTCAGCATGTCGTTGAAATCGTGTTCGATGTAAGCCTGCTCTAGCTCGACTTCACCGTTTTGGCCTTCGCCAGAGATAGAGTGCTCAACTTCCAGCTCAGAGAAGAAACGTGTCTTTTCGGTGAACTCGTGGCCGAAGAACAGTACGAAGCGGTGGAAGTCGAACTCTTTCTTGTCTTTACCTGATTTGTTGTCGGTGATGTTGTTGTAGTGAAGTTCACCGTAACCACCGATAGTTGTCGCGCTCTTGGCTGAGCTGCTCTCTTCAACGGCGTCGGCTGTCTTCTCTACACGCTGCTCAGTTTGCTCTAGACGCTTCTCAAGATCTTTCAGCACTTTCTGTTGCTGTTCGATCACTTTACGCAGTTCTTGAGTCTCATCAGAGGCGATAGCGGCTTGGCTAGCGAATGCGCTGACCAGTGCTGCGGCAATTAGCGTTTTCTTCATCATTTCTCTTCCCAGTTGTTTTGTCAGGGTTATTTAATTGCTGGCGATTCTATCAATTAGGTATCGTAATGCAAACTATTATCATTAAGTTTTTTGATTGAGATCAACAAATGTAAAGTCAAGGTAAAGGGATTTGCACCCAAGTTGTACAGAGTGGTTTTGATTTGAAAGTCTTTTATAACAATGGTTTAGTGTGGTTTTTTCTGGATTTCTTACCTTGACATTGACTGACATTGTTAATTTTAAAAAATTTATCTTTTTTGCAGCTTTAGTGGATTCATTGGGAAAATCAGCAGTCTTGCTTCTGGTTTGAGACTCAGCTGGAGGTTCAGCTTGAGCATGGTTTAAGACCAGGTTTGAGCGCTCGACTGCATGGGCAAAAGCCTGTGTGAGTCAGAGGGATAGGAGTGCTGCTACAGGGCGATAGCGGATATTTCGGCCTAGCTTCGTTGTAAAACCTGGGGGGTCTTCAAGTCATCGGAGAAGTGTTTCGCGGGTTTTGCTATAGACTGTGCCTCCTTAAATTTATAACGAATGTTTTATCTCATCTTTAACATAACCCTGATTGACGAGCCGATATGTTTCTAAGTTCTTATTTTAATAAAGCACAGCAACTAGTCTCTGTGTCAGCCCAGCAGGCGAGTGAATTCGCCAAGGGTGTCGCACAGGACTTTAACCCCATCCACGATGTCGATGCCAAGAAGTTCTGCGTTCCCGGAGATCTGCTGTTCGCCCTGGTGCTGGGACAATATGGGCTGAGCCAGAAGATGACATTTCGATTTGAGGGCATGGTCGGCAGCGGCGTCAACCTGGTGTTTCCCGATGTGGTAGGCGACAGCTTTGCCATATTGGATGACAAGGATAAGCAGTATTTGAGCGTGAGCCGCAGCGGCGAGTCGACCCAGTGTGAGGTGCAGACAGAATCATTCGTGCGTAGCTATGTGGCCTTCTCCGGGCTCAACTTTACCCATGTGCTGGTGCCGCTGATGAAGCAGCACGGCATGATGATCAACCCGGCCCGCCCTCTGGTGATCTACGAGAGCATGTCGTTCGATCTCCATACCTTAGACTTTGACAGCATCGCCCTCAACCTGGTGGAGCAGAATCTGGCCATCGATGGTAAGCGCGGCGACGTGACCCTCAAGTTTGAGCTGCACTGCGACGATAAGCTAGTGGGTACCGGTGAGAAGACGCTGGTGCTTAGCGGCCTGCGTCCACTGGAAGCCCAGAGCATGGATGAGATGGTGGCCCGCTACGAGGCGCGTCGCATCGGCTATCAGCAAGCCGACTAATCTGTGCTAAATGCAGAGTTGAAATGCTGAATTGAAATACTGAATTGAAAATATACGCTAGGGTCGACATTAGTCGACCCTTTCTATTTCTGCTCCCGACGCCTGAATTGCGGCCCCAGCTCTCCATTTCCTGTTCCCAGCGCTCAGTTCTCAATTTTCTGTTCCAAGCATTTAGCCATTGGCTTTCGCCACGGCCTAGCCTGAACATCGCTCGCTACCTTTATGCTTGCCGTCTTCTTCATTCCTGCGGTGAAAACCGCCTGAAATCGGGTGTTACGCACGCTTTTTAAACGACTATCCCGCCCAAGTCCCGGGCCAGATTGCCAAGCCGATAGCTTTGTTTTACTTTAGTGGGATTGTTTTGCTATTCCCCTTTGCTGCTCGCCCCGCTGGGCGGCCGACAAGCTCGTTTGGATAAGGAAAGAGATGCCAAGCTTAAATCGTATCGTGCTGATCAATACGCACCTCCCCGGCGTTGTGGAACTCGCCCTCGATGGACACACCAACATTTGTGGTACCAACGCCTCGGGCAAGACCACCTTGCAGCGTCTGGTGCCCGTGTTTTATGGCGAGTATCCCAGCCGCGTCGTGCCCTCGACCCGTGACAGCTTCGAGCGTTGGTATCTGCCCCACGATTCCAGCTACATCATCTACGAGTATCGCCGCGACGATGGCCTGCTGACCCAGGCTGTGCTGGCCTCTGCCGGTGATGGCAAGGGCGTCAACTATCGTTTCATCGGCAAGGGCTTCGAGCTGGAAGACTATGTGAAGTCACAGCAGGGGGAGTCGATTCTCTGCCACAACATGGCCGAGCTTGGCCGTGAGATGAAGCGCGCCGGGGTGGCGGTGACCAACCTGCTGAACACCCGCGAATATCGCGCCATCATCCAAAACGATCGCACCCTGCTCAGCACGGGCAGCAACCGCAGCGAGCTGAGGGCCTACGCCCGCCAGTTCTCCCTGTGTCAGCACGAACACACGCTGCGCCACATAGAGAAGTTGGCCAAGGCGGTGCACTCCAAAGAGGGCAAGATGGAGACCATCAAGTCGATGATCGCCGCTATCTTGGAGGAGGATGGGGTTAACCCGCCGAGTTCACGTCTCAATCCGCAGCGGGTCGAGGCTTGGATCCGCGAGAGTCAGCTGATCCAAGGCTTTGAGCAGATCCGCCCCGAATTTGACAAGCTGGAGCAGGAGTTTAACCAGTTGCTGAGCGCGGAGCAGCGTCTGGCTGGCCTCAAGCGCGGCTATGGCAAGGATGAGGCCCAGGAGATAGAGCGTCAGGAGCTAAATCAGCAGCGCTCGAAAGATCTCGGCAACAAGCTGCGTCAGCTCGACGATGAGTGGAAGGAGCTGCGTGACGAACTCAACCTGGATCTCTCCGCCGCCAAGGGCGACGTGGCCAAGATAGAGCATGAGCTGGATATCATAGAAGATCAGCATGCAGGCTTTCTCGATGCCGATATCGAGCAGGCCAAGCTGGATCTCGAGCAGCTGCCGAGCTGGCGCGCCAGCCTGGAGAACCTGACCGAGCGTCATAAGCTGCAGACTGAGAAGCATCAGGATATTGAGGCGGCCTACAACGCCCGTCGCAGCAAGATAGGCGAGAATCTCAACCGCGAGCTGGAACAGCTAGATAAGGAACAAGATAAACATCGTGAAGCCAGAGACAAGCAGCAGGAGGCGGGCCGTGAGGAGCTGGCCGCCCTGGAGCAAAGCTGGCGTGAGCAGATGGAGGCGGGCCGCGCCAAGCATAACGAGCAGGAATACCTGCTCAAGCTGACGGCGGCCGAGCTGCAGATGCAGGTCAACGGCGTCACCTACAGCGAAGAAGAGAAGCTGACCCTGGCGGTATTTGACGAGCGCATCTCCCGCGCCGACGAGGAGCAGGAGGCGTGCAACGCCATGGTGGATCGCCTGGCAGGCGAGGAGCGCAAGCTCAGGGCCAAGCGAGACCAAGCCAACGAGAGCCTGAGGCAGGCAGGGCTAAGGGTCATCGAGCGTCAGGGCGCACTGGATGAACTGCACCAGGTGCTCTTCCCTCAATCTCACACCCTGCTTGAGTACCTGCGCAAGGAGGTCGACGGCTGGGAGGAGAGCATAGGCAAGCTGATCAACCCAGAGCTTTTACATCGCAGTGACCTGCACCCGGCCAAGTCGGCCGGCGGCGACAGCTTCTGCGGCGTCGAGCTGGATCTCAAGGCGCTGGCAACCCCAGAATATGCCGCCTCGGAGCAGGAGCTCAGGGGCCGTTACAGCGAGGCCGAGGAGGCGCTGGCCAGTGCCAAGCAGCTACAGGCGGAGGCGGAGGAGGCCCTGGTGGCCATCAACGCCGAGCTGGATAAGCTTAACCGCGAACTCACCTTCGCCAAGACGGCCTATAAGAATAGCCGCGACGATCTGCGCCGCCTGTTCGATGAGAAGCGCGCCGAGCAGGAGAAGATCAATCAGGCGCTGAGCGCTCGCAAGGCCGATTCGCAGAAGCGGCTCGCCCGTCTCGACAGCGAGATGAAACAGCTCAAGGCCCAGCACCAGGAGTGGATCGATGAGCAGAACGAGCAGGCGCTCGAGGCGCGCATGGAGAAGAAGGCCTACTGGCAGGAAGTGGTCGGTGCCTTGGATGCTCAGCTTTCTCAGGTGAAGCAGAATATTAACGATCGCCGTCAGGCGGCCAAGACGGAGCAGAAGGCCTGCGAGCAATGGTATAAGGATGAGCTGAAATCCCGCGGCGTCGACGAAGCCAAGATCGTCAAGCTCAAGCAAGAGATCCGCGATCTAGAGAGCAACATCAGCAAGGCGGAGCAGCGCCGCAGCGAGGTACTGCGTTTCGACGACTGGTATCAACACACCTGGCTGGCGCGCAAGCCTAAGCTGCAGACCGAGCTGAGCCAGGTCAAGATGGCGGTGACCGAGCTGAGTCAACAGCTCACCACCAAAGCCAACGAGATTAAACATCAGCGCCAGCAATATGATAGCGAGCGCAAACAGTCCGACGCCATCCAGGTGGAGGCCTCGGAGAACCTGACCAAGTTGCGCACCGTGATGCGTAAGCTGGCGGAGCTTAAGCTGCCATCGAGTCAGGACGAGATGCAAGGTGGTCTCACCGAACGTCTGCGTCAGGGCGAAGAGTTGCTGCTGCGCCGGGATCAGCTGATGGGCTCGGTGAAGCAGTATATCGAGCACTTCGATTCGGTGATCGCCAGCAAGTCGGGCTCAAGTCTGTCAGAGACCTGGGAGCGCGCCCGTGAGGAGTCGAGCTTCGTCAACGACAAGGGCATTCGCCTGCTGGATTATCGCAAGCTGGTGCCGCAACTGGAGCAGCTGCTCAACGTCATGGTGCCTCAGGCGATCATGGGTCTGCGAGAGCAGGGGCGTAACTTCGGTATCGACTTGACGGCGTTTTACGACGTCCTGGCGGATATCGACCGCCGCATCGCCTCCCAGAGTGCCCGCATCACCCGCGAGGTGGGCGAAGAGCTGTTCCTCGACGGGGTGAGCGAGTCGGCGGTACGTATCCGTTCACGCATCAGCGAGCTGGAGTTCTGGCCCGAGTTGGAGGAGTTCGTCAAGGCGTTTAAACAGTGGAAGGCCGAGGGCTTCGCCGACTTGCCGGACGAGCACTACACCAGCAGCATGCGCCGCGCCCTGGATATTATCGGCCGCGCCGCCCTCACCGGCGGCATCGCCAAGCTATTGGAGATTGAGCTGCGCCTCAAGGAGGGCAACAGTGACCTGGTGATCCGCACCGACCGTCAGCTCAACGAGTCTTCGAGCCATGGTATGGCTTACCTGATCTTGTGTAAGTTCCTGTTGGCCTTCACCCGATTGCTGCGTGGCCGCGCCGACGTCACCATCCACTGGCCGATCGACGAGCTGGGCACCCTGCACCACGGCAACGTGAAGAAGATCTTCGATGCCTGTGAGAACAACAACATCTCGGTATTGGGCGCCTTCCCGAACCCTGAATCTGAGGTGCTTAACCTGTTTGCCAACAGATACATCATCAATAAGCAAACCAAGAAATTACAAGTGGTTAAGCCACAAGTTAACCCCATTGCCGATAAGCTGAGCCAGCGTTTTGCCAAGGAGGCTGTGTAAATGAGCAGTAGCACACAAACCGTACTCGTGGGCCAGGGCGCCCTGATCGAAGCCTTGTTGCGTGGCGAGTTTATCTGCCGTACCAGTAACGAAGACGCCTGGCGCGCGCTCAAGTCGCAGGCCACTCGCGACAACGTCGAGCAATACCTGAATCAGATCAATCGCACCCTGGCCTCGGCCGGGGAGGGTGAGGTGTTCTTCTGCGGTTACCTGCAACTGGGGGACGATGAGCGTAAGGTGATCTCCAGTCAGTTTCGCGACATCTGCCATGCGCTGATCCCCCTGGTGGAGTGGTTGGTGCTGGTACAAGAGGCCAGCGGCCAGGATGCGCCCCTGTCAGAAGGGGCGGCGGTGCGCCTCAACGAGCTGCAGACCCGCATCGAAGATACTCCTGCGTTTCGCGAACAGTTGGCCAAGATCAGTCACTATCGCCTGTTTGGCTCCAGCTCTACCCAGGTGGATGCGCAGATAAAGCTAGTGTTTAAGCGTCTGGTGGAGCTGGGATATCTGCTGCGTCCCAACCAGGAGAAGCAGATCTATATCGCCACCGGCAAGCTGGATTACCTCTATGAGGTGATCCGCTTTATCGATGAAACCGAAGGACTCAGCCTGGAGGCCCAGGCGGAAACCGCAACCCAGAGGGACTTGATCTGATATGAGTAGCAACTTACATCAGGCGGGGGTCACGCTACTTAAGCAGCTGGGGCGCCATGCGGATCTCATCATGGATGTCTACCTCTCCGGTTCTGTGACCGAAGAGGGCGAGCGCGCCGGTGCCATCGACAAGCTGCGTAAGGCGGATATCCTGTGGCAGCCCGAGGGCGAACAGGGGCTGAGGCTGAAACGCTCGGTGCGCGCCCTGCTGGAAGAGGTGCTGAGCGACGAGCGCAATCGTCAGATCGACGCCAATGTCGGCTCATCCTTGGCCACCATCAAGACCCTTGCCGACCACTACAAGGAGGCCCGTCAGGCCGCCGATTACAGTGCCAGCGAGGCTTATTTGGCGGATCTCAGCGAACAGGTCTACAGCTTCACCGAGGGGCTGAAATACTCGATTCGTGTGCTCTGGAGCCGTATCAACAACGAGTTCGGCTATGTGGGCACCATCAACGCCAAGATACGTGAAAACGAGCTGGCCCAGAGTCAGGTGACCGAGCTGCTCAACGGACTGGAGATGTTCCAGTTTAGCGAGCTGGGTGAGATAGCCGGCGATATCCGCGAGCTGCGTAAGCTGCTGGTGACTCGCTTGCAGGAGACCCTGAGCGACTGTACCCAGGAGCTTAGCGTGGTGCAGGGACGTCTGTTGGAGCTGCTGGGACGATTCCGTCAGATCCAGGGACGTACCCGTCTGCTCAAGGGCTGGCTACTCTACACGGATATGCATCCAGATTATGAGGTGGCGGATCATGTGAGTCACAAGCAGCTGCCGACCCTGTTTAACCGCGCCGAGGCGATTCTGGCACCAGCGGCGGTGGACGTGACCAACACGGCGCAGGAGGTCGAGTTGCTGGCCATGGTGTCACAGATCAAGAGCATCAGCCGCGCCGGTCGCGATCTTGTGATGCGCGATCATGACGTGCCCTTCGCCCTAGTGGAGGCGGAAGACTTCGATATTCCCGACAATCCGCTCAAGCTGGCGGTGGATGAGTATTTCTGCGCCGTGATCGACTCTGGGCTGAGACAATCGGCGCTGGATTACCATCAGGCTAAGGCACTCAGCTGGGATACCGAGAGCTGGCTGTATCAGGTGATTTGCGGCTACGAGGGCTTGCCCGAGGAGCATAGACGCTATTTTGAGCTTGAGCCCATAGGCGAGCGCCATCCTGTGTATAGCGGTAACTTCATCATACGCGATGTGGAGTTGTGGTTGGCCTAAGCTCAAGCTTAAGCATTCGCCGTGATCAGGTGTTAACTAATGTAGTGACTGCTTATCCGGTTGCTATCTGACGCTAAAAATCACTTAAAACCGTTAAATCAGTAGCTTATCAAAATGCTGGTTTAGCGGTTTTTGTTTATCTGCCCTCTTGGCTATCTGCTGTGTTTTCGCCTGTGCCTAGTGGATCTCACTAGTCTCTGCCTGTGAGCAATGACTATCACTAAAAAATCGTCACCAACCGGTTTTTAATCTCGCTGAATCCACTCTTGTTGGCGTGTTTCACTAGCTTGTGTGCCGTCTTTGTGAACCTATTGTTGGCTTTTTGTGCTAACAAGTAAAACTTGCCGATTGGCCTAAATTCACCTATCTAAATTTTTAACCATAAAAATCATTGCCTTGCTCTTTGTGTGGCTTTGCGGTTGCCGTTTTGCGTCTGTTAACTTGCCCAGATTGTGATTGAAATTATCACTAGCATGATCCACTATCACTGACCAGTAACGGGAGAGCCACGGTTCTCATCACTATCTCCACGTCAGATGGAGAAGAAAAAAAGCGCACGATAGATGCGCAGCAAAACAAGGCAAGCATATGACTAAATCACTTTCAACGCGCATCTTTATCGGCCTCTTTTCAGGCCTGATTCTGGGTAGCATCATTCAATACTTCTTGGCCGATGTCGGATTTTTCTCCGGCACTTTGGTCGAGGTCGCTTCAGGCTTAGGTACCATGTTCGTCAACATGATCATGATGATGGTGGTGCCCCTGGTTTTCGTCAGCATCGTCTGTGGCGTGCTGGAACTCGATGACCTCAAGAGCTTCGGTCGCCTCGGCGGCAAGACCTTCGGTTTCTACATCATCAATACCCTGGTGGCCATCTTCGCCGCGCTAACAGTAGCCCTGCTGCTTAAGCCGGGACTCGGGGTCGACATGACGGGAGGCACGGGCGCCGAGATCACAGCAACCGAGCTGCCTAACCTGATGCAGCTTATCGTCAACATAGTGCCGAGTAACCCGGTAGCGGCCTTCACCTCGGGCAACATGCTGCAGGTGATCTTCATGGCGCTGCTGGTCGGTGGTGTCATCAAGGCGATGAACGGCGCCGTGCCGCTACTGCAACAGGGCTTTATGGAAGGCAACAAGCTGATGATGAAACTTATCGGCGTGGTAATGCAGCTGGCGCCTATCGGTGTGTTTGCGCTGATGTTTAAGCTGGGTGCGACCTTGGAGGCTAGCCTGTTTCTCAGCGTGGTCGAATACCTGGTGGTGATCTTAAGCCTGCTACTCCTGTGGATCTTCGTGGTTTACCCTTGGGCAGTTAGCCTGTTTACCCCAGTGTCGGCTAAGACCTTCCGCGCCAAGACTCAGGAGCAGATTCTGTTCTCTCTGTCGACCGCCAGCTCGAATGCCACCATTCCTGTCACCATGCGTACCCTGACCGAGAAGCTGGGCGTGAAGCGCGCCGTGGCCGGTTTCGGCGTGCCGCTGGGGGCGACCATGAACATGGGCGGCGTCTCTATCTATATCACCATCGCCATCTTCTTCGTGGCTAACTCCTTCGGCGCTCCTATCGCCATGGATCAGCTGCCCGCCCTGCTGTTTAGCATCTTCCTGCTGTCTGTTGGCGCCGGCGGCGTGCCAGGCGGCGGCATGGTGATGATCGGCGTGCTGATCCACCAGATGGGTCTGCCAGTTGAGGCCTTCGTGATTGTCGCGGCACTTGACCGACTGATCGACATGGTACTGACCTCTTGTAACGTCGTGGGTGACGCCGCCGTGCTCACCATAGTCGACGCCACAGAGAATGCCCATGACGAGGCGCAAGAAGAAGCGCATCAGCAGCAGACGGCCTAAGACCTTTAAATGAAAAAAGCCTCTCACAATGAGAGGCTTTTTTTATGCCCATTTGGCGGGGCTAGTTTTCCTGCCCCTTGGTCAGGCGCCGGCTGAGGGCGCTCTGACTGATCCCCAGCATCTGCGCGGCGGCGGTCTGGTTGTTGGCGGTGCGGCTCATGGCCTCGTCGATCAAGGCCTGATTCATCTGTGCCAGGGTGGGCAGCGACTTAGGGAAGATGATGTGATCCCCGGGGGCGGCGTCCAGCGACTTATGCTCCTTGATTGCCTCCATGAAGGGGGAGATATTGAGGGTAACGCCGTCGCTGCGACTGACGGCATCAAACACCATCCCCTTGAGCTCGTTAAGGTTACCGGGAAAGTCGTAATCCAGCAGTTTAGGCGCCAGATCCCTGGGCTGCTGCGGCGCGCTCAAGGACATCTCCTCGGCGGCCTCGGCGATGAAGTGGTTGATCAGCATGGCGATGTCCAGCGGGCGCTCGGCAAGTCGCGGCAGCCTTATCTTGTGGGCGCGCAGGCGGTAGAGGAGATCGCTGCGAAACTCACCCGCCTTGTTGAGGGTCAGCAGATCGTCCTGGGTGGAGACCACAAACTTACACTTGATGGGGAAGCGGCTGTCGCTGCCCTGGGGCGAGTAGCTTCGGCTCTCGATAAGCTCCAGCAAGGTGATCTGGGCGCTCAGAGGCAGGGCGCCTATCTCGCTCAGGTAGAGCACACCACTGCCTGCCTGATGGAGCAAGCCGGTGACCGCATCGACCTCACCGTTTGGCTTATGACTCAGGCGGCCACACAGCTTAAGCTCGAAGGTGTCGCTGTTGATCCCGGCCAGGTTGAGGTTGACGAAGGGCTGCTCTGGGCTGAAGAGCTGATGGCAGGAGCGGGCAAACTCGCTCTTGCCGGTACCGCTCTCGCCGTGGATCAACAGGGGCTCAGGGCTGAAGGCGACGGCCTCGAGATAGCGAAACTGGTCCAGCAGCGCCGGCTCACAGGTGAGTATGTTGTTGAAGGCCTTGGGGTTGTCCAAGGTGCGGCTGAGAAAGCGCTCCTTGATATGCAGATAGTTGCGCTCAAGCCCCACCACCTCCAGCGCGCGGCGCACCGTATGGGCCAGGTCGCTGACATTGTCTGTCTTGATGAAGTAGTCGTAGGCGCCATGCTTGATGCAGCGCACCGCGGTATCCACCTCGTTGACCCCCGTGACTATGATCACCCGGGTGTTGGGGTGTTCGGCGCGGATCATTCCTAGCAGTTCTTCACCTGAGTGAAAAGGCATGGTGAGGTCCAGCAGCACCAGGGCATAGTCGCCCACCTGCAGGCGATTGAGTACCTGGCGACTGTCGACGCAGGTGTCTATCTCTGCCTCGGGCACCAGACGGTTGAGGGTCACCGCCAGGGTGCGCAGCCAGGAGGCCTCGTCGTCGACCAAAAGGATATTGCGTGCAAGTTTCATCTGTTGTTGCTACTCCTGAACCAAGGCAAAACTAAGTTGGATACGGGTGCCCTTACCGGGCGCCGAGTGTATCTGCATCTGACCCTGGTGCTCTTTGATGATACGGCTACAGACCGACAGGCCCAGGCCGCTGCCTCCCTCGGTGCGCCGGGTGGTGAAGAAGGGCTCTGTGATACGTTTGAGGGTGGCGCTGTCCATGCCGCAGCCATTGTCGTTGACCTTGATCAGGGCCCGCCCCTGATTCACCTGAGTGCTGATCTGAATGCTGCCTTCGTGGGCCGCACAGGCATGGCAGGCATTTTGGATAAGGTTGATCAATACCTGATGCAGCTGCTGGGCGTCCCCCATGATCCTCGGACTGGGGAGGTGTAGCAGCTTAGTCACCTGCCGGGTCTTAGTTTGGTTAGCGGTGAGACGCAGCGCCACCTCGACCACCTCATTGAGGCTGACCAGCGTATGATCTTGGGTGAGGTTAGGCAGGGCGTAGCGCTTGAGATCGTTGACGATACGGCTGATGCGCTTGGCGGCCTCCTCTATGGTGTCGCCGCTCACCGCCATCTCCTCCATGGCCTGGCTGGGCGCGAGCCCGGCGATCTGCCAGAAGGGGTTTTGCTGTTGGTAATAGTTGGCCGCCGGATTTAGGTCCTTGATGGCCGCCGAAAATAGCGAGATGGAGTGCAGGATGAGGCCCGTGGGGTTGTTGATCTCATGGGCGATGCCGGCAGAAAGCTCCCCAAGCGATGCTAAACGGCTGGCCTCTTCGTTGGCCTGACGCAGCTTGTGCTGCTCCGTGCTCTCTTCCAGCAGCACCACCACCTGATCATTGGCGATGGGGTGGATCTGCAGCTGCCAATATTGCTCCAGATACATCATGTCGGCAATCAGCGACTTCTGCTCGTTGAGCACCTGTAGCACCGCCGGTCTGAGGTCAAAGGCTTGGTCGTCTATGTAATGGAAGTCCTCTGAGATCAGCAGATGCACATTGTTGTCGTTACTCCACAGGCGTTGCAGCTCGCGGTTGACTATGGTCACACCGTGGGGAATACCGTCCAGTACCGACTGAAACTGCTTGGAGATGTTAGAAATCTCCGCCTCGACCCGGCGACGTTGAATGAGCTCGGCGTCAAGGGCTTTCTTACGTCTGCGCAGGCTGGCGCTGATGAAGCCGGTATAGATCATGCCGCTGGCCGAGACGATGGCTACCAGGATCGCCAGGGAGAACATGCGTTTCTCGGTGGAGGTCAGGTCCACCTTCTCGCGGCCGGTGCCAAACCACTTGTTGACCAGGCGGTCATATTCCCCGGATAGCTTGAGCTGACGCAGGGCGTCGTTGATCTCCTGCATCAAGGCGGCCTTCTTGCCGTTGCAGACGAAGTTGAAGGCGCCATAGATGAGGGCATCACTCGAGCTGCGCACCGAAGGGTAGAGGGGCAGCAGGCGGCGGGCCACGAAGCTCTCGGCGATCACCACGTCGACCTCGCCCTCGATCAGCTGCTTAAAGCCGGTCTCATACAGGTCGACATCCACACGGTTAAATTTCTGCGGGTAGCCCGACAGGTAGACGTCAACGAAGGCGCCCTTCTTGATGGCGACCCGCTTGCCCACCAGATCTGTCCAGCTGTTGATCAGCGCCTTGCCTTGCAGGGTATAGGCCTTGGCGTGGGTGGCGTAGATGGGATCGGACTGGCTGAGCTTGCGATCCAGGTTCACCGGGCTGACCACGGCGATCACGTCGATGTCGCTGCCCGGATTGTGCACGTCTTTCACTAGCTGTTGAAAGCTCTTTCGGCGGATGATGATACGCTTATCGGTCAGCTGGCCGATCCTGTGCATCAACTCTATGTTGAAACCTTGATCCACACCGTTGTTGCGCCACTCCAGCGGCGCGGTTTTCGAGTGAACGCCAAAGACGATACTCTCCTGCGATAATGCGGGAAAGCTGAAGAAGATTAGGCAGAGCAGTAAGCGTTTCATGCTGAAATACTACAATTTTCCGCAGTAATAAACTGTGCTGTATTACTCGAATTAGCGATTTCTTATCTAACCCAATCCCAGTAGGAATGCTGTGTGACCGGGATCTCATAGGGCTATGCATTTTTGCATATACCTCTTTGTGATTATGCATACTTGCATAGGCGATCTTGAGGGCTGTGATTGAGGTGTCATTTCTGAAGCCTAAAGCGGTGGCGCGATTGCTGGCTTCTCTTTCCTGGTTAATCATTTAGTTGAGCGATAGTGAAAGCCCGAGGTACTCATCAATACCGGTTGAGGCTTTCTTCTAAAGTGAAGTGTGAACCACTTTAATCTAAATATAATGTAAGTGCTTCTAAATTCAGCGGGTTAAACCTGTAAGTTTAGAAGGGGGAGCAAAGATGAAAAAGATGAAACTTGCGGTTTGTCTAGCCACCTTGATGGGCACAGCCGGATTCATGGGCAACGCCATGGCAGCCGACAACCTGGCTGATTTCCACGCCCAAAACCAAGAGTGTGATAGCTGTCACCAAGCAGACGGTGAGCTATCAAACGACAGCCTGACCTATGAAAATGCTCAGTGTGTTTCTTGTCACGGTACCCTAGCGGAAGTGGCTGAAAGCACTAAGCATGAACACTACAACGCCCACGATTCTCACTTCCCTGGTGATGTTTCTTGTACTTCTTGCCACAGCGCACACGAAAAATCTATGGTCTACTGTGACTCTTGCCATAGCTTCGATTTCAACATGCCTTATGCCAAGAAGTGGGAACGTCACGAGCCAACTATCGCCGAACTGGCGAAAGACAAGGCAGAACGTCAAGCGGCTCTTGCTAGCGCACCTCGCGATACCGTTGACGTAGTGGTTGTAGGTTCAGGCGGCGCAGGTTTCTCTGCCGCAGTATCGGCCCACGATAATGGCGCTAAAGTGATTCTGATCGAGAAAGAGCCGGTTATCGGCGGTAACGCCAAGTTGGCGGCCGGTGGTATGAACGCCGCTTGGACCGATCAGCAAAAAGCGAAAAACATCAAAGATGACCCAGAGATCATGTTTAAAGACACCATGAAAGGTGGCCGTAACATCAACGATCCTGAGTTGGTTAAGATCCTTTCTTCTCACTCAAAAGGCTCTGTCGACTGGATGACTGGCATGGGCGCTGACTTAAGCGACGTAGGCCGTATGGGTGGTGCTTCTGTTAACCGTTCACACCGTCCTACAGGTGGTGCCGGTGTTGGCGCTCACGTGGTACAGGTGCTGTACGATAACGCGGTTAAGCGCAACATCGATATCCGCATGAACACTCGCGGCGTTGAGATCCTCAAAGACGACAGCGGTAAGGTGAAAGGTATCCTGGTTAAGGGTATGTACAAGGGTTACTACTGGGTGAAAGCCGATGCAGTGATTCTGGCTACCGGTGGTTTCGCTAAGAACAACGAACGCGTGTCTAAGCTGGATCCTAAGCTGAAAGGCTTCGTATCGACTAACCAACCAGGTGCAGTCGGTGACGGTATCGACGTAGCAGCAAACGCTGGCGCGGCGATGAAAGACCTTGAATACATCCAGGCTCACCCAACCCTATCTGTTAAAGGTGGTGTGATGGTGACCGAAGCGGTTCGTGGTAACGGCGCTATCCTGGTTAACCGTGAAGGTAAGCGCTTCGTCAACGAGATCACTACTCGTGACAAGGCGGCTGCGGCAATCCTTCAGCAAACTGGTAAGTCTGCTTACCTGATCTTCGATGATTCAGTACGTAAGTCACTGAAGAAGATCGACAAGTATATCGGCCTGGGCGTAGCACCTAGCGCAGATAGTCTGGAGAAACTAGGCAAGCTGGAAGGTATCGATGGTAAGGCGTTGACCGAGACTGTCGCTCGTTACAACAGCTTCGTGACCAGTGGTAAAGATGCCGATTTCGAGCGTCCTAACCTGCCACGCGCACTGAACGAAGGTAACTACTATGCCATCGAAGTGACTCCTGGTGTTCACCACACCATGGGCGGCGTGATGATCGATACTAAGGCCGAGGTAATGGATGCCAAGAAACAGGTGATTCCAGGCCTATACGGCGCGGGTGAAGTGACTGGTGGTGTTCACGGTGCAAACCGTCTTGGTGGTAACGCTATCTCTGACATCATCACCTTTGGTCGCCTAGCCGGTGAACAAGCCGCTGATTACGCTAAGAAACACTAATATTTCTTAATCAATATCAACCGGTTACTAACATAGTTAACACTCCAAAAGGTGGCTAGGAAGCCACCGCTGAAAGCCACGGCCACCGCCGTGGCTTTTTTGTATAGGGACTTACGTTTATGGGGAAGTCATCCCCGGTGGCCAGGGCCTTGAAATGTTCCCGGCATTTCAAGGCATTTCCTCCCTGACCCACAGGGAAGTGGGGAATGTCTAAAATCCTAGGGAAGGATTTAGACCTGGAGGTCAGAAGGCCGAAGAGGGTATTTGTGTCAGGAACACTTATGCCAAAGCCCAGGGATGGACGGTTTTTGTATTTGCCAGTTCTTTGTCTGTCGAATAGTAACTGTATCCTATAGCCTGCGGCTCGCTTTTGTGTAGATACATCTGCTACACGCCGTAAATCCTTCCTTGGAGGCTCGACGATGGCATCCCTGCCATCGACGTCCGCAGATGCATCTACACTTGGGTATTCCATCTCTTCGATTAGACTTTATTTGCGTTAGTTAAGTGTTCTATCGTTTGTCGGTATAGGGAAGTGGAGTTGCCTACCTTAGGTGTTACTTATCTCCTATCCTAGCGGGGAGAGTTTTTACTCATGACAAACAGGGCGATGCCGCCGAGGACGGCGATGGAGGCGAGCAGGAGCCTGCTTGTTAATGCCTCGTCGAGCCAGATGAAGCCGCCGAAGGCGGCAATAATGGGTACGCTGAGCTGCACGGTCGCGGCGGTGACGGCAGAAAGCGAGGGCAGGACTAAATACCACAGGGCGTAGCCCAATCCCGAGGCGAGAGCGCCTGAGGCGACGGCGTAGAGAATCCCGGTGGCGCTGATCGTCTCAGAATGGACGAGCAGGGCAAAAGGCACCAGGGCCATGGGCACTGCGCGAATAAAATTCCCCGCCGTGGCCAGGGTTGGGCGCTTAGTGCCTCGGCCGAGCAGGGAGTAGACGCCCCAGGAAACCCCGGCGATTATCATTAGCACAGCGCCAATTAAGGGTGGAGCACTCACCCCCGGCAGTACTAACCATACCAATCCCGCTCCAGCTAGCAGGGCGCCTATCACTTGTTTTCGATTTATCCGCTCGCCCGACCATAAACCGTAGAGGATCATGGTGATCTGCACCGCACCGAACAGCAACAAGGCACCTGTGCTGGCGCTTAGGCTGTTGTAGGCAAAAGAGAATGCGACCGCGTAACCAAATAGCGCCGTTGCCGAGAGCCAGTTGCCGCCAAGGCCACCGGCGCGAATATGACGTGATGCGAGTATCCCAAGCACCAGGGCACCGGAGGCGATACGTATCAGGGTGAAGCTGGCTGCGCCGATACTGCCCGATGCCAGGGCCTCCCGGCAAAACAGCGAGTTGGCCGCAAACGCCAGCATGGTGACCGAGGTGAGTAACAGCAGGCGTATCCAGGGTTGTTGGGGCATGGTTAATCTTCTGCGTTGAATCTCTTAGCGATATTAGTTTCAGTGTATCGTGGGATTGGTTGTTTGCCACGGTGTTGAGGGTTAATGGTTTGGCATTTCACGGTATATGAGTTTATTGAGTGAATTGAAGGTTGAACCTTCATGGTTATCTATCACCTGCGGTGGGCTTATGTGCAAACACGTTTTTGGCACGCCACGAGCACTTCCCTGTGGGCTCTGCGAAATCATCCCTGATTTCGAAGGCCAAAAACGTGTTTACACTCGGTATCTAACGTCTCTTCGATTTGACTTTATTTGTTGTCGATAGATAGGAAAACTTAGGCATCTTTGGCACTTTGTTTTCTATAGGTGGCAATTTGGGGAATGAAAAAACTATCACATTCATACACTTAAGCTTAAACTCTCTAGGTGGGAGGTTTGGAAAAGCACATGCGCGTTTTTCTGGATGGTGTAATTGAAGTAAAGGTGATAACTTCTTTACAATACAATAAGTTAACAATGCGCTTTGTCACTGGCCTAATGAGGTCAACGCGCATATGCACTAATAAGCTGTTAGGAGTATAAGGAAGTATCGTGTATACAATAATCACGGAAAATGATGAGTCAGCTTGGGAAGATGAAACCGGTATTCTGTATCACTTTCCGAAAAGGTATCAAAGGTATCTTGAGCCTGGGACGAGACTTGTATATTACAAGGGTAAAATCACAAACAAGCTATTTTCTGGGAAAAGACTATCTGATTCTCCCCACTACTTTGCAGTAGCAAAAATAGGAAAAGTCTATCCAGATAAAGAAAGCACCAAAGGAGACCTATTCGCAACAATTGTCGATTATACACCATTTGAAAAAGCGGTCTTAGCAAAGAATGAATCTGGCTATTTAGAAACAATTCCAGATACTCGAAAAAACAACTATTGGCGTGATGGTGCCAGAGTTATAGACCAATATATATACCAAAAAATCATCTCATTGGCTGAGTTGGGTCAGGTTTCTGAGTCAACTCCTGATTATAATGCGAGCGAAGCATTAAACGATCTTGATAACTTATTGGAGTCATCAAGTGATGGAAAAGCGTCTATGCGCTACGTAACTACTTACGAAAGAGACCCCAAGTATAGAAAGCAAGCAATAGCTATTCATGGTAACTCATGTTTTGCTTGTGGATTTAACTTTGGCGAGTTTTATGGAGAGTATGCTGATGGCTATATTCATATTCATCATCGAACACCTGTATCCGAGCTTGGCGGCCCGAAAAGCATAGATCCAGAAACAGATTTAGTTCCTTTATGTGCAAATTGTCATTCAGTAGTTCACAGAAGAAGAGCAAATACCCTATCAATAAGCGAGCTAATGGAATTGATTGAAAAAACTTCTAATAAGTCAAGTAAGCGGGACGCCGTAACCGGAGCCCGTTCTTAAGGCGTTACCCCTATAAATTCGAGCTAAGTGAGTTAGAACAAAAAATCTAACATTGGAAATGTCCGGAACTTTCCCATGTCGTGTAATCGAAGAGATGGATAACTGGGTGTAGATACGCCGGTGAGCTTCCGAAACAGGGATGTTTCGGCAGAGCCTAAAGGGACTTATTTACGGCGTCTCACAGGCGTATCTGCACAGTAGGTCGTTCATTCACATCCATGAGATCACGACATTGGTGCCTCCATGCACTGCACCTGCCGCAGGCAATTGATACACCATGCTGTCTTGGTTAAAGGATGCCTTTCAAATACGAAATCGGGTAGATGTTGTAAAAGGAAACTTTAGGAAAGCGTCATTAGGCTGGACGCTAACCAGCTTAGGTCAGAGTAACCAGCCTAGGTTAGAGTAACCAGCTCGGGTCAGAGGGACTAGCCTAGTACCTCGGTCAACACCCGCTGCCAATTCCCGCCCATTATTTTAGCGCGATCGCCGCTGCTGAATCCGGCGCGGGTCAGCGCGCTGTCGATGCGCTCCATGCGCTCGATATGGTTAAGCGCTGGGATCACCACGTGCTGAGGTTCGTGGTCGAAGCCGAGTACGCCGCGGGCTCGCAGGCTGTGCCACCACTCGACATATTGTTTCACCCCTTCGGCGTTGTCGTTGTCTAGCTCTAAGAGTTTCTCGTGGCCCCGCAGCGGGTAGTCGTTGGCGATGGCGACGGCGTCTATGCCACCGACATTGGCGACGTGCTTGAGCTGGGCCAGGTAGTGGTCTGTGGTGGGCGTTTGCTCAGTGGTGAGCCAGAAGGTCATCATGAAGACGCCGAACAGGCCGCCGGTATCGGCAATCGCCTTGATCACCTCATCGGGTGAGCAGCGGGCGTGATTGACGATGGCGCGCACGGCGCCATGGCTCTGCACTATCGGCGCACGGCTGGCCTTGGCGCTGTCCAGCGCCGACTGAGGGCTGGAGTGGCTGACATCGATCAGCATCCGCTTGCTGTTGAGCTTGTGGATCAGCTGATGGCCGGCCTTGGTGAGCGGCAGGTTGAGCCCCTGCTTGCCGTCGTTGTCTAGGGCGCCGCCGCTAAACGGGTTGCCATAGTGGTGGGTGAGCTGCAGTACCCTTAGGCCGCGTTCATAAAACTCATCCACCTGATTAAGGTCTTGATTTATGCTCTGCTCGACGCAGTCGGCGCCTTGGATCTGGAAGAAGACGGCAGTGCGTCCGCTGTCATGGGCGGTCTGAATATCCTTGGCGTTGCGCCCCAGTATTAGCTTGTCTGGGTTGGCGTTTACCCTAGTCAGGGCCTCGCCGATGCTCTTGACGCAGGCATTGTAGGTGCGTTTGTAGTTGGTGGTGCCATCGGCCTGTTCTATGGCCTCGATGGCGGAGATATCGCACAGATAGGCATCGAGCTTCGAGGCCTTGAGATCGGCTAAATCCTCCGGCAGGAAGGAGAGGCCGTCGATATAGAGGGGCTTAGTATTCCCCTTACCCAAGGCATTCGTGTTGGCAAACACGTTAGCGGCGGGCAGTTGGCTGAGCATGCCCGCAGCGGCTAATGCTTTGATCAGTTGGCGACGGGTGACTTGAATGGCCATGGGACTCCTTGTTCTTGTTATTTTTATCTTTGCTGGACGCTGAATAGCCATCGAGTGTATCACCAAAGCCGAGGAGGCGACCAGCGAGGCGCGGCGAATGCAGCGCCTTCAGGACTGAAGCATTAGATCTAGACCTGGATTTAGACCTTGGCGCTAGACCTATATCTAGACTTTGGCCATGGCATTCCAGAAGAGGGCGAAGCTGGCGCTGCGCTCATGGGCTTGCTGCCAGCGCTCAGGGTGGTCGACAAAGTAGCGGGTGGCGGCCAGGTATTGGCCGTGGCAGTTGTCCTGCATCAGCTCGATGGGGTACTCGGCCAGCTCGCCGCTTGCCTGGCCCTGGTGGATCAACTCGGCAATAAAGCCTAGGATGCCGTGCATCGCCTGATCCCGCACCGACTGCTCGACGTTGGGTGACATGGAGTAGAGCTGAAAAAACGCCTGCTTGAGCGGATTGGCCATGGCCCAGGTCAGCGCCGCAAACCAGAGCTGCTCGGCATCTTGCTTGAGGTTGCCACGGCTGCTGACGCTCGCTTGTATGGCGTCGGCAAATTCCTGCTTAACGCCGAGAAACAGCTGCTCGAGCAGCTGCTCCTTGGAGGGGAAATGATGAAACAGGGTGCCTGTCGCGACCCCTGCCTCGCGGGCGATGGTGGCCGTGCTGGTGCCATGAAAGCCCTGGCTGACGAACAGCTGCAGGGCGGTCTCTAAGATGGCCTGTTTCTTGGTGCGTTTGCTGCTTGCTGTCATCTGCGCCCGCCCGTTAGCGTAAAAACAGCTTCATTAGCAGCTGCTGAATCCCACTGCCATAGGGAGGATGCACCAGCTTGCCGGTGTTGAGCTTGCCACGGCTCAATATGGTCTTGGCGTGGCTCATGGTAAGGAAGCCTTCCTTGCCATGGTAGTGGCCCATACCTGAAGGGCCAATACCGCCGAAGGGGGCATCGTCCGCCGCCACATGGAACACGGTTTCGTTGATGCAGACACCACCCGAGTGGGTCTGTTCCAGCAGTCGCTGCTGAGTATCGCTATCGAAGCTCATGATATAGAGGGCCAGCGGGCGAGGGCGGTCGTTCACATAGTTGATTGCCTGCTCCAGGCTGTCATATTCGACGATGGGCAGCAGTGGGCCGAAGATCTCCTCCTGCATCACCTTCATCTGTTCGTTAACCCCGGTTATCAACTGCACCGGCAGCTTGCGGTTGCCTGGCGTCATAGTTTCATTGCTGGTGGGGGTCACCTTGGCGCCCAGGTCGATGGCGTCTTGCAGCACCGCCTGCAGGCGGTCGAACTGACGCTGATTGATGATGGCGCCGTAGTCGGGGTTCTGGCCTATCTCGCCGTACATCTGCTTGAATCTGTTAATGAAGGCTTGCACGAAGGCCTGGCTCTGGCCCTTGGGCAGCAGCACATAGTCGGGGGCGACACAGATCTGCCCGGCATTGAGGCATTTGCCGTAGATCATTCGCTCCACGGCGGTATCCAGGGGCATGTCTGGCGCGATGATCACCGGCGACTTGCCGCCCAGCTCCAGGGTGACTGGGGTGAGGTTGTCGGCGGCGGCGCGCATCACATGCCGACCAACCGTGGTTGAGCCGGTAAACAGCAGATGGTCGAAGGGGAGTGCCGAGAAGGCAGCGGCGACCTCGGCCTCACCTTCGACCACAGCCACCTGGGTCTCATCGAACAGGCCGGCCAGCATCTGCCTCAGCACCCTGTTGGTCTCTGGGGTAAATTCAGACAACTTGATCATGGCGCGGTTGCCGGCGGCTAGGGCGGTGATCAAGGGACCGATGGAGAGCATCACGGGGAAGTTCCAAGGCACTATGATGCCGACTACGCCCAGAGGCTGATATTGCACCTGCACCTTGGCGGGCGCCAGTAAGATACCCGCGTGGCGACGGCTGGGCTTCATCCAGCCCTTGAGCTTCTTCAGGGTGTAGTTGATGTTGTTGACGCAGGGCATGATGTCGGAGATGCGGCTGTCGTCAGGAGATCTGTGGCCATAGTCGGCATTGAGGGCCTCGACGATCGCCTGCTGATGGCTCAGCAGCGCCTGCTTGAGGGCGATAAGCTGAGCTTCGCGTTGCTGCCTAGAGGGGGCGCCTTGCTCACGGAAGCTGGCCTTCTGCCTCGCCAGCAGTTGGTTGAGGCCTTGGCCGACATCTAGGTTTGCGGGCATGTTCATTGTGCTTATCCTTACTCGTTCGGGGCGCCTGTCTATCTCAGTTTAACGCCGCATAGTCACCTGTGTTAGTTGGCCTATGAGGCTAGGTCAGTGGGCCAACCTTAAAAACCGACTGATTAGTCGGTCTAATATTAGGGGGTAAAACCACCTAGGTCAAATATTGTGCGATAGCGGTGAAAAGTGTGATCTGGATCAAGTGGGTGGAGGGGCTGGAAACCTAAAATGAAATAGGCCCTTTTAGCTTGGATTACAGGAGCTTGATATGAGCAGCAATCTACATGGTATCGCCATAGGCATAGAGCGCAGTCAGGATGATTTCTACCTCGCCTTCAAGGCCGTCGGCAAGTTGACCCACGAAGACTATGAGCAGATGACGCCGCTATTGGAGTCAGCCTTGGCCGGCATAAAGACGCCCGAAATCGTCGCGCTTATCGACATCACAGAGCTCGATGGCCTGTCGCTGCATGCGGCCTGGGACGACCTGAAGCTGGGCTTGAAACACGGCAAGGAGTTTAAGCGGGTGGCCATCATAGGTCAGGGGGATCTACAGGAGTGGGCGACCCGGGTGGCGAACTGGTTCACCCCGGGCGAGTTTAAGTTCTTCGAAGATAAGCGAGACGCGCTCGACTGGCTGTGTTAATGGCCAACCCTTCGTTTATCGCCAGTAACGTTTTTGAGTATTGATTTTGAGTACTGGTTTTGAGTACTGGTTATGAGTATTAGCCGCAGTTTTGGGGATTTGGCGAGCTTTTGGGGATTAGCCGTGGTTTTTAATATTAGTGACGATTTTTTTAGCCGCTTTCACTGGCTTAACTAAGGGCTCTATTCTACGGAGAGAAACGCGGAGAAAGCCCTGCCAGCTAAGCGATTTCTGTCAAGCCTGTGTCACTTTTATCCGCTATGCTTAAAGAAAGCGAATGGTAAGGAGTAACAGATGAGAAATGGTCAAATTTTATGCCCGACAGATTTTTCTGAAACGGCTTCCCATGCCCTCTCTTATGCCATCGAGATGGCCAACCTGTATCAGGTGGGATTTCGCTTACTTCATGTGGTCGAGCAGCCCATGGGGGATGAGAATTTTCAGATCCTCGCCATCACGCCGGAGGAGCTCGCCCAGTCCATGGAAGATGCCGCCGCCGAGAAGATGAAATCCCTTCTGGCCAAGCTCGATAGCAATCTGCCCATCGAGACCATGATACGCCGGGGCGACGCGGTGACCGAGATCTTAGCCGAGGCCGAAGAGAGCCATGTCGGCATGATAGTGATCGCCAGCCATGGCCGTAAAGGTTTGTCTCATTTTCTGCATACCAATGTGGCAGAGGCGGTGGCGAACCGCGCCAAGTGCCCGGTGCTGGTGGTAAAGTAGTCCGGGGCGAAGGTCCTGGTTTATAAGCCCGTCGTCGGTCAATGCTAGTCGAGAATGGCTTTTAAGAATGCCTGTCGAGAATGCCTGTCGAAATTGATTGTCGCGAACGGCTATTGAAAACAGCTGACGACGCAGCTTAGTTTTTGCATTTGTCAAAAAGGGATACGAGCGCCTGAACTGAGGAGGTGAATATGCGTACCCGTCAAATATTGTGCCCAACGGATTTTTCCGAGACGGCCTCTCACGCCCTGGGCTATGCCATCGAGATGGCGACGCTGTATGGCGTGGATCTGCGTATCGTTCATGTGGTGAGTGAACCCTACGGCGCCCATAACTATGGGATAGTGGTGGAGAGTAATGAGGAGCTGGAGCAGCACCTGCATGCCTATGCCAACGGTAAGCTGGGCGAGATTGTCAGGGACGCACAGATTAGAATGCCGCCCCATCTCAAGGTGCGCAGCGAGGTGCGTACCGGCGGTGTGTTAGGTCAGATATTGCTCGATGCCGAAGAGAATGATGTAGGCATGATAGTGATTGCCTGCCACGCACATAGCGGGCTCGTCCACCTGCTGAATCCGAGTGTGGCCGAGGAGCTGGCCAATAAGGCCAAGTGCCCCGTGTTGGTGGTGAAATAGCCTAGCCGCGGCAGGTGTCGCGATAGAGCTGGTCCGCCAGAGCGTGCAATACCTCTGGCGCCGGCTTGGTATGGGCAAAGGTTCTGAGCCCATAGATCCCCATGACGAAATAACGCGCCAGATGAGCGGCATCGCCCTTAAGTTCTCCCCTGTCGACGGCTTGTTCAAACTGGGTCGTCAGCGCCTGCTGCCAACTCTCTAGATGCGATTGAACAGCATCTCTTATCATCTCATCCTGCTCTGCCACCTCGTTGAGCGCCTTGGTCAACAGGCAGGCCTTGGGCGTATCCTTGCACTGACACTCATCGACTATGCCGGCCAGATACTGCTTAAGCTGCTCGGGGAAGGGGAGCGCCGAGCCGAAACAGGCCGTTAGCTCGGCTTGCCTGTCCTGCCCATATTGTTCTATCACCGCCAGCAGGAGGCCGCGCTTGTTGTCGAAGGCGCAGTAGATGGAGCCAGGGTGTAACCCAGTGGCCTTGGTGAGATCTTGCATGCTGGTCTTGGCGTAGCCCTTGTCGATAAAGGCATTCATGGCCTGTCTCAGTACCTGCTGGCGATCAAATTCGGCGTTGCGCATCTTACTCTTTGGCTGCTTGTCGGGGTGATAAATGGGATTGTACTCAATTTTGAATGAACGTTCAAAAAAGATCTTGAATCCTTTTTTGACTGAGAGTATCTTGAACGCTTATTCAAGAAAGAGAGCCGATTATGACAGCCGATCTGTTTCAGCCTTACGCGCTAAATGCCAGTATTACCCTTAACAACAAGATCCTGATGGCGCCACTTACCCGCTGTCAGGCCGACGATGACCTGGTGCCAACCCAGGCGATGGCCGACTACTATGCTCGTCGCGCCGATGCCGGGCTTATCATCTCCGAGGCGGTGATCATTCGCCCCGATGGTCAGGGCTATCCCAATACCCCGGGCCTGTTTACCCCAGAGCAGATCCAGGGCTGGCAGCGCGTGACCAGCGCCGTGCATGCCAAGGGCGGTAAGATCTTCGCCCAGCTGTGGCACACGGGCCGGGTGGCACACTCACACTTTTTCGGTGGCCAGACGGTAGCGCCGTCGGCGGTGAAGATTGAAGGCACAGTGCCGCGTCAGCGTGAGTTGGCCTATGAGACCCCTAAGGCGTTGA
This sequence comes from Shewanella alkalitolerans, assembly GCF_019457575.1. NCBI lineage: Bacteria > Pseudomonadati > Pseudomonadota > Gammaproteobacteria > Alteromonadales > Shewanellaceae > Shewanella > Shewanella alkalitolerans. The sequence continues at coordinate 3,646,683 of NZ_CP080422.1, read as the reverse complement.
CCACAGATGAGATTGCGCAGTTGGTGGCTGATTATTCCCAGGCGGCGGCCAATGCCATAGACGCCGGTTTCGACGGCGTCGAGATCCATGGTGCCAATGCCTACCTCATCGATCAGTTCCTGCACCACGACAGTAACCGCCGCGATGATGAGTTTGGCGGCACGCCGGAGAATATGGCGCGCTTCCCGCTGGCCGTGGTGGACGCCATCGTTAATCGTATCGGTAATGAGCGCACCGCACTGCGAGTGTCGCCGGGCGCCTATGTCAACATGCAGGGCGACAGCCGGGATCGCGCCGTGTTCGATTATTTCTTAGAGCAGCTGGAGTCTCGCAAGCTGGCCTACCTGCACGTGGGGATCTTCGATGATGCCCTGACATTCGAGTATCTCGGCGGGCGAGTGTCGGACTATGTGCGCGGCCATTACAGCCAGACCTTGGTGGGGGTAGGCAGTTACAGCGCCGAGACGGGGGCGCAGGCCATCGCAGATGGTCGCTTCGATCTGCTGGCAATTGGTCGCCCCTTCATCGCTAACCCAGACTATGTGGTCAGGGTGCGCGACAGACAGCCGCTGGTGACTTACTCAGATGAGATGTTGGCCGAGCTGGTATAATCGCAATGCTCGTTTTTAGCATTGGCCTTCAAGCCTAGCCTTTCAAGCCTTTGCTTAGGATGAGACAAATAATAGAGACAAATAAGAAAGGGCATATCGCGTCGGCGATATGCCCTTTTTAATGTCTGTTAGCGTTCAGCGCAAGCTTAGAGCTTCCAGGTAATGGTGGCGCTGTAGTTCGCCGGGGCGCCGTAGAAGGCCTGGGCCCAATAGAGACTGTTGAGGTATTTCTCGTCGGTCACATTGTTGGCGTTGAGGCTCAGCTGCAGATTGTCATTAAACTGATAGCGGGCCATGAGATCGACGATGGCATAGGCGTCCTGGCGGGTGATGATCGCCTCGCCCGCATTGGCAAAGCCGTCGCCGACCACGCCCTGATCGCGATAGATATCATCCTGCCAGCGCATGTTCATCCCCACAGAGAGGCCTTCGATGGCGGCCACGTCATAGGTGGCGGCAAACTTCAGCAGGCGACTCGGGGTGTAGGCGGCGACAATCTTGGCGTTGTCGTCATTGCCATCGATGTCGAAGTCGGTGAAGCCCAGGCTCAGGTTGAGGCCGTCGAACACCTCACCGGCTACCTCAAACTCATACCCCTTGCTGTTGATGCCATCGGCGCCTATGTAGCGCTGGTCGGTCGGCGGCAGATCGGCAGTGCGGGGATCGGGCACCGCCAAGTTGACCTGCTGAATGTCGAAGTAGGCCAGGCTGGCGATCAGGCGGCCGTCGAACAGCTCGCTCTTGAAGCCTATCTCCTTGCTCTCGCCTGTCACGGGGGCCAGCAGGTTGTCGTCGATATCCATCTCGGTTTGCGACTTGAAAGTCTCGGTATAACTGGCGTAGGCCACAAGCTCTGGGGTGATGCGATAGACGGCGCCCAGATATGGAATAAACTGGCTGTCTTCCACGTCTTGCACCTTGTCGTAGGAGACCCCTTCGGCCTGCCACTTGTTGAAGCGGCCGCCGGCGATGAAGTGGAAACCGTCGAACAGGTTAAAGCGACCCGTGAAGTAGGCGGCCTGCTGTTTGGCGCTGACGTCGCTGCCTCGTGGACTGTCGGCAAACACTGGCTTTGGCGTGTTGCCATCCCAGTCGTTGAGATCCGGCATGGCCGGGAAGCCATTGCCAGTAGTGTAGTCGTATAGCGAGGTGTCGATATAGTCCACCTTGGCATAATTCACCCCGGCCACCAGTTGATGGTCGCGGCCAAACAGGCTGAATTCGCCGTCGACATAGATATCCACCAGATCATGGCTCTCATCCAGATCGTATTCGCTGCCATAGCCTGTAAGGCCTAGCCCCGTCTCTCTGTCGGGTGTGCCGTAGACGTAGAAGAGCTCGGTATCTTCATCCGTGCTCTTGTGGGAGTAGGTGGCACGCAGGCGCCAATCGTCGGCGAAGTAGTGGCTCAGCTCTACCACTGTGTTGTTCTTGATCACCTGCCAGTTCGACCAGTTGGCCGAGGTGTTGGTGGATCTGTCGTAGTTGGTTGGGCTGCCGTCTGTGTAGTAGAGCGGCAGGGCGCCCCAGTTGTTACCTGTGGCATCGTTGTTGATGTAGCTGTGGCTGACCGACAGGCTGGTGTCGTCGCTCAGGTTGGCCTCGATGAAGGCATATAGCACGCTCTTGTCTGTTTCGTAGCGGTCGAGGTAGGAGTCTTTCTGCTGTTTCACCGCCACCACGCGGGCGGCAAAGGTGTCGTTGAGGCGGCCACTGGCATCGGCCTCGCCCCTGGCGTTGTTGAAGCTGCCGTAGCTGGCCTGCAGCTTGAGTTGATTGTCAGAGGTCGGACGCTTACGAATAAAGTTGACCGTGGCCGAGGGGTTACCCACACCTGTCATCAGGCCGTTGGCACCGCGGATCACCTCGATGCGATCATAAATGGCGGTGTCTTCATCGGCGTGGTTGTTGCCCGAGGTCAGCGGCAGGCCGACCCCGTCGATCTGGAAGTTGGTGATGTCGAAGCCGCGGGCCGTGTAGTAGGTGCGGTCCGTCTCGATGCGCTCGACATTGATGCCGGTGGCGCTGTCCAGGGCGCTATTGATGTCGTTGAGCTGGAAGTCGTCCAGCTGAGCATCTGTGATCACAGACACCGACTGTGGAATATCTATGATGGCCAAGTCCAGGCGCGAGGCGCCGCCGACCGAGTGGGCATTGTAGCCCTGCACATAGCGGCCGCGAACCTCGATCTTCTCGATATTCTGGTTGTCCTGTTGGCTGTCATTGTCTAGTTGAGCAGTTTGATTCTCTGCGTGGCCTGGCATAGTCGTCATGCTCAGGGCGCAGAAGATAGCGAGCGAAATAGGCTTAAGTTTCATGATCTGTCGTCATCTTAGCAAAAGAAGAATAGTGAGGAGCGGTGCAAGACCGCTGGGGACTTGGCACGCCAACCAAATTTACGCAACAAAGGATATACAAAAAAAGCAGGATTTTAAATGGGAATGGTTATCATTTACTTTTGTGTCGAATGTAAAGAAAAAGACTGATTTTTCAGGCCTGGCGGCCGCTTCGGCCTTTGCATTAGCAAGTTCGTCGGCTTTTTCTATACTCAGTGGTGTGAACTGGATCAGATTTTTAAGGTGAGGCACCTATGAGAAAAAGCGTAATTGGAGTATCTGGCTTGCTGCTGATGTCGGCAAGCACCCTAGCCTTCGCGGGTCAAGCTCTTGCTGGTCAAGAGCAGGCTAAGACGAGTTCAACTCCGGCCTTCGACCATGCCAACAGTAACGCCGCCTTCCTGCGTTGCGGCACCCGTACCCCCTCGGATCTCGAGGTAAAGATGTTGAATGAACACCTCAAGGCCCTCAAGAAGCCGAGCGGTGTGGGTAATGGCAACGGTGGCGGTGGCGGCGGTGGTGATGGCGGCACGGGCGGTAACTACACGGCCGTGGGTTATAATATTCCCGTCTATGTCCACCTGATCCTGAGCAGTAGCGGCGACGGCGATGTATCTGGTCTGGTTACGGAGCAAATGAATGTACTTAATGACGCCTTCGCCGGCGCAGGTGGCGGTAGCGGCTTCGATACCAAGTTCAGCTTCACCTTGATGGGGACAACAAAAACAGAAAACGATGCCTGGTACACCGCGGGACCGGGTAGCGCGGCCGAGAAGGCGATGAAGCAAGAACTTCGCGAGGGAGGCCCGGAAACCCTCAACATCTATGTCTCTAATCCAGGTGGTGGCCTGCTGGGCTGGGCGACCTTTCCCACGGACTATGCCAGCAATCCCAGTGACGATGGCGTGGTGATCCTCAATCAATCGCTGCCGGGTGGCACGGCTTCGCCCTACAACGAAGGCGATACCGCGACCCATGAGGTCGGCCACTGGCTGGGTCTGTATCATACCTTCCAAGGCGGTTGTAATGGCGGAGACCAGGTTTCCGATACCCCGGCCGAGCGTTCGGCGGCCTATGGTTGTCCGTCGGGGCGTGACACCTGCCGACGTGACAGTGGGGACGACCCCATCTACAACTTCATGGACTACACAGACGATAGCTGTATGGTCGAGTTCACCCAAGGCCAGTCTGAGCGCGCCGATACCTTAAGCGGTGCCTATCGCTGGCCGTCCAACTAGTCTCATGGAAAATTCAGCGCTGAAACAGAGCCTATGGTGTCTCGCCATAGGCCTTTGTTTGTGGGGGAGTCCTTGTTTGGCGGAGCGACTGCGTGCCCCCGACTTCGTGCCCTGTGGCCGTGACCAGCTGACCTCATGGCAGGGAGAAGTCTTTAACTATCACAGGAGCGAGACCCAGATAGCCTTCGGCATTCGCACCGTCGACGGTACCCTAGAGCGCCTGGATATCGCCTACGCGCTTGAACAGATGCGGCTCAATGGGGGATTGTTTACCCTGCCAGACTGGAAACGGCTGGAGCTTTCTCCCGGCGTACTCAAACCCTCGGTGCGGGTGAGGGTATGGCGCTGCGATAACGCCGGCGCCATCAGCTTCATGATCGACTGGCTGGAGTGATCCAGCAAGAGCCCTTAATCGCTAAGCTCTTAGTCACTAAGCATAGCGGCGACGCTGCCGCAGAGTGTCATCAGAAATAGAAACCACTTGAGTACCTTGGGGCTCACCTTGATTGCCAGCTTGACCGCCAGATGGGCACCCACCATGGTGCCTGCCGCTAGGATGAGCCCAGGCAGCCAGAGGATCAGATCTTCCTTGATGAAGACCAGCAGGGAAGCCAGGGTGAAGAACAGGGTACAGAACACCTTGAGGGCGTTAGCCCTCACCAGATCATATCTCAGGCTGCCCGCCAGGGCGGCCAGTAAGACGAAGCCTACCCCCGCCTGTACGAAGCCGCCATAGATCCCGGCCAGGGTCAGCCAGAACCAGGAGCTGGGCGTGTCCTTGACCCGGTTGACCGGCGTGCCCAGCTCGGGCGCTATGATGGCGGGACGCACTAAGATGATGAGCGCCATCAGCAGCATGGTGCCTAGCAGCAGGGGTTTAATCAGTGTGCTGGGGGCGTAGGCGGCCAGGCCTGCGCCTATGAAGCCGCCGAGTATGGTGGGCAGCAGTATCGGCCCCTTGTCCTGGGTATCTAACTTGCCATGCTTGTGAAAGCCGATCATGGCGGTGATTGATTGCACCGTGACCCCGACCCGGTTGGTAGCGTTGGCGACCTCGGCGGGCATGCCCATCACCATGAGTGCGGGCAGGGTGAGGTTAGAGCCGCCGCCGGCCAGGGTATTGATGATGCCTGCCAGAAAGCCGGTGACGACCAGCAAGAGGCCGTGGGTGAGGGTGATCTCCATGGGTACTCCTTACGCCCTAATGGGGAATGACTCGCTGGATAAGTTAGAAACTTGAGCCAGGCTCGGCGAGAAACGCCTGCTCCTCTTGGGTGGACTCGCGCCCCAAGATGGCATTGCGATGGGGATAGCGTCCAAAGCGGTCGATAATCGCCTTGTGGCGCTGCTCAAACGCCAGGTTGTTCTCGGCGCCTTCTCGATTAAACAGGATAAGGGCGACCTCGTGGATCGCCTGCGACTCGCTGTGCATGTAGGGCATATAGAGAAAGGGCACCTGTTTAGGTTGCAGCGCCTTGTCGATGCCGGCGGCCACGGCTTCCTGGGCCAGGGTTAGCGCCATGGGATCGGCGGCGAAGGCTTCTGGCGTATCCCGGTAGATGTTACGGCTAAATTGGTCCAGCACGATAATCTCGGCCAGGCGCCCCTGGGGTGTGGTGCGCCAGTGATAGAGTTCGCCCTGTTTGGCCTGGGTGAGCAGCTCGCCGAAGCGGGCTTGAATTGTCTTGTCGAAGGCGAGGTCTTTGACAAACCAAGCTTTAGGTTCAATCTCCTCGAACCAGAAGCGAATGATCTCATCTGGTGTGTGGGCTATCCTGTTCATCTCTTCTCCTTCTCTCCAGGCTTATTGCCAGTTCTAGCTATATCCAGTTTTTCGGATCTTCTCTGGTCAAACTTAACGCGGTTTCGGCAATCAATCTAGCCTCTTCGAGGGGAATATAGGGGATCACCAGGGGGCCTGATGCCAGACCTAAGTGCAAGGTGGCCAAGGCATTACGCCTCTGCCCCGGCGTCTGTGAGATACAGACATCCTGGGTCTTACTCAGCGGAACCAGTCGCCAGGTCTGCCCCAGCGCACCTGTGTGGATCCAGCAGTCATCCCCCTCCAGGCAGTAGCCCCATTGACGATAGTTGAGATAGAGGCCGACAAGCGCCACCAGGGTGAAGCCGGCGACCAGTTCGGTAAAGGGGTTGAGGCCAAGGATAAGGGTCATCACCACGGGAAGCAGTGCCAGCGGGATGGCGCGGCGCCAAAGCCAGCCGCTGTTTATCCCTTGATAACTGGCGGGCAGGGAGTTGGCCTTGGCCGCCAGGCTATCGAATCGGCCGAAGGCCTGAGGGATATCTTCACGACTCATGCTGGGGATCAGCAGGTGGCGCTTGGCGAGCTGCTCCACCTCATTACCTTTTACCTGCTCGAAATGTACCGTCCAACGCCCGATAAGCCTGCCGATGACGGGCTGCTCGAATCGGACAAGCTGCACCCTGTGCAGGCGCAGCGCATCTTGCTGTTTTGCCAGTATGCCGCCGGTTCGATGCAGCGTGCCCTGACGCAGGCTGAGGCGATAGGGGTAATACTTAAGCACGGCCGAGGCGATAGAGATGAGCGAGAGCAGTAGGTAGAGGAGTATTAGCGCGGCCGCTACCGCCAGGATCTGATAGATAAGTCCTATGGCGATATTGGTCTGATACCAGTGCCAGGCTCCCTGCACCATGCTGGTTTGTCCAAGAGATTCCCAGTCGACCTGGCCTATGATGGAGCCTGAGATTATCGACAGCCAGATGAGGTTGTTCTGATAGAAGCCGAAGATCAGCAGATCCTTAAGATCTTTGGCTACCACCAGGCCTTCTCCCTGACGCCGGGATTGCTCACTCGCCGAAGTGGCCGTAATACCCGCCTGCTGCGGCTCACTGGCAAGCGACGGCGTCTCACCATCGGCATAGGTTGTCTCTGTACCTTGCAGTTGGGATTGGGAGGCAAACAGGTGTTTCTTGAGTTGCATGGCCTGGCGATAGTTGACCGCGGCCAGCACCGCCTCATCTTGCTTGGAGCCGGCCGTCTCCACCACCAGGCTGTAGAGGCCGAGCGGTCGGAAGTAGAGGGGCTGCTCCAGCCGCACATTTTGGATCTTGTTCAGCGGGATCTCCTGGGCGCGTTTAAACACCAGTCCCTGGCGGATCCCCAGCTTGGCGTCGCTGAGTCGATAGCGATACTTGGCCCATTGCAGGCTGGCATAGGTCAGGGTGACCAGGACCAGACCCGCGGCGACCAGCAGCAGCCAGGGGGAGTTAAATCCCCGCTGCCAGCCAGTGTAGACCAAGGGGATCAGCGCGTAACCATTGGTAAGCAGCTGGCGCAGGCTGCCGACGCTGAAGCTGACGATCGACCAGGGAGACAGGCTCGCCCACTGGGCGAAGCGTGTACTCATGGCTTAATTCTCGTGCCCGTCGGGGGCTTGATTCTGTGGTGCCTGTTTTTGGGAGGCTTTAGCCAGCAGATGCTTACGCAGTGGCTCGGCGGTGTCGTCCCCCAGGCCTGGAAGGCTGATCTCGGCGCTGCCGCTACCTGCGCTGAAGCACTTTAGGGTGTGCTGATGAAAATAGCGCTCCAGTGGTCCCTGAGACAGGCTGACATGCTGCAGGCGGGTATAGGGCAGGGCGATCTTCTTATGCCAAATCAATCCCTTCTGCATGATGAACTCGTGATCGAATACGCCGTAGGCGATAGAGAGGGCATAGCGATAGCGGCAATAGCTGACGATGCCAGCCAGGATAAGCAGGCCCGTCACCAGGGCGATGATCAGGCTGCCCGGCAGGTTGAGCAGTATCGCGGCTAGGGGCGCTATGATCAGCAGCGGCGTGAAGATGAGTAGGTTCTCAATCTGCACCTGATGCAGATAGGCCTGTTCCAGTGGTGTCAGTGGCACTTCATCTATGGCGATCCAGTCTGGCTGCTCCAGCCGGCGCCTGGCCTGCATTGATGCCGAAGTTTGAGGAGTCACATCTTCCATTTGTTATCCTGCGAAAGTTGGCTATTGGCTGACTATAACATCTTTCCTTTGGTTGTCAGCCATTTGCACCTGTTTGTGATGCTTGTTTTATGTTACAAGATAATAAAAACCATGTTGAGAGAGGATGCCTTGAGCGCCGAGTTATCTAAGCAAAAAACCGCCTTCCTGAGAAAGCTCTATCTGGCCCATCTGATCGATGGTGAGCAGCATAACCTGTTGTCGCTGAACAAGGCCACCACTATGCCAAGGCGTACCCTGCAAGATGCCATTGCCGCCATGGGCGATATCGGTATCACTTGCATCTTTGTGCAAGATGGCGAGCGCCATAATGCCGGTTATTATCGCCTCAGCGACTGGGGGCCTATCGACAAGGCTTGGGTGGCTAATAACATCGAAACCATCACCCAATCGTTGAAGCAGGACTGATCGCTGCAGCTAGATTGATCGCTGAGGCCAGATTGATCGCTGATACCTACTGGATTGATGAAACTAGTGATTCAGTAGGTAGAGACCGATAAATCCCAGCCAACTCAGGGCCAGCAGTAGCCAGGGCAGCTTACTGGCTTTAGGCGCCGCCTGTAATCCGTCATCCATTGGCTCTGTCGATTGACGCTGCTTCTCCTTGAGGACCTGCTTGCGCTGCTTGTCCCTGTCTCTGGCCTTGCTCTTCTGGCGCTTCTTGTATTCGGCAATCCCCTTTTCTATCCCCTGAGCGATAAGCTTGGTCTGCTCCTTGGTTTGCCCGGGTTTCTGGGTGGCCTTGGCAATTTTCATCGCCTCATCTTTGGTTTCGTTGGAGATCTGCTGCGCCATAAGGTCTTAAGCTGGTGAGTGTTGGCCTCACTATAACATGAGTCGCGCCATAGGGTGGCACAGGCTTGGCCTCTGGTACGGCCTCTGCCCCTATACCATAGTATGAGTATGATTTTGTTAAGATATCGCTTAACCTGTCTGTGGCAAATTCAATCAATAATAATACCCTGCTATCAAGGACAAGATCATGCTTAATAAGGCCGCAAAACCTCTGGTCAAGTTGGTCGACCGCTATCTGCCCGACCCCTATATTTTCGTGTTACTCCTCACCCTGCTGGTGTTTGTCGCCGCCATGATGGTGGAGCAACAGAGCCCGCTGCAACTGGTGACCTACTGGGGCCAAGGCTTCTGGGCACTGCTCAGCTTCTCGATGCAGATGTTGCTGGTGCTGGTGGCCGGTTACATGCTGGCCAGCTCGCCGCCCATTAAACGCCTGTTAGACGGTATCGCCGCCCTGGCCAAGAGTGCGCCCCAGGCGATCATACTCGTGACTCTGGTGTCACTGCTTGCCAGCTGGATCAACTGGGGCTTCGGCCTGGTGGTCGGCGCCCTGTTCGCCAAGGCGCTGGCGCGTCAGGTGAAGGTGGATTATCGCCTGCTGGTGGCCAGTGCCTATTCGGGCTTCGTGGTCTGGCATGGCGGCCTCGCCGGTTCCATTCCTCTGACCATAGCCACCAAGGGGCATTTCGCCGAGGATAAGATAGGCATCATAGCCACAGACAATACCATTTTCGCCGGCTTTAACCTGGCGCTGGTGGCTGTTCTGTTCGTGCTGATCCCCCTGGTTAACCGCTTCATGTTGCCAAGCGCTGATGAGAGCATCTATGTCGACAGGGACAAGCTCGCAGAGCCCGAGGTCGAGACCGAGGCGATCACCCGTCCGGCTGATTATCTGGAAAATAGCCGCCTACTGGCCTGGGCCGTGGGTGGGGCTGGTTTGGTCTACCTGGGACAATACTTCTTCGCTGCCGGCGGTAAGCTCAACCTGAATATCGTTAACTACCTGTTTCTGTTTCTCGCCATCATCCTGCATCAGACGCCTCGCAGCCTGCTGACCAGCCTGAATGAGGCGATCAAGGGCGGCGCCGGCATAGTGATCCAGTTCCCCTTCTATGCGGGGATCATGGCGCTCATGGTGCAGTCGGGTCTGGCTCAGAGTATCTCGTCGGGGTTCGTGGCCATCGCCAGCGCCGACAGCCTACCGTTTTGGAGTTTTATCAGCGCCGGTATCGTCAACATCTTCGTGCCGTCCGGTGGTGGCCAATGGGCGGTGCAGGCACCTATCATGTTGCCCGCCGCCGAGGCCTTGGGCGCCGATGTGGCAAGGGTTGCCATGGCGGTGGCCTGGGGCGATGCCTGGACCAATCTGATTCAGCCCTTCTGGGCTCTACCCGTGCTGGCGATCGCCGGGCTTAAGGCGCGGGATATCATGGGCTTCTGCCTGATGCAGCTGATCATCACTGGCATAGTGATCAGTATCGGCCTGACCTGGTTCTAGTCAGATCCCCACCGATTAATCTCCGCAAACAAACAAAACCCGCTTTTCCCGGCGGGTTTTGTTATTCTGTTAGCCAAGCCTGATACCGCTGACTAAAAGGAATGCCAGCTTGTCTCAACCTCTCTCACCGACTGCCTCTCATGACGCACCTCCCGGCCCTAAGCGGTCAGCACCTCAACCTAAGCGACCAGGAGCTAAGAAAGCTGTGTTGCCCTGGATAGGCGGCTTTCTGCGCCCCTATCGCGGCAAGGTGATCGCCGCCATAGTGTTTCTGTTTATCGGCTCGCTGGCCTGGCTGTCTCTGGGCCAGGGGGTGCGCCTCATGGTGGATGAGGGCTTCCTGCGGGAAAATGGCGAGCGGCTCAACGAGATCATCCTGCTGGTTATTGGCATCACCGCCCTGAGCAGCTCCGCCATCTTCTGCCGCTTCTACCTGATGACTTGGCTTGGGGAGCGGGTAAGCGCCGATATCCGCCTCAAGGTCTATGACCATCTGCTTAAGCTGTCCCCGGGTTTCTACGCCAGGCTGCGCACCGGCGAGGTGATCTCCCGCTTCACCGCCGACGCCACCCTGTTGCAATCTGTGGTGGGCTCCAGCCTCTCCATGGCGCTGCGTGCCAGCGTAACAGTCGTCGGTGGCCTGGTGATGATGGCGATCACCAGCCTTAAACTCACCGCCCTGGTACTACTGGCCGTGCCTTTGGTGCTCGGGCCTATCTTCTTCTTTGGCCGCAAGGTGCGCGAGCTGTCGCGTAAAAGCCAAGACAGGGTGGGTGACCTAGGCGCCTATGTGGATGAGTCGCTGCATGAGATCCACACTGTGCAGGCTTACTGTCACGAGGATCGCGACAGACAGCTGTTTTCCGAGCGGGTCGAGGCCGTGATGGAGGCGGCCAGGGGGCGCATCAAGTATCGCGCCATTCTCATCTCCCTGGTGATGTTTCTCAGCATACTCGCCATCGCCCTGATCACCTGGGTGGGCGCCAAGGATGTGATGAGTGAGTCGATCACTCCGGGCGAGCTCTCCGCCTTCATGTTCTATGCCGTGATGGTGGCGGGCGCCGTGGCGACCATCAGCGAGGTGATCGGTGAGATCCAGCGCGCCGCCGGTGCGACGGAGCGGCTTATCGAGCTGGTGGAGACGCCTATCGACATTCCTCTAGCGCCAACCCCCTCCAGCCTGCCGTCTAAGGTGCGCGGCGAGTTGAGCCTAGAGCAGGTGCGTTTCAGCTATCCTGTTCAGGCCAGTGCCGATAGTGCTGAGGAGATGGCGGCGCAGGCTGGCGTCGAGGTGATCCGTGGCCTGAGCCTGCATATCTCTCCCGGCGAGCGGGTGGCTCTGGTGGGGGCGAGCGGCGCCGGCAAGAGTACCCTGTTTGAGCTGTTGCAGCGCTTCTACCCCTTGGACAGCGGGGTGATCGCCCTGGACGGTATCGACATCGCCAGCCTGCGACCACAGGATCTGCGCCAGCAATATGCCCTGGTGCCCCAGGAGTCGGTGATCTTCGCCACTAGCGTGCTGGAAAATGTGCGTTACGGCCGCCCCGACGCCAGTCTGGAGGAGGTGCAGGCCGCCTGCGTCGCCGCTCGCGCCGATGAATTTATTGCTGATTTTAGCGAGGGTTATCAGACCTATCTGGGTGAACGCGGTGTGCGTCTATCTGGCGGGCAGAAGCAGCGTATCGCCATCGCACGGGCGATATTGGCCGATAGGCCGGTATTGCTGCTGGATGAGGCCACCAGTGCCCTGGATGCGGTCAGCGAGCAGAAGGTGAAGCAGGCGCTGGATGTGCTGATGCAGGGGCGCACCACACTGATCATCGCCCATCGCCTGGCAACCGTGCTCAACGCCGATCGCATCCTGGTGATGGATAAGGGTGAGCTGATCGCTAGCGGTACCCATGGCGAGCTGATGCAGAGCAACAGCCTCTACCGCGAGTTCGCCAGCCTGCAGCTACTCTCGGAAGAGGCCTAAAGGATAGGTGAGTGAGATAAGGGCAGACAGGTTATATCTGCTCTTATCTGTCTCTATATTTAGCTAGACTAGCCTCTGTGGCCGCCGTGGCCACCACCGCACTGATGGCGGGTTTCTCTGCCGCCATCTTCGACAGCGATCTCACCGCCATCTTCAAACAGCTTAAATGCGCCCTGAGTCATATCGTTTTGGGTCGGGGAGTCCAGGTGCCCGAGGCAGGTGTAGCCCACTCGGTAGTTGCCGGCAGGCAGATAGCCCATGGCAAAGAACCAGTTACCATTGATGTCTTGACGTATGGGGGAGATGGCCACCGGCGAGAAGAGGCCGTCGTCGCGGCTCTGCGCTATGTCGCCCATCTGCGCCAAGCTGGTCACTGCGCTCGGGTAGAGATAGGCCATGTGATAGAACTGGCCGCCCTCGGGGGCACTCGCTGCGTATTGCGTCTCACAATCGGCGATCCATTGAGGATCCATCTCGCCGAAGATGTGTCCCATGGTGTCGTCGTCGATGGAGTAGATACCCTGATGGTTGAGTTGATATTGGCCATCGGAAAGGTGCATTGACTGGTAGAGGTCGATCTCCATGGTCAGGTTAAGGTGCTGATGTTCGCCCAGGGTGAAGTTTGCCATGGGCAGGCGACCATCTTCTATCATTAGCGGGTGCTGGCCCTGGCCGTTTTCGATGAGGCAGCCCTGGGCCTGATCGCCATTAACCAGGGTGAAGTGTACGTCGTGATATTGGCCTGCGGGGAGTTCTAGGCCGTCGATCACCCTGTGGCTGTCCATGCCTTGGTAGTCCAGCAGGTTAAGCCTGTGCTGAGCCATATCCTGAGTGTGCAGCTGGCCATGAGCATCTGTCATCACCAGTTTATCGAGCACCAGCTCGACCCGGCTAACCTGACTCATTGGAGAATCGGACAGGGCGATACTTACTGTACCTGTGGCGAGCTGCTCTGGTGGGCTGGTGTCATCGGAGCCGCCGCAGCCGCTGAGCATAAGGCCAACGAGGGTGAAGGGTAAAAAAGCTAAGGGTAGAGTTAAGGGTCGCATCTTGAGTAAACCTTTTAATGAGTTTTTTCTAATGGTTTTATTGATTCTAAGGGGCACTGGCACAATAAATGGGGACTCGCTGGTTAAAATTTGTACTTTGTGAGTGAGTTAACGCTTAGGGCGTTCAGCCCTTGATGGCCCAAATAATGTGCGATAGGGAGGCGGGCTTTATCACAGGAGAGCTTTATTGCATGAGAGCATTATCACAGGAGAGCTTTATTGCATGAGAGCGTTAGTGCTTGTGAACCTAAGGCGAGATCCCTGCGTACTGATTTAACGAATTGATTTAACGAATTGATTTAACGAATTGGTTTAACGAATTGGTTTAACGAATTGATTTTCCAATACACCTCAATGAGTGGAGTATCGCGATGAGATGGCGAGTTACCTTTTGTCTTGTTTGTCTGTTAACCCTGCTAACGGCCTGTACCAGCGCGCCCAAGGGGATAGCGCCGATAGAGGGATTCGAACTCTCCAAATACCTGGGCACCTGGCATGAGATCGCCCGTTTGGATCATGGCTTCGAGCGCGGCCTGAGCCAGGTAACCGCCGAGTATCAACTGCGGGGCGATGGCGGCGTGAGCGTTACCAATCGCGGCTTCGATGCGCAATCACAAAGCTGGAAAACCGCCGAGGGTAAGGCCTACTTTGTCCAGACGTCCGATATTGGCCATCTCAAGGTCTCCTTCTTCGGTCCCTTCTATGGCGCCTATGTGATCTATCGCCTGGATGCGGATTATCAGTACGCCTTCATCACCAGCTATAACCGCGACTATCTCTGGCTGCTGGCGCGCACGCCCGAGGTGGATGAGTCGGTAAGACAAGCCTTTGTCACCCAGGCTGAGAAGCTGGGGTTCGATACCCAGGCGCTCATTTGGCAGTAATAGATAGCTGGGCCAATAGTTAGCTGAGAGCGATAGATAGCTGGACGTAATAGAGCTACTTATCCAACTCAGAGCGAATAAATGTGAGAATAAAAAAGGGCGCCCGAGTAGGCGCCCTTTTTATGGCTTTCGACTCAAAGCCGCAGCATTAGCAGATTACTTCCTCAACTCACGGCGCAGTATCTTACCCACGGTCGACTTGGGCAGGGCAGGCATGAACTCGATTATCTTGGGGAGCTTATAGGCGGCTAACTGAGCGCGGCAATGCTCGAGCAGGGCCTGCTTAGTGGCATCGTTTGCCAGCTCAGGTTCTCGCAGCACTATGGCGGCCTTGACGGCCTCGCCGCTACGGCTGTCGTCGACGCCGATCACGGCACATTCCAGCACGCTCTCATGGGCGGCCAGCACATCTTCCACTTCGTTAGGATAGACGTTGAAGCCGGAGACGATGATCATATCCTTCTTGCGATCCACTATCTTGTGCATGCCATCTTCAGTGGCCAGGGCGATATCCCCCGTCTTGAAGAATCCATCGCTGGTCATCACCTTGGCGGTCTCCTCTGGCTTCTGCCAGTAGCCGCTCATCACCTGGGGGCCCTTGACCGCCAGCTCGCCTATCTCACCCTGAGGCACCTCCTGCTCGTTGGCGTCGAGGATCTTCACCTGAGTGTCGATCACCGGGCGACCTATGGTGCCAAGACACTCGAGTCCCGGCGCGTTGAGGGAGACCACGGGCGAAGTTTCCGACAGGCCATAACCTTCGGAGATGGTGCAGCCCGTGGTGGACTGCCAGATGCTGGCGGCCGCCTGAGTGAGCGCCGTGCCACCTGAGATGGTGATCTTGAGGTGACTAAAGTCGAGCGCCTGGAAGGACTGCTGATGGCACAGACCGACAAACAGGGTGTTGAGGCCGGCAAAGCCGGTGAAGGGATGCTGGGACATGGTCTGAATAAGCGCGCTGATATCTCTCGGGTTGGGAATGAGTACGCTGCATCCGCCCTGCTCGAAGTAGACGAAGTTCACCATGAAGGCATAGATATGGTAGATGGGCAGGGGCGCGATAAAGATCTCCTCGCCCTCGACAAACTTGCTGGCCAGGCGCGACTGCACCTGCAGCATGTTGGCCAGCAGGTTGCTGTGACTCAGCATGGCGCCCTTGGAGAGGCCCGTGGTGCCGCCCGTGTATTGCAGCGCCGCCAGGCTCTGCTGAGCGACCTCTACCGGGCGATACTCGGCCTGGCTGCCCAGGGCCAATACCTGGTTAAAACCTATGTGAGCGAGCTGGCTGTCGGCCTGGGGTTGGGGGGCTATCAGATCCAGCGGGTGGGTAGAAATTACCGTCTCTATCTGCGTCTCGGGGATCACTGTTTCCAGGGTGGGCAGCAGATCGCTCAACACCACCAAGGCCTTGGCATCCGAGTCTCTGTATTGGTGGATCAGCTCTCGCTGGGTATACAAGGGGTTGGTGTTGACCAGTATCATGCCGGCCCTGAGCGCGCCATAGGCGGCGATAACAAACTGGGTGATGTTGGGGAGCTGGATGGCGACCTTATCGCCCACCTCCAGCTGAGTATGTTGCTGCAGGTAAGCGGCAAAGTAGCGGGAGTCGCGTTCTATATCGGCAAAACTGCTGGCCTTGCCCAGACACACATAGGCTGTCTTGTCGCCGTAGCGCTCGGCGGCCGTTTCGATCAGATCGATCAGTGATGCATATTTTTGCAGATCTACATGGGCATGTGAGTCATAGGCCATGGACGCGTCTCCTTTGCTTATTATTGTCGGTATTCTTGGGCGCAGCTAAAAATCAAACAGGTGTTTAGACTGTGCTAAAACACGCCTAAGGTCAACCTCTGTCGGCCTAAAATAAAACAATCGTTTAACGCTTATCTATCTGTTTAATATCGCAATTTTTTATAGTGATAAAAGCGGTCTGGTCTGACCTGATGGGGCCGTCATTATCGGGTATTGGGAGAAGGATTAAGAGTGAGGCGTGAAAGCGATTGGGTAAACATGCCATATAAGTGTCGGCCCCGGTGGCTAATAACACCACCGAGGCAGACTTGCGCCCTTAGAAGGCGCTCAGGCTAAAGAAGGGGCTGGCCTGGGAGACCTTCTCCTTGGGGTTACTCAGGTTGGTGACCGTAAAGGCGATGGTCTGCTTCTGCAGCTTAGCGCCGACAAAGTCCGCCTGCTTCTGTTCGAAAACCGTTACCGGATAGCTCAGCTGCTCACCGGCCTTGATCAGCACCTGCTGTGAGGTCTCCTTGGCGAAGCCGTGGTTGTCTGTGTCATTGAGGCTGATTAGGTACTGGTGATCCTCCTGGGTCTTGTTGCGGATCTTCAGGGTGTAGCTGTTTTCGATGCGGCCGTCACCCACCTCGCGGTAGAGGCTCTGGCGGTCGCGGATAACGTTGAGATCTATGCTCTGGTGGCGATAGAGATCCAGGGCGAACACGCTGAGCATGATGATCACCGCGATGCCATAGCCGACAAACTTGAAGGAGGTAAAGCGTTTCACTTCCTTCTTCTGCAACTCGTTCTCGCTGGCGTAGCGGATCAAGCCCTTGTCATAGCCGAACTTATCCATGGTCTGGTCGCAGGCATCGACACAGGCACCGCAGTTGATGCACTCATATTGCAGGCCGTTACGAATATCTATCCCTGTGGGGCAGACATCGACACACAGGTTGCAGTCGACGCAGTCGCCAAGATCGGTAGCCTGTTTGCGTTTTCGCGGGCCGCGAGACTCGCCGCGGGCGGCGTCATAGGAGACGGTGAGGGTATTGGCGTCGAACATGGCCGACTGGAAGCGAGCGTAGGGGCAGCAGTGCAGACACATCTGCTCGCGCATCCAGCCCGCGTTGAGGTAGGTACACAGGGCGAAGAACCAGACCCAGGCGGTAACCCAGAAGCTGGCGCTTAGGGTAAAGATCTGCGAATAGAGCTCGCTGGCCGGAATGAAGTAGGCGATGAAGCCACAGCCGGTGATCAGCCCCGCGAGTCCCCAGGCCAGATGCTTGGCGCCGCGTTTAACCACCTTCTCAAGACTCCAGGGAGCCTTATCCAAGGCGTGACGCTTGTTGCTGTTGCCCTCAATCTGCCGTTCTATCCAGACGAAGGCGAAGCTCCAGCTGGTCTGAGGGCAGAGGTAGCCACACCAGACCCGTCCCCAGAAGACGGTGACGAAGAAGAGGGCGAAGGCGGCGATGATAAACAGCCAGGCCAGCAGGGTGAAATCTTGCGGCCACAGGGTCAGGTTGAAGAAGTGAAACTCCTGGCGCTCCACATCCAAGAGGATCGCCTGGCGTCCCTGATAAGGGATGAAGGGCAACAGGAAGAAGAACAGGATAAGCAGGCTGTTGAGGCCGGTGCGCAGACGCTGAAAGCGCCCCTTCTGTTCTTTTATGTGTATCTTACCGCGCTGCACCGGCAGGTTGGTCACGGGGATGGCCTGGCCCAGGGCGGCCTTGGTGGCGATTGGGTTCTCTGTACTGCTGAGATCTTGACTCATTGGCTTTCCAAACTCTTGCTAGGGGAATTGCCGACAGCAATGCAAGTTGGGAACCAAGTTTTGTCGTTTAATAAGTTCTTGAAACTATGTGAGTTTAATTAAATTGACCTATTTGTGGTTAGCGATATATCGCGCTTTGGCGATATATCGCTAATCTGTATAAGATCACTCAAGATACTTTAGGCCGGACGCTTGATCCCCAGCTTGAGCATGCGGGATCTTAGGGTGCTGGCGGGCAGCCCGAGCAGGTTAGCGGCGCCGTTGGGGCCAGAGATACGCCAGTTGAGCCGCTTCAGCGTGCGGCGGATATGGTTGGCCTCCACCTGTTGCAGGGTCTGAAACTCCCCCTTGTCCTGAGGCAGCGGCTCGGCCTGTAGCGCCGGGATCTGCAGGATCTGACCGTGACAGAGAATAGTCTGACGCTCGATAACATTCTGCAGCTCACGCACGTTGCCGGGCCAGTGATAGGCCATCAGGTGCTGCATGCCTTGCTTGCTGACCCCTTTGATCTTCTTACCCAGCTTATGGTTGAGGTTGAGCAGGATATCGCTGACCAACAGCGGAATATCTTGCAGCCGCTCCCTGAGTGGTGGCACATGCAGGGGGAACACATTGAGGCGATAGTAGAGATCCATGCGGAACAGCCCCTGTTCTACCCGCTTAAGCAGATCGTGATGGGTGGCGGTAACCAGGCGGATATCCACTTTGATGGGTGTGCTGCTGCCCACTCGCTCGAACTCCTGCTCCTGGATCACCCTGAGCAGCTTAGACTGGGCTTCGAGGGAAAGCTCGGCCACCTCATCGAGAAACAGTGTGCCCTGGTGGGCCAGCTCGAATCGACCCTTGCGGCGGCTGGTGGCGCCGGTGAAGGCGCCCTTCTCATGGCCGAAGAGCTCGCTTTCTAGCAGGGTGGGGGAGAAGGCGGCGCAGTTGACGCTCACCAGGGGCTGATCGCTGCGATCGCTGAGCGCATGTATGTTGCGGGCCACTAACTCCTTGCCGGTACCGTTCTCGCCGTTGATCAGCACTGTGCTGCTGGTGTTGGCCACCAGTTTTATCTGCTGGATAAGCGACTGTATCGTCTCGCTCTCACCCGAGATATTGACCTCCTGACGATGGCTGGCCAGCTCGGTGAGCAGGTAGTCATTCTCGTTGGCCAGCTTCTCCGACAGGGCCTGCACCTGCTTGAGCGCCTCCCTGAGGGAGGCCTCTGTCTGCTTCTGAATGCTAATGTCGCGAAATATCGCGACCACACCTATGAGGCGGTCGTTCTTGTAGACCGGGGTCGATGTGTAGTGCACCGGGAAGCTGCTGCCATCCTTGCGCCAGAAGAGATCATGGCTGATCTCCCGGGCGATGCCGTCGTGCAGCGTGTTGTAGATGGGGCACTCTTCCTGGGGATAGGGGCTGCCATCGGCGTGGCTGTGGTGGTGACAGTCGTGGATATTCTTACCCAGTAACTCTTCGGCCTTCCAGCCCGTCATCCGCTCGGCGGCAGGGTTGATAAAGACGGCATTGCCCTCTAGGTCGAAGCCGTAGATCCCTTCGCCTACCGCGTTGAGCAGCAGTTTGTTCTCGGGTAGAAAGTCCACATGGGCATCATCGACCCTTGGATGTTTACAAGCCATGTTCGCCGCTCCTTGCTGGCAATGATTGTCGTGCTATCTCACTCTGAATATGAGGCCCGTATGCTAGGCGTGGAGAGTCATTCTCGGAAAGTGACTCTTAATAAGTCTTTAGAAAAGTCACTCACTAAATGTCGCTCAGCCTTTAAATGAGCATTTAAACTAACCTCTCACTTAGCCCCTATATTAGCCCGTTTTCTTGAATGGCGTCATCAAGCATTTCCACGATATTTCGCTAATCTATCTTAGCTGCTCTGGCACTAATGCTAGAGCGCCTGTTTAGCAGACCACTTTGCTATCTCCTTAGAGGTGGATGTTAATCGTCGGTTAACGTTTTTCGCATCTTTTGAATATTTGCTTTAATCGAAACTGTTTGAGCTTTAATGATTAATCTTTTTGGGGTTTTATCGTGAATGCCACGTATTTGTTCGATTTTTAGTCTGCTAGTGTCTCCTGCTCTCGTCTAAATTAGACCAATTAGTATTAGCAATTATTTTTTGTTTGTTATAAAAGTGTAAATGAAATGTATTCATTTCACTCTGGGGTATGCCTGTGGTGGTTCGTGTGAGAAAGACGCGAATGATGGCGAAATATAAAAAAAACTATGCGGGAAAAATGATGACAACACATAAAAATAAAGGTTTCGGCGTGAGTGCGCTGAGTTTTGCCATCTCTTTGGCATTGACAGGGTCGTTAGCGAGTACACAGGCATTTGCCGATGATCAGCAGGCAGAAGCGTCTCAGAATATTGAAAAAATTGCCGTGGTGGGAACACGTTCTGCGCCACGCTCTATCGGCGATTCGCCGGTACCTATCGATATCATCAGCAGCGATGATCTGAAGAAGAATGGTTCTACCGACATGATCGACATGCTGGTCACTACTGTGCCTTCTTTCAACTCCCGTGCCCAGCCCATCAGTGATGCGGCAACCCTGATCCGTCCGGTCAACCTGCGTGGCCTGCCGTCAGACAGCACCCTGGTATTGGTCAACGGCAAACGTCGTCACCGCGCCTCGGTGATCGCCTTCCAGGGCGGTGGCATCAACGATGGTGCCCAGGGCCCGGATATCTCGGTCATTCCGAGTGCGGCGCTAAAACAAGTTGAGGTGCTGCGTGACGGTGCAGCGGCGCAATACGGTTCAGATGCCATCGCTGGTGTGATGAACTTTGTGCTCAAAGATGATGCCGAAGGTGGCTCTATCACGGTCGGCCAAGGCGAATACTATGAGGGTGACGGTGCCACTACCACTATCGATGCCAACGTGGGACTCCCTCTGTCAGACGCTGGGTTTGTGAACCTCAGCCTGCAATATAAGAATGCCGACGCGACCAGCCGCAGCATGCAGCGTCCGGATGCGGCCAACCTGATTGAGCAGGGCAACACCTTCGTCCAAGACCCTGCCCAGGTATGGGGTAATCCAGAGATCAAGGATGACTACAGCTTTTTCCTTAACTCTGGCTACGACATCAACGACAATGCTCGCCTATATGCCTTTGGTAACCTCTCTTCGCGCGATGTGGTCGGTGGTTTCTACTATCGTAACCCTCACAATCGCGGCAACGTCTACTCGTTAGATGGCGGTGAAACCCTGTTGGTGGGTGCGGTCAATGGCGATCCTTCGACCTGTGCCGTGGTGCCGATTCCTAAGAATGCAGATGGTAGCGACGGTAACGTGCTCGAGACTGATGCCTACAAGGCGATGCTGGCCGATCCTAACTGTTTCGCTATGAACCAGCTGCGTCCGGGCGGTTATACGCCGCAGTTTGCCGGTACAGTGGAAGACAGCTCTTTCTTCGCCGGTGTTAAAGGCGAGCTAGGTGCTTGGAACTATGATTTCAGCGCCGGTATGGGTAACAATAAGTCGACCTTCAGCCTGAAGAACTCGCTTAACCCGTCACTGGGTTTAGACACACCGACCGATTTTGAAACCGGTGCCTATGAGCAGGCAGAGACCACGGTTAACCTGGACTTCTCGCGCATGCTTACCCTGGGCAGCGTCGAAGATATCAGCTTCGCCACAGGTTTCGAGTGGCGTGAAGAGTCGTTCGAGATCACTCAGGGAGAAGAAGCCTCTTGGATTGCCGGCCCATACGCCGACCAGGGCTTCAACATTGGCTCTCACGGCTTCAAGGGGTTCGGCCCAGAGTCTGCTGGCAAGAACTCACGTAACAACATAGGCGTCTATGCCGACATGGAAGCCTACCTGGGTGAGCGCTGGTTGCTTGGCGCCGCGCTGCGTTACGAGGACTTCTCTACCTTCGGTGACACCCTGAACTACAAGCTGACCGCTCAGTTCACGGCTACCGACGATCTCTCTTTCCGCGCGTCGCACAGCACAGGTTTCCGTGCGCCGACCGTGGGTCAGGAGAACGTGGTTAACACTCAGACCTCTATCGTTAATGGTGACCTGATCCAGACCTTTATCGCGCCGCCAACCGATCCGCTGTCGGCCTTCTATGGCGGTAAGGTGCTTAAGCCTGAGGAGTCTGTCAGCTACGCCCTCGGCGCCGTGTTCGAGCATGAAAACCTCTTCGTGACTCTGGATTACTACAACATCGAGGTGACAGGCCGCATCGCGCAGTCGAGCCAGATTGAAGTTGAGGCGAAAGACTATGACGCGCTGCGCGCCGCCGGTGTCGAGTTCCCTGAGCTTATTTCTGCGGTGACTTACTACACCAACGACTTCGATACCACGACTCAGGGTATCGATCTGGTGGCCTCATACGACACTCAGCTATTGTCGGGCGATACCAAGTTCAGCCTGGCCTATGGCTGGACGGATACCAGCGTCGACAAGTACAACCCAAATACCACAGATGAGGGTAAGGTGCGTCGTCTAGAAGATGGTATTCCGGCTCACCGTGCGACCCTGACCTGGGCACAGTCTTGGGACAGATTCAGCATGTCGCTGCGTGGTAACTACTTCGGTGAGTACTATGCGACTCACGCCGACGATACCTCGGATTGGGGCTCAGAGATGGCCGATTCTGCGGTGACCGTGGATCTAGAGCTAAGCTATCAGTTCCTCGATAGCCTGACCGTCTCTATCGGTGCCAACAACCTGTTCGATCAGGAGGCGCAGAAGCTGAAAGACGGTACCCGTGGTGAGCTAGGTGCGATCTACTATGAGAGTGGCCCGTTCGATTACAACGGTGGCTACTACTATGGTCGCGTGAACTACCGCTTCTAATATCGGCGTCCTAGGCGTTAGTGATTAAAATCACCAGGCGCTAGCGATTGAAATGATAAGAAGGCTGCATTGCAGCCTTCTTTTTTTGCTTTTGTTTGAGTCATGGGACTAGTCGCGGGGAGGCAGGGCGCTAAGCATAAACCTGCGGAAATTCCGCAACTTTATCAAGCATCAGGCTAGTCGCGAGGAGGCAGGGCGCTGAGCAGGTCGTCGATAGACAGCACTCTTGGCAGGACTAAGCCATCGGGGTGAGCCTGACTGTAGACGATATTAAAGGGCACGCCATAGGCCTGATACTGAGCCAGATAGGCCTCTATCCTGGCATCGCTCTGGGTGAGGTCGCCGTGCATCAACACCATATCCTTATCCTTTAGCCGCTCAACCACAACGGCCTGATGCAGCACCCTGTCTTTGTTGGCCTTACAGATGTTGCACCAGTCGGCGCTGACATCCACAAACACCGTCTTGCCCTGGGCCAGTTGGCCTGGGATAGCATTTGGACTTAGCGACTGCCACACCAGCTGTTTGTAGGCATCATCGCCGGCCTTGGGGGCAATAAAATAACTCACGGCGCCGTTGATTAGCGCAAACACCAGCAGCACAGCCAGCACACCCGTTGGGATCTGGCTGCCCTTGAGCTTCTTGTAGCTGAGCCAGACAAATAGCCCGAGTAGTAGGCTTAGGGTGAGGGCGCTGACCAGTAAGATGTTGTTCATTGTGATGCCTGGTGTCCTTTGGTTGATGATGAGTGGTTTGTGATGAGTGGTTGATGATGGGTTTTGCCTAGGTTCGCTAGGTATTTGGGCCAGTTAGGTCTTTGGGCACAGCTTGTTATTCGGGTGCAGCTGGGTATTTGCCGCGCCATCATGATACTCCTTCTGACTCCATGCAAGTGTCCTAAGTTCAAAAGTTCAAAAGCTTATCCCGATCGCGATAGCACATAGGCTAAAGGGAGCTTGTCATAAATATGACATCCTACTGAAGTAATCTGCTGCTAATGGAAATTCTTTTTAAGCCTTGCCAATAGCTTGCCGCCGGTGTTAATCGCCTTGCGCTGGCCTGTGGTGTGGTAAAGATGCAATGAAGCCGCCGTTTCCTTGCGCTCAAAGGAGTAGTCGAGTGTCTCCCAATTCCGACAAGATGTTTATCGACAAGGAACTGTCCTGGTTGTCGTTTAATGAACGCGTGTTGCAAGAAGCCTGCGACAGCGAGGTGCCGCTGGTAGAGCGGGTGCGTTTTCTGGGGATATTTTCCAGCAACATGGATGAGTTCTTCAGGGTCAGGGTCGCGCAGGTGCGCCGCAGCATCATGCTGTCGAGCCTGCAAGATGGCCGCAGCAATAGCCGTCACCTAATGGCCAAGATCCAGACCCGGGTGCTGACATTGCAGGAGCGCTTCGATAGCATCTATACCGAGTTGATGCGCGAGCTTATTCGCCGCAACATACTGCTTATCAACGAGGGGCAGCTGAGCGATTTTCACAGCCAGTGGCTAAGGGTCTATTTTCGCGACCACCTCAAGCGTCATATCGCGCCGCTGATCATAGGCAATCACAGATCTATGGTGAAACACCTCACCGACAACGCCACCTATCTGGCGGTCTGTCTGCACAGCAAGGACAGGCGCCAATACGCCCTGGTGGAGGTGCCGACCAAGAACGTGCCCCGTTTCGTCGAGCTGCCGACCGGCAAGCCTAAGAGTAAGAAGTATCTGATCTTATTGGATAACATCATACGTCACTGCCTGGATGACCTGCTCTCGCCCTTCTTCGAGTATGAGTCTATCGACGCCTATTCGATGAAGCTGACCCGCGATGCCGAGTTCGATATTGCCGACGAGTTGGAGCAGAGCCAGCTGGAGAAGATGACCCGCGGCCTGAAGCAGCGCCTCACCGCCGAGCCGGTGCGCCTGGTGTATGACAGACAGATGCCGGAGCATATGCTGGCGATGATCAAGGAGCAGCTGGGGATCAGCTCCACCGAGTGTCTGGTGCCCGGCGGGCGTTACCACAGCTTCAAGGACTTCATCGCCTTCCCCAATCCAGGGCGCAAGTATCTGGAGAATGCCAAGCTGCCGGCCCTGGACAGCGCGGGTTTTCAGCGTTGCAGCAACAGTTTCGATGCCATCGCCCGCGGTGACATCATGCTCAACTATCCCTACCATAAGTTCTCTCACTTTACCGAGATGGTGCGTCAGGCGGCCTACGACCCGGCGGTGAAGTTTATCAAGATCAACCTCTACCGGGTGGCCAAGAAGTCGCGGGTGATGCACTCGCTGATGGATGCCGTGAAGAACGGCAAGCAGGTGACCGCGGTTATCGAGCTCAGGGCGCGCTTCGACGAGGAGCACAACATAGAATGGACCCGGATCCTGGCCGAGGCGGGGGTCAAGGTGCATCACGGTATCCCTAGCCTCAAGGTGCATTCCAAGCTGTGTTTAATTGGCCGGGAAGAGCAGGGTGAGACCCGTCTCTACTGTCATATCGGCTCGGGCAACTTCAACGAGGGCACCGCCAAGGTTTACACGGATCTGTCGCTGTTTACCGCCGATCAGGAGATAGCGCGCGAGGTGGAGCAGGTGTTCGACCTAATTGAGCATCCGTATCGACGCGATAACTTCCAGCACCTGCTGGTCAGCCCCTTCGATGCCAGGCAGAAGCTGACGGCGCTTATCGATCGCGAGATCCTTAACGCCCGCTGTGGCGGCAAGGCGGCCATCACCCTCAAGCTCAACAACCTTGTGGACGAGCAGCTGATCAACAAGCTGTATGAGGCCTCCATGGCCGGGGTCGGCGTTAAGCTGATCATTCGCGGCATGTGTTCACTGGTGCCGCAGATCCCGGGGATCAGCGACAACATTCAGGTGATCAGCATAGTGGATCGCTTCCTGGAGCACTCCCGCGTCATGGTATTCCACGCCGGCGGTGAGAATCTGGTGTTCCTCTGCTCCGCCGACTGGATGAGCCGTAACATCGACAGCCGCATCGAGGTGAGTACTCCCATCTATGATCCTGATCTGAAGCAGATGATCATCGACATACTGCAGCTGCAGCTGGGGGACAACACCAAGGCGAGGATCATCAACCGAGATCAGAGTAACCCCTATCGCAGCCGCGGCAATAAGCGTAAGGTAAGATCTCAAATCGCCATACATCAATATCTTAGCCAGTATGAGAAACAGGCCAAGGCGCGCATCAAAGCCGAAGAGGCATCGAGCGAGCCTAAGCCCAACTATCCACTGCTGGCCGCTAGCTAGCCCCTATTGGAGGAACTTTGGCCCTAGTCACACAACGCCATTTTGTCGCTATCGACATGGGCTCAAATAGTTTTCATCTCATGATTGCCAGGGAGCAGGACGGTAGTCTGCAGATCCTCCACAGAGAGAAGGAGCAGGTCCGTTTGGCTCAGGGACTTAACGCCGAGGGCTACCTGTCCGATGAGGCGATGGCCCGTGGCCTGGAGTGTCTGAGAAACTTCGGTCAGCGTTTTTCCGATCTCCTTGAGACCCAGATCCGTCTGGTGGCGACCCATACCCTGAGAGTTGCCAAGAACCGCGACAAGTTTCTCAAGGCGGCGCTGAAGATCATCCCCTTTCCGATTGAAGTAATCTCCGGCCACGAAGAGGCCAGGCTTATCTACTCGGGTATCGCCCAGAGTCAGGTGCTGGCACGCAATAATCTGGTGATCGATATTGGCGGCGGTTCCACCGAGGTGGTGATCGGCGAGAAACACCTGCCGGTGAAACTCTCCAGCCTGCGCTGCGGCTGCGTCAGCTTTAACGAGCGCTTCTTCGAAGATGGCACATTGACCACGGCGGCATTTCGCGCCGCTCAGGCGGCTGCCGACAGGCAGTTCTCCTCGCTTTCCAAGGAATATTTCGAGGCCGACTGGGAGCTGGTGCTGGGCAGCTCTGGCTCGGTCAAGGCGATCTGCGAGGCCTTGGCGGAACTGTCGCGGCGGGAGAGGCTGGCCGGTGAGGGGGCCAGTGAAGAGACACAAGAGAGCGATACAGAACCCGGCCACTATGCCCCAGTGACCCTGAGTCAGCTCAAGCGCCTCAAGCGCTTGCTGATAGAGGCGGGTCATGTGGACAGGCTGGATTTTGCCAATATCGACCGCAAGCGCATCATACTGGTACCGGCGGGGCTGGCCATTCTGCTCAGCTTCTTTCGCCGTCTGGAGATCCAGCAGCTTAGCTTTACCCCGGCGGCCCTGCGCGAAGGCGTGCTCTACGAGCTGGCGCAGATAGGTCAGTATCATGATGTGCGCCATCGCACCGTAGACAGTATTGCTCAGCTCTATCATGTGGATATGGCTCAAGGCGCCAGGGTGTGTCAAAGCGCCATGGCGCTGTTCGAGTCGGTGGCCGATGCCTGGGAGATCCGTTCCCAGGCGAGGCTGCTGGCGTACGCCGCGACCCTGCATGAGATAGGCATACACATCAACTCCCGCTCCCATCATAAGCATGGCGGCTATATCATAGCCAACAGCGATCTGCCGGGCTTTAGCCAAGATCTGCAGCAGGATCTGGCACTGCTTATTGGCAATCAACGCAAGAAGCCGCAGTTTGAGCAGCTCAACGCCCTGCCGGATGGGCGGCGCCAGCTGATGGTGCGCTTGTTGTGTCTGCTGCGCCTCGCCATCCTGGTCAATCTCGGTCGGGTCGCCCAGAGCCTGCGCCTAAGCTGCGCGCCGCTGGACACCAACGAGCTGGCGCTGCTGCCCGAGAAAAGCGCCCGGGTGGACCTACTGCTTAAGGATCTCAAGCGGGAGAAGAAGCATATGCGCGAGCTGGGTCTTAGCCTGCGGCTGGATAGCTAAGCGGGGCGCAACAAGGGCCGTCGATTCGCTAGCGGCCCTTCACTGATCGTGAAAAATTTGTTTGCAATTGATGCTTTGCGACGCTTTGGGATTCTTTGTAAGCTGACCGGCCCAAATCGACAATAACAATAATAGGACGCGCTCCATGGCTGATATTTTTACGCGGCGACACTCAGGTCAAAACTATTCTAGTCAAGACCACTTGAGTCAAAATCCATTCAATCATCAGACTCAACCTCTATCGAGACTCAAGCTCTCCAAGCAATTGCTGGGGGCGGCGGGTCTGTCTCTACTACTTATGAGCCTTCCCGGTCAGGCGGCTCAGGAAAAATCTAACGGCAAGCCTGTTAAGACAGAGGCACAGGCGCCAGAGGCCAAGGTCTATCAAACCACGGGTCAGGTTAAGATCAATGGCGAGCGGGTGCACTATGAGACCATCGCCTCGGAAACCATCTTAGAAGATGACAAGGACAAGCCGCTGGCCAGCATCTTCTCGGTCACATATTTGCGCACCAAAATCGAGGCCAGTCAGCCACGCCCCGTGACCTTCGTGTTTAACGGCGGGCCCGGCTCGGCCTCGCTCTGGCTGCACATGGGGCTGTTTGGGCCTAAGCGTGTGGTGGTGCCGGGCGATGCCAAGGACGATGGCGCAGCGCCTTATCATCTGGTGGATAACGAATTTTCCATGCTGGATAAGTCGGATCTGGTGTTTATCGATCCCGTGGGCACTGGCTTTAGCCGCGCCCTGGGTGAACACAAGGGCCAGGATTTCTGGGGGGTGAAAGAGGACGCCCAATCGATCGCCGAATTTATTCGTCGCTGGCTGATTGAACATGGCCGCTGGAACTCGCCCAAGTATATCGCCGGTGAGAGCTATGGCACCACCCGCGCCGCGGCATTGGTGGACGAGCTGCAATCTGGCTGGACAGATATTTCGGTCAATGGCGTCATGCTGATCTCATCCATTCTCGATTTTAGCCATGCCCGCTATCAGCCCGGCAATAATCAACCTTATATCGGCTTCCTGCCGACCATGGCGGCTACGGCCTTCTACCATGACAGGGTCGCTGCGACCGATAAGGCGATGGGGTTGAGCTCCTTCGTCGAGGCGGCGCGCCAGTTTGCGATGAACGATTATGCCCTGGCGCTGCTTAAGGGCACTCGTCTGCCCCAAGCTCAATACCTGGCGGTGCGCCAGCAGCTGGCACGCTTTACCGGACTAACAGAGGACTACCTGGACAGGGTGAATCTGAGAGTCAGCGCTAGCCGTTATACCAAGCAGCTGCTCAGGGATGAAGATCGCACCGTCGGCCGTTTGGACAGCCGTTATCTGGGCGTAGACTATGACAGCGGCGGCGAGCGCACCGATGCCGATCCATCTGGCTATGGCATAGATGGCGCCTACACGGCGGCGATTCACCAATATTTGTATCAGGATCTGGGGGTGAAGATCACCCGTCCCTTTAACGTGCTCTCGGTCGACGTTAACCGTGGCTGGAACTGGAACATCAGCGGCAAGCAGATGCACTATGTGAATGTCGCCCCCTATCTCGGTCGCGCCCAACGGGAGAACAAGGATTTCAGAATCCTGGTGGCCAATGGTTACTATGATTTTGCCACCCCCTTCTTCGCCACTGAGAACACCCTGGCCGATAACGGCATAGACAATAGCCGCGTGGAGATGCACTACTACGAGGCGGGCCATATGATGTATATTGAGCCCTCGTCGCTAAAGGCGCTGGCTAAGGATATTCGCCAGTTCTATCAGGCGGACTAATCAGGACAGCGAGGAGATAAGATGAGTTTTAGTGCGTGGCTGGGGTTGTTGGCCATCTGTTGTTTGGGCGCCATGTCGCCCGGGCCGAGTCTGGCCATGGTGGTGCGTCATACCCTGGGCGGTGGCCGGGCCAACGGCATCGTCTGCGCCTGGGCGCACTCTATCGGCATAGGTGTCTATGCTCTGGTGACCCTGCTGGGGCTGGCGGTGCTGCTTAAGCAGGCGCCGCTGGTGTTTAACGGTATAGCGATCCTCGGCGCCCTCTATCTCGCCTATATCGGCGTGCAGGCGCTGCGCTCCAAGGGCGGCATGTCTGACAAGCTGGCGGCGGGTAAGTCGACAGACTGGTTGACCGCTGCCCGTGACGGCATCGCCATCTCGCTGTTTAACCCTAAGATCATGCTGTTCTTCCTGGCGCTCTTCAGTCAGTTTGTGATGGTGGCCGACGAGCTGTGGGGCAAGTCGCTTATCGTGTTGACGCCGCTGGTGGTCGATGGCCTCTGGTACACGCTAATTGCATTCTTGCTGTCGCACAAATCGGTATTGCCTAAGCTAAGGGAGAAGGCGGCGCTTATAGATAAGCTCTCGGGTGTGGTATTGATTCTGCTGGCGGTGCGGGTGCTGGTGACCCTCTAGCGGCAATAGGCTTTGCTTAATCCGCATAAGCTTTTGAAGCAGTCATAAAAATGCGGCTAAGGAATATTCCTTAGCCGCATTTATTTTATCTGATGTTGCCGGTTAGCAGACTAGCCGTTAAAGACCTGTACGGCATCATCTTTGGCTGGCTCCTGCTGAGCCGCTGGCGGATTGTCGATATGATCGTCTAGGTTATCATTCAACATATCCTTGTATTCTTTGGTAAACCACTCCAGTGCGTTGGCTTTCTCGGCCTTAAGATCGGCAGATTTCAGCGCGGCCTCGAAGGCGTTAAAGCGGGCGGCGGCGAAACGCAGGGCGGTACCCACCTTGGCGATATCCTGCTCCTCGGCGCTAAGCTCGTTGGCTAAGGCGATAAACTTGTCGGCTAACTGAAAAATAGTGGTTTCTTTTTGCTGTTCTGACATGCGCATGCTCACAGGTAGGTCAATAGTATGCTGGCATAGTAACGTAAATTAGCCGTTAATGAAGCATAGATTTAGAGGTAATGGGATCTGTATCGCCAATCCCAATGCGCGCCGCAAGGTTAACTGGCGGGATCGCTGTCGACCAGCACCCGGCCATCCCGCGAGTCATAGTAGATGCTGAGGTTTTGGTTGTCGCTCAGGTTGTAGCGACACTGGTTCACGCTGATATAGTTGGTCTTATAATCTGTGCTCGTCTGGGCATCGCTGCGTGAGACGCTGGGCTCGTCGCCCTGAAACACTGTCTCCCATACCGAGATGCAATCTTCTACGTTGTCCAGCTGCGGCGAGGCCTCGTTATCGGTAAAGTAGTGCTGCGCCGGCCAGCCATTGGCGTTAAAATCCATCTCGCCGGCTTCGTCGTCGCCGAAGGTTTTGAGGTTTTCCGCCGGGCCTGAGCCGACGCGAACGGCCCAGACGGCGCGGGCCATGTCGATACCGGACTTGAAGGCGCCGCCGGTCGCCTTGACGCTGGCGACTTGAGCGTCCTGGGAGAGATTGATAAATTTTGGCAGGGCGGTCACCGCCAGGATCCCCAGCACTATGATAACGACCACGAGTTCGATAAGGGTAAAACCGCGTTTATGCGCCAAGGACATCGTAAAACCTCTTGGGTATGCAGAGACTACTCTCGGTAAGCTTGAATGTGGCGTTTTACTCTGTATGAGTTGGATTACGCCGTAAATATCACTCGATTCTAAGTTTTTTTCGAAAAAATATAAAGAGATAGCTATGACAGAGATCAGCCAATGGCAAGATTTTATCGACCAGGAGGCCCAGCAGGCCTACTTTGGCCAGTTGCAGTCTTTCGTGCAAGGTGAGCGCGATGCCGGTAAGGCGATCTACCCGCAAGAGGAGCAGGTGTTTAGTGCCTTCGAGCTAACGCCGCTGGATAAGGTGAGGGTAGTGTTGATTGGTCAAGATCCTTATCACGGCGAGGGCCAGGCGCACGGTCTCTGCTTCTCGGTGCAGCCCGGGGTGAAGGTGCCGCCATCTTTGGTGAACATGTATAAGGAGCTGGCCAGTGATATCGATGGCTTTGCGATCCCAGCCCATGGCTACCTGGCCAAGTGGGCAGAGCAGGGCGTCTTGATGCTCAATACTGTTCTCACGGTAGAGCAGGGCAAGGCGCACTCCCATGCCAAGGCCGGATGGGAGACCTTTACCGACAACGCCTTGAGGCTGCTTAATGAGCAACAGCGCCCGATTATTTTCGTGCTGTGGGGCGGCCACGCCATGAAGAAGAGCAAGCTTATCGAGGCGGGCCAGCACCATCTGGTGAGCGGGCCTCACCCTTCACCGCTCTCTGCCTATCGAGGTTTTTTTGGCTGTAAACACTTCTCAAAAATCAACGAGTTGTTAAAGGGCTCTGGCGAGGCGCCTATCGACTGGCAGGTATAAAAACCAGACAAAGATGCTACAAAATCATACTTGCCGTACCATGAAAAGCTAATTATATTGATAGAGAAGTGTAACGTAACTGTTAATGATTTTGGGTTGGATACCCCGAATGGTTTAAACAGGTTACAGCGGCTTGGGTAGGTAGCCGCCTCCCAGGAAAAGCTTTCAAGGCGGACAGGAATATGGATATTAGAGCTAAGCGAGGAACGCTTGTTCGTTGGAATCAGGAACAGAGGGTAGGTTTCATCGCCCCGGACGACGGATCGGACGAACTCAGAATTTTTGGCATCAATTTACTCCCCTATGAACACATGCCCAAAGAGGGTGAATCTGTGGTGTATCGCCAGTGGAAAGACGCGCTGCGCGGCACTAAGGTCACCAAGGGTGAGATAGATCTGGGTAATCCCATTACCTTGACCTCGCCTTTCGAGTCCCATGATAAGTTTGACAGTGAAGATGCCATCAGCTGGCGCGTCAAGGTGGGCCTAGTGGCCCTGGCGATCGCCTTTGGTAATCTGCTCTATCTGTTTATGGTCAACTATGACTACTCGGCCGATGTGGATATCAAACCGCCGGAGGGGCTGTTCCCCCCAGGGTCTGAGTATTACGTGGGTAAGCAGGAGCTGCAGAATGTGGTGTTTAGCTGCGATGCCCGCCAGCAGTGCCTGCAGATGACCTCCTGTCAGGAGGCCAAATACTTCGCCAACCATTGCCCCGGATTTGAGGTCAATGTGGGCGACACTCCCTGCGTCAATCTCTGGTGTAAATCAAATTAAGTCTGTCAGGCAATATCAATTGGCTTTCAACAATTGATATTGCTGGGCCAGCGCCCCCTTAATCCGCTCCCCCTTATCATCCAGCATAAAGAGAATATTCTCGCCCACCTGAAGCTTCATGTCTCTGGCCTTGCTATCTAAGGTGATCTTGCTGCCCATCTCATTCCAGCTAAACTGCCCCTCAAGGATGACATCGGTTGCTTGATTTTGCTCACCAAGGTTTTGCTCACCAAGGTCTTGCTTGCCAAGATATTGCTGAGAGAGTTGATAGCTGTTGTCGCCATTAAGCTTGAGGCTCATGGCGATCCCCTGACAGTCGGCGCAGGGCAGGGTGCCTTTATAGAGGCCCGGCCAATCCAGCGCGTTACGGCTGGTGTCGCCAAGAGGCATAGTCTGAGCGGCTTGAGGCTCTGACGCTTGTGAGGCCGGCGCTTCGGTCTGAGGTTCGGGGGCCTGACTGCTCTGTTGGGCGCAGGCGCCGAGGGTGAGCAGAACAAGGGGGAGGAGTCGCGCGCTAATCTTCATTGTTTCATCCTTTAATGGTGAAGCGCCTGGCGGCAAATGGCGAAGAGCCTTGTGGCTTAGAAAACCTTTGGCCGCCAGTGCTAAGAGTCTCTGCACACTTTAGCCGGTAAACCTAAGGCTTTCAAAGTGAACCGAGTGGATAGCCTGATTAATTTGCTGAGTTAACTTGAGTTTGCCATCTCTTGAGTTGGACTGCATCACGAGCGGGTAAAAACTAGACTAAAATGTGAACTATCCTTTTGTTAATTCGCTGGAAAAACCTAGATGGTTACAGCTTGTCATTCTGCTCAAGTTCGCCTGAATAAAGACTTAGGTTCGCATCGATTGGCGTCGGGCATCGGCGCACTTAGGCTACTAATGTCTCGTCTAGGCAGGCTTAAAAAGTTGTGGCGAGTCTCAAGCCTGGCCCTGGGCCCAGTCGTGGGCTTAGTGTTAAGGATAGCCTTGTGGCTAATCTTGGCCCTAGCCTTGTGCCAGGTGTTGCTTGGCGCCTCGGCCATGGCCAGCGACGGAGAGCGACATAGCGAGCTGCATCAACTGCCGGCGATGGCGAAAACGCCACTGATTAGCGTATCCAACGATTATCCGCCCTTCTACTCGCCGCAGATGCCAGAGTGGGGCGTGGTGTATCATCTGGTGGAGGCGGTATTTCAACATGCGGGATATCCTCTGTCCCATGAGTTTTATCCCTTTATTCGTGCCCAAACGCTTATTAAGCGGGAGTTGGCGGATCTCATCATAGGCGTCTGGTACAGGCCCGAACGGGAGCAGTGGATCGACTTTTCCGACCCCTTATTATCTGTCTCAATTCGCCTGTATAAGCGCAGCGACAGCAAGATCGTCTTTCGCGATATCGAGGATCTCAAGCCCTATCTTATCGGCATCGGCCGCGGCTATGCCAACCCTGTGGCCTTCGGAGAGGCTAACCTGAATACCGAGGCCGCCAGCTCAGATGCGGTGAACCTAAGGAAACTGCTGGCCGGTCGGGTGGATCTGGTGCTGATCTGTGAGGATGTCGCCCGCTATCTTATCGAGCGTCCCGGCAGCGAATATCGTGGCAAGCTGGAGCCAGTGGGAGACCCTTTGAGCGTGGAGCTGTTTCATATCGGGGTGGCCAAGCATCTTCCTAATGCCCAGAAGATTTTAGCCGACTTTAACCAGAGCCTGGCTGAGCTGCATCGCAGCGGCGAGCTGACCAAGATACTGGCCAGCCATGGTTTCGAGCACAACGCCTATTGGCAGCAAAAGTCGCAGAGCAGCCAATAGTCGCTTGCCAATTTTACCTTAACTTGTGTGAGTAGCCGATGGAGTCACTATCATGGGCAGGGGCACATCCCAATGCTCGGTGGGCAGTGATTCGACTCGCTGGCAATCATGGGCATAGCCAATGGGGTAGGGTTTACCCCTATGCTGCCAGTCGCTCAGGCAACGGTCGTAATAGCCACCGCCCATTCCCATACGATTTCCCTGCTCATCGAAGGCCACCAGGGGAGTGATGATCACATCCAGATGCTGGGGTAAGATCATCTCTGTGATGTTGAGCTTGGGCTCCCAGATCTTGAGGCGATTCTGGATCAGGTGGCTGGTGGGATGGTATTTAAAAAACAGCAGGTTGCCCCGTGAGAAAGGATGCAGGCGCGGCAAATAGACATTTACCCCCGCCTGCCACAGGGTTTCAACCAGCGGCTGGGTATCCAGCTCGCCATCACTGGTCAGATAAAGCGCCACATGCTTGGCCTGACGCTGACTAATCACCGCCATCAGCCTGTTGGCCGCCTCCTGGGCAAATTGCTGCTGCGTTTGCTCGGGGATCGCCCGTCTCGCGCTGCGGATCTGATTTCTAATCGCCTGACGATTTTTTTGATTGGCGGTGCTAGGCGCGAAGGCTGGTTTCAATGTCGCTACTCCAGTGAAGGCAGTTATACCAATCGTAGTAAATAACTGATCATGCTAGCTTGTTAAAACGCCCGATAACGGCGTTATTATTTTTGATTGTAGAATAGCTACTTATCGAAAAATTTTGCCTTGTTCTCGACCGTTTTTCCTGCGCTACTTCTGATCACTTACTTACCATGATTGGTATTATCGAGTTTGCTTTGATGTGGGCAGTCTATCTCTGTTGTCATTACACTTTCAACTGCTCGGCAATTTAGCTAACGGGCTGGAGCGAGTTTGATGAGGATATAAAAAAGCCAGAAGATGGTGGACCTTCTGGCTTCTCAATTTGAATTGCTCCCCAAGATGCCGTTACCGGTGTAGCCCTTGAACCGTAGGTTCAAGGCGGGTAAATGATCAAATCCTAAGGCTTCTCGGTTCGCGCCGAGCTTGCGCAATGTCATCAAAACATTCACCCTGAGTTTGTAAATATCGGCACAGGGACATAACCGATTCACGTACACCACAGGGAGCAAAATTGTTGCGTATCGACCTTAGCGGTCGGGCGGCGATATTCGTGATAAATCGCTTCGCCTCACGCGTAATTACAGTTTAATCGTCTTTTGTGGCGCGCTCAACCAGCGCACTCTCCAAGGTCGACTGCAGCAGACCGATCTTGTCATCCATCTGCTTAATATAATCTTGATTCTTCTTCTGTTCTTCCAACAATTCATAGCCAATATTTAGTGCCGCCATGATGGCAATTTCTTCCCGGCTAAGGTTGTTGGTTCGAGCACGCAGGGAACTCAGCTGCTTTTCCAGCTTGTTGGCCACATGGCGCAAGGCATCTTCCTGTCCTATCGGACAAGCGATGGAGTAGGTGCGGCCCAATAAGCTAATTTCGATAGCATGGCTACTCATTTGCGATGTAGATCCTTTTATCCTGTCGTTGAGCGGACTATATCGGGCTGCCCTGGAAAGTGCAATAACACTGGGGCCTTAATAACGCTTTGTTAGATTAAATGTTGTTTAGATAACCAATAGCTTAGCGCTGAACGCTTTGCCCTGGATGAATAGTGCGCAGTTACTGGGCCTGGCCATGGTCATTCATGACCTAGCTTGGTGGTAGCACAATGCTTTTGGCTTGGTCGCGCAGGCCAGATCTGCTAGCATGTCCAAAGTGAAATTATGATTGGAACACCTTATGGCAACCCCTCCCTCTTTACGCATCGAAATTCTGTTCGCCGAGCTCAATGCCGCCGATATCGCCCAACATCCCGTTGAAGTCCATGGTTCCCTGGTGGGCCTTATCTGCGGTGGCGTGGGTCAGGCCAAGAGCGAGTGGATCAAGCCACTGCTCGAACTGATCAACGATGGTCAGTTGCCGCCGCCTTCTCTGGTTCAGCTGCTGGAAGAGCTTTATCAAGACACCCTGGCGCGCATCACAGATGCCGATTTCGGCTTCACGCCTATGGCGCCGGAAGAGGAGGAGACCCTGAGCAAGCGCGTCGAGGCCCTCTCGCTCTGGGTGCAGAGCTTCCTGACGGGCATCGCCATGGCGCAGCCTAAGCTAAATCGTGCCTCGAGCGACGTGAAAGAGGTGATTAAAGATCTCGCCGAGATCGCTCAGGTGGAGTTCGATGTGGCCGAAGATGAAGAGTCCGAGGCGGCCTACATAGAGCTGATGGAGTTTGCTCGCATGGCGGCGCTACTCTGTTACGCCGAATTCGGCCCCGAGCCGAGTGAGATCAAAGATCAAGACCCCATGATTCATTAATATTGTCTGCATTTATCGGGGCGAGCAGATTTAACTGCTTGCCACAGAAAGAGAAAGTGAATGACCACTTCGTCTGACCCTAAGCAGTTTGATATCGCCATCGTTGGCGGCGCCATGGCCGGTGCCACCCTGGCCCTGGGCCTGGCCAACCTGGCACAGAAACGCCAGCAAGTGCTGCGCATCGCCCTTATCGAGGCCAACCGTCCCGGCGACGGCCATCCGGGTTTCGACGCCCGTTCCATCGCCATCGCCCAAGGCTCCATCTTCGAGCTGACCCGTCTCGGCATCTGGCCTAAGCTGGCCCATCTGGGCACCGCCATCGAGAATATCCATGTCTCGGATCGCGGCCATTTCGGCATGACCACACTCAACGCCAAAGATTTTCATCTGCCCTATCTGGGTCAGGTGGTGGAGCTTGAGCGTGTCGGTGCCAAGCTGTTTAACCTGCTGGAGCAGCAGGATGTCAGCCTGTTTTGTCCCGCTAAGGTGGCCAGTATTGTCGCCGGCGTCGATGCCCAGCAATTGATGCTAGACGATGGCACGGCCCTCAGCGCCAAGCTGGTGGTGGCCGCCGACGGTCTAAATTCTAAGGTCAGACAGGACTTTAAGCTGCCGCTGGAGCAGGTGGACTTTGAGCAGGTGGCCGTGGTGGCCAACGTGCTCACCGACAAGCCCCATCAAGAGTGGGCCTATGAGCGTTTCACCGACAGCGGCCCGCTGGCGATTCTGCCCATGGCCAACGTGGATGGGCAGTCCAGAGTCTCCCTGGTATGGGCGCTGGCGCCAGAGCATGCCGAGTTGATGCTGGGCGCCGAGAAACCTGCGTTTTTAGATGCGCTGCAAGATGCCTTTGGTCACCGCGCCGGGCGCTTTATCGATGTGGGTGAGCGTTACGCCTATCCGCTTAAGCTCTCTTACATGGCGCGCCCCATCTATCAGCGCACCGTGTTTATCGGTAACGCGGCGCAGACGCTGCACCCCATCGCCGGACAGGGCTTTAACCTGGGGCTGAGGGATCTCGTCTGTCTGCTCGAGGTGGTCGATGAGGCGCTCGGACGCGGCGAGGATATCGGCGGCGCCAAGCTGACCCATGAATACCTTAGCCGTCGCCAGCAAGACCGTGACACCACCATCGCCAATGTCGAATTTCTTGTGCGCGGCTTCTCGAATCAACACTGGCCCCTGGTGGCCGGGCGTAACCTGGGGCTGCGTCTACTCTCCTGGTGTCCGCCGCTCAAGACGCCTATTGCCCGCAAAGCCATGGGGTGGAAATCGCCTCAATCAGCCAGCCAACTTGGATAAAGGATCGCTATATGTTCAGTACACAAACCTATGACGTGGCCATCATCGGCGGAGGCATGGTCGGGCTGGCAACCGCCATCGGCTTGGGGCAGGAAGGGCTGAGAGTCGTGGTGATCGATGCCGGCGAAACCCAGGCGGTATCCGGTGAGGCCAGATTAAGAGTCAGCGCCATCAATAAGGCGAGTCAGCGATTCCTTACCCATTTGGGTGCCTGGGCCTATATCGACGAGTCTCGCGTCGGCCCCTATCAGAAGATGGCGGTGTGGGATAAGGATAGCTTGGGCAAGATAGGTTTCGATGCACACTCTATCAGCGAGCAGACCCTGGGCAGCATCATAGAAAATGACAACATCAGCCATGCCTTGGCGATCCGTGCCGGTGAGCTAAGTGAGATTACTCACCTGGAAAATCACCGCCTGGAAAAAATCGCCTTTGGTGAGCGTGAGGCCTGGCTGACCCTGGATAACGGCGACAACCTGTCGGCGGCGCTGGTGATTGGAGCCGACGGTGCCAACTCCTGGGTGCGCGAGCAGTGCAAGATCCCTATGACCTTCTGGGACTATGGCCATCATGCCATCGTCGCCTCGATCCGCACCGAGCTGCCCCACAATGCCACCGCCAGACAGGTGTTCTTAAGTGATGGCCCATTGGCGTTTCTGCCGCTGTTTGAGCCAAATCTCTGCTCTATCGTCTGGTCGGTGCCACCGGCCAAGGCGGAGTCGCTGCTGGAGGGCGACAAGGTGCAGTTCGAACGCAGCCTGACCGCCGCCTTCGACGGTAAGCTAGGCATGTGTACGCTGGAAAGCGAGCCACAGGCCTTCCCGCTGCGGATGCGTTATGCCCGCCACTTTGCCCGCCACCGTCTGGTGCTTGCGGGGGATGCGGCCCACACCATTCATCCGCTGGCAGGTCAGGGGGTTAACCTGGGCTTCTTAGACGCCGCCGCCATTATCGAGACCCTGAGTGAACTCAAGGCCAAGGGCAAGGATCTCGGCGATTATGCCAATCTACGTCCGCTAGAGCGTTGGCGTAAGGCGGACGCGCTGGAGATGATCGCGGCGATGGAGGGCTTCAAGCGGCTGTTCGAAGGTAGCAATCCGGTGAAGAAAGCCCTGCGGGATCTGGGTCTCAACCTGGTGGATAACCTTTCTCCTGTGAAAACACTGTTTATGCAACAGGCTATGGGTAACAAAACCCGCTTGCCTGAGTTGTGTAAATAAGCTCGGGAAAAATGCGGCACCTTATCATTTTGTTTTTAAATACAAGTGGTTGACATCATTTGATTTGATATACGGATTCTCATGTAAAAAAACTACATTTTAAACATGAGAAAAAGTAATGGGAAAATGGTTCGGATTAGAAAATTCTCTTGTATACAAAACTGTGACGCAAGGTATAATTTCGCCGCATTTTGATACCAAGCGCGTATCTTAAAACAGAATTTGTTGATGCATCTTATTCGACGCAATTGATGCAAAAACTCATCTTTGCAATCACATCCTGGCCCTACGTACCCTAGGTTCAGGTGTGTCAGTTCGAGGCGGTTCACCATGACCGTCTGCTTCGCTACCGCCTATTGATGACAAGATAGTGCTTGACCGACCCTTTCGGCCTTTGCCCCATTTCATCAATCATGCCCTAGCGCTGAGGCACCGCCAGGTAAGACCCGAAAAGGGCAAAAAAAGAAGAGATAATAATGGCTAATAAAACTGTACTCTTTAACAAGCACCTAGAAGCTAACGCCAAAATGGTCGACTTTCACGGTTGGGACATGCCGCTAAACTACGGCTCTCAAATCGAAGAACACCATGTTGTGCGTCAAGACGCAGGTATGTTTGACGTGTCTCACATGACAGTAGTTGATGTTACGGGTGCTGAGGCCTGTGATTTTCTTCGTAAGCTACTGGCCAACGACGTCGCCAAACTCAAGGTGCCGGGTAAGGCACTCTACGGTGGCATGTTAGACCACAATGCAGGCGTTATCGACGACCTGATCACCTATTATCTCAGCGACACCCATTACCGTATCGTAGTGAACTCGGCCACTCGCGAGAAAGACCTCGCCTGGATCACCGAGCAAGTTAAAGGCTATGACGTGACTGTCACTGAGCGTCCTGAGCTGGCGATGATCGCCGTTCAAGGTCCTAACGCTAAGGCGAAAGCGGCGGCGGTATTTACCGACGAGCAAAACGCAGCGGTTGAAGGCATGAAGCCTTTCTTCGGTGTGCAGTCTGGCTCTCTCTTCATCGCAACTACAGGTTACACAGGCGAAGCCGGTTACGAGATCATCGTACCCGAGGCTGAAGCCGAAGCCCTGTGGCAAGCCCTGCTAGATAATGGCGTTAAGCCATGTGGTCTGGGCGCCCGCGACACCCTACGTTTAGAAGCAGGCATGAACCTGTACGGCCAAGACATGGACGAGAGCGTTAACCCGCTGGCGGCCAACATGGGCTGGACCATCGCCTGGGAACCTGAAGACCGTGACTTTATCGGCCGCGAAGCGCTAGCCGCCATCAAAGCCGCCGGCACAGATAAGCTCGTTGGCCTGGTGATGGAAGCCAAGGGCGTACTGCGCACCGGCATGCCAGTCTTCTTCACCGACGCAGAAGGCGTTGAGCAGCAGGGCGCTATCACCAGTGGCACCTTCTCTCCGACCTTAGGCTACTCAATCGCCATGGCCCGCGTGCCAAATTCTGTTGGCGATGTCGCAGAAGTAGAGATGCGTAAGAAGCGCGTCCCTGTTAAAGTGATCGCACCTAGCTTCGTGCGCAACGGTAAGCAGGCTTTCTAACTGTTTGATAAGGGTTATCCCTGTTTAGCCGTCAGGCTGCCGAAAGGGCAATAGCGGGGCCGGGTTGCTCTACCTAAGCAACTCGGGCCAAAGCTGCTAAAATATCGGCTGACCCAGTCGAATGACAGGCGCTTGAGTGGTTATACAGTCTTAGTTTTTAAAATTTAGCACTACGGAACAAGGAACAAAAATAATGAGCAATATTCCGACTGAATTGAAATACGCTTCTTCACACGAATGGATCCGCAAAGAAGATGACGGTTCATACACTGTTGGTATCAGTGAGCACGCCCAAGAATTGCTAGGCGACATGGTATTCGTTGAGCTGCCAGAAGTTGGCGACAGTGTTAGCGCTGGTGATGACTGCGCGGTAGCCGAGTCGGTAAAAGCCGCTTCAGACATCTACGCACCCGTTTCAGGTGAAGTGGTAGCGGTTAACGAAGCGCTAGAAGATTCTCCTGAGCTGGTTAACAGCGACGCATACGGTGATGGCTGGTTCTTCCGCATCATGCCAAGCGACCTGAGCGAACTAGACAATTTGCTTGATGCCGAAGGCTATCAAGCGGTTATCGACGAAGAGTAATTGTCGATGCCTACGAAGCCCCATATCGCAAAGAGATGGGGCTTCGTTCGTTATAAGCCCGCGCAATATGCAGGCCGATAATGAGAAGTAGAACCACATCAAACAACGAGACCGGTAACACCAGCCCCCTACAGCTAGGATACTGGCAAATATGGAACTAGGTTAATCATGACCACTGAAACCCTCACTCAGTTAGAGCAGCACGAACTATTTATCCGTCGTCATATCGGCCCGGACAGCGCAGATCAGCAAGAGATGCTGAACTTCGTTGGTGCAGAATCTTTAGAAGATTTGACACGACAGATAGTCCCTGAGTCGATTCGTCTTGGACGCGATCTTGCCGTTGGCAGCGCCTGTGGCGAAGCCGAAGGCCTTGCCTCAATTCGCAAGTACGCGGATAAGAACAAGGTGTTCAAGAGCTACATCGGCATGGGTTACTACGGCACTATAGTGCCAAGCGTGATTCAGCGTAACGTATTCGAAAATCCAGGTTGGTACACGGCGTATACCCCATACCAGCCTGAGATCGCCCAGGGCCGTCTGGAAGCCATCCTTAACTTCCAACAGCTGTCGATGGATCTTACCGGTCTTGACCTGGCTTCAGCCTCTTTGCTGGACGAAGCCACCGCAGCCGCCGAAGCCATGGCGTTGGCCAAGCGTGTCTCTAAGGCGAAGAAAGCCAACATCTTCTTCATCGCCGACGATGTGTTCCCACAGACTATCGACGTGGTGAAGACCCGCGCCGAATGTTTCGGTTTCGAAATCGTGGTTGGCCCAGCCAGCGAAGCGGTTAACTATGAGCTGTTTGGTGCCTTGTTCCAATACACCAACCACTATGGTCAAATCACCGACTTCACCGAGCTGTTTGCCGTGCTGCAAGAGAAGAAAGCCGTCGTGACTGTTGCCGCCGACATCATGTCGCTGGTATCGCTCAAGTCGCCTGGTTCAATGGGCGCCGACGTCGTCTTCGGTAGCGCCCAGCGTTTCGGTGTACCGATGGGCTTTGGTGGTCCACACGCCGCCTTCTTCGTGACTCGCGATCAGCACAAGCGTTCACTACCAGGCCGTATTATCGGTGTGTCTCAAGATACCCGCGGCAACCGCGCACTGCGTATGGCGATGCAGACTCGTGAGCAGCATATCCGCCGCGAAAAGGCTAACTCAAACATCTGTACTGCACAGGTGCTGCTGGCCAACATGGCCTCTTTCTACGCCGTATTCCATGGCCCACAAGGCCTGAAGATCATCGCCGACCGTATCCACCGTCTGGCCGATATCTTTGCCGCTGGCTTGAAAGCGAAAGGCGTT
The DNA here is from genome assembly GCF_019457575.1 of Shewanella alkalitolerans. Classification (NCBI taxonomy): domain Bacteria; kingdom Pseudomonadati; phylum Pseudomonadota; class Gammaproteobacteria; order Alteromonadales; family Shewanellaceae; genus Shewanella; species Shewanella alkalitolerans. The sequence continues at coordinate 3,603,924 of NZ_CP080422.1, read as the reverse complement.
GAGCTGGTTAACAATACTTGGTTCGATACCGTTTCTTTCAAGGTTGCCGACAGCGCCGCCGTGCAGGCTCGCGCCATCGCCGGTGAAGTTAACCTGCGTATCGACAGCGACGGCATCCTAGGTGTCGCCATGGCTGAGACCACCACGCGTGAAGATGTGGCGCAGCTGTTTGATATCGTACTGGGCGAAGGTCATGGTCTGGATGTGGCGGCAATCGATGCCGACATCATCGCTAATGGCAGCAACTCAATTCCAGCCGAGCTGGTACGCCAAGACGCTATCCTTGAGCATCCAACCTTCAATCGCTACCACAGCGAAACTGAGATGATGCGTTACATCAAGCGTCTGGAAAACAAAGATTTAGCACTGAACCACTCGATGATCTCACTGGGTTCTTGCACCATGAAGCTGAACGCGGCGACCGAGATGATGCCGGTGAGCTGGCCAGAATTTGGCAACATGCATCCTTTCTGCCCGCAGGATCAAGCCGAAGGTTATGCCGAGCTTATCGAAGAGCTATCAAACTGGTTGGTCGACATCACTGGCTATGACGCCATGTGCATGCAGCCTAACTCGGGTGCATCGGGCGAATATGCCGGCCTGCTGGCTATCAAGAAGTACCACGAGTCTCGCGGCGAAGGCCACAGAAATGTCTGTCTGATCCCTCAGTCTGCCCACGGTACTAACCCGGCTTCTGCCCAGCTTGCTGGCATGAAGATTGTGGTTACCGCCTGTGACAAGCAGGGTAACGTGGACATGGAAGATCTTAAGGCAAAGGCTGCCGAAGTGGCTGAAAACCTCTCTTGCATCATGGTGACCTACCCATCGACTCACGGTGTGTACGAAGAGACCATCAGCGAGATCTGCGAAGTGATCCATCAGCACGGCGGCCAGGTATACCTGGACGGCGCCAACATGAACGCTCAGGTAGGTCTGACTTCACCTGGTTCAATCGGCGCAGACGTGTCGCACCTTAACCTGCACAAGACCTTCGCTATTCCACACGGCGGCGGCGGACCAGGTATGGGCCCAATCGGCGTTAAAGCACACCTTGCGCCATTCGTTGCCGGTCACGCCGTGGTTAAACATGGTCGTGAGTCGGACAACAACGGTGCGGTATCGGCAGCGCCATACGGCAGCGCCAGCATCCTGCCTATCACCTGGATGTACATCAAGCTACTGGGTTACCAGGGCCTGAGACAGTCTACTCAGATGGCACTGCTAAACGCTAACTATGTAATGAAGAAGCTGTCTGCCCATTACCCTGTGCTCTACACAGGCCGTAATGATCGCGTGGCGCACGAATGTATTATCGACCTGCGTCCACTCAAAGAAGCCTCAGGCGTTACCGAGATGGATATCGCTAAGCGTCTGAACGACTACGGTTTCCACGCACCGACCATGAGCTTCCCGGTTGCCGGCACCCTGATGATCGAGCCGACAGAGTCTGAGTCTAAGGCTGAGCTGGATCGCTTCATCGAAGCCATGGTTGCGATTCGCGGCGAGATCGCCAAGGTTGAAGCCGGTGAGTGGCCAGCGGACAACAACCCGCTGCACAACGCGCCGCACACTATGGCCGACATCATGGACAGCGAGTTCGACTCTCGTCCATACAGCCGTGAAACTGCCGTGTTCCCAACGGCTGCGGTTAAGGCTAACAAGTTCTGGCCGACTGTGAATCGTATTGATGATGTGTATGGTGACCGTAATTTGATGTGTTCGTGTGCACCGATTGACGATTACAAATAATTGCTGTTTGGACTCGCTACTGCGGCGTTGAATCTCAGCTTTCGTGCTCATTGACACAAGTCAACTTCGCGCGAAAGCTCTCAATCCGCCTTGCATTAGTTTCGTCAGCGACGCAATTATGTGATCGACTAACTGATAAAAAAGCGAACCCTTGTGGTTCGCTTTTTGTTGGCTAATGAGTCTATAGAATACGGCGTCATTCCGTTGTTTTCGCTGCTCATTGACTAGAGTCAACTGCGCGGCGAAAACAGCAGGTTTCCTTGTCTTATCTTCGGCAGTAACGTCATTTTTGGGGGGATCATCCTCTAAAAAAAGCGAACCTAAGGTTCGCTTTTTTGTTGGCTATTCAGACTCGCTACTGCGGCGTTGAATCTCAGCTTTTGTGCTCATTGACACAAGTCAACTCCGCGCGAAAGCCTTCGATTTGCCGCCGCGGAGCGGATTGTGCAAAGAGTGCTTCGTCAGCGACGCAATTATGTAATAGCTAGCTTCATCTGAAGCTTAGATATAAAAAAGCGAATCCATGTGGTTAGTTTTTTTATGCCTGTTAGAGCTGAAAAGCTAAATTTGGGCTGTGCGTGGCTGAGCCGTTATCGGTATTGATAGTCGCAGGTGACGACGTCTCTGTCCTGGGTTGTGGTGGTGCCGTCTGGTGCGAGTCGTGTTGCGGCGATTGTCCTGTGCCAGCATTGGTTTAGGCGGATTTGATTCATTACAAAATGCTCCGCCCAAGGCCTGTTTTGATGAAAGACCTCATACTCGCTTTGGCTGAAGTTAATCAAGGGCAGTTGCTCTGCTAGGCTCAAGCCGTCTTCAACGGTTTCTGTGCTTCTCAAGCCCTCTTCAATGGTCTCTGCGATTAACCAGGTTTTGCCTGTAAGCATGAGTTTGAGGTGTAGCACTAAGCCATGTTCCCCAAGGAGTTTGACGTAAACGATTGGCTGTTTTCCCTCGCTGATTCCGCTCTCAATGTCCTCTGCTAATAACTTGGTGATCTCGGCCTTGCTTTGCGATATGCGGATAAATAGCGACGCGTTATCATCTATTAGCTTAACGTCTTTGGCACTCACTAGATTAAGCTGAGGCAGGTTGGCGAGGTAGCGGTTAAAGGCGATAAATAGCTGCCCGGCGTGACGGTTCAGGCCGTCCATGGTGTCACAGTCGCTATCACAACTGAGTGTCATGGCGGCGGAGAGGAATTTGGCGGCGCTGATTTGCGGTGTGGCTTGTCTATCAATCTCGTTACTAACTAAGGTGAGCTCGATTTCGTTCATCATATGAACCTCTTGTCCGCTCTCCAGCATGGCATCATTTCGATAGGTGAGGTTTGCCGTGTTATCGATCATGTCCTTTGTGCAGGGAGCCTCCATATGGGGATCCTGTAAGTAGGTATGTTCCAATCTGGGGATGGCTAGGTTTTCCGCGCCCACCGACAGCCCTAAAACGAGTGTGGAGGTCAGTGATAAAGTCAGCAATAACGCCGGTAATAAAAACGGTAGAGATATCCGGTTAAGCTGTGTCATTCCCTTTGACATACTTGCTATCCATTTGAGCTAAAAACATAACCTTGCGGTATTAACTGGCTGTGGGCAATTGAATTTTCTTCAAGCGACATCTAGGGTTGGCGCTATGCCGAACTGCTTGCAGATGTAGTCGATACACAGGGCTTGCTGCTGGCTCCACAGGCCGTAGCTTAGCGGCATCAGGCTGACGCCGGCGCGCTGCAGTAGCTTGTAGAGGTTAATCTCGAAGAAGTCTTCCCAGGGGCCAGGGTAGCCAATTAAGTCTATCGCCAGATACTGGTCGCCGTGGCGACAGAGGATATCCAGCTCCAGCCCCGCCATGTGGTAGGCGCGCCACACGGTAATGCCTTTTGCCTCCAGCGCCTGGGTCACCGCCTGACCGAACTCATCTAACGCATCGACATAATTGTGTTTGGCCTCAAACTGGGTCGCCGAGGTGAGGTATTTGGCCAGCAGATTATTGTTAGGCAGCGCAGTTTCATCCAATGACAGAAACAGCCACTGGGCCTGTTTGGCGCGGGTGATAGCCACGTTAAACATATCGGCGCGGTTAAGGTAGGCTGCGGCGCGACTGTCCTGTGCAGTCACGCTGAAGGAGAGCAGCATGATGTCGCGCTCCTCTCCTTGAAACCCAAAGGGCGTGGCGATCCGCAGCTGATGACGTTCTATCTGCGCCAGGCTGAAACGGGTCATGATCTGCTTCGACAGATACTCGGTCTGATGTCGAAAGCAGGAGAGTACCCCAATGCTAGAGGGCACCAAGGCATCGGCCTGTTCCTCAATAAGCTGGCTCAGCTTGTCCATCAAGGCCTCGGCCTCGAGGAGGTTAACCCCCTTAGCATCACGCTCACCATTAACCTGAACTCTGTGCAGGTGTCCCGAGCTGGTGCAGGGCCTGTGCTGCATTACCTTGAGGGCATTTTGATAGAAGGCCTGGTTACTGAACTGGATAAGTTCAGGCTTGCTGCGAAAGTGCTCGTCCAGAAAGGCAACTTGCGCCTGGGCGCTCAGCGAGCCAGATACAAGGTCTAACATGCTGGCATCGCGATAGCTCAGCAGTCCGCGTCTGTCGGGTGCTATACCGAGCTGGGTTTGAATGCTGGCTTGTTTCTCGCGAGACAGAAACGAGAAGTGTCTCAGCTGTTTGCTGTCGCCCACCACAAGTGCCGCCTTGGCTCGCTGCAGGGCGGGCAGACACTCGGCAATATTGGCCTGGGTGGCCTCGTCGATGATCACCAGATCGAACATCTCCTGCTGCATGGGCAATACCCTGTGCAGATTGGCGAGGCTGGACAGCCAGATGGGAAAGGTCTGCTGCAGCGCCGAGAAGTCCGTGTTGTAGAAGGCCTCCAGCTGTTTCGCCGACTGACGCGCCCGTATCGCCTTGGCAAAGTTTACCAGGGAGCTGCGCTTGTTTTGCAGCAGGCGGCTTTGCCTGTGGCTGGTGGCTAGCTGCAGATACTCAAGGCTGAGCTTCTCTTTCTGCGCTATCAGGCCATTTAAGCTGTCGAGCACCTCCCACTGGCGGGAGAAGCGCCTAATGCCGCCGCGATAGAACCAGTTATAGCAGGGCAGGCGCCAGCGGGATTTTTGCTGCTCGAGCCTCGCCAGCTTCTGGCCGCGACCGATGGCGCGCTTGCAGTGGCGGGTAAAGCTCTGTTCCAGCTTGGCTTGCTGTCTGGTCACTATCTCGAGCTGCTTGTAGGCCTTCTGCAGCGCGATGTCAGTTACCTTCTTGTTGGCGACGGGATGAATGCCGTTGAGCATGTCGTCCACCTGGGACTTGAGCTGCTTGATAAATTGCGGCGAACCGGCGCGGATCAGGCTACTGCCCAGCTGAAACTGTTGCTGCAACTTATCGGCTATCACGTCCACGGCAACATCTGTGTGGGCGGCGATCAGCACCGATTTGCCCCGCAATATCTGCTCGGCGGCTATGGTGGCTATGGTGTAGCTTTTGCCCGTGCCGGGTGGGCCTGAGATCTGTCCTAGGGTGTGGTTGGCGGCGATATCCAGCGCCTGCATCTGGGCATTACTCAGCAATCCCGGCAGGCAATCTTGCTGGGTTGTGATCTGTCGTTTGCTCTGGAGCGATGGTTGCTGCTCGGCAAACAGGGCCTGTAGCGGCGGCGAAAGCTCAGTTGTCGCCATCAATAGGTCGAGTTCGTGCAATATGCCGCGACTGGCAAGGGACCGCTCGGCCAGCACCAGCTGGCTGCGACTCACCAGAAAGCCTTTGTGTTTACGCCTTAAGCCTTCAAATATCGCTTCATCAATCAGCTTGGGAAAATGCAGTAGCTGGGTGGCATCCACATCGGCCTGTCCGGCGCGCAGCCAGGCTATCCAGCCGCTCACGTCGGTAGGGTTATCGCGTAGGTCCTGGGTCAGGCTGTGGCCTTCCACCACGAGTTTTTCAAGCAGCGCCTCGTTGATGGTAAATGGGTTCTGGCCGGTTAATGACTCGCTGGCTTGCAGAAAGATCTCATCACCATCGGCCTGTATCTGGCACTCGCGATAGAGCAGCGGTGTAACCACCTTACGCCGCTCGCCATTGAGCTCTATGGTGCCGCTAAAGAAGAGGCTGCAATGCAGTAATACCCGCTCACGCAGATAGAGGGCGCTGCGGTTCATTAACGCCGAGGCTAAGGTGTGTGGCAAGGGGAGGCGGGGGAGAAAGCCACTGGCCAGTTCATCTTCGCCCTGTAGCAGCAGCTGATCTTGCTCGGCCAGCTTATGGCACGACCAGAGGTTGATCTCGGCGCTGTCGTGCGCAAAGCACTGTTTGTAGTAGCTCAGAATCCCTTGCAAACCCTATCCATCCCCATGGTTTATTAGCGTTGCAAGAGTAACTTAACCATTAAATTTCAACAAGGTGTGGTGGGAGATTGCGCCCTGGGTTTTGGTCTTTACCATTGCATCTGAGGCGGTTCACCAGCACAATCAAACCCTATCGACAGACCGAGGTCATTTCCGGCAGCCAAGAATAAGAGCAAGCTGGCGGGTAAAGTAAGCGAAAAGCTTACGCAAGAGGTAAAGAGAGCCATGCAGCAAGGATTCCCCATCACCATAACAGCTGATGATAGATTTTCGAGTTCACTTAAGCCCTTACTGGCCCAGCTGGAGATGTGGATTAATTTTCAGGCGCTAAAGGCAGACTGGTATGGCAAGGAAGATCATGTCTTAACCTTCGGCTTCACCCTGGTCAGAACCCTGGATGAAAAGGCCGAGCAGCTAACCTCAGAGAACTGGATAGTCGAACCGGGCTACGCCTATCACTATGGGAGCAGTCGCCTGAATACCATCGCCTTCATCGCCGTTGATGACTTGCTTGAGCGCGGTACAGGCATAGAACAAGAGATAAAAAGCCGATTGGTAGCGGTTGCAAATGCGGTTGGGCAGCAGCACGGCCTCATCGCGCTAATTGCTGCTTAGGCTTGATAATACTGCCTCAGTTCGAGATTTTCGCTGCTCATTGACCTCAGTCAACTCCGCGGCGAAAACCCCAAACTTCATTGTCTTATCATCGCCAGCGACGCAATTAATGCTTTTTGTGTGGAGCAAGTTTCAATAGGGATATAAAAAGCGACCTGATGGCCGCTTTTTATTAGTGAATTTAATAAAATGATGTCGCCTATGCGTTTTAAGTCCAGAAAGTCGATACTTCAACACCTAGAGCTGGATGGTTACACGACAAAAGATATGGTTGTTATGTCTTTTTATCTTTTATCTTTTATCTGTGTCTGAATATGGTACAGGATCAATTAATCCCCGCGTACGCCAACGATTTCCATTGACCAAGGAGTCAAACGGAACTCTATTTGATAACGTTAAATTATCTGCATGGTCTGTCACAATGATTTGAGGGCTAAATCCATTCTCTTTCTCAAGAACATTACAATAAACCGAGAGTTGGCTGAATAAGTTTTCAACGGCTTTAATGTCTTCATCAATGTTTTGATCAACGCTGTGGATCTTACGCTGCTCGGCTTCTTGCGTCTTTTGTTCTTCGAAGGTTTCAGAGTTATCACGGTTAAAATTAGGGAAATACACCTGCGTAGGCTGGTCCAAAAACAATACCGAAGGGATTGCACATTTTTCACCTAATTCAGCAAAGTACCTATGCAGTGCCAAAAATAACGTTACATGACAGTAAAGCCAGTTTGCACCACTACCCATTGAGCGTAGGTAAATTTTTTCATTTTCGGGCGTTAAATGATAAAGGTCGAATGTCTCAAATGAGAAGTTGAGGTTAATTGGTTTATAGCTTTTCTCAAATTCAAAATAGCTACCTATGCTAGTCATATATTCATTAACCTTATCCGATGCGGCAGCCAAACCTTTTTGCACATCGTACTCTTTGAGTGCATCAGTAATCTTCTTGAGCTTCTTTTTTAACTCTTTGATTTCTTTTTCAAGTTCAGCATCATCAGCCATATTTAAGGTGTCAAGAAGTGCATACAGTTTGGCTTTTTGCATAATTATGCTTTCATATAAGCTCTTCTGTTCTGATAACTGCTGATTTGCTTTCTCAATTTCTGTTATTTGTTGATTGAGATCGGTTAGCGATTTACTAACAATTTCTGTATCACGCTGCACTTCAATCAAAGATGATTCGAACTTTGCTTTCATTGGGCGAGCTTGAGCAAGATTCCCCGATACTTTCGTAATGGCCTCCTGAAGCTTCTTTGCATTTTGTCGCAAGTTGTCTTTTTCAGTATGGCAGAATGGGCAAACCGAGGCGGAAATATGAACATGTTGAGGTGAGTTAAACCGTTTTACATTATCAACAAATCGTTCTTCTGCTTGAATGTGTTTATTAATAGATGCTGCTTGACGCTGCAATTTTCGTAACTCAGCAGTTTTTTGATTACGCGCCAGTTTCAACTGCTCATACCGTTGTGTCAAAGCATCGGAACTGTGAACGATTTTCTCTGCAACTATAATGTTATCTAGTTGATCCTTTGCATCTTGAGGATGTTGGAGTACCTTTGTCAGTGATATAGGCTCATCTTTAAAGCCCATCAAAGCGTAAAGCTGACTTAGTACAGGGGCGACTTTTTGTTTATAGTTTTCTGATGTGCGTTTATTGGTTTCTTTTTGCCGTTCTAAACGTTTTACGTCTGTGCTTAACCGCTCTTTTTCTTGTGATAAGTGAAAGAACTTTTGATCGACAAGCCCTAAAAATATCTTTGTATGCTCAATGACTTGATCTCGCTTTTCCTTCTCGTCGAATCGATAAAACAATGCATGTTTATTGGCAATTAAGTTTTGATGCTGTAACAGAAACGATGAGAAACTTCGAATTGATGGCGTGGGAGCTTTACGATTCCCCCTATAAGCTTTTGCAACCAAAGATTCATCAACATCATTAATATCTAAGAAAAAGTCCCTTAAGTGCTTCTTAAACTCACTTAAAGGTCGAAAATAGCTTGTATTAAAGTATTCGCGATCAATCTTTGCTGAATCGAATGTCTCAACACGACGGAAAAATGCTCTTGCTGCAAGATTCGGGTCTCTGGCAATCACCATATCCTGTTCGTTAACAGCAAGCGCGACATAGTAAATTGCAGCACTGTTTGTAATAACACCTTTTGGAATTGTGTTCTCATCGCTGCCAAAGCAATAATCAAAAATTTCAATTAAGGCACTTTTACCGGTTGATGATTTACCAGTAACCACATTGAGCCCTGCTTGAAAATTAACAGGGTGTTTGAGCCCTTGCTTGTCAATCACGCCTATTTCATGAATAAGTGTTTTCATCGCGGTTTCACTCCTAAAAACGCATAAATCTCGACCACTGAGTGACCGCTAAATAACCGGCCTAATCTTTCTGCACTCTTTTTAGTGATAAAGCCAGAGACAACCTCATCACATTTCGTTAGGGATAGCCGCTGCTCATTAACGAATAACCAATCGTTGACTAAACAATATTGAATACACTGCTCTGTTAGGGTTTGAAACCCTTCAATCCGCTCTTGTAGGTCATAGAGTTTTGCTCTGTCGTCAAATACAGACCATATAGAGCTTCTTTTGTTTGAGTTCACCAGCTTATGGCTATATATCGGATGGCTACAAAGCGGTATGACCAACTGGGCAAGCAACAAATTGTTCTCAGATTCCTCTAAGGTGGTATAAAAAGAGGCCAAGTATGGCCCATACTCAAATGGGTTGTACTTTAATTCATACAGAGCATCGACAATACTACTCATGGCTCAACCTTCCATTTCAAATCACGCTCGTCATCGTCCATTGCGTCATGGATAAGGCCATTTTTATATTCAATTGGCGGAATATGATTACCCATGTTGAGTGGCTGTTCTTGCATGGTTCTGTTGTATAGTAACTTTGAGCTTTTAATTGCATCAACCGCCTCAAGTTGAGCACTTGAATGGGCAAGGTTTAGCCTCCTAACTAGCTGATTTTGATAGGATTTTGTTTTATGTTTGTACAAGGGATATTCATCGAGCTGCTCTAAATAAGAGTTTTGCAACTCCAGCCAATTACCTAGCGCATCGGGGATCATTGCGTGATGCTCTATCTCAGCTATTTTTTGAACAAATAGTTTGTCTTGATGTAGTTCAACCTCAAGCTCTGATGCTTCATAGCCTGAGAAGGCCGGGAAAGTAAATTCCCTCTTACATAAAAGAGTTGTTAACTCTTCACACTTAGCCCTAAAAGCCAGCTGGCTAATACTCCATGAATGCTGAGTTGCCTGCGCATACACAAAACCAACTAGCCCCTGGAGGTAACTACTTAAATTATTTTTAGGAATGCCTACAGGTTTAGCCAAAATACACTGTTCTAAATCCTGTGCATTATCGGCTTCGGTAAACAAGGTCACTTTACCAATGACAATTTTTAACAAAGCCTCATCACAGTCCATTACGGCCTTCTGCAATTTTATGATATCTTTAGGCTTTTCAGAATTTAGCTGTTCATCAGTGCGTTCTGCATAAATATCTTTCAATACTTTTAAGCGTTGCTCGGCAGTTCGAGTGTTCCAATCCTTCAGCTGGGTTGTTGCACCAAAAGCCTGTGTGGTATGCAGTACCAAAACACCATATTGGGTATGATCGAACTCGGGAGCTAACCAGTTCTTAAGCGTTTTCCAGAGGTTTTCATGGTGGTCAGTAAGTGCTGCCGAATAGTCTTTCACTTCCGTTTGAGATGAAGTTAAAGCATCAGGAGAAACAAGACTCACATCACCGTCTTTTTCAAACCATACGGATTGGTCTTCTTTCAATGCAAAGCACTTATCCAAGCCTATCAACACTTGGTAATGAAAGGCTAATGCTGTTGTTAACGCGGAATTTTTGGCTTGGCCCCCAGTCATACATACTCCTGAATGAATGCTCTCTGAGTAAGTTTCTTTGATGTCATCATTTCTCTATTTCATGCTTGTTCAAACACCGCTGTGCAACCTGATAGACGATGGCGTCCATCTCTTGCTGGGTAAATGTTTGGCCGTACTCTTTGTGGCCGTTCACCTTGGGTAAGGTTTTCACTAACTGCTTGTGATTCAAGATGGGGAAAGGTGGCCTGGATTGATTGGTGACGTACCAGCCGGGAAATACGAGTACAGGCATGGCATTGACCTCGATTCTGCTTGCTTTGGAGAGCCAGTTTCCTACCCATTTGGCCTGTCTTACGGCCTGTTCTATCGGCTTGGTTTCATGCCAAGAGGGGAAGCATAAGCGGTTGTCTTTGTAGAAGACTTCATGAGCCTTACCACCGTTCTTCTTATCTTTGGTACGTTTGTGGCGGCCTTTGGTTTCTATGGCAAATACGCCATTTTTACCTATGGCGAGGTGGTCGATATTAAAGCCATCAGCCTGCACGTCGTGGAAGACCTGATAGCCTAAAGCCTGTAATCCTATTAATTCGTTGGCTGTCGCTATTTCGGCGGTATGACCCAGTCGCAGCTTGGTCAGTTGCGTGAAGGCTTTCCAGGTTTTGTAGCCGCTATAAATCAGTCCTATGACTATGGTAAAGATGAATAGCCAGGGGACATCCTCTTGAATGATATGGGCCCTGAGGCTGTCGATGGCAAAGGGAAAGGCAACAACCATGACGGCGATAACCAAGGCGCCGATGACATCCATCTGCAGATCTTGAATCTGTTGCTGTAAGCCGTAGGCGGGAATGCGGATTAGTTGGTCGCGATCGACGGGTAAATCTAGGGTGAGGTCACGCCGTTTTAGAATTAGCCAAGCGACACTCATCACGACAAACATACCCGATAGCAAGACGGCTATTGATATGAGATTGGCTGCCAACTCTGTCATGTTCATCCTTGAAGCAAATGAGAGGGTATATCAGTGGTTAGAGATATAAACCCATGAATATTCGCATAATATACGATCAATGTGCCTAAAAAGTAACTGTTAATTGGTCTAATTGTGACGCATTTTTCGATCTTGCTGGATGCGGTCTTTTGGTGGGGGGTCTATCGCCTATCCCTTAAGCGCTAGCCGCTAAGTCATTAAGGGTCTAATGCTCATGGCCCTATGTTCACAATGTTATAACAAAGCTTACCTAATTTGAGGTAGGTCAATATTAGATAAACTGCATTGGTTAAAATTTAACCGTTAGCTGTCGCCTTTCCACAGCTTAAAATCAATGGGGGCAAATATGATGTTCAATAAACTCTCCTTTATCGCGCTTGGCGCGAGCTTGCTCATCGCCCAATGTTTTGCGGCAGATGTGGTGCCTACCGAAGTGCAGATGCCTGGGACTCAACAGGGGCAAGCTGGCAACTTCGAGTCACCGGACAAGTGTGATAACTGCCACTCTGGCTATAACAAAACCAACCCTGAGTATGAGCCTGCTACAGGCTGGCGCGGTAGTGCCATGGCCAATGCCAGTCGCGATCCGATCTTCTGGGCGACCATGGCGGTGGCAGAGCAAGATTTTGATGGCGCGGGGGATTTTTGTATCCGCTGTCACAGCACCAAAGGCTGGTACGAGGGGCACTCAACTCCAACCGATGGTTCGGGCATTCCTGCGATGGATGACAATGGCGTGGATTGCGATACCTGCCATGTGATGACCAACACCGACAATTCCGATCCCGTGTTGCAAGGTGCTATGACTGCCCCCTTTATTGCTAACTGTAGCGATAAGGCATTAGCGCCGTCGGGCACATGCCAAAGTGCCGATGAAGGTTTCTACGGTAGCGGCATCTTGTCACTCTGGAATGCCAGCAGCGCCAAGTTAGGCCCTTATGTCGATGCCGATGCCCGTCATCAGTTTATGCAGTCTAAGTTTCATCGCCATGTGGACTTTTGTGGCTCCTGTCATGACGTGTCCAACCCTGTGGTGGGCGATTTAGCTCCGGGTAATGGTACGCAGCCCGGAGCGCCGCAGGTGATCTCCTCTCAAGACGCGAGTGGCTCCCCAAATGTGGGCGGCTCTGTAGTTGATAAGGCAGCGTTTAATAATCCTCCTTATGCTTATGGCGTGGTTGAACGCACCTTTAGCGAATATAAAGCCAGTGCATTTCCCACCACACAGGTGGCTGATTTTCTGTCTCTGCCTGAAAACTTACGTCATCCAGGCGGCGCGATTGAGCAGACCTATCAGGCTGCACTATTAGCGGGAACCGGCGGTAATTATGCCGATGGTGATATTCGTTATTTCAGCTGTCAGAGCTGTCACATGCGGCCAGTGCAAGGCGCCGGTGCGAATAAGCGCGGTGTCCAAGTGCGTAAAGACCTGCCACAACATGACTTTACCGGTGGTAATAGCTGGATTGGCGATGTCATCAAATATCAGGACAGTCGCTTGCAGTTAAGGCTAGGTGATGGGCTGACCACGGCGCAGCTGTCGGCTATCGACTTGGCGACCGAAAGGGCGAAGCAGCACCTACAACAGGCGGCCAACTTGAGTGTGGCTGGCAACCTGCTCACAGTAGTGAATCTCACCGGGCATAAACTGATCTCTGGTTATCCTGAAGGTCGGCGTATGTGGCTTAACATCAAGTGGTATGACGGTGACGAGCAATTGTTACGTGAAGATGGCGCTTATGGGCCGATAGGTGTGACGCTTGCCAACCCTGCCGGTGGGGCTGCTGTTGAAGTGGAGTCGATAGTGGATCTAACTGGTGCCAATACCCGTATCTATTCGGCGCATTATGGGATCACCCAAGCCTGGGCTGAGCGGTTAGTGTCCTTAGGTGTCAGCGGAGATATAGCGCTAGCCTATGACCGTTTTAGTGGTGAGGTGGTAACGACTCTGGCGGATTTAGCCGCTGGCAGTGCCGACGGTGTTGCGGACAGTTTTCACTTTGCGTTAAACAATCATGTGGTGGCCGACAATCGGATTCCTCCCTATGGCATGAGCTTCGATGAGGCTAAAAGGCGCAATGCGTTGCCTGTACCCGCCAATCAGTTTGGCGCTCCCGGTGTTGGCGGTGTGTATGAGCATTATGATCGGCTGACTCTTAATCCTCCGGCTGGTGCCGTGTATGCCACTATCGACCTGCTTTACCAAGGCACCAGTTGGGAGTACATACAGTTCCTCTACTTGGCCAATAATCGCCAGAGCGCATTTCTCGGCGCCGAAGGCGATAACATGCTGGAAGCTTGGCTTAATACGGGGATGGCTAAGCCGCAGTTGATGGCGTCAACTACTTGGGGCTCACCACCTGTGACTGATGATACCTTGGGGGTGAGCAGTATCAGCACCGGGTATTTACAGCAAAGTGGTAAAGGTAAATCTCAGACAACCACTTATATCGTTTCAAGCACTATGACAGTCGGCGATGAGGTGGTTATTCGAGCCTTGGTGCAGGAAGCTAATGGCGAGTTAGAGGAAGGTGCCCTAGTCACTATGAATGTCACCAACACGTCGACGCAGGAAAGTATTACGCTTGTTAGCGGCGCCAGTGACAGTAATGGCGTTGCTGAGGTTCGCTGGAAAACATCTGCGCCCAACAGAAAAGGCAGTGGCGGTACGACGCCCGGCACCTATACCATTAGCGTGACCAATGTCAGCGGTAATTGGGATGGTGTATCGACTAGCAGTAGCTTCAACTTAGTGAATTAACACTTGGGCTGTAAATTGTTTCAGGCACCGAAAGGTGCCTGATTTCTTGATTGATTTTGGGACTGATTTGGGGACTGATTTTACTGCTCAACCTGCATCCAATCGACTTCTACACCTGCCTGGTCAAACATATCCTGGCTGACTTTGATCTTGTCGCCCCAGCGGGAGAGGAAGTCGTCGCTGGGTTGTGGGCTGTGTACCACCTTAAGGCCAGTCTGGATGATCTTGGCGGCGCAGTTGGGGCAAGGAAAGTGGGTCACCCAGATCTCACAGCTGCTGAGATCCCGCTTGGCGTAGAGAATGGCGTTCTCTTCGGCGTGCAGTGTCTTGAGCAGTTTCATCTCGCGGTTGTCTGTCTCGGCGCTGTCGGAGATCCCGCGCGGGTAGCCGTTGAATCCCAGTGAGACAATGCGGTTGTTTTCAGTGATCACGGCGCCCACTTGGGTGGAGGGGTCTTTACTCCATGAGGCTACCAGTTCGGCCATTTGTAAAAAACGTATCGCCCATTTGCTCATCATCTACTTAGGGTTCCTATTCTATATGGCTGAATATATTGACTTAACCAGAAACAATTCTCTGTCGAGAACAATGATAAATCAAGCCGCGCCCAACACAAAGCAAAGTCTGGCGGATTGAGTGTTCTTGCCTTCATTTTCATGCTCATCAGAGTTGTAGTTTAACGACCGGCGCTACAGCAATAGCGTCCAATCTCTAACGCGGAAAAGCTGAGTCAAATCCAACATAGCTTGAATCCCAATCGAAACCAGACTAGCTTGGGGTATTGCAATGGATGGTCGGTTTTTAAGCTGGCTGAGTGCGGATCCTGGATGCAGGATGACAAAGGGAGTGCCAAATGATATTGAAAAATATGTGGGAACAGCGCAAGTCTAAAAAGGATAAAGCAGAGCCGAGAGCCTGGGTTAGTAACCTAGTGAGTGCCTTGTTAGTAACCTTTGCCAGTATCCTGGCCGGAGTCCTGGTCAGTGGCTGTAACAGTGACGATGAGGAGGCGCTAAACGCCATCGACTCGGCCAAGATGCAGCAGACGGTGGCAGAGCTGGCCGAGGATATGTTGGTGCCCGGCGCCGTGGTGATACTGCATACCCCCAAGGGTAACTTTGAATATACCTTTGGGGTGAGCCGGTATGGCGGCAGCGAGCCGACCCGCTTCGATCAGCACCTGCGGGTTGGTTCCAATACCAAGACCTGGGTCGGCACTATCATCTTGCAGATGGTGCAGGAGGGTAAGCTCCAGCTAGAAGATCCTGTGGCCATGCACTGGACTGGCGTGCCGAGCGGTGAGCAGATCACCATAGCTCAGCTGCTGTCGATGGAGAGCGGCCTACATAACTACACCACCACATTAGCGCTGAATCAGACCTTAGATCAGGATCCCGCTTATGCTTGGCCCCAAGATGAGCTGCTTAAGCTGAGTTTCGACTCTCCGCTGGATTTTACGCCGGGCACAGATTTTGGCTATTCCAACACTAATACGGTATTGCTTGGCCTGATCGCCCAGAAGCTCGATGACAGCACCTTGCCTGAGATCATGCAGCGCCGCCTGTTTGCTCCCCTAGGCATGACACAAACCCTGTTTCCTAAGATCACCGATAACGTGCTGCCCGAGCCCTACGCCCACGGCTATATGTATGGCACCAATGTGTTGACCATGGACGGGGCGCTGCCTGAGGCGATGCAGCAGGAGGCGCGTGATGGGGTGATAATGCCGGGGGATCAGACCGAGGCTAATCCCTCTTGGGGCTGGGCGGCCGGCGCGGGGATATCGACCGCCAGGGAGCTGCTGGTCTGGGTCGAGGCCTTGGTTGGCGGCAAACTGTTAAATGAGGAGATGCAGAAACTGCGTCTGGCAAGCGTAAAGCCTATCGATCCCGACAATCCCAACACTGCCTACTATGGCCTGGGCATAGCCAAGTTTGGCCAGCTCTATGGTCATACCGGCGAGCTGCCGGGTTATAACTCTTTCATGGGCCATGACCCAGACAACAAGGTGAGCCTGGTGGTCTGGACCAACCTGGCCCCTAGCGTGGATGGGCGCGACCCGGCCACTACTATCGCGGCGGCGCTCATCAATCAAGTCTACCGGCCGGTAAACTCATCTAACTAGGGGACAAAAATGTCACTGATTCAGTCGCTGGCGCTCTTGGTGCAGGTCACGGCGTTTTCGGGGGTGCAGAGTTTGATGGGGGTAAAGACTATCTGCTCGAAGGCCTGGTCGCTGACAATTTTGTGCAGGGTGAAGATCGCCTGGCGGCCCATCTCGTAGGGGCTCTGGCCTATGTTTGTATGGGCGAGGCGGTCTTGTAGCATGGCCAGTTGAGGCGGCGCCGCATCTGAAATAATCACGACTATCTCTTTGTTATTCAGCTTGATTTTATAGGGCGCTATCATCTTACGATACAGGGCCTCATCGTTTTGCGGCCAGCCACCCACGGCGATAAAGGAGTCGGCCTTGATGGGCTTGCCTTTCATGACTGACTCCATCTGCTTCACCGCCTGACTGAGCTGATCGAAGTTGGAGAAGGGCTCTCTGATCTCTGTCCAGCCATTATCGTTTTGCAGTCGCTTGCCCGGTGGGTTTTCATAGGTTTTGCCAGACAGGGCGCTACGAATGCCCATGATCCTCAGGTTGAGGTTGGGGGAGTCGGGGCGGCCGGTTTGGATGATCAGGGTGCCGCCATTGGGCCTGAGTTTTTTGAGTTGCTCACCCAGTGCCAGGCCAAAGGCAAAGTTGTCTGTACCTATGTAGGCGCGTCTTAGATCTTGATGTTCGGCCAGGGTTGGGGCGTCGAAATCTGAGTCATAGGTGATCACCGGAATGCCGGCGGCCTTGGCTTTGGTGAGGCTGTTCTCGGCGAGAAACTTAGACTGGGTGATGGCCACGGCAATGCCGTCTATGCCTTGGTCGATAAGTTGCTCGATCACCTTATCTTGCAGTCTCACGCTGGAGATCTCTGGCCCCAGATAGATACACTCGACATCCTTGAGCTGTCTTGCGGCGGCTTCGCAGCCGAGCTTACTCTGATCGAAGAAGGCGCCGTAAAATTTTGGCACTACGGCAAATCTCAATGTTTTGGCACTGACATCGGCGCTGAGCATGGTGGTGGCCAGTAAGGTCAGCGAGATGAGAGTGATGAGTAACCGAGTCACAATAGCCTCTCGAATCCATTTCCTAATAACTAGGTTAGTCGTAGCTAAGGTATTAGCAACTAACGTCTTGATAAGCATAGTCATATCAAGCCAGGTCAAGATTTTACATTTTGATAACCAAATGTAGCAAAGTGATACGGCTAAAGATATGTGTTGGATCAAGAATTTTCGGTGATAAATGCGCGTAAAACTCAGCGGGATAAAGGTGTCGGCGCATCTATCAGAGCAGAGGCGCCGAAACTGGCCTAGGCTAGCTTGAATTTACTCACCATGGCGCTGAGCTGTTGATTGGCGGCCGACAGGCTCTGGGTGCTTTCCAGTGTCTGCTGGCCATTTTGCAGCAGGGTCTGGGCCATCGCCTCTATGGTATGCATGTTTTGGCTGATCTCGGCCGTTACCACGCTCTGCTGCTCTGAGGCGCTGGCGATCTGGCCGCCCAGATCGTTGATCTCGGCGATGGAGTCGGTGACGGCGCCCAGATTTGAGGTGACGCGGGCGGTATTTTGGGTGACCTGCTGGCAGCTGTTTTGGGTTTCCAGCATCAGCTGTTCGGCGGTGTCGGCGTCGCGTCTCAATGTGGAGAGGATCTGCTCTATCTGTGTGGTGCAGGACTGGGTGCGTGAGGCGAGTGAGCGCACCTCATCGGCCACTACGGCAAAGCCGCGTCCCTGCTCGCCGGCCCGGGCCGCCTCGATGGCGGCATTGAGGGCCAGCAGGTTGGTCTGATCGGCGATCTCCTTGATCACCCCCAATACCGAGATGATCTGATTGGTGTTCTCGCTCATGGTGTGAATGCTCTGGCTGGCCGAGTTCATCTCGCTTGCCAGTGCCTGGACACTGCCCGCGGCATCTGAGACGGTGAGTGTCGAGGTCTTGGCCTCTTCGTTGGCCTGATGCGTGCTGGCGGCCATCTTGCCCGCGCTCTGGGCCACGGCGTCTGCCGAGGCATTCATCTGGCTGATGGCGGTGACTACAAGCTCTGTCTCGCTGCTGTGTTTACTCAGCGCCTGACGATTGTTTTCCGAGTGGATGTCGAGTTGGCCTATCCCCTGGGTGATCTTCTGTGAGGCGTGGGAGATCTCCAGCATCATCGTCTGCAGGTAGCCGATGAAGCTGTTAACCGAGTGGCCGATGGCCGCCAGTTCATCCTTGCTGGTGATGGCCAATCTGGAGGTGAGGTCGGCGTCGCCGGTGGAGAGGGTGTCGATGCGGTTTTTCAGCATCACCATGTCGGCGATGATCTTGTTGAGCAGGAATACGCAAAACGCCAGGGCGATGATGATAAGCAGGCTGGCAATGGCGATGCTGCGGTAAATTTTCTGTTTGAATATCGCCTCAGTGCCAGCGGTGAGCCCCTGTTCGATGGCGCTGATGTTGGACTCATAGGTGCCGGTGCCTATCACCCAGCCCCACTCGGGGAGGATCTTTCTGACATAGGCGATCTGCGTCTCTTGGCTGTGGGTCTTAGGGTCGGTGACAGGTAAGGCGACGAAGGCATCCGCTTGGTTACCGAGTGCCTGTTTCGCCTTGGCGGCGTTTGGTGTGACTTGGCCTATTTGAGATGACTGCGAGTGGGCCAATATCTTGCCGTCACTGTCCTGAATCCAGAAGTGGCCGTCTTCGCCAAACTTGGCCGCCAGCACGGTTTGCAGTGCACTGTTGAGTTTGTCTTGTTTCAATGTGCTGACATATTCACCGGTGGCGATCACCAGGTTAAGCGGCTCGAAGTAGAAGGAGGCCGAGAGTTTCTCTTCCACTTGACCGGTCGAAGGATTGGAGAAGAAGTAGCTGGTAAATCCAATAGGATTGGCCCTAGCGGCGGCGACTATGTCCCGGGCATAGTAGTTACCTTTCTCGTCCAAGGCATCGCGGCTGTTACCCATGGAGACGCCGCCCATGCCGGACGCCTCATTCTCCAGGGTGTCGGCGTTGTAGGCAAACAGGTAGCGGCCGTTACCCCATTGATACTCATTGAGGAAGGTGTAGACCATCATGGCGGCATCGTCGGTGAGGTTGTTCTCGTACATGCGATTAATGACATCGCGGAACATCTTAATCTCATCCCCCAGCGCCTGCTTGATGTTGGCTTCTCGGGACTGTTGGTAGAAGTCGTTGACGGAGCGGCTTAGGGTGTCGACCTGGCCGATGAGGTTCTGTTTGATGAGGGCTTCAACCTGTTGGTTGATGTTGCTCTGTTCCTGCTTAAGGACTTCTTGCGCGATGATATAGGTGTTGATGATAAACAAGCCCGATACCGCGACAAGTAAAGCACCTACTAATATGATTAGTTTAGCTTTTATTGTTATTTTCATAAAAACCAGCCTAAGACAATTTTGACTAGATATAAGAAAAATCTAATGAATATTAAGTGGCAAAATTAACCCAAAGGCAATCTGGCGTTTACAGAAGCGTGATGTGGATGCAACTTGTTTGGCGCAAATGAGAGTTGATTAACAGATATGGCCAAGAGGTGAGCCAGGTGGCATTTAAGCTTGAATCTAACTGATTGGCTAGATTAGTAAATATGGCCAGAGCTATAGGATAAGAGAAGAAATGCAGGCATGAAAAAGGGAAGCCTGGGCTTCCCTTTAGTGTCGCGGCTTTATCTAAGCTTGTCGCTTTATTTATAGAAAGCTTCGATGGTGCCTTTGACTGTCATCATCAGCGGTTGGCCGTGACGGTCTAGGGCTTTAGGGCTAGGGATCTTCACCCAGCCTTCACTGATGCAATACTCTTCGACGTTGAAGCGCTCTTTGCCGTTAACGAGAATGCCGATGTCGTGCTCGAAGTAGTCGGCCACATGGTGTGGGCTACGTGGATTGACAGATAGGCGATCGGGCAATGCAGGTAGTGATTTAGTGTCAGTCATAGTGGTTATCTTCAATCAAAAAAGTTGTGCGCTATTGTAGGCAATAGTGCTGGTGGGCTCAAGAAATAACAGGTGGCAGGCGAAACCGCGAGAAGCAGGGTTGAGCGTTCGCCTTGAGTTTTTGTGTCTGGGCTGGAAAAATGGCCTGCCTGTTTACTATTGCCGCCCCATACCTTGAGGATTTTGTCGCCATGAATGAAGCGATCGTCATCGCCTTACCTTCGCTGATCCACCGTATTGGCCGGGAGCAGGTGACTCTGGCGCAGACCCTGGCGGTGGAATTTGGCTGCGGCCTCAAGCGGGTGCGGCGTTCGCGCAACTGGCAACTGACTGGCGGCGCTATGGATGTGCAATCCTTTACCCTGACGCTTAAGCAGTGTCAGCCGGCGATGGCGCCCTATCTGATCGCTAAGCTCGAGGCGGGTCTGTTGCTGCATGCCGATAAGCTAGAACCCTTGCCTGTCAAGTTGGTGCGCCTGATCCGCGAGACCCCGGGCATCACCCTAGGGGAGCTGATGGAGCAGACCAAGTGCACCATTATCGAGGCGCGCCAGGCCAGGTTCGATGCCGATAGCTAAGGCAAGTTTTTAATTTAGAAACAAGGGGGTAGCCTATTTGGCTATCCCCTTTGTGGTTATGGATCAGACTAAAAGGCGCTAGGCGCTCAGTCTGCGCCAGGCGCCGCCCATCAGGGTGAAAATGAAGGTGAACAGCTTGTAGGTGAGCCAACAGAAAAAGATAAAGCCACCGATCATCAGTACCCAGACGATCACCTCTACCGTGGTCGAAGGTTTCTTCTTGGCCTTGTCTGTCGCTTTTTCTGTTTTCTCATCTGCCTGCTCGTTGGCGGCGGTTTGACTGCTTTGCTCAGGCTCCGCGACCTTAGTGCTTGCCTTGCCATCATCTGCGCTGCTGGTGTCGGCTGTGACCGCCTTGCCATCGATCGATTGCAGGATGACGCCGAATTGGTTCTGGTTGTGGTCCAGCCTGACCTTGAGGTTGCGGGTCTTATAGCCCTTCTCGCTGACCTCTAGTTGGTAGTCTCCGGCGGCCAGTGGCATGCCGAACTCATATTTGGGCCCAATGTTCATCACCCTGACCTTTGCCGTGGTCGGCTGGGTCACTATCTCCAGCGGGAAGCTCTTACGGCCCTTCTCCCAGAAGGTGAGGGTCGCAATGTTGCGGCGCTTGGCCTGAACATAGACTTTGCGGGTGATGGCCTGCTTCTTCTTGTCCTTAGGGCTGGCCTTGAGCCAATAGGTGCCGGGTGCCAGATAGGCGCGGCGGCTGATCGCTATCCCGCTGCCATTGGCCTGGCGCGACAGGGTTGCCTTGTCGAGATCTGGGTTGCTGCCCAGGTCCAGCAGGCCGGCGTTTTTATTGGTGCTCACCAGTTGATATTGGTTACCCTCCACCTGTGCGATCAGGTGTGACAGCCCCGGTAGCTGAGCCAGTTCACCGGCGAAGGCCTCGAAGATGCCATCTTCAATCTTATCTTTGATCTTCTGTTTCAGATCGGCGTGGGCGACCTCGGGGGCGAGGATCAGTAGCAGCGCCGCACAGCAAGGTAAAATCCATTTATTCATCTGAACCTCCGATGATCTGCAGCAGTCCTGCGGCCAGTTCTGGGGCGGCATCGCCCAGTAGGTCGATGATCATCAATACTGTATCGGTATCACCGTGGTTGACGATATAGTCGCGGATCATGGCATCGACCATCTCTTTGTTTTGCTTGTAAAGCTCCTCACCGCTGCTCTTGATCAGCTCATCAAGCGCCTCGCCTCTGAGGGCATCTTCGAGCTTCTGGGCTAGTTGGTTCGAAGTCTCCGTCTGGCGTTTGACCTCAAATGCGGTCTGATTATTAAACTCGATCGTATGCTCGTTAATCTGCGCCTCCTTGATGCCCATCATCTGGGCAAACAGGGAGCTGATGTTGGAGAGGGCGACCACGTCGAAGATATTTTTTTCGATCTCTGCTTTTTCCGGCATCTTCTGTTTGCTGGGTCGGCTAACGTTACAGATGTTGGCATCTGGGAAGCATCTATATTCTCCCTTGGCCGCCTCGACGCCGTCTATCACTAGACGCCATTCGAAGACCAGGCCAAAGACCAGCCAGAGAATATTACCGCCGGGATATTGGGTATCTCCCATGGTAATGGTCTCGTGCCTGAGTTCGCCAGTCCATACGCCGGATGAGCGTTTACCGTTTTGTTCATTGAGCGACTGCATGTAACTGAACTCCAGGCTGACTTCAGGTTGTTTAAGCCCTATGTCGCTATGTGGAGTGAACTGCACCAGCTCGTCGCCAAGGAAGCGTTTCTTGCCCTGGTTCAGCACGCTGGCGAGCTGTTTCTCGATGATTCTGCCGGCAACCTGGGGTTCGGGGTAGGTGAAACGCAGGTGCTCTGGCGTCTTGAGCAGCTGAGACTCGAAGGCATCAGGCTCGGCCTTCTGCTCGGCGCGCGCCTTGCGATTGGCGTAGTAACGTTGCATGAAATACTGCGGGTCTAAGCCACTCCAGCCGCCGACGAGTAAATTAATGTCTATGTCGCTAACCGGTTTGGTGCAGTTCATGTGCGTGGCTTTTACGCTGATCTGTGAATGCCCCGTCTTGATCACCTTATGCAGCATGTCGAGGAACTCGGCGTTGAGTCCTCGCTCGGCCCAGCCCTTGCGGTACATCTCGAGTTTCAGGCGCCCACGCTGATCGATCGACTGCATGGCGACATCCGCCTTCTTAATAAAGCGGGTGCAGTGGGCACGTCTGAGGGGATTGCTGCGTGCCCAGGTTAGGAAGTCGCGGTAGCCGGCCTTGGTGTCTGTGCTGACGGCCTCCTGCCAGCGCTTATCGGTATGGCGGTGGCGAGACAGATAAGCGGTGAGCCAAACGAGCAGCAGCAAGGTGCCTAAGAATTTGCTCACTCCCTGAAAGCGCGGCGCGTAGGGGAACTGCTGGCTGAGGGATTTCTCTGTGGCCTTGCTCATGGGGAAGCTGGTTTGATAATCCAGCGACAGCAGCACAGGCTTGGCCAGTGCCTTGATGGGCAGCAGGCGGTTCTCTTCCCAGGCGAACACTGTTTGTACCTTGCTCTTGTAGGTAAATGTCTTGTCTGTGTAGATCTGATATTTCACCGAACCGAAGGCGATCACCACAAACCAGGCGGCGGCGCCTATCATCAGGTAACGGGCGAGTCGTCTTAGCTTGAGTCGCCAAATCGAGTCGGGTTTAGACTTGCTGAGCTTGCGAATAAACATCCATGCCACAAAACAGCCAAGAATGATCAGTTTTATCATTATCTCTTCCGTGTCCGAGCTGAGGTGTCATGGCGCGAGTTGGACTGAGTGATAGATTAGATGCGCCACGAACTGGGGTTACTTTTGTTAAAAACTATACCTATAGCCGCGGCGAAAAGAAACCTAAGCATTAGCCTAAGTGTGTGATTAATCACAGAAGATTAACATTGCTGTCATTAAGGTCTCGGCTTGGTGGCCTGTATTGCCGAACGAATGAAGGGGTGATGCAAAGAGGCAATGATGAAGGTTGTGAGGATGGTTTTAGAGATAGGAGTAGGGCGGTTTAGAAGATTATCTGCCCGCCACATCCTGAGTCAGAACCTTTCGCTGAAACGGCAATGGCAAAGCAGATTTTCTCTTGATGTTAAGAGCGGCGTTAATAGCTTTGTTAAGAGCGCTGCTAAGATCAGTATCAAGAGCCTAGCCTAAAGCGAAATTGGACAGCGCAGGCCGAGTGTTTTAGCTTGAAGCCTATCTTTTATGCTCCTTAAGGCAGGTCGGTCGATTGGCTCGGCTCAAGTTGGGGAGAAACCAGCTGAAAGCATTCGGTGAAGAGGGAACAGACTATGTGTGGCCGACTCAATGTGATAAGCGATCCCCTGTGCGACTGGGTGTCGGATCAGCTGGGGATCAAGTTTCATAGTGAGACCAATAACGACCTCAGGCCCACCCAGCGACTTGGGACCATAGCGCTGGATGGCGGTGCGCTGCAGCAGGTGGATGCCAGCTGGGGGATTAAGCCTGATTGGGCCAAGCGGCTGCTGATCAATGCCCAGGCCGAGACGGTGAGACAGAAGCGCACCTTCGCCCAGGCCTTTGCCCAGCATAGGGCTGTGGTGCCCTGTAGTGGCTGGTATGAGTGGCAGCAGGCGGGCGGTGCTAAGCAGAAGTATCTGTTTCAAGGTCGTGACGGACAGCCGCTCTTGATGGCGGGGATCCTTTGTCCTCAGATTGATGGCAGCCATGCCCTGGTGACCCTTACCACTAAGCCGATAGCCAGTTGCGCGCCCTATCATCATCGCATGCCGCTGCTTATTGAGCCTCAGGCGCTGGATTTCTGGTTTCACTCACAGCCCAGTGAGCTGGACGCGCTGCTGACTGCGCCCGAGATCTCGCTCGCCATTACTCCCTGCATGTAAGCGTCAGTCTCTGCTTTGGGCCCTTCGATTATGCGCAGCACTCACCCAGGCTTTGATCTCCGTCATGGCTTGGCGGTTAATAAGTGGTCAGTATATTAGGCAGTTTTGATATGTAACTACAGGAGGCTGGGGTGACAGAGGAAAAGGAGGCGGATGCTAAGCTGATTCGGCTGCTCAAGACCTGTATCGTCATCGGGCTCTGCCTGATTTTGCTGGGGATCTATCTGCATAACTTTAGCGAAACCATGGAAGCCATGGGAGTGACCGGCATTATCATCAGCGCCGTCTGTGTGGCCTTCGGCATGGTGCTCTCCTTGCCGACCAAGATGTATCTCACCTTTATCTTGGTTAAGCGCGAAGCTCAGGTTAACAGCGAAGCTATGGTTAAGCCCGAAGCAGAGAAACAGCGAGATTAGTCGGCCTGTCCTCGTTCGATTGTTATAGCTCAAAAGCCTTAGCTCGACAGTCATAGCTCAAAAGTCATAGCTTGTCTGTCAGAGCCTGACCGCCTCTACTATATTTGCCATTGGAGTTGTTGCCTGGGGAGTCGTTGTCCGTTTGAGCCTTGTATTTAGGGGCCTTGGGGGCAGTCCGCTCAGTTGCCCTATGCTCATGTATAATTAGCAGATGCTGAATTAAAAGGTCAGTTTTTAGAACAAGGTTAAGGTTTTGAATGACAAGGTAATTTATACTGTGTCGGAATTAGGCCTGCTCGGCTGGCCGTCTTAATGAATCTGGATGAGTAAAACATATCGCCATTATGGATAGAGATGCCTCTCAGGAAGTTAACCTGACCTACGCTAAATACAAGAAGAGCATGGTGTATTCACTGCTGCTCCTGCTGTTCCTGTCTGCCGTACTGGCAATTGTCTATCTGATGTCCAGCGGCAATATCTCCCGCGAGCGAGAGATGCGCCAATATGCCGAGCTTGGCAACATGCAGGCGAGTCTGCTGGCCGAGCTCAATATCGTCGGCACCGACCTTGCCTATTACGCTCACAGCGAGTTGGCGATGTCGACCCTGGAGGAGAAAGATCCTAAGGCTAAGGGGTACCTCACCTCGTTGATGTTCCAAATTGGCAATCTCTATAAACATTACGATCAGCTCCGCCTGCTCAATGACAGGGGCGACGAGGTGATCCGTATCGATCAGCAGCGGGATAATAGCCTCCAACTGGTGCCGGACGAGGCGCTGCAGAATAAGGCCGACCGCTACTATTTTCGCGAGCTTGCCGGACTCAAGCCCGAGGAGATCTATGCCTCGCCGTTCGATCTCAACGTGGAGCACGGTGAGGTGGAGCAGCCCCTTAAGCCCACCATACGTTTCGCCACGCCCATCTACAGTAAGGCGGGGGATTTTATCGGCGCCGGGGTGATCAACTACAAGGGTAAAGACCTTTTGCAGATCATCGACGATTTGAATGTGCATGAGGGTGACAGGGTCTATCTGCTGAATCACAAAGGTTTCTATCTCAAGGGAGAGCAGGCCGACAAGGAGTGGCGTTTCATGTTCCCCGAACGTGAACCGCTGGGCTTTGATAGCGAATATCCAACAGCCTGGCGCCAGATGCAAAAGGCGGAGCTGGGCAAGGTGGTGACGGACGATGGCGAGTACTATTTCAGTCGCTTCAAGTTGGCGCCCCATTCGCTGTTTAACATAGTGAATAGGGAGAGCGCCTACCTGGTGATGTTTGTGCCCGAGAGCACCATTCAGGCCGCGCAGCAGAACCTCAACAACAGTGCCCTGTTCGCCTTCTTGTTGGTGTCGCCCATGTTTATCTTCCTGGCCTACAAGCTGGCCGGTTCTCAGATAGAGCAGCAGCGCCTGTTTAGTAAGCTTACCTTCGACGCCCGCCACGATGCCCTGACCGGCCTGTATAACCGCAGCGCCATCATAGAGTATCTGGGCAAGAGCATCAGCCGCAGCCGACGTCAAAAGGCGCAGCTGGCGGTGAGCTTCATCGACGTGAACGATCTGAAGAAGACCAATGATCTGCACGGTCATGAGGCGGGGGACGATCTGCTCAAGGGCGTGGCCAGCGTGATCAACATGTCGATCCGCGACGGTGACTTTGCCGCCCGCATCGGCGGCGATGAGTTTCTCATCGTCTTTGTGGACTGCGACGGCAGCTGCGCCAGCGAGATCATGGAGCGGATCCAGGCCGCCTATGGCGTCATGGGGCTTGGCAAGACTGGCAAGGAGTGGAGCCTGAGCTTCGGCTGCACCCAGCTGCTGCACGAGACCGACGATGTGGACAGCATCATAGAGCGGGCCGACAGCCTGATGTATGAACACAAGACGGGGCAGAAGAACCAGCTGCTGCCTTAATCCGCTCTACTCATCTGTTTCTCTTATTTGATCTATTTTCTAAATTAACCACCGGCGCGGCGCAGCTTCTTTGTCGCCCCGGTGGTTAATTCGGCCCATTTGGCCTTTTTCGGTAATTAACCCAAGACTAATGGGGCAAAAACACCGATAATTCCCCTCAATTGTCTCATTTTCAAATAAAGCATGCTGGCCCACGGGTACAGGCGCGCAGTGGAAACCACCCCATGGAAATCAAAGTTAATTTTCTCGATAACCTCAGACTCGAAGCCAAATTCGACGATTTTACCGTCACCGCCGATCAGCCCATCCGCTACAAGGGTGACGGCTCGGCGCCTAGCCCCTTTGATTATTTCCTGGCGTCGTCGGCCCTGTGCGCGGCCTATTTCGTAAAGGTCTACTGTAAGGCGCGCGATATCTCGACCGACAACATTCGTCTGTCACAGAACAATATCGTCGACCCGGAAGATCGCTATAACCAGATCTTCCAGATCCAGGTCGAGCTGCCCGACGATATCTCAGACAAAGATCGCGAGGGGATCCTGCGCTCCATCGACCGTTGTACGGTGAAGAAGGTGGTGCAGACAGGCCCAGAATTTAAGATTGAGACGGTAGAAAACCTCGACGCCGATGCCAACGCCATGTTGATGGGCCAGCCTGAAGGCGACAGCAGCACCTATATTCTGGGTAAAGATCTGCCGCTTGAGCAGACTATTGACAACATGACGGAGATCCTGGCTGGACTCGGGATGAAGATAGAGATCTCCTCCTGGCGCAACATAGTGCCCAACGTCTGGTCGCTGCATATTCGTGACGCGGCCTCGCCCATGTGCTTCACCAATGGTAAGGGCGCGAGCAAGGAGAGTGCCCTCTGTTCGGCCCTGGGCGAGTTTATCGAGCGTCTGAACTGTAACTTCTTCTACAACGATCAGTTCTTCGGCCTGGATATCGCAAACAGCGAGTTTGTGCACTACCCCAACGAGAAGTGGTTCGCTCTCACCGATGACGACTCGCTGCCTGAAGGCATGCTGGATGACTACAGCCTGGAGATCTATAACCCGGATGGCGAGCTGTGCGGCTCGCATCTGATCGATACCAACTCGGGCAATATCGAGCGTGGCATCTGCACCATTCCTTACAAGCGCCGCTCGGACGGTGAGACCGTCTATTTCCCCTCGAACCTGATTGAGAACCTGTTCTTAAGTAACGGCATGAGTGCGGGCAACAACCTGCAGGAGGCTGAGGTGCAGTGCCTGTCGGAGATCTTCGAGCGCGCGGTGAAGCGTCAGATCATCGAGCAGGAGATAGTGCTGCCGGACGTGCCTATGGCCGTGCTGGAGAAGTACCCTAGTATTCTTGCCGGTATCAAGGGACTCGAGGAGCAAGGCTTCCCCGTGGTGGTGAGAGACGCTTCCCTGGGCGGTCAGTTCCCCGTGATGTGTGTGACCCTGATGAATCCTAAGACTGGCGGCGTGTTCGCTTCCTTCGGTGCGCACCCAAGCTTCGAGGTGGCGCTGGAGCGCAGCCTGACCGAGCTTTTGCAGGGCCGTAGCTTCGAGGGTCTTAACGATGTGCCTAAGCCGACCTTTAACAGCATGGCGGTGAGCGAGCCGGAGAACTTCGTCGAGCACTTTATCGACTCGACCGGGGTGATCTCCTGGCGCTTCTTCAGTAACAAGGCGGACTATGAGTTCTGCGAGTGGGACTTCTCCGGCACCAACGAGGAGGAGGCCAAGGGGCTGTTCGGCATCCTGGAAAGCCTAGGCAAAGAGGTCTATGTCGCCGAGTTTGAAGAACTTGGCGCGTCTGCCTGCCGCATCCTGGTGCCTGATTACTCTGAGGTTTATCCGGTGGACGACCTCATCTGGGACAACACCAACAAGGCGCTGGACTATCGTGAAGATATCCTTAACCTGCACAGACTGAGCGATGATGAGCTTGCCGATCTGGTCAATCGTCTGGAAGAGAGTCAGCTGGATAACTACACGGATATCCGTACCCTGATCGGCATCGTCTTCGACGAAAACACCGTCTGGGGACAGCTGACCATTATCGAGCTGAAGATCCTCATCTATCTGGCGTTGGGCGCACACGAAGAGGCGCTGGAGCTGGTGGAAGACTTCCTGCAGTTCAACGACAACACGGTGCAGCGTGGCCTCTTCTACCAGGCGATGAGCGCGGTACTCGAGGTAACTCTGGATGAAGAGCTCGAGCTTGAACACTTCATCGGTAACTTTACCCGCATGTTTGGTGAAGAGGTGATGGCTCAGGTGGTAGGTTCGGTGAACGGCGAGGTGCGCTTCTCAGGCCTTACCGAGACCAGCATGGCGCTGGAAGGGATAGAGCCGCACCTGCGTCTTATCGAGAGCTACAAGAAGTTGCATCAGGCCCGTAAAATTAAAGCCGGCCTTTAATCTTTAATACTGTGAGTTACAGATATTGAGTTACAGATAACGAGTTAAAAAAGCGAGCCTTGTGCTCGCTTTTTTGTGCTTGCTGTTTGGTGCTCGCTTTTGGGTGTCGGTTAGCCGAGTGGTTAGCCGTTAGCCTTGGCGCAGGCGGCTGCCTTTTGCTGCTGCACTTCTGGGCTTTTGTCTTGCATCGCCTTGAGGATCAACTCATTACAGCGTTTCTGCGCCCGTTGCTGCTCGCTGCGCAAACTTGGCTCGCCTATGTGGGCGATCATCGGCTTATAGCTGAGGGAGGCGTTACAGTACATGGTCGACAGGCGTCTGCCCTGCTGATTGAGATCGTCACGCCTGGAGAGCTGCTGGCACAGACTGCTGAACATGCGCTTGGCCTTGCGGGTGCAGTAGGCATATTGAGTGACGTCTTGTTTGATGTCGGCGCAGACGCTCTGCTCCCGGATTCGCCACAGCTGATGTTGAAAGCCGATGGCCGTGTCTTCATACACCAGACGCTGGCTGACAACTCGGGTGTTGGCGGCATCCTCATAGCTGGCGACAATGTTGCTGCTGACCATTTCCAGATAGGCGGCAAACAGCTGGGAGATAGGGTCCATGACTCGTCCTTAAGTGGTTAACCTTAGCCATTTCCTTGCTAAGGGCTTTTTTGATCAGATACTTGGCCTATGCATTAGGCGGCGATATTTTACGCGATTTAGTGTCTCAGGGCTAGTGATTAGCCACAGCATGAAGCATTTGCATCTACACTTTGGGCAAGTATCTGCTTTGCCGGGAGTCAGCTATGCCAATCAAAGCTTTGCGATTAAAAGCTATGCAATTAAAAGCCACGCCATTAAAAGCTATGCAATTAAAAGCCACGCCATTAAAAGCCACGCGATTAAAAGCCAAGCTACTACAAACCAGCGCTCTGTTGGGGGCGAGCCTGAGCTTCTTTGCTATGGCGGCGCCCTATAACGCCATCAATGAGTCGATAGACGATGGGTTTGTCGAGGCCGGTGATGTTTTGGTGATAGCCATTCCGGCGACCGGATACCTGGCGTCCTGGCTCTATGATGACTTCGAGGGGGCCAAGCAGCTGACCTTCTCTGTGCTGACGACCCAGCTTATCGTCGAGGCGACCAAGAGCACTGTGGGGCGCTATCGACCCAACTCAAATGTGGCGGGTGGAAGTTATAAGTCTTTTCCCTCTGGCCACTCCGCCGGGGCCTTCTCTGGTGCCGCCTTTCTGCAGTCGCGATACGGCAATGCTTGGGGGATCCCCGCCTATCTGGGAGCCGGTGTGGTGGCCGCCAGTCGGGTGCATGGCAGACGGCACTACGCCGATGACGTGCTCGGTGGTGCGGGCATCGCCATCCTGGTGAACCAGTATTTCGTCGAGCGCTACGATAACCAAGGTCTGGCGGTATCCCTCTTTCCCAATGATGAAGGTGGGCTGCAATTTAATCTCTCTATGCCCCTGGATGGGCCCCTGAATGGCCGAGCTGGCCCGCGCGCCGAGAAGCGTGCTCAGCCTGCGGTTCGTGGCCCCAAGCGTCACCGCTTTGCCGTTAATCTCGGCTTTAACATGACAGATTCTCTGGGTATGGCAGGGGCGAAAGATCTGCTGCCAGACAGCCAGCTGGTGGACGATCATCAGCCGTTTTCCTATCTCTTGTACGAGTACTTAGACTCAAGTAAGACCTCGCTACAACTCGAACTTTCGCCCAATGAGACACGCCTGTTTGGCACCCTCTCGGGGGAGTTCGAGCTGGATGGTAAGCAGTATCAGGATGGTGACTCTCTCTATCTGGCTTTCAAGCAGTGGAGTCTGGGTTCGCAATATTTCTATCGCTTCGCGCCCCAGGGGGATTGGCACTTCAAGTTAGGTGGCGGTCTATATGCCTATTGGGTAGAGCTGGAGGTGGACTATCTGACCGGCGGTCAGTATGCCGGTGAGGGCAGCCTGGAGGTCATGCCCTCTATCGAAGGGCGAACCCGTTATCATATCGGTGGCGGATTGTCGGCCGATGCAATGGGACGTTTTCAGGCCTGGTCTGGTAATCAACTGGTCGCAGCGGAAGCCGGGCTAAGCTACGCCTTGGGAGAGGAGTGGGTGATGGGACTCAAGTATGCCTACTCAGAGGCCAAATGGGATGCGCTTAATATGGAGTATCAGACGGACTCCATAGTGCTTACGGTCGAGAACAGATTTTAGCCTGGCCACCTGCTTGCAATCTGCAGATGGCGGCAGGCTTTTGGTGCCCTAATGTGGCGATATTAACCGAGTAACTCTTCCACGTATGGGCGCACCGCCTCTATAGTGTCTAGCTCGTTGGGAATAGCGATGCTGCGGTAGCCGTCGCCGAGGAAAGCGCGATCCACTTCGATCAGCACGCCTGTCTCCTCGCCGTTGTCGACGAAGCTGACTTCCAGCTCTCTGGCGCCAAAGAAGGAGTGAGACTCGGGTTTAAACTCATATTCCTGGTAGCAGGGCAGGTGCGAGGAGAACTCGTGAGCGTGGATATAACCCGCCTCGATATCTGTCTTGTAGAGGCGATAACCAGCCTGCTCGATAAGCTCTAACACCGCCAGCTGGGTGGGTGAGGGTAAGATGGTCAGCGGGTCTTTATCGCTGCCGTCGATGCCGTTCTTGATATCTAGGCCGGTCTGTAGCCAGATCTTACCGATGCGCTGACCGAAGAGGCGGGTGGCCGGGGTCTCGGGATGCAGGTTGAGATTAAACTGGCGTGTAATGGTCTCTCCTGGGGCTATGGTCTGCTTCAGCATGGGCTTCCAGCTCTGCAGTACTAGGCTCTTGTTGTATTTTATCTCGTCGTCGCCAACGCTTTTTTCCGCCTTGGCTTCGGCCATGATGGCAAACTCCAGACCGTTGAGTTCCTGTTCCACCTCTCCGCCTGTGATCACTACCTCGATGCGAAACGGCTCTCCGGCGCGCAGTTGCTCATCGAGTAGTATGGTATCGACGCTGGCTTTGCCTATGCCGACACTGGCTAAGATCTTCTTTAACATATTCTTTCCTTGAAGGTTTAAAATTCGCGCTGACCCTAACATTGTCTGTTTTGCGCTGCAACTCCAGCAGCGTAATCGCTTATTGCCCCTAAAGACTGGGCTTTCGTTGAGTGGTCTTCTTGCTACTAAGGCGCCGCTCGCTGAGCCGCCGAAGCCAGCAGCAGCTGATAGAGGTGTTTAGCAGCAGGCCCCGTCTTTGCCCCCTTGGGGAGCGTCAGATGCAGGGGCACCTGATAGCTGTGGGCATGCTCCAGGTTGAGCACGCTAACGTTTGGGTCTCGATATCTCTCAATGACGTGGTGGGGCACGCGGCAGTAACCGAGCCCAAGAGTAACCGCCTGCCAGGCGTGGTCGAAATTATCTACCGTGATGCGTTGATTTGATTTCAGCCAGCCGACATCCTGCTGGCTCGTGTCGCCCAGATCGCGAATCACTATCTGGCGGTTGATGGCTAGGTCGGCGGTGGTTGGCGAGGGAATTACGGCGAGCGGATGCTGGCTGGCGACAACTGGGTAAAGTTTGACCAGGGCGAAGGTCTCAGAGGGATAGTCTTTGATAGGCAGATTGATGATGGAGATATCAGCCTGCTCCTCCACCACCATCTGGGTGGTTTTCGATAGCGAGGTCTCGACTACCTTGACCGAGGTGCCACTGTTATGGGCGAAGAACTCACTCATTGGCTGAAATAGCCAGCTGCGGTCGCAGAGGTGATCTATGGCGACTACGAGCTGTGACTCTAAGCCGCTGGCGATCTGGGTGCTGAGCTCCTCGAGGGTCCTGGCCTGCTCCAGCATGGCTTTCGCCCGCCTAAGTAACGACTTGCCCTGATCGGTGAGCACTGCCTTACGTCCTTCGATACGCAGCAGCGGCAGGTCTAGCTGAGCTTCCAGTTTCTTCACTGCGTAGATCAAGGTGGTGTGGCTCTTGTTGAGGGACAGCGCCGCCGCCTGAATGCTACCCGCCTTATCTATCTCCAGCAGCGTCTGCCACTGATCTAGGGTCGTCTTGAGTTTCATTGGTCTAATTTCTCTACATTAATGCGCAGTATTATGAACTTTAATGTCTATATTTTGCGAGTAGTATGACACTTATCGACGGCAAACGCCTAGTTCGTTTGTCAAGAAGTCTTACAAGATCCTTCGTCTTAGGAGGGATCCCATTAATGAATCAGTTAAACCGCATCTGGAGAGAGACGATGAGCAAGTTGTTACAGGTAGATTTTGCATTTGAAGGCCCTTTTGGTCAGGAGATGGCCGAGCAGTTGGTGGGGCTGGCCGAGTCCATCAATCAGGAGCCTGGAATAATCTGGAAGATCTGGACTGAAAGCGAGAAGGATAAGTTAGGTGGCGGCATCTATCTTTTCGAAGATGAAGCCTCGGCGCGTGCCTATTTGGCCATGCACAGCGCCCGCCTCAAGGCGATGGGCGTCGACGAGGTACGCGGTCAGATTTTCGATATTAACCTACCGCTGTCGGCTATCAACAAGGCCCCACTGGCCTAAGGAGTCCTGAGGTGACCAATAAGGTTTTCTTGAGTTTACATGGCGCCATTTACGGCCTGTTCGCCATAGTGCTTTTTTTCCTGCCGTTGCAGGTATGGCCTCTCTATGGGGTGCAGATACAGGATCAATATGCTTATTTCCTGTCGCAGCATACGAGCATCTTCTTAGGGGGCGTTGCACTTGTGGCCTGGCAACTCAGGGCTATAGCCGAGGGCGAGGTGGTGAAGAAGCTGATACTGGCGTTACTTCTGACCAATCTGTTGGGAGTGGCGATCACCACCTATGCCGGCGTGAAGGGAATATTTACCGGTTTTGGCTGGAGCGATCCTATCTTCTTCGCCGTGATGGCACTGCTGTCTGCGGCCCAATACCGTAAACAGGGGGCGCTTTAGCCCCAATAAGGTTCACATCTTGGCTGACTCAGGGTAGAGTACGCGACATTGAGTAAGACCCGTTAGCGGGTGGATGAAGATGAGAAACAAAGTCATGAGTGATGATAAAACGGTTATCGACAACCTGGACGATCTTGCCAGCTTCCTGCTGGCGGTAGAAAACGGCGGCCTGGGACTGGAAGGGGTCGAAGGGGTTGGCATGGCGACCAATAACGCCGATGGCCGCCATTTTGTGGCCGTGTTCGATAAGAACCATAAACTCCTGCATGCCCGTTGGATCACAGATGAAGTGTTCGAGCAGGGCAAAGAGATGGTGCGTCACGGCGTCTCTAAGCACTGAGATCTTGCGAAACACTAAAGATAAGAAAAGCCCAAGGCATAACGCCCTGGGCTTTTTCTTTTCGCTATGATGTGACGTGCTTGTCTAGTTGCTTAGCTCGAGTCACAGCATGGCGCATCAACATAGGTTAGAGTGCTAGGCCATTGACTTAGGAGCTGTGACTTGAAGCCAATGACTTGGGGCCATTGACTCAAGGCCATTGAGCCTAAAACCGAGTCGGTTAGAACATGAAGAGGAGAGGTTATGCAGCGCGCGGAAGATTTCATCAATGCATTGCAGTTAGAGCAACATGTGGAAGGGGGCTATTATCGCTCCTCCTACCGGGCGGCGGAGGCCTTCGATGACAGGCGTCAGCTGTGGACCAGCATCTATTTCCTGCTGCGCACCGGCGAGGTGTCCCATTTTCATCGTCTGACCGCAGACGAGATGTGGTATTTCCACGGCGGCGAGCCGCTGACCATCTATATGATCGACGGGGCGGGTGAGCTGACTACGGCTGAGCTGGGACTGGATGTGGCCGCAGGTCAACGGCCGCAATTTCTGGTGCCTAAGGGCTGTATCTTCGGCTCGGCCATGAATAACCCGGGCTTCTCCCTGGTGGGCTGCATGGTGTCGCCAGGTTTTACCTTCGAGGATTTCGAGCTGTTTGAGCGCCAGCCGCTGCTGGAGGCCTATCCACAGCACAAGACGATTATCGAGCGGCTGACCCGTTAACCCTTTGGGCAGCGTTTGCAGATGATTTTTACGGCGTCATCGTCTAGGGACGACTGCAAAAACAAAGGGTAAAGTTACACAGTCCCTTAAGAAAGAATAAAAAAGGGGCGGCCCAGACAGGCTGCCCCTTAATGCTTTAGCGAGTGACTACTTGCTCTGCCACTGAGCGATATAGTCTTTCAGATCTATCATGGCGGCGTTACCCACATAAGGCACGGCGGCCAGGGCATCCATGTCGGCAATCGGCCTGGCGGCGATGATATTGTTGGCGGCTGTCTTGTTCATGGCCGCGTCGATATCCAGCTCGGTCAGAGTCGCGTTGTTGACGATATCCAGTACTACACCCACTTCGCTGGCGCTAAAGAAGACCCCTTCCCAGGTGCCTTCCTCATAGGCGGGCTTGGCGCACTCAGTGCCGTTGCCTGCTACGCAATAGGTGTAGCTGAAGTGTCCCTCAAACTCGGCGGCGGTCTCGGCGTCGTGGATAACCACTATGTTTTCGTCGTTACCAAAGGCCGCGGCGCCACTGATATTGTGGGACCCCGTCAGTACCATATCGTCTATAATCATGTACTTATGATGGAATTTATCGTTGCTGTTTAGCTTGGCTACGCGCACATCGGCAGGGTTTTCCCAGATGTTGTTGGCGGCGCCAGTGTAGCTGTCCACCTCGATCTCACCTGAGGTGTTAGGTTTTTCTATGCCTAACATATCCTGAAATTCAGAGTAGTAGCGAGAGAAGAAAGACGCATCGCCCAGGCCTTGCACCTCGACGCCGGCATCGTGTCTCAGCTCCATCTCATCGGCTACATCCTGGGCGCTAATAACAAATTGCG
Organism: Shewanella alkalitolerans; assembly: GCF_019457575.1. Classification (NCBI taxonomy): domain Bacteria; kingdom Pseudomonadati; phylum Pseudomonadota; class Gammaproteobacteria; order Alteromonadales; family Shewanellaceae; genus Shewanella; species Shewanella alkalitolerans. The sequence continues at coordinate 3,567,592 of NZ_CP080422.1, read as the reverse complement.
CCAGGTGAATACGATATTGGGCGTTACGAATGTATTGCTGCATGTTGTACAGGGTCGAGCCCACGTAGACGCTTGGTGACTGCGGGGTGAACTGCACATCGATGCGGATATTGTCGTTGTTGGTGTAGACGGTCTCCAGCTGATGATCAGGCTTGCCGAGGCCAAAGAGTGAGTCTTTGGCGCCGCCCTGACCATCGCCCCACATCAGGTTGAACTGATGGGTGTAGACGCTGGCTAGCTGGTTAGAGTCGATGATAACGATATGGTTATCATTGCCTTCGCTGATCAGGTTGCCCTGGGCATCCAGATCGCCATGCACGCCAGACTGACTAAAGTTGGTGCTGCCGGTGAGCACCTTCTTGCCGTCGACGACGATGAATTTGTTGTGCTGGATCTTGGAGCCTGAGCTACCGTTTTCGGTATCGTCGATCCAGGGGACGCCGCCTTGATTTAAGATGGCGATGGCCTGGTCATTCTCGCCGGCGATATTGTCTTCGTCGGTGACAAACTTTACATCGACGCCGCGCTGTTTAGCGGCCACCATGGCATTGGCAATACCGGGCAGGTCGAGATCATAGATTGCCATATACAAGGTGCTATTGGCGGAATCGATAAGCTGGATAATTTTCTGTTCAAGGTCGGCTTGAACGGCCGGTGGATTGACCACGTGATTAAAGTAAACTTCAACATCATCGGCATAGCTCATTGATGAAGCTAGCGATAACAACAACCCCATACTCAGTTTATTAATTTTCATGTTTTACCTTATTTTTATAATAAAAGTGTAAATCGAAAATGAGTAATCTGAATCCAATTTTCATTGTAGGTTTTAGCTACGTTTAACCATCCTTAGTTTAAAAACTCGACAGCATACTAACAGCCTATTATGACAATTAGTAGGTGCGATTTAACAAAAGTTATACAAATGTCTCAGTTTTTGTACATTTTAAAAATATGTGCATTATCTGTTAGTTATGCATTATGGTGAATAAAATTTGCCCGATTAGTCGTCTAAAATGACTAATCATTCTGTCGCGATTGTTTTGCTTTAAAAACAGCGAAATAAGCAGAATGACTCTTGCCGGTGGCTAAGCTGCGACAGAGAGTTTGAGAAGGTTTAGGGGAATAGCTTATAACTGGTTAATATTATTTGTTTAAGATTTTAATTTGGCCAAATTATTTGAACTTGTCTTGCTTGTTGATTAAGTGTTAATTGATTTTTTTTGAAAACAGGTCGAATATATTGGATTATTTTCAAGGTGAGATTTTGAATAAAAATAACTCAGATAAAAGAGGCGATATCGAAGATTTTGTGAATATAGTAAAAAGTATAAAATTGGCTCGGTAAGAGACATTAACTCTCGACAAAGGAACTATCGATAAGGGATATTCACGAGCCGATTTTATGTGTGCCTATTTTCGTATTACAGATTATTCCCACATCACGTTGTCATTATTCTTGGCCGCCGACTCGAATAACTCGATGAGGGGCAGTGCCCTTTGTCTTAGGCTCACATAGGGGCCCTTATCGTCCTCGTCATCTTCTGTCTGTGGGGGCTGAATCGGTGCATTGGCGACCGCCTGTTGCAGTCGGGCCAGCGCTGCGGGTACATCTTCGGCGCGAATCGCCCCCGGTACCGAGTTGCTATGGCCGAGTATTTTTAGGAAGGTCTGGGCCACATCGCCAAACAGGGTGATGTTGGCATAGTGCTTGGTTTTAAAGGTGACTAGCATGTTGCGACTCCTTGATGAATGCCCTGCTCGGTGGGCGTCTCCCCTCTGTTTCAGTGCCATTTCCGCCGCTAACGGCGGCGGAATATTTCTTTGCCAGCGGGCAACAATTCACACTTGTATATCCCGTAGATCAAATTATAACCTATTGTCTATTAAACGTTTTGTTAAATTTCATTCGATGAGATTGTGACCTCGGTTTCATTTGCCTGTAATGGGACATGCTATAAATAGCAACACTCATTTCGGCGCCCATCAATCGCGCATTTGACCATGGGAAGGACCCTTTTTTCGCCGTATCTTCCCGCGCAATTCACAAGGAAGCAAGATGCAAGAGATCAATACCTTCATCAAAGAAAACATAGGCAGCGTCAGCAAGAATGTCTTCGTCGCTCCTGGGATCCCAGAGAAAAAACTCAACAACGCGGCCAAGTCTATGGGGCTGACGGACAGGGTTAATACCATCATTGCCATCTATGACAACACCCTGTTCGGTAGCGCTAAGGATGGTCTGGCCTTCACCGGGGAACACTTGGTGTTTAAGCCTATGTTCGATGACCCGATGATCTTTCCCTATAACGATATCGAGAAGGTGGACTATGTCGAATATGTTTCGACAAACGATAAGGGTAAGGAGAAAAAGGAGGTCGTTGTAGAGCTCCTGAGAAAGGATGGCTCATGTAACACCATAGACGGCCTAATCGATTGCGACTACCGACTACTGGCCGAGATCCTCAATCGCGCGGTGACCGAGTGCGACAACTTCGAGGAGGAGAATCAGATAGTCACCCTGGCGGAGATGTCAGAGACGTTAAAGGTTGCCTATGTCAAAGTGATCGCCAACATGGCCTTTGCCGACGATGGTGAGGTGGATAAGAAGGAGTTTTCCGAGATCCTGATGCTGATGACCCGGCTGGAGCTGACCACCGAGTCTCGCTTCGAGCTACGCAGTTATCTGTCCAGCGAGCACAATCAAGTTCCCCTGGTTGATCTGCTGGCCACCATTGACGCCGAGTGCGTGCCCAGCCACAACAAGGCGGTGAAGATCTCTCTGGTGAAAGACCTTATCAGTACCTATATGAGCGTCAACGATGGCTCCTATGAAAACTTCGCCTTCCTCGACGAGCATCAAGCATTGTTTGGTGTTTCCGATGATGAGGTGGAGTTGGCGCTGATGGCGATTAAGAACGATTTCAACATGCTCAGGGAAGACTTTACCGATGACGCCCTCAAGCGTGGCATGAAGGAGTTATCGGCCAAGGCCGGCGCGGTCGGTGTGCCGCTGGCCGCGGTCTATCTGTCGGGTTCCGTGGTGGGACTCTCGGCGGCGGGCATGACCTCAGGGCTTGCCGCCCTGGGGCTGGGTGGTGCATTGGGCTTCTCCAGCATGGCAACCGGCATAGGCGTTGCTGTATTGCTGGGAGTCGGTGCCTATAAGGGGATCAAGCACTTCACCGGCGCCAACGAGCTGGATAAGACCAAGCGTCGGGAGCTTATGCTCAATGAGGTGATTAAGCAGACCCAGGCGACACTGTCGCTGCTCATCAACGATCTTAACTATATCACCGACAAGTTTAATCAGGCGGTGGCCAGCTACGGTATTCAAGATGCCAAGGTGCAGAAGCTGATGAAGATGATGACATCGCTGACGGGCGCCGCCGATGTGCTGAGCAGGAAGTCGGGTGTCATGCAGAACTCCTGCATCAAGTTGCGCTGTCCTATCAAGCTGGACGAGGCCAAGTTGAAGTCGCTGACTCAGGAGCCGCTGAAGAAGCAGTTCTACGCCCTGGTGATGGGATACTACCAGGAGGTAGAAGAGGAGGTTCAACAAGGGGATGAGACGGTTAACGTCACAGTGCTTAAGATCAAGCCGGATATCCCGACTCGTGAGCTGGATAAACTGGCCGCCGTGTTCGATGCCATTGGCTATTTTAAGGTGGCCGATGTGATTAAGGGTAAGCTGTCAGGGATCTTCTCCTGATGGCGAGCAAGGATGAGCAAGCGGCCGCCCTGTTAGCCCAGCAGCATCAGCTCGAGGCGTCGGAGCAACGCATGGCCGAGCTGGACGCCGCCTTGTCGGCGCTGCATCAGCATCAAGCACAAAACGATGCGGCGCTGGATACCATGCTAGAGGATATGCAGTCGATTCTGGACAGCTGTGGCATCGCCTTCGATGAGGGGATCGCCATCTCTTGTGAGGTGAGCCGTTACTGCGAGGTAACCCAGGAGGAGATCACCTTAGGCATCGGGGCGCTAACGCCTTTAGCCAGCCTGGACTTCAACGAGCAGATGAGCTGGCAAGCTTACATCGCCTCGGTGGAGCATTACGCCGAGCAGCAGGGGATAGATCTCAGCAGCGACCCATACCGTCGACTGATGACCCTGAGTCAGCGCGTGGCGCTGGAGAAGCGGATCGCCGAAGAGTTTTCGCTCAAGGGGGCCCAGTGCGATAAGTACGACTATCTCATAGCGGGCACGGCAGGTGTGATTGGTGGCCTCATCGATCTCGCCTTCGGTGGTACGCCCAAAGAGAGCCAGTTGACCAGGGGCGCCGACAAGCTGGCCGAAAAAGCGGTGGAGAACTTTGCCCGCTTCAACGGCTGGCAGGGGGGGCGAGGTAATCAGACCTCCAGTGCTATCAGCTATCTCGAGGGGCTATTTGAGGTGAACTATGATCAGGCCACCTCCTTCGGTCCTAATGGCACGGGCGGCGCGGTGAAAAATCTAAGCACTAAGAATCATCACCTCAAGAGTCTGGCCCACAGTCCCTGCCTGGTGGGGCTGTTCTTCTCCATCATCAACCAGTTTACCCATAGCGCCAGCTTCGTCAGCGAAGGTAAGCTAGTGACTATCTCGGCGGAGGCGGAGCTACAGGGACATAACTTCATCGCCAAGATCTTCTGCGGCGTGGCCAACTGGTTTGGACATCTGATGTCGGACGTGTCCGGCTCGTCGGGGATAGACAGAAACCGCCCCGATTATGGCCGAGGCTCGGGGATCCCTATTCCCTTCTATAATCTGTTGCAGTTTATGGACGTCGGCGAGTTTGGTCAGCATAGGCAGAGCTTCGCCGTGGTCTGCACTAAGGTGTTTGAGCAAGGCTATGATCTGCGTCATGGGTTGGGCCTCTGCGTGCCCGTGCTGGTGACCGAGCTGATCACCCGTCTGGGCTGGACGGTGAAACAGCGCTGTTACCATCAAAAGCCCTGGTCTGAGTGTGTTCCCCTGGCTAGCAATCCTGAGCTTAGGCGGATGCTGTTGGTGGCTCACGGTAGCATGTGTCTGATCGATGGTGGCGAAGCGGCGCTACGCTCCGGTGGGGATATGGTGCAGTTTCTGCTGCGCACTAACCTGGTGGGCTGGAGCCGTTTCGGTCACCTGGCACTTAAGGAGATGTATGCCTGGTATAACGCCGGCCATATCGACGCCGAGGCGGTGGATGCCTATCTGGACAGCGAGTATCGCGCCATGTTGGCGTCATCGCGAGGATAAAAAAGCCCGGCAATCAAGCCGGGCTTTTTTTTGGCTGACGCCTTGTTGGCTTACTCTAACGGCTACTCTGGATGTCGAACACCTTCTTGCCATTGACCCAGGTCTGGTTCACCTGAGTTTGCCATAGCTGCTGCGGGTCCATGGTGAAGGGATCGCTTTCTAAAAGGATGAAGTCGGCCTTCATGCCGGGCAGCAGTTCGCCTATCTGGGTTTCCTGATGGGCGGCGTAGGCGGCGTCATGGGTAAAGCTGTTTAGCGCTTCGGTGAGGCTCATCTTCTCGGCAGGATACCAGCCTAGCTCTGGGCGGTTAGCATGATCCTGGCGGGTGATAGAGGCGTGCAGACCAAAGAAGGGATTGGCCGACTCGATGGGAAAGTCTGAACCTGCGGCAATCACCGCGCCGCTATCCAATAGCTTACGCCAGGCGTAGGCGCCCTTGATCCGCTGCGGGCCGACCCTGTCTTCGGCCATGTTCATGTCGCTGGTGGCGTGGGTTGCCTGCATGGAGGCGATCACCCCAAGCTCGGCAAACCTGGGAATGTCGCTCAGCTGCAGTATCTGCGCGTGCTCGATCCTGTGTCTCAGCGCCTTGGTGTGGGTCTTGGCGATCAGACTCTGGTAATCATCCAGTACCAGCTTGTTGGCGCGATCGCCAATGGCATGGGTGTTCACCTGAAATCCCGCTTGCATCGACTTCAGCATCAAGGCCTTCAGCTCATCTTCCTTGTAGAGCAGCAGTCCCTTATGGCCGTGCAGATCCGAGTAGTCCTGTAGCAGTGCGGCGCCGCGGCTGCCCAGGGCGCCATCGGCGGAGATCTTCACGCTGCTGATATCCAGCATGCTGCCAGGATGGCGATAGGGGCCCTTGGCCAGAGTCTGGTCGAACTGGCTATCGTCGGCGGCGACCATGGCGTAGATGCGGATCGGCATCTGCTTATCGTCCGCCAGCTGGCGGTAGGCGGCGAGGGTATCGTGGCCGACACCGGCATCGTGCACACTGGTGAGGCCGAGACGGGCGAGATCTGTCATGGCCGCACGTAGTACGCGGGCCTGCTCCGCCTGGGTCAGTGCCGGGATCTGCTGTTCGATCAGCGCCATGGCATTGTCGATAAACACGCCGCTGGGTTGTCCCTTATCGTCGCGGATTATCTCGCCGCCGCTGGGGGCCTGAGTGTCGCCATTGATGCCCGCTAGCTTCATGGCGGTGCTGTTGGCCCAGCCGGCGTGGCCATCGACCCGTCTTAGCCACACGGGCGTGTCGGGAAAGGCCTTATCCAAGGCTTTGGCGGTGGGGAAGCTTTTCTCTGGCCAGAGCACCTGGTTCCAGCCCCGGCCCAGCACCCAGTTAAGATCCCTGTTTTGCTTTCTAAAGGCCTGAACTCTCTCTACGGCTGCTTGTTCAGACTCGCTGCCCTTGAGATCGACCCGTATAAGGTTTAGCCCCCAGCCGAGCACATGGCCATGGGCATCGATGAGTCCGGGCAGCATGGTCTGCCCCTTGGCATCGATCACTTTGACGTTAGTGGATTGCGTTTGCAGTTCACTCGGCCGCTGCTGGTAGATCTTCTCTATCTTGTCGCCATTAAAGGCGATGGCGCTAAATTGGGTCAGCTTGCCCTGCTCTAGGGTGTAGCCCTTGAGGTTATGGATTAGGGTGGTTTGTGCGAGGGTGCTGCCAGAAAGCAGCAGGCCAACGGCGAGGCTTACTTTAGTTAGGGTATTCATATTATTGGTTTTTTTAGGTTGTTATTGGTTTCATACTAGCAGCTTAAGCGCCGCTGGCAAACTAGCCATAGGTAGTGACTGGTACGCGCCAGGATAGCCTGAGCTAAAGCCGCAGTAGCGGCCTTAATTGCTGATGTTTAGTCGTTAACGGCGCGGATGTGGGGGCTTTCGGCTTCGGCCACGACCCGATTGCGCCCCGTGTGCTTGGCCTGATAGAGGGCGTTATCGGCGCGGTTGACCAGAGTCTTGGTCGTGTCATCTTCCCTGAGCTGGGCGGCCCCCAGGCTGATGGTGAGAGACTGGCCATCAAACTTCTGGGCGGCGATATCCTGGCGTAGCTGTTCGGCAACGGCGACACAGAGGGAGAGTTGGGTCTCGGGCAGCAGGATCACGAACTCTTCGCCGCCCCAACGGGCCAGAAAATCTCCCTCACGGCAGAGGCTCCTGAGGCTGTCGGCCAGCTGGACCAGTACGCGATCGCCGGTCAGGTGACCGTGGGCATCGTTAATCTGCTTGAAGTAATCCACATCCAGAATCAGCAGGCTAAAGGGAGTCTGTCGGTGACGGCTCTGCAGCACATACTCCTCCAGCGTGATGTCGAGCTTCTCTCTGTTGTAGAGACCGGTGAGTTTGTCGGTCTCGGCCAGTTTCTGGATCTTGGCGTTGCGCTCGCCCAGCTGACGATAGGCCGAGGAGCGGGTGCCCTCGTAGAAGCGAAACAGCAAGATATGGGCAATCGATACCTCGATGACATTGAACAGGGCGCCCATGCCGAAGGTGACGGGCCTAGCCTCCTGGATCTGGTTATAGACGATATAGGCGCAAACCCCGAAGGCGATTAGAGAGACCAGGCTGCCTCGTTGCCGTCCGAGGAGGAAGAAGGCGAACGGCGGGATCAGGGTTGCCCAATAGAGGGAGTGGGCATAGCCGCCCACCGAGGCAACGAACAGGAGGATCAATCCGGTGACCATCAGGGTCACCGCCCAGGAGGCGAGGTTGACGTTGGCGGTGCGGTTGAAGAAGGCCAGAATCGATAGGGAAAGCACGAAGCCGCTGGCGTCCAGGGTGGCGTACTCATAGCTCTCGAAATAGAAGATATTGAGCAGGGTAAGCACCAGGAAGAAGCTGCTGCTGAGCAGCAGGGTATGGCCGATCAAACGGGTGCGCCAATAGTCTCTGTGCCCCGGTGGATATTGGGCAAAGTCTTTGTACCAGTACTTTAGCATGATGTCCCTTTCCTCACTGCGTCAGAGGATTATTACCCAAAATTAAGTAGATTAACAGTGGCTTATATCGAGGTGATTTTTCGGTTGGTTTTCGCAATCTTTTACTCCTGACTAGCTAAGGATTGATGACGCCCCGTTAGGGTCTATGCTAGGGTGAGCGCCAAGGGGAAGCGGTTTAACGAAAGATATTAGCGGACATTTGCGCTAAGCGGGCCGCTAGGATTTTGATGGGGTTAGAAAGGCGATGACGGCATTCTTGCTACAAAGATGGAGTGAGATAAATTGGCAATTTGGTGGCGCCCAGCTGCTGACCATGGCCGTGCTGGCACTCTGGCTTTGGGCCATCTGGCCGGTCGAGGATGTGAAGGCGCTACTTAAGGATAAGGCGCTGCAGACCCGCTTACTGCTGGCCATCTTCTTCGTCAATGCCCTCTGGCTCATCGATGCCAGCATCACCCCGGGGATTCATGCCCACTTTCTCGGCCTGGTGACTCTGATGCTGATGTTTGGTTGGCGCCTGGCTACCCTGGCGCTGCTGTTGCCGGTCGCCTTCTTCGCCACCTTCATGCTCAAGTTGCCGCTGGATTTCGCCATCTATGGCCTGGTAGCTATCGCCTTGCCGCTGTTTCTCAGCTATGTGGTCTACAGTCAGGTGTTTAAATATCTGCCGCACCATCTGTTCGTCTACATCTTCTGCGGCGCCTTCATGAACGCCTTCCTCTGCATAGTGTTTCACATACTCAGCTGGTCGACCTGGCTCTACCTGACGACCGACTATGACTGGGCCTATTTGACGGATAACTACCTGCTGCTGATCCCGCTGCTGGCCTTCCCCGAGGCGCTGCTCAATGGCATGGCGGTGACCCTGATGGTGGTCTATCGTCCCGAATGGCTCTATGACTACTCGGACAGAACTTATTTCTAAGCACCTGTTGTAAAGATCCTGTGAGAACTCCCTGTTAGCTTGATTTTAATCAAAGGTTATCAAGATGATGGTTTAAATGTTTCAATTTGTAACCTTGGGGCGTTAGTATGCCTCCTTGTGCTCCCCGAAGGGATTTACCTTCGGGGCGTACGGGGTCAGCCCAGGCCTTAGGCCGGGCTCAATAATAAAAATACTAGAGTGAAAATTTACGATGGATATGTATAAGTTATCAACGGCTGCGTTAGTGGCTGGCCTGGCTTTCAATGCCAATGCCAATCTGCTGATCAGCGAAGTGTTATACGATGCGCCCAACAATGACAGCGTCGAAGAGTATGTCGAGCTGTATAACGCCGGCTGCAGCAGTATCGACTTGAGTCAGTACCAGCTCAGCGACAACGGCAGCAGCCAGGCCTTGCAGGGCATGCTTGCCCCAGGCGCCTACTATACGGTGGCGGCCAACCAGGCGGGCTTCTACAGCCTGTTCAACACCAATCCAGATCAATCTCCCATGTCGTTAACCCTGGGCAACTCAGGCGACTTCGTGCGCCTGTCGAAGGGCAGCGAAGAGGTGGATCTGGTCGCCTGGGAAGGCGGCCTGAGTGGCTGGTCGCTCAATGTGCGCGACGTCTCCCTGGCGCGAACCACAGTGATCAACACTAAGTCACAGGCCGACTGGAGTGCCATGGACAACGCCGGCACGCCGGGCACGGGTAGCCTGGATAGCTGCGACACCTCCGCAGGTGGCAGCGACAATCTGCTGGGCAATGGTCAGCCAAAATCTGACCTTAACGCCGCCAAGGGGCAGACTCTCAGCTACCTGTTCGACCTTCCTCAAGGGGCGAGCGATGTGGTGATCACGATGAGTGGTGGCACAGGGGATGCCGATCTCTATCTGCGCCAGGGCAGCGAGCCTACACTGTCAGAGTATGACTGCGCCCCTTATCTTACCGGCAACAACGAGCATTGCAGCGTCACCACGCCTGTGGTCGGGCGTTACTATGTGAACATCAATGCCTATGAGGCCTTTAGTGGCGTGTCGCTCAGCCTAAGTTATAACGTGGCGAGTGGCGGCGATGGTTCTGGCTCTGGCGATGGTTCAGGTAGTGGCTCGGGCACTGGCGGTGACGGCTCGGCCGGCGACAATGGCGATTATGTCTATACCAGCTACTATGGCGATGCGATAGGCAAAAGCGGCGCGGCGCTAAAGGCCAGCCTGAATGGGATCATTAAGGGCCATACCCGTTTCAGCTATAGCCAGGTGTGGGATGGACTTAACTATGCCGATGAAGATCCGGCCAACAGCAACAATGTGATCTTGCTGTACTCGGGCCGCTCTGAGCCTAAGACGAATCGGGCCGGATTGAGTACCTCACTTGATGCCTGGAACCGTGAACACGTCTGGGCCAAGAGCCATGGCTTCCCTAGCAGCAGTCAGTATGCCTATACCGACCTGCATCACCTGCGTCCGGCAGATGTTACGGTGAACAGCAGCCGCAGCAACAAAGACTTTGCCGCCGGCGGCGATGAGATCTCAGAGGCGCCGGGCAACTTTACTGATGCCGATAGCTTCGAGCCGCGCGATGAGGTGAAGGGCGATGTGGCGCGTATGGTGTTCTATATGGATGTCAGGTATGAGGGTAACGATGCCAGTGGCACGCCGGATCTCAGCGTGGTGAGTGGTGTTACCGGTAATGGCGAGGCTCTGCTTGGGGATCTCTGTACCCTGTATCGCTGGCATCAGCAAGATCCGGTCAGCGACTGGGAGCGCCGCCGCAACAACCGTGTATTCGAGTGGCAGAAGAACCGTAATCCTTTCATCGATAACAGCAGTTGGGTGAGCGAGATCTACGGCGCATCTTGTCCCTAGGCTTAGTTAGCGTACCTGTTTGATGAAAAGCGCAGCCTCAAGGCTGCGCTTTTTTATGCCCATAAAGGACTACCAGAAATAGCCATAGCTGAGACCAACCACGTTGAAGCCATCGTTCTCGCTGGCAAGATTGGCGTTAGAGTAATGGTTGAAGGAGATCCCGAGCTTGTGGTGCTTTTGCAGTATCACGCCGGCGCCTAACTTGTCTTCGAATTGCCAGTGGGAGCCCAGGCTGCGGTCAAGGTAGTGCTCGCTGTCGATATAGGTGATGCCTATGCCTCCCTCGAAGTAGAGGCTGAGGCTCTCCAGGGGATATTGATAGCTGAGCACTGGGATGAGTGACACGCCATGATTGTCCCTCGGGGTGTAGTCTTGCCAGTAGTGGTAGGCCAGCTCCAGATTGATGCCGAGGTTGTGGCGGGTCAGCAGATTGTCTTGCATGGGGATAGGATAGACCAGGGCGAGTCGGTGGGCCCTGGCGTTATCCGAACCATGCCATTTGGGGTTGGTTTGCCCCAGGCTGTAGCTCAGGCCCCAATCGGCGAATGCCGATAGCGGCAAGAGTGAGAGGCCCAAGATAATAAACAAATTTTTCATTGGGTTATCCTTAGAAGATGTGGCCTTGTCAGGAGATTAGCTAAAGCCCTGATGCCGGCCGAAAGCCGCTAATGCAAAGTCGATAAGGTAAGGCCGCTAAATTAAAGTCTTTAGAGCAAATCTCTTAATTAAAGCGCTTAAATTAAGGTTAGTCTAAATCACAGAGCCTCTCGTTAAAGTGCCCCAATCCAGGTCTGGCGAGTGTCATCTCCCTGTCGCATTGTCAGGCTAAGTTAAGCCCATGGATAAGCAGTGTTAAGCTGGGGCAATGAGCCGGTTCTCCTTCGAGCATGCCTTCGAGATAGATACCCTAAAGCGGCTGATCGCCCAGCATCAGGCGCATTTTCGGCATCGCTCACTGCTGGACTTCTACTACCGCGGCGAGGCGCTATCGGTAACCGCCATCGAGCTGGGGGCACAAGAAAGCGACGCGCCCTGCGTGCTCTTTGTCGGCGGGGTGCATGGGGTCGAGCGTATCGGCGCCCAGGTGGTGCTGGCGTTTCTCGGCAGTCTGCTTAACCGCCTCGACTGGGACACGCACCTGCAGGCGCTATTAAGAAAGGTAAGGCTGGCCTTCGTGCCTATCGTAAATCCGGCGGGGTTCTTGCGCGGCAGTCGTGGCAATGGTCAGGATGTGGACCTGATGCGCAACGCTCCCATAGAGGCGCAGGAGGGAGTCACCTTCCTGGTCGGCGGGCAGCGCTTCTCCCGTCATCTGCCCTGGTATCGCGGCGAGGCGATGGCGGCGGAAACCAAGGCCTTGATAGACTATGTCACCTCGCTACAGGCGCGCAGCAGTAGCCTGCTGGCGCTCGATGCCCACTCGGGCTTCGGGCTCAAGGATCACCTCTGGTTTCCCCATGCCCACACCCGCGAGCCATTTGCCGGCATAGGCTATGTCTATCAACTGCATAAGTTGTTTGAGAAGGGTTATCCCCACCACGGCCACTATCAGCTGGCGCCCCAGAGTCATTTCTATCGCACCCACGGCGACATCTGGGATTATCTGGTGACTCAGGTTGACGGCAAGACCCCCTTCGTACCGCTAACCTTAGAGATGGGGTCATGGGCCTGGGTGCGCAAGAATCCGCGTCAGCTGTTTAACTTTCCCGGCTACTTCAATCCTCAGGCGCCCCACAGACACCACAGGATCTTGCGTCGTCATGTGGTGTTGATGCAGTTTCTGCTCGACGCCGCCTACGGCAGGGTGCTGGAGCGCCTCTCGCCGTCCGAGCTGTCAATGCTCACCGCCGAGGGGCTGCGGCTTTGGTTTAATCGAGGAGCAAGATGACCACCTGGGTAATGCTTAGAGGCTTGATGCGCGACGAACGCCACTGGCAGGGCTTTGTCGAGCGCCTGATTGCTGCCGGCGAGCGGGTGATCACAGTGGATCTGCCCGGTAATGGTCGCCTGACATCTGAGCTAAGCCCCACGAGTATAGAGGCCTATTGCGACAGCGTCTGGGGCCAGGTATTGCCCCATATCAATCCCTTTAGGGGCAAGTCTGTGGTGCTGATTGGCCTCTCCATGGGGGGCATGACGGCGCTGGCCCTGGCCAGTCGCTATCCGGATCGCATCCGTCAGGTGGTGGTGCTCAATAGCAGCGCCGCCAATCTCTCCCCCTGGTATCGCCGTTTTCGTCTGCTGCCCCTGCTGAGGGCGATGTTAGGCGGAGTGCGCCTCAAGCTGACCCAGCTGGGCTCGGGTCTTAGCCTGGTGGAGGCCTGCGTGCTGCAATACACCAGCCTGTATCATGGCGACAATCTGGCGCTGATCGCCAACTGGAGCCGCTGGCGCGATGAGCGCCATACCGGCCTCTGCAACGGCGTTCGTCAGCTTATCGCCTGCGCTCGCTTTCAGGCACCGTCGCTGTCGAGTATTCCAGTGACGGTTATCTGCGCCGCCGAGGATCGTCTGGCCGACCCCCGCTGCAGCCGCGCGCTGGCCAGCTTCTACCATACTCAGGCGCTGGTGTTGCCGAGTTGCGGTCACGATATCAGCCTGGACGCCCCCGAGGCGCTGCAGGCCAGTCTGCAGGCGAACATCAAGGATGATGGTGGCCAATCGTCACATTAATGTTGTCTAACTGTCATCTGCACTGGCTAGTATCCCTGGCCGACTATGGTTAATTAAGGGAATAATAAAGTGCGAATTCAATCAGCTAATCTAACTGCCTTAGCGGGCATCCTACTGGGAAGCCTCAGCCTGGCGGCATGTAATAGCAATGATGATGACAGTCAGGAACCGAGCAATCCCCTCATCAAAGTGATGGGTATCGATAAGCAGGTTCCTGCCCAGGTGGGTGTTCGTCCCCTGTTTCTGGTGGATCAGATGGTCGACGGCGACCTTAAGAGTCAGCTGGAGCAATGCCGTCAGGGGCCTTTCTATCGCAGCGACTTTGCCATCGGCCATCGCGGCGCGGCGATGCAGTTTCCCGAGCATACGAAAGAGTCTTACCAGGCGGCCATCGACTCGGGCGCCGGCGTGGTGGAGTGTGACGTGACCTTTACCGCCGACAAGGCGCTGGTGTGCCGTCACTCCCAGTGTGACCTGGCCACCACCACCAACATTCTGGCCATCGATGATATCGCCGCCAAGTGTAGCGTGCCCTTCACCCCGGCCGATGCCGTTAACGGCGTGAGCGCCAGTGCCACCTGTTGTACCAGCGACATCACTCTGGCCGATTTCAAGCGCCTCAAGGGCAAGATGGATGGCGCCAACCCTAAGGCCACCAATGTGCAAGAGTATATGGCGGGCACCGAAAGTTGGCGCACGGATCTCTACGCCGGCGAGGGCACCCTGATGACCCACGCCGAGAGCATCGCCATGTTTAAGGCGGCAGGCGTCAAAATGACCCCAGAACTGAAGGCGCCGAGCGTGACCATGCCGTTTGATGGCATGACGCAAGCAGACTATGCCCAGATGATGCTGGATGAGTATCAGGCGGCCGGTGTCTCGCCATCTAGCGTCTATCCTCAGTCGTTCAACCTCGATGACGTGAAATATTGGATTGCCAATACGCCCGAGTTTGGTCAGCAGGCGGTCTACCTGGATGACAGATACGATCTGAGCGACTTCGACCCCCAGGACAGCAGCACCTGGTCACCCGGCATGGATAGCCTGGCAACCGATGGCGTGCAGATCATCGCGCCGCCGCTCTGGGTATTGGTTACGCTGGACGATGAGGGCAAGATAGTGCCATCGGAATATGCCAAGGCGGCTAATGCGGCGGGCCTTAAGATCATCACCTGGACCCTGGAGCGTTCGGGCCTGCTGACCCAGGGCGGCGGCTGGTACTATCAGAGCATCACCGAGGCGATCAAGGATGAAGGTAAGGCCTTCGAGTTGCTGGATGTACTGGCGAAGGATGTTGGGGTGATCGGCGTGTTTAGCGACTGGCCGGCGACCGTGACCTACTACGCCAACTGCATGGCGAAATAGACGCTTCAAGGCGATTAAACAAGAGGCGCGCTCAAATGAGCGCGCCTCTTTGATTTAGCGGTTCAGCAAAAGGCGCGGCTTAGCCGAGCGCCAGCTCCTTGGCCCGGCGGGCGGCGCTGTCCATCGCCCTGGCGACTAAGGCATCGAGATCCCCATGCTGAAAGGCCAGCACCGCCTGCTCTGTGGTGCCCTTAGGGGAGGTGACCTGATGGCGTAGATTAGCGAGTCCCTCCTTGCTGGCCATCGCCATAGAGACGGCGCCCATGGCGCTCTGCAGCACCGCCTTGCTAGCGGTCTTGGCTGGCAGCCCCTGGGCGATGGCGGCTTTCTCCATCGCCTCTAAAAACAGGAAGAAATAGGCGGGAGAACTGCCGGCGGTAGCCACTATGCTGGCCATCTGCTGCTCATCTTCGAGCCAGACGGTATCGCCGACGGCGCGCATCAACTGCTCGGCATCATCGACGGCCTGGCTGTCCAGGTGGCCCGGCACATAGAGGCCGGTGAGTCCCTTGCCGATGGCCGTTGGCAGGTTGGGCATGGCGCAGACCAGCTGAACATTTTGGGGCAGCTTGTCTGAGATGCTGGCATGGGTTAGTCCTGCCGCTATGGAGATCAGCAATTTTTGCTCGCCCTCTTGGTCGCTACGCTGTTTAGTTAGCCGATTGTTAACTTGCTCAAGCAGGGGGCGTAACTCGTTACACACCAAGGGGACGATGAAGGGTTTCACCGCCAGTATGATGATGTCGGCAAAGGCCACTGCGGCGCTGTTGTCCGAGTGCACCCTGACATTAAAATCCTGCACCAGGCGGCTGCGTGTGCGTTGGCTGGGGGCACAGACCAGGATATGTGCGCTCCTGTGGCCGTGCTTGATCAGGCCGCGAATGATGGCGCTGGCCATGTTGCCGCCGCCGATGAAGGCGATGCGTAACTGGGGATTTAACCCCGGGTCTTGATAAGAGATGTTGGGCCTCCTATGAATGTTTTTTAGGCGCGGATCTGACCGTCGCCATTGACCAGGTATTTCTCCGTGGTGAGGGACTCCAGCCCCATGGGGCCGTAAGCATGCAGCTTAGTGGTGGCTATGCCGATCTCGGCGCCCAGGCCCAGCTCGCCGCCGTCGGAGAAGCGCGACGAGGCGTTGACCATGACCACAGAGGCGTCGACCGTGCGCTGAAAGCGTTTGGCGGTCAGCTCATTTTCGGTGCAGATCACCTCGGTATGGCGGCTGCCGAAGCGATGAATATGGGCGACGGCTTGGTCAAAATCCTTCACCTGACGCACGGCGAGTTCGAGAGTAAGATACTCCTGGCCAAACGCCTCATCGCTGATCACCTGGGCTCCATTGAAGTATTGCTGGGTATTGGCGCAGCAGTTGATCTTTACCTGGTGCTTGGCCAGCGCGGTGGCCGCCATGGCGAGAAACTTGGGGGCTATCTCGCTGTGTACCAGCAGGCCCTCGAGGGCGTTA
Organism: Shewanella alkalitolerans; assembly: GCF_019457575.1. NCBI lineage: Bacteria > Pseudomonadati > Pseudomonadota > Gammaproteobacteria > Alteromonadales > Shewanellaceae > Shewanella > Shewanella alkalitolerans. The sequence goes on along the minus strand of NZ_CP080422.1, from coordinate 3,551,119 downwards.
CACACGCCGGTACGTTGGGTCTTGCCGTTTAGCAGCAGGACCAGTGCCTTGTCCAGGTCCGCATCCTTATCCACATACAGGTGGCAGACACCCTTAAAGTGCTGAATAACGGGCACCTTGCTGTGTTCGGTGACGAAGTTGATCAGGCCTTCGCCGCCGCGGGGGATGATGACGTCTATGGTCTCACGTTGCTGCATCAGCTCCATCAGCAGGGCGCGGTCTGGGTCTGGCACCACGGCGATTAGCGAGGCCGGCAGGCCATACTGTTTGAGGACTTTCTGCAGCACAGAGGCGATCACCTTGCTGGTGTGCAGCGCCTCCTTGCCGCCTCTTAAGATCACCGCATTGCCCGACTTGAAGCAGAGGGCGCCGGCGTCGGCGGTAACGTTGGGGCGCGCCTCGTAGATCATGCACACCACACCGAGCGGCACCCGCATCTTGCTGATGGCGAGGCCGTTAGGACGGGTACTCAGGTCGCGCTGGACACCGATAGGGTCGGGCAGGGTGGCGATGTTCTCTATTCCATGGGCCATCGCCTCGATGCGATCACCGTCCAGGGTGAGTCTGTCTATCATGGCGTGACTCAGCCCCGCCTGCTCGGCGGAGGCCAGGTCGATTAGGTTAGCGCTGCGGATCTCGAAGCTGTTGTCACGCAGGCTGCGTGCCATGTCCAGTAAGATGGTGTTCTTGGTTTGGGTGTCGACCTGGGCCAGCGTCTTGGCGGCCTGGGCGGCATCCCTAGATAGGGGTTCAATTATGCTCATATTTACTCCAATATGGCGATGTTCTCATCGCTTAAGATGGGACCGGTTTGCTGCTCGACATCGTGGGCAAAGGCTCGGTCCGGTTGCTTGGCGATAAAACTCAGTAAGCAACTGCTGTAATTGGCCTGGGCCTTCGCCAGCTTAGTGCCATCGCCTTTGCGCACTAAGATGGTGTCACCGACGGAAAAGTTGCCTTTTACGGCCACCACATCGTCGCTGGTCAGTTGCGTCTCCTGGTCGTCCAGGGGGGCGTCGAAGTTATCTTCGACAATCACTTCGCCCTGGGCCTGTGAGGTATGGGTCATCCAGTGCACATGCTCCTGCATGGGCTGGTCGAATGGGGTAAACAGGGTGCCCGGGTTCTGCCCCTTGAGCAGACGGTTGAAGGCATCGGGGTCGAAGCCATTGATGATCACCGTCTCTATGCCGTGGGCGATCGCCTTCTCGGCCGCCTCTATCTTGGTGCGCATGCCGCCGGTGCCGACCTCGCTGGTGGCTCCGCCAGCCATGGCGTAGATGGCTTCATTGATCTCGTTCACCTGTTTGATCAGCTTGGCATCATCGTGCAGCTGGGGATTCTTGGTGTAGAGCCCGTTAACGTCGGAGCAGATGATCAGGGCGTCGGCATCGGCCGCCGCCGCGACCATGGCCGACAGGTTGTCGTTGTCACCGACACGCAGTGTGTCTGTGGTGACCGCATCGTTCTCGTTGACTATGGGCAGCAGGCCGTGGTCCAGCAGGCTAAACAGGGTGTTCTTGATGCTGATGTAACGCTCGCGATCCCTGAGATCCCCATGGGTAACCAGTAGCTGGGCCGAGGGAAAGTCGAATAACTTATCCCAGGTGGCCATCATATCGGCCTGGCCCGCGGCGGCCATCGCCTTCTTCTGCGATACGCTTGGCTGTTTGACGTCACCCAGTCGGTGCCAGCCGGCGGCCACAGAACCCGAGGAGACCAGGACGACCTGGACGCCTTGGGCGCGGCAGTTCGCGATAAATTGGGCGATACCCAGCAGATAGTGGCTGCTGCATCCTTGCTTATGGGGCGCGATCAGGGCACTACCCACCTTAACGACGATGCGTTTCCAGTGTATGTTTGCCATGTTTCCCCCGCCTTATCTCTGCTCGGCTAGTTGACGCCCGGCCTCATCGAAGGTCTCTATGGTGTTTTCACATGGATCGCCATCTAAGGCGCTCACGCCCCAGATCACCAGGCTGCTGGCCATAAAGCCAGGGATCATCTCATAGAGCATGGAGCTCAGAGCCTTACCCTCGGGCAGCACGGGTGCGTAGATCCAGAAGAGTACGGTGGCGGCACCGGCGACGATACCGGCTACGGCAGCCTTATGGGTCAGGTTCTTCTTGTACAGGCTAAACAGCACCAGCGGACCGAAGGCGGCGCCGAAGCCGGCCCAGGCATTACTCACCAAAGATAAGATGCTGTTGGAGCGATCCAGTGCCAGTAGGCTGGCGACTATGGCCACCCCGGCTACGCCGAAGCGTCCCAATTTCACCATCTCCTCTTCGCTGGCCTCCTTCTTCGACACCACGCGGTAGATATCTTCGGTCAGCGAGCTGGATGACACCAGTAGCTGAGACGAGATGGTGCTCATGATGGCCGCTAAGATCGCCGCCAGCAGGAAGCCGCTGATCAAGGGGTGGAACAAGAGCTCAGAGAAGACGATAAAGATGGTCTCAGGGTCGCTCAGTTTCATGTCGAACTTGTTTGCATAGGCGATACCCACCAGGCCGGTGGCCAGGGCGCCTATGATGGTGACCGTCATCCAGCTCATGCCGATGTTCTTGGCCGTCTTGATGTCAGACACGCTACGGATCGCCATGAAGCGCACTATGATATGGGGCTGACCAAAGTAACCCAGGCCCCAGGAGAGCGCAGAGATGAGTCCAAGCAGGGTGACGTTTTGCATCGCCTCGCCGAAATGAGGGATAGACTCGTAGGCGAAGTTCATCATCTTGTCGGCGTTGCTGAACTCCTGATAGGCCACCACGGGCACCAAGATCAGCGCGACAAACATGATACAGCCCTGGACGAAGTCGGTCAGGCTGACGGCCAGGAAGCCGCCCAGCAGGGTGTAGGAGACGACGACCCCTAGGGTGATCACCAGTCCCAGCTCGTAGTTGACCTCGAAGGCCGACTCGAACAGCTTACCGCCCGCCACCAGGCCTGCCGAGGTGTAGAGGGTAAAGAAGATCACTATGATGGCCGCAGAGATGATGCGTACATTGCAGCTGGGGTCATGAAAGCGCTTGGCGAAAAATTCCGGAATCGTCAGCGCGTTGTTGGCCACCTCGGTATAGACCCTGAGCTTAGGCGCGACGATCAGATAGTTCACCAAGGCGCCAAGTAACAGGCCTAGTGCGATATAGATGGTCTCGAAGCCCACCAGGAACATGGCACCGGGCAGACCCATCAGCATCCAGCCACTCATGTCGGACGCACCGGCTGAGAGGGCGGTGACCTGAGGGCTCACCTGTCTGCCGCCCAGGATGTAGCCCGACACATCATCGGTCGAGCGGCGGTAGGCAAACAGGCCTATGGCCAACATGGCAAGAAAATAGATAGCGAGGGAGATGTAGGTTAAATAATGCATTGAGTTAGTGGCCTCCTAACGCTTTGTTATTTTGAATCCCACCGGGTTTCAACATGACAAAAAGATAGGTACTTAAGATGGCGAAAAGACAGGTGAGTTGCATGGCGTAAGTGGCCTTGCGGCGGGCGGTGTGCCACACCTGTGAGATGAGATTTTCTTCCGTTGCATTGTCTGACGACATAGTGCCCTCCCGAGCGAAGTGAGTTTTCCTTATAAAAATTAATTACACAACTAATAGTTAGTGCTCGAACTATATTAACATTCGGTCGATCTATTTTTCCACCCCGGTTTTGGATGAGGCCTTAAAGGTATCTGGTTGAAATCAGCCTGTATCCCTTGTTGGCAAAGGGATTGCTGTGGATGCGTCATAACGGAAAATAAAAACATAAAAAGATAATAAGCCTAATTTTATTAGGGCCTATAGACGGATTTGCATTGTGTGATTGCTGCCGTAAACGCGGATGAGCTTGCTAGCTACCGCTGCAATAGCGACAGGGTGTGAGTGATATCAGTGCCTAGGCTAGCTATGCAAGAGATTTGGTTAAATTCAGTATTTATTATATCTGTAACTATTTGGTTTGCGCTTTGAAGGGCGTGCCAAGCCTAAAGACCTCTGAGGTAAAGATGAATGCTGGCCTCCTGGCAGCTATGAGCTTGGAGTTGTAGCGGCTAACGGTGGAGGCATAATGGGATCTAATGCCCAAGTGATTGACCCCGATGGCTAAATCACGCTTTTCGCCTTGGCTGTTATACTCAATGAACGGCGCAAAGCGAGGGGCGGGGCATGAGCTGGCAGGATATTAAAGAGATCTTATCATTCGTTCTCTTCACCTACGGAGACTCGGCGATCACCGTCTCCCAGGTGTTACAGGTGCCGCTGCTTTTGCTGCTGGCCTGGTTTATCGTGACTCGCATCGGCAAGCTGATCCGCCGCGCCCTGTTGGCCCGTAAGGTCGCCCCGGATGCGGTGCATCTTTTCTCCCGCATCTATCTCATCCTGGCGATCGCCATCATCCTGGTGACCGGCCTGGAGATCCTCAATATTCCCATTAAGGCCTTCGCCTTCGTCTCGGGCGCCGTGGCAATCGGTGTCGGTTTCGGCGCGCAGAACATCATCAACAACTTCATTAGCGGTTGGATCTTGATGTGGGAGCGGCCGATCCGCATCGGCGATTTTCTGGAGATAGGCGAGACCAAGGGGGTGGTGGAGAGCATCAATACCCGTTCGACCCTGATCCGCCGCAACGACGGTGTGCATATGCTGGTGCCCAATAGCCAGCTGCTGGAAAATACCGTCACCAACTGGACACTGATAGACAACATCGCCCGCTCGACCGTGAGGGTGGGTGTTGCCTATGGGTCGGATGTGGAGCGGGTGGCGGATATCATCAAGCAGACCCTGGATGAGCATGAGGAGATCTTGACTACGCCGTCCCCGGTAGCCATCTTCGAAGACTTTGGCGATAACGCGCTCATCTTCGATGGCATCTTCTGGGTGTGCGCCAACACAGAGGCGGACATTCGTCGGATCCGTAGCGATATCCGTTTTCGCATCTACAAGCTGTTTACCCAGGCCGACATAGTGATCGCCTTTCCTCAGCGGGATCTACATCTGGATGGCGAGCTTAAGATAGTCAAGGCGCCGCGAGGCAACTCTGAGGATAAAGCCGCTGAATAATCAGCTTTAAAGAATGAACAGGGTTGCCAATCCTAAGAAGGCGAAGAAGCCCACCACATCTGTGACTGTGGTCAGCACCACGCCGCCCGCCAGCGCCGGATCTATGCCTATCTTCTTCAGCAGCACAGGGATGCTGGCGCCGGCCAACACGCCGGTGATCAGCACTATCACCATGGCGAGACCAAACACCAGCCCCAGCTGCCAGTCGCCAAACCACCTGAGGGCGATGAAGGCGACTAATGATGCCCACAGCAGGGCATTGAGCGCGCCGATACCAAACTCATGGCCAATCAACTTGATGATGTTATTACGATTGATCTGATCCAGTGCCAGGCCTCGGGTCACCATGGTGAGGGTCTGGCTGCCGGCGACGCCGCCCATGCTGGCCACCACGGGCATGAGCACGGCGAGGGCAACCACCTTCTCGATAGCCGCCTCGAACAGGCCGATCACCCAGGCCGCCAGAAAGGCGGTGAGTAGGTTGATGCCGAGCCAGAGTGCCCGGCGGCTGGCGCTGCGTACTATGGGGGCAAACAGGTCTGGGTGATTGTTCAGACCCGCCTGGGAATAGAGGGCCTTGTCGGCTTCATCCTGGATCACATCGATCACATCATCCACAGTGATGCGACCAATCAGCTTATGCTCACCGTCCACCACGGGGGCCGACAGCAGATCCTTGTCTTTAAAGACTTGCGCTACCTTGCTGGCGGACATCTCTGGGGTAAAGCTGGTGATCTCTGTGGACATCAGCTCGCTTATGCTGGTGTCCATCTCGCTGGAAACCAGCAGACTCAGGGGGATGATGCCGACCAGGGTGTTGTTTCTATCGACCACCATCAGGCTGTCCAGATGTTCCGGCAGCTGGCCTTCGCGCTGACGCAATCGGCGCAGATAGCGCAGCGCGGCTTTTATCGAGACATCGGCGCGCAGGGCGCTGATATCCACATCCATCAGGCCGCCGGCGCTCTGATCGGGGTATTCTCTGACCAGCTCGTATCTCTGCCTGCGCTGGGAGTCCATCGCCTGCACCATGGCCGAGACCACTGGCATGGGCAGGTCGGCGTCGATATCCGCCAGCTCATCCATCTGCATCTGGCTAAGACCGGCGATCAGCTTGGCTTCATCCGTATGTTGAATGAGCGCCCGGCGCTGGGGCTGGGGTAGGGCCAGGAGCACCTTGGCGCAGCGCTTGGGGGCAACCTGGGCCCAGACGCTTAGCCTCTCCTTTGGCGGTAGGGACTCCAGCAGCCTGGCGATTTCGGCGCTGGCTATCTCGGCTAAGATGGTCGCAATGGCGGTGTTATCGCCTGTGAGTAAGGCGGCATCTATCTTGTCTGCAAGCTGCTGAAATTTGTCGGTCATTCGATATCCTTTACTGCCTGGGTTGCACGACTCGGCCTGTCCGTTGTGGGCTGGACTCTTATCTTTCAAGTGACGGAAGGAATAAGCCAAGCTTAGTATACGCTAACGAATTTAGAGTCTTAGTGATAGCTTTGCTTCTTAAGCTGTTAGCTAAAGTGCTTAGCCGATGGCGTAAGATAGGGGAGCTGGCAAGTTGGATGATTTATCTAATCCATCCCTTAAAGCGCCGGCAGCTCACCCAACCAGGCGCGTTTTGCCTAGGTGATGTTCAGGGGCGCTCACCACCTTTACTGGCTGAGCTTTTCCGTTTCGTTGGCCTTGATGTAAGGCTCTAATAACATGAGCCAGCTGCGTGAGATGGCGGGGTATTCTTCGATGCACAGCTCGGCCCTCTCTTCCCCTAGCAGCCCCGCTTTAACTATGGTTGCATACTTGTCGGGAGCGCTGCCGTAGACGTGACATAGGGTCGTAAAGTAGCGTTGATCGTCTAGGCTGTGCTCGTCCCAAAAGTCTTCATCTTCGAGTACGTCTCTGTCGTCACTCTCGATATCAAACAGATCGGCGGCGCTCAACGCAATCTCCTGACCATCATCGAAAAACTCGACGAGAAGCGTCGTGGCGAGGGCATCGGCGGCATCTTCCTCTTTTCCGAGAACAGGTAGCTGATACATGTCGATGAGGGCGTGGGCAAACTCGTGAAATAGGGTATGTAGCAAGGCATCATCTGTCGCCTGTTTGGGGGGCACGCCAGTCTTATCATAGTTAGCCTGCTTGAATCTGTGCCTGACCTCGTCAACGAAAGCATAGGGGATCATTATGCTGCCGCTCTCGCCATCAAACAGCGGGCCATCATCGCCGCCGAAGGCAACCACAAGGGGCTCTGCGAGTTTGAAGTGGTTATTGATAAAGCTAACGCCCGTGTTCATGACTCCCGATGCGATAAGCTCCTCTCTCACCGCCTGCTCTGCCGCGTTGCCAGGATTGCCATACTCAAGACGCACACCAACCTCAGCAAAGGCTGACGAAGCCATCAAGACCACACCCGCCACAGCAAGCGATATAGATTTTACGATACTCAATTTTGTTCCTTACTAGGTAAAAGGGCCTTAACGTCGCAAGCCAAACTGTATTATGGGATTTTAACTCGATGTAGATCAATGATAGCGAGAAATGGGGGAATCAATACTTGCGATATCTAGCTGATTTGTTGTCTATTATTATGGGTTTAGATTCAGGGACGTTAGGCTTATGAGAAGTAGTATTTTATGTTTTTTGTTTAGTGTGTTTTGTGTAGGCAGCGCTTGGGCGTGTGAACCTGTGCCCGAAAAAATATCAACCATCATAAAGCAAAATAATGAGCTGATCTTAGTCGGCGAGATGCATGGAACCCTGGAGTCTCCTCACTATTTTTATGAAATAGTGTGTAATGCAATAAGCTTATCTAGAAAGCAGGTCGTAGCAGCCATTGAACTGTTTGAAGGTGACGTCACCCTCGATGGCGACAATAAACATCTCGCTAGGGCTGTGAACCGTTCCGAAGTTTGGCGGAAAAATCACGATGGCAAAACAAGCGAAGCAATGTTTGAGCTGTTGGAGCGGTTCAACTTATTGGTGAAGGATGGCAAGTTGAAGGTGATCTTTTTTGATAAAGATGATGAAGCAAGAGACTTGTCGATGGCGATGACGCTAAAAGAGCATCTTTCGGGTGATTCACTAGTTATCGCCTTGACTGGAAATCGGCATAACAAGGTTAAGCATGGCAATAGTTGGGATCCCAACTCAAAAAATATGGGCGCCTATCTGAAGGAGATGGATGTAAATCTATCGAGTATCAATTTACTGACCAATGGTGGGAATGCGTGGGTGTGCATGCCAAATTGCGCTAATCATGAACTCTCTACACGTAACCTTGAAGGCTACGAGGATGTATTTGATGCGAGCGACAAGAGTGGTTATCAGTTTCACTGGTTAGTTGGAGCGGTACACGCGTCAGAGCCTAAAGTAAGATGAGGATACGTTTTTTAGCTTACATTTCATAAGATTGACGTTCTCTGCCTAGGCATAAACCGGCTCTGTGGTGGACAGGGGTATTTCTCATCTATCGTAATAAATGAAGTTAAATCGAAGAGAGATTAATACAGTGTGTAGATACGCCGGTGAGCTTCCGAAACAGGGATGTTTCGGTAGAGCCTATAGGGATATATTCATGGCGTCTCGCAGGCGTATCTGCACATTCCCCGCCGGGCAGGCGATAGGTTACAGAGAAAGTAAGAATTTCAAATAGGTATATAAGTCCAGTAGGACGCTTGTTTTACACCGAAGAAGCAAGGTTTAAACCGGTTAGCGGAGAGGGTTAACAATCACCCCCTTTGAACACCTAGGCTAAACCTTAGTATCAGGTCCGATACAACACCTTCACCACGTGCCAGCCGAACTTGGTCTTGACCAGGTGCGGCGTGATCAACTCACCGCTGAAGCAGACTTTGTCGAAGGCGGGCACCATCTGACCTTTCTTAAATTCCCCCAGGCTGCCGCCTTTCTTACCCGATGGGCAGGTGGAGTGTTTCTTGGCGAGCTGGTCGAACTTAGCGCCCTTGTTAAGCTTTTCGATGATCTCTTCGGCGAGTTCTTTATGTTTGACCAAAATGTGTAATGCGGCGGCGGTTCTAGCCATCTTAATGCTCTCTCGATTGGCGGGAATTAATCATTGCCGGTGATTATAACTCAGCTTGCGGGCGAGATTCACGGGGCGCTTACCGTAAAAGAGGATAATTACTTGCATTTTTCTTGATACGGCTCAGTGTTGCCTAAGGCTTTTCTACTGCGCTATGTGCGTGGTTTTGTTATAATTCCTATCCATTTCTAATCGGTTTTTTCGAGGTTTTTGATGGCGCGCAGCGTAGGCACAGAACTTGAGCTTATCCATCTGTTTGTGCATCTGGTGAATACCGGCGGTTTTTCCCAGGTGGCCAAAGAGCTGGGTATGCCCGTGGCGACCGTCAGCCGCAAGGTGACTAAGCTGGAAAGCCTGCTGGATACTCAGCTGATCATGCGCAGCACCCGTAAGCTGAGGTTAACCGAGGAGGGCAGCGAGCTCTTTGGCCGCTATCAGAATGTGGTGGCCCAGTTTGACCGCTGCAGCGAGCCCAGAGTCGAGAAGGCCGAAGGTACACTGCGCATCGCGGCGCCCGTGTCTATCATCTCGATGATCTTCATCGGGGTGCTAAACGACTTCTCCAAGGCCTATCCGGATATTCAGCTGCATATCACCCAGAATAACTCCAGTATCGATCTGATCGACGAAGGGGTGGACGTGGCCATCGTCGGCGGCGCCCAGCCCGACTCCTCTTGGGTCTCTAAGTCGCTGGGGGTCTTGGATTATGGCCTGTTTGCCTCGCCGGGCTACCTTGCCTGCGCCGGCACGCCGCAACATCCGGATCAGCTGGTGGAGCACTCCTTGATCAAGGTTTGGCCTTTGTTTAACTGGTCGATGAAGCATGTCAGCGGCGAAGATTTCTATTACGAAGGCCCCGCCAAGTTGACCCTTGGGGATCTCAACGGTGCGGTGCGGGCCGCGGTAGACGATGGCGGCATTCTCTACGGCCCAGAGCTGTTCGTGAAGGGGGAGCTTGCCTCGGGTGAGCTTCGCCGGGTGCTGCCCGATTGGCACGGCGAGCAGCGACGCATCTCCCTGCTGTACCATCAGCGCACCCATCAACCCCTCAAGGTGAAGCTGTTTATCGAATTTATGCAGGACAGAGCCAGCTGTTTGTTCCATTAACGCCGCGCTGCTAACACCTTTACTCAGCGGCAGTTTCGCAGCCCTTGTCGTTGGCGCTGACGCCTGTCCAAGCAAACTCACTGCTAGCCGCCTAGCAAGATTTCGTCTACATCTTCTCTGACGTTTGGCGACAAATTAAGACAACTATTTCATTCAAGAAATTATTTCACTCAAGAAATTCAGGCAAAAAAAGCCACCACAGTGATCGTGGTGGCCAGGCAGTTTGAGGCTGCTAAATAGGGTTGAAGCTTAGGACCTAAACCAATGTTTTAAGTTAGGCGCTTAAACCAGGTAGACATTCAGGCTGCAGGCGCCGTGGGCACCCACGACCAAGGCCTGCTCGATGTCCGCCGTCTTGGATGGGCCAGCGATAAAGACGCCGAACTCGCCGCTGTCTAAACCAATCTGTTTAATCGCCTGATGCATGTTGGCAACCACCTTGTCGGCGCTCACTACCAGGAACAGGTTTTCGCAGATGAAGGGAGTCACCCTGTGGCCCAGATGCTGGTTGTTGACCCAGATGGCGCCATTTTCAGCCACGGCGACATCGCCGGGGATCACCGCAAAGTCGATGTCTCTTAGCTCATGGGCTGTGTCGGGGGCGTTACGGTTGCCCGTGACACCTTCGACCTGAGAGATGACCTGCTTACCTTCTTTGATCAGCTCGTCGACCTTGGTTTGCAGGGCGGCCAGGCCACCCTCGCGATGCAGGGTACCGGCAACCGTGCCCAGGTTGGTTTCAAACTGGCCAATCACATCGTCTAGACGTGGGCTGACATTGATTGGCGGCATGGCCTGAGGTGCAACCGCGACGCTTTTTAATGCATTGAGAATAGATTGCTTGCTCGACATTTTTATTGACCTCTGTTTTTGTTAAACCAAGCTTCGAAGCTGGACTTAGGTGCGACCGGCAGTTCTCTGTATTTGCCCCAGGCGCCAGAGAATGGCTTGAGCAGCGAGCCCGGCAGGATACGCAGCGCGGTGCGGGCGACACTCATGGAGCAGTTGAGCATGGTTTCGCTGGCCATGAAGTTACCGACCAACGGCATATAGTTGCGCTTACCGTAAGGCAGTTTGCCCGCCTTGGCCTTGAGGCGACGGTGATGGTGGATGATCTTATCCAGCGGCACCTTGGTCGGGCAGACATAGCTACAGCTGCCACACAGGGTACAGGCCCAAGGAATTGAGTGGGTATCATCGGCCTGAGCACCCACGGCGATGCCGATAGGGCCTGGGATGGTGTAGTTGTAGCTGTAACCGCCTGAGCGACGATACACAGGACAAGTGTTCAGACAGCCACCACAGCGGATACACTTGAGCGATTCTGCCAGGATCTTGTCTTGCAGCATGTCGGTGCGGCCGTTGTCGACGATGATCACGTGCATCTCGCCGCCATCCTGTGGGCCACGATAGAAGCTGGAGTAGGTGGTGATCGGCTGACCGGTGGCGTTGCGAGCCAGAGTACGCAGCAAGATGGCGGCGCTGTCGAGATCCGGCACTATCTTGTCTATGCCCATGGAGTGCAGCTGCAGCTTAGGCAGGTTGGCGCCCATGTCGGCGTTACCTTCGTTGGTGCAGACCACTACGGCGCCCTTGTCGGCGATGGCCATGTTAACCCCTGTCATGGCCGCATCGGCAGACAGGAACTGTTCACGCAGGTGAGCGCGGGCGGCTCGGGTGAGATAGAGAGGATCCGAGGCGCCCGCCTCTGTGCCTAACTTGTCGTGGAAGAGGTCGCCCACTTCCTCTTTCTTTAGGTGGATCGCCGGTACCACGATGTGTGATGGCGGCTGCTTGGCCAGCTGAATGATGCGCTCACCCAGGTCGGTGTCGATCACCTCTATGCCCTTGCTCTCGAGGTAAGGGTTGAGGTGACACTCTTCGGTGAGCATAGACTTGGATTTAACCAGCTTTTTCACCTGATGCATGGCCAGAATGTTATGGACTATCTGGTTGTGCTCGGCGCCATCTTTGGCCCAGTGCACGACGATACCATTGGCCAGGCAGTTCTTTTCGAAGGTTTCCAGGTATTCGCCCAGATGGGTCAGGGTGTGGAGCTTCATTTCGGAGCCGAGCTGACGCAGCTGCTCCCATTCCGGCAGGCTGGCGGCGGCGCGATCGCGCTTCTCACGCAGCACCCATAGGGCCTTAGAGTGCCAATCGACGCGAGCCTCATCTTGACAGAAGATGTCGGCCTTCTTCGCATGCACGCCTGAGTTGAGTGCGGTGGTTTGACTAGACATGAGCTACTCCTTACAGGGCTGCGTTGATGACTTCGGCAATGTGACGGGTCGAGATCGGCAATAGCTGACGGCGGATCATGCCATCCAGGTGCAGCAGGCATGAGGGATCGAAACCTACCGCATAGGTGGCGCCCGTGGCGGCGTGGGCCTGGGCCTTGTCTTTACCCATCTTGGCCGAAACGGCGCCCTCGTCGACGGCGAAGGTGCCACCGAAGCCGCAGCATTCGTCGCGACGATCTGGGTAGACGATTTCGATACCTGGGATACGGCTCAGCACGGCCTCGACCTTATTGGTGCGTGGGCCCATCTGCTCGCTCGGCGTCGCCAGGTCCAACATGCGAATGCCGTGACAGCTCAGCTGCAGGCTGATCTTGAAGTTAAACGCCTTGTTGAAGGCGGGGATCGGCGCCACATCGTGGAGGAACTCGGTCAGCTCATAGAGCTTGTCGATCACCGCCTGGGCTTCTGGGCTGTCGTCGAACTCATGGAAGTTCTCCTTGGCGGCAACCAGGCAAGAGGCGGCCGGGCAGACGATGGCGTCACACTCGACGCCCTTGAAGGCGTTTAGCAGCTTAAGGGTGGTTTTCTTGGCTTCATCAAAACAGCCCGAGTTAGTCATGGGCTGGCCACAGCAGGTCTGGCCCTTGGGCAGTATGACCTGATGGCCGAGTTTTTCGAGGAGTTCGACGGTGGCGATGCCGACATGGGGCATCATCTGGTTCACCAGACAGGGAATAAATAGGGCTATCTTCATGAAGCACTCTCTTATTTTGATGGCTGCATGTGGGCGAATGCGCTGGCTTATCGTGCCGCTACAGGTGGCATAAGCTGGGTATTTGGCCCATATCGCAGGGTTATTTGTGATGATAATTTAAGCTTATATCCACATAATAAGTAGTGCTAATTTAGTAAATATATATGCTTATTTTTCCATTTTTGAAACAGGGTGATTTCGCTCACTCATTAATGAAAAATGTCTCTGATCTAGGTCAAAAAAGGCCTGATTCAAACAATTATATGAAACAAGTGTTTAAATTTTTTATTTGAGCGTACACTTGTAACCTTTTGAAAAGAATGAGCTTAATTTTTGGTTGCGTTTGTAACTGTAAAATAAAGCATTTTTTTGAGGTTAGAATATTTGATCTAATCCATTTTTTGTGACGTAATGCACACTAGGTTTTCTGGTCGGATGAGTCTGAAAGATGAGTATTAGAACAAAATTTAAAAAAGTACTGCCGAGTATTTCTACCACTGAACAAGAGGCGCTCGACGCCGGTGATGTATGGCTAGAGGGATCTATCTATCAGGGGATCCCAGACTTCGATGCCCTGCGTCAGGTACCGGGGGCGACCCTGTCCGATGAGGAGCAGGCCTTCCTCGACGGCCCAGTGCAGACACTTATCGAGATGGTGGATGATTTTGCCATTCAAAACAGCCTGCATCTGCCAGACAACATACTGAATTTCCTAAAAGAGCATAAGTTCTTCTCGCTGATCATTCCTAAGGCCTTCGGCGGCCTGGAATTCAGCCCTTATGCCAACTCGACAATTGTGGCCACCATTGCCGCCAAGAGTTCGGCGGTGGCGGTGACCGTCATGGTGCCTAACTCGTTAGGCCCGGGTGAGCTGCTGATGCATTACGGTACTCAGGCCCAGCAAGATTTCTGGCTGCCGCGTCTGGCCAATGGCCAGGAGATCCCCTGTTTCGCATTGACCAGCCCTGAGGCGGGCTCGGACGCCGGTGGTATTCCCGATATCGGCACAGTCACCATGGGCGAATATCAGGGCGAGCAGGTGCTCGGTCTATCGGTGACCTGGGACAAGCGTTACATCACGTTAGCGCCTATCGCTACTGTGCTGGGTCTGGCCTTTAAGGTGGAAGATCCACAAGGCCTGCTGGGCGGCAAGGAGCAGCTGGGGATCACCTGTGCGCTGATCCCTAAGTCGCATCCGGGTGTCGAGCTGGGCAATCGTCACGATCCTATGGGTTGTCGCTTCTATAACGGCACCACCCGCGGTGAGAATGTATTTATCCCGATGGATTTCATCATCGGCGGTCAGCAAAATATCGGCCGTGGTTGGCAGATGCTGGTGGCCTGTCTCGGCGCCGGTCGTGGCATCTCGCTGCCGGCTCTTGGGGTCTCGGTAAGCCAGGCGTCTTTCAAGTCGTCGGCGGAATACGCCGCGGTGCGTGAGCAGTTTGGTTTAGCGATTGGTAAGTTCGAGGGGATTCAGGAGAAGCTGGCGGATATCGCAGGTAAGACCTATCTGCAAGAGGCGATGCGCGTACTGACCACAGAAGGCCTGGGCCTGGGGCTCAAGCCCTCAGTCGTAACGGCGATGGCCAAGTACCATATGACGGAGATTGGCCGCGACGTGCTGAACTCGGCCATGGATATTCAGGCCGGTAAGGCGATTCAGCGTGGTCCGCAGAATACCCTGGCCTCTGGCTATGTGGCTCAGCCTATCGCCATCACGGTGGAAGGGGCGAACATTCTGACCCGAAACCTGATGATCTTTGGTCAGGGCGTGATGCGCTGTCACCCTCATCTGCAGAGCATGGTTGAGGCGATTCATAGCGACGACAAAGATGCCGACAAGACCTTTAACCGTATCTTTAAGCAGACTGTTGGCTACAGTGTGGGCAACAGCCTGCGCGCCTTCCGCCTGGGTCTGCTGCCTTTTACCGCCGATGCCAAGTCTGAGCTGAGCGAGGTGGTGGAATATGAGAAGGCGGTGCACAAGCTGGCGTCGAAACTGGCTGTATATGCCGACTTCTCACTGCTGGTGCTTGGCGGCAAGCTCAAGCAGGCCGAGATGCTGTCGGCGCGTCTGGGGGATGTGATGAGCTACCTGTACGCGGCCATGGCGTCGATTCGCTACTACGAGCAGAAGGTGAGCAGCGAGCATCGTGCCCAGGCCAAGCCTTACTTCGAGTACGCGACCCGCTGGGCGCTGGTGAACGCCGAAAATGCCTTGCTGAGCTTCCTGGATAACTTCCCATCTGCTGCGACCCGTCAGCTGATGAAGCTGATCACTGTGACCTACTCGCCTAAGATGAAGAAGATCAACGACGATCTGATCCGTGAACTGGCCCACGAGGCGCAGCTCAACACCCAGATCAAGCGTCAGTTGACTCATCTGGTGAAGCCGGTACCGGGGGATGGCAACGACATCAACCAGCAGGCTTATCTGGCGAAGATCGCCTGTCTGCCGCTGCTGGCCAAGGTGAAGAAGGGACTGAAGCAGGGTTACTTCAAGTCTGGGGTGAGATTCGCGCAGACGCTGGATCGCGCCCGCGAAGCCAAGATCATCACAGAGGGCGAGCACAAGCAACTGCTGGACTATAACCTCAAGCGTGAGCGCGCCATTCGTGTCGATGAGTTCGACTTCGACATGCAGCTTATAAGCGACAAGGCTGCGTTAAAAATAGCTTAGAGTAAGCGTTTATCCGTTAAAAGCCGCCCCTTGGGGCGGCTTTTGTCTTTGGAGACTCAGGTTTAGTGGGGGGAGCAGAAGTTAACGAAGTGTTTATCGGCCACCTTGCCAATCTTTACCATGACCAGCAGGGCGATACTCATGGCGATAAAAATGGTGGCTAACATAGGCCAATGAATAGTGCCTGACAGTGCCACGACCACAGTGCTCATCATGATAATGACGCTCCATAGGATCAATAGTCTCATCGTTTCCCCTTTCGTGTGCTGGTAAATTGATTTAGCGACACTATACCTGTGGCTAGCTGAACCAAGATTGAACGTGGGGGCTGGTGGTGATAAGCCATGAGATGATGGGCAATATTGGGTATCATAGTGAGGTCAACAAATCGGCGCATCAGCAAATCGGCGGGCAGTCTGTGCTAAAACGAAACCAGTATCGACGTGAGGGACCAGACTATCGCTGCGGCGAGCAGGTGAGCTTTCACGACATCAAGGAGGTGTTCGGCCTCAATCATATTCGCCTGGGCAGCTGGGTTGAGGAGGAAGAGAAGCATAAGGCGGCCAACCTTATCTTCGACGCCTTTGCCGATCTCGCCTTCATGTTGCAGTTGCCGCCCAAGGCCATGGGGCTGAGACAGACGCTGAACCTGGCCTTTGGGACAGGTGGGCAGATGGGCGTGCAGGCCCACTATATGCCAGCTCAGAGGGAATTAGCCCTGGCAAAAAATGCCGGTGCCGGCGCCCTGGCACACGAGTTCTGGCATGCCTTCGACCACTACATAGCCACCAAGGCCTTCGAGATCCCATCGACGGGCATCGCCTTTGCCAGTCACTGCTGGCTGGCCGAACACACGCCAGTTGTTCATCCCCTTAACGATCGCCTGATGCAGCTGTTTGCCTGCGTCTTGCTGAGCGGCGATGGTCAGGACAGCCACGAGTATGTGCGCCGCGCCGTGGCGCTCGACAGGCAGCAGGGGAGGCAATACTTTTCCAAACCCACAGAGATGATGGCCAGGGCCTTCGAGGCCTGTATCGAGTCCCATCCCGAGATCCGCAATCCCTACTTGGTCAACGAGACCCTGGACTCGCCGCTGGCTAAGGCGGGCGGATATCCTAGCCTAGACCACAGAGAGAGCATCTATCGCCAGCTACTGGCCTATTTCGGCCCCCTGGGTGATGCCCTGGGGCGCGAGGGATAGCCTCAATCCACCCAGTGCAGCACGTCCCGTATGATGGACCACCTGGGTTTAGGCTCGCTGGCGCCTTGGCCTAGCATCCAGTAGTTGTAGAGCCGCTCTTGGTGGCCATCCACCTTGCGCAGCTTTTGCCAGTTGTTGACATAGTTGAGCAGCGACTGGTTGTCCTGGGCGACCGCATAGGCGATAGGGTATTTGGCCTTGTACTCCAGCGGCGCTATGCCATAGCCGGGGAAGAAGAGGGTCCAGGCTGAGCCCGCTTCGGCGCTGATCACCACGGCATCATACTTGTCGCCCTTCTGACGGAAGAAGTCCTTGTAGCCCTCAATCTTGACGAACTTGAGGTTGGGATAGAAGGCCTTGGCATCTTCTATGATGTCGCTGTGCTCCACGTAGGCGATGGTGGTATCTTGCATCGCCTTGATCGACTGGTTGCGCTTGAAGCTGTTGACCTTGTGGTCTTTGGTAGCGATGGCAAGGTTGAGTAGCAGCACTGGCTCCACATAGCTCAGTTTGTCCATCTGCTCGATATCCATCGCCAGACCCGACATGGCGATATCGAAGAAGCCCGCGTCGAGGGAGGCAGCCAGCTTATCCTTCTCGAAGGGGATGAACTCGACTTTTACCCCCAAATCGTCCGCCAGACGATTGGCCATGGCGCTGTCGAAGCCCACCAGTTGCCCGGCGTTGTTGTAATAGCTAAAGGGCACATTGCTGGGGATATAACCGACCCTCAGCAGGCCGCGGGCGCGGATGGCGTTGACATCGGCGATAGGGCGACTGGCGCTCTGGCCCAATACCGGATATTGCTTGCTTACCTTGGTCGGCACCTTGTCGGCCACCTGCATGTTGGCGATAACGCCGCTGGTCACCTCTGGGCTATGAATAAACAGCCCCATGCCCACCCGGCAGACGATGAGGGTGAGCACCACGCTGGCCCCCACGCCTATGGCCATCTTGAGCAGTTGCGGTGGCCTGAGTCTTAGACGCTTCTCAAATAGCGCCACCGTCAGCAGCGTCAGGGCAAACAGGTTCATCACGGCGGTGATGGAGTTAAACTTGCCTGTGATGAAGCCAGACATCACAAACAGCTGGAACAGATCCTGTGGCAGATGCACTAGGTCCAGCATGAAGGGGATCGCCACATAGACGCTGCCAAATAGCGACAGCACGCCGCTGATGGAGAGCGACGGCAGGGCGCCGAGCTCTATCGGCGTGCCGTTAAACCAACCGGCGAAGAGCACGAAGAGGATCACCGTCAGCTTGCCTATGTTGGGGAAGGTGAAGGCGATGGGCACCAAGATCTCCACCAAGGTTTCGGCATCGTCGCTCAGGCTCTGATGCTCACGCATGATCTGCTTACACTCCTCGACGATCACCGGGATCACGATGAAGATGTTGCCGGTGGCAAAGGCGGTAACCAGGCTGGACTTGCTGATCCTTAGCGCCTGGGCGAAGGTGACCGGCGTCAGCGACGCGACTATCCAGGGCAGTACCCAGAAGGTGAGCAGCAGGCAGAGGACGAAGTAGCTGATGAGATAGACCTGCATGCTGGCAAACTCATCCACCCCCATGGTGCCTGCGGCCGAGGCCGACATGGCGAAGATCCCTATGGGCAGTACTTTCACCAGTGCCTGGGTGATCTTGGAGAAGATCTCGCTGCAGGTGTGCATGAAGTTGATGATCAGCTGCTTGTTATCGCCCTCCATGCCAATCAGTGCTAGCCCCATGGCGATGGCGAAGATCACCATGGCCGGTACATAACCCTCGGCCATCGACTGGAAGGGGTTGGAGGGAATATAGAGCTTGAAATAGTCGATAGCCGCGGCGGGCTCGATGGAGCTGGTGCTGAAGAAGGAAGCGGTCTCGACAAAGGGGAAGGAGAGTGGCATCAAGGCGACCAGTAGCAGGCCGACAGCCCAGAGCAGCAGCATGATGACGCCGGCGCGGCTGAAGATCAGGCTGGCGGTGGCGCGCTTGAGTTTACCTATGCCCCCCACCAAGGAGACCAGAATATAGGGCAGTACCGTCATCTGCATCAAGAGGATCACGCTGGTGCCTATGCTGCTCATCCAGCCGACGGATTCACCGAAAAAGAGCCCCACGGCAAAACCGATAAACATGGCGACGAGCATCTGGGTCGAGCTGGTCATGGCGAGCAGTTTTTTTAGCACGAGAGTCATTCCCTTTTCACGTAAGCTTGAGTTTCCGACTGCCTGATTATAAAAGGGGCTGCGGCTTGGCAAAAGGCTTTCATCTCAATCTGTTGCGCAGCAGCACAATTAATATTTGGGCAGATAGTCGTGGCCAGCCTAATGCCAAGGCTGGCCCGAACGCTTGATGCTAGCCTCCCTCGTTAGAGGGAGAGCAGAGTATGGGACGCCTGAGGGATAGTGCGCTTGGCCTCGGGGTCGAAGATACAGATGCGATCCCGCCCGGTTTCCTTTGACTGATACATGGCGCTGTCGGCGTCGTTGATCAGCCGCTCCAGCTTATAGCCCGACATCTGAGTATCAGTGATCCCAAAGCTGGCGGTAACCTCAAACTCATGGCCGGTGGCGCTACAATCAATTCCGGAAATTGCCTTACGGCAGGCCTCGGCCAGCTTAACCGCTGTCTGTAGGTCGCAGCCGGGCAGGGCGATACAGAACTCCTCGCCGCCGATGCGGGCGAAGATATCGTTCTTGCGTCCCTGAGCCTGACAGGCCTTGGCGACTTTCTTCAGTACCCAGTCGCCGCAGGCGTGACCATACTTGTCGTTAATCTGTTTGAAGTTGTCCAGATCGAACAGGATATAGCTGAGGTCTACCTCGCTGCTCTCGCAGTAGGTGAGCGCGCTCTGGGCTACCTGGGTGAAGTGACCGCGGTTAAATACATGGGTCAGGGCATCGTATTCCGCCAGCTGCTTGAGGCGCTTCTGAATCGTCCATGACTTATAGGCCCAGAAGCCCAGCAGGGTGATGATGGCGATCAGCAGCGAGATAAACAGCCGGTTGTTTTCCGCCTGTGTCTTCGCCAGTTGCTGCTCGGTCAGCAGCAGATTGTTCTGTCTGTCCAGCAGTGTGATACGACTCTTCTGCTCCGCCGCCTGATGCTCGGCGAGCTGGAAGGCCAGATGCTTGGTCTTGATATCATCCAGATATGCCTTGTCGGCCTGGGCGTACTTGACGTGATAGTCCAGCGCCGCCTTGTAATTGCCGCTGAGCTCGGCGATCTGATAGAGCACCTTGTAGGCGGTAACGACCGCCTGAGTATTGCCTAAGCCTTTTGCCAAATTGACAATTTTCTCTGCCAGCAAGCGAGCCTCACCTATCTTGTGATCCTGCAGATAGGCGCTGGCCAGGGTGGCGTAGACCTCGGCGATAAGCCTTGGGTAACGGGTTTTCTCTATGGTTTCCAGCGATGGCTTGAGTTGGTCATAGACTTCTGCCGTATTCCCGTCTCGCAGGTATTTAGTGGCGATAAAGGAGTGGATAAAGCTCTCCATTATCACCTCTTCGTCACAGCTGGCGACCGCGGCCTGCAGGGTGGGGGAGTCGACCTCGAGTTGATTGAGGCCAAGCTGCGCCTCTATGGCTAAGCCATTGGCTAGGCAGGTGTTTCTTTTAGATGGCTTGCTATTTTTTAAGATCTCAGCGTAATGAATTGCAGAGCTGTATTGTCCAAGCTGGTTAAAAAACATAGCGGCAACAGCATAGCCATTATGTTTAAGTTCTGTATCGTTAATTTTATCTATTAAATTTAATAGGTGTTTTAAATAGGAGAGGCCATCAGTCCATTGATTTGTAATTGAAAAAATATTTATGAGTGATATTTCGGAACGGAATACAATTTCAATGGGTGTATCATTATTTCTAACTAGGTCTCTTAATAGCGTAGCGCCTTCGTCTAACTTACCTTTGTAAGTGACTTCATATGCTTCCAAGTATGTGAGAAGAGAAATTTGTTCTCTATTTAATCTGTTTTTGTTCTTTCTAAGCTCAGTAAGTATTTGAGAGAACTCATCCGGCTTACTGCTTCTAATCTCATTGGCATATTGAAGTTTGCTACCTAAATCAGAGGCTTCCTCTGCACAAATTGGCAGAGAAAGCGATAATACGAATACACTAAATATTAGGTAGCAAAATTTCATATTATTGGTTTACCGCTGACTTGTTGTCAGATTCCTCATTGTTTTCACTGTCTTTTTCTTCTTCCTCATCTTTCGCTGGGATAAGGAAGCATATGATATCTTTGCTCGTCTTTAGTGACTCAGCTAGCTCATCACCTTTACGGCTTTTCAGAAGTTCTTTTTGTTCAGCACTAATCTGTGATTCGTCGATGGTTTGAAGTTTACACTCATCGCTTTGTAGCGCCGCATCCTGACCCATGCGTTCCAGTAATTGAATAATGTTCGACATTGTTCGTCCTTATTGTTGTTGGTGGTTAGTTTTCGGGTATTAGGGTGTCATCGACTTGGTATGCCGTTTCAAGTTTAGCCAGCTTCTCCAAGATTGTAGGGTTTGGCCGCATCTTTTCGCTGGGCGGGATCACCAGGGTGGTATGCATGAAGATCTCGGCATCGGCCAGGTCCCGTAGCGGCAGAGTGTGTTTGCGCACCTTATCTATGGGGAGCACGGCGGCTTCGTAGAGGATCACCTGATGATCTAAGGGGTAAGTCTCTGCCAGCAATTCTATCAGCACCTGACGATGGGCCTTGCCGGTGGTGAATCTGGCCATGCTCTTGTCGCCTGCCAGGCCTATCTGCCAGAGGATCAGGTAACAAGAGGGGTCGAAGCGCCGCTGGTAAAACATAAACTGGCTGGCTTCAAACTGCTGGCAGCCAAATTGGCCGGGATCTATGCCAAGGTCGGCGATGAGGCAATCTTCGGCGGAGATGCCGGGCACCATGACGGCCTCGAACCCTTCGGCGCGCGCCGCCGCTATGGATCTATGGGGCGCCTGGGCGAATACGCCGGGGTGACCGTAGAAGGCGCCGACAACTTTCTTGCCTTGTCTGACCTCTGCCAGTATGGCGTCGACCATCTCACGGTAAGTGATATGGCGTGACTTACCCTCGCCGTAGTAGACCTGTAGCGAGCGTACGTCTGGGTGCATCTCCTGTAGCCAGAGTTCTACTATGCCGTTTGAAACGCCCGAGAAAACGACGTCGGCTTGTTCAATATAGCTGCGTGCCAGCGGGCAGATATGGGCGCCTAAGGTCATCCCTATGCCGACACAAGCCAGGCTTCCCGCCATGAATTTGGGTCCTGATGTTATGCATGTTAATTAAGGGTTAAAGCTAACAGCAATTTCTCTGTTTTAAAACCGCTAATTGCCTTGAATTGAATACTTATTTCGACCTTTTATAGTGGTGTGAATCGGCGAAGCAGGATTTCATCTGGTGAGCCTCTTTTGCCTCTGTGGATGCCAGGGGCAAAGCATCTGCGTCGAACACAAATCCCAGCTTCTTGACGAAGCGTTCGGTGGCGAGGTTCTTGGCGGCAAAGTTTGCCAGGATACGCGTCACGCCTAGCTTAAGATAGGCATACTCCATTAGCGACCCCATGGCTTCCTCCGGATAGAGTTTACCGTTGGCTTCGGGTGTCAGCATTATGCCTATCTCGGCCAGGGTGCGATCCTCGCCCTGCCAGGTGAGACCTTGTATGCCGATAGCGTGCTGGCTTCGTTGCTCCACTATCGCCCAGTTCATATATTGGCAACTAGATGCAGCGCCAGAGAGTGCCCGGTTCATCTGGCTCAAGGCTGTTTGAAACGCCCTGTCGGCCTGGGCCTGGGTGAGCGGCGCGCCGATATGGCGCATCACCCTCTCGTCGCAATAGAGGCGGCGATACAGCGCCTTGTCTGTCTCATTTATCGGGCGCATGGTCAGACGCTCGCTGGCAAAACCATGGTCTGCCAGGTAGTGGGTTAGCCGCGAGGGGAGCGCGGAGGAAGGCTGCTCCCTTGAGGGGAGTTGCTTTGATGAGAAGGGGTCATTATCTGGCATGCTGAGCCTCGGGCGTCTGCTGTGGCCTCTGCTCGGCGAAGCGGATCACCCCCTTGTCGTCCACCGAGCGGTCGAACACCACATAGTAGGCGCTCATCAGCGGCAGACCCAATATGGATTGATTCGGCCAGTTGGGCAGCTGCGACAACAGCTTGAAGCAGGCCTTGCCCTGAGTCGGCGTGTTGATCTGCCAGTAGTGCTGGGGCGTGACGCGGATGGCGATAGGCTCGCATCCCGGTGGACAGTCGGGATCGTCGCAGCTCGGCGCCGCGTTATGCTCGTTTCGCGGGCCGACAAAATAGAAGGTGAGATCCGGCCAGCGCTCTAGCTGTAGCTCTGCCATGTCGATACCTATCTGCTGAAAGGCGATATTACTAAAGGGGGCTATCTGCTCGGTGAACTTGGGATCTATCGATTCCAGGGCCTGAGTCAGCGCGCCAAACAGATGTCGGGTGAGTACGATTGCAGAGGCGCCCGTGTCTATGATGGCATTGCTCTGCCCTCTCAGAGTGTCGCAGATATGCACCCCATGGGTGTGCAGGTGCTGGCCGTCTGGGCAGAGCGCACTAGTGTCTGATGGTACGTTATCTGGCAGGGCTTCGCCTGTTTCTGGCGCTTGCCCTGCTGACTCGTGTTCCGCTAATGCTTGCTGCTCCGAATCCTCTACAGATTGCGTCAGCAGGCTGGGGATCATCTCGCCATCGCCTATTTTTAGTCCCACTAGGTTGACGTTGTAATACCGGTTTTCGATCACCGCTATGGTCTTAAATTCGCCCTGGTACAGCTCGGTATGCTCCTCGCCGCCACCTAAGATCAACCAGCCCTGGTTGAGGGGATCCTGGCCGAGGAAGGCGAACTCGTTGGCGCTGTTGGGTGCGAGCACCTCTTGGTTTGCCACATGTATGCTGGAGCGGCGGGCGAAGAAGGCAAACTTGTTAGGGGTCAGGCCGTGGCTGGTTAAATTGCTGAAATAGGGCGGCAGATCATCTGTCGGCTGGGTGCGAAGAAAGCGCTTAAATTGGCGCAGATCTTCGCTGTTGAAGCTCGTCTCGGTCGCCTGATGCCACTGGGAGTCTTGCGCGGCGAGCGCGCCCTGACCCATGGAGAAGTCATGATTCGCGTCAGTGAGTATGGGGCGATAGTGCTGGCTGCACAGGTGGATCTCCTCATCGAAGGGCCAGGGGAAGGTAAGCGCTGGGGCTATGCCATAGTGATGAAAATAGTTCTTGAGATCATAGACCTTGTTAAGGGCGTCGTAGGCCAGACCTAAGATGCCGTCGGCATCGGCAAAGCTGGTCTCCTGGGCAAGAGATGACACCACGGCCACAGGACACTGCTCAAGCACAATCGGATGATGGGCATGGGGAACATGGTCGTCATGGAGATCGAAATCTATCGCATCCTCACGAATCCCCACCCGGGTGTAGACCACTGGGCCGTCCCAGCCGCCTATACCGTAAAGCACCTCCTGGGCGAAGCTGGTGGGGGTGAGGGCAGTGTCGCGCTCCTCGACATAGTCGCTGCCGGACACGACCAGCGTGCTGCTGCCGGTATCTAAGATCAGGTTCAGCGGGTGCTTCTCGGCGCCAATTCTTAACTGGGCACTGTAGCCACCTTTGGCATACACATTGACGAGAGGGACTTTGAGGGTGCGGGCATTGGTGGTTGAACTCATCGATGACCTTTGGGGCTAAGGGAATTCATATAATTGTTATATAAGTGATTGTTTTACCCTATCCAATCAAGAGGGTCAATTTAAGGAAGACGGCCAGTTGCTGGTCTGGAAGAAACCAAGAGATCCGGATGAGCCTGTTTGCGGGAGCCTTGCTGATTGACAAGTTTAGGAAGCGTGTCGTTAGTCGGGAGATGGCCTGAGCAGTTTTGGTAACAGAAAAAGAGCAACGCGGCCCCTTTTCACTTTTCGGATTGTGCACCTGGCTTTAGCCGGCGGTGACCCGAACTCTTTCGATCTCAGCCTTAGGCGCCGACATCATAAAATCCAGCTGTACCTTAGCCTGGCTAACGCCCTCGGGCGAGGCTTCATAGCGCCACTGACTCAGCGCCTTAACGGCTTCGACGTCAAACACACCGGCAGGGGATGACTCGATAACAGACACATTACTGACTTTGCCCTGCTTGTCGATATCAAAGGCTAGCTGCACATAACCCTCGACACTTTGCTTAGCCGCCTCGGCCGGATAGGCTGGCTCGATGCGCATCACAGGGCTTGGGGCCTTGGCCTTGTCGTAGTGTTTGTCATTATGCTTGTCGCCCGCGATGGCGCTCTGGTTGATTAAGGCGCCTGACAGGCCCAGTGTGAGTGCCAGACCTAAAATGGCGAGGGGCCGCTTGGTGTGTGTTTTCTTCATTTGCATGATCCGCTCCTTGAGGATGGTCTTGTTTCCATAGTGAGTGTGTAGCATGCCCAGGTGGGCCTGCTGGGAGTAGGCCAATAGCGTTTGGCTATAGGCAATTCTTTGTTGTTTATCCATGTGGGTGGTGACTTCGGCATCGCAGGCTAGCTCCTGATCGTTACGAAAACGACGATAGGCCCGCCAGCACACAGGGTTGAACCAGAAGAGCGTTGCCAGCAGGTAGCCAAAGAGGTTGGCTGCTATATCGTGGCGGGTTAGATGCTTAAGCTCATGGCTGAGTACCGCCGCCTGCTGTGACGGGGCGAGCTGTGTAAAACCTGTCGGCACCAAGATCACTGGCTTAAACAGTCCCGCCAGCATGGGCGAATCTATCTCTGG
The DNA here is from genome assembly GCF_019457575.1 of Shewanella alkalitolerans. Taxonomy (NCBI): domain Bacteria; kingdom Pseudomonadati; phylum Pseudomonadota; class Gammaproteobacteria; order Alteromonadales; family Shewanellaceae; genus Shewanella; species Shewanella alkalitolerans. Next base: position 3,525,302 of record NZ_CP080422.1, on the reverse strand, counting down.
GTGGCACTTGATCACCAGAGAGGTCTCGCGCCCTGTCAGAGAAAGTGGGCGCTCGCTAGTCGCTTGCGGCAGCTCGATCACTTCGGCTCGATTGCTCAGGCGTTTAAGCTGAGTCGCCTGATAGAGCAGAGCGCCGAGCAGTGTCAGGCTGCCCAGCAGCCAGATGCTGGCCAATATCAGGTTTAGTGTCGGGTTCTCGCCCTGGGATAACAGCTCACCGGCCAGCACGCGATAGTGCTGTAGCTGCTCAAGCGAGGGGCTGGCAAGTCTGGCGGGAACCAGCTGACCCAGTAGTGTGCCCGCCAACAACAAGGGCACCGAGGCCCAGAGCATGTAGGTGTTGTGGGCACCCAGATGCGCCAGCAGCGGCCTGTGCAGCAACAGGATAGCCGCGCACAGCAGGGTTAGCGGCAGCATCAGATTAATAATTAGCGAGATCATCAGGACTGCTCCTCTTCCCAGTTATCGATGAGTGCCTTAAGTTCGGCGATATCCTCTGGGCTCAGCTGTTTCTGCTTGGCAAAGCCTGCCACCAGGGGGGCGACCTTACCGGCGAACACCCGCTCCACGAAAGACTGGCTCTCCTTGAGTTGATACTCGCTCTGATCGATCAGCGGGAAGTAGCGATAGGCTCTACCTTGCTTCTCAAAGCCCAGGGCCTGTTTCTTCACCAGGCGGTTGAGCAGTGTCTTCACGGTTTTTTCGTGCATGCCCTGGCTGCTGGCCAGCGCCTCTACCACCTCGCTGGCGCCTAGGGGGGAGTCTTGCCATAGGATGTTGAGTACCGACAGCTCGGCGTTGCTAATCTCTTTCATGATAGGACCGTCTTTTACGATTACGTTTGTAATTTTCAATTAAGATTACATCTGTAATCTAAAGCGTCAAGGAATTTTTCAGTCTTAATTTTTGTAAATCATCCGCTCCCTCTGGGTAACTTTGTAGTAATATCTGCTGGAAATCACTGGTGTTTAGTGATTCACACTGCAATTGGCTGCAGATTGTTATCGGTTTGTCGGCTATCTTTGTCGGCTATCTGGGTGTCGCAGCATTGAGGATGAGGTAGATAAAATGGATTTTTCACCACAGGTATTCACTCAGACGCTGGCCAAAAGGCTGGTGTTCGCACTGCCCCTGTTAGCACAGCCCTTGGACGCGACCGCCACCGAGCTGGCACAGATGTCATCACAGGCCCATGTTCAGCCCAGTCAATTGACTATTTTCAAGCAGAATCTTGGCCTGCATTTCCCCGCCAACTGGCGCCTGGCCTACAGCGAGCAGCGTGGCGATATGTTTTCGGCCGAGTTTGTGCCCGCCCAGCAGCTGCTGGCCCATTGGTCGTCGCTCTACTGCGTGCAAGGGTTTAAGGGGATGGCGCAGCGTATCGACCCCGAGGCCTTTCTCGACGGCTTTGCCGAGCAGTATCGCCACACCTGCGAAGGTGAGATGCAATACCAGAAACTGGGCGCCAGCGAGCTTGGCGGTAAGGCGAGCTATAGCGCCATGTTGACCTGCGATAAGATGCCGCAGACCCACAGAGGCGAGCAGGGCATAGATAAGCCGGTCGGCGAGATAGGTCACTATACGGTTATTGCCGGCAAGGAAGATCTGTTTCTGCTGCATCAATCGGCGCGGGGCGAGGCCTTGTTATCTCTCACTTCCCTTAAGATAGCACCGCCCGTCGAGCGCATCGCCGATATGTCGGGCCTGCGATAACGCCTGCTTGGCCCTTGCTTGCGACGCTGCTTTAGCCAGGGCTAACAATGGCCGCTTTTGTGGTTGTTTTTAGGCCAATTTGTTGTCATGTTAGTGAAGTTTTAGGCGCTCGCCCTTGTCCTTACCGGGAGCTTTCTCGGCAAGGCGCGGTGAGTTCTCACTCCTTCAGACATGATTAACGGGCCATAATGAAAAATAATACTCTGCTCCCCCTCGCCGCACTGACGGCTGCTCTCTTGTCGCCATCCCTGTTTGCCAATGATGTGACAGTGATCCATGCCGGCACCCTGCTGGCCGACCCGGCCGCCAAGCCGCTCAGCGAACAGACCCTAGTGATCACCGACGGTAAGATTAGCCAGGTTGCCCCCGGTTATCTGAGCGTCGAGACCGTCGCGCCCGGCGCCAAGTATGTGGATCTCAAGCAGGGCTTTGTGATGCCGGGTCTGATGGATATGCATGTGCATCTACAAGGTGAGCTAGGGCCCAAGAATGATAGCCAGCGCCTTAGGATGTCAGACGCCGATGTGGCGATGCAGAGCGCCTATTTCGCCAACAAGACCCTGATGGCGGGCTTCACCACGGTTAGGGATCTCGGCGCCAAGCCGGAGCAGATGTATGCCCTGCGCGATGCCATTGCTAAGGGGTGGATAGACGGGCCGCGGATCATCGCCTCTGGCGGGGTGTCGGTGACCGGCGGCCATGGCGATGTGGATGGTATGAGCCCAGATCTGCTGGATAAGTTCACCACTAAGACCATCTGCGACGGCCCCTATGATTGTCGCCGCGCCACCCGCCGCGCCATCAAGTTTGGTGCCGATGTCATCAAGATCACCTCCACCGGTGGCGTCTTGTCGGATACCGACACAGGCACGGGCCAGCAGATGAATGACGATGAGATCAAAGAAATTGTGGCGACGGCCCATGCCCTTGGGCGTAAGGTGGCCAGCCATGCCCATGCGACAGAGGGGATCAACGCCGCCCTGCGCGCCGGGGTCGATAGCATAGAGCACGGCAGCTACGCCGATAAGGAGAGCATCAAGCTACTCAAGAAGAATGGCGCCTTCCTGGTGCCCACCCTGTTGGCGGGCGATACCGTGGTGCATATGGCCAAGGAGTCAGACTTCATGTCACCGGCCATCAAGCAGAAGGCGGTGCGAGTGGGCGCCGATATGACGGCTAACTTTACCCGCGCCTATAAGGCCGGGGTCAAGATTGCCTATGGTACCGACAGCGGCGTCTCGGCCCACGGCACCAATGCGCGAGAGGCGGTGTTGATGAATCAGGCGGGCATGAGCAATAAAGATGTGCTGATCTCGGCCACCATCAACGGCGCAGAGCTAGTGGATATGTCAGATAGCCTGGGCACCCTGAGTGTCGGCAAGCAGGCCGATATTATCGCCACCCAGGGCAACCCGCTGGAGGATATCTCGGCCCTGCTGGATGTGGGCTTCGTGATGAAAGGCGGCAAGGTGGTGAAGTCGCGCCTGTGAGTGAAAAAAGATTGTCATTAAAATTCAATTTATATTTTTTAAACTATTGATATATTATGACACTTATCCAATAGGGGGCTCAGGAATGGCCCCCTCTTTTATTGGAGTTTTTCAGTCAATTTACGTAAACAAAGGGAACTATATGGAATATTTTATTGGTGCGTTGAAGAAGTTTGCTGATTTCACCGGTCGTGCACGTCGCAAAGAGTTTTGGATGTTTACCCTGTTCTACATCATCTTCTATGCCGTGGCGGCAACTATAGATGTGGTGACAGGTCTGTATATGCTGAGCGGTATCTTTTCGCTGGCACTGCTTATCCCAACTCTCGCTATCTCGGCCAGACGCCTACACGACACCGGCCGTTCGGGCTGGTGGCAGCTGATAGGTTTAATCCCGCTTATCGGCGCTATCGTGCTGATCGTCTTCTATGTACAAGACAGCGTTGAAGGCAACGAATATGGTGAAAACCCTAAGGCTTTGGCCGAGGCGTAATTTTCCCCTATCTGCGATGAAGGAGGCTTAGGCCTCCTTTGTTGTTTTTAGGGAGTAATGCAGCCCTTGGGTGAAGATGCCGACTCGGGCCATCATGGGAGTATTAGACATTTATACGTGTAGACGTCTATAATGCCCGCGTTCTGTCACAGTAGCCGGGAGAGAGCCTCTCCTCAACGCCGCACATAAGTCGCGGCTTGCCATGAGACAGAGCATGACCAAATTCATACCAATCACAGTAAGTAAGCGATCAGAAATAGCGTCGGAAAAACGTTTTAGAACAAGTTAGAATTTTTAGATAAGTAGTTATTCTACAATCGAAAAATCTAACGCAGTTATCGAACGTTTTAACAAGCTAGGATGATCGACTATTTACTACGATTGGTATTAGTCAACCTTATGTGGTGCCTGTGGCGCGAGACGACACGGGATAATCGGGAAGCCAGTGAGAATCTGGCACTGCCCCCGCAACGGTGATAGGTGAGAGCTGGGTGCGCCATGCCTTTAACATCATGGCGTTAAAAAAATCTACGCTCGTTGTTTAAACCCTTTGTTTAGACTTAGCCTCAGTCCGGAGACCGGCCCTTAAGGTGATTTTGAGATTTCGGCGGGCAGATCTCGAAATGCGACCCTGGCGGTTTGATGGACTGCGCCCAGTCGTGACGCCTTGCCCTGTTTCCCTTTTAGGAGTTAAAGGAAAATGGGTACACAACCTAGTAAAATTGCGCTACTGCTTGGCGCCTGTCTGGCCGGGAGCTTTCCTGCCTTAGCGGAAAGTTCGGGCACCCCTGGGCCTGTGGACGAAACCATCACGGTTATCGGCCGCACCGAAAACACCCCTATCAATATCGCGGCTAACGTCAATGTGATCGATGCCGCCGCCATCGAACTTAGCGGTGCCACCAACCTCACCGAGCTGCTGCGCGGACAGAGCGGCATTCAGGTGTCAGATTCAAACTCGGGTGCCGTGTTTGCCATGCGCGGTTTCAGCGCCAGTCAGGCGGTCAACAACACCCTGATCCTGATCGATGGTCGTCGCCTCAACAATATCGATATCGCCGCGCCGAGCATCGGCGCCATCGGGCTCAATCAGGTGGAGCGAGTCGAGATCCTCTCAGGCAGCGCCGGTGTGCTCTATGGTGACCAGGCGGTTGGCGGGGTGATCAACATTATTACCAAGGCGCCGAAAGACAACGGCGGCAGCCTGCAGCTCTCCGGCGGCAGCTTCGACACCTTTGAGGCCAAGGCCGAGGGCTCGGTCGCCATCAACGACAACTGGCGCCTCTATGGCGCGGCCAACCACCTCAAGAGCGATAACTATCGCGATCACAACGCCAGCAAGACCAGCTCTGTGCTGGGGCGACTGCAGTATGACGATGAGGTGCAGCAGTTCTTCGCCGAGGCTAGTCATTATGACAACCACCGCGAACTCGCTGCTGCGCTGAATGATGATCAGCTCAAGCAAAACCCAAGACAAATGGGTGATCTGAAGCAGGGCGATCTCTTTATCGATGCCTACCTGCATGAGATGACCACGGCGGCCCGCACCGGCTATCAGCGCCAGCTGAATGAAGCCTGGTCGCTGGGCGCCGACCTTAACTACAGCGACACCCTGACAACCGGGTTAAGCACCTGGAACACAAGCCGCCGCGATACCCGCTCCCTGCTCGAGTTTAAGCCTAAGGCTGTGGCTAACATCAAGACGGATAACGGCGAGCTTAAGCTGGTGACCGGTCTGGATCTTAGCCGCGGCGAGGCGACATTTAGCAATCGCAGCAATGTGCAGAAGCTGGCCAGCGCCTATCTGCAGGCGACCGTGCCCCTCACCGAGAGTTTTAGCTATGTGGTGGGCGGTCGTTACGCCGAGGTGACAGATGAGCTGGTGGACGGTAAAGCCTATCCTAATGGGATAGATCTGGATCAGGATGCCCATGCATTCGAGCTTGGCATCAACTATCGCCCGAGCCAGCAGCATAGATTCTACCTGCGGGCCGACGATAACTTCCGTTTCGCCAAGGTGGATGAGCAGGCTTATACCCCAGAGAGCATTCAGGGACTCAAGCCGCAGACAGGTCGCTCCTACGAGGCGGGCTGGGATCTGCTGCTCGAGCGCAATACCCTGCGCCTGAGCGCCTATCGACTGGAGCTCGAAGATGAGATCGTCTTCGATCCAAGCGCCGAGACTCCTGCCGGTGGTGACTTCCCCGGCGCCAACGTTAACGCCGATGCCTCACGTCGTTATGGGGTGAGCGCTGATTGGGACTGGCAGGCGACTCAGGATCTATTGCTTGGACTTGAGTACAACTACATAGACGCCGAGTTTACCGAAGGACTAAACGAAGGTAAGGCACTCTCTTGGGTAGCCAAGAACTCAGGTCGTGGCTATGTCAGCTACGATGTATATGAGCATCTGCAGCTCTTCGCCGAGGCGGTCTACACCGGTGAGCGCTACATGGAGGGCGATAATGCCAACCTGGGCGATAAGCTCGATGCCTATACCCTGGCAAATATCGCCATCAACTATTCCCGCGATGCCTGGCTGGCCAGCCTGCGGGTCGATAACCTGCTGGACAAGGAATATGTCAGCTCAGGGTATTTCAGCACCTGGGGTAGCGGTTATTACCCTGGCACAGGCCGGGCGCTGCGCCTGACCGCCAGCTACCGCTTCTAACGCGGCTTTAGCCTTAAAAGCCAGTCAGATCTGACTGGCTTTTTTATTGCCTGCTGTTCATCATAGGGCATAGATCATTTGGGAGTCTGTGGGATGAAATTGAAGTGGCTACTTGTGCCCGTTATTTTACTCTTGGCCATCATCTTCTGGCCGAGTGGCGGGCCCACACTTGCTCCCTTGTCGGGGAGTGCCAGGATCCTCGCTTTTGGCGATAGCCTGACCCAAGGCGTGGGGGCCAGCCTAGGCATGGATTATCCTGCGCAGCTGCAAGCAATAAGCGGACGCGAGGTGATCAACGCCGGCATCTCGGGGGAGACCACATCCCAGGGCCGCGAGCGCTTCGCCCGAGTACTGGATGAGACGGCGCCGGATCTCATCATCTTGCTCGAGGGGGGCAATGATTTTCTGCGTAATGGCAGCGCGGCGCAGGTCGAGGCCAACCTTTCTGCCATGCTGGCACAGGCCCACCGGCGCGATATTCCTGTGGTGTTGATTGGCGTGCCCCAGAAGAGTATCTGGCTAGAAACCGCGCCCCTGTATGGGCAGCTGGCCGCGCAATATCAGCCGCTATTTATTGAGGATTTTCTGACAGAACTGCTAAAATTATCAGAGGTAAAATCTGATGCGATTCACCTCAACGATGAAGGCTATCGTCGTCTCGCCGAGCACCTATATCAGCGTCTGCAACAGGCAGGTGCCCTATAGCTAAAATGGCCCTGGCAGTAGCCAGTCAATGGGCGTCACCCCTTGGTTAAGTGGCGGAATTTTGTCGTTTATCTTTCGTCCATTACGGGCTGAAAGCTCAGGCGTGAGTGGCAAGATGAATTTATTTAGGTTAATGTCCGTTTTTACCCCAAATCGACTTGACCCAGACAGTCGTTTTATGGGTAAATTCTCGGATAACAAATGGCGCCGTGCCAATAATAAATCAGGTTAATAACTTCTCATGACAGATCTTGAGCATCAGGTATTCACTCAAGTACGCGCAATTATTGCCAATGAAGAACAGGTTATCGGACGACGGGGTATTCTGATCCCGCTGAAGAAAGCCATTATTGCCGATGGCGATATCCGCAATGTAATCGATATAGTCTCTTCCGATCCCGCGTTGGCGGCGCATCTGCTATGGCGCAGCAACTCGGCGGCTAATGCCAGCGTGTCATCGAAGAACCGTTCATTGAAAGATGCGCTGGTGCGCCTGGGCCAGGTCAATATCTACCGTTATGCCTTCACCTTCTACCTCAAGGAGCGTCTCGACGAGCTGCCACAGCCCTACAAGAAGCTGGTATACGGCTACTGGGCGCTCACCGAGAGCATAGCTACCGACGCCGTGGATAGCCTGCATCATATGGAAGGGGTAAATATCAATCCCGATGAGGTGCAGACCCTGGCGCTGTTTAGTGTGTTTGGCGAGATCATCGCCCTGACCGCCTTCGCCTACCTGAATGCCGAATCGGAGCAGTCGTTCCCGCTCTCTATCATCAAGTCGCTGATCGATAATCAGAAGCAGACGCTGACCCTTGAGGCGTTCGAGTCATTAGGCCTGGATGAGGAACTCAGAGAAGAGTTTATGATTGCCCATAACCTGCGTCAGACTCGCAATCCTGACTCACCGGGTCTGGTGCTGCGCAGAGTGCTTTCCATGCGTAATCAACTGCTCAACCCGCTCTAGACGTTGTCACTTGATAAAAGAAAACCTGCCGAGTGCAGGTTTTTTTGTGTCCTCTTTTAGCTGCTCTGAAATTGCGCCTTTAGTGCCCCTGACGCTCCAACCCCTCAGAGGTCACTAGATTGAGCCACTGCTGGGCGAGGCGCGCGCTGCTGCCGTTGCTGCGATAGGCGCCAAACAGAGGGCGTCTGAGCCCTTCTGATCCCAGTTTTACCGCCTTGAGCGACAGACCATGAGCCTCGTTGATCGACCAGTTCGGCAGGGCGGAGACTCCATCTTTGCAGGCGATGCGTTGCAGCAACATGGCGGTGAGATCGCAGCGGATCTGTTTAGCAACCGGCACGCCCGCAGGCTCCATGAAGTGGCGATAGATATCCAGCCTGTCTAGTGGCACTGGGTAGGTGAGCAGGGTCTGCTCCTTAAGCTGCGCCGCCGTGACATAGGGGAGCTCGGCCAGCGGATGATCCGCGGCGACCAGGAGTTTGACCTCGAAATCGAACAGGTGCTGATAGGCGATATCATGGTCGGGAATAGGGTCAGAGGTGAGCACCACATCCAGCTGTCCCTGCTTGAGCGCGGTCAGCGAGTCGAACAGGTGGCGGCTCGACAGCTCTAAGTTGGTGTGAGGAAAGCTGGCATTAAACTGCTCGATCACCGGCATCAGCCAACGAAAACAGCTGTGGCATTCGATACCCACAAAGAGATCTTTCGCCTCGCTGCCCAGGCCATTCTTGAGATCGATTTCGGTTTCTATCACCTTAGGCAAGATCTCCTCGGCCAGATTGAGCAACCGCGCGCCCTCCTGAGTAAAGGAGAGGGGTTTACTCTTACGCACGAAAATCGCCGAGTTGATGCGGGTCTCCAGTTCCTTGATCTGGTGGGATAAGGCCGACTGGGTGACAAAGCGCTTCTTGGCTGCGCCCGCGAGACTGCCGCTCTCTTTCAGGGCGACCAATGTACGTAAATGCCTAAGCTCTATCATTTTTACCTCACATGAATTTGGCTCATGTTGCTCGTGAAATCAATTCGATTGCGAGACAACAGACTAGCACAATAAACTTCTAGACGTCCAGACGCCTGTTTTAGTTTGTTGTGCAATTTCAGTTCTCAAACCTGTATTGCGATGACAGCGAAGGGCGCTAACCATGAATTTCGCTCATCTTAATGCAAAAGGTATACAATATGCAAACTCTAGATATCGCTTCATTAGGCTTTCCCCGCATCGGCCGTCAACGGGAACTCAAATTTGCCCTGGAAAAATATTGGCGTGGTGAGATAGACCAATCGCAGCTGCAATCGCTCGCCAGCGAGCTGCGCAGAACCCATTGGCAGTGGCAGCAGGTGGCGGGGGTGAAGCAAGTGCCGGTTGGGGACTTTGCCTTCTACGATCAGGTGCTGACCCTGAGCGCTACCATCAATGCCATCCCGGCGCGCCATCGCAGCGGCGAGCAGGTGGATCTCGATACCCTGTTTCGAGTGGCCCGTGGCCGCGCCCCCACGGGGGAGGCGAGCCGTGCCGCCCAGATGAAGAAATACTTCAACACCAACTATCACTACATAGTGCCCGAGCTCACGGCGGGTCAGCGCTTCGAGATAGCCTATGAGCAGATGTTCGACGAGGTGGCCGAGGCTAAATCCCTGGGGCATCAGCCTAAGCCGGTATTGCTTGGCCCGGTCAGCTACCTCTATCTTGCCAAGTGCGAGGGCGAGCCCTTCGACAAGCTGAGCCTGCTGCCCAACTTGCTCGAGGCCTACCAAGCAATTCTGGCGCGATTTGCCGATCAAGGCGTGACCTGGGTGCAGCTCGACGAGCCTATCTTAGCGCTGGAGCTAGATGATGACTGGCTGGCGGCCTTCGAGCCGGCATACAAAGAACTCAGTGGCCTGGGGGTTAAGCTGCTGCTAGCCAGTTACTATGGCTCTGTGGCCCATCATCATGAGTTGATTAAGGATCTCGTAGTCGATGGCCTGCATCTGGATCTGGTGAGCGATGCCGAGCAGCTCACCCTGTTTGGCGCCAGCTTGAAGCCGACGCAGGTGCTCAGCCTTGGGGTGATCAACGGCCGTAACGTGTGGGCGGCGGATCTCGACATCTTGGCCGAGCGTCTGCGCGCTGTGGTGGCGGATCTTGGCGAGCAAATCTGGCTGGCGCCTTCCTGTTCGCTCTTACACGTGCCCGTGGATCTGGAGAGCGAAACCGAGCTGGCGCCAGAGCTAGCCAATCAACTCAGCTTTGCCAAGCAGAAACTCGACGAGCTGGCGGCGCTGCGCACCTTGCTGCTTACCCCACAGAGCGAGGCAGCCCAGGCGATAGTGGCGCGTTGTGAGGTGAGGCGTCAGGCCCGTGAGCAGGCGGCCAACCCTGAGGTGCAGGCGAGGCTCAAGGCGTTAACGCCTGAGGATTTCAATCGTCCTAGCGGTTTTGGCGAGCGCCGCCTAAAGCAACAGGCCCGTTTTCGTCTGCCGCTGCTGCCCACCACCACCATCGGATCCTTCCCGCAGACGCCGGCCATTCGCGGTCTACGCAGTCGCTGGCGTAAGGGCGAGCTGACCGAGCAGGCCTATGTGGCGCAGCTCGAGGCGGTGACCCGCGACAGCATAGCGCGTCAGCTTAAGTTGGGGATCGATGTCCTGGTCCATGGCGAGGCCGAGCGCAACGACATGGTGGAGTATTTCGGCGAGCAGCTTGACGGGGTAGGCTTTACCCAGTTTGCCTGGGTGCAGAGCTACGGCTCACGCTGCGTCAAGCCGCCGCTAATCTATGGCGATGTCTCACGTCGTCAGCCGATGACGCTCGCCTGGGCAAGCTTCGCCCAGAGCCTGACCGACAGGCCGGTGAAGGGGATGTTGACCGGCCCGGTGACCATACTGCACTGGTCTTTCGCCCGGGAAGATATCGGCCGCGAGCAGATAGCCAATCAGCTTGCCCTGGCGATCCGCGACGAGGTAGCCGACCTGCAGGCGGCGGGGATCGGCATCATACAGATAGATGAGCCGGCGTTTCGTGAAGGCCTGCCACTGAAGGCCAGTGACTGGCAGCACTATCTCGACTGGGCGGTGGCTGCCTTTAAACTGAGCGCGGCGGGCGCCGAGGACGAGACCCAGATCCACACCCATATGTGTTACAGCGAGTTCAATGCCACCATAGATGCCATCGCCGCCATGGATGCGGATGTGATCACCATAGAGACCTCGCGCTCACACATGGAGCTGCTCAATGCCTTCGAGGACTTCGAGTATCCCAACGAGATAGGCCCGGGTGTGTATGACATCCACAGCCCGAACATTCCGACTGTGGAGCAGATGGTGGCATTGATTGAGAAGGCGGCGACCAAGATCCCTGTGGGACAGCTGTGGGTGAATCCAGACTGTGGCCTGAAGACGCGCACCTGGGATGAGGTGGAGCCTGCGCTGCAAAACATGGTGAAGGCGACCAAGGAGCTGAGACGCCGCCTGGGTTAGTCTCTTCTAATCCCCGTTTTTAGACTAAGGGTGACCAGCTTACTGGTCACCCTTTTTTGGGCTTATGTTTTGGGGCTAGCGCTTTTGGGCTTAGCGCTTTGGGGCTTAGCGTTTTTGGGCTTAGCGCGTTTGCAATTAGCGACGAGTGCTAGTGAAAGGCTAGTGACCTGTGAGTGCCTCTTGCCTTTCTTGTAAGCGCTGCTCAAACAGCGCCTGCTCTGACTCGCTAAAGCCTTGCTTGAGGCTGGCTAAGCTGCTCTCCATCTCGCCCGTGGGCAGAAAATAGAACTGATCTTCCAGGGCGATCTGTGCCCAGACGGCGGCATCAACCCTCTGGCTCAGCTCGGCGCAGGCTTTATGCAGCGGCTTAAATGCCAGGTTCTCGCCGGCGAGTGCGGCGCGCTCCAGAAAGCTAATGGCCTCTCTCGGATGGCGTTTACCTTTATCGTCTTCATGGAGCAGACGCAGGCCGTGGGTCAGATCTATGCAGGCCTGCTGGGACTTCTCTATGGGGTGCTCGGTGAGAAATGCTTGATACAGGCTCTCGGCCTGCTCCTTCTCATAGCTGCCCATCTTGGCACTTAATGTCTCGACCCGCTCAAGATGATAGGGCGCGGGATCGATCGCCGCCAAACGATAGTAAGCCAGGGCCGTGGGGAGATGTCGACGGGTGCCAAGCCCCTCTTCGTGGGCATGACCCAAAAGGAAGAGGGCGTCTGTCATCCATTGCTGGGCCAATGGCGTGAGCAGGGCGATCGCCTCAAGGTGACTGTCGTTGGCGCGTTTATGTTTGAGCAGTAGCTCCCCCAACAGGTAGGTGGCACTGTTGTTTTCCATGGCCATCGCCTGTCTTAGGCACTCCTCAGCCTTATCGATATCCTTAGGCAGATGTTTACCTTCCTGATAGAGGTGCGCCAGCTCGATGAGGGCAAACTCGTTGTCCTCTGCTTCCTCGCGCATCAGGCGCTCGGCCTCACGTGGCTCGGCCGGGCCGCCTTCTCCCCTAAGCAGCATCTGCGCCAGTTGGCTCTTGGCCAGAGGATCGCTGTCGGCAATGGCCGTGAGCAGGGCTCTGGCCCTGATGGGATCCGGTTCGCCATGGCGCGGTTCCAGCAACACCTTGGCCAGATGATATTGCGCTTCAGCATCACCCGCCTCGGCCGCAAGCTCGAGATAGTGCAGCGCCTTGCTGCCGTCGGGGTCGAGCAGTGGGCTCTCCTGATAGAGTCTGCCCAGTTCGCCTTGATGCTGGCTGTTGCCCTGATCGGCGCCAGGTTTCAGCATGGCTTCCAGTTCGTGACTGCCACCTTTTTGGCTTGGATGAAGCTTCAACTTGAGCATCTGGCGTTGAATCTGGGCAAATTGCTCATCCAGCTCGCCCGCTTGTTGAAACCAATGATTGGCCTTGTCTAAATCATACAGATGATGATCTTCGAGGCTGTAGAGTTCACCCAGGAAATGCGCCGCGTGGGCCATCCCCATGGCGGCTGCGCGCTCCAGATAATTGAGGGCCTGGGCTTCCCGACCGCTGTGCAGCAGTTGATTGGCGAGAAAAATGACCTCATCCGGGCCGCCGGTGACTTCGATGGGCTGTTTGCTGCGCCAGTTTAGGTAGACCAGCAGCAGGCTGATAAAGAGTAGGGCTAAGATTACCGAGAAAATAACGACTTGCATTGTGATCCTTCACATTATCTATGGCTGAATAGAGGTGGCTTTTGGTCTTAGGCGACGGATTGTCCTAAATCGCTGGCAAGTGTGCACCTATTTATCTTGTTAAACAAGTCTTTACTGGCGGGAGCTTTGCCTTATTGTTTTGCTCTTAATAGATTTGAGCGCCCCGCCCGCGATCGAATGGGACGGGCTGGGGAAGGCGGCAGGGCATATGGGAAGGGGAGATGGGAAGGAGAGGCGCTACCTTTGGCCTTAAAGCGGCGTCACCTCTGGTATTAAAACGGCATCACCTCTGGTATTAAAACGGCATCACCTATGGCATTAAATCGGTGTCACGCCTGCGTAGAAGATGCCGGAGAGCCTTGCCATCTCGCTGTGCCAGGTGGCGAGATCGTCCAGGGTAAAGTCCTGCAGGCGATGATGGCCACAGGCCCTGGCCATCACCTGCATCAGCTCGGTGGAGGCGCCCAGAAAGTTGGCCAGTTGCTGCGCCGACTTGTCGATGTTGAGGCGTTGGCGCAAGTCGGCATTCTGAGTGGCGATACCGGCGGGGCAGTTGTTGGTGTTGCAGATGCGGGCGGCGACGCAGCCGATCGCCTGCATGGCACTGTTGGCCAGGGCAACGCCGTCGGCGCCCAGTGCCATCGCCTTGACGAAGTCCATGGGGAGCCTCAGGCCGCCTGTGATGATGAGCGTCACCCGGCCGCTGGCACCTTGCTGATCCAGATATCGGCGGGCGCGAGCCAGGGCGGGGATGGTGGGCACGCTGATGTGGTCGCGAAAGATCTGCGGCGCGGCGCCGGTACCGCCGCCACGGCCGTCGAGTATGATGTAGTCGGCGCTGGCATCCAGGGCAAACTGAATGTCCCGCTCGATATGGTTGGCGCTCAGCTTAAAGCCGATAGGCACGCCGCCGCTGAGTTCACGTACCCTGTCGGCGAAGCGTTTAAAGTCGGCCACCGAGTTGAGATCCTTGAACCTGGGCGGCGAGATGGCATCTTGGCCCGCCGGAATGCCGCGGATCTCAGCTATCTTCCCCTGGTTCTTGCTGCCAGGCAGGTGGCCGCCTGTGCCTGTCTTGGCGCCCTGGCCGCCCTTGAAGTGAAACGCCTGTATCTTGGCCATCAAGGCTTCCTGATAGCCAAATTGGGCGCTGGCCAGCTCGTAGAAGTAACGTGAGTTGGCCGCCTGCTCCTCGGGCAACATACCGCCCTCGCCGGAGCAGATGCCGGTACCCGCAAGTTCGGCCCCCTTGGCCAGGGCGACCTTGGCCTCTTCCGACAGGGCGCCGAAGCTCATGTCTGACACCAGCAGGGGGATCTTCAGCCTCAGCGGCTTTCTTGCCTCCGGGCCTATGATCAGCTCGGTGTCGACCACTTCCTCTTCGAACAGGGGCTTGTTGGCCATCTGGGCCGTCATGATCTGAATCTTATCCCAGCTGGGCAGCTGATATCTTGGCACTCCCATGGCGACCATGGGACCATGATGCCCGAGTGTCTTGAGTCCATCTCTAGCGAGCTGATGGATCAACTCGACGCCGGGCTCCTCTTTGGTGGCGACCGCCTTGGGGGCCTGGTTACCATCTTTGGCGATCGCCTCGCGGCCAGGACCCTCCTTGCCCACCTGTTCGGCGCTAAACTGTTTGTGGGTGCCGTCGCAGTAGGGGGCATTGCCCGTGTGTTTACAGGCGCACAGGTAGGCCTCGCCGCTTCGCTCGGCGGTAAAGGCCTTGGGGCTAAATCCCGTTCCCTTATGGGAACCATCGCAGAAGGGCTGGCTGTTTGAGCGGCCGCAGACACAGAAATAGTATTCCTTTCCTTTGGTTAGCTCGACTTTTTTGGGCTTGTTATCGGCGATGATGGGTTTAACCATGGGAGCTCCTTAGGCTTACTGCGCGGCTGTTGCCTTTAGTCTAGGCGCTTTTGCGGCGGGTCGCCGCCTCGAGACCTTTTGTGAATCTCCTTCGTCATAGTCTCTCGATACCCTATGTGGGTGTTGACCCGGCGCGCCGAAAAATTCACACTCAATTGAATCAATTTGGCGATAATCAGGGTCTTATGTAAGGCGCTCTGACTTATGTCATGGGCAATTAAACAGACAGATCTAGTGAGCAAACGGGAGATTAAGTTGGCGAGGAGTAAGCGCGAAGCAACTAGACTATATGCCTTCGAAAGCGGCCTGACCCGGCGCGACTTTCTTATGCGCAGCGGCGCCCTGGGTCTGCTGCTGGCGGCGAAGCCTGAGTTGAGCCTTGCCGGCGACGAAGGCTTTTCTCTCACCACACGACCCAAAGATTTCGACGTGATCAACCGCGCCGTCATAGAGAGCGTGCAGCTGCACCTGTTTCCCGACGATGGTGATGGCCCTTCGGCTAAGGAGCTGAACGCCTATCGCTATCTGCTGTGGGCCATGGAAGATCCTGACAATCGCGCCGATGAGGACAGGCAGTTCATCTTGCAGGGGGCGGCCTGGTTGGAAGATTGGGCCGATACCCAGACAGGACGCAGCTTCCTGGTGCTGAACTGGGATGAGCAGGAGGCACTGCTAACAGCGATCGCCAAGAGCCGCGCAGGTGAAAACTGGCTCTCACTGCTGCTCTATTACCTGATTGAGGCATTGATGTTAGATCCACTCTACGGCGGTAACCCGGATGAGATTGGCTGGCGTTGGCTCGAGCATCAGCCAGGCTTTCCACGACCCGTGCCGGGTAAGAGTTATCTGGATTTTTAAATAGAGACTATGGTTCAGTTTTTACAGGGATCTTTAAATGGGATTAGCAGCTAAGGGCGAGGCGCAGGCGCCGCAACAATTTGAGGTGTGTATCGTCGGCAGCGGCGCGGGCGCCGGCCCCATCGCCTATGAGCTGGCCAAGGCCGGGATTGCCGTTGCCGTGCTCGAGAAGGGCGACTGGTATACCGAACAGGATTTCGTTAAAGATGAGCAGTTGCCGCGCCATAGGGTGTTTCGCTCTCAGTTCGATGAGGAGCGCCATGTGCTCGAGCTTCCCGACGGCGAGGGCGGCTGGCGCAGGGAGACCACGGCGCAGTTTTGGGGCGGCAATATCGTCGGCGGCGCCTCTAACTTCATGAGTGGCTATTTTCATCGCCTCAAGCCGAGTGACTTTCGCCTCGCCTCCACGTTTGGGTCGATCCCCGGCGCCAATACTATGGACTGGCCCATCAGTTATGAGGAGCTCGAGCCTTATTATGCCAAGGTGGAGCAGATTGTCGGCGTCAGCGGTCGGGTGGTGAAGCATCCACAGTTAGAGCCGAGATCGACCCCTGATTTTCCCTTTCCGCCAACCGCCGAGCACCCCATAGCCGCGCGCTTCGACAAGGCTTGTGAGACACTTAAGCTGCATCCTCTGCCCATGGCACGGGCGATTCTATCTCGCCCCTTTAAGCAGCGTCTGAGCTGCGAGTATTCAGGCTACTGTGGCAGCTATGGCTGTCACTCTGGTGCCAAGGGCAGTTCGCGGGCGGCGCTGCTAAACGATGCGGTGGCCAGCGGAAATTGTCGCATCATCACCCGGGCCAAGGTGTATCGCCTCAATACCGATGCCGAGGGAAGAGTGAGCTCTGCCGATTATTTCGATGCCAGTGGCCAAAGCCGGCGCATTGTGGCCAAGATCTTTGTGGTCGCCTGCTACGCCATAGAGAGTGCCCGCCTGCTGCTGGCGAGCCCAGGGGAGAAACATCCCAAGGGGATAGGCAATCGCTTCGGCCAGCTGGGTAAGAACCTGCACTGCTGCGCCGGCGGCACGGGCCATGGGGTGTTTAAGCTCGATAGGCTGCCTAAGGATACGGCCAGGGGGCTCAAGCAGCGTGGGCCCTTCTTTAACCGCGCCCTGCAGGACTGGTATCTGATCGACGACAAGACGGCGTTCGATAAACCGGTGAAGGGGGGCACCTTAGACTTCGTGTTTGACCCGCCGTCGCCCACCAGTGAGGCGAATGCCCTCAAGTGGCAGGAGGGCAACCTGCTGTGGGGTACGCCGCTCAAGCAGAAGCTTAAGGCGCATTTTACCCAGTCTCGGGACTTTAAGTTCGAGGTCTTCTGTGACTGGCTGACCAATGACGACTGCTTTGTTACGCTGGACGATGAGGAGCAAGACAAATGGGGCCAGCCGGTCGCCAGGGTGCGCGCCGGATTTCATCCACACGATCTTAAGGTAGCCCAGTATCTGGTCGACCGGGGCGTAGAGGTGATGAAGGCGATGGGCGCCGACGAGGCCTGGGGCAATGTGTTTAGCGATCCGACGGCCAACCTGGTGGCCGGCGGCTGCCGATTCGGTACGGATCCAAAGACCTCGGTGCTGAACCCAGATTGCCGGGTCCACGACTGTGACAACCTGTATGTGACCGACGGCGCCTTTATGCCGAACGGCGGCAGTGTCACCCCGACTCTGACCATCTATGCCAACGCCTTTCGGGTGGCCGATAAGCTGCTGGCGCGGCTGAAACCGATCTAGCGTTACGAATTTCCGCCTGATGATCACAGGGGCGCAAAGCTTTTCTATACTCAAGGGGATAGCCGATTTGCAACAGGAGATCCGCCATGAGTCATACCTACAAGATCATCGAACTCGTTGGTTCCTCGCCCATCAGTTCGGACGAGGCGATTAAGAATGCCATCGCATCGGCCAGTCAGTCGCTGCATCATCTGAGGTGGTTTCAGGTGGTCGAGACCCGGGGACACCTGGAGGCTGGGCTGATCGCCCACTGGCAGGTGACGGTCAAGGTGGGCTTCACCTTAGACTAGTGATACCAATCCTAGTACATAACTGATCACTCTAGCTTGTTAAAACGTCCGATAACAGTGTTATCATTTTTGATTGTAGAATAACTACTTATCTAAAAATGCTGCCTTGTTCTCGAAGGTTTTTCCAGCGTTATTTCTGATCACTTACTTACCGTGATTGGTATTAATATCTCCTCTGAGGCGTCTGCTGAGTGCCTTGTGCTCATGGCCTAGGCGTCTCTGGGGAGCCCTTTCTCGACGGTGCGGATCACTCGCTGTGTCTTACGGTTGGCCTGATAGTCGCCAAGCCTCTGGCGCGTCAGTGCCCAGTCGATATGCTCGCGCACCATCTCATCTACTTCATCGCTTTCCCTGCGTGCTTCGAGGGCGGCAATGATCTCCTGTGAAGCCGGCGCATTGCCCAGCGCGACGGCTATGTTGCGCAGCCAACGCTTGTGGCCGATACGGCGGATGGCGCTCCCCTCGGTAAACTTCAGAAACTCGGCCTCGTTCCAAGCGAAGAGGGTGAGCAGCTTGGGATGTTTTAGCGGATCCCGAGTGTGGAAGTCGCTTTCCTGGGTCAGAGGCGCCTCGCCATTGACCGGGCACACCAGCTGGCAGTCGTCACAGCCATAGATGCGGTTGCCCATCAGTGGCCTGAACTCTTCGGGGATCGCCCCTTGAAGCTCTATGGTGAGATAGGAGATGCAGCGTCTGCCGTCCACCACATAGGGCTCGACGATGGCGTTGGTGGGGCAGGACTTGATGCAGGCGACGCAGGTGTTGCAGTCGGCCTGCACCGGAATGTCTACCGGTAGCGGCAGATCGATCAGGAGTTCACCGAGGAAGAACCAGCTCCCGGCCTCGTGATTGAGCAGCAGGCTATGTTTGCCTGTCCAGCCGAGACCGGCCTTGTCGGCCAGGGGGCGCTCCAGAATCGGCGCCGAATCCACAAAGGGGCGATAGTTGGGGCGTTCGAGTCCCAAGGTTTCCAGCTCGGCCTCAATCTGTTGCCCCAGTTTCTTCAGGCGATTGCGGATCATCTTGTGATAGTCACGGCCACCGGCATAACGTGAGATATAGGCCAGGTTGGGATCCTTGAGGTGGGTGGCGAAACCCGCCTCCGGCGGCAGGTAATCCATACGCGCCGAGATGACCCGCACAGTGCCCGGATGCAGCTCCTGCGGTCTGGCGCGCATCATGCCATGGCTCTCCATGTAGCCCATCTCACCGTGGTAGCCCTTATCGAGCCAGGCCTGAAACTTGGGCTCTTCGGCGCGAAGATCCGTGTCGCAGATGCCGATTTGGGCAAAGCCTAACGCCTTGCCCCAGGTTTTAATCTTGAGGGCGAGTTGCTGTAACGCTTGGGGCGAGAGGGGGCTTTGGTCTGACATACTTGGATTAAGGGCTAAGGGCTAAGGGCGAGGGGCCAGGGTGAACAGTGGTGCCATGATACCAGTTTTGCGTGGGAGGAGAAAACTGAAGCCGGCTTGGAGATTGCCTGATACAAGGAAAAGAAAGAACGCGAGGAAGGAAGAGAATGTCTGGTCTTGCCTCAGCTAGTGCCTATTGCAATTTGGTTGAGCGCTATTTATGTTGAACAAAGCAAGTTTGGAAAGCGCTCAGCATTCATGGCTTAGGGAAAGCCTGTCCATCTTAGACGATAATCAATAACAGGCGTTGGCCTCATTTCCGGGAGAACTATTTGATCTGGCGTAGCGTGCGGCTCATATCACTGGCCGGCCTATCACTGGCCGGCCTATTACTGACGGGCTTATCACTGATCGGCATGTCGCTGCTCTTGTCATCCCGGCCTGTTGGGGCGGCATCGTTGCGCATGCTCACCGAAGAGTGGGCGCCCATGAGCTATCAAGAGCAGGGGCTTCCCATGGGCTATGGCGTCAGCCTGGTGCAGCGTCTTGCCAAGGAGCTCGGTGAGGAGGCCAATATCGAGGTGCTGCCCTGGGCCCGCGCCTTTGCCATCGCAGAGGGGCAGGCCAACGTGCTGCTGTTTGCCACCTCCCTTAATGAGCAGCGCAGCAGGGATTTCGATTTCGTCGGTCCCATCGCCACCACAAGTATCTCTATCTATGCCAAGGCCGATGACAGGGTGACCCCCGCCTCGGTGCCCGAGCTGGACGCTCTGGGCAGCGTTGGTGTCTATCGCGGCTCTCTGGGAGAATCTATTCTGACCCGTCAAGGGGTCGAGCACCTGACGGTGGCCAGCTTTCCACAGCAGTCGGCGCGCCAGCTACAACATGACAGGATACGTTTCTGGTGTCAGGCGGATCTGGCGGTGGAACGTCTGTTGGCCGAGGTGAATATGGGGCTGGATGAGGTGCATCCCGTACTGGAACTGGCGCAGATAGACCTCTACCTGGCCTTCTCTAAGGGGACCGACCCTGAGCGGGTGAGTCGCTGGCATGAGGCTTTGGTTAAGTTACAGGCCTCGGGTGAGATGGCCCGCCTCTATCATGCTTGGTTTCCCAAGCTAAATCCCCCGAGCCGTGTCGAGCTGCTTAAACACGGCGACTAAGGATGCTGCGATAGGGCTTTGTTGCCTGTACTGCAATCTTGCTTTCGTTTTGCTTTTCAGAATATTAGGTATCTAAGATGGCGCAGTTACGACCCGATGACTTGGCGCGGTAGAGGGCATCGTCGGCGCGTTTTAGCAGATGCTCGAAGCTCTTGTCACCATCTGTGCAGGCGATACCTGCGCTGATGGTGAGCTTGAAGTTCATGTAGACGTCATCGAAGTTGCTGCTCTCTACTGTGGTCACCAAGCGCTGGGCCACATTGAGCGCCTGCTCGGCCGTGGTGCCGGGTAAGATCACCAAGAACTCTTCGCCGCCAACCCGACCCACCAGATCCTGTTTGCGCATCAGTCCGTTGCTGATGTTGGCCAGGGCGATGAGCACCTTGTCGCCTATGTCATGGCCATACTTATCGTTGACCTTCTTAAAGTGGTCGGCATCGAACAGTATGATTGACAGCGGTTGGTGGCCCTCATCCTTAGACTTGAAGTAACCCTCACCCTTGGAGTAGGTATAGCGTCTATTGGGCAGCTGGGTCAGGTGGTCCGTCAACGCCAGGATTGAGAGCAGCTTGGACTTCTGCGACTGCTTGTAGGCGACGATGGAGAGAATGATCATGATAATGCAGCCCAGCACGATCACCGCCAGCTGCAGATACTTGTTCTGCTTGAGGATCACCAGCTCGTTCTCTTTGATCTTCTGCAGTTCGATCAGCTGCTGGTTCTCGCGCTCTATCTGCTCGGTATTGAAGCGGGTGCGCATCTCTGTGGTGCGGTTGGTCTGCTGGGTGGCATCCAGCGACTTATGGGTCTGAATGTAGCTCAGCAGCGCCTCATAGGCCTGTTTCCAGTCTTTCTCGGCGACGAAGATCTGGCTGTGCACCATGTGCAGCTGTTCCAGGCCGCGAGCGTTCTTGATCTGCTTAAAGGTCTCCTCGGCCATGTCGATATAGTCGAGCGCCTGTTGATATTGGCCATTGGTGAGGGCCGATTGCGCCTGATACAGACGCATGAAGCTATAGCTGGCGCCTTGGTCTGGGGTGATGCTTTTCTGCGCCGCATCCAGGTAGGGCTTGGCCTCCCCTTGACGATGCAGCTGAATCAGCACGCCGGCGACATTCACCGCCGTGTGGGCACTGGCTTCCTCGCCCAGAGTCTCACGCCAGTATTGGTAGGCTTCCTTGTGCTTCTTTAGCGCCGCCTCATATTCGCCAAGTTCCTCCAAGGCGAAGCCTATCTCCGTCTTGATGGCGTTGGCGCCATCTTTATCGCCGGTATCTTCGAAGCCCTTCTCCAGCTTGCGATAATATTTTATTGCCGTCTGGGGATCGCCGAAACGGCGGTAGCTGGTGGCCAACTCGGTGAGGTTGTAGATGGCCCAGTGTTGCAGGTTGAGGGACTCATAGAGGTGCTGGGCGGTGATCAGATCTTCCAGCGCCTGGGCAAAGTTCCCCTGAAAAGAGTAGATAGCGCCGCGCAGTGAGCGCGAGTCGGCGATGAGCCGTGGCGATTCTATCAGGTAGGCTTCGGCGACAACCTTGTTGTACTCCTCTAGGGCAATATCGACCTTGCCAAGTAATTGGTGCATGAAGGCGCGGCACAGCTTGAGATCTGTGGTGGCCTCCGCCGAGGCGGCGACCCCTTCGGTGAGCAGTTTCAGATCGGCAAAGGCGATGGCATCTTTGAGTGCCTGCTGCTTGGTGATGTCGTAGTTATTCCAGCAAAGTACCGTCTGCAGCTTGAGGTAACGCTCCATGTCGTCGGCCGTAATATTAGCCGTTAGGTAGCCGAGCGCCTCTTTGATTGCCTGCTGATCTTTATACTCGCCCTGGTCGAACTTTTTAAAAATGGCGTCTATCTCTTCGGCGCTATCTTCTTGCGCTTGGCTCAATGGGCTGAGGCCTAAGAGTGAGAGGCTAAGACTGATCAGCAGCAGAGAAGTTATCCAGGATTTTGCTTTTGTTGTTCTTGTCATTTTTAGCTTTGCCAACCTTGCTATGTGACCATTTAACCATAGCATAAACACTTTTTTTGTAACTATATTATACGGATGACAGTTTATTGACAGTAAAAAGTATATTTTTTATGCGTTTATTTTTAACTTTTATATAACAAAAGTGTCAATTTTGCTTTTCAGTCAGACTAGGGTATAACGTCAGCCTTTATTCTGTGCCTGCTTGTCGGCTTCAATTGGGCAAGTTTTTATAGGCGAACCTGCCGCGATGAATGCGGCGCTTTGTGTCGAGAGTGTTTTATGAGTAAACCCAGTCAAGAATATCAGGCGATCGCCGAGCAGGCGGCGCTGAATGTATGCAACACAGTGATCCCCATGGATAAGGTGCCAGCGAATCTGCTGGAGGCCTATGCCAATCTGTTCAATGAGCTGCTCAGCGATGAAGAGGAGAAGTTCGCGGCTGCCTGGAACGCCTTGCCTGCCAGCGCCAAGGGGTTAATCGGCCAAGCCGAATTCCACGGCTTCTATATCGCCAATTCTTGGTTGCAGCTAAGCCGTGTTGCCCAGGATATTGCCGAGTTGGCCGACAGCGACGAGGCGATCGAGGAGAAGGAGTACAACAACATCTTCACCCGCTTGGCGGACGCCTCGCTCAAGGAGAGTGTGAAGAAGCTGAAGAAGGCGCGCACTGACCGCGCCCTGCTCAACAGTATCAAGGCAGTTATCGCCGGCCGATAACTGATTGCGGCGCGCTACTTGACCGAGGCGATCTCAGCCTCTGTCAGGTAGCGCCATTCTCCCGGTGCCAGACTCTCGTCCAGCACTATCTCGCCAACAGATTCCCTGTGAAGTCCCACCACCTTGTTGCCGACGGCGGCAAACATCCGCTTCACCTGATGATATTTACCTTCGGTGATGGTGAGTCTCGCCTCGTGGCTGCCTAGCAGCTCAAGCTTGGCCGGTTTAGTGAGTCCCTCTTCGCTGCGCAGCGCCAGCCCGGTGGCAAATTGCTCGACCCACTCGGCCTTGAGGGGATCGGCAAGCTGCACCAGATAGCTCTTACCGCATTCGCGTTTCGGCGAGGTGACCCTGTGGGACCACTGACCGTCACTGGTTATCAGCACCAGGCCTGTGGTATCTGCGTCCAGGCGTCCGGCGATATGCAGATCGTCTTTGTGGGGCAGGTCGAGCAGGTTGAGCACAGAAGGGTAGACCTCATCGACGGTGGAGCAGAGGGTGTCCACCGGCTTGTGCAACATGATAAAACGCGGCCCAATCAGCGAGATAGGCTCGCCGTCCAGACAGACCTTCTGGCTCTCATTCAGCTTGAAGCTGCCATCTTTGATGACCTGACCATCGACGGTCACTTCGCCCCTGTGCAGGGCCTTCTTGGCCAGAGAGCGGGTGAGCTGGGTGGATTCGCTGATAAATTTGTCTAGACGCACTGGATTACCCTAAGGATGCTACTTTGGGGCGGTATTATGAGGCCGCCGAGAACTAATGGAAAGTGACAATTAAAAAGGACTCGTCACGAAACGCATTAGTAAGGAAAAGAGCTAGCCTTGAAAAGTGTTAGCATGGCAAATTTCAGACACAGTATGCATCCTCGAAAGGAGCCGATAGCCGATGGAAGAAGTGAGCGAATTTGACAAGATGGTCAGCGGCCAGGAGTACAACTGTCTCGACGGCGAGCTGCAGAGCCGTTGGCAGGCGCGGCAACAGGACAATGCCGAGATGAACCGGCGCGGGGAAGTGGACAAAGAGCTGCTGCCTCATCTGGACGCCAAGGCTGTGGTTAAGCTGCCGCTCTATATCAGCTATGGGCAGAATCTGCATGTCGCGCCTCAGGTGTTCATCAACGTCAATGTCACCTTACAGGACAATGCTCCCATTACCATAGGGCGCCAGACCATGATAGGGCCAAACGTGCAGTGCTATACCGCCAACCATCCGCTGGATGCGGCGCGTCGCTGTCAGGGCTGGGAGCTGGCCGAGGCTATCCATATCGGCGAGCGGGTTTGGATAGGCGGCGGGGCGATAATTTTGCCGGGCGTAACCATAGGTGACGAGGCCGTTGTCGCGGCGGGTGCCGTGGTGACTAAAGATGTTCCCGCCAAGACGGTAGTCGGTGGCAATCCGGCACGGGTGATACGTCACCTTGAGGCGTAATAGGGCGTTAGCGCCAGGGAGAGGAAATCTTTACTTACATATGAGTGACCAGAAATTCGCCCAAGGGCAGCAGATAAACTTGTTTACATTGACCCAATCCCTTTAACATAGGTCTCTTGAAGCAGTTTTTGCACCATTTTGGCTTCGCCATGACAGTCGCATTGCTAACAAAAAAACAATTAAGCATAAAAGGAATTCACATGAAAAAAGTGTTCGTTGGAGGGGTTTGCGCCTCTTTGATTCTTGGTCTTAGCGCTTGCAACAGCGACCAGGCAGAAGTTAAGGCCCCGGAAACCGCCAAGACAGAAACCGCGGTAGCGGTACAACAGGCCCTGACCTCGGGTATCGATTTTGCTAACTTCGACAAGTCGGTACGTCCGCAAGATGATTTCTATGCCTACGTTAACGGCACCTGGATCAAGAACACAGAGATCCCAGGCGATCGCACCAGCACAGGCGCCTTCTATGACCTGCGTGAGAAGTCACGTGACGATGTTAAAGCCATCATCGAAGAAGTGGCGGCTACCCCTAACCTGAAGGCGGGCAGCGACGAGCAGAAGGTTGCCGACCTGTATCGCTCTTTCATGGACACAGAGCAGCTAGACAAGCTGGGTATCAAGCCGATTCAGGGTGAGCTGGACAAGATCGCCGCTCTGGAGAACAAAGACCAGCTGGTGGAATACTTTGCCCACAGCCAGATGATTGGTGGCGGCACGCCGCTGGCCTTCTATATCGACATCGACTCTAAAGATTCTAGCCGTTATGCCACTCACATCTGGCAATACGGTCTGAGCCTGCCTGAGAAGGATTACTACTTCAACGAAGCCGAGCGTTTCGTCAACATCCGTAAGGCGTTTGTGGCCCACATCGAGAAGATGTTCACCCTGGCTGGTCTGCCAAACGCGAAAGAGAGCGCCGAGCAGATCCTGGCGCTGGAAACCGCTATCGCCAGCCGTCATTGGGACGTGGTTGAGAGACGTGACAGCACTAAGACCTATAACCTGTATCAGGTGGCCGATCTGCCTAAGCTGGCGCCGGACATCAACTGGAACGGTTACCTCAAGACCCTGGGCGCTGACAAGCAGGCCGACATCATCATCAATATGCCTAGCTTCATCGAAGGCTTTAACGAAGTGCTGAAGGCTAACGATCTGTCAGTGTGGAAGACCTACATGACCTGGCAGACGCTGACGCACTTCGCCGGCGATCTGAGCACAGAGCTTGACCGTGAAAACTTCGAGTTTTTCTCTAAGACGCTCAACGGTCAGACCGAGCAGCAGCCACGCTGGAAGCGCGGCGTGAGCACGGTAAACAACCTGCTGGGTGAGGTTGTGGGTAAGGTTTATGTGAAGCGTCACTTCAAGCCAGAAGCCAAGCACCGCATGCAGGAGCTGGTTGAAAACCTACGTCGCGCCTATGGCGAGAGCATCGACGGCCTGGAGTGGATGAGCCCAGACACTAAAGTTGCGGCTAAAGACAAGCTGGCTAAGTTCGATCCTAAGATTGGTTACCCAGATCGTTGGGAAAACTACGACAAGCTGACCATCAAGGCAGATGACCTGGTAGGTAACAGCATGCGCGCCAGCGAGCTGAGCCACGAGAAGGATCTTGAGAAGCTAGGTGCGCCAATCCGTAAGTGGGAATGGCACATGACACCACAGACGGTGAACGCCTACTACAACCCAACCATGAACGAGATCGTCTTCCCGGCGGCAATTCTGCAACCACCTTTCTTCAACATGGAGGCAGATGACGCGGTGAACTATGGCGGTATCGGCGCTGTGATCGGTCACGAGATGGGCCATGGCTTCGACGATCAGGGCGCTAAGTTCGACGGCGAAGGCAACATGCGCGACTGGTGGACAGAGCAAGATCTGAAAGAGTTTGCTGCGCGCGGTAAGGCGCTGGTAGATCAGTACAATGGCTACTCGGTGTTTGACGACCTGAATGTTAACGGTGAGCTGACCCTAGGTGAGAACATCGGCGACCTGTCAGGCGTAACCATCGCTTACAAGGCTTACAAGATGTCGCTTAATGGTAAGGAAGCACCGGTTATCGACGGCCTGACCGGCGACGAGCGTTTCTTCATCGGCTTTGGCCAGATCTGGCGTGCCAAGATCAAGGAAGAGGCGATGCGCAACCGCGTAGCGACCGATCCACACTCACCGGCTAAGTTCCGTGCCCTGGGCGCGCTGTCTAACATGCCTGAGTTCTACACCACCTTCGACGTCAAGCAGGGCGATGCCATGTACATCGAACCCGCTCAGCGTGTGAAGATCTGGTAATTCGAGTTTTCTCGATGAAAAAGAGCGCCTTGGCGCTCTTTTTTTATGCCTGTTTCATGATAAATAATTGTTCATCATCCATTCAGCAAGGGTTAAGTGAACCCTGGCTAGATTAAGGGTATAAGGTTTGCGCTTTTACCGAGGACGGTTATGAATAAGTTGTTTAGACCCTTTTTTATCTTCCTGTTACTTGTCTCCACCCGTAGCGCCCTGGCGACCAATTACGACGCCTTAATCGACACCAAAGAGGAATCTGGTTGCTACGCCCAGAAACAGTCCTTCAGTAAAGACCAGCATGGTCTGCACGCCATCGCCAGTAGCTCCGCCGCCCTGATCCGCCAGAGTAGCGACGACCTCGATAGCCTCTATGCCCAAGCCCAGAACGCCCAGCAGGAGCTGACTAGCCTGCTAGAGGGGCTAAATACCCAAGAGCGTTACCAGCTGCTGATCCCCGAAGTGAAAAGCTATGAGCGTGCTAAGGCCAAGATTGCCGCCAAGTTTGACGGCGATGCCAGCCGCATCACGGATCTTGCCAGAGCTAGCCTGGTGGCTAACGACATTCAGGGGCTGATGACGGCGTTTGAGGATCTTCAGCAGCAGGTCAAGGTATTGCAGGTGAAAAACCGTTTCGCCGAGCCTAAGGCCTCCGGCTATCGCGACCTCAACCTGCTGGTGCAGTTACCGCAAACCGGCATGATCGCCGAGGTGCAGCTGCACCTTAAGGCTATCGCCGAGATCAAGAGCGGTGAAGAACATAAGGCTTACGAGCAGATCCAGGCCATCGAGGCCCGCGCCATGGCCCAGTCTCGCGACTTGAGTCAGCTGGAGCTGGCGCAGATAACCCATCTGCGTCAGGCTTCCCACAAGCAGTACCACAAGGCGTGGCTCTACTATAAAAGGCTGGACAGCGCCGAGCTGTTAGCCGCCGCGGCCTAAACTTATTGAGGTGCAGCGTCTGCGATAAATTGGATTAACAATCTGGGCTTAAAGCGATTATACTTGCCGCCATTAGCCCATTTAGAGCAGACGATAATGCACGATCTTATCGAGCAACTCAGGGAACTGAGCGAGACAGTTCCCGTTCCTCTGGAGCTGCCCAGCTTCGATCAACTGGTCGAAGTGGAAGAGCAGATCCTGATCCCCTTACCCGCTGAGCTGAAAGAGTATCTCCTCTACGCCAGCGACGTGATTCACGGCACCTTAGAGCCCGTGACCGCAGCCGATCCCTATGCCCATACCTATCTGCCTGAGGTGACCTCCTATGCCTGGTCTATCGGCATGCCGAGGGAATATATCGCCATCTGTCAGCAGGGCGATGACTTTTACTGTATCGATCAGGAAGGTCAGGTGATGCTGTGGCAAGACGGCGAACTGGCCGAGGAGAGCTGGGAGTCGTTCTGGCAATGGGTCGAAGAGGTTTGGATCCCCGCCTAGGCGCGTGACAAGATTAACTCAAATTTGGATATCAAGATGGCAAAGACAGCTGAATTAAATGCAATAGAAATTAAATACCTGCGTCACTCACTCGGCCTGAGTGCCGCCCAGGTGAGCGAACTGAGCAAGTGCAGCGAAGCCGACGTACTGGCCTGGGAAGCGGGTGAGGCCGAGGTGTCGGGTCTGGCGGCCAAGAAGCTGCTGGAACTGGATGAGACCATAGAGATGCAGGTGCTCAACACCTGTGACGGCATCGAGGAACTGTTTAAGAAGGAGCCTAAGCGTCGCCTGAGCTTCGTGGTCTACCCGACACAGGCCATCTACACCCAGTACAACCCCGAGTTCTTAAGCTCTCTGCCGCTGACCGAGCTGTACAACACGGCGGCCTGGCGCATCAAGAAAGAGTGTAAGCTGGTGCTGGAAGTCGAGGTCACCTTGGTGCCGCTGGATGTCGAGGCTTACAAGGCTTATCGCGAGAAGGAAGGCCTGAAAGAGAGCCGCGAAAGCCGCGCCAAGTGGGCTGCCACTCAGCTGTGAGTTAGCCCCTGATTCGATAAAAAGCCCCGCTTGTTAAAGCGGGGCTTTTTTTATCAAGATACGGCAGATTTTTTTCAACCTGAGGATAACTACTCTGCTGCCTGAGCGGCGACGGCTTCGGTTTTTTCCAGCGCACGGATTAGAGCCGGGCGTGTCTTCATCCTGTCTCTGAAGGCGGCCAGCTTAGGCGGGATCTGCTGCTCAAATACCGTCGCCCACATCAGGGTATGGGCCAGCATGATATCGGCAACCGTTGGGATATCTCCTAGCAGGAAGTCGCTGTCCGGCAGCCACTGTTCGGCGATGGCGGCGGCCTTGTTGAACTCCCACACGGCTGTGGGCAGTATGGCTGGCAGGCGCTGCTCCTCG
Source organism: Shewanella alkalitolerans (assembly GCF_019457575.1). Classification (NCBI taxonomy): domain Bacteria; kingdom Pseudomonadati; phylum Pseudomonadota; class Gammaproteobacteria; order Alteromonadales; family Shewanellaceae; genus Shewanella; species Shewanella alkalitolerans. Next base: position 3,496,112 of record NZ_CP080422.1, on the reverse strand, counting down.
GGTAGGGCGAACTTATGCTTGCCCATGGTCCACAGGGGCTGCTCCAGTTCGCAGATGATGTAGCTCATCCACTGGTGGTAATGGGCGGCCCCAGGTGTACCGGGTGTGGGCAGAAATTGTCCCTGACCATATTTTTCTGCCAGGTACTGGCAGATGGCGGCAGATTCGGTGAGCACCAGGTCATCGTCCTTTATGACGGGCACCTTGCCGCAAGGGTTCATGGCCAGAAAGGCCTCGCTGCGGTTGTCGCCCTTGGCAAAGTTGATGAAATGAAATTGCCAGTCGATACCCAGTTCTTCCAAAAGCCAGGAGACGCGCAGGGCGCGGCTTCTTGGGGTTCCATATAGAGTGATCATCCTTTTCCTCGCTTATCTTTAGGTGAGTAATGAGTGTAAATAAAAATGGCATCCATTTGGATGCCATTTTTGTGACAGTGTATGTTTTACCTATCCTAGTAAATAGCTGATCATCCTAGCTCGTTAAAACGTTCGATAACTGTGTTAGGTTTTTTGATTGTCGAATAACTAGTTATCGAAAAATCCTGCCTGGTTCTCAAACGTTTTTCTTACGCTATTTCTGATAGCTTACTTACTGTGATTAGTATTAGAACCTCATGCTCAACTTGGTGTAGAAGTAGCGGCCCATAGGGTTATGGGTGGCAATCACATAGCCGTAGAGGTCTGTGTCGCCGTCGCCGATGGCAAATGGCGGCTCTTCATCCATTACGTTGTTGACGCCGACTGTCCACTTGAAGGTGTCGTTGAAGCGGTATGAACCGGACATGTCCACCAATAGTTGCGACTCGACCATACGTGACTTGTTGACCTCGAAGTCGAGTGAGCCGTCGAAGTCGATATCTGGCGTATCTTCAAACTCGCCGATGTAGCTGAAGTTGATGTTGGCGGCGAAGTCATCCATGGTCCAGTTGGTGGTCAGCAACCAGCGATGTTGCGGGTAGCGGTACTCGCCGGTGTAATCCAGCTTGTCCTTCTCAAACTTGTGCAGGTAGCTGTATTCCAGGCCAAACTTGAGGTCGCCGAAGCGGTCCATCTCCAGGCCGTAGTGGCTGGAAACGTCCACCCCTTGAACCTCTTGCGAGCTTAAGTTGATGAAGCTTGAGTGGATCAGGCTGATTGGGCCCAGAGTTTGCCCCGGCTGCGGCGCCAGACGCTCACATACAGTGCTGTTTTGATCGTTACAGTTGGCCAGGTAGATTTCGCCCAGTGGCTGCTTATCGATCTTGTTGTCTTGGGTGATACTGAAGACATCGAAGCCGATATCAAACTTCTGGCTCGGTGCCCAGATCAGGCCCGCGTTCCAGGTTTCTGACTCTTCGGCGTCCAGTTCTGAGTTACCGGCAAATTCTGTGTTGTAGTCCAGCGCGGTACAGTCGACGTTGTCGGCGGCGCAGCGGTAGGTATCGATGAAGAAGCTACTCTCTCTCGATGGGCCAAGACCTATTTGTGCCAGAGATGGCGCGCGGAAACCGGTAGCCCAAGAGGCGCGAGCGGTCAGCTGATCGCTAATTCCCCACTGGAAGGCAACCTTAGGGTTGGTGGTTGAACCGAAATCACTGTAGTGGTCGTAACGGCCGGCCAGTTGCAGCTCGAAGTTGTCGGTAACTGGGATAGAGAATTCCACATAGGCCGCGTACTGGTCGCGGTCGGCCTGGGCTGACACGGCTTCGGTACCGAAGATCAGGCCACGCTGGAATTGATCATCCGGGACATCGCTCACGTCCTCTTCACGGTACTCGACGCCCGCCGCCATCATGACTTCACGATCCGCCAGGGTAAAGGCCGGACCCGTGATGCTGGCGTCATAAGCGGTCAGGTGTGACACACCCTGACGAACCAGGCTGGTGGTGATGCGATCGATCACATCCTGTGAATTCATGGTGCCGCCAAATGGGTTGTAGTTACCTGCGTCGATTTCGGCTTGCAGGAAGTCGGTGCGCACCCAGCCCTGGGTTCTGTCACCCTTCTGGGTTGATTCGCTGCGGCCTTTCTGAGCCGAGACTTCCCAATCCCATTCATCTATGTTGCCACGTAGACCGGCAACCAGACGTAGGGTGTCAGATTCTATGTCCCAGCGACGGGCGCCGGCATCCACGGTGCGGTAACGACCTATCTCGATATCCTTGCCCCACGGGTTGTTAGGGTGGGTGCCTGGAACCGTCAGCATGGCATCTTCATCCAGCGGAGTCGGCGCGCCGCCTGCCTCAGAGGTGTTGTGCTGGGCCGCGACTTCTAGGAAGGCGGTCATCTCGTCGCTCAGATGATAGTCGAATTGGGCGATTGCCCCCACACGCTCGGCGGCTGGGATGGTGAGGTTGTATGGACCGTAGTCGAACAGACAGCTGCCGCTGGCGGTGGCCGAGTCGGCCGGACAGTCAGGGTCTATGGTCTTTACGCCATCGACATAGAAGTAGCCGGGGAAGCCGCGTGACGAGCGGAAATCTTCACCGCCGTATGGGCTCTGGTTGGCGGTGCCGAAGCGGCCCATCTCACTGGCGGCGAGAGTGCTGTTTTTGAAGTAATCGAGAATGATAGAGGCGCTGCCCTTATCGGACTGCATGCCCCAAAGCATAGAGCCGCTCTGTTCGTCATAGCTGGAGCCAGAGGCTTCGCCGTAGCCCAGGTTGACTTCGATACCTTCGAAGTTTTTACGCAGAATGATGTTGACCACACCGGCGATGGCGTCTGAACCATAGATGGCCGAGGCGCCATCTTTGAGGATATCGATACGCTCGATGGCGGATACCGGAATATTGTTGATGTCGACGAAGGAGTTAGTGATCCCCTCGGCAAATGAGCTGATGGCCACGCGGCGACCGTTGATCAGTACCAGAGTAGCGTCTGGACCCATGCCGCGCAGACTGATAGAGGCCGCGCCGTTGGCGGTGGAATCCTGGCTGTTACCACGGGTCGAGAAGGCGCCCGCGCCGTTGGCTGGCATGCGTTCCAGCAGTTGTTGTAGGTTGTCGAAACCCATGTTGGCGATATCGTCTTTGTTGATCGACTGGATCGGCGATGGGCCTTCGATGTCGGTACGTTTAATACGAGAGCCTGTGACTTCTATGCGCTCGACGCCTTCGTCGGCCGCATAAACATGTGGGGTTAGCGCAATGGTAATGGCGATAGCGCAGGCGCTGGGCCAGTATTGAGGTCTTTTCATGTTCATCCCTTTTGAATCATTATATTTTTAATTCAGTGACTACCACTCAACTACCGCCACCATTTGTTACATTAACGTTACTAAATTAATTCCTTAAGTAACAAAGTCAATAGGGCGAATTGATAACAAATGTAAATAAATAAACCCATGAATTTGATTGATTAATACAAAGGCTCTTGGCATTGTCATAGCTCGGTTCCCGCCAGACCTATGGGGAGATGTAAATAAAATGGAAGAAAAAACACTGCTCGAGGCACGCTTTCATCACAAGCTTGGGCACTATTGGCTGACCTCGGGGGCGGTTGTGCTTGCCGTTTCCGTCGTCGGGATACCGCTCTTGCTGCTCTGGTATCCCATCGGCCTGTGGGCGACTCACAGGTATATCGCCAACATGAGCGCCGAGCTGACCACCAAGAAGCTTATCGTGCGTAAGGGAATACTCACCCGCACCGAAAATACCGTGCCGCTGGATAAGATCACCGACATGGCGATGATCCAGGGACCGCTGATGCGCCTGTTTGGCATCCACAAGTTGACCATAGAGACGGCGGGGCAGTCGGGCAATGGCGCGCTGATCAGCCTTACCGGCGTCGAGGCGGTGGCCGAGTTTCGCGCCGCCGTGATGGCGCAAAAGAGTGCGCTGGCCGAGCAGAGTCAGCCCAGCGAGGCGAAAGTGGACGTGGCCGCCCAGACCCTGGCCTGCCTGCAGAGTATCGACCAGACCCTGAGGCGCATCGAGGCCAAGTTGGCTCAGTTTTAGTTCAAGCTGGCTCAGTCTTAGTTCAAGCAGGCTCAGTTTTAGTTCAAGCTGGCTCAGTCTTAGTTCAAGCAGGCTCGGCCTTAGCATCAGCCGTAGCAGGCTAAAGGCTCGTGCTGACAGAGCCCTGCCTGGGCGAGCATTTTTAGTTTATCTGAAGGAAAATCGAGAGTGGAAAACGTTAGCGTAAATACAACCCAGACTAGCCTCTGGTTGCAGTGCCGCCGCTTGTTAACCGCCACGGGCCCAGGTCTGCTAATGGCGGCCGCGGCAATCGGCGCCTCGCACCTGGTGGCCTCGACCCGGGCCGGCGCCGAGTTTGGCTGGCAGCTGGCCTGGGTGATACTCCTGGTGAATCTGCTCAAGTATCCCTTCTTTGCCGCTGGGGCCCGTTATACGGCGGCAACCGGTGAGAGCCTGCTGCACGGCTATCAGCGTCAGGGACGGGGCTACCTGCTGCTCTTCTCGCTGCTCAACGCCCTGGCGGCGGTGGCTAGCACCGCAGGCGTCGCCATGTTAACCGCCGCGCTGCTGACCCAGTTTATTCCTCTGCCAATCGATCTGCTGGCACTGATCGTCTTGGTCGCCAGCCTACTGCTCTTGGTGCTGGGTCATTACCGGGTGCTGGACAGGGTGACCAAGGTGATCATGCTCTGCCTGACGGTGACCACCCTGAGCGCCGCCGCGCTGGCCTTTAACGCCGAACCTATTCTGGCTCCTGGCTTCGTGTCGCCTTCCCCCTGGCAGTGGGCTCATGTGGGTTTCCTGGTCGCCATGATGGGGTGGATGCCGGCGCCTATCGAGGTGAGCTGCTGGAACTCCCTCTGGCTTTTGGAAAAGCAGAAACAGCAGATGGTGACCCCTAAGCAGGCGCTGTTCGATTTTAATCTGGGCTTCATCACCACTGCGATACTGGCCGTGGTGTTTCTCTCGCTTGGTGCCATGGTTATGCACGGCTCGGGCGTGCACTTCTCGCCTTCCGGGGCCAAGTTTGCCGAGCAGTTGATTCAGCTCTATAGCCAGGTGCTGGGGGAGGGGAGCCGTTACCTGATCGCTCTGGTGGCCCTGCTCTGTATCTTCAGCACCACGGTTACCGTAGTGGATGGCTACAGCCGTACCCTTATCCTGAGTGTGCAGCTACTGCGAAAGGATGAGGTCAGCGAGCGCGGCCTCAACCTGACCATGTTGGCCGTGAGCCTGCTGGGGCTGGGGATCATACTCTTCTTCAAGGGGGCATTGCTGCCGCTGCTGCAGTTTGTGATGACCCTGGCCTTCATGACCACCATCATCTTCGCCTGGCTCAACTATCGCCTGATGACCAGTGACAACCTGGCGCCCGGCGATCGCTACGGCGTGGCCATGCGGCTGCTTTCTTGGATCGGCATGACTTATCTGCTAGGGTTTGCGGCTTTATTTGTCTACTGGAAGTTTATCGGTTAAATAGCCGTTTAGGGGAACAAGGATGAAGATGAGTGTCGTGGCGAGCAGCCTCTGTCTGTTGGGGGCCTTGGCTAGCGGCAGCGTGTCTGCTAGCGAGCCTGTAATAGGTGAAAAGCTTGAGCAAGCTGTTGCTGAGCGGGCTAATTTACCATCTGCGCATGCCTCAGTGAGTAGCGATTCCCTTGCCGAGCTAGGCAGTGTTTTCGATAGCATCATCGCCGCCAACGAGCGGCCTTTCTATGGGGTGATCGCCCTGATGCAGGGCGGCGAGCTGCGCTACGTGAAGGCTAGTGCTTATGGTGAGGCGACTGCGCCGACACTGGATAGCCGGGTCATGTTGGCCTCACAGAGCAAGATGATCTCCGCCGCCCTGGTGATGCAGGCGGTAAGCCAGGGCAAGTTGGCTCTGGAGGATAAGATCAATCCTTATATGGCATCCAACAATCTGCCGACTTATGACGAGCGCATCACTATCGCTCAGCTGCTAAGCCACAGCTCAGGCATAGCGCCTCAGGGCAAGGCGAATCGGTTCGCGCCCGGCAGCGATTTTCAATACTCCAATCTGGGCTTTCAGGTGCTAGCGCAGCTGCTCGAAATCACCTATCAGCAGGACTTTGCCACCCTGGTGAATACTTTTCTGAGCGAGCATGGCGTCGAAGGCATTAAGGCCCAGCTTGGGGCGCAGCAGGGGCTGATTGAAGGAATAGAGATCGCTACCCAAGAGCCGATGGAATATGAGGTGCAGATGAACCTCTTACCGGGCGGCGGCATGACGGGTTCGGCCAAGGGATTACTTACTTATCTCAGGGCGCTCCATGGCGGTAAGCTGCTGAGCGACGAGGCCTATCAGGCGATGATGGCTCCTCAGATACTGCGGCCGCATCGCTGGTCGCAGCTCTATTACGGCTTCGGCGTGCAGGTAAACCAGCAAGGAATAAAGGAGTTTAGCCATTCTGGTTATCTGCCCGGCTATCAATCGTTGAGCCTGAGTTATCCCGAGTCAGACACTTATTTGGTGGTGCTGGAAAACGCCTCCTGGTCGATCGATCAGAGTAATCAAGCCTTCGGCCTGCACGATAAGCTGCGCCGGGCGCTGCGAGAGACTCTGATGGCAGGTCGCAAGCTTGAAAATAATGCCTCGGCGCCGACGCAAAGTCGGTTATAATGTCGTCGCTATGGCAGGCGCACCCGCGCGAGCCAGTAATTTAAGAATTTAAGTCATGATAAATAACGATATTTTACGCCGTCTACGTTTCGTATTCGATTACAAGAATGCCAAGATGATTAAGATCTTCGCCAAGGTCAAACATGAGATGAGCCAGGAAGTCCTGCTCAACATGCTCAAGAAAGAGGCCGAAGAGGGTTATAAGCCCTGTAACGACAAGACCTTGTGCCTGTTTCTGGATGGCTTGATCATCGAAAAACGCGGTCTGCGCGATGGGGCAGAGATCCCCACTCCCGTGTCTCAGTTAAACAACAACCTGATCTTCAAGAAGCTGAGGATTGCCCTTGAGATGCGTGAAGAGGATATCATCGAGACCTTAGCCCTGGCGGACTTCAGAATGACGAGCTCCGAGCTGGGTGCCCTGTTTAGAAAACCCGGCCACAAGCATTTTAAGGAGTGTGGCGACCAAGTGCTGCGTAACTTCTTGATGGGCTTGTCGATCAAGTATCGCGGTAAGTAAATAATATCATTCTCTAAAGACGCGGCCCGGGCCGCGTTTTTTTATGCCTGGGGTTAGGCTCAAGCCATGGCTGTTTAAAACAACCGGGGTGTGAAAATAATCAAAAAAATGATCGCGCGAAAGGCAACAAAGATCACACTTTGTGGTAATCTTGCCAAAATTGAACGCACAGCCATTCCAACATACCCACAGATAGAGAAAAGGTTACCAATGGACGATAATAAACGCCCGCTATATCTTCCTTTTGCCGGCCCTGCCATTCTTGAAGCCCCCTTGATCAACAAGGGAAGTGCCTTCACCGAAGAGGAGCGTATCTTCTTTAACCTAGAGGGCCTGCTGCCTCACGTGATCGAGACCATCGAAGAGCAGGCATCGCGCGCCTATGATCAGTACAAGAACTTCGGCAACGATCTCGACCGTCATATCTATCTGCGTAACATTCAGGATACCAACGAGACCCTGTACTACCGTCTGCTGCAGAACCACATTACCGAGATGATGCCCATCATCTACACGCCGACGGTTGGCCTGGCTTGTGAGCGTTTCTCGAAAAACTATCGTCGTAACCGCGGCCTGTTTATCTCCTATCCCAACAAGGATCGCATCGACGACATCCTGAATAACTCGACCCGTCAGAAGGTGAAGATCATCGTTGTTACCGATGGTGAGCGTATCTTGGGTCTGGGTGACCAGGGGATCGGCGGCATGGGTATCCCTATCGGTAAGCTGTCGCTCTATACCAGCTGTGGCGGTATCAGCCCGGCCTATACCTTGCCTATCACCTTAGACGTGGGTACAGATAACCCGCATCTGCTGGAAGATCCTATGTATATGGGCTGGCGTAATCAGCGTATCGGCGGCGAAGAGTATGCCGAATTTGTCGAGGCCTTCATGGAGGCGGTACATAGACGCTGGCCGGATGCTTTGATCCAGTTTGAAGATTTCGCTCAGAAGAACGCCATGCCGCTGCTTGAGCGTTACAAGGACAGATACTGCTGCTTTAACGACGACATTCAGGGCACCGCGGCGGTGACCGTAGGCTCCTTGCTGGCGGCCTGTCAGGCGGCGGACAGTAAGCTGAGTCAGCAGCGCATCGCCTTCTTAGGCGCCGGCAGTGCTGGTTGTGGTATTGCCGAGGCGATCATCGCCCAGATGGTCTCTGAAGGGATCAGCGACGAGCAGGCACGCCAGCAGGTGTTCATGGTAGACCGCTGGGGACTGCTGCAAGACAACATGCCTAACCTGTTGCCTTTCCAGCAGAATCTGGCGCAGCAGGTGGCCAAGGTTGAGGGCTGGAACACAGAGAGTGAGAACATCTCGCTATTGGATGTGATGCACAATGGTAAGCCGACCGTGTTGATCGGTGTATCTGGCGCGCCGGGTCTGTTCAGCGAAGAGATCATCAAGGCGATGCACACTCACTGTGAACGCCCGATCATCTTCCCGCTGTCTAACCCGACTAGCCGCGTCGAGGCGACGCCGAAAGATATTCTGCACTGGACCAAGGGTCAGGCGCTGGTGGCAACCGGCAGCCCGTTCGAGCCTGTGGTGATCGAGGAGCAGACCTATGAGATCGCTCAGTGTAACAACAGCTATATCTTCCCTGGTATTGGTCTGGGCGTGCTGGCCTCTGGTGCTAAGCGCGTCAGCAACGAGATGCTGATGGCCTCGAGCCGAGCCCTGGCCGAGTGCTCGCCCCTGGCGAAGGACGGCGAGGGATCTTTGCTGCCGGCACTGGAAGATATTCACTCTGTCAGTAAGCATATCGCCTTCGCGGTGGGCAAGGTTGCCATCGAGCAGGGCCATGCGCTGCCAGCCAGCGACGAGCTGCTGATGCAGGCGATCGAAGATAACTTCTGGACGGCGGAATATCGCCGTTATAAGCGCACCTCTTTCTAACCTCTTTGGCTTAGCCGTTTGCGCGTTAAAAAAGCCGCCTCAGGGCGGCTTTTTTGTGTCTTATGCAAGATGAAATTTTGCTTTGGATCACAAAGCGTTACTTAAGCTTATGATCCTGTCGGCACTTCTTTCATCGCGATGGCTTTTTTAAGTTTGGCTTAATCTTGGCTGGTAATGCTCGCCGGATAGCTTGCTGCGCCTTGGATCTTGCCCGCTTTGGCCATACCAGGCGGCAAGCCTTTGAATGTAAACTTTTTAGTTGTTTGACTTGCCAAAACCAGGAGCCCGAGATGAAAACATTGATCACCCTAGCCGCCGGCCTGCTATTTGCTGGCGCCGCCGTCGCCATGGATTGTAAAGATTGCCATGAGCCTATCGACCTGACCATGCATACTGAGTCAGAGGCCACGTTGGCAAGCTGTAATGATTGTCACGCCATGAAGGATGCCCATGCCCCCGATGCAGAGGTGCATACCCCAGAGCTAACCATCAAAGAGTGCAGTGATTGCCACGGCATGAACTAGTGGTTTTGCCAATTTAAGATGGCATAAAAAAGGGCCCTCAGAGAGGGCCCAAAGACAAGGTCGAACTAAATAGTTGGACGCTTAGTGCAGCTTACGGCGTCCGGCGATTAGACCCAGTAGGCCCAGAGCCAGGAAGCCAAGGCTACCGCCCGAGTCAGAGTCACCGCCCTGATCTGGGGTTTCTGGCGCCGGAGGCGTTGGCTCAACACCGTCTGAGTTCACCGTCAGCATAAAGCTGGTGGACGCGGCGTCAGATGGGTAGGCCATATCGTGTACGGTTACCGTCACCAGAGTCTCACCATACCAGTCGGCATCAGGTGTGATACTGAAGCTGTCACCATCAACAGTTGCCGTGATGTGTTCACCCGATACCATGATGCCGTTGGCTGTGCCTTTAACATCGTTGTAGGTAACTGTAATGCCTTCCAGCGTGGTGTTCTCTTCCATCATCATATCGGCCATAGGCGCAACCGAGATGTTAGTGGCGCTCGCCACATGATGGGTGACAGAGACCAGTTCAGAGTCGGCGTACTGGGTATCAAGGGTAACGCTGTTATCCTTGCCAACTGCCGAGGCTGAGACTCTCGCGGAGAAGGTGAGTGATACAGCCGATTGCTCTGGGCCGCGATAATCGGCGCAGATCACCATACCTTCTTTCACCTTGCTGTCGACGTCACGATAGGCAAAGCCGTCGTTTGAATAGCCATGGATTGGGCCGAAGGTGTGGCGTTCGCCCCAGTAACCATGTAGGCCGATTGAACCCAGGTTAGAGTTAGCCGATTTCAGGGTGCGATAGGCAAAGATGATCTCAGGTGTCTCTTCTTCGAAGCTAATATCTGTGGCCACTATGGTCTCGATATTATATTGCGCATCTGGATCCGGATAGTTGGCACCTACCAGGAAGTTTGCCCATTCTTCGCCACCCACCCACTGGAAGATGTAGTGCTTGTTGGTGACCACACCATAGACGGCATCTTGATACTTTAGGTTATCCCAGTCGAACCAGGCCTCTGGCATTCTCACGTCACCACGCCAGAGTGGGGCGATCAAGGTGTCAGGGAAGTCCTGGAAGAAGTCGTTAAATGGACGATCTTGGTTCCAGAACATAGGCATAGGATCTAACTGCAGATAGCCAAATGGCGAGATACCTAAGACGTCATAGCCATACTCTTCTGGGTTAGCATACAGAGGCACTCGTGGCAGGTCACTGGCGCTTAACGGCAGATAGAGCGGACGGTTCGATCTACCCGAGATCCCCATATGGCCGAAACCGGCGGAAGGAAGATCGTAGAAGGCCTCGTCTTCGCCATAAGGTACCTTACAGCTGGCGTCCGTCTCGTTGGTGGTATAGACATAGTGACGCTTCATCTCACTGGAAGATGGCTGAGTGCTGGTGATGCTGATCAGATTGCCTTCAACGCTTGTGTCTTCGGCATAGGTTCCCAATCCGCCCACTTTTACCGAGTCTGCCAGCAGTACCAGGCCATCGGATAGTTGAGTGTTAAGAGTAAACTCGCGATCACCGCCCAACAAGTTAGGCGCCAGCTTAACGCTGAAGTCTATGATGTCACCTTCTTTTGCAGCGGTTTGCGAGGCTTCAATCTCAGTGTCGCTACCCTTGTGTTGTAGCTTAACACCGAAATCGCCCAGGTTGCTGTCATTGTAGCTGTCGCTGCCGATACTGACCACGCCGTAGTAGACATCGCCTTCTTCTGCGCCGGACAGATCATGGTTAAGTTTCAGTTGGAATGGGGTCATACCGTCGTTAGTGGCAGGGCCGTCAACCGTCATATTGGCTTGACTGTCCTCAGCGACTATACCGAGTCGCAGCTCAAACAGGTCGGCGCTGTTCTCAAAATCTTCCCACTTCTGCTTCCAGTTGGCGGCTATGGCCCAGTAGTGACCAGGCATAGGGTCGTTGATGGCGCAGAAATCGCCGGCATCCGAGTAGGAGTAACAGATGGCTTCATCTGCCCACTGAATGTCGTTATCGCCGTTGATATCCATACCCAGATCCAGAGAGGTATAGGCGATTCGTGGCGCTTTCAACACTTCCCAGACGATACGCTTGGTACCTTCGGGGACATCGAAGAAGACAACCTTGGCACCACCGGCCTCAATCTCTTCACGGGTGAATCCCTGAGCATAGTCTCTCACTTGGGCACTTTGCAGGGCCACATCGTGATTTTCGGCCTTAGAGAGGCCATAAACATGAGAGTTAAGCTGTTGGATCTCTTTGGTATTTAACATAGGTGTCAGGGTGTGACCCTTGTCTCTATGTATGATGCCAGAGACTTGAGATGGCAGATTATCGCCCTTGTACACCACGCCCACAGGCAGGTTTTGTGCAGGCTTGCTGGTGTCTGACGGCGTGATAGACACTAAACCGTTGAGTTGGAGCTGCGATGAATCGGCGCGATAGGCTTCAACCTCTAACACCTTGGCGGTTAGGCTAATGGCCTGGGTTTCGCCCGCCTTCAGCGTGAAGGTCTTAGGTGATACCTCTAGCTCTAGCATCGGGGCGCCATCTATGCTTTCTGGGGTTGCATCGACCGTCCAGGTGCCATCTTCCGTCGCGGTGACGATACGCATCCAGGTACAGGTGCCAGCACACTCGGTATTGAAGAAGTATGGCAGGTTCAGGGTGTGAATATTGCCACCATTTCTTGGGTTGGCCGCGCGGTAGTTGTCGGCGGTTTCATCCAGCAATAGTGTCGCGTTGTTGGCGCGTGACACATTGATCACCCCGCTACCCGCGTCAGTCAGATTTGCCTTTACAACATCATAAGGATAGCCGTCGCGAGAGCGGGTCACGCCGTCGATTGAAGCTGTGGTCATCAGCGCCGATTGGATCTGCGCCGGTGTCCAGTCCGGATGCGCTTGAGTTAGCAGTGCCATGGCACCGGCAACGTGTGGGGCTGCCATAGAGGTACCACTGATGGCCGCATAGTCGGCGGGCATTGCCAGCGCGCTAAAAGGCATCTCATCGGCCCAGGCGGCAAATACGCTTACACCAGGGGCGGCCAGGTTAGGTGACATTACGTCCGGCACTTGAAGGTTAGGGCCGCGAGAAGAGAAGTCTGCCACATAATCGCTGGTGCCTTGCTTGGTCACGACTTCTGATGCGGCAATGGTGATCTCATGGTTGCTGCCCGAGGCGAGCCACTGGCTGAGACCGAAATAGCCATTGTCCCAACCGCCATAGTAGGCTTGATAATCGATGTTGATGCCAGGGATGGCATAAGGATCGTTATGGGTTGGATCTGAGTACTCAGGGTTCCAAAGAACGAAACCGCCTGCACCACCTGCTTGCACGTTGGTGGCCTTCTCGACGCGAGGGATCTCGCCGCGCTTACAGACGACGATTGGCGCCGTGGCATATGGATTGCCTTCTGGGTCGGCATCGAAGAAACCAGCCGGGAAGGGCTCGTTACACATCTCATACTCGCTGCCGTAGGCCTTAGCCTCGACAATTGGACCTGTGTAGGCATCGGTGATCCCCGAGCCAACCAGATCGCTTAATGGCTGATCGCCGCCCGTGGCATTGGTCAGCATCTTACCCTCGACGGCTATCTCGCGGCCGTGTGTGGTCGCTGCGACAGAGGTGAGCCAAGGTGATAGATGGTCGATCGCGCCGCGCGCCTGAATGCCATATTCTGGCATATAGGAGTTACCGGCAGAGGCCGACACTGAGATGCCCGCTTCACGGGCGGCCAGGAAGCCCAGCTCCATAGGATCGTCCCACGGGAAAGAGCCGTAGGTCTTACCGATAGAATAGTTGATCACATCCACGCCATCGGCAATGGCATCATCGATAGCCGCGAGCAGGGCCGAGCCCAAGCAACCACCAAAACTCTCGCCATAGCTGCCATCACCAGGGTAACAGACTTGATACATGATGACGTTGGCGCGCGGTGCTACACCCGAGATGCGTGGGAATTTCAGGCCTGTCGGCACACCGTCTCCGACTTCACCCGGCAGCGGTACTACATGGTCTACGTCTAGCAGTACGTTACCAGCGGCAGTCGATGAGGTATGTGAGCCGTGACCGTTGTAGTCCTCACCGTTTTGTGGGCGCTTAGGCTCTTCAATCTGCCAACTTGGGATACCTGGCTGGAAGGCTGGGTCTAGGTAGGTATCTGTGATCTCCTTGTAAGATCGCACCCCGATCAGCTTGTCGTTACACATGCTGGCAAATTCAGCCTTCTCACAGTCACCCAGATAGTGGCTGTAACGCGCAGGCATCTGATGCACATAGCCATCACCGGCGACGGCAGCAAATGAAGCATGGTCTGTGTTGATCCCCGTATCCAACACACCGACCACTATGCCTTCACCCATATACTTGTCATCGGCCGTGGTGCCTGTCCAGATACCGTCGGCACCTATGTGCTGTGGCCCGACATCTGTGTGTAGCTGATAGGTCTGTTCCAGCGTGACGTTACGTACACCTGGTAGCGCCGCAACGCGCGCCGCCTGATCTTGGGTCATGCGCATCGCCAAACCGTTGAAGGCGAGTTGGTAGCGCTTCTTAACATCCAGCTTACCGCCAACCGAGCTGGCCATCTGGGCTAAGGCTTCGTCTTGCTTAATGGTGAGATAGTCGCTGTAGCGCTTGACCGCGCGGCTATTCATGTCGACCTTGTTGTGACTGCGCGCATTGAGCATCACGGGCACCGTGCTCATGGTCGGTGAGGTGGCCGCCAGGCTAGGGAGGTCGCCGCGATAGAGTGAAACCGGCTTATCGCTGAGCTCGACAATATAGGTCTGCTCGCCTGTGATGCCCGCTTCGAATTTGAAAGGCACCTTATTATCTTTACTGGTCGCGATGGCGCGGTGTACGTTTTTGGTCGAGACCGCGCGTGTGTTTTGTTGATTGTCGGCCTGGGTACCATTACGGCGTTTACCGTTATACAGGTCTTCGTTGTATTGGATGATGGCATCGGTAATTTCGATGGCGCGCATCTCGTGGTTATTAGCATTGCTCGAAGCGGCTGCACCGCCGACGCCAGCGGCATAGATGGCCGCCATCGTCATGAGACTAACTTTCTTCAGTTTCATGGGTTGTTCCCTTTTCTTTTTATAGGTAACGCCGAGGCGTCGATGTAAAAGTAAGGCACTCGTACGGCTATCGATTGTTAATGAGTTGGTGATAAAGACGCCAATGCGTAAAAGCTATAGGGCTATAGCTGTCATGCATTCATGGTTAAGCAGTTGGTAATATTGCTAAGAGGTGAGGAAACACGTTGGCTGAAGCTTTTGTTGTTCTAGGCTCGTCTTGCTGGCGATAAATCCTGTTTTATGTGAATTTGTTGAACAATAACACTGATGATGGCGGTGTTGGTTGTAGATTAATCATGTGGCTACTTTTAGCGCGCTTGTAGCATTTGGTCGCATTCCGATACAAATTGTTAAAACTTTGTTTCTTGGTGATTGGGGCGATTTTCAGTCTGGATGGCGTCGACTGAAATTTAACATAATAGATTGATATTATTTATTTTAATGTCATTTTGTTACCTCACGGCTTCGCTACCTCTTGCTCGCTTTGTGCGAGAAACATCGCCTGGTGTCGGGTGCCTGCTATGTCTTTATGAAGTGGTAAATGATAGATATGTTATCTCGCATGACGCTGGTTTCGTGCGTAGATATTTTACCTGATTATCTGGCTGACTTATGGGCTAACCGATGGAACTAAGGCACCTACGACACTTTATTGCGCTGGCGAGGCTAAAGAGTTTTAGCAAGGCTGCCAATGAGCTGCATTTGGCTCAACCCTCTCTATCGCGCAGCATCCAGAAGATGGAGGAGCGTCTGGGGGCCAGCCTGTTGGCCAGAGATGAGAAGCAGTTCGCCCTGACCGAATATGGTCAGATGGTGTTAGCCCAAGGCGAGCAGATTGTCAGTCAGCTCGAATATCTTGAGTCTGAGATCAAGAGTCGCCAGGGCATAGCGCAGAAGCGCCTGGTTATCGGCGCCAGCCCCATCCCACTTAACAGCATCATAGGCCCGGCATTGGGGGGCTTTATTCGTGATAATCCCCAGGTGTTGATTGAGCTGAAAGTGGAGAGCTGGAGCCGCCTCTATAAGATGTTGCTCAAGGGGCAGCTGGATCTGTTTATTGCCGAGACCAATGCCACCTTGCTTGATCAGCGCGATAATATCGAGACATGCCGTCTACCCCAGTCAAATGCGATTTTTTGTTGTCGCCGAGATCATCCGCTGGCGCGGCTCGAACGTGTCTATCTGCCGAGCCTGAGGGATTATCCCCTCGGGGTGCCAAGGGCCTTTCCCGATCGCCTGAGAGAGCAGTTTGATGATCTGTTTGATGAAGATCGTCACGACTACGCCGGTTTATTGAAATATGATCAGTTTCAGCCGATCAAGGCGTCGCTGCAAGGATGTGACCTTGTGGTCTTGACGCCGGACATCTCGGTGCAGGCCGAACTCGCCTCGGGTGACTTGGTGGCGCTAGAGGTGGTGGGTATGCCAGATATTCGCGCCAACTTTAGTGTGGTCTCGATGAAGAATCGTCGTCTCAGCCTGGGGGCCGAGCAATTTGTGCAGGCCTTGTTTGCGGATCATTTGAATAGGGTGAGTGGGTTTTAATGGCCAACCCAGATAGGGTTGGCCTTGGCCGTTGAGCCTAGTTTGACTTGAGATTGATATCGCCGCTGATGGTGTTGATCAAAATATCGGCGCTGCCTTTGCCCATCTGGAACTGCAGCGAGCTGCCAGGACCATATTTAGGTCGTTTCGGTTTATCCTGGGTCAGGCGATTGTCGATGTCACCACTTGGGCCGCCGTCGATGGCGAAGGTGGCATCCAGGTTCGCCGGTAGGCTGAAGCTGATATCGCCGCTGACACTGTCCAGGCTGGCCTTGGTGGCCAGGGCGGAAACCGACAGGTTGAGGTCGCCGCTGACGCTCTGCGCCTTGAGTCGGTCCACTTTATCTAAAGTCACCTTGGCATCTCCCGATACCAGCTCAATGGAAACCTGGTCGGCGCCGCTGTCGGCCTCGAGCTTACCGCTGACCAAGGTGTAGCTGACTTTGCCGAGACTCTGTTGATCTTTGATGTTGCCCGATACTGTCTCCAGCTTGAGCTTGCCTTCAAGCCCCTGGCTGACAATGTTGCCCGAGACGGTATTGATGGCCACCTGCTCGGTGAGATCTTTGGCCTTAATGTTACCGCTGACGGTCTGCACATTGATGTCACCGGCGAGCTTACTCACTCTGTAGTTGGCCGATACCCCTTCGCCGTTGAGCTTGAGCTTTGCCGGCACCTTGATGGTCAGGCGTGAGCCCTCCTTGTTGTTACCCGAGTAGTGGCGGGGCAGTTTATCTTCGATAGAGATGGTGCCGGACTTTTGCTCTACCGTGAGGCCTTCGCTCAGCTCATCCAGGGTGCCCGTGATGGAGATGGCGTCCTGATCCCAGGAGAGGATCTCGACTTCGCCGCGCTGCACCTCCAGGTTCAGACGCAGGTCACCTTCGACTTCGATGCGTTTATCCACGCTCTGAGCCGCCAGCACAGATTGGCTTAATAAGATAAAAGGCAATGCCAGGGCGGTAGTTTTTAGTTGTATTTTCATATCATCTCTCCTGTGGTATCTCGATCGACAGGGAGTTTCTGCCCCTGTTTGATTAATTCAATCTCGCGTTGCTGGGTCCATAGCCAAAGCTGCCACAGCTGTTTGTCAGTCGGGTTGAGCTTGAGCGCCTCATAGATCTCCTTGGCGGCGGTTCTTAGCTGTTCTATCCCTTGCTCGACCGGCTGGCTGTATGGGCTGCTGCGCCAATCGACTCGCTTGGTCAGGCTTAGCGCGTCGACGCTCGCCGTATGCTGGGCCTGAATGGCGGCCAGAGTCTGAATGAGGGCCTCGTTCTCGGCATCTGGCATTGTTGGCCCAAGGCTCAATTTGCCGATCAGCAGCGCCAGCAACAGGGTGCTGGCGATTGCCATGGGGCGCCAGTAGCTACGGGGGCTATCCTTGGGCGCATCGAGGCGAAGTTCGACCCCTTGCCAGAGATCCCGCTCTGGTGTCATCTCCCGCGGCGTCTCTTCGAGGAGACGCTTGAGCGTATCTGCCTTGTCGACCATTAGATCATCTCCTGCAGTAGTTTCTTGGCCCTGTGGTACTGCGCCTTACTGGTGCCGGGGGCAATATTGAGGCGCTTGGCGATCTCGTCATGCTGATATCCCTCCAGGGCGTAGAGGACGAAGACGATACGGGCGCGCTCCGGCAGACGCAGCAGCAACTTGTCCACCCCCTGATAGTCGAAGTCGATGGCGGCTGCATGGGTCTCTTCGCTCGACATAAACCTGGCCCAGAAGCTCTTATGCTTCTTGATACAGCTCAGGGCCTGATTCACCGTCAGGCTGTGGAGCCAGGTGGTAAATTGGCTCTTGCCATCGAACAGGGGCAGCTTCTGCCACAGGCGCACAAAGGTTTCCTGGGTGGCTTCTTCTGCCAGCTCGGTCTGGCCGGCCAGACGAAAACAGAGGGCGTAGACGCGTCTGTGATGCTGATCGTAGAGTTGTCGAAATGCCGTCTTATCTCCCTGCTTGGCGCGCTGCACCAATACGGCATCGAGGAGCTGATGAGCATCATCTGGACTCGTGAGTGCGCTCAAATCTGTCTTCCCTGTGAGTGAACAATACCTATTAGACATAGGCAGTGATTGAAATGGTTTAAAGCGAAATGAAAAAAAGTGTTGGCTTAAGGTATATCAGCGAAGATCGAATGCCAACCAAGTGGGAAAAGTCGCATTTGAAGAGGTAGAAACATTCGAGGCTATGGTGAAGCAGCCTATGAAGAAACCGTCATTGAAGGAGCGAATGTCGAAGGAGGCAACGGTTAAAAGGGGCTAAGAAAACAGGGCGGCTTAGCTGTACTAGCATAGCCGCCCCATGATTTCATCTTATAGGCGCTAGGCCTGCTTTTCGTATACCAGCTGGGCACCCACCAAGTCCGCAAGGGCGGTGCCGACGGATTTAAACAGGGTAATGCCTTGCTCGTCTTGGCGACCTGGTATGTCACCGCGGCAGAGGTCTGCCAATTCGCCCTTGACCTGGGATAGCTCAAACACGCCTTCCGACACAGGGATCAGCAGCTCGCCGGCCTCGGCGAAGACATTGACCTTGGCATCCACATAAACCTCGGCCTTGACGACCAGCTCGCTGTCGCATTCGCGTCTGTCATGGTTGTGGTTGCCCACCAAGTCCACATGGGTGCCGGGCGCGACCCAGGCGGAATCGAAGAGTGGCGCTGGCGCCCCGGTGGCGCAGCTGATGATGTCGGCCGCGGCAACGGCCTTTTGCAGATCCTCACAGGCCTTCACCTCTATCTGCGGCGCGGCGGCCTGGATAGCGCTGATGGTCTTATCAACTTTATCCGGCGAGCGGCCCCATACGGTTATGGTGTCCAGCTGCCTCACGCTGGCATGCGCCAGTGCCATAAAAGTCGCCAGCCGTCCTGTACCAAACAGCAGCAGATGTTTGGCATCAGACCGCGACAGATACTGGCTCGCCAGCGCCGAGATTGCGGCCGTGCGCCAGTAGGTGACGCTGGTGCCATCGACCAGGGCCTGGGGCTCACCAGTTTCGCGGTTAAAGATCAAAATCTTGGAGTAGAGGCTCTCAAGTTCGGGAGACTTCTTGGGATTGCCGGGAAAATAGGTGAAGGCCTTCACCGCTATGGTCTTCTGGTTCCAGGCCGGCAATACGGCAAAGGCATCGCTGTGGCTACTGTCGTCTAACGGAAAGACTTGGCGCTGGGGCATTCCGGCGGGCTGGGAAAAGGTGTCTCTTAGGGCGGCGGTGAGACTGGGGAAGTCCAGTGCCTGGTGCACCGCTTCGGCATCGATAACTTGCATAGTACCTCCTACTTATTTTGGGATATTGTATGCAATTTGTGATTAAATTGAAAGCTGGGCCATATACTTAAAGCTGATGGTGGATTTTTTTTAGTCAATCGAGCTCGATAAGCGGCTGAATTATTAATAATTCATTAAAGATGAATGTATGTAAGTCGATAGTTACTATACTCAATATTGGAATCAAATTTGGCATTCCAAGGTGTTAATTGTCGTTGAAGACAAGTAAAGCAATCACTTCAACAAAAAGGATCTCCCCCTATGCTCATTCGTCACAAATTACTCGTTAGCGCAGCAGTGTCTATCTGTTCTGTGATAGCGATGTTTGGTTTGCAGCGCTTTTCGGCGGCAAAGCTGGATGATTTGTCCCAAGCTGCACAACAAGTTATCGAACTTGAAAAGGATGTTTTGAGTTTACGTCGAGATGAAAAAGACTTTTTTGCCCGTTTGGATCTGGCCTATCTAGATAAGCACAAGACGCAGGCGAGAGAGTTAGACGAGAAGATGGTTAGCCTGGGAGCCATCTTCGATCGCAACGACATCGCCAAGAGCGATCTTCAGGCCTTTGGGCAGAATCTGACCCGTTACGAATCTATCTTTGCCGAGATTGCCGAGCTGCAAAAGCAGATTGGCCTGCATCCTAAGGATGGCCTTTATGGTGCGCTGCGCAGCGCGGTGCATAACGTAGAGACCTTGGTGAAGGAGAAGAACGAGCCCGAGCTGATGGTGACCATGTTGCAGCTACGCCGCAACGAGAAGGATTTTATGCTCAGGCGCGCCATGAGTTATCTGGATAAGTTTAATGGCAACTTGGCGCTGTTGAGACAGCAAGTTTCTGGCGCCATGCTCAGCGATTCGGTCAAGGGGGAGCTTAATGCCCTGATCGACGATTATGAGAAGAACTTCAAGGCCCTGGTCAGCAAAGAGCAGGAGCTGGGTTTGGACAAAGACAGTGGCAGCATGGCGAGCCTGCGAGACAGTATTTCCTCGGCAGAGAAGTCCTTGGTGCAGCTTAAGGCACAATCCATGGACGCGATTAGCGATGCCCAGAGTACAACGGTTACTGTCAGCATAGTCATCTTCGTGTTGATCACTCTGGTTTTAATTGGTTTCACTCTGGCGATCATTCGCAGCATCATGGAGCCTGTGCAGCGGATCAGCGATGCGATCTCCCGCATCGAGGCAACCAAAGATCTAACCCTGAGATGCGATACTAAGGTGGATGATGAAATTGGTCAGATAGCTCGTCATTTTAATAGCATGGTGGAGTCGTTTCAGTCGCTGATCCGAGAGGTGCTGACCTCGGTCGAGGTGGTGAATCACTCCTGTCAGGAGCTGTCGGAGAACTCGATGCGCGCCTCGGAAGGGGTGGGACGCCAGCTCAATGAGACCGACATGGTGGCGACCGCGATCACTGAGATGGGCGCGACCATAGATGAGATTGCCAGCAATACCGAGCTGGCGGCAGAGCGGGCCGGCAATACCCATGACAATGCTCAGCAAGGCCAGGTCGGCGTCGAGCACACCATAGAGAAGATCCAGGCATTGGCGGCGCAGCTGACCGACTCGGCTCAGGTGGTCTCCGAGCTTGAGAAAGACAGCGAGACCATAGGCAGCGTGTTGGATGTGATCCGTGGAATTGCAGAACAGACCAACCTACTGGCGCTAAATGCCGCCATCGAGGCCGCCAGGGCCGGCGAGCAGGGCAGAGGCTTTGCCGTGGTCGCCGATGAGGTAAGAAGTCTGGCGATGCGTACTCAGGAGTCGACCGAAGAGATCGCCGGTATCATTCAGACACTGCAGTCTCGGACCCGTTCTATCGTGCAACTGATGGAAGCGACCCAAAGGCAAGGCATTGAGAGTGCCGATCAGGCGGCGAGTGCCGGCGCCCTGCTGGAGCAGATCAATGCCGATGTCACCAACATCATGGATATGAGCACGCAAATCGCCGCGGCCATCGAGGAGCAGAGCATGGTGGCCTCCGAGGTGAACAAGAATGTGGTGGTGATCCGAGACATCGCCGCCGAGTCGGCCCAGGCGGCGGATGAAAACGCCAAGGCCTCCGACGATGTGAAGGCGCGCACCCAGGTTCTCTATCAGGCGGTGAGCCTGTTTAAGATTTAGGCGGTTGATTTAGAAAGGGGCTTAGGCCCCTTTTTTTTTGAAATTTATTTGTGAAATGCTGGGTTTATACTCAAATTCTGTCGTCGGGTCGACTAAGCTAGTCTAGAGTGCAGGACAAAAGAGAGTGGTCGATGCGATTAAATCACTTCCTAAATATTTTAGCCCTAGGGCTCTTGCTGCTGTCATTTCTGACCGCAAGCGGCATCTATTACCTCATCTACCTGCCAAGAATTGAAGAGCAAGTGATCTCAAGGCAAGACAGAGATCTGCAGGCGGTTCAAAAGGGGATCGCCTACGCCCAAAAAAACCTGGACACCCTCTGCTACGACTACGCCATCTGGGATGATATGGTGAGCTTTGTCGATAATGTATCGCCTGAGTTTGTGACCAAGAATTTGTTTGATAACGCCTTTGAGGCGGCCAATGTCGATGGTTTCTATGTGTTTAACCGCCAAAATCAGCTTGTGTGGCAATATCGAAGTGGCGCCGATTTTGACTCGCAGCAGCTGCCCTTAGGCAAGGTTGGTCTGGCAGGCAAGCTTCTCCCCTCAAAGGTGGAGATGGATACAGGGAAGCCTTCGGTGCGCAGCGGTCTGCTGCGCATGGGATCTAGGGTGGTCTATTTCAGCAATGTCACCGTCTTGCCCAGTAATGGCGAGGGGCAAGTGGCGGGTAGCTTGCTGACAGTACGTAACGTAAGTCAGGCGATTCATGAGGAGATAGAGCAGTTTAGCCTGATCAAGTTTGACCTCGAGGTGCTGGCTAAGCCAGAGCTTTCCGGTGAGACCTCGCTGGGTTTTAGAGAGACACCTAAGGTGGATGAGATCTCTGCGGAGCATTCTTGGTATCTGCATGATGCGCTTAACGTGCCTTCCCTCAAGATCACTGTGATCCACGACCGGAACCTTATCCCCTCTATCTTTACCGTAGAGTCGATCCTGATGTTTTTAAGCGTCCTGGTGATGTCTTACATCGCCATCGTTCCCTTCTCGGCGCTGGTGGTCCGGCCGCTGCGGGTCGCCAACGCAGTACTGGATAAGATGGCCCACAGAGGCGTGTTACTCACCATGCCTACGGGTTGGGCGATCACCGAGGTGGCCAAGCTGACCGAGTCTTTCAATCTGGTGGTGGAGAAGCTGGAGCGGCATCAAAACTATCTGGAATCTCTCTCTTTTAACGACCCCCTCACTGGCATAGCCAATCGCCGCAGCCTGGAGGTGTTCGCCGAGCGCGCCCATAAACAGTGGCGTGAGGGCAAGGGTGCGATTGGCTTCATCATGCTGGATATCGATTTCTTCAAGCCCTATAACGACACGGTCGGGCATCAGAGTGGCGACCAGGCCCTGATCAAGGTGGCCCAGGCCCTGATGCTTGAGTGTCGTCGCCGTGGCGAGCTAGTTACCCGTTATGGCGGCGAAGAGTTTTGTGTGGTGATCCACGGCGATAACCTGGCGCAGATGGAACTGCTGGCCAGGCGCATGCTGCAAAGGGTGCGGGATCTCAACATCTATCACCAAGCCTCGCCCTACGAGATCATCACCGTCAGCATGGGCGCCGTGCTCTATGACGGCTATCATCCCGAGTTTGCCGAGGACGACTGGCAGCATATGGTCAAGTTGGCCGACGAGCAGCTCTATCAGGCAAAAGAGAGCGGGCGAAATAACCTGCAGATACTGCATCGCAAGGTGAGCCCGCTCTTCGTGGTCGGCTGAGTCAGAGCCTGAAGGTGGTGACCTGTTGCCGCATTGAGTCGGCCAGCGAGGTGAGCTGAGCGATGGAGTGACCCAGCTCTAAGGCAGATTCCGTTGACTGGCTGGCGATATCGCTGATGGCGATAATGCTGCGGTTAATGCTCTCGGCGACACTGCTCTGCTCCTCCGCCGCCGTGGCGATATGGGTGTTCATCTCTGTGATGTTGTCGACCGAGGCGACTATCTCCTGTAGCGCTTCCCCCGCCTTGTTGGTTTGTTGATTGGCATCATCCACCTGTTTAATGCCCACATCCATGGCGGTGACCGCCTCGTTCACCCCGCTCTGCAGCGTCTCTATCATGGTCTCGATCTCCTGGGTCGCCTCCTGGGTGCGCTGGGCGAGGGAGCGAACCTCGTCGGCGACCACGGCAAATCCGCGCCCCTGCTCACCGGCCCTGGCAGCCTCGATAGCGGCGTTGAGGGCCAGCAGGTTTGTCTGCTCGGCAATCCCCTTGATGACGCTCAGTACGCTGCCGATATGTTGGCTCTCGTGGGACAGGTGGGTGATCACCTCTGAGGTGCTCTGGATCTGCATCGACAGCGCCTGCATGCTGCTAATCGACAGCTGGACGATATCATTACCGTTGGCGGCGAATCGGTCGGCATTTCTGGCCGAGTCGGCGGCGGCCGTGGTGCTCTGTGCTACCTCGTTAACCGTTGCCGTCATCTCATTCATGGCCGTGGCGGTCTGCTCTGTCTCCGCCTGCTGTTGCTGAATACGGGCATTGGAGATCTGGGTGAACTCGTTGAGGGCTAACGCCGAGTCACTGACGCTGTTGGCCGCCTCGGCAACCCCTTTGAGGATGCCGCGCAGGTGGCTAAAGACATCGTTGAGCCCGGTGGAGATCAGCCCCAGTTCGTCCTTGTTCAGTTGCTCGAAGGTGACAGTGAGATCTGAGTCTTGCTGTATGGTATGTAGCTGAGTGCGTATGTGGTTGATGGGTTTCATCACACTGCGGTTTATCCAGACGCCGAGCACTATGCTGGCAATGGCGGCCACCAGGGTGATGAGCATGAAGAGGGAGATAGAGGACTCGTAGATCTCGGCGACCCTGTCTTTCTCCTCGCCGGCGACCTTGAGCTGCAGGCTGATCAGCTCGGCGATGGTGCCGCTGATGGGATCGATCACCCGGTAGAGTGGGATAATCTCCTCCCGCAGCTGGCCGGCAATGTTACCTGACTTCCCCCCGAGCAGCTGTTCCAGATGGGTGATACGCTGGTTGGCCGGAACAAACAGGCGCTCGGCCTCATCGACCAAGCGTTTCTCATCCGTGGTGAGTTCGGTGGCGACGTATTGGTGCCATTTGCTGTCTATGTTGTTGCTTGCTTCCTGCAGGGCTTGATTGGCCTGTTCGGCGCTGAACTCACCGGCATTGGCCTTGTTGATGGCATCGATGACAAATACCGCGTAATCGTCGGCGATCACCTTGAGATCTTCTAGCGGAACGACTCTGTCGTTATAGATGGTGACGACACCTTTCTCGATATTATTCATCATGTTGATTGCTAAGACGCAGATACAGATGAGAAGTGAGAGGGGGAGTAAGATGCCGAAAGCCATCTTGTGCTTGATTTGAATATTGTTCATATAGATACCCAAATGAAGGAGTAAATAGCAGAAAGCTAAAACTTATGACGTATCTATAGGTATAGCAAAAGATTGAAATGGGTAAGATGAATAGAAACAAAAAAGCCTCGCTGTGCGAGGCTTTTTTGTGTGGTGCGCTAGGCACCCTCAGAATATGGTGCCCGAACCCGGAATCGAACCAGGGACACGAGGATTTTCAATCCTCTGCTCTACCGACTGAGCTATTCGGGCGACGGGGTGCATTAAAAGGCTTTTGCGCATTTGAGTCAACACATTTTTGCAAAAACTTTGTTTATCTCGCTTGTTTGGATAACTTTTGCCCGAAACGTCGATTTTTAGATCAAATGTCGCTGTCAGGCCTCAGGGAGGAGTGAGAAAGGACGTGGACTGGGGAGTTAGCTCTTGGTCATTCATCTCGGTGAAATCTGACTGCTTATGGGCAGAAAAGATGCTGGAAGTTGTCATGCAAGCAAGGTGTAATGTTAATTTATGGCGAGAGAGTACCAAGGGGCAATGATTTCAGAGTAAGAGGCTCCCGAGATAAAAACAGATCAAAAAAGCCCCGCAGTTGCGGGGCCTCTTAAATCAATTATTGCCAGGCTTACTTGAGCATATCGTTGTTAGGGAAGTTGCTCTGCATCACCATGAGTACGTGATCTTTCAGCTTCTGCTGGCCGAGTTCCTCGTAGGCGGTCGCCATGATCTCAAGGGCGCGCTCGGTAGCCGGTGTACCCGGGTAGGTTTCCAGCACTGTCTGGGCACGCACCGCTGCCGCGCTCCAGGCATTCATCTTGATGTAGTATTCCGCAACCGTGACGGCGTATTTGGCCAGGCGGTTTTTCAGGAACTGCATGCGTTTTTGCGCATCGGCGGCATACTTGCTGTTAGGATATTGCTTGATCAGACGATCGAAGTCTTTGAAGGCGTCCTGGGCGGCCTTGGGATCTCGGTCGGTTCTGTCGATGTTGAGCATGTCGTGGAACATATAGTTGTCCGACTGCATGTTCACCAGGCCACGCATATAGTAGACATAGTCGATATCTTTATGTGTGGGGTTAAGGCGAATGAAGCGATCGATATTGGCAATGCCCGATGCCGAATCGTCCAGTTTATAGTATGCGTAGATCAGGTCTAACTGCACCTGAGTCTTGTGTGGACCGAAGGGATAACGAGAGTCTAGTGCCTCCAAAGATCGCACCGCTTTACTATAGTTACCCAGTTCCATAGAGGTTCTGGCTTGAGAATAGAGGACTTCGGGGGAAGATTTGCTCAGTTCAATATCATCTTCGGGTTTACTACTACACGCCGCTAAGGCCAATGACAACAAGGCGATAGCTGCGCCTTTAGCAAAATTATGCATACTTGAATTCGATTCTTTGTAAGTTGTTGTTTAAGAATTTTTCCATTTCACGATAAAATAGAAACAATCCGATTGTAACAGATAGCACTTTATTTTGGACCCCAAAACGCGGGTACGGTTCCTATGACACAAGAGATTAATCTAAAAAGCGAGATCACAGCAACACAAACCGGGCAGAGATTAGACCAAACCTTGGCCGAGTTGTTCCCTGATTACTCCCGTACACGTATTAAAGAGTGGATTCAGGCTGGTGCCGTCTACGTCGATGGTATGGTGCAGACTAAGCCGAGAGAAAAGGTACTCGAAGGCCAGGAAATTGAGATCGAAGCCACTCTGAAGGAAGAGATCAAGGCAGAGGCTCAGGCGATCGATCTGGATATCGTCTACGAAGATGACCATATTATCGTGATCAACAAACAGGCGGGTCTGGTGGTTCATCCGGGAGCGGGCAACAGCGACGGCACCCTGATGAATGCGCTGTTGCACCATTGCCCCGAGATCGAGCTCGTCCCTAGGGCCGGTATCGTCCATCGTCTCGATAAGGACACCACAGGCTTGATGGTGGTGGCCAAGACGGTCGAGGCCCAGACCCATCTGGTTGCAGCCCTGCAGGCCCGCGAGATCACCCGTGAATATGAGGCGATCGTGAGCGGCACCATGACGGCCGGCGGCGTGGTGGATGAGCCGATTGCCCGTCACCCAACCAAGCGTACCCATATGGCTGTGCATCATAGTGGCCGCCCCTCTGTGACCCACTACCGTGTGGCAGAGAAGTTCCGCGCCCATACCCGTCTGCGTCTGCGTCTGGAAACCGGTCGTACCCACCAGATCAGGGTGCACATGGCGCACATAGGTCACATCTTGGTGGGGGATCCCGTCTATGGTGGTCGTCCTCGTCCACCGAAGAAGGCGACACCTGAACTGATGGAGGCGCTGAACGGCTTTAAGCGTCAGGCGCTGCATGCGGTGCGCCTCGAGCTGGCACACCCCTTCACCTGTGAGATCATGAGCTGGCAGGCGCCAATCCCAGAAGATATGGTGGCCTTGACCCGCGCTCTGCGTGACGACACTAAGGCTCATCCGGTGGAATATTAATGCTGCCTCAAGACTGGCTCATTCCCCCTGGCGTGAAGCTGGCTTTTAGCCGGCGTCAGGGCGGTGTGAGCCAGGCTCCCTTCGATACTCTTAATCTTGGTGACCATGTCGGGGACGATCCCGAGCATGTTCGCCAAAATCGTCTGCTTGCGGCAAAGGCCTTGGGCATGTCTGGTGAGCCGGCCTGGCTGCAGCAAGTTCATGGTATTGAGCTGGTAAACCTGGATCTGGACACTAACCGTGTCGCCGATGGTAGCTTCAGCCGTAGTGGCGAGCATACGTGTGTGGTGATGACCGCCGACTGTCTGCCTGTGCTTATCTGCGATCGCTCGGCGACTCAGGTGGCGGCGGTGCACGCCGGTTGGCGCGGCTTGTGTAACGGCATAGTCGAATCCGCTATCGCTGAGTTCGATGCGGCTGCCGATGAGCTACTCGTCTATCTTGGCCCCTGTATCGGCCCCAAGGCCTTCGAGGTTGGGGCGGAAGTCAGGGCGCAGTTTATCGCCCAGCATGCCGAAACAGATGCCTTTTTTACCCCGAGAGGCGATAAGTTTTTGACCGACCTGCAAGGGATCGCTCGTTACCGGGCAGAGCGTCTCGGCATCGCTTCCGTCTATCAACTGACACACTGCACCTATAGCATGAGCGCAGATTATTTCTCCTACCGCCGCGAGGCAAAAACCGGGCGCATGGCCTCATTTATCTGGCTGGAAAAGTAGCGCAAATTTTCAGCAATTTTTTCCTTGTTGCTTGAATCCTCCTAAAAAGTCCCCATTTATACTGGTAACAAAGCACTGAAGGTTTCCTTCATTCGTTAATTTTTAGGAGGCTGTATGCGACTCGATCGTATGACGAACAAATTCCAGATAGCAATCTCCGATGCTCAGTCATTAGCGTTGGGGCGTGACCATCAGTTTATTGAGCCGATCCATCTGATGATGGCGCTGCTTAATCAAGATGGTGGTTCAATTCATCCACTGTTGACCCAGGCCGGGATCTCGGTCAGCACTTTGCGTTCCGCCCTGAGCCAGGAGCTGGAACGCTTACCGCAAATTGAGGGCACGGGCGGCGATGTCCAGCTCTCACAGGCACTGATTCGTCTGCTGAACCTGTGTGACAAACTGGCGCAAAAGCGCAAAGACAAATATATCTCCAGCGAACTCTTCGTGTTGGCCGCCCTCGAGGGGAGCGATGCGTTGGCGCAGTGTCTGAAGAAATCTGGCGCTACCAAGGAGCTGCTGGAGAAGACAATCGAAGAGGTGCGTCTTGGCAAGAATATCGACGACCCTAACGCCGAAGATCAGCGCCAAGCGCTGAAGAAGTTTACCGTGGATCTCACCGAGCGCGCCGAGCAGGGCAAGCTAGACCCTGTTATTGGCCGTGACGATGAGATCCGCCGCACCATTCAGGTGCTGCAACGCCGCAGTAAGAATAACCCTGTGCTCATCGGTGAGCCGGGTGTGGGTAAGACGGCCATCGTCGAAGGGCTGGCGCAGCGCATCATCAATGGCGAGGTGCCTGAGGGGATCAAGAATAAGCGGGTCTTGTCACTCGACTTGGGCGCCTTGGTGGCCGGAGCTAAGTATCGCGGTGAATTCGAGGAACGCCTCAAGGCGGTGCTCAACGAGCTGGCTCAGGAAGAGGGCCAGGTGATCCTCTTCATCGACGAGCTGCATACCATGGTGGGCGCCGGTAAGAGCGATGGCGCCATGGATGCGGGTAACATGCTCAAGCCAGCTCTAGCCAGGGGCGATCTGCACTGCGTCGGCGCAACTACTCTAGACGAGTACCGTCAATATATCGAGAAAGATGCCGCCCTCGAGCGACGTTTTCAGAAGGTGCTGGTGGATGAGCCGAGTGTCGAAGACACCATCGCCATCCTGCGCGGCCTGAAAGAGCGGTATGAGCTGCACCACCATGTGGAGATCACAGATCCCGCCATCGTGGCGGCGGCCAGCATGTCGCATCGTTATATCTCAGACAGGAAACTGCCCGATAAGGCTATTGATCTCATCGATGAGGCGGCCTCCAGTATTCGTATGCAGATAGACTCTAAGCCAGAGCCGCTGGACAGATTAGAGCGCCGCACCATTCAGCTTAAGCTGGAGGAGCAGGCCCTGAGCAAGGAGAGTGATGAGGCGAGTCTGCGTCGACTATCCACCTTGCGTAGCGAGCTTGCCGAGGTCGAGGCCAAGGCCGCCGAACTGAACGAGGTATGGCATACCGAGAAGGCTGCGCTGGCGGGCACTCAGCATATCAAGGCGGATCTCGAGCAGGCCCGTATGGATCTCGAGGTAGCCAGACGCGCAGGCGATCTGACCCGCATGTCCGAGCTGCAATATGGCCGTATTCCCGAGCTGGAGAAGCAGCTGGATCTGGCGGCTCAGGCCGAGATGCAGGATATGACGCTACTGCGTAATAAGGTCTCCGACGTGGAGATCGCCGAGGTGCTGTCTAAGGCGACCGGTATTCCTGTATCTAAGATGCTCGAAGGGGAGAAAGAGAAGCTGCTGCACATGGAAGAGGCGCTGCATACCCGGGTGATTGGTCAGAACGAGGCCGTGGATGCGGTGGCTAACGCCATTCGCCGTAGCCGCGCTGGTCTTGCGGATCCGAATCGTCCTATCGGTTCTTTCCTCTTCCTCGGCCCTACCGGTGTGGGTAAGACTGAGCTTTGTAAGTCGCTGGCGAAGTTCCTGTTTGATACAGAAGCGGCCATGGTGCGTATCGATATGTCCGAGTTTATGGAGAAGCATTCGGTATCGCGTCTGGTCGGTGCGCCTCCAGGTTATGTCGGCTATGAAGAGGGCGGTTATCTGACCGAGGCGGTGAGACGTAAGCCTTATTCGGTGATCTTGCTCGATGAGGTGGAAAAGGCTCATCCCGATGTGTTCAACATACTGTTGCAGGTGCTGGACGATGGTCGTCTGACCGATGGTCAGGGACGCACGGTCGATTTTCGTAATACCGTGGTGATCATGACCTCTAACCTGGGCTCAGATGTAATTCAGGAGCGTTTCGGTATTGCCAGTTATGCCGAGATGAAGAGCGAGGTGATGAATGTGGTGACCCACAGCTTCAGACCCGAGTTCCTCAATCGTATCGATGAAAGCGTGGTCTTCCATCCGCTTGAGTCTGAACATATCGCTCATATTGCGCAGATCCAGATAGACAATCTGAAGGCACGCCTAGCGGAGAAAGACTTTGAGCTTGAGGTGAGTGACGATGCCCTAGCCTTGATCGCTCAGGCTGGATTCGACCCCGTCTATGGTGCAAGGCCGCTAAAACGCGCCCTGCAGCAAGAGGTGGAAAACCCACTGGCTCAAAAACTCTTGAGTGGTGAGCTGTTACCTGGCGCGCCCATCAAGGTCGATGCCGCGGGTGGCGAACTCGCCTTCCATCAATAAGTCTTAGCCTTATGCAAGAAGCCCAAACCTAGGTTTGGGCTTTTTTTATCACTGGTATCAGATTGCATTTGGCTATTATTTGCACTAGTTTGCAAAGGGTGAGATCTCTTCCTAATTTAAGTTTTTATACTGTGAAGGAGTACTGGATGAAAGCAAGGTTAGCAGTTATAGCATCTCTGACCGTGTTGATGACGGGCTGTAGCTCAGCACCAATGCAAAGCAGTGGCCCGGCCTTTGTCGGCGTCGGCAGCGTTGACTATGACAGCCTCTATCACTATGGCTACAACACGGGTTGCCGCAGCGCCGGATACCTGAAGCAAAACCCAGGCGCCGATACCTTAGAAGGAATGAAGGATAAGGTGTTGGATGGTTTGAGCGAGTTTGATAAAGGCTGGGACGCCGGTACTCAGGCCTGTCAGGATGGGGTGAGCCGTTCTATGTATATGGTGAAAGCGAGTGGCTAGATTAGGTCGGTTAAGGCTTTTTGGACGGTAAACCTAAAAACAAGAAGCGACAGCCAGATTCATTTTGGTTGTCGCTTCTCTATTTCTTCTCTACTTTTTTACTTCTCTATATATAGAGGAGTAGCTGCCAGGAGGACTGTTTAAATTAGCAGGGCAGTTTAAATTAGCAGAGCTATTTGTCGCAGAAGAGTTTGATGCGCTGTTTCTGCGCGGCGATCTCTGACTGCCTGTCTTCCTCTGTCATACGCACCATTTCACCATTTTCTTCATTCTTACGTGTCAGGCGAGTATGGGTCTCAAGCACATTTAACTGATGCTTGGCATTTTCGCAGATGGCCTTGGCCTGTGCCTTATCTTTCTCATTGATTGCCTCGGCGGCTAATGCGGCCTCGCTCTTCTGCTCGCCCTGTTTTTCGACGACCTTAGGTGCGGTGAAGCCAACCTTCTTCTGTTCGATATCTTCGCTATAGAGTTTTTCTGTCTTTGCCTCGGGGGGCTTTTCCTGACTGTAGTGGGTGACACCGTTTTCGTCCACCCACTTATAGATGGTCGTTGCAAATGCTGGGGCGCAAAGGAATAGACTTAACAGTGCGCTGAGATAAAATTTTCCGGTCATCATAGTATCCATATCTAGGCCGGGAGAGAGTGCAGGAGTGACTCATCTGCCAACAATTAGAGGTCCGTATAAAAAGTGAGCTTAAATCTGTGTTATCTTTTTATTTTATCAAGATAACCTTGCTCCTTAGTATATGCAAAATTTAAACAAAGAGACGGTGAAGAACCGCGGTATCTACCTTTTACCTAACCTGTTCACCACGGCGGGATTGTTTTCCGGCTTTTATGCGGTGATCGCCTCCATGAATGGTCACTTCGAGGCAGCAGCCATTGCCATCTTCGTCGCCATGATCTTCGATGGCCTCGATGGCCGTGTCGCCAGGATGACCAATACCCAGAGTGCATTCGGCGCCGAATATGACAGCATGGCCGACATGGTCTCCTTCGGGGTGGCCCCGGCGTTAATTGCCTATAACTGGGCCTTGGCCGATCTGGGCAAGGTAGGTTGGTTGGCGGCATTTATCTATTGTGCCGGCGCCGCGCTCAGGCTTGCACGCTTCAATACCCAGGTCGGCGTCGCAGATAAGCGCTACTTTCAGGGGTTGGCGAGCCCGGCCGCCGCGGCAATTATTGCCGGCGCCATCTGGACAGGCACCTATTATGAGATAGAGGGTCAGCAGGTCAGCATACTGGCGCTGTTAATGACAGCTGGTGCCGGTCTCTTGATGGTGAGTAACTTCCGCTACTACTCTTTCAAAGACTATGACTGGCGAGGCCGGGTTAACTTCATGGTGATCCTGGCCCTGGTGGGCTTGTTTGTGGTGGTTTCGGTTCAACCGGCCACTATTCTGTTTATCGTCTTTAGTCTCTACGCACTCTCTGGTCCCATCTACACCATACGCACGGTGAAGAAGTTAAAGGTGAGCCATGTGGTGGGCGATGAGAACGAAACCGATATAGATATTACTCAAGAGACTGATGAATCTAAACAAACTGAGCAAGATGATTCAGATGCCGATAAGAAGCAGTAACCCATAAGCTTATATTCTAAGCCTATATCTATTATGTAGGCGACAAGATAAGACGACACAGATACAAGGCGACACAGATATAAGGCGACACAGAGATAAGACGACACAGAGATAAGACGACACAGAGACAAGGCCGCAAAGCACACATGCTATAAGGGCTAAATAAGCCAGCAGGGCAGCCTTGCAATCAGGTTGCTCAGATTTTTGGCAGAGTCGAATTTTTTGTGCCAAACTTATTTTCCGGTTTCAAACAAGCGAGTCGCCCAATCGATAGTTTGTGGTGTTGTCGTTACTCGCATGTTGCCTTTGTGTGTGGCTTTTCGCTGAATTTATCTCGTTTTGCATGTTTTTTGTTCGATCGATGTTTTTCGTTAAAAAAGCCCTTGCGCAAAAGATTTGGCTCCCTATAATGCGCTCCCACTGACACGGCAAACGGCGCTACTTACCAAGTGAGTAGGTAACGAATGTCGAGTCAAGGCGATAAGCGGTTCGAGTTTTTAAGTCGGTAGTTACAACGCGAAAGCACAGTAATTAACCACTTAAAAGTCTTTTGAAAAAAGCGCTTGACGCCGACAGGGAGAAGCGTAGAATACGCAGCCCTAGCCCGCTGGAGTCCAGTATGAGGCAAACGTTCTTTAACAAGATAAAACAAGAAATCTGTGTGGACACTCACAGGTATTGAGTTAATCGAAAACGATTTAAATCTCAATGCATGATTTACTAAATCTAGTTTCACTAGAGATAGTGAGTGTTCATAGCAATATGTACAAACATGTAGATGATTCTTCCGAGTCATTTATGTGAATCAGAATTCATTGAGTCGCTTCCTTTTGAATAAAGAGTGAAGCAAAAAAACTTTTAATTGAAGAGTTTGATCATGGCTCAGATTGAACGCTGGCGGCAGGCCTAACACATGCAAGTCGAGCGGTAACATTTCAAAAGCTTGCTTTTGAAGATGACGAGCGGCGGACGGGTGAGTAATGCCTAGGGAACTGCCCAGTCGAGGGGGATAACAGTTGGAAACGACTGCTAATACCGCATACGCCCTACGGGGGAAAAGAGGGGATCTTTGGACCTTCTGCGATTGGATGTGCCTAGGTGGGATTAGCTAGTAGGTGAGGTAATGGCTCACCTAGGCGACGATCCCTAGCTGTTCTGAGAGGATGATCAGCCACACTGGGACTGAGACACGGCCCAGACTCCTACGGGAGGCAGCAGTGGGGAATATTGCACAATGGGCGCAAGCCTGATGCAGCCATGCCGCGTGTGTGAAGAAGGCCTTCGGGTTGTAAAGCACTTTCAGCGAGGAGGAAAGGTTAACGGTTAATACCCGTTAGCTGTGACGTTACTCGCAGAAGAAGCACCGGCTAACTTCGTGCCAGCAGCCGCGGTAATACGAGGGGTGCAAGCGTTAATCGGAATTACTGGGCGTAAAGCGTACGCAGGCGGTTGATTAAGCGAGATGTGAAAGCCCCGGGCTTAACCTGGGAACTGCATTTCGAACTGGTCAACTAGAGTCTTGTAGAGGGGGGTAGAATTTCAGGTGTAGCGGTGAAATGCGTAGAGATCTGAAGGAATACCGGTGGCGAAGGCGGCCCCCTGGACAAAGACTGACGCTCAGGTACGAAAGCGTGGGGAGCAAACAGGATTAGATACCCTGGTAGTCCACGCCGTAAACGATGTCTACTCGGAATTTGGTGTCTTGAACACTGGGTTCTCAAGCTAACGCATTAAGTAGACCGCCTGGGGAGTACGGCCGCAAGGTTAAAACTCAAATGAATTGACGGGGGCCCGCACAAGCGGTGGAGCATGTGGTTTAATTCGATGCAACGCGAAGAACCTTACCTACTCTTGACATCCAGAGAACTTTCCAGAGATGGATTGGTGCCTTCGGGAACTCTGAGACAGGTGCTGCATGGCTGTCGTCAGCTCGTGTTGTGAAATGTTGGGTTAAGTCCCGCAACGAGCGCAACCCTTATCCTTACTTGCCAGCGGGTAATGCCGGGAACTTTAGGGAGACTGCCGGTGATAAACCGGAGGAAGGTGGGGACGACGTCAAGTCATCATGGCCCTTACGAGTAGGGCTACACACGTGCTACAATGGTCGGTACAGAGGGTTGCGAAGCCGCGAGGTGGAGCTAATCTCACAAAGCCGGTCGTAGTCCGGATTGGAGTCTGCAACTCGACTCCATGAAGTCGGAATCGCTAGTAATCGTGGATCAGAATGCCACGGTGAATACGTTCCCGGGCCTTGTACACACCGCCCGTCACACCATGGGAGTGGGCTGCACCAGAAGTAGATAGCTTAACCTTCGGGAGGGCGTTTACCACGGTGTGGTTCATGACTGGGGTGAAGTCGTAACAAGGTAGCCCTAGGGGAACCTGGGGCTGGATCACCTCCTTACCTATACGATTGACTGATATTTGTTGAGTGTTCACACAGATAACTTGTTCTTGTTAGAGCGAGTGGCACGTCCGAGCGACGATGCTTGTTCTTTAAAAATTTGGAAAGCTGATAGTAATAACCGAAAGGTTATTGCGAAAAATAATTGAGTTCTCAAAACACACTTTAATCAAGTGACTTGAGTATTCTTTTGGCGAAAGTAGAAACCGTTAGTTGCGATGCGACTCAGATGAAACTCATTTGGGTTGTATGGTTAAGTGACTAAGCGTATACGGTGGATGCCTTGGCAGTCAGAGGCGATGAAGGACGTAGTAACTTGCGAAAAGCGTTGGCGAGCTAGTAACAAGCATTTGAGCTAACGATGTCCGAATGGGGAAACCCGGCACCATAAGGTGTCATCACTAAGTGAATACATAGCTTAGTGAGGCGAACGAGGGGAACTGAAACATCTAAGTACCCTTAGGAAAAGAAATCAACCGAGATTCCCCTAGTAGCGGCGAGCGAACGGGGATTAGCCCTTAAGCCTAGAGGGTGTTAGTGGAATGTGTTGGAAAGCACAGCGATACAGGGTGATAGCCCCGTACATGAAAACTAACTTTAGGTGAAAACGAGTAGGACGGGACACGTGATATCTTGTTCGAATATGGGGGGACCATCCTCCAAGGCTAAATACTCCTGACTGACCGATAGTGAACCAGTACCGTGAGGGAAAGGCGAAAAGAACCCCTGTGAGGGGAGTGAAATAGAACCTGAAACCGTATACGTACAAGCAGTGGGAGCGGTTCTTGAGACCGTGACTGCGTACCTTTTGTATAATGGGTCAGCGACTTACATTTTGTAGCGAGGTTAAGCGAATAGCGGAGCCGTAGGGAAACCGAGTGTTAACTGCGCGTTTAGTTGCAAGGTGTAGACCCGAAACCCGGTGATCTAGCCATGGGCAGGTTGAAGGTTGAGTAACATCAACTGGAGGACCGAACACACGTATGTTGAAAAATGCGGTGATGACTTGTGGCTGGGGGTGAAAGGCCAATCAAACCGGGAGATATCTGGTTCTCCTCGAAAGCTATTTAGGTAGCGCCTCGAGCGAATACCATTGGGGGTAGAGCACTGTTAAGGCTAGGGGGTCATCCCGACTTACCAACCCTTTGCAAACTCCGAATACCAATGAGTACTACTCGGGAGACACACGGCGGGTGCTAACGTCCGTCGTGAAAAGGGAAACAACCCAGACCATCAGCTAAGGTCCCAAAGTTATTGCTAAGTGGGAAACGATGTGGGAAGGCTTAGACAGCTAGGATGTTGGCTTAGAAGCAGCCATCATTTAAAGAAAGCGTAATAGCTCACTAGTCGAGTCGGCCTGCGCGGAAGATATAACGGGGCTAAGCAATACACCGAAGCTATGGGTACTAGCGCTTGCGCTGGTGCGGTAGAGGAGCGTTCTGTAAGCCGTTGAAGGTGAAGGGGTAACCCACGCTGGAGGTATCAGAAGTGCGAATGCTGACATGAGTAACGATAAAGGGGGTGAAAAACCTCCTCGCCGAAAGACCAAGGGTTCCTGTCCAACGTTAATCGGGGCAGGGTGAGTCGACCCCTAAGGCGAGGCCGAAAGGCGTAGTCGATGGGAAACGGGTTAATATTCCCGTACTTCTGCTAACTGCGATGGAGAGACGGAGAAGGCTAGGCTAGCGCGGCGTTGGTTGTCCGCGTTTAAGGCTGTAGGTAGGGTGCTTAGGCAAATCCGGGCACCTAATACTGAGAGTTGATGACGAGTCACTACGGTGATGAAGTAGTTGATGCCATGCTTCCAGGAAAATCTTCTAAGCTTCAGGTTAGCAGGAATCGTACCCCAAACCGACACAGGTGGTCGGGTAGAGAATACCAAGGCGCTTGAGAGAACTCGGCTGAAGGAACTAGGCAAAATGGTACCGTAACTTCGGGAGAAGGTACGCTCCTGTTGGTGATGAGACTTGCTCTCTAAGCTGACGGGAGTCGCAGATACCAGGTGGCTGCAACTGTTTATCAAAAACACAGCACTGTGCAAAATCGCAAGATGACGTATACGGTGTGACGCCTGCCCGGTGCCGGAAGGTTAATTGATTGGGTTATCTTCGGAGAAGCTCATGATCGAAGCCCCGGTAAACGGCGGCCGTAACTATAACGGTCCTAAGGTAGCGAAATTCCTTGTCGGGTAAGTTCCGACCTGCACGAATGGCGTAATGATGGCCACGCTGTCTCCAGCCGAGACTCAGTGAAGTTGAAATTGCGGTGAAGATGCCGTATACCCGCGGCTAGACGGAAAGACCCCGTGAACCTTTACTATAGCTTGGCACTGAACATTGACCCTACATGTGTAGGATAGGTGGGAGACTTTGAAGCGGGAACGCCAGTTCTCGTGGAGTCATCCTTGAAATACCACCCTTGTAGTGTTGATGTTCTAACTCTGGCCCCTGAATCGGGGTTGAGGACAGTGCCTGGTGGGTAGTTTGACTGGGGCGGTCTCCTCCCAAAGAGTAACGGAGGAGCACGAAGGTTGGCTAAGTACGGTCGGACATCGTACGGTTAGTGCAATGGCATAAGCCAGCTTAACTGCGAGACATACACGTCGAGCAGGTGCGAAAGCAGGTCATAGTGATCCGGTGGTTCTGAATGGAAGGGCCATCGCTCAACGGATAAAAGGTACTCCGGGGATAACAGGCTGATACCGCCCAAGAGTTCATATCGACGGCGGTGTTTGGCACCTCGATGTCGGCTCATCACATCCTGGGGCTGAAGTCGGTCCCAAGGGTATGGCTGTTCGCCATTTAAAGTGGTACGCGAGCTGGGTTCAGAACGTCGTGAGACAGTTCGGTCCCTATCTGCCGTGGGCGTTGGATGATTGAAGGGAGCTGCTCCTAGTACGAGAGGACCGGAGTGGACGAACCGCTGGTGTTCGGGTTGTCATGCCAATGGCATTGCCCGGTAGCTACGTTCGGAATCGATAACCGCTGAAAGCATCTAAGCGGGAAGCGAGCCCTAAGATGAGTCATCCCTAGACCTTTAAGGTCTCTAAAGAGCCGTCCGAGACTAGGACGTTGATAGGCAGGGTGTGTAAGCGTTGTGAGGCGTTGAGCTAACCTGTACTAATGACTCGTGAGGCTTAACCATACAACCCAAAAGGGTTTCGTAAGATGGTTTTACGTAATCAAAAGAATACAAAAGTACTTGATTGAAGTGCGAACTCAAATTGACTCTTAAATAAGAGTACAGCTTTCCGAATTTCCAAATTTGTCTGGAAACCATAGCATTGTGGTCCCACCTGATCCCATCCCGAACTCAGAAGTGAAACGCAATCGCGCCGATGGTAGTGTGGGGTCTCCCCATGTGAGAGTAGGTCATTTCCAGGCGCCTAATAAACGATAAATCCCCAGCACCTAGTGTTGGGGATTTTTTCGTTTAACAGCTTTTGAAATATCTACTCGAACATGGGAAATATAAAGAGCCCGAACGCAGTGAGGTGCATTTCCATGTGAAGTAGGGCGAATATCGCGATAGCGATGTGCTTATGAGCGCGAAGCTTTAGCGGAGCTGGCCATGACAGGCGCCTTTTCTCTTGATTCATTAGACCCTCAGCTCGCAGCCTAGCTGCTTCGCGCTACAAAGTCCTTAGATGCTACGCATCTATAGCATTGCTTCTCCGCGTTCAAGTGAGGCTAAATACTGCGTGTTTAAAGCGCCTCACTTTCGCCCCCATGTGTTCGCTACGCGAACCGAGTAGGTCATTTTCTGCTGCTACCGTTCATTTGCTTTTGACAAAGTAACTGGAACGTTTACTCCCTGTGTTTAATTCTAATCGGATGTATTACGCCCCCATGTGAGAAATCTTAGGCGGATTCCTTTTCTCGAGATATGACTAGATAGCGGTTTCCTAGCATTCACCCCTGTAACCAGTGCTTCAGCAGTCTAGTTAAAACTGACCTATACCTCCCTCTATTTCTTCAAGCCTTTGTCTTATATCCACGCTTCAATGATTTAAGGCGAATGCCTTCTAGTGAGGTGGAGGGTTCGCAAGAACATCTGTTTTTGCGCTGTAGCTATTTAGGAGTGTCTTGGAACTATTTTTATCCCATATGGAGGCTGAGTCGCTAAAAGCTGATGTATTGATCTGTGGAATAGCTAGTAAGGTTTTCGTTTGTGGTGTCTAGGATAGAAAGAGGAAGGTGCGGGTAGCAGGTCTCTATGTATATGTCCCCTAATGCTAGTCTCGAAGAGGCTCGATGCAAAATTATGTAGGCTTTATTTTGGATGCTATAGGCTGGGCTGTTATTTGCCTACGAAGGTAATCATTAATAGAACTTGCTTGGGGGATTTCAGGCTCGATATGCCATTAATCAGTGACGTATAACGTCATTAAAAGCAGGTTGAATGATGGTGTGGATGGCCATTTTTTAAGTGGGAAAGTGAGGATATGACTTAATATTCGCTATCTTGCATGAAAAAGCCGCAATTGAGCGAGTTAGCCATAAAAAGTCCTTTACCTTTGGGAGGGGTTTTAGCATAATGCCCCACGTCAACAGGGGTGTAGTTCCAATTGGTAGAACAGCGGTCTCCAAAACCGATGGTTGCGGGTTCGAGTC
This sequence comes from Shewanella alkalitolerans, assembly GCF_019457575.1. NCBI lineage: Bacteria > Pseudomonadati > Pseudomonadota > Gammaproteobacteria > Alteromonadales > Shewanellaceae > Shewanella > Shewanella alkalitolerans. The sequence goes on along the minus strand of NZ_CP080422.1, from coordinate 3,456,363 downwards.
CTGCCACCCCTGCCACATTCTAGAGAAGCCGTTCAGAAATGAACGGCTTTTTGCTTTTCTGAGTTTTATCATTTCACTCAAGTTCATATAGTCTCTGGTCGTCGTGACACTCGCCTGGGCAGAGGTTATCCTTAAGGGGTTAGCATTTGTCTGGAGGCGATTTGGAAACGAGTGCATATTTAGATGCGATGGGTATAACCCGTTGGGTAGAGAAGGGAGCCGAGCTTCCCCTGTATCATGTATTGGTGGATCGAGGCGTGAGCGTCTCAGGTGACCACCCGCTTATCCGTCAGGTATTGGCGCTCTTTCCCGAGCAGGATAAGCAGGTCGTCGTCAGCGATTCGCTTAGCAGCATCAAAGAGGTGTTCTGGGATATGCGAAGTCTCAGGTTACCTAAGGTGGCATGCGCCATCAGCTCTGCACCTATCGCCGTTCTCGAGCAAGAATCCAAGGCCAAGCGCGAGCTATGGCAGCATATTTGGGAGAGCGATGCCTATGACGCTAACGCTTAATACTCTGACCAAAGAAGACACTCCTAAGTTGCATGAGCTGGAGTCGGCCTGCCATAGTTTCCCCATGTCGCTGAGTAACCTCGAGACCTGTTTCGGACGTTTCTACCATGTTATCGGTCTCTTTGATGATGAGCAGTTGTTGGGCTTTAGCATTCTGCATCAACTGTTCGAAGATGCCACCCTGATGGATATCTGCGTCAGGCCAGACGCTCAGGGGCAAGGCTTGGGTAAGCGCCTCACCGAGGCGTTAATCGAGCTAGCAGCGACTCAGGGAGCCGAACGTATGATGTTAGAGGTAAGGGCCTCTAATGAAAGGGCAATCGCCTTATATCGCCAGATGGGCTTCGAGCAGACGGGAATGCGGGCCAACTATTATCAGCTGGAGCAGGGCAAAGAAGACGCTATCTTGATGGAGCGTTTGTTCTAACTGTTTGGGTTTGTATTTGGGGATAAAAAAAATAGCGCCGCAAGGGCGCTATTTTTGATTCTAAGCTTTGAATGCTAAAGACAATTGCTTGCCTAAGGCATTAGGTTATTTAACCTCTTTACCTTGGGCCTGCAGGTCGGCATGGTAGCTAGAACGCACCATAGGACCACATGCGGCATGGGTAAAGCCTATCTCTTCGGCATAGTCTTTCAGCTCGTCAAACTCAGCTGGCGGTACGTAACGCTCTACCGGCAGGTGGAATTTAGAAGGCTGTAGGTATTGACCGAGTGTCAGCATTTCAACATTGTGCGCACGCAGGTCGCGAAGCACCTCGGCGATCTCTTCGTTGGTCTCACCCAGACCCATCATCAGGCCCGACTTAGTCGGAATATGTGGGTGTTGTTCTTTGAATTTCTTCAACAGATCCAGTGACCATTGGTAGTTCGCCCCTGGACGAGCCTTACGGTAGTGCTTAGGCGCCGTTTCAAGGTTGTGGTTGAAGACATCGGGTGGCTCGGTGGCCAGGATCTCCAAGGCGGCATCGATGCGGCCCCTGAAATCGGGCACTAAGATCTCAATCTTGATCTCTGGGTTGAGCTTTCGGATCTCGCGGATACAGTCGGCAAAGTGCTGGGCACCACCATCACGCAGATCGTCACGATCCACAGAGGTGATCACCACATATTTCAGCTTCATGTCTCTGATGGTTTGTGCCAGCTTTACCGGCTCTTCGGCATCAGGCTTGAGCGGACGACCATGGGCCACGTCGCAGAAAGGGCAGCGACGGGTACAGATGGCGCCCAAGATCATGAAGGTGGCGGTACCATGGTTAAAACATTCGGCAAGGTTAGGGCAGGAAGCCTCTTCACATACAGAGTGAAGACCGTTCTTACGCAGCGCTTGTTTGATGTCGACGATACGTTGATTCGATGCCGGGAGCTTGACTCTCAACCAATCGGGTTTGCGTAGCATGGTTTCGCGCTCGGAAGGCACGACCTTGACCGGAATACGAGAGACCTTATCGGCATCGCGTAACTTGACTCCGGGTTGTAATCTTTCAGGCCTACTCATATTAGTCTGTTAACCCTTGATGATGTTCTAGATGTTGATAGCCCAATTCTTGGCTAAAGGTTTGTATCAGTTTCTCGCCGGCTTCTTCGACGCTTTGTGGCCCCTTGAGCGGCTTACATTGAGCCATCTCTAATCCGGCATAACCGCAGGGGTTGATGCGTTGAAAGGGGGACATATCCATATCGACGTTTAGTGCCAGGCCGTGGAAGGAGCAGCCTTTACGGATCCGCAGACCCAGAGAGGCAATCTTGCGCTCCTCGACATAGACGCCAGGAGCATCGGCCTTAGGATAGGCCTCGATACCATAGAGGGCGAGCATCTTGACGATACTCTGCTCTATGTCGGTCACCAGTTGGCGAACACCTATTTTGAGGCGCTTGATGTCCAGTAGTGGGTAGGCGACTAGCTGTCCTGGACCATGGTAGGTCACTTGGCCACCACGGTCGACTTGAATGACGGGGATATCGCCGGGGTTGAGAATATGCTCACTCTTGCCTGCCTGGCCCTGCGTGAACACCGGAGGATGTTCGACTATCCAAAGCTCATCTCGGCTCGTTTCATCGCGATTATCGGTATATTCCTGCATGGCGTGCCATACCGACTCGTAATCCTGGCGACCAAGATGACGAATATGTAAAACCGTATCTTTCAAGGGCAACCTCTCCCCTCAGCGTTTAAGTGCGCCTATTATACGCGCGAAATCAGGAAATGTAAGGTAGATCACATTTCCTACCAGGAGGGGGCATCTTAGAGGACGCGCTTAACCCCTTCGATGGCCGCTAACTCGATGTAAAGCAGTTCGATCTGCTCTTTACTGTGAACCGTTACCTTGACGGTGATCGAGTGATAGCTGCCTTTGCTTGAGGCCCTGGAGGTTGGCATATAGTCGCCTGGCACGTGACGCTGCACAACGGCAACGACGTCATCGGCGAGTGTGTCTCTGGCGTCGCCCACGACTTTGAAAGGGAAGGCCGCGGGGAAGTCTAGGAGTTCATGAAATTTGGTGTCTAACATAGGTGTCTATCTCTTGCCTAACTTAATGGCTATAAAATGGGGGTTATTATACCTAATTCAAGCCTGAGAGGCTAAAAACAAAAAAGTCACCCTTAGGTGACTTTTTACTATCTCATGCATTTGTCGCTGTTAAATTAGTTAAACCAGCTGGCAAACATCTGCTTAAAGTAGTCCATCAGCTTGCTGAACCAGCTGCCTTCGTTCACCTCTTGCAGGGTGACCAGCGGGAACTGGGCAATGTCTTTGCCGTTAAGCTGGAAGTAGATGCGGCCTACTGTCTCACCCTTGGCGATAGGGGCGGTCAGCTCCTTGTTCAGCTCGTAGTTGGCCTCGAGGTTTTTCGCCTGGCCGCGGCTGATGGTGATGGGGGTATCTGTTAACACGCCAAGATCCACTGACTCTCTGTCACCGTACCAGATCTTCTGGGTTACAAAGCTGTCGCCCGCCTTATAGGGGGTGATGGTTTCGAAAAAGCGGAAACCATAGTTGAGCAGTTTCTTGCTCTCGGCCTTACGGGCCGACTCGCTGGCGGTGCCCAAGACTACAGACACTAGGCGCATGCCATCTTTGGTTGCCGAGGTCACTAGGTTATAACCAGCGCCAGAGGTGTGGCCCGTCTTGATGCCATCGACATTCAGGCTCTTGTCCCACAGTAGACCGTTACGGTTGTACTGCTTGATGCCGTTATAGGTGAAAGACTTCTCCGAGTAGACGCGGTACTCCTCGGGAACGTCGCGGATCAGCGCGGCGCCCAGCAGTGCCATGTCGTAGGCTGTGGTCTTGTGGTTCTCAGAATCCAGGCCGTGGGAGTTCTCGAAGTAGCTGTCACGCATGCCCAGCTGCTTGGCCCAGGAGTTCATCAGATCCACGAAGCCATCTTCTGTGCCGGCAATGTGCTCAGCCATGGCGACACAGGCATCGTTACCTGACTGAATGATGATGCCGCGGTTGAGCTCTTCGACAGAGACTTGCTTGCCAACCTCGATAAACATCTTGGAGGAGTCGGGGAAATTCTTCGACCAGGCATTCTTACTGATGGTCACCTTGTCTTGTGGCGAGATGTTGCCCACCTTGATCTCGTGGCCTATCACATAGCTGGTCATCATCTTGGTCAGACTGGCCGGGTTCAGGCTCTCATAGGCATTCTCTTCGGCGATGATCTGGCCCGAGTTGTAATCCATCAGGATAAAGGCTTTGGCTGCCACCTTAGGGGCATCAGGCGTAACAACGGGTGCCGCGTTGGCTGCCGTGATAGAGAGAGAGGAGACAAGGAGGAGTGTTTTAAAGCTGTGATTCAGTAATTTCATATTATCAAGGCACGTCTTTTGGTTGAATGCAAAAATATGGGCGCTATGTCGGGCGAGTATAACATTAGTCGACCATCGAAATCAGTGAAGGTTCCTTAATCTTAAGGAAAAGTGCACCGATTTCGGGTCGTTACCTTATTCGGTCACCAGATAGCTCTGGGGGTAACCGTTTTGCTGCAATGTCTGATGCAGCTCGGCGGCGATCTGCTGGCGTCCTATGGGGCCGAGTTGCAGGCGATAGAGGTTGCCGCTCTGCTGGATACGGGTCTGCACCTGATACTGGTCCGCCAGGGTCTGCGCCAGATGATCGATGCGTCCCTTATCTGAGGAGGCGATCACCTGCACATAGTGAAGCTTGGTTTCCTGCAGTGCGGCCAAAGCCACCGACTCGGGATTTTCGATGTAGATCACCTCGAGCTGCACCTTGGCCGTGCCCGTCTTGAGCATGTCCAGGCGATGCGCCGCGGCGTAGGAGAGATCTATGATGCGGTTATCGTGAAAGGGGCCGCGATCGTTGACCCGCACCACTACCGACTTGTCGTTGGCCAGGTTAGTGACCTTCACATAGCTTGGCAGTGGCAGCGTCTTATGGGCCGCTGACATGGAATACATGTCGTAGGTCTCGCCATTGGAGGTGAGGTGACCATGAAACTTGGCGCCATACCAGGAGGCTATGCCTGTCTTCTGATAGCCTTTGCCTGTGTCGAGCACCCGGTAGGTCTTGCCCAGCACAGTATATTCCTTGCGGTTGCCGCCGCGGCTGTAGGGCTCAAACTTGGGGTGAGCATCTTCTACCTTGGAGACGTCGGGTGCGTCAGTCGGCGCTAAGTCGTCGGCAATCTTATAGCGGCCGCTCTGCGACGAGCAGCCGGCCAAAAGCAGTAGCAGGATGAAGGAGAGCAGTGACAGGGCGTTACTGTTTCGCATAAGCATCTTTGAGTTGTTGGCTAAATTGATACACCGCCATGGCGTACAGCGGGCTGCGGTTGTAGCGGGTGATCACGTAAAAGTTGTTCAGTCCCAGCCAGTAATCTTTGCCGTCTTGTTGCTCAAGCTCGACCAGTAGTGCGGGTTGTTGCACGTCGAGATCGACATTCTGCGCCAGGGAGATGGTTGGCGACAGGATGTCGGCAACCTTGTAGGAGAGCTTCTCTCCCGACCAGGCCTTGAGATGCGCGGGCAGATGGTGCGTAGTCAGTGGTAGGGTGACCAGGCCGCCCTTCTGCCAGCCATGTTGATGAAAGTAGTTGGCGACACTGCCGATGGCATCAACCGGATCGCCGACCAAGTCACGGCGGCCATCGCCGCTAAAATCCACCGCGAAATGACGGTAGCTGGAGGGAATGAACTGACCATAACCCATGGCGCCGGCGTAGGAGCCTTTTAGCGAGCTCAGGTCCAGCTCTTCCTCTTTGGCCAGGGTCTGTAGCTGGGCGAGTTCCTTGCGAAAGAAGTCGGCCCGCGGCGTGTAATGAAAGCCCAGGGTGTAGAGGGCGTCGATCACCGGATAGGTGCCCATGTAGCCGCCGTAGAAGGTCTCGATGCCGATAATGGCGACGATGATCTCGGGGTCCACCTGATAGGTCTTTGCCGCCTTGGCGATGGTCGCCTCATGGGTGCGCCAGAAGGCCAGTCCCTTTTCCAGACGTTTATCGGTGAGGAAAATGGGGTGATATTGAAACCAGGGCTTGGCTTCCCATGGGGTGGTGATGGCGTCGATCACCTTCTGGTTGTATTGGGCGCTGGCGAGAAAGCTGTCTATCTCTGCCTGGGTGAAGCCGGCGCCGAGTTGCTGCTCGGTGAAGGCTGTCTTCAACTCACTGATGTCACCCTCTTGGGGGATCACCTTGTCATCGGCCTGGGCCAGCAAGCTGGTGCCGCCCAGCATCAGGGCGAAAAATAGCTGTGAAACTGGTTTCAAATCGTCTTCCTTTAACGGTCAATGAATCGTCTATGGGTATGTATGCTCATCAGAATGCCGAAGCCTGTCATCAGGGTCAGCATAGAGGTACCGCCGTAACTGATGAGGGGCAGGGGCACACCAACTACGGGGAGTAGTCCCGATACCATGCCAATATTCACAAAGACATATACAAAGAAGGTTAAAGTAATACTGCCAGCGAGTAAACGGGCAAAACTGGTTTGTGCGCGCGAGGCGATCACCAGGCCGCGGCCGATCACATAGAGGTAGAGGCAGAGCAGAATAAGGCTGCCGATCAGGCCAAACTCCTCGCCGATAACCGCGAAGATGAAGTCGGTGTGGCGCTCGGGCAGGAACTCCAGCTGCGACTGAGTGCCGTCGAGCCAACCCTTGCCCCAGATCCCACCGGAGCCGATGGCGATCTTGGATTGAATAATATGATAGCCGGCGCCCAGCGGGTCTTTTTCTGGATCCAGCAGGGTCAATACCCGGGTACGTTGATAATCGTGCATCAGGAAAAACCAGAGCACAGGCAGCATGGCCAGCACGCCGCCGATGAAGCTGCCGACGATGGCCCAGCTCATGCCGGAGAGAAACAGCACGAAGATCCCGGAGGCCGCCACCAGGATGGAGGTGCCGAGATCCGGCTGCTTGGCAATCAAGAGCGTCGGAATGAGCAGAATTACCCCGGCACCGGCCAGATAACGTTTCTTCGGCGGCAGCGGAAACTTACTGATATACCAGGCCATGGTGATGGGGAAGGCCAGCTTAATCAGCTCAGAGGGTTGAAACTCCATGAAGCCTAGGTTGAGCCAGCGCTGGGCGCCCTTGTTGATCTCACCGAAGAAGTGCACACCGAGCAGCAGAATCACCCCGGCGATATAGATGGGGAAGGCCCAGCGTCTGAGCACCTCGGGGTTGATCTGGGCGACAAACAGCATGATCCCCAGGGACAGTCCCATACGGATCAGCTGACGCTCCATCAGCGCCATATCTTCGCCGCCGGCGGAATAGATGACGAACAGGCCATAGCACATGAGTGCCAGCAGCCCAAGAAGCAGTGGCAGGTCGATATGCATGCGCTGCCAGATGTTGGGTCTATGGCTATGGGCGTTCATTGTGTGGGCTCCCGGCGGTTTCTAAGGGCAGGTTGTCGCGAAGCATATACTCATCCAGCAAGGCGCGGGCCACAGGGCCGGCGTTGGCGCCACCCCAACCGGCGTTTTCCAGTACCACCGCCAGCACGATACGCGGCGCCTCATAGGGGGCGTAGGCGACGATCAAGGCGTTATCCCTCAGGTGTTCATCGATATTTTCGGCGTCATACTTTTCATCTTCGGCCACGCTGAATACCTGGGCGGTACCCGTCTTCATCGCCGCGGTATAGCCCGCGTCGACGAAGCGCGACTTATGGGCGGTGTCTCTCATCGCCTCGTTGATGATCTGCCAGTTGTGGGGGCTCTTCAGCACCACGGGAGCCATCTTGTCTACCGGGGTGTCGACCTTGACCGTGTCATTCTTGATCGACTTTAGCAGGTGCGGCACGAAACGCTCGCCCTTATTGGCCATGATGGCGGTGGCGTTGGCCAGCTGCAGCGGCGTGGTGGTCCAGTAACCCTGGCCGATCCCCACCGAGATGGTATCGCCGATATACCAGGGCTGATTGTATTTGAGGCGCTTCCAGTCCTTGGATGGCATGTTACCGGCCGACTCTTCGAAGATGTCCACGCCGGTGCGCTCGCCAAAGCCGAACTGCTGCATGAAGTTGCTGATCTTATCTATGCCCGTCTTGTAGGCCATGTCGTAGAAGTAGGTGTCGCAGGAGTGTACCAGGGCGCCGTTGACATCGACCCAGCCGTGGCCCCAACGTTTCCAGTCGCGATACTTGCGCTCGACGCCGGGGATCTGCCAAAAGCCTGGGTCCCACACCCGGGTCTTAGGAGTCACTACCTTCTCTTCCAGGCCCAGCAGCGCCATGTGAGGCTTAACCGTCGATGCCGGGGCGTATTGGCCCTGAGTGGCGCGGTTGATCAAAGGGCGAGAGCGGGCGTTGAGCAGATCGCTATAGGCCTTGGAGCTGATGCCGTGCACGAACTGGTTCGGGTCATAACTAGGGCTGGAGACCATGGCCAGTATGCCTCCGTCGCGGGGATCGATAGCCACGATGGAGCCGCGGCGACCCGCCAGCAGTTCCATCGCCTTCTTCTGCAATTGAAGATCCAGGGTCAGGTAGATATCCTGGCCCGGCTCTGGCGCCACAGATTTAAGGGTACGAATGGTGCGGCCGCGATTGTTGACCTCTTCTTCCAGGTGACCAGGCATGCCGTGCAGCAGGCTCTCATAAAACTTTTCGATCCCCTGCTTGCCGATATCCTTGGTGGCGGCGTAGTTCTGCCACTGGCCGTTGCGTTGCAATGTGGCCTGGTCCCTGTTGTTGATGCGGCCCACATAGCCCAGCACATGGGTCAGCAGCCCATCGTAGGGGTAGTGGCGTTTCAGGCCCGCGTCGATGGAGAAGCCTGGAAATCTGTGTTGGTTAACGCTAAAGATCGCCACTTCCTCCTCCGACAGGCGGTTCTTGACCGTGATCGGCTTGAAGCGGCGATGGTATTTGAGGGAGGCGACCAGGCTTTCTCTGTCATCCTTGCTGAGCTCGACGACCTTGGCGAGTTCATCCAGGGTCGCGGGAATGTCTTTGACCTTCTCGGGGATCAGTTCCAGCGAGTAGAAGGGCTGATTCTCCGCCAACAGTTGGCCGTGTCTGTCGTAGATCAAACCGCGGCTTGGCGCCACGGGCACGACGCGGATGCGGTTGTCGTTGGAGCGGGTCTCGTAGTCCTTGTAGGACAAGACTTGCAGATGATAGAGGTTGCCCAGCAGTACGCTTAGCAAGACCACCACGCAGGCAAAGGTGAAGATGGCGCGGCGTTTGAACAGCGAGGCTTCGGCGGCATGATCATGCATGGCCATCCGTTTACGTGGCGCCAATTATACTCTCTCCGGCAGTATGTTGGTTGTCACTATCATCGTCTATCCCTCGATTGACTCGAGTATCGCGCGGCGCACTACTCTCTATGATACGGGTGGTTGTTGTTGATGCTCCAGGCACGGTATAGGCTCTCGGCCACCAAGACGCGTACCAAGGGGTGGGGCAGGGTCAAGGCCGATAGACACCAGCTCTGATTCGCCGCCTGTTTACAGGCGGGGGCCAGTCCCTCGGGGCCGCCGATAAGCAGGCTAACATCGCGACCGTCTAGTTGCCAGCGATTGAGCTGAGTGGCAAGCTCGGGCGTGGTCCAGTTTTTTCCCGGCAGATCCAGGCTGACGATATGGTTTCCCTTAGGGATAGCCGCCAGCATCTGTTCGCCCTCTTTGTGCAAGATGCGGGCGATGTCAGCATTCTTACCGCGCTTTCCGGCAGGGATCTCAATCAGTTCGAACGCCATGTCCCGGGGGAAACGGCGCTGATATTCTTCGAAACCTGTGGTGACCCAGGCGGGCATGCGAGTGCCCACGGCAACGAGTTGTAACTTCATTAAGCTGGCTTTTCAGACCACAGCTTTTCAAGCTGATAGAAGTCGCGGGTCTTGTCTTGCATCACATGAACAATCACGTCGCCCAGGTCGACCAGCACCCATTCGCTGCTGTCACGGCCTTCGACGCCATGGATATGTAGGTTGGCACGTTTGGCCTCGAGTACCACGTTCTCGGCGATCGCTCTGACGTGGGTCTTAGAAGTACCCGAACAGACCACCATATAGTCGGTAACATTCGACTTATCGGTGACTTCCAGTACTACAACATCTTTTGCTTTTAAATCTTCGACCTTGTCGACTACAAACTGTTTAAGCTCGGCGCTTTGCACGCTAAATTCCTCATTCATTTTTAACAGCGAGGCAGTATAACAGGTTATGCCCCTAAAGTAATTGCTAATAGCGGTGCGTGAAATGCCTGTCTGCACCCTAACGGGCGTGAGTTTGGCTAAAGGTTGAAGCCTTGTTATCTGGCTGTTAGCGATAGAGCTGATGGGCAGCGATATAGTCGGCGATAGCTTGCGGCATGGCATCGGGCGCCAGCTGATTTTGGGCCAGCTGCCGGCGAATCTCAGTAGAGGAGTAGGGCTGAGGTATGATGGTCACCGGGAAGATGAGACCGGCGTAGCAATCGGACTCGGCAGCCTTATCAAGCCCTGCCTTGTCTGCGCGGCGGGTATTAAGCAGCGCAGCCATCTCGCTGTCATCAGCAAGTGTCCAGCCGGGCCTTTGGCAGACGGCGATATGACAGAGATCGAACAGCTGCCGCCAGTGATACCAGCTTGGCAGGCCGACGAAGGAGTCCATCCCCATGATAAACACCAGCTGATCCTGGCCGTGGGTCTGACGCAGGTGCTTCAGGGTCTCTACCGAATAGGAGGGCTGGTCGCGGTTTGCCTCTATGTCACACAGCTTGAGCTGCGGGTATTGCTGACATACCAGCTGGGCCATAGCCAGGCGATGCTGGGTCGAGGTATTGGTGCCGTCCTTGTGAGGCGGAATATGGTTGGGCATCAGCCAGACTTCGTCGAGTCCCAGGGCGGCCTGCACCTCAAGCAATGGCTTGATATGACCATAGTGAATGGGGTCGAAGGTGCCGCCTAGTATGCCAATCTTCATCAGCTTTTTCCTAGCCGAGTTCGATATGGCTAAGATGAGCGTGGGCTTTGGGATCGTACAGCAGGCAGAGGTGACTCATGGCGGTCCAATCCTCAGCCCCCTGCTGCTTGAGTTTTAGCTCGATCTTCGAGGCGCTGGCCAGGGCTGTCTCTATCTGACTTAGACTCAGGCGCGACAGCGCGCCCTGATACAGCCCCTTGCGCTTGTCCCAGATCCTGAACTGACTCCACAGACTCTGCAGCGGCGTTCCCGCCTCCTGAGCCTGCTTGAGCTGTAATAGTGTGGTCAGCTCTTTAAACTGGCCCCACAGCAGTATCGGCAGGGCCGTGCCCTCTGCCTGGAGCTGGGCCAGAATATGCTGGGCCTTCTCCTGTTGATTGGCCAGCAGGCAATCGGCCAGCTGAAACACGCTGAAACGGGACTGATCTTCGAAGTAGTTTTGCAGTTGCTCGCTGGTGATCTGGCTGCTGGGGCTAAGTAGCACCAGCAGTTGTATCGCCTGATCTGCCGCCAGCAGGTTGCCTTCATACAGACTCAGCAACAGCTGCTGGGCGTCCTGGGTGAGGTTTAAGCCGGCCTCGCGAATACGGGTCTGTAACCAGCGCTGAAACTGTGATCCTTCTGGCGTGGCGCAGGGGATATAAATCCCTTTGTCATCCAGCTGCTTAAACCATTTCGACTTGGTCTGTTCGCTGGCAAGCTTGGGCCCTGTGATCACCAACAGAATATCCGGATTTACCTGCTGCATCAGATTCTGTAGCTGGCTACTGCCCTCGCTGCCGGGTTTGGCCTGGGGCAGGTGCAGCTCTATGATGCGGCGGCTGGCGAACAGGCTCATGGTATTCCACTCATCCTGCAATTCACGCCAGTTAAAGCCAGTCTCCTGAGTGAGCACTATGCGCTCCTCGAACCCTTCTCGTTTTGCCTGATCGAAGATCGCCCGCTTGCTGGTTTCACACAGCCAGGGGTCATCACCAAAGATGAGATAACAGGGCTTGAGCGGCGAGAGCTGCTTGGCGAGCTGGTCCGGGTAGACGCGCATCAGTTGGTCTCGATAGAGGCCAGGATCTGGATGATCTGGTCGGCGGCCTGGATGCGCATCTCTTTTACAAGCAGCTCCATCTCACGGCTCTTTGCCAGTGCGGTGCGGGGATCGTCCAGGTAGTCGCGGTGAATGTCGACATCGAAGGCCTTAGCCTCGCGCTCGGGATACTGCACCGCGAAACGCACGTGATAGTTGAGCTCATATTCCGCCACATTCCCCGTGGGGTAGAGGGAGAGGGTGCTTCTGTCCAGCGAGTCGTTGAGGATCCTAACGACAGGCACGCTGGCGTCATCTTCCACCACAGTGATGCTGTTGAGACGCAGGCGTTCGCGCACCAGGCGGGTCAGCTCGCTGTATTCGTCCTGGCTGCTCAGGGTGAGCGTCTTAAGAGAATCTGGGATCGAGTAGCTGCGCTGAAGTTTAAAACCACATCCGGCGCTAAGCAGCACCGAGAGGGCTAAGATTGCAAAACATAAGCGTTTAATAAGCATAGGCTAAGCCATCTATTTCCATGTTTGATAAGACTCGGCCACCAGAGGTGGCCGAGTAAAGCGGGCAATTAGTTGGCTACGATATTGAGTAGCTTACCAGGTACATAAATCACCTTACGTACCGTCTTGCCTTCGGTGTGCTTGATAACGCCTTCCTCTGCCATACCGGCAGCTTCCACCGTGTCTTTGTCGGCGTCGGCGGCCACTGTTACCTTGGCGCGTAGCTTGCCATTCACCTGTACTATGATCAGCTTGCTGTCTTCGACCAGCGCCGACTCATCGACGACCGGCCAAAGCACGTTTTCAATCGTCTCTTCGTGACCCAGTGCCTGCCACAGCTCGAAGCTGGTGTGCGGGATGATAGGGTAGAGCAGACGCACCACGGCGCACAGGGCTTCCTGCATCAGGGCTCTGTCTTGCTCACTCTCCATCGGCGCCTTTTGCAGACGATTCATCAGCTCCATCACAGAGGCGATGGCGGTGTTGAACATCTGACGACGCTCGATATCGTCACCCACCTTGGCGATGGTCTTGTGCAGCTCACGACGCAGCTCTTTTTGAGCGCTATCGAGAGAGGCAACATCCAGGGCAACGGTTGGGCCTTGTGACACATGGTCGTGGGCCAGTTTCCATAGACGCTTGATGAAGCGGTGAGCCCCTTCGACGCTCGACTCTTGCCATTCCAGGGTCAGTTCTGGTGGCGAGGCGAACATCATGAACAGACGCACGGTATCGGCGCCGTACTTGTCCACCATCTCTTGCGGGTCGATACCATTGTTCTTCGACTTAGACATCTTGCTCATGCCGGTGTAAACCAGTTCATGACCTTGGCTGTCGACGGCCTTGACGATACGGCCCTTGTCATCGGTTTCGGTAACCTTGGCATCGTTTGGCGATACCCAGACACGGGCACCCTTCTCATCTGTGTAGTAGAAGGCATCGGCCAGCACCATGCCCTGGGTTAGCAGACGCTTGGCTGGCTCATCGCTGTTAACCAGGCCGATGTCACGTAGCAGCTTGTGGAAGAAGCGGAAGTAGAGCAGGTGCATACAGGCGTGCTCGATACCACCGATATATTGATCCACCGGCAGCCAGTAGTTGGCCTTGGCTGGATCCAGCATCTGGTCGGCCTTAGGGCTACAGTAGCGGGCATAGTACCAAGAAGACTCCATGAAGGTGTCGAAGGTATCGGTTTCTCTGAAGGCTTCCTGACCGTTAACCTGAGTCTTAGCCCACTCTTTGTCGGCCTTGATTGGGCTCTGGATACCATCCATGACCACATCTTCAGGCAGGATCACCGGCAGTTGATCTTCAGGCGTTGGCATTACCGTACCATCGGCCAGAGTCACCATAGGAATTGGCGCGCCCCAGTAACGCTGACGGGAGACACCCCAGTCACGCAGACGATAGTTCACCTGGCGCTTACCCTTGCCTTCGCTGGCCAGCTTAGCGTCGATGGCATCGAACGCCGCCTGGAAGTCCAGGCCATCCAGCTCTGGGAATGAGTCGCCAGAGTTAAACAGGATACCCTTCTCAGTGTAGGCTTCTTCACTGATATCCAGCTCGCCATCTGCAGGCTTGATCACGCCTTCGATCGGCAGGCCATACTTAGTGGCAAATTCGTAGTCGCGCTGGTCGTGACCCGGTACCGACATCACTGCGCCAGTACCATAGTTCATCAGCACGAAGTTGGCGGCCCAGATAGGCACCAGCTTGCCTGTCAGCGGGTGGACGGCCTTAAGGCCAGTGTCGACACCCTTCTTCTCCATGGCGGCCATGGCGGCTTCTGTTGTGTCGGCGTTCTTGCACTCTTCGATAAACTCGGCCAGCACAGGGTTGTTGTCGGCCGCTTGCTGAGCCAGAGGGTGACCCGCGGCGATCGCCACATAGGTCACGCCCATTACTGTGTCTGGGCGAGTGGTATAGATGTCGAAGCTCTGATCGCTACCCTCGACCTGGAAGGTCATCTCGATGCCTTCGCTGCGGCCGATCCAGTTGCGCTGCATCGTCTTGACCTGCTCTGGCCATTCGTCCAGTTGGTCGATGTCGTTCAGCAGCTCTTCGGCGTAGTCGGTGATCTTGATGAACCACTGCGGGATCTCTTTTTGCACCACCTGGGTGTCACAGCGCCAGCAGCAGCCGTCTTGTACCTGCTCGTTGGCCAGTACGGTTTCGTCGTTTGGACACCAGTTAACCGAGGCGGTCTTCTTGTAGACCAGGCCCTTCTCGTACAGCTTGGTGAAGAACCACTGCTCCCAGCGGTAGTATTCAGGGGTACAGGTGGCGATCTCACGGCTCCAGTCGTAGCCGAAACCCAGCATCTTCAGCTGGTTTTTCATGTAATCGATGTTTTCATAGGTCCAAGGGGCCGGTGCCGTATTGTTGTTGATGGCGGCGTTCTCAGCAGGCAGACCGAAAGAGTCCCAACCTATGGGTTGTAATACGTTTTTTCCTTGCAGACGCTGGTAACGGGCAACGACATCGCCTATGGTGTAGTTGCGGACATGGCCCATATGCAGTCGGCCAGAAGGGTATGGAAACATAGAGAGACAGTAAAACTTCTCTTTGCTTTCGTCCTCGGTTACTTCAAATGTTTTAGTGTCTTGCCAGTGCTGCTGCACCTTAGCTTCAATCTCTGAAGGTAGATATTGCTCTTGCATTGATGATTCCCGGCCATGCCGCCTATTTATTTGATCTTGCGCATCTTGCGCGCGAGTTAGATCTGCATAGAATAAACTAGAAGTGAGTCATTAAAAAGGTTCGCATGAAGGAGTATTGAACATGAGTGAAAGAAGTACCGAGTTGCTAGCGCTTTACCAGGCCCTATTCGAGCAGGTGAAATCGGATTTCTCTGAAGATAACTCAATGACTGCAAAGGAATTATATAAGACTGTCACGGCGAGTAAGGAGTTCTTGCTGCTCAAAGAGCAGGCCAAGGAGGAGGAGCTTGCCCTGGTGGAAGAATTTTTAAAGCGTGATATCGGCAGCTACCTGGCCGAAAAGAACGCCACGGATCTTAGCCACAGCCCTACAGTCATCGCCGCCGAGAATACCCTGTGGCATTGGTTGAGTGAGATCACCGACAGGAGTCAGGTGGAGTGGCACGAGGTGACCCAAGACTTCAAACATCACGGCTATTATCAGAGCGGTGAGATTGTGGGTCAGGGGGTGATGGTCTGCACGGGCTGCGGCCACGAGATGCGCATCGAATTCCCCGGGGTGATCCCCGACTGCCCAGAGTGCGATGGCGATCAATTTACCCGCGAGGCGCTGGCACCTTAATCTGCTGAGCGCTTGATGCTTGAGCGCCAGACCCATAAGCATCTAACCTGAGTTGTGAGTCTTACCGGCTCATAAAAAGTCCCCGCCAATGCGGGGATTTTTGTATCTGTTCGAAATATGTTGGAGGGCCAGGCTGAAGCTAGAGCTAGAGCTAGAGCTAGAGCTAAAGCTAAAGCTAAAGCTAAAGCTAAAGCTAGAGCCTTAGTCTGCGGATCACGGCGCCGATTAAGATGATGGTGCACAGCAGCAGGAGCGGCGTCTGGCCCCAGCGGGCGAAGCCTGTGCTGCCGGACACCAGCGGCACCTCGGCCTTGAGCACCCCAGTCTCAAACTGCGGCAGACTGTGGGTTATCTTGCCCTGTGAGTCGACCACGGCGGTGACGCCATTGTTGGTGGCTCTTAGTAGCGGCCTGCCCAGTTCGATGGCGCGCATCTGGGCGATCTCCATGTGCTGCAACGGCCCGTTTGAGCGGCCGAACCAGGCATCGTTGGAGACGGTAAGCAGCAGCTCGGTACCGGCATTGACGTTAGCTCTGAGCTGCTCCGGGAAGGCGATCTCATAACAGATGGCCGGCGCCAGCTGATGCCCCACGGCGTCCAGGTTAGGCTGCTGGAAGTCGCCCCTGGCGAAGGAGGACATGGGCAGGTTAAAGAAGGGCGCCAGCGGCCTTAATAGATCTTCCAGCGGCACAAACTCGCCGATGGGCAGCAGGTGGTGCTTACGAAACTCGTTGCTGCCATCGCCGCGATAATCGGCGCTCTCTTGTTGTAGCTGCTGGTGGTTACCAAGGACTATTAGCGAGTTATAGAAGCGATTCTGCTGCTTGCTGATGATGCCCGTGATGATGGCGCTGTTATTCAGGTTGGCGACTTTGTTGGCGTTGTCGAGAAACTCTTCCACCATATACTCGGGGGCGGGGATCGCCGCCTCCGGCCAGATAAACAGATCTGTGTCGGCCAGGGACGGCCTTGAGAGATCCATATACTTAATCATGGTTGGCCAGAGCGCCTCGGGCTGCCATTTCATGCTTTGGGCGATGTTGCCCTGTACCAGCGCCACCTTGACCGACTTGCCTGTCGGGGTAATGGGCGATAGTTGTGCGCTGGCAAATGCCCCCAGGCCGGCAAGGGCGGTTATAAGGAGCAGCGGTGCTGCTCGCAAGCTAAATGAACGCGGCCCATTTGAGCTCACCCCTTTTGAGCTTTGCCCATCTGCACGATGGGTAAAGGCAAGGGCTAAGGCGCCGGCGATCATGGCTAGTACCAGGCTGAGCCCCAGGGCGCCTACGTTGCTGGCAAGGGGCGCCAGCGGCCCATTGGTTTGGCTATAGCCGCCCCAGAGCCAGGGGAATCCGGTCAGCACCCAGCCTCTGGCCCACTCGGTCAGCACCCAGGCGGCGGGGAAGACGGCGAGAAAGCGCAGTGTGAGCGACTTAGGCACCAGCTTGATACTGAGGTAGGCCGCCAGCGCCGGGTAGAGCGCCAGGTAGAGGGCCAAGATGGCCATCAGGCCCAGTGAGGCGATAAGCGGCAGGCCACCGTAGGTGTCTATGCTGACATGCACCCAGCTGATCCCCACAGAGAAACAGCCAAAGCCAAAGCTCAGCCAGTAGAGAAATGTCTGCTTCGGGGTAAGCCGGCGGCTGTGCCCGAGGGCGAACGCCATGGCCAGGGGATAGATGGGCCAAAGTGCATAGGGGGCGAAGCCCAGTGCGGTACTGGCACCCGCCAGATAGGCGAGTACCAGCCGTATTACAGGATGATGGGCAATTGCCCTAAGTCGTAGCAGCATTATAGCCTCATCAGGGGACCGAAGGTTTACGCGTTTTCTTCTTCGGTCTGGGGATCGGGAAGTTTCACCCTGAGCTGAACCAGCCTGCGGGTGTCGGCGCTAATCACCTTAAATTCAATCTCATCTATGGTGATCTTCTCGTTGCGCTCGGGCAGGTGGCCAAAGGCGTGGGAGACCAGGCCGCCGACGGTATCGAACTCTTCGTCACTAAACTGAGTGCCGAAGGTCTCGTTGAAGTCGTCGATAGGGGTCAGTGCCTTGACCATGTAGATCTGTTTGCCCACCTTGCGGATCTCTGTCTCTTCGGCGGAGTCGTGATCGAACTCATCTTCGATCTCGCCGACGATCTCTTCGAGAATATCCTCGATGGTGACCAGACCGGAAACGCCACCATATTCATCGACGACGATCGCCATATGGTAACGTTGGGAACGGAATTCCTTCAGGAGCACGTCGACACGTTTGCTCTCTGGCACCACGACGGCCGGACGGATCACCTGCTCGAGGGAAAAGGGCTCGTCGTTATTTTTAAAGCCATACTGCAACAGGTCTTTAGCCAGCAGTATGCCTTCGATATGATCTTTATCTTCGTTGACCACGGGGAAGCGGGAATGGGCCGAGCCGATTACGGTCGACAGCAGCTCCTCTACCGTGTTGTCTATTTTTAGCGCCACAATTTGTGCCCGTGGGATCATGATGTCACGCACGCGCAGATCGGAGACTTCTAAAACACCTTTAATCATTTCGCGCGTGTCTTCGCTGATCACTTCTCTCTGTTCAGCGTCGTGGATCACCTCCACTAACTCGTCGCGACTCTGTGGTTCGCCCTGGAATAACTGACTTACTTTTTCAAACCAGCCCTTCTTATGGGCGTTGCTACTCGGTGGGTTATCGTCACTCATAGTAATTTCCTGACCAGAATTGGCCGGCTATTGCTCCTTGTAAGGATTAGGAAATCCCAAACTTTCAATAAGTTGAGTCTCTAAAGACTCCATTTCTTCTGCTTCGCTATCGATAATATGATCATACCCTAGCAGATGCAGACAACCATGTACAACCATGTGGGCCCAGTGGGCTGTAAGGCTTTTTCCTTGGATCTCAGCCTCCTGTTCGACCACAGGCACACAGATCACTAAGTCGCCCAGCAGAGGCAGTTCAACCTCCGGCGGCGACTCGAACGGGAATGATAGCACATTTGTCGGCTTGTCTTTGCCTCTATAGGTATGATTTAACTGCTGACTTTCCGCCTCATCCACCAGGCGTATGGTCATCTCGGCCTCGGGCATGACGTTGCCAAGGGCCAGACGTACCCAAGACTCGAACTCTTCCTGGGTCGGTAGCTGCTCGGCCTGGGTCGCAACCTGTAGATCCAGGTACAGTGCTATTGGGCTATCAGGCATCATGGTGCTTAGGCTCCTCTGCCTTAAACTGGCTCTCGCGCTTGGCCTTTTCGCTGGCGACTTTTTGATCGTGCGCCTCATAGGCCTCGACGATACGGGCCACCACGGGGTGGCGCACCACATCCTTGGCCTGGAAGAAGTTAAAGCTGACCTCGTCGACTTCGCTAAGCACCTCGATTGCATGGCGTAGGCCTGACTTCTGATGCTTGGGCAGGTCGATCTGGGTGATGTCGCCGGTGATCACCGCACGGGAGTTGAAACCGATACGGGTGAGGAACATCTTCATCTGCTCCACAGTTGTATTCTGACTCTCATCCAGGATGATGAAGGCATCATTCAGGGTACGGCCACGCATGTAGGCCAGGGGCGCGACTTCGATGACGCTGCGCTCGATCAGGCGCTCGACCTTCTCGAAACCCATCATCTCAAACAGGGCGTCATACAGGGGACGCAGGTAAGGGTCGACCTTCTGGCTGAGATCGCCTGGCAGGAAGCCGAGCTTCTCGCCGGCCTCGACCGCAGGGCGGGTCAGCAGTATGCGTCTCACTTCCTGACGCTCCAGGGCATCGACCGCCGCCGCGACCGCCAGGTAGGTCTTACCCGTACCGGCCGGACCGATACCGAAGGTGATGTCGTGGCGCACTATGTTGGCCACATAATCGCTCTGGTTAGGGTTGCGGGGCTTGACCACGCCGCGCTTGGTCTTGATATAGAGCTCTTTGTCGTCGCGGGGGGCGTCGGCCTCCAGGGCGATCGCCTCTTGTATCGCCATATGCACCTTATCGGGCTCGAGGTCTGGCGTGCTGCCGCGTACCGGCTGCGTCTCGATATAGAGTTCTTTGAGCAGATTATTGACCGTCAGGCAGTTGCGGGCCTGACCGACAATTTGAAAATGGTTATTGCGATAGTTGATCTCGACGCCTATGCGACGCTCGAGTTGTTTGATGTTGTCATCAAAGGGGCCGCAGAGCGACGCTAGCCTACGGGTATCAGACGGCTCGAGATACAGATTGAGCGTGGTGAGTTTGTTTGACAAAAATAGCTCCAGTTGCGTTTGTCGTGAATGCGTGTGCCGTCGGGTGTCATGTCCGACAGACTATAGTGACAGTTTACGAGGCATTAAGTTTAATTGCTAATGCTATTTGATTGCACTATTTGATTGAAAATTCGCCGCCCTTAAAAGGTTTATGGATTCAAGGCGCAGCAAAAATGCGCGTTAGAAATGTGCAATAAAAAAGCGACCCTGGGGTCGCTTTCAATTCGCACTTAAGATGTTGCCTAAGGGATAAACTGAGTCACCCCAAGATCGTCATCTTTCTTATGCTTGGCCAGGATGTCTGATGGGCGCAGGTCACGGCGCAGGTCCATCTCATCTTCGCCGCGAATGAACTTGCCACGCAGCGAGTTGGTAAACACATCGACGATCTCGACATCGACGAAGCTACCTATGTGCTTAGGATCGGCTTCGAAGTTTACCACGCGGTTGTTTTCGGTGCGGCCACGCAGCTCCATCGGGTTCTTCACCGATGGGCCTTCAACCAGGATACGCTGCACTGTGCCCAGCATCTGACGGCTGTAGCGCATCGCCTGTTGGGTGATCCTGTCTTGCAGTATCGCCAGGCGCTCCTTCTTTTCATCCAGCGAGACATCATCGGGTAGATCCGATGCCGGCGTGCCCGGGCGTGCGCTGTAGATAAAGCTGAAGCTGTGGTCGAACTGCACATCTTCAATCAGCTTCATGGTATCGGCGAAGTCCTGCTTAGACTCACCAGGGAAGCCGACGATGAAGTCAGAGCTGATCTGAATGTCGGGTCTTGCCTTACGCAGACGACGTATGATCGACTTGTATTCGATTGCCATGTGACCACGCTTCATCTGGGTGAGGATCAGATCTGAACCTGACTGTACCGGCAGATGCAGGAAGCTCACCAACTCAGGCGTGTCTTCATACACGTCTATGATGTCTTGGGTAAACTCGATAGGGTGGCTGGTGGTGAAACGAATACGATCGATACCGTCGATGGCGGCCACATAACGTAGCAGCTCGGCGAAGGTACAGATATCGTCATCGTGGGTCGCGCCGCGATAGGCGTTTACGTTCTGGCCTAGCAGGTTAACCTCACGCACGCCTTGCTCGGCGAGCTGAGCGATCTCTAGGATCACGTCGTCCACCGGACGGCTCACCTCTTCACCGCGTGTGTATGGCACCACGCAGAAAGAGCAATATTTGCTACAGCCTTCCATGATGGAGACGAAGGCGCTCGGGCCCTCGGCGCGCGGCTCTGGCAGGCGGTCGAACTTTTCAATTTCGGGGAAGCTGACGTCGATGACTGCCTTGCCGCCTTGCTGGATCTGTTCGATCATCTCTGGCAGACGATGTAGCGTCTGTGGGCCGAAGATCAGGTCGACACACTGAGCTCTGTCTTTGATTGCCTTACCTTCTTGAGACGCCACGCAGCCACCTACACCTATGATAAGGTTAGGGTTCTTGTCTTTTAGCGTCTTCCAGCGACCCAGCTGGTGGAATACTTTTTCCTGTGCTTTTTCGCGAATCGAGCAGGTATTGAGTAGCAGTACATCTGCTTCCTCGGCCTCTTCGGTCAAGGTGTAGCCTTGATATTCGTCGAGCAGGTCGGCCATCTTTGATGAGTCATACTCATTCATCTGACAGCCCCAGGTTTTAATGTGGAGTTTCTTACTCATCAGTTTTGCGCCGTTGTTGCAACTACTGGGAAAAATAGCGCGACATTTTACCCTCTGCGCCGCCTGCTGGCTAGCTTTTGCACGTCATAAGGATGAATTTACTCGGTGCGCGCGGATCCTTTGACCGGGAAATCCACCAGGGCGACCTGCGCCTCGGGCGTCTGAGTAAAGAAGGCATCGGCCATCGCCTGGCTGCTGTTTTTGGCCTGACGCTGTATGCTTGTTTGGATCTCCGCCCTATAATGGCTCATTAATTCAATCGTATATTGATATAGGGCATAATCAAGCGAGTTGCGATAGGTTACAGTCATCCTCTCCATCCCAGAGGTGGGCGTGGCAAAGGCCGAGGCCGGCACTAGACTGGCGGCGGTGATTAGGCTGGCTAGCAGTAACTTTTTCATAGGACACTCCGTGACACTCAGCAGTAATGGATAGCTGTATTGCAAGTTAGCTGTGAACTGAGAGTGTAAAGGCGCAAATGCTGTTATGCGCCGCGCCTTTGTAACTGAGTGTGAGTAGTTGCCGGCCTGGTAACATTTATACACGCAATCCGTCGATGTGACATATTTGGTAATAAGAAGTAGGGAGTCGAACCCAAGGTGAGTCAGAACCAGCGCAAGACCTTAGTGAAAGATGTTGTCGTGTTAGGCGGCGGTATGGTGGGGGCGGCGACGGCCCTCGGGTTGGCGCAGCTTGGCCTGTCGGTGGCGGTGGTTGAGGCCTATGGGCCCAAGGCCTATGACAATGAGCAGGAACTGGATCTTAGGGTATCGGCCATCAGCGTGGCCTCCGAGCAGTTGCTCGAGCGCCTCGGCGCCCTGTCGGCACTCGGCGAGATGCGTCAGGTGGCTTACAAGGGGCTAGAGACCTGGGAGATGAAAGGTTGCATCACCCAGTTTCATAGCGATCAGATAGGCGCCTCTCACCTTGGACACATCGTCGAGAACCGTCTGGTGCAGCTGGCCCTGTGGCAACAATTTGATCGACATGACAATCTCAGTCTGCTTTGCCCCGCCAAGGTCAGCCAGTTTGCCCGCATGGAAGGCGGCATTCGCCTCACCCTGGAGGATGGTAGCGAGATAGAGACGCGACTGCTGGTGGGGGCCGATGGCGCCAACTCTCAGGTACGCCAGTGGGCAGGGATCGGCGTGACGGGTTGGGATTACGCCCAGTCGGCTATGCTGATCAATATCGCCACCGAGCAGGAAGAGCAGGATGTCACCTGGCAGCAGTTTACCCCTAAGGGGCCGCGCTCCCTGTTGCCGCTACCGGGTAAGCACGCCTCCCTGGTGTGGTATGACGATGCCAGTCGTATCGCTCAGCTGCAAAGCCTAAGCAATCAGGCGCTGTATGAGCAGATAGATGCCCATTTTCCTAAACGTCTGGCGCGTGAGTTCAAGGTGCTCTGTAAGGGAAGCTTCAAGCTGACCCGTCGCCACGCCCAGCGCTACTTTGACGATCACCTGGTCATTTTGGGGGACGCCGCCCATACCATCAACCCGCTGGCCGGCCAGGGCGTCAACCTGGGTTTTAAGGATGTCAGCGCCCTGATAGACACCTTCGCCGATGCCATTGCTAACCATAAATGCTGGTGGGATAACGAGGTACTCAAGGCCTATCAGGCTACGCGTTACACCGACAATCAGCTGATGATGACCACCATGGATCTCTTCTACGCCGGCTTTAGTAACGAGCTCTTGCCGCTGAAACTACTGCGAAACGGCGCCCTCAAGCTGGCGAACATAGACGGGCCCATCAAGCAGAAGGTACTGAAATACGCCATGGGGCTATAAGCTCCGGCCATATTGTCCTTGTCTGGGATAAATTTGTTGCCGACTCGATTGAGTGCTAAAATGCCGCGTTTTTTATTGGCACTTGCGAATGGACAAGGGTGAAATGAGCAATATAAAGCTTATCGTAGGCTTGGCTAATCCAGGCGACAAATATGAGCAGACTCGGCACAACGCAGGTGCATGGTATGTCAACGAGCTGGCACGGGTATGTGGTGTCAGCCTGGTGGCCGACAGCAAATACTATGGCCTGACCGCCAGGGCGACCCTGTACGGTAAAGATGTGCGCCTTTTGATCCCAACCACCTTTATGAACCTCAGTGGTAAGTCGGTGGCGGCCTTGGCAAACTTCTTTCGTATTGCTCCCGATGAGATCTTAGT
Organism: Shewanella alkalitolerans; assembly: GCF_019457575.1. Taxonomy (NCBI): domain Bacteria; kingdom Pseudomonadati; phylum Pseudomonadota; class Gammaproteobacteria; order Alteromonadales; family Shewanellaceae; genus Shewanella; species Shewanella alkalitolerans. Next base: position 3,432,575 of record NZ_CP080422.1, on the reverse strand, counting down.
GGCTCACGATGAGCTGGATATGCCCCCAGGTGTGGCTAAGTTTAAGTTGGGCGGCGGTCACGGTGGTCATAACGGCCTCAAAGACATCATCGCCAAGCTCGCTAACGACAAAGGTTTCTATCGACTGCGGATCGGCATTGGCCATCCAGGCGACAAGAGCATGGTCAGCAACTATGTGCTGGGTAAGGCGCCGCAGACCGAGCAACGCCTCATCGAAGAGGTGATTGACGAGGCGGTGCGCGCCACCGAGGTGCTCTTTAAGGAAGACATGAGTAAGGCGATGCACAGGTTGCACTCTTACAAGGCCGGTTAAGTCGATTCGTCGGCAATGAACAGCTTTATTATCGCCTCGGCGATAAGGTTAATTAAATAAAGGTAATAATATGGGTTTTAAATGTGGCATCGTCGGCCTACCAAACGTAGGTAAATCGACTCTGTTCAACGCCTTGACTAAGGCGGGTATCGAAGCGTCAAACTTCCCGTTTTGTACGATCGAGCCTAACACGGGTGTGGTACCTGTGCCGGATCCACGTTTGGAGGCCCTGGCGGAAATCGTTAAGCCTGAACGTGTTCTGCCGACTACCATGGAATTCGTCGATATCGCCGGCCTAGTGGCGGGTGCCTCGAAAGGGGAAGGTCTGGGTAACAAGTTCCTGGCAAACATTCGTGAAACCGATGCTATCGGTCACGTGGTGCGTTGTTTCGAAGATGAGAATATCGTACACGTCGCCAACAAGGTTTCCCCTGCGAGCGACATCGAGGTGATCAACACCGAACTGGCACTGGCTGACTTAGATTCTTGCGAGCGCGCCATCTTGCGTCAGCAAAAGCGTGCCAAGGGCGGCGACAAAGATGCTAAGTTCGAGGTGAGCGTACTCGAGAAGATGCGCCCAGTACTAGACGAAGGTCACATGCTGCGCTCTATGGATCTGAGCAAAGAGGAGTTGGCGGCGGTTAACTACCTTAACTTCCTGACCCTCAAGCCAACCATGTATATCGCTAACGTTGCCGAAGATGGATTCGAGAACAACCCACACCTGGATGCGGTACGCGAGATCGCGGCGAAAGAGAATGCGGTAGTCGTGGCCGTGTGTGCGGCGATCGAATCTGAGCTGGCCGAGATGGATCCTGAAGACCGTGACGAGTTCATGGCCGACCTTGGCCTGGAAGAGCCTGGTCTAGATCGCGTGATCCGCGCCGGTTACCAACTGCTGGATCTGCACACCTACTTTACCGCCGGTGTGAAAGAGGTTCGCGCCTGGACAGTGCCAGTTGGCGCCTGTGCGCCGCAGGCGGCTGGCGTTATCCACACCGACTTCGAACGTGGCTTCATTCGTGCCCAGGTGATGTCTTATGACGATTTCATCGCCTACAAGGGTGAGGCGGGTGCCAAAGAAGCGGGTAAACTGCGCGTCGAAGGTAAGACCTATGTGGTTAAAGATGGCGATGTGATGCATTTCCTCTTCAACGTTTAGCAGTTGACGCCGTTCTTGGCGGCGAAAACCAATAAACGCTTAGGCGGCTCGATACTCATATCGGGCCGTTTTGCTTTATCCCACGGGGAAAAATAGGCGTTAATTGCAGGTTTTTAGGGGCGAATTGCATAAGGCCTGTTCACTTTGGTGAGTTTATAGGCGAACGGCTAAGATAGTTTAAATTAGCGAAAAAAAGCTGTTGACCTGCCTACGCTGAATAAGCATAATACGCCCCGTTCCTCAGCAAGAGGGGCGCGAAATATCGATGGCTATGTAGCTCAGCTGGTTAGAGCACAGCACTCATAATGCTGGGGTCGCAGGTTCAAGTCCCGCCATAGCTACCATCCTTTCAAGATGTAAAATTGATAGTGGCAGGGACTGAGTCCCGACAGTAATGGCCACCATCTGTTCAAGATGTAAAACTAGAAGCAGTGCGGGAGTGGTGGAATTGGTAGACACGCCAGATTTAGGTTCTGGTGCCGCAAGGTGTGAGAGTTCAAGTCTCTCCTCCCGTACCATTTATTTTTGACTAGAGGTTGTCTACCTTTAGTCTTAAGCAAGAAAATTGGGGTATCGCCAAGCGGTAAGGCACCGGGTTTTGATCTCGGCATTCCTAGGTTCGAATCCTAGTACCCCAGCCATTTTCCTCTTGCTTAATTTAATTCTTGGGGTATCGCCAAGCGGTAAGGCACCGGGTTTTGATCTCGGCATTCCTAGGTTCGAATCCTAGTACCCCAGCCATTTATCAGTAAGATAAATGTGGCTATGTAGCTCAGCTGGTTAGAGCACAGCACTCATAATGCTGGGGTCGCAGGTTCAAGTCCCGCCATAGCTACCATCTTATTTCAGGTAAATCCGCCGTTATCGGCGCCATCTGCTCAAGATGTAAAACTTGAGGTCTGCTAGTTAGTTGAGCCCCGGCTCAGACATATGACTAGAATCTTCATCAAGATATAAAACTAGATGCTAAGCGGGAGTGGTGGAATTGGTAGACACGCCAGATTTAGGTTCTGGTGCCGCAAGGTGTGAGAGTTCAAGTCTCTCCTCCCGTACCATTATTTGAGGTTATAGGTGTTTCCTGTAATCTAAGTCGAGCTTGTTGGGGTATCGCCAAGCGGTAAGGCACCGGGTTTTGATCTCGGCATTCCTAGGTTCGAATCCTAGTACCCCAGCCATTTTTATCTAGCTTAAGATGTTAAACTAAGCCATCTAATCAGATGTAAAGCGATGCGGGAGTGGTGGAATTGGTAGACACGCCAGATTTAGGTTCTGGTGCCGCAAGGTGTGAGAGTTCAAGTCTCTCCTCCCGTACCATTATTAAGATTGCAAAGAGCCTGTCCAAGTGACAGGCTTTTTTGTATCTGTCTTTTACCTATCTGTCGTTTGCTTATCTATCAGTTGCCTATCAGGCCTGAATCTGCCCCCTCTGATTCGAGATTTAAGCATCGCTTCAACCCTTGAGAGAAGCCCTCAAGTCACAAGCCGACTCAAGCTTTGATCTAACTGGCTAGTCGCTGCTAGGCCCCTGTGATAGCATGAGTTTTTTATTATCACAGGGAGTGACAACCTTGAGCATTAAAACATTAGTCTGTGGCCTGAGCCTACTGGCGCTTAGCTCTTTCATGATTAGCCCTCTGGTGCTGGCCCAGCCCAGCGCGCTAACGATAAAACAAAACACCAAGCCTAAGTCTTCCGACCGTTATATTCGCGCAGTGCATCAAGAGATAGAGACCCACAACATAGGGTTAGATAAGACTCGCTACGCCATCTTGATGGGCATGCTGAATACCAAGGGTTTCGCCTGGGTGTATGACGGCGAGGGCGAGGGTTATATCCTGGCGCGCTTCGACTATCGCGGCGACACCAATGTGATGCGCATCGAATACGACGAGTCCCTGGTGCAGCTCAAGTATCAAGATGCCCTGGGCGATTATCAGTGCGCAAATCTCATCGACGGGATCTGCTATAAGAATGGCCGAGGCTACTTCAACTACATCAAGAACCTCAGAGCCAGCATCGCCAGACAGCTGCAAATGCGTTAAGGAAGCGTGAAGATGAAAAAGATTATGCTAGGAATGCTCATAGGTCTAAGCCTTGCAGCGCCATTGCAGGCACAGGGGCTGCACCTCTATCAAGATCCCATTCCACTGGGCAGCTATGTGACAGATTACGATGACATGCTGGACAAGGCCGTGTCTCGCAACCACTGGCGCTTCGAGCGTGAGGGGGACAAACGCTTCGCCAGACTGAGCTACAAGACCTACGAGATAAACGTCGAGCTGGTAGAGAGTGACAAGGGCATCGCCATCACGCTGATCGATGCCAAGCGCGAAGGCTGCACCAAGAACTGTGACGTCGATATGGGCAAGGTCAGTGGCTAGCTGGTCAAACTGCGCCGCACCATCGCCTATGATCTTACCCTGGCGGTACGGGATGACGCCTTGAGGCGCACGGTCAGATAAGAGTAGGCATAGATAAGCATTCGCTGACACTAAGTCATGCTAGATACAAAAAAGCCACTCGATTGAGTGGCTTTTTTCGTTACCCTTGAAAGCGGGTGATTAGTGCTTAAACATCGCAGAGATAGACTCTTCGTTGCTTACGCGGCGGATAGCTTCAGCCATCACGCTAGACATGGTCAGCTGAGTCACTTTATCCAGTGCCGCCATCTCTTCACTTAGTGGGATGGTGTCGGTCACGATCACTTCGTCGATCACAGACTCGGCGATGTTCTTAGGCGCGTTGCCTGAGAATACTGGGTGAGTGGCGTAAGCGAATACGCGGTTAGCACCGTGCTCTTTAAGTGCTTCGGCTGCTTTACACAGGGTACCGCCAGTGTCGATCATGTCGTCGACTATGATGCAGTCGCGGCCTTGAACGTCACCAATGATGTGCATCACCTGAGCAACGTTTGCCTGTGGGCGACGCTTGTCGATGATAGCCAGATCTGAGTCGTCCAGTAGCTTAGCTACGGCGCGTGCACGTACCACACCACCGATATCTGGTGAAACCACGACTGGGTTGTCCAGCTGCTTAGCCAGCATGTCTTCCAGCAGCACAGGGCTACCGAATACGTTATCTACAGGTACATCGAAGAAGCCCTGGATCTGCTCGGCGTGCAGGTCACAGGTCAATACGCGGTCAACACCAACGCTTGATAGGAAGTCGGCGACTACCTTAGCGGTAATAGGTACACGAGCACTGCGTACACGACGGTCTTGACGAGCGTAACCGAAGTAAGGAATAACCGCAGTAATACGGCCAGCAGATGCGCGACGTAACGCGTCTACCATAACGATAAGTTCCATCAGGTTATCGTTAGTAGGTGCACACGTAGATTGAATGATAAATACATCCGCCCCACGTACATTTTCGTTAATCTGGACACTGATTTCACCGTCACTGAAAACGCCAACCTCAGCGTCTCCGAGTTTACAAAATAGGCGATCTGCTATCTTCTTGGCGAGACTGGGGGTTGCGTTACCAGCAAATAGTTTAATGTCAGGCACTGTATGGACCTCAGGCGTATGCTTCATTGTAATTGTCGGGATAACCTAGGCTATCCCGCATGAACTTAGCGCTGCGTTAAGCGCAACGCTAATGGTGATTTATTTGTCCCCTTGGCGATGAAACCGCACAAACCCGCCGGCAATTTGGCAAAAACCTGCTCTGCCTGCTGGCGTGTGTCGAAGATACCGAATACACATGCTCCGGTTCCCGTCATTCTGGACGGCGCATATTCTATCAGCCACGCCAATGCTTTGGCAACTTGGGGGTATCGCTCGGCGACTCTGGGTTGGCAATCGTTGTGCCAGTCACTGCTCATTAAATCATTCATGGAGAGCTTAGGCGTATCCCGTGGTAGCAGGGGATCGTTAAACACCTCGGCGGTGGAAACGTGAACATCCGGGGTCAGGATTAGGTACCAATTTTCCGGCGCCTCGACCGGGATCAACTTCTCGCCGACCCCTTCGGCAAATGCCGCTAAACCATTAATAAAAACAGGGACATCAGCGCCAAGGGACAGGCCAATTTTCGCCAGTTCATCCTGTGATAATTGAGTCTGCCACAGATGATTCAGGGCGACCAGTGTGGTTGCCGCATCGGATGAGCCGCCACCTATGCCGCCGCCCATTGGTAGTTTTTTATCCAGCCAGATCTCGGCGCCTTGATGGGTACCTGTGTACTCCTGTAAAGATTTTGCAGCTTTTAGAATTAAGTTATCGCTATTTGCAACAACAGCTTCCATCTCGGAATGCAGGGAGAGCTTGCCGCTGTCATTGACGGCAAAATCCAGGTAGTCGCAGTAGTCGATAAACTGAAACAGGGTCTGTAGCTCGTGGTAGCCATCGGCGCGGCGGCCGTTGACGTGGAGAAACAGGTTGAGTTTAGCCGGTGCCGGCCAGGCGGTGGATCTATTGCTTGTCATCTGTCGATTCCGGTTGTGATGCGCGCTTGGGTGTCAGTGCCTGCCACTGGCTGACCTGTAGCTTTAAACGGATGTCGTCGCGCTCTAGCTGCAGCAGTCTCGGCAGCTCGGCGCCGCTCTGCTCTTGCCAGCTGTTGAAGCTGACGTGCCAGGGGCTGCTGCCCGTGTGGTTGAGCACTTCCTTGGGGCGACCCTGTTCATCGACGGCGACCACCTCATCCTGAGCGGAAACCTGCCCCGTGATCCACAGGGGCAGGGTGTCGACCGGAATCGACCAGCCGGTGAGGTGCCTGAGCAGCTCTTCGGCGTCGCTGTCCTGATACACCTTGTCTTCTATCTCCAGGCTCGCCTGATTAGGGGTCTTGTTAAGGATCATGACAGTGGTGCCCAGCATAGTGGTCAGGGTCAGGTCGTCATTGGTCTGGGTATGGAACCAGTAGAGGTTGGTGCTGAATTTATCGTCCGGGGTGCGCACCGCCAACTTGCCCTGTAGCTCCCAGGCCTCTGCCTGGTTAGCACTTTCTACCTGTGTTGGGGCGTAGTCGATCGGTTTGTGGGAGGCACAGCCGGCGAGGGTCATTAGCGCTAAGGCCGCACAGCTTGCCGAAATTTTTGTGAAGTAGTTCAAATTATTCATCTATGGCTAAAATCACTAGCGCATATCATACGAGGGCTGACTTTAAATACCAACGACTAATCCCAAATTTCCTGCCAGCCTAGGCTAGGGTTAGCAATGGCTAATTTTCGCCTAGGCCTGATGGCTTGATTTTAAGCCTCAGGTTTAATAGAAAAAAGTTGTGACAAGCCAGATTATTGTTCGGTTTTGTTAAGCGTATTCTGTTTTTAGTCGACTCAATTGCGTAGAATGACTGGCATTAAGTGAGATGATTCGGGCCTATGGCCGGTAGTCAATGAACTCGCAAGATTAACAGACCCTAGAGACCAGAAAGAGTCAGATGAGCCTTGTAGCAATCGGTATTAATCATAAAACAGCCACTGTAGACCTACGAGAAAAGGTAGCGTTTGCGCCTGATAAAATTCATGAAGCGATGAAGAGTCTTGCCAGTCGGACTAAGACAGGGGAGGCGGTGATCGTCTCGACCTGTAACCGCACCGAGCTCTATTGCAACACGGGTGATGAGGCGGATGTGATCAGCTGGCTGGAGTCTTATCATCAGTTATCTCATGATGACGTATTGCCCTGCCTGTACAAGTATCAGGGGCAGCAGGTGGTACAGCATCTGATGCGAGTCTCGTCGGGACTCGACTCGCTCATTTTGGGCGAACCGCAGATCTTAGGTCAGGTGAAGCAATCTTTCGTGAAGGCCAAAGAGGCCGGCACGGTTGCGGTCACCATGGACAGACTGTTCCAAAATACCTTCTCGGTGGCCAAGAAGGTGCGCACCGAGACAGAGATCGGTGCCGCCGCCGTATCGGTCGCCTTTGCGGCTGTGAGCATGGCCAAACATATTTTCTCGGCGCTGAGCGCCACTAAGGTGCTGCTGATCGGCGCCGGTGAGACCATAGAGCTGGTGGCACGCCACCTGAAAGACAATGGTGTCGACTCCATGATAGTCGCCAACCGTACCATTTCCCGCGCCGAAGCCATGTGTGAAGAGTTCGGTGCGACGGCAATTACGCTCGAACAGATACCAGATTTTCTCCCTAAGGCCGATATCGTGATATCCTCTACCGCCAGCCCATTACCTATACTGGGTAAAGGCATGGTAGAAAAAGCGCTTAAGCAGCGTCGTCATCAACCTATGTTATTGGTTGATATAGCAGTTCCTAGAGATATCGAGGCCGAAGTTGCCGATCTGGACGATGCCTTCTTATACACGGTTGACGATCTGCAAAGCATCATTGAACAGAATATGGCCTCCCGACGTGAGGCGGCCGAGAAAGCTGAATTAATTGTTGAAGAGGAATCTCATCATTTCATGGAGTGGATTCGATCGTTAGAGTCGGTCGACAGCATCCGTGAATACCGAAGCCAGAGTATGGCGATAAGAGATGAGTTGGTCGAGCGAGCGATCAATAAGTTGGCCCAGGGTGGTGATAGCGAGCAGCTAATACTGGAACTGGCGAACAAGTTGACCAATAAGTTGATCCACGCCCCGACCCAGGCGCTCACCCAGGCGAGTCGCCGCGGTGACCTCAATAGCTTAGGACAATTAAGAGCAGCGCTCGGACTAGATAAAGACTAAGGTTAGCGTTGTAATGAAGGACAGTGTTATTCGCAAGCTCGAAGGCTTGCTTGAGCGTAATGAAGAGGTTTTGGCGCTGCTGAGTGATGCGGAAATCATCGCCGATCAGGAGCGTTTTCGCGCTCTGTCCAAAGAGTATTCTCAACTCGAAGACGTGGTAAAGAGCTTCAAGGCTTACCGTCAGGCCGAAGAAGATCTTGCCTCGGCGCAAGAGATGCTCGCCGAAGATGACGCCGATCTGAAAGAGATGGCGCAAGAAGAGATTAAAGAAGCCAAGGCGACCCTGGATGTCTTGGAAGGCGAGCTGCAGATCCTGCTGCTGCCAAAAGATCCTAAAGATGACAACAACGCCTTCCTCGAGATCCGCGCCGGTGCCGGTGGCGACGAGGCGGCTATTTTTGCCGGTGACCTGTTCCGCATGTACAGCCGCTACTGCGAGGCAAACCGCTGGCAGATGGAGATCATGAACGCCAACGAAGGCGAACATGGTGGCTTCAAAGAGATCATCGTTAAAGTCTCAGGCGATGGCGTCTATGGCAAGCTCAAGTTCGAGTCGGGCGGACACCGCGTACAGCGCGTGCCTGAAACCGAATCTCAAGGACGTGTGCATACCTCGGCCTGTACCGTGGTGGTAATGCCTGAGATCCCAGAAGCTGAAGCGATCGAAATCAATCCTGCCGACCTTAAGGTCGACACCTTCCGAGCCTCGGGCGCCGGTGGTCAGCACGTTAACAAGACAGATTCTGCTATTCGTATTACCCATATTCCTTCGGGTATCGTGGTGGAGTGTCAGGATCAGCGCTCGCAGCATAAAAACCGCGCCCAGGCCATGAGCGTCTTGGCCGCCCGAATTCAGGCGGTGGAAGATGAGAAGCGCCGCAGTGAAGAGGAATCGACACGTCGTAACCTGGTGGCCAGTGGTGACCGCTCGGAGCGTGTGCGTACCTATAACTTCCCTCAGGGACGTGTGAGCGAGCACAGAATCAACTTGACCCTCTATCGCCTCAGCGAAGTGATGGAAGGCGACCTCGATGCCATCCTCGGCCCCTTGATGCAGGAAAACCAAGCCGACATGTTAGCAGCCCTTTCCGAAGGTTAATCATGCTATCATTGCCGCAAGGTGATTAAGGATAAGCTTTGTTCCAGACGTTAGCACAGGCCCTCGAATGGGCCTCGACTCGACTCCAGAATGTGTCTGACAGTGCCAAGCTCGATGCCGAGGTGATGCTGCTGCATATCATTCATAAGCAGCGCAGTTATCTCTATACCTGGCCAGACGAGCGTCTGACCAGCGAGCAGGTGACCGAGTATAAGCAGATGGTCGGTCGCCGCGAGTTAGGTACTCCCATCGCTCACATCGTCGGTGAGCGGGAGTTCTGGTCGCTGCCCTTCATGGTCAACCCCACCACGCTGATCCCGCGCCCGGATACCGAGATTTTGGTAGAGACGGCCCTTAACCTGCCGCTGGCGGAGAATGCTAAGGTGCTGGACCTGGGGACTGGTACCGGGGCGATTGCCCTGTCGCTGGCCTTCGAGCGTAGCCACTGGCAGATCACCGCGGTAGATAAGGTGCTCGAGGCCGTTGCCCTGGCCAAGGCCAACCGTGACAACCTTAAGCTGCCTCAGGTGGAGGTGTTGCAGAGTGACTGGTTCGATGCCATCAATCGTTATGACTTCAACCTGATCGTCTCCAATCCGCCCTATATCGATGAGGAAGATGAGCACCTGTCCCAAGGGGACGTGCGCTTCGAACCCCATAGCGCGCTCACCGCAGGAGAACATGGCTATGCGGATCTCTTCTACATCGCCGAGGCCGCTCGCGATTATCTGGCGCCCGGCGGCTATCTGCTGCTTGAGCATGGTTTCGGCCAGGCTCTTACGGTGCGCGATAAGATGATCGAGCTGGGTTACGAGGCGGTCGCTACAGTACGCGATTTTGGCAGCAACGACAGGTGCACCCTGGGTCGCTGGCCAAGAAAGTTGGATTTGATAGCTTCTTAGCTTAAGCCGCAGCGCTAGCACTTCACCGCGCGACACTAAAAACGCCATGGGCCTGAGCCTGTGGCGTTTTCTTTTCGTAATATTGTCGTTCTGTTTTAATGCCTCCCAGGATAGTCCATACTCAACAGGTCGCAGGCTAGGGCTGACCTAGCGTCTCAGGAAAACACCATGAAAATGATCGCTATGTTACTGGCCTTGTTAATCATCGGCCTCTTGTATTATCAGCAACTCGCCAAGCAACCTGTGCTCAGCGAGCAGACCGAGGCGGCCCTGGAGGCCAGTCAAGGCACTGGCCCTAAGGTGCCGACCCGCCCGGATGAAATCGCCACCTTCGAAAAGGAGATGAACGCCATGATGCAGGAGGAGGCCGAGAAGCGGGCCAAGGCGTTAAAAGAAGCCGAGGGCCAGTAGCGCTTAAAGGAGAAGCCGCTACTGTTTGAAGAAGCCTCAGGCGGTCAAAATTGATTCTCTAAGGCTGGTTAACTTAGGCTGGCTCGCTAAAGCTGGCTCGCTTAGATTTAATCGCTTAGATTTGCTCGCTTAGAGCGTCTTGGTCATAAAGTACTTGCAACCCGTCGCCGGGTATTGTTTCTGAGTCCACTCCAGTCGATAGCCTCTGGCCTCGTAGAAGGGACGTGCCTGAAAATTTAGGGTATCTAAGATGGCATAGATGCAGCCTCGATCCCTGGCGATACGCTCGGCCTCTTGTAACATCTGGCTGCCAATCTGTTGTCCTCTGAGCGACTCGCTCACCCAGAAGTTATCTATCATCAGCCAGTTGCCGAATGTGCGCGCCGACAGGCCGGCGATCATCTCTCCTGCCTCATTCTCCAGCTTAAGCCCTAGGGGTAAGCGCTCGCTCACCTCCCAACGCTGCCAGTTAAACTCGGCGATTTTTTGTTTCACCCTGTCGGCGAATTCATCGGAGTCATCATGGGTAAAGTTAATTTTGCTATCTGTATTCAAGTGACGTTTCCTGTATGAAAATTATCTGGCGGCATTATCGCTAAGAATCAAGAGTATGATATTGGTGCCCCGGCCTTTGATCGGGTACACTAGCGCCTTTGCGAGCCACGAAAGAAGATATAATGGACAGTTTATACCCAGCTATTAAGCATATACACCTCACCCTGATTGCCGTGAGTGTGCTGTTTTTTATCGTACGATTTGTGCTGCATCTTAAACAATCAGCCATCATGGACAAGAAATTTGTTAAGATAGCGCCCCATGTGATCGATACCTTCCTGCTGCTCTCCGGCCTAACCTTATGCTTCATCATCAAGCAGTATCCGTTTCAGGATGCTTGGTTGACCGAGAAGATAGGCGCAGTGATCGCTTACATCTTCCTGGCGGCTATCTCGCTTAAGGCTAACCGTAACAAACTCTTCAAGACCTTCGCCGCCCTAGGCGCGCTGGCCTGGGTGATGTACGCTGCGAAAATTGCCATGTTTAAACAAGCAATATTAATGAGCTAATGACAAACCTGATCTTAAACGAGGCGCTCTCCCTTCCAGAGAGCGCCTTTGATATTTCCGAGCATCTGGGATTTTCCGATAAGGAAGCGGCTAAGTGGGCCTGGTACGAGCTAGCGGGCTCTGTACTTAGCCACTATCTGGTCGACAGAGAAGCCCGTCTCGAGGCGCTGTTGCAATGGTTCTATCAGGATCTCGGCTTCTGTGCGCGAGAGTCCTATTTCAGTATCGAGGCGGCGGATCTCGCCAGCTGCATCACCACGCGGCAGGGTAACAGTACCACCCTGGCAAGCGTGCTTATGCTGCTGGGTAAGCAACTGGATCTGGTGTTGCAGCCGCTGCTGTTGCCGGGCACCACAGTGCTGAGCTGTCGTATCGACGATAGGGTGCGCTATATCGACCCGCTCACCGGGCAATCCCTGACTCGTCATCAACTGCATGTGTTGGTGCGCGGCGAGTTAGGCAATGGCGCGCCTTTTAAGCCGCGTTATCTGAAGCCTGCGAGCCTCAAGCGCCTGCTGTCACGCATGCTGCATGAGCTCAAGGCCGGCGCCATCCTGGCGAGCAAGTTTGAGAGCGCCATGGAGTGCTGTAACTTATTGCTGCAGTGGCACCAAGATGACCTGAATCTTAACCGGGAGCGGGCCTTTATCGCCCAGCAGCTAGGTTGTATCAGCGTCGCGGCGGCGGACCTGCGACACTTTGTCGATAACAGTCCCCATGACCCAGTGACCGAGCTGGTCAAATTACAGTTAAAAGAGCTCAACGACGAGGTTGAGGTCTATCATTAACCCTTAGCGTCGAGGCCAGGAAGGCTAGGCGCGGGGCGAAATTTGCCGCGATTGCCAATCGGCTTTAGCGGCCACCACTATAACTACAACAATAAATAACCCATACAAAATAAAAGGGAGAAGAGATGAGCAGTACCGCGATAGTCAGCAATGACGCCACGGCATTAGTCACCAATGATGCCACGGGCCTGGGCCTGTTGGCGGTGATCTTAGGATTCGTGTTTTATACCAATAGCAGCCAGCACCCATTTTGGGTGAAGTTCTATCGTTTCATTCCTGCGCTGCTGCTGTGCTACTTCCTGCCTTCTCTGCTCAACTCCTTTAATATCCTGGATGGCGATACCTCAAACCTCTATTTTGTCGCCTCCCGTTACCTGTTACCCGCCTGTCTGGTGCTGCTGATCTTAAGTGTCGACCTCAAGGCGATCCTAAGCCTTGGCCCCAAGGCGATTGTGATGTTTTTAACCGGTACCGTCGGCATAGTGATAGGGGGGCCAATTGCCTTACTCATCGTGTCGACCCTCAACCCTGAGATCCTCGGAGTGACTGGCCCAGATGCGGTCTGGCGCGGCATGACTACCCTGGCCGGCAGCTGGATCGGCGGCGGCGCCAACCAGGCGGCGATGAAGGAGATCTACGAGGCCGGTGGCAACATCTTTTCCATCATGGTGACGGTCGATGTGATCGTGGCCAACATCTGGATGGCGGTGCTGCTGTTTATGGCCTCTAAGGCCAAGGAGATCGATGCCAAGACGGGCGCCGATACCCGCGCCATCGAGACCCTCAAGCAGAAGGTGGAGAAGTATCACGCAGAAAACGCCCGTATCGCCAGCCTGCGAGATCTGATGATGATAGTCGCCGTGGGCTTTGGTATCACGGGCCTGGCCCATGTGATCGCCGATTTCCTTGGCCCCTTCTTCGAGGCCAACTATCCTTGGACTCGCGATTACAGCCTGACCTCTAAGTTCTTCTGGCTGATCGTGACGGTGACTACCATTGGCCTGGCCATGTCCTTCACTCCTGTGCGCCATCTTGAGGCGGCGGGGGCTTCTAAGGTCGCCTCGGCGTTCCTCTATATCCTGGTGGCGACGATCGGCCTGCATATGGATGTGTTCAAACTGTTTGACCCGGCCAACCTCTGGTATTTCGCCATCGGCATCATCTGGATGATAGTCCACGCCGGTTTCATGTTGCTGGTGGCCAAGCTTATCCGCGCGCCACTGTTTTACATGGCGGTGGGCAGTCAGGCCAACGTCGGCGGCGCGGCCTCGGCGCCCGTGGTGGCCGCGGCCTTCCATCCGGCCCTGGCACCTGTCGGTGTACTCCTGGCCGTATTAGGCTATGCTGTAGGCACCTATATGGCGTGGGTGTGTGGTCAGATACTGCAGGTCGTGGCCCAATAAAGAATTTGATTCCTGCCGGGCTTGCCCCGGCTTCTTAAGAGAGAAGTAGCGATGAGTAATAAAACCATAAAGTTAGGTAGCATTGAAATTGCAAACGACAAGCCTTTTGTCCTGTTTGGCGGCATGAATGTGCTCGAGTCGCGAGACCTGGCCATGCAGATCGCAGAGACCTATGCGGAAGTTACTCAGAAGCTGGGGATCCCTTATGTGTTTAAGGCATCGTTCGACAAGGCTAACCGCTCATCGGTGAACTCTTACCGTGGCCCAGGCATGGAAGAGGGACTGAAGATCTTCCAGGAGATTAAGGATACCTTTAAGCTGCCGCTGATCACCGACGTGCATGAACCCTACCAGTGCCAGCCGGTGGCCGAGGTGGTGGATATCATTCAGCTGCCCGCCTTCCTGGCACGTCAGACGGATCTCGTGGTCGCCATGGCCAAGACTGGCGCCATCATCAACGTGAAGAAGCCGCAGTTCCTGGCGCCCCATGAGATGCGTCATATCATCACCAAGTTTAACGAGGCGGGTAACGACGAGATCATCCTGTGTGAGCGCGGCTCTTGTTTCGGTTACAACAACCTGGTGGTCGACATGCTGGGCATGGATGAGATGAAGCAGTCGGGTTACCCAGTGATCTTCGATGCAACCCACGCCCTACAGCGTCCAGGCGGACGTGCCGATAGCGCAGGCGGTCGTCGTGCCCAGGCCACCGAGCTGGCCCGTAGCGGCATGGCGCTTGGCTTGGCGGGTCTGTTTATCGAGGCGCACCCGGATCCAGACAATGCCAAGTGTGACGGCCCATGTGCTTTGCCACTGCATCAGCTGGAAAACTATTTGACCCAGATGAAGGCAATCGACGATCTGGTGAAGTCTTTCGACCCAATCGATACCAGCAAGTAAGCGAGCCTTCACTCAGACTGCTGTTAATCTAGGTCGACATCGAGGTCGACATAATGCTGAAGCCCCGCCTGTGCGGGGCTTTTTGTTGTCCGTTAAATTGTCTCAGGCACCTGCGCTTTAGCTTGCCATCGTCCTAAGGCTTAATCACACGGCTCACTGTCCATGAGGCATTTTCACTCGCCCGGCTGGCGGTTAGGCGTTAGGCTAGTAGCCCCTTTTTGTGAGAGTCGCTTATGTGGATTGTCTTTACCTTTCTCGCCGCCTTCATGCAGTCCTGGCGTAATGCCCTGCAGAGTCAGCTGAGTCGTGATGTCAAGGTGGCCGGGGTGACACTGGCGCGCTTTATTTGGGCGGGTCCTATCGCCGCCTGTTATCTCATGGCCCTCTATCTCTGGCTGCCGTCAGAACAGGCCATTGGCGTCTCGCTTTTTCCCACCCCATTCTGGGGTTTCGTGCTCGGCGCCGCCTTGATGCAGATTGTGGCCACGGGTTTGATGGTGAAACTGTTTCAGCTCAGAGACTTCGCCATAGGCGCTGGTCTTGCCAAGAGCGAGGCGATCGTCGCTGCCGTGTTTGGTGCCCTGTTTTTCGGCACCCAACTGAGCCTGCTGGGTTGGCTCGGCGTGGTGATTGGCGCGGTGGCCGTGCTCCTGATGAGCAAGGGGGCTGGGGTTGCCAGGCTCTCGCCTCAGGTGTTGCTGTTGGGACTCGCCTGCGGCAGCGCTTTTGCGCTCACCTCGCTCTGGGTCAGAGAGGCGAGCCTGGTGCTGACTCTGCCCTTTCCCCACAGCGCCGCCTGGGTGCTGTTTTGGGTGATAAGCGTGCAGACCGTCCTCTTGCTGCTGTTTCTCTACTTGCAGGACCGTCAGACCCTGGCGGCCCTGTGGCGTCGGCCTAAGCTGACCCTGGCTATCAGCGTGACCAGCTGCCTGGGTTCCATCGGCTGGTTCAGCGCCATGGCCTTGCAGGCGGTGCCCTATGTGAAGACCTTAGGTCAGGTTGAGGTGTTTTTTACCCTCATCGTGGCGGGGAGTTATCTCAAGCAGAAGGTGAAGCCTAAGGAGATGACCGCCTTGCTGCTGATCGCAGTGGCGGCCATCTTGGTCATCTGGGGATGATGCTGTCTTAGGCTGTCTGGTAGCGGGCGAGGATCTTGCCCAGACTCTCAGAGGCCTGCGACAGCTGGCTGACGCCTATCGAGGACTGGTTGGCCAGCTCCTTGATCACGTTGGCCTGCTGGCGTATCTCACTCAGCTCGGAGGCGATATCGTTGGCCACGGCGCTCTGCTCCTCCGAGGAGGCAGCGATCTGGAAGCTCATGTCGATAACCGATTGCGACGACTCGTTGATGGCGCTGACGTCTGTGCCTATCTCGGTGATTAGCGACTGGCTGGATTCGGCCTGCTTGACCGTGCGCTGGGTGATGTTGTCTATGTTATTGGTTTCTTGCTGCAGGTTCTCGATCATCGCTTGAATTTCCACCGTGGCCGACTGAGTGCGGCTGGCCAGGGTTCTCACCTCGTCGGCAACCACGGCGAAGCCGCGGCCCATCTCTCCGGCGCGGGCAGCTTCTATGGCGGCGTTAAGCGCCAGCAGGTTGGTCTGCTCTGAGATGGCGTTGATCGTGGTGATCACTTCGTTGATTTTGGTGGCATTCACCTTGAGGGTGCTGACCGAATCTGAGGTCTGCTCGATAAAGCCCGACAGTTGCTCGATATCCTTGATCGCCTTTTGCACCCGCTCATAGCTCTGACGGATAGACTGTGAGTTTTGCTCCACTTTCTCCACCGAGCTGTTGGAGATGTTGGATACCTCACCGGCGGAGGCCGTCATCTCTTCCATAGCGGTGGCAACCGAGTCGAGGGATTGGTATTGCTGCTCGATCTGGCGCTCGCTCTCCTGATTCTCCGAGGCAAAGGAGCTGGCGGTGTGATGCAATGTCTCGGCATTATCTTTCACCGTGACCACAAGCTCGGTGAGCGTGTCCATGGCGTTGTCCAGGGCGCAGCCTATGGTGCCAAACTCGTCGCGACCCGGGTGAAAGCCCAGGCGTGAGGTGAGGTCACCCTTGGCGATATTCTTGGTGGTGGTCCATAGCACCCAGAGGGCGCCGCCGATGAAGGTGGCGTTCCAGTAGAGCAGCACGGCGAACGGCAGTAACCAGAGATAGGTAAGCAACAGGCTGTAGAGGGCCGACTGTTTGGCGTCGCGCTCGCGGCTGGCGACATTCTGCGTCAGCGACAGGTTTTGCCCCGCGGCGCTGCGCACCACGGCAGTGACGCTGTCTTGGCTGCGGCTTGAGCTTGCCTGGCCGCTGGGTTGAATATTTAGGCTGGCAAACTTATCGGTCTGGCCGCTGGTTTCCAGGGCGCGTACCATGCCCGATAGCTCACTTTCCAGCGCAGTCATCGAGGCTTGTTCTATGGCATCTATGCTGCCTTGATAGCGGCTGACGCCGATGCAGGTGATGGCGATGAAAAACAGCGCCCCAATGACCCAAAATTTATCGTTAATAGACATCTTGATGAAGAGTTTGTCTATGGTGCGAAAATTAACTTCTCTCATAGTTTTTTTCCGTCTCGAATTAAGGCTGAGGCCTTAGACAATAGTAGAATAAAATGCGGCGACATCCTTAAAATTACGCCTTTTTTACCAATAAATACAGGATGGTTTAACGTTTTTTTTACATAGGTTGCGGCGCACCTGTCCTAGGTCAAGCTTGCCATTCGTCCCTTAAGGGCGCGGTATAGCGTCAGCGCCAATTGGCTGGCCAACAGACCAAAGCTTGCTCCGGCCAGCAGATCCCCGAGATAGTGATAGTTGAGGCTCAATTGCCCGGCGATGACGGCAAGCATGCAGCCAAGCCAGAGGGGCATCAGCTTAGGCGTGTGGCGCCAGAAGGTGAAGGCGAGGGCGAAGGTTAGCAGTGCATGGCCCGAGGGGAAAGAATCATAGGCGAGTCCCTGGGCAAAGGGATGAAACGCCTCGATACGATCGGCTACCCAGGAGGGATTATGGCCATCAGCCAAGGTAATCCAGCTCTCCGGCCAGGTGCGGCCAAAGAGCAGTTTGGCGACCCAGCGAATCGAGAAGGCCAGCGCCAGGGTGAGCCCCAGCTCAATGGCGAGTGCCTGGAACCTGGCGCGAAAGCGCTCGCTGATGCAGGCAAAGATAGTCAGCCCTGCCAGAAACTCCAGTAACAGAGGGGTCTTACTCACGAGCTTTAGCGTGGGATGAGACAGCTGCTGGGCGTGCATCAGATCCGCCAGCTGGCGATCGATAAGGTGAACCGAGATTAGCACCAAGGTAAGCAGCAGGCCATAGAGGAGCAGGGCGCCCTTGGCGCTCCTGGGAAATAGATGTTTTAGCATGGAATTGTGCATCTTTGGGAGAAAGCTCTAGCCTAAGTCAAATCCGAGTGCTTGCAAAGTTTGCTGCTTCACACTCTGCTTATTTTGGGCTGGTTCTTGCTGCAGTTGTTGTAGTACTTGTTCACACTGCTTGTCAGGGGATGAGAGCGGGTGATGTGAGAGGTGAAAACTGAGCATTGAGAGAGAAGAGAGAAGAGAGAAGAGGATAGGTAAGCGTCATGACGGCAGGCATTAACCTAGCCGCCATGACGAGTGACCGAGAAAGAGTTCGCTTAGCTGCGCAGGCTCTCGATCAGGTAGTTGAGGCTAGGGCTCTCTTCTAAGTTACTGGTCGGGATGACGTTGTACTTAGGCGGCACCAGCCAGTCGCGCTGCACCAGCTCGTCGAGTAGATCCAGGTATTGCACGCTGGTCTTACCTACGAGCAGGTTGTCCAGGCTACGGGTCTTAGACAGGTGTAACATATCCAGGAAGCCGCTCAGGTAGAGGTGATCCTTAGTGAAGCCGCCGCCGCGATAGACACGGGCCGTGGTCATGAAGGCATCATCCTTGTCCATCTCCAGCTCATCGATGAGATAGCTGTAGGTGAGATAGAAGTCCTGCTCCTTGAGCATTGAGTCTACCGCCAGCACGCGCGCCGCCAGGGTGTTGAGGCGTGAGTGGGCCATGAAGCCCGCCTTAAGCTCGGCCAAAATCGCCAAACCTTCCTGGGTATAGGTCGAGCCGGGCAGACCCAGACGCAGCACCTTGAGCGATTGCTGCTTGGCGTTGAGCGTGGTGGCCATGTGCACCCCAAGCTCATGCTGGATCAGCCGCTGCACCTCGCTCTCGTGGAACTGGGCATGGGTGCTGATCGCCAGCTGCGCCGGATTGGAGCTGACCATGGCGCGGGCGACTATGGCACCGCTGAGGCCAATCTTACAGCGCATCTGCCACTGCTCGGCGCTCTGCTTCATCATCTCGCACACCTGATGGGCATCCAGGCTTTCCCCTCTCTCTTCGGGGATCTCCTTGGCGTACAGCAGGAACTTGGCGTTGGCGATGGCGCTCTTATCCGGGCGGCCATGATAACGCAGCGAGTTGTAGACGAAGCCTTCCTGACCGACGCTGGTCAGGAGATCTATCTGTTCGCCCAGCTTGTTAACGATATCCTTGTAGAGCTGCTTGAGCGCAGGGTCGGCAATATTGTCTATGGGCAGACGATAGAGACGATACTTAAACTCGTTGGCATCGATAGGCAGCTGACGATAGGCAAAATTTGGCTTGAAACGACTCGGCGCCTTCATGAAACGTCGACGCTCGGCCGCCAGGTTGGTCGGGTTGACATACTTTAGCGTGTCGACCTTCTGTGCCAGGCGGAATAGGGCGGCGTCTATCTCCAGCACCTCGGGCTCGATGGCGCTGCTGAGCATGTCGGCGCTACGGGTCTTGCTCTGGCGATTGAGCTTGCGCTGGAAGTAGGCGCTGGTGGCGCTAAAGGCGTTCTTAAGTCCCAGCTTGAGATCGTCCAGCACTATGGGGTAGACCTCGCCGGTCAACTCATCCATAAACACCTTCTTGATCTCCGTCGGCAGCACTAAGGTGCGGTCGAAGCGGGCGTTGGTGTGGGCGATCAGGTAGCCGCGGCCCTCGAAGGCTACGTCCAGCTCGGCGTCAACCTCTACGTTGGGCAGGGTGATGGTCTTGAGTTCACGCTGGAACTTGTGAACCACGCTGCCCCAGCGCTCCATATCGATCTGTGAGGTGCCTATGTTAAACACGGGCGTCGCCTTCTCGATACGCTTGTAGTTGTAGGAGTGCAGGTCGAACACGATCACCATGCCGAACATGCTCTCCAACTTGGCGATCAAGGCCTCGTAGAGTCGATAGAAATCTTGGTGTTTGGCGTGGCTGATGGCGCGCTGCTTGGCACTTAGCGGCTTGCGCCACACCTGCTTCATCCAGGCGGACTTGTAGTAGGTACTCAAGCTCTTAGGGCGGTTGAGATCGTACTCGAAGCGCGAGTCGCTGCCCGCCAGGGTAATGGGCTGGGAGGCGATCACCTCGTCGGTGAAGGGATCTTCCTCGAAGTAACGCTCCTCGGCGCTCAGCTGACATAATTTGATCAGCTCAGGGCGCAGGTTGTGCCCCGCGTGAATCGCGGTGCACACTACGGGCAGATACTCTTGGATGGTGATCACACAGCCGGAGGAGGCCAGCTGGCCTGAGAATGTCTCCCCGCGTTTAATCAGGGAGAGCATCTGGTCGAGACTATAGATTTGCATTTTCTACCGCTTGACGATATGCACTCTTACGTTGCACCAATAGCTCTTTGGAGTTGATGATGTTTTCGGCGAAATCGATCACCTGCTTCTGCAGGCGGACGCGGTTAAGCTTGTTGATACGCGTGATGCCGCCCGGGCTGAGGACGTTAACCTCGACCAGCTTGTTGCCGATCACATCCAGACCGGTGAAGTAGAGGCCGTCGCGCACCAGCTTAGGGCCGATGGCGGCGCACAGCTCGCGCTCTTCACGTGTGATTGTGTGTCTGACCACGCTGCCGCCGGCATGGACGTTAGATCTGAACTCGCCAGAGGCGGGAACGCGGCGCATGGCGCCAATAGGCTCGCCGTTGAGCATCAGGATGCGCTTGTCGCCTTCCTCGGCGCCTTCGATGTAATCTTGCAGGATCACATAGTTGCTCTGCTCGTCGGTGCCGATATAGAAGTCCAGCAGCGAGCTGAAGTTTTGGCGGGCGCTCTTTTCGATCACGATAACGCCATGACCACCGAAGCCGTTGAGTGGCTTGAGGATCATCTTATCGCTTTCGCTCTCTTCCAGCACACGTTGCAGGTAGTCGCGGTTCTTCGACACGTGGGTGGCAGGAATATACTGGCTCGCCGCACCGCTCATGCTGGCGGTGTAGAGTTTGTTGTTAGCGACTCTTAACCCTTCGAGATCGTTGATGATCAGGGTGTCGCCCTTTACCGAATCCAGGAAGTTAAGCGCCAGGTTATCCAGCGGCGGATTGGCGCGCATAAAGATGCAGTCGAAGCCAGCCATGGGCAGGCGCGCCTTATGAAATTCGGCGGAGCGGTAAAAGCGGGGAATGTTGTCCGATATCTTCATCCCTTTCTTGATGATTTGACAAAACCCGTAGACGCTACTGTCACGAATGGTCAGCCCACTGGTCGTGGTGATGGCAACGGTATGACCACGCTGCGCGCACTCATGAACTAATCTCAGGGTGGTATCGGTCTCAGGATCGATACGCTCCCACGGGTACATCAAAAAACAGATGTGCATTCTTTAAGCAACCTCATCTTCTGGGGGAGATTCCACATATTCATACTGTTCAACACGCTTATTAGTCGTGCTGTTTAGGGTGTGGAACTTTTTTGGTTCGCGGGTAAGCTTAGTGTATTTCAACCATACATGCTCAAGCTTGGTATTAGCCTTGTTGGGGTGTTTTAGTACCTTAACAAAGTGTTTTTCCTCTGCAGTTTCAGGCTCGAGATCGCCTGCTTCAAAGGCCTGCATAGTGTCGCCATATAGGCTCAACAATTCAGCTTCAGACAAGGTGAACTCTCCGGACTTACTGAAGCCGCGGGGAAAGTTTTTGTCATCAAAAAAACGCTTTTGACCAAAACGAAATGAATCTTCTGACATAACAACCTCTCACTGTGATAGCAACGCTGTAACTACAGGGTTTTTCGATCGCGAAATTATGATTTTTGTCGTTAAAAGAGAAACAAAACTTTTTTATCGTCACCATTAGGATTAGTTGTTATTCTCTCGGTGAAATTGACCGAGAGAATAAAATGGACGTCAAAGTATTTAAGACCTTTTTAGAGGTGGCCAGAACCCGGCATTTCGGCCGTGCGGCGGAGAATCTCTATATCACTCAGGCGGCCGTGAGCGCCCGTATTAAGCAGCTGGAGTCCTTCTTCGACTCCGCTCTGTTTGTGCGCAATCGCAACAGCATTCAACTCACTACCTCGGGTGAGCGTCTGGTGCCCTACGCCGAAGTGATGGTGAGCACCTTGGAACAGGCGAAGAACGAGTTGGCGCTGACCAACCATAAGGCGTTGCAGTTGACCATGGCGGGGACGCCCAATATTTGGGATGCCTACCTGCAGCACTGTTTGAGTAAGGTGACCGATGCCTTCGGCGGCTATGGCTTCCTGGCCGAGGCGCTGAGTCGCGAGCAGCTCAACCGTAATCTGCTGGAGCGCACCCTAGACATGGCTTTTGCCTTCGATCCGCTTAAGTCGGAGGAGTTGGTGTGTAAGCAGGTGGCCGACCTTATCTTAGTGTTGGTCTCGACCCGCCCCTGCGATCAGAGCGAGGCGCTGAGCGATAAGTATGTCTATGTGGATTGGGGGACACGTTTTGCCTCCGAGCACGCCGAGCGCCACTATCGTATGCCGCCACCCTATCTGCGCACCTCTACCGGGCGTATCGCGCTGGATTTTATTCTGGATAAGGCGGGGGCGGCCTATCTGCCGCTGTCTATCGTCGAGCCGTTCTTGCAATCTAAGCAGCTCTATCTAGTGGAAGGGGTGGAGCCCTGGAATCGTCCCATCTATCTCTCTTACCGCAAAGACAGCGGTTCGCTGGAGGCGATCATCAAGATTGAGGAGCTGGTCAAGGAGATAGACCCTCTGACTGCCTTCAGCCTACAACAGATAGGTCAGCTGGGCTGACCTGCTTGAACTGACTCTGGTGAAATGAGTAAGACGAGGCCGGCTAATCGTCGGCCTCCTCTTTTTGTTTGCGTTTGATGGCGATGCCAATACACAAGGCCGCGCCGCCCCAGGTCAGCGTCAGGGCAAACAGCATCATGATGAGGGCGCTGTGACTCATGTTTTACCTCCCGGATGTTGATCTGGATAGCCAGGCGACTTGCTGGTGAAGTTAATCAGCACGGCAAAGAAGAGCATGGTACCCACCAGGCCCCAGCCTAAGAAGAGCTGATCGGCAATGGGGTAGTCGCCATAACCGTTAACTAAGGTGTTATAGAGGTTCTTCGCCAATATGGTGGCCAGAATGGCCGGGCTGATGAAGCGCAGGCAGATCACAAACCAGCCGCCGACCCTAAACTCTGAATTTTCATTGGCATGCTGGTGGATCACAGTCACCTTGAGCAGCCAGGTGATGATCACCAGCTCCAGCAGGCAGCTGAGCAGCAGCGCGATGTTGTTAATAAAGTAGTCTACTAAGTCCAGCAGCAGTAGGCCGCCATTGGTGGCAAAGGCCATGGAGACCAGATAGCCCAGGCTACACACCAGCACGGCCGCGGGCTTGCGGCGCACATGAAACTTGTCGATCACTGCGCTGGTCACCGCCTCTATGATGGAGATGTGAGAGCTCAGTCCGGCGATCACCAGGGCGATGAAGAAGAGGGGCCCGAGAATATAGGGCGCCGGCATCAGGTTGATGGCCGTGGGTATGGTGACAAATGCCAGGCCTATGCCCGAGCTGACCACCTCGGTCAGCGGTTTCATCTGTTCCTCTGCCATATAGCCGAGCACGCCGAAGATCAGAATCCCCGCCAGAATAGAGAAGCCGCAGTTGATCAATACCGTCATGAAGGCGTTGTTGTTGATGTCGGCCTTAGTTGGCAGGTAGCTGGAATAGGCGAGCATGATGGCGAAGCCGACGCTGAGGGTGAAGAAGATCTGACCGTAGGCGGCGGACCAGACCTGGGCATCCAACAGGCGGCTAAAGTCGGGCTCGAACAAATAGTTGAGCCCCGACAGGGCGCCGGGCAGAAATAGGATACGGCCGATAAGGACCAGCACCATGATAAACAGCATGGGCATCATGATCTTGTTGGCCCGTTCGATCCCCCCTTTGACGCCGGTAAAGACAGCCATAAAGGTCATCAGCCAGGCGATGCTCATGGCGATCGCTATGCCGATTTGAAATTCTCCCAGGTGAGAGGGTGAGTTGTTGCCGAGTTTAAGATAATGATTGAAGAAGAAGTCATTGGGATTGTCGCCCCAGGCCTGACTGAAGGAGAAGCCGAGATAGGAGAGGGTCCAGCCGATGATGGCCACATAATAGACGGCGATCACCGCGGCGATAAACACCTGAAACCAACCGAGCCATTCGAGTCTGAAACCAAGCGTGTGGCCGAGTTGGGCGAAGATGCGTGGCGAGGTTTTCTTTATCTTATGGCCCAGGCTAAATTCCATGATCATAAAGGGGATGCCGGCGGTGATCATGGCAAATAGGTAGGGGATGAAGAAGGCGCCGCCGCCGTTGTCATAGGCCATGTAGGGGAATCGCCAGATGTTGCCTAGGCCGATGGCCGAGCCGACCGCCGCCAAAATAAAACCTACCCTAGAGTTCCACTGCTCTCGTTTCATCGATCACCTCGAGCCTCGCGCCTTTTAACAGTAATTCTAGACGCTTATGTCGAGGTGGGGCAGAAATTGTCCTGCCCATGCTTGGTTAGAGAGCTGACTAGAGAGTTGGTTAGAGAGCTGACTAGAGAGTTGGTTAGAGAGCTGACTAGATAGCTGGTTAGAGAGCTGGCTAGAGAGTCGGTTATTGCACCGCTTAATACTTGGAGTTAGTCGCCCCGCTCGAGGGATTTTAGCTGGCGGTAAATAGCCTCATTGGCCGGTGTGGCTACGCCGTACTCGGCGGCGCGGCTCAGTAGGTAGCCGGTGATCGCCTCGATCTCCGTCTGGCGGCCATGGTGGATATCCTGATGCATGGAGGAGTAGTTGCTAGCGGTAAGCTGGATCACCTGATAGACGCGCTCGGTCAGCTGCGCTTGGTCCAGTGCTATCCCATCAGCGTTTGCCACGGCAACTACCTCTTGGACAAGCGCATGTATGGTTGGCGTAAATTTAGCACCGGCCAGCTCGCCGTTGCGGCAGTCGTTGATGGCGGTCAGCGGGTTGATGGCGATATTGATGGCGAGTTTCTGCCACAGCATGGGCAGAATGGGCTCGCACCACTCGCTGTTGTGGATCGCTCCAAGCAGCGCTTGGCGTAGATTGTCCGCAAGCCTCGGTCCCTGAGCGTGACCAACTTGTGTCAGCCCGGCTCCGGTTTGTCTGATCTGCCACCTTCCCAGTTTCAGGGCGCCTTGGGAGGTGGTCCCCAGGCTTAGGCCGCGACCAGCTAGATGGGGCGCCACGCTAAGGTGTGGGCCCAGGCCATTGTGTAGCAAGAGTATGTGCGTATCGGTCGGAAGGGCGTCTAAAAGTGGCAGCAGGGCCGCCTCGACCTGATAGGCCTTGACGCAGACGATAAGCAGCTCGCAGCTGGCCAGCATTGATTTGTCGATAAACTGTGCCTGGCGTGTAACTGTCTCGCCTTCGAGATTGGTGAACTCCAGCGTCTGGCTATCCGCGCTTGCGTCTCTACCCAGCAGCGCGGGCGTGACTCCATAGGCTGATAGCTGGTGGAAGATCAGCTGACCTATGGCGCCGGCGCCCAGGATCACTATCTTACTCGCATGAGTCATATCACTTGTCGTCATGACTGGGTCTTAGCCCGGGTTTTACCGATCACGGCGGCCTTGATATAGCGGCGGTAGAGCCAGAGGCCGAAGTAGAACAGCAGCACACCCACCATGTCGGCGATGAAATCGGCGCTGGAGGCGCTGCGATAGGGCAGGCGCGACTGCACCAGTTCGATAAAGAGGGCATAGCCGGCCAGTATGCCTGCCAGGCTGTACCACTTAGGCTCGAAGGCGAGATGGGTCAATAGCGCCAGACAGAAGAAGCTGCCCAGATGACCAAGCTTATCCATGTGTGGGATCACTTGTGGGTAGTTAGGACGGGAGAATACCAGGTAACTGATCACTATGATGGCAAGAAGAAGCGCTATCTTAAAAAAGGTTTTTCGAGAATTCACGGGTCGCTTAGGTTAAGTGGTTTTGCCCAATCATAGGAAAATGTCATCTTAAAGTCATTAAGAAACGCCTGTTGTAACATTAAGAATTTTTGGCGCTCACAGGCCCGAGCGGGTAAACTAGCGGGCAGATAAAGTGGTTAGGGCCTGTTGAACTTCTAAGTTTAATTTTTGTTCATTCTAAACGCGTTTTGCGCGAGGCGAGAGCTATGAAGCATAGTTACTCTATGTGAATTGCAGCACGCGTTTAGATGAACCCGTTGGGAAGCGTTTGTAGGCCATTTCTACGGCGTTATCGCCAGTTTGTGTAGGATACTACACGACACAGGCTCTACCTTGTATAAATCACCTGCAAACTGCTGCAAAAACAAACAGCAAAGATCAACAGGCCCTAAATAGAGGAAGATAAATATGCCTTCGATGGATATCGTATCGGAAGTAAACGAAGTTGAACTGCGTAACGCGGTAGATAATACGCGCCGCGAACTGGATAGCCGTTTCGATTTTCGCGGTGTCGAGAGCGATGTCACCTATAAAGATCATCAGGTGACCCTGTCATCTGAGTCTGATTTCCAGTGCCAGCAGATGGTCGACATGCTGCGCAATCAGCTGAGCAAGCGTAACGTGGACCCAGCCTCTATGGACGTTGCCGAGAAGGCGATTCACAGCGGCAAGACTTTCTCACTCAAGGTGACCTTTAAAGAGGGGATCGACAGCCTGGTGGCCAAGAAGCTGGTGAAGCTGATTAAAGACAGCAAGCTTAAGGTGCAGGCCGCCATTCAGGGTGACTCGATTCGAGTGACCGGTAAGAAGCGTGATGATCTTCAGGCGGTGATGGCCATTGCTCGCGAATCGGATCTGGGCCAGCCGTTCCAGTTCAATAACTTCAGAGACTAATACCAATCGTAGTAAATAACTGATCACTCTAGCTGGTTAAAAGGTCCGATAACGGTGTTATCATTTTTGATTGTAGAATAACTACTTATCAAAAATTCTGCCTGGTTCTCGACCGTTTTTCCTGCGCTATTTCTGATCACTTACTTACCGTGATTGGTATCATTCTCGCCTGCTTCAATTTAAGAAGCGTCAAGCTCTGATTAAAAAGCCCCGCCGATGAGCGGGGCTTTTTATTGCCTGTTATCGAGACGAGTGAGCTTTGGGTGCTGGCCTCTTGCCTACTGGTCTCTTGCCTACTGGTCTCTCGCCTGCTGGCCATTAGGTGAGTCCAGGGACTCGGTCTGCTCGTCGCCATTGGGGTGGGGGGCGTATTTCTGCACCAAGACAATCAGCCCCAGCACAGGGAAGCCGATGACGCTGGCGGCGACGAAGAAGTTCACATAGCCGTAAGCATCGATATATTGGCCCGAGAAGCCCGCCACAAACTTGGGAAACAGCAGCATGATGGAGGATAGCAGGGCGTATTGGGTGGCGCTGTAACCGCTGCTGGTCAGGCTGGAGAGGTAGGCGATAAAGGCGGCGGTGGCGACTCCGGCGCTGAAGTTGTCGATGGAGATCACCACAGTCAATAGCTCTAGGTTGTAGCCGATCATCGCCTGATAGGCGAAGAGCAGGTTGGTGACCGCCACCATGAAGGCGCCTAGGAAGAGGATCTTCATGGTGCCATAACGGGCCAGCAGCATGCCGCCGGCGCCAGCGCCCACTAAGGTCATGATCAGGCCGTAGACCTTGCTCAGGGTGGCTATCTCCGTCTTAGAGAAGCCCATGTCCACATAGAAGACGTTGGCCATGATCCCCATGACAATATCCGAGATCCGGTAGCAGGAGATCAACAGCAGGATCAGTATGGCGCTGCGGCCGTAACGTTTAAAAAAATCGATGAAGGGCAGTATGCTAGCGGTATAGAGCCAGGAGGCCGCCGCAGCCACGGGCCTTGGGTAGCGCTCTGATAGGCTCTGCTTCAGGTCTGATTCTATCTGGTCCGCCTCCTTGGCCTCGACCTTGGGCTCGCGGCTCAATAATGTGGTGAAGATACCGATAAACATCAGGCCCGCCATGACCAGGTAGGCAGTCTGCCAGGAGGCGAGATCATAGGTCTCGCTATTAGGGTCGACCCAGGCGGCAATGGTCAGGGCGCCGGCGGTGGCGACAATCATGGCGCTGCGATAGCCCACCTGATAGGCGGCCGCGAGGGCGGCCTGCATCTTCTGCGGTGCCGATTCGATACGAAAGGCATCGATCACAATATCTTGGGTGGCCGAGGCAAAGGCGACCATGAGGGCGAATAGCGCCAGGCGCTCTAGGTCGGCCAAGGGGTCACTCTGGCTCATGCCTAAGATGGCCACCACCAACAGCATTTGGGCGAAGAGCATCCAGCCGCGGCGTCGTCCCAATATTTGGGTGAAAAAGGGCAGCGACATGCGATCTACCAGAGGCGACCAGGCCCACTTAAAGCCATAGGCGAGGGCTATCCAGCTGAAATAGCCGATGGCGGTGCGATCTATGCCTGCTTCCCGCAGCCAGAAGGAGAGGGTTGAGAACACCAGCATCAAGGGGAGGCCGGCGGAGAAGCCGAGAAACAGCAGGATCAAAACCCGCTTGTGGAAATAGATGGTGAGGGCGTCTCGCAATCGGGAAACTCGGGATGCAATCAAAATAGCAGTCGGTGTTGTCAGGCTAGGTGGGGTTAGCTTAAACGCTGGCGCCGCAAATAAAAAGTGAAAAATCCGTCATGAAAAAAGCCCAGTCCCGAAAGACTGAGCTTGGCTTTTTTTCGACTTATCTTAATAAAGACAGTCGCTATGACATTGAGCTTGGCCTGGTACCGACACAACAACTTGGGCAGGTGCCACCGAGACTGAGAAAATCGCAGCAATCGTCTATCTGCTTTCGCAAGAACTGATTGCCCCGAATGGTCCAGTCGGGCCACCTGTCGAAGGCGTGTATCAAGTGCCAAAACACTCGCTCGATATCGGTTTGCGCATCACCCTGATGATTGAACTGTGCCCACTCTTCAAGGGTGTCCCATAAGTAAAGCTGGATCTCATTGAAATCGAGTTGATTATTTAAAAACGCTTTTCCATATTGAGCCAGCTGGGGCGCTTTATTATCGATGAACTCATTGGGTGTCATCGTCCGCCTCCTTGCTACTACAGGCCTAAGTATAGCCAGTGGATTGAATGCCAGTTGTCTGAGATAAAAAAATTAATGTTCTGATTTATGGCACTTTAATGAAAGAAACATCAATCTTGAATTAAAGTGCCATTAATTTTGAATGAATGCAAAGTCTTATGTTTATCTTAGGCCGCTAAACTTTACTTACTGTCTAGGTAACAGGGTGGCCTTCTTGAGGATGATCGGCTGCACCGGGAAGTCGGGCCAGCCCAGCTTGGTATTGATCTGCGTCTCTACCTCGGCCATGGCTTCCAGCACTTCCATCCCCTCGCTGACTTCACCGAAGACGGCATAACCCCAGCGACGCTTAGAGGGGTCAAGACGCTTGTTGTCACCTACGTTAAAGTAGAACTGGGCGGTGGCCGAGTGAGGATCGTCTTCGCGGGCCATGGCGATGGTGCCCAGGCCGTTGCTCAGGCCATTGCCCGACTCGTTAACGATAGGCTTGCCATAGGGCTTCTCTTCCAGCTTGGGATTGAGACCGCCGCCCTGCACCACGAAACCCGGGATGATGCGGTGAAACAGGGTGTTGTCGTAGTGGCCCTTGACCACATAGGTGAGAAAGTTATCTACCGTGATGGGGGCACGCTTACGATCCAGCTCGACCACTATATTACCCATGGTGGTTTCCAGTTTGACCTTGGGATAGATGGTGTCGCTCTGAATGTCCAGTGCCTGCGCCAGGCCGGAAAAAGCGAGTAATAGTAGGGCGCCAAGCCAGATTCTCATATGAACTTCCTTATCTTAGTTATTGTTGGATGAACTGGTTGAGTTCGGGGTCGTTGATGATCTTCGCCGTCAGATCGCCGAGCAGGTCGTTGACCGACAGCTCCAGGGTTGCAAAGTCGGCGCTAAAGGGACCCGACACCAGGTTACGGGCGGTATAGCGCTTGGTAAAGGTCTTGCTTTCGTTACTGGCGATCACATTGATGATGATATCGTTGGTCGCCTGATAGCCAAAGGTAGTGTCGCTGACGTCGGTCAGCAGCTTTTCCAGCTGCAGCTGCATATGGTTCACCGAGCTTGGGTCGATGCGATATCCCGCTTTGGTAAAGCCGTCGCGAAACACCTGCTCCAGCTGACGACGGGGTGACTCAGATGGGCTGACCAGCCTGGCGGCATCCCCTTCATTATTAAAGCGGGCAATAAAGTTAGCCGAGCGGGTATCTATCATCTCGATGGCGATGGGCTTGGCCGGGATCCCTTGAGATTCAATCGCAGGCAGTTGCGGATTGAGCGCGATATGGGTCGGCGTATGAGAGGCGCAGCCAAACAGCAGGCCAGCACAGGCGATGATGGGAATAAATCGTTTCATAGCGGAAAATCATGCTGTAAAAAAGGTGGCATCAGCATACCAGAATCCTCATTGGATGCCAGTGGGTGACCTGTTTGTTAAGGCTTTGTTGCTCGCCGGGGTTTTAACTTAAACCAGAAAGCGTTAGAGTAAAAATTCCACTAAAAAGGCGCGGCCAAGTGGCCGTCAGCCAGATAACAAAGATAAGAAAGATAACAAGCAATGAAGATGGATATTCAATCCGGCGCGGTGCAGACCCTGGGGGCGCCGGATAGCCTGATCTCAAACTCGGGCCAGGTGCAATATGGTCACTTCGACGGCCCGGTCAAATCATTTGGCCTGGAGCACTTTCGCTATACCAATGTGATGGACAAGCCTGCCAGTCATCTCGCCCGGCATTTTCATTTTAAGCAGTTTCAGTTTGTCTCTGTGGTGACGCCAAGGTATGTGATTGGGGTCGCCATCGCCGATATCCGCTATGCCGGCACAGGTTTCTGTTACCTCTATGACATCAAGGCCAATCAGCTGGTGGAAACCACCTGGCTCAAGCCCCTGGCCATGGGTTGCCAACTGGCAGACTCCCCCTGGAATGGCCGGGCGCAGCTTGCCAGTGGCAAAGGGAAGGTGACCATAGAGATAGTCGAGGGAATTTGGCAGCTTAATATCGACACGGCGCAGATAAAGGCCGAGTTGGTGCTCACGCCTATGCCCCTTAGCCTGCCCATGGCCATGTGCAACCCGACAGGCTATAGCGGCTGGACCTATACCCAGAAGCACAATGGCCTCAAGGTAGGCGGCAGCCTCACCATTTACCACGAGCCTCAGCCCCTTAACCGCGCCCTGGCGGGCTATGATTTTTCCGCCGGTTATATGCGCCGTGAGACCAGCTGGCGCTGGGCCAGTATCAATGGCTATCAGGGGGATGATTTGCTCGGCCTAAACCTGGCGGCGGGGGTGAATGAGACCGGCTGCAACGAGAATGTATTTTGGGTCAACGGCGAGCGTCATCTGCTTGGGCCGGTGCATTTTGCCTTTAGCCGCGCGCCCGAAGTACATGACGATGCCAGCTGGCAGATAAACTCTCAGGACGGCCGGGTGGCGCTCAACTTCCGCCCGCTGAATCGCCGCCAGGAGAAGCTCAACCTCTGGCTGCTGAAGAGCAACTTCAGGCAGTATCTGGGCTATTTCGACGGCGAGATCCGCGACGGCCTGGGGCGTACTCACTACATAGATAATCTGCTTGGCTTAACCGAAGATCACTTTGCCCGCTGGTAGGGACTTTGCCCGTTGGTACGGCGTGCTTAGGAAATAACTTAGGGAATTTAAAGGAATAATTAGATGGATTTTAATTCACTCATCGCGCACCCCGAGGTGCTGTTACTTGTGCTGGCGCCGCTGTTTTTTGTCTGTATCCTGGCCGAGTGGTATTTGGGGGACCGTCGTGGTCGTCTGCCCGATAATGCCCGCTATCATCTGCCCGAGGTGCTGTGTAACTTTACCCTGGCGGGCCTGCATCAGGGAGCAGATATTCTCACCGGGTTATTGATCGCCAAGCTGTATCTCTGGGCGTTCGACTGGCGCCTGCTGGATATTCAGATGGGGCTGGGCAGCTTTATCGCGCTTATCATTGCCCAGGACTTTTGCTACTACTGGTTCCACCGCGCCAGCCACAGGGTGCGTTGGATGTGGGCGGCCCACGTGGCGCACCACAGCTCGGAGCGTATGAACTTCAGTACCGCCTTCAGGCAGAGCCTGATGTACCCCTTAGCCGGTATGTGGGTCTTCTGGTTGCCGCTGGTGGTCGTCGGCTTCGATCCTAACTGGGTGGTGTTTGCCGTGCTGCTTAACTTAGGACTGCAGTTTTTCGTCCATACCCAGGCGATCAAGACCCTTGGGCCCCTGGAGTGGCTGTTTAACACCCCGTCCCACCACAGGGTGCATCATGGACGCAATCCCCAATATATAGATAAGAACTACGCCGGCGTGCTGATCATCTGGGATCGCCTGTTTCGCACCTATGTAAAGGAAGAGGAGACTGTGGAGTACGGCATCACTAAGCCGGTGAACAGCTTTAACCCGCTGGTGGTTACCTTTAGCGAGTGGAAGGCGATGTTTAGCGAGGCCTTCGCGCCTGGGCTAAGCTTTAAGCAGCGCCTTGCCCTGATGTTTGCGCCGCCGGCGGCGCCCGAGCCGCAAGATGAGATTGCTGATGCCGAGCCCGAGCGTGAGCTTGCCTCATAAAAGCAAGGTTAATAAAAGCAAGGTTAATAAAAGAATCGCTTGGTGATCTAGAGGGAAGTAGTGTCTGACTAACCGCTAAGCTTCACTCATAAAAAAAACAGGGCCTAGGCCCTGTTTTTTGTGTCCGCAAGTTAAGTTACGCGCTGGTCAAGTGAGGAGTTGGTCAGATTCGGCCTGCTGGCCGAGCCATCAGCTTTGGTGGTCTGGCTCGTTCACATCTTTAGCCGGTTTAACCGGCTCTTTCGCTGACTTGATGGCCCGCAAGATCACAAACTTGCCGTTAGAGGCGGCCGTTTCGCAGTTCTTAAAGATCCGCTTAAGCTTGACGTGGTAACCCAGGTGGCGATTGCCCACCACCTGCAGCATGCCGCCAGGCCTGAGCTGGTGGAAGGCGTCTAAAAACATCTGCCAGGCGATATGATCTGTAATAGCCTCGCCCTGATGAAAGGGGGGATTACAGAGCACAAGATCCGGTTTCACCTCATCGCCCAGGTGGGTCAGGCAGTCATCCCAGTGAAAGTGGCCCTGTGGCATGGCTTGCTCTGGGTTGTCGAGCTTGTTCGCCTGCCAGTTTTGTCTCGCCGAGGTGATGGCCATCTCTGAGTCATCCACGAAATGAACCTCAGCGTCCGGATAACACTGCTTGGCCCTCAGCCCCAGGATGCCGTTGCCGCAGCCGAGATCCACTATGGTGTTAAACTGGCCTTCGGGCAGATTGTCCAGCATGATGCGGGCGCCTATATCCAGCTTGTTGGCGGCGAAGACATTGCTGAGGTTGCTGATGCTGAGGTTAAACTCCTTCACCGGCCAGCTCACCTCGCTCGGCAAGGCTCTTTGTTTACCGTCGGCGATACAGGTGATCACCCGGGTCTTCTTCCAAGCCAGGCTGGCGCTGGCAGGCCCCAGATGCTTGGCGATGGTCTCAAGTAGTGACTTATTGATCGACTTGGCCTTGGCGCCAATATACACAGGGGTGTTGGGCGCTAGCGACTGAGACAGGCGCTGCAGCTGGTGGATAAAGTAGTTGAGATTTTTCGGCAGCTTCATCAGCACCAAGTTTATGCCTTGGGGCGGCAGCTCGCGGCTGTTGAGCCAGGTGAGCTTGCTATCGCTTAGCCGATTAGCGTTGAAGTTTTGCAGTGTGCCTAGCTGACTCGTCTTAGCATCTGTCTCGACCCAGATAGGCCAGTCGGCCGCCTGGGCCTTGAGGGCGGCGCACAGGGCGCCGAAGCTGTCGTTGATGACGGCGGTGTTATCAGCCTTCTGCTCAATCTCCTTTAGGTGTTTTATCAGGTGCTCGTCCGCCGCGTCCCAGGCCTGCAGGTTAGAGACCTGATTGGCGGGATAACGGGAGAGACTCAGCTCGATATCGGCAACGGAGAATTGAGTTGTCATGGCTAGGCTGCTACTTTGAAAATTGGGGCGGCGATTATCGCAGATTTGGTCCGCGAGGTATATGCCTGGCGATGTGTGAGTTAGGTGACTAGGGCAGTAGGAAGCGACAGATGCAACAGCAAGGGTTTGGGTTTGAAGATATTGGCGACGAGGCCAAAGATGAAGGGGCTGACAATCAACCGACTCCCAGGCCGCCTATTACCCTGATCCCTGGGTATCTCAATCAGGCTCAGCAAGGCGCCTTGCTTGATGAGGCCGAGCACTATCCCTTCAGCCGACCAGAGATTACTCTCTTTGGCCGCACCCATCCCATCCCCAGGCGTCAGGTATGGTTTGGCGACGACGGCTGCGATTATCTCTATTCAGGCCTCTTCATTCGCGCCGAGCCTTGGCCCAAGTATGCCCTGCGCCTGCGGCAGAAACTGCAGCGAGACTTTGGCCTGATAAGCAATGGCGTGCTGGTCAACCATTATCATGATGGCAGCGACACCATGGGCTGGCACAGCGATGATGAGGCCGAGATAGTCCCGGGCTCGGATATCGCCTCAGTGACACTTGGGGCCAGTCGCTCCTTCTTTTTGCGCCATACTCAGAGTAACACCAAGGTCGAGCTGATGCTCAATAGCGGCGATCTGCTGATCATGCACTGGCCCATGCAGTCGAGCTGGCAACATGCGCTACCGAAACGAGCCAAGGTAACCCAGCCTAGGCTAAACTTGACCTATCGGCATTTAATTCCACACTTTCATCAGGGGTAAAGTGATTGCGCCGAGGCGGGAAGTGTAAGCTAGCTCTCACCTTTGCAGGGATGAAAGTTTTATTCTCATCGTGAGCAGGTGTGTCGCACAATGTCTGTGGGACCCTATAACCACCAGAAGGAGTTGCTTATGAATAAGATGTTCGTGACCACGGTAACGGGTATTGTCACCCCTGGGGTGGTGAAGGCGATGGCCAACCTGACCCGAGAGGCGGGTGGCGAGTGGTTAAGCAGCAAGGTGATCAAGATGGATGCCTGGTTTGCCGCCTTGATGAAGGTGGCGATCGCCGGGGACAAGGTCGCCTCACTGCAGGCCGATTTTGTGCAGCAGTTCCCTGAGCTTGTCTTTAGCTTCAGCGACATGGCCGAGGTGTTGAGCGAACACACCCGCAGCCTGAGGTTTAATGTGGACTGCTCAGACAGGCCCGGACTGACGCGGGAGATAGTCGATATCCTCTCTAACCTGGATCTCGAGGTGGAGCAGATGGAGTGCAATAGGGTCCATGTCTCTACCCTGGGACAGACGGTATTCTCGGCCAAGTTGGCCGTTTCCGTGCCCGATGAGATCAGCGGCGACAGCATTATCGAGCTGTTGGAAAATGTTTCCCAAGATGCCAGAGTCAGCCTGACTTAAGCCAGAGGCAAGGGCTGTGGGTTAAGTGATCGCCTGCGGAGTCTGGGTGATGGAGAGTTGATCTTTGTTGCCACTCACAGTACTCTGCGGCCACTTAAGTTTTCTATTCGATAGAGACGATAGCCATGTCAGTAAAACAGCAGATAATCGATACGCTCACCCAAGTCTTAGCCCCTGTGCATCTTGAGGTGATCAACGAGAGCGACAACCACCATGTGCCGCCAAATTCCGAGACCCATTTTAAGGTGATCGTCGCCAGCGCCGTATTCGAAGGCCAGCGTCTCATCGGCCGTCATCGAGCGGTCAACGAGGCGCTCAAGGCGCAGTTCGACGCCGGGCTCCATGCCCTGTCTATGCACACCTTTACCCCCGAAGAGTGGGATCAAGAGGTGCAGGTGCCTAACTCGCCCAAATGTAAGGGCTAAAAGCGTACAGGTTAAAAAGGACTAGCGCCTAGGCCTTTCTTGGCCGTAATGACGCATGAGATTGCGCCAAACGAAGACCACAGTAGGTTAACGCCGCTGTGGTTTTTTGGTTTCAAGGGCTTGAGCTAAGTTCACTTTACTTTCCCCGGCACCTACCGCATATTGTGTAGGTCTATCGCGGCGCGAGGGAAAGCCCTGTCGCCGCACGCCATACTGGTGCTCGGCATGTTGGCAAATAGATAGTTTGAGCATCACCATTTTGGGAGAATAATAATGCCGTTACTCGATAGCTTCACCGTAGATCATACCCGCATGAACGCCCCAGCCGTGCGCGTCGCCAAGACGATGACCACCCCCAAGGGCGATACCATTACCGTCTTCGATCTGCGTTTCTGCGTGCCCAACAAGGAGATCCTGAGCGAGCGCGGCATTCATACCCTGGAGCATCTCTTTGCCGGCTTTATGCGTGACCACCTCAACAGTGATCGCGTCGAGATCATAGATATCTCGCCCATGGGTTGTCGTACCGGTTTCTACATGAGCCTCATCGGCACGCCGAAAGAGGCAGAAGTGGCCGAGTGTTGGTTGGCCGCCATGGAAGATGTGCTCAAGGTCAAGCAGCAGTCTGAGATCCCTGAGCTGAACGAATACCAGTGTGGCACCTATGAGATGCACTCTTTGGAGCAGGCCAAGGAGATCGCCAAGAACATCATCGCTGCCGGGGTGAATGTAAATCGCAACGACGACCTGAAACTCAGCGATGAGATCCTAAAGGGTCTGTAACTTAACCTCGGAATTTGACGTCATCAGAGTGTTAATCAGAGTGCTAATCTGAGTGATGATCTGAGTGCTAATCTGAGTGGTAAAATGTCATAAAAAGCAGCTTAGGCTGCTTTTTGGCTATCTGTATCTTCTTTTTAGCGGTCGGTGGCAGTGTGCATCTGGCTCGTGATGCTCAAATAGACGCCGACTTCTGCCTGAGTTTGGCTTATGGTGTGGTTAAACTTTAGTCGAACAGTCCGGCTTTTCGCCGATTTTTTATGCGTTAAAAAGAGGTGAAAAAAAGCGCGTTTTAGGGGGCGATTTTGCTTCGCAAATCCATATAACCCTGCTAGGACAGGGGGCTAAATTAATTTCCGTTTACCTAAATCATAAAAATCTCTCGAACTGTGATCTACTCCTCACCTTAAAAATCCCCGCATCCCTTTTAAAACACCCGTATTTTTCATGGCGATAAGCAATTATTTACGGTAAAATGCGCCCGACCAGCGTGATTGCGATCGCATTTCTGTAATAAATCTGCGCTAGCTCAATGCGATAGCTGATGTTTGAAATCTATCTCATTTAGCAGGAACGCGACGCATTATCTTTCCTTCATAAACGTAGTGCTTGTGGATATGATTACAATAAAGAAAGGATTGGACCTGCCTATAACAGGCGGACCAGAGCAAGTTATCCATAATGGCCCAGCCATTAAACACGTAGCTACTTTGGGTGAAGAGTATATTGGCCTGCGCCCCACGATGAAGATCAAAGTGGGTGATAAAGTGCAGAAAGGTCAGGTGATTTTTGAAGACAAAAAGAATCCTGGCGTTAAATATACTGCTTTAGCCAGTGGCACCATCTCAGAAATTAACCGGGGCGCCCAGCGTGTTCTTCAGTCTGTCGTCATCGAAGTTGAGGGAGACGACAGCGTTTCTTTCGCTAAGTACGATGCCGCAGCGTTAGACACCCTTGAGCCGCAACTCGTACGCGACAACCTGATCGAATCAGGTGTGTGGCCTGCATTGCGCACGCGTCCTTTCAGCAAAGCACCAGCAGTTGACTCAACGCCTGCCGGTATTTTTGTGACCGCTATCGACACCCAACCGCTTGCAGCCGATCCTGCCGTTATCATTAACGAGCACAAGGAAGACTTTGCCAATGGCTTAAGAGTCCTTGCACGATTGACAGAAGGTAAGGTGTATCTGTGTAAGGCGCCAGGAGCCGATATCCCTGCGGCCAACGCACAAGTCGAAGAGTTTGCCGGTCCGCACCCTGCGGGTCTTGCTGGCACTCATATCCATTTTGTTCTGCCTGCATCGGCTAAACGCACCGTTTGGCATGTTGGCTATCAAGATGTGATCGCAATCGGTCAACTATTTACTACTGGTGAGCTAAACACTCAGCGTGTGGTAGCGATTGCGGGTCCTAAGGCCCTTAAGCCTAGACTCGTACGCACACACAGTGGCGCCTCTATTGCCGAGCTAACCGCCGGTGAAACTGCCCAAGGCGATGTACGCGTTATCGCAGGTTCTGTGCTTTCTGGTAAGACGGCAACTGGCCCACACGCCTACTTGGGACGTTTCTTTAACCAGGTTTCTCTGCTTGAAGAAGGCCGCGAACAAGAATTTATCGGCTGGGCCATGCCTGGTGCCAACAAGTTCTCTATCACGCGCGCTTTCCTGGGTCACCTGTCACCGTCTCGTCTGTTCAATATGACGACCAGCACAGGGGGCTCTGACCGTGCCATGGTGCCAATCGGCAACTATGAGCGTGTTATGCCTCTCGACATTCTTCCTACCATGCTATTGCGTGACCTGGTGTCAGGCGATACCGACGGCGCAGCTGCCTTAGGCGCGTTAGAGTTAGACGAAGAAGATTTGGCACTATGTACTTTCGTATGTCCTGGTAAGTATGACTACGCGTCGTACCTACGCGACTGCCTAGATACGATTGTGAGGGAAGGCTAATGGGCTTGAAACAGTTTTTCAAAAGTATTGAACCCCAGTTTGAAAAGGGCGGGAAATACGAGAAATGGTATGCGCTGTTCGAAGCGGCATACACGGTATTTTATACCCCAGGTCACGTAAACAAGGGTCGTACCCATGTGCGTGATAACTTAGACCTGAAGCGTATGATGATTACG
Organism: Shewanella alkalitolerans; assembly: GCF_019457575.1. Taxonomy (NCBI): domain Bacteria; kingdom Pseudomonadati; phylum Pseudomonadota; class Gammaproteobacteria; order Alteromonadales; family Shewanellaceae; genus Shewanella; species Shewanella alkalitolerans. The sequence continues at coordinate 3,393,886 of NZ_CP080422.1, read as the reverse complement.
GTTTGGGCCTGTGCATTCCCTGCGATGTTCGTGGGTATGTATAACGTGGGTCTTCAGGCACAAGATGCCTTGCTCGCTGGTTTTGCGACGCCGGATACCTGGCAAACTGCATTGTTTGGTCTGTTCGGCACTGAGCTGACGGCTGACTCGGGTGTTGCTGCCCTGATGTGGTATGGCGCCTGTTGGTTCCTGCCTATCTACGCGGTGACCTTCGCCGTGGGTGGTATCTGGGAAGTCCTGTTTGCGACAGTACGTGGCCACGAAGTTAACGAAGGTTTCTTCGTTACCTCTATCCTGTTTGCCCTGACACTGCCGGCAACCATTCCGTTATGGATGGTGGCGCTAGGTATCACCTTCGGTGTGGTCGTGGCGAAAGAGATCTTCGGTGGTACCGGACGTAACTTCCTTAACCCAGCATTGGCCGGCCGTGCCTTCCTGTTCTTCGCTTACCCGCTAAACATGTCAGGCGACACCACTTGGGTGGTTGCAGACGGTTTCTCTGGTGCGACGGCGCTGAGCCAAGCGGCACAGGGCACTCTGGACTATGGCTTTAACCAAGCTTGGTGGGACGCCTTCCTAGGTTTCATCCCTGGTTCTGTTGGTGAAGTGTCTACGCTGGCGATTCTGCTAGGTGGTCTGGTCATCATCTATACCCGTATCGCGTCATGGCGCATCGTTGGTGGTGTGATGGTCGGTATGATTGCCGTCTCTCTGCTGCTTAACGCTATCGGTAGCGATACCAACCCTATGTTTGCTATGCCTTGGTACTGGCACATGGTACTGGGTGGCTTTGCCTTCGGTATGATGTTCATGGCGACTGACCCAGTTTCTGCGTCTTTCACCAACCAAGCGAAGTGGGCGTACGGTATTTTGATTGGTGCTATGGCCGTATTCATCCGTGTCATTAACCCTGCTTTCCCAGAAGGTATGATGTTGGCCATCCTGTTTGCCAACCTATTTGCGCCGCTATTCGACCACTTCGTGGTTCAAGCGAATATCAAGCGGAGGATTGCTCGTGGCTAGTAATAAAGATTCGTTCGGTAGAACGCTGTTTGTTGTTGTTGGATTATGTTTTATCTGTTCGGTATTCGTTTCTACTGCGGCCGTACTGCTTAAGCCAACTCAACAAGAAAACAAGTTGCTTGATAAGCAAAAGTACATTCTTGAAGCCGCTGGCCTGGTAGACACTAAGTCTGGTGAAGTCAGCAAGGCTAAGATCCTTGAGACTTACGACAAGTATGTTGAAGCTAAGCTGGTTGACCTTAAGTCTGGTGACTGGGTTGAAGGCAACGCCGACACATTCGACACAGAGAAAGCGGCTCGCACCCTTGAGACCTCTTTCAAGCCTGAGCACGACATCGCTTCAGTTAAGCGCGTGGCGAACAAGGGCGTGGTTTACCTGGTTCGTGATGACGCTGGCACACTACAGACAGTGATCATTCCGGTTAAAGGTTACGGCCTATGGTCAACCATGTACGCCTTCCTGGCCGTTGAGTCTGATCTGAACACAGTTCGCAGCTTGGTTTACTACGACTTTACCGGTTCGGGTGAAACTCCGGGCCTAGGTGGTGAAGTACAGAATCCTAAGTGGATCGCCAAGTGGAAGGGTAAGAAGCTTTATGATGACCAAGGCAACCTGGCTATCAAAGTGACTAAGAACCCTGCCGTTGCAGAGAGCGTTCACGGTGTTGACGCACTATCGGGTGCAACACTGACCAGTAACGGTGTACAGCACTCACTGGATTTCTGGTTGGGTAAAGAAGGTTTTGCACGTTTTCTTGAGAAGGCGCGCAACGGAGGACTGAGCTAATGGCTGACGCAAAAGAACTTAAACAGGTTCTGACTGGACCTATCATTAGTAACAACCCGATTGCGTTGCAGATCCTGGGTGTATGTAGTGCCCTGGCGGTAACCAGTAAGATGGAAACTGCCTTGGTAATGACCATAGCTCTGACTGCCGTAACGGCCTTGTCTAACTTGTTCATCTCTATGATACGTAACCACATTCCAAGCAGTGTGCGTATTATCGTTCAGATGACCATTATCGCTTCACTGGTGATCGTGGTTGACCAGGTACTGCAAGCTTATGCCTATGACGTGGCTAAGCAGCTGTCGGTATTCGTGGGTCTGATCATCACCAACTGTATCGTAATGGGCCGCGCCGAAGCTTACGCGATGAAGACGCCGCCTATGATGAGCTTCATGGACGGTATCGGTAACGGTCTGGGTTATGGTGCCATCTTGTTGTCAGTTGGCTTCGTGCGTGAATTGTTTGGTAACGGTTCGCTATTTGGTGTCGAGATCCTAAGCAAGATCTCTGAGGGTGGTTGGTATCAGCCAAACGGTCTGCTTCTGCTGCCACCAAGTGCGTTCTTCCTGATTGCATCGTTGATCTGGATTATCCGTACCATCAAGCCAGAGCAAGTTGAAGCAAAAGGATAAGCGTAATGGAACATTATATTAGTCTATTAATCCGTTCTGTTTTCATTGAAAACATGGCGTTATCCTTCTTCCTTGGTATGTGTACCTTCTTGGCTGTGTCTAAGAAAGTCACCACGGCCATGGGCTTAGGTGTTGCCGTAATCGTGGTATTGGCAATTTCAGTACCTGTTAACCAAATCATCTATCAGGGTATTTTGGCTCCGGGCGCCTTGGCCTGGGCTGGCGTACCCGATGCGGACCTGAGCTTCCTTAAGTTCATCACCTTCATCGGTGTGATCGCGGCGCTGGTTCAAATCCTTGAGATGGCATTGGATAAGTATTTCCCACCGCTATACAACGCGCTGGGGATCTTCCTACCGCTGATCACAGTAAACTGTGCGATTTTCGGTGCGGTTTCTTTCATGGTTGAGCGTGACTACAACCTGGGTGAAAGTTTAGTGTTCGGCATAGGTTCAGGTATCGGTTGGGCACTTGCGATTGTGCTGCTGGCCGGTATCCGTGAGAAGTTAAAATATGCTGATGTCCCTAATGGTCTGCGTGGTCTAGGTATTACCTTCGTGACTGCGGGTTTGATGGCGCTAGGTTTCATGTCGTTCTCAGGTGTGTCTCTGTAATAGAGACACCTTAACGGCTTCTGATTTTGAACCTTTAAGGATAAGTTAATGGGTATTATTGAATCTACTCCAATCGATGTATACCTCGGTGTGAGTATGTTTACAGCCATCGTACTGGTCTTGGTGTTGGTGATTCTGTTCGCCAAATCAAAACTGGTACCGAGTGGCGATATTACTATCGGCATCAACCATGATGCGGATAAAGCAATTAAAACACCTGCGGGCGGCAAACTACTGGGCGCACTGGCTGATAACGGTATCTTCGTATCGTCGGCTTGTGGTGGCGGTGGTTCTTGTGGCCAGTGTAAGGTGATCGTTAAGTCTGGCGGCGGTGATATTCTGCCAACAGAACTCGACCATATCTCAAAGGGCGATGCCCGTAACGGTTGTCGTCTCTCTTGTCAGGTGAACGTTAAGTCAGATATGGAGATCGAACTGGAAGAAGAGATCTTCGGTATCAAGAAGTGGGAATGTGAAGTTATCTCTAACGATAACAAGGCGACCTTCATTAAAGAGCTTAAGCTGGCTATCCCTGATGGCGAGTCTGTGCCTTTCCGTGCCGGTGGTTACATCCAGATCGAAGCGCCTGCGCACCATGTTAAGTACGCCGATTTCGACGTACCAGCAGAATACCGTGGTGACTGGGAGCACTTTGGCTTCTTCAAGCTAGAGTCTAAGGTTGACGAAGAGACAATCCGTGCGTACTCAATGGCGAACTATCCTGAAGAGGAAGGTATCATCATGCTGAACGTACGTATCGCGACACCGCCTCCACGTAACCTGTCACTGCCTTGCGGTAAGATGTCTTCATACATCTGGAGCCTGAAGGCGGGCGACAAGGTGACTATCTCTGGTCCATTCGGTGAATTCTTCGCGAAAGATACCGATGCCGAGATGGTATTCATCGGTGGTGGTGCAGGTATGGCACCAATGCGTTCACACATCTTCGACCAGCTCAAGCGTCTTAAGTCTAAGCGTAAGATGAGCTTCTGGTACGGTGCGCGTTCTAAGCGTGAGATGTTCTACGTTGAAGACTTCGACGGCCTGGCGGCTGAGAACGATAACTTCGTATGGCACGTGGCCCTGTCTGATCCACAACCCGAAGATAACTGGGATGGTTACACAGGCTTCATCCACAACGTATTGTATGAAAACTACCTACGTGACCACGACGCGCCAGAAGATTGTGAGTTCTACATGTGTGGACCTCCAATGATGAACGCGGCGGTTATCGGTATGCTTAAAGATCTTGGCGTTGAAGATGAAAACATCCTGCTGGATGACTTCGGCGGCTAAGCAATCATTCTTGTGATATTATTGCCGTGATTATCGTGCTCCCTAAGGCGCCAAAGGCCCTTAGGGAGTGTGTTACCGGGTTATCATTAAGGACAATGGTCAATATGTATAAGACCTTTATCAAGGGGTTAGTCCTGGCGGGACTAGCCTTTTTTATTTCGGCCTGTAGCCAACCTGTCAAGATGATCTCCATGTCTGGGCAGACCATGGGCACCACCTACCACATCAAATTTGTCGGCGACAAGCAGATGCCCGACGAGCAGCTGCTGCAGGCGGAGATCGACCTGGCGCTGGAGCAGGTGAACGATCAGATGTCCACCTATCGCAAAGACTCAGAGCTGTCGCGCTTCAATCAGATGACGCTCGAATCTAGCCTGACGGTATCGCCAGACACGGCCAAGGTAGTGCAGACGGGTATCGACCTCTATCGCAAGACAGATGGCGCCCTGGATATCACCCTGGGGCCGCTGGTAAACCTCTGGGGCTTCGGTCCCGACAAGCGTCCGACTCGCGTGCCAAGCGCCGAGTTGATTGCCGAAACCAAGGCCAAGACGGGTATCGAGTATCTTAAGGTCGATGGCCTTAAGCTGAGCAAGACCAATCCTGCCCTGTATGTCGACCTTTCTTCCATCGCCAAAGGCTTTGGGGTCGACAAGGTGGCTAAGCTGCTGAGCAAGTATCACCCTAAAGGTTATCTGGTGGAGATAGGCGGCGAGATCAGCCTCTTCGGCGTCAAGGCCGACGACAGCCCTTGGGTGATCGCCATAGAACAGCCCGATGAGGATGAGCGCGTGGTGCAGCAGCTGCTGGAGCCTGGCAACATCGCCATGGCGACTTCGGGCGACTATCGCAACTACTATGAGGAGGAGGGGCAACGCTTCACTCATATTATCGATCCGCGCAACGGCTACCCGATCGACCATAAGCTTGCCTCTGTGACCGTGCTGGCCAAGGAGAGCATGATTGCCGACGGTTACGCCACCGCCATGATGGTGCTGGGCACAGAGGCCTCGCTGGCACTGGCCGAACGTGAGCATCTGGCCATCATGTTGATCGAGAAGCAAGCGCAAGGTTTCAAGGTCTACTATAGCGATGCCTTTAAGCCCTACGTGGGTTTGTGATAGAATAGCGTCCATCGGTGCGCCGGCCCGCTCAATATAGTGGCTAGGCGCACTCTTAAATGCAGTCTTGCATGTCGGTTGATTAGCTTGCCAACGAGCTAGTCGACTAGTTAGCGAATGGTTAGACACATAAGCGAAACAGCCACTTATGTGTATCTGGAGTCAGTGATGAGCACTTTTTTAGCGGCTTTTGTGGTATTACTACTGTTTTTCGTTCTTATGTCTATCGGCTACCTGGTGAAGCAGAAGGCGGTTGCCGGCAGCTGCGGTGGTCTGGGTGCCCTGGGTATCGAGAAGGCCTGTGACTGTGACGACCCATGCGATAAGCGTAAGGCGAAGATGGCCGAAGAAGAGGCCCGTCGCGAGAAGCTGGCCAAAGATCGCATCATCTAGCCCGCGCCTGTGAGGCGTCATTATTAAAGGTCCCATTCGGGGCCTTTTTTGTTACCCCTGTTTTTCATTACTCTTCACTTAGACTCGCCTCCACCTAGACTCATCTCTTCCTTAGCGCCTTGTGCTTACTGTCGGCCTTAACACTCTGGATTCATTATCTTTAATCGCCTTGGTAATCAAAGCGCGAATGAGAACGATTTTCTTTGATAACTGATTGAAACTTAATGTTTATTTGTAATTGAGTGAAAATTGCTCTAGGCTTAAATATTGATTTAGATCAAATCTTACTAAGGAGATCAAATGAAGGGTCATCCGAACGTCATTCGTCAGTTAAACAAGATACTGACCTTCGAATTGACGGCCATCAACCAGTACTTCTTGCACGCACGCATGTACAAAAATTGGGGTCTGGAAGAGCTCAATGAGAAGTGCTACAAGAAGTCGATCAAAGATATGAAGCATGCCGACAAGTTGATCGAGCGGGTGCTGTTTCTCGAAGGCCTGCCTAATCTGCAACAGCTCGAGAAGCTGCGCATAGGTGAGAACCCGGAAGAGATGTTGCAGTGCGACAAGACCATGCTCGAAGAGCAGCTGGTCGAGCTGCGCAGCGTGATCGCCCTGTGTGAGACGGAGCGAGACTATGTGAGCCGCGAGATCCTCGAAGATCTGCTCGAAGATGAGGAGGAGTATCTGGACTGGATCGAGGCGCAGCAAGATCTGATTAAGATGACGGGCATTCAAAATTACCTGCAGTCGCAGATGGAATCTGAATAGGGAGAGAAGCATGAAAGGCAATCAGGAAGTGATCGACACCCTCAACAAGCTGCTCACCGGTGAGTTGTCGGCGATGGATCAATACTTTGTCCACGGCTTGATGTACGAAGACTGGGGACTTAATGAGCTGCACGAGCGGATCTCTCACGAGTCTGACGATGAGCGCGAACACGCCAAGAAGCTGGTGCAGCGGATTCTGTTCCTCGAGGGCACCCCGGATGTCGCCAGCCGCGAGGCGCTGAACATAGGTAAAGATCCCCAGGAGATGCTGCAAAGTGATCTCAACTATGAGTATCAGGTGGCGGCCAACCTGCGTGAAGCCATCGCCCTGTGCGAGGAAAAGCAGGATTACGTCTCCCGCGAGCTGTTAGAGGTCTTGCTGGAAGAGACAGAGTCTGATCACATGTACTGGCTTGAGAAGCAGCTGGGCCTCATCGACAAGATAGGTCTGCAGAACTACCTCCAGTCTAAAATGTAATAGACTGAGCCGATATAATGCATTAGCCATTCGGCGCCACGAAACAGAGATAAAGCCACCCTAGGGTGGCTTTTTGCTGCCCGTCGTCTGGCGCATAGCTGTCGTTCATCGCGAAGTGATTGAATACTGTTTAAATGTACAGTATTCTTGGCGGTGGAGGTATTAAGGTGAAAAAGATTATTCATGTAGACATGGACTGCTTCTTTGCGGCGGTCGAGATGCGTGATTTTCCCGAGCTCAGAGGCAAGCCAATTGCCGTCGGCGGACGCAGCGATCGCCGCGGCGTCATCAGCACCTGTAACTACGAGGCGCGCAAGTTTGGCGTGCGCTCGGCCATGGCCTCCGCCTATGCCCTCAAGCTCTGCCCGGATCTCATCCTGGTGCCCGGACGCATGTCTGTCTACAAGGAGGTGTCGGCGCAGATCCGTGAGGTGTTTGCCCGCTACACTGAGCTGATCGAGCCGCTCTCCCTGGATGAAGCCTATCTGGATGTCAGTGACTGCACTCAGCATCAGGGCTCGGCCACATTGATCGCCGAGGCGATTCGCCGGGAGATCTTCGAGGTGACCGGGCTTACCGCCTCTGCAGGTATTGCGCCGGTGAAGTTTCTGGCCAAGATAGCCTCGGATCTCAATAAGCCCAACGGCCAGTATGTGATCACTCCGCAGATGATCCCCGAGTTTGTGAAGACACTGGCGCTGATTAAGATCCCCGGTGTCGGTAAGGTGACCGCGGCTAAGCTGGAAACCATGGGGCTGATTACCTGCGCCGATGTGCAGGCCTGTAGCCGTCAGAGCCTGATGGAGCGCTTCGGTAAGTTTGGCGGCGTGCTCTATGACAGGGCGCAGGGGATAGACCCCCGCGGCATCTCGCCCCACAGGGAACGTAAGTCTGTCGGCGTCGAGACCACGCTCGCCAAAGATATCTACACCTATGAGCAGTGTCAGGCGGTGATGCCTCAGCTGATCCAGGAGCTGTCCGGGCGCATCAGTCGCAGTGCCAAGTCGCGCCGCATTCACAAGCAGGTGGTTAAGCTCAAGTTTGACGACTTCAAACAGACCACCATAGAGCAGCGCAGCGACGAGGTCTCGGTGAAGCTGTTTTACGATCTGCTTAAACAGGCACTAGAGCGCCGGGCGGGTAGAGGCATTCGCCTGCTGGGTGTATCGGTCGGGCTCGAGAGCGAGGCTGTGGGGGCCGGGCTGGATGAGGAGGAGCATGGGGCGCAGATGGATCTCGGGTTTTAGCGTTAACCCTATTAACCCTATTAACCTAATTTGGCTCGTAGTTTGGACGGTTATTGCGCCAGGTTAGATATTTGAAGCTTTACCCTTCATGGCAACCTAACGCCTGCCCGGCGGGTGCAGTACATGGAGGTACCAATGTCGTGATCACATGGATGTGAAGGAACGACGTATGTGCAAGCACACTTTTGACACGGTGAGTGAAGCGCAGCTTCGCGCTCGCGAACGAGAGGCATGGATGCCGAACTGGCATTTAAACACGGATGTTATTTGAATATGTCCCTATACGCTCCGCGGCGACGTCCTGTCGCCGAGGGTCAAAAGCCTGCTTACACCTGTATCTTCTATCTCTTCGATTTGACCTTTTTATTTCCAATGGTTTGGCGCGAATTGGCTTTAACTCTTTGTAACAGCTCCGATGAGCTTGTTAGTTTGGGCCATCTATGAACCTGTTTTCCTCTCTAATTCATTGCGTTTGCCCAGGTGTAATAGAGCCAGATTTGCTTAAAAAACGAGCCCCTACAAGGGGTAGGGGTTTTTAGGGGAGCTATGGGGGCAGATGAATGATTCATCATCACCATCATGAATGTTACACAATCATTATAATAAATTTAAAAATTGGTAACGCGCTCCATATACTCGATTCTTACAGTCTTTGCTTATGTTTGTGGCCTGATGTACCGCGGGGGGAATAGGTGCTATGGCAATAAATATTGCAGTTAGTGCAGGACTCGGTAAGGAGGTGCGGCTGATTTCCACATCGCCAACATCCTAATAAATATAAAACGTAATAAAGGAAGGATAGGATGATGGAAAAATACATTAAACCCAATCACTTATTACGCTCCCGAGCAGCAGTAAGTCGGAGCAACATGAAGCTAAGTTGTTTGGCCATGGCGGTTTTTGGGGCTATTTCAGGTCAAGTTTTTGCAGAGGAAGCGCAGGCGCCAGAAGAAGCGAAAGAGCAGAAGGCGAGCGCGTTCGAAGTCATCGAGGTGACGGCGCAAAAACGTGTGCAACGTATGCAAGATGTCGGCATCGCGATCTCCGCGTTTAAAGCCGATGAGCTGGAAGATCTCGGTGCCTATCAGGCGTCGGCTCTGGCGGAATTTATCCCTAACATGGAGGTCGCCGTCTCAGACGATAGCGGCATCCCTATCTTCGTGATCCGTGGTGTGGGTCTGCAGGACTACAACACTAACAACACGCCTAATACGGCCGTGGTCGTCGACGACGTCTATCAGCCCTATGGCATCTATAGCGCCTTCGCTATGTTCGATACCGATAGGGTAGAGGTGCTCAAGGGGCCTCAGGGCGGTCTGTATGGACGCAACTCTACCGGCGGCGCCATCTCTTTCTCTTCCAAGCGACCAGAGCTGGAGACCACGGAAGCCAATGTGGCGGTGGATTACGGTAACTATAATTCGCTCAACATCCGCGCCGGAGCCAGCCTGCCGCTGGGTGAGGTCGCCGCGGTGCGCCTCGCCGTGCAGTCAGAGACCAGCGACGGCTACTACTACAACACCTATCTGAATCGCGATCAGGGTGGCAAAGATAAGCAGCAGGCACGCTTTACCCTACACTATGAGCCAGCCGACTATTTCGCGGCAGATCTCAGATATACCTATGGCCGTGACACCTCAGAGGCGTCGATCCCCGAGGTAACAGGCTTGCTGGACAGCAACGCCTACTGGGAGGGACCGCTGGCGGGCTTCCCTGGGCTGCCGTCGATGAATATTCCCTACAACCAGGATGGCACGCCGGCTTATTGTGACGCCGTGCTGCAAACCGGTATCCCGGATGCCAGCTGTATCAACATGAACCGCGCCAGCGCCGATGGCGACCCATACAGCGGCGCCGATGCCAGGGTGCACCCTAACGACGACACCTACCATTCAGTGTCGCTAAACATGAACTGGGATTTCTCCGACTACTCGCTGATATCTATCACCAACTACACCCAGATGCAGTTTAAGCATCGCAACGGTGTCGGCTCGGTGGGTCTTGGCCCTGGTCAGGATCAAGAAGCCTGGGAGCAAGCCAGTCGCGATTATGGTCGCCTCAATGGTGGCGATCTCAACGAGATGTATGTCACCCAGTATGACTCTGACACCAGCTCATGGAGCCAGGAGCTGCGCTTGCTGTCCAACTATGGTGGCGATTTCAACTGGATGGTGGGTCTGGTGTATGCCGAGGATAACCTGGACGACCTGAGAAACTGCTCCTTTGCCGCCAACGTCTATGCCGACTGGAAGCAGTTCCCAGGCTGCGGCACCATGGCCTATACCCAGGATACCGAGGTGACTTCAGGCTATGCCCAGCTCACCTATGCCATCAGCGATACCCTGTCGACTACGGTGGATCTGCGTTACACCCAGGAGAAGAAGGACTATGTCGGCGACGTGTTTGTCAACGACGGCACCTGGATCTGTACGGCCAATGGCCTTAACACCACAGATCCCGATAGCCCGAACTACTGTGCCAACTTCATCGGTTGGGACCCAGTTACCGGCCGCTACGATCTGGCACGAGGCAACACGTCTCACTATGACGAGAGTGACCCGTCGTGGAAGGTTAACCTGGACTGGAAGGTCACTCCAGATACCCTCTTGTATGCCAGTGTGGGCAGCAGTTTTAAGTCCGGCGGCTTCTTCGGTGGCTTCCTGACCAACCCTAACGCTATCCGTCCCTACAAGCCGGAGCGTAACAACGGGGTGGAGCTAGGCTTCAAGTCGACCCTGGAAGATTATCGCGTGCAGATCAATGGCGCGGCCTTCTACTACGACTACCGCGACTTCCAGTCGGCTATCCAGGAGGTTGACCAGTCAACCGGTGGAGTCTTCAACGGCCTGCGTAACCTGGGTGACGTCATCATGCAGGGCGCCGAATTGGATCTGCGCTGGATGGCGACCGAGGACTTCGAGATCCGCGCCGCTATCGGCCTGCTCGACACCGAAGTAGACAAGGTCACTAAGTTCGAGTCTGCCGACGTCGGCATCACCAACATCTTCGGTGAAGTGATCGATATTCAGGGTAACGAACTCAACAACGCGCCTAAGTTCAGCGGCAACCTGATCGCCCGTTATCACTATCAGCTCAGCGCCGAGCTGGAAGGTTTCATCCAGTTGGATGCCTCCTTCAAGGATGACTACTGGCTGTCTGTGTCTAACGAACCCATCTATCGCGAGAAGGGTTACACCCTGGTCAATATGCGGGCGGAGATCTTCAGCCCGGCTGACAACTGGAGTGTGGCTGTCTGGGGACGCAACCTGACCGACAAGACCTATCGCAACAGCTTCTATCTGGATGGTTTGGACAGTGGCTATAGCGAATATAACGCGCCGCGAACCTTTGGTGTGAGCCTGTCTTACAACTACTAGAGCACAGCTTTTCCCCGGCTTCCCTGACTTAAAGACTGCACACTGTCGTCAGGGAGCCGCTTTTTATTCCTTCCCTGGCGATGTGACTGCATCGCCAGGCCTCGAAGGCGGGGCGGAAAGGGATAACCCTGGAGGGAAGGGCTTAAGTTGAAGTAAGCGCAATAAGATCAATAACAGATAGGAAATGAGACATGGAACAAGTTAGGGGAAAATCACAGCGCGCCGCTTGCTGGCTGGCCGCCGGCCTGTTGACGATTTCGGCTGGTGTAACTATCACGCCAATCATAGTGCCAATCGCCGCGGCTGAGTCTGCAACTAACCAGCCTGGGCAGAGCGAACAGGCTCTTAGTGAAAATAGTAAGGTGTCCAGCTTTGGCCACTACCAAGGTTACTCTCAGGAACGTTTCGATGGCTGGGTGACCAGCTCAGAGTACATCACCACGCGCGACGGCACCAAGCTGGCGGCGGATATCTCACGTCCGGCCAACCATGGTGTGGTGACGAAAGAGAAGTTACCCGTACTCTGGACCTACTCACGCTACCACAGAGAGTTTGAGCCTGGGGTAACCAACATAGACGACGATGCCATCTTGCAGCGTCTCGCCAGACACGGCTATGTGATCGCCAGCGTCAACGTGCGTGGCGGCGGGGCCTCTTTCGGTCGTTACCAGGGGCTGTTCAGCGCGCCCGAGACCAGCGATGCCTATGATGTCATCGACTGGCTTTCCAAGCGGCCGTACAGCAGCGGCAACATAGGTATGTATGGCCTCTCTTACATGGGGATCACCCAGTACATGGCTGCCAGCACTAAGCATCCGGCGCTTAAGGCCATCACCCCGGAGAACGGTTATTTTAGCCTCTATGACGCCGTTCGCCGTGGCGGCATTATGCGTCAGGACTTGGTGGAAAGCTGGGGCAAGGGTACTCAGTACCTGGATAAGGTACGCAAGCCCACGCCGGTGGATGCCGATACCGATGGCACTCTGGCGGCGGCCGCCGTGAAGGAGCATGCCACCAACTTCGACCCCATAGCACCACTCGCGGCGGCGAAGCTGCGCGACGATACCGCGCCCGAGTTCGATTGGTACAAGGATATGCCCTCGGCGATAAACACAGCCCTCAACGAGTCTGGCGTGGCCATCTACCATTTCGGCTCCTGGCATGATCCCTACACCACAGACACCTTAGTGCATTTCGAAAACTATCACGGCCCGCAGAAGATGGCCTTTGGCCCCTGGTCCCACGTCACCAATAACGAGGCGGAAAAGCTGGAGCGTGACAAAGTATATGGCGCCGAGTTTCAGCGCTGGTTCGACTACTGGCTGAAGGGGATCAAGAACGGCGTGATGGATGGGCCGCAAATTCATGTGGCCGAGGTGGATAGCATGCGTAAGCAGTGGCAGTGGATCTCGTTGCCCCAGTTCCCCCTCCAGAAGGCGCGCACCAGCTTCTATTTTGGTGAATCCAGCGCCAAGAGCGACTTGGTGACAGATCATCTGCTGTCGACTCAGGCGCCTGTGCTGTCGACGCAGAAACCCGATGCCAGCGCGCTGTTGGCCTATCAGGTCAACGATCTGACCACGACGGGCACGGCGACTCGCTGGGATTCCAACTATGGCACTCAGGTCAACTATCCGGATATGACGGCCAACGACGGGCATTCGCTGACCTTTACGACGGCGCCCCTCGACAAGGATATGGTGATTGCCGGTATCCCGCTGGTCAAACTCTTCGTCTCGGCCAGTACGCCAGATGCCGATGTGTATGCCCTGCTGGAAGAGGTGGAGGCCGACGGTCGCTCCAACTACATCACGGAAGGCAATCTGAGATTATCTCTGCGCAAGCAGCACAAGGCGCCCTGGAATAATCTGGATATCCCCTGGCATCGCGCCTTAAAGGAGGATCAGCAACTGCTGACGCCGGGCGAGGTGGTCGAAGCCAACTTCGACATCATGCCAGTGGTCTATCGCATCAATAAAGGCAATCGTCTGCGCGTCGCCATTATGGGCGCTGACAAAGACAATATGGAGGCGCCGCCGTATCCCGAGGCGCAGCTCTCCTTAAGCGTAGGTGGTGCCCAGGCATCGCAAATCGCCTTGCCGCTGATGTAGCGTGCTAATCCTAATGGTTGATAAAACGGCGGAGATAGCGCTGCCGTTTCATCACATAACTTATTGAGTTTATTGGATATCGGCTTAGGTTTAGGTACCCAATTTATACCGGCCGGGCAGATCTTGTCCCTGCGCCACAGCGCCCTCACTCGTGAGGGCTTTTGTGCCAGAGTGCGGTTCACTAGGCCAATTTTCGCAGACGTTAATGGAGTTTCCCAATGACAGTACAACTACTCAATGCCCGCGACATGGATTTTCTGCTGTATGAATTCCTGGACACAGAAGGACTACTGCAGCGCCCCCGTTATTGCGAGCACAGCCGCGAGGTGTTTGACGCCACCCTGGAGACGGCGAAAACCATCGCCGAGAAATACTTTGCCAATCACAACCACAAGGGGGATGAGCAGGAGCCGACCTTCGATGGTGAAAGGGTGCAGATGATCCCGGAAACCAAGGAGGCCTGGGATCATTTTGCCGATGCTGGCTTTCTGGCTGCCCACTATGACTTCGAAGATGGCGGCATGCAGCTGCCAGAGATCATACTGCGCGCCGCGATGGCCTATTTCAGCGCCGCCAATACCGCCACCGCCGGCTATCCTTGCCTGAGTCTGGGGGCGGCTAACCTGATCCAGAGCTTTGGCAGCGACGAGCAGAAGGCTAAATTTATTCCCCCCATGCAGGAGGGCCGCTTCGCCGGTACCATGGCGATGACAGAGCCGGGTCAGGGCTCGGCGCTGGCCGACATCACCACCAAGGCGGTGCCACAGGCCGACGGCAGCTATCTGATCACGGGCCAGAAGATGTTTATCTCAGGCGGCGATCAGAGCATCACAGAGAACATCATCCACATGACCCTGGCGAAGATCGAGGGCGCCCCGGCCGGCGTCAAGGGGATCTCCCTGTTTATCGTGCCCAAGTTCCTAGTCAATGACGATGGCTCCCAGGGGGAGCGCAACGACGTGGCCCTGGCCGGTCTGCTGCACAAGATGGGCTTTCGTAACACCACCTCTACTGTCTTGTCATTTGGCGAGAAGGGCGGCGCCGTGGGTTACCTGGTCGGTGAGCCCCACAAGGGGCTGGCCTACATGTTCCAGATGATGAATGAGGCGCGCATCTTCGTCGGTAGCACGGCGGCGGTGCTGGGCTACCAGGGCTTTAATGCCTCCCTGGAATACGCCCGTGAGCGCCCTCAGGGACGTCTGCCATCAAACAAAGATCCAGAGTCCAGGCAGATCCCTATCGTGCAACATGCCGATGTGCGCCGCATGCTGCTGGCGCAGAAGGCCTATGTGGAAGGCTCGCTAGCGCTGTGTCTGTATGCCAGCTCGCTGTTTGAAGATAGCCACACGGCGGATACGCCAGAGGCCCGTCAGCAGGCCTTCATGCTGCTGGATCTGCTGACGCCCATAGTCAAATCCTGGCCCTCAAAGTACGCCCTCAAGGCCAACGATCTGGCCATACAGGTACTCGGTGGCTCGGGTTATATCCGCGAGTATCCGGTAGAGCAGTATTATCGCGACAATCGCCTCAATCCAATCCATGAGGGCACGGAGGCGATCCACGGCCTGGATATCCTGGGGCGCAAGGTGCCTATGGGGAATATGGCCGCCTATGAGCTGTTTGTGAAGGCGGTGGAAGCCACTGCCGCAGAGGCTGGCGCAAGAGAGGCGACGGCCGAGATGGGGCAGTCCCTACTCGCCGCACTTGGCAAGCTGAGCAGGCTCAATGCCGTGCTGCTGCCTATGCTGGCCAAAGACCCTGACCTAGGCCTGGCCAACGCCACCCTGTATCTGGATGTGTTTGGCCGCATCACCGCCAGCTGGATCTGGCTACAGCAGGCCAATATCGCCGCAGCCAAGCTGGCCGAAGAGGGGACTCTGTCTGTCGATGATGCCAACTTCTACCAGGGTAAGTTGCAGGCGGCGCGTTACTACCTGGAGTGGGAACTGCCGGAGATCGACCCGCAGATCGATCTGCTGGAGAGTCATAACAGTGTGCCCTTCGATATGCAGGACGCCTGGTTCCAGTCCTAGGGGGCACGCTAGGGCTGTCTATGACCTGAGTCTTACATAGCCGATATCATTATCAGTTTTAACGCCAGTACCAGTTGCAATGCCAGTCGGGAGGGAGCTCCGGCTGGCATTTTGTTATCTTCTGCTTTTTCTCTCCTGCTCCTTCTCTTCTGCTCTTTTACTCGAATCCCTGCTTCTCCCATCTGCGGCTCATCGAATCGCAGCATGTCTTTCTCAGCGTTCTCTGCTTTCTCTGCTTGCTCAGCCTCTTCTCAGCGCGCTTTCTCTGTCGTTGAGACGTGTATTGCCCGGTTGTACTAGATCGGCTTAGGGACAGCCTCAGGGGGCCTAGTGCTGCCTAGCGCTGCTTGGTGAGCCGGACGCTTGGGGAAGGGCTGTGACAGGGCCGCGATAGATGAGGTTAGCCGCTAGAAAACAGGGATAAAAAAAGCCAGCCTGTGCGTCGCACAGACTGGCTTTGGGCTTATCTGATATCGGTAAAATGAGTTGTTTGACAGCCTTGGGCTTTACCAGGTATCGATACAGTTACGTTTCTTGCCGCTGCGCTTCCCGGGTTTTGGCAGGCAGGCCAGACCGCGAACGATCCAGTCGCGGGACTCCATGGGGTCGATCACCGCATCCAGCTCCAGATAGCTGGCGGTATTGATGGCGCTGCCGTGGCTGTACAGCTTATCCACCATGGCCTTGAAGGTGGCCTCGCGCTCATCTGGATCGGCTATAGCCTCCAGCTGTCGCTTTGCCGCGATACGCACAGCACCCTCTATGCCCATGGCACCAAACTCGCCACTTGGCCAGGAGGCGGTAAACACAGGTGCGGTGAAGCCGCCACCCGTCATCCCCATGACGCCCAGGCCGTAGCCCTTACGCAGCACCAGGGCGAACAGAGGCACAGTGCAGTTGGCGCCGTGGACGAAGAGGCGCGAGATATGGCGCACAGTGGCGCGTTTTTCCGACTCAGGGCCCACCATGAAGCCAGGGGTGTCGCACAGGGAGATCATAGGGATATCATGGGCGTCACACAGCTGAATAAAGCGGGCCAGTTTGTCGCCGGCATCTGCATCTATGGCGCCGCCGAGGAAGCGTGGGTTGTTGGCGTACAGGCCGTAGGCCTTGCCCTCGATACGCACCATGGCGGTGATCATATTCTTGGCAAACTCGCGCCTTAGCTCCAATACCGAGTCCTTGTCACACAGGGTGTCGATCACTTCACGGATGTCATAGATGGCCATGCGGTTCTCGGGGATCAGATGGCGCAATCTGCGCTGATCCGCCACCTGCCATTCGGCCAGATCGCCCTGGAAGTAGGAGAGATACTTCTTGGTCACCGCAACCGCCTCGGCCTCATCCTCAACCAGGATGTCGATCACCCCGTTAGGGCCGAGTACCGATGGCGGCCCAACCTCTTCGGGTTTGAAGACGCCCAGGCCACCGCCTTCGATCATCGCAGGCCCTGCCATGCCAATGCTGGCCTGACGGGTGGCGATGGTGAGATCGCACACGCCGTAGAGGGCCGCGTTACCGGCAAAACAGTTCCCGGCGGCGATACCCACGGTGGGCACCAAACCTGACAACTCGCCCAGGGAGGAGAAAGTGTGCAGGTTCAGGAAGGCCACACCAGGGTAGTCGGTATCCGAGGGGCGGCCACCGGCCCCCTCGGCGAATATCACCAGTGGCAGTTTCCACTTCTTACAGAGTTCCAGCAGGCGGTCGGTCTTCTTATGGTTGACCAGGCCCTGTGAGCCCGCCATGACAGTGTAGTCGTAGGACATCACGGCGCAGCGCGCGGCTTCCTCGCCGAAGTTATCGGCGTTGACCGTGCCTATGCCGGTGATCTTGCCGTCGGCTGGGCTGATCTCCACCAACTTGTCGATGGCATGCTTCTGCCGCTGGGCGGCGATGGCTAGCTGGCCGTATTCGTTAAAGCTGCCTTCGTCGAGGAGATCGTTAAGGTTTTCCCGGGCGGTGCGCTTGCCCTCGTTATGACGCTTGGCCACCGCCTCGCTGCGGCTCTCATCCAGTGTCTTGTCGCGGCGGTCGAAGAACTCGGCCAGGTTGGCGCGGATATAATCGAGATCGATCTCCATCTCGGTCTGACCGCCGGTGACTGAGACCTCGCCCGGCTGAATGACTGCCAGGATCTGATGCTCGTCTATCACCTCGCCGATATTGCCGGTTAGCACCTCGGTAACGATACCTGCGTGTTCAGATTTTACCGGGATCTCCATCTTCATCGCCTCGATGACGGCGATCTCCTGGCCGGCGTATACCTCGTCGCCAGATTCGATGTTGACCTGCACCAGCACGCCTGCGGTGGGAGACTTGACCCCCTCACAACCGGCGGGAATATTTACCGCCTGCACCGTTTCTTGCTGGTCGCTGGCGATGTTGAAGAAGTGCTCGTGGTGGTCGTCATCGGCCAACAGCTCGGCCATGTGCGCCTCGACGAAGCGGGTGCTGAGACGGTTATGCAGCACCTCTTCACGTTGCAGCAGGTTCATCAGCAGGGCCTTGTTGCTCTGCACCCCGTCGATATTCAGTGCCTTGAGGCTGAGGTAGACCTTGTTCAGCGCGGCGCTGTAGTCTTCGCCCTTGGCGATGATCTTGGCGCCCAATGAGTCGTAGCTGGGGCTGACCTTGTAACCTGCGTACAGGTAGTCATCCACGCGCACGTTGTGGCCGTTAGGCACCTGGTAGGCCTTGATCACCCCAGAGGCGGGCTTGGTGCTGCCGTCGGGCAGCATCTGCTCCAGGTTGATGCGCGCCTGAATGGCGCAGCCGCGTTTGATTGGCGCTTCAGTCAGCGACAGCTCCGCCAGCGTCTTACCGGCGGCGAGCAATATCTGTAACTTGACCAGGTTCAGGCCGGTGATCTCTTCGGTGATGGTGTGCTCCACCTGGATCCTCGGGTTGATCTCCATGAAGTAGAACTTGCTGTGATCGTCTGCATCCAGCAGGAACTCGAAGGTGCCAAGGCCCTGATATTTCACGTCGCTGGCCAGCTGCAATGCCGCCTCGATGATCGGCATGCGCGTCGCGTCGTCAAGGCTTGGGCTGGGGGCGATCTCCAGCAGCTTCTGGTTGCGACGCTGCAGGGTACACTCGCGCTCCCAGGCATGCACCGCGGCGCCCGTGCCGTCACCCAAGATCTGCACCTCGATATGACGGGCATGCTGCACCAGTTGCTCAACGTACAATTCGCCGCTGCCGAAGGCGATGATCGCCTCCTCGCGGCACTGACGATAGGCCTCGGCCAGATCCTCGTAGCGGCTGACGGGACGCATGCCGCGCCCGCCACCGCCAGCCAGGGCCTTGATCATCACGGCTGCGCCATTACCCAGGCTGGTGAAGAAGGTTTGCACCTCTTCCAGGCTGCAGGGCTTGTTGATGCCGCCGGTGAGCGGTGTGTCTGAGCGCAGGGCGGTTTCCCGGGCAGTGGCCTTGTTGCCCAGCAGGTCTAAGAGCTCGGCCGATGAGCCGATGAAGCAGATCCCCTCCTCGTGACAGCGCTTTGAGAAGCTGCTGTTTTCAGACAGAAAGCCATAGCCTGGGTGCACGGCATCACACCCATGGGCCTTGGCCACGGCAATCAGCTGCTCGATATCCAGGTACGCCTTGACGCCGCGGCCCTCGAGGGCCACGGCCTGATCAGCCTTCTTGGTATGCAGCGACTGACTGTCGTCTTCGGCGTAGATTGCCAGGCTGTCGATGCCCATATCGGCACAGGTCTGTGCGATACGGATAGCGATTTCACCCCGATTGGCAATCAGGATCCGATTAAAAACACGTGTCATAAACTTTTCTCCAGATCCACCTTACGAATCTTGCCGGTGGCGGTCATAGGTAATCTCTCCTGGATGCGGATCTCGGGCACCTTGAAGATGGCCATGGCATTCACACACCAGGCCTGCAGGGACTCTTGGGTTTCGTCGAAGCCCGGCTTTAGGGTAACGAAGGCCACGGGCACCTGACCCTTGCGCTCGTCGGGGCGACCGACGACGCCGCATGAGGCGATGGCCGGATGTTGGCCTAGCATGCTTTCCACCTCGGTGGGGAATACGCTCATGCCGTTGACCTTAAGCATCTCCTTGCGGCGGCCCAGATAACGGAAGAAGCCTTCCTCGGTGATCATTCCCAGATCGCCGGTGCGGTACCAGCCACCCTCCTCAAACAGGTTTTTGTTCAGATCTGGCTTATTCCAGTAGCCCGTGAGTAGGGTTGGGGTGCGGATCTGAATCTCACCTTCCACGCCCAGGGGCATGAGCTCGCCGGTGACAAAATCGCAGATCTTGATCTCTGTGCCGGGGACGGGCAGGCCAAGGAATGCCGGGTCGAAGGAGAGATCCATGTCGTCCACCTGGAAGCCGCGGGTGAAGGTGTCACAGGTGTGGGTCTCTGTCATGCCATAGGCCACCTCGAATAGTGTTGTGCCGGTCAGCTCGCGCCAACGTTGACGGTAGTCTCGGTTGAGTTTCTTGATGAAGGAGATACAGGGCACTGTGGTCAGCGAGGTGAGGTCGAACTGGTGGAGCTGAGGGTGGTTGAGGATCTCATCCACGCTGTCTATCAGCATGATGGTCATATTGACCTTGTGGTGGTGAACCAGTTCCATAAAGGCCTTGGTGTCCCAGCGCGCCATCAACACCAGAGTCGCGCCCGAATACAGGGGGAGCAGTAAGCCTGTGTCTTCGCCGGCGATCCAGAACTCTGGCAGGAAGCTAAGCATCACCAGATCTGTGCCTTCGGGGCCGACCTCGCCAAAGGTGACCGGATAGTAAGAGGCCATGGTGCCTATCATGTTGCGGTGGGTGTGCATCACGCCCTTGGGCATGCCAGTGGTGCCGCTGGTGTAGTTGATGGCCGCAAGATCGTCCAGCGCCGGGATATAGTCCAGCACTTCCTTAGAGGCGTTATCTATCGCCTCGAAGAAATCGATAATGCCATCTGCCAAGGGGGCTTTGGGGATCTCAAACAGATCAGGCAGCACGGCGGTGATGGCGCGGGGCCTGACATCGGTATAGCTGGTGGTGATGATGTGCTCTATGCCCAGCTCCTGGCAGACGGGACGCATGGTGGGCAGCAGGGCGTCGTAGCATAGGGCGACCTTAGGTTGACTGTCACCCAGCTGGTGGCGCAGTTCCATCTCTTTCGACAGTGGGCTTACCGGCATGTGCACGGCGCCGCACTTTAAGATGCCGAAAAAGGCGATGTGAAACTGCGGGCAGTTTGGCATGAATACGGCAACACCGTCACCCTGGCCCACGCCAAGCCCTCTGAGGACGTTGGCAAAGCGGGTGCTCATCTCATCCAACTGGGCGTAGGTCAGCTCATAGCCGTAGAACTGGATAGCCACCTTGGTAGGGTTGAGTCTCGCCCAGGCGGAGAGATACTCGGTGACCGGCTTTTCGCCATGGGGATAGATGGGTTCCCGCGTTGTGCCTTTGGGCCATCTTGCCGCTTGGAGTGCTTTGACCTGCTGGAGATAGGTTTGCTCGTTCATGTTTCTGCCTCGCTATTGTTGTTATGGGCCGGTGCCGGTCATATCGTGCTAACCCGTGATTAGTCTATGGCACCACCTGGCGTATTCGATTCAAGTCAACCCAGTCCTTGCAGCCGGAGCCGTTAACTGTCCTGCTTGAAATTTCTTATAGTCTTGTTGACGCTGCGACACCGTATCCCGCGGCCGTTTCGACCATGATTTTTGGTCGGCAGCCATCTGTGGATTTCGGCATTAGGCATTACTTATACAGCAAATGTATAATTACAGTAACTATAAAAATATGTCAATTATGATGTTAATACTTACGACTTATTGTTAAATTAATTTACATTTAGGGTGGTGCGAACGTGACATCTCTGAGGCGAGACTGGCGTGGCGACGAGCTAACGAAAGTTCGTTTTATCAAGGCGGTAAGTTAGAATGCCGGGATAGTTTTCGTGTGCTTTCGAAAAAAGAGTTTTTAAGAGTAGAGTTTTCGAGACAAGCGTTTTCAAGAAAAGTGTTTTTAACAAAAGCGTTTTAAAGAAAGGCATTTTCAGGAAAGGCATTTTCACTTGAAGCGCGCTCAAGGTGAGGTTTTAGGTGGCGGACGATATGGCAGAAGGTAAGGCTGAGGGGAAGGTAGAGGGCATGGCAGAAGGTAAGGCTGAGGTTAAGGTTAAAGGTAAGGCTGAGGTTAAGGCTGGGGGTAAGAGAGCCGAGATGAGCCTCAGGGAGCGCAAGAAGCTGCAGATGCGTCAAACCCTGCTGGATATCGCCGAGGAGCTCTTTTCGACCTTGCCCTTCGAGGAGGTGATGGTCGATGAGATCGCGGCGCGGGCCAACATCAGCCAGAAAACCTTTTTCAACTACTTTCCCACTAAGGCGCAGTTGCTGGAGGAGCTACTGCTGAGCTGGTTGCGCCAGGTTAACCTCTGGCCGTCGCCCACGGAGAATGTGACTGATGTGCGTTCGGCGCTGGTGCCGCCAAACCTCAATGAGATTCAGCTGTGGGTGATCGCCCACAGGCATATTCTGCAGATGATCATGCGCCACACGGATCTCTTCGCCTCCGTCTATTACTCCTCCCAGGTGCCTGCAGGCAAGAATTTGCTGTTCCCGCCCGAGTATCGCCAGCCGCGGATGGACAGGGTCAAGCGGGCGCAGGAGCAGGGGGTCATTCGCGGCGATATCGCCCCAGAGCTCGTCTGTGAGATGTATGACCTGCTGCGCATCGACATAGTGCAGCGTTGGCTCTGTATGCCAGAGGAGCAGGCCTGTGGCGAGCTGTATCAACGCACCTATGATGAGATGGTGGCCATCTTCTTCCGTGGCCTGCAGCCCGACAGCAACTAGTTTGAACTAGGCAGGTTTGCACTTAGCTTGGTGATTGCTGTTTCTTGTTTGCTGCAAAGCCAGCTTCGGCAAAATCCGACCACGACGAAAGCGCGCCCTAGGGCGCGCCTTGTTTATCAGCTGATATTTACTGGCCGTGAGTTAGCTACACGGCATTCGCCAATCGCTAGTTAAGCCTGGTATTGGGCAAAGGTCTTGCCTTCTTTCACCAGTCGCTCCAGCAGGGGCGCAGGCTTAAACCACAGCTCTCCCTTGTCCAGGGTATCGCGATACTTATTCAGCGCCGTCAGAACCCTCTCCAGACCTATCTCGTCGGCATACTGCATTGGGCCGCCACGGAAGATGGGGAAGCCGAAGCCGTAAGCCAGCACGATATCGATATCACTGGCCCGCAGGGCGATGCCTTCCTCCAGGATCCGCGCCCCTTCGTTGATGATGGGGTAGATGGTGCGCTCGAGGATCTCCTGGTCGCTTATCTGCTCTGGCGAGCGGCGGGTCACGCCAAACTCCTTGGCGGCCTCGGCGGCCAGCTCTAGCACCTCTGGGTCCTCCTGCTTGTCGCGCCCCTCGTAAATATAGAGGCCACGACCCGTCTTCTGACCATAACGCTGCTTGGCATAGAGCCTGTGCAGTATGGCGAAGTGGCTGGGGTCCAGATCTGTGGTGAACGCCTTACGATCTTCCCGGGTCAGGATGCCCACGTCGATACCGGCCAGGTCGACCATGGAGGGCAGCCCCATCGGCATGCCGAACTCTGTGTGTACCTTGTCTATCTGCGCCGGGCTCGCCCCTTCGAGGATCAGTGACATGGATTCACGCAGGTAAGAGTCGGTCGCCCGGTTGCCGATAAAGCCCCAGCAGACGCCAGAGACCACAGGGACTTTCTTGATGCGCTGTGCCAGCTGCACAGTAGTGAGCAGGGCATCCGGCGCCGTCTTGTTAGCGCGCACTATCTCAAGCAGCCTCATCACGTTCGCCGGGCTGAAGAAGTGCAGGCCGAGCACGTCCTGAGGGCGGGAGGTCACCGCCGCTATCTCGTCCACGTCCAGGGTGGAGGTGTTGGTGGCCAGTATGGCGCCGGGCTTACAGGTGGCATCCAGGGTCTTAAATACCTGCTTCTTGATCTCCATCTTCTCGAACACGGCTTCGATCACCAGGTCGACATCGGCGATGTCGGCATAATCTGTGGTGCCGCTGAGCAGCGCCATGCGCTCATCGAGCTGGGCCTGACTCAGTTTGCCCTTCTTGAGGGTGTATTCGTAATTCTTGCGGATCACCCCAAGGCCACGCTCAAGTGCCTCGCCGTTGAGATCCAGGATCTGGGTGGGGATCCCCACGTTGATGAAGTTCATGGCGATGCCGCCGCCCATGGTGCCTGAGCCTATCACCGCCACCTTGCGGATCTCGCGAGTCGCCGTGGTTTTAGGGTCTATGCCAGGGATCTTGGCAACGCCACGCTCGGCGAAGAACAGATGTTGCTGGGCGCGGGCCTGGGGCGTATTCAGGCACTCCATGAAGAGCTGATGCTCACGCTTGAGGCCCTCGGCCAGTGGCAGTTCACAGGCCGCCTCCACCGCTTGAATACAGCGCTCGGGGGCGTAGTAGCCGCGGTTGCGTCTGGCAATGGCGGCGCGAAATTCGTTAAAGATCTCACTGCTGACATTGCTGGTGTCGACACTCATCTCGAAGCAGCTGCGCTTAGGCTTGTGCTGCGCGACCAGCTCTTGGGCAAAGTCGACCGCGGCCTGAATGAAGTCGCCGCCCTCTTGATACAAATTATCGATCACGCCAGCATCCAGCATAGCCGCCGCGCCGAGGGGGCGACCACTGGTGATCATCTCAAGGGCCAGCTGAACGCCGCCGATGCGGGGTAGACGCTGGGTGCCGCCGGCGCCGGGCAGAATGCCTAAGTTGACTTCGGGCAGGCCCAGCTTGGCCGCAGGCAGGGCGATGCGGTAGTCGCAGGCCAGCGTCAGCTCACAGCCGCCGCCAAGGGCCAGGCCGTTCACGGCGGCGACAACCAGCTTGGGAGAGGCCTCCAGGGCATCGCAGACCTGGGGCAGGTTGGGCTCGGCGAGGGCGTCGTCGGAAGAGAATTCACTGATGTCGGCGCCGCCGCAAAATAGCTTACCCGAGGAGGCGAGCACTATGGCATCGACCGACTCATCGGCTTCGGCTCTCTTGAGATCGGCCAGCAGGTGGGTGCGCAGCGCCAGCCCCAGGCTGTTGACCGGAGGCTGGTTGAGTATGATGACGGCGGTGCGTCCGTGAATTTGGTACAGGGTGGCGTTCGTCATAGGGATACCCTTGTTATTGTTGTGAATGAGGATCAGATGGCAGAGACGCCACCATCGATGGCAATGGCCTGGCCAGTCATAAAACCGTTGTCCGGGTTGACCATGTGCAGCATGGCGCTGACCACCTCGTTTGGATCGGCCAGGCGGCGCATGGGTACGGCACGGGTCAGCTGCTCGATTAGCGCGGGATCGACTCGCTCGGTCACCATAGGTGTTGGCGTGAAGAAGGGGCAGATGGCGTTGACCTGGATACCCTGGGCGGCAAACTCCAGCGCCGCGGTGCGGGTAATGCCGACCACGGCATGTTTGGCGGCCACATAGGGGGTCAGCTTGGGGGCGCCGTTAATGCCGGCCATGGAGGCGACATTTAAGATCGCCCCACATTTATGTTTCTGCATCAGAGGGATCTGCGCCTTCATGCCGAAAAACACCCCCTTGGTATTGATGGCGAAGCTAAGGTCCATATCGGCCTCTGTGGTCTCTAGCAGGCTCTTCATGGGGGCCGAGATACCGGCATTGTTGATGGCGATATCCAGGCGGCCAAAACTCTCTTCGGCCAGCTGAGCCAGGGCCAGCTGATCGGCCTCGATGCTGACATCACAGCGCTGGCCGACCGCGCACTCGCCCAGCTCGCTGCACAGGGCGTCGAGCGCCGTGTCGTTAATATCACCCAGCACCAACTTGGCGCCCTGAGGGGCCAAACGCTGGGCCAAGAGCTTGCCAAAACCGCTGGCGGCGCCCGTGATGAGCACCACCTTACCTTCAAAATTCGACTGCATTGATTCTTCCTCTGTTAGAGCGTCAGGCCGCCATCCACCACCAGAGTTTCCCCCGTGGTGTAGCTGCTGGCATCGCTGACCAGGTAGAGCACGGCGCCGGCCATCTCGCTGGGCACGGCGTGGCGGCCCATGGGGATCCTGGCGATCAGCTGCTGATAGATCTTGTCGTTGCTGAACAGGGCGCCGGCAAACTGGGTCTTAGTGAAACCGGGCAGCAGGGCGTTGCAGCGGATCCCTAGCGGCGCGCACTCCTTGGCGAAGGCCTTGGTCATGCTGACCACGGCCGCCTTGCTGATGGAATAGATCCCCTGCATCTCACCGGGCTGCAGCGCATTGACCGAGGCGGTGTTAAGGATCACCCCGTGGCCCTGCTCGCGCATCATGCGACCCGCGGTGACCGACATAAAGAAGTAGCCCCTCAGGTTCACCTCCATGGTCTTGTTGAAGGCATTGAGATCCGTATCGAGGATATGGCCGAAGTAGGGGTTGGTGGCGGCGTTGTTGACCAGGATATCCAGCCTGCCGTGTTTGGCCTGGATCTGCTCGAAGGTGGCCTGGATGGCCTCGAGATCCCCCACATGACAGGCCATCGCCTCGGCGCTGCCGCCATTGTCGATGATCTGCTCGGCCACCGCCTGGCAACCTTCGGCCTTGCGGCTGGCGACAATCACATGGGCGCCATAGGCGGCCAATAGCTCGGCGATGGCGGCGCCTATGCCGCGGCTGGCACCGGTTACCAGGGCGATACGCCCGCTTAGGTCAAACAGTGATTTATTGTCCATGGCGTTACTCCTTAATCTGATCGGCGATGGCTTCCAGCGCCATTTCCGCCAGTGGCCCTACATGCTGGCCCAGCTCGGCGGCGTTCTTGTTGGAGGCATTGCCATCGATGGCGCGTTTGGCGACGCCCTGGATGATGGCCGCCAAGCGGAAGAAGCTAAAGGCGATGTAGAAACCGAAGTTGTCTATCTTGTCTATGCCGGTGCGCTGGCAGTAGCTGTTCACATAGGCCTGCTCATCTGGGATCCCAAGCTCGGCCAGGTCTTTGCCGCGAAGGCCAGACACTGTGCCGATGGCGGGCATGCGCATCTGCATGCAGAGATAGCCAAGATCGGCAAAGGGGTGGCCCAGGGTCGAGAGCTCCCAGTCCAGCAGGGCGACGGCTTTTGGCTTAGTTGGGTGGAACATCAAATTGTCCAGCCGGTAGTCGCCGTGGACCAAGGACATCCGGCCGTCATCTTGTGGAATGTTACTGCCCAGCCAGGTCATCAAGGCTTCCATCGCCTCGATATGATCTGTCTGCGAGGCGCGGTATTGGCTGCTCCAGCGGTCGAACTGGCGCTGAAAATAGTTGCCGGGCCGGCCGTAATCGCTAAGGCCCACCTTGTCGATATCGACGTTGTGCAGCGCCGCTAATACCCGGTTCATCTCATCGTACAGCTGGCCGCGTTCCTCGCGGCTCACCTCGGGTAGGGCGGCGTCCCAATAGATGCGCCCCTCGCAGTACTCCATCAAGTAGAACATTGAGCCTATGATGCCGGTGTCTTCACAGAGGTGATACACCTTGGCCACCGGCACATCTGTGTCGGCCAGCGCCTTGAGCACCCGATACTCACGATCCACCGCGTGGGCGGATTTGAGCAGCTTGCCCGGCGGCTGGCGGCGCAGCACATAGGTGCCGGACGCCGTCGTCAGCTTGAAGGTGGGGTTAGACTGGCCGCCGGCAAACTTCTCGACCTGCATTGGCCCCATAAAGCCGGCTACATGGGCCTCGAGATAAGGCTGCAGTGTGTCGAGGTCCAGGTTTTCCACGGCGCGGCTCATGATACGGCTCCCACAGGTTTTGCAGGATTTTTGGATGCCAGGTTTTGGGCGTGAACGTCGCGGGCCAGGTTGCGACCCAGCTGCATCATATGCACCTGATCTGGGCCGTCCGCCAGACGGATGGAGCGGGTTATCGTGTAGGCCTTGGCCAGGAAGAAGTCTTGGCTCAGACCACCGCCGCCGTGGAGCTGAATGGCGCGGTCGATGACGGCGCAGCCCATGTTGGGGGCGACAATCTTGATCATGGCGATCAGGTCCTTCGCGGCCTTGTTGCCGCCCTGATCCATCTTGGCCGCCGCCTTGAGGGTCAACAGGCGTGCCTGCTCAACCTCGCAGGCCGACTTGGCGATGGCTTCACGCACAGACTGTTGTTTGCTAAGGGGCTTGCCGAAGGCGATACGGGTCTCGGCACGCTCACACATCTGCTCCAGCGCGCGCTGGGCCAGGCCCACGGTGCGCATGCAGTGGTGAATGCGGCCTGGGCCGAGGCGCCCCTGGGCGATTTCGAAACCGCGCCCTTCACCCAGCAGCATGTTGCCCACCGGCACGCGGACATTGTCGTAAATCACCTCTGCATGGCCCTCGGGGGCATCGTCATAGCCAAATACCTTCATGGGGCGCACGACCTTGACCCCAGGGGTGTTGGCTGGCACCAGTATCATAGACTGCTGCAGGTATTTATTGCTGTTATCGGGGTCAGTCTTGCCCATCACGATATGGATCTGGGTGTGATTGTTGCAGGCGCCTGAGATATACCACTTGCGACCGTTGATCACATACTCGTCGCCGTCACGGACGATGGAGGTCTCGACGTTGGTGGCATCTGAGGAGGCGACATCGGGTTCTGTCATGGAGAAGGCCGAGCGGATCTCGCCATTTAGCAGCGGCTGCAACCAGCGTTCCTGTTGCTCTTTGTTGCCGTATCTTGCCAGCACCTCCATGTTGCCCGTGTCCGGCGCGCTGCAGTTAAACACCTCCGAGGCCCAGTAGACCCCGCCCATGATCTCCGCCAGCGGCGCATATTCAAGGTTAGTCAGGCCTGGGCTGAACTCGCCGTAGACTTGGGGCAGGAAGAGGTTCCACAGGCCGGCGTCTTTGGCCTTGGCCTTCAGCTCGGCCAGGATAGCCGGTGACTCCCAGCGATCGCCTTCTTCGACCTGTTGCTCCCACAGGGATTCGTTGGGGTAGATGTGCTCATCCATGAAGGCCAGCAGACGTTCGCGCAGCGCTTGTACTTTGGGTGAGAATTCGAAGTTCATGGTAGATTCCTTTAGCTGTAGCTGACCGAATCCCATCGGTCTGGACGATCCAGATGGGGGGTGGCATTGATGCCGGTAACATAGGTGGCGCTGTCAGAGAAATAACAGTGGGTGATCCCCGAGTTCTTGCTCTGCAAATTCAGGTTCACCACCGTCTGGGCGCCAAAGCCCATAATTTGGCTCAGGGCGATGCTGATGGCGCCGCCCGAGGTGGCAACCAGTGTGTTGCCCTTGGGCTGGCGGCGGGCAAAATCCAGTCCGTCGGCCACCCGCTGTTGAAAGGCCTGCCAGCTTTCCAGCGGCACCTCGGCGGGCAGGGCGTTCTCCGACCAGGCCAACATGGCGAGCCTGAGACAGGAATACACCTCGCGGGGATTGCGCCAATCTTTGATGGCGTGCTGCGGGTTTGCCTCGCCGAAGCCTTTCAGTAGGGTCATAAAGTCAAACTCATTGAAGCCAGAGTGGCATTCAAATTCAAGGCGGCGCTCAAGCCCTTGGCAGATCGCCTCGGCCGACTGGCGATGGCGCGCCATATCGCCGCAGATGATGCGCTCGAAGCGGACGCTGCGCTCTTTGAGGTACTCACCCAACCAGAGGCACTGCTGGGTGCCAAGGTCAGAGAGCTGATCATAGTTGGTGCTACCAAAGGAGGCCTGACCGTGCCGAATGAGATAGAGCGCTGCCATCAGTCTAGTGCCGCGTCTTGTTAGGCGACTTCGAACAGGCCGGCCGCGCCCATGCCGCCGCCGATACACATGCCGACGACCACATATTTGACGCCGCGGCGCTTGCCTTCGATGAGCGCATGGCCCACCAGACGCGAGCCTGTCATGCCGTAAGGATGGCCGATGGAGATGCCGCCGCCATTGACATTGTAGCGGGCGGGATCGATACCCAGGTGGTCGCGGCAGTAGAGCGCCTGCACCGCGAAGGCCTCGTTGATCTCCCACAACCCGATATCATCTATGGTCAGGCCGTGCTGTTTCAGTAGCTTAGGGATGGCGTAGATGGGGCCTATGCCCATCTCTTCCGGCGCGCAGCCGGCCACCGCAATACCGCGATAGATGCCAAGTGGCGCCAAGCCACGCTGCTCGGCCAGTTTACGCTCCATCACCACACAGGCGGAGGCGCCGTCGCTAAGCTGGCTGGCGTTACCCGCGGTAATAAAGCCACCTTCGATCACCGGCGCCAGATTTTGCAGGCTCTCCATGGTGGTCGATGGGCGGTTACACTCGTCGCGGTCCAGGGTTACCTGCTGGTAGGTGATCGCCTTGGTCTCGCGGTCCTGAATCGCCATGGTGGTGGTGAAGGGGACGATTTCGTCGTCGAAGTAGCCGGCCTCCTGGGCGGCCGCAGTGCGCTGCTGTGACATCAAGGCGTAGATGTCCTGAGCCTCGCGGCTGACGCCATAGACCTTGGCCACATGCTCGGCGGTCTTCAGCATTGGCATGTAGGCTTGGGGTTCGAATTGCATCACCTTGGGGTCGGCGTTATCGGCGGCCCATTTCATATATTCATTCTGTACGGCGGTGATGTTTTCCTGGCCGCCAGCAACCACTATCTGCTGTTGATCGACGATGATCTGTTTCGCGGCCATGCCGATGGCCATCAAGCCCGATGAGCATTGACGGTCTATGGTCTGGGCCGAGACGGTATTGGGCAGGCCGGCGGCAAGCACGGCGTTACGGGCGATGTTCATCCCGGCGGTGCCGGCGGTGAGCACTGTGCCCATGATGGCATCATCTATCTCGCCGCCCTCAACCCCGGCGCGCTGGACAGCGTGCTTGATGCAGTGGCCCAGCATGGTTGGGGACTTGGTGTTGTTTAACGATCCGCGAAATGACTTTGCCATCCCGGTGCGGGCGGTGGATACGATTACGGCTTCTCTCATCTTGGGCTCCCTAAACTAATGACGGATTGATGCTCAATCCTCGCATCTTTAATAATGGTTTAGACCGCCCGTTGGCGATCTTTGCGTTGAAAAAAGTATAGTGGCTGTACTAATATTTACGTACTTTATTATTTTGATACCTTGTTATTCATGTGATGTATATAACCAGCTGCCGATGGGAGCGCCAATGCGTCTACAAAATGTTGATTTAAATCTGTTTGTGGTGTTCGACGCCATCTATACCGAGCGCAACCTAACCCGGGCAGCCGAGCGCCTCTGTATCACTCAACCCGCGGTTAGCAATGCCCTGAGCCGGCTGCGAACCAGCCTCAACGACCCCCTGTTTATCCGCACCCCCAAGGCCATGATGCCCACGCCCGTGGCAGAAAATATGATAGGCCAGGTGCGTGAAGCCCTGAAATTGCTGAGCAGCAGCATGCACCTTGGGGACAGCTTCGATCCCCTGCTCGCGGAGCATCATTTTCAGCTGGGGATGTTCGATGTGACCGAAGAGACCATGTTGCCATCCCTGCTTGCCGCCTTGCAGGTGCATGCGCCCAGGCTGTCTATCTCCAGCTATCCGGTATCGCGAGAGGAGATGCTCAAGGAGTTTGTCTCCGGCAGGCTGGACCTGGCCATCGACGCCCCCATAGTGACCCATCCCGACCTTTACCATCATCCACTGATTACTGTGCCCTATGTGTGCCTGGTGAGGAAGGATCATCCTGAGGTTGGCGATACCCTGAGCCTTGAGCAGTATTTGGCCCTATCCCATGTTCATGTCTCCAGCCGCCGTCAGGGGGTAGGTTATGTCGACGCCGCGCTTAACCGTCTCGGCAAACATCGCAACATCCAGGTACGCACCAAGCATCATCAGGCGGCGCCCAAGCTGGTGGCCGAGACGAATCTGGCGACCACAGTACCCGAGAGCCTGGCGAAAAATACCGACCTTAAGGTCCTCAAGCTGCCTTTCGAGGTGGAGCCGATAGAGTGGCATCTCTATTGGCATCGCAGCGCCGATCAGGATAACGCTAACCGCTGGTTGCGGGAGTTTATTACTGCGCTGATGCAGGGGCAGGGGTAGATTGGCGAATGTTCGCCTGCCATTTTGGGTGGTGATACAGGGGGGGAGCGTTGACAGTTATGTATGTTGGTAGGATTTGCGAAGGTCACACCTTCATCTTTATCTAACGCCTGCCCGGCGGGTGCCGTACAGGAAGTACCAATGTCGTGGTCACAGGGTCAGTGATGCTCCCAACATCAGGCCGACATTTCCCATATCCCTATGGGTCAGATGTGAAGGAACGACGTATGTGCAAGTACATTTTGTGACACGCTGTACGTCTTCAGACCTGCATGGATGCTGGAGAGGCGATTGAAGGTTGTAGCTTCATGGTTATCTATCACCTGCGGTGGGCTTATGTGCAAACACGTTTTTGGCTCGCTGTGAATATATCCCTATACGCTCCACGACGGCGTCCATGCCGCCGAGGGCCAAAAACGTGTTTACACTGGATATCTAACGTCTCTTCGATTTGGCTGTATTTGGTTCAGAAAGAAGAGCAACAGCTAACTTGGTTTTGCCCTAAAGTGTGTTGGCCTCGGAATGAAGGTTCGGCTTTCCAAAAGTTTTTTTGATTAGCATTTAACGAGATGCTCATTTATTAAATGAGTTGAAGGTCGTACCTTCATCGCCATCTAACACCTGCCAGGTGTGGCGCTCTTGATTGAATAAGTCGTAAGGCTGAAATTTTCGATATCTGGGTTTGAACTGGGGGAGGCTCGGATTTTTTGAGTGCTTTCTTAGTTGCTTGTGAGATATAACTCTGATAACCAATTGCCGCTATTGAATAAATTGGTTTTTAGGCGGCTGGGTGTCGCCTTTTTGATGTTCACACTAGCTTGCGGCTACATAGATAAAGCTAATTCACAGTAAGGCGTGATTCGATTCATTGCTAAGTGATTAAGGGTACAGGGATTATGTATAAAGTT
Source organism: Shewanella alkalitolerans (assembly GCF_019457575.1). NCBI lineage: Bacteria > Pseudomonadati > Pseudomonadota > Gammaproteobacteria > Alteromonadales > Shewanellaceae > Shewanella > Shewanella alkalitolerans. The sequence goes on along the minus strand of NZ_CP080422.1, from coordinate 3,361,126 downwards.
GGCATCGTGTTGTTTGATGACTTTACCGATGTGGATTTCTTTTTGATGAATGACTTGCTGGGAAGAACTTCTGATAGCTGGACGGTCAGGATACTCGGCACTAAACCCGAACATCATTCGCAGCTAGGGATGACAGTGAAGACTGACGGCCATGTGTCTGAGGTAAAGGATCAAGATGTCGTTCTTATCACCAGTGGTTATCGCGGTATTCCCGCGGCGCTGCAAGATGAGAATTTTATGTCTGCCTTAAAACTCGATCCAAGCAGGCAGTTGATTGGCTCTATATGTGCGGGTTCCTTTGTGCTTCATGAGCTGGGGTTACTTAAGGGAAAGAAGCTAACGACAAACCCAGATGCTAAGGCGGCTTTAGTGGGTATGGGCGGTGATGTTCAGGATCTACCCTTGGTGATTGAGGGGAACATAGCAACCGCTGGCGGTTGTCTTTCTCTCCTCTATCTAGTGGGCTGGTTAGCCGAGCGTCTGTTCGATGCGGCGAAACGCAAACAGATCCAGAATCAGTTGATCCCCGCGGGGCAAATGGAGATATTCGAAACGCTTATTTCCGAGACTATCCAATCGGCCGAATCCGCCTATGAGTATGGCTCAGCGTGTGAGAGTGATGCCGAGTCTTTGGTGGTTTAGGGAGTAAGGCCAGCGTAGGCGTTAGCTGGTAAGCGTAAGATTCAGAAGTAAATAAATGGAGTTATATGAATTTTCTGAAGCAATTGATCATGAAACCACTGGAAGGCTATCTAGATCTAACCGCTTGGTTAATCTTTGCATGGCTGTACTTTCAAATCGTACTTTCTGCAACCGCAATTTTTTGTATGTTGAGTGTATTTGGATTTTATCTTTTTGACTTCGAAACGGCCTTAAATATCTGTTACGGCACAGCTGGTGTCGGTGTTATTGCGGGTGTTATTTGGGCCGAGAGAATTCGTAAAACACTCGGAATTATTACTTTTCATGCTTACCTTCTTTCAACTCCCGAAATTGAAGGTTGGCGTGATAAGCATGGAAATGTCATTCGTAAATGGAACAAACAGGGGAGTCATTAGGGCGTCCTATTTGAATAGCATTTGGTGACACGCTGTAGGTCTTCAGATCTGCATGGATGCTGGAGAGGCGATTGAAGGTAGTAGCTTCATGGTTATCTATCACCTGCGGTGGGCTTATGTGCAAACACGTTTTTGGCTCGCTGTGAATATATCCCTATACGCTCCACGGCGGCGTCCATGCCGTCGAGGGCCAAAAACGTGTTTACACTGGATATCTAACGTCTCTTCGACTTGGCTTCATTTGATGTGAGTAGGAGGACTAGATGAGTGTTCGGCAGGTTGCCAAACTCTACTCGCTAGACTGCGCATCTATACAGGTATAATGGGATTTTGCAAAAAAGCGCCCCTTTCGCTTCCTACTATGTAATCTTGCGGTTCTCGCTTTGTTTTTTGAAAATTCGTAACTAATTGATTAAATTTAGTAAAAAACTGAGCATCAGCCATTTAATAGGGAGTGGTGGAGGTCTCGCCCTTTCTCTCAAATAAGCCAAGTCTCGCTTTGTTTTCGGCAGCTTATTTTCTCCTTGTTATGTAATGCTGTTATTGATATAAATTTCAGATATTTAAAAAAATTGCCGCGATGTACATTAGTAGGAAGTGATTTACATGGGCGGCATTCTCGCTAATAAGTGTTAGCTGAACAAGGAGAGTCTAGTGTTAAAAAAATGGATGTGGAAATTATTCACTTTGGTTTTTATTGGCTTTTTACTCGTTAATTCAGAACTAGTTGGACTTGCAATGTTTATTGATGCAATAGGTCTTGATCTGTTTTTAATGCTTTTAGAAGTCCAATTAATTGCTGTATTTGGTTTTTACTTTAATTCTTGGTTTAAACCAATTTTGCTGCCTATCTATAAAAAAATTCAAAAGCTAGACCCTTACTTTTTCATTCCTAAGTATCAGCATGTAAAGCAAGTACCTGCATTGTTTTGTCATGCTATACCTGGTTTTATGTTATTAATTGTTGGTGGTTTAGTAATTAATCAAGATTCGGGTTTGGTATAAATATTCACCTAACAAGCATTCAACAGGGACCAAAAATCGCGGGCTGATTTTGCTTCGCAAAAAGTTTAGCCCACAATTTTTAGCCCGTTAATAGGGCGTTAGCCATAGAAATATTAATTTTAAACTCACATAGTAGAGCAAAAGTCCTAACTCAAAAATGTCCAAATATGATTCAGCTTTTGATTTTAGGGTGATACAAGCAAGGCCAAATCGAAGAGACTGATAACTCGGTGTGAACACGCTTTTGGCCTTCGAAATCATGGATGATTTCGTAGAGCATCCATGGATGGACTTGCTGCGAGCCAAAAGCGTGTTTGCACGAAAGGCATGCTGCAGGCAATTGATACACCATGAAGTGGTGACATTCCATAACCTTTCAAATACCAGAGTCTGGTAGAGGCTCAAATCAAGGCGTGCTCTATTACGCTAAGGCATTAAATTCTACCATTACGAAGATAACCCCCTAAATTTTGCCAACAAAAAAGGCGTCTTGTTAGACGCCTTTTCTTATCAGTTACCTAGTTCCGCTATCTATTACGCTTTCTCTGGAATACGTTCCAGTACGGCGAGGAGTAGCTTCCAGTATTGCTCGACGGTCTCGATTAACACCATCTCATCTGGGCTGTGTGGGAAGCGGATGGTGGGGCCAATGGAGACCATATCCATCTCTGGGTAAGGCTTCTTGAACAGACCACACTCCAGACCCGCGTGGATCACCATGATGACGGGTTCCTTGTTGTAGATAGACTCGTAGGTGTCTTTCACAATCGCCATCACAGGAGAGCTGCTGTCTGGCTTCCAGCCTGGGTAGGCGCCACTGAATTCTAATTCGGCACCGGCCAGGTTGCTCAGGGCGGTCAGGTAGCCTTCGACTTCTTCGCGGCCCGAGTCGATCAGCGAGCGGATGAGGCAGAGGATGCTTACCGATTCGGCTTCTGTGGTGATCACGCCAACGTTGAGCGAGGTCTCGGTCACGCCTTGGATCTCGTCGCTCATGCGCATCACGCCGTTAGGGCAGGCGTTTAGCAGATCGATCAGTGTCTGCTGGGTGGCTTCGCTCATCACCTGAGTGGCGGCCGGGATCTCGCTGAGGGTCAGCAGCATGTCAGGGTCGGCGATGGCCAGTTCCTGACGGACCAGATCGGTATATTCCTGGATCAGGGTTTCCAGGCGTGGCAGGTTTTCGCTTGGCAGCATGAAGCTGACGCTGGCCTCACGTGGGATGGCGTTACGCAGCGAGCCACCGCTGAAGTTGGTCAGCTCCAGTGCCAGTTCGTCGGCGTGGTTAAACAGGAAGCGGGCCAACAGCTTGTTGGCGTTGCCGCGGCCCAGGTGAATGTTCACCCCTGAGTGACCGCCCTTAAGTCCTGAGAGTGTTAGGGTGTAGGTCGACAGGCTCGGCTCTGCCGCCTGCCATACCATAGGCACAGTGATCTGGGCATCGACGCCGCCGGCGCAGCCCATGTAGATCTCGCCTTCCTGCTCTGAATCTGTGTTGATCAGGATCTCGGCGTCAAGGTAACCGGCTTCCAGGCCGAAGGCGCCCGTCATGCCTGCTTCTTCATCTATGGTCAGCAGCACTTCCAGCGGGCCGTGTGGAATGTCGTCACTGCCGAGGATCGCCAGTGCTGAGGCCATGCCGATACCGTTGTCTGAGCCTAGGGTGGTGCCCTTGGCCTTAACCCATTCGCCGTCTACATAGGCTTCGATAGGATCTTTCTCGAAATCATGCACCTTGTCGGCGTTTTTCTGCGGCACCATGTCGATATGCGCCTGCAGCGCCACGATCTTGCGGTTTTCCATGCCAGGGGTTGCCGGCTTCTTGATGATCAGGTTACCGACCTTATCTTCGACAACGCTGAGTTGTTTGTCTTTGGCCCAGTTTTGGATGTATTGGCTTAGCGCCTGCTCATGCTTGGAAGGGTGGGGAATGGCGCAGATCTGTTCAAACCACTGCCAAAGTGCCTGAGGTTGCAATTGACTTAATGTGCTCACGGACAAACTCCTCTGTAATAAAGGTCTTTGAGGTCAAATTTGGCGATAGTCTATCATAGACTCTAGGGGCTCGGGGGGATTTGCCACCGTGCCAGGTGGGCATGAAAGCAGGCGGGTATCCCTCAAGTGTCATACTAAGTTGCCACCCGCCAAAAGGCGCCTTAAGGGGCGACATCATTATTTTCATTTGGCATTGGCGCCAGATAGGAGAATAATGCCAACACTCACGGCGATTTAACCTTGCTGGACATGGCCTTAACCCAACCCTCAAACCTTGGGTAAGCGGCCTTACAGAGATGGCAGGGGTTAGTATTGTCTTTAGTGAGAGGTTGATATTCACGATAGGCAGGCAAAGATCTGTCAAAGCTCAGGGCGCTTGTATGGCTTATATAGGCGTCAGTTGATTCGGCAAAGACCGAAAAACCGCTAGATGAAAAGGATGAGGCATGACCGGGGTTCAATTTATAGATGTAACAGATTCAGAAGCCATTTTTGACGATAACCAGTGGGATGCCGTGGTAGTGGTAACCAATGGCCTAGACGCCATCGCCCAGGAGGAGCTGGCCATGCTCGCCAGCCATGGCGCCCAGGTGGATGCAAGGGTGGGGCGCTCGACCACGCTGTTGTTCGCTCCCGGGTTGGCCGGTGGTCGCCTGATTGTGGCGCCGGTGGCAGATGGCGACAGCGATATTCAGGATGTGCGCGGCTATAGCGACGCCGCTCGCCAGGGCATAAAAGTGGCCTTCGATGCCGGCGCCAGACGTCCGCTGCTGATCGTCACGCCATCGACTCAGGCGAGATATGCGCAGTCCATGGGAGTTGCCGCGCTGGGTTGTGCTCAGGCGTTATGGCAGTCGCTGGAGCGCCGCGAGGCACTGGGTGAGATGGACAATATCTCGCAAATAGGCCTGCTGGTGGACGATAAGGCCGCTGAGTTGCTTAGCGCCATCGAGGCGGGTAAACACCTGGCGCGTGACCTTTGCGGCACTGAGCCTGAGCGCATGTCGGCGCCAGCTTTTGCCCAGTACTGTGTCGATGCGCTGCAAGGGCTGGGGTTGACCATGTCTGTGGTCGAAGACAGAGACGTGCTGGAGCGTGACTATCCGCTGCTAAGCGCCGTGGGCCGCGCCTCTTTTGCCGTATCAAGACATCAGCCTAGAGTGGTCAAGCTGGAATATAAGGCCGAGGGGCCTATCGAGCGCAGCTACTTCTTTGCCGGTAAGGGCGTGGTGTATGACACGGGCGGGGCCGACCTTAAGGTTGGCGGCGCCATGGCGGGGATGAGCCGCGACAAGGGCGGCGCGGCCGCGGTTGCCGGCCTGATGAAGACCCTGGCCCTGCTGAAACCTAAAGGCGTTCGTGTGGTGGCTGAGCTTGGCCTGGTGCGTAACAGCATAGGCAGCGAGGCCTTCGTGACCGACGAGATCATCACCAGCCATGCAGGTGTGCGGGTACGTATCGGTAACACAGATGCCGAGGGGCGTTTGGTGCTGGCGGATCTGCTATCGCACCTCAGACTCAAGGCCCAGGACGCCGTGGCGCCGCAGCTCTTCTCGGTAGCGACTCTGACCGGCCATGTGGTGCGCGCCTACGGCGGCTATACTGCCGTGGTGGAAAATGCCGTGGCGCGTCAGCAGCAGGTGGGTGACAGCCTGCAGACGATCAGCGAGGCCTGGGGGGAGCCGATAGAGGTATCGCGCCTGCGCCGTGACGATTATCAGAAGATTGTCGATCCTTCTGGCGCGGCAGATGTGTTGTCCTCCAACAACGCGCCTTCTTCTGTGACGGCCAGGGGCCATCAGTATCCCGCGGCCTTCCTGCTGAAAGCCTCAGGGCTTGAGGCCCATGGACTGACGAGCGACAAGCCGCTGGCCTACACCCATGTGGATATTGCCGGTAGTGCGACCGAGGGTGACCCCTTGTATGGCACGCCTACTGCGGCGCCACTTGTCAGTTTGTGTCAGCTGATCCGTGGCTGAACTAAGCAGACCCTAGCCTAGCTGGGGGTAAAATTTGACCGGGGCAAGCATAGGCTTGCCCCTTTTTGTTGCCGGATCACAATAGGGTGAAAAAGCGTGATCTTGCCCCGCCTCGCAATGGGGTTTTGATGTAGTAAAATTACAGTTTGAAGGGTTTTTTAAAAAAAATAGAAAAAAAGCTTGTAATAAAACTACATTTAAATATAATGGCTCTCGTTGGTTAGACACAGTGTCTTCCACCTCAAAGTCTATCCAGGATGGATAACTCTCCAAGGAACCGAGCGACAAGTTGACTGCGGCATGGCCCCGGAAATGAAAGGCCTGCCAAGTTTCACTAGAGATTATTTTTTCAACTTTGTTAGGAGTTAATGACTATGTCTTATACAGGAATTCAGCACGTTTATTGGCAGAATACTTGGTTTTGTACCGATGCCCTTCGCGGTGGTCTGTACGCTATGACTTTTAAGGGCTAACTACCCCTGAGATCATTTGAACCTAGTTCACTTGATTAAAGTAGTTGCATCATCCATCAACCTTACCCCATTTGGGGATTTTTAGACTCAAGTTGTCTATTGCTCATTGAGCGGTAGGCCAGTGTAACCCGCTAGCGCGGTAACTCTTTCCTTTCGGAACACTTGAAACATGTCTCGCCTGCTCTTTGAGCAGGCTTTTTTTTGCCTGAAATTTACCATCTCTGCCTCGCATCCTCGGCGATAAATCTGGCGTAGATCACCTTTATGCAATCGTCTCGAGTCATGGCTCTAATCTGGCTCGCGTTTGCGTAATTATTGCGTATATAATCGTCGCTTGTTATCAAGTCGTTAACTTGGTTTCAACTTTTACCCTACCTAAATAAACCATAATTAAATCAAGGAACCTCGTTCCATGTTAGAAAAAGTATTTAAGTTAACCGAGCACCAGACAACGTTAAAACAAGAGGTGGTGGCCGGATTGACCACCTTTTTAACCATGGCCTATATCATCTTCGTTAATCCCATGATGCTGGCCGATGCGGGCATGGACCATGGCGCCGTGTTCGTCGCCACCTGTTTGGCCGCGGCCGTGGGCTGTCTGGTGATGGGCATAGTGGCAAACTATCCTATCGCCCTAGCACCGGGCATGGGGCTCAACGCCTTTTTCACCTATACGGTGGTTGGTGAGATGGGCTACAGCTGGGAGACGGCGCTGGGCGCGGTATTCCTCTCGGGTATCTGCTTCCTGATATTGTCTTTGGTGAAGATCCGCGAGTGGATCGTCAACAGCATTCCTATGTCGCTGCGTCTGGGGATCGCCGCCGGTATCGGCCTGTTTCTGGCGCTGATTGGCCTCAAGAGTGCCGGCATAGTGGTAGCCAGCCCCGCGACTCTGGTCACCATGGGCGATGTGACTGCCTTGCCGGCGGTGATGTCTGTGCTGGGCTTCTTCATCATTATCGCCCTGGTACACAGAGGCTATCAGTCGGCGGTGATCATCAGCATCCTGGGGATCACCGCGCTGGGCCTGTTGCTGGGGGATGTGCAATATAGCGGCATGATCTCGACGCCGCCGTCGATTGCGCCCACCTTCATGAAGATGGATCTCTCCAATGTGCTTGAGATCAGCATGCTCTCCGTGGTATTTGCCTTCCTGTTCGTGGACCTGTTTGACACCTCTGGCACCTTGGTGGCCGTGGCTCAGCGCGGTGGCTTCCTCGACGACAGAGGCAGACTGCCGCGTCTTGGCCGCGCCCTGACCGCCGACAGCAGCGCCACCATAGCCGGGGCCATGTTGGGCACCTCGACCACCACGAGTTATATCGAGAGTACGGCCGGGGTGAGCGCAGGTGGCCGCACCGGGCTCACCGCCGTGGTGGTGGGGATCATGTTCCTGCTGTCACTGTTTATCTCGCCGCTGGCGGGCATGGTGCCGGCCTATGCGACTGCGGGCACTCTCTTCTATGTCGCCATCCTGATGATGTCTGGCTTGGTGCATGTGGACTGGGAAGATCTCACCGAGGCGGCGCCTGTGGTCGTGGTCTGTATCCTGATGCCGCTGACCTTTTCTATTGCGACCGGTATCGCCATGGGCTTTGTTGCCTATGCGGGGATCAAGCTCTTCAGCGGTCGCTACAAGGATCTCTCTTTGGGCGTCTTGGTGCTGGCGGCGCTATTCCTGGCTAAGTTTGTTTATGGCTAAGTCTATCTATGGTTAAGTTCATCTATGGTTAGGCGAAGCCGGGAGTTAGCTTTTGGCAAGAGCCGAATTTAGCTTAAGTTGAGTGCCAGCCAGCTTAGATTAAAGGTCATACAATGTATGGCCTTTTTTATGGGCTTTTATTGAAGGAAAGTAGACTGGCTCTAATCTTTTATCTTACCCGCTACCATTTGCCCTGGGGATTGGGTATAACTTGGGGTTCGGTTTTTTTCTGTCTAAATGTCAATGAACTTAAGTGAGATAGCCTACCGCCGTGTGGTGGTAAAGTTGGGCACTAGCGTGCTCACCTCCGGATCGCGCCAGCTGGATAAGGCGCATATGGTTGAGCTGGCCAGACAAATGGCTAAGCTGATGAAGTCGGGTGTCGAAGTGGTGCTGTGCACCTCGGGCGCCATCGCGGCCGGACGCGAGCACTTAGGTTACCCCACACTGCCGGATACGGTCGCCAACAAGCAGCTGCTGGCGGCCGTCGGCCAGAGTCAACTGATCCTCGCCTGGTCACAGCTGTTTAGCATCTATGGGCTGCATGTGGGCCAGCTGCTGCTGACCCGCGCCGACCTGCACGACAGGGAGCGCTATCTCAACGCCAGGGACTCACTCAACGCCCTGTTGGCCAACGGCATCATTCCTATCATCAACGAGAACGATGCGGTGGCCACCAACGAGATCAAGGTGGGCGACAACGACAACCTGTCGGCCAGGGCGGCGCTGCTGTGTGACGCTGACCTGCTGATCCTGCTGACGGATCAGAAGGGGCTATTCGATGCCGACCCAAGGGCCAACCCGGATGCCAAGCTGATTAAGCAGGTGGTCAATATCGACGATAGCCTGCGCAGCCTGGCGGGCGGCGCGGTTTCCGGCCTGGGCACAGGCGGCATGGCCACTAAGCTGCAGGCGGCGGATATCGCCCGCCGAGCGGGAGTCGAGGTGGTGATCGCCTCGGGTCATCATCCTAAGGTGATCTTAGATGCCGTATGTCAGCTGCCAGTAGGCACCCATTTTACCGCGCTGGAAAATCCGCTGGAGAGCCGCAAACAGTGGATCCTGGCGGGCCCGGCGACCAAGGGCCGGCTGGTACTGGACAGCGGCGCCATCAACGCCGTGACCCTGAAGGGGCGCAGCCTGCTCTCTAAGGGAATAGTGTCGGTGAGCGGTGTGTTCGATCGCGGCGCCACCCTGCAGCTGGTGGACGAGCAGGGGCGTGAACATGCCAGGGGCATGAGTCGTTACAGCGCCAAAGATCTGCAGAAGATCGCCGGTAAACATTCGGATGAAATTGAGTCGCTGCTGGGCTATGACTACGGCGATGCCATAGTGCATCGTAACGACATGGTGGTCCTGTAAGGTTTTCGGCAGAGTCAATCTGTGCAGATTAAAGATGAGTGGAACAGAAACGATGGACGATAAACAGCAGTATTTAAACACACTCGGCGAGCAGGCCAAGGCGGCCAGCTATGCCATGGCGAGCCTCACGGCTTCGCAGAAGCGCGACTTACTTAGGGCAATTGCCGCCAAGCTTACCGACAAGCGCGCGCAGATAGTTGCAGCTAATCAGCAGGATGTGGTCAAGGCGCGGGAAAATGGCCTGAATGATGCCATGATAGACAGACTGCTGCTGGACGAGGCGCGACTAGCTGGCGTGATTGCCGACATCGAAAACGTGGTGGCCCTGGCCGATCCCATCGGTAGCGAGCTGGAGAGCCAGCTACTGGATAACGGGCTGCGCTTGTCCCGCCGCCGGGTACCGCTGGGCGTGCTCGGGGTTATCTATGAGGCGCGCCCCAATGTGACCGTGGATATCGCCGTGCTGGCACTCAAGACCGGCAATGCGGTGATCCTGCGTGGTGGCAAGGAGACCCTGGCCTCTAACCTAGCATTAAGCGAGGCGATCAGGGAAGCCATTAGCGAGCAGGGGCTGCCGAGCGATGCGGTGCAGCTGATCCAAGACCCTGATCGCGCCCTGGTCTCTGGCCTACTCAAGCTCGATAAATATGTGGATATGATAGTGCCCCGTGGTGGTCAGAACCTGCAGCGCCTGTGCGCCGAACAGGCGACCATTCCGGTGATCTTGGGCGGTATCGGCATCTGCCATCTCTATGTGGATAGCGAGGTGGATCAGCTAAAAGCCATTGAGGTGATCGCCAATGCCAAGGTGCAGCGCCCGACCGTGTGTAACGCCCTGGATACTGTGCTGGTTCACCAGTCTATCGCCCAAACTTTCCTGCCTAAGCTCTATGCCCACCTAAGTGCACTCGGGGTGAGTTTCTATGCCTGTGATCAGGCCGAGGCGATAGGCAAGGATGCCGGCACTGTTACTCACAAGGCGAGTGATGAGACCTTTGGCACAGAGTGGCTGTCGCTGAACCTGGGCGTTAGGGTGGTGGATGATATGGATATGGCGATCGCCCATATTCGCCGCTTCTCCAGTGGTCACTCCGAGGGGATATTGAGCGATAACATTCATGCTACGGCCCGTTTCATCAACGAGGTGGATGCGGCGGCCGTGTATGTCAATGCCAGTACCCGCTTTACCGATGGTGGCCAGTTTGGCCTGGGCGCCGAGGTGGCGGTATCGACCCAGAAGCTGCATGCCAGAGGCCCAATGGGGCTCGAGGCGCTCACCACCTATAAGTGGATTGGCGTCGGCGACTACACCGCCCGCGGTTAACTCTAGCTAACAGTAGTAGTTTAAAGGAGCCTTAGGGCTCCTTTTCGTTTTTCTGCTTCGCTAAATTATTTAAATCACTTTATCCCAGTAGTTTTATCCCAGTAGCTTTATCCCATGATCGTTAGTGATGAAATTGACCAGATCCCTTGGTGAGTTTCGCAACTTGTTTGGGGAAAACCTTACATCAAAAAAGCGAAATCACCATAAATGCATGTAATTACAGTTGGTTACAGTTTTGGCATCTTGCTTGCTTTGTCTTAATCAATCTCACAGGGAGTCGGTTACGGAGCTTAAGATGAAAAACAACATGGTTAACAAGGCATTGGTAAGTTTAAGTCTGCTGGTAGGTTTGATGAGCGTAGGCGCTCAGGCGGCCTCTAGCATCACACTCAACGATGAGTTCGATTATCGCGGCCAGAAGGTGGCGTTGGACATGGATGTAGGCCAGGCGGAGCTGATCGCCGGCGACCAGGATAAGGTGCGGGTCGAGGTGGTCGTAAAAGCCAACGATTCGAAATGGTTTGGCTTTTGGCAAAACAGTGATGTGAGTTCGGCCAAGTTCGATATTCTCGACGACGGTGACAAGCTGGTGCTGCGCCTGGCGGATCAGGATGATGTGAACCAGAAGTGGCGTGTCTATCTGCCCCGCAACGCTGCGCTCAAGGTGGATGCCGGCGTGGGTGAGGTGATCGTCGATGGCCTGAGCGCCAGCATAGAGGTGGAACTTGGGGTAGGCCGCGCGGAGATCACTCACCAGGCAAGCTTTGGTGATGTGTCGCTCGAGTCAGGTGTGGGCGAGGTGAGCATTCGTGACGGCGGTCAGCGCCTCAAGGTAAACCAGAATTTGGTGAGCCAGAGCTATCATCAGCAAGGCACAGCCGGCGATGACCATCTGTATGTCTCGGTAGGCGTGGGCGAGATAGACGTGCGCAACTAGCCACTGAAAATCAATAAGCGATAAAAAACCGACCTCAGGGTCGGTTTTTTTATGCAAGGGCGTCTATCTCTGACAGCTTATGTTAGCCGATGACTTTAGTTCTCCGGCGTCAGCGCTGGGGCTGTTTTGGTTCGCAGGCGCTTAAGCTGAGGCAATAGCTGCTGCAGCGCCAGCGCGGTCAGGATAAGTCCCAGGCCGAAAAAGGTCGATGGTGTGATGGTCTCTTGCAGGATCCAGGCGATGAAACCCACCGAGAGCACAGGGGTGATAAATACTAGGGTACTCATGCTGGCGGTGCGATCCGCTTTTTTCAGCGCCACCAACCAGAGGACGAAGGTGACCCCCATCTCAAACAGGCCTACATAAATGCCGGCGCCAAGGGCCTTGAGATCCCAGCTCGGCAGCGACTGGGTCAGCAGCAGGGTCACCAAAATAAAGGGGAGTCCCACCAAGAAGCTCAGCAGCAGGCTCACCACTGGGTCGCCCTCATCCTTAGTGTTGACTATCCAGTAGAGGGACCAAAGCAGGGTGCTGGTAAGCGCCAGCAGTACCCCGGTGGCACTCTCGAAGCGCACGCTGGCTACCTCACCATTAGTGGCGATGACGAAGACACCCAGATAGGCGACCAGCGCCGCGGTGAGATCGCTCTTGCGCAGCTTCTGTTTCAGTAGCGGCACCGCCAGCAGCGGCAGCAGTATGGCCCAGGTGTAGTTGAGTGACAGCGCCTGCTGGGCAGGTAGGAGGGCGTAGGCCTTGAACAGCACCAGATAATAAAGGAAGGGATTGAGCAGCCCGGTCTGCAGGTAGAACCAGGGACGATTGGCAAATTGGCGCTTAATGAGGTGCAGCTTACCGGTCGCGGCCAGTATGACGCCTAGGGCGACGATTGAGGTCGAAACGGCGACAAACACTAGCTGCAGCGGCGTAAAATGACTCAGTGCCAACTTGAAGGCGGTGGCGACGGTCGACCAGAGTAAGATGGCCGCTAGGGCATAGAGATAAGCTTGGTTGGATGATTTCACTGAACCTTCTCACTAAACGAGACAACTAAAAAAATCCCACGTGCCTGGGGCACAGAGGGAGTTTTACTTCGATTGCATGCATTATACGCTTCTTGTTGGCCGGCCGGCAGCTTTTAAGATCAAAAAAATACTCAATTAAGTTAATTTTTATCTTTCTTGCCCTTGTATTCCCAATTGCTGTCCCAATATAGGGTGTTAAGGAAAGATATTGGCTCGGAAAATTAGGCTTGAAAACGAATTCGCCTATCCCCATATCTGAATCAGATAACAAAGTTAGCGTAAGTTAAAAGTTTTTTTGGAGGACTCCATGGGTAAAATTATTGGTATCGATTTAGGTACAACTAACTCTTGTGTAGCTGTACTTGATGGCGATAAAGCACGCGTAATTGAAAACGCGGAAGGCGATCGCACTACCCCGTCGATCATCGCATATACAGGCGAAGAAGTATTAGTTGGTCAGCCTGCGAAACGCCAAGCTGTAACAAACCCAAAGAATACCTTCTTTGCTATTAAGCGTCTTATCGGTCGTCGTTTTAAAGATGACGAAGTACAGCGCGACGTAGACATCATGCCATTTAAGATCATCGCGGCAGACAACGGTGATGCATGGGTTGAAGCGCACGATAAGAAGATGGCACCGCCACAAGTTTCTGCAGAGATTCTGAAGAAGATGAAGAAGACTGCCGAAGACTACCTGGGCGAGCCAGTAACCGAAGCGGTTATTACCGTTCCGGCTTACTTTAACGATTCACAACGTCAGGCGACCAAAGACGCCGGTCGTATCGCAGGTCTGGAAGTTAAGCGTATCATCAACGAGCCTACTGCTGCGGCACTGGCTTACGGTATCGATAAGAAGCAAGGCGACAACATCGTTGCGGTATACGACTTAGGTGGTGGTACCTTCGATATCTCTATCATCGAGATCGACAGCGTAGATGGCGAGCAAACTTTCGAAGTATTGGCTACTAACGGTGACACTCACTTAGGTGGTGAAGACTTCGATAACCGTCTGATCAATTACCTGGCCGACGAGTTCAAGAAAGAACAGTCTCTGGATCTACGTAACGATCCACTGGCGATGCAGCGTCTGAAAGAAGCTGCCGAGAAGGCGAAGATTGAGCTGTCTAGCACCACTCAGACTGAAGTTAACCTGCCATACATCACGGCAGATGCGACAGGTCCTAAGCACTTAGTGGTTAAGATCACTCGCGCCAAGCTTGAGTCTCTGGTTGAAGACCTGATCCAACGTTCACTCGAGCCGCTAAAAGTGGCACTGGCTGACGCAGACCTGTCTGTATCAGACATCAACGAAGTGATTCTGGTGGGTGGTCAAACCCGTATGCCTAAGGTACGTGCAGAAGTCTCTGCCTTCTTCGGCAAAGAGCTGCGTCAAGACGTTAACCCTGATGAAGCGGTTGCAATTGGTGCTGCGGTTCAGGCGGGTGTACTGGCAGGTGACGTGAAAGACGTACTGCTGCTAGACGTAACGCCACTGTCTCTGGGTATCGAAACCATGGGCAGCGTGATGACCAAGCTTATCGAGAAGAACACCACTATCCCGACTAAGGCTAGTCAGACCTTCTCTACAGCTGATGACAACCAGAGCGCAGTAACCATTCACGTGCTACAGGGTGAGCGTAAGCAATCTAGCGCCAACAAGTCGCTGGGTCAGTTCAACCTGGAAGGTATCGAGCCTGCACCACGTGGCATGCCACAGATTGAAGTGGCCTTCGACATCGATGCCGATGGTATTCTGCACGTGTCTGCGACCGACAAGAAGACGGGCAAGGCACAGAACATCACCATCAAGGCCTCTTCTGGTCTGAGCGATGAAGAAGTTGAAGCTATGGTACGTGACGCCGAGGCGCACGCCGATGAAGATGCTAAGTTCGAAGAGCTAGTGTCTGCACGCAACCAAGCTGACGGCATGGTTCACGCGACTAAGAAGCAGATCGAAGAAGCGGGCGATGCACTGCCAAGCGAAGACAAAGAGAAGATCGAAGCTGCGATGGCTGACGTCGACACTGCCACTAAGGGCAACGACAAAGAAGCTATCGAAAAGGCAACGCAAGCCCTGATGGAAGCGTCTGCCAAGCTGATGGAGATCGCTCAGGCTAAGGCGCAAGCTGGCCAAGGCGAGCAGGCTCAGCAGTCTAACGAAGCTCCTGCTGATGATGTTGTCGATGCCGAGTTTGAAGAAGTTAAAGACGACAAAAAATAATTCAGGCCCAGCCTAAATTATTTCCAGCGGGCGTTATGGGGTAACTCTAACGCCCGTTCGTATAACTTAAGGGGCAGTTGATCTTTTTAGATTGAACAAAAAGTAAACCTAAAAGGTCAACAGACCCTAGCGCAGAAAGTATGAGACTATGTCAAAGCGAGATTATTACGAAGTATTGGGCGTAGGTCGCGACGCCAGCGAGCGTGAGATTAAGAAGGCCTATAAGCGCCTCGCCATGAAATTTCACCCGGACCGCAACCCAGGTGACAAGGCGGCCGAAGCCAGCTTCAAAGAGGTAAAAGAAGCCTACGAAATTCTAACCGACAGCGATAAGAAGGCGGCCTATGACCAGTTTGGTCATGCGGGTGTCGATCCTAATCGCGGCGGTGGCGGATTTGGCGGTGGCGCCGACTTCGGTGATGTATTCGGTGACGTATTTGGTGACATCTTCGGTGGTGGACGCCGTGGTGGCCAGCGTCAAGCGGCGCGCGGCTCAGATCTGCGTTACAACCTGGAACTGTCACTGGAAGAGGCGGTGCGTGGCCTGACCAAAGAGCTACGCATTCCGACCTTAGCCACCTGTGACCTCTGTGACGGTAGCGGCGCCAAGAAAGGCAGCTCACCCACCACATGTGGTACCTGTCACGGTCAGGGCCAGGTGCAGATGCGCCAAGGTTTCTTCGCTGTGCAGCAAGCCTGTCCTACCTGTCATGGCCGCGGTAAGATCATCAAAGATCCTTGCGGTAAGTGTCATGGCGAAGGCCGCGTAGAGAAGAGCAAGACACTGTCGGTGAAAATTCCTGCGGGTGTGGATACCGGCGATCGCATTCGTCTGTCGGGCGAAGGGGAAGCGGGCGAGTTTGGCGCGCCTCCAGGGGATCTCTATGTGCAGGTCACTGTGCGTGAGCATGCCATCTTCGTACGTGACGGTAACAACCTTTACTGCGAAGTGCCTATCTCATTTAGCACGGCGGCACTGGGCGGCGAGATCGAAGTGCCGACACTCGATGGTAAGGTCAACCTGAAGATCCCATCGGAAACTCAGACCGGTCGTATGTTCCGTCTGCGTGGCAAAGGGGTCAAGTCGGTGCGCAGCCATGCGGTTGGCGACTTGCTGTGTAAGGTGGTGATGGAAACGCCGGTGAATCTGAACGACAAGCAGAAAGAACTGCTACGTGAGTTCGATAACACCCTGACGGGGTCATCAAAGAAGCACAGCCCTAAGGCGGAAGGTTTCTTCGATGGCGTGAAGAAGTTCTTTCAGGACTTGAACAGCTAAGCCGTGCTGATACACAATGAAAAACCTCGCGATGCGGGGTTTTTTTATCGCTATATGTTTTATACCAATCGTAGTAAATAATTGATCATGCTAGTTTGTTAAAACGTCCGATAGTTGCGTTACTATTTTTGATTGTAGAATAACTACTTATCGAAAAATTCTGCCTTGTTCTCGAGCGTTTTTCCTGCACTATTTCTGATCACTTACTAACCGTGATTGGTATTAGCTATCTTTAAATAGCCAAGAATAAGGTTTCATAACGAGAAGGGATGAGAGATGAAACAGTTAACCGCAGCGCTGGTAATACTTTTATTAGCCGGCTGCGCTACCACACAATCGCCCACAGGGCGTAAACAGACCCTGCTGTTTTCAGCCCAGCAGATGGATCAGATGGGGGCCGAATCTTTTGCTGAGATGAAGAAGCAGCAGAAGGTGAGCCAGGATAAGCAGGTCAATCAGTATGTGGCCTGTGTGGCCAACCGGATCACCTCGGTATTGCCGGGCCGTCAGCCCAACTGGGAAGTGGTGGTGTTCGAATCGGATCAGGTCAACGCCTTCGCCTTGCCCGGTGGCCACATTGGTGTCTATACCGGATTGCTCAAGGTGGCGAAGAATCAGGATCAGCTGGCGACCGTTATCGGTCATGAGGTGGCCCACGTGCTGGCCAACCACAGCAACGAGCAGGTGTCGCGGGCGCAGATGACAGGCGTTGGCATGCAGATCGCCGGCGCCGCCATCGATGTCAGCGGATTGAGCAACAAAGACCTCTATATGTCGGCCCTGGGCCTGGGCGCTCAATATGGCTTTATTCTGCCCTATGGCCGTGCCCAGGAGAGTGAGGCCGATGTCATGGGCGTCGAGCTGATGGCCAGAGCCGGGTTTGACCCCAGCCAGAGCATCAGCCTGTGGCAGAACATGGCCAAGGCGGGAGGCAGCCAGGGGCCAGAGCTGATGTCGACCCATCCATCCCATGACCACCGCATAGCCGATCTGCAGCAGATGCTGCCAGAGGTGGCGCCGCTGTATCGAGCCGCGAGCGCCAGTGGAAAAAATCGCTGTGACTAGGGTCAATTTTTGGGTTTTTTATCACAGTCTGTGATAAAATCCGCCGCGAAATTAATTGAATAAATGAGAGTACAATCATTATGTCTGATAAGTTCACCACAATTGAACAGCACGCCAGCTACGGCGTTGGCCGCCAATTAGGCGAGCAGCTCGCAGCTAACTCATTCGAAGGTATCGATATTTCAGCTGTTCAGGTTGGTCTGTCAGATGCGTTTGAAGGTAAAGAGAGTGCTGTCTCTATGCAAGATCTTCAAACTGCATTCACTGAGATTAGTCAGCGTATTCAAAAGGTTCAGGAAGAAGCTGCTGCGGCTGCATCGGCCGAAGGCGAAGCTTTCCTGGCTGAAAACCAAAAGCGTGACGGCGTTGTGACTCTAGAGTCTGGTCTGCAATACGAAATCATCACCGAAGGTGCAGGCGACAAGCCTAGCTATGATTCGACTGTGCGTACTCACTACCATGGTACTTTCATCAGCGGCGACGTATTCGACAGTTCAGTACTGCGCGACCAGCCTGCCGAGTTCCCAGTTTCTGGCGTGATCGCCGGTTGGACCGAGGCGCTACAGCTTATGCCTGTTGGTTCTAAGTGGAAGCTGTATGTACCGCATCACCTGGCCTATGGCGAGCGTGGCGCAGGTGCCTCAATTCCTCCTTATTCGGCACTCGTGTTCGAAGTGGAATTGCTCGACATTATCTAATCGAAATAGCCTAAGCGTTTGCTTAGGCTTTTTTTTGAAATGATTTGGCGTTAGCCTTGTGCTCAAATAACTGCAGCAAATGTTTAGGAGAATTAGATGACAGAGCAAGTAAGAGTGGCGATAACCGGTGGCAGTGGTCGCATGGGCCGAACTCTTATTGAATCGGCAAAACTCAGCAGCAACATCTATTTAGGTGCGGCGGTTGAGCGTGCGGGTTCTACATTGATAGGTGTCGATGCGGGCGAACTCGCCGGTGTGGGCGCGATGAATGTTGCCATCACTGATTCGCTGGACAATGCCGTAGACGACTTCGATATCCTGATCGACTTTACCTCGCCCGAGGCCAGTGTGGTGCATACCGACTGGTGTTCCCGCAACGGTAAGGCGATCGTCATCGGCACCACAGGCTTTAATCATGCCCAGAAAGAGCAGATTGCCGCCTACGCCGAGAACACGCCGATCGTGATGGCGCCTAACATGTCTGTGGGGGTCAACCTGATGTGGCGCCTGCTGGAGCTGGCCGCCGAGGTGATGGGCGACTACACAGATATCGAGATCATCGAAGGTCACCACAGACATAAGAAAGATGCGCCGTCGGGTACAGCACTCAAGATGGGCGAGGTGATCGCCGAAGTCTTGGGGCGTGACCTGGAAAAATGCGCCGTCTATGGCCGTGAGGGGATCACCGAAGAGCGTAGCCGTGAGACCATAGGCTTCTCTACCATTCGCGCCGGTGATTTGGTGGGTGAGCATACTGCCATGTTCGCCGATATCGGTGAACGTCTGGAGATCACCCATAAGGCCTCGAGTCGTATGACCTTTGCCAACGGTGCCATGCGCGCCGCATTTTGGCTGGGCGATCAGGGCCCCGGATTATACGACATGCAACAGGTCTTGGGCCTGAAGGATTAGTATTTAAAAAAAACGCCAATTTGGCGTTTTTTTTTGAAAGAAAGTACCGCTTATCTATAGACGAGCTTCACAATTACCTTTAAAATTGTCGGAATTTGTCAAAATTTCGTATTTAAGCGGAAGTTGGTATTTTAAACACAAAATAAAACCTTATTATTCAATGGCTTGGCTCTTTTCGGAGGTCGCGTTGACAAAGTCTGCCTTACTCGTACTCGAAGATGGAACCGTATTCTCTGGCACTGCAATCGGTGCTGATGGACTCGCAGTTGGTGAAGTGGTATTTAACACTTCCATGACGGGTTACCAAGAGATCCTCACGGATCCTTCCTATTCTCGTCAAATTGTTACTCTAACCTACCCGCACATTGGTAACACTGGTACCAATAGTGAAGATACCGAATCTGAAGCCGTCCATGCCTGTGGCCTGATCATCCGCGATCTACCGCTACTGGCGAGCAACTTCAGAAATGAGCAATCCCTCAGCGATTACCTAAAAAGCAACAATGTTGTAGGCATTGCCGATATCGACACGCGTAAACTAACACGTATCCTCAGGGAAAAAGGGGCACAAGCGGGTGCCATCTTAGTGGGTGACATGGATGAAGCTAAGGCGCTGGCAGCTGCCAAAGCGTTCCCTGGCTTGAAAGGCATGGACTTGGCCAAAGAAGTGACCACGCAGAAGCAATACCAATGGCGCAGCGGTAGCTGGCGTCTGGTGGGCGGC
Organism: Shewanella alkalitolerans; assembly: GCF_019457575.1. Classification (NCBI taxonomy): domain Bacteria; kingdom Pseudomonadati; phylum Pseudomonadota; class Gammaproteobacteria; order Alteromonadales; family Shewanellaceae; genus Shewanella; species Shewanella alkalitolerans. Next base: position 3,341,370 of record NZ_CP080422.1, on the reverse strand, counting down.
CTGCCGAGTGACACCCCTGAGTCTGAACTGAAATATAAGGTCGTAGCCTACGACTACGGCGTTAAGCGCAACATCCTGCGTATGCTGGTTGACCGTGGCTGCGATGTGACCGTAGTACCGGCGCAAACCCCTGCTGCAGAAGTGCTGGCGATGAATCCTGATGGCATCTTCCTGTCAAACGGCCCTGGCGACCCAGAGCCCTGTGACTACGCCATCGAAGCGATTCAGACTTTCCTCAAGACTGACATTCCACTCTTTGGTATCTGCCTTGGCCATCAGCTGTTGGCACTGGCCTCAGGCGCTAAGACGCTGAAGATGAAGTTTGGTCACCATGGTGCCAACCATCCGGTCAGCAACCTGGAGAAGGGCAACGTGATGATCACCAGCCAGAACCATGGTTTTGCTGCCGATGAGACCAGCCTGCCGGCCAACGTTAAGGTGACTCACAAGTCGCTGTTCGACGGCTCGTTGCAGGGTATTCACCTGACCGACAAGCCAGCGTTCAGCTTCCAGGGCCACCCTGAGGCAAGCCCGGGTCCACACGACGCCGCGCCGCTGTTCGATCACTTTATCGAGTTGATCGAAGAATATCGTCATAACGCCAAGTAGTCCGGGAGAAAGTTTCAGCAATGCCAAAACGTACAGACATAAAAAGTATTCTTATCCTGGGTGCCGGCCCGATTGTAATCGGTCAGGCATGTGAGTTTGACTACTCTGGTGCCCAGGCGTGTAAGGCGCTTCGTGAAGAGGGTTACCGGGTTATTCTGGTGAACTCTAACCCAGCGACCATCATGACAGACCCAGAGATGGCCGATGCGACCTACATCGAGCCTATCCACTGGGAAGTGGTGCGCAACATCATCGCTAAGGAGCGTCCCGATGCAATTCTGCCGACCATGGGTGGTCAGACGGCACTGAACTGTGCCCTGCGCCTCGAGGCAGAAGGTGTGCTGGCCGAATTTAACGTCGACATGATAGGTGCAACCGCCGATGCCATCGACAAGGCCGAAGACCGTAGCCGTTTCGATGCGGCGATGAAGAAGATTGGTCTCGAGTGTCCTCGCGCCGGTATCGCCCGCAGCATGGAAGATGCCTACGAGGTACTCGAGCAGGTTGGTTTCCCTTGTATTATCCGTCCATCATTCACCATGGGTGGCTCGGGCGGTGGTATCGCCTACAACAAGGAGGAGTTCGAGGAGATCTGTTCTCAGGGTCTCGAGCTGTCACCGACCAACGAACTGCTGATCGATGAGTCGCTCATCGGTTGGAAAGAATATGAGATGGAAGTGGTTCGTGACCGCAACGATAACAGTATCATCGTCTGCTCTATCGAAAACTTCGATCCTATGGGCGTGCACACCGGCGACTCTATCACAGTCGCGCCGGCGCAGACCCTGACAGACAAAGAATATCAGCTGATGCGTAACGCCTCACTGGCGGTACTGCGTGAGATCGGCGTAGAAACCGGTGGTTCAAACGTTCAGTTTGGTATCAACCCGAAAGATGGTCGTATGGTGATCATCGAGATGAACCCGCGTGTATCGCGTTCATCTGCCCTGGCATCGAAAGCGACAGGTTTCCCTATCGCCAAGATCGCCGCCAAGCTGGCGGTGGGCTTCACCCTGGATGAGCTGAGCAACGACATCACTGGCGGTGCCACCCCAGCCTCGTTCGAGCCTGCCATCGACTACGTGGTTACCAAGGTGCCACGCTTCAACTTCGAGAAATTTGCCGGCGCAAATGACCGTCTGACCACTCAGATGAAGTCTGTGGGCGAGGTAATGGCGATTGGTCGTACCTTCCAAGAGTCGCTGCAAAAAGCACTGCGCGGCCTTGAGGTAGGCGTTAATGGCCTAGATCCTATCGTCGATGTCGAAGATAACGATGCCCTGTCGCGCATTCGCCACGAGCTGAAAGAGCCGGGCGCCGAGCGTATCTGGTATATCGCCGATGCCTTCCGCGCCGGTCTGAGCATGGATGCCATCTTCAAGCTGACCAATATCGACCCTTGGTTCCTGGTGCAGATTGAAGAGCTGCTATCGCTTGAGAACCAAGTGAAAGAAGCTGGCATGGCTAGCATGGACAAAGATTTCCTTTACAAGCTCAAGCGTAAAGGTTTCTCCGATGCGCGTCTGGCGGCCCTGATGGGTGTCAGCGAGTCAGAGATGCGTAAGCTGCGTTACCGTCACGAAGTGTACCCAGTGTACAAGCGCGTCGATACCTGCGCCGCCGAGTTCTCGACCGATACCGCCTACATGTACTCGACCTATGAGGAAGAGTGTGAGGCTAACCCATCTAACCGAGACAAGATCATGGTGCTGGGTGGTGGTCCTAACCGTATCGGCCAGGGTATCGAATTCGATTACTGCTGTGTGCACGCGGCGCTTGCCCTGCGTGAAGACGGTTACGAGACCATCATGGTCAACTGTAACCCAGAGACAGTCTCTACCGACTATGACACCTCTGACAGACTCTATTTCGAATCTGTGACCCTGGAAGATGTGCTGGAGATCGTGCGTATCGAGCAGCCTAAAGGGGTTATCGTGCAGTACGGTGGTCAGACACCGCTGAAACTGGCTCGTGACCTGGAAGCCGCCGGTGTGCCAATTATTGGTACCAGCCCGGATGCCATTGACCGCGCCGAAGACCGTGAGCGTTTCCAGCAGGCGATTCAACGCCTGGAGATGAAGCAGCCGGAAAACGATACCGTCACTACGGTAGAAGGTGCCGTGATCTCCGCCGAGCGTATCGGTTACCCGCTAGTGGTTCGCCCATCCTACGTACTGGGTGGCCGCGCAATGGAGATCGTCTACGACGAGCAAGACCTGCGTCGTTACTTTAACGAAGCGGTTAGCGTCTCTAACGCCTCGCCAGTATTGCTGGATCACTTCCTCGATAACGCCACCGAGGTGGATATCGATGCGGTATGTGACGGCACGACTGTTGTGGTTGGCGCCATCATGGAACATATCGAGCAGGCGGGTGTTCACTCGGGCGACTCGGGTTGTTCGCTGCCTCCATACACACTGAGCCAGGAGATCCAGGACCAGATGCGCGAACAGGTGCGCAAGCTGGCGATGGAACTCGGCGTTGTGGGTCTGATGAACGTGCAGTTCGCGGTACAAGACAACACCATCTACATGATCGAGGTTAACCCACGTGCGGCCCGTACCGTACCATTCGTCTCTAAGGCGACGGGTGTTCCTCTAGCTAAGATCGCCGCACGCGTCATGGCCGGTCAGAGTCTGGAAGAGCAGGGCTTTACCAAAGAGGTAATTCCACCTTTCTACTCGGTGAAAGAAGTGGTGCTGCCGTTCAACAAGTTCCCGGGTGTTGATCCGCTACTTGGCCCTGAGATGCGCTCTACCGGTGAGGTAATGGGCGTGGGTGCGACCTTCGCCGAGGCCTATGCTAAGGCTGAGCTGGGTGCCACCTCTGAGGTGCCTAAGTCTGGCCGTGCGCTGCTTTCTGTACGTAACAGCGACAAGAAGCGTGTTGCCGACCTGGCTGCCAAGCTGATTGAGCTGGGCTATGAGATCGATGCCACCCACGGCACCGCAGTCGTGCTGGGCGAAGCAGGTATCAATCCTCGTCTGGTGAACAAGGTACACGAAGGTCGTCCGCATATTCTTGACCGCATCAAGAACGATGAGTACACCTATATCGTGAACACTACCGAAGGCCGCCAGGCGATCGAAGACTCACGTCAGCTGCGTCGTGGCGCGCTGCGTTACAAGGTGAACTACACTACGACCTTGAACGCCGCCTTCGCGACCTGTATGGCGCACTCTGCCGACAGTCGCACCAATGTGACTTCAGTTCAGGAGCTGCACCAGCGCATTAAAGGCTAAGGGTTAACCCTTACGAAAAGGCCGCGCAAGCGGCCTTTTTTATGGGCATTCAATTAGTTGAAATAGATATAACAAGGCTATCTCGATACTGGGCGAATGGCGCCAACTTGCTTGCCTTGGGCGCGCCATGGAACACACAGTTCTGATGGCGCGCTAACAAACTCTTGGGGATCCGATAGCTTCTCTATGCATCAGGGTATAGAATAGATGGATTCCAAGCGTTCTTTATTCCTGGTCAGTGGCCCAAGTGGTCAGGCTGACTAGGCTGCTTTTGTTTTGAGGAGACGAGTGTTCCTATGAATAAGGTTCCAATGACAGTTGTTGGTGCAAATCAACTGCGTGAAGAGTTAGATTTTTTGAAGTTTGAGAAGCGTCCAAAAATTGCCGAGGCCATTGGGATTGCGCGTGAACTGGGCGATCTGAAAGAGAACGCCGAATACCACGCGGCCCGCGAAGAGCAGGGGCTATGTGAGGCCCGCGTGCGCGATATCGAAGGCAAGCTGTCTCATGCGCAGATCATCGACGTGACCAAGATGGAAAATACGGGTCGTGTTATTTTCGGCACCACGGTAACCATCCTGAACCTGGATAGCGACGAGGAATTTACCTACCGCATCGTGGGTGAAGATGAAGCCGATATTAAGGCGAACCTTATTTCTGTGACCTCGCCAATCGCTCGCGGCCTGGTGGGTAAATCGGAAGGGGATGAAGTCTCTATTCAGACCCCGGGTGGCATGACAGATTATGAGATCACTGCGGTAGAGTATATCTAAACTGATTTATGCTCGATTCATGCCCACAAAAAAGCCGCTATCGATAGCGGCTTTTTTGTGGGCATGAGTCCAAGAGTTACTTCGCTCTTGGTACGGCAATCTTCATCTCTGGAGATTGACGGAATAGGACCAATACGTGACCGATAAGCTGAACCTTTTCAGCTTGAGTTTCGCGTACAATGGCGTCAACGACTGCATTTTTTAGCTCTCTGTCTCCAGAGGCAACTTTCACTTTGATTAATTCATGATGAGAGAGTGCATTATCAATTTCAGCCAGTACACCTTCAGTCAGGCCATTGGCACCAAGCTGCACAACAGGCTTGAGGTTATGCGCTAAGCCTTTTAGATGCTGTTTTTGTTTGGTTGTTAAGTTCATTTCTACCAACTTTATGCTGAGTTACTGTTGAAAAACCGCTATTCTACCCTCATATAGCCTTTGTGTAACTCATATTTGTTGCGGATTTTAAATGTCAGGTAAAAAACGAACAGCCAGTTCCACCCGTTGGATGCAGGAACATTTCGATGATCATTATGTTAAGTTGTCGCAGAAACGGGGATTGCGTTCGCGCGCTGCGTTTAAAATAGAAGAGATACAACAAAAAGATAAGCTGATCCGCCCCGGCATGACTGTGGTGGATCTCGGGGCTGCCCCTGGGGGCTGGTCGCAGATCGCCGTCAAGTTGGCGGGAGAGACGGGTAAGGTTATCGCCTGCGATATCTTGCCTATGGACCCCATCGTCGGCGTCGATTTTCTACAAGGCGATTTTCGTGAAGAGAAGGTGCTTAACGCCTTACTCGAACGCGTAGGCGATGCTAAAGTCGATGTTGTGTTGTCGGATATGGCACCTAATATGAGTGGTACGGGCGGTGTGGATCAGCCGCGCGCCATGTATTTGGTGGAGCTGGCGCTGGATATGTGTCATCAGGTGTTGGCACCAAATGGTAGTTTTGCTGTCAAAGTCTTTCAGGGGGAGGGCTTTGATGAGTATATGAAGGCGGTGAGAGAGGCATTTACCACCGTTAAAACACGTAAGCCAGACTCGTCGCGACCGCGTTCGCGTGAAGTCTATCTTGTGGCGACGGGTTACAAGTTGTAGTAACCTAACGTCAGTAACCGCAAGACTGTATGAGGTCTAGTAATTTTGAGTGATATGGCAAAAAATTTAATTCTCTGGGTTGTCATCGCCGTCGTGCTGATGTCAGTGTTTCAGGGCTACTCCCCCTCTTCATCGAACTCCATGAAGATGGATTATTCAACTTTCTTGGATGATGTTCGCTCCGGCCAGATCAACACCGTCGAGGTGAAGAGTGACCAGCGTACCATCGAGGGTACAAAAAGAACCGGGGAAAAATTTACCACTATCATGCCTATGTATGATCAGGATCTGATCAACGATCTTGACCGCAAGGGTGTGACCATGAAAGGTCAGGAAGCCGAAGAGTCAGGTTTCCTCACACAGATCTTCATCTCTTGGTTCCCTATGCTGTTACTCATCGGGGTATGGATCTTCTTCATGCGCCAGATGCAGGGCGGTGGCGGTAAAGGCGCCATGTCTTTCGGTAAGAGTAAAGCCAAGCTGATGAGCGAAGATCAGATCAAGACCACCTTCGGTGACGTCGCCGGTTGCGACGAGGCCAAGGAAGATGTCAAAGAGCTGGTCGATTACCTCAAAGAGCCGACTAAGTTCCAGAAACTGGGTGGCCGTATTCCTACCGGTGTGCTTCTCGTAGGTCCTCCAGGTACGGGTAAGACCCTACTTGCCAAGGCGATTGCCGGCGAGGCCAAGGTGCCTTTCTTCACGATTTCCGGTTCTGACTTCGTTGAGATGTTTGTCGGTGTCGGTGCCTCACGTGTTCGTGACATGTTTGAGCAGGCGAAGAAGTCTGCGCCTTGTATCATCTTCATCGATGAGATCGATGCCGTAGGTCGCCAGCGTGGCGCGGGTGTCGGTGGTGGTCACGACGAGCGTGAGCAGACCCTTAACCAGATGCTGGTTGAGATGGATGGCTTTGAGGGTAACGAAGGTATCATCGTTATCGCCGCGACTAACCGTCCAGACGTATTGGATGCCGCCTTGCTGCGTCCGGGTCGTTTCGACCGTCAAGTGGTGGTTGGGCTGCCAGACGTACGTGGTCGTGAGCAGATTCTTAAGGTGCATATGCGTAAGGTGCCGCTGGCCGATGACGTTAAGGCGAGCGTGATTGCCCGCGGTACGCCAGGCTTCTCTGGTGCCGATCTGGCTAACCTGGTCAACGAAGCAGCGCTGTTTGCTGCCCGTGGTAATCGCCGCGTGGTGGGCATGGAAGAGTTTGAGAGCGCCAAAGACAAGATCATGATGGGCGCCGAGCGCCGCACCATGGTGATGTCTGAAGAAGAGAAAGAGATGACCGCCTATCACGAAGCTGGTCACGCTATCGTTGGCTGTCTGGTGCCTGAGCACGACCCTGTGCACAAGGTGACCATTATTCCTCGCGGCCGCGCCTTGGGTGTGACCTTCTTCCTGCCTGAGGCCGATGCCATCAGCCAGAGCCGTCGTAAGCTCGAGAGTCAGATCTCTGTAGCCTATGGTGGACGTATCGCCGAGGAGTTGATCTACGGTAGCGAGCGTGTCTCTACCGGTGCTTCTCAAGACATCAAGTATGCGACTACGATTGCACGCAACATGGTGACCCAATGGGGCTTCTCGGACAAGCTAGGTCCGGTATTGTACGCCGAAGATGAGGGCGAAGTGTTCCTCGGCCGTAGCATGGCTAAGGCGCAGCATATGTCGGATGAGACGGCGTCGATTATCGATCTCGAAGTGAAGCAGCTGATCGATAACAACTATGGACGCGCGCATCAGTTCCTGACCGATAACATGGATATCCTTCATGCGATGAAAGATGCGCTGATGAAGTACGAGACCATAGATGCGACTCAGATTGACGACCTGATGGCCCGTCGTGAGGTGCGTGCTCCGGCCGATTGGAACATGGACGAGAATGGTTCAAACGGCAAGGGGAATGGCGGTCGTGGTGAGGCGGTTACATCGCCAGAGCCGAGCGAAGCGCCTGCCGCCGAGCCTGCGAGCGAGCCAAAAGAAGGTGATGAATCACCTGTTATCAAGTAATCATCTTTGCGATAGATTAACTGCATTATCTCAGAAAGCCCCTTAACGGGGTTTTCTTGTTTACGTCTTCAGTGTGAGCGAGGAGCCTATCTTGCAGCAAGGGTTTCAACTTGTCTGTGGCGACAAACGCCTGGACCTTTCCCAGCCCAGAGTGATGGGAATACTTAACGTGACGCCGGATTCCTTCTCAGACGGTGGTCGCTTCGCCAATCTTGAGCCGGCCTGTCGGCATGCCGATACATTAGTCGGTGAGGGCGCCAGCATCATAGATATCGGTGGTGAGTCGACCCGCCCCGGCGCGGCCGAGGTCAGCGTGCAACATGAGCTGGACAGGGTGATCCCCCTGGTGGAATATGTCAGTGCCAATCACGATGTGTGGATCTCGGTCGACACCAGCAAGCCTGAGGTGATGAGTGAGGCGGTTGCTGCCGGCGCCCATCTGATCAACGATGTGCGCGCCCTGCAGGAGCCTGGCGCCCTAGCCGTGGCCGCCAAGCTGAATGTGCCCATCTGTTTGATGCATATGCAGGGACAGCCGAGAACCATGCAAGACTCGCCCGTATACCAAGATATCATAGGGGATATCAGCGCCTTCTTTGAGGAACGTATCGAGGCCTGTCTGGATGCCGGAATTGCCAGAGACAATCTGCTGCTGGACCCAGGTTTTGGCTTTGGCAAGACGCTGTCACATAACTATGAATTATTAAACCGTCAGGCCGAGCTTAAGGCATTTGGCCTGCCGCTGCTTATCGGCCTGTCGCGCAAGAGCATGATAGGCAACCTGCTTAACATGCCACCGAGCGATCGTCTGGCGGGCAGCCTGAGCGCCGCGCTCTTGAGTATTCAGCAAGGCGCACATATTATTCGTGTCCATGACGTAAAACCGACCATGGATATGATCAGGGTCATGCAGGCTTGCGCCAATTATCAGGCATTATAGATTGATGCGCGGCGCTAAGAGCGGCCGCGTCAATTGGATTAAATAGGAAAGACCCTGGGATGGGGCAGAGGTAATAACAAGTGAGAAAATTCTTCGGAACCGATGGTATCAGAGGCAAGGTGGGCGCGGGTAAGATGACCCCGGAATTGGCGCTCAAACTTGGCTGGGCGGCGGGGCGCGTGTTGTCGCGCACCGGCACTAAGAAGGTGATCATAGGTAAGGACACGCGTATTTCAGGCTATCTGTTCGAATCTGCGATGGAAGCCGGCCTGTCGGCCGCTGGTTTGAATGTGATGTTGATGGGACCTATGCCGACACCGGCTGTGGCCTATCTGACCCGTACCTTCAGGGCGGAAGCCGGTGTGGTGATCAGTGCTTCTCACAATCCTTACTATGATAACGGCATCAAGTTCTTCTCTACCGATGGTAGCAAGCTGGATGATGAGGTCGAGCTGGAGATAGAGCGTGAACTCGAAAAGCCGCTGGAGTGTGTCGAGTCCCACCTGCTGGGTAAGGTATCGCGCATCGAAGACGCCGCCGGTCGTTATATTGAATACTGTAAGGGTAATTTCCCTGCCGAGCATACCCTCAACGGTCTAAAGATAGTGGTCGATTGCGCCCATGGGGCAACCTACCACATCGCGCCGAGTGTGTTTCGTGAGCTGGGCGCCGAGGTGATCACCATAGGTGACAAGCCAGATGGCATCAACATCAACCATGAGGTGGGCGCCACCTCTATGGGTAAGATCCGCGAGACAGTGATCGCCGAAAAGGCTGACCTGGGTATCGCACTGGATGGCGACGGTGATCGCATCATGATGGTGAATCGTCATGGTAAGGTGATCGACGGCGATGAGATCCTCTATATCCTGGCTTGTGATGCTCAGGATCGCGGCGTGCTAAAGGGCGGTGTGGTTGGCACCCTGATGTCTAACCTGGGGCTGGACTTGGCACTCAAGGCCCGTAATATTCCCTTTGCCCGCTCTAAGGTGGGCGACCGCTATGTGATGGAGCTGCTCAAAGAGAAAGATTGGCGCATCGGCGGTGAAAACTCTGGCCATATCCTGAATCTGGATCATGGCACCACGGGAGACGGTATCGTTGCCGGTATTCTGGTGCTCGCGGCCATGTGTCGTAAGCAGGCGACCCTTGAGGAGCTGACCGAAGGCATTAAGATGCTGCCACAGGTGCTGGTGAATGTCAGATTTGAAGGTACTCACAATCCGTTAGAGGCAGATAGCGTATTGAGCGCTCAGGCGGAAGTGGAAGCCAAACTTGGCGAACGTGGCCGCGTGCTACTGCGTAAGTCGGGCACAGAGCCACTGATTCGCGTCATGGTCGAAGGCGATGTCGCCAGCGATGTAAAAGCCCACGCAAACTATATTGCCGAGGCCATCAAGGCGCTAGTTTAAGGCCCTTGTACAGGATTTAGCCTTGCCGGGTTAAATCCTGTGCTATTTATCTCGCGCGAGGATAAAAAGTAATCGCTTCGACACTTTATCGCAAAAATTCGAGATTTAGGTATTGTAACTTAACAAGTGGTTCGCTATTATTCAGCCCGCTTTCAGAAGGAGACAGTGATGGCACTAAGACGCCCAATGGTCGCTGGTAACTGGAAAATGAACGGTACTGCGCAGCTAGCGCAAGAGTTGTTTACCAAGTTTGCTACCAAGCTTCAAAATGATTCTGCGGAAGTGGTCTTGTGTCCACCAAGTATTTTTCTTGAAAGTGTTCGTCAGCAACTCGATGCTAACAAAGAAGCCTTAAACGGCTGCTTAGTTAGAATGGGTGCCCAAAACCTGAGTCAGCATGACTTCGGTGCCTATACAGGCGAAGTGTCTGGGCAGATGCTGAAAGATTCTGGATGTCGCTATGTGATTATCGGTCACTCCGAGCGTCGTAGAATGTACGGCGAAACTAGCGACATCGTGGCGGAAAAATTTGCCGCCGCACAGAAGCATGGTTTGACCCCTATCTTATGTGTAGGTGAGTCGGGTCCAGCACGTGAAGCAAGACGCACCTTCGAGGTGATTGCCGAAGAGCTGGATGTGGTCATCGAGAAGAATGGCACCATGGCTTTTGATAATGCGATTATCGCCTATGAGCCACTTTGGGCCGTAGGGACAGGTAAGAGCGCTACGCCAGAGCAGGCGCAGGAAGTACACGCGTTTATTCGCAAGCGTCTCTCTGAAGTGTCTCCGTATATCGGAGAGAATATCAGGATTTTGTACGGTGGTAGCGTAACGCCGAGTAATGCAGCAGATCTATTTGCTCAACCTGATGTAGATGGTGGACTGATAGGCGGTGCTAGCTTAAACTCTACCGAGTTTTTAAGTTTATGTTCGATAGCGATGAGCGCATAATATGTACGAAGTTCTAATGGTTATTTACTTGTTGGTTGCGTTGGGCCTGATTGGCTTAATCCTCATCCAGCAAGGCAAGGGAGCTGACATGGGGGCCTCTTTCGGCGCCGGTGCTTCAGCCACTCTGTTCGGTTCTTCTGGTTCGGGTAACTTTTTGACTCGTTCCACAGCGATACTGGCAATTGCCTTCTTTGCCCTGAGTCTGACGATTGGCAACTTGAGCGCAAACCACGCTAAAACAGAAGAATCTTGGAAAGATTTAGGTGCCGATGCGGCGGCCGTAACTGAACAAGTTACCGATGCAGCAAAAGACGCACAAAAGTCAGAAGATAAGATCCCTGACTAATCGCTCGAAAGAGCATAGCGCGACTTAGATTAGACCTTGGTTTTATTTAGGTAGTGTGACTGGAAAAGATGAGTCTCCTCAAACTAATAAAAATTCTTAACCAGTCGAAGTAACGATCACATGCGGATGTGGTGGAATTGGTAGACACGCCATCTTGAGGGGGTGGTGAGCCTAGCTCGTGAGGGTTCAAGTCCCTCCATCCGCACCAAATTTAGATTGAGCCTAGCTTGGTCTGAATCGATAAAGTGGCAGTGGTTTCTGCCTTTATCATTGCAAATATTGTTCACAATCAATATAATTGCAGCAGTTGACGCGGGGTGGAGCAGTTTGGTAGCTCGTCGGGCTCATAACCCGAAGGTCGTCGGTTCAAATCCGGCCCCCGCAACCAGCTTCCCAGTGATGAAGCAGCGCTTCATTTCTGTTACAGGTTCTGAATGATATGACCTCGTGATTACGGGGTTTTTTGTTATCTGGACTTTTGAAATATCGTCATTTGATGATGTCGTACTGGGGCTTTATGCCCTTTTTTGTTTTTCGGGGGGTAACCTTGGCAACTTTAGAAAGTAAGCTGGAACAGATGCTTATCGCACCAGTTGAAGCATTGGGCCATAGTCTGTGGGGATTGGAATATGTACAGGCAGGCAAGCATTCAGTGCTGCGTGTATATATAGATAATGAAAACGGCATCTTTATCGATGATTGTGCCGATGTCAGTCGCCAGATCAGTGCCGTGCTCGATGTCGAGGACCCGATTTCGACCGAATATACACTAGAAGTTTCCTCACCGGGTGTCGATAGACCATTATTTACTGCAGAGCAGTATGCGCGATACCTAGGTGAAACCGTAAAGGTACAACTGACTATGCCTGTCGCTGGTAGTCGTAATTTAAAAGGGACCGTCGCGGGCGTTGAGGGGCAGATGTTGACCCTTACCGTAGATGGCAACGAACTGATTATTGCCTTGGATAACATCCGCAAGGGCAACTTAATCGCTAAGTTTTGATGGATTCGAGCTGAACGAGGCAAGAGAATGAACAAAGAGATTCTGCTAGTCGCTGAGGCGGTTTCAAATGAGAAGGCCGTGCCACGCGAAAAGATTTTTGAAGCGTTGGAGATTGCGTTAGCGACGGCTACCAAGAAAAAATATGAAGGCGATATCGAAGTTCGTGTCGCTATCGATCGTAAGACAGGCGAGTACGAAACCTTCCGTCGTTGGATGGTGGTTGAGGACGAAGGTCAGGCGCTGGAAAATCCTTTCCGCGAGATCACCCTGGAAGCGGCCCGTTACGAAAACCCAGAGATTCAAGTGGGCGAGTATATCGAAGATGAGATCGAGTCAGTCGTCTTCGACCGTATCACCACTCAAACTGCTAAGCAGGTAATCGTACAGAAGGTACGTGAAGCCGAGCGCGCACAGATCGTCGACCAGTTCCTGGAAAAAGAAGGCGAGCTGATCACGGGTGTGGTGAAGAAGAGCAACCGCGAGAGCGTCGTTGTGGATCTGGGTAACAACGCCGACGCCGTGCTGTTCAAAGAAGATCTTATCTCACGTGAGAGCTTCCGTCCTGGTGACCGCGTTCGTGCGTTGCTTTACGCCGTACGTCCAGAGGCGCGTGGTGCACAGCTGTTCCTGACCCGCACCAAGCCAGACATGCTGATTGAGCTGTTCCGCGTAGAAGTACCGGAAATTGCCGACGAGATGATTGAGATCATGGGCGCCGCTCGTGATCCAGGTTCTCGCGCTAAGATTGCGGTCAAGTCTAATGACCGTCGCATCGATCCTATCGGTGCTTGTGTGGGCATGCGCGGCGCGCGTGTTCAGGCCGTGTCTAATGAGTTAGGCGGCGAGCGCGTTGATATCGTGCTTTGGGATGATAACCCAGCGCAATTTGTGATCAATGCGATGGCGCCGGCCGATGTGGCTTCTATCATAGTCGACGAAGATAACCATTCTATGGATATCGCCGTTGAAGCCGACTCGTTGGCGCAAGCTATTGGCCGTAACGGTCAAAACGTACGTTTGGCGACTCAGTTATCGGGCTGGGAACTAAACGTGATGACAGTGGAAGATATGCAGGCTAAGCATCAGGCGGAAAGCGCCAAGATCGTTAACCTGTTCGTCTCTGCACTGGATGTCGATGAAGATTTTGCTCAAGTACTGGCAGATGAAGGTTTCACCTCACTTGAAGAAGTTGCCTACGTACCTGAGTCAGAGTTGCTTGAAATCGACGGCTTCGACGAGGAGATCGTTGAGGCACTCAGAGAACGCGCTAAGGCTGCGATCTCTACACGGGCTTTGGCATCCGAGGAAGCACTTGACGGTGCTGAGCCAAGCGAAGATTTACTTGCCCTAGAAGGTTTAGAGCGTCACTTGGCGTATGTGTTGGCAAGTAAAGGCGTGATTACGCTTGAAGATTTAGCCGAACAAGGCATTGATGATTTGATCGAGATTGAAGAATTAACAGAAGAAAAGGCTGGTGAGCTCATCATGGCGGCCCGCAACATCTGTTGGTTTGGCGAAGAAGCTTAAGTCGATCAACAGAGGGGAGTTTACAGATGGCAGATACCACAGTAGCAAAACTGGCCGAAGAAGTAGGGAAGAGTGCTGATCGATTAGTTGAGCAGTTTTCTGAGGCCGGTATTAAGAAGAGTAAGACCGACACAGTTTCAGAAGATGAAAAGCAGAAGTTGCTTGAGTTTCTTAAGAAGCAACACGGTGGCGATTCAGCGCCAACCAAGATGACTCTGCAGCGTAAGTCTATCTCGACACTGAGCGTGTCGGGTAGCGGTGGCCAGTCGAAAGATATCAAGGTAGAAGTGCGTAAGAAGCGTACCTTCGTCAAGCGTGATGTAGCGGCTGAAGCCGAGGCAGAAGCTAAGGCCAAGGCTGAAGCCGAAGCCAAGGCAGCAGCGGAAGCAGAAGCTAAGGCCAAGGCAGACGCGGAAGCCAAAGCCAAGGCAGAGGCGGAAGCCGCAGCAAAAGCTAAGGCTAAGGCCGAGGCAGAAGCTAAGGCGAAGAAGGCTGCCGAAGGTAAGCCTGCTGCTGAAGAAACAGCAGAAGAGAAAGCCGCCAAGGTGGAAGAAGCTCGCCTGCTAGCGGCTAAAGAAGCTGCCGCTAAGGCTAAGGCCGACGAAGAAGCTAAGGCTGCTGCTGAAGAAGCGCGTCGTCTTGCTGAAGAGAACGAGAAGCGTTGGGCGGAAGAAGAACGTCAGCGTAAAGAATCTGAAAACAGCGCCGATCACCATGTGACCACATCGAGTGAAGCGCGCGCCGCCGAAGATTCGGCCGACAGAGACGCTGAGCGACGTGGTCGCCGTGCACGTAAGCCTGCCGGTGGCAAGAAAGAGCCTATCGGCAAGAAGCGTGGCGGTAAAGAAGTTCGCGGTGGTCGTAATAACCGCAATCAGCGCAACGCGCCTGAAGCGATGGACCATGGCTTTAACAAGCCTGCTGCGGCCGTTACCCGTGACGTGACCATCGGCGAAACCGTAACGGTTGCCGAGCTGGCACAGAAGATGGCGGTTAAGGCGACCGAGATCATCAAGCAGATGATGAAGATGGGTTCTATGGTCACCATCAACCAGGTGCTGGATCAGGAAACTGCACAGCTGGTTGCCGAGGAGATGGGTCACAAGGTGGTTCTGACTCGTGAAAACGAGCTTGAGCATCAAGTACTCGCCGATCGAGATGGCAACGTTAAGGTTGAGCCACGTGCGCCGGTTGTGACCATCATGGGTCACGTTGACCATGGTAAGACATCGCTACTCGACTATATTCGTCGCGCTAAGGTGGCTTCTGGTGAGGCGGGTGGTATTACCCAGCACATCGGTGCATACCACGTTGAAACCGACAATGGCATGATCACCTTCCTGGATACCCCAGGCCACGCCGCGTTTACCGCGATGCGTGCACGTGGTGCCAAGGCGACCGATATCGTGGTGCTAGTCGTTGCAGCAGATGACGGCGTGATGCCACAGACCATCGAAGCGATTCAGCACGCTAAGGCGGGCGGTGTACCGCTAATCGTTGCGGTAAACAAGATTGATAAGCCTGAAGCGGATCCTGATCGCGTTAAGTCTGAACTGTCTCAACATGGCGTGATGTCAGAAGATTGGGGCGGAAACAACATGTTCGTTCACGTGTCTGCTAAGTCTGGTGAAGGTATCGACGAGCTGCTGGAAGGCATCTTGCTTGAAGCAGAAGTACTAGAACTGAAAGCGGTACGCGAAGGCATGGCTGCTGGTGTGGTGGTTGAGTCTAAGCTAGATAAGGGCCGCGGTCCTGTAGCGACCATCCTGGTACAAGAAGGTACCCTGAAGCAGGGCGATATCGTTCTTTGTGGCCTGGAGTACGGTAAAGTCCGTGCGATGAAGGATGAGAACGGTAAGTCGATCACCGAAGCCGGTCCATCGATTCCTGTTGAGATCTTAGGTCTTTCTGGTGTGCCATCTGCCGGTGACGAAGCGACAGTTGTTCGTGACGAGCGTAAGGCACGTGAAGTGGCACTCTACCGTCAAGGTAAGTTCCGTGACGTTAAGCTGGCCCGTCAGCAGAAGTCTAAGCTTGAGAATATGTTCGCTAACATGACCGAAGGCGAAGTCCAAGAGCTGAACATCGTCCTTAAGGCCGACGTACAAGGCTCGCTGGAGGCGATTTCTGACTCGCTCAACAAGCTGTCTACCGATGAGGTGAAGGTTAACATCATCGCCAGCGGTGTAGGTGGATTGACCGAGACAGATGCGACCCTGGCGGCTGCGTCAAACGCTATTATGGTTGGTTTCAACGTTCGTGCCGATGCACAGGCGCGTAAGACGATTGAAAGCGAAAGCGTTGACCTACGTTACTACAGCGTTATCTATCATCTGATCGATGAAGTTAAGGCGGCGATGGGTGGCATGTTGGCACCTGAGTTCAAGCAAGAGATCATTGGTCTTGCCGAAGTGCGTGACGTGTTCAAGTCGCCTAAGATTGGTGCTATCGCAGGTTGTATGGTTACCGAAGGTACCATCAAGCGTAGCGCGCCAATCCGTGTACTACGTGATAACGTGGTGATCTTCGAAGGTGAGCTAGAATCACTGCGTCGCTTCAAGGATGACGTTAACGAAGTTCGTAACGGTATGGAGTGTGGTATCGGCGTGAAGAACTATAATGACGTCAAAGTTGGCGATCAGATTGAGGTCTTCGAAACGGTCGAAATCGCTCGAACCTTATAAGTAGCAGGGGGCGGCGTAAGCCGCCCTTTTTGTTCAGGCATGACCCAGCGTCAAGACGCGACCCAAATAGCAGCGGTTGCAACTTTACCGAGCCGGTCACCTGTTTTTGAGATGGCAAAATATTATGGCAAGAGAATTTAGTCGTACTCGTCGCATCGCTCAGCAGCTGCAACAGGAGCTGGCTCAGGTGCTGCAACGGGACATCAAAGATCCGCGTATCGGTATGGTGACGGTTAACGACGTCGATGTATCTCGCGATCTGAACTACGCCAAGGTCTATGTCACCTTCTTTGAGGAAGACAAGGCGGTTGTAGAAGAAAAGCTGGCTGCGCTGGAAGCCGCCGCGGGTTATGTTCGCTCTCTGGTGGCGGGTCGTATGAAGCTTAGGGTCATGCCCGAAATCCGCTTCATCTACGATGCCTCGCTGATCGAGGGGATGCGCATGTCTAACCTGGTGAGTCAGGTGATCACCAAGGATAAGGCTAAGGCGGCTGAACACGGTCGTGACGACGAAGAGCTGGACGACACCGAGCAGGACGATAAATAATGGCGCGTAAACCTAGAGGTCGCTTGGTCGACGGCATAGTGCTGCTGGACAAAGACACGGGAATGAGCTCCAACTTCGCCTTACAGAGAGTAAAGCGAATCTACAACGCCGCCAAGGCGGGTCATACCGGCGCGTTGGACCCTCTAGCGACCGGCATGCTACCGATCTGCCTGGGTGAGGCCACCAAGTTTTCGCAGCATCTGCTCGATGCCGATAAACGTTACCTGGTGACCGCCAAGCTAGGTGTGCGCACAGACACCAGCGACTCAGATGGTGAGGTGGTGCAGACGCGCCCGATTAACTTCACCGAGCAGCAGCTTGAAGAGGCGCTGGAGCATTTTCGTGGTGAGACTATGCAGGTGCCCTCTATGTACTCGGCGCTCAAGTATCAGGGCCAGCCTCTGTACAAGTACGCCAGAGAAGGCAAAGAGGTGCCGCGTGAGGCGCGTCCTATAAAGGTCTTCGAGCTTAACTTTATTAAGCTTGAGAGTGACGAGCTGACCCTGGACATCCACTGCTCCAAGGGGACCTATATCCGCACCATTACCGATGATCTCGGTGAGATGCTGGGCTGTGGTGCTCATGTCATCATGCTGCGCCGCACAGGCGTTGCCGGTTATCCTTACGATAAGATGGTGACACTGGAGCAGCTCGAGGCATTGCTAACCAAGGCGCAGGAAGAGGAGCGTCCGCCTAAGGAGCTGCTGGATCCTTTGTTGCTGCCCATGGATACCGCGGTGAGCGGGCTCAAAGAGATCAACGTCTCCGATGAGCTGGCTCACTATCTGATGAACGGTAATCCGGTTCAGGTGGCTAATTTGCCGGTCGATGAGTTGGTGCGTATCACCCTAGGTGAGGCGAAACAGTTTGTCGGTATCGGCCAGATGAACGATGATGGCTTGCTGGCGCCTAAGCGCCTGGTGGTATTGCACGACGAGCAGGCTTGAGGCTTGCTTAATGGCGCTAAAATCGGTACTATAGCGCGCTCTCTTTGGCTGAGTTAGTGATCGGCTGAAGTTTCTATCTATTTTTGGAGAAAGAAATGTCACTAAGTAAAGAAGTAAAAGCACAAATCCTGGCTGATTTCGGTCGTGGTGAAAATGACACTGGTTCTACTGAAGTTCAGGTTGCTCTGCTAACTGCACAGATCAACCACCTACAAGGTCACTTCAAAGAGCACATCCATGATCATCACTCACGTCGTGGTTTGCTTCGCATGGTTAACTCTCGTCGTAAGCTTCTAGCTTACCTGAAGCGCACTGAAAACGAGCGCTATCAAGAGCTTATCAAGAAGTTAGGTCTACGTCGCTAATCTATCGATTAGTGCTGTAGTGAAAAAAGGAGGCTAAGCCTCCTTTTTTTATGCCTGATCTTCAGCGATTAAATCTGGCTGATACTGGCGGTGTTAGGGGCGATATAGCGGTTCTCGAATTCGCTGATATCCAGCGGCTGACTGTAGTAGAAGCCCTGGCCTATCTCACAATCCATCTGCTTTAGCCAGTTGAGCTGCTGCTCATTCTCAATCCCTTCGGCCACGATATGTAGATTCAGCTGCTTGCCGAGCATCAAGATAGTCGAGGCGATGGCGCTCTCGTTAGGCAGATCCGTCACGAAACAGCGATCGATCTTCATGGTGGTGATCGGCAGATGACGCAGGTAGGAGAGCGAGGAGTAGCCGGTTCCGAAGTCATCGACGGCTATACCAAATCCTGCTCCCTTGAGCTGCTCCAGTTTATGGATGGCGAGCTCGATATCATTCATCAGCGAGGTCTCGGTGATCTCCACCTCTAGAAGACTCGGGTCTATCTGGTACCTCAGCGCCAGCTGTTTGATGTCCGGCACCAGGCTGGCATCGGCAAACTGCTGTGAGGCGACGTTGACCGCGATAGGGATTGCGTAGTTGTAGCGCTTACGCCAATGTTTCAGGGTGCGGCAGGCCTCTTCGATCACCCAGCGTCCCAGGGGGATGATGATGCCTGTCTCTTCGGCCACAGGGATGAAAGACATTGGGCTGATGAGCCTGCCATCTTTCTTCCAGCGAATCAGCGCCTCACAGGCGATCACCTTGCCGGTCTTGATATTAAACTTGGGCTGAAAATGCAGCAGGAACTCGTTGTTCTTCAGGGCGTCGTGCAGGGAGGCTTCGGTTCTCAGACGTACCGCTGCCCGCTCTGTCATCTGCTGCTTGAAGAAGGCCCACTGATTAGACCCCGCCGCCTTGGCGCTGTACATGGCGATATCGGCATGGCGGATCAGATCTTCGGCGCTCAAGCCATCGTCGGGGTAGATGGAGATCCCCACCGACGCGGCGGGATGAATGGTGTGTTCGTTCAGCTGCAGCGGCACGTTGAGTTGCATCAGTAGCTTGTCGACAAAGTCGGCGGCCTGATCCGGCGTTCTGGCATCTTCGGCTAGGATGACAAACTCATCGCCGCCGAGACGCGCCACTGTGCCGCGATCGCCGACTACCCGTTCCAGCACCCTGGCGATACGGGCCAGGAACTGATCCCCCAAGGCATGGCCCAGAGAGTCGTTGACGTTCTTGAAACGGTCGAGGTCGATAAACAGCATGGTAAATTGATGCTTGTGCACCCTGGCGCGCTGAATCGACACCGCTATGGTCTCCAGTAGCAGGGTACGGTTCGGCAGGCCGGTGAGAGGATCCCGGGTCGCCATGCGGCGAAGCTTGCTCTGGGTCTGGCCAAACTGAATTAAGATTTGATTAAATTTTGATGTCACCAGGCCCAGTTCGTCATCTTGGTGGGCGGTTGACGTGGGCAGCAGGTTTTCATCCGGCAGCTCGGGATCTATCTTATCAATCGCCTCACTGATCTGCGCGATCGGCTTGGTGAGGAAGCGGTGGAAGATAATGGACAGTGCCATGGTAACCAAGAGCGCCCGGGCCAAGGTGGCCAGGAAGCTAAAGCGTAACTGAGAGAAGAGGGAGTCGGTCAGCTCCTGGGTGTTGTAGAAGATGGTCAGGGTGCCGATGATCTGCTGCTTCTCTGTGCCCTCGAAGAAAGAGGGGCGGTAGAGGGTCCGACTTATCTGCTTCAGGTCACCAAACAGTTTTTCACTGAGCTTACGCACCAGTGGGTTGTCGGTGAAGGGGTTGTTCATGGAGACAAACATGCTGCCATCGTCGAGCTCGATCACCGCCTCGCCCACATGCTCGACCTTGAGTACCCCTTCGAGGGTCTGAGTCGCTAGATTGTCATCCAGTGCCCAGACGGCGTTGGCGGCGGGTTGTTCGATGGAGTCCAGCAGCTCTTCCTGGGCTACCATGAGTTGTTGACGGGCCGAGACGCCGACTAAGGCGACTTCGACGATAAAGATGGCAACGGCAAAAAATAACGCTGAAAACACGACCAGTGTCGTCTGTTTCCATGTTAAGGATTTAAACCGAGCGCTCATTTGCCACCCCTTGTTCCTAGTGACCAATCACATTCTATTTTCAGAAAAAGCAGCGATAGACAGAAATTTATCTTTATCTAACCACTTTAGAGAAAAGATTCAGCTTTGTCATCTACATGTGCTCTTTATCTATTGATTAGACTTGCAGTATACTTAGCCGCGAAATTAAGGTTATTAAATTAAGGAAAGGTTCACGTGAATCCAATCGTAAAGAGTTTTGAATATGGTCAGCACACAGTCACGCTAGAGACTGGGGTTATTGCACGTCAAGCAGACGCAGCTGTTTTGGCAAGTATGGGCGATACAACAGTATTGGTTACTGTTGTTGGCAAGAAAGCTGAAGAGCCAGGTCGTGACTTTTTCCCGTTAACCGTTAATTACCAGGAAAAAACTTACGCTGCGGGTAAAATCCCTGGTGGATTCTTCAAGCGTGAAGGTCGTCCATCTGAAGGCGAGACCCTCACTGCACGTCTGATTGACCGTCCTATTCGTCCTCTATTCCCTAATGGTTTTAAGAACGAAGTTCAGGTGATCATCACTGTGGTTTCTGTTGATCCAGAAATCAGCCCAGAAGTGATCTCTATGATCGGTACTTCTGCGGCACTGTCTATCTCTGGCATCCCATTTAATGGTCCACTGGGTTCTGCTCGTGTGGGTTATGTCGATGGCGAATACATCCTCAACCCAACGGTTTCACAGCTAGAAAACAGCCAGCTGGAGCTTTCTGTTGCCGGTACTGAAAATGCAGTACTTATGGTTGAGTCTGAAGCCGATGCGCTGCCAGAAGAAGTGATGCTTGGCGCCGTGGTTTATGGTCATGAGCAACAGCAAGTTGTTATCCAGGCGATCAAAGAGCTAAAAGCCGAAGTTAACAAGCCAATGTGGGACTGGACAGCGCCAGTACAAAACGAAGAGTTGGTTGCTAAGGTTAAAGATTTGGCTGAAGCGGGTCTAACCGAAGCTTACCAGATTGTGGTTAAGCAAGATCGTTATGCTCAGGTTGATGTCGTTAAAACGGCGGCTAAAGAAGCATTGCTGGCTGAAAACCCAGATGCCGATGCACGCGAAATTGACGGCCTGCTTGGCAGCCTAGAGAAGAAAGTGGTTCGTAGCCGCATCATCGCGGGCAACCCACGTATCGATGGTCGTGAGCCAGACATGGTTCGTGCCCTGAGCGTGATGGCGGGCGTACTGCCACGTACTCACGGTAGTGCTCTGTTCACCCGTGGTGAAACTCAGGCGCTGGTGACTTGTACCTTAGGTACTGAGCGTGACGCACAGAAGATCGACAGCATCATGGGCGAGCAAACCAGCCGCTTCATGCTGCACTACAACTTCCCTCCATACTCAGTGGGTGAAACTGGTATGGTTGGCTCGCCTAAGCGTCGTGAAATCGGTCACGGTAAGCTGGCATGGCGTGGTATCCACGCGGTAATGCCTACCGCTGAAGAGTTCCCATACAGCATCCGCGTAGTATCTGAGATCACCGAATCTAACGGTTCAAGCTCAATGGCGTCTGTGTGTGGTACTTCACTGGCGCTGATGGATGCCGGTGTACCAATCAAGACTTCAGTTGCTGGTATCGCTATGGGTCTGGTTAAAGAAGGCGACGATTTCGTTGTACTTTCTGACATCTTGGGTGACGAAGACCACCTAGGTGACATGGACTTCAAAGTGGCTGGTACCCGTGACGGTGTTACCGCGCTGCAGATGGATATCAAGATCGAAGGTATTACCAAAGAGATCATGCAGATCGCTCTGCAACAAGCCTACGGTGCTCGCGTACACATCCTGAATGTGATGGACCAGGCTATCTCTGGCCACCGCGCCGAGATCTCAGATCACGCGCCGCGTATCACTACACTGAAGATCAACCCAGAGAAGATCCGTGACGTGATTGGTAAGGGCGGTGCGACTATCCGTGCTCTGACCGAAGAGACTGGCACTACTATCGAGCTGGAAGATGATGGTACCGTTAAGATTGCGTCTGCCAACGGCGATGCGACCAAAGAAGCTATCCGTCGTATCCAGGAGATCACTGCCGAAGTTGAAGTGGGCACTGTCTACAACGGTAAGGTTGTTCGTATCGTTGACTTCGGTGCCTTCGTGACTATCCTGCCGGGTAAAGATGGTCTGGTACACATCTCGCAAATCGCCGAGGAGCGTGTTGCCAATGTTTCTGACTACCTAGAAGTGGGTCAGGAAGTGAAGGTTAAGGTGATGGAAGTCGATCGCCAAGGCCGCGTACGTCTGTCGATGAAAGAAGCTCAGCCGAAGGAAGAAGCGGCAAGCGAATAATCGATAGCGAAAGCGAGTTAAATTTGAAAGGAGACCATTAGGTCTCCTTTTTTATTGGTTTTTTCTCATAGAAGATAGCCGTCACTATTTGGTATTGCTATGATTGAGGCTATTGCAGCGCTGAAAAGGTTAAATGGATGACTCATAAATTACGCTCGGTCTCGTTAGCGGTGATGACCAGCCTAAGTTTGTTACTGACAGGATGTGTATCGACTCAACCGGCGGCAACGGCGGAGCAGGGCAAGTTGATGATTGCCCCGGTAATGCCCGATTATAAGCTCGAGGTGACCCTCGCCAGATTAAACGATATCTTGGCCTCGGCCGAGCTGACCCCAGAGCAGCGTGCGCGTTTTCATTATGACCGCGGGGTGATCTACGACAGCGTCGGGCTACGCATCCTGAGTCGCATCGATTTTCATCAGTCGCTGAAGCTGCAACCCAATCTTGCCGATGCCTATAACTTTATCGGCATCTACTACACCCAGGAAGGGGAGTTCGAGAGCGCCTATGAGGCCTTTGACGCCGTGCTTGAGCTGTCCCCAGATTATGACTATGCCTACCTCAATCGCGGTATCGCTCTCTATTATGGGCAGCGCGATGAGCTGGCCGTGGCCGACATGCAGTCTTTCTATCAGGCCAATGAGCAAGATGGCTACCGTGCGCTGTGGCTCTATATCACCGAGTCGAAACTCGATGGCGAGCAGGCGATGCAGCATCTCGCCGCCAATAGAGCCAAGCTGGATGACTCACAATGGTCGACCACGCTGGTAGACTTCTATTTGGGTAAGGAGAGCCGCGAGCAGGTGTTTGAGGTGGCCAAGCAGGGGCTGAGCCACCCCAACGAGTATGCCGAGCGCCTGTGCGAAGCCTACTTTTATATCGCCAAGATCGCCGAGAAGCAGGGCAATTACAGTGACGCCGCGAACTACTTCCGCCTGGCCCTGGCGACCAATATCTATGATTTTGTCGAGCACAGGTATGCCAGAGTCGAGCTGGCGAAGATAAACGAGCTGATTGCTCAGCCCTAGTGCTTAGTTTAGGTTAGCCAAGCCGAACGATTCTGCAACTCAGTAACTCAGCAACCTATCACTATATTCGGCTCGCCATTCTCGGCGGGCCTTTTTACTTAGGTTAGCTGCCCGCCTCAGTTCCGCCGCGCTAAACTAGCCATAGGTGAAGCTTGGCGCTATAATTGCCCGCTTTTAACACTCCATCAAATTCGCAGGTAATCATGTCAGGCTATACAGTTGAAGTCGACAAGCGTCGTACTTTCGCCATCATCTCGCACCCGGATGCGGGTAAAACCACCATCACCGAGAAGGTCTTGTTGTTCGGACAGGCGTTGCAGAAGGCGGGCACGGTAAAGGGTAAGAAGTCGGGACAGCATGCCAAGTCTGACTGGATGGAGATGGAAAAGGATCGTGGTATCTCGATTACCACCTCTGTGATGCAATTCCCTTACCGCGAGGCCTTGGTGAACCTGCTGGATACTCCAGGTCACGAAGACTTCTCGGAAGATACCTATCGTACGCTGACGGCGGTTGACTCTTGCCTCATGGTGATCGACTCGGCAAAGGGTGTTGAGCAACGCACCATCAAGTTGATGGAAGTCACCCGTCTGCGTGATACGCCGATCGTGACCTTCATGAACAAACTTGACCGCGATATTCGTGATCCTATCGAGTTGATGGACGAGGTAGAGAACATACTGAACATCGCCTGTGCGCCAATTACCTGGCCAATCGGTGCAGGCAAAGAGTTCAAAGGCGTGTACCACCTGCTGCGTGATGAGGTGATCCTCTATCAGAACGGCATGGGTCATACCATCCAGGATTCTCGCGTCATCAAGGGCTTGGATAATCCTGAGTTGGATGAGGCGATCGGCAGCTATGCACAAGACCTGCGCGATGAGATGGAGCTGGTGCTGGGTGCCTCTCATGAATTTGACCTTGAGGCCTTCCTTAAGGGCGAGCTAACGCCGGTATTCTTCGGTACCGCACTGGGTAACTTCGGTGTCGACCATATTCTCGACGGTATCGTCGAGTGGGCGCCGCGTCCTCAGCCGCGTGAGTCGGATCAGCGTAACGTTGAGCCCGATGAGCCTAAGTTCAGTGGCTTCGTGTTTAAGATCCAGGCAAACATGGATCCTAAGCATAGGGACCGCGTCGCCTTCATGCGTGTCTGTTCAGGCCGCTATGAGCAAGGCATGAAGATGCATCACGTGCGTATCGGTAAAGATGTGAATGTCAGCGACGCGCTCACCTTTATGGCAGGCGATCGTAACCGCGCCGAGGCGGCCTATCCTGGTGACATCATAGGTCTGCATAACCATGGCACCATACGTATCGGCGATACCTTCACCCAAGGCGAGAAGCTACGTTTCACCGGTGTGCCTAACTTCGCACCTGAGATGTTCCGTCGTATCAGGCTGAAAGATCCACTAAAGCAGAAACAACTGCTCAAGGGACTGGTACAGCTGTCAGAAGAAGGTGCGGTGCAGGTGTTCCGTCCGCTCGACTCTAACGACTTGATTGTAGGCGCCGTGGGTGTACTGCAGTTTGAAGTGGTTGTGCAGCGTCTCAAGAGCGAATACAAGGTCGAGGCTATCTACGAGGCGGTCAGCGTGGCAACGGCGCGCTGGGTCTACAGTAAAGATGCCAAGAAGCTGGAAGAGTTTAAGCGTAAATGCAGCAACAACCTGGCACTCGATGGTGGCGATAACCTTACCTATGTGGCGCCGACCATGGTGAACCTGAATCTGTCGATGGAGCGTTATCCTGACATAGAGTTCGCCAAGACCCGCGAAAACTAATCAAACGAAAAAGCAGCCTAGGCTGCTTTTTTTATGCACATTTTTGAGCCCTTCAGTATAGTAATATCAATCGTAGTAAATAATTGATCATTCTAGCTTGTTAAAACGTCCGATAACGTCGTTATTATTTTTGATTGTAGAATAACTACTCATCGAAAAATTCTGCCTTGTTCTCGAGCGTTTTTCCTTCGCTATTTCTGATCACTCACTTACCGTGATTGGTATAAAGGTGAGCCATAGAAGTGAGGAGTTAAGATGATAGTCAAATGGTGGCGAGCCTACATCGCCTGGTGCGATCGTATGGGCCTCACGCCCGAGAATCAACGTTGCTGCGCCCCCAAGCTGAGCGATCCCCAGTTAGATAAACCAGAGCTGAAGGACTCAAATTTAAGTTCAAGCTCCCAAGAGGTGCAAAAGCCTCAGCAAGCCCTTCAAGAATCAAAAGAATCTCAAGCGCCTAGGGCCAAAGCCGATGATGTCAGCCGCTGATAATCGAGACGGTGACGTCGGCGCTAATCGCCTAACCGTTATCGACAGTCATGTGCATCTGGATTTCGACGAATTTGATGCTGCGCGTGAGCTGCTTGTCGCGAGACTCAAGGCCCGTGGCCTTAAAGATGCGGTGATCCCAGGGGTGAGTGCCAGTCAATGGCCTAAGCTGCAGGCGGTCGCCAGCCGCTACGGATTTCATTACAGTCTTGGGGTGCATCCCTGGTATTGCACGCCAGATTGGCGGCAAGATATTGAAAACTTGTCTAAACTGCTTGATGAGCGAGGCGGTGATCCCAAGCTGGTAGCCATCGGCGAGTGTGGGTTAGATGCCTTACATAAAGCTTCCTGGGGGGATCAGCTTCCCTGTTTCGAGGCGCAACTGCAGTTGGCCCAGCAATACGATTTGCCGGTGATTTTGCATAGCGTCAAGGCCCATAACGAGGTGCTGGCGTTACTCAAACGTTACCCACTAACAAGAGGAGGTGTGATACATGGCTTTTATGGCTCGATGCAGCTGGCTCAGCGATATGTGGATGCGGGGTATTACCTAGGTATTGGGCATCTGTTGCTGGAGGAAAAAGCGAAAAAATTGCAAGAAACCCTTGTCAAGTTACCGTTAGAACATCTGGTGATCGAGACTGATTTAGCCCTGGTTTCCCAGGTGAAAAAGTCGGACTTTGCCGATAAAACCGGCGGATCCAGCTTAATTTTGCATTTGCTAATTGAGAAAATCGCTAAATTGCAAAAAAAATCTAACGTTCTGGTATCAGAACAAGTGTTCCAAAATACACTGCAACTCTTTGACCTCTAGTTTATTTTTGAAAAAACAGATGTTAATCGCACCAAGTTTTTTTTGTAACACCTTGAAATAAAACTTCAAAAACTTGATCAAAACGACGATTTTAACCATTCGGTCGGGTATAATCTGACGGTGAAAAAGGTTGGTTAACAACATAATTAAAAAGTATTAACAATAGGGTGATGGTTAATGGATATTTTAATGAGTTTAGTAGGGGTGGTCGTCCTACTCGCGATAGGTTTTTTGCTTTCTAACAACAAAAAAGCTATCAACATGCGTACCGTATTTGGTGCACTTGCGATTCAGGCATTCTTTGCAGGTTTCGTACTGTACGTACCTATCGGTAAAGACATTCTAAAAAGTGTTTCAGATGGCGTATCTAGCGTTATCGGTTACGCACAAAACGGTATCGGCTTCCTGTTTGGCGATCTGGCTAACTTCAAAGTGGGCTTCATCTTCGCTATCAACGTACTGCCTGTTATCGTCTTCTTCTCATCGCTGATCGCGGTACTTTACTACCTGGGCATCATGCAGTGGATCATCCGTATCATCGGTGGTGGTCTGCAGAAAGCTCTGGGTACTAGCCGTACTGAGTCTATGTCAGCGACTGCTAACATCTTCGTTGGTCAAACTGAAGCGCCACTGGTTGTTCGTCCATTCATCGCGACTATGACTCAATCTGAGCTGTTCGCTATCATGGTGGGTGGTCTAGCCTCTATCGCTGGTTCAGTATTGGCTGGTTACGCGCAGATGGGTGTGCCTATCGAGTACCTAGTTGCTGCATCATTCATGGCTGCACCTGGTGGTCTATTGATGGCTAAGCTAATGCATCCTGAAACAGAGAAAACTGTTAACGAAATGGATGAGCTGCCAGAAGATCCAGACAAGCCAGCTAACGTACTTGACGCTGCTGCTGCCGGTGCTTCATCTGGTATGCACCTAGCTCTGAACGTTGGTGCTATGCTGCTAGCCTTCGTTGGTCTGATTGCGATGATCAACGGTATTATCGGTGGCGTAACTGGTCTGTTCGGTGCGGAAGGTATCACCCTAGAGCTGATCCTTGGTTACATCTTCATGCCACTTGCATTCCTAATCGGTGTGCCTTGGAACGAAGCGCTTATCGCAGGTTCTTTCATCGGTCAGAAGATCGTTGTTAACGAATTCGTTGCTTACCTGAACTTTGCTCCATACCTGAAAGACGTTGCTGACGGTGGTCTGCTAGTTGAAGCGACTAACGCTGTAATGACTGACAGAACTAAGGCAATCATTTCATTCGCTCTGTGTGGTTTCGCGAACCTGTCTTCTATCGCGATTCTACTAGGTGGTCTAGGTGCAATGGCTCCTACCCGTCGTCACGACCTAGCTAAGCTTGGTATCCGTGCGGTGATAGCTGGCTCTCTGGCTAACCTAATGAGTGCAACGCTAGCGGGTCTGTTCCTAGCGTTATAAGTCTCAGGAAATTCCTTGGGGGGATGCCCCTGAACGACGACTCTGCCCAGCAGGGCAGAGTCAGCGTTAACTCAACCATTTTTCAACATATTAGTAACAAGATGGCTATTTATCACTGCTGTTGATGCTTAGTCATGGGTAGATAAACTTCGATCTGGCCGGCGGTAAAACGCCAATATCAGTGATAAATCAGAAGTTTGTTTTAGTGTTAGAATATTGTGTTCGCATTTTTACATTAATTATATTGTGATTTAATACAATTTGAGTAAAATGCGGCGCCAACAAAGAAAGAAACGCTGACTCGTAAAGAGCAGTAAAACCATAAAATAATGGGGTTGATGATGAAAAACGTTAAAACTTTAGCTTTAGCCGCTACCGCAGTAGCAGCAATGTCTAGCAGTGCTTTTGCAGCAGATCGTTCAGATCTATACGCTACCGACTACAAGTGGATGCAGTTCAACGCTATGTACTCTGTAGACGAGCTACCAAGCTCAGGTGAAAGCGGACACAACTACCTAGAGATGGAATTCGGCGGCCGTAAAGGTATCGTTGATCTATACGGTTATGTTGACGTGTTCAACCTAGGCAACGAAAAAGCTGGCGACAAGGCACAAGGTTCTGGCGCTAGCAAAATGTTCATGAAGTTTAACCCACGCTTCTCTCTAGATGCGATCACTGGTAAAGACCTGTCTTTCGGTCCTGTTCAAGAGCTGTACTTCTCAACTCTGTTCAACTGGGGTGGCGGAGCTATCGGTGAAGACGTAAACGCGACTTTCTGGGGTATCGGTGCTGACGTAAACGTGCCTTGGTTAGGCAAAACCGGCATGAACCTATACGCTCACTACGACCTGAACAAGAAAGAGTGGAACGGTTACCAGTTCTCTGCTAACTGGTTCAAGCCTTTCTACTTCTTCGAAAACAAGAGCTTTCTATCTTTCCAAGGTTATGTTGATTGGCAGTTCGGTGGTGACGAAGATATGGGTAACGAGTTCGTTCCTATGTCTGACAACGGTGGTGCAGCCTTCTTCGGTCTGTACTGGCACTCTGACAAGTATGCACTTGGCTATGGTCTGAAAGGCTACAAAGACGTTTACCTGCTGAAAGATGGCGCTGGTATCGTTGGCCTGGAAACCACTGGTTGGGGTCACTACTTCACCGCAACTTACAAGTTCTAAATTCAGAATTTTGTAGGTTTGGGAGCCGCCTGAAGGCGGCTCCTCATCTCTCTCTTAGGTTTGTCATGATTGTTTAACCTAAGTGAGTAATCTTTATCTAAGCATGGACTATATTAATAGAGCTTGTTTACATAAAGGTTAGTAGTTTTACGCGCTAAAAAGGATTTTTCGCGGAAAGGCTGGAACACTACTCTACAAAGTATAATTACTTAGTTCCCCCTTCCCGGTCTTCAAGGATTCAAGTCGTGACCCTTGTGTCAGGATCGCCACTGGTTTCACCAGGGCATTGAATACCTGAATTAGTAAACTTGTTATGTCGTACCGATAAGACAAATTTACGGCAACGCCTGAAGGCCCGGCCATAAATATAATCAGAAGATGCCAACTCTAGGTGCTGCCATACGTCGATTTCTTGTTTTTGAATTTATAATTTACGTTTCGGAGAGCTAATATGAGTGATTTAAAAAAAGCAGCACAGAAAGCCATTGAGCTGATGGATCTGACGACCCTGAACGATGACGATACCGATCAGAAGGTGATTGAGTTATGTCATAAGGCTAAGACGCCTGCGGGCAACACTGCTGCAATCTGTATCTATCCTCGTTTTATTCCTATCGCTCGTAAGACCCTGAATGAAATGGGTTGTGAAGAGATCAAAATCGCTACAGTCACCAACTTCCCCCATGGTAACGATGATATCGCGATCGCCGTGCTAGAGACGCGTGCCGCCGTTGCCTATGGTGCAGATGAAGTTGACGTAGTATTCCCATACCGTGCCCTGATGGCCGGTAATGAAACCGTGGGTTATGAGCTGGTTAAAGCTTGTAAAGAAGCCTGTGGTGACGACGTACTGCTGAAGGTGATCATCGAGTCTGGCGTACTGCAAGATCCAGCGCTTATCCGCAAGGCCTCTGAGCTGTCTATCGACGCCGGCGCCGACTTCATCAAGACCTCTACCGGTAAAGTGGAAGTAAACGCTACCTTAGAAGCCGCCGAGATCATGATGACAGTAATCGCCGAGAAGAACCCTAAAGTTGGTTTCAAACCAGCCGGTGGTGTGCGTGATGCCGCAGCCGCAGAAGAGTTCTTAGGTGTCGCTGAGCGTCTGCTAGGCAAAGGCTGGGCTACTCCACGTACCTTCCGTTTCGGTGCGTCTAGCCTGCTAAACAACCTGCTGCACACCCTGGAATTGGCCGAAGCGCCTAAGGGTCCTCAAGGTTACTAAGCGACGCGGTTAGCTTTATTAGTTAAGTGTGATCTAAATCTATTTGATAACGCCAAAACTTGTATATATTGTTCGTAATTAAATTACGGTTTTGGCGTTAAACAAGAGAATTTGTCACTCAAATACGATTTTTTGTGACAAATTTGGAGGCAGTACCATGTTTCTAGCACAAGAGATTATTCGTAAAAAACGTAATGGCGAAGTGTTGTCTACCCAAGAGATCCAATTTTTCGTTCAGGGGATCACCAACAACACAGTTTCTGAAGGCCAAATCGCTGCACTGGGTATGGCGGTCTATTTCAAAGACATGAACATGGATGAACGTATTGCGCTGACTACAGCCATGCGTGACTCTGGCACCGTCCTTAACTGGAAAAACCTCGGCCTCGACGGCCCTATCATCGACAAGCACAGCACTGGCGGTGTGGGCGATGTGATCAGCCTGATGCTTGGCCCCATGGCTGCCGCCTGTGGCGGATATGTGCCAATGATCTCCGGCCGTGGCTTGGGTCATACCGGCGGAACCCTTGATAAGTTCGATGCGATTCCTGGTTACCAGACTGAGCCCGACAGCGACCTGTTCAGAAAAGTCGTTAAAGAAGCCGGTGTCGCCATCATAGGTCAAACTGGAGATCTAGTTCCCGCCGATAAGCGCTTCTATTCTATTCGCGATAATACCGCAACCGTTGAATCTATCTCTCTCATCACAGCTTCTATTCTTTCTAAGAAACTTGCCGCCGGTCTCGATGCATTAGCCATGGACGTTAAGGTGGGCAGTGGCGCCTTCATGCCAACTTATGAAGCCTCTGAAGAGCTGGCTCGCAGCATTACCGCGGTAGCCAATGGTGCCGGTACCAAGACGACGGCTCTGCTGACCGACATGAACCAGGTGTTGGCATCATGTGCCGGTAACGCGGTAGAAGTGAAAGAAGCGGTGGATTTCCTGACTGGTGCATACCGTAACCCACGCTTGTATGAAGTGACCATGGGTCTGTGCGCCGAGATGTTGCAACTAGGTGGCCTGGCCGCCAGCGAAGCCGAAGCCCGGGAGAAACTCAACCGCGTGCTGGATAACGGTAAGGCTGCCGATATCTTCGGTCGCATGATTGCCGGTCTGGGCGGCCCAGCCGACTTTATCGAAAACTATGCTAAGTATCTGCCACAGTCGCAGATCATTCGTCCTGTATACGCCGACCGTAGCGGTTTCGCGGCCTCTATGGATACCCGTGAGCTAGGCCTTGCGGTAGTAACCCTAGGCGGTGGACGTCGTAAGCCAGGTGATGCCCTAGATTACAGCGTGGGCTTGACCCAAGTCTGTGCGCTGGGCGATGAGATCACCTCAGATAAGCCGATTGCCATGGTACATGCGCAATCTGAAAGCGCCTTCGAAGAAGCGGCGGCAGCCGTGAAGAAAGCGATTCACATTGGCGATGAAGCGCCAGAGAAAACACCAGAGATCTATCGTTACATTCGTCAGTCAGATCTCTAGGAGAGTAAAAGATGAAAAGAACTGTCATTATGATGCTCGACTCTTTCGGGGTCGGTGCAGCAAAAGATGCTGAAGCCTTTGGCGACTCAGGTTCAAACACCTTCGGTCATATTGCTAAGGCATGTGCCGAAGGCAAGGCCAACGATGGTCGTGAAGGCCCGCTTAAGCTACCTAACCTGGCCAAGCTTGGCCTGGCACTGGCCGCTAAAGAGAGCACAGGCAGCTTTGCTGAAGGCTTCGGTGACGATGTCGAAGTGATCGGTGCCTACGGTCATGCCGATGAGCTGAGCTCGGGTAAAGATACCCCGAGCGGTCACTGGGAGATGGCGGGTGTTCCCGTTCTGTATGAGTGGGGCTATTTTAGCGACCTGAAAGACTCTTTCCCTAAAGAGTTGACCGACAAGATCCTTGAGCGCGCCGGTCTATCTGGCTTCCTGGGTAACTGCCACGCCTCAGGCACGGCGATCCTCGAAGAGCTAGGCGAAGAGCATATGGCCTCTGGTCTACCTATCTTCTATACCTCGGCAGACTCTGTGTTCCAAATCGCCTGTCACGAAGAGACATTTGGTCTGGAAAACCTCTATACCTTGTGTCAAATCGCCCGTGAAGAGCTTGAGCCATACAACATCGGCCGTGTAATCGCCCGTCCATTTGTTGGCACTGGTCCAAGCGATTTCGCCCGTACCGGTAACCGTAAAGACTACGCGGTCGAGCCACCATCAAAGACGGTTCTCGATAAGCTGAAAGAGGCCGGTGGTGAAGTGGTTAGCGTAGGTAAGATTGCCGATATCTATGCGCACTGCGGTATCACCAAGAAGGTGAAGGCCACAGGTTTGGAAGCCCTGTTCGATGCGACCCTGGAGCAGGTGAAGCAAGCGGGTGACCGTACTATCGTGTTCACTAACTTCGTCGATTTCGACTCTCACTACGGCCACCGCCGTGACATCGCCGGTTATGCCCGCGCGCTGGAGTACTTCGACAGCCGTCTGCCAGAGATGTTGGCACTGCTGGGTGAAGAGGATCTACTTCTGCTGACCGCAGACCATGGTTGCGACCCAACCTGGCAGGGTACAGACCACACCCGTGAGCGTGTGCCAGTACTTGCCTACGGCGCAGGTCTAGCACCTGGTTCACTGGGTCGTCGTAACAGCTTCGCCGATATCGGCCAGAGCATTGCGAGCTACTTCGGTCTAGAGCCTATGGAATACGGCGAGTCGTTCGTCGCCTAGGCAATAAGGATGACTTAAGGTCATCCTGCTACAATATTATGATTTGGTGGCTTAAATTGGGCCACCGCTACTAGAAAAAGACTTAAGTCTAAAAATAGGGGTTATATAGATGGCTACACCACACATTAATGCAGTCGACGGTGCATTCGCTGATACAGTGTTATTCCCAGGCGACCCGCTACGTGCTAAATACATTGCAGAAACTTTCCTTGAGAACGTTGAGCAAGTCACCGACGTACGTAACATGCTAGGTTTCACAGGTACTTACAAAGGCGTTCGTATCTCTGTTATGGGTTCAGGCATGGGTATCCCTTCTTGCTCTATCTATGCGACTGAGCTGATCAAAGACTACGGCGTGAAAAACCTGATCCGCGTGGGTACTTGTGGTGCGATCAGCACAGACGTTAAAGTACGCGACGTGATCATCGGTATGGGTGCTTGTACCGATTCTCAAGTTAACCGTTTACGCTTCAAGGGCCAAGACTTCGCCGCTATCTGTGACTACAGCCTGTTGAGCGCAGTGGTTAAGGCAGCCGAAGAGAAAGGTACTAAGTACCGCGTTGGTAACGTATTCTCTGCCGACCTGTTCTACACGCCAGATCCAGAAATGTTCGACGTGATGGAAAAGATGGACGTGCTAGGCGTTGAGATGGAAGCCGCTGGTCTATACGGCGTTGCTAAAGAGTTTGGTGCTAAGGCGCTATGTGTGGTGACAGTATCTGACCATATCCGTACTGGTGAGAAGACCTCTTCCGACGAGCGTCAAACTACCTTCAACGAAATGATCGAAATGACACTGGAAGCGGCAATTACTCTGTAATTATCACGCGAGTGTTTAATAAAAAACGGGCCAATTGGCCCGTTTTTTTATGTCTGTTCCATGGGGTCTCTGGCCAAGTTTTTCTCTGGCCAGGGCTTTCCTCTGACT
This sequence comes from Shewanella alkalitolerans, assembly GCF_019457575.1. Taxonomy (NCBI): domain Bacteria; kingdom Pseudomonadati; phylum Pseudomonadota; class Gammaproteobacteria; order Alteromonadales; family Shewanellaceae; genus Shewanella; species Shewanella alkalitolerans. The sequence continues at coordinate 3,306,916 of NZ_CP080422.1, read as the reverse complement.
TAGCCTTTCATCTGACTAAGACTTTCCTCTGCCTAAACCTGGCTTATGTTGAGCGCGAGTCTTATCTGTGTCCTTCGCCGGGTGACGCCATCTTAATTGCCTTGTTTCTTATCACCGGCTGCATCTGGGGCTGAGTCGTCGCTCTCCTGCGCGTCATCCGCTCCCAGGGTGGCGGCGATTTTCTTACCGATCTTGCTCTTGGTCTTGCGGCGCTCGAAGTCGGCTCGTTTAAAGGAGAGGGCGCGGGAGAGCAACATGCCGATGAGGCCTGCGATGATCAACATCATCTGCTGCTGCTCCATGTTGAGCTGGTGCGCCTCCTTGATCTCATTGAAGAAGCGCTGCGGCACCAGACGCACCTCTATGTAACCCAGGTTCTTATCATCCTGCAGCACCGCCTCTACATAGGGCGGGTAAGGTGCCAGCAGGGCCTTTAACTCTTCCGACTCAGGTTCCAGCTGCTCGTCGGTAACGCTCTGAGCGAATGCCAGGCGTTGTCCCTTCTCGCTGAAGATGGTAGCCGACATCACCTTAGGGTCCAGCACTAGGGCGCTGGTGAGCCATTGTAGCTGCTCATCATTTTGCAGCTGCAACGCCGGGGCGGCGCCATAGGCGGTCTGCTGCACTAATAATCGTGCCATCTTTTGGGTTTGGGACTTTAGAAGCTGCTGACCTTGTAGTAGGCTAGTTTCCCATAATTGGAACAGGCCCACCATGAGGGCGACTGCCACGGCAATCTGCAGCAGTCGCGTCAGCCTCTGGGTCTTTTTGAGTCCTTTAAGAAAAAACACTTTGTACCTGAAGATGATAAGGGTTTTATTAATCATAATGGATTATCTTCTAACCCGATACCCGGAGACGCATTACTAATGGCAAATCAGCAACAAAATCCTCTGTTTTCATGGCTCTATGATGAGGTTAGCGCGAGTCTTACCCTGGATGGCTGTCTGTTTTCACGCCATGAGGAAGCGAGCGCCCCCAACGCTGATTTACGCCTGCGCCTGGTCTATCAGGGCACTCAGTGTCAGGTGATTATCGCCGAGCAGCTCTTGTCCTGTGCAGCGTCTGTGAGTATAGCTCTAATCACTCGTCAAAACGATCTTACCTGTATCGAGCTCTGCCTCGACAAGCAGGCGGGGCAGAAGCTCTCCGATACGCTCGGCGAGCGAGACGATATCGAGCTGCTGCATATCGGCGCTGAGCAGCCAAGGCTGGATAGGCCCGGTCTACTCGTGATGGACATGGACTCGACGGCGATTCAGATCGAGTGTATCGACGAGCTGGCGGCCATGGCCGGGGTTGGCGAGGCGGTGGCCGAGGTTACCGAGCGCGCCATGCAGGGCGAGCTGGATTTCGAGCAGAGCCTGCGTGAGCGGGTGGCCAAGCTGGCGGGCGCCGATGCTGGTATCATAGATACCCTGTGTGCCCAGCTGCCGCTAATGCCGGGGCTGGAGGCTATGGTAGCCGAACTGCAGGATTATGGCTGGCGCCTGGTGTTGGCCTCGGGCGGCTTCACGCCGTTTGTTGGGCATCTCAAGCAGCTGTTAAACCTAGATGCGGCCTATGCCAACGAGCTGGTGATTGTCGAGGGTAAGCTCAAGGGAGAGGTGATAGGCACAGTGGTCGATGCCCAGTTCAAAGCCGATACCGTGCTACGCAGCGCCGAGGGCTGGCAGATCCCTGTGGGTCAACGTCTGGCTATTGGCGATGGCGCCAACGATATCCCCATGGTGCAGGCGGCCGACTTTGGCATCGCCTATCATGCCAAGCCTAAGCTGAAGGCGGCAGCCGATGCGGCGATCGCCAAGTTGGATCTAAGGGTACTGCCCTACATGTTGGTGAACCTGGCTTAGGCGGGATGCTCGGGTAGGTCTAACACAGCATCAAAAGGCTCGCCCAGTGCGGGCCTTTTTTGATCTCGAATAAATGCCTAATTTTTTGTCCGAGCGAATATTAAACTCATGTTTAAAATTATCCATTTATCTTTGATCTTTAAGTCATAATTTTTAAACACTTGTTTAAGACGGATTTAGGCCTGTTTGAGTCTTGTTTTTATCATGCTTTGCTCTTGTGCTACTCCTTTAAAGTCAGTACTTTAAATCAAATTTTACTGGGATGTTTTCAGTGTCGACTCTGATCCAAGAATCACGTTTTATCCCCTATCGCCAGGGACAGCTCCATCTGCGCCTGCTCAAGCGAGCCGATGCCGACATGAGCAGGCCGCCCATACTGATGCTCCATGGCGCCATGTCTAACGGCCGGGTTTTCTACAGCGACAAGGGCAGGGGGCTTGGCTGTTATCTGGCAGAGGCGGGCTTCGTGGTTTATGTGCTTGATACCCTGGGGCGCGGCCTGAGCACCCCAAAGTTGAGCACAGGCGCCAGCCATGGTCAGGGGGAGGTGATCCGCGAACAACTCCCCCTGGTACAGCATTATATTTTGTCGCAGCATCCTGAGGCTCATCAGGTGCATTGGTGTGCTCACTCCTGGGGCGGCGTGCTGATGGCCAGCGCCATCGCGCGTTTCGATTTCTTTCAGACCAGTGTCGCGTCTTTGCTGACCTTCGGCAGTAAGCGCGTCATTAAGGTACGCTCGCTTAAGAAGTGGCTGATGGTGGATCTGGTGTGGAACAAACTGGCGCCGGCGATCGCTGCCGGTCATGGCTATCTGGCCGCCGACCGCTGGCGCCTGGGGATGGATAACGAGACCAGGGCCTCCCTGTCCCAGAGTATCGACTGGGTCAGAGGTGAGTGGATAGATCATGACGATGGCTTTGATTACGCCAAGGCGGCAACTGCCTTAGGTGCCAAACAGGGCTGGCCTAAGAGCTGGTTTATCGCAGGTAAGGGGGATCTGGTGCTGGGTAATCCGGCCGACGTGCAGCGCATGATTAAGGAGTGCCATATCAAGCCGGTGACCTATACCTTGCTCAGCAAGGCCAATGGTAACCGCCACGACTATGGCCACGCCGAGATGTTGACCCACAAGGATGCCACAGAGGATCACTTTCCCCAGGTGCTGAGCTGGTACCAAGCGCTCTAGCGTCGTCTGTTACTCTTTTTGCGGTTCAAGCAGCTCGGGATAGCGCAGCATCACCTCGTCTGTGATATCCAGCAGCTCACCAACCCCTATGATGTGCCACATCAGCTGCTCCAGCTTCTTGGCCTTGTGCTGGGCATGCAGGCCAATATATTCCAGCTCGCGCTTGATATAGTTGATATCTGGCTTACCGGCGGCGCCGCGGTAGACGCGAAGCGCCATGAAGCGTCCCAAGTTCTGGCTCTGCCGTATGAAGTGCAGCTGAGCCTGTTGATCGCCAATCTCCCTTGGTGGTACGCATTTTATCTTGATGCGTCCCTGAGACTGGCGGGAGATCTGCACATAGGTCTCGAAAAACTCGAGTCCGTGTTGCGGCTTCATCTGGCGTATCGGGGTGATGAAATCCTCTTTGAGGCGCCCCTTGTCCAGCAGGGCACTGAGGTCATATTTCAATGCCTCCTGGGTGGTCGCCGCGAAGAGATCGGCAATGGCGTTGGAATGTTTGCTCACCCCTAATATGCTCAGCTTGGCCGATTTTGCCGTCTTCTCGATGAAGTAAGGGACGGAGGCCAGCTCGCGCATCAGCAGGTTCTTCAGCCCGTCGGAGAGCTCCTTCATGTCGCTGTTGGCCTCGGTCAGCTTTCTTAGCTTGTCGCGGTTGGCCTCGATGAGGCGGCTGAGGAAGGCGACGCCGACATGGGGCGTGTGGCCGACCATGGCGGCGAGGTGTATGGTGACGCCGTTCTTGCGGGTGCGGATCAGCCGATAGGGCAGCTGCGCCAGCCGCGTCTTACCCGCCAGATGTTGCAGCTTGGGAAAGGCGACCATCACAGGGGCCGTGGTATCGAAGTTGGCCGGCTCATCCAGGGTGACCTGCAGCCCCTTGCCCGAGATATCTAAGGTGAAACCGTGGTGAGTCTGTTTGCCCTGGCTGACGGTGACCAGGGTCTTGAATGAGAAGCGCGCCTCGTTGCGCCGCTCGGTAAATTGCAGCGACAACAGCTTGATCTGATCTTCCAGCAGCTTTTCCTGGCCGAAAAGTTTCAATTCGTTGGCCTGATGGCCTTTGGCATCCCAGGCCTCATATTGGGGAAGCACCTCTTCGTTGGTGAGATCGATCAGCTGCAGCACATGGGTGAAGCACTTGAGCTGGGCCTCGGTCAGCGAGGCGTAATAGCTGGAGTCACCGGGTAAGATACTGGATTTATAGGAGATCTCATGGTCTATCTCATGACTGGCCAGCTTGAAGATGCGCCAACTGGCCTTGGTGGCACCAAAGCGCAGGAAGAGGCCCAGCAGATCGCTCTGTTTTAGCTCGGCCAGGCTGGCGGAATAGAAGAAGATCGCCCCCTGAGCCTGAAAGGTAAAGCAGAAAAACAGATTATGTTCTGGGTCTTGAGGCGCATTAAACAAAGCCTGTAACCGCTCATGGGTCAACATGCCGCCGAGCTGGCTGACCGACTTCTCGTCGACAAAATACTGCTGCAGCTTCTGATTGTCGCGGCTCAGCAGCTTGTGGGTGATGCGATGTTGACCATCCTTAAGCTCCACATACAGCGGCAGGTGCGGCAGATGGGGCAGATAGTGACGCTCGAAGCCCAGCCCTGTGGCGGCCACCAGTATGTCGTTGATATCCACCTTGTAGCGAAACTTGTAGCCTTGGATCAGGTTGGCCAGCATGTCCGACAGGGCGTCGCTGCCGCCGACGCGCTTGAGACGCATCCAGCTGAACTCGTGATTGCTCTCGACATCGACCACCTGATACTCCACCCCTTTCTGCAGGTCATCGAAATAGTATTCGGCGCTCAGCTCCAGCAGCTTGACGATAAGCGGCTGTTCAGGATTGAGGCCGTGATCTACAGGTAGGCGAATGCGGGCGCCGCCGACCGAGAGGTCGACCGTGATCCCTTTTACCTCGCTGCGCCCCGGCTGCAGCACGCCGATGCGGATCGCATAGTTCATCCGCTCTTCGGCGCGATTGAAGTAGCTGCCTAAGATGGCGCCGCTGGCCACATAGGGGGTGAGGGCAGTGTCGGCCCCTTGATCGCCTTCGCGCGCGCGTTGCCGGCGCAGCTTATGCCCTTCGATCACCTGCTCGTATACCCCAAGGGTGTACTGCCCCTGATACAGGGCCAGGGACTGAATAAAGTTCTCTTTCGCCGGCGCATCGATAAAGTGAGTCTGGGCGCCGCTGCTAAAGGGCGCGCAGGGCAGTTCGGATCTGTCCCTGAGATCGATAACCCGGGTACAGGGAGAGGAGAGGCGGTTGAGCTCCATCTTGAGCAGAAAACGGGTCGAATTAGACTCGCCTGAGGTCAGATGTTCAAACAGCTCCTGGAAGTTGGTTTCCATCAGCAGGGGTTTTAACTGTTCGATCAATGCCTTATGTTGCTCTAGACTCATGGATTATATCTTTTCGACTCATAGTGGATGGCGCGGCTTATCTTATTGTGTCGGCAGCTCGGGTAAAAACTTGATAGCCTTTTGTTTATTCAGCACAATTTGCTAACGCTGCGGCGGACACTGTGGTTGGAAGCCCTAACGCCAGTGTAAGGCATTTTCGCTCCCTTGTGGGAATCATTTTACTGTAGAGCGATAGCGCGGATTGGCGTATGCACACTACAGCCGCTCTAGATACTCATGTAGAATGCCTGCATGGAAAAGGGCCTTTCTGGTCTGTGCGAGCAGGTGCAGGAGAGTCCAGACATTGATGAGATGACAAACAGTTAAGCTATGGCGAAGAATAAAACAGCATATGTGTGCAGCGAATGTGGTCAGGACTTTCCTCGCTGGCAGGGGCAGTGTAATGCCTGCGGCGAGTGGAACACCATCTCTGAGGTGAGGCTGGCACCGACTAAGTCAAGCGCCGGCTCGGTGGCCGGTTATGCGGGGGCCGTCGGTGGTGGCTCGAAGAAGCTTAGCGAGGTGGAGGAGTTCGAGGCCAAGAAGCTGCTTACCGGCATTGGTGAGCTGGACCGGGTGCTGTGCGGCGGGCTCACCACGGGCTCGGTCAACATCATCTCGGGGGATCCCGGCGCCGGTAAGACGACCATTTTGTCGGATCTGGTGTCGCGCATGTCCCAGCTGATGCCCTCGCTCTACTGTACCGCCGAGGAGTCGCTGTCGCAGTTTAAGAACCGGGTCAATCGCCTCAGGCTGGACTGCAACGAGGAAAACCTCTACCTGATGGCCGAGACCAATGTGGAGGCGATCATCGCCGAGCTGGAGGCCAAGCAGGTCAAGTTTGCGGTGATCGACTCGATTCAGGCCGTGGTGACGGACCTAGCCAACGGCAGTCCCGGTTCGCCATCCCAGGTCAAGGGCAGTGCGCAGGCGCTGACCCAATACTGTAAGCAGAACAATGTCACCATGTTCTTGGTCGCCCACGTGAACAAGAACAACGAGACGGCAGGCCCGCAGACCCTGATCCATATCGTCGACTGCCTGACGCATCTCGAGTGTAACGACGGCCAGGTGCGCACCCTGAGGGCCAACAAGAACCGTTTCGGCGACGTGGATACCGTAGGCATCTTCAGGATGACCGAGCGGGGCATGATAAGCGTCGATAACCCCAGCGAGATCTTCCTCTCGGGCTCGACTACCGAGTCTCCCGGGGCGGCCATCACCTGTATCCGCAAGGGCAATCGCAACCTGTTGCTGGAGATCCAGTGCCTGACCACAGAGGCTGAGGGGGAGTTTCCCCAGCGAGTCTGTGTTGGCCTGAACATGAACCGTATCAAGATGCTGACCGGGATTTTACGTAAACATACCCGCACCAAGATCTATCACGACACCTATTTCAATCTTGTGGGCGGGCTCAAGATAGACGAGTCTGAGACCTGTATCGATCTGGCGCTGGTGACCGCGCTACTGAGCAGCCTCAACGAGTTCGTGGTGCCGCGCACCACCTGCATTATGGGTGAGCTGAGTCTCAATGGCGATGTGCGCCCCATCGACAGCGGCGTGCCCAGGGTGAAGGAGGCGGTGCAGCATGGCTTTACCGAGATCTTCATTCCGTTTCGCAACTATCATAAATCGATGGAAGGTCTGGGCGCCAAGATCAACCCCATCAAGACGATACACGAGCTACTGGAGCTGATCTGTTAAGGTTAACGGACAGCGAGAGGAAACCCATGCATATACGTAGCGAAGCACCCGGCGATATCGCCGCTATAGAAGAGATCACCAAGGCTGCCTTTCTCGAGGCGCCCCACACAGACCATACCGAGCATCTTATCGTTAACGCCCTGAGAGATGCAGGCGCGCTGGCGATATCGTTAGTGGCCGAGGTGCAGGGAAAGATAGTGGGGCATGTCGCCCTGTCTAGGGTAACCATCTCCGATGGGAGCCAAGACTGGTATGGACTCGGCCCCATCTCGGTAGCACCAGAGCGTCAGGGAGAGGGGATCGGCAGCGCCTTGATGGGCGCCGCGCTAGAGGCGCTTGATAACGCAAGTGCCCATGGCTGCGTCTTACTGGGCGAGCCTGAGTTTTATCAGCGTTTTGGTTTTGCCCCCAAGACAGGACTTATTCTGCCCGGTGTGCCCGAGGCTTATTTTCTCGCGTGTAAACTGTGCGGCGAATGGTCTCAGGGCGAGGTGAGTTACCATGACGCCTTTCAGGTAAGGGATTAAGCTGACGGCCCAGATTAAATAACGGGTCAGCTCAGATAAAAAAGCCTCCGATATCGGAGGCTTTTTTGCGCTTAGGGTCTGTTAGCTACACTTGCCAAAGGTTGGTGCGGCGCGACCTTCGTGAGCATCGACTGAGAGGTTTGCACAGACCGGCTCTTTGCCAACGCTAACCTCTGCGAAGTTGAACTTGATCTGATGGCCTTCATACAGGTCTGAGTAGACGGTGTCGCCGTTCTTCAGGTTGTACTGTACGGTGAAGAAGGTTGGGAACACGCCGCCTTCTTCCGCAATCTTAGGACCATCGACGAAAGGTGCCTGGACAGATTGTGGGATGGCTACCGCGCTGTGGAAGGCCAGTAGCTGCGCCGCCATAGTCTGCTGATAGGTCATGTTCTTAAAGTCCTGGCTCTCTGCATGGTGCAGGCCGCGCACATAACGTGACAGTGGCGAGTAATCTGCAGGGAGTTTAGTGCCCAGCGCACTGCGGTCGATTGTCTTAGAGAACTCCAGGTGATCCTGGAACAGGGGCTCGTTGGTGACGAAGCGCAGTTCATCGTTGGTGCTACCACGCCATACCTTCAGCTTACCACCTGCGTTGAGCTGGATGAGGGCCACGTTACCCTCATTATCACGCAGGTTAAAATGCGCAGGTACTAAGTGATCCATGTCCATCAGGGGATCAGAGAAGGCTGGCTGCCATTCGCCTTTGTCCAGGCCGTCGATAGCTTCGGCAACGGTTTTGTAGTTTGAGGTGATGTAGGTGGCGAGCAGGCCGTTGTTGACCGCTGGGGCACCATTATCATTGTCTTTGTGCATTGTCAGGAACGGCTTGCTGGCTTCCTGATACTGACCATGTACCGACAGGCCTTGATCGTTGATGGCATCGTAGGCGGTGCCATGGAAGATAGGGTTGTCAGACAGTGACATTGTCTTGTACTTGGTGGTCCAAGTGGCCTGAGTCTTGTAGCTAGGCGCCTTGGAGCTGATTTCTACGCCAGCAGGAATGATCTTGGCGCGAGCTTCTACGTGAACATCCCAGTCTAGTGAGCGGGCGACTAGCGTGCCATAGTCTGTGGTGGCCGAAACGCTAGAGCAAGCTGAAGCGGTTTGTACTGCACCGATTGTCATAAGCGCGACGATGCTGGCTGCGACGATTGATTTTTTCATGATGAGTGCCTCGTTTGGTTGAACCTAAAATGGGTTGGTTTCTCGGCTAGGTCTTGCCTATGGGTCTAGAATAGGCTCAAAACCTGATAGTTAATAACTAATACCCATTCGATATTCGAATATGTTGGTTTGGTTCGCGCCGAGCTTTTAGGGAGGCTTTTAGCTGTGCTTTGGTAAGCCTTAACGCGCGTTTTTAAATGAGAGGTTAAGCGAGTTGCTAAGAGAGTTATAAAGAGAGTTAAGGAAGTGCTTTAGCGGGTGGCTAAGCGAGTGGTTAGATGGTGGTGGGGGAGGTGAGCTTGCGGTCTATTGACAGGAGAGTATAGGAGTTAATTTATGGTACTAGCATCAGGTAGTGCCAGGGTTAGCAGTCAGCCCAGTGGCTAGAGCGAAGGCAAGTTGCGCCAGATCGAAAAGGGGACCTTAGGTCCCCTTTGTGTTGCTTTCATTGAAGCCTGGTGCGGTCAAGTTAAGTGCGATTGGCTAAGTGCGCTCAAGCTAAGCTCATGGCTGTCAGGAGAGCGCATCAGCCCTGATCATGTACCTCGATAAACATCTTGAGTTCACGGTCGAGCAGAGAGGCATCGCCTGTGTTGAGCTCGAGCATGCGCCTTAAGTGGCTGATGCTGTCGATATCGATATGCAGGCATTCGAGGCCGAGTTGGCCGTCTTGACGGTGGATCAACTGGGTCTCCATGGTGACCTCGACATCCGAGCCTTCCAAGGTGAAACTCAGGAGTATTGGGGCCGGGTTTGGTGCGAACTCTTGGGGCAGCTCGACCAGGGCACCATTCAGGCTAAGATCGTGCAGCTTGGTCGACCACACCTTATCCTCTTGGGTGAGCGTCGCATCGACATCGAAGAAGATGCGCGAAAATTGCCGCCGTTCATTCATAACCTGTCCTAGCCTCAAGTGTGAGCGTAATGTTAATAAGGTAAGCATAAGCTAACATGACCCGAGTGTAAAAATCTTGATTTATATTTAGCTTTAGTGACTTGTGCCAAAATCTATTTGCATTGAGCGTGAGATCTGATAGGTAGCATAGGCCTTAATAACAGGGGCGCCATAGCGGCTAAAAACCGCGTCAGATCTCATAATTGAGATAAGGCTGATATGCAATTATGAAAAATTGTGAATAATAGCCTTAACCTTTATTTAACGCGTCTGGGAGCGGGGTCATGGCCCTAACTTCATTACAACCTTGTGTGCTTGTGGTCGATGATGAGGCGGTGATCCGTGCTCGCCTGAAGGGCTATTTCGAGAAAGAGGGGTATCGGGTGCTCGAAGCCGCCGACGGTGAAGAGATGTGGCAGCAGTTCAGCCAGCAGCATATCGATCTCGTGATGTTGGACATCAACCTGCCCGGCGTCGATGGCCTCAGCCTGACCCGCGAACTGCGCAGCCGCTCCGAGGTGGGCATCATACTCGTGACCGGGCGTGACGAGGCGATCGATAAGATCATCGGCCTGGAGATGGGCGCCGACGATTATGTGACCAAGCCCTTCGAGCTGCGTGAACTCCTGGTGCGGGTGAAGAACCTGCTCTGGCGTATCTCTTTAGTGAAGAAGGCGCAGCAGCAGGCGATTGCCGAGCTGGAGCGCTGTGACGATCTTATCGAGTTTGAAGATTACAGTCTGGCCCTCAACAGCCGCAGGCTCTCCCAGGGTGAGGCGGTGATCAAGCTCACCAAGGCTGAGTTTGAGCTGCTTAGCGCCTTCGTGCTGCACCCACAGCAGGTGCTGAGCCGTGAACGCCTGATGCAGCTGACCAGCCACCGTAATCAGGATGTCAACGACAGAACCATAGATGTGATCATCCGCCGTCTGCGCAACAAGCTACATGCGGAGCTCTTCGTTACCGTCCACGGCGAGGGCTATCTGTTCTCCGCAAAAGTAGAAGATTAGGGTAGAAGGCTAGGGTTGAGGAGTCGCCTTAGGCGCCTCGACCCGGTAGATGGGGTAAAAGTCCGCCGGCGCCAGGCTGTCGGTCAGCTGCTTCATTTGAATATTGTCTGGAGTGAGCCCCTTTATCCTGGGGCCGATATCGCCAAAGGGGGCTGCGCCCTCGAGTTCCCGCACCACCACATCTATCGCTAACTTACCCTGCAGCACCACCTGATCGTCGCTACTAAAGGCGACCCTATGGCGGTAAAGGCCTCGCAGGGTGGCGGGTGAGAGATAGCTGCTTACCAAGGCAATGCCTTGCGCTGTGTCCTGCTGCGCCAGGGCGCCGATGGCGGCCTCGATGGCCACGGCGCTGCCGAGTATATAGTCTGGCCTGTGATCCTTGAGCAGATGGTGTAGCTGATCCCGATAGAGATCGCGATTGTTATCGGCGTGGCGGTTGGAAGAGATGGTCACACTGCTGCCCTTAAGCGCCTCCATGATCCCTTGCTCGACCCAGGTGCTGCCGCCGAGTTTCTCGGGGCCGAGCAGCAGGGCCAGCTGCACAGCCTGGCCGGTCTTAGCTAGCTCAGTTTTAGTCTGGCCGGTCTCTGCCTTGGGCGACTGTGTTGCCGTAGTGCGATGAATAAAATCGCCGGCATGCCAGCCCATCTGATACCAATTGACGCCTATGCGGGTGCTCACCAGGGGGCTGTCGAGGCGGTTGACTAGGGCCAGCATGGGCTTGCTTATCTGCCCCTGATAGTGCTTCAGTAGCTCAGGGTCCACAGTGCCCAGCAAGATGGCGTCGAAATCGGATTTCATGCAGTGTTCCAGCTGCTCGAGCTGTTTCGCCTTGCCATAGTAGCTGCCGGCCTCAAACAGCTCTAGGGCGACTCCCAACGTTTGCGCCCGGGTCACCAGGCCATAGTCTATGCCAATCCAGTAGGCGTCTTTGAGGTGGGGCACCAGGGCGCAGAGTCGCCAGGGCCGTTTCGCCACACTCAGGGGGCGATAGGTGAGCGACTCCACCTGCTGGAGCTTGGCGTTATAGGGGGTGCGCTGCTCCAGTGACCAGGTCTCAACTGCATTGGCCGTCACCGATATCGAAAAACTGGCGGCGATTGCCAGCCCATGGAGGCCAGCCCAGAGGGAAAAGGCGCGGAAAAAGGGAGATTTATTATGCTTCACCACAGGGCACTCAGTATAATGTAACCAGACGCATGTCATTGATTCATTGTAACAGTTAAACGGGAGCCATGTGGGCGCTTTATCACTCTCGGGGAAAAGTTTAGTCGGCCGTCTCATGCTGGCCTTTAGCCTGCTGGCGCTGCTCTTGCTCATGCTGGTGAGCCTGGGCAGCATATCCCTCTACTGGGTGAAGGCCGCCGACAAATACCTCTATGAGGAGGCGCTGCCCGCCTCGGAAGCCGCGCGCCAGTTGATGCAGTCGGTCAGCGCCATGCAGGAAAACGCCCAGGCCTTAGAGCGGGCCCAGGAGGAGGCGGAGCGCGCCCTTCTCGGGCGCAAGCTATCCATCGAGAGCAGCAACCTGCTCGGAGCCATCGCCCGCCTTAAATCGCTTAACCTTCAGGGCGACAGCCAACTAGGCCCCAGGGCGGCCGAGATCATCCACGACCTGACTCAGCTAGGCCATCAGGTGGGCGAGCGTCTGGCCCTCGCCAAGCAGCTCAAAGGCGATGGCGAGGCGTTGGTAGACGCCTCCGGACGGGCTATCGAGTTGCTGGAGGCCGAACTGGCGGTCGTCGATTCCGCCGTGCTGGCCAAGCTGAGCCTGGCCTATTCCGAGGTCGCCGGCACAGCACAGAGCGGCTATCTGCTCGATACCATCATAGAGAAGGATCTCGATATTCAGGCGCGTCTCAATCGCGCCCTGGCCCTCATTCATCACCTGGCGCTGGTGGGTCAGCTGCTGCAATCGCCTGAGCAACATCTGGGGCTCAGTAAGGTACTGGTGAGCATGTCGCGGGTGCTGACCGAGCAGGGCGGCGGCGAGTATCGATTGCAGCCAAGTGAGGCTCTGGGCGGCATGCCCGGCAATGAACCAGCCAGTGCCACGAGTGAAGTTATCCTTGGCATCAATCAACCTAATCTTATGCCGATCGAGCTGCTCAAGGGCGTGGTGCGAGACCCTGTGCGAGCCACCGAGCTGGCCCATGAGCTGACGATACTGCGCGGCGTCGGCGATAAACTCACGCTGCAGCGCCGCTATGCCAGGGTGCTCGCTTCCCAGATGGCGCAGCTTCAGACACTGAGTGACAAGCTGACTCAGCTCAACACCCAGGTCGATGCGGCCATGACGGCCCAGCAAACCCAGGCGGAGCAGGCCAGGGGAGATTTTCTACGTCAGCTCTTCTGGGCCAAGGCGGGACTCTGGGGCACGGGGTTATTGATGCTGGTGTTGATCCTGATTGTGGTATATCGGGTGATCTACAAGGGGATCGCACTTAGACTGCACGAGGCGACCGACGCCCTGTCACGGCTGAGCCGAGGGGATACTCAGGTGGCGCTGGACCCCCATGGGGACGATGAGCTGACTGCAATGGCCTCGGCCATCGATGCCTTCAAGCAGAAGACAGATCACAATCAGCGTCTGCAAACTGAGCTGCAGGAGACGGCCGATGAGCTATCGGCCCACAAGGCATCGCTTGAGACGACGGTGCAGGAGCGTACCCAGGAGCTGGCCCAGGCCAATCGCCGCCTAGATGCCGAGGTGCAGGGCCATGCCCAGGCGAGACAGATGGCCGAGGCGGCCGACAAGGCCAAGTCCCTCTTCCTGGCGACCATGAGCCATGAGATCCGCACCCCCCTCAACGGCCTGCTCGGCACCCTGACTCTGCTGGGGGAGTCTGAGCTGCCCACGGCCCAGAAGCAGATGCTGGCCCTGTCTCAGTACAGCGGCGCCCTGCTGCAGACTGTGCTGAACGACATCTTAGACTTCTCCCGCCTGGAGCAGGGCAAGCTGAGCAATGAGCCGCGCCCTGTGGCTATCAACGAACTGCTCGACGAGGTGGTCTCCATTATGCTCGCCGGGGCGGGCAACGCCGGCCTGTCGCTGCGTCTGGAGCGAGACCGCCTCCCCGAGTGGATCAACATAGATGGGCCCAAGCTGCGCCAGGTGCTGTTTAATCTGCTGGGCAATGCCATCAAATTTACCCCGGCGGGGGAGATCCGCCTGCGGGTGAGCCAAGCAGGGGCGCGGCTTAAGTTTACCGTGAGCGATACGGGTCTCGGGATTCCCGAAGATGCCAAGGCGAGATTGTTTATCGCCTACAGTGCCCAGCCCAATCAGGGACGCAGCCGTGGCACTGGCCTAGGACTAGCGATCAGCAAGGAGCTGGTCACCCTGATGGGGGCCGGCGATGAGGGGCTCTGGGTCGAGACAGAGGTGAACAAGGGCAGCACCTTTGGCTTTAGCCTGCCCTTGGAGGCTTGTGAGGCGCCCGTGTTAAGCGCTACCGATATCATCCCTCAGGTCGCGCCAAAAAGAGTGCTGGTGGTGGAGGATAATCAGGTCAATGCCATGGTGGCCCAGGGCTTCCTGGCGCACCTTGGCCACGAGGCGGTTTTGGCGCCGAGCTGCGCTGAGGCTTTAGCCGTCTTTGAGCGTCAATCGCCAGGGTTCGATGCCGTGATGTTGGATATTCAGCTCAGCGATGGCTCTGGCATAGATCTCCTGAGTCAGCTTAGGGAGCGCGCTGCGAGCGATCTGGTGTTTGCCGCCTTCACCGCCCAGCTACAACCACAGGATCTCGAAGTTTATCGTGAGGTAGGATTCGATGAGATCTTGGCCAAGCCGCTCAACATGCAGGCCCTGATGCGCTGGCTAGGGCGGGCGTCCAAAGCATCGACTCCAGTTGTCGAAGAGGCTGAAGAAACAGAAGAGGCCGAAGCTGTAGAACGAGTCGAATCTGATGAAACGTCGGCGAAGGCTTTAGCGGAGGATAATCCTCTGTTGGATGCTCCTCTGCTGAATGACCCTTTGCTGGCTGCTCCTCTGCTGGATAGCGCCCAGTTTCAGGGGGATCTCGACTGTCTCGGCGAGGCGGCCATGGCGCAGATGCTGAGCCTCTATCTGTCCTCCAGCGAGGCGCAGCTGACCAAGTTGGAGCAGCTTGTCGAATCCACGCCTGAACAGAAAGCTGAGCAGGCAGCCGAACAGAAAGCCGAGCAGGCCGCTGAGGATGAGAATGAGGTGTGTCGTAAGCTGCTCCACGGCCTCAAGGGCAGCAGCGCCAACATGGGCATGATCAGGCTGACAAGGCGTTGCCAACAGCTGGAAAAAAGCGAGCTGCAGGCGACTGATATTAGCGGGCTCAGGCAGCTGTGGCGTGACTCGGTCGCCGGCTTCGAGGCACAGCTAGCATTAACGCAATAGAGCAGCTAGCATCAACGCAATAGTGCAGCTGGCATCAATGCAATAGCGGAGCTAACAAAGCGGCGTATTAGGCGCCTGAATCTGCTAGAGCCATGGGCGAAATCTGCTACACTTGCGCCCCATTGTTAACCATCTACTCACAACAGCAACTAAAGCGGGATCTTCACCTATGTTATTTTCTCAATTGTCTCTGCCTCAGCCGCTGCAACAGGCGCTGGAAGCCTTGGCATTTAGCGAGGCGACTCAGATCCAGGCCGAGGCGATCCCCCTGGTGCTGAGCGGCGTGGATCTCATGGCCTCGGCCCAGACGGGCACGGGCAAGACGGCCGCCTTCGCCCTGCCTATCCTGGCTAAGCTGATGGGCCTCGAACGGGTCGAGGGCTTGGATAAGCAGCCCAGAGCCCTGGTGCTGGTGCCCACCCGCGAACTGGCGCTGCAGGTTCACCAGGGGATCTCAGATCTCGCCCGTTTTACCTCGCTGTCGGCGGGGCTGGTGTATGGCGGCGTCAGCATTGAGGCCCAGTGCCAGCAGCTTGCTGCAGGCGTCGACCTGATCGTCGCCACCCCAGGTCGTCTGCTGGACCTGCACAGACGCGGCGCCGCCAAGCTAGATAGGGTGGCGCACCTGGTGTTCGATGAGGCCGATCGCATGTTGGATATGGGCTTTGCCGACGAGATAGCCGAGCTGATGGCCCTGTTGCCGAGCGAGCGCCAGACCCTGCTGTTTTCAGCAACCCTGGATGACAAGGTGCTTGCACTGAGCAATAGCTGGTTAAAGCAGCCCAAACGCATCGCCGTCAGCCCGCAGAACAGCGCCAGCCAGGATGTCGAGCAGAAGGTCTATGCGGTGGACAGCGAGCGCAAGTTTGCCCTCCTGTCTCATCTGATCAACAAGGGGGATTGGCAGCGGGTATTGGTGTTTAGCCGTAAGAAGGTGGCCGCCGACAAGCTGGCCGCCCGCCTATGTGAGCAAGGCATCCAGGCCAAGGCGTTTCATGGAGATCTGGGCCAGGGCGCACGCGAGCAGGTGCTGGCCGATTTCCGCCGTGGAGAGATCAAGGTGCTGGTGGCCACAGATGTGGCGGCGCGGGGGATAGATATCGAGTCTCTGGACTATGTGGTCAACTATGAGCTGCCCTATGTGGCCCAGGATTATGTGCATCGCATCGGCCGCACCGGCCGTGCGGGTAAGCAGGGTGTCGCCGTGACCCTCTACTGCGAAGAGGATGCCTTGCTGCTGGAGGAGATAGAGGCGCTGCTGGATAAGCGTCTGCCTCAGCAATGGTTGCCCGGTTTCGAGCCGGATCTCACCAAGGCTGACCCCAATCCCCGTCGCAATGGCAAGGCGGCGCAGAAACGCCGCGCCAAGCGGCGCGGTCAAGGTGGCAGACGCTAGTAGCTTTGGTGTCAGGCGCCAAGCGCCTCACTGTCTAAGTGCTTCACAATCTAGGCGTACCCAGGTTTGGGTGAGCCTGGCGAGGGCCTGATAGAAGCGGCCTGGGTCTCTGTCACTCACACGCTTGGCGAACTCGGCTAGCCAGGCATCCAGATATTTAGCGATAAAACGCTGTTGCGCTTTGTCGTCCAGGCTGGTGGCCTGCTGGGCGACATAGGCCAAGATCACCGAGATATGATCGGCCGGCTCGGGAAAATCGCTCTGCACTCCCAGCTTGCTCTGCTTGAGCTGGGCAAGCATCTCCTGATGCTGAGGGCCGAATAGCAGCGGTTGCTCCTCATCGCCTTCAGGCGTCAGATAGAGGCCTGCATAGGGATTGGCGCTCTGCTTGCCACCCACCAGAAACAGGCCGCAATAATCCGCGGCTAGATTGAGCAGGGAGGGCTCGTCGCCCAGACCAGCCAACACCGCCTGGATGGTGTTCACCTCAGGCGCCAGCCTAGATTCCTCTGCCAGCAGGTCAAAGAAGGCCTGCGCCTCGGCACTTTGCAGGCTCTGTCGGCGCTGATGATCTATCTCTTTGGCAAACAGATCCGACAGCAGACGGTAGACCCTGGCTCGCGCCTGGTTGGCTGGTGTTTGATAAATCGATGGCTTGTTCATCTTAAATCTCCTTTGACCGCTAGCTTATTTTAGCGGCTGATCTCTATGGGGCCGCTGAAGGCGCTGACTTCTGGGACCTTACCGCTGAACTTCTCGAACTCCACCAGACAGGTATAGGCGGCGCAGGCCTGTGCCAGCTTAGAGCTGCCGATATCCTGGGTCAGGGTGTTGGGGTCGCCGTAGCTGCACAGGGCGCCTATTTCGTTACCGCCTTGCTTGCTGCCATCCTTGCCCACAGGGCCATACCAGGCACCCTCGTGGATACGGATCACGCCCTGAGGGAAGCGGTTCGATACCCGGGCGCCCGCCAGTAGCTGACCCCTGTCGTTGAACACACGTACCAGGTCGCCATCCTTGATGCCGCGGGCCTTGGCGTCCAGCGGATTGAGGTAGACAGGCTCGCGTCCCTGGACGGTATAGGTCTCGCGGTACTCCTGGGATTCACACATCTGCGAGTGCAGACGCTGATCCGGGTGACAAGACTGCATCCAGATGGGGTACTTGTCTGAGCCTGGGCCGCCGTGGCTGCGCTCGCTCTTCTCCATCCAAGTCGGGTGGCCGGGGCAATCGTCGTAGTTAAACTGGGCGATCTTACGGCTAAAGATCTCGATAAGGCCTGATGGCGTGCCCAGCGGGTTGATCTCAGGGTCATCCCTAAAATCGCTGTGGCGTGTCCAATTCTCTCCTTCACCGAAGTGCACATAGCCCTGCTGCCAGAAGGTGTCGAACTCTGGCATCTCGAACTTACCTGCGTTGGCGGCCTTACACTCGTCGTAGAGCTTTCTCAGCCAGTCCATCTCGGTCAGGCCGCGAGTGTATTGCTTCTCTTTACCCATGAGCGCCGCAAAGCGGGTGAAGATCTCAAAGTCCGACAGGCTCTCGTATAGGGGCTCGACCATCTTCTGCATCGCCAACACGCCGCGGTTGGCATAGCTGCCATAGACATCGATGTCGTTGCGCTCGAAGGTGGTACAGGCCGGCAGCACTATGTCTGAGAAGCGACAAGTAGCCGTCCAGTTCACGTCTATGGTGACCACACATTCCAGCTTGTGGAAGGCGCGCTTCATCTTGTTTCTGTCCTGGTGATGGCTCCAGGGGTTGTTGCCCGAGAACACCATCATCTTGATGTCCGGGTAGGTGACCTTGCTGCCGTTGGCATCTATGGTCTTGCCCGGTTCTAGTATGGCATCTATCCAGCGCGCGACTGGTATGGTGCTGCTGGCCCCCTTGAAGTCGGTGCTGTCAAATAGTGCCTTTTGGCCCTCATCTAGGTTGCGTGGGAAGGCGCCCGGCGCCGCCGCACCCGACGAAGGTACGCCTATGCTGGAGTAGTGGTGGCCATAGCTGATACCGCCGCCCGGCAGGCCGATTTGGCCTATCATGGTGGCCAGTACTGCCGCCATCCAGTAGGGCTGCTCGCCATGCTGCTGACGCTGGATGCACCAGCCCATCATGATCTGGGTGCGTCCCTTGGTGAGCACCTTGGCCAGATCTTTAATGATCTCGACACTCACGCCTGTGATCTGGCTAGCCCACTCTGGGGTCTTGGCCACGCCGTCTTTCTCCCCAAGCAGGTAGGGGAGGAACTGGTCGAAGCCCAGGCTGTAGCCGTCGATGAAGGCCTTGTCGTGCAGATTTTGGCTCACCATCTCGTGGGCGATACCCAGCATCAGGGCCACGTCTGTCTGAGGGTTGATGTAGAGCTGCTCGCAGCCCAGGTATTTCTGGGTCTTGGTGACCACGGGATCTATGCTGATCACCCGGATCTTACCCTGAGCCACTTTTTCTTTCAGCTGCGCCAGATAGGCGTAAGACTCGTGAGTCTCGGCGTTCCAGCCCACCTGCAGGTTCTTATAGGGGTCGTTCGACCAGAGCACTATGGTGTCGCTGTGCTCGAGGATCAGCGGCCAGGAGGTGCCCTGGGCGTAGACCTCGGTGGAGCCGAGCACGTAAGGCAGAATCGTCTGTCCGGCGCCGGTGGAGTAGTCGCCCACCTTCTTGACGAAGTTACCGTGCATTCCTACTGCGCGCTGCATATGGCTGGTGGAGGAGTGCAGCTGACCCGTGGCGCGCCAGCCGGTTTGGCCCGCATGCAGCCCTGACGGGCCATACTTGGTCTGGATCTCATCGAGTGAGTCCTTAAACAGCGACAGGGCCTTGTCCCAGGTGACGCGCACGAAACGGTAGTCGCCGCGCTCTAAGGTGTTGCTCTTGTGCCCCTTGAGCAGGAAGTCGAGGCGTACCATAGGGTAGCGCACGCGGGACGGGTTATAGACCAGCCCCTTGACCCCATTGATCATATCGGTGGGGTATTTATCCAGGTCGAAGGGGATCACCTTGTCGATGACGCCGTTCTTGCGAGTCATCTTAAATGCGCCGAAGTGGGAGCCCGTGGTTTTCCACACTTCATCCGTACCTGTGCTGGCCAGGGCGTTGAGCGGCGCCAACAGCGATGAGCCGCTTAGGGTGACATAGGAGCTGGCGGCGAGGCCTTTGAGAAAATCTCTTCTGTTCATGATGCTATCCTGTTAGTGCGCTGAGGTGGCAAAAGTCGATGAATGTTCTTGCAGGTATTTCTGCACCAGTGCCTGGGTGTCTTGGTCCATGTTGACGAAGGCGATCATTCCCTGAAACATGCCAGGCCAGGTGTTGGCGTCGAAATGGGCCTCATCGGGCTGGGTGTGACAGACACTACAGCTGCTGGAGTAAGTGTCGCGGGCGTAATCCCAGAGTGGTTGCAGGTCTTTGACCAGATAGTCGCCATCCACCCAGATCTGCGCCTCGACGCGCTGCCAGATCAGGCCGGTGAGCGGGTCTTGCTGCTCTTCGAACACTTGCATCACGCCAGGCTCTAGGGCGGCGTCTTTCGACAGTTGTGCCGAGAGGATGTTCATGCCGAAATCGAAGTAGATCACCCGGCCTGCGCCTATCTTCTTGCGCCAGCCATCGATACCTACCTTGGCGCGTTGACCCTTGACCTCAAGCACCTTCACCTTAGTGGCGATGTTGAGTGTGCCCGCCTCGACGTCTGTCTTCTCGTTGAAGAACAGTGGCTTGGTCAGGGCGCTGAAGTAGCTTTCGCCGACTAACAGACTGCTCTCGCCAGAACCTACCTGGGCGATAAGCTCAGGGGCGCGTGAGGTACCCATGTCAGGCAGCTTGTGGGCGATCCCCTTGTGGCAGTCGATACAGCTCTGATCCAACTCGGCGGCGCGTTTCATCTGCTTCTGGGCCAGCTTGGACATCTCGTCCCACTTCATCGAGTCATAGTTGTGGCAGTTCTTACAGGCGAGTGAGTTGTCGCGATCGAAACGTTTCCATTCACGGCTCGCCATCTCCAGACGCTTGGCCTCGAATTTCTCTTCGGTGTTGACGGTTTGCAGCAGCCAGCCCCACATGTCGTGGGAGGCCTCTATCTTGCGGCCGATTTTACGGCTCCAGTTGTGGGGCACGTGACAGTCGGGGCAGGTGGCGCGCACGCCTGAGTGATTCGACCAATGCACTGTGCTTTGCAGCTCCTGGTAGGGTTTACTCTCCATGCTGTGGCAGCTGATGCAGAAGGCTTCTGTGTTGGTCGCCTCCAGGGCGGTGTTGAAGCCACCCCAAAAGATGATGCCCATCAGGAAGGCTGACAGGCTAATGGCGCCAAGGGTGAGGGTTTTGGCGGGTTTGTTGAGGGTACGCCAAAGGGTGATAAACCACTTCATAGCAACATCCTTTCTCAAGTTGGTAATGTGTTAATGGGCGACGACGCCGCCGAAGGCCTGGATCATCCAGATGATGAAGCCATAGGCGCTGATGCCTGTGACGGTCAGCATCGGGAAGAGCAGCACTATGATGAAGCCGAGGGCTCTGAGCTCTTTGGATTTATCCTGATCTCGTGTTTCGCTTATTGGGTGTGATGGCATGACAGACTCTCTTAGTTGATCTTTGTCTATGCATGCATGGTAGAGGAGGGATGTGAATGGGGGTGCTGCCTGGCATGAACCAAGGGTGACAAGTTATGAAAAAATATGAATAAAACTGAGCCTGGCGGTTTGATGGTGAAGAGTTCGTTTTTAACTATCTGATATTAAATGAGTTAACTGAGTGTTCTCTTGCGCGTATATCCCATGGTTGTCGCGGTATCTCAGGCTAAAAAGGCCTTCGCACGAAAGTTGAACAAAAGTTTGGCGAATTGTTAGCTTGCTCTAGTTTATGTCACAGTCTTTGCTGTAGAATGCGCCGCCAACAAAGGCTGTGTTATGGGTAAGTGTTTGCTTACCTTAAAAGGTCGGTATCTCCTCGGTTACCGATCTGCAGGTCACGTAAGGTACACCAATAAGTACCCAGTGGATCTCTCACCCACAGACATCTGTCGTGGGGCTCTAACTTGCCACAGCCTTCCAAATTAAGAGATCAAAAAAGGTAACTACTATGAAGTCTGAACAGACTCTCGCTGCACCCGCTGTACCTGCAAGCTCCCTGCTTGACCGTTATTTTGCCATTACCGCCCGCGGCAGCACGCTGCGCCAAGAGGTGATTGCCGGCTTAACCACCTTCCTCGCCATGGTCTATTCGGTGATCGTGGTTCCAAACATGCTGGGCGCCGCCGGTTTCGATCCCGGCGCCGTCTTCGTGGCCACCTGTTTGATTGCCTCCTTCGGCTCCCTGCTGATGGGGCTGTGGGCTAATCTGCCTATGGCGATTGGCTGCGCCATCTCACTGACCGCCTTTACCGCCTTTAGCATGGTGCTGGGCCAGGGGATCTCGATTCCCGTGACCCTGGGCGCCATCTTCCTCATGGGCGTGGTCTTCACCCTGGTGAGTGTCACCGGCGTGCGTCAGTGGGTACTGACCAACTTGCCTAAGGGGATCGCCCACGGTACCGGCATAGGCATCGGCTTATTCCTGCTGCTGATCGCCACCAATAGCGTGCATCTGATCGTCGCCAACGACGCTGGCCTGCCGGTGAAGCTTGGCGATATCCACAGCCTGCCAGTTATCGCAACAGTGATTGGCCTAGCGGCCACCATAGGCCTAGAGCGCCGCGGCGTACCCGGTGGCATTCTGCTGGTGATCATCGCGCTTTCTGTATTTGGCCTGGCGTTTGACCCAAGCGTGACCTACCAGGGTTTATTCGCCCTGCCTGATTTGATGTCAGATAAGTCGCTTATCGGTCAGCTGGATATCATGGGCGCCCTCAACCCTGTGGTGCTGCCTATTGTGCTGGCGCTGGTGATGACGGCGATCTTCGATGCTACGGGCACCATTCGCGCGGTGGCCGGTCAGGCGGAACTGCTGGATGAGAAAGACAACATTGTCGGTGGCGGTAAGGCGCTGACCTCAGATTCCATGAGCAGCATCTTCGCAGGCGCCGTGGGCGGCGCGCCGGCGGCCGTGTATATTGAGTCGGCGGCGGGAACCGCGGCCGGTGGTAAGACGGGCCTGACGGCAACAATCGTCGGCGTGCTCTTCCTGCTGATGGTATTCCTTGCGCCGCTGAGCTACCTGGTGCCGGCCTATGCTACGGCGCCGGCGCTCATGTATGTGGGCCTCTTGATGCTGAGCAACGTGACTAAGCTGAACTTCGACGACAAGGTCGATGCCATGGCGGGACTGACTTGCGCCGTGTTCATCATCCTCAGCTGTAATATCGTTACCGGTATCATGCTGGGCTTCGTGACCCTAGTGGTTGGCCGTCTGGCCAGCGGTGAGTGGCGCGCGCTGAAACCTGGTGTGTTAGCCATCACTATCGGTCTGGTGGTCTTCTACATGGGCGGCTGGGCTATCTAGAAAGTACCGAGTCAGCAGCTTTGAGCCGCAGCTCAAATAACACAAACCCAGGTCATTTGACCTGGGTTTGTCGTTTAAGGTTGTCGTTCGAGGCTGATAAGCAAGGCATTTTACAAAACTGGCGAGCACTATTCCTGTTGGGGAACCAGATCATCATGGCAGAAGGCGCGCAGCAGATCTTTCCAGGTGATGATGCCCACTATCTTGCTAAATGCCATCACAGGCAGGCAGCCGATGTCGTGGGCCAGCATGAGTTGCCCGGCGGTCTTGATGTCGGCCTCGGGGGCTATGGTGATGGGATCCCGGCTCATCACCTGATGGGCGCGGCGCTGCAGGGTATCGCTGTCGCGCTCCGTCTCGCCTATGCTGCCGATATGGGGGCTGAGGGTGCGCAGATAGTCGCGCTCAGATAGCACGCCTTGCAAGCTGTCGTTCTCGATCACCAGCAGATGATGAAAGGGGGCGCTGTCAAAGATCTCTTTGACTATGGTAAGCCTGTCGTCCATCTCTATGGTGACGACCCTGGTGCTCATGATCTCCGATACCCGTGTTGCCATGGCAGACTCCTGAGACTTAGGGGGAGGTTGACTGAGTTTTGTAAGGTTCTCAGTGACTTTGGTGAATGTTCACCCTGTTTCCAGTTATAACAGATAAATGAATGTTCAACAAATGACCATCTAAATTTCACATAAATGTCATGGGTTTGCCCTTTAATGATTGGGTTTATCTTAGTATCAGGGCAAAAAGATGAAATCCATGCCATTGGCATCCCAGGCCAGCCAGTCCGACCCTTTCTATGTCGATCCCAGTCATTTGCAGCTCAGCCAAGGCAAGCATAATCAAGACGAGTTAAGCCGGGAAGAGCTAAGCCGGGAAGAGCTCAGCCAGCACAAGGCGGTGCGTTACTGCCGTGAGCTGATGCGCCGCCCCTCTATCACCCCGGAAGATGCCGGTTGCCAGCAGTGGCTGGGGGAAAGGCTTGCGGCAATGGGCTTCGACGTCAGTCACTATCAGGATCAGGGGGTGAGCAACCTGTTGGCCTCCTTCGATGAGCGCCCGGCGCAGCTGGCGCTGGCCGGGCATACGGATGTGGTGCCGCCAGGGGATCTGAGCCGCTGGCAGACGCCGCCGTTTGCCGCCACCTTAGTGGATGGCATGCTGATTGGCCGCGGCGCGGTGGATATGAAATCTGGCCTGGCTGTGATGCTGGCGGCGGTCGAGGATCACATCAGTTGTCATGGCGTGCCTAAGGCCAACTGGCAGTTTATCGTCACCAGCGACGAAGAGGGCGAGGCGGAACATGGAACCCGCACCTTGGTCGAGCGCCTCAAGGCTCAGGCCCGTCTGCCCAAGTACTGTGTGGTGGCCGAACCGACCGCCGATAAGCAGGCGGGCGATGTGATTAAGATTGGCCGTCGCGGCGCCATCTCGGCCCGGCTAACGCTCAAAGGCAAGCAGGGACATGTGGCCTATCCCAAGAACGCGGTCAATGCCCTGCATATGGCGGCGCGGGTGATGCAGGCGCTAGAAGCGCTTAGTTGGGATGAAGGTAGCGACGACTTTCCCGGCACTAGCCTGCAGGTGACCCATGTGGACTCGGGGGCGTTTACCGACAACATTGTGCCCGGCAGTTGTGAAATTTGCTTCAACATCCGCTACAGCTATCGTTACAGCGAGGCGGGGATCATGGCGCGGATCCAGGCCTGTCTCGACGGGCTTACCCTGGGGGAGGATGCCATTAGCCTGCGCTGGGAGCGGGGCTGTCAGCCCTATCATACCCAAGAAAATGATGAGCAGAGCCTGATCGCCCAGGTGGAGGCGGCGATCTTCGAGGTCACCGCCAGCTTTCCGCGCCTCTCCACCTCAGGGGGCACCTCAGACGGGCGTTTTCTGTCATCTTCTCAGACCCAGGTGATCGAGCTGGGGCTTCCCAATAGCACTATACATCAGGTCAACGAGCGGGTAGAGCTGGCGCAGATAGTGCGTCTCTACCGCATCTATCGCGCCCTGCTGATGCGCTTTCATGACTAGAGATTCAGGACTAAATAGTTAAGCTTGGTGGCTTGGACTGATGGTTAATTGAGAGTCCGCCAAAGCTATTGGTAAAACTAACTCACAGAACTAACTCGCAGAGCTAACGACAAGCCTTTGTCGCAAAACAAATTCACAAAAGCTTGTCGCAGAACCAATCCACAAAAGCTAGCGATAAAAAAGACGCCCTGAGGCGTCTTTTTTATGCTTGAAGATAGCCCTGCTAGCGCAAGAGCTAGCGCTATTGCTAGCGCTATTTCTATTTCTATTTCTATTTCTATTTCTATTTCAACGGGCTGTCTTCGCCGCTGGTGTTGAGTTCGGGCAGGTGACAGTCGATGTAGCGGGCGCGCTTCTTGGCCTTGAGTTTGTGGGTATCCACCAGTACCAGGCCGTCGATGCAGTCGCCAAACTCGGCGTCTATGCCGAAGTCGAGGAAACTCACCCCTAAACCGTCGCACAGCTCGCCATACTGTTTATACAGGGCGGGCACGGCCGCGCCCATACTGGCCAGCGCCTGTTTGAGCAGCTTAAATTCCGCCTGATAGTCTTCGCCGGGGAAGAGGCTATCTAACTGTTCGTGCTGCTCTGGGGTGAAGCTGTAGCGACTGTTGGCGTGGGCTAGCTCCTGCACCGGGCAGAAGTGGGTCTGGTAGAAGTAGACCAACATCGCCTTGGCCTGCTCCGGCAGGGCGTCGCTGATGGAGACGGGGCCGAACAGGTAACGATACTCTGGATGCTTGGCGAGGAAGGCGCCTATGCCGAACCAGAGGTAATCCAGGCTGCGCTTGCCCCAATACTTAGGCTGCACGAAGCTGCGCCCCAGCTCCAGCCCCTGCTCGAAGTAGGGGGCGAACTCGTCGCGGTACTGAAACAGTGACTGGCTGTAGAGGCCCTTATGCTCATCTTGGTAGAGACTCTTGGCGCTGGCGAAACGGTAGGCGCCGACGAGCTCCAGCGCCTTGTGATCCCAGAGCACCAGGTGCAGGTAGTCGGCGTCGTACTTGTCTGTGTCGCGGCGCTTGCCGCTGCCTTCACCTACGGCGCGAAAGGCGATCTCCCTCAGCCTGCCTATCTCACGCATGATGGGATTGCTTTGCTTGTGGCGGTAGAGATAGATGAGTTTCTCGTCGTGGGTCTGGCCCAGCAGCTCGCATTGGGACAGGGCTTCGATCAGATCGCTGCGCGACTCGGGATGGGCGATGGCGTTTTGGGTCTTAAACAGGGGGCTGCGGTTCTTGCCGATACGGTAGAGATGATTCTTCAGCAGCTTCACCTGGGTCTTGAGCGGGAAGTCGCTGCTGGCCACCACCTCCTTGGGGATCAGCTGGCCTATGCGCAGGGGCATGGTGCGCTTGGCCTGCTTGAACATCTCCTTGACCAGCAGCAGACTGGCCAGAGGCTTGTAGATCATCGAGGCACCGTAGAAGGTGGCCGAGTTCTTGGCATCGGCAAACATGGGCAGCAGCGGCGCCTGACAGGCCTTGGCGATCTTCAGAAAGCCGCTGTGCCAGTGCAGGTCCCTCACGCCGTTGGGGCGCAGGCGCGAAACCTCGCCGGAGGGGAAGATCAGCACGGCGCCTTCGCTCTTGAGGTGCTGGTGGATCTTCTCCAGGTGCTGTTTGGGGGTGCCGCCTGTCATGTTGCGAACGGGTAGCAGGATGGAGTGCAGCGGCTCCAGGGCCATCAGCAGCTCGTTGGCCACCACCTTGATGTCGGGGCGCACCTTGCTGATCAGCTTGATCATCGCCAGGGCGTCCAGTGAGCCGATAGGGTGGTTGGCGTAGATCACCACTCGCCCCTCGCTGGGGATATTCTCCACCTCTGTGCTGGGCACGCTGTAGGTGAAGTTGAAACTGGCCAGGACCTGCTCGATAAAGTCTACCCCCTCCAGGTAATCGAACTCCTGGGTGATGGCATGGCACTCTTTTTCCATCAGAAAATAGCGCAACAGCGCCTTGGTGGGGGTCGCCAGCCAGGGGCTCTGATTGAGTTTGGGCAGGTTGTTGGCAACCACATCGTCTACGGTGAAGATCATCTTTTGCATGGGGTCTGCTCGCTGTGTAAGGGATGGTGCCCGTGATGGAGACACCCTATCCATAGCGCCAGAGTAAGAGGGGAGTTTGACTAAGAGATGAACAAATTATTGCAGCCAGATGACGCCTAGCGAACGATCAGGCTGTCGGGCAAATGTATGATGAAGGTGCTGCCGCGCCCCTCCTGGGAGTCTATGCTGATCTCGCCCTTTAGGACCTGAGTGACTATGTTGGAGACGATGTTCATCCCCAGACCGCTGCCGCCCTTGCCGCGCTTGGTGGTGAAGAAGGGCTGGAACACCTGGGCCTGAACCTCCTGGGACATGCCGCAGCCATCGTCCTGATAGGTGATGCAGATCCCCTGGTCGGTTCGCTCGACGTCCAGGTTGAGCTTACCAGACTTGCCGTCGGGGTAGGCGTGGATCACCGAGTTGTTAAACAGGTTGCTGACGATCTGGTAGAAGGCCCCTGGAGTGCTCTGGATGATCAGCTTCTCCGGACATTGATAGCTGTACTCATGGGGCGTGCGAGACAGCATGGGGTTGAGGGAGATGAAGATCTCCTCCAGGTAGGCATGCAGGTCGAACTCGCGCACATCCTCGTGGGACTGATCCACCGAGACCTGTTTGAAGCTGGCGATAAGCTTAGAGGCGCGCTCCAGGTTGGCCAGGATCAGTCGGCAGCACTCGGCCACTTCATTCTGATACTGCTCGAAATCCTCTTCGGTGATCTCGCCGCGGTGATAGAGCTGGTCGAAGTGTTTGACGCTCTCCTGCAGGTGGGAGGCGGCGGTGACGCTGATCCCTATGGGAGTGTTGACCTCGTGGGTGATACTGGCCACCAGGCCGCCCAGCGCCGCCATCTTCTCCTTGTCCATCAGCTCGCCCTGGGTATGTTCCAGCTCATCCAGGGTGTGTTTCAGCTCGTCATTGCGCTGTTGCAGCTCCAGGGTGCGCTCGTTGACGCGTTGCTCGAGACGCTGATTGAGCTCGCGCAGGGCGTGCTCCGTCTCTTTCTGCTGCTGTATGTTCTTGATGGTCCCTGCGATGCGTACCGCCTTGCCCGCCTCGTCACGCTCTACCACCTGACCACGATTGAGCACCCAGAGCCACTCGCCGTCGGGCGCCAGGCCACGATAGGTGAGGGAGAACTTATCTATCTGGTCGTTGATGCACTCCTTGGCGACCCGTGACACCTTGGGGATGTCGTCCGGGTGGACACAGGTGGCTATGGTCTTCTTAAGCTCCAGTTCCTGCTCGGGGTACTTGAGGAAGGTGTTGGTACGGGTTGCATTGCCATGAACGATATTCCAATCCCAAAACTCATCGCCGCTGCCCCACAGGGCTAGCTGCAGGCGCTGTTCACTCTCGGCCACCTCGTGCAGCAGGGCAGCCTGCTGCTGGTACTGGGACCACTTGCGATAGAAGATCAGGCTTACCAGCATCAGGGTCAGGGTGAAGTATAAGGTGTAGGCGAAGGGGGACTGCCATGGGGCAGGTTCGAGCATGATCTTGAGGCGCCTGATGGGGCTGTATTGCTGGTTGATATCCTTGGCGCGGATCTCAAACAGATAGTTGCCCGGATTGAGGCCGGTGAAGTAGGCGACCTGCTCCGGCGAGCCTGCTATCCAGGTGTCGTTGAGCCCGAGCAGGCGGTACTGATAGCTGAGCCGGGTGGCGTTGTGCAGATCCGGGCTGTGGTAGTGCAGCGAGAAGATATCGGCGGTATGGGGCAGTGCCAGCGAAGGGGGCAGCCTTGGCGTGCCCTGGTCCATGTCGGGGAGTCCCTGGGCCTGACCCAGCACAAAGAGATCTGTGATCACCGGTAGGGTCGGTGGCTGACGACGGGGCAGCTGGGCCGGATTGAAATGGTTAAAGCCGTTGACGCCGCCAAGATAGAGGCTGTTGTTACGCCCGAGCGCCGCGGCGCCGAAGTTGAACTCATTATCTTGTATGCCGTCGATATCTGTGTAGTTGGTGGTCTTCAGGCTGTCCGGGTCGAGCTGGGTTAGCCCCTTGGTGGTGCCGAGCCAGAGGTGGCGGCGCTGGTCGGCAAACAGCAGGTAGATGGTGTCGTCGATCAGGCCATCTGCCGTGGTAAGCAGTCGGCTGCTGAAGTCTTGGGTATTGAAATGCAGTAACCCCTCGTTGCTAGCGATCCACAGGCTGTGGTTATCACCGGCGACGATGGAGAAGAGGTGTTGTTTAGGCAAGGCGTGGGGTGTGTGGCTGGCGAAGTGAGTGATCTCGCCATTGGCCGCGAGCCTCAGCAGGCCGTCGCTGGAGGAGGTGAGCCAGTAGTTGCCGTCGGCGTCCTGCAGCATGTCGGTGACCGTCTTGATGGGCAGAGGCACGGCGATAAAGCCTGTGGCTATGCCGGCGTATCTGGCTATGCCGCCATCGCTGCTGGTGATCCAGGGGGTCCCTTGCCTATCGAAATAGAGCGAATAGAGCTGATTACTGGGCAGGCTGTTGGGGCTCTTGGCATCGGCCAGATAGTGAATGTAGCTCTGCTTGTCGGCGGTATAGATGAAGAGGCCATCGCCCCGGGTGCCTATCCATAGCTGACCCAGCTCATCTTCCTTGATAAAGCTGATGAAGGCCTGACTGAGGGCGGGGTTTTGCACATGGAAGGGGATGAAGCCCGTCAGCTCGCCCCTGGGATTTTTCAGCCCCCGGTAGACACCACTGGCGGTGCCGACCCAGAGAGTGCCCTGGCTGTCCTCCAGCAGGCTGCGAATGTCCACGTTGAGCAGATTATTGTCGTTGAAGCTAAAACCATGGATATGGCCGAAATATTGGGCGTCGAGAAAGGTCTTACTCAGGCCGCCGCCCTTGCTGCCGATCCACAGCTGCTGCTCGTTGTCTATCCACAAGGAGGTGATGACTGGGCTGTTGATGCTGTAGCGGTTCTCGGCGGAGGCGTTGAGCCTGTGGATCTCGTTGCGACTCGGTTCATATCTGGCCAGCCCCTGGGCACGAAAGCCTATCCAGAGGCTGCCGAACTTATCCCGCCTGAGGGCGGAGATGGAGAAGGCGGGGCTGGCGGGCACGGCGGCGATCGCCATGGCCTGATCGTTGGTGATATCCAGCAGGAACAGGCCGCGGGTCTGGGTGCCGACCCAGAGGGTGTTACTCTTACCCGCCTCGATGGCGGAGACGCCGCGCACGTCAGGAGCGTATTGGGTGACACTAATCTCATCTGCTGTCTGCTTGAGGCTGGCGAGACCGTTGAGCGTGCCTATCCAGAGCCTCTCCTGCCGGTCGCGATACAGGGTGTTGATGCGCCCGCTGGGCAGTCCTTGAGTAGTGCTGCTGTCCAGGGTCGCCAGCAGCTTGTTGCTGGCGGGGGAGAAGTAGAGCAGGCGATTGTCGGCGGTGGCGATCCATAGGTTACCCTGGGCATCTTCATCGAGATCGACGATATCGTCGGGCAGCGGGCTGTTACTGGCGTTGAAGGGCTCGAAGATGCCGCTGTCGGCATGATAGCGGTTGATCCCTTCGTTGCGGGTGATGAGCCAGAGGGTACTGCGGCTGAAATGCAGCTTCTTGATATATTTGGCCGATGGGCTGCGATTATCCCCCTGGGTGTCGAAGATCTTGAAACGCTTACCATCGTAGCGGTTGAGCCCGGCCTGGGTGGCGATCCACAGATGTCCCTCCTTGTCGTTGACGATATCTGTGACCGTGTTCATCGACAGCCCCTCCTTGGCGCCGAAGGAATCAAACTGCGGCTGATAGCTGAAGGCTAGGCTGGGCTGGCTCACCAGTAGCAATAGCAGGAGTGAGAGAATGAGTGCTCTCATCTAGGCGCGCCAACTCGTGTGTTTGCAAGTCATAACTTGGCCCTTGTGATCTAGGGGGCGGTTTGGCGCTCAGTTTTTTTGGGGATGGGGGGCGAAAAACAGCCGCGTAAATCCCGATACAATGAGCGCTGCTTGAGTGTTTAAGTTTAGAAGTCTTTGGGGAAATTGCGAGTTGAATGAATAAGATAATGTGCCATTGCGGCCATAAAAAAGGGCAGCCTGAGCTGCCCTTTTTTAGTTTACGCCTCTGCCTTAGAAGATAAGGTGGGCGACGCCTGCGATCACCGGCAAGGTGACCAGGGTTCTTAGGATAAAGATGACAAACAGCTCGAGGATATTGACCGGGATCTTGCTGCCAATCAACAGGGCGCCCACTTCACTCATGTAGATCAGCTGGGTCACCGACATGGCGGCGATGATGAAGCGGGTCATGTCAGACTCGATGGAGCTGGCCAGGATCGACGGGATGAACATGTCGGCAAAGCCCACCACTATGGTCTTAGAAGCTTCGGCGGCTTCCGGCACCTGTAGCAGCTCAAGCAGTGGAATGAATGGCATGCCCAGATAGTTAAAGATAGGTGTGTATTCGGCGATCATCAGGGCGACCGTACCTATGGCCATCACCACAGGGATCACGCCGAAGATCATGTCGATCACGTTCTTCAGACCATCTTTCAGGGTATGACCCACGCTTTCGGCCTTGGCCGCCTTGGTCAGCGCCTGCTCCAGGCCCCAGGCGAAGACGCCCTTACCATGAGGGATAACCTCGTCGTCGGGATGACGCGGGGTCTCATCTATGTAGTGATCTTTCTTCCAAGAGAGCGGGGGCAGCTTAGGCACAACGATGGCCGCGACCACACCGGCCAGACAGACGGTGAGATAGAAGGGCACGAACAGGTGCTCGAGCTTAACCTGAGAGATCACCACCAGTGAGAAGGTGATAGAGACTGCCGAGAAGGTGGTGCCGATCACCGCCGCTTCTCTCTGGGTGTAGAAACGGGATTCATATTGCTTACTGGTCATCAGAATGCCGACGCTGCCATCGCCAAGCCAGGAGGCCATACAGTCGATGGCGCTGCGTCCCGGCAGGTTGAACACCGGGCGCATCACCTTGGTCAGCAGGGTGCCGAACAGCTCCAGCAGGCCGAAGTTAAGCAGCAGTGGCAGCAACATGCCGGCAAAGATAAACACGCAAAATAGCACGGGCAGCAGGTCGTTGAGTACCAGTGCGCCGGTATTGCCCGAGTGAATCGCCTCGGGCCCAGTGCCGGTAAAGGTCAGTACGATGAAGATGGCACCCAGCACACGCACAAGGGCCCACATGGGGCTGACGTCGAGCAGGGCGCGAAAGAAGGGATAGCGATTGAGTATCGCGGGTTTTGCCGCTTTGCAGATGAGAGTCGCGACAGCGGTGAGCACCACAATGGCGGTGACGATGGCGACAATGCTATCGCCCAATAGATTTTGCAGCCCCTTAGATACGATGGCGATGGGGATCGTGATGGCATCTTGATAGCTAATGGGG
Source organism: Shewanella alkalitolerans (assembly GCF_019457575.1). Taxonomy (NCBI): domain Bacteria; kingdom Pseudomonadati; phylum Pseudomonadota; class Gammaproteobacteria; order Alteromonadales; family Shewanellaceae; genus Shewanella; species Shewanella alkalitolerans. The sequence goes on along the minus strand of NZ_CP080422.1, from coordinate 3,274,562 downwards.
GTCATGAAGAGTAACAGTCCGATAATGGAAGGGACTAGAAACGTCAGCACGGTTTTAATGTTATGGGTTTGTTTTTCAGCCACTTTATTTAGCCTTTATTCTTTGCTTCCCAAGCGTGGGCAGCCATCTACTCAAAGATCCGTTAATCAATACACTCTGAATATCCATTCATGAGATAAGCGGGGAAGGTTACCCCCTAAGTCCAGTGATGTAAAACGATTATAATGCTTGGTGAACCGTTTCACCGCCGCAGCATAGTTATTAGCACTTTATGACTATTTATATTGTACCTAAATTGCCAAGGTCTAGGCTAGGTAATTATTGGTTAAACTCCTTTGAAAACAAGGTTGTGCATTTGTTGCCTGGGTGTTGCGTGGCGGCGCGACGTTTAGTCTGAGAGATACCCCTTTAGTGGAGGTGAACTATGATTATCATGTATGATTTTTGTTGAGTTTTTATTCAGTCCGTGTCAGAAATATGCGCTAGACCTCTGCAAAAAATTCTGATTCCATATATGGTTAACCAATGAGTGTGTTAAACGATAAAGGGCCTATGACTTCAAAAGAGCAGAAACTGTCTAAATTAGCATTTAGGTTTGGCTTGCTTGGACTCGTAGGACATCTTATCGGCTTGGTGGCGGCCAGCTTAGGATTCAGCGATTACAGCGGCCAAGGCTTTAGCTTCTACAACTTCTCCCTGAGTGAGCTGGGTCAGTATGGCCACTCCGAGCTGGCGGTGGTGTTTAACGGCGGACTCTTCTTCGGCAGTTTGAGCCTGGTGTTATTTGCCCTGTTTGCCCTGCAAAACAGTGACGGCCCCTGGGTGTTGACCAGCTTCTCTGTGTTGGTGGCATCGCTTCTGGCGTTGGCCTGTGTCGGCCTGTTTCCGGTTAACGTCTATCATCTGCATATCTTAGGCATAGAATATTTCTTCTACTTCGCAGCGATGAGCGTGGCGGCGTATCTTGTCTACCTGTTGAGACGCAGAGACAGGCCCAAGCGCTTTGTCCTGCGCGGTAGCCTGTTGATCTCTGGCCTGACGCTGGGCTTGCTACTGGTGTTTATCCTGTTGGCCCATACGGATGATGGCGTGGTGGCGAGCGGAACCTGGTTTTACCATGATCTCGTGATGGTGGAGCCAAGACCCGAGTTTCGCTGCCCTGTGATCATGGAGTGGGCCGCGCTGTTTAGCTTCATGGGTTGGCTACTCTCGCTGGTGTGGACCCAGCGAGAGACGCGTCGACTCGGTTAACCTTTCTTTTTATCTAAGTCGACGTTTTATCTGTTTTTTTAGAATTCCCCGATGAGTCCTACTTATTTTTCTTAGTTGCCGCTCACCTAGCTAAGGGTCAGACCCGGCAGCTGATGCCAGTAGCCGTTGCACTGTCTGTCGTGGCTGGCCGATTTGGCCGGTAACTCATCGGCCAAGGCGATGGATGCCAGGGACGAGGGTGAGATGCGGAAGTAGTCGACCCCCAAGGCCTGCATCTGAGTCTGCTGGTCGCAGAGATCCATATAGTTGGCCGATTGTGTCTGTATGCCGTTGAGGCGCAGCAGCGGCTGATCTTCCTGGGTCTGCACCAGTAATCCCTCAGGATTTTCGATACAGATGGTCTGACACTTATCCTTGGTCAGCCCCTTGTGGCGGGCGGTGAAGCAGCGGGCCGAATGGGCCAGCGGCATGAAGCCATGACCGAACACTTCCACCTCGACCTGGCGCGGGCCGAGGTCCTCAAGTACCTGAGTGAGCCAGGCTTTGGACAGCTCCAGCGGCATCACGAAACGTTGCATGCCCCAACTGGCAAACTTCTTCAGGGTCGCGGCGTTATAGCTGTTGATGCTGGGCCCGCAGACGAAGGGGAGCCCATGCTCCTTGGCCAGATAGATGGCGCCGACATCGTTAGCCTCTATGGTGAACTCGCCATTTTCTACCTGCTTCTTGAGTTCAAGAAATTCCGACTGCGCCTCGATAAGCGTCAGGGTGGAGAGCACCACCTCCTTGCCAGCGGCCTTCAGCATGCGCGCCAGGGCGAGATAGTCGCTGAACTTAAGCTCGCGGCGACGACTGCAGACGGTCTCGCCCAGATAGACCAGGGGCACGCTGCTCTGTGCCACGGTCTCATAAAATTCGACCACCTTCTCTTTGGGCCAGCAATATTGAATCGGTCCTAATGAGGTTTTCATCTTGTTATCCTTTTGTCTTTATTGCTTTGCTGTTATTGCCAGGTGCGCTCATAGGCGCCCAGTGTGGTGACCTGTCCCTCGGAGACCTTGGCCAGGGCTTGATCCCACTGGGCCTGGGTGGTGTAGGCCGCTGGATCGCTTAGGTAGGTGTCGATCGCCTGACGCCATACCCGGGTCACCTGCTCCACATAGGCCGGGCTGCGTTGACGCCCCTCAATCTTGAGAGAGACCACGCGAGCCTTGGCGAGCTCCGGCAGCAGGCTGAGGGTGTTGAGGCTGGTGGGAGACTCCAGCAGGTGCGAGGCCTCCTGGCTGTCGCTGGTGGTGTAGCGCCCCTTACAGACTACGGGATAACCCATCTGCTCATCTTTGCCCGATTGATCGATCAACACGTCGTTGAGGCGGGTCTGTTGGCTGTCGCCCACATCTTGCCAGCGTACATGTTTTGCCGGTGAACAGGAGCCGCCCGTGTTGGGGGACTGGCCCGTCACATAGGAGGAGAGGTGGCAGCGCCCCTCGGCCATGATGCACAGGCTACCGAAGGCGAACACCTCGAGATCCACGGGGGTCACCTTGGAGAGGTCTCTGACCTGTTTCATCGACAGCACCCGCGGCAATACCACACGGTCGATGTTGAACTCCTGCTTGTAGAGGCTAAGAGCCCCCAGGTTAGTGGCGCTGGCCTGCACCGACAGGTGCAGCGGCAGGTGAGGGTAACGGCTGTGGGCATAGTCCAGCAGGGAGAGGTCGGCCATGATCAGCGCATCGACCCCTGTGTCGGCGGCCAGATCGATCGCCTGGTACCAGCGTTGCTCTTCACCGGGTTTAGGGAAGGTGTTGATGGTCAGAAAAATCTTCTTACCCGCCTGCTGGGTCAGCTTGGCCGCCTGGGCCAATTTTTCCGGCGTAAAGTTAAGCCCGGCGAAGGAGCGGGCGTTGGTATCGTTTTTCAACCCAAGGTAGACGGCGTCGGCACCGGCGTTTAAGGCGACCTTGAGGGAGGCGAGGTTACCCGCCGGACAAAGAAGTTCCATGTGCTGTTCTCCCTTAAAAAGTGTGAAGTGTAAAAGGGAATGGCTGAACAATTCTTGATGTAAAACAGGTTTGTGATCATAAAATCTGGTTAAAATTGATTTCCTTATCACTCTCGACAGCGGTTGTCGGGAACCTCACTAAACATTGATCGAAGTCACGATTTCGGTCCTCCAATTTGGTAGGAGAACGTCAGTCATGCAGCGAAGTGTGTTGGCAAACATGGCCAAACATCTATTGCAATATGGGCCTAAAGTCATAGCTAAACCATTAAACTTAGTGCCTTTTACAATTAAGGCTCAGCTTATCGAGCGTATTTTAAATCTGCTGATGGCGGCGCAGATCAAAGATGGCGAGCTGGATTTTTTGCAGGCTCGCTGGGTGAAGATAACAGTGACCGATCTCGAGTTAAGCTTCGAGGTTAGCTTCGATGAGCGCCTCATCGTCCGCGAAAGCGGCGAGGCGGAGGTGAGCTTTAGCGGCTGTAGTCAGGCGCTGCTTTTGATCGCCGCCGGTAAGGAAGACCCAGATACCCTGTTTTTCCAGCGCCGTCTGGCGATTGAGGGGGATACAGAGTTGGGGCTAGAGGTGAAAAATCTGCTGCTCAGCATAGAGTTCGACACCATGCCGGTATTTATGCGCCAGAGCATTACTCAGGCCGCCGCCATGCTCACCCAACTGCAGCGCCAAGCGAACATGCCATGGGCCTGAAATAGCCCATTGAGCTAACTCATGATGAGGCATAAAAAAGCGAAGCTCAGGCTTCGCTTTTTGTTTATTTGAAGACGGTTAACTCTTGTTGGCTGCTTAATCGATCGGCTTACCGGTGATCAGGTGATACTTGACCAGGAGTTCATCCTGGGACTCTACATGGGCGGGGTCCGGGTCGATACAGTCGATGGGACAGACGGAGACACAGGTAGGCTTGTCGTAGTGGCCGACGCATTCGGTGCACAGGTTAGGATCTATCTCATAGATCTCTTCCCCCATGGTGATCGCCTGGTTGGGACACTCAGGTTCACACATGTCACAGTTGATACAGCTGTCGTCGATCAGTAATGCCATCTAGTTGTAATACCTTCTATAAAACTTGTAAGTGCTCTGGTGATGTGATCCCCATTAGGCTAATTTGCCACGTGAGCCAGTGGTGGGCGGGCATTATAGCATATGCCCTGCATTCGCCTAGTCATCGAGGATTGCAAAATCAATTATAGGAAAATGCTAAGGGAGGGTGAAACTCGACCGGCTCCAATGGAGCCAATCGATAGGTTATATGTATTTATGCCTGGAGAAGGCTTAGAAGCTATAGGTGACGGCAAAGCCCGCGAAGTTGAATCGGGAGTCGTTATAATATTCGTCGGTGTCCGAGGTCTGCTCTAGCTGACCGTAGAAGAGTGAGGCTGCCCAGCGCTCGTTGATCTGGTAGGTGACATCGCCCCAGAAGGCGCTGGAGTCAAAATCGGAGAGACCGGTAATGCGATAGCCCAGGCTGGCTTTTACTGCCGGGGTAAAGCGATAACCCAGCTCCGCAGCGGCGGCGGGGACGATGAAGAAGTCGTTAAACTCCCCAAGGTTTCCGCCCTCTAGGTCATCGAGGCGGATCCATTGATCGATCAGGCTGATACCGGCGCCGACATTCACTATCCAGTCGCTCTTTGGCATCAGGTTAAACATATAGTCGGCGGAGAGGTTCCAGCTGCGATAGGCGGCGATAACCTCGCTACCGGCGGCGTAGCGCTTGCCGTTAAAGCCGATATCCTGGTTGAGTATGCTGGTGTCTCTGGCCTCCAAGGGGGTGAACCTGAAGGAGAGATATTGCTGCTTGCCCGTCCCCCAGTTGACCAGTGCCGAGGCGTAGGTGTTGGGCTCACTCTCTTTGCTGAAGCCGTTAAGGTCGAAGCCGGTTTCCTGCTTGTCGCGAATATAGTTGGTGTCGGTATCGAAGCCGCCGATCATCAGGGTGTAGCTGTTATTGAGCGGTTTGTCTTGCTGGCCCCAATCATGGCTTTTTTCCCGCTCGGCCCGAGGGCCCTTGTTACCCGCCAGCCCTGGGGTGTAGCTCAGCGCTAGGCCAATATGATCTTCCCCCAGGCTTGGGGCGATCACCAGATCTGTCTGGGCATAGGGGTCGGTAAAATAGAGGCTGGTCATCACGGCGATGGAGCCGCCGGCAAGCACATCGTCCATGTAGTGGCGGTTGGCCCAGATACGACTGCCGCCCACGAAGGCCGCCGCCGCATAGGCCGGGATGCCGTATGCGTTACCGTATCTGTGATGAATAAAGGCGGCGCCGGAGAAGGCCGCCGAGGTATGCCCAGAGGGGAAGGAGTTGGACTCAGTGCCGTCGGGTCTCAGGCGCTCGACGCCAAACTTCAGGGTATGTGTGATGGCCGCCGTGGCCGCGACCCCCTTGGTAACCTGCCAGGCGCCTTCGGTATCGCCTATCCAGAGGGCGCCGATTAGGCCCGCGGCGGGCAGGGCGATCTGCACCACATCCCCCACTTCAGAAATCGTGCCGGACTGGCCTTCGAGGATCTCACTCTTGCCGTAGGCAGTCGGCGACGCCAGGCTAGCGGCCACTAGGGTAGGGAGTAGATATGTTACGGAAGCGCGGGGAGTCATCATTTTTATGCCTTGTATTTCATCAAGATAACTATGCGTTTCAGTGTAACAGCTAATGGCGGGCTTGCTACCAAGTTGTAGAAAAAATGTGAAGATGTAGCGAGTCTCAAGTATGGGACCTGGATGTGGAACTTAGGCGTGGGACTTGAATGTTGGAATCAGCTGTAGGACTGGGGTGTGGAGTGTGTGCGAGGCATGGTTATGTCTAGGGTTAGAGTCAGATATAGGGAGGCGTTCGCGGAGCAGACGCTTGCCGAGTCTGGCACTTGGCCATAGTCGTTCAAGGTAAGTCGCTCAAGGTATGTCACTAAAGTTAAGTCACTTAAGTTAAGTCACTTAAGTTAAGTCACTTAAGTTAAGTCGCTTAGTCAGAACTAGAGTAAGTCGTTGAGCTAGGTGTTGAGCTAGGTGTTGAACTAGTAGGCTTATTTTCTGGGGGTAAAAAAACAGCCCGAGAGATTCGGGCTGTTTAAAGGCTGTGTTTAAGTCGCTCGAGGCGAATCTTAAGGGTGTGGCTGACGTGTGCTCTGCTCGCCCGTCAGGTTGCGCATCAGGATCGCACGCTCGACCTCGACTTCTGCCGGTACCGGCAGATAGACGAAGTGACCCGAACCTAGCCCTGCCTCGACGCTCTCGCCCTTGCGGTTTTCCAGGTGTTCTATGGTCAGGTTGATGTTGCCCTGGGGCGTCATCAGCTCGACGCTATCGCCGACGGAGAACTTGTTCTTCACGTCGATCTCGGCCATCCCCTTGGCGTTGCGCTTGCCGGTAAACTCGCCGACAAACTGCTGGGTATCGCTGATGGAGTAGCCGTAGTCATAGTTCTGGTACTCGTCGTGCACGTGACGACGCAGGAAGCCCTCGGTGTAACCACGGTGCGCCAGCCCTTCGAGCTGGTACATGAGCGCCGGGTTAAACTCGCGACCGGCCGCGGCATCTTCGATCGCCTGGCGATAGAGCTGTGCGGTACGGGCCACATAGTAGAAGGACTTAGTACGGCCTTCGATTTTCAGTGAATCTACGCCCATCTTGGTCAGACGCTCGACGTGCTGGATGGCGCGCAGATCCTTGGAGTTCATGATGTAGGTACCATGCTCATCTTCAAACGCCGGCATATATTCGCCTGGACGTCCCGCCTCTTGCAGCAGGACGATTTCGTTGCTTGGCGCACCTTCACCCAGGGTTGGGTTGTGCATCTGCACCTCAGGATTAACCGCCACTATGTCGCCGGTCTCTGTCTGCACCGCCTCGTGGGCGTCGTACTTCCAGCGGCAGGCGTTGGTGCAGGTACCCTGGTTAGGGTCACGCTTGTTGATATAGCCAGAGAGCAGGCAACGGCCTGAATAAGCCATACACAGGGCGCCGTGCACGAAGACCTCAAGCTCTATGTCTGGGCAGCGTTGACGTATCTCTTCGATCTCATCCAGTGACAGCTCGCGAGAGAGGATCACACGCTTGATCCCTTGTTGCTGCCAGAACTTGACCGAGGCCCAGTTGATGGCATTGGCCTGAACAGACAGATGCACCGTCTGATCCGGGAAGGCCTCGCGCACCATCATGATAAGACCGGGGTCTGACATGATCAGTGCATCGGGCTGCATGGCCACCACTGGCTCCATATCCTTGATATAGGTCTTGAGCTTAGTGTTGTGGGGGGCGATGTTGCTCACCACATAGAGTTTCTTACCCAGGCTGTGGGCCTCTTGGATACCCGTCGCGAGGTTTTCCATCTTGAAATCGTTGTTTCTGACACGCAGGCTATATCTCGGTTGGCCAGCGTAAACCGCATCGGCGCCATATGCGAAGGCATAACGCATATTTTTTAGGGTCCCGGCAGGAGACAGCAGCTCAGGTTTAAACATCATTTCTCTCAATTAACAGGTATCGAACAAACTTGGGGCGGGCATTTTACTCAATGGGGCAAGGCTTATGCAAATTAGAAGTTGTTTATTTTATCGACAGCCGTCAATGACTGACGATAAAAGCGGGCAAACAGGAGAAATTTAAGCCAATTAATAACCTATAATCTTAAACTTAGCTAAAATTACACAAATTCTTAACTGGATGGACGATTTTTACCATCACGGTTAGCAAGAGTGCTGATATACTCTCTGGCAACATCAATATGGGCATAGTTTTTTTAAGGAGTTTGCATGTCTAGCGAGCATCAACTACTGGTTGGGTTACTGAAAAAGTTAAAGGCAGATGCTTTGGTCTTGCCGACTTTGCCCGAGGTAGCAATGCGCGTTCAGGAGGTGGTTTCCCGCCCCGACTCCAGCCCTAAGCAGGTGGCCGAAATTATCGGTCAGGATGCCGCCATCTCGGCCCGTATGATCAAGGTGGCCAACAGCGCCATGTATAGCCGCGGTATCAAGGCGGAAAACATTAACGCGGCGGTGACCCGCATCGGCCTGACGCAGATCAAGGCGATCGCCACCTCAGTGGCCATGGAGCAGCTGTTCATCTCTACCAACGAGATGGTGTGGGAGGTGATGGACGAGGTGTGGCGTGCCTCTATCGAGGTGACCTCGGCGGCCTGCGCCCTGCTACTCAAGTATTCCAAGACCCACAAGGGCTGTGGACTCAACTACGACACCCTGACCCTGGCGAGCCTGGTGCACAATATCGGCGCCTTGCCGGTACTGACCGAGGCCGAGGCTAATCCCCATCTGTTTACCAGTATAGAGCAACTTAGGGCGCTGGTTAGGAAGATGCAGGGGCCGCTAGGTCGCGCCGTGCTCAAGAGCTGGGACTTCTCGCCCGAGGTGACAGAGGTGGTCGAGCGCTGGGCGGATCTGCCTTATCTGCCAGAGCAGGTGACCTATCTGGATTTCGTGCGCGCGGCGGCCTTCTATACCGGCGAACTGCGCGCCGGTCACGATCTGGAGGAGCGCCTGGACGTGTTCCTTCAGCGTGGCTTGCCCGTGAGCCCGGAATATCTGGGATCGGATGAATTTCTCGACAACTACCATTCGATTAAATTAAGTTATGAATAGATAAGGCCTGGTCGGCAGAGTGTGCCGATCCGTCTTGTCGTTTCTTTATTTATCAAAATATTAGGGATTGTGTGACGGCAACTGAGCTGATTTGGTTAATAGTCTATCTGATAGCAATCGGCATCGCTGGTATCATCTACTGGTACTGGCATAGGCGCACTGAGCTTAAGTTTCTTAAGCGTCTGGTGACCCAGCTAAGTCAGCAACATAAGGTGCGCCAGCCCCTGAATATTGCCACCATTCCCTACCGTTTTATCCCCCTCTATGTGCAGCTGCAACATCTGCTGAAACAGCTACCGCCCCCAAAGGGTCGCGATAAGCTGACCGGGCTGCTCAATCGCGTCGGTCTCAAGGCCAAGTTGACCCGCAAGATGCCTCTCACCCATGGGATGTTTGTGCTCATCGATATCCATCGCTTTCGCTATGTGAACGATCTCTTTGGCTTCTCCCTGGGGGATAAGCTGCTGCAGGCCTTGGCAGAGCGCTTGGAGCGGCGCATCGGCGATAAGGACATGCTGGCGCGGATGAATGAAGATGAGTTTCTGATCTACTTTCATACCCCCATGAGCGAGGCCGAGCTTATGGTGTTTCAGCAGGGGGTGGCGCAGCCCATCAGCATCAAGGGAACCGTGATCAATTTACAGCTGCAACTTGGCTATCTCGAGCTGTCATTGCACCACGCGGATGTTAGTCAGATGCTGCGCCGTCTGGATCTGGCATTGGTGCGGGCCAAGTCGGCCAGTAACTATATCGCCGCCTATCAGGAAGGGGACGATCGCAGTCAGCACAGGCAGTTGACCATAGTCAGCTGTTTCCCCAAGGCGTTGGAGCAAAACGAGCTTTACTTAGTGTTTCAGCCCAAATATAACCTTGCCACAGGCAACTGCACCCACGCCGAGGCCCTGATCCGCTGGGACAGCTCTGTGCTTGGGCCTGTCTCGCCGGGTGAGTTTATTCCGCTTTTAGAGTGCGCCGGGATGATCAGCTTGCTTAGCCAGTGGGTGATCGATCAGGTGTTGTTGCAGCAGGTGCGTTGGCAGGAGAGTGATATTCGCCTGCAGCTGGCGATCAACCTGGCGATTGACGATCTGAGCGAGAAGCAGCTGAGTGAGCGGATCATCACCCGCCTGAAGCAACATGGCCTCAGTGCTCAGGTGCTCTCTATCGAGATCACCGAGAGCCAGCTGATGACAGACATGGTGCGTACCGTGGCCGTGCTCAATCGCCTCAAGCGCGCCGGGGTCAAGGTGGCGATAGATGATTTTGGTACCGGTCACTCCTCGCTGGCCTACCTCAAACACCTGCCGGTGGACGAAGTTAAGATAGACAGAGCTTTCCTGACCGGGCTGGAGTCGGACCCACGGGCGCAACATATCGTTCGCAGCGCCGTCGACCTGGCCAAGGGGCTGGACTTTTCGGTGACCGTCGAGGGCGTCGAGCAGATGCCGGTGTTTAAACTATTGCAGGAGATGGGAGTCGATAAGGTGCAGGGGGACATTTACGCCAAGCCGATGCGCGCGCCAGAGCTTGAGATGCATTGGCGCAAGTTAAATCAGCCGCTCCTCTAGGATTTAAGAGCTAAAAGGCTTTATTACAGGCTGATGGCTTGGTCGAAGTGACGGCCGAGCTCCTTGATGAGGGGCGGCGTCATGGGGCAGAGCTGCCTCGCCTTGTTCATACATACCATCTCGATGTGGGCGGTCACCGCCGGCTTGGTGCCCTTGGGGCGCCAGATCTCCTGCTGCCATACGGTGCGATACTTGCTCTCGAAATAGAAGCGGGTACGCACATCCACCACGTCGGCAAATTCAACCCCTTCATGGCAGAGCATGTCGCTGCGATAGACGGCAAAACCCAGGCCGTGCTGTTGCCAGAGGGCTGCCAGTTGCTCGGCGCCGATCACATGCTCACGGGCACGCTCGAAATATTTCAAGAAGTTAGGATGGTACACCACGCCGGAAAAGTCGGTATCTTCGTAGTAGATCTGCACCGGAAAATGAAAGGTAGGGCTGAACTTATCGTCTGGCTTCATCTGGAGTCTGGGCTAAATTAGAGAGGCGACAGCATAGCATACTCTCGGTCTGTCTTGGCACGACTTGTTGGCGAGTGGTGTGTTAACGCGCTATTTGCTGGCGATAGCCTGTAGGCTGTTCATTATGCTCTGATAGCTGCCGTCTTGCTTAAGGGCCTTGAGGCCGAGATCTAGCTTGTCGGCAAACAGCTGGGCGTTGGGACGCTGCTTGGAGAAGGCCACATAGAGGTCGCCGGTATGATTATGCACGCTGCGGCTAATCACCTTGCCGACCCCCATCTGACCAAGATACTGATTGGCCACCTCGTCGTACATGATGGCGGCATCGATGCGGTTGAGCAGCAGCAGGTTGATCAGCTGATTGTGATTATCCACCTCGACTAATCTGAGCTGTTTGAGCTGTGACAGCTCATCGCCATATTCATAGCCCTTGATGATGCCGACAAGCAACCCCTGGGGCAGGTGCCACTTGTCTTCTGCCTGCAGCGGATGGGCATTGTTCTGGTAGAAGGAGGCTGAGGTGGTGAACAGGGGGATCTGGCCGAAGACAAACTCCTCCTGGGTCTTGCGCTCTTTGTGCAGATTAAAGACACCATCCACTATGCCTTGCTTGGTCATCACCACGCCACGGGCGTAGGAGACCACCAGACTGTCGACATCGACATTGACCCGGGAAAACGCCTGCTTGACCAGACGATGGGACAGGCCTTTGCCATAGGGATCGGCAAAAGGCGCCCAGTTATCTTCGGCGGCCAGCTTAACCTTGAGCGGCGCCGACGGGCTGTCGGCCGAGGCCATATTCAGCTCCTGGCCGGTGGAGGTGAGGCTAAAAAGCGCCAGCATGAGTGTCAGGCCAGAGATGAGGTGATTGATTTGCCGAGATAAGCTGGGGTGCAACATCAGATTCCTTGCAGCGGTCGCGTCCTTATGTTGCCCATGATAAGGGGTTTTCGAGGGAGATCAACTGCATTGCTGCGGCTGACGGAGTGTTTTTTGTAGCATTCGAGCTACATCTGTGTGGAGCTTAGGCGATTTAGGCTGTCATTCTCCGCTGCCGCGGTGATTTGTATGGCTGGGCAAGGGGTTAGCGGGATTGAGGGAGAGGCGTTCAAAATCATTAGCTTATTATGATTTAGTGGGTTTTTTTTTCGGGGCTTCTGCTACACTCTGAATGATGTTATCAGGTTGATAATAAAAAACTTAGCCTCGAGAAAATTTAAGCCTTGTATGAATCAAGATACATTATTTTCGCTCTCTCAAAATGCCGCGCTCTTGTTGATCATGGTATTTATCTACGACGCGGTGCCACGGCACCATCGTAGCGAGTATTTTCTGTTGTGGCGCCTCATCATGGGGGTTGTGATAGGCGGCGTGACAGTACTGACCATGATGACTTCCTGGGAATATCAGCCCGGGGTCTTTATCGATACCCGCTCAGTGGTGTTGGCCATCAGTGGGCTCTTCTTCGGTGGCCTGCCCACCTTCATCGCCGCTTCTGTTGCCTGTGCTTATCGCCTGTTCCAGGGGGGCGATGGCATGCTGGTCGGGGTGACAGTGATTCTGGTCTCTGCCCTGTTTGGTAGTCTGTGGCGCTACTATCGCAAGACCACCATCGCCGATCTCAGCTTTATCGAGTTGTATCTGTTTGGTTTCCTCCTGCATTTCTCGACCCTGTCGCTGCTGTTTATTCTGCCCTTTTCCATGTTTGTCGATCTCCTGGTGCAGATCGCCCTGCCTGTGATGTTGATTTTTCCCATAGTGACGGCCCTGCTGGGCATGTTGCTGGCCAGGCGGCTGGAGGTGGAGCGGGACGCTAAGATCCAGCTTCAGGATGACTTTATTTTTCGCTCGCAATTTAACGTTGGCAACATGGGGATAGCCATCACCTCGGTCGATCAGCATTGGATCAAGGTCAATCCTCGCCTGTGTAAGATGCTCAAATATTCCGAGACAGAGCTGCTCAACCGCACCTGGACTGAGCTGACCTATTTTGAAGATCTCAAGGCGGATATGACCCAGTTCCAGCGCATGTTAAAGGGGGAGATAGATGCCTACGAGATGGATAAGCGCTTCGTCGCTAAGGATGGGGAGATCGTCTATACCCACCTGACGGTGGCCTGTCGCCGCAACCATAACATGGTGGATATGGTGATCGCCGGCCTTATCGACATCACAGAGCATAAGCGGGCAGAGATGGCGATGCGCACCAGTCAGGAGCGTCTGGCCTTGGTGCTGGAGAGCAGCGATCTTGGCATGTGGGACTGGGATATCAAGAGTAACGAGACCAAGCGTAATCCCTGGTGTGCCAAGGTACTGGGCTGCGACCTCGAGAAGCTCAATCGTGACAGCCGTATCTGGATCGACGCCATCCATCCCCAGGATAGGATGGGGGTGCTGAACTCCATCGACCGTCACCTCAAGGGGGAGACCCAGAAACATTACATCGAATACCGGCTGATTAGCTTAAGCGGCGAAGAGCATTGGATCTTGGATACCGGCAAGGTGGTCAGCCGTGACCGTAATGGCCTGCCGACCCGCATGTGCGGTGTGCACTCGGACATTACCGAGCAGAAGAAGGTGCAGGAGTCGCTGGAGCTGGCGGCCTCTGTGTATAACAACTCCAGCGAAGCCATGAGCGTACAGGATCACAAGGGGCGGATCATCACCATCAACGCCGCCTTCACCGCGATTACGGGGTACAGCCAGGAGGAGGCGCTGACGCACAACATCCGCATATTGCAGAGTTCCCGCACCCCGAGAAGCCAATACGATGAGATGAACAATGCCATTCGCGATACCGGCTATTGGCAGGGGGAGCTGTGGATCAAGAACAAGAGTGGTGAGGAGTATATGGTCTGGTTGACCATCAATACCATCTTCGACCAGCACGGCCAGGTGTACCGTCGGGTGGCGCTCTTCTCCGACATCACCGAGAAGAAAGAGGCGGAGCATATCATCTGGAAACAGGCCAACTACGACCCCCTGACCGGCCTGCCCAATCGCCGCATGTTGCTGGAGTACCTCAATACCGAGATATTGCGCATAGACCGTAATCATAGCCACTTTGCCCTGATGTTCCTGGATCTGGACTTCTTCAAGGAGGTCAACGACACCCTGGGCCATGATATGGGAGATCTCTTGTTGCAGGAGACCGCCAAGCGGCTCAAGGGCTGCATCCGTGAGTCGGATGTGGTGGCGCGCCTGGGGGGCGATGAATTTACCGTAGTGCTCTCGGGGATCGACTCCCCCAGCGGCGTCGAGCGGGTGGCCCAGAGCATACTGGAGCGCATCGCCGAGCCCTACAGCCTGGGGGATGAGACCGCCTACATCAGCGCCAGTATCGGTATTACCATCTATCCCGACGATGCCACCAGTATCGAGGGGCTGCTGAAACATGCGGATCAGGCGATGTACGCCGCCAAGGAACAGGGGCGCAACCGTTTCCACTACTTTACCCCGTCGATGCAGGAGTATGCCCGCTATCGCATGGCGCTGATCAAAGATCTGCGTAACGCCATCAATCGCAAGGAGTTTGAGCTCTTCTACCAGCCTATCGTCGACATGAACAAACAGGGGGTCTACAAGGCGGAGGCGCTGATCCGTTGGGTGCATCCCCAACGGGGGCTAGTCTCGCCGGGTGAGTTTATTCCTGTGGCGGAAGAGACTGGGCTTATCAACGAGATAGGCAACTGGGTATTTGAGAAGGCCGCCCAACAGAGTGCTCGCTGGCGAACTCAACATGGCGTCGAGATCCAGATCAGCATTAACAAGTCGCCAATTCAGTTCAGGGACGAGGGCGATACTTTCAGCGACTGGTTGGCGCTGCTGCGCCATCTGGAGCTCTCCAGCAACGCCATCTGCGTCGAGATCACCGAAGGCCTGCTGCTGGATGCCTCCATGGGAGTGACCGACAAGCTGCTGGCCTATCGCGACGCCGGTATTCAGGTGTCTCTGGATGACTTCGGCACCGGCTATTCGTCGCTGGCCTATTTGAAGAAGTTCGACATAGATTATCTCAAGATCGATCAGTCCTTTACCCGTAACCTCGAATCCGACAGCGACGGCGTGGCCCTGTGTGAGGCGATCATAGTGATGGCCCATAAGCTGGGGATCAAGGTGATCGCCGAAGGGGTGGAGACCCAGTTCCAGCACGATATCCTGGCTAGCGCGGGATGTGATTTTGCCCAAGGCTATCTCTACTCCAAGCCTGTCTCCCTACCGGAGTTTGAGCGCCTCTATGTTAACCCCGAGGCGCGCTAGCCTGTGCAGTGAAGATAGCATTACCTTTATGGGGCGCTTTTTGCTAGACTCCGCGCTCACTTTTTGTCAGCTCGCAGGTTGCCCATGAATTTCGATGCCCTCCCGTTAGACCCCTTACTGGCCCAGGCGGCTAAGGCCTGCGGCTACGAGACCCTGACTCAGGTTCAGGCCAAGGTGATCCCCACGGCCCTAGCCGGGCGGGATCTGATGGCCTGCGCTCAGACAGGAACCGGTAAGACGGCGGCCTTTAGCTTTGTGTTGTTGCAGCGCCTGCTCAATCAGCCCAGACAGCAAGGGCAGCTCAGCGCCCTGGTCCTGACTCCAACGAGAGAGCTGGCGATCCAGGTGGCAGACAGCATCAGTCGCTACAGCCAGTTTACCGAGCTGACCACACTGGCCGTCTATGGCGGCGCCAACATCAATCCCCAACGCAAGGCCTTGGCGAGAGGTGTCGATATCCTGGTGGCCACGCCGGGGAGGCTGTTCGATCTCTTGGGCCAACATGATTTGAGCCTGGAGACGGTAGATCAGCTCATTGTCGATGAGGCGGATCGCATGCTCGATATGGGATTTGTGAGAGATATCGAGCGCACCAAGCGGCTCTTGTGCGTGTCTCACTCGACCATGTTGTTCTCGGCTACCTTCACCCCAGAGGTGAAGGCATTAGCCACTAAGATGCTGGATAACCCTGAGTGGATCAATGTGACCAGCGCTAGTAGTGGGCCGCAGATCGAGCAGAAGATCTATCCCTTAGATGCAAGGCGTAAGGCGGAGCTGCTGGCCGAGCTTATCGGTCGCAATAATTGGCAACAGGTGCTGGTGTTCGTCAACACCAAGGAGAGCGCCGAGCGCCTGCACCGCGAGTTGAAGCTCGATGGTATCAAGAATGCGGTGTTTCATGGGGATAAGACCCAAGGGGCGCGCAATCGGGCGCTGGAGCAGTTTAAGGCCGGCGAGCTGAGGGTGTTGGTGGCGACCGACGTGGCTGCCCGCGGCCTGGACATCACAGCGCTTCCCTTAGTGATCAACCTAGAATTGCCCGATGAGCCTCAGGACTATGTGCACCGTATTGGTCGTACCGGCCGCGCCGGTCTTAGCGGGGTTAGCATCTCCTTCGTCGCCAAGCAAGATGAAACGGCACTTGCGGCGATCGAGGCTCTTATCGGCAAGACCTTGCCACGTGAGGTGCAGCCTGGATATGAGCTGGGGGCACCGCTACCGGCAAGGTATCGCGAGCTCGACGCCGCCGCGCAGCCAAAGGCCAATCAATTTAAGAAAGGCAAGGGGAAGAAGTTTGGCAACCAGGATAACAGAAGGGGACAGAGTCGCACTAAGGCGCCCCAGCGAAAGGCGCCCCAGCGCAAGGCTAGTAGCGACAAGGCTAGTAATGACAAGGCGAGACGCCCATCGAGTGATAAGGGGTTCAAGGGCAAGCGCTAGCAGGTAAAGCGAGGCCTGCTGAAAAGGATTGCAATCTCAGGCCTGCCCTCTACACTGGGGGCGATTTTTCAGTGCGGAGCCGCCAATGATCCTCAAGCCCATCCCTACCCATGTCGTGACAGGTTTTCTCGGTGTGGGAAAAACCAGTTTTATCCAATATTTGCTCGCCCATAAACCAGCCGATGAGACTTGGGCCGTGCTGGTAAACGAATTTGGCGAGATTGGCATAGACGGTGAGCTGCTCAAGGGGGAAGGCGGTGATGTCGCCATCAAGGAGGTGGCCGGTGGTTGTCTCTGCTGCGCCGCCGGGGTGCCGACTCAGGTGGCGGTCAACCAGCTTATCGCTAAGGCTAGGCCAGATCGCCTGTTTATCGAGCCCACTGGGCTGGGCCATCCCAAGGCCATTGTCGAGACCCTGAGTCAGGGGCATTTCAAGCCGGTGCTGTCGATGCGCGCCAGCCTCTGTCTGGTGGATCCCAGAAAACTCAAGGACCCACGTTACCTCGAGAGCGCGCTGTTTACCGATCAGCTGCGTATCGCCGACCTTATCCTGGCGAACAAGATGGATCTGGCAAGCCTGGCCGACTTGCAGCAGCTAGAGGCCTATTTGAAGCAGCAATCCATCACGGCCGAGGTGTTGCCGGTGCAGGTGGGGCCGCTACTCTCGGTAAAAGAAGCCAGTCTGTATCAATATCTTGAGAAGCACTATTTTGCGCGCCCTACCGCCTGGCGCGTTAGCAAGCCTGCAGCCTCGACAGGCTCCTCGCTATTAGGCAGCCGGCCCGCGATGCCCTTCGATGAGGCGGATGATGCGCGTAAACTATCGATTGATGAGCAGGCATTTGATGAGCTGGGGATTTACCGCGCCAGCAATCGGCATGAGGGCCGTTATACCCTGGGCTGGGTGTTCGACTGTCGCTATGAGTTTGACTTCGAGGCTTTGGTGGCCTGGGTAAAGGCCCAAGATTGTCTGCGCCTCAAGGCGGTGATGATAACAGATGAAGGGATCGCGGCCTTTAACTATGTGGACGGTCAACTCGGCGTGATGGAGCTGGATGATAGCCTGGATTCGCGCCTGGAGATGATAGCCGAGAAGCCGCTGCCCGAGGCTGAGATTGAGCAGGCGCTGCTCAGTCTAACTAAACGTCTGTCTAACTAAACGTCTGCCTATCTAAACGCTTGGCTATCTGATATCTTCGCTTTCCAATAGCCGTTTAGGTGTTGAATCAACACACTATCAACAACCATGATAGAGAAATTTTCCGAAAATCATGACCGAGCATCATGCCGCGCACCAGAGTGATGAGCACTCAGATTTAGCCACAGCCCCCATCCCTAAGCTGGTGTGGCGCTATGCCATTCCCACCATACTCTCTATGGTGGTGACCGGCGTCTATGTGGCCATCGACGGCATGTTTGTCGGCCACTATCTTGGTGAGGTGGGGCTGGCGGGCATGATGCTGGCCTATCCCGTGGGGGCGATACTCTACGCCGTCGGCGCCCTGATAGGCATGGGCGCCGCATCATTGGTGTCGATAAACCTGGGGCTAAAAGATGTCGCCCGGGCGCGGCACTTGCTGGGTAACGCCTTCACCCTCTGCCTGCTGGCGGGCACCGGACTGGCCCTGCTGGGTACCCATTGGAGCCAGACCATACTCATCTGGCTCGGGGCCGAAGGGGAGGTGCTGACCAGCGCCGAGCAGTATCTGTTTTGGTATTTTGCTCTCGGGGTCTTTCCCGTATTGGCCATCGCCTTTACCGCCTTGCTGCGCAACGATGGCCGCCCCGGCTTCGTCACCCTGGTGCTTATCCTCTCAGGCTGCTTGAACGTGTTATTGGATTGGCTGCTGATCGTCGTCTTTCCCTATGGCCTGGCGGGCGCCGCCATCGCCACCATGATCTGTCAGGCCTTCACCGCACTCGCCTGCCTGCAGCATTTCTTCACCAAGCGCACGCGATTGGGGATAAACTGGCAGCAGATGCGTCTGAACCTGGACCATTGCAGCAATATCCTCAGGGTCGGCGTGCCAAGCTTCTTGATGAACCTCTACCTCTCCATCGTCCTGACCCTGCATAACATGGCGTTTCTCTGGGTTGGCGGCCCCATTCATGTGGCGGCCTATGGGGTGGTGAGCTACGCCGAGGCGCTGTTCTATCTGATCTTCGAGGGGATTGCCTTCGGTACCCAGCCCCTGTTTAGCTTCAACACCGGGGCGAAGCGTTTCGACAGGGTGTTCGAAACCCTGAGACTGGTCATCATCATGACCCTGGTGACCGCGCTGGCGGGCGTCGCCTTCATCTACTGGGCGCCCGAGTATCTGGTCTATATCTTTGCCGGGGATAATCCTGAGCTGACGCCCGTGGCGATAGAGGGGATGCGTCTCTACTTCTGGGGACTGCCGTTCGAGGGGCTTATTCTGGTGGGCGCCGCCTTCTTCCAGGCGATCAACCGTCCAAAGGAGGCCTCGATATTGACTGGTAGCAAGCTGGTGTTGATCGCCATGGTGCTCTACCTGTTCGCCTGGCTGTTTGGGGTCACAGGCGTCTGGATCTCCCTGGCGAGCTGCTCCTTGTTGCTGACCATCTGGATGGTTTACACTTTAACTAAGCTTTCCAAGAAGTTAACTGACCCTATGTTTTAAGTTAGTCAGGGATTTAAATTAGCCAGTGATTTAAGTTGGCCTGGATTCCTGTTACCCTAGTGGCGATTGTAGTTTCCGCGCCGCGAGTCGATACTCCGGGTGTGCCAAGGTGGGCGTATCCTGGCTGAGATTCGGCAAGGCTATTTAAATTTATATAGGAAACTAATCGCTGGACGCCATTCTCTATATGAGAATGTTGCAGGATCACAAATAAGGATATTTGTTCACTATGAAGAAGTCATTATCAGGCCTCGCCCTGGTGTTGTGCGCGCACTTCGCTGCGCCCCTAAGTTTCGCATCGCCCTTTAGCGAAAGCTACGCCGCCTATCAGCAGGCGCTGGCCGGGCAAGATAAAGCCCAGGTGGCACTTACCGCGGCTAAGGCCTACGAACTCGGCCAGGGCTATTTCGAATCAGACAGTATCGATCTGGTTAATCTCGAGCTTAATTTGGCCACTGCGCTGCAAGATAGTGGCGAGACTCAGGCCGCCCATGAGCATTTCAACAATGTCATTCAGGTCTATCGAAAACATTTTGGCCGCGATGCCATAGAGCTTGTCGATCCCTTGATTGGCGCCGCCCAGACAATGCCCGCCTCGAGAGAGAAGGTGGATCTGTTTAAGCAGGCGATCGCCATAGCCGAGGACGCCGATAAGCCGCTGCTGCTGGCCGAGGTGAAGATGTTGACCTTCCATGGTTTGGCTTCGACCCATTTCTATACCCGGGAGATACGTGACGAGGCGCTGGAAGCCTATGAGATCTATCGCCAAGAGATGCCGGCCGATGCCATGGCAAGGCTCAAAGCCACCTACTATGTTGGCATGATCAAGGCGGCGGAGAAGAAGTATGACAAGGCGGTCCCTCTGCTCGAAGAGGTGATCAAGCAGTTCTCCGTGCTCGACTTTAGCCATCCCTACAAACTAGCCGCCCATGCGCGTCTGGTGGAGATCTATGAGGCCGAAGGCGAGAGCGACAAGTCGACCCAGCATTGTGTGGCGATCGGCAGCATGAAGCCCTGGTCTGACGAACAGGAGCAGGCGCCCCTCTATCGGGAAGCGCCAAAGTATCCGATCTCCTATGCCAGAGATCGCCGGGAAGGCTGGACCCAGATGTCCTTTACCGTGGATGAGCAGGGGTTTGTGCGTGACCCTGTGGTGCTGGCCTCAGAAGGGGGGCAGCAGTTCACCCGCGAGTCGCTAAAGGCCATCAAGCGCTGGCGCTACGCCCCTAAGTTTGTCGATGGTAAACCCGTACCTGCCGAGGTGAGCGTGCAGCTCGAGTACAAGGTCAATTAACAAAAAGCCCGCGATAGATGCGGGCTTTTTAATGATACGTGTGGCCTAAAACAGCTTGCTGCCCCAACCCAGTTTGTTTCGAAGCACGTGGAAGTAGTTGTAGCCCTTGGGGTGGATGAGTCTGAGCCGCTCCTTACTGCGCCTGACGATGATCTCATCCCCCGGCAATACTGGTAGGGTGACGTGACCATCGCAGCTCACCTCCAGGGCGTCGCCGTTGTCCGGTGACACGACCAGCTTAATGATGCTGCAGGCGTCGACCACGATTGGGCGGCAGGAGAGGGTATGGGGAAACATTGGCACCAGGATCAGGGCTTCCAGATTCGGCGTCAGTATGGCGCCACCGGCAGACAGCGAGTAGGCGGTCGAGCCCGTTGGGGTGGAGACTATCATGCCGTCGGCGCGCTGGCTGTACATGAACTTGTCGTCGATATAGACCTCGAACTCGATCATGTGGGCAATCTTGCCCGGGTGGAGCACCGCCTCGTTGACCGCTGTGTTGCTCGACTTCATCTCGCCGTGTCTGTGTACCTCTGATTCCAGCAGGAACCTGTGCTCTGTCTCATACTCGCCCTGGAGCACCTTGCCCAGGGCCTCTTCGAAGGTATCTGGGGGCAGGTCGGTAAGAAAGCCCAGGTTGCCGCGGTTAACGCCAATCACGCCGATATCGAAGCGGGCTAACACCCGTGCGGCGCCGAGCATGTTACCGTCACCGCCCACCACTATGGCCAGATCGCAATACTCGCCAATCTGCAGCAGATCCACCGATTTCACCTGTGGACCTATCTCGGCGGCCACCCGCTCTTCGACATAAACATCGTAGGACTGCATGGTCAACCAGTGATGCAGACGTTTGAGGGTCTTATGGGTCCCTGAGTGATGGGGTTTGCCGATTAAGCCGATTGAGTGAAACGCTTTGCTCATATTTCTGTTTGATCCATGCCTTAGGGGCTGTTGAACTTTCCTGTTTGTTTTTGCAGCAATTTGTAGGCCATTTATCCCAGGCTGAGCCCGTGTCATGTAGTTATTCTACATAAACGGGCGATAACGCAGTAGAAATGGTCTACAAAAGCTGCCCGAAGGGTTCATCTAAACACCCCTTGAGTCGTGTGGCGTACTATTACATAGAATAAGTATGCGACACAGCGCGGGCCTTGAGTAAAAAGCGTTTAGATAGAACAAAAATCAAATCTGAAAGATAAACAGACCCTAGGGCTTGAAACCTCAAATTTGATCCCCATAATATGCCCAGAGCATGCAGAAACAAAGCATTTTTAGCTGGAGTAACAATGAGCAAAGAGTCAAACAAAGCCCAAGAACCACAGATTGAAGAAACCGAAGCTGTAGCCGTTGAAACCGAGGTGGTTGAAGATGCAGCCAGTTTGATGGACGAGCTTACCCAAGCTAATTTCCGAGTTGAAGAGCTGGAGCAGGCCTTGGCCGCTGCCGAAGCTAAGGTGGAAGAGCAGAAAGATTCTGTGATCCGCGCCGCCGCCGAGGTAGAGAACGTGCGTCGCCGTGCGGCGATCGACGTCGAGAAGGCCCATAAGTTTGCCCTGGAGAAGTTTGCCAACGAGCTGCTACCTGTTATCGATAACATGGAGCGCGCGCTGCAAGGCACCAGCAGTGAAGATGAGGCCACCAAGGCTATCTACGAAGGGGTTGAATTGACCCTGAAGACCTTCACCAGCGCCGTGGCCAAGTTTGGTCTGACCCAGGTCGATCCTCAAGGTGAAGCCTTCAATCCGGATCATCACCAGGCGATTGGTATGCAGCCTAGCGAGGAGTTCCCGGCCAATACCGTGATGATGGTGATGCAGAAAGGTTATATGTTAAACGAGCGTCTGTTGCGTCCTGCCATGGTGATGGTATCTCAGGGCGGTGCCAGCGTCGATACTCAGGCTTAATTGGCTGAGGCTGATTTAAGTCAGTAAAAGAAAGCGATAAAAAAGGCCTCAATATGAGGCCTTTTTTGTTCGCATAAAATGGATTTTAGTCCGCCAGATAGGCGCGGATCTGCGCTTCGATGCCCGGGCCATCCAGCTGTAGCTCGGCCAGGATCTCACCGCACTCGCCATGTTTAATAAACTCATCGGGCAGGCCGATATTGAGCACAGGCATAGGCAGCTTAAGCTGTTGTAGCAGTTCGAGTACGCCCGAGCCTGCACCGCCCATGATGGCGTTCTCTTCCACAGTCACCAGCAGATCATGGCTGGCGGCCAGCTGTTTCACCAGCTCCACATCCAGCGGCTTAACGAAGCGCATGTCGGCCAGGGTGGCATCGAGCGCCTCGGCCGCCTGACTTGCCGATGCCAGCGTGGTACCGAAGTTAAGGATGGCGATCTTCTTGCCTTCGCGCTTGATCAGGCCCTTACCAATCTCATAGGCGGTCATGGCCTCGACCTGAGGCTCGCCGGTGGCGCTGCCACGTGGGTAACGGATCGCCGTCGGGCCCTCGTTGTAGCAGTAGCCTGTGTAGAGCATCTGGCGACATTCGTTCTCATCCGACGGCGCCATGATCACCATGTTAGGAATGGCTCGCATGTAGCTGAGATCGAAGGCGCCCTGGTGGGTCGGGCCGTCTGGGCCGACGATGCCGCCGCGGTCGATGGCGAAGATCACCGGCAGCTTCTGAAGCGCCACGTCGTGGATCAGCTGATCATAGCCACGCTGCAGGAAAGTAGAGTAGATCGCCAACACAGGCTTGTAGCCTTCACAGGCGAAGCCAGCGGCGAGTGTCACCGCATGCTGCTCGGCGATGGCTGCATCGAAATACTGATTCGGGAATCTCTGGGAGAACTCTACCATGCCTGAGCCTTCACGCATGGCCGGGGTGATCCCCAGTACCTTGTCATCCTTCTGTGCCATGTCGCACAGCCAGCGACCAAACACCTGAGAGAAGGTGGGGTTAGCCGGTTTTGCGGCTGGCTTAGCAAAGGTTGAAGGATCGAACTTAGGCACGGCGTGCCAGCCGATGGGGTCTTTCTCCGCCGGCTCATAGCCGCGTCCCTTCTTGGTCATGATGTGTAGAATCTGCGGGCCCGAGAGGTTACGCATGTTGCGCAGAGTCTCGACCAGGGCGTCGACATCATGGCCATCGATAGGGCCGATATAGTTAAAGCCCAGCTCCTCAAACATGGTGCCGGGGACGACCATGCCCTTGAGATGTTCCTCGGTGCGCTTGGCCATCTCCTTGATGACGGGCATCCCCTTGAGCACCTTCTTGCTATTTTCGCGTATGGTGGTGTAGAGACGGCCCGACATCAGCTGCGCCAGGTGGTTGTTCAGCGCGCCGACGTTCTCGGAGATCGACATCTCGTTGTCGTTGAGTACGACCAGCATGTCGTTGTGCAGATCGCCGGCGTGGTTCATGGCTTCAAATACCATGCCGCCCGTCATGGCACCGTCGCCGATGACGGCCACGACCTTACGGCCTGCCTGTTCCTTCTCGGCGGCAACGGCCATGGCCAGCGCCGCGCTGATAGAGGTGCCTGAGTGACCCACGCTGAAGGTGTCATATTCGCTCTCTTCCCGCCAAGGGAAGGGGTGAATGCCGCCTTTTTGGCGTATGGTCGGCATCTTGTCTCGACGACCCGTGAGGATCTTATGGGGATAGGCCTGGTGGCCCACGTCCCAGATCAGGCGATCGAACGGGGTGTTGTAGACATAGTGCAGGGCTACCGTCAGCTCGACCGTGCCCAGGCCAGAAGCGAAGTGGCCACTGGAGATGCCTACCGACTGTAGGAGATAACTTCTGAGTTCGTCAGCAAGTTTTGGTAGCACACCCTGGGGAAGCTGTCTTAATTCATCTGGGGTGTCGGCCTGTGCCAGCACAGGGTATTTCGTAATATCCAAACTCATAGCGAGATTCTTTGGCTCTTTATTATACTCTTCGCTCTATGATGAAACGGGCGAATTCGGCAATTAACTGGCTATTGTATGGTAATTTAGCCAGCGCTGATAGGGCGTCTTCGATCAAACTTTTCGCAGTCGCTTGGGCCCCGGATAAACCGAGTAGTTTCGGATAGGTACTCTTGTTCGATTCGCAGTCCGAGCCCTGGGGCTTACCCAGCTCTTCTGTACTGGCGATGATGTCCAGCACGTCGTCTTGTACCTGGAAGGCGAGGCCGATGGCGTCGGCAAATGTTAACAGATGGCTCGCTTGTTCATCTGTGACCTTGGCAGCAATGATAGGTAATTCTACTGCACAGCGAATCAAGGCGCCGGTTTTTAATCTGTGTAACCGCTTTAGGATCTCGAGATCTATCTGTCTGTCGGTGGCGTTAAGATCCATCGCCTGACCACCACACATGCCGCTGTAGCCAGACGCTTTGGCGAGGGCGCGCACCATGGCCAGTTGTTGGCTGGCACTCAGCTCGCTGCCTTCCTGGCTGATGATCTCGAAGGCCAAGGTTTGCAGGGCATCCCCAGCCAGGATGGCGGTGGCCTCATTAAAGGCGATATGTACGGTGGGTTGGCCGCGGCGCAGGGCGTCGTCGTCCATGGCCGGTAGATCGTCGTGGATCAGCGAGTAGGCATGAATACATTCGATGGCGGCGGCGCAGGCATCTAGCCTTTCCAGTGGCACACCCAGCATCTCGCCCACGGCGTAGACCAGAAAGGGGCGGATACGTTTTCCGCCAATCAGGGCACCGTGTTCCATGGCGGCCTTGAGTTGTGGCTCGGTATCGTCTTGTGCATTGATAAAATGGCGCAGCTGGCCGTCGACGCGCTGCTGGTATCGCGTTATCGCTTCGTTTAGCAATTATTCGCCCTCTGGCAGATAGGGTTGCAAGCTGGGTTGATCTTGTTCCTGGGTCAAGATAGAGACTTTTTGTTGGGCCTGTTCGAGTTTGCCTTGGCTGTTTCTGACCAGATTGATGCCGCGCTCAAATTGTTTGAGGGCGTCATCCAGAGAGACATCGCCCTGCTCAAGGCTGGTGACGATGTTTTCTAATTCTGTGAGTGACTCTTCGAAGGTCAGGTTTTCAGGTTTTTTGGCCACGGTGATTTTCCCAAGAATTTAGCGACAGACAAAGTATCTCAGTCGACCCTAGGGGTCAAATTGCGCTGTCGTATATTTGTGCAATAGCACGCTTTAAGGAGGTTTTTTTATAAAAAATTGAATTTGTAGCTAAACTTGCGTGTAAGCTGTCCGATAATTGAATTAGAACAATACTCAATTTTGTCAGATATTATATCGTAAACTCCCGTCTGCGGTTAGGCGAATTCCCGTCTAATTGACGACTTTTGTGTTGTCGTCCAGGTCCTGGGAGATGCCTTTCATTGCAAGAGTGAGTAGAGTAGAGACCTGTCTCGAGATGATTATGGTGTTGACTGAGAGCTTGATCCCGAGATCAAGGTATTAGCAACGGCCGATACTGTAAATGAGGAAGAGTTGTGGATTTAGCGACCCTGATAGGCCTGATTGGTGCATTTGGTTTTATTATCGGAGCTATGGTCAGCAGTGGTGGTATCGCCATCTTTGTTGACGTGCCCTCTGTGCTTATCGTGATGATAGGCTCTCTGTTTGTGGTGATGATGAAATTTAACCTCAAACAGTTCCTCGGTGCGGTCAAGATCGCCGCAAAAGCCTTTATGTTCAAGATAGATAAGCCGGACGAGTTGATCGAGCAGTCGGTCACCATGGCCGATGCCGCCCGTAAGGGGGGCTTTCTGGCTCTGGAAGAGGCGGAGATCAGCAACAGCTTCATGCAGAAGGCGGTCGACATGCTGGTGGACGGCCATGACGGCGAGGTGGTGCGCGAAGCCTTGGAGAAGGATATCGCCCTGACTGAAGAGCGTCATAAGACGGGGATCAGCATCTTTAAGGCGCTGGGTGATGTGGCACCAGCCATGGGGATGATTGGTACCCTTATCGGTCTGGTGGCTATGCTGTCGAACATGGACGACCCTAAGTCTATCGGCCCCGCCATGGCGGTGGCCTTGTTGACCACACTCTATGGCGCCGTGATTGCCAACATGATCGCCTTGCCGATCGCCGATAAACTCTCGCTGCGCATGGGCGAGGAGATGCTTAACCGCAACCTGATCATGGATGCGGTACTCGCCATTCAAGACGGCCAAAACCCCAGGGTTATCGAGGGCTTCTTGAAGAACTATCTCTCGGAGAAACAGCGGAATATAGACACGACGGACGGGGAATAGCCAGATGGCTAAGAAGGTCAAATGCGATTGCCCTCCTGCCGGGGCGCCCATGTGGTTGGCAACTTTTGCCGACCTCATGTCGCTATTGATGTGTTTCTTCGTCCTGCTGCTCGCCTTCTCCGAGATGGATGTGATGAAGTTTAAGCAGATCGCCGGGTCGATGAAGTATGCCTTCGGTGTGCAGAACAAGGTTGAAGTCAAAGATATTCCCAAGGGCACCTCGGTGATCGCGCTGGAGTTTCGCCCCGGTAAGCCAGAACCCACTCCCATTGAGATCATTAATCAGCAAACCAATGAGATGACCGAGCCCACCATCGAGGTGCAGGCAGGTGAAGACGACAGCGCCGGCGGCGTGCAGCAGCAGCGCGGTGAGCAGCGCGGCGGCGAGGCGTCATCCACCGCTCAGGAAGAGGCGGATGCCGAGGCCCAAGCCAAGCAGGAGAAACAAGACGCCGCGTCACAGGATCAGATCAACGATCAGGTGAAGAAGATGGCCCAGGAGCTCAACAAGGAGATCGTCGACGGGGCGATCGAGATTGAGTCCTTGGGGCAGCAGATCATCATACGTATCCGAGAGAAGGGCGCCTTCTCATCGGGCTCTGGCTTCCTACAGCCTAGGTTTAAACCGGTGATCCGCCGAGTGGGCGAGCTGCTCAAGGATGTGCCGGGGATCATTACCGTATCCGGTCACACGGATGATATGAATATCAGCAACGAACTCTATAGCTCCAACTGGGATCTCTCCAGTAAACGCGCCGTGGCCGTGGCCCATGAGCTGGTGCGGGTGCCGGGCTTTGACCAGCAGCGGATGAAGGTGGTGGGCATGGCCAGCACGGCGCCGTTGGTGCCGAACGATTCGGCCGCCAACCGCGCCCGTAATCGCAGGGTCGAAATTGCCATCGAGCAGGGTAAACCGAAGGAGTCAGACGAGATTCAAGTCGAGCAGTAGCCTGTCGCTCTAGTCATTACGGCAGGCAAACACCCTATGATAAGGCGTCCACACCGGTGGACGCTTTTCATTTCTACCAGTCTATCCTCAGCCACTCTCTTCGGAGCAGATTATCCTAAGCTGAATAAATATTGCGCACATTAAGGGGCTATGGGCAGAAAATCCCTGCCGAGTCGCTGATTTATGGGCATTTGTGCACCGGGCTTGGTATAATGGCAAGATTGCTGTTTAAAATTATTCCCGCGGAACGCCCATGAAATTTATCGTAAAACTCTTTCCTGAAATCATGATGAAAAGCAAACCGGTAAGAATGCGTTTTACCAAGATGCTTGAAACCAATATCCGAAACGTGCTGCGCAAGGTCGATGAAGAGGCCAGGGTACAGCGCCAGTGGGATAAGATCATGGTCAGGGTGCCAGAAGACAAGCCTGAGATGATTGAGCGTTATGCCGAGCGTCTCGCCTGTATTCCGGGTATCGCCCATGTGCTGCAGGTGCGTGAGAGCACCTTCGAGTCGGTGGACGATATCTATCAACAGACGCTGGCGCTTTATAAAGAGGAGCTGGCCGGTAAGACTTTCTGTGTGCGGGTAAAGCGTAGCGGTAAGCATGAGTTTAACTCAATCGAGGTGGAGCGTTACGTGGGCGGTGGACTCAACCAGTTTACCGAGGCGGCCGGTGTCAGGCTGAAGAACCCTGACATGACGGTAAACCTTGAGATAGACAACGAGCATCTCTATCTGGTGGAGAAACGCATCGACGGCTTGGGCGGTTTCCCTATGGCGACCCAGGAAGATGTGCTGTCGCTGATCTCAGGTGGTTTCGACTCTGGCGTCTCCAGCTTCCAGTTTATCAAGCGCGGCTCTCGTACCCATTACTGCTTCTTTAACCTCGGCGGCGACCAGCACGAGATCGGTGTGAAGCAGGTGGCCTATCATCTGTGGCAGAAGTACGGTGAGTCTCACAAGGTGAAATTTATCTCTGTGCCATTCGATCCTGTGGTGCAGGAGATCCTGGAGAAGATAGATAACGGTCAGATGGGCGTTATCCTCAAGCGCATGATGATGCGCGCCGCCAGCCGTATCGCCGAGAAGATGGGCATTCAGGCGCTGGTGACGGGTGAGGCGATGGGGCAGGTGTCCAGCCAGACTCTGACCAACCTGAATGTGATCGACCGTAGTACCGACATGCTGATTCTGCGTCCACTGATCGTGATGGATAAGCAAGACATCATCAACATGAGCCGCGAGATCGGCACCGAAGACTTTGCCAAGTCGATCCCTGAATATTGCGGCGTGATCTCACAGAAGCCGACGGTGAAGGCTGTGATGGGTAAGATCCTTGCCGAGGAGGAGAAGTTCTCCGAAGACTTGATCGACCGCGTGGTGGAAGCCGCCGAGGTGATCGATATTCGCGATATTGCCGTCAGCATGGATACCAAGATCACCGAGACAGAAACCGTCGATGCGGTATCCGGTGGTGAGGTTGTGGTTGATATCCGCTCGCCGGAAGAGGAGGAGCAGAGTCCGCTCAGCCTTAACGGCATCGAGGTGAAGTGTATTCCTTTCTTCAAGTTGGCGACTCAGTTTGCCGATCTCGATAAGGAGAAGACCTATCTGCTTTATTGTGACAGAGGCGTCATGAGCAAGCTACAGGCGCTCTATCTGCAGGAGCAGGGCTATCACAATGTGAAGGTATATCGCCCCGCATAATGGCTTTAAGTGGCTTTCATTAGAGAGCAAAGAAAGTATAAGAAAGCTAAGCATTCGAGATTAAGGCTGCCAGAGGGCGGCCTTTTTTATGGGCTGTTTCTATGGAGAACTTTCACGCTTCGAGCTATAAAACCTTGGATCTGTTTAGCTTCTCACGTAACGTATCTGGCAAGTCGCTCTTGCCTTTACTGCAAGAGATGGGGTAGCTGTGTTGGTGGACGTTAAGCTCGCGGGAATAAAAAAGCCGCATCATAAGACGCGGCTTGTTGCTTAGTGTTTGCAGCTGGCTAATGTTAACAGCTGGCTAATGTTAACAGCTGGCTATCGTTAACTGCCGACTGGTGATTACTCGGCGCGCTGGGCGCTGACGCTGGTGTCCGCCTGCTCGTCTTTCTGAGCAACCAGAATGGCGTTGAGGTCTTCATTCAGATCTTGCTGCATCTGCTCTAAGCCTTCGGCCAGTTGTGCGCTGATGGCGGCATGCAGGTCTGTGGTATCGATAACGATTTCATCGGCAGTGGCAGCGGTTGAGGCTGAAAGCAGTGCGATGGCAAATACAGTTTTAAAGTTAATCATAGTGGTCGCCTCCGGGCGGCATATCTTGGGGTGTCAGACACTCCCCAAATACGTCGTAGAGGCTGTCTAACTTCAATCATTTCGTTGGCGCAAAATTTAACCAAAACCCCTTCCCTTTACAAACGATAAAATGTAACAATACGGATTAGAAAAACTAATTAAAATGTGAGACAAGGATCACTATGTCGAGACGTTTACCTCCATTGAATGCGGTGAAGGCTTTCGAGGCTGCAGCCCGTCACTTAAGCTTTACGCGCGCCGCGGAAGAACTTTTTGTGACACAGGCCGCAGTAAGTCATCAGATTAAGGCATTAGAAGAATATTTAGGGCTAAAGCTCTTTCGTCGTAAGAACCGATCTTTGCTGCTGACCGAAGAGGGGCAGGGCTACTTTCTCGACATAAAAGATATCTTTGTGCAATTGGCCGATGCCACCGACAGATTGCTGGCCCGAAGCGCCATAGGCTCGCTCACGGTAAGCACTTCGCCTAGTTTCGCCATTCAGTGGTTGGTGCCCCGACTGGCGAATTTCAGTGAGAATAATCCCGACATCGACGTGCGGATCAAGGCGGTGGACGATGAGACCAGCAGCCTGACCGACGACGTGGATGTGGCCATCTATTACGGCATGGGCAACTGGCCAGGGCTGCGTGCCGACAAGCTGAGAAACGAGGTGTTGATCCCTGTCTGTTCGCCCATGTTGCTCAGCGGCCCCAAGCCGTTATCCCAGCCGAGCGACCTAAAACATCACACCCTGCTGCATGACTCCAGCCGTCATGATTGGCAGGCTTGGTTTAGACAATGTGGAATTAATGACATTAATGTGAACCAGGGCCCCATCTTCAGTCACTCCTCCCTGGTATTGCAGGCCGCCGCTCACGGTCAGGGGGTCGCCTTGGGTTACAGCGTGTTGGCCCGTCCCGACATCAAGGCCGGGCGCTTGGTGTGTCCTTTCCCCGAGGTGTTGGTGAGTAAGAACGCCTATTATCTGGTGTGTCAGCAGAATCATGCCGAGATAGGCAAGATTGTTGCTTTCAGAAAGTGGATGCTGGACATGTTCGAAGAGGAGTCTCGCAGCGAACTACTGCCGGGCTAACCCGATTGAATTACCTGGCTACGCTCTTCATGGGGGGTGAGCCAAACATAAAGAGGCAAGATGAGTTTTACCCAAAAATTAAATGCACGGCTCGAGGCGGCCGAGTTGCCCGCGAGTCGGTGTCTGTTCTCGGGCCCGCTGGATGACAATGCGCTGGCCTGCGACACCTTAGTGGTGCTGGCCCATGGGGCTGGCGCCAACATGGCACACGATTTCATGGCGCAGATGGCTGAGCGTCTCGCAGGCCAGGGGCTTGGGGTGATCCGCTTTAATTTTCCCTACATGCGCAGTAACGCCATAGATGGTAAGCGCAGGCCGCCGGACAGGGCGCCTAAGCTGATTAAGGATTTTAGCCTGCTGTTAGAGACGGTGCGTGAGGTCTATAAGCCCAAGTGCCTTATAGTCATGGGCAAGTCCATGGGCGGACGCATGGCGGCGATACTCGCTGGCGAGCAAGCCGTCGATGGGGTTATCTGTTTGGGTTATCCCTTCGTGCCGCCCAAAGGGGGCGAGCCCAGACTCGAGCCTATCGCCGAGTGTCAGGCGCCGCTCTTGGTGATACAGGGGGAGCGCGATAAATTTGGCGCCAAGGGGCAGGTAGAGCCTTGGCTTGCACCTTTTAAGGTCAAACTAGTATGGTTAGCCGATGGCGATCATAGTTTTCTACCAAGAAAGTCGTCAGGCACGACCCAAAGCGCTAATCTGGATTTGGCAGTCTCACACAGTATTCAATTTATTAGGGGGTTAGATGCGTAAAGGGTTTTTATTGCTGGCAGCCTTGAGTGGTTTTTTAGCCGTGGCCCTGGGAGCCTTCGGCGCCCATGGACTCAAGCAGGTGACCACGCCAGAGATGATCGACATCTTTAATCTAGGGGTCGAGTATCAGTTCTATCACACCTTTGTACTGATCGCCGTGGCCTTTAGCGGTCACTGGCTCAAGTCGCGCCTTATCGACTGGGCGGGCTACCTGTTCCTGTTGGGCATAGTGATGTTTTCCGGCTCCCTCTACCTCTACGTGTTGGTGGGTAGCAAGTGGACTGGCCCTGTGACCCCTATGGGCGGCGTCTGCTTCCTGCTGGGGTGGTTGTTCATCGCAGTAGCCGTGTGGCGTAATCGCGTGGTGGAGCTGGACGATTAACCAGTCGCTAAGATAATCGTATTCATTTTCGAGAAAGTGTAGAATGGCGCCCCAATGATATGGGTCGCCATTTTTTATTCAGGATCTTCCTATGATAAACCTATTTTTATATTGCCGTGCCGGCTACGAGAAAGACTGCGCCGCCGAGATCCAGCAGCGAGCCGCGGAGCTGAATGTTGGCGGCTTTGTAAAGACCAATCGTAACGATGGTTACGTGATTTTTCAGTGCTTTCAGGCGGGCGATGCCGATCTGTTGGCCGAGCAAATCGAGCTGGACTCGCTTATCTTCACCCGTCAGATGTTTGCCGCCAATGAGCTGCTCAAAGATCTGCCTGAAGGTGATCGCGTCACGCCTATCGTCGATGCCCTGGCTAAGGTGCATAAGGCGGGCGAACTCAGAGTCGAGACGCCAGATACCAACGAGGCCAAGGAGCTGTCGACCTTCTGTCGTAAGTTTACCGTGCCCCTGAGACAGGCGCTGAAACGCAGCGGCGCCCTGCTTGAGAAGGAAAACCCTAAGCGTCCTATCATACATGTTTGTTTTGTCGGGCCGGGTACCGCCTACGTGGGCTACTCGCTGAGCCATAACAGTTCTCCCTATTTCATGGGGATCCCTAGACTCAAGATGGCCAGCGATGCGCCGAGCCGCTCGACCCTCAAGTTGGACGAGGCCTTCATCCACTTCATCCCTAAGTCGGAGCAGGAGCAGCGTCTGCGCAGCGGCATGAACTCTGTGGATCTAGGTGCCTGCCCGGGTGGCTGGACCTATCAGCTGGTGCGCCGCGGCATGTTTGTGGCGGCGGTGGACAACGGCCCTATGGCGCAAAATCTGATGGACACAGGGCAGGTGAGACACTACCAGGCCGACGGCTTCCGTTTCGAGCCACCTAAGAAGAATATCTACTGGCTGGTGTGCGACATGGTTGAAAAGCCCTCGCGAGTGGCCGAGCTGATGGAGGCCTGGGCGATCAACGGCTGGTTCAAGGAAGCGATCTTTAACCTCAAGTTGCCGATGAAGAGCCGCTATAAAGAGGTATCGACCATCCTGGAGACCATGCAAGAGGTGCTAAGGGAAAATGGTATCGACGACTTCCACCTGGCCTGTAAGCATCTGTACCACGACAGAGACGAGGTGACTGTGCATCTCTGGCTGAAACCTAGCGTCGGTTTTAATTTTGGTTAACAGCAGGATCCATGGTTAACAACAGAATCATTGGTTAACTTAAGAAATGTAGGTTAATTAAAGAATTATCGGATAATAAAAAGCCCCGCGATTGCGGGGCTTTTTGTTTTTTAGCTTACGGCTACTTGGTCTATTACAGACGCTCGAGTACCGCCTGAGTGAAGTCAGAAGTACCGTGAGTACCGCCAAGGTCGCGAGTCGTGCGATCGCCTTCTTCGATCACGGCAGAAACGGCCGCGCGAATGGCTTGCGCCTTGTCAGACATGCCCAGATATTCCAGCATCTGGATTGATGCCAGGATCACTGACGTTGGGTTAGCCAGGTTCTTACCTGCGATATCTGGCGCGCTGCCGTGTACCGCTTCGAAGATAGCTGCGTTCTTACCGATGTTGGCGCCAGGTGCCATACCCAGGCCGCCCACCAGACCGGCACACAGATCCGACAGGATGTCGCCGAACAGGTTGGTGGTGACGATCACGTCGAAGTTTTCTGGGTTCATTACCAGCTTCATACAGGTCGCGTCGACAATCATCTCTTCAGTGGTGATGTCTGGGTAACGCTGGCTCACTTCACGAGCAACCTTCAGGAACAGGCCTGAGGTCGACTTCATGATGTTAGCCTTGTGTACGATAGTCACCTTCTTACGACCCTCTTTGCGCGCTAGCTCGTAGGCGAAGGTAGTGATCTGCTCGGCACCCTGACGGGTAATGATACTGGTGGCTTCAGCCGTCGCACCATCTTCTGAAACGGTTTGACCTAGGCCTGAGTACATGCCTTCGGTGTTTTCACGTACCGTGATGATGTCGATGTTGTCATAACGTGCCTGAGTGCCTTTAAAAGACAATACAGGGCGTACGTTGGCATATAAGCCGAATTTTTTACGTAAAGTGACGTTGATTGAGGTGAAACCTTCGCCGACAGGGGTCGTTAGTGGCCCTTTCAGCGTGATACGGTTCTTCTCGATCATATCCAATGTACGTTGAGGTAGAAGTTCACCTTGCTTCTCAAGTGCGGCTAGGCCAGCATCGGCAAATTCGTATTCGAAATCACATCCAGCTTTATCTAAGATCTTGATTGCTGAGTCGATTATGCTTGGGCCAATCCCATCACCCGGGATAACGGTAATAGTTCTTTTTGACATGGAGAGTCCTTCCACGGTTGGTCGTTACTGCTATTGTCTGACCATGTCGAAAGACACGGTGTTATGACTATGAATTTTTAGAATCTTATCGGTCTTATTTTAACTACTTTTGCGCAAATTTCACAGGAAATAGTGAGCAATCTCACGTTTTTTTGTGTAGGCTAACTTGCAATAACAAAGGCTAATGACGATGATTGATCCTTAAGCGTTAAAAAAGTCTACTTTAGTCTAATAACCCAGGCTACATCCGTTAATGACAAGCTGCATCCGTTAATAATAAGTTAAAAACGAGGAAGACCTTGAAGCCATTACCGACCCTATCCCTCTTGTGTGCCAGTCTCTTTTCTTGCGCCGCCTTCAGCGCCGATGTGACACCCGATGTCATCATGAAATTCGAATCTCTCAATAAGCCAGTGCTCGCCGCCAATGGCAGTGCCTTTGCCGTCGAGGTCAGTCCCGACAGGGGAGACAGTCACGGCATGGTGAAGCGCCTAGGCAGCGAGCAAAGTTTTACCGTGGCGGGTGGCAGCAAGCCGCTGATCAGCCATGATGGCCGTTTCGCCGCCTTTGCCATCGCGCCAGCCTTGCTCGAGCAGGAAAAAGCCAGCCCCAAGGCCCGCAAGAAACTTAAGGCCGGTCTGGCGCTGCTGGACACTCAATCTGGCAAAGAGACCCGTTATGACAAGGTGAAGGAGTTTGCCTTTAACGATGCCGGGACTCATCTGGCCATCTGGTATGAGGCCGGTGAAGAGGCCGATAGCGATAAGAAAGATGAGCCGGAAGCTAACGACAAGAATAACGAGGCTAAGCCTGCACTCGCTGCCAAGAAGCCCAAAGTCGATAAGTATGACAAGGGCCGCACCTTAGAGGTGGTGAACCTGAAGGCGGGTAAGAGTGAGAAAATCGCCCATGTGACCGCCTTTTATTTCGATAAGGCGGGTCGCCAGCTGGTGGTGGCACAAAACGATATCGCCAACAATCTGCACAGAGTGCAGCGTATGGACCTTGCCAGCGGCGAGCTGCAGGTGATTGCCGGATTTGTGGATCAACAAGTAGGCGCCGTGTCGGCCAGCGAAGATGGCAAATATGTTGCCTTTACCTATGGCAAGGCCAGCGATGCCCCCTGGGGTCGTGAATATCATCTCGCCCTGCATCAAGCCGGTAGCGACAAGCTGCATCAGGTGGCTAACACCAAGGAGTGGACCCTTAACCGTTACAGCCAGCTGACCTTCTCCGATGACAGTAAGCGTCTGTTCTTCGGCCGCGTGCCCGAGGTGAGTCAGCAGCTAGAGCTGCCTAAGGTGGCCAAGGCGGACGATCTCTATGATCCTGAGGTGATCACCGGCCAGCGCGAGCTCAGGGTTTGGCATGGGGACGACCCACGTATCAAGCCAAACGAGGTCAAGCAGTACAAGAAAGAATTGAAACGCACCTATCTGGCGGTGTTGCACCTTGGCTCTAAGCAGGTGGTGCAGCTGGCCGATCAGGCGGTGCCGGATATTGAGCTTGGTCAGCAGCAGCGCTTCATGCTCGCCAGCACAGATGTGCCTTACCTTAAGATGATCACCTGGGCCGGTTTCTACCGCGACTATTATCTGGTGGATCTCAATACTGGGCGCAAGCAGGCGTTTCTCGTTCAGCAACCTGTTTCCGAGAAGCCGTCGCTGTCGCCTAACGAGCGCTTCGTGGCCTATTATCAGCAGGGCAATATCTTCCTGTATCAGATCGCCCAGGATAGCCGGGTCAAGCTGACCAAAGATTTCAAGACGCCGTTTGCCGACGAAGATCATGACTATCCGTCGGTGGCTCCAGGCTACGGATTGGGCCCTTGGCTCGAAGATGGTTCGGCCTTCCTGGCCTACGATAAGTATGATATCTGGCAGTTCAATACCGACTCTCGCGATGCGTTTCGTATCACAGCCGCCAAGGGACGTAAGGCGCAGATCCAGTATCGCGTCACGGGCTTGCTAGGCAAGGCGGACAAGCCGGATCTGCTTAAGGCGGATCAGAGTCTGCTGCTGCATGGCTATAACGAGCGCACCAAGGGCGACGGTTTCTACACCGCCAAGGTGGGCGTGTCGGGCGTCAAGCCGCTGATGGAGGGCGACTATAAGCTCAAGCTGCTGGCCCGCGCCGAAGAGAGTGATAAGGTGCTGTTTTCTAAGGAGCGTTATGATCTCTACCCGGATCTCTATGCCAGCGATCTGCAAAGCCCTGAGCAGGCGATCCGCCAGACCCGTCTCGACGAGCAGAAGCGTCAGCTCGATTGGGGTAAGGCCGAGTTGGTGCACTGGACCAATGGTGACGGCAAGCCGCTCGATGGCGTGCTGATCAAGCCCTCTAACTATGTGGCCGGTAAGCGCTATCCTGTGCTGGTCTATTTCTACCGTTTCATGAGCGACAGGCTGCATGCCTTCCCAGACATGAAGCTGAACCACAGACCAAACTTCGCCTGGTATGCCGATAACGGCTACGCCATCTTCCTACCGGATATCCGTTTCGAGGTGGGTTATCCAGGTGCAAGCTCGGTTCAGGCGCTGACCTCTGGGGTGCAGAAGCTTATCGATATGGGCATCGCCGACCCAGATGGCGTGGGCATTCAGGGTCACTCCTGGGGCGGTTACCAGACCGCCTTTGCCGTGACGCAGACCTCTATCTTCAAGGCGGCGGTCACCGGCGCGCCTGTATCTAACATGACCAGCGCCTACAGCGGCATTCGTCATGGCACTGGGCTTGCGCGTCAGTTCCAGTATGAGACGGGACAGAGCCGTATCGGTGAGAGCCTGTTTAAGGCGCCGCAGAAATATATCGAAAACTCGCCCGTCTTCTATGTCGAACGGATCAAGACGCCTATGATGATCATGTTTGGCGACAAAGACGACGCAGTGCCTTGGGAGCAAGGGGTTGAGCTGTACCTGGCGATGCGCCGTGCGGGCAAGGATGTGGTGTTCCTTCAATACCAGGATGAGCCACATCACCTGAAAAAATACCCTAACAAGGTCGACTATAGCCTGCGCATGATGCAATACTTCGATCACTACCTTAAGGGCAAGCCAGCGCCTAAGTGGCTGTCTGAGGGAGAGGCCTATCAAGAGTATAAGAAGGCGGGCTAAGCCCAACTTGTCTACTTTAAGCCGGGCCTAGCCCGGCTTTTTTATGGCGTGTCTTAATAGTGTGCGCACCCTAAGATAATTAAGCGTCTGGGTGTTTGAGGAATTAAAGGATTAAGGAGCGAAACAATATGGAGCAGGGCATGACAGAAACCGACAGCAGGGGCGCCAGCGTCAGGGTGCCGCCGCCCTTGATCTTTATCATCTCCATGGGCCTGGCTTTGGCCTTAGAGTGGCGTTTTCCCTTAGGGCTGACGAGTCACCCCATAGGTCAGATAGCCGGTGCTGCCTTGCTGCTGGCAACTAGCTTAGTCTTGCTGCATATCATGCTCATCTTCAGGCGACGTCAGACCGCCATCGAGCCCTGGAAGCCTACCTCCACCATTATTACCTCTGGCTATTACCGCTTTAGCCGCAATCCTATTTATGTTGCTTTCTGCGGCTTTCCCATTGGATTAGGGCTCTTGTTAGCTTCGCCCTGGTTGTTGCTCAGCACCTTGCCCGCCTGTTTCGGGGTCTATTGGTTGGCGATCTGCCGTGAGGAGGCCTACCTGCTGGCAAAGTTTCCTAAGGAGTATGGGGCGTATTTAAAGAGTGTCAGGCGCTGGTTGTAACAGCGCCTGTTCTATCTTGGCGGTTAGCCGCCGATGGGAGAGTCGAGATATTGCTGATAGGTGTCCTGGCCCCATGCGATCAGCTTGTTGTTCTTAAACAGTAGCGGGGTACATTCGTCGCGGGTGGTCTCGCCGTCCGACTTGCTGTGATGGGTGCGATAGAAGAGCACCTGTAGGGTATCTTGGTTACTGCTCTTGGCCTCGGAAAAATCGGCCTTACCCATGAGTGTCTTGATCTGTTCTATCGGTTGTCCTATGGACAGTTCGGTTAACTTGGCGTTGTTGTAGGCCTGTCTGTCTTCCCAGTCCATATCGTCTGGCGTGGGTTCATAAACCAGGACGACGACGGCGACAAAGGCCAGATAGGCCGCGAAGATTGAGCCTATTATCACTGGAACTTTAGATTTCATCTTACCTTGGGATCCTTCCATGCTGCGGGTGTATCTGCAGTGGATTAAACCACTGCAACATATTGCTTACAATATAAAGCAGATGAAAAAGGTATGGTAGTACCGTTATTGCTTACAGGTGCGAGAACGTCAACAAATAAGTAAGCGAATGTTTACGCCTTGGCCGTCTGCTCAACCCTGAAGTTCGCCAGGCGGGTGTTGAGTGGGATGTCGGTCTGCAGTTGCACCAGTTTATAGCTCAATCTCGCTAGCGCGCGTCCCTCTTCGAGCTTCTTAGCCTGCTTAGCGCCTATCTTATCCAGGGAGGCGTATACGTTGGCCAGGGTGCGGAAGGTTTTCAGCAGCTCGCAGGCCGATTTAGGGCCGATACCCGGGATGCCGGGGATCTTGTTGCCGCTGTCGCCCGCCATGGCGAGAAAATCGATGAACTGACTCCTATCGACGCCGAGCTGACGCTCGCGATCTTCTATGGTAATCGCCTGCTGATTGAAGTGATCCCACAGCTGTATCTGGGGGGAGAGCAGCTGGGTAAAGCCCTTGTCGGTGGAAACGATGATCGCCTCTCCCTTGGCCTGTACCATCTTGCTGGCCAGGGTGGCGATAACATCATCGGCCTCGGCTATGGCGTCGATGGAGTGAAAGCCACGCTCGGCGAGGTGCTGCTTAAGGGCGGGCAGCGCCTGACTCAAGGCCTCTGGCATGGGCTTGCGCCCCTTCTTATAGTCGTCATAGAGCTTCTTGCGCCAGGAGATGGCATCGCCATCCCACACCAGGGTGACATGGCTGGGGTTGTGT
Source organism: Shewanella alkalitolerans (assembly GCF_019457575.1). Lineage (NCBI taxonomy): Bacteria > Pseudomonadati > Pseudomonadota > Gammaproteobacteria > Alteromonadales > Shewanellaceae > Shewanella > Shewanella alkalitolerans. The sequence goes on along the minus strand of NZ_CP080422.1, from coordinate 3,235,172 downwards.
TTGCTCAGCAGCTTACGGCAGGCGGAGGTGACCCGTTCTGGCAGGCCATTAACATCGTTCTCGTTAGGCTGGGCGGCGTGGATGCGCCGCACCAGGTTGAGTCCATCTATGATTAAAAATCGGTTCATCTTGTCTCTAACATAGGGTTAAGTGGCGATCCGATAGCAGGGGACATAGGCACTGCCGGGCAGCTTCATGCGCTGCTGATCCACAAAGGCCTGCAGTAGGGTGTCCATCAATTTCATCAGCTGCTTATCGCCCCTAAGCTCGAACGGACCGGAGCGCTCTATCTCTCGCATGGTGTCCATCTTGACGTTGCCCGCCACTATACCAGAAAAGGCGCGTCTCAGGTTGGCGGCCAGATCCGCCTTGTTGGGCTGGAAGTAGAGGTTGAGGTTGTTCATGATCTCATGATCCGGCACGAAGGGCAGCTGAAACTCGGGCTCTATCTTCAACGACCAGTTGTACTGGTAGGAGTCGCCCGTGTCCCTGCGATGCTGCTTGATGACCGTCATGCCATGGCTCATGATCCTCGCGACCCGCACAGGATCATCGATGACGATCTCATACTTGCTCTGGGCCTCTTCGCCCAGAGTAGCAGCGACAAACTCATCTATCTTGGTAAAGTAATCGGCGCTCTCCCTCGGGCCTGTGAGCACCAAGGGGAAGGGGATATTGGCATTTTCCTTGTTGAGCAAGATCCCCAGCAGGTAGAGCAGCTCCTCGGCGGTGCCGGCGCCACCGGGAAAGATCACTATGCCGTGTCCCAGGCGCACGAAGGCCTCGAGGCGCTTCTCGATATCGGGCAAGATCACCAGCTCGTTGACTATCTGGTTGGGGGGCTCGGCGGCGATGATACTGGGCTCGGTCAGACCCACATAGCGGGCGGTGCGCACCCGCTGCTTGGCATGGCCGATGGCGGCGCCCTTCATGGGGCCCTCCATGGCACCCGGGCCGCAGCCGGTACAGATATCCATGCTCCGCAGGCCCAGCTCGTAACCTACCTCTCGGGTGTATTGGTATTCGTTTTCATCTATGCTGTGGCCGCCCCAGCAGACCACTAGGTTGGGATCCTGACGGGGGATCACCTGGGCGTTTCTCAGTATGTCGAACACCACGTTGGTGATATGGCTGGAGTTGGTCAGGTTGATATGTTTCAGGTTGTCGTAGCGATCGCTGAGGTAGACGATATCCCTGAGGACGGCAAACAGATGCTCCTGGATCCCGGCGATGATGTTGCCATCGACGAAGGCGGCCTCGGGGGGATTGACCAGCTCTATCTTGATGCCGCGCTCGCGTCTGAGCACGTTGATATTGAAGTTGCTGTACTGCTCAAACAGGGTGCAGGCGTTGTCGCTCTTTAATCCTGAGGCGAGCACCGCCAGGGAGCAGCTGCGAAAGAGTTGATAGAGTTCACTGCTAGCGTTTTGCTTGAGGCGATCAACTTCCAGCTGGGAAAGTTGATCCATACTGCCTCTGGGACTGATATTGACGATCATGGCGACTCCTTAGCAGTAGACCCAAAGCCATGACACCGGGGAAAAGGGTGGAAACTCCTGGGGAAGGCCCCAGGATTAGGCGTCAATAATCACTCTGTCTCTGCTTTCATGTTTGGCCTTGTAGAGTGCTGCGTCGGCGCGTTCGAAGGTTTCGCTTATCTGCTCGTTTTCAAGAATTTGTGCAGCACCTATTGATACTGTAACTGTAATTCTCTGATTTTTAAACTTAAAGGGAATATTTTTTACTTTCTCCCTCACGCGATTCAACAGCTGCTCTATGTCGTTGGCCGACACATCCGGAATGAGGAGGACAAATTCTTCACCGCCGTAACGGGCCACAAACTCAGATTCACGCAGGGAGTTTTTCAGCGCCATGGCGATCACCTGTAGCGTCTTATCCCCAGTGCTGTGGCCGAAGTTATCGTTGATGGATTTGAAGTGATCTATGTCGGCAACCGCCACCCAAAGCGGATGACGATGACGTTGATAGTTGCGGAACTCCTGCTCCATACGCTCTTCCAGCGCCGCGCGGTTGGGAAGCTGGGTAAGGGTGTCGAGCAGGTTGAGTTTTTGCTGTTCGAACAGACGCTCTTTGTAGGCGTTGGCTTCTTTGCTCAGCTCGTTGAGCTCGTCGCGCATCGTCTCCATCGACTTGCGCAGCATCGCCTGTTCGCGCTGCTCCAGCGCCTCCTTGCGCCCGAGGGCGGTGCGGATAGAGGCGAGTTGCTCTGTGACCTGCAACTTGAGGTGGTCTATGTCATCTATGTCTATGATGGCATCGCCAACATTGTCGACCCGCGAGTTGATCTCACGGTTGAGCTGTTTCTTCAGCTGATAGCTGCGCTGGTTACTGTTGTAGGAGTCATTCACCACCTCACGCACCGCAGATAGGGCATCGTTAAGGGCGTAGAGGAACTCCTGAGAGGCGCTCTTTTCCAGCGCAATATTTTCCAGCAGCAGGGAGAGTATGGTCTGATAGGCGTCGATAAGACCGTCGACATCAATTTCGGCGGCCAGGTAATCCTTGATTACCAGTACCTGATCGCGCTGATCCTTACGAAACTCTATCTCAGAGATCATCTGCGCCAGCTCGTGGGCCAGCTGCCTGTGTTTAGGCAGAACTTCTAGCTTGTCGCCCTGGCTGAGCTGCTCATGCATGATGGCTTCGAAGAAGCCCACCAGGCGCTCTACCTTAGGAAAGTAATCCCAGTAAGTATGAAACGGCTTGCCGAGATCTTGCTTGTAGTAGGCGATCTCTTTCTTGAGTTTGTCCGGTACCGAGTCCACACGCTGTAGCTGACGGATCACCTTGGCGAGGCTGGCGCGGCCATCTTCGAGCTGCCCCATCACATGGTGGTACTGCTGCTTGAGTAGCTGCTCGACCTCGAGCAGGTCCGGCAAGACCTCGTCGATATGTTCGACGTTGATCAGGTTGTGGCGCAGCTTGGCCAGCTTGTTGTCCAGCTCTATGCTCTGACCCTTACAGGCGAGGCTGAGGTGACCGATAAATTGCAGCAGTGAGCTCTGGCTCTGGGCCTTCTGATCGTTGAGTTCGGCCAAGGCGATTTTGGCAGAATGGAGTTTCTGCTGAAGGAGCGATACCTGGGAAAGGCTTGTCATAGCGTCTTTCATTCTAGACCTTATCAATAAGCTTCAGCGTCAGTTGATGGAAGAAACTTCTATATTGTAAAGCAGTTAGAAGTTGCCGAACAATTTTACCATTGGCTAATGGAGACCTATTTGAGGCCAATGGTATCCGATCTCGTAGGTTATGCAAATGTACCGTCGAGGGTATGTGACCCAAGCAGGATACTTTTGTGAAATTATGTGGGGTCTGCATCGTTCGCTCCCTGCCATTTGGGCCATTGGATGAGTGCCTTATTCTCATTGCATTCGACCTTAACCAATCCTCGGCTGATCCCTTTTTCCAAGTGTAAGTATAGCGGGTTAGACAAAATTGCTGCCGGCGCAAAATTCAGTGGTGTGATACTGACATAACAATCTTTTTGCGTGCCCAGACTCATGGCACCAGCTACTAACATCTGCAGCACGTTGAAGTAGGTGTCCGGCGTCACTTTGATGTCCGGATTGCCAAGAAGCGGTACCTTGATGCAGCCCAGCTTGAAATGAGTGCCCTGGCTCTGTGGCTGGTCATCGAGCAAGCTGCGGATCCGCTCTAGTAGTGCTTGATGGGCGTTTACCTCGTTAAGCGTCAGTAGGATAAGGCCCGGACGAATAAGATAGGCCTCTCCGGCTAGGCCTCGGCTCAGGGTGTCCATCAGACGCGCGGTGGCCTCGAGATAGGTATCGTTGCCCAGGTTGAGATCCAGCGTGTGGCCGTCATCGAGAGAGAGCAGCGCCAGCTGGGCAATCTCATTTTTCTGCCCCATGCGGGCGATGAAACCGTGATAGCCAGGCAGTTGGGTGATGGGTTCCTGATTTACCTTCTGTTTTAGACTAGCCAGTTGCCTTTTCAACTTACTCTTACCGCGCCACTGGTTGATGCCGGCCAGCGCCAGCAGCAGACTCACGATAAAGATGATGCTGGCGGCCAACCTGAACTGATGGGCCTGCTTCTCTTGTGTCTTGTTTGATGCCTGCAGCTGACTGAGCTGCAGCTTGAGCTGCTGTTCGGCCAACACACTCGGGCTATAGTCTGAGGGCTTCTGGCTCTCGTGTTCGAGATCCTGACTCAGGGTGATTAGCTGCTCCAGCGCTGCCAGGGCCTTGTCGATGTCGCCCAGTTCCTTCAAGGCGCGGGTCTTATATTGCAGCGCCTCAAACATCTGCTCCGGCAGTTTCTTCTCCCGGGCTAATACGAAGGCCTTGGCGGCATAGGCGTTGACCATGCTCCAGTCGCCGAGTTGGCTGGCCACCTGGGCGATCAGCAGATCGTTATAGATCAGGTAGTGTTTGCTCTTCTTTTGCAGGAATAAGCCGTTAGCCTTGATAAGGTTAGTCAGGGCGCGCTTGGGTTCCTTGTTGTTGAAATAGGCTTCGCCCAGGTTGTGCAGGTTAAGAGCCTGGGCGGTCAGGTTGCCGCGTCTGACGTCTATCTGCTGGGCATTGAGGTAGTAATCGATCGCCTGATTCCAGCGCTCCTGCTCGCCATACACCATGGCGATCACCGTCATGGCGCTAGATAGATAATTGTCTTTCCCCACCTTAGTGAAACCGTCGGCGGCCTTGTGGGCGTAGGTCAGGGCCTCATCCCAAGACTTGAGATCCCGATAGACGCGGGCCAGGCGCAGCGACAAGATGGCGTTGAGGAAAGGCTTGTCCAGCCCCTCGGCCAGACGGATCGCCTCAGTGTAATGTTGCAGCGCCTTGGCAAACTGCTCATCGCCGCTGTAGTAGTGCCCCAGCGTCGACTCGGCCTTGGCGATCAGATAGTCGTCTCTGAGCTGATAGGCCAGCTCGCGATACTGATTGAGGTGGGTGAGGGCGGCGTTCTTCTGTAGCGTGATGCGGTAGAGGTCGCCAAGCTGATAATGAATGTTGTGTAGCAGCAGCTGAGTCGGCAGATCTTCGCTGGCCTTGAGCTGAGCCAGCGCCTGCTGATAGTAAGTGATCGCCTGCTGGTAATCTTGCTTATCCCGGCCTGTCTTACGCCCCTGAAGCATCAGCAAGTAAGCCCTGTCGTAGGGAGTGTCGGCGACGATCTCAAGTTGGGTCATCACCTGCTGCGCCTTCTCCATGGCATCATCGACCCCTATACCCGGCTCCAAGTAGACACGCGCAAGCCACTGTAGCTGCTGCTCTAGCTCCTGGCTACTGAAGCCCTGGGTATCGGCGAGGTGATTGAATTCCACTTCGCTGGCAAATTCGATGGGAAAGGAGAGGCTGGCGATGGCGTCTTGGTAAAACTCGGGGGCCGACTCTTTAAACTTAACCTCTTTGCTGATCAATTGGCTGAAGGCTGCATTGACCGAGGTCGCACAGCAAAAGAACAGCAGCAGACTGTAGAGAAATACGCGCATTTTCGTAGCATCACCGAGCCGCAGGCGGGCATATTATGTTTTTAGAATTCTGTCCGCAGTGAGAGGGATAAATCGGGTTATACTGACGAACTTCACATTACAACTATGATAACAGAAGGAAGCCAGAGTGAAACTAGCTGTACCCTTGATTTTGATTTTTAGTCCTTTTTTCCTGTCTCAAGCTCACGCAGATGTTAATTACCGGATCGATCTCAGCCAGCCTCAGCATCACCTGGCCAAGGTGGAGGTCGATTTTCCCCGCAGCGAGGCCAAGCAGCTTAGTGTGAATCTACCCGTATGGCGCACCGGCAAGTATCAGGTGTTGCCCCTGGGGGATGCGATTCGTCATTTCAGGGCCGAAGATGAGTCTGGCAAGGCGCTAGCGTGGCAACGCAGCGCCAGCGGCGAATGGCAGGTGAAACTGAGCCAGCCGACTCAGGTCAAGGTTACCTATCAACTCTATGCCAACAGCCTGGGGCAGAGAGTGAGCCATATCGACGCCTCCCATGCCTATTTGGATGCCAGCGGCGTATTTGTCTATAGCCCAGAATTTCGCGATCAAAAGGTAAATGTATCGCTAAAAGTACCCGATACTTGGCGCAGCTACTCGGGCATGGCGTCGAAGGATGCTCATCTATTTATCGCCGACAACTATGATGTGCTGGTGGATTCGCCCATAGAGACGGGCATCAGCAAGCACAGAGCCTTTTCGGCAGACGGCCGTGACTACGAGCTGGTGGTCTGGGGCGAGGGTAACTATGATCTCGATAAGATGGTGGAAGACCTTACCAAGCTCAGCGGACAGGCCAAGGCGATTTGGTCTGGCTACCCCTTTAAGCGCTATGTCTATATGGTGCACGCCACCAGTGGTGCCAGCGGCGCGACCGAGCACCTGAACTCAACGGTTATCCAGCGCCCACGCTTTAGCTTTCGTGAGCGCAAAGATTACCTCGGCTTTATCAAGACGGCTTCCCATGAATTTATTCATACCTGGAACGTGAAGGCCTATCGCCCTCAGGGGCTGGTACCTTACGATTATCAGCAGGAGGGGATCACCGAGCTTTTGTGGATCGCCGAGGGCTCGACCAGCTATTTTCAGAGTCAGCTGCTGCTACGTGCCGGCGTGATCACCCCAACGGAGTTCCTGGAAGATCTGGCCAGGCGTATCACGCGCAACGAGCAGACTCCGGGGCGGGAGGTGCAGTCTGTCGCCGAGGCCAGCGCCGGTCAATGGGTGGCCGGTGGCGGCGATTATGCCCAGAACCACAGCAGTAACATCTATGCCGAAGGCTATCTAACCTCGCTGGCACTGGATTTTAGTCTGCTGAGCGACACCTGCCTCAAGACCTCCTATCGGGAGCTGCATGCCAAACTGTATCAAGATTATAAGCTTCCGGTGGGATACCAAGTTAGCGATGTGCAGCAGATTCTGCGTGAACTGTCGGGCAAAGATTATGGCGACTGGTGGCAGCGTCATGTGAACAGCCCGCTGGTGCTGGACTATGACGCCTTACTGGCCAAGGCGGGACTGAAGAAAGATTATGGCAGTGAAAATAAGGCGATCGCCTATGCCGGCATGCTGACCCGCGAGGGTAGTTTAAGACTCAGCCATGTGAAGCGTGAGGGACCGGCCTGGCGCGCAGGCATAGTAGCTGGCGATGAGCTGGTGGCGATAAATGGCCTTAAGGTCACCGCCAAGGGCTTTGGGGCGCGCATCAAAGACTTTGCCCCGGGCGATAGCGTCAAGGTGACGCTTTTTAGTAACGATACCCTAAAAGAGGTGGCGCTGACGCTGGCGGAGCAGCCCAGTGAGAAGCTTAAGCTCGTTAGCGTCGATAAGCCGAGCCGGAAACAGAAAGCCTTCTTCGAGGCTTGGCTGGGAATTGATTGGCCCTTCGATGGCGAAGGTAAGCTGAAAAAATAAGATTCAAACGTCGCCTTCCTTGTCTCGCGGCAGGCGTATTGAATGCCATACGTATGAACGCATGAATGCTGAACCCATGAACAAAAAAACCACCCGCTTGGGTGGTTTTTTATTCATGGGAACTTAAAAGTTAGTCTCTCAAGCCGGCAAGAATCTTAGCTTATAGGCTAGCTTACAGACTATCTTCCAGGCCGCCCAATACTTCGACTAGCGAGTTCATCAAGGCGATCAGCTCGCTGCCCATTAGGGCAAAGTCGGCGTCCAGACGCGCCAGTGGATCTTCTGTGCCCACCTCGTCGTTGTGCGCCCTAAACTCTTCCGAGAACTTCAGGCGTTTGATGCCTGCATCTGACTGCAGCACGAAGGCGATAGACTGGCCGAAATGCAGCGCCAGCTTATGCACCTGCTTATCCACCTCAAGATGCGCCAGCACCTCGTTTTCGGTCAGATCTTGCTGTTTAAAGCGTACTATGCCGCCTTCATCTGAGTCTGACTTAAGCTCGGCTTCATCCTGCATCTCAAACGGCGCAGGCGCGCTGTTGCTCTTGAGCCATTCGGTCAGCTGGGCTTCGATTGGCGTCTTGAAGCTCATAGGGATCACTGGCAGCGAGCCTAGCGCCTTACGCAGTAGGGCCAGTAACTCTTCTGCCTTGGTGGCGCTTGATGAGTCCACCAGGATCATCTCAATCTCAGGCAATATCAACGCGTGGATCTGGCTGCGACGAGAGAAGGCGCGTGGCAATAGCGTGGTGGTGATCTCCTCTTTAAGCGCATCTTTCTCTTTCTTGGCTAGCTTGCGGTTTTCTTCGGCTTCGATCTGCGCCACTTTCTCTTCCAGGGCTTCTTTTACCACCTGAGAAGGCAGGATCTTCTCCTCTTTGGTGGCACAGATTAGGTGTCTGTTCTCGGCGCTATGTACTAAGGTGTGGCCGAGTTTACCCAGTGCTTTAGAGAAGCCGAACTTGCTGATGTCCTGGCTTGAGCAGGGAGAAAAGGTAAAGTCTTCCAGTGACTTCTCTAGCGCTTCGGTATCGACAGAGAAAGGTTTATTAAAACGATATACGGTAAGATTCTTAAACCACATGATAGGCGCTCAATCAAAAATAAAGCCGCAGTGTAAGCCATTGTTGGGCGCGGGTAAACCGCTAACAATCTTCCTCAAAATGTCACAAATATTGCTCAAGTGACATAATTCATCAAACTGTAATATTTCTTTTTATCACCTCGAAGCGCCCATATCGCCTGGGTTTGTGGCCAGGGGGCGTAGTTCATATTATCAAATTTATCCAGTTGCTAAATCGATGAAATAAAACTGCAACATAAAAGTTGCACACTTTCGGCCGTCCAAACCAATAACCAAGACGAACAAACGTCGAAAGGATTAAATGATGAACGTTTTTTGTAAAACACTACTCGCTTCTGCGCTAGCAACTGCCACTCTCGCTTCTGCACACGCTGCAGAGCCATTGACTGTTTACGGCAAACTAAACGTAACGGCTCAATCTAACGATGTAGATGGTGATGCAACGACGACTATTCAGAGCAACGCTTCTCGTTTTGGCGTGAAGGGTGCTTTCGAGCTGAGCAGCTCACTTGAAGCTTTCTACACTGTTGAGTATGAAGTGGACACAGGTGATGCGGCTAAGGAAAACTTCTTGGCTCGTAACCAGTTCGTTGGTTTAAAAGGTAACTTCGGTGCTTTCTCTGTGGGTCGTAACGACACCATGCTGAAGCAATCTCAAGGTAAAGTTGACCAGTTCAACGACCTGTCTGGTGACCTGAAGCACCTGTTCAAAGGTGAAAACCGTATCGAGCAGACTGCGACTTACATGACTCCATCTTTCAGCGGTTTCAAAGTAGGTGTGACTTATGCTGCTGAAGGCGCTAGCTCACAGTATGGCCAAGACGGTTTCAGCGTTGCCGCTATGTACGGTGATGCTAAGCTGAAGAAGTCTGCTATCTTCGCTTCTATCGCTTACGACTCAGACGTTAAAGGCTATGAAGTTGTTCGCGCTACTGTTCAAGGTAAGATCGCTGGCCTGAAGATTGGTGGTATGTACCAGCAGCAGGAAGAGACTTACAAGAAAGACGGTACTGCCGTTGTTGGTGCTGACAGCAAGACAGGTTACCTGGTAAGCGCTGCTTACACTATCGATGCCGTAGTACTGAAGGCTCAGTACCAAGACATGGAAGACAAAGGTGATTCTTGGTCAGTGGGTGGTGACTACAAGCTAGGCAAGCCAACTAAACTGTTTGCCTTCTACACCAACCGTGATTTCGAAGGTGTTGACACTACCGATAAATTCTTCGGTCTGGGTCTAGAACACAAGTTCTAAGTTATTGATAAATAACTTTCACTCGCCAGTCGAGTGCTGACTAAAGGGAGGCTTATGCCTCCCTTTTTGATGTAAGATTTATGACAAAATAAGCTGTTTTATGACAAACTAGCCCTGCGGTTTCATAATTTTGTAATAAAAAAGACCAATAATGGACACGTGGGAATTCACAGATAGAAGATCGCATATGACTGCTAGGATTTTGATAGTTGAAGATGAGCTGGCCATCCGAGAGATGTTAGCTTTTGTTTTAGAACAACATGGATTTACGACAACTACAGCAGAGGATTTCGACTCAGCATTGGATATGTTGTCAGAACCTTATCCAGATTTGGTGTTGCTCGATTGGATGTTCCCGGGCGGCAGTGGTATCCAGCTGGCCAAGAAACTGCGCCAGGATGAGTTTACCCGTCACATTCCCGTTATCATGCTGACGGCTCGTGGCGAAGAGGAAGACAAGGTGAAGGGGCTCGAAGTGGGCGCCGATGACTATATTACCAAGCCTTTCTCGCCCAAAGAGCTGGTGGCACGCATCAAGGCGGTAATGCGCCGTGCGGCACCAACGGCACTGGAAGAGCCGATAGACGTACAAGGATTGGTACTCGACCCTGTGAGCCACCGCGTGACCGTGGGCGATCAGGTACTGGAGATGGGCCCGACCGAGTTCAGGTTGCTCCATTTCTTCATGACCCATCCAGAGCGCGTCTACAGCCGTGAGCAGCTGCTAGACAATGTCTGGGGTACCAATGTGTATGTCGAAGACAGAACCGTCGATGTGCATATTCGTCGCCTGCGTAAGGCCGTCGAGCCATCGAATCACGACCGTTTGATTCAAACCGTTCGTGGTGCGGGCTACCGTTTCTCGACCCGTCTCTAGGGCCAAATTTCTTTGTGGTTTAAGATTCATCTAAACAGGTTTTGATTGCATGGCTTGGGGTTTGTAACGATAGACTGCTAGCCGGCAAGAATGCACAGACGCTGTTTAGATGAACCCTAGGGGCCGCGCCTCTTGTGTCTTTATTTATCAGCCATCCCATGTCTGTGTACATCATTGCTTCAGACATGGACTGCTGGGGAAAAACGCAAAAGATCGCCGCAGAAACAAACAGCAAGGGTCGATAGATCCAAGCAAATTGATAGGCACAAGCGGCAAATTAAGCTATCTTGTGCCCATTCGCTCACTATGGCTTATCTATGTTTGATTCATATTCAGGGTATCAACTACTCACTCGATTAGTGATATATCTACTGCTCTGTCTTGCCGTTGGATTACTCATAAATCAGGTGCTGTGGATCATGTTGCTGGGCAGTATCGCCCTGCTCATTTGGCACTATAAACAGATCTCAAGACTCAACTATTGGCTGTGGCGCGATAAGCGGCTGACGCCCCCCAACGGCAGTGGCAGTTGGGAAGGGGTGTTCAACGGTATCTACCGTTTGCAAGGTAAAAACCGTAAACGTGTCAGTCAACTCGCCTATCTTCTCGCCCGCTTCAGACAAGGGGCTGAGGCGCTACCCGATGCGGCCGTGGTGCTCGATTCAGAGAACAACATCGCCTGGTGTAACAAGCTTGCCCAGCTCATGTTAGGCCTGGTGTGGCCCCAGGATAACGGTCAGCGGATCGACAACCTTATCCGTCACCCCGACTTCTCCAAATACCTCAAGCAGGCCGATTTCGACGAGCCGTTCGAACTTATCGACACCCAGAGTGATAGCCGGATCCTGGAGATACGTATCATGGGCTATGGTTCGGGGCAGCGGTTATTGATTGCCCGCGACATCACTCGTATTCGCCAGCTCGAGGGGATGCGTAAGGAGTTTGTGGCCAACGTTTCTCACGAGCTCAAGACGCCGCTGACAGTATTGCAGGGTTACCTGGAGATGATGCAGGGGATGGCCGAGCCAGACTCGCCTAACGCCAAGGCGATGTCGCAGATGCAGCAGCAGACCAACCGCATGCGTTCCATGGTGGAGCAGCTGCTGGTGCTGTCGCGCATCGAAGATGGCAGCGCGGTTAATCTCGAGACCAAGGTGAACATGACAGTGCTCATGGAGACCCTCAAAGAGGAGGCGCAGGCGCTGGCCTTGGGGCAGTATGAACTGTCTATCGAGGCGGATCCCGGCCTGAATCTCTATGGCAGCGAGGTGCAGCTTCGCAGTGCCTGCTCTAACCTGGTGTCGAACGCCATTCGTTATACCGAGCCCGGCGGTAAGATCAGCATTCGCTGGAAACGTGTGCCTATGGGGGCCGAGTTTAGCGTGACTGATACCGGCGAGGGTATAGCGCCGCAGCATCTTACCCGTCTGACCGAACGCTTCTACCGGGTCGATAGCGCCCGCTCGCGCCAGAGTGGCGGCTCGGGATTGGGTCTGGCCATCACCAAACATGCGCTGCATCATCACCAGAGCGATCTCACCATAGAGAGTAAACTCGGAGTGGGCAGCCGCTTTAGCTTCATCATCCCTAATCATCTGCTCGACCTTTAGCGGTTTGATGTGAGGTATTAGACGGCTGAAGTTTGATACTAGTCGGATTGCATAGATTAAACGCCGTCGATAATGACGGCGTTTTTTATGGGCCTTATTTCATGGCGGCTAGGCTATGGAAATCGCAGTCAGCCATGACGCAAACTTGACGATTTGATGTCAAACTTAATATGGCGATGCTAAAAAGCGCATTTGCGGCAAATTAATTTGTCATTGTCATCTAAGTGTCACATCACAGTCATAGACTTGTCACTGTTGCGATTGATACTGGCTGCAACTTAAATGAAACGAGTAAGCAAGTCCGCTTAACACTGGAGCATAGAATGAAACTTAAACAGCTTGTCGGTGCGGTGAGTTTAACAGCCGCTAGTGTATTCTCAGCAGCCTCTATGGCCGCTCTTGATCCATCACTGCCAACTTATGAAAAAACAAGTGGTGTATCAGGTAACCTATCTTCTGTAGGTTCAGACACTTTAGCCAACATGATGACCCTATGGGCGGAAGAGTACAAAGAAATGTACCCTAACGTTAACATTCAGATTCAAGCAGCGGGTTCATCTACAGCGCCACCAGCACTGACTGAAGGTACTTCACAGTTCGGTCCAATGAGCCGTAAGATGAAGCCTAACGAAATCGAAGCATTCGAAAAGCACTACGGTTACCAGCCAACTGCTATCCGTGTAGCAATCGATGCTCTTGCAGTATTCGTACACAAAGATAACCCAATCAAGGGTCTAAGCATCGAGCAGATCGACGGCATCTTCTCTGCAACACACAAGTGTGGCGGTAGCGATGTTCAACGTTGGGGCGATGTTGGCCTGGACGGTTCTTGGGCTGCTAAAGACGTACAGCTATATGGTCGTAACTCAGTATCTGGTACTTACGGTTACTTCAAGAAGAAAGCACTTTGTAAGGGCGACTTCAAGGCTAACGTAAACGAGCAACCTGGTTCTGCATCAGTGGTTCAGTCTGTATCTCAATCACTTAACGCTATCGGTTACTCAGGTATCGGTTACAAGACAGCAGGCGTGAAAGCGGTTGCTATCGCTAAGAAAGGTACCAACTACATCGAAGCATCAGCCGCTAACGCTGCTGACGGTAGCTACCCACTATCACGTTACCTATACGTTTACGTGAACAAGCACCCTAACAAAGAGTTGGCACCACTCGAGCGCGAATTCCTACGCTTCGTACTGTCAAAGCAGGGTCAGCAAATCGTAATGAAAGACGGTTATGTGCCACTACCACGTAGTGTGACTGCGAAAGACCTAGAAAAAGCTGGTATCCGTCTGTAAGACGACAGCTTGAACTGAAAAGGCCTCCTAGTGAGGCCTTTTTTGTCTTCCAAATAAGACGATATTTTTGTTTGATTCTTGGTTGCATTCTCATTTGTTGAGTGTGGTTGAATAGCTCACCTTCATGGCAGTCTAATGCCTGCCCGGCGGGGGGCTGTACATGGAAGTACCAATGTCGCGGTCACATGGTCAGTGATGTTACTTACATCACTTTGATATTTCCCATATCCCTATGGGTCAGATGTATTGGAGCGACGTATGTGCAGGTTATTAGAGTTTATAACTCCAACCAGAGGACTAATTTGATAGGTTGTTGATGGTCAAACCATCACTGTAACTAATAGCCTGCGGCTCGCTTATGTGCAGATACATCTGCTACACGCCGTGCATCCGTCCGTGGAGGCTCGACGATGGCATCCCTGCCATCGACGTCCGCAGATGCATCAACACCCGTATCTAACGTTTCTTCGATTTGGCCGTGTTTGGGGTGAAAAGGGAATGAAAAAGCTGATTTGGTTTTGCCCCAAAGTGTGTTGACCTTGGAATGAAGGTTTGGCAATTCTATAGCTTATTTGATTAGCATTTGGTGACATGCTCATTTATTAAATGAGTTGAAGGTCGTACCTTCATCGCCATATAGCGCCTGCCCGGCGAGGGCTGTGCAGATACACCTGTGACACGCTGTGCGCCATCCTTGGCCGCTCTACGGTTTCATCCTTGAAACCGAAGGTCACCGGCGTATCTACACTTGGTATAGAACGTTTCTTCGATTTGGCCGTGTTTGGGGTGAAAAGGGAATGAAAAAGCTGATTTGGTTTTGCCCCGAAGTGAGTTGTTGGTCAGCCAGTAAATCGCAAACTTACTACTCAACAATTTCTTATCTAAGTCCTGTTTGTGCGATTCACCACAAGAAGTAGAAACTGGACAGATACACAGTCATATTTAAATTATGTGACTTTTGGGTGATTTTAAGCCTAAATTAGTGCGCGTTTTGCCGTTATTGGTAATATAACTCCCTTCAAAATCAACTGATTGCAATCCTTGTTAAGTAGATAATAGGTTTGGAAAACGAGCATGCGCGTTTTTCCAGATGGATTACTTATATGAAAAGCGGCAAAATGCTGATAAGTTCATTTTATACAAATAGTTAACTGTGTGCGTTTTCACTGGTTCAACGAGGTAAACGCGTATGCGCACTAATAAAATGTTATATCTAATTTACATCACACATCTAAACTGTATGTATATACATGAGTCTGCATTGGTATATTATTCTCCGATCTTTTAGTTATAGAGTTATAAAATGACCAACCACCTAGAAGCTGGCATCAGAGAGCTAGTCGAAGAATTTCAATCTAATGGTAAACCTTGCCCTTCAGCACAAACAATCGCTGAACGCCGGGCTGGTTATATCGGTAGTACCGCACTAGCAGGCGAGAGTCCTAAAATTGAAAGCGAATACTTAGATGTACTCAATGGTATTCCAGTTAAGATTTACAAGCCCACAAGTGAAGCGAACTTACCTATCGCGGTCTATTTTCATGGAGGTTGTTTCATCAGTGGTGGTTTTGAAACACATGATGTTCAGCTAAGACAAATTGCTCTTCTGTCCAACGCTATAGTTGTTTGCATTCAATACAGGCTGGCACCGGAACATACTTATCCAGCAGCACATGACGATGTATACCAAGCTGTGCTTGGTATTAAGGATCAAGCACATAAGTATGGTGGTGATTCAGAGCATTTGGTATTTATAGGTGATAGCGCAGGGGGGCAGTTAGCTTTGGCTACGACGCTTAGGCTAAAGAAGCTAGAACAGTGGTTACCTCGTCAGCAGATTCTTATTTATCCAATGTTGGATCCAAAAGGTAGTACGCAGAGCTACAGAGAAAACGGTTCAGATTTCATTATAACGGCAGATATGCTTCTTTCTGGTTTCGAGTTATACGCGAACTGTAGCTGTCAAGAAATTAATGAACCAGAGCTTAACCTTTTAAACGGTGACTTTAGTGGTTTGCCTACGACTACTATTATCACAGCAGAGTTTGACCCATTACGCGATGAGGGCGAGCAACTACACAAGTTGATGCTTGCACAAGGCGTTGAGGTTTACCGAGAACATTATTTAGGTGTCATTCATGGTTTCTTTCAGTTGTCTGGTGTGTGTAATTCAGCAAAGCGTTGTATCACGGCAATTGCAAACCAAATTAAAAATTAGATATAACAAACTGTTTAAGAGTGATTCGCAACGCGTGGCATTTTTATCATGCGTTGGTTTTAGTGTTTAAGGTGGTATGCGGAAGCTTCGGTATTGCGTTGCTCACACCTTAACAGGGCGTTAAGTGTATGAGACTAATTCCAACTATTTTGATTCTGCTAGCTCTCTGTTCCTGTGCCACTCACTACAGAGGTGCAGATGCTCAAATAGTAAAAGGCTTTGATGTCCTTCCTGGTCAGGCACTTTTAGTTGTAAGAGTAGAATCTACTGAGTATACGGGGAACTCCCCTTACGAATGCCCGGAAGATGTATGTATTCCTTTCTATTTTTGGTACAAATATGAAGCGGAAGTATTGGATGTAGTGAAAGGCAATTTTAATACTCAGAAGCTTTCTTTTGCCGTATTACATCATGCTAATTATGTAAAGGAAGTAACCGATGAGTGGTATATCCTCATCGAGAAATTTGATAAGAAGTCTATTGATGAGCTAGGAGTGCAATATCGTGTGGTCCAACATGACGCTAAGGCATTTTATAATGAGTAAACACTTAACAAGGCCAGCCAGTAGGACCAAAAACCGCCGCTTCGCTCTGGTTTTCGGCCCCTGCTTGGGGCGTATGGCGCAGGGCGAAAATGGAAAAAATCGTAGAACTAATAAAACAAGATCCAATCAGAGTTGAAGCACTTTACCATGTGTCTCAATTAGGTTTGCCCCAATGCTATATTGCGGCAGGTTTTGTTCGAAACTTAGTTTGGGATGCCTTACATGAATTTAGTGAGCCCACTCCTTTAAACGATGTCGATGTGATCTACTTCGACCAAGGCGAATCGACTCCAGATGCCTATCTGGTTTATGAGGCGCAGTTAAAGGTGCAGATGCCGGGGCTTAACTGGCAGGTTCGCAATCAAGCCGTTATGCACCTGCGCAATGGCGACTCTCCCTATACCAGTTCGCGGGATGCCATGGGTCATTGGCCTGAAAAGGAGACGGCTATCGGTATCAGGCAGATCGCAGACAATCAGTACGAGTGCATCGCCGCCTTCGGCTTCGAATCATTGCTGAATTGCCGCATTACGGCTAACCCCAAGCGATCCCGCGAGGCCTTTGAGCAGAGGGTCAACTCAAAAGGCTGGCTGGGCCGCTGGCCATTGCTGCATATCGCACCCTAGGGGCGCATTCACTCTCTGAAGTCTATGGCCTTAAGTCTATGCTCTTAAAGTATGGGCTTAAAGCCTGAGCTTACCGCTTAGGATTTTCGCTTAGTCACTCAAGTCTCTCCAATTTTATATTGTCTCTCCAATTTTATATAAGGTCGTCTTTAGTGCATGACCAGCCAAAAGCATGATGGCGTTATCTTTTGTCTTGGACTTCACTTACTCTCACGTTAGGTTGAATAAGCGAAACTAGATGATGATTTTTAGGGAGGGAAACCTATGAGGTTGACGATTGAAACTCAGGTGAGGGCAGGTATCGATCGGGTGTGGGCGGCATGGACCCAGGCGGAGGAGATTAAAGGCTGGTATTTTGCCAGCGACGACTGGTGCTGCCCGGTCGCAGAGCAGGCGTTAACGCCGGGCGGGCAATTTAGCTATCGTATGGAGGCCAAAGATGGCGCTATGGGGTTTGACTACTGCGGCGAGTTTACCCATGTCGCACCACAGGAGGCGATTGCTTATAGGCTGGAAGATGGCCGCGAGGTTGAGATTGCCTTTATCCCTAATGATGCCGGTGTCAGGGTGACTCAACGTTTCGAGACCGAATCCAGCTATTCTGTGGAGCAGCAGCGCCAGGGCTGGCAGGGCATCTTAGATAACTTCAGGGCCTATGTTGAGAAGTACTCCAGCGATTAGCCGTGGATCTTTTGTGTCTCGCACAGTGGTGAAATTGAGGATAAAAAAAAGCGACCCTGATGAGGTCGCTTAAGTTCCAAATTCGGAATCTAAGGATAGTTGCGCTAGAAACTATCTAAAGGGAATGATGATGAACGGTAAACACACTGATGATTAATTAAGACCTGTCACTGGGATAACTAATCGATGCAAATTCTGTTCATATTATCAGAGTGCTTTCATCGGGATTAGTTCAGAAAAATTTTTAAATATTTTTCTGTTTCTCAAAAAACCTTATTAAATCAATTAAAAACTTCATGTTTAGCACCGACTAAAGTAGGCTATTGCCTGACTCACTACTCATCTTTCGTCATCAATAAGGACATTGCGCCGACATGAAGTTCCCCCATCTGGTCACATCGCTGGCTATCTTCTTAACCTTCTCTTTGGCCAGTCAGGCGTCCTCTGCTGTAGCGGTATCCGAACAAGCGGCGCCCGGTTCTCTGGCGCCTAATTCAACGTCGCCAGCGCCTAAGGTGGAGATCCCCCGTACAGCTGTATTCGAGCTGACCGATCCCGTGAGCAAGCGCATCTATCCACTCTGGGTAAAGCTGCCGCGCTCATATCAAGCCGATAGCACGAGACATTACCCTGTGGTCTATGTCTCCGATGCGCCCTATGCCTTTCAGATTGTCTCGGGAATGACCCGCTTTCCCATGAATAGCGGCAAGATGCGTGAGGCCATCATAGTCGGGCTCTCCTATGCTAAGGGGGACAAGGGGCCGCAGAGCCGGGTGCGCGACTATACCCCCTTTTACGATTCGAGCTGGAAGCTAACAACCGGCGGTGCCAGTCACTACGCCGATTATCTAGAGACCCAGGTGTTGCCCTTCATGGCCGAGCATTATCGGGTAGATGACAAGGAGCGCACCTTTGTCGGCAACTCCCTCGGCGGCCTGCTTGGGGCCTATCTGCTACTGGAGAAGCCGAATCTGTTTGATAACTATGTGCTGGGCAGTCCGTCGGTGTGGTTTAACGGCGAGCAGCTATTATCCCTGACGGCAAAGCCGAGGGCCGATGATAAACAGGTGCGGCGAGTGTTCCTGGCGGTCGGCGCACAGGAGACGCCTGCCAAGGCGGGGATGCAACACGACATGGTGGCCGGGGCGGATAAACTCGGACGCCACCTAAGGCGCCAGTTGGGGGATAACTTGGTACTCGAGAGCCTCATCATAGCGGGGGCGCGCCATGAAACTGCCTTTCCCACCACGGCAAGCCAAGGCCTCTACTGGCTCCTGGCGCGCGATGGGGAAGGCAGTGTTCAGTAGGAAGCTTGGCTTTAAGAGGCTTGTTTAGCTGTGCTGGTGGCATTCAGCGCCTTAAGCCAGGCCTGAAACTCCGCATCCATGCTGGTGCCCCACTGCTTTACCAATGCCTGATATCTCGGGTAATCACCCTTGCGGGTAAAGCCCAGCATGGTATCTATCTTGTCTTTGTGACGCTCCATCATGAAGCGCACCGCCAGATAGCCCCAGCGATAGACGCGATCTGTGCCGCCATTTTGCTCGTAGCTGGTGTTAAACAATTCACTCAGCTCGAAGTGCTGTTTGGCGATGATGGCGATGGCCGCCGGGTTGTCGTCTCCCTGAGAGATATATTCCCCCAGCCCTTCGCTCCACCACACTAGGTGAGGCAGCAGCGGCGCCGGCTCTGGGCAATACTCGGGGGCACTATGGGAGTCGTGCAGCGAGGCGCAAAAGTCGCCATAGAGATTGAAGTGACCATCCAGGTAATGCACATACTCATGAGCCAGGTTCCAGATCTGTCCGCCGCGCTCATAGGCGACAAACTCAGCCTGATTTCCTTTTTGGTGGGGGAGTCCCTCCAGGAACATGCCGCCGTTGTCGCTGGGCACATCGAAATGCGCCGTCACATAGCGGGTATAGTCGTCGCGGCTGTGGTAGACGTTAGCGCGCATACGTTGATTGTTGTCATTGGCGACCGGCTTGCCTTGGGTGCCAAACAGCTGGTGGAACTTGGCCTCCTGCTTCTGCATCAGGGCGCAGGCCTTGGTTATCTGCTCCTGGGTGAGCGCCTGGGAGCGAATGGTGATGGTGGGGCTGCAGTCGTGGTTTTGGCTTAAGACAGCTTGCAAGGGAGCAACCGGCGAGGTTTCGCCTGCCTGTAGGGCAAAGCTGGTCAGCAGGGGGAGGGCAACCACAAAACCCATGAGAGATGATTGAGACACAGAGGTTTCCTTATTGTTATTTTTGTATAAAATATCCCAATTGTTTCACCTTCATTCGTCGAAGTCAATTTCTACGCAGATTGTATAAGCGGTCCGTATAGCCCGTTTGTAATGGCCATTTGTTTGAGTCAATCGCTTTAGGCTTTATTTAGTCAGGTCGCTCTATCGGGTGGCCATGACATTCTTGGCCTGCGGGACTAAAATGGCACCAACCCTACATCATAAAAAAGGAATCCTTGTGGTCACTCAGTGGGATAATCAACAAGATCATCATTCGTTTGCCAATGTGGACGCCCTGCGGGTCACGCATTTGAGCCTGGCCCTCGAGGTCGATTTTGCGGCGCAGCAACTCATAGGTAGCGCCAAGCTTAACTTAGACTATCGCGAGCAAGATTGCCGTGTCCTCTACTTAGATACCCGCGACCTCACCATAACCAATGTGCAGGACGAGGCCGGCAATGCCTTAATCTATCTACTGGATGAGCAAGATGTGGTGCGCGGTCAGCGACTGGCGATCGAACTGAGCTCGCCAAGCAAATGGGTCACAGTGCAGTATCACACCTCGCCCGCAGCACAGGGGCTGCAGTGGCTGTCGCCGGAGCAGACCAGCGGTAAGCAGTTGCCGTTTCTCTTCAGTCAGTCGCAGCCGATCAACGCTCGCAGCTGGATCCCTCTGCAAGACAGCCCCAAGGCGAGAATCACCCTCGACGCCAAGATCACAGTGCCGCCAGGTATGCGCGCCGTGATGAGCGCCATGAACCATGGCGATGCGCCGTTGACGGGCGAGTTTAGCTTCGAGATGGAAAAGCCTATTCCTACTCATCTGCTGGCGATTGCCGTTGGGGACCTACACTTTGGCGCCATAGGTCCGCGCACAGGCGTGTATGCCGAGCCCGAGGTGCTATCCTCGGCGGTGAAGGAGTTTGAAGATACCGAGAAGATGGTGGAGATTGCCGAGTCCCTGCTAGGCCCCTATGCCTGGGATCGCTACGACATGCTGATCCTACCGCCTAGCTTTCCCTTCGGCGGTATGGAAAACCCAAGGCTCGCCTTCATGACCCCCACACTCATCGCCGGCGATAAGAGCCTGGTCTCTACCGTCGCCCACGAGCTGGCCCACTCCTGGACGGGCAATCTGGTGAGCAACGCCACCTGGCGGGATCTCTGGCTCAACGAAGGCTTTACCACCTATTTCACCAATCGCATCGTCGAGGCCGTTTACGGTAAGGAGCTTGCCGAGCTGGAGGTAGTGCTGGAATATGGCCGCCTCAAGGAGGAGCTGGTGAGCATGCCACTCGAGGCGCAGACCCTGCCGGCCAATGTGCAGGCGGGTGACCCTAACGATGCCTTTAACCGCTTCACCTATGACAAGGCCTCCATGTTTGTTCACGAGCTGGAGCGTCGTCTGGGGCGTGACGCCTTCGACCGTTTCCTGTTCGAGTATGTGAATCATTTTGCCTTCGAGGCGATCACCACGGAAACCTTCGTCGATTACGCCAGACAGACATTGCTTGTTCAGCACGGCGATAAGATAACCGAGGCCGAGTTGCTCGAGTGGGTCTATGGCGAGGGGATGCCCGCCTGGTTCGTGCCGCCTAGCTCAGACAGCCTAGAGAAGGTCGATGCCCTGCGCGCCGCCTGGCTCGGTGGCGAGCCGATCAATAAGGCTAATACGGCCAATTGGCGGGTGCACCACTGGCAGTATTTCCTAAACAGCCTGCCCGAGGTGCTCGAGCAAGAGGCGTTGATCGACTTAGATACCAGCTTCGATTTCAGCCGTAGCACTAATGCCGAGATCGCCTGTGACTGGTATCGGGTCGCCATACGTAATCATTACGATCCTGTGTTGCTCTTCGTCGAGACTTATCTGATGAAGATAGGGCGGGGGAAGTTTGTGCGGCCACTGTATAACGAGTTGTTGCTGGCTGGCTACGGTGAGGAGCTGCGTCGCATCTATCAGAAGGCGAGGGCGGGCTACCATCCTTCGCTGTCGGTGCAGCTTGATAAGCAGCTATTGCAGTAAGACAGATCGCTTGCAGTAGAACGAAAGAATCAGGATAAAAAAATGGCAACCCAAGGGGTTGCCACAACTATCTATTTGGAGAAAGAAATCTGTGCGCTAGCGAAATTTCTTGCCTCCTGAGACCAACTCAGTCTCGAAGGGAGATGATGAACAAACAATGATGAAAAATCTGTTACATCTCTTCAGAGTCACCAATATCGAGTTAGTTCCCCAGGCCGCGACAATTAGTTAAAAAATTTTCGAAAAAGGCCGATTTTTCCCGTTAGCAGGGAAGCTAGGCGCCAAAGCGTCTAAACAGGCAAAAAAAATGGCAACCAAAGGTTGCCATGAATCAAATAAGTGTCGAGTCATAAACCTCAATGCGCTAGCGAGGTAGATGCTCTTGGGACCTAGAGGGTCACCAAAGGGAGATGATGATGAACAATGTAACTTGAGCCAGGTAAGCTTACCGAATCATTCGTTAGCTAAATTACCCAACCCGCTAATCCGTTCACTTATTCAGAGTCTCCCTTAGCAGATAAGTTCAATAAAGCTTGTAAAAAATTCAAATTTTTTTCCTATCCGTCGCCAAAGGGGCAATTTTAACCTTTTAGTATAGATGCTAGATCGTTATCTTGCCGTCGGGAATAGACATAAATTGCTCCGGGTGTTGGGCTGGAAGCTATGGGAGTTTGAATCCTAATAGATTGATATGGATGATTTTTATAAAAAAAGGCAACCAAGGAGGTTGCCTGTCGATCCATCTAGATCTAGGGGGACTGCGCTAGAAGTCCCAGGGAGAATGATGAACATGAAAAAGCAAATCTTCGCGTTCAATAATTGGAGTTTTCAAACGTTGAAAAGTTCAAAAAATAACCAAAAATGTTTGAAAATATTTCCAACATTCTCCTATCTATTTGGATTGGCTCACTAAAGCAGCAATTTTTTCTGCCAAAGATTCAGGTTTTGTGGTGGGAGCGAAGCGTTCCAGCACACATCCGTGCCCGTCGACCAGGAACTTGGTGAAGTTCCATTTGATCGATTCGCTGCCAAGCACCCCCTTGGCTTCACGCTTGAGGTAACGATACAGAGGATGAGCCTTGTCGCCGTTTACCTCTATCTTGGCAAAGAGCGGGAAGCTGACGCCAAAGTTGAGTTCGCAGAACTGACTGATCTCGCTCTCATCTCCCTGCTCCTGCTGACCAAACTGGTTGCAGGGAAAGCCGAGCACGGCAAAATGCTCAGGACCGAACTGCTCATACAGCGCCTGTAGCGCCTGATATTGAGGGGTGAAGCCACATTTACTGGCCGTGTTGACGATAAGCAGTACCTTACCTTTGTAATCCGCCATCGGCTGGGTGCTGCCATCGATGCGGGTGAGTGAAAAATCGTAAATCGACATAATAGGCGTCCTCCTGATGATGCTATAAGCCTAGCAATAAAATATATTGCGCGCAATTTAAATTGCGGTTTCGAGGTGAATGAGTTCGCAAGGGCCTAACCTGCTGCGGGTCGGCATCGAGCAGGCTTAGGTGACCTTTGTGTCTGACTCGATGGGCTTGTAAGTTCTATGGGGTGAATATGCAGCGAGTTTGTTAATAATGCCTTTAAAAACAATTTGATGAAGCATATTTAATGGTGAGCGAAAATACAGTCTGATACCCTCTTGGCCGAATAAAAACCGCATTTTAAGGGGTGAAGATGAAAACCAAATTTGCGCTACTGCTCTTAGGCTCCTTGAGCCTCACGGCCCAGGCCAACGACTTTAATCTTGGAATAAATGATGATGTGATCTCTACGGATCTGCAGATGGATCTTAATCCGTCGGCCAATCTGGTGATGGGGTATCTATATTCCAATCATGAGGGGCACACTGTCTCGGCCGCGGCCCATATGAGTCACGATGCCGGGGCACATCACTTCGAGATAGGGCCAAAGTTTTCCCATTACTGGGCGAAAAACAGCAGCAATGGCAGCGTGGTGGCGATTGGTGGTCGTTACTCGTTGGATCTGGGCTCAAACATTGCCCTTAAGACCTCGGCCTACTACGCGCCATCTGTGTTGAGTTTCGGCAGCGTCGATGGCCAGTACGAGCTGGATGGCAAGATCCAGTTTCAGGTCAACCCCAGCCTGGGGCTGTTTGCCGGTTACCGTAACATACGCCTGCAGTACGATAATCGCCCCGATAACACCTTCGACAGTGGCTTCTATATCGGCGCCAGCGCCCACTTCTAATCGGCGATTAGCAGCTCGGCAACTTGGGTGAGCGGGGTCTTACGCTCATCCAAGCTTTCATCTGAGCTAGGTATTTACTCAAGAGTGGCTAGCGCCAGATCTCTTCGTCAAACTCGTCATCATGGTCATAACGCTTTGGTTGGTTTGCCTGATGGCGACGTCTTTGCTTGCTACGCTTGTTGCGTAGCTTATCCTGGGCATCAAATTCCCAAGTGGGTGTCTGCTCCGATGCCATCTCAAATTCATCATAGTGTGACATGATCTCACCTGTCGCTTGTGACTTATCTTATGTTACGAATCTTCTGTGATTAATCTTTTGTGGCTAAATTTCAGCGACTAATCTGCTGAGGCCAGCCTCTTGTCATTAATCAAGTCGAAGTCGCATGGTAAGAAGCAAAGATGACGCTTAGGTGACAGAGATGAGACGAACAGGTGACACGTTCGCCGCCAGTGCATGGAGCCAGTGCAGTGAGCAAGAGCCCTGAGCGAGTGCGGTGAGCCAGAGCTCGGAGAAACCGCTCAGAGCAAGAGCACGCCGCAAGAGTGCGGCGCAGTGCATTGACAGATGGGAAGACTATTCGCCCTGGCGGATCATCTTAGCGACAAACATGCCGTCGCTATCAGCCTGATAGGGCAATACCGTCAGCATCTGTGTGGCCTCATTGGTGAAGGGATGGATCAGTGTCTGCAGGCTGAAGTCGGGTCGTTTGGCCAGGAAGGCCTCGACCACCTCTTGGTTTTCCACCGGGCTGATAGAGCAGGTGGCATAGACCAGGGTACCGCCGGGTCTTACCGCCTCACAGGCGCGGCTTAAAATATCCAGCTGCAGGCTCGCCTTATCTGTGATGGCACTGGCGTCATCCAGCCAGCGCATATCTGGGTTGCGTCGCCAGGTGCCGGTGCAGCTACAGGGGGCATCGACCAGCACGCCGTCGAAATGACCGGCGGCAACCGGCAGGGCATCTGACTGCCAGGGCTGGGTGCTGATCTGACTAAAACAGGCGCGCTTGGCACGCTTAGTGAGTTCTTCGAGCGGTTTACGGCGAATGTCAGAGGCGACCACGCTGCCGCTGGCCTTGCTATCTTGTTGCAACATCAGCGAGCGCAGCTGCAGACTCTTACCGCCGGCGCCGCTACACGCATCCCACCAAGATTCATCTGCCTTGGGCGCGCAGATGTTGCCTATCACCTGAGAGCCGAGATCCTGGATCTCCAGCTTACCCTCGCCATAGAGTGCCACGCCATTGAGGTTGATACTCTTATGACCAAGGTTGATGGCATCTTTGAAGTAGTCGCTGCCGCTCGCCACTATCTCTTGCTGTGCCAGCTTGCTCTTGGCCTTAGCCAGGGAGATCCCCTGCAGACGACCC
This sequence comes from Shewanella alkalitolerans, assembly GCF_019457575.1. Lineage (NCBI taxonomy): Bacteria > Pseudomonadati > Pseudomonadota > Gammaproteobacteria > Alteromonadales > Shewanellaceae > Shewanella > Shewanella alkalitolerans. The sequence continues at coordinate 3,209,747 of NZ_CP080422.1, read as the reverse complement.
CAGATAGGTGGGCGGCTGCTCAGGCTGCTTACTAAGCGCTCTTGCATCTCGAGGTCTTGATCGAAATGGGCCCAAAACCAGTCGGGCGCCAGTGCGGTCAAGGGGAAGACTTGAGCTGGGAAAGCGGCTTCTAGCATGGCCTGCTTGATCTTAAGATCGTCAGTGTCTGCATGAGCATTTATTGCTGACTCATCGAGTTCAGCAAACCCGCGCCAGGCAGAGACGATATCCTGCCAGGAATGAGCCTCCAGGGCGGCGGTCATGGCCAGCTGGGCAAACCACTGCTGGGTGATCGCCTGCTGGCTGTCGTCCTTTAACGGAATTAACTTGAGCCAGCCATGCCAGCGAAACAGGCCAAACAGGGTTTCACGGATCACCCGTCTGTCTTTGGAGCCATGTTTCTTATGGGCGCGAAAATAGTCGGCCAGAATGCGGTCCCCCGGCAGCTTACTCAGCAGGGTCTGGCAAAACAGCTGGTGAATGGTCAGGCTGTAACTCAGGGCGCGTTTCTCGGCGCCGCTCTGGGCGTTTAGCGCCTGATGAAGCTGCTCGCTGCCTATGCTGGCGACCGCCAGAGGAGCCTTGCTAGAGGTGGTTGCCGAAGTTGTGGAATCGCCCATGAGTGTACGCCTAAGCTGAGATCTGTTTCTGAGGGCGCAAGTGTACCAGATGTCGGCATATTTGCTACCGCCGGGGCACGCGAAACGACCCATGAAACCTTGATTCTAGTCGCCACTCTCGCCTCATTCACACCGGCAGGTTATACCAATCACAGTAAGTATGTGATCAGAAATAGCGCAGGAAAAACGCTTGAGAACAAAGCAGGATTTTTAGATAAGTAGCTACTCTACAATTAAAAATGCTAATACAGTTATCGAGCGTTTTAACAAGCTAGAATGATCAATTACTTATTACGATTGGTATTAAGTTCGCAAGATGTCGAAAATCTGCAATAGCGCGAATCAGATGCTGGGTATCCTGATGCTACTCGACTATCGGAGGAACCCAAATGAGTACAAATATCGATTACATGACGCTGGCGCCAGAGGCCCTCGGCATCTTATACAGCCAAGAAAACTATCTAAAGCAGGTGTTTAGTGACCATGAGAAGTTGGGGCTGGCGGAGCTTGAGCTGTTGAAACTGCATGTCTCTCAGGTGAATGGCTGCGCCTTTTGTATTGAGATGCATACCAAGGTCGCCTTGGAGCTGGGCGTGAGCCTGGACAAGATTGTCGGTCTCAGTGCCTGGCGTGGTCTACCCTATTACAGCGAGGCGGAGCGTGAGGCGCTCGCCTGGGCCGAGCAGCTGGCATTGCCGCACATTTCTATCGAGGCCCGTGAACAAGCGCGGCGCTATTTTGGCGACAAGCTGTTGGTCGATTTGACCTTAGGGAGCAACGCGATCAATAGTTGGAATCGTCTCTGTAAGGCGCTCAAGCCTAGCCTTATCTAGGCAGACAGGTTTGAGACGAGAATTTAAAGGGAGCAAATGTGACCAGCGACTTAGACTTTCACCTCTTCTGCCCTAAGGGCGCGCTGTCTGACTTAGTTCAGGGGATCTGGTCTGTCTCGCGCCCGGCAGAGGCCGACGAGTTGCATGCCTGGCTCCATAGCGATGCGGCCAGTGGCATGCTGATTAATCTTGGTGCGCCGCTGGGTTATGACGAGCAGGAGGTGCCCGCCGGAGTCTATCTTCTGCCCGTCAACAAGCAGACCACCAGGGTGACGCTGCCGCCCGGTGCCTTGGCCGTTGGCGTGCGTTTCCTGCCCGGCGCTGGGCGGGCCTGGATGATGGAGCGTTTCGCCTTCGAGCAGGGAAGGGAGACCATTACGCCGCTTACCTCACACGCAGAACTCATGGCCTTGGCGGCATCGCTGCGCGCATGTCGTGGCCATCGTCAGCGGTTAAGCCTGACCTATCGCTGGCTGCGAGCCAACCAGACGCTAAACCAGCCATTGCCACAAGTGATCAAAGAGGTGCTGCAGGCGCTAGACAGGCCCGATGCCGACATGACGGCCTTTGATAATGGAGTCATGAGTCAGCGGCAAGTAGAGAGGTATTTTCGCCGTTATCTCGAGATGACCCCCAAATATTATCAGCGGCTGATGCGGGCGAGGCAGACTCTGCAGGCCTTGAAAGTCTCTCCTCTGGCGCCCCTTGCCGATGTCGCCTTAGCGCTTGGCTTTGCGGATCAGGCCCATATGACCCGGGAGCTGAAACAGCTGATTAAGATCACCCCCAAGCGTTATCGCCAGTGTCTGACTCAAGATGCCGGCTAAGGGCAGATGCCTAATGCCTAATACCTAGTACCAAGTGCCCCAAGCCTTCGGCGATCTGAAGCTGTTCTACTAACCCCATCTTTCTCGATATTTAGAAAACCTCAGCATAGATAAGCCCTTGGCATTAGTGCAAAAGCAGCGCAAGTGATAAGCTTGTATTGCTTTTTTGCTAATAGAGCATGAGTCTGGAAATTATTTCTGGTATGGTGCGGCTGAAACGAGAGGAGATTATGGAAAAGTACGAACAACTACTGATTTCGCTGCGCCGCGTGATCCGCGCCATCGATATACATTCTCGGCAGCTCAACAAGCAATCAGGCCTCACCGGGCCGCAGCTTATGGTGATGCAGACCATTGCCGCCTACGACCGTCCGCTGGCCAAGGAGATCGCCCAGGAAGTGGCGCTCAGCCCTGCTACGGTCGCCACCATTATCGATCGCCTCGAGGCGCGAGATCTGGTGGTGAGAACCCGTAGCGTGTCAGACAAGCGCAAGTGGCACCTGTCTCTCAGCGAGGCGGGAATCGAGATCTTAAAGGCTGCGCCTAAGCCGCTGCAGGATCACTTTATCAAGCGTTATCAAAATCTTGAAGACTGGGAACAGAGCCAGTTGCTCTCGTCTGTCGAGCGTATCGCCTCCATGATGGATGCCCAGGAGCTGGATGCCGCCCCTGTACTCCTGGTGGGGCAGATCCAGGCGGAAGAGTAATTCGTGTTGGGCGCGCCGCTACAAGACTCAGCATTACCGGGATCAGGAATGTCAGATTCACCCTTGCCAGACTCTGAAACGTCAGCAGCGGCCGAGTTCAGGGTGGATAACTGCGCCTTGGTACTCGAAGGTGGTGGCCTGCGCGCCATCTATACCGCGGGCGTGCTCGATGCCTTCTTAAGGGCGGGGATCCATTTTCAGTATCTGGTGGGGGTATCCGCCGGCGCCATCTATCCTGCCTCCTATCTGTCGCGTCAGATGGGGCGTAACCTCACCATCCAACAGAATTTTCTTGCCGATAAGCGCTACATGGGGCTCAAGCACCTGCTGCGCACCGGCAACTATGTCAACACCGACTTTACCTACCGCCGCATGGCTCATGAGCTGGTGCCCTATGATTTCGACGCTTTTGCCAGCAGCGAGGCCGAGTTCAAGGTGGGCGCCTTTAACTGCCTGACCGGCGAGACCGACTTCTTCGGCATGGCAGACTTTGCCGATCACGATACCTTTCTCGAGGTGCTGATCGCTTCGAGCAGCCTGCCGTTTATCTCAAAACCTACCTTCATCGACGGCACGCCCTATCTCGATGGCGGCATAGGGGCGCCGATCCCCCTGGCACAGGCCCGTGAAGATGGCTTTAAGCGCCAGGTAGTGATTCTGACCCAGGAGCAGGACTATCGTAAATCGGCCTTCAAGGCCAAATGGTTGGCGAAACGTCTCTATCGCCGCTATCCCAAGGTGGCTAGCGCCTTGCTCGCCCGTCACCAAGTCTACAATCAGGCGCTCGATGACTTGGCCAAGGCCCAGGCCGATGGCAGTGCCCTGGTGCTGCAGCCCGCCACGCCGCTGGGGCTGTCGCGTCTGGAGCGGGACGTGAGTAAGGTCGAGGCCGTCTATCGCCGTGGCCTCAGCGAGGGTGAAGCCTTTATTCCAAGCCTGTTGGCCTTTATCGAAAACTGCTAACTCTTCGCTATCTGTTGCGATTCGTCTTCACTTAGGTAAACCCTAATCTGTCTTAACCTTGCAGTCTTAGCCTTGTTCCTATTGTTTGTTTAAGCCTCCGCCTTAACCCGCGCTGCTTTAGTCTCAAGACTCCTGTTTCAGGTTCATGGTTATGATTGATGGTTCATGCCTCTTAGCTCAGGCTCATTATTATGGTTGATGGCTGATGCTTCTTAGCTCTGGCTGATGACTCTTAGCTCTGGCTGATGGCTCAGGAATGGGGTTGACCTTTGGCGGTTTTACAAGCACTTTAAACGAGTGTTTATAATCATGACGTAGAAGGAGTCTCTATGGATAAGGCCAAGTATGATCAAGGGTTAGCCATCAGGCGCGAGGTGATGGGCGATAGTTTTGTCGACAGGGCGCTGTCGTCCGCCAGCGATTTTACCCAGCCCCTGCAGGAGCTGGTGACCCGTAACGCCTGGGGCGAGGTGTGGGCCAGAGAGGGACTCGACAGACGCACCCGCAGCCTGATCACCATAGCGACCCTGGCCGCACTCAAGGCCTCCACCGAACTCAAGGGCCATGTACGCGGCGCGCTGCGTAACGGCTGCACCGTCGAGGAGATCCAAGAGGTGCTGCTGCATTCTACCGTCTACTGCGGCATGCCAGCCGGGGTTGAGGCGTTTCGCGCGGCGAATGAGGTGATTAGCGAGTGGCAGCAAGGGGAGTCATAAGGGGACTCTCGCTCTTTTGTTTCTGTTGTTGTGATGACCGGGATTGTTGTTTGAAGGGGCGTTGAAGGTTGTACCTTCATGGATATTTATCGCCTGCCCGGCGGGGGCTGTGCAAGCACTCTTTTGGCACGCCGACTTTTTGTCAAAGAGAGTCATCCCTGGAGGCTTCACGGCGGCGTCCATGCCGCCGAGAGCCAAAAGTGTGCTTACACTCGGTATCTAACGCTTCTTCGATTTACCGTCACTGAGAATGGATAGATTCAATTTACTAATTTCTAGAGATAATTCTTTGATTAAATGTGAGCGGGCAGGTTGTGTAGTCCCGACGAGATAGATTAAAGTATCACCTATTAAGGACAGAGCTAGGCCAACTCGAATCAAACATCGACTACGCCATTCAGGGAATGAAAAAGCCAACCACATGCGTCAATCACCTCCTTTAGAAGATGACTCTGCCCCCACTTATTTACATGCTTGGTTTCCTACCTTACAAGGTAGCGTACCTTGCAAGGTCTCACTAATAAGTTGTTAGGTGCTAAGGAGCGTTTTTTAGACCTCCAGTTTTAATTTAATAATTGTTATAGGTATTTTAAATATGAAAAATGCAGAGTTGAGAGTTCTCATCGATAGTATCAAAATCGAAGTTGATGATGATGTCAAATCAGGAAATACAAGCAAGACAGAGTATAAATTACCAAAGGAAGCACAAACTGAAGAAGTTATAGACGCGCTGATTAATAATTTTGACCATTATAAGAGTGCGACTGTTAATGACGGAGTGTTAACCTTAGAACATCCAGACAAAGATTAGTGATAGTTAATGGATCAATACGCACCTCACAATCTGTTTAAGAGTGATTCGCAACGCGTGGCATTTTTGGTATGCGTTGCGTTTAGTGTTTAAGGTGGTATGCGGCGGCTTCGGTATTGCGTTGCTCACACCTTAACAGGGTGTTAAGCCTATATAAGCAGAATCAAGCTGGCTCGGAATAATAAGGATAAAAATGAAATTATCAGCATTACTAATCGAAAACTTCAAAGGTATCAAGTCTGAAGTTAAAGTACTAATAGATAATGTCGTTATCTTAATCGGTCCAAATAACTGCCGAAAATCAACAGTGTTAGATGCTTATGAAGCCTATTTCTCTGTAGGGACTGCACTTTCACTTGATTACTTCCACAATCAAAGCGATTCGTTGCCGATTTCTATCACAGGTGTATTTACAGATATATCTTCTGATGATCTGGATAGTATTGGTCAAGAATGGCTAATTATGGCTGATCCAGAATTTGGTGATTGTGCAAAGTTCAAATTTGTTTGGTCTAAAGCTGATGAAAAAGCGAAGAAGTTTAGCTTTAGTAATAAAACTAATGCGTTTAAACCTGGTGGCGGTGGTGGTTGGAATACAATCCTTAGTAGCCGTCTCCCAATGCCTATACGAATCAACCCTACTGATAATACCGAAGCTCTAGAGCAGGTGGTAAAAGAATTAATCTCAAAAAATGCAGCAGCTAAGATAAAGCAAGATAAATCTAAAGTAGCCAAGATCATGGCTGAAATTGATGCACTCGCCAAAGAAGTCGAAACAGAGCTGTCTAGTGAAATTTCGTCAATTAGCACTAGCATCCAAACTGAAGTTGATAAGATGTTTAAAGGCATGAATGTTACCTTTGAAGCGGGTGTTGGTAAATTCGACCCAGAAAAAGCAATCAAAGAGGGTAGCCGGTTCATCTTTGAAAATAATGGAAGCTCAGCGCCGCTTGCAAATCAAGGTTCAGGTGTCCAGCGTTCATTTCTGTGGGCTGCAATAAAAACACTCAGCTCTCAAGGACTATTGAAAAAAGGTCGTACAGCTATCGCTGCCGACAAACCCAAAGTGTTGTTGATTGATGAACCGGAAATCAACATGCATCCTGCGGTTATTCGATCGGCATGTGAGGCAATTTATGCGTTAGCAGAGTTAGATGGATGGCAGGTGATTTGCACAACGCACTCTCCAGTTTTTATTGATTTAACGAAAGATCATACGACTCTCATCAAGGTTTCAAACCTAGTTAATGATGTTTTGTACTACCAGACGGATAAATCAGCATTTTCACCAGATGAAAAAGACAACTTAAAGTTTTTGAATCGTTGTTGCCCAACAGTCAACGAGTTTTTCTTCTACGATATTGCTTTACTAGTGGAGGGAGACACAGAATATTTAGCGTATCAGGACCAGATAAAACGACATAATCTGGTTATGACACACTGTGTAATAAACTGTCGAGGTAAAGCAAACATCCCTACGTTTATCAAAATATTCGACCAATTTGGCGCAAAAGCAGTGGCTATACACGATTTGGATACCAAGCTTAACAGCAATGATAAGAAAAATGCTATGTGGACTATTAATGAAAAAATTAGACTTGCTGCTGACGCAACTCATGGCAGGGTTCAAACGCTAGTTCATGTACCAGACTTTGAGGGTGACTATTTAGATGAGTCACCACAAAAAGATAAACCATATAATCTGTTCAAGCACATTACAGCCTCAGATTTTGAAAGTAACCCAAGATATGACAGGCTGCGCTCTTCCTTAATGGATATCGAATCAGGTTGTCATACTGGTCTATATACTCAAGTTGCTGAACTAGATGCGAAAATATAGGCTTAAAAAACTGTTTAAGAGTGATTTGCAACGCGTGGCATTTTTACTATGCGTTTCGTTTAGTGTTTAAGGTGGTATGAGAAAGCGTCGATATTGCATTGCTTACACCTTAACAGGGCGCTAATAGGGGGCGAGCTTGGGCTCGCCTTGTTTGTTTTAGCCCTTTAGGACTGACGCAGTGTTAGCCGTTGATGGCGATGATGGTGGGGCGTTGCTCCATCTTGGCGAGCCAGGCGATGAGGTGGGGCTGGTCGTCGCTTGGGTTGATCTCCAGGTGTTTGATAAAGCTCATCATTACGTAGGCGGTGATGTCGGCGATGGAGAAATTCTGTCCGGCGATAAAGGGTTGCTGGCTAAGCTGCTTCTCTAGCGTCGGCAGAAACTCTATCACGCGCTGGCGGGACTCTTGGCCCCAGGCCTCGACGCAGCGCTCTCTGTCTTCATACACCTTGGTGATGTTTCTAAAGGCTTGGAAGGCGACGAACAGGCCTTGCAGTTCGCAGATCCGCTGCCACATCTCAACCTGGGCCTTCTCCAGCGGCGTATTGCCAAACAGCGAGTGTGCTGGCGCAGTGATTTCGTGGAAGTAGCGGCAGATGGCCACAGATTCACATAGGGTCTGACCGTCGTCGAGCTCGAGTACCGGGATGCGGCCGTTGACGCTGATGGCCTTAAACTCATCACTCAGATTGTCACCGGCGCGCAGGTTGAGGCTCTCACGCTCGAGGCCTATCTCTTGTTCGTTTAGACCAAGTTCCTTAAGGAAGATATTGACGCGTCTGGCGCTGGGGGTCATGGCTAATTCGTAGAGTTTCATCTATCCCTCTCTGACTCTTGTGGAAGTTGTTGCGGTGGCCTCAGCCGAAGGTTTTTTCTTTAACTGAACGATCGTTTAGAATAGAATCTAATTCATAACTGAACGTTCGGTCAAGAAACTTGTTGCGAACACATGTGACTACCTCAGAGCGAAATCATCTATGGCAAGAAGTTGTAATTTTGATAGGCAGGAGAAGCTGGTAGAGGCGATGGAGCTCTTCTGGCAGAAAGGCTATGCCGATACCTCGGTGGCGGATCTGGTAGACCATCTTAAGATTAACCGCTTTAGCCTGTATAACTGCTTCGGTGACAAGCTGAGCCTGTATCGTGAGGCGCTGGCCTACTACTTCGATAACCATGCCATGCCCAATCTCACCCCCCTGTTTGTCGAGACGGCTGGCCTAGATGAGTTGGTGACCTATCTGGAGGAGTTTATCGTCAGGCAGTCTAACCAGCCCTTCGGCTGTTTCTTGCAAAATGCCGTGCTGGAAAAATACCTAAGCGATGAGGTGGTGCAGGGGATCTGTACTCGCCTGTTTGACGAGCTGCATCAGACCTTCGAGCGGGTGCTGCAAGGGGCGCAGCAACGCGGTGAGTTGTTGGCAGGTGTCCAATGTACGCAGCTGGCAAGCTTTCTGGTGATGCAGATGCAGGGAATACGTGTGCTGGGCAAGGCGAGGCAGCAGGCGCGTATCGCCCAGGCCCGTGAGGTGCTTATGGGTTATCTTAAATCGCTAGCTGTGAGTGGTTAGCTAAAGTTGCTCGCTAACTAGTTTGTTTAAGGCAATCGAATCAAGGCCTTACTAATGCTTTATCTCTGACGCTTCTAGTGCCTGTCGCCTAAAGGACGACAGGCTTTTTGGGTTCCGTTATTGCTATTTGGCGCCCTTTATCAGAGGGATGCCGTTGGTGCCCACCGGAATATAGACGGTAGTGTGGTTGGGCGAGTCCGCCATCTTCAGCTGGGCGTTAATCGCCTCGTGCTGTAGATAGTTGGGGGTCAGGGTCTCGTTGATGATCTTCTGCGCCTGGGCGATACCCTTGGCCTCTTCGATACGGATCTCCGCATCCTTCTGGGCGATCTCCTTCTGGGTCTCTTTTTCCGACAACAGCTGCTGGGCGGCGAGCTTCTTCTCGACCGCGATGGCGACTATGTCGGGGTAGTTGATGTTACCCACGATCACATTGTTGAGCTGGAAAGGCGAAGTCTTAAGGTAGTCCTTGAGTTTGACCGACACCGCCTGGGCGATCTCCGAGCGGTTCTCCTTGAGCGCCACGCTGTCGTAGCGCTGCACCTCGTCGCGCACATAGGTGCGGAAGGTCTCGCGCACGAAACGCACATACCAGTTCTCGGCGCCATATTTTTCCACCACCTCTTTCACCGTGCCTGATTTGATGGCGATCACCGCATGAAAGTTGAAACTGATGTTGAGATCGTCCTTGGCGAGGATCTTAAAGTTTTCCGTGTAGGTGTTGGGACGCATGTCGATGTTGATCACCTCGTTGCGCCACAGGGAGACCCCATAGTTGCTGGGGCCTATGAGGGTGCCGCGATAGCCGCCGGCGCCGAAGATGCGCGGCTTCTCAAACACATAGCCCTCTTCCCCCGCCGGGGTGTTGGGGTTGGTGCAGCCCGTGAGGCCGCCGGCAAGGGGCAGTACCACCACAAGCGACGCAATAAATTTGAGGCGATTGAACATGTTCAGGCGCTGGCTCAGACGTGAGTTTAGCGGCTTGTTTTGTCTACGATTAAACATCAAAAATCCTTTTTAATAATCAAGATCCAGGGCGAAACAGAGGTAGCCCATGAGTTTGTTGACCTGGTTAAACTGTTCGGCGCACCAGGTGTCGAAATCCTTGGCAAACAGCTGCTGAGTGTCGAGCGGTTTGATGGCGATAAAGTCTTTACGCTTGAGCTCGTCTAACATGGGGTGATGCTTGTCATAGCCCTTGGGCGGACGCTGCAGGCTGTCGCCCTCCATGGCAAATCCGGCGGCGCTGAGCTGCTTGAGCGCCTGTTTGTAGGCGTTGGGGTTATCGTCTATGCAGCTGCGGATCTGGCTCAGCGCCTTGCTGTCTGGGTGCCAGATCCCGGCGCCGAGAAAGCAGCCGTCGTTGGCGATATGCAGGTAGAGCCCGGGAGCGTGCACATCTTTGCCCTGAAAATGGCGAAACTGAATGCCCACGTTGACCTTGTAGGGAGTCTTATCGCTGCTGAATCGGGCATCGCGCTGGGGGCGCATCAGGCTGCCGCCGACCTTCTTGGGCACGGCCGTGAGGCGCGGCGAGAGCTGCTGGATATGGGGCGCCATGGCGCCGATAAAGTTAAGCGCCGGGGTGCGAACCTTGGCCTCATACTCGGCCTGGTGGGCCTTGAACCAGTCACGCTCGTTGTTGCTGGCCAACTTGGCGAGAAACTCGAGACAGTCCGGGCTGAAAAGCGCTTCCTTGGTGGCAGATATGGTCATAATCTATCTACTTAAAATCTATCTATTTAAAATCAATGTATTGAATAAATTACCATAAGAGATCCCCTGAGTGTTAATGCCGCTTATACAGGGATAAGGTCACTCGTTATAAAGCGCGATAGCTATGCTATAGTGCTCGCAGCCATGATTGACTGTGATGACAGGAAGAAGAGATGAAGATTTGGGTCGATGCCGATGCCTGCCCAGGCGTGATTAAAGAGATACTGTTTCGCGCCGCCGATCGCGCCGAGATTGCCGTGACCTTAGTGGCCAACCACGCCATGCGGATCCCGCCATCGCGTTTTATTCAGCTGGTGACTGTCTCCTCCGGGTTTGACGTGGCCGACAATGAGATAGTGCGGCGCGCGGTGCCTGGCGATCTGGTGATCACCGCCGATATTCCACTGGCCTCCGAGGTTATCGACAAGGGCGCCCTGGCGCTGAACCCTAGGGGCGAGCTGTATACCGAGCATAACATCAAGTCTATTCTCAACATGCGCGACTTTATGGACACCATGCGTGCCAGCGGCGTGCAGACCGGCGGCCCGGCGGCCATAGGTCAGAGCGAGAAACAGGCCTTCGGCAATCAGCTGGATCGCCTGATCACTAAGTATCACAAGCGTTAAGCGGCTTAAGCTATTTAGCCTTAGTTTCAGCTGCCGCCCGTCAATTAATGAGCGCCTATTCGGCGCTTTTTTTATGCTCGAAAGTTAGTGCTTGCTGACGCCAAAGTACCTGTCTGAGTGGGGTAGGCGTTGTCGACCTGTGTGGCACACCTCACATAACCACTTGATTCCGATTTTGTTTACCTTGCGCTCGCTGGTGAGATCGATTAATGTAAAACAAAAGTTTGGGATGCAAACATTTGTTTGTTTATTGGTTGATGTTTGCTGATTAATGTTTGTTTGCCGCTTGCTAATTGTTTGCATAACCAGACAGTACCCATATAGACATTACCTATTGCTTAGTGAGATCGCCTAAATGACGGAACGTGAATTAGAAATCTTAGCACTACTCAAGCAAGACCCTTTGATCCCCCAGCAGGAGCTGGCCGACCGTATAGGGATCAGTCGCTCCGCCGTGGCGGGGCATATCATGAATCTCACCAACAAGGGGGTGATTCGTGGCAAGGGCTATATCCTGGCCGAGGCCAAGTATGCCATGGTGATCGGCGGCGCCAACATGGATATTCTCGGTCGTCCGGCGTCTAGCCTGCGGGTAGGGGATTCCAACCCGGGGAGCGTCAGCTGCAGCCCTGGTGGGGTGGGGCGTAACATCGCCGAGAACCTGGCCCGTTTGGGCTCGGATACCCGCCTGATGACCGCCGTGGGCAAAGATGCCTACGGTCAGCAGATCGTCGAGCACTGTCAGCGCGCCGGCATCGACATGAAGCCCAGTTTGCAGCTGAGCGATGGCGTGACCTCCACCTATCTCTCTGTGCTCGACGGCGACAGTGACATGCATGTGGCGATCAACGACATGGCGATTCTGGAGCGTCTCGGGGTCGAGCAGCTCAAGAGTCAGCAGGAGATGCTCAAGCGCGCCAGCCTGGCGATTATCGATGCCAACCTGTCCGAGGCCGCCTTGGCCTATCTGCTAAGCAACTTCGCCGACATCCCACTGTTTGTCGATACCGTCTCCTGTGCCAAGGCAGAGAAGATCAAGCCCTATCTCGGCGCCGTCCACACCCTCAAACCGAACCTCAAAGAGGCCGAACAGCTCTCTGGGATCTCTATCGCCAACTATGGTGAGCTGCCAGTGCTGGCGAACTGGTTCCACGAGCAGGGGGTTAAGCGCGTCTTCCTGAGCCTGGGCATCGACGGTGTCTTCTACAGCGACGGTGAGGAGCAGGCCCATATTCCGGCCATTCCGGTGGAGATGGTCAACGCCAACGGCGCCGGTGATGCCTTCCTGGCGGGCCTGGCCCACGGATTTATTCAAGGCTGGTCGACCCGTCAGTCGACCGAGTTTGCCATGGCGGCGGCGGTAGTCGCTCTGTCGGATCTGGCAACGATTAACCCAAACATGTCTGAAATATCAGTTAACCGAGTTATCAAGGAGTCTCTATGTTAGCGCAGTACCTAGATATCAACCCAGAAGTGAAAGCGGCATTGGAAGCCGGTCGTCCCGTGGTGGCACTGGAGTCGACCATCATCTCTCACGGTATGCCTTACCCGCAAAACGTCGAGACCGCCCTCAAGGTGGAGCAGATCATTCGTGATAACGGCGCGGTTCCTGCGACCATCGCCATCCTCAAGGGACGCCTCAAGGTGGGCATGACTCACGATGAGATCGAGTATCTGGGTAAGGCGGGTCAGGCGGTGATCAAGACCAGCCGTCGCGACATTCCCTTCATCGTGGCTAAGCAGGCCGATGGTGCGACCACGGTTGCGTCGACCATGATTTTGGCGGCGATGGCAGGCATCAAGGTGTTTGCGACCGGCGGTATCGGCGGCGTGCATCGCGGTGCCCAGCAGACTTTCGATATCTCTGCCGACCTGCAGGAGCTGGCTAATACCGATGTGGCCGTGGTCTGCGCTGGTGCCAAGTCGATTCTGGATATCGGCCTGACGCTGGAGTACTTAGAGACCCAAGGCGTGCCGGTCGTCGGTTATGAAACCGAGACGCTACCTGCCTTCTACACCCGTGAGAGCGACTTCGGCGTCGACTACCGTCTGGACACCCCTAAGCAGGTGGCCGATGCCATGACGGCCAAGTGGCAGATGGGTCTCAAGGGCGGCGTGGTTGTGGCTAATCCTATCCCGGCCGAATATGCCCTTGATAAGGCGATGATCGATCAGGTGATTAAAGATGCCGTGGCCGAGATGGATACCAAGGGGATCTCCGGCAAGGCCTCGACGCCTTTCCTGCTGGCCAAGGTTGCCGAGAAGACAGAGGGCAGCAGCCTGGCGGCCAACATCCAGCTAGTGTTTAACAACGCCAAGCTGGCGGCGCAGATCGCCTGTGAATACAGCCGTTAATACCTATTGCTAGGAATTAAAAAGAGCGCTGCGGCGCTCTTTTTTTGTGGGTTTATGGGCGGTTTATCTTGAGATGACTCTAATTCGTGAGCCGTTCAGCTCGTGAGCAGCTCATCGCGGATCAGCCTTAGCAGATAGGTCTCGCGCTCGATAGATAATCCCTTCTTGTCGCTATGAGCCATGGTGTGCTCATTGTGGGCAATAGCCTCATGAATCTCTATCCAGACCGGGTGCATGCCGTTTTGTAGCTCATGGTGCTCAAACCTGGTGTCGCCCAGCTCCTCACCAATTGTGCAGACGAAGCAGTAAGACTCCATCTGCACAAAATCGAATCCGGGTTTATACCAGGGGCGAAACTCCTGGTAGCGGCCGAACTCGCTCAAGATCTCTATGGTGTGGGCGCCGGTTTCCTCTTCCAACTCCCTAAGCAGCGCCTGGCGAATATTTTCGCCCTCATCCACACCGCCACCGGGAATACTGTAGTCGTGATAGCGCGCCGTGTAGAGCATCAATATTTGGCTACCCCTGAGGACTATGGCCCGCGCCGCACGGCGGATGAAGCCCTGTCCGGTTACTTCCTCTGGCGTGGCGGCATTAAGGTCGGGATGGATAGTGGATTTCAGCAGGCGCATAAGTTGACTCACTCGAAGATGAAAAAGGAATGCCAAAGATAACAGGCTAGGCGCTAAGCAAGTCCAGCTGCGCCTGATAGTCTGAGATGGCGCGCTCGAGCAGCGGTTTCTGCTCTTGCTTACTGCCTCTGACCACCTGATGATAGTGTTTCAAAAGGCGCCTTAGGTAGGCCTGCTGCAACTCAAACGGCGCCTGTGACCAGAGGTTGTCGCCAATCGCCGTGATGGGACGCTCGCCGCGGCGCGCCACATGCAAAAGCTCGTAGCAGCGCTTGTTCTCGCTGATGAGTTTCTCATCGACCAGATTGAGCGCCATGGCACTTAGCCTGTCTCTGAGCTGATAGGTGTGATGCACGGGGCAGAGGAGAAACTCTATGTTTTGCCCCAAGGCGTCGGCGCTGGCTTGAATCGCGCTGACCAGCTCGCCGGTCAGCTCGCCGCCAACCCCAGCGATGATCACCAGCTGAGGCGTGTTGCTCGGATAGTCAGCCAGCGGTAGCTTGGCCACATCCATGCAGTGCACCCGCCATTGAGGGCTGGTGACATCTTGATTTAGTGGGAAGAAGCGCTCGAGTTTGCCCTGCAGGGTCTGCATGATGCCAGGCACTATGTCGACAAAATGCAGGGTACCGGCCACCTGCTTCTTTAGCAGGGCGGCGCCGAGCAGGCCGTGATCGCAGCAGCAGTCCCAGATATGGGCGTAGTGGCCATCGACCATGTCCTGCAGGTGAGAGAGGCGTTGACTGAGTTTCAAAGGGGAGACTCGTCACCGGGAATGGCGGTTGTATCGACATTGCCGGTGTTTAATGGGTTGCTTGATCTAGGTCGTTAAAAGTTAAAGCAGATCGATTTCCAGTTCGATATCTGTACAACCCTTCTTACAAAACACGCCGTAATGGCCTGTTTGCGCCTTCTCGGTGGGCACGATCAGCTGCAGTGGTTGTTTACATTTTTGGCAATCGACTCTGTTGCCCTTAAATAGCCGCTTGATCAGATTCTTCTGCTCGTTAAAGGAGGCGGCCGTGCTCTTGTTGATGGCCGAGAAGTCTACTGCTTGGGTTGCTGGCGTGGCGTTGTCTGTCATCGTCAATGTCGTCAATAGTGGCAAATGAGGCCCTAGTATACCAGCCTTGGCGCGTTGCAACAGCGCTTTTACCAGCCGACAAGCCGGGATCTGTATTGCAAAGCCTCATGTTTGATGAGCGCAAAGCGTCTTGTCTGATGATTGCAAAGCTTCTTGTCTGGCAGAGCGATAATCCTGCCAGCGAATTCCACTCCGAATAAAATGTACGCCCGTGCAACATATGTTTATTTTTTGTTAACACCTTGTTGCTGTCAAGTTGGTGTGATAGCTTGTGCCTTGTTGTGTGGTAGTAAATGCCAAATCAGGTCGCAATTGAAGAGAGATATACCGCGGCATTTGCTATTCAGGGAAGTTCTAATAAAAAGACTCTTAACAAAATAAATATAATGGAGAGACCTCTATGAAGTTAACTAAGTTGGCAAGTGCGGTAATGGCATTAAGTGTTGGCCTATCAACTCAGGCATTTGCCGATGATGATCGTTACATCATCCAGGTAGACAATGGCAGTAAGGGTGTCGTTAAGGCACTGGCTAAGCAGTTAGGCGCACAGATCCATGTAGATGGTGAAGGCTTTATCGCTGCAACCTTTGCGGGCAAAGATTTGGCCCAGGTCAAGGGACTGTTAAACAACCCACACGTTAAATTGGTCGAGGCGGACCAGCGTCGTCATCTGATGAGCTTTAGCGATGATGCGGGCAACCCAATGACGCAGCAGGTAACACCTTACGCTGTGTATCAATCACAGGCTGATCAGCTGACTTTCAACGCCGCAGCCGGCATGAAGGTGTGTATCATCGACTCGGGTCTTGACGCGTCTAACCCAGATTTCGAATGGAACAAGATCACTGGTGACAACGATTCCGGTACAGGTAGCTGGAACGTCAACGGCGGTCCACACGGTACTCACGTTGCCGGTACTATCGGGGCAGCCGACAACAACGTCGGTGTGATCGGTATGGCGCCTGGCGTCGACATGCACATCATCAAGGTATTCAACGCTGAAGGATGGGGTTACTCATCTGATCTGGCCCACGCCACTAACCTGTGTAGCGCGGCCGGTGCCAACATCATCAGCATGAGCTTAGGTGGCGGCGGAGCTAACTCTACCGAATCTAACGCTTTCCAAGCCTTCGTCGATGCAGGCGGTCTGGTGGTTGCCGCTGCGGGTAACGATGGTAACAACGTACGTTCATACCCAGCGGGTTACCCATCGGTCATGATGGTGGGCGCGAACGATGCAAACAACAACATCGCCGATTTCTCTCAGTTCCCATCTTGTACTTCGGGTCGTGGTCCTAAGGCGACTTCAGACGAGACTATCTGTGTGGAAGTGACTGCCGGTGGTGTGGACACACTATCAACTTACCCAGCAGGCATGGCGACTGCGTCTAACCTGAGTGCAGACGGCGCTTCATTTGCCAGCAGCGCGATGGAAAACTCAGGCACAGTTTCAGGCAACACCTATTACATGGGTACTGCCGAAGCGACAGATGCTGGCGCTAACGGTAACATCTGTGTGATCGACCGCGGCGTGATCTCTTTCCACGATAAGGTCGCTAACTGTGAAAACTCGGGTGGTGTCGGTGCGATCATCATCAACAACGAGCCTGGCATGCTGTACGGCACTCTAGGTGACACCAACACTACCTCTATCCCTGCAGTCGGTACTGCACAGGAAGATCGTGCGGCGCTGCTAGCGGCGAGCACTGCTACTGTAGATATCGGCACTGCCGACTACGGCTTCATGAGCGGTACTTCTATGGCGACTCCTGCGGTATCTGGTATTGCGGCGCTGGTTTGGTCTAATCACAACCAGTGTACAGGTAGCGAGATCCGTGCTGCGCTGAAAGCGACTGCCATGGACAGCGGTGCACCGGGTAAAGATGAGTACTTCGGTTACGGTATCGTTCAGGCTGCG
Source organism: Shewanella alkalitolerans (assembly GCF_019457575.1). Lineage (NCBI taxonomy): Bacteria > Pseudomonadati > Pseudomonadota > Gammaproteobacteria > Alteromonadales > Shewanellaceae > Shewanella > Shewanella alkalitolerans. The sequence goes on along the minus strand of NZ_CP080422.1, from coordinate 3,192,531 downwards.
GCTGCCGATGCTTACCTGACCGCTAACGGCTGTGCCGGTGGCGACAATGGTGGTGGAGACAATGGTGGCGGAAACACTGGTGGTGATTTCACTCTGTCGGCCAACGGCTACAAGAACAAGGGCGTTAAGACAGTGGATCTGACCTTCTCTGGTGCCGCTGGTGCAAACGTAGATGTTTACCGTGATGGCAGCAAGCTTGCGACCACTTCGGCGAGCAGCACCTACACTGACACCATCAACACTAAGGGTGGCGGAACTTACGTTTATAAGGCTTGTGACGAAGGTACTTCTACCTGTACTGCCGAGCAGACAGTGATCTTCTAAACAACTCCCTGAGTAACACTAAAAACGCAGCCTAGGCTGCGTTTTTTTTATGGTTAATTCATTAGCAATAGATGGGCGTAATGAAAAGGAGCAATAAATAGTCCGTAAATGACTTCGTGATGCCCTGAGTGTAAGTGCCTAACTGTTAGCCTTGTTCAAATTCCTTTGCTCAGTTTTCTCTGTAGGTCCTGCTTTACTATCTCTAAAGCCGCCAGTGCCACATCTGGCTCAATCTCATGACTCTCCAGCAGATAAATAAGGTCTACGGCGAGTTTGATTTCGTCACTCGCGTCATCAAGAGCCGTCTTAGTTGTAGATGAGTCACCTGGTGCTTGCGTCATATTCTTTCCTCAAATGCCTGCTGTCGATTCTCACACAGCGTGGCGATGGGAACAAGTTGCCTAAGCTATCTCCTTGATGGCTGGTCGAGATAAAAAAACAGGCCATAAATGGCCTGTTTTAGTGTAATGAACCTACGGGGGTTAGTAGGTGTATTTGGCTTCTAAGAAGACGTAACCACCATTAAAGCCAAATGGCGTATTGGTTAATGGATAGACGAAGATGCCATTGAAGTTATTACTGTCCGGACGCTTCTCCGGGTAAACATCAAACAGGTTTTGCGCTCCGGCGGTGAAGCTTAGCGCCTCAGTTGCCGCATATTGCACCGACAAATCCATTACCCATTGGTCGCTGTAAGTGACATCGCCAGAGGAGTAACCCACTGTGTAATCGCCGAAGTAACTGAGACGAATGTTGGTCTTGAAGTCGCCTAGCCTATGGGTGAGTCCCAGGTTGCCAGTGTTGTTTGGCGTGGCCGCAGTCATACGGGTTTGTTCGATGCGATCGAAGAGTTCTTTACCTACGCCGTCTAACACCTGCGGGAAATGAATGTCTTGAATTTCCGTTTTGTTATAGGCATAGGCCAGGTTGGCTTGCAGATCGCCCCAAGCGCCGATATCGAAATCCTGGCTTATTACCAGATCGACGCCTCGGGTACGGGTATCGACGGCGTTGATGAAGAAGCGTGCCGATTCGGCGTTGGTGCCGGCCAGGGCCTCTGCGACCGCAGGTGAATCATCCGGCGTGACTGAGCTCGACAAGATGATTCGGTCATCGATAGAGATCTGATAGGCGTCCAAGGTCAGTGCCAGGCCCGCATCATTGCGATAGACCAGACCGAGACTGAAAGACTGTGATAACTCTGGCTCGAGCTCATTGATCCCTAAGCCTTTTGTCACCGGTGACAGGGTGTTGAAGGTGCCCGATTCTGTCGGTACCAACTGACCCGTGACAGGATCGGGGTTAAACAGGGTAGAGATGTTGCTGAAATACAGCTGCTGCACGCTAGGTGCTCTAAAGCCTGTGTTGATGGTTCCGCGCAGTGCCAGGTTGTCGGTAAAGTCATAGCGGCCCGCTAGCTTCCAGCTGGTGTTGTCGCCGAAGTCGGAATAGTTTTCGTAACGCAGCGCCGCCGCCCAGTAAAAGTCATCGGTTAACTGGTTTTCTAGCTCGACATAAACGCCTGTGTTATCTCGGGTCTCGTCGACTTCAGATTCTGGGGTAAAGCCCGAGAAGCCCTGGCTGCCGGCGGCGCGATTATCGAAACCGCCATTGATGTAGGAAGCACTCTCGCCGGCTTCAATTTGGTAGCCATTCTTGCGCCATGACACACCCGCGGCAAAGAGGATCTCTGAGTCGTTTGCAAAGTTGAAATAGCGCGACGCATCGATATTCAAGTTGGTTTCACGGGTCGACAAGGTGCCTGCATCAAACTCGGTCGGGCTGTCGGGGCCTAAAGATGCGTTTAATGAGTTAACAATGTTGTAGTTAAATGAGTTTTCACCATGGCCTGCGGAGGTATCGATATTCCATTCACCCAGGGTGAACTCATAACCAAGTACCAACGAGGTGTCGATAATTTCAGGGTTGATCTGGGGTAAGAAACCGTCGGGATATACTTCGGTTAAGTTACGTTTATCCAGGGCTCTGCGGTAGAAGGCGCCTGATTTAGTTTCGCGTTTGCTTACGCCACCGAAGGCGTATAGCTCGCCCTTGTCTGAAATGGCCTTGGCTGCGTTGATGAACAGGCCTAGGTTGTCGTACTCGGCGTCACCAACCTGATGGCTCTTGCGATTAAAGGTGGCTTCGCGAGGATCCGCTGAGCCATCGGCTAACTGCGGATACTGCTGGCGAGGATCTAGCCCTGCGCGGTTAGTGCTGTCTTTATGGTGTGCCTCTAGTGAGACATTGACGAAGCCATCGTTACCCAGGGCTATGCCATGGTTGGCACCCAGTCGCCACTGTTCGCCGTCACCCGCGTAGGTCTGGCCAGCTTGTGCGGATACGCTACCACCTTGTTCACTGTCTTTTAGCACCACGTTGATGACGCCGGCAATCGCATCGGAGCCATATTGCGCCGACGCGCCGTCACGCAGGATCTCGATACGCTTGATTGCGGTCATCGGAATGGCGTTCAGGTCGACGTTAGATGAGCCTTTACCTACTGTGCCACTCAGATGGACCAGTGCCGAGCCGTGACGACGCTTGCCGTTGACCAAGACTAAGGTGTGATCCGGCGATAGGCCGCGCAGGCTCGCCGGGCGCACCGCATCCGAGCCATCGGTTACCGATGAGAATGGAAAGCTGTAGCTGGGTGCGGCAAATTGCAGTGCCTTAGCCGTTTCTGTCATTCCCGTCGATTCGAGCTGCTCGGCGGTAATAATGTCCACCGGTGCCACACTATCTGTGGCGGTACGTAGTGCGATACGTGAACCTATGATCTCGATTTTTTCGAAGCTGGCTTGTTGATCTAAGGTCGCTTGTTGATCTTCAGCGTGGACGCCAGGAAGGATGAGTGCAGATGACACTGCTAATGCGGAAACAGCTAAGCGCATAAGGCCTCTTAATAATTGGTATGTAAAACAATAATGAGAAGCGCGGGATAATATCACTGTAACAATTGTTACATTTAGAAGGATATGTACTAACTCAGTGCAGACGGTTCTATTGAGCACTCGCGATAGCGTATCGAAGTAGCATTTTATCTCGCCTAACACGCCCAGTGAGCTGGATGACGTATGCAGAATGGGTCTTTGTCGTTGGGAAGGGGGAGAGCGCCCTTATCCAGGCCTGATGATTAACGTCGCGGCCAGAAGATAAGGTTAGCTATGAGTGCACTAATAATAAAAAACGACGGCTGCTTTGGGTAAGCAGCCGTCGTGGGGAAGACTCATCTTGATGGCCAGATAGCCAGGCTGATTAGTCTATTCAGGAGAGCAGCGAGTCACTGTCAGCGGCGCACTGCGATGCTCCTCGGTATCTGCAATAAAACACTCATCACCGCTTATCCAAAGCTGGACGATTTGCGGTAGCTCAAAGTTACGGCCCATCAACAGCTGACCGTTAGGATCCTTATGGGGATTGCGCTCAAGCGCCAATCGACTGTTTCGGGTGAACGCATCGGCGGCTAGGGTCACCTTCTGCATCTGTAACAGCTTGGCGATGGCGTTTTCCAGCTCAGCCAGACTCTCTGCACTGGGCTCGCTGACTATTGCAGGCACTGGGGCTGGCACAGGATCCGGCAAAGCAGTGTCTTGTGCCTGTAATGAGCAGCCAAGAAGCGTTAACGGCATGACGCCGAGTATGATACGAACTATGCGTTTTATCATAAATCCTACTTAGGCTGAGTCAGAATCCGGTTATTAAACAGCAGGTTTTGATTGCGGGTATCTTGCAGCACATAACCCGCATCGACAAACTGAGGTTTCGCCTGAGTACGTGATGCCTTTGCCACCTGAGCCGGGCAGCTGTTGTTGTTACGGTAGTAGAGGGCCGCAGCCAGCTGGCTCTCCTCCTGGTCTCCCAAGGCATGATTGAAGTCATCTGCTACGTCACAGCCTGGCACTTCGCTTTGTAGCGTCGGGTTGCTGCTGGGGACGAAACCGTCTGAGTAGTCGCCGAAGCCCTTGTCGTTTTCCCCCTTGAACTGAATGGTGAAGTAGGTGGTGGCGCAATTTGGCGTTGGGTAGAAGCCATAGGGCTTACCACAGGTGGTGCCGCCAATCTGGATCACCTCGACATCGACGCCGCGCAGGCTGTTGATCAGCGCCTCACTGGCCGAACAGGTGTCGTCTGTGGTGAGCACGAATACCCGTGACAGGTTAAGGCTTGGCAGGCTCTGTCCACCACCCAACAGGCTTGGATTAAAGCCAATGGTTTCATCGATGAAAGGCATAGGCGTTAATGTCTGGCCGGTGACAGGATCTTTGGTGGGGTACTTGTCGTTAAAGGTGCTGCGCTCGAAGATACGATTTTGCGTTGCCTGCTGGCCGGCAATCATGTAGCCCAGCTGGCTCGCCATGGCCAGTAAGCCGCCGCCGTTGTAGCGCAGATCCAGTACCAGATCGTCCACCTTGGCATTGGCCAGCGTGGCGATGGCATCATAGAGGCCGCGCTCTGCCGTGGCGATGTGGGAGTTAAATTGGAAGTAACCCACGTTACCCGATGGGCTGGCAAGTACCTTAGTGTTCTGCACTGGGGTCGAGACCACGGTTTGCGCGGTGAGCACTACGTCACGGGGCTGGCTGGCGCCAAGATCTAGAATAGTGAAGCGTGTCTGCTGGCCGTCGTCACTGGGGAAGAGGCCGTTATTCAGGGTATTGATCGAGGCCGTGTCGTTGGCATCTTTCACGCTCACGCCATCTATGCTGACGATGACGGCGCCGCGGGCGATATTGGCGCTGGTGGCCGGTGAGCTAGGCTCTGTGTAGGTCACGGTAACCTTTCTGTCTGCGGTGCTGCTGGCCTGTTGGAGATGGAAGCTCATGCCATAGCCGACCGAGGCGCCCGATTGATTGAGCTGTTCCCATTCGCTGGTGGGCATAGAGAAGTGGAACTGATCTTTGGGGTTGCCCGTGGCCGACAGGTTTTCGGTTTTCAGTAGGCTGAAATATTCTAAGACCTGGTAAGGCGCCGGATCCCTATCTATGATCTCGCTGTACCAGAGGTAGGTGTCGTTACTCCAAGAACGTAACCACAGTTTTTCCTTGAGACCCGCATCGCATTGGTTGGCCAATTGTGCATAGGGAGTAAATTCTCCCTCGACCCATTTCACCGTGCTGCCCGTGCCTATGGAGCCGCCGCTGCCAGAGGTATCGCTACCACTGCCACCGCCGCTACAGCCAGTGAGCAAGAGGCCTGATGCGATCAGGCTTGTAAACAGAGCATTTGAGATTGACTTCATAAATAATCCTTTATTATTAAACTCTTGTGTTTGGTGATGTTGCAATTGTTAACGGGTCTCATGCCGGAAAACATGGGTGTAACAATTTCTTGACCATCTTAGCTAAGAATTGCATACAGGTATAGCCTAAGTCGCGGACGGTCTTGTGTTTTCCTGCTCGTTTTCCATCTCTTTGTAGTCGATTGCATCGAGAAGGCGACCTTAATGGGGCGAGCATCCAGATAAACCGCAGGTAGGCTAGCAGAAATGGTCGAATATGCAGGCATAGGCATCGGTTTTAATTTGCCTGCGCTTTTCTCGCTTGCCCCCATTTAACTGCACTTTGTAGCCAGCAGCCAGCAGCCACTTGTCATGCTTTTGCTGGCGATGAGCGCCTGAGGGAGCGATTACGCACAACCACACCAATTAGACATTAAGGTGTGAGGAAATTGAGTTGCAATATCAATGGGCTATGATTAAATGAGCCTTGGCAGTCATTGACCACTTTGCCCCTAGTTAACAAGTTGAATCCATGATGAATAATTACCTGCTCGACCTTATCGCCGTGACCTGCTTCTTTAGCTGCTGGATAGGTTACGCCCGCTTCGCCCGCAAGAAGGCCAAGAACACTAACTGTATCGCCCGTTGCCTGCATCAGCATCGTATTCATTGGATGTATCAACTGCTAGGCCGCGAGGTGAGGGTGGCGGAGGCGGCGCTGCTGGCTAACCTTGAGCGAAACATCACCTTCTTTGCCAGCACCACTATGCTGGTGCTGGCGGGGGTATTGACCCTGTTTGCTCAGGTCGAGCGGTTGGAGGCGGTGATCGCCTCTATCCCCATGACGGCGCCGCCGGTTCACATGCTGATCCAGTTCAAACTTGGCATATTGACGCTGATCTTCGTGATGGCTTTCTTTCAGTTTACCTGGTCGATGCGCCAGTATGGTTTTCTCAACGTCATGGTGGGGGCGACCCCGGTCGATAAGAGTGGTCAAGATGAGCAGCTAAAGGCCTATGCGCTGCAGATGGCGATAGTGCAGGACAGGGCGGCCCATGCCTATAACTATGGCCTGCGCTCCTACTATTTTTCGATGGCTGTGCTGGGTTGGTTCTTCCATCCGTTGCTGTTTATCGTCTCTAGCCTGGTGGTGGTCTACACCTTGTATCGCCGCGAGTTTAAGTCCAGGGCGGTGCAGGCGATCACTCAGGGAATGTTGATCCTCGATGAGCGTGAGCAGGCGAAAGGCGCCGAGCACTAACGACCGCTAGAGTAGGGAGAGCATAAGAAACAAGGCTCGACGGGTCATGACGACGAGCTATAACTCTCTGGCTTTACGTGATAGTTGCTAAAACTCGGTGGAGTCGAAGGTGGCTTGAATCCTGAGCACCTCGGGGAGAGCCTCATGGAGGGCGGCGACACAGTCGGCGTCCAGCTTACTGCCCGCCAGACGTGCAAGCTCGGCAAAGGCATCGCTAATGGTCCAGGCGGCTTTGTAGGGGCGCTCACTGGTGAGGGCATCGAACACGTCTGCAACCGCCACGATTCTTGCCTCGATCGGCACAGCTTCGCCAATCAGTCCCGCTGGGTAGCCGGAGCCATCCATCGCCTCATGATGACAGAGTACGATATTGCGCAGCATCTTGGTGTGGTCCAGGTTACTCAGGCGATAGTTACACAAGAGTTTGTCGATAAGATCCCGGCCCGACTCACAGTGTTTCTGCATCTCGGTGCGCTCATCTGGGGTAAGCGGGCCACGCTTAAACAAGATCTCGTCGGGTACTGTGATCTTGCCAATGTCGTGCAGAGGCGCAAACATGAAGATATGTTCGATGAAGTGATCATTTAAGCCTCTCTCATCCGCCACTCGCTGGGCGATCAGCCGTGAATAATGGGCCATGCGGCTCAGGTGTCCTGCGGTTTCCGGGTCACGAAAATGGGTGACATCTATGGCGGTCTTCATGGTCGAGGCCAGGGTGATCACCTCGCTCAACTCGTTGATCACCATCAGCGCCAGCAGATTGCCGATAAGATCCAGATGCTCCACGCAGCGCTTGTCGAACACCTGCTCATCGTCGCCGTTAAAGAAGATAAAGCCCAGCAGGGTATTGCCTGAAAGCAGGGGCAGGGTATAGCTGCTGCGATAGCCCGCCTCATAGATCTTGATGGCGTGCTCGTGTCGGCTGTCTCTATAGATGCTAAGATCCTGCACTATCCTGGCCTCTCTGGAGCGGGCAACCTCTTGCAGCGAGTGGCACTGGCTGAGATTGGCCTGATAGTGGTTGAGGGGGGAGGGTTTGCCGCTATAGATAAAGGTGCGCACTATGTCGCTGTCCTGGTCGAACAGGGCGACGGCGATACGGGTGATCTGCGGCAGCTTAGCTTGGGTGGTGGCGTGAAGGTGTGACAGCTTGCTCATGATAGAGGGGTGCTGATTAAGGTCCGTCGAGGTGTAGTACATGTGCCGCTCCCTTGGCCTGTCGCCTGCTTGCGCGCAAATCGCTACCCATCATTATAGTCAACACATCGGCAGAGATAGCATTATACCTATGGCTTAGGGGCAAAAGGCGTAAAACCATGACCTTAATCAAGAAATCTGAGTAAACGGTTTTTGCGACCTCGGCCACTAAAGCCTGACTCGAAACTTATTTCAGGTATTTGCTAAACCATGTTATCGCCTCCGTTATCGAACGCGCTGAGTGTTTCACATAAGGGTCGAAGTGACCGCCTGGTAGCAGGCTGAGCCGCTTAGGTTCTAGCGCCCTGGTAAAGGCCGATAGGGCTAAGTCTGTCGGTGTGACAGTGTCATTTTCAGCGACTATCATCAAGAGCGGCGTGGGGCTCACGCGCGCTATCCAGAGGCCAGGCTCATACTCGCTCGCTTTTTCGCTGGACCTGAGTGTGACCCGATTATCCCATCCTTCGGCGAGCGTCCAGGCTTTGCTGTAAAACGCCATGGCTTCATCGCTGGCATAGATGCCGGGCTGCTCTTCTTGGGGGATCACTCCTATGTAAGTGGGCGTCTCGCCCTTGGACCGCCTTGTTCTGTCCTGCTCAAATTCTTCTTGTACTGCTCTGAGCCGTGAACCTGCCCGGCGAAGGAATGTTTGATAGCCGCTGATGGTCGGCACCTGGGCGACGACACATTTCGCCCGGCGATCTAAGGCGCCCACCATGATGGCATGTCCACCGCTATAGCTGGTGCCCCACACGCCGATCTGCTCGGCGTTAACCTCGGGATGAAAGCTCAGCCAGCTGATCACCTCCCTCATATCTTCTATCTGTTGATAGGGGATGATCTCGCCTCGGGGTTCACCGCCACTCTTGCCGAAATTTCTGTGGTCATAGAGCAGCACGGCAAAGCCCGCCTTCGCAAATGCCTCGGCGAACTTGTCGATATACAACTCTTTAACGGCGGCGAAGCCGTGGCTCATCACAATTGCCGGGGCTGGTTTATTCAGGGATGCTTCTTCGTGGACAGGCAGATAAAGCCAGGCGTCTAGCTCGACACCGTTGGCTGGCACCTTAACACTGTGGCGGGTAAATTGACTCATAGTCACCTCTCTATCACTCATTTACTCTGAACCTCAAATATGGGGAAACGAGAAAATAGTAAGGCGAGAGGGCGAAGGGGTCTGCCTTGAAACGGACAGGTATCTTCGCTAATCAGACAACTTGTGTGCGAAACTCGCTCGGGGTGACTCCCATCATTTTTTTAAATGCCGATGCGAAGGCGCCGGCAGAATCATAGCCCATCTCCATCGCCACCCGTACTATGGGCTCGCCGAGATTTAGCCTGGGGATGGCGGCGAATATTCTGGCCTGTTGACGCCAAATGGCGAAGCTCGTCCCCAGCTGGGTTTGAAATAGCCGGGATAAGGTTCTGGGTGATGCGCCGACTATCTCCCCCCACTGGCTGAGCGTGCAGCCGTTGCCGGGATCTGCGAGCAAGCCTAAACAGATCTTCTGTAGCCGGTTATCTTTCGGCATGGGTAGCTTCAAGGGGATCTCTTGTGCCCAGCCGATCTCACTCATCAGAAGCTGTAACAGGTGCACCTCTCTGCTGCTGGGCGGGCTGCTATTGGTCACCGGCATCGCACTCTTCATCAGCTCTCGAAGCAGGGGGCTGACCACCAGGCTTTGGGGCTGCTTGGAGAAGCGCTCGGGCAGGGCATCTGGTTGAAAATAGACGCTACGCAGGCTGACTGGGCCTCGGGCCTTGAGTCTGTGGGGCAGCTCGGCGGGCATCCACAGCGCTTGCTGAGGCGAGATTATCCAAAAACTCTCCTCGCAGCTTAGTTCCATCACACCGGATTCGGCGTAAATCAGTTGGGCGGCGTGGTGCCAATGGGGCGCCAGTAGTTGGCCATCTGAATACTCCCGAGCAACCGGCTTAAATAGCTGAGATGGCGAGCCAAAGACGGGGATATGTTCGATCTCTTGCCTGTGCATCATCAAGCTTTTGACCTCTTTGTCTTCATGCCTGCCTTCTCCTTTTTAGCATCTAGACCGCTTCGGCATCATAGCCTAATCCAAGGTTTGTTGTTACCCCAATATTTTCAATGCCTTGCTTTATTTTCGTGCGCCAAGTCTTACTAACTAGGCCGTGTTAACTGCCAAGGGAGGGGGACTCAAGGTGGAGATAAAAAAACGGCCACAACGACAGCGCCTCGTAGGGCGGTGCTTGGGGCCGATATCTGGCTTTCTATCTTAGTAGGCTTGTTAAGTCAGTTATCTAAGCGCTTAGCAGGAGCCTTTAAATTAGATCGCCTTATCCAGCGCCTGAGAGACATCCGCGATAATATCCTCTATATGCTCTATGCCGACCGAGATGCGAATAAGATCTTCTGAAACACCCGCCTTGGCCAGTTCCTCTCCGTTGAGCTGCCTGTGGGTGGTGGTTGCCGGGTGGCAGGCCAGGGACTTGGCATCGCCTATGTTGACCAGGCGCAGGATCATCTGCAGGGCATCGATAAAACGTCCGCCGGCCGCCTTGGCCGCCTCGTTATCTTCCGCCTTGATGCCGAAGCTGATGATGCCCGAGGCCTTACCCGAGGTGATCTTCTCACAGTTGTCGCGATAGGGGCTGTTGTCCAGTGCGCCATAGTTGACCCAGCTGACCCTGGGGTCTTGTTCGAGAAAGTTGGCCAGGGCCAGGGCGTTGTCGCAGTGACGCTCCATACGCAGGGCCAGCGTCTCTAAGCCTTGCAGTAGCAGGAAGGCGCTCTGGGGCGAGAGGGCGGCGCCGGTATTACGCAGCGGTACCACGCGGCAGCGACCAATAAAAGCTGCCGGACCGAAGGCCTGGGTATAGACCACACCATGATAGGAGGGGTCTGGCTCGTTGAGCAGGGCGAAGCGCTGAGGCTGGGCGGCCCAGTCGAACTTGCCCGAGTCGATGATCACCCCACCTATGGTGGTGCCGTGGCCGCCAATATATTTGGTAAGTGAATGGATGACGATGTCGGCGCCATGCTCGAAGGGGCGGCAGAGCACCGGAGTGGCGACCGTGTTGTCGACGATCAGCGGCACGCCATGCCTGTGGGCTATCTCGGCCAGGCGGGCGATGTCGACGATATTACCGGCCGGGTTGCCGATAGACTCGCAAAACAGCGCCTTGGTCTTGTCATCGATATGGGCCTCCAGGCCATCGAAGTCGTCGAAGGCCGCCATACGCACCTCGACGCCTTGTCTGGGCAGGGTATGGGCAAACAGGTTATAGGTGCCGCCATAGAGCTGACTGGTGCTGACGATGTTGTCGCCCACCTGAGTCAGGGCCTGAATCGCATAGGTGATGGCGGCCATGCCGGAGGCCAGTGCCAGTGCGCCGATACCGCCTTCGATGGCGGCCAGGCGTTGCTCGAGCACATCTGAGGTGGGGTTCATGATGCGGGTATAGATGTTGCCCGGTACCTTAAGATCAAACAGGTCGGCACCATGCTGGGTGTCGTCGAAGGTATAAGAGGTGGTCTGATAAATGGGCACGGCCGCCGCCTTGGTGGTCGCTTCCGAGGTATATCCATGATGCAGGGCTAGAGATTCGAGTTTCATCTAATTCATCCTATCGCTTAACTGAAAACCTGTGATCGAAAAATGACCATAGCATTTGGACTTCTAGATGTCTAAAACTTTTTTGGTTTGCAGATGATTTGTTCGATGAGGTGAGTTTTATGGTCGAATTGGCTCGAGAGCGGATTGGTTATCTGCCTTTTTTCTCTGGATCCTATTGCATCAAAAAAGGACCCGGATGAGATCACTCGAGTCGAGCAATTTTTGTCCCAAATTGAATGTTTTAGCCCCAGCTAAATAAGTGGCATCCCCTTTACCTGTTTTATTGTTATAAAACTACATTGTTAACAGTTCTTAGGATTAGCCAGCGATCAGGATCACAAATCCGACGGAAAAATTGTAGCTAAGTTACAAGCCGGTGTCGGAATGTGACCTCAATAGCGGAATCCCGGTTAACAAACTTTTACCATGAGGCATCCCAATTTAGTAACGGTTGATGTTTGCGATGGCAGGTTTTCCAGACAAGATTAAGACGATAAAGAAGGGCCTAGATGTGCCTATCGCCGGCGAGCCGAGGCAAGAGATAGATTGCTGCGCTCGTCCTGCAAAGGTGGCACTGCTGGGTGAAGAGTATGTTGGCCTGAAACCCACCCTCTTGGTGGAGGTCGGCGATCGGGTGAAGAAGGGTCAGACCCTGTTCGAAGACAAGAAGGCGCCGGGCATAGGTTTCACCGCGCCGGCCAGTGGTGTGGTCGTCGAGATCAACCGTGGCGAGCGTCGTGTGTTGCAGTCTGTGGTGATCCAGGTCGAGGGCGATGAGCAAGTCACCTTTAAGGCCTATTCAGATCTGAGCCGCCTCAGCCGTGAAGCCGTACAGCAAAACCTGGTCGAGAGTGGCCTGTGGACCGCGCTGCGCACTCGCCCCTTCTCGCGTGTGCCCCTGCTCGATAGCGAACCTGCCGCCATCTTCGTCAACGCCATGGACACCAACCCGCTGGCGGCCGATCCCCGCGTGATCATCGCGGAGCAGCGCGAGGCCTTTGCCGCCGGACTTCAAGTACTGACTTATCTCACCTCTGGCAAGATCCACCTATGTCACGATGCCGGCGAGGCATTGCCTGGCGCCGACCTCGCGCGTGTCGAGAGCCATCGTTTTGCCGGTGTGCATCCCGCTGGCCTGGTGGGCACCCATATTCATTTCATCGCGCCTGCCAGCCTGGAACGCCCAGTATGGCACCTTGGCTATCAGGATGTGATCGCCTACGGCAAGCTGTTCCTGACAGGTGAGCTCTACACAGATCGCGTGGTGGCTCTGGGTGGCCCGACGGCGCTCAATCCGAGACTGCTGCGCACTCAGCTGGGCGCTCAGCTCAGCACCCTGGTAGAGGGTGAGATCAAGCCAGGCAGCAACCGTGTGGTGTCAGGCTCTGTGCTGGCCGGTCATACTGCCTTTGGCGTTCACGACTATCTGGGCCGTTTCCATCAGCAGATCTCTGTGCTGGCGGAAGACGCCAAGCATCAGCTACTGCCATGGGTGCGCGGCGGCGCAGACAAGTTCTCTATCACCCGCGCCGTGACCTCTCGTTTCAAGGCGACCAAGCGTCTGTTCGATCTGACTACTCATGCCGGTGGTTCACACCGCGCCATGATGGCCTTCGGTCAGCTGGATCGCGTGATGCCGCTGGATATCCTGCCGACCCTTTTGGTGCGCGACCTCGTAGTGCGTGACACTGATGAGGCGCAGGCCCTGGGGGCCTTAGAGCTGGATGAAGAAGATCTGGCCCTGTGTACTTTTGTCTGTCCGGGCAAGTATGACTTCGGACGGGAACTTCGCATCTGCCTAGATATTATTGAGAGGGAAGGTTAATGAGTAAGCAAGACAATAAGCCAGATGTGCAAGAGAATTACTATGCCCACGGCTCGTCGATGCGTAGCTTCCTACGCTCGCTGCTTTATGCCCATGGCCGTAGCACCAAAGGTAAGGTGCATGTTCGCGATGCGATCGATGTAAAACGTACCATGACCCTGGTGGGTCTGTGTCTGCTGCCGGCGATTCTGTTCGGTATCTATAACCTGGGTCTGCAGGCGCAGCTGGCGCTGGCTTCTGGCTTGACCACGCCCGATGTTTGGCAGCTACTGCCGTTCAATGCCATCACCGGCGGCCTCGGCGAGCAGAGCGGTTTCTTTGGTCTGTTTGGCTATGGCCTGAGCTTCTACCTGCCCATCTATCTTACCGCGCTGTTGGTGAGCCTGTTTTGGGAGATGGTGTTTGCCAAGGTGCGTCGCCAGGAGCTGCATGAAGGCTTCTTCGTCACCGCCTTGCTGTTTACCCTGATCCTGCCGGTATCGACACCCCTGTGGATCGTGGCCCTTGGCATCACCTTCGGGGTGATCATGGCCAAAGAGGTGTTTGGCGGTATGGGGTATAACTTCCTTAACCCTGCGTTGGCTGGTTACGCCTTTATCTACTTTGCCTACCCGACCGAGGTGGCGCAGATCGCCCAGTTTGTGGCGGTCGATGGCTTCTCGGGAGCGACAACCTTGATTCAGACTGCCGCGGGCAAGATGAGCTTCGAGGGTTACACCTGGTATCAGGCCTTCAGCGATCCGCTGTGGTGGGATGCCTTCTTCGGCTTCGCCGTCGGCTCTATCGCCGAGACCAGCACCCTGGCCATTTTGATCGGCGGTCTGTTCCTGCTGCTGACTCGCCTGGCCGACTGGCGCGTGGTGGCCGGTGTGATGGCCGGTATGGTGGCAACCGCCGTGCTGTTCAACCTTATCGGTTCGGCCAAGAATGAGATGTTCGCCATGCCTTGGACCTGGCATCTGGTCACCGGCGGCTTCGCCCTGGGGATGATGTTTATGGCCACAGATCCTGTGACCACAGCCTATACCCGCCAAGGCAAGTTTGCCTACGGCGCCCTGATAGGCTTCATGACAGTACTTATCCGCGTGCTGAATCTCAAGATGCCTGAGGGGATCATGCTGGCGATTCTGTTTGCCAACCTGTGGGCACCACTCTTCGATTACCTGGTGGCGCGCAGCAACATGAAGCGGAGGCTGAAACGCAATGCCTTATAAGTCAGAACATATGTTAAGGATCCAGACCGCCAACCTCTGGTCGTCAATCTTCGCATCCTTTTTGTTTCGTCGTTCCAGAGAGCGCGCCACTATGGAGAAGCAACGCTAATGGCATTTAAGAAAGATACCGTTGTGGGGACCATGATCTTCACACTCGTCCTCTGCCTCTCTTGTTCTTTTATGATCACAGGAACGGCCGAGGTACTCAAAGAACGTAAGTTGGTGAAGAAGCGCGACGAGCTTAAGCGCAACGTCTTGCTGGCCGCCGATATCGATATCAGCGGCGACAAAGATTTTCGCGCCATCTTCGAGCAGTCTGTGAAGCCTCTGCTGGTGGAGCTGGACAGCGGCGTCGTCGATAGCCAGGCGAACGTGCTGGATTTCGACGACCGTATGGCGGCCATCAATCCGCAGACCTCGAGCAAGCCGAAGAAAGATATCGCCAAAATCAAGACCCGCGCCAATCAGGCCCGCGTGTTCAAGGTGTTTGATGACAAGGGCGAGCTGCACGCCGTGGTGCTGCCTATCTACGGCAAGGGGCTTTGGTCGATCATCTATGGTTATGTGGCGCTCAAGCCGGATCTGAACACCATAGAAAACGTGGTTTTCTACGAGCATGGTGAGACACCGGGCATCGGCGACTTCCTCGACGACAAGGCCTGGACAGACAAGCTTAAGGGCAAGCAGCTGTTTGACGAGAAGGGACAGGTTTCCTTCAAGGTGGTCAAGGGCGGCGCCAAGGCCGGCGATCTCCATGGTGTGGATGCCGTGAGCGGCGCGACCATGACGGGACGCGGCGTACAGCGTGCCATGCAGTTCTGGTTCGGGGTCGAAGGTTATCAGACCTTCCTTCACAAGCTAAAAGCGTCGGAGGTTTAAGATGAGTAAGAGTATGACGGCGACCCGGGACATTCTAACCGGCCCGATTTTCGCCAATAACCCCGTGGCCATGCAGGTGCTTGGGGTCTGTTCAGCGCTGGCGGTGAGCAACTCGATGCAGACCGCATTGGTGATGACCCTGGCGGTGACTTTCGTGTTGGTGTTTTCAAACCTGATCATCTCCAGCATCCGTAACTTTATTCCTAACAGCGTGCGCATCATCGCTCAGATGACGGTGATTGCCTCCCTGGTGATCATCGTCGACATGGTACTGCAGGATGTGGCCTATGAGCTGTCGCGTCAGCTGTCGGTATTTGTGGGGCTGATCATCACCAACTGTATCATCATGGGCCGCGCCGAAGCCTTCGCCATGAAGATGCCGCCGCATCTGGCTGTGGTGGATGCCATGGGCAACGCCATGGGCTATGGCGTTATCCTGCTCAGCGTCGCCTTCGTGCGTGAGCTGCTGGGCGCCGGCACCCTGTTTGGCCATGAGATCTTAAAGACGGTCGAGAACGACGGCTGGTATCTGGCCAACGAGATGTTCAAGTTGCCGCCGAGTGCATTCTTCCTGATTGGCTTACTGATCTGGGCCATCAATGTTATCCAGCGTAAGCGAGGTTAAGGCTATGGAACACTATATCAATCTCTTTGTTCAGGCCGTCTTTATCGACAACATGGCGCTCTCCTTCTTCATGGGCATGTGTACCTTCCTGGCCGTGTCGAAGAAGGTATCGACCTCTTTCGGTCTGGGTATTGCCGTGATCGTGGTGATGACTCTCGCGGTGCCGCTGAACCAGCTTATCTATTCCAAGGTGTTGGCACCCGGCGCCCTGGCTTGGGCGGGCTATCCCGAGCTGGACCTGAGCTACCTCAAGCTCATCACCTTCATCGGTGTGATCGCGGCTTTGGTGCAGATCCTGGAGATGTTTCTGGATAAGTATATTCCTAGCCTGTACGACAGCCTGGGGATCTTCCTGCCGCTACTGACGGTGAACTGCGCCATCTTCGCCGGGGTGATTTTCATGGCGAACCGCGACTACACCCTGGGTGAGTCTGTGGTGTTTGCCACCGGCTCCGGTCTTGGCTGGGCGATGGCTATCGTGCTGCTGGCGGGCCTGCGTGAGCGGATGAAGTTTCACGCCATTCCAGCCGGGCTGCAAGGTGTGGGTATCACCTTTATTACCACGGGCCTGATGGCATTGGGCTTTATGTCTTTCTCCGGCATCTCGCTGTAACGGGCGTGCTAGTGTCAGTGCATTAAGAAAAGGGTTATTAGATGGAAATGGCAATAGGCATAGGCATGTTCACCATAGTGGTGTGTGTGCTGGTGATGGTGATTTTAGTCGCCAAGAGCAAGTTGGTGATCAACGGTGACGTGAGCATCCGCATCAACGACGACGATGACAAGAGCATAACCACGGCGGCGGGCGATAAGCTACTGGGCGCCCTGGCGAGCAAGAATATCTTTATTCCTTCGGCCTGTGGCGGCGGCGGAACCTGTGGTCAGTGCCGGGTGAAGGTTAAGTCGGGTGGCGGCGATATCCTGCCGACCGAGCGCGATCATATCAACAAGAAAGAGGCCAAAGAGGGTTGTCGTCTGGCCTGTCAGGTGGCGGTGAAGACAGACATGGAGCTTGAGCTGGAAGAGGAGATCTTCGGCGTCAAGAAGTGGCAGTGTGAGGTGATCTCTAACGATAACCAGGCCACCTTCATCAAGGAGCTGCTGCTTAAGCTGCCTGAAGGGGAAGATGTGAAGTTCAAGGCGGGCGGTTATATTCAAATTGAGGCGCCGGCTCACGAGGTGAAATACAGCGACTTCGATATTCCTACCGAATACCGTGACGACTGGGAAAAGTATGGCCTGTTCGATCTGATCTCGACCGTAGAGGAAGACGTGCTGCGCGCCTACTCTATGGCCAACTACCCGGATGAGAAAGGGGTGATCATGCTGAACGTGCGTATCGCCACACCGCCATCAGAGGGGCTGCCACCGGGCAAGATGTCCTCTTACATCTTTAACCTCAAGGCGGGCGACAAGGTCACCATCTCTGGGCCATTTGGTGAGTTCTTCGTTAAGGAGACGGACGCCGAGATGGTGTTTATCGGTGGTGGTGCCGGCATGGCGCCGATGCGCTCACACATCTTTAACCAGCTAAAGGGTGAACAGACCAAGCGTAAGATGACCTTCTGGTACGGTGCCCGTTCACGCCGTGAGATCTTCTATCAGGAGGAGTTTGACGCGCTGGCGGCGGAAAACGACAACTTCGAGTGGCACGTGGCCCTGTCGGACCCGCTCCCAGAGGATAACTGGGACGGCTACACAGGCTTCATCCATAACGTCCTCTACGAGAACTACCTGAAGAACCACAACGCGCCGGAAGACTGTGAGTTCTACATGTGTGGCCCTCCGATCATGAACTCCTCGGTGATCAACATGCTAGAAAGCCTAGGGGTTGAGCAGGAGAACATACTACTGGACGACTTCGGCGATTAATCCTTAGTCTTTCTAAGACAAAAACGCAGCCAATGGCTGCGTTTTTTTATGGGGCTATTAGTAAGGGAATTAGTCAGGAAATTAGTATGGGGAATAGAGAGTTCAATAAGCCATAGCTTGACTATGCAAAGGATAAGCAGGTGTAAGGCGGTCAGGGTTAGTGATTTACAAAATATTCACATTTGGGTTTACTCCTATTTTTATTTGGGTATATTGTATACAGAATGTTTTATCTCAATAGGTAATGTTGTTATTCGCCCGAAAGGAAGCGCAGACGCCAGGGAGAGGGCGATTTACCCTAAAAAGCTAACAATAAGAGTGACTAATAACATGACCAACAAATTGACTTTATCTATCCTGGCCGCCCTGTTGACAACTAGCGCAGGGGTTAGCGCCAAGCAGCCCGAGTTTGCCGCCGATCACTGTAAGGCGAGGGAGATCAACGCTCAGCATTATCGAAATTTCCCTGCTGCCGAGGCTGAGGCTAAGGCTCGTCATGCCAAGCTGTTTGAGCGTAAGCGCGCCATGGCTAAGCCTGGTGATGACGCCAGTGTGGCGACGGGCGATACCCCTTCGGCGCTAGCCTTGTCGGCGACCCCAAGTTATGTGATCCCTGTGGTGTTCCATGTGTATGGCACCCAGTTCAATGGTAAGACGGTGACCGATGCGGTGATCATAGATGCGCTCAACAAGACCAACGAAGACTTTCAGGGACGCACCGCCGATTTCGCCGACATAGATGCGGAGTTCCAAGGGGTGAAGCAGGCGCTCAACATCGAGTTTCGTCTAGCCACTATCGATCCCCAGGGGAATCCCACTTCGGGTATCGTTTATCATCCGGCATCGTCCGGGGCGGGTAACTATTCCAGCTCAGATGTGAAGCGAGATCACTGGGATAACTACAAGTACATGAATGTCTACATTCAGAATGACCTCTATGCCGATGGTGTCACCAACAACTCAGGGGTGGCCTGGTACCCGGATACCACAATGTCAGACGAGGGGCTGGCACGGGTGACCTATAACGGCGCCTATCTTGGTAGTAACACCGACGAGAACTTCCGCTCTGTGTTGACCCATGAGTTTGGTCACTTCCTGGATCTGATCCACACCTTCGAAGGCGGCTGTAAGCGTGGCATGGAGCGCCGTTGCGGCACCACGGGCGATGAAAACTGCGATACGCCGCAACAAAACAGCTGGCAGATGAACCCGGGTGATGGCGGCATAGTCAACTGCATGGGGCAGACCATCAACTGGCAGAATTTTATGGCCTACTCAGATCAATACGCCAACTTCACCCAAGATCAGGTGGCGCGTATGGTCAATGGCCTCGACAGTCAGGCCCGGGTGACCCTCTGGTCGGCGCAAAACCAGGCCGCGACAGGTGTAGCTAACTAATAGCCATGAAAAATGCTTAAAAAGCGCAGCCTAGGCTGCGTTTTTTCATCTCTTGAGGCGAAGATTAGACAAATGGCTAGATAAATACCGGGGCGTCGTATTCGTAGCCCTCGTCGGTATAGGCGGTCACTATGGCATCATCCACCAGGCCGGCGGGGGAGCTCACCTGAGTGTCGAAGAAGTGTTTGATCTGTTGGCGACGGCCGTGAGCCGCCCAGCTTTCGCCATCGGCCCAGATCTCATTGAACACGATAGGGTAGTCGGTGCGACTGGCGCTCGGATGGTCTATCTGGCGGGTGAGAATGTACTGAATACAACCCTGTTCCCGCAGTGAGTCGGGCTCCAGAGCCTTGAGCAGCTCGAAGAGTTCGGCGGCTTTTCCCGCCTTGGGACGAAACTGGGCTATCACAAAAACGCGTGTTGACATCTGAGGCTCTCCGCTGGTTAAAAACTTAAATAAAATCATAGATGGCCTCTGAGTCTAGCCTAAAATGCGGCGTGGTTTAAAGGAGGCGTTTCACTGATATGCTCGTACGCTTCTGGCGAATAGGGCAAGGGTTATTCAGCGTCGTCTGGGAGTGTTATCATCAGGGCCTAAACAGAGCGTAGAGGAAACAGAGTGACACAGAGAGAAGCTAAAGGTGCCCTTAGCGTTTTTGCTGAGCGACTAGGTCTGCTTGGGCTGGCGGATGATGAATGTAGCGAGGCGCTGAGTCAGGCCAAATGCATGTGCGCGCCCCGAGGTGAGATACTGCTGCACCAGGGCGCCTGCCAGGAGCATGGTTATTTCATCGTCGATGGCATCTTGGGCGCTCAGTATTATGGCGATTGTGGCGGTCTGTTTTCGAAGGAGTTTTATTTCGAAGGGGAGCTCTGCCTGCTCTATCACAGCCTGCTGACGGGGGATGCGGCGCCCTATCAGCTGGAGGCGGTGACTGACGCGACCCTGGTGCGCTTCCCCCTCGCGTTGCTCAAACAGGCGAGCTGGCAAGCTGTTCTGATCGCCTTGCTGAGTCAACAGCTGCTGTACAAGGAGGAGAAGGAGGCCTTCTTGCTGCTCAAACGTCCCGAGGAGCGCTATCTCTACCTGGTCAACCACAGGCCCATGTGGGTCGAGCGCCTGAGTAACGTGCAGCTGGCTCGCTATATAGGTATCACGCCCGTGAGTCTGTCGCGGCTCAAGGCCAGGCTAGCCTGAGGCTAACTGATGAGAGGAACGAATGAGAAGCACTAGTTTAAAAAGATAGACTTGTTGATATAGGTGAAAAGATAACTGTGCGACACTTTCCATGCCTTGGTATAAGCTAGTACATATAAGCACCGAAAAGATTCTTCCCGGCTTATCTTAAGTTAATGCGCCTTGCACCAAGGCTGAACCATACTAGCGCCATCTTTCGCATCTTGAAATCTTAGGTGGTGTATGTCGCTGTTTCTTCTGTCTCAATGCTTGATCGCTGTAGCGATCGTTACAGACATTCTCTCTTTTCAATTCAAGCAGAAGCGCCACATAGTGCTCTGCCTCGCACTGTCTGGGGTGTTAATCAGCGTTCATTTTGCGCTGCTGCTCCAGTGGACGGCCGCCGGGCTCATGTTGGTTGCCGCGATTCGCTACCTGGTAACCGTATTTTCGCATTCGCGGCGCCTGCTCTGGCTGTTTCTGGGGATTAATAGCCTGATCGCCCTATTTACCTATGCCGGCCCCCTGAGCCTGATAAGTTTTGCCGGCAGCTGTACTCAGACCATCGCCGCCTTCTGTCCAAGGGATCAACGCCTGAGACAGCTGATGTTAGTGGGCACCAGCATCTGGCTGCTTAACAATTATCTGGTGGGTTCGCCCACGGCTGTGGTGATGGAGCTGCTGTTTATCGGCAGTAATCTGGTGGGCTATTATCGTTTCTATGGCTTGCCGTGGCGCCCTAGGCTGGTAGATTAAGACGCTGGTAGATTAAGACGCTGGTAGATTTAGGTGAAAAGGGGGCGGGATCCGAGTATTGCTGAACTGATTAGAGAAAAGTGGCGGCGGTGATTGCCACCGCCTTAATGCTTGCTCTTTACGTTGGCAAGCTCTCAACTGCTCCCTACTTAGCTATTTAGTTACTTAGCGACTTAACGCTTAGTTATCACGTTGCTTAGTTCGGCCCTGTTGATTGTGAGATGAGGCGCCACGACCGTTATTGGTCTGATGGCTCTTTACTGGCTGATGGCTCCTTTCCCGCTGAGTGCTCTTCACTTCTCGCTGATGGCTCATCTCCCGCTGAGGGCTCCTCTCTCTTTGGTAGCTTTGCTGTTGATTACTCTTCTCACGCTGATAGTTATTATCGCGCTGAGGGCTTTTCATCTCACGCTGATAGCTGTCGTTTCGCTGAGGGCTCTTCTCTCTATTCCACTCTTTCGACCAGTTGTCGGCTTTATTGCTCGATGAGCGATTGGCCTTGTCATTCAGGCTGAGTCGGTCGCGCTTCTCATAATACTTGGTCGGCGTCTTATGCGCGTTTTGATGACGGTCATGCTGGCTGCGTGCATCGCTCAGCTTATGGCTGAAGTTCTGTTCGCGGCGCTTTTGAACCTGCGCCGCGTTGTAGTGCTTGGCCTGACTCGGCTTGGCCTGCTTTGAGTAGCGCTCCATGCTGCTATTGTGTTTTACGTCATAGCGGTTAGGACGATACTTGTCGTAGCGGGCCTTAACCTTTGGCGAGCGATACGCCACACCATGTCTGTGGACCGGCTTGTGGTGCCAACGTTGGGCGCCGCTGCTGGTCACGATTCGGCTGTAAGGGCGGTAGCGAGTCGTATGATGGTGGTGGGTCACCACTATGTGACGCTGACGCCAGCTAAACGCACTAAAGAAGTAGTTAAAGCTGATATGTATGCCGCTGTTGAAGTAGAAGTGTCCCGAAATATGACCCGGGTAGTAACCGGCGTAATGGGGTGGATAGGCCCAATACACAGGCGGGTAGTTGTACCAGTGCCAATGGCCGTAGACTACTCGGGTGTCATAGTAAGGCACATAGATCACCTCACGCTGCACAGGTTCGATAACGATCTGGCGATTGACCTTAGTGACCTTCATGTTCTCCATATCGTCGAAGGCATTGGCGCGCTCGGCCTGCTGTCTCAGGCTCTGAATGCTGTCTAGCACTCGCTCCTCGTCCTGCAAGAAGGCGTCGCCCAGCTTCTGAGTCCACTCGAGGTCATCACTCAGGCGTTGCAACAGGTCGGGAAAGGCGACCAAGGCGGTGATGCTGGGATCCCAGTCCTGTTTCTCAGCGCGGTTAACCGCCTCAGCGCCTTCTAACGACTTGTTTTTGTTGCGCCAACGATTGGCCTGTACCACCTCTAGCGGATAGGTGGAGGCAATTAAAATGTGGGTGAGTAGGCTGTCGGGATACAGGGCAATGGGGGCCAGCATCTGTGCCAGCTCGGCATCGCTAAACTGGATCTCTTGAACAGCGTCTTCTGCCCGCGACACTGAAGGGGTAAGCAGTGACTGTGAAAGGGCAATGAGCAGGAGCAAAGTCCATTGTCTGATGCTTTTCATAACGTCTCCTAGGCTTATCTGTCATTGGATTTACTCAGATAATAAAAGGCCCAAGATGAACATTAGCTGAAAGCTAAAAATGGGGAAGAAAATAATAAATAAATGCTGAACCGAGCTGATTTAGGCTTTAGATCAAACCCGGCTTTTGCTCACGCTTAAGCCTGAACTCTGGCTACTCGGCGAACTGCTGAGGGAAGCTCAGGCTGAATTTGGCGCCGCCAAGCGTCGTCGAGCTATCTATGGTGAGGTGTCCCTGATAGCTCTGCACCAGGTCACCGACGATGGCGAGCCCTATGCCGTGGCCCTTCTCATAAGTATCGGCGCGTCGTCCACGCTCGAGTATGAGCTGACGCTGCTCTGGGCTAATGCCAGCGCCGTCATCTTCGACGCTGATGATGAGTTTTCCATTGTCAGCGTCGACGCTCAGCATCACCTTGTTTCTAGCCGCCTTACAGGCGTTATCCAGCAGGTTGCCCAGCATCTCTGTAAGATCGCTCTGATCGCCGTAGAAGATCTGGTTTTCCTCTGGGGCCTTGCCATAGCTGAGCGCTACCCCGGGATGGATCTTGACCAGGGTGCGCAGCAGTTTGTCGGAGACCAGGCTGACTTTGATCCCCAGGTGCCAGGCGTTACCGGCGGCGCTCTGGGCACGTTTGAGTTGGTGGCCTATGGTGCGATTGATCTGTCCGACCTGCTCAAGTGAGGTGGGGCTGAGATCTTTCTGGCTCTGGATCACCGCCAGCGGCGTCTTGAGGCTGTGGGCCAAGTCAGAGAGGGCGTTGCGATAGCGGCTGCGCTGGCGCTGCTCTGTGCTCAGCAGTGTATTGAGTTGTTTGGCCACCGCCTGCAGTTCATTGGGGTAATGGCCGCTGAGCTGCTCCGCCTCGCCCCGCTGTACCTGTCCCAGCTCCTCTCTGAAGCGCGCTAGGGGTTTTAATGTCCAGGCCAGCCAGGCAAATTGAATCGCCAGCAGTACCAGCATCAACACCACCAGCCAGCTCCACAGATGTTGGCTAAAGGCCTTGAGCTGCTGCGCCACGCCGTCGAGATCTTTGATGATGTGGATGGTGATTGGCGCGCTCTGGCGCTGGGTCTCGCCGGGGGCGAAGCGTACGCTAAAGCTGTAGATGAGATGAGGCTGCTGCTCTAACATCAGCTCGCCAAATTCGCTGCGTCCCACCTTAGGATGGGGCAGGGGCGTCGTGAGGTTCAATCCAAGAAAGGAGTTGGATGACCAGAGTGGCTCAACGCTGGCCTGGCGGTCACTTTCAGTTTGGTTATCGCTCTGGCTGTCATTTTGGTTTTCACCCAGGCGGACGCTTTCAGTTCGGTGATCGCCTGCGCTGTCGATCACTGCGTAGAGGCCTGAGCCTATGACATTGAACTGATTCTCCAGCAGTGCCTCTGGCATATAGAGCTTGCCATCGTCCATCTCGGCCACCGCCAGTACAGAATAGAGGTAGGCGCTAAGCTGCTCTCTGACGTTGGTCATCACCTGTTGTTTAAAGGCGTTGTTGAGGGCGAAGCCAATGGTCGGCAGCAGCAGCAATATCAGCAACAGGGCGCTGAGGATCAGACGAACCCTAAGGGAGTTGAGTTTGCCGTGTGGGGCGCGCTGGCTGCTCATCAAATGGCCTCGAAAGCTTAACTGTTATCCAGTGGCTTGAGGCGGTAACCTTGGCCACGCAATGTCTCGATAAGACCATACTGGCCGTCGGGGTCGAGCTTCTTACGCAGGCGGCGGATAAAGACCTCGATGACGTTGGAATCTAAGTCGAAGTCCTGATCATAGATGTGCTCGATGAGAATGCTCTTGGATTTCACCTCGCCGATATGCAGCATGAAATACTCGAACAGCTTGTACTCAGAGCCGCTCAGGCTGACATCCTGGTCGCCAAATTTGATCTCGTGGCTGCTGGTGTTGAGAGAGTATGGCCCGTTTTGGATCACAGGGCTGGACTTGCCCGCCGCCCGGCGGATCAGCGCCTTGAGCCTGGCGACCAGCTCTTCGGGATGAAACGGCTTGGTCAGGTAGTCGTCGGCGCCAGCATCCAGGCCTTCGACCTTGTCTTGCCAGTTGTCGCGGGCGGTTAGGATCAGTATGGGGTAGTCTATTCCCTCTTCTCTTAACCTGGCGATCAGCGCGATACCATCTAACTTAGGCAGTCCCACGTCGATAATGGCGGCGTCGTAGGGATACTCTCGTCCCTGAAACAGGCCCTCTTCGCCGTCGCTGGCGATGTCTAAGGTGTAGTTGGCATCGAGCAGGTGTTGTCTCAGGTTTTCCTGAAGGGCTAAATCGTCTTCAACCAGTAGTAATCGCATTGGCGTGTCCTTTCTTAGCAGGTTATTGTCGGCTCATCTGTCCTGTGACGGCGTCGATGGCGACATAGAAGACCACGCCATCTTTACTGAGCAACTTGGCGCGGTAGCCTGGGTTGCCATTGACCCGTGATGATTGCACGCTCAGGACCTTGGCGTTATAGCGCCCCTTTACCATCTGAGTGGCCTGCTGACGATTTTTAACACGTAGATTTTGATTCGTATTTTTCTGAGCCGCCATCAAGATGCTGCTACTGGCCGCCGATATTCCATAGCCCGCACTGTATCCTTGTAGGGGAAACAGGAGTGACGCTATGGCGAGCAATATTAGGGCTGGTTTCATCAAAATCACCTGTGTTGAATTCTTCGGACAGTGTAAAAGATCCTATAAAAATAAGAAACATATGCCGCGAATCTCCATGCTCGCCAGGGTAAAGCGGCAAGCGTGCTTTTTCATTGTTATCTTGCGCAGATGAACAGGAGCTGAATGTTTAATTTTGCGCCATCTTGTTGAATAGGCTGATTTTTAATGTTCAGCTTACGTTCATTTTCGATCGCATCTAATGGCCTTAAGCAAGACGCAGTCCATTCTATGGAGATTGATTATGAACAGACTTACGATGAAAACGAGCCAGCAGCTGGCAACTAATACGTCATTAACTAATACGCCCTTAATTAAGACCCCCTCTGCTCTGGGCAAGCTGTATAGCGCCATCAAGGCCACCGCCTTGTTGACCATGCTGGGCAGCGGCGCAGCCATGGCAGCCGACAATCTCGGAGAAAATACAGGTGAGACAAGCGCCCTGGTCGGCTCGGCATCGACCAGCGTAGTGCAAGATGAACAGACGTTGGCCCAAGGTTTTAGCCGCGCCGGGCAGGCCATGACCAGTACGCAGCAGGCGAGCGCCGAACAGCTTAAACAGCAGGAGGTGAAACTTGCCCCGCGTAAGACTCGTGAGCAGGTGATTGCCGAGCGCCAGGCCCTGACACACAGCGCAGAGCAAGGTTCAGATCAGAGCTTAGATAAGAGCTCGGCTCAGGCTGGTACTAAGACGCTCAAGTCCTCCGCTCAGCGCCTCGAGGCGGGGATTTACCACGAATTTGCTATCTATGAGGCCAGCAGCCGCCTGTTTGAAGATGTCGATTATGACGGCTTCTATCGCACCTTCAGTGTGACCTTCGATGCCGACGTCCACAGTTATTATCTGGGCGAGCATGCCAATGTCTATGCCGACCTCTATCTGAGCCGGAATGGCGGCCCCTGGGAGCTGTACCACACCACTGATGTGTTCACCATAGTGGACGATGCCAGCGACGATGATTTTGAGGTGCTTACCACGCTGCATACTGGTTATCCGACGGACCATTATGATGTGTTGATCGATCTCTATGAGGTGGGTTACAGCGATATCGTCGCCACCATCAGCAGCGATGATCTGGATGATCTCTATGGTCTGCCGCTGGAGAGCGCCGATCGTGACCGGTATGTGGTCGAAGAGGTTGTCACCGAAGTCGAGGTGAGTGGCGGTAGCCTCTCTGTGGGCTGGCTGTTCGGGCTACTGGGCTTGGGCTGGTTGAGCCTTATCAGACGCCGCCAGCAGGGTTAACAAAGTTATCGAGATCTTCCTTCGTAGCAAGATTAATTAACCATAAAAGAATTAAGGTTAAGTTGCCTTGCCATGAAGCATATTTCACAAAATTTTGCTCCCAACAGGCGTATATTAAGAGCCACTGGATAAACGTCTGAAATGGGGGAGACGATGCCAAAAGAGGCGATTAATCAAGTGGCTGCCAATCAAGGGGCTGCCAATCAAGGGGCTGTCAGTCATGAAGGAGTTAGTCATGAAGGAGTTAGTCAAGAGGTGAAGGTTTACAAGGTGTGGGACAAGCCCACACGGTTGTTTCACTGGATAAACCTTGGCTTAGTCATGGTGCTGATCTTCATCGGCATGGTGATGTTATTTAAGGGCGATATTGGCATCAGCGGCCTGGAAGCCAAGATTGGCTTGAAGAAACTGCATGTCTGGGTCGGTTACCTGTTTGCCATTAACCTGAGTATCAGACTGATCTGGGGCGTTATCGGCAGTCATAGCGCCCGCCTGAGTCAGTTTCTCCCGGATCTCAAGGGGCTGTCTCGCTACAAGGCCAAGCTGGCCAAGGGGGAGTCACCTCAATATCTATATCATAACCCCATGGGGCGTCTGGCCATCTTTGCCATGATGCTGCTGTTGGTGACCATAATGGTGACTGGTCTGGTGCGCGCCGGAACCGATATCTATTACCCTCCCTTTGGCGGTGCGGTCAGCGACTATATCGCCCAGCCTGGCGTAGATGGTGCCAGCATCAAGCCCTATGATGATACCGGCGTCGATGCGCAGAAGGTGGCGGTATTAAAGACCTATAAGTCGCTGGCCGGTGAGGTGCATGTGTATAGCGTGTATCTGCTTATCCTGATGATAGTGCTGCATGTGGCCGGGGTGATAGTGGCCGAGATTAAACATCAGCCTGGCCTAGTGTCGGCGATGATATCGGGTAACAAGCTCCTCAGCGGCCCCGCCGAGGATGAGAAGCACTAACTACGGCAGACAAAGGCTTTAGAAGATTCATAGCCTAAGTCAACGGCATCCGTTCATCGGAGTCTGAAGCAAGTATGTGAAAAATGCAGCCTAGGCTGCATTTTTTTTATGGTCAGGATTCTACCTAGTTGCCGAGCGGACAAAGCTTGGTTGGTTTTTTATCTAAGCAGCAATTAAAGACTTAATTTAATAAGATTTTTGCACTAGTATGTTGGCCACTTGTAAATATTTTGTTTTCGGGGGAAGTATGAAGCGCGCATCTTTGCTGGCACTGTGTTTGGCGAGTCTTATCGCGTCGGGAACTGCGATGGCGAACGACGATATCAAGGGATTTTATCTAGGGGGCATGGCGGGTCATTCTACGCTAGAGGCGGGAGAATTTGACGAGTCGGCCATCAGTTATGGTCTCTATGGCGGTTACTATTTCAGTAAAAACTTCGCCGTCGAGAGCACCTATGTTCGCACCGACAACTTTGTCGATGTGGGGGATGTGAAGGCCAATCAGCTGTCTATCGCGGCCAAGTTCCACCACTATTTTAATAATACTTACTCTATGTTCATCAAGGCCGGTATGGCGGCCACTAAGGTCGAGGCCGATCTGGACTATGACGGCAATGGCTGGCTGTGGGGCACAGGCTTTAACATGGCTTTCGATAATGGCATTAACGTGCGTATCGCCTATGAGATGCTCTATACCGATCTTGATGCGACCGGGCTCGATGAGCAGGTGGAAAGCGACTGGGGCAATGTCTATCTAGGCGTGCATTATCAGTTTTAAAGGATAAGTTTATCGCGCTAAATAAAAACGCAGCCCAAGCTGCGTTTTTTTGTGGGTTGAGAAATCTCGTTCGTTTAAAGGGAAATTCTCACAAGGTATTTTACCGCTTCTGATCATTTAGTTAACAGGCTATGCTGAGCACCTAGTGGAAAAATTTTAGGCAATGGAGTCAAGCATGTTACGCCAGATCATTCATCAATCCTGTTTAGCGGGCGCCCTGGTTGCCCTCGGCACCAGCCAAAGCCTCTGGGCCCAAGACGAGGCGCTGTCGCAGTCGGTCAAGCAAGCCATGCCGGCGCTCTCCAGTCTCTATCTCGAGCTGCACCAAGCTCCCGAGCTTTCTTACCATGAGCAACAGAGTGGCGAGAGAATGGCGGCCGAGTTCGAGGCCTTAGGTATAGAGGTGACCCGGGATTTTGGTGGTCATGGCGTGGTTGGCATCTACCGTAACGGTAAGGGGCCCACTGTGATGATCCGCGCCGATACCGATGCCCTGCCGATTGTTGAGGAGACGGGCAAAGTTTACGCCTCTAAGGTCACCACCCTTGATGCCCAGGGCAATCAGGTGGGGGTGATGCACGCCTGTGGCCATGATGTGCACATGACCAATCTGGTGGGCACGACGCAGCAGTTGATTCAGCAAAAAGATAAATGGCAGGGCACCTTGATGCTGGTGGCCCAGCCCGCCGAAGAGGTGGGGGGCGGTGCCAAGGCGATGCTTAAACAGGGGCTGTTTAGCCAGTTCCCGACACCCGATCATATTCTTGGGCTGCATGTCAGCGCCTCAGTACCGGCGGGTAAGGTGGCCATCGCTCCGGGCTATGCCCTGGCGAACGTGGATTCGGTGGATATCAGCGTGAAGGGGCGCGGCGGTCATGGCGCCTATCCTCACACTACGGTCGACCCTGTGGTCTTGGCGGCGCGCATCGTGCTTGCTTTGCAGACTATCGTCAGCCGGGAGGTCTCGCCATTATCGCCCAATGTGATCACCGTGGGTTCGATTCACGGCGGCTCGAAACACAACATCATAGGCAACGAGGTGAAGCTGCAGCTGACGCTGCGCTCCTACGATCCTAAGGTGCGCGAGCAGCAGATCGCCGCCATCGAGCGACTCACTAAGGGGATCGCCATTAGTGCGGGACTGAGCGAGGCCGAGTGGCCTGATGTGTATGTGCATCAAGAGGAGAGCATTCCATCGACCTATAATGACCCGGAGCAGACTGCTAAGGTCAGGGCCAGCATCGCCAAGCAGCTGGGGGATGATAATGTCTTGGAGGCGTCGCCTGTGATGGCGGGAGAGGATTTTGGTCTGTATGGCTTAACGCCCGCTAAAAAGCCTATCACTCTGTTCTGGTTAGGCGCTGTGCCCGCGGCCGATTATGCGGCCAGTCAGGTATCGGGCGCGAGTCTCCCCTCGCTGCATTCCAGCAAGTTTGCGCCGGATTACCCTGTCGCTCTCGAGGCGGGAGTGCAGGCGATGAGCCGTGCGGCCTTGGATCTGTTTAACCAATAGCGCGTTAACGGGTCGATATTTAAGAGCACTAGAAGTGTTTAAATCAGGGCTGGCATGTGCCAGCCCTTTTTGCTGTAAGGACTTAGTTGCTAAGGAAGCGGAGTTGTTACGACTGAGTAGTTGCTAGGACTGTGTAGTTGCTAGGGCAAGGTTGGGGTGTCGAAGCCGTAGCTGGCCAGAATTTTTTGCCCCTGTGGTGACAGGATAAAGAGCGCCAGATCCGCCGCATGGGGCTGCGCATCCTGAATGACGGTCAGGCCGTAGTTGGCGCCGACACTCAGGTTTTCAGGCAGCTGCACTATCTTGAGGGGCTTGACCTCTTTCTGCGCCAGCACGGCGTTGGTGCAGTAGGTGAGGAAGATATCCGCCCGCTTGTTCTCCATCACCCAGCCGTAGGGATTACGGCCTTTCGGTGGCTTGGCGCTGTCTGGACCGCCGGTTAGCTTAAGTGCCTTGGCTTCCAGCTGCTGCTGGGCGCCGGATGAGATGGCCTCGGCGCGCTCGAACACCTTAAAGGCGTAGTCACCGGCGGGGTCTGCCTTAGGGGTAGAGGTGCCAAGACGTATCTTGCTATTGAGCATCTGGCTGAGCAGAGTCTCGCTCGAGAGTTCGACCTCTGGCTGCGCAAGGGCGCAGAGCTTGTTACGGGCAAACATTACCACATCGCCGCTGCGGGAAGCTTGGCTCAAAGTAGTAGGATGTTTCATGTTGGCCGAGGCAAAGAGATCCACCTTCTCACCAGACTCGATACGCGCTCTAAGCAGTCCTGATGGGGCAAACTGAGGGGCAACCTCGCTATGGCTCTTGGCCTGATAGGCGCCAATCACCTCTGTCATGGCGGCCTTGAGGCTGCCGGCGGCGCGAAACTCGATGGGCGGCTCATGGGCCGTTACCTGAGCGCTCATGCCTGCGATGAAAAGCGTGCCTAGAAACCACTGATATTTCATGATTAAAATCCCTGTTTGTCATAGATTGGCCTATCAAACCCGAGATTTCGCTCCCGGGCAATAGACGGCTTTAGGTGGGAAGTTAACTTGCTACAGGGATCGCTGAATTAAGTGGCGGGCGAGACAAAATGTCGCGCCTTGGATTGACCAAGTTATGGATGGCGCACTTATGAACAGCCTTTATCAATCACTGCTTAGCTTTCCCTTATTCTCAACATTTTTTAGTTTCGACATCTCTTAGTCTTAACATCCCTTAGCCTTAACATCCCTCTGCCTTAACATCTCATGAGCTTTGCATTGTCTAAGTGAGCAAAATGGCGGTGGCGCTCGCATCGGCAGGGTCTCTGTAGGGCTTATATTCCTGGATAAATTTTGTTCGGCACCAATTTGATTTATTGGATTTTCACTTCTATAAATTAGTGTTATTTCAAATATTAATGCTGAAATGAATGAGGGGATAAGGATGTTTACATTGTCGATGAAAACGCCATTTATGGCGGCTATCTTGGTTACACTCATTGCCGGTTGTGCCACAGGCAATACGCCCGAGGCGAAGAAGGAAAATGCCCGTAAGGAGACCCAGGAGGCCCTTGCGAGTATCTACGCCGAGCATCCAGCTGCCAAATCGGCCGTGGCGAGTTCGATTGCTCACGTGGTCTGTACCGGCAGCAACAGTTATCTGTTTGCGCTATCGACGGGTGGTGGCATCTGCGTGCTCAGTGAAGGCGGCAAGAACAGCTACTATCGCTTCGCGACGGGCGGCGTTGGCGCCGGGATTGGCTGGAAACAGGTGGCTTTCGTGCAAGCCTTCATGAAGCCAGATGCGCTGCAGCGATTCAAGGACTCTGGCTATGAGGGTCAGGCCCAGGCGGAAGCGAGCGCCAAGTATGAGGAGAGTGGCGATCAGATGTCGGCCAATCAATCTGCGGATCTCGATGGGGTGAAAACCTATCAGATCAATTTGATGGGGGCGGCGGCGCAGGCGACGGTGCAAGGCTATAAATACTGGCCGACAGACTTTACCGATGATTTCATCGAGAAAGATAAGTAGCGGCTATCTGGCCGAGACAATCGCCAGTTTGACTGGCGATTGCAGGCGAGCCTGATTACCTTCCATTCTAAGTCGTCAGTGTAAGCCTTAGCGCTAGCGTTAGCTCTAGTTTTTGCCGAGCGACAGCTATTTAACTGACTACTCGTTTCGTTTGATTCACCCATTTATTTCATCCCGATTAGTTCATTCCCTTTCGCTTATCCATACGCTTGTATCGACTCTGGCTAATTACCTTGGATGTTCCATTCCTCGAACTATCTGCATCACTCATACACATTAGGCTTATCTATTATTTCATCGTGTAGATTTGCTGCTGAGCTCTCACAATTGACCATCTGTTTTGCATTGTTTAAATGCCTGGATATATTACGCGGAAACTTTATATGTTCTTTATATTCAATTGGTTAAAAACTTTTTGCGTATTTCGCGCAGGCGTTAATAGAGAGTTGGTATGTTTACAATTTCGACAAGAAAATCACTTTTGGCTTTTATCGGGGTAACACTTGTTGCTGGCTGCGCTACAGGCAATACGCCCGAGGCGAAGAAGGCCAATGCTCGTCAGGAGACCCAGGAGGCTCTGGCCAGTATCTATGCACAGCATCCGGGGGCTAAGCGCGCGGTGGCGAACTCGGTTGCCCACGTAGTCTGTACCGGCAGCAACAGTTATCTGTTTGCGCTATCGACGGGGGGCGGCATCTGTGTACTGAGCGAAGGCGGCAAGAACAGCTACTATCGCTTCGCGACAGGCGGCGTTGGTGCTGGGATCGGCTGGAAGCAGGTGGCCTTCGTGCAGGCCTTCATGAAGCCAGATGCGCTGAAAAGATTTAAGGACTCAGGCTATGAGGGCCAGGCCCAGGCGGAGGCCAGTGCCAAATATGAGGAGAGTGGCGATCAGGTGTCGGCCAATCAGTCGGTGGATCTCGACGGCGTAAAAACCTATCAGGTTAATTTGATGGGGGCGGCGGCGCAGGCGACCGTACAAGGCTATAAATACTGGCCGACCGACTTCAGCGAAGATTTCATGCAAAACCGGCAGTGATCTCTGCCTTGCCGAGACAATCGCCAGCGCGTCTGGCGATTGATGCTAGCCTGACGATTCGTTAGCGCTTAGTAGAGCAGCAGGCCGATCATCCGGCCGAAGAAAAATGCGGTGAGACACAAGAGTCCCAACAACGCCAGAGCGACGAGTGGTTTTAGTAATTCGGGGGTGGCGTCCCATGCCTTGAGTAGTGAATTCATCCTTGTTTCCTCATGCCAATTTGTGCTTTCCATTTCGCTTATCCATTAGCCTTCACCGACGCAGTTTAGTCTAGTGAGCGATCGATGCAACAGGCCAAGCTTGGATTTGGCCTTAGCTTGCAGCCAGTCATAGCATAATCGCAGATTGTGACACAATAAAGTCGCAGGCACTGCCTAAGCAGTTGCTCAAGCCGGTATTCAGTCACTCAAGTCATTCAAGTCATTGACTGTGTGAGGCGGAAGTCACATCAGTGGCTTGGCTTGGCGCGAAAAAGCTCTCTCTTATCCTTTCTGTCTCGCCGCTGGCACGCATTCTCTCCAGTTCGTCGGCCAGGGCGTGAGCCTTACTGCCGGGCGTCAACAAGAGTCTTCTGTTGGCGATGGAGTCGGCTTGGCTGGGATCGTAATCAGGATTGGGTGAGGCCTTAAAATAGCGACTCGCCCGTGAAAATCCCAGATACATGTCGCGCATCGGCTCGCAACATTCTGGGTGAAGCTTGAGCCCGGGGTGGGGATGGTGGGCCAGTTCGAACCTTAAGGTGGTCTCATCATAGCTGAAGAAGTCACCCTTGCGGGCAATCAGCAGCTCAAAGGCCTGGGCGGCATCCATTTCCGGCGGACGACGGGTGATTATGCCCTTAGGAATGCCATCGAGATCATAGCCCCCGGGTGAGATGAGTAGCACATAGGGGGTGCCGACCAACTCGTTAAGGGAGCTGATTTGTGCTAGGTCTTTGTGGCTGATCCCTGTGTAACGCTCATAGAGGCCATTGGCAATGAAGTAGCTGTACTGATTACGCTTTTGTGTAAAACCAAAGCCCGGATAAAAGTCCACCTTGCCCAGACGCATTTCTCTGAGTATCCGCTTCTTGGGAGCCCTGAGTACCTTGAGGGTACAACCGATCCGCTCTGCCGCCTTCTGGTACAGGGCGAGATAGAGCCCCTGGTTATTCGCCTCGGCATGTATGTAAGGCAGGCGCTCGCTGGTGCGATAGCCCATGGTGAGTTCGCAGGAGGCGGCGTTAGTGCTGAGTGTTAGGGAAAATGTAAGTGTGAGTGTAAGCGCGAGTGTATGGGCTAGTGACAAGGAGGGCTTATGAGGGATGCGTGTGAGGCGAGCCTTTTGCTCCGTCAGGCCAGCAGTATCCCCAGGACTTGCCTGTAACAACCTTGCTGCTCGCTTGGTTAATCCCATGGGCCAATCATCCCTTTTATGCATTGAATCCCTTTTTACTGCCAACTTTAATCGATTTGCGTCAAGTTGTGCCTAGTCGCGCCGAGAGTGGCGTAGGCCGAATGATAAATTTAGCTTATCTTGCAATTGGTTAGCTATTTCATTGTTGCCTTGCCACCAATTATCTTAAAAGCGGGTACGCCTCTAATCAAGGTATCGCGGGCAAAACACTGCTCGCAGTTTGGGCAATGGCAGGGCGTGTGCGTATCATCTTCTACGATGCGTTCCTTGAAGCATTTGACCAAGGCACCTTTACCGCCCTTGCGATACTTAAACAGCCGGGTCTTACACTGGGCACAGAAAATTTCGACGGTGCGACTGGGCGCTTTCTTGTTGGGGCGGGCCATGGCTGTTTTGTTATTTTTAGTGGTTAAAGTTGAAGCTACTAGAGAATGAATTGTCATTGTATTGCAATCTTATCCGTTAAGCGAAACAGAAAGGCCCTGAGGTAAATACCACAGGGCCAGATATCTATCATCGCAGCGGGAGGGAGCCCTAGGTCGTTTGAAAGTGATCGACCATGGTTTTTAGTTCCAGGGAGAGTTGGCTCAACTCAATACAGGCCTGGGCCGTCTGGCTGGCACCCTGAGCAGCCTCCGCCGAGGAGACATTGATTCGTTCTATGTTTTGGCTGAGGTTTTCGGTCACCGAGTTTTGTTCGCTACACGCGCTGGCGATCTGAATGTTCATCGCCGCAATCTGTGCTACGGCGACTTCGATTTCGCTTATCTTATCGCCGGCTGCCAGGCTCTGTGACACACAGCGACGAATCATCTCGCAACTTTGTTTGGTGGCGCCGCCAGCCTCGATGGCTCTTTGTTGCAGCTTCTCGATAATCTCCACTATCTGACGAGTAGAATCTTGAGTCCTGCCGGCCAGGGTTCTCACCTCGTCTGCAACTACCGCGAAGCCTCTGCCTTGCTCGCCGGCCCGTGCGGCCTCGATGGCGGCATTGAGCGCCAGCAGGTTTGTTTGTTCGGCAATACCGCCAATCACGTCTACGACCATGGAAATACTGGCAGAGTCCTTCTCCAGTTGCGCCACCATTTCACCGGCCTCGTCGATCACTGTGGAGACCCGTTCGATGGCCTGGATATTGTGTTTGACCTCTTGGTTGCCTCGGTCGGCAAAGTCATTGGCGGCGTTGGCCGATGTAGAGGCTTCCTCTGTGTTCATGGCGACCTCATTGACCGTGGCCTGCATCTGCTGCATTGCCGTGGCGACCATGGTAATTTCACTTTGCTGCGCGGCCATGCCTTGAGAAGACTGGGTAGAGATGGCGCTGACCTCTTCGATAGAGGTGCTTAGCTGCTCAACCGCGGCACTGATCTGAGTTACCAAGGCCGTTAAATTGTTTTGCATGCTGATACAGGTATCGGCTAGTTGGCCGAATTCGTCTGTGCCTATCTGCTTACGATCTATGTTGTAGGTCAGATCACCACTGGCAATCGCCTGAGCCATCTGCATCACGGCATGCAGCGGTGCGCGAATCTGCCTGCCCAGTAAAAGTGTCATCAATGCCATAAGGACAATTACGGCGGCGATACCTATATAGGTTTTAATGGAGGTGCGACTCACACCTTCTAGGGTGCTGACTTTGTCGGCTTCGGTACGGGTCACATTGATGGCGGTAAGCTGGTTTAGGGCTTCTTGCATCTTATTGAACTGCTTGTATGAACTGAGCAGGTAAGTGTTTGCCCCGGCTAAATCTTGTTTCAACACTATCTCGTTAAAGCCACTCTCGGCGGCTAGGTAGTCGCGCCAATGTGTTCTTGCCAGTATAAACGCCTGACGCTCGGCGTCGGTTTTAATGGCTTTCTCGTAGGAGTCGATCATCCTAGTGACATCTTGGATCATATCGTCTGTCGTTTGCATCCAGCTCTTCATTTCGGGGTCGCCAATACTGGGAAGAAAACTGAATTGATCTCGGCGAATGAAGATAGTGACAAACTTAATTTTCTCGACCAGCAAGACGTTGGGCAGCACCTCATCCGTCAGGGTGAGAATATTGTCACGTGTTTGATTGAGTCCCGAAATTAGCATCATGCTGAGAGCCACGATGGCAACGGCGATACAGCTAAAGGCGAGCGCTATCTTGTGATTAACGGCTAGGTTTTTAAGCTTGAACATGCGCTGATAACCTCATTGATAAATTAAAAAAAGCCTTCGACGGGGCGAAGGCTGGGCCAAAAGCTATTCGTACAGCGTTAAACGAACTCGGAGCCGACCCTAAAGGTGGTCATCGACTATCGAATGAGGGTGGCGTCCGATAGTCGATAGACCACACTGGCGGTTAGAAATAGTAGGCCATGCTGATATTGATGCGCTTGTCCCAATCGTTGCCGACTTCGGGCAGGCCGACATGGTCGTTGTTAGCGGTGGAGAAGGTCATGTTTTTACCCATGATGAAGTCGATATGGGTGTAAGTCGGGCCGGCAGAAAGTGCGGCGCCTAATACGTTCTGCATACTGTTGTCGTAGGTGTCATCATCTACGTCCGGCGTCATCAGGCCGAAATCGTTGTAGAACTTGATACTGCCCCAATCAGTGGCAATAGTTTTGGCGATGTTCAGGTTGTAGATCTGGCCTTTAGATGCCACTTCGTACTGCCAACTCACCACGGAGACGGCGATCTTGTTGTCATCGACCGCATCGGCGGCATTGAACTCATATTGCATTGCCTGCAGCTGAATGTTCCAGCCGTCGAATACTGTGTTGAGGTGAGCCGCAACGGCGTAGCGATCACCGTTATTGCCTGTCTTGGCGTTGTAGATCTGACCCGCTTCTAATGATGCACCTATGGTGGTGGTGCCGCCCTGATGTTCGACAGTGTAGGTCTGGCGCAGGTTGATCTGATTGGTTTCTTCGTTGTTGTATTCGGTGCCATTGATGGTGCCTGTGTAGAGATCGGCGGCATAGCGTTTGTTTTCAGTTGGGCCATACTCGGCGCCTTTGTAAAAGGCCATGTCGGTATGCCAGCCGTTGCGTTCGAAGGTCGCCTTCACACCAATGTCATAGTCGTCTTCGAAGCCCAGGTAGTAGGGCAGGCCGAACCAATAGCTATTTGAAATATAATCACGGTTGCCGAAAGGTACCTGGTTGATACCCATCTGTAGTTGCCACTCTGGGTTGAGATCATAGAAGGCGTAACCATACTTGATGTAGTTGGTGCCAGAGGTGAAACGATAGTCAGATTTCAATCCCCAATTACCCAGTTTGCCATCAAATCTTAGCGAGGCCATATCGAAGGTAAAGTCACCGCCTTTGTCTTTAGAACTCTCGCTATAGTCTTTATAAGCATAATTAATACGCACGGCGCCGTGAATATTAATACCATCTTCTTCCGCGGCTAAGGTATTGAAACTACTGAGCGCCATGGCGCTGGCTAAAATAGAAAGGCAAAATGTTGTTTTATTCATCATCGTATATCCAATTTAAATTTTAAACTGTGTTGCTTTATATTTGTTTGTTACTTTTTGATCTTTATTGATGTAGCGCTTTATATATCTTGTGTTTTCCAAGGTGTGCAAAACCTCCTTACCTGAACTCTGCAAGAGTGGTAATAATTTATTGAATGTTTTATTTCTGATTAATTAACTATCGAAAGCGTTATTTATTAAGCTGTCTGTATTGTCCTATTCTTCATGCCGATAATACTCGTCATTCATCCAGTTAGGATGGTGCTACTCAAAGTCCACCGAGCTGGTGGTCTCCAGTGTCAGCCCCTTGGTTTCCGGCGCCATAAAGATGGAAACCAGTAGCCCAAGCAGGGAGATCGCCGCGCCAACTAGCAGGGTGGCTGAGATGCCATAGGTCGCCATGAACAGTGGTAAGCCATAGGTGGAGACGATAGTGCCTATACGGCTGAAAGACATCACGGCACCAACCGCCGAGGCGCGTATCTCTGTCGGAAACAGTTCGTTAGGATATAGCCATTGCAAGATCCCCGGGCCACCGGAGAAGAAGGCGTAGATGGCAAATGCGGCAACAATCAGACAGATACTCGGGGTATCCACTATTCCCAGCACCGCTAGGGCGGCTGTCATGATGGCGAAGCTGCCGATGAGCAGGGGGCGACGACCTATGGAGTTAAGCCAGTACATGGCCGGAATGCAGCCCGCCATGAAGAAGATGCTGATGACAATATTTCCAAGGGCGGCATCTTTACCGTCGGTGAAGCCCAAGAGTTCGATGATCTCCGGGCCAAAGGTATAGATGGCGAACATAGGGATCACCTGGCAGGTCCAGATAATGCCGACAAACAGGATACGTTTTAAATAAACTGCCTCGAATAACTTGCTGTATTTAGTCTGCTCTGCAGTCTCAAAATTCAGGCTGATATCTTTGCCGAAAAATTGGTGCATCACCTGTTTGCACTCTTCTATACGGCCTTTCTTCAGCAGCCACCTGGGAGATTCCGGCAGGTGGAAGCGTCCGAGCAAGATAACCAGGCAAGGGACGATAGCGCTGCCAAACATCCAGCGCCATCCATCGGTGACATCGTATAGCAGATAGCCCACCATATTGGCGGCGGTCGCGCCCACGTACCACATGGCTGCGATGAAGCCCATGGTAAAGGCGCGTTGTTTCGTTGGGGAAAATTCGGCGACCATAGAGGTGGCGATAGGGTAGTCGGCGCCTATGACTATGCCAATCAAGAAACGCAATATCACCAGTTCTATGGGGGAGGAGATGAACATGGTGGCGAAGGAGAGGACGGCGATGGCGATGATATCTATCATGAACATCAGTTTGCGCCCAAAAAGATCGGCGACATAACCAAATAGCGCCGTACCGATAAACAGGCCGACCAGGGTCGCGGCTCCTACCAGTCCTATCCATTGGGCATCCAGCTCTAGGGCGGGAGTGAGTTGTTGTAGGGCTAACCCTATGATCACTAAAACATAACCATCGAGGAAAGGACCCCCACTTCCCCATAACATTATTTTTTTATGAAGCGGAGTAAACTCCAAATCATCGAAACTCTTCTTTGATTTCATGCTTCTAACCACCGACTTAACTTGTTAATTTAAATCACAACTTGTCAGGTTGTACCGGGCGTTAATATGTACACAGGTTTAAATTTGTACATTTGATCTTTTTATAATCATCGACCCGCGCTGTTATTTTATCTGGTTTACATTTTGTAAACGGTGATGTAACCAAGTTTTTTGTTCTGTTTTAAAGTCTGTTAATTGTTAATTTATAACTTCGTGATCGGTGTAGGGCTTTGGTTATTTTTTTATCGCGCGCAATAAAACTTTTATGATTAATATCGTTTCAAGTGTTCATTTATTTGAATGGCCGATATCTATTTGCCATATTATTGGCGCGATAATAACGATTAAAGACTTATTTATATCCCAAACGGGTTATCCGTAGCGGTATTCGATGCCGAACGTTCCTCTCGGGTACTCCCACTTCTCTAGAATGGTCTCGCCGCAGAGAAACTTACAGGTGCCGCACTCCAGGCAACCGGCGGAGTCGAAACGTACGCTACCGTCTTGCTCCAATTTGTAGAGACCCGCGGGGCAGGCGTTGACCAGCTTGCGGTACTCCTTGATATTGGGATTGTCTTTTAAAATGATGTGCGGGTGTCCCTCATCGACATAGAACTTATTGACACCCAATTTCACGTCGACATTGACTGCTTCGGTCATATTGATGTGACTCCTTTATAACCATCTTTGATTAGGTTCATGAAACCCACCTCTTTGCAGTGTTTCAGCAACGTCTTGCGCAGTGGCTGCGCAGGGGTTCCGTCTATGGTGAACATCTGGTGCATGATGTCGGCGACCATTTTGGGATACTGATTGAAGATGCGCGGCGTCTCCATGAAGGCGGGTAGCTGCTTGTATAGCTTCATATCCTTCATCAGGAAGCTCTCTTCCAGCAGCCTCTGGTAGCTGCTCAGCCCCTGGGCTGAGAAGTCTTGCTGGGCGCGCGCCGCGAGTACTGCCTTGGCCGCAGCCTCTCCAGAGGCGATGGCGAGATCCATGCCGCGAACCGTGTAACCGACGTTTAGGCAGAATCCCGCAGCATCGCCGGTGATCAGCACGCCATGGTCAACCAGCTTAGGCACCATGTTGAGACCCGCCTCGGGCACTACATGGCCTGAATATTCCAGTAGCTTGCCACCTTCGATGAGAGGCTTGATGAGCGAGTGATTCTTAAAGTCTTCCAGCATCTGTGGCACGCTCTTATCCGACTCACCTATGCCATGCAGGCCACACACTATGCCTAGGGAGATGCTATTGCGGTTGGTATAGATAAAGCCGCCACCCATCAGGCCATTGGAGGGGGAGCCGGCAAATAGCCAGGCGGCGCCTTCGTCATCCTTGAGGTTAAATCTGTCTTTGATCACCGACTCGGGGAGCTCGATTAGCTCCTTGGCACCGACCGCCATAGCATCGGCGCTTACCTTAGGCTTCACCATGCCTAGCTGTTCGCCCAAAATGGGGTTGACCCCTTCGGCCAAGATCACCGCCTTGGCGGTAAGCTCATCGCCGTCGGCCTTAACACCGATAACCTTGCCATCCTGGGTGAGGATCTCGTCCACTCGGATCCCTGTGATGAACTGAGCGCCCACCTCTTCGGCCTTGCCCATGAGCCACTGGTCAAACTCGCCCCTAAGCAGGGTGTAAGACTCCTGCAGCGGGCTCTGATCGCGGCCGTTGTGGTAATCCAGGGTGACGCCGGTATCATCCGTCAAGAAGGTGACCTTCTCCTTGGTGACCTTGCGTTCTATGGGAGCCTCTTTGGCAAAGCCTGGGATGATCTTCTCCAGACTATGGGCGTAGAGGCGTCCACCCGTCATGTTTTTGCTGCCGGCGTAGTTACCGCGCTCGATCACCAATACATCGGCGCCCTCTTTGGCTAGGACATAGGCGGCGACGCAGCCTGCGAGCCCGGCG
This sequence comes from Shewanella alkalitolerans, assembly GCF_019457575.1. Classification (NCBI taxonomy): domain Bacteria; kingdom Pseudomonadati; phylum Pseudomonadota; class Gammaproteobacteria; order Alteromonadales; family Shewanellaceae; genus Shewanella; species Shewanella alkalitolerans. Next base: position 3,151,011 of record NZ_CP080422.1, on the reverse strand, counting down.
CCAACGATGATCGCGTCAAATGCTTCTTCTGACATATCTAGTCACTCTTGTGTTGGGGGAGGGAGGCCGAGCCCTAGGCCCGGCTCTCCGCCTTGATCTGCCTAGCCTTTCATGGCCTGAATAAGGGCTGGTAGTACCTTGTTGATGTCACCTACCAGACCGTAATCCACGTATTGGAAGATCGGCGCGTTCTTATCTTTGTTGACCGCGAGTATGGTTTGAGAACCTAAGGCGCCCACCATGTGCTGGATCTGCCCTGAGATACCCAGGGCAAGGTAGATGTCGGGTTTAAGCATGACACCCGACACGCCCACGTAGCGTTCGCGCTCCATCCACTTCTCGGTCTCGGCGATAGGGCGTGAGCAGCCGAGTTCAGCTTGGATGGCTGTAGCGAGTTCGCCTGCTAGAGCCAGGTTGTCCAGGTTGCCGATGCCGCTACCGACGGCGATAACCCGCTTGGCCTTACCCAGATCGACGCTGTTGCCTTGTTTGACGCGGCGCTCGATGCAGCGAATGGCCTGTTTAGGCGCAACGAAAGCTAAGGAGACCCCTTCACCCGTTAGTGAGGTATCGGCCGCTTGTGGCTCAAAGGCACCGCTGGCCAGGGTGACCAGGGCCACGGGGGAGGTGATTCTCTCAGTACCTATGGCCAGGCCGCCATAGACCATATGTTTGGCGGTGACGCCTTCATCTAGGGTTACCTCGGTGGCATCGTTGATTAGGCCAGCCTCAAGCTGGACACTGAGTTTTGCTGCCAGTGCCTTGCAGCGCTTGGTGGCCGGAAGCAAAACGAGGGTTGGCTTGTCGCCGTCATTGATCGCTTGGCTCATGGTAGCTGCATAGTCTTCCACCATCTGAGCATCGGCCTTGTTGCCAAGGTAATAGACATGCGTGGCGCCGTAGGAGTAGGCCGTGGCGATATCGGCTTCGCTGCCGATGATAAAGGCAGAGACTTTTTCACCTAAGGCGCGACCACCGGCGATGGTCTCGGGTAGACGTGTGGCAATATCACTAAATACCCATACATTTGATAGTTTGCTCATCGTATTCCCCTCGATTAGTTCATTGCTTTACGTAGATGGTCGGCAAAGGCCGCGATTTGCGCCTCATCGTCACCTTCGACGATGATCTGTGCGCGCTCGGCCTGTTTAGGTGCGACAACACTGATGGCGTCGACCAGTTTAGGTAGCGCTTCCAGAGCCAACGCTTGGGTGTCGAGTGTGGTAACGGGCTTCTTCGCCGCCGCCAGAATCGTCTTCATCGATGGGATCTGAGGTTCATTGATGTCGGCAGAAACTGAGAGCACTGCAGGTAGGTCGATCTCCAGCACTTCAACTTCATCGTCCAGGGCTCTTTCTACCGTTAGTGTGCTGTTCGTAGCCGACACAATCTTGCTGACGGCATTGATGCAACTGACATTAAGCAGTTCACCCAATTGCATGCCCACCTGTTGGGCGAATAGATCGCCCGAGCCATCGCCACAGAGGATCAGGTCAAACTCGCACTGACGTGCTGCGCTAGCAAGAACACGTGCGGTTTGATGGGGCAGTAGTGCTTCAAATTGCTCATCGATCACTAGCGTCAGATCGTCAGGACCACGGGAGAGGATATCTTTGCGTGCCTTGGGATTATCCAGTGCCTTGCCGCCAACGCTTAGGGCGGTGAGCTGACTGCCTTCAACCATAGCTTTAAGCTGTACACCGGCTTCGACGGCGTTGAGATCGAAAGGGTTAATCTTAGGGGCGGCCTTGTTGGTATCTAGCGAGCCGTCACCATTTACCGATATGTCTTGTTCTTCGGGGACCAGTTTATAGCAGGTAATAATTTTCATTATATCTCCAAATTATCAGTGTTTATTTATGGCCTAATCAAAACGATAAAATATTAATTCTGATGATCTGCTGTCGTTGAGTGAGACAGACGATCTAGAATTATCATTAATAGATTTAAACATGTAGTCGCTACAGATAGACGATAAATAACTTGTATTTGCCATTCTGTTGATTGACTGTGGGGCAATTATAGGATCATAAATATTTAATCTGATGTTACACGCTTCACATTTATGCTTTGAATTTAAATTTTGCCTTGGAGAGTTTCTAACAGATGTATTAGTTGGGCTAATAAGTCTTGGTTTGTTTAGTTTTGTTTAAAAGGGTATAAGTATGGCTAATAAGATGGTTTAGCTTTTCTTATGACCAGTTAAGCCAAACTTATTCTGTCATTTTTAGATTTTCTAATAACCTATTTAGTATTTGTTTTTAGTTGTCTTGATTCTAGGTTTTATTATTTTAATCAAAGCATAAGTTGCTGTATTTTATGGTTTTACTTGCCTTTAATTGTATGGCGTTAGCTGGTTTTACTATGATTTAAATCACTTTTTATTTCTAATTTGATATCGTGAGCACATTTTTTTTGTGACCGTATCGACGATTAATTATGTCTTATGGATGTCATTTGGGTGGTCTATTTTTATGGCTTTTTATTGATTTTATTTATACGTGATAACGATCACTGAACAATAAGATTGCCTACGTATTATTTAAATGCCTGCTAACCATTTAATTACTCGCTAATTGCGATGAAATTAAAGTTGTGTGGTGAAACAAAATAAAAACTGCTTATCAATTGTATGTGGAAGTGTTTGGTCGAGGTCTGCTTGTCGATAAAACATAAATGTACGGATGAAATTGGCTTTTACCTATTGTCCTCCTAAAAAGAGGGAGATCTATTAAGATGAACGAAAAAACCATGGGATTTGATCTCGCAGAAGGGAAAAAGAAAAAGGTGACGATTGAACCTAAAATCTTTTTCCCTTCTCTGATTGCCGTGATATTGCTCTCTTACTTGACCGTAAGAGATCTCGATGCGGCCAATGTTGTTATCAAGGAAGTATTTCATTATCTGACCCACTCTTGGGGATGGGCATTTGAGTGGTACATGATTGCCCTGGCCATAGGTTGGGGTTGGCTGGTATGGGGACCCTATGCCAACAACCGTCTGGGTCAGGAAAAACCTGAGTTCAGCACAGGAAGCTGGATCTTCTTGATGTTCGCCTCCTGTACCTCCGCCGCCGTGCTCTACTGGGGCTCGTTAGAGGCATACTACTATCTGACCTACCCGCCATTCGAAATTCAGTCGATGTCGGTACAGGCCAAGGAGCTTGGTGTGGCCTATAGTCTCTTCCACTGGGGCCCCTTGCCTTGGATGGGATATGGCTTCTTTACCGTCGCCTTAGGTTACTTCCTGTTTGTGAAGAAGATGGATGTGGTTCGCCCCAGCGGTACCCTGGCCCCAGTGCTAGGTAAGCATCACAAGGGGATCCTCGGCACATTCATCGACAACATCTATGTGGTAGCACTAATCCTTGCCATGGGCACTAGCCTTGGTTTGGCAACGCCGCTGGTGACCGAATGTATTCAGTGGTTGTTCGGCGTTGAGCGCACCATAGAAGTGGATACCTTCGTGATCTCTGTGTGGATCATCTTCAACGCCGTGTGTGTGGCCTTCGGCCTGACTAAGGGCATTAAGATCGCCAGTGACCTGCGCAGCTACCTGAGCATCATCATGCTGTTCTGGGTGTTCCTGATCGGTGCGACCAGCTTTACCGTTAACTACTTCACCGAGTCCGTCGGTGTGATGCTGGCTTACCTGCCACGCATGCTGTTCTATACCAGCTCAATCAGCGCCGACAGCTGGCCACAAGACTGGACCGTATTCTACTGGGCCTGGTGGGTCGTGTATGGCATCCAGATGTGTATCTTCCTGGCTAAGATCTCTCGTGGCCGCACAGTGCGTGAGCTGTGTCTGACCATGGTATTGGGTCTTACCGCTTCTACCTGGTTCCTGTGGACCATCCTCGGTAGTAACACTGTGAACCTGATGCACGAAAGCATCATCAACATGGGCCAGTTGATCCAAGATCATGGGGCGCCACGCGCCATCATCGAGACCTGGGCTGCCTTGCCGATGAGCACTATCACCATGTGGGGCTTCTTCATCCTCTGTTTCCTCGCCACAGTGACTCTGATCAATGCCTGTTCTTACACACTCGCTATGTCGACCTGTAAGGGCGCCGACGCCGACAACGAGCCACCTGTGTGGATCCGTGTGGGTTGGTCTGTGTTGGTGGGAGTGATCGGTATCGTGTTGCTGTCACTGGGTGGGTTGAAACCCCTGCAAACCGCCATCATTGCCGGCGGGGCGCCGCTGGTGATCGTCAACATCCTGGTGATCATCTCTTTCTTGAAAGATGCACGTAAAAACAATTGGGCTTCTTAATGGGGCCCTCCCACTAAGCAGCCGTTAACTGTAAAGATAGGAATATACGATGGACTTTAAATTAACCGACGAGCAAGAGCTATTCGTTTCTGGTATTCGCGATCTGATGGCGAAGGAGAACTGGGAAAGCTATTTTGCCGAGTGTGATGAAAATAGCCAGTACCCTGAAAGGTTTGTCAAAGAGCTGGCCGAGATGGGTATCGATAGCCTGCTGCTGCCAGAGGAGCACGGTGGCTTCGAAGAGGGCATGGTGACCCTGACGGCGATCTGGGAGGAGCTGGGCCGCCTGGGCGCGCCAACCTATGTACTGTATCAGCTACCTGGTATCGCCACTGTGCTGAGACACGGTAACCAAGATCAGATCGATAAGATCATGGCGCTGCGTGGCACGGGTAAGCAGATGTGGAACTCGGCCATTACCGAACCAAGCGCGGGTTCTGATGTGGGCAGCCTGCTGACCACTTACAAGCGTCGCAACGGCAAGGTCTACCTGACGGGTAGCAAGTGTTTCATCACCAGCGCCGCAGGTATCCCCTATGTGGTCGTGATGGCCAAAGATGCAGACAGCGAGAAGCCAATCTTCACCGAGTGGTTTGTCGACATGACCAAGCCGGGCATCAAGCTGAGCAAGCTACCTAAGCTGGGTCTGAAGATGGACAGCTGCTGCGAGCTGCAGTTCGACGAGGTTGAGCTGGAAGAGTCTGACATGTTCGGTATCGAGGGCAACGGTTTCCTACGTGTGAAGGAAGAGTTCGACTCGGAGCGTTTCCTGGTGGCATTGACCAACTATGGCGCGGCCTACTGCGCCTTCGAAGATGCGGCCAAGTACGCCAACCAGCGCGTACAGTTTGGCGAGACTATCGGTCGCTTCCAGCTGATCCAAGACAAGTTTGCTCACATGGCGATCAAGCTCAACAGCATGAAGAACATGGTCTATGAAACGGCGTGGAAGTGCGATCAAGGCACCATGACTTCTGGCGATTCGGCCATGTGTAAATACTTCTGTGCCAATGCCGGCTTCGAGGTGATCGACTCCGCCATGCAGGTACTGGGAGGCTATGCTATCGCCGGTGAACATCGCATCAGTCGTATGTGGCGCGACATCCGCGTCGACCGCGTATCCGGTGGTTCGGATGAGATGCAGATCCTCACCTTAGGCCGCGCCGTGTTGAAACAATATCGCTAAGCGGGGAGGGTAGCGGCGCGGCTCCCAGCGTCGCTGCCCACGGATGGCGGTGTGATGGCCGCCATCCTCCTCACACTCTATTAAGTTTGTAAATTCGCTACCGCATTGATGCCTTTGTATTAGTGCCGGGGACGGGTTTGTGTAAAAAAGGATGTTAGATATGTCGAAGAAGTTATTTACTCCGCAATTTGGTCCCCTGTCGGGCCTGCGTGTGGTGTTCTCAGGGATTGAAATTGCCGGTCCTTTTGCGGCGCAGATGTTGGCCGAGTGGGGCGCCGAGGTGATCTGGATTGAAAACGTCGCCTACACAGATACCATTCGCGTGCAGCCTCACTATCCAGAGCTGTCGCGTCGTAACCTACACGCCTTGTCGCTCAATATCTTTAAGGATGAAGGCCGTGACGCCTTCCTTAAGTTGATGGAGACCACAGACATCTTCATCGAGGCCAGTAAGGGCCCAGCCTTTGCCCGTCGCGGCATCACAGATGAGGTGTTATGGCAACACAACCCTAAGCTGGTGGTCGCTCACCTGTCAGGCTTCGGCCAGTACGGCACCGAGGAGTACACCAACCTTGCGGCCTACAACACCATTGCCCAGGCCTTCAGTGGTTACCTGATCCAAAACGGCGACAAAGACCAGCCAATGCCCGCTTTCCCTTATACCGCCGATTACTTCTCGGGGATGACGGTGACCACGGCGGCCTTGGCGGCCCTGCATAAGGTGCGTGAGACAGGTGTCGGCGAGAGTATCGATGTGGCCATGTATGAGGTGATGCTGCGCATGGGGCAGTACTTCATGATGGATTACTTCAACGGCGGCGAAGTCTGCCCGCGCATGACCAAAGGTAAAGATCCTTACTATGCCGGTTGCGGCCTCTACAAGTGTGCCGATGGCTACATCGTTATGGAGCTGGTGGGTGCCATGCAGATCGAAGAGATGTTCAAGGATATGGACATTAGCCACCTGTGGGCAACGCCTGAGATCCCAGAGGGCACTCAGCTTATCCATAGGGTGGAATGCCCATTTGGCGACGAAGTTGAGACCAGCCTGGACAACTATCTCAACGGCAAGACTATCGAAGCCGTGTTGGCACGCTTTGCCGAGCTGAAGATTGCCTGTGCCAAGGTGCTGACCATCCCAGAGTTGGAAGGAAATCCTCAGTACCAGGCCCGCGAGTCGATCACCGAGTGGACCAACATCGATGGCAAGGCCTACAAGGGCCCCAACGTGATGCCTAAGTTCAAGAACAACCCTGGCAAGATCTGGCGCGGCATGCCTAAGCACGGCATGGATACCGAGGCGATTTTGAGCGATATCGGTTATTCGGCAGAAGAGATCGCGGCGCTGAGCGCCAAGGGTCTTGCCAAGGTGTTTGAAGGTAAGTGAGGCAAGTGATGGATATCGTGGGCAGCAGAACATTAAGGTGCATGTGGCAGGAGCGTGCTCAGCAGTACAGTGATAACACGGCATTGATCTATGAAGATGCTGGCGGCGATATCCGCACCTTTACCTATCAATCCCTGGACGCCCAGATCAACCGGGCGGCCAACCTCTTCCTCAAACAGGGAGTAGCCAAGGGCGACAAGGTGGCGGTGCAGCTGTACAACAGCCCTGAGTTTATCTTCTGCTGGTTTGGTCTGGCCAAGATAGGCGCGGTGATCGTGCCTATCAACACCCAATATGTGCAGGGGGAGTGCAGCTACATACTGACCAAGTGTGACGTCACCGCCCTGGTGACAGAGCCAAGCTTTCTGCCTATCTATGAGGCGTTGGCGGCGAAGGGTCAAAGGCTCGAGCAGGTCTTTGTCGCCCGCGCTGCGGGAGAGCAGTTTGCGGGGCGGGTGAATTTTGATGATCAGTTAGCACTGCAGGCGCCAACTCTCGACCTGCATGTGCCGCTGGAAAGCGAAGACCCCGCGGAGATCCTCTTTACCTCGGGGACGACCTCTCTACCCAAGGGAGTGGTGCTCACCCACTGCAACCTGCAATTTGCCGGGCACTATACCGCCTGGCAGACCCGCTTGACGGCCAAGGACAGGTATCTCTCCATGATGCCCAATTTTCACATCGATTTTCAGTGCAATGCGGCCATGGCGGTGTTTACCGTCGGTGCTTGCCTGGTGATGTTGGAGAAATACAGCGCCCGCCGTTTCTGGAAGCAGATTTGCGACTACCGAGCCACGCTGACCCATAGCATGCCGATGATCCTGCGCACCCTGATGCTGCAACCCGTGGCCGAGGGGGAAGACCAGCATTGTCTGCGGGATATGCTGTTTTTCATGCATATCTCAGATCAGGAGAAGCTGGATTTCGAGACGCGCTTCAAGGTGACCCTGTTTAACTCCTACGGCATGACAGAGACCCTGGTGGGCTTGATTGGCGACACGCCCGGCGAGCCTCGCCATTGGCCGTCAATAGGACGGCCCGGGCTGGGATATGAAGCCAAGGTGACCGATGAGACAGGGCGGGAGGTGGCCCCTAACCTGGTGGGTGATCTCTGGGTGAAGGGGGTGCCGGGCAGAAGCCTGTTTAAGGAGTATTACCAGGACCCACAGGCGACCCGGGCGGCGTTAGGTGACGATGGTTGGCTGCTCACCGGCGACAAGGCCTATGTGGATGAGCGAGGCCTGTTCTACTTCGTCGATCGCAAGAGCAACATGATCAAGCGTTCGGGCGAGAACATCTCCAGCACAGAGGTGGAGAACGTGCTGATGTCACACCCCGCCATCCAGGATGCCGCCGTCATCGGCATAGCCGATCCGATTCGAGATCAGGCCGTTAAGGCGTTTGTCATCTTCGCCCCAGGCCAGTCACTCACCCTAGAGGAGATCTTGGCGTTTTGTAGCGCCAACATGGCCAAGTTTAAGGTGCCCAGTGTGGTGGAGATCCGCAAGAGCTTTCCCCGCACCTGCACCTGCAAAGTCGATAAGAAACTGCTCGAGTGCCAATGAGGCACCGAGCCGTACAAATTTTCCGTTATCACGCGATAACTTCAATGGAGTAGTAACATGAGCGAATCATTACACGTGACCCGTAATGGCAGCATCTTAGAGATCGTTTTAGACAGACCTAAGGCCAATGCCATCGATGCAAAAACCAGTTACGAGATGGGGGAGGTGTTCTTGGCATTTCGTGACGATCCCGAGCTAAGGGTCGCCATCATTACCGGTGCCGGCGCGCGTTTCTTCTCTGCGGGTTGGGATCTCAAGGCGGCGGCAGAGGGAGAGGCACCAGATGCAGACTTCGGCCCGGGCGGCTTTGCCGGTTTGACCGAACTGTTCGATCTCGACAAGCCGGTGATCGCCGCGGTCAATGGCTATGCCTTCGGTGGCGGTTTCGAGCTTGCTCTGGCGGCTGATCTGATCGTCTGCGCCGACAACGCTAGCTTCGCGCTGCCAGAGGCCAAGTTAGGCATAGTGCCAGACAGCGGCGGCATGCTGCGCCTGCCTAAGTTGCTGCCAGCCCCCATCGTCAACGAGTTGATGATGACGGGCCGCAGCATGGACGCCCAGGAGGCATTGCGCTGGGGTGTGGTCAACCGTGTGGTTGAGCAAGAAGCCCTGATGGAGACGGCTCGTGAGTTGGCAAACGAGATCAGCCAGAGCGCACCACTTGCCCTGGCGGCCATCAAGGAGATCTATCGCGAGACGAGTGAGTTGTCGGTCGAACAGGGCTATGCCCACATCCGCAGTGGTCAGCTTAAGCACTATCCGAGTGTGCTGCATTCTGAAGATGCGCTGGAAGGCCCAGCGGCCTTCGCCGAGAAACGTGACCCTGTGTGGCAAGGCAAGTAAGCCGCAATAGACGCAAATTGGGATGGAGGTCGCCTAATAGGCGCCTCCATTTCTGTATCTTTATCGGCAAGATGAGACCGGAAGAGCCTTGTGAATGGCGACGGTGAAACGAGCGCAGCTTGGGGACGACTCAATCTAAGGCGCTTTAAATATAAGGAGTTAGTCATGCCACTCGATCCCGAGGTAGCGCAATTTTTACAAGAGGTTAAAGACTCTGGGGCGCCCGCCTATGAGACGATGACGCCAGCCGAGGCCAGACGTCAGGAACTGACGGATCTCGCCATCGCCAATGCGGGTAAGACGCCTGAGGCCGTCAGTGAGGTGATCCACAGTTTTATTCCCGGTCCGACGGCGGATCTGCCCGTACGTATCTATCGCCCCCTGGGCATAGAGGTGCCTGAGGCTGGCGCGCCAGCCTTAATCTTCATCCACGGCAGTGGCTGGGTGGTGTCTAACATAGAGACCAATGATCACTTTAGCCGCGCCCTGGCCAATCGCACCGGCGCCGTGGTGATCGCGGTAAATTATCAAAAGTCCCCCGAGCACAAGTTTCCGATCCCCATGGACGACTGCTACAGTGCGACCCTTTGGGTGTTTGAGCAGGCCAAGGCCTTGGGGCTGGATCCTAAGCGTATCGGTATCATGGGCGACAGCGCCGGCGGTAATCTGGCCGCCGCGGTAACCCTACGCCTGCGAGATGAGATGGGGCCTCTGCTGGCTTGTCAGGTGCTGGTGTATCCGGCTGTGCATTATGGCTGGGATACGGACTCGGCAAAGCTTCACGGCACTGGTTATCTTTTGCAAAGAGAGAGTATGAAATATTATTGGGGTCATTATCTTCGCAGCCCAGCCGACGGGCAGAATCCCTACTGCTCGCCCTTAGATGCCGCCAGCCATAGCTGTCTGCCGCCGGCGCTCATCTATACCGCTGAGTACGATCCCCTGTGTGACGATGGCTTTAACTATGCGCAGAAGCTAAAACTGGCCGGGGTGCCTGTGTCTTACAAGATGTATGAAGGCACGATTCACGGCTTTATCAAGATGTTACAACGCTTTACTCTGGCGCAGACCTTTCTTGACGAGCTGAGCGAGGCGGTAAGGCCGCTGCTGGCGCTCCAAGGAGAATAGCCGGGCTTCGGCGATCGGAACTCAACGAGCATCGTGAGAAGTGGGGTTGGCCGCAGGATCTGCTGTCATCCCCCGCTTAAGTTGCTGCTTGTGGTCGATATCACTGTCTCATGCTTATCACTTAGTGATCTTAGTCTGATTACCGCAATGAATCAGTAATTTAACCTGGTGTTAACTTAGATATTGTGCGCGGCGTTACATCTTTTCTGCAGATCCCTTGTTAGCATTTTGATTCGGTTTTCGCTTTGCTAAAGAATCATGAACAATAATATTCCGCTAAGAGCACTGCAGATATTTGAGGCATGTGCCAGATTAGAAAGTTGTTCCCTCGCGGCCAATGAGTTGTGTATCACCCAGAGCGCGGTGTCGCAGCAGATAAAGCAGCTGGAAGACTATTTCTTAGAGAAGTTATTTTACAGGCAAGGCGGAAAGATCAATCTTACCGAGGCGGGCATAGAGCTCAGAGAGCGCCTGGCACCTGTGTTTTACGATCTCAACAGCGTCTGCTCCAGCCTGGTGCAGAACATGGCGGGTGAGGTGAGGGTGCATTCCTATACCTCGCTGGCGGCCAGATGGCTGGTGCCTAAGATGGAGCAGCTTAGGCAGATGTACCCGGAGCTCAATATCAATGTCGGCATGTTCCAGAATGATATTGAGATGAGTGACATGATCGCCGATATCTTTATCGTCACCCGGGAATGTCAGGACGGTTATACCATCATCCCTCTGGTCACCGAGAAGCTGGTGGCCTTCTGCAGCCCAGATTATCTTGCTCAGTCACAGGGGATCAGCCTGGCGACCCTAGATCAACATTGTCTGCTCTATTCCAAACATAAAGACTATGGCGTCGATTGGGATACCTGGTTTAGAAACAATGATATCGCCATCAGTCCCAATCAGAAGAAGATCTTCTTCAATCACAACATGCTGGCGGTGCAAGCGGCTATCTATGGCCAGGGGATAGTATTGGGGCTGGAGCAGACCCTCAAAGTGGAGCTGGACTCGGGAAATCTGGTGAAACTGGACCTGCCGACTTGTCTTTCGGGGCTGACCTATTACATCGCCTACAAGACCTCCAAGAAGCGTGACGCCCGTATCATGCGTATCGTCGACTGGATCATCGACAACTATCCGGGGGATCATCCGGGAGATCGTACCTTGGCGCGTTAACCTTCATCCTATGGGGTAGCGCGGCCTTGGCCTAGAAAGCAAATACAAATTCGTTTTAGGAGCTTAACAAGTAAGCAACTTTTGTTATGATGAGTTTCCATTGACTTATCACTCGCTTATCCCATGTTAAGACACCTGAAAACCCTGTTGCTCATCCTACTATCGCTCGTTTTTCTGTTGGTGGTCGGCGTCTATGTCAGCCTCAATCTCAGCCTGCCCAAACTCTCTGGCGAGGTTCAAACTAGTCAGATCTCGGCCAAGACCAGCATAGGGCGGGATCGCCTGGGCACTGCGGTGATCCACGCCGAGAATCGTCAAGATGCCGCCTTTGCCCTGGGATTTGCCCACGGTCAGGACAGGTTTTTTCAGATGGATCTGCTCAGGCGCAACTCTGCCGGCGAGTTGGCCGAGCTGTTCGGCAAGCCTGCGGTAAAACTCGATGAGTCGCGCCGCTTTCATCAGCTGAGAAAACGCGCCGAGCATATCTATCGACATCTGCCCACCGCCCAGCAACAGCTGTTGCAGCGCTATGCCGACGGCGTCAATCGCGCGCTCGCCGCCCAGTCGCTGCCCTCGTTCGAGTATCTGCTGACCCGCGCCAAACGTGAGCCATGGAGACCTGCCGACAGCCTGCTGGTGATCTACAGCATGTATCTGGATCTGCAGGGCAATGGCCCCAAGCGCGATCTCGCCCTTGATCATATCGAACGCAGCTTTGGTCCGGAGATGCGCAGTTTTATCACCCAGACCTCAAACTATCAGGCGGCGCTGGATAACAGCCTGTTTCCTTCCGATCCGCCGGCAATTCCAAAGCTGAGTCCAAGCCCAAGTCCAAGCGTCAGTCTACAACAGAGCACGGCCTCGACCCTGGCCCAGCGACTGGCGGTGACCATAGAGGAGCCCATCGAAGTGGGCAGCAACAACTGGGCGGTGACCGGCAAGATGACCCGCACCGGCAGCGCCATGCTGTCAGATGATATGCACCTCTCCTTCGCCGTGCCCATCATCTGGTACCGCGCGCAGCTAAACTATCCGGATGGTGAGGGCAAGGCGGTGCAGGTGACCGGCGTGTCCCTGCCCGGTGCACCTGCGATTGTGGTCGGCAGCAACGGCAAGCTGGCCTGGGGCTTTACCAACGCTTATATCGACACCGCCGACTGGGTGGCGCTGGACAAAGATGAGCCGCTTGAGGTGGTCCACGAGACCATTAAGCTGCCAAAGGGGGAGCAGGACTATGCCATCACGCTGTCGCGCTTCGGCCCGGTTCGCCACTTGGGGGAGCAGGCCTATGCCCTGGCCTGGGTCGCCCATCAGGAGTATGCGGTCAACATGGAGCTGATGGCGCTGGAGCAGATAGATAATGTGCCCGAGGCGATGGCCAAGGCCAGCGGTTTCGGTATTCCGGTGCAGAACCTGATGCTAGCCGATGACAAGGGCCACGCCGCCTGGCAGCTTGCCGGCGCCGTCCCCGCGCGCACCAATAGTAGCGATATAGCGTTGCCAAGTGAGGAGCTAGTCTGGGATAAGTGGCAAGAGAGAGACGATGAGTTGCCGTCGCTTCAGGATCCCGCCAGCGACAGGCTGTGGAGCGCCAATGCCAGGGTGATGTCAACCCAGGAGGCACAGCGTTACGGCGATGGCGGCTACGCCCTGGGAGCCAGGAGCGCGCAGATCCGCGACCGATTGCTAGAGCAGGAGCTGTTCGATGAGAGCGATTTCTACCGTATTCAGCTCGATAATCAGGCTCGCTTCTACCGTCCCTGGCAGGCCTTTCTGCTGCAAGCTTTAATGCGTGAGCCCAAGCGTTTTGCCAAGGATATAGTGCAGCTGCGCGACTGGCAGGAGTGTGCCTGCGCCGAGTCGGTGGGCTTTACCCTGGTGAAGGCGTTTCGCAGCCAGATGTTAGACAGCGCCTTCGCGCCGGTCGAAGCCGAGCTAAATAGTGCCCAGCTGAGTCTTTCTGTGCTCAAGCGTTACCTTGAGCCTGCCATCTGGCAACTGCTCAAGCAGCAGCCTACCGACTGGCTGCCACAAGATGTCGCCAGCTGGGATGAGCTGGTGGTCGCCAGCTATGTCGCCGCCCGCGACGAGCTGCTAGATAAATACAGCGAGGATGGTGAGCTGAGTGCGCTCAATTGGGGGCGGGTCAACACGCTAGCGATACAACATCCCTTTAGTCGCCAGTTCCCGCTGCTGAGTCGCTGGCTGGACATGCCTAAGGTGGCCGGTTTCGGCGACACCTTCATGCCGGCGGTGCAGCGCAAGAGCTTCGGTGCCTCCCAGCGCTTCATCGTACAGCCAGGTTATGAGGAGCGGGCCATCATGGCGATCCCTGGCGGCCAGTCTGGCCACCCCTTGTCGAAATACTACCGCGCAGGCTTTAGCGAGTATGCCCGCGGCGCGGCGACGCCGCTGCTGCCAGGGGAGATAGAGGCCAAGCTGATCCTGACGCCGAGCCAGGCGCAAGATTGATTCATAGGGTCTCGGCAATAGATGTTTAAGCCAACAAAAAAGCCACCCTGGGGTGGCTTTTTTTTGATCTAGCTAGAGTCCGAGTTAGCTGATGGTCAGGCTCACGCCAGCGCCACTTGCGGTTTGTAACGCAAGAGTTCGCCAGGCAGCTTGATCCCCTGTGCCTTGATGGCGTTGACCCGCGCCAGATAGGCGGCGCCATACATCAGGTGCTTGGCCAGATCCACCGCATGACGCTTGCTGTAGTCATCCAGATAGCTGCCCTTGGCCCACTGGTTGAAGGCGCCCAACGCGGGACCTGCCCAGATCTGATAGTCCATCTCGCGGCCCTGCTCGCCGGTGTTTGACCAGCGGCTCGACAGCCCCAGGTACCAGCGGAAGATGAGTGCCATCTTACGCTTGGGATTCCCCTCGGCACGCTCGATCTGCTTAGGGTCGCGCTCGTTAAAATGAGCGACTGTGCCGGCCCAGATCTCATCTAAACTGGCGCGAAATACTTGCTTCTCCAGCTTGTCGCGCTCATCGACAGGTATCGCCTCTATCGAATCGTAGCGGCTGTAGATCTCATACAGCTTGTTGGCGCGCATGGGGAAGAGGGTGCCGCGTTTGACCACCTGTAGCTTAACGCCCATCTCAAACATGTCGGCGGCCGGTGCCATGGTGACATCGGCCATCTCTGTGGTGGCCAGCAGCTTGCGGGTATGCTCGCTGGCGCCCGCCTCGACACAGGACTGGTTGATAGAGCCTGTGACTATGTAGGCCGCGCCCATGTTGAAGGCCGCCAGGGCCGCATCTGGGGTGCCTATGCCGCCGCCACAGCCGACGCGCAGGGGCGTGGCATATTGGTACTTGTCCTGGATCTCCTCCTTGAGCGCCAAAATAGTCGGCAGCAGGGTCACCAAAGGACGGTTATCCGTGTGGCCGCCCGAGTCCGCCTCGGCGGTGATATCGTCGGCCATGGGAACAGCCTGGGCCATCTCCATCTGATCATGGGTGATCAAGCCCTCGTCCACCAACTTCTGCAGCATCTTTATAGGTGCTGGTTGCATAAACTTCTCGGCGACCTCGGTGCGGCTCACCTTGGCGATCACCTTATTGCCAATGACGATGTTGCCGTTGGCGTCGCGGCTCAGGCCGGCGGCGCGGTAGTAGACGATCTGCGGCGTCAGTCCCAGGAAGGCCGAGGCTTCGACTGTGCGCACCTTATGTTTGAGGAAGAGCTCGACGCTGCCGCGCTCCAGTGCCGGCTCGCTCGGGCTGTGGATCAGGTTGAACATGTAGGGGCCGTTTGGCAGCGCGGTTTGGATACGCTCGATCGCCTGCTCAACCCGGCTTGGGATGAGTCCTGCGGCGCCGAAGGAGCATAAGATGCCCGCCTTGCCCAGGGCGATCACTAGCTCTTCCGACGAGATGCCGTTGGCCATGGCGCCGGCATAGTAGGCGTACTTGACGCCGTGCACCCGGCGAAAGTTGCCATCGCCCAGGCTCTCAGTGCCCAGGGCCGGGGTGAAGGCGCTGACCGGGTGGCCCGAGGCCTGAGCGCCCGAACCTTGATTATTAGTCATCAGGCTCGCCTCGGTGGCGATGCCCACGCCCAGGTCGCTGTCGTTGACCAGGTAGCAGGCGCGGCTGAAATCTTTGAGCGCAGTTGCCATGGCGGCCGTGTCGAAGCTTATCTTGCTGTCGCTTACCTGCCAGGGCCAGGGAGAAAGCTGCTCGTTTGTGGTAGTCGGATTCATCTAATAAAAGACCTTTTTCGTCTTGGACGACTCGGGAACCATGCCTTTTTTGTTAGGCATGACCCGCATCGACCGATTTTTTTATGTTGCTCAATCTATGTGTTTTTATCGCGCTGTCTACATCTTTGTTTGTGCTTAGGCTTCTTCGATGCAGATGGCGATGTCGCTCACCTCGTAGATCCGCAGGCCATCCTTACTCAGGCTGGCATTGCCGGTGATCACCAGCTTGCCTGCGTCCTCTTTGACCGAGGTGATACTCACATCCATCGACATCTGTTTGTTCAGTGGGTTGATCTGACCGCGATACTTCCACTTGATGTTGGAGAGGATCTGGCCAAATTTCGGATTGGTGAACCCGGCGCCCAAGTCTTTGCTGATGGCATAAGTCTGCATGGTTTCTATGATGGCTTCAACGCCTAATGAGCCCGGCATCACAGGATCCTGATGGAAGTGGAACTGGAAGAACCAGTCGCTCGGATCTATGGTGCGCTCGGCGTAGAGGTAGCCCAGGCCGTGGGTGCCGCCGTTATCGACGATCTCGACGCTGTCGATAAAGTTCAGCTGACCGCCCGCCAGGCGGTAGTGGGGCTGGCCCGTCGGCGCGTTGAAATGGCGGCCGCCCTTGTCCAGTAGGTTGACCTTGATATCTGGTGCTATCCCCTTGGCCTGATGCCAAGGCTGAGTGACCTTACCATTGTCTAATCCCAGCTGGTCTTTGAGCGCCTCGGCCTTGAAGTAACCAAACACAGCTGTGCCACGATAGAAGGGCTCGCCATCTGTGTTCAGCTCGAAGCTGAAGCTCTGGATGATATTGGTGCCCGCCATCACGGTGGAGAGCAGGCGTGAGTCGTTGACTATGGTCTTGCCGCGCAGATCCACCTGACGCAGCAGTTCGCCGCTACCGTCTAAGTTGCGGAAGAAGAGCTCGAGACCAGGGAAGCCGAGGGTGGTGCCCATATAGCCCGAGATGAAGCCGTTTGGCTGCAGGGCAATCTCCATCATCACAGAGTAGGGCATCAGCGCCTGATGACTGTTGGCATCGAAATACCAGGCATCGCTTGGCACCTCATACTCGGCGATGCAGCTGGCGGGGCGCTTGAAGTCGCCGCGCTGGCCGTTAACCTCTATCACCCGGGTGGTGAGCTGCAGATCGCCGCAGGGGGTACGCGGCGGGATCATGCCGCGGTAGATGGCGAACTCTGGGCCGAAGCACTTTTCGATATCGCCGGTGGCGAATTCGAACAGGTGATAGGGGGTAAAAGGCACAGTATCTGGTACCCGGTTAGGGTAGTCCGGGGTCACAGGCGCCTCCACATGCGTTAGCGGAATTACCCCCTTGTTAGGCGCAGCGCTGAGATCGGGGATCTGAGCCATCAGCGGGGCATTAGTCATTAGCGGTGCATTGGCTGATGCACCTTGAGCGCTGGTCGCCTGTGCGCTGCTTGTGTCGCTGCTTTCAAGAGCAGGATAGCGGGTACACTCAGATTCCTCTTTGATCATCACCCCCAGATTGTGGAAGTCGACCACCACCTTGCCATTTAGCAAGATATCGATATTGGCCTTGGCGTAAGGGCGTGGGCTAAAGCCTATCTCGGTCACCTCCATGCGGTAGGTGAGACGGGCCGATTGCGGGATCACCTGGCCGCGACAACGCACCTTCTGCGAGGCATTTTCCAACGGCTGGAAACGACCGTTTTGGGTCTGGGTGTGCATGCCAAGGTGCAGCATGTAGAACTGCAGCAACTGGCCACAACCCTCGGCCATCAGCGAGCCGGCCATCACCTGATCGTCCTTGAAGTGGCAAGGGAAATACCAGTGGTTAGGCTCGAGCTGCTTATGGCCTTCTACCAGGCCAAGGCCCCAGGCGCCGCCGTTTCGTTCTACCTTGCTGACCTCTTCGATCATCAAGAACTTCTCCGACGCAAAGCAGAGAGAAGGCTGAGCAGAGCCTGTGTGTGAGGGACCGAAACAGCCTTGGATATCGGCCGACAGCAACTTGTGGATGTCACCATAGCTGAATTGGGTGCGCGGACAGTCCAGGAGTGGGTTAAAGGTCTGCTTAGCGGCGCGGCTGCGAGCCAGCAGTTCTTCCTCGGTGCGGATCACCCCTTTACCGTCAGCCAGCTCGGCGTCGGTGAAGAAACCGGCGCAGCCACCATCCATCTTGAGGATCATGGTATCGCCAACGAAACATTCGTAGGAGAAGAAGAACAGCAGGGTATCGCCATTTCGGGCGAAGTTGTTGATCTTAATCTCATACCTTAGGGTATCGCCACCGCGGGGCAGATCCCCTAAGAAGGTGAGGGTACAGTCAAGCAGGCGATAGACTCGCTCGCCCTTGTTCTCGAAGTCTATGCCCAGGTAGCTAATTAGCATGAGGTCGCACTGACCCGATTCGACCGCGACCGCCCAGGGGATCTGACCGTCCACCAGGTAGGGGGCGCCGACGGGAATGTCGTATTCCGTGGTCATGGTGCTGGGCTTATATTCGCCCAGTTTGGCGTCCAGCTTGGTGACCCGTGATACCAGCAGATAATCTGTGGTGGGCAGGCGCACCCGGCGCGAGTAGCCGTCGATCACGCTATAGTCGGGACCGAATACCTTGGCGATATCCCCCTCGGCGTATTCCACCAGGTCGTGATAGTCCCAGATGCAGGGCTTATGGGCCGGAACTGGCGCGCGGTATGGCGCGACCAGATCATGCCTTGGTCTGAGTGGCATCTGGGTGACGCTTGAGGCCGCAGCTGGCGCCGATGGGCTACCTATGGCTTGGGCCAGTTGCTGCTTAAGCAGCAGGTCGGCCACTTTCAGCCCTGATTCACGGCTCTTGAGGAAAGCGAGATGGGCCTGACGCGCCTTTTGTTGATTGTCATGAAAGGCGCTGAGATCTGGGTTGCTGATCGGTGAGCCTGGTAGCTGAGCTGAATGCTGGGTCATAGTGGGTAAGTTACCTGTTGCACCGCCTGTCATCGACGGCGTGGCAAACTGTGATGCTTGAGTCGTGTTCGAATTAACCTGGCCTAAATAGCTTATAAGCTTGGCCACTTTTTTCGGTTTAGTCTGAACTTGTCCATTGGTAGCGGCCAACTTGTCTTGCAGCGCTGACAGTTGCGTCAGCGGCTGAGTCAGTATGTGTTCTATGATGCCGCGTCCACCCAGGGTGACCCGCTTGATCAGGCTACGCCCCTCATGGGTGGTAAGATCCTGGTCTAGCCTTTGGGTCAGCGCGCTGCGCTGGGCGTGGGTTTGAGTAAGGTGCAGCAAGGCGCTCTGATCTTCGCTGAAGTTGGCGACCAGGGCGTTGCCCGCGCTTTCTTGTGTCATGCGCAGCAGTGTGGCGATAAGGCTGGTCATGCCGGCGGCGGCAAAGCTGTGGCCCAGTTGTTGGTTGCTCTGCACCAGACGAGCCTGCGCCGTAGGCAGCTGCGCTATCAGCTGTTGGGGCTGATGCTGGCTGCAAGGTGCCACATTCATCTCGACCATTGAGATCTGATCGGCATCAGTGCCATTGAGGGTCAATAGCTCATCGCATAGGCGCGCTAATTGATGCTGAGGACCAAAGTTGAGGCTCTCTATCTTGCCATAGGCGCTAGCGCCACGCTGGCTTTGGTGGGATGAGGTTTCCAGCACCAGGGCGCCGGCGCCTTCCGCCAGTCGCCAGCCGTTTGGATGGCTCTGACTGGCCACGGGGGCGATAGCATTTTTCAGCATCACCTGCTCCAGGCTGCCACAGAGATCGACCGCGGCGATCACCACGGCATCAAGCTGCTCCTGCACCATGATATTTTCCGCCACATCCAGGGCGCGGCCTACTGATTGCTCGCCGGCGGAGATGGTGAAGGCCGGACCGCTGAAGTCCCACAGGGAGGCGATACGCGAGGCCATGATGTTGCCGATAAAGCTGGTGTATTGGTTTAGCTTGGCGGCGTCGAGCACGCTGTCCATGGCCAGGGCCTCAAGCTCGCGATATTGGCTGTCGCTCAGGCTGGTGCCCATGGCATCCAGACTCTGTTTGAGCTGAGTGTGCAGGTTTACCCGGCCGCGGAACTGGTGCAGTTCCAGCTCTGTCTCCATGGCGACCAAGATGGCCACTTTTTGCCCTGGCTGTAACGCTGCGTCGCGTATGGCTTCGTCGGCGACTTTCATCAGCATCAGCTGTTGGCCGATAAGGCGATCGTCTTCATTGGGTGGCAATTTAAAGCGCAGGAAATCCAGCTCGAAGCTATCCACATAGGCGCCTTGGGGAGCCGAGTCCAGGCCAAATTGCGCTAGCAGTTCTGGGTGCTGATCTAACCCTTTCCAGCGCGCTGGTGGCAGGGGCACAAAGGCCTCTTGCTCATGGCGAATACAGGTGTCGAGGGCGTTAATGCTGCCAAGTGGACCGAGATGCGCCGCAATGCCACTGATCACAAATTGCGGCGTCGAGCCGTTGTGACAAGGTGGCGTTAACTGCGGCGATGTCGCTATGGTTGAAGGCTCGCACTCTGTGGGTGTATAGGATTCTAACAACAGATGGGCATTACAGCCGCCGAAGCCAAATACCGACACCCCGGCTAATCGCGCTGCGTTATCGACCTTAACCGGCCAAGGGGTCACTTGACTGGGCAGGGTATGAGCGCCAAATAGGCCGTTTGGCGATTCGATGGCCTCACTGAGATTGATGCTTGGGGGCAGCTGGCCCTGATTCATGGCAAAGATCATCTTCATGATCCCCGGCATGCCCGCGGCCGTAAGTAAATGCCCTAAGTTGGACTTGGCCGAACCTATCATGGGCGCGCTCGCACCTTCGAGCCGAGGGGCAAAAAATTGCTCCATAGAGGCTAGCTCTACCTTGTCACCCAGCGGGGTGCCCGTGGCGTGACACTCGATCACCTCTATCTGTTTAGGCTCGACGCCACTGTGGCGATAGGCACGCTCGAAGGCCTTGATCTGCCCCTTACTGTTGGGGCTGAGTACAAACTGTCCCTTGCCGTCGTTAGACAGGCCGATGCCGCTGACGATGGCGTAGATCTTATCATTATCACGCTCGGCGTCTTCGAGGCGTTTGAGTGCCAGTACCCCGGCGCCTTCTCCGGCAAACAGCCCCTTGGTATTGCGATCGAAGGGGGCCGAGAAGCCATGCTCTGGATAGGCATGGAAGATGGAGAAGCCCATGTTGATAAAGAAAGGGTCGGCGCCGGAGACGGCGCCCGCCAACATGAGATCGGCCTTGCCCGTGTTGAGATAGTCGCAGGCCAGTTTCAGCGAATAGACAGAGCTGGCGCAGGCGGCATCCAGGCTAAGTTGAACGCGCCCAAGGCCAAGGGCATCGGCCATTAGCTTAGAGGCGTTGTGGGCGATGGCACCATTGGCAACGTCTAAGGTGTTGGCTGCGGGGCGATGGGCGTTATAGTCGCTCAGGCTGAAATCTGGGCAGGCCAGCTTCTGCTTAAGGGCTTTTTCTACCGCCTTATGGTAGAGGGGCAGAAACAGCTCATTCGATTTTGCCGTAGGGAAAGAGAGGGTGCCCATGATGATGCCGCAGCGTGATAGCTGAGGAGAGTCCAGGGCAATGCCCGCATCGAGCAGGGCATTGCGACTGGTGTCCAGCGCCCACAGCAGGCTATCGTCCATCCCCTGCAGCTGCTCGGGCGGCAGTTTATAGCCATAGGGATTAAAGTGAAAATCTTCAATATACCCGCCCTTGTCGCAGTAGAAGCGATCGGCCTCGCCCTGCTCGCCACGATAGTCGGCTAAGTGGGCGCCGAGCTTGTCATCGCTGAGTTGGGTGCGAGAGTCGCGTTTGTCGAGCAGGTTTTGCCAAAACTGCTTAGGGGTCTTGGCGTCTGGGTAGAGGTTTGCCAGACCCACGATGGCAATCTTGCCATGACCTCGGGTCTTTGGGGGAACTTGTTTGGCAGAAGGCGCTTCATTTGAAGGCATTAGACTTCCTCTTGAAATAGGGTATTGGCGTGCGGTGGCTCACCTTGAGCGCTGCGCTGTTGCTGCTTAGCCAGTTCACGCTTGAGTCCCAGTTGCAGCACAGTGAGGCTGACGGGAACTCTGTGGCTGATCAGTGTGCCCAAGGCCTTGAGCAGGGTGATCACCTCGTTTGCGCCGCGGGCATTGACCGGCACGCTGACATGAGGTGTCTCGCTGACTTTTAGAATTTTATCTATCAGGGTGCAGTTTTGTCTGTCGGCACCGACCTCGACAAATAGCGCAGCCCCCTGATGGGTTGCGCTCTGGATGAGCGACTCAAAATCGAGGCGATGACAGAAGGTCTTGGCTATTGAGGTAGCGATCGCTTCGGCACTCAGGGCCTGGGTCTCGTTGACGGCGCCATCTTGGCCATCGATGAGACTGGCGGCGCTGATAAATTTGACCGGATGCTCGGCGGCCTCGGCCATGATCGCCTGATGATAGAAGGCCTGCACCTGCGACTGCAGGCTTAAGGCCGGTGGCGTATGCATGGCAGTCACGCGATTGGCGGCTATGCCACGTTTACCCAGTTCCTGTAACAGGGCCTGGCAACTGGCCTGACAGCCAGCGATCACGCAGGTATCCCCCTGGGTGATGGCAAGATAGGCTCTGGGGTAACGCTCCAGCAAAGGCTGAATATCATCGCCTTGGCATCGCACCAGAAAACTGTTCCATTCGAGAGGGTCCTTGTCTGACAGTTGCCAGTGACGACGAACCGCATTGAGCGGACCCGAGATCTCATCGGTAAACAGGGGATCGCTCAGGGTCTTATCGATCAAGCTATGGGGATCTTGCCACACATCCAGGCTGGCCCACATGGCGGCTTCACCCATGGAGTAACCCAGGGCAAAGTGCGGCTGCACTGCAAATTCATCCACCAAGAGCTTGGTCAGCAGGTAGCTGGCGCCCACACCGGCAATAGCCATCTTGCTTAGAGGCGTCTGCTGAGTGTCGGCCTTATCTTCTTGATAGATCATATCGGCCTGCAGCATCGCCTTGAGATCCCCTTGCTGCTGCAAGCGGCTAAACAACGCCGGAAAGTAGCTATGTAGCTCATGCAGCATATCAGGGTAGATGGTGCCAACGCCGGGATAAACGAAGGCCAGCTTGGCCTGACCCAGCGGCGCGGCGCTGAAATAGCTACCCGATGGCGTGCGGTATTCCCCTTTCTCCTTACAGACCTTGGCCAGAGCATGGCTCATGGCGGTGATCTCCTGCCCAAGCGCCTCGATACTTATGGCCTGTAGACAGATCACAAAACGTGTCGGGCCGCTGGTGACAAAGGCATCGAGATTTTGCTGCATCAGCTCAATGATCGCCATCTCTCGCGCTAAGGGCTCGGTCTGTGATAAGGCGAGCTTATCCAAGGCCGCCGCCAGGGCCCAGAGCCCTTGGTTGAGCGCGGCTTCACTGCTACCGGGTAGCAGAAAGAACAGCTGGCTGGCCGACAGTAGCGAACGCGCCTTGAGTCGGCCTGTGCCTTGTGTCAGCACCATGGCCAGATGAGTTTGCGCTTTCCCTTGCTGAGGCTGGGTATTCTCCAGGGTAAGCGTCGCCACTCGTCCCTGATAGGGCTCGGTAAACCAGTAGTGACGCCGAGTATCTGAACGCCTAATGGTTCGCTGTGCAATATCAGCGATCAGGCGACACAAGGCGTCGAAGCCCTTGTTCATATCATCGATATGCGCTCTGCATTGGACACTATCCGGTTGGCGTTTGGCCTGTGCCAGCGCGCCTTGCAGTGCACTGTTCTGGCTTTGACCATATTGCAGCGCCGCCAGATGGGCATGAGGGTGCAGCTTGTGCTGCGCCGCCTTGAGCGCTGGCATCAGCAGCATAGTTTGCTGGGCGCCTTGCAGGCAAACCAGATCGCCTTTGGCGACCCAGCTCATTGCCTGCTCTAGCGTCTGAGCCAGCTTATTCTCAGTAAGCTCAGCCTCGGTTAACTTAGGCTCAGTTTGGTTAACTTGCAGCTTTCGAACTGGCTGATTGGCTAAGGTATCGGGCAAGGCGGCATCTTTTGGCAACAGCAAGAGGGCTACCCGCAGCGGGGCAGCGCCTTCGCTGTTAGCGTTAGCATTGCTTACCTTTTGGCCAAACTCCTGGGTCACTGCGTCGCCTCCTCGTTGGCCGTTTCACCGCGCGCGCCGTGTGGCACGAAGGCGGCATTGAGGGTTGAGCTGATGGTGATCCTGGCCCCTTTCATCAGGGTGCTCAGGCGGCCATCTTGATGATAAAGCGCCACATCGGCCGTCAGGCTTCTGCGATTGCTCTTGACCACATTCAGCTCGATATAGCCGGTTTCGCCGCCGTGCATCGGCTGCACACTGATGAATTCATCGATGGCCGATGGCAAACTGGCCGCCCCATAGCTGAGCCTTGCCCAGACCAACATGGCTTGGAGCAAGAGATCCTCGGCAAAAGGCTGACAGCCTGCGCTGCTTAGGCTAGGTACAAACTCGCCGCAGTCGGCTTCGCGCACCTGGGGCAGGCTAACAGAGGCGATCAGCCCCTGCTCATCGAACCTCACAACCTTATCCAATCCCTGCAGTCTTGGCCCATGAAACAGGGTGCCGTCACTGTAGAGCGTGCTGGCATCGGTCACCGCCTCGCCACTGTACAGCTCCTCGAAGGCCTTGATTGGCGCCGAGCTGTCCTCGCTATCCATCAAACAAAGGCTCGCCTGGTACTGCGGCCGTCCCTCGCTGCTGATTGAGGCCTGAATGGCCGTCAGGCTATCGCCCTTATACTCAGGGGTTAGCGTAAGCACTAAGTTTTGCGGCGCTTCAGTATCGAAAATAATGCCTTTGAGCAGCTTATAGCTGAGCACCTTTACCGGGGCGCCAATGTGCGCCCGAGCGGCTTCACGCATCCATTGGATAGCGCAAACCGTCGGTAATACCGGGTTACCGCCGATCACATGGTCTGAGACAAAGGCCATGGTCGCGGGCGTTAACTGGCGCGTTAAGGTGACAGGCGGCAGCGGATGCTGTGCGACGTGCACCTCATCCGCATCAGGCTTTTTTACAGTGCTTGCCTCATCTGCTTTAGCTGTGTTGCCTTGCATATCACTACCTACCAGCAGCTGTACGCCGCTGTCGCCAAGCAGCTTGGTGGCAAACAGCTCGGCACCCGTCTGCAGTGGGATCACATAGACGCCGCGATCGACAAACATCTTCTTCAGCGCAGGATTGACCATGCCGCCATCCCAAGGACCCCAGTTAAAGCTCATCACCTTAGCCTGGCTCTTGTGGGTGAGTTGCAGTGCCGCCTTGTTGAGGATCTCGTTGGCCATGGCGTAGTCGCTCTGCCCCGTGTTGCCGTAGAAACCGGCCGCCGAAGAGAAGAGGGCAACCAGCTTGAGCTGGGCGGGATCGATCACGCTTAGCAGCGCCTTAAGCCCGGCCACCTTAGTGCCGTAGACTCGCGCAAGCTCATCTAAGGTTTTGTCTTGTATGTGTTTATCGGCCAGTACGCCCGCACCGTGGATGAGTCCTGTAATTGGCGTTAGCTGATTGATGGCGCCTAGGGCCTGCTCGATCGCCTCGGCCTTGCTGACATCCATCGCCAGATATTCCGCCGAGGCGCCCACCGCCTCGAAGGCGTTGAGGGCGGCCTGGATCTCAAGGCTACTCTTTACCGGCCAGATGAGGGCGTCGACCTGTTTAGGCGTCGGCTTGTCACCGCTGGCGAGTAGATGAGCGATAGCGGCCTGCTTAAGTTCGCCGATAGTCTTGCCCTGGGCCCATTCTGGCAGATCCTTCGTGCTAATATGTTCGCTGCGACCGGCCAGGATAAAGTGCGACTGACAACGCTTAGCCAGTGCCAGGGCACATTCGAAGGTTACCCCTTTTGCCCCCCCGGTCACCAGTATTTTATCTGAGCTATCCAGCTGGGATTCTGCGGTTTTTATCGCCGCTTCACCCGGCTGTAGCTTATGACGGCACAGTTTGCCGCCGGCATCGACACTGATACCGACCTCGTTGAGACCGCTGTCGCTGTCTATGAGCTCCGCGAGTAGGGTATCGCCCAGCTGCGCCGCGCTCATCTGTGGCGCTAAGTCCAACGCGCGGCAGAAGATGCCTGGCCACTCATGACTCAGAGTCTTGGTGAGACCCGAAAGCGCGGCCTGATTAAGTTCGCTCTTGGCCAGTTGCTTGGCATCCAGGTAGCCGAAGCCGCCGTCGATACGACTGACGGTGACAAAGCAGCGACGGCCCGTCTGCGCGCTTAATGGCGCCTGCAGATGCTTGGCCCAGAGGAACGCCGAACTCAGGTGGTTAAAGCCAGCGTCGGTCAGTTGTAGCCCTGAGACAGCGTTGGCCTCCTGCTGAGGCTGTAGGTGTACAAAACCTGCAATGTTACCGTGGTCTGCGCTAATTCCTGCTATCGCCTGCACCACATCTTGCTCAGCCAGTCCTTCTGGCTGCCAGCTGGCGATGGCGCTGCTCAGCGGTGACTGAGGCTGACCTTCTGGCAGGCGCACAACCACGACCTTGAGCCCCTTGTTGCTGAGTTTCTCGGCCAGTACCCCGGCATTGTGACCATCATCTTGGATCACCAGGGTTGCATTGGCGGCGAAACCCTCGGCATCAGGCTTCGCCGCTTCAAGCTTTTTTAGCGCGACCTCGCTGTGAGGTGGCAACTCGACCAGCGGTTCGGCGGAGATGGCTTGCACCTGGGCATCCGAGGCGCTCTCCTCTTGGCTGCTTGTCGTTTCTGCCAAAGTGCCTGCGGCGGCTTGTTGAACATGAGCGCCTGCGGCGGGCAGCTTGCTGTTCATATACGCCACGATCTCACCCAGGGTGCGGCACTCAGCCAGATCTTCTGGGTTGAGATCCGGTAGTCCCGGCAGCTCGTCCTGCACCGTGCCTAAGATCTCTACGCGCTTGATCGAATCGATGCCGAGATCGGCCTCCATGTCCATCTCTAGGGCGAGCATCTCGGTGGGGTAGCCCGTCTTGTCGGCCACCACGCTCAGCATGGTCTGCTGTACTAAATCAGATGACAAGCCTGCGGCGGCTTGTTGAATTGCGCCTGCGGCGATTTCTGTAATGTGAGCGCCTGCTGCGGGCAGCTTGCTATTCATATAGCTAACAATTTCACCCAGGGTGCGGCACTCGGCCAGATCTTCCGGGCTGAGTTCCGGCAGTCCTGGCAGCTCATCCTGTACTGTGCCTAAGATCTCCACACGCTTGATGGAATCGATGCCAAGATCGGCCTCCATATCCATCTCAAGCGACAGCATTTCGGCGGGATAGCCTGTCTTGTCGGCTACCACGCTCAGCATGGTCTGCTGCACCTGTGTTGATGACAAGCCAGCGCCCGCTTGAGTTTGTGCTGTCGGCTGTTGGTTGGTCATAGCGCCTGCGGCTGGCAGCTTGCTATTCATATAGCTAACTATCTCACCCAGGGTGCGGCACTCGGCCAGATCTTCCGGGCTGAGATCAGGCAATCCTGGCAGCTCGTCTTGAACTGTGCCTAAGATCTCCACACGCTTGATGGAATCGATGCCGAGATCGGCCTCCATGTCCATCTCGAGGGCGAGCATCTCAGTTGGGTAGCCTGTCTTGTCGGCCACAACTGTGAGCATGGTTTCTTGGACTTGTGTCGATGACAAGCCTGCGGCGACTTGTTGAATTGCGCCTGCGGCGGTTTCTGAAATGTGAGTGCCTGCGGCCGGCAGCTTGCTTTCCATATACGCCACGATCTCACCCAGGGTGCGGCACTCTGCCAGATCTTCCGGGCTCAGCTCAGGTAGAGCCGGTAGCTCATCCTGAACCGTGCCTAAGATCTCCACGCGTTTGATGGAATCGATACCTAGGTCGGCTTCCATATCCATCTCAAGGGCCAACATCTCGGTAGGGTAACCTGTCTTATCGGCCACTACGGTGAGCATGGTCTTTTTGACTTGTGTCGAAGATAAACCGCTAGTAGCTGTGTTTTGAACCTCTGTTGTAGCAACAGTGCCCGCGGCGGCTTGTTGAATTGCGCCTGCGGCCGGCAGCTTGCTTTCCATATAGGCCACGATCTCACCCAGGGTGCGACACTCGGCCAGATCTTCTGGGCTGAGCTCGGGCAGAGCCGGTAGCTCATCCTGTACTGTGCCTAAGATCTCTACGCGCTTGATGGAATCGATGCCAAGATCGGCCTCCATATCCATCTCAAGCGACAGCATCTCTGTGGGATAACCTGTCTTGTCGGCGACCACCTCAAGCATTGTCTTCTGAATCTCGTCTGCACTCGATTTTGCTGCAGTGCTTGGGGTCGCAGGCACAGGCGCCTGAACCTCTGCGGTATGAACTGGTGCTGCTACGATAGGAGTCTGAGGCGCCTGTTGCACTTGCTGCATCACTGGTGCCTGCGTCACTACAGGAGCGCTCTGGACGGCGGGCGTCTCTGCAGGCAGAGATTGAGGCTGAATAACAGGCGTTGCTAGCGGCGCGGCTTGCACTCTAGGCGTTAGCGGTTGACCGCCTTGTCCCATCAGTTGCAGGGCGCTTTGATTGCTCTGAGCCTGCATCTCGAGGAATTGAGTATGGCTCTGAAGCGTCTGCGCTTGGTGTTGGTGGAACTGCTCCATGGCGCGCTGCAGACTTTCAGGGATCGCCACACCGGCGGCGGCCATCTGTGCTTGCGCCGTCATCAGCTGAGTGAAGGTGTCACCATATTGCTGAGGAATGGTGAGGAACTGCTGATGCAGTTGGGCCGTTTGTTGCTGCGCCGCGAAGAATTGGCTCAGGGCATCGCCATTGCCAGCTTGTAGCTGACTGCTTGCTTGGGTGTGGCTCTCGATGGCTGTTTGAGCCGGAGAAACCTGCTGTGCTGGGACTGATTTTTCCACTATCTTCTCTACTTCTACAAATTTTTCGACAACTTTTTCGACTTCGACCAGTTTTTCAACTTCCACTATCTTCTCTTGCACTCGGTTCTGTGGCGTGATGGTACCCGTGTTAAGGGATTTTTCCATCTTCGCCAGGGTCGCCGGGCTGATGTAGTTGGTCGCGTTGAGCGTGATATTCATGGGAGAGATAGGCTCGGCCTGTGCCGGTTCGGCCTGGTACGGGTCTATCTCATCCAGTGCGATGCCGCAGACGGCAAGCTGCATGGCTCCCTGGCGAAGTTGTAGGTCGCTATCGCCCTTAGGGTTCGGGTTGAGGCTGATGGTACACAGGGTATCTAGCTTGTCGCTAAGGGTGTTCTCCACCAGTTTCTGTAGAATATTCTTCGGGCCGAACTCGACGAAGACGCGCGCACCATCGGCGTACATGGCCTCTAACTGCTCGCTAAAGCGAACCGATTGCAGCATATGCTGCTTAAACTCGCTCTTGATGGTCTTGGCGACATTGGCGTAGCGAGCGCCGCTGGCGTTGGCGTAAACAGGCAGCGCCGGTTTGGCAAACTTCACCTTGTCGATCGCCTCGGCAAACGGTGCCTGGGCGTGGCCCACCAATGGCGTATGGAAGGCGCCGGATACCGGCAGGGCAATCGCCTTGAAGCCGAGCTCGCTTAGGGCCTTGGCCGCCTGGGTTGTGGCATCTGTCGGCCCGGCGATCACCAGCTGGGTCGGCGCGTTGTAGTTGGCGACCTTGACGCCGTCGAAGGTTTCAAGGGTGGCCTCGAGGCGGGTGATATCCTCACTCGCCTTAGTGATGATGGCGTACATGGTACCGCGATCGGCACTCTCGACACTTGGGCTGGCCATGGCATCGCCACGGGCGAATGTCAGCTGGTAATAGTCTTCCAGGCTGATCACGCCGCCGGCGCAGAGGGCGCTGAGTTCACCAAAGCTGTGGCCTGCCACCATGTCGGGCGTGAAGCCGGCTTGCTTGAGCAGGGTGTATTGCCCCATGGAGATGGCACCGATGGCGCTCTGTGCATTAGCGGTATTGGTCAGTAGTGCCTCTTGTGCCTTGCGCTCCTCAGTCGTGAAGACTGGCACCGGGTACACCAGTTGTGACAGCGGCGTCTTATCCTGGCTGGCAAACACCTTGTCGGCTATTACAAATTGCTCGCGCATCTCAGGGAAGTGGCAGGCAAGCTCAAGACCCATATTGAGGTATTGGGCGCCTTGTCCGGCAAACAGCGCGGCCACTTTAGGGTTAGCCAGACTGCTGCTGCGATAGTGCAGGCCGCCAGGTAGCGACCAGTATGCCTCATCGCACGATTCCAGGCGGCTTAGCGCCTGATTAAGCTGGGTCTTGAGGCTGTCTGTGTCGCTAACCACCAGGCCAAGACGTGGGGCATTGGGCTCTAATACGCGCAGCGGATGTTGAGCGGCCAGGGCGTCGAGGGATTGTTTATCTGCGTCTGCAACGAGCTGCCTGATGGTGGCGATAAGCCCCGTCTTGTCGGCGCCGCTGATCAGCAAGCTCTGAGGCATGGCGCGCTGACGGAATTGGGTCAGCTTGCCCAGATCTCGGCTATGTTCGCGCTGGTACTCTTCGAGCACAAAGTGGAAGTTAGTGCCGCCAAAGCCGAAGGAGCTGATACCGGCGCGGCGCGGGGTGCCGTCGGGGCGTGGCAGCCAGGGGCGCGTCTCGGTATTGAGATAGAAGGGCGAGTTGGCGATATCCAGCTTAGGATTGGGCTGGTCCACATTGATGGTCGGCGGTAGCACCTTGTGGTGCAGCGCCAGCGCCGCCTTGATAAGCCCGGCAGTGCCAGCGGTTGACTTGGTATGGCCGATTTGCGACTTCACCGAGCCCAGGGCGATATGCTGGGTTGCCTCGCAGCCTTCACTGAAGACAGACTTGAGGCCGTTAAACTCGGCCACGTCACCGGCGGCTGTGCCCGTGCCGTGGGCTTCCATCAGCCCTAAGGTATGTGGCGGGAATCCGGCATCGTCGTAGGCGCGCTTGAGCGCCTTGGCCTGGCCTTCGGGGCGCGGCGCGTAGATAGACTTGAACTTACCGTCCGATGAGGCGCCTACGCCCTTGATCACCGCATAGATGCGATCGCCATCGCGCTCGGCATCTTCCAAACGCTTCAGGGCCACCATGCCTATGCCTTCGCCTATCATCATCCCCTTGGAGTCGATGTCGAAGGGCTGCACCGTCTCGTTGGTGGTGAAGGCTGGCGTCTTGGAGAAGCTCATGTACATGGAGGGGGAGTTGTCGGTACAGACACCGCCGGTGATCATCATCTCGGCGCGGCCGTCCACCAGTTCACTCAGGGCCATGCGCATGGCTGCCAGCGAGCCGGCGCAGGCGGCGTCGACGACGCAGTTCATGCCGCCTAAGTCGAAACGGTTGGCGATACGCCCGGCGATCACATTGCCCAGGGAGCCGGGGAAGGAGTTTTCTTCCCAGTGGACATATTGATCCTGAAATTTCTTGATCAGCATCTCGCTGTCGGCGTCGCTAATGCCGCTGTGCTTGAACACCTTCTTGAGCACTGGATATTGCAGCCTGGCGTTGAGGCTGTGGCTGATCTTCTGACCGCCGCCCACACCTAGGGTAATGCCTATCTTGTTTCTGTCGTAGTCGCTCGGAAGCTTGGCATCGGCGAGCACCTCTTTTGCGACGATGAGTGACAACAGCTGTGAGGTGTCGGTCAGCTCTAGGATGTTGGGCGGCAGGCCAAACTCCATCGGGTTGAAGTTGACCTCGGGCATGAAACCGCCGCGTTTGCAGTAGCTCTTGTCCGGCGCGCTCTTGTTGTTGTCGTAGTAATCATCGACCTGCCAATGGGTGTCTGGCACCTCGGTAATGGCGTCAATCTTGTCGCAGATCAGATCCCAAAATTTGTTGAGATAACGTGAGTTGGCAAAGATGCTCGCCATGCCAACGATGGCAATGGGCATATCTTTTAGACGCTTGTTGAGGCGCTGATCGCTTGACGTCTTTGATGTTTCGGTCTGGCTCATTATGAGTCTCCGCTTGCTACCTGATGCTCAGGTGTCTGTATGTCAGCGCCGGGTGTTAGCTGTGCCATGGTGGCACCTGGGAAGCGCTGTAAGAAAGTGTGATAGTTGCGTACCAAAAGCTTACGCAGATGAAACGGCCCTTGGCGAAGCAGGTGGGTGATGTATCGCTTGGTGGCCTGGGTGTTACCGTCTTGATAGATATCTAAGTAGATCCAGTCGCTGTGGGGATCTATGCCCAAAAGTACCGAGCTTGGCTTGGCGTCCGCCAGTTGTGGCGGCAGGGTGAGCGAGGCCACCTGCAGCACTGTGTCGCCGTCGGCCTGTGGCAGTGCCAGGGTATGGGCCAGGGTCTCTGGGTTTAAGGTATAAGTGACTATGTCGCTGCCCTGGGCGATGGGCAGCTGATTGAAGTAATGATCCGGCACCTCGGGACGCTCGATGTTGTGGATGCGCGATACCCCGTAGCGCTTGAGGCAGCGGGCGAGGCCGGAGCGGGACACATTGGGATTGATAAACTCCTGAGTCACCTTGAGCAGCCTGTCCAGCGGCATCTTCAGCTGGTAGCGCAGCCCCACGACCACATACTCCTGCATAGGCGTTAGTGTGGTGTTGAGGTGGTGAGGGGTGTTAGGCGTGTCGTTGATGGAGTCACGTCGACGCCATTTACGCACCGTGGCTTCGCTGATGTTGAGCACCTTTGCCAGCTGGCTCACAGGTAGATCTGAGTCCTGAATAAACTGACGCATCTCAGGGGTGGTGGTGGCATTCTTGTGCCTATATTCACTGGCGCTGAGTTTTCGCGCCGCGGTTTGCGAGTCCCGGCGCTGCGTCTTGTGGTTAGGCTTCTCGAGCATACTGGTTAGGGCGTTCCATCAATAATCTATTGGGACAAGCGCTGTCGCGGTTTGCTGCTAGCCTGCATAATCCCGCGTTGTCCGTCTGAACTGACGTTAATAGAGCAGCAGACTACAGTAGCTTGAGGGCCAATACAATCACCTGGGACTTAAAAGTCTTCGACACCGACTATTTTAGCTTACATATGTTCGCTGTTTGTGATTTATGTTGGCGTAGAACTGGCGCTTTATATTGCTAACCGGCCGTGATGGCGTAGCGAGTGGTACCGTCATTCATGCTTTAGTTTCGATTTGCTTGTGAGTGTCAGCATTTCGACTGAATTTGTCGTTGGGTAACGAAGTAAATGAGTCACTTAACCCACCCTGTAGCCTGATAGTAACCTGCTTGTTAGTTGCGTGACGCAGGTTAAATACTTGGGCCTATTACTCTGATCTTTGAGTCTAATTGGGATCTTAATCCGTCATTGTATTAATAGGGGCTTGGGTTGCAAAAAAGTTGCAAGCGTGTAACTTGCTGTAACTGTACGTGATGACCTTAAGTCGTTGCTTGATGAACATTGACATGCACAACTGATGACAATGGATGACTAAGCATTTTATGAAGGAGTAAGTAATGTTCAATGATAGGGCTGTGGCCTCAATGAAAACGGGCTTGTTGGCAATCTGTGTCGTTGCCATTAGTGCTTGTAGTGCTAATAAAACAGAGAACATGACAGAAGAACAGTTGGCGTTGAAGGCGAAGAACGAGCAACGCATGGAAGAACTGGGCTACAAGTGTCGCCGTGAGAAGGTGGTTGGATCCAGTATCCCGAAGAAGATCTGTGATACCAGAGAGCAGCGCGAGGCGCGGGCCAATAAAGACAGAGAGATTATCAGTGATATGATCCGTACAACGCCTGCCGAAAACTTCTAATCAGTTCAAGGAAGAGGCTCGCTGTCTGTGGGCTTCTCCTTCTTCCCTTCAGTTTTGTTGATCTCCTTATCATAGAAAGCGCATGAAATTGCGATCTCGCTCAAGATTCCTGCAATTTATCGAGGCTATACTCATTTTTAAAACAGGTTCGTATGGGCCAGATAAGAGCAACAATGGGATTCGGCTTATGCGATTCGCTTAACTTAGCGTTAATCAAAGGAGGCCGATATGGCTGAGTTTACCACGGAGCAGATCCGGAATCTGGCGGTGCTCGGACACACAGGGGCGGGTAAATCCACTCTGCTCGAGGCATTGCTGTTCCAGGGCGAGGCGATCGCCCAAAAAGGCAGGGTGGACAAGGGCACAAATCATGCTGATTTCACTGCCCAGGAAAAAGACCACAGACACAGCTTAGAACCTTCCTTCCTCAATCTCGATTTCGACAATCATCACATCAATTTCATCGACACCCCGGGCCTGCCCGATTTCTTCGGCCGTGCCTTGTTGCCACTTAGCGGCGTGGAGTCTGTGCTCTTGGTGATCAACGCCGCCACCGGCATAGAGACCATCACCCAGCGCGCCTTCGAGGCCGCCAGGGCACAGGGTAAAGTGGTGCTCATCGCGATTAACCACATCGACGGCAATGGCGCCAATCTGGCGGGGTTGCTCGATGAGATCCAAACCAAGTTTGGCCATCGCTGTCTGCCGGTGAATCTGCCTAACGCCGCCCTGGATGATGTGATCGACTGTTATCTGCATCCGCAGCCTGAGTTGCAGGGCGAGGCCCTGTTCCACGATGTAGCCAGCGCCCGCGATGAGCTGGTGGATACTGTGCTGGAGGAAGACGATGAGCTTATGGCGCTGTATCTGGAGCAGGGGGAAAACCTTACGCCCGAGCAGCTGCATGCCCCGCTGGAAACTGCGCTGCGCATGGGCCATTTGGTGCCTGTCTGTTTCACCAGCGCCGAGCAGCAGGTCGGCATAGGCGCGCTGTTAGAGCTCATCATCAAGCTGAGCCCCAACCCATTAGAGGCCAATCCGCCCCAGTTCATCAAGGGGCAAGGGGAATCGGCCCTGCCGGTGGATGTGACCCAGTCCAGCGAAGATCACGCCCTGGCCTATGTTTTTCGAGTGGCTATCGACCCCTTCTTCGGTCGCATGGGAGTGTTTAGGGTCTATCAGGGCACCATCTCTCTGGGGATGAAGCTGTTTATCGGCGATGGTCGTAAACCCATCAAGGTGGGCAACCTGTTTAAGCTACAGGGGGACAAGCAGATCAGCGTGACCTCTGCGGTGCCAGGCGATATCTGCGCTATTTCTAAGGTGGATGAGCTGACCGTGGGCGCCGTGCTGCACGACAGTCACGACGAAGATGAGTTCCACCTCCCTGAACTAGTGCTGCCACAACCTATCTTCGGTCTGGCGGTGTCGGCCAAGCGCCGTGGCGATGAGCAGAAGATCGCCGAGGTGCTCAACAAGTTGGTGGTGGAAGATCCTAGCCTGCATATCGCCAAGAATGAGGCCGAGGGGCAGACGATTCTACAGGGCCAGGGGGACTTGCACCTGCAGATCGCGCTGGAGAAGGCCCATGACCTGTTCAACGTGGATATGGAAACCGATGTGCCCGCGGTGGCATATCGCGAAACCATCACCCGAAGCGCCACGGCGCGTTACCGTCACAAGAAACAGTCTGGCGGTGCCGGTCAGTTTGGTGAGGTGGAGCTCACCGTCGAGCCGCTGCCAAGAGGCGCAGGGTTTGAGTTTGTCAGTAAGGTGGTGGGTGGCTCGGTGCCGAGCCAATACATTCCTGCGGTCGAGAAAGGGGTGAAGGAGGCTATGAACGGCGGCGCCGTGGCGGGCTTCCCTATGCAGGATGTACGCGTCTCCTTGCTGGACGGTAAGCACCATAGCGTCGACTCGAAGGAGATCGCCTTCGTGATGGCGGGTAAGAAGGCCTTCCTCGATGCCGTGCAGGAAGCCAACCCTGTGATCCTGGAGCCGATCGTCGAGATGCAGGTGCAGGTGGCCCAGGAGCATGTGGGTGACATTACCGGGGATATCAGCGCCAATCGCGGCATCATCTGCGGCACTCAGGCTCAAGGCAATGGCAAGGTGGAAGTAGAGGTCGAGGCGCCGCTGGCGACCGTCGACGATTACTCGACCCGGCTGAAATCCTTGACCGGCGGCGATGGTCAGTTTGCCATGACCTTTAGCCGCTATGATGTGGTGCCGGATCATGTGCAGAAGGCATTGGTCTCGGCGGCAAAGGCCCACTAAAACTCGATCAGGCATTAGCGTCATTCGCTGCTCTCGAAACATGAGTCATTGAAAATGAGCCTCGATGATTGAGTCAAGAAAATGAGTCGCAAAAAGGAGAACTAAGTTCTCCTTTTTTCTTGTGCCAGCGCTGAGTTGCATTAGCTAAATGCCCCGACGCTTATTGCACTCGCAGAGTCTTAGCATTAGCTTGGTCGCATCATAAATTTATCTAGTAGCGGAAATAAGGAGTGGGCATCGATGAAGGTGGTCAGTCGCGACAACAGTGAGCACTATCTTTGGGGCGAACAGGATATGGAAGGCAAAGCCTGTGATGGCTGGCATCTGGTGAAGCGTCCTGCGCTTAGCGTGATTCAGGAGCGGGTGCCTGTGGGCAGGGGCGAGCAGCGTCACTACCACAAGGTGGCGGAGCAGTTTTTCTTTATCCTGTCGGGCACGGCACTGCTTGAGGTGGAGGGGATCGATCATAGACTCACTGCTCACCAGGGGATGCATGTGGCGCCGGGTCAGGCTCATTGCCTGCGCAACGGCGGCGAGCAGGTACTGGAATTTCTGGTGACTTCGACACCGCCAAGCCATGGTGACAGGGAAAAGGCTTAGGAAAAGGCTTAGGAAAAGGTTTAAGTAAGTTAAGAGCGAGGGAGAAAAGCGGGTCACACTTTCGTTTGTTTCCTTTTAAGACAACAAGTTATAGTCTAAAGTTTTAGTGTTTAGCGCGGCATTTGAGCCATTTTGGGAGGCGTCGACATGGATGGAGCGAGACCTTGGTTAGCGGGCATGCTAGGCCTTGTCCTGGTGTGTATGGCACCAATTTCAGCGACAGCCGAAACTCTGGCTTCTGAGAGTTTGCTTTCAGAGGCTAGGGTTGCAGAGACTGCGGTTATAAATAGTAGCGACGCCCTGGAGGCGCGCGAGATAGTGCGCCGCGCCGACGAGCAGATGCGCGGCAAGTCCAGCTATGTGGTGGCGACCATGAACATCGTGCGCCCGGACTGGACGCGCTCCATGAGCATGAAGAGCTGGACCAAGGGGCAGGAGCTGTCGCTGGTACTGGTGACGGCGCCGGCGAAGGACAAGGGCAGCGTGTCTCTCAAACGCTACCGTGAGATGTGGAACTGGGTGCCCGCGATTGAGCGTATCATCAAGATCGCTCCCTCCATGTTGAGTCAATCTTGGATGGGCTCAGACTTCACCAATGACGACCTTATCAATCAGTCCTCCATAGTGGTCGATTATCGCCATCAGCTGGTGCAGCACGAATCGATCGAGGGGGATGACTGTTTCGTCATCGATGCCTTTGCCAAGCCTGACGCGCCCGTGGTCTGGAGCCGTATCCGTCTGTGGATCTCGAGTCGCGATTATCTGCAGCGTAAGGTGGAATTTTTCGACGAGTTCGATGAGCTGGTAAACACCCTGACCACCTCGGGTATTCAGGAGATGGGCGGGCGCATCTTAGCCACCAAGATGGTGATGATCCCGGCCGATAAGCCGGGGCAGCGCACCGAGCTTATCACCCATGAGGCGGCATTTGATTTCGAGATAGGTGATGATTTCTTCTCTCAGCAGCAGATGAAGGCGCTGCGGGACTAACACAGAGATAAATCTAAGACGCTAAGAATTAGATACAAGAATAGAGGTGAGGCATGTTGATTAAGCTGGCGTGGCGCAATCTCTGGCGGCAGAAGCGGCGCACCCTGCTGACCGCCTTCGCCCTGGCGCTGGCGCTGTTTCTCTCCCTCTTTATGCGCAGCATGCAGGAGGGCAGTTACGAGCACAATATCGACAACAGTGCCCGCTTCTCTACCGGCCTGATCCAGCTGCAATCTCCCGAGTATGCCACCACAGAGAGCATCGAAGATCTGCTGCCCGGCGATGATGACTTTATCGCCCCGGCAAAGGCCTTACCCCACATCAGCTACGCCCTGCCCAGAATCGAATCTTTCCTGTTGGCCTCAAGCGAGGAGCGCTCCAAAGGCGTGCTGGTGTACGGCGTACGCCCGCAGCTTGAGAGCGACTATTCGGGCATAGATGACAAGCTGGTGGCCGGTCGCTACTTAACCCCGGGTGCCAAGGAGGTGCTGCTGGGACAAGGATTGGCGGAGTACCTAAAGCTAGGTGTCGGCGATGAGCTGGTGCTCTATGGTCAGGGCTACCATGGCCAGACGGCGGCCGGAGTCTATACTATCGGCGGCATACTGCATTTCCCCCTGGCGCAGCTGGATAATCAGTTGGTCTATATGCCTCTGAGTGCAGCCCAAGGCTTGTTTTCAACCGGTGAACAGGTGACCTCCTGGGTACTGCATAGCGACAACTTAGATGAGGTGGCGCCTCTGACCGAGAGGCTTTCTGCGCTTTATGGTGACAGGGTTAAGGTACGGGACTGGCAGTTGCTGGCCCCTGAGATGGCGCAGCAGATCGCCCTGGACCGGGCCGGCGGCCTGTTTATGATCTGCCTGCTCTATCTCATCGTCGGCTTCGCCCTGTTTGCCACCATCTTGATGATGACACTGGAGCGCCGGCGGGAGTTTGGCGTCATGCTGGCGACCGGCATGGCGCGCCTGACATTGCTGCGCTTGGTGATGATCGAATCCTTGTTGATCGCCGCCTTGGGGACGGTGCTGGGCCTTGGAGTCAGCAGCGTGGTGATAGGTTATTTCTATTATCATCCCATCTCTCTGACTGGCGAGACCGCCAAGATGATGCTCGAGATGGGCTGGGAGCCTGTGATGCCCATGAAGGTATCGCTGGCGCTGGTGCGCAATCAGGTGATCATCATCCTCAGCCTGATGGCGCTATGCCTCTGTTACCCCCTGTGGCGCACCCAGCATCTGGTGGTGGTTGCGGCCCTCAAAGGAGGCGATGATGACCAAGGATAATTCTGGCTGGCATCCGCCCATGTTGGCCCTTTTGGCCTGGCGCAATTTGTGGCGTAACCGGCTGCGCACCAGCATCATGGTGTGCGCCATGGTGTTTGGCCTGGTGGGCGTGGTGGTGATGTTAGGCTTCATGACGGGTATGTACGCCAACATGATAGATAACGCCGTCGCTTGGCAGACCAGCCACCTGCAGGTGCATAACAAGGATTATCTGCTCGATCCGGATATCAATAGCCGGATACGCGCGCCCGAGCCCGTGCTGGCAAAGCTTAGTGAGATCCCTGAGGTGCAAGGTGTCTCGGCGCGCTTTGTGGTGCAGGGCATGCTGGCCTCACCCCGGGCGAGTCGCGGCATTCGCATCAATGGCGTTGACCCCGCCGCCGAGGCCAGGGTGACGCCCATCGCCGACAATATCACCCTGGGGGGCTGGCTCGAGGCCGGTGGACGCCACCCCATAGTGATCTCGGAGAAGACGGCGAGCCGCCTTAAGTTAAGGCTGGGCTCCAAGGTGGTGCTCACCTTCAGCAACGCAGATAAGGCGGTAAGCGGCGCGGCGTTTCGGGTGGCGGGCCTCTATCGCTCCCCCTCCAGCACCTTCGATGAGGCCAACGCCTATGTGCGCCGCACCGATCTGACCGCGTTGGCGGGGCTGGATGGCGTGCATGAGATCGCCATTCGCCTGACAAAGAGCGATAGTCTGGATAACAGCCGCGCCAGGGATCTTGCCAGGAGGTTGTCGAGTGTGCTGTCGCCTCAGGACAGGGTGCGCGACTGGCAAGAGATCCAGCCCATGCTGGCTACCATTATCGCTCAGATGGACACCAGCAACGCGGTGATTCTGCTGATCTTCATCTCGGCGCTGGGGCTGGGGATCGCCAACATCATGTTGATGGCGGTGTTTGAGCGTACGCGGGAGTTTGGCGTGCTGATGGCCATCGGCATGGTGAAGCGCAAGATAATGGGGCTGATCCTGCTGGAGTCTCTGCTGCTTGGGCTGACGGGGGCGCTACTTGGCCTCTTGCTCAGCATGTTGGTGATCGCGCTGCTGGCAAACACAGGCATCCCCCTTGGTAACATGGCCGATGGAGTCGGCGCCTTCGGCGTATCGACTACCCTCTATCCCCAGGTCACCCTCGGCCAGTATCTCTCGACCTTGGCGATGGTGGTGATTGTGAGCCTGCTGGCGGCCCTCTATCCGGCGCGGCAGATCGTTAAGCAGCGTCCGGTAGACGC
Source organism: Shewanella alkalitolerans (assembly GCF_019457575.1). NCBI lineage: Bacteria > Pseudomonadati > Pseudomonadota > Gammaproteobacteria > Alteromonadales > Shewanellaceae > Shewanella > Shewanella alkalitolerans. Next base: position 3,111,258 of record NZ_CP080422.1, on the reverse strand, counting down.
CATGTCGCAGAAGCATTAGGCCAAAGGAGTCAGATATTTAATGACCATAGCTATTCAAGCATTAACTAAGATCTATAACCCCGAGAGTGACTTTCCGGTGGCGGCGGTAAAGTCTCTGGACCTTACCATAGCCCAGGGTGAGTTTGTCGCCATCATGGGCCCCTCCGGCTCAGGCAAGACCACGCTGCTGAACATGATAGGCGGCATAGATACTCCCAGTAGCGGAGCCGTGTTTATCGACGGCGAGGATATCACCCACCTGAGTGAGCAGGCGCTAATCGCCTTTCGCCGCGATCATGTGGGCTTTATCTTTCAAGACTATAGCCTGCTGCCCGTGCTGACTGCGCTGGAGAATGTCGAGTTTGTCATGCAGCTACAGGGCCACAGCGAGGCCGAGTGTCGTGAGAGGGCCATGGCGCTGCTGACCCAGGTCGGGCTGGCAGGCCGGCAAGATAAGATCCCCGCCAAGTTGTCGGGCGGGCAACAGCAGAGGGTGGCGGTTGCAAGGGCACTGGCTCCCAGGCCGAGATTTGTCATGGCCGATGAGCCCACCGCCAACCTGGATGCTAAGAGCACCGCCGAGCTGCTGGATATCATGCAGTCGCTCAATGAGCAGGAGGGCACTACCTTTATCTTTTCGACCCATGATCCCCGGGTGATCGCCAGGGCCAAGCGGGTGATCGTTTTCGAGGATGGTCGCCTGGTCGAGGATCGCCGTCAATGAATCGGGCGGCTGAGTGCTTATGCTAAAGCTAGGGTTAAGGCCAATGTTGCCTGCTACCGTCTGCCTTTGGGCGGCTCTGTTGAGTCTTGCGGCTATAGCTTCGCCCATTCCTGGCGTTACGCCAGAGCAGCCCTGGCAGGTCAAGGGCTATGTGAGTTATCTCGGCTCTGTCATTGCCCCGGCCGAGGGCGAGCAGCTTTGGGACAGCCTGCTGCATAATCGTATCGACGCCGAGTATCGCTGGCAGTCGCTCAGGGTGAATGTCGGCCTGCGCAATCGCCTCATGGTCGGGGACAGCAGTAGGCTGCCGGGCTATGGCGAGCTGCTTGCCTGGGATCCCGGTTACTGGGATCTGTCGGCTAACTGGCTAGATAGCGACGGCTGGATCGGCAACAGCCAGTTAGATCGCGCTTATTTGAGTTGGCAGTTTGCTGATAACTGGGAGCTGGTCGCCGGGCGCTTTCGGGTCAATTGGGCCATGAGCACGCTTTGGAATCCCAACGATATCTTCAATGCCTACTCCATCTATGATGTCGACTATGCCGAGCGCCGCGGGGTCGATGCCCTTAAGCTTAGCCGCCAACTGGGTTACGCCAGCCAGCTGGAGTTTGTCTATAGCCAGGGGGCGGATAGCGCAATAAATGATGTATCGATTGGCCGAACGAATCGTCAGTACGCCGGGCGCTATCTTGGGCATAACTTTTTTGGCTATGACTTGGGGCATGACTTGGGCTGGGATTGGCAGCTGATACTCGGCGAGACCCGTGACGACAGGGTGTTCGGCGGCGGATTCGCCGGCGATATTTGGGGGGCTGGGCTGCGTGGCGAAGTGACCCATTTCGATCCGTTATATACATCGTCCGTGGCGCCTGTCGATGCCGAGCCTAGGACGACTCAGTCGTTCGCAAGCGCGACACAGAGACTTGAGGCCAGCACTGTAGCGACTCTGGAGATGGATTACAGCTTCGCCACTGATGCCAACTGGCGCGTGCTGGGCGCCGCCCTCTATATCTCGTCGCCCCTGAGCGTCGACAGCGCCTTGCTCTATCTGAATCTGCCGCTCTCGGCCCGAACCTTAAGTTTCACCACCTGGACCTATTATCTGGATATGGGTTTTGATCTGACGCCGCTCAGTCGTCTCAGTGCCAATGCCAGCTATTATGATGATGACTCCTTTTTTGTCGGCTTAACCTACCAGTATTCGCTGGCGGATGACTGGCAACTTAGCCTGATCGCGCAGCGCTTCGACGGCTCGAACGCCAGCCTGTTCGGCCAGTCGGCTTCCACCTTGGGCTACCTGCAGCTTAAGTGGAGCTTTTAGTTGGTCTGTCTAATCCTATGCTTAAGGCCTTGCTTGAACGACTGCTTTTGAACGATTCCTTTTGAACGGCGCCGCTTGAAAGGCTCAGCTTTAAAGGCTCAGCTTTAAAGGCATGTGTGGTACTCCAAAGCCTGAGATGCTAGGCTTGGGCCTCTTGTCTTTTCTCCTCCTCTGCTGGATATTGAGCGCAGGGCATTAATCCCAGGAAATTAATCGAGTTGAATATGGCCGCTGGCGACGCTATCCCCCTGCATCTTTATCTGTGTCCCTTGAACCTGCCGGGACTTAGCAGCGAGCTACAATCGCATCTGCTCGATACCTTACCTTTGGATGAGCAGCAGAAAGTGATGCGTTATCGAATGGCGCCGGCAAGGGAGAAGGGGCTCCTAGTCAGGTGCTATCTGCGCGCGCTGTTGTCAAAAGCTCATACCCAGTTGATCCAAAGTTCGTTAAATCATAGTCAGCTAAATGCCAACATAGATGGCGCTATCGCCCCGAGTGAGTGGCGCTTCGATTACCTGGATAAGGGTAAGCCTGTGCTCAGTAAGGATTTTTTTGCGCGCAGCCAGCTGGTGTTTAACCTGAGCCACAGTGGCGACTATATGTTGCTGGCTATCGCTCAAGCGCCGCAGCTGGAACTCGGGGTCGATATTGAGCGGCTGAGGCAGAACACCAACATTCATGCCATCCTGAATCATTACTTTACCCGCCAGGAGCGAGAGGCCCTTTTGGCGCTGCCAAGCGCGCGTCAGCGTGAGCGATTCTTCGATCTCTGGGCGTTGAAGGAGTCCTATATCAAAGCCAAGGGGCTTGGGCTGGCACTCTCGCTCAAATCTTTCTTTTTCGAGTTGAGTGAGACAGAGCATCAGGCGCTAAATTTTAAGGGGCTAGATACCAGACAAGCCAGGCTCGAGCAGGCGGCGCGCCTGTTTATCGTCAAAGAAGATTCTCAGCAAACGGATTTAGGCAATGACCCACAACAGGCGCAACCGGCTGCGGGCTGGCAGAGTATGCTGTGGCAACTCGGTGATGAGTATCGCTTCGCGCTGAGCCTATCATCGACAGATCCGCTAGATTTACGCTGTGAGATGGTGAGTGCACAGGCCTTGTTGTCTGAGTGAAAAGCCTTACCCGAGCTACAGATTTCACTCAATACAGATTTCATCCAATAAAGACTTCAATTTAGCCCAAAAGCTAACAGGATATTTACCGCTAAAAAAAGCGGGAAGACCAAGGCGTGTCACCTATGGTTTTCCCGCAAAAGCTGTTGTTACTCAGGGAGTATTGGCGCCTATCGCCCGCTATGGGCGATAGGAAAAGGGCTTAGTAGTTTGCCTGGAAGGTCAACCAGAGTTTGTCTGTGTCGTTAGAGAAGGCATATCCAGCATCGGCGCCGCTGAAGCTGGCGTATTTCACCCCTAGGCTATAGTGCTGGGCGAAAGGATAGGTAGCCGAGACGCCCCATTCCTTACCCATGTCCACATCGCCGTAGTCTGAATCAAACTTGTGGTACTTGGCCAATAGTTTCAAGCCTGCAACCTTTGCGGTCAGGATCACATGAGTATCTACGATACCGTTTTCCCAGTTACCCTTGCCGCCGAAGAGGAACTTATCTGTCCAGCCGTTAAAGGCGTGTAGTGTGGCCAGTGGCGTGATAAAGCCCGCCTTGCCATCGTCAGAACCCAATACCTCGTAGCCCACTTTCGCGCCGAAGGCATCGAAGTTTACGCCGGCCCCCAGCTTATAGTAAGGCGCAGAGTAGCTGACAGGGTTGTCGCCGCCTTCAGACTGCTGGGCGTACTCCACCTCGTAGTTGAACTTGAGTTTATCCAGCTTGATATCGCCAGTGGCGCGCAGACCATAGGTATCGGTGGAGAAGGCGGCCACATTGACGTTGTCGATGAGGTAGGCATAACCGCTAAGCTTAACGAAGTCTAACCCTTTGTAGTTAACGTTAACCAGGTGGGTCTTGTTCTTGTGCTCATCCTTGCCCGATCCTTCCGGGAAGATACGATTAACGTTATTCACATAGGCGTAGTAAGCCGTGAGCCCCTCTACCGCAGTGTTCTTCACCCAGAAGGCATCATAGGTTTGTTCATTTTGACGGAAGCCAACACCACCGACGAAACGTTGGTTGTCGAGCAGGATGCGCTGACGACCATATTGGGCCAAGGTATTAGCCGGGCCACGGTAACCGATAAAGGCCTGATTAATTTGTGTATATTCATAGTCGGCAATCAGTGGCTCATCGTCGGTAGAGCGCACGTCGTCCACTTCAGCCAGGGCAAATAGCTTGTAGATGTCGCCGGTTTGATAGGTCAGGCGGGTACGCAGCGTGGTTTGATTTTGCTGGTCGACATCGGCCAGGTCCACATCTTCATAGCGCAGGCGGAATTGCACTTTGACTTGAGAGTCGTCGATAAAGGCTTTCTTGAGGGGATCGACGCTCTCTGTCGCAAGGGCAGAGGCGGACAAGCTGGCAAGCACGGCGAGGCTGAGGGCGTGAAGTTTCATTAATTGTGATCCTTTTGTTTGGTCATTGCTCAGGAGTTGTTATAGGGCTGCAAAAGGATCGGTTTGTTGATCTAAAACAATGTTGCACAGTGATTGATTTTTTGTGTCAATAATTGTGATAAAGATCATGAGGTTATACTAAATTAGAGGTATCTCTAAAGTGGTATTTTTAAGGTGTGCTAAATAATATTTTTTGCATGCATTGAGGTGAGATGAAGTGAGATGAGGTGGCACGTGAGGTGAGTGTAGCGCTTTTATTACTTCATAGGGGCTCAATAACAAAAAGCCCGCTTAATGCGGGCTCAATCCTTCATCCACCAGGTTACTGGCGTGCCAGTCGATGGTTTTCGGGTGGATTTTCGAAGTCGCTGCGATAGGGGTTGATGTCTAGGCCACCGCGGCGGGTATAGCGGGCGTAGACGGTCAGCTTGGCGCAGTGACACAGGCGCTTGAGGTCGACGAAGATACGCTCGACACACTGCTCATGAAACTCATTGTGTTGCCTGAAGGAGATGAGGTAACGCAGCAATTTCTCACGATCTATCTTTGGGCCCTGGTAGCGGATCATCACGCTGCCCCAATCGGGCTGTGAGGTAATAAGACAGTTAGATTTCAACAGGTTAGAGGTGAGTGTCTCGGCCACCACGCTCTTGTCATCAGTGCTGTCGATAAGGTAGTCGCTTGAGAATTCGTAGCTGTCGATCTCGATATCCAGATCGTCGATGCAGGTGCCAGGCAGTTCCACGACGCGCTGATGGGCGAATTGCTTTGGCTCGATGATCTTGACCACTACCTCACCGCCTGCACAGGCCGACAGATCTTTAGCCAGGGTCTGCTGAACCTGCTCGATGGAGTCGAAACGGGTCTGGTTGAAGCTGTTGAGATAGAGCTTGAAAGACTTGGACTCGATCAGGTTGTCGCTGTTGAAGTCGAGGATAAACTCGGCGATGGCCACCATGGGCTTGCCTTTGGCGTTTAACCAGGAGAGTTCATAGCCGGTCCAGATGTCGGCGCCATGGAAGGGCAGGGTATCGCCTAAGGCGATGGCATCCCGGTTGAGCTGGCGCGGTACGCCTTGTAGCAGGGTGGCATCGTAAAGGGCCTGATAGCCGGTCGATTTACCTAAGGTCAGTTTGGACAACGCGGGGGCGTCGCGATAAGGGTCATGAACCTGTGTCATCAATCGTTTTTCCATGTCAAAATAGGCGCACATTATACTTAAAATTCGGGTAACTGCTAAGTGTCTTCTTTGCCTGCACTGGATCAATTTTTTACGCTTTATCATCAAGCCTATAGCGATAGACTGGGGGAATCGCCCCGTTATTTCCCGCTAGGGGAGGCCTCTCCCTGCGTGCTGGAGTGTGATCAGGAGAAGGTCGGTGCCTCGCCCGAGCGTTCGGTGCAGTGGCAGGCGGTAAAACGCGACAGCCAGGGGCAGTTCGATAACCTAGAGCATGCCCTCTCCATCACTCTGCATCCAAGCATACAGGCCTTCTACGGGCGTTACTTTGCGGCGCCGTTGATGTTTGAATCTGAATTTGGTGAGGGTGAGTTGTTGCAGCCCTGGAACCAACAAGATTTTGAATATCTGCAGCAAAACCTTATCGGCCATCTGATAATGAAGCAGAAGCTGAAACAGCCTGCGACCTGGTTTATCGGTGTGCTGGGGGAGGGGGATGAGATGTTGGTGGTGGAGAACGAGACCGGTAGCGTCTGGATAGAGATCCCAGGCGAGCAGCCCCATCGTCAACTGGCCGCTAGCCTGGAGGATTTTATCGCCTCTCTTCGCCCGCGAGTCTGCCCGCCGCAGAAACCGGTCGAAGTGCCTATGCCCGAGACAGATCATCCCGGGATTTGGCAGCGACTCAAGACCATGTGGTGGCACCTGCGCTCAGGGAGATAGTCGGTGTGTTAAAAGATAATTAGCTCGCGAGAAGAGAGTGAGCGCGAACAGCCATTAGAGGTGATCCCAGGAGATGTTGGAGACGATGCGGCAGTTGTCGCACCTGAAGTGGAAAAGATCCAACAAAGGGGTTTCCAATAGCCAGTGAGTGTTGCCGCAGCGAGGACAGGGCCTTTGCTGCTCGGCGGCCAGGCTCTCGCCGCCCACGCGGTAGAGATAGTAGTAGGTGGGGATCTTGGTGAGGTATTCGATGCGTCCACGCAGATCCCAGCCACGGCGAAACAGATCGCTGTCACACTGGCTCAATTCATCTAAGGCGGCGAACTCCGCCTTGGTGGCCGCCGCCATCTGCAGCTCATCGCAGGCCTGCCATTCGGTTTGCCACTTGATCACCCGCTTGTGATCGCCGTTGAAGGTCGCAGGGATCTGATACAGGGGAATGGGTTGTAGGGTATCGCCGTTTCGTAGTGGCGAGCACATGTGCACATAGCTGGTGTAGAGCAGTTGCCAGCTGGGCGTCTCAGTGCTGCTGACTTCAGAGTTGATATCCTGGCCGATATATTTTTCCCTTGGATGCAGCAGCTTAGCCTGGGTAAGCTCCTCGAGCGCGTAATTGACCCAGGGGCTGTTGAAACGTTTGGCCAAGCTACTCTTTTCTGGCAGCAGCAGGCGCACCCTGAACTCCCCTTCGTTGAAGGCCACGGCAAATTCACGGCCTAGTACCTGGCCATTGGCCCGGTAGGCTTCCAGCAGACCATTAATCGCGCGTTCGGCGGCCGTGATAGTGGTGTTGTCAAAACACTCGAATCTCAGTTCCACCACGTGCATCAGCGGGGGTCCTTGTTGCTTAATTTGGCTTCGAGTTCGCTGATACGCTCAACCAAGGCCTGTTGATTGGCTGTGAGCCTGGCAACCTGCTCGGCGAGCTGGGCCAGCGTTGGCGTAGCGTCGTCGCTTTGGAAATTTGCTGCTGGCGCGCTTGTGGTTACCACTATCGCCGCCTGCTCATCGGCTGACATAGATTTAAAGCGTTGTAATCCTTGAACCAGGATAGGCATGGGCAGCGAGTTGCCCAAACTTGCCTTGATCAATGCCAGGCTGGGAGGCTTACCCGCCAGACTCAATTTACGTGCGGCGACCAGCACCTGTTCTAGTGGACTCATGATTGGTGAAATTCCTTACTTTTTAGCCTGACAGACATACACTTGAACCTTGGGCTTACTTCAAACTGTTGAAAATTATAGATATATCTGTTTGGCATAAGCTTTGCTTTACCTGAATCCAGTTATAATAGATAAACAGGACGTGAAAGTGAAAACAAAATTAATAACAGCATTGGTCTTCGGCGCTACCAGTTTAGTGCTATCTGGGTGTGTATTGAATGTGGGTGAAGGTGACAAGGGCTGGAGCACGGGTAATTCTTGGGAGCGCGTGCAGGAGCAGAATCGCGTGAATTTGTCTAAGTTGTCCTTGGGGATGACGCGCGATCAGGTGATGACACTTATGGGCACCGCCGATTTTAACGAGGCCTATACCAAGCAAGATAAGACGATCAACGTGCTCTACTATCGTACCCAGCGTACGCGCGAAGATGGCACCACCACCAAGGATGAATGTACGCCTATCGTGATCACAGACAATCGCGTCGTTGGCTGGGGTGAGAAGGCCTACCACAACATGTAATGGGATACTCTTTAGTAAAAAGGCAAGCCAGTTCGGCTTGCCTTTTTTGTATAAGCCATTCACAAGTGAGACTTTTCGAAGCCTAATTTTTAAGCCTATTCTTTAGTCCCAGATACCCGAGTCATAAGAGGATGTTTAAGCCTCGCTATCTAAGTGCGAAGCTGAGCATCGAGGTGATCGATCACCTCTGTCCACATGGCATCTTCTGCTAAGGCTTCGGCTAAAAAGTGCCTCTGGGCCTGGGTCCAAAAGGGGGCCTCGGCGATATGGATCTCCGCGGCGATGGAATGCTGCTTGATGAAAGCCTCAACGGCATCGGGTTCACTCGGCAGGCCGAGTTGGTCAAATAGGGTGGCTAGATCCGGTTGTGTGATGTCCATCTTATCCCTCGCTTGTTGATGATGAGGTGCTTCTATTTAGTATGCGATAAATTGATAAAGTTTCGAATCGATTAAAGTTTGCACTTTTTTACAAGCTTGTTACATTGGACCATGTTGATCTGGATCAAGGAATAACAGCAATGATGACAACAGCTACCCCACCTGTTAACGAAACCTATAAAGCTGTCTATTTAACCGCCGAAGACCTACGCGTCGCCGCCTCGATTCTCTATAACGCCTACCATGACGACCCCTTCTTTATTGCTGCCCTGCATAAGGGAGACAAGGCGCAATATGAGCAGAAGCTACGCGGTGCCATTCGCGAGGAGTTGCACACCCTGTGGCAAGAGGAGCAGGCATTGATCGGCCTGTTTGAGGAGGAGCGCCTGATTGGCTTGGCTTGTATCGTGACCCAGCAGGTGCCATTGGGGGAGGCCAGATACTGGCATTGGCGCCTGAAGATGTTGCTGAGCGCCGGCTGGCAGTCGACCCAGGCACTGATGAAGAAAGAATCTTCGATTCTAGAGCATCTACCCAGCACTCAATGCGGCATATTGCAGTTTATTGCCGTCACACCGATCGAGCAGCATAAGGGGTTAGGTAGACGTTTGATCCAGGCTGTGATGAGCTGGTGTGACGAGCAACCAGAGCTCGAAGGGGTGGGGGTTTATGTGACCCAGGATGATCATGCTCATCTGTTTTCCTCCATGGATTTTGCGCCCATCGAACGCCTCGTCATAGGCGGGGTGCCGGGCGAGCTGCTTTTCTACCGGAGCCCTGAGATTGAGTAAGCGCTACACCAGCTTCAAAGACTTCTATCCCTTCTACCTGTCGCAACATAGGGATCCCAGATGCCGCGCCCTGCACTATGGGGGTAGTCTGTCGGTGATCGCGCTCCTGGTGGTGGCCATTGTGCTAGCCAAGTATTGGCTACTCTGGCTGCTGCCTGTTCTGGGTTATGGTGCAGCCTGGATAGGGCATTTCGTGTTTGAGCGAAACCGGCCCGCAACCTTCGAGTACCCCTTATACAGCTTCTTTGCCGACTGGGTGATGTTGGCTCAGTGGCTAACCGGCCGTCGATAAAGGCCAGTCGCGAATAATTTGGACATTGAGCGCCTGGACATTATGGGACTGGGCATTAAGGCTGAATATTCGGCGTCTTGTCATTAAAGGTAAGGTCATTAATAGCAAAGTCGCTACTGGTAGGTTATTGTGGGCCTAGTCGATAATCGTCTGATTAGTTCTTTGCTAAATTAGTCCTCAGCTAATAAATTTTCCTCTAACTAAGTCTTCACCTAATAGTCTCTCAGCTAACAAGTCCTCATCTAATGGAGCTCGCCGAGCTAATAACAGACTCGTTAAACATTAGCTTTTTAGCGTCGGCTAGGAAGTGGCTTATTGAGCCTTTGACCCACAAACATTGAATGAGCCGGTGAATAGGATTGTACTCGCGCAGCGGTGAATAAACTTAGCTAAGGATGAGGCGACTCACAATTTGCTAGGTAGTTTGTGAGAGATCGCTTACAAACATGTGAGTCTTTCTCCTGGAATCAACCCTGTTTTCGCCTGCGGATATTTGAATATCATTAATGTTCAATAAGTTAACTGTATATTTGCCTGCGGTTGAAACTTAAACAGTTTGCAATTGTTTCTGATGGCGTACATTCTGGCGCAGCGTTAAGTATACTGAACCCAAGTTAAGGAGCTTACTTAAGCAATACGGACGGCGAAGGAAAGCTAAGGTTTAGCTAAGGCGAAGGAAAGCCAAGCCAAGGATAGCAAGATTGTCGAGGAAGCGAGAATCTTAGCGTCAGGGATGAGAGCAGGATGCTTTAGGATGATAGGCGATAGGGATTATCGCGAAATGGACTTCAGCTAAATGGACTATCGGTAAAAGGACTATTTCTAAAAGGATTGCCACTCAAGGGATTGTGAGTGTAACCAAGGACTGTTTATCAAGGAATTGCTTACCAGGGAACAGGTAAGAGTAAGCATAGAAGGATAATGGCAGGATGCGTTGGAGCCCATAGGATGTGGGAGCGTGGTTGAATGAGTCGACCACCCAGGGAAGAATAAGACAGGATGTCTAAGGAATTGGAGACGGCAGGACGCCGATGTGATCAGGATGATGCAGGGAGCACGGCGATAGCAGGATGGCTAACACAAGAGTATAGAAAGGCGCACTTTAAAGTGCGCCTTTTCTTTTTCTGCTCTATTTTTTTAGCCCCTCTTTTTAGCTAGGGAATCCAGAGTTCTGGGGGCATTGAGTGAAAGGTTTTGCTGGAGTTGGCCTTAGCTCACAGAAAGTGCCCGCCGCCGTGTGAGACATCTCTTACATTGATGTGCGAGATAAAGCTGATAACATGCTATCTATATCTGTAACGGTATTTATTTTTTATTAAATTCATGCGCTTATCGTTAAATGGTGAGATGGCAATAATATGACTCCTTAAGCAGAATTTTTTCCATCCCTACTATTGGGTGACAGGGACGCTAGAATTAACAGTGTTCAAGGATGAATGCGCAGGGAAGGGTCAGGATGACCTACACATCATCAGGATGATGATGGCAAGGATGGTACAAGGATGGCAACTCACGGAAGAGTCGACAACTAGGGAAGGCCAAACACTCACGGATGATGGATATCTGCCTAGGATGGCAGATGACAGGAGTGTAGGAAAGGAATCCCAAGGAAGAGACTGGACATGCTTAGGGATTAAGCAAACTTGGTAAATGGATGACCAAGCTCAGGGACGGTACCTTAGTATGGAAGTGCTAAAAGGTACAAGGAATAGATGGACCAAGGAAGATGCAAGGAGCATAAATTCGCAAGGATGGAGCAGGGAGCACTAAAATAGCTGGATTGCTTAGCGAAAAAGATAGAAGGCGCGACTCTTAATTGAGCCGCGCTTTTTCTTTATCTGGGTTTTAGAGCAGGAGCTCTGTTGGTAATAGCCGGCGCCTGGATTTATACCAATCACGGTAAGTAAGTGATCAGAAATAGCGTGGGAAAAACGTTCAAGAACAAGGCAGAATTTTTTGATAAGTAGTTATTCTACAATCAAAAATGATAACACCGTTATCGGACGTTTTAACAAGCTAGCATGATCAGTTATTTACTACGATTGGTATTATGCATGGCTGCAGACTGACTGTTAATTTGAGTAAGCATTGGAATGCGAGGCAGCCGTCGATGCGAGCTTGATGTCTTACTTGCAGCCGCCAGAGTTGCACCCGCCGCGACTGCCACAGCTGCCGCCGACCGAACCTCGTGCCTCAGGGGCTTGCAACCATTCGGGTTCGGGAAAGATTGGCCACTGAATCTTCTCTATCTTCTTACCATGCATCCAGATATGGGCGCGATACTGATTGATACCGTCGGTGCTGAACTCCATCAAGAACTTGGCTTTCCAGGTCAGTCCGCTGCTTCCGCCCACACTGGGGCGGGCCGATTCCATGGCGATAGCCAGGAGTTGCACTCGCTGCTTCTTGCATTCACTGCTGGCAAATACTCGGCTCAGTTCGGCCATCTGGCGTAATTGCCAAAAGAAGGCGGCAATGATCACCAGCGCGGCGATCATTAAAAAGTCTGTCATCATGCTTTGGTCACCCTAAAGAGTCCACCTATGGCATTGGCGAGAGCCTGGCTGCGCTCGCTGTCTCTTAATGCCATCAAGAGTTGAGTTCGTATCGCTGGAATTGCCACAATATCAGCAAAGATCTGGTTAAAAAAGCCCTGGGGTTGTTTTGCTAAGGCCTCGAGATAGATCTTGCGAGTCTGATCGTCTTTTAATGCGGTCCAGTTTCGGCCAGCTATGGTGATCAAGGCGTTGTCATCCAGCGCATCTTGCTCATCCAGATATTGTATCGCTTGCTGTGCAAGGGCTGGCGCCGAGGCCAGGGCGCGCAGATAATAGAGTTTCTGTTCGGGACTGCCCTGATAAAACGCGCTTAACAGCCGCTCGGCTAATGGCGCATCGAGTGTGATGTGCTCTAGCTGTTGGCACAGGGCTATCTTGACTTCATCCGCGCTGTGCTCAAGGGCGTTAAGCAGCTGCTCATTGTGGTCGAGCGCCGCGGCGCGCACACAGATATCCGCTAATCCCTGTAACCCCACATCATGCCAACGCTCAGGCGAAACCTGCCCCGATAGGTATTGATAGGCAAATTCATATTGCGCCGAGGCAGGTAGGCCCAGCTGTTTACGCACCAAGGCGTTGAACAGCGCCAGTTTCTCCGCACTCGGTTTGAAGGCGAAGGGATGGTTGGCGAGCTTGTCTTGCTGATCTTGTGAGAGTGCCTGGGTCGGATCGCTGCCCAGCGCCTCTATCACCATACGAATAAACTGGGTTCTCGGGGCAGGTGAGAGTAGGCCACGTTCATCCAGGGGGAGCTTTAAGAACCAGATGAAGTGTTGGTTGGAGTCGTCCCAGAAGACGATGGCAAATTGGGCATGACCTTGGATAGGCGAAGGATAAGGGGCCTGGAGTGCCTCAATTTGGGAGAAGGCCATCATGTCGATATGCTGTACCCGGCGGCCGAGATCATAGACCTGGAACTGGGTATTAGCCGTGGTGAGAAATTGAGTCAGGGTCGTAATTTCAGTCATTTGAATGCCGTTTTACTTACAGGGAACAGATTAAATGGCGCTTATTATAGGGAGAAGTCAGGTGAGATGGTACAATTTCGGCCGAATTAGCTCGCAGGCCTAGGCGCCACGGCGAAAGATATCATTGAGGAAAGTGTGTCTCTCTATACCGAAAAACAGCTGGGGCTTATCGAAGCCGAATTGAAACGACTGCTATTGTGGCAAGACCAGCCGCCTTCTGCCGAGGCGATGGCCGACCCGACCCCCTTTGCCTGCGAGTCGATGACATTTGAGCAGTGGCTGCAGTTTATCTTTCTGCCCAAGATGGGCGAGATCATCGCCGTTAATGGCGCGCTGCCCAGTCAGATTGCCTTGGCTCCCATGGCCGAGCATGTGTGGCAGGGCAGGGCCGAGATGGGAGTATTAATCACCATTATTAATCAATTAGATGAGCATTTGAGTGGATCTAAATAACCCTGAAACCATGGAAAATCTTAACGAGCAGCTAGCTGGCGACGATGACAGACCTGCCGTCGAAGCGGCACCGTCAATCGAGATCCTCTATGAAGATGACGATCTTGTCGCCATCCACAAACCCGCCGGTCTGCTGGTGCATCGCAGCTACCTTGCGCGGCGGGAAAAATATTTCGCCATGCAGATGACGCGGGATCTGGTGGGCTGCCATGTGTATCCCGTCCATCGTCTCGACAGGCCGACCTCGGGTGTACTGCTGTTTGCCAAGAGCAGTGAGATGGCGAACCAGTTGTGTGAACAGTTCGCCAGCAAGTCGGTGCAAAAGCATTATGTTGCTCTGGTCAGGGGGAACATGCACGAGCCTGGGCTGCTGGACTACCCTTTGAAGCAGGAGCTCGACGAGCTGGGTGACAAGAATGTCGACCCTAACAAGGCGGCGCAGGAGGCGCAGACCAGCTATCACCCCTTGCTCAACTGTGAGATCCCTTATCCTTCTGGCCGCTATGCCAGCAGTCGTTATGCCCTGGTTCAGCTGACCCCGCATACGGGGCGCAAGCATCAGCTGCGTCGGCATATGGCTCATCTGCGCCATCCCATCATTGGTGATACCACCCATGGTGACGGCAAGCAGAACCGTTTCATGCGCGAGCACGCTGGCATCAATCGTTTGTGGCTGATCGCCAAGAAACTTGAGTTCAATCATCCACGAAGCGGCGAGCGAATAGCGGTGGAGACAGAGCTAGAGGCCGAATGGTTATCGCTGTTTGAACTGCTCGGCTGGGATGAGCAGCAGCTGAGCGGTGAAGAAGCACTACTTATCTGTGAGGCTTAACGGCTAAAGGTGAGCGCCTAGAGAAGTTTATGCCACCCAACCCAAAGGCCCGTGACTCGATACTTTAAGTTCGGGTCTAAGGGTTACTTGACCAGCGCGCAGGCCGATTTGATGGCTGTGAGGTGCGATAGCCTATCTTCAGGGAGGTCAATTTCTGATGGGGGATGCGGGTTGAGCGAGAGGGACTGAACGGTTCTGAAATAACACATGCGCCTGATGTGCGCGCTGCGGTGAACATGCTTTAGATGTTTCTGTCGGCTCGAGTGTCGCATCGAATTGATCCTTGAAACTCAATAACCTAGTGTAGCTATCAAGCTTTCAATAAAGTATGTTTAGAGTATAAGTAATTAATGCGCTAAGGGCTAAGTAAAACATGAGAAAAGTGAATCTGGTATATGGAACTGTCTATGGCAATGCACAGTTTGTTGCCGAGACCCTGCAAGAAGAGCTATTGGCCAAAGATATCCAGGTCACTCTGATGACGCCTGAGACCCTAAATGGCTTTGTACCGCCCGAAGATGAGTTGCTGCTGGTGGTTACCTCTACCACGGGGCAGGGCGATTTGCCCGATGATATTAGTCCCTGGTTTGAGACCCTAAGAGGCGAGGCACCTTATCTGCCAAAGCTCGAATATGGCGTCGTGGCGCTGGGGGACTCGAGTTATGAGACCTTCTGTTTTGCCGGTATACGTTTCGATGAATTGTTAACTGAGCTAGGTGGCACGCGCATAGGTGAACTGCTTAAGATTGATGCCTGTGAGACGATGGAGCCGGAAGTAGAAGCAAAAGCATGGTTAACCCAATGGACCCAACTCATCAACGACCACGCGGCCGACTAAGCCGGATCAGTCGTCAATGGTTTAAGTTTGCTCAGCGGCTGAGCCAGGCCCTGCTGCTGCCTATCGCCATCTTGCCCGCGGCGGGGGTGATGATTGGCCTGGCGACCAACCCCATTCCTTTTATTTCGGCGGATCTCGCCACACTCATGTGGACCGTGGGCAACCTGGTGTTCTCCATGATGCCCATGTTGTTTGCGGTCACTATTGCCATAGGTTTCTGCCGAGATCAGGGGATAGCCGCCTTCAGTGCGGTCTTTGGCTATGGCGTCTTCTTCTCTAGCCTGTCGGCACTGGCGAAGATCTATCATTTGCCGACCGAGATGATCTTGGGGCAGGCCACCATAGACACAGGCATTGCCGGTGGCATGATGGTAGGCGCCTTTACCTGTCTGGCCGTTAAGCACAGCGAGCGTATACGTCTGCCGGCGGTATTTTCCTTCTTCGAGGGACGCCGCTCGGCGCCGCTCTTGATGTTGCCGATGGCCATCTTGCTGGCCTATCTGTTTCTGCTGCTGTGGCCCTTGCTATCTAAATGGATCGAGCAGATCTCAAACTGGGCCGTCTATCAGGAGCCCGCCTCGGCCTTTGCCGTATATGGCATGGTGGAGCGCTTGCTGATCCCACTTGGGCTACACCATATCTGGAATGCCCCCTTTTATTTGGAGATGGGTCAGTATTTCAATGGCGATGAATGGGTCAGAGGCGAGGTCGCCCGCTATCTGGCCGGTGACCCACAGGCTGGAAATCTGGCCGGTGGTTACCTGATTAAGATGTGGGGCCTGCCCGCGGCCGCGCTGGCCATCTGGCGCTGCGCCGATAAACATGAGCGTAACAGGGTCGCTGGGATCATGCTGTCGGCGGCCACCGCCTGTTGGCTGACCGGGGTCACCGAGCCTATCGAATTTGCCTTCATGTTTGTCGCCCCGTTGCTGTTTATTCTGCATGCCCTGATGACGGGGATCGCCTATGCGGTGACGATTTCGCTGGATATCCACCATAGCGTGGTATTTTCCCATGGCTTAGTCGATTTCAGTCTATTGCTGGGACAGTCCAGAAATGTAGAATGGTTTTTGATCCTCGGTCCTATCACGGCGGTTATCTATTATCTGGTGTTTCGCGGCGCCATCTTGGCATTTAACCTCAAGACTCCTGGGCGCATGGAGGCAGGCAGCGGCCAGCGGGCCGGGCTGATCTCCATGATCACCGCCTTGGGCGGACAGGATAATATCAACGAGTTAACCGCCTGCCTGACACGACTGCGTATCAGTGTGAAACATGCCGAGCTGGTGGATAAGGCCCAGCTCAACAAGCTGGGCGCCAAGGGCGTGGTATTGGTCGGCAACGGGGTTCAGTTGGTTTATGGCACGAAAGCGGAGAGTATCAGGCGCTTATTGCAGCGCTATCTAGATAGGCACAAATCGTGAAAATGAAAGGTTAGACATTTAGAGGTAGAGAAGATGCAACAGAGAGTTTTAATCACAGATTGTGCCGACGCACCAGGACTGATCACTAAGATCACGGGTGTCTGTTATGCCCACGGGCTCAATATCGTTAAGAACAGTGAATTTGTCGACAATGCTCAGGGGCGATTCTTCATGCGCACCGAATTGGAGGGGGTATTCGACGAGGCAAAGTTCCTGGCCGATATCGATGAGGTACTGCCTGAGCAACGTCATCGTAAGCTGGTAGTTAAGGGTAAGAAGCGCGTGGTGGTGATGGTGACCAAGGAAGCTCATTGCCTCGGGGATATCCTGATGAAGGCCTATTATGGTGGCCTGGATGTGGAGATCGCCGCTATCGTCGGTAATTACGACACGCTCAAGCCGCTGGCCGATAAGTTTGAGGTGCCTTTCTATTGTGTCTCTCACGAGGGTAAGACGCGCCATGAGCATGAGCAGGAGATGTTAGCTGTAGTTGCGCAACATGACCCAGACTACCTGGTGCTGGCGAAGTTTATGCGGGTGTTGACCCCAGAGTTTGTCGAGCAATATCCCAACCGCATCATCAATATTCATCACTCATTTTTGCCAGCCTTCATCGGCGCCTCGCCCTATCGTCAGGCGTGGGAGCGTGGGGTGAAGATCATTGGTGCCACAGCCCACTTTGTAAATAACTGCCTGGATGAAGGGCCGATTATCAAGCAAGATGTGATCCCTGTGGATCACAGTTACAGCGCCGAGGAACTGGCCAGGTGTGGCCGGGATGTGGAGAAGAGTGTGCTGAGTAAGGCGTTGCAATTGGTGTTGCAGGAAGAGGTGATCGTCTACGGTAACAAGACAGTGGTCTTCTAGCCTGTAGTAGCGAGCAAACCTATAATATAGTTAATAAAAAAGAGCCAAATAGGCTCTTTTTTTACGCGGTTCTGCGTGGTGATTTCATTGACTTAGTAGTTTACGGCCAAAATATCTTCATCACCATAGTTCATGGCGATATCTTTAATGGTCACTGTACCTAAGGTGTAGCGTTCAATCTTAGCGGCGGTGCGATTGGCGCCGTTGCTCAGGGCGAACTGATGGAAGCTCTGATCATTGCACACAAGGCGTGGGAAGACGCGCTGCTTGTTGATGCGATACTCTTTCATTGTACCGTTAAACTGAACTAAGTTGTTGCTTGCGCCGGCTTTACATACGGCCACTAAGGTTTTTTCCATATGAGGCGACATGGCGGCTTGTGAAGAAAAAGCCAGTGGGGCTAATGCGATGGCGGCAATCGTTAGTAACTTTCTCATTTTGTGCTCCTAGCATATTTCTGTTGGGATCGACTATGAGTAAAGCCCTTTATTTAGTGAAAAGCTGTTAGCTATTTGTCGCTAAATGTATCGGTATGTGAGGAGTGGATCAGGCTATGTCTGGGAGTAACAGAATATGTCTGGATATCCCTTTAGAGGTAAAAAAGCCAGGTAAATACCTGGCTTTTTAAGATTGGGGGGCGACAGGGATTAATCGACGATGCGTAGCAACTCGTTAATACCTACCTTGCCGCGGGTCTTGGCATCGACCTTCTTCACTATGATGGCGGCATATAAGTTATATTTGCCACACTGAGAGGGCAGGGTGCCTGATACGACAACTGAACCCGCTGGCACGCGGCCATAGTGGATCTCGCCGGTTTCACGGTCATAGATGCGGGTGCTCTGGCCTATGTATACCCCCATAGAGATAACACTGCCTTCTTCGACCACTACGCCTTCGACGATCTCTGAGCGCGCTCCGATGAAACAGTTGTCTTCGATGATGGTAGGGCCTGCCTGTAGCGGCTCCAACACGCCGCCGATGCCGACACCGCCAGAGAGGTGCACGTTCTTACCAATCTGGGCGCAAGAACCTACGGTCGCCCAGGTATCAACCATGGTGCCTTCATCAACATAGGCGCCGAGGTTAACGTAAGACGGCATGAGTACGGTGTTCTTGCCGATAAAAGAGCCTTTACGCACCGCGGCAGGTGGTACCACGCGGATCGCTTCCTGCTTGAAACGTGCCTCGTCATAGTCGGCAAATTTCATCGGTACTTTGTCGAAGAATTTGGTTTCCGCGCCGTCGATCACCTGGTTGTCGAAGATGCGGAAAGAGAGTAATACGGCTTTCTTTAGCCACTGATGTACATGCCATTGGCCGTCGATCTTCTCGGCGACGCGCGCTTCACCTGTGTCTAGCATGGCGATGGCTTTCTCAACGTCGGCGCGAACACTCGGCTCGACCGTGGTAGGGGTGATTTCTGCGCGAGCTTCAAAAGCTGCTTCTATACGTTGGCGTAAAGCCTCCATTAACGTCTCCCAATTATCATAAATTTGTCTGTTGATTAAACTTGGTTTTGCGTATCGAGCGCCTTGACCAGTGCTTCACTGAGCGCCTCTTGTTGTGTCTCGTTCAGTTGCTGCCCATCTTGTGTCTGCAACATAAAGAAATCTTCGGCGCGCTCGCCTATGGTGGTGATCTTCGCCGCCAACAGGGTGATCTCACAACGATAGAAGATATCACCCACCTTGGCCAATAATCCTGGGCTGTCCAGGGCGATCAGCTCCATCATACTGGTGCCTTGTTTGCGCGCCGGCAGGAAGCTTACCTGGGTCGGTACCCTGAAAGGTTTCATCTTACGCGGCAGCTTCTTAAATTTCGGCAATTTCGCCGTGTCATTGCTTAAGGCTTTCACCAGTGCCTTCTTGATCCCCTGGATGCGGGAGATCTGCGACACCGGGCTGCCATCTTGCTCTAAAATGACGAAAGAATCCAGTGCGTAGCCATCTTTTGAGGTCATGATGCTGGCGTCATGGACATTGATGTTCTTGTTATCCAGCACCGCCATCACTGTGGCAAACAGCTTAGGCTTATCCTGACTGTAGACAAACAGCTCGGTACCACCGCGGGTGGTGTGCTTGGAGATCAGCACCAGGGCCTCATCTTGCTTGTGTTTGAGTATCGCCTCGGCGTGCCAGGCCACCTGATTGGGCTGATGACGCAGGAAGTAGTCGGCCTTAAACCGTTGCCACAGGGTATCTAGGCTCTTCTCCTTGATCCCGCGGCGTAGCAGCTCCTTCTTCGCCTTGCCCTGATGCTCGCGCACGCGGGCGCGAATATCCACCGGCTTCTCCTTGCCCCGGGCAAGCACCCTCTGGGTGGAGAAGTAGAGATCCCGTAGCAGAGAGCCCTTCCAGTTGTTCCAGGTTTTCTCGTTGGTGGCGCAGATATCGGCGACCGTGAGGCAGTAGAGGTAACTCAGGTGCACGGCGTCGCGCACCCTGTCGGCAAACTCGGCCACCACATCGGGATCCGAAATATCCCGGCGCTGGGCGGTGACCGACATCACCAGGTGGTTTTCCACCAACCAGCTCACCAGGCGACCATCATGCTTATTGAGGCCGTGCAGATCGCAAAACTCTTGGGCATCCACGGCGCCGAGTTTACTGTGATCGCCGCCGCGTCCCTTGCCGATATCGTGGAAGATGGCCGCAAGCACCAGCAGCCCCTTCTTCGGCAGCTGATTGATCAGTATGGAGCCTAAGGGGAACTCATCCTTCTGCTCCGTCTGTGAGAACCTGTCGATGTTGAGCAGCAGTCTGTGGGTATGTTCGTCGACCGTGTAGGCGTGAAAGAGGTCGAACTGCATCTGCCCCTCGATGTTGCGCCAGGCGGGTAGGTAGGCCGACAGTATTCCGTGGCGGTGCATCAGGGAGAGAGAGGCTATGCCCCTTGGGTGTCGCAAGATCTCCAAAAACACCCTGCGGCAATCCTCATTGTCCATCAGCGGCGTCTGCTGGGCGCGACGGGCGCGCCTTAGGCTGCGCAGGGTAGGGGCGTAGATCCCCTTGATGTTAGAGTTGCGCGCCGTGTGCAGGAAGAGGCGCATGATCTCTACCGGGTCATGGAACAGATCCGCCTGCAGGGATTCGATAAAACTGCCTCGTCGCTGGTAATCCTCGTCTATGGGCTGAATTTCCAGCTCCTTGGTGTGACCCAGGGTGGCGCGCTTGAAGAGTTGCAGCAGCATCTGGTTGAGTTCCATCACCCGGCGCACGGTGCGATAGTAGCGCTTCATCATCTGCTCGACCGCAAGTTGGGTCTCATCCTTGTAGCCGAGCAGCTCCGCCACCTGACGCTGCAGGTCGAACAGCAGGCGGTTCTCGTCGCGCCCCGAGATCAGGTGCAGGGCAAAGCGCAGCTGCCATAGATAGCCCTGGCACTCCAGCAGCTCCTCGAGTTCATCCTGCTCCAGAAAGCCATGGGCGACCAGCTCCTCGGCGCAGCTGGCATCGAAGTAGCGCATCGCCACCCAGGTGATGGTCTGAATGTCTCTCAGGCCGCCCGGGCAGGATTTGAGATTGGGCTCGAGATCGAAGGCGCTGGCCTTGGCATGGCGCGCCACCTGTTCATCGCGCTTGGCGACAAAGAAGTCGCTGGCGGGCCAGAAGTCACCTTCGCGCACCTTGTCATACAGAGTATTAAACATCGCCTGGGGGCCGCAGAGCAATCTGGCTTCCAGCAGGTTGGTGGCGATGGTGATGTCGGCCTTGCCCTGAGCTATGGTCTCATCAATTGTTCTGACGCTGTGACCCACCTCGAGACCCGCATCCCAGAGGAAAGCGATAAACTGACTGAGTTTGGCTTCGTCGCTGGATTCGAGCGACCCTTGGATAAGAAACAGCAGATCCACATCGGATTGGGGATGCAGTTCCCCCCGGCCATAGCCGCCGACGGCGATTAGCGCCACGGGCGTGGTATCGAGTTGATGGGCTTGCCACTGGGCAATAAGGAGTTCATCGACGAAACGGCAGCGTTGGCTGACCAGGGCGGTCACAGATTCGCCGGCGCTGAAACGTTCTAGGAGTTCTTGATTTTGTTGTTTTAGGGCGTTCTTAGCCGTTAGCGCAGTGTTCATTGCAGTCCTTAACCTCAGAGCGAGCATAGCAGGCCGGATGGCCTGCTATGGGAGTAAACCACAATTTAGCTGCGTGTGCGATTAGTGGTTGATGATGCGGGGGAAGTTTTCTTCTTCGCGCAGGGTCAGCACCTCTACACCCGTTGGGGTGATCAGCAAAGTGTGTTCCCACTGAGCCGAGTTTTTACCGTCAGAGGTGGTCACCGTCCAGTTGTCGTCCTTGTCCAGTACGCTGGTGTGACGACCGGCGTTGATCATCGGCTCAATGGTGAAACACATGCCAGGACGCAGTACCGTCTTGTCATTGTTCTTGTAGTGCATCACCTGTGGCTCCTCGTGGAAGCCGGCGCCGATGCCGTGGCCACAGTAGTCGGTGACGATACTGTATTTTTCCAGGCCGGTTTTCTTGCTCTTGATATATTTCTCGATGATGGTGCCGATTTCGCCCAGTTTCATGCCTGGGCGCACCTTCTTGATCGCCTCATACAGGCTCTCCTGAGCCACGCGGCACAGGCGCTTGTCTTTGGCGCTGACATCACCGATGAGGAACATCTTAGAGGTGTCGCCATGGTAGCCATCTTTGATCACTGTGATGTCGATATTGATGATGTCGCCATCTTTCAGGGCGCGATCGCTTGGGATGCCGTGGCAGATCACTTCGTTGATAGAAGTACAGATAGATTTAGGAAAGCCATGGTAATCCAGCGGGGCCGAAATCGCGCCTTGCTCTTCGGTATATTTCGCACAGATATCATTGAGTTCGTTTGTGGTTACCCCTGCCTTTACATGGGGGGCAATCATCTCTAACACCTCGGCGGCCAGCTTGCCTGCCGCGCGCATTTTTTCGATCTCTTCGGCTGTTTTTATCACTATACTCATTAAGCTTTCTCTGTTGTGTCGGTAGTCGAATTTGGGGCGCCTCAAGGCGCTAAAAATTTGTGTTGGCGCCGATATTATGGTATAAAGCGCGCCGTTATGTTTGACTCTTGCCGATGAGGTTCATTATGACCCCATCTTGGAGCGAATGTGGCGGCCATTATACATGGCTATGACTAAATACTAAATCACACACGTATCGACACGTTCTTCGGGGTGCCTATTTAGGTCGGAGATATGGGATGCGTGGAGGTCTAACCCCCAATTTTTTAAGGTAAAAAAATGACTACAGTTTCAATGCGCGACATGCTTCAGGCCGGTGTTCACTTCGGTCACCAAACTCGTTACTGGAACCCTAAGATGAAGCCTTTCATCTTCGGCGCTCGTAACGGTGTACACATCATTAACCTAGAGCACACTGTGCCTATGTTCAATGAAGCACTAGCGTTCATCAGCAACGTAGCATCTAAGAAAGGTAAAGTACTTTTCGTTGGTACTAAGCGCGCTGCAAGCGAAGCGATCAAAGAAGCTGCTATTTCTTGTGATCAATACTACGTTGACAACCGTTGGTTGGGCGGCATGCTGACTAACTGGAAAACAGTTCGTCAATCAATCAAGCGTCTAAAAGATCTTGAAAGCCAGTCTGTAGACGGTACTTTCGACAAGCTGACCAAGAAAGAAGCGCTAATGCGTACTCGTGAGCTTGAGAAGCTAGAAAAGTCTCTTGGTGGTATCAAGAACATGGGCGGCCTACCTGACGTTATCTTCGTTATCGGTGCTGACCATGAGCATATCGCTATTAAAGAAGCTAACAACCTAGGTATCCCAGTTGTTGCTGTTGTTGATACTAACTCTTCTCCAGACGGCATCAACTACATCGTTCCTGGTAACGATGACGCTATGCGTGCAATTCGTCTGTATGCTGAGTCAGTAGCAGCGGCTGCTAAAGCAGGTCGTGGTCAAGACCTAGCGGTACAAGCTGAGCAAGACGGTTTCGTAGAAGCTGAATAATAAAGGCGGGATGAATTTCATCGCCCTTATTAACCAAGATAGATAATTGGTGAACAGGGGCCCTAAGGCCCCTGTTTTTTCACATTTGATTTGTAGAGTTACCTATAGAGGATTTAACAATGGCAATTACTGCTGCCCAAGTTAAAGAACTACGCGAGCGTACTGGCGCTGGCATGATGGATTGTAAAAAAGCGCTAACTGAAACCAATGGTGACATTGAGCTAGCGATTGAAAACATGCGTAAGAGCGGTGCTGCAAAGGCTGCTAAGAAAGCAGGTAACATCGCTGCTGAAGGTACTATCCTGATCAAGCAAGGCGAAGGTTTCTCAGTACTTCTAGAAGTTAACTGTCAAACTGACTTCGTTGCTAAAGACTCTAACTTCCTGGCTTTCGCTAACGAAGTTCTGGATGTTGCTGCAGCTGGCAAAGTATCTATTGCCGACCTACAAGCTCAGTTCGAAGAAACTCGTGTTGCGCTAGTTGCTAAAATCGGTGAAAACATCAACGTTCGTCGCGTTGAGTATATCGATGGTGCTAGCCAAGCTTCTTACCGTCACGGCGACCGTATCGGTGTTGTTGTAACTGGTGAAGCTGACGAAGAGACTCTGAAGCACGTTGCTATGCACGTTGCTGCTTCTAAGCCAGAATACGTTAACCCATCAGACGTACCAGCTGAAGTTGTTGAGAAAGAGAAAGCCGTTCAGATCGAAATCGCGATGAACGAAGGCAAGCCTCAAGAGATCGCTGAGAAGATGGTTGCTGGCCGTATGAAGAAGTTCACCGGTGAGGTTTCTCTGACTGGTCAAGCTTTCATCATGGAGCCTAAGAAGACTGTTGGCGAAATCCTTAAAGAGAAAGGCGCTACAGTAACTAACTTCATTCGTCTAGAAGTTGGTGAAGGTATCGAGAAGAAAGAAGAAGATTTTGCCGCTGAAGTAGCAGCGCAAATCGCCGCTTCTAAGGCGTAATCGCCAGTTGTAAGATACCCTAAAAACCGCAGCATTCGCTGCGGTTTTATTATGCCAATTAGATTGCTGCACAGCGCTTTTTTTTCTATATAATTGGCACGTTACCCATCGGCATTTATCAGGACAAACAACTATGAGCACAAATCCAAAACCTGCTTTTCGACGTATTCTTCTCAAACTGAGTGGCGAGGCCCTGATGGGCGAAGAGGGCTTTGGCATCGATCCCAAGGTGCTAGATCGCATGGCACAAGAGATTAAAGAGCTGGTTGAGCTTGGTATTCAGGTAGGTGTTGTGATTGGTGGCGGTAACCTATTCCGTGGTGAAGGCCTGGCACAAGCCGGTATGAACCGTGTGGTGGGCGACCATATGGGCATGTTGGCAACCGTAATGAATGGCCTGGCGATGCGCGATGCGCTGCACAGAGCCTATGTGAATGCCCGCCTGATGTCGGCCATCCCCTTGAAAGGCGTCTGTGACGACTACAACTGGGCCGAAGCGATTAGCCTGCTTAAATCTGGCCGCGTGGTGATCTTCGCCGCCGGTACGGGTAATCCTTTCTGTACCACAGACTCTGCCGCCTGCCTGCGCGGTATCGAGATCGAAGCCGAAGTGGTACTCAAGGGCACTAAGGTAGATGGTGTTTACTCTGATGACCCAGTCAAGAACCCAGAAGCGGTAAAATATGACGAGATGGGTTATGGCGAAGTCCTGGAAAAAGAATTGAAAGTGATGGATCTTGCGGCATTTACCCTTGCAAGAGATCACGATATGCCTATCTTAGTGTTTAATATGAACAAGCCTGGTGCGCTACGACGTGTTATCATGGGCGACCATGAAGGTACGCTTATTAGAAGTAGCCGTAAGACTGCCGAATAAATAACCCGATACGAACGAATTTAAGGATATTTAACGTGATTAACGAAATCAAAGAAGATGCAAAGAGCCGTATGGCGAAGTGTGTTGAAGCGACTAAGAATCAAATGGCTAAAGTACGTACTGGTCGTGCTCACCCAAGTCTGCTTGATTCGATTAAGGTGCCTTACTATGGTACGCCAACTCCGCTTAAGCAGGTAGGTAACGTATCTATTGAAGATTCTCGTACTCTGGCAATCACTGTCTTTGATACCACTATGATTGCAGCGGTTGAGAAGGCGATCATGAGTTCAGATCTGGGCCTAAACCCTATGTCTGCCGGTACGACTATCCGTATTCCACTACCAGCATTGACCGAAGAGCGTCGTAAGGACCTGATCAAGGTTGTTCGCGCCGAGGCTGAAAACGGTCGTATCGCCGTACGTAACGTACGTCGCGACGCTAACTCTGACGTGAAAGCGCTAGAGAAAGAGAAAGAGTGTACCGAGGACGATGTTCGCCGCACTGAAGATGAGATTCAGAAGTTTACTGACGCTCACATCAAGCAGATCGATGAGATCTTGACGGCAAAAGAAGCAGAGTTGATGGAAGTCTAATCTCCCTGTTTCGTTACTAGAGTTCGCACGCCGTGTAGGGGTATACTACACGGCGTTTGCTATTTTTAAGGGTTGTAATAGATGTCAATCGAATCTCAATCTGGCTCTGAGTTATCTAATGAAGCACTCGCAGAGCTGGTAAAACAGTCTATTCCCAAGCACGTGGCGATCATCATGGATGGCAACGGACGCTGGGCACAGGCACAGGGTAAGCCCCGTGTTGTGGGCCACAAGGCCGGTGTAAAGACTGTTCGTCGCGCGGTAAGTATGGCGCGTGAGATGGGGATAGGTTCGTTAACCCTGTTTGCGTTTTCCAGTGAAAACTGGCGCAGACCCGAGAAAGAAGTCAGCCTCCTGATGGAGCTGTTTTTCACCGTTTTACAACGAGAAATAAAACTGCTGGATAAAAACGGGGTAAGACTCAACATCATAGGGGACATCAGTCGTTTTTCTGCCCGCTTACAAAAGCAGATTGCCGCGGCGATGGAGAAGACGGCTAACAACGATGGTTTAATCCTCAATGTGGCAGCCAACTACGGCGGTCGCTGGGACATAGTGCAGGCGGCGCAAACCTTAGCCAAAAAGGTGGAATCTGGCGAAATGACCAGCAGTCAGTTCACCGAGGAGGCGTTAAGTCAGCATTTAAGCATGCAAAATCAACCGGAAGTTGATTTAATGATTCGCACCGGTGGCGATTTTCGCATTAGTAACTTTGTGTTATGGCAAGCGGCTTACGCAGAGTTAGTGTTTACTGATGTGTTGTGGCCAGATTTTGATGAACAGGCCTTTAAAGATGCGGTAGCCGTATTTGCTACCCGGCAGCGCCGTTTTGGATTGACGGGTTCTCAAATTGAGACTTTGCAGGCTGAGTAATAAATTTAAGAGGGAAAGTTTTGCTAAAACATAGAATAATAACAGCAGTATGGTTGATCCCATTGGTGATGGGAGCCATTTTCTTTTTCCCTGTGGAGTATTTTTCATGGGCTTTGGTGGCTGTGTTCCTGATCGCCGCCAAAGAGTGGGGACGCATCATAGACAAGCGCTGTAATGTGACCCAGTGGAGTTTCACCCTGACCATAGGCATCTTGCTGGTGGCGTTAAACCTCCTGGTGCCCACCGAAGAGGTTTGGTTTAAGGGGCAGCTACATCCTGTCTATCTCGCCATCACACTCATTGGCGCCATGTGGTGGGTCATCTCGTTATTCCTGGTACTCAGCTACCCTAAAAGTGCCGCCCTCTGGGGCAAGAGCCACATGCTGAAATCCATGTTTGGTCAGCTGACCTTAGTGCCCTGTTTTACCGCCCTGATCGCGCTAAAGGCCCTGAGCACTGCGAGCATGCCATACTATGGCGGCGCCTTGGTGTTCCTGGTGATGCTAACCGTGTGGGCGACTGATTCTGGTGCCTATTTCGCCGGTAAGGCCCTGGGCAAGCACAAGCTGATGCCTAACGTGAGTCCGGCAAAAACCGTCGAGGGGCTGCTCGGTGGCCTGGTGACTACCATGGTGGTCGTGGCGGGCGTGATGATGGTCTCGCCAGAGCAGGAGCTGGGACTCGTGATCGGCGTGACCCTGTTTGTTGCCCTGGTCTCGGCCCTTGGGGATCTATCGGAAAGTATGTTTAAGCGTGTGGCCGACATTAAAGATTCGGGCACCATATTGCCGGGTCATGGCGGGGTGCTTGATCGCATCGACAGCCTGACGGCGGCGCTGCCCATCTTTACCCTAATTTATATCGCATTTTGGATGTAACCATGCAGAAAATGGTGATTCTAGGCGCCACAGGTTCTATCGGCGCCAGTACCCTGAGCGTTATCGAGCAGAATCCTGAGTCCTACAAGGCCTTTGCCCTGGTCGCCCATAAGAGTGTCGATAAGATGCTCGACTTGTGTATCAAGTACAATCCATCGATAGCCCATATGGTCGACCCCCTAGCGGCGGCCGAGTTGCAGCGTCGTTTGCCGGCGCACATGGCGATTGCCGTCTCTTCGGGCGAAGATGAGTTGGCGGCTATCGTCGCGCTGCCCGAGGTGGATTGCGTCATGGCGGCCATCGTCGGCGCGGCGGGTCTACCTGCCACACTGGCGGCGGTTAAGGCGGGTAAGCGGGTGCTACTGGCCAATAAAGAGTCGCTCGTGATGTCGGGTCGTCTGTTTATCGATGCGATGCAGGGCTCAAACGCCAAGGTGTTGCCAGTAGACAGTGAGCACAACGCCATCTTCCAGTGTTTGCCAGAGCCTGCCCAGCAAGCCATTGGCGCCTGCGATCTGGCCGGTGCCGGTATCTCTCATATTCTGTTGACTGGATCGGGCGGACCTTTTCTCACCTCAGATCTCGATAGTCTGAGTCAGAAGACGCCGGATCAGGCCTGCAAACATCCTAACTGGTCGATGGGCCGCAAGATCTCGGTCGATTCTGCCAGCATGATGAACAAGGGGCTCGAGTATATCGAGGCCCGTTGGCTGTTTAATGCCACCAAAGAGCAACTTAAGGTGGTAGTGCATCCCCAGAGCGTGATCCACTCTATGGTGCAGTATAAGGATGGTAGCGTGTTGGCCCAGATGGGCAATCCAGACATGCGCACCCCTATCGCTCACTGCATGGCCTATCCGCAAAGAATTTCGGCGGGCGTTGAACCTTTAGATTTTTTTAAAGTCGGACAGTTAAGCTTTCTTGAACCCGACTTTAATCGCTTCCCCTGTCTGAAGTTGGCCATAGATGCCTGCGAGCAGGGACAGGAAGCCACTACAGTATTGAACGCGGCCAACGAAGTGTCGGTCGAGGCCTTCCTGGCAGGATCGATACGTTTTACCGATATCGCACGGGTAAACGAGTATTGCCTGAGTCATGTTGAGCAGCGTAGCTTAGACACCATAGAAGATATTTTGGCGCTGGACGGCCTGGCACGGCGTGCAGCGCAGGAGCGGGTCGCCAAGCTGTAAGGCTCGCGCTAGCTCGTTTTAAGGCTTTCGTGGCTTACGTAAGCAAAGATAAGCAGAGATAAGGAGAGGAATGCTAGACTTTTTGTGGAACTTGGGCTCATTCATTATCGCCCTTGGAATTCTCATCACGGCCCATGAATATGGTCACTTCTGGGTGGCTAGACGCTGTGGCGTGAAAGTTGAGCGTTTCTCTATCGGTTTCGGTAAGGCCATCTGGCGCAAGATCGGCGCCGATGGTACCGAGTACGTGGTGGCCATGATCCCCCTCGGCGGCTACGTGAAGATGCTCGACGAGCGGGTCGATACCGTTGCCGACGAGCTAAAGCCTCAGGCCTTTAACCGTAAATCTGTCTGGCAGCGCATCGCCATCGTCGGTGCCGGCCCCATGGCCAACTTCGTGTTCGCCATCTTTGCCCTCTACATCATGTACCTTATAGGTGTGCCCTCGATTAAACCTGTGATCGAATCGACACAGTCCGGCTCGCCGGCGGCTGTGATTCAGGTCAAGAAGCCTATGCAGGTGATTGCCGTTGGCGATCGCAGCGTACGCAACTGGGAAGAGGTGACCTATGCCTTGGTCGGTCACATAGGCGATGATGCCATCGACGTCACCCTGGCCCCCTTGTCGGGCGTGATGGGCGAGGAGCGCACCTATAAGCTAGATACCCGCAAATGGAAGTTTAATCCTGAGACTGAGTCGCCCATTATTTCTTTGGGCCTCAATGTCTTCAGGCCTGCCATCACCCCTAAGCTCGGTTTTGTTGATGAAGATGGCGCCGCCTATGCGGCGGGTTTGCGCCTAGGTGACACCTTAGTCGCCGTCGATAACAAATCTTATGGCGATTGGGATCAGTTTGTTGCCAAGATCAAGGCATCGGCCGACAAGCCTATCAGCGTGACCATCAGACGCGACGGTGAGCAGCTTAAGTTTAATGTTACTCCTAAGGCGCGCACTATTGACGGCGGTAAGGTCGAGGGCGTGATTGGCGTGGCACCGACCCAGGCGCCTTGGCCCGATGAGATGCGCCTGCAGCTGGAATACGGTGTCGGCGAGTCTCTCATGGTCGCCGCCGATAAAACATGGCAACTTGTATCGGTCAGCATTAAGATGATCGGCAAACTCTTTACCGGTGACGTGTCGGTGAAGAACCTGAGCGGCCCAATCTCTATCGCTCAGGGCGCGGGAAACAGCGCCAACTACGGCTTAGTTTACTTTTTGGGATTCCTGGCATTAATCAGCGTGAATTTAGGCATTATTAATTTATTGCCTTTACCCGTGCTTGATGGCGGGCATCTGTTATATTACTTCATCGAAGTGATCACAGGCAGGCCTGTACCGGAAAAGGTGCAGGAAATTGGATTCAGATTTGGGGCAGCCTTGCTGCTAATATTGATGAGTATCGCCCTTTTCAATGATTTTTCCCGACTCTGAGCAAGGACACACACATAATTAGAAGTGCTCTATGAGATTGAATAAAATTTTTGCCTCGATGTTATTAGTCGGTGCGTCTTTATCAGGGAAGGGTTGGGCCGATACATTCCAGCCTTTTGAAGTGACCGACATCCAGGTTAAGGGACTGCAGCGTGTTGCACTGGGTGCGGCGCTGTTGAATATTCCTATCAAGGTGGGAGACACGGTCGACGAGTTGCGTCTGCAGCAGGCGATCAAGAGCCTGTATTCCTCGACCAACTTCGAGCATATCGAGGTGAGCCGCGATGGCAGCGTCTTGGTGGTGACGGTCAAAGAAAGGCCTACCATCAGCGCAGTGACCTTCGAAGGCAACAAGGACATTAAAGACGAGCAGCTGCAAGAGAGTCTCGACGGCAGTGGCGTCAAGGCCGGTGAGTCGCTGGATCGCACCATGCTCAGCGGCATCGAGAAGAGCCTGCAAGACTTCTACTATGGCGTGGGTAAATATGGCGCCAAGGTTCAGGCTCAGGTGATCAACCTGCCGCGTAACCGTGTCGAGTTGAAGTTTAAGTTTACCGAAGGTTTGGCGGCAGAGATTCGTCAGATCAATGTGGTGGGCAACACTGTCTTTAGCGACGCCGAACTGATCGGCATGTTGGAGCTGAAAGACTATGTGGCCTGGTGGGATCTCTTCGGCGAGCGTCGCTATCAGAAGCAGAAGCTGCAGGCCGACCTTGAAACCATCAAGACCTTCTACCACAACCGCGGTTATATCCGTTTCGAGGTGACCTCGACTCAGGTGGCGATGACGCCTGACCGTAAGGGTCTCTACATTACCATCAACGTCGATGAGGGTGAGCAGTACAAGGTTAAAGAAGTTAACCTGACTGGCGATCTCATGGGTCGCGAAGAGGTGATGCAGGCGATTCTACCGATCAAGGTAGGCGATACCTATAACGGTGCAGACGTGACCTTTACCGAAGAGATGTATGGCAAGTATCTGGGCCGTTTCGGCTATGCCTACCCTGAGGTGAAGACCTATCCTGAGATCGATGATGAGACCAAAGAGGTCGCCCTCAACGTCAACATCAAGCCGGGTAAGCGCGTCTATGTACGTAGCATTAACTTTACCGGTAACCAGGTCACCAAAGATGAGGTGATGCGCCGCGAGCTGCGTCAGATGGAAGGTGCCTGGCTGAACTCGGCCCAGGTTGAGCAATCGAAAGCGCGTCTGAATCGCCTGGGTTACTTCGAAACCGTCGACACCCAGACGGTTCAGGTGCCGGGCACAGACGACCTGGTTGACGTCGACTTCACCGTGAAGGAGCAGCCATCAGGCTCGTTCAATGCGGGTGTGGGTTATGGTACCGAGTCGGGCCTGAGCTTACAGTTTGGTGTGCAGCAGAGTAACTTCTTGGGTACAGGTAACCAGGCGGGTATCAACCTTAATACCAACAAGTATTCTAAGAACGTCAACATCAACTATACAGATCCTTACTTCACCAAAGATGGCGTGAGCCTGGGTGGTAGCATCTACTGGAACGAGTTTGACGCTCAGGAAGCGAACCTCGAACGCTATAAGAACAGCTCTTACGGTATTGCGGTCAACTCCGGCTTCCCGATCAACGAATACAACCGTATCAACGGTGGTATCGGTTATCGTCACAACAGTATCTCGGAGATCTCGGCCTACGAGCAGGCCCTGCGTTTCTACAACATCTATCGTGATGCCAACGATCCTAACGCCGACCTGTCGTTCGATAACTTTGAGCTGACCCTCGGCTGGTACCGCAGCACGCTTAACCGCGGCACCTTCCCAACCGACGGTTCGTCACAGCGCCTGAGCGGCAAGATGACGGTACCGGGTTCGGATCTGCAGTATTTTAAGACAGATTTCGATACCAGCTTCTACTGGCCAATCAATCGCAGCCACAGCTTCGTGCTCCTGACTAAGGCGCGTCTGGGTTATGGTAACGGTTATGGTCAGTTCAACGACAATGACCAGATCCTACCGTTCTGGGAGAACTACTACTCGGGTGGTAGCAGCTCGCTGCGTGGCTTCAAGTCTAACTCAGTGGGTCCACGTTCATTCTACCTGTATCGTGGTAGTGAGCCTTGCTCGCCAACTCCTGGAGGGGATACTTGTACCTTGCCAGGGGATCCTAACCGTGTCACTGTGAGCGAAGGTCGCTCAATCGGTGGTAACGCCATCGCTACGGCGAGTGTCGAGATGATAGTGCCAACCCCATTCCTGGATGAGGCCTACACTAACTCGGTTCGTACCAGCTTCTTCGTCGATGCCGGTAACGTCTGGGATACCGAGTTCGATTACGACTCATATCGCTTCCTGCCGGTTGAGCAGTTCGACAAGCTGTCGGACTTTTCAGACCCAGGACGTATCCGCGCCTCGGCGGGGATGAGCGTTCAATGGTTGTCGCCAATGGGACCTATGGTATTTAGTCTTGCATGGCCAATCAAAAAATATGAAGATGATGACACAGAGATCTTCTCGTTCAACATTGGTAAAACTTTCTAAAGTAGAACTAATTTAAATAAAAAGTCATCGGCAAGTTTTGCTGATTATAAGGAGTTTATTTTGAATAAGATGTTTAATCGCGCAATGATGGTGTTGGTTCTGTTAGGCGCACCAATCGCGGCACAAGCTGAAAAGATCGCCGTTGTCGATATGCAGGCGGTATTTGAGCAGCTACCACAGCGCGAAGAAGTCAGCAAAACACTGAAAACCGAATTCGGCGATCGTGTGGCTGGCGTACAGAAGATGCAGGAAGAGCTTCGCGGCATGCTAGAGAAGCAGCAACGCGACGCGGCCCTGATGAGCGAAACGCAAAAGACTGAGATGCTGCGCAAGATGGAATCTCTCAAGGCTGAGCTACAGCTGAAGGGCAAGGCGCTGGATGAAGATATGCGTCGTCGTAACGGTGAAGAGCAAAACAAGCTATTGGTTAAGGTTCAAAAAGCCATCAGCGCTATCGCCGAGAAAGAGAAGTATGACGTAGTGCTACAGCGCGGCGCCGTGATCTACGTGAAGCCGACATCAGACATCAGCAGCAAAGTGGTTGAAGCTCTGAGCAAAGGCTAAGCATTGATGACAAGTTATACCCTAAGTGAGATCGCCGCCCATCTGAATGCCGAGGTCAAGGGGGATGAGACGGTGACTATTCACCGTGTCGCTACGCTGGAGAAGGCACAGACGGGGGAGATCTCCTTTCTGGCGAATCCCAAATACCAGAGTCAGTTAGAAGGCACGGCAGCCTCTGCCGTGTTGCTCTCACCCAAGATGGCCGAGCATTATAGCGGCAATGCCATAGTGTTGGTTGACCCCTATGTGGGGTTTGCAAGAGTCGCTCAGCTGCTCGACACCACGCCTAAGGCCGCCGAGGCTATTCACCCAAGTGCGGTTATCGACCCTAGCGCCCAGCTGGGTGAAGGCGTCGCCATAGGGGCCAATGCGGTGATCGGCGCCAAGGTTATCTTAGGCGAGAATGTTCAGGTAGGTCCCGGCTGTGTACTTGGCCAGGATGTTATCGTCGGCTCAAACTCTATCTTGTGGGCCAACGTGACCCTTTACCATGATGTGCAGCTGGGTACGGACTGTATCGTGCATTCGGGCACAGTGATCGGCTCTGACGGTTTTGGTTATGCCAATGAGCGTGGTCAATGGATCAAGATCCCACAAACTGGTGGGGTGCGTATCGGTAACCGTGTCGAGATAGGTGCCTGCACCAGTATCGACCGCGGCGCCCTGGATCACACAGAGATCCACGATGGCGTTATTATCGACAACCAGGTGCAGCTTGCACACAATGTGGTGGTGGGTGAAAACACTGCGCTGGCCGGTAGTTCTACCTTTGCCGGCAGCTGTACCATAGGTAAATACTGTATCATAGGCGGCAGCAGCGCCGTGGCAGGGCATCTGTCGATTGCCGACGGTACCCATATCTCGGGTGGCACCAATGTGACGAGTGTTATTCGTGAGCCTGGTGTATACTCTTCTGCTACCGTTGCGATGGAAAACAAGTTGTGGCGACGTAATACCGTCAGATTCAGACAACTTGATGAACTGTTCCAACGCGTCAAACAGCTTGAAAAAAACGTTAAATCAGATGATTAACTGCCCGAGGGCAGCTAAGGAAGTTATTGAGTGTCAAATCAATTAAATACGATGGATATCAAAGAGATCCTAAAGTTCCTACCTCACAGGTATCCGTTTTTATTGATCGATAGAGTCCTCGACTTTACGCCAGGTGAAACACTGCATGCGATCAAGAATGTCACCATCAACGAGCCATTCTTCCAGGGCCATTTCCCTGTAGCTCCTGTGATGCCAGGTGTATTGATCCTAGAGGCGATGGCCCAGGCGACCGGTCTGTTAGCGTTTAAAACCATGAGCGATGAGCCATCTAACGATGCCTTATACTATTTTGCCGGTATCGATAACGCTCGCTTCAAGCGTGTGGTCGAGCCAGGCGACCAACTTCATTTCGAAGTTAAGATGATTAAAGAACGCCGCGGGATTGGCGTCTTCACAGGTGAAGCTAAGGTCGATGGCGAACTAGTTTGTTCGGCAGAGATCATGTGTGCCCGCAGAGAGATTGCCAAGTGATTGATAAGTTAGCATTTGTACACCCAGATGCCAAAATCGGTAACAATGTTACCATAGGCCCATGGACCTATATCGGCCCAGATGTCGAGATCGGCGACGACTGTCATCTGAGCTCTCACGTGGTGGTCAAGGGCCCTACGGTTATCGGTAAGGGTAACCGTATTTTTCAATTCGCCTCAGTAGGGGAAGACTGCCAGGATAAGAAGTATGCTGGCGAGCCAACCCGACTGATCATCGGCGATAACAATGTGATCCGCGAATCTGTCACCATACATCGCGGCACGGTGCAGGATAACAGTGAGACCCGTATCGGTTCTAACAACCTGTTTATGGCCTACGTGCATATCGCCCACGACTGTGTGGTGGGTAACAATGTGATCATGGCTAACAATGCCTCTATCGCCGGCCACGTCCATGTGGGCGACTGGGCGATCCTAGGCGGCATGACGGGTGTGCATCAGTTTGTGCATATCGGTGCCCATGCCTTTACCGCTGGTTATTCGCTGATTTTGCAAGATGTGCCGCCATTTGTGATGGCGTCGGGTCAGCCTGCTATTCCAAGGGGACTGAACAGCGAAGGCATGAAACGCCGCGGCTTCTCCAAGGAGAGTCAACTGGCGGTGCGCCGTGCCTATAAGACCTTGTATCGCAAGGGCTTGACCATAGAAGAAGCGGTTGTCGCCTTGGGTGAGGATGCCGAGGACGAGCAGGTTAAGCTGCTGATGGACTTTGTGGTCAACTCGAGCCGAGGCATTATTCGTTAATCGGTTTAGCTAATTGGTTTAGCTATCGAAGAAAAGCTCGTGTTCACGGGCTTTTTTATTTTCAGTAAGCAAGTAACAGAAGATGAATCAGAGCAATCAAAAAGTATTCGCCATGGTGGCGGGTGAGTTGTCCGGTGATATTCTCGGCGCCGGCCTGATCAAGGCCTTGAAACAGCAATACCCGGATGCCCGCTTCGTCGGTATCGGCGGCCCGCAGATGGATGCCCTGGGGTTTGAGTCCCTGTTCTCTTTCGAAGAGCTGGCCGTGATGGGCCTGGTCGAGGTGCTGTCGCGCCTGCCGCGCCTGCTTAAGGTGCGTAAAACACTGATCGACGAGCTGACCGCCCTAAAGCCAGATTGCTTCATCGGTATCGATGCTCCCGATTTCAACATAGGTCTGGAACTGAAGCTTAAGGCGCAGGGGATTAAGACGGTTCACTATGTCAGCCCTTCTGTGTGGGCCTGGCGCCCTAAGCGGATCTTCAAGATCGCCAAGGCGACCAACATGGTGCTGTCGCTACTGCCCTTCGAGAAGGCCTTCTACGACAAGCACGATGTGCCTTGTACCTTCGTCGGCCACACACTCGCGGACGATATTCCGCTAGAGAGTGATAAGCTCAGCGCCCGCGAGACACTGGGGTTAGATCCCCACGCCGAATACCTCGCCATCTTACCCGGCTCACGGGGCGGCGAGCTCAAACAGCTGGCCGAGCCTTTCGTCCAGGCGGCGATGAAATTGCGCCAGCGCTATCCGGACCTTAAGTTTGTCACCCCGCTGGTGAATGCCAAGCGCCGGGCCCAGTTTGAGCTGGCTCTCAAGACCCATGCGCCGGATCTCGACATACATCTGGTCGAGGGACAGTCTCGCACCGTGATGGCCGCGGCCGATGCTATCTTGCTGGCGTCCGGCACGGCGACCCTGGAGGCCATGCTGGTGAAACGTCCCATGGTGGTGGCCTACAGGGTATCGCCGATCACCTACCGTATCGCCAAGGGTATGATGCAGATATCTCATTACTCCTTGCCTAACTTGCTGGCGGGCAGGGAGATCATCCCTGAGCTGATCCAGGCCGACTGTACACCGGATAAGATAGTCGATGCCGTTTCCAATCAGCTCGATGGCGATCATAAGCCGCTGATGGAGACCTTTATGGCGCTGCATCAACAGCTAAGGTGCGATGCCAGCGCGCGCGCGGCCCAGGCGGTTATTGAGCTAGTGGAGACAAAATAGTGGCTATTTATAAACAAATTACCGCCGAACAGGTCGAGGCACTCTGCAGCGGCTTCTACGCAGGCGTCGATGAGGTGGGCCGCGGCCCCTTGGTGGGTGATGTGGTGACCGCCGCCGTGGTGCTGGACCCGAACAATCCTATCGAGGGGTTAAATGACTCCAAGAAGCTGTCGGAGAAGAAGCGCGACGCCCTCTATGAGGAGATCCTCGCCAAGGCGCTGGATGTCAGCGTCGGACGCTGTTCACCGCTGGAGATCGATGAGCTCAACATACTGCACGCGACCATGTTGGCGATGCAGCGCGCCGTCGCCGGACTACGTGCCCGACCTGACAGAGTATTAATTGACGGCAATCGGGTGCCTGCCTTCGTCGATGAGACCCTGCAGGGGCATGCGGTGATCAAGGGCGATGGCCTGATCCCGGCCATCAGCGCCGCCTCTATCGTTGCCAAGGTGGTGCGCGACAGAGAGATGGAAGCCCTGGATGAGCGCTATCCCGAGTATGGCTTCGCCAAGCACAAGGGCTACCCCACCAAGGCGCATTTCGAGGCGCTCGAGGCACATGGCGTACTGGCCGAGCACCGCAAGAGTTTCAGGCCGGTCAAAGAGCGTCTGGACGCCTGTTAAACCGCCTGCTCCGGGCGCCTGCGACTGGTGCCCTGTGTGTGACTCTGGTACTCTTTCAAGGTTGCTCTTTAAAGGTGACTTTTCAAGGCGACTCTTTCAAGGCGACTCTTTCACGGGAATAGTTCGCCGCATAAATATTAGAAAATTTGCTAACTAAATCAGAATCTTCTTATGTCAGAACCTCGTTTCGTGCACCTGCGCGTACACAGTGATTTTTCCATGTCTGATGGCCTCGCCAAGGTCAAGCCCATTCTCGCCAAGGCCAGTGAAGATCAGATGGCCGCCCTGGCCCTGACCGACAACACTAACCTCTGCGGCCTGGTGAAGTTTTATGGCGGCTGTCACGGCGCTGGGATCAAGCCCATCGTAGGTTGTGACTTCTTCATGCTGGTGCCAGGATTCGAGGATGAGTTCTGCTCCCTGACCGTGCTGGCGATGAATAACGAGGGGTATAAGAACCTCACCCTGCTGATCAGTGATGCCTATCTGCGTGGCCATGTGAAAGACAGGGCGGTGATCGACCAGGCCTGGCTGGAGCGCTACAGCGAAGGGCTGATCCTGCTCTCCGGCGCCAAAGATGGCGACGTCGGTAAGGCGCTGCTCAAGGGTAACCAGGGCCAGGTGGACTCTCTGGTCGCCTTCTATCAGACCCACTTCCCCGACCGTTATTATCTCGAGCTTATCCGCACCGGGCGCCCCGACGAGGAGCGTTATCTGCATATGGCAGTTGAGCTGGCGGGCGAGAAAGACCTGCCCGTGGTCGCCACCAATCAGGTGGTGTTCATACAGCCTGAGCAGTTCGAAGCCCATGAGATCCGCGTGGCCATCTCGGATGGTTTCACCCTGGCGGACCCAAGGCGGCCGCGCCGCTACAGCGAGCAGCAATATTTCCGCAGCCAGGATGAGATGTGTAAGCTATTTGACGATATCCCCGAGGCGCTACAAAACAGCGTGGAGATCGCCAAGCGCTGTAACGTCACAGTGAGACTCGGTGAATACTTCCTGCCGAACTTCCCCACCGGCGATCTCTCCATCGAAGATTTTCTGGTCGAGGTCTCCAAGAAGGGCCTAGAGGAGCGTCTCGAGTTCCTCTTTCCCGATGAGGCACAGCGCGCCGAGCGCCGCAGTGAGTATGACGAGCGTCTCGATGTCGAGCTGACGGTAATTAACAACATGGGATTCCCCGGCTACTTCCTCATCGTGATGGAGTTCATCCAATGGGGTAAAGACAACGGTATCCCTATCGGCCCCGGCCGTGGTTCGGGGGCGGGTTCTCTGGTGGCCTATGCGCTTAAGATCACCGACCTCGACCCGCTGGAATTCGACCTGCTGTTCGAACGTTTCCTTAACCCAGAACGTGTTTCGATGCCCGACTTCGACGTCGACTTCTGCATGGACAGACGCGACGAGGTGATCGATCACGTTGCCGAGCTCTATGGCCGCGACGCCGTGTCGCAGATCATCACCTTCGGTACCATGGCGGCTAAGGCCGTGGTGCGTGACGTGGGCCGTGTATTGGGTCACCCCTATGGCTTCGTTGACCGCATCTCTAAGATGATCCCAGCGGAGCCCGGCATGACCTTGGCCAAGGCGTTCGAGGCCGAACCGGCGCTGCCCGAGGCCTATGATGCCGATGAAGAGGTTAAAGATCTCATCGACATGTGCCGGGTGCTGGAAGGGGTCACTCGTAACGCGGGTAAACACGCCGGGGGCGTGGTGATCGCCCCGACGGTCATCACCGATTTTGCGCCGCTCTACTGTGACGCCGAGGGCCACAACCCGGTTACCCAGTTCGATAAGAACGACGTAGAAACCGCAGGTCTGGTGAAGTTCGACTTCCTGGGTCTGAGGACCCTGACCATCATCGACTGGGCGCTGCAGATGATCAATCCGCATCTGGCGAAGCAGGGCAAGGAGCCAGTGCGTATCGAGGCGATTGTTTTGGACGACCCGGCCT
Organism: Shewanella alkalitolerans; assembly: GCF_019457575.1. Classification (NCBI taxonomy): domain Bacteria; kingdom Pseudomonadati; phylum Pseudomonadota; class Gammaproteobacteria; order Alteromonadales; family Shewanellaceae; genus Shewanella; species Shewanella alkalitolerans. The sequence continues at coordinate 3,071,750 of NZ_CP080422.1, read as the reverse complement.
CCTTCCGTCTGCTGCAGCGCTATGAAACCACCGCCGTATTCCAGCTGGAATCCCGCGGCATGAAAGATCTGATTAAGCGCCTACAGCCCGACTGCTTCGAAGATATGATCGCACTGGTGGCCCTGTTCCGTCCCGGGCCGCTACAGTCGGGCATGGTAGATAACTTCATCGAGCGTAAGCACGGCCGTGAAGAGGTTTCTTATCCCGACCAGCAATGGCAACACGAGAGCCTTAAGCCCATTCTGGAGCCCACCTACGGCATCATTCTCTACCAGGAACAGGTGATGCAGATCGCCCAGGTGCTGGCGGGCTACACCCTGGGCGGCGCGGACATGCTGCGCCGTGCCATGGGTAAGAAGAAACCCGAGGAGATGGCCAAGCAGCGTAGCGTCTTCGAAGAGGGCGCGGTGAAGAACGGCGTCGATGGCGAGTTGGCGATGAAGATCTTCGACTTGGTGGAGAAGTTCGCCGGTTACGGCTTCAACAAGTCGCACTCGGCCGCCTACGCCCTGGTGTCCTACCAGACGCTCTGGCTCAAGACCCACTTCCCGGCGCAGTTTATGGCGGCGGTGATGTCGGCGGATATGGACAATACGGACAAGATCGTGACCCTGGTGGACGAGTGTGAGCGCATGGGCTTGCCGCTGTTGCCGCCGGACGTCAACAAGGGCCTGTTCCGCTTCACGGTAGATGACGACCTCAATATCGTCTATGGTATCGGCGCCATCAAGGGCGTGGGTGAAGGCCCGGTGGAATCGATTCTTAAGGCGCGGGAGGATGGGCCATTCGTGGACCTGTTCGACTTCTGCGCCCGGGTCGATCTCAAAAAGCTTAATCGCAGAGTTATCGAGAAACTGATCTGCGCCGGCGCCTTGGATAACCTGGGGCCGCACCGCGCCGCCATGATGGCGACTCTGCCTGAGGCGATCCGCGCCGCCGATCAGCATGCCAAGGCCGAGGCGATTGGTCAGCACGACATGTTTGGCCTGCTCAACAGCGAGCCGGAAGACAACAAGCAGCAGTTTGTGCACTGTACTCCTTGGCCGGACAAGGTGTGGCTCGAGGGCGAACGGGAGACCTTAGGCCTGTATCTGACCGGTCACCCGATCAATCAGTATCTCAAGGAGCTCAAGCATTACACCTCGGGCAGGCTCAAGGATGTGCATCCCACCGAGCGCGGCAAGACCACCAAGGCCGCCGGGCTCGTGGTGGCGACCCGTGTGATGATGACCAAACGCGGCTCCAAGATGGGCCTGGTCACCCTGGACGACAAGAGTGCGCGTTTGGAGGTGATGCTGTTTACCGAGGCCTTTGAGAAATTTGGTGAGCTGCTGGAGAAAGACAGGATCTTGATCGTCGAAGGGGAGGTGAGTTTCGATGACTTCTCCGGCGGCAATCGCATGACGGCCCGTAACATCATCGACATGGGCGAGGCGCGCAGCCACTTCGCTCAAGCGGTAGAGGTGGATCTGGATGGCACCAGTATCACACCAGAGTGGCTCGGCCAGTTCCAACAAGCTGTCGAGCCCTGGAAGGCGGGCAGTGTGCCCTTGGTGATCAACTATGCTCAGCCCACCGCCAAGGCCCAGTTTAGGCTGGGGGATGAATGGCGGGTCAACCCGACCGACGAGCTGATGCTGGCACTGGAGACGCTGACCGGGTCTGACAAGGTAAGGATCCTCTTCTAGATGGCGCCCGACAGCTTCTGTCCATTTGATGCCCTGACCCAGCTACTAGCGCGGGTGAAGCCTGCGGCCGGCACTAAGCCTGATACTAAGTTAGTACTGGCTTACAGCGGCGGCGTCGACTCGGAGGTGCTTGCCCATGGCCTGAGCCTATTTGCCAAGCAGCATCCCGAGTTTAATTATCTCCTGGTGCATGTGCATCATGGCCTCAGCGCCAATGCTGAGAGCTGGCAGAGCCACTGTGAGCGTCGCGCCCGCGAGTATGGCTTGCCGATCAGCGTCAAGCGGGTGACAGTGGCTAGTGGCGCCCGCATCAGTCTCGAGGCCGCGGCCCGCGAGGCGAGATACGATGCGCTGCGAAGCGAGTTAGCCCCCGGCGATATCCTGCTCACCGCCCATCATCAGGACGATCAGCTCGAGACGCTATTATTGGCCCTCAAGCGAGGTCTCGGGCCCAAGGGGCTAGCGGCCATGGGAGAGGTGCAGACCTTTACCCCTTATAATCCACTCCTCAGGCCTTTGCTGACCACATCCCGCGCCCAGATAGAAGCCTTCGCTAAGGCACAGGGGCTTAGCCATATCGAGGATGAGAGTAATAAGGACAGTCGTTTCGACCGCAACTTTTTGCGCAATGAGGTGCTGCCGATCCTCACGGCGCGCTGGCCAGCCTTTGCCGCCACCGCCAGTCGCAGTGCTCAATTGTGCGCCGAACAGCAGGCGCTGATCGACGAGGAGGTGAGTCTTCGCTTACCTGCCATGCTGCTAAGCGTGCCCCATAGCCAGGCGGCCGTGCTGGATCTGAAGGCGCTGGCAGAGCAGCCAGGGCGCTGGCGTCCCCATCTGCTGCGGGGCTTTATCGAGCATCGCGGCTTCCCTTTACCCTCGGCGGCGCAGCTGGGGGATATTTTGGCGCAGCTTGAGGCCAAGGCAGATGCTCAGGTGGCGATTCGCATCAGATCTATGGTGCTGAGACGTTTTCAACACGCCCTCTATCTGGACTCTGCAGAGGTTGCACCTAGACATAACCAAGTGCTGCGAGGCCTGGATGAGGATGTGAGATCCCAAGGATCAACGTTAAGCTGGCCCATCGATAGCCAAAGCCTGCTAGTGGCGAACTGGAGCATGACGGGCCCTAGGCTACGTCTAGAAAAGGCGGGCGAGGTGATGCTTCGTTTTGGCGCTTCGGGTAGCCTGCGTTGTCATCCCCATGGGCGGGATAAGGGGCGGGAGCTTAAGAAATTGTGGCAAGAGTTTGCCGTGCCCCCCTGGGAGCGAGGGCGTATTCCGCTTATCTTCTCGGGCGAGCAATTAGTTGCTGCTGTGGGGCTCTGGGTGGATAAACGCAACTTGGCCGCTGAAGGCGAGGGGGGCTGGCAGTTCAGCCTTGCTGAAGTTAATGGCTAATAGCTGATATCTAATCGCTAACATCTAGTATTTAACGGCTAATAACTAACATCTAATACCTAACATCTAATACCAATCTTCCAATACCTAACATCTAGGCGGCAGGATGGCGCTTTCCTGCCGGGCATTTTTTCAAATCGGCTATTCTCTAATCCTTCGCTAAACCTGTTCTAAAGTCCTTTTAATCTCTACTCGATCTCGCTTTTGACTCGGATGCCACTCTAATCGACGCGGTAGCAGCGACGTCCGGCCGCCTTGGCCTGATAGAGGGCCTTGTCGGCCCTGAGGTACAGGGTCTCGGCGTCATTGCCAAGCTGCCACTGGGCAAGGCCCATGCTGGTCTGCACCTGAAACTTGGTCAGCAGGCTATCGCCTTCCATCATGGCGAGGATCCGCTCGCACAGCACGCTGGCCGCCTGGGTATCGCCTTCGATCAGCAGGGTAAACTCATCACCGCCTATGCGGAAGGCCTGGTCGCTGTCGCGAATCGCCTGCTCAAGTGTGTGGCCGAATTGACTCAGCACCTCATCGCCGATCAGATGGCCATACTTGTCATTCAGGCTCTTGAAGTTATCGAGATCCAGTACCACTAAGGTGATCGCATCCCCATGGCGTTGAGCGCGGGCCAGAACCTGCTTGAGGCTCTGCTCATAGTAGCGGCGGTTGCCCAGGTGGGTGAGTGAGTCGTGCATCGCCTGTTTCGCCATCTGCTGGTAGGCGATGGCGTTTACCAAAGGGCTCAGCAGCAGCGACTGTAACTGATACATCAGCTCTGTCTGTGGCTTGATCAGCGGCGCCGATAGACGATAGGCGATACTGATGCTCACCCCATCATGGCTAAGGTTTTGTTTTATTAGTAAACCTTGCTCACCGCCCCAGCTTAGCTGATACTCTTTATAGCACAGGGTGATCCCCTGCACTGGCAAGTGTTGTCCCATGAGTTTGCCGTAGCAGGCAAATACCGTCCGTGGATCTAGGCTCTCATGCAGCTGCTGCATGACGGTGACCAGATTAGGCGCACCGACTGTATTGTGATGGTGATCTGGCTGATAGCGATATTCGTCAAACGAAAATTCTGTCGCTAAGGCAAAGTCCATAATCTTTACTCCACAATGTAACGGACCCGAGATAGGTTATATAAAGCAAAAAACGTGCCTAATACTAAATGATGAGTTTGTCTATATATGTCATTGAGTTAGTCTGGGGAAGGGGGCTTAGTCGGTGACAGTATTTTGACTCTGGCAGCAAACTTGACGCTAGCGATCGCGTCCAGGCACATTTGGGCACACCGTTTTGGGCACACAGTTTTGGGCACACAGTTTTGGGAAGAGCGTATTTGAGGGCAGGCAGAGGAGCGCGCAGCGGTAATGGAACACAGCATACTGATTAAGATCCTGTTGATGTTGATGATGGCCATAGTGGCGATCGCCCTCTTTAGGCGGGCGGGCCTGCCGGCTATCCTGGCCTATCTGATCACCGGGGTGATCAGCGGCCCTTCTGTGTTCAACTGGTTCACTCAGCAGCAGATCCACTCGGTGGCCGAGCTGGGGGTGGTCCTGCTGATGTTCTCCCTAGGTCTCGAATTCTCGCTGCCCAGGCTCTGGGCCATGCGCCGCACCGTATTTGGCCTGGGTAGCGCCCAGGTGTTTGTCACCGCCGTCCTCACCATGTGCATCAGCATGCTACTGGGACTTAACCTGAGCGAGTCCATCGTGGTGGGCTCGGCCATCGCTCTCTCCTCTACCGCCATCGTACTCAAGCTGCTCAACGAGCGTGGCTGGCTCAGGCGACGTCACGGTGAGCTGTCGGTGAGTGTCTTGCTGTTTCAGGATCTGGCCGTGGTGCCCCTGCTGATCCTCATGCCTCTGTTGGCCTCAGATGGTGAGATGCTGAGCTGGCACCAGATCTTGCTCGCTATGGGGGAGGGGGTATTAGCCTTCATCGCCTTAATGGCCGTGGGTAAGTGGGCGCTGCCTAAGGTGTTTGATGAGGTGGCGCGCTCGCGCTCCAACGAGCTGTTTGTACTCTCTACCTTAGTAGTGGCGCTGGTCACCGGAGCCTTGACTCAGTGGCTGGGGCTCTCCATGGCGCTGGGTGCCTTTATCGCCGGTATGCTGCTGGGGGAGAGCCAATACAAGCGCCAGCTGGAGGCAGATATTCGCCCCTTCAGGGATCTGCTGATGGGGCTCTTCTTCATCTCTATCGGCATGCTGCTCGACTTTAGCCTAGTGATCACCTTCTGGTGGCAGGTACTACTGCTGGTGGTGGCGGTGATTATCGCCAAGGCCTTGATCGTCTTTGGCCTGCTCAGGGCGGCTAAGGAGTCGTTTCGCACCTCTGTTGCTACTGCCATCAGCTTGGCGCAGGTGGGGGAGTTCAGCTTCGTGGTGCTGGCGCTGGCGGTCAACTATCAGCTGCTAGAGATCACCGTCAGTACTAAGCTGGTGATGGTGGCCGTGCTCTCGATGGCGGTGGCTCCCTGGCTGGTGCGTCACAGCGTCGATATCGCAAGGCGCCTGCACGGGGTCAAGTCGGTTAAGCAGGGTGGTCATGAGACTATTCCCATCCCGGAGCAGAGTAGCGACCTGGTGTTGATTCTAGGTTATGGCCGGGTGGGGCAGACCATAGCCCGTTTCATGAAGACGGAGGCGATCCCCTATCTGGTGCTCGACCGGGATCCCACCAGGGTGAGCGAGGCGCGCCGGGCGGGGGAGCCTGTTTATTTTGGCGATGTGGCCAAGCGGGCGATCCTCAAGCAGGCGCAGATCAAACAGGCCAAGTTGATCGTGCTCACCTTTACCAGCAGTCATGTGCTCGATGAGGTCTTGCCCCTGTGCCGTCAGCTGGCGCCCGAGGCCAAGATCTTGGTGAGGACCCGCGACGACGAGGGCATGGAGGCGCTGGAAGAGGCAGGGGCCAGTCAGGTGATCCCGGAAACTCTGGAGGGCAGCCTGATGTTGGTGTCTCAGGTGCTCTATCAGTGCGGCGTGCCCCTGACCCGGATCCTCAAGCGACTCGAGTATGAGCGGCGCAATCACTATCAATATCTGCATGGTTTCTTCTCCGGCGAGGAGACAGACTTTACTCTGGAGCTGCTGCACGCCGTCGCCCTGCCCAAAGGCGCTCAGGTGGTGGGTCAGCCGCTCTCGGCCATTCCCTGGGACAAGCTCAGGGTGGAGCTAAGGGCGGTGCGCCGCAGCGGCGCCGAGGTGGAAAGTCCTGAGCTTGACTGGCTCATTCGCCCCGGGGACATTCTCATCATCCTGGGTAAGCCAAGGCGCATCGAGAAGGCCGAGCATTACCTGCTTCAAGGCTAATCGGATAAGAGAGAGTAAAAGCGCTATGGTAAGACCAGCCCTGTTAATTGTGCTCTCTCCGCTGCTCTTGATACAGGCGCTGTGGGTCAAATGGCGCACGCCAAGGCTGCCAGAGCCCGATGGTGAACGCAGTGGCGAGTTGGGGGAGGGGAAGCCGCTTAGGCTCCTGATTCTTGGCGACTCGGCCGCGGCGGGCGTCGGCGTCTCCCACCAAGATAAGGCCCTGAGCGGTCAGCTCACTCGTCTACTGGCGCCCCACTATCGCCTTAACTGGTGCTTACTTGCCAAGTCGGGCATGACCACGGCCCAGACGCTCAAGCTTATCCAGCAGGCACCAAATAGTGTCGATGTCATCCTTATCTCTTTGGGGGTCAACGATCTGCTCTCGCACATAGATGTGCAGCGCTGGCTTGCCTCGACCGGCGCGCTGATAGGCGGTTTACTTGAGGCCTCACCCGGCGCAAGGGTGCTGCTGACGCCGCTGCCACCCCTTGGGGACTTTCCGAGATTTAAACAACCTCTCGCCGGTGTGTTGCGGCGACGGGAGGCGCGCTTTAATCGGGCGCTAGAGCAGTTTTGCCAGGGCCAAGGGGCCTGTCAGCTCCTGCCCCTCATGCTGCCTCTGACGCCAGAAGCCCTGGCCATCGATGGCTTTCACCCCAGTGCGGCCAGCTATCGTCTGTGGGCGGAATGCGCCAGTCAGGCGATCCTCGCCCGCCGCGGGGCTGGCACCTTATAGGCGACCCATCCAGTCTAGCTAACGCCTTTTGAGAGTCTTTAGCGGATATTGAAGAAGGCCTTGATCTCATCTATCTGACACATGGCATCCTGATAACCCAGGTTGATCAGCGCGCTGCAGTAAGACTGCTCGAACAGCAGGTAAGAGACGATACTCGAGTCAGATTGCTGGTTGATGCCGATAAGTCGCAGCAGGGCCTTCACCGCCATCGGCATATCCTGATAGTGCTGGGCGGCGATCAGGCTAAGGTCTTCGCTGGGTTTGATCACAAGTGTGTCTATGGTCTTGAGCGACGCCTCATGCCTGCGTTCCTTGGGGATCAGATTGAGTGTGCTGTTGATCCGCTGCAGACGCTCGAGATCGCTGTTTAACGTATCGGAGAAGATGGTATCGAGCAGGTGACCGGCTATGGTCGCCGTCTTGGGGTGGTGCTCAAACTCCTTGTGCACCTGCTTATGGGGGCTCTCCAGGTTGATCACCATGATCTTCTCCGCCCCCAGATGAATCGGGCTGCTCAGGGGGGCCAGCTGATGCACAGAGCCATCGCCATAATAGCCACGATTGAGCTTCACCGAGGGAAACACCAGGGGGATGGCGGCGCTGGCCAGCAGGTGTTCGGTATGAAGATGAGTGCGCTGGCCGCCACGGCGGGCGCGGTTCCACTCGTCAATCTCCTTGGCGGCCTGAAAGAAGCTCACCGAGCGCGACGAGTTGTAGCAGGAGGTATCTACGCTCAGGGCATGCAGGGCGCCGTTGGCAATATTGCGGTCGATCCGCTCGAAGTTAATCAGGTTGTTCAGCAAGTTTCTTAGGGGCTGGTTGTCGAACAGGCTGCCGGCTTCCGTGTTGATCTTCACATCCTGTAGCCCCATCAGCGCCATCTGCGCCAGGTGAGAGAAGATGCCGCCAAAAGAGGAGCGGTAGACCTTGTGAGTGCTAAAGTGGCGCCAGACCCACTCGAGCTTACGTACCCCGAGATGAAAACAGGAGGCATGGGTCGCGATAGAGGTGCCGTTGATGGCGCCCGCAGAGGTGCCGCAGATGATCTTAAAGGGCACGCCGTGGTTACGGGGATAGAACTGTACTATCGCCTTGAGTACCCCGACCTGGTAAGCGGCGCGCGCACCGCCGCCCCCTAACACCAACGCTGTCTTATCTGGCAACTGAGTTCCCTCTGAATGAATTCTATTGTGTCGCGCCTGGCGGCAAGTCTTGTGATTGCGCTGGCCTGGACCAGCCTGTCATTTTTATATGTTTTGCCAAGTTAGCTATGCCCGGCTGTTGGTAACGTCCCTTAGCGCTGTCTCGCTTACAATGACCAAGGCCGATATTGATTAGAATATGTGAGCCGTGAGCCATGTTCAAGCCAGTGTCCCTGGATGATTTTCTCGCCCCAGTGGCGTAGCTTCTAGGGCCTTTTGGGATCAACAAGCTGCGATTCGGCCTCAATACGTCATCTCTAGCACAAATAATAGGGTGATGACCTAGATAATAAGTCTATATTGACTCAAGTCTCTGTGGCCGCTTTTGGCGTCTCAATGCCGCTATCTACTTGTAATGTAAATGTTAACTGACAAGTTGTCCCTCGGCCATGGGTTTTGGGCCTGTTTGATAATCTCTAAGGTTCGCGTAGACTGGAAATGAGTACATATGAGGGATCAAACATGTTACAGCCACTAAAAATAATAATAGCTGATGATCATCCACTGTTTCGGCAAGCACTCGTAAACACCCTAACCACTCAGTTCGATCAGCCTATGCTGTTTGAGGCGGAAACGGTGACGGCACTGGATGAGATCTTAACCCAGCATCAGGATGCAGACCTGCTCTTATTGGATCTGAATATTCCCAATGCGCATGGATTCAACACTTTAGTCAATATTCGTAATAGCTATCCCCACATAGGGATAGTGGTGATCTCCGGCCAGGAAGATAAAGTCACTGTGGGCAAGGCGATGTCCTTCGGCGCGGCGGGCTTTATTCCCAAGTCCTCACCGGTTGAGCAGATGGTCAAAGCGATCAATGCCGTGATGGCCGGCCGCCAGTGGACGCCGCCGGGGTGTGAGGATCTTAGCGCCGTGACGCTGGACAGCATGAGCAGCAAGATTGCCAGCCTGTCACCGCGTCAGCACAAGATCTTGATGATGTTTGCCGACGGCCTGCTCAACAAGCAGATCGCCTATGAGTTGGGTCTGTCAGAGGCTACTATTAAGGCCCACGCCAGCGCCATCTTCCTCAAGCTTGGGGTACATACCCGCACTCAGGCGGTGATCGCCATGAGTCAGCTCTATCTGGACAAGACGCCGCTGACCGCCGAGGTAGAAGAGGTCTAGTCGTTTCAGGCTGACAGGTTTCCCATATTTAATAAAAAACGCCCCGCAGCGGTTTATGTCTGCAGCGGGGCGTTTGTTTTTAATCGGTCAGCGGGTCCACCAGATTAAAGTGGGGGCTCGGCTGGGCCGAATAGTTGTTGTGCAGGCTGTTGGCCAAGGTGGCGCTCATCACGGCGCGCAGGGCGATGGGCTTGATGATCTTACGCAGATAGCCATAACCCAGCTCCTTGGTGCGCTGCACCACCTCCTCGTCTATGGTGGCGGTGATCAGAATCGCCGGAATGGGGCGGCTGGAGAGGGCCTGTAGCTCGGCCATGAGATCCAGGCCATTTAGGTTGTTATCCAGCTGATAGTCCATCAGCACTATGTCCAGCTTGCCGGCAAACTGGCTGACACAGGCCTTGGCCTGCTGCGCCGAGGAGGCGGTATGCACCTGACACTTCCAGCCCTTCAATAGCTCCTCCATGCCCGCCAATACGTTGGGGTCGTCATCGACGCACAGCACCTTGACGCCGTTGAGGGTAAGGATATCCGGCTGGCTGGTCTGCTCCTCCACAAGCTTTGGCTGGGCGACATTCAGGCTCAGGCTGAAGATGCTGCCCTGATTGACCTGTGATGACAGGGTCAGCCGATGCTGCATCAGCTCCGCCAGGCCCTGGGCGATATTCAGCCCCAGTCCCAGGCCGTTAACGCCCTCGTGGCCCGAGTGTTGCAGACGGGTAAATTGCTCGAAGATCACCGCCTGCTTATCGGCGGGGATCCCTGGGCCATCGTCTACCACCTGAATGGCGATGGTGTCGCCGTGGCGGCGACAACCCAGCAATATGCGCCCGCCACCGGCGTAACGAAACGCGTTGCTGATCAGGTTCTGCAGTATGCGTCTGAGCAGCACCTTGTCGCTGCGCACCCAGAGCTTGGTCTTGATGCACTTAAACTCAGCCTGAGTGGTGCTGGCCATGGCGCTGAACTCCTCCACCAGGGAGTCGAGCACCTCCTGCAGGGCGAACTCGGTGATCTCGGGTACTACCGTGCCACCCTCGATGCGTGACACCTCGTTGAGATCCAGCAGCAGCTCGTTGGCCACCTGCAGGGCGTTGTCGATATAGCCTATCTGCTGTTTCTGTTTGTTGGACAGCTGACCGCCCTGGACGAAGGCGGAGGAGAAGAGGCGCGCCGCCGACAGTGGCTGCAGCAGATCATGGCTACAGGCCTTGAGATACTGGCTCTTCTTCTGGTGCGCCTGTTCTACCTTCTGTAGCGCCTCGGCCAGCTCTTCGTTGGACTTGGCCAGCTGCAGGTTGGCCTGTTCGAGCCGCTTGGTGCGCTCAAACACCCTGGCTTCCAAGTCTAAGTTTTTCTCTTTCAGCAGTTTCTCGGCCTCGCGATACATGCTGATGTCGGAGAAGATCATCACGAAGCCGCCGCCGGGTATGGGATTGCCCTGAATGCGAATCGTCTTGCCGTCGGGTTGGATGCGCTCGGTAGCGTGACGGCTCCCCTGGCGCAGGAAGTTGAGGCGCCGCTCTACCTGCTCATCCAGGTTGGGAATATAGCCCTTGCCGAACTTGAGGTTGTACTCGATCAGCTGCCGCACCGGGCAGCCGATGTAGACCAGGTCGTCCGGGTAATTAAACAGGCTGAGGTATTGCTGGTTCCAGGCCACCAGGTTGAGGTCTTTATCGATAACCGAGATCCCTTCGCTGGCGTTCTCGATGGCGCTGTGCAGCACGCTGCGGCTGAACTCCTTGCGATGGCTGGAGGCCTCCTCTACCAGCTGGGCCACATCCTCGATGGCGATGTCGCGCCCATGGAGGGCGCAGGAGAGCACCAGCCGCGCCGAGGCAGAGCCCATGACGCTGGCGAGCATGTTTTCGGTAAAGAAGATCAGCGCCTGATTGTGGGCGTTCTTGTCCTGAATTGGCTGGGGCTGACAGGAGAAAAAGGAGTAGAAGCCCTGGGCGGCCTTGTCCTTGCCGACGAAGCGGGCGACTAGTAGCTCAAGCTCGGTGGGGTTCACATGCTTGGGCACCTCGGGTAGCGCCTTGTCCAGCTCCGGCCGCTCGATGAAGTGACCTATCTGCATCTGCTCGTGCACGCTCTGGCGGGTAAAGGACGAAACCAGCCAGATCGCCATCACGTTGACAAACAGGCCCACCAGGGTCGCCATTGTGGTCATCGAATAACCGCTGCCCGCGAAGGGGTGACCGTAGAGACCCAGCTGCGGCAACAGGTTCAGCACCAGCCAGAGGGCGAAGCCGCTGGAGATCCCAACCAATACGCCGATCAGCGTGACCCGGCGCCAGAGGAAGGCGGCAAACAGGGCCGGGCCGATCTGGGCGATAGCGCCGAAGGCCACCTCACCTAAAGAGGCCAGGGTATCGGGCGGGGCGATCAGGAACATGCCATAGCTCATGAAGATCACCAGCAGCACCAGGGCCTTGCGAATATTAAGCAGGTGCGAGCGGAACTTGTGGAAGTCATTGCTCTGTATGTTGTTGATCTTAAATAGGGTCGGGAAGACGATCTCGTTACTCAGCATGGTACTCAGGGCGATGGTGGAGATGATCACCATGGAGCTGGCGGCCGAGATGGCGCCGAGAAAACTAAACAGTCCCAGCCAGATATCGCCGCTAAATACCGGCAGAAACAGCACATAGGCGTCGCTCTGTAGCGAGTCGCCATAGAGGATATTGCCCGCCTGGCCCAATGGCGTGGCGAAGAAGGCAAATACCAGCACATAGAGGGGGAAGGTCCAGCGGCTCCAGAGCACATGCTTCTGCGATTTCAGCTCGACAATCAACACCTGGAACTGCCTCGGCAGACAGAGAAACGCCGACATCACGATAATCAACAGGCCAAACAGCGAGATGAAGTTGGGGTAGTTAAACTCCGCCTCTAGGGGCTTGATCTCCGTCGCCTGGCGCCAGATATCCATGGGCGAGTCGAATAGGAAGAAGGAGACGAAGATGCCTATGGTGAGGTAGGCGATAAGTTTCACGAAGGACTCGAAGGCGATGGCCAGCATCATGCCCGGATGGCGCTCGGTCACGTCGATGGCGCGCACCCCGAAGACTATGGTGAAACCGGCGAGGATCAGGCTCACCACCAGGCCCAGCTGCCAGGAGGAGAGCAGGTGATCTTGCCGCAAGATCTCATAGGAGTTGACGATCGCCTTCTGCTGCAGCGCGATATAGGGCAGGGTGCCGAACAGGGCGACGAAGGTGACCACCACCGCCAGCAAGGGCGACTTACCGAAACGGGCCGCCAGCAGATCGGCAATCGAGGTGATGTTGAGCTTGAGACAGACGCGGATCACCCGCTGGATAAAGGGCCAGGCGAAGATAAACAGCAAGATAGGCGCGATATAAACCGGCAGATAGGCGAAGGAGTTATTGGCGGCCTGTCCGGCGGTGCCGAGAAAGCCCCAGGAGGTACAGTAGACCCCCAGCGACAGGGAGTAGATGATGGTGTGCTGCCCGGCAAACCACTTGCCGCGGTACTTGTCACCCAGAAATGCCATTAAAAACAGCAGGCCGATATAGCTGATGCTGATGGCAACCAAAAGCCAGTTTGGGAACATCTGTCACTTATCCTATCTTTTCAGGAGCTTATCTCGCCATCGCGGCTCGCTCCTTTTATTTTGTTATTCAAGCCAACATATCACAGTTAAGGTGAAAGTCGGCATTTACGGCCATCGACTTAAGTATTAGTGCTTACTGCCTAATCCTCGGGTATTGCGCCCTATGGCCTACTACCGCTGCATTACTACCTATTCCCAATTGAGGCAAAGGAGGCATTTCTCCATCTTGGAGGCAACCACAAAAGGGGATAATCAAGATGCTCACATCAACAATAAAAAAACTCACACTCGCAACTTCACTCGGTCTGATGGCCAGTTCTGCCATGGCAGGTTATGACTTTAATGTCGGCGACGACGGCAAGCTGTCTTTCGGCGGCTACCTCAAGGTCGATGCCCGCTATGTTAACGGCGATGTCGCCTATCGCGACTTCTGGATCGGTACCGGCACGCCGCTCGAAGAGAGCGCGTCACAGTTCCGTATCTTCGCCAACGAGTCTCGTTTCAATACCAAGTATGTTCACGGCGACGTGATGGGTTTCATCGAGATGGATTTCCTCGGCGGTGGCGGCAACCAGGTGGTGTCTAACTCGGCCCATCCGCGTCTGCGTCACGCCTTCATCAAGTATAAAGACTTAACCGTGGGTCAGACCTGGACCACCTTCATGAACACCAGTGCCATCCCGGAAACCGCCGATTTCGCCGGTGCCACGGTTGGTCTGGCCTTCGTGCGTCAGGGCCAGATCCGTTACGACATGGGCGGCTTCCAGGTCTCTATCGAGAACCCTGAGAGTGACGGCGGCGATACCGCCAACGACGATCTGCCGGATGTGGTAGCCCGTTATAACTTCAAGGGCGACTGGGGTAACGTCTCCATCTCGGCGCTGGGTCGCAGGCTCAACACCCTGGGCGGCAACAGCGAGACCGCCTTCGGTGGCTCGATTGCCGGTCGCATCAACACCTTCGGTAAAGATGATCTGCGCTTCCAGTTCCACCAAGGGGAAGTAGGCCGCTACGTGGGCCTGGGGGTGACTAAAGATCTTATCGGCGAAGAGGTGGAAACCAGCACCTCTTACCTGGCCGCCTACCGCCATTACTGGACAGATACCCTGCGCAGCACCTTCCTCTATGGCCGCATCGAGACCGATAAGTCAGATGCCGATCGCAGCCAGTGGAGCGTCAACTTGTTCCAGAACCTGACACCGGCTTTGGCCGTGGGCATCGAAGTGGGTAACTTCGCCCTGGACGACCAGAAGGTCGATTCTAACTACGCACAGTTCTCAATGCGTTACGCCTTGTAAGTGCTCTTGGGGGAGGGCTTCCTCCCCGCTTTTTTTACCCGTTTAGTTTCGCCAGTGGCCTGGCCCCTGGCACTCACCGCCGAGACACCCAGGCAGAGCCGTTTAAAGGAGTAGGGTTGTGAAAGATACCATTTTAACTGTCGATCAGATCTCGCTCGCATTTGGTGGGGTAAAGGCCCTGACCGATGTGAGCTTTGAGGTCGAGCGCGGCGCCGTGTTTTCGATTATCGGTCCCAACGGGGCGGGTAAGACCTCGATGCTTAACAGCATCTCGGGTCGCTACCGTCCGCAGAAGGGGACAATTCATTTCGATAATCAGGATGTCACCCATCTCAGACCCAATGCCCGAGCCGATCTCGGCATAGGCCGTACCTTTCAAAACCTGGCCCTGTTTGGCCACATGTCGGTGCTGGACAACATCATGGTGGGTCGTCACCACCTGATGAAAAACAACTGGCTCACCGGCCCCCTGTACTGGGCCTCACCGGCGCAGAAAGAGGAGCTGGCCCATCGCCGTCAGGTGGAGGAGATCATCGACTTTCTCGACATCTCCCATGTGCGCAAATCTATCGCCGGCACCCTCTCTTATGGCCTGCGTAAGCGGGTCGAGCTGGCCCGCGCCATGGCGCTCAATCCTAAGCTGATTCTGCTCGACGAACCGATGGCGGGGATGAACCTCGAAGAGAAGGAGGATATGGCCCGCTATATCCTGGATCTCAACGAGGAGTTCGGCATTACCGTGGTGATGATTGAACACGACATGGGGGTGGTGATGGATATCTCCCATGAGGTGATGGTGCTCGATTTCGGTAAGAAATTGATCTCTGGCCTGCCCGAAGCGGTGATGGCCGACGAGCACGTGAGACAGGCCTATCTCGGCCTTGAAGATGACGAGCAATTACAAGAGGTTGGCTAATGACTCAGGTAAATAATGCGTCGACGGCGCGGGCCTTCGACATGGGCTCACTCGATACCTTTCCCAAGATCCTGCGCCACAATGCGGCTAACTGGGGCAAAGAGATTGCCATGCGCGAGAAGGAGTTCGGTATCTGGACCGAATTCAGCTGGCAAGATTATCACAACCGGGTGAAGTGGATGGCGCTGGCCTTCGACCACCTGGGCATCAAATCGCACAGCACCATAGCCCTGCTGGGCGAGAACCGTCCCGAGTGGGTCTGGGGCGAAGTGGCGGCCCATGCGCTGGCCTGTTTCTCCTTGGGGATCTATCAAGACTCGCTGCACGAAGAGGTGGCCTACCTGCTCAATCGCAGCGAGGCACAGGTGATCGTCGCCGAAGATGAGGAGCAGTGCGACAAACTGCTGGAGCTGGGCGACAGCATCCCTTCGGTGAAATATATCGTCTATTGTGACCCTCGCGGCATGCGCAAGTATGACGACCCACGCCTTATCAGCGTCGAAGAGATCTATCGCCTCGGCCAAGAGGTGGATAACACCCAGCCACGCCACTACGACAACCTGGTCGATGCGGGCAAGGCCGAGAACATCGCCATCTACTGTACCACCTCGGGTACCACCTCTAAGCCTAAGATTGTCTTGCTGCAGGGCAGCAAGTTTATCGACCATTGCTGCTCTTATCTCAGAGCCGATCCCCGCGCGCCGGGGGACAACTATGTCTCCGTGTTGCCGCTGCCCTGGATCATGGAGCAGGTCTACGCCGTGGGCCAGGCGCTCATCGCCCGTCAGATCGTCAACTTCGTCGAAGAGCAGGAAACCATGATGGCGGATCTGCGCGAGATAGGCCCTAGCTTCGTGTTGCTGGCCCCAAGGGGGTGGGAAGGGATCCTCGCCGATGTGAAGGCGCGCATGATGGACTCGACCCCGCTCAAGCAGAAGTTGTTCGATTTTGCCATGAAACGCGCCGAGCAGCGACTTGCCGAGGGCAGACGCTCTAAGCTGGCCGACATCATCTTGATGAAGGCGCTGCGCGACCGTCTAGGGTTTTCCTTCCTCAAGTCGGCGGCTACCGGCGGCGCGGCCATGGGGCCGGATACCTTCAAGTTCTTCCAGGCGATCGGCGTGCCGCTGCGTCAGCTTTATGGCCAGACCGAGATGTGCGGCGCCTACACCATACACGACGAACATGACGTGGATTACGATACGGTCGGTGTGGCCTTCGATACCGCTGAGCTTAAGGTGATCAACACCGACAGCGAAGGGGTGGGTGAGGTGATTGCCAGAACCGTGGGCATGTTCAATGGCTATCTGGGCGACCAGGCGGCCTATGATGAAGATGTCAAAGATGGCTGGATGCACACGGGGGATGCCGGTTACTTCAAACCCTCGGGTCACCTGGTGGTGATCGACCGCATCAAAGACCTGGCCAAGACCAGCCAGGGCATTCAGTACTCGCCGCAGTATATCGAGAACAAGCTTAAGTTCTCCTCCTTCATCGGTGAGGCGGTGATCTTAGGTAAGGACAAGCCCTATCTGTCGGCCATCCTCTGTATCCGTTTCAGCATCGTCTCCAAGTGGGCCGAGCAGCAGGGACTGGCCTTCACCAACTACACCAACCTGTCGAGTCTGCCCGAGGTGTATCAGCAGCTACAGGCCGAGGTGGAGCGGGTGAACGAGACCCTGCCCGATGCGCAGAAGATCAACAAGTTTATCTTGCTTTACAAGGAGCTGGACGCCGATGACGGTGAGCTGACCCGTACCCGTAAGGTGAGGCGTGGGGTAATAGCCGACAAGTATGGCGAGATCATCGAGGCCATCTATGGCGACCAGTCCCATGTGGATATCGACACAGTGATCACCTTCCAGGATGGCACCAAGTCGCGCATCCAAACCCAAGTCAAGGTGGCGACTGTGATCGCCCCGCGTCAGTCCATCGAGGGCGAGGCGAGTCAAAGGAGAGCATCATGAATTTTGAACTCTTAATTCAATTAATTATCAACGGCCTGATCGTCGGCCTGCTGTATGGCGTGGTGGGCATGTGTTTCGTGCTGGTGTACAAGTCGACCCAGATCGTTAACTTTGCCCAGGGGGAGTTTCTGCTGGTGGGGGCCTGGGTCTGCTGGGCGTTCCTGACCTATTTCCAGCTGCCGTTTTTCGTCGGCTTCCTCTTCACCCTCTGTTTCATGGCGGTGTTTGGCGTGCTCTTACAGATGATAGTGCTGCGCCCCATGATAGGCGAGCCGATCATCTCGGTGATCATGGTAACTATTGGCCTGTCTATCTTCTTCCAGTCGCTGACCAAGTGGATCTTTGGCGTGTCGCCCCAGAGCTATCCTCAGGTGTTCGATACCCAGTCCATCGCCATCTTCGGCCTGAACATAGAGCTGGCTTATTTGATGAGTACTGTGATCGCGATTCTCATCATGGCGGCATTCTTCCTCTTCTTTAAGTACTCCAAGCACGGCCTGGCGATGCGCGCCACCGCGTTTGACCAGCAGGTGGCCCAGAGCCTGGGGATCTCGGTCAAGCAGGTGTTTGCCATGAGCTGGGGCATCGCCGCCACAGTATCGGCCACCGCAGGCGTGGTGATCGGCATGGTCAACGGTGTGTCTGATTCACTCTCCACCATAGGCATCAAGGTGTTCCCTGCGGTGATCTTGGGCGGGCTGGACTCCATTGTCGGCGCCATCGTTGGCGGCGTGGTGATAGGTGTGCTGGAAAACATCGCCGAGTTCTTCGACAGCCAGTGGCTGCATATCGGCAACATGTACGACATCGCGCCCTTCTATGTCTTGCTGGTGATCCTCTGGTTCAAGCCTTACGGCCTGTTCGGCACCCGTGATATCGAGCGAATTTAAGGAGCATTGCCATGACACAGCTAATTGCGTTCGACCCTATTGCAGTTCAAGGAGTTTTCTATGTCTAGTTTAGCGATGCGCCCGTGCGGGGATTTTCGCACCAGCTATAAGGCTGACAACACGATTTTTGAAACCAAGACCATACGCCTGGTGACCTGTCTGGTGATCGCGCTGGCCTGTGCCGCGCCCCTGGTGTTGGACGGCTACTTTCTGACCCTGTTTATTCAGATCTCATACTTAGGCATCGCCGCCCTGGGGCTGAATATCCTGGTGGGCTTTACCGGGCAGATATCCTTAGGCCACGGCGCCTTCTTCGGCTTCGGCGCCTTCGCCTCGGCCTGGCTCAATACCAGCTTTAACATCCCTGTGGTGTTTTGTATTCCGCTGGCGGGCTTTCTCACCATGGGCGTGGGCATGATGTTCGGCATGCCGGCGGCAAGGATCAAGGGGCTTTATCTGGCGATTGCTACCCTGGCGGCTCAGTTCATCATTCAGGACTTCTTCGGCCGCGCCGAGTGGTTCTCGGGTGGTTCGTCTGGCGCGATGGCGGCGCCTGTGAGCCTGTTCGGTTTCGATTTCGACACCGACATGAGCTTCTACTTCATCGCCCTGTTTGCGCTGGTGTTCATGTATATCTGGGGTTGCAACCTGATGCGTAGCCGCGACGGCCGTGCCTTCGTGGCGGTGCGTGACCATTACCTATCGGCCGAGATCATGGGGGTCAAGCTCAACAAGTATCGTTTGTTGTCCTTCGGCATCTCCTCCTTTTACGCCGGCATAGGTGGCGCCTTGTATGCCCACTACCTGGGTTATGTCTCTTCCGAGGGCTTCACCATTTTAATGTCGATTCAGTTCCTGGCCATGGTGATCATCGGCGGCCTGGGTTCTATCAAGGGCACCCTGATGGGCGTGGTCTTCATGGTGCTGTTGCCCGAGGTGTTAGAGGGCATGGTGGGACTGATGAAGTATACCGACTACGGCAACCTGCCTATGGTCACCGACGGCCTGGCCTACATCAAGGAGATGGCTATCGGCCTGGTGATCATCCTGTTCCTCATCTTCGAACCCGAGGGACTGGCCCATCGCTGGGGACAAATTAAGAACTATTGGAAGTGTTACCCCTTCGCCTACTAAGTCGAGGGCTAATGAAATTGATGTAAAACCGACACAGTTTGAATCGCAATGAGCGTTGATCCTGGCTGTAGCGCTGCGTTAACCGCATTCAATCTATCTGGATCATGTTGAAGGAAGATAACGATGACTAAAAAAATATTACTTAGCACCACGCTTGCTTGTTTCGCCTTCGCCTCGGGTGCTGCCCAGGCCGAAGACACGGTTTTTGTTGGCCACCTGGCCGACATGTCTGGCCCCACGGCCTTCGTGGGTAAGCCATACGCCGATGGTGTGCGTGATGCCCTAGCCTATATCAATGCCCACGGCGGCATCGACGGCACTAAGCTGGAATATGAGACCATAGACTATGCCTACAAGGTGCCTCAGGCGATCGCCTCATACAAGAAGTGGCTGTCGCGCAAGAACATGGTGGCCATGCAGGGCTGGGGAACGGCCGATACCGAGGCGTTGATCTCTTTTGCCGCCAAGGATAAGACGCCTATCTTCTCGGCCTCTTACTCTGGTCATCTGACCGACCCTCAGGGCAAGAACCCGAACACCACCAAGCCGGCGCCATATAACTTCTTCTACGGCGCGTCTTACTCTGACGCCTGTCGCGGCCTGGTGCAGTGGGCGGCTGAAGATTGGAAGGCCAAGGGCGGGCAGGGCAAGCCTAAGTTTACCCATATCGGCGCCAACCATCCTTTCCCTAATGCACCGAAAGAGGCCTGCGCCGAGTACGCCACCGAGCTGGGCTTCGACGTGCAGCCATCCGTGGTGATCTCCATGAAGCCGGGTGACTTTAAGGCCCAGTGTTTGAGCCTCAAGAGCTCAGGCACCAACTATGGCTATATCGGCAACCTGGGGGGCTCGGTGCAGTCGCTGATCAAATCTTGCGACACGGTCGGCACCGATATCCAGTTCATGTCTAACATCTGGGGCGGCGACAAGTTGGTGTTCAAGGCCGCCGGTGAAGGGGTGAAGAACTACATCTTCCCGACCATGACGCCGTTCTGGACCGACGATGTGCCGGGCATGAAGCTGGTACGCGAGATCTCTAAGATGTCTGACAGCACGGGCAAAGAGGAACGTCTGCACCACTATATTCGCGGCGTCTGCTCGACCTACTTCATGAAGGAGTCTATGGAGTGGGCCAAGGCGCACGGCGGTATCACAGGTGAGAACGTCAAGAAGGGCATGTATGTGCACAAGGACTGGGTGCCTAAGGGGCTAGAGGGCGTCTGCCTAGCAGCTACCTGGACGCCGGAAGATCACCGCGGTATCAACCAGGTCAACATCTACAAGGGTAACTTTAACCATGGCGATATCAAGGTCGAGAAGGTCAGTCAGGTGACCCTCGAGCGCCGCGTCGACTGGTTAGGCTACTAATCTCTTTTCCCTGCGCCGGGTAAGCCCATCTTGCCCGGCCCGCTTCTTGACCTTGGAGTTGTTATGACACAAGCAGTGCAGTTAAAGCCCGAGACACCACTTCTCGCTATCAACAATATCGAAGTGGTCTATGACGATGTGATCCAGGTGCTACGCGGCGTGAGCATAGAGGTGCCACAAGGCGAGATAGTGACCCTGCTGGGCCCCAACGGCGCCGGTAAGTCCACCACCCTCAAGGCGATCTCCGGCTTGCTAAAGACAGAAAATGGCGAGGTGTCCCGCGGTGACATCCACTTCATGGGCGAGCGTATCGACGTGAAGAACGCCGATGACGTGGTGCGCTCTGGCCTGTTTCAGGTGATGGAGGGGCGCCGCATCGTCGAGGATATGACGGTGATCGAAAACCTGAAATTAGGGGCCTATACCCGCCGCGACGGTCAGGTGAATCAGGATATCGAGATGGTGTTCAACTACTTTCCGCGCCTCAAGGAGCGCACCGGGCTGGCGGGTTACCTGTCGGGCGGTGAGCAGCAGATGTTGGCCATCGGCCGCGCCCTGATGGCCAGACCTAAGATGATCTGCCTGGATGAACCCTCAATGGGCCTGTCACCTCTGCTGGTCAAGGAGGTGTTTGGCATCATAGAGAAGATCAACCGCGAGCAGGGTATTACCATGCTGCTGGTGGAGCAGAATGCCAACTACGCCCTTAAGGCGGCCAACTATGGCTACATCATGGAGTCGGGCAAAATCGTACTCGACGGCACCAAGGCGCAGCTGCTCAACAACGAAGATGTGAAGGAGTTCTATCTGGGGGGCGGCAACGAAACCCGCAAGAGCTTCAAAAACTTAAAGTCGTACAAACGCCGTAAGCGTTGGCTGTAGGGAGGCAATATGGCCGAGTATTTTAAACCCGAAGAGAGGCTTGCGCCCGAGCAGCGCGAGCAGCAGCTGATGGCGGCGCTGCCCGAGCAGCTCAGCTATGCCAAGGCAAACTGCCGTTATTACGCCGAGCGACTGGCAGAGGTTGAGGTGAGCAGCGTCGATAGCCGCGAGGCGCTGGCGACCCTGCCCATCACCCGCAAGGCGGACCTTATCGCCTTGCAGGCCAAGCAGCCGCCCTTTGCCGGCATGACGCCAAGCAAGCCTAGCGGCCGCATCTTTCAGTCACCCGGGCCCATCTATGATCCCGAGTGTGACGGTCATGACTGGTGGCGCATGGGCCAGGCCTTCTTCGCCGCCGGATTTCGAGCAGGCGACCTGGTGCAGAACTGCCTGGCTTATCATCTGACGCCCGGGGGCTTTATTATGGACTCGGGCGCCAGGGCCTGTGGCTGCACCGTTATCCCGGCGGGGCCCGGGCAGAGCGAGATGCAGCTGGACCTTATCGCCTCACTTAAGCCAAATGGCTACTGCGGCACCCCCTCGTTTCTTAATATCTTGCTTGAGAAGGGCAAGGCCCTGAGTAAGGATACCTGCTCAATCACCAAGGCACTGGTGTCGGGCGAGGCGTTAACCCCCTCCCTTAAGGCCAGCTTCGAGGCGGCGGATATCGACGTCAAGCAGGCATATGTCACCGCCGATATTGGCCTTATCGCCTTCGAGAGCGTCTCAGGTGAAGGCCTAGTGGTCGCCGAAGATATCATCGTCGAGATAGTGCGACCCGGCACCTTAACCCCTGTGCCCGAAGGCGAGGTAGGCGAGGTGGTGGTCACCAGCTTTAACCGCGACTATCCGCTGGTGCGCTTCGCCACCGGCGACCTGTCGGCCATTATGCCGGGTACGAGTTCTTGTGGTCGCACCAATGTGCGCATCAAGGGCTGGCTGGGCCGCGCCGATCAGACGACTAAGGTGAAGGGGCTGTTTGTCCATCCCGAGCAGGTGGAGCGGATTCGTCGCCGTCATCCCGGTATCGCCAAGGTGCGCTTAGTGGTCACCCGTCAGCAGGAAAACGATCTGATGCGTCTGCTGTGCGAGGTGGATGAGGCGATGCGGCCACTGGTCGATATTGCCGCGGTGCAGGCGTCGATCCGCGCCGAGACCCAACTGTCGGGTGAGGTGGCGCTGGTGGCGCCAGGGGCGCTGGCGGATGATGGGGTGGTGATAGAGGATCAAAGATAATGGTCTAGGCTTCCTCTAGCCTGACTGTGAGGGTAATGCCCGGCCTTGAATGAGGTTGGGCATTGTTGTTATTTGGGATTGTTGAATTTGGCAGAGTTGGTGTTTGATGGTTTTTTGAAGGTTGTACCTTCATGGCAACCTAGCGCCTGCCCGGCGAGGGATGTGCAGATACGCCTGTGACACGCTGTGCGCCATCCTTGGCCGCTCTACGGTTTCATCCCTGAAACCGAAGGTCACCGGCGTATCTACACCCGGTATCCAACGTCTCTTCGATTTGGCGGTATTGGTGTGAATATGGCGAAGCTTCGAGCAGATTGAAGTGCCAAATTGAGTTAAACGTTGTCGGTGGATCAGCAACGAACGAACTCTTTGGTCTAGAGATTTCCATCGTTACGCGGCGTGATGTAATTCACTACTCCCCATTAAAAACTGGATAAGTACACAGTCATATTTAAATCATAAGGATTTTGAACGATTTCCATCTCGTATTCGTGTGCGTTTTCTTATTCTTTCTTAATAAAATGCAATTAGAATTAATCACTTAAACTATTCGTTAAGTAGATATTAGGTTTGGAAAACGCGCATGCGCGTTTTTCCAGGTGGTATATTGAGTAAAATGCTGATAAGTTCATTATATACAGATAGTTAACTATGCGCGTTTTCACTGGGCCAACGAGGTAAACGCGCATGCGCACTAATAAAATGTTATATGTCAAATAGAGGATTGAAACTTTGTCGAAAACCATAATGCTAATTGATGGAGAGAACCTAGTTCTTCGCTTTGATGCATTAGTCAAAGCTGGAAGAACACCTAAAAGTGACGTGGTATATAGAGATGGAATTTTCATATGGAGTGATGGGCTATGTGGTGTTTATGCTTGGGATATGATGAGAGTTTCATATTACTCCACTTTTGTTGGAGACGACGATGCCCTTGAAGAATTATGTCGATTTATATCCGCAACAAAGTTCACTTATGAAATCGATGCTCAGAACACTGGAAGAGGAACACTAAATCCCCACATTTTTAAAAAAACAAAGCGATCAACAAAAGCAAAAAGCGTTGATATCAATATTACTATTGATGCCCTCAGGCATGCGTATGCTCGAGATGTAGAGAGAATTATTATTTGCTCTGGTGATGGAGATTATCAGCCTCTAATTAGTGAAATCATGAGGCAAGGAGTAATAGCTCATGTTGCAGCTTTCTCGGATGGTTGTCATCCAAAAATGAGGTATATAGCTGACGACTTTACCGATTTAGATGAAATATATTTTGAGAAAAACATATAACAAGTGCGTCAATTAGGACGCTCATAAATTCGCGCCTATTACGCAGGCGTTATACGAATATGAGATCGATCATGAAATTCTTGATTTTTAGACATTATTGGTGGGTATTCTCAGTTCTTATACTCTTGGTTCTAGGGGTAACGTTCGTTTTAGGAATTGAGTGTGATTCTAAGCTTGTGTTTCCATTAGTTGGGACGTATTTATCAGCTATGTATTTTGTTCAGAAGCAGAAGCTCGAAGAAACTAAATTGTTCAGAGAAATATTTGCTGAATGTAATAAGCGCTATGACGAATTAAACGACAAACTCAACGAAATAATTAGGTCAAGCGAAGAAAGTGAGTTGACTTCTGATCAAAAGAACTTACTAGATGATTATTTTAACCTTTGTGGTGAAGAATATTTCTATTTTCAGGAAGGCTATATTTATCCAGATGTCTGGGAATCATGGATGAATGGCATGAAAACTATCATTAATACCCCTAAGATAAAAAGGCACTGGATCAAAGAATCAGAATCGGGGTCCTACTACGGTCTAGATTTTGGAAACGTATAACAAATTACTGAACGTGGAGCCAATTACGCCGCGCTGCCATGTAGCTCGCTGCACTCACTAAACCACATGGCAGAACGCCGCAACTGGCCCAGAGAGCAAAGCGTCATGTGCTAAGGAAATTAGAGAATGGATACTGAACCAACAACAATGTGGCTACAGCTGATTGCAGTTTTAGGGGCTGTTGCTGTCATGCTCTATGGCCTGTATGTAATCTATCAGCGGGTTCAAGCAAAAGACCAAGGGTTTGGGCCGGCAACATTGAAAGCTGTCGGGGTAGTTTTGTTTATCCCTACAATTTTAATTTTGGCTATTATCACGAATTTTCAATCTGAGACTTTGGCTGCATTACTCGGCACGGTAGCTGGCTATGTATTATCTAACGGAAAGTCAGATGGGTAATGCACCTAAAGCCTGCGGCAGGCAATTGATACATCATAAAGCCATGGTTACGGCTTACTTGCCAATCCGCAAACTGGCTAGATGCTAGAAATGCAACTAAATCGCTTTGCTCTCGGACTATGGGGGAGGGGAATTGGGCGATATCAGCGTTGTCGCCAACTCAAGTGTCTCATAAATTGGTTATCTATCCCGGCGAAAATCACTTTTTAACCCATTACAAGGCTGAGGCCAATCAAGAGATTGTCAGCTGGTTTAATCGCTATCTGTAAAGGGCTTAGCCGTAGAGGTTTTAGCTGTAGAAGTTTTTGCACAGTATTTGTTTTCCCGGCATCATGACGGTTTGAATTATTAGTGATTTCTTAGTTATTTATGAGTGGTTTATCAAGGAGTGATATCTATGTTTGAAGAAAGGGTTGCAGAGAGTACGGTTTGGGTGGTCATGTTTTGGATCACTGCAGCTTATCTGTTAATACCCTTTCCCTTTAAGGTCGGCGCCTTGGTGATGGGAAAGGATAAACGCCCTGTGGCCGCAGTCATCGAAGAGCAAGCCAATGCGATATTTCATTTTTTAGGGCTTATCGCATTTTGGGGATATGTTTATGCTGACAATAGTGTGGCGAACCCTGTAGTTTGGTACGCTTGGCTAATCATTGCCATTCTCTGGTCTGTCGTCGCACTATTTAAATCGGCAAAAATCGATTATGCCGTGAGTCAAATAGGCCCTAAAGCCACTAAGGTACTTTGCTTGGTAGGGATGCTGCTCTTTCTACCTATGTATATCGCCGTGTTTGAGTATGCGGCCATTTCCTAGCGTCCCGTCGAGTGGCTAAACAATTAAAATAGACAATGGAAATGGACAATTATCAGGGTAGATGATGGAGGGAACCGAATGATGCTAAGCGCGTCAGTAAAATCAAAAATACCTCTGCTGTTTCTTGTTTGTGTCTCTGTCTGGTGGGCGTTTTATTACCAGAGTAATGGCCCGTTTAATGACTATGGCAGGGCTAACTTCGAATGGCTTTATCTGCTTGATGCCTTAGTGGTCGCGCCGCTGTTGTGTTTCTTCTGTATTAAGGAGAGGAAGGATGCGCTCATTAAGGCGCTGGCGCTTATCTGTCTCGGGGTCTTGTTTGGCAGTTTTATCGTGCCTGAGCAGAACAAGTTTATCTGGCATCACCTGGAGCAGGGCCGTTATCTGATCGTCGCAGTGATGGTGCTTTTTGAGGTGGTGGCGATAGCCAGTGTTATCTTAGCCATCCGATCGGCGCTCGCGCAGGGCAGAGATCCTGATCTGGCGATCGATGAGCCAATAACAAAATTGCTCGGAGGCGGCGCTATTGCCTCTTTATTGCGTTTCGAGACCCGCATCTGGACCTACGCCCTATTTGCCTCTCGCATCGACAGGCATCAGTTTAACGGCGCGCAGCACTTTAGTTATCATCAAAAGGATGGTGCTCAGAGCAACCTGCTGGGTTTTATCTTAGTGATAGTCTTTGAGGCGCCACTGATGCACCTCCTGCTGCATTACCTCTGGTCGCCCATGGCGGCCAATGTTATTAGCCTACTGACGTTGTTGAGTTTAGTCTTCTTTGTTGCCGAGTATCGCGCACTGTCCAGACGGCCTATTTCACTCAACCAAAATGATCTCGTGATCCGCTACGGTCTCTATTCGCCCTTGGTGATCCCTCTTGGTAATATATCGCGAGTGGTGTCAAACCAGGCCTTCGTTAAGCGATCTTCACAGGTTAAACGCTATAACTATGCTGGCATTCCCAATGTTGAAATCAGCTTAAGTGAGCCAATCGGTCAGCTAGAAAAGGTGTATCTCGGCGTGGATAACCCGGAGGCGTTTATTCAGGCTATTAAGTCCAAGCTCGATATAGACTGCTGAAAAGGCCAAAAGAACATGGCAATTGGAAGGGGAAAGGGAAATAGAAAAGGGAATTGGTAAAGGGAGATAGTGTGTCAGTCGATTATTCGAAGTGTACCTTGGATGAGCTGCTTGATGTTAACGACAACATAGATAAAGAGCTGTACCCAGACAGGTATCAACAACTCACAGATGAGATAAAACGTAGGAGGGCCGCTGGCGAGGTTGCCACTAGCAGGCAGGGGCTGCCAGATTGGCTTTATGATGATGAGGACGATGTTTTTATTGAGTTTCCATCGGATGGTCCCAAGGGCTCCAGATACTTGTTTATCTTTTTATTTTTCATGGTCAATCTTATCACTCTCGCCTATGTATTGCCTAAATATCATGTGGCCGATTTGGCAGACGTGCATGAATACTCGACCACTATCGACGCGATTCAGTGCCGTAGTAGCGAGGTTATCGATGAGGAGATGGGCGGGACTTTTTACGACCTGGAAATTACCTCTTTTCAAGATAACTTCTATGCCGTCAATATCGGCGAGAGCAAGTGTCATCGCCTAGCGCAAAGCCTCAAAGTGGGAGAGAAGATCGCTATCTGGCATGAAGCTGGACTGGTACTACAACTGAAAGCCGCGAATAAGACTCTGCTTTCCTATAAGTATATGAAGCCTAAGGTGCGTCAGTTTCAAACCAGTTATCTAATCTACTTCTGGTTTGGCTTACTTATCTTTTGGGGTGCACTGTTTAAATCTCTGGTTAATGCCGTTGCGCCTGGCACCTTTAAGGCTCGAGAAGATGTGCCTGAGGTCAGTCGTTAATATCTAATCTAGATTATTTTTTAGTAGATAATAAAAACGCCCGGCAGTTGCCGGGCGTTTTCTTGTAAGCAGCTAATTTGAAAGTTAGCTTGCGCGTATTACTTGGCAGACTTGATGAAGTCGACGATCTCCTCGAATGGGATCTCTTGCTTCTCGCCGGTACGACGGTTCTTGTACTCGAACACGCCGTTGTCTATGTTGCGCTCGCCAATCACGATGACGTGCGGCAGACCAATCAGCTCCATGTCGGCAAACATCACGCCTGGACGCTCTTTACGGTCATCGAACAGCACTTCGATGCCGGCATCGCAAAGATCGCTATAGAGTTTCTCGGCCATATCTTTGATGCGATGTGACTTGTGCATGTTCATCGGCAGGATACCAACCTTGAACGGTGCGATGGCAGCTGGCCAGATGATGCCACGATCGTCGTGGTTCTGCTCGATGGCAGCGGCCACGATACGGCTCACGCCAACACCGTAACAACCCATCAGCAGTGTCTGTGCCTTGCCGTTCTCGTCCAGTACGCTGGCGCCCATGGCTTTCGAGTAGTTGGTGCCCAGCTGGAAGATGTGACCCACTTCGATGCCGCGTAGCAGGCCGATGGTGCCCTTGCCACATGGGCTAGGCTCACCTTCGATAACGTTACGCAGGTCGGCAACCTCTGCCTGTGGCAGGTCGCGTTCCCAGTTGATGCCCACATAGTGCTTACCGTCTTGGTTGGCACCGGCGGCAAAGTCGCTCATAACGTTGACGCTGTGATCTACATACACAGGAATGGTCATGCCAACTGGGCCGAGTGAGCCTGGGCCTGCACCCAGTGCGTCGCGGATCTCGGCTTCACTGGCCATCTCAAATGGAGAAAGTACGGCATCGAGCTTCTCGACTTTGACTTCGTTCAGCTCATGGTCGCCACGCACGATCACGGCTACCAGAGGTGCCTCTTCGCTGGCGCCCTTAACGATAATGGTCTTGATGGTCTTCTCGATGGCGATACCGTGCTGCTCAACCAACTCTTCGATGGTCTTGGCGTTTGGCGTGTCGATAACGCTCATTTCCATGGTGGCGGCGCCACGAGGCTCGGTAGGCATTGGCGCCTCGGCCTTCTCGATGTTGGCGGCGTAGTCGCTCTCGGTCGAGTAGGCGATCAGGTCTTCACCGCTGTTGGCCAGCACGTGGAATTCGTGTGACATGCTGCCACCGATAGAACCTGTGTCGGCCAATACCGGACGGAAGGCCAGACCCATACGGCCTAAGATGTTGCTGTAAGCGGTGTACATGGCTTGATAGGTATCATCCATGGTTTCCTGATCAAGATGGAAAGAGTAGGCATCTTTCATCAGGAACTCGCGTGAACGCATCACGCCGAAACGGGGACGTACCTCGTCGCGGAACTTGGTCTGGATCTGATACAGGTTCAGCGGTAGCTGCTTGTAAGAGCTAACCTCTTTACGAATAATGTCGGTGATCACCTCTTCGTGGGTTGGGCCCAGTACGAAGTCGCGGTTGTGTCTGTCTTGGAAACGTAGCAGCTCTGGGCCAAATTTCTCCCAACGGCCGGTTTCAACCCAAAGGTCCGCCGGTTGTACCATGGGCATCAAGATCTCAACAGCACCTGCATTGTTCATCTCTTCGCGAACGATCGCTTCGACTTTGCGCAGCACACGTAAACCTGACGGCAACCAGCTGTATAGGCCAGAAGCGTTACGACGTATCATGCCGGCGCGCAGCATTAATTGATGACTGACCACCTCAGCGTTTGCTGGGGTCTCTTTTTGTGTTGAAAGCAGGTACTTGCTAACTCGCATTCCCAATATCCAGTTGTGTGATGAAATAGGTCGACATTTTAGCACCCTGACGTTTGATGTCACCTAGTTTGTTGGCCAGTAACCGCGGGAGATTTGTGTCGGCAAGCAGGCGGCTTTGGACCTCTGCTGTTTGCTTTTATGGCAATGTGTTGACGATTTATACAGGGTAGGGCTAGCGTGGTGTCGTTCTTTTGCACAAACGAGTGATAAGCCTTTAGAAAGAGCCGATAAAAGCGGATTCAAGGGGCAGGTAACGCGCTCAGGATTATTGCGCGTTATCGCGTGCAGTTCGTGTGCAATTGACCTCACTCATTGCATCCTGTTGGCTATCGCACTATTCACAACATTAGCCAGCTCACCGCTTGCTTCACTGGCCACTTCATTGCTCGGCTCGTGAGCAAATCGCGCTGAGATTAAACAGAATTTAACCTTAAACATAAACAACCCCTAGTGATCAACAGGGATAAATCGCGTAAAGTATTGGGTTTTTCGTAATAAGCTACTGTCAGCTTAAAGGTAAACAGTTACATGGAAGTGATCGCACAGATCTATCCCGACCGTATCGTGGTGAGTCATGGCGAGCGGCAAACGGCCCTGTCGCCGAGTACGCCTTTTACCACCCGGCGTTTGCTGGTGGGCAATTTTTCCCCTGCCGAGCAGTGCCTCAAGCAAGGCCTGAAAGAGCTGGGCTGCATTGGTCTGTTTAAGCGGCCAACACTCATCATCCAACCTATGGCCATGTGTGAGGGCGGCCTGTCTGAGGTCGAGGAGCGCTGCCTGATGGAGCTTGGCCTGAGCGCCGGTGCCCGTGATGTCAGGATACAGCTAGCGTGAGCCTCGTCCGGCCTATGGCGCCGGAAAGAGCAGGCGCTAGTTATCTGTCATTAAGGCCAGTTATTTTAGGCCGTTGTTTTAAGCGCAGTTATTTAAGGATAGCCATGAAAGCAAAATTTATTATCGTCATCGGACTGACTCTAGGCGCCTTGTTTGTGGTGCCTAAGCTAGAGACCACCTATCAGAAGGCGACCCTGAGTAACGACAAGGGGGAGACGGTGCAGTGCGAGGTGAATTGGACCGGGCTTGGCTTTGGCGACTCCCTGTCGGACAGCAAATATCAAGCCTGTATCGACGACTATATCGACCAGGGCTATGTGATCAGCCGCAACGAGAAGCGGGTAGAGAAGGTGGGCGCCCAGCTGCTGAGCCTCTAAAATCAGCCTTTCAAATTGATGCTAGGCACCAGATGCCGGGCAAAAAAATGCCAGCCTATTTAGGGAATAGGCTGGCGAAGGGCTAGCTGGGATCGCTAGTTGCAGTTGATCGCCTCATATAGCTCCTGATACATCATCTCGCGCATCTTGAACTTCTGGATCTTACCGGTCACCGTCATGGGATATTGCTCGACGAACTTGATGTATCTCGGGACCTTAAAGTAGGCAAATTTCTCGGTGAGGAAGTGACGTATCTCCTCCTCGGTAACGCTGGCGCCCGGTTGCACCTTGATCCAGGCGCACACCTCTTCACCATATTTCTCGCTCTTCACACCGAAGATGGCCGCGTCCTGCACGTCCGGGTGGGTGTAGAGCTTCTCTTCGATCTCTCTTGGGTAGATGTTCTCGCCGCCGCGGATGATCATATCCTTGATGCGGCCGACGATTTTCACATAGCCTTCGCTGTCCATCTCACCCAGATCGCCTGAGTGGAGCCAGCCTTCGCTGTCTATGGTGGCGGCGGTCTTCTCGGCGTCGTTCCAGTAGAACTGCATCACACAGTAGCCGCGGCTGCACACCTCACCGGGTTGGCCGACGGGGAGCACCTCGCCGAACTCATCGACTATCTTCACCTGGGTGTGAGCCAGGGCGCGGCCGACCGTGGTGACGCGTTTCTCCAGCGACGAGCCAATCTCCGTCATGTTGTTGATGGGGCTGCACTCTGTCTGGCCATAGCCGATCAGCACCTCTTTCATATACATGAGATCTTGCACCCTGCGCATTACCTCTTCGGGGCAGGTGGCACCCGCCATCACGCCGGTGCGCAGCGAGCTGAGATCGAAGCGCGTAAATTCGGGATGCTCCAACTGGGCGATAAACATGGTCGGTACCCCATGCAGCGCGGTGCAGCGCTCGGCCTCGACCACCTCAAGAGTGGTCAGGGGATCGAAGGAGTCGCTCGGGTAGATGGCCGAGGCGCCCACAGAGATGCAGGAGAGGTTACCCAGCACCATGCCGAAACAGTGATACAGGGGCACGGGAATACAGAGTCTATCTTCCAGCCCAAGGCGCATCGCCTTGGCGACCAGCAGGCCGTTGTTCAAAATGTTGTTATGGCTCAGGGTCGCGCCCTTGGGGCTGCCGGTGGTACCCGAGGTAAACTGGATATTGATGGCATCGAAGGGGGAGAGCTGGGCGGCGGTGTCTTTGAGCGCCTTGCGATCGCTCTCGGTGAGCGGACGCTTGAGATGGTTGAAGTTGAGCATGCCGGGAGAGGCTTCGTCGCCCATGCGGATCACAAACTCCAGGCTCGGCAGGTTGGCCGACTCAAGCTGCCCCGGCAGGCAGTGCTTCAGCTCCGGGGCCAGCTCGTAGAGCATGGACAGGTAGTGGCTGGACTTAAATTTCTCGGCGCAGATGATGGCGCGACAGCCCACGTTGTTGAGGGCATATTGCAGCTCCTCCGGGCGATAGGCCGGGTTGATGCACACCATGATGGCGCCTATCTTGGCGGTGGCAAACTGGGTCAGACACCACTCGATATTGTTGGGCGACCAGATACCGACGCGATCGCCGGGCTTGATGCCGATGGCCAGCAGGCCGGCGGCCAGTTCGTCGATATGGGACTGGTATTCCTGGTAGCTCCAGCGGATCCCTTGATGATGCATGACGATGGCGAGTTGGTCGGGGTGGCTGGCGGCCATCTGATCCAGGTAGTCGCCTATGGTTTTTTCGATGAGCGGCGTGCTGGTGTCGCCGTCAAATTGGCTCAGTTGTAGGGGAAATTGGTTCTCAGTTGCAAATGTCGTTACAGCAGACATAGAGCCTCCGTGCATAGGGTGTGTCGATAGCGGTCTGAAGACACACTACTCAAAGTGTGAGGTTTCTCACAAGCAAAGAATGGCGTTTATAGACTAAAGAACTAAGTTGACAGCGGGGGATAGATAGAAAGGTGAAACTAGAGTTTTATTGAATAAAAACAATATGAAAAAGGAGGCCGTGGCCTCCTTTTGTCGGTAAGTATCATGGCTATGGCTAGCGGCCATCCTGGGCGCGACGGGTCTTAAAATCTGATGCCTCGAGCCACTTTGGCCAGTCGTTATTGTTGGCCAGTTTCTCTAGGATATCGCTGATGAGCGCCAAATCTTGCTCGACACCGCCGAGGGTCCAACTTGGGTCATAATCATCGGCGCCCTGGTGATACTTGTGGGCGATATAATCAGGGTCTGTGTCTCCCAGGCTCATGAACATCAGGCCGGGGACTCCTCGCTTGGCCAGGGCGAAATGATCCGAGCGGAACATCAGGCCATTTTGCGGCCGCGGATCGGCCTTGACCCAACGCCCTTGGGCCTTGGCGGCGTTGTCCAGGTAGTTTTCCAGCTCTGAGACCCCTTGGCCATAACGCAGTATGTAATCCACTCCCTTGCCGACATTCATGCCGTCTATGTTGAGGAAGGCGACCAGCTGCTTGGTGGGCACAGGTGAATTTTCGGCGAAATACTGGGCACCGATGAGGCCGGTTTCCTCGGCGGTGAAGGCGCTGAATAGCATGGAGCGTGCAGGCGGCTGAGTAGCGCTAAGCTCCTTGAAGTGACGGGCTAGCTGCAATACGCCGGCCACGCCCGAGGCGTTGTCTACCGCGCCGTTGTAGATGCGAGTCTGATCTTCATGGACCGTTTTACCCAGATGATCCCAGTGGGCGTGCATCACCAGCCACTCATCCGGGCGCGTCTTGCCCGGCAAGAGACCTGCAACGTTATAGGAGGTGGCCAGTTCGATATCGTTTTTCACCTCCAGATTGGCCTTGAGATCTAGCGATCGCGACTTAAAGCCTGGCTTGGCGGCGGTGAGCTTGAGTTTGTCGTAATCCAGGCCCGCGGCGCTGAAGATCTTCTGCGCCACCTCATGTTGGATCCAGCCCATGACGCCTATGTGTGAGCGGTTCTTCTCCTTGTCCACCAGGGTGTATTTGGTATTGGTGTTGCTGTTTTGCACCACGTTCCAGCCATAGGCGGCGGGAGCGGTTTCATGGATGATAAATACCGCCTTGGCCCCTTGTCTGGCGGCCTCTTCATACTTATAGGTCCAGCGGCCATAGTAGGTCATGGCGTTACCCTTAAACACCTCTGGGTCTTGAGTGGCAAAGCCTGGGTCATTGACCATGAGGATCACCGTCTTGCCTTTCACATCGATACCGGCGTAGTCGTTCCAGCCGTATTCGGGGGCGTTAATGCCATAGCCGACGAAGACGATTTCGCTGTTATTCAGCGTGATGCTTGGCTGGATCTGCTCGGTGCGGGCGGTGAAGTCGCTGCCGTTGTTAAACACCAGCTCGCCTACTTTTAGCTGCATATTCTGATCGGCGGTGATCTTGGCCATGGGCACGTTCTGGCGATAGCTGTCACCAAAGCCTGGTGCTAACCCCATCTTCTTGAAGGCATTCTCAAGATATTCCACCGTAAGAGTTTCACCCTGTGAGAGGGGGCCGCGGCCCTCAAACTCATCGCTGGCGAGGGTTTGCACATCCTGACGGTAGCTTTGTTGGTCAAAGACGAAGGGGGCGGCACTGGCGGCCGGTAGGAGCAACAGGCCGAGTAAGCCCAAGAGGCGTGGGGTATTCACAGACGACTTCCTTTTGTGATGTTTGTTTTATTATCTGGAGCTCGCCGCCATGGGTAATGGCAAACGATTAATACCAATCAGGGTAAGTAAGTGATCAGAAGTAGCCTAGGAAAAACGGTCGAGAACAAGGCATGATTTTTCGATAAGTAGTTATTCTACAATCAAAAATAATAACGCCGTTATCGGACGTTTTAACAAGCTAGCATGTTCAGTTATTTACTACGATTGGTATAGTCATCATATGTGCATCAGAAAGGTTGATGCAAGAGGGGAGCGATGGCGGGGCAAAGATCTGTTAAGTTTGTTTGCTTGTTAAAATAATCTGCTTTAGCTTTAAGCTATTGGTAAATGTAGGTTTGCCATTGTTTGGCGCTATTCATGTTAGTGGATTCAGGGAATGACGATTAAAGTCACTTGGGGTAAGGAAAAGACGATGAAAGCTACAATAATCGTGCTGATGGCAAGTGTCAGCTTAGGTTTTATGAGCGGCTGCGCCAGCAATAAATCTCTCGATCAGGCCTTCTACGATGGGGTTAAGAAAAGCGCCGAGTCGCGGCCCAATAACCCGGATAATCGCGTGGAAGATAAGGACTTAAGCGGCGGAGTCGTCAACGTGATTTTCCATGGTACAGGTAAGCTGATCCACGGTGATGGCGCGACTAAATAGTGTGGCCGTTTATTTCTTATCGCGCCTGTCGCCTATAACGCGGGCCGGATTACCGGCGACGATGGCGTAGTCGGGCACATCTTTGGTGACGATACAGCCCATGCCGATCACGGCGCAGTCACCTATGGTCACCCCATCGACTATCCCCGCCTGGGCGCCGATCCACACATCTCTGCCTATGACGATCCCCTTCGACTGACTGCTCTGCTGATAGATAGGCGTGTCCGGGTGCATGCCGTGGTTGAAGGCGTAGATGGTGACATTGTTGGCGATGCGGGTCTGATCGCCAATCACTATCTTGCCGCGCCCGCCGTCCAGGGAGCAGCCATGATTGATAGCCACCTCGTTACCCATGACGATGGGGCCGTGCAGAAAGCTGTCGGCGGCGATCATACAGCGATCACCGATCAGGATATCCCGGCCCGGCTCGGCAAACAGTTTCGCCTGGGGAGCGATAAAGCACTCCTTGCCTATGCTCACGGTTTCAACGCTCATCAGCCCTTGCTGCACCTCATCCTGCCAGGGCTTGGCCCAGACCAGATGCTTGGGCTTTAAGGAGAAGTAGAGCCAGGGCATGTAGGCCAGGCGCTGCTTATGTTGCTCACGGTAATCCACCTGGTTAGCTAATGGAGCCTGCATGATTACTCAGTTTCCCTAAGGGCGTCGGGCTGCACCGGGCGCACGGCATCGACCAAGATGCCTTTCTCATCCACATGCCAGAGGATGTCGAGATCATAGAGGGCGACTTGATAATGCTTAGGATCTTCCTTGGCCTTCTTGTAGGCTGGGCGAGGATCCTGTGCCAGCACCCCTTCGATGATGGCCTTGAGGTTGGGGTACTTGTCACTGGAAAGCTTGTCTAGCTGACCCAGTACCGCATCGCAAAAGCGCACATCGATCGGCACCGGTGCCTCGTGGGCAATGCCGCCTATGGCTCCCTCGATGGCGTCGGAGAAGGGGATATAAGGTTTGATATCCAGAATTGGCGTGCCGTCCAGCAGATCCATGGCGGAGATCTCGAGCTCCACCTTGCCCTTACGCTGGTGGATGGCGTGCAGCCTAACCACAGACTGGCCTATGCCGTTGGGGCGGAAGGTGGAGCGGGTGGCAAACACCCCCAGCTTCTCGTTGCCGCCCAGGCGCGGCGGTCTGACCGTGGTCTTCCAGCCTTGGCTCAGGTTTTCATGGAAGGTAAACAGCAGCCAGATGTGCGAGTACTGGGACAGGCCGCGCACGGTATCGATATGGTTATAGGGAGGCTGCAGCTCGACGAAGCCGCGGGCGGCGGTGACCAGCCCCGGCTGTCTGGGAATACCAAATTTCTGCTTATAGGGAGTACGGCAGATAGCTACCGCCTCAATTTCACGCTTGAGTGTCATGGTAAAGACTTATGTTCACGCTATTGCGCTGGGCGCTATAACTACTTTTCTGTGGTGGGCAACAATATGGCCTGACCGACGCACAGGGCTTGGCTAACACAGGCCTTGCTCGGCTCCTCGATGAGGGCGCAGCGCTTGATGATCAGCCCGTTGGCGCCTTTATCTGCGGCGGCGCGGCGGGCCATGGTGCGGGCCTCGCTGATCGATGCCGGCACATCCTGCGCGCGCTCCTGACAAGATTCACCCTCGACCATTCCCTTGAGCTCATAAGGTCCCTTGGGCTGAGTCTCTTGAAACAGCTGGACATCACCGGCCTTGAAGTAGTCGTCGATGGCCTGACCATCTAAATTGCTGTTGAAGGTGTATTCGCCCGCACAGCCACCGAGCAGCAGGGCAGAGAGCAGCAGGACAGACTTTGGAGCCATTTTCAAAGCAGTGGTCAGGTCGGAATTTGTCATGATTTGGGCCTGTATTAGGAAGAGAGCTCAAAACTGGCCAATAACCGGCCAGTTTTGAGTCGTTTAGAAGCAAAAGTCTAACGCTTTAGGTACTTTTGATAAAGTTGTTGTTGGCGATTATTGAGATCTATTTGGCGACCGTCGATAAACACAGCATCTATCTTGCTCGCGGCGGGATCGAGAATGTCGCCCTTGGAGAGTACCAGGTTGGCGCGGTAGCCCACGGCGATGGCGCCCATGTCATCCACGCCTAAGATCTTGGCTGCATCCAGGGTGATGCTCTTAAGCGCCTCTTCCTTACTCAGGCCATAGGCCGCCGCCTGACCGGCCGCAAAGGGCAGGTTACGGGCGTTCCAGTCGCCGCTAAACCCGATGGCGAAGGAGACGCCCGCCTGTTTCAGAAGGGCTGGGATCTTAAAGCTCATCTCT
The DNA here is from genome assembly GCF_019457575.1 of Shewanella alkalitolerans. Taxonomy (NCBI): domain Bacteria; kingdom Pseudomonadati; phylum Pseudomonadota; class Gammaproteobacteria; order Alteromonadales; family Shewanellaceae; genus Shewanella; species Shewanella alkalitolerans. The sequence continues at coordinate 3,034,491 of NZ_CP080422.1, read as the reverse complement.
ACCGGCTCATCCTTGCGCAGCGGCAGGCTGAGGGTGCGGTTGTAGATCACAGATGCGCCGATCTCGCCCAGTTGCTCCGCCAGGCGCCAGGCATCATAGCCGCCGACAAATACCAGCTTGAAGCCGTAGGGGCGGGTCATGGCGATGGCGCGCTCTATCTCTTCGCTGCGATTGGCGTGGATAAACAGGCTCGCCTTGCCCTGATACAGGGGCAGCGCCGCCTGCCAGCGGTTATCCAGCTTCTGCACAGTTCCAGCCTTGTCCGCCAGATAGTAGCGGTAGCCATCTTCGAGCTGCTCGGCTAATCGGGTCATCTGTTCATCCCGCGCCTTGAGCTGCTTGGCGGCGACCTCTTTATCTTTGGAGAGATAACGAATGGCGGGCCAGTAGAGATGGAACTGGGGCGCGGTACTTACCAGGGCATCTTCTATCGTCCAGCTGTCGAGGGAGACCAGAGAGGATTGACCGGCCAGGGCATCGCCCTGGGGTACCACCTGGGCATGGGTGATGCCGTTGACTCTGATGGTTGGGATAAGCTCCGAGTCGGGATTGAAGGCGCTGACGGCCAGCAGCTGCGGGTTGCTGTCACCCACCTCGAAGGCGTCATTGCTGGCGCGCATCATCTCCACCTCGACTATGCCGATAGAGGTGTCCAGCGCGATAAGCCCTGGGTAGAGATCTTGTCCGCTGGCATCGATCACCTTGGCACCCTCTTGTGAGAGCTGTTGACCTATGGCGACTATCTTGCCCTTGTCGAACAGTACGTCGGTGGCATCCAGCACGCCGTTAAGGGCGGTGTGCACGCGGGCGTTGTGGATCAGTATCGGCTGGCTCTGGGCGCTGGCGGGTACCATGTCGTGGGCAAGCGCTGCACAGGAGAAGAGGCCTAGGCTAAGGGCAAAGAGTGTCTTTTTCATTAGAATGCCTCCATGAATGCGTGGTTGTGGGCGCTAGATTGCTTGGCGCTGTTTTGGTTCATGGCTTTATGCTCGCTAAGGGCTTTATGCTCGCTCATGGCTGTGCCCCAGGCGTTGTAATGGGTGTCGCAGTGCCACTGGGGCTCGCTCTTCTCTTCTGACGTCTCGCCGGGGACCTCGGGTTTATCCCGGGTCAATACCGCCTGGATCAGCGCGGCGCGCTCCAGCTCGACCTCATGTTGCGCCTGTTTATCCTGCTGGCGGTCGAAGTAGCGACGGCCACCAACCCAGGTGTTCTCCACCTTGGCATAGACGGAGAGGGGAGAGTCGCTCCAGAGCACCAGGTCGGCCTGTTTGCCTTCCTCCAGCGAGCCGGTCAGCTGGTCGATCCCCAGCTGTTTGGCCGGGTTGATGGTGACCATGTTCCAGGCATCAGTTGGCGACATGTCGCAATACATCATGGATTTTGCCGCCTCCTGATTGAGTCGTCTCTGCATCTCATAGTCGTCCGAGTTGATGCTGGTGAGCACCCCCTTGTTGTGCATCAGGCAGGTGTTCTGCGGAATAGCATCATAGACCTCGAACTTGTAGGCCCACCAGTCGGAGAAGGTGGAGGCGTAGGTGCCATGCTTGGCCATCTCCTCGGCCACCTTGTAGCCCTCCAGGATATGGGTGAAGGTGCCGACCTTAAACTTGTAGGCCTCGGCGAGGCGCAGGAACATCAAGATCTCAGATTGCACATAGGAGTGAATATGTACCTGACGATCGCCACGTAGCACCTCGGCCACCGCCTCGAGGCGATAGTTTGGCTTAGGCGCTACCTGCTTGCGTTGCTGACTGCTGCGTAGGCGATCATAGTCGGCCAGGGCTTTCTCGTAGGCGAGCGCCTCGTTGAAGGCCTCCTCAAATAGCGACTTCACCCCGATGCGGCTCTGGGGGAAACGGCGGTTGTAGTTGTCGCCCCAGTTGGCCTGCTTGACGTTTTCCCCCAGGGCAAACTTGATGCTGGCCGGCGCCTGCTTGAGTTTCATCGCCTCGGCGCTCTCGCCCCAGCGCATCTGGATCACCTGGGCCTGACCACCTATAGGGTTGGCGCTGCCGTGGAGGATCTGCGCCGTGGTCACCCCGCCCGCCAGGGCGCGGTAGATGGCGATATCGTCTGGGTTGATCACATCGCCGATACGCACCTCGGCGGTGACGGCATCGGTATCTTCATTTGTACCGCCGTTAAGGGCGATGTGGGAGTGCTCGTCGATAATACCTGCGCTCAGGTGTTTACCCGTGGCATCCAGGGTTTGGTAGCCAGATGGCGTCTTGAGAGACTGGCCTATCTTCTCGATAAGACCGTCGCGGATAAGCAGATCATAGCCTTCCAGTACCCCTTGCTCGCTCGAGGTCCATATTGTGGCATTCTTGATATGCAGGCGCTCGGCATTGGGCTGCTTAGCGATGCCATAGGCGGTGTTGGGTTTGGTCAGCTTAGAGATAAGTTCTGGGGCTGGTGACTCGCTCTCTTTTTCTTCAGGGGCTGTTTCTTGTGCTATCACCACACCAGCTATGGGGTGTTGGCGATTGCCGCTGTCCAACATACGGCCGTGAATACCCTGGTCGTCGAACCAGAGGGTGAAACGGCTGATGCCAGGGTAACCCGCCTCGCCGAGATCGGCATTAAAGGTGAGACGCTCCTTGGCATACTTAAGATCGCTAAGTTTGATCTCCTGCTCGCCGCTGGCCAGGGTGCCGCTCAGCTTATCGTCATCGACTAAGTCCAGATCTAGGGTGAGTTCGCCCAGGGTCAGCTGATAGCCCTGGCTTAGCCAGTGTCTGTCGCGGGGCACCTTTTGGGTCTCGCTGCCCTGGAGCCAGACGCTGACTATCTTGCCTTGGGTAAAGATGTCACCGTCGGTGATAACAAGATCCGCCATGAAGCCGGGTTTCAGCTTGCCGCTGAATGCCGAGATGCCGGCGATTTCTGCCGCCTCTGTGGTGAGCGCCGCCAATGCGGCTTCTTGGCTTAGCCCCTGCTTGACCGCCTGTCTGAGTCTAGGCCAGAAGGCGTCGGCCTTGATGCCATGTTGGGTAAAGGCAAAGGGAATACCGGCGGTTTCCAGTGCGTGAGGATTACTCGGCGCGCGCTCCCAGTGGCGTAGATGAGCCAGGCTTATCTCTCTCTCTTTATCGCCATCTTTAATATTGGGCGCCGCGGGAAAATTGAGCGGCGCAATAATGCTAAAGCCGCTGGCTTTCACCTCATCGAGTCGCGCATATTCTCGGCCACTGCCGACCAGAGTCGCCGACAATTTAAACTCGTTTAATAAGTGAGCGGCGCGCAGTAAGTTATTTAAATTCTTGGTTTCAAATATCGTAGGGCTCTTGCTTATATCGCCCAGGCGTTCGAGCGCGATATTAAACTCTATGTTCTTCTCTTGGGTGGCCGAGTCGGCTTTATCGATATTGGCCTGATACCAGTTTGCATCGGCGAGAGTTTGCCGAATAAGGGCGATACTGCCCATCAAGGAGTTGGGGTAATCCTGAATCGAACTGCCTTTATCGAAGGCGAGCAGGTGGCTGGATTTTGCGCGATAAATAATGTCATTGGCTTTTAACGGCGCCAGCGAGACAGTCGCTGCCCGGCCTCTGAATATCCCATCCAACATGCCGGTTTGTACGCTGGTAAATCCATTATCTATCCATTGCTTCGCCGCTTCCTGGTCGGGATAAATATAGTTAAACCACTCTTTCTCTGCGTGCACGGCACCATTATCGGCGTTGCCACCGATACGCTTAATTTCATATACCGGGCGAGCCACTTTCTGCTGGTCATATTTAAAGTCGATACCGTAATTGGTGTAGGGATCGATAAAGCCGGGATATATCAACTTACCCGTCATGTCGATGACATAGGCATCCTCGGGTATTTTGTCGTTGGGGATAATGGCTTTAATTTTATTATCTTCAATTAACAGTGTGGCATCCTGCTTGGTTTCGCCGGGGGCGATCATCAGGGTGGCGTGGGACAGCGCCGTTAATTTTGGCGTGTTATCAGTTAATTGAGAATTCGCTATCGCGGACGGACTCGACAAGAGACAGGCCGCCAGACTCGCGCTCACAGAGAGAAAATGGATTCGCATAGAGTTTAATTATTATTGGCTGGGATCAAAAGTAGCCCAAGATTATCCCATATCATGAACAATTTCCAAGGACGGAACTGTATCGGTTTATGTCAAACCATAGGGCAGGTGTTATCCGAAAGGATAGGCTATTGATTGGCTAACTTTGACGGAAATAGTTGCAAGGAATAATGGCCTGAAGCATGACCTAAATAAGGATAGATAAAATACTCTAGACATGGCCAAGGCAAATGAGCGACATAAAGGGCAAAATGCGCTTAATCAAATAAAGAGTAGAAATAAAAAAGCCAACCTTGAGGTTGGCTTTTGCGTGCGACGCCCTAAGTGGGGCGCTTAGGCTTAGATAAGGAAGTCTTCGAGTGAACGACCCTTATCTAATTCATTCTTAAATACGGTTGGTGTGCGACCCTGACCCGTCCAAGTGATCGTTTCGCCATTCACTTCAATTTTATATTTTGGTGGGCGTGGAGCACGTTTTTTAGGAGCTGGCTTAGCAGCCACTGTACCTAAATCGTCAATTGATAAACCAACAGCTTCCATTTGTTGGCGAATCTCTTCTATCTTTGCATTGCGCTCGGCCATAACCGCGCTTTCTTCTTCTGCTTGCTTCTCTTTCTCGGTGATGATTTTTTCAAGCTTAACCGCTACATCTTTTAAATCTTCTACCGACAAATCTTTAACAGCAGCTTTAAAGCGACGACCATGCGTCAATATATCTAGAAATTCGCTCATATTAATTATGTCCTGCTTAAAAATAAAATAGTAAATAGGATTACAGGGCTAATAATAGAAACTAAAAAAGGTTTTATCAAACGAATTAAATGAATATTTGACGCTTTAATGTAAATTTTATTTCAGCTTCTCTATTTTCGCCCCTTTTTGACCCTTTACTTCCCCCTAAACACGCTGTTTTTGATCTGATACAAAGATGCTGACGACTTCCTGTTGACGTTAACGTCAACAGCACGTAAAGTGGCATAAGTTGGTGATAGTTTCGCTATGCACTATTTGTTATCCAGAATAAAGACGTAAGAAGGAAGCCTTATGAAAGTATTGGTGCCAGTTAAACGCGTCGTCGATGCTAATGTGAAGGTCAGGGTTAACGCTGACAATACAAATGTCGATACCGCAAATCTGAAGATGGCCATTAACCCATTTTGTGAGATTGCTGTAGAAGAAGCGGTACGTTTGAAAGAAGCAGGTATTGCGACCGAGATTGTGGTAGCAACCATAGGGCCTAAGGCGTCGCAAGAGCAGCTACGCACGGCGATGGCGCTGGGCGCCGACCGCGGTATTCATGTTGAAACCGACGAAGAGCTTGCGCCGCTTTCTATTGCAAAGATCCTTAATGCGATTCAAGCCAATGAACAGGCTCAGCTGATCATGCTGGGTAAGCAATCAATCGATGGCGACAACAACCAGACTGGCCAGATGCTGGCGGCGTTGGCTGGACTGCCTCAGGCTACCTTTGCCTCTGAGGTGAAGGTTGAGGGCGAACAACTCGTGGTGACCCGTGAAATCGACGGCGGCCTGCAGACTCTTAAGATGCCACTGCCTGCGATTGTCACCACAGACCTGCGTCTGAACGAGCCTCGCTATGCCAAATTACCTAACATCATGAAGGCGAAACGTAAGCCGCTCGATACCGTGACGGTAGACAGCCTGGGCGTGACCCTGAAGCAGCACCAGAAGGTGCTCAAGGTGACTCCGCCTGCCGAGCGTCAAGCGGGTATTATGGTGGCTTCTGTCGAGGAGCTGGTGGAAAAGCTAAAGAATGAAGCGAAGGTGATCTAAATGGCGATTCTAGTAATAGCAGAACATGATAATGCGACTTTAAAACTCGATACCGCCAAGGTTGTGGCTTGTGCCCAGGCAATCGGCAGCGAAGTCGATGTACTGGTAGCCGGTCATAACTGTGGCGCCGCGGCCGAAAGCGCCAAGCAGCTTGCCTGTGTACGTCAGGTACTGGTTGCCGATAGCGGCGTTTATGCCAATGCCATCGCCGAAAACCTGTCACAGCTGATCGTCTCAGTGGCCAGCGAGTATCAACACATCCTGGCTGCGGCTTCAAGCGTAGGTAAAGATGTGCTGCCTCGTGTGGCGGCGCTTCTGGATGTGGCGCAGCTTTCTGAAGTGGTCGAAGTGGTGAGCGAAGACACCTTCGTGCGTCCTATCTATGCCGGTAGCGCCATGGCGACGGTTCAGAGCCTGGACAACATCAAGGTGATGACGGTTCGTGCCAGCGCCTTCGATGCGGTAGCCCAGGACGGTAGCGCCTCGCTGCAGACCCTGGATAACGAATACAGCGGCGATGTTGAGTTTGTGACTCAGACCCTGTCAGTGTCAGAGCGTCCAGATCTAGGTGCCGCCTCTGTGGTGGTTTCAGGTGGCCGCGCCATGGGCAGCGCCGAGAACTTCGCGATTCTCGAGCAGTTGGCTGATAAGCTGGGCGGGGCATTGGGTGCATCGCGCGCCGCAGTCGATGCCGGTTACGTGCCAAACGATCTACAGGTTGGTCAGACGGGTAAGATTGTCGCGCCGGATCTCTATATCGCCGTGGGTATCTCGGGTGCCATCCAGCACCTTGCGGGGATGAAAGATTCTAAGGTGATCGTGGCGATCAACAAAGATCCAGAGGCGCCTATCTTCCAGGTAGCCGACTATGGTCTGGAAGCGGATCTGTTCGAGGCAGTGCCTAAGCTACTCGAACTTATTTAATAAAATGTAAATGCTTGGTGAGCACTTTGGTGTTCATCTAAAATTTAGTGTGATATAGATCACATGGAGCGGCTTTGAGGTAGCGTCCTTAAAGCCGCTTGTGTTTTTATGTGCCTCACGTTTGCCGATAGTGACATTGGCAGGCGTCCTGAGACGTAGAGGTGCATTAAATATCAGTAGTATTCGTTAGGGTGATGCCGTTAAGCGAATATGAAAGGATTTGGTGCCGAAGTGGTTAAGTTGATCAAGGCTTGCCGCTGGGGCTGTCATCGAATAGAGGCAGCACTGCCATAGTGCTTCTTATCTGGATTGATAAGTGGAAGGTATACCGAGAATGGGTATCACTATGGAGCGCTACTGATAGGACAGGTGTAATATCTCATGCTATATCCCACCAGTTCAGTTGCCCTCCATTCGTATTTTAACGAAGACAAAATTTTACAATGACAACTTTGAGTTATGCCGATTCGGCACTTTCTTTGCTGCCGCCCGTGGTAGCGATTCTGCTGGCGATCTTTACCCGCCGCGTTCTGCTCTCACTCGGTGTGGGGATCCTCCTAGGGGCACTGTTAATTGCCGATTTTTCACCGCTGGATATGGGTCAATACCTGGGACAGCAGGTGGTGGGCCTGTTTTGGGATGATGGCGCCCTAAACAGCTGGAACGTTTATCTGCTGGGCTTCTTGATCCTACTTGGGATGATCACTGCACTCATTACCGTGAGCGGCGCCGCCAAGGCCTTTGCCGATTGGGCGCGCCAGCATATTCGCAACAAGCGTGATGCCAAGCTGCTCACCATGTTCCTGGGCTGCGTGGTCTTTATCGATGATTACTTCAATAGCCTGGTGGTGGGCAGTGTCGCCAGACCCCTCACCGACAGATACTATATCTCGCGCAGCAAACTGGCTTATCTGCTGGACTCAACCGCCGCGCCTATCTGTGTGATCTCACCCGTCTCTAGCTGGGGCGCATACATCATCGCGCTGATCGGCGGCATACTCACCGCCCACGGCTTTACCGACAGCGGTCATCTGAGCGTGTTTATCCAGATGATCCCGATGAACTTCTACGCCATCTTCGCCCTGGTGTTGCTGCTATGCGTCGCCTTTATGGGGCTGGATGTGGGACCCATGCGCCAGCATGAACTCAACGCCCAGAAGGGCAATCTGTATGACGAGGCCAAGGGCCTGCCGCCAGGAGCTAACAGCGACCTGCCTGAGGCCGATTCTGGCAAGATCTTAGGCCTGTTCCTGCCGATCACTGTGCTGGTGTTTGCCACCATCTACTTCATGATAGGTAGCGGTGCCGACGCTTTGGCGGCGGAGAATCTGCCCTTTAGCGTCATTGGTGCCTTCGAGAAGACAGACGTTGCCTCATCGCTCTTCTTCGGCGCCGTGGTCGGCCTGGCCGCGACCTTGGTATTGGTGGTCAGTCAGGGACTGGATAAGTCGCTTATCCTTAAAGGCGTGATTGCCGGTGCCCGCTCTATGCTGCCCGCCATCTATATTCTGCTGTTCGCCTGGACCATCGCCGGCGTGATAGGCCAGATGGAGACGGGTAAATATATGGCCAGCCTGGCGACCGGTAATATTCCCTTCGCGCTGCTGCCAGCCGTACTGTTCGTGCTGGCGGGTCTGACTGCCTTCTCTACCGGTACCAGCTGGGGCACCTTCGGCATAATGCTGCCTATCGCCGCCGACATGGCCATGGGCACCCACACCAACATGATGTTGCCTATGTTGGCCTCTGTGCTGGCGGGCGCCGTATTTGGCGATCACTGCTCGCCTATCTCGGACACCACCATCTTGTCTTCTACCGGCGCCAACTGTCACCACATAGATCATGTGCTGACTCAGCTGCCCTATGCGCTTATCGTGGCGGGGATCAGTTTGGTGGGTTATACCGTGCTGGGCTTCACCGAATCTGTGGGTGCCGGTCTGGCGGCCTGTAGTGCGCTGTTTGTGGTGAGCGTTTTGGTGCTGCGCCATAAGGCTAATCGCCCGGCTTAATTCAGCTACGCCAAATCAAGGTTCAATTGATATAAAAATGCCGCTCATCGAGCGGCATTTTCTATGGGTGACTCCCCATTACTGGGGAGTGAGTTGAGGCAGGAATTAGTTGAGGCCACGGCGCTGAAGCAGGGCATCAGTGGTCGGTGCCTGACCACGGAAGGCCTTGTAGGCTTCCATAGGTGGCACGCTGTTACCCACCTCGCGGATGGTCTTGCGATACTTCATGCCTATTTCGCGGTTGAGGCCGCCCTGGGTCTGCACATAGGCGAAGGCGTCGGCCGCCAGGATCTCACTCCACATGTAGGCGTAGTAGCTGGCCGAATAGCCACCCGGGAAGGCGTGGGCAAAGTAGGTCGATTTGTAGCGTGGCGGCACGGCGGCGATATTGATGCCGTGTTTCTTAAGTGCCTTGGCTTCGAACTCGGCCACATCTTGCAGTGGGGCATCGCTGCTCAGTGAGTGCCACTCGAGATCAACCAGGGCCGCCGCCATATATTCCAAGGTGTCGAAGCCTTGGTTAAAGCTGCGTGATTTCAGCAGTTTCTGCAGCAGCTCATCTGGGATCACCTCGCCTGTCTCATAGTGCTTGGCGTAGTTGGCCAGCACCTCGGGGTGGGCCGCCCAATCTTCTTCGAAGGTCGAGGGGAACTCCACAAAGTCGCGGGACACGGCCGTGCCCGACAGGCTAGGGTAGGTCACCTTAGAGAACATGCCGTGTGTGCCATGGCCCATCTCGTGGAACATGGTGGTCACTTCGTCGTAGCTGACGAAGGTCGGCTCACCCTCTGGGGCCTTCTTGATGTTCATCACGTTGACCACTACAGGCTTCTGGTTTAGCAGCTTAGACTGGGTCACGAAGGAGCTCATCCAGGCGCCGCCGCGCTTGCCTTCGCGGGCAAAGTAGTCGGCGTAGAAGATCGCCATAGAGCTGCCGTCGGCGTCAAACATCTCGTAGGCCTTCACATCTTCATGGTAGACAGGCAAGTCCGGGCGCGGCTTGAGGGTCACACCATAGAGACGCTCCAAGGTGAAGAAGACGCCATCTTGCAGCACGCGGTTAAATTCGAAGTAGGGCTTGATGGCGGCGCCGTCCAGGTCGAACTTGTCTTTACGTACCTTCTCGGCATAAAACGCCCAGTCCCATGGCGCCAGGGTGAAGTCGCCACCAGTCTTGTCGATCATCGCCTGGATATCATCGGCTTCCTTCTGGGTGTTGGCCACCACGGCGGGCACCATAGAGCCGAACATCTGGTAGACGGCATCCGGAGTCTTGGCCATCTGCGGCGTCAGGCGGTAGTCGGCCCAGCTCTTGTAACCCAGTAATTGGGCGCGCTCGGCGCGAAGCTGTGCCAGGCGGGCAACCAGTGAGGCGGTCTCATTCTCACCGCTCATGCCGCGAGTCGATGAGGCCTGCCACACCTTCTGGCGCAGCTCACGGTTTTCCAGTTTCGCCAGTATTGGCTGGCGGGTGGTATTGGTGATATTGATGAGGTACTTGCCTTCATGGCCTGCGGCTTTGGCATCGGCCTTGGCGGCGCGGATCTCGCTGTCTGACAGTCCCTTAAGCTCATCGACGCTGTCGACCACGACGGCGATCTCCTTGGTGAGCCTCAGCAGACGCTGACCAAACTCATTGGTAAGCTTAGATTGCTCTTCGTTAAGCAGACGTATCTGCGCTTTTTGCGCCTCGGTCAGCTTGGCACCGGCCATGACGAAGCGTTGGTGGTAGATCTCGATGAGGCGCACCTCTTCGGCGGTCAGTCCTAAGGTGTTGCGGCTCTGATACAGGCTGTCGATGCGGGCAAATAGCTTGCCGTTGAGGTGGATGTTGTCCGAGTGGGCGGCCATCTTAGGTGCCATCTCGCCTTGAAGCTTACGCAGCGCCGGGTTGCTGTTTGACCCTGTTAGGTTATAGAACACCTTGGAGGCGCGGGTTAGCAGCTCGCCGCTGGTTTCCAGTGCCACGACAGTGTTTACAAAGGTGGCCGGTTCGCTGTTGTCGGCAATGGTCTGCACTTGGACATAATGCTCATTGATGCCTTGTTCTAGGGCGCTCTTAAAATGCTCATCCTTGATCTGGCTAAAATCTGGGGCCTGATATTGCAGCGTGCTTGGCTGCATCAGCGGGTTTTGCGTCTCGATGCTGGCGGTGGCCTGTGTGGTAGAGCCGCTTGATTGACAAGCACTGAGGAGCAGTGTGGTCGATAAGGCGCCGACGACGGCAAAGGCGATAAGATTCAATTTCATCTAGTACAACTTCCTTAGATTTGCGATTGTTATTTTTATGTGGGCGAGTTTGGCGTTAATGTAGCTTTTGTAAATTAACTCAGGCTGAAAATGGCACTAGGGCCAAGAAAAAAGGAGCCTGGCGAAGGGCTCCTTTGGTTGGAACTAGGGATAGTGTTTAATTACCTTGCTGTCACCTAAGGCGTTAGCGGGTAAAGTTATGGTAATTTTCAATACCAAAACTGCTGCCTTCGGCGTGACAGGTTGCACAAGACTCGGTGGTGCTGAGCTTGTACCACTCGGTAGCAGGTACATCTTCCGTGGTGGTACCGCCGTTTTGCATCATGTGGTTCAGCGCGCTGTCGTCGTTATGGCAGGCGTAACAGTTGGCCGTGATTGGGCTGGCCATCTTGCCGCTTACACCATAGGCAACAGCCTTGATGAACTGATTTGGTACGGCTTTCAGGTCAACCACACCGCTGTCGTGACAGGCCACACAGCCGGTTTGCGGCGCGATCACGCTGGCAGAGTTAGACACTTCCTTGCCGTTCTCATCCAGGCTCTTGCTGCCCACACCCCAGTGCATGCTGTGCACCATAGGACCGAAACCTGGTGAAGAGTAGCCAGCCTTGCGATCCTGACCATTGTTGTGACAGGCCACACAGCCCAGACCACCTTCGGCGAAGTTACCATTCTTGTGGAAGTTGGCTTCGCTGTTGTGACAGGTGGTGCAAGACTCGCTGCCGACGTTGTGACGACGCTCGTAGGCTGTCACAGCGCCATCGGCTTGTGATGCCACATCTGTGTAGCCATGGAGAGTCACCACGTCAGATTCGTCGCCCATGTAGTCTTTGGCGGTGAAGCTGACACGTAGCGATGCCATCAAGCCCGCATCTGCCCAGGCCGAAAGATCGGGTGTTGAGCCGACAACATGTGGCGCGCTATGGCTCGCAGGAGCTGCTGCATAACACATGGTCTTGCGACCCTCTGCGTCATAGCTGTAATCATACGCTGATGTAATACGACCAATCACGCTGTCGTTATACACACCGTGCAGGTATGAACCCACATAGTTAATTGGCTTGTCAGGGTTATGAATTGTCTGGGTATCATCAAACAGTTCATGTAGGTCGACTAAGGTTTCCTTGCCTTCGGCATCGACCTTAAACAGCGACAGTGTGGTACACCATTGACCCGCAGCACCTGAGTCTGGGAACCAGGCTGGCGCCGTACCTGTCACTTTGTAGCTATCCTTGATCGCTTGGTTAGAGGTGATGGCGCTCTTGGCTTCGTGTAGCTTACGCAGATCTGAGCCATTGCCGAGAACGATATCGCCTGGGATACCGCCAGTGTCATGACAGTCGATACAGCCTGGGCCGGCGACGTTGACGTTGACGGTTGGCTCGCTGTGACAAGAACTACAGTTCAAGGCGCTAAAGCCGGTCTCAAATTCCTGGTGATTGATGTGACCTATCTTAGATAGGGTATTGCTGGCGTAGCCGCCTACTGAGAAGCCTTGTTCGTTAACCGCAGTGCGGCTGACCGAGCCGTGACAGACCATACAACCTTCGACGAAGGTGACTTCACCGTCCATGCCTTGGGCCACATAGCTTGAGTGGCGATTCGGGCTGGTTGAGTAGTCGACGTGGCAAGAGAAACAGGCTTCTGTGGTGGTCGAGAAGGCGCCTTCTGGCTTGTTCACCACATATTTATCTGAGCTAGCAATGCCTGATTCGCTATGGCCACCTACACTTAGCCAAACGATACCTTCGGTTCCCGCATTGACACCTTTCAAAGGGAGAACGAATTCATAATTACCATCGCTTATTTGAGTAAGCGTTGCCCCTTCGGTGTCGGGAGTTCTGGAAGACTCCATGTTTACTCCGCCGTAACCTCCGATATGAACATTGTCTTCCACTTCGTTGATTGGACTTTCGGTGCGGTTATTTATAAAGCCTTTGTCTGTCAGTGCAGCGACTTTACCCTCAGCTTTTTTCAAGCCGTTAACGAGCTCACCATTTTCGTTAGTGACCTCAAATTCGTAACTAATAGTACCTTCACCAAATGTATAGTTAATTACTTTAACATTAGTTTCCAAGGCTGTTGTGGCTACCGGTGGTTTCCAAGATTCGCCTGGTGCGCCGGGTTGACCATCAACCCCATCTTTACCATCTTTACCGTCATCTCCACTGCATCCTACTAGCGCACCTGTCAGCACGGCGGCGACCAGGTAGGCGAGTCTTTTCGATGTGAATAATTTCATCATTCATCTCCGTTCGATCCAAAGTGCCAGATGTGATGCCTTAGGGCGACTGCTTGCAGGGGAGGGCATTCGTCTCAACACATACCCCGAGCCTTTTGGATACTGGTTATATTTATTATTTAAACCGACGCTAATGCACCTATCGATAAAGAAAATGGATGCGAAAGCTATCGATTCGAAAATGAGTGTATTGTTAAATCTCTGTTGGTTATTTGACCCAATTCACAGGAAGGTGTATCTCTTTGGAGGTAGATCTCATTTTTGTTAAATTTATTAAAAATCAATGACTTGTTTAAGGTTTGTTAAGTTTGAATTAAGGTTGAGTTAAGCTTTGGTTTGCATTTTTGTAACATCTTGGGCTGGTGCATAGTTAAAGGCCCTTTGGGGATATCTGAAGGGACATCTGGAGGGACATTAGTTGGGATATTAGGAGGAACATTTGAGTGAACAACTGAGTGGGCATAGGTAATGTCGAAGAAGCCATAGGAAAGGGCGAAGCGACAAGCGCCAAAAGGCGAGAGTTAAGAGTTAAGAGTTAAGAGTTAAGAGTTAAGAGTTAAGAGGGGCGTCTGCAAGCGAGTCTATTGCCGAGCAAGCGAGGGAATAGGCCTCTAGCTTGCCTATTCCTCCGTCTTGTTATCCTGTTACTCCATAATCACTTTACCCTTTTACCCTTTTACCCTTTTATCCTTTTAGCCTTTTAGCCTTTTAGCCTTTTAGCCTTTTAGCCTTTTAGGCTTAGTGGCTGGATAGCAGGGCGAGCTTGGCCTGGTAGCGACGCTCGAGATCCACCTGATGTGTCTTGTCAATGGCAAGGGTGATCGCCTCTTTGGCCTCAGCTTGTCTGCCTAAGAGGTAGAGCGTCTTGGCCTGGCCCGCATAGCCTTGGGGCATGTAAGGGGCGAGCTCGACCGCCTTGGTGTAATAGCGCAGGGCGGTGTGATAGTCGGCGTCTTGGTAATAGTCGTTGGCCAGCATGAGCCAGCGAAAGGGGCTGGGGTCTTGGGCCTGGTCTATGCGGCGCTGCAAGCTGACCGCTTCATCCTGGCGTCCTTGGTTTGCCAGTAACAGCTTATAGTTTGTCAAAAGATTAAGATCGTCAGCCGCTAACGACAGGCCATGTAAATAGAGCGCCTCCGCCTGCTTTGGGGAGCCCAGATGACGATAGATAACGGCGAGCAGGTTGATCAGCTCCACTCGCTCGGGCGCCAGTGTTAATCCTTCGATGGCAAGCCAGGCGGCGCGCCGATAGTGGGTCAGCTCCAGGGCGTCTGCGGCCAGGTTCTGATAATACATGGCCAGAAACTCGGCTTCGTCGATATTGCCCTTGGAGAGGCTGTTACGGCTAGGGAAGTAGTCCACCACCAGGCCAGGCTCATAGAAATAGAAGCTGCCGGGCTTGGGCTCAAAGCTGGGATCCATCAGCTTGGTTTTGACATGGTTGGAGATCACCCCGAGCCGAGAAGATTGGAAGAAGAGGGGCGAGGAGGTCTCTTCGATATAATCTATCTCTATACCGACCAGTCTGGCGTAGGCCTTGGTCAATATCGCCAGCGACATGCAGTTGCCGGCATTGTGTGTGAGCGTCTCGTTGGCGCTGTAGGTCTTGCCATAATAGCTAAATGTGCTCAGGCGCCCCTCGAGATAGTCATAGATCCTGTGGTGACGCTTCACCTCCTGATGGGCTTCAAAATAGGCGAGAAAGCGCGCCTTTTCTTGGTCGTTAATAGTGAGGAGCTCCTCGACCGAGGCTATGTCGGGGCGCTCGCCCAAGTCGCTCAGATCCAGTGTGTCCAGCAGCGCCAAAGGCGCTTGATTATCTGGTGGCGGCACAGAGCTGCAGGCGGCAAGGCTTAATGCGGCAAGAAGAATTGCTGAGAACTTGGTGAACAGACGTTTGGGCTTTAGCGTAAAAGACATAACTTTCCTTGTAGTACTATTTTATCTTGCCGAGCTATCCGTAGGCGCGTAAGGGGCCGGTTTAAAAAGGCTGACTCTGGATAATAAGTAATCGCTCGGCGTGTGTCTATCTGCGACTGGCTATTGGCGAGTGGCTATCGGTGAAAGCCTATTAACGAGTGTCTGTCTCCTAAGCTTTCACCTTCCAACTCTCCTTTGCCCTTTCACTCTTTTGTCTATGGCTTTGCTTCGAGCTTGTTAACCGTCAAGGATAAAGGGAGGGGAAAGCATGATAATGTGCGGCATCGCCCAATGCTAAGGCCTTTGGCGCTGCTAATTGGCGCGAGATGGTGATAGAATCGCTCGATAACAATAATCAGGGGACTACTCGCTTTGGCACAGCTCTATTTTTACTATTCGGCAATGAACGCCGGCAAATCTACCTCACTGCTTCAATCTTCCTATAACTATCGCGAGCGTGGCATGAATACCTTGGTGATGACGGCGTCGATCGATGACCGCTACGGCGTGGGTAAGGTGGCGTCTCGTATCGGTATCGAGACAGATGCTCAGGTGTTTGCCAGCGACGATAACCTGATCGAGATGGTCAAAACTGCCTGTCAGGCGCAGACCCTGCACTGCATCTTGATCGATGAGTCGCAGTTTCTCAGCAAGGAGCAGGTGAGACAGCTGACCTATGTGGTCGATGTGATGGATATTCCCGTGCTCTGTTATGGCCTCAAGACAGATTTTCAGGGCGAGCTGTTTAGTGGCAGTCAGTACCTGTTAGCCTGGGCCGATAAGCTGGTAGAGCTCAAGACCATATGTCACTGTGGTCGCAAGGCCAACATGGTGGTGCGACTCGATGGCGAAGGCCGCCCGATGAAAGAGGGTGAACAGGTGGCTATCGGCGGTAACGAGAGTTACGAGTCCGTCTGCCGTAAGCATTTTCGCGAATTCCTCTGGGATTAATACCCGCCTAGGTGATCGCACTAATATAAAAGCCACCCTTGGGGTGGCTTTTTTAATGGCCTAATGTCTTGAGTATGCTCTGGTCGTCAGAGGCGCTCACCGCTGCATGGGTTTATGGGCAGTGTCAGAGCATTAGGTGAATAGGTTTAAGAGGTGAAAAGGTTTATGAGGTGAATAGATTTATGAGGTGAGTGGTGCGCCCTGTACCTCATCGGCTTTCTCGTCATGGCGCTGGGGATGTTCGGGGAACCACTTCTCATAGAGGCGTTGGATCTCGCCTTCGCTGATCAGCGCCTCCAGCGCCTCATCGATCTGTGCCAGCAGTTGATGATTACCGCGTTTGACGGCGAAGGCCACCGGCGAGCCCGGATCCGGGTTGTCCAGTATCTTAACTTCTATCCCCATCTGCTGTGCCAGGTAGAGGCCGACGGCCTTAGGCATGATGGCCGCCTGGATCTTGCCCTCTTTTAACAGCTGCATCGACCTCTCCTTGCTCGGAGTGGCGATGATGCGAAAATCGTACAGTGTGCCCAGCTCCTTCCAGTGGGTCTCTATGTAAGAGTGGCGATCGCCGCTGACAAACTGGTTATGAAGATCTTCCAGCTTAGTGATCTGCTGGTTGTCTTCGAGAATGAAGATCACGTCATATCGATAGTAGTAAGGCCGGGTGAAGTCGAAAAATTTGGTCCTGAGGGCGTTGATCTCCATGCCGGCAATCAGCTCAATATCACCAAACCTGAGTTCGTTGAACACCAGATCCCAGGCCTGCTGCCGAAACTGAAACGGTATACCAAGACGTTTGAAGATCAGCCTGGCCACGTCGGCATCGAAGCCTGTGGTCTCACCGCCTGCGGAAAACTGATAGGGGGGAAATCCTGTGGCCACGCCGCAGCGCGCCGCTGGGGTATGCTGCGCCAGCGCCGGAAGGCTTAAGCAGAGGAGGAGGGCGGCAAGGAGCTGCGTCTTGTAGGCAAAATAGTGCATCAGTTGAGGTGGCCTGCAAATTTCATCATTTCACTCTTACGGCTTTAGTTTAGTTGGTTTTGTCATCTTGATGGCGAACGCGCTATGGGCCACCCTGGCAGGCGCGTCGTCGCTAAAGGCCATGATAATAGTGTGGATTAGACGTAAATAGCAAACAAAAGCTGTTACAAGGTATTTTGTGGTCATAAATTCAACGAATTAGGTGAAAATAATCTTTATTATTAACATCTTAATTAGTAGCTGTTGAAAGATGCCTCCTATGAGATCTGGCTCAAAAAATCAACAGTTGTAACCTTTCTTGATACAGAAACATTGCTTTAGATCAATTGCCAATGAATTGTCAGGCGTCAAAATTCAGTCACCGCTTGGATAACTAACTAAAATGCAATGCGAAACAATCAACCCGTGATAGACAACGAGGTCGTGCTGACCGACGATGATATTCTGCTGTCCACGACGGATCTCAAGGGCAATATAGGTTATGCCAATGAGGATTTTTGCCGTATCTGTGGGTTTTCCGAGGAGGAACTGGTTCGCCAGCCCCATAACATAGTGCGCCATCCCGACATGCCCAAGGCCGCCTTTGCCATCTTGTGGCAGCGCTTGGCGCAGAAGCAATCCTGGCTGGGGGTGGTGAAGAATCGCTGTAAAGATGGCTCCTACTACTGGGTCAATGCCTATGTGGCGCCCGTGATGGAGAATGGTCAGGTCAAGGAGTATCAATCTGTGCGGCGCCGGGCGAGCCAGGCCCAGGTAGAGCGCGCCAGCGATATCTATCAGAGCCTGAATAAGTCTGAGCAACGCAGCGAGATCAAGGATGCCAAGCTCAGTTACGGCGGAAGGCTGACCCTGTTTGCTCTTCTTTGCCTTATGTTCGCCATCGGCCTGAGTAATATCTCGCCCTGGGTGGCACTCATCTGCGTGCCTCTGTTGGCGATCGGCATGAGGCTCCTCCTAACACCGCTGCGGGCCCTGAATGACCAAGCGCTCACTATCGTGTCAGACCCGGTGGCCAGACACATCTACGCCGGGCGGCGGGATGAGCTGGGCAACATTCAATTTGCCATGGAGTTCACCACGGCGGAGATCGCCGGGGTGGTAGGGCGGATGACAGATGCCTCAAGCGTCATCGCCAGAGACAGCAACGCCCTGCTCGGCTCCATCACGGCCACGGCCGATCGCGCCGATGGTCAGAATCAACAGACGGCCCAGGCCGCGGCGGCGGTGGAAGAGCTGACCGCCAGCTTTAACGAGCTGGGTCAGCAGCTTAAGCAGGTCTCGGCGGATGTGGAGGCCAGCCAGGCGGCTGTGTTGCAGGGCTATGAGCAGCTCGACGCCGTGGTGGCCAGCATAGATGAGCTACACAACGAAGTGGGCAACTTTGCCCAGGTGGTCAGCGAGATAGAGCATGATAGCGTGGCCATCAATCAGGTGCTCGAGGTGATCACTAAGATTGCCGAGCAGACCAACCTGCTGGCGCTTAACGCCGCCATCGAGGCGGCGCGGGCAGGGGAGTCGGGCCGGGGCTTCGCCGTGGTGGCCGACGAGGTGCGCCAGCTATCGGCGCGCACCGCAGATTCTACCAGTCAGATCGATGCCATCATCGCCAAGTTCCAGCAGAGTACGGCTAATGCCGCTAACACACTGACCGCGGGTCAGCGCCAAGCGACCCAGGCGGTGCAGCTGGTTAAACAGGCCGAAGCCGTGTTTGCCGAGCTGGTGACCCGTATCGATAAGATCAATCAGATGACGGAGCTGAGCGCCGATGCCATGCAGGAGCAGGGACTGGCGGCGGTGGATATCAGCGATTCGCTACAGGCGATCAGCGAGCTGGCCAGCGAAGGCTTTGCCCAGTCCCAGGCCGATAGGCAGCTTGGCGAGCGCAGCTCACTTAAGTCGATGGAGTCACGCCAGCTGGCGCGTCAGTTCTGGCGTCAGGCGGTGCACCGCGCCAATGCCTAACCAATGCCTGGCGAATGTCTAAAGCGTTAGATTTCGGTAATAAAAAAGCCCAGAGATTACTCTGGGCTTTTTTTTTGAGGATTCGCGATTAGTGATTAGAGCTGCATCTCAGGTACATGCTCAGGCACGATAAGCTTGCCGGCCGTCTTCTCGACAATCTCTTCGACGCTTACGCCAGGAGCACGTTCCAGCAGGTGGAAGGCGCCATCTTTGATCTCCAGGAAGGCTAGGTCAGTTAGCACGCGCTTGATACAGCCATAGCCGGTCAGCGGCAGCTCACACTTAGGCAGTAGCTTAGAGTTGCCGTGCTTATCGGCGTGCATCATGGTGACGATAATATTGTCGGCACCGGCCACCAGATCCATGGCGCCGCCCATGCCTTTAATCAGCTTGCCGGGGATCATCCAGGAGGCGATAGAACCTTCCACATCCACCTCGAAGGCGCCCAGCACGGTGAGATCCACATGACCGCCGCGGATCATGGCGAAGCTCTCGGCCGAGGAGAAGAAGGAGGCGCCGGGTACGGCGGTGACCGTCTGCTTACCCGCGTTGATCAAATCTGCGTCTATGGTCTCTTCGGTGGGGAATTCACCCATGCCGAGCAGGCCGTTTTCCGACTGCAGCATCACCTGCATGCCTTCGGGAATATAGTTGGCGACCAGCGTCGGGATGCCAATGCCCAGGTTGACATAAAAACCATCCTGTAGCTCCTGGGAAACACGCTGTGCCAGTTGTTCTCTCGATAAAGCCATGGTGTCTCCTCCCTATTTGCTCTTCACTGTGCGCTGCTCGATACGCTTCTCGAACGTACCTTGGATCAGGCGATCCACATAGATGCCTGGTGTATGGATATGGTCGGGGTCCAGCTCGCCTGGCTCGACGATATGCTCGGCTTCGACCACAGTGATCTTACCGGCCGTGGCCATCATAGGGTTGAAGTTAGCCGCCGTCTTGCGAAACACCAGGTTACCCATGGTATCGGCCTTCCAGGCGCGAACCAGGGCGAAATCTGCGGTCAGCGCAGGCTCCAGCACATAGTGACGACCATCGATCTCACGGGTCTCCTTGCCTTCGGCCACAGGGGTACCGTAACCCGTCGCGGTAAAGAAGGCGGGGATACCGGCGCCGCCGGCGCGGATCTTCTCGGCCAGGGTGCCTTGCGGGGTGAGGATCACGTTGAGCTCACCCGAGAGCATCTGCTGCTCGAAGGTGGCGTTCTCGCCCACATAGGAGGCGATCATTGTGCTGATCTGGCGGCTCTTGAGCAGTAGCCCCAGGCCAAAATCGTCTACCCCGGCGTTGTTCGAGATGGCGGTGAGCCCCTTGGCACCACTCTTGACCATCTGGGCGATCAAGCCTTCGGGAATACCGCAGAGGCCGAAACCACCGACCATGACGGTCATGTTGTCTGTCAGACCTTCCAATGCTTCTTCATAGCTGGCGACCAGCTTATTGAGTCCTGCCATTATCATTATCTCCTTTGAGCGTGAGTCGGGCCTGAGCCCAACCCTATTATTCTGTTAGCGCGCGTGCGACCTTGGCACCGCTGACTCTGCCAAGCGCCTGGCTGATGTTGTTGCCCGCGGTGATCAGGGCGTTAAGATCTATGCCAGTCTCTATGCCCATGCCATGGAGCATGTAGACCAGATCTTCCGTGGCCAGGTTGCCCGATGCGCCTTTGGCATAAGGGCAGCCACCGAGCCCTGCTACCGAGCTGTCGATGACGCTGACACCAGTCTCCAGGCAGGCAAGAATATTGGCTAATGCCTGACCATAGGTGTCATGAAAGTGTAGCGCCAGTTTCTCTACCGGTACCCTGCGCGCGACCGCTTCCACCATTCTAAGGGCATTTAAGGGGGTGCCAACGCCTATGGTGTCACCCAGAGAGATCTCGTAGCAGCCCATTTTGTAAAGGATCTCTGCCACGCGAGCCACTTCCTCGACTTGAATCTCGCCCTCGTAGGGACAGCCCAGCACGCAAGACACATAGCCGCGCACGGGGATCTGTTTCGTCTGAGCCGCCTCCATCACAGGGATAAAGCGCTCGATAGACTCCTCGATAGAGCAGTTGATGTTACGCTGGCTAAAGCTCTGCGAGGCGGCGCCGAAGATGGCCACCTCGTCGGCCCCGGCGTCAAGCGCAAGTTCCAGCCCCTTGAGGTTAGGGGTCAGCGCGCTGTAGACCACGCCCGGGCGTTTGCTGAGCTGGCGGAAGATATCGCCCGAGTCGGCCATCTGCGGCACCCACTTGGGGGAGACGAAACTGCCGGCCTCGATGCGGGTCAGGCCTGCCGCGCCCAGTTGGTCAATTAGAGCTAGCTTGTCGGCGGTGGTGACCGCCTTCTCGTTCTGCAGGCCGTCGCGGGCGCCGACCTCGAAGATGCTGACCTTGCTTGGATAGCTGTTAGTCGCGGACATGGTTAAGCGTCCTCTTTCGCAGTAACTTCGAGCAGCAGGGCACCGTCGCTCACCAACTCGCCTGGCTGGAAGAAGAAGGCAGCGACTTTGCCGTCGAACGGCGCCTCTATGGTGTATTCCATCTTCATCGCTTCCATCACCATCAGGCCTTGACCCGCCTCGACCTCATCGCCCACCTCGACCAGGTGAGTGACGATAGTGCCGTTCATCGGCGCCTTGAGCTTGTCTTCGCTGTTGGCTTGCTCCTCTACGACTTCTGTCTGCAGGGCGCGGAAGTGATAGCTGCCGCTTGGCAGGAAGAGGGTGAAGTCGTCGCCTTCGCGGCTGACGGGGATCTTGCTCTTGTGGCCGTTGATCTCGGCGTGCAGCAGATCTTGCTTCAGCTCGCCGCTCAGGGTCAGCTGTTGATCGTTAAGGTTCAGGTAGTAGCAATCGCCAATCTGGCTTAGGGTCAGGTGCTGCACCTCATGCTCATCGTCCAGCAGGGACAGCTGATGCATGCCGCTGCGGTTGAGCCTAAAGCCGCTCACCTGTCCCCATGGCGAGTAGGGATCCTGGCTGTTGGTGGCGGTAAGCTTGGCTTGTTCCTTCTGGGCGCACAGGTGGTAGAGGGCGGCGAAGGCCAGGGCGCCATTCTGCTCATGGCTGTTGTCGCCATCCAGGTTGGCACCTATCAGGGTGTCGCCATAACGCTCGATAAAGTCTGTGCTGAAGTCTGCCTGGCTGAAGGCCTTGTGCTCGGCGATGTTGGCCAGAAACTCTATGTTGTGCTTGAGGCCGCTGATCTGGTACGACTCCAGGGCGTGCACCAGGCGCTGCAGGGCGCGGGGGCGCGACTCGTCCCAGACGATCAGCTTGGCGATCATAGGGTCGTAGAAGTTACTGATCACATCGTTTTCGCGGATGCCTGAATCGATGCGCACATAGCGGTTCTGCTCCGGCTCACGCAGGAAGTTGAGCTTGCCGCTGGCGGGCAGGAACTCGTTCTGCGGATCTTCGGCGTAGATACGTACCTCGAAGGAGTGGCCGTGGATGCGCACATCCTCCTGGCTCAGGGGCAGCTCGCTGCCGCTGGCAACCATTAGCTGCCACTTGACTAAGTCTTGCCCCGTAACCATCTCGGTCACCGGATGTTCCACCTGCAGACGGGTATTCATCTCCATGAAGTAGAAGCTGTTGCTCTCGTCACTGGCATGGGTGTCCAGTAGAAACTCTACTGTGCCGGCGCCTACATAGTCGATCGCCTTGGCGGCGGCCACGGCGGCCTCGCCCATGGCGCGGCGCAGGCTGTCTGACAGGCCTGGGGCAGGGGCTTCTTCGACCACCTTCTGGTGACGACGCTGAATAGAGCAGTCGCGATCCGACAGATAGATGCAGTTTCCCTGGGTATCGGCAAACACCTGCACCTCGACATGGCGAGGCTGTCTCAGGTAGCGCTCGATCAGCAGCTTGTCGTTGCCAAAGGAAGAGGCGGCTTCGCGGCGCGCCGAGTTGATTGCCTCCAGGGCCTCAGACTCGGACTCGACGATACGCATTCCTTTGCCACCACCGCCGTAGGCGGCCTTGATCAGCTGAGGGAAGCCAATTTCTTTAGAGGCCTTGAGCAGCACCTCGTCGCTCTGGTCGTCGCCGTGATAACCGGGTACCAGGGGCACATTGGCCTTTTCCATGATGATCTTGGCGGCGCTCTTGCTGCCCATGGCATCTATGGCATCGGCGCTCGGGCCGACGAAGGCGATACCCGCTTGTTCACATTGGCGGGCGAAGTCGGCGTTTTCCGACAGGAAGCCGTAGCCAGGGTGAATAGCCTGGGCGCCGCTGCGCTTGGCGATCTCAAGGATTAATTCGCCCTTGAGGTAAGACTCGCTCGGGGCGCTGCCGCCCAGGTAAAAGGACTCATCGGCCATGGCCACGTGGCGGGCGTCCTTGTCGGCGTCCGAGTAGAGGGCGACCGTCTTGATGCCCATGACCTGTGCGGTCTTGATGATTCTGCAGGCGATTTCGCCACGGTTGGCGATCAATAATTTGGTAAACATGTTAGCGTGCTCCCCGAACTGGTAGGGCAATAGGGTCTAAGATGATCTCTGGCTTCATTATGCGTTCCACCTCGGGCTTCTCTTCTCGAAGAAGGCGTTTAGCCCCTCCTGGCCCTCGTCTGAGACGCGAATGCGGGCGATACGCTCGCTGGTGTAGGCCAGGGTCTCCTGATCGATCACACCATCTTCCAGGCGTGACAGCAGGGTCTTGACCCAGGCCATGCCCTGAGGGCTGTTGCCCTTGAGCGCTTTGATGATGGGGGCGCTGGCACCCTCGAGATCATCGTTAATCTCATGGATCACATTGAGCTTAAGTGCGGTTTCGGCGTCGAAACGCTCGGCGGTCAGCATGTAGCGGCGCGAGGCGCGCTGGCCCATGGCGCGTACCACATAGGGGCTGATCACCGCCGGGATAAGCCCTAGCTTGACCTCGCTCAGGCAGAAGCTGGCGCGGCTGTCGGCGATGGCGATATCGCTGGCGCAGATAAGCCCCAGTGCGCCGCCGAAGGCTGCGCCTTGTACTAAGGCCAGGGTCGGCTTGGGGAACTTGTCGAGCTTGTGCATCAGGGTCGCCAGCTCGTTGGCGTCACTCAGGTTCTGCTCAAAATCCATCTTGGCCTGCTTGCGCATCCAGTTGAGATCGGCGCCGGCGCTGAAGTTACGGCCGTTGGCCTTAAGCACCAGCAGCTGACAGCTGTCGTCGGCCGCGAACAGATCTAGGGCGGCGATCATCTCAGCGATCATCACCTCATCGAAGGCGTTATGTTTGTCGGCGCGATCAAGCACCATCTCGCCGACCCCATCGCTTAGGGCGCAGCTTAAGTATTCAAAATCTTGCGTAATCGTTTGGCTTGTCATGGTCTACTTCCTTGCCTCTGCGTTATCGATTGTTGACTTAGCGGCGCATTACATGCGGAACACGCCAAACTTGGTGTCTTCAATCGGCGCATTGAGCGCCGCAGAGAGGGCAAGGCCGACCACGTCACGGGTCTGGGCCGGATCGATAATGCCATCGTCCCACAGGCGCGCGCTGGCATGATAAGGATGTCCCTCCTTGTCATACTGAGCCACGATCGGGGCGCGGAAGGCGGCCTCATCTTCGGCCGGCCAGTCCACCCCTTTGCGGGCCAGACCGTCGCGGCGCACGGTCGCCAGTACCCCGGCTGCCTGCTCGCCGCCCATGACCGAGATGCGGGCGTTAGGCCACATCCACATCATGGTAGGTTCGAAGGCGCGGCCACACATGCCGTAGTTACCGGCGCCGTAAGAGCCGCCGATGATCACGGTAAACTTAGGCACGGTCGCGCAGGAAACCGCAGTCACCATCTTGGCGCCATGTTTGGCGATCCCTTCATGCTCATACTTCTTACCCACCATGAAGCCTGTGATGTTTTGCAAAAACAGCAGTGGGATCTTGCGCTGACAGCAGAGCTCGATGAAGTGAGCGCCTTTTTGCGCCGACTCGGAGAAGAGGATGCCGTTGTTGGCGACGATACCAACTGGGTAGCCGTGGATGCGGGCGAAACCGCACACCAGGGTGGCGCCATAGTTGGCCTTGAACTCGTCGAAGTCTGAGTCGTCAACGATGCGGGCGATAACTTCTTTGACATCGAACGGCTTCTTCAGATCTGTACCCACTATGCCGTAGAGCTCGTTGATATCGAACTTAGGCGGCTTGACGGGGCTCAGCTGGCTGGCGATCTGCTTGTTGTGATTGAGGCGAGTCACCGACTTGCGCGCCAGCTCAAGGGCGTGCTCATCGTTTTGCGCCATATGGTCGGCCACGCCCGAGATCTTAGTATGCACCTCGGCGCCGCCCAGCTCTTCGGCCGAGACCTCTTCGCCGGTGGCGGCCTTCACCAATGGTGGGCCCGCCAGGAAGATGGTGCCCTGTTCCTTGACTATGATCGACTCATCGGCCATGGCGGGCACATAGGCGCCGCCCGCGGTACACAGGCCCATCACCACGGCGATCTGTGGAATGCCCTTGGAGGACATCTTGGCCTGGTTATAGAAGATGCGACCAAAGTGGTCTCTGTCGGGGAACACCTCGTCCTGGCGCGGCAGGTTAGCCCCGCCCGAGTCCACCAGATAGATGCAGGGCAGGTGACAGCGCTCGGCGATCTCCTGAGCGCGAAGGTGTTTCTTCACCGTCAGCGGATAATAGGTTCCGCCTTTCACCGTGGCGTCGTTGGCGATGATCATGCTCTCGACGCCGCTGACGCGGCCGATACCGGCGATGATACCCGCGGCCGGTACCACGTCGTCATAGACTTGGTAGGCGGCAAACTGGGAGATCTCCAGAAACGGCGAGCCGGGATCCAGTAGCTTCTCGACACGCTGACGTGGCGACAGCTTGCCACGGGAGAGATGGCGCTCCATGGCGACGGCGCCACCGCCTTGTTCGATTTCAGACAGTTTTAACTTGAGATCGGCGACCACCTGGCTCATCTGTTGATGCTTGGCCTTAAACTCGTCGCTGCGGGGATTGATTTGACTGCTCAGTTGCGTCACGGCTTGGTTCCTTTTAAGACTGTGGTGAACGGGAAGTGGCGATAGCCCGCCCGAGGCCGGACTGGGTCCGGCCTACTCTACGCATTCGACTATTTCGACTCGTTGAACAGCTCGCGGCCGATCAGCATGCGACGGATCTCTGAGGTACCGGCGCCAATCTCGTAGAGCTTGGCATCGCGCAGCAGGCGACCCGTGGCGTATTCGTTGACATAACCGTTGCCGCCCAGCAGCTGGATGGCATCCAGCGCCATCTTGGTAGCCAGCTCCGCGCTGTAGAGGATGGCGCCGGCGGCGTCTTTACGTGTGGTCTCGCCGCGATCGCATGACTTGGCGACGTTATAGACGTAAGACTTGGCGGCGTTCATGCCTGTGTACATGTCGGCAAGCTTGCCCTGTACCAGCTGGAACTGACCGATAGACTTGCCGAACTGCTCACGCTCGTGAATGTATGGCACGACGATATCCATACAGGCGGTCATGATCCCCAGTGGGCCGCCAGAGAGTACCACGCGCTCATAATCCAGACCGCTCATCAGCACCTTAACGCCGTTGTTAAGGCCGCCTAGGATGTTCTCTTCAGGCACTTCACAGTCTTCGAACACCAGCTCACAGGTGTTAGAGCCGCGCATGCCCAACTTGTCCAGCTTCTGCGCCTGGCTGAAGCCCTTGAAGCCGCGCTCGACGATGAAGGCAGTGATGCCGTGTGGCCCCTTGTCCATGTCTGTCTTGGCGTAGATCACATAGGTGTCGGCGTCTGGACCGTTGGTGATCCACATCTTGTTGCCGTTGAGGATATAACGGTCACCCTCTTTGCGGGCGCTTAGCTTCATAGAGACCACGTCTGAACCCGCGTTAGGCTCACTCATCGCCAGGGCGCCGATATGCTCGCCGCTCACCAGCTTAGGCAGGTACTTGGCTTTTTGTTCGGCATTACCGTTACGGTTGATCTGGTTAACACACAGGTTTGAGTGCGCACCATAGCTTAGGCCGATAGAGGCCGAGGCGCGGGAGATCTCCTCCATGGCGACCACGTGGGCCAGGTAACCCATGTCTGCTCCGCCGTACTCTTCGGGCACAGTCACCCCAAGTAGGCCCATCTCGCCCAGCACGGGCCAAAGCTCGTTAGGGAAGGCGTTTTCCTGATCCACCTTGGCGGCGATAGGAGCGATTTCGTTGGCGGCGAAGCTGCGTACTGCGTCACGCAGCATGTCGATATCTTCGCCGAGGCCGAAGTTGAGAGAGGAGTAGAGTTGAGTCATTGTTTTATCCTACAGGTCAGATGCTTTTATAATTTTTTATCAGGCCGGTTTACCCAGCCTTGCTTGTGTTCAATTTGTTGCTGCGTTAACTCGATATGGTCTGTGCCCGGCCTAGGCGCGTTTTTGCTGCTCCAGGGCGGCGCGGCACTGCTGCTCGGCGGAGTTGAGCTCCATCAAGACCACCTTGATGTCGTCCATCTGCTGCTGCAGGGCCGATTTCTTCTCTTCCACCAATTCCAGCATGGTGTGAAGCTGGGTACTGCTGTTTTTGTCGGCGTCGTAGAGCTCGAACAGACGGCGGGTTTCGGCGAGCGAAAAGCCCAGACGTTTACCCCTTAAGATCAGCTTGAGACGAACGCGATCTTTCAGGCCATAGATGCGGGTTTGCCCGCGGCGCTTAGGTTTCAGCAGCCCCTGATCTTCGTAGAAACGGATACTACGGGTAGTAATATCGAACTCCTTCGACAGGTCGCTGATAGAGTAGGTGGTCTGTGGACTGTGTTTGTCACTCATCGAAAAAATACCATATTGATTAACTTTCCTAGCACGATATATGAAGTTTACGTAAAGGTAAAGATTTTAGGTGGCGCTAATGGTCCATTTGGCTGTAAAAATCGCACGGAAAACTGGTGAAATAACCGCCAGCCGCGGGTTTGGGGTGAGGTAAGGGAAGTTGCGCATAAGTCCTCGTGGCACTCTGGCTTACACAGCGATTGGCGTTCAAGGCGTCTGACTGAAGGCATGCCGGGGCCTGGCAAAGTCAGATAACGCAGAGAGCCGGTTGCTGTGAAAGCCCCGAAGGGCGTAGTTTACAGGTCAGACTGCTGTGTTGTGCTTCTTGCAAAGGACTTAGGCCATTTGCCGCGAACCACGCCTTGCATTCAGGCCTGTAAGCCGACGCAGAGCACACAGGGGACTTGTTCGCACCTTCCTTATGCAAAGGTCTAATGGGAAAAGTGCAACTTGGCTCCATAATGTGATCTATGGCGCATAAGCCAAATCGTATGGAAGGGGAAGCCGATATGTCGACCGTGAGTGGCGGGCGCATGTCATTCGGAGAAGATCACATGAAGGATTTGCATAATCAGTTACACCAGGAATCTATCGATAATCCTAACGCCTTCTGGGGCGAGGCCGCCGGGGCCTTAGCCTGGGACAAGACGTTTGACAGGGTACTCGATGACAGTCAGGCACCTATGTATCGCTGGTTTAGCGGCGGGCAGCTCAATACCTGTTATAACGCGGTCGACAGACACGTAGAGGCCGGGCGCGGCGAGCAGGTGGCGATTCAATATGTGAGCCCGATTACGGGCACAGAATATGGGATCACCTACAACGAGCTGCAGGCCCAAGTGAGCCGATTGGCGGGCTACATGGCTAGCCAGGGCGTGGTCAAAGGCGACAGGGTGATCATCTATATGCCCATGGTGCCAGAGACCGCCTATGCCATGCTGGCCTGTGCGCGACTCGGCGCGATTCATTCTGTAGTGTTCGGCGGTTTCGCCGCCAACGAGCTAGCGACCCGAATCGATGATGCCAAGCCAAAGATGATCCTCTCCGCCTCCTGCGGCGTTGAGCCGTCGGGCGTGGTGGCCTACAAGCCGCTGCTGGACGATGCGCTCTCGCAGGCCGCTCACAAGGTGGAGCAGTGTGTGATCCTCAATCGTCCTCAGCTGCAAGCAGACTTAGTCGATGGCCGTGATGTCGACTGGCTGGGGGCCATGGCCGATGCACCAAATATCGAGTGTCAGACGGTAGAGGCGACCGATCCCCTTTATATCCTCTATACCTCGGGCACCACGGGGCAGCCTAAAGGGGTGGTGCGGGACAATGGCGGCCATGCGGTAGCACTCGCCTGGTCGATGAAGCATATCTATGATATCGAGCCGGGAGATGTCTTCTGGGCGGCCTCGGATGTGGGCTGGGTGGTTGGGCACTCCTATATTGTCTATGGTCCCTTACTGGTTGGCGCTACTACGGTGCTGTTCGAGGGTAAGCCTGTGGGCACGCCGGATCCCGGTATCTTCTGGCGCACCATAGCCAAATATAATGTGAAGAGTTTCTTTACCGCGCCGACGGCGATCCGCGCCATCAAACGCGACGATCCCGAGGGCGATTACCTTAAGGATGTGGACCTTAGCTGTCTCGGCACTTTGTTCCTCGCCGGCGAGCGCTGCGATCCCGATACCCTGCACTGGGCCGAGCAGCAGCTCGACAAGCCGGTGATCGACCACTGGTGGCAGACGGAAACCGGCTGGCCGGTCGCCGCCAACCTGATGGGCACGGCGCCGGTACCGGTTAAGGCCGGCTCACCTGCCAAGGCAGTGCCTGGTTATGATGTGCAGGTGCTCGATGAGATGGGCGATATCGTGGCGCCGGATCAGTCGGGCAACGTGGTGATCAAGCTGCCGCTGCCGCCGGGCACGCTGACGACCCTGTGGCAAAACGAGGGACGCTACAAGGAGAGCTACCTCTCCATGTATCCGGGATATTACCTCACAGGGGATGCTGGCTATATGGATGATGAGGGCTATCTCTATATCATGAGCCGCATCGACGACATCATTAATGTGGCCGGTCACCGTTTGTCGACAGGACGCTTCGAAGAGGTGCTGTGTCAGCATGAGGCGGTGGCCGAGGCGGCGGTGATTGGGGTGGACGACAAGCTCAAGGGGCAGGTGCCGCTGGGTCTGGTGGTGCTGAAGAAAGGCTGCGATCTCAGCGACGAGCAGCTCTACAAGGAGCTGATCGCCCTGGTGCGTGAGCAGATTGGCCCCGTGGCCGCCTTTAAGCTGGTGAGCGCCGTGCCTAAGTTGCCTAAGACGCGCTCGGGTAAGATACTGCGCGGCACCATGCGTAAGATTGCCGACAATCAAGAGTTCAAGATGCCGGCAACCATAGAAGATCCCTACACCCTAGAGCTGGTGCGCAACGCCCTGACCCGCATGGGTTACGCCGACGCCCACGTCTAGCGTGTCGCCGACTCGTTATTAAAAAGGGCCCCAGGGCCCTTTTTTGTTGCATGCTTCTCGCTACTTGCGGGCGTCTGGTCTGCGCTTATGGCTTTAAGTACTGTCTTAAAGAAATGGCTTAAAGTAATGGCATAAAGTAATGGCTTAGTCGCAGAGCTTAAGTTAGTGGCTTAAATAAGATCACAAACGAAATAGCCAAACCGCTAATATTCATAGATTTACCTATGAAAATACTTGCCAAAATAGACTCATCTATCGAACATAGCGGGGTATTCGGCGCAGCCTATGAGTCGCGGCCTCCTGGTTTTAGAAAGGTCTGGGGAAAACCTGGCGAAGCGCAAGTTGGTCAAGGAGTGAGGAAAAGGATCTTGGTAAGGGAAGTTGAGAGTAAGGGAAGTGGAGAGTAAGGGAAGTGGAGAGTAAGGGATGAAGGCGAAAGGATTACTGGCGGGTATCGTTGCCGTGGCGTTAGTGGTGCTGAGCGCTGTGGGGCTTAGCGTGAAAATGGTGGCATTCACTAAAGACTATGTTGACTTCGAGAAGCTTGAAAAGATCGATGGCCGCTTTCATCTGCGTGGTGAGGCCGAGCCCTATAGTGGGAATGCGAAATTTTTCGGCGATGAAGGCTGGCTAAAACAGCAAGCCATGCTCAGTCAAGGCAAGCTTAACGGCGAGCTGCAGGACTTTTATGAGAGCGGTACGGTTCAGGCGATCACGCATTATGTCGATGGTCAGATAACGGGTGTTACCCGTGTCTATCTGGAAGATGGCACCCTGAATAAGGAGATCCCCTATCAAGATGGGCTGAAACAGGGCACAGAAAAACACTATGGCTTCGAGGGAGGCCTGCTGTCTGAGTCCATCGAATATCGCCAGGGCAAGCGTAACGGCTGGAGCACGAGTTACTGGGATCCAGACAGATTAAGGAATCGCATCCATTATGTGGACGACCTGCGTGACGGCCTGTGGCAGCAATACAGCTTCGGCAAGGTGGTGGTAGAAGGCACCATGGTCGAAGACAAGGAAGAGGGCGAGTGGCGCACCTATTTTCAGGATACCGACATCTTGCAGGGGATCGCATACTTCAAGGCGGGTCAGCTCCACGGTGAGGTGACCGAGTTTTACGAGAATGGCGCCAAGGAGTGCATCGAATATTATGCGGCAGGCAGTAAGGTTGGCACCTGGACACGTTTTTATGATGATAGCAGCCTGGAGCAGGTGAAAAACTACCGTAATGACAAGCTAGAGGGCAGCTATCGCGAATATTTCCGCGGTGGTCTGCTTGCCGTAGAGGGGCAATACCGAGATGGCGAGAAGGTCGGTATATGGCGCCGATTCAGCCCGAATGGTGAGCTACTCTCCGAGCATGAGGAGCAGAGGGTCAGGCTGGAAGCGGACATAGCTGTGAGCGACGAGTAAGGCGCTATTTTGTAAGGAATGAGTGAGGCATTAAATATGGAAGTGATTTTTATCAAGGGAGATGGCCGCTACGGCAGGCTCTGCTGCGTGCGAAAGGACGCCAGTCGCACCGAGACTCAGATGCCGGAGCAGGGAATCGCGCCCCACGACATGATCCATTACGTGGTGGAGAAGACCCTGGGCATAGGCGGCGCCTTCTATGGTCAGCTAAAGGCCGGCGCCAACATCAGCTTTACCCTGGAGCATAATCAGCTGTCGAGGCAGATAGCCGATAAGACCCAGGTGTGGCAGACAGAATCTATGGTGGAGGCACTGCAGTCGCTCTATTGGTCGCAGGAACTCAACTACGAGGGCTTCTGTTATCTGCTGGCCCAGAGCTGTGAGCAGCGAGGGCTAGCCATTCCCCTAGTGAGTGAGCATGAGTTCAGGCTGATAATCGATGAGATCACCGAGCTTACCCGCCATTGGCAGGCCCTAACACAGGGGCAGAGCATGACGCTAGTCTTCTAGCTGGCTCTTATAGATGAAGGCTGCTAGCCCCTTGTATTAGCCCCTTGTATTAGCCCCTTGTATTAGCCCCTTGTATTAGCCCCCTGTATTAGCAGGGGTCTGTCATGGGCGATTGCCGAGGGATCAAAGCCTGCTCAGGGTTTCAGCCGTAAGTTTTGCGCGATAAATCTTGAGGCGCAAATCCTGTCATTGAAATATGGCTTTAAGCTGTCGTATGCTGGGACCAAGATTGTTTTTCAAGAGGTTGGGGAAATGAAGAGTAAGTATTTAGGGATTGTCCTGTTGGTTATCGGCGTGGCCTTGGTATGGTGGGGCTACAACATCTACGATTCTACCAGTTCGCAGATCACCCGCGCGGTTAACGGCGACACCCCCATAGAGGCTTGGGCCGGCATGGTCGGCGGCGTCATCTGCGTGCTGATTGGCCTGCTGAAATTGAAATAGCCCTTGGGTTCCAGATGACGCTTATCCAAACAGGGATAAAGCGCATGTTAGATGAAAAGCCTGCTTGATGCAGGCTTTTTTCTTTTGCAGGGAGCTTATTTTACAGGAAGTCTCTTTCCAGGGAGTTTCTCTTGCTTCAAATAAGCTGGGCAGATCCTTTGCCCTTAGGCCGAGCGGGGTTTAGGCCTAATTTTTCCAAATTTTAGAAACGGTAGCTCGCCATCAGGTTGGCCGACCACTGATTG
This sequence comes from Shewanella alkalitolerans, assembly GCF_019457575.1. Classification (NCBI taxonomy): domain Bacteria; kingdom Pseudomonadati; phylum Pseudomonadota; class Gammaproteobacteria; order Alteromonadales; family Shewanellaceae; genus Shewanella; species Shewanella alkalitolerans. The sequence continues at coordinate 3,001,590 of NZ_CP080422.1, read as the reverse complement.
CGTGAATCGGTAATGGGCGAGTCGGCAATCTCCTTGCTCAGGCGGGTGTAGCTGGTCTGCTGGGTAATGCGCCAGTTGCTCGAGAGCGGCAGTATCAGCTGGTAGCCAATGTCATAGTTAACGCCAGCCTTAGCCTCGTACTGCGCACGCTTAGGCAGAGCCTCTTTCTTGCTGACGCCAAAGTAGTGATCGTTAAACTTGGCGCTGTTGTAACTCACCCCCACAAACGGCACCAGATCCAGACGGCCGAGGTTGAGGATCTGCTGATAGCGCACACCCGCCACATAGCCTTTATATTCGCCACTGATATCGTGCTGGAAGTTGGTGGAGAGGACGCCGCGCGGCCCCACCTTGATATCCATGTTCAGGCCCAGATCCACGCTGATACGACGCTCTTCCATGCCGGCCAGCACCTTAGACACATCTTTATCGAGCCAGAGGCCGTTACCTGTCAGATAGGTGCTGAAGGTAATGGCGTCTCTGTCTTTACCATAGAGGCGGTAGTTGATGCCCTTGTCCAGATCTGCGTTGAAGCGATCGCCGTGGTAGCCCACATTCACGCGGGGGCCGAAGCGGTTGTGGTCGCCGAAGGCAAATTTGTAGTCGTTCTTCTGTTCTTTGATGATGTCTGAGTTATAGCCGGCGCCAAACTCGACCACCCAGCCTCTGCTGTGATAGACCTGACCATTGCTGATATAGGTGTCCGACTCGGCGGCCTGGGCCAGATTGATGCTGCCAAGGGCAACTAGGGCTAAGGGAAGGTAATTCATTGCTCACTCCACTTTGAAGGTTTTCATTGGTTGAGGGCAATGTACTCGCTGGGCACTTAGATAAGTATCATGAGTTTGTAAGCCTGTGTCGCCTTTGTGTATGGCGTGGCTTAAATACCCAAGACTTTGTTGTATAAAGGTAAAAAAGACCGGCCCAATGGAGCCGGTCTTTGTGGCGTTATCTTGTGAGGTGAATGCCTACAGCTTAACCACCATCTTACCGCGGTTCTTGCCTTCGAACAGGCCGATAAAGGCCGCCGGAGCGTTGTCGAGTCCCTCGTAGATGGTCTGCTCGGCCTTAACCTTACCGCTGGCCAGCCACTGACCCATCTGCTTGGCGAACTCACCATAGTGTTGCCAGTGCTCGAACACGATAAAGCCTTCGACTCTGAGCTTCTTCATGATGATATAGGCCAGGTTGCTTGGGCCCGGGGTCGGCTTAGTGTCGTTGTACTGGGCGATCATGCCACATACGGCGATACGGCCATGGTCGTTCATGTTGTCCAGTGCCGCGGCCAGATGCTCGCCACCGACGTTTTCAAAATAGACATCAACGCCTTGTGGCGCGGTGTCCTTCAACGCCTGACTCAGGTTGGGTGTGGTCTTGTAGTTGATCACCTGCTCGATTCCCATCGCCTTGAGGGCCTCAGCTTTTTCATCCGAGCCGACCGAGGCAACCACCTTGGCGCCCATCAAGAGGCCTAGCTGACAGGCGACGCTGCCCACCGCGCCCGAGGCGGCCGAGACAAACAGGGTCTCGCCTTCCTTCAGCTGGGCGATACGGTTAAGGCCGGTCCAGGCGGTCATGCCAGGCATGCCCATGACGCCGAGGAAATGAGATTCAGACAAAGGAGTGTCCGGTAGTAGGGTATGATCTGCACCGTCGGTGACATAGTGGCTGCGCCAGCCCTTCATGCTGCTGACCTTGCTGCCCACGGGGAAGCCATCATGGTTCGACTCGATTACCTCACCTATGGCGCCGCCTTCCAGCACTTCGCCCAGGGCGAAGGGGGCGATATAGCTCTCTCTGTCTATCATGCGGCCGCGCATGTAGGGGTCGACCGACATCCATAGGTTCTTGACCAGGAATTCGCCCGGCTTGAGCGCCGGAAGTTCGACCTGCTTAAGGCCAAAGTTGGCTTGGGTTGGCATGCCTTCGGGGCGGCTGGCCAGTGTTATCTCTTGTGCTTGCATGGAATTAACCTCTTTTTGCTTTGTGCGCTAACTAATTGTGGTAGACTCTACAAACAAATTGAGTACAATGCAAATGCTTTGTGCGCAAAGTAATGTGTTTTTAATGTCCGCTCCTTGCCCCTGAATTCTGTTAAGATAGCCGCCCTAAAGCTTGAGGCAGCTAGCACAAGCGAGCAAGGCGCTGAAATCTTAAGTCGTAGCGCATTAAGTCATAAGGCGTTAAGTCATTAAGTTGCACATTAAGCGGTAGCGCATTGAGCAAAAGTTGAGTAACAGTTAAGTCAGATAGATGGGTAAGACTATGAGTAAGCAGATGAGTGAAGCAGAGACAGCAGTAGAAACTGAAGGGGCGCAATGCCTGTCGGATAATGTCTGCTTCGCCCTCTATACCGCCGCCAATGCCTTGGTGCGTGCCTATCGTCCCTTGCTGCAAGAGTGCGATCTGACCTATCCGCAATACCTGGCGATGCAGGCGCTATGGCTCAAAGATAACGCTAGCCTAACGGATCTCTCCCAAGCGACACGGCTGGATCTCGGCACCTTAACCCCTATTGTTAAGCGCCTGGAGGCTAAGGGGCTGGTGGTGCGTCATGTGGACAGCCGGGATGAGCGCAAGAAGGTGATTCAGGTGACTCAGGCCGGCGAGGCCCTAAAGCAAGAGGCGCTGGCGCTGAAGCAGCAGCTGCTGGAGAAGGTGAGCGTGTCGGACATTGAGCTGGAACAGCTAAGGCAAGTTTGTCTGACCCTGACCCATGAGCTCAACCAGAAATAGTCGATTCAGCAAGCTATTCAGGTGCTTGATGGCGCTACCTTTTAAATAAGAAAACACTGTTCTGCACAGCGGCCAGTAAGCCTGGACTTTTCCTAGTAATTAACTTACCAACTTTTGTATAATCGCGACCAATTTCGTGCCTATCGACTATGTGGCTCGCAGTTGAAGCAATTGAGCGATTTAAGCTTATGATTTGACTCAGATAGTCCAGACTATAATAAAGGATAGGTGTTGACAATCTCAGTTTCCCATGGGGAAAAATCTCATGCAAAATCACTCAGACCTCCTCGACATAGGCGTGATAGGCCTAGGCGTTATGGGCAAAAATCTGGCGCTTAACATTGCCGACAATCGCTACCGCGTCGCCGCCTTCGATCTCGACTCAGCCAAGCGAGATGCCCTGCTTGAGCAGGAGCAAAAAGAGCGCCCTGCCGATCAAGTCCAGCGCATCCTAGGATGTAGCAATCTTTCAGAAATGTTATCCAGTCTCGCAAAACCTCGGGTGTTGGTCCTGTCGGTTCCTGCCGGTGCGCCGGTGGATGGCGTCTGTAATGCCCTGCTTGAGGCCGGGATAGAGCAGGACGATATCGTGGTGGATACGGGCAACAGCTTGTGGACAGATACCGTGGCCCGCGAAGCCCAATATCAAGACAAGTTTATCTTCTTTAGCTGCGCCATCTCAGGCGGCGAGATGGGTGCCCGCTTCGGGCCCTCTCTGATGCCGAGCGGTGACATCAAGGCCTGGGACAGAATCAAGCCCATCTGGGAGGCGATTGCCGCCAAGGTAGACCCTAAGACAGGCCTGCCCATCGAGCGCCAAGAGCCGGGTAACCCTGTGACCGAGGGCGAGCCATGCACCACCTACATAGGTCCTGCAGGCGCCGGTCACTATGTGAAGATGGTGCATAACGGCATCGAATACGCCGACATGCAGTTGATCTGCGAGGCCTATCAGCTGCTGAGCGATGGTCTTGGGCTGAGCGCCGCCGAGGTGGGTGAGATCTTCGCGCGTTGGAACCATGGCAGTCTCAATAGCTACCTGATGGAGATCAGCGCCGATGTGCTGTCACAGGCCGATCCCCTAACCGGTAATCCGCTGGTGGAGATGATTCTGGATAAGGCGGGTCAGAAGGGCACCGGTCTCTGGACCGCAGTCAGCAGTCTGCAGATTGGCTGCCCTGCGCCGACTATCGCCGAGGCTGTATACGCCAGGGCGGTGAGCACCCAGAAGCAACAGCGTCAGCAGCTGAGCCTGTTGCTGGCTGGCCCCGAGCCGCTGACATTGAGCGGTGATGAGCGCGCTGCCTTTATCGATGAGCTGGAAAACGCCCTCTACTGCGCCAAGATCGCTTGTTATGCCCAGGGTTTCCAGCTGATGGCGATGAATGCTCAGGAGCGCGGCTGGCGGTTGGATTTTGCCGAAATCGCCAAGATCTGGCGCGCCGGGTGTATCATTCGCGCCACCTTCCTGCAATCGATCACCCAGGCCTATCAAGAGGCGCAGAAGGTGGGTGAGCCTCTCGACAACCTGCTGATGGCCGAGACCTTTAGCCTGGCCTTGTCGGCCAAGCAGCAAGACTGGCGCCGCGCGGTGGCAAGGGCCATCATGAGCGGCGTGCCCGTGCCTTGTATCGGCTCGGCGCTGGCCTACTACGACAGCTACCGCAGCGAGACCCTGCCGGCCAATCTGCTGCAAGGTCAGCGGGACTTCTTCGGCGCCCATACCTTCGAGCGTATCGACAAGCCCGCCGGTGAGAAATATCACCTCAACTGGAGCCATAGCGAGCGCACGCTGGAGAAGCTCTAGTGCTTCATTAAGCTTCAATAGAAAAGAAAAACCGCTAGCGATTGACTAGCGTTTTTTTTATCTCGGCGCTGTGGTCGCCTAGCCCTGACAGCCACCGCTCTCGTAGCAGCTTGGCTTGCGCGGACAGTTGGCGCCACGGGAACAGATGAGCCTAGCCTCGCTGTCGATGCCGCGCTCCACCCAGTTGATGTTGAGGATCTTGGCCACACGCTTGATATCCGTCTTGATGTTGCTGGGCAGGGGCGCCGAGCCGCCATTGTCCACACAGACCTCTTTGAGTTGCTGCGCTACCTGGTTGGCATCGCCGCCCTGGGCCTCGATGGCCGGGTTAAGGTCGATACCGGCGCAGAGCACATGGGGATTGCCCGCCAGGTCTTTCACCCGAATTGATTCGCAGCAGTAGATCTTGGGCTCGTTGGCCACATCCAGGATGGAGATCTGCGCCGAAGAGCCCTGAGTCGAGGCGTTGATCATCCTAAACACCGCCCAGTGCTGGCAGGGATCTTCCACCTTGCGCATGTTGCCCCAGGGCAGGGGAATACCGTTGCCGCGATACACGGCCTTGAGCTTACCGGGCGAATAGGCATCGAAATAGTGCCAGTGGCTGTAGGGGGAGACCGCCGTCATGCGGCGCATAGCCACCGAGGGGGAGACATCCACCAATTTGGCCACATCAATCTCATAGCCGTGACGGTCGAGCAGCTGCCTGAACGGCACCTTAGGGCAGAGCAGGGCACCGGCGAAGAAGCTGGACTCGAAGTCCCGCCAGGCATGCAGGATATCCTGGGCGTCCACTGTCGAGGATTGCCCACGATTGTCCGCCTCATCCACCAGGCTGGTGCCATGGCTGCGTCCGGCCACCATGATACTTTTTAAACCGTCTTTATTGTGCAGCACGCTGTGGCCGATATGGACCGCCAGGTCGTACTTGAGGCGGCGGGTATGCTGGTTGAGTAGCTGGTTGAGGCAGATCTTGTTGGGCTGCTCGAAATAGGAGGTGATGATGTGCTGCTTGCCGGCGCCCGCCTCTTCGCGGATCGCCTTGGGCGCGCGGGTAAACCATTTCACCACCAGACCGAGACGCTGGACTATGGCCAGCAGATCATCGAGGCTCAGGGGCATGCGTTTGAGCCCCACCTCTTCGGCGGCGCGCTCGAGATCGGGAAAATGATTCTGATGATGTTCCTGATGGGCGCGGATCAGCAGGTGCGCAAATTGCCGGCCGCTGATCCCTGTCTGGGAAAGCATCTCAGGGATGGCGATCTGCAATATCTCGTTGGAAAACAGGAAGCTTGGCTCCAGCGCCATGCCACTGATCCCGCCGCGAGACCCCTTGACCGGGGTGATCGCCTGCTCCTCGGGAGCGTCGTCGAGAAACCAATCCACCTCCTTTTGAAACACGGCGGCGATCACCGCCAACATGCCGGCACTGGGCACGCGCTTGCCGCGCTCTATCATGGAGAGGTAGGAGACAGAGGGCGCCGAATCCGCATCCACCCTGACACAGCGGGCCGATAGGTCTTCCATGGTTAGATTATTACGTTTCCTGAGATTGCGTATCTTAGTGCCCAGGAAATGCGATTTTCTCATCAAGCTGCTATTGGTCTTCATTTTGTAAAATTCACACTGTGAAATTTCTATTGTGAAATTGTAATGAAAAAGCCGCTAGACTACAAATTAAGCAATCGGGGAAGCGACAAATCCCTTAGAGCGCCACTTAAAGCTGTAGGGCAAAGATGTCATCAGCGAGTCAAACATAGCGATAGATAGCATAAGTGAGAGGGATGAGGCGATGAATATACAGACAGAACAACTTGACCAGAGTATTTACAACTTCATCAAGCAGGTAATGCCTATGACACAGATTAACGGAAACAATGCGCTGGCACCTCAGATGCAACAAGATGGCATGACCTATGCCAAGCAGATCTTGGATCAGTACTTTCCACTGAGTCAGGGCTCTCACCAGGATGTCTGCAGCTATGTGATCTACTACAAGCAGCTACTGGCCTTCTTCGCCGATGGCAGCCAGAGTGGTCTGGCACAGCCCAAGCAGTTTGTGGCCCTCTCTGGTCATAAGTGCGAGCCAAGCTCTCTGGTGTTGAAAAATAACGGTTTCCATATCGAGATCGCGCTGGATCGCCGCGGCGAGCAGGGACGTCACGATCTGGCCGGTATCAACGATGTACAAGTCGAGGCGGCGCTGATGACTATCGTCAATAGCGAGCAGAGCCCTTGTCAGCGTACCTGGACCAGCCTGGTCACGGGTCAGGCAGATCAACACTGTAAAGAGTTCACCTCGAAAGACGGGAGCGAATACTGCCTCTAAATTGTGTGATGACTCGCCATAAAAAATGCCAGCAGCTGCTGGCATTTTTTATGGCTATGTCGGTTTCCCGCTTTAGGCTAAGGCGAGTCCCAGGCTGAACAGTGCGCTGAAGATCACCGTGAGTTTCGCCGTGCGTCCCAGCAGCGGGTTTAACGCCGCCCCCGAGGTTTGGCTAAATTCGCTGTTGAGTTTGCGCGCCAGGACTAGCGACAGGCCACCGAGCAGCACAGGCAGGCCGGGTAAGGTCCCAAGCAGAAAACCGCCAATGACGAGGGCGAACGGCAGATAGACAAGCGCCTGATACAGGACTCTGGCCTGACCTTCACCTATCTTAACCGCCAGGGTGCGCTTGCCCGCCTTGGCATCTGTTGGGATGTCGCGGGTGTTGTTTACCAGCATCACGGCGGCGTTAAACAGGCCGATGGCGCTGCCTAAGATCCAGGCGGCGACACTGGTGTCATGGGCCTGAAGGTAATAGCTGCCCACCACGGCGACCAGGCCGAAGAAGATAAAGGCGGCAACCTCACCCAGACCATGGGAGGCCAGCGGGTAGGGGCCGCCACTGTAACCCAGTGCGCCCAGGATGGAAGCCGCGGCTAGGATGGCGATGGGCCAGCCACCATGATAGATGAGCAGCGAGCCCACCAGCAGCGCCAGCAGCAGACAGGCGATCATGGCGTTGCGTACCTTGCTTGGGTCGAGCAGGCCACTCTGGGTGACGCGCACCGGGCCGAGTCGCTCCTCGGTGTCGATACCGCTCTTAAAATCGAAGTAGTCGTTCGCCAGGTTAACGGCGATCTGCAGCAGCAGGGCGCACAACATTGAAGTTGCGGCGATGAGCCAGCTAAATTGTGTCAGTGACAGGGCAAGGGCATTACCGACTAAGATAGGGCCAATGGCTGCGGGAAGAGTACGTGGGCGTGTCGCCAGGATCCAGGGATTCATTATCTGCGTTCGTAATTATTAGGTAGGGACTGAGCTAGGCTCGAAAATATAGCCCAAGCATAGCAAAAAAGCCCAAGTCGATGAAGCGCTTGCATTAGCATTATGTGAACAGCCTCGTTTTATTTTTCTGGGAGCTTTAGCCTAATACTCAGAGCCTTTAATAAAGCTTAAACGTATTGTTAAAATTTTGTGTAATTTTGACGCGGCGCACATCTTTGCGGCGCCTTTCCTTCAAATCTGTTGCCAGCCTCAAAGAACTCTTGCCAGACATGTGCTGTTATAGCTGTCTGACTGTGAGATTCTGCTGGGAATGTTTTAAGCTTATCTAATTAATTTATATAGGTTTTATAAATTTAGCACTTGGCTTAATTAGGGCGTTTCGGCGGCGAGAGACAAGGATCAGGATGATGCGTTTTGATGAACAGGTTGCTGTCGTCACAGGAGCGGGGGCTGGCTTAGGACGAGCCTATGCGATCGCCTTAGCCGAGCGCGGGGCGCGCTTGGCCATTATCGATTCGGGCTGCGGCGATAGTCGCTGCCAGACTTATGCAGGCGCAGGGCTCAACAAGACCGCCCGTACCCTGGCCGAACTGGGCGCCGACTGCCTTAGCTTCCAGTTGGATGTTACCGACAGTCAGGCCCTAAAGAGCGCGATAGAGACGGTACTCAAGCGTTGGGGGCGCATAGATATCGCTATCAATAACGCTGGCATCCACGCGCCAGTCTCCTTCGATAGCCTGAGTTTCGAGCAATGGCAGCGGCAGCTGGATGTGGATCTCAACGGCAGTTTCCATCTGACCAAGTTGGTGTGGCCGCAGATGAAACGGCAAAACTATGGCCGTATCGTCATGACGGCCGGGGCCAGCGGCCTCTATGGCGACATGCATGAAACCTCCTACAGTGCCAGCAAGATGGCGCTCGTCGGCCTGGTCAACAGCCTGGCCAAGGAGGGGCGCGACTACAATATCTCGGTCAATACCCTGGTGCCACAGGCCTTAACCGCCATGACGGCGCATCATCTCAGCCCTCTGGTGAAGCCGCTGTTTAGTACCTCTTCGGTCAATGCCACACTGCTGTATCTCTGCTCATCGAGGGCCTGCAGCGGTCAGCACCTGCTGGCTGCGGCCGGTAGTGTGAGCCACGGGATGTTTGTCGAGTTTCAGCCGCTGCGTATAGTGGAAGATGGCTGCAAGCCCGAGGTGATTGCTCAGCGCTGGGATGAGCTGTACCGGGCTCAGCCCTATCATTTTCATGAGTCTGGCGAAGAGCAGGTGACCGCCTGGGCGAGACGCAGCGCCGCCGAGCACCACGTGGATATAGAGTAGGCCCAGATAATGGAGAGATAACGAAGAGATGGCGAATCGGTGACAAATTGCCGCAGGAACCACCAGGAAAGTTTAACTGCCCTAGCAAGATAAGGGGAATCTAAGGTAAGCTTGACGACCAATATTGATGAGTTATCGGTGAGGTTGCATGAGTCAGGTGTTAGATGATCTGTTATCCCTTTTATCGCTGGAACAGATAGAGGTAGGCCTCTATCGGGGTCAGAGCCAAGATCTGGGCTTCGGCCATGTGTTTGGCGGACAGGTCATGGGCCAGGCCCTTAGCGCCGCGGCGCAAACCGTCGACAGCGAACGTCAGGTACACTCCTTCCACTCCTATTTCTTGCGCGCCGGTGATGAGAAACAACCCATAGTCTATGACGTAGAAAATATGCGAGACGGCGGCAGCTTTAGTGCCCGCCGGGTGAAGGCGATTCAGAAGGGCAGACCCATCTTCTACATGACCTGCTCCTTCCAGAAGCCGGAGCAAGGGTTAAATCACCAGAGCAAGATGCCGGATGTGCCGGGCCCTGAGGGCCTGCTCAATCAGCAGGAGCTGGCCTCGACCCTGAGGGACAAGGTGCCTCGCAAGGTGCTGGAGAAGTTTATGGCGGACTCGCCGCTTGAGATGCGCCTGGTTAATCCATGTAATCCTATGGAACCCAACCAGAGCGAGCCCATCAGGCATGTGTGGATCCGCGCCAATGGCAAGGTGCCCAAGGATCTCTCGGTGCATGAGTATCTGCTGGCCTACGCCTCTGACTTTAATTTCCTGGTGACGGCGGCGCAGCCCCACGGCGTCTCCTTCTTAACCCCTGGCATGCGCATGGCCACCATAGATCATGCCATGTGGTTCCACCGTCCGCTGGATCTCAGCCAGTGGCTGCTCTATAGCATAGATAGCCCTAATGCCGGTGGCGGACGCGGCTTTGTGCGCGGCGAGTTTTACACCCAGAGTGGTGAGTTGGTGGCCTCGGCGACCCAGGAAGGCTTGATTCGATTAACACAGGGATAAACGAACAGTGAGTGAAAGGTTGAATGTGATGAAGATGAAAATGAAAGCCATATTGGCGTCTTTACTGCTTATTATGTTGGCGGGTTGTGTGACGGTAGAACCTGAGCCACCGATTTTCGTCAACGGCGCCGCCGGTTATCTGGAGAAGATTAACCTGCCGCAAGGCAGTAGCATTACCATAGCGGTGATCGATCTCGACACCCCGGGTGCCATTATTGCCCAGAAGAGCTTCGATATCGCCAGGGCGCCTGTGCCCTTCAAGTTTGCCTTCGCCCGCGAGACCATAGACAAGAGCGTCAACTATGGTGTGGTCGCCATGATCCAGTATCAGGGTAAGGTGATCTTCCAGACCTACGACAGGTTCCCGGTGATCAACAATGGCAAATACACCACGGAAGTGGTGATGAAGCTGGTCAAATAAGCTGGTCAAATAAGCCAAGCAGTTAACGAACAGATAAGGGAGCCTCAGGGCTCCTTTTTTATGCCCTTATTTTGCCTCTAATTTATCACCCGATTTTTGCTTCAAGTTATCTCCTCATGTCGGGCGTCGTCTTTGCTCTTATATCTATTAACTTGAGTAAATTTCAGCCAGGCGCCCTAATATGACCCTTGATTAAATATATTTTATCCAATAGGGTGAGGTGATAATAATAACAAATCAAGGAAGAACAGATGCAGTTTATCGGCAGTCATCATCTTATCGGTAGCTTGCCCGGCGCCGAAGTGCAGGGCACTGGATCTCAGGATCAGCGTGAGCAGCATAATAGTTGGCTGCATGCTAGTTGGCAGGATCCTGAAGCTCAGGAACCCCTGTTTGCCAGCCTGGTACTGCTCAGCCTGGCGATACTGTGTCTCATATTCGCCATCTCTGCGGCAGGTTAGCCGAGTCTAGTCAATTTGAGTTTATAGTCTCAAGCCGGGTCTCTCAGCATAACCGCCTTATTTTTGTTATCTAAGGGGGGCAGCTAGGGATTGTTATCTGAGGTTCGTTATCTTATGCGTGTCATCTAGATAGTGGCATCTCAAGCGTGTCATCTCGAGCTTGGCATTTAGAGTGTGTCATCTAAAAAGTGTCTCCTTAGCTTTGCCATCTCGAAGCTGCGAAAACAGGCGCCTCTTATTATTAGTGGCGTATTTCTAGCGGCTTATTCATAGCGCCGTATTCCTAGCGGTGTATGTCTCGCGCCATATTCCTTGCGCCGCCCCAGGCTATCAAAGTTACCCGGTCAGCTTGATGCGCTAACCCCACCATCTTATACCAGCCAAATTTGCTGTGCGTCTCTAGGCCGGTATTGCTTGCTCACTTCTCCCGTTCGCAAAGTTTCCCTCAGCAGTTTTTTAAGAGACGTATGCTTAAATGCAGCGCCATTTTATATCATGTTATCAGATTGTTAATGATTGAATTTGGCCGAGATCGGTTTGGTTGATCAACAAGTGATCGATGCGGATATGGGTCACGGAAATTAAAGGGGCATTATCAATATTTGTTTATTTGCTGTGATCTGGATCGCGCCTAGCTATACAAAAAGGGGTATTACTCTGGCTTATTGATTTGGATCAAGAACTTCTTGATGTCTATCTGGCAGGATACGCGCAAATGTAAGGATTTTGATAATAAAAACAACGTTAACTGTTGTATTAATGGAGTAGTATGATGAAAAAAACTATCGTTTCAGGTCTGATCGCTGCCGCCCTACTGTCTACTGGATTTGCCGCTTCTGCTCACCAAGCTGGTGACATCATCGTTCGTGCCGGTGGTGTTGTTGTTGCCCCTAATGAGTCGAGCGAAGATGTCGCTGGTTTTGGCGAATTCAACATCAGCAGCAATACGCAGCTGGGTCTGAACTTCGGTTACATGCTGACCGACAACATTGGTATCGAGTTGTTGGCCGCTACCCCTTTTAGCCATGACGTATCGCTAAAAGGCGTTGGTAAAATTGCCGAGACCAAGCACCTGCCACCTACCTTAGTGGCTCAATATTACTTTGGTTCGGCGGATTCTAAGCTGCGTCCTTATATCGGTGCCGGTGTGAACTTCACTAACTTCTTCGACAGTGAATTTACCAATGACCTCGATGGTGCATTGACCGACCTTAGCCTAAGCAACTCTTGGGGCTTAGCGGCGCAAGCGGGTATCGACTACCAAGTGAACAAGAACTGGTTGGTTAACGCCTCAGTGTGGTACGCCAAGATCAATACCGATGTGAACTTCAAGCTTGCCGGTCAAGCGGTTAGCATCGAAACCGATATCGACCCTTGGGTTTACATGGTGAGCGTAGGTTACACCTTCTAATCTCGCTAAATATCGAAAATAAAGAGGAGCCAATCGGCTCCTTTTTTCATGTCTGCTTTTTAACTTTCTGCTTTCTTTGGCCTATTGCGCCTTCTTGGCCGCTCTGGCCGCCTTGCGCTCTTCCTTAGTGCGCCAGTGACGGGTGTTGTAGATAAACTCCGGCAGCAGCTTGGTTAACCAGGCTACCAGACGCCAACGCTTGGTGATGTAGGCGCGGCGCTTACCTTTCTGCATCGCCTTGAGTGCCTGGTGCGCTACCTCATGGGGCGGTGATAGCCAGAGACGGCTCTGCTGCATGGCCGCCTTGTCCAGCAGGCCGAGTTGAAGATCGCTAATGGTGATCGGCAGCTTGAGGCGCTGGGCATGCATGCTTAGTCCTTCAAGGTAGCTGCTGGCATAGGCCTTGGAGGCATGATAGGCCACGCTGGGGCCGCCTCTTAGTCCGGCGATGGAGTTGATGGCCGCGAGTTGGCCATAGCCCTGATCGACAAATAGTCTGAATGCCGTATTGCATATGGCGCTATAGCCCTGCACATTGACGGTAACGATATCCTGTTCCAGTTGCCAGGGCAGGGAGGCGTCATAGCCATTGAGGCCGGTATTGACGATCACCAGATGGGCGCCGCCCAGTTGCTGCCAGACGCTTTCCAGGGTGGCGATGATATCCTTTGGTCTCTCTATCGCCAGCTCATGTAGGCTGACCTGGGTGGGCAGAGACTGGGAAAATTCCTTAAGGGATTCGGTATCTTGTGCCAGTAGGGCCAGTTCGACGCCTTGCTCGGCAAGTTGTTTGGCAATTTCACGACTAACGAGTGAGCTGGCGCCCACAATTATTGCAGTAGCTTGAGACATGAGGCTATTTCTCAATAAATGGTTCGCCTATGATATGAAGATCTCTGATAGAGAACAAGATTTATAGTATAGACATATGGACATCCAGAAGTCTTGATGTATGATTAGGAGCAAGAGTATGAACAGATGGTTAAAACCCCTAGCGGCAGTGGCGATGAGTGCGGGCCTGTTGACGGCTTGTGCAACCCCTAATGCCAGCGTGGAGATCCAGGGGGAGGTTTGGTTTAAGGAGCGAATCGCCTTACCACCCCAGGCTGTGCTGTCGGTGCAGATCCAGGACGTGTCTAAGATGGATGCGCCTGCCGTGGTGTTAGCGGCCTTCGATCGCGACGACGTGACCACGCCGGCACCCTTTGGTTTTGTCATCCCGAGGGATCAGTTCGAGGCGGGACACACCTATAGCGTGGGCGCCAAGATCACCCTGGATGGCAAGCTGATGTTTATCAATACTCAATCCTACCCCATAGATTTAGGCGATAGTGCGCCTATCTCTGTGCTAGTGCAGCGCGTCGGCGGTTAAGGTGAGACACCGCGCCGCTTGCGACACCTAGCCAGTTGTGGGGCTCTGTTAACCAGGTCGAAAGAGGCGCGGTATGCCGGTAAAAATTCCCGATAATCTGCCAGCGGCGGAAATTCTCGAATCAGAAAATATCTTTGTCATGTCCGAGACCCGGGCGGCCAATCAGGATATCAGACCCATGAAGGTGCTGATCCTCAACCTGATGCCAAACAAGATAGAGACTGAGACTCAGTTGCTTCGCCTCTTGGGTAATACCCCCTTGCAGGTGGATGTGGATCTTTTGCGCATCCACGACAAGGTCTCCAAGCACACCTCAATCGATCACATGAACAACTTCTATCGTGATTTCGAGGCGGTGCGCCATAAGAATTACGATGGCCTGATCATCACGGGCGCGCCGCTGGGGCAGATAGAGTTTGAAGAGGTGACCTACTGGGATCATATTCGCGAGATCATCGACTGGTCCCAGCACCATGTGACCTCGGTGCTGTTTCTCTGCTGGGCGGCCCACGCGGCTCTGTATCACCTCTATGGTCTGCAGCGTAAGCTGCTCTCGGCCAAGCGCTCCGGGGTGTTTAATCATCAGCGCACCCATAAACATTTTCCGCTGCTGCGGGGCTTCGACGATGAGTTCTTCGCGCCTCATTCCCGCTTTGCCGAGATGGAGGTGGCCGATCTCAAGGCTCACAAGGAGCTGCAGGTGCTGGCCGAGTCCGACGAGGCGGGCGCCTACCTGGTGCTGAGCCGCAATAACCGCAACCTGTTTGTGATGGGTCATCCCGAATATCAGAAATCCACCCTGAAGGATGAGTATCAGCGGGATCTCGCCGAAGGCCTTAACCCGAGTGTGCCGAAAAACTATTTTCGCGGCGATGATCCCAGCCAGGCGCCGGTCGCCCGCTGGCATGGTCACGGCAGTCTCTTGGTCAGCAACTGGCTTAACTACTATGTCTACCAGCTGACCCCCTATGATCTCCATGATATGAGCGCTATCACCCCCTGGGAGCATGAGTACAAGGATGCCGAGGACAATGACTAAAGCGGATACGGGCGTAGCGCCTACTCTGATAGAGACGCCCAGGCTCACCATGCGCCAGTTTGTGATGGAGGATGCAGAGGCGGTGTACCGTTTCTCCTCTCATCCTGAGGTGGTGCGTTATACCGGCGATGAGGATGCGGTCAAGAGCCTGGATGATGCCAGGTATGTCATAGAGAACTATTGGCTCGCAGGTTATCGCGACCCAGGCTATGCCCGTTACGCGCTGATCCATAAGCAGAGCAATGAGCTGATCGGCTTCTGCGGCGTCAAGCATGAGCCGCTGCTCAACCGCGGACAGGGCGGGGTGGATATCGGCTATCGCATGTTGCCCGAGTATTGGGGCAAGGGGCTGGCCACCGAGGCCGTTACCGCCTGCCTCAATTACGCCAGAGAGACATTAGGCATAGCCTGCGTTTATGCCGAGGTGATGGTGGAAAACATCGCCTCCAGCCGAGTGCTGGAGAAGGCGGGTATGGAGCAGATAGACTGCTACGAGGATGACGGGGTTAGTCTGTACCTCTACCGCACTCCCGAATAACCTTGCTAGGCTCTCGGGACGTAACAGCCTGGTAAATAACAGACCTGGTATATAACGCACTGGCACATAACCGCCCTGGCAAATAACAGACCTGGCACATAACAGGCTAAACGGAAAAAATTGCTCAGACTCGCGCTGGCTGCGCTTGAAGAACAAGGTGTTAGGCGCTATTTTATCTAGACCTAGCGCCCGGTATTCACCCGACGCGTCACCCTCGAGAATGGATCCTCATGTCAGAGCCACAACAAGCCGTACTCCTGTTATTGGCGCATCCTTCCCAACATAGATCTGAAGTTAATCTGCCCCTGTTTGAACTGGCCAAGACGATACCCGGTGTCACCACTGTGGATCTCTATGGCGAGTATCCCGAATTTGATATCGATATCGAGCGCGAGCAGCAGCGCCTGCTGGCCCATGATGTGGTGATCTTTCAGTTTCCCCTCTACTGGTATTCCACGCCCGCCATCCTAAAGGAGTGGCAAGACCTGGTGCTGGAATATGGCTTTGCCTATGGCACGGATGGCAATGCACTCAAGGGTAAGCGCTTCTTCTGCGCCATCACGGCCGGGGGCAAGGAGGAGGCCTATCAGGCCGAGGGTTACAATCATTTCACCCTCAGACAGCTGTTGGCGCCGCTGGAGCAGACCGCCAGCCTTACCGGTATGCGTTACCTGCCGCCGTTCGCCCTGTTTGGTGCCCGCACCGCCGTCGAAGATGGCCTGATGGCACAGCACCTTGAGGAGTGGCGCGAGCTGCTCACCGCCCTGGTAGCGGGCAAGCTCAATCGTCGTCTGGCTGCCAAGCTTGAGAGGTTAAACGGCCATCTTGATCAGATAATCACGGGGTAAGCGCCATGACTAACTATTTCCTGCAAGCCTTTATCTATCTGGTTGCCGCCGTGATCGCCGTGCCCCTGGCCAGGCGTTTTGGCCTAGGTTCTGTGCTTGGCTATCTGATCGCAGGGGTGGTGATAGGGCCTGTTATCGGCCTGGTGGGGGAGGAGACCTCAGTCATTCAGCACTTTGCCGAGTTCGGTGTGGTGATGATGCTGTTTGTGGTGGGACTCGAGCTCGAACCTAAGATGCTGTGGGCCATGCGGAATCGCCTGATGGGGCTGGGTGGCTTGCAACTTACGCTGACCACGGCCGCCGTGGCAGCCATTGCGCTCTATTTCGAGGTGCAGTGGAGCATCGCCTTTACCATAGGCCTTATCTTCGCGCTCTCATCGACGGCGATCGTGTTGCAAACCTTTAACGAGAAGGGACTCAATCGCACCGATGGTGGCCGAAACGCCTTCTCTGTGTTGCTGTTTCAAGATATCGCGGTGATCCCCATGCTGGCCTTTATCCCACTGTTGGCCCTGCCGGAGCTGGTGGAGCAGGCGCAGCAGGCGGCGACTCAGGTGGCGACCAAGCACGAAGAGATAAGTCTGGTGGCCGGCTTGCCGCCCTGGGCCTACGCCATAGTGATCGTCGCGGCTATCGCCATCTTAGTGGTGGGCGGTCACTACCTGAGCCGTCCCCTGTTTCGTTTCGTGGCCTCATCCGGGGTGAGGGAAATTTTTACCGCCACGGCGCTGATGTTGGTGATAGGTATCGCTGCCCTGATGAGTCTGGTGGGGCTCTCGCCTGCATTAGGCACCTTTTTGGCGGGCGTGGTGTTGGCCAACAGTGAGTTTCGCCATGAACTTGAGTCCAATATCGACCCGTTCAAGGGGCTGCTGTTGGGGCTCTTCTTCATCACAGTCGGTGCCGGCATAGACTTTGGCATACTGTGGCAGGACCTCGGTCTCATCTTGGGGCTGACTCTGGGGATCATAGTGCTTAAGGCCTTGGTGCTCTTGCTGATCTCGCCAGTGTTCAAGATAGGCAAAAGCGATCGCTGGCTGTTCGCCCTCAGCCTGGCCCAGGCGGGGGAGTTTGGTTTCGTGCTGCTCAGTTTCACCGTGCAAAATCATGTGCTGCCCGGCGAGCTGGCGCAGAAGCTCTCATTGGTGGTGGCCTTGAGCATGATGTTGACCCCAGGACTGTTTATTCTGTTTGAGCGTTTTATTGAGCCCAGGTATCGCAGCGCCAAGGCGGATCGCGAGGCAGACACCATAGATGAGCACGGCAGCGTGATCATCGCGGGCGTCGGCCGCTTCGGGCAGGTGATCAATCGTCTGCTGAGCGCCAATGGCATCAAGACTGTGGTGCTGGATCATCAGATTAGCCAGGTGGATATGCTGCGGCGCATCAATGTGAAGAGTTATTTTGGTGATGCGACCCGCCCGGACCTGCTGCATACGGCGGGGATAGAGGAAGCCTCCCTGCTGGTGGTGGCCATGGATAATCGCGACAGTGCGGTGGAGCTGGTGAAGTATGTTAAGCATACCTATCCCAAGGTCAAGGTGCTCGCCCGGGCGTTCGACCGCGGTCATGCCTATCTGCTGCGGGATGCAGGTGCCGACTTCATTCAGAAGGAGACCCTGCTCTCGGCCCTTGAGCTGGGAGCCGACGCCATGAAGTGTCTCGGCTTTCATCCCTTCCATGTGGAGCAGCAGAAGAACACCTTTAAGCGCATCGAGAAGCGCAGCTCCGACATGCTCTATGGCGCCTGGAAAGATGACAGCAGCGGCGAGCGATTCGATAACAACTATCGCAAGCTGTTTATCGAGCTGGAAGAGACCATCAAGGCCGCCATGGCCAGGGATAGAAACGATAAGTATGCCATGAGCGAGCGGGGCTGGACGCCGCCGCCCAAGGGCTATGATGAGCTACTGGACGGCGATGAGCCCCTGACCGTCAAGCGTGTCGATGAGCCTTTGCCAGCGACGCCTGGTGACGAGCAGATCAAGCCTTAAGCGGGCGCTCAAAACTTAAGCGCTGCTCAAGCCTTAAGCGGGCGCTCAAACCTTAAGCGCTGCCAGGCTAGGTTGCAGCCCCTTGGGGAGTGCAACATGCAGCGGCTGCTTACTTAGGGGGCAGGCGAAGTCCAAAAAGCAGGCGGTGAGCTGCAGATTCACATCGCCCGTCTCGGCGCCGCCATGTTGTCTGTCACCCACCACGGGAAAGCCTATGCTGGCCATGTGGATGCGGATCTGATGCTTGCGGCCCGTCTCTATCTTTACCTGCACCAGGGACATATCCAGCTCACTGTCGTACTCCACCAGGCTGGCGTGAGAGCACGCCGGCTTGCCGTCCACCTCAGTGGTGATGGTGCGTGGTGTATTGGGAAACGCACCCTTGACGATCACTCGGTACTGTTTGTCCAGTTCGCGATGCTCGAACTGAGCCGCGAGCGCTGCCGTAATCGTTTTGCTGTGGCCTATGATCACCAATCCGGTCGCCGCCCTGTCCAGACGGTGGATGATAAAGGCGGGGCGCTGCGGCGTGAGATGAGTCTCGACGAAGCGGTTGATGGTGGTGTGATCGCTCCATTTTGAGCCCTGACACAACATGGCATAGGGCTTGTACCAGATACTGTATTCGCCCTTGTCCAGAATCAGCTGGGCATCCTCCACCTGTTGAGCCAGTACCTTAGGGTTGTAGTAGAGGTGCAGCTGATCCCCAAGTTTCAGCGGTTTCTTGGCCCGGCGCAGACGCTGAGTGTATTTGCCCCTTGTGAGCCACACGGCGCCCTTGGCCATCGCCTGTTTAATCTCCTGCTTGGAAAGCTGACTCGCCTCGGCCAGCAGGGTACAGGCGTCTGTCTCTGTCTGGCTGACCTTGAGGTGATGTTCGATAGGGCTTAGCTTGGGGTCTGGTTGCATGGCAGGCTAATCTTCTAGGTGGCGGTTTATCTTTTACGGCTTAGCTTTACGTACTAGAGAGCTCTTGGGCGAAAAACCCCGTCAGTTTACACTATTTTTCCCCTTTTGCGGCGCCCGACGCTTGGCCTTGTTGTCATTGGTTAAGTTCTGCTCTCGGTTCTCTCCCTCTGCTCTCTACCTCAGCATCGGCTGCTATACTCAAGGCAGTGGGATCAGGGAGGAGCGACATGGTGCAAAGTGCGATGGCGTGCAAGACATTCGTTTGTCTGAGAAAAGCTTGCTCGTTTACTGCTTGTCTCATAACTACCTGTTTTATAATGGCCTGTCTCATAACGGCCTGTCTCATAACGGCAACTATGGCGCGGGCCGAGGTGACTGAGGTGCGCTACAACCTGTCGACCCATTTTGTCGATCCCAAACAGAGTTACTATATCGACCTGCTACGCCTTGCCATGGAGAAGAGCCAAGATCAATATGGCGACTATCGCTTGCTGCCGGTGGAGATGGATATGCCCCAGGGGCGCACCATCAAGCTGGTGGAGCAGGGCAAGCTGGATGTGGTGTGGACCATGACCAGCATCAGCCGGGAGCGGCAGCTGCGCGCGGTTTACTTTCCCCTGCTCAAGGGACTGATGGGTCATCGTATCGCCATCATACGCACCGAAGATGAGGCCCGTTTCGCCAACATCACCCAGATAGAAGAGCTCCAGCGGATCCCCGTTGGCCAGGGCAGCGACTGGCCAGACAGCGATATCTTGCAGCGCCAGGGCTTTACCTTGGTCAGGGGGGCGGCCCACAGCCTGTTGACCATGCTGGAGAAGGGCCGCTTCGACTATTTCCTGCGGGCGATCCATGAGCCCTGGGACGAGATTGCCGACAGACCAAACCTGATGGTGGATACTCAGTTTGTCATCGTCTATCCAGCGCCCCTCTATTTCTTCGTCAGCCCTGATAATCTGGCGCTGTCGGAGCGGATCGAATATGGCCTGCGCGCGGCGTTGAGCGATGGCAGCTTCGATGAACTTTTTTATCATCATGCCATCACAGAAGGTATGTTGGGGCGGGCTAGGCTGACCGAGCGACGTGTGTTTCGCCTGGATAATCCATTTTTGTCACAGACCAGTAAGAACCTATTGAGCGAACCTGAATTGTGGTTCGATTAAGTATATTGATTTGTCTGGCTATTCTTGTCGATTTGGCGTCAAATAGGGTTTAATGAGAGTGAGTCAGGCTGCATTGATGGGGTGGTTATGATCGCAAATGAGCAGATGGTCGCCGTGCTTGAGGCACTGCCGGATCCCGCGTTTATTTTGTCCAGTAGCGGCAAATATGTGGCCGTCTTCGGCGGCAGCGATGCGCGCTACTATCACGATGGTCGTGGCCTCATAGGTGCCTATCTTCATGAGGTGATCAAGCCCGCCAAGGCCGCCTGGTTTCTGCAGACCATAGACAGGGCACTCTCGACCCGCCGCCTGCTGATCGAAGAATATGAGCTGAGCAACAAGGATGTGAAGGGGTTGCCCGACGAGGGGCCGGTGGAGCCCATCTGGTTCGAGGGACGAATTCAGGCGCTGGATTTTCGCGTCGACGGCGAAGAGGTGGTGCTCTGGGTCGCCAGTAATATCTCTAAGCGCCATGAGCTGGAGTTAAGGCTCAGGGAACTGAGCGATACGGACCAGCTGACCGGCCTTTATAATCGTCGCCGTCTCGAGCGTGACTTTGCCCTGCATTTCGACAACTTCAGCGAGCAGGGGATGCCAACCACTATATTGATGCTGGATATCGATAACCTGAAACAGATCAACGACGCCAAGGGCCACCACAAGGGGGATGAGAACATCCTGGCCGTGGCCGAGATCTGCCGCCGCGAGTTCCGTAAGACAGACTATGCCTACCGCTTCGGTGGTGATGAGTTTGTGGTGGTCTTGCCGGGTCTGCTGCCGACTCAGGCGATGGCCATGGTCGAGGCGCTGCATCAGAGCTTCAATCGCGCCTTATCTGCCCTGGCCGAGGATGAGCTGCTGGCCACCATCAGCCTGGGGATGACGGGGATCAAGGTGGGCGATACCTCCTACCAGGATACCCTAAGGCGCGCCGATATGGCCCTGTATCAGGCGAAAGATCAGGGTAAGAATCAGCTGAGCTATATTCCTTAGGCTTTCGCTAAGCCGTTTTACCTCCGCTATCGACGCGCTCATTCTGGCGCTGGCGACCATCTAGGGGCAGGCCGCCTCTTTGATAGCTAAATCGGCACTAGAAACAGGTCACCTCAATTGGGGCATCCGGGTGTTTCTTCTATAGTTTATATAATGAATCTTTAATGCAAATTCACTTGTTAACCCCTTCAGGCAGACATACTGTTAAGGGAAACTGGTGCAGCGGAGGCATTATGCAAACACAGATACAGGCAAGGATAAAACATTGGTTGAGTCTCGATAGCGACGCCAAGAGTCGCGCCGAGATCCAGGCCCTGGTCGAACAGGGGGCGCAGGAGGAGCTGGCGGCAAGGTTCGCTGGCCGTCTCACCTTCGGTACCGCGGGCATTCGCGGCGTGGTGGGCGCAGGTCCCATGCGGATGAACCGTCTGGTGGTGCAGCAGACCTCCAAAGGGGTCGCCGAATACCTCAAGGCTCAGGTGGAAAATGCAGTGAGTCGCGGCGTTGTCATCGGCTACGATGGCCGTCACGACTCCAAGCAGTTTGCCGAGGACGCCGCCAGCGTGCTTACCGCTTCGGGTTTCAAGGTGTTCCTCACCAGCAAGGTGGCGCCGACCCCTCTGGTGGCCTTCGGCGTTCTGCATCTCGGGGCGGCTGCCGGCATAGTGGTGACCGCCAGTCATAACCCGCCGCAGTACAATGGCTATAAGGTTTACTGGGGTAATGGCGCGCAGATCATTCCGCCCCATGATACCGGCATCGCGGCGCGTATCGAGCTGGCGGCCAACTCGCCGGTGGATATGTTGCCGCTGGAAACGGCAGTGGAGACTGGTAAGCTGGTGATGCTCGAGGAGGATTACTATCAGGCTTATCGTCAGGGCGTGTTAAACGCAGAGGTGCTGCAAAGCCCCGCCCATCCCGAGTTGGTGAGCCTGGCCTACACCGCCATGCATGGGGTCGGCGCCGAAATGGCCGAGACCCTGTTGAAGGATATCGGGGTTACACAGGTCTATTCGGTCGCGGCCCAGCGTGAGCCAGACGGTGACTTCCCCACGGTGAACTTCCCCAACCCCGAAGAGGCAGGCGCCATGGATCTGGTGATGGCCGAGGCTCACAAGCATGGTGCCATGCTGGCCTGTGCCAACGATCCAGACGCCGACCGTTTCGCGGTGGCGGTGCGTAAACCCGCTGCCACGCCAGAGATGTTGGCCTCTGAGGCCTATCAGATGCTGACCGGAGATCAGGTGGGGGTCTTGCTGGGCCATTATCTGCTCTCCCACGCCAGTGATGATCAGCGACTGCTTTGCTGCACCATAGTCTCCTCCAGTCTGCTGACCCGCATCAGTGAGGCATGCGGCGCCCGCTGTGAGACCACACTCACAGGCTTCAAGTGGCTGACCAATGTCGGCATGAGCAAACAGACTCAGGAGAATCGCTTCCTGTTCGCCTACGAAGAGGCGCTCGGCTACACGGTCGGCAGCATGGTGTGGGATAAGGATGGCCTCTCAGCCTTGGTCGCCTTCGTGCAGCTCACCGCCGAGCTGGCTGCCAAAGGGGAGACTCTGTGGGACAGGCTAGAGACCATCTATCGTCAATATGGCTATTATCTCAACCGTCAGGTGAGTATCGCCCTCAGCGGTGAGCCAGGTGCGCCCACCATAGGCGAGCAGCTAAGGGCGCTCAACCCCAGCGAGATTGCCAGTAGGGCCCTGGTGTCTGTGGATGACATCAGCCTGGGCGTGCGCCGTTTTGCCGATGGCCGCGAAGAGACGATCGACCTGCCTCGCAGCGACGTGCTCATCTATCGTCTGCAAGGCAACGCTAGGGTGATAGTGCGCCCCTCGGGCACAGAGCCTAAGGTGAAGTGCTATTACGAGGTGGTCGAGCCTTTTGGCGAGCAGGAGGGGCTTGCGGATGTGCAGCGCCGCGCCGAGGCCGCCATGGCGGAATTTGTCTCCCAGCATCAGGCGGGCTTGCCTAACACCTAATGCCTAACGCCTAATGCCTAATGCCTAATGCTAGGAGGCGAGTCATGGTTTGTTAACTGATTGACAGCCTACTGACACTAGGCTGTCAGTAGGGGGACGTTAAGCTCTTCTTGCTGGTCGAGTGAGGGAGACGCTCAGGGTTGAGCGTCGCATTCGGCCCATTAAGGAGAGCAAGATGCAAGAACAGCAAGTGTTAAACCAGACACCTTTACAACAGGCACCTTTAGTCTGGGGCGAGATCGCCGTCGAGGATATGGCGCGGGCCAAGGCCTTCTATCAGGCTCAGTTCGGGGTGCGTTTTCGCGATGAGCAGATGTTTGGCATGGAGATGGCCATACTAGAGACAGAGGCGCCCCAAGCGGCCAGTATCGCCCTGGTAAAACATGATATGATGCGCCCAAGTGGAGCCGGCAGCATCCTCTATCTGCACCTTAGCGATCACCTGGCCCCCCTGGTTGAAAGGTTGGAGCAAAATGATGTCGAAATAGCTTTGCCTGCCATGGCTATCAAGGAAGGGGAGTGCGGCTATAGCTGCATCATCGTCGATAGCGAAGGCAATCGCGTCGGCCTCTGGGCACCGAGTCTGAAAGGCTAGTGGACTCATGTCCCAGCGCATTTAAAGTTCTGACTCATTAGCTACAGCTGATAGGGTTAACGCAAGCGCCGCGGCGCTTGCAATTCAAGCTATTAAAGCAAGCTATGCAAAGGATATAACAGAAGGAATTGAGATGAAGACGATAAACCTCGCCCCCAAGTCACTGGTCGGCATGAGTGTTCGTACCAACAATGGAGCCGAGTCTGAAGCGGCGACGCAAAAAATCGCCCCTCTGTGGCAGGCCTTCATGGGGCAGTATGGCGAGCAGATCTTCGGTAAGTTGCCTGTGTATGGGGTCTATTACGACTATGCCAGCGACATGGATGGCGACTATAGCCTGATGACGGCGGTCGAGGTGGGCACCATAGAGCATGACGACAAGTTAACGCCGCTCACCTTAGAGGGCGGTAACTACCTCTGTTTCAGCGCCACAGGAGAGATGCCCCAGGCGGTTATTTCACTCTGGCAGCAGATCTGGGCCTATTTTCAGCGCCCCGATTGCCCCTATCGTCGCCAGTATCTGACCGATTTTGAGTGTTACGCCCAGCCCGACAGCGTCGATATCTTTATCGGCGTCCACGTCGAAGTTTAAATAGGTAGAGGTCTAGCCAAAGTCTAGTTAAGTCTGGATTTAGCAACGTCCAGTCATAATCACCACGGGCCGTCCAAGGGGCGGCTAATTCAGGTAAGTCATGCGCCGCGCCGATCGCCTATTTCAAATCGTACAAATTCTCAGACACAGACGCCTCACCACGGCTAAGCAGCTGGCGGAGCGACTCGAGGTCTCTAGCCGTACCATCTATCGGGATATTCAGGATCTCTGCCTGTCGGGGATCCCCATTGAAGGGGAGGCCGGCGTCGGCTATCTGCTGCGCCAGGAGGTGAATGTACCGCCACTGATGTTTAACGAGCAGGAGCTGGAGGCGATACAGGTGGGGATGCGTATGGTGCAGGCCCAGGGGGGCCACGAGCTGGCAAGCGCCGCCAAGCAGGCGATGATCAAGGTCGAGGCAGTGTTGCCCGAGCGGCTCAAGGCCTATCAATCTTTGATGTTTGCCCCCGATTTTTACAGTGAGGGGCAGCTGTTCTCCTTTCTCGACCTGCTGCGCAGGACGGCCAGGGAGCGAGAATATATTCTATTGAGCTATCAAGACGTGAAGCAGAGCGCTAGCGAGCGCCAGATTCGCCCCTTGGCGCTCTATTACTGGCAAGGGGTCTGGACCCTGCTAGCCTGGTGCGAGCTGCGCAGTGATTTTCGTAACTTTCGTGTCGATCGCATCGTGGGCGTCTTGCCCCTTGGCAGCCATTTTCCGCACACGCCGGGCCAGGAGATGCCAGATTATATCGCCATGATGCAGGCGCAACATGGCGAGTGTTAGCGGTATTTCCATCGGTATATAAAATTATTCCGGCAGCAGCGGGCGCATGAAGCTGCGCTCATAGCGGCGGATAAACTTGTGCTGCTTGGCGTACTCGAAGGCGGCGATACATTCTTTGTCATGCACTGAGGCCTCGCGGTATTGCTCGTAGCTGGCTAGTGACGGAAAGCTGAATAGCGCCAGGGCAACATCGTTGGCCCCCTCGCTGGGCAGGAAGTAGCCGTGATGTTGCCCGCCAAACTTGGCCACCAAAGGCAGCCAGAGTCTGGCATAGTGCTCAAACATATCCAGCTTATTCGGGTCGATGATGTATTTCACGTGACAGGTTACCGCCATTTAAATTTCTCCCTAATGTATGATGAAAAACAGCGCCATGCTCACCAGCACGGTCAGCAGTGTGTTGCGGGTAAAGTAGGCTAGTAACACGGCCACTAAGCCGCAGATGAGGTAGCTGTTATCGAATGTGATCGCCAGCTGCTGGTCGCGCACGAAGAGTATGGGAGCGGCGATGGCGGTTAGCACCGCAGGCGCGGAATATCCCAGGAACTGCAGGGTGTTTTTACTCAGGCGCAGGGGCAGTTTTGGCTCGAGAAACAAGTAACGACTGAGGAAGATCACCACCGTCATGGCGAGCATGGTAAGCCAGATCATCATGCCTGCCTCCAGGATTCACCGCTGAGTTTGGCATAGAGCTGGCCGCAGGCCATGCCGGTCAAGGAGGCGATAAGCAGCCCCGCCTGCAGCTCCATCAGGGCGCACACCACACTCGCCACCATGGCGACCAGCACACACACCAGGATTGAGGGGCGTTTCACCGCAGGCACCACAATGGCGATGAAGGTGGCGGCGATGGCGAAATCCAGCCCCAAGGCGTCCAGATTCTCTATCTTATGGCCCAGGGTTATCCCCATTGCCGTGGCTAGGTTCCATCCTAGATAGAAGCTAAAGCCGCCGCCGAAGGCGAACCAGGGATCCAGGCTGCGCTGTTTGCCCAGGTTGGCGATGGCAAACAGCTCATCGGTGAGCAGAAAGCCCAGGGTGAGTCGCCACCTCAGCGGCAGCGGACTGATCTGCGGGCGCATCGCCATGCCATAGAGCAGGTGGCGCGAGGTGATCAGCAAGGTGGTGATTAATATGCTGGCAAGGCCAATCCCTGCCTTGATCATCCCAAGCGCCACCAGCTGCGCCGCACCGGCGAAGACCAGCGCCGACATGGCCTGACTTTGCAATGGCGTGAGCCCGGCGTCTATGGCAAAAGAACCGGCGAGTATGCCCCAGGGAACGACTGCTAGTGTCAGGGGCGAGATGGCCAGCGCCCCCTTGAGCGCCGCACGCATTGGTGATGCATTGCCTATTCTTTCGTTAACTATTTCGTTACCTATTTCGTTACCTAGGCTTTCGTTGTCGAGCATAGCGTTTTCGGTATTAGCGCTGTTTGCATCTGGGCTTCCGGCATCTGGGCTTTCGGCGGCCGAGTCAGGCAAAGGCTTTTTCGAGTCTGGTTGAGATTCGCGTGTCATCTTAGCTGGTTTTGATTCAGGGATTATTCGACCTTACTAGAAAAGGGCGCACCTTGCTTGTACATTGTTGCGCTGTTTTTTGTCCTGCCTTGCCTTACAGATTGAGCTATTAGCCTCTTGGCCTACTGGCTTCGACCTCTCTGGCATACTGGCCCGGGGTGACGCCCAGGGCACGTTTGAAGTGACGATTGAGGTGACTCTGATCATGAAAGCCACAGGCCAGCGCTACCTCCAGCAGCTTGCATCCCTGGTGGATCATCTGTTTAGCCAATCGAATTCGCCCCTGGATCTGGTAGGCGTGGGGGGGCAAACCATACTGGCGCTGGAACTGCTTGATCAGATAGAAGGGGCTGAGCCCCGCCAGTTTGGCTAGGGCATCGAGGGAGACATCGGCGGTGGGCATATCATCCAGAAACTGCTTTACCAGTGCCAGCTGCGCCGTTGGTCGCAGCGACTTCTCGACCGGGCGGCTGGCGCCATGGCGGGACATCAGGCGTGCCAGGCTGGTGTAGATGAGGCTCTCACGCAGCAGGGCATTGTCTGAGGAGCTTAATGTGTCGAAGGTGAGGCGTAACAGCTCAGCCAGCGGCTTGTCGTGCACCACAGGCTCAGGAAAATAGGGCGCGTCGCCAGCCTTACCGCCTAGTTCATCGTGGACCCTGGCAAATTGCTGCGGCAGGGGATACATGGCGCGATAGGACCAGCCAAAGTCTGTGGCCGAGCGGCCGTTATGCACCTCATCGGCGTTCACCAATATGATACTGTGCTGAGGCGCCGTGTGATCGCCGCCGGTGCGATAGAAACGTTGGGCGCCGGTTTCGATCACGCCCACCGTATAGCCCTCGTGGCTGTGGCGCGAGAAGTTTTGCTGATGGTAACTGGCATCCAGTAGCTCTATGCCGCCCAGCTCCTTTGCCAGGCTGAAGTTGGCCTGCTCTTTTGTCTGCTGCTTTTCTCGGGCTTTTGCTTGGGCCTTTGCCGATTTACGGCCGAGACGTTGGGGATCAGCGGCATGCTTGGTTGTTGACTCAGTTGCTGGTGACTTCATGGGTGTTTGGGCAATCTCTTTATACTCGCGTCGAGAGGCCTATGCTCAGTGGTTACTACTCAATAGTTCTAGTTCGTCACTGGTTTGTATCGGCTCTTAGCCATCATAGCCTAAATGAGTTGACTGTTTTTGTACAAAATTGGCCTCTGTTTGAAATGAACTAAAGCAGATTATGGCGACTTGGGTGATACACTCAGGTAAGAGGCGAGCGCAAAGGCTTTCCAAGCCCTGAGAACTGATAGCGGATAGCTGATAGCTTGGGAAGCGAGTCGAGAGTCGAGAACGTTGTGAGTAGAAAGTCGAGAAAGCGGCAAAAATGAGGAGTCAGCGAATTAACAATCAACCCACTGACATTGAGGATAGAGTCCTGCAGGGGGATCGCTATCCTTTAGTGATCTTCGATGGCAGCTGTAACCTGTGCCACGGCGCGGTGCGTTTCATCGTCAGGCGCGACAGGCGCGAGCATTTCAAATTCGCCTCGATTCAGAGCGAGACGGCCCAGCGGCTGTTGGCCAATCGCGGGATAAACGTGGACCTTGAGGATCTCAGCAGCTTCTATCTGCTCGATGAGCAGGGTGTCTTGGCCCAGAGCGAGGCGGCGCTGGCGGTGGCAAGCAAGCTCGATGGTCTATGGCCCCTGTTAAGGGTATTGAAAGTGCTGCCCAGGGGCCTGCGAGACTGGGGCTATCGCCAGGTAGCCAATCGGCGTTATCGCCTGTTTGGTCGCAGAACTTGCGCCCTGCCATCCGAGGTAGACAGGGGCAGATTTGTCGAGTGAGCGTGCTCGATTGCACTTTCTAGATTGAGCTATTGAAAAACTAGAGGGCCAGCAATTTCGGCAGGAAGCGATCGTCTAGCTTGGCTATGTCGCGCTGCTCATCCAATACCTGCTGTAAGATCTCATTGCTGGTCAATGGGTTGGCCAGCACCACGCGGAACACCACAGAGGTCTGCTCTAGGTTATTGGCCGGAATGATGCGGGTACGGGAGACGAAGGATTTGCCCTGCTCACGTTGGCGCTTCTGGATAAACTTGGTCAGGCCGTCAAGTAATGCATTGATTTCGCTCACACGGGCCGCGTCACCGGCTGCGACCGCCTCATTGAGCAGCGCCTGCACCTTGGCCGGCACATAGCGGTAGGTCAGCAGGCAGAGCTCAGGTCTGGAGACTAGCTGAAAATCGTCCTGGGCGGCAATCAGCTCGCCGAAGTAACGCGCCTTCTCCAGGCTGTTGTTGATTAAGATCTCGTAACCGTCGCGGCCGATGATCTGTAAGCAGGCATGCACCAGCATGGCCATGCCGGGGCGTGAGCCCTCCAGCGTCTGGCTACCCAGATCTTTCGAGCCCTTACGCAGAATATATTCGGCGTGGTGTTTGATGGCGTTGGCAAATTCCGGGTCTTTAAATAGCACCATACCGGCGCCCATGGGCACGTACATCTGCTTGTGGGCATCGATAGTGACCGAGTCGGCGCGTTCTATACCGGTTAACAGGTGGCGATACTTGCTCGACAGCAGGCTGGCACCACCCCAGGCGGCATCCACATGGAAGTGGCAACCCAGCTGCTCGGCGAGATCCGCAAGCTCATCGAGCGGGTCGATATTACCTGTCTCCGTGGTGCCGGCCACGCCGACAATCGCCATCACCTTGATGTTCTGCTCGGCTAACTGCTCGGCCGCTTCGCGCATCTTGGCCACATCTACCTTGTTATCGCTAGCGCAGGGCACGCTGATGATGTTGTCGCGGCCTATGCCTAACAGATCTGCGGCCTTGCCGAGGGAGTAGTGACCTCGAGTTGATACCAGAATGGCCAGATCGTCATAGCCGTAGTGGCGCAGTGCTCGCATCAGGCCAGATTGGGCCACCCCCTTGAAGTCGCCGTCCGGCTTTAACAGACGGTTACGGGCGATCCACAGCGCCGTGATGTTGGCGACCGTGCCGCCGGAGCAGAAGGCGCCTAATGAGTGACTGGCGCTGTGCATCCAGCTCTGGTAGAACTCTTCTGTCTGGCCATAGACCATGTGGTGCATCATCCCCAGCACCTGGCGCTCCAGCGGCGTGAAGGCCTTGGAGGTCTCTATCTTCACCAGGTTCTGGTTGAGCCCCACCATCATCTTCGACAGCGGCAGCACGAAATAGGGCAGGGCCGAGGTCATATGACCTATGAAGCTAGGAGCCGAGGTGTGCACGCTGTGGGCGATTAGGGTCTGCATCATCTGCTCGGCATAGTCGGAGACGAAGCTGGGGGCTGTAGGGATCTGGTAGGCCTGGAAATCTTTTTCTATTTCGGTCAGCGGCTTCTCGACCGCGACGATACTCTCTTTGAGGAAGCCCATCAGGTTCTCCGACAGGTTTTTCTCTATCTTACCCAGGGTCGAATTCGGTGCCTCGGGCAGAGTGAAAATACGCATCAAGGCCTCTTCAGAGGCGGTCGCTTGTCGTGTCTGTTTTGATGTCATCGAGGCGCGTCGCTTAACTTGTGTCTGTTTTGAAATAGAAAAACAGGCGATCGAAAAAGGGAGCTAACTTTACTGTAAGCTTTATACCGCATCAAGGGGAAAAGTGAAATGGCTGGCGGGCGACTGGCTTATCAGAGACCAGCCTTGAGCCGAAATGAAAGCCGTTAGCTGATAATCAAAAGCCCTGAGCCAAGGCGGCATCAGGGCATTTAGAGTCAACTCAGAGCGGCGGCTAACGCCCCAGACGATAGAGGCGGGCGATATTGACTGCGCAGCTATAGAGGTTATGACGGGCGCCGGCCAGCACCTCCTCGAGCGGCAAGGCCCTCGGCGTCACGGAAAACAGGGCGTCTATACCGTGGTCCAGCAGCACATTGGCATCCTCGCTGACGCAGCCGGCGATGGCGATCACCGGGATCCCCTGTTTATTGGCCTCGCGGGTGACGCCCATGGGGGTCTTGCCATGTAGTGTCTGGCTGTCGAGGCGGCCTTCGCCCGTGATGACGAGATCCGCGCCCTTGAGATGTTCGCTCAGCCTGACCGTCTCCATGACGATATCTATGCCGGGTCTTAACTTGGCGCCCAGATAGGCGAGCATGGCAAAGCCCATACCGCCCGCGGCGCCGGCGCCCGGCATGTCGCGGCACTCCTTGAGGCCAGCAGCATGGGTGATAGCGGCGAAGTGGCTAAGGGCCTTGTCTAATCTGGCGACCATGATCTCATCGGCGCCTTTTTGCGGCCCGAAGATGGCCGAGGCCCCCTTGTCGCCGCACAGTGGATTATCTACATCGCAGGCGACCTCAATTGCTACCTGGGCAAGCCGTGGATGCAACTCGCCGATATCGACACTGGTGAGGTGCTCAAGCGCTGCGCCGCCGGGCCTTAGGGGCTTGCCCTCATTGTCCAGCAGGTGCGCGCCCAGGGCTTGTAGCATGCCTGCGCCGCCGTCGTTGGTGGCGCTGCCGCCAAGGCCGAGGATCAGATGGGTGACGCCACTGTTGAGGGCATGACAGATAAGCTCGCCCGTGCCATAGCTGGTGGTGACCAAAGGGTCGCGCAAGAGGGTCGGCACATGGTGCAGCCCAGAGGCCGAGGCCATCTCGATCACCGCGGTGCGCTGTCCGGGCGCCTCCTGACCCAGCAGGCCATAGTGGGCATCCACCTGACTGCCCAGGGGCCCAGTGACCTTAAGCTCGACTAATTTGCCGCCGGTGGCATCCACCATAGATTGCACCGTGCCTTCGCCGCCGTCGGCGACCGGTAACTTGATATATTCGGCGTTGGGAAGCACCTCACAAAACCCCCGGGCTATCTCGGTGGCGACTTCCATGGCGCTCAAACTTTCTTTATATGAATCGGGCGCGATGACTATTTTCATGCAGGCTTCCTGTGTGAAGAGGGGTGAATACATTACAAAATCTGAAAAAAAATCAGCTGGGTTGTCCGGCGCCCAGGCTTAGGCCTATGGCGCCGGCTTGTTTAGCTTAGAGTAGGACGAGACTCAGCAGGTAGACAAGGATCATGGCGGTGACACCCTGGATAAGGGTCGCCATGGTTTGCGCCTTGTAGGCCTGCTTCACACTCATGCGGCTAAACTGAGTCACCACCCAGAAGAAGCTGTCGTTGGCGTGGGAGACTGTCATGGCGCCAGCACCTATGGCCATTACTGTCAGCACCCGGCCCATGTCGCTGGCAAGGCCGATATCGCCAAGCATAGGGGCAACCAATGCTGAGGTGGCCACCAGGGCTACGGTCGATGAGCCCTGGGCCGATTTCAGCGCCGCGGCGACGATAAATGGCATGAAGATACCTATGCCTAGGGCCGAGAGCGAGCTGCCGAGGAAGTTACCTATCTCTGTGGCCTTGAGCACGGCGCCGAAGGCTCCGCCGGCACCCGTGATCAACAGGATAGGCGCGGCCACCACTAAGCCGTGGCTGATGCGATCGCTAAACTCTTTGATCTTATCCTGACTCTTGAGCAGGCTCAGTGACAGGAACAGGCCTATCATCAGGGCGTTTACCGGTTGACCCAGGAAGGCCAGGGTATCGAACAGGGCGCCATCACCCAGTGGCTGCGAGGGGAACTTGGCAATTGAGCCCAGGCAGATCAGCAAGATTGGCACGAAGATAGGAGCAAACGCCTTGGCCGGACTAGGCAGCTCGCCGTAGGCTGCCTTGAGCTGCTCGAAATCTTCCACATTGTTCTTTAGCTCCTCGGCGCCTTCACCGTCGGGCTCGACATGAGCGAAGCGGTTGGCCCATAACATGCCAGCCAGCGCGGCGACGGCGGCGACGAAGATGCCCACGCCTATGACCAGACCCAGGTTTGACTCCAGACCCAGGTTACCGGCGGCGGCAATCGGGCCGGGCGTTGGCGGCACGAAGGTGTGGGTAGCGTACAGGCCGGTAGCCAGGGCGACGCTCATGGAGACGCTTGATACCTTCATGCGGTTGGCCATCGACTGCTTGAGCGAGTTGAGGATCACGAAGCCCGAGTCACAAAATACCGGGATGGAGACCAGGTAACCTATGATCGACATTGTCAGGGTCGGGAAGCGTTTTCCGAGTACCTTAATCACCACGTCGGCCATGGTGATGGCCGCGCCGCTCTTCTCCAATATGGTACCTATGATAGTACCCAGCACGATAACCAGGCCGATATAGCCCAGGATACCGCCGAAGCCGGAGGTGATGGTTTTTGCCACATCGGTGCTGGGTAGCCCGTAGGCAAAGGCGGCGATGAAAGAGGCGAGAATGAGGGTTAGGAAGGGGTGAAGCTTAAATTTGGATGTCGCGATAACGATGAAGGCTATCACGGCGATCAAGATCAGTACTAGGCTCATAGGGTGTCCCTGTATTGGGTTATATTTGTTGGCTATAGTTGTTGGTTTGATCTAGCGATGACCCGTTAACTCGCTCCAAGCGCGGGAGCAAAGGGTTTTCAGGCTGGCACTATTATCCGGAGAATCGGACAATCTGGCTTCGTGCCAGCTTCCTAATATTTAACTTATGTGCAACCGATATTTGTGCTTTTGCCCAAATATCGGTTGGGGGAGAGGAATAAAGTCGGTCTAGATCACAAAATGACCGACAGGGCGTGTTCGATTAGGCGGTTAATTTAGCGTCGTTGGCCGATTGCCAGCTGGCCTCGCCGCGACAGGCGCTGCCGAAGGCCTGGAACAGCTTGATTGAATCCGGATTGTCATTGGCCTGCCACTCGGGGTGCCACTGCACGCCGAGGATAAACTGACCATATTCCGGGCCGTGGATCGCCTCGATCAGGCCATCTTCGCCATAGGCCAAGGCCTCTAGCCCCTTACCCAGGGTACAGATCCCCTGGCCGTGGAGAGAGTTGACCATGGTCTTATCGCCAATCAGCTTGGCCAGCCAACTGCCGGGCACCGTCTTGATGGGGTGTCTTGGGCCATATTGCACATGGTTTGGGGTCTGTGGATCTTCACGGTGATCATCGAAACCTGGCTCACTATAGACCTTCTGATACAGGGTGCCACCCAATGCGATGTTGAGCTCCTGCATGCCGCGGCAGATCCCTAAGATAGGCAACTTACGCTTGAGGGCGCCGGCTATGATGGCCAGATCCACGGTGTCGCGATTCACATCCTGGCTTTTTTCCGGGGTGAGGTTTTCCTGGCCATAGAGGCTGGGATCGATATTGGAGCCCGCGCCCGAAAGATATACGCCATCGACCATATCCAGGTAGCGATCTACATCCTCTGTACCGAAACAGGTGGGCATCAGCAGCGGTATGGCCCCGGCGATCTCCACAATCGGCTGCATATATTTGTGTGTCATCACCTGGTAGGGATGCTGGTTCCTGTCTTGCTGACCCATGGTCATCAAGATAATTGGTTTGGATTTCTTAGCACTTGTAGTCTGTGTTATTGGCATAGATCACCCGTTTGGTCGATTTGTATGTCACCCGATGCGTGACGTCTGTGTAGCCTCATGTGGCCGCTACTGGCCCTAGCTATCACCTTTCTTAAGGATAGCAAAATGTGAAAAAGCACATTTGTTGACCACCAGTCTGCCTATTGGTGTTCATTATGTCAAACGTGGTGGGTGTAATTAATTACATTTTGGTGCTGGTAGGAGGAGAGGCGAAATCCCTGATTTCATTCTCTGGTTGTGTTTGATTTACTTGGCGTTGCTTGCTTCGGGGAATTTTAAATGTTTGCGTCTACCTGGATTGTTCTTTGGAGGGGGATTTAAGATCAATACCAACGACCTTGATAGACATGTTCATTACTCCTGCTCTGACTGTACTTAAAGTTTGGTTCAGCGACGGGCTTTGTTTCCTAAATCGTGAGTAGGGTTGGATCTTTGCTCATACCTCAAGACTTAATCTCTAGTCACAATAAATTTCGTTAAATCGAAGAGGCGTTGGAGCTATTGTGTAAGCACGATTTTGGCCCTCGGCGACAGGACGTCGCCGTGGAGCGTATAGGGATATATCCACAGCGTGCCAAAATAGTGTTTGCACGATCCCCGCCGGACAGGCGATAGGTTGCCATGAAGATAGCGGCCTTCAAGGACCTTTCAAAGAATCATGTCGTTAGAAGCTACAACAAAGAAACATGATAGATGCCACCACAATCTCACCTTGGCAGATAGCCATACAACAAACCGACTTAGATCAAAACAACCTCGTCAATAACCCCTTAGTATTGGCGTTAAATATTACCCTACAGCTGATGTTCCCGCTCCCAGTCATGACAGAAGGCGATAAAGGTTTTCAGCAGCGGGCTTAAGTACTTCTCCTTGTGGACCAGCAACCAGAAGCGGCGCTTCATGTTTAGCGGCAGGCTAAGCATTTTTACTCGTCCGTCGCGGATCGCCGGTTCGGCGGACAGGCGTGACAGGCAGGCGAGGCCAAGGCCGGCCGAGACTGAGTTGATCAGGGCCTCAGTGTTGTTGAGCTGAAAGGCTTCATGCCATTGCTCTAGCCTCGGGGCGACGACCCGCAGGAAAAATTCCCGGGAGCCTGAGCCGGCTTCGCGCAGGATCCAGTGACTGGCCTCGAGTTGATGCAAGGGGATGTCGCTATCTGCTGGCAGGGGATGATCTGGCGGGCAGATCACGCACATCTCATCTGAACTGAAGGGGGTTGCATCGAGTTCTGGGTGCTGGATCTTACCCTCGATCAGCGCAATATCCAGCTCGTAGGCGATCAGCATGTCGCAGATCTGCGTCGAGTTAGAGATAAACAGGCTCTGCAACTCGTGCTGGGTATGGCGGCGAAAGTCACTCAGCAGATAGGGGGCCACCTGGTTGCCCAGGGTGTCGCTGGCACCGATGCGCAGCAGACCCGAGAGTGACTGTTCATCGTTAAACAGCTGCTCAATATCGCCGGCTCTGTGTAGGAGTTCATCTGCCAGAGGCTGCAACTTGTGTCCCTCCTGATTGAGGATGAGACGGTTGTTCACCCGGTCAAACAGGTGGTGGCCGAGCTGCTTTTCCAGCTCCGACAGCGCCATACTCACCGCCGCCTTGGAGAGAAACAGGCTGTCGGCAGCGGCCGTTAGGGTCTTGTGTTGGGTGAGGGTGCTAAAGACTTTGAGTTGCTTGAGCGAGATGTGGCTGGCCATAGATGACGTGTGTTTGGTTATTCTGAACGTTAGTTATAAATAATTAGATATAACGAAACGAAAGGCAAGCGTATTATTGCTTCACAGCAAGAAACCTGATTGAGATTGTGATGATTCATAAAACGAAAAAGGCAGTAATGGGCGTTCCTACACCTATGGCGGGCTTAGCGCTAGGCATTGCAAGCTTAGGTTGGTGTTGGGAAAACTTCACTGAGCTTAATGGCTATGGCCAGTGGGCTGGCGCCGCGATCGCTAGCGTCTTGTTAGCCGTCTTGAGCGTTAAGTTTTTCTTTCATAAACATCTTTTAAGGCAAGATCTCGCCCACCCGGTCGTCGGCAGCGTGGTGCCCACCTTCGCGATGGCGACTATGGTGGTGTCTAACTCATTGGGGCAACTGTTTCCGGTTGCGGGCGACGCTCTATGGTTGGCGGCTGTGGCGCTGCATATCGTCTTCCTGGTGAGTTTTGTGTATCACAGGGCGAAGGATTTTGAGCTTCACCACATGGTGCCCAGCTGGTTTGTGCCGCCTGTGGGCATAGTGGTTGCGGATGTGTCCTTCTCTGGTAACCCAACACTCGCAGCCATAGCGCAAAGCACTCTGATCTTCGGCATGCTGGCCTATGCCGTGATGCTGCCCATGATGATCTATCGCCTCATGTTCACCCATGAGGTGCCCGATGCGGCCAAGCCTACGTTGGCGATTCTGGCGGCGCCGGCCAGTCTCTCGCTGGCAGGTTACCTAACGGTGACAGCGACGCCATCGCCGGTGATCATCGCCCTGTTATTTGGTATCGCGGTGTTGATGACGGCCATCATCTACTTGGCTTTTTATAAGCTCCTCAGGCTGCCCTTTAGCCCCGGCTATGCGGCGTTTACCTTCCCCATGGTGATAGGCAGCACGGCGCTGTTTAAGATGGCCAACTGGATGGTATTAGAGGGGATAGAAGCCGAGTATGTGCAGCAGGTGCGAGATCTCGCGGCGCTGGAGTTGGTGGTGGCCACAGTTGTGGTGGTCTATGTTGCGCTGCGTTACATCAACAGCCTCCTAATACAGCCGCGGCTAGTGTCACGGACGGCCTAGTGTCACGAATAGCCAAGTGTTACGGATAGGCTAGTATCGTGTCCTCAAGGCGCAAATTATTACGTCAGTCCCATGACTTCACCGGCGTGAGCGCGTAAAATCCCCGTTTTCAGTAAGGGCCCTAATGCCAAATGGGCCCTCTAATCGCCTATTTACTCAAGATGTCAGACGCCATGTACTGTGCCCAGCAATGTTTTACCCCCTTTAGCACCTCAATCGAGGGCATAGCGCTGCCTGAGCGGTTTACCTTTCCCTTCTATTATGAGCCCCACAGGCTGTGTGAGCTGGCAGCCAGCGAGCTGCAAGCACACCTAAAGCTGCAACAGAGTTGGCAACATAACTTTGGCCTGACGGGGCAGCGCGAAGGCGCCATAGGTAAGATGTTTGGCGTGCTGGTGGTGCAAAAGGCTGATGGCGAGCTTGGCTATCTCAAGGCGTTTTCCGGCAAATTAGCCGAGCAGAATCTACTGCAGGGCTTCGTGCCGCCGGTGTTCGACATGCTGACCCAGGACAGCTTCTTTCACGGCGAGCAGCTGGCCATCAATCAGTTAACTGCTGAGCTTGAATCGCTGCAGCAGGCGCCAGAACTTGCATCGCTTAGTGATGAGCTAAACACATTAAACGCTGGTAAAGCCGCAGCGGTGGCCGAGCTGCGGGCAGAGATCATCGAAAATCGTAAGGCGCGGAAGGCCAGACGTGTGGCCGGTGAGCAGCTAGATGCCCAGGCATTCGAGGCGTTGCAGCAACAACTTGGCCGCGAGAGCGTGGCCGAGAAGCACAGCCTCAGACAGTTAAATGAGCAGTGGGATAGCCAGATCGCCGAGCGCGAGCATCGCCTTAGCGCGCTTCAAGATGAGATTGAAGCGCTTAAACAGCAGCGGGCCGCTCAGTCCAACGCGCTGCAGCGCAAGCTGTTTGCCCAGTATTGCTTCTTGAATCAGGCGGGGGAGGTCAAAGATCTCAACACCCTATTTAGCCTGTCGCCAAAAGGATTACCTCCTGCAGGCGCAGGAGAATGCGCCGCGCCTAAGCTGTTGCAGTTTGCCTTCGCCAACGGCCTCAAGCCCATCGCCATGGCGGAGTTCTGGTGGGGGGCATCACCCAAGTCGGAGGTGAAGCAGCACAAGCAGTTCTATGGCGCCTGTCACGGCAAGTGTGAACCGATTCTGGCCCATATGTTGAGTGGCATAGCGCTGGATGACAACCCGCTGCTGAACAATCCCGCCGAGGGCAAAGATCTCTCCATTATCTATCAGGATGAGGCGATCGCCGTGGTCAACAAGCCGGCGGAGTTTCTCTCTGTGCCGGGCAAGCACGTAACCGACAGCGTCTATAGCCGTATGCGTCAGGCCTTTCCCAAGGCGACCGGGCCGTTGATCGTTCACCGTCTGGATATGTCCACCTCAGGCCTGATGGTGATCGCCCTGAGCAGCGAGGCTAATACTGCACTGGTGCAGCAGTTTATCGGCCGCACAGTGGAGAAGCGTTATCTTGCCAGGGTAGCGGGTGAGGTGCAGGGGGAAGAGGGCGAGATCAGGCTGCCGCTGCGGGTAGATCTCGACGACAGGCCGCGTCAGCTGGTGTGTTTCGAGCACGGTAAACACGCCCATACCTATTGGCAGGTAAAATCCAGAGCCGAGGGGACGACCTTGCTGTCACTGTTTCCTAAGACGGGACGTACCCATCAGCTCAGGGTGCACTGTGCCCATCAGGATGGCTTGGGCATGCCCATCATAGGCGATGATCTCTACGGGGCTAAGGCTAACCGGCTGCATCTGCACGCCCAGTATCTGGCCTTTAACCACCCCATCAGCGGTGAGCGAATCAGCTTTAGCTGTGATCCCGATTTCTAGGCCTGACTAGCTTAGGCCATGGTCATCATTTAGCCTTGGTCCTGGCCGCGGCTTAGCAGCACCTGGCCCAGGTAGAGCTGTAGCAGGCCGTCGAGTTTTTGAATATCCACCTTAGTGATCTGGGCTATCTTATCCAGGCGATACCTCAGGGTGTTGCGGTGGATAAACAGCGCCTTGGCGCAGGCCTGCTGGTCGCCGAAATGCCCCAGATAGCTGGCCAGTGTCTTGCGCAGCAGGGCGTTTTTGTCCCTGTCGATGAGGCGCTGAAACGGCCTCAGCAGCTGCTCGCCGCGCCAGTCATGTTTAAGCCCCGAGAGCATCACCAAGAGGGCATGATCTTCATACAGATACTTGCTCTGCTCTGGGTGCAGCTGCTGGCCAAAATTGAGGGTTTCCAGCGCCGTCTGATAGGAGCGGTTGATATCCATGGTGGCGGGAAAGTAGTGGCCCAGGGAAATCTTCAATCTGGCGTTTAGCTCGCTGGGCAGACGCTTGAGCAGACGGTCGATACGCAGGCTCTCGGCCTCGGCGCTCCAGGCCTTGCCGTCTAAGAAGGCAGGTTTGAGGATCACCAGCTCAGTCATAGAGGTCATGGCGATCAGGTTGCCGCGTGACGGCGTCTCTAACAGATGCAGTACCGTCTTGAGCTGGGAGTTGGCCAGCTCGTCGCCGGCGTCGTCGCTGATACGCAGCACGGCCGCGACCCTTGGCATCTCGAGATCGATATCCAGACGCTGGGCCCAGATCTTCAGGTGGCTGAGGTCCCGCCCCTCGGGCTTTATCAGCTGCAGGATAAACTCCTCCTGCTGGCGGGCGCGCCACTGGGCCACATTCAGTGAGTTGGCCTGCTCGACGATCATCTCGGCGGTCATCTTCAATAGCTCACCGAAGGCTTTGAGGTGTTCGGGTTCTCCCGTGATGCCGATGACGCCTATGATCTCCCCCTGATAGTGCAGCGGCAGATTGATGCCGGGCTTGACCCCCTGCAAGCTGGCGGCGCTGGCGCTGTTAAGCTCCACGGTGCGGTTCTGACTGATGGCCAGTAGGGCCCCCTCATGGGTGGAGCCAATGCGATGGGGCTCGCCCGAGCCGAGGATCACCCCCTGGCTGTTCATCACATTGATGTTGTGTCCTATGATCGCCATGGTGCGATCGACTATCTGCTGGGCGAGTTGATTATCGAGAAAGTACAAGGCGCTGCGTCATCTTGGAGGTGGTGTGTTGAGCTTACGGCAAAAGCCTGACGGGAAAAAGCCTGGGAGGCTGTTTTTGCGAGATGGTCATTAAGGATGGAGCATAAAAAACCCGCGACGGGCGCGGGTTTTTAGCTAGCTATAAATGAACGGTAATTACAGCTTGTAGCTCATGCTCAGCATGATCAGGTGGGCATTGTAGTCATGGCTGTTGTAACCAAAGCCGACCACGTTCCAGATCCCGTCTGGCGCTATGCTGTTACCTGGGTCATTGTCCTTGTACTTCTCCATCTTGTAGTCAAGACGCAGCGCCATATTGTCTGTGGCCTGGTATTGACCGTAGACATTGACGTTATGGACCTTGGCATAGTAATCACCATAGTCGCCGCTGAGACCCTGTTTCACCTGGGTGTTGCTGCTCGAATCTGAGTAGGTGTAGTCCACGCCCAGGCGCAGTTTCTTCTCTAACAGATTGTTGTAGCTGAACCCGGCGCCGATCACATCGACCTGATCTTCCACCAGACCAAACCAGTTAGGCGTGCTGTAGTTGCTGCTGCCTGCCTGCTCTGAGTCTATGTTTTGACGATTGTAGAAGGCGTTGACCATCATGTCGTCGTTGATCAGGTAGCTGGCATTGATGTCGTAGCTGACATCTTTCGACTCGGTCAGACCTATCTGGGTCTCGTTGTAGTTGTCAAGGGCATAACGGCCACCGAAGTCTATGGTCAGGGCATCGATTGGCGTGTGGCTGATACGGGCTTCAACCATGGTGCGCTGACGATCCGCCAGATTGTACTTGCGCAGCAGGCTGTTAGACTCGCTCGAAGTCCACTCAGAGGCCTGATATTCAGAGCCATCACGCTCGCCATAGCTGCCCTTGATCCACATATCCCAGTTGTCGAACGCGCTGAGGTGGAACTTGGTCCATAGCGTGTTCTCATCTGTGGTTTCGCGGTCTTGGTAGCTACGCTCGTCGCGGCGGAAGTCGTAACCCGCTTCCAGCTTCATGCCACGGCTCAGACGGAAATCGGCGCCCAACTTAGCCCTTTGTGTCGTGAAGTCATAAGGGGTGTTGTAGGCCACCTTGCCTGTGGTGGAGTTGATGCTGATCTGGGTCCACTCTTCCACATTGGTCTTGTTATCGCGGTCGCTATAGTCATAGCTGGCATTAACGCGAACCGTGCGGTTGATGCGGGACACCACCTTGAGGTTAGCACCCTTCATGTCGACCTTGGCATCCAGCGCGTCCACAGGTGTCTGGTAACCATAACCTGAGGTAACCAGCGCCTGATCCTGGCTCATCTGACCATAATGCACGCGGCCGCTCATGATGGTGCTACCCGCCGTGTATTGGCCCATTAGCGAGACTGTGTGCGCCTCGTTGTCTGGGTCTAAGGCCATAGTGCCTTGAGTCTGGGCGCCGAAGGTCGGATTAAAGGCGTTGTCGAAGGTGAGCTGGCTGTATTGGTTCTTAAAGCTCGAGCCTGAGTAGGCCAGGGCGGTAAACCAGTTGTCGCCTTTAAGCTTGATACCCGCCTCAACTGAGTCTGTGGTGTAGTCCACAGGCTCTGCCAGCATCATAGATTGATTGAAGAAGCTGCCCGATGCCTGTTTAAGGCCGGTCTTGTCTTCACGCTGGTAGTTGACGTAGGTGCTCCACAGCTCTTCACCCTGATACTCGAAGCCGATGCCGGCGCGCTTGCGCTTGAGCGACAGCTCCAGTGGATTTAGGCTGCTGTATAGCTCGCTCATATCCTGGCTCGAACCCGCCGTCTGCCAGTTGTCTGGCAGGGTCAGGTAGTCGCCGCCCACGCCTTGATAAGGGCTCATTGCCTTATCGGTCTTGTAGGTGGCG
Organism: Shewanella alkalitolerans; assembly: GCF_019457575.1. Classification (NCBI taxonomy): domain Bacteria; kingdom Pseudomonadati; phylum Pseudomonadota; class Gammaproteobacteria; order Alteromonadales; family Shewanellaceae; genus Shewanella; species Shewanella alkalitolerans. The sequence goes on along the minus strand of NZ_CP080422.1, from coordinate 2,959,709 downwards.
ATTTGACGGTAGTTGAGGCTCAGCTTGTGCTGCCCCACCTTGCCTGACTCGAGATCCAGGCGGCCATTTTCCATGCCGAGATTTTGCGCCTCTATGCTGGCACGGTAGCCAGACTCGCTGATGTAGCTCACATCGGCGTCGACCTTGCCGACAAATTCATTTTCGGCGGCAAAGGCGTTGGCCGAGCGGATGTCGTCGCTGTCGTTGTAACCGACGCCGGCACCGATAGTGCCAGTGACGCCTGTCTCAATCTTACAGCGCTTACAGTCCCAGTTATCGAACTTTACCTTTTCTGTGTTGGCGTTTTGAATGCCATAGCCGTCGGCCAGCGCCATGCCGGGAATGACGATACCGGCATTAGCGATAAGGGCGAGGGTGACTACATTGAGTTTGAATTTCATCTTCTCGTCTCCTTAGCGCTGGAACAGTTTGCCAGATGGATGGTTAGAACCATGGATCTGGTTGTGACAGTTCAGACAGCTGCGACCACCGGTAAAGGCATTGCCACCCACGGTAGAACCTTGGTCAGTGTTGCCCATGTAAGCATTGCTGGCATGGCCATCGCTAGCGTGGCACTGCTGACAAAGTTGCGGGGCGCGGGTCTTCAACATGCCCTCATTAACACTGCCGTGCGGGTTGTGACAGGTAACGCAGTTTTCAGTTACGGGCGCATGTTCCCATAGCTTTGGGCCGCGTTTTTCTGTGTGGCACGAATAGCAGGTTTCGTTAACGCTGGGCTTGACCAGGTCCGAGTCCGACAGGGTACCGTGTGGATTGTGACAATCGCTACAGACCATCTGTGCCCACTTCATTGGGTGAGAAGAGCGCTTGTTCATGTCGGCTTTTTGCTTGGTGTGGCAGCTGGTACAGACTTCCATCTCTGTGTTCTTAGAGAGAACAGGATCTTTATCTGTGTGCACCGAGTGACAAGAGGCACAGGCCACATCGGCATTGTCATGGTGACCGCCGTTCCAGGCCATACGCTTGTCATCTTTGTGACAGCTCATACAGACGCTGTTTTGCTTCTCGGCAGACAGGGTAGAGTCTGGACCGAAGGCGATCATCGGCTCGTTACCGCCGCGGTTATGCTTACCCATGGGGCCGTGGCAGGCTTCACATTGCAGGCCAGCCATCGGGCTCTTGCTCGAGTCGGCAGCGCCGTGTACGCCCTTGAACAGGTCCATGACCTTTTCAGACTTGCCGTGACACATGAGACAAGAGTCGGCGCCCTTAGGCGAGTATTGGCCCTCGGCGAACTTCTTGTCCAGGGTGACTTCCACCTCGTCCGGGGTCATCTTGGCATCCCATTTAGACGCCACCGCGCCCTGGCTTATGCCGAGCGACAGCAGTGCAGCTGTCATCACCGCCGGAAACAGGCTTTTGAATTGATTTGTGATTTTCATAATAGGCATCCTAATTTGCACAAATGAGTCGTGAAAAGTGGGGGAGGAGACTCCCCCGGTTTTCAATTTGAGATGCGCAAATTACATCTTCACCGCAGTGTGATCTTCGATAACAGGTGCGTGGCAGAAGAAACAAGTTTCTAGCTGCGCCGCATCGTTAGCGACATCTTTAGCACCATTGATGATGGCACCTTGGCTTTCGGCGTGGGCCTTGACGCTATCGCTGGTGTGACAAGAAGTACAAGTCGCGGCGATAGGTGTGCTGTATTGGCCAGCAGCAGTTGCCAGGGCACCTTTAGCCTTGAAGGCGTCCAGATTGAAGTCGTTGTGACACTGGGCACAATCTTTGATGATGCCTTGCTCGCCGTGTACCACGTGCAGCTTCATCTCCAGGGCACCCTTGTTCGCGCCGCCAGCGTATGTGCCGTCAGGTGTGTGACAGGCCACACAGGCATCGACACCTATGATAGGCATGTCGTTGGCGTCTTTCGCGTGAGAGAGCTGCTCAGACAGGACGAAACCTGCATGGTGGCTACCCTTGTGCACTTCAAACTCTGTGGTGTGACAAGAGGCACAGGCGGTGAAGTTCACTGAATCGACGTGACGCATGCTTGGCGCCTTGTCTGCTAATGCGGCGAAGGCAAGGTCGGCTTTCATGCCGGTGTACTTGTCGGTGTCGCTACCGTCGAAGGCAGGATCGTCACAGGTCACGAACTCACCCTTGTCTGAGCACATTGCCCAGCCAACGAAGGTAAAGGCGGTCTCGCTGTCGATACCGTTGGCACCTAGCTTAAGATCTTTGCTAGTGGTGTAAACCAGCTTGCCATCTTCGATCATCGCAGCCGCATCAACCACGCCATTCTTCACGGCGTTGATAGAGTCTTTACCGCCATAACCTAGGGTCACATTGTTAGGACCTACGTTAGTCACGATCTCGAAGCGTTGTACCATAGGCAGAATGGTGTTGATATCAACGGCGGCGCCGCTGGCATCGACCACTTGAACACTGATGGTGGCAGCAGTGCCTTCGGTGTTGATGGTTGACTCAACATTCAGGCCGTATTGGTCGATAAGGGCTTTCTTGTCGTTGCCAGCTTGGGTGTGCAGCTCGGCAGTCCAGCTCGCGTTATGACAGGCAACACAGTTGCTGTTGTCATTTTGCTGAGAGTGGCCTTTACCCGCCTCGAAGTCGATGTTGACGTGACAGCTGGTACAGGTTTCCATGGTTGGAATACGTGACCAGTTGCCCCACTCGGTGAGCTCGTCAGACTTAACGTGACAGGCTTGGCAGTTGTCCTGGACAATGTGGTGCGCAGTCTCGGCGCTCTTGTCCATGTTACGGCCATACATCTTAGCGTCGTTGTGGACGTTGTGGATCAGATGGTTAAAGGCAACTTGTGGCTTACCTTTCTCATCGGCCATCTCTTGGGTGTGACAAGAGACACAGGTCTCTACGCTGGTGTAGCTGTGGTAGATCTTCTGTCCTTCGGCGTGACAGCTGTTACAGCTGGCGGTTGAGACCACATTCTTGGTGTAGAGTGGCTCATAACCTTCGCCAGAGAAGTCTTCGGCGATCTCGGTTTGTGGCACCAGGGTGACACCGTCGAGCAGTGTCGAGGCCTTGGCGACGATATTGTATCTTTGGGTCAGCTCTGGGTTGTAGCCTTCCACGTCGATGGTGAAGGTGTAGTTACCATTCTTGTGGTCGGTGAAGGCTTTTTGTGAGCCGATATATTGCCATTCGGCGGCATTACCTGCACCGGTCGCGTCTTGTGGCAGTAGCTGAACCACTTTTTTCACTTCAAGATCTTTCAGACCGATAACAGGAAGATCTTCCTGGTTGGTCGCAAAGACTGTGATTGTGGGTGTGCCGTTGTCGTATTCAACCTTGGTGACATCAAGGTGAAGTACTTCAATGGCATCGGCTGCTGGGCCACCTGGGTTGCCCGGATTACCATCACTACCGTCGCTGCCACCACAACCAGTGAGAGCCATGGAGACGGCACCTGCTGCGAGTAGCAGCTTAAATTTATTATTTTGTACGTTCATCATTTTTTCCCTGCATAGGTTTGGCATCGTCTTAAGTGCATGGCCATTGATTGCGCCGATTCTCAGTTATAAGTTGTGCGACCTAAGTCAATGCTGGAAATAGAAATCCCCAAGGAAATGCTAACGTAACAAGCGGCTAAAATCTGCCTGACTGAGTCTAATGTGTGACCGAGATCTTTCTATTTCTAAAGGGGTAGCTCGGCGGGCGAAGAATGGGGCGGCTTGGCGGAAAAAATGTTGCAAAATGAAACAGTTTTGCGATTTTTGTTCTTATTTTAGCGTTCACTGTTCTACAGTAAAAACAAAGGGAGGCGAGTGCCTCCCTTCGAGGTAGATGTCGACCCACTAACCTTGAGAGTTAGTGAGTCAATCCTCTTAGTAACCGTGCAGTTCCATCACCTTTTCTGGTGTGTGACAGGTCTTACAGGTTTCTGCTGCGCGAGTACGTACGTCATCGGCACTAACACCGTCTATGATACCGCCGTTGGTCTCGATGTGAGACTTGGCTGCATCGCTCAGGTGAGCCTGGTGACAGCTCATACAAGCACCTGCATCGGAAGACACCCAAATACCTGATTTATCTTTAGTCTCAAGGTTAGGGTAATTCCAAACACGCTCAGGCGATCTGCCTAAGGTAATGCCATTGTCGATTTTATTTCTGTCGTCTTGTGCAGTATGGCATGTTAAACAATCTGTCTTCATTACCGTTCCAGATTTTAGCCCACTACCCCATTTGGCGTTCATGTCGTGTCCTGCTGCGTGGTGCGCTTTGTACGCATAGCTTGTAGGACTGTCATAGATACCTGAATTACGAACCGATTCTTTTATCGGCTTGTCAGAGGTGTGGCACGTTTGACAGTTGTAACCATTGTTGTAGTGATGGTTTTCCTGGTTGTGACAGCCCTGACACTTGCTTGGGTCTATGATGTCACGACGCTCGGCTGTTGTTGCGCTGTCATCGATGGCACCATCTTTCCAGACGAAGTGCATCGCTTCTTGTTTAGCTTCTACCTTACGTGCGCCTTCGGTTGCACAGGCGGTAGGCTTAATCTCGGCAACGCCATAGCCGCCGTTGTTGAAGCAGACTTTCAGCGCTGACCAGAGCTCGAAGGTCTTGCCGTTGGCATCGGCGGGTAGGTCGAAATCACTACCGGTTAGGGTGTAAGTCTTAGTCTCGGCGTTGTATACCCCGTCTTCAAGCGCTATACGACGATTGCCATAAGAGGCATCGCTATAGGCAGGGAAGTCTTTGTCTATATCCCAGGCCACAACCACACGTGATTTCGGATCTAATAGCTCGCCATCCAGGGCGGCGCCATCGGCACCCAGTACCTGTACGTCGAAGACAAACTTACCATTAGCATCAACACCTATGTTGCTGAACTTAACGCTCATCGCCTCGGCATCTTGGTAGGCTTTCAGTACGTCGCCATGACGCTTGAAGGCGCTACCTGTGCCGCCATATGGTTCGGTGCTGTTGTGACAGGCCATACAGTCTGTGCTGCTGTGGTGAGAAGATGGCTTCTCGCTGTGACAGGCGATACAGGCAGTGTTGCTCAGGTCTGCCTTGTAAAGGTCGGCATTTGCCGGTGCATTGCTGCCCTCGACGTGACAGGCGCTACAATCGGCCGCTGGTTTTTGTGGGAACATCACCTTGCCGTAGTCATGCACGCCGCCGCCATAGCCAATCACCTTGTAAGGTGCTGGAACTTGGTTGCCGTCGGCATCATAGGTGTGACGCTCTTCACCACGGTGAATGGCGTGGATCATGTAAGTGAAGTCGACGCTGTTGCCGGTTTCTGGATCGCCAGAGGTGGCGGTGTGGCAAGAGGCGCAGTTTTCGATGTTAATACGACGGCCACCATGCAGTGCCAGACTCTCTGGCTGGTGACAGGTGTAACAGGTCTCGATAGCAACCACGTCGCGGGTTTGAATGCCTTCAGTCGCGCCACTAGAAGGTTGGAAATCATAGTTGGCGTTAGCCGTAACGCTAGGTTGTTCCAGCTCGAGCGTAATACGCTGAGTCGCATCGGCGTCATAGGTCACAGTGACAGGTGAGGTGACGTTGGCGATGTTGGTCTGGAAGGTATAGGTGTAGCTACCGTCTTCGTTGTCGACCAGGCAGTCGTCGCACTTGGCGGCTTGCTCTACGTTGGCTTGGAACTGGTTAGACGGATTGATGTCGGTATCGCCCTCTGGTACCCAGTCTGGGTTAGGCGCTTTCTCGCTATTGATGTAGGCCTGCCATTGGAAGCCGCGATCGGCGGTTTCGCCATCGGCTTTGGTTTCAACCACATGGGTCAGCTGCGCGACACCAAATCTCAGGTCGTGGTCTTTGGTGAGCCCAAGTACGGCAACGCCGTTTGCATCTTGAAGCTTGAAGTCGACCGTGACTTTACCCGCGTCGATTGTCGCATTGGTAAAGGTTGCCTGAAGGGTAGGTGTAGTGTCGATATTGACACCAATGACGCCGTCCTTACCATCTTCGCCATCTTTACCGTCGCTGCCGCAACCGGATAAGGCGAGAGAGAGAAGTCCGGCACCTAATACAGCTTTTGTCGCTGCATTAACATTGAACTTTTTCATCATGATTATTCCCTGCAATAGTTTTAATCATCACTAATTGATTGTTCTTCAATAAAAACAAGCACTGAAATTGAGAACAGTATTTGTTTTGTCTACTGAAAACACCCGCTTAGTGTGTGGAATTAATTTCCACCTCTAAGGCTATCGAAACGGCAACTTTTTAGCAGGTGTTTCAGTCTGCTTATGTGATTGAGATCTGACTATTTCTTTAGAGGTAGGTAAAAAAATGCATTTTTGGTGAAATTTTCATTTTCACTTAAGAAAGTCAGCCAGTTAAATCACATCCTGTTAATTTGCTGTAGCCGAAAATGTGGCGCCTTTGGGGGTATGTAGAGCCTGTGTTTCTTTGAGTTTGCTCCATGCGCACCCGTGGTCTTGCGGCAGATGGGAGAGAAAGTGGAACAGAAAGCGGCGATAAAAAAGAGTGCCAGGCATGGCCTGACACTCTTAGCTTATTTTAAATGGGTCTTTAAAACAGTGGCGTCTGTTTTAGTTTTGCTTGTGCAGCTCGGCGACCTTCTCTGCGCTGTGGCAGGTGAGGCATGATTCGCTGTTTAGCATGGCCGCTTCATAGCTGCCATCAACGACGCCGCCCATGCTCTCGATGTGAGACTTGGCCGCATCTTTACCACCGCCGATCTCATAGCTTGATGAGACGTGGCAAGAGGCGCACACACCGGCCTGTGGGCTAGAGAAGGTCGATGGGATATCATTATTGTAATTTCCCTTGTTCCAGCGCATCGGTGTTGAGCGTGCATTCTCTAGACCGAAGTTGAGATCGCTGTGACAGGCTGAGCAGTTGGCACTGCTGACCAGTTGATGCACATCAGCGCGGCCATGGGCTCTACCGAAGGTGCCGTGAACGCGCACCACCAGGCTGTTGTAGTCACCGGCTTCGTGACACTGGGCACAGGTGTGTACGTCGGCGTTGCGGTAGTGATAATCACCTTTTGTTGGATCTTGTTTATTTTTCCTAACCACCATGTCGTTGTTGTGACAGCTTGCGCAGTTGTCATAGTCCACGGCGCTGGCGCGCACTGCACCAGGCGTTCCGTCAAGCTTAACGAACTCTGTCTTAGCCGCGTTGGGGCTTAACACGCTGGCGCAGTTGCGTTCGCCGTCAAGTTCAACCAAGGTTGAAGACTTGTTCTTAAAGCAGGTGCTAAAGCTTGAGGTGATCGCCAGATCTGCCCCATTGGCAATAACCTCGGCCAGTGAAGGTAGGCCATAGTTAGGCTTAGACGCATCGACGGTCACCGTATAGCTACCATCAGGATTCGCGGTTGCACTATCACTGGTGCGCGCCGCCAGGTAGGCGTCAGGTTTAACCGCATCGACGGCGTTAACGTACACGGTAACGCGCGGTACATGTAGGCTGGTAACCGCCTCTTCACCCTTGTTGAGGTTAAGGGTAAAGCTTAAGGTCGCGCTGGTTTCATCCCAGGCGATCTGGCTGTAGCTGGCACCGACTAAGATACCGGCCTGTGATGCGGCCTGGCTGCTTTCTTGTTCATGACCGGCAAAGTGACGGAAGGCGCCGCCGCGGGTATTGCCATCTTGGCTGCTGTGACAGGTGACACAACCTACCATGGTTGCGCCATCTTCACCCGGCGCCACCAGGCTGCTGCCCTTGTGGTATTCGCCATGACAGCTTTGACAGCTGGTCACATCCTTATCGCCAAACCAGGCCAGGGCGTGAGCGGTCAGGCCTTCGGGCAGCGTCTCTTCTGTGGTGGTGTAGCTTACGTGACAGCTTTGACAGTTAGCCGTCGAGGCCGGGAAGTTAAGCTCGGCCTTAGGATTGCCTTCGCTATCGAGCGCCGCTCCATCAAATTTGTAAGCAAACGCTGGGTTTTTGCTTGCGTTGGCAATGACAGTGTTGAATTTTTCCAATCCGCGGCGATCACCCTCTATGATGCCAGTGTGCACGGCGTGAACCAGTCCCTTGATGGAGCCATCAAAGTTAAATTCGACCGTGTTGCCTTCGCCATCGGTACCTGAGCCACTGTATTGGGTATAGTCTGTGTGGCAGAAACCACAGCCGTCGGCGGTATTACCATAGTTGCCGTGGCGGATATGATCCTGACCTACGTGACAGCTGGTACAGGTATCCATCTCCAGCACTTTCTTAGGCGAAGAGACCGACTGCTCGGTCAAAGGATCCCAGTAGTAGGCTTCGACATTCTTTAGCTTATTCTGACCCACACCATAGGTGATCAGGTAGATACCATTGATGCGGTTGGCATCATAGTCGTAGTCCAGGCCATTGGTGTCTATGATCTCTGGCGCCGTAACCCGATAACGGCCTTCGCCTAGGTAGCTCAGGCAGCTAAGTCCTTCAGGGCAGTCACGAGTTGGACGCCAGTTGTTGGTGCCCGTCATAGGTACGCCGTTCTTGCTGGCGTTGCGGTAAGAGAGCCAGATCTCCTCGTCGCCATCGGCGCGGCCGGTGACCTGGGTGCCATCTTCCAGGCTGTAGGGTGTGAAGGCCTCGCTGCGGGTGCCCATGCGACCGAAGGCGATGCGTAGTGGGTCGGTGAGCGCCTCTAATCCTGTGACGGCGACGCCATTAGGATTGGTCAGGCTAAATTCGAAGCTTAGGGTCTTGGCCGCCGCGTCATAGCTGGCGCTTTCTATCTTGGTTTGGACCGCAGTCGCGCTGTTGATATCGACCGCGATTTCACCAGGCTTGCCATCTTCACCATCTTTTCCATCGCTGCCGCCACAGCCGACCAGCGCCAGAGATAAGGCTCCGACACCGAATGCTGCTTTGACTGCGGTACTGATTGAATACCGTTTCATCATTTTTCCCCTGCATGAGAATGAGAGTGATCTCAATTTTTTCTTTTTTGGTATGAACAAGGTGGCCAGAGTTATTGCTATTGCCTCAACAACTTGGCGGCACCTTAGGGGCCATATTACTTAAAAGGGGGTAGGTGCAGCGGCCCACTTGGCGCAAACGTGAAGCGGATCCATTAAGCTTGGTGGAAATTGATAAACTTGTTAAATTTATTATTTTACAGTTACTTATAAATATCGAGTGAGGGCATTTTCTCTTGAGCTGCCTAAAAATAAGCCTTTTCTTAAATAAAGCTTAAGCGGCAGTGGATTTTTTCACCGCAGTTTTGATCTAACGCAAGCATAGGCGCTGGGAAACCGATCCATTTTGCCGGTGAAACTTTCGGGTTTGTGGGCTTGATGTTAGTAGTTTGTGAATTGTGCGGCTGGATGGCGTGGCGTTTGGCGTCATGCATTGATGGCATGCATAGGTGTAGGGCGATAAAAAAGGAGGCCGCAGCCTCCTTTTATCCAGTGTTTCGCTCACCATCTTTTATAGTGCGATGCTACTCCTGGTGAATGCCTAACAGCTGAGTCGGCGTATGGCAGGTGGCGCAGGTCTCTGCCGCCCGAGCGCGCACATCGTCTGCGTCCATACCGTCTAAGATACCGCCGTTGGCCTGTATATGGGCCGCACCAGAATCCTTAAGGTATTTCTGGTGGCAGCTCAGGCAGGCGCCGGCATCGGATGAGACCCAGATATCGACGCCTGTGGTGGTATCGCCATAGCGCCAGACGCGATCGCTTGCGCGGCCAAGTGTGATGCCATCATCGGTATGACAGGTGAGGCAGTCTGTCTTGAGCACTGTGCCCGACTGCACGCCGGCATACTTGAGGTAGTGACCCTCTGCCTCGTGGGCCTTAAAGGCGAAGCTGGTGGGGCGACGTCCGCCCGGATAGCTGTCATCGCCGCTGGTAGTCTTGTCTGAGGTATGACAGGTCTGACAGTTATAACCATTGTTGTAATGGTGATTCTCCTGATTGTGACAGGTCTGACACTTGCTGGTATCGACGATGGCGCGGCGCATGGCCACCTGGCCATCTTCGGCAACGCCTGTGCCGGACCAGACGAAGCGATAGGGCGCCTCTTTAACGGCTACCCAGCGGGTATCATCGCTACAGGCGGTCATCACCACATCGGCAACGCCATAGCCGCCGTGGTTGAAGCAGACCTCAATGGCAGACCAGAGCTCGAAGGTCTTTCCCGCTGCATCCATTGGCATGTCGAAGCTGCTGGCCACTATGGTGAAGGTCTTGCTGGCATCGTCATAGGTGCCTTGGGACAGTCTGAAGCGACGATTGCTGTAGGAGGCATCCGTGTAGGCCGGGTAGTCCTTGTCCACATCCCAGGCGACCACGACGCGGGTGCCAAGCTCGATAAATTCGCTGGCTACCGGATTACCGGCAGAGTCGGTTACCTGGAGATCAAATTTCAGCTTGCCGTCGCCATCCAGGCCTATGTTGCTGAAACTGACGCCCATGGCCTGGGCCAGCGAGTAGGCCTTTAGCACGTCGCCATGGCGCTTCTCGGCGTTGCCTGTGCCCGGATAGGTATCCGTGGCGTTGTGGCAGGCGACGCAGTTGGTGCTTGAGTGATTCTGCGAGGGTTTCTCGGTGTGACAGCTGATACAGGCGATGCTGGAGTTATCTGCCTTAAACAGGGCTGCGTCGCTTGGGGCGCCGTCCCCCTCTTTGTGACAGGCCGCGCAGTTGGCTGCTGGCTTCTGCGGGAACATCACCTTGCCATAGTCGTGCAGACTGCCGCCAAAGCCCACTATCTTATAGGGGGCGGGTACAATCCCTTCTGGCGTGCTGGTGACCCTGTCGTGACCCTTGTGGATGGCATGGATCAGGTAGGTAAATTCGATGCTGTTGCCGCTCTCGGGATCGCCTGAGGTCGCGGTATGACAGCTGGCGCAATTCTCGAGGCTGATGCGGCGGCCACCGTGCAGTGCTAGGCTCTCCTCCTGGTGACAATTAAGACAGGTCTCCTTACTCACTACATTACGGGTTTGAATGCCGTCGGTCGACCCCGAAGAGGGCTGCCAGTCATGGTGGGCGTTGGCGGTCGCCTGGGGTAGCTTCAGCTCCAGGGTGACCCTGTGGGTGTTATCGCCATTGTATGTGATGGCCAAAGGCTCGGTGACATTGGCGATGTTTTGCTGAAATTTATAGGTGTAGCTGCCATCGAGGTTATCTGTCAGGCAGTCTTCGCAGGCACTGGCCGCCTCGACATTGGCCTGATATTGAGGCGAGGGGTTAAGGCCTGAGGTGTCATCTGGCAATGACCCCGGTTGTCTTAGGCTGTTGATGTAGGCCTGCCACTGGTAGCCGCGATCGAAGCTTTGGCCATCAATCGTCTCTGTTACCTGGGCCAGCTGGGCGATGCCGAATCTGAGATCATAGTCTTTGGTCAGGCCGAGTACGGCCACGCCGTTGGCATTCTCAAGCTTAAAGGTCACGCTGACCTGGCCATCTTCTACCGATGCCTGGGTAAACTGGGCCATCACGCTTGGGGTGTCTGTGATGCTGACGCCTATGACACCGTCGGGGCCGTCTTTACCATCCTTGCCGTCGCTACCACAGCCCAGTAGCAGCGCGCTGCAACTCAGGGCGATGAGGCTCCATTGATTCACCTTCTTCTTCATATCCATCATAGTGCCTTCCATTTCAGTCAATCTCTCAATGCGTTGTCGAATCGGCGCCAGTGAGCTGGCGCCGTGTCCGGTTTATTTGATGGGATGCACCCTCAGCACATCGGCATCGGCGCCTTGTCGGTGACAGGTGCTGCAGCTTTCGGTGCCTGCGGTGGCATCGGACAGAGTGCCGCTGAACACTGCGCCTTGCTGGATCATATGGTTCTTGTTGGTCTCGCTGCTGTGGCAGTCGCTACAGATGGCGGCTGTTGGGCTGGTGTAGCTGCCATCGTCTATGGCCAGCGGTTTCACGCCGGGATCCAGCGGCAGGGCGACCGAGAGCACGCCATCTCTGTCGGCGTGACACTGGGCGCAGTTACCTATATTGCCAGGGTAGTTAATCCCTTCGAAACCGGCGCGCTGACCACTATGAATACCGTGGATAAGATGCTTGAAGTCCGCCGTGGTGAGGGACGGATTGTCCGCGGCCTCGGCTTGCATGTTGGGGTTGTGACATAGCTGACACTGACCCTCAAGATCGTTGCGCGAACCGTGGAAGTTCAGCTGTTGATCCCCGTGGCAGCTACCGCAGGTGTCGTTGTTGACCACCACGCGGCGGCCGCTATCGCTCAAGGCATCGGTGGCGAAGAAGCGATGGCTGGATTTGATCACCACTTCGCTGTTGGCCTCATCACTACAGGCGCCCAGTACGCCGTTGGCGGCGCAGACTCTGCCTTGAATCGCTAGCGTGCCTTTATCCATCTCGCTACCTGCGGGGACCGTCAGCCCGGCTATCTGATAGTCGAAGCTGCCGTTGCTGCCGGAGATAGGCGCGGTTTCATGCACACGTATGGAGCGCGCCGAGCGGGTGGCATAGTCGAAGCTGGTGCCCCAGTTGGCGTATACGCGAAGGTCGGAGACGAAATCCAGTTGGTCGGCGCTGGCCGTGTAGGGCTGACCCGTCGCGGGGTTTTCCAGTGTCAGGGTGAATGAGACGGTATCGCCACTTTGCATCGCTTTGGTGATCACAGGCTTAAATTGTGCCAATGCCTGGGCGTTGCCGCCGTCGTTGTGGACGCTGGCGGTCCAATCCGGGTTGTGACAGGCGACGCAGTTGGCGTTGTTGAGCTGCGCCGGATGGCCTTCCCCCTTCTTGAAGTCGATATAGGTATGGCAGGCGCCGCAGGCCTCCATGGTGGGTACCCGCGCCCAATTCATCTGCTCGCTCAATGTCTCGTCCTCGGCGTGGCAGGTCTGGCAGTTTGCCAGCGAGCCGGGGAAGCCGGTCAGGTGTTTGCCGTGGATCATCTGCGGGAAGATGTTGTCTGGATTGCTGACGCGATCGGCATTGTGACAGGTCACACAGGTCTCAATCTGGTTGTAGTTGCCGCGATGAAAGGCCAGATCGCTGTGACAGCTGTTGCAGGTTTCTATCTTGATCAGGTTGCGGGTGTATACAGGATCGCTGCTGGTGCCGTCTTTGTCGCCCTGCCAGTCGAAGTGCTGATTGGTGACGGGCAGGCTGGTGCCATCGGCCAGGCTGTCGCCCCCTAGCTTAACCACGACTCGCTGCGTGGCGCCGGCCTGGTAACCGACATCATTCAAGCCGTCGAAACCTGAGCTGAAGGTGTAGCTGTAGCGGCCATTCTTATGATCCACATACTCACCAGGGCAGCTGTCGTTGCAGCTTTCCGAGGTGAAGTATTGCCACTGGGAGGCGTTGCCCGCATTGGTGTAGCCCTGGGGCAGCAGCTGAGCGGCAATAAAGGTGGCGCTTGGGATCCCCACAACAGGTTCGTCATCCTGATTGGTGACGCGGTAGCTCACCGTGGCAACGCCTGATTGCATCTGCACGGGATCGAAGCTGACCACTAAGGTGTCGATCACCATGGCTGGTGGGCCGCCGGGCTCGCCAGGATTACCGGGTTTACCATCATCGCCGCCACAGGCGGAGAGTAGCGAAACTAGCCCAAATAGGGCGGCATAATGGAAAGTTTTGTTCATCTTCATCATCGCTTCCTTGGCATAGGGGGCGCCTGAGTTACAGCTGGTAACTCAGGGTCACTCCAAAGTAGTGGGCGTTGTAATCATGGCTGAGGTCACCGAAGGTCAACACGTTGGGGATGCTGTCTGGCATCAGGTTGTCGTTAGCCCAGTCGGCGTCTTGGTACTGCTCGAAGATCCAATCCAGCCGCAGCCCCAGGCTCTCGCTGAGATTAAAGTCGGCGAAGGCGTTGAGATTGTGTCGGGTGGCGTAATAGCTGCCGTATGGGCTGTGCAGACCCTGGCTGACCTCTGTGTCGCTCTGGCCGTCGCTATAGCTGTAGTTGAGGCCTAGTCGCAGACGGTTCTCCATCAGGGCATCGTAATCGAACCCGGCACCGATAAGGGTCGCCTTATCCTTGGTGGTAGCAAACCAGTTGGCACTACCGAAGTTGTTACTGCCTGCCTGATCGCTGTCGCGCCAGTCCTGATTGACGAAGGCGCTGAGGTTAATCTGCTCATTCAGGGCATAGTTGGCGGAGAGATCATAACCCTGGCTATCGACCTGGGTCAGGCCTATCTGGGTGTCTGTGTAGTCATCCTGCATCAGGTGCAGGTTGAGCGTGGCGCTGAGCGACTCGCCGTTATAGCTGGTGTAGAGGCCATAGCGCTGGCGCTCACGATCGGCCAGATAGCTGCGCCTTAACAGCGGGTTGTTGGGGCGATTGCTGACGCTCGATCCCAGATATTCGCTGCCGCCGCGATCCTTAAACTCGGCCTTGAGCCAGGCCTGCCATTGGGAGGAGAGCCGATAGTGGAGCTTGGCCGTAACATCTGATGTCTGCAGGCTGTCGCGGTCGAGGGCGTTGTAGTTGTTGTGCTCATACTGGTATTGCAGATCCAGATAGAGGCTGCGGGTAAAGCGGTACTTGGCTCCCAGATTCGCCTGTTGACGGGTTCGGTCATAGGCCTGATTAACCTTATCGCCGCTGTAGTAGCTGTCGGTAATGATCTGCGGGTAACTCATTATCTCAGACTTGTTGTCGCAATCGCGATAGTCGTAGCCGGCCCTGAGGCTGAGCTCCGGGGTGAGACGCCCGAGATACTTAAGCTTCATCTCCAGCAGATCTACCTGGCCGTCGAGATTGGTCGCAGGCAGCATGGGTGAGGGGCCATTAATGGTGGCCGGCAGATAGGCCTGATCTTGGGTCATGCGGCTAAAACCCAGATGCATCAGCACCTGCTGACCCGGGGCGGAGAATTGGCTGTGGGCCGCGATGCGATAGGCCTTGTTATCGGGCGCTACAGCGCTCTGTCCATAATAGGCGGCGCCGAAGGTGGGGCTGAAGGCCGATTGCCAGTGCAGGGCATTGATATCGTTCTTGTAATGACTGAGCTCGGCATCTATGCCGGTCAGCCACTGATTGCCGCGAAAGTAGAGTTTGCCTTCGATGCGATCGCTCTTGTCGTCGACGCGCTCCGCCAGCATGGTGCTGTTGGTGAGGAGATTGGCGCTGGCACGGCGATTGCCCTGACGCTGCTCATATTGGTAGCCGAGGCTAGCCTCGTAGAAGCTGCCGGTATAGGCGGCGTCGAGACGGTAGCGGTCACGGGTGATCTTAAGCTCACTCGCCATCAGGCTATCGTTTAGGCTGCTCATCTGATCGGTTGTGGCGGCGCTCTGCCATTGGCTGGGGAGCTGCCAGCTGTTGGCCAATAGCCGATAGGGGGTTAGTGCCGCATTGTTGTCGAAGCGGGCAAAGCCTCGATAGCTGGCGGCTATCTCGTACTGGCCCTTGCGTCCGGTTGTTAAACTGGCTGAGCTGGCGTCGTAGCCTAGGCGGTCTGCCTTAAATTGGGTCTGGTAGCCAGAGGACTTCCTGTGGGTTAGATCTGCCTCCAGGCTCGCCACGGCGCCATCTGTGTCTGTGCCCGTGGTGTTGCCGAAACGGCTATCGCCGCCGTCGTTATAGGCGACGCCGACGCCTATCTCGCCAGTGGTTGCATCTTTGACTTCACAGCGTTGGCATTTCCAGGCATCCATCTTCACCGAGCTGCGATTGGCGGAGGCGAGATCGTACCCCTGGGCCGATGCCAGGCTGCTGAGGATAGAGAGGGTCAGCAGGCTGAGTGGCCAAGCGCGTGTGTGAGTCCCTTTAAGTCTGTTCATCGCTATGCTCCCTCATTAACGTTGCAGTAGTTTGCCCGATGGATGGTTAGAGCCATGCACCTGGTTGTGGCAGTTGAGGCAGCTTTGGCCGCCGTTGAAGGCATTAGGGCTGTTGGCAAATACCGGATTGGCGGCGTGACCGTCGCTGGCGTGGCACTGCTGGCAAAGCTGAGGGGGCTTGGCGATCAACATGGCCTCGTTGACCGTGCCGTGGGGATTATGACAGTTGGCGCAGTTGTCGGTGACCGGTGCATGTTCCCACAGCTTAGGCCCACGTTTCTCGGCATGGCAGGCGTAGCAGTTATCGTTAATGCTCATCTGCTTCAGGCTGGCCTCGCCCAGACCGCCGTGGGGATTGTGACAGTCGCTACAAACCATCTGCTGCCACTTGAGTGGGTGGCTGCTGCGCTTGTGCAGGTCGGCCTTTTGTTGGGTATGACATGTGGTGCAGACGGCGACCTCCTGGCTCTTATCGCTTATGGGGTCATGACCCGTGTGTACCTGATGACAATCGCTACAGGCAACATCGGCATTGTCGTGATGATTGCCGCTCCAGGCCATGCGCTGGTCGTCGTTATGGCAGCTCATGCAGACGCTGTTTTGTTTCTCGGCTGGCACGGGTGAGTTGGCGCCGAAGGTGATCATAGGCTCCTTGCCGCCGCGATTATGTTTGCCCATGGGGCCGTGGCAGGCTTCGCACTGCAGGTCGGCCATGGGGGAGCCTTTTACCTGGGAATTGCCATGCACGCCGTCAAATAGCGCCATGACGGTTTGGTTCTTGCGATGGCACATGAGGCAGCTATCGGCGCCCTTGGGGGAGTATTGACCTTCGGCGAATTTGCTATCGAGGATCTTCTCCACCTCCTCGGCGGGCATCTCGTCCCAGGGGGTTGCCTGAGCGTGCAAACTAAAGAGAGGGTATAGCGCGAGTAGGGCCGTTAGCCTAAGGGCACGCAGCCAAGTCGATTCCTTTTTCATCATCATCCATCCAAGCACAGTGTGGCGTTTAGTTGTTATCTTTATGAATTACTAATTTACCAAAGCTAAATAATAGGCAAGATTTGTGACGAATGTGTAAATTTTGTGGCGATAAATAATGGGTAAAAATGAAGTATTTGAGCGAATTAGCACTTTATGTGATCTGGATCACGTTGTGCTCGTAAGTTGGGACGTAGAATTGCTCGCCAATGAAAATGGTTCTCATTTGATAATCTCGTTTACTGATTGAGATATCTGTCACATAATATAAAATACAATTGAAAATTATTATCGTTTCCAATCATAAATATTGATCTAGATAAAGTTATTGGAAGCCTTGCTCCGTTAGAATCTGGTGTAGTTCAGATTTATCGAGACCTGAAAAGGTAGAGTTGCAATATGAAATTAAGCGAATTAAAGCCTGGCGATAGTGCAGTGATCTCCGAGGTTGGCCAGATTAGCCTGCCTGCGGTGGTGAAACGCAAGCTTTTATCCATGGGGATCACCCCCAACACCTCTCTGACCCTGTTACGACGCGCCCCATTGGGCTCGGGATTAGAGTTGGCCATTCGTGGCAGTAAGTTATGCATGCGTAAGGACCTGGCTGAAGTAATTGAGGTGGAGCTGGCTCATGGCTAAACAATTTCATTGTGTGACCGTTGGTAACCCTAACGCGGGCAAGTCAACACTCTTTAATGCGCTAACCGGTGCTAACCAGCAGGTGGGTAACTGGTCTGGGGTAACGGTAGAGAAGAAGACAGGGGCCTTTACCCTGAACGATACCCAGGTGCTGCTGACGGATCTGCCTGGTATTTACGACTTACTGCCAGCCGGTAGCAGCTGCGATTGCTCTCTTGACGAGCAGATTGCCCAGCAATACCTGGCCGAGGCGCAGATGGATGGCATCATCAACCTGGTCGATGCCACCAATATCGAGCGTCACCTGTATCTGACGGTGCAGCTGCGCGAGCTTGGCATTCCTATGGTGGTAGTGATCAACAAGATTGACGCGGCCAAGGCCCACGGGATAGAGGTCGATGTCGACAAGATGAGTCAGCAGCTAGGCTGCCCCGTGATTGCCGTCTGCTCTCGCGATATGAATGATATCAAGCAGGTACAGGCCCAGGTGGTCGACCTGTTAGATGGTAAGGTGTCCGAGGCGCCTCTGGTGCTGGATTACGATGTTGAGATCGAGGCGGGTATCAAGGCGCTGTTTGAGCGTGATAGCCAGCTGAGTCGTGGCCGCGCCCTGGCGATGATGGGTAACGGTCTTGGCTGTGGCCAGTGTAAGAATGGTCAGATGCTGTCTGAGGTGTCCCAATGCTCCGAGCGCTTAGCGGCCCAAGGTAAGGATATCGAGATCATGGTGGCCACCACACGTTTCGATTTCGTGCAGCAGGTCTTTAACCAATCGGTGAAAGACAGCGATCAGCTTACCCTGAGCGACCGTCTCGATAAGCTGGTGTTGCATCCCATCGCAGGAGTCCCGGTATTCCTGTTCGTGATGTACTTGATGTTTATGTTCAGTATCAATGTCGGTAGCGCCTTTATCGACTTCTTCGACATCACGGCCGGTGCCCTGTTTGTCGATCATCTCGGCGCACTGATGACCAATATCGGTGCCCCAGCCTGGTTGGTGACCATAGTTGCCGGCGGTATGGGCCAGGGTATCCAAACCGTAGCCACCTTTATTCCCGTGATCGCCGCGCTCTTCCTGGCACTATCTGTGCTGGAAGGCTCGGGTTACATGGCGCGCGCCGCCTTCGTGGTCGATGGCCTGATGCGTCGTATCGGTCTGCCGGGTAAGGCGTTTGTGCCTATGATCGTCGGTTTTGGCTGCTCGGTACCTGCCATCATGGCGACCCGTACCTTAGGCAGCGAGCGTGAGCGTATCGTGACAGGTATGATGGCGCCTTTCATGTCTTGTGGTGCGCGTCTGCCGGTTTATGCCCTGTTTGCGGCGGCCTTCTTCCCCGAGTCGGGTCAAAACCTGGTATTCCTGCTCTATATCATAGGCGTGTTAGCCGCGGTAGGAACAGGATTGTTGCTACGTTCAACCTTGCTTCCCGGCAGCAGCAGCGCCGTGGTGATGGAACTGCCTAACTACGAGAAGCCAAAGCTTAAGGCGGTGATGGCCAGAACTGGTAAGCGTACCAAGAGCTTTATTCTAGGCGCAGGTAAGACAATCGTTATCGTGGTAACCCTGCTTAACTTCATCAACGCCATAGGTGTCGATGGCAGCTTCGGCCACGAGGACAGCTCTGAGTCTGTGCTGAGTGTGGCGAGCCAGAAGGTCACTCCACTCTTCTCGCCAATGGGCATAGAGCAGGATAATTGGCCAGCAACCGTGGGTATCATCACAGGTATCTTCGCCAAAGAAGCCGTAGTCGGCACCCTGAACAGCCTCTACTCGACCGCGAGCGGTGAAGATGAAACCTTGGCGCCACTTTCTGAGAGCTTCAGCGAAGCCTTGGCAACCATTCCTGAAAACCTGTTTGGCATCGCACCTGAAGATCCGCTATCTATCTCGGTTGGTGACATTCAGACCATTGAGACGGCCTCGAGTGAGCTGGACGTAGATACCTCGACCTTTAGCGCATTGCAGAGTGGTTTCAGTGGCGTGACGGCAGCCTTTGCCTACCTGCTGTTTATCCTGCTCTATACGCCGTGTGTGGCGGCCATGGGGGCTCTAGTGGGTGAGTTTGGCCCTCGCTGGGCAACCTTTGCGGCAACCTGGACTCTGGGCCTGGCCTATGGCACAGCGACCGTCTTCTATCAGGCGATGACCTTCGCGGCGCATCCGCTGCAGTCTGGTCTGTGGATCGCCTTCTTCCTGGTCGCGCTGGTAGTCTTCTACCTTTGGTTAAAGCGCAAGGGACAGCGTGCTCAGACTATCATTCCGGTGATCAATGTGGTGACCGAGTCGATTTAAGCCTGATGTAAAACAGTTTGTTAAACCGAGAAAAGCAGCGATAAGTCGCTGCTTTTCTGTTTTTGCGCTAAATCATGGCAGTTTTTGCGATTTGGCCGTTGTAACGAAGCGAAATCTGTAGGAATATGCAGGTTTTCTCCCATTAGTCTCGAGCGGCACCTGTGCGCCCGATGAAATAGAGTTCGCAAAGAGGATTTCCATGAGTCATGTGGACACCGAAGTACGTCCAAGTAACTTCATTCGTAACATCATAGATGAAGATTTAGAGAGCGGTAAGCACACCCGTGTGCACACACGTTTTCCGCCCGAGCCAAACGGTTATCTTCATATCGGTCACGCAAAATCGATCTGTTTGAACTTCGGTTTGGCGCAGGACTACAAGGGGCTATGTAACTTACGTTTTGATGATACCAACCCTGAGAAAGAGGATATCGATTACGTTAACTCTATTCAGGCCGACGTACATTGGTTAGGTTTCCAATGGGATGGTGAGATCCGTTATTCGTCGAACTATTTCGATCAGCTGCACCAGTACGCGGTAGAACTTATCAACAAGGGACTGGCTTATGTCTGTTTCCTCAATGGTGAGCAGACCCGTGAATACCGTGGCACCCTGAAAGAGCCGGGTAAGAACAGTCCATATCGCGATACCTCTGTCGAAGAGAACCTTGAGCTGTTCGAGAAGATGCGCAAAGGCGAATTCAAAGAGGGTGAATGTGCACTCAGAGCCAAGATCGATATGGCGTCACCCTTCATGTGTATGCGTGACCCTGTGATCTATCGTATCCGTTTCGCCCATCACCATCAGACAGGTGACAAGTGGTGCATCTACCCTATGTATGATTTCACCCACTGTATCTCTGATGCGCTGGAAGATATCACCCATTCGCTCTGTACGCTGGAGTTCCAGGATAACCGCCGTCTGTATGACTGGGTGCTGGATAACCTGGACGATTTCCAGGCGCCAAACCGTACCCGTCAGTATGAGTTCTCTCGCCTGAATCTGGAATACACCCTGATGTCTAAGCGTAAGCTTAACGACCTTGTGGTGCGTGGTCTGGTATCAGGATGGGACGACCCGCGTATGCCGACCATCGCCGGTCTGCGTCGTCGTGGCTACACGCCAGCGGCGATTCGTGAGTTCTGCCGTCGTATCGGTGTGACCAAGCAAGAGAACATGGTCGAAGTGAGCATGCTGGACGCCTGTATTCGCGAAGAGCTGAACGAGCACGCGCCTCGCGCCATGGCGGTGATCAACCCGGTTAAGGTGATCATCGAAAACTACCCGGAAGGTCAGGTAGAGAAGCTATCTGCACCGGCGCACCCGACTATCGAGTCTATGGGCGAGCGCGAGCTGGTCTTCGGTCGCGAACTCTATATCGATGCCGATGATTTCCGTGAAGAGGCCAACAAGAAGTACAAGCGTCTTATCCAGGGCAAAGAGGTACGTTTGCGTAACGCTTATGTGATCAAGGCCGAGCGCTGCGATAAGGATGAGGCGGGCAATGTGACCACCATCTATTGCACCTATGACAATCAAACTTTGGGTAAGAACCCAGCCGATGGTCGTAAGGTGAAAGGGGTGATCCACTGGGTTGAGGCCACAAGTGCGGTACCTGCCGAGTTCCGCCTGTATGACAGACTCTTCAATCAGCCGAATCCTGCGGCCGCCGAGACGGTTGATGAGGTGCTGAACACTGAGTCATTGGTGGTTAAGCATGGCTTGGTCGAGCCTGGCCTGGTTAATGTACAGGCCGAGAAGGCCTATCAGTTCGAGCGCGAAGGTTACTTCTGCGCCGATAGCAAAGACTCATCGCCTGAGCATCTGGTGTTTAACCTGACGGTTGCCCTGCGAGACTCTTCTAACTAATACTGCTTGGTATTAAATTTGATATTAAAAAAAGGCTTTAGGTGAACCCTAAAGCCTTTGTTGTATCTTGCGTCAGCTAAGTCGTCTATTGGTACATGGGGCCTAGGCCGAAGCTCCAAAGGATGACGCTCGAAGCCATCAGCGCGACCAATAGCACCAAGCCTGCGGTGACTACCGAACTGGCATAGATAAAGCCTTTCTCTTCCGGGATATTCATGATGATAGGTACCCCAGTGTAGAGCAGGTACACAGAGTAGGTGAGTCCTACCAGTCCAACGACCATCATGAACCAGAGCGCAGGATACAGCGCCGCCAAGCCGACCATGAAGAGAGGCGTTGCGGTATAGGCTGCCAGCTCGATCGCCTGTGTGTAGCTAGGCTGAGCATCGAAGGTCTTTGCCATCCAATAGGCCAGATAGGCCAGGGCGAAGACGCCGGCAATCAGGCCGAAATACATGCTGATGGACATCATCATGGCGCTTTGCTTGGTGAGGAAGAGGGGATCGGATACTCCTAGGTTCCAGCCGAACATGGTGGAGGCAAGATAGGTACAGACGGCCGGTATGAGGGCGATTAGCATGACATGGCTAAGACTGCTTCTCAGCGCTTCGTGGTTTTTCTCAATTGTGTGCCACTCTTCTTTCGGATGAGTGTATAACCCCATTAAGTGATTCAATATCATTATAATTATCCTTGTTCAGCTTTCATATTGTGCTCGCCAAACTTCAGACGAACCCGCATTGCCTGTTGGTCTGCTACCCAATAGACCTCAGGCTCCCAAACAGCCCTGTGAGGACTGACATAGTTTATTTATTGAACATAAACTTAGACTAGTCAAGCTAACTTTCATCTGTTAGGCAGATGGACCTGCCTAAGGCCATCTTTTAAGGGTAGAATAGTCGGCGTCTGTCCGTTTAATCCTCGAGTGTGTGATGCAAGCCCTATTAGCCCCGATAAAGCAGTTCCTACAATGTGAAACCCCTGATGAGTGGATAGCGCTCGCCAGCCAGAGCGAGCAGCTTGCTGCGCTGCTTATCGATCACTGTAACTGTGAACTGAAGGCGGCGCAGACGGCGATGTTTTTGATCCGTAAGTATGCGGTGGATAAGGCGAGTGGCGATCAGCTACTCCAGTGGGCCAAGCCCTATGAGGAGTTCGTCTATAACAAGTCGCGGGATATCGATGCCTTTCTGGCGCGGGATGTGAAAAAGAATGAGCTGGTGGGTGAGTTGACCGCGAAGGATGGGGTCGATTACGGTCAGGATCTTATCGCCAAGATGGTACGCCTGATAAAAGAGGAGTTTCACCATTTTGAGCAGGTGCTGGAGATCATGCAGGCACGGGGCATACCCTATCAGAATCTCACTGCAGGCCGCTACGCCAAGGGGATGATGCGCGCGGTGCGCACCCATGAGCCGGCTACCCTGGTGGATAAGCTGATCGTAGGCGCCTTTATCGAGGCTCGCTCCTGTGAGCGTTTCGCCAAGCTAGCGCCTTATCTTGATGAGGGCCTGAGTAAGTTCTACGTGTCGCTGCTGCGCTCAGAGGCGCGTCACTATCAAGATTATCTGGTGCTGGCCCAGGCGATATCGCCTGAGAATATAGATGAACGTGTGGCTCACTTTGCCAAGCTGGAGGCGGAACTTATCAGCGCGCCAGACAGTGAGTTTAAGTTTCACTCGGGAAGGCCTGAGACCTGTTGATACGGGAAAAGTCTGACAGACCTTAGTTAGTGCGTACTGTAAACTAACGGGGGATCAGGCTGTTTCGGCTGGCCTATGCCTCTGTTTCACCAAAGGGCAGGCTCTGCAGGTTCACTTCCTTGGGGCTGATTTTCAATACGCTGCCTTGCTCATACCAGTCGCCCACCACGATACGCTGAGTGTCGTTGGCGAGCCGATGAATGTCTGGTCTGTGGGTATGACCATGGATCATGCGCTTAGCTCCAGTCTCAGCCATCAGCTGCTCGACCGCGCTCTGCTCCACATCCATGATGCTATAGCTTTTAAGCTGATTGCTCTGCTTACTCTTGCTACGCAGCTTGTCGGCGATGGCGATGCGTTTCGACTTAGGCAGGTGATTGTAGATAAACTTGGCCCAGGCCATATTTCTAAAGCGGCGGAATCTCTGATAAGCCTTATCCAGGGTGCACAGGCTATCGCCGTGGAGCAACACGCTGGGCTCACCATAGAGGTCGATGCTATAAACCTCAGGCAGCAGCGTCATGCCTGCGCGCTTGGCGTACTCTTTACCCAGCAGGAAGTCCCGGTTGCCATGGATAAAATAGATGGGCGTATGGGTCGAGAATCGCTTTAAGCGCTCGGCAAGCTCCAGGGCAAAAGGCTCGGCAATATCATCGCCCACCCAGACTTCAAACAGATCACCCAGGATATAGAGGGCGTCGCAATGGCTGGCATCTTGGTCAAGAAATTGATGGAAGGCGTTTAGGATATCGGGGCGATCGGCACTGAGGTGCAGATCGCCCACAAACAGGGTGTAGTTCAACGAGTGTCGGCCCTGTGATTAAGCTTCGACAGTTACGCTTTCGATGATCACGGCTTCTAGCGGTACGTCTTGATGCATGCCGCGGTTGCCGGTGGCAACGGCCTTGATCTGGTTAACCACATCCATGCCTTCGGTGACTTTACCAAATACACAATAACCCCAGCCTTGTACCGACTCAGATTTGAAGTCGAGGAAGGTGTTGTCGTTGATGTTGATGAAGAACTGCGCGGTGGCCGAGTGTGGATCTGAGGTGCGGGCCATAGCTATGGTGCCGACCAGGTTAGACAGACCATTATTGGCTTCGTTTTCGATCGCTTCGTTGCAACGCTTTTGCGACATATCTTCGGTGAATCCGCCGCCCTGGATCATGAAACCATCGATAACGCGGTGAAAGATGGTGCCATCATAAAAGCCGTCTTTCGCATACTTGATGAAGTTAGCGACGGTTGCAGGGGCTTTTTCGGCATCGAGTTCGAGTTTAATAACACCGTGGTTGGTTTGCATTGTGATCATATGACTGTATCTCATCATGGTTACTTATTCAGATAGCGCCAGATTCTAGCCTATTAACCAAGGCGCATAAAGGGATGGCGTGACTTTTCTCCCTTGGAACATGCTTAGCCGTGCGATAAACTCTCGCATTTTGCCCTGTCTGGCCCAGAGAATGTGCGGGGGCACAAAAAACGCTTTAGATTCACGCAATCACGCTGGAAGCGGCCGTTTTCAGGTGGTAGACTGAGCGGCCTATTTGTTGTCAATTATCTGTAGAGAATATCAATGTTGAAGCTATACAACAGTCTTACCCGCCAAAAAGAGGAATTTAAGCCAATACAGCCAGGTAAAGTCGGCATGTATGTCTGCGGGGTTACCATTTATGATTTGTGTCATATTGGTCACGGACGTACGTTTGTTGCTTTTGACATGATCGTCAGATACCTGAGATATATCGGCTATGATGTGAATTTCCACCGTAACATCACAGATGTCGACGATAAGATCATCAAGCGCGCCACCGAGAATGGCGAGAGCTGCGACGCCCTCACCGAGCGTCTGACCCAAGAAATGTATCACGACTTCGATGCGCTGAACATGAAGCGCCCCGATTTTGAGCCTCGTGCGACTCAGCATATGCCTGAGATCATCGAGATGGTCGAGCGCCTGCTGGAGCGTGACCATGCCTATATCGCCGACAATGGCGATGTGCTCTTCAGCGTCGCGTCCTTCCCTGAATATGGTCGTCTGTCTGGTCAGAACCTGGATCAACTGCAGGCTGGTGCCCGCGTAGAAGTGGACGAGAACAAGCGCGATCCTATGGATTTCGTGCTGTGGAAGATGTCTAAGCCGGGCGAGCCAACTTGGGATTCGCCATGGGGCCCTGGTCGTCCTGGTTGGCATATCGAATGTTCGGCGATGAACAGCAAGCATCTGGGTGAGCATTTCGATATTCACGGCGGCGGTTCTGATCTGCAGTTCCCTCACCATGAGAATGAGATTGCTCAGTCTTGCTGCGCCCACGACACCCCCTATGTGAACTACTGGATGCATACCGGTATGGTGATGGTGGACAAGGAGAAGATGTCCAAGTCGCTCAATAACTTCTTTACCATTCGCGACGTGCTCGCACATTATGATGCTTCGACCGTGCGTTACTTCCTGTTGTCTGGTCACTACCGCAGCCAGCTGAACTACTCGGAAGATAACTTAAAGCAGGCTAAGGCGGCGCTCGAGCGTCTCTATACCGCGCTGAAGGGACTGGACCTGAGCGTCGAGGCTGCGTCAGCAAACGAGTATGTGGCTAAGTTTAAAGAGGCTATGGACGATGATTTCAATACGCCTGAGGCCTATTCAGTGCTGTTTGACATGGCCCGTGAGATCAACCGTCTAAAAGTTGATGACTTGGCGGCGGCTTCCGCCCTGGGCGTTAGCATGAAGCAGTTGGGTGACGTGCTGGGGATCCTAGAGCAGGATGTCGATGGCTTCTTTAAGGGCGAGGGCAGCGACGATGAGGTGGCGCAGATCGAAGCCTTGATCGCCGAGCGTAACCGCGCCCGCGCCGAGAAGGATTGGGCCGCGGCCGATGTGGCGCGTGATGGCCTCAATGCCCTTGGGGTGATTCTGGAAGATGGCCCGGAAGGAACGACCTGGCGTAAGAAGTAAGCCGTTATGACGTTTTCCGTCACTTAATAAAGTGACACGCGTAAAAAAGCCTGCAATATGCAGGCTTTTTTGTATCTGTCGCTTAGCGAATCAAGTCAGACGGCTAATACTTGCGGGCATTTAGTAGTCGACGTTAGCCGTGATAGCTTAGTCGAGATAGCTAGTCGTGAGAGCTTTAGTCGTGATAGTTTTCCGCGGCGTACAGGGTGTTTTCCAGCAGGCTGGCGATGGTCATTGGACCGACACCGCCCGGCACTGGCGTGATATGGCTGGCGTGCTCGGCGGCCACATCATATTGCACATCACCTACTAGCTGACCGCTCTCTAAGCGGTTGATCCCCACGTCGATAACGATAGCGCCCGGTTTAATCCACTCGCCAGGAATAAAGTTCGGCTTACCCACGGCGACGATCAGCAGGTCGGCGCGGCGCACCTTGTCTTCAAGGTCACGGGTGAATCGGTGACAGGTAGTGGTAGTGCAGCCGGCTAATAACAGCTCTAGCGTCATCGGGCGACCGACGATATTAGAGGCGCCAACGACCACAGCATCCAGGCCGTAGGTGTCTACGCCGGTGGACTTGATAAGTGTCATGATCCCCATCGGCGTGCAAGAACGCAGTACTGGAATGCGCTGAGCCAGACGACCCACATTATAAGGATGGAAACCGTCGACATCTTTATCCGGGCGAATACGCTCGATCACCTTCGACTCTTCAATATGATCCGGTAGCGGCAGTTGAACCAAGATACCGTCGATGCTCGGGTCTTCGTTGCACTTGTCGATCAGGGCCAGCAGATCGGCTTCCGAGGTTTCGGTCGGCAGGTCAAAAGATTGTGATAGGAAGCCAACCTCTTCACAGGCACGGCGCTTACTGCCGACATAGACCTGAGAGGCGGGATCGGCTCCCACTAAGATAACGGCTAATCCCGGTACACGTTTTCCGGCCTCTTTGCGGGCGGTTACTTTGGCACTCAGTTGTTTTCGAATGGATTGAGCAATCGCTTTGCCATCGATTATTTGTGCTGTCATGGGGGGTGGATTTCCTTAATATGGCGCGATAATAAAAAATCGGCGACATTTTAACAGGGGGGGCGGAAACTGTCATTGACTTAGCTCGATAACAGTCAGTTCTAATATATGAATAATGTCGGCGAGGGCCACGATATGTCTAGCTACTTTAAATAAGGCTATTTAGGGGGATGAAATTGATTAATTGCTTGGATATTTGCGCGAATTGCTTAATAAAGTTGCGGATAGCTGCTTAAATAGTCAGGCGCGTCGGCATTGCAAAAAAATCGTTGACGCTAACCATATGAGGGGATAATATGCGCTCCGTTCTCGACGACACCCAGAGTATCGTCAGGAATCAAGATTCTCGGTGATTAGCGCAGTCCGGTAGCGCATCTGGTTTGGGACCAGAGGGTCAGAGGTTCGAATCCTCTATCACCGACCAAATTTTAAAATAACGTGGAGACGTTATTTGCCCTGTTAGGATATGAACCAAGTTCATAACGACGCGCCCGTAGCTCAGTTGGATAGAGCATCCGCCTTCTAAGCGGATGGCCGCAGGTTCGAATCCTGCCGGGCGTACCAAATCAGTGGTGATTGTAGCTCAGTTGGTAGAGCCCCGGATTGTGATTCCGGTTGTCGTGGGTTCAAGTCCCATCAGTCACCCCACTTCTTTCGAAGAAAATAAAAAAAGCGACCTCTGGTCGCTTTTTTTACGTCCGTAATTAGGGCTTTGAGGCTCGACTATGCCGAAAACCGTGGCTATAATGTCGCGTCTTGATAAATTTCAACTATGTGCGACGACTGCCAAACCCAGTTACCAAGGCATTTTAGTCGTTTTTTTAGATCAAGAAACGAATACCTTAATAGTTGATGATTCGGCTATTACAAAAGACGTTTGACATATTTCGAGGTAAAACAATGCAAGTTTCTGTAGAAACAACACAAGGTTTAGAGCGCCGCCTAACTATCTCTGTTCCTGCTGAGCAGATTGAAAAAGCCGTTTCTGATAGTTTGAAAAATGAAGCTAAGCGTGCACGTATTCCTGGTTTCCGTCCAGGCAAGGTACCTGTAAGCGTGATCAACAAGCGTTATGGTAAAGCGATTCGTCAAGAGATCACTGGCGAAGTGATGCAACGTAACTTTATCGAAGCCATCATCGCAGAAAAATTGAACCCAGCCGGTGCACCAACTTTTGTTCCTGGTGAAACCGATGCTGAAAACTTCCAGTTTGTTGCTACCTTCGAAATCTACCCAGAAGTAGAACTAAAAGGCCTAGATGCGATTGAAGTTGAGCAACCAACTGCCGAAGTTACCGATGCAGACGTTGATGCAATGATCGAAACGCTGCGCAAGCAACACGCTACGTTCGAAGCGGTTGAGCGTGAAGCTGCCGAAGGCGACAAGGCGAAGATCGACTTCGTTGGTTCTATCGACGGTGAAGAGTTCGAAGGCGGTAAGGCTGAAGATTTCGAACTTCAACTTGGCAGCGGCCGTATGATCCCAGGTTTCGAGTCTGGTGTTGAAGGTCACAAAGCCGGTGAAGCATTCGATATCGACGTGACTTTCCCAGAAGACTACCACGCAGAAAACCTGAAGGGTAAAGTAGCCAAGTTCGCTATTACTCTGAAAGAAGTACAAGCGGCTAACCTACCAGAAGTGAACGACGAGTTCGCTAAGCTGTTCGGCGTTGCTGACGGCGGCCTGGAAGCGCTGAAAGTTGAGATCCGTAAAAACATGAGCCGTGAGCTTGAGCAAGCGCTTAAAGCTAACGTCAAAGATCAAGTGCTAAACGGTCTGCTTGAGCAAAACGAAATCGACCTGCCTAAGGCACTAATCGATGGCGAAGTTAACGTTCTGCGTCAACAAGCTATGCAGCGTTTCGGCAACCAAGCCGCTAACATGCCTGAGTTACCAGCTGACCTGTTCACCGAGCAAGCCGAGCGCCGCGTAAAAGTGGGTCTGCTACTTGGCGAAGTGATCAAGACTAACGAGCTGAAAGCTGATGACGAGCGTGTTCAAGCGCTGATCGCTTCTATGGCTTCTGCCTACGAAGATCCACAGGAAGTTATTGAATATTACAATAACAACCAAGAGATGATGCAGAACATGCGTAACGTTGCGCTAGAAGAGCAAGCTGTTGAAGCACTGCTGAAAACTGCCAAGGTTACCGAGAAAGCAGTTCAATTCGAAGAATTTATGAACAAGGCTACCGGTCGCGCGTAACCTATGCTTGACTTAAATGGCTGTTAGCCATTTATAATGGCTCGTATGAGGCTCCTCATGCGGGCCGTTTTTATTTAGGGAAGTTAATAATGCAAAATGCGCCAGAATCAGTACTGAATGCACTTGTGCCTATGGTCGTTGAACAAACTGCCAAAGGGGAACGTTCATATGATATTTATTCTCGTCTGCTCAAAGAGAGGGTGATCTTTCTCGTTGGTCAGGTTGAAGAGCATATGGCTAACCTGATTGTGGCTCAGCTACTGTTCCTCGAGTCTGAGAGTCCAGATAAAGATATCTATCTTTATATTAACTCTCCTGGTGGCTCGGTCACTGCGGGGATGGCGATTTATGATACCATGCAGTTTATTAAGCCAAATGTCAGCACAGTCTGCATCGGTCAGGCCGCCAGTATGGGCGCCTTTCTGCTTGCCGGTGGTGCCAAGGGTAAGCGTCACTGTCTGCCAAACTCACGTGTAATGATCCATCAGCCATTGGGTGGCTTCCAGGGCCAGGCCTCTGATATCGCGATTCATGCACAAGAGATCTTGGGCATTAAGAACAAGCTGAACCAGATGCTTGCCGATCATACAGGCCAGCCGCTGGAAGTGATCGAGCGCGATACGGATCGTGACAATTTCATGAGTGCAACCGAGGCCGCAGAGTACGGATTGGTTGACTCTGTGCTCGATAAACGAGGCTGATATTTGTCGCTTGCTGAGCTATGATCAGTAAAAGGCGTAAGAGAAGAATTGTGCAGTGAGTGAAACTGCAAAAGAGGTAAACTAATGGGCGACAACAAAAGTAACGGTGATAGTGGGAAACTGCTGTACTGCTCTTTTTGTGGAAAGAGTCAGCATGAGGTTCGTAAGCTCATCGCCGGCCCTTCTGTGTATGTATGTGACGAGTGTGTAGAGCTTTGCAACGATATTATCCGTGAAGAGATCCGTGAGATATCGCCAAAGCAAGATCAAGATAGATTACCTACGCCACATGAGCTCAGAGCGCATCTTGATGACTATGTCATAGGTCAAGAGAAGGCTAAGAAAGTCTTATCTGTTGCTGTATATAACCACTATAAGCGTTTAAAAAATGCCACCCCTAAAGATGGTGTCGAGCTGGGCAAGAGTAACATCTTGCTGATCGGCCCAACCGGTAGTGGTAAGACGCTGCTTGCCGAGACCTTAGCTCGGTTCTTGAATGTGCCTTTTACCATGGCCGATGCCACCACCCTGACCGAGGCCGGTTATGTGGGTGAGGATGTCGAGAACATCATTCAGAAGCTGCTGCAGAAGTGCGACTACGATGTCGAGAAGGCCCAGCGTGGTATCGTCTATATCGATGAGATCGATAAGATCAGCCGCAAGTCAGATAACCCATCGATCACCCGTGACGTGTCCGGTGAAGGCGTGCAGCAGGCGCTGCTTAAGCTGATCGAAGGCACTGTGGCTGCCGTACCGCCCCAAGGCGGACGTAAGCATCCTCAGCAGGAGTTCTTGCAGGTCGATACCTCTAAGATCCTCTTCATCTGTGGCGGCGCCTTTGCGGGCCTAGAGAAGGTGATCGAGCAGCGCTCTCATGTCGGTACCGGCATAGGTTTCGGCGCCGAGGTGAAAGGCGAGGCCGATAAGGCCACTATCTCTGACGTATTGCTGCAGGTTGAGCCTGAAGATCTGGTGAAATATGGTTTGATCCCTGAGTTCATCGGTCGTCTGCCTGTACTGGCTACCCTGGCCGAGCTGGATGAAGCGGCATTGATTCAGATCCTGTCTGAGCCAAAGAACGCGCTGACTAAGCAGTTTGCCGCCCTGTTCGAGATGGAAGGGGTTGAGCTTGAGTTCAGAGAAGATGCGCTCAAGGCGATTGCCCTCAAGGCAATGGATCGTAAGACAGGTGCTCGCGGTCTGCGTTCAATCGTCGAAGGCATTCTACTGGACATCATGTATGACCTGCCATCAACCGAGAACGTGGCCAAGGTGGTTATCGATGAGTCAGTGGTTAAGGGCGAGTCCGCTCCTATCCTCATCTACGAAGCCAATGAGACGCAAGCCGCGGTGGCTGAACAATAATTCGGCTAACGTGAAGCGAAATAAACATAAAGGAGTCCACTGGGCTCCTTTTTTTATATTTGCCATTGAAACCCACTGAAACACCCCAATATACTCATTAATATTGTTACCAAACGGAATCGAGCTATGACCTTAGAGCGTGAAGCGCGAATCGAACTCCCGGTACTGCCATTGAGAGACGTGGTGGTTTACCCCCATATGGTTATTCCCCTGTTCGTCGGTCGGGAAAAATCTATTCGCTGCCTGGAAGCAGCGATGGAGCAAGATAAGCAGATTATATTAGTGGCCCAGCGCGATGCTGAATTAGATGAGCCGACCAGCGATGATATCTTCGAGGTCGGTACCGTTGCCTCTATCTTACAATTGCTCAAACTGCCTGACGGCACAGTGAAGGTGCTGGTCGAAGGTGGCCAACGTGCCCGTATCGACAAGTACACTCAAGAAACCGAATTTTTTGTGGCGACCGCCCAGTACCTCGAATCGGAAGAACTTGCCGATAAGGAAGAGGAAGTATTGGTGCGCTCGGCCATCGGTCAGTTCGAAGGTTATATCAAGCTAAACAAGAAGATCCCGCCAGAGGTCTTAACCTCGCTCTCGGGGATCGATGAAGCCGCGCGCCTTGCAGACACCATGGCGGCCCATATGCCGCTGAAGCTTGAAGATAAGCAGGCGGTGCTCGAGATGGTTAACGTCTCAGAGCGCCTCGAATATCTGATGGCCATGATGGAGTCGGAGATCGATCTGCTGCAGGTGGAGAAGCGTATTCGCTCTCGCGTCAAGAAGCAGATGGAGAAGAGTCAGCGCGAGTACTATCTGAATGAGCAGATGAAGGCGATTCAGAAGGAGCTTGGGGATATCGACGAGTCTCACGACGAGTTTGAGACCCTGACCCGTAAGATTGAAGAAGCCGGCATGCCGAGCGAGGCCAAAGAGAAGGCTACCGCCGAGCTCAACAAGCTGAAGATGATGTCGCCTATGTCCGCCGAGGCTACTGTGGTGCGCAGCTATGTGGACTGGATGATCTCTGTGCCCTGGAAACAGCGCTCTAAGATCAAGCGCGATCTCGCCAAGGCTCAGGATGTGCTGGACACAGACCATTATGGTCTGGAAAAAGTTAAAGAGCGCATCTTAGAGTATCTGGCGGTGCAGAGCCGTGTTAAACAGCTTAAGGGACCTATCCTGTGTCTCGTGGGCCCACCGGGTGTGGGTAAGACCTCTCTGGGGCAATCTATCGCCAAGGCGACCGGCCGTAAGTATGTGCGCGTAGCGCTCGGCGGTGTGCGAGATGAAGCCGAGATCCGTGGTCATCGCCGTACCTATATCGGCTCAATGCCGGGTAAGGTGATCCAGAAGATGTCTAAGGTTGGGGTGAAGAACCCGCTCTTCCTGCTCGATGAGATCGATAAGATGAGCAGCGACATGCGTGGTGACCCCGCGTCGGCATTGCTTGAGGTGTTAGACCCTGAGCAGAATGCGACCTTCAGCGATCACTACCTGGAAGTCGATTACGATCTTTCTGATGTGATGTTCGTGGCGACCTCTAACTCGATGAACATTCCTGGCCCGCTACTCGACCGTATGGAAGTGATTCGTCTGTCGGGTTACACCGAAGATGAGAAGCTCAACATCGCTAAGCAGCATCTGTTGCCTAAACAGATAGAGCGTAACGGCCTCAAGGCCAGCGAAGTCAAGGTCGATGAGAGCGCCATTATTGGCATCATTCGCTACTACACCCGCGAAGCCGGTGTGCGTGCGCTTGAGCGCGAACTGTCTAAGATCTGCCGTAAGGTGGTTAAACAGATCCTGCTGGACAAGTCGGTGAAGCATGTGGATGTCAACCAAGACAATCTCAAGTCTTTCCTTGGCGTGCAGCGCTTTGACTATGGTAAGGCCGAGTCGAACAACCAGATTGGCCAGGTGACAGGCCTCGCCTGGACCGAAGTGGGTGGCGATCTGCTGACCATCGAAGCTACCTCTGTGCCGGGCAAGGGTAAGCTGACCTACACTGGCTCTCTGGGTGATGTGATGCAGGAGTCGATTCAGGCGGCCATGACAGTGGTACGTGCCCGCGCCGAGCAGCTGGGCATCAACCCAGATTTTTATGAGAAGCGCGATATTCACGTGCACGTACCCGAAGGGGCGACGCCAAAAGACGGTCCTTCTGCCGGTGCAGCCATGTGTACCGCTTTGGTTTCTAGCCTGACAGGTAACCCTGTGCGCGCCGATGTGGCCATGACGGGTGAGATCACCCTGCGCGGTGAGGTCTTGCCAATCGGTGGCCTGAAAGAGAAGCTGCTGGCGGCCCATCGCGGCGGTACTAAGCTGGTGCTTATTCCTAAGGAGAACGAGCGTGATCTTGAGGAAATCCCAGCCAATGTTGTGGCCGACCTTGAGATCAGACCCGTACGTTGGGTGGATGAGGTGCTTAAGCTGGCGCTAGAACGACCAATCGAAGGCTTTGAAGTTGTTAAAAATTTGGTCTAACGCAAGAAAATGCCTATTTGCATTAAAAAAAATGCAAAAAGGGGCTTTTTAAAATCTAAACCTGTGGTAGCCTAGGTCTGTGGATAGCATTTTAGCTGCAGCCCTTGGCGCTGCTGGTTTTTAGGCTTATTCCAATTTTATTTCTTAGGTTTTCCTATTTGGCTTGAACTTTAGTTTCAAGCTTGTTATAAAAAGCCTCCGCAGACCGCTCTAGAGAAGGATTTGGTTGCGGCGCAAAAATTAAATTCAAGGGGATGACATGAACAAATCTGAACTAATCGAGAAAATCGCTTCTGGTGCTGATATCTCTAAAGCGGCCGCTGGTCGTGCTCTAGATTCTTTTATTTCTGCTGTGACTGATGGCTTAAAAGATGGCGATAAAATCTCTCTAGTTGGTTTTGGTACTTTTGAAGTGCGTCAACGCGCAGAGCGTACTGGTCGCAACCCACAGACTGGTAAAGAGATCAAGATTGCTGCTGCAAACATTCCAGCATTCAAGGCCGGTAAAGCACTTAAAGACGCTGTAAACTAAGACACACTTAGTTAAGGTGGCCTTTGTAAACCTTACGAGTAGTTTGATAAGCACTGTTTAGACAGTGCTTTTTACGAGTAGGGGTTTTGATAATGTAACCCTCATTATCAAGCCGTTGGCCTAACATTACGCACTGTGTAAACTAGGTCTACAAATTACAAAAATGGCGCATCCTCCAATAGGTGATGCGCCTTTTTATTTTTATTGCAACGAGCGAGAAGTCTGATGTTAGAAAAGATTCGCGAAGGCTCACAGGGCGTGATTGCTAAAGGCATTCTCGTTCTTGTCATTTTGTCCTTTGCATTTACTGGCGTGAGTAGCTATTTGGGTTCATCTTCGGAGCCGAGCGCGGCTACGGTTAATGGTGAAGAGATCAGTAAATCTGCACTGGAGCAAGCCTATCAAAGCGAGCGTGCTCGATTAGAGCAGCAACTGGGTGATATGTACGACACCTTGGCCAGCAACGAAAGCTACCTGGCTAGCGTTAAGCAGAATGTATTAGAGCGCCTGATCGCCGACAAGTTGGTGGATCAAGCCGCTGCCGACTTAGGGCTTACAGTGTCTGATCAACAGATCAAGACGGCTATCATGAATGAGCCAGCCTTCCAAACCGACGGTAAGTTTGACAACGACCGTTACCTTGCCCTGATCCGCCAGCTTGGCTATCAAGCCAACAGCTTCCGCGACATGATGCGTGGTGACATGACTCGTCGTCAGCTAGTAGTGACCGTTGTCGGTTCTGAATTTGTGTTGCCTGGTGAAGCCGAGTATCTGGCCAAGATCCAGGGACAAACCCGTGACATTCGTTACCATGTGGTCGATGCCGAGCCTATGTTGGCCGCTGTAAGTGTGAGTGACGAAGAAGCGAATACCTATTATCAGCAAAATCAGTCGCTGTTCGTGCGTCCTGAAACCATAGCGCTGGATTATATCGAGCTAAGTGCTAATCAATTGGCCTCGGCGATTCAGGTAAGCGATGAAGAAGCTAAGACCTATTACGACGAGAACAAGGCGCAGTACCTGCAGCCTGAGAAGCGTCTGGCCGCCCATATCTTGGTGAGCCTGGGTGATGATGAAGATGCAGCTAAGGCTAAGGCCGAAGCCATCATGACTAAGCTCAAGGCGGGCGAAGATTTTGAAGCGCTGGCTAAGAGTGATTCAGATGACAGCTTCAGCGGTGAGCAGGGCGGTAAGCTGGATTGGTTCGAACAGGGCGTGATGGAAGCACCTTTCGACCAGGCGCTATTCGCGCTGGAAAAAGGTCAGTACTCAGACATAGTGAAGACCAGCTTCGGTTACCACATCATCAAGCTGCTCGATCTACAAGCGGCATCGACCTCGCCATTCGAGGCGGTAAAAGACAAGATCGTTGCCCAGATCCAGCAAGACAAGGCAGTTAACGAGTTTTATACCCTGCAACAGCGCCTGTCTGACGTGAGCTACGAAGTACCCGATACCCTAGCCGAAGCGGCTAAAGAAGTGGGTGTTGCGGTGAAGACCAGCCCTGTATTTACCCGCGACAATGCGCCAGAGCCACTAAACTCTGCCGATGTGCTTAAGGCGGCCTTCTCTAACACGGTTCTGCTCGATGGCATGAACAGTGATGTGATCGAGCTGGGTGATAACCATGTGGTCGTGGTGCGTGTGAATAAGCACGCTGCGGCGGGCACCATGGAGTTTGCCGACGTGAAGGCGACCATTGTCGAGCGTCTCAAGCAAGATAAGGCTAACGAGCTGGCGCGCGACAAGGCGCAAGAGATGATGGCAGCGATCAAGGGCGGTGAGATCCCGGCCGAGATGATCACTCGCACTCAGCTAAGTCGTGGCGAGCAAGGCATAGATACCTCTATCGTTAGCAAAGCGTTCGAGATGGCCCAGCCAGCCGAGCAGTTTGTGGTTGATACTGCGGCCCTGGCTAACGGCTATGCCGTGGTGATTCTCGATAAGGTGAATCAAGCCGAGAGCGTAGATGAGAGCCTAGTTACGGCCCTTAAGCAACGTTTGAACTCTCAGTACAGTGAGAACGACTACCGCGCGCTTATCGCCGCGCTGAAGGCTCAGGCGGAAGTGGTTTACACGCCAGCCGAATAACTTATCTTGAGAATAAGATGGGTTGCCAAAAGCCAGTCCTAGTGACTGGCTTTTTTGTTTCTAAGATTTGGCCATAGGACATGCAACTCGGTTTGACAGTTCGTTCAGAGCGACAATCCGACTAAGGGGGGATATCTGCCTAAGTTGCTGCATAGAAGCCATTTCCGCCGTTTCCTTAGGTGAGGTGGGTGTTGATAACTGCCTTTCTATCGAGTGTTTGGTCTAGGCTTCTAGCCAGTAGCGGTCAGCATCTGCTTTTGCAGTTATCACTCTGGATTGTCTTCTATGGGGGATAGGTAGGGAGATTGTCTTTAGCCTACTCATAACGCCGCTTAGAAGAGATGAGTTGAGAGAATGCAACTTTTATTGGGGCTTATGGCAGGTTTCACCAATCGCGGCCTGATAGTGC
This sequence comes from Shewanella alkalitolerans, assembly GCF_019457575.1. NCBI lineage: Bacteria > Pseudomonadati > Pseudomonadota > Gammaproteobacteria > Alteromonadales > Shewanellaceae > Shewanella > Shewanella alkalitolerans. The sequence goes on along the minus strand of NZ_CP080422.1, from coordinate 2,922,785 downwards.
CTCTGAGGCGCTCCAGGGAAAATAAGCCAGCAAACAAAAAGCCACGGCAATGGCCGTGGCTTTTTATCGATGAGCGAGCGGTTTAGAACTGCTCGACGTCGAAGTTCACCTCAGGGTTCACATCGGCGTCATAGTCTACAGACTCGATACCGAAGCCGAACAGCTTGAGGAACTCTTCCTTGTACTCACGGTAGTCGGTGAGTTCGCTGAGGTTCTCTGTGGTGATGGTCGGCCATAGGTCGCGGCAGTGCTGCTGAATTTCGTCACGAAGTTCCCAGTCATCCAGACGCAGGCGGTTGGCATCATCGACTGCCGGTGCTGCACCGTCGGCGCGGTAAAGGCGCTCGTGGAACATACGGTTGATCTGCTCCTGACAGCCCTCGTGCAGACCCTCTTCGCGCATCTTCTTAAATACCATGGCGATGTAGAGTGGCATTACAGGGATGGCCGAGCTGGCCTGAGTAACCACACTCTTGAGCACGGCGACGTTGGCGCTGCCACCTGTGGCCGATAGCTTGTCGTTGAGTGCGTGCGCGGCGCGGTCAAGGTCCATCTTGGCCTTGCCTAGGGCACCGTGCCAATAGATAGGCCAGGTCAGCTCTGTGCCTATGTAGCTGTAGGCAACTGTCTTACAATCTGGAGTCAGTACGCCAGCCTCGGCCAGGGCATTGATCCACAGTTCCCAATCCTGACCGCCCATGACGGTAACAGTATCTTCAATCTCTTGCTCTGTGGCCGGCTCTACGCTGGTTTCGATGATCAGATCTTTGTTGGTATCAACCGCGGTAGACTTGTATGTCTCGCCAATCGGCTTCAGTGAAGAGCGAATCAGCTCGCCGCTGTCAGGCAGTTTTCTTACCGGAGAGGCCAGTGAGTAGACGACCATGTCTACCTGACCCAGATCTTGCTTGATCAGCTCGATAGCTTTCTGCTTGGCTTCATGGCTGAAGGCATCGCAGTTCAGGCTCTTAGAATAGAGACCGTCTTGCTTTGCAAATTTGTCGAAGGCCGCTGAGTTATACCAGCCAGCCGTACCAGGCTTAGTCTCGGTACCTGGTTTTTCAAAAAAGACGCCGAGGGTTGCCGCGCCGCTGCCAAAGGCTGCCGCAATGCGCGAAGATAGACCATAGCCACTTGAAGAGCCGATCACTAATACTTTCTTAGGGCCGTTGGCGACAGGGCCTTTTGCCTTAGTGATGTTGATTTGCTCTAGTACATTTGCTTCACAGCCAACCGGATGAGTGGTGGTACAAATAAAGCCACGTGTTTTGGGTTTGATTATCATGTTTCTGCTTCTCTTGAAAAAGTGCCATAAGGATAATTAAACCACGCTGAAATGGCACACCTTTTTTAATAATAAGACGTTAATGTTCCAGTGGTTGGAGCAGTTTAACGCTTGTAGGAAAACATGGTCTGTTCCTGAATAAGCCGCTGGGTGTATTCATGCTCGGGGGCGTTAAACAACTTCTCAGTGGTGGCCTTTTCCACCATCTTGCCCTGGTGCAATACCATGATCTTATCGCTGAAATGGCGAATGATGTTCATGTTGTGGGACACGAAGATATAGGAGAGTCCCATCTCCTGCTGCAGCTTGAGCAGCAGGTTAAGAATTTGCGAGCGAACCGAGAGATCTAGTGCCGTTAATGCCTCGTCGGCGATGATGATTTTTGGGTTTAACATCAATGCCCTGGCCACCGCGACCCGCTGTTTCATCCCCTCTGAGATCATGTGAGGGTAGAAGTCGGCGTGCTCTGGCAGTAGGCCGACCTTGCGCAGGGTATCCACAACCTGCGCGAAGCGTGCCTGCTTGTCGAGATCCGTATTGAATTTTAAGGGTTCATCCAGCAGCTCACCCACAGTCAAGCGCGGGTTGAGCGAGGTGTTGGGGTCTTGGAATATCATTCTAATGAGCCTGCAACGCTGCTTCAGGTTGCGGCTTTCCAGCGCTTCGCCCTCAAATAAGATCTCACCATCGGTGCGCTGCTCGGCGCCCACCAAGATACGGGCCAGGGTGCTCTTGCCCGAGCCTGTCTCGCCTACTATCGCCAGCGTCTCGCCGCGATTAAGCTCGAAGGAGATGGGCTCGAGGGCATGGTTATACTGGCGTTTAAATCCCTTATAGCCGGCGAAAAAGGTTTTACTGAGTCGATTAACTTTTAGTAAGGGGCTCTTCATGGCATGGCTCATTGTGATAAGGGAAATGACAGGCAAAATAGCGATCTTTCTGGTGACACAGGCTAGGCTGATTGACGCAGAGTTTCTGTGCCTGGGGGCAACGCGGGCCGAGTCGGCACCCTATGGGCAGATGCTGTAGCGCCGGCGCCGAGCCTGGCAGGGTCTGCATCATGGTCTTGTGGTGCTCGGGATTGGAGTAATCGGGAATGTTATCCAAAAGCGCCTTGGTGTAAGGGTGATAGGGATTGGCGATAACATCACTGGTCACTCCCGATTCCATCACCTGACCGCTGTACATCACGGTTAGGCGGTCACACCACTGAGATAGCGTCTCTAATTCGTGACTAATCAATAGGATAGATACGTTCTGCAGCTGATTAAGCTTACTCAGCAGACGGAAGATCTGCGCCTGGGTGCGAACCTCCATCGAGTTAGTGGGCTCGTCGGCAATCAGCAACCTGGGCTGGTTGGCTACCGCGATGGCGATCATCACCTTCTGGCACTCGCCGTCGGAGAGCTCCCAGGCGTAGCTGGACATGATCTTCTGGGTCTCTTTAATGCCTACCTTGTGCAGCCACTGCTGGGCCTTCTTGCGCTTGTCGCTGCCGCGCTTCCACCAAGGTAGTTCCTTGTTTTCCGGCATCGCCTCGATGATCTGGGTGCCGACGGCTATCGCTGGATCTAAGCTACTGATGGGATCTTGAAAGATCATCGCCATCTCGCTGCCCATGAGCACGCGGCGCTCGCTGGGGGACATGTCCATCAGGTTCTGTCCATCCCACATCATGCGATCCGCTTGTATGGTCCAGTTGTGACCCGGGATCCCTAAGATAGCCTTGGCTAACAAGGTGCGGCCCGAGCCCGACTCGCCCACTAGGCCGTGAACCTCGCCCGGATTGAGGGTAAGGCTCACACGCTCCAGGGCCTTGACGCGGCCGTGGGGAGTATCGAGTTCTATGGTGAGGTTTCTAATGTCCAGTAAAGGCATAGGTGCGTCTCGTTAGGAGCGAATCGGCGAGAGGGCAGAGCGCAGTCCGTCTCCCACAAGGTTAATGGCTAGCACGCTACAGAGGATGGCGACGCCGGGTATGGTAACCGTCCAGGGGGCGGTGAGCAGATTATCTAAGCCTTGTGACACCATGGCGCCCCATTCAGGGCTAGGGGCCTGGGCCCCCAGGTTGAGGAAGCCCAGTGCGGCGATATCCAGGATGGCGGCCGAGATCCCTAAGGTGGTCTGGATGATCATGGTGTCCATGATGTTGGGCAGGATCACATACCAGAAGATCTGCAAACTATTGGCACCGTCGAGTCTGGCGGCGGTGACATACTCTTTCTGTAATTCTTCGTGCACCGCCTGATGAATGGCGCGGACAAACTGCGGCGTGAGCGCGATACCTACGGCCCAGAAGACGTTGCCAAGCCCCGGACCTGTAACCGCCACCACCAGAATCGCCATCAGCAGCGAAGGGATCGACAGCAGAGCGTCCAGCAGGTGGCTCAAGATACTCGACTTGAGTCCCTTCATCATGCCCGAGATGGAACCTATGATGAAGCCCAGCAGCAGGGCGGTGATAACGATTGCCAGCGCCATGCCGAAGGTGAGGTGAGCCCCATGGAGCAGGCGGCTGAAGATGTCGCGGCCCAGATCGTCTGTGCCGAGGAAGTGCTCCACCGTGCCTGTGGGCTCCCAGGAGGGCGCCAGTAGCAGCGCCAAGGGATCCTGATGCTCAGGGCTATAGGGGGCGATAAGCGGGCCAAATAGAGCCAGAAGTAGCAGACAGCAGACGGCCCAGAGCCCGGCGAAGGCGAATGGGTTGTCGGTAAAGGCGGACCAGATCCGGCTCAGGGGCGAGGGGATATGGTCTTCCTGATAAATTTTAATTTGCGGCATAGAGCTCTTTCCTGCTGAGGGGGTTCATTGCCGTATGGATCACCTCGATAAGAATGCTTAAGAAGATGATGATTAAGGCGACGGCGAGGATCCCGCCCTGTATCACAGTATAATCCCGTTGGTAAATCCCTGAGACCAGCCAGGCGCCCACGCCAGGCCAGCTAAAGATCACCTCCACCACCATAGCATAGCTGGCAAAGGCGCCCAGCATGAGGCCGAGGTTTTTCAGCACGGGAATAAAGGCGTTCGGCAATGCGTGGCGCAGCACTATGATGCTGGTATGGAGGCCGCGGGCCTCGGCGGCCTTGATGTAGGTCTGCTCCATGATAGATATCATCGCCGCGCGGGTGATACGCACCACCACGGTAAAAGGCAGTACCGCCAGGGTCACCGCAGGTAAGATGATATGCAGCAGGGCGTCGATAAAGGCCGAGGTGGCGTATTGCGAGTCCGACAGCAGGGTATCGATCAGCAGAAAGCCGGTGACAGGGCGTATGTCATACAAGAGATTAATCTGCCCCGAAATCGGCAGCCAGCCAAGCTGCACCCCAAACCAGAGCGACAGTGACAGGCCGAGCCAGAACACGGGAATGGAGTAACCTGTCAGGGTGATCGCCATGATGGTGTGCTGGGTGATCTTATGTTTACTCAAGGAGGCAAGTACCCCCAGCGGCAGACCCAATACCAGGGCGATCAGCCCTGCGACAATCCCAAGCTCGAAACTGGCGGGCAGCACGGCGGTGAGCTCGTCGATCACCGGGTTCTGTGAGGTGGCCGATATGCCGAGGTTGCCCGACAGGCGCTGCTGTAGGTAGGCGAGAAACTGGTGTGCCTGCGAGCTATCGAGTTGGTAATCTTGCGCTATCTGCGTCAGCTCCTGGGCAGTCGGCGATTGCAGGCCCGTTAATGCAAAGGTGTGGGCGACGGGAAACTTACCGGTGGCGATGAACATCACCAGGAAAAGCACCAGCGAGGTCGCCAGGAAAAGATTTAACCTACGGATCAGGTATCTGGCCATCAGTTACTCTCCTTGTTGTCGCTGGCAAGGCGAGGCTGGGCGGAGGTCTTGGTGAAGGAGATGCCGCCAAAGGGGGTCAGCTTAGCCTCGGTCACCGATTTCTGTTTTACCACCATACGGGTAGCGTGGGCGAAGGGCAGCATAGGTACCTGCTCGGCTACATACTGCTCGGCCTCTTGATAGAGACGCGCTCGCTTCTCTCTGTCTGTGGTGGACTTGGCCGCGTTGAGGATATGGTCGAAGGCGGGGTCGCACCAGCGAGAACGGTTACTGTTTGAGCCCACCGAGGCGCAGCTCAAAATAGGGGTAAAGAAGTTATCGGGGTCGCTGTTGTCGGCGTTCCAGCCGATGAGTACAGAGTCGTAACCATGCTGGCTCAGCTTCTGATTAAAGACGCTCCAGTCGTAGTTGACTATGTTGACCTTGACGCCAATGTTGGCCAGATCCGCCTGGATAAGCTCGGCGGTCTTATGGGCATTGGGGTTGTAGATACGGGCGACCGGCATGGCCCAGATATCTATAGTGAGGTTTTTCACTCCAGCCTCGTCGAGTAGCTCGCGCGCCTTTTCCGGGTTGTAGTCGATCATTTTCTCGTTGGCCGAATAGGCCCAGGAGAGTGGCGGCAGCAGACCCACCGCCTCTTCGGCCGTCTTCTGATACACGGCCCTGAGGATGTTCTCTTTGTCTATGGCGTGGGCCAGTGCGCGGCGCACCCTCACATCGTTAAAGGGGATCCGCTCGGTATTAAAGGCCCAGAAGGCCACGTTAAATCCGGGGAGCGACTCCACCTCTAGATCTTCTTTCTCGATCACCACCGGCAGCTCACCGGCCTTAGGCAGGGCCGAGACGTTACAGTCGCCGGTGATAAGCTTAGCTAGGCGGGTAGTGCTCTTTGGCGTGATATCAAACACCAGCTGGTCGACCTCTGGGGTCAGGCGCCAATAGTAGGGGTTGCGGTAGTAACGAATAAAGTCATTTTTGACGTAATCGATCAGCCTGAAGGGCCCTGTCCCTATGGCCAGTTTGTCCAGCAACTCTTCCTGCCCCGTGCGCTGTAGTTGTTCGGCATACTCTTTAGAGAGGATCACCGCGAAGCCTGTCGCCAGGTTAGAGAGGAAGGAGGCATCTTTGTGCTTGAGATGAAAGGCGACATGATAGTCATCTATCTTCTCTATGTCGTCGATAAGCTCGGCAAAGCCGATACTCTGGAAGAAGGGATAACCGCTTTTAGAGACAAAGTGATAGGGATTGTCGGTATCTATGATGCGGTTGAAAGAGAAGAGCACATCGTCGGCATTAAAGTTGCGACTCGGGGTAAAGATGTCGGAGCGATGAAATTGCACGTCCTTGCGAAGCTCAAAGGTGTAAACTTTCTCATCATCGCTGAGGTGCCAGGAGGTGGCGAGAGATGGGGTCATCTCACCGGTTCTGGCGTCGTAATCCACCAGACCGTCGTAAAGCTGCTGTGAGGTCGCATCGACCGTGGTCCCAGAGGTGACCAACTGGGGGTTGAAGGACTCAGGGTTGCCTTCAGAGCAATAGACCAATCCCGAGGGCACTCGCGTCGGTCCACAGGCCGACAGCAGTGGCACGATACAACAAAACGCCGAACCTAACGTGAGACGTTTGAGCAGCTCTTTCATCAGCAGATGTAATAGTTATTTGAATGAAGGGGTTTATTTTAACAGTGGTCTGGAGTTAGGGGCAAACATCATCTGCCCCAGGTGCGCTTATTTATCCAGTAAGTTGTACTTTTTTAAGATGCCTCGCAGCTGATGGTAGCTAAGTCCGAGCAGCTCCGCCGTCTTCTTCTGGTTGTATTGCCCAGATTCCAGTGCCTTCTTAAGCAGCATGATCTCCTGCTGCTCGCAGTGCTCTTTAAAGTCCAGCGGGAAGCTGATATCTAGGCCGTTAGCCTTGCTCCTTGATTCGGTAGCGGGCGTCGCTGGGCTCTCCTGTTCAGCGATCGGCTCACTCTGTACCTGACGGGACTTGGTCTTGACGCGGTTGGTCGGCCTATAAGGGGAAGCAAAGGGATCTATGATGATGCTGTCGATCGGCTCTTCCAGATCCGTATTGCGATAGACGGCGCGCTCGACCACGTTCTTCAACTCACGGATATTGCCCGGCCAGTGATAATCCAGTAATTGCTCGATGGCATTGCGACTAAAGCCGTCAAATTGTGGCTGTTTAAGCTGGCGGGCCATGCCGATGGCGAAATATTCGGCCAGGGGCATGATATCTTCCGGGCGATGACGCAGAGGCGGCAGGGTGATCACATCAAACGCCAGGCGGTCGAGCAGGTCGGCCCTAAATTCGCCGGCTTCGGCCAGTGAGGGGAGATCTTCGTTGGCGGCGCACACCAGGCGCACATCTGTCTGTACCGTCTTGCTGCCCCCTACACGCTCGAACTCGCCATATTCGATGACGCGCAGCAGCTTCTCTTGAATCAAACCTGAGGTGTTGGCGAGCTCGTCTAAAAACAGAGTGCCACCATCGGCGCGCTCGAAACGCCCTTCATGCTTCTTGTTGGCGCCGGTGAAGGCGCCCGCATCATGACCGAAGAGCTCGCTCTCTAATAGGTTTTCACTGAGGGATGAACAATTTAGCTTAATAAAGCTTTGATCCCAGCGCTTGGAGAGATAATGTAGGCGCTCGGCGATTAACTCTTTACCGGTTCCGCGCTCGCCAATAATTAAGACTGGCTTAGATAAGGGTGCAATTTTTGAAACGTGCTCAAGGACTTCCAGTAGAGCGTTCGACTGACCTATGAGGTTGTCTTGTTGAAATTGATTGGCCACTTTATTTTTTAGTCTTTCACGCTAATTATTGGTGAAAATTATAATATGTGCCCTGTGAATTAAAATAAAGAAAAAGTTATAAATATGTTTAACTGATTGTTTTTAATCGGTATAGTTAAGTTGGCACACTTAATGTATTAATCTAGGCGAAACCAACATAAATTTGAGGACAGTATTATGGGAATTTTCTCTCGCTTTGCAGATATTATTAACTCGAATATCAGCGCATTACTCGATAAAGCAGAAGATCCAGAAAAAATGGTTCGCCTGATCATCCAAGAGATGGAAGATACGTTAGTAGAAGTTCGTTCTACCTCAGCCAAGGTACTGGCAGAGAAGAAAGAGATCATTCGTCGTATCGCTAAGGTGCAGGAGCAGGTTCAGGATTGGCAGGACAAGGCGGAACTGGCACTGTCGAAAGACCGTGAAGATCTGGCCAAGGCCGCTCTGCTTGAAAAGCAAAAGGCCAGTGAGCTGGCAAGCACCCTAGAGCAGGAGCTAGTGGTTGTCGAAGAGCAGATCGCACGCCTGAAAGAGGAAGTGAACCTGCTGCAAGAGAAATTGGCCGACGCCAAGGCACGTCAGAAGACTATCATTATGCGTAAGCAGACTGCGTCTTCTCGCCTTGAGGTGAAGCGTCAGTTGGACTCTAGCAAGATTGACAATGCCATGAGCCGATTCGAGCAGTATGAGCGTCGTGTCGAAGGTCTTGAATCTCAGGTGGAAGCCTATGATCTGGGTAACCAAAAGACACTGAACGATGAATTCGCCGCGCTGGAAGCTGAAGATGCCGTTAGTGCAGAGCTAGAAGCCCTGAAGGCTAAGGTAAAAGCAGCGAAAGCCAAGAAACAGACTAAATAACAACAATTCTGAGGTGAGTTATGGATTTGGATTTATTAATAGCCCCAATTATTATCTTTATGGTAGTGGTGGCGCCCATCTGGCTGATACTGCACTATCGTAGCAAACGCCAAGTGAGCCAGGGACTCACTGAAGAAGAGTATGCTCAGCTGAATGAGCTAATCGGCAAAGCTGATAAAATGGCCCAACGCATAGAGACATTGGAAGCGATTTTAGATAGCGAGGCCCCGCAGTGGAGGAATCGAGATGAGCGAATCTAAGGGACGACCCTTATATCGAATCCCCGAGTCAGGCAAGATAGCTGGAGTATGCGCAGGGATCGCGGACTACTTCAACTTCGAAACCTGGTTGGTCAGAGTGGTCGCCGCATCGATATTTTTGCTTGGGGGATCGGGGGTTATTCTTATCATCTACGTACTACTCTGGATGATCTTGGATATCAAACCCGGCAGCGCAAAGAACAAGCAACAACACAAGGAGATCGAGGTGAAGAAGAAGGTATGGCAGGCAGGAGAGCCGGCTAAGGCAGCCTTAAGAGACGTCAACAACCAGTTTCGCGATTTAGAACTCAGGTTGCAGCATCTTGAAAGGCACGTCACCTCAGATAGCTTCGATCTTAAACAGCAGATCAACAATCTTTAAATCCTTTCAATGGGCGGTGTATACCGCCCTTAGCCGTATTAAGATAAGAAGCCTTTAACCCTAAAGCTCTTAGCCATAAAGCTCTTAGCCAATAGTAAAAGCAAATGATGAATTCATTTAACCGCTCACTTCGTCAACTCGGCCATCACTCCAAGTCACTGGTTAAACGCACCACGGACAATCATGTTCGTCTGGCGGTGACAGGCTTATCGGGCGCGGGCAAAACCGCCTTCATTACCGGACTGGTCAATCAACTGCTGCATGCCGGTGTCGGTCAGCGCCATAATGCGTTGTCGCTGCTGCAGGTCTCCCGTGAGGGGCGCCTACACGGAGTGAAACGTGCGCTACAGCCGGATCTGACTATAGCGAGTTTCGATTATGAGGGCGCCATGAGCGCCTTGTGCGGCGAGACGCCTACCTGGCCACAATCGACCCGTACCATCAGTGAATTGCGACTGGCCATTCGCTATCAGCCTTCGGCAGGACTTAGGGCGAAATTTACCGACAGCGCGACGCTTTTTTTGGACATAGTGGATTACCCCGGCGAGTGGCTGCTGGATCTGCCTATGCTCAAGCTGAGTTTCAAGGCCTGGTGCCAGGTGCAGGCGCGCCGTGATGCCGTGTTGTCCCAGAGCGCCCATTATCAGGCGTTCGTAGCGGCCTGTCGGGAGCTGGACCTTACGCAGAGTGCCGATGAGCTCATGTTAAAGCAGATCGCTGGGCTTTATCAGGCGCTGCTGGTGGATCTTGTCGAGGAGCAAGGCTTCTACCATGCTCAGCCAGGGCGCATGTTGCTGCCAGGGGAGCTTGCCGATACCCCCATCCTGGCCTTCTTTCCGTTGCTACATCTGAGCGAGGCCGAGCTGGACGCCGCTGAAGAGAGTCCAAAGCACTCCTACTATCAGGTATTGAAGCAGCGCTACCACAGCTATGTTAGCCAGGTGGTAAAGCCCTTCTATCGTGACTATTTTGCCAAGTTCGACCGCCAGCTGGTGCTGGTCGACTGCCTGACGCCGCTTAATCGCGGCAAGGCGCAGTTTGATGATATGACGGGGGCGCTCGATGCCATCATGGAGAGTTTTCATTTCGGGCAATCGAATCTGTTGAGACGCTTGTTTGCCCCGCGGATTGACAAGCTCTTGTTTGCCGCCAGCAAGGTCGATCACATCACCCGGGATCAGCAGGGCAATGTGTTGTCGCTCTTGTCTCATCTGGTTAAACGCAGTCAGCAACATGCCCAGTTTGAAGGCTGTGAAGTCGAGGTGATGGCGATCAGTGCCATCAAGGCGACTCAGCACGGCATGGTGCAGAGCCAGGGGAAATCGGTCGAGGTGGTGAAGGGGATTGAGCTTGCCTCAAACCAAGAGGTGACTATGTTCCCCGGCGAAGTCCCCACTCACTTACCTGGTGGCGATTTCTGGCGAAAGCAAGGATTTGAGTTTGTCGATTTCGCCCCGCCGCAACTGGCCGAGTCTGGCCATCAGGCGCAGTTTGAGCATATACGCCTGGATCACCTGTTGCAGTTTTTGCTCGGCGACAAGCTGAGTTAAATCGGGCACTTGGGTGTAGAGAGCTAGCTGTTAGAAAGCTAGCTGTTAGAAAGCTAGCTGTTAGAAAGCATGCATCGCAAAGAGGGCACCGAAAAGCGTTATGAGTAAAGCCGATATGCAGATTGAAAAGAAGCAAGTGTTCGAGCCAAAGCAGGCGTTAAGCGTCACCGAGCTCAAGGCGGCAGAGCGCTTCGATGACCAGGTGGTGTTCGAGGATGCCGAGAGAGGCGAGCTCGACGAAGCGGCGCTCCAGGCACTGGTACCTGAGCTTGACGGCATCGTTAGCAGGTCGCCATCTGGCGCGCGTCGACGCTCATGGTCATGGCTTGCCAAGGCGTCCTTGCTCGGGATTGGCAGCATTCTGCTGGTGGAGCTCGGGTTGACCCTAAGGGATGCGTGGGCTCAGAGCCCTTGGCTGTTTGGTCTCTATGGTAGCGTGACCGCCATCGTGAGTCTTTGGGCTATCACTCTAGGCGTGAAGGAGTGGCGCCAACTGCGCAGACTACGCGCGGTAGAAGAGGCCCAGGCGGTGAGTGAGCGCTTATCTCAGAGCATGCAGAGGGGCGAGGCGGACAAGTTTATCGACAGACTCATCTCAAACCTACCAGAAGATATTGACACCAATAGTTATTATCGCCTGGTGCACGAGGAGCATAACGACGCCGAACGCCTGATACTGTTCGAGAGCAGCGTGCTGCCACAGGTCGATGCCAAGGCGAAGAAGCTGGTGCATCGCTATGCCAGCGAATCGGCACTCCTGTTGGCGGCCAGTCCTATCGCCGTGCTGGATATGGCGATCATACTCTGGCGCAATCAGAAGATGATAGCTGAGCTGGCGCGCTGCTACGGCATAGAACTGGGTTACTGGAGCCGCATCAAGCTTATCCGGTCGGTGATCACTAACATCATCTATGCCGGCACCAGCGAGATTGTCACCGATATCGGAGCTCAGCTGTTTTCGCTGGAGATGTCAGGCAAGATCTCCGCCAGACTGGCCCAGGGGCTGGGTGGCGGGCTGCTCACGGCGCGTCTGGGCTATCAGACCATGCGACTGTGCCGCCCCGTGGTGTTTACCCCAGACTCCCGACCTAAGTTGAGTAAGATACACACGGCCCTGCTTGGCGAGTTGAAAGACTTCTCCATTAGCGTCTTAGGTAAAACGACTGTTCGTAACAAAGATTTTACATCCAAATAGGAGATAATTTCTCGAGACAGGTTTACTCCGCGTCCCGAAACTGGGCAAGTTAATGCATCGCTGCCACGCTAAACCAATAAATATAAGCCAACAATAATAGGCAGCGAGTATGACGGAGAAAGTGTATGCAAGATAAATGGAAACTTGCCACTCAGGTGATCCATGCAGGGCATGAGGCCAATCAGCATGGTGCCTTGGTATCCCCTTTGGTGCAAAGCGCCACCTTTACCTTTGATACAGTCGAGCAGGGCGGTGATTGCTTTGCCGGCGAACAACAAGGCTATATCTACACTCGCCTTGGCAATCCCACCACGGCAGAGCTAGAACGTAAGATGGCGGTGCTGGAAGGCAGCGAAGCCGCTGCGGCGACCGCATCCGGCATGGCGGCGGTATCCGCGGCCTTGCTGACCAATCTAAGCCAGGGCGACCACCTGGTCGCTTCCAAGGCTGTCTATGGTTGTACCTTTGCCCTGATGACGGAGCAGTTTAAGCGCTTCGGCATAGAAGTGACCCTGGTGGATTTCTGCGAGGTGGCCAACATAGCTCAGGCCATTCGCCCCAACACTAAGGCGCTGTTTTGCGAGACGCCTGTTAATCCACATCTGGATGTCTATGATCTTGAGGCTATCGCGGCGCTGGCCAAAGAACATCAGCTGGTGAGTATCGTCGATAATACCTTCATGACCCCGCTGTTGCAGCGCCCGCTGTGCATGGGGATCGACATGGTGATCCACAGCGCGACTAAGTATCTCAACGGTCATGGTGACGTGATAGCCGGTATTGTCTGCGGGACTGAGGAGATGATCACTAAGGTGAAACTCGAGGTGCTTAAGGATATCGGCGGGGTGATCTCGCCCCACGATGCCTGGTTGATCCTAAGAGGGCTCAAGACCTTAGATGTGCGACTGGCGCGCCACTGCGATAACGCTGAGCGGGTCGCCGACTATCTCGAGCAACATCCTAAGGTGGCCAGAGTCTATTATCCTGGCCTCAAGGGACATTCTGGGCATGCCTTGCTGGGCAAGCAGATGCGCAGGGCCGGCGGTGTGGTGGCCTTCGAACTTAAAGGAAGTTTCGACACTGCCAAGGCGTTCGCTAATAGGCTTAAGCTGTTTAAGATTGCGGTCAGCCTAGGTGACGCCGAGTCTTTGATCCAGCATCCTGCCTCGATGACGCATTCCCCCTATTCGCCAGAGGCGCGAATGGATGCCGGCATAGGCGATACCCTACTGAGGATCTCCCTGGGCCTTGAAGATAGCGAGGATATCATTGCCGATCTGGCCCAAGCCTTCGAGGCTTAGATCGACAGCTAATTTGACGACTAATTTGGGAGTTAAAGCCTAGAGTCTTATGTGAGTCCTTAGATAGAAGAATAAAAAAGCCTGCAGTTGCAGGCTTTTGTGTTTTTAGATGGTCCAAAACAGATGGGCGATCACATAGAGCGCCAACATACTGATGAAGTTGATGATCACCCCGGCGCGCATCATCTCCGACTGCTTGATAAAGCCAGAGCCGTAAACGATGGCGTTAGGCGGTGTGGCCACAGGTAACATGAAGGCACAGGACGCGGCGATACCTATGAGCACAGAGAGCATCACAGGTGACAGGCCTAGCGCCTCGGCGATGGCGGCAAACACCGGCACCAATAGCGCGGCGCTGGCGGTGTTACTGGCAAATTCGGTAAGCATCACCACGAAGAAGATCACCGCAAAGGTAAACAGGGCCATATGGGTATTGCCGAAGATGTCGGTGACCCAGTGGGCCAGGAAGACGCTGGTGCCCGTGGTTTTGAGGATGGCACTGAGCGTGAGGCCGCCACCGAAGAGGATCAGCACGCCCCAGTCTGTGGTTTTCTCAATCTTCTTCCAGTCGACCAGGCCAAGCCCAGCGAGCATGACGACTGAGCCCAGTGCCACTATGGTATCGAACTGTTTGATTCCCCCCAGTGCGGTGGAGATAGGCTTGCTGAAGATCCAGCAGCACACAGTGGTAAGGAAGATAAGTAAGGTGAGTTTACCCTGCAGTGCGAGTTGTTCGTTGCTCTTTGGGATCTCACACACCACATTGAGGTTGGGTTTTAGGTAGATATAGAGAGCAATCAACATGCTAGGCAACATGAGGGCCACGGTAAGCAGACCAAACTCTAGCCAGTCTGCGAAACTCAGGCCGACCTGGGCGGCGGCGATCGCGTTCGGCGGGCTGCCCACAAGGGTGCCTATGCCGCCAATGTTGGCCGAGTAGGCGATGCCCAGCAGCATGAAGAGATAGGTGCTTCTGTGCTCTTTGAAATCCAGTTGCCTGAGGATCCCAAGGGCCAGAGGCAGCATCATGGCCGCCGTGGCCGTGTTGCTGATCCACATGGAGAGTAGCGCTGTGATCCCAAACAGCAGCATGCAGGCGATACTGAGTTTGCCCTTGGAGGCGGTCAATACCTTTTGGGCGATGCGTCTATCAATGCCCTGATGGTTGAGGGCCGCGGCCAGCACGAAGCCACCGAAGAAGAGATAGATGATAGGATTGGCGAAGTTGCTCATGGCCGCCTTGGTTTCAAAAACCCCCAGCAAGACGCCCATGATAGGGATCAGTATGGCGGTGACGCTGATGTGAATTGCTTCGGTCAGCCAGAGTACGGCGGCGAAGACGAGAATAGCGATGCCGGTATTCACCCCTGGCTCGAAAGGCAGAAAGTTATAGAGCAAGGCAAACAGCACTATATCGCCAAACAGAATCGGCAAGTTGGTTTGGGCTGCCTGCTTTGGCGGTGCGGCGATCGCCTCTTGTGTGGTGTCGAGGGACATAGGGGTTCCTTAATTATTATTTTGGCGCTCTACACTAGCCTAGCGGTTGCGGGGCGCAACTAAATTTTTTCTGTGGCAAAACTACATTTCATACTTTTTTACATGTGATTTGGATCGCTCTATCGCAGTGGTTTGTGGCGCAAGTCACGCAGCGGTGACGTCTGACGATCAATTTTTTTTACGGCGGCTGGGTAACGGGGCGCTAATTAATAACAGACTGAAATAAATTAATATAATTTATTTTGTGATCCATCTCTCGCGGTGGTCGGCGCGGTATGTTTGCCGGTCACGAATTGGCGAAATTTTTGAAGCTGTTCTATGTTTTCGAGGTGGCCGAGGAAAATGGATTGTTGGCCATGAACAGCATAAGGATATTTAAGGAGAGCCCCAATGAAGAACCTACTTTTAGCTGCGTTCGTCGTAGCGTCATTTTCCCTCTTTCCCGCGCTGGCTGCCGAACAGGTTTCGATACCTGCCGACACGGCCCAGGCGAGCCTAAGCCAGGTTAATATCAATACCGCAAGCGCCCAGGAGCTGACTCAGCTCAAGGGGATTGGTGAAGCTAAGGCGTTGGCCATAGTCGAGTACCGAGATGCTCACGGTAAATTCAACAGCATTGAAGAATTAACTCAGGTAAAGGGTATCGGCCCTAAGGTGATCGAACAGAACAAGGCGATATTGGCCCTGTAGACACCATGAACGTCGATGGAATTTGGCCCGCACTCGCGGGCTTTTGTTTATAGAATGGGCAGTTAGGCCTATTCTGGCGATTACTCTTGGTTATTGACTTGATTGCCGGGCTGCCATAGTAGATAATGCACGCCGTCTTAGGGATTTAATTGCTTAAGAATCTGTGGTGACCCTAGGGTCCCCCCGCAATGATAACTTGTGAACTCGGCCAGGCCCGGAAGGGAGCAACCGCAGCAGGCGACTCATGTGCCGGGGTGTTGGCTCTAGGGGAACCTCCAATCCCAACTATTATCAACGAGTTAACTCAGAAATACCTCAGGTGATACACTTGGTGGTACACTTGATGATAAATAGTCTATCTAAAAATCCTCCTTATCTGTTTCGATCTCGTCCACGCAAGGACATCAGACATTTGGTATGCAAGAATTGTCGTGCCTGAGTCTCAGCAAGGTACTTTAGGCAAGCGGGAAATCAGAAAGTCACTCGCCACCAGAGACAGATTGGAAGCTGCAGCATGTACATATGACGGCAACCCACGAAGACTGTCTGATATTTCCCCTGGGCTAATCCGCCTAAGTCTGCTCTTCCGGTAGTTTTGACTTTAAGAAGGCGCGCGATTTTTCCAGTGCGGTCTGGATCTCTTCTTTCATCTGTTTGAGTTCGTTGTAGTCTTCGAAAAAATAGGTATCCACCAGGTGACGTATATAGCGCACTGGCAGTTGGTTTAGGGTCACGCAGCAGAGATCGGCTAGATAGTCTTCGGGTAGCTCGTCAAATAATCCTTCATCAGACAGTAACTCCATCAACAGTACTTCGTAATAATTGCGAATTTCCAGTTGCATAGGTCTCTCCCTCAGGCTCCGTTGTGGTTTAACTAAGCATAATCTAGTTTGCTACCATATGGCATGAGCGGCAATAAAAACTTGCGCGTGGCGTTCGGCGAGCATCTCTATCTCCTTGCTGTAACCTCCGCCGACGACGCAGGCGATGGGAATGCCGGCCGCCTTGGCGTTGTCCAGCACCAGCCTGTCCCTTTGGTAGATCCCTTCAGTGGTAATATTGAGGTGGCCTAGCCTGTCTTCCTGATGCACATCGACTCCGGCATCATAGATAATCAGATCCGGCTTATAGAGGCGAATAGCGAGCGCTAAGGTTTGAGCGACAGCCTCGAGATATTCCTCATTACCGACACCGCGGCTCAACTCCAGATCGAGATCTGAGGTCTGTTTGCGGGCGGGGAAGTTTTCCTGGCAGTGAATGGAGCAGGTGTAGAGGTTGTCATAGGCCTGGCCCATGGCGGCTGTACCATCGCCCTGATGCACGTCGCAGTCGAAGATGAGCACTGTCTCTATCCCCTCCAGGCTCTGGGCATGCAGGGCGGCAGAGATCAGGTCGTTAAATACGCAGTAGCCGCTGCCAAACTGATAGTGGGCATGATGATAACCGCCGCTCAGTTGCAGGGCTATGCCGTGTTTTACCGCCAGCTCGCAGGCAAGATGGCTACCGCCGACAGAGTAGAGTGTCCGCTGAGTCAAGCGCTCGCTAAGGGGAAATCCCAGTCGGCGCACCGCCTTGTCGGGCAGACGCTGCTCGATAAACTGCATGACGTAGTCGGGACAATGGATCGATTTCAGCCACTCAAGGCTGACCGCCTCTGGGGAGTGAAATGCCGCCGGGTCGACTATCTGTCTATCCAGCAGGTATTGGTAGAGCGCCTGGTATTTAGTAATGGGAAATCTGTGGTGGTGGGGTAACGCCAGCTGTGAATAGCTGGCGTGATAGACGAGTGGAACCATCTAAAAGTTACAGCTGTTTGATAGCCCAGCTCATAAACTCTTTACGTGTCTTGTCGTCGGCATGTAGCCACCAGTATTGCAACATCTGCTGAGCATGATCGGCATCGCTTGCACTTGGATTGGCCGGTAGCGTAGCGGGTAGGGTAACGGCTTCGACAGTGCCAGCTGGTTGCACTGGTGCAGCAGCATGGGCGGCGACGGCTGTACCTGTCGCGGCTGCGGCTGCGGTTTCGATATCCTGACCCGAGTTGCCGTTAAACAGCTTGCTGACGAAGCTGTCTTCAGTGAGCTCGGTGTGAGTCACCTTGTAGTTGACCGCACCGCCATCGACACGGCTGATCACTACCGCTGGTGATTTGGCGAATGACTTGGGCTTCTTGATGATCTCGCCTTCGGCCGGCTGCAGGCGGTAATCATAGTCGCCGTCAACCGCCAGGGTCACGATGAAGGGAGATGATTTTACAAAGCTTTCGCTGTCGCTAAAGTCGTCTTGCACCATGTCATGGTAACGGATAGCGATTTTGTGCGTGCCTTGGCTTAGCTCAAGATCAGATTTGTGATTAAACAGGCTGCCTTCTACCTTCTTGCCGTCTAGGGCAAGGTATTCGAATGCCATGGGGATGGAGAGGTTGGCAGCCATTGCCGATGAGGCACCAAGCAGAGCGATTAAAGCGGTGATTGGCTTGATTGATTTCATTGTTGCTCCTTAACGATTCTGATGCTTGTATGGGCGTTCGAACGCCTGAATACGATCTTCTATATAGCTGATAGCTTGTCGGCACTTGCCCAAGCGGCGATGGATCAAAAGTATTTCATTTTGCAGTGCAATTTTGTCAGCACTATGACAGTTTTCAAGCTTAGATTGCAAATGCGCAATTTTTTGTTCAAAGGTGTGAACCCAGTTCATATGTTTGTTCAATTCTTCATAGAGCTGGTGGCTGTTATTCATCACGCCGGCCGCGATCCAACTAAATCCGCTCTGAGCATGGCTCTTCTGTCGCCGCTTGCGCGCATAAGCGATGCGAGACGCCTTCTGCTGCTCGGCCGACTTTACCCCAAGCGCCGTGGTATTCAATGCGCGCCTCAGGGCGGTAAACCTGTCCTGAATACCTTCGCAGGCCAGCGCGATGGTCGTCGCCGAAATATTGCCTTGGAGCAGCTTCTCCAGCTGAGCAATCTTCTTACTGAGCTGATCTATGCAGGGGCCAAGCTGAGCACCTGCCTGATTAAACAGATTGTCGTTAAATCGCTCTGTATCTTGCAGCAGCTTACGCTCGCCCTTAGGCAATTGGCTGTCGTGTTGCAGCACCTCTTGCTCTAACTGTTTCAGTTGGACTCGCAGGCGGTGGATAAGTTCATTTGTCTTCATGCCCAGGCTCCCCAGGCCAGATTAATGGCGATGAGTATCACTATGCTAATAAACAGGGGGCGAATAAAAGGCACGCCAAATTTGATGGCGGTGCGGGCGCCGATGAATGAGCCAAGCATCATCCACAGCCCCATCGACAGTCCGACCATGAGGTTTACCTGGCCTAATGCCAGAAACACACTCAGTGAGGTGAGGTTGCTGATCAGCGTCATGGCTCTGGCAAGGCCACAGCTATTGAGTACAGGCAGCTTATATTGAGACACGCTGCTGATGGTCCAGAAGGCACCGGTCGCTGGGCCGGCAAATCCGTCGTAGAAGCCAAGCGGTAACCCTTGGCGCCACTGCTTAAATTTAGAGGGCGGCTTTACCGGCGGCTCATAGGTGGGGCAGCCCATGGCATTGGGTTTTAGTAGCGTATAAAGTGCCACGGCGATGATAAACAGCGGTAGCCACTTCTCGAGCCATTGATTGTCGATGAGGTAGACCACAAAGGTGCCTATGACAGCGCCGATAAAGGTGGCAATGGAGGCGTGATACCAAAATCTGGGGGTGAAAAACTGCTTGCGATAGTAGGTGAAGGCCGCCATGGAGGAGCCGAAGCTGGCCGCCAACTTGTTAGTGCCCAGTGCCGTATGGGGTGGAATGCCTATGGTGAGCAGGGCCGGGATCGACAGCAGGCCACCGCCACCGGCGACGGCATCGATAAAACCTGCGATAAAGCCGGTCGCAGCCAGAATCGCCCAGCTACCTGGGTCGAGTAATAGATCCAATGGTTATCCTATTCGGTTGCTTTCTATTAGATTGCTTTCTATTCAATGACTTGACGAAAGGGAGGCAGGGCATCCAGTAGGGATTTGCCGTAGCGTTTGGTCACTAAACGGCGATCCAATATGGTGATTCTGCCATAATCCTCTTCTTTACGCAGTAATCTACCACAACTTTGGATCAGTTTACGCGAAGCATCTGGGATCGTCAGCTGTAAGAAGGGATTTCCTCCCTTTGCCTTAATGTATTCCGCGTGTGCCTGTTCCACCGGTGAGGTGGGCACGGCAAAGGGCAGTTTTGTGATGATCAGGTTCGTCAGATAGTCGCCGGGAAGGTCGAGACCCTCAGAAAAACTGCCGGTACCGAAGATGATGCTGACTTCGCCGTTATCGCAGCGCTGCTTATGATCTTGCAGCAGCTGCTGACGGGAGGCTTCCCCTTGGATAAGCAGCGGCGACTTAATCTTGCTTCTGACCAGATCGGCCACCTTCTCCATCTGCCAGTAGGAGGCAAACAGCACTAGGGTTGCCATCTCACCATCGATTAGCGTGAGGATCTGTTCCGCCAGCTCGTCGGTATAGCGATCGTCCGTGGGTTCGGTGCGCATCTTGGGCAGATACAGGGTGGCGTTCTGCTGGAAATCAAACGGACTGTCCATGGCCAGATAGCGACTGCCATCGTTGATGGAGAGTCCTACCTGATGGGTAAAGTGGTTGAAGTTATTCAGTGCCCTCAGTGTCGCGCTACAGAGCACCACGCCGGCGGCCTTCTCCCACAGCAGGGTTTCGAGCATATATCCCACCTCGATCGGCGAGACGTTAAACAGATAGTCGCTCTGTTTGCCCACCAGATGCTCGACCCAGCGGGCCATGGGCGCGCCTTTGGCGCTGTCTTCCTTGGCCATCATCTTCCACAGCTTCTGCAGATTCTCCAGGCGCTGTAACATGAAGCCCGTTTCACTCAGTAGCTGCTCAGATTGATGCTTAGGTAGCTCGCCATCCTTAATCGCCTCGTTGAGCAGCACCAGCATCTTGTTGAATTGCTTGAGCGCGCTGCTCGATGCCGTGGCCAGGTTTTCCGCCAGCATGGTCAAGGCCGCCGGCAGCTTGCCGTGTTCGAAGCGGATGCGCCGCTCCGGGTTATCAAATTTGGCCGCCTGGCCGTCGCAATATTGGGCGACGCTGGTGAGTAGGCTGGTGAGATCGTTGATGTGATCTAGCATGGCCTGGGCTGGGGCTATGATGTTGTTGCTCTTGAGCTGGTTCTGCAGCTTGGCGCTGGTCTTACCGACCTTTTCAAGCCAGTCGATGGCGCCCCTGAGGGTTGCCTGGGCGCTGGAGAAGTCTCTGGCCACTATCGGCAGGTGATGGGCCTCGTCAATCACATAATAGAGCTCTTCCGGATCTGGCAGAATCACCCCGCCGCCCAGTTCGAGATCGGCAAACAGCAGGCTATGGTTGGCAATTAGCACATCCCAGGTGTCCACGTCTTCACGGGCCTTATGAAAGGGGCAGTGTCTGTGGCTGGCGAGCTGTCTGTGGCAGCTGTGTTTATCGCAGGCGATCTGCTGCCACAGGTGATCGGGCAGCTGCTGAGACAGTGTGTCTCGCTCGCCGTTCCAGCGTCCTTCGTGAAAGTCTTTCAGCAGGCCTTGTAAGAGCTCGACCTGGCTATGATCAGGTTTTGTCTGCCACATGGCCATCTGAGTGCCGTCATCGCCGCCGATCAGCATCTCAAGCTTAGAGAGACAGACATAGCGCTGACGCCCCTTTACCAGGCCGAAGGTGAAATTAAGCCCTGATTGCTTGGAGAAGAAGGGAAGGTCCTTGTTGAGCAGCTGCTCCTGCAGGGCTACCGTGGCGGTGGCGATACAGACCTTCTTCTTGCTCGCCAACGCCAGTGGAATCGAACCTAAGATATAAGCCAGCGACTTACCTATGCCTGTGCCCGCCTCGACCACTATGATGCGTCTATGCTTGTCATATTCACCGGCGAGTGTCTTGGAGATCTCGGCGACGATATAATTTTGTTCCCGACGCGATCTAAAGTTAGGCAGGGCGGCGGCAATCTCTTTGTAAATCGTTCGGATCTGGGTTTTAACGTCGGCAGATAACATGAAGGCTTAGTGCTGGCAAATAATGCTGTACATAATAACAGTGATTACATAGCCTAAGAAGAGTAGAAGTAAGGAATTCACGACTTATTTGTTGTCGTGTCACCTAATGTGTTGAAATTAATTGGATAATAGCCAGGCTTGCATGATTTAAACACCCCGCTGGTGAGCGTAAAAGGGCGGATCTTAACCCGTCACCACCAAGGCAGCGAATTACACTATTACCTTAGTACGGCCGAAGGGCCAGCTCGGGTCATAGTGCCCAATGGCGAGCGCATCTGTTTTTGTCGCACTCAGGATGAATTGAACCTGCTCGGCGGCAACCATGAGAGTGGGGTACGCAGCGAAGCGCTTAACCTGACCACCTTCGACGATGAGCCGGTCAGCGCCCTCTATTTCGCTAATAATCAAAGTTTTCGTCATCTAAGCCGTATCGCCACCGATAAGGGGATCTCTCTTTACGAGTCTGAGCTGAGGGCCGAGCAGCGTTATCTTATCGAGCGTTACATCGCCTTAGACGTGGAGTTTATCGGCCGCTGGCAAAGCCAGGCACAAGACACGCCCACGCTCATCGCCGAGCGGGCAAGACGCTGTGAGCTCGATGTTAATCGAGAAGTTAAGCTGGCTGTGGTCTCGCTGGATTTCGAATGCGCCATGGATGGTGAGCTTTTTAGCGTCGGGCTGTACGGCCAATCGGCCAGCGGCGAGCCCTATCAGCAGGTGATCATGGTGGGGGAGGCGTGTGAGTCGCCGCCTGAGTATCTAGAGCTTGTGCCCAATGAGGCTGCGCTGATTAAGGCGCTGCTCGCCTGGTTTAAGCTGCATGATCCCGACATCATTATAGGTTGGGCGGTAGTGACCTTCGACCTGGCGCTCCTGTATCGCAGGGCCAAGGCGCTCAATATTCCGCTGACGCTTGGCAGGCTAGGCACTCAGCTTTCTTGGCGGGTCGATAACAAATATCGACCGGAGACCTTAATCTTGCCTGGCCGTGTGGTGCTCGATGGCATCGACTGGCTCAAGGCGGCCTTCTATCAGTTTGACAGTTTTAGTCTGGAATCTGTCGCCAGAGAGTTACTCGGTGAGGGGAAGGCGATTCATAACGTCAGTCACCGCGCCGAGGAGATAGCGACCCTGTTTCGTGAGGACAAGGCGGCGCTGGCCCACTACAATATTACCGATTGCCGCCTGGTGTGGGAGATCTTTGCCAAAACCGATCTGCTGGCCTTTGTGATGGAGCGCTCGCGTCTAACCGGCTTAGAGCTTGGCCGGGTCGGCGCCTCAGTGGCGGCGTTTAATAATCTTTATCTGCCCCATCTGCACCGCGCCGGCTATGTCGCCCCCAGCGTGCCGGTCAGCGATGGCATAGAGAGCCCAGGCGGCTATGTGATGGACTCTAAACCCGGGCTCTATCAACATATATTGGTGCTCGATTTTAAGAGCCTATACCCCTCGATCATCAGGACGTTTCTAATTGACCCCAAGGGGCTGGTGGAAGGATTAAAAGAAGGGGCTAACGCTGGGGTAAGGGGAGCAAGTGAAGGCAATGATACTGTGCCAGGCTTTTTGGGCGCCCAGTTTAGCCGCAATTCTCCTATTCTGCCCGAGCTTATCGCCAGCCTGTCGGCTAAGCGAGAAGAAGCCAAGCGCGAAGCCAACGCCCCCCTGTCGCAGGCGATAAAGATCATCATGAACTCCCTGTACGGCGTGCTGGGGTCTCGCGGCTGTGTGTTTCACGATGCGCGCCTGGCAAGCTCAATTACCCTTAGGGGTCATGAGATCATGAAGCAGACCAAGCAATGGATTGAGGCGCTGGGCTTGACCGTTATCTATGGCGATACCGACTCTACCTTCGTGCATATCTCCTCGCCCGAGTGCGTCGGTGATATCGATGCCTTTGCCAGGGAGCTGGTCGCATCGATCAACGAGAAATGGCGACTCAAGCTCAAGCAGGAGTTTCAGTTAGATTGTTACCTCGAGCTTGAATATGAGCGACATTTCGAGCAGTTCTTCATGCCGACACTGCGTGGCTCTACCGAAGGCTCCAAGAAGCGTTATGTGGGCGCCTATCGTCAGGAAGACCAAAGCCTCAAGCTGGTGTTCAAGGGGATGGAGCAGGTGAGGAGTGACTGGAGCCCCTTGGCGAGGGAGGTGCAGGCAGAACTCTATTATCGACTGTTTGCCAAGCAGGATGTGCTCGGCTATTTAAAACAAATTGTGGATGCGCTGCAGCAGGGAGAGCTGGACGACAAGCTGATCTTCTCTAAACGCCTTAGGCGCAACATCGAAGACTATACCGCCAAATCATCACCCCATGTGAAGGCGGCGACCCTCTGGTGCCAGCGAAGTGGCGATGACAGTCATGGTAAGCGTGGCGAAAAGATAAGCTACCTGATGACGCAAAATGGCGCCGAACCTGTGCAGCATCTACTCGGAAAGATCGATTATCAGTACTATCTGGATAAACAGATCGCACCCATTTCTGATCCCATACTTTCAATTTTAAACACTAGTTTCAATAATCTTGTGGCCAAGCAAATGTCGTTAATTTAGTTGTTTTCTGGTTGTTGAGATAGTGATGAGTTGTTAACGTTTGGTGTAAAGTCTGAGTTTTCTGGAATTCTTTAGTTAACTTGGTGAAAAATAGCGCCGTTATTGTGATATTCGTCTTTGAGGGAATGCTAATCTTTTGCTAGTCTTTAGCTGAAATTGGAACGAAATAAAACAACGGAATGTCGCACAATAAGATAAAGCAAACTGAACATAACAAAAGGTTAGACTAACAGATGAAGAAGAGTGTAATAGCAACAGCGTTAGCGGCTGTCATTTTTGTCCCCGCTGCATCCGCTATCGAAATCTATAAAGACGATAAAAATGCGGTAGAAATTGGTGGTTTTATTGATGCCCGTGTTATTAACACTCAAGGTTCAACTGAAGTGGTTAACGGTGCGTCACGGATCAATTTTGGTTTCACCCGCGAGATGAGCGACGGCTGGAAGGCGTTCACTAAGCTGGAGTGGGGTGTTAACCCATTCGGTAACAGCGAAATCGTTTACAGCAGTGAGAGTAACTTCGAATCTAAGAGCGGTGACTTTCTTAACAATCGTCTCGGTTATGTCGGTATCGCCCATGATCTCTATGGTAGTTTGACCATAGGTAAGCAGTGGGGTGCTTGGTATGATGTGGTTTACAACACTAACTACGGTTTCGTATGGGACGGTAACGCTGCCGGTGTTTACACCTATAACAAGGCAGATGGTGCGGTAAACGGTGTGGGTCGTGGTGACAAGATCGTTCAGTACCGTAACAGCGTAGGCGATCTGAGCTTTGCGGTTCAGGCGCAGCTAAAGAACGATAAGTTCTATACCTGTGAATATGATCCTAACCTGTCTACCGACTGTAAAGAGCGTTGGGACAGCCAAGATCCTGTCTTAGATTCAGAAGAAGTTAAGTACAACTACACCTATGGCGCGTCTGCGACCTATCAGGTTAACGACAAGCTTTCTGTCTCTGCCGGTATCAACCGTGGTGAGTTTGATGTCACCTTCAGAAAGACCTCAGAGCAGATCACCGCAATCGACGTGATCTACGGTATGGGTGTGACATGGGGTAACTGGGATGCCGATGGTTTCTACGGCGCGGCTAACTTCAACAAGAACGAGAACCATGATACAGATAACCTGGGTCGTCTGATCAAGGATTCATACGGTGTCGAAACACTGTTCTCTTACAAGTTTGATAACGGTTTCCGTCCCTTTGTTTCTTACAACATCTTAGACGCGGGTAAGGACTATGTGATCCAGCCTAACAACGTTGACCCTAACTCATCGTTCAAGCGTCAGTTCGTGGTTGTTGGTCTGCACTATGTGTGGGATGCCAACACAGTGCTTTATGTTGAAGGCCGTAAAGACTTCAGTAAGTTTGAAGGTGCCGATGCTGAAGCCCAAGCTAAATTTGAAGAAGACGGTATAGCCATAGGTATTCGTTACACTCTGTAATACGCCTTGTCATTACGAGTGAAAGTCTAAACAATTCAATGAAAAGCGCCTAATAGGCGCTTTTTTATTGTCTGTTAAAAATAGCTTACCTAAATTACTAATCGTGTAGAAAAGCGTGAGCTCAGCTATTTTGCCCACCGAGTAGTGTTATTTGTGGGCTTCGCTCTCAAGATAAAATATGTACCTATATGCTCCCTATCCGGGTTCTTATCTCGTTTTGTGGGTTACTGGGTGTCTATTTATTAGCCATATCGACTGTGCGTTGGTCTTAATGCGCGATTGAGATTTAATTTCTAATGTCTGGTGAATTTGTAATCAATTCTTTACGTGCTATTGCAACTTTTGCCCATATCTGAGTTTTTCTTTATATTCCTGCATCACAAGGTTAATGACATATTATTAACATTCTTGTGTTCTTCTATTTGATTAATGCCTAATTAATCCTGTGGCTAATTTAGCCTTATGCGATCATGCGTATTGCTTCATATGGTATTGTTTTTAAAGTAAATAAAACTTTTCCTTCTTCTCTTTTCGCCATGCGTAAAGCAACGTCTATTCAGAAATTTCAACCCTGTTGGAGCTAGCAGAAATCAGCGGTAATGTGACGGGTGTCTACAAATTGAGCGATCACTAGTCGTTTCTGTGAAAATAGCGGAGTAGTTGTTGATTAAATGTTTCTCATGTGGTTCTATTTGTTGGCGAATGTGCGCAAATGTAACTATTGATGTTTATTTGTGTTTACTTTCACAAAAAAATAAAAAATAAAGTCCAGGGAGATACAACATGTATAAGAACAGCTTATTAGCTAATTCAGTGCGTTTGGCACTGGTTGGCGGCGTTGTTGCACTAACTGCGCCAGTAGCTTTTGCTGCGGATGAAGCGCCAGAGAAAGTTGAGCGTATTGAAGTTACCGGTTCACGTATTAAGCAAGTTGATATGGAAACTGCTTCTCCAGTAACAGTACTTACTGCGGAAGATATTAAATTAACTGGTGAAGCGACTGTTGCAGACGTATTGAATAACTCTTCTGTAAACAGCTTCGGTTCATGGCGCGGTATGTCTGGTTATGGTTCAGGCGGTGCTGCGACAAGTAACGTACAAATGCGTGGTCTAGACGCTAAGTACACTCTAGTGCTGCTTGATGGCCGTCGTATGCCGGGTACTAGTTCAAGTTCAGGTGCTTCTGCCGATACTTCTCGTATCCCTATGGCAATCGTTGAACGCATCGAGATCCTTCGTGAAGGTGCTTCAGCGGTATATGGTTCTGATGCGGTTGCCGGTGTAATCAACATCATCACTAAGAAAGACTTTGAAGGTCTGAACTTTACCTATGATTCTGAACTACCTAGCGTTGAAGGTGGTGACGTAAACCGCTTCACTGTAACAAGCGGTTACACCAGCGATAAAGGTAACATTACCCTGACTTATGAGTACTACAACTCTCAGAAAGTTATGGATAAAGATATCTGGAAGTTTGATGATCCAACTTATTTCGATTATTCAAGCTACAGCAGCGTACCAAATGGTAAAGGTGCGAGCGGTTGGGTGACTAACAGCGCCATGTGTGCAGAAGCGCCAAATACCTATGACCTGTCTGACGGTGCAAACGGTGGACGTTGTCTATACA
This sequence comes from Shewanella alkalitolerans, assembly GCF_019457575.1. Taxonomy (NCBI): domain Bacteria; kingdom Pseudomonadati; phylum Pseudomonadota; class Gammaproteobacteria; order Alteromonadales; family Shewanellaceae; genus Shewanella; species Shewanella alkalitolerans. The sequence continues at coordinate 2,895,496 of NZ_CP080422.1, read as the reverse complement.
GCTATGGTGAAGTGACTAAGCTGTTTGGTGATGTTGTTCAGAACTCTGTTCTGTCTAACTTCAACTATGAGCTGTCTGAAAACCTGAGATTCCGTGGCCGCGCAAGTGCTTCTCTATCTGAGACAGATAGCCGTTATGCTGGTACGCCAGTATCAACTAACAAGCCTTCAATGTCTGCGTCAAATGCGTACAACCCAGTAGGTGAAGATTTAGACCTTTCTATGCGTTCTGCTGCCATCGGTGAGCGTGATACTCGCACTGAAATCAACTCAATCGATTTCTTCGGTGGTCTGGTTGGTTACATTGAAGCTGGTAACGGCATCGATTGGGAAATTAACGGTCAACATAGCCGTTCAACCACCAATGCCTTCAACCAGAATCTGATCAATGACGATATCATTCAAACGCTAATTGATAGCGAGCAATATGACATCTTTAACACAACTGGCATGAGCTATGCGGATTGGGATGCCATGATGGTAGATTTCTACGGTCAAGCGGCTCACACAGGTATTTATCAGGCTCAGTTTATCAGCTCGCAAATCGATGGTCTGATTTCTACTACCTTCATCGACGATGGTGAGTTCTCACTGTCTGGTGTGTTTGGTGCCGAATTTGAAACTGTAGAGTTTACTCAGAAGAGTGACCCACAATCAGCTTCAGGTCGTGTATCAGGTGGTTCAGGTGGTGACGATGTAAACGCAACTCGTGATCGTACTTCTGCCTATGTAGAAATTCAGGCGACACTGCCTTTCAATGTTGATGTTAAGGCTGCGGCTCGTTACGACAACTACGACCAAGAAGGTGATGTTGGTGCCAACGTAGTAAGCGGTTCATTCGACAACGTATCACCTCAATTGGGTGTAACTTGGCGTCCAGTTGATTCATTACTGCTACGTGCTAGCTGGGGTGAATCTTTCCGTGCTCCAAACATGGGTGAAATGTTCTCTAGCCAGGCGCTAAGCTTCGAGACTGCAGATGATAACCTGTGGTGTGACCAAGGTAACAATGCGGCTTCTGACCCAGTTTACTGTGCTACTGGCGGTTCACAGCACAAGACTTGGTTCGGTGGTAACCCAGACCTTAAGCCTGAAGAAGGTGAGTCATTCACAACAGGTGTTGTTTGGAATGCTACTGACAGCCTAGCATTCGAACTGTCTTATTATGATCTGACTCTGGATAACCAGATCGCTTCAACAAGCTTAACTCGTTTGCTGAAAGATGAGATCGATAATGGCGGTTCAGACGCTATCGTTCGTGATGCAAACGGTAAGATTGACGTGGCGTACAGCTTCGACCGTAACATGGCTAGCCTAGAAACTTCTGGTTTCGACTTCAAAGCTTCATACATTCTTGAAACTGAAGTGGGTGATTTCTCGGTTAAAGGTGAGATGGGTTATGTTAAAGACTTCTCTCAAACTTCAGCCAAGGGCGAAGAGCCATTCCAATATGCAGGTCTTCAGGACTATCCTGAATACCGTGGTAACGTGAACCTGTCATGGACCAATGGTGACATGACTGCAGCGTGGACCACTTACTATATTGGTGCACAAGACTCAGGTAACGAAGAGTACGGTACTGACTATCTGGCCGATATCCCTTCTTACTTCAAGCATAACGTGCAGTTCTCTTATAACCACGCTTGGAACGGTAAACTTACACTCGGTGTAAACAACCTGTTCGACGAAGAAGCACCATCTTGGTACGAAGGTACAGTGGGCTGGCGTGATGTGAATACTGGACTATACGACGTACTAGGTCGTACAGTATTCTTCAAGATTGAACAGTCATTCTAATGATGTTTGAATAGCCACAAGCTTAGGCTGATGGCAAATATAAAAGCGGCCCTTCGGGGCCGTTTTTTGTTAGATGATTAGTTTGGAAAGGAGGGATATTAATTTTTTAAAGCCGAAATCTGCACAAATTGTATCTAGTCATCCAGACTCGTGCGAGTGACTAAAATTTATGCTTTATGAGCGGGAGAGTCAAAGTTGTCATTTTGGAAGGCTCGAATGGATTTCGGTAACAAACCGTTACAGCATAAAAATTGACGAAGAGTCACAGAGCGAAGTGGTTAAATATTGAGTAGGGATAAGTAGTTACTTCCACCGTCTTGTGCTGTAAATCTGAGCACTTAAGTTTGAAGATTACAACAAATAAGCTTATTTGTTGATTAAATGTTTCTCTTGTGGTTCTATTTGTGGTGCCGTGTGTTGCGTTAATTAACTTTGTTAACCGTTAGTGCACATTTATATAATAAATAAAGAAGTACGATCCAGGGAGAAACAACATGTATAAGAATAGCTTATTGGCTAATTCGGTACGTTTTGCGCTTGTCAGTGGCGCAGCAATGGCAGCCTTTACCGCGCCGTTAGCATCAGCTGCCGATGAGGGTGCTGATAAAGTTGAACGTATCGAGGTTACGGGTTCACGTATTAAGCGTACCGATATGGAAACTGCTAGCCCAGTTACCGTAATCGACGCATCTTCAATTCTGTCTTCAGGTGCAACCTCTATCGATGACGTTCTACGTAACATGACGTCTGCCGGTGGTGCCATGACCAACGCCGCAATCAACAACGGTTCTGGCGGTAACGCGCGTATTAACCTTCGTGGTCTGGGCTCTAACCGTACTCTGGTACTGGTTAACGGTCGTCGTATGATCGCTTCAGGTACTGGTGCTGCGTCAACTGTTGACTTGAACACCATTCCAGTATCAATGATTCAGCGTGTTGAAGTACTTAAAGATGGCGCGTCAGCCATTTATGGTACCGATGCTATTGCTGGCGTAGTTAACATTATTCTTAAGCGCGATTTCGATGGCTTCGAAGTAAATGCTCAGACCGGTATTTCTGGTCAGGGTGACGCAGATGAGACCAGCGTAGACTTTACCTTAGGTAACACCTTCGACAAAGGTAACATCGTTATCAACGCTCAGTACACCAAGCGTGGCGAAGCTAGTCAGGCTGACCGTGACTTCTCTAAGTGTCCTATTGCCGAAACATCTGATGGTAGCGAGCTTTACTGTGCCGGTAGTAGCTATTCTGAAGGCGGCCACATCTGGGGTGATAGAAACCATGGTATCGTAGGTACTGGCCCTGATGGTGCTTATGCAGTAGGTGACTCAGGTTACTATGGTCACTACGTTGCCGATCCTGATACAGGTAAGCCTGTATGGGAAGGTTTCGCCGATAAGAGCGTGCCTGATTTGAGTGGTCTGGGTGGTCAATACCATGATTTCACCAATGCTGACCGTTACAACTACGCGAAGACAAGTTATCTGTCTACTCCAATGGAGCGTTTGAACCTTTCATTGGCTGGTACATATGAGTTAACTGACTCTATGACCTTCTTCTCTGAAGCTATGTACTCTAAGCGTTGGTCTAACCAACAGATGGCACCACAGCCAATCTGGAATAGCTCTTCTTGGGTATATGACTCTTCATGGATGACTAAAGATCTGGTTGGTCTTGTTCAGGAAGGCGAGGCGTTAGACTACGGACGTCGTGTGGTTGAATCTGGTAACCGTTACTTCTCTCAGGTTGTAGATACGATTCGTATCGTTGTCGGCCTTGAAGGTGAGTTTGACAATGGTTGGGCATGGGATGCTTCTTACAACAAAGGTAAGAACGACTCTGTTGATACTCTGGCAAACCTACATAACCTAGGTTCAATCGATGAAGCAGTAAGAAACAAAGAGTTCGATCCATTCTCTCAATCTTCTTGGGTTGGTGACAGCATCGCTCCTTACATCTACACCGAGCTGAACAGCGGTGGTAGTGAGCTAGACATCTTCGCCGCTTCGCTTTCTGGTGAGCTATTCGAAATGCCTGCTGGCTACATGGGCTTCGCTGCTGGTTACGAGTATCGTAAAGAAGCTGCACACTACACGCCTGATTCTCTGACTTCACAAGGTCTGGCAAACGATCCTCGTGTAGAAGCTACTGCGGGTGATTTCGATGTTAACGAAATTTATGCAGAATTGGCTATCCCGCTACTAAGTGGTCTACCACTTGCTGAGCAAGTCGACTTAAGTGCCGCTATGCGTTACTTCGATTACAGCACTTTCGGTGATGACACAACTTGGAAGCTAGGTCTGACCTGGCGCATGACTGATGACTTCATGTTCCGTGGTGGTATGTCTACTGCGTTCCGTGCTCCTACAGTTAGCGAGCTTTACGGTGGTAAGTCACCTTCATTCGACCAGATCAAGCACCCTGCAACACCTCAGACACAGGCTGAAGTAACAGTTGGTGGTAACCCTCTGCTGACACCGGAAGAGGCCGATATCACGACTTTGGGTATCGTGTACTCACCAAACTTTATCGAAGGTCTGTCATTTACTGTTGACTACTACGATATCGAGATCAGCAACACTATCACCTCTGTTGACTCTAACTACATTGCTAACCAGTGTTTGGATGCAAGTGGTGCGAAGATCAACACTGGTACTGCATTGTGTCAGTCTTCTAACATCGAGATTGATGGTACCGGTCGTATTTCGTTTGATAACGGACTACAAAACATCGGTCAAACCAATACTGCAGGTTACGACATCAACGTGCTGTACACCTTCGAAGGCTTGGGTCTAGATTGGAGAGCGAGCCTGGATACTTCTATCCTGGATAAGTTCGAAGAATTTGACCAAGACGGTAATGCTGTTGATTACCGCGGCCTGATCACTGGTGGTACCGGTGCTTATGCTAAGCTGAAGTCTAACCTAGAGTTGACTGCGACAGGTGATAGCTGGAGTGCAACATACAAGGCACGCTACATCGATGGTATGGACTCATTTGCTTGTCAAGATGACCCATCATCATGCTACGCGCCAAGCGTTGACAGTGTTGTTTACCATGACATCTCTGCCACTTACGATGTGACTAACACTATCCGTCTGTCTGGCGGTGTGAACAACGTGTTTGACAAAGAGCCACCTTACTACTCAGGTAACAATGACTCTAACACCGACCCTTACACCTATGACGTACTTGGTCGTTACTTCTTCGTAAGAGCGAGCATGAAGTTCTAATCAGCGATCGGTATAGGTATTATCCTTGCTAAGATGATTGATTAAAAAGTAAGACAAATGCCAAATCGGGCCTCATGAAAATGGGCCCGATTTTTTTATGCACAAAATTTGATGATAATGCCAATAGCGAACTTGGCTAAATGTACTGGCACTATTGGCTAGCTTAGCTAATCTAATTGAACTGGGTGCGAACTTAAGCAGCATTAATCAGATTGAAGATAATGACGGTCAGGTTTTGGGTTGGAAGATTGTCATAAATAAAACTATCTAGTATCTGCAGGCTCCAATTTGCGATATGTATAAAAGATGTTTCAGATAGACCACGTGGTAATACCAGCACAACATAATTTGATGCAAACGTTTGCGATAAAGTTATTTGGTTAATGACATGTTAACAGTGTATTTGGTTTTTGTTATGCAATTTATTCAATTAAAATCATGTGGTTAGCTGCGTATTGTTGTTTAAGTCGGCTTGTGTGAATTAGATTTGTAAATATTGACTTGTTTGAAAAAACACCTCTTGTGTTATTTTCAGCCCCTAAGAGCTTTTTCTGCTAGTTTTAGCCGTTTCCAAATGTTGACACAGGTCAACATTTTGTGAAATGATGCCTGCGGGTCTACACCTTGATTGGTGTAGAAAAGGGAAGATAATAACTAACAATCACAAGAGAAATGCACACTTATGGTGGCGGAATTCATGCAAATATAAGCAGAAAACCCGTGTTACCAATAAGTTAAACCTTTTATTTTTCACTTCAAATTGGTTGGGAACTATGTCCAAGGTAAGCAATAGAACTAAAATCGCTACGGCGCTCATTGGCGCGCTGGCCTTAGCAGGCAGTAACTTAGTGGTTGCCGATCCACTTTCTGATGTTCAGAAAGCGGATGCGAAAATTCATGCAGATGCGGCCGCATCTCAAAAGAAAGTTGATAAGTATTACGATCAAGCGCAAGACATGGCGTTTGAATATGGCCAAGTTGCAGACACTCGTGAGTCAACTAAGTCATACAACGATTATGTAGCTGGCCTGGTAGCAGACCAAGAAGCCACTATGAAGCTTATCCAAGAAGACATCAACGGTGTTGATAAGCTACGTCAAGGCGTTGTACCGCTAATGTTCAAGATGGTTGATGCACTAGAGCAGTTTGTTGCTCTGGATCTGCCATTCAACAAAGAAACTCGTGAAGCCCGTATCAAGCGTCTTCGTGAAACCCTAGATACCGCTAACGTAACACTGGCTGAAAAATACCGTCTGATCCTTGATGCTTATAACATCGAGCGTGAATATGGTTCTAAGTTGAATGTTGAAACCGGTAAGCTGCAACTTGACGGTAAAGAGATCCTGGTTGATTTCATCAACTTCGGTCGCGTTGCCTACTACGCACAAAGCCTAGATCAAAAGTCTGCATGGATGTTCAATCCTGAGACAAAAGCATGGGATAAGCTAGAAGATAGCTATCTACGTAACATTACTAAAGCAATTCGCCAGGCTCGTGGCCAGGGTGCTCCAGATATGTTCGCGTTACCAATCCCAGCTGCGGAGGCTGCACAATAATGAAAAAGTTAATCTCTACAGCAATCGTTGCTGCAAGTCTGTCTTTAACTGCTGGCATGGTGAGCGCTGCTGATGCGCCTAAGAACATCGACCAGCTACTTAAGCAAGTTCAAACCGATCGTGCTAATGCTGCTAAAGTAAACAAGAAGCGTGAAGCCGAGTTCCAAGCCGAGCGTGGCGATAAAGCTGCACTGCTAAAGCGTGAAAAAGCGGCGCTAGCGGCTGAAGAACAACGCGGTAAAGATCTTTCTCAAGCATTTGCCGATAACGAGCGTAAAATTGCTCAGTTAGAAGAAGACCGTAAGATTGCTCAAGGTGACTTGGGTGAGATGTTCGGTGTTGTTAAAGGTGAAGCCGGTGATTTCGCTGGTAAGCTTGTTTCATCAAACGTAAGCGCTCAGTTCCCTGGTCGTGATGCTTTCATCGCCGAGCTAGGTGCACGTAAAGAACTGCCAAAAATCGAAGAGCTAGAAAAGTTCTGGGAAGAGCAGCTATTCGAAATGGCTGAGTCTGGTAAAGTGGTTACTTTTGAAGGTGCCGTAACTGGTATCGACGGTAACGTTCACAACACCAAGATCACTCGTGTTGGTGCTTACAACCTGCTAGCCGATGGTCAGTATGTTGTTTATAACGCCGATCTAGGTCTGGTTCAGCAGCTTTCACAACAGCCAGGTAGCGAGCAAGTTGCCAGCGTTAAAGACTTTGAAGGTCAAACTTCAGGCGTTCACAAGCTGTTTGTTGACCCTGCACGTGGTGTACTGCTAAACGTGTTCACTCAGAAGGCAACTATCGAAGAGCGTATCGAAGCCGGTGGTACTATCGGTTACATCATCATCGGTCTGCTTGTTCTTGGTGCCCTGATCTCTATCGAGCGTCTGGTGACTCTGTATGTTGTTGGCGCGAAAGTTAACGCTCAACGTAAGAACATCGACAACCCAGGTAATAACCCACTGGGTCGCGTACTTAAGGCATATCACGACAACAAAGATGTTGACGTTGAAACCCTAGAGCTGAAACTTGACGAAGCGATTCTGAAAGAAACTCCAGCACTTGAGACTCGTATCTCTATCATCAAGGTTTTAGCGGCTATCGCACCTATGATGGGTCTACTGGGTACAGTAACAGGTATGATTGCAACCTTCCAAAGCATCCAGCTATTCGGTACTGGTGATCCTAAGCTAATGGCTGGTGGTATCTCTATGGCACTGATGACAACCGTACAAGGTCTGGTTGCTGCACTGCCACTGATGCTAATGCACGCTATCGTGATTGCACGTAGCAAGTCAGTTGTTCAAGTACTTGAAGAGCAAAGTGCAGGTATCGTTGCCGAGCACGCTGAGAAGAGGAACGCCTAATGATGCTATACCTGATGGACATCTGGGATTCCGTCAGGGGCTTCATGGCCTCCGGAGGCGACGTCCTCTGGTTGGTTGCGGCAGTGCTATTCCTCATGTGGGTGTTAATGCTTGAGCGCTATTGGTATCTCAATCTGATTGCGCCAAAAGAGCACAAAAACATTATCACCGCATGGGACAAGCGAGAGGATTCAACCTCTTGGCATGCACACCGTATCCGTGAAGCTTGGGTATCCCAAGCGAAACAAGATATGAATGCTCGTATGCTGATTATCAAAACCTTAGTAGCCATCTGTCCAATGATCGGTCTACTAGGTACCGTAACCGGTATGATACAGGTATTCGATGTGATGGCAGTTCATGGGACGAGTAATGCTCGTATGATGGCAGCTGGTATTTCAATGGCAACCATGCCGACAATGGCGGGAATGGTCGCAGCGTTATCGGGAGTATTCTTTAGTACTCGCCTAGACGCCAAGATGAAAATCAGTATGGAAAAGCTAAAAGATAGCCTGCCACACCACTAGAGAGAGATTGAACATGGCACGTAAAAAGCATTCAAGTATAGAAGAAGAAGCGCAAATTGATATGACACCGATGCTCGACATCGTGTTTATCATGTTGATCTTCTTTATCGTAACAACGTCGTTCATTAAGCCATCTGGTCTTGACTACAACAAGCCAGAGGCTTCTCAAGCGACAACTCAGAAGTCGGCAAACATCTTTATCGGTGTGAGCAAGACAGGCGTGATCAAGATGGAAAACCGTCAGGTTGACATCGAGCGTGTAACAGCAAACGTTGAGCGTATGCTGGCTGAATCACCAGAAGCGGCTGTATTGATCGAAGCAGATAAAGAAGCTGAACACGGCATTGTTGTTAAGGTTATGGACAATGTGAAGAAAGCTGGGATCAACAAGATTTCGGTATCAGCGGGGAAAGACTAATATGTTGAGAGGAATAGTATCATTATTAGTTGGTGGTGCTGTTACTTTCGCCCTGTTTGTTTTCATGGCCTTCTTGGTCGGTGGCGGCGCGAAACGCGCCGACACTGCCACTGATTCTCCGGTTATTGAGATCAGTATGGATAAACAGGATACGAAAGTGCAGGACAAGCCTAGGGTTAAACCTAAGCCACCTACACCGCCTGAGCAGCCACCTTTACCAGATACGCCACCGCCTGATAGCTCATCAGACATCGACACTAACATGTCTTTCAACATGACTGGTGTAGTAGCAGGTGCAGCATCTACCGGCTTTAAGCTGGGTAACATGATGACTCGTGACGGTGATGCAACACCTATCGTTCGTATCGAGCCACAGTACCCGATTGCTGCAGCACGTGACGGTAAGGAAGGTTGGGTTCAACTTAGCTTTACCATCAACGAACTTGGTGGTGTAGAAGATGTGCAAGTGATCGATGCCGATCCTAAGCGTATCTTCGACAAAGAAGCTAAGCGTGCACTGAAGAAGTGGAAGTACAAGCCAAAGATTGTTGACGGTAAAGCCCTCAAGCAACCTGGTATGACTGTACAACTAGACTTTAAACTTGATGGAGGCAAATAGAGATGCAAAAGGTTAATACACTTGCAGCCGCACTATTGCTTGCCATTGGTGGAAGCCTGGTCGTTGCGCCAGCTGCAAACGCTGCCGAAAAATGCCCCATTGAGAAGCGCCAGTCTAAGGCCGTAGGCCAAAGCTCGGCAAAGAAAGTACAAAAGTCTTTCGAAGCTTATCAAGAAGGCAATATCGACGAAGCGATTGCCGTATTGCTTGAAGCCAGCCCACGCGATGCTTTTGATAAGGCCTATATTGCCCGTATGTTGGGTAACTTTTACGCCGAAAAGAATCAAATGGGTACGGCGATCAAGTACCTGAAGCAAGCCGTTGACGCTGATGTTCTTGGTGGCACAGACCATGGTGCAACCCTGCGTCTATATGCCGACCTGTTGATTCAGGAAAAGAAGTTTAAAGAGTCTATCCCTTACTACTACGAGTGGATGAAGTTTACCTGTAAAGAAGATCCACAAGTGTATCGTCGTATAGGTATCGCTTATTCAGAGCTCAAAGAGTGGGATAAGGTGCTCGGCGTTGTCGACAAGGGTCTAGCTATCAGTACTAAGCCAGATAAAGGCTTGTACCAGATGAAGCTGACTGCTTACTTCAACAAGAAAGATTATAAAAATGCGATTAAAGTCCTAGAGACTATGGTGCCTCTTTTCCAACAAGATGGCCGTCTATGGGTACAGTTAGCGCAGTTTTATTTGATGACTGAGAGCTATGAAAAGTCATTAGCAACCTACGACTTAGCCTATAAGAATGGATTTTTAGAGACGTCGGGTAACATCACGCGTCTGTCTCAACTGCTGGCGCAAAATGGTTCACCATACCGCGCAGCGAAAATCTATGAAAAGCATATGAAGAGTGGCCTGATTAAGGAAGATGAGAAAACCTTATCTATCCTGGGTGGCTTCTATCACAATGCTAAAGAGCTAAAGGAAGCGGGGGATTATTATGGTAAGGCTGCTGCCATCAATAACGATGGTAAACTTTACCTTAAACAAGCCCGTCTGCTGACCCTGCAAGAGAAACACAAAGAGGCGATCCCTGTGCTGAAAAAAGCACTGGCTGCCGGCGGTGTGAGTGCAGGTGAAGTCGAGTTTGAGCTAACTTTGGCTTATCTAGGTACTAAGCAGATAAAAGCGGCATACAATGCCTGCTTGAAGGCTGCTAAGGATGAGAAGACTAAGCGTTCAGCGACAAGTTATCTCGCCTATATCAAGGAAAAGGCACGTATCTATAACGTCGCACTTTAAGCCTTAAAATAAAAAGCCCCGCAAGGGGCTTTTTTTATGCCGGTAGACAAGTATATAAGTTAGTTCAGGCAATGCATCGCCGTATGGTGTTCCTTCTGCCCCTCTAAGGTGTGGGTCAATGACCGGACATCTTCAAACAGGTTTTCGATGTTGAGATCGCTCTCGGGTTGGCAGAGACAACCGGCCAGCTCATAGTCGATGCGATTGCTGTGTTTGCGTTGATAGTCTTGATTGAAGTCCATTATTTTCTGTTCTATGCGGGCGATAACGATTTCGGTTCCTTCTCTATCTATGTTAAACAGCCCCAAGGCAAAGTTATCCTGATTCAGTCTGGCGACCATATCCGTTGTCCTAAGTATCGCTTCTTGAACCTGTTTCATGAATAATTCCAGTAAATGAGGTTGCTTTACTGTTTCATGAATGTGTGGGCAAAGATACAATAAGGCCAGCGTCTGGCGTTCGCGCATGTGGCGGTGCCACTCACGGTTAAACACCTCCATAAAATAGGTTTGGTTGTAGACGCCAGTTTCGGGATCTCTGAATCCAGAATTACTAAATGAGTAAATCATTAGCTCGCTCCTCAGATACACCTAAGGTAATTATAGAAAACAACACTCACTTGCACAGAATATGAAGGATATAACTCGAATGAACAAAACGCTTCTCGCATTGACGATATCAGCTTTAGTGGCCGTGGTGGGCTGCTCAGACAAGGAAACCAGTGCAAGCCAGGCCAAGAGCAATGCGCCAGCGCCAAAACAGACTGTGGCGCCTCAGGTACAAAGCGCCGAGCAGGAATACCTTGCCTTAGTGGATCGTTATTTCAATGACATGCTCAAGCTAGAGCCAATGTACGCCACCTTTGTCGGCGTCAATGACTACAACGACCAGTTTGGCGGCGATCTGACCGAGGAGTATCTCAAGTCGCGTCACGAGCTTAACAGTCGCTACCTGAAGGCGGTAAAGGCCATAGATCGCAGCGCCTTACCCGAGCCGCTGCAGCTGAGCTACGACATGTTTACCTATGACAGAAACATGGCGCTGGTGTCCGAGACCTTCCCATCCTATTTCATGCCGATGAACCAGTTCTACAGCACAGTCATTACCATGGTGCAGCTTGGCAGCGGTGAGAGCGCTCAGCCATTTAATACGGTTAAAGACTATGAAAACTGGCTATCGCGCCTATCGGGCTTTATCAACTGGACTAAGTTGGCCCAGGCGCGCATGGACGAAGGTATCGCCAGCAAGGTTGTGTTACCAAGAGTCTTGGTCGAGCGCATCATACCGCAGCTGGAGGCCCAGTTGGTCGAGCAGCCGAGTGACAGCCTCTTCTATGCGCCTATCACTAATCTACCCGAGAGCTTTAGTGAAGAGGAGAAGCAGAAGCTTACTCAGCAATATGACACTCTGATCGGCAAAGAGCTGATCCCAGCGCTGGCGTCGCTCAAGCAATATTTCCAGGAGACCTATCTGCCCGTGGCAAGAGCCAGCGATGGATGGTGGGGACTGCCTAACGGTAAACTCTGGTATCAGCATCTAGCCAATGCCCACACCACAACCACTATGCCGGTCGATGAGATCCATCAGATTGGCCTTAATGAGGTGGCGCGTATTCTCAGTGAGATGGATAAGGTGAGAGAGCAGGTGGGCTTCAAGGGCGAGCTCAAGGCCTTCTTTGCCTCGCTATCCTCTGAGCCACAATACTTCTTTAGCGAACGTCAGGGGCTGATCGACGGCTACATGGTACTGAAGGACAAGATCAACGCCGTATTGCCTAACTACTTCAATGTCATGCCTAAGGCCGACTATGTGGTCAAGCCGGTTGAGAGCTTCCGCGAGCAGTCTGCGGCCGGTGCATCTTACGAGGCGCCTGCGGTCGATGGTTCGCGTCCAGGTGTGTTTTATATCAACACTTACAATCTGAAGGCGCAGCCTAAGTGGGGCATGACGACACTGTCACTGCACGAGGCCGCACCTGGGCATCACTTCCAGATCGCCATCAAGCAGGAGCTGACCGGTGTGCCTGAGTTCCAACGCTTTAGCGGTTATACCGCCTTCGAAGAGGGCTGGGCCCTGTACGCCGAGTATCTCGGCATCGAGATGGGCCTGTTTGAAGATCCTTACCAGTATTTTGGTAAGCTATCCGATGAGATGCTGCGCGCCATGCGTCTGGTGGTCGACACAGGGCTACATGCCAAGGGCTGGAGCCGCGAGCAGGCGATCCAGTATATGAAGGACAACTCGCCGATGGCCGAGACCGACATCATCGCCGAGGTTGAGCGCTACATGGCTATCCCAGGTCAAGCCCTCTCATACAAGGTGGGACAGCTGAAGATCTTGGCCCTGCGCGCCGAGGCGGAAAAGGCTTTGGGTGACAAGTTCGATCTCAAAGGGTTCCACGATCAGATCTTAACCTCGGGCTCGCTGCCGATGGCGGTTATGGAGCAAAAAATCCACCGCTGGATAAAAGCTCAGGGCGCTAAGGCATAATCTGAGCGTTATACCTTTTTAAACCCAGCAAATGTTTTATACTTGCTGGGTTTTTAATTTATTCATTTTTAGGGAAATCAAAGGAGTGCCACATGGTACAAGCAACAGCACGTCATCTATTGGTTAGCAGCGAAGAAGAATGCGCACAGATCAAGCAACAGATCCTGGATGGCGCAGATTTCGGCGAGATGGCCAAGGCGCATTCATCTTGTCCATCAGGGGCGCAGGGCGGTGACCTGGGGTCATTCGGTCCAGGCATGATGGTACGTGAGTTCGACGAGGTGGTGTTCAGTGCGCCGTTAAATGAGGTGCAAGGCCCGGTTAAGACCCAGTTCGGCTACCACCTGCTCGAAGTGACCAGCCGCGGTTAATCTCTTGATCGTCGAGTTATATACAGACAACTTAAAGATCCGCTCGCTCATGCCTGAGGACTGGCCGCATTTCCTGTCGGTCCATCAGGATGAGCGGCAAAACCGCTATGTCAGGGCGCCCCAAACTGAAGGCGTGATCCGGGAGAAGTTCGAGCAGCGTCTCGCGCCCTGGGATTACGAGTCTGGCGCCTGGCTGACCCTGGTGATTGAAACCATAGAGGATGGTGAGTTTATCGGTTTCACCGGCTTCTACGGCGTCGATACCAGCCTGGGTCAGGTCGAGGTGGGCTATATGCTTAGCAATAGTGGCCAGGGGCGCGGTTATGCTACCGAGAGCCTCAGGGCGGTGATCGATTGGGCCTGTCTGCAGTTTAATGCCCATAAATTTATTGCGCTCTGTACCGACCAGAATCTGGCCTCGGCCCGGGTGCTTGAGAAGTGCGGCTTTATCCTTGAGGGCACCTTAAGGCATAACTTCAGGCTAAATGATGCCTGGGTGGACGATCGCTATTATGGATTGCTCGCCTCGGAGCGCAGTGATAGCCCGCAATAGGCCAGAGTGATATACTCCCGTCGACTCAGTTAAATAAAGGTAGTTAGTGTGACCACAGAATCTCAAACCTTGACCCTGTTACCGGGTGAAGAGTTTATTGAACTCTATAAAGTATTGAAGGTGCAATCCATGACCTCAGGTGGCGGCGAAGCCAAGATGGTGATCAGCGAAGGCCTGGTGACCGTCGATGGTGAAGTCGAGACCCGTAAACGTAAGAAGGTGATTGCCGGACAGGTGGTCAGCTACAACGGCGAAAGCGTGACAATTGTCGCTGAGTGATTCGTCGCGACAGATCCAGAAGGAGTCAAACTATGCAGTTCCCAGATGATGATAATGGCAAGATGTTAGCCGCCATGGCCGAGGCCGGTATCGATTTAACCAAGGCCTTGGATGTGGATTTTTTCCTGATCTTCGACGATCAGCGCGACGCCGAGTCTGCGGTGGAAGAGCTTTCCCAGTCAGAGCTAGAAGGTGAGTTGGAGCTACACCTCAACGATGAGCTAGGTAAGTGGGAATTGATCGTCTGCATCAACATGGTGCCGGAATATCAGGCCATCGTCGATCAGGAGGTTGAGCTCAACGAGTTTGCCGCCGAGTTCGGTGGAGCGACCGATGGCTGGGGCGTGATGCAGCATCAGGAAGGTGACGATGAGTTTGCCGACCATGACCATGAATGCGATGACGACTGCCATCATTAATCGCGGCTAATTTAAAATGCCACTAATTTAATAAGCCACTATTTATAGTGGCTTTTTTTTGCGGTAACGTTAGCAATAAGATAAGCAAGCCAAGGATTAGGGAGAGCAGATGGCGAAGCAGATCAGTTTTGGTACCCCGGTCAACGACGCCGAGCGCTGGGCATTTGCTATGCTGGCCGATGAGTTGCCCGACAACTATATCTTGCTGACCAATGTGGAGATCCCCACCAAGTCGGGACAGGCGATGGAGGTCGATGCGCTGGTGATCGGCGAATGGGGCGTCTATGTGGTCGACGTGAAGGGCTATATCGGTCGCCTGGACGCCGGTCTGCATGCCTGGTCGCTCGATGGCCGTCAGGTGGATAACAGCCTGGCTAAGGCCAACTATGTGGCCCGTGTATTGGCCGGTAATGTCAAACACAAGATCCCCGTGGGGGTCTATGCGCCCTGGTGTCAGGGGATGGTGTTTGTCACCGGCCGCAAAGGCGAAGAGATTGAGCTTGAAAAACAGCAGGGCTCTTTGAGTATCTATACCCCGAGTCAGATCGTTGCCGCGCTCACCAAGGAGTGGGGTCTGACGGCGCCGTGTAAGCATCAGGTGACCGACAAGCAGAAACAGATGGTGCTGGAGACCATAGGCCAGGTGGCCTTGGTGGAGCAGCGCAACAATAAGATCCAGGATTTCGTTAAGCTCAAGTGTCTCTTCATCCAGAGCGGCCTCGAGGTGTGGCAGGCGGAGTACAGCCCCGGCGGTTGGACGGCGCCCTGGCTGCTCAAGGTATTAGTGCCGACTCAGTTTGAGAACAGCGATGAGTCGCTGCAATATGAGCTGCGTCTGCGCGATGAGTTTAAGCGGCTGCAGACCCTGGCGGGCTGTAGCGGCGTGCCGCAATGCGCGCCGCTTATTCAAGATGGCGAGCAGTTGGTGTTGCCGATCAGGATGCCACGGGGCGTACCGCTGGATGTGCTCGAACACGAGCAGTTAACCACCTATCAGCTACTGGAGATCCTGCGCCGCGCCGTCTCCGGCTTGCAGCAGATCCATCGTCGTGGTGTCACGGTTGGCGGCTGGCAGAGCAACTGTCTGTTCGTCTCAGATCTCGGTGATGTCGAGTTTATCGATATCAAGGACAACCTCAATGCCAGCCAAGATATCGCCGCCTTCGCCGCCAGTTTTCTTTTCCTGGCGGAGCAGACACGTCAGCCGAGGATCTATCAATGGTTTCGCCAGGCCGCCAGTGGCAGTAACACAGATCTGGACATGATCCGCTGTGATATCGCGGCATTGATTGACAACGGCGTCTGCGACACCCTGCCTGAGCGTATCGAAATTGCCAGCGGCGCCATTATCGATCATCACTATCAGCTGGAGCAGTTCATTGCCGCCACCGAGCATAGCCAGTTCTGGCGCGCGCGCCATCTTCAGGGCAACTATCCCTGTGGCGTCTCCATCTATGCCAAGGTGGAGACCGACTGGCTGATGCTCAGCAGCCTCTATCGCAGCCTGTCGAAACTCTATCACCCCCATGTGGAGCAGGTGCTTAACTTTGGCCAACTGCCCCAGAGCGATGAGCTGTTTATCAGCCGCGCCTGGGAGCGCGGCGTGTCGCTGGATGAGCTAAGCGACATTCAACTTGGGCAACCGGCGACCTGGTTTACTCAGTTATTGTCGGCGCTGCAGTATCTGCATCAGATGGATATCTATCACGGCGCCATTTGCCCGAAAAACATCATCTGTAGCGACGATAAGGCCGTACTGGTGAACTTCGGCATAGGGCTGGACATCGCCACCAGTCATTATGCTCGCCGTTACGCCGACCCTCAGCTATGGGCCGCCGAAGGGGAGGCTGAGAAGGACCTCTACGGGCTGGTGGCAAGCTTTATCGCCACCCTGACGCCAGTCAAGCTCCAGGGGGATGGCGGGCAGGCCGGGATCATCAAGGCGCTGCATGCCTTCGACCGGGAGTGGTTTGGCGAGAAGACCTTCGATACCTGCCTCAAGGTGCTCAACTTCGAGTTCGATGTGGACCAGGGGGTTAACTATCTGGAGGCCTTCGACGCGAGCAATCTGCTCGAGTAAGTTCTAGCTTAGATCGTCGCTTTGGTGGCGGTATGGGGCAAAGATCTCCAGCAGCCAGTCGATAAAGGCCTGGACCTTGAGTGGTCGCTCACTTTGCTTTGACGGTAGTAGATTAGGCGTCAACACATAGTAGGCATAGGGGCTGGTAAATTGGGTCGCTAAGGGGATCACCAGGCTGCCCTCTGCCAGCTCCTTTTCGATGAAGAAGCGGGGGATCAGAGCAAGCCCCATGCCACTGACCGCCGCCTGACTTAGCATATAGAAATGCTCCATCCCAAGCATCTTGTCTGTGGTCAGCTTGAGTCCTACCTTCTCGGCCCACAGTGGCCAGAGCTCGGGGCGGGTGGTGTGTTTTAGTAACGTCTGACGGTTGATATCTTGAAGGCTGTCTATCTGCTTGGCCAGCTGCGGCGCGCAGACCAGGCAGAGATCTTCATCCATCAACTTGAGTACATGGCAATGGGTCGGGCGCACCGTGGCGCTGCGAATGGCCACATCATACTTGTCCCGCTTGAAATCCACCTGAAAGTCGCCGATGGAGAGATCCACATAGAGGTGGGGATGGCGGGCCTTAAACTCCTCGAGTCTCGGGATCAACCAGTTAATGGTGAGGCTGGGCAAGACGTTGATCGACAGCGCCTGCGCGATACCCGGTTGTGACCTTAGCTCCTCTGTGGCCTGGCTGATACTTTGCAGTGCGCTGCTGATATGGCGCAGATAACGCTCGCCCTCAGGCGTGAGGCTGAGCTGTTTATGCTGGCGGCTGAACAGGCTGACATCTAAGTAAGACTCTAATAATTTTATCTGCTTACTGATGGCACCATGGGTGACAAAGAGTTCATTCCCAGCGCGGGTAAAGCTTAGATGTCTTGCCGCAGACTCGAAGGCACGCAGGGCATTTAGGGGCGGGAGTGTCAGTTGGTTCATCTTCATTCTGTGAGATTATTTCACGCTAAGGCGAGGATAACTCCTTTGCTAAATGTATGCAAAGCGCGTTTAATAGCGGCCAATTGTGAATAAACCTTTTAAAGAGTCCCTATGTCCCTCGAACTGAGTTATGAACTGATGGCACTGCTGTTTGCAGTGGCCGCCCTGGCCGGTTTTATCGACGCCATAGCCGGAGGCGGCGGCCTGATCACCATTCCTGCGCTCATGTGGGCGGGCCTGCCACCCACGGCGGCGCTGGCGACCAACAAGCTACAGGCCTGTGGCGGCAGTTTTTTTGCCAGTTTCTACTTCGTGCGTAAGGGGATGGTGGATCTCAGTAAGATGAAATTGGCCATCTGCTGCGCCTTTCTTGGCGCCGCGCTTGGGACGGTCGCGGTGCAGCTAATCGATGCCAGTGTGCTTAAGCTGCTGTTGCCTTTCTTGATCCTGGCGATCGGCTGCTATTTCCTGTTTTCCAAGTCCATCAGCGAAGAGGATAAGCATCAGGTGATGTCGCCAACCCTCTTTGGCCTGACGGCCGCCTTAGGCGTGGGCTTCTACGATGGTTTCTTCGGTCCGGGTACCGGCAGCTTCTTCGCGCTGGCCTTCGTGTCGCTTGCCGGATATGGGCTGGCGAAGGCAACCGCTCACGCCAAGGTGCTCAATTTCTCCACCAACATTGCCTCGCTGATCTTCTTCGCCTTGGGCGGCAAGGTGTTCTGGCTGCTGGGCGGCGTGATGCTGTTGGGTCAGGCGATTGGCGCTACCTTAGGTTCGCGCATGGTGGTGACTAAGGGCAGTAAGATCATCCGCCCGCTGGTGGTGACCATGTCGATCGCCATGAGCGGCAAGTTGCTGCTGGAGCATTATCTATAGTCTTTTCTTTGACATAAGAGGGCTGTTGTAGCCGTAAGTCAGTGACTTAGGGGATCTGACAGCGGAAATCGAATGCTGTGTATTTCACCTGAGTTTTGTGTAGAATGGCTGAAGGTTTAGTTTAATCTCATTACATTTCAGTAACATGCAAAGCCAGGGAAGTTAGGATGGCCTTTAGCCAAAACAGGATTGTTTGTACGGCATTGACGCTCTGTTTGAGCCTGTTCGCGTTTCAGAGTCATTATTGTGAGGCGCATAGCCGGGAAACGGATGCCCGCCCCCATGAATATCAAGTCACCATGAGTACCCTTTATGCCCATGGTGACAATCAGCAAGTCGGCGTCCGGGCCCGGGCGCTCCTCAAGTATCAAACTGATTCTGCATCGAGTAACACCGAGTCGGTTAGCCTCTCTGTTATCCCGACTATGCTGCAGTACCAAGACCCTGCCTATCGACTCAATATCAATAGTTTCGATGATGCTGGCCGCGGCGCGGCGCTGGCCAAGATAGTGCGTCAGGGAGTGCAATTAAGGGGTGATGACAAGGTCGCTACAAGTCAAAGCCAGGCGCGTTTCACGGCTCAGGATGAGTGGGATGCCTATCTGGCCAAGCAGGGCAAAGAGGCTGCCAGGGCGCTGGCACCGCTGAAATCCCTGTTCACGCTCAATCCGCTCATTCCCCAGACTCAGTGGCAAGCAAAGGCGCCTAGTGTGGGTGACACCCTTGAGCTCGGTAATTTCATTCAAACGGATACAGATGCATTAGCCCCCTGGAAGATAACCGCCATCGAGGGGCAATGGGTGACGGCGACGCTTGAACAGAGCAGTGAGCAACAAGGAATAGAAAACCGACGCTATGGCCAGCTGAGGTTCGACAGGCGTAGCGGCTGGCTAGATAGGCTCTTGCTGGTGGAGCAGCAAGAGAAAGGCGATAGGAGGCAGACGCGCCGCTGGCTGCTGGCGCCGAAATCGACTCTCTATGTGAGCGACATGCTGTGGCAGGATGAGGGCGACTCGAACGATGACCTTGAGCCCGACTTGTATGAGATCCCAACCTTGCCCATGACGCCAGACGACCCTGATGCGACTCTTCCTATGATGGAGCCGGACCAAGGGATCATGTCAGCCGGGTGGGGCGGTGATGATATCGAGCTGCGCTATATTCATGGCCTAGTTGCGGGGGACTTTGCCACCTCGGTCGAATACCAAAATATCCAGCTTATCGACTGGCGCGATCGGGTGATAAATCTGCCCTTGTGGCGCCACAGTGCCCGCGGCGCCAGCGCCCTGGAGGGGGTGGTCAGTTCAGGGGTAAATCTGCTGCCGCTCGGCTGGGGCGAGAGCCGGGCCAAGTTGGAGGAGCTCTATCAGATCCGCGCCGAGGTGAGTTTTACTCCGGTACGCACATACACCGAGCAAGTTTCCTGGCAGGCGCTGCTGAAGCAGTCTTACCGCTTTGGCGAGGCGACGCTAATACTCAGTGCACTGAACAAACCCGGTCGCTATCGCCTGGTCGTGACTAATCGTGGAGTTAACAGCCTGTCGCCTGATTTCAACGGCCTGAACGGCAAGTTGGGCTACGAAGCGCCTGAAGGTCAGGGGCCTAAGTGGCTGACGAGCACAGAGCAGCTACTGCTCGATGAGCTCTTTATTCTTGAGCAAGCTTCTGGCGAGCAGGCCTCCCGTGAGCAGACTAGTCATGTCTACATCTTACAGCTAGCAGAGGTGCCCAAATTACTCTCAATCCTCCATGGCGAGCAGTTAAGAGATAAGGTGAGGACAAAAGCTATCACCTTTGTGACTCAGTCAGACTATGAGGCGAACCTCGCCAATCCACCGCTAACGCCAGCCTCAAGGGGCGGCTTTGACAGCGGTGCATCTGCTAAGTCGAGGGATAGATGGCAGTTCGCTGAGCCGTCGGTCGTCTCTCGCACAGGTAACGATCTCTATGTCCCTATGCCGACCGCCCTTGCCGAGGTGTGTCGGCCGCAGATAGATAAAGGATTTGATGAGGTCGGTAAGCCGGTGCAGTGGCGGCTTATCGATAACGGTCAGGGGCAGAGCGCCTATGTGCTGGCTAGCCAAGATGGCAGCCGGCGCTATTTCTACGACAAAAGCATCCAAGGCAGCATTGTCTGCCAGGGGCGCCCTCAGTGGCTGAGTATTGGGCAGGGCGATAAGCGTCGTCCCTGGCTGGTGGATCTAACCCCTTGGCTATCTAATCTGGATAAGCGCAAGGCTAAGGTGAGTCGTTTGTATCGCTCGCTGCTGATAACAGACGCCGAGGGGCGGCCACTGTCGCCGCGTCTGCCTAAAGACGGCGTGGGGCAGGGGCTGGAGAAGGCCTTGGTTGAGGGGCGATTTCTTAGCGTCGATGGCGCGGCGAGCAGCGCCGCCTATCTTGCCATCGGTGATGAGCCTATGAGCTTTCCCTATCAGTTTAAGCTCAAGCCACTGCCCTAGGAGATGAGTATGCAGCGTATCTTACTGTTTCTGCTTGTCTTGTGTGTAAGCTTGGGCGCCGCCGAGGCGAGCATCTGGCTCGATAAGGACTGGCAACCGACCGAGCTAAAGAGCGAGGCCAAGTTTTATCTCAAAAAACCACTTGAGCCTCTGCCCGGCCCGTCCTTGGGGCGGTTTCGCTTCGAGCCCTATTATCTCGGCACAAACATCAAGCAATTTAGTGGCGACCTAAGCAGTGACCGCCTGGGAGATAAGGGCACTCATCCCGTGGGGCCTTATCGCTTCTTCGCCAGCGATGGCGCCTTGATCGAGCAGGGCGAGTTTAATGACCAGGGGCAGCGCCACGGTCAGGTGAAGATTTACGATGAGCAGGGAAAACTCAGCTGCGACTGTCAGTTCGATAGGGGCGAAAGAGAGGGCGCGCAGAAAGAGTATTACCCAACAGGCGAGCTTAAGCGCGAGTCTGTTTATCACCAGGGTAAGCCAGTGCAGCAGGAGATGGTCTATACACAGACCGGGGCGCCGGTACGTACCCTTTGTCATACCGGGCGGTGCAGTGACCGCTTCTACAACCCACAGGGTCAGCTGACCATGGAAAGCCAGAAACGAGGTGGGCGTAAACATGGTACCGAAACCTTCTGGCAGGATGGCAAGGTGGAGGTGACCCAGGCCTATCGTGACGGCAAGGAGGAGGGGGATTACTTTGCCTATTTTCAAAGTGGTCAGCTCAAGCAGCATCTCAGATGGAAAAATGGGGTCAAGACCGGCGAGCAGCTGAACTATTTCGAAGATGGTCGCCTGGCCAAACGCGAGGTCCTCGATGAACGTGGCCGCACCGAGAGCGTGGTCGAGTATCGTGACAATGGTGAGAGCTATCTCGAGGCGGAATATCGCTACCTCGCCGATGGCGACCGCCAAGAGGTGAGGCGCTTCTATCAAAAAGAGGTCTTGGTCAAGCAGATAGAGCAGCACAAACAGAGGCAGTGGCGTCTGGTCAGCCAATATCTTGAGGGCGAGATGATAGGCCGCGAGGAGACTATAGCGGGTAAGCTCACCGGATTAAAAATTGAGGCAAAGCTTGGCGGTAACAACAGGCTTGGCGCCAACAATAGCCACGCCACTAATAATAACCACGGCCGGAATAATCAAGTCGCCTGGATAGAGAAGAGCCACTATCACGACGGCGTGAAGCAGGGAAAGGCCGAGAAACGAAGCGGCGATGGCAGGCTCATCTATCAGGGAGAATATGCCGCCGATAAGCCGGTGGGTGATTGGGTGATGCAGAGCCGCGAGATGCGTACCCGGTGCCACTATAACCGCCATGGCCGGCTTGATGGCGAGTATTTATCCCTGGGAGAGGCGGGTCAGGTGTTGGAGCGAATCCATTATCGCGATGGCGAGCTGACCGGCAAATTTGAGCGCTACTATAGCGACGGCGAGATCTACGCGCGTGGCCAATATCTTAACGGTCAGCGTGACGGCGATTGGATAGTGCCGCCGAGCGAGGAGGATTATTCGCCGCGGCCTGTGACTCGGCGTGAGTATTGGCAAGGCCGATATCGAGCAGGTAAGCAGGTGGGGAAATGGCAGCGTTTCAGCGCCCAGGGCTATCGGCTGGCTATCGCAAGCTTCGATGAGCAGGGGCGCCTGCATGGCACTCAGTATGCGTTTTATGATGATGGCGCCCTGAGTAGGCGAAGCGAATATCGCCACGGTGAGCCGACCGCGGCTGAACAAAGCTGGCCCTATCGCACTCAGCATGAGCTGATCTTTAGGCGATAACTGCAGGGCCTGGCTGCACCCAGCATTATTCAGTAAATATTATTTTTTTAGACGTCTTTTAGAAACATGTTTTTAGGAACAAATGGTTAGGTACAAGGAAGCTTATATGCACTCTAATCGCGCTTACTCTGTGTTGTTGGCTGGGATCGGCCTGGGCGTGTCTACCTTTATCGCCAGCCCCGTGGCGGCGAGTCAGAATCTTTCCAGCCTGATGGTGGAGATCCGCCAGCAGGAAGGGATCGCCACCTACTACAACCTGGCCACCGGCATGGCGCTGAGTGGTCAGGTGACCCTGGTGCGGGATAATCAAGGCTATACCCTGGGGGAGTTTGCCCAGGGCGTGCCCAATGGTCGCTGGCAGGTCTATCTGCCCAACAATCAGAAGTTGGTGGACGGCGAGTATGTCAGCGGCCTGCAGTCGGGGCGCTGGCAGCTGTTTAGGCCAAACGGCGAGCTGAGTGAGGAGCAGTTCTATCTCAACGGCGTGCCAAGCGGCGAGTGGGCCGAATATGATGACTTGGGTAACCTCTATCAGAAGACGGTCTATGAGGCTGGGGTGAAAACCCAGGTGCTGCGCTATTTCGCCAGCGGTAAGCTTAAGGCCAAAGAGGCCTATGTCGATAATCTGCGCCACGGAGTGTGGGAGACCTACCATGCCAACGGCGTGCTGGCTCAGCGACAGCAGTATGCCAACAACCAGTTGTCCGGCCCTTATCTTGCGCAAAACAGCGAGGGGCAGGTGATTGAGACAGGCATGCTAGATGCCAATGGCGAGCGCCAGGGCAGCTGGCAGACGTTCTATGATGATGGTACGCCCGAGCGCGACGAGCATTACGTCGCCGGTCGCCTGCATGGCGAGAGTCTAAGCTACTATCCCAATGGCCAGTTATCGCTGCAGGGGCAGTACAGTGAGGATCTGCGCCAGGGCACTCTGGTGCATTACAGCGACACCGGGGTTAAGCTCGAGGAGGAAAACTACCTCGATGGCGAACATGACGGCATTCAGCGCTATTTTAACCGCGCCGGTATCCTGGTGAGCGAGCTGAACTATAAGGCGGGGCTGCAGGCGGGCGAGCAGAAGACCTATTTTGACGATGGCAAACCTAAGAAGGTGATTCGCTACCAGGATCAGATTCTGGCCGACAACGGGCAATATCCCTTGCATGGCCTGCAGCAGCGCTTCGATCCGGCGGGTAACCTGCTGGCCACTGAGCATTACGATCTGGGGCTGAGAGATGGCAAGTTCGAGACCTATCGTCAGGGCAAGTTGCAGCGTCAGGAGCAGTGGCGTCAGGGCGCGCGTCATGGGGATTTCATCGCCTATTACGATAATGGCCAGTTGCGCAGCCTGGATCAGTATCAGGACAATCGCCAGACAGGCAAGGCCGAGCGCTATTTCGACGACGGCACCCTCAAGGAGCGCGGGACTCGCATCGAAGGGCAATGGGTCGGCAAATATGAATCCTTCTATGAGACGGGTAAACCCAGAGAACTTATCTATTACAGCGATGAGAAAATCGCCGGCCGCAGCCGCTATCCGCTTCATGGCGCGTTTTCCCGCTGGTATGCCAACGGCGATCTCAACGAGGCTGGCGAGTACAAGGATGGCGAGAAACAGGGAACCTGGCGTCAGTATCGTCAGGGCATAGTGAGCCGTGAGATGACCTTCGAGGTGGGTAAGCTAAACGGGCCTTACAGCGAGTTTGACAACGGACGTCGCCGGGTAACAGGTCATTACCTTGAGGATCGCAAGGAGGGCGAGTGGACCGAGTATCGCTACCAGGAGAAGGACCCCAGCTTTGGCCCTATTCCCGAGGGCAACATCTATCGCGTCAGCCATTATCATCAGGACAAACTCGAGGGCGAGCGGGCCTATTACAGCTTTAAGCAGGTGCGTTATCGCAGCGAGCAGTATCAGGCGGGTGAACTCAGCGGCCACTACAGCGAGTATTACGCCAATAACGGTCAACTCAAGCGCGAGGGCGAGATGCTCAAGGGGGAGCAGGTCGGACTCTGGCAAAGCTGGTTTGAAGACGGCGTGCTGTCGGAAAGCGGCGAGTACTTGGCCGGTAAACTTAACGGCGAGTACGCCAAATATTACCCCAATGGTCAGTTAAAGGTGCGTGCTCACTACCAGAAAGACAAGCTTAGCGGCGAGCAGCTCAGCTATTTCCAAACGGGTAAGCCCCAAGCCAAGGAGCAGTGGCTGGATGGTCAACGTGAAGGCGAGGCCAGCTATTTTCACGCCAATGGCAAGCAGGCCGAGCAGGGGGCCTTCCTGCGCTCTCGTAAGGAAGGCTTGTGGCGCGCCTACTGGCCAAGTGGTGAGCTGCGAAGCGAAGGCAGTTATATCGCAGACCGTCAGGCCGGCGACTGGGCCTTCTATGATCAATTCGGCAAGCTGATCAAGACGGAACATCACTAGGTGGCGTGTCGAAAATGCGGGTGGTTAGATAAGATGTGTCCCAGTCTCTTGCTCAGTCGAGCCGCTGAGCGTTTGCTAGGTCGGGCCGCGACGCTCTTTCTTGGTATTCTCCTGATACCCGGTTGCAGCGAGGCGCCACAGCTGCCCGTAGATGAGCAGGCGCTGTCGCCCATCGACTGTAGCAGACAAGAGGTCTACGGCATCTGGGTCGATACGGACTGTCTGGAAGGCTATCGCGGTGAGCCCTTCAGTGGTATCAAGACCACAGGCAAGCCGGAGGGCTTCTTCAGTGCCACCCAGTATCTCGAGGGGAAACGTCATGGATTTAGCTTCTCGGCCGAGGGCAGTCGCATCTTGTCCCAGGGTTGGTATCGCCAAGGGATAAGAGAGGGTGAGCACTTAGACTACCATATGCAAAGCCAGCGACCGAAACGTCAGGCCATCTACAAGAATGGCGAGGAGCAGGCGGTCGCCCTGTTCGATGAGGCTGGCATTATAGAAAGTTATCGCCGCCTGGAGGGCGATAAGACAGTCGAGTCCATCACCTATGAGCAGGGACGCCCCTGGACGCACCTCTTTTTTCAGGACGGCGAGCAGCGTGAGCGCCAGCGTCACTATTTCCCAGACGGCAGCTTGGCCAGCGACGCCCTGTTTCGTAAACAGGATCTTAAGCGGCTCAGTGAGATAACCTTCTATGCCAGCGGCAAGGTCAAGACGCGCTATGCCTATGATAGGGAGAGCAACCAGGCCACGCAGCAGACCTACTGGCCAAACGGTCAGGTACAATCGCAGCAGCAATATGGTTTCGATCCGCTCATCGTGCGCCACGGTGAGCAGCGCAGTTTCTGTCAGTCTAGCGGCGCGCTCGAGGAGCTCGCCCATTATGAGATGGGCATCGAGCAGGGGCGATTCGAGTGGTATCACTGCAATGGCCAGCTGATGAATGCCAAGGAGTATCGACAGGGGGTCATGGTGGATACAGAGGTGAAGACCTTCGATGAATCGGGCAACCTGATTAAGCGTGAGCGCTTCGACGGCCAAGGGGAATTACTCGAGGCGTTTTACTTTAACGCTGCCGGTCAGCAGATCTATTAAGAGCGCCCTTGATTCCGGCGCTATTATTCGGGTGCTATGATCCAGGGGCTATGATCTAGGTCCTGTTTTGTTAGCTTAGGGAAAGGTAATATAGCCGTCTTATTTTTCGTCAGATTCGATGTGAGATTTCAACGCCCGTGACGCGCAAGCCAGATAGCACCACCGCCATGTTACAGCTGATCGATCAGGTCAAGCAGGCGATGCCGCTCAATGAGCCCGAGACCTTCGTCTGTGGCCCTCAGGGTTCCTGTATCGGTTGCCCCAAGAAGTTACTCGAGCTGGTCGACAGCGAGATGCGCTATTGGGAAAGCGCCATCGAGCAGGGGGAAACGCCATTACTCGGTGAGGTGAGCCGCTTCGCCAAGTTGTGCCGCAATGTGCATCGCGGACTTGCCCGCAGCGGGATCTTAGAAAGATACCAGGCCAAACAGGCCGACGAGTCGGATGCTGATGCGGATTCGGATTGAGTCATTCTGAAACGCCTTTTATTGAGCGAACGCCTGTCAGTTGTGGCCTTGCGGTGAATGGCGATTTTCTTTCATGCCAATTCAGTTGGCCCTATAGCCAAAGGTTCTATCCAATTGACCCCACAAGGGTTTAAATTGTCAGCATACGCCCCGAGATCACTCCAGGACAGAGTATGTCCCCAGCGGGCATGGCGCGAAGCTATCGCGAGACTATTGCGAAAACTATTTCGAAACTATTGCGACGCGATCGCGACACCAACTAATAAGATAAAGGAAGCAGTATGTCTGAAACCTATATTCCCCCGAAAGTGTGGACCATGGACAGCGAAAATGGCGGTACCTGGGCCAGCATCAATCGCCCCACGGCGGGCGCCCGTCATGAGGCCAAACTGCCCCAGGGCAAGCATGGCTTGCAGCTCTATTCCCTGGCGACACCTAATGGTCAGAAGGTCACCATTATGCTTGAGGAGCTTCTCGCCCTCGGCGCGGATGCCGAGTATGACGCGCATCTTATTCAGATAGGTGAGGGCGAGCAGTTCTCCAGCGGCTTCGTGGCGGTCAACCCCAACTCTAAGATCCCCGCCTTGCTGGATAAGACGGGCGATACTGAAGTCAACGTGTTCGAGTCCGGCGCAATCTTGCTTCACCTGGCTGAGAAGTTTGGCCATTTCCTGCCAGCGACTGGTCATGAGCGCACTCAGGTACTCAACTGGCTCTTCTGGCTGCAGGGGGCTGCGCCCTATCTCGGCGGCGGCTTCGGTCATTTCTACGCCTATGCGCCGGAAAAGTTTGAGTATCCCATCAACCGTTTCTCCATGGAGGTAAAGCGTCAGCTGGATCTGCTGGACAAGCAATTGGCCGAACACACTTATATCGCCGGGGACAACTACTCCATTGCCGACATGGCGATCTGGCCCTGGTATGGCAATCTGGTGCTGGGTCATGCCTATGACGCCGCTGAGTTCCTCGACGTCGACAGCTATGTGCATCTCAAGCGCTGGGCCGAGCAGATCGCCGCGCGGGACGCGGTGAAGCGCGGTCGCATCGTCAATCGCACCTGGGGTGAACCTTGGGAGCAGCTGGCCGAGCGTCACAGCGCTGCCGATATCGACGCCGTGCTGGCGTTGACGCCGGATAAATAGCTCGCGCCCACAAGCTTGATAAACAGAGAAGGCCCACCCGTTAAGGTGGGTCTTTTTTATTTAGACGAAATAAAACGCTGGCCAAGAGTTTATGGCAGGCTAGGTTTTGGCCTAATGCAATAACCATCGACTAGAAAGCCCAAGCTGGCGCATTGCCTAATGGGGTGACATTTCTTACTATAGCTTGCAGAGCTTCTCTACCTATCCTCCTCATTTTTAAACGAGAAAAGATGAAATTTATCCATACCTCAGACTGGCATATCGGCCGTCAGCTGCACAATCAGAGCCTGCTGGACGATCAGCGTCATGTGCTGGAACAGATAGTCTCCCTGGCCAAGACCCACGAGGTCGATGCCCTGATTGTCGCCGGTGATATCTATGATCGCTCCGTGCCGCCGGCCAACGCAGTGGCCCTGCTCGATGAGGTGCTCAACGAATTTATCGCCCTTGGGATCGATGTCATCATGATCGCCGGAAACCATGACGGTCATGAAAGGCTGGGGTTTGCCGCACGCCAGATGCAGGCCAGCGGCCTGCACATCATAGGTCCCTTGGCGCCCAAGGTGAGCCCCATAAGATTAAGCTCAGGCAGCGGCGATGCCGTTTTTTATCCGCTGCCATATGCCGAGCCTGCCACCGTCAGGCAGCAACTCGATTGCGAGGCCAGCAGCCATGAGGAGGCGATGGTCGAGCTGCTCAAGCAGGTGCAGGACCATGACAGTCAGGGATTGCCTAAGGTGGTAATAGGCCACTGTTTCCTCGATGGCGGCAGCGAATCGGACTCTGAGCGACCGCTGAGTATCGGCGGTGCAGACAAGATCTCGCCTAAGCATTTCGTGCCCTTCGACTATACGGCCCTGGGTCATCTCCATGGCCCGCAATACAAAGGAGCCGAGCAGGTGCGCTACTCTGGCTCCATCCTTAAATACTCCTTTAGCGAGCAGCATCAGAACAAGTCGGTTACCCTGGTGGAGCTCACGGCAGACAGCCAGGCTGTCATGACACTGCTGCCGCTCAGCCCGCTGCGTGATGTGCGCATCATAGAGGGCGCGCTCGATGACTTGTTGCAGCAAGGGGCGAAAGATCCCGGCCGAGAGGATTATCTGATGGTGCGTCTGCTGGATAAACACGCCATCTTAGATGCCATGGGCAAGCTCAGAAGCGTCTATCCCAACGTGCTGCATCTGGAGCGCACCGGCCTGATGGCCAATAATCAGCAGCTGGCCATCGCCTCGGATCACATCAAGAAGGGTGAGCTCGAGATGTTTAAAGATTTCTTCACTCAGGTCTCCGGCGATCCACTTAACGAGGCGCAGCTTGAGCTGATCACCCAGACCCTGGATGAGCTGCACAAAGGGGAGGCGGCGCAATGAGACCACTGCGACTGACCATGACTGCCTTCGGCCCCTTCGCCGACGAGCAGATCATAGATTTTGCCGCCTTGGGCAGTAACCCGCTGTTTCTGATCAACGGCCCCACGGGGGCGGGTAAGACGACGATTCTCGATGCCATCTGTTTCGCCCTCTATGGCAAGACCACAGGGGATGAGCGCGAAGGCACCCAGATGCGCTGCGACATGGCCGATGAGCAGAGGCTGACTCAGGTCAGCTTCGAGTTTGAGCTTGGCAGCACACGTTATCTCATTCGCCGCGTGCCCGAGCAGCCAAGGGCCAAGAAGAGTGGTGATGGCGTGACGCTGCAAAAGAGCGAGGCCCAGCTGTCTCGCTTCGACACAGATGGCAGCGAGACCCTGCTGGTGGCGGCCAAGGTGTCTGACGCCACCGCGCAGGTAGAGCAGTTAACCGGTCTTGATGTGGATCAGTTCCGTCAGGTGATGGTGCTGCCCCAGGGCAAGTTTCGCGAGCTCTTGATGGCCGACTCTAAGGCCAGGGAGAAGATCTTCAGCCAGCTGTTTCAGACCCACATCTATCGCCGTATCGAGGAGCGCCTCAAGCAGCAGGCGGCCGGGATCCGCCGTGACGTCGAGGCGATGCGCAATCGCCGCGGCGGCATTCTGGAGGGCGCCGAGTTAGCAAGCGATCAGGCACTTATCGATGAGCAGGCGCTCATTGCTCCCGAGCTGGAACTTGCCCTAGCGCACAAGCAGCAAGCCGAGCAGGCACTGCTGACCGCCAATCAGAATCTGGACAAGGGCCAGAAGCTGCAGAGCGATTTCAATCGCCTGCAGGCGCTGCAAAGCGAGGGTGAGGGGCTCAAGGCTCGCCAGGTGGAGGCGACTTTGTGGCAACAAAGACTGCAGGCGGCCGGTCGAGCCAATAGCCTGAGCCCCCTGTACCGGGCGATGCAGTCCCGCCTCGGTGAGCAGCGCTCGGCAAGCCAGCACTTAGGTGAGTGCCAGCAGATTCAAGCTAGCGCCGAGCAGGCATTGAATCAGAGCCAGCAGGCCTTCGAGCAGCTGGGCGCGCTCGAGCAAGAGCAACTGAGCCAGCAGCAGCGCCTGACCCAACTTGAGGCACTAGCGCCTCAGCTAGAGCAGCTTAATCAACTGAATCAGCGACTCGCCGATGGCCTGGCTAAGATGCAGGCGGCCGAGGCGAGTGGTAAGCAGAGCGCCAAACAGCTAGACGAGCTTAATCAGGCTCGCCAGGAGATGGTGAGTCGCCGCGAGACGCTTAAACGTGACGCCGAGCCGCAGCTCGCGTTGCAACAATCTCTGAGCGACGGCCATGCCCAGCTCAAGGTGTTTGAGCGCTGGCAGCAGCAGGGGCTGGAGATCGCGGCCCTCGAGCAGAAGTTAACGGCGGCTAAGACAGCAGGCAGTGAGCTTGCCGAAAAGCACAAGCAGGCAATCGATGCCCATAAGCGTCTGGAGCTTAGTTGGCATCGCGGTCAGGCGGCGCGCCTGGCGGCCGAGTTATCACCGGGCGAGCCTTGCCCCGTCTGTGGCAGCCTGGAACACCCAGAGCCTGCCATGGGCGAGTTTGACCTGCCGAGCGACGAGGCGCTGGCCCAGGCTAAGCAGCGAGAGAGCGACGCGCTCAATCTGCTGCATCAGGCCAGAAGCGAGTATAAGCTGCTCCAGCAATCCCTTTCGAGCCTGCAGCTAAGTGCATCTCAGCTGCAAGATGAGCTTGGCGAGGCGGCAGGCTTGTCGTTTGATGAGCATCAGGCGCGACTTGCAGAGCTCAGCAGCGCGTTCGAGCGGGCCAAGGCGGCGCAGCAATCACTTGCCCAGCTAGAGACTCAGCTTGAGCGTAGCGAGCACCAGGGACGAGAGCTACAAACCGCGCTGGATGAGGCGCGCGCCCACTACGGCAAACTGGCCGAGCAGCTGGCCAGCGACAAGGGGCAGTATCAGCAGATAAGTGCGGCCATTCCACAGGGCTTTAGCGACGTGGCGACGCTCAGCACGGCCATTGCCGATCTTACCAAGACTATCGATGAGCTTAAGGCGCGCCAGCAATCGGTGAGGGCGGCCCATGCCAAGGCGGAGCAGGACAACGCGGCGGCCAAGGCCTCGCTGGAGGCGGCGAGCCGTCGTCTTGGTGAGGTGAATGCCCTAGCCGAGCAGGAGAGCCTGAGTTTCCAACAGGCGCTAGCGACTTCGGAATTTGAAAGCGTTGCCGCCTTCGAGCAGGCCTGCCTGACCGAGGCCGAGCAGGCCGAGTTGTCCAATCAGATTAAGGCGTTCGAGCAGGCGCTTATCACTCATCAGGCTAACCTGTCTCAGCTCCAAGAGGCCTTAGCCGGTTGTGAGGCGCCGGATATGAGTGCGCTCGAGCAGCAAAAAATGGACGCCGAGCAGGTGATGCAGCAGGCCTTAGCTCAGTGGCAGAAGGTGAGCGCCAGGGCGGCTCAGCTAAGTCAAACCCAGGAGCAGCTCAAGTCGCTGGATCTTAAGGCCGGCGCTCTCGAGCAGCAGTACGCCGTGGTCGGCACCCTGGCCGATGTGGCCAATGGCAACACGGGTAACAAGATAAGCCTGCAACGCTTCGTGCTGAGCGTATTGCTGGACGATGTCTTGCTGGAAGCCAGCCACAGGCTGCAGCTGATGAGTAAGGGGCGCTATCGTCTACTGCGCAAGGAGGAGCGGGCCAAGGGCAACAAGGCTTCTGGGTTGGAGCTGGAGGTGGAAGATGCTTACACCGCCAAGGTGCGCTCAGTGGCGACCCTGAGCGGCGGCGAAAGCTTTATGGCAGCTCTGTCTATGGCCCTTGGGTTGTCGGATGTGGTGCAGGCCTATGCCGGCGGCATTAAGCTCGATACCCTGTTTATCGACGAGGGCTTCGGTAGCCTGGATCAGGACTCTCTCGAGCTGGCCATCAGAACCTTGATGGATCTTCAGTCTGCGGGTCGCATGGTGGGGGTGATCTCCCACGTGACCGAGATGAAGGAGCAGATCGCTAGCCGCATCGATATCCTTAAGAGTGCCGAGGGTAGCGAGATTAAATTAGTTTTACCTTAAGCTAGATTTAAAGGGTGCTGATATCAGTGGGATTTTCAGCACCTTTTTAGTTTTTTTGTCTGTTTGGTCGCCAAAAACCTCTGTTTATTCCATTAAATTGTGTTGTCGATCGGTTTGTAAATGCCGTTATTTTTGATATAACTTGGCATCGACCCCATGTTTTATGGGGTTTTGGGGTCTAATGATAAGCATAATAATGAAAAATGAGGCACAGGTTGCGCGCAGGTAAAATTTCTTTTTTGAGCATGTCTCAATCCCGTATCATGGCGTTACCCTCGCCCCACAAGAAGATCTTATTGGCGGCCGGGCTGGTCGTGGGCGCGGCGCTGCTTTGGCCAAGCCAGAAACAGGCCCAGCCACAACGCATTCCGGTGGCGTTGGATATTGAGTCTCTGGTGACTAACCTGCACCTGGGCGACGAAGCGGTCGAAACCCTGTCTCATGCCGATTTTGTTAAGACCATAGTGTCCGGCGATACCCTCAGTGGCTTGTTTGTCGAGGCTAATGTGGATCAGCAGACCATGTACAAGGTATTGGAGGCGGATTTGAATATCCTGGCCCTAGATACCCTCAAACCCGGCAACATCATACGTTTCTGGCTCAATGACTCGGGCCAGCTCGAGAAACTCGAACTTTACTTCAATGCGGCGCGCCAGGTGGTGTTTAGCCGTTACGAAGAGGGTGGTTTCAGTGTCGATGAGATCAACATCGACGGGATCTGGCAGGACAGAGCCTTAAGCGGTGAGATCCAGGGCTCCTTCTATCTGTCGGCTCAGCGTATCGGCCTCAATGCCGGCGAGATTCAGCGCATCGAGACCCTGCTGAAAGAGAAGCTGAATTTTGCTCGTGATCTGCGCGCGGGCGACCGATTCTCTGTGCTTAAGAGCGATCAATATATCGATGGTGAGGTGACGGGCAATAGCGATATTCTCGCGATCACCATAGAACGTGGTCGCAGCACGATCAACGCCTACCAGAATAGCGACGGCAACTTCTATGACGATCAGGGCCGCAGCCTGGCAAGGGCCTTCCAGCGTGTGCCGCTACAGAAGAACTACCGTGTCAGCTCGCGCTTTAATCGCCATCGTCACCATCCGGTTACGGGTCGCACCGCGCCCCATAACGGCACAGATTTCGCCACGCCGATCGGCACTAAGGTGGTAGCCCCTGGCGATGGCATCGTCTCTTTGGTGACCGACCATAGATATGCGGGTAAATATGTGGTGATCGACCACGGCAACAAGTATCGTACCCGTTATCTGCATCTCTCTAAGGCCCTGGTGCACAAGGGACAGAGGGTGTCTCGAGGCCAGGTGATCGCCCTGTCGGGTAAGACGGGCCGCATCACAGGGCCACATCTGCACTATGAGTTCCATATCAATGGCCGCCCCGTGGATCCTATGAAGGCGGATATCCCTATGGCGAGTAAGCTGTCGAAGAAGCAGATGGGCGAGTTTGCTCAGCTGGTCAAGGTGCGCCAGATGATGATGGGCCAGAGCTAAAAAGCTAATTAATACCGATTGATTTAACGGCTTATCGAAGAGAAAAACGCCACATGATGTGGCGTTTTTTTATGGTTAGGCTTTCTCTTGGGCCTCGAGATCCAGCATGGTGAGCCATAGCCGCAGGTCAAACTCCAGCTGATGGTAGTCACCCTGCATATGGCAGCAGAGCTGATAGAAGGCCTTGTTGTGATCCTTCTCTTTAAGATGCGCCAGCTCATGTACCACCACCATACGCAGCAGGGGCTCGGGCACCTCCTTGAGGCGCGCGGCGATGCGGATCTCATTCTTCGACTTGGTCTTGCCGCCGTGATTCTTAGCGACATAGCTGTGCAATCCAAGGGCCTGCTTTTTGAGGGTGATCTTATCGTCAAAGATCACCTTACTCAGGGGGGAGGACTTCTTAAGGTAGCGGTTCTTCAGCGCCATGGTGTAGTCATACAGGGCCTTGTCGCTGCGGATAGTGTGACTATCTGGATAGCGGCGTTCGAGGACACTTCTCAGTCGATTAGTCTCGATCAGTTCGTTGACCTGGCTGATAAGCTCGGGCCGATAGCCTTGCAGATAGGGCAGTGATGACATAAGAAAAAGCCTAGTGGATGGCGGCTAAGGTGACGCGATTAGATAACGCCGGGCGCGATGCGCCCGGCAACAGGCTTAATCTTTCTTGGTGAAGATGCACTTGTTTTGGTAGCAGTAGGCGACTTCGAAGGCGCTCTTTTGGAAACGCTTGAGATCCAGACCGTCGAAATCCACCATAGGCGGATTGCGCTTGAGCTGCTCCTTGATGTTGACCGGTGAGATCAGGTGCACCGGCAGGCCGCAAAGCTGAATCGCCGCTTCCATCTTGAAGCTGGTGGCGCTGCCTGCCAGTTTGCCTTTCTGCTCGCGCTCTATGATGGCGACCTGATCGACCTTGTAGTCTTGCATCAGCTTGCTAAAGGCGAAGTGGAACTCTTTAATCGACTCAGTGCTGGCCGAATTAGAGATGGTCAGTGAGCGAGAACGGCAATCAGGGATGTTAAAGGTCTCACCCTCATAGCTCAACAAACAGATGATGGCTTCGCCACCTTTTAACTCAACGCCACAAACTCTCATGATAACCCTAATATAAAAAAATCAATGGCGGCTATTGTAACCTTAATTGGCCCGATTGAGCACTAGTTGTTAGGTGAAAATCGCCGCTATCGTCTGCCGCTTGATTTAAATAGGGTGGCATGTGCCATAGATAACCGCCCGACACGATAGGCGTCGGGAGATGTAGAACAAATACAGAATAGATGCAGAACGGGTAAAGAACAGTAGAGAGCAGATAGACGACAGATAAAACGGGCAATAAAAAGCGGCCCTCAGTGAATACTCAGTGACCGCTAAGTGCCCGCTAAGTGACCGCAAATCATAGGTTTTAGGCTCGGGGCCAGGCGTTAATCTTCAGGGGTATCCTGCAGTTTCGCCTTGGGCTTTCTCAGCATTGGCGCATCGCCTACATCGACGCCTGTGATGAAGCGCTTATCCCGCTGCTTCTTCGGCTTGTCGCTGCTGGCAGCCTTAGCCTTCTTGGCCTTAGGTTTCGCCTGCTGCTTACCCAGGCGCTTCTCCTGGCTCGGCTTGTCTTTTAGCCCCTTAAACTTAGGCGCCAACTCCTCCAGCTCGCTGAACTCAAAGCTTTTACGCAGGAAGTTTTGTACCTGCTTGAAGTTGACCCAGTCTTTCGGCCCGACCAGGGAGATAGCATCGCCCTTGGCGCCGGCGCGGCCGGTACGACCGATACGGTGAATATACTCTTCGGCAAACTTTGGCATGTCGAAGTTGATCACCAAGGATACGTTAAGTAGATCCAAGCCGCGGGAGGCGACGTCTGTGGTGACCAATATCTGCTGCTGACCACGGCTGAACTGGTCCATGATCTGGTTACGCGCCGCCTGTTTCAACTCGCCGCTGAGGGAGCTGGTGCTAAAGCCCTGTTCGGCCAGCACGCCAGCCAGGCGGTCGGTATCGCCACGGGTGGCGGTGAAGATGATCACCTGCTTGTGGGGCTCAAGCTGTAGCAGACGGGTGAGCAGCTGCTCCTTGTGGCTCAGGTTGTCGCACAGGTAGATCTTCTGGGCGATATCCTGGTTCTCCACATGGGAGGCGCCTATGGCCACATGCTCTGGCTCCTTGAGTAGCTCGACGGCAATCTCGTTGATCTGGCCGTGATCTAAGGTTGCCGAGAACATCAGGGTCTGGCGACGCTTGTGATCGGCGGCCTGGTTGATGGCCCTGAGCTGTTCGGCGAAGCCAAGATCCAGCATGCGATCGGCCTCATCCAGGATAAGCAGCTCGAGTCCGTTGAGGAACAGGTGACGCTGGGCCAAGTGATCCGCCAGACGGCCCGGCGTTGCGACCACGAAGTGGGGGTCTCTCGCCAGGGCCTTGGCCTGATCGTTAAAGTTCTCGCCGCCGAGGATCTTGATTGCCTTGTATTGGGTGTTGGCGACCAGCAGGCGCAGCTGGCTGTAGACCTGGGTGGCCAGCTCTCGGGTCGGTAGCAGGATCAACACCCTGGGATCGCGCTTGCTTAGCGCCTTGGTGGCTATGACGCGCTGCATTGCTGGCAACAGGAAGGCCAGGGTCTTGCCCGAGCCCGTCTTAGACGATGCCATAAGATCTCTTCCCGATAAGCCTACGGGTATCGATTGCGTTTGGATCTCGGTCGGCGTGTCGATGCCCATGTGTTCAAGGCTGGTCAGTAGACGTTTATCGAGTGAAAAATCTGAAAATTGCAATGCTGTGCTCCGAAATATAGATAGGGGCGCATTATACATCGCCGTGAGCGATTCAGCCATGACTTGCGCGCTGGCTCGTCGCCAGTCAATGCTAAGGCGCATCGCTTAGATTAATTTTTACCGCTATAGGCTGTGCGGCGTCATGGTTTGGCTTATGATGAAAACTAAAGACAATAAGACGCGGCTTGCTCAAGCGGCTCGCGTCCCAGGGAGAGTAACAGAGAAGATGGCGAATATCGGCATTGCACTGGGCAGTGGTGCGGCGAAGGGATGGGCCCACATAGGTGTGCTAAACGAGCTGGCGAACATGGGAGTCTTCCCCAACAAGGTGGCCGGCTGTTCTATCGGCGCCGTGGTGGGCGCCGCCTATGCGCAAGATAACCTTAACGATCTAGAGGCTTGGGTGACCAGCTTTTCCAGCTGGGATGTGTTGGGCCTGATGGATCTGAGCTGGCGCAAAGGCGGGCTGATTGGCGGCGAGAAGGTGTTCGACGTGATGCAGCAGCATATCGGCAACCTGGATATCGAGCAGATGCAGATGCCCTTTGCCGCGGTGGCGACCGACCTCTATACCGGCCAGGAGATCTGGTTTAAGCAGGGCAGCCTGCGTCATGCGGTGAGAGCTTCATGTTCCATGCCGGGGATCTTGCCGCCGGCGCGCATTGGCGAGCGCTGGCTGGTGGATGGCGCCGTGGTTAACCCTGTGCCCGTGTCGGTGAGCCGTGCAATGGGCGTCGACCTAGTGATTGCCGTGGATCTTAACGCTCACAGGAAGACCCGCCATCAGCAGCTGCCCGTGGCCATCTCTTCCGATGTGAAGGCCAGTCAGGCAGAGCAGGTGAAAGCCGAGAAGGAACTGGAGAGCGGCTTTATGGATCTCTTGGCCCGGGGACGGGATTATGTCAGCGGCTTGACCGATAAGTTTTCCCTCGGTAATCGCAGTGAGCCAGGCATGTTGGCTGTGATGTCCCAGTCGATGGATATCCTGGAGCAGCGTCACAAGCGGGTACGCCTGATGGGGGATCCACCGGATATCCTGATCACCCCTAATGTGATGGAGATTGGCACCATGGAGTTCCACCGCGCGGGCGAGGCGATCGAGGCGGGACAAGAGGCGGTGAGGCAGGTGGCCCATATCATCCGTGCCCGTATCGATGAGCTAGAGCGTCATTAATAGTTTTAGTAATAGCCCTTAGGCGTCAGTCCTTATAAACAGGAGTTGTTTAAATAAACGGCTAACATTCCCTAAGGCTTGTCTCTTTAGGAGTTCTGGCTAGGAGCTTTGGCCTGGTTTTTGCTGCTTGTAGGGATATTTCTCTGCAGTAGTCGAAAAATTGACAATGAATTCAATTAGCCAGGCCATTAATGGTTCACAAGCCAATCTGATTGCCAACAGCTATGGCCTAGATACACACGGCCAAGAAGCCCATGGCCCTGATACACAGGGTCAGCACACACGCGATGTCGACGGCTCATCGGCCAGTGACAAGGTGACCCTGTCAAATCAAGCCTCCAAGACGAAAACGACAGGCCCAGATATTCCTCAGGAGGCGGTATTTCTCTCGGCAAGGGCGGAGCGGGCGCAGAAGATAGAGGCGATGGCCAAAGACTTCTTCTCCAAGGGGCAGTTTGGTATCGGTGATATTCCCAAGTTAATTCAGCGTCTGCATCAGGACGGCATCTTATCAGAAAGTCAGCTCAATCGTCTGAGTCAGGCGGGCTTTGAGATCCCAAGGGGCGATGGCTCGCAGCCGTCGCTGCTCGACTTTATCGCCAGCCAGCGCGAGCAGCTCAAGGAGAGTAAGCCCGATAGCGTGATGATTGCCATGCTCGATGACGCCGAGTCTGTGCTCAAGCAGATGGACAGCCTCGACACTCAGGGACTGAACCAGAAGGCGGCGCGGGTATCGGCCCAGCTGTCGGTGTTTGTACAGGGCGATAACGGTCTGACGAGCAGAGACAAGGAGATGTGGCAGGCGCTTAAATCCACCATGCAATTGGCCGCCGCATCGGGAAGTTCGCAACAGGCTTCCGGGCAATTACAGCGTTATCTGGCACTATCTAAACGAATTACGTAATTTATTCACAGTTTGTCCCATTTTTATCCCGCATCTAGCTCCCTTTGCCGACTGGGTCAAGGCAAGTTTTAACGATAAGTGGCCCAGTTGGCAGTAATCTTGTGTCACAAAATTCCATCCGCAAATTAATGATCTGGATCAAGGTACTTGAGCCTAACTTGTAGCTTAATGCGCTACATATTGTGTTCATCGTCTATATTAACACTATATATGGTGTTAATTTGGCCGTTACTTGAGGAGATATTGAACAATGCCAGTGGTTATTAAGCGGGATGGTTACCGCACGCCTTTTGACGAAACAAGGATTCGAGATGCAGTGGTTGCTGCAGCAAGTTCGGCAGGTATTGATGATGTTGCCTATGCCACCGAGGTGGCCTTACAAGTACGCCAGTCGGTGGCCGAGCTCGAGCAGGTGGATATTCACGACCTGCAAGATGCGGTAGAAAATCAGTTGATGGAAGGCCCCTACAAGCAACTCGCCAGGGTCTATATCGAGTATCGCCACGACAGGGATATTCATCGTGAGTTGAGCAGCCGTCTCAACCGCGAGATCCGTGGCTTGGTTGAGCAGAGCAATGCGGCGCTGCTGAACGAGAACGCCAACAAAGATTCCAAGGTGATCCCGACCCAGCGTGATCTGCTGGCGGGCATTGTGGCCAAACACTATGCTACACGCCATATTCTGCCTAAGGATGTGGTGGCGGCCCATGAGTCGGGTGAGATCCATTATCACGATCTCGACTATGCGCCTTTCTTCCCCATGTTTAACTGTATGCTGATCGATCTGGCCGGTATGTTGACCCATGGCTTCAAGATGGGTAACGCCGAGATCGAGACCCCTAAGTCTATCTCTACCGCCACGGCGGTAACGGCGCAGATCATCGCCCAGGTGGCCAGCCATATCTATGGCGGCACCACCATCAACCGTATCGACGAGGTGCTCGCGCCTTTCGTCGCCAAGAGCTATGACAAGCACTATCAGGTCGCGTTGACCTGGGGGATCACAGACGCCAAGGCCTTTGCCACGGCGCAGACAGAGAAAGAGTGTCACGACGCCTTCCAGTCGCTGGAGTATGAGGTCAACACCCTGCACACCGCCAACGGCCAGACGCCTTTTGTCACCTTCGGCTTCGGCCTAGGCACCTCCTGGGAGTCGCGCCTCATTCAGTCATCCATGATGAAGGTGCGCATGACTGGCCTGGGTAAGAACCGTAAGACGGCGGTCTTCCCTAAGTTGGTCTTCGCCATTCGCGACGGCATCAACCATAAGGCGGGCGACTGCAACTATGATATCAAGCAGATGGCGCTCAAGTGTGCGTCGATGCGCATGTACCCCGATATTCTCAACTATGAACAGGTCGAAAAGGTCACCGGCTCCTTTAAGACGCCTATGGGTTGTCGCAGCTTCCTCGGTACCTACGAGGAGGAGGGCGAGCTGGTGCACGAAGGGCGTAATAACCTTGGCGTGGTCAGCCTGAACCTGCCGCGTATCGCTATCGAGGCTAAGGGTGATGAGACGCGTTTCTATCAGCTGCTGGATGAACGTCTGGCGGTGGCCCGCCGCGCCCTGGACACGCGCATCGAGCGTCTACAAGGCGTGAAGGCGAGGGTAGCGCCAATTCTTTATATGGAAGGTGCCTGTGGCGTGCGTCTGCGTGCGGATGATGAGATCAGCGGCATCTTTAAGAATGGCCGCGCCTCTATTTCCCTGGGGTACATCGGCCTGCATGAGACCATCAATGCCCTCTATGGCAGCGAGACCCATGTGTATGACAGCGAGGCCCTGCGCGGCAAGGCGCTTGCCATAATCGAACACCTCAAGGCGGCGACCGTGCGTTGGCGCGAGGAGTCGGGCTATGGCTTCAGCCTCTACAGCACGCCTAGCGAGAACCTGTGTAGCCGCTTCTGCAAGCTGGATACCGAGGCCTTTGGGGTGATCGACGGCGTAACGGATCGCGGCTACTACACCAACAGCTTCCACCTGGATGTGGAGAAGAAGGTGAACCCGTACGATAAGTTGGATTTCGAGCAGCCCTATCCGGCGCTCACCAGTGGCGGCTTCATCTGCTACGGCGAATACCCCAACATGCAGCACAATATCGAGGCGCTGGAAGATGTGTGGGACTACAGTTACAGTCGGGTGCCTTACTATGGTACCAATACGCCGATTGACGAGTGCTACGACTGTGGCTTTACCGGCGAGTTTAGCTGTACCAGTAAGGGCTTTACCTGTCCTAAGTGTGGCAACCATGAGCCGAGCCGGGTGTCTGTGACCCGCAGGGTGTGTGGCTACCTGGGTAGCCCGGATGCCAGACCCTTCAACTATGGTAAGCAGGAAGAAGTTAAACGCCGGGTGAAGCACCTTTAATGAGCTGAGCCAGGCAGCACCAAAGTTTCGTCTGCTGGCACAAAGTGAATATTGAAAGTGAAAGAAAAGATGAAGATAGCAAGGCGCCCCGGGGCACTTGCTATCTTTGTATGAGGGGCACATGAACTATCATCAATATTTTCCCATCGACGTGGTCAATGGACCCGGCACCAGGGCGACCCTGTTTGTCTCGGGCTGCGAGCATCAGTGCCGGGGCTGCTATAACCAGTCGACCTGGAATCCTGACTCGGGCCATCTGTTCGACGAGGCTATGCTCGAGCAGGTGATTAAGGATCTCAATGATACCCGTATTGTGCGCCGCGGCCTGTCGCTCTCTGGCGGTGACCCCCTGCATCCGGGCAATCTCAATGTCATCTTGGCCTTAGTTAAACGTGTAAGGCAGGAGTGCCGGGGCAAGGATATCTGGCTGTGGACCGGCTATCGACTCGATGAACTCAGCCCGGCCCAACAAGCGGTTATCGCCCATGTGGACGTGCTGGTGGATGGCAAATTTGAGCAGTCGCTTGCCGATCCCAGCCTGGTGTTTCGCGGCAGCAGCAATCAGGTTATTCACTATCTCACCGACAAGCGCTGATTTTAGCGGCAGATAGAGTTACGGCTTGGGTGCACCGATGCCGGATGACTTGTTCGTACCTTCCTCATTAGTGGTATAATGTTCGCCAAACTGGCAAATGCTGCCTATTTTTATCTGAGTGGCATTTGTATATTCGCGAGATTTTTAAGGCAAGTTAATGAATTTAAAGCAAGAGTTACAGCAGTTAAACGATCGTCTCGACAAGTATCGTCGTAAATTAGATGCGGCGGAGAAGCGTGGCGATCAGGCGGTGATTTTGCAATTTAAGCAAGAGATCAATGCGGTAACTAAGCAAATTACCCATGTTAAACAGCAGCAGAGCCGTCAGTTGAACAAACGCGGCACAGAGGTGAGCGAACTTGCCTTTAGCCGTGCGCTGACCAAGGCCGAGCAGGCGGATATGGGTAAGCTCAAGCGTTCGGTGAAGGGCTTGATCGTTGTGCACCCCATGACGGCCCTTGGACGTCAGATGGGACTGACTCAGGTGACTGGATACGCACCTAAGGCCTTCTAGGCCATAGAGGATTTTGATGGCGGCGTGAGCGACTTCATAGCCTTGCCGCCACTCAGGGCGTATCCTTATAAGCCAAAGCGGTTGCGGTGAAGCAATAACCGATTTCATCACTCGGGTATTTCACTGTTAGGCAAAAACACATAGAATGCTCGGTCTGAGAAAGGGGAGAGTCTCTCCTCCTGGTTTTCATTTTTCGTTCGCATCTCAGACAGAGCGAGTTGTAAAGGTTATTTCATGTCGATTAAGTATGTCGCCACCTCAAAGCTTCCCACCCCTTGGGGAGTGTTTGCCATGCATGGTTTCGAAGATACAGAGACGGGCAAAGAACATGTGGCGCTCACCTTTGGCGAGTTAGATGCGAGCCAGCCCATTCTGGGCAGAATTCACTCCGAGTGTCTGACCGGCGATGCCCTGTTCAGTCTGCGCTGCGATTGTGGTTTTCAGCTACAAACCGCGATGCAAAATATCGCCGAGGCGGGTCAGGGATTTATTCTCTATCTGCGTCAGGAAGGCCGTGGTATCGGTCTGCTCAATAAGATCCGTGCCTACGAGCTGCAGGATCAAGGTGCCAATACGGTGGAAGCCAACGAGCGTCTGGGTTTTGCCGCCGATATGCGCAAATATGACATGATCAAGCCCATGCTTGAGAAAATTAGTGTGCAGCAGGTGAAGCTGATGACCAATAATCCCCGCAAGGTGAAGGCGATGAAGGAACTTGGCATCGCGGTTATCGAGCGTGTGCCCCTGCAGGTGGGTAAGAATCGTTATAACGAGGCCTATCTGAAGACCAAGTCGACCGAGCTGGGTCACATGATGTCTGAATATCACTTCACCGAAGAGCATCAAGACTAATCCTGCTAGTGCCGTGGCGACTCTAGTGTGTCGCCGTCGGCAAATGTTTTGTTTTCTTACGCTCTAGTTTGAACCGGTTTTTCTTTGGCCTTGAGCAGAGTCATCAACTGAGTAGAAGTGATGGCTATCTGATCCTGCAACATTTTTCGTTTCAACTCGGCAGTTTCAGAGTCGTCTCCTTGCAGGGCCTGAAGCTCTAGCTGTAACTCTTCGAGTTTCTGTTTTAATTCTTTGATCTTCTTGTCGATCTCTGACAGGTTTTCGTCCTCTTCTGCTTCCTCTGCCTTGCGCGCCTTGTCCGTCTTGGCCGCCCCGTTATCATGCAGTGCATTACCAGTGGAATAGGCGAGGGCCTTCTTGCCGGCCTCAGATAGGCTGACTCTGTCACTGCTGGACTGAGTTTGTTCACTCTGGTTTGGGTGACTTGGATTTTGGAGCGCCTCGGGCGCATTGGGATCGCGCACATCGACTGAGCTTAGGCTCTGGGGGCCCAGGCTTTGGGCGCCGAAGGCGTTTATACCGTGAACATTCATCTGCTTAACCTTCCTTGTTACTTCATTAAATAGATGCAATTAAAAGTATGCCTGACGTTAGTATCGGCAGGCAGGACAGAAGCTTAAGCGGATTTTGATGTGATTAATCTGATAGGGTTCACTTTCCTGGTGAAATCACCTGGCTTATTCGTCAGATTTGCCCCAAATATGTTGATTGATGCCGCTGGTGCCTGAGCTTTCCGCCTCATCGCCAGTGGTGCGTTTAGGCTTGGGGGCATCTATAGGACGACCGGCATCGCCGCGTAGGTGCGCCGGGATAGGCTCCCCAATCATCTTAAGATAGAGGCGCTCCACCTTTTCCCTGGCCCACTGGGTCTTACGCAGGAACTTGAGACTGGATTTGATGGATGGGTCGTGGTTAAAGCAGCGTATGTCGATGCGTCTGCCAAGCTCTTCCCAGCCGTAGTGGTCGACGAGGTCTGTGAGTAGGGCTTCGAGCTTGATGCCGTGTAGTGGGTTATTCGCCTGAGTCATGGTGATAGCTGAGTAAAAAATTTGGC
Organism: Shewanella alkalitolerans; assembly: GCF_019457575.1. Lineage (NCBI taxonomy): Bacteria > Pseudomonadati > Pseudomonadota > Gammaproteobacteria > Alteromonadales > Shewanellaceae > Shewanella > Shewanella alkalitolerans. The sequence continues at coordinate 2,851,217 of NZ_CP080422.1, read as the reverse complement.
CCATTATATCAGCTTATCCAAGGCGTTTTCGATAAAAAAGGGGACCCTGAGGTCCCCTGTCTAGATGATGCGATTATTGGAAGCTTAGCTGCCACGCATCGATAGTGCCTGTGTCGCGACGGGCGCTATCAACTGCCTTCAGTGTCCAGGTGCCGGCAGATTCAACGCCAGACATGTCGACTGTGTAGCTCTTGATGATGTTGTCGGCACTGCCGCCACTGTTGTCATGTAGCACGGCTACTTGACCACTTGGGCTGTGCAGTTCAACCTGCAGATCGCCGATGTAGGTGTGGGTAATGTTAACCGTTACCGTTACCGTGCCTGAGTCGCCGCTGCGAGCCACATCGATTGGGCTGCTGATACCAGCAGTGTTGTTATCAGGGATCGCATAGCTGGTGTTGTTGGTATAGGTGGCTGGGCCGCCTGTGTTACCGCCAGTGCTCTGCTCTGTGTAGCTGGCTGTCAGGCTAACACCGCTAAAGTCGCTATAACCTTGAACCATCACATAGTAGGTACCCGCTTGTGGTGTGCTCACTGGACAAGACTCGCTGTTGCCGCCTTTCCATGGACGACAGTCATAGCTGCTCAGCGTAGGTGCCGCGCCATACTGGACGTAAAGGTCGGCATCGCCTGTACCACCGCTCATGGCGAAGTTCAGATCGGTGGCTCCGGCTGGTACGTCGATAGAGAAGTGTAGCTCGTCGCCTTTCACGCCAGACAGGTTGGTCTTAGCCACGCCATTTTCCAGCACGTTACCACCGGTGCCTGTACCTGGATCGGTTGGGCCGTTACAAGAGGCATCTAAGTACTCTTTGGCGGCAACCGCGTTAACCAGACCGTAACCAGTCTTGTCGTCGCGACCGGCAACATCGAGATCTTCAGCCGTTGCTGTTAGCGCAGCGCGCACCTGAGCGGCGCTACACTCTGGGTGGTAGCTCCACACCAGTGTTGCAACACCCGATACGTGTGGTGTTGCCATAGAGGTACCATTGTAGTACTCGTAGTCTTCACCACTAGTGTTGGCTACTGTGACGTTAGTGCCTAGGTGAGCACGTAGTGCCTGACCTGTGGCGCGATCGACAGACACAGAAACCATTGGGGCTTCGTTGTTGGTGTCAACCAGGAAGGGGTTTTGCAGACCTGGCAGCGCGGTGTTACTGAACACGATAGCTGCTTGGGCGCCGGCGTTGTTACATGCCTTGACCGCGTCGATCTCTGGGTAGCTGGCGCCTTGGTTGCCAACACGCTCAACCAGACAGACTTTGCCAGTCATGTCGCCACAGTTAAAGACTCCGCCCGATACGCTACACTCGGCCAGCTCGGCAGTGACAGAACCTGAGATAGGAGTGCCAACATAGTTGCCGCTGCTGTCTTTCACATAGCGGTTATGAGGCACTACGCCATTGTCGAAGTATGACTGACCACCGGCTGTGATGTTAGCCAGACGACCTTCACCGCGTGTAACGGTTGATAGGATCGCTTCACCTGGACCTGAGATCTCCACCTGGTTGGTGTACTGAGAGAAGGCGGCGTGATCTTTGTTGTTATCAACCGCAGCTACAGACATAACCGCATCGTATGATGCAGGGTAGCTGTGGGTGTTGTTACCGTCGTTACCGGCCGCTGCGATCAGCAGCACGCCGTTGTTGGCGTGAGCGGCTAGGGCGTTTTTCTCTGTGGTGGTTGACTGAGAGCCACCCAGAGACATGGTCACTACGTTCGCGCCGTTGGCCACACAGGTGTCAACCGCCGAAACCAATGATGATGAGTAGCCCCAACCATCTGAGTTAAATACTTTCACTACGTGGATGTTGGCGTTCTGGTTTGGCATCACACCGACTACGCCGTCGTTGTTGGCAATTGCGGCTATGGTGCCCGCTACGTGAGTACCGTGAGCGTTGTGGGCGCCTGGCTCATACCAGTTACCCGTACCTGAGTTGTTGGTACCTGTAACATTGTTGCCGCTCAGCTCGCTGTGGCTACGATCGTAACCCGAGTCGATGATACAGATGGTGCGGTTGCCGGCCATGCTGTCGCTCAGGCTGGTGGCGCCCACAAAGGTTTGACCCCAAGGTGTGGTTTCACTCAGCAGGTGGCGCGGCATATCTTCTTCGACATAATCAACGTCGGCGCGCAATTTCAGGGACTTGACGCCATTGTTATCCAGCTGCGCCGAGTAAGCGTTTGAGCGACCGATGCGCTTCATCTGCTTAGCCTTCACGCTGTTCAGTGCTCTGTGCTGAGAGAAGACTTCGTTGGCTCTAGGCTGATAGTCGTTAAGGCTGTTGGCATCGGCCTGTGCGGCGGCCTGGGCATTCTTAAACTTGACGATATAGCGCTTAGGCAGGGGAGATGCTTGATTGATACGAGCATTATCTGCCTGAAGGTGGAGTCCTTTCGCAGGCGCCGCATTGACGTTTGCTGCAATTGCCAGGGCAAGCGCAGACAAAGACATAGCGACCGCAGTTGTCTTTTTAACTGTCATATTGTCTTCCATTTTAAAAGTTAGAATTAATAATTATTATTGGAGTGCATAGCAGCATGACTGCCATCATATGCGTTACTCGACAGTGAATTTATCTGCTGATGAAACATTTGTAAACAAGCTGTTAAGTTGGTGTTTGGGTAAAATAAGCGATTTGTGTTGAGCATTTTTATGCAGAAAATATTCAGTGAATACGATTGTTTCGCCGATGGGATAGTGTGTTTTTGAGTATTTATTCGAATTTTCAGCCTGTTTATTTGCTTGGTGTGTTGCCTGATTGCCTGCGACGTAAAATTGACCTTAATTTATAACTTATTGTAATTATAGAATAATCGTTATTCCATAAGTGTAATAATATATAGCTAATAGTTATATGCTGTTTCAATTGTTACAATTGGGCAGCGTCTTAATGTCGCGAGATCCTAAGCCTTCTAAAGGGGGAGGCATGCTTTAAGTGTAAAAAGGCGAAGTGTGAAGATGGCAGCTAATGGAGCAGTCCGCTTGTGAACACGGCTACTAGTGAATAATATTGGGAATAAAAAGGAAGCTAATGAAAAAGGCAGCTAATGAAAAAGGCAGCTAATGAAAAAGGCACCCAGGGGTGCCTTAGTCGGTTTAAGGATGTCTTAGCGTTAAGCTCATCTTCTCTTAGTGCTTAGCCAGACTCTGGTAGCCGCCACCATTATAGGTGTTGCTGTAGCCGAGCTTTACCAGACTCTCCTGAGCGATGCCGCTGCGGCGGCCACTGCGACAATAGAGCACCACAGACTGATCTTTGGCGATGCCGCGCTTGGTAAACTCTTCGGCAATGTTTTCAAAGGGAATATTAATCGCGTTCTCTAGATGTCCCTCGGCAAACTCCTCCGGGGTTCTGACATCAACGACCATGGCCCCTTGCTGTATATGCTCCCAGGCAACCTTAGGGTTTTTCTCTTCGCCATAGCTTGGCGCCGATACGCCCATGATGGCGACAAATAGCAGCGCCATCAGGCTGATGATTGATTTGGGTAGCATCTTATTGGCTTGTCTCACGTTGGCTCCTTGTGATCTGTGAGTTATTTCATGCGGGCCAATTCCGCTTCCGTCTTGATCCCCATCTTCTTCATTAACATGGCGGCCGGACAGAAGCCGGTAAAGGCGCTTTGAAATAGATTAGCGCCTACAAAAGCCGTTAGCCAGATAAAATTAGGGTGGACAAAGGTCGTGAGCAGCAAAGACAACATGACCATAAAGCCTGCAAAGGCGAAAATACTACGTTCGACAGACATACTGTATCTCCTTAAGATTGCGGATTAACCGCGGCAAAGTATTCGGGGCGGTGACGCATCACGGCGTAATAGAGCACGGGGATCACCACCAGGGTTAACAGGGTTGATACCAAGATGCCGAAGATCAGGCTGATGGCCAGGCCGTTGAAGATCGGATCATCTAAGATGAACAGGGCACCTATCATGGCAGCCAGTCCCGTCAACATGATGGGCTTGGCCCTGACGGCGCCAGAATGGATCACCGCCTGCTCGAAGGGCACACCCGCGGCGGTTTCCTGATTAATAAAGTCCACCAAGAGGATGGAGTTACGCACTATGATGCCCGCCAGGGCGATCATGCCTATCATAGAGGTGGCGGTAAATTGTGCCCCCAGTAGGGCATGGCCCGGCATCACGCCAATGATGGTGAGCGGGATAGGCGCCATGATGATCAGCGGCACGCTGTAGGAGCGGAACTGACCCACCACCAGGAGGTAGATGGCGATCATGCCCACGCCATAGGCTATCCCCATGTCTCTGAAGGTCTCATAGGTGATCTTCCACTCGCCGTCCCAGAGCACGGCGATGCTGTCCAACCCTGAGGGTTGGTTGACATAGTGTTGATCGAAGCCCAGACCACCCTCTTGATTGATGCTGCCGGCGATCTCAAACATGCCATAGAGCGGGCTGTCCAGCGGGCCAGCCATGTCGGCGACCACCATGATCATTGGGATCATGTTCTTGCGTATGATAGGCGCGTCTATGGCTCGCTTGTGTATGGTGATCAGCTCAGAGACGGGCACAGAGTTACCCGAGGCATTGGTGAGCCTGAGGTTGAGTACCTGCTCGAGATCCACCTTGGCGCCTTCCTCCAGCTGAAGCTTGATAGGCACAGGCGACTTTTGATTTGGCTTGTGCAGGTAGCTCACCGCCTTGCCGCCCACCGAAGTGGCCACCAGATCGACGATATTGCTGTAGGGCACGCCCATCAGGCTGGCCTTGGCGCGGTCGATATTGACCTGCCATTTCTGCTGCGCGGCCGGCAGGTAGATGTCGATATCCACCACATCCTGGGTATCGTGGAACAGCTGCTGCAGAGCATTGGCTGCGGTCTCACGCATCTCGGCGTTAGGGCCATAGACCTCGGCCAGGATCGGCGACCACACAGGTGGGCCAGGGGGCACTTCCACCACCTTGACGTTGGCATTGTATTGCTTGGCGGTGGTCTGCAGCGCGCGGCGCACCTCTGAAGCTATGCTGTGGCTGTCTCTGTCACGATCGCCTTTATCAACCAGATTGACCTGAATGTCGCCCAGTTCCTGACTCTGTCTGAGGAAGTAGTGACGTACCAGGCCGTTAAAGTTCATCGGCGCGGCGGTGCCGGCGTAGAGCTGGTAGTTGTCCACCTCTTCGACCTTATCCAGTTCCATGGCCAGAGCCTTGAGTACACGCTGGGTCTGTTCGACCGGCGTGCCTTCTGGCATATCCAGCATCACCTGAAACTCCGACTTGTTATCGAAGGGCAGCATCTTGAGTACCACTAACTGACCCACAGGCAGAGAGACGGCGATCATGATCAGCAGGGCAATGGCGGCGCCCAGGCCAATCCTCGCCTTACCGGCCTGTTTGCCTCTGACGAAGGGGGAGATCAGCCTAGTAAACAGCCTCAGCATACGATCGTCCACATCATGCTCGCCATCACCGCCTTGGTGTTGATGACCCTTGAGCAGCTTTGTGGCCAGCCAAGGGGTGACGATGAAGGCGATGGCCAGGGAGATCAGCATCCCCATGCTGGCGTTGATGGGAATAGGGCTCATGTAGGGGCCCATGAGGCCGGATACGAAGGCCATCGGCATCAGCGCGGCGATCACGGTAAAGGTTGCCAAAATAGTCGGCCCGCCCACCTCATCGACGGCGACGGGGATCAGCTCCACGAAGGAGCGTTTGCCCAGCGCCATGTGCCTGTGGATGTTCTCCACCACCACGATGGCGTCATCTACCAGTATGCCGATAGAGAAGATCAAGGCGAACAACGAGATACGGTTAAGGGTAAAGCCCCAGGCCCAGGAGGCAAACAGGGTGATCGCCAAGGTGATGATGATGGCGATGCCCACTACCACAGATTCGCGTAGCCCCATGGTGAGGAAGACTAAGATCACCACGGCCGAGGTGGCAAACACCAGCTTGAGGATCAGGGTGTTGGCCTTGTCGCCCGCTGTCTTACCATAGTTGCGCGAGACCGTGATGTTGACATCGTCGGGCACGAGTATGTTGTCTATCTTGTCCAGGCGCTCGAGGATCACATTGGCGATATCCACGGCGTTCTCGCCCGGCTGCTTGCCGATGGCGATGGTGACCGCAGGATAGATGACCGACTTATCGCCGTGCCAGGCGTGCTGGGTAGGGATGTCGCTGTTGAGGCTAATCTTGGCGATATCGCCCAGGTACACGGGGGCGCTCTGGCCCGACTCGTCCTGATACACGGCGACGACCAGCTGCTCAACCTCTTGTTTCGATTTTAAAAACTGCCCAGTTTGAACCTTGATCTCCTGATTATCCTGCACCAGAGATACTGGCATGGAGACATGGTTATTGCTCGACAGGCTACGGTTGATATCATCGTAGGTGAGGCCATAGAAGCTCATCTTGGCGGGATCGATCCGCACGTTGAGGCTGATCTCATGGCTGCCGACGCTGTAGATCTCGCGGGTGCCCGGAATGCGTTTCAGCTCGCTCTCCAGTCCCTTGGCGATATGGGTCAGCTGCTCGGCAGATTGCTTCTTGTCTTTCGACCATAGGGTCAGGCTGACGATGGGGACATCGTCGATGCCGCGGGGCTTGATCTGTGGCTCGCCGACACCTGCCTGGCTGGCAACCTTGTCCTTGTTGGAATAGACCTGATTGTAGAGCTTGACGATCGCCTCGTTGCGCGGGATCCCCACCTCGAAGATGGCGATGATCAGCGCGCCATCTGGCTGTGAGAAAGAGTAGAGGGTGTCTATCCCCTTGATCTGCGAGATCACCTCCTCCATAGGCTGGGTCACCAGATGCTCGACCTCGCTCGGCGTGGCGCCGGGGAAGGGGATGTAGATGTCGGCAAAGGTGACATCTATCTGCGGCTCTTCCTCTTTTGGGGTCACCATGACGGCGAACAGACCCAGTAGCAGGCCAAGCAGGGCCAGCAAGGGGGTGATGGCGCTCAGCTGGAACATGGCCGCCAGGCGCCCGGAAAATCCCAGACGTTTTGGGCTGTGCGGATTATCTTGGTGTCGATCTTGCTGATTCATATCTATACGGCTCCTATTCGATCACAAGATCTATTGTTTCAACTTCAGCAGCACTTGATAGGCGTCGATGGCGATGGTGTCGCCATCACTCAGGCCCGAAAGCACCTCGAAGCTATCGCCCTGCTTGTTGCCCAGTCGCACCTGATTGAGCATGAACTGATTGTTCTGCATCAGGTAGACCGCGCTTAGCTCGTTGTTATAGATCACCGCAGACTCGGGGATGGTCAGCGTATTGCGATCGCCGGCGTTGAAGCTGGCCTTGACCCACATACCCGGCATCAGGTTGGGCTCCTGAGGCGGTAGGTCGATACGTGTCTTATAGCTGTGGCTCTTTGCGTCGGCGAAAGAGAAGATGGTCAGGGCGTCCGATTCGAGCTCCTTGCCGTTGGTCAGCACTAGTTTCATCTTGGGATTGGCGCGCAGCGCATCTATGTAACGCAGGGGCACATGGGTGACGGCACGCATATGCTCGGTGGCAAAGCCGCTCAGCAGCGCCTGGCCCGGTGACACGGTTTCGCCCACTTCCACATGGCGCTTGGTGACCACGCCGGCAAAGGGGGCGCTGACCGTGGTGTACTGCAGAGACTCGTTGGCCTGAATGATACGCGCTCTGGCCGCGCTGACCGCCTGGGCCGAGGCGCGGGCGTTAGCGATGGCCTGATCCATATCGCCTTGGGAGATGGCGCCTTGGGGGAACAGCTGCTCATAACGCTTACGCTGTTTCTGCGCCTCTTCGTTTTGGGCCTGGGCGCGGGCAAAGTCGGCCTCGGCGGCCGCTAATTCGGCGCCCTGGGCCTTACTGGTGATCTCCAGCAAGGATGCGCCCTGGGGCACGATATCGTTGACGTCATAGTTGATCTTGATGATGCGGCCCGAGGTTTGCGCCGATACCGTCGCTGATTTTACCGCCTCAAGCTGTGCATCTAAGGTGATCCACTGGGGCTGAGAGTGTTTGGCCACCGTCATGGTGGGGAGTTCGCTGGCGCCAGATACCAGGCTGACGAGTGACAGCAAAATGCCGATGGAAAGTGTGTGTTGTACTTGCATGGAAGATCACCTCTTAAAACTTCATAAGAAAATTCTAATGGACTTTTTAAGCTTGTGCAATCTTTTATTAGAAAAATACGATTGAAGGGGCGAAAATCCTTTGCCCCTTTAAAACTAATCGTTTAAGTAATAGGTCAGGGTCGAAACCACCCTGACTTTCTTGATACTCGGCGTGTTGCTGTCACGGTTGCTGATGGTAAATTGCCCCTGAGACGCCTGCTTTATCTTGCCAAGTTGGGAGGCGGAGTCTTTGGCAAACTTCTCGGCGGTTTGGCGGGCATTCTCCGTGGCCGTCTGCACCATCTGCGGCTTGAGCTCATTCAGGCCGGTGAAGAGAAACTCGGTGCGGCCGTTGTAATCCTGGTTGGAGATGGCGATCCCTTCCTTGGTCAGCTCGATAAGGTTGCGCTGGGTGCCCAGCAGGAGATCCACCCGCTTGGTGTAGAGGGACACGGTGACCTGGGCCGCGTAGCGGTATTTGACGTTAGGGTCTACATAACCCTGGGCCTGCCTGTCTTCGATGGAGGGCAGGGAGCTCGAGATCTCATCCTGTGTAAAGCCTTGTTTAATCAGGAAGGCGATCACCTTATCTGTCTTGCTCTGCACCTCCTGATAGAGGTTATTGAGATCATTGTCGACCTGGGTGAAGCGGATGGGCCAGATGGCGGTATCGGCCTTTACCTCGACTTCGGCGAGGCCCTTGACCGTGACGGTTCTTTCCATGGCGCGCATCTTGATGATGCTATCGCCAAGGCTAGTGCCTAACAGATAGAGACCGGCGCAGATGAAGCCGCCTAAGAGAATACTTGCTAGTGATTTTTGCATGGATAAGCGTCCGAGTTGCTATGGGGTAAAGCCAGCATATGCTTGTTTCGTTTGGTTTTCCAGGGGAAACAGCGCTTAGGTTTGGGTGCTGGGTTGCCAGAGCTCGACCTTGTTGCCGTCGGGGTCGATAAACCAGCCGAATCGGCCAAATTCTGAGTCCTCGGTTTCGGCCAAAAGCTCGGCACCGCCTTCGGCCACCTGGGAGAGGGCCTCGTTGAGATCGTCGACTATCAGGTTAAACATAAACTCTTTGCTAGAGGGGTGAAGATAATCTGTGTCTCTTCCCATTGGGGTCCAGACGCTGTAGCCGGTGGCAGCCATAGGCATCAGATTATTGAGGTAGAAGGCCGCGCCGCCCCAGTTTTCTACCGGCACCTGCAGGTAGGTTTTGTACCACTGTGCGAGCCGCTGGGGATCGTCACTCTTGAAAAATATGCCACCTAAACCAATTACTTTTGCCATTGTCCATCTGTCGTCACGGGAGCTTTGTATTAACTGTAGAAAAGTTTTCCGATAACTACAAAAAAGCCGCAGTAGGCTGCGGCTCTTTGGGGACACTGGTACAAGTTAGAACTTGTAGTTGTACTGCATAGAGTAGTAAGTGGCGTTCGAGCGTGTGGTTGCGTGAACCATGCCGGTATCAGGACCGATTGGCAGACCGCCTGTGATGGCGCTGTGCTCGATAAGATCGACATCTTCACCGCGGATGAAGGCGACACCGAAGTCCAGGCTCGCGTGTTTGCCCAGGTTATAGGTGGCACCGGCGGTGAACCACTGACGGTCAGAGTCAGGGATAGAGATAGAGCTCACTTCGCCAACGACGCCTTGGTCAAACATGTAACCGGCACGCACTGTCCAGTCCTGGTTGAGTGTGTAGGTACCGCCAACGCTGAACAGCCAAGAGTCATCCCAGGCGTAGGTCTTGAGGCTAGCCTCAGGTGCGACAGGCACGCCACCTATGGTGCCGTCGGTCACTGTGATCTCTTTGAAATCGCCCCAAGTGGTCAGCTGCGCCGTGTAGTGCAGAGCAAACTTCTCGGTCAGCTGATGGAACCCCGCCACCTGGAAGATATCCGGCATAGGGATGTTGATCTCATCGAAGGCTACGTTGGCACCGGCAACTGGGTTATACATGTTGATGTCGCCTGTCGCCTTGAAATCTGGGCTGAAACGGTAGCTCATACCGAATCTGTGATCGGCATTGATCTCATACACTGCGCCTATGATGCCGCCAAATGCTACGCCGTCGGCGTCAACATCCACAAGATCTTGCTGTACTGCACCGGCTTGAGTCGGTACCAGGCCGCCGCGGGTCAGGGTACCTTGACCATAGATCACATCGACGCCGGCGCCGACGCTGAAGTGGTCGTTAAAACGGTAAGAGGCGCTCAGGTTGAAGTTGAGCGTGGTCACTTCTGTCTTACCCAAAAGATCCAGCGGGGCAGGCAAGCCGTTAACCAGCTGCTGTGACATAGGGGTAGTGTCTGTGCCTGTGCCGAAGTTGCTGAACATGGCAACGCCATAGGCAAACTTGTCGTTTACCGGGCTGACATAGTAGAAGTTAGGGATGATCTTGGCTTCTGCCGCATCGTCCACATGACCATAGTGGATCGGGCCCACTAGCGAGTCGATGTAAACATCTTTAACGCTGACTTCCACATCGGCGTAGGTCAGACCCATAGAAAGTTGCTTCTCGTCAAACAGGGCCATGGCCGCTGGGTTACGAGACAGCACTGAGGCGTTGTCAGCGATCACGGCATCACCGGCAAAAGCGCGGCCGACACCAGTGGCTGACTGGCTGTTGAGTTGGAAACCGGCGGCCATCGCCTGTGAGCTAGCGAGTGTGACGGCTACTGCGAGTATTGTCTTGTTGAAACGCTTCATAGTTTGTTCTCGTTATTGTCGGCCCGGCTGCATACTGCGCTCATGCTTGTGCCTGAGTCGTGGCGGCCAGGTCCATTTTATAATTCCCGTGCATAGTAGGGATGAGGTGTTACCTCAACAACTCCGACCAGATGCAACTTTTTGTTGATTTTGTGTTAAATGGATGGCCGGTTTTATGCAGGGAAGTTAGCTGTTGTTTGAAGAGGTGCTTGATGGCGCTATGCCACGTAGCTTCTGGGTTTGATTAAGGTTTTGCTAAAGGTTAACGGGTTGTGAAATGGCAAATTGTAAGTAAAATTTATGCGGTATAAAAAAAGCGTACACTTGTACGCTTTTTTTATCTTCCGCTCATTTTTACGTTAGCGAAGTGGGAGCCTGGCCTCAGAGTTTCTGGCTAAATTGCTCAAATTGTTCGCGGGTGCTGTCTGCTGGCGCCGAGACCAGGCTGACTAAGACACCGGCCAGGGTGGCGAAGAGGAAACCAGGCAAGATCTCATACAGGTCGAAGATGCCGCCTGTGCTCTGTTTCCATAGCACCACTGTGATGGCGCCAACGACGATAGTGGCTACCGCGCCATTGCGGCTATAGCCTCGCCAGAAGAGAGACAGGATCACCACAGGGCCAAACGCCGCGCCGAAGCCTGCCCAGGCATAGCTCACCAGGCTCAGTACGCTGCTCTCAGGGTTCAGGGCGATGACGCCAGAGATGACGGCTATGGTCAGCACGCCGATACGGCCAATCATCATCAGCTCCTTGCTGCTGGCATCGGGTCTGAGCCACTTCTTGTAGAAGTCCTCGGTGATCACACTAGAGCAGACCAGCAGCTGTGAGTCGATGGTGCTCATGATGGCCGAGAGGATCGCCGCCACCAAGAGGCCGCCGATCCAAGGGTTAAAGGCGGCGTGGGCCAGGTGGATAAAGATGGTCTCTGGGTTGTCGATAGGCTGATCGGCAAAGTAGAGGGTGCCGGCAAGGCCTGTTGCCAGCGCGCCCATCAGCGCCACTATCATCCAGCTCATGGCGATACGGCGCGAGACCTTAAGGTCGTCGGCGCTGCCGATGGCCATGAAACGCGACAGGATATGGGGCTGACCGAAATAACCAAGACCCCAGGCAAGCAGAGATGCCAGGCCAATCATAGTAGTGTTGTCGCTCAGCAGTGACAGCATGGCAGGATCCAGGCTATGGATGCCGTTCTGGGTCTCAGGCTGGCTGAAGATGGTAACCGGCACGATCAGCAGGGCGATCAGCATCAGACAGCCCTGGAAGAAATCGGTCCAGCTCACGGCGAAGAAGCCGCCGACGAAGGTGTAGGCCACTATGATGCCAGAGCCGATAAGCAGGGCCAGGTTGTAGTCAAGGCCAAACACCTTCTCGAACAGTATGGCGCCGCCCACCATGCCCGATGAGGTATAGAAGGTGAAGAAGACCAGGATGGTGACCGCCGAGACCAGTTTTAATACAGATTGCTTGTCTTCGAAGCGTTTTTCGAAGAAGTCCGGCAGGGTGAGGGCGTTATCGGTAAACTGGGTGTAGATCCGCAGGCGTTTGGCCACGAATAGCCAGTTTAGCCAGGCGCCAAATACCAGGCCTATGCCGATCCAGGCTTCGCCCAAGCCGCCGAGGTAGACGGCGCCGGGGAGTCCCAGCAGCAGCCAGCCTGACATGTCCGAGGCGCCCACGCTGAGTGCGGTGACGGCCGGTCCCATGGAGCGGCCACCCAAAATATAATCGTCGACAGAGTCGGTTGCTTTATATGCCCAAAGGCCAATGCCCATCATCAGGATGAGGTAGCCGAAAAAAGTAACTAATATCGGTAATTCAATATTCATGCTTTCGCCATATTGTTCTCATGCCAATGCCTTTTGTTAGCCGGGATGTGAGCCCATCGTCAAAGTGCGCCGACATGTCTGTTTTAAATGAGCCTGTATGCTAGCAGATGTTTGAGCGCTAGCCCAAATCTGCCGTGAAATGTGATCAGGATCTAGGCTTTATCGGTCGATTAATTGCCAAGTTATGCGGAAATGTTGTGGCTTTGTTGGTCATATTGGCGGAATACGGCTCGTATATGTTAGTGGCCGAGAGTTTAAAACACAGTCGCAAGTGCAAGGGAGCCAACCTGAGGTGACTCCCTGTATTAGCTTACCTGACTAATTGGAATGTGCCTTGGACTCTGGTCTAACGGTAGGAGCCCTAGATGAAAGACTCTTTCACTTCGTCTCTGACAAAGTCCAGATCTGTGGCATGCTCGCCGACCAGCAGGACGTAGGCGTTGTCAGATTTGAAGCCCATTCCCTGATAGCGGTTGTCGGCAAAGGCCTCCTCGAGCACCATGCGATCTTCCAGCGGCACGATAAACAGGGTGACCTTACCCTGCTTGCCCTGCATCACCAGATGGATACTCTTCACCCCCTGGAAGTCACAGTAGGTGCTGTAGAGCACGCGACCGGGCTGCTCGGTAAAGTGGGCATGCTTAAGGCTGGTCAGCGAGGCCAGCTGAGTATTGACCTCATCGACGCTGATGTTCTCTTCACTCTTCATCGCCATCTCTTCATGATAGACATGGGCCAGGGCGTGCTGTCCCAGATCCACCGGGGCGAGACGCAGTAGGGTGAAACTGATGCCGGCGATGAAGGCGATAGAGGCCACCAGGGCCAGGGTAAAGCCTGTCTTACGGCGATCTACCTGATGCTGATGTAACTGTTGGTTGAGCAGCAGTTTAGCCTCGAGATCCTCAGGCACCTCTATCTTAAGGGCAGCCTCGAGTTTCTTGTCTAATAGCTTGAGATCGTTGACAAAGGCAGTGCGCTCACTCGACTCGTGCATCGACGCAAGAAACTCGTCGTCTTGACGGTTTGGATTTTCATAGGCCTCGCGGCGGAATTTGAGCTCATCCATTAGAGCGCCCCCTGGTTTGCGTGTCATCGAGTATCTCTTTTAGCTGATTTCTGGCGCGAAATAAGCGAGTCATTACGGTATTACGATTCAGATCTAAGATATCGGCGATCTCTTCGCCGCTGAAGCCGCCGATCACCTGCAGGATCAAGGGCTCGCGATATTCGGCCTCGAGCTTGGCTATCTGGCGTCTCAGCATATGCTGCTCCATGTTCTCTTCGCTGGACGAAGAGATATGGTCGGCGATATCTGCCTGCTCTACATCCGAGTAGTCAAACTGCTTACGCTCGAAGCGGCGGGCGTTTTCACGCCTCAATATGGTGATCAGCCACGCCTTGGCCGCCTTGTCATCTTTGAGTGATTCCAAGGAGCGCCAGGCGCGTAAGAAGGTTTCTTGGGTGATATCTTCGGCGATATGTTTATCCCCGCACAGCCAGAAGGCGTAGCGGAACAGGTCGCCATGAAGTGCCCTGACAAGGCTATCGTATCGTCGTTGTTTATTCAGCATGTCTCTATTGACCGACTTTTTCGGTTTTTTATTTCGTATCACGCTAAACATTTTTTACTCGCAGCATAGAAAGGAGGTGAGGCGCGTCAATTGTTTCGACTACGTTAACGCCATTGGCGCGCCTGAGGCAAGTTGTTAGAGCGGATTTAAGGGCCTTAAAGCAGATTGTGTGCTGTGGGGCGCAGCTTTTGGGGCATTTTTCACCGCAGTGATCACTTTTTCAACCTCTAGCCCTTGGCGGTCTAGGCTGTATCCCTGATGCTGGATGGCTTGAATCGCCTGGTCGAGATCGCAGCTTAGGGCGGCGATATCGGTCAGGGTCATTGGCTTGCCCGCCTGCTGGCTCATGTGACGCTGCAGGGCAACCAGGGCGTCACCTGTCTTGCCATTTCGGCAGGCGGTTTCAAATTGACGTAACGCATCCGAGGCTTTGGGCGCGTGACTCGTAGCACCTTCGTCTGCACCGCTTGGCGTGGCGCGATAACGATAAGCTTGGTAGTGACGGTACCAGAGCAGGCTAGTCGCCAACCAGAGCAGGGCAAACAGGGCGCTGATGGCGGGCCAGAGGCCGCTCGAATCGGATTGTGGTGTTACCGCGGTGAGCTGCGGACTCTCCTGGCTGGCGCTGGCCGGCGCGACGCTGATGTTACGCGCGGGCAGGGTGGCGAACTCCTGCTTCTGGGTACGGCTGTTCCACCAGGGAATACGGATCTCGGGCAGGGTATAGCTGCCGGGCTGAGTTGGGACTATCGCCGTGGTCTGGTTGAGCTGGGCGACCACCTGCTTATCACGCACATAGGTCTTGCGCTGGGGTTTTTCCGGATAGACCTTAAAGGTGTCAGGCAGGCTCAGGCTGATGCCGGGCAGGCTGGTGTCGTCGGCGTTGGAGGCAAGTAGGCTGATGTTGCGGGTGATGGGCACGCCTACCTGATATTGGACATCTTTTTTCCAGTCCTCTTTTAAGACCACGAGATCGCTCACCAGCCAGTCGCCCTGATAACCTTCTGGGATAGGCAACACCTCTATCTCACTCGGGGCGGCCTTGGCCTGCATGGGACGGCTCTCGTTGAAGGAGAACATGCCGCCGCGACGGGAGGATTCCACTAAGACATCGCCGGAGAAGCTGGCGCCGGAGAGCGACAGCGTACCTGGCTCGTCGGCGATCAGGCTATAGGTGCGTTCGATCACCCGGTAGCGGCGACCGTCGATGATCTCTGCGCCATCGACATCGTCCCCCAGTTGCTTGAGCTGCGCCCCTTCGACATTAGGTGCGCTGAGCACGCCACGTTGCAACTCGACGCCCAGGTAGAGTTTGACCTTATAGGTGATCAGCTGGCCCACATAGGCGGTCTCGGTCGAGACGCTACTGCGGATGAACAGATTCTTCATCTGCTCGGGTTGGCTGCCGGGGGCGGCCACCTTTAGCTCTATGGGATCTGAACTTATGTTGTCTATGGTCATGGCGGGGATGATCACAGTGCCGGTCTTCTTGGGCGCCAGCAGGATCTGCCAGCGGGTCTCTTTGCTGGCGTCGAAGTTCATGATCTGGGTGCTGCGACTGACACTGGTACGCCCGACGATAAAGTCTTTTAACAGGCCGCTGGTATCCAGGCTGGCGTTGTCTACATCGTCATCGGCTTTGATGCTGAGCACCAGATATTCCCCCTGAATGGCGGGGTTTCTGTCTACCGATGTTTCTACCTTAGTTAAGGCATAGGCCGGCGCCGATAGGCAGAGCGCCAAACAGGCTAAGGTCAAAAAGCGTCGTATTACCACTGTTGATTGTCCTTTATGGTCGCCCCCTGACGGCGGCGTTTTTGATATTCCAATTGCATCTTGTTGCGCAGCAAGACCTGAGGGTCGTCTATCACCCCGGTAAGGGCGCGCTGCATCTCGGGGGGCAGATCCTCAGGCGCAATGGCGTTGGTTGCGGCCGCGACCGGCTCGCCTTGCTCGTCGCCCTCGCCGGGTTTGCCCTGGGTCATATTCGCGGCCTGGGCCTGAGCCTGGGCTTGAGTGCTCTCTTGTTCGTCTTGCGCCTGCTGGCCTTGTCCCATCTGCCGGTCAGCGTCAGATTGATTTGCGTTGGCGTCCATTGGGTTTTTGGCGTCCTTGGCCGGATCGGCGCTCATCTGAGCGTCATTAGCTGTGCCTGCCAGCTGGTCTTGCGACTGACCATCCTGCTCGCCAGAGGCTTGTTGCTCGGGAGTTTCTTGCTCAGGGCTTTCTTGGCTAGCGCCTTGCTGGCCAGTGCTTTGTTGGTTAGAGCCTTGCTCATCTTCTTGTTGACCATTCTGGCCTTGAGACTGCTGGCCTCTCGAGCCCTGGCCCGATTGCTGATCGCCTTGGCCTTGTTGCTGACCTTGATTTTGCCCGGCGCCCTCTTGTTGGGACTTATCTTGCTTATTTGAGTCCTGATTCGACTGGTCTTGATCAGATTGATTCTGCTCGGACTGTTTTTGATCCGATTGGCCTTGATCTTGGCTAGCTTGCTGTTGCTGCTTTAGCTGCTCGGCCAACTCAAGATTTTGCTTGGCCTGAGTAAGCTGAGGGTCTTTCTTGAGCGCCTGCTGATAACGCTCGATGGCCTTATCGAGGTCATTGAGCTGCATCAGGCTGTTGCCCTGATTAAACAGGCCACTCGCCGAGTCATCCTGCTCGAAAAGCTCGAGCGCCTCTTGATAATCACCATTCTTGTACAGGGATGCAGCCTTCCACTGGGGCGAGGTAAACTGCTCGGCCGCACCTTGATAGTCTTGCGCCTGATAGGCCTGCATCGCTCTCTGATCGTCGGTGGAGAAGGGATGTTGCCAACTGGCGGCCTGGGCCTCTGGGCTTGGGGCGAGGATAGCCAGGCAGGCCAGTGCGGCGAAGGCGTGTCTGAAACTCAGCAGCGCCGGCAGCAGCAGGAGCAGGGCCAGATAGGGGCCGAGATCTTGCCAGGCTTCTCCCTGGAGTTCTGAAGTCTTGGCATCGCTCTCCTGGCTTAAGCTCTGGGTCAGTGACTCAAGATCTTTGCCATCGGCGCGGTAGGCAAATAACTTGCCACCGCTGTTGCCGATCAGGTTGTTGAGCTGGCTGAGATCCGTCTGACTGACCACCACCTGATCGCTTTGGTCACGCATCAGTTGTCCATCCGGCAAGCGGATGGCGGCGCCCTGAGTTGTGCCCATGGCGATGATGGAGAGACGATACTGAGTATCGTCCAGTATCGATTTGGCATCACTGATTTGGTCCGGATTCACGCCATCGGCCAGCAAGATGATCTCGCCCTTGAGATGACCGCCCTGAACAAGCAACTGCTTGGCCTGCTCTAGGGCCGCGGGCAGGTTGGAGCCCAGCACCGGCATGATCTCCGGCGACAGGGTCGGCAGCAGGTTCAGCAAGGTTGATTTGTCCCGGGTTAACGGGCTGATGGTAAAGGCGTCGCCGGCGTAGGCCACAAGGCCGGTCTCGCCCTCCTTGAGGCTCTTGATCAGATCCGTTGCCTTGAACTTGGCCTGAGTCAGCCTGTTGGGCGCCAGATCGGTCGCGTACATGGAGAGCGACATATCCATCACTATCACCCGGCCCAGGTTGGCTTCAAATACCGGCAGCGTCTGTTTGGTCAGCGCCGGGCCAGAGAGCGCCAGGACGCTAACGAGCCAGATAAAGGCGATGAGGCCCAGGTGTTGTTTCTTGTTGCTTGCCTGACCGCTCACTAACACCTTTGCCAGGTGCGGCGCGATATAGCGATTCCAGCTCGAGGCCTGATGTCGCTGGCGCTTTCGCAGCCAGAGCAAAAGCGCCAGGGGGATGAGGGCGAGCAGCCATTCGGGACGGAGAAAATGGATCATGAGGCGCTCCGTGGTAAACGTTGAACCAAGGCCTGCACGGCAGCGAAGCCACTTAACATCATGAGCACACTGACAAGCAGGGCAATGGCCAAGGGATAGTAGAAGAGCTCCGCCTGTGGTCGATAGCTGAGTTGGTCGCTATCGGTGGGCTCAAGCTTGTCTATCTCCTGATAGATCTGTTCCAGTTCATCTGAATTACGCGCCCTGAAGTAACGCCCCTTGGTCTTCTGGGCCAGCAGGGTGAGCTGCTTCTCGTCGAGATCCATCGACGGATTAACGCGCTCCTTGCCAAACAGGGTGCGGCGCTCCATCACCTCGGCGCCCACCCCTATGGTGTAGATGGTTACGCCTCGCTTGGCGGCGATATCGGCGGCCTGCTCCGGCGTGATGCTACCCGAGTTGTTGGAGCCGTCGGTAAGCAGGATAAGCACGCGGTTACTCTGCTCGGCCTTGTCGAAGCGTTTGACCGCCAGCGCGATGGCTTCGCCGATGGCGGTCTGTTTGCCCACTAGGCCGATTTGCGCCTCGGTGAGAAACTGGGCCACCGAGCGTCTGTCTTGGGTGAGCGGCGCCTGCAGATAGGCGTGATCGGCAAACAGTATCAGCCCCAGCTTGTCGCCCTTGCGGCGCTCGATAAACTCGCTCATTACCAGCTGTACCATGGTGAAACGATCGACCGTCTTACCATTCAATACCATATCTTCTATCTGCATGCTGCCCGACAGATCCACCGCCAGCATGAGGTCTCGTCCCTTGCTGGGGAGCTCTATGGCATCGCCAACCCATAGCGGGCGCACAACGGCAAATACCAGCGCCGTCCAGATGAGCCAATAGGGCCAGCGGCTGCGGCGAGGGGAGTGATCGAATCTTGTCGTTGGCGCTTCAGCGACGCCGGGCATCTGTAGATGACCGCCACCCGTCTGCGTGGCTTGTTTGCTGCCGCTTGCTTTGCTGAGAGAAAAAATCAGTGGCAGCGGCAGTAATATGAGTAGCCAGGGCCAGGCTAGTGTGAACATGACGCCTCCTTGCCAGCCTTGAGTGGCAGCGCCTGCTGTAGCCAGGCTTTGGCGCCATCGAGGAGTTGCGTCGCCTCACTTGGTGAGAGCTTATCCGCTTGGAAACGCTTCTCCAACAGGCTTGGCAGCATAGGATCCATGGACGGCACCTGAGCCCCTAGCCAGGCATACCAGGCATCGCCCTGTAGTGAGGCGACCTGCTCCCGGGGCAGATAACTCATGGCGCTGCGTTTTAGCAGGCTGTTGACCGCCAGCGGTAGTTGAGGGTCCTCTGCCGTCACCTGAGAGAGAAGAGTAAGCGCCTCGCGTTTTGCCGCCAGCAGCTTGCCTCTGCGTTTGATATAGAAAAACAGGGCCGCTATCAGCATAAGCAGTAGTAGCGCCAGCAGGTAATAACCATAGGCGAGGGGCCAGACGCCGACCGGGGGCGGGGTGATGATATCCTGCAGATTGGCGAGCGCAGGTTGACTTGCCGCTTGCATCTACCTCAGGGCTCCAATTTGTTGATTTAACGGCTGGGCCGCGTCGATGCTTCTTGGTCGGGCGTTGATCTGATTCATCATAGTGATAAATCCCTGTTGCTGTGTTTGTTGCTGAGCCAGCCAGGCATCGTAGCTGCGTCTGTCTAACATCAGCTCCTTATCGCCATCCCTCACCGGAAATTGAAACTGGGGCGGCAGCTTTAGGGTGCCTTGCCTGAGGGGGTCTGTGATCAGAAAGGCGCCGATATCGCAATGGCGTTTAAGCTCGCTCAATGGCCCAAGGCACTGGGGGCCGAAATGGCTGCCATCGCTGATGATCCAGATTAACGAGCCAGGCTTGGCGATTCGCCTGAGGCGCTGACAGGCCTTGAAGATGTGCTCGGGCTGTTTCACCGGTTGATTTAGCTGATTAAGTTGCTGCTGGTGGACCTGCTCTATGGCAGAGATAAGCGCCAGCATGCCTGTTTGTCGGCTGCGGGGTTTAAGCTCTAGGTGCTCGGCCTCGCTGGCGATCAGTGCGCCCAGGCGATCGCCATGGCCGACGGCGGCCCAGCCCAGGGTGGCTGCCAGGTGCGCCGCCTGCACCGACTGCAGCATCAGGCTCGAGCCGAAATAGAGGCTGTGGCTGAGATCCAGCAGCAGTAATACCGGGCGCTCACGCTCCTCGACAAACAGCTTGGTATGGGCCTTGCCAGTTCTGGCGGTTACTCGCCAGTCTATGGTGCGCACATCATCGCCGGCTTGGTAATGGCGAACCTCGGCAAATTCCATTCCCCGTCCCTTGATGCTGCTGGCTCTGTGGCCGGCCAGTGCTGCGCGCGCCTTGCTCTTGCGCTCGGGCAGGGCCCGGGCAAGATTTTGGCAGGCTAACAGCTCTTTCTGATTGAGGGAGACGCCATCGGCAAATAGGGGTAAAGCATTCTGTCCCATTAAGGCACCGCTACCTGACTCAGAATATGGTTTATTACCTGATCACTGCTCACGCCTTCGGCCTGGGCTTGATAGCTGAGCAGCAGGCGGTGACGCAGTACGTTGGGCACTACTGCCTGAATATCTTCTGGCGAGACGAAGTCACGTTCCATCAGCCAGGCGCGGGCGCGGGCGCAGCGCTCGATGGAGATGGTCGCGCGTGGGCTAACGCCATATTCCAGCCAGTTGGCCAGTTGATCGCTGTATTGCTGCGGCTGGCGGGTGGCCATGACGATGTTGACAATATATTGCTCCAGCGGCTCGGCGAGATAGATATCCAGCGCGGCCTTACGGGCGGCGAATACCTCCTCCTGGGCGATCGGCTCAACCTTTGGCAGTTCCTGGGTGAGGGCTTCGCTGCGGGACAGGCGCATGATCTCAAATTCGGTGGTGGCGCTGGGGTAGTCGAGATTCAGGTGCATCAGGAAGCGGTCAAGTTGCGCCTCGGGCAGGGGATAGGTGCCTTCGTTTTCCAGCGGGTTTTGTGTCGCCATCACCAGAAACAGTTTTGGCAGCTTGTAGCTCTGTTTACCCACGGTAACCTGGCCTTCGGCCATGGCTTCCAATAGCGCCGACTGCACCTTGGCCGGTGCACGGTTGATCTCGTCGGCCAGGATCAGGTTGTGAAAGATAGGGCCTGCCTCAAACTCGAAGGTGGCCGTCTGGGCGCGATAGATGTCGGTGCCGGTGAGATCCGCCGGGAGTAGGTCTGGGGTAAACTGAATGCGGTGAAAGTCCCCCTCTACGCCATCGCTCAGCGCCTTGACCGCTCGCGTCTTGGCCAGACCCGGAGGGCCCTCAACTAGTAAGTGACCATCGGCAATCAGTGCGATCAATAAGTTTTCGGTAAGAGTGGGTTGACCCAGGATCACTTTATCCAGGTATTCACGTAATGCATGAAATCGACTTAAGGGCATGATGCTACTCGGTATTATCTATTGTGTGAGCTGTAGACAGCGTATCGGGTAAAAAATTCAGTGATAAACGCCTTACCTCAGCCTTAGGTGTGTTGGATGACCTTGGGGGCTTGGCGGCGCCAAATTTCAATCAGCAAAATAAGTTAGCATGCTTAAACCGGGATTTAAACTGGCTTTAATGGCTAATTTTGCTTTTATTAAACATTGTTAATCAACATCTTTTTCGATATTTGTCGTTTAAAAACCAAACAGGTGTTTAAAACCTTGAAATAAGAAGTTAGAATCAGATCACACTTTGATGGTCTGACCTGTTGCGAGAGTGTAGCGAGATACCCAGCAACGGGGTAGGGAAGAATAATAACGGCGTTAGTAGAAGCGTTTCTATCAGACGCGTCACGAGGGCAAAAGATGAGTGAATTACAGCAAGTAAGGAACGCGAAGGGCGATCGCATCGCGATAGTGATGGGGCTAAGAACCCCCTTTGCTAAGCAGGCGACCGCGTTTCATGGGGTGTCGGCATTGGATATGGGTAAGATGGTGGTGAACGAACTCCTGTCTCGCTCGGAACTCGACCCGAAAGAGATTGAACAGCTCGTTTATGGTCAGGTAGTACAGATGCCAGCGGCGCCCAACATCGCCCGCGAGATAGTGCTCGGCACTGGCATGAATGTGTCCACCGACGCCTATAGCGTGACACGTGCCTGCGCCACCAGTTTCCAGTCGACGGTCAATGTGGCCGAGTCCATCATGACAGGCAATATCGAGATAGGGATTGCCGGCGGCGCCGATTCATCATCCGTACTGCCAATCGGCGTGTCGAAGAAACTCGCTCACGCCTTGGTGGATCTCAATAAGGCCCGCAGCTTTGGCCAGAAATGGGCCATCATTCGTCGCCTTGGACTGAAAGATCTGCTTCCTGTGCCCCCTGCGGTTGCCGAATACTCGACCGGCCTTTCCATGGGACAGACCGCCGAGCAGATGGCCAAGACCTATAACATTAGCCGCGCCGATCAAGATGCCCTGGCGCATCGCTCACATACCCTGGCGACAGAGACCTGGGATTCGGGCCATCTGCGTGATGAGGTGATGGTGGCGCACGTACCGCCATACAAATCATTCATCGACAGAGATAACAACATTCGCGAAAACTCTTCGCTCGACTCTTACGCCAAGCTGCGTCCAGCCTTCGACCGTAAACACGGCTCTGTGACCGCGGCCAACAGTACGCCACTGACCGATGGCGCCTCGGCGGTCCTCCTGATGAGCGAGAGCCGTGCCAAGGCCCTGGGTTATGAGCCGATTGGTTATATTAAGAGTTACGCCTTTAGCGCCATCGACGTGTGGCAGGATATGTTGATGGGGCCTTCCTATGCGACGCCGTTGGCACTTAAGCGTGCTGGCATGGAGCTTGAGGATCTTACCCTTATCGAGATGCACGAAGCCTTTGCGGCGCAGACGCTCGCCAACATGCAGATGTTTGCCTCGAAGAAGTTTGCGAAGGAGAAACTGGGTCGCGATCGCGCCATCGGCGAGATCGACATGACTAAGTTCAATGTCTTGGGCGGCTCTTTGGCCTATGGTCACCCCTTTGCGGCGACCGGGACGCGTTTGATTACTCAGGTGTGTCGCGAGCTCAAACGACGTGGCGGCGGTACCGGTCTGGCAACTGCCTGTGCGGCGGGTGGTTTAGGTGCAGCTATGATAGTAGAAGTGGAGTGATCTCATGGAAAAGAGTTTTACATTAAATCGTCTCGACAACGGCATCGCCGTGCTGACCATGGATGTACCTGGCGAGACCATGAATACCCTCAGAGCCGAGTTTGGCCCCGAGATCTGTGAGATGTTGGCCGAGATTAAGGCCGATGCCGCAATTCGCGGCGTGGTGATCATCTCGGGTAAGAAGGACTCCTTCGTTGCGGGCGCCGATATCTCTATGCTGGATGCCTGCGCTACCGCCGAAGATGCCAGGGAGCTGTCTAAGCAGGGGCACGAAGTGTTTTTTGCGCTGGAGTCTCTGTCGATTCCCGTGGTTGCCGCCATCAATGGTGCCTGTCTCGGAGGGGGGCTCGAACTGGCCCTGGCCTGTCATCAGCGTGTCTGTACCGACAGCAACAAGACAATGTTGGGATTGCCCGAGGTGCAACTCGGTCTGCTGCCAGGTGGCGGCGGGACTCAGCGTCTGCCGCGTTTAGTGGGTATTGCCAAGTCGCTGGACATGATGCTCACCGGCAAGCAGCTGCGCGCCAAGCAAGCGTTGAAGATGGGGCTGGTTGACGATGTGGTGCCTGAATCGATTCTGCTGCAGACGGCGATAGAGATGGCACTGGCTGGCGCTCGTCCGGCGAAGAAACCAAAGCTGTCGACGGTAGAGAAGCTGCTTGAGGGCACGCCTGTTGGTCGCAACATCATCTTCGAACAGGCGCTTAAGCAGGTCAATAAGAAGACTCAGGGCAACTATCCTGCGCCAGAGAAGATCATCGACTGTGTGCGTCAGGGCGTGACCAAAGGCATAGTGAAAGGCCTAGAGGTTGAGGCGCAGCACTTTGGCGACCTTGTGGTCTCCAGTGAGTCAGAGGCCCTGCGCAGCATCTTCTTTGCAACCACTGAGATGAAGAAAGAAACTGGTGCCGGTGATGTATCGCCAAAGGCCGTCAACAAGGTGATGGTACTGGGCGGTGGCCTGATGGGTGGCGGTATCGCCTCTGTGACCACCACCAAGGCGAAGATCCCTGTTCGGGTGAAAGATATTAGTGAAACTGGTTTAAGCAACGCATTGGCCTATGCCTATAAGCTGCTGGCCAAAGGGGTAAAACGTCGTCACATGACGCCTGCGGTGCGCGATAACCTGATGGCGCTGATGACCACCACCACAGAGTATAAAGGGATAAAGGATGCAGACATGGTGGTGGAAGCCGTGTTTGAGGATCTAAACCTCAAGCATCAGATGGTGAAGGATGTCGAGCGTGAATGTGGCGAGCATACGATTTTTGCCTCTAACACCTCATCCTTGCCCATCAAGCAGATCGCCGAGGCTGCAGAGCGTCCTGAGAATGTGATTGGCCTGCACTACTTCTCACCGGTAGAGAAGATGCCACTGGTCGAGGTGATCGCCCATGACAAGACCTCACCACAGACTATCGCCACTACAGTTGCCTTTGCTCGCAAGCAGGGTAAGACGCCTATCGTGGTGAAAGATGGTGCCGGTTTCTATGTTAACCGTATTCTGGCGCTCTACATGAACGAGGCGGCGAATCTGCTGCTGGAAGGTCAGAGTGTAGATCATCTAGATAAGGCGCTAGTGAAGTTTGGTTTCCCGGTAGGTCCTATGACGCTGCTCGATGAGGTCGGC
Organism: Shewanella alkalitolerans; assembly: GCF_019457575.1. Lineage (NCBI taxonomy): Bacteria > Pseudomonadati > Pseudomonadota > Gammaproteobacteria > Alteromonadales > Shewanellaceae > Shewanella > Shewanella alkalitolerans. Next base: position 2,826,469 of record NZ_CP080422.1, on the reverse strand, counting down.
ATAGATGTGGGCGCCAAGATCTCGCCGATTTTGGAGAAGGAGTTGGGTGATCGCTTTAAGGCACCCGCCGCCTTTGACAAGCTTTTGGCCGATGACCGTAAAGGCCGTAAGAATGGTAAGGGCTTCTATCAATATGGCGCTAAGTCGAAGAAGAAGCTGGTGGATGAGAGCGTCTATGGTGTGCTTGGGTTAACACCTGGCGCCGACGGCGAGCCAAGAGCGTTGGCCGAGCGATGTGTGGTGCAGATGCTTAATGAAGCGGTTCGTTGTCTAGAGGAGGGGATTATTGCCTCGCCACGAGACGGTGATATCGGCGCTATATTTGGTATCGGCTTCCCGCCATTCTTGGGTGGACCTTTCCGTTACATGGACTCCTTGGGTGCCAAGCACTTAGTTGAGACCTTGAAACGTTATCAAGATCAATTCGGGGATCGTTTCGCGCCATGTGATCGCCTAGTCGAGATGGCCGAATCGGGCAGTAAGTTCTACGAATAGCCCTATTCACATTTAACAATGCGGCAACATAATGCCGCATTTTTTTTGCCTGAGGATTATTTTTGCCTGTTTTTTGTTCATCAAAGGCGTGAATTCGGTTATCATGTTGGGCTCGTTTTGGCTCGTTTTGGCTGTTTTTAGCCTTATTGACGCCGTTGTTGTGAGGTAGTGTCTGTGGTGATTTACATTCTTGGTGTGTTGATGGTAAGTAGTGTGGCGATGGGCAATATGGCATTTCGCGCCGGGCTAGGGGTGAAACGCTGGGCCATGCTAGGACTCATCATAGGGCCGGTCGCCTATCCGCTATTTAGCACTCACAAGCGATTCGCGCAGAAGCGGGCGCAGGGCAAGCAAAGCATGTCTATTAAGGTATAGAGCTATTAAGGTATAAAAGCCTAAGGGTGTAGCGCTATCAAGATGTAGAGCTGCGGTGAATATTAGTGACTTATTAGCAAGTTTGAAGTACAAGTTGATGCCATCTTCTCTGCTCGTTCAGAGTGGCGTGGGCTTTGGGCCTAGATATCTACATCTCGGACTATAGTCAGTTCATATAAAGAATTAGTTAAAAAATCAGATAGATAAGTCAGATAAAAAAAGGAGCCCTTTAGAGCTCCTTTTTATGTGTCTGGTTTTCGAAAGACGTTTGAAGTCAATTAGTTCCACCAACCTTTTGCTGGGATCACCTCTAAGTGATTCAGGCCTTCTGGAAGCTGTACTTTTTTGCGCTCTGGTTTGTGAGTAAGTCCTAGAGCTTTTTTCAATGAATCTAACATAATCATTCTCCTTAAGACTTAAGCAACGGCTGAGTTGATGTATTTAACGTTAGGGATACCTACGACATCGACTGGCTTGTACTTAACGTTAGGGATGCCAGCGACTTCTACAGGCTTGTACTTAACGTTGGGGATGCCAGCGACTTCTAAAGGCTTGTACTTAACGTTAGGGATGCCAGCGACTTCTAAAGGCTTGTACTTAACGTTAGGGATGCCAGCGACTTCTAAAGGCTTGTACTTAACGTTAGGGATGCCAGCGACTTCTAAAGGCTTGTACTTAACGTTAGGGATGCCAGCGACTTCTACAGGCTTGTACTTAACGTTAGGGATGCCAGCGACTTCTATAGGCTTGTACTTAACGTTGGGAATACCAGCGACTTCTAAAGGCTTGTACTTAACGTTGGGGATGCCAGCGACTTCGATAGGCTTATACTTAACGTTGGGGATGCCAGCGACTTCTAAAGGCTTGTACTTAACGTTGGGGATGCCAGCGACTTCGATAGGCTTATACTTAACGTTTGGAATACCTGCAAGATTAACAGACTTGTATTTAACGTTTGGAATTCCCGCTGTTGCATAGTTATCAACTTTGTCAGCTGATATGTTCGTTAGGCTTAAAGCTAAAGTGATGGCAGTAACTAGTCCGTTAATCATTGTCTTAATCTCTCAGGGTTATTGAAGTTATTGCGTCGACATTTGACTGACGCTTGAGAGATACATTGCAGGTGTTATGCCAATTTTTATTTTAAGTATTTTTTTAGTTTATATTTCTTCCTCGTTAGCCTGTCTTTTTTTAATTCGAGACTAGGCTTTCTTGTGTTGCGAGACAGGTGTAGAGGTAAAACTCTCCTGTTTTAGTAGCTCGGTGAAGCTGCTTTCATTTACCGCCTTGCTGTATATAAAGCCTTGTATTTCTTCGCATTTTAATGCTTTCAATATGCTGAGTTGAGATGCTTCCTCGACGCCTTCGCCGACAACAGAGAGGCCCATGTTATGGGCGATAGTGATAATAGAGTCGACCATCTTTAGATCTCTGTCAGATTTATCTATGTCGTCAACAAAAGCCTTATCGATTTTTAGGGTGTCAATTGGGAAGCGCTTTAAATATGACAGTGACGAATATCCGGTGCCGAAGTCGTCTAACGCAAGGCTGACGCCCATTTTAGAGAGTTGCATCATCACTTTTATCGCTTTTTCTGGCTGTTTTATGACGGTGCCTTCGGTAATTTCAAGCTCAAGGTTGGCTGCAGGCAGTTGAGTTAGACGTAAAATTGACTCTATCCGTTGTTGTAGGTCCGGAAGAGCGAATTGTTGTGATGATAAATTGACAGCGACCCGGCCGTTGAACAAATTTTGACGACGCCAATTTTGTGCCGCGAAGCAGGCTTTACGTAGTACGACCTCGCCAATCTCGACGATGAGTCCATTCTCTTCGGCCAGTGGGATAAAGTCGCCCGGGGAAATGAGACCGTGTTCAGGGTGATTTAATCTTACCAGGGCCTCCATACCGGCCATCTTGCTGGTTCTGAGGTCAATCTTAGGTTGATAGTAGACTTCGAAGAGATCGTCCCTTAAACCTTCGCGTATAAGGTTCTCCACCTCCAGCTGGCGAATGGCGTTACGGTTGAGAGACTCCGAATAGAATTGATAACGATTGCCACCGGCAGATTTTGCGTGATACATGGCAATGTCTGCCTTACGCAGAAGCGCCTGTTCGTTTTGATCGTCTTCTGGGTAAAGCACTATACCTATACTCACCCCGACAACGACTCTGTCTTTGGTGAGCTCGAATGGGCTTGAGAAGGCATCGACTACATGATTGGCGATGACGGCGCTGGAGCCGATATCTGGATTGTTATCGACCAGTATGGCGAACTCGTCGCCGCCCAGACGATAGATACTCGTATGGTAAGGCACGGTGGATTCGATGCGTCTCGCTACTTTAATTAAGAGTTCATCACCTACCTGGTGCCCAAGTGAGTCATTGATCTTCTTAAAGTTATCTAAGTCCAATACCATCAGGGTGTGATGGGTATCTTTCTTCACCAAGTTACCTAGGGTAACCATGAGACTCGATCGATTTGGCAGACTGGTGAGTAGATCGTTGTTGGTTAGTTTACGTAACTCTTCTTCCTGCTGTTTGCGACGAGAGATATCAGAGAATACCCCTACATAGTGGGAGAGGACACCTTGCTCATCGTAAATCGCATCGACGGTAAGCTCCATCAGGAAGCTGCTGCCATCGCCCTTGGCGGACTCTACTTCGTTACTCCAGCTGCCTTGTTGCTGCAGAATATGACGAATCTGCTCAGAGTAGCTCTCGGGATAAAGGTCAAACTTAAATAGCTCACCGATAAAGTCATTGCGACTCTTCTCACATAGATCGCAGCAGGCCTCGTTGACCTCAACAAATTTAAATTTGTTGTCCAGGATGAACATGCCTTCTGAGATGTTCTCGATGGCGCGCTCAAACAGTCTGAGCTGCTCCTCTGCTTGTTTGAAGTTGCTGATGTTTTTGATTGTACCTGTCATACGCAGGGCTTTATCTTCTTCATCGCGTTCAACGATCTTTGCCCTGTCCAAGATCCAGATCCATTGGTCGTCTTTGCCCTTAACGCGATAGGCTGCCTCGAAGTGATCGGTTTCACCGTAGAAGTGTTTATTCAACGCCGTGTTAACACGTTCTTGATCCATAGGGTGAATGTTACTCTCTTCACCTTCCTCACCGGAGCGCTGGCCATCCCGTGGAAACTCGAGAGATCCCCAGATATTTGAGCGGTAGATTTGACCCGTTTCGATATCCCAGTCCCACATCTCATCACCGCTACCCCACAGGGAGAGCTTCAGTCGCTCTTCAGATTTAGCGATCTGACGTTGTACTTCTCTTCTTCTTAACGCTGCCTTGCCTATGGCACCCGTGATCAAGAGGGTAATAAGCAGGTAGACGAGTTTAGCTTGAATTGATAACCACCAAGGAGGCGTTATTTCTATTGCAATACTTTTCGTTGGCCCGAACTTCTCGGTTAGTGGATCAATCGCATGTACTTTAAAAACATACGGTCCAGGAGACAGGTTGGTATAGGTAGCCGAATTTATGCCTTTAGAGTTGATCCACACATCAGATAATCCCTCCATTTGATAAGAGTATTGGAGATCAGAGTTTTGGTTTCCTGGTGTACTAAATCCAAGAGTAAAAGGGTAGTCGGAATACTTAAGTTGGATACTTTCTGAGTAAGATATTGATTTACTTAGTACTCCTTCGCCGATTTTTTGTGGGATATTGAAAACTAAAAGATCATCCAATATGACAGATGGTCTATTTCTCTCCGATAATAAATTTTCTAATTTTTTCATGGAGATAACAGATAATCCATCTATCCCTCCTATATAAATATTGCTATCAATGACTGATATGGCTTGAACATTATACTCTTCTTGACTACCAAAGGCTGAAGATAAGGTTAAAATGTTTTCGCTGTCTCTGTCGTAAATTATTATTTCAGAGTTTGACGGGGCAATAATCAAGTTTTTATAAGTTGCAATTGCATAAATAGGTTTGTTTTTGTGGATTATTTTCTTTGTTTCACCGTTTACTAAATTGTACTTGTATAAAGATGTTCTTGTTCCAAAAAGTACTTCGTTTTTATCACTGTATATGCTAACCACCAAATCTTCGTTGTAAATATTGGTGATGTTATTATCTTTTACTTTAAATAGTCCTCCTTGTGTGGCAACCCAAATGTTATTTTCATTGATATTAATATCAAATACTGGATTACCTTTATCTACGGTTAATTTCTCTAATATTCCGGAGATAGTGTCGTATCTTACAAGTTCTCCACCTGTCGAACCTGCTAGAACAGTGGGGGAGTCAATAACATCTTTGATCATAAAGTATTGACTGTTATCGATTACGGTGAGCTTATTGTTTTCAAGGTTTATTGAAACTAATCCTTGTTGACTTGCTACAAGTAATTTATCATTTTTAATTATCGCAGATTTAGGGCCTTTTATATCAATTTCATATTTTTTAAGCTCATTAAGTTCTCTGTCTAAGACCTTGATATTGCCTGCATCAGATGTAACTATTAGTTGGTTGTTGTATTTGTTAGCGGACCATATATTTTTATCTATCTTATATTCTTTAATGAGGTTTTTGTATTCATTAATTATTGAGAGTCCATTGTTAGGGGCAGTTAAAATTATGCTGTTTTTTAATTTGTATGCATCTGTGTAATTAAAATTGTTATTCTCTAATGATAAAGGTTTGTGGAAGTTATCACTTTCTTTATATAGTCGCGCTTTAGAGAACACCAACATCTGATTTTCATCATTGAATCCCAGATCAATATTTTCGTCAAATCGATATTTTTCTTCGTTACCTTTAGTTATATCCAATATTTTGTTGTGTTTTATCGCATAAACATTCTCTTTTGTTTTTATTATGTTTTGGACTTTTTGTAATATTTTGTCGGTAGCGGAGTCTTTAAGTCTGTAAACGTCGCCATGATATGTTCTTGCGTAGATTTCTTTGCTTGTTGCGATGACGTTTTTAATTCCCTCTGCATTTTTTATGATGTAAGAGTTTTCTTTCTTTAGTTCCTTGTTCAACAATAATACTTGATTCTCTGAACCAATAATAATTTTACCCTCATTAGCGGTTATTGACCATATTGGTAGGTCGTTTTCGATATCGCCGAATTTTGGAGAGTAAAAACTATTTAGTTCATGATTATATATGGAAAGACCTTTGTCTGTGCCTATATATAATTTCCCGCTTGTGTCTACAAATAAACTTCTAATAAATGAACTTGGTAATGATGAATCATTACCTTGAGTGAAATAATGCTTAAAGTGAATGCCATCAAAGCGGTTAAGCCCGTTTAAGGTTCCAATCCAGATATGTCCCTGTTGATCTTCGACTATTGATGTAACAGAACTTTGTGATAGACCTTCGGGAACGTTATAGTGATCGACCTTTAAGATCGGCGCGTTGCTTGGTATTTCACTGGCGGAGACATAGCTGGAGACAGTCAGGGCCATTAGCAGTGAGAGTAGCAATCTTGAGAGGATTTTAGGCATAATTATTAGTTTGATTATTAGCCAATAATGCATAGGCAACAGTTATTTAACCTACTTTATTCAGAAATAGGGGGATTTGTCAAAAGAACACTGAATTTTCTTGTTTGCAAATTACTTTCATTTTCATTGTCTTTTAGGGCTTTGTACTGCTAAATCTTCTGAGTGATTAGGCTTTGTCTGTTGTGTGCGTGCCAATCAGGCGTTCGTACTATATCGAGTGTTTTGGCAATTGGAGCAAAAAAGACGCTAACAATCAGTGTCCTGGCGTTGGGGTAATGTTGGGTCGGTGCTGTGACGTAAAAATAGGTTCGATCTGTTAACGATTCTCACAGTAGTCTCGTAGTGGATCAGATAGGGGGTTTAAAACACAAGAACTAACCAAAGGATTAAGATGAATGTATCAAGTACTGAGGCCAGCAACTCAATCTTAAACACCCAGAGTGAACTAGTATCCAGCAAGAAAAAGCTCTTTAGCACACTATTAGAAGAACGCTACCTCAAGTACAGTGCCTTAACACTGTGGCTATTTAGGTTCAAAGCCCAAAGCCCAAAGCCCAAAGCCCAAAGCCTTGGACACTAATGTGCCAGACTCTAGGGGAGGGCGTTAGCCTAATATCTAAACTTGGAGGCTCGCTGTTTAAAGCTCCTCAGATCTGTGATCATATTGTCTGAGGTCAGCTGTTCCTGATTTCTGTGTTGCTCCCCTGTGGTGAAGAGGATCAGACGGTCGCCGTGTTTGGTGCGCATCTTCTGCATCATAAACTTAATCAGATCAGAACGTGTGAGTTCACCAATTTGCTCGGCGACCAGTTCTCGCTGATTAAAGTCGTAGTCTTTGTTTCCAATGCTCGACCAATATCTCTGTCCCCGGGTCTTAAGGTTGGGGTCGTGTTCCATGATCTGGTTGATGAGTCCTTGCTTAGTGAGTTCCCATTGATCATTGGTGATCTGCATGACGGCGTAGTTAAAGTCGGCGATAAACTCGTCTATGGCCTCCAGTAGCTTTAAGGGGCCGGCAGTGGGGGATTGCACATAGAAGATCATGCCTGGATAACGATTCAGTGGCAGGTAGCCTGTGCCTACCATGTAACCTAGCTGACGCTTGGTTCTCAGCTCGTGGAAGAAGGTCGACGACATGGTGTGATTTAACAGGCTGAACAGCGCCATCTTCAGCGGCGTTGCCTGGGCCGACTGATAGTAGACTATGATGCTACTGTCCTGATGATTAACGCTGACCTCACGCATCAGGGTGCCGACATTCTCAAGTTTTATCAGCTCTCGCTCCGACTCGCCGCTGGGTGAGGAGACCAATGAGAGTATGTGATCTAACCGTTTACCCAGGGCCTGAGCCTCTTCGGTCAGCCAGTCGCCATAGACCAGACCCTCGAGATGGATCTTCTCATAGAAGGCGCGTACATGGTTGTGAAGGTCGTCCAGAGTAATGTCTTCTAGCTCCTCAGCCATACGTTGCGGCTCGAAACTGCGTTTCTGCAGCGTTACCGTCAGGCTGGTAAACAACTGGGAGATAGGCTTTGCGCGGCTCTGATTAAACCAGTTGCGTAGGATCTGCTTCTTTATCTGCTTAAACCTGTCCTGGGTAAAGTTACGTTCCCTGGCCTTGTTGATCAGCAGTGACAGTAGGGCCTCTTGTTTACCGGTCAAGCCGGTTAGATGCAGGGTGATCCCCCCCTGGTGAGGGTAGATGTTGTAGCTGAGTCCGGCGACTTCGGCCGGATAGGTAAACTCGGTCAGATAATCGAGCAACATCTCCACGTAGAGGCGGGTCAGCGCCGCATGTTTTGGGGTCGCTGCGGCCTGGTGCGAATCGAGCGACAAGTACATATGTCCCTTAGGCACGTTAAATTCATCATCTTTCTTGTGCCAAATTCGATAGCCGGTTTCCTGACAGACGACGACAGGCACCGGATGGTCACTCTTAACGTCTCTGGCGATCGAGTCTTCGATGATAAAGGGGTTAGGCTCAGGCAGTTTCAGCGCCTCTCGAATCTCAGGCTCGCGCCAATGCTTGAGCCTCTGTGCATCGATGGGTTTCATCTGATAGGGCGAGTGATACCAGGCGGCCTGTTTCTCTGTGTCTAAATCGGGCGAGATCAGCTGAATACGTAAGTTATCCGGGCTCATCAAGTCCAGCAATTCGGTGACCTGAGTTACATCCAAACCATCCATGCGATAGTCGCCATAGATGAGATCAGATACCTCGTAATGGTGCATGTTGATACTGAGATGACTGGCCAGATCCAGCGGTTTGATCTGTTCCTGATATTTGAAGGCAAGCTTGAGCAGGTTGGCTCGCTCTTGATAGCGCCATGCCTGCATACCCTGGGTCTTGATCAGTTTCAGGTATTCGAAGCTTGCCTGAATCACATCGTCGAGCTGTAGCAGGCCTTTCTCGGTCAGCTGAATGCTGATGTTATAGTCTTTAAAGTTATAGCCGTTGACCCCGCCACCGGCCGAGAGATTGATGGCTAGCCCTTGCTCCTTTAGGTGACTCAGCAGGCTGCCCTTGCCCTCATAACCCAATAGATGACTGATAAAGGTCAGCGGCTTGCGCTTGTAGAAGCGATCGATGGCGGGAAGGGGAAAGGTGATCGCCACGCGGCGCTGCTCTTTTAGCGGCACTATGTTGATCTGTTGGCCAAGCTGAGCGGCTTCATAGATGGCCACATTTGGGTATTGCTTTGCCAGTTTGCGGTTTTCAATCGGCGCAAAATAGCTCTCGGCCAATGCCAAGAGTTCATCTAGTGGTAAGGGTGCTACCAGACACAGGGTCATTAGGTTGGCGCTGTAATGGGTCTGATAGAAATCCAGCAGCTCTTGCCTCAGTGTTTTCTCATCGCCGTCTAAGGTCTTGAGGTTGCCAACCGAAAACTTTGAAAAGGGATGAGCCGGGTTAACCGTTTCCTTCTGAACCTGATAGGTGCGGCGGATATCATCTTTGAGCTTAAGGCTGAATTCTGACTCGATGGCGTGGCGCTCTCTATCGACCAGCTCAAGATCGAAGCAGGGCGCGATAAAAAACTGGCTAAAGCGATCCAGAGACTCCTCGAACACTTCGGCGTCGATGGAGAAGAAGAAATTGGTCTGCTCCGTGCCTGTCCAGGCATTATTACTGCCGCCGTGTTGATTGATGAAGGCATGGTACTCGCCAGACTTGGGGTATTTTTCCGTGCCCAGAAACAGCATATGCTCGAGAAAATGCGCCATGCCGGGACGCGAAGCGGGATCGTCAAAATGGCCGACGTTGACAGCCATCGATGCGGCAGCCTGCTGGGCCTGGAGATCTTCCACTAGCAATACACGTAGCCCGTTGTCCAGCTGCAGATACTGATACTGGCGATGATCGTTGGGACTTTTAGTGATCGGCATAGATGTTTGCAATGGTTGGCTCCATCCTTATGCTGGACAAACGTATGATATTCATCGGAGTTTAGGCGACTAAAGCGGTAAGCCTACATATTGAGCCTCAAAAAAGACTTTGGCAAATATCTTATCCATTATTCGACTAATTAATAACAGGGTTAAGGTTTGTTGCGCTGCACTTTAACGCTACAATTCATAGTAGAACAAGAATAATCATAGCGAGAGTAGTATGAAGCTATATTTGATGCGACATGGCGAGGCGGGTTATCACGCCCACTCAGATCGAGAACGAGTACTGACAGAAATCGGCCGTTATCAGACTGAATTGATGAGTAATTGGCTGGCCCGTGATGTGACCGAGTTCGATCTCGTGTTGGTGAGTCCCTATCTGCGTGCGCAGCAAACATGGCAGGAAGTGAGTAAGCACTTCCCCGAACCGAGAAAGTGGTTGGTATTAGATGAGCTGACGCCATCGGCCGAGCCGACCCTTGCCGCCGATCTGACCCTGGCCTATGCCGAACAGTATAAGGCAGACAGTGTGTTAGTGATTGCCCACATGCCGCTACTGGGTTATATGGTGAGCGAGCTGGTGCCCGGCATAGAGCCGCCGCTGTTTGCGACCTCAGGAGTGACCCTGATCGACCGTCATGGTGAGCGTGGTTCGCTCAGCTGGCAGCACACGCCGCACACGGTGAGCTAACTCTAACTCATAGAAAAATGCATTAACGCATTTGCGTAACCGTTGACCACTTAAACAAAAGGACGCCGAGGCGTCCTTTTTGATCTCTACTGAAATAAGAAGGCGGCTATTCAGCCCGCTCGTCAATCAAGCAGTGAGCTTTATTGTTTCCGCTGGTCACATTCCCAAAAGACAAAGGATTAATCCCAGCTCGGTAACTCGCCAACGTCAATCAACACCAAGAGGGCCGCATCGCCGCCCCATTCCTTAGGCGCCTTGTGAAAGGCCTTTACCTGAGGGTGCTGGGCAAGCCACATGGGAAGATTCTGTTTTAAGATGCCGGTGCCATGGCCATGCATGACGCAGCAGCAGTGGCTGTGCTGTTTAACGCAGGCCTGAATAAGGGCCGCAAGTTCGAGTTTGGCCTCGGTTTGGCGCATGCCGTGTAGGTCCAGCAGTAGGTCCGGCTGATAGTCGCCGCGTCTGAGCCGTTTGAGCTCGTGGCTGTCGACATCTTCTCGCGACCAGCGCATGGCGCCCTCCAGGGGCAGCAGGGGCTGGTAGGTATCGGAAAAATAGCTGTCAGCGTGCAGCTGGGTGGTGGCTATCTCCAGCTCTCGCTTCGGTTTTTGCGGCGCGGCGAAATGACGCTTATCCTGTTTAAGCGGCTTTATCCCTTTGGTTAACGCCGAAAAAAGCGCCAATTCATCATCATTTTCTTTATTCATGGCGCTATTTTATTGAATCCGATGCCATATGAATAGAGTTCAGTTACAATGAGGCGGAACTATCTAGCGGGAGCCAGTTTTGGACAAGATTTTTGTTGATGAAGCCGTGACGGAATTACGTACAATCGGCGATATGTTACGTTGGGCGGTGAGCCGCTTTAACGATGCCAATATCTACTATGGTCATGGTACCGATAACGCTTGGGATGAAGCCATCGCTCTCGTATTCCATGCGCTGCATCTGCCAGAAGAGATTGGTCAGCAGGTGATCCATAGCAATCTCACCAGCAGCGAAAAGCATAAGATTGTCGAGCTCATCATTCGCCGGGTACGCGAGCGTCTGCCCGTGCCTTATTTGACCAACCGCGCCTGCTTTGCCGGCCTGGAGTTCTATGTGGACGACAGGGTGTTGGTTCCGCGCTCGCCGATCGCCGAGATGATTGCTAACCGTTTCAGCCCTTGGCTCTATAACAAGCCGGTCAACCGTATTCTGGATCTCTGTACCGGCAGCGCCTGTATCGCCATCGCCTGTGCCTATGAGTTTGAAGATGCCGAGGTCGATGCTATCGACATCAGCAGCGATGCGCTGGAAGTGGCGCAGATCAACATTGAATCATTAGGCGTGATGGACAGGGTATTCCCTATCGAGTCTGACATGTTTGCCGCCATCCCTAAGGGGCCGCAATACGATCTGATTGTCTCTAATCCGCCTTATGTGGATGCCGAAGATATCGGTGACATGCCAGAGGAATATCACCACGAGCCAGAGCTAGGCTTAGCCTCGGGTCGCGATGGTCTCGATCTCACCAAGCGCATCCTTGCCAATGCGGCCGATTACCTGACTCAAGATGGTCTTTTGGTGGTCGAGGTGGGTAACTCTATGGTTCACCTTATGGAGCAGTTCCCCGAGGTGCCATTTACCTGGGTTAACTTCGAACATGGCGGCGACGGCGTGTTTGTGCTGACTCGCGATCAGTTAGTTGAAAATGAATCACTTTTCGCCATCTACAAAGATAGTGAATAATGTATGGTCGGCTAGAGTCTCATCGGACAATGTTTTGTCGGCTTAGAATGACTAAGCCGATTTAGGAATATAGTCAGTGGCGGCTTTAGGTTATGCTGAGGCAAATAATCAAGTAGAGGTGAAGTAAGCGAATGTCGGGTAACAGTATCGGTCAAAATTTTGTGGTGACGACTTTTGGTGAGAGCCACGGTAAAGCCTTAGGTTGTATTATCGATGGCTGTCCTCCGGGTCTGGCGATCGATGAAGCCGATATGCAGCATGATCTCGACAGGCGCCGTCCGGGCACCTCGCGTTATACCACAGCCAGACGCGAGCCCGATCAGGTGAAGATCCTCTCTGGTGTGTTCGAGGGGCAAACCACTGGTACCTCCATCGGCTTAGTGATCGAGAATACCGATCAACGTAGCCAGGATTACTCTAACATCAAAGATCAGTTCCGTCCGGGCCATGCCGACTATACCTACCAGCAAAAGTATGGCCTGCGTGATTATCGCGGTGGCGGGCGCTCATCGGCGCGGGAAACCGCCATGCGTGTGGCGGCCGGCGCTATTGCCAAGAAGTATCTAAAGCAGGTGCACGGCATAGAGATCAAGGGCTATCTGTCACAGCTTGGCCCAATCTGCGCCGAAACCCTGGATTTTGAGCAGGTTGAGCACAATGCCTTCTTCTTTCCCGATGCCGCAAAGCTCGAGCAACTCGACGAGTATATGCGTGAGCTTAAAAAGAGCGGCGACTCTATAGGGGCCAAGGTGTCAGTGGTGGCGACCAATGTGCCAGTGGGACTGGGCGAGCCGGTGTTCGACCGTCTCGATGCCGATATCGCTCACGCCCTGATGGGGATCAATGCCGTCAAAGGTGTTGAGATTGGCGATGGCTTTGCCGTGGTAAACCAGAAGGGCTCCGAGCACAGAGATCTGATGTCGCCCGAGGGGTTCGCCTCTAACCATGCGGGCGGTATTCTCGGTGGGATCTCGTCGGGTCAGCCAATCGTTGCGCATATCGCCATGAAGCCGACTTCCAGCATCAGCGTGCCGGGAGAGAGCATGACGGTGCAGGGCGAGCGCGCCGAGGTGGTCACCAAGGGGCGTCACGACCCCTGTGTGGGCATTCGCGCCGTACCGATCGCCGAGGCGATGTTGGCCATCGTCCTGATGGACCATCTCCTCAGGCACAGGGCACAAAACATGAATGTCGAGAGCATCACCCCTGTGATTGGGATGAAGTAAGACGCAATTGAGCGAATAAGAGGGCACAGAAATGTGCCTTCTTTTATGGGAGCCATTAATTCTATGGGTTCCAGTTAGAATAAAAAGTCAGAATAAAGTCATTATAAGAAGTCGCTCCGAGTCATATCGAGAGCAGATAATAACCCTGCTAGAAATCGCCTTACACATAGGAATCGCCCTACACAAATGTCGTCCAACGCCCAGTCATCCACTAGCATGTCGCCTAACGGCATGCAACAGCCTGATCCACAACACCAACTACATTGGATTAGCGCCTGTTACTTTTTCTTCTTCGCGATCCTCGGCGTGCTGGTGCCTTATCTCGGGGTCTTCTTCGAAAATCGGGGCTTCGATGCCCAGCAAATTGGATTTTTGCTCGCCATCCTGATGGCGACGCGCATCATAGCCCCCAATATCTGGGCCATGGTGGCCGATAAGACTGGCATGCGTGGTCAGCTGGTGAAGATGGGGGCTGCCTGCTCGGCGGTCACCTTCATGAGCTTCTTCTATCACGGTGGCTTTGTCTATCTGGCCATCAGCCTCAGCATCTATACCTTCTTCTGGAACGCTATCTTGGCACAGCTTGAAGTGATCACCCTAGAGACCCTGGGGGAGAACACCGGGGGCTATGGTAAGATCCGCAGCTTCGGCAGCCTGGGTTATCTGGTGTTCGTGGTCAGCGTAGGCTTTGCCATCAGCCAGTTCGGCACAGAGATCTTGCCCTTCGTCGGTCTCTCTCTGTTCCTTGGCTTGTTGGGCTGCTCCCTGTCTCTGCCAAGTACCCGGGTGAAGGTGGACAAGAGCCAGGCGCCCACGCCTCTAAAGTTAGATGCGGGTATCATCTGGTTCTTGTTATCGGCCATGTTGCTGCAGATGAGCGCCGGACCTTTCTACGGCTTTTTTGTGCTTTATCTGAAACAGGTGGGTTACAGCGAGTCCAGCGCCGGCATCTATGTCGCTCTTGGGGTGCTGGCCGAGATTGTCATGTTTATGTTTGCGCCGAGATTGTTGGGTCGATATGGGGTCAGCGCCTTGTTGGTGATCTCTATCGGCTTTACGGCGCTGCGGTGGCTACTCATGGCCTTTTGTGCCAGCAGCATGATCTGGCTCGGGGTTAGTCAGCTGCTGCATGCCTTCACCTTTGGTTTGGTGCATGCGGCCTCGATTCAGTTCGTTCATCAAAGATTCGACGTGCGCCACCGCAGCAAGGGGCAGGCGCTTTATGCCAGCCTAAGTTTCGGTGTCGGCGGCGCGCTGGGCACCTGGCTGTGCGGCTTTATCTGGGGCGATGGCTCTCAGGCCTGGCTGAGCTGGTTGGCGGCCGCCGTTTGTGCCTTGCTGTCCATGCTTGCGGTACTGTTAATCCCTAAGGCGCGCGAAGTTGCAAAACAATAAGAGATGATAAGGAAATATCCATGAAACAGACATTTCGCCTCGGCGTGATCATCAATCCTTTGGCTGGGCTTGGGGGCAGTGTGGCACTCAAGGGGAGCGATGGTGTGGCAGATGAGGCGATAGCCCGCGGCGCCGAACCTAAGGCCCATCTGAGAATGGCCCAGGCGCTAGAGGTGATTAAACCTTATCTGGATAAGATCACTGTCGTTACCGCCTCCGGTGCCATGGGCGCCGATTTAGCCGAGCAGATGGGATTTAACCATCAGGTGGTTTATCAGGCAGGTGATACTACCGCCGCCAGCGATACCCAAGCCGCCGCCAAGGCGCTGCAGGCCGCTGGCGTGGATCTATTACTATTTGCCGGTGGCGACGGTACGGCGCGGGATCTGTTTGAGGTGATCGATGAGACTCAGCCAGTGCTGGGCGTGCCGGCCGGGGTGAAGATTCACTCGGGTGTCTATGGTATTACGCCGCACGCCTCGGGCATGGTGGTCAAGTTGCTGCTCGAGGGGGCTTTGGTGAGCCTGATGTCCGCCGATGTGATGGATATCGACGAGGTGGCCTTCAGGCAAGGTGTGGTAAGGGCGCGCCGATTCGGCGAGATGCAGGTACCTGCCGAGCCACGCTACATTCAGGCAGTTAAGATGGGCGGCAAAGAGGTCGACGAGCTGGTGCTGGCGGACATTGCCGCCGAGGCGATCGAGCTGATAGACGATGCCCTTGCCATCATGGGCTCTGGTAGCACAGTCGCGGCCGTGATGGAGGAGCTTGGGCTGGATAACACCCTGCTGGGGGTGGATCTGATTGACGCGGGTGAGCTGCTTGCCAGCGATCTCAGCGCTAAAGCACTGCTCGAGGCAACCATAGGTCGTGAGTGCAAGTTAGTGATCACCCTCATCGGCGGGCAAGGGCATATCCTGGGGCGGGGTAATCAGCAGCTGTCGCCCGCGCTGATTCGTCAGGTCGGCAAAGAAAATATTATCATCCTGGCGACAAAAACTAAGTTAAAAGCACTTGAAGGTCGGCCCTTAATTGTGGATAGTGGCGACCCAGAGTTAGACAGCGAATTAAGTGGTTATTATAAAGTCGTGACCGGCTACCACGATTATGTGATGTATCAGGTGGCTAATCCTGACCTAATCAGCCCAGATTTAGTCAGCTCAGATTTAATCGGCCAGCCTGAGTAGCGAAATGATAATTGGAGACGCAATGTTAGAGCAGTATGAGCAAGCATTAGACGAGTGGATCGCCACCAAGGTTACAGGCGGTGATGACGATCAACTCTTCGCCAGCGGTTACCTGCAGGGCCATGTTGCCGTAGTCCTGTCTGAACTCGAAGTGGAAGAGTCTCAGGATTACCAGGCGCTGGATACTAAGATGCAGGCCTGTTTGGAGACGGCCAAGTCTGAACTGGAACCTGCCGACCTTGCCCTGGTGGTTAACGCCTGGAATGAACTGCGCGAGAAGATGGCTCAGGTGGCAAGCGCCTAGTCATGGCTAACACAAGCAAGGCGATTATCGGGCTGCAAAATCCCAAGAGCCCAACCAACGTGGGCGGCGTGATGCGCGCCGCCGGCTGTTATCGTGCCGATGAGGTGCGATATACAGGCAAGCGTTATGCGCTGGCCGCACAGCATAGGGGCGAGCAGTACAACACAGACACCAAGCGGGTGAGTCAGCATATTCCGCTAAAAGGGGTCGAGTCATTGCTGGATGATCTCGATGTCGATACTAAGGTGATCTGTGTCGACCTGGTGGAAGGCGCCACGCCGCTGCCGGCGTTTAATCATCCAGAGAAAGCCATCTATCTCTTCGGCCCAGAAGACGGCACCCTAGATCAGGCGCTTATCGATCGTGCCGATGAGGTGGTCTATGTCCCAACAGTGGGCTGTATGAATCTGGCCTCCTCGGTTAATGTGTTGCTCTATGACCGACTGGCCAAGGGCGAACACCTCGCAGGCGATGAGCTCATTCGGGCCAGCAGAGACACCAACAACCGCGTCAAGGTAAAGTCTTAGCCTTATTTATACAATGAAAACGCCGACTCCTTGAGTCGGCGTTTTGTTATCTGGTGGCTAGTTAGTTAATCATGCCAAGGAGTGACCATCGTCTTTTGCTTGCTAAACGGGCGAGGTTTTAATCCTGTTTCACAGCGCCTTACCCTTGATAAGCTTTCTCATCCACATACGATTGGGGTTGAGCAGGGTTAATATATCATTCGTCGCAGGTAGCAGCTCGCCGCAAAGCTGGGCCGCTAAGATCTCTGCCGCCAATGGACCCGAGGTGAGACCGCGGGAGCCGAGTCCGCCGAGAATATACAGACCATGATGCACAGGAGCAGGTGTAGCCCGCCAGTATTTGGCACTCTCCTTGGTATGCTGGTGCTCGCCGTAGGCTGCCAATATCGCCTCGAAATCTGGGGCACAGCCCATCATGGGGGCGTGATCCCTAGTCACCATGCGCACGCCTACGCGAGCGCTATGGCCTGTGATGTCCACGGCCTTCGTCCAGTCTCCGCCGTAGCTGGTACGGATCTTATCTAGATTCTCTACCTGTTCCACCGCGCTATAGTCGAGGTTACTGGCATCTTTCACATAGCTAGCGCCTGTGCAGTGCAGCCTGTCGTGGGCGGGCGTGAGATAGCCATGGGCGCAGAGTACCGTCTTAAGCTCGGCAAGTGGTGCTCTTGCCGGGATATGGCTGACCTGGCCGCGAAAACCGCTGATGGGTAAGTGTGCCGTTTGCGAAAAATCGGTCAGGTGACGGCCATTGGCCAGCACCAGATTGGCAAAGGGGCCAAATTCTTGCCTCTGACCTTGCTGCACTGCGGTCAGATACCATTGCTGATCTTCGAACCGAATAGCTGTGATCTGGCATTGGTAGTGTGTGCTCTGCTTACCGAGCTGCTCGGCCTGGCCGATAGCGGCGCGGGTAAAGGCTTGTGGCGACACCCAGCCAGCGAGCGGATAGTAGATCCCCTGATGTTCTATGGTGACCCCGGCGAGCGAAGTGGCCTGGGTTGCATCTACGGGGCGAGCGATAGATTCTGCCCAGGGCTGGGCGTTGATTATCTTAGTGAGGCGCATATGGCTGCGCTCATCGTGACCGGTCTGCAGCACGCCGCAAAAATCATGGGGGATCTCATGGCCCGCCTCAAGTAGCTGCTTGATCCTTTGACGGCTAAAGAGGTAACCCTGCAGAAAATAGTGACTCAGGCTGCCATGCTCTGGGGTGAGCAGGGGATAGATGGCGCCCTGTTTGTTGCCAGATGCCTGCTCGCCCGGCGCCTTATCCATACAGAAGAAGCTAACCTTTTTGCCGCGCTCGGCCAGTGAGAGCGCCAGGTTCGCGCTGGCGACACCACCACCTATGATGGCGGTTTCTCCCTCACGACTTTGTGTTAAGGGGTTGAAGGCGAACTTATCTAATTGTTGGCGCCTGAGGGCGCGCCGCTCCACCATGGCGATATCCTGAGACGCAATACTTGGTTTTTCGGCCAGGGTCACGAGTTGGTCATCTTCTGGAGATAAGTTAAGGCGATAGCAGGTAAAACCCGCCTTGATGATCAACTGGAGCAGTAAGTTTGTACTGGCGTTATTTGAGGTCTTGTCTAGATTAACATCGACATTCTCGAGAAGGAGAAACTCGGCGTTATCTTGGCTGAGGCGCGCCATCTGCCAGATAAGCGCCTCATCGGTAGCCTGGGTATCCGCCAGCCAGCCTTGGATAGCTTGACTTGTTAGGCTTGGGGAGACTAAGGCCTTGAGTTGGGAAAGTGGATCGCCAAGATGGATGTCGATGATAAGCTGTGCATTTACCAGCTTGAGCCTGTGACAGCCCGACACCCGAGCGTCGCAAATCGCCTTAATCTGTTCTTTGGCTGGTGACGATAGGGACTCATTCTCGGCAAGGGCCTTAAGCCAGCTTGCCTGATGCTGGGCAAACAGGTGTAGATGAAGGTGCTGCTTTTGAAGGGGCTGCTTTGAACCGGCTTGTGTTAGTCGCTCTGCTATAAGCGCCGCCGGCCAGTAGGCATCACTGCTAGGGAGTAGGGCGATAATTTGGTGAGAGTTTTGACTCGCTATCGCCGATAAACGGCTGAAAATTGCGTCGAATGTAGGCATTTTGTCACTATTTTGTGCGTTATTCGGGTGTTCGGTGGCCAATGAATTTACTCTCAAGGGGATATTAGGCATTATTTTACCTGCCTTTATGGAAAGCTGACCACTTAAATGCAGTAAAAGCGATACTATTGGCGCAGCTAAATTGGTACTAGACGTACGGAATGGATAGTAAATAATGAAAAGAGTCGTGATCACCGGCCTTGGCATAGTGTCAAGTATCGGTAACAACAAGCAAGAAGTCACCGAGTCACTCAAAGCGGGTCGCAGTGGTATTACCCACTCAGATCAGTTTGAAGAAATGAAGCTTCGTAGCCATGTTTGGGGCGACATTAAGTTAGACCCTAAAGAACATATCGACCGTAAAGCATTACGTTTTATGGGTGATGCAGCCGCATACGCTTATATTGCCATGGAGCAAGCGATAGCCGATGCTGGCCTCACCGAAGAACAATATTCAAATCACCGCGTCGGTATCATTGCCGGTACTGGCGGCGCGTCATCGGCTAACCAGGTTCAGGCTGCCGATACTCTGCGTGAGAAAGGTGTGAAGCGCGTTGGTCCGTATATCGTGCCACGCATCATGTCGAGCACGGCCAGCGCCTGTTTGGCCACGCCTTTTAAGATCAAGGGCATGAACTACTCAATCAGTTCGGCTTGTGCCACCAGTGCTCACTGTATCGGCCATGCTGTTGAATTGATCCAGATGGGCAAGCAAGACATGGTCTTCGCCGGTGGTGCCGAAGAGGTGGATTGGACCCTGACCATGGGCTTCGACGCCATGGGCGCACTGTCGACTAAGTATAACGACTGCCCTGAGAAGGCTTCTCGTACCTATGATGCGGACCGTGATGGTTTCGTTATCTCTGGTGGCGGCGGAATCGTGGTTGTCGAAGAGCTTGAGCATGCGCTCGCTCGCGGCGCTAAGATCTATGCCGAAGTGATCGGTTACGGCGCATCTTCAGATGGTTACGACATGGTTGCACCATCGGGCGAAGGCGCGGTGCGTTGCATGAAGATGGCCCTCGAAAGTGTCGACACACCAATCGACTACATCAACACTCATGGTACTTCAACGCCAGTTGGCGACATGCGTGAGCTGGAAGCCTTGGCCGAAACCTTCGGTGACAATCTACCTGCTATCGCGTCTACCAAGTCGTTGACTGGTCACGCTCTGGGCGCCGCGGGTGTGCATGAGGCGATCTACAGCCTGATCATGATGGAGAACAGCTTCATCGCGCCAAGCATCAACATCGATACTCTCGACGAGAAGGCTCAAGGTATGCCTATCGTGACCGAATATCGCGATGCCGAGCTTAACACTATCATGAGCAACAGCTTCGGCTTCGGTGGCACAAACGCTACCTTGGTTATGCGCAAGTACAAGTAATTGCTCAGCTGTTTTTGACAGTTATTAGAAAAGGGAAGCAGATGCTTCCCTTTTTTGTGTCTAGCTTCAGCTGGTCATCTTACTGATAAAAAGTGAAACACGCCCATAAAAGCGGGCGCGTGAGCTATGACTGAGCCTTAAACTACTGGGCGTTAAACTGCTGGCCCGTGACGCCCTTAGCATCGTCACCCATGAGGTAGAGATAGGTCGCCATGATCTCTTCTGGCGCCTTGAGATCCTGTGGGTTCTCTGCCGGGTAGGCATTGGCGCGCATCTTGGTGCGGGTGGCGCCAGGATTGATGCTGTTGACTCTCAGGTTGGTGTCTTCATATTCGTGTGCCAGAGACTGCATCATGCCTTCGGTGGCAAATTTTGAGATAGCATACTCGCCCCAGAAGGCGCGTCCCTGACGGCCAACACTGCTGGAAGTGAACAGGATAGACGCAGCAGGGGCTTTCTTCATCACGGGAAGCAGCGCCTTGGTCATCATGATCTCGGCGACCAAGTTAACTTGTAGCACTTCTTTTACCGAATCCATCGAGATATGTTCGAACGGGCCCAGTACACCCAAGAGGCTGGCGTTGTGCAGCAGGCCGTCGAGGTGACCAAACTGCTGCTCTATGGTTTCGGCCATGTCCTGGTAGTTTTGCTCTGTGGCGCCTTTGAGATCGAGTGGCACGATAGCAGGGGTAGGGTAGCCGGCCTGTTCTATCTCGTCATAGACGGCTTCCAGTTTCTTGACTGTCTTGCCCAGCAAGATCACCGTGGCACCATGTTCAGCGTAGGCCAGAGCAGCGGCGCGACCAATACCATCTCCGGCGCCTGTGACCAGTATCGTTTTATTTTTAAGTAAATCTTTTGCTGCCTGATATTCCAACATGAGTCAATTTTTCCTGTTAGCGGAATTCCCCGCCATTTCTATGATTTATTTGAGCCTGAAACGAATGTTTAAAACAAATGACTGATTAATGACCATCGTTCTGTTGTTTGTGTGTGACAAAATTGTAGCTAACTCAATAATTTTGCGTTAACTTGAGTAGCCATAAGGACACTAAAAGTCCTATTGGTCACACAAGGAAGACTATTGTGACCAATTTTTGGGGAAAACAAAATTATTACAACAAGATTTGGGGAAAAAAGATGAAAAGACTCTTTTTGGGTGTCGCAATTGCATCCGCATTGGGAATGGCTGGTTGTAGCGAAGATAGCGTCGATCAACTCGCAGAGAAGACTGAGCCGCTAATCCCTCTTTCACACATGGTATTCGATCCTGCTAACAGCAAGGTACCATTACCCAACGATCTACTCTTTAGCGGTACCACAGACGGTACCCTGACCATGCCGGGCGAAAAAGCCGACGGCTCAAGCGATTACACCGACCCTCAGATGGCGCTGGGCGCACTGGACGGTTGGTCTACCACCTCTCCCATCTCTATCACGGTTGAACCTGCCACCGACCATGACGGTACCATGCTGACGCTGGCTGCAGCCTCTGTGGCCCAGCCTGGCGCGGTGCGCATGTTCGAAGTCACTGTAGGTGGTCCGCTATCATCGGATCCCGAGTGTCAGTCTGCACCATCTGTGTCAGCCTGTAAGATAGGCAACGAGCTTCAGTTTGGCGTCGACTTTGTCGCCAGCGCCTCGGGCAACACTATCGCTATCGTACCGCTCAAGCCACTCAAGGCGGGCCAATCTTATGTGTATGCCACCACAGACCTGATTCAAGACTCGGCTGGCCGCCCTATTGCGCCGTCGACCACCTATGCCACGCTGAAACTCGATATCGAGACCAAGCCGCTGCAGACACCCGATCAGCTGATGCTGCAAACGCTGGTGAACAGTTATGAGAAGGGCATGGCCGCCGCTCATGGCGTAGATAGCGCGACTATCAGCTATGCTGGCCTGTTTACTACCCAGGCGATCAGCGATGTCTATGAGACGACTAAGCTACTGATGCTGCAAGAGGGCACACCTTTTGCGCCGTCTATCTCTGTGCCTCAGCCGCATCCGCTGGGGATCACGGTTGCACAGGCGGCTGGCCTGACTCCTGCCGATGGCGTGGCCTATGTGGTCTCTAGCCTAGCCGATGTTTATGTTGCCGAACTGACCCTGCCTACTTATGGCGCCTGTAACTCTGTGATGTGTAATGGCATCAACGGCAACTGGCATGCGCTGGGCGACAGCCCTGTAGCCGTATTGCTAGCCCTGCAATCGGGTACCCTGAGTCAGCAAAATTACGGCGCTCAGGCCGTGGCGCACGGTATCGACCCCGCAGCGGGTCTGGCCGATCCTGCCCTGTTGGCGGGTAAGACCTGGCTACTCGATGATGGCACACCGGCCGATAAGGCCAAGCACCTGACTAAGTTCAACCCTATCCCTGCACCAACTGGTGCAGAGAAGGTTCCTGTGTTGATCTCTATGCCAAACGCCGAGCGTTTGGCGCAGTTCTACGCCTCTCAGGGACTACCTTTTACGCCGCCTACAGGCGGTTGGCCGACCACCATCGCCATGCATGGCCTGGGCGGTGGTAAAGAGATGTCACTGGCCTATGCCGGTAGTTATGCTGCCATGGGCGTTGCCACTATCGCCATCGATATGCCGCTGCACGGCGCTCGCTCATTCGACGCTAACGGCGACGGCATCTATGAGGTATCGGCTTCAGATCCAGCATTTGGCGCTGTGATAGGTAACCCAGATGCGTTTAAGAATGGTAACCCCTTGGTGTTTGTTAACATAGCGAGCACTCTGGCGGTACGTGATAACTTCAGACAGGCAACGGTTGACCACCTAGCGCTTCGCGCCGCCCTCACTGGGCTTGCCGGTGGCCTGGCCGCCGCGCAGATGCCGCAGATGTTCGATATCACTAAGATCAGCGCACAGGGTCTGAGCCTTGGCGCCATCGTCGGTACCGACTTTGCTACCTATGCTAACTCTGGCCTGAGCCATCCGGCTAACGGTGCGGACCTTAGCTATGTGCATAAGCTCAATGCGGTTTCTCTGGTTGCGCCAACTGGCGGCTTGTCGGGCACCTTCATCGGCTCTGCCACCTTCGGCCCACTGCTGTTTGAAAACGTAACTGCCAGCGATACCTTCAAGGCATTGGTGGATGAGGCTAACGTTGCCGGTTATGAGCCTGGTACGCCTGAGTATGCGGCCCTGGTTCAGGCTGTGTACGCCGAGTTCATTCCAACCTTCGCCTTTGCGGTACAGACGGCGGTAGATGGTGCGGATCCTATCAACCATGCAGCGACGCTTAAATCGACTGGCCTGCCTGTACATCTGATTGAAATCGTGGGAGATGGCAGCAACTTAGGGGATCAGGTACTGCCGAATCGCGTAGACAAGTTCCCTGTGGCGGGTACCGAGCCGCTGATTGCCAACCTGGGTCTTGAATGTATTGATACTACAACTGTTGGCTCTGGCGCCGTGCGCTTTAGCAAGGGTCATCACAGCTCGCTGATTAGCCCAAGTGAGGTCCCAGGCGTGACAGATGGTAGCGCCGCCGCGGCTACGGTTGAGATGCAGCAGCAAGTTGCCGCGTTTGCCCTGACTGCGGGTAAGGGCCAGGCAAGCGTACTGGTGCAGGATGATTCAGTGATTCAGCCTTGCGCTGTGCCAGCTAACTAAGCCTAAATCCAACAAGGATAAAATAAAAACCCAGCCTGGCTGGGTTTTTTTATGGCTGGATTTGTTATTGCCCTCAGGGCTGATAGAATAGCGGCCAGATTTTAAAGGCCTGATCACGGAGCTGAATTTTGGAATTTTTGTACGAGTATGGACTCTTTCTGGCAAAAGCCGTCACCATAGTGGTGGCTATCGTCGCCGTCGTGGTGCTGGTGTTGGCATCTGCGGTAAAGCAGAAGGCCGATAAGGGTGAGCTTAAGCTGACCAATGTGTCAGAAGATCTTAAGGCACTCAAACACGACTTAAAGGAAGAACTGCTGAGCAAGAAGCAGTTTAAAGCCTACGAGAAGGGCCTCAAGGCCGAGGCGAAGGCCAAGGAGAAGGCAGAGAAGGCCGATGGCGAAGCCGCGCCTACGCCTCGCGTATTTGTTATCGACTTCAAGGGCAGTATAGATGCCCATGAGGTGGCGTCACTGCGAGAAGAGATCAGCGCCATCCTGGCGATTGCCGAGCAAGGCGATGAGGTGGTGGTCAACGTCGAGAGTGGCGGCGGCATGGTGCATGGCTATGGCTTGGCGGCGAGCCAGCTCGACAGACTGCGCAGCGCCGAGATCCCATTGACCATCTGTGTCGACAAGGTGGCCGCGAGCGGCGGCTATATGATGGCCTGTGTGGCCAATACCATCTATGCCGCGCCTTTTGCCATCGTAGGTTCTATCGGCGTGGTCGCGCAGATCCCTAACTTCAATCGTCTGCTGAAGAAGCATGATATCGATTACGAGCAGCACACCGCCGGTGACTTCAAGCGTACCCTGACCCTGTTTGGTGAAAACACCGACGAAGGAAGACAGAAGTTCCAGGAAGAGCTGGAAGAGACCCATGTGCTGTTTAAAGCCTTCATCAGCAAGTATCGTCCTACGCTGGACATTGCCAAGGTGGCGACCGGTGAGCACTGGTATGGTCAGCAGGCGTTGGATCTTGGTCTGGTCGATGGCCTCTCTACCAGTGATGACGTGGTGATGAAGCTTGCCGAAGAGAAGACAGTGATCAAGGTTCGCTATCAGCTGAAGAAGAAGATAGCCGACAAGCTTGCC
Source organism: Shewanella alkalitolerans (assembly GCF_019457575.1). NCBI lineage: Bacteria > Pseudomonadati > Pseudomonadota > Gammaproteobacteria > Alteromonadales > Shewanellaceae > Shewanella > Shewanella alkalitolerans. The sequence goes on along the minus strand of NZ_CP080422.1, from coordinate 2,801,457 downwards.
CACAGCGCCTCACTGGCGGTCAATGCCGTGTTCAATCGCTTGGCGGAAAAGAATCAACCTCTTAACTAAGGCTTGTGACTTTCACCGGATAAAAACCCGCTCTCGGCGGGTTTTTACATATTTGTAACTTTTTATCCCTGCTGGGCTTTTACTCGTCCCTAAAATCTTATACAAAATACTATTATCCTTGGATGTTGTAATGATGAGATGACGAGTAATACCCGCTATCAGGCGACATTAAAAGTTGGCGATCAATCTTATCCCGCCTATGAACTGAGAAGCCTGGTTCATTTCATGGCCGAGTGTTACGGCGAGCATCATGCCGAGCAGCTATGTCAGGAGATAGGCCTGGGGCTTAACGAGCTGGCCAAGTTAAACTTTGTCTATGTCTGGCAGGTGGACTATGCCATGGCGTTTCTGGGGAACTTAGCCGATGACCCTCAGATAGGCGCGCGGCTCGGCGAGACCTACAAGGTGGAAGAGCTGACGCTTATCTGGCCCTATCTGGCCAAGTGTCAGACCTTAGGTGAATGCCTTGAGTTTGTTATCGCCCATCCCGAGCTGGTGGGCAGTGTCTCCGATACCCTGGTGAGCCATGGCGAGCGAAGCCTCTATTTTCGCTGGCTCAATACGGCGAAGATCTCGGCGCGATATTTCAGCCTGCAGTTTCAAAACAGCGTCTGCTCCATGTTAGCCCTAGCGCGTCAGCTCACGGGTCAGATGGTGACACTCGAGCGGGTGCAGCTGGCCACCCCGGCCCATGACAGTGAGTTCCTGGCGGCCTTTTGCCAGGCCGATGTTGGTTTCGACGGCGAGTTCTTCGAGTGGGCCATCTCCCATGAAATGCTTTCGCTGCCTGTTGTGTATGACTTCTCTCTGCTACAACTTGATGAGCAGGCCCTGCATGACACCTCCTTGATCGAGAAGGTGCTGGCCATCCTAAACCAGGATTTTCCCAATAACCCTAAGCTGGAGTCGATGGCGCTGAGACTCAACATGAGTGATCGTACCCTGAGACGACATCTGGCGAGTGCCGGCACCAGCTATCAGAAGCTGGTGGATCAGGTGCGCTGCCAGACGGCTATCGGTCTCATCGTTCAGGGCGACAAGAGCATAGTGGATATCGCCGACATCATGGGATTCGGCGATGTGAGCCATTTTCGTCAGAGCTTCAAGCACTGGCTTGGCCTGCCGCCAGGACAGTTTATTCGCAAGATCTAGCCCCCATGCTGGCAGTTGCCTAAACTGGGCGACAGGCTATCTATCCAGCTTTGCAGCACGGTCAATGCCTCCACATGACTCAGGCTTCGGCCAATAGGCGGCATGCGATCTTTGGGGGCATCTAGCATCTGGCGATAGAGCAAGATGGAGTGCTCACCATCGCCGGGGATGATGTCGTAGGAGAGCCCCTTCTCGCCGCCGTCCCAGCCCGGTGGCTGCTTACAAATCCCATATTGATAGCTGGTATGATCCACATAGAAACCCAGGCGCAGCCCCGAGATGCTGGCAAAGCCTTCGGCCCTGTGACAGTGGGCGCAGTTGATATCCAAATATCCCTTGGCCCTGGTGGTCAGATCGCCGCTCTCATCTGTGATTGCAGGCGCCGAATCTGGGGCGCCGCCCGCCGGCAGGCCGTTCAAGCGCCCCTGGTCGCGCCAATGCTTGAGCTGATTCACCGTCTGATTATCGACTAATACTTCATGGTTTAGCAGGTAGGGCTTGAGGCCTATGGGATAGATCTGGGCGCCATTGTCACCAGCGCGTTGATGGCACACCTTACATTCTGCCCGGCTGGGCACATGGTAGGTGAACTCCAGCTGCTCGCCCTGACGAGTCAGGCTGTGGGCCTGATTGGCGCCGGCAACGGCGAGGCGAGCCTCGCCGCCTTGCCAGAGATAGGGCAGCGCCGTCCAGCCGCTCTCGCGGTGGATAAGCAGCCGGGTCTCGACCAGAGTCTCGTTGGCTTCCCCCATGAGCTGGGTGTCGCTCGGCAGGGCAAAGGTCTTGACCAGCACGGCGCCTACCGGCAGGTCGAAGGTGTCGCTCGGGTGATAGTCGATCTGGCTGCCCTCGGGCAGGAAGATGAAACGGTATTTATGGGCGTAGTCGGTAAATAGCTGGCTCGAGAGTTCGTAGCTAAAACCTGGGCCATTAGGAGCTGTGGTTGGTTTATCAGGCTGCTGAAACAGCCGGTATTGGGACAGAAGCTGACAATCTTGCTCCATCAGCGCCTGCCAGTTGATCTCCCCCTCCTGGCTATCGCAGATATCCGATGAGGGATCTGTGCCGCCCGTCGGCGGGGTCACAGGCGTGCCAGGCTGGTTGGTGTCTGTACCTGTTTGATTGGTCGAGGAGTCATCGCTGCCGCCGCAGGCCGTGAGGCATAACAGCAAGAGAGCTAGTAGAGCTGGGCTCGAAAGTGGCAGCAAACCTTTTACTGGGCTGGTTAACATAGTTTCGGCTCGTGAAAAAAGGGCCACCTGATGGCGGCCCTTGGGTTGGGATTATTGAGAGCAGGTGGCCAGCGGTAATCGCTTGATCCACTCGGCAATCAAGGCCGTGCCTTCGGTGTGGGACAGGCTGCGACCTATCTCTGGCATGCGATCGCCAGGTGTCGTGCTATCCATACGGAAGTGCAGGATAGAGGTCTCGCTCGAGCCCGGCACCACATCGTAGCTCAGCGAGCCACCGCCATAGGCGATTGGCGACTTACAGGTACCATGAGAATAACCGCTGTCCTCCTCGTAGGTACGCCAGTACTCAAGCTTCAGGCCTGTGTTAGAGGCGTTGCCTTCTGGACGGTGACAGTGAGCGCAGTTGATATCCAGGTAGCCCTTGGCGGTTTGCATCAGCTCGGCATCTGTCATGGCTGCCACCTTGGCTTCATCGCCATCGTGGAAGGCGGGCACTGTCGGGATGCTTGCCGTGTCTGGCACACCCTGCAAGATACCGGCGGCCTGCCACTTCATCAGCTGGTTCATGGTGCCGTCGCTATAGGCGTAGTCCTTGTTCAGATGACGCGCCTTAGGGCCAATGGGCACGAATACCGCGTTACTTGCATCATCACTCTTAAACTGATGACACTGCTTACACTGGTTCATGCTGGGGACCACATAGTCGAAGTCCAGCGTCTTGCCGTTGTGAATCACCTGTTTGGCCTGGATAGCGCCGGCTTTGGCCAGCACGGCATCTGTCTGCTCTGCGTTAAACACATAGGGTAGGGCCGACCAGCCGGTGGCGCGTTTAATAAGCAGTCGGGTCTCGACCAGTGTCTCGTTGGCCACGCCGCGCTTGCTGGTGTCGCTTGGTAGGGCGAAGGTCTTAGTGATCACAGTACCGACGGGGAAGTCCATGCTCTCGTTGGCCGAGTAGTTGGCCACCTTGCCCTCAGGCACGAAGACGAAGCGATACTTGCTGGCATAGTCGGTAAACAGCTGAGTGTTGAGATCGTAAGGAATACCGCCTGAGTTCGCCCCAGTGCTCGGATCTTTAGTATCGGCAAACAGCTGATAGTTTGAGAGGTTAGGGCAGTTGGCGCCCAGCAGGGCATCCCAATTTACGCCCGGGGTGGTGGTGCTACACAGGCTAAGGTCACCATCGCCCACCAGGCCGCCTTCTCCTTCGCCTATGGTGCCACCACCACCGACCAGGTTGCCGCCGTCACAGCCCTCGACATCGTCATCCACGCCGCAGCCGAAGATCTGATCGCCAAAGGTGACAGTATGCACAGGCAAACTGAGCTGGGCACAGTTCATGATCTTATCCTGGGTCTTCTCATAGAGGACGTCGGCGATGCTGATATCTGTGTTGCTGTTGGCATAGAGACGACCGAAGGAGACATCGCCGTTATCGCGGGCACAGATGTTGTCGCTGCCATCATCGGCAAAAGGCAACTCCTTAAGCCCCAGATAGGCGGCGGTGCCGTTGTTGGAGAGCATCTCGCCCAGGCCATCGTAGAGGATCCCGGGGAAGGCGCCGTGGCTCAGCAGGTAGGCCTTGATGATATCTTCGATCAGATAGCCATTAGGCTTCTTGCCATAGTCTGTGATGACGTTGTCATGCAGATAGATATTGCGTGGTGTCGGGCGCCAGCCATCTTCAATGGGCTGACCCGGCTGGCCATAGTTGCCCACAAAGCTGGTCATATCCGGTTCGGCGATGAAGAAGCTGGAGACGGTCACCCCTAATGTGTCGTGGCCGGTGATCTCGTTATTGAAGATCTCCACATCGTTAGTGGAGAGGATGATCACCCCTGTGCCCGGCGGCACGATATGTACCCCGGCAGGGTTAGAGGAGGCATTGGCGAAGTTAGGGGTGTTGTTGTTATACACCTTGTTGTTGAAGATACGCACGCTGGAGCCATATCTGTGGTTGTTGATCGGCAGATCGAATACCAGGATGCCGCCCGTGTTGCCCATGGCTTCGTTGTCGTAGACGTCGGCGTATTTAGAGTTTTCAATCTCGATACCGGCGACGTTTTCCTTGGCGATGTTACGGCGAACCACTATATACTCAGACTGACCCACATAGATACCGGCATCGGCGCTGCCGCGTACATAGGTGTCTTCGATGAGGATGTTTTCACACTCCACCGGATAGAGGCCGTAGGCGCCGTTATCTTCATCCAGCGCGCCTTCCCATACGGTGGCCAGGCGTCTCAAGATGATGCCGTTGGTGTTTTTCAGCTTGATGCCGTTGTTCTTGGCCTCATTGACCGAGAGATCCTGGATAGTGATGTTAACGGCGTTCTGCACGAAGATACCATCGCCGGTGATCGACTCGGAGAAGTCCAGCACGGTCTCTTCCATGCCGTAGCCCATGATGGTGATGTTTTTGGCATAGGCACCGTCACCGTCCACGTCGCCGTCAAACAGCAGAGTAGACTCTATCTTAAAGTGTCCCTTAGGCAGCACGATCACATCATTGCTTTGGGCGTTGATCAGGGCTTCCTGAATGCGGGTGGTCAGGTCCTCACCATCTTCGATGATGATGGCACCGACCGGAAAGCTTGGGCCGGGATCCGTTGGTGTGGTGGTAACAGGTGGTGTCTCGACGTTAGGGGTATCTTCATCATCTGAGGAACAGGCGGTGATGGAGAGGGCCACTGCACTGGCCACTAGACTTGGGAGCAGCCACGAAGGCATCTTGTTGAACATAGTATCTCCTACTTATTGTTATTATTCCCACTCTAGATTGCACTGGCGTACTAGATAAGCAATGTGAAATCTGGCCAACAAACTTTTAACATCCGTAACAATCAGTGGCTTAGTACATTTATTAAACAGGTGTTTGAGATAAAATTGAGGGAAAACAGTGAGGTGTGTAATTTATCAAACGGTAAATTTAGCCACACTCAACTGGTAGGATGAGTTGATTTTAGCAGTTAAGCCTGATAGGGGCCTAAACCGTTAGCCTTGGGGCCATTGTTTGGGGCTGTTGCTTGGGGCTTGGGGGGCATAGGCGGAAGCCGCTTGCGGTAAATCGTGGCGTGCCACCGATAGGCTGAGGGGGATTTAGCACGGGCTTGAGCAAGCAGGGCTTGGGGGGGCTGGGCGAACGTTGGTGCAAAACAGGAAGGGGAAGGCCAAGTGTACAATTAGGGGGACTGTCAGCACTTGGCGTAAGAATAAATCACTCGGCAAACAGGTCAGCATACCGGGATAGTCTGCCCAAATGCGTGCCCGAGGTGATCCTATTCACTCGGTTGCTGCGTATCGATAAGCCAGGGGCGGATAAAGCTGACAATCTGTGGCTGCGCCTCTTCGTTGGGGTGTATGCCGTCGGCCTGCATCAGCTTGGGATGAATGGCTATCTCTGTCATGAAGAAGGGCACTAAGGTGACCCCTTGCTCGCTCGATAGCTCCTGATAGACCTGGGTAAATTGTTTGGCGTAACGCGGGCCATAGTTGGGCGGCACCATTACCTCGCTGAGCAGCACCTCGGCGCCTGACTCCTTGGCGAGCAGTATCATTTTTGTAAGATTATTTTTCAATTGCTTAGGCGAAAATCCGCGCAGACCATCGTTGCCGCCGAGCTCGATAAAGACCCGCTTGGCCTTGGTCGAGTCAAGCAGGGCGGGCAGTCGACGCAGACCGCCGGCCGAGGTCTCGCCGCTCACCGAGCCGTTGATGATGGTGACCTCGGGGGATTGCTGCTGCAATAGATGCACCCAGCCTTTGTCTTGTTCCATGCCGTAGCTTGCGCTTAGGCTATCACCTAAGATCAATATCGGGTTAGCATGGGCTTGGGGGATCAAGAATAAGACAAGCAGGCAAGTGGCTTGCACCAATCGGCTTAAGCGACGAAGCGAGAAGGAATTTATGTTAGAAAATAGTGCTATCAAGGTCAGTGATCTCTATAAATCGGTAACTACCCAAGAGGGAGAGCTTACTATCCTCAATGGCATCAATCTGGATGTCAAGTCGGGGGAGAGTGTGGCGATTCTTGGCCCCTCGGGTTCGGGGAAGTCGACCCTGCTCGGCCTGCTGGCCGCGCTCGACTCGCCCACCAAGGGGGAGATAGTCCTCGATGGTGTGACCCTCAATGGTTTGGATGAGGAAGGCAAGGCCGCGCTGCGTAAACAGAAAGTCAGCTTCATTTTTCAGTCTTTCATGCTGGTCGATACCCTAAATGCGCTGGAGAACGTCATGTTACCGGCCGAGCTGTCGGGGATCAGTAACGCTAAACAGAAGGCGCAGCAGATGCTGGAGCGTGTGGGACTAAGTCACAGGCTCAACCATTTCCCTAATCAGCTCTCGGGCGGCGAGCAGCAGCGTGTCGCCATCGCCAGGGCCTTCATCTGTGAGCCTAAGGTGCTGTTTGCCGATGAGCCGACGGGTAACCTGGATGGCGCCAACAGCGACCGGGTGGCGGACATGCTGTTTGAGCTGAACCGTGAGAGCGACACCACTTTGGTGCTGGTGACCCATGATCTTCAGCTGGCCAATCGTTGTCAGCGCCGTCTGAACATGCAGGCGGGGCAGTTGAGTGAGGTGATGAGCGAAACTGACAACAGCGGCGAGCAAGAGATGGCCCGTTCGAGCGCAGCGGAGGCGAGTTAATGGAGTCTCGCATCGCATGGAAGTTGTTTAAACGAGAGCTGCTGCAGGGACAGCTGTTACTCATCATATTGGCGATCACCCTGGCGGTCTTGTCGGTATCAGGCCTCGCGCGGGTGAGCGAGCGCCTGCAGCTGGCCATTAACGGCCAGGCCTCTAAGTTTATCGCCGCCGATCGCATCATTAACTCGCCGGTTCCTCTGGATGACAAGATCTTAGCCAAGGCCGAGGCGCTGGGGCTAAAACACGTTGCCAGCATGCAGTTTAACTCCATGGCTTACGCAGGTGATGCCTTTCAGCTGGTGACGGTAAGGGCCGTGGGCGACGGCTACCCCTTAAAAGGGGTGATAGAGCTGAGCGATGGCCCGACAGATAAGCTGCCCAAGGCGGATCAGCTCTGGTACGAGACCCGTCTGGGTGGGATCTTGGGTTACCCTAAGCAGCTCGAGCTAGGCAATGCCAATTTCAGCCTGAGCGCCGAGATAGCCAGGCTGCCCGATGCGGGCTTTAACCCCTTCGCCTCATCGCCTGTGGTGCTGATGCGTCTGCAAGATGTGCCCAAAACTGGGGTGATTCAACCTGGCAGCCGGGTGAGCTATATCCATCAGTTCGCTGGAGAGGCTGACCAGCTCAAGGCTTTCGAGGCCGAAGTTAAGCCGCTGCTCAACAACAGTCAGCGTTGGGTCGATGTGCAGTCGGGGGACTCGCCCATCGCCGGCGCGGTCAAACGGGCCGAGCGCTTCTTGCTGCTCGCCAGCCTGCTGGGAATAGCGCTTGCCTGCGCCGCCATAGGGATCGCCGCCCAACGTTACTGCCAGCGCCATTTCGATGTGGTGGCTATGCTCAAGACCTTCGGCGCTTCGAGTCGGCAGATCCGTATTCTCTTTGGCCTGCATCTGCTGTTGGTCACTCTTGCGGGTATCGTCTTGGGGCTCATCGGCGGTTTCCTGCTCGATACGTTGATCAGCGCCTATCTGCCTGCCTCGATCTCGGCGTACTCGCCGCCGCTATTTAGGCCTATCGCCTTAGGGGTCGCCACTGGGCTTATTTCGGCCTTCATGTTCTCGGCTTATCCGCTGATGAGGTTGCTGGCCATTCCGCCCCTTAGGGTGTTGCAGCGCCAGCTAGAGGGAATTCAACTGGGGATGTGGCTGCACCTGGTGCTTAGCCTATCGGCGATGGCACTGCTTGGGTATCTCTATTCACAGAGTCTGGTGCTCACCCTAACCGTGGTTGCTGCCGTGATGCTGCTCGGCGTCTTGCTGAGTCTGTTTGGTTTCTTATTGATCCGCGCCGGTCACAGCGTAGGCATGAAGACCACCAATCCTATGCAGCTGGCCTTGGCGGGGCTCAGACGCCGCGCCAGGCAAAATGCAGTGCAGCTGGTGGGCTTTAGTAGCGCCCTGGTGTTGCTGCTGACCATCATAGCGCTTAGGCAAGACTTGCTCGATGAGTGGCATAAACAGCTGCCCGAGCAGTCGCCCAACTACTTCCTTGTGAACATAGCGCCCGAGGAGCAGGCGCCGCTGGAGGCCTACTTTAGCGACAATCGCGTCAAGGCGACCGATATCTATCCTGTGATCCGCGGCCGTCTGGTGGCGATAAATGGTGATAAGTTGATCTCTGCCGAGCAGGCCGATGAGGGGGCCCAAGGCCGAGTAGGGATTTCCCGTGAGCTGAATCTGACCTGGCGTACCTCGCTGCCGCCTAACAACGAGCTGGTATCGGGTCACTTTAACCAAAAGGCAGATGAGGTGTCGGTGGAGTCCGGCGTCGCCGAGCGTCTCGGCATCGGGCTTGGGGATGAGCTGAGCTATGTTATCGATAACCAGCCGCTGACCGTCAAGGTGGCCAGCATCCGCGCCGTACACTGGGAGACGATGCAGCCAAACTTCTTCATGATCTTCCACCCCGACGCCCTAGCGCCCTTTGCCTATACCTCAATGGCCAGCTTCTATCTGGACGACAGCAAGCGAACTATGGTTATCGAGTTGATCAAACGCTTTCCCACGGTATCCATCATAGATGTCGGCGCCATGGTGAAGCAGCTTAGGCAGATCATCGATCAGGTCTCCCTGTCGCTGACTCTGGTGTTGGTGTTGGTACTGCTGGCCAGCAGTCTGGTGATGATAGCGCAGACCGAGGCGGGGATGGCGACGCGTCAGCGCGAGCTGGCGGTGCTGCGCACCTTCGGCGCCTCTGGCTGGTTGCTGCGTATGGCCACCGCACTGGAGTTTGCCCTGTTAGGGCTTATCGCCGGCTTGCTGGCCGCCATAGTGGCCGAGTTCACCATCTACCTGCTAAAGACTCAGGTGTTTGAGCTGGTGGTCTATATGCATTGGGACTGGTGGCTGTTGGCGCCGCTTGCCGGCGCGGCCATCGTCGCCCTGCTGGGCACCTGGCGTTGTCGTCAGCTATTGCAGAAGTCCTGTCGACAACTCTTGCAGGGCTAGCGTGAAGGAAAAGAGGAGAGCGGCGCGAGTGGTTAGCGCCCCGCTGGTTCAAAGTTCAAGGCTCAAGGTTTAAGCCTTTAAGGCTCGAGGGGAAAACTCTAGCTTGTGGAGGCGCCAAATAGATTTGTCAGCGCGTCATCCAGATGAGTGTAGTGAAAACTAAAGCCCGCCTGGGTTAGCCGATCGGGGTAGACATATTGGCCTTCCAGCAAGAGCTGGGACATCTCACCTAGGGCTAGGCTTAGGACAGGGGCAGGCATAGGCAGCAGGGTGGGGCGGCTCAGGGCTGTGCCCAAAGAGTTGGTAAATTCGCGATTGCTGACCGGGTTAGGAGCGGTGGCGTTATAGATCCCCTGGCACTGATCGTTATTTAACAGAAACAGTATGATGGCGATAAGATCTTCTCTGTGGATCCAGCTCATCCCCTGTTTGCCCGAGCCCACCACGCCGCCGGCGCCCAGTTTAAAGGGCAGCAGCATCTTCTTCAGCGCGCCGCCGTTTAAACCTAATACCAGGCCGATACGCATCACACAGACCCGGGTCAGCCCTTGGCACTGCAGGGCTAACTCTTCCCACTTGGCGCAGACGCTATGGGGGAATTTCTCCTCCTTGCCTGTGTCTTTGAAGTGGGCGAGATCGAAACTCTCATCCAAGTGCACCTGCTTGTGATGATCGCCATAGATGCCGGTGGCAGAGCCACTGATGAAGACCTTAGGCGGCGTCTTGCTGGCCTCGAAGAGTTTGGCCAGACGCGCTGTGGTATCCCAGCGACTGTCACAGATCTTCTGCTTTACCTCCAGGCTCCAGCGCTTATCGGCAATGGGTTCACCCGCCAGGTTGATGACGGCATCGAAGCCGTCGAGATTGGCCAGGGCGCCGAGGTTACCCAGTAACTTGTGTTGGTTGCCAAGGGTGAGGTGGGCCTTGCCGGCCGAGCGGGTGAGCAAGGTGAGTTGATGTTCGCCTTCCAAGGCCTTCACCAAGGCCTTGCCTATGAATCCGGTTCCGCCGGTGATCAAAATCCGCATGCCGACTCCAATTTTTTAGGGGATATCAAAAATATACACCATAGCGAGGGATTCGGATCACTTTTAGGCAGCAGGTAACTAGGGAATGGGTGAGGCTTAGTCCTTTTGGTAGCAGAGCTGCATCGAGACCGAATCGGCAAATCTCAGGGCGTGGGGCTTGTCTATCTCGACCGAGGCGAAATCGACCCATTCATGATCGCTGGCAATGCTTAATACCTGATCCGTGAGGTGTTCGAGCAGTGAGAAGCGATTGTTTTCAACTAAAGCAATGATTTTTTTCGTTATCGTGCGATAATTCAGGGCGTCTTGCATGTTATCGCTGTTACGGGCCTTAGCGGCGCAGTAATGGATTTCTGCGTTGATGGTGACGTCCTGTTTGTTGTTGATCTCATCTTCCTTGATGCCAATGTAGGTACGAAGACGGAGATTTTTAATTCGAATAATGGCGATTTCTGGTTTCATGATCGTAATTTTTCTTGTGTAAGATTTAAGTTAAGCCTATCAATATTATGGGTAATTCAGAAGGACTTTATTTAGATGACTCGATTTGATAATCAGGGGGTCGCGTTTAAAGGCTTTGCCATCATGGCGTTTATCGTCGTGATTCTGGCAGGGATAAAAGCCGCCAGCCCTATCGTGGTTCCCTTTGTGTTGTCGGCCTTTATTGCGGTGATCTGCAACCCGGCAATCAATGGCATGACCCGCCTTAAGCTGCCCCGCGCATTGGCGGTGGCCATCATGATGGTATTTATCGTGCTGATGGGGCTCTGGCTGGCCTCCTTGGTGGGGAGCTCAATCAACGAATTTTCCCGTCAGTTGCCCCTTTATAGGGATCAGCTGGTGGAGCAGTTTTCCTGGGTATTGACCAAGTTACAGGCGCTGAATATCGAGGTCTCCAAGGAGCAGATCTTGGCCTATTTCGACCCGGGTATTGCGCTGTCGATGACCACCAACATGTTGTCCAGTGTCGGTGGCGTGATGGCTAACCTGTTTCTGATCATTCTGACCGTAGTGTTTATGTTGTTTGAGGCTCAGGACTTACCCAAGAAGCTGCATTTCGCGCTGGACGATCCTGACATGCGCATCAAGCAGATAGACAAGTTCCTGCAGTCGGTAAACCAATATATGGTGATCAAGACGTTGGTGAGTGTGGGAACCGGCGTGGTGGTCGGCACGGGCCTGGCGCTGATGGGCGTCGATTACGCCTTGCTCTGGGCCGTTGTCGCCTTTCTGTTTAACTATATTCCCAACATAGGCTCTATCATCGCCGCGATTCCGCCTGTGCTGCTGGCCTTTATTCAACTCGGCCCTGCCGGGGCGGGGGGCACGGCGCTGCTCTATCTGGCGACCAATACCGTGATGGGGAATATCGTCGAGCCCAAATATATGGGGCGAGGCCTGGGACTCTCGACCCTGGTGGTGTTCCTCTCCTTGATCTTCTGGGGCTGGCTGCTGGGCTCTGTGGGCATGTTGCTCTCTGTGCCGCTGACCATGATCGTCAAGATAGCGCTTGAGTCGAGTCAGAGTGGTGGTTGGCTGGCCATCTTACTGGCCGATCGCGTCGATGAGACCCTGGTTAACGCCGATGCACAGGTTAACGCCGAGGCACAGGTTAACGCCGATGCTCAGGTAAGTGCCAAGTCCGGCGAGCAAACCGATGCCGGCGAACAAGCCGACGCGGAAAAGTAGTTCATTATTCGATAAAGCATATAGCATTAGTTAAAGCATAAAGTAATAGGTAAATAGCGTTAGATGGAGTCATTTAAGCAAGCAATACAGCAGGTGCAATTCTCTGATGAGGCCGAGCGGCTGTTTCATGGCCGTGGTGGTCGTTATGAGGGCGCCGAGCATCTGTGTCTCGACTGGTTTCCCCCTGTGCTCCTGCTCACCAGTTTTAAAGAGATCGATGAGGCGGCGCTTGAGGAGCTGACTCAGGCGATTCAGGCGCGTTGGAGAGAAGAGCAGGGAGAGCAGGGCTTTAACCTGGTATTCCAGCACAGATGCGCTGGGCAGACCCAGACCCATCTGCTATATGGTGAGGTGCCCGAGCCACATCTGGTGAGTGAAAACGGGGCGCGTTTTCAGATCCATCTGCTGCGCGGGCAAAACCACGGATTGTTTCTCGATATGCGCGCCGGGCGCGCCTGGGTGAAGGCTAATGCCGCCCAGGCCAATGTGCTCAACCTGTTTGCCTATACCTGCGGCTTCTCTGTGATGGCGCTGCAGGGCGGTGCGGATCAGGTGGTCAATATCGACATGAGCAAGGGAGCGTTAGCCATAGGCAAGCAGAACCATCTGCTCAACGAGTTCCCCCATGGTGCACGCTTCCTGGGGCACGACATCTTCAAGTCTTGGGGCAAGCTAACCAAGATGGGGCCTTATGATCTCATCATCGCCGATCCGCCGAGTAATCAGCGCGGCAGCTTCGTGGCGACGAAGGATTATGCGCGACTGCTGCGCCGCCTGCCTCAGTTATTGGCGCCGCAAGGCGAAGTCCTGCTGTGTCTCAACGCGCCCGAGCTGGGTATCGATTTTCTCAAACAGCAGGTGGCAGAGCAGAGTCCGACGCTGGAGTTTGTCGAGCAGTTGGCTAATCCCGAGGTGTTCCTGGATAAAGACCTCGACAAGGCGTTGAAGGTGCTGCGCTATCGTCAGCGTCAAGCAGAATCAGAATAGGCTTTAAGGGTTAATGAGCTGTGCTCATGGCTAGAACTATTCAAGCCATGAGCCTCTAGTTTGTAGCGGCAGCGTTAGTAGGGGTAGAGTTAGTAGCGTTAGAGTTAGTAGCGGTAGAGTTCCTGAATCAAGGACTGACCGTGAGATTCGATGACCTGGGCTATCTGTTGGTGGTCCAGGTTTTTTAATGCCGAAATTTCGTTAAACAGTTTCTCTTGTACGTCGAAGGGCATGGACATCGAGTCCATGAACAGGTGGATAGACAAGGTGTCTCCCTGCGTAAACAGGTCGGCTAGCCTTTGGGCCTCAAATTCGATCAGCGTGTTCATTGCATCACCTCACTCCTGCTTGCGCAAATGATTCGCTATTAATTAATTGATAGCAGTTCTCATTTGAGTCATTAGATCGTTTTATTGTAAAGAAAATGTTTTTTAGTTTTCGTAGCAGTAAAAAAATGAAAGACTTTCACCCTGATCATTGAATATTGACACTTTTAGGCATTTTTTTGCTAAATGCGGCCACAATACTGAAAGTTTTCTGTAAGTCCCACTTTTTTAGTGTTACACTAGCGCCCATGAGTTAGCAGATAGTTGCAGCTTATACCCAAGGCAAAATGCACCAATAAAAAAGCATGCCTGTACCCTACACAAAAATCTGGAGTCGTTATGGAAGCCCGTGAATACGAGAGCGCTTATTACCAAGTACAAGATGAAGTAATTGAGTCATTACCCGTTGAGATGGATGACGAAGCGTTTTTGGATTAAGGAAATATCCAAACTGAATTTTCACTTAGGCGCCGAGTCTGGCTGGGTGCGTTAAGGTGAGAGTCTTCAGACAAAAAGAGCAGCCCTAGGGCTGCTCTTTTTTGTGGTCGGTAGGTTTGTTTCGTATGCCGCTTTATGGGCAACACTATCGGTCGTATTTTTGTAGGCTAGGCCTCTAAGTTAAGCCTCTAAGCTAGGCCTCTAAAGCTAGGCCTCCAAAGCTAGAACTCTGGCATCGGCCACTCCGGTTGAGACAAGAGGTTGTTGAGACCAGTGCTTGTTGAGATTAGGGCTTGAAGAGTCTAGCGCTTAGTTGAGGTTGCCTTTCTCCGGTAGAATTTCCACTATCACCCAGCGCTTATTCACCTTGTGTAGGCGTATGGTGCGATCGTCTATCCAAGGTTGGCCGCCCTTGAGTCCGGTCATCTTGACGATCACCGTGACATCCTTGGTAAATTTGCGGAAGAAGTCGATATCTATCTCTTCGATCTCCAGGGTCACATCGCGCATGGAGAGGTTTAACACGTGGCGCTGCACCGAGGCGGCGATATAGTAGTGCGACAACACCTTCTGCATAGGCTCATCGACAAACTGCTTGGCCTTCTCGACATCTCTGTCGACATAGATGGCGCGAAAGAATCCTAATGAGACCTGCTCAGGTGTCATGACGCCCGACACGGTTTCCGAGTCTGGGCTGCAGGCCGTTAAGAATAAAATGAAGATAAAGAGTAATTTTTTCATAGGGTTTAATCGAAAGGCTTTGGCCTAGTATCGCGATTCTCTAAAGTCTTGGCAAGCGGGGCGCGTCAGTCGAAAGTACTTGACTCTTAGGAGCTGGGCTGGCATATCTGAATGAACAAATTGTTACGGTTATCCACAGAATCTGTGGACAAGTATGTTGAAGAGTCGATGCATAACTCTTAAGTGACTGAACTTAATTGGTAAATTTGTGTGGTCATTTTTTGACGCATTGTGCATCTCTGAATATTTTTTAATCTTGCCAAACCGTTTGAGTATAAAAAAAGCCTGTCTCGTGACAGGCTTTTTCGATCTTATGGCGAGTACAGATTAGTTCTGTGAGGCTTGAATCGCCGTTAGGGCAATGGTGTAGACGATGTCGTCGACCAGGGCGCCACGAGACAGATCGTTAACCGGCTTGCGCATACCCTGCAGCATAGGGCCGATACTGATCAGGTCCGCACTACGCTGAACCGCCTTGTAGGTGGTGTTACCTGTGTTCAGATCCGGGAAGACGAACACGGTTGCCTGACCGGCCACTGGGCTGTTTGGCGCCTTAGACTGAGCCACGTTTGGCATCACGGCGGCGTCGTATTGCAGCGGGCCGTCGATCACCAGCTCAGGGCGTTTCTCCTTGGCGATACGGGTTGCTTCTCGCACCTTATCGACGTCTGAACCTGTGCCAGAGCTACCGGTTGAGTAGCTGATCATGGCAACCTTTGGTTCGATACCGAAGGCCGCGGCGCTGTCGGCCGACTGAATGGCGATATCTGCCAGCTGCTCGGCGTTTGGATCTGGGTTGATGGCACAGTCACCATAAACCAGTACCTGATCTGGCATCAGCATGAAGAAGATAGAGGAAACCAGGCTAGAACCGGGTGCCGTCTTGATCAGCTGTAGTGGCGGACGTATGGTGTTGGCCGTGGTGTTTACCGCACCAGAGACGATACCGTCGACTTCACCCTGTGCCAGCATCATGGTGCCCAGTACCATGTTGTCTTCCAGCTGCTCACGGGCAACCACTTCTGTCATGCCTTTGTGGCGACGCAGTTCAACCATAGGCGCAACATAGCGCTCACGAGCGGTTTCAGGCTCGATGATTTCAACGCCTTCGCCCAGGGTTACCCCCTGTTGGCTGGCGATACGCTGGATCTCTTCAGGGTTACCAATCAGCACACAGCGGGCAATGCCACGCTCGGCGCAGATGGCGGCCGCTTCGATGGTTCTTGGTTCGTCACCCTCAGGCAGAACCACTGTCTTGGCCGCGGCGCGGGCAAGCTCGGTGAGCTTGTAGCGGAACGCTGGTGGCGACAGTCTGTGCTCACGCGGTGAGTTCATGGTGACGCTTTCTACCCAGCTTTGATCGATATGGCTGGCAACATATTCCTGCACCTCTTCGATACGCACTGCATCATCCACAGGCACCTCATGGTCGAAGCGCTGGATATTGAGCGAGGTCTGCCAGGTGTTGGTGTCGATCAAGAATACCGGTAGGCCTGTCTCGAAGGCTTGCTCACACAGGGCCATGATCTCAGGCTCTGGCTCGTAGCTACCTGTCAGCAGCAGTGCACCCACCTTGACGCCGTTCATCGCCGCCAGACAGGCAGAGACGATCACATCCGAGCGGTCGCCCGACGTCACCAGCAGAGAGTCTGTCTTGATGTGGGTAACCATGTTAGGAATACTGCGGGCGCAGAAGGTGACCTTGCGCAGACGACGGGTATTCATCTCACCGGCGTTGATGATGCGGGCACTCAAGTGCTTGGCCAAATCTGAAGCGCGTGGCGCGACCAGATTCAAGTTATATGGCACGCTGCCTAGGATACGCAGCTTACTTTTACCAGGAAGCTGGAACATGCTCGCTGCGTCTGGACGCTGCACATCCTGGTGATCGAACACCTCTGACAGATCCGGGCGGGCACGGCCTTCATCGTCTACCGGGGCACCAATCTTGTTGATGATGGCGCCGATGAGGCGTTTGTTCTTGCTGCCACCCCAGGCGTTATGGGCGATCTCGAGACGGTTCATCAAGGCGGTCGGGGTTTCGTTACCCGGCGCGGCGACGAAGATGATGTCAGCATCCAGTGCCTTGGCGATCTCATAGTTGATGTCGTCTGAGAAAGGGTGGTTGCGGGTCTGCACTAGACCTTCGACGATCAGGGTCTCGCTTGGATCGGCGCACTCGGTGGCGCGGGCAATGATCTGCTCCATCAGGACATCAGTCTGATCGGTGCGGATCAAGTGTTCGGCGTGAGCCATGTCGAAGGGCTCGAGCGGGTTAACCGTCGGCGACTTGCTAAGTATGGTGGTCGAGCGCTCAGGGCCCTTATCGGTTGGACGCTGCTGTGCGATAGGCTTGAAGAATCTCACCTTTACCCCGTGGCGCTCCAGCGCACGTACCATGCCTAGACTGATAGAAGTCAGGCCGACGCCGGTACCATTGGGGATGAGCATAATATTGCGAGACATAGTTACCTCTTATGCCCCGGCCAGACATACGGCCGGGTCTTGTCAAAATTGGTGGCGGCGCTAGGCGCCGCGATAGCATTTACTGCTGCGATAACATTACTTTAGTAGTGACACTGCGTCTTCGGCGATCACCCACTCTTCGTTGGTTGGGATCACCATGGCAACTGGGCCATTGTCTGTGGTGATCTGACCCTGGTTACCAAAGCGTGCCGCCTGGTTACGTGCTGGATCCACTTCGAAGTTGAAGATGGCGAGCAGGTTAAGCACCTTCTCACGGATAAGGTCTGAGTTCTCACCGATACCGCCGGTGAACACTAAGGCGTCTAGACGACCCAGTGGTACTGTGTAAGAGGCGATATATTTGGCCAGACGGTAGCAGAAGATCTCAAGCGCCAGTGTCGCCCCCTTGTGGCCTTCGGCGTAGCCTTCTTCGATGCCGCGACAGTCGTTAGTCAGCTCAGAGATGCCCAGCAGACCGCTCTGCTTGTTCATCAGGTTGTTGACTTCATCTAAGGTGTAACCCAGACGATCTACCAGGTGGTAGATGATAGATGGGTCGATGTCACCACAGCGGGTACCCATGACCAGGCCTTCTAGCGGTGTCAGACCCATAGAGGTATCGACACTCTTACCGCCTTTAACCGCGGTGACAGACGCGCCGTTACCCAGGTGGGCACAGATGACGTTGGTGTCGGCTAACTCTTTACCCAGCGCCTTGGCGGCTTCGCGGCTCACGAACAGGTGGCTGGTACCATGCATGCCGTAGCGACGGATGCCGTGCTCGCGATAGAGTTTGTAGGGCAGGGCATACACGAAGGCGCGCTCAGGCATGGTTTGGTGGAAGGCGGTGTCAAACACGGCGACCTGTGGCAGGCCAGGGAAAGAGGCCTGGGCGGCGCGAATACCGATAAGGTGCGCTGGGTTGTGCAGTGGCGCCAGGGCGGCACAATCTTCGATACCCGCGATTACGCTGTCATCGATTACCACAGAGTGGGTGAACTTCTCACCACCGTGAACCACGCGGTGACCGATTGCCTGGATCTGGGCGGCGACGTCAGGATACTGGCCCAGAATCTCTTTAACGATAAACTCGACCGCCTCGCGGTGGGCGGTGAAGGCCCCTAGCTTAGACTCGAATTTGTTGCCATCGACTTTCCACTTGATGCGTGAATCTTCCAGACCAAAGCACTCTGCTAGACCTGAGATCTGGTCGTCACCCGTAAGCGCGTCGATAATGGCGAACTTCAGTGATGAGCTGCCGCAGTTTAGTACCAAAACCAGTTTGTTAGACATGTTTAAAACCTTTTGCAAAGTGAGTGAATGACTGGCATTCACCAAAATTAAATGACCACAAAGCCTAGGGCCGGTGTCGCTTTAAATTCTCGTTCCTGAGATTAAGATTCGGTCTTTGCCAAGGCGATGCCGCTTGGGGCTGACGCTCGCCTTGTGCTATGGTAAAGACAGTCTCTTAAGTGTTAGGTGTCATCATTGACTGTTCAAGTGTTAAAAACCTTAGGGGTCGGTCGTCGCTATATGAAGACTTGGCCTATGGTTAGACAACTTAGTTTTTATTTTCCAGAGTATCGCGTGATCCGCGCGACGGCCCTGGCGATTCGCTTGATGCCTCTGCTGGCCCTGCTGGCCGGCGGCAGTCAACTCTATCTGTATGGCTGGGCCTGGTTACCTCAGGCTATTACCATCGCCTTATTTTTTATCAGCTTGCCTATTCAAGGCTTGCTCTGGCTCGGTTGGCGAGCCAAGCATCCGCTGCCACTTTCTCTGCTGGATTGGGGCAATAATCTGTCCGCCAAGCTCCAGGGGATGGGGGTGGCTTGTCCCCCGCTAGGTGCCAGTGCCTGTTATCTGGACATGGCGGTCATCTTGAAGATGGCCTTCGAGCGTCTCGATAAACACTACTGGGAAGCGCTCTAATCTTTGTTAGTACACGGCAGTTATGCTGGCTTCCACAAACACCTGTTTAATCTGTTCCATGGTTTCGCGCGATGGGGGAGAGATATCCTTGAGGGTGTACTCTTCGCCCATGGCTTCCCATTTGTGTTTTCCTAGTTCGTGGTAGGGCAGTAGCTCTACCTTCTCCACGTTGGTCATAGGTTTAATAAATTCTGCCAAGCCCTTTGCCGAAGCAATATCATCTGTATAGCCGCCCACGACCACATAGCGTATCCACACTTTTTGTTGGCGTTTTTGGAGATACTGGGCAAATTGCAGCGTGCGATGATTGCTGACATGGGTTAAGGCGATGTGTTGGTCGTCATCGATATGTTTGATATCGAGCAGTACCAAGTCTGTGTTATCGAGGAGTTCATCGATAACTGGGGTGTATTTACGTACGAAGCCGTTGGTGTCTAGGCAGGTATGTATCCCTTGCGCTTTGCAGGCCTTGAACAGGGCCGCGACAAATTCGGCTTGCAGTATGGCTTCGCCGCCACTGGCAGTGACGCCTCCGCCGCTGGACTCGAGAAAAGGTCGATAGCTGATGATCTGTTCCATCAGCTCGTCTACCTCGATTTCACGTCCACCGTGAAGATCCCAGGTATCACGATTGTGGCAGTATTGGCAGCGCATCAAACAGCCTTGCATGAAGGTGATAAACCGAATGCCAGGACCGTCAACTGTGCCAAAGGATTCCAGCGAGTGAATCCGCCCTTTTACTGTCATTGTGACTCCGAAAACTTCAATTAAAGTAGGCTGTGCTAAATTAGTGCACAGCCTAGCTTATATTCACCAAAAATCTAGCGTTTGACCGCTCGATTGACGGAAATTACATCCCTTTGGTGAAAGTACGTGTAATGACGTCCTGTTGCTGCTCTGGTGTCAGTGCGTTGAAGCGCACGGCGTAACCAGATACACGGATAGTCAGCTGTGGATACTTGTCTGGGTTAACCACTGCATCTTCCAGCATTTCGCGGTTCATCACGTTCACGTTAAGGTGTTGACCACCTTCGCGGGTCTCGTTGTGAGCGAAGTAACCATCCATCAGCGCAGCCAGGTTAGCGCGGCGACCGTCGTCATCTTTACCCAGGGCATTTGGCACGATAGAGAAGGTATAAGAGATACCGTCCTGTGCGTGTGCAAATGGCAGCTTGGCAACAGAAGTCAGTGACGCGATAGCGCCTTTCTCGTCGCGGCCGTGCATTGGGTTTGCCCCCGGTGCAAATGGCGCGCCGGCTGGACGACCGTCTGGCGTAGTACCTGTCTTCTTACCATAAACCACGTTTGAGGTGATGGTGAGGATAGACTGAGTCGGGATCGCGTTACGGTACATCTTCTTGTGACGGATCTTAGCCATGAAGCGCTCAACCAGCTCGGTGGCGAGGTCATCGACGCGTGCATCGTTGTTACCAAACTTAGGATATTCACCCTCGATGTCGAAATCGACGGCGATGCCGTTTTCGTCACGAATAGGCTTCACCTTGGCAAACTTGATGGCTGACAGTGAATCGGCAGCAATCGATAGGCCTGCGATACCACAAGCCATGGTGCGACGTACGTCTCTGTCATGTAGCGCCATCAAGGCCGCTTCGTAAGAGTACTTGTCGTGCATGTAGTGAATCGCGTTCAGCGCAGACACATATTGAGTCGCTAACCACTCCATCATGGTGTCCAGGCGGCCCATCACATCGTCAAAGTCCAACACTTCATCTTTGATTGGCTCAAACTTAGGACCTATCTGAGTCTTAAGCTTCTCATCCACACCGCCGTTGATGGCGTAAAGCATGGTCTTGGCCAGGTTGGCGCGGGCGCCGAAGAACTGCATGTGCTTACCAACAACCATAGGGCTCACACAACAGGCGATAGCGTAGTCGTCAGAATCGAAATCGGGACGCATCAGGTCATCGTTTTCGTACTGAATAGAGCTGGTGTCGATAGACACCTTAGCGCAGTACTTCTTGAAGTTCAGCGGTAGCTTCTCTGACCAAAGCACTGTGATGTTTGGCTCAGGGCTTGGACCCATGTTGTACAGGGTGTGCAGGAAGCGGAAGCTAGACTTAGTCACCAGAGTACGGCCGTCAAGACCCATACCTGCGATAGACTCGGTAGCCCAGATTGGGTCGCCAGAGAATAGCTCGTCGTATTCAGGGGTACGTAGGAAGCGCACCATACGTAGCTTCATCACGAAATGGTCAACCATCTCCTGAGCTTGCTGCTCGGTCAACACGCCATTATTGATGTCGCGCTCGATGTAGATATCCAGGAAGCTAGAGGTACGGCCTAGAGACATGGCTGCGCCGTTTTGGCTCTTCACTGCGGCCAGGTAGCCGAAGTAGGTCCACTGAATCGCTTCTTTAGCGTTGGTTGCAGGACCTGAGATGTCACAGCCGTAGCTGGCCGCCATCTGCTTCATCTGACCCAGGGCTTTGTGCTGCTCGGCGATCTCTTCGCGCAGCTGCATGGTGGCTGAAAGGTCTTCACCCGCTTCAAACTGCGCTTGCAGAGAGCTGAACTGAGCAAATTTTTCCTGCATCAGGTAATCGATACCGTACAGGGCGATACGACGGTAGTCACCAATGATACGACCACGGCCGTAGGCATCCGGCAGACCAGTCAGTACGCCAGACTTACGGCAGCGCATGATCTCAGGGGTGTAGATGTCGAACACGCCTTGGTTGTGAGTCTTACGGAGTTCTGAGTAGACATATTTGATGTTTGGATCCAGTTCACGACCATAGGCAGCGCATGAACCTTCGACCATGCGGATACCGCCATTGGGTAACATGGCACGCTTAAGTGGCGCGTCTGTTTGTAGACCGACAATGGTTTCAAGATCTTGGTCGATGTAACCTGCTGCATGAGAGGTAATGGTAGAGACTTTGTCGGTATCGAAATCAACCGGCGCGTGGGTGCGGTTTTCCTGTTTGATACCTTCCATCACTTTGTCCCAAAGCGCACTGGTCGCTTCGGTGGCGCCTGCTAGGAAAGATTCGTCTCCTTCATAGGGCTTGTAGTTCTTTTGAATAAAGTCGCGTACATTTACTTCAGACTTCCAATCACCAGGAGTAAAACCTTCCCACGCTTTGGTGAACAGCTCAGTTTTTTCGGTCATCGTACTAATACCTTCTGTTTGAGATAAAGGTTATTGGTTATCGAGAGGCTGTCACTGCAGACGTTGCGATACACCAATAGCTATTCTTCGCAGCTCCCTTCAATGTATTACCCGGATGATGGGAACTGAATTATCGAACCGGTAAACCGTGTCGATTTAAATCTGTTTTACGCGATATCCGAAGCCGTTTGACACTCACTGTCTATATCGATTCGGTTATCGTTAAATTGGTAAGACCAATTAACCATCTGCATAGTACCATATCTCCCTAGGCGCTGCATCTGAATCGGTCCGCTTTTGCCCGAGTTAATGCCAAAATTGCTATCGGGTTATCATTTTTGGCGCAAAAATTCGTTTGCATCTCACCTAAGAGTCGGTTATTTGCGCGAGGTGGTTCACACCTTTGTCTGACTGCCTATGACATCGAGGATAAGGGCGATTCCTCGGCGTTATGAGCGCCATGCCCATAGGGCATATTGATGCCTGTTATCAGCAAGTTTGATGTAAGTATAGGGGAGATAAAAATGAAGAGGGCCTAAGCCCTCTTCATTGTCGTTTGCGCGATTAAAGTAGCGCCGGGATCCCTTGAATCATCCCCACCGCGAGCATGGCGGCGAGACAGATAACAAAGGCCAGACCCGGAATGATCAGCCTGTCGGCTAGGCTCAGGCTAGCGGCACGTTCTTTGTCGCCAATCAGGCCGTTATTATCTAGCAGCATGGTGAGTGCCCAGGCCAGCACAGGGTTGGCGACGAATGAGGCGAAGATACAGATCCCCGCCGCCTGGCTGCTTTGGGTGTCTTTCACCATCTGCATGCCAGCTTCTAGGAGCGGCAGGAATACGCCAACCAGCAACGCGATTGACATCACTGGACGCCATACGGTGACATCCATTGGGTAACCCAGTACCGCGACTATGATACACAGGCTGCCCAGTAAGATAGCGCCGGCAGGAATAGGACGCTTAGCGATCGCCGCCGGGATCATGTAGGTACCCCATGAAGAGGTGATGTTACCGCCACCCACAGCCGTACCGACGATTTGACGTAGCGAGCAGGTGGTCATGGTGTCATCCACATCCATCAGCACTTTCTCTGTGCCTTTAGGGTAGTTCAGCTCCTGGAAGATGCGGTGACCGAGGAAGTCTGGTGACCACATGGCAACCGCCAGGATGGCGAAAGGCAGCGATGCGATGAAGTGCTCGAAGTTAGGTAAGCCTAGCTGCCAGCCGTGTTCGGTAGAGCCCCACCAGTACACTGGGTTCAGGTTAGGGATGCCTGGCGCGGTAACAAACTGCAGATCTAAGCCGGCGCCGAGGGTGAAGGCCAGCGCAATTGCTGCGATTGAACAAAGTGGAATAGCCAGCCAGCGTTTACCCACCTTGGCCAGATAGGCGTAGAGGACGACGTTTACCAAGAGGATGAAGAAGGCCACATAGCCCAGGCTATAGTCCAGGGCGTGCTTGGCCTGCAGGCCGCCGGCCCAGTCAAACAGTGAGGTGATCTGACTCTTGGCGCCCATGAAGCCCAGGAAGACCAAGAGTCCCCCCGCGACGCCGCTGGAGGTGAGGTTTACCAACCTGGAGCCACCTTTAAAATAACTGAGTAGCAGACCAAAGATACCCAGAAGGATCGCAAGCGCTAACGGGTGCGCGCCAGCTAAGGCGATGGTACCGATAAGTGGGATCATGGGGCCGTGGTTGCCGCCAAGGTTAGCGCGAGGGTTGATAAAGCCGGAACTGATGATACAGAAGAGCAGGGCGGGGATGAGCATTTCGACGCGAACCACCTGAATGGCGAATTCGGCGCCCAGGTTGATGTGTTCCCAGCGCTCACTCAGGCCCGAAGCCCAGGCGGCCATTACGGCGGAATACATTACCGTGATGCCGATAGTACCAGCGATGGCGGGTACTAAGTCCTCCCACTCGAAACGGAAGTCGCGTCCCGGCAGGTTGAGGCCCCAACGTCTGGGCTTCATGATCTGTAATTCGTGGTCTAAATATTCTTCACGAGTGGCAAACTCGCTGGCAGGACGGTGAAGCGCCTTGTAAGTCAGCTCAGAGGCTTCCATCTCTTCTTTTTTGACTGTTTCTGACATAATTTCTCATTCTCCGAAAAGAACTTATTGACTCATCAATTCGATGAAGACTTAGAGGTAATCCTTGCAAGTCAGCGAGTGTCGTTTGTTGAAAAACCCCCAGGTGCCACTCGAGTAACTTGTCCGCCCCCTAGAATGGATAAAACACCCTAAATCCGGCGAGCAGTTGCATCCCTAACGCTGTTTAAAATTGGTCTGACCAATTTACCTCACAAATCTTAACATAGTGAATTTCACCTGACATTAACTATCAATAAACTTGAAACTGGTGATTAGATGATTTGGGAGCTAGTTAACATCTTGTATCGCCATTTCAGATCAATTTTTACATTAGGCATATATATTGCGTTTGGATATGGATCGCGCCTTTTGTCACTTTTGGGAGCCACTCCCCCCATTCTCAGCAAATTAGAGATGCTTCGCACGGCTCACATTTTTGGCTGGGGTAGGCTTCACAAAAAGCCAGTACGGTGTGCGTCGTGTCTCGAAAATGCTCATCTGGGTCTGCCGCTTCGCCTCCAGCGCGCCCACACAAAGGACTTGCCAGGGATGTTAATCAAGATGCCTTATAGCTTAGGCAATAGGTGGTTAGTTGCCAGTTTGCCCTGTTGAGCCGCACGCCTTTACACCTCATGGGCGCTTTTATCTCTATTTTCCTAAGTAACATTTGTTTTCTTATAACCTATTGTATTTAATCGCTTTAAAGGTTATTTGTTGCTGACTTAACAACTTGCTTACCTCCAGGTTTGGTTATCAAATTTACTGATTGTCTCATTCATTATTATCAAATTTTATTCCCTCCTTTTAATGGCTAATCTCGGCATCAGAGAGTGAGGCAATAGGCTAACTCTTTGTAAAAACATTTATTAATTAATCGCCGTCTTTCGGGACTTGGCACTTGCGGAGATGATGTTAATGAAATTTCACCCCTGTTTTACGCTCGGCTGGAGATGGACGCGCCATGACGATACCTAATCTAGTGCCACTTGCAGCCAGGCGGGTCGAGCCAGCGCCTTCGATCGAGCCTAGCCTGTGTCAACGCGCCGCGACTTATGGTCAGGAGAAGGTGACTAAGCAGGCGATGCAGTCTATCGGTCAGGCGATGTTTGCCGGCGCCTTTATTGCGCTCGCCTTCGTGTTTTATCTCACCGTTACCACGGGGGCATCTGGCGATTGGGGCATGGTGCGGCTCGTTGGCGGCCTGGCCTTTAGCTTGGGGCTGATGTTGGTGGTGATCTGTGGTGGCGAGCTGTTTACCAGTAGCGTGCTGAGCAGCGTCGCCTGGGCGCAGAAGCGTGTCAGCACGCGGGAGCTGCTGGCCTGTTGGGGACGCGTCTATCTGGGTAACTTTTGCGGTGCCATGTTTATGCTGGCATTGATCCTCAGTGCCAAGATGTATCTGTTAGACGGTGGACTCTGGGGCCTCAACGCCCTGAAGGTCGCCCAACATAAGCTGCACCACTCCTGGGGCCAGGCGTTCGCCCTGGGCATCCTATGCAACATGCTGGTTTGTTTGGGGGTTTGGATGACCTTCGCCAGTAAGGAGGCGCTGACTAAGGCCATCTTGTTGATGCTACCCGTGGCGATGTTTGTCAGCAGCGGCTTCGAGCACAGCATAGCCAATCTCTTTATGGTGCCGCTCGGGATCGTCATTAAGCAGTTGGCCATCTGGGACTGGTATCAGATCCCCGGATTTACCGCCGAGCAATTTAGTGATCTGACGCTGCTTCATTTTCTGACCAATAACCTTATCCCTGTGACCGCGGGCAATATCGTCGGCGGTGGCCTAGTGGTGGGGCTGGGTTACTGGTGGATAGATTCAAGTAAGGCACATGATGGCCCACTCGCTCAGGTGACATCTATGGCGGTGCATCTCGAGCCTGTGTTAAGCCGCAGTGATCAGAGTAACAGACAGGACAACGGCAGCGAGCTCGCTGCAAATTCAATCTCAATATTATCTAGTAAAGTTTGTAGGGGAGAGACCCAAATGCCTAAATCGATTCAAAAATTAAATGTCAGCGCGCTGATGGAGCAGACACCTTTTACCCTAGCGCCTGAGCTCTCTGTGTATGAGGGGCTTAAGCAGCTCAACGAGAAGCAGCTGCGCGGCGCACCTGTGGTTGATGCTAAGCAACGTCTGCTGGGGTTTGTCTCTCAGCAAGATCTGTTGCGCAGCCTATGGTCAGAAGAGTTTGTCCGTGGCATTAGTTACAAGGTGGCCGATCTGATGCAGACCAGGGTGCTGACGGTAACCCCAAATGATGCGGTGGCCGATCTTATTGAGGTGATGGTGGTAGATCGTGACAAGCTGTTTCCCGTGAGTGACATGGGCGTTTTGACCGGCCATACCTATGCCAGTTACGAGGAGCGACTGCGTCATGCCAGCGCCAGTAAGCCCAGCTGTTTTCCTGTGGTCAGTGAAGGCAAGTTAGTCGGGGTAATTAACCGAGAGTCCATCGTAGCCAAGGTATGTGCCATCTACGAATAGTGGCTAAGACCTGCTGCAAATAACAAAAAGGGGCGAATGCCCCTTTTTAATGTCTACTGAATTACTAGCTCAATTGTCTGTTTGATTTGCAGTTCAATTGCCCTTTCAATTTCCAGTTCAATTGTGTACTCATTTTACCTATGAGTTAAGCAGTTAGTGAGTTGTGCAACTAACCAAATTCGCTATTTATTGCTTTTGGCGTGCTGGCGATGTTTGCTCAGGCGTCTGGCCTCGGTGATCACGCAGTCACGTAGCGGATTCTCGCCTGAATCGCAGCGCCACACGAAGGAGAGGTGCCTCTGCATATTGAGCTGCGGCGTCGGTAGGATAACCAACTCGCCGGCGGCCACCTCTTTCTCCACATCCAGGAAAGGCAGGCTACTCAGATAGGGGCCATTCTTCACTAAAGCCTTGAGCAGGGAGACATGCTCATACTCTTTCCAGACGTTGAGTTTTTCGATGACGCCGTGGATGGCTCCCTCGAAAATGCGGCGGGTCCCGGCGCCTTGTTCGCGCAGCACCCATCTTGCCTGTTCAAGCTGCGCCAGGCTGATGTTGGTCTGCTTGGCGTAGGGGTGGTGAGGCGAGGCGACTACCACCAGATGATCGTCTAACCATTGCTCCTGATAGAGTCGGCTGTCGTCGTTGCGGCCTTCTATGATGCCAAAGTCATATTCGTAATTAAGTAAGCCCTCGACCACGTTCTCGGTATTTTCCACTGTGAGCTCGATCCTAAGTTCGGGAAAATCGGTATCGATTTTACTGATGAGCTCAGGCAGCAGATGTTCGGCGGCCGTCTGACTCGAGCATAAACGAAAACGACCACTTATAAGGTGTTGTTCGTGAAGGCCTAATTCGATCTGTTGTGCATCTTGCAGCAGGCGTCTTGCCCTTGGGCGTAACCAGTTTCCCCAGTGGCTGAGGGTGAGGCGATTGCCCTGTCTGATAAACAGGGGGCGGCCGAGCAGGTTCTCCAACTGGCCAAGGGACATGCTGACTGCAGACTGGGTCATCGACAGTTTTCGCGCCGCGGCACTCACACTTTCCAGGCTGGCTACGGCATCGAACACCATGATTTGTTTTAGTGAGTACTTCATCGAGCTTTTGGCGTCCTAACTGATTTAAACAATAAAGAAAACTATCAATAAAATTGATGCTTGTGTGATATTGATTGTATGAGCGCCCGAATGCTTTCACAAGTAAAGCGTTGATTTTATCTAAGTTACTCGACCTGCCTCACTCTTTGGCGGCGTCTTGTGCGCCCCATGACAATTTTGACCAATACGTGAATCCTATCCAGGGATGCTTGAGCAATATGGCCGCCTGATCTGAGCGCTATCCCTTATTCGCTGGTAAGGGTGATTCTTGTGCAGTGAAAAGGGAATTGGTTTATATTGGCGGGCAATAACTTAGATTCCAAGAATAACCATGGAAAAACAATGGCAAATCAAGCGCCTTCCCCGGCGGTGAACCCGCAAAATAAAATCCCTTTACCCGATACTTTAGTGATCATCTTCTTCGTGGCGCTAGCCGCCATGTTGCTGACCTATCTGGTGCCAGTCGGCTCCTTCGAGACCCAGGAGATCCATTATCTTGCCGATGGCGTCGAAAAACAGCGCAGTGTGGTCGACCCTAACTCGTTTCGCTTTAGCCTGGATGAGGCCGGAGAGCATCTCAAGCAGCCGGTCGCCTTGTTTGAGGGAGGCGGAGGCATAGGTTTCTTTAACTTTGCCTTCGAAGGCTTAACTTCGGGTTCTAAGTGGGGCACCGCCATCGGGGTGATCATGTTTATGCTGGTGATAGGCGGCGCCTTTGGCATAGTGATGGAAACCGGCACCATAGATAATGGCATCATAAGGCTTATTGATAAGACCCAGGGTAATGAGCGCCTCTTCATTCCCGTGCTCTTTATTCTGTTCTCCCTTGGCGGCGCAGTGTTTGGCATGGGGGAGGAGGCGATCGCCTTTGCCATCATCATCTGCCCTTTGATGATACGTTTAGGGTTCGATGGCATCACCACAGTGATGGTGACCTATGTGGCGACTCAGGTGGGCTTTGCCAGCTCTTGGATGAATCCCTTCAGCGTGGCGATTGCCCAGGGTATCGCCGGCATTCCTGTGCTGTCGGGCGCTGGAGTAAGGGGCCTCATGTGGGCAGGCTTCACCCTGATGGGGGTGATCTTTACCATGCGCTACGGCGCCAAGATCCAGGCCAACCCCCAAAGCTCACTCTGTTATGAGTCGGACAGATATTTTCGCGAGCATCATGGAGCGAGCGAATTACAGAGCCGCTTTAACCTCGGTGATAGCCTGGTGCTGCTCACCATCTTGCTAACGGTTATCTGGGTGATCTGGGGCGTTGTCGCTAACGCCTGGTTTATTCCTGAGATCGCCAGTCAGTTCTTTGCCATGGGGATTGTCGTGGGGATGATTGCTGTGATCTTCGGGCTCAATGGTATGACGCTGAATCGTATGGCGACCAGCTTCAAACAAGGCGCTGGCACCATGCTTGAGCCCGCCCTGTTGGTTGGCTGCGCCTCGGGGATCTTGCTGCTTCTAGGCGGTGGTAAGCCTGATGAACCTAGCGTACTTAACACCTTACTCAACAGCGCAGGCAGCCTGATTGGCCAATTACCTGCGGTCGCCTCGGCCTGGTTTATGTTGCTGTTCCAGTCGGTGTTTAACTTCTTTGTGACCTCGGGGTCGGGTCAGGCCGCCTTGACTATGCCCTTGATGGCTCCTCTTGCCGATATCGTCGGCGTGTCGCGTCAGGTGGCCGTGTTGGCCTTTCAGTTGGGGGATGGCTTCACCAATGTGCTGGTGCCAACGTCGGCGTCATTGATGGCCACCTTAGGCGTGTGTCGCGTCGATTGGGGCATTTGGGTCAAGTTTATCTGGCGTTTCATGCTGGCGCTGTTTTTGGTCTCTAGCCTAGTGGTAGTCGCCGCTCACTATCTCGGCTTTGTCTAAGAGCAAGTTTTTAATTTTGGCAATAAAAAACGGCATCCTAGGATGCCGTTTTTTCATTAAAGTTCAGTTAGATTAGAACTTCACTTCACCTTCTAGGAACCACTCACGACCACGTGCGTTGTACACTGAACGTGGGTAGTGCGGCCAAGAAGTATCGGTTGGGTCGAAGTTAGGACCTGCATCGAACAGGTTAACTACGCCAGCTTTCACCTTGATAGCATCAGTGATGTTGTAACCTGCAGTCAGGTTCCACTTAGTCTGTGATGCCACTTCGTGTGCGCTTTCATCGAACGGTTGATTCTTATCTTCGGCAGACTCTTTGTAAGACTTGTACTGAACACCGTGCATACGCGCAGTGTGGTAAGCCCCTAAGGTCGCTTCGAAGTCATCGATGTAGTAACCAAGTACTAGGTTCGCGCGGTACTGTGGCAGGCCACCGTTATCGATGTCGTCTTCAACTGGATCGGTTGGAGACAGTTGGAATTCAGACAACAGGATGTAAGTACCGTTGAAGTTAAGCTTCAGCTCACCATAGTTGTCAAGATCCCAGCCATAGCCAGCAGAGATGTCTAAACCACGTACTTTTTGGAACGCCAGGTTTTGTGCAACGGCATTAACATGAGTGATCTTTCCAGATGCGTCACGAGTCAGCATGTCTTCATACTGTTCGTATTCACGTGCAGCCTTGCTAGCGCTGATGTCGCTAACCATGTCATCCAGTTTCCACTCCCAAAGGTCGAATGATGCGTTGAGTGCATCACCGCCCCATACCGCGCCGATGTTAGCAGTGTAACCAGTCTCGGCTTCCAGATCTTTGTTAGCACCTGTGGTAGTGTCAACGTGCAGTTCTTTACAGACTTCGTTTAGTGCAGGATTGTTGTCATAACCTTGGCCAGGTACACCGCCCAATGCTTGA
The DNA here is from genome assembly GCF_019457575.1 of Shewanella alkalitolerans. Lineage (NCBI taxonomy): Bacteria > Pseudomonadati > Pseudomonadota > Gammaproteobacteria > Alteromonadales > Shewanellaceae > Shewanella > Shewanella alkalitolerans. The sequence continues at coordinate 2,770,736 of NZ_CP080422.1, read as the reverse complement.
CACTGCTTGAAGTCGATAACTGTAGAGTAGCCCTTAGTCGCATCGCCATATACTCGGTGCATGTCTGGTGCGCGGAATACAGAGCTGATAGAACCACGAACCAATAGTTCGCTTAGCGGGCGGTATTCAACCGTTAACTGTGGTGACAGGTTGCCACCGAAATCGTCGTAGCGGTCATAACGTAGTGCCGCGTTGACAGTCAGTACGTCAAGAACGGGCAGGCTCAACTCGGCATAAGTTGCCCAGTATGAACGCTCACCGGCACCTGAAGAACCACCAGTGGTCAGGATGTTACCTTTCTTAGACTCTGAATCACTATTGGTTTCATAGTCCTGCTCTGTGTATTCGGCACCGAATGCAAACTGCGCGTCACCCGCTGGCATTTCGAACGCCATACCAGAGATGTTAGCCTGGACGTTTTTCTGAGTAGACTGAGCCTGCTCAAATGGAGAGTAAGAGGCCTGTTCTACATCTTCTGCACTCATGTTCTTCAGCAGAGAGTTACCGTTTTCACCGGCAGTGATGTAGTCAAACATGCCGCCAACAGTTGCGTAGCCACTGCGGAACACGTCAACGTTAGTACGGCCGTAGTTAACTGATGCTTCCCAGCTGTATTCATCTGCCAGTGTGCCTTCTAGGCCGGCGGTGAAGAAGTAGTTACGCGTCTTAGTCTCGCCAGCACGGTTGCTGAACTCGTGTAGACGACGTACGTAGTAATATTCGCCATCTTCAGCGTTGGCGAAGTCGCCACCCAGAGCTGTCGCTTTATTGTTGAAGGTCTTGCTCAGATCGCCATTGCTTACGGTGACGCTGTTGCCCGCGACAGTGATGTCGTAGTCATTGATCGCCATAGGCTCGATGTTGGTGGTAGATTTCGCTTCGGCGAAGTCTAAACGACCGACGAAATTCACATCATCAGATAGTTCATAGTTGAAGTTGGTTGAGCTGATGAAACGTGTGCTCTTAGGTTGTAAGTCGCGCCATTCTGAACGGTCGAAACCACAAGTAGAGCCAGTCCATAGGAATCCACCAGCGGTACACTCTTCAGGGGTCAATACGCGTTGACCAGTTGGAATGGTTTTATCATCTCTGGCTACTGCGGCAATACGTGCACCGTATGAGCTGTAGGCCGAATGTGGGCTGTAAGGCACTTTATCAGTGTGCAGACCAAAGTTTTCACGATCAGTCGCTTTTAGCTGCTCGTTGTCGGTAAATTCGATGAAAGTCGATACGTTACCGCGATCAGATGAAGCACCTAGAGATAGTGCGATACGGTCGCTTCCGCCGCCACCGTTAGTGGTGTCACCGTGACGGTACTTAAGTGCTACACCTTCGAAGTCTTTCTTCAGGATGATGTTAACTACACCACCAACGGCGTCAGCACCGTAAATAGCAGAACCACCAGATTGCAGTACTTCGATACGTTGTACGGCTTCCATAGGCAGGTTAGCAGTATCTACGAAGTTATCGGTACCACCAGATGGCTTTGGATATTGGTTTAGACGCTTACCATTGATCAGTGTTAGCGTACGGTTAGCACCGGCGCCACGTAGACTGATAGAAGAGGCGGCTGGTGTGAAACCGTGAACTGACTGAGTGGTCATTGCACTGGTGGTTGAAGTTAGGCTTTCCAACGCATCTTGAACGTTAGTGAAACCCTGTTTCGCCATGTCTTCTGCGCTCATGACGGTAACAGGTGTAGCCGTTTCCATATCGGTACGCTTAATACGTGAACCTGTTACTTGAATACGTTCTACGCTGTCTTCGTCTGCCGAATAAACGGCAGGTACGCTTAGTGCTGCCGTCGCGGCACCACCAATTAATGCGAAACGAACAGCTTTAGCCAATATAGAATTAGGCTGCATTGTGTTTCTCCCTGAGACTTATTTTAATTTTTGATTTGAACACTTATTGGACTGACCGTTTTTATTCGATCTAAGTGTCGATCTTTATTTAGTAAAAACTTTTCAAATATTTACTTATATTGATAAATCTTTACCTCGTGCTCGATATAATCATAGAGAGGTAACAACTGCAACAAGGCGGCTACAGCCGATACGTCTGCTTACGCGCTTAGATTCTTATCCTTTTTTTAACAAAATAAGTACAATTAACATTGCAAAATGGATGTTAATTAAGCGATTTATTTCAAAATACTTCTGAGTGTTATTTTTTGTGGTTAATTGTAGTGACATTGTCAATTCTGGTGGGTCTATTTGTTTTTTATTTGTTTTTACTTTTGCTGCTAGTTGTTTTTTAGTTGTGCTGTTTGTTATTTAAAAAAAATACAAAAAATATGAAAAATATTGTGGAAATGATTTGTTTGTGACCAAAATCACCTCTATTAATGTCTGTTTAATTGTTTATATATTGTTAACAGCGAGGTGTGGGGGGATTAATTTCTAATACTAATGTGCGGTGTTTTTCTTAATTCACGGTCTAATTGGCGCCCATGATAAGTCATTATTATTAAGCTTGAGGGTTAGGCTTGTTAAATCTGTGTTGCTCTTTTCCACTCGATTATTTGCACTAATGAGAGGGCAAGAGGGAAGAAAAGGGGGAGAGAAAGAGAAAGAGAAGTCACCTTGACGGGCGACGGTTTGTTGGCTGAGCAGGAGCTTAGCAACACAATTGGCCCTGTCGAATTGGCTGTTAAGCTTATTAATCTAGTGTCTATACATCTATTAACCCAAACCTAGCGCTATTTAACAGAGTACACATTGGTACTATAGAGACTAGAGAAAGTCGAGAGCTAGGTAGACCGCAAGCCCGAGGTCATCGGTCTACCTAAGATTTAAGGTTAAAGATTTAAGAATTTAGGTTTAAGTATTTAAGGCTTTCTACGACAGCGCAGCAAGGTATGGCCTAGTCCTATGTTATCGATATCCTCGTCGACATAGAGGCCCGCCGATGAGATCAGCTTGAGCAGATCTTTGGAGTGGTACATGCGGCTATTGCCGTTTGCCATGGCGGTGAAGTAGAGCGAGGTGGCATTGACACAATAGGCACCAGCCTCACAGGGTTGTCTGTCCCAGAAGGTCTCTAAGATACAGAGTTCGCTATCGGGGGCCATATTGGCGGCGGCTAGTTTTAATATGGTCAGTATCTGCTCCTCGGAGAAGCAATCTAAGAACTGACTCATCCAGTAAAGATCTCCCCCCTTAAAGAAAGGCGTATCCGCCTTCAACAGATCGCATTCGAAGCCATGGATACGGTCACTCAAGCCCTTGTCCTTGGCATTTTCCATGGCGACCTTCAGCTGACCGGGGAGATCCATGATGGTGACTTCGACGTCGGTATCGTAGCGGGTGCAGGCGAGTGCCCATTTTCCCGTGTTACCGCCGATATCCACCAGTGTCTTCGGCTTGGCTTTAAAGATCAGTGGCAGCACAGTGCCAAAGGCGTGATCGGAATAGAAGTGGTCGAACTCGAACCAGCTCTGCTTGGCCGCAGGTGGCAGCTGGGTTAAACCTGGGTAGATGGTCTGCCAATCGCCAAACACCTTTAGACCACTGGCTTCGCCATTCTCCAATGCCTTGTCGAGCTCGAACATGCCTTGATAACAAACGTCATGGTTGAAGTTAAGGTTGACTCTGGACATCTCATCGTGAAGCAGGAAGTGACCTATCTTGTCCAGATGAAAGCCTTGATCATCTTGCCATACGAGTCCCATGCTCAGGGCCATATCCAGCAGGACGCCAACGCCATAGTCTGACAGTTCAACCAGACTCGCGAGCTGTGCGCGGCTCGAGCCAGGTTTATCTTCGATTTGGGCTAAGAGATCGAATTTCAGCAGGCAACGGGCAACCTGGAAGGTTATGGGAGCGAATGCGATTTTTTGTGCTTCAAATTTGGCATCAAATGCCGATATCTGTTTCGGCGATTGGTAAAAGTCCATCAGAGTCCTGACGCTTGAGTGAGTGCAATGCCATCCACTCTAGCCCGATCCCCTGATGAGGACATCAAGTCTATGTCGTTTTATCGACCTGGCTCGCGAAAACAGTCCCAAGATAGCTGAAATTATCGACGATACAAGGCGTTATTGGTCGTTGAGAAGGAGCGCATAACGACGCTGTGCTAGGTCAAGTGTTACTCAGGTGTTAACATAGCATCATCTCTGTCGCCGACGGCTTAGATCGATAAGGATAGAATTAATGCAGCAACCTCTTAGTTATGTTGGACGTATCACCCACAGGGCCGATGGTGAGGCACGGCGCGTGGCTATCTTAGAGGCGACCCTAAGGTTGATCGTCAAGGAGGGGGTTCGCGGCGTGCGTCATCGCGCGGTGGCAACAGAGGCGCAGGTACCGCTTGCCTCGACCACCTATTACTTTAAAGATATCAAAGATCTGATCAGCGACGCCTTAACCTACTTTGCCGAAAAGACCCTGTGGATGAACAACACTCTTGAGCAGAAGAGTTTTCAGCTACTTGAGGCGCTTAAGGCAGACAGTCACCAGATGGCCCCTGACAAGGTGACTGCGCATCTGACCGAATTTCTCTGTGAACATATTCAAACCCAGGTGAGTCACAGGGATGATCGCATTCTCGAGGTGGCGTTTCACGAAGAGGCGCTGCGCAATCCCGCGCTCGCCGAGGCGATTCAGTTGCTGGACAATGGCTTTGTCAGCACTATCGAGCAGTTTTTTACCGCCTTAGGATCAACCACGGCCAATGCCGATGCCCATCAGCTTTTGGGGCTGATTCGTTGGGTGGAGTATCAGAGTATTATCAGTGGCAATCTGGACAGCGACTTTCTGCAGCAGACCCTTGGCGCCTGTATCGACAAGATCCTGCGTGCGATAAAATAAAGCCCCAATAGTTTAAAACTATCGGGGCCTCAAGTGAGTTAACCTGCCTTATTAGGCGAGTCTTACTGAACGTTTTCCGTGTCGCCAAATTGGCCTTGGAACAGGACAGAAGAGAGGTAACGTTCGGCCGCTGATGGCAGGATCACCACTATGTTCTTGCCTTCAAACTCTGGCAAGTCGGCGATACGGTTTGCCGCAACAACTGCTGCACCCGAAGAGATACCTACCAGGATACCTTCCTCTTTCATCAGGCGCTGGGCCATCTCTATCGCTTCTTCGTTGGTCACGGCTTCTACTCGATCAATTACGTCAAGGTCTAGGTTGCCAGGGATGAAACCTGCGCCGATACCTTGGATCTTATGTGGGCCAGGCTGTACAGGCTGACCGGCCATGGTCTGGCCAATGACAGGAGAGTCTGCAGGCTCAACTGCAACCGAGGTGATCGCCTTGCCCTGGGTTTGCTTGATATAACGACTCACACCGGTAATGGTGCCGCCGGTACCCACGCCCGCCACAACCACATCGACTTCACCGTCTGTGTCGTTCCAGATCTCTGGACCTGTGGTCTTCTCGTGGATCTCTGGGTTCGCTGGGTTATCGAATTGACCCAAGATCAGGTATTTTTCTGGCGCAGATTGACGCAGCTCTTCAGCCTTGTCGATGGCGCCCTTCATACCCTTGGCACCTTCGGTCAGCACAAGATTGGCACCCAAAGCTTTAAGCAGTTTGCGACGCTCGAGGCTCATGGTGTTTGGCATGGTCAGGGTTAGCTTATAACCACGGGCCGCGGCGACATAGGCCAGTGCAATACCTGTGTTGCCTGAGGTCGGCTCAATCAATTCTTTGTCTTTAGTGAGCAAGCCCTTCTTTTCGGCGTCCCAAATCATATTCGCGCCAATACGACACTTTACACTAAAGCTAGGGTTACGGGCCTCAACCTTGGCGAGCACATTTCCCTTGCTGACGCGATTTAGGCGAACAAGAGGTGTATTACCTATGGTATATGAATTGTCTTCGAAAATTTTACTCATGGATTACTTGCTCCTTAATGTATACAGCTAAATCATAGTGTGGTTTGGGCGCATTAGAAATGATAGTTTCATCTTCGTTATTCTTTTCTGTTATAAAAGCTGTCACTTATATCATAATTACATCGCTAAGGGGGCTGGTCTAATGGGGATCCTATTGATAAGTTAGCGAAATGTATCAAGCCCGCTAGCCAAAATAAGCAGAATAAATCGCAGGGAGCAGATGAGTGAGCAGCACAAACGATAGGATAGGGGATGCGGCAAATATGCCGAGCACAGCGTATCAATCTGCGAGCCCTGAGTCAGCTAAAAAATCTAAGACAAAAGCTCCAAACTCCAAAGATCGTAAGACCAAAGATCCTAAGAGCAAGGACCCTAAGACAATAGTCACCCCCTTCGCCTTTCATGTGGCGCCAGAGCTGCTCTATACCCCGCTGGCCTCGCCACTCAAGCGTGGTCTGGCGATGCTGATCGATGGTTTGCTGATTAGCGTATTAGCAGAGCAGGCCGGCGCCCTGTTTATTCTCCTGGTCGGCTTAACCTTAGTCATTGAGCGTCGCAGCCATCAACTGGGCAAGGCGCTGAAGTGGGGGCTCTATCTTGCCATGCTCTTGATGACAATCTGGGTCACCAGCGACAACATCATCTCCTACGGCGATGCGGATAAAGGTAAAGGCGGGGAGAAAGTGGCGCAAACCACGGGTCAGCAGGCGGAGTCACTAAATGCACTTAAGGTCATGCCGCAGATCATAGCCCTTAGCCTGTGTGAGGAGGCAAGCTGCGCAGACGAGAAGTTAACCAAGCTGCTTAGCGCGATGGACAGCTTAGAGACAAGCGACAGGGAGAAAGTGGCGCTGGCATCTCAGCTGATTGACGAGCTGTCTCTGCCGAGTCAGGAAAAACAAGCACTGATGCAGCGCCTAAAGCAGGCTTACCCTAATGGCTATGCTGTAAAGCAAGGCGAGGTTAAGCAAGATGTGGTGAAGCCAGAAGTATTGAAGCAAGAAGCGGTAAAGCAACAGACGGTGGAGCAAGAGGCAAGCGAGCCAAGCCAACAAGCCTTAATGGATGAGCCTGCAGTGCTCGGGATTGACCCGGATAAACTTGATGAAGAGGAAGATAAGCCTTCGCCCTACAGCCTGCTCGAATGGGCCAAAGGTATCTTAAACGATCTCGGGCTCGGCTTTGGCTGGGCCGCCTTTTACTTTACTATCTTTACCGCCTGGTTCGATGGCCAGACGCTGGGTAAGAAATTGCTCAACATTCGGGTGGTGCCGCTGGATGCCTCGTCTATCTCGTTATGGGATGCCTTTGGGCGATATGGTGGCTATGGTGCCGGTTTCGCCACAGGTTTACTCGGGTTCCTACAGATATATTGGGATGCCAACCGTCAGGCGATTCAAGATAAGATCTCAGAAACTGTCGTTGTTGATCTCTCTAAGCCAAGAGAAATCCCAGCAGAGGAGAGTTCCCCAGAGGTATATGGTGGCGCCTGATTCGTAATAAAAAGGCCTGCAATTGCAGGCCTTTTTTTTGAAGTGAGCTTTATTCCGGCGCAATCTGCTCATTGCGATAGGCGGCGCGGTATTTGTCGACCCACATAGAAGTGGCGCCACAGATGGCAACCGGCATCACGATAAAGTTGATGATGGGGATCATCGAAAACAGGGTCACCGCGGCGCCGAAGCTAAAGCTGCTCCCTTTGGTCTGATTGAGGGCAAACTTCATATCATTAAAAGGCACCTTGTGGTTATCGAAGGGATAGTCACAGTATTGGATCGCCATCATCCAGGCGCTAAACAGAAACCAGAGCACAGGGGCGGCGGTCTGGCCGATGAAAGGCACCCAGAAGAGGATTAGAAACAATATGGCTCTGGGCAGGTAATATTTCAGTTTCATCCACTCGCGCCCCAGGATACGCGGCAGATCTTTAATCAGATCTATGGTGCCACCGGTATTGAGGTCTTTGCCGGTGAGATACTGCTCAACCTTCTCCGCCAGTAGGCCGTTGAAGGGGGCGGCTATCCAGTTCATCACAGAGCTGAAGATAAAGGAGAGCACCACCAAGAGGGTAAGCACCGCCAGCGGCCAGAGCAGGAAGTTCAGCCAGCTCAGGTACTCGGGCAGTTGACCATTGATCCATTGAAACACCTGCTCCAGCTGGCCGATGGCGAAGTAGATCACCGCCGCAAACAGCACCAGGTTGACGCTCAGCGGGATGAAGACGAAGCGTCTCAGCCCCGGCTGTTTGATCAGCCGAAAGCCGTCGAGAAAATAGTTCACGCCACTCTTAGCGGGCTTGCTTGCTTTTTGATTCATAGTCTTATCAGAATATCCTTATGTCTTGCTTAAGGCCGATTGTGTGTCAGCCCTGTTGTAAAAACAAGGGTGAAATCACGGTGCTTAACAGAAAAAACGTTACAAAATGCGGCATGCTTTGATAAAGTGGCTAGCAATAATAACAGCGATACCAAGCGCGCCTCCCAATAGACGACCAAACTGGCACAATGAGACTCACACAGATAAAACTTGCTGGATTTAAGTCGTTTGTCGATGTCACTAAAATCCCTTTTAACCAACCGCTTACGGCAATTATCGGCCCCAATGGCTGTGGCAAGTCCAATGTGATCGACGCGGTGCGCTGGGTGTTGGGCGAAAGTTCTGCCAAACACCTGCGCGGCGACTCCATGGCTGACGTTATCTTTAACGGCTCCTCGGCCAGACGCCCGGTCTCTGTGGCCAGTGTCGAGCTCAGCTTCGACAATCAGCAGGGCCGTCTGGGCGGTCAGTACGCCAGCTATCAGGCGATTGCCGTAAAACGCCAGGTGAGCCGCGACGGTGAATCCAGTTACTTCCTCAATGGCCAGAAGTGCCGCCGCAAGGATATTACCGATCTCTTCATGGGCACGGGCCTAGGTCCGCGCAGCTACGCCATTATCGAGCAGGGCACCATCTCACGGCTTATCGAATCTAAGCCTCAGGAGCTGAGGGTCTTCATAGAAGAGGCCGCCGGCATCTCCCGCTACAAGGAGCGGCGACGCGAAACGGAAAACCGCATCCGCCATACCCGCGAGAACCTCGAACGCTTAGGGGATATCCGTCAGGAGCTGGGCCGCCAAATAGACAAGCTGGCCGAGCAGGCCGAGGCGGCGCGTCAATATCGGGCGCTGAAACAGACGGAGCGGGATCAACATGCCCAGCTAGAGGTGGCCAAATATCTGGAGCTGAGCGCCCAGTCTGACAAGTTATCCCAGGAGATAGAAGCCAAGACGCTGACCCAGAGCGAGGGCGACGCCGGGCGAGAAGCCCTGTCACGCAACTTGACCGAGCTTAAACTCAAACTCGATGAGCTTGAGCGCCAGGAGCAGCAACAGGTCGAGGCCTTCTATCTTAACGGTAATCAGATCGCCAAGCTCGAACAGGAGGTCAAGCATCGCCAGCAGCAAGATGCCCACCTCAAGCAGCGTATCAAGCAGGACGAAGATAAGCTGGCACTGTTAAAGGCGCAGGAGCAGGCGCTTATATTGGCGCGCGGCGATCTCGATGGACGACAGCACGATGCCCGGGAGGCCCATCAGACCTTGCAGCTGCAGCTCGAGTTACTCGATGAGCAGCTCGGCGAGGTCGAGCTATCACTGGAGCAGGCTCAGGAGGCCGAAAGTCAGGCCAAGCAGGCGGTTAATCAATGTCAGCTACGCCTGGAACTTACCAAGGGGGAGCTCAAGCATAAGCAGAGCGTCCTGACTCAGCTGAAGTCGCAACATCAGAGCGCGTCACGCCAGCTCGAGCAGTTATCCCATCAGGATGAGAGCGCCAATCTAGCGCTGCAACATGCTCAGTGTGAACGGCTCGCCGAGCGGGTCGATGAGCTTAAGGGCGAGATAGAGCTGGGGGCCGCCACTCAGTCTCTGTTACAAGAGCAGGCGCGCCAGACCCAGGCGCAGGTCGATGCCTTGTCGCAATCCCTGGCCGAGGAGAGAGGACGTCTGGCGGTGGTCAAGCGTATCTTACCTCAGGAAAACGTGCTTCAGGGCCGCGCCCTCTGGCAGGCGATTCAGGTCACACCCGGCTGGGAAGCGGCGGTCGACCTGCTGCTCGACGGTCTGCTCACCCAGAAGGTGAGTGACAAATCCAGCGCAAAGGAAATAGAAAATGAGAGTGGCTTTGCGTTAAGCCGATCTCAGAAGTGGACAGGGCTCAGCAGCGAGGTCAATCTGGCGCCCTGGCTGTCCAGGCTCACCTGGGTCGATAACCTGAGTCAGGCAAAGGCCATGCTGGGATCACTCGAAGATGACGAGCGCATCGTCACCGCCGATGGCTACATCGTCGGTAAAGGCTTTGTGCTGCAAAAGGCAGAGCAGGGCAGCCAGCTGGTGCAGCTTAAGGCCGAGCAGCAGGCGCTGGAGCTCAGCATAGCGGCCAGTGTCGAGGCTATCGATGAGCGCAGGGCGGTGCTTGCCGAGGTCAATCAGGCCTTGGATGAGCAGCGTGAGACGCTCACCCAGCTTAATACCAGTTTGCAGGGGACGCAGCTTGAGCGTGAACGCCTGATGGCGCAGGCTCAGGCGACTCAGGAGCGTATCGCCCAGCAAGGTGAGCAGCAAGCCAGGCTAGAGGCCTTGCTCGAAGAGCAGACCGGCGAGCTCGAAGCCGTGGAGCAAAGCCTGAGTGAGCTGACAAGTCGCCGCGATCAAGACGAGGCGCAGCTGACTGAGCTGACGCGCTCAGCCGACAGCCAGGTGGCAGGACTTGCCGATCGCCGCGCTCAGCATAAAGCGCTGGGCCGTGAGCGTCAGACGTTGGCGCAGCAGTCCCAGCAGTTACAGCAGTCGCTGCAGGCAATCAATACCGAGCAAGCGCTTAGCCGTCAGCAGGGTGAGCAGCTCGAGCGGCAGATGAAGGAGCTGGCCCAAGAGCTGAGCGAGCTTCAGGGGCAACTCGAGGGGCAGGATAAGCTAGATGGTAAGCTGCAAGCCGATGCCATGACGGCCCAGCTCAATGATGCCCTGGCGCGTCAGGGGGAGGCGCAGGCGGCGCTCGATGCCCTGCGTCTGCAGCAGGCTGAGCTGCAAAATCAAGCAGACGAGATCGGCGCCAAGCAAAAACAACAACTTGGCAAGTTAGAGCACTTGACTCAAGCCATCAGCGCGTTAAAGTTACGTCGCGAAGGGATAAAAGGTCAAATTGACAGTCAGTTAGCCCAGATCAAGAGCCAAGAGGTGGATATCACCGAGGTGCAGGCAACCCTGGATCTAACTGTGAGCCTGAGTCATCGTCAGAAGACGCTTGAGCGCACAAAGGCGCAGATCGAACATCTTGGCGCGATAAATTTGGCGGCGATTGAAGAGTTCGAGCAGCAGAGTCAACGCAAGGCCTATCTCGACAGTCAGGATGCGGACTTGGCCAAGGCCCTTGGCAGCCTGGAGGAGGCGATCCGCAAGATCGACCGCGAGACCAAAACGCGCTTTAAGGAGACCTTCGATAGGGTCAACCAAGATCTTGGTGTGCTCTTCCCTAAGGTGTTCGGCGGCGGCAGTGCCTATCTGGCGCTGACCGATGATGATCTGCTGGAGACTGGGGTCACCATCATGGCCAGACCGCCGGGGAAAAAGAATAGTACGATTCACCTGCTTTCGGGTGGAGAAAAAGCATTAACCGCTTTATCATTGGTATTTGCGATTTTCAGGCTGAATCCGGCGCCATTTTGTATGTTGGATGAGGTCGATGCACCGCTCGATGATGCCAATGTCGACAGGTTTTGCCGACTGGTAAAAGAGATGTCTCAGAGCGTGCAATTTGTTTATATTAGTCACAATAAGATCACCATGGAATTGGCCGATCAACTAATAGGTGTCACTATGCACGAGCCAGGGGTTTCACGCATAGTTGCCGTCGATATCGATGAGGCGGTGGCATTAGCCGACGCAGTATAATTTTGGGAAAAACAGGGTAATCAATGGAAAATTTGCAACTGGTATTGTTCGTGTTAGGCGCGGTAGCCATTATCGCGGTACTTGTGCATGGTTTTTGGTCCATTAGGCGGCAGCAACCTAAATCATTAAAAGAATCGCCCATGACTGGCCTATATACAGATAAGACACGTGACAGTGACGGTTTCGACGCCGATGGCGTTGGCCCTGTAAGAGTAATTAAAAATAACGGCGAAGATCGCAGCATTCCTAAGGCCACCTCGACCAGCCGTGCCACACCTGCAGGTGCACGCGCGCAAGAGAGTGAGCCAGCAGAAGTCTCACCTAGTTTCTCTCTGTCGGACGAGCCCAAGCAGAAGGCGCCGCGTTCGCGTCAAGAGCCGGTGATGTCGGCAACCCCTAACGAGGAAGTTAGCGACGCCCATCTTGAGCAGATGGAGCTTGGCCTGGGTCAGGCCCCGGCGCAGCCTTCGCTGTTTGAAGATCCTGTTACCGAGCGAAAGCAGGAAGCTGTGCGCCCCGCATCTAGAGTCGAAGCGCCTCAGTCAGTAGCGCCTGCGTCTGTAGAGCCAGTGCCTGTTGAACCAGAGCCAGCGCCAGAAGTGGTCGAAGAGGCGCCACTTGGCGATCCACAGGATGTACTGGTGCTGCACGTGGTGGCTAAAGAGGGCGAGGCCCTTAATGGCGCCGAGCTGCTACCTAGCCTGTTGACCCTTAACTTCAAGTTTGGTGACATGGATATTTTCCATCGTCATGAGGATAATGCTGGCACAGGCAAGGTGCTGTTTTCATTGGCTAACATGGTTAAGCCTGGGGTATTCAACCCAGATGAGATGGAGCAGTTTGCCACTCAGGGCATAGTGCTGTTTATGACGCTGCCTTGCTATGGCGATCCTCTGATGAATTTCTCCATCATGCTTAACTCGGCCCATCAGCTTGCCGACGATCTCGGCGGCGAAGTGCTCGACGGTGGTCGCGGCGCCTGGAGCGAGCAGACCAAGCAGTCTTACCTGCAGCGCATTCGCGCGCAGATGTGATCCCTAGACCGACATTGAAGTAGAGGCCGCATCAGCGGCCTCTGTTGCTTAAACTGGATAAGAAATCATGCAAGCCATACAAGACGAGATTAAACAGTTAACCGACGAGCTTAATCAGCACAACTATCGCTACTATGTCGATGACGCGCCCTCTATTCCCGACGCCGAATATGACCGTCTGATGCGTCGCCTGCAGGAGCTGGAGGCCGAGCATCCCGAGCTGGCTCAGGCCGACTCGCCAACCCAGAGAGTCGGCGGCGAGGCCCTGAGCAAGTTTAATCAGGTGACTCACCTCAAGCCCATGTTGAGCCTGGATAACGTCTTTAGCGAAGAGGAGTTCAACGCCTTCTATAAGCGCGTCGGCGATAAGCTGCCGGAGACGCCGGCATTTTGCTGTGAGCCTAAGTTAGACGGTCTGGCGGTGAGTATCCTCTACCGCGATGGCGTGTTTGAGCGCGCCGCCACTCGCGGCGATGGCACCGTCGGTGAAGACATCACCGAGAACGTACGCACCATCAAATCTGTGCCATTGAGACTCAGAGGCAGCGGTTTTCCGCCACTGCTCGAGGTGCGCGGCGAAGTCTTTATGCCTAAGGCTGCTTTCGAGGCAGTTAACGACAAGGCCCGCGCCAAGGGCGAGAAGCTCTTCGTCAACCCGCGCAATGCCGCCGCCGGTAGCCTGCGTCAGCTAGACAGCAAGATCACCGCCAGTCGCTCCTTGGCATTCTATGCCTATGCACTGGGCGTGGTGGAGCCAGAAACTTGGCCGCTGGCAGCCAGCCATTTCGAGCAGCTGATGCAGCTTAAAGAGTGGGGCTGTCCGGTGAGCAGTGAAGTTAAGGTATGTGAGGATATCCCCAGCGTGCTGGCCTATTATCAGGACATACTGACCCGTCGCAGCGAGCTGGCCTATGAGATAGATGGCGTGGTGCTTAAGGTGAACGATATCGCCCAGCAGCAGACTCTTGGCTTTGTGGCTAAGGCGCCTCGTTGGGCCACCGCCTATAAGTTTCCGGCCCAGGAGGAGATCACCCTGCTCGAAGGAGTTGACTTCCAGGTGGGCCGTACCGGCGCTGTGACCCCGGTTGCGCGCCTGCAGCCCGTCTTTGTCGGTGGGGTTACCGTCTCCAACGCCACCTTGCATAACGCCGATGAGATAGCCCGTCTCGGGGTGATGATAGGCGATAGCGTGATCATCCGCCGCGCCGGTGACGTGATCCCTCAGGTCGTTGCCGTAGTGCCCGAGAAGCGCCCGAGCGATGCCCAGCCGATCCAGTTTCCGCCGCAATGCCCAGTGTGTGGCAGCGACGTGGAGCGTGTCGAGGGTGAAGCGGTTGCCCGTTGTACCGGCGGCCTCTACTGTGAGGCCCAGCGTAAGGAGGCGATCAAGCACTTCGCCTCTCGCAAGGCATTAGATATTGATGGCATGGGCGATAAGGTGGTAGAGCAGCTGATCGATAAGGAGCTGGTGGCCAGCCCTGCGGATCTCTTCAAGCTGACCGCCTCGGCGATCACTATGCTGGATCGCATGGGGATGAAGTCAGCCACTAATTTGGTCAATGCCCTGGAAGCGGCCAAGCAAACCACCTTTGCCCGTTTCCTCTATTCGCTGGGGATCAGGGAGGTGGGCGAAGCCACCGCCGCCAACCTGGCTAACTATTTCAAGACTCTTGAGCATCTCAAGCAGGCGGATGCCGAGACCTTTATGAAGGTTGACGATGTCGGGGTGATCGTCGCCCAGCATCTGGTGCACTTCTTCGAGCAGCCCCATAACCTTGAGGTGATCGATGGCCTGTTGCAGGCCGGTGTGCACTGGCCCGACATCGAAGAGGTTGCCGAAGAGGCGCTCTCCCTGAAGGGGCAGACCTGGGTATTAACCGGCACTTTGACGCAACTCAATCGCAACGATGCCAAGGCTAAGCTGCAGGCATTAGGTGCCAAGGTGGCGGGCAGCGTCTCGAAAAATACTGATTGCTTGGTCGCCGGTGAGGCCGCCGGCTCTAAGTTGACCAAGGCGCAGGAGCTTGGAGTTAAGGTGATCGATGAGGCAGAGCTCTTGGCAATCCTAGGCTCTTAAATTGGCTGTGTGAATTAGCCGACTAGATTAGATCTAAGCTAAACGAGAGCGTCATCGAGAGATGGCGCTTTTTTTATCGTTCACCGCCTCCATTTGTTATCAGATGTTGAAATCCGCGACATCATCACCATATAGAGAGAAACGGGGGAGGGAGAACACTATTGAATTTTGGACATATTAATTGGTTAGACGATAAGGGACACTTTAAGCCGCCGCTTATGTTGTACCTGATGCTGGCCTTTATCGCCCGGGGATGGTGTGTGTTTATCGCCTCTCTGACTCAGGCCAGCGATCGAGCCGGTTTGGTCGCCCTCATCTATCCGCAAAAGTCTGACTTTCTGATGGCCTTGGCCGCAGGCGTCGGTGGCTTATTTCTCTATGGATTAGTGATCGCCGAGCGTAAACGCGCTCCACTCTGGTTAAGACCCGTCTTTAATCAACTTAAACCTCTGCTGATTGCGCTTTTGATGGTAGATGCCGGCCTTTTGTTGCAGCGCCTGATTCATAACCATTTTCTCTATAGCTGGAGCTTTGGCCTGGACGCACTGTTTCTCTTTTGGAGCCTGCTCTATATCGCCAAGTCGAAGCACCTTAAATACTACCTGCAGGATTGGCGCAATCAGACGGATTAGCGAATCCCGGCCAAAAAAAAGCGCTGCAAGAAGCAGCGCTAAGCATATCTCTTTGAATGAAAATTCAGTCTCAAGATATAGGAATGTTACAAAATACCTTATAAATCAATGTGAAAAACAACAAATTCACAGGACTTATATTAAGGACAATTGACAGCAACACTCTTTAAAGAAACATAATCCGGGGTTGCTACGTATCTCTAAAGAACAGAAGCATACTAACACCAATTGAATATTGTATACAATAAATAATTTCAATCTTAGTTTAGATTTTTTGCATATCTTATAACCAGCAGCTAATCGTCTCTCGGTGCACTTTGGCGTCAATCTGTGCGTAAGTGGTCAATTTAATGACAGATTGTACAAATTGAGTTGCTATTGACTATAGTTATGTTATTAAAGTTAGGTTGCTTTTCATATTCTTAGGGGATCATCCCGCATCCAGATCTGGATGAGGGGACCCAATGGGTATGGGGAAAATCAATGGAGTTGCTTCGAGTGGCCAGAACTGAGCCGATACAATTACCCCTGTCTAAGTTACAAACAGGTATCACTGTTAAGTTACCCTTGTCTTGGAAAAACCATCCTTTCCTTTTTAACCGCATCAAGATTGAAGAAGAGGCGCAGATAGAGCTGATCAAGAGTCTTGGCGTGCCCTATGTTCTGTTGGTGTCGGGCGAAGAACTGTTGGAAGAGGAGAATGATGAGGGGGACGAGCAGGCTGAAAAGGCAGAAGAGGTGGTGGATCCCATCGTAGAAGCCAAACGCAATGTGCGCAAATCCCTGCGTCTGAGTCAGAAACGCTTCATCGATTGTGTCAACGAGTGTCGCTCGACCTTTAGCAAGATAGCCAGCGATCCCGAGGGCGCCTATCGTGAGGCCGCCTCGTTGGTGGAGTCCCTCATCGAGCATATGTTTGAGTATGAACAGACCCACCTGGCGTTAGTGACCGCAGGTGAGAGTGACAATAGCGTGACCCAACACGGTATCTCGGTGGCGGTATTAGCGCTGATGATCGCCAGGGCCATGGAGCTGCCAAAATCAGATATGCGCGACATAGCGCTGGGCTGTCTGTTCCACGACATAGGCAAGCTCAAGGTGCCCGAGTCTATCCGGCGCAAGAAGACACAGTTAACGGCCTCAGAAGCCAATTTCCTCAAGATGCACCCCAACTTTGGCTACGAGATGCTCAACAAGACGGGGCTGTTTAATAAGGCGGTGCTCAGTATTGTCCTGCATCATCACGAGTTTATCGATGGCTCGGGCTTTCCCGACGGTCTGACAGAGAAGAAGATTCCCATCACCACCCAGCTGGTGAGTCTGGCTAACGATTATGACGGTCAGCTGTGGGCCGAAGAGAGCCGCTCGCCTCAGATAGCCCTGGGTTATCTGTTTAAGAATCATGCGGGGAAACATTCGGAGACGCTGATTGCCGTGTTGGTTAAATTGCTTGGGATCTATCCGCCGGGCACTCTGGTGCGTCTCAGCGATGGCGATGTCGGCAAGGTGATGGTCACTACTCAATCGGTGAAACAGCCCCAGGTGTGGGCCTGTCATCCCGACGGCAGCGAGCCCGGCCTGCGCTTCCTCAGCCAGGAGGAGGTGTTTGTCGATAGTGTGCTAAAGCTTGAAGAATTAACCGAAGGTGCAATGCGCGTGTTACAGGCCGACAGTGGAATTAGTTTTTATTTTGCTGGCACCCCCTAGTCCCCTTGCGTTATTTTAGAAGTCTGGTTTCAAGTCAAAATATTTTAATTTAGAGCATTCAAGATGATAACTTCTGTTGCCGTCGTCGGCTGCGGCTGGTTTGGTCTGCCTTTGGCCAAGGAGTTAGTGAGCCAAGGATTAAAGGTCACGGGCTCCAAACGCTCGCCACAGGAGGCCGAGGCCTTATCAGCCGATGGAATCGCAGGCTTTGCGCTGGATTTAGAAACGCTTGAGAGTGAAGGTTTGTCCTCTCAGGCCCGCGAAGCGATAACCCAAGGCCTCGCCTGTGATGCCATAGTGATCAACATTCCCCCCGGACTTCGCCGTGGTGATAACGGTTATCTTGATCGCCTCAAGCGCCTCAAGGCGTTAATGGGGACTCACGAATATCAGCGAATCATTTTTATCAGCACGTCTGGTGTCTATCCTGCCGGTGGTGGTTGTTTTTCGAGCGAGAGTGCTGAGAGTGGTTGCGTCGAGAGCGATGCTAAGGCCCACAGCCCGGCGAGCGAGACCTTGCTGGCCGCCGAGGCGCTCTTCTCAGGTGCTAACTCTGCCGTTGGCGAGTCTAAGAATAACTGCGTCGTCGTGCGTTTCGCCGGCCTCATAGGTCCCAAAAGGCATCCAGGGCGATTCCTGGCGGGAAGAGAGAATGTGCCTGGTGGTAACCTGGCGGTGAATATGGTGCATCTCGATGATTGCATTGGTGCCGTGACCTCACTGCTGAAAGCCGAGGGGCCTTTATCGCCAGCCTATAATCTCTGCGCGCCGCTGCATCCCACCAAGGCGGATTTTTATCAACAGGCGGCGACTCAGTTGGGGCTCACGCCGCCAAGCTTTATCGAGGGTGACTTAATTGAAGATAAGCGCGTCGATGGAGGCCTTATCACCCGGGAGCTAAACTATCGGTATAAGTTTACCGATCCCTTAGCTATGTTGGCCCATTGCTAGGCTAATGCTTGTGAAAGCCAGTGTTCGTGAAGGCTAATGTTCATAAAGGTTTGCGTTCAAAAGGCCGAAGCGTATTTGGTTGCGCTTTTGACTGAATTTATGAGTCCTTGTCTTGGTAAGAGAAGATAGTAAGAGAAGATTGTGAGAGAAGGTTGCAAGATAAATAAATAGCCTCAGCTAAGCTTGGGGTAGAAACATTTTTCAATAATAAGAAGAGTTGGTTATGAAAAGAGTCGTGAATCTATGTCGTTATGTGAGTCTGTTGTTTATCGCCCTGGCCGCCTTTCAGGTTAGCGCTGAGGCTAAGTATGTCGAAGGGGTCGACTATGTGAAGGTGGCGGGGATCCCTGAGGTGAATCAGCCTGTGGTACGCGAGTTCTTCTCCTATAACTGCCCCCACTGTTATCGTCAGGATGGCTTGATCACCTCGGCCGTGGCCAAGTTAAAGGCCGACTTGGGTGATAAGCTGGCATTTGAGCGCACGCCGGTGGCGGGTGGGCGTGCTGCCTGGCAGCTAAGCCAGGAAGCCTACTACCTGGCGAAGAAGTTTCATGTGACCGAGCAGACCCATGGCAATTTGTTTAAGCGGATCCATGAGGGGAACGGCGCCTTTAAGCGTCAGGAGGAGCTGAGTCAGTTCTTCGTCGAGCAGGGCCTGTCGAAGGCAGAGGTCGACAAGGCGCTGGCGTCGGTAGATAACAAGTTGGCGATCGCCGACTATGATACTCAGGCGCAATTATCTGGGATCCGCGGGGTGCCTTCGCTGCTGGTGAACGGCAAATATCTGGTGAGCAATAAGCAGCGCAGCGCCGAGGAGTTGGCCGATCTGCTTGCCTATCTCTCGACCCTGAAATAGGTCACTCTTCTCATCAGTGAAGCTTCTCAACAGGGAAGCCTCTCTATCCCATCAGCCGCCGCTTGGCGGCTTTTTTGTACAATCCATTAACAATTCTGTTCGACCTTAGTCTAGTTTGCAAGCCTATGAAAATTATAGGTTTACGCTGGCGTCAACTTTGATCTTATTGTTTTGTAAAGAAAATGTTTTAATTCGCGCTCAGGTTGACGCTGGCGTTAGACCAAAGTCGCGATTGTCCTAATGACTGCGCTTGCTAGATTAATTCATGACTTAATAATAATCAGCACAGGGGAGTCGCAATGGCTTTTGAAAATAACGAAAAGGCAGAAGGTTACTGGCGTGAAAATTTACGTCTAGTGCTCGGACTGCTAGCAATTTGGGCTGCAGTGTCATTTGGCTGCGGTATTTTATTGGTCGATGTACTCAATGAGATCCATTTCATGGGCTTCAAACTGGGCTTCTGGTTTGCTCAGCAGGGGGCCATGTATGTATTCGTTGCACTGATTTTTGTCTACGTGGCGAAAGCCAATGCCTTAGACAAAAAATACAATGTTCATGAAGACTAAGGAGCAATGAGATGGATGTTCAAACGTTAACCTATTTGATTGTGGGCTTTACCTTTGCCCTCTATATTGGCATTGCGATCTGGTCTCGCGCCGGCTCAACTAAAGAGTTCTATGTTGCTGGCGGTGGCGTACACCCTGTGATGAATGGTATGGCCACGGCGGCAGACTGGATGTCGGCGGCGTCTTTCATTTCATTGGCGGGTATCGTCTCCTTCGTCGGTTATGACGGTTCCGTCTACCTGATGGGCTGGACTGGCGGTTATGTGCTGCTCGCGCTCTGTATGGCACCTTATCTGCGTAAGTTTGGCAAGTTTACCGTGCCCGACTTTATCGGCGATCGTTATTACTCCCAGGCGGCCCGTACCGTTGCGGTAGTCTGTGCCATCTTCATCTGTTTCACCTACATCGCCGGTCAGATGCGCGGTGTGGGCGTGGTGTTCTCACGCTTCTTGGAAGTAGAGGTCGATACCGGGGTTTATATCGGTATGGCCGTGGTCTTCTTCTACGCAGTACTCGGCGGCATGAAAGGCATTACCTATACCCAGGTGGCTCAGTACTGCGTATTGATCTTCGCCTTCATGGTTCCTGCTATCTTCATCTCTGTGATGATGACAGGCCATATCCTGCCGCAGCTTGGCTTCGGCGCCGAGTTGGTGGATGCTGCGGGCAACAACACGGGGGTATACCTGCTTGAAAAACTCGACGGACTGTCAGCTCAGCTTGGCTTCTCTCAGTACACAGAGGGCTCTAAGGGGATGATCGACGTCTTCTTCATCACGGGTGCACTCATGTTCGGTACTGCGGGTCTGCCGCACGTTATCGTTCGCTTCTTCACCGTGCCTAAGGTAAAAGATGCACGTGTCTCAGCCGGTTGGGCATTGGTGTTTATCGCCATCATGTACACCACTATTCCTGCACTGGCCGCCTTCTCTCGCGTGAACATGATTGAGACAATCAATGGTCCTGAGTCAACGGGTGTGGCTTATGAAACGGCACCAGATTGGATCAAGAACTGGGAGAAGACAGGTCTGATCAAGTGGGACGATAAGAACAACGACGGCAAGATCTACTATGCCAAGGGCGAAACCAACGAGATGAAGATTGACCGCGACATCATGGTACTGGCTACCCCTGAGATCGCTAATCTTCCAGCTTGGGTGATCGCACTGGTTGCGGCAGGTGGTTTGGCGGCGGCGCTGTCAACTTCTGCGGGTCTGCTACTGGTTATCTCAACGTCGGTATCGCACGACCTGTTGAAGAAGAACTTCATGCCGGATATCTCGGATAAGCAGGAGCTGCTCTATGCCCGTATCGCTGCGGCGCTGGGTATCGTCATGGCGGGTTACTTTGGTATCAATCCTCCAGGCTTCGTAGCGGCCGTGGTGGCAATCGCCTTCGGTCTGGCGGCATCGTCACTCTTCCCGGCGATCATCATGGGTATCTTCTCTCGTACCATGAATAAAGAGGGCGCCATTGCTGGTATGGTGATAGGTCTGCTGTTCTCGGCAAGCTACATCATCTACTTCAAGTTTGTGAATCCAGGTGATAACAACGCGGCTAACTGGTTGTTTGGTATCTCGCCAGAAGGTATAGGCATGCTGGGTATGATCATCAACTTTGCGGTAGCCTTTATCGTCAGCAAGGTAACGGCTGCGGTACCACAGAATGTGGTTGATATGGTCGAATCAATCCGCTTCCCTAAGGGAGCCGGTGAGGCCCACGATCACTAAGTTGATAAACTTATCGACCTAGGGAGCGCAGTGCGCTCCCTTTTTTTATTTCATATCTTATTGATTTACCTTTTGCTTATCTGGCAGTCTCAGGGTTTGTGTTTGGAGTTTATAGTTGGGATTCATGTTTGGAGTTTTAGGGGAGTAGGGGTGAGTAACTATCAATTATCTGTGGCTACCTTTAATAAGCTGGCGCGCCAGTATCAGGATAAATATATGCAAATGCCGCTCTACGAGCCCACCTATGCCCGCTTGAGTGAGTTACTCGGCGAGCAAGATAGGGTGCTGGAGCTTGCCTGCGGCCCGGGTAACATCGCCCGCTATCTGTTAGCGCGCCATCCTCAGCTCGATTATTTGGGGACAGATCTGGCACCGCAGATGGTGAGCCTGGCAAGAGAGAATAATCCCACCGGCAAGTTTGAGGTGATGGACTGCCTGGCTATCGACAGTTTAACTAAGATGTTTGATGCCATAGTGTGTGGATTTTGCCTGCCTTACCTCAATCGTGATGAGGCCAAGGCCTTGATCCAGGCGATGGCAAGAAGGCTGAATGTTGGTGGGCTGCTCTATTTGAGCACCATGGAGGGCGATTATGCCGCCTCAAAGCTGCAGACCTCCAGCAGCGGCGATCAGGCTTTCATCTATTATCACTGCGGCGAGTGGCTCAGCGCTGAGCTGAGCTCGGCAGGTTTTGAGCTGCTAAACTGCCACCGTCAGGACTATCCCGAGCGGGGCGATGTGGATCTCTTCATCATTGCTAGGCGGCGTTAGGGAATCGGCTGGCCATTAGTCGTATACAAGAGTTTGTTTGTTAAGGCTATAGTGAATAAAACGGCCGATGCTTGGCGAGAGTCCAGGGCGAGATGCCGACCATAACGCAAGAGGGAGATCATGGACGCGAGCGAACTGCAACCTATTACCCAATTTCTTGGCCAGCTGACGCCCTTTGACAGTCTATCTGAGCAGACCCTGGAGCGCTGCTGCCGCGCCCTCACCGTCGGTTATTACAGCCGCTCCTCCGTCTATGTGCCGCTGGATGAGGAGCACCCTCAGCTCTATATCGTCCGCAGCGGTGCCTTCGAGGTGCGCGGTGAAGATGGCGACCTGATCGACAGGCTCGGCGACGGCGATTTTTTCGGCTTTCCCTCGCTGCTCTCCGGCGAGAAGGTGAGCAACAGAGTACAGATCCTCGAAGATGGTTTGGTATATCACTTAGACCCTGAAACCTTCAATCAGCTGAGAAGTGAGAGTCGCGAGTTCGATCGCTTCTTTAACCGTGCCTTTGCCAAGCGATTGCGCCATCAGGGGCGCTTCAAGGCCAAGGAGCTTGGCTCCACCAACAGGGTCAGCAGCCTGATGTCCAAACAGCCCTTGTGTCTGGATATCAATGCCAGCGTCAGCGACGCCGCCCGTCTGATGCGGGATAACCGGGTCTCCTCGGTACTTATCATAGATAACCACAAGCTTGCGGGGATCCTCACCGACAGGGATCTGCGCAATCGCGTGCTAGCCGAATCCCTCGATGGCAGCCTGCCTGTGCACCAAGCGATGACGGTAACCCCGACCACCCTGAGTGCCAATGCCCTGGTGTTCGAGGCCATGTTGCTGATGAGCCAGCACAACATTCACCATCTGCCCATCATGGACGAGGGACACCCCATAGGGGTGATCACCAGCACAGATATTTTGCGCGGCCAGAGCTCGCAGCCCTTGCTACTCATTGGCGAGATAGAGCGACAACATGATCTCGAGAGCCTGATCCATGTCTCTAAACAGATCCCGCTGTTGCTGCAAAACCTCATCAGCGCCGATGCCAGGGCCGAGGAGATAGGCAGGGTGCTGACCTCGGTGACCGATGCCTTGACCCGGCGGCTGATCGTGCTCAATCAGCAGATCCTCGGTCAGGCGCCCATGCCATTTTGCTGGCTGGCGTTCGGCTCTCAGGGGCGCCAGGATCAGGCGGCCTGTTCGGATCAGGATAATGGCCTCTTGCTGGCACATGAGATGGATGAGCATGCCCAGGGCTATTTCGAGGCCCTGACCAAGGCGGTCTGCGCCGGGCTGGATCGCTGCGGTTATGTCTACTGTCCTGGGGATATCATGGCGCAGAACCTCAAATGGCGGATGACGCTGGCCCAGTGGCAACAGAAGTTTGCCAACTGGGTCGAACATCCCGAGCCTAAGGCCTTGATGCATGCCAGCATCTTCTTCGATATGCGCTGCGTCTATGGGCCTTCGAGCCTGTTTGAGGGGCTGCAGTCTCAGGTGCTGGAATCCACCAAGGATAACGATATCTTCCTCGCGGGGATGGCCGGCAACGCCTTGCAGGTGTCACCACCGCTGGGCTTCTTCAAGAAGTTTGTCCTGGAGCGTGATGGCCAGGAGGTGAAGGGGATCGATCTCAAGCACAAGGGCAGCGCGCTTATCAACGATATCGCCAGAGTCTACGCGCTGTCGGCGGGCATTAGCGAGGTGAATACCGCCAAGCGCATCCGCCTGCTGATGGAGCAGAACATCATCAATCGCAAAGATGCCCTGAATCTCGCCGATGCCCACGAGTTTATCGCACACATGCGCCTGTCGAATCAGGGCTATCAGTATACTCACAACCAGCCCCTCACCAACTATCTGATGCCCCAGCAGCTCTCCTCGCTGGTACGTCATCAGCTGCGTGACGCCTTCAAGGTGGTACATGATGCGCAGGCGGGTCTGAAACTTAAATTTACCCGGAGCTTCTAGGTGCTAGCAGGGGTGAAGGTCAGATCGCAGCTCTGTTGGCGAGCCCTGAAGGCAAAAGATGCCGGGCTCAAGGCCTATCAGCAGGCGCTGATGCCGGTTATCGATAAGTCATTCGCTGAGGCGGAGCTGCTCGCCATAGATCTCGAGATGACGGGGCTCAATGCCAGCTTCGATCAGATCTTGAGTATCGGCGTGGTGCCTATCCGTCAGGGGCAGCTTATTCTCAGCGAGGCGCAGCACAAGTTGGTGCAGATAGAGGGCAGCGTCGGCCAGAGTGCCACCATACACGGCATCTTAGACACTCATTTGGATGCGGCCTTGACCCCGGAGCAGGCGATGGCCTGGTTTTTATCTGTGAGTGAGGGAATGGTGTTGGTGGCCCACCATGCGCCGCTGGATCTCGCCTTCTTACAATCTGGCCTGCAGGCCTGTTTGGGAGAGAAGCCGCGCCTGCTCGCCATAGATACCTTATTGCTAGAGAAGCAGCGACTGCTCAGACAACAGGAACATCTGCAAGAGGGCAGTCTGCGCCTGGGGCGCAGCCGCGCCCGATATGGTCTGCCCGTGTATGCGGCTCATAACGCACTCATCGACGCGCTGGCCTGCGGCGAGTTGCTGCTGGCGCAGGTGGCGGCCATGGGCGGCGCAACTAAGGTAAAGATCGCCGAGCTGCTGCCTTAATACCTGATTATACTTGGTTACATTTTGCGCCTTTATCTTTGGCGACTTTCCGCCATTATCTCAGTAGAGACAAGATGTTGGACGCATTGAGACAAGTAGGTGTCCGGCAGTGTAACGGTTAGAGCAAAGAGGTTAATCATGGCGCTTCCTTTACTCTGGCTCGGTGGGGCCGCCCTGGGGGCCGCCTTTATCGCCGACGCCAAGCAGAAACAACGACAGTTGACCTTAGACAGGCGGTTAGGTCGTGCGCCCAAGGCGCCAGAGGGTAAGCGGGTGAGCCCACTCGCCCCCAGTGTGTTGCACCTGGGTGAGGTCAAGGTCACGCCGCCTCCCGGCGCCCTGGTGTGCTGCTTCGTCTTCGGGGTGATAGAGCATACCGGGATCTGGCTTGGCGACGATACCTTGGTAGAGTTACACGGCAGCGGGCTGATCCGGCCTGTGTCATCTAAGCGGTTCTTGGCGGGGCGCACAGGTAGCCGTATCTTCGTCGCCTGTGACCATCAACATAGGCCCTTAATCGGCGAGTCCGTGCTGAAGAGGGCGCAGCAGGCCATCTATCAGTATCGCGACTATGATCTCTTCGATAACAACTGCCATCGCTTCGTCTGGTATTGTCTTACTGGCGAGGAGCTGAGTATCTCGAGTTTCGATAAGTTTAATCGTCTGCTGGCCAGCCATTTCGCCCAGGCCATCTATTGGGATGAGGCGGCAATAGCGAAACGCGATTAAGAAAGGCTTAGCTTGGACCTGGTTCGAAGGTCAATTCATTAAGTCTTAAGCTAAAAAAATGCCGACATCATGTCGGCATTTTCTGTTTCCAATCTAGCGATTATTCGCCGCAGAAGTAGTTCACGGCGCGCTTGACCAGCTCGATGCCTGTCTGATCGCATGGCGGTAGCTCGGCATCCGATTCGCTGATCGGTGTCACGCGCTCGCCCCACTTGAACAGCACTGCTGCCGAGGTCAGGCCAGCACCGAAGGCACAAGACAAGATGGTTTGATTTGGCTTGATCAGTCCCTTCTCCAGCGCATCGCAGATGGCGATAGGGATAGTGGCCGCCGAGGTGTTGCCGTAGTTGGCAATGTTCACCACAGCCTTCTCTTTCGGGATCTTCATGCGGTTGATCAGGGTATCGATAATGCGCTCGTTCGCTTGATGCGGGATCACCAGATCCACTTCGTCTTTGTCGACGCCACATTTTTCCAGCACTGTGTTGCTGAGCTTGCCCATACCGGCGATGGCGCGCTTGAAGATCTCCTGACCGTTGAATTCGATGTAGAAATCCAGTGAAGCGGCGTTGAATCTGTCCATGGCGGTACCAAAGCCCGCCTTGAGGATATCGCGACCGGCTGGGTCGTTGTTGAGCTCATAGCCCAATACGCCGCCTGGCAGATCTGTGGCTTCGACGACCACGGCTCCTGCGCCGTCACCGAAGAGTACCGCGGTTTCCCGGCGAGACCAGTCGAGGTAGAAGGAGAGACGCTCGGCGCCAATCACCAATACCTTCTTCGACTGACCGCTCTTGATCTGTGAGCTGGCCAAACCTAAGCCGTAGAGAAAACCACTACAGGCGGCATTGATATCGAACGCACCGCAGCTGGCGCCAATGTTGGCCTGTACGGTTGATGCTATGTTTGGAATGAGCGTATCAGGGCTGGCGGTCGCCAGTATGATAAGATCTATCTCTTCGCCCTTAACACCGGCAGCTGCCAGGGCACGCTGTGCGGCAACGGTTGCTAGCTCAGAGGTGTTGACATGACTGATGTGTCGCTGACTGATCCCAGTACGCGGCTTAATCCATTCATCGGAAGTGTCGATAAAAGTGGCAAGATCATGGTTGGTAAGCGTTGCGGGGGGAACACATTTTCCCCAGCCGGTAATGGTGGCGTACTGCATCTGAATATTCTCTCAAAAATAAAAAGGCAGAGTACATCAGCTCTGCCTTATCAAACTAATCTAATAAGCCTAGCAATAAGTCAAGCAAGCTACAGTGATTTAGCTCACCTGTTGGGCAACCAGCTCACGTATGGCATTGGCTGCATGTAATATATGGTCTCTCAGAAGCGTTACTGCCTTGTCAATTTCTTGGTTACGACAGTAGGTGAGCAAGTCTCTGTGGTCTTGCGCCGCTCTGGGGATGCCGCCTGCCAGCAGAAGCTGTAGACGTATGTAGCGATCACAGTTGGTATTTAGACCGTGTACCACGTCCATGGTGTGAGGACGATCGGCCGCCTGATACAGGCAGGTGTGGAACTTGGTATTGAGTTCACTCCAGCTGCTCACAGCATCTTCCTGTTGGAAAGCCGCCTCAAGCTCATCCAGGTACCCCTGGGCCTGAGCCAGCATCTCATCATCGAGATTCGGGATCGCCTTGGCAAGCAGATCGGTTTCGATTAGGGCCCTTAGCTCAAACAGCTCGGTGACTTGATCGACCGACAATTCGGTGGCAGTAGCGCCCTTATGGGCTTCAAACTTTACGAGTCCTTCGGCTTCGAGTTGCAGCAGGGCTTCTCTGACCGGGATGCGACTGACGTTCAGTGCCTCGGCTAAGGCGCTCTGGCGTAATGGTTCGCCGGCGGCAATTTCGCCTGAAAGGATTTTCTCTCTTAAGACTTCCACCACGACCTGGGTGCGCGTTTTATGAACGATTGGAGTTGTTCGGCTCATAGTTCCCGTAATGTCTTTTCGTTATTATATGTGATCCGCATAAGATTACCGCTTATAGCACTATAAATAAAGGGAAACCGTGGTTTCCCTTTATTTAATATGCCTGTTAGAAGCGCTTTAGGAGACTTTGTCCATCTCGCAATGCTTCGGGCAGCAAAGCAGATGGCATGTTTTGATAGCAGATGGGCCGTGTCCAGCGGTGGATAGCCTTGCTGCCCACCGAGGTGCTGCGACTGTCGGTGCTGGCAGGGTAGGGCCCGCCATGGTTCATCGAGTGACACACCTCGACGCCTGTTGGCATCTGATTGAAGATAAGCCTGCCGACTCGCTGGCCGATGGCATCCACCAGGCTATGGGCATGAGCCCAATCGCCCTCGTTGCCATGAAGCGTGGCGGTAAGTTGCCCCTCGAGCTGCTCGGCAACGGCCTGCATCTGCGCGGCGTCTTGGCACTCGACTACTATCGCGAAGGGCCCAAAGACCTCCTGTTGCAGGGCGCTGTCGGCCAGATAACCTGCCGCATCCACCTTTACCGCCGCCGGGCGGGTATGGTGGCTGGCCTCGGCTGCCTTGCCCTGGGCCAAAAGTGTTAGCCGTGGATCTGCCAGAAGCGCCTCAGTTTGCTCCTGATAGGTGGCGGCGATGCCTAGGGTAAGCATGGCACTGGCGGCTTGTTCGGCCAGAGTCTGGCTGAGCCTATCGCAGTAGCGGGTCAGCGCCTCGCCCTTGATGGCGACAATCACCCCAGGGCTGGTGCAGAACTGACCATGGCCCATCATCATAGACTGCACCTGAGTCTCGGCCAGCGTCTCTGCCTGCTCGGCGAGTATCCCAGGTAGTAGGAATTGTGGATTGGTAGAGCCCAGTTCGCCATAGAAGGGGATTGGTTCGGGGCGCGCCGCGCAGCGATCTGCCAGGATGCGGCCTACCTTTAACGAGCCGGTGAAGCCCACCGCCTTGATCTCTGGCGCCTCGACCAAGCCTGTCGAAAGCGCCGGGGTATGTCCCTGCAGCAGACTAAATACGCCGGCTGGCATGTCGCATGCCTTGATCGCCTTTTCTATGGCCTGAGTGACCAGCTCGCTGGTGGCCGGATGTGCCGGATGACCCTTGACGATAACGGGGCAACCAGCGGCGAGCGCCGATGCGGTATCGCCCCCCGCGGTGGAAAATGCCAGCGGGAAGTTAGAGGCACCGAAGACGGCCACAGGCCCCAAAGCAACTTTACCAAGACGGGTATCTGGCTTTGGCAGCGGCTGACGCTCTGGTTGAGCCATGTCTGCAATCGATTGCTCTATTGGGTTAACAAGGTTTTGGGCAAACAGGCGCAGCTGACCACAGGTGCGCCCAGTTTCGCCCTGTAATCTGGCCAGAGGCAGGCCGGTTTCGAGGTGGGCGGCTTCTATTATCGCCTCTTTGTCGGCCTCGATATGCTCGGCAATGGCGCTTAGAAAGGCGGCGCGCTCACTGTCGCTCTTGTTGCGATAGCTGTTAAAGGAGTGCTCAGCCGCCTTGGTGGCCAGGGCGAGCTGCTCATCGTCCGCGCAGGCAAAGTGCCAATCAATCTGAGCATTAGCGACGGGGTTAAAGCTTTGAAAGGCGGAGGCTTCGCCCTGCCACTCGCCATTGATGTAATGCTGACCGGTTAATCTGTTGGTGATGCTTTGTGTCATTGCTATTGTCCTTTTGGGCTGGCCGGTTAGACCACCTGAAATCCGAAGGCATAGGGATCGTCATCGTCGACCGTGATGGCGTTGTGCCCGGTGATGCGCGCCCAGCCCTTGATACTTGGCATGATGGCGTCAAATTCGCCCACTTTGGTGGCGGCTTCGATGCGGCCGACAAATTGGCTACCTATGATGCTCTCATGGGTGTACTCATCGCCGACCTTGAGCTCGCCGCGGCTATAGAGCTGCGCCAGACGGGCGCTGGTGCCTGTGCCGCAGGGTGAACGGTCGATCGCCTTGTCGCCATAGAACACAGCATTAGCGCCATTGGAGCCTTCGCTGATGGTGTCGCCGGTCCAGAGCACGTGGGAGACGCCGTTGACTGTGGGGTCGTCCGGGTGCACGCAGTTTAGTTCTCTGTGGGCGATTTCGCGCACGATTGGGCTCCAGCGCAGGATATCGCCGGCGTTCCAGTGGCGCAGGCCGGCGAAGTTAGCCTGGGGATCGACGATGGCGTAGTAGTTACCGCCGTAGGAGACATCTATCTTGAGCGGCCCAAGGCCTGGGATATCCAGCACCACATCTTTATGGGCTAGATAGGCGGGCACGTTGAAGATCTTGACCCAATCTACCTTGGCGCCGGTTTGCTGATACTGCACCTTAATCTGCCCGGCGGGCACGTCTATGGTGAGCTGACCCGGCGTCTTAGGGGTTAATAGGCCAGACTCGAGCGCGGCTGTGATGGTGCCTATGGTGCCGTGGCCACACATGGGCAGGCAGCCGCTGGTCTCTATAAACAGGATGGCGGCATCGGCGTTGTCGCTGCAAGGGGGGTAGAGGAAGGCGCCGGACATCATGTCGTGGCCCCTGGGTTCAAACATCAGCGCCTTGCGGATCCAGTCATACTGCGCTAGGAAATCCTGGCGCTTCTCGCTCATAGTGCGACCCTTGAGGTCCGGATGGCCACTGGTGACCAAACGGACCGGGTTGCCGCAGGTATGAGCATCGACGCAAAAGAAGGTACCTTTTAACATCTATGCCATACTCCCTAGATTTAGTTGAGGTTGTACTTGTCGAGATCCAGGCGGGTAGCCAAGGCTTCGGCCATCACCTTTTCCACATAGGCACGTTCGTCACCGATCAAGGTCATGCGCGGCAGGCGCACATTTTCGCTGCCGCGGCCGACGATCTGCTCGGCAAACTTGATGCACTGTACCAGGGTCGGAATGGTGTCCAGGCGCAACAGCGGCATGAACCAGCGGTAGATCTCGCGAGCTTCTTCGATACGGCCGGCACGGGCCAGTTTAAATAGAGTAACAGATTCTCTTGGGAAGACATTGGTTAGGCCAGAGATCCAACCTGTGGCGCCCAGCAAAATGCTCTCCAGCGCAATATCGTCGACACCGCAGAGGATGTTGAAACGATCGCCGAAACGGCTCTGCAACTCGGTGAGACGGCGGGTATCTGTGGTCGATTCCTTGATGGCCACTATGTTTGGCTCTTCGGCCAGCACGGCGGTCATCTCCAGGTTGATGTCGACGCCATAACCCACAGGGTTGTTGTAGATCATGATTGGCAGTTTGGTCGAGCGCGCTACGTGTTGGTAGTGGGCGATCACCTCGCGGTCAGTGCCGCGGTAGACCATGGCGGGCAGTAGCATCAGGCCATCGACACCGAGCGCCTCGACATCCTGGGCGTATTTCGCCGCCTGCTGTGCCGTGTTTTCGGTGCAGCCAGAGAGCACCAGGATGCGGCCATTGACCGTCTCGACCGTGTGCTTGATAAATTCACGTTTTTCTTCCGGAGAAAGGGAGGCGTTCTCGCCTATGGTACCCAGGGCGATCACCCCATCGATACCGTCACGAATGAGGTCTTCCAGCATTCTTGCGTTCGACTCATAGTTGATCGAACCATCGTTATTAAATTGGGTAGAAATTGCTGGGAATACACCTTGCCAGTTTACTTTCATGTTCAGACCTCTATAGATATTGCCGTGCAACGTGCGCGGCGAAAAAGTGATATCAAGTTTTGGCGTTTACCAAAAGCTATGGTATATTGTATACAATTTTAGGGGAAAGAAAAGCCCCTTGGTGAGATTGCCGCTATTTATGTTTTTATCTCTCACCGGTAAATACTATATATTGCATACAAACAATAACAAAGGAAGTCCCGATGCGCCTATTAGATTTAAGTCCTAGCTTTCTCAATGCTTGTACCCGATTTAAGACCCTCGACGCTCACACCGAAGGCGAGCCGTTGCGGATCCTGCTGGAGGGATATCCCGAGATCCCGGGGGATACCATTTTGGCCAAACGCAGATATCTCACGGCGCATCTGGACCATTATCGTAAGCTCTTGATGCATGAGCCCAGGGGCCATGCCGACATGTACGGCGCCATCATCACTGCGCCTATCACCCCGGGCGCTGATTTCGGCGTGCTGTTTCTCCATAACGAGGGGTACAGCAGCATGTGCGGTCACGGCATCTTGGCCTTGGTAACAGTGGCTGTCGAGACGGGCACCCTAGCGCTTGGCGATACGCCAAGAGAGATAAAGATAGATGCGCCGGCAGGGCTTATTCACGCCAAGGCCTATCGTGATGAGGCGGGTGAGCTCAAGGTGAGTTTTCGTAACGTGCCTTCCTGGGCCGAGGCGCTGGATTGTCGCGTAACCGTCCAGGGGATAGGCGAGGTGGCTTACGATATCGGTTTCGGCGGTGCCTATTACGCCTATGTCGATGCTGACGCGCTGGGGTTAAGCTGCGCGCCGGAAAATGTTGCTCAGCTGATCGATTGGGGTCGGCGCATCAAACATGCCGTGATGGCTCAGCATCCGTTAGCTCATCCATTAGAAGCGGATTTGGGCTTTCTCTACGGCACTATATTTACCTCGAGTAAGACCAGCTCCAATGATGCCCACTCGCGCCATGTGTGTGTGTTTGCCGATGGCGAAGTGGATCGCTCGCCCACAGGCACTGGGGTTGCGGGTCGAATAGCTTTGCTTCACGCTCGCGGCGAGGTCGCACTGGGTGAGCGCCTGAAGATTGAGAGTATCGTCGATGGCGCCATGCAGGTTTGCGCGGTGGATAACGCCGACTTTTATGGCAAGGCAGCGGTGATCCCCGAGGTGAGTGGCCGCGCTTTTATTACCGGGCGTCATGAGTTTATCTTAGATCCTAAGGATCAGTTTCAGCAGGGATTTATGCTCAGATGATCGAGGCTAATCATATGACAAACCATGAGTTAACAGACCAGGATAAAGCCTCGCAGGCCTGCGCTGCCTCTACCCGAAACGCGGATATCACTGTCATAGGCGCTGGCGTTATAGGCCTTGCCAATGCCATCGCCTTGCAACAGGCCGGCTTTAGTGTGCGCGTCATCGACAAGCAAGGGGTGGCGGCGGGCGCCTCCTTTGGAAACGCGGGCCACTTCGCCACCGAGCAGGTGTTTCCCCTGGCCGACCCGGCCATGCTACTCAAACTGCCCGGCATGTTGCTCGACCCATTAGGGCCGTTTCGCATTCAGCCGCGCTATTTTCTCAAGGCCTTGCCTTGGTTTATGCGCTTCTTAGCCAATATGTTGCCCGCAAGACGCGCCCATAACTCGGCGGCGATCAAGGCCTTAAATCAAAAGAGTATCCATGCCTGGCAGCAACTGGTGCGCGAGTGTGGCTGCTCCGAGTTACTCAAACTGCAGGGCAGTCTCTTGGTGTTTGAACAGACGCCTTTTATCGAGGTTGAGCGGGTATACCAAGGCTATCGTGATGCCGGCGTGGCTGTGAAGCTACTCAGCGGTGACGAGGTGAGGACGCTAGAGCCGGATCTCAGCCCCAATATCAACCACGGACTGTGGTTTACCCAGGTAGGCCATACGCCAGACCCGGCCGAGTTGTGTCATCGCTTGGCAACCCAGTTTGAGAAGCTGGGGGGCGAGCTGGTGATCGGAGAGGTGACTCGATTGGCTCATGTCGGCAAGGGCGAGCAATGTGTCAGCGTCTGTGTGGGCGAAGGTGTTAATTATCAAAGTGATAAGTTACTGCTCAGCGCCGGCGCCTGGTCAAAACCTCTGGCGCAGCAGCTTGGCTTTAAGGTGCCACTGGAAACCGAGCGTGGCTATCATCTGATGATGCCACAGCAAAGCCGTCTGCAGCGGCCGGTGGCTTCTTTCGAGCGCAAGTTCATCATCACCCCCATGAACCGGGGGACCTGTCTGGCCGGCACGGTTGAATTTGGCGGTCTTAAGGCGCCGCTGGTCGAGGCCAGGGCTGACTGTCTGCTGCCCCATGCCAAGGCGCTGCTGCCAGATGTGTTGGCCAGTGCTAAAACCTCCCAGGGAGAGCGCTGGATGGGCTTTAGGCCCTCGCTGCCCGACTCCCTGCCTGTGCTGGGCGCTTCACCTAAGAGCGATAAGATCTTCTTTGCCTTTGGTCACCAGCACCTGGGACTCACCTGGGCCGCCTTTAGCGCACAGCTTATGGCGGAAACCATCAAGGGGGAGAAGACTCAGGTGGATATAACCCCTTACCGTATCGACCGATTTTAAGCGGCATGCTCAGAGACAAACTTAGTGATTTAAGGATAACGATATAAAAGGAAGGTGGGCATGCATGTCTGAAAAATTGCATCTCGGTAAAGATTCGATTGCGCTTTAGCTTTGGCATTGCTGTAGCATTATATTGGTTAATGATATTTTGCCGGAGCCTTTATGGAAACCTTAGAACAACTACTCGAGCGTATTGCCCGCTGTCAGATCTGCCAGCCGCATCTTAGTCATAAGGTGCGGCCCGTGCTGCAGGCGGCATCGAACGCCAAGGTGTTGATTGTCGGTCAGGCGCCGGGCACTAAGGCCGCGGCCAGCGGACTTCCTTTCGACGATCCCAGCGGTGACAGGCTCAGGGATTGGCTGGGGGTTAATCGCGAGCAGTTTTACGATCCTTCCCTTTTTGCCATAGTCCCCATGGGGTTTTGCTATCCGGGGAAGGGACGCTCTGGGGATCTGCCGCCAAGGGGTGAATGTGCGCCGGTTTGGCGAGAACCTCTGCTGGCACACCTAAAAAACATTAAACTCACCTTGGTGATAGGCCAATATGCCCAGGCCTATCATTTCGGTAAGCAGTGTGGTGGGGTGACCGAGTGCGTGCAAGGCTGGCAACTTTACGGCAATCAGATCATGCCACTGCCTCATCCCAGCCCTCGCAACAATCTCTGGCTCAGGCGTAACCCTTGGTTTGAAACCGAATTATTGCCCGTGCTCAAGGCAAGGGTGGCAAGCGCCCTCGCGTGCTAGATTTTGGGTTCTAAACCCAAGAAACCTCGAGTCATTAGAACCCTAATGCTGTTATAGCGCTCACGTCATAAAAAACTAGCTTCGGCCCATGAAGGCCTCGATCTCGGCAATTGACCTAGGTACTTTCTCTGACAGGTTTTCATGGCCGTCAGCAGTAACCAGGATATCATCTTCGATGCGGATCCCCATGCCGCGATAGGCTTCAGGTACATCTGTGGCCGATGTTGGTATATAGATGCCGGGTTCTATGGTAAAGATCATCCCAGGCTCAAGCTTGCGCCACTCGCCATCCTCATTATGATAGGGGCCGACATCGTGGACATCCATTCCCAGCCAGTGCCCCGTCTTATGCACAGTGAAGCGCTTGTAGCTTTCGCTGGCCATCACCTCCTCATAGCTCCCCTGTAACAGGCCGAGTTCGACGAGGCCGCGGGCCATCACCTGCATACAGGTCTCATAGAGGTGATTCCAGGGCGTGCCAGGTTTGACTTTGGCGATGGCGGCATCGAGGGCGTCGAGCACAAGCTGGTAGATCGCTTCTTGTGCCTGCGTAAAGCGGCCATCTACCGGATAGCTGCGGGTGATATCGGCGGCGTAGTGATTGAGCTCGGCGCCGGCATCGATCAGCAGCATCTGACCAGATTGGAGCTGGCAGCAGTTTTCCTCATAATGCAGGCAGCAGGCGTTGTCGCCCGCCGCCACTATGTTGGGGTAGGCCACCTCGTTAGCGCCGTGGGCGGCGATGGCAAAATTAAAGGTGGCGGCAAGCTGCGCCTCATTTATCCCTGAGCGGCAGGCTGTCATTACTGCTTTATGGCCGTCGATAGAGGCATTGACCGCAGCGCGAATAGCAGCCTGCTCGCTCTCATCTTTGATCACTCTCAGTGGATGCAGATGCTTGGCCAGCGGCGTGATGCTGCGAAAGCATTTAGGCGTATCGAAGGCGCTGCCATGACGCTGGGCGTTACACCACGCCAGCAGTTGATGATTGAAACGGCCCAGCTCGTCGCTGATATAAACCTCAGTCTGATGAGTGAGGCTGGCGGCGATGACATTCTCTAGCTCGGCGATATCAAACGCCTGGTTGGCGCCAAAATGTTCGAGGGCACCGGTAATGCCGGCTCTGGCACCGAAGCTGACCTCTTGCTGAGGATCCTTTGGGCGGCAGAGCAAAGTGTAATTTATCTCGCCTTGCGGGCCACGATAGAGTAGGGCAACCGCATCAGGCTCGTTAAAACCTGTGAGGTAGAGAAAATCATTGTCTTGGCGAAAGTGATACTTGATGTTCTTGCTACGCACCTTTTGCTGATAACCCACGAGGATCACAAAGCTGTCCTCGGGTAGGCTATCCATCAGGCGTTGGCGTCTAATTACATATTGGCTGTTTGCGGGCATCTCTATCCCTATCTCTTTATAGCGGTATGCGAATGGCTTAACTATATTTGTATATTTTATTCATTTCTAGTCCCCGTCGACTTTATTCGTGATTGTTCGGTGCATTTTGTTGATTCAAGTGTGATAATAATGGCCAACTAATTTTTGGTTTCAGTCGGATTGGGGAAGTTTTCGTGAATCGTGCCGTTTTCCTGGATAGAGATGGAGTGATTAATATCGACCATGGTTATGTGCATCAGGTCGATGATTTCGAATATGTCGAGGGAGTATTCGATGCGTGCACCGCGTTAAAGCAGCAAGGCTATAAGCTGGTGGTGGTGACCAATCAGTCGGGCATCGCCCGCGGACTCTACACTGAAGATCAGTTTCATAGTCTGACCGAATGGATGGACTGGAACTTCGCCGATAAGGGGGTCGACCTCGATGGCATCTATTACTGTCCTCATCACAGCGAAAAAGGCATTGGCGAGTATAAACAGGACTGTGATTGTCGTAAGCCTAAACCTGGAATGCTCAAGAGTGCGGCGCAGTTTTTAAAGATAGACCTGAGCCGCTCTGTCATGGTAGGGGATAAGCGTGACGATATGTTGGCCGCCGAGGCCGCAGGGGTGCCGACCCGTATCTTAGTGCGCACCGGCAAAATGGTAACAGATGAAGCCATCGCCGCGGCCACTGTTGTTTTAGACTCTATCGCCGATGTGCCAGCCTACTTAAGCACTTTGAAAGCGGTTTAATGGCGAAGAGTTCGCTTTTTAACCAATAGTTTTGTTTTATCGTTAGCAATCGTTGCCGAAACATTACGTGGTGGTAACTTTGCTAAGGGTAGGTGCTTAAAGGTTTAAGTACTGAGTGTAATACCACAAGATAAACCGGTTTAATTGTTATCTAGACGATTGCCTGCCTTCAGCGGCGACGTATGTTGTCCTTTGGCATATTGTGCGTTATCAGTGTTGTTTCTGATTAGCCTCTGCTTAAATGAAGGACTACATTCGCTGCGCGGAGTGTCAATAAAATCGGCATGATAGTGTTGACATAGTGAATCAAGCATAGTTTCCCAAGGCGCATCACCCGAATATTCACTGAGATTATGCCAGCGTTTGTTTGCCGTATCGACTAAGATAAGTCGCTCATCTTTAGGTAGCATGACCAGTTGCCAGTGCCTTGCATACACAGAACGCTGCTTTAATTGAATGTTATTATGATAGGACTCAGGTTTCATCACCGCTCGACCATCATCTCTTATTTCGTAATGAGATGCGGTTTCTGACATCACCTTCTTATCATCGATAAAGCTGGTGTTAATTGAGCGCACCGGTAGCGATGACTCGACAAATATATAACGCTGATCGGCTCTAGGGCTTTGAGCTCGTGTTAAGTCTTGTGGTAGTGGCAGACCGTCGAATATCAATTTTTTAGAGGCGATTGCCTGGTTGGCTGTCGGAGAAAGATTGGCGACTATGCTCGGTGCGACGTCAATCAGCGAAAACAAACCTTCAACTTTACCCACCGGGTTTACTGGTTTACCGCCTCTATACCTCAATGTCGCTAGAACTACCTGTGATTGCTCCTGAGATAAAACATTGGTGCCATGCCCCCAGGCAGCCACATTGAGCGCAGCGAGTTGTTCAGGATGGTCTGTTGGTGCCACATTACCGGCGGGCGCAAGTCTATCTTGATTCAACAAGAAGCCTTCACCGTGATCCGATAGCAGGTACACTACTGCGTTGTCTAACAGGCCTTCTTGACTCAGGTTAGCGATGAAATCGGCTACCTGCATATCGACCTTTTTAATCATTTCGCCATACATATAGTGATTGTAATTACCATGCCAACGTGACTTGTCCAATTCGATAAAATCTTTCGAAGTAAAAGGCCAGTGTAATTGACAAAAATGTACTGCTAAAAAATTAGGTTTATCGGACGACAAGCTATGTAAAACCTCACTATTAAACAACAAAGGGTCGTAAGTTTTACCATAAGCACGATTGATATAGAGGTAGGGTAACAAGCTTCGTAATAAAGGAAAATTGATCGCCAAGTTGATTAGCGGGAGATCGGCTAAATTCGATATAATCGCATCGGCTGCACCTACCTTAGGACCAATTACGCGATCAAAGCCGTAACTTGCATCGATTTGATTGAAGCGACGTTCATCAATGGCATAAGTGGTCTGATAGCCATTGGCCGCAAGCAGATCTAATATAGGAAATGGCTTATCGACCAATTCTGGTGGTGCAAGGTTAAACCTAGCACCGTTTTTAGTCGGATATAAGCCCGATAATATACCCATCCAAGCAACAAAAGTGCGCCCTTGGGGTGTATAGGTTTGATCATAAATTAGTGATTCTGATAACAACTGATTCAGTGATGGCGCAAGGGATCTATCGGCACCGCGATAGGCAAGGTGATCTGGGCGCAAACCATCAATGCCGATAATAAAAATATTAGGTTGAGTACTGTTCGCGGAGTAAGTTGGCGTAGTTGTGTAACTGGTTACTAAGTAAATTGGTACAAAACTAAATACTAGTAGGCTAGGCAATATCAGGGCGTTTAAGCTTTTTTTGTGGCAAGTTAGCGCGTTAATTAAAGCGTAAATAATGTTGGCTAACAGTAATAACCCCAAGAAGGTCACTGCGATACCTGTCGCCAGCGGCGTACCACGAAAAAAACTTAGTAAGGATGTAGGGTAAAAATAAGCATTTGCTGATAGAACCCAAATGCAGTGCAGCAGCAGCAACACTAACCAAATTTGTGTTTTGACGTTGTCATTCGATGAGAACATGGCAAACCATGGACGACAGGATAGGGTAATGACCAAAGCCCAGCAAACATGTAGTGCAAGAATCATAAGTGCAAAATAAGTTAGGTCTAACATCAACCCTTTACTGAGCAGATGCTCAGCTTCGATATGTGTCATGGCGTTTGCTAGCGAAAAAGCAGAGTAATACTGCAGTAATTGTTTGTAGTTAATTGCAATGACAAGAAAAAAAATGAGCATTGCTAGTGTTCTAAAAAAAGTGCGCCTGAGTGAGACGGCGTTGGTTGTTTTTGTGATTTGCTCTGCTGAGTCAGGCATAGTATCTCTCTACTGGATAGCTGCAAAAATCTTCAAAGTTCCTCTGTGGTTTATTGCTCTTTTCGCCTTCTTCTAGATGCATTATCGTGGTTGTTGTGGGATTACCGTCTGATCTTTTACCGGTAGCGTGTTGGATGTTTCACGTAATTTCAGTGTTGAGTCATTTGGTGCAGCGTCTGTTTTGACCTGAAAGCCATTGAAATAAGACAATAAATTATCTTCATTCCCCGAGGGCCAATCACCTAGTATTAAGTATCGCTCCGCTAAGGTCGCACCAGATTCGATGTCGGTTTTGAGTCTAAAACGAGCATTTGCCACAGTGAACGCTGGATAGCTAATCACCAGCAATAAGATAGTGATCAGCATAATTAATATCACCTGAAGCATCAGCTGCTTAGTTGCCCCCATCTTTACCATTGATCGATATTGTCCTTGTTAAAACACGCCATCTATACGTGACGCGATGACTTATCGGATGTGTAAAGTATAGATGAATAATCTACGTGTGATGTTCAAGGGATTAACTAGGCGTTATTTGACGACTTAAAACGCTAAATAATCTTGTCTTAACGCCATGTCTGAACTAAACCTGAGCTATCGTTGCGATTAAATTATCTCATCACCTTATAGCGGTTGTATTAACCATTGCCGACTAGGTTGATTTATCTTTAGTATTTCAAGCGGCTATCGTTTTTACAATTTTGCTGCTGAATAGGATGGGCTCGATAATATGAAATTACTCTTACCTTATGCCCTGACTTTTTCCGCCAGTATAGTGAGTTCCTGCCTGAGTCTCATCTGTGCCCCCGTTTTTGCTGAAGCGGAGATAGCTCAGGTCGTGCAATCAGACCAAGATGTATTTAGCGACGTACACGATTTTATTTGGTTCGATCAGCAAGGACCTAAGCCACTAACGCTAGATATGCTTGCGTTAGCTCAAGACTTGGGTTTCTGGCAATCGAAGGGCTTGTCACCGAATACGGCAAGTGTGCAGATCTCAAGAGAATTAGATGATGGTTACTCTCAACTTTTTATCGAAATGCTAAAAACGATAAGGCCAGAGCAGGACATCGATGAGCCCATAGGTGTTGAACAACTTCGTCAAGCAGCACAAGCTCATCATCTGCATAATTTACTCGATAGCATGTTGCCTGAGCATAGGCAGGTTCAATTGTTGCGTGAACAAATTAGGCGTTATCAACAACTTGAAAAGTATGTCTGGCCAACAATCTCGTCCACGAATTATCGTTTGGGTCAGAGGTCACCCGAAATAGCCAAACTGAGGTGGATGCTCACTCAATTCGGCGACTTACCAGCTAAACCCTCCAATACCTATAGAGAGGCGATTTATGACCCTGGTATCGTCAGCGCCATAAAGCATTTTCAACTAAGGCATGGGTTACCTGAAAGCGGCGAGCTAGATAGCTTGACCCGCAAAGCGCTGCAGATACCGCCTTCACAAAAGATTGTTCATCTGCGCAAAGCGTTATTACGCTGGTTTGCGTTACCCATTCAATTGCCGGAGCGATACTTGTGGGTCAATATTCCTGCGTACCAATTACAGGTAATGGAGAATAATAACAGTGTATTGAGTATGCGTGTGATTGTCGGCAAACCCGAAACGCCGACGCCACAAATGGCGACAACACTGAATCTGGTGACACTGAATCCAACCTGGACGCCGCCTAGCAGTATTATTTATGGTGAGTTATTACCTAAAAATGGACGTAATCCTGGTTATCTTGCCGCTCACGGGTTTGAGCTGCGTAAGGTGACCCAGGGGAACTCCTTAGCGGTACCATTGGCAAACCAATCCTCTAAGCAAATCGCCACTCAACTGAGTGAGTTCCAACTGGTTCAACAACCAGGAGCCGATAATGCTTTGGGACGATACAGATTTTCGATTTTGAATAATGAAGCGATTTACTTACATGATACTCCTGTAAAAAGCCTGTTTAGGCGTCCAAATAGGGCTTTGAGCCATGGTTGTGTACGTTTAGAAAAAGCCGACATCTTAGTTAACTATCTATTAACTAGACACATTAATCAGTCACCAGCAGCTATTAAAGATGCGTTAGCACAAAAATCACCGCGTTACTTAAAGCTTACTGAGCCCTTACCCGTATTGATGACCTATTTAACGGCTTGGGTAGATGCTCGGGGAGTCGTGCAGTTTCGCCCGGACATTTACAAGTTAGATTACCCCTAAGCTTTGCTTGGCTCATCCACAACAATTGGGCGCTTGGTTGTTGATTACTATATAAATAACGCCATGAAGGTAATTGCGGTGGTGATATTTGTAAAATTCACTTAGTTAAGTGACACATGGGTAAAGAGGCTCATGGTGGAATTGATCATGCTAATCAAGCCTGAGCGCTCTCTTTGCGTAAAATCTTGCTGACTAAGTGTTGTACCAAATCTGCCTGCACTCCAAATAAAATGAGCTCCTGAAGCCCAATAACTTCACTTTACTAGTTTTTATTTTAATCTGCGCAATGTGAAAACTTTGCTACCTTTATATGTAACAGCAATGTTAAGTGGCGTGGTCTGTCTAATATTGCTGTATGGCTGGTTAAACAGTGAGTGATGAAGCTTGTCCTTGCGGTTATTGATATGTGGCAACAGGGACGAACATTCGGTGGTGAGTTATGGCACCGATGGAATTGAGGCAATGAGCTCGAAGTGAGCAAGGTGAGAACTAAGGCTTACAGTGTGTATATCGCTCCTAGGAGCTGGGTTAAGAGCCTCAATAAGGTGTCCCTTAGGGTCGTTAGGAGAAAACAATGAACCTTACAAACTTGATGAAAGATTTTATTGAAGATGAAACTGGCTTAACGGCAGTGGAGTATGCCATTGCAGGTGGCTTAGTGGTGGGGGGCATGATTGCCGCATTTAATCTGTTAGGTGATAACGCAACAGCTAAGATTGAGTGTCTAGCCTCTGCGGTGAATGGAGCCAGTACAGATTGTACAACTCCTTAGGTTGTTTAGCTTGGTATGGAGGTGCCTAGGTTGATCTGCAAGCTAGGCACCTATGCTATTTGATTAGCACTTTTGATGCCAATTTAAAGAGGTACGATCGCAATGACAGATGTCCAGATACTACTTCAAGTCACCTTGGCTGCGATTTTTTTTATCATGGCCATTATCACAGACCTAAGGTCGCAACGCATTCCTAATGCCCTATCGCTTGCGGCAATTTTATGTGGTTTTGTCATCAATGGCTATTATGCACACC
The DNA here is from genome assembly GCF_019457575.1 of Shewanella alkalitolerans. NCBI lineage: Bacteria > Pseudomonadati > Pseudomonadota > Gammaproteobacteria > Alteromonadales > Shewanellaceae > Shewanella > Shewanella alkalitolerans. The sequence goes on along the minus strand of NZ_CP080422.1, from coordinate 2,728,664 downwards.
TCGATGGCTTGCTGTTAGCGAGTTTTGGCTTTGCACTGGCATTTATCATTTTGTTTCCCATCTTCATTGTTAGGGTGCTTGGTGCAGGAGATATTAAATTGATGATGGGAATTGGTGCTTTAATGGGGCCAGAACTCTTGGCATGGAGTCTCTTATATGGCGTTGTTGCTGGTGCTGTCACCAGTGTGTTTCTTGTGGTGTGGCAAACGGGTCTAAGTGGCGTCATGAAAACACTTAAACGTTATTGGGATTGTATTTACTGCAGAACTTATTTTAAACCAGAGCCTGGCGAAGCTGCGGGACAAAAGGTGCCATATGCACCTGCATTAGCCATTGGTTGGCTGGTGGCGTGCGTTATTAATTATGATTTACCAAGAGTTTATCTGCAGTTAAGTCATTAATTAGGATGGGAATTATAATATGTTGCAAACGGATGTGGATGATTCTATAGACGTTCAGTCATTAACTCAGCCTAGAGATAACGAATATATTTGTGATGCTAGTAAATTGGCACCTAAGCCTATTTCGATCGATGCCACAGGTTTATCTGAAGCATTATTATTAGATTTGTTGGTTAAACATATATTTACCTCAGGCGTGGTTACTAAAGAGTTGATGGTTGCCAAAATGGGGATAACGGGTGGTATCTTGCAACAGTTGCTCGATACTGCCAAAAAGCTGGGATGGGTTGAAAATCGCCAGACTACGGCCGATGGTCAGATGCGCTACGCTTTGAGTCATACGGGTGAGATTCATGCAAAATTAGTTTTTAGCCGAAGCGGTTATCTCGGACTCGCTCCTGTGCCACTCAAACAATATATTCCCATCTGTAAACAACAATCTAGCAGAGCTCGACCCATTACTTATGAGATGCTCGAACAAGGGCTGAAAGCACTCGTGTTGCCTCAAGATCTGCTACAGAAAATAGGGCCGGCTATGAATTCCAGCCGTCCAGTATTGATATATGGTCCACCGGGTACAGGTAAAAGCTATCTGTGTCGACACCTTAATCTTACTTTGGGCGATGCTGTGCTTATTCCCTATGCGATTGCCATAGGCAATGAAATCATACAGGTTTTTGATCCCGAGTTGCATCATCGTACCGAAGTTGCAGAGACAGGTAACCCATTGGATTTAGGCAGCGGTCACGATCCGAGATGGATTCAATGCCAACGTCCGCTAAGGATAACCGGTGGTGAACTTACGGCCGAAATGCTCGAGGTACAGTTTGATACCCATAGTCGGACTTATATGGCGCCACTTCAACTTAAAGCCAACAATGGCATTTTGTTGCTCGATGATTTAGGACGCCAACGTATCAGTGCCAAGCAACTCTTTAACCGTTGGATCATACCGATGGAAGAACATAGAGACTTTTTAAGCTTGCAGTCAGGCGAACATTTTGAGATCCCTTTCGAGCTAATTCTGCTCTTCTCTACTAACCTAGATCCTAAAGAGTTAGTTGACGAAGCATTTCTTCGACGACTTGGTTACAAGATCCATTTTGATGCACTAGATGAGAAGCTTTACCGCCAGATTTGGTTCCGGGTATGTGGTGAATTAGGACTAAGCTGTGATGAAGACACGTATTTACATCTGCTTAGAGAATACCATAAAAAATTTTCTAAGCCTTTGATTCCATGTTACCCACGGGACCTACTCGGCATTATGTCTGATCAAATCTGTTTTATGGAACTTGAACCAGTGGTGACACAGTCACTGATTGGCTCGGCATGGTCTATCTATTTTGTTGAATAATGAAGTTAATGACATGTTTTCGTTAACGATTTAGTTAACAACGGGAGTTCACTATGAATAACAAAACGATTCTATTTGTCGTCTTGTCAATGATATTTGGTGTAATAGCCGTTTTTCTCGCTCAAAACTGGCTTGAGTCTAACACTAGTGGTACCAAAGTGGCAAACACCACCAATGTGGTAACAGTGTCTAGCCTAGTGCCTATGGGGACCATTGTTGATCGCAAGCATTTAGTGCTCACCGCTGTTCCTGAAGCCATAGTACCTAAGGGATCAGTGACTAAGTTTGAAGATGCCGAAGGAAAAGTCGTAAATCAAAAGCTGTATCCTGGAGAGATTTTACGCCAAGAAAAACTGACCAATAAAGGTGAGGGCAGTACGTTAGCTAGTCTTATTCAACCTAATATGCGTGCGGTCACTATAAGGGTTAACGATGTGGTTGGCGTGGCTGGTTTTTTACTGCCAGGAAACCGAGTGGATGTGATTAACCTGTTTAAAGAGGGCGAGTATAAAACTGATGTGGTGCTCTCTAACGTAAAGATTCTGGCTATCGATCAGCGAGCGTCAAACGATGAGAATAAGCCCATGTTGGTTCGAGCAGTGACCTTAGAGTTGAGCATGGAGCAAGCTGAGCAGTTGTTGGTTGCCAAAGGGCGTGGCTCACTGCAGTTGGCTTTAAGAAATCCCAATGATGAAGCACAAATTGAAGTGGCTTTACTCAATCAAGAAAAATCTGGAAATCTCGAGTCGATAAAACCTCTTGTTAAAGCACAGCCAGTACTTGATAAACCATCTGTACCAACAGAGAAGGTGGTTTATGTTCAGTCGAATTCTAAAGCTAAAGTTTTAATATTAAAGGGAATGAATGAGCAAGAAGTTAAGGTAAATGATTAATTGCTTGAAAACTTATTTGATACAACCTAAGTGTTGAAGAGGAGTGGACTATGCTGCGTTCGACTGGCAAAACTTGGAAGTTAGGATGCGTGTTTTTAGTGTTCATTTCGGCCTTAATGCAATTACCTGTAATGGCGGGGGGGCCGTTTGAGGAAGCAAAGGCCTTAAAGCAGATCCCTATCTTTAAGTCTCGTGTTATACCGCTGCCCAAATCAGTACAAAGAGTCTCAGTAGGGAATCCTGAGATCGCCGATATCAAGCTGCTTCCCAAGAATAACCTGTATGTATTAGGCAAAAAATTGGGTAGTACGAATGTGATGATTTGGGATGAAAATGAAATATTAACCAGCGTTATGGATATTGAAGTGACCCATGACTTAAATGGATTAAAGTTGCGTTTACATGAATTTCTACCTAATGAAAAGCTTGCGGTGCAAACTTCTCAAGGACAGCTTCTATTAAGTGGTCAAGCCTCCAATTTACAAAAAATGAATACGGCTATGGAGTTAGCCCAGGCGTATGTAGATGCTTCGCCTACCATAGGTAAACCCAAAAGTACCGTACTAAATATGATGACCATCGGAGGTGGGCATCAAGTCATGCTAGAAGTAGTTGTTGCCGAGGTTCAGCGTGAAATTGCGCGACAGTTTGATTCAAAATTTTTGATCTTCAATCAAGGCTCACATCTATCAGGCGGTATCGTTGGTGGCGGTGGTGGTTTTGTTGATTCGGGTATTGGTGGGGTAACCAGTAAAGGTTTTTTTGCTCAGTATATTAATCAAGATTTGCTGATGAATTTTGCCCTCGATGTGGCTAAGCAAAATGGATTAGCCAAAGTGTTAGCTGAGCCGAATGTCACCGCCATGAGTGGCCAATCGGCAGAGTTTTTATCGGGTGGCGAATTCCCTGTCCCGGTACCAGACAAAGATGGTAGTACCACGATTCAATACCGTGATTTTGGCGTCGGAGTGAAATTTTTACCGACAGTGCTGGATTCTGGTCAGATAAACTTAAATTTGGATGTTGTCGTCAGCGAAATAAGTAACTCAAATTCTGTGTCGATATCGGGGAGTAATACCACGTCTATTTTAATCGTTCCCTCTCTGGTTAAACGCAGCACTGCTACAACCGTCGAGTTAGCCGACGGTCAAACTATAGCGATTAGTGGGCTTATCAGCGATACCTTACGTGAAAATATCGATAAGGTTCCAGGCCTAGGTGATGTTCCTGTGTTAGGGCAACTTTTTTCGAGTAAAAGCTTCCGTAGTGGTCAAACAGAGTTGGTGATTTTAGTGACGCCGCGCTTAGTGAGACCTTTTAATAGAAAAGATATTGCCCTTCCTACAGATGGATTTGTCTCTCCTTCGGATGTCGAGTTTTATCTATTGGGTAAAAGTTCTACCAAAGAGTCCCCTAAGGATAAGACGGATACGCCATACGAACCTGTGATCTCTAATGTCAAAATTGAAAACAGTGGCACCCAACAAAAATATGGCCATTCACTTTAGATTGGAGCGAAGAGTATGAACAATTTTAATGCCAGAGTGACTGAAGCGAATAAGTGGCTATGTATTATTGTATGCAGCCTCTTTGTATCTGCTTGTGCTAATGAACATAATTTCGCTATGGGAGAGAGTTATACGCAAGTGAGAAATGCTCAAATTCTCGATCCTGAAGCATCTGAGCGTAACGATGGATTAGTCTTAAGTCTCGAGGGAGCCTATGGACAAAAAGTGATATTAAATTATCGAAATAGTAATGAAGTCCCCACTAAGGCGAAAGAGTTAAGTACATCGATGATAATGGAATAATTTTTGGTCGGAGGTCAAATATGTATACCACGGCAGGTAATGACTCGACAACGCATATACGCGTAAGGCGTCAGCGCGGGGCAATTTTGGTGATGTTTACCATAGGCTTATTTTCCTTGCTTGCCGTGGCGGCATTGGCTCTCGATGGTGGCCATATGTTACTAAGTAAGGGGCGGTTACAAAATGTGGTTGATGCGTCTGCGCTGCATGCCGCTAAAGTACTCGATAGCGGGGCGACGCTAGCCGAAGCGAGGCAGGCTGCGGTGAGTATGTTGTCACAAAACCTTGCTTTTAAAGAAAATAATGAACTTGAAATTAATATCAGTTTTAGCCCCGCAGATTACAGTAATAATGATGTAACCAGTAATATTTTTGTCGAATTCTCAGCGTTACCCGACCCTTTTATCCCTGTCACAACCGAAGGGAGTGAATATGTCAGAGTGAGAGTTGAAAATGTTGGTTTAGATAATTTTCTTGCCCAACTGTTAAGTTTCAATAAGCGTGTGAGGGCATCAGCGGTTGCGGGGCGTAGCACGGATATAACCTGCAATAATAGAATTGTGCCCTTGTTGGTTTGTGCAGTGAATGATAATCCTGATTATACAGTAACCGGCCCAGATGGGGAGCAAGTACCAGCCCCCTATGGCATAGAGACTAACAGCTTGTATGCGATGAAGTCGGGTTCAGCGCAGGCTGGTGACACAGCTATCGGGCCGGGTAATTTTCAATTGTTAGCTTTGGACGGCACAGGCGCAGATGTTATGCGCGCGGCGCTGGCGGGTGAATATTCAAATAATAGCTGTGTTGGAGCAGGTGATTCGGTACCGACGGAACCTGGTAATAATGTTGGTCCTGTTGCTCAAGGTCTGAATACGCGGTTTGGTCAGTGGCAAGGCGGGGGATTAAATTCCACTGATCACCCACGAGATCGCAACATATGCCAGGGAGAACGAATTAATATCGATGCCGATGGTAACATAGCGAACCCTAACGCCGCCTACTATAGTCATAGCCAATACTTAGCAGACTCCAATATTGATAATTGTATAGACAGTAACATAGACGCAAATTATCGCAGAGAGATGCCAGTGGTTATTGGTGTTTGCGATGGACTGACGAATGGTCGTAATGATATCGAGGTGAAAACCACCGGTTGCTTTTTCTTAGTACAAGATGTTGACCAAGGTGGGCAAGAGTCTTTTGTGGTTGGGGAATTTGTGACCGAGTGTCCGGGAACTGGAAATGCGTCAGTCGATCCCGATTTCGTTAGTAATAATCATACAATAGTGCTTTATAAAGATCCTGATAGCCCAGACTCCTAGGAGAATGCAATGAACTTTTCGTTACAAAAGGGCGTCGCGGCAGTTGAGATGACCATTCTTTTGCCTTTTATGTTACTACTGGTTTTTGCAACAGGAGAGTTGGGCCGTTTTTTGTTTCAGTATAATACCTTGACTAAGTTAGTCCGTGACGCTGGATTGTATTTAGGGGCTCACGCTGATACTCGGCAAACATCGAACCTTCCTTATCCATTGATTGATGCCGAATGTGGTAACTGTATTTCAGAAACCAAAAATTTACTTATTTATGGAAAGACGAGTGGAGGGACAGACCCGCTCTTAAAGGGATTAAGTGCGGCAGATATTAATATTAGTGAAATTCCCGTAGGCAGTCGGAGATTGGTTATTTCTGTTTCCTACAACTGGCAACCTATATTGGGGGAAAAACTTACAACTTTTGGCTTAGGTAATGAAGTTGATCTTAGTTTTAATCTTAAAACAAACTATGCGGTCACAGCATTATGAATAGAGTAAAAGGTATCTATACTGTTGAGTTTGCTATTGTTGCGGCTGTTTTTTTTCTCTTATTATTTGCTGCAATTGAGGTTGGGAGGTTGTTGTATACTTATAGTGTATTGCAAGAAGCCTCACGTCGTGCGGCGAGATTAGCTGTTGTCTGTCAACCGACAACAAATATAGATAGTTTAGCCTTGTTTAATGGCAGGGATTTAGTTCCAAATTTAACAGCAGATAACTTAGATATTAGCTTTCTCCTGGGAAATGGTGACTCTGCAACAGGTGCCGATATAGAGTTTGTCAAAGCTGAAATTAAGAACTATCGGCATGATTTATGGATACCTGGATTACATCTTAGCCTGAACTCGCCAGTATTCACTACTACGCTCCCGCGAGAGAGTTTGGGAGTTTTTCCTGGAGGAACCACTGTCTGCCAATAATTCAATATTAATATGATGACTCTTCGAAATAGCGACTATAGTAATGATAGGGATTGTTGTCGTAACTCAAGGTTGATTGTATGGAAAAACCATTGAAATTATTCACTAGCGCATCAAGTAGTGCTTCAAGTTTGGAGGGGAAAATGGATTTTTACATGCCTTCTCCGCTGAATGTCTTGTTAATAGACGTGCAAAAAGAATTTTTGCCAAAGATTGAGGCCAATTTAACGCAATGTGTCAATTTACATTGGGAAAAGACCACGGATTTAACCGGGAGTAAAAATGCTGATGCTTCAGGTAAGTCGTTTAACCTAATTTTGTTGGTGATCCCTAATGAAGAGGCATTAGCTCAACAAGCATTAGCATGTGCTGCTGGTTATAAGTCTGAGGTAATTATTTTAGGGAGGGATACTCCTCAAGAAGTAATACGGCACGCATTTCAGTATGGAGTGAGTGACTTTATCCCTATGGATGCGCCCGATATTGAATTGATCACTGCGCTTAAAAATGTTGCGCAGCGGTTAAGCTCCAAGGCCGAGCTTTCTCCTGTATTAGCAGTGGTTAACGGGAAAGGAGGGTCTGGTGCCAGTTTTATTGCATCAAGTCTTGCGGCCATTGCTGCTCAGCGTGGTGATATGGATGTAGCTTTATTGGATACCGACTTACATCATGGAGCGTTGGCCCATATTTTAGGTGTAGAACCCAATTACTATCTTGTTGATGCTTTACAGGCGTTGGATGATCTTGATGAGGTAGCATTACGTAGTGCAATGATATCGAAAGGTAAATTACATTTACTTGCCGCAGCTCCTTTTTCATTATTGAATTTGCATAACGATGTTAAGCTGGAAAATATATATGATCTAATCTGGAAATGTCGCCAATATAATGATCAGGTTATTTTGGATTATTCACGTGGGCCAGAGTATTGGAATATTGAACTGCTCCGCAATGCAGATATTTTGATTGTAGTGCAACAGAATTTAATAATGATTAGAGAGGCGAAGGCTCTTATTTTGCAACTGATTAATCATTTGGCCATTGATAAAGACAGGGTTCATATATTGGTTAATAGGTATGATAGGTCGGATGCGCAAATCAAATTGAATGATGTTAAAAATGCGATTGGTGTAGATTCTGTCTTTGTTGTAGAAAATGATTATAAATTAGCGAGTCAATGTGAAGATTTAGGTCGTCCCATCACAGAAATAGCTAAAAAACAGAGAATGTATCTTGATTTGGTCGACTTAACACAAAAATTAATTCCTGCAAACGGTAGTAAAGAAGATAAAGCTAAAGGTTTCTGGGCGCGTTTATTAGGATAATTGATTGAGGGACCAAATGATGGATAATAAGAGTTTGGCTGCTAAAGAAAGTTATCAACCCTTGAGCGTTGAAGAACAACAGCTAAAAATTAGGTTGTACGATAAGCTACTAGGTGTGATGGATCTATCATTAATTGAAACTGTTTCTGCTGAACAAGCGCGTAGTCAAATAAGTGAAATATGTGAACGACTTATAAATGAGTTGCACATTCCTATTAACCTTGCTTCTAGAAAAAAACTAATAAAACTTATTATAGATGAAGTGTTGGGTTTGGGGCCATTAGAGACGTTATTAGCAGATCCGACTATATCTGATATTTTAGTGAACTCTTTTGATCGGGTATATGTTGAACGCCATGGTAAGTTAGAGCATGTTAATATTAAGTTCCATAGTAATGCTCATCTTCTTAATATTATTGATCGTATTGTTTCCAGTGTCGGTCGTCGTATTGATGAGTCCTCGCCTATGGTTGATGCTCGATTGGCAGATGGCTCAAGGGTTAATGCCATTATTCCTCCCTTGGCCTTAGACGGCCCTTCGCTTTCTATTCGACGTTTTTCAGTCGATAAATTGACAGCAAAAGAGTTGATCGATTATGGGTCAATTACAGCTGAAATGGTCGAGCTTCTCCAAGGCGTCGTAAAGGGAAAGTTAAATGTATTGGTTTCGGGCGGAACAGGTAGTGGTAAAACAACATTACTTAACATGTTGTCAGGCTATATTCCATCTGATGAACGTATTGTAACCATTGAGGATTCTGCCGAACTCCAATTACAACAGCCGCATACCGTTAGATTAGAGACGCGTCCGCAAAATATTGAAGGTCGTGGAGAGGTGACTCAGCGAGATCTCGTTAAGAACTGTTTGCGTATGCGACCAGATCGAATTGTAGTGGGTGAGGTTCGTGGAGGTGAAGCATTAGACATGCTCACCGCAATGAATACTGGCCACGAAGGATCACTCACTACATTGCATGCCAATAGCCCTCGAGATGCACTAGGCAGATTAGAATACATGGTCTGCATGGCTGGGTTCGATATGCCTGTGAATAATATTAGAACTCAGATCGCCTCAGCGATAGATTTGGTGGTTCAACTTGAGCGACAAGAAGACGGGCACAGGCGTGTAATTAGCATTCAGGAAATTAATGGAATGGAGGGGGACATCATTACGATGTCTGAAATATTCCGTTTTACTCGTGAAGGTATCGATGAACATCGCCAAATTAAGGGCCGTTTTGAAGCGACAGGAGTTATACCGGGTTTTCATTCTAAACTGAAACAGCATGGGATCGATCTATCCTATAAGTTGTTTAATTGTGGTGATCCTTTCGCTAAGTTTTAGGAGCTTAATTTATGCTTTCTAATGAAATGATATTTTTAGGGCTAATATTTATCGCTGTTATTTTCCTTTCTCAGGCCTTATTTCTACCTGTATATAGTCCACAGCGCGCTAAAACAGCGCAAGTTCGTAAACGCTTACAGAAGTTATCGCAAGAGTCTGGTGATGGTGTGCTAGAGACTTCGTTACTTAGAAAAAATCGTTTAAGTAAAGTGGGCGCGATAGGGCGAGCATTAGAGCATGTAGGTTTTATCGAAGATTTGAGCTATCGACTCGAGCTTGCTGATTATCGGTTGTTAGGCCATCAATTCTTGCTATTGGCACTGTTGATAGCCGGCTTGGTCGGGGGGGGGAGCTGGTGGTACATGCGGGAACCATTAATGACGGTGTTCGCCATTTTGATGGTATTTATGTTGTTCTTTTTCAAACTTAATAAGGATACTGCTAAAAGGATGGATGCCATTGAAGCAAGTTTTCCTGATGCACTTGATGTGTTAAGGCGAGCTTTGCAAGCCGGCTATTCCTTTTCTGATGCAATTAAGTTAGTGACTGAAGAAATGGACGGTCCACTGGCCAAAGAGTTTAGTCTAATGTTTGCAAACATCAATTACAGCAAAGACACTAAAAGAGCCATTCTCGGATTTATTGAACGTGTACCAAGTGTATCTGCAATGGCATTTGCAAGTGCGGTCATGGTGCAGAAAGAAACGGGCGGTAATTTAGCGGAAAATATTGAGAACTTATCGCAAGTTATTCGTAAGCGTTTTATGTTTCGTCGACGTGTGAGAACCCTTTCGGCAGAGGGAAGACTTTCTGCTTGGATCTTAATTTTATTGCCTTTCGTACTCTTTGCGGTGATTTACATACAGACACCTAGTTATGTTGGCGAACTCACGGGAACTGAAGATGGGCGTCGTTTATTAGTATGGGGCGCGATTGGCATGACCCTCGGTGGGCTTTGGATCAGTAAATTGATTAGGATTGATATGTGATATGGATTACTTAATAGGGCTTATTAACCAGGTTTTTGATGATCCGAAACATGTTGAATGGGCGATATATATTGTCGCAGCGATAGTTGGCATAACTCTCGCGCTATCAGTTTCATTTCTAATTAGCGGTGTTTATTCGCCTGTAAGAAAACGTTTACAGCATATTGCTGGTGATCAAACTAGCTCAGGAACGGATGAGCAGAGCGATGTCAACAAGACCTTAGAACATGGAATTGGAAAGTTAAGTAAGTTTTCTTTTTTGAATTTATCTAATGATGAAACTCGTCGGTTACTAATACATGCAGGTTTGCATTCAGATAACGCATTAGCGGTATTTAGTGCAATTAGGCTCTTGTTACTCTTGATTGGTGCAGGGATTTCTATCGTTCTTCTTCAATATTTAAATGAGTTGTCCGCCATGATCAGCATCTATTTAGTATGTTTGATTATGGGGGGGGTCTTTTTAGCTCCTTCGTTGATTTTGACCTATATGGCCAATAAACGTATGCGAGCATTGCGGGTAGGGTTTCCAGATGCACTTGATCTGCTGGTTGTCTGTTGTGAGGCCGGATTAGGGCTTCTTGCTGCCTTACAGCGTGTAGCCAGAGAGCTTTCATTGAGTCATCCCGATCTGTCCAGTGAACTTGAATTGGTGTGTAATAAAATACGAGCGGGGCTGACAGTAAAAGTCGCCTTGAATGAGTTTACAGAACGCACAGGTCTGGAGGATATTAAGGGACTCAATTCGGCTATCTCACAAAGCATAAGATTAGGTACTGGGATTGCAGCCACTCTAAGGGTATTTTCGGAGGAATATCGTGACAAACGCTTGCAACAAGCCGAAGAACAAGCGGCAAAGATGGCCGTGAAAATGATATTTCCGATGATGTTTTGTATATGGCCCTCTTTCTTTATTGTTGCCGTGGGTCCGGCAGTGCTTAAAGTGATGAAAGTCTGGGGGCAAGCTTTCTAAATTTGGAATGGGGCAATATGCTGTGCTTTAAATAAACTAAGGAGCGAGTTTATGGAAATTAACTACGGGAGATCGCGGCAATTGACAGTTGTCGTGTTGGTTTTTTTACTCATTCTGTGTGGCTGCGCATCTACCAATGAGGAAGCTCAAATATCTCCCCAACCTCAGCGTCAAGATCTATATAAAGGGCAGTCTCAAGTAACTTTGGGAGCGAGTGCGCCAATGTCTGAGCAGGATGCACTCAAACGAGCCATCGATGCAGAGCGAGCAGGAGATCTGGATAAGGCGCTTTATGCTTATATTCAAGCGTTAGATTTTAATCAGAACAATGCCGATACTTTCTATCAAATTGCTCGAATTAACTTGGCTAAAGGTAATCAAGATATTGCGTTTAAAGCGTATAACGAAGCTCTGACTATTGCTCCAGAGCACAAGTTAGCCAATGCAGAATTAGGGATTCTTGAGATTGACCAGCGTCAATACACTTTGGCACGAAAACATCTTGAAAAGACTGTCTTGCTCGATCAACAAAGATTAGCAGAGCAGAAGAATGCCGCTGCTAATACTGGGTATATTGCTTTGGATGAGCTGTCTCCTTTAAGAGTGTATAACGCATTGGGGATTTTAGAAGACCTTGAGAATTATCATCAGATGGCGAGGACCTATTTTTTGTTGGTCTTAGCGTTTCAGCCCCAATCATCAGTAATTGCGACTAATTTAGGTTATTCATTTTACCTAGTTGGAGACTACGAAAAATCAGAAGTCTATCTTAAGCAGGCATTAAGAGCCGATCCTAGTTTTAATCGAGCATGGTCAAATTTAGGCCTGGTCTACATACGCCAAGGTTTGTATCGAAAAGCCTTGGCTAGTTTTGAGCAGACAATGTCCAAAGCAGATGCATTAAATGATCTGGGTTACTTCTTAATGTTAGAAGGAAAGTATGAGCATGCGATCACTATGTTTAAGCAAGCGATAGACACTTCACCTACTTATTTTGAGCGTGCACAGAAAAATCTTAAAATAGCATTGGCTTCTAAAATGAATTAACAATCAGGTCAGCTAACTAGACTCTTGCTTTAGCTAATGCTTGGCTGAGGCATTATCGGTCTTACTCGTTTTTTAAGACACTTTAAGAGAGATCTATTGCAGTCATAAGTGGTAGTTAAAGTATTTACAAATGCGTAGCCTGCTGAAGAGTTTAAGTATAGGGCAAACAAGCAATAGGGTAAGGAAGTGCACTGTGATAGTCATAAGCCAAACCCTGAGCTTGAGCCAGGCAATTTCAAGAGTGAGCGCAATTTTTGAAAATAGTCTTGAGTCGCTCTGTCATGGTGGGGGACAAGCGTGACGATATGTTGGCCGCCGAGGCGGCAGGGGTACCGACCCGTATCTTAGTGCGCACCGGCAAAACGGTAACAGATGAAGCCATCGCCGCGGCTACTGTCGTTTTAGACTCTATCGCCGATGTGCCGACTTACCTGGCGTCGCTATACTAGTTACAAGTCCTTATAAGCTAGTGATGAAGTCATTATCGGATTAAGTCGTTATCTGATGAATGTATTATCTATGGTTATTAATAGCTATTAAGTCGCCTTTATATGCCTTTGATGGGCGAATCTAGTCAGAATCGCCTTTTTGCTCGTTTATCTCGACCAGATTAGACGAACCTAGTGACCGAAAATCACTATATCATTCCTCAAAATGTGCCTTTTCTGATGGCTAATTCGTCATATTGTTCGATGTTTGAGCATTTGATCCGAATTTATAAAACAATCTGAGAAAAGGCCTTGACGCCTCGGTCGCCCTGAGTAGAATACGCAGCCCTAGCCACTTGGAACTGCCGAGATGTGCTAGCGCTCATGAGGTGTTTAAGCCAGCATGGGCACGCTCTTTAACAATTTATCAAGTAATCTGTGTGGACACTCACAGGTATTGAGTTAATCGAAAACGATTTAAATCTCAATGCAATTTCTCATTAGAGATAATGAGTGTTCATAGCAATATGTCTTACAGAAATGTAAGTATCAAGTTTACTGCTTCTTTGTGAACGCAGTGAATGAGAAACAGTAGAATTCATTGAGTCGTTTGGCGCAAGCCAAATACAAAAACTTTTAATTGAAGAGTTTGATCATGGCTCAGATTGAACGCTGGCGGCAGGCCTAACACATGCAAGTCGAGCGGTAACATTTCAAAAGCTTGCTTTTGAAGATGACGAGCGGCGGACGGGTGAGTAATGCCTAGGGAACTGCCCAGTCGAGGGGGATAACAGTTGGAAACGACTGCTAATACCGCATACGCCCTACGGGGGAAAGAAGGGGACCTTCGGGCCTTTCGCGATTGGATGTACCTAGGTGGGATTAGCTAGTAGGTGAGGTAATGGCTCACCTAGGCGACGATCCCTAGCTGTTCTGAGAGGATGATCAGCCACACTGGGACTGAGACACGGCCCAGACTCCTACGGGAGGCAGCAGTGGGGAATATTGCACAATGGGCGCAAGCCTGATGCAGCCATGCCGCGTGTGTGAAGAAGGCCTTCGGGTTGTAAAGCACTTTCAGCGAGGAGGAAAGGTTAACGGTTAATACCCGTTAGCTGTGACGTTACTCGCAGAAGAAGCACCGGCTAACTTCGTGCCAGCAGCCGCGGTAATACGAGGGGTGCAAGCGTTAATCGGAATTACTGGGCGTAAAGCGTACGCAGGCGGTTGATTAAGCGAGATGTGAAAGCCCCGGGCTTAACCTGGGAACTGCATTTCGAACTGGTCAACTAGAGTCTTGTAGAGGGGGGTAGAATTTCAGGTGTAGCGGTGAAATGCGTAGAGATCTGAAGGAATACCGGTGGCGAAGGCGGCCCCCTGGACAAAGACTGACGCTCAGGTACGAAAGCGTGGGGAGCAAACAGGATTAGATACCCTGGTAGTCCACGCCGTAAACGATGTCTACTCGGAATTTGGTGTCTTGAACACTGGGTTCTCAAGCTAACGCATTAAGTAGACCGCCTGGGGAGTACGGCCGCAAGGTTAAAACTCAAATGAATTGACGGGGGCCCGCACAAGCGGTGGAGCATGTGGTTTAATTCGATGCAACGCGAAGAACCTTACCTACTCTTGACATCCAGAGAACTTTCCAGAGATGGATTGGTGCCTTCGGGAACTCTGAGACAGGTGCTGCATGGCTGTCGTCAGCTCGTGTTGTGAAATGTTGGGTTAAGTCCCGCAACGAGCGCAACCCTTATCCTTACTTGCCAGCGGGTAATGCCGGGAACTTTAGGGAGACTGCCGGTGATAAACCGGAGGAAGGTGGGGACGACGTCAAGTCATCATGGCCCTTACGAGTAGGGCTACACACGTGCTACAATGGTCGGTACAGAGGGTTGCGAAGCCGCGAGGTGGAGCTAATCTCACAAAGCCGGTCGTAGTCCGGATTGGAGTCTGCAACTCGACTCCATGAAGTCGGAATCGCTAGTAATCGTGGATCAGAATGCCACGGTGAATACGTTCCCGGGCCTTGTACACACCGCCCGTCACACCATGGGAGTGGGCTGCACCAGAAGTAGATAGCTTAACCTTCGGGAGGGCGTTTACCACGGTGTGGTTCATGACTGGGGTGAAGTCGTAACAAGGTAGCCCTAGGGGAACCTGGGGCTGGATCACCTCCTTACCTATACGATTGAATTGATACTTGGTCGAAAATTGCTCCTGCATTTTCGACATTCGGTACATCCGTGTACCTTTTGAGTGTTCACACAGATTACTTGATAGAAAGATAGAGCAAAGATATACACGTCTATTTAGACGCTGTTAATTTGTTTCAGCGCTAGGCGTTTGAATTACTAACGAAGGAATGTAGATAGCTACATGACTGAGTGAGTAATGAAAAACAACAACGCGATGGAGCAAAGAAACAAGTATAAATGGGTCTGTAGCTCAGCTGGTTAGAGCGCACCCCTGATAAGGGTGAGGTCGGTGGTTCAAGTCCACTCTGACCCACCAATTCTTCGTTGATACTGCGTTATGTATTTCGTCGTTTAGCAGGCTAAACGTCCTCAATACATGCCTTGTTTCAACTCGAATTGGCAAATGTATACTTTGTTCGCTGCATGTAATGGGGCTATAGCTCAGCTGGGAGAGCGCCTGCCTTGCACGCAGGAGGTCTGCGGTTCGATCCCGCATAGCTCCACCATTTGCTCTTAAAGAGAGCATGCAGTTATGGTTAGAGATGCCAAAGATAAATGCAGAATTTATCTTTGGCTTTTTTAAGCCCGGTCGAAATCGTTCCATACGATTTTCGACACTTCCACCATCCGTGGAGGTCGTTCTTTAAAAATTTGGAAAGCTGATAGTAATAACCGAAAGGTTATTGCGAAAAATAATTGAGTTCTCAAAACACACTTTAATCAAGTGACTTGAGTATTCTTTTGGCGAAAGTAGAAACCGTTAGTTGCGATGCAGCTCAGATGAAACTCATTTGGGTTGTATGGTTAAGTGACTAAGCGTATACGGTGGATGCCTTGGCAGTCAGAGGCGATGAAGGACGTAGTAACTTGCGAAAAGCGTTGGCGAGCTAGTAACAAGCATTTGAGCTAACGATGTCCGAATGGGGAAACCCGGCACCATAAGGTGTCATCACTAAGTGAATACATAGCTTAGTGAGGCGAACGAGGGGAACTGAAACATCTAAGTACCCTTAGGAAAAGAAATCAACCGAGATTCCCCTAGTAGCGGCGAGCGAACGGGGATTAGCCCTTAAGCCTAGAGGGTGTTAGTGGAATGTGTTGGAAAGCACAGCGATACAGGGTGATAGCCCCGTACATGAAAACTAACTTTAGGTGAAAACGAGTAGGACGGGACACGTGATATCTTGTTCGAATATGGGGGGACCATCCTCCAAGGCTAAATACTCCTGACTGACCGATAGTGAACCAGTACCGTGAGGGAAAGGCGAAAAGAACCCCTGTGAGGGGAGTGAAATAGAACCTGAAACCGTATACGTACAAGCAGTGGGAGCGGTTCTTGAGACCGTGACTGCGTACCTTTTGTATAATGGGTCAGCGACTTACATTTTGTAGCGAGGTTAAGCGAATAGCGGAGCCGTAGGGAAACCGAGTGTTAACTGCGCGTTTAGTTGCAAGGTGTAGACCCGAAACCCGGTGATCTAGCCATGGGCAGGTTGAAGGTTGAGTAACATCAACTGGAGGACCGAACACACGTATGTTGAAAAATGCGGTGATGACTTGTGGCTGGGGGTGAAAGGCCAATCAAACCGGGAGATATCTGGTTCTCCTCGAAAGCTATTTAGGTAGCGCCTCGAGCGAATACCATTGGGGGTAGAGCACTGTTAAGGCTAGGGGGTCATCCCGACTTACCAACCCTTTGCAAACTCCGAATACCAATGAGTACTACTCGGGAGACACACGGCGGGTGCTAACGTCCGTCGTGAAAAGGGAAACAACCCAGACCATCAGCTAAGGTCCCAAAGTTATTGCTAAGTGGGAAACGATGTGGGAAGGCTTAGACAGCTAGGATGTTGGCTTAGAAGCAGCCATCATTTAAAGAAAGCGTAATAGCTCACTAGTCGAGTCGGCCTGCGCGGAAGATATAACGGGGCTAAGCAATACACCGAAGCTATGGGTACTAGCGCTTGCGCTGGTGCGGTAGAGGAGCGTTCTGTAAGCCGTTGAAGGTGAAGGGGTAACCCACGCTGGAGGTATCAGAAGTGCGAATGCTGACATGAGTAACGATAAAGGGGGTGAAAAACCTCCTCGCCGAAAGACCAAGGGTTCCTGTCCAACGTTAATCGGGGCAGGGTGAGTCGACCCCTAAGGCGAGGCCGAAAGGCGTAGTCGATGGGAAACGGGTTAATATTCCCGTACTTCTGCTAACTGCGATGGAGAGACGGAGAAGGCTAGGCTAGCGCGGCGTTGGTTGTCCGCGTTTAAGGCTGTAGGTAGGGTGCTTAGGCAAATCCGGGCACCTAATACTGAGAGTTGATGACGAGTCACTACGGTGATGAAGTAGTTGATGCCATGCTTCCAGGAAAATCTTCTAAGCTTCAGGTTAGCAGGAATCGTACCCCAAACCGACACAGGTGGTCGGGTAGAGAATACCAAGGCGCTTGAGAGAACTCGGCTGAAGGAACTAGGCAAAATGGTACCGTAACTTCGGGAGAAGGTACGCTCCTGTTGGTGATGAGACTTGCTCTCTAAGCTGACGGGAGTCGCAGATACCAGGTGGCTGCAACTGTTTATCAAAAACACAGCACTGTGCAAAATCGCAAGATGACGTATACGGTGTGACGCCTGCCCGGTGCCGGAAGGTTAATTGATTGGGTTATCTTCGGAGAAGCTCATGATCGAAGCCCCGGTAAACGGCGGCCGTAACTATAACGGTCCTAAGGTAGCGAAATTCCTTGTCGGGTAAGTTCCGACCTGCACGAATGGCGTAATGATGGCCACGCTGTCTCCAGCCGAGACTCAGTGAAGTTGAAATTGCGGTGAAGATGCCGTATACCCGCGGCTAGACGGAAAGACCCCGTGAACCTTTACTATAGCTTGGCACTGAACATTGACCCTACATGTGTAGGATAGGTGGGAGACTTTGAAGCGGGAACGCCAGTTCTCGTGGAGTCATCCTTGAAATACCACCCTTGTAGTGTTGATGTTCTAACTCTGGCCCCTGAATCGGGGTTGAGGACAGTGCCTGGTGGGTAGTTTGACTGGGGCGGTCTCCTCCCAAAGAGTAACGGAGGAGCACGAAGGTTGGCTAAGTACGGTCGGACATCGTACGGTTAGTGCAATGGCATAAGCCAGCTTAACTGCGAGACATACACGTCGAGCAGGTGCGAAAGCAGGTCATAGTGATCCGGTGGTTCTGAATGGAAGGGCCATCGCTCAACGGATAAAAGGTACTCCGGGGATAACAGGCTGATACCGCCCAAGAGTTCATATCGACGGCGGTGTTTGGCACCTCGATGTCGGCTCATCACATCCTGGGGCTGAAGTCGGTCCCAAGGGTATGGCTGTTCGCCATTTAAAGTGGTACGCGAGCTGGGTTCAGAACGTCGTGAGACAGTTCGGTCCCTATCTGCCGTGGGCGTTGGATGATTGAAGGGAGCTGCTCCTAGTACGAGAGGACCGGAGTGGACGAACCGCTGGTGTTCGGGTTGTCATGCCAATGGCATTGCCCGGTAGCTACGTTCGGAATCGATAACCGCTGAAAGCATCTAAGCGGGAAGCGAGCCCTAAGATGAGTCATCCCTAGACCTTTAAGGTCTCTAAAGAGCCGTCCGAGACTAGGACGTTGATAGGCAGGGTGTGTAAGCGTTGTGAGGCGTTGAGCTAACCTGTACTAATGACTCGTGAGGCTTAACCATACAACCCAAAAGGGTTTCGTAAGATGGTTTTACGTAATCAAAAGAATACAAAGTACTTGATTGAAGTGAGGTCATAAATTGCTCCTGTATTTATGACATACAGTACATCCGTGTACTAAAACTCAGATTGACTCTTAGATAAGAGTATAGCTTTCCGAATTTCCAATTTTGTCTGGAAATCATAGCATTGTGGTCCCACCTGATCCCATCCCGAACTCAGAAGTGAAACGCAATCGCGCCGATGGTAGTGTGGGGTCTCCCCATGTGAGAGTAGGTCATTTCCAGGCGCCTAATTAAGTGAAGAAGCCACCTGAATAAGGTGGCTTTTTTGCGTTTGGGGTTTATGAAATTATCGGCATACCCTCTCGAAACCACCTTAAGTAAAGTCAGGTGGCTTATTCACTTATGTAGGCATGAATGCCTACTCCCGACGTCGGTCGATAAATGCTCCTTCTATATCGACACTTCCGCCATCCATGGCGGTCGCCCACCGCTAAGCGGGGTCTCCGGCTACGAAGCATAGCTTCTCCGCGTTCAAGTGAGGCTAAATACTGCGTATTTAAAGCGCCTCACTTTCACCCCCATGTGTTCGCTAAGCGAACCGAGTAGGTCATTTTCAGCTGCTACAGTTTTTTTGCTTTGACAAAGTAACAGGAATGTTTATTCCCTGTGTTAAGTTCTAATCGGATACCTTACGCCCCCATGTGAGAGGCCGTCTGCGTGCGCCATTTCTTTTGCTGGGTCTCGACCTAGCAGTTTATCTCCATCTGTTAATACATCCGTTAATACATCCGTTAATAAGCATTGAATTGGCAGATGTCTTACGCCTCTATGTGAGAGGCTCGGATAGGTTACTTTGAGCTTACTTGGGCGTTAATAGATGTTTTCTATCTGCACGATTTGATCATTCAATTATACAGGGGAGCTAGGGGGATTTAGATTTAGGGTATGAAGCTAATGGCTAACTGGGGCACTAAATCTGTGATGCATTCTCTTAATACGGGCTTTCCTAATGCTGGTTTTCCCACTGCCAGTTTTCCTAACACTGGTTCTCAAAATACTGATTCTACCGGCTCGCTTTCTCTGCTGGGGCCATCCTTGACTCCTAGGGGAGAGGGCAGTCAGATTGAGCGAGTAATTACGCCCGTTCAGGCCAACACGGCACTGATCGCCGAAGGCGGTGGGCAGCGGGGGATATTTACCGCCGGTGTATTAGATGCCTGGCTTGAGAGGGGGTATAACCCTTTTGCGCTGCTCATCGGGACCTCCGCTGGTGCGCAGAATCTCTCGAGTTATCTCACTGGGCAGATTGGCTTTGCCAAGCAGGCGATTAAGGGGGTGTCCCGAGATCCGCAATTTGTGAAGGTGAGTCGCGGTCTTGCCGGAAAGAGTACTGTGGATCTCGATTGGTACTTTAATCAGGTGCAAGGCGAGTCGTTAGGCTTGGATCTGTCTGCCGGGATGCGGGCATTGAGCCATCGCCGGCTGCTTTTTAGCATGACCAATGGCTCTAACTATCAGGCGATATTTCGTCAGCCCAATAAGCAGAACTGGCTTGAGTTACTCAAGGCGTCGAGCGCGCTGCCGTTTCTCTATCGCCAAGGGGTGCCTTTAGAGGACAGCTTTTATGTCGATGGCGGCCTGTCGGCGCCGTTGCCGGTGGAGGAGGCCTATCGGCGCGGGGCGACTAAGATAGTGGTGATCCGTACCATGCCCGAGGAATACCAGGCTTATACCCCTTGGGTGAATCGTCTCAAGTCTTGGATCTGCAGCTCGAATCGCTGCCCGAGGGCGATTGAGTATTACCTGCACCATGAAGCCGAATATAAGCGCTCACTTTCCTTTATCGACAATCCACCTGAGGGCGTGGAGATCATTCAGCTATTTCCCCGCCGCGCACTGGCGAGCAAGTTACTCGGCAGTTCGACGGCAGAGCTTGATAGGGATTACCGCCTCGGGCGGCTGGCGGGGTTTAAGTTCCTGAAACAGGATAGCCTTTCCACCGTGAAGCGTGCCGCATAACGTTATGCTGGCTTAAGCTATTTCACTTAAAGCTGTTTCACTGAAAGCTGTTTCACTGAAAGCTGTTTCACTGAAAGCTATTTCACTGAAAGTAATGCCGCCTATCGATACCTTGAGTAGTCAGCACGGCTGGCTTAGTGCCCGTCTCGCTGAGCCTGTTCGATGAGTCCTATACGCTTTTTAAAGGCTTCTCTGGTGGCTTCATCAGCCTGTTCGTACCAGAAATCTAGCATCTGGCCGACATTGATCTGATCGCGGCGTGGCGTGCCTGTTTGAGTTACAGGCTGAGTGCTTGGTTGACTCGTTGCCTGGCCAGCCGGCTGAGCGCCTTGTGGCGCAGTGGTATGCTGCGCAGCCAAGGCCGTTGAGGCTGCTGCAGGGCTTGCTGCGCCGCTTGACGCGCTGCTTGAGGCACTGTTTGAGGTGCTAGTAGGCGCTACTTGGACTGCTTGATTGATTGCTATGGCCGCAACGCCTTGGCCCATGTTGTAGGCCTTTATCTCTTCGCTGTAATCGCGGCCTATCTGAATTCCATCCTTTAGCAACTTATCCATCTTGTAAGCGACATTCTTGCCTTGGGTATCTGTGAGGCTAATTTGGGGGGCGTCGTTAAATTTCTCCGCCGATTTCGGTGAGTTGATCTTAGGGATGGCGACGCGATAGTGATTGTTATCGCCAGAGAAGGTGACGATAAGGGTCTCTGAGACGAAGCGCTTCTGTTGGCCAAATTCGCGGTAGCTGGCGCGGGCATTAAAGACCAGCTGCTGCGGGCCATTTTGCGAGATCAGCTGATGGCTAGTGATATCCTTACCGTTAAGCAGCAATGGTTCTGCGCTATCTGGCAGTGTGATGGTGACTTCGGCGTGCGCTTGTACAAAAAAGAGTGGGATCAAGAATAGGCAATGGATTAAAGATTTCATGGTAAACCGGGAAAAGAATAATTTATCTGTGTTATAGCACCTCGTGGCCTAGTTGGACAACTTTACAAGCGGCCATTGGGCTTTTTGAGCATCCTGGGGGATGGGTTACAGTAATTTGCTTGCTAAGACTCTATAATGGTGTGGATTAATTCCAGGAGCTTAGCGTGTTAACTAAAATTTTAGTGACTCTGTTAGTGATTGCCGCGGCGATCGCCTATCTTCGAAAGCCTAAGGTGTCCAGCCAACCGACGGCAAGTCAATTGGGTCAGCGAATCGTGTTTAAATACTTTGCCTTTGGTATCGCCGCCCTGGCACTGCTGGGGAGTGGTGGCTACTGGTATTGGTCCTGGCAAGAGGGCAATCAGCTGGTGTATGTCACCATTATCTCGCCGGCGTCTGCCTCGAAAGAGGTCTACCAGGTACGTAAACGCGAGTTACAGAGCGATGCCTTCACCACAGTCGATGGCCTTAAGGTACGCTTGTCGACCCAAGAGCGAATAGTGATAGCCGATACCCCGCCGAATATGAGGTAGGCTGGTTTTTAACACCGCTTCATTTTTATTTTGGTTATATTCCCTTCATTAGCAGTCGATTAGGCTGTTCAATGGCGCGTTATTCGGTAGAATAACGCCAAATTATACCCTGCGCTTGGATGTGGTGCGTTTTCATCTAAGTGTCTTTTTCAGGAGGTCCTATGATCACGGCTTATGTCTTTCAAGCGAATAAGTTATCCATTGTCGAGTTGAATATTCGAGACAGTGTTCCCGAGGGTACCTTATGGCTGGATCTCTACAAACCTGAAGATGACGAACGTGAATGGCTGAGGGGCTATTCGGTAGAGGAGCTACCGGACGAGGAAGATATTAACGAAATTGAGGCCTCGGCGCGTTTCTATCAAAACAAGGATGGTCTACACATCAACTCATTGTTCCCCCAGCGTGTGGGGCAGGATGTTAAAGGGGTGAACGTCTCCTTTAACCTGCGTCCACAGTTTCTGGTGACCATGAGGGAAGATGATGTGGGGCTGATCCGCTTACTGCGTAACTATCTGCGATTAGGCCGCTTAGAGGTACAGACGCCACAGGCACTCTTCCTGGAGCTGTTCAATCTTAAGGTGGATTACCTCTCGGATCTTATCGAAGATGTTTATTCTGTGCTCGATAGTGTGGGTGAGCAGGTGTTTGAGAGCAGTGAACTCGACGATGTGTTTAAGCTGATCACCTTGCAGGAAGACTCCAACGGTAAGATCCGCCTGAGTTTGCTCGATACCCAGCGCTCCCTGCGTTACATGCAGCGTTATTATCGCGGCAAGCTGACCGAGGAAGACCTGAAAGATCTGCGGGAGATGTTGTCGGATATCGAATCTCTGATGCCCCACAGTCAGTTCATCTTCGATAAGTTGAACTTCCTGCTCGATGCGGCCATGGGTTTCAGTGGGCTACAACAAAACAAGATCATCAAGATCTTCTCGGTTGCGGCGGTGATCTTCCTGCCTCCGACCGTGATTGCCAGCGCCTACGGGATGAACTTCGCCAACATGCCTGAGCTTGAGTGGCAGTGGGGTTATCCTATGGCGATCATGATGATGATTGGCAGTGCGGCCTCGACCTATTTCTTCTTCAAGCGTAAAGGCTGGCTCTGATATCAGCCTGAGCTTGGTACCGGCCTGGCTTAAAGCTTTGGCCGGCAGCCAAACGCACATTTTAACGGCGTGAGTTATTTACCTGGATAACAGAGCACCTTAGCTCTGTTATCTGTGTAAAGGTCGGGCTGATTGATCACCTGATTTAAGGTGATGAACTTGTCATTCATCAGCCGCAGCGCCATATAGCAGCGGGCGTAAGGCGTGCTGCAGCGCGACAGCTTGAACTCAAGATGATGACGAATGGTTTCCAGTTGGGCGCGGTTGTTGGCATGGGCCTCGCTGATCAAGGCCTTGTTGAGATTTTTCTGCAGGGTGGCCAGTTGCTGCGGCGCATGCTGCGCCAGCCATTTCAGGCTGTCGAAATCGGGTAGCTCTACCATACTCTTTCCCCTTAGCGCATAAACGCCATAATGCAAGGCCAGTACTCTAATTTTAGTCTGGCCTGCGGAGAAAGACAGTCAGGCGTGCGTTACGCCTTCTTATCGCCACCGAAGAAATAGCTGACCCGCTCTCTGGGACTCAGGTATTTGAAGATCTTTTCCGGCAGGGCCGAGGGGGCGATACACCTGACGATAGTTAGGCCTTCGCTCTCCAGATCCACGATAGGCGCCTGCTCTTTCGGCACGAGCGCATCGTATACCAAGATCCTTGGGAAGAGGATCTTCTCGAGATTCACCGCCATCACCATGGCATATTGTCCGCTGGAAAGTTCCACCACACTGCCTGGCGGATAGACGCCAAGCATCTTGATGAGCTTACCAATTGCCTCCTGATTTAGCCGCTCCTTGTAGTTCTTATACAGGTAGCCGAGTGCCGCATAGGGGGTTCGTGCCTTAACTTGCCCTTCTGGGTGACAGAGCTGATCGTAGAGGTTGACCGCGGCGACCAGCTGGGTTGGCAGGCTGATCTGTTCCGCCTTCAAGCCTCTGGGATAGCCGCTGCCATCGAGAAACTCATGATGGTCTCTGACGATTGGCGCCGCATCTTCGGGGAAGTTATTGGCCAGCTTCAACAGTTCTATCCCCATGGCGGGGTGTTGTCGGATGAAGTTAAGCTCGGGCTGGGTGAGCGGCGTCTTCTTGCGAAGCAGCTGAGGCGGGATCTTGAGTTTGCCCGTATCATGGAACAGGGCGCCCATGCCGACGGCCTCGATATCCTCTCTTGGCCAGTCCAGCTCCTTGGCGATCATCATAGAGAGCACCGCCACGTTGAGGGAGTGATAGTAGATCCCGTCGCTGTCTTTGGCGTCGCTCATCAGGTGCAGCACCAGGTTGTCGGAGTTGAGGAGCTCTTCGGTGATGCTGTTGATCAGCTCCTTGGCGTCGGAAATGGCGTTAAGCGGGCGATTTCTCAGCTTGGCGATCAGGTTGCGCATCATGGCAACTGAGCGGTCAAACTCCTGCTCGGTTTTTTTGAGATCGCGCTTGAGTTTCTTGAGGTGCTCGATACGCTCCTGCTTGTTTTGATTCATCTGCTGACTGAGTTTGGTCAGGTCGCCGTCATCTCTAAAGCTTGGGGCATCGTAGGCATCTTCTTTGCCCAGCGGCGGCGTTGAGCTCTTATCCAGGTCGACAAACACATACTCGATACCGAGTTTTTTGATTAGTTCGATCTGAGCTTCTTGCTTGAGTCTAAAGGAATTAAATAGAAAGGGATGGTCTTTCCAGGAGACAGGTAATCTAACAAAATTGCCCACTTGTAGTTGGTTTGTGTTTACCTTACAGCTTCTGCTCATGTGTCTTTACGTTTGCCTTAAGTTGCGCGTTATTTTATCTGAACCAGCTGGCTTTACAATTACTTAAGCTATGTGTCAGCATAGTTGCATCACAAATTTGTCTAATTTAGCGAGTTGTACATGGATTTCATCGAAGTCTACCCCAATGCCATTCCAGATGAACTGTGCGATCGTCTCATCGAGACCGTCAACACACATCCTGGTGTCATTGATGGTATTACGGGTCATGGTGTTGACCTGGAAAAGAAAATTAGCCGTGACATAACCATGGATAACTTTCAGGAGTTACTGCCACTGAGAAACGAACTCCTTAATTATACGCTAAAACACAGCGCGCAATATTTTGAAAAATATGCCCTGGGGTTGATGGGGGCGGTGGCGGTCACTCTGGCGGACGAACAGGGTAAGCCACAGACCCTGACCCCGGACAATTTCGATACCCTGGGAAGGCACAGGGTGCAGCCTTTGGTGCAGTACCTGTATCGCAGCGGCACCATCAATATTCAGCATTATCAGCAGGGTAAGGGGGGCTACCCCCATTGGCACTCGGAGCAGTTTCCGCAGATGGGACACAACGAGGCGCTGCACAGGGTCGTGCTCTATATGTTTTATCTGAACGATGTGGAAGAGGGCGGTGAAACCGAGTTCTTCTATCAGCAGCGTAAGATTAAGCCGAAGAAGGGCACTATGGTGATTGCGCCGGCAGGCTTCACTCACAGTCACAGGGGCAATATGCCCATCAGTGGCGATAAGTATATCGCCACCTCCTGGGTGATGTTTAACCGCGCCGAGAAGCTATACGCCCCTGTGGGTTAAAGCGGGATCTTGATGGTGAACCTCGCTCCCTCGAGGGATGAGGTATCTATGCTGAGGCTGCCGTTGTAACTGGAGACGATTTCGTTACAGACGGCTAGCCCTATGCCTTGGCCGGCCTTCTGAGTGTCGGCGCGCACGCCGCGCTCTATGATACGTTGACGAATGGCCTCGGGAACCCCCGGGCCGTCATCTTCCACGATCAAGATAAACTCGCTGTTCTCGCCGTAACGGGCGGTGACCGCGACCTTGCTGATACAGAGTTTGAAGGCGTTCTCCATCAGATTGCCGCACAGCTCCATCAGATCGCCTTTGTCGCCGGGGAACACCTGATCATCCGGGATATCGGCGCTAAATTGGATCTGCTTGTCACGGTAGACCTTAAACAGCATCTGCGACAGCTGGTCGATCAGCGGCGCAACCAGGGTCTGCTCCTGCTTGAGGCCCTTACGGCCGAGCATGGCACGCTTGAGCTGATACTTGACCAACTGATCCATCTGACTGACTTGTTCCATGATCTTCTCGCTGGCACTCGACTTGCTCAGGGTCTGATCGTCCGTGATGGCGTGCACCGCCGCCAGACGCGTCTTCAGGCTGTGGGCGAGATCGTTCATCGCGTTCTGGTAGCGCTCCTGCTGGGCGCTGGATTGTACCAGCAGCTGGTTGAGCGCCTGGGTGACCCCTTCGAGCTCCACAGGGTAATCCTCGGAGAGCGCCTTGGCCTTGCCGCTGCTGACCTGGTGCAGCTCGTTCCGCATACGCACCAATGGACGCATTCCCCAGTAGCCAGCACTGATCAATAGCACTAAGGCCAGGGCCAAGATCATGCCGAGGCGCCAGTAGGTGCGGCGACTGAACTTGTCGAATTCCTGCTCCAGCTTCTGAGCGTCTTTCATCACCAGCAGGTTGTATTTTTGCTTGGCGATCTCCACCGAGAGCAGGTAGACGAAGTAGTTTTTACTGTCGGCGAGATTGAGGTAGTAGGGTGGCGAGTCGAAGCGTATCTCGTTGAAGCGCTCACAGGTGTCGAACAGACCACGATCTACGGCCAGAGAGGAGGTCCATACCTGCTTAAACTCCTCGTTGCAGCTGGCGATGATATATTTTTCCGGGGTGTTGTTCTCGTCGAGCCATTCTGAGGTCTCGGGGATCAGGTCGTGCTCTCTCAGCTCGGCGGCCACCTTGGGGATCTCGGCGATAAGCTCGGCGGTCTCTTCGTTGTAGCTATTCTGGGCGTACAATAGGTTGACCAGCCAGGCGAGGCCGAAGCCTACCAAGGCGATGATGGAGAGCGAGGTGAGAAACATCCGCGTGAGCAGACGCTGTTTGGGTTTAAACCTTATTTGCATGGCAGATTAAACTTGTAGCCCTGACCGCGAATGGTGGCGATGGGGTTTTCCAGTCCGCCCTTGGTCAGTTTCTTGCGCAGACGGCTGACCATTACTTCAATGGTGTTGGGATCGCCTTCCTTATCGCCATAGATCACATCCAGCAGTCGCTGTTTGGCCACCACCTCGTGACAGTGGCGCATTAGGTATTCGAGGATCTGATATTCAAACGCGGTCACCTCCATGGGGCTCTGATCCAGCGTGACCTGTTTGGCGGCCAAGTCCAGCTCCAGTGGTCCGCTGGTGATCTGCGGTTTGACGAAGCCCGCACTGCGACGCACCAGGGCGTCGAGTCTGGCGACCAGCTCCTCTTTTTGGAAGGGTTTCACCAGATAGTCGTCGGCGCCGGCGTTGAGCCCCTCGACCTTATCCTGCCAGTTGACCCGGGCGGTGAGGATAAGAATTGGCGCCTTGAGTTCGGCCTTGCGCAGAGACTGGATCAGCGAGATACCGTCTTGATCCGGCAGCCCAAGGTCTATGATGGCAATGTCTATGGGATAGTTAGTCGCTTGATAGAAGCCTTCTTTGGCGGTCTGGGCGACTTGAACCTGGTTGCCTAACTCGCTCAGTTGTACCTTGAGGTGGTGGGACAGTAGGGGATCATCTTCAACGACCAAAATTCTCATATACTTTGCCTATGTTTATTTAAGTGCTCGCTCGGTGACCCGTTGGGGCAATTGTTCGCCAAGCGTAGGACGTTTTATAAAACATTAATTTATAATAGGTTAGCTTAACAGGGACTGACTCATCTTCAAACAAAGTTTAGTTGTTAGATTTTTGTGAGCAATAAGGTCATGTTCCGCCTGTTAATTTGCCTGTCAAATGGTTAGAATCCGGTAAATTTCTTACTCGTTTAGGCCTAGATATGTCCTTCGCTAAAATTCTACCCTTAATCTTTACCTGTTTGTTTGTGCCGGCGACGTTAGCCGAAACCTTTACCTTTACCGCCATCCCTGATGAAAACGAGAGTCAGCTAAAGACGCGTTTTAACAAGGTAGCAAAGTACCTGGAGACTGAACTGGGCGTTAAGGTTAACTATGTACCGGTCAAATCTTACTCGGCAGCCGTTACCGCGTTTCGTAACAATCAGGTGCAGCTGGCCTGGTTTGGTGGTCTCTCTGGCGTGCAGGCGAGACGTCTGGTGCCTGGATCACAAGCGATTGCCCAGGGTTATGAAGATCAATACTTTAAGAGCTTCTTCATCGCCAATGCCTCGACTCCGCTCGAGCAGTCGACCAACTTCCCTAACCTGAACGGTTATACCTTTACCTTCGGTTCGAAAGGGTCGACCTCTGGCCGCCTGATGCCGCAATTTTACATCGAGCGCAACATGGGCAAGCAGGTGAAAGATATCTTTACCCGTATCGGTTTCTCTGGCGACCATAGTCGCACCATCGCCCAAGTCGAGGCCGGTGCTTATCAGGTAGGCGCGGTAAACTACAAGGTATGGGAAACGGCGGTGGCCAATGGCACAGTCGATACCAGCAAGGTGAAGGTGATCTGGGAAACCCCTGCCTATCCAGACTATCAGTGGACGGTACGTGCCGATGCCGATCAACGTTTCGGTGCAGGCTTTACCGAGAAGCTGACCAAGGCGCTACTGGAGATGAAAGATCCGGATCTGCTAGCCAGCTTCCCACGTCAGTCGTTTGTTGAGGCAGACAACGCAGATTACGAGCCTATCGAATCTGTGGCCACGGCGATCGGCCTGCTAGATTAATTCAGTGCTCCAAATAGAATCACTCTCCCTGAGTTATCGTGAGACTCGGGTCATCGACGATCTCGACTTGTCGATTAAACGGGGAGAGTCTTTAGCCATAGTCGGTCCCTCTGGGGCGGGTAAGTCGACGCTGCTGAGTTATATTTACGAGCAGCTTAAGCAAGACGCCGCCCTATGCAGTCAATCCCAAGGTTTGGTCGATGCCCTGAGCGTATTCCATAACGTCTATATGGGCGCGCTGGCCAGGCACTCCTTTGCCTATAACCTGTTAAATCTCGCCTGGCCATTGGCAGCAAGGCGTGAAGAGGTGGCCTTGCTGTGCGCTGAGCTGTACCTTGAGGCGCCGCTGCAGAAGCCTGTCTCTTCGCTCTCTGGCGGCCAGCGCCAACGGGTTGCCCTGGCGCGGGCGCTCTATCAGCAAAAACCTAGTTTCATCGGCGACGAGTCGTTTTCGGCCCTGGATCCCGTGATGGCCCAGCGCCTGCTGAGTCTGGTCAAGGCTCGTCACGAAACCGTGATCATGGTGCTGCATGACAGCGACTTAGCGCTGAGTCACTTCGATCGCATCATAGGCCTTAGCGAGGGCAAGTTGGTGCTCGATAAGCCGACGAGTCAACTCGATGGTGAGCAGCTGGCCTGCTTCTTCGATAACCAGATGGCGGCGAGCTAGGGTTTGTAAAATTAGATGTTTAAAATTAGATGTTCACATTCGATGTTTAGATCAGATGTTTAAGTTTGTCGGGCCCTGGCAGCGGTTGACATTGGGCCTCTGGCTGCTGGTGGCGATCAGTCTGCTGTTTGTCGATATTGAGATCATCAGTCTGGATCCCTGGGGTGAACTGCTGCGCATGGGGCAGGGGCTGCTGACGCCAGATTTCTTCGCCACCGAGTCGCTGGTCAATGCCCTGTGGCAGACGGTGAGCTTTGCCCTGCTTGGGGTGAGTTTCGGCCTGCTGCTCGGCTCCCCCTTGGCATTGGTTTATCGCTCGCCCTGGATAGCTGGGATCTGCGCCATGGTGCGGGGGATCCATGAGATCTTCTGGGCGCTGCTCTTTCTGCAAGTCTTTGGCCTGTCGCCGGTGACGGGTGTGCTGGCGATCGCCTTACCCTATGGCGCCACCTTCGCCAGGGTATTTCATGACATACTGCAGCAGGCACCCATTAGCACCAATGAAACCTTGCCTTTCGGTTGCGACAGGCTGAGCGCTTACTTCTACGGAAAGCTTGGTCATGTGCTGCCTTTGATGCTGGCCTATGTGCGCTACCGGTTCGAGTGTGCCTTGCGCAGCAGCGCCGTACTGGGCTTCATCGGCATGCCGACCCTGGGTTTCTACTTAGAGACCGCCTTTCGTCAGGGTAAGTATCATGAGGGGGCGGCGCTGCTCATTCTCTTCGTGGTCCTGATTGGCACTATCCCGCTCTGGTCACGCAGGCGTCTATTGCCGCTCTATCTGTTGGCGGCGCTGTTTACCCTGCCTAAGCTGACCAGCGTGGATCTGCAGCTGGTTTGGCAGTTCTTAACGGTAGATATTCTGCCTCCTGGGATCCGCGAGGTGATCTATGGGCAGCAAGAGTTTGCACAGGGACTTTCACGATTTGCCAGCTGGTGGCAGCGCCTGACACTGGAGCAGGCCTTACCCGGCGTGGGCGCCACCTTAGTGCTGGCGGTCAGTGCGCTGGGGCTAACCCATCTGCTGGCACTGCTTGGCCATCGTTTTGTCAGCATGCATAGCCGCGGCAAGTTTTCTATGCCCATAGGGCAGCTTCTGCTACTGATCATGCGCTCCATGCCTGAGTATATTCTGGCCTTCATCTTCATGATGCTCTGTGGCCCCTCCATGTTACCCGCCATCTTGGCTCTTGGGCTGCACAACGGCGCCCTGATCGCCTATCTGCTGACGCGCCAGGACAGCCTGGTCAACCCCAGCGCCCTGTACCAGCGCCGCAGCGACCACTATGGTTATGAGGTGTTGCCGCGCATCTATCCCAACCTGATGTCGCTACTCTTCTATCGGTTCGAGGTGATACTGCGGGAGACTGCCATCTTTGGCGTGCTCGGGGTGATGACGCTAGGCTTCTATATCGATAGCGCCTTTAGCGAGATACGTTACAACAACGCCTTCTATCTGCTTATCGTGACCGCTTTACTCAACGTGCTGGTGGATAGTTTGGCGCGGCGAATGCTGGCCAAGCGCCTGAATCAAGGGATGGCGGTCGGCCAGGTATCTTGCGTGGTCTAACTTTTTTGCGAAAGACAAGTTAGCGAATGACTCGTTAGTGCATGACTTATTAGCGCATAACTATTAAATGAGAGTCTAACGTCTAGCTTGTCTCAGGCGCTGCACGCCTTGGCAGCAGAATGATGCCAGCAGGGTAAACAGGGTCACCGCCGACATTATGATGGCGAGTCTTAGCCAGGGGGCGTCCATGGAGATGCGCATCTGCACATAATCCAGGCCGCTCAGGCCCCAGACGAAGATGGCGCTTAAGATAAGCACCAACTGTAGGGTACGGGTGATTGCTACGTGGCGAATGAATAGCAGCAGTGGTGCCGCGATGAAGGCCGCGCTGATCAGCGTCTGGCCGAAGCGCATAAAGTGAGCACCGAGCAGTGCAAAAGCGAGAAAGATGATGAGAATGCGCCACCACATGATAATTGCCTCAAGTTGTCGGAGTGAGAGTAAACATCTTGGTGGCAGATTACCTTGGGGCAGCGGCGCATTCTATCGCATTGTTCACAATTTCATTTATTTGCGATCATCATTGTTTAGCGCCTGTTGAAGTTTGCGCCTTTGGTCATCGCTCAGCTTACCGGTTTCGATAAGCTGGATCAGCTGCTCCACATCGGCTTCGTCATCGCCTCTTATCACCACAAACTCTCGCTCACCGTCACCGTGGTATTTCATTTCGATCTCGGCTATCTCGGTGGCGATCTCGGCGATATCGTCCGATAACAGCTCTATGTTTTTATTAAACTCGCCATCTTGCGTATCTATAATCACCTCGAATTCACGGGCCTTAGCCTCAAGCTCAGCGGCTTTACGTTCCATTTCGGCTCTTTTGGCCTCCATTTCAGCACTTTTAGCCGCAACTTTAACTTCTATCTTGGCGATGTGCTTGGCTAGTTCGGCCTCTTTCTTGGCCATCTTCTTGGTGAGCGCGTCCATTCTGGCCTGATCGGCTTCAGATAGTTCGCTGTGGCGCAGGTAATGGTAGTGAGACTCGTCACCGTCGATCTGCTTGAGCAGGCGGACCATCTTATCTTGGGTCTCTTTAGGCAGCTTAGCGAGCTTCTGCCTAATGAGCTTCTCATCTTTTATCTCATCATTGCTGAAGCTGTAGTGGTGCTGTTTACCCTGGAGGTCCAGGGTAAACTTAGTGCCCTTGTCGCCATCTTGAATCAAGTTGGCCTTGAGTTGATTGTCATTAAAATCGATTTGACGCACGTTGGTAGGTGCTGCCGCCAGGGTAAATGACAGTAGTGCAGAGCAGGCGATAAACGAAGTGAGTTTACTGAGTTTCATGGTGTTTCCTTCCGTAGTGATGAATTCGTGATGAATGATTTCCCTATGTACTGCTAGAGGCGTGCCAAATTAGCGAAATCCAGTCTGGATGGGCATTGGTGAGGCTCGGGTTGAAAAATCAGTTCTGTCGCCCCTGGCGATTCACCCCCATATAGGACATGGATTTCCCGATTTGGGGAAATGCATGGCTTAGTCTGGGCATGGCTAGAGACCCCCGGTGGCTAATCGGGTGATCCACAAGGGGTTTTATCTTGGTACTGTTTTTGTATAACCTGAGAGGCGGGCGCTCTATTACTAATCTTCTCAAGCGCCGGCGTGGCATTGTTATTGAAACTAGAGGGCTCTATGTCGATTAAAGGTTATCTGTTTGTGCTATTTGGCGCGCTCATCCTGATATTGGGAGGCAGCCAGCTGCTGGTGTCCCATTTCTATAAGGCGCAGTTGCAGAGCGAGCTCAGTGAGCGCTCGCGGGATCTGTCGCAAAACCTGGTGAAGGTGCTGATCGACAACGTCGGCACAGAACAAGAGTTTGTGGTGCAGTTCGATGAGCAGGCCCTGCAGGAGTCGCTTCAAGATGCCGAGGCGCTCAGGCAGGAGTTTGAGCAGGATATCGAATCTGTCTCCCAGGCGATTGCCCAGCTCAGCGAAGAGGTGGTGCGCATGGAGATGGAGACGGATAATGCCTCCGCCGAGCAAAAAGCCTTCTTTCGCGCCAAGCTGGCGGCCAAGCAGCAGGAGCTTAGGGATCATCTCAACGCCATGATGTCCTACGAGAAGGAGCTTAAGCAGCGTCAGAGAGCCAGTATTGCCGAGGCCAAGCGCGAGGCTGCCGATGAGTATCGCCGGCGCCTGCATGACGCCGTGAGTCAGATAGAGATAGACACCAACAGCTGGCTCGACAAGGGTAACGTGGCCATCATAGACGCGCCTATCTCGCCCACTACGCCGGAGAAGGGTAAGGTTGCGGTGGAATTTGCCCATGATATCAACTTGCCTAATCAGGAGACCAACGAGCAACTGGAGCGTTTCAGCGAGTCCATGATAGGGGCGATTCTGATGAGCTCACTGGCTGGCCTCTTATTGGTCTATATGCTCAGCCATGTGATCAGCGCGCCGTTATCGGCCCTGGCGAAGGGCCATAAGAAGTTGGGACAGGGGGAGCTTGGTTATCAGGTGGATGAGCGTGGGGTCAAAGAGTTAAAGAGTATCCTCAACGGCTTTAATAAGATGAGCAGTCAGCTCGCCTCCCTAAGCGAGCAGAAGAAGCAGATGGCGCAACAGAAACAGCTTGCCGAATTGGGTGAAGTGACTCGTGGGATCGCCCATAGCCTGCGTAATCCGCTGCACACCCTGGGGCTCTTGTCTGAGGCGGTCGCTCAGTCAGAATCGATAGAGGATGCAAACAAGCTGCTTAGCCAGATGCAGCAGAAGATCGCCATGATGGATAAGAGCATTCAATCTCTGCTGACGTTGTCGAGCACTCAGGTGAATCGCCAGTCTTGGGTGCCATTGGCAGCCACAGTGCAGGATATCTTACTGGAACTGTCGATCAACGGCAGCAAGCCCAGCATCGCCTTTCACTGTGAGGATCAAGGGATCCAGGTGCAGGGCGCCGAGTCGGAGATCCGCAGCATCTTGCATGCCGTGATGATCAACGCGGTGGAGGCCACCCCGGACACAGGCCGTATCGACCTGACCCTGGCGGAGGATGATGAGAGTTATACCTTAGTGGTGGCCGATACCGGCAAGGGGATCAGCCCTGAGGTGCGTGATAAGCTGGCCCAGCCCCACGTGACCACCAAGGCGGAGGGTACCGGCATGGGGATCTATATCGCCGAGCGTTTGATTCAAGGGCACTACGGTGGGCGCATCACCTTTGCTGATAATCCCGGCGGCGGCACTCTGGTGACCCTCTATTTCGCCAAGCCCGATAGTAATAAAACACAGCAAGAAGATAAGCCCCAGACAGAGGAAGTATGATGGAGCAGCCTAAGTTGCATATTTTGGTGGTAGAGGATGAGCCGGATCAGAGAGCATTGATCGTGCAGATGTTGACGGCCAACCAGTATTTGGTGGAGAGCGCCGACAGCGTCGAACAGGCGATCGTGATGATAAAGGCATCGGCGCCGGATCTGGTGTTTTCCGACTGGAAGCTGGGGCAGTTAACCGGCATGGATCTGCTTAACTATGTGCGGCGCGAACATCCGGACATGGGCTTCATCATCGCCACCGCCTACGGCACCATCACCCATGCGGTAGACGCCATGCAGGCGGGGGCAGACGACTATCTGGCCAAGCCCTATCAGCGCCAGAGCCTCCTGTTGGCCATAGAGAAGGTGGCCAAATCTATTGCGCTGAAGCGGCAGAACCGCCGCCTCTCTTCCGAGCTGTCTCAGCAGCAGGAGCTGGTGGGGCTGGTGGGGCGCTCTGCCCTGATGCAGAAGGTGTATCAGAGGGTGCAGCGGGTGAGCGCCACAGATGCAACCGTGCTGATCGGCGGCGAGAGTGGCACGGGCAAGGAGCTGGCGGCGAGGGCGCTTTACCAGCTGTCGGCGCGTAGCCATAAGCCCTTCATCGCCATCAACTGCGGCGCGATCCCCGAGTCTTTGGCCGAGGCTGAACTGTTCGGCGCCGAGAAGGGGGCCTACACGGGGGCCAATACCCAGAAGATAGGTAAGCTAGAGGCGGCCGATGGCGGCACCGTCTTTCTCGACGAGATAGGCGAGCTGCCCCTGCTGCAACAGACCAAGCTGCTGCGTTTCTTGCAGGAGGGCGTAATATCCCGCCTCGGGCAGAACAGCGAGATAAAGCTGGATGTCAGGGTGATCGCCGCGACCCATAGGGACCTGCAGCAGGAGGTGGCTGAGGGGCGTTTTCGCGAGGATCTCTATTACCGCCTCAACGTGGTGCCTATCCATATGCCGGCGCTTAGGGAGCGACCCGAGGATATCGGCCGACTGGTGGAGCACTTTCTTAAACTCCACGCCAATCAATATGGCATGGAGGTGCCCAAGCTAAGCCGGGATACCTTAAAGTCGCTGCTGGACCATAGCTGGCCGGGTAACGTGCGCGAGCTGGCGAATCGCATCGAACGTTTCGTGTTACTCGGCGATGAAGAGGAGATGGTGCAGGAACTCGGCGCCGCGCCGCAGCCGCTGGATACCAGGCGTTTTGTCTTACCCGAGGCGGGTATCGAGTGGGAGAGTTTCGAGAAGGATTGCCTGCGCCAAGCCCTGGACCGTTTCGAAGGCAATCGCACCAAGGCCGCCAAGTGTTTAGGCCTGAGCTATAAGGCCTTTCTCTATCGCCTGGAGAAATATCAGCTGGTCTAGATTAGCTGTGTTGCCGCATTAGCGGCCTGCTGTCGCTCAAGGAGGCTAACGATAGCGTCTATGTCAATTAAAGCGATAGCTCACCAGGCCGCGAGCAACAGCCTGAGTCTCATGCCCCAGCTGCTGGTGGCACCAGAGGTCTTAAAACGAATTTGCCCTTGCTTGTCGACGATGTAGATGGCGGGGAAAACGCTTGCGCCCCAGGCCTGGTGCAGCATCTCCTCATCACCGATGACGTCAAACTGATAGCCGTGCTCAGCCATGAATTGGTTGATCTCACCATCCGTGCCCGAGGCAACGGCTATGCTGATCACCTTGTGCTGCTCGGCCACTCTATTGACCATGGGCGAGGTGACGCGGCAGACCGGGCACCAGGTGCCCCAGAAATAGACCAGAGTAACTTGCCCCCGCTCAAGTGCAATGGGCTGACCTTGGGTGGTGATGCCGCGCAGGGGCGGCGCCTCGCCTGAGATCATGTTGCGCTGCTGATAGCTGAGCAGGGCAAAGGCAACCAGCACCATTAACGCCGCATCTCTGAGATAGCGATACCGCTTGCGCTTAGGCTTAACGAACGGCTTTAGCTTGCTTACCAAGCTTTTGAAGGTCGACGACACAGAATTGAACCCTTAGGTTTAGCTATTCACCCGCTAAAGAAACTCGGGCGGCGTCTGGCGGGTCCAGATGCGGCTGTAGGCCATCAACTGAGGATAGAAGGTGCGAAAGGCTATCTCTATCTCGGTATCCATCCGCTTAACCGTGTCGATGGCGCCATCGAAAATTTCCGGCTTAGAAACCCTTTTGCTTACTGCCTTGATGGTCTGATTCAGCCCTTCACGGCTCTCATAGGCGATTAGCCAGTTTTCCTGGCGCATGCGTATGATGAGATCGCTCAGATTAACCGGCAGCTGCTCGGCGCTACTGAGCGCTAGGTAAGCCTGCTGGGCAAAGTCGGGCAGTGGCAGGTGGTGATACTCTTCCCAATATTTGGCCAGCATATGGTCGAAGGCCAGATCGATCAGTATCGGCGCGGCGCGTTGCAGCGTCTTTGGGAAGGCCGCCTTGAGCTCCTTGGTGAGTTCATGGCTATCGGTAAGCGAGTCTATCTGCCTGTGCAGCCAGATCCCCTGTTGCAGGGCCTTGGGATGGTCGGCGATATTGCCCTTGGCAAAATCACCGGCAAGGTTGGCGGCAAGATCGGTTTTACTGTTATCTGCCAGGTGCAGATGAGCCAAAAAGTTCATTAGATAAAGTTAATTGCTTTGTTAAATCACGCTTTTCACGTTATCATGCCAGAAGGTGCGATGAAACCTTTATTCTACGCGACGTTATCTTTAACCGACTGCTCGCTTAGGTATTGGGATCGACAGGATGTGCACCTATGACTCCTCATATTAATTATCGGTTTAAAGGATCATGGATGATGTGGAACTGGTTAATGAAACGCCTAGGCAAAAAATCTTCCTCTCGACGGCGGCGGGTCGAGGTCGATATCCCCTTCGAACAGCACAGTTACCGAAAAGCTAGCTTAGATCTACAGGCCAATATTGTCGTGGCCGACAAGGAGAAGAAGGCCAGCTAAGCTGTGTGTCTTGATCTTATCATCATCAGCCAATAGACTAGCGGCCGATTTATGCTAAGCAGAGACAGACTATGCGCGTTGCCGACTTTTCTTTCGATCTTCCCGATGAGTTGATCGCCCGTTACCCCATGCCTAATCGCACGGCGTCCCGACTATTGACACTCGATGGAAATAGCGGCGCGGTGGCGGACAAGCAATTTACCGATATCCTGGAGATGGTTAACCCTGGCGATCTCATGGTGTTCAACAACACCCGAGTGATCCCGGCGCGCGTCTTCGGTCAGAAGCAAACCGGTGGCAAGCTGGAGATCTTGGTCGAGCGTATGCTGGACGACAAGCGTATTCTGGCTCATGTGCGTAGCTCCAAGTCACCTAAACCTGGCACCATCATCTGTCTAGATGGCGGCTATGAGATGACCATGCTAGCCCGTCACGACACCCTGTTTGAGCTTGAACTCAATAGCGAGTCCACCATACTCGAGGTGCTCGAAGAGGTTGGCCATATGCCACTGCCGCCCTATATCGACCGTCCCGATGAGGATGCCGATAAGGAGCGCTATCAGACAGTCTACAACCAGAACCCTGGCGCGGTGGCTGCACCTACGGCGGGTCTGCACTTTGACGATGCTCTGCTTGCCGCGTTGAAAGAGAAAGGGGTAAATGTTGCCTTCGTGACCCTGCATGTGGGCGCGGGCACCTTCCAGCCGGTTAGGGTCGACAGCATCTTAGATCATAAGATGCACTCAGAGTGGGCCGAGGTGCCTCAGGATGTGGTCGATAGTATTAAGGCCACCAAGGCGGCCGGTAATCGCGTCATCGCCGTGGGCACCACCTCGGTGCGCTCATTAGAGAGTGCGGCCAAGGCCAGCGAAGGTGAGCTGCAGGCCTATAGCAACGACACCGATATCTTTATCTACCCAGGTTATGAGTTTCAGGTTGTCGATGCCATGGTGACTAACTTCCACCTGCCGGAATCGACCCTCATCATGTTGATCAGCGCCTTCGCCGGCTTCGATGAGGTGAAAAACGCCTATCAGCACGCGATTGCGCAAAAATACCGCTTTTTCAGCTATGGCGATGCCATGTTTGTGACTAAAAAAGCGATCTAAGCGATGATTTTGCTTTAAAATACCCACCCACACTTGAGGTGGGTATTTTTTTAGAGATTTTTATTGATAAGGGTTGATACTGAGTTGTTTGCCCTTATCTCTATTGTTCAGCTGTGTCTGTTTTAATGGCACGAAGAGAGTCAGACTGTTTCTCTGGCGAGGTTAAAAATGAAATTTGAATTAGATACAACCGATGGTCGCGCGCGTCGCGGTCGCTTAGTGTTCGAACGTGGTACGGTAGAGACGCCGGCATTCATGCCAGTGGGCACCTACGGTACGGTAAAAGGGATGACGCCAGAAGAAGTGCGCGCCACGGGCGCCGATATTCTGCTGGGGAACACCTTTCACCTTTGGTTACGTCCTGGTGAAGAGATCATGCGCAAGCATGGCGATCTGCATGACTTCATGAACTGGCAGCGTCCAATTCTGACCGATTCAGGCGGATTCCAGGTATTTAGCCTGGGTGACATTCGTAAGATCACCGAAGAGGGCGTGCATTTCCGCTCGCCAATCAACGGTGAGAAGATCTTCATGGACGCGGAAAAGTCGATGCAGATCCAATACTCGCTGGGCTCAGATGTGGTGATGATCTTCGATGAATGTACGCCATACCCGGCGACCCACGACGAGGCACGTAAATCGATGCAGATGTCGCTGCGTTGGGCACAGCGTTCACGCGATGAGTTTGACCGTTTGGAAAACCCTAACTCCTTGTTCGGGATCATTCAGGGCAGTGTGTATGAAGACCTGCGCGATGAGAGCCTTAAAGGCTTGTTAGAGATAGGATACGACGGTTATGCCGTCGGCGGTTTGGCGGTTGGGGAGCCAAAGGAAGATATGCATCGTATTCTTGAGCATGTCTGCCCACAGATCCCGGCCGATAAGCCGCGTTACTTGATGGGGGTAGGTAAACCGGAGGATCTCGTTGAGGGGGTACGTAGAGGTGTCGATATGTTCGATTGCGTCATGCCGACTCGTAACGCGCGCAACGGCCACCTGTTTACCAGTGAAGGGGTTATCAAGATCCGCAATGCGCGTCATCGTGATGATACTTCACCGCTCGATGCTAAGTGTGACTGCTACACCTGTAAGAACTACTCACGGGCGTATCTGTACCATTTAGATCGTTGTAATGAAATTTTAGGAGCACGTTTAAACACCATTCACAACTTGCGTTACTACCAAATGTTGATGGAAGGTTTGCGTGGCGCTATCGAGACAGGTACATTAGACGCCTTTGTTGAGGAGTTCTATACCAGTCAAGGTCGCGAAGTTCCTAAGTTATCCGATTAATTTTACTGCTAATAAGAAGAGAGAAATATGTTCATTTCAAATGCATACGCAGCCGATGCGCCAGTAGGTGGTGCGGGTGGTACCATGGAACTGGTTTTCATGCTGGTCATTTTCGGTCTGATCTTTTACTTCATGATTTTCCGTCCGCAATCTAAGCGTGTAAAAGAACATAAGAACCTGATGAGCTCGTTGAGCAAGGGTGATGAAGTGCTCACCAGTGGTGGGATCTTGGGTAAGATCGCTAAGATCAGCGATGACAACGATTATGTGTTGCTGACGATCAACGAAACCTCAGAAATCACAATCAAGAAGGATTACATAGCGGCTGTTTTGCCTAAAGGGTCTATTAAGTCACTTTAAGTTGAAAGTTAAGTCACTTTAAGCCAAGAGGGCGATGGTGTGTTAAATAAATACCCAATGTGGAAGAACCTGATGGTGGCGTTGATCATCGCCGTCGGTGCCTTCTACGCAATACCAAATTTATTTGGTGAAGATCACGCGGTGCAGGTCGTGGCCACACGTGGCGCGGAAGTTAATGCTTCGACTCAGAGTGAAGTCACTGACATCCTGTCGGCGAAAGGCATCGCGGTAAAGCGTTCAGAGTTGGAAAATGGTCAGCTATTGGTACGTGTTGCCGATGCGGACCAGCAACTGCTGGCGAAAGAAGCAATTGCCGAGGTACTCGGCGACAAATATATCGTGGCGCTTAACCTGGCCCCGGCTACGCCTCAGTGGCTGGAGTCTATGGGTGGTAGCCCGATGAAGCTGGGTCTGGACCTTCGTGGTGGTGTGCACTTCCTGATGGAAGTGGACATGAGCGAGGCGATCCGCAAGATGACCGAAGCGAAAATTGCCGATTTCAGAACCGATCTTCGTGGTGAAAAAATTCGTTATGCGGGTATTCGCAATACCCCTAAAGGGATTGAGATCAAGTTTCGTGATGCCGAGAATTTAGCTAAGGCAGAACGATTCCTCAAGAGCCGCACTAACGAGATGGTGTTCGTCGATGCGTCGTCTGGTAGCGATTTCATGCTGCTGGCGAACATGAGCGAGATCTACCTCAAGCAAGTTAAAGAGGAAGCGCTGCAGCAGAACATCACCACCTTGCGTAATCGTGTAAACGAGTTGGGTGTTGCCGAGCCAGTGGTTCAGCGCCAAGGCGCGGAGCGCATCATCGTCGAACTACCGGGTGTTCAAGACACGGCCCGCGCCAAGGATATCCTGGGTGCGACTGCGTCTATCGAATTCCACATGGTAGACGAGAAGGCCGATGCGGCGGCGATTGCAGCCGGTCGCGTATCACCAGGTTCGCAGATCTATGATCGCCGCGAGGGCGGTAAAGTGGCCCTGCACAAAGAGGTGATGCTCACCGGTGACCATATCCAGGGCGCACAGCCAAGTTTCGATGAATACAGCCGTCCTCAGGTGTCTATTAACCTGGACTCTAAGGGTGGTTCTATCTTCTCCAACGTGACCAAGGACAACATCGGCAAGCCGATGGCGACCCTGTTCATCGAGTATAAAGATAACGGTGCCAAGAATCCTGACGGCAGCGTGAAGATGGATAAGATCGAAGAGGTGATTTCGGTTGCGACCATCCAGGCGCGTCTGGGCCGTAACTTCGTTATTAACGGTCTTGACCACTCTGAAGCGCAAAGCCTTGCCCTCTTGCTACGTGCCGGTGCCTTGATCGCGCCAGTCTCAATTGTCGAAGAACGCACCATTGGTCCTAGCCTGGGTGCGGAAAACATCGACAACGGTCTGCAGGCGATGATCTGGGGTATGGCGGTCGTGTTAATCTTCATGCTGGTCTACTACCGCGGCTTTGGCCTTATCGCTAACCTGGCGCTGACGGCTAACCTAGTAATGGTAGTGGGCGTCATGTCTATGATCCCTGGCGCCGTGCTGACCCTACCGGGTATTGCCGGTATGGTATTGACAGTCGGTATGGCGGTTGACGGTAACGTACTGATTTACGAACGTATTCGTGAAGAGTTACGTGCCGGACGCAGCGTTCAGCAGGCGATCCATGAAGGTTATGGCAACGCGTTCTCAACCATTGCCGATGCCAACATCACCACCTTTATGACGGCCTTGATCCTGTTTGCCGTGGGTACCGGCGCCGTGAAAGGCTTCGCCGTGACCCTGATGATAGGTATCGCGACCTCTATGTTCACCGCCATCGTGGGTACTCGCTCGATAGTTAACGCTATCTGGGGCGGTAAGCGCGTGAAGAAACTGTCTATTTAAGGGGACGTTGACCATGTTCGAGATTTTATCAATTAAAGGCACGATCAACTTCCTGCGTCACGCCGTGGCTATCAGTGCGCTATCACTCATCTTAGTGATCGGCTCTCTGGCTTCACTGGCAGTTAATGGAATAAACTGGGGTCTGGATTTCACCGGCGGTACCGTCGTTGAGATGGAGTTTCAAAACCCTGTCGATCTGAATCAGCTGCGCGCAGCCCTGACCTCAGACGAGACAGATGGCGCCGTGGTGCAGAACTTTGGTTCGAGCCGCGACGTGCTGATCCGTCTGCCGGTAAAGGAAGGCGTGAAGAGCGACCTACAGGTTGCGCATGTGATGGAGGCCGCGGCCAAAGTCGATCCAGGCGTGAGCCAGAAGCGTGTCGAGTTTGTTGGTCCTCAGGTGGGTAAAGAGCTTGCCGAGCAGGGCGGCCTAGCCGTCTTGGTGGCGCTGATCTGTATCCTTATCTATGTCTCTTTCCGTTTCGAATGGCGTCTGGCCCTAGGCTCGGTGGCGGCATTGGCGCACGACGTGATCATCACGCTAGGTGTGTTCTCGCTGTTCCAGCTGGAGTTTGACCTGACGGTGCTGGCGGGTGTGCTGACGGTAGTAGGTTACTCGCTCAACGATACTATCGTTGTGTTTGACCGTATCCGTGAGAACTTCCTCAAGATGCGTAAGGGTACTCCAGAAGAGGTGGTGAACAACTCTATTACCCAAACCATGAGCCGTACCATCATCACCACAGGTACGACCCTGGTGGTGGTTGTGGCCCTGTTCCTCAAGGGCGGCACCATGATCCACGGCTTCGCGACAGCCTTGTTGATGGGTATCTTCGTGGGTACCTTCTCCTCTATCTATGTGGCGAGTTTCCTGGCGGTCAAGCTGGGGATCAACCGCGAGCATATGATGCCTGTGGAGATCGAAAAAGAGGGCGCGGATCAGGATGCATTGATGCCATAGGCACATGCTGCCCGACCAGTGTCATGAAAAAGCCACGATTTCGTGGCTTTTTTATTGCCAATTTGGCCGGATCCCGACTCGACAAAATGTAAGTTTTAAGGCTAGGATGTTCAGCGATTAATCAATACACCTGATAATTTGCCAAAAAGAGCAAGCGTTGTAGGGGATAAAGATGGAAGAGCGCAGTAAGTTGGTGGCCGGTGGTAACTTGTTACAGGCCCATGCTTGGAAAGGGATGTTGGAGGCCTGCGGTATCGGGGTCGAGCTGCGAGGTGAGGCCTTGCTGGGTGGGATCGGCGAGCTGCCGGTCGACTTGCAGGATGTCGAGCTGTGGGTGGCGGAGTCTCAGTATGAGGCGGCCAGGGCGCAGCTTGAGACCCTAAACAGCGAGAGTCCCAAGTGGCAGTGCGTCAAATGCCACGAGATGAATGAAGGTAACTTTGAGCTCTGCTGGCATTGCAGCGCCGAGCGTAGCGAGCAGCTTAGCTAGTAGTGCTTGCCGCTCGCAGAGGCTTACTTTACTCTTGTCTTATCCTTAGTCGAGACAAGTCATTTAATCGATGCAATATTTTCCCATTTTCGCCCAGGCCGATGGGCTGAAGATCCTGATGATAGGCGCAGGCATTGTCGCCAGCCGCAAACTTGAACTGCTGAGCCGCACCCAGGCCCATATTCGGGTGATTGCCCCGGATGTCTGTGACGCCGTGATGGCCATGGCTAACCAGGGGCAGATCGCCCTGGAGCAGAGATTCGCCGAACTCGACGACCTCGAAGGGATAGATCTGCTTTATA
Organism: Shewanella alkalitolerans; assembly: GCF_019457575.1. Classification (NCBI taxonomy): domain Bacteria; kingdom Pseudomonadati; phylum Pseudomonadota; class Gammaproteobacteria; order Alteromonadales; family Shewanellaceae; genus Shewanella; species Shewanella alkalitolerans. Next base: position 2,684,883 of record NZ_CP080422.1, on the reverse strand, counting down.
TGGCCACCAGTGACGAGCCTCTCAATCGTCAGTTTGCCCTGCAGGCCAAGGCGCTTGGGCTCTGGGTCAATGTGGTCGATGCCCCCAAACTCTGTAACTTCATCACCCCCGCCATCGTCGACAGGGGCCGCTTACAGGTTGCCATCAGCACTAGTGGCGCCGCGCCTGTGTTTGCCCGCGAGCTTAGGGCACGTTTGGAGACCTGGCTGCCGGCATCCTTAAGTGAACTGTTCGATTTCATCGCCGATAAACGCACCGAGGTGCAGCATCGCCTGCCGGAATTTGAGCAGCGTAAGCTGTTCTGGGAGCAGTTCTTCCGCCTCAATGGCGACAGATTCGATGAGCGCACGGATAACTATTTCGAACAGGCGTTCGGCACGCTTTCGGGTTGCGGTGAGCTTTTGCTGCTCGAAGCCCACACGTCAATCGATCTGCTGCCCCTGGCCGCCGTGCCTATGATGCAGCGCCTCGACTGGCTCTGTAGTGACTTGGTGCTGCCAGAGCGTCTGTCTGAGTTGGTGCGCCGCGACGCCGGACGTCAGCCCATGTTACCGCTCAGTGAGTTATCAGCCAGGTTAGACAAGGGCGAGCGGGTGATGGTCTACGCTGAAACTGAGACCATAGCCCAGCTGGTAGCCCATTTCCCCATGGCGAAACACCTGCGCCCGGGCGCACTGTAACGCATCTATTGCTCAAAGGGCGCCTATTTAGGGTAAACTAGGCGCTTTATTCTTAACGACTGAGCATTATGGCGCCCAAAGCAACCGTTTATAAAGTGCAGCTGCAGATTGCCGACATGGATCGTGGCTACTATCAAGATCATTCCCTCACGCTGTCACAGCACCCCTCCGAAACCGATGCCCGCATGATGGTCAGGCTGCTGGCCTTTGCCCTGAATGCCAGCGACACCCTGGCCTTTAGCAAGGGGCTGTGCGTCGAGGGCGAGCCCGAGCTGTGGCAGAAATCCTTAAGCGACGAGATAGAGCTGTGGATTGAGTTTGGTCAGAGCGATGAGAAGTGGCTGAGGAAGGCCAGCAGCCGCGCCGATCGGGTGTTGCTCTATACCTATGGCGGCCGCGCCGTGCCGATCTGGTGGCAGCAAAATGAGCAGGCTCTCAGCCGTTATCAGAACCTTGCTGTGTGGAACCTGCCCGAAGAGCAGGTGAAGGCAATGGGCGAGATGGTCAGTCGCAACATGAGCCTGCAATATAATATCAGCGAGGGTGAGGTGTGGCTCTCCAACGATAGCGGCAGCGTGCATATTACCCCTGAGCAGCTAAAGGGATAAATCGCTCAGGCGTATAGCGCTAAAACGATTGGTGTTGTGAGCGACACCGACACAGACATAAAAAAACCAGTCTTGCGACTGGTTTTTTACTTTGGGGGATGTTATTGGAGTGTTTAGGCTTCTTCGGGTAACTCTTCTTCGCCGCGACCCTTAGTCTTCACTATGATGAGTGCGGTAATGACCAAGGTCGATACTACACCGGCAATGGTAGAAACCGTCATCGGTAGGCCTGCACCTAAGGTGGCAGAGTTCAGCAGGAAGCTAATAACCACTGTGGTCATGAACATGGCCGGTACGGTACAGATCCAGTGCAGCTTGTTATGACGCAGCAGGTAGGCAGAAGCGGTCCAAAGCATCATCACGGCTGTGGTTTGGTTAGCCACACCGAAGTAACGCCAGATCACCCCGAAGTCGACCTGAGTCAGAATTGCACCAATCACAAACAGTGGGATAGCCAGGACCAGACGCTTAGGCAATGCAGTCTGTGGCATCTTGAAGAACTCAGACAAGATCAGACGTGCAGAGCGGAATGCGGTATCGCCAGAGGTGATAGGGAGAACAATCACACCCAGGATAGCCATGAATCCACCCACAGCGCCTAGCAGGCCGGTAGAAGCTTCATACACAACGTTTGCAGGGTTGCCTGCCATGCCGGCATTCAGGCCTTCTACACCGCCGAAGAATGACAGGGCGATAGCACACCAGATCAGGGCGATAATACCTTCACCTATCATGGCACCGTAGAACACGAAACGGCCGTTAGATTCATTCTCGACGCAGCGAGCCATCAGCGGTGACTGAGTGGCGTGGAAGCCAGATACGGCGCCACAGGCGATGGTGATGAACAGGGCAGGCCAGAGAGGCATGTCGTTAGGATTCAGGTTAGACAGGAAGTCACCGGCGCTGAAACCTGGCAGCAATGTGTGCTCGTTAGAGACGATCAGTGCTATGGTCAGACCCACAGACATGAACAGCAGTAGGGCGCCGAAGAAGGGATAGAGGCGACCAATGATTTTGTCGACCGGCACGATGGTGGCGATCAGATAGTAGGTGAAGATGATGCCGAGGAACAGGCTAACGTCCCAACCGGTTAACTTGCCGAGCAGTCCTGCAGGCGCAGAGATGAAGACCACGCCCACGAGCAGTAGTAGTATGATGGCAAACACGTTCATGAAGTGCTTGGCGCTGTTGCCCAGGTATTTACCGGCAAGGTTTGGCACAGACTGGCCATTGTTGCGTACCGACAGCATGCCAGAGAAGTAGTCATGCACCGCACCGGCGAAGATACAACCGATCACGATCCACAGCATGGCGGCGGGACCATAGAGGGCACCTAAGATAGGGCCGAAGATGGGGCCGACACCTGCAATGTTCAGCAGCTGGATCAGGTAAACCTTACCTTTTGACATAGGCACATAGTCGACGCCGTCTGTCTTGGTAAAGGCGGGGGTTTGGCGAGCGGTATTGATACCGAACACCTTCTCAACAAACTTACCGTAGATGAAGTATCCGCCGAGTAGCAGGCCGACACACATTAGAAACCACATCATAATTAGTACTCCCATTTAAAGTTAACAAGAGTGTAACCTGTCGGCAATTTAAGGAAACCGACATTTAGGTGAGTGGTCGAATAAGCAGATTAAGCGGTAAAATCGAGCCAGTAACGGTATTAGTGAAAGCCGAAGAGCTGTTTTATCGGTTTCAGGAAGCGGCGGGAGACGGGAACCGTCTTCCCCGAGTGGGTCAGGACCTCGGCGCCGTTTTCTAAGATAACTATCTCGCTGATCGCCTGGGGTGAAACCAGATACTGCTTGTGGCAGCGCACCAGATCCGTCTTCTCTTCCAGCACCTTGAGAGTCAGATGAGTGTGCACCTGCTCCTGCGCCGTGGTGACATGGATGCCGCTGAGATCGCTAAAGGCAAACTCCACCTCTTCGACGTTGATCACCTTGAGACGGTTACCGCAGTAACAGGGGACATGTTCGAGCATCGTTGGCAACACGGCATCGAGTGGCACCTGGTGCAAGTCCCGGCGCACCCTGGATATGGTGGTGGCCAGGCGTGCCTCATCCACGGGTTTGAGCAGATAGTCGAAGGCATGATTGTCAAAGGCCTTGATGGCGTATTCATCGAAGGCGGTGACAAACACCACCCTGGGCATGCTGTCGGGATCCAACATGGCCACCATCTCGAGCCCGCTTATCTTGGGCATCTGGATATCGACGAAGATCAGCTGCGGCTTGAGCTTGCCTATGGCCTGCATCCCCTCGATGGCGTTGCTGCATTGGCCTATCACCTCTAGCTCGGGATAGATCTTGAGTTGGTCGTTGAGGGCTTCACGGGCAAAGGGTTCATCGTCGATAATTAAGCAAGTGATCACGCTGTGGGTTCCGTCTGTGCCACATCATTTAGCGGCAGGGTAATAATGACTTGAGTAAAACGGTCCTTCTCGCAGTTGATCTTAACGCCATAGTGGGGGCCAAACAGGCTCTGGATCCGCTTATGGACGATGGACATACCTAATCCTGAGGTGTCTGCATTGAGCTCTTCCCGATACAGACCTGCATTATCTTTTACTTCCAATATTAATAAATCTTGCTCGGCTCTGCCACTGACCCAGATTTCCCCGGGCTCCAGCAGGTGTGAGGTACCATGCTTTACCGCATTCTCTATGATGGGCTGCAGGGTAAAGGCCGGTAGGCGGTACTGGTGCAGCGTTGCTGGAATGTCGATATGCACGCTGAGCTTATCGATAAATCTTGCCTTCTCTATGGTGAGGTAGGCGTCGATATGTTCCAGCTCATCGCTGAGGGTCACCAGGCCTGTGGTGCGCTTGAGGTTGATGCGCAAAAACTGTGACAGGTGTTGCAGCAGCTGCCTCGCCATCAGGGGATCCTTGCCTATGATGGCGGCAATAGTGTTGAGCGCGTTAAACAGAAAATGGGGATTGACCTGCGCCTGCAGCAGCTTGAGCTCAGCCTGAGTCAGCAGGCTCTGTTGCAGCTCATAGCGGCCATAGAGGATCTGGTTACTCATCAGCCTGGCGATCCCTTCGCCCAGCGTACGGTTGATGTTGAGAAACAGCTTGTTCTTGGGCTCATAGAGCTTGATGGTGCCTATCACTTCAGACTCGCACCTCAGGGGGATCACCAGGCTGGAGCCGAGGCGGCACTGGGGCGAGATGGAGCAGGCATAGGGGGTCTCCACACCGTCGGCGAACATGACACAGTTCTGCTCTATGGCATCTTGGGTGATCTTTGAGGAGATGGGGGTGCCGGGAATATGATGGTCGTCGCCGATGCCGATAAACGCCAGCAGCTTCTCTCTATCGGTAATGGCCACCGCGCCGACATTGGTCTCCTCCAATATGATCTGCGCCACCTTAGTGCTGCCCTCCTGGTCGAACCCCTTGGAGAGGATCCCCACGCTGCGCTCGGCAATCTTAAGCGCCTTGGTGGAGAAGGCGGAGGAGAGCTTGTCGAACATGGTCTTCTGATCCCGCACCATGCTCATGAAGAGGGCGGCGCCTATGGAGTTGACCGTCAACATGGGCAGGGCGATCTGTTTCACCAGGGCTAGGGCCTCGCCATAGGGTTTGGCGATGGCCAGGATTAGCGCCATCTGTAACATCTCGGCCGAGAAGGTGACCAGGGCGACCAGCAGCGGCGCATAGACCATCTCGCTGCGATTTTGTTTGCGAAGATAATAGCCGACGATGCCCGCCGACAGGCCCTCTAACGTGGTGGAGATGGCGCAGGCCAAGTCGGTAAAGCCGCCCATGCTGTATCTGTGCAAGCCGCCGGTTAGGCCCACCAGAAAGCCGGTAACCGGTCCCCCCAACAGGCCGCCGAGCACGGCGCCCATGGCGCGGGTATTGGCGATGGCATCGTTGGTCTGCTCGCCAAAATAGGTGGCCATGATGCAGAAACCCGAGAAGATAAGATAGATGTAGATCTTATGGGGCAGACGGGTTGCCGTCTCGGCAAATAGCTTAAACAGCGGCGTCTTACTCAGCAGGTACACTATGACCAGGTAGAGGCACATCTGTTGGGTCAGCAGGAGGATTAAAGGCATAGAAAACTGGGTACTCGTGTGGGAGAGGCCTTAGTGATCCTCAGCATAGCACTGGCGCTGGTTTTAGGACAAGGGCGGGCTTTGGGCTCGGGATCAAAGTTTCTGCTACCGAGATAGGTTATAAAGTGACATCTATTTTATATCTTTTAGGAAGAGTATGTCAGATTCAATTCATGGCCATCAGGTGATGGAACTTATGTTGTCCCTGGGCCGCGCAATATCTAAGGGGGAGCTGACTCAGCTCATGCATAAGGAGTTTGGTGAGCAGGCTCGTTACCATACTTGCTCGGCCAGCGAGATGGATGCCCAGGAGCTGATCGCGTTTCTCGAGCGCAAGGGTAAGTTTACCGAGTCGGCCGAGGGGATAGCCACCGCAGCCGATCGTATCTGTAATCATTAACGACTAGTCATCAACGACTTGTCATCAACTAATAGTCACTAACGAATAGCCCCTACGGATGACTAGTCTTGGCTGAGCTCTATTAGCACCTCTAGCTCGGCCTTGGATTTTCTGGCGAACTCGGTGATCATCATACGGATCAGCCGAGACTTGGCGACCTTGCTCTCCTTCGCCAGCGTATTGAGCTGGGCTATGCTGGTCTCGGTCAGGGTGAAGGTGGCGTGGCGAAAGATGCGGCTCGCCTGTTTCTTCTGATTGACCGTGGTGTTGGTTTTACGCGATTTCTTGACGCGATTGGCAAGGCTTGGCTGACCAAACGCATAGTTGTTGGCATCCTCGATAAAATCTTCAACCGACAATTTCTTGCGAGGTTTGGATTTACGACGTTTAAGATCAGTTAAGCTCATAGGAATTTTCTGGTGGTATCGCAAACAGTTCATCGGCGATAGCACGTATCTCGGCGGCGGCTTTTCCATCCGGTTCGATTTCGATGACCGACGATCCCTGTTCTTCACTGTCATCGTAGACGTTGCGGCTAAAGGTTACCGCGTCCAATACCCTCAGCCCAAATGACTCAACCACATCTTTGGCCTCCAATATGCGTTTATATTGGCTGGGCAGCGCAGGGCATTGTGTCATCACCACGGTTGCTACCATCTTAGGGTTAACCATCTTACAGGTGCTGAGCATATCTTCCATATGGGGGAGGGTCTTGAGATCGCGCCGCTTTGGCCTGAGTGGCAGCACCACATAGGTGGCTACCGACATGGCCGCACGCATCGCCAGGTTGTCCTGACCGCCACAGTCGACAATCACATAGTCAAACCTTTGGTCTAACCCAAGCAGGTCATTACGGATTTTACCGTACAGTTGAATACAGTTGATCGCGGGTAGACTGGCATCTTCGTTACGGGCCTGGATCCAGTCTGAGGTGGTGCGCTGGGGATCACAGTCGACCATCAATACGTTGGCATTGAATTTTTGAGTGATATGTACGGCGATATTCTGAGCCAGGCAACTCTTGCCCGCGCCGCCTTTCTCACCCCCAACAAGCAGAATCATAGCGTGTCTCCCTCAAGCATTGGCACTGATTTATGTCGCAGAACTTGTGCTGTTTAGTATAGAACAGAGTTATGGATACTGCCTGAACTCCCGTTTTTAGTTCACTGAAAAGGCTAAATAATTTGCATCGCAACCTGAAAACGGTGCGGGGCACATTCGCTGCAGCGACACACCTGAGCCTTGATGCTGTTTTGTTTATCTGTGTTGGGATTGAAGGTAACTTTGAGCAGCTCGCCCAGGGTAAAGGCCTGCTTGTATTCAATCAGCACACCACGACGTGCCAGATCCATACAGATAGCATCATCTGTGTGCACCACGCCTAAGCCATCTGTCCATGAGATCTGTATGCGTTCGGCTTCCATGTCAACCCGCAGGGATTGACGGCGTTCTTCAAAATCTTCGTGGCTTTGATCCATCAGAGTATTCCTTGCTATTAGAGATAGGGGTAAAGCCCTTTAAACGTAGCACAGTTTATGAGGGAAATAATAGTTATAACAACATGAATAACGGTTAGTTATTTGCGGGCGAGCTGATGGTGTAAATTGGCTAGTGAGGAGCGATGAGGAGTGAATAGGTGCGCAGTGACGCTTGGCTTGTTGCTGTGTCGGCCGAGTCAGGCATTTTGTGATAAGAGGGGCGGCGCTTACCGTCTTAATAGCTTACCGCCCCATAACTTGCTGGCCATTGCCTGCCTAGAGCTCACAGGCTCATAAACAGGCTAGTGGTCGTCCTCTTTGCGCGGATAGGGGAGTTTTAGCTGACCCCAGCGGATCACGATAACCGTGCTGGCGAGTACCAGGGTAGATACTGAGATCGCCAGAATGCGCCAGTCTTCCATTCCCTTCATATCGAGAATCAGATAACGAGCCAGGGCGACGATGGCGATATAGAGCGGCATCCGCACCGGCAACTTACCGGACTCGGCGTAGTTGGCCACCATGGCCAGCACCTCGAGATAGATGAAGAGTAGCAGCAGATCCGCCAGCGCCACCTCTCCCATCTTGATGATGTGCGCTATCTCTTGCCCTATGGCGACTATGGTGGCGATGGCGATGATAATTAAAACAAAATGTTCTATTGCTTTGAGGCTTTTAGAGCCATATTGCGTGTAGAGTTTTCCCATAAATAGCGCTCAATAGTGTTTTTATAGATGGTAACAAGTATTGAGCGCTACGCCAGCGTCTGGGTGTGATGCTTTTCACAATCTGACGCTTTAGCCTCTGTTAGGGCCTAGCCCGGTCTGCCATCTACCCTTGGCGTGAGCAAAATAGGGGCATAGCAGATAACGAAAGTGCCGAAGGCGAAAACCCAGGTGACCAGCGCTATAGTCAGCCAGAGCATAAACTGCGTCGGGAACAGGCTGGCCAAGACCCGGGTGATGGTTGAGATGAGGATCAGCGCAAAAGCGCCCGTCATCACCTTAGGTGGCAAGAGGTTACGACCCGTGTGACCTAACGAGACCCTCGCCATCATCGCCAGGATCATGCCGCCGAGTCCCCCCACCGTCATGGCATGCAGACCGGCGGAGACGCTGGCGCCCACAGCGATAAGCAGTAGACCCACAGGAATACAGAGATAACTCAGATGTAGTGACCAGAGCAGTGGCGCGCCAAAGGTAGACTGCACGCCCCAGCGGGACCAGCGCACCAGTAGGGTGATCCCGGCCACGGCGGCGCAGAGCATTATTGCAAGAGACTGACCGATAAGCATGGCGATAAAGAGTGCCATCAGGCTGACGAAGGTGAGCTTTTCCAGCCAGGAGATGTTGTCCAGTCGCTGCCACTGTGTGGCTCTGTCGGTGAAGAAGGGGATCACCCGACCGCCGATGAGGGCCACTATGGTCACCATCAAGATGGTGGCGCCATGAAACGCATGGGACACCAGCAGACTGTTTTGGCTGCTGACGCCGTAGTAACTCAGGGCGTTGGCAACCGTCAGCAACAGCAGGATGGGGATGAAGGCAAAGTTGCGCCACTGTTTGACGGCGATCACCTGTCTCGCCAGTACCAGCGCGGCCGCCGGAGCGAACAGCAGATCCAGCATGGCGACCACCTCAAATGTGCCCCATTGATTGTTCGCCAGCAAGATGCGCGGCGCCAGCCATAGCAGGAAGAGGGCGCCGAGCGGCCAGCCCTTGATGCTCTTCTGGCCGGTCCAGGTCTGCGAGGCGGTTAACAGGAAGCCGGCGACAATCGCCATCACGAAGCCGAATAACATCTCATGGCCGTGCCACCATAGCGGATTACCATGGGGCGTGAAGCCGAGACGACCGGTGAGGAAGCTGCCCCACAGCGCCAGTGCCACCAGGCTGAATAGGGCGCCAAACAGGAAGAAGGGACGAAATCCCAAACGTAGCAGGGCGAGTTTGGGTTGGAGATGGGCGGGTTCGTCTATGTTAAGCATACGCGTCTCATTATATATCCGAGTAAATATGTCGGATATTATAAGGTGCAATTTATATACATGTAAATAAGCGCTGCTCGCTTTTAATTAACCAGGATTGATTCCGTGCACCGGCTTTGAATGAAGGCGGCTTCTTCGTCTGGGACAGCAATTTCGCGTGGCGGCTTTTAACAAGGCGAACTCTTGAGGAAAGCTGACTGCAACTAACAGTTGAACGTAGGACAGACATAGAGAAAAGCGCTACTCGAAGACATAAACAAAATCGATTAACAGATGCCTTAAAATTCAGACATAAAAAAACCGCCATGAAGGCGGTCTTTAGCGTGCGATGCTATTTAATCCGGGGATTAACGCTTAAGGGCATCGCTCAGCAGAGGGCGGAAGCTCTTCACCATGGCAACAGTCGCCTTAGGGCTACCAGCGATGATGTTGCCTGAACCCATGTAGCCATGGTTACCGGTAAAGTCGGTGACGGTACCGCCGGCTTCACGGACGATCAGGTCGCCAGCAGCGATATCCCAAGGCTTGAGACCGATCTCGAAGAAGGCGTCCATACGACCCGCTGCTACATAAGCCAGATCCAGGGCGGCTGAACCTGCACGGCGCAGATCGGCACATTGGCTAAAGGTAGAAGCAAAAAGTTTCATGTAAGTTTCAGTGTGTTGCTTCGCCTTGAAGGGGAAACCTGTACCCACGATGGCCTCATCGAGATCGCTCGCCTTGCTTACGCGAATACGGAAATCGTTTAGCTTGGCGCCTTTACCGCGCACGGCGGTGAACAGCTCGTCACGAACAGGATCGTAGACGACGGCAACTTCTGTCTTGCCTTTGTGTTGTACGGCGATAGATACCGCGAAATGAGGGATGCCTCTAACAAAGTTGTTAGTGCCATCCAGAGGATCGACAATCCACATGTAGTCGCTGTTTTGACCCTTGTTCTCACCATTTTCTTCACCCACTATGGTGTGGTCCGGGTACGACTTGCGGATTTGATATGTAATGGCAGCTTCAGCTTCTTTATCTACGTTAGTCACGTAGTCATTGATACCTTTTGCGCTAACTTCTACACGGTCGAGTTCGGTATAGGCACGCATAATTGTTTGGCCGGCGGCGCGAGCGGCGCGCACGGCGATAGTCTGCATCGGATGCATTACAATCCCCTGGATGTTAAAGAACAGATATAAATAATCGGCGCGTATTATACGCTTTTCAACCGTTATATCAAATATAGATTTTTATATTAAGGGATCCCCTTGCGCTGTGGTACCATCAATCCACTGTTCTATAGAAAGAAATCAAACTTGTTTCATGCTTAGCAATATTCGTGTCGTTCTCGTAGGAACCACTCATCCAGGTAATATAGGTTCAACCGCCCGTGCCATGAAAACCATGGGCCTTTCCACGCTTTATCTTGCCGAGCCCAAGGTGGCACCCGATGGCCAGTCTGTGGCCCTTGCCGCCGGGGCGTCGGATATCCTCAAACATGCGGTGACTGTCGATTGTCTTGAAGATGCCATCGCAGATTGCAGTCTGGTGATCGCCACCAGTGCCCGAAGCCGCACCTTGGACTGGCCCATGTTGGATCCCCGTCAGGCAGGTGAGAAACTCGCCGGCGCCGCCGTTAACGGCCCAGTAGCCATCGTCTTTGGCCGCGAGAGTAACGGTTTGAGCAACGACGAACTGCAAAAGTGCAACTATCATGTGACCATACCGGCCAATCCTGAGTACACCTCGCTGAACCTGGCCCAGGCGGTGCAGATCATCTGTTATGAGGCGCGCGTGGCGCACCTCGCCATGGATCCCGAGACGGTAGAAGAGCAGGCGTATCCCCTGGCCAAGGAGCAGGAAAACTTCTTCGTTCATCTGGAGAAGACCCTGCTGTCGACTGGGTTTATCATCAAGCAACATCCGGGGCAGGTGATGACTAAGCTTAGACGCCTCTTTAGCCGGGCGAGAATCGAGAGTCAGGAGATGAATATCCTCCGCGGTATCCTGACCTCGGTGGATAAGAAGGTTGAATTGGCACAGCAGGCCACACAAGACGCACAGTCAACGAAGGAAGAATAGAGCCATGGGCGTGATTTCCAGAATTAAAGATGACATAGCCTCCATCTATCACAGAGACCCGGCGGCAAACGGTACCCTAGAGATCCTGCTCAACTACCCTGGTATGCAGGCGATTTGGATCCACCGTGTCAGCCATAAGCTTTGGAAGGCCAAGTGGTGTCTCACCGCGCGCATGATCTCAACTTTCTCCCGTTGGCTGACCGGGGTGGAGATCCATCCTGGTGCCACCATTGGCGACCGTTTCTTTATCGACCACGGCATGGGCGTGGTGATAGGCGAGACCGCCGAGATAGGCAACGATTGTACCCTTTATCATGGCGTGACCCTGGGGGGAACGACCTGGCAGGCGGGCAAGCGTCACCCGACCCTGGGCAACAATGTGGTGGTGGGCGCCGGCGCCAAGATCTTGGGGCCGATCACCATGCATGATGGAGCCCGTGTCGGCTCTAACTCTGTGGTGGTCAAAGAGGTACCCAAAGATACTACTGTGGTGGGGATCCCCGCCCGTGAGGTGGCCAGACCCAGCGAAGAGGCCAAGGAGCATGTTCAGCGCCGCACCGAGATGGCCAAGAAATATGGCTTCGATGCCTACGCGGTATCGCCCGATAATCCGGACCCTGTGGCCAATGCCATCGGCAAGATGCTGGATCATATGCACCTGATGGACTCTAAGGTACAAGAGGTGTGTCAGGCCGTGCAGAGCATGGGCGGCAGCGTCTGTACCGAGCGCCTTCCCGAGCTTGAAGTGGGTGAATTTAGCGACGCCGAGCAGGCCGCGGCCGAGAAGCGCCAGCAGGCGATAGATGAGTTTGATCCCATTATTTAATAAAGAGTGAGATTTATTGCCCTCTGAGCGTTGAATCTTTGCCTTGAAACAGGTTAAATACCCCAGCAATGAAGCAGGGTATTTCCTGTTTCCGATAACGTCCTTAATACCTGACTAATCTGCTAGGTTTTATACTTGACTAAAACAGTCAAGTATGGTTGAATTGACCCAAGCATTTTAGAGAGCAGTGGTAGCTATGAAACTAACTTCAAAAGGTCGGTATGCGGTAACGGCAATGTTAGACGTTGCAATGCATTCTACTTCTGGCCCGGTCCCATTAGCTGACATCTCCGAGCGTCAGGGAATCTCCCTTTCCTATCTTGAACAACTCTTCGCGAAATTACGTAAGCATGGTTTAGTCTCCAGCGTCAGAGGACCCGGTGGCGGTTATCGTCTCGGTTTCGACGCCAGCGATATTTCCGTGGGCATGGTGGTTAGGGCGGTAGATGAGTCGGTCGACGCCACACGTTGTCAAGGTTTGGGAAATTGTCAGAGCGGCACACGATGTTTAACCCATTCGCTCTGGGGCGATTTGAGCAAACAGATTTCAGATTTTTTAAATGGCATTAGCCTTGCGGGTCTGATGAACAAGCGAGATGTGCAATTTATCTCAATCAAGCAAGACAAGATGCAACAGGAACAAAGGGTAACCCTGTAAGTTAACTTTGTTATTAATTATTACTATATGTACGTGGTTAAGTGGTCGCGCCATGACTACTCAGTACGGAGTGTGAGATGAAGCTTCCTATTTATTTAGATTACGCTGCTACGACGCCGGTCGATCCGCGCGTGGCAGAGAAAATGATGCAATACATGACGATGGACGGGATTTTTGGTAACCCCGCTTCACGTTCTCACCGTTACGGCTGGCAAGCCGAAGAGGCGGTGGATATCGCCCGTAACCAGGTCGCCGAGCTGATCAACGCCGATCCACGCGAGATCGTCTTCACCTCGGGTGCTACCGAGTCTGACAACCTGGCTATCAAGGGTGTTGCGCATTTTTATCATAAGAAAGGCAAGCACATCATCACCAGCAAGACAGAACATAAGGCCGTGCTGGACACCTGTCGTCAGCTTGAGCGTGAAGGCTTCGAGGTGACCTACCTTGAGCCAGAGTCAAACGGCATCATCCCTATCGAGAAGCTCGAAGCGGCGATGCGTGAAGACACCATACTGCTCAGCCTGATGCATGTTAACAACGAGATAGGCGTGATCCATGATATCGACGCCATCGGCGAGCTATGCCGTGCCAAGAAGGTGATCTTCCACGTGGATGCGGCTCAGAGTGCCGGCAAGCTACCTATCGACCTGCAACAGAGCAAGGTTGACCTCATGTCAATTTCGGCGCACAAGATGTACGGCCCTAAAGGCATTGGCGCCCTGTATGTCCGTCGTAAGCCACGTATTCGTCTGGAAGCGACCATGCACGGTGGTGGACACGAGCGCGGCATGCGCAGTGGTACCCTGGCGACTCACCAAATTGTGGGCATGGGTGAAGCGGCGGCGATTGCCAAGGCCGACATGGAAAGCGATAACGCCCGTATCCGTCGTCTGCGCGACAGACTGTGGGACGGCATCAAGCATATCGAAGAAACCTATATCAACGGTGATGCAGAGCAAAGATACTGCGGCAGCCTGAACGTCAGCTTTAACTTCGTCGAAGGTGAGTCTTTGATGATGGCGCTGAAAGATCTGGCGGTCTCTTCTGGTTCTGCCTGTACCTCAGCAAGTTTAGAGCCTAGCTATGTGCTTCGTGCATTAGGATTAGACGATGAAATGGCGCACAGCTCAATCCGTTTCTCTATCGGTCGTTTCACGACTGAAGAGGAGATTGACCATGCGATCGAGACCATTACCAAGTCTATCGGTCAGTTGAGAGAGATGTCTCCATTGTGGGAGATGTTTAAAGATGGTGTTGACCTGTCAACAGTGCAGTGGGCACACCATTAATCCGACCGATAAACGAATAGAGATTGGAGCAGAATCATGGCTTACAGTGAAAAAGTAATAGATCATTATGAGAACCCGCGTAACGTAGGTTCATTCGACAAGAACGACCCTTCAGTGGTGACCGGTATGGTAGGTGCGCCTGCCTGTGGTGACGTTATGAAGCTTCAGCTGAAGATCGACGACAACGGTATCATCGAAGATGCCAAGTTCAAGACTTACGGCTGTGGTAGCGCTATCGCGTCTAGCTCTCTGGTCACCGAGTGGGTGAAGGGCAAGACGATTGAAGAAGCGCAAGCGATTAAAAATACGGATATTGCTGAAGAGCTTGCCCTACCGCCTGTGAAAATTCATTGCTCAATCTTGGCTGAAGACGCCATCAAGGCAGCGTTAGACGAGTATAAGGCTAAGCACGAAAAGTAATAGTCGGAGTAATAATGGCAATAACGATGACACCGGCGGCGGCCGATCGAGTAAGAAGCTTCTTGGCCAACCGCGGTAAAGGTATCGGATTACGTTTGGGACTGAAGACGTCCGGCTGCTCCGGCATGGCATACGTGCTGGAGTTCGTCGACGAACTCAACGACGACGATGAAGTTTATGAGATCGATGGGGTGAAAATCATCATCGATGCCAAGAGCTTCATCTACCTACAGGGGATCGAGTTAGATTTCGTCAAAGAGGGACTTAACGAGGGCTTCCAGTTCAACAACCCCAATGCGAAAGGGGAGTGTGGTTGCGGCGAGAGCTTCACCGTTTAGAGCGAATCGAGATACATGAACTATTTTGAGTTGTTTAGTTTATCGCCATCGTTTGAGCTAGATACCGCTGTGCTTTCAGAGCGGTATCGCGAACTGCAGCGTGCGGTGCACCCAGACAAGTTTGCTAATGCCAGCGAGCAGGACAAGCGCCTGGCGGTGCAGCACACCGCCCAGGTCAACGATGGTTATAACACCCTGAAACATCCCATCTCGCGCGCCGAGCACATGCTCAGCCTCAAGGGAATCGACCTCAGCCACGAATCCACCACGGTTAAAGACACAATGTTTTTAATGCAGCAGATGGAGTGGCGCGAGGCGCTGGAGGAGATTGCCGACAGTGACGATCCCGACGAGGCTATCGAGCACCTGCATCAATCCTTTGGCGAGTATCGCAGCGACATCACGGCGCAGCTCGCGCAAAAGATAGGCAGTGACCAGGCTTCAGTCCTGGAGCAGGCCGCCGACCTGGTGCGTAAACTCAAGTTTATGGATAAGTTACAGGCGGAACTCGAGCGAGCCGAAGACGCTCTCTTTTAAGCGCGAATGTTTTTTATGGCTCTGTCGTCGATTGCGGTCGACTGAGCCTTTATTTTTTTAAGTTGGAAAGATATGGCACTTTTGCAGATCGCTGAACCCGGACAGAGCGCCGCGCCGCACCAGCACAGGCTGGCGGTGGGCATTGACTTAGGTACGACCAACTCACTGGTGGCGGCCGTGCGCAGTGGCGTAGCCGATACCCTGGCCGACGAATCTGGTCGTCATGCCCTGGCCTCCGTTGTGCGTTACAGCGAAGACGGAGTGCAGGTTGGCGTGGATGCCGAGCGTTTCTCCGCCCAGGACCCACTCAATACCGTGGTCTCGGTGAAGCGTTTCATGGGCCGCAGCCTGAGTGATATTCAGGCCAAGGATGCCTCGCTACCTTACCATTTCTCTGCCAGCGAAAATGGCCTGCCACTGTTCAATACTCAGGCGGGGCAATTTAATCCCATTCAGATCTCTGCCGACATCCTAAGGCCACTAGTTGATCGCGCAGAGAAGACCCTTGGTGGTGCTTTAGAAGGCGTGGTGATCACAGTGCCGGCCTATTTCGATGACGCCCAGCGTCAGGGCACCAAAGAGGCGGCAAATCTGCTTGGTGTCAAGGTGCTGCGTCTGCTCAACGAGCCGACGGCGGCCGCCATCGCCTATGGTCTGGACTCGGGCCAGGAAGGGGTGATTGCCATCTATGACCTGGGTGGTGGTACCTTCGATATCTCGATTCTGCGCCTGAATAAAGGTGTGTTTGAGGTTCTGGCGACCGGCGGCGACTCGGCGCTGGGTGGTGATGACTTCGACCACGCCCTGGCCGAACATCTGCAGAGTAGCTGGCAACTCAGCAGCCTCACTGCCAGTGAGCGCCGCGCACTCTTAATCGAGAGTCGCCGCGTGAAAGAGGCCCTGACCGAACAGGCCAGCGTGACTGCGAGTCTGACCCTTGAACAGGGCACAGTACATGAACAAGTAGTCGATAAGACGCAATTTGATGCTTTGATCGAATCTCTGGTGAAGAAGACCATCGCCAGCTGTCGCCGCGCACTGCGCGATGCGGGGATCAGCAACGATGAAGTGCTGGAAACCGTTATGGTGGGCGGTTCGACCCGCGTGCCTCTGGTACGTGAGCGTGTCGAAGGCTTCTTCGGTAAGGCGCCGCTGACCTCAATCGATCCTGACCGTGTGGTCGCCATCGGCGCCGCGATTCAGGCCGATATCCTGGTGGGTAACAAGCCAGAATCGGATCTGCTACTGCTGGATGTTATCCCGCTGTCGCTGGGTATCGAAACCATGGGTGGCCTGGTGGAGAAGGTGGTGTCACGTAACACCACGATTCCGGTCGCCCGCGCCCAGGAGTTCACCACCTTTAAGGATGGTCAGACGGCCATGGCGTTTCATGTGGTGCAGGGCGAGCGTGAACTCGTGGCCGATTGCCGCTCCTTGGCACGCTTTACCCTCAAGGGCATTCCGCCTATGGCAGCCGGCGCGGCGCATATTCGCGTCACCTTCCAGGTCGATGCCGATGGCTTGCTCAGCGTGACTGCCATGGAGAAGTCCTCTGGCGTGCAGGCCAGCATTCAGGTGAAGCCTTCCTTCGGGCTGACCGACGAAGAGATCGGCACCATGCTCAAAGATTCGATGGCCCATGCCAAAGAGGATATCGAGCGCCGCATGTTAGCGGAGCAGCAGGTAGAAGCGGCCAGGGTATTAGAGTCCCTGTCGGCGGCGCTGGCCAAAGATGGCGATCTGCTGGACGAAGCGGAAGCGGCGACCATCCAGGCGGGCATGGCCAATTTGGCACAGGTGGCGAGCCAGTCGGATACTGACGCCATCGAGAAGGCAATTGCTGCGCTGGACGATGCCAGCCAGGACTTTGCCGCGAAACGTATGGATAATTCCATTCGATTGGCGCTCAAGGGCCAGTCGGTTGACAATATATAGGTAACAATATGCCTCAGATAGTTTTTTTACCCCATGAAGAGTTATGCCCGGACGGCGCGGTAGTCGAGGCCCAGGTGGGCGAGACAGTGCTGGATGTGGCGCTGCGTAACGGCATCACCATAGAGCACGCTTGTGAGAAATCCTGTGCCTGTACCACTTGTCATGTGATCATTCGTGAAGGCTTCGATGAGCTCGAAGAGAGCGATGAGCTGGAAGATGACATGCTGGATAAAGCTTGGGGCCTGGAGCCTGAGAGCCGTCTGTCGTGCCAGTCTAAGGTGCCTGACAGCGATCTGGTGGTAGAGATCCCTAAATACACCATCAACATGGTGAGCGAAGGCTAAGCCTGCTTAACGTATTAGCAATTTCAAAGAAAGCCGGTCTATCAGACCGGCTTTTTTGATCCTGCCAATTTTCTAGGGGCTAAACTTAAGGGATAAGTATTTGCGATAGAGGTAAGACAATGAAATGGATAGATTCTCTCGATGTGGCGCTCAGTCTGCTCGAGGCTCATCCCGATGTGGATCCCACCAAGATCCGCTTTACCGATCTGCGGGAATGGATCCTGGACCTGGATGAGTTTGACGATGACCCCAACCATTGCAACGAGCGGATCCTGGAGGCGATTCAGGCCTGCTGGATCAACGAGTACTGAGCCTGTATCGAGGTTTAAAGTCTCGCTTGCTTACTAGCTGGATTCGATTTGCACATGCCAGTTTGCTAGCCGGATCGCGCCAGCCTAGATGACGGTTTGATGAATGTCTCATTCATCTCGCTATAAAGGTAGGTTTTTCGGATTTAATTTCGTATAATCCGCGCGAATTTTTAAAAACCTGTTTAATGAAGGAAGCTAGACATGGCTATCGAACGTACTTTTTCTATCATCAAGCCTGATGCCGTTGCTAAAAACCACATCGGTGCTATCTACAACCGTTTTGAAACCGCTGGCCTGAAAATCATCGCTTCTAAAATGGTTCACCTAAGCAAAGAACAAGCTGAAGGCTTCTACGCCGAGCACAGCGAGCGTCCTTTCTTCGGCGCACTGGTTGAGTTCATGACTTCTGGTCCTATCATGGTTCAAGTACTGGAAGGCGAAAACGCTGTTCTGGCTAACCGTGAAATCATGGGTGCAACTAACCCAGCTGAAGCGGCTCGTGGCACTCTGCGTGCTGATTTCGCTGACAGCATCGACGAGAACGCCGTTCACGGTTCTGACGCCGTTGCTTCTGCAGAGCGTGAAATCGCTTACTTCTTCAGCGCTGAAGAACTTTGCCCACGTACTCGTTAATCCGAGTCCGATGCAAAACACTCGAAAAGGAGCCTTAGGGCTCCTTTTTTGTGCCCGAAATTTACTGCAAAAAAATAGTGCGGCAAAATAGTACGGCGAAATAATACGATAAAGTAGCCCCAAGTAAACTGTGAAGAGAAGTCGATGAAAATTGTAGCCGATGAAAACATGCCCTATGTCGAAGCCCTGTTTGCCGATCTTGGTGAGGTGGTGATGGTCGATGGCCGCACCCTGACCCAGGCTCAGGTAAAAGATGCCGATGTGCTGCTGGTGCGTTCTGTCACTAAGGTGAATAAGAGCCTACTGGATGGCTGCGACAGGCTCTCCTTCGTGGGTAGCGCCACCATAGGCATGGATCATCTGGACTTGGACTATCTTAAGCAGCGCGGCATCTTCTGCACCAATGCGCCGGGCTGTAACGCTGTGGCCGTCGGCGAATACGCCTTCAATGCCATGCTGGAGCTGGCCAGGCGCTTTCACAGTCCACTCAAGGGCAAGACGGTCGGCATAGTCGGCGCAGGTAACACGGGCACGGCGCTGCAAAAGTGTCTGCAGGCCTATGGGGTGAAGACCCTGCTTAACGATCCCTTGCTCGAAGAGGCGGGCGATGAGCGAGAGTTTGTCTCGTTAGATACGCTTATCGAGCG
This sequence comes from Shewanella alkalitolerans, assembly GCF_019457575.1. Lineage (NCBI taxonomy): Bacteria > Pseudomonadati > Pseudomonadota > Gammaproteobacteria > Alteromonadales > Shewanellaceae > Shewanella > Shewanella alkalitolerans. Next base: position 2,665,648 of record NZ_CP080422.1, on the reverse strand, counting down.
CTGCGACGTGATCTCTTTGCATGTGCCCCTGACTCGAGATGGCGAGCATCCCACCCACTATCTGTTTGATAAGGAGCGTCTTAACACACTTGCCGAAGATACCTGGCTGCTGAACTGCTGTCGCGGTGAGGTGATCGATAACCGTGCGCTTATCGAGGTGAAACAGCAGCGCAGCGATCTCAAGCTGGTGCTTGATGTATGGGAGAGTGAGCCGCTGCCAATGCCTGAGTTGGTGCCACTGGTTGAGATAGCCACCCCTCACATAGCCGGCTATAGCCTGGAGGGCAAGGCCCGCGGCACCTTTATGCTGTATCAGGCCTTGATGGCGCAGCTGGGCAGGGCGGTGGACAAGTCACTTGCCAGCCTGCTGCCACCGCTCTGGAGTCATCAGTTGTCGCCCTTGTCTCTGCCCGATGAAAAGGCCTTGCTCAGCCTGGTGCGCCTGGTCTATGACCTGCGTGATGACGACGAACTGTTTCGCCAGCGCTTTCAAAATGACAAAGGCTTCGACCTGATGAGAAAAAATCATAAGCATCGACGTGAATTTAGCGCGTTAATGCTAGCCAATACCGCGGGTTCTGATGTAGATTGGTTGCTCGAATTAGGTTTTTCAGGAGTCGGTCTGTAATTATGTCGCAGGAATTTAACGTCGTCGTTTTAGGTGCATCGGGAGCCGTGGGTCAAACAATGATTGAGATCCTCGAAGAGCGCAACTTTCCCGTTGCCAACTTGTATCCTCTGGCCAGTAGTCGTAGTGCGGGCGACACGGTAACTTTCCATGGTAAACAGGTCGAAATTTTGGATGTGGAGACCTTCGATTGGTCTCAGGCGCAGATAGGTTTCTTCTCGGCGGGCGGTGACGTGTCGGCCAAGTGGGCACCTATCGCCGCCGAACACGGTTGTGTGGTGATCGATAACACCTCGCACTTCCGTTACGACATCGATATCCCTCTGGTCGTTCCCGAGGTGAACCCACAGGCGATCGCCGATTTCCGTAATCGCAACATCATCGCCAACCCAAACTGTTCGACTATCCAGATGCTGGTTGCCCTTAAGCCTATCTATGATGCTTACGGGATCTCACGTATCAATGTGGCGACCTACCAGTCGGTATCTGGCTCGGGCAAGCAGGCCATCGAAGAGCTGGCTAATCAGTGCGCCAAGCTGCTCCAGGGGCTGCCGGTAGATCCTAAGGCCTATCCAAAGCAGATCGCCTTTAACGTGTTGCCACAGATCGATAAGTTTATGGACAACGGCTACACCAAAGAAGAGATGAAGATGGTATGGGAAACCCAGAAGATCTTCGGTGATGACCAGATAGTGGTTAACCCAACTGCGGTACGAGTGCCGGTATTCTATGGTCACTCTGAAGCTGTGCATATCGAAACCGTGCAGCCGGTGAGCGCAGAGGATGTTAAGGCCGTGTTGCGTGATGCGCCGGGTGTTGAGCTGTTCGAGTCTAACGAAGAGTATCCAACGGCAGTGACCGAAGCGGCGGGAACCGATCCTGTATACGTTGGCCGCGTGCGCGAAGATATCTCTCACCCTAACGGCATCAACCTCTGGGTTGTGTCTGATAACATTAGAAAAGGCGCGGCGCTCAACAGCGTGCAGATCGCCGAAGTCTTGGTCAGAGACTACTACTGATCCCTAGCCCTGACGGGCGAAGTAGCGCATAAGTGGAGAAAAAGCCTGCAGTTTGCAGGCTTTTTTTGTGTGATCACTTGTTTTTGAAATGTGAACAGTAGCAGGCCATCTAAAACTGGTTTATAGTAACCTCAATAAATACAATTGCCTAAAGCACACTGCCAAATGGCAGTCCATCATCGCTTGAAAGGGAAGAATTGATGAACTTTCGCACATCGCATCTTGCTGGTTTGCTAGCCAGCGCTCTGCTTGTTCTCTCGTCGACTTCGGGTCTTTTATCTGCCGCAGAACCTCTCAATATTACCGGCCCAGATGGCGAAAGTCGCCAGACCCTGCGCCAATACGGGCCGACCACGGCATCCGATACCTTCTGGAGTATTGCGCAGAAAACCCGTCCCGATGCGAGTGTGACCATCTATCAGGTGATGGCAGCGATTTATGAAGCCAATCCTCATGCTTTTACCAGCGACAACTACAATAGCCTAGAGAAGGGGATGATCCTGCTGATCCCATCTAAAGAGGTGATGCTGGCTATTCCTAAGAGCCTGGCCAAACAGCAGGCAGAGAGTAACGATAAAGGTTGGCGTCAGAAGCCACAGACGGCAGCTAAGCCTAAGCCGGTAACGACAACGACTAAACAGGCTCAGGCGTCAGAAGCTAGTCAGCCAGAGTTGGTTCAGACAGATAAGCCTAGCGCCGAGCAGCAGAAGCAGATCGAGGCGTTAACCGCCAAGCTCGAGGCCGAGCAGGCCAAGAACCTGTCGCTCACCGACGAGCTGGCCAGGGCTCAGGATAAGTTGAACCTGGGCAACAACGACAGCGAGATGCTGCAGGCTAAGATAGACGAACAAAGCAGCCGCATCGCCGAGCTGGAAGAGGCGCTGCTGGTTCAAAAGGAGCAGAAGGCGCAGCTAAACAGCGAAGTCGAGCAGCTTCGTCAGCAGCTGGCCGCCGCGACCCAACCGGCCAAGCCTAAAGAGGTGGACGACAGCTGGCGCACTATGATGGACAATCCGCTCTATCTCGGTCTGTTTGCGGCCATTCCGGCGCTATTGTTGTTGGTATTGGTATGGCTGTTCATCAAGCGCCGTAACAATAAGAGCGAGGCGGTCGAGTCGAGCGCGCCCGTAACGCCGCCGATGGACGACAAGCCAGTCGCGCCAGCGCCTGAAGATAGTGAAGAGATGATGGCTGTGCATCTGGATACAGATGATGAGGCCGATTCGCTGGATTCCTTGATGAAGGTCGATGAGACTCAGCTTAAGCCTGAGGCGGATCTGAGTGATGAGCTGCCCCAAGAAGCTGCCGAGATGGTAGTGGATGCGGGTGATGAGCAGGTGATGTCACCGATTGAGGATGAAGGTCAATCGCTGGACGATCTCTGGGCCGAAGCCATGGGTGAGCAGGAGCAGGAAGAAGCCAAGACAACTCAGGAAGATGATCTCGATAGCCTGCTTGCCGAACTGGATGCCCCGCAAGAAGCGCCAATCGAAGAGACGCATGTCGAAGAGAAGAGCCTCGAAGAAACAGCCTTCGAGGCGCCAACTTTTGAAGAAGAGGCGACCACAGAGACAGATCTCGATGAACTGCTGGCCGAATTTGAGCAAGAGACGCCAAGCGAAGATGCTAAAGAGGAAGACTTAGATGCGCTGCTGGCGGAGTTTGACCTGCCGGCAGAAACTGTGACCGAAGAGACTAGCGTAGAAGAAGAGACTCGCGCAGAAGAGACTAGCTTAGAAGAGATTAAGCCAGAAGAAGCCGCCGAGCCTGAAGCGACAGCAGCGTCCGAGGAAACCTTGGCCGATGAGATCGCCCAGGAGCTTGAGGAGGCGTTCGAGGCCAAAGGTGATGAGGGCGACGTCGATGAGACAGATCTCGACGCTTTGCTGGCCGGATTCGATGCCGAGCCGGCAGCCCAAGCGTCCGATAGCGAGGATGATGAGATTGCGCGTCAGATCGCCGCCGAGCTTGAGGAGGAAAACGATGAGGTTGAAGAGGCGGATCTCGATGCCTTACTGGCCGAGTTCGAACCTGCTGCGCCGACAAGCGAGCCAGAAGCCGAAGTCGCCGATCTTGAGTTCGCCGAGGATGAAGCTGAGGAGACTGCACCTGAGGAGACAGCGCCAGAACTTGACGTTGCAGCCGAGTTAGCCGCAGAGCAGGAAGCAGGCTCTCAGCAAGATAGCCAGCAAGAGAGCAAGCCGGCTGGTCACGCGCCGCTCGAGTTCGACCTGGGTGAAGATAAGCCGGCTGCAGAGGCAGAAGCTGAGGAAGAGATTAAGGCCGAAGATGATGGCGAGGTGGATCTCGACGCGCTGCTCGCCGATCTCGAATCGGTCGAAGAGGCTGAAGAGCCTAAGGTCGAAAAGGGTGAATCGGGTTTCTTCGGTGATCTCAAGGGGAACAAGCGTAGCAGCGATAATATGCTGGAGTGGGAATCAGCCTTGACCAGCGACGCGCCAAGCGCCCAAGAGACGCCGGTTGAGGACGATGACGATGCTATATCGCTGCAGCTGGACGATGATGATAATCTGACCGTAGATCAGGCCTTGGCTGCTCTTGATGCGGCGGAGAAGAAGCGTCCCGCCAGAGCCGTGCCTGAGCACGACCTGACCGCCTTCCAGCAAGACAACGGCTTTATCGATATCGACAGACTGCTCAATGAGGCGGACGAGGAGCAGCTCGATGTCGATAAGTACAAGGAGCTGGATGTCGACATGGGAGAGCTCGATAGCCTGATGGGCAATGCCGCCATGGTTGATGTGGACGATGAAGAGAATGCTGTCAACGCCAAGTTGGATCTGGCCCGCGCCTATATCGAGATCGACGACATGGACAGCGCCAAGGCGCTGCTTAAAGAGGTCGAGCTGGACGGCAACGAGCGTCAGCAGCAGGAAGCCAAGAAGCTGCTAGACGAGCTCTAATCCTGACGAGCTCTAAATCAGAGAAGCGATTTGAAGAACGGTGCTTAGGCGCCGTTTTTTTATGGCGGCGAGCCAGGTCGTTAACTATCGGGGTGGTTGACTCTCTACTTAACTCTCTACTTAACTCTTTACTTAACTATCCAGTTAACGCGCCATTTACTATCCAGTTAACACCTAGCTTGTGCTAGAATCCGCCGCCTAGCGAACAGATTTATTTAAACGTGAGTAATTAAACATGAGGACAGGTATTTCATGCGCGTAGCATTAGGTATCGAATATGATGGCAGCCGTTATTTTGGCTGGCAACGTCAGGCCGAGGTAGATTCGGTACAAGCCCAGCTCGAGAGAGCCCTATCTTTCGTTGCCAACGAACCTATTTCGATTCAGTGCGCCGGACGTACCGATGCAGGTGTTCATGCTACGGGGCAGGTGGTGCATTTCGAGACCAATGCCGTACGTAAAGAGAGTGCCTGGACCCTAGGGGTCAATGTTAACCTGCCGGATGATATCGCCGTGCGCTGGGCCAAGGATGTGGATGACGAGTTCCACGCCCGTTTTACCGCCACCGCCCGCCGTTATCGCTACATGATCTATAACCATCAGTTCAGACCCGGCATTCTCCGCTCTGGCGTGAGCCACTATCCGGGGCAGATAGATGAGAGCAAGATGCATGAGGCGGCCCAGTATCTGCTGGGTGAGCAGGACTTTACCAGCTTCCGCGCCATCCAGTGCCAGTCAAACACCCCGTTTCGCTGTGTTCACGAGGTCAATGTGACCCGCCAGGGCATGTATATCTGTGTCGACATCAAGGCCAACGCCTTCTTGCATCACATGGTGCGTAATATAGTCGGCTCCCTGCTCGAGGTGGGTTATGGTCGCCAACCCGTGAGCTGGATTAAGGAGCTGCTGGCGCTGAAGGATCGCACTCAGGCGGCGGCGACCGCCAAACCTAACGGTCTCTACTTGGTGGATGTGACCTATCCCGAGCACTATGCCCTGCCTAAACTGGCCCTGGGGCCACTGTTTATGCTCGACTAAACCTAAATAATCAAGATCCTGAACAACAACGACACTGAATAACAGAGAGTTAGAAAGATTCTGATATGACGCCTGTACCCAACGCACAATCCGGCCTCAATGACTGGCTGAATCACCTGATGGCAATTCATCCCACAGAGATAGATATGGGTCTTGGCCGCGTCGCGGCCGTCGCCAAGGTCATGGGGCTGGACAGCCTCGAGGGCACCAAGGTGGTGACCGTCGCCGGTACCAATGGCAAGGGAACTACCTGCGCCATGATAGAAGCCATCATGAGAGAAGCCGGCCAGCGCGTCGGAGTCTACAGCTCGCCTCACATGCTCAAATATAACGAGCGGGTACGCATCGATGGGGTAGATGCCAGCGATGAGGCGCTTATCGAGGCGTTTTGTGCCATAGATGCCGCGCGCGGCGACACCTCGCTGACCTTTTTCGAATATGCCACCCTGGCCGGACTCTACCTGTTTAAGCAGGCGAAGCTGGATCTCGTCTTACTCGAGGTGGGGCTGGGTGGACGCCTGGATGCCACCAACATTATCGATGCCGATATCGCGGTGATCACCGCCATCGATATCGACCATCAGGAATACCTGGGCGATACCCGGGAGTTGGTGGGCCGCGAGAAGGCGGGGATCATGCGCGCGGGCCGTCCCGCGGTGATTGGCGACCCAGATTTGCCGGTAAGCGTTGTTGAATACGCCGAGTCTATCGGCGCCAAGATGGTGCGGGTGAATCACGAATTTAGTTATCAAGCGAGCGAGACTGACTGGTGTTTTGAGCTAGGTGATATGCCTCAATCGTCTGTGCCCCAATTTTCATTGTCTGGCTTGCCACTGCCAACCTTACCCTTGGCTAATGCGGCAACCGCCCTGGCTGTGGTGCAGCTATTGCTGGCAGAACAGTTTGTGACAGAAGCGGCTCGCACATCTATCGCTGCCGGGCTAAGCGGGGCTAAGTTAACCGGTCGTCTGGAGGTGGTCAGCGAGCAGCCTAAGATCATCTTAGATGTGGCCCATAACCCCCATGCGGCGGCCTATCTGGCCCAGCGGCTCGAGGCTTACAAGGGGAAGCGTATCTTCGCCCTGTGCGGCATGTTAAAAGATAAGGATTGCCGCGCCGTGCTCGGCCTGCTCGAGGATCAAATCCACGCCTGGTATTTGACGGATCTTAACTGTGAGCGCAGCGCCAAAGCGCAGGACTTGCTCAGCTATCTGACTGGCGATAAAGCTGCCTATGGGTTTGCCTCGGTTGAGCAGGCATACCAGGCGTTAAAGCCAGAGATTGGCCAATCTGATGTGGTAATTGTGTTTGGCTCCTTTTACACTGTGGCAGAGTTTAAGCAATTGGACCTAAGTTAAATGCAGGTGGATGAAGTAGAAGTCAAACAAGAGAAGGTATCGAGCCAGTTTCAAAACCGTCTGGTGGGCATCATAGTCTTGGTGGCCCTGGGGGTGATCTTTTTGCCTGATATCTTAGATGGTAAGAAGCAGCATCAGGAAGAGCAGTTTGCCGAGATCCCACTGCGGCCCCAGGCCGAGTCCCGCCTCGATGAGCAGGAGAGTATTACGGCCATTGACCTGAGTGAGCAGCAGGCTCAGTTCGACAGCCAGGTGAACGCCCAGAATGATAGCGCGAGCCAAACTTCAGCCGAGCAGCAGGGGGCGAATGGTGACGCGGATGATAAGACAAGCGCGGCGAAAACGGACACCTCTAATGCCAACGTAGCTAAAACCAGCGAGCCTAAAATCAGTGAAGCTAAAACCAGTGAAGCTAAGCAAACCCCAGCGAAAGTCACGCAAGCTAAGGCAACTGAATCTAAGGTTGAGGTCGCAAGCTCAGCCTATACCCTGCAACTGGGTAGCTTTAAGAATGCCGAGAATGTGAACGCCCTGGTTAAACGTCTGCGAGGCGAGGGCTACCGTGCCTATACGGTGCCGCAAAAGCCGGTGGATGGTCAGCTGACTAAGGTGTTTGTCGGCCCGGATATCTCCAAGAGCAAGCTACAGAAGCTGCAGACCAAGCTGGATAAGTTTACCGGCCTTAAGTCCGCGGTGGTCGACTATAATCCGCTGCTCTAACTCACAGCTCTGATTTGCCGTTATCACTTCCAAACGCCCAGGCTTTGTCCTGGGCGTTTTTGTCTGCGCTACAGGGTGAAAATAGCCTCAAGTCAGAACTCAGTGTCCGTAATTGCGGATAAACTAAATCACTTTTAAATCAGCTAGGGGGTGAGAATGTCTTCAGTCTCTGGTAAAATCCCGCCGTCTTAATGCTAATGCTGGATCACCTTATTCAATGGTTTGGATCGATTATGCCATTATTGCGGTCATCGCAATCTCGACTTTAATTAGTCTGCTTCGTGGTTTCGTTAAGGAAGCCATGTCACTCGTGGTCTGGTTTGCCGCCTTCTTCGTGGCGAGTCAATTTTATGAAGATCTCGCCGTCTACCTTACCCAGATGCAAGATGAAATGGTGCGTAACGGTATCGCCATCGCCATCCTGTTCATCTCGACCCTTATTCTCGGCGCCTTAGTCAATTACCTTATCGGCCAACTTGTGGTCAAGACAGGCCTGTCTGGCACAGACAGGGTGTTGGGCCTCTGTTTTGGTGCCCTGCGCGGTGCACTCATCGTTAGCGCGATACTCTTTTTCCTGGACGCCTTTACCGGGGCGCCCAAGACAGACTGGTGGGCCAGCTCGCAACTGGTTCCCGAATTCGGAGTGGTTATCCAGTGGTTCTTTGACTACGTGGAAAACACCTCAAGCTTTGTACCTAAAATATAAGAATGCGTAAGCATAGGCGTGCCTTAACCTCAGGTCATGGCCGCAGATAATAATTATCAGAACATCTTAAAATGAGGAAACCTACCCATGTGTGGTATCGTCGGAATAGTTGGCCGAACATCGGTTAATCAGACAATCTATGATGCACTCACAGTGCTACAGCATCGTGGCCAAGACGCCGCGGGCATTGTCACCGTTGATGGCAATGCGTTTAGATTGCGTAAGGCCAATGGTCTGGTAAAAGACGTATTTGAACCTAAGCATATGCAGCGCCTGCAGGGCACCGCCGGCATAGGTCACGTGCGTTACCCAACTGCGGGTAGCTCGAGCGCGTCTGAGGCGCAACCTTTCTATGTTAACTCTCCTTTCGGGATCTCTCTGGCGCACAACGGCAACCTGACCAACACGGTCGAGCTGCACGAGCGTCTGGTGAAGCAACGTCGTCACGTTAACACCACCTCAGATTCTGAAGTCCTGCTTAACCTGTTGGCCGACGAGCTGCAACACACCAAGAGCCAGTACCTCACTGCCGACGAGGTGTTTGAGGCGGTCACTAAGGTACACGAGCTGACACGCGGCGCCTACGCCGTGGCGGCGATGATCATCGGCCAGGGTCTGGTGGCGTTTCGTGACCCTTACGGCATCCGTCCACTGGTACTGGGTAAGAACGAGACAGAGCAGGGCACCGAATATATGGTGGCCTCTGAGAGCGTGGCCCTTGATGCCGTAGGCTTCGAGACGGTACGTGATGTCGCTCCAGGCGAAGCCATCTATATCTCGTTAGATGGTCAGCTCTATACCCGTCAGTGTGCCCAGTCGCCAAGCTATTCACCTTGTATCTTCGAATACGTTTACTTCGCCCGCCCAGACTCCACCATCGACAAGGTGTCTGTCTACGGCAGCCGCGTCAACATGGGTACCATGTTGGGTGAGAAGATTAAGAAAGAGTGGGAAGATCACGATATCGACGTGGTGATCCCAATCCCTGAAACCTCATGCGATATCGCCCTAGAGATCGCCCGTAACCTGGACCTGCCATACCGTCAGGGCTTCGTGAAGAACCGTTACATCGGCCGTACCTTCATCATGCCGGGTCAGCAGGAGCGTAAGAAGTCGGTTCGCCGCAAGCTAAACGCCATCAACGCTGAGTTTAAGGGCAAGAATGTGCTGCTGGTGGATGACTCTATCGTGCGCGGTACTACCTCTGAGCAGATCATCGAGATGGCCCGCGAAGCCGGTGCCAAGAAGGTTTACTTCGCCTCGGCGGCCCCTGAGATCCGTTTCCCTAACGTCTATGGTATCGACATGCCAACCTCGAGTGAGTTGATTGCCCACGGTCGCGACGCGGAAGAGATCAACAAGCTGATTGGTGCCGATGGCATCATCTTCCAGGACCTGCAAGATCTTATTGAAGCCGTACGTCAGGAGAACCCAGATATCAAACGTTTCGAGACTTCGGTATTCGACGGTAACTATATTACCAACGACGTGGATCAGGCCTATCTGGATCACCTGACCCAGCTGCGTAATGACGATGCCAAGGCCAATCGCATCAAGGATATCGGCACTAACTTAGAGCTACATAACGTCTGTCATCCCTAAGGGATAGCACATGCGTCAGCTAAAAACCGACCCCTAGAGGTCGGTTTTTTTATGGGGCATTTTGCTACATCTCTTACCCTGCAAGGCTAATTAAATACCTGATAGCATGGTGTTTTAATGCTTTAGTGCTATGTTTAATGAGTGAAAGTATTAAGCCTCAAGCCTGCCGTCATCCCTAGGAGTGATAAATGAAACACTTGTCCATCAGTACTAAGTTGCTTTGGATCACCTCAGCGCTGTTTTTGATCATAGTCGCCATCCTCTCCTTCAGCCTCTGGTGGTCGCTCAGCGATAAAAACGCGCAACTGGCGGGCCAGGTGCAAGGTGCGCTGCATGATGAAACTCGCCAGCGCCTCAGTGCCCGGGCCGGTGAGTATGGCGAGCGGGTGGCGGGTTTTATCAACGAGGCCTATCGGATCCCCTTTTCGTTTGCCGGCATGATAGAGCAGAGCGCCGCTAGCCAGCCGCTATCGAGGGAAGGGGTAGAGGAGTCGGTGGCCGGCGTGCTGCGAAAAAACAGTCAGCTCTCTTCTATGTATGCCCAGTTTGAGCCCAACGGCTACGATGGCCGCGACGGCGACTATACCCAGAAGATCAGTCACAGCGTACCCGAGGTGGGTACCCTGGAGATCTATTACACCCGCAGCGATGATGGCAGCGTCGAGCATCAGCAGGTGGATGACGCCAGCGAGAAGTATGATGCCACTCTCAAGGAGTTTGGCGTGCGCGAGGCCGAATGGTACCTGTGCGCCAAGGATACTAAGCAGCCCTGTCTGATGGAGCCCTACCTGTATGAGATCAGCCCAGGCAACACGGCGCTGATGACCTCCTTAACCGTGCCTGTGGTGGTGGGCGGCAGCTTTCGCGGCGTAATTGGCGTGGATGTTAATCTGCCTGTGTTTCAGAAGCTGATCGACGAGCTCTCCGCCAGCCTGTATCAGGGCAAGGCCAAGGTGACCCTGCTGAGCCAGAAGGGTTTAGTGGTGGCGGCCAGCCACTATGATAAGAAGGCGCGTCCACTGGGCGAGTCTATCGCCCCGTCGCTCGCCAGTCAGTTGACTGGGCTGCATCGCCAGGGCGGTTATCTGGAGCAGGGGGATAACATCATAGTTGCCTATCCTATCGAGATCCCGCTCGCCAAGGCGCAGTGGTCGTTGGTAATTGAGGTGGCCAAGGCCGACGCCTATCAGGCGGCGAATGCCATGGATAAGGCGATGTCTGCCATGGCCAGCTCTCTGGGCAGCCTGCTGCTGATCGTAGGCGTCATCGTTTCGCTGATTGCCGTGGTTACCATTAGCCTAGTGATCCGCTCTATTGTCGCGCCGCTGAAGGTGATTCAGAGCCGGGTGGAGAACTTAGCCAGCGCCGAAGGGGATCTGACCCAGCAGGTCACAGTGGAGTCCCATGCCGAACTCATCGCCCTGGGCGGTGGCATCAACGGCTTTATCAATAAGTTGAGGCTGTTGATCGGCGAGCTTAAGGAGCTGGCGTCACGCTCGCAGGCCGAGAGTCAGGTGGCGGCGGAGATAGCTCAGCAGACCCACAACAGCGTCAATCGTCAGTACAGTGATATCGAGAGTGTGGTAACCGCAGTTAATGAGATGAGCGCCACCGCGCTCGAGGTGGCCAAGGCGTCTGAGCAGACGGCGTCGGAAACCGAGGCGATGACCCTCAACGTCAAGGCAGGTGAAGACAGCCTGAGCCAGGCCATGAGCTATGTGACTCATATGTCTCAAGAATCCCTGCTGGCCAAGGAGGCCGTGGGTAAGGTGGCGGAAAGCAGCACCAACATCAGCAAGATCCTCGAGGTGATCAGCGCCATCGCCGAGCAGACCAATCTGCTGGCACTTAACGCCGCCATCGAGGCCGCCCGCGCCGGTGAACAAGGCCGGGGCTTCGCCGTGGTCGCCGATGAGGTGCGCGCGCTGGCCTCCAAGACCCAGAGTTCGACCGATGAGATAGGCAAGTTGATCGAGGCGCTGCAGCGCGAGGTCAACAGTGCCTCGCAGATCATCGACCAAGGGGTGGATGGTGCTCAGCGCGCCGTGGCCCAGACAGAGTCGGCCCTGAGTTCACTCAACACCATAGTGAATCAAATTCAGGAGGTCTCCAGCCAGGTGACCCATATCGCCACCGCGGCCGAGGAGCAGAGTGCCGTCACCGAAGAGGTCAGCCGTAACATCACAGGCATCTCAGATTCCGCCTCCGAGCTGGCGAGACTCGCCGACGAGGCCCAGCAGAGCAGTGCCAGCCTGGCGGGCCTTGTAGAGCAACAGCACCAGCAGCTGGGCAAGTTAAAGACCTAAAATGTCTTGGCATTGTGATAGGGCGTCTCCTGGGAGGCGCCTTTTTTGTGGCCAGATGGCAGCCGCATCGAATGCACGGCAGAGCTAAGTTTAGCTTATAGAGGCAAGCGCAGGTTAGCGATCACACCGGCATGAGCAACCCCTGGCTTACCCATACCATTAGCCAGAGGCCGAAGAGTAGTCCAAGGGCCGGTCTATGGTGTGCGCCATGGCGGGCGAGGGCAAACAGGGTGCCGGCGCAGCTTAACAACAGCAGCAGGCTAAATTGCACCAGAGGATCCAGGCGCCAGGGAAAGAGGGAGGATGACAGCGAGAGTAACAGCAGCGCCGTCGTCATCAGCGTGGCGTAAATCAGTAGGCGTTCGGGTCGTTGTGGGGTCTTGAGTCGTGTGTGCATATCGGCCTCCGTGAATAGCCCTTAGACTAGCTCTTAGTGAGAATTGTTCTCAACTAAATTTACAAGTAAGCATGAGATCGCCTTTCCTATTTGCGCCAAGGCCGCGAGTGGTTTAAAGTTACTGTTAATTTATACAGTAATTGATGTCAGCATGATCCTATACATAGCAGAGAAACCCAGTCTTGGGCGGGCAATCGCCGATGTGTTACCTAAACCCCACAAGAAGGGCGAGGGCTATATCACGGCGGCCAATGGCGACACCGTCTCCTGGTGCATAGGCCACCTGCTGGAGCAGGCCGAGCCCGACAGCTATGATCCTGCCTTTAAGTCCTGGTCGTTCGACCACCTGCCCATAGTGCCGCAGCAGTGGAAGATGACCCCTAAGAGCAAGACACGGGGACAGCTCAGCGTACTGAGAAAATTGGTCAAGCAGGCCAGTCAGTTGGTGAACGCCGGGGATCCTGACCGTGAAGGTCAGCTGCTGGTGGATGAGGTGATCGCCTATCTGGGGGTCAAGGGCGACAAGCTAGAACAGACCCAGCGCCTGCTGGTGAGCGACCTCAACCCTCAGGCTGTCAAACGCGCCCTAGGGCAGCTGCGTAGCAACCGTGAGTTTATCCCCCTGTCGACCTCGGCCTTGGCGCGCTCCCGTGCCGACTGGCTCTATGGCATGAACATGACCCGCGCCTATACGCTGCAGGGGCGTAAGGTGGGCTATCAGGGGGTGCTCTCAGTCGGTCGGGTGCAGACGCCACTCTTAGGCCTGGTGGTGCGCCGCGATGAGGCCATTGAGAATTTCGTCAGCAAGCCTTTCTATGAGGTGCTGGCCAATCTCTATACCCAAGAACAAGCGCATTTTAAGGCCAAGTGGCAGCCTAGTGAGGCCTGTCAGCCCTACATGGATGAGGAGGGGCGTGTGCTGTCGCGGCGTCTGGCGGAAAACGTAGTGGGACGGATCACAGAGCAAGCTGCCAAGGTGACGGATCTGCAGGCCAAAGATAAGCAGCAGGGACAACCCTTACCCTATAACCTGTCGTCGCTGCAGATAGATGCGGCGAAGCGATTCGGCATGAGCGCCAAGACGGTGCTCGATACCTGTCAGTCACTGTATGAGAAACATAAGCTGATCACCTATCCGCGCTCTGACAGCCGTTATCTGCCCAAGGAGCAGCTGGCCCTGGCCCCCAGGGTAATCGATGCCGTACTCAAGGGGGCAGGCGAACTCACGGCCCAGTGCCCCGCGCCGGATCTTAAGATAGTCTCCAAGGCCTGGAACGATGCCAAGGTGGATGCCCACCACGCCATAGTGCCTACCGAGAAGGTGGCCAACCTGAGCGCCCTGAGCCAGGCCGAGAAACAGATCTACCTGCAACTGGCCCGTCAATATCTGGCGCAGTTTTACCCCGTCTATCGTTATCATGAGACTCAGGTTGAGGTGGAGATCGCCGGCGGCCATTTTCACACCAAGGCCAAACAGGAGATCGCCCTAGGCTGGAAGCAACTGTTCCCTAAGCGTAGCGATGACAAGACCGACGGCGAGGGCGACGAGGCGCTGGCCCAGCTGCCGCCGCTACATAAGGGTCAGATGCTGCACTCTGGCCAGGGAGAGCTTATCGAGAAGCAGACCCAGCCTCCCAAGGCCTTTACCGATGCCACCCTGCTGAGCGCCATGACGGGGATCAGCCGCTACGTGACCAACCCTGAGATCCGTAAGATCCTCAAGGAAACCGACGGCCTGGGGACAGAGGCGACCCGCGCCGGGATCATCGAGTTGCTGTTCAAGCGTGGCTTTCTGACGCGCCAGGGAAAGTCTATCGTCTCGACCCCAGTAGGTCGCGGCCTCATCAATAGCCTACCCGAATCTGCCACCACGCCTGATATGACGGCGTTGTGGGAGAGTCACCTTGACGCCATCAGCCGTAAAGAGGCCAAGTACCTGAGCTTCATGGCGCCGCTAGTCGAGTCGCTCAATGGGCTTATCATGCAGGCCGGTGCCCAGCTGCCCAAGGCCTTGCAAGGGGTTGAGGCGCCTAAGCGTTCGTTTAAGAAGCGTGGCTACGGCAATCGACGCGGCGGGGCGACAGCTGCCAAAGGCAAGGCTAGCGGGGCGAAAAAGACTGCAACTAGAGCCGCGGCTAAGGCAAAGGTCTAAATAAGAGGCTAAGCAAGGTCATAACTCTGAGCATAGGCAAGGGCCTGAACGCATGGAAGCTTAAGCAACTCAGACCCTTGGGGTGGGGCGTTTAACGCTTGATCAGCTGTATGGCATAGCCGCCGTTGGCCGCCATGTTGAGATCTAGGCTGTCGCCCTTGATAACGGTTTTCTTAATCAGCTTATAGTCTTCGGCGAAGTTACCCGCGTTGATGCCATCTTGCAGCAGCTGCATCTCATACTCACCATCTCCCAGAAAGTCCAGGTTGATCTGCTGGCTTCTCGCCTGGGTATTGGTCATGGCGCCGATGTACCAGTTATCACCTGCGCGGCGCGCTATGGTGAAATACTCGCCTATGCTGGCATGCAGCACCTTGAAGTCATCCCATACCGTAGGAATGGCGGCGATGAAGCGCGGGATCTCAGGCTCGGCCCGGTAGCTGGTGGGGGTGTCGGCGAGCATCTGCAGCGGGCTCTCGTAGATCACATACATGGCGATCTGTTGCGCCCGGGTGGTCAGGCTCATGGGACGAGACCAGACCTTGTTGAAGTTCTTCTGCTGGGCATTGGCCATGGCGCCCGGGGTGTAATCCAGCGGGCCCGCTATCATACGGATGAAGGGCAGATGCAGGTTGTGGGTCGAGGTCACCTCAGACCATTTGTTGTTTTCCAGTCCCCTGACTCCCTCGCGGGTCATCACGTTGGGGTAGGTTCTGTGGATCCCAGCAGGTTTGTAGGCGCCGTGGAAGTTGACCATCAGCTTGTACTTGGCGGCCATGGCGGCGGCGCGCCAGTAGAAATCTACCCGCTTGATGCTATCGCTGTCCATGAAGTCTATCTTGACGCCGTTGATCCCCCATTTGGCGTAGAGCTTAAACGCCTCTTCCAGGTTCTTGTCCAGCGCCGAGTAGGGTACCCAGAGCTGCACTCCGACGCCCTTTTCCTTGGCACGGGCGATGATCGCCTGCATGTCTATGCCTGGCAGCACGGTGAGTACATCTTCCTGTGATGACCAGCCATCGTCGATAAGGATGTTTTCGATGCCAAAGTCGGCGGCAAAATCGGCGTAGTATTGGTAGGTCTCTGTGTTGATCCCCGCCTTGAAGTCGACCCCCTTGAGGTTGTTCTCGTTATACCAGTCCCAGGCGATCTTGCCGGGTTTGATCCAGGAGGTGTCTTCGATGCGTGACGGCTCGGCCAGGGTGTAGCTCATCTGGTTGTCGAGCAGCTCACCGTCGCTGCGGGCGATGGCCAGGATGCGCCAGGGATAGCTGCGAGACTTGCTTACTATGCCAAAGTCCTTTGTGTACTGCTCATCTTTATCCAACTCGAATGGATGCACGCCATAGACATTGCCATCGCCCTTGCCCCTTAGCCAGAGGCCGGGATAGCTCTGCAGATCTGTCTCGGTCAGCAACACATTGACGCCATTGACCACAAACAGGGCCGGCAGGCTACCCAGCTCCTCCTTGTCTATCCCCTTGGCGGCGATGGGGGTGAATCTGGGCTGGGTGGCGCTGGCAAACTTCTTCTCGAAGGGGAAGTAGGCGAAGGCGCCTTTGGCGAAGTTAAACTCGGCCTGTTCAGAGGTGAGGGCGCTCTTACCAGATTGCTGGGCGCTGAAACGATAGGCGACCCCCTCATCGAAGGCGCGAAACTCCACCCTGTAGTTATCTTTGAAACTCAGGCTCAACTGGTTGTAATGGTTGTCTATCTTGGCGGTACGCACCTTGATAACCGGGGTGAGCTGCTCTGAGATGGCGCTGCGCTTGACCTCAACCACTTGAGGCGACTTTCCGAGCGCCGTGCCATCGGCAAAGGTCATGGCGATGTGTGATGGGGCCAGGATGGTCTGGCCGTCGACGCTGACGCGGTAGCTGAGCTGCTCCTCGGCGATGACATCGACCAAGATACTGCCATCCGGGGAGCTGAGTTGATAGGTCTCGCCCATGGCCAGTGCGCTGGGAAGCGTTAGCACTCCTGCCAACATCAGCTGCTTATACGCCTGGGGCGCCGTCAAAAAACGCTGCAACATGTTTCATTACTCCTGATTCATACGGGGAAATTCCCGAAGGTAAGTCATTGAAGCATGTCGATTGACGCCCGGGCGCATGAAAACGGGGCTAATGTTTCCCGAAAAATAACCTCTGTTTCGCCCCGCCTGACGCGTGTTAGATAGATGCTCCTAGAACGAGTGCGCCATCAGCGCCCTTAGCTCAATTAAGATCTCATCTAAGTCGAGGTGCTCATGTTCAATAAAGGGTTTTTTGCTGGTTAAAAGCCTGCTGGCTAAAAGCCTGCTGGCTTGGTCAATGGGCAGCGTGATTGCACGCGACGACTGCTCCTCTGCAAGCCAAGGCGTAAAGCTGAGCCTGGCGCTGGACGGCTCGCCGCAGAGGCTTTCATCTAAGGTGAGCGCTAGGGTGCCGTCGCCGAGCAGGTAGCTGACGGAGTGACGATTGAGACAGAGCTGCTCGCCGGACGGGATCTGACCAAATGAGACCCGGCCATCTCGATAGGGTCGGCTCACTGTCTGCCAGGGCACCAGTTGTCCGGCGCTCTTGTCATAGAGCAAGGATGTTTGAATCAAGGCCTCTGGCGCCGCTTGACTCGAGGCGTCTGATGCTGCTTGACTCGAGGCGCTCGGGCACAGGCCTAAGGCGTCTTCGCTGACGCTACAGCCGAGCAGGGCGTCCGGGCCTATGCCCACATAGCTTGCTTGTTGTTTCACCTGGCCGCGAATAAGGTCACGATACCAGCTCATCCAGGGCCAGCTGTAGCCGTATATCTCGGCGGCGTGGA
This sequence comes from Shewanella alkalitolerans, assembly GCF_019457575.1. NCBI lineage: Bacteria > Pseudomonadati > Pseudomonadota > Gammaproteobacteria > Alteromonadales > Shewanellaceae > Shewanella > Shewanella alkalitolerans. Next base: position 2,647,996 of record NZ_CP080422.1, on the reverse strand, counting down.
CCACCTGGCCGTCGCTGTTGGGCTGGGCATAGCCCTGATCGGGAAAGAACCACTCCGCCGTGGTGTGCAGCCACTCGTGGATGTACATGCCAGGGTCTCTGTCATTTGCCTTGGCCGCCTCGATCCGCCCGCTAACATCACCATAGAAGCGTATCGTGTAGTAGGAGGAGCCTGAGTTGAGCACGCGATAGTCATACCAGGCGATGCCTTTGAAGTCGTCGATATAGCAGTCATCGCTGCCGGCGCCGCCGCGAAAGAAGCTGACGATGAGGTCATAGTCGCCCTTGTCGACGCTCGTCAGATAGGGCTCGATCTCCGCCGGGCCGATGAGCTTGTCATTGCTGAGGGTCACCACCTCATCCGTGATATCCAGGCGCTCAAACTGCCAATCCATGGTGTGATAGCTGTAGGGCTCGACGCGCTCCTTAAAGCTCCAGCGAAAGAAGTCAAAGCCGGCGTCGAGCTGCTCGGTTTGGTATTGGCTGACACAGCCAGTACCCTGAGCCTGCACCTTGGCCACACCGATAAACAGCGCCTTCCAGGCCTTGGGCGCCTGGCGATCGCTCTCATCCAGCGCCAGGCTAATGGTCTGGTCGGCCTCTACCTGAACCGTGCGTCTAAGATACTGCTCACTCTGGTTGAGCCCCACGCCTATGGTGTATTCGCCGGGCTCGAGTGTGAGCTCCGCCGGGGTCAGCTTGCCAGTGAAGTGCCCATCTAGGTAGATGGCGCCGCCGCTTTCGCTGGCGGATACTGTGAGGCTCCCCTCTGGTGTCGGTGTGGCTACCGGTGGTGTAACCGCTGGCTCGCTAGTCGGGCCGTCATCGCCACCCGAGCCGCAGCCCGGCAGGCTCAGGCCTATGATACCTAAGAAGAGTAGGCTCAGTAGGGTGGATGCTCCGTGCTTGCTTAACTGTATGTTTGGCTTATTGCTTAATTGCCTGTTTGGCTTATTGCTTAAATGTCTTTCCATGTGAAAAATCTCCCTGTCGGTGAAGAAGTAGGTGATTGTGTTGATGATGGATTGATATCCATGAGCGACTAAAAATTAAGCCATCCAGGCTAGCCCATTCAAGGGCTAATCACTCCTAAAATAGTTTTCGAGAAACACTATTAATTATTCAGGAATATCAGTTGGATAAGATAAGTTTTGCGGCGAGGGATGGGGATAAAAAAAGCCCATCACCTAGTGGTAATGGGCGAACAAAACGATTGCTTCAATTGTCTTTGAGCGAATCATTTAACAAGGGAGATTAAAACTTGAAGCGAACCCCCGCACGATAGCTACGGCCCCAGCTGGAGATATAGTCCACATGGTTCTTGTCCCCGTTCAGGTACTGCACATAATCGGGGTCAAGCAGGTTGTTGGCCTCGAAGGTGAGGGTGATATTGTCTGTGACGTCATAGCCCACCTGCATATCCAGCTGGCCCCATTCGTCGACCTGTAGGGTCTCAGAGGTCCAGTCGTTGAGGGCATTTGACCAATACCACTGCTTGCCTAGGCTGTACTCGGAGCGATAGTTATAGGCCACATTGACCTTAAGCCCATGGTTCTCGTAGAAGGCGACCACATTGTACTGATGATCAGACAATCCTTTAAACGGCAACTGCTCGCCATCGTCCGTGTATTCACCCGACTCGCTGTTGTTATAGGTATAATTGGCCTGCACACCGAAGCCCGCGAGGGCATCAGGCAGGAAGTCGTCGAAGGTCTGTAGCCAGTTCAGCTCATAACCCCGGATACGCGACTGGTTTTCATCGTCGTTGTAGGGGCGGGTGACCTCGAAGCTGGCGCCATTGATGGTTTCCCGCGTCGGCTCGTAGATCACGAAGCCGTGCAGCTCCTTGTAGTAGAAGGCCAGGTTGAGGGTGCCGCTATCGCTGTAGTACCACTCCAGCGTGGTATCGAGCTGATCGGCATAGTAGGGCTCCAGGCCTGGATCGTTCTCATAGATGAAGTTCTCCGGCGGCGTTTTCTCTTCGTTCTGCCAGATAGAGGTAACCGGCGACAGGTTGGTCAGCGGCGGACGTGATATCGCCTGTGACAGCGACAGACGCCAGACTAAATCATCGGTTAGCCCCAGCTTACCGTTGAAGCTCGGCAGCAACTTGTTGTAGTTGCCTTCAAACTCCACCAGGCCGACGGTATCCACCGCGTCGGTAAACAGGCCGTTTTCATCGAAGGCGATGTTGGCCGGATCCTGTGAGTAGCCCCAGGAGGTGACGGTTGTGTCTATATAGCGCAGACCGAAGTCGAGCATATAGGGCATGCCGGCGATCTCATCTTCGAGGATCAGCTCGGCGTAGGCGTGAATGGTCTCTTCTTTCACCCCATAGGTGTTGCCGCCCGTGAGGTTAGGTCTGGGCACTAGGTATTGATCGAACGCCTCGCTGTCCAAGGATCGATAATAGTCGAACAGCCCGGGAATGTTGATCCCCGCCCAAGTGTTGGGCAGCATGGCATTTGAGCTACCCATGAAGTCGTCGAAGTTGCCCGGATTAAGCGCTGTTGCTGGTAGTGGCCCCCAAAGGGTGTTGCCGGCAATATCTACCTTTTCGATATCGGGGGCATTGATCCACTCACTCTCTGTGACGCCGTTGCGGAAGGTATAGGCGCTGGGGTTTTCCTGGCTCCAGTAGGTCTTGCCCTTGTCCTGCATGTTATAGCCGGTGCCGAACAGCACCTTGCTGAGAATGCCATCGTCCGGCTCATAGGTGCCGTTGAAGTTAAAGTTACCCGTCTTGTCCTTTACCTTGTCGCCGTCGATGCGGGCATACCAGGCGCCATAGTCGATGTTCTCATCCAGCACGGTATCGCCGAAGGAGATGTCGGGCACTTGCTCGCCGTTATCCCAGTTGACCGTGAGGGTGTCGATGGCGGTGCGCACCACCACCCAGCTGACCGCCGCCGAGGCATCTTCCGCCTCAGAGTAGGCCAGGTCGACGTTAAAGTTAAAGTTGTCCCAGATGTAGTTGAGGTTCAGCCCCACCTGCATGGCATCGCTGTCGCGGGGATTTTGCGATTCCAGCAGCTCGGCGATGGCCGGCGAGTCCATGTTGCCCGGTTCACCGATAGTGATGCTGTTGGTGTGACCGTCGGCGCCAAATTGCACATCCTGGATGTTGTCCAGGTTGGTGCCCTCAAACAGGGCCAGGGAGATCATGTTCCCCGTGGATTCAATCTCATACTTGGTATAGAGGGCATCGAAGTTGATGTCCAGGTTCGGGGTCGGGCGCCACTGCAGCGCCAGGGTGCCGCCGCTGCGCTCGCGCTGATCCGTGCTCACCATGATGTTAGGCCAGCTGGGGAAGCGGCCCGACAGGTTAGGATCGCCGTTTGGCATCAGCTCCGCCTCACTCCATTCATTCCAGCCCCACTGTGCGCTGTGGCTATCGAAGCGGGTGAAGGAGGAGGTGTGGTTGGCGGAGATCAAGATCCCCAGCTCGTCGTCGTTAAAGGTCTCGCTGATCAACAGCGAGGCCTGGGGATCTGTCTCACCGGCGCGCTCGTTATAGTAACCCTCGATAGAGCCGGCTACCTTACTGCCCACGTTGAGGGGCTTGAGGGTGTCGATGTTGATGATGGCGCCTATGCCGCCTTCGGGCAGGGAGGCCTGCTGGGTCTTGTTGACCTGAATGCCGCCAATCAGTTCGGCGGCGATCAGATCATAGTTAAAGTCGCGCCCCACGGTTTCCGAGGCGATCTTTCTGCCGTTGAGCGTGGTGACGTTGTAGTCGCCGGATAGTCCGCGCACGGTCACGCTCTGACCCTCGCCGCGCAGGCGGTTAACGCTCACCCCAGGGATACGCTGCATCGCCTCGGCGACGTTGCTGTCGGGGAATTTACCTATATCTTCGGCGACCAAGGCGTCGACCACGTTGTCGGCTTCCTTCTTGATCGACTGCGCCTCTTTCAGACTGCTTAAGATCCCCCGCACCTCGATGACTTCCATCTCGGTCTCATCATTTTGTTGCTTCTCTTCGTCGTCGGCCCCGTAGGCGGGAAGTGAAGAGGCCAATGCAAGGCTAATCGCAAAGGCAAGATAATTTCTTTTCATAGTGTTCCCTTCGTGTTTTCAGGCTTTTTGAGCTTTATTGTTTGGGCTGAATTAATTCTTATCAGGCTCAATAAACTAATTTTTGAAATCAGTTCACCCTGATATTTATATCCCCGAGACTGGAAGGGAAACTTCCCGAAATAGTGCCTATGATTTCCAGAAAATATCCTAACGAATATTTAACATCAGGTATTTTCATGCTCGCTACTTGAGTAAGTTTCACTCTGAACCTTCCTGAAAATCAGGTATAACTTCCCAAAAAATAACTTATGTTTGTTAATCAAATGTATTTGGGTTAGCTTCGCTAAAGGTGGGTTAACCGGGGTTATCCTTATGTTCGAATGGGTCGAGAAAATTTCGTTTAGTGAAGCCAGTCCGTTAACGGCGCAGGCGCAGGACAATAAGTTTGGCTTTCATCGCAAACGGCCAGAGGTGATGGCCCACAGCCATTGGCATGGCCATATAGAGATTAACTACCTCTTTGATTGTTCGGCCGATTATTTGATTAACGGTCAGGAGATCTCTGTGCCCGAGGGGCGGATGATCATCTTCTGGGCCTCGATTCCCCACCAGATGACCGCCTGTCATGGCGACGGCGAGATAGTCAACATCTACATTCCGCTGCAGGCCTTCCTCACCTGGATGCTGCCGGGGGAGTTTGTCAGCCAGCTGCTCCACGGCGAGGTGATGGTGTCTGACAGCCTCTATGTGTGCGATCGCCAGCTGACGCAGATCTGGGAGGCAGATATCGCCAGCCAGGAGCCTCTGCTCGCCAGCCAGGTGATCAACGAGATCCGCAACCGTATCCGCCGCATGGCGATAGAGCATTACAGCACCTTTAATCTGGCCCATCGCAGCGGCCATGGGGTCGACAAGCCGGTGTTTGGTGGGCTTAACCATATCCAGACCATGCTGCGTTATATCGCCGACCATTATGATCAGAAGATCACCATAGAGAATGTGGCAATGTCCACCGGGCTGCACAAAAACTATGCGATGAAGCTCTTCAATCGCGTAATGAAAGTCTCAATAAAACAATATATTAACCAGCTACGGCTGCAACATGCCCAGGCGCTGCTTATCGATACCGAGAATCCTGTGCTGAACATAGCGCTGGAGGCGGGATTTGGCTCGGTGAGCCGCTTCTATGACATCTTTCAGCGTGAGTTCAACATGTCGCCGCTGGAGTTTCGTCGCCGGGTGGGATGAGGGTTATTTTTCGAGAAAGTGTCATTGTTTTTTAGTAAGCCTGTTGCCGCTCTCGCGTGCTTCAATCTGTAAAGCGCTCGCGCTTAGCCCGTCTAGAACGGCTAATCAATGAAGGCGCAGCGAATAAAGGCTTAGCGGGTAAATAGAGAAGGCTATCTAACAAGACTATCTAGGAAGATTATCTAACAAGAGTATCGTTTTCTTGGATATTTATCGGCATGAGCCACTTATAAAAAATAATACTGAATAGTAATAACCGAGTGTCTTTGATTATTGGGTTAAGCCTTATCGGCTTATTTTATATTTTGATTTTATAAGCAGCCAAATATTCGAATGACACAAGATAAAAACGTTATTAATACCGAGAAGAGTATGAAAAAAAGCATTTTATTATCGGCATGCGCAATCTCCATCCTATCGGCCTGTTCTCATCAAGCGCCCCGTTCAGGCGAGCAGCAAGTCGCCCCAGAAGCCCCTCAGGCCCAATTGCAGTTAAGCGATCAGGTGCAGTTAAACGATCAGGTGCAATTAAACGATCTGGCCAATACCCTAAATGATCGCTGGCAGTTAGGCGATGAGGGGATCACCTGGCAGGTAGAGGACAAGCATGAGGATCATATCGAGATGAGCGGCGAGCAGATCTCGGCCATCATCTACTATGGCAGCGACGAGCAGGGACAGCTGACCCTGAAGCGTAAGCTGGTCTGGCCCATGCTGCGCACCATTCCTAACGACACCCATGCCAGCCTGATCCATGATTTTCCCTTGAGCGTCTCGCCCGAGATCATGCTTGGCGGTAAGCCGCTTGTGAAAGAGTCGCTTGAGCGTGTGACCATAGATGGCACCCTGAATCTAACCAGCCAGCTATCTGATGGGCAGGGCAGCAAGGTCCGCCTCAGTCGCACCCTGTCGCCCAGCACCACAGGGCCTAAGATGATCGAGCGCTTGCGGTTTACTAACCAGGGCGAGCAGGCCGTCGTGCTGGAGTTTAAGCCTTTAGATTACAGGGTCGAGACGGATGCGGATAAGGGGGTCTATGGCCGCTATCTTATCCAGGCCAGCAGCGATAAGGCGGGGCAGTTCAGCCTGGCGCCCGGCAGCGACCTAGAGCTCTTCGTGACCTTCGAGGCCCACAGAGCCGACAAGCAAGCCGGTGAGGCGGGTCCTGGCCAGGCGCGAGCTCAAGCGAAAGAGCTAACGCCGGCTCAGGAGCTCTCTCCAGCACAAGAGCTAACGCCAGCACAAGAGATAGCCGCACGTAAGGATTATGTCGCCGAGCTGAATCAAAACCTTCGTCTGGAGACGCCAGATCCTGTGCTCAACAAGATGTTCGAGTTTGCCAAGCTGCGCAGCGCCGAGTCTATCTTCAGGACCAAGGGCGGCCTGATGCATGGCCCTGGCGGCGGTCGCTACTACGCGGCGATCTGGGCCAACGATCAGGCTGAATATATCAACCCTTTCTTCCCCTTCCTGGGGGATAAACGCGGCAACGAGTCGGCCATCAACAGCTTCGCCCACTTTGCCCGTTACATGAACGATGAGGGCCGGGCGATCCCATCCTCTATCATCGCCGAGGGTGACGATTACTGGAACGGCGCCGGCGACAGGGGCGATTGTGCCATGATCGCCTATGGTGCCAGCCGTTTCGCCCTGGCCTATGGTGACAAGCAGCAGGCCCGCGAGCTACTGCCTCTCATCGACTGGTGTATCGACTTTAGCTACAAGAAGCAGACGAAAGAAGGTGTCATCGCCTCCGACAGCGACGAGCTGGAGGGACGTTTCCCCGCAGGAGAGGTGAATCTCAGCACCAACATGCTGACCTATGGCGCACTGATCTCCTCGGCCTACCTGAATCAGGAGCTGGGCCACACAGAGCTAGCCAGCGACTATCGCCAGCGAGCCGAAGCGCTAAAGGCCGCCATCGAGGGTTATTTTGGCGCGAACGTGCAGGGGTTCGATACCTATCAGTATTATCAGGGCAACGACAAACTGAGAGCCTGGATCGCCTTGCCGCTTACCTTCGGCATCTTCGATCGTAAGCAGGCGACCCTGGATGCCCTGTTGTCGGACTACCTATGGAGCCCAGAGGGGATCTACAGCGAGGCGGGCAACAAGACCTTCTGGGACAGGGCGACCCTGTATGCCTTCAGGGGGATCTTCAGCGCCCAGGAGACAGACACCGCCATGCGCTACTTTAAGTACTATTCGCGCAAACGCCTGCTGGGGGAGCATGTGCCCTATGCGGTCGAGGCCTGGCCCGAGGGTAACCAGCGCCACCTCTCAGCCGAGAGCGCCCTCTACGCCAGGGTCGTGACTGAGGGGATCTTCGGCATGGAACCCACAGGCTTTAATCGCCTCAAGGTCGCCCCTTATCTACCGACCGGCTGGGACAAGATGTGTTTAAGGGGGATCCGCGCCTTCAACAGCAAGGTAGATCTCTGCGTTAATCGCACTCAGGCCAAGGGCGATGATGCCTATCAGATCAGCGTCCAGCAGCCAGGCGGCAAGGAGCAGAAGTTCAGCTGGGACGGCAAGGGACCTGTGTCGCTCTCGCTCTAAACTGTTATCGCTAACAAGCGCCTTTCTGGCCTTTAAGGGGGCGGAAGGGCGCGTCTTCAACTTGTTGCGAGTCAGGTTTAGATCGCCTTAGCCCAAATCGGAGGTCCTAGCTGTGAGCATCTTATCCATTGCCATCGTCGGTGGCGGCGCCAGCGGCTGGCTGGCCGCCAACCATCTGGGCCTGGCGCTCAAGGGGCGTAGCCCCAAGGTGAGTATTACCCTTATCGAGTCGCCCGATGTTGCCACCATAGGGGTGGGCGAAGGCACAGTGCCTATGATCCGCAAGTCACTACAGGCCTTTGGTATAGAGGAGACGGCGCTGTTCAGGCGCTGCGATGCCAGCTTCAAGCAATCGATCAAGTTCATCAATTGGCGTCACCGAAAGCCTGGCAGCGAGATGAGCGCCTTTCATCACCTGTTCGACCCGCCGAGTCCCTTTGGTGTGGATCTCAGCGACTTCTGGCTCGATGGGCTCGCAAAGGGTGAGAACCCCATGGGGTTCGATGAAGCCCTGTCGCCCCAGAGTTTCAGCTGCGAGGCGCAAAAGGCGCCTAAGACGCTCGCCTCCGCGCCCTATCAGGGGGCTCACGCCTATGCCTATCACTTCGACGCCGCCAAGTTTGCCGAGCTGCTCAGGGAGAATGCCATGGAGCGTTTCGATGTCGAGCATCTTCAAGATCATCTGCTCGAAGTTGAGACGGACAGGTTCAAAGAGGGTAGTGTCACTAAGATAGTAGCGCTGCACCTGAGAGAGGGCGGTCGCCGTTGTTTCGACTTTTATCTAGACTGCTCGGGTTTTAGCGGCCTCTTGATGGAGAAAGCCCTCGGCGTCGAGTTCACCTCCCTTGCGAATAAGCTTTGGATGAATAAGGCGTTAGTGACTCAGGTGGCCAGCGCGCCCGATGCGCCGCTGCCGCCCTATACCCAGGCGAGCGCCCATCAGGCCGGTTGGATCTGGGATATCGCCCTGCCCAAGCGGCGAGGCGTGGGTCTGGTCTATTGTGACCGCTACCTGAGCGACGATGAGGCGCACCAGAAGCTCAAGCGGTATCTGGGTGACCAGCTGCCAAGTGCCGGCGAGTTTCGCAGCTTTACCATGCGGGTAGGGCATCTGCAAAAGTTCTGGCAGGGCAACTGCGTCGCGCTTGGGCTGGCCCAGGGTTTCCTCGAGCCCCTGGAGGCGACCTCTATCCTGCTGACTGATTTTGCCGCATCGCTATTGGCGCGCAAATTCCCCACAGACAGTGAGACACTGCCAGTGCTTGAGGCCAGGTTTAATCGTATCGTCGGTCATGCCTGGCAGGCGGTGATCGACTTCGTGGCGCTGCATTATCAGTTGTCGGACCGCAGCGACTCCGCCTTCTGGCGCGACTATCGTACTCATCTGAGTGCCCAGCCAACATCCGAGGAGCTGCCTCGGCGACTCGCCCTGTGGCAACACTTCACGCCCCATCCCGACGACTTCTTCTCTCAGTTCGAGGTGTTTGGGGTGGATAACTACCTCTATCTGCTCTATGGCATGGGCTTCAGTACTCAGCCCAAGGCGCTCGATGATGCGGCGCGCCAGCAGGCCAGGGCGCAGCTGGATAAGATCGCCCACGCCAAGGCTTTTCTGGCGCAGAAGCTGCCGGATCACAGGGCCTTTATCCGGGCGTTAACTCAGGGCTAGTCTCAGGGCTATTTTCAGGGTTATTCTCAGGCTTTATCTCAGGCCGAATATTAGGCTTAAGCGAGGTCAGGCTTAAGCGAGGTCAGGCTTAAGCGAGGTCAGGCTAAAGTGAGGTCAGTCTGGCAAGGTGTTACCAGTTCGCGCCGCGCTCTGCCAACGCCTGCTTGAGAAAATCGATAAACACCCTGAGCCGGGCGGGCATATGTTGCCGCTCCGGAGTGAGGGCGTAGATGCCATGTGTCGGCGCCTGGTAATCGCTGAGCACTGGCACCAGGGTGCCCGCAGCCAACTCCTCTTCCACCAGATACCTAGGCATCAGGGCGATCCCCATGCCATCGAGCAGCAGGCGACGGATCACATCGCTGTTATTAACTTTGATGTTGCCCTGGGGCTTGATTCGACTCACTTCGCCGCGCCGCTCAAAACTCCACTCCAGTCCACCGCGAAAGTACGAGTAGAAGAGGCAGTTGTGTCCCCTGAGATCCGCAAGGCTTCTGGGATCGCCCTGTCGCGCAAGATAGTCGGGGGAGGCGCACAGCAGGCTGTGACAGGGGGCGAGCTTCACCGCGACTAGGCTGGAATCTGGCAGATCGCCGATTCGCACCACCATATCCAAGCCCTCTTTGAGCAGATCAACCACGCGATCGTCCAGGCTCACCTCTAAGTTGATGGCGGGGTATTGGCGGCTAAATTCGCTCAGCAGCGGTGCGATATGGCGCTGACCGAAGACGTTGGGCAGGCTCACCTTTAAGCTGCCCTGTACTGCCCCCTGTTGGCTGGCCAGGGCATCCTGGGCCTGCTGCATCAGAGCGGCGGCCTGGTGCACATACTCATAGTACTGTCTGCCGGCATCTGTGAGGTGCAGTCTGCGGGTGGTGCGCTGGATAAGCTTGACCCCTAAGGCCTGCTCTAAGGCGCTGATGCGCTTACTCACCGCCGACTTGTTGATGCCTAAACGCCGCGCGGCCTCGGAGAAACTGCCCAGTTCGACGACCGAGACAAACAGCGGAATGTTGGCGTAGATGTCCAATATAGTTTCCATTTTGGCAACAAAGAGTTTCGAATATAACGGATTATCTATTTCATAGAAACAGATTAAAGTGGCGCCATCGAGATGAAGATGACTAATAAGACGCTATTTAGCGTGGAGCGAGACAATGACGATAAAGCTAATTCGACAGCCCATGCCACAAGAATCGACACAACTAATGCCACAAGAATCGATACAACTAACGCCACAACTAGTGCCACAAGAAGCGACAAGCCAGGCTCACATTGACCTTAAGCCACAGGCAAGCACGCCGCTGAACCTGATGCTCGGGCTGCTGGGCGGAGTGGCTCTGGCGGTGATGATCGCCCTAAACAGCGAGCTGGCCAAGTATGGCTCGCCGCTGCTGGCCTCTTGGGTGGCCCATGGGGTCGGCACACTAGTCGCCCTCCTATTGCTGGGCGCGGTGCGCCTGAGACAAGGTGCCCTTACAAGGCGCAACGAGGCAGCGCCCTGGTGGGCCTATCTGGGCGGCCTGCCCGGCGCCTTCACCGTGGTGTTGGGAGCCATGACGGTCAACAGCACCCTGGGGCTAAGCGCCAGCATCGCCTTCATCATGGCGGGGCAGATCCTCTTCGGCCTGATGTGCGATAGCCTGGGCTTGTTTGGCATGGCGAGGCGCCGTCTAAATTGGGGGCAGGGCGCATCTCTGGCCGTGATGGCCCTGGGCGCACTGATTGTCTTGCTGGCTCAGGAGGGCGCGTGATGCTAACGCTTGTTTTGCTTGCGCTGCTTAACGGCGTCTGTATCGGCCTTTGCCGCATCCTCAACGGTCGTCTGGGTCAGGCTAGCGATGCCTACTATGCCTCGCTCTGGAACCATGGCGTGGGCTTTGTCTTCTTAAGTCTGCTGCTGGTGTCTATGCCGACTCCGCCCATCGCGAGCCTGCTCGATGCCCCCCTCTATGCCTGGCTTGGCGGCGTCGTGGGCGCGGTATTTGTGGTGCTTAATACCCTGGTCATCTTAAGACTGGGCGCGACTCTCTGCAGCCTGCTGGTGATCTCGGGTCAGCTGCTGAGCGGCGTGCTGTTCGACCTTGTGGTCAAAGCGGTCAATCCGCTGCAGCTGCTTGGGGTGATCATCATCTTCGCCGGTGTGCTCGCTTTTCGCCGCATGGAGGCGCGTAGTAACAGTCCTGAGCAACTGCGGCCTCATACTCAGCAGTTGCATGCTCAGACGCTTAAGCCAGAAAGGACGTGATTGGAAATATTTTAGGCTTGGTAGGTGCTAGCCTAAGGCTCAATGTCTTCAGCGCCGAGAAGTTTGAGCAAGCTTAAATTCGCGGCCAAGCAAGAAAATGGGAAATAAAAGCCCCTTTTCAGGAATGACTGTAAGGGGCAACTGGCCGAGCATAGCGATCACTTAAGAACCAAGGATGTAGATCGCTATTATGTTTCAAAAGACCCAGGTTAAGCCGCAGTTTTCAACCGATGAACACCCCCATCGCCGTTTCAATCCTCTCACCGGCGAGTGGGTGTTGCTGTCACCACATAGAAGTAAGCGGCCCTGGCAGGGGCAGACCGAGGCGCTGGATCTGACCACGGCGCCCAGCTACGACAGCGAGTGCTTCCTCTGCCCTGGCAACAGACGCATCAATGGCGAGCAAAACCCCAAGTACGACACCACCTTCGTGTTTCAAAACGACTTCGCGGCCCTCAATAGTGACGGTCCCAAAGCTCAGGGGGAGGACCCGCTGTTTCGCTTCGAGACGGTAGAGGGGGAGAGTCGCGTGCTCTGCTTCTCGCCGGATCACAGCCTGACGCTGGCGCAGCTCGACCCCGAGGCGATGCAGGCGGTGATCGCCACCTGGCAGAGCCAGAGCGAGCTATTGGGGCGGAAATATCTCTGGGTACAGGTATTTGAAAACAAGGGCGCCGCCATGGGCTGCTCTAACCCCCATCCCCATGGGCAGATCTGGGCCCATAACCACCTTCCCACCTTGGTGGCGACGAAACAGCAGCGCCTAGGGGACTATCACCAGCGCTATCAAAGCAGCCTTCTGGCCGATTATGTCGAGCGTGAGCAGCAGACAGCGCAGCGCATCGTGGTGAGCAATGATGACTGGGTGGCGCTGGTGCCTTATTGGGCCAGTTGGCCCTTCGAGACTCTGGTATTGCCAAGGTTCGATATTCGGCGCATGACCGAGTTAACCGACGAGACCCGCGAAAGCCTGGGGGAGATCATAGGCGCGCTTACCGTGCGTTACGACAACCTGTTTCAGTGCGCCTTTCCCTATTCCATGGGCTGGCACGGCGCTCCGTTTGATGGCCAGGATCACCCCGAGTGGCGCCTGCACGCTCATTTTTATCCGCCGCTGCTGCGTAGCGCCAGCGTGAAAAAATTCATGGTGGGGTACGAGCTGCTGGCCGAGATCCAGCGGGACATCACCCCAGAGCAGGCCGCCGCACGTCTGAGGGAACAATCCCCAATCCACTACAAGAGTAGCCATTACAAGAACAGCCACAACAAGCAGAGCCAATAAAAACACAGATAAAGCCAGGCTTTAAATAAAAGGACAGAAAGATGAAAAATGGCGAGCTAACTCAAGCCCTTACTCATGCCTTCAACCAGGCCTTCGGCCAAGAACCTGCGTTGGTGGCCTATGCCCCGGGGCGGGTCAATTTGATAGGCGATCATACCGACTACAACCTGGGCTGGGTATTACCAGTGGCGCTCGACAGGGGCACCTTAGTGGCTGCATCACAGCGCGATGATAGCCAGATCCAAGTGGTGGCCAAAGACATGGACAACGAGAAGGTTAGCTTTTCGTTAGATGACCAGGCAATGGATCAAATGCCACTGGATAGCGTCTCGCCCTGGAGCAACTATGTGCGCGGCACGGTGAAGATGCTCAGCGCCTATCTGGCCGAGACGGGTCAGCCACCTCTCAGGGGCGCTAGCCTGATGATTAGCGGCAATCTGCCTAAAGGAGCTGGGCTGAGCTCATCGGCCTCTCTTGAGATGGCGCTGATCAAGGCCTTCGCCGGGCTGTTCGATCTCAAGGTCGACGGCATAAAAGCCGCGCAGCTGGGCCAGCAGGCGGAGAATGAGTTTGTCGGCTGTAACTGCGGCATCATGGATCAGTTGATCTCGGCGATGGGAGAGGCGGAGCGCGCCATGCTGCTCGATTGCAGCGATCTCGCTATCAATCAGGTAGCCCTACCGTGCAGCCTAAGCCTGATGATCATCAACTCTAACGTGAAGCGGGCGCTGGTAGGTAGCGAATATAACCTGAGGCGCGAGCAGTGCCAAAAAGTGGCGCAGCATTTCGGCGTGAGCTCTCTTAGGCAGGTGAGCTACGAGCAACTGTGTCAGGCAGAAGCCTCGCTCGAGTCCACTCTGTTTCGGCGTGCCCGCCATGTGGTGAGTGAAAACGCCCGGGTGCTTGAGATGGCTGAGGCGCTAAGCGCTGGCGATAGCGCCCGTATCGGCCGTCTGATGGCTGACTCGCATCGCTCGCTTCGAGATGATTTTGCCGTGAGCACCCCAGAGGTGGACTGTTTGGTGGCACTGGTTAGCGAGGTGCTGGGCATGGATGGCGGCGCGCGCATGACTGGCGGTGGCTTCGGGGGCTGCGTGGTCGCCCTGCTGCCAGAGTACAAGATAGCCAAGGTGCGCGAGACAATCGCCGCCGAGTATCAGGCAAAGACAGGGCTGACGGCGGACATCTATCTGTGCCAAAGCGGGGCGGGGGCCTTCGCCTAAGCGTCTAAGTGCTTAAGCCTGTTTGGGGGCGGGCCAGGGGCTCGCCATAGAAAAAGTCATAAGAATAAGAGAAGACGACTATGTTAGAGACACTGGATATTGGCATTTTGCTGGTCTACGCCCTTGGGCTGTTGGGGCTGGCGCTGTGGATCTCCCGCCAGGGCAAACGTCATGAGCGAGACACAAAGGACTACTTTCTGGCGGGCAAGGCCTTGCCCTGGTGGGCGATCGGCGCATCTTTAATCGCCTCTAACATCTCCGCCGAGCAGATCATCGGCATGTCGGGCTCTGGTTATGCCATCGGTCTGGCCATCGCATCCTACGAGTGGATGGCGGCGATCACCCTGATCTTGGTGGGCAAGTATATGCTGCCCATCTTCATCAAGAACGAGATCTACACCATGCCCCAGTACCTGGAGCAGCGCTTCGACAAGCGGGTGAAGACCACACTGGCGCTGTTCTGGTTGTCTGTCTACATCTTCGTCAACCTCACCGCCGTGCTCTGGCTCGGCGGACTGGCGATCGAGACGGTGGCGGGGATAGACTGGCTCTATGGCATGGTGTTCCTGGCGCTGTTTTCCCTGGCCTACTCCCTCTATGGCGGCCTCAAGGCGGTGGCCTACACAGACATCATTCAGGTGGTGCTGCTGATCTTCGGCGGCCTGCTGCTCAGCTATCTGGCGCTGGACAGGGTCGCGGACGGGCAGGGCGTCTGGGCCGGGTTCGACAGGCTTTCCAGCGCCTTGCCGGAACATTTCGAGATGATCCTGAGTCAGAGTAACCCCCACTACATGAGCCTGCCGGGGATCTCTGTGCTGGTAGGCGGGTTGTGGATCATGAACATCAGCTACTGGGGCTTTAATCAGTACATCATACAGCGCGCCCTGGCGGCCAAGAGCGTGGCCGAGGCGCAGAAAGGGATCGCCTTCGCCGCCTACCTCAAGCTCTTGATGCCGCTCATTGTGGTGTTGCCGGGGATAGCCGCCGTGCTCCTCTATCCCGGACTGGAGTCGCCGGATCAGGCCTATCCCTCCATGATGGCCCTGATGCCCGCCGGGGTGAAGGGCTTAGTGTTTGCCGCCCTGGTGGCCGCCATCGTCTCCTCCCTGGCCTCCATGACCAACAGCATCTCGACCATATTCACCATGGATATCTATGCCATGCTGCGCCCGGCCAAATCCGAGGGGCACTATGTGTTGGTGGGCAGGCTTTCTAGCCTGATAAGCCTGTTGATAGCCCTGGTGATGGCCCAGCCGCTGCTGGGTGAGTTCGAGCAGGCATTTCAATATATTCAGGAGTTTACCGGGGTATTCACCCCAGGGATCGTGGTGATCTTCCTAACGGGCATGTTCTGGCGCAGGGCGACCTCTCAAGGCGCGCTGGCGGCGGCGCTGGGCTCGGCCATCTTCTCCTTCGGCCTAAGGTTCTACTGGCCCGAGCTGCCCTTCATGGATCGCATCGGCCTGGTGTTCCTGCTCTGTCTGGTCCTTAGCGTGCTGGTTTCCCTCATGGGGCGCTCTCTCGAAGAGGGGGCGAGTGTGGCGCTAGGCGGCGTCAGCTTCAAGACGGGCAGAGCCTTCAACCTCAGCGCCCTTGGGGTAGTGGTGATCCTCAACTTCCTCTACGTCACCTGGTGGTAGGGCATTACAGCAGATGAAAGGTGAAAAGATGAACGTCTTAGTCACAGGGGGCGCCGGCTATATCGGCTCCCATGCCTGCGTCGAGCTGCTGAGCGCCGGGCATCAGTTGGTGGTGCTGGATAACCTGTCGCGGGCCAAATTTGAGTCCCTGGCGCGGGTCGAGCAGATCACCGCGGCCAAACTCACCTTCGTCGAGGGGGATATTCGCGATGAGCGGACGCTTGATGCCCTGTTTTCCCGTTACCATATCGATGCCGTGATGCACTTTGCCGGGCTCAAGGCGGTGGGGGAGTCGACCCGGTTGCCACTGGCATACTACGACAACAATGTGGTCGGCTCCATGCGGCTGCTTAGCGCCATGACGCGCCACGGGGTGAAGACCCTGGTCTTCTCCTCCTCGGCGACCGTCTATGGGGCCAATCCGCCGCTGCCCATAATGGAAGCGGCGCCCCGTTCCAGCACTAACCCCTATGGCCAGACCAAGCTGGTGGTGGAGCAGATGTGCGCCGAGTGGGCTAACGCAAAGCAAGATGTCAGCGTGATCCTGCTGCGCTACTTTAATCCTGTCGGTGCCCACGAGTCCGGGCTGATTGGCGAAGATCCCAAGGGAGAGCCCAATAATCTCTTGCCCTATATCACCCAGGTGGCCATGGGGCGTCGGCCCTATCTGTCGGTATTTGGTAGCGACTATGCCACAACCGATGGCACAGGCGTGCGCGACTATATCCATGTGATGGATCTGGTGCAGGGACACCTGGCGGCCCTGACGCGGCTACATGGGGTGGCGGGCTGTCATACCTTTAATCTGGGTTCGGGGCAGGGCTATTCTGTGCTTGAGATGGTAAGGGCCTTCGAGCAGGCGAGCGGTAAAAATATTGCGCTGCATATGGCGCCGCGCCGCCCAGGGGATATCGCCGTTAGCTATGCCTGTACTGATAAGGCGGCCCGGGAGCTCGACTGGCGGGCGGCGAGAGATCTTACGCAGATGATGCAAGACAGCTGGCGCTGGCAGTGTCGTAATCCCCAGGGATATAGCTAACTTGCGTCTTGATTTACTGCGTCTTGGTTTACTGCTTCTTGAGCTACAGACAGGATAATCGCTATTTGCAGGCCTTGTATTGGTTGCTGATGGGGTCATATTCGAACCCAGAGGCGGCCAGCTTTTGCTCCAGTTGGGCGCTGGGAATGTCCAGCTGGTAGAAGAGGTCTTGCCTGTCATGACAGTTCAGCCTGAGCTGCTCGTTGACTATGCCCACCAGAATATCGCCGCTTAGCTGGGTTAAGTGGTAATCCATCTCGTCCTCCTGCATCTGAGTATGCATCTGTTATAGGTTTAGCCCAGTTTTTATGGGCTGACAACGGCGCTGTTACTCGGCTCAGCCCTTTGATGACACCTCTTTCCATAGCTATTTACAACGATATTTAACTGTTAACACGATATTTAGTGATGACGTTTCACGATATTTCGTGAACGTTTGATCTTATTCTAACTTCCTGTCGATACAGCCCTTTTATCCAGTGCTGGCACGTTAGCTGCTGGTAGAGAGAGGTCATTGGGAATACCCAAGCTAACAAAAAAACAGCGTAAACACTGATAAAGGGAAAATGTGATGAATAAGAAGTTATTGGCTCTGTTGATCCCATCTGTATTGATGGCCAGCTCGGCGCAGGCTATCGAGTTATACAAGGATCAAACCAATGCACTGAATATGATGGGCTGGCTAGGTTTCGCCGCGGTTAACGATGGTGACGACACCGCCGTGGTCGATAATTTTTCGCGTGTCGGCTTCCGGTTTGACCGTCAGGAGAAGAACGGCTGGCGCAGCTTCGCTCACACCGAGTGGGGCATCAACATGGTCACCAGCGACGACTCGCTCAAATATGTGGGCGGCCAGCTGGGCGCGCAGAAGACCTCAGACTTCCTGTTTAACCGTCTGGGTTATGTCGGCCTATCACACGCCAAGTGGGGTAGCCTGAGCTTTGGTAAGCAGTGGGGTGCCTACTATGACGTGGCCTACACCACCGACGTGCTCAACGTCTATACCGGTTATTCGGTTGGCGCCTATACCTTCGGTGACGGTGGCCTAACGGGCGCGGGCCGTGCCGATTCAGCCTTCATCTATCGTAACAGCTTCGGCGATCTGGATATCGCCCTGCAATACGCCGCCAAGCAAAATGGCGATGTCGCCCTGTTTGATAAGAATGGTCAGGCGGTGGACGATGGCTCTCACCTTAGCTTCGACACCAGCTATGGCGCCAACCTGACCTATCATGTGACCGATAAGTTTAAGGTACTTGCCGGCTTTAACCGCGGCGATTTCGAGGGTGAGTTGGCCGGAGTTAGCGTCGATGATACCAATGAGATCATAGGTATCGGCGCCCAGTATGGCTCCTTCTACCAGTATGCGCCGGGCCGCGACGCCAAGGGCCTCTATGTCGGTTTCAACGCCCATCAGAGCAAGCAAAACGAATTGGTGGCCGGTCAGCTGTATGACTCTACCGGCGCCGAGTTCCTGGTGGCCTACCACTATGACAATGGTTTCGTGCCAAGCTTCCTGATCTCTTACCAGGATCTGGATACCGACGAGAACACGGCCATCAAGGGTAACTGGACACGTCAGTTTGCCGTGTTAGGCCTGCACTATCGCTACAGCCGCGATACCGTGATGTTTGCCGAAGCTAAGTTCGACTTCAGCGACATGGATGACAAGGGGTTCGAGGCGGCACAAGACAACAGCTACGCCGTCGGTATCCGCTACTTCTTCTAGTTTGATTGTTCCCTGCAAAGTTCAAAGCACTCCTCGGAGTGCTTTTTTTTGTCTTGAAGATTTAGAGGCTTAGCGCCAGCTTCTAACGCTAAGCTCCTAATGCCAAAGCATTTAGCACAGCCCTAGCTTCTTCATCTTGCTGCGCAGTGTGTTGGGGTTGATATCTAGCATCTCGGCGGCGCCGCCCGGACCATAGAGTTTACCGCCGGTGATCCGCATCGCATGGGCGATATACTTACTCACCATTACATCCAGGGGCACCAGTTTATCGCTGGCATGACTGGGATCGATAATGATGGTCTCATGTTTGCCGCTGGCCGCGGGTTCCACCTTGTCCACCTGAGTCAGGTTGAAGTTGAGCGGCCCCTCGGGCGCCTCGATCATGGCCCGCTCCAGCACATTGATCAGCTCGCGCACGTTGCCTGGCCAGTGGTAGTGATTCAGGCTGTCGAGTTGTTCACTGCTGACCCTGGGCAGCTTGTCCAGATTAAACTTGGCCGCCAGCACCTCGATAAAGTGCTGCACCAGCAGGGGTATGTCCGAGCGGCGCTGACGCAGCGAAGGGATCTCGATAGGAAAGACCGCCAGGCGATACCAGAGATCCTCACGAAAGGTCTGCTTCTTCACCATGGCCTGCAGGTTTCTGTGGGTGGCGGCGATCACCCGAATATCTAGGTTGATGGCATCGAAACCGCCTACCCGGGTGATGGTGCCGTTCTGCAGCACCCGCAGCAGTCGCACCTGCACCGACAGGGGCAGTTCGCCGATCTCGTCTAAGAAGATGGTGCCGCCGTTGGCCTGTTCGAAGAAACCCGCCTTGCGATGCTCGGCGCCGGTGAAGGCGCCTTTCTCATAGCCAAACAGCTCAGAGTCGATGAGGCTCTCTGGGATGGCGCCGCAGTTGACCTTGATGAAGGGCTTGTCGGCCCGCTGTGACTTGCAGTGAACGGCGTTGGCGATCACCTCCTTACCACAGCCAGTTTCCCCCAGGATCAACACGCTGGTATGCAGCTTGGCGATCGCCTCCACCTGGGTCATCACCCGCTTAAGGCCAGAGTCGGCACCGATCACCCCGCAGGGGTTGAAGGCCTGCTTGAGTAGGCGGTTTTGCTGGGTGAGCGCCTGATTGGCCCTGAGCAGGTTACGTCCCTTGAGATTAAAGGCGGTGATCAGCGACAGGGTATCCTTGTGGGGCTCGATAAGCTCGGCGTGGCGATGACAAAACTGCGCCTTCTGCTTGGCATAGAAACCCACCACCCCCAGATGGGTGTTACCGCTGAGCATGCGCAGCAGAATCACCGACTGGATATTGGGGATCACCTGGGGCGCGACGAAGCCTGTCACCTGATCGTGCTCGAGATCGTTGATGATGCGGATCACCGGACGGTCGGGCTGGCTCAGCAGGGCCTCCATCTCGGCGGAGATCTTCACCTGTTTATTCAGCGCCGTGGTCTGCGCCTCATCCACATGGGCCAGAAACTGGATGTCGCCATATTCGGGGCGGTAGATATTGAGGTAGATGCCGTCTATGGGCAGGTGTTGCCTGACATATTCGAAGTAGGCCCGCAGGGACTGCTCCAGCTCCAGGCTGCTGCACAGTCGCTGGGTGGCTTCGAAATAGAATTGTTTTTGCATTGAAATGTCACGGTGATCACGAAGTTTCGTGATTGTAGATCATCATATTTCGTGATTCTGTGCCCCCCTTCATAAATTGTTCCTTATCCCCCTCTTTTTAGGTAGTTGGCATGCCGGGTGCAATCTTATCTGCATGAAATCGAGGCGAATTCCCCCGGTTTTAAATTGCTCAAATGGTCGAAAGGAAAATTAAAAATGAAACAGAAAGATCTGATAAGCCCGGGTCGTCGCCAGCTGTTAAAAGGCGGCGCCGCGATGGCCGTCAGTGTGGCGGGACTGGGTGCCATGAGCGCCCAGGCGGCCGAGTGTAGTGGCGATAAACCGCCCAAGTTCGATGAGATAGTCGACGTGCTGGTGATCGGCAGCGGTTTCGCCGGCATGTCGGCGGCGCTGCAGGCCAAAGAGGCCGGTGCCAGCGTCATGGTGATCGACAAGATGCCCGTGTTTGGCGGCAACTCCACCATCAATGGTGGCGCCATGGCGGTGGCCGGTTCTAAGTTGCAGGCCAAGGAGGGGATCAAGGATTCGGTCGATACCATGGTGGCCGACATGCTCAAGGCGGGTCGCGGCATGAACGATGTCGAGATGCTCAAGCTGGTGTGTAACGGCACCGCCGAGTCTTGCCAGTGGCTGGAGGCCTATGGCGTTGAGTGGAAGCCTTTCGTGCAGCACTTCGGTGGTCACTCGCTGCCGCGTGTGCTGCAGACGGTGCAGAGCTCAGGCGCCGGCATCATTCGCCCACTGATCAAGGCGGCGAAGCAGCACGGTATCGAGATGCGAAATCAGACCAAGCTCGAATCTTTCGTGAAAGATCCGGCCGGTCGCGTGATCGGTGTCCAAGTTCGCGATGGCTATTATTTTCCGCAGGAGCGCACGGGTAAAATACATCTTATCGGTGCACGCAAAGGGGTGATCATGGCCACCGGCGGCTTCTCTCGCGATCTCGAGTATCGCCAGATGCAGCAGCCTGAATTAAATGGCGATCTCGACTCGACCAACCATCCCGGCGCGACCTCTGAGGCCCTCAAGCAGATGATGTTGATCGGCGCCAACCCGATCCATCTGGACCAGATCCAGCTCGGCCCCTGGGCATCACCGGACGAGAAGGGCTTCGGCACCGCCTCTCAGTTCAACACCATCGCCACTTACCCCAGCGGCATAGTGGTCGATGTGCGTACCGGCGAGCGTTTCTTCAACGAGCTGGCCGACCGTAAGGCCCGCGCCGACGCCATCATGACCCGCCGTGATGACCAGGGTAATCCCGTTTATCCCGTGGGCTTTACCAATGCCAAGGGCGCGGCCCAGGCCCAGACCTTGGAGTGGGGCCTCAAGTACAAGGTGATCCAGAAGGCGGACACATTAGAAGAACTCGCGGCCCTGTATCAGATCCCCGCAAAGGCATTGAAGGCCCAGGTGGCGCGCTGGAACGACGCGGTAAAAGCCGGCGAAGACAAGGAGTTTGGTCGTCCCATGCAGAAGGCCATGGCGCTGGAAGAGGGCCCTTGGTATGGCGTGCGTATGTGGCCCAAGGTGCACTACTGCATGGGCGGCGTGAAGGTGAATACCCAGTCTCAGGTGCTGCACCTAGTGAGCAACGAGCCGATCGACGGCCTGTATGCAGCCGGTGAGGCGACGGGTGGCATCCATGGGGCGAGCCGTCTCGGCGCCTGCGCCGTGGCAGAAGGTGTGGTGACGGGCAGAAACGCCGGTCGTATCTGCGCGGCGAGCGCGGCAATCGAATTAAAACAGGCTTAGCACAGGTGTGCAGCCGAGAAAAATATTAAGGAATTGATGATGAAAAAAGTAAATACTCTGTTGGCAACTACCGCCCTGGCAACCAGCGCCTTGGCGATGACCTCTGGCGCCGCTATGGCAAGCGATACTGTGGTGCTGGACGGTCAGCATCTGACTCAGGCCCAGGCCTGGGCGATCGCCGATGGTGCCAAGGTAGATATCGCGCCTCAGGCGGCCTCCGCTTTGGTGAAGGCTCACGATCTGCTGATGGAAGCGGCTCGTCTGGGTAAGCCCGTATATGGTCTCACCGTAGGTGTGGGCCTGAACAAGGACCACAAGCTGTTCGATGCCAATGGCGAGCTAAGCGCCGAGGTGATGGCGGCCTCTAAATCCTTTAACTACAGCACCCTAAGAGCACACAGCGCGGGCGTTGGCGAGCCAATGCCGGTGAGACTCACCCGTGTCGCCCTGGCGGTTCGCTTAAATACCATCTTGTCTGGTCATACCGGTGTGCAGCCCTATGTGGCCGAGATCTACAAGGCCTACCTGAACAAGGGGATCACCCCTGTGATTCCATCGCTGGGCACAGTAGGCGAGGCGGACATTCTGCTGGCATCTCACGTGGGTCTGGCGATGATCGGCGAGTGGGATGTGTTCTATCAAGGCAAGCGCATGAGCAGCCTCGATGCGATGAGCAAGGCAGGCGTCAAGCCGCTTAAGCCTATTGGTAAGGATGCGCTCTCTATTTTGTCGAACAACTCGGTCGCCGTGGCCTACGCCATGCAAGGCTATCAGGACGCCGAGCATCTGCTAGAGGTCTCGCCAACCGTGTTTGGCCTGAGCCTGGAAGGGCTAAATGGTAACGTGGCGCCATTCCTGCCACAGACCAATGATATTCGTCCTTTCCCTTATCTGAAGGCGACCACTGAGGATATCTTAGGCTCACTTTCTGGCAGCTACCTGTGGGATCTCAACAGCGAGCGTCCGCTGCAAGACCCGCTGAGCTACCGCACCACCGCCTATACCTTGGCGAGTGCCCAGAAGGCGCTGTCTGATCTCGGTCAGGTGATCGACATTCAGATCAACCACTCAGACGATAACCCTGGGGTGATCCTGGGCGCCAGCAAGCAGTACGCCGAAAACTCTCAGGTGGCCAAGTACCTGGTCGAAGGCAAGGGCGGTGTGTTCCCGACTACTAACTTCGAGCCGCTCCCCGTGGCCCTGGCGGTGCAGCAATTGAGTGTGGCCCTGACCCATGTGTCTCACAACAGCGCCATGCGTACCATTCATCTGTCGGACGATCACTTTACCCATCTGCCACGCTTTTTGAGCGCGCCGGGTAACAATGGTCACGCCTTCGGTGCCATCCAGAAAACCTTCGTGGATATGCAGGTGCGTAACAAGATGTTGGCGACGCCAGTGTCATTCGACGGCATTCAGATCGCCGGTAACATCGAAGACACCTTCACCAACCTTAAGCTGGCGAGCGATAACCTGATCCAAATAGTCGACAACATCAACACCATGTATGGCCTGGAGTTGTTGCACTCTACCCAGGCGATCGACCTGCGCAAGGCCGCCAACGCCGACCTTAAGCTAGGTAAGGCGACCCAGGCCATGTACCAGGCGTATCGTCAGCAGGTGCCATTCGTCGAGCTAGACCGTCCGTTCACGCCAGACATTCAGGCGTCACACGACTTCATCGTCAAGTACTGATGGGTTGGGCGTTAGCCTAAGCAAGTTATTAGCTGGGGCGCTGGTCGCCCCACATTAAGGATTCAAGATGTTAAGAGTATTATCGGCCCTCTGTTTGGCGGCGCTACTGAGCGCGCCGGGCGCACAGGCCATGAAGTTAAAAGATTATCATAAAGAGATCATGACCAACGAGCAGGGCAAGGTGGAGTGCAGCGCCTGTCATGGTGAGGCGAAACGCAAGAGCATACCTAAGATGAGTGCTTGCGAGTCTTGCCACGGCACGGCGGCCGAGATGGCCGAGCTGACCAAGCGCCCCGAGGGGGCAGGCCACAGCGTAGAGCCGAATCCCCACGACAGCCTGCACTATGGCAGCGATCTTCCTTGTACCTACTGTCACCAGGAACACAAGGAGAGCAAGGTGTACTGTAATCAGTGTCATGAGTTTAAGTACCCTAAGATGAAACGTTAGCCAAGTTCGGCTAGGGCGCCCAGTGCCGAGTCTGGGGACAAGGGCCACAGCGCACGCTCCCGCTGCTATGGCCTTTTTCTTTGCTTTTTTCTTTGTCTCTTTCCCGCAATTTTCCCGCTATTACCTTCAGTTATTCGCTTAAATAGGCTACTTTGTCTTTGATTATCAACATCTGATGACTAATTTGACGACTAATTAAGAACGAATAGGGGAGCTTATCTTGGATAGAATCGATACCATGAAAGCCTTTACCGCCGTGGTGCAGGAGGGTTCCTTCACCAAGGCGGCAGACAGGCTAGGGCTCTCCTCACAGCTGGTCAGCAAGTATGTGTCTCAGCTCGAGGAGCATCTCAAGGTGCGCCTGCTCAATCGCACCACGCGGCGGGTTAACGTGACCGAGGCGGGCAGGGCCTACTTCGAGCGCTGTCAGCAGGTACTTATCGATATCGAGGAGATGGACAACGCCCTGACCAACCTTAGCGAGACCGCCTCGGGTCTGCTTAAGGTCAGCGCCCCCATGTCTTTCGGTATTCACCATTTGCCGAGCGCCCTGGTGCAGTTTCAGCAGCAACACCCGGATGTCAGGCTGGATATCACTCTGACGGACAAGAAGGTGGATCTGCTGGAGGATGGCGTCGATGTGGCGCTGCGCATAGGTCAGCTCTCGAGCTCCTCGCTTATCGCCAAGAAGCTCACCCCGATCAAGCTGGTTGTCTGCGCCTCTCCCGAGTATCTGGCCGAGCGCGGTGAGCCCAAGACCCCGGCGGATCTTATCCATCACAACTACCTGCACTTTAGCTATTCGGATCTGGGCGCGGCCTTCGGTCGTTTCGGCGAGCACTTCTCGGCGCTGAAGATCCCAAGCGACCTGGCCTGTAACAACGGTGACATGCTGGTGGAGGCCGCCATCGCCGGTCGCGGCATAGTGGTGCAGCCTACCTTTCTGGTGAGCAAGGCCCTGCGTAGTGGTAAGCTCAAAGCGATCCTCACCGAGTATACGCCAGAGCCTTTCGGCCTGTACGCCGTCTATGTGCACCGTAAGTTTCTCGCCAGCAAGGTGCGCTGTTTCGTCGATGCTTTGAGCCAATACTATGGCAAGACTCCTTACTGGGATGCGATAGACGATTAGCTGGCTTTGGCCAGCTTTCTCGCTCTGGCCAGCTTTCTCGCTCTGGCCAGCTTTCTCGCTCTAGCTAGCTTGCTCGCATTAACCCGTTTTCTCGTCCTCAAGCTTTCCGCGCCCGAGCGCTAAGCGCTAAGCGCTAAGCCCTAAGCCCTAAGCCCTAAGCCCTATGCTTCAAGACTAAAGACTAAAGACTAAAGCTTAAAGACGTGAGCCCCATCTGCCATCTAGGCTTATTGTCGCCATTTTGTTGTTAATTATTAAATGATAGTGATGTTTATCAATTATTCGTTGAGAGCTACATTTACCTCATCGGCAGCGAATGGCTAATGACTTATACCTAATCAAAGTCAAAGGCCAAAGGCTGCAAACCAAACATCTTTGAGGAGATCATTATGAACAAGCAAACGTTAATCAAACTACTTAACAGCGATGCAGGACTGGCCCCCTTGGTACTGCGTCTACCCCTAGGACTCATCTTCGCCGCCCACGGCGCCCAGAAGCTGTTCGGCTGGTTCGGCGGCTATGGCCTGGAAGGCACAGGGCAATGGATGGCCAGCGTCGGCTTCGAACCCGGTTACCTGATGGCCCTGCTGGCCGGTAGCGCCGAGTTTTTCGGTGGTCTGGCACTGGTGTTGGGTCTGCTGACCCGTCCCGCCGCCGCGCTGACCGCCTTCACCATGGCGGTGGCCATGACGCTGCACGTGGGCAACGGCCTGTTTGTCTCTAATAACGGTTACGAGTTTGCCTTGATATTGCTGGCGGCCTCGCTATCCCTGGCGGTGCAGGGCGGTGGACGCTACTCAATCGACAAGCTACTGACCGGCCGTCTCTAAGGTTAGCCAATTTTACGGTAGGGGCGGGTGTAGGAGACTATGCCCCGCATCCTGTTACGGGTTTAGAAGGAGAAGCAGATGTTAGTCGATGGTCGTTGGAATGGAGATTGGCAGCCGGTGCAGGCGAAGGATGATGAGGGGCGTTTCGTGCGTCAGATCTCTAGCTTTCGCAACTGGATAACGCCGACAGGCGAGGCTGGTCCTACGGGTGAGGGCGGTTTTAAGGCGGAGTCTGGCCGCTATCATCTCTATGTCGCCTATATCTGCCCCTGGGCCTCGCGTACCCTGATGGTGCGGGCGCTCAAAGGCCTTAACGAGCATATCAGCGTCAGCGTGGTCAACCCCGTGCTTTCGGAGCAGGGCTGGCAGTTTGGCGGCGCGCAGGATAGCAAGGTAGCTGGAGACAGCGACATCCTCAATGGCAACAAGCATCTGCATCAGCTCTATACCCAGGTGGATCCACACTTTACCGGCAGGGCAACCGTGCCCGTGCTCTGGGATAAGCAGCGCCAGGTGATAGTGAATAACGAATCGGCAGACATCATACGCATGTTAAACACCGCCTTCGATCACCTTACCGACTCGGCATTAAATCCGGCATTGGACCTCTATCCAGAGGGGCTGCATCAAGCTATCGATAGCCTGAATGACCGTCTCTATCACGAGTTAAACAATGGCGTCTACAAGGCGGGCTTTGCCACCAGTCAGTTTGCCTACGAAGAGGCCTATCAAGGCGTCTTTAGCCTGCTCGATGAGCTGGAGCAGACCCTGAGCGATGGCCGCCCCTACTTGCTCGGCGAGCAGCTGACCGAGTCGGATATTCGCGCCTTCGTGACCCTGGTGCGCTTCGATTTCGCCTACTATGGCCTGTTCAAGTGCAACCGTGAGCTGATCGCCCAGAAGCCGCAGCTACAGGCCTATCTGCAGCGCATCTACGCTCTCGATGGCATCGCTGCCACGGTCAACATCGAGCATATCAAGCAGGGTTATTATTCAATTAAGGCGCTGAATCCGACAGGCATAGTGCCTGTCGGCCCGCAGGTCAGCTTATGACGCCAGGTATGGAGTCGAAAGTGAGTTCAGAAAGAGTTTAAAAGCGAGTTCAAGCATGAGTACAAATATGAGCGCAAGTAAGAGCTTAAGACAGATCTCCCCTGAGGTGAGTGATCAGCTAAAGGCTGCAACCAGTGCAGGTGTAATGCCGAGCCTGTTCGTCTCCCACGGCTCGCCCATGTTGGCCCTGGATGACAGCGACAACGCGGCGTTTCTTGCAGAGCTAGGCCAGGTGCTGTCAAGACCCAAGGCGATATTGGTGTTCTCGGCCCACACGGATTTAGGCGGCAAGGTGCGTATAGCATCTAGCGAGGCCCCGCGCACAGTGCACGACTTCTACGGCTTTCCCGACGCCCTCTACCAAGTTAACTATCCGGCCCCTGGCGCGCCCAAGCTGGCCGCTAAGGTCGCGGATCTTCTGCAAACCGCCGGGTTTGACGCCGAGTTAGATGAGCAGCTTGGCTGGGATCACGGCCTCTGGACGCCGCTCTGCCGTCTCTATCCCGAGGCGGATATCCCTCTGGTGCTGGTCTCTATAGACAGCCGTCAGGGCGCAAACTATCACTACCGCCTGGGACAGGCGATAACATCCCTGCGCACAGACGGCGTATTGGTACTGGGTTCGGGTGGCATTAGCCACAACCTGGGCGAGCTGTTTCGCCGCCCCGGCGACCCGCAAAAGGTAGAGAAGATGCAGAGCTTTGTGAATTGGATCGCCGATAAGCTTTCCCAAGGAGATCTGCCCGCACTGCTGGATGTCGAGCGCCAGGCACCACATGCCAGGTTCAACCACCCCAGCATAGAACACCTGATGCCCTTCTACGTCGCCCTAGGCGCAGGGCAGGGTGAAGGGTTTAATGAGGCCACCAAGCCGCCACTACGACTGCACCAAAGCATCGAACTACAAATCCTCGCCCTAGACACCTACGCCTGGGTTGTGTGATTTCCGGGCATAAACCTGTCGTAAGTTGTTTTTAAATAGAAAAAGCCTTCGGATGAAGGCTTTTGCTTTTTGGCTTGAAACATTTAGCCGTAAAGATTTTTACTTCGCCGATGCTAGCCTTGACCTTCATAGTGTTGAATTGCCTGCGGCAGGCCCCATGTGCAAACACATTTGTGACACGGTGAGTGAAGCCTAGCTTCGTGCATACGAACGAGAGGCATGGATGCCGAACTGGCCGTTAGACAAGGATGTTGTTCGAGCACTTCCCTGTGAGCTCTACCTCGGCATCTGATCTCCACGGAAGGAGGGAATGCCAAAAATGTCGGGAACATTTTTGGCCATACATAGGAAGGTCACGAATGTGTTTACACCAGTATCTATCGTTTCTTCGATTTGGCCTTCTGGTATACTTCTGGACATTTTCGAGTAAAAGCCTTGACTCTCACCTGTCATTTTCGGATAAAAATTTCTATGGGATAACGCCTTGCTAAGCGGCGTAAAAAAGTTGGCTAAAATTAGTGAGGAACGAACGTAAGCCAACTGTTTTACGACCGTTTAAGCAACTTGTTAGCTCTTTAGCCACTCTTTAATTTCTGTTAATGCTTTTTCTCGCCTAGTCCTAGATAACGTTAACACTATAACCAATTCTTCATATTGAATGCCGCTTATAGTGATTTCTTTTTTGAACGAGGCATAATAGTCATCAAATTCTTCAGGATCTTCTTGGATGATTCTAAACGCTTTATTTGAACCTTTTAACCAAGCATTGAATATAGGGTTGCCATCAAAAAATAATGTCCCATCATGAAACCTATCAGCTAAATATTTTTCTCGCTCAAGGTCAATATGTGCCTCTTTTAGCATTCTTTTGATTTGACGATGCCAATAAGCAATATTAGGACGATATACTTTATTTTCTTTTAAGAAATTTTTATAAAGAGTATCCATTAAACAAATGCCTCTCCAGCTCTAACTTCTATATCAACTCGCTTTTGGCTTTCGCCTTTTACCATATATGTTTTAGAAACTTCGGCGGTTACACCACCTGCATCTCTTGCACGATCAATAAATGTTCTAGCTTTATTGAATGCGTCAGCTCTTACATTTAATTCTCTTCGGGGTAACCTATTTTTTAAATCTGCTTTTTTAGCTAGTCCATCAGCATGAGTAAGTGGAGTGTTTTCATTCCAACTTTCAGACTCTTCAAGTCCATCACCTTGTGCTTGTATTCTTCCTCTATGCATGAATTTCCCTCTGAAGTTGACCGAAGAGCTAACATTTTATTAGTGCGCATGCGCGTTTACCTCGTTGGACCAGTGAAAACACGCACAGTTAACTATATGTATACAATGAACTTATCAGCATTTTGCTAAATATACCATCTGGAAAAACGCGCATGCGGGTTTTCCAAACCTATTATCTCAAATTGTGAATACATAACTGATTGATAAAAATGAGTTATATGAAATATCACGTGTACAAACGCGCGTTGGGTATAAACAAGTTAACTTTTTGACTCCTTTCCGCACTCAATGGGACCAAATCGAAGAGACGTTTAGATACTGGTGTAAGCACGCTTTTGACTCTCGGCGGCATGGACGCCGCCGTGAAGCCCACACGGATGTGCTTGCGGCGTGCCAAAAGTGTGCTTGCACATCCCTCGCCGGGCAGGCGTTTGATTGCAATGTAGGTACGACCTTCAAATCACCTTAACAAACGCCAATCCCGCCAACGGCTAAAATAATCATGCTAGAAATGCGAAATAGCCTCGATGGACGAATCGACGAACGAAACAGGAAATGATCAAGAGATAGAGCAGGGGAAAAGGGGCGAGCGATACGCCCCGAGAAGATTTACCTGAGTCTCTCCCCAAGTTGATTCGATTTGACCTTGCGAGAAACTTTTGGACAGAAATGCGATAGAGCATGAACTCTAAAGCTGGGGGTGAGGAAAAATATGGTAATCAAATAAAGTATACTCTTACCCCACATATCACTGACTCCACATATCATAATGGTTAGCCCGATTAATTTTTTTGCGCTCTAGAGACGGGCTTGAATGATGTTGAAGTGTTGTTGGATGGTGTCCATAAT
Organism: Shewanella alkalitolerans; assembly: GCF_019457575.1. NCBI lineage: Bacteria > Pseudomonadati > Pseudomonadota > Gammaproteobacteria > Alteromonadales > Shewanellaceae > Shewanella > Shewanella alkalitolerans. Next base: position 2,617,759 of record NZ_CP080422.1, on the reverse strand, counting down.
TTATGTGACTTATTTCTTATGCCAAAAAAATGAGGGATCGGATGACCATGTTCCACTTTTAATATCCAGAGTTCCCCAAAATGATTCTCTAACATACACTGCAAACCGCCCATGCTTTTCTAGATCCCAGGAAACATCAGTTTCTACTTCACTGGGAAATTTATTATTGGCGTAAACACTAATAGTCCAATAATGAGGTCTAAATGGATCAAACAAGCTTCTAGTCCGTGCAACTACACTAAAATCGCTATATAAGACATTGTTGTCATCCAAATACTGTTTCGCCGCGGCAACTATCTTGCTTGGGGGCTGATAGACTCTTTTTTCAACAGGATATAACAAGACAACAGCCAACATGCCTATGGTTCCAAAAATCAACATATTCGGCCATTTAACAGGCACGAAATACCAAGCGATAAGACCGGACAATATCAGCCAGATAGCAAAGCATATGTAGAGCGGCTCCAAATCCAGCAACATAGGGAAAAAAGAGACACCTGTATCCCCGGGCGCTGCACTGTAAAACAGTGCAGCGCCGAATAATAGCGAACACAACGCCTCTAATATTCTTAACTTAATCAAACTGAATGCTCCACTGTGTTAATGTGCCAAAATTATCTTTCTTTTGATCGCTAACCTTGAGCAAATCACCGTCATAGTCATTTTGGGCTACATGTATATACATGGCTTTTCCAGTAGAAGTGACCTCATCGTCTACCGCAACGGGAATGGCATTCTCGGCCGTTGAACAGCCTCGAAAGTCCCAGCAGGAATATAATTCACTGGTTGCCACATTCCTTTTAGATATAACATTGCCACCCATTATCAAGGGATACATGGTTAATTGGTTTATTTTCAATGCCGTGTTTGATTGTAGTTTTGCAAAATCAGCTGCAGGAATGGAGAATGTAATTCTGTTAATCCCTTTCTTCAGTTCGATGTCAGGATTGCCATAGACTCCGACATGCTCATTACCGACAGTGGTTATTGTGGCCGAATAGCCAAACTTTGCTGCTGCGGGAAGCGTATCGACCTCAAAGGATACGTCTATCATATCTATGAAACGCCCATCCGCGCTGTCAATGGGCTCGAATGTCACATTACCTAAAAAAAGTAAATCGTCTCGTTCCCATAAATCTTGTTCAAAATATGAAGTAGTGTAAAAATTATCTTTATCTTGAATCCTCAAATAACCATAATCAAGCCAGAAATCTGAAACTGTATATTTACCTGAATATCCTAGGCTCCTTAGTTCCTCCCCCTTAAATGTTACAAAAATTTTATTTTTTGTAGCATCGATTTTGTTCCCTGCAAAAATTTTAGTACCATCTTCGGTCTCTAACGTAACCCTATTATAATAAAATCCTGTCGATTGAAATGGGCCAGCAGTCTCAAACTCCAATCTGAGTTCATCAATATAACCGTCTTTATCTAAGTCGACCAATATCTCATTAACACTGCCGGTAACATATACTTGTTGGAGTATAGATTTAAAGCTTTGGTCAACACTGACTTCAAACCTCTCACCGTTTAAATTAGTACCATTAATTCTGACAAGTACAGTGTACTCCCCCTCAATCTCAGGGATGAAAAAAGCATGATAACTCCCATCACTGGCTTTGAAGTCCATTCCAGCGCCATCATCTACAGCTATAATCTTGCTGACTACAACACCATCTTTCACAAACTCAAAAGAGGCTTCGGCTGTAGCCAGTGGAACGCCATCATCATACAGTTGCACATCGACAGGAAACATATTTCCTACGCTAATTGGTTTTTTATTTGGACCAACCTCGCCAACTGTTAATGCGACATTTATCTTTGATGTAGGGAATTTTATACTGATTGGAATAGGAGTTTGAGAGCCACTCGCCTTTCCTGTAATGACATAGTTACCTGAGGTAACATTATTGAGCTCTATGATAAGGCTCTTTTCTAACGAAATTAAGTGTTCTTGCGGAGTCAATGGGGTAAAGAATAGAAAGTTACAATTGTAATTTGAAGCATTCTCAGAATTAATGACGACTCCACTCGGCATAATTAACTGAATATTGCTAATATTCGTATCATCAACCATAGAGATCGAAATGACAAACTTTTCAAGAGCAGGTGACATAAATGATGTTGAAAACTCACCATTTATAATCTCGCCAGACTTATTAATCTGTATGCTTTGTGGTATTGAACTAGCACTAAAAGTATTGAGTACAGCCAAGATACCTAAAAATGTACTTAAAATCAGCTTGTTCATTTCAAATTACTCCACCCAACATTTCACCAAGCACATCGTCTATGACTTGTCCATCTGTCCAGACCTGGTGCCAAGATTTCCATAAAGTACGATCGCGTGATTCCGGCTGTTTTCCCAATTAAATAGGGTCAGAGTTAACTTATTGAGGGATTTGATTGGTGCTTGTTGGTTTTTTCATTCCCTGTATGGCGTAGTCGATGTTTGAATCGAGTTGGCCTAGCTCTGTCCTTGACTGGTGAAACTTTAATCTAATCTATAGTTGGTATTCAACATGACGCGTCATATTTTATGCGCTGTTTTCCTTAAAAATAATAGCTTATATCAACGAGAAACAGATGAAGCTAAATCGAAGAGACGTTAGATACTTAGTGCAGATACGCCGGTGAGCTTCCGAAACTGGGATGTTTCGGTAGAGCCTAAAGGGATTTATTCACGGCGTCTCACAGGCGTATCTGCACATCCGTCGTTCCTTCACATCCCTGTGATTACGACATTTGTACTTCCATGTACAGCACCCGCCGGAGCAGGCGTTAGATTGCAATGAAGGTACAACTCCCAACTCACTTAACAGATGAACAGTTACAATTACTTCTCGTAACAAATGAAGCCAAATCGAAGAGACGTTGGATACCGAGTGTAGATACGCCGGTGAGCTTCCGAAACAGGGATGTTTCGGTAGAGCCTAAATGGATTTATTCACGGCGTCTCACTGGCGTATCTGCACATAAGCCTGCCGCAGGCAATTAACAGCAATGAAGGTTCGACCTTCAAATCACCCTAACAAACGCCAACACCGCTAACGGCGAAAGTCATCATACTAAAAAGTGAAATAGCCTCGATGTTCGAGTTGCCGAATGAAATAGGAAATGAGCAAGAGATAGAGCTGGGGAATAGGGGCGAGCGATACGCCCCCGACCAGGCTTACCTAAGTCTCTCCCCTCGATTAATCCCAATCAACCTATCCAAAATATGCTCCCCATCCATGCGGATGCCATTGTGCTCATATTCAGAGGTGAGCCAGTACCTCAGGTTCCCCACCTGAGCCGCCGTCTCCAGGCTGTAGTTCATCTCCACAAACATATCTTCGCTGTAGATGGCCGCGGCCACAGGCACCTGGTTGTCGGCCAACTTGGCGGGATCGTAGAGCATGGGCCAGTCGGCCTTGTCGGCCAGCAGGTGCGCCGCGTGTTTCAGCGGCTTGAGGTTGGTGAACTGGTCGAAGAACCAGGGGTAGACCATCTCGCCGGTAAACAGGAAGGGCTTGTCCGCCTGATAGTTAAACTCATCATAGGTCTGTCTTACCCTATGGGCCGCCCAGCTCGACGCCTCTTGCTGACAGTAGATGCTCTCGTGCAGCAGGGCGAAGATGGGGTTGGTGTTAAAGTCCAGCAGCTGACAGAAGTGGGCCAAGAACAGCGGGTTGACCTGAGTGCCTTGGGCCGTCTCGATGAGCGCCTGTTCCAGCAGGTAATAGACAGGCTCGCCCCCTTGCTCCATGCCGATGTTGATCCCCAGCAGCTGCAGCATCTCCACCGTCAGACGCTCGCCGCTGGCGATGCGCACCTCGTGCTCTTGCAGGTAGGCGGCCAGGCGTTTAACCAGGGCTTGAGCGTCTGGGAAACGGGTGAAGAAGTCCTGGTTCTTGGCCAGCACTCGCTTGTAGGTGGCCTGATAGACCTCATCGGCGCTGCGGGTCAGCGAGGGGATGCCGCCCGTGATGTAGGCCTCATGCAGGCCATGGGGCGCATCGTTTAGGTATTTCAGCACGCAGAAGCCGCCGAAGCTTTGACCGAGTATGCTCCACTTTTCATCACCTATCAGCTGCGCGCGAATAAGCTCGGCATCCTGGATGATGCTGTCGGCGCGAAAATGGCTGAGGTAGTCGGCCTGGGCTTGTGAGTCCAGATGGGCCAGTGAGGCATAGTTGATCGGGCTCGAGAGGCCGGTGCCGCGCTGATCCAGCAGCAAGACGCGATATTCCTGCAGGGCGCGCTTTATCCAGCCGCCGTTGGCCGCGGGTCTGATGGCGCCAAAGCCCGGACCACCCTGGAAGTAGACCAGATAAGGCAGATTGCTATCTGTGTGTTCAGGCGCCACTAACTCCCGGGCGAAGACTGTGATGCACTCGCCATCTGGGGCTTGGTGATCCAATGGCAGCGAAAAAAAGTGTTTGCGGCAATGGATGCCGGCGAGGCGTTGTAGATCGGACATGATGAGCCTTTAATTGATTCTTGTTGGTAATGCTTTTTGATGAATAAATGTGCGCTAATGTCAGGCAATAGGGTACTAAATGACGCGGATAGGTTATCCTAGATCAATCTTTTTGTCAGTGCCGTTAGAGAATCCCAACCCGATGATTTAACCTATGCCGGGGTGGATGAAAGTGGAAAGAATAAGATGAAGTATCAAATTGTGCCTGTGACGCCATTTCAGCAAAATTGCAGCATCATCTGGTGTGAAAAAACCAAACTGGCGGCCGTGGTCGACCCGGGTGGCGACATAGAGCGGATCCAGCAGCAGCTGGCCCATCATGGCCTGACCCTGGAGAAGATCTTGCTCACCCATGGGCATATCGACCATGTGGGCGGCGCCAAGGCCCTGGCCGACGCGGCGGGTGTGCCCATCATAGGCCCCCATAAGGACGATGCCTTCTGGCTGGAGAGCCTGCCGCAACAGAGCAAGCACTTTGGTTTTCTGCCCGTGGCCGCCTTCGAGCCGGCCCAGTATCTTGTTTCGGGCGATCGCGTCACCGTTGGCGAGCAGACCCTGGAAGTCCTGCATTGCCCCGGCCATACGCCGGGCCATATCGTGTTTTATAGTGCGGCCGACAAGTTGGCCTGGGTGGGTGATGTGCTGTTTAAGGGCTCTATCGGCCGTACCGATTTTCCTCAGTCGAGTCATACGGATCTGATAAATTCCATCACCCAGGTGCTCTGGCCTTTGGGCCGAGAGGTGAGCTTTATTCCCGGCCATGGGCCTATCTCGACCTTCGGCGCCGAGCGGCAGCAAAACCCCTTCGTGGCGGATCAACTGCTGAACTGATCTCACTAACTGATCTTGATAACCAAGATTCTAAATGCTTGTTTTAAGACGGCGGTTCATTCGAATCGCCGTTTTTTCGTTGTGAAATCTTTTGCAACGCTTTGAGTCTGTTTTTTATTTCTGTGTCTGCTAGGTTAAGGCATTAGTCCTTAATTTTGCCTAAGAGACACAGGGATATGTCACATCACATCGAAGATCTGCTCAACGCCTGGTCGGCGGCGCCCCAAGATGATTGGGTGCTGGCCGTGGTGACCCATGTGGAGGGCTCGGCCTATCGCAAGGTGGGCGCCATGATGCTGATCCACGGTATGGGTAAGAGTGTCGGCCTGGTGAGCGGCGGCTGCCTGGAGGCCGACCTGCGCCGCCGGGCCCAGAAGGTGATTCAGACGGGGCAGGCGGCCAGCGTCTGTTACGATGCCACCGACGAGGCCGATGCCAGCTATCAGCTAGGCTGTGGTGGACTCGTTCATCTCATGCTGGTGCCCCTGTGCGCCGCCAATCACTATCTGCACTTTAAGGCGCTTAAGGCCGCGCTCGCCAGCCAGGGGCGATGCCATTATCAGCTAGATCTCGTCGATAATTCTCTGTCGTTAGATTCGCTAGGTGCCGCGGGTTCCTCTGATTCATCTGGTCACAGTAATGTTATAAGCGCTCAGGTGTGGACCAGCCAGCAGGCCCTGGATGATGCCAAGGCGGGCTGGCAACTGAGCGACTTTCCCCGTCCCGGCGTCCTGCAGGGTGAGCTAGCCAGTCTCATCATTCCCCTGCGCGAACGGCATCGCATCGCCATCTTCGGCGGCGGCCTGGATGCCCAGCCCGTGTGTCAAATTGCCCAGCAGCTGGGCTGGCGAGTGGATGTGGTCGACCGTCGCACCAGCTATGCCAGGGAGTATGACTTTGTCGGCGCCAATATCATCAAGTTGCCGGTTAATGATTTGCCCCAGAATTTCTGGACTCGTCTCGATGGCGCCATCGTCATGCAACATAACCTGGAGCTGGATGCCAAGGCCCTGGCGGCAATTCATCAACACGCGCAGCAGCTTAGCTACCTGGCGCTGTTGGGCCCTGGCCATAGGCGTGACAGGGTGCTGGCCCTTGCCGGGCTCGAGGTCGCAAGCTTTGGTGCCTATTTCTCGGCGCCGGCCGGCCTGGCGTTAGGGGGCGAGCTGCCGGCTTCGATCGCGCTTTCTATCTTGTCCGAATGTCACGGCGTGCTGCACGGCGGCAAGCGGGTCGCCCTCAAAGAGGTGATGGCGTGAAGCCTGATACCTGCATCGAAGGTAAGGTGATGATCGCCCTGCTGGCGGCGGGGGAGAGCCGACGTTTCGGCGGCGTTAAGCTGGCGCAGCCCCTAACAAATGATGATTTGGCGAGTGATGACTTAATCGCTAATGACCTAGCAAGCGCTTCGTCAGTACCTAAGCCCACTGAATTTAAAAACATAGTGGCTCATTCCGTTGCCAGTCCATCGCCGACGACCCTGATAGGTCATCAATTTCATGCGCTAAGCGAGGTGGCAGCCAGGTTGGGCGCGAGTCTTTGTGTGATCATCGGTGCCCACCATGAGGCGGTGGCCAGTTGTCTGCCGCCATCGGCTAAGCTAGTGCATAACCCTGACTGGCAAGGGGGGCTTGGTCACTCCATCGCGGCGGCGGCCAAGGAGGCTAGGGCGCAACGGGCCGAGACGCTACTGATTGCCCTTGGGGATCAGCTGCTGCTGGAGACCGATGATTACCTCGGGCTGTTTCGCGCCCGCGCCCGGGCAAACACCCGGGTTTGTGCCTATTATGAGTTAACTCTGGGGGCGCCGGCGCTGTTTCATTTCGACGATTATGAGGCGCTGTCGACCCTGAGCGGCGATCGCGGCGCCAAGGCCCTCTTGTCCCGGCGCTACCAGGAGGGCAGCGTCATCGCCATGGCGATGGAGGATGCCAGCGTCGATATCGATACCCGATCTCAGCTAATGGCGTACCTGGCGAGGAGAAAGGCGGGTGCCCAATGATACAACCGACTCGAATTAAAGCTATTCAAATTAAAGCAAGGCCGTTAACCATAGCCTATTGGTCAACAAGGAGAAACTGATGTCCCAATCGAAACTTGGACTCAAGATAAACGGAAAAGATTACACCTTAGATGCCGATCCCAATATGCCCGTGCTCTGGGCCATCAGAGATCTCCTGGGGCTGACGGGCACCAAATATGGCTGCGGCGCCGGCCTCTGTGGCGCCTGTACCATACATGTCGATGGCGAGCCCGCCAGGGCCTGTCTCACCAGCCTAAAGCAGGTGCAGGGCAAGCAGGTGAGCACCATAGAGGGGCTGGCGGCCGATGGCCTCAAGCAGGCTTGGCGCGACAATAACGTGCCCCAGTGCGGCTACTGTCAGGCGGGGCAGTTGATGTCGGCGGCGGCGCTGCTGAGTCAATATCCTCAGCCAAACGATGCCCAGATAGAGGAGGCCATGGTGGGCAACCTGTGTCGCTGCGGCACCTATACCCGCATCAAGGCGGCGATCAAACAGGCGAGCGGCACAGCGGCTCAGCTTGATCTGAACGAAAGGGAGCAGAGCTTAAGGGAGATTGAGGCATGAGTCAGTTCAGCGCGGTACAAAATTTCAGTCGCCGGGACGTATTAAAGCTGTTCGGCGCGGCCGGTGGCGCTCTGGCCCTGGGAGCCAGTGGCCTTGCCTGGAGCCCGATGGCGCTGGCCCAAAACGGCGAGGCGCGCCTCAACCTGTTTATCGCCATCGGCGAGGATGACAGGGTCTATCTCACCTGTCACCGCTCCGAGATGGGGCAGGGGATCCGCACCGGTATCCCTCAGGTGCTGGCGGACGAGCTAGGCGCGGACTGGGACAAGGTCGTGGTGGTGCAGGGGCTGGCCGACAAACGCTACGGCAGTCAGAATACTGATGGTTCTCGCAGCATACGCAAGGGGTTCGACAAGATGCGCGAGATGGGCGCCATGGCGCGTACCATGCTGGAGCAGGCCGCGGCCGAACGTCTGAAGGTGCCGGTTGCCGAGCTGAGCACAGCCGATAACAAGGTCACTCACTCGGCCTCCGGCCGCAGCCTCAGCTTCGGTGAGCTGGCCATGGCAGCCGCCAAGCTGCCGCTGCCTGAGGTGACCGGCCTTAAGCTCAAGTCAGCGAAGGCCTTTACCCATATCGGCAAGGGCCACACCATAGTGGATATGGAGGCGATTTTAGACGGCAGCGCCGAGTATGGTTACGACATCCAGCTGGAAAACATGCTCTATGCCAGCATAGTACGCCCGCCGGTGCTGGGCAGTAAGGTGGACAAGCTCGATGATAAGGCGGCCCGCGCCGTCGCCGGAGTGGTGGATGTTATTACCCTGCCGGGACATCAGGGCGCGCCAAGCTTTCAGCCGCTGGGCGGCGTGGCCGTGCTGGCCACTAACTCCTGGAGTGCGGCCCAGGGGCGCAAGGCGCTTAAGATTAGCTGGAGTGACTCGCCAAACGATGGGCACGATTCTAGCGCCTATCTGGCGCAGCTGAAGCGCGCGGTGCAGAAGAGCGGCAAGCCCGTCAGGCAGCTCGGCGAGCAGAGCCAGAGCTGGCCGGCGGACAAGACCATAGAGGCGGTCTATAGCGTGCCCTATCTGGCCCATGCCATGATGGAGCCACCGGCGGCGGCCGCCAGCGTGACCGATAAGACTGCCGAGATCTGGGCATCGACCCAGACGCCTCAGAGTGCCCAGGGCACAGTTGCCGCAGCCTTGGGGCTGCAGGCCGAGCAGGTGACAGTGCATGTGACCCTGCTGGGGGGCGGCTTTGGTCGCAAGTCTAAGCCAGATTTCTGCGTCGAGGCGGCGCTGTTGTCCCAAAAAACAGGGCGGCCGGTCAAGGTGTGCTGGAGCCGGGAAGATGAGCTGCAAAATGGTTACCTGCATGCCATCAGCGCCCAGTATTTCAAGGCCAGAGTCGGCGACAAGGCGGTCGAGGCCATATTGCAGCGCACTGGCTTCCCCAGTATCAGTTCTACCTTCGCCGAGGGTGTGGATGAACCCAGCGCCTCCGAGCTGGATCTGGGCTTCGTGGATGTGCCTCTGGCCATCGACAGCCTGCGCTGTGAGTCGGTAAAAGCCAGCGCCCATACCCGTATCGGCTGGATGCGCTCTGTGTGCAACATTCAGCATGGCTTCGGCATCGGGGTGTTTGTCGATGAGCTGGCGAACAAACGCGGCCTGGATACCTATACCATGTGGCGCGAGTTGCTGGGTAAGGACAGGCAGGAGACCTTTAGCGATCAGCAGTTCAACTATGGCAACTATGGCGAGACACTAGAGCGTCACCCTGTGGACACCGCCCGTTATAAAGGGGTGATCTCAGCGGTGGAGCAGAAGGTGAAGCAGATGGCTAAGCCTGAAGCAGGCCAGGGGTGGGGCTTTGCGGTGCACCGCAGCTTTACCGCCTATGTGGCGGCCGCGAGCCTAGTTGAGGTGACTCAGGATAAGCAGCTTAAGGTGCTTAAGACGGTTATCGCCATAGACGCCGGCACCCTGGTCAACCCCGACCGGGTGGCCTCTCAGCTCGAAGGCGCCGTGATGTTTGGTCTGAGCATCGCCCTGATGGGGCGCATTAGCTTTAAGGATGGACGTGTAGAGCAGTCTAACTTTCATGACTATCCGCTGCTGCGCATGAGTCAATGCCCCGAGATAGAGACCATCCTAGTGCCATCTATGGCGCCGCCCGCCGGGGTGGGCGAGCCGGGCGTACCGCCCATCGCGCCCAGTATCGTTAACGCCATCTATACGGCCAGTGGCACGCGCATTCGCGATCTGCCCCTGAGCGATCATTTCAAGATCTAGTCGCTATCCATAGATACGCTGTAGACCATTAGAGCCAGTCGTTATATCGACTGGCTTTTTTCTCGCCGTTCTTATGCATTTGTGACACGATTTTTGGTTCTTTTACTACAAATGGTGCCGGTTTTTCAATTCAATAACATTTAATCCGGTTTATTTGGCCTAGATCCTGTTTTTGTCATTCAATTTGGAGTAATTTAACCAAAAATAATATTCCAATGTAATGAGGGGTCATACATGGAAAATCGTATGCAGGTCGCATTATCTGCAGGGCTACTTGCTGCCGTTTGGGCAGGGGTCGCCGATGCATTTCACTTAGTCACTTGGGTTGGCTTTCTCGCGTGTAGCACTTTCTTCGCTCAGCCAAAGGCGGGTTTTCAAGGGGTGTTAATGACTTGGTTCACTAATCTCTCCGGTGTGTTCTGGGCCTGGGTGGTGATCTCCGGTGGTAGCTATTTCGATACGCCGCTCGTGGGTTATCTGCTGACGGGTATCGTCACCAGCCTGATGTGCCTGCAAGCCAGCTATCAACGACTCGCCTTCATTCCCGGCGCCTTCATCGGCTGCTGCATTACCTTCGCCCTGGGTGGCGATATGGCAAGCATACTGCCGCCACTCGTGATAGGTGCGCTGCTGGGTTATGCCATGACACTCCTGACGGGGCAGATGGTGGCTTTTACCGCCAAGACCATACCTGCCATAAAGTTACGTCTAATCAAGGCTCAACAATAAAAATTGTGCTTAACTTGATTCTGTAGGTCGAAAGAAATTGTCAATTTAGCCTGATAAACAAGTGGGTTTCCATGAAAGCTATCCAGTTTAGAAAGATAGATGCCTTGCTGATCAAACTCAGTCTTAACGGTAAATTTTGGGTGGTCTGCTCTATGGTGACGGCCATTACCCTGACCATCGCCTTGCTGAACTTAAACGCCGCCAACAACCAACTTCACGCCAGCTCGGCGGCCCGGGTACAGGCGGGCGTCGACGCCTATGCCAAGGTGGCGAGCCAGATGGGCTTAAGCGGTGAGGCCCTGGGGCGTTTTGCCCAGGACAACGGCCTGAGGCTGGCATCTCGCGATGAGCAGTCGCGCCGCGGTGACAGCGTGACCGCCAGCGCGCCGGTTGCGGGTCAATATCTGCAGCTGAGCCAAGAGGTGACCGCCTGGGAGGCCGAAGGCAAGAGCGATGCCTGGTGGATGCTGTGGGTCGCCCTTATCGCCCTCTATCCGCTGTATCAGCTGAGTTATTGGATCTCCACCTCCCTGGGCGGCGGCCTGTGGGACATGTATATTGCCATCAAGCGGCTAGCCGATGGCGATCTCTCCTTCAGACTCAATTTCTTCGGTAAGGATGACTTTAGCCTTATCGCCCGGGAGATAGACAGAAACGCCGACAACATGAGCGAGATGGTCAAGGCCATAGGCAATAACGCCAGAACGCTCGCCAATGCCTCCGATGAATTTAATCTGCAGGCGAAACAGAATGATGAGCTGGCGCAGTTCCAGCATCAGTTTCTCGATACCGTCGCCGTGGCGATGGATCAGATGACCGCCGCCATCGAAGAGGTGTCCCATAACGCGGCCAACACCTCAGATCACACCAAGCATAATGCGACGGCCGCGGCCGACAGCAAGCAGCGTATCGCCGAGGCGGTGCGCCGTATCGGCCAGTTGACCGGCCAGATTGATGCGGCCTCCAGCGCGGTGGATCAGCTGTCGGGCAACGCCACTGAGATTGGCGCCGTGGTGACCACCATCAACGGTATTTCCGAGCAGACCAACCTGCTGGCGCTGAATGCGGCCATCGAGGCGGCGCGTGCCGGTGAGCAGGGCCGTGGCTTTGCCGTGGTAGCCGACGAGGTTCGCACCCTGGCGGGACGCACCCAGCAGGCGACGGTGGAGATACAGTCGATGATCGAGGGCTTGCAGTCGGGCTCGGGTCAGCTGGCGGATATTACCCATGAGATCGTCGAGCAGGCCGAACTTGGCCGTGCGGCCATAGAGTCTGTGGGCAGCGATGTGGATACCATGGCCGATTCTATCGATCAGGTGTTCGACATGAGCTCGCAGATCGCGGCTTCGGCAGAGGAGCAGAGCGTGTCGGCACGGGATATCGCCTCGCAACTCAATGAGATCCGTGACCAGTCGCAGACCATCAAGGAGACCGCCGAGCGTTCTGTGGTCTTGGCGAGCGAGCTGCAGCAATCTTCCACTGAGCTGGATGGCATTCTGTCGCAATATCGCCTGCAGTAGCTAGATGAATCACATAGTCTATAAAAGTGACTCAATAAAAAAGGCGCCCAGGGCGCCTTTTTCGATCCATCACGAACTAATCTTTGAAGCAGCTCCAGATGGGCGCATGATCGGATGGCTTGTCGATACCGCGCAGATCATAATCTACGTCAGATTCGGTCAGACGCTCAGCCAGTGACGGCGTTGCCAGGATCACGTCGATGCGCAGGCCGCGGTTATCATCGAAGCCCTTGCTGCGATAGTCGAACCAAGAGTAGCGCTCACTGCGTGTTGGATGCAGCTGACGGAAGGTGTCGACTAATCCCCAATCCAGCAGCGTCTGTAGCCACTCACGTTCTTCGGGCTGGAAGCTGCATTTACCCGTCTTCAACCAACGCTTGGCGTTGACTTCACCTATGCCGATATCCAAATCGATTGGCGAGATGTTGATGTCGCCTATGATGGCGATATCTTCATCTGGGCTATGGTGCTGCTGCAGATAGTGCATCAGATCTTGGTAGAACTTGCGCTTGGCCGGGTACTTGGTTTCATGACTGATGTTCTCGCCCTGGGGGAAGTAACCGTTGAGCACCGTCAGTTGACGGCCGTTGGCCTGGGTAAAGGTGCCCATGATCATTCGGCGCTGGGCCTCGTCATCATCTGTGGGGAACCCCTTCTGTACCTTGACCGGTGGCAGTTTGGAGAGCATGGCGACGCCATAGTGAGCCTTGCCACCATGGTAGTGCACCTGATAGCCCATGGCCTCGACCTCGGCCAGGGGGAAGGCCTCGTCGTGGACCTTGGTCTCCTGCAGGCCGATGATATCCGGGCTATGGCTGTCGATCAGCGCCTGTAGCTGGTGCAGTCTGGCTCTGAGACCATTGATGTTAAATGAAACAATTTTCAAGTGCTTGCTTCCTGCGATTTTGGTTAAGGGAGTACGCGCTTAAAGGGTTTTACGATGACGCTTTGGTAGACACCGGCGGCCACGTATGGGTCTTGGTCTGCCCAGGCCTGGGCCGCTTCCAGTGAGTCGAACTCGGCTACTACCAGTGAACCTGTGAAGCCGGCTTCACCTGGGTTGTCGCTGTCGATAGCTGGGTGTGGACCGGCGATCATCAGGCGACCCTCGTCAGAGAGCTCCTGCAGGCGTGCCAGGTGGTCAGGACGGGCTTGAAGGCGTTTTTCTAAGCTGTTTTCAACATCTTGAGATGAGATCATGTACCACATTATTTGAGTTCCTTTTTATGTTCTTCAGGCATGTGTTTGTAGAGGTATACCACAGTGATCACTGTATTGATCAGTGTCAGGGCCGTGAGGCCAAACACCTTGAAATTGACCCAGGTTTCCTGAGACAGGTTAAAGGCGACATAGATGTTAACCAGGCCACAGGCGATGAAGAAGGTGACCCAATACCAGGTGACCCGCGACCAGATCTTGTCGGCGACGATAAGCTCCTTACCCAGCATCCCTTTGAGGATCGGCTTCTTCAGATATTGGCTCAGCGCCAGCGCCAGGGCGAACAGGGCATAGACCACAGTGACCTTCCATTTGATAAAGGCATCGTCGTGAAAGACCAAGGTGAGGGTGCCGAAGAAGCTCACCATGGCGAAGGTGATCAGGTGCATCTTCTCTATCTTCTTATAGAGCAGATAGGTGACTACCAACTGCAGTGCGGTGGCCACGATCAGGGCGCCGCTGGCGATATAGATGTCGAAAAATTTATAGACGGCGAAAAAGATCACCAGAGGTAAAAAGTCGAGCAGTTGTTTCATGTAGGCTAGTTCACCAAACAAGGGATAAAGATGGCTGGCAGTGTAACATGCCTCTTGAGTGGGGCAAACGTTGGGGCGCGGTGAAAGCGGCGCAATTGGGATGAAATTCCTTTAATCTGGGGTAGCGCACACCTGGTGTTTGATAATTAAGTGACCTGGCTGTTGCTCTTTTGCGCAGTCAGGCTAGCCTTAGTGGATATTTGTTGTTTGTATGTTAATGATTATTGGTGAGATTTTTGATTTGTCTCAAATCTTGATGCTATTGAGGCGCAGTTTTTTGTTTAAGCTTGTGTTACATTTTTGCAGGTGATGCCAAGTAGGTTTTTGAAAACCTTGGTGTCTCAGAGCAAGCAGCGAATTTCCTCCTGGGGGCAGGCGTACAGCATATGAAAGTGGAACTGGATGTTTCTGAACTGGCCGTTGGCATGTATGTGGTTGAGATCACTCAGCCCAAGAACAAGTTTCAACTGGCGGAGCAGGGATGGATCACTAAACAGCAGGTGATCGATGGCTTTAAGCGTAAAGGCATTGAGAAGTTGTTAGTCGACAGCAGCAAGCGACGCCCACAGCCTAGTGAGTCTGCCAAGGTTAAACAAGCTGCCCAGCTAACGAAACCTCCTGGACTGTTTAAACAGCGACTGAGCCAGGCCAAGCAGCTGTTCAACGAGTCTAAGGCGATACAGAGACGCCTGTTTGACGATGCCCAAGCTGGCGTGCCCCTGTCACTAGAGCCGGTAAGACAGGTCACGGATCAGTCTATCGAGGCGATATTCGATAATCCCGATGCGCTGGCCTGTGTGATTAACATACGCCATAAAGATCAGTACTTGCTGGAACATTCGGTGGCCGTCTCTGTGCTGATGACGATTTTTGCCTGCTATCTCAAGATAGACAAAGAGATAGTGAGTGAGCTGGCGATCGGTGCCTTCCTGCACGATGTGGGTAAGATCATGATCCCCCCAAGCATTCTCGACAAGCCGGGTCGGTTGACGACCGAGGAGTTTGAGGTGATGAAGACTCATGCCAATCACTCCATCCGCATCATAGAGAATACGCCCAACATCAGCCCGCTGAGCCTTGAGGTCGCCAGGCTGCATCATGAGAAGCTCAACGGCAAGGGTTATCCCTTTGGCGTCAGTGCAGAGGCGATCTCCCGTTTTGGCCGGATGATCGCCATCTGCGACATCTTCGACGCCTTAACCGCCAATCGCTGTTATAAGGCGGGCTATCCTCAGGTGAAGGCCTTTAGCATACTGCGCGCCCTGGGGGAGAATAACGAGCTGGATGCCGAGTTGGTGGATCATTTCATCAAGTGCATGGGAGTCTATCCCGTGGGTTCTCTGGTGCAGCTGGAATCTAATCGTCTGGCGATCGTCGAGAGTCATAACCATCAAGACCCTATCCGCCCCAAGGTGAAGCCCTTCTACAGCTTGAATCCCAATCATTTCGAGATCTCCGCCAATATCGATCTGGCGGCGATGCGTGACGACATCATAGTCAAGAATGTCCGCGCCGATGATTTCGACCTCGACATGGATGAGATCATCGAGTTTCTCTCCCACGAGGGCTAGCGCTTTTTTGGTCAAGCGCTAGCTTATTAACGCCTTTGCTCATTTAACTCCTAGCTCTATAACGTCCTGAGTTAATAGGGCTTTCCGTGGTCATTGCGAGGCCGGTGCGTATTGAATGGCCAGCTCGGCGAGTTGCAGCTCAAAATCTCCCGCTTGGCCATTACCAATCAAGAGACCAACGGCGACCAGTTGCGTCAGGTCTGGGTAGGGGCGCGTTGGATAATCCGCGCCGCGAAAGGTCTCGATAAACTCCCCTGGGGCAAAGGTCCACTGCTCGAGTCTGCCCGCCTGGGTATCGAAGTTTGCCTTGTAGTTGACCAGCTCGCCCTGTTTAAGCACTTTGAGTCTGAGCTGGTAGTGCTTGCCATCGCCTAAGGTGGTGAGGCGAATGCCGCCTGGATGAGCCTGTTGCAAAATCTGCTGCTCCTCCTGGCTTAGGGTGCGCGACACTGAGGCGAAGCCGCCGTTGTTCTCGAGGGAGACATTGCCGCTAAAGCGCAGTCGATATTGCTGATTGGCGTTGAGGAACTCACTCAGCTCACTCTGGGAGCGGCCTCCCATTACCCCATCGTTGACGATTTGCCAGTGACCTGGGTGAGTCAGTAAGGCTAATGTTTCCATCTTAGTATCGACTCCTTGGATAGTGAGAAGGTAAGGACCTAGCAAGGTCAAGCCAAGTAGCATCTTCATGTGCGCTGCTTATTGTTTGCAAGCTCAGGCGCACAGAGAAATGGAGGGTAAGGCCCTGTGTAGCGCCATGAGATCCCTGAAGATGTAGCTGGCGCCATGCTGCTCGCCATAGGTTCTCTGCTCGCTGAGCAGCACAGATGGCATGCCCGCCCGTTTGGCCGCTTGGATATCATAGTGATGGTCGCCCACATAGGCTATCTGCGATGGCGGCAGCTGCCACAACTTTGCTAGCGCTAGCAGACAGCTGGGATCTGGCTTGGCCGGGCCATCGTCGCGGCTGAGAATGAGATCGATCGGCAGGGCGCAGCGCTCTATCTTTAATTCTGCCGCCTGGCGGCTGTTACGGGTGACGATTGCCGTTGGGATCTGTTGCAGCAACAAAAAATCCAGCAGGGCTAAGGCGCCACTCATCGCCCTGGCACTCAGGGCATCTAAGTGCTCGGCCTGAGTGATGATGCTATGGGCCTTCTTGGCACGCTCTGTTGGCAGCTGCTGCACGAAGGCGAGAATATCCTGGTCTAACGGGCAGCCGACCGCCTGTTTGAGGGCCTTAAAGTTGAGGGAGCTGCTCACTAAGGTGCCGTCGAGGTCGAAGATGACTCCCTTAAACAAGTTATTAAAGCTCTGCATGGCGTGTCCTTATCTAGATTGAAGGTGAAGGCTGTTGTTAAGAAGGCTGCTGTTAAGAAGGCTGCTGTTAAGAAAGTCGCTAGCTTAATAGCTATAAGTATAGCCAGTAGCGGCCTGTCACTCCTGTCAGGGCTGACATTAGCGAGCGTTTCAAGCGCCGGCTCTCATTTGGTTTGATTGAGGTGATACGGCGCCCGGCGACTAATGGATCAGTAATGGGGAGTAGCGGATAAAAAAAAATCCCCGCTGGTGCGGGGATCTTAGATTGGATGAGAAGGGGGTTAGACGTTTAGGCTTAGGTCGCTGCCTTCATCTCTCGGGTAAACTGACCCAGAGCACCGAGCAGCGCCTGTTCGTCGTCTTGATGGGCTTCGATGATCTTCACCACGGCAGAGCCCGAGATGGCGCCCGCCGCGCCCGAGTCGATGGCGGCCTTGACCTGAGCCGGCTCTGCGATGCCAAAGCCCAGTAGGGGCGGCGGCGCGTCGAACTCTTTTAGCTGGGCCAGGATATCATCCAGCGGCATGCCTGCCTTAGACTCAGTGCCCGTGACGCCGGCGCGTGATAGCAGGTAGGTGTAGCCCTGGCCCTGATTGGCCACCTGGCGTAGCGTCTCGGCATCGCCATTAGGCGGCGCGATAAAGATTGGCGCCACCTCGTGGGCCTTGGCGGCGGCGATAAAGGGGGCTGCCTCTTCCACCGGCACGTCGGCGATCAGCACAGAATCCACGCCGGCGGCCTTGGCCTTGGCATAGAAGGCTTCGACGCCGTTGGCATATACCAGGTTGGCATACAGCAGCAGGCCGATGGGCAGATCTGGGTACTTGGCGCGCACCGCAGTGATGATCTCGAAACAGCCACCCGGCGTAGTGCCCGCGGCTAAGGCGCGCAGGTTAGCGCCCTGGATCACCGGGCCGTCGGCGAGGGGATCGGAGAAGGGAAAGCCCAGCTCCAAGGCATCGGCACCGTTTTCCACTAAAGTCTCGATGATCTTCAGTGACAATTCTCTGTTGGGATCGCCTATGGTGACGAAAGGCACGAAGGCGCCGCGCCCGCTTGCGTTAAGTGCGGCAAATGCTGCCTGATAACGGTTACTCATTGCCGCTCTCCTCGTTGTTTGCTTGTTGTTTCTCTAAGATATCGGCGACGGTGAAGATATCCTTGTCGCCGCGGCCAGAGAGGTTGACCACCAATAGGGTCTCCTCGGTGGCGGCCTCGGCCAGCTTGATGGCGTAGGCCAGGGCATGGGCCGATTCCAGTGCCGGGATGATCCCCTCGCTGCGGGCCAGCAGCTGGAAGGCGGCTAAGGCCTCATCATCTGTGGCCGACTCATAGGTGGCGCGACCGGTCGCCGCCAGATGGGCGTGCTGTGGCCCCACAGATGGGAAGTCTAAGCCTGCCGAGATGGAGTAAGACTCCTCAATTTGGCCCTCTTTATCTTGCATCAGCGGCGCCTTCATGCCGAAGAAGATCCCCGTCTTGCCGTGCTTGAGCGGCGCGCCGTGTTTAGGGGTATCTATGCCGAGTCCTGCTGGCTCGACGCCGATAAGCTTCACCGAAGGCTCGTCGATAAAGTCGGCAAACATGCCGATGGCATTTGAACCGCCGCCAACACAGGCGATCACTGCGTCGGGCAGACGTCCTTCACGGTCGAGTATTTGCGCCTTGGTCTCTTCGCCAATCATGCGCTGGAATTCGCGCACTATGGTGGGGAAGGGATGGGGGCCGGCGGCGGTGCCTAGCAGGTAGTGAGCCTTGTCGTAACTGGCAGACCAGTCGCGCATCGCCTCGTTACAGGCATCTTTCAAGGTGGCTGAGCCTGAGGTGACCGGGATCACCTCGGCGCCCATCAGGCGCATACGGAACACGTTGGGCGATTGACGCTCGACATCTTTGGCGCCCATGTAGACCTTACACTTGAGGCCTAATAGTGCGCAGGCCAGGGCCGTGGCGACGCCGTGCTGTCCTGCGCCGGTTTCGGCGATGATCTCTTTCTTGCCCATACGCTTGGCCAGCAGGGCCTGACCCAATACCTGGTTGGTCTTATGGGCGCCGCCATGGAGCAGATCTTCACGCTTGAGGTAGATCTTCACCAGTGGGTTGGGGCTGAGGTTACGGGTTAGCGTCAAGGCGGTCGGTCTGCCGGCATAGTTTTTCAGCAGATCGGTAAATTCGGCTTGAAAGCTCGGATCGTTCTGCGCATCGACGAAGGCGGCTTCGAGCTGCTTGAGGGCGGGCATCAAAATCTGCGGTACAAACATACCGCCATATTCGCCGAAATAAGGGTCCAGCTTAGTCATCATAAAGCTCTCTCTGTATGGGGCGGCGCCGTTAAGGTGCGCCGCAAAACGTTAATATTCTCTAAGGGCAGTAAAGGCTTGCTTGATAAGCTCTGCATCCTTGATGCCGGGAGCCGATTCGAGGCCCGAGTTAAAGTCCAGGCCAAAGAAGCCCTGCCGGGCGGCGTCGAAGGCGTTGCCTGCGTTAAGCCCACCGGCCAACATGGCATCAGCTTTGCTCGGCAGTTGCTGCTGCCAGTTAAAGGCATGGCCCGTGCCGCCAAACTGCACGCCGTCTGTCGCCTTTGTCTTGCTGTCGTAGAGCAGGCGATCGGCATTGTCTGGCGTGGAGGGGGCCTGACAATCGTCGCTATCGACGCTGACGGCTACCGCTTTCCAGATCTGGGTCTGGCAATCAAGTTCATTTAGCTTAAGTCTGAGCTGATCGATATCATATTCGCTCTCGCTGCCGTGAAGCTGCACCGCAAACAGGTTTAAACGTTTGGCCAGCTCGGCGATGGTGGTGACTTCTTCGTTGACGAAGACGCCGACAAAATTCAGCCCCTTACCACTGCTTCGCTGCTGCTCGACTAAGTCTAGTGCCTGCTCTGGGCTCACGTAGCGAGGCGATTTCTTGGCAAAGATTAGTCCGCCGTAGAGGGCGCCGGCGTCAGCAACAGTGCGCACATCTTCACTGCGGGTCAGGCCGCACACCTTGTTGTGGCCAAGGGTCAGGGCGCGGCAGGCGAGATCAAGATCGGCCTCGGCCATCAGCGAGCTGCCCACCAGGAAGCCATCTACCAGGGGGCTGAGGCGTCTCACCTGCTGCTGAGTGTAGATGCCTGATTCGCTCACTACCACGCGGTCTGATGGAATATGCGGGGCTAAAGCCTCCGTGGTCGCCAGATCTGTGGTGAGATCTCTTAGGTTGCGGTTGTTAATCCCTATGATGGCGGCATCCAGGGCGATGGCGCGCTTGAGCTCCTCTTCATTGCTGACCTCGGTCAGCACATCCAGCTGGTACTGGGCCGCCAGGCTTGCCAGCTGGCGGTAATGGTCATCATCCAGTACCGATAGCATCAGCAGTATGGCATCGGCGCCTTGGTGGGCCGCCAGCTTCACCTGATAGGGATCGACGAAGAAATCTTTACATAAGATGGGCTGGCTCACCCGGGCGCGTACCTTGGGCAGGTAATCCATGTCGCCCTGAAAAAACTGCTCGTCGGTCAGTACCGAGATGGCTGCGGCATAATGCTTGTAGACATCGGCGATGGCCTCGACGTCGAACGCTTGTCTGATCAGGCCCTTAGAGGGGCTGGCCTTCTTACACTCGAAGATGAAGCCGGCATTGGGCGCCTTGAGTGCCTGGTACAGGCTGCGATCCGACACCTTGGGCGTTAGCGAGGCCTCGGGGAAGCGCTGTTTCAGCGCGGCGATGTGGGCCGGTTTAGTGTCGACGATACGGGTCAGCACGTTGCTGCTTGTCTTGGATTCGCCAGTTTGACTGTTTACACTCGCTTGCATCAGTTTGTTCCTAGGTTGTCACTTTGGCTCGCGCTAGCAAGCTGCTCGAGTAGGGTGTATGCCTTGCCGCTGGCGAGGGTCTGTAGCGCCAGCGCCGTGCCTTGCTGTGGACTGTCACAGCAGCCGGAAACATAGAGGGCGCAGCCTGCATTGGCAGCTACCGCCTCAGTGTGCGCCAACTGGCCATGGCCTTGCAATATGGCGCGGGTGATTTCGGCGTTTTCTGCAGGGCCGGCGCCGGCGAGATCGCTTATCTCGGCGCGGCTCAGCCCCAGGGCCTCGGGTGAGAGGTAATATTCGACGATTTCGCCCTGTTTCAGCTCACAGACTAAGGTCTCGCCGTGAACCGCTACCTCATCCAGGCCGCTGCCGTGGACTACCATGGCGCGTTTGACGTCCAGCGCCTTAAGCACGTCACAGATAGGGCGTACCAGCATAGGATCATAGACCCCCAGAAGCATGTAGTCGGGTCTGGCCGGATTGATCAATGGACCTAATACGTTAAACAGGGTGCGGGTCTTCAGTGCCTGACGCACAGGCACCGCGTGGCGCACGCCGCCGTGATAGTGGGGCGCGAACAGGAAACAGAGCCCCAGATTGTCGAGACAGTCTCTTGCAGTCTCGGGCGCCATGTTGAGATCGATACCAAACTGCGCCAGCAGATCAGACGAGCCAGACTTGCTCGATACGCTGCGATTGCCGTGTTTGGCCACCTTAGCGCCCGCCGCCGCGGCCACGAAGGCTGAGGTGGTCGAGATGTTGATGGTGTTGTGACCGTCTCCGCCCGTACCCACGATATCCACTATGCCCTGGGTGCGTGTCGCCTCACTGGGGGCGGGAAACGCCTTGGCGGCTTGCAGCAGGGCGTCGGCCGCGCCGGAGATCTCATCTATTGTCTCGCCGCGCATCTTCATCGCGACCAACATACCGGCCATGGCCACGGGATCCATTTTACCCTCGACTATCTCGCTAAACAGCGCCTTGGTCTCCTCGCGGCTGATGGTTTGCCCCTGATAAAGCCTGTCGAAAATCGGCTGTAGTTCACTCATTACTATACTCCTTGGCCGCTGCTTAGTTGGGCATCTTGGGTCAGGTAGGTCAATGTCTGGGTCAGCAACTGGCTGCCGAGTGTGGTCAAGATAGATTCTGGGTGGAACTGAAAGCCCACCGCCTTGACGGTTTTGTGGGAGATGGCCATGGGCATCTCCTCTGTGGTGGCGATCACCTCGAGGCAGTCGGGCACCTGCGTTGCCACCAGGCTGTGGTATCGTGCCACAGGTAGCGGCGAGGGTAGACCGGCAAAGATCCCCTGGCCGTTGTGCTCGGTTGGGCTGGCCTTGCCATGGACCACCTGTTTGGCGCGCTCCACCTTGCCTCCGAAGTGTTCGATCATTGCCTGGTGGCCGAGGCAGATCCCCAGCATGGGCACCTTGCCAGCCAACAGGCCGATGAGTGCCATCAGACAGCCTGCCTCATGGGGCGCGCCCGGGCCGGGGGATAATACCAGCGCCGCCTTGCCTTGCTCTTGCAGTAGCTTGTCGGCGATAAACTGGGCATCTAAGTCGTTGCGGTAGATCACCACCTCGAAGCCCAGGCTGCGGAACTGATCCACCAGGTTGTAGGTAAAAGAGTCGAAATTATCCAGTAGGTAGAGCTTCATTGTCCGCCTCCCATCTTGATGGCTGATATGACCGCCTGGGCCTTCTGGCGGGTCTCGTCGGCTTCCGCCTGGGGATCTGAGTCATACACCACGCCAGCGCCGGCTTGAATATGGGCCGTGCCCGCTTTAACGAAGGCGGAGCGGATCACTATGCAGGTGTCCATGTCGCCAAGGCCGTTGAGATAGCCTACGGCCCCGCCATAGCTGCCGCGGCGGGTCTTTTCGGCGCCGCGAATAAGCTGGGCCGCGCTCACCTTAGGGGCGCCGGTTAGGGTGCCCATGTTCATGCAGGCCTGATAGGCGTGCAGGGCATCGAGATCGCTTCTAAGCTGGCCGGTGACCCGGCTGACCAGGTGCATCACATGGGAGTAGCGATCCACTTTCAGCAGCTCGGCCACCTTGCGGGTGCCGCTCTGGCTGATGCGGGCCACATCGTTACGGGCCAAGTCTACCAACATCAGGTGTTCAGACAGCTCTTTCTTATCCAGGCGCAGTTCCAGCTCGATGCGGCTGTCGAGATCGAAATCGATCTCGCCGCTCGCGGTCTTGCCGCGTTTGCGGGTGCCGGCGATGGGGTAGATCTCCACCTGGTTGGTGCTGGCCTCATATTTGAGGGCGCTCTCTGGTGAGGCGCCAAACAGGGTAAAGTCATCGCCTCTGAAGTAGAACATGTAGGGACTGGGATTGGTCAGTCTCAGGGCGCGGTAGGCGCCCAGGGCATTCGGGCAAGGCAGGCTAAAGCTACGCGATGGCACCACCTGAAAGATATCGCCGGCGACGATGTGTGACTTAAGATCTGTCACTATGGTCTTAAACTCATCATCTGACACATTAACCTGGGTCTCGGCATCCACAGGGCAGAGCGGAGCGATATCGGGAAGTTCGCTACAGGACTGGTGCAGCTGTGCGACTCGCTCGGCCAATGCCGCCTTAACATCTGCTTTCTGGGTAAAATCATGGCTGATGATATCGGCGCTGCGCGCTTGGTGATCGACCAGGATCAGAGTTTCGGCCAGGTAGAAGAGATAATCAGGGCAGGTATTGGCGCTCTGACTCACCTTGGGAAGCGGCTCTACCGTGTCGATAAGATCGAACGCCAGTACGCCGCCGAGGAACAGGCTCTCGAACTGGGCATTATTACCCATCTCGATATGCTTTATCAGGCTGCGCAGGCCATCGAGCGGTGAGGTAGATTTTAATCTGGCATCTTCATCCAGGAGCGAGGTGTCTTTTTGCAGGACTAAGGTCAACGTCTTGCCATCGACCTGACTTTCATCTTCGCCGAAGAAGCGGGCGATGGGGACCAGCAGCGCCTGACCATTGTCGCTCAGCGCGGTGAAGCTGAGTTGGTAACCTTCACAACGTATGGCCAGGGCGGCGTGGGTCATGATGATGCTTTTAAGGTGGTCCTTACTGTCGATCTCAGCCGACTCCAGCAACATGGTATGTGCCGCATCCTGCGTCAGGTGCTGATACAGCTGGAGAGGATCATCATGATAGGTGATCCGCTCCTTTATCGTGTTGACGCTGGCCAGAAACTCTTGCCCCATATTTGCGCTCCTACTTGCCGATAGTAGACTAACTTGTTTATGCGTTTGGGTTAGTCGTTTATAAATCTATTAATAAAATTAGGTGATTAAATGCAAAAAGCCCGCATCGAGTGCGGGCTTTTTGTTTAAATCTTGTCTCTTTTACATGAGCACAGAAATTCACACCACCCGCTATGTTGGGAAGTGCCACCACCAGTTGATGTTGTTGAATCGCTGCGTCGTCATTTCAGTGTCTATCTCATGTAAAGGTAAAATCTCGTTGATGGCTATATAAAAACATCCCCTCCGTTGCCTTGTCAATTGAATATTTTTCTATTTGGCTGTTATTTAGCACTTTAAGATCACAATCTGCAGTGATAACCGAGAAGATTTAACGAATCTCATGCAATTTCGTCCATTTTCATCCAATTAGATGTTTCTAATAACAAAGTCGAGTAGAATAAAGGGATGACAGATGAAACGCGTTTAATCGATCTTCACAGCCACACCACGGCATCCGACGGCCAGTTAACCCCGTCAGAATTAGTGGCCCGTGCCCTCGCTAATGGGGTGCAGATGCTGGCCATTACCGATCACGATACCTTAGCCGGTCTCAAGGAAGCCCACAGCTTCAACGACAGTCAAGCCGAGCCTTTGACTCTGATTAACGGCTGCGAGATCTCTACCCGTTGGAATAACTTCGATATTCATATCGTCGCCTTAAATATTGATCCTGAACATCAGGGGCTGGATGCCTTCCTGACCCAGCAGCGTGCCTTGCGTGAGGCGCGGGCGATGGAGATAGGCGTGCGCCTGGAGAAGGCGGGCATCAGCGGCGCCTATGAAGGGGCTAAGGCGTTAGCCGAAGGCGCCGCCCTGAGTCGCGGCCACTATGCGCGCTGGTTGGCGGACAACGGCTATGCCACCAATGCTGCCGCCGTGTTCAAGAAATACCTGGCCCGGGGCAAGACAGGCTATGTGCCAAACAATTGGTCTGACATGGAAACCGCTATCGCCATCATTCATGAGGCGGGCGGCGTCGCCGTGCTGGCACACCCTAGCGGCTACAAGTTGTCGGCCAAATGGCTAAAGCGTCTGGTGCGTGAATTTAAGGCCGCCGGGGGCGATGCCATGGAAGTGGTGCTGGGGCAGCAAACCCTGGACGATCGTAACAATTTAATTGCCTTGAGTCGGCTAAATGAACTGCATGCCTCGCTGGGAAGCGATTTTCATTTTCCCGGTAGCTGGCTCGAGTTAGGCAGAAATATGTTCCAACCCCAAGGTGTCGATTGGGTTTGGCAAATGGATAATTGGATGGGAAACCCATGAGTCAATTTTTTTATGTACACGAGGAAAATCCTCAGGTTCGTCTGATCAATCAGGCGGTCAATGTGATCAAGCAAGGCGGCGTGGTGGTCTATCCCACAGACTCTGGCTATGCCCTAGGTTGTCTGCTGGGTGAGAAAGATGCGATGACCCGCATAGTGCGTATTCGTCAGATCGAGAACGATCACAACTTCTCGCTGATGGTGCGTGATCAGTCTGAGCTGGCGACCTATGCCAGGGTGGATAACCAGGCCTATCGCGTGCTCAAGCACAACACTCCTGGTCCTTTTACCTTCATCTTCAAGGCCACCAAAGAGGTGCCTAAGCGCCTACAGAACCCGAAGAAGAAGACTATCGGTATTCGCGTGCCAGACAATGTGATTGCCCTGGCGCTGCTGGAGGCGCTCGATGCACCGCTGATGTCTACCAGTCTTATCCTGCCGGGTGAAGAGTTTACCGAGTCAGATCCCGAGCATATCCGTGACATCCTCGAGCATCAGGTAGACGTGATTATTCATGGCGGTTATCTGGGTGAGAAACCAACTACGGTTATCGATCTCTCCGAGGGCGATATCGAGATCTTACGTGAAGGCGCAGGGGATGTTAGCCAGTTTGGCTAAAGCCCTGTCTATTGGTCAAATTTGCAGGTATAATCGCGCGTTTGGTGTCGATTAGCCTCGCCAGAAACCGGTGATTATTCGCCCTAAATGGCGGTAATTTATCGTTATTATCTAACCTTTAGCCTGTGGCAGGCAAATGTCAGTCTGCTGACTTGGAGAGCGGATGCAGGGGACTCAGCAAAGTTTACCTTTGGCCGTGGTCAGGGGCGAGCCCGTTAAGGAGCTGCCGGCGGATCTCTTTATTCCGCCCGAGGCGCTAGAGGTGTTTCTCGAGTCTTTCGAAGGCCCGCTGGATCTGCTGCTCTATCTGATCCGTAAGCAGAAACTGGATGTGGTCGAGATGGCCATCGCGCCGGTGACGGATCAATATCTTGAGTATATCGAGCTGTTGCAGGGGGCGAGGGTGGAACTGGCCGCAGACTATCTGGTAATGGCCGCTACCCTGGCCGAGATCAAGTCGCGCCTCTTGCTGCCAAGACCCGAGCTTGCAGAGGAAGATGAGGCCGATCCCCGTGCCCAGCTGATTAGACAGCTTAAGGCCTACGAGGTGATTAAAGACGCGCAGCAAAGGCTAGATGCCTTGCCGCGACTCGAGCGAGATGTGTTTCAGGCTAAGGTGTTGCCCGCGCCTGATATCAAGCCGGTGTTAGTGCCGCCGTCGGTTTCCCTGGTGGAGTTGGCCGGTGCCTTCGCCGCCGTGTTAAAGAGGGTCGAGGCCACAGAGCATCACCATGTGCAGCGCGAGCATCTGTCGACACGGGAACGCATGACGCAAATATTGGCTATGCTAGAAGGCAAGTCCTATGTGCCTTTCGAGCAGCTGTTTGATGTTTCTGAGGGGCGAGCCGGCGTGGTCGTGAGCTTTCTTGCGCTGATGGAGCTGGTAAAAGAGCTTCTGGTCGACCTAATTCAGGCGCAGCCGCTGTCGACCATACATGTTAGGGCCTATTGATTGTCGAGTAAGAAACTGCAAATAAACCCGGATCAGCTCAAGCAGCTGATTGAAGCCAGTCTGTTTGTGATGGCTAGGACTGTCTCTATCAAGCACTTAAATGAAAGTGTGCTGGCAAACTTTAGCGTTTCCCGCGCCAAGGTTAAGGCTGCCATAGAGGAGTTGCAGCAGGATTATCAGGGGCGCGGCATAGAGTTAGTCAAGGTGGCGGGCGGTTATCGTTTTCAGTCCATCGAGACCTTGAGTCCCTATCTGCAGCCACTGTGGCAGGAGAAGGCGCCGAGATATTCCCGGGCGACCCTGGAGACCCTGGCGGTGATCGCCTATCGTCAGCCGGTCACCCGCGCCGATATTGAGTTTGTACGTGGTGTGGCAGTGGGAAGCCATATCATCAAGAGTCTATCCGATAGACACTGGATTAAGATTGTTGGTCATAAAGAGGTGCCGGGCAGACCCGCGCTCTATGCGACCACAAATGAATTTTTAGCCTATTTTGGCTTGGACAGGATAGCGGACCTTCCTCCCTTATCCGATGCCGAGTCACTAGCGGCGCTGTTTGGACAAACCCAGGCGGTCGAGTCGACCCCTGACAACACAGCGCCTCAAACCGATGAAGAGTCTACCTAATGAGTGAAAAATTGCAGAAAGTCTTGGCCCGTGCAGGCCATGGCTCCCGTCGTGAGATGGAGGCATGGATTGCTGCAGGCCGAGTTAGTATAGACGGTGAAATTGCCAAACTTGGCGATCGTATCGAGGCCGATGCCAAGGTGCGTATTGATGGTCGTACGGTATCGATTAAGTCGGAAGACGACTTGGTATGCCGCGTGATCGCCTATCACAAGCCTGAAGGGGAGATCTGCAGTCGCAAAGATCCCGAAGGGCGTCCGACGGTATTCGACCGTCTGCCTAAGACCCGAGATTCTCGCTGGGTGGCGGTAGGTCGCCTGGATATCAACACCTCAGGCTTGTTGCTGTTTACCTCAGACGGTGAGCTGGCTAACCGCCTGATGCACCCGTCCCATGAGGTGGAGCGTGAATACGCCGTGCGTACCTTTGGTGAGGTGACCGACGCCTGCATTCAGCGTCTGCGCAGCGGCGTAACCTTGGAAGATGGCCCGGCTCATTTTGACAAGGTGAAGCCTGCTGGTGGCGAGGGCATGAATAAATGGTGGCATGTGTCGCTGGCCGAAGGCCGTAACCGCGAGGTTCGCCGCTTATGGGAATCGCAGGAAGTGCAGGTGAGCCGCCTGATCCGCATTCGCTACGGCATGATAGATCTGCCTAAATCCCTACCTCGCGGTGGTTGGGTCGAGCTGCCAATCGAGCAGGTGAACTATCTGCGTAAGTTAGCCGGCATGGATGAGGAGACGCGCACCCTGCTGGGCACAGACAAACACAGTGTGGCCCGCGCCAAGGTGAAAAGCGCCAAGATCCGCCGCGCTGTGCGTAAGCACAAGACCACAGCGGGTAAAACGCCGCGTCAAAGAAGCTAGGTTGAACCGCTTGTAGGTTATGCTGTTAGATTAGGCGACTAGATTAGGCCATTTGGTCTAAAGATATAAAGAGCCGCACTCCCTCGAGGGTGCGGCTTTTTTATGTACGTCTTTTTCTGGACTGCCTTCCAGTAATTTGACTACTGTCGCGGTTAAGCGAACCGCTCGATTAACAAGCAGTCCGCTTATTGAACTGTGCTTAGTGGGTGAGCCTGAGCTCGTGCCTGTGTTCGTGGGCGTAATCGGCGGCGCACTGGGTGCAGCGCTGCTCGAGCGGATTGGCGTTGAGCCGCTCGGCTTCGATGTCGGCCTCACAGTCTGAGCATAAGCCGTAGAGGCCCAGATCCAGCTGGCACAGCGCCGCATCGAGTTGGGTCAGCTTGATAAATAGGGGCTCGTCGGCCAGTTTGGCCGCGGTCATCTCGTCGATGAGGGAGGTCAGCGAGAGTTGCTGGGTATCGAGCGTTATTTGATGTAATGCCAGCAGGGTACCTAACTCTTTCCTGAGATTCGCTTCAAGCACCGACAGTTCATGTCTGATATGGGATCTGCTCACAAATCATTGCCTAGTTGATATTCTTAGATAATCAGTCTAAACCGCTTGGGCGTATTGGCTATGACTAAGATCAAAAGTCGGTGACTTTTATGGTGAATCGCGTTGAGGGATGTGAAGATCAGACCAGTTAAGGCGCGACTGGGCTGGCTATTTGTCGCGCCTTGAGATAGGGAAGGCTTGAAGGTTAGCAGTGCCTGATGCCCTGAAGCATCATAGAGCCTACAGATGCGACCGTCAGGCACAAGTTTCCTGCTAGCAACTGCGTAGCAGGGACAAGATGCTCTGGGTATCTTTCAGTACGCGTACCTGGCGGAACAGGGCTTCGCCCTCTTCATAGTGGCGGGCGATAAACCTCAGCCACTGTTTGATGCGCGCCGGATAGTACTTCTCTTTCTCGCTGACTATCTCAAACTCTGAATACTGCAGCAGCAGCGCCAGCACCTCGGGCCAGGGCATAGGCGTCTGCTCGCCTTTAACGACGTGGGCCAGGTTTGGGATGGTCAGGGCGCCGCGCCCGAGCATGACATCATCACAGCCGCTGGCCTCGCGGCATTTCAGGTAATCTTCTCTGCCCCAGATCTCGCCGTTGGCGATGATGGGCAGACGAGTGACAGATTTTATCTGCGCGATATATTCCCAGTGCGCCGGCGGTCGGTAGGCTTCCTCTTTGGTGCGGGCGTGCACCGTGAGTTCGGTGGCGCCGGCCGCCTCGATAGCCTGGGCAATTTCGGTGCAGCGGCTCTTGTCATCCCACCCCAGGCGGATCTTGGCCGACACAGGCTTGTCCTTGGGCACCGCCTGCCTCACGGCTTGGGTCACCCGGTAGATGGTTTCAGGCTCTTTTAACAGCGCCGCGCCGCCCTTGCTGCGATTAACCATAGGGGCAGGGCAGCCATAGTTAAGGTCGACGCCGCGAGAACCGAGCTCGACGGCGCGAATGGCATTCTCTGCCATCCAGTTAGGCTCCTGCCCCAGCAATTGCAGGCGCACCGGAGTGCCCGAGGCGGTTCTGCATTGGTACTTAAGCTCGGCGCAGAGTCGGTAGAAGACTTTTTCCGGCAGTAATTGATCGACGACACGAATAAATTCGCTGATCACCATGTCATAGCCACCAACGCTGGTTAGCAGGGCTCGCATCGGGGCGTCGGCAACGCCTTCCATCGGGGCTAAGATGACACGCATGATTCTCGTTTTCTCATTAATTTAAGGCGCAGAGCCTAAAAAGGTGAACCTGTCGGCCATGGTGTACGTACTGCTTGCATACTGCATTGCCAGGCCGGGTAAAAGGGCGCTTATTCTACGTCAAGCGCCTGGCAGATACAAAGCCTGTGTGCGTGCGGGAAGGTGTGGGGATAACGGCTGCGCCCAGCCAAACTTATGAGTTAGATGCGAGTATCTTTTGTTATCTATGACTGGCTTATCGATTTCTAGTCAATAAAGACGTGAGATCAATCGATTACTGCTGTTTAGATGCTTGCGCTAACACATAATTTGGGTCATAAATGTGATGCCTGATAAGTTTTTTGAAATAAAAATCTAGGGGGCCGGGTCATATTATCCGAGCCAGCAACGCACTGATGTTGGCAAACCATTGCATATAAGAGATCAACAAAGGAAGAGATTATGAAATTAGTTAAGAATACTGCTGTTGCTGTAGCGTTAGGCACTGTGTTTGTTGGTAGCGCGTTTGCGGCGCAGGCTCAAGCTAATCCGTTTGGTTACAGTGAAATGCAAGCTGGTTACCAGATCGCCGATGGCGAAGGTAAGTGTGGCGAAGGCAAGTGCGGCGAGAACATGAAGAAAGGCGCCAAAGAAGGTAAGTGCGGCGAGAACATGAAAGCCAAAGAGGGTAAATGTGGCGAAGGCATGAAGAAAGGCGCCAAAGAAGGTAAGTGTGGCGAAGGTAAATGCGGCGCCCAGATGAAGGCCCATAAAGAGGGTAAGTGCGGCGAAAACATGAAAGCCAAAGAAGGTAAGTGTGGCGAGAACATGAAGGCCAAAGAGGGCAAGTGCGGCGAAGATATGAAGAAGGGCAAAGAAGGAAAGTGTGGCGGCCATAAGTAATAGGCCTTAAGGCAATTGCCCATGTCGATTAGGCCAGTGAATACTGGCCTAATTCTTTTTACATAAGGTAAATGCGTCAATTTGTTCACTAGAGGTGGAGTGATGATGACACAAGCTAAGGTGGGGCTCGGCCTGCGCCGCGAGATGCTAGATGAGTTTTGCCAGTCTGTCCCTGGTGCCATCGATTTTTTCGAGGTGGCGCCTGAGAACTGGATGACACTTGGTGGTAAGTTTGGCCGTCAATTTAGGCAGTTAACCGAGAAGCACAAGTTTTTCTGCCACGGACTGTCGCTCTCTATCGGTGGCCCAGAGCCCCTAGATACGCGTTTCGTTAAGCAGGTTAAAACCTTTCTCGATCATCACGACATAGAGATCTATTCGGAGCACTTAAGCTACTGCTCGGGCAAGGGTCATCTGTATGACTTGATGCCAATTCCCTTTACTGATGATGCGGTGCGCCACGTGGCAAGGCGGATCGAGCAGGTACAGGATATCTTAGAGCGTCCCTTTATTTTGGAAAACGTATCCTTTTACGCCGCGCCCGCGAGCGAGATGAGTGAGTGCGAGTTTGTCAGCGCCGTGCTAGAAGAGGCAGATTGTCGCCTGCTGCTGGATGTGAACAACATCTATGTTAACTCGATCAATCATCAATATGACGCCGAAGCTTTCTTAAGGGCCATGCCCAGCGAGCGTATCGCCTATCTGCATATTGCCGGTCATTACGATGAGGCGGAAGATCTTAAGGTCGATACCCATGGCAGCGAGGTGATCGACCCCGTGTGGCGCTTGTTAGCGCTTTGCTATCAGACCCATGGTGTGTTTCCCACCTTGCTTGAGCGTGACTTTAATATTCCAGCCACCTCTGAGTTGCTCAAAGAGATCAACAAGATACATGACTATCAGACTAAGGCATTGCAGCCCAGTCATCGGAGCGCCTAGATGAGTTTTACCCAAGTTCAGCAGTCGTTTATCGATTACATCAAAGACCCTTCATCGCCCCTGCCTCAGGGGACGGACGAAAGGCGTATGGGGATCTATCGCGAACTGTTTTTTAATAATGTGAAGGGGTTTGTCGCCAGTGGTTTTCCCGTGCTCTGCTCCTTGTATGAAGAAGATGACTGGCAGGCGCTGGTGCAGCAGTTTTTTGTGACCCATGATTGTCAGACGCCGATCTTTATCGAAATCGCCCAGGAGTTTTTGCTGTTTTTGCAAAACGAGTATCAGCTGAGCGAGCAAGATCCCGCCTTCATGCTAGAGCTGGCTCACTATGAATGGTTGGAGCTGGTGGTGGCCACGGCGCTCGATGACAGACAGTCGCAACGTATTGACGAGCAAAGCCTGGAAACCCAGCCCCTGGGGTTAAGCTTGGCTGCCAGGGTGGCCCAATACCATTTTGAGGTGCAGCGTATCAGCCCCGAGTATCGCCCCGAGGCGCCTAGCGAGCAGCCTAACTTTTTCTGTATCTACCGGGATGCTGACGATGAAGTCTGTTTCTTGCAGCTTAATCCGCTTACGGCGCAGGTGCTGGCCTATATCGAACAGCAAGATGGTGTGGAGTTTGCTGCGCTATGTGACTGGCTCGCATCGCTTTATCGTCAGATGCCGAGGTCTCAGATAGTAGAGGGTTGTCGGCAGTTGCTGCTGGATATGGCTCAGCGGGGCATAGTGGTCGCCGCGAGATAAAATTTGTCCAATTAGGCCTTTCTATCGTGCTGGCTTGTCACTATAATGGCGGCGAAAATTGATCTAGATCAATAAAAGTTGTTAATCATGAGTGAGGAAAGTATGAGTCAGCCGTTTAAAGACCCGTTTAATTTTGTTTATTTTCTTGGTTTCTTGCTGGTAATGATGTTGCCTACGCTGCCAGCTACCCTATCATGGTTGAAACACCTAAACCTGATCTCTTAAGCGTTAGCCTTAAGCATTAGCCTTAAGCGGTTAAGCAACTAGCTTAGCGGGCTAAGTCGGGTATACTAACCACTCATTCTTGAGTGGTTTTTTTATGCGAGGAACTCATGGTTATCAAGCGGGGCTTCTATCTACTCCTAGGCCTTAGCAGTCTGTTTCTCGGCCTGCTTGGCATCGCCCTTCCGCTGCTGCCGACCGTGCCTTTTATCTTGCTGGCAGCCTTTTGTTTCGCACGCTCGAGTTCGCGTCTGCATGACTGGCTGATGACCCATCCTTGGTTTGCCGATGCGCTGCAGAACTGGCATAGCGAGCGCGCCATTCGCCGCGGCTTGAAGCGCAAGGCCTATATCGCCACCTGTTTGAGTTTTAGCGTGAGTATCATCTTGGTGCCGCTGCTGTGGGTGAAGCTGATGCTGCTGGCCATGTTGACAGGCTTGCTGCTTTATCTCAGGCAAATTCCCGAATTAGACGACTGATTGTGAACTTAGGTTGTGAACCTTGGCGGTGAGTTTGGTTAAGCTTTGTGACATTCGCTGTTGCAACCCATATCAAAGGAGCTTAAGCTTTAGCCGAAAATTCTAGTCAAAACTGGCCCTATGGCCAGTTTGTCCTTTTTAAGGGCTCAAACGAAAAAGATGGTAGTAATGAATACAGACAAGTTAGCCTTGATCAAGCAGAGCATTAAGACAATTCCAGATTATCCGAAACCAGGGATTATGTTTCGCGATGTAACCAGTTTAATGGAAGACCCCGCGGCCTATCAGGCGACGATTGCCCTGTTTGTTGAGCGCTATAAAGATCTTGGCGTGACCAAAGTAGTGGGCACCGAGGCGCGTGGCTTCCTCTTCGGCGCGCCGCTGGCATTAGAGCTGGGCGTAGGTTTCGTGCCTGTGCGTAAGCCGGGTAAATTGCCGCGTGAAACCATCTCTGAGAGTTATGAGCTGGAATATGGCCATGACATGCTGGAGATCCACACGGATGCCATTAAGCCGGGCGATAAGGTATTGGTGGTCGACGATCTGCTGGCTACAGGCGGCACTATCGAAGCGACAGTAAAGCTTATCCGTCAGCTCGGTGGTGAGGTTGAGCATGCGGCGTTTGTGATCTCTCTGCCAGAGCTTGGCGGTGAGCATCGTCTAGCCGAGATGGGCCTCTCTCTGATGACCCTATGTGAGTTTGAAGGCGAGTAATATCGTCTAATTGCTCACTCATGTTGAGCATCTAAGTGCCGTGGCTATGCCGCGGCATTTTGCTATCTGGGTCAGTGATTTCAGGCCGATGAGATATGTGAGCCTTTTGTCTATCAAATGCGGCTGATGGGTGAGGGGAGATGGCTAACATTGCCCTGTCAGTGACCGAAATGGTCGCTCTTGATGGCTTAGAAATAGGCCTTTAAATGGCGGGCAAAGCGGGTGATAGGTTAAACATGAAGCAAGCTGGCTTAACAAAGATAAATTAAGGCGCGCTAAGCGCTTAGCTTGCTAGCGAGATGGACCTTGACATGTTATTGTTTGCTGATTAATGAAGTGTGCTTCGTAATAGTTACCAACCTTGGGGAGTTCCATGTCATATCAGGTGTTAGCCAGAAAATGGCGCCCTGCAACATTTGAGCAAGTTGTCGGTCAGTCACATGTGCTGCATGCCCTTACCAATGCCTTATCGCAAAACCGTCTACATCATGCCTATCTGTTTACCGGTACCCGAGGGGTAGGTAAGACGAGTCTGGCCAGGCTATTTGCCAAGGGATTGAACTGTGAGCAAGGGGTAACGGCCTCGCCTTGTGGCCAGTGTGCCAGCTGCGTCGAGATCGCCCAGGGCCGTTTTGTCGATCTTATCGAGGTGGATGCGGCGTCGCGCACCAAGGTCGACGACACCCGCGAGTTGCTGGACAACGTTCAGTACCGCCCCACACGCGGCCGCTTCAAGGTGTATCTTATCGATGAGGTGCACATGCTCTCGCGCAGCAGCTTCAATGCGCTGTTGAAGACGCTGGAAGAGCCCCCTGAGCATGTTAAGTTCTTGCTGGCGACCACAGATCCCCAGCGCCTACCGGTAACCGTACTCTCCCGCTGTCTGCAATTTAACCTTAAGAGTCTGACACTCGATGAGATCTGCGTGCAGCTTGGCCACATCCTGGCGCAGGAGCAGGTTGGCTATGACGATGGCGCGGTAAAACTACTCGCCAAGGCGGCCAACGGCAGTATGCGTGACGCCTTGAGTCTGACGGATCAGGCCATCGCCTTCGGGGCTGGTCAAGTCAGGCTCACTCAGGTGCAAACTATGCTAGGCACCATAGATGAGCACCATGTGATTGTGTTGCTCAAAGCCCTGTGTGATGGCGACGTGGATCAGCTGATGAAGGTGACCGGAGAAGTGCTCTCCTTTGGCGCCGATCCCAGTGAGGTACTGCGCAGCCTGCTGGAACTGCTGCACCAGATCACCTTGACCCAGTTTGCACCCAGCGCCGCTCAGCTGTCGCAATATGCCGAGCAGATCAAGGCCTTCGCCAAGCAGCTAAGGCCCGAGCAGGTACAGCTCTATTATCAACTATTGCTAAATGGTCGTCAGGATCTGCCCCACGCGCCCGACCCTAAGTCAGGCCTGGAGATGGCGCTATTGCGCGCTATCGCTTTCGTGCCCGAGGCGCCCGTGCAGCGCTGGATGGGCGAGGCCGGCAGTGAGATCCTCTTACCTGAACCTCTCTTACCAGAACAGGGCAAGGGTGAAGAAGTTGCGCCAACCTCTGCTAAGCCAGATGAAACAGTTAAGTTGGTGAAACCTGCTGAGTCTGTGCCAAACAGTCAGGCGGAAGCCGAGGTTGAAGACAAGGCCGAGGTTGAAGAAAAAGCTAAGGTTGAAGAAAAAGCTAAGGTCGAGGCCAGCAGTGAAGCAAGTGCGGCAATGTTTTCTCAAGAAGATGCGCAAACGCCAACTGCTGAGCAGACGAAAAAGTTAAACGATACTGACGGCCCAATTGAAGCGGACTTAGTCGAAGCGGATTTAGTTGAAGCGGATTTAGTTGAAGCTGATTCTACAGAAAAGGATGCGCTTGAAGAAGATGAGGGCGCACTCGATCTGTTTGCCGAGCAGCAGCTGATCTTGAGTCAGGCCCAAAGCCAAGGGCACAGCCCTGAGCTTAGCCCTGAGCCGAGCTCGCAAGAAACAAGCTCGGCAAATAAGAGTCCCGTAAGCGAAGCATCTGCCGATTCTAAAGCAGATGTGTCGACGAGTGCTGCGACAGCACAAGGCGGTAAAGCGGCTCTGCCTAGCGAGCTAAAAATGCCGGCAGAAAGCGTCGAGCAAACAACTACAGCAGCCGAGCAAGCTGCATCATCGGCAGACGAGAGCGGCAGTTTTTACGATGATCTCTATTTCAGTGCAGATGACGATGAGTCTGGTGACCCAAGCGACTATGAAGCCTACCTTGCCTATCAACAGGGACAGGATAGTCAGGCATCTGGCGATAACTCTTCCTCTGAGGCGACAACGACTGGTGACAACAGTGCCCAGACTATTAGCGCTCCGGTAAGTGAAAATGCCCCCCATGGCGGCTTGACGCCCGATACTGCATCGGCGAGTGAAGAAACCACGCCCAACCTGTTAGAAGATGATCTGCTCGATGCCGTATTGAACGCGCGTCAGAGTCTGCTTAGCGATCTTGAGGAAGATGCGGCTAAGGAGGACGCGGCTAAGGAGAGCGCATCAAAAAAGCCTCTAGTCGGCGCTAAGAAGCCTGGGGCTAACCAGGTTCAAGCGAGTAGCGAACAGCAGGCGGGCGAAGAGAACAAGTTTGGCGCAGAGCCTTATGTGCCACCCAAACGGCCAGAGCAAGCAGCCCTGAGCGGAGAAAAAGCAGCCCTGAGCGGGAATGACGAAGCCCAGAGCATCGGTGAAATAGCTTCGAGCGGGGAAGCTACCCCCCATAGCCTTGGTGAGACAGCTCAGAACGATCAAGATAATGCCCAGAGCGTCGAAGCTATCTCGGACACGGCTGTGACGATCGAGCCGGGAATGACTGAGCATGGTACGAAAGCGCCTGAGACGCAGAACAATAATTTTGCGGAGCAGCCTACTGCCTACCTAAATGATGAAGACAGGCCGCCTTGGGTGTCGCCTGAGCCGAGCCTGCAGGCGATGACCGCGCCAAGCGATGAAGCGCCTAATCAGGTAGTGCAAGTTGATACTCAGACAGAGTCGCAAGCCCGCGTCGATGGCGTTGCTGGGAATGACCAAGGCGTTGAGAATCGAGGCCTGGATGGTCAAGATCTAGAGGAAAATTCAGACAACGGTAATCAATCAGTTAAGAGTCCTGCGGTCCAGGATGCGACGGCAGTTTCAGCCGTCACTGAGCCCGTCAGCCAGACTACACAAGTGACCTTTGTGGCCGATGAGATCACAGGCCACGATACGGATCTTAAATGGTACCGCTTGATGTCGGCGCTGGAGATCGGCGGCCGGGTAAGACAGCTGGCGGTCAACGCCGTATGTAAGACCTTTATTGAGCCACTGCCTTTGGTGCTTAAACCCAATCAGAAGCATTTGGCGGCGCCAGGCGCCATCAGTCAGCTCGAAGATGCCTTGTCGAAGGCCTTGGGCGGCAGCTGCCAGGTGGGGTTTAGTGTCGGCGTCGAGCCTGAGCGCGAGACACCGCTAGAGATACGTCAGCGTTTTCATCGTGAGCTGTTAGAGCAGGCGCATCAGGGGCTATTGCAAGATGAAAACATTCAGTGGCTGACACAGGTGATGCAGGCAGAGATGGAGCCAGACAGCTTAAGTTATCTGCCGGAGCTGCTGGGTAAGCGGGGTCAGACGATAGCACTTATCGATAAGTCGAACTTTGTGGCGACAGAGGAGTCTTAACTCACACGAGTTATCGCTCATATGAGGGATAGCTTGAGTCAGTCATTAGTGCGGCTTACTAATGTCGTGAGCAAGTGTCGTGAGCAAGTGCAGTGAGCTAGTGCAGTTGGCTCGATAGAATGAATGGGGCGAGCGGTGCGAAAGGGCTCGCAGGTCATAAGTTTTAAGATTGGTGATCAGCTTTGATTGCTTATTGGTGCTAATTCAGTAAGA
The DNA here is from genome assembly GCF_019457575.1 of Shewanella alkalitolerans. NCBI lineage: Bacteria > Pseudomonadati > Pseudomonadota > Gammaproteobacteria > Alteromonadales > Shewanellaceae > Shewanella > Shewanella alkalitolerans. Next base: position 2,579,760 of record NZ_CP080422.1, on the reverse strand, counting down.
TTAGCCAGTTTTTTTAATATTGAAGAGAACTCGATATGTTTGGAAAAGGCGGTATGGGCAACCTGATGAAACAGGCCCAGATGATGCAAGACAAGATGGCCAAGGCGCAAGAAGAGATCGCGCGTATGGAAGTGACCGGTGAAGCCGGTGCGGGTCTTGTTAAGGTCACTATGACAGGCTCTCACAGCGTACGTAAGGTCGAGATCGACCCAAGCTTGCTAGAAGATGACAAAGAGATGCTCGAAGATCTGATCGCGGCGGCTTGTAACGATGCGGCGCGTCGTGTCGAAGAGAGCCAGAAAGAGAAGATGGCTGAAGTCACAGGCGGCATGCAGTTGCCACCTGGCATGAAGATGCCTTTCTAACGATGAAATTTAGTCCCCTGGTCGATGAGTTGATCCAGTCGCTGCGCTGCTTGCCCGGGGTTGGCCCCAAGTCGGCTCAGCGCATGGCGTTTCAGCTGCTCGAGCGCGATCGCAAGGCGGGTCACAAGCTCGCCCAGGCGCTGTCGAGTGCCATGAGTGATGTGGGACACTGCAGCAGTTGTCGCACCTTCACCGAAGAGAGCCTGTGCCCCATCTGCGCCAGTAGTCGCCGTGGCAGCTCAGATCTGATCTGTGTGGTCGAGACGCCTGCAGACGTGCTGGCGATTGAAGCCGGCGGTCACTTCTCTGGCCGTTATTTTGTGCTCTTAGGCCACCTGTCACCCCTCGATGGTGTGGGACCGGACGAGCTTGGGTTGAGCCTGCTGGAGACCCATCTGGCCAGTGGCGAGGTGAGCGAGCTTATCCTGGCGACCAACCCCACGGTAGAAGGGGACGCGACGGCGCACTTTATCGCCGATATGGCCAAGCAGCACGAGGTCAATGTGAGCCGAATCGCTCATGGTGTGCCCGTGGGCGGCGAGCTTGAGTATGTCGACAGCACCACGCTGGCGCTCTCCTTTAATGGACGCATTCCGTTATAAGGCTCTTTTAAGTCCTGCAATAAAATCCAGTTCATCTTGAGCTGGATTTTTTTTGACCAATTAAAACCCTTTGTCTGTTTTTGGCTTGAAAAGCGAAAATCTAGCCCCATCTCTAAAGCCATAAGCGTTTTTGTGAAATAGAGAAGGAAACATCCATGTCACATCAAGAAACCCATGGCTTTCAAACAGAAGTCAAACAACTACTCAATTTGATGATCCACTCTTTATACTCCAATAAAGAGATTTTCTTGCGTGAATTGGTCTCTAACGCCGCCGATGCGGCCGATAAACTTCGCTACGAAGCCCTGACTAAAGATGAGCTTTACGAAGGCGACGGTGAGCTGCGCGTACGCGTCAGTGCCGATAGCGAGAAAGGTACAGTGACCATTGAAGATAATGGTATCGGTATGACCCGCGATGGCGTGATAGAGCATCTGGGTACCATCGCCAAGTCTGGCACCGCGGAGTTTTTCAAGAACCTGTCGGGCGATGAGTCTAGAGACTCACAGCTGATCGGTCAGTTTGGTGTGGGCTTCTATTCGGCCTTCATCGTTGCCGACAAGGTGACCGTACGCACTCGCGCCGCCGGTCACGCGGCAGATGAGGCGGTGCAGTGGGAATCAGCCGGTGAAGGCGAATTTACTGTCGAAAACATCGTCAAAGAGAGTCGTGGTACAGAGATCATCTTACACCTTCGCGAAGAAGAGAAAGAGTTTGCGAGCGATTACCGCCTGCGCTCAATCATCACCAAATACTCAGATCATATCTCGGTACCGGTAGAGATGTGGCAAGAAGGCACGCCAGCCCAGGAAGCGACCGAGGAGGGCGGTGAAGCCATTCCTGCGACCGAAGGTCACTGGAAGGCGATGAACAAGGCGACCGCCCTGTGGACTCGTAACAAGAGCGATGTCACCGACGAAGAGTATCAAGAGTTCTACAAGCATATCTCCCATGATTTTACCGATCCTCTGCTGTGGAGCCACAACCGCGTCGAGGGTAAACAGGAGTACACCAGTCTGCTTTACATCCCGTCGAAGGCGCCTTGGGATCTGTGGAATCGCGACCGTAAACACGGCCTGAAACTCTTCGTTCAGCGCGTATTCGTGATGGATGATGCCGAGCAGTTTATGCCGAGCTACCTGCGTTTCGTGCAGGGTCTTATCGACTCAAACGATCTACCGCTAAACGTCTCGCGTGAGATTTTGCAGGACAACAAGATCACCACGGCGCTGCGCACAGCGGTGACCAAACGCGTGCTTGGCATGCTAGAGAAGCTGGCTAAGAACGATCCCGAGAAGTATCAAACCTTCTGGGCCGAGTTTGGCCAGGTATTGAAAGAAGGTCCGGCGGAAGATTTCGCCAACAAGGAGAAGATTGCCGGCCTGCTGCGCTTTGCTTCGACTCACGCTAACGAGGCGGCTCATACAGTGTCACTGAGTGACTATGTTGAGCGCATGAAGGAAGGTCAGAGCAAGATCTACTATATCGTTGCCGACAGTCATGACGCGGCGGCCAACAGCCCACACCTAGAGCTACTGCGTAAGAAGGGTATCGAGGTGCTGTTGATGTCAGAGCGTATCGACGAGTGGTTGATCAACCATCTTACTGAGTTCGACGGCAAGCAGCTGCACTCAGTGACCCGTGGCGATCTCGAACTGGGTGAGCTGGAAGATGCCGCCGAGAAAGAGGCCCAGGAGAAGCTGGAAACCGAGTCTGAAGGACTGGTGAAACGCGTCAAAGAGGTGCTGGGTGATAAGGTGGCCGAGGTGAAGGTGACCAGTCGTCTAACCGACACCCCAGCCTGTGTGGTTGCCGGCGCCGGTGAGATGTCGTCGCAGATGATTAAATTGATGCAGGCCGCAGGCCAGGCCGTGCCAGAGAGCAAGCCTGTGTTTGAGCTTAACCCTGAGCACCCGCTGGTGAAACGTCTGGACACTGAGCAGGATGAAGAGGTGTTTGGTCAGTGGGCCGACCTCTTGCTGCAACAGGCGCAGCTGTCTGAGAAAGGCAGCCTGGCAGACCCATCAGCTTTTATCAAACTGATGAACAAGATGTTGTTAGCCAGCGTTAAATAAATCTAAGCTAGAGTTAGTAAGAGGCAGTTTGACTGCCTCTTATGCTATCTACTTATCGCTAACTCATTAACAGAGACAAGCTCTCTCAAAAAAAGAGACGCTCTCGATAAAAGAGATATTATGGATTCAGTATTGGATTTAACCAAAGAAAACATTCAGCAAGTGGTCGATGCCTCCATGCAGCAGGTGGTGGTCATGACGTTTTGGAGCCAGCAGAGCCCAGAGAGCCTGCAGCTGATGCAGATGCTGACCCAGATCGCCGCAAAGGGACGTTTCCTGCTGGCTAAGGTCAACTGCGATCAGGAGATGGAGATAGCCAACTATTTTCAGATCCAGAGTCTACCAACCACTTTGGTACTGAAAGAGGGTAAGCCTGTCGATGGCTTTGCCGGCCTGCAAGAGGCGGCGCAAATTGAGGCCTTACTCGACCAGCATCTGCCTAAGGCCTGGCAAGTCGCGCTCAATCAGGCCAAGGTACAGCTCGCCGAGGGCGATGCCGAAGGGGCGATGCCGCTGCTCAAGCAAGCCTATCAAGAGTGCCAGACGGCCGAGGTATCCTTAGTGTATGCTGATGCGCTGCTGGCCGTGTCAGACATCAATCAGGCTAAGGTGCTACTCGATGGTGTCGGCCTTGCCGATCAAGACGCTTACTATCAGAGCCTCAAGGCCAAGCTCTCCCTGGCGCTGGACGCCGCCGATACACCGGAGATCAGAAGTCTGCTGGATGATGTCGAACAACACCCCAGCGATTTTGCCAAGCTCCTGTCCCTTGCCAAGGCGCTTCATGGCGCCAAGCGCGATGAAGAAGCCCTCGAGCGTCTCTATCTGGTATTAAAGACAGATCTGCAGGCTCAGCAAGGTGAGATCAAGCAGCTTTTCATGGAGATCCTCACCGCCTTGGGTCAGGGACATGCCGTGGCCAATCAATATCGCCGCAAATTATACACCTTGCTCTACTAGGTCCTGTTGATCTTTGCTGTTTGTTTTTGCAGCAGTTTGTAGGTGATTTATACAAGGCAGAGCCTGTGCGTGTAGTGTTTTTATAAACCAGAGTTACACAAACGGGCGATAATGCTATAAAAATGGCCTACAAACACTGCCCAATGGGTTCATCTAAACACGCACTGCACTTTATGAAAGGCTTCCTGCCTTTCACCGTGGGCGGTCAGCAATGCTGTTAGAAATCGTTCCAGACGATTTCTTGGTTGTTCGCCATTCACATAGAGTAACTATGTTTCATGACTCTCGCCTCGTGCAAAACGCGTTTAGATTGAACAAAAATTAAACTTGAAAGAACAACAGCCCCTAATGAGTCTCTGCAGCGGGTCATCATACCAGTGATATATGCTGACCCGGTCGCTTTATAAGGTGGTATCTGTGGTATCAGCCTAAAGTCGAATTAAAACTGGCCATGCGGCCCTTCAAATAGACGCCCATTTGTGCGAAGATCGCCGCCCAGATAAAACTAATAATCAAATTTATGCGAAATAAGAGGACTCTCAGATGCGCATTATGCTATTAGGTGCCCCAGGTGCCGGTAAAGGTACTCAAGCCCAATTCATCATGGAAAAATACGGTGTGCCACAAATTTCTACGGGCGACATGCTCCGTGCAGCCGTTAAAGTGGGAACGCCTCTGGGTCTAGAAGCCAAGAAAGTGATGGATGCAGGACAGTTGGTTTCTGATGAGCTGATTATTGGACTGGTTAAAGAGCGTATCGCCCAAGACGATTGCGCCAAGGGCTTCCTGCTCGACGGTTTCCCACGCACCATTCCTCAGGCAGATGCCATGGCGGCTAGCGGTATCGATATCGATCACGTGATCGAAATCGACGTGCCAGACGAAGAGATCGTTAAGCGCATGAGCGGTCGTCGTGTACACCCAGGCTCTGGCCGTGTTTACCACATCGTTTACAACCCACCTAAGGTGGAAGGTAAAGACGATGTAACCGGCGAAGATCTGGCTATCCGCCCAGATGATGAAGAGAGCACAGTGCGTAAGCGTCTAGGCATCTACCATGAGCAGACTAAGCCGCTGGTTGAGTACTACGGTAAAGTCGCCGAACAAGGCAAGCTGACCTACAACAAGTTCGACGGCACCCAGAGTGTTGGCGCTGTGAGCGAAGCTATCGTTAAGGCGATTGGCTAATTCCGCTGCGATAAAGCGAAGCGCTATATGAGCTGCTTCTCATATTTGAAAAAGCCCACCTAGGTGGGCTTTTTTTATGCCAGGGTGGGTGCTAGCCTAGCGCTATCCTTGCCAGAGAATATGAGTAGAGTAATTCTTGAATAAAGTCGACAACTTATCTCCCGCTAAGCTTGGTGTCTTGCTGGTTAATCTCGGCACGCCAGATACGCCCACGCCTAAAGATGTAAAGCAGTTCTTAAAACAGTTTCTCAGCGATCCCCGTGTGGTGGACCTAAATCCTTGGATCTGGAAACCCATACTCAATGGCATCATATTAAATACGCGTCCCAAGGCCGTAGCCAAGCTCTATGAGTCTATCTGGTGGCCCGAGGGCTCGCCCCTGATGGTGATCAGTGAGCGTCAGCGTGAGGCGCTGAGTGCGATTCTAAAAGCGCGTCATGGCAGCGATATTCCGGTGGAATTGGGGATGAGTTACGGTAACCCTTCATTGTCGTCGGGGATAGACAAGCTGGTGGCTCAGGGTGTTGAGCGCCTGGTGGTGCTGCCGCTGTATCCCCAGTATTCCTGCTCCACCGTGGCACCGGTATTCGATGCCATCGCCAGTGACTATAAGGGCAGACGCAACTATCCCGAGACCCGTTTCAGTAAAGAATATTTTGAGCATCCAGCCTATATCGCGGCGCTGGCCGAATCTGTAAGGCGTCACTGGCAAGATAAGGGGCAGGGGAATTGCCTCTTGATGTCCTTTCATGGCGTGCCGCTACGTTATGTGAACGAGGGCGATCCCTATCAGAACCAGTGTCAACGCACTGCCGAGCTATTAGCCGAGGCCTTGGGATTGACCGAGTCACAGTGGCGTCTGTGTTTTCAATCGAAATTTGGTAAGGAGGAGTGGCTGACACCGGCAACCGACGCGCTGCTCGAGAGCCTGCCGGGTCAGGGGATTAAGCGCGTGGATATTCTCTGCCCGGCCTTTGCCGTGGATTGTTTGGAGACGCTTGAAGAGATCTCCATTGGCGGCAAGGAGAGCTTTATCGAGGCGGGCGGGGAGGCCTATCATTTCATCCCTTGTCTGAACGAGGATGAAGCGCACATGCAGCTGCTCGCGGACTTGGTCGATGAGCAGGCGGCGGGCTGGCTTAAATCTTAAGCAAAGAATCTTAGGTAAACGGCATAAATCACTGCCCGATGCTATTTTATATGGTACGATCTGCCGCCGTTTTTTTGAGGCGATGGCGTCCGCGTAGCATTAACCATAACGCGGCCTGGTAGACAGCAGACTAAGGGGGTCTAGTGTGCTGTTTATTCTTATTTGATTCAGCATGGATGCATTAGAGTGAGTTCTGTATGAAGTTTCCCGGTCAACGTAAGTCGAAACATTACTTTCCAGTTAAGAATCGTGATCCATTATTGGCGCAGTTAACCCTGCAGCCGCAGCATATTTCCACCCATATCAGCGGAATCGATCAGACGCTGGTCGACATCGAAGCCAAAGTGGGGGACGAACTGCTTAGCCGTTACGCCCTGCCGAAAGGAAACTCGACGCTGATCGATGACGAGAAGGCGCATCAGCTCTACACAGAACTGAAGTCTTCTGAGCTGATCAGCGATGAATTTGCCGGTGGCACCATAGGTAACACGGTACACAACTACTCTATTCTCGCCGACGATCGCTCAGTGCTGTTTGGGGTAATGAGCAACCACATCGAGGTGGGTAGCTACGCCTATCGTTACCTGTGCAACACCTCTTCTAAGGTGGATCTTAATTTTCTGCAGCCAGTCGATGGGCCTATCGGTCGTTGTTTCACCCTGATCTCAGAGTGCGGCGAGCGCACCTTTGCCATCAGCAAGGGATCGATGGATAAGCTTACGCCTGAATATATCGACCAGGAGATAGTACAGACCTCGTCGGCACTAGTGCTTACCGCTTATTTGATGCGCGCAAGCGGTGGCGATAAGATCACAGATGCGGCGTTAAAAGCCATCGAATACGCCAAGGCGGCAGATGTGCCCGTGGTACTGACTTTGGGAACACGGTTCCTTATTGAGGAAGATCCACAGTGGTGGATCGAATTCATTAAGGAAAATGTCACCATACTGGCGATGAACGAAGATGAGGGCGAAGCCCTGACCGGGTTCAAAGACCCCTTGAGTGCCAGCAATGCGGCGCTTGAGTGGTGTGATATGGTGCTTACTACGGCAGGTCCGCTGGGGCTCTACACCGCGGGTTATACCGAGGACTCTGAGAAGCGCGAAACCAGTCATACGCTGCTACCTGGCGCAATTCCAGAATTTAATCGCTATGAATTCTCCAGGCCCAAGCTAAAGCGTGACTGCCAGACGCCTATTAAGGTATTTGCGCATATCTCGCCTTATATGGGCGGCCCTGAGATCATACGTAACACCAATGGTGCGGGAGATGGTGCGCTGGCGGCGCTGCTGCACGACCTTGCCTCTAACACCTATCATAAGGCCAATGTGCCGGGCTCAAGCAAGCATAAGCGCGACGGCCTGTGTTACTCCTCTTTCTCGCAGATCTGTAAGTATGCCAACCGCGTAGCCTACGAGGTGTTGGCGCAGCACAGTCCACGTCTGTCTCGCGGCCTGCCTGAGCGGGAAGACAGCCTGGAAGAAGCTTACTGGGAAAGATAGGCTATTGGGAAAGGTAGGTTTTGGCAGCTTTAAATAGGCTTGTGCTGTTTTAAAGAGGCTTGTGCTGATTTAGAAAGGCTCGATTAAGCTAATTCCTGTTCAACCATATATCAATAGAAAAAGCGTCCATTGGACGCCTTTTTCGTTGGCAATCTGAAACGACCTCCTATGGAGGTGGTGATCGTTCCTTCTGGCCTATGCCCGTACTTTCTCCTGAACAGTATCTCTCGTATTTTCAATCTTTCCATATTTATTCAAAACACCTTTGTTATTAAGTGATTGAATACTTGTGAGATTCTTCTGGTTTAGGTATTGCTAGTGGTGGAATGATTGAGGAAGAGTGAAAACTAAAATAATGTAGGTGAAGACGAGAGTAGGTCATAGAGAACACTAAAATCTCTATCGATATAAAAGGCACCCTTATAGGGTGCCTCAAAAGCAAAGCCACCTGCTATGCAGGTGGATTTTTACTTTTACAGATTGATGATATCTAGCATATTTACTCTTTGAGCTCGGCGTTTACCTGATCGACGAAGCTGCCCGCCGTCTTACCTGCTTGAGGATCATCGAAGGTTGCCTGGTTAAAGGCATTTTCCGATTTGGCGATGATCACAGTCGCCACCGAGTCGCCAGTCACGTTGACCGCGGTGCGCACCATATCCAGCAGTCTGTCGACCCCCATGATAAGGGCGATACCTTCGACAGGCAGACCCACCTGATTAAGCACCATGGCTAGCATGATAAGACCGACACCTGGTACACCTGCTGTGCCGATAGAGGCTAGGGTTGCTGTGACCACCACCATGGCATAGTCGGTGATAGTGAGGTCGATACCAAATACTTGGGCAATAAACACCGTGGCGACACCCTGCATAATCGCCGTGCCGTCCATGTTTATGGTGGCGCCAAGCGGCAGAGTGAAAGAGGCAACCTTATTATCCACCCCTAGACGGTGCTCAGAGGTTTCTAGTGTCACTGGCAGGGTGGCATTTGAGCTGGCCGTACTAAAGGCGAACAGCTGCACATCGCGCATCTTACGAATAAAGGTAAAGGGACTGAGTCCGGAGAAGAGTTTTAATAGCACTGGGTAGCTCACGAAGGCGTGGACTAATAACACCGCCAGAACTACCGCGAAATATTTAACGACGCTTTCAAATGTCTCGAGACCTAAGGTTAAGGCGAGTTTACCCATGAGGGCAAATATACCGTAAGGGGCTAGCTGCATGATGAGGGTGACCACGCGCATGATCACTTCATTTAAGTCATTAAATAGCGCCGATACACGTTTGCCGCGCTCACCAATATGGGAAATGGCAAAGCCAAAGATCACTGCAAAGATGATGATCTGCAGCATATTCCCCTCTGTCATTGCCTGTATCGGGTTGCGGGGAACCAAGTTGATCAATACGTCCGAAAGGCTAGGGGCCTCTTTAACGCTGTACTGCATATTCTCTGCCGCTAGCGAGGCGTTACCTGGATGAACAAGCAGCGCGACCAAGATGGCCATAGAAAGGGCAATCGCCGTGGTAAACAGATAAAAAGCGATGGTTTTTCCGCCGAGCCTACCAAGGGATGATGGGTCACTCAGCGAGCAGGTACCACAGACCAGGGAGATGAAGACCAGAGGGACGACCAACATCTGTAAACTCGAGATAAAAATACTGCCGACCACGTTCAATAAGCCGTTAGTAATATACTCTTCGATAAACTCACTACCGGGGAAAAAACTGCGTAACAGTAGCCCGATTAAAATGCCTCCGGCCATACCTATGAGTATTTTTCCGGTGAGGCCTAATTTTTTGTTTTGCGTGCCAGCCATAGTGCTTCCTGTATTATTTTTATGCTTTTCAATTTGCACCTAAAGCCTAGCAAGAAACCCCAGGTGATGAAACGGCTAAATAGTTAAAGTTTTTGTCACTTTTGGGTCCTTAATTGCGATTAGTGATGGAAAAGTTATGGGAAAATTGTGTAATGTTAGCCTATAAGTAATAAGCCGATGCTTATAATGATAATCTGAGTAACAGGGAGTCTGACAATGAAGTCAGCGTTTAAAGTTTTTACCTCATATTTATTTTTGCTTTTTATTGTCGCCTGTAGCGGCGGGGGAAATGTCACGGACGGTGGTGGCGGTACACCGACTCCAGGTGAGGACTCTTATAGTTTGTCTCTTGCATTAGTTAATGGAAGTGGTGAACCAACTACTGACATTTCCAATGCTCAACCGGGGAAACTATATGCGACCCTAACCAAGAATAGTTCTCCCTTGTCTGGTGGCAGAATCGTATTTTCACTTCAAGGTGAAGGGGTTCTTACTCCTGATAGTGGTGTCAGTGACGCTGATGGTAATGTATCAATAGACGTCCTTCCTGGAGATAAGCTGGGATCGGGTAAGATAACCGCATCATATGAAGTTGAGAGTGGAACAACAGTAGAAGCTTCAGTTTCTTTTAATACTCAAGGTGATGGCGGCGCAGCAACAGGTGGCGCTCAAGTTGCTCTGATATTGGTAGACGATTTAACTACTATGGCCCCGATCAATACTATATCGTCATTATCGCCAGGTTATTTGGTCGCCACGGTATCGGGAATATCTAAAGCAACAATCGTAAAGTTCACCAGTGATATTGGCGAGTTACCAATTGAAACAGCGGCAACTGAAGATGGTAAAGCTTATGTTCAAATTTTGGCAGGTTCTCAGCCTGGAGCTGGGATTGCTACAGCAACACTTGTTACTGGTGAAAATGCAGAGTTAGTCTTTAAGGTTGGAGCTACAAATGTATTGATGGGGAGTGGTGAGCCTTTCCAAGCTGAAGTTGCGGCTGTTTCGCCAGCGGTTGTTTCAGCAGGCGGTACTGCAAGTATCTCTGTGACACTTCAAGATGACGCTGGTAATCTTTTTACCGAGCCAGTAGAAGTTAAGTTTTCATCTGTTTGTGCAAATAAAACACCAGCTGAAGCAGAGATTAGTACGCCAGTAGTTGCCGTTAATGGTGTAGCAACTTCTACATATCTTGCAAAAGGCTGTGTGGGTGATGACGCGATAAATGTCAATGCAATTGTTGGCAGTAAGTCATTGTCTGCAAAGGCGACGGTCAATGTCTTACCTGCAAGTGTGGGTAGTATCAAGTTTGTTGAAGCAATTCCAGAACTTATTCGTCTAAAAGGAACTGGTGGAGCCGAGTCCTCGACTGTTAAATTCCAAGTGATAGATAACAATGGTAATCCTGTCAGCAATCAAAGGGTGAATTTTTCGCTTAACACGGATACTGGTGATATTGTACTCGATCCAACAACTGCAACGACTAACAGCCAAGGTATAGCGCAAACAGTGGTTAACTCTGGTACCGTATCTACATCTGTTAGAGTAACAGCGGTTGTTGATGGCAGCTCTCCTGAGATTTCCAGTCAATCTAATTTGTTGGTCATATCGACTGGTTTGCCAGATCAGGATAGTTTCTCGCTTTCTGCGGATGTTCTTAACCCTGAAGGTTGGGATTATGATGGTGTAGTCGTCAATATCACTGCACGTTTGGCTGATGCCTTTAACAACCCTGTACCTGATGGTACTGCAGTAACCTTTACCACTGAGGGTGGCGTAATTGATTCATCGTGTACTACACAAGATGGTGTTTGTTCGGTGAAGTGGACGAGCCAAAATCCTAGACCTACAGGCAAGACGCTATTTGAACTTGGCCAAGAACCGTCGTTGGGAGCCGATATTGGACAGCCTTATGGCGGACGTGTAACCATATTGGCGAGAGCTATCGGCGAAGAGTCTTTCCCTGATCTTAACGGTAATGGACGTTTCGATTTAGCTGAGTTTGATCGTTTTAAGGGAAATGATGTCTCTGGAAATCCTTATGATTTAGATGAAGCTTTTGTTGATCATAATGAGGATGGATTTTTCAATCCGAAGTTCAATGGCGAAGCTGGTGGTGATGCTGAAACTTTTGTCGATTTTAATAACAACGGGATGTTTGATGTTGGTGATGATCTATACAATGGCAGCTTGTGTGCCTTAGACGAAACTGGCACACCTCATGTGGGTTGTTCTTCTATGAAGAAATCATTAGATGTAAGAGCTTCATTGGTATTAGTTATGTCGGGAAGCAATGCAATTGCTTCGACTCCAGTCATTGTTGATAGCTGTATTGAGGATGGTAGCGATACTGATCCTTGCAAGGGTTTAAATGGTGATCAAACTATCGATATATTAGGTAAGACTATCGGTGGTGCTTCGATCATCATTGGAGATCTCCACAATCAACCTTTACCTGCAGGGACAGTGATTACTTTTACTCCATCGGCGGGAAGCTTGGCGAGCAAAGGACGATTTGTTGTCGAATCAACCAACGTAAACAGCTCTGTACCTTATAGTGTGACTATTAAAGGTGCTGAACAACCAGATGCGGGTACGCTTCTCATTGAAGCAACTACGCCAAAAGGTGACATTACTGAGTTGGCAAGTATTCCTATTGTGATTCACTAAGTTGATCTCGACCATGTATAAAAGCGCAGATTGTTGTGCGTTTTTTGTTTCTAGTTGTAATTGATATTGACAGATGAGATTTATCTTAGAGTAAATAATGTTCAATATAGAATTTATGAGACTAATCAATTGTTAACCTTGTGTATTACTAAGATGTATATCCCTTTCATTTAACTTATCTAAAATAAGGAGCGTTGAACAGGAGCCTTTATTGCTGAGTAAGTTGGACGGGGAAGGAAAGTCAGTACTTGAGTTTAGGAATGCAAAAAGCCATCTTTTCAGATGGCTTTTTCAGTTTTAACTTAGTAATTAATAGCTATTTCTGGAACTGATACACGCTGCCGAGCTTCATTATCTGTGTCAGTTCGTCCAGCGCGGTGCGCGATTCGACGATGAGCTGAGGATCGGCGAGGTCGTCGATTGCAAGCTCATCACGATAGTGTTTATCCACCCAGAGGTTAAGCCTGTTAAACAGCTCATCATTCATAAGGGTGTTTGGGTTGACGGCAGCAAGCTCTGTCTCATTCATGGCGACACGCAGTCGTAGACAGGCGGGGCCGCCGCCATTTTGCATGCTCTGCTTCACATCGAAATAGTGCACCTGCTTGATCGGTGTTCCCAAGGTGACGAGTTCGTTAAGGTAGGCATATACCGCCTCATTTTCCTGACAGTTTGTCGGCGCAATAATTGCCATCTCACCATTGGGTAGGGTGACTATCTGGGTGTTAAACAGATAGCTCTTCACCGCATCCTGAATGCCGACTTTGGCGGTAGGGACTTCAATAAAGTGCAGCTCTTTACCGTTGAACTTACCTTGGATCTCGGCCAGCTTCTTCTGCGTATCGACAAAGGCCTGCTCGTGGTAGAAGAGTACATTCTGATTACCCACGGCGATCACATCGTTGTGGAACACGCCTTGGTCGATGACATCTGGGTTTTGCTGGATAAATACGCTGCTCTCATCATCGAGTTGATGCAGACGGGCGATGGCCTGTGAGGCTTCGAGAGTCTGTCTCGCCGGGTATTTCTTTGGCTTTGGCGCGTTAGGGTTGGTCGCTTCCTGACCGTAGACGAAGAGTTCGATACCCGCATGACCGTATTCGCTGCAAAGACGTGTATGGTTAGCAGCGCCTTCGTCGCCGAAACTTACGTGCTCAGGCAGGTGTTGATGGTGGTGGAAGTAACACGAATTATTAAAGGTGGCGGCCAGTATGTTACCTGTGGTCACCGGTTCTATGCTGCGATGGAGCTTGTCTACCAGGTTTGCCGGGGTGAAATGAATCTTACCATCATGGGTATCGGCGCTTGGTGAGACGGTTGCCGCGTTGGCCGTCCACATGCTTGAGGCGCTGCAGCAGGCTCTGAGGAGCGCAGGGGCCTGTTTGGCGGCTTTATTTAATACTTCGGCATCTGTACCAGAAAAACCAATTCGACGCAGTGTGTGAAGATCTGGACGCTCCTGAGGGGCAAGCATCCCTTGGGCCAAGCCTAAATCGGCGAGGGCCTTGGCTTTCTTGAGGCCTTGTTTCGCAGCCGCCTTAGGGCTGGATATTGCGGCGGCGTTATTTAAAGAAGCCACATTACCGTATGACAGGCCCGCATAATTATGAGTCGGTCCGACGAGTCCATCAAAATTCGCTTCGTAATGCTTCATTGCATATCCTTCAAGTTATTATTGCTTTAATAGGGCGTCAACACAGGTTAGAGGTGGCGCCGTAATTCGTTGAATTTGTGCTCCAGTATACTTGAGCTTTGGGGCATAACAAGCTAGGGGGATGGAGCCTTATCTGTGATATTGGCTCAGAAATGCATAAGTATTACTTGCTAGTTGGGGAATAATGAAATATTAGTTTTTAATTACGCAATATTATTTTTCACATTTTTTTCAAAAACGGTTAAAAATTGGCTCGCCGTAACAAATAAAACAGGGATTAGCTTGAAACTATTGATACAACCCTCTATATATGGAGCCAATTTACAGAATTTTGAGACTTTTTGGCGCAGATCATTCTATGGGTAAATCGCTAGTTATTGTCGAATCACCGGCCAAAGCCAAGACTATTAACAAATATCTCGGCAAAGATTACATCGTAAAATCGAGTGTGGGTCACATCCGTGATCTCCCTACCTCATCCTCCAGTGACGCCAGTTCGTCGACTAAATCGCCCGCCGAAGTGCGCAAGATGTCCCCCGAAGAGAAGGCTAAATATAAGGCTGACAAAGCGAAGAAAGCCCTGGTTGCGCGTATGGGTGTCGACCCAGAGCGAGGCTGGAAGGCCAAGTATCAGACGCTTCCGGGCAAAGAGAAAGTTGTCAAAGAATTACAGTCACTTGCTGAAAATGCAGATCATATCTTCCTCGCAACCGATTTGGATAGAGAGGGGGAGGCAATTGCATGGCATCTTCAAGAAGTGATTGGTGGGGATCCAGAGCGCTACCAGCGCGTGGTCTTTAATGAGATCACAAAGAGCGCGATTCAAGAGGCGTTCAGCCATCCGTCGCAGCTCAACACCAATATGGTTAATGCCCAGCAGGCGAGACGTTTTCTCGACCGCGTGGTGGGTTTTATGGTGTCACCTCTGCTGTGGAAAAAAGTGGCCCGTGGCCTCTCCGCAGGGCGTGTGCAATCGGTAGCGACGCGTTTGGTGGTCGAGCGTGAAGGCGAGATCAAGGCGTTCGTACCAGAAGAATTCTGGGACATTCATGCAGAGCTGACGACCTTGAGCAACGAAGGGCTCAAGATGCAGGTGGCTAAGTTTAAGGGGGATAACTTTAACCCTGTAAACGAAGCCCAGGCCATGGTGGCGGTTAACGCACTAAAAGACAGTAAGTACCAGGTTACTAGCCGTGAAGTCAAAGCGACTTCTAGCAAGCCCTCGGCGCCCTTTATCACATCGACCCTTCAGCAGGCGGCCAGTACCCGTCTCGGCTTTGGTGTGAAGAAGACCATGATGATGGCTCAGCGTCTCTATGAGGCGGGTCATATCACCTATATGCGTACCGACTCGACCAATTTGAGTCAGGAAGCCCTCGACAGTGTGCGTGACATGATCGGCAAGGAGTATGGTGATAGGTATTTGCCTGATGCACCGATCCGTTATGGTAGCAAAGAGGGGGCCCAGGAGGCTCACGAAGCGATCCGTCCGTCTGATGTGAATGTCAGTGCCAGCAGCCTTAGCGATATGGAAAGAGATGCCCAGCGTCTCTATGAGTTGATCTGGCGCCAATTCGTTGCCTGTCAGATGACCCCAGCGAAATACGATGCGACGCGTCTGACTGTCACCGCAGGGGATTACGAACTCAAGGCCAGTGGCCGTACCCTTAAGTTTGACGGTTGGACTCGGGTCCAGACTGCGCTTAAGAAGAAAAACGAGGAAGACAACACCCTGCCAATGGTTGCCGAGGGTGATGTGCTGGCATTAGAAGAGTTGTTACCTAAGCAGCATTTCACTAAACCACCGGCGCGTTATAGCGAAGCATCACTGGTAAAAGAGCTCGAGAAGCGCGGTATTGGCCGTCCGTCGACCTATGCGACCATCATCTCGACCATTCAAGACCGTGGCTATGTGAAGGTCGAGAATCGTCGTTTCTACGCCGAGAAGATGGGGGAGATCGTTAGCGAGAGCCTCATCGGCAGCTTCGAAGAGCTGATGAGTTACGACTTCACCGCCGGCATGGAGCAGACCCTGGATAACGTGGCCCAGGGCCAGCTCGAATGGAAGAAGGTGCTGGATAACTTCTATAAAGGCTTGACCGCTCAGCTTGAAAAGGCCGAACTACCGCCGGAAGAGGGCGGCATGCGCCCTAACGAGATGGTGCTGACCGATATCGCCTGTCCGACCTGTGGACGTCCAATGGGCATTCGTACCGGTACTACCGGCGTGTTCCTGGGCTGTTCAGGCTATGCCTTGCCGCCGAAAGAGCGCTGTAAGACGACCATGAATCTGACGCCGGGTGAAGAGGCCGTCAGCGAAAACAGCGAAGATGCCGAAACCGATGCACTGCGCGCCAAGCACAGATGTGATGTTTGCGGCACGGCGATGGACAGCTATCTTATCGATGAGAAGCGCAAGCTGCATGTGTGTGGTAACAACCCCATCTGTGGCGGTTACGAAGTCGAGCAGGGGCAGTTTAAGATTAAGGGTTACGAAGGGCCGATTATCGAATGCGACCGCTGTGGCAACGATATGGAGCTGAAGAATGGCCGTTTTGGTAAGTATTTTGGCTGTACTAACAGCGAGTGTAAGAATACTCGTAAACTGTTGAAAAATGGTGAAGTGGCTCCGCCAAAGGAAGATCCAATCCACCTGCCCGAGCTGAAATGTACCAAGTCTGACGGCTATTTCGTGCTCAGAGACGGCGCCGCAGGCATCTTCTTGGCCGCGAGCACTTTCCCTAAATCACGTGAAACCCGCGCGCCTTTGGTGGAAGAGCTGGTGAAGTACCGTGAGCTCCTATGGCCCAAGTATCAATATTTGGCCGATGCCCCTGTAGCGGATGAAGACGGTAATAAGGCGGTTGTGCGCTTTAGCCGTAAGACCAAGGAGCAGTATGTGGCAACCGAAATCGACGGTAAGGCGACCGGTTGGACGGCCAAGTTTGTCGGCGGCAAGTGGGTCAGCGAAGCCAAGGCTAAGCCAAAGGCAAAGAAGAAAGCCTAACTGACAGAGTGTCAATTATCTAAGAAGGGCCCTAACTGAGTTAGGGCTTTTTTATTGAGATAAATATTAGTGGTTCATAATCTGTTGTATTAGGCTAATATAGATAAGATTACCTTGCTAATCATTAAACTAGCTGGGTTTCATCGCAGAGGTTTCGACGGACTTAGGGTTATAAATGGAGCGTAAAATGAAAACACTGATCATGGCTGCAGGACTTGGGATCTTAAGCTTAAACGCCTATTCGGCCGATTGGCAGGTGAGTAACCAGGGGTCACGGGTTAACTTTATCTCAATCAAGAAGGGTGATATCGCAGAGGTGCATCATTTTACTCAGGTCTCGGGCCAGCTTAGCGACGCCGGCGCCTTTAGCCTGTCTATTCCCCTTAACAGTGTGGTCACCAATGTGGAGATCCGAGATCAGCGCATGAAAGAGATATTGTTTGAAACCGCTCAGTATCCGAGCGTCGAATTAACTGCCAGTCTCGACGGACAGGCGATCGACAAAGCCAGTGTCGGCACCATAATGTCGATGAGTGTCGATGCCAAGGTGAGCCTGCATGGTAAGACCCAGACTCTTCCTGTGATGGTGAGTGTGGCCAAGGTGGCCAATGATAAGTTGATGGTGGCCAGTGAGGCGCCACTGGTGGTCAATGCAGGTGACTTTGGTCTGACACCTGGGGTTGAGAAGCTCAGAGAAATAGCCGGTCTGCCTGCTATCAGCAAGGCGGTGCCGGTTTCTTTCGTGTTAACCTTAATGCGATAGAAAAACGTGCACTAACAACAAGATTGGATACTCGATTTATATCATAATGGCGGTAGAAACTGGATATTGAGCATGGGCTATACCATGCTCATATATAAGTCGTGTGTTTAGGGTAAAAAATGGTTACTGATAAAGACGGATACATACATCTAATACAATATCTTACCGAGCATCTAGGCTTGTTTGAGGCCTCCGAAGCGGGTGGGGTAGCGGGTGACACCGTCATGGAGTTGTTTGAAGAGCAGTTGGCGGCGCAGATCATCATGGTGTGTGGCCAAAATCCTTCCTTAACCTTTGCCGAGCGCAACATGGTGATCCGCGAAGTCGACGCCATCGTCTATGACTTAGAAGAGATCTTAGCCAAGGTGGCAAACCACAATGCCACCCAAGAGCAGACCCTGTTTATTACCGAGTTTTCGGGATTGATCAAAAATCTGTTCGATCAAGAAATTGCCAAGATGCAAGCTTAGGTTTTGCAATCCGAAACAGGTGTTTACAACTCACTGCTTGAGAATGTCAGCCTTTATTCCTACTGTTAGCATAAGTGCGAAATTGGGAAGTTTGTGTGCATGTCTGCAACCTCTATCAGTAAACAACATTTTGTTATCTATGCGGTACTCGTGTTGTTTTGGGTCATTTTTCAGATCTTTAGTGCTAACGCCTTGGCGTTTGGCTGGGGGTTCATTCCGTTTGTCATCTCCTTGCCCTTTGTGCCCTTCATCTTGGTCTGGTTGGGGGTGCAGTTTGTACGTCATTACAGGTACATACGATTAGGGCCCAACATCAGCGAGCACCTGGTGCATTGTGTCTGTACCTGTACGCTATTTTGTCTCTTCGTCTATCATTTTGTTTATTAGTTCAAAAGGAGTGGTTGATGATAGAACTACTGTCGGGATTTCATCATGATACCGTGGCGGTCAAAGCCAGAGGCGTGCTCTCTCGGGCCGACTATGACCAGACTCTGGTTCCGGCGATAGAGACCAAGTTGCAAGATCACTCAACCATTAAGCTCTGGTATGAATTTAGTGAAGAATTTGAAGGGGTATCTGTTGAAACCTTGTGGGATGATGCCAAATTAGGATTCTTTCATTTGACGGACTTTTCCAGAGTCGCCATCATCACAGATAGTGAGTGGGTGGCCAACACTGCCAAAGTGATGGCCTATATGGCGCCCTGTCCGGTGAAGGTATTTGCCCGGCAAGCGGCGGATGAGGCGCTGCACTGGCTGGGTGAGAGTTCGCCGGATTAAGATTGTAGATAGGCCGACACTCAGTCGGCTTCGTTTAATTGGGTTTAGGATATTTTTTATGATTAGAATGTTGACCTTGAGAATGTCGAGCCTTAAAGCGTTGACCAAAGCATTAACATTAGTGGCGCTATTTCTGCTGGCGCCAGCCTATGGCGACGATAAAGCCGTCATTGGCCAGACGGCCATGATGACGGTCGATGAAGCCGGGCTCGTCTATCAGGCCCGCATCGATACCGGCGCAGGTAATACCTCCTTGCATGCCTTCGATCTTGAGATCCAAGGGGGCAGCGCCAAGAAGATGGCAGACAACGTGGGTAAGACTATCTGGTTTACCACAGAAAACGTTGCCGGCGAGCGTAAGCGCTTGAGCGCCAAGATAGTTAAAACCTCTACCGTCAGCAACTCTCAGGGCACTGAGACACGTTACATGGTGGAGATGCACGTCGGTTTTGCCGGTGAGACCCGCAAGGTCAAGGTAAACCTTAGAGACAGAGGCCACATGGATTATAAGCTGCTGATCGGCCGTAACTGGCTAAAAGGCAAGTATGTGGTGGATGTGTCTGAAAAGCGGGTGATAGGTGCCAGGGCCCCCATCAGCATCCTGGAAACTGGCCTCCTGTTTGATACCCGTATCGATACCGGCGCGGTAGAGAACTCGCTGCACGCGGTGGATCTCAAGGTGGAAAATGGCGTCGAAGATATGGAGCAAAATGTCGGTAAGATGCTCGCTTTCACCACGGAAAACGAGAAAGGTGAAACAAAACGTGTCCATGCCCGTATCGTCGAAACCTCGCTTATTCGCAATGCCCAGGGCAGTGAGGTGCGCTACATGGTGGAACTCAATGTGGGCGAGCCGGGCAGGGAGTATAAGGTCAAGGTGAACCTGAGAGACCGTACTAAGATGACCAACAAGCTCTTGATAGGCCGTAACTGGTTGCAGGGCCACTACCTGGTCGACGTCGCGAAGTAACCCGTCAGACACGGCAGACAAAATAGCGTCCCCGGAAGTGGCTACCTCCGGGGATTTTTTTATGCCTTATCGAGATGTAACTCGCATACCAGCTCGGTAAACTGCGCGCTCTGGCTGCTAACTGTGAGTCTGCCGTTGAAGTGGGCCTTGAGCCACTGATTGATATGGATGAGGGAGCCTTGTCCCTTGCCACTATTATTATTACTACTGCTGTCTAGCGCGTGGGTGAGTTTCTCCAGCCGAGCTTGGCCAATCCCCAGGCCGTTGTCTCTCAGGGTCAGGTTGAGCACACCCTCTCGATAGCGAATACCTATGCGCAGCTGTTTCGGTCGATTGAGCGCCTGACCGTCGGGAAAGGCATGTTGCAGGCTGTTACCGATCAATCTGTGGCAGAGCACCAGAAAATGCCAGGGTGAGATGGGCAGTGTCAGGTGATGGGGACAGTCTATCTCCACCGCTACTCCCTTGGCGTCGAGCTGAGGTCTTAACATGGCCACCAGGTCTTGCAAGAAGAGGTCGGGCACAGTGGCGCGAACATCTGTGATGTCTGCGCTGATCAAGGATTGACCATGGCGTATGATATCTATCTGGGATGTCAGGGCCTCGGTAAATTTGGCAAGTTGAGGCTCATCGATATCACCTGCATCTAACTGACGCAGCTGGATAAAGATCTGCTCTAGCGCCTGCAGCTCCTGGCGCAGTAACAGATGAACTACTTGAGGCAAGATAGCCTGCTGGGCCAGCTCTATCTGTTTAAGCTGCGCCAGCCCCTTGAGATCTATCCCTTCTTTTACCACGGCTTGTGGCTTGGCATCTAAGGCCTGTTTTAGCTCTGTGTTTCTTGCCCCCTGTAGCTTGATGGTCTGTTCCAGCTCTGCCTGTTTGGCCTTGAGGCTGCTGATATCTACCGCCATGGCACCCAGGGCGATGATGTTGCCATCCTTGTCTTTGATCGGGTACTTAGTGATCAGGTAGATACGCTCACCATGCACGGTCGGCATGGGCTGCTCGAAACTCTGGGCTTGATCGCTGCCCAAGATGATGTGGTCATGATGATTGATGATCTCGGCGATATGCGCTGGATAGAGGTCGCTGTCGCGCATGCCGATGACCCGGGCTCGCTCTATGCCCATCACCTCGCAAAACTTGTCGTTGACCAAGGAGTAACAGCCATGGGTGTCCTTGATGCAGATGAGGTTTTGCGAGGCGTTGAGCAGGGAGTTGATTAACTCCTTCTTATTCTCCAGCTCCTGCTGCGCCAGTTGCTGCATCGCCAGTTGCTGCTCCAGCGCTAGGTTGCTGGCATCGAGACTGGCATAGGCGATCTCCAGCTGATTGCTGCGGGCGATAAAGGCCTTAGCCAGTTGACCCACCTCATCATGGCGCTTGTTGGCATCGAGCTCCAGCCTGCCCAGGTTACCGTTTTGCAGCGCCGAGACGATCTGAAAGATTGGCCGGATAAAGAGCTTGTGCTGAAAGATAAACAGAATGAGCAGGGCGATAAGCTGCGCCAGCAACAGAAACGCGCCTATCTTCAGCGCGATGGCGTTGGCCTGGGACGCAAGGCTCGACAGCGGCGTCACTAGGATGATCTTCCACTGGGTCTGGGCCATGGTGAGGATAGACACCAGCACGGGCTCGTTAAACAGGGGATCGCTACTTAGCTCCAGGGTCACTATAGGCGTCTTGCCATGGCTTCCCCTGATAGAGGCATTGATGAGTGTGGTTAAGCGCTCTCGCTCCTCTCTAGGCGTCTGTACCAGCACTTTCTCGAGCTGTTCGGGGCGATAGGCTGGGCTGGTCATTATCTGCTGACTAAAGGTCTGGTCCATCGTCTCTATGCGTTTGGCAATGGGGGCGAGCTGCGGGTAGCGCTGAATAAGTCTAGAGAGGGGCTGGCCGAGCATGGCGGTCTGCTGCTTATCAGACTCGTCGAAAGGATCCGCAAGCAGATTGTTGTAGCTGTCCAGCGCCAGAATATATCCCTTAGAGAGGGGGTTCTGGTCGGAAAAATTAAAGCGTTTATCCAGGCCGCGCAGGGCGATGTCGACCGTGGCCACGCCGATGAAGCTGTGGTCGGCGCGCATGGGTATAGAGGCTGTGATCATCACCTCCTTGGTGTAGGGGTCGACATAGGACTTAGACCAGTGGGTATGGCCGTCTTGGAAATATTTTGCCGGCAGGTACCAGAAGGCCTGATGATAGCCAGGGCCTTCGGCGCTGTTGTAGTTGTCCAGGTATTGAAACTCATCATGCTTGTCCCGCGCCCAGAAGAAGCTGTTGCGCGTCTTCTGTTTACCAAACATGCCGGGCTCGGGCCAGATCCCGCCGCCAGCGATCAGCTGATGGCGCTCGCCAATATCCAGCAGGGAAGGGATCAGCTCTTTCACCACCTCATCTTGACCGCGATAGGTTTCGCCCACTATGCCTATAGTGTTCGCCAGTGTCTCGATTTTGGAGGTGACCTGTTGCAGCTGTTCTATTACCGCCAGGCCATAGTTCTGGCTTAGCGAGAGCTGGGTGTCCATGTGATGTTTCTTCTCGGTTGAGAAGATCAACCAGATGCTTGAGGCGATGATCAGAACCGCGACCACAAATTGGACTATGGTGAATTTAAAGGTAAGGCTGTTTTTCCACTGGGTGTTTAATGAGCCGGCCTCGTCTTTCTCATTGGCGACCATAGGGGCTTGTGATCCATTCATGCATTAGTGATAGCTCAAGATTAAATCAAAATGCGACAGGATTAAACTCTTATGAAGTCGGCTTAGGGTGACGAGTTGCCTCCCTAAGCCGTTAAAGTGACTAGCTTTTAGTGACTAGAGCATTAGTGACTAGACTTTCAGTCCAACCAATAGCTGATCCAACTGCTCGGCGGTGGCGTGCAGCTCGTCGCAGCCTGAGACAGACTGGTTGGCGGACTGCTCCACATCGTGCGATTGGTTGCGGATCTCCATCAGGTTGGTGGCGATCTCGTTGGCGACCGCCGATTGTTCCTCGGCCGAGGTGGCGATCAGCACGCTCATCTCATACACCCGCTCGCTGTGGTGGGCGATGGCCTTGAGATCCTCACCGGTTTCCAGCACATGCTGCTTGCCGTCCTGGGCCTTCTCGACCGTGCGTTTCATCACCTGAGTGAGTGCGTGAGAGCCTGTCTGCAATGCCTCGATCATCGACTTGATCTCAACCGTGGCGGCCTGGGTGCGTCCCGCTAGGGTTCTGACCTCATCGGCGACCACGGCAAAGCCGCGACCCTGTTCACCGGCGCGGGCCGCTTCGATGGCGGCGTTAAGCGCCAGTAGGTTGGTCTGCTCTGAGATGGCGTTGATGGTGGTGACCACCTCGTCGATTTTGGCGGCATTGTCGTTCAGGGTATTCACCGCCGTCGAGGCGTCGCCAATCTCGTTGGCAAGATCGCCAATGGCTTCAACCGTGATGGCGATATCTTTCGAGCCC
Organism: Shewanella alkalitolerans; assembly: GCF_019457575.1. Lineage (NCBI taxonomy): Bacteria > Pseudomonadati > Pseudomonadota > Gammaproteobacteria > Alteromonadales > Shewanellaceae > Shewanella > Shewanella alkalitolerans. Next base: position 2,556,333 of record NZ_CP080422.1, on the reverse strand, counting down.
GCCTCAACCTGTTGGTTTGCCTCTTGGGTCTCGTTAGATGATTGCTCGGCGTTGCGGGCCACCTCTTTCACCGCGGCGGTCATCTCCTCCATAGCCGTGGCCAGTGAATCCAGATGCTGACGCTGTTCGGCGGCCAGAGTTTGTCCCTCCTGGGCCGTCTGCCTGAAGGCCTGCACTACGGTGCGGATCTGGCTGCTGGCCTGAGTCATGCGGCTCACCAGCTGATGCTGACGCTCGACGAGTGTGTCTATGCTCACCGCCAGGATGCTGAACTCATCTTTCACCTCGAAGAAGTTCAGTCGTCCGGTGAGATCGCCATCGGCCGCGCGTTTAAGTGCCATCACGTTGGTGTAGAGGGCGCCGCCGACGAAGGTGGAGATATAGTAGCTGCTTAGCAGGATAACAAAGATAAGTGCCACCAGGCTGATAATGACCACGCTCTGGGCCGAGCTCAGTACCTGATCGAGATCTGTCACCTCTGTCTTGGCTACCAGGTTGGCGCTTGAGGCGCGGCTATGGGCTGTCAGGCTGTCACCTTGCATTAAGGTGCCACCACCGGCCTGTACCAGGCGGCTCGCCTTGGCGTTGAGGGACGATTGTGTATCGGCAAAGCCGGCACTGACCAGTTCCTGCTTAAAGCTCGCCGACTTGTCGTCTGGCACGTACTTAAGGCTCAGGTCGATAAGCTCCACCATCTTCTGGGCGTCAGCCAAGGCACTCTGCTGGTGACTCTGCTTAATCTGGCTATTGAACTGCCCATACAGGATATAGGAAAGCCCCATGAGGGTGATGATGGGGATGATGGCCAGAATGGTAAATTTGGTTTTCAGGGTCATATGGATAAGATACTGATCTATCCATCGAAACTTTACTTCTCTCATAGCTTTTCTCTGCCGCCTGGGGATGATCTCGTTATCGGATCGCAAAGTGATTACTTAACGAGAATTTTGCCTCAGGGCGTTTGTTTGTTGTTTATTTGTACTGGGATTTTATCGTTATTGTTAAATAAGGTACGGCTCAAGTGTACATGCTTGCTGTGATCGCGGCGAATCAAAATTACATTTTGGGATGGCTTTTTAGCCTATCTGAGTTTGATGCTTAGCCAGCTTGGCCTTTTCTCACGGATTTCGTTAGAAAAATACCAAATAAGCCCTAGTCAAACGTCTTATGGTCACGTAAAATTTGTCTCTTTTTCTATTTTCGTAAAGATTAAATAGTCAGCATATAGAAAGTCTTGGCTCTCAGCGTGAGGGCGGGCGTACTGGAAGAGATGATGTCAGAGTTAACAGAAATCGTAGAACAGGCCTTACAGGCAATCGAAGGGACAGATGATCTGAAAGCCCTCGATGACCTTCGTGTCGATTACCTGGGTAAGAAAGGTAAGATCACCGACATGATGAAGATGATGGGTAAGCTGAGTCCAGAGGAGAAGCCAGCCTTTGGTCAGGCGGTCAATCAGGCGAAGCAAGCGGTACAGCAAAAGCTGTCTGAGCGTATCGAAGGCTTAAAGGCTCAGGAGCTCGAAGCTAAGCTGAGCGCCGAAAGCATCGACGTGACCCTACCTGGCCGTCGCATCGACAATGGTGGCCTGCATCCTGTGACCCGTACCATCGAACGTATCGAAACCTTCTTTGGTGAGCTAGGATTCAGCGTAAAGCAGGGGCCAGAGATCGAGGACGATTTCCATAACTTCGATGCGCTCAACATTTCTGAGCATCATCCGGCACGTGCCGATCACGATACCTTTTACTTTAATCCTAAGCTGATGCTGCGTACCCAAACCTCGGGCGTGCAGATCCGCACCATGGAAACGGAAAAGCCGCCGCTGCGTATCATCTCTCCGGGCCGCGTTTACCGTAATGACTATGACCAGACCCACACGCCTATGTTCCATCAGGTTGAAGGTCTGTTTGTCGATGAAAATGTTAACTTCGCGGAGTTGAAAGGGATCTTGCATGATTTCCTGCGTAACTTCTTCGAAGAAGATCTACAAGTACGCTTCCGTCCCTCTTACTTCCCATTTACAGAGCCTTCAGCCGAAGTGGATGTAATGGGTAAAAACGGCAAGTGGTTAGAAGTCTTGGGTTGCGGCATGGTTCACCCTAATGTCCTGCGCAGCGTTGGCATCGATCCCGAGAAGTACCAAGGTTTCGCCTTCGGTATGGGGGTAGAGCGCCTCTCTATGTTGCGTTATGGGGTTAATGACCTGCGTTCTTTCTTCGAAAACGACCTACGTTTTCTTAAGCAATTCAAATAACGGAGCGAGTAAATAATGAAATTCAGTGAGTCTTGGCTTCGTGAGTGGGTCAATCCAAGTATTAGCCGTGACGATTTGTCACATCAGATCACCATGGCGGGCCTGGAAGTCGACGGTGTCGACCCGGTAGCCGGTGATTTTTCAGGCGTTATCGTAGGTGAGGTGGTCGAATGTGGCCAGCACCCAGACGCCGACAAGCTACGTGTCACTAAGATTAATGTCGGTCAGGATGAGTTGATCGATATCGTCTGCGGCGCGCCAAACTGCCGTCTGGGCCTGAAAGTGGCGGTGGCCATGGTTGGCGCGGTATTGCCGGGCGACTTTAAGATCAAGAAGGCCAAGCTACGCGGTCAGCCATCATTTGGTATGCTCTGCTCCTATGGCGAGCTGGGTATCGACATCGAGAGCGATGGCATTATCGAGCTGCCGCTCGATGCGCCTATCGGTCAGGACGTACGTGAGTACCTGGACCTTAATGACGCGGTGATCGATGTCGATCTGACCGCCAACCGCGCCGACTGTCTCGGCATGGTGGGTCTGGCCCGCGAAGTGGGTGTGCTTAACCGTCAAGCAGTTGTTGCCCCGACATGGGAAGCGGTCACCCCTAGCATCGAAGATGCTATCGAGATCGACAACCAGGCGCCTAGCGCCTGTCCACGCTACCTGGGTCGTGTGGTGAAAAACGTTAACGTTAAGGCGCAGTCGCCACTCTGGATGCAGGAAAAACTGCGTCGTAGCGGCATTCGCTCTATCGATCCTATCGTCGACATCACCAACTATGTGTTGATCGAGTTCGGCCAGCCGATGCACGCCTTCGATTTGGCGAAAATCGACGGCAAGATCCAGATCCGTCTGGGTGATGGTGAGGAGAAGCTGACTCTTCTCGATGGCAACGAAATTACCGTACCAAACGATACCCTGGTTATCGCCGATAACAGCCAACCTCTGGCCCTGGCCGGTGTGTTTGGTGGCGAGTACTCGGGTGTGACCGGTGAGACCCAAGATATCCTGCTGGAGTGCGCCTTCTTTGCGCCGCTGGCGATCATGGGTAAATCACGTCGTCTTGGCCTGCACACTGACTCGTCACATCGCTTCGAGCGTGGCGTTGACCCTGAGCTACAACATAAGGCGATCGACCGTGCTACGCGCCTGGTACTAGAGATCTGCGGCGGCGAAGCCGGCCCTGTGGTTGAGTCTAAGGCCGACGAGCATCTGCCTCAGCCTGCTAACATACTGTTGCGTCGTAGCAAGCTAGATCGCGTGCTAGGCCATCATATTAGCGATGCCGATGTGACCGAAATCCTCGAGCGTCTTGGCTTTGGCGTGTCACGTGTGGACGACAACTGGCAGGTCGTTACTGCGACTTACCGTTTCGATATGGCGATCGAAGAAGATCTTATCGAAGAGGTTGCCCGCATCTATGGCTACAACAACATTCCGAATGTTGCGCCTGTTGCGGCCCTGAGCATGCCACTTCACAAAGAGTCTGATATCGACCTTAAGCGCGTGCGCGCCATGATGGTGGCCCGTGGCTTCCAGGAAGCCGTGACCTACAGCTTCGTCGATCCTAAGCTGCAGCAGTTGGTACATCCGGGCAGCGATGCCATGGTGCTACCAAACCCTATCTCGGTAGAGATGTCGGCCATGCGTTTGTCTATGTTTACCGGTCTGTTGACTGCCGTGGGCTACAACCAGAGCCGTCAGCAAAACCGTGTTCGCCTGTTTGAAACCGGTCTGCGTTTCGTGCCAGATGCCAACGCCGAATCGGGTGTGCGTCAGCAGGCGATGCTAGGTGCCGTCATTGCCGGTAACCAAAATGACGAACATTGGTCGATGGAATCAAAAACTGTAGACTTTTTCGACCTTAAGGGCGATCTGGAAGCCATTATCGGCTTGACAGTTTCAGAGGATGAATTTACTTTTAAAAAAGCATCTCATCCGGCGCTTCATCCGGGGCAATGTGCTGAAATCTTAAGAAATGATCGTGTGATTGGTGTCATTGGTGCCGTCCATCCGAGCCTGGAAAAGCCCTTCGGCTTAAATGGTAAAACCATCGTATTCGAGCTCGAATTAGACGCCTTATTGCACGCAAGTTTGCCGCAAGCCCAGACTGTGTCTAAGTTTCCAGCAAACCGACGTGACATTGCCATCCTGGTTGATGAAGATGTCTCGGCAGGAAATGTTGTAAATTTGATAAGAAAAGTTGGCGAAAATCAGTTGGTTGGCTTAAACTTGTTCGATGTATACCAAGGTAAAGGTGTTGAACCAGGTAAAAAGAGTCTGGCGATTGCACTTACACTACAAGACAACGCTCGTACACTTGAAGAGAAAGAAATTGCTGAAATGGTAGAAAAGGTAGTTTCTGAACTCAAGACCGAGTTCAACGCACTGTTGAGGGATTAAAAGTATGGCACTTACCAAAGCCGAAATGGCAGAACATCTTTTTGAAACGCTTGGCATTAACAAGCGAGTTGCGAAAGAGATGGTTGAGGCATTTTTCGAAGAAATTCGTCAAGCCCTCGAGAACGGTGAGCAGGTCAAGTTATCTGGCTTTGGCAACTTTGACCTAAGGGACAAAAATCAAAGACCGGGTCGCAACCCTAAAACAGGCGAGGATATCCCGATTTCTGCTCGCCGCGTGGTGACTTTCCGTCCAGGACAGAAACTTAAGAGTCGTGTTGAAGAGGCTAACGCCGGTAAATAATCCGACTTAATACATAGAGAAGGCCACTCCTTGAGTGGCTTTTTCTGTTTCTTCTGAACTGGTTATCTGTTGTTTAAGCCTGTGTGGTCACAGGCGCTGGATGAGTAAGAGGTTGTACTCTTGTCTAGAAAACCTAAGTATTTCGATCGCCGCTTTCGCGCCGAGTTATTACATCCTAAGCATTGGCCCACCTGGTTTGCCATAGGGCTGCTGGTGTTTTTTGGCCTGATGCCCGCCTGGCTAAGGGATCCGATAGCGCGCCTGCTCGCGCGTCTGGTGAAGAAGATCGCCAAGAAGCCCCTCAGGGTGGCCAGGGCAAACCTGGAGACCTGTTTCCCGGATAAATCCAAGGCCGAAATCGATAAGCTACTCGAAGAGAATATCGAGAATTTCGTGTTGATCCTGTTGGCGCAGTCAGAGCTGCTGCTGCGCTCAGATGCTAATCTTCGTCGCCGGGTTCAACTTGAAGGCTTCGAGCATGTGCAGCGCGCCCGTGATGCCGGTCAGCCGGTGATCTTCATCATGCCCCATGTATGGGGCATAGAATACGCCGGGCTCAGGTTGAACCTGGAGCTCCCCATGGTCACCATGGCCAAGGCTCATCGTAACAAGTTGTTCGACTGGTTCAATAACCGCATGCGTAGCTCCAAGGGCGGCAACGTCTATATGCGCGAGGCGGGTATACGTGCGCTCCTGTCAGAGCTGAAAAACGATAACAGTTTCTTCTATCTACCAGACGAAGACCTAGGCCCAGAGAAGAGCGTCTTCGCGCCATTTCTTGGCACTGTTAAGGCCACTCTGCCTGTGGTGGGGCGTCTGGCCTCGGCGGGCAACGCTCAGGTGATGCCGGTGAAGATTGGCTATGATCAGCAAAAGCGTCAGTACCTGCTGACGGTACTGCCGCCCATCTCACCCGAGGAGATGCAGGGCAAGGAGAATGAGGCCTTAGCATTAAACCGCGCGGTGGAGCAGGTGATAAACGCCTATCCAGAGCAATATATGTGGTTCCTCAAACTCCTGCGTACTCGTCCGCCGGGCGAAGCCTCTATCTACTAGCTTTTAAAGTAAGCTCTTGAAAGTTTGCGTTAGAGTTAGGGAAAAGATTGCACTGAAGCAGATAGCGATAAAAAAAGCGGCTCAATGAGCCGCTTTTTTAATGCCTGAAATCCAGACTTATTCCGTCAGGCCTCTGTGCTTTAACAGGGCATCCACGGTTGGCTTTCTGCCGGTGAACTTGATGTAGTCCTGCATCAAATCTTCACTGTTACCCTTAGACAGCACGTTGTCGCGGAACTTGTTACCGTTCTCCAGTGACAGGCCGCCGTTGTGGCTCATGAAGTCGAAGGCGTCTGCCGCAAAGACTTCGGTCCACAGGTAGGCGTAGTAGCCCGCCGAATACCCGCCGGCGAATGCATGGCTAAAGTAGGTTGACTTGTAGCGTGGCGGGATAGGCGCAAAATCAATGCCGTGTTTCGCCAGTGCCTGCTGCTCAAACTTCGCCACGTCGTCGATCTTGGCATCGACGCCAATGGAGTGCCACTCCATGTCCAGGATGGCCGCTGCCAGATACTCTGTGGTATCGAAGCCTTGTCCAAACTTACTCGCCGCCAGGACCTTCTTCAATAGCTCGGCAGGAATAGGCTCGCCGGTCTGATAGTGCTTAGCGTAGTTGGCCAGAACTTCGGGATCGATCGACCAGTCTTCGTTGGCCTGTGATGGGAATTCGACGAAGTCTCTCGGGGTGGCGGTGCCGGCAACGCTTGGGTATTTCACCTGAGAGAAGAGACCATGCACGGCGTGACCGAACTCGTGGAACATGGTGCTGACTTCATCATAGGTCATCAGGGTTGGGCCTGAAGCCGGCTTTGGAATGTTCAACGCATTGTAGACCACAGGCTTAGTGCCCAGTAGGCCGCTCTGGGTCACGAACTCATCCATCCAGGCGCCACCGTTCTTACCTTCTCTGGCATAAGGGTCCAGATAGAAGATGCCGACTGAGCTCTTGTCTTTGTTAAAGATCTCATAGGCGAGCACATCCGAGTTCCAGACAGGCAGATCTTTGCGCGGCTTGACCGTGATGCCGTAGAGTTTTTCCATGGCGAAGAAGAGACCGTCGTTGAGGACGCGGTTAAACTCGAAGTAAGGCGTAACCTGGCTCTGATCCAGGTCGTATTTGGCCTTACGAACCTTCTCACTGTAATAGGCCCAGTCCCAAGGTGCCAGTTCGAAGTCTTGACCCGATGCCTTAATCTGCGCCTGTATGTCCGCCGCCTCTAGCTTGGCCTTGGCCACAGCCTTAGGTGCTAGGTCATCTAAGATCTCATATACGGCCGTCGGTGTCTTGGCCATCTGATCGGCTACCGTGTAGGCTGCCCAGGAGTCATAGCCAAGTAGCGCCGCCTTTTCGGCGTGCAGGTGTGACTGCTTGACGATATTCGGGCCGTTAAGCGCCATGGCGCGGTTTGCCGAGGTCTTCCACACTTTCTCTCTTAGCTCGCGATTGTTTAGGCTGGAGAGGATAGGTTGGCGAGTGGTGTTCACAAGGGTGATCAGGTATCCCTCTTTGCCTGCATCCTTTGCGGCCTGGGCGAGGGTAGCGATTTCGGCGTCAGATAGGCCGTCGAGCTCTGCCTTGTCTTTAACTATGATCACTTCGTTCTTAAATGAATCTAGAACGTTCTTAGAAAACTCTGTGGTTAGGCTGGCGAGCTGACCGTTGAGATCGCGCATCTTCTCTTTATCTGCGTCAGATAGCTTGGCACCGGCGCGCTCGAATGCCAGGTAGTAATACTCGACCAAGTGTTTATCTTCGGCGCTCAGGCTGTCGCGGCTCTTGTAGACGCTCTCGATGCGGGCAAACAGCTCAGGGTTAAGGAAGATGTTGTCCCAGTGCGCAGACAGCTTAGGTGCTAGCTCGGCTTCCAGGGTTTGTACCTGGCTGTTAGAGTTAACGCTGGCCAGGTTAAAGAAGGTTTTGGCCACGCGGGTAAGCAGGCTGCCAGACTTTTCCATGGCGACTATGGTGTTGTCAAAATCTGGGGCGGCCTGATTGTCGATGATCGCCTGGATCTCTTTATCGTGCTCTATGATCCCTTGGGTGAATGCTGGTGCATAATCGTCGAAGGTGATCTTATCAAACTCAGGCGCCTGATACTGTAGCACGCTCTTCTTGAGCAGTACGTTGCTGGCATTGATTTGGCCTTCACTCTCCTGTACGGCGGGCTTCGCCGCTTCGGTACTTGCTACTTCTGTATTGCTTGCTTCCTGACTCGCTGGTGTACAGCCAGTGAGATATAGACCGGCTAAGATAGCCGTGGTGAGGATAGACTTACGCATGGGTTCTCCCTGTTGCTGGCGCCCAATCGTTTTTTTACTGCCTAACAGGCATGGGGGCGCTAAAGATGTGATTGCCGCCATACCTTATCAAGCGGGGCAGGGGCGCGGCAAATCAAAAGTTTAAGATTGGATTAATAAAGTTGTGAGAAAATATTAAGGCAATCTTTACAACTGGTTTTTTAACTGCGGTTTGAGTTGCCAGATCCTGTCTTGTTTGTCTCTCGTTAGTTAATGTTCATTTTCGTTGCCTTACCTTTTATAAAGTTGAGGCAAGCGGCGGTTTAGAGATGAATTGCAGCTTTTATCACCACCGAATACCCAGGCCTGAGTGGATTGAGGCTTGTATATCATACTGATTTTAATGGTTATTGTGTGTTAAATCATTTAAATGGATGTGCTGGCGCTATTTGAGCTAAGCCATGCCGGCCGACCGCGTATGAGGTTTCCCACTCTGAGGTAAGTTGCCATCTTGGTCATGTTTGGGCAAAGCGAATCATTGGCGCAGATTAAGCGAGTTTTTAGTCGCCGTTCGATGGCGCGCCTATCTGCTTTAGCAGATTAATTTTCTTTCATCATCGTCTTATGAGCGAGCTGTGGCAGGTTTTAGCGCCATTGCTAGCGGCTTTTAGGGCTCAAGCTCAAGCATGATAAAACCACTTCTGGGTGACTTTCCAATAAAAAGGCCCAATCGAATCTCAGGTGAAACGCAGATAAACACGCATAAAAAGGCCAGCGTCTGTTGAACGCTGGCCTTCGTTTTCTAGTCAGCCCTGATTATCTCATCTTGCCCTGGCAAATTATGCCAGTTGAGCATCAGGAGCTTAGCGGCATTAGGCTTGGATCAGCTGATACTCATCGCGCAGGATATCGATGATCTCCTGACGAGGATTCTCGCTCAGGTGTAGCTTATGACCTATGATGGTCTCGGCGATGCCTACGTAGGTGTTAGAGATATCCATCATCACCTCGGTTGGCAGCTTGTTGTCGCGCGCCAGGGCGAAACGCTCAGGCATACGCTCCTTGTTGAGCAGAATATCGGGATCTGGGAAGTGGTTTAGCAGCCACTGTCTGAAGCCTTCTTTCGACTTCTCGACGATCTTGCCGTTACGACGGGCTTCACCGTCCCAGATACGTGATGAGTCAGGGGTGCCGACTTCATCCATATAGATCAGTTTTTCCTGACCACTGGCATCTTTCACGTAACCAAATTCAAACTTGGTGTCGACGAAGATCTGATCTTGCTCGGCCAGGGCCTCGCTGATCACCGCAAAGCCCTCTTTAAGCAGCTTCTCGTAAAGGTCGATATCGCCCTTGCTGTGGAAGTTGAAGCCTTCAAGGTGACGCTCCAGATCCGCACGTGAGACGTTAACATCATCGGCTTCGGGGACGCCCTCAAGACCTGTCAGTACACCTTTGGTCGATGGAGTGATCAGCACCTCTTCCAGCTTCTGATCCTTCTCCAGTCCCTCGGGGAGGGTGATACCACAGAAGTCGCGCTCACCCTTGCTGTAGGCACGCCACATAGAACCTGTGATGTACTGTCTGGCGATCGCTTCGACCATCACTGGCTGCGCCTTCTGCACGATCCACACGAAAGGATGTGGAACATCCAGAATATGACTGTCTGCTAAGCCTTTCTCTTTAAATAGCTTGAACCAATGGTTAGAGATGGCATTAAGCGCCGCCCCTTTGCCAGGGACGCCGTTGAGGCCATTTTCGCCTTGCCAGATGCAGTCGAAGGCAGAGATACGGTCACTGATCACCATGATCGCCAGCGGCGTGTCGGCGGGAACGTCATAACCTTTCTGCTCGATCAGGCGCGCACTGTCTTCGGCGGTTAACCAATAAACACTGCGGACTTTACCTGAATGTACCGGCTTGTCGGTGCGGATGGGCAGATCATCGTTAACGGCTAGAACTTTATTAGATTGATTCATAGGGTACTATTTTTATATGTAATGTTAGAGGAGGAAATTACGGCGAAATTGTAGCAGAACTGCTATGGGACAACAGCTTTTTCGCTTTAATTCTTTTGCGAAAACAGAGTGTTCTCATTGGAAGAAGGTGAATGTAAGATGCACGATAAAATTGGCGTTTTCTCGCGCGAAATGGCGGCTTTCAGGGCTAGGATTCTCGGGTGTTGGTCAGCTGTGATTCAGTACGTATCTGGCTCATGTTACAGCAAGGACTATGGACTTTGGTCTATGGAGGATTAAGGACTAGCACTTATATCTTGTGGCTGGGCGGCCGAGTAACCCGAGATGAGGAGTTGCCAGCCCCTTAGCGTGCCTATGTCGCCTGCTGCCAGGTCACTCACCTGGAGGATCCAGTCGCCTCTTATCGCCTCGTGATTGAAGGCCAGGGTACGATATTCCCGATGCTGATTGTCTCTTCCAGCATGGCTTTCTTTTGACGAATTGCTAGCTTTTACTGTTTTACTTTCTTTTGCAGCATAGCTTTCGCTTTCTAGTTGATAGCTTGTGCCCATGGGGGAGGTGAGGGTCATGCTAAGATCTCTGTGCCAGGTATGGGAGACATTAACTAAGACGCGCACGCCAAAGGCGGCAAGTTCATCTTCGACGGTGATGCGGCTCTCTATTCCCTTTGGGACATTGTCTGTGATGGGCTGCCAGGTGAAGTTGGCCTGCTGTATCTCGCGTATGTCGCCGGGAAGCAGGCTGAGATTGACGCTCTGCTGTTTAACCCAATTGCCGCCGTCAGCAGAGGCGGTCACGGTAAACATGTAGTCGCCCCATTGGGCGTCACTATTGGATGGCACCAAGAGGCTGAATGTGTCGCCAGGATGAATCCTTTCTTTAGTGAGCCTGGCGCCGGGAAGCGAGGAGGCCAGGCTCAGGCATATCTGTTCCTCTAATTTCTCGCTTGCTAACCTTGTAGCTGTATGGCTATTGTCTACAAGCGTCCTGTCTTCAAGTGTCGAGAAGTGATAAATCGCGGTCTCGCCAGCAGCTCTGCTTAAGCGTTTCTCTTTTACCGACAGCACGAAACCGGGCGTCAATTCCGTAGGCTTGTCCTCTGGAGTTGCTGAAGCCTCCTTTTGAACGCTCGCTATCGGCGTCTTGCTTTTTGTGTTCGTTTCGCTTATCCGTTTGGGTTTTATCTCTACTGAGCCGATAGTTGCCTTGCTCTGGGCGTTAAACTTTTCAAGCGTTTCCCTGTCCTCGGCAACCATATTGAGCAGTGGGTCGTCATAGCGGCTCTGGTAGGCGCGAAATTCGCTCGAGCCATGGGTGAAGGGCGTTAGCATAAATAGCAGGAGTATCGCGAATAGGGAGAGTCGGTTGTTGTTCACCGCTTGTGCCTCGGGTGTCTGCCCGGCCTGGATGTAGGTCAATCCAGCGGCGGAGTGATTGCTTTTCATAACGTTAGATAGCGTTAGCTAAAATTAGATATAGATAGAAAAAAAGGAAGGCTCTTGGCAGAGCCTTCCCTGGGTTACAACTTACTTGTTTCTACCTTTAGTCTTAGGAGTAGCCACAATGGTTTCCTCTAAAGAACAGGTGCTTGTGCCAGTTTCACATACTTGGTAAGTGAAGCTAGTAGCGCTAGAGCTGAAGCGATCTGTGTAGCTTGTTTTTCTTACACCAGAGCTTACTAGGGCACCGTCGCGGTATACATCGAAGTTTACCTTATTCTTCGAAGTCCAAGACAAGCTTGCTACCACACGGCTACCATCACTGCTTGCGCTGCCTTCTAGTACGATAGATGGCTCAGTTACAGTTACTTCTTTAGTGACTGAGTGCTCGGCGCCGTCATCATCGCTAACGGTCAGGGTGACAGTGTAGATGCCTGCGGCGTCATAGCTGTGGCCTGGGTTTGCTAGCGTTGAGCTAGCACCGTCGCCGAAGTCCCAAGACCAGCTGCTTATCGCGCCGTCGCTGTCGCCCGAAAGGTCGCTAAACTGCACCGCTAAGAAGTTAGTCGCGAAGCTGAAGTCAGCCACTGGGGCTTCGTTAGCAGGCGCATCTAGCACGGTAAAGCTTACCTGTGCCTGGTCGAATGCGTCTTCAGAGTCGTGAGCTACCGCTGTCACTATGTGGTCGCCTGCGACGAGTGAGCTAGTCGTGAATAAACCACCGGTACCAATCTTTCCGCCGAAGTTTGAGTACCAGTCGATACCGGCACTTACGTCACCGTCTTCGGCATCAATTGCGCTGCCTTCGAAGGTGATGCTGTCGCCCAGGTTGAAGCTAGAACCACCCATAGGAGCATTGATAGTCATCACAGGCGCTGTGTTTTCAGCAGGAGGCGGAAGTACCGCGTCGCCGTTTGAAACCGAGATGCTCCAGTTGTTCAGTACGCCATTCATGATGTAGCTAGAGGTATCTTCTACAAACAGGCGCCATGTACCCATGCTCGACTCACCTGCGAACTCAACCGGGTTGAAGGTCTTAACCAGGTCTTTGTTCCAGAACTGACGCCAAGTCACCAGTTTAACCAGGGTGCCAGACGGAGACTGTAGCCACACGTTCAGGTATTGAACCGATTCGAACGAGATATCGACATTGACTTCGATTGCATCGATAGCAACGCCAGTAGGCAGGTCGATTTCAGTAAATACCTTGCCGCCCATCTCAGGCATAGCAATAGCCGTGTTATTAGCACCGCTAACTGTAGTGTTAGCATCGGCAACAGATAGCTCAACAGTTTCTGTGCTTGCCTGGCCTGCTGAATCAGTAGAGGTCGCAGTGATCACGTGGTCGCCTACCGACAGGTTAGACTTAGTGAACGATGCGCCGTTACCGATAACGCCGTCGATGCTTGAGGTCCAAACGATGCCAGACGTCAGGTCGCCGTCTTCGGTGTCGTTTGAGCTTGCGCTGAAGCTGACGGTTTCACCGGTCAGGTACGCGCCTTGGTTAGCAGGCGTCGCTATCTGTACGTTTGGTACGAAGTCCGTGCCTGCCGATGGTGCGCCAGTCAGTTTTAGCGACCAGCTGTTGATAGCGCCCGTGTCGCCCGCAACTTCGTCGACAACTTTCAGTGTCCACTCACCCAATGCGTTGTCCAGCTCGTATTCGGTAGGAATAAAGTTGCCAACAAGGCCAGTACCATTGCCGCCCGCACGGTCGTGCAGAATGACTTCTTCGCCGGCTGGTGAAATGACAGACACAAGCATGTCAGGTGCCCAGGCGTGGGTGATGTCAACAAACACTTCAACCTGAGTCAGCGTCATGTCGTATGGAACATTAATGCTGCTGGTTGCAGGGAATGAAGGATCGTTATCGCTGATAGGCACGACTTGGTTGCTGGTCAACATAGTAGAAACAGTACCTTGAGGCCATACTTTCAGCTCCAGGTTGATGTTCTTAGACACGGCTCCGTCGGTGGCGTTGACCGTCATGTTGTACGTACCTGGCGCAGTTTGCTCGGTCGTATTGATAGTCATAGTGTTAGTGGTGTCGCCCGCAACTGGGTTTTGTGCAAATACCACTTCTGCGTTGAGCTCAGGTACGCTGCTCAGACTCATAGTCGCTGTGCCATTGAAACCGCCCGCAGCCACCAGATCGATAGCATAAGCTTGGCTGTCGCCTTGGTTGACGGTCGATTTAGTTGGTGTTGCTTCCATGAAGAAAGAAGGACCCGCTCCGCCTGAATCGATCAGGGCGTTGGCAAGATTCAGGCGCTTACCTGAGATGGTTTTACCTTGCAAAGCGGTAAGCGCATCACCAGTATTCATGAGTACACTTTTTAGCTGAGACGTGGTCAGGTTCGGGTTACCCGCCAGGATCAGGGCTGCGGCGCCGGCTACGTGCGGTGTCGCCATCGAGGTACCGCTGAACGTGTCGTAGCTGTTGTTAGGCGTCGTTGACAGGATAAATGAACCTGGTGCAGCCAGGTGAACCAGTTGATCGCCATAGTTAGAGAAACCAGACAGGTTGTCGGCGCTATCGGTAGAGGCTACCGCTACTACGTTAGGCACATCGTAACCGGCAGGGTAGAAACCACCGTTGTCGATGTCTGCAGAATCGTTACCCGCAGCCGCAACGAAGAGGATGTCGGCATTGTTGGCCGCCGAGATGGCATCCTTTAGGGTTTGGGTGAAGCCACCGCCACCCCAGCTGTTGTTCAGCACGCGGATGTTGTTGCCGGCGTTTTTAAGACCGATCATATAGTCGATACATTGAACGCCGTCGGCTAGGGTACCGCCGCCTGTGCCGAGGAAGCTACAGCCGACCATGTTGGTTTGCCAGTTTACCCCGACAACACCCAGGGCGTTGTTACCTTTGGCACCGATAGTACCAGATACGTGAGTGCCATGAGCACCTGTATCAGACGGGTTACCGTTATCCAGGATAGCTGAGATACCGTGGATATCATCAATGTAGCCGTTGCCGTCGTCATCGATACCGTTGCCCGCGATTTCATTTGGGTTGGTCCAGATGTTGTCAGCTAGATCTGGGTGGTTGAAGTCGAAGCCGGTGTCGATCACACCAACAACAACAGAAGAATCACCGATCACATAGTCCCAGGCAGTTTCAGCTTGGATCTTCTGCATGCCGTAAAGGCTTGCATATGAAGTATCGTTGGGCACCGCAGTGGTGTGTACTATGTAGTTAGGTTCTGCGTATTCAACTAGAGGGTGGTTTTTCAGGCTGTTGAGGACGGCCTCTACCTGGCGACCCTGGCCCAGATCCAGCACGGCCAGGCGACCATTGGCGATGTTACGTAGGCGGTCATCCACGCCGTCGTTGTTCTTATCTTTGAAAGAGACGCCCAGGTTACGGGTCAGCGCCTTACGATCTTTCTTAGTGACTTTCTGTTTGAACTTGACTAGTACGCTTTGGTTATCGTACTGCGGCATTGCCTTCAGCGGCGCCTTGGTTACGGCCAGTGCTACAGGGCTCAAACCAGTTAAGAGTGAGGCACCTAATAGTGTTGTGAGCAGCTTGGAAGATGATTTCTTGGGTGTAGTCATCAACTGTTCTCCTGTTGTTATAAAATTTATAAGTACCCAGTGTTGTCGCACCCAGTTACTTGATGAGGTCTTCAATAGGGCTATATCACATACAAATGTATTCGATATGTATACATTTATATACCTCGATTTGGTTTTGATCAACATTTGTTTATCAAAAATGTCACAAATTCGTCTTAAATGTGAATTTATGTATATCAATGTTTGTGTGTTAATCTGACTCCGTGCTCACAATCTACTGATATTTATAAAAAATATAATTTGATTGGAGATGGATGCGATCGAGAAGGGGAGTGCTCTGTATATAGTGTGGAAGTGGTGAGGCAGTGTATGAGTTGGGGAAATGTACTAGGATCGACGAATTCCTAGGCGACAAACACTGGGTTTCAACTAACATTGCTTAATCAGGCACTGCTTAATCAGGCACTGCTTAATCGGGCACTGTTTAATCGAGCCCTGTCTAGCCGAGATTTGTCTAGCCGAGCTTTGTCTAATCGCGTGAGCTCTGCTGCATAGAGTATAAGGGCAGAGATCAAATGAGATGATCTCCGCCCTTCAATTTACTTACGCATAAGGCGCTCGTGTCTAACGAGTTTGTGCTCAATCAGCTTGTGCTTTACGAGCTTTTTCTTAGCGAGCCTTTTCTTAGCGAGCTTTTTCTTAGCGAGACAGTGCCCAATGAGCTCACGCTTGATGAGCTATTGCTCAATGGCTAGCGTCAGCCGCTACAGCACTCATCTCTAAGGCTATCAGCACCTTACCAAATCGCCCTTGATTAGCTGCAGCGACAAATCTCCGTGACTAGAAGTTGACGCTTTGGGTCTCGGTACAGATCTGGGTATTTTCCTCACAGGCTTTGTAGCTGAAGTTGCCAGTCGCCTTGCGACCAAAGCTATCGGTATAGAGGGTGTTTGCCGCTACCGTGGCGATGAGCTGCTCGTTACGGTAGATGTCAACCTTAGGGCTCGATGCCGCGACCGTCGTCAGGTTAACCCTGTGTTTGCCTCGCGCGTATTCATACTCGGCGTTTAGGCTAAAGGTTCCCGGCGTGCCGCCTTGACCATTACAACCACTGCTTTGCAGATAGTCATAAGCCGCCTTGGCCTTGACTATGCCATAGCCAAAATACTCATCGTGTCCAGGTATGCCCTGATCTTCGGCGGTCGCCTTAAGTGCTTGACGGATCTCGCTACCAGTACACTCTGGGAAGTTTGACCACACCAGTGCCGCTACGCCCGACACGGCAGGGGTCGCCATCGAGGTGCCGCTCATATAACCGTAATCGCCACTAGCGATAGACACTGATGCCTGAGTCGCTGCCATTAAGGCTGTGCGGTCACTGAGCGCCGCACCCACGGCGGGAATCTGAGTGCTGTTGGCGTCACCCAGCGTGCCATATAGCATGCCGTCGACGTTATTGACGATGATGGCGCCGATACCGCCAGAGGCCTCACAGTTGGCGACCTTGTCATGGAAGGAGATGTTGCCGCGATCGATAACGCAGACACTGCCCTGGGCTCGGGTGTCTAAGGTTTCGGCCGTGCCCATGAAATAGGTGCTGCCACTGGCGCTGCCGATATTTTCCATGGCCGAGGCCTCGAAGAAAACATCATCCGCCGACATGGCGGCTATGGTGGCCATTTTGGCTGGATAGGTCGACAGCGTTTGTACGCCGCCGGCGGTGACTTCTACGCAGGTCATTTCATCTTGGGTTGCATGTTTGCCTCGGCCACTGCTACAGCTAGGAAATTGTGAGAAACTGGCGATATTGTTATCGGCATCGTTGGCGCCAACCATCATGACGGCGGGATAGGCGGCTGGGTAGGAGCGGGCGTTGTTACCATCGTTGCCCGCAGCGGCGACCACCAGGCCACCTGCCTGGGTAAAGGCTTCGAAGGCGTTAGATTCAATGCTGCTCGCACCGCCACCACCCAGGCTCATGCTGATGATGTTGGCGCCCGCCTGGCTACAGAGATCAGTGGCATGAGCCAGATCAGAAGAGTAGGCCCACCCGCTAGCGGTAAAGACCTTGATGATATACATGTCGACCCCAGGTGCCATACCAACGACACCTATGCCGTTGTCTGCAGCGCCTATGGTACCGGCAACGTGGGTGCCGTGGGGTCCGCCGTTGACATCCCAATCGCCTGTGCCGGAATCGTTATCGCCTGTGATGGCTCCCCAGTTAAAGTCGGGGTTGCTTCTATCCAGGCCCGAGTCGATCACGCACACCTTAATGCCGGCGCCCGGCACGAAATCAACTTGATCTGCCTGAGACTGATAGATGGCATAGGGGGTGAGTTGGCTCAACATAGGGTCGCCCGCATCATCCTGATAGAGTGACTGCAGAGTACGGCGTTGGTCTTCCTCGACCAGTTTCACATGGGGATTGTTTAACAGGCCTTTGACCTGGGCGAGATCCTGGGCGTTAAAGCTGGCGGCGAAGAAGCCATCACCGTCGAGTTCGATTATCGCGCCAGATTTGACCGCCAGGGCCTTCACTATGCCCTTGTGTTGATTATCGACTTGAACCACATAGCGGTTGTCTGATGCCTGACTCGAGGCGGCGATGCCCAGTGTGATTAGTGAGATCATGCCTGCTAGTTTACTGATTTTCATCTTATATGCTCCTCGATTTCCTGTTGCATTGGCAGCTCGCATATCCTGCTATACCGCTGCCGGCTCAGGTGCCTCGTTGTTATTGTGTGTGGTAGGGATGAGCTAGGCTCATGGCGCCGTTCCCCTTGCTGAGGGGGATTTCTCTGCAAGATTTACAGCTTTAAATATACATATATATACAAAGATATTCATTTGATCAAATGTATTTAACAAATAACAAACATTTTTTAGGGTGGTTTAGTGCGTTAGGCGGAAAATGTTGGGATGCAACCGGATAAATTCTCGTCGCTTGGGCGTGAAAAGTTGGCTTATCAGCAGGGAGATTAGCAGCGGCATTAGAAGAGGAAGGGGGATGAGCAGCGAACTGGCACTATTAGCGCATCGGTTTTATAGGCCTGTTTCTACAGGCTTTACCGACGTTCTGTTTCTAGCTTATCTGTTTTCAGGGGCTTTGCTTGTGGCAGCTTGGTGAGCGGCCGCTTGATGTTCCGTTGCCTTATGTTCTACCGCTTAGTGTTCAGCTGCCTTGGTTGAAGAATGTTAGTTATCAGACTCTCTGTTAACTAAAGGGCAGGCGAGCGACAACTTGGCGCCGCCGAGCTGGGACGAGGAGATGGTGAGGGCGCCACCATGGGCTTCGCATATCTTCTTGGCCAGCGCGAGACCCAGGCCGATACCGCCCGAATCTCGACAACGGCTTTGATCTAGCCTGACGAAGGGCTCAAATACCCTTTCTCTCTGCTCCGTGGGGATCCCAGGACCATCATCTTCTATGATGACCAGGATACGGGACTTTTCTTGCTTGAGGCTAATGAGTACCTGAGAGCGGGCGAAGCGCGCCGCGTTGCGCAGTATATTGGAAAATGCCCGCGTAATCTGGGTGCTATCGGCCTTAACCAGGCAAGCTTCACTTGGGTTAACCTCCAGCTTAAAGGCCTTATCGGGATAGAGGACACTATTAGCGTCCATCAACTCACCCAGCAGCTTATTGAGGTTAACCTGTGAGAGGTGCAACGGCCTGGATTTACTCTCTATCTGGATGAAATCCAGCGCCTCTTTGATCAGCTTCTCCAGTTCACTCAGGCCTTTGTTGATGGTGTCGATGAGGCGAGTGGGTTTGTCCTGCTCAAACTGTTCTTCCAGCATGTCGAAGGCCAGCTGAACCCGGGCAAGCGGGGATCTAAACTCGTGGGCAACGGCTTGAATTAATTCACGTTGAGATTGAATGTTCTGATTGAGGGAGGCGTTGATCTTGCGCTGGTGATGTCGATTCACCAGCAGGAGCAGGATGATAAACAAGACGCTCAGACCACCTAGCCATACGTTGCGCTGATAAGTATGTTGCGCCAGTTGGGTCTTCTGCAGCGCCTGATCGGCCTGCAGCAACTTAATCTGCTGCTCCTGTTGCTCGGCCTCGAAGTGGCTGAGGAGAAAGGCCATTCTCTGGTCGCTCTCAGAGTTAAACATCTCATCGTTCACCTGCTTAAAGGCTTCCAGACTCGCCAGCGCCTGTTCGGCCTGCCCGAGATGTTTGTAGAGCTGATAGCGAAACTCGTGTGCGTCGCGCACGATACGCTTATCTTGCAGCTGCTGGGAGCTGTTTAACGCCGCCGCACTCAAGGTGAGGGCGCGTTCACTGTTGCCGCGTAGCTTCTCCACCTTGGCGAGGGTCAGCAGGCCATAGGCGCTGAGAGAGACGATGCCGAGCTTATTGGCCTGATCTAAGCCCGTGGTGATCTGCTTGAAGGCCTGCTCGGGGTCATCGAGTTCGATATAGGCATTGGCGAGATCTATGTTGATCCTGGCCTCGAGCGCCGTATCCGGGATCGCTTTGGCCAGCGCCAGGGCCTCTTGGTACTGCAACAGCGCCGACTCCAATTGATGCTCGTGCAGATGGACCATGCCGAGGTTGCCGTGGATCTCGGCTATGCCCTGTTGATCCTTGAGGGATTCGTAGTAACCCAGAGAGCGTTGCAGATAAGAGAGGGCCTGCTCGCTGTCCTTCAGATAGAAATAGGTGAGGCCGATATTCCCTAGGATCTGCGCCAGGCCAGGCAGATCGTTCAGCTCCTCGCGAATCTTCCTCGACTGCAGTTGATAGTCCAGCGCCAGGCTATAGTTGCCGCTGGTGCCATACATGTTGGCGATGTTATTGAGGGAGACGGCAATGCTCTTCTCATCACCCACCTCTTTTTGAATGTTGAAGGCGCGTATGAAATAGTCGAGCGCCTTCTCCGGTTGCCCCAGAGTCTGGTAGATGATCGCCATATAGTTGGTCGTGCTGGCGATGCCCCTGAGATTCTTCTCCTGCTTGGCTATCTCCTGCGCCTGTTCGAAGGTCTTGAGGGCGGTCTGATAGTCCGCTTTGCGCCAATAGATGATCCCCTGCATGGTCTGTGCGGTAAAGAGTCCATGTGGGTCATTGCTTGCCTTGGCCAGTTGTTTGGCTTGGTCGGTGCGCAGCTGAGCATTTTCATACTGACTCAGGGAGACATATATCCAGGCCATGTTGTTCAGCACTGTGACTTTACGGATATCGTCGGGGATCTTGGAGAAGAGGGTCAGCGCCTGTTCACCATAGGCCAGGCTCTTGAGGGGGTCGTTGTCGCGATAATGTTTGACCAGCGCGGTGAGCAGCTCTCCCTGCTGGTTTTCCGGTAGCGTCGTCAGCTGCGCCTCTCGCTCTGTGATGTCGGCCCTTGCCTCGGGAGGATCCATACGTGCGGCGATACCGACCAGGCTTAGGCTGATCAGTATCGCGAGCAGTAGTAAGGCAATGGGCTTTTTTCGCATCTAGCGTCAGTCTCCGACAAACAGATAACCCTTGCCGTGGATCGTCTTGATGCGCGTGGCGTGGCTGGGATCGTCGCCAAGCTTGCGGCGAATGCGTGACACCCTGAGATCTATGGTCCTGTGGGAACTCTCGTACCCCAGGTCGCTGAAGTAATCAGAGATAGAGTCTCTGTCGCAGATCTCGCCGGGTCGGCTGGCCAGCAACCACAGCAGCTCAAATTCGGCAGTGGTGAGTTCGATATCCTGTCCATGTTGTTGGATACGTTGATATTTCTTATCTATGCTGAGGCCGTCAAACTCGATGAGGCTATCGTTATTGCTGTGCAGCTTACTGAGCTTCTCGGTGACAGGTGGCTCAGGCTTACGTCTCAGTAGGGCCCGGACTCTGGCCAGCAACACCCGGGAGCGCACGGGTTTGGCCAGGTAGTCGTCGGCGCCTGTCTCCAGGCCGGCAACTTCGTCGATATCGTTGTTAAGGGCGGTCAGCATCAGGATAGGGCCGTTGTAGCTACCTTCGATCCCCGTATGGCCATGACGCACCGCGCGGCAGATGGACAAGCCGTCCATGTCGGGCAGCATCACATCTAAGATAACCAACATAGGTTGCTCGGCAATGATGCGCTCGACGGCCTTGGCACCGTTGTGTTCTATCTCGGTCTTATAGCCGTTCATCTCGAGAAAATCGGCGACCAGGTTTGCCAGATCGGCATCGTCATCGACAATCAGTATCCAGTTATTATCCTTCACGATATCCCTCTGAAGTGTTGCAATACTGTAAAAGGTTTATTGCCAGTTATTATATATCACTTTTGTATTCTAATGTATGTTTATGTATATAAAACTTGTTGTGAAAGCAATAGTTAGCGCAAAATTGGTCCAACTTAGTGGCAAACAGGCTTATTTTCCAAGCCTATTTTCGACGTTTATTTTCGAAGCTTAATTTAGAAGAGTGGCTAGAAACTATAGCCAGCGACATAAGCTAGCTGCATAAGTTAGCGACATAAGTTAACCGCGTACTAGAAGGGTTAGAAGCTGAGGGGAGATAAAAAAGTTTAAGGCTTCCCTGCCTTAAACATAAAACTAGCACTTAGCACTTAGCACTTAGCACTTAGCACTCAGAACGAGATAAGGCTGTGGTTGGATGGCGAGAAGCTTTGCTTAAAGAGCGGCTTTCCTTAGATCGAGACTCTGCCTGGACAAAGGCTTAGATGAAACCATAGCGATTCGAGGGATCTTGGCGGGGTCTAATTGCAGCTCATCCGGGATAGGCAGCTGGTCACTCCCCCTGTAACTAAACCAGGTATTGCGCGAACTTGTCTTGGCTTGGTACAGCGCCATGTCGGCGAGGTGAATCACCTGCTCCCAGTTTATCCTGTCCGCCTGGGCTGTGGAGAAGGGGTAGGGTGCGGCGCCGACCGAGGCGGTGATCTTGATGGTGCGCTTAGCGTCGAGTTCGATCTCCATCGACTCGATGGCGTGACGGACTTTTTCCGCGAGGTGGTTTATCTGTTGGCGATCGATAAAGCGTGCTACCACCAGAAACTCCTCACCGCCCCAGCGCACCACATAATCATAGTTGCGAAACAGAGTCGTCAGTCGCTGACCCACCTGGCTCAGCACGCGATCGCCGGCCAGGTGACCATAGGTGTCATTAATGGGCTTAAAGTGATCGATATCTATGATGAGCGCCAGCAGGTCGGCTTTGGTCGGCAGCTCTTCATTCCTTAGCTGCGTGGCGTCATAGCTGCGGTCGACCCGATTCAGGTCTTGGGCAATCATCTCTTCGATGAAGCGGCGATTCTTAAGTCCGGTCAGGGGATCTCTGTGACTCATCTCCTGCAGGCGCAGGTTTTCAAGTTGCAGCGCCTGAGTGCGTTCATCGATCGCTTGCTCCAGTCGTGTTCTGGATAGGGTACTAGCCTGTCTGTAAACCCGCTGCATCACCAAGGCGATGGCAATAAGCGGCGCAAGATAATGAAGCAGCAGATTCGGATAATGGGCTTTGAGCTCGCCCAGCCATGAGGAGGCAAAGCCGACCTGACGGCTTGGGTCGTGCAGAGGTGATGCTGAGGCCTTGGAAATTTGGGAAAGGCCTACGGAAGCCAGGTTAGATTGCGCCGGGGCAAACTGGAATGGTTTGCCGCTCTGATCGAGTCTAGGGCTTGCGGTGGCGACCATGCTATAGGGGGCGGCCAACGCGCCAGGCATGAGGGCGTGAGATGTGAGTGCATAAGGCATGAGCATAGGCTGAGGTTGAGTAAGGCTAGCATTTGCCGCGACTTGACTAGAGAGCAGTAGTATTAAGCTACAGGCAAAGCATGTAGTTGTTTTGAGTGTGAGCTGTCGAAAACGCCTAGCCATAACCGGATACCTCTTGTTTAAACGCTAACATCAGTGGGCATTTCATCGGTGAGTTTGTAATGAATTTGTTGCCAATAAGTCCGTTTGTTACGCCATGTATTCTTTTGTATATGAATGTATATTATGTGCCAGAGTGGATTTTTGCAATAGCGGTGTGGATTTTTACGCCAGGGAAGTGGATTTTTGCGATAGCGTAGCGGATTTTAGAGATAGCGTAGTCGATTTTAGAGATAGTGGATTCAGTCGCCCAGAGGAGTAAGAAAAGGGGATAGAGGGGGGGTCATAAACCGTCATGGCAAGATTTAGATCAGGGCGCCCGCTTCTCCCGGACGCCCTTGATTGTATGGCTACGCTAGCCTTAGTCTATTTGCTGGCGGCGCTGTGACGCGCCAGCAGGTTGGCGGTGATATCCTCCAGGCTAAGGTCTTGATCTTCAAGCAGCACCAGCAGGTGATAGATGAGATCTGAGGCCTCGTTGATCAGCTCCTCCTTGTCATGGGTGGCGGCTGCGAGGGCGGTCTCCAGTCCCTCTTCGCCGACCTTTTGGGCGATCCGTTTGGTGCCGCGCTCGAACAGGTGCGCCGTGTAGCTGCTCTTGGCATCTTGTCCCCTGCGCGAGGCGATAAGATTCGCCAGATTGTCGATAAAGGGGTGCGCCTCGCCGTCGGGCCAGCAGCTTTCCCGTTCTAGGTGGCAGGTGGGGCCATTGGGGATCACCTGTACCAGCAGGCTGTCGTTGTCACAGTCGCTGTCGATGGCGATAAGATCTAGGGTGTTGCCCGAGGTTTCGCCCTTGGTCCACAGCCGCTGCTTGCTGCGACTGAAAAAGGTGACCTTGCGGCTGCTTAGGGTCTGAGCCAGCGCGTCTTGGTTCATATAGCCCAGCATCAACACCTTACCCGTGAGGTGATTCTGGACCACGGCGGGCAGCAACCCCTGCTGTTTGTCCCAATCTAAGTTGTTAAAATCTTCTAGGTTTTTCATCTTAATTCCTTGAACAAATTTGCGGCGGTTACAGGCGCATCTGTACGCCGTTGTCGAGCAGGTATCGCTTCAGCGCCTCTATCTCAATGATCCCTTTGTGAAAGACGCTGGCCGCGAGGGCCGCATCCACACCCGCCTGGGTGAACACCTCGAGGAAGTGTTCCATGGTGCCGGCGCCGCCCGAGGCGATGAGGGGCACGTCGCAGATGGCGCGTACCATAGCGAGTTGCTTGATGTCATAGCCCTGACGAACGCCATCCTGGTTCATCACGTTCAGCACTATCTCGCCGCAGCCACGTCTCTGCACCTCTTCCACCCAGTCTTGGGTGTACCACTGGGTATCTTTGGTGGCGGCCTCGTCACCGGTAAATTGCTTCACCTTGTAGCTGTCGGTGTCGGCGTCATAATAAGAGTCTATGCCTATCACGATACATTGACGGCCAAATTCATCCTGCAGGCGATCGATCAGGCTGGGATCGCTCAGGGCCGGCGAGTTTATCGAGATCTTATCGGCGCCGAACGCCAGCTTTTCCCGCGCCTGCTCGATACTCTTGATGCCGCCGGCGACGCAGAAAGGGATATCTATCTGCTCGGCGACGCGGCTGACCCAGCTCTTGTCCACCACTCTGTCGTGGGCGCTGGCGGTGATGTCGTAAAATACCAACTCGTCGGCGCCCTCCGCTGCGTAGCGGGCGGCCAGGGGCACTATGTCGCCGACGATCTCATGGTTACGAAACTGAACCCCCTTGACCACCTTACCGTCACGGACATCCAGACAGGGAACTATGCGTTTGGCCAGCATGCGATCGCCTCCTTCACAGTAAAGTTGTTGATGAGTAGGGCCTTGCCTATGATGATGCCACTGGCGCCGCTATCACGCACGGCGCTCACATCTTCCAGGGTGGCGATACCGCCCGAGGCCTGCCACTCAATATCGGGATAGCGCGCTGCGATCTCCTGATAGAGCTGGGTATTGCTGCCTTGCAGTGTGCCGTCACGGCTGATGTCTGTGACCAGCGCGTGCTTGAGGCCAAAGGGGGCGAAGGTGGCCACCAGAGACTCCAGTGTCTTGCCGCCGCCGCTTTGCCAGCCCGACACGGCGACTATCTTCTCACCCGCCAGGTTGATGTTCACGTCCAGCGCCAGGCAGATGGCATCGCTGCCGTAGGTCTCGAGCCAGGATTGCACCAGCTCTGGCTGTTTGACGGCGAGGGAGCCTATCACCACCCGCTTGACGCCGAGATCTAACAGCTCCTTGACCTGGGTCTCGCTGCGAATGCCGCCGCCGACCTGAATGTTGGCCTCGAGATTCTCAACCAGTTCACCTATGAGTCGGGTCTGGCGTCTGTCTGGGTCTTTCGCACCGGTCAGATCGACGATATGCAGCCAGGTCGCGCCTTGGGCCTGATAGGCCTGTAGCTGGGCGAGCGGACTCAGATCGAAGGTGGTCTGCTGGGCATAATCGCCCTGGTAGAGGCGCACCACTTGTCCCTCGATGAGATCGATTGCAGGGATGATCATTGGGCGCTCTCCTGTGTAGATTTGTGGTTACCTGCAAAGCTGCCGGCATTCATTTTCATAAAGTTTCTTAATATGGTGGCGCCCACCGCGGCGCTTTTTTCCGGGTGGAACTGCACCCCCATGAAGTTGTCTTTGGCGATGGCGGCGCTAAAACCCTCGCCATATTCACACTTGGCGATGGTGAAATCGCCCAGCGGCGCCCGGTAGCTGTGAACGAAATAGACATAGCAGCCCTCGGCGACGCCGGCAAACAGTGGGTGATCGCCCGGGCTTATCTGATTCCAGCCCATGTGGGGCAGTGGCAGGCCCTTGGCGTCCAGCTGCTCGATATTGGTGTCGATCAGCCCAAGGCATTGACAGTTCTGGCTACTATTCCCGTAACTTAAGCCACCGCGCTCCTGTGAGGCCTTGGTCAGCATCTGCATGCCGAGGCAGACGCCAAGCACAGGCTGGGTGAGGGAGCAGATGGTGTCGATAAGCTTCTTATCCTTCAGCGCCTTCATGGCGGCCCTGGCGGTACCAACGCCCGGCAGCACCACACGGGTGGCCGCCTTTATCTTGTCGATATCGTCACTCACCTCGACGTCGGCGCCGATCCGCTCGAAGGCGTAACGCACCGAGCTCAAGTTGGCGCAGCCAGTATCTATGATGATGGTATCGGACTTGCTCATAGCACCCCCTTGCTCGATGGCAGGGCGTCACCTTCGACCTTCACCGCCTGGCGCAGGGTGCGGCCAAAGACCTTAAATAGGCTCTCCACCTTGTGGTGATCGTTATCGCCCTGGGTCGAGAGGTGCAGGGTGCAGCGTAGGCCATCGGCGAGGGAGCGGAAGAAGTGGGGCACCATCTCAGTAGCCATCTCGCCTACCATCTCGCGTTCGAACTGCCCCTCAAACTTGATGAAGGGGCGACCCGAGAGATCCAGCAGGCAGCTGGCGTTGGCTTCATCCATGGGGATGCTAAAGCCAAAGCGGGCGATGCCGCGTTTATCCCCAAGGGCCTGTCTGAGGGCATCACCAATGGCCAGGGCCGTGTCTTCGACGCTGTGGTGATCGTCTATTTCAAGATCGCCATCGACGCTCACATCCAGCCTGAAGTTACCGTGGGTGGCGATCTGATCCAGCATGTGGTCGAAGAAGCCGATGCCGGTATTGATGCTGCTCTTTAGCTGACTGTCGAGATCGACAGTGACCTTGATGTCGGTCTCCTTGGTGGTACGCACCACGGTCGCTATGCGATTACCCCCGAGGAGTTGTTCGGCGATGGCATCCCAGTTCAAGGTCTCGCGATTGTACTGTATGCCTGTGATGCCCATGGCCTCGGCCAGGCCCAGATCGGTTTCTCTGTCGCCGATCACCGCAGACTGGGTAAAGTCGACCCTGCCTTCGGTGAGGTAAGCCTTGACCAGACCCAGCTTAGGTTTGCGGCAGCTACAGTTTTCATCGTCAAAGTGAGGGCAGATGAGCACCTCATCGAACTTGACCCCCTGGCTGTTGAAGATCTGCATCATCATATCCTGGGGCGCATCGAAGTCATCCTTGGGGAAGGAGGGGGTGCCAAGGCCGTCTTGATTGCTCACCATTACCAGGCGGTAGCCGGCGCCCTGTAGCTTAAGCAGCGCGGGGATCACCTGAGGCTCAAATACCAGCTTGGCCAGGCTATCGACCTGCTTGTCGGTGACCGGCTCCTCGATCAGTGTGCCATCGCGGTCGATAAAGAGGATTTTCTGTTTCATCATGCTTCTACCTTAAATCTGCTTCTATCTTAAATTTGTCGTTATTGTCTGGCTGGGTGCGGCTCTATTAGTCGGCCTTGAGTATGGCAAGCAGCGTCTCGGTCTGGGCGTCGCTGGCAAAGCTAAAGCGTATCGCATCGGCAAGGGCCGGGTCTTTGTAAGCCCTGGCGACCACACCCGCCTGTTTGAGACGTGCCTGCATCTCATCGACTTCTATCTCATTTGCCTGGTCGAAATAGGCCAGAACGAAGTTGCCATAGGCAGGCAGCACTCTGGCGCCAGCTTCCCGCAAGGCGTCAGCGAGTCGTTGGCCATTGGCCTTGAGCTGAGCGACCTGAGTCTGCATTCGGGCTATCCCTTCCTGACTTAGCGCATCTATCGCAAGCGTGGCGACTGGTAGCGGTACGGGATAGGGGGCGATCACCCGCATCACCATCTCGATGACCTCAGGGTTGGCCAGCATGAAGCCGCAGCGGGCACCGGCTAGGGCGAAGGCCTTGGACAGGGTGCGTAGCACCACCAGGTTGTCGTACTTATCCAGCAGGCTTGCCACGCTGTAGTCCGGGCAAAACTCGATATAGGCTTCATCTACCACTACTAAGGTATCGGGCAGGCTGCGGATCACCGCCTCTATGGCGTCTGGGGCGATCACAGTGCCAGTTGGGTTGTTGGGATTGCAGATAAATACCAGCTTGGCATCGCCGACCTGGCTGCAAAGTGCTTGTGGCAGCTGATACTCACTATCCAGGCGCAGCGCCTTGACGCCGACGTTGAAGGTCTTGGCGCTGATGGCATACATGCCGTAGGTGGGGCCGAAGCAGGCGATGCTGTCCCGCCCCGGAATACAGAAGGTGCGGATAAGCAGCTCTATGGCTTCATCGGCGCCACGACTGGTGAGTACCTGTTGATTACTTACGCCCGCATACTCGGCGTAACACGTAATAAGCTCTGGCGGCTGACACTCAGGGTAGCGGTTAAGGCTGTCCAGGTCGCTGTTATTAAAGGGCGACTCGTTGGCATTGATCCAGATTTGCCCCTCGCCGCCGATGCGCCGCGCCGACTGATAGGGCTCAAGCGTCAGGAGCTCGGGTCTGGCGAGACGCTCGGCGAGCGATGTCGCGTTAACATTCATCTTAGCTTCTACACTCATCTTATTTCTCCTCGCCCGTTAGCGTGGCAAGGCGCACGGCGACGGCATTTCTGTGGGCATCGAGCTGCTCGGCGCTGGCCAGGGTTATCACGCACTCGCCTAGGCCGCGCAAGCCCTCGGCGCTCAGCTCCTGCACGGTAAAGCGGCGGCTAAAGTCGGCCAGCGACAGGCTGGAGACGGCGCGGCTATAGCCATAGGTTGGCAACACGTGATTGGTGCCGCTGGCGTAATCGCCAACGGACTCTGGTGTGTAGGCGCCGAGAAATACTGAGCCGGCGGCGCGGATTTTATTCAGGAGATCACGGGGTGCACGGGTCTGAATGATCAGGTGCTCAGGGCCATAGCGATTAGAAACCTCGGCGGCCTGGGCCATATCTTCGACAATTAGGGTGCGACTGGCGCTCAGGGCCTGCATAGCGATCTCGGCTCTGGGCAGTCTTGCCAGTTGCTCGCCAAGGCTCTGGTTGACCGCGTCTGCCAAGGTTTGGCTGTCGGTGACCAGCATCACCTGAGAGTCTGGGCCGTGCTCTGCCTGAGAGAGGAGATCGGCGGCGATGAAGTCGGGATTAGCCTCGTTATCGGCAATTACTAACACCTCAGAAGGGCCGGCGGGCATATCTATGCTTACCACGCAGCGGCTGTCCTGGGCAACTAAGCGCTTGGCCTCGGTGACATAGCGGTTGCCCGGGCCGAAGATCTTATCGACCGCTGGCACAGACTCAGTGCCTAGGGCCAGGGCGGCGATCGCTTGGGCGCCGCCTATCTGATAGATATCCGTGATGCCACAGGCTTTGGCAGCGTAGACGATAGCATCATCTATAGGCGGCGGGCTGACCAACACCCGCTGCTCACAACCGGCTATCTTGGCCGGCAGTGCCAGCATGAGCACGGTAGAGATGAGCGGCGCACTGCCACCGGGAATATACAGGCCCACCTTTTCGATAGGCTCGCTTCGCAGCTCACAGCGCACTCCGGCTTGGGTCTCAAGGTCGATCCCCTTGAAGGCCTGGGCCTGGTGAAAGGTCTCGATGTTCTGTTTGGCCTGCTCGATAGCTGCCTTGATCTCGGGCGTCACTCGCTCGGTGGCGGCTGCTATAGCCGCTTCGCTAAGGCGCAGGGCGTCGAGTTCTACCTTATCGAATTTTTGTGAGAAGGCTTTTAGCGCTGCGTCGCCCTGGCTGGCCACCTGGTCGATGATCGCCTTGACCTGCTGCTCAAGGTTGGCATCGCCAATCAGGGGCGAGCGCGACAGCGCCTCTCGCCTTGCCTGGTCATCGAGCGCCTGCCAGTCGAGGCGCTGCATCTGTTTGGATGTCATGGTGTTTGTTGTCATGGCGTTATCCCATCATCTTTTCGATTGGCATCACCAGGATGGAGCTGGCACCTAGCTGGGTCAGGGCCTCCATGGTATCCCAGAAGAGATCTTCGCTGCTGACTGCGTGGATCGCCACGCGATTGGTGTCGTCGTTCAGCGGCAGTACGGTCGGGTTCTCGGCGCCGGGCAGTAGGGCGACGATCTGATCCAGTGTTTCGGTCGGGGCGTGTAGCAGGATATATTTGCTCTCTTTGGCGCGCACCACACCGTTGACGCGGGAAAGGATCTTATCGATCAGCGCCTGTTTGGCCTCGCTCTGCTCCTGGGTCGATTGGATGATGCAGGCCATGGAGCGGTAGATCACCTCAGTCTCGTACAGGCCGTTGGCCTCTAACGTTGCGCCAGTTGAGACCAGATCGCAGATACCGTCGGCCAGGCCAGCGCGGGGGGCAACCTCCACCGAGCCCTTAAGCATACAGTCGCGATAGCTAATGCCTTTCTCCTGCATGTAGCGGCGTAGCAGGTTAGGGTAGGAGGTGGCGATGCGCAGGCCCTCGAGCGAGCTGGCGTCCTGATAGCGAAATTCGGTAGGCACTGCCAGCGACAGGCGACAGGCGCCGAAATCAAGTTGGCGCAGCTTGATGCACTCGCTCGGCTTGTCCAAGGTTTGACGCTCGATCTGCTCTTCTTCGAGGACGTTCTCGCCTATGATACCAAGGTCGACCACGCCGTCCATCACCAGGCCGGGAATGTCGTCGTCACGAACCCGTAAAAGGTCGATAGGCATGTTGTCAGAGTGGGCGATGAGGCGTTGTTCGTTAACGTTAAACTTGATGCCGCAGCTCTTGAGCAGCTTCTGGGATTCCTTGGACAGGCGGCCGGACTTTTGAATGGCGATACGTAATCGGTTTGACTCTGACATAGGATGTTTCCTCATTTGTTGATTCAGTAAAATTGTTTAAATCGTTTTAAAACAAAATCTTAAGCTAAAAACTAAAAACCCCCGGAATTCCTTCCAGGGGTCTTAGATCGCTTTTGAATCAACCGCCAGAAGGAAATAGTCCTCCGGCAGTAAGCATCCGAAGGCTACCGCATATGATGGTGATGATGGATAGTAT
This sequence comes from Shewanella alkalitolerans, assembly GCF_019457575.1. NCBI lineage: Bacteria > Pseudomonadati > Pseudomonadota > Gammaproteobacteria > Alteromonadales > Shewanellaceae > Shewanella > Shewanella alkalitolerans. Next base: position 2,525,500 of record NZ_CP080422.1, on the reverse strand, counting down.
TCAAACGCTGTGTCATGTTCTGTCTTCTCTCGCTTAGTGCGTATCAATGGGCAGTGTCTGCCCTAAGTTGTATTTAAACTAATCAAGTTTTTCGGTGTATGCAAGCGCTAATTTGGGTCGATTGAAAATTATTCAACTAACACTGCAATATCCCCATGGGATCTCAATGATTTCCTGATTCTTTATCGCGGGTGCTTTGTGGCTTGTACTGGGTAAGAAAATCCGCATAATGCCAGCATGTCATTTTAAACATTAACTATCATCAGCCATTCATTGAATAAACGACTGACCCAAGATGTACAGCAGGTATTCGCCCCAGATGGCAGCTTAAGCCGTCATATCAAGGGCTATAGCTGTCGTGCCCAGCAGCAGACGATGGCGACTCGGGTGAGTGAGACCCTGCAAAAGGGCGACAACCTGGTGGTCGAGGCGGGCACGGGCGTGGGCAAGACCTACGCCTATCTGGTGCCGGCGCTGCTCAGTGGTAAGCAGATCATCGTCAGCACCGGCAGTAAGAACCTGCAGGAGCAGTTGTTTTTTAAAGATCTGCCCGCACTGCTCAACATCTTAGGGATCAGGCCCAAAGTGGCCCTGCTCAAGGGGCGCAGCAACTACCTGTGCCAATACCTGATGGAGAAGCAGCTCAGCGGCGTCGAGGTGAACGATGGCAAGATCCTCGACGACCTGCTGCGAATCGATCAGTGGGCCAGCCAGACGGTGGATGGCGACATCGGCAGCCTCTACGCCGTGCCGGAAAACTCCCCGGCGATCCCGCTGGTGGTGAGCAGTAAAGAGTCCTGCATAGGTAAGGCCTGCGATCACTATGAGGCCTGCTTTACCCGCAAGGCCCGCGCCAAGGCGCTGGATGCCAAAATCATAGTGGTCAACCATCACCTGTTTTTCGCCGATCGCATCCTAAAAGAGACGGGATTTGCCGAGCTGCTCCCCGACAGCGACGTGGTGATCTTCGATGAGGCGCATCTGCTGCCAGATATCGCCGTGACTTACTTCGGTCAGCAGCTCAGTATCAAGAGCCTCATCCGCCTGCTGGAACGTTTTAACGAACTCTATCGCAATCATATGGCCGATTCACCGCAGATTGGCGCCATGACGGCCCGCTGCCATACTCAGCTGATCCATTGGCAGGGGCTGCTGTTTGCCACCGAGGAGCGTGACTGGCGAAGGCTTATCGGCGACAAGGCCTTAATGGAGGCATCCTGGGCACTGGTGTCTGAGCTGACCGCCTATCGCACCATGCTGCTGGGCTATCTTGGCCGTCACGAGGCGTTCGATGATGGCGTCGAAAAAATCGATGGACTGCTCAGCAAATTAACCGTGTTCATTCAATGCGATAACCCAGATAGCGCCTACAGCATAGACTATGGTTATCAGCACCTGACCTTGAGGATCTCGCCCATCAAGGTGGCTAAGGAGTGTCAGTCGCTATTTAGCCCGGATGTCAGCTGGATCTTTACCTCGGCCACCTTGCAGATCAATCGCGACCTGTCGCTGTTTACCAAGGCGATGGGGCTGGAGAAGGCCAACACGAGTATATTGGACAGTCCCTTCGACTATCGGCGCCAATCCCTGTTCTGTGTGCCGCGCCATCTGGCGTCGGTTACCAGTCAGGAGCGGGCCGCCAGGCAGCTGGTGGAGGTGGCGGTAAAGGCGATAAACGCCGCCAAGGGGCGCACTTTCATGCTGTTCACCAGCCACCGCATGCTCAACCTAGTGGCGGTGATGTTACAGGGGCGGGTCGATTATCCGCTCCTGGTGCAGGGGCAGGCGGGCAAGCAGACGCTTTTGAAGAAGTATCGACAGCTGGGCAACGCCGTGCTGCTGGGCACAGGTGCCTTCTGGGAGGGGGTGGATGTACGCGGTAAGCTGCTGAGCTGCGTCATCATCGACAAGCTGCCCTTCGTCTCGCCGGACGATAATCTCTACAAGGCCAGGGCAGACGGGGTGCAGCGAGAGGGCAAAGATCCCTTCATGACCTTGTCGCTGCCCCAGGCGGTGATAGCGCTTAATCAGGGCGTCGGCCGCCTGATTCGAGATGAGAAAGACAGGGGCGTGTTGATCCTGTGCGACAATCGCATCGTCAATCGCCCCTATGGTCAGGCCTTTATCAACTCGCTGCCGCCCATGCATCGCACCCGGGATCTCGACAGTGCGGTGCGATTCCTACAAACCATAGACTAGCGCTAAGCCTGCTTAGTGCAGCTTCATCCGTGGGCGCACCACTCGCATCATCTTCTCCACCAACCAGAGGGCGATGGTCTTGGCCAGGCCGTGAATTGCTTTTTGGTGCATGCGGTAGAGGGAGATATACATGAAGCGGGCGATCTTTCCCTCGACAAACATACTGTCTTTGGTGAGGTTACCCATCAGGCTGCCCACGGTACTAAAGCGTGACAGGTTAACCAGGGAGCCGTGATCCACATACTCATACTCGGTGAGACCCAAACCTCTGAGCTCATTGAGAATATTGTGCTCGACACACTGGGCCATCTGGTGCGCCGACTGCGCCCTGGGCGGCACGAAGCTGCCATCGGCCTGCTCACAGGCGCAGCAATCGCCGATCACATAGAGATCGTCGTGCCCCTGGGCCTGTAGGGTAGGACGCACCAATATCTGATTGGCGCGATTGAGGTTAAGTCCCTCTATCTGCTTGATAAAATCAGGCGCCTTGACCCCGGCCGCCCATAACATCAGGTTGGCGGCGATCAACTCGCCGTCTGCGGTGACAAAGCCCTTAGAGCTCGCCTCTTCGATGCGGGTGTTTTGTCGCACCGACACGCCCAGCTTAATCAGCTCGCGGGTGGCCGAGGCGGCGATACGCTCGGGCAGGGCGGGTAAGATGCGCGGGCCCGCCTCGATCAGTGTGATACTCAGCCTGTCGGCGGTCATCTTGCTCAGGCCATAACTCTTGAGCAGATCGGTCACATGGTAGAGTTCGGCGGACAGCTCCACCCCAGTCGCGCCGCCGCCGACGATGGCAATATTGAGTTTTTGCTGCTCCTCCGATTGATGCATGCGGGTGAAGCTGTCGAGCAGGGCGTTGTGAAAACGGTTCGCCTGGTGGTGGGAGTCGAGAAAGAAGCAGTGCTCCTTCACGCCCGGGGTGCCAAAGTCGTTGCTGACGCTGCCAACGGCCAGAACTAAGGTGTCGTACTCTAGTTCTCTGGCGGGCAGTAGTGCCTCGCCCTTATCGTTGCTGATGGCGGCAAGCTTCAGGCGTTTGCCTTGAAGGTCCAGCCCGGTGAGCTCCCCCAATTGAAACTGGTAGCCATGTTTCACCGCATGGGCGGAGTAGACCACGCCGTCGAGGTCGGCGTCGAGTGAACCTGTGGCCACCTCATGGAGCAAGGGTTTCCAGATATGAGTGCGGTTCTTGTCTATCAGCAGGATCTCTGCCCGCTGCTTCTTGCCTAACTTGTGTCCCAGTTGGGTGGCCAGGCCGAGTCCGCCGGCACCGCCGCCCACTATCACGATTCTTGGGATCTTTGCACTCATCGACAACTCCTTCTATTGGGGATTAGGGGCCCGGCGTCGCTTGCGCGTCTGTATCAGTCCGGCGCAGATGATCAGGCCACAGCCCATTAATTGTATCGGGGTGAGGTGCTCGGCAAACAGGCTCCAGCCGAGGATCACCACGGTCACAGGTTCGATATAGGCCAAGGTGCCGAAGGTGGCCGCGGGCAACGCCCGTAGCGCCTTGACCGCGAATAAGATCGCCAGAAAGCCGGGAAATACGCCGATCAGTGCCAGCCAGAACCACTGGGTTAAGCTGGGCACCACGGCTTGATGCAGGGCGAAGGGCAGCAGGCAGAGCGCGCCGAAACTCAGTTGGATAAGCGTGCTCTGATAGGGGCTGGCACTGGCGGGGCGGCGATTGATTAACATGAAACCGCTGTAGCTCAACAGCGCCAGCAGGGCAAAGCCATAGCCCTTGAGTTCGGCCGTGCTGCCCGTGAGGCTCTCAAGGCTCGGCAAGATGGCTACGACGCCGACAAGGGCGATGCCTATGGCTAGCAGGTCCTGGCGCCTAAGCCGCTCATGGAAGAGGAAGTGAGCGCCAATGGCACTCACCAGGGGGGCGAGATAGATCAGCATCACCGCATTGGCCATGTTGATGTAACCTATGGATTGCACGTAAAACACCATGAAACCGGCTAGCATAGCGCCATTAAACAGATGGCGTTTCCCCGGACGATGCAGGATCTGTCTGGCCTTGCCTGTGGCAAGCATGTAGGCGATGAGACAGGCGGCGCCGATCAGCAGGCGATAGAAGGTGATGATGCTGGCTTCAAGGTTGGCGGTGCGCGCCAGTGCGCCGATTGTGCCCATTAAAATGGCCGAGCCTAGGGCCATCATCACGGCCTGGGAGGATAAATGCGATGGCGATTGTGACAGAGGTTGGGACTGTGCTCTTGATTGACTCATTACGTCATTAGCCTACATCTGAGTGCGACTCTAGATCCTTGGGTTGAGTGTCTGTGCTAGCTTTCTGTATTTGATTTTGTATTAGGCCATTAGCTTGCGTGCTGGCTAAACCGCCGACTTAAGCGAAAACTTAAGCAACGACTTGAGCGCTAATTTAAGCTAAGAAGCCGATAAGCGTGAGCCTATCCTATCGGGTTTATCTCAAAGAGAAAACGGATTTTTTGCCATAGCGTATATATCAACTCAAGGGGCTATAGGGCCAAAGGGCAAGTAATGTCTAGCCGATAAAATAGCTTGGTTTACCGCTATGATGCGGGCAATTAAGGCTATACCTAAGCGGGTTTTACGTTATAATCGGCGCCATTCATCCTATGGTTTTGGCGATGAGGGGTTAGCGCAGTTCGATTAGCTGCGCAATGCCATGATATCGCGACAGATTTGGTTCGTTTTTGCATGCCGGAAAATAAAGATTTCTCAGCCCCATTAAGTTTACTCGCCCTGGACACCTGCACCGAGTTTTGTTCGGTCGCCCTGCAATATCAGGGACAGGTGTTTGCCCGTGAGGCCGATGCGCCGCGGGAACACAGCCAACGCCTGCTACCCATGGTGCAGGAGGTACTGCAAGAGGCGGGGATCGCGCTGAGTCAGGTGGATGTGATCGCCTATGGCCGTGGGCCAGGCAGCTTCACCGGGATCCGCATCTGCACCTCTATGACCCAGGGGCTGGCCTTAGGCCAAGATCTTCCCGTGGTGGGGATCTCAACCCTGGCGGCCATGGCCCAGGCGGCTATCGAGATAAAGGGCGCGACTCAAGTAGCGACCGCTATCGATGCGCGCATGGGCGAGATTTACTACGGCGAGTACTTGGCTGTCGATGGCTTGGCTAGTCTGGTCGGTGAAGAGCAAGTCTGCGCGCCCGAGCAGAAGCTCAGCGAGCTGGAGGCCAATGCACAGGATGCGAGTGCACTTGACTTTAGTGCGCCGATCGTTGCATGCGGCACAGGGTTTGATGCTTACCCTGCGCTGGTGACTGAGGCGATGACCCTGGTCGAGGAGGCTAAGTTCCCACTCGCGCGCTTTATGTTGCCGCTGGCAGAAGCCGCGATAAAGGCGGGGCAGGCGACCGATGTGGATCAGTTAAAGCCAGTGTATCTGCGTGATACCGTGACCTGGAAAAAACTGCCCGGTCGCGAGTAATTTAGTGTAGGCTTGAAGCATAATCGCGTAACCAGACTGTCAGGAGAGAAGGGGGAATTACTTTGATGCAAGTTTCGTCATCTAACCTGATGCCTGGCCTCTCGTCGGGTGCCTCTGCCATTAGCGATGCTATCGCGCCCCAGCAGGATCTGCGGACCGATGTTATCGACGTGACGCCAGTGGGTCCCGCCGTACCTGCTAGAGACGAGATCCAAGTTGCGGCAAATGCTAGTGCCACTAGCGATGCAAATAGCGACACTACGGGGCTGGTCGAGCGCAAGCAGGAGTCCCTCGAAGAGCGGCTCAACGCCAAGCTTGAATACGATCAACAAACCGGTGGCAGTCGCGGCGCCATAGGCCAATATCTGCTGCACCAACACGCCGCCCAGCGCGATGCCATCTCCCAGATGGTGGGCATAGACACCTATGTCTAGGTTCATGTTTAGCTAGGTTCATGTTTAGTCTCGTATACAGGGATATGTTTAGTCTTCAATAAAGGAAGATGTTTCGGCGTAGCGCCAGCGTGTCTAAATTGCCGGCCATTAAGGCATCAACAACCTATAGGACGGGTTCTTCAGTATGGCTTTTTCTATCGATTCTCCCTCTTCTCGCCCTGGTATGCCATCTCGCAGCCTCTTCATGGTCGAGCTATTGCTGGCTTTGGTGCTAACACGAATTCCCTATCTAAGCGTGCCCTTTAAGTGGCTGGAGAGTTATTTTCACGAGGCGTCTCACGCCCTGGCGACCTTGATTAGCGGCGGTATGGTGAGTCATATCGAGCTCTATCCCAATGGCGCGGGTCTGTGTGTGAGCCAGGGGGGCTGGCCCGTGTTGATTGGCTTTGCCGGCTATTTCGGCGCCGCGCTCTGGGGGCTACTCATCTTTCATCTGGCCACCTGGGCCAGGGGGATCCGCGTCAGCTTTAGCTGTCTCGGGCTGGTGGTGCTTCTGAGTATCGTGCTCTGGGGGCGGGACCTGCTCACCGTCGCCATCTTGTTGATGCTCGCCTTGCTGTTTCTGCTGCCGTTAAAACTCAGTCATAGTCCACTGCTGACCTTTGCCCTGCGGGTGATGGCGCTGATGGTGATGTTGAACGCGCTCGCCAGCCCCACAGTGCTGCTTGGCATGCCGGGGCGCGGCGATGCGGCCATGCTGGCTGAGCAGACCTGGATCCCGGCCTGGCTCTGGGTAGGCATCTGGCTGCTCACCAGTTTAACCATGCTCTGGCTCTGTTGGCGCCGGGTCGATAGTACCAATCAGCTGAGCGCGCAAAAAGTGTAACCGACTGTATATCTAGTTTAATTTTCGTTATTAGCCTGATAGCTTAGGTGTTTTAGCCTTATCTAATATCTAGGGAGAGAATATGAAAAGTTTAACCTTAGCGGCCTCAATGGCATTAGCCATAGGCGTGGCGGCACCTAGCCTAGTCAGCCCAAACTATGCCCAGGCTAACGAGACACACCTGGTCAATCAGCAGGTCACAGATGCGCTCACCAATCCACTGAGACAAGCGGCAAACATGGAGCGTGATCAGTATCGTCACCCGGGTGAGACCCTGAGCTTCTTCGGCGTTAAGCCAAGCGATACTCTGGTGGAACTCTGGCCGGGCGGTGGTTGGTACGCCGAGATCCTCGCCCCATACTTGGCGAAAGAGGGTCACTATATCGCCGCGAATTTCGATGCCAATCCGCCAGAGGGCCTAGAGGTGCCAGGCTATCGTATTCGCCTGGGCAAGGCGCTGGAAAAGTGGCTCAAGGATCATGGCGATACCTTAGGCCAGGCATCGAGTATCAGTTTCGACCCTCCAAGGCTTATAGAGCTTGGCGCGCCTAACAGTGCAGATGTGGTGCTGACCTTCAGAAATCTGCACAACTGGGCCAAGTCCGGGGTATTGGAGCAGGTGTTCGACTCGGCCTACAAGGTGTTAAAGCCTGGCGGTACCTTTGGCGTGGTGGAGCACAGGGCAAACCCTGGCATGGATCTGAGCACAGGCTACATGGTGCAGGATGAGATGATCGCGCTGGCCGAGAAAGTCGGCTTTACCCTGGTGGCCACCAGTGAGGTCAATGCCAACCCTAAAGACAGCAAAGATCATCCTAAGGGCGTCTGGACCCTGCCGCCGAGCCTGCGTCTGGGCGATCAGGATAAAGCCAAGTATCTTGCCATCGGCGAGAGCGACCGCATGACGCTTAAATTTGTGAAGAAGTCTTAACCATGAGCGATCCGCTAGCCCCCCTGTGTCAGCCCTCAAGTGATGGCAATGAAGTGATGCTTTCACTGCCCCATATTCGTCTCTCTGGTCGGCTGTGGGGGGAGGCGGACAAGCCGCTGCTATTGGCGCTGCACGGTTGGCTGGATAACGCCAACAGTTTTGCGCCCTTGGCGGAGCACCTCAGCGAGTACCGCCTGCTGGCGATCGATTGGCCCGGTCACGGCGCGTCACAGCACAGGCCCGGCGGCTATCCGCTGCACTGGATAGACTACCTCTATGATCTCGAGCTGCTTATCGATGCCATAGTGCGTCATCAGCCCCTGCATGGTGTGATAGGCCATTCGCTGGGCGGCATAGTGGCCTCGGCCTACAGCGCCGCCTTTGCCGAGAAGGCCAAGCATTGGATCGTTATCGAGGCGCTCGCGCCCCTGTTTGAGGCGCCCGCTAAGAGCAAGTTAAGGCTCAGGCGCAGCTTCGATGCCCATCAGCGGGCCGCCATGAATCAGCTCGCGCCTAAGCCTGTGATGCTGGATGCCGCCGTCAGGGCAAGGCATAAACTCACCGGGCTGGACATGCCCTGGTGTAGGCTAATTCTCGAGCGCAACCTGCAGCTAACAGACGGTCACTACTACTGGCGTAGCGACCCCAGACTCAAACTAGACTCCCCCATGAGGCTCGATTTTGACCATGTCAGCGGCCTGATGCAGGGCCACGCTGGCAAGGTGCTGGTCATTAGAGGCAAAGAGGGTTATCCCCTGATGGGCTATCACCAGACAGAAAAGGTGTCTGAAGCCCATGATTCCGCTGGCGAAGATCTGTGCGAAATCGCCGCCAGTTGGTATCAAGATCTCACTCAGGTGACCCTCGAAGGTGACCATCATCTCCATATGGGCAATAGCCTGGAGGTGGCCGCGGCAATTAAGGCATTTTTAGCGTGACAGCCCCTCGGGGAGGGATGGTAAAATTACACTAGGATTTTTACTCTAATTGTGTGATGATGTTCAAAATTAAAACGCCCGTATGATTTTTTGGGTGTTACCTACAATATTTATAAGTCAGTGTTTAGTTTCTGTTTTTGAAACCTTAAGTGAATGACCTCATTCACTTAACTCTGCCTGGGGATTTAGGAGAGACTCGTGGAACAGCTTTGGACGAAAAATTTACCCCATGATGTGCCCGCTATTATCGATGCAAAGCAATACAGCTCGCTGATCGACCTGTTTGAAAGCTCGGTAGCCAAGTATGCCGATCAGCCCGCTTTTGTGAACATGGGCGCGACGTTGACCTATCGAAAACTCGAAGAGCGCAGCCGTGCCTTTGCGGCTTATCTGCAAAACGAACTCAAGCTGCAGAAGGGCGATCGCGTGGCGATCATGATGCCTAACCTGCTGCAGTATCCCATCGCCCTGTTTGGCATATTGCGTGCCGGCATGGTGGTGGTCAACGTGAACCCTCTGTATACCCCAAGAGAGTTGAAGCATCAGCTCAACGACTCGGGTGCCAAGGCTATCGTCGTGGTATCTAACTTTGCCAACACCCTGGAACAGGTGGTGGAGCAGACGCCGGTGAAGAGCGTGATCCTCACAGGTCTTGGCGACTTGCTCAGCGCGCCTAAGCGCACCCTGGTGAACTTTGTAGTCAAGTACATCAAGAAGATGGTGCCTAAGTATCATCTGCCACATGCCATCTCTATGCGTCAGTCGCTCTCTAAGGGACGCCGCCTTCAGTATGTAAAGCCGACCATCAAGGGGGACGATATCGCCTTCTTGCAATATACCGGCGGCACCACAGGTGTGTCTAAGGGCGCCATGCTGACCCATGGCAATATCGTCAGCAACCTGCTGCAGGCCGACGCGGCCTATTCGCCGCTGCTGGCCGATGGTAAGGAGTTTGTGGTTACCGCGCTGCCGCTGTATCACATTTTCGCCCTGACGGTGAACTGTCTCTTGTTCCTCCACAAAGGCGCGAACAACCTGCTGATCACTAACCCAAGGGATATCCCTGCCTTCGTGTCTGAGCTGAAGAAGCATCCATTCACGGCGCTCACCGGCGTGAACACCTTGTTTAATGCCCTGGTGAGCTCGGAAGAGTTTAAGACGTTGGATTTCTCCAACCTTAAGCTCTCTATCGGTGGCGGTATGGCGGTGCAGCGCGCCGTGGCCGATAAGTGGCAGGGGATCACTAAGACACGTCTGCTGGAAGGTTACGGCCTGACCGAAGCCTCGCCGCTGCTGACCTGTTGCCCCTATAACCTAGAGGGCTACAACGGCTCTATTGGTTTCCCGGTCGCCAATACCGACATGCAGGTGCGCGACGAGGAGGGCAATGTGCTGCCTCAGGGCGAGACCGGCGAACTGTTTGCCAAGGGCCCTCAGGTGATGAAAGGCTACTGGCAGCGCCCGGAAGAGACGGCCAAGGTGATCGATAAGGATGGCTACCTGGCCACCGGCGATATCGGTTACATGGATGAGCAAGGCTTCTTCTTTATCGTGGATCGCAAGAAAGATATGATCTTGGTCTCTGGCTTTAACGTCTTCCCCAACGAGGTGGAAGAGGTGGTTGCCCTGCATCCTAAGGTGCTGGAAGTGGCGGCCGTCGGCGTTCCCCATGAGGTGAGCGGCGAGCTGGTGAAGGTATTTGTGGTACCAAAAGACAAATCTTTGACCGAAGAGCAGGTGATCAAGCACTGTCGTCATCATTTGACGGGATATAAAATTCCTAAGCTGGTAGAATTCAGGGATGAGCTACCTAAGAGCAACGTGGGCAAGATCTTACGCCGCGAGTTGCGTGACGAAGCCAAATCGGCCTAGTTATATAGGAAACCACCCGTTGTAGGTGACTCAAAGCCGGCATTATGCCGGCTTTTGTGTTCACCGAGCCATAGCATTTGGAGATGAGATTTGACCTTTCAATATGTAGAGGATGACGCCAGCCTAACAGAGCTGGTGGCTAAGTATCGTCAGGCTAAGGTCCTGATGTTGGATACCGAATTCGTTCGCACCCGCACCTATTACGCCAAGCTGGGATTGATCCAGGTCTATGACGGCGAGACCCTGGCGCTGATCGATCCTGTGGCGGTAAGCGACCTCTCTGCATTTTGGGCCCTGCTGGAGCGCGACGATATGGTAAGCGTGCTGCACTCTTGCAGCGAAGATCTCGAAGTCTTGGCCCGTTACGGTCGCTGTCAGCCTAAGGTGCTGTTCGACAGCCAGATCGCCGCCGCCTTCTGCGGCTGGGGCCACGGTATGGGCTACGCCAAGCTGGTGGAGCACTGCCTGGGCGTGCAGCTGGATAAGGGCGAGTCGCGCACCGACTGGATGAAACGTCCGCTCAGCGATGCTCAGCTGCAGTATGCGGCCAACGATGTGGATTATCTCTATCGGCTCTATCCTCAGCTGCTAGAAAAGCTGCAAGAGTCTGGCAGAATGCCTTGGCTGCTGGAAGAGGGCGAGCGTATGACCCAGGGGCGTCTTGAGAGCCCGGATGGTGACACCGCCTACCTCAAGGTGAAGAACGCCTTCCAGCTAAGCCCTAAGCAGCTTGCCTATCTGAAGGTGCTGGCCAAGTGGCGCCTGCAAAAAGCGCTGGACAGAGACTTGGCCCTGGGCTTCGTTATCAAAGATCACGCGCTGCTGGCGCTGGCCAAGAAGCAGCCTAAGTCTACAGGCGAGATCTTCAGGATGACTGAGCTGACCGAGCAGGAGAAGCGCCTGCATGCCAAGGCGATCATCGCCGAGATGGCCAAGGCGGATCTGGATAACCTGCCCGAGGCTATCGATGTGATCGCCCTAAAACCCGGCTACAAGTCGGCCTTCAAGGCGATCAAACAGGCGCTAACCCAGTTGGCGGAAACCCATCAGGTGCCAATGGAGCTGCTGGGCTCTAAGCGTCATATCCATGAGTACCTGCAGTGGCGCTGGAATGATGGCCAGGGCGAGATGCCCTTGGTGTTACAGGGCTGGCGTGGTGAGTTAAGTCAGCAAGCCTTGGCCGAGATCAGCTGTTAAGGCAGGATTATTCAAGTTGCTAAACGCCAAACGGCGCCCATGAAAAAGCCCTCAATAGAGGGCTTTTCTGTATGCTTATTCTGGCTACTGAGTTTGGCCTGCTAGCTGCCTAAGGCTTTTCCGGCAGGGTCACGTTCAGTTCCAGTACCGACAGGTTGTCGTCGTTCTGATCCAGCTGCACCGATACCTGATCGCTGTCTATCTGCACATACTTGCGGATCACCTCTATGATCTCCTGCTTCATCGCCGGAAAGTAGTCTGGCGCATCACGCTCGCCGCGCTGATGGGCGACGATGATCTGCAATCTCTCCTTGGCGGTGGTTGCGGTCGTAGGCTCTTTTTTCGCTCTGAAGTAATCGAGTAAAGACATAATTAGCTACCAAATATCCTTTTCAAGAATCCTTTTTTCTCTTCGGTGACGAAACGCATCTCTACGTCTTCACCCGTTAGTCGTGCCACGGCGTCGCTGTAGGCCTTACCGGCATCGCTCTCTTGGTCGATGATCACAGGTACGCCCGAGTTAGAGGCCTTGAGTACGGCTTGCGACTCGGGGATCACCCCAAGTAGCGGAATGGCCAAGATCTCTTCCACGTCGGCCACGCTCAGCATCTCGCCGGTGGCGACGCGGGTAGGGGAGTAACGGGTCAGTAGCAGCAGCTCCTTGACCGGCTCAAGACCCTCTTCGGCGCGTTTGGACTTGCTCTGCAACATGCCCAGGATACGGTCGGAGTCGCGCACCGAGCTAACCTCAGGGTTGGTGGTGACGATCGCCGTGTCGGCAAAATAGAGCGCCATCATGGCGCCGGTTTCGATACCCGCTGGTGAGTCGCAGATGATGTATTCGAAATCTTCCTTAAGCTCGTCCAGCACGCGGCCCACGCCTTCTTTGGTCAGGGCGTCTTTATCACGGGTCTGAGAGGCGGGCAGCACGAACAGCTTGCTGGTGCGCTTGTCTTTGATCAGCGCCTGATTCAGGTTGGCTTCGCCGTTGATCACATTGACGAAGTCGTACACCACGCGGCGCTCACACCCCATGATGAGGTCCAGGTTACGCAGGCCGATATCGAAATCGACTACGACGGTTTTATGTCCTTTCAATGCCAGGCCGGTGGCAATGGCCGCACTCGAAGTGGTCTTGCCCACTCCACCCTTACCTGAGGTGACAACAATAATTTGTGCCATGTTTGTTTCTGTCCTTTTCAATTTCTATAGCGATAGTGCTTCGACGGTAAGGCTGTCGCCGTCTAGCCTGATGCAACCGCTCTTGATCGAGGCATGTGCCTGTAGATTCTCGGTTAACCAATATTGCCCGGCGATGGAGACCAGCTCGGCATCGATATTTTGGGCGATGATCACGGCATTCTTGTCGCCATTGGCACCCGCCATGGCCTTGCCTCTAAGACTACCGTATATGTGTATGCTGCCATCTGCAATCACTTCTGCGCCATTACCCACGGCGCCTATGATGATGAGATCGCCATTTTGCGCGTAAATCTGCTGCCCGGAGCGAATGTTTTGCTTCACGATCTTGGTGGTTTTCGGCAGCTGCGGCTGGGTCTGACTCTGTTTGCCAGACTTGACCAGCGCAAGCCCCAAGGCCTTGGCCTGATTAGCGATAGCACTCGGCGCGCCAGTGATCCCCACAATCACCAATTGCCTGGAGATCAAGAGATCTTTGAGGCCGGCGAGATTGTATTCGGGGTCTGAGATGGCGCTGAGGTTAACCACCAGGGGCGCACCAAGAAAAAACTGCGGCGCGATGGCCAGTTTATCGTCGAGTTCGCGGGCAATTCCGTCGAGATCTGCATCATTAATATGCAGCACTGAAAGTGTAAATGAAGAGCCTTTTAATTCGAGGCTAGGTTTCTGCATTCCTAAACTTGCTCTTGATAAAATTAACCGGCTCGCGCCGGCTAGATATTATTATAATCCTTGCGCTCCATGTTATAGTGTGCGCAATTTGCTGGCAAGTTGAATAAACTGGAAATTTCACCCTATATGATCTGTGCTGTATATAAGAGTCGCTTAAAACCCGATAGCTATCTTTTTGTGGAGAAACGCAACGATTTCGAGCGTGTACCCGAGCCTCTGATGAAGATGTTTGGCACGCCAGAACTGGTGATGTTGCTGCCGCTAAACAAACGTGAACAGTTAGCCCTTGCCGATATCGAAAAAGTAAAAGTTGAACTAGCCGAGAAGGGGTATTATCTTCAATTACCACCACCGCCGGTTAACCTACTCGAAGAGTACAAGAAAGAGATAGGTTATAGCAGAGACTAGTTACCGATAGGAAAGTGCATGTTTTTGAAGAATGTTTTGCTAAGTGCTCTACTTGCAAATGGCTTGGTTTTGACCAGCTCCTTGCAAGCCCAAGAGTCAGCGCTCAGTTACGATCAATATCTCTCTGAGTTAAAGCAGCAAGCAGTCGAGCAGGGGATCGCCCAAGGCACCATAGACGCGGTTTTCGATCAGATAAAGCTGTTCAAGAAGGCGGTGGTTAACGAACCCGCCGCCAATGGCCCGCAAAATAGCCCGCAAAATCTGGATACCTATCTCCCAGAGCGGGTGAGCGAAGCCCTGGTAGAGGAGGCAAGAAGCCTGTATCGCGATAACAAGGCGCTTTTCGACCGTCTAGGTAAGGAATACGGTGTCCAGCCAAGGTTTGTGCTGGCCTACTGGGGCATAGCCTCGGCCTTCGATGCCAGCGACTATCCGGCGCTGACGGTGATCGCCTCCAACGCCTATCATGGCGAAGGCCTGGATGGGGCGTTTCTCGCGGCGCTCAAGCTGATGGAGCGTGACCAACTTAGCTTCGACAGCCTCAAGAGCGATGCCTCCGGCCTGATGGGCTACCCCCACTTTACCCCCAAGCAACTGGCCAAATACGGCAAAGATGGTAATGGCGACGGTAAGGTGGACATCTGGCAGAATCTCGCCGATGCCTTCGCCACCACGGCAAATTATCTCAAGCAGCTTGGCTGGGACTATGATGGCACCTGGGGACGCCAGGTGAAATCCCCTAGCGAACTGCCCAAGGATCTGGTGGGGCTCGAGGTACACAAAGGCTTTGATCAGTGGCAGGCTCTGGGGGTTAGGCGCTTCAATGGCAGTGACCTGCCATCACGCAAAGATATGCAGGTGTCGCTGATTAGGCCCGATGGCGAGGGTGGTCGCAGCTATCTGGTGTATGACAACTACCGGGTACTGAGACAGACACAGGCGTCGGATCATCTGACCCTGGCTGTGACCTACCTGTCGGAAAGAATTAAGTATCCTGAGATAAAATAGGCTACTCGAGACGCCGAGCCGGTTTGAGCTGGCTTGGCGCCTAAGCACTCCGTCAACTTTTGATCATTGAAATATATGGTTTTTATAAGAGTTGGCCCTTGAAAGAATTGTAAAGATGTCGTTTTGGAAAGAGAAAACCCTCGCAGAGTTGAGTGCCCAGGAATGGGAATCGCTGTGCGATGGCTGTGGTAAGTGTTGCCTCAATAAGATCATCGACGATGAAACCGATGAGCTCTACTACACCAACGCCGCCTGTAAGCTGCTCGATGCAAAGGCGTGTAATTGCATGCACTATGAGCAGCGTTTTACCTTCGTCCCCAGCTGCACTAAGGTGACGGTAGATAACATCGCCGAACTCACCTGGCTGCCAGACAGCTGCGCCTACCGCCGCCTGTATAAGGGCCGGGACCTCCCCAGTTGGCACCCGCTGTTAACCGGCGACAAGACCAAGATGCATGAACTGGGGATGTCGACCCGCAACAAGATAGTGAATGAGAACAAGGTTAGGTACCTTGAGGACCATATAGTTCTGTGGCCGCTCAAAGATTGCGACTAGTTCTTCACTTAACTAGTGAAAAGTGGTTTTAGTCTTTTTGATTTCAATCACTTTGCAGTAGCGTTAGTCATCAATGTTACTTATTGCCTGCGGCAGGCTCTTCGTGCAGGTGCTGCTGCGGCACGCTGTAAACCCTTCCTTGGGCGCTCTACGACAGCATCCCTGCTGTCGAAGGCCTCAGCCGCACCTGCACCAAGTTAATTGTCTCTTCGATTTAACCTTGCTGGTATCGGATGATGTTTGGGCCGAGCGTCTAGCGACGTTTTGTATTTGCAAGGGCGCCTAGAATCATCTCTTCATGGTGGATCAATTGCCTCCGGCAGGCTTATGTGCAGATACATCTGCTACACGCCGACTCTTTGCTTTAAAGGGAGTCATCCTTGGAGGCTCGACGATGGCATCCCTGCCATCGACGTCCGCAGATGCATCTACACTCGGTATCTAACGTTTCTTCGATTTAGCCTTTCTGATTGCTAGTAGATACAAGTTATTATTCCTAAAGAAAAATTCCACGAAAGTGTGAAATGAGATGTTGAATCTCAGCAACAAGATAGATTAAAGTATCACCAATCAAGGACAGAGCTAGGCCAACTCGAACCAAACATCGACCACGCCATTCAGGGAATGAAAAAGCCAACCAACATATGCCAATCAAACCCCTCAAAAGTTAACTCTGAACCCATTTATTCAGGAATCAAGGATCATGGAAAAGCGAACATTATTTATTAAGCCAAGCAGACCTTTTGATAGAGAGATTAAACTTGATCCAGTCTTGATTTCAAAAAACATATCACAAGGTATTGAAACGACTATCACTTTGGATACAAATATCCTTATTAGTATGGAGAGGGTTGTAAACAATGGAAATAAATGGGCGTCAGTAAAAAAGCAAGGATTACATAATCTAATTAAACTTTTGCAAAGATGTCCACCTAAAAGTGTATGTATATCTCCAGGATTAGCTCTGAATGAAATGCCACCAGAGCTAGCACAACAGTCAAGAGAAAAGTACGAGTTATTTTGTTCTGAACACCTGCCAGGATTTGTGGATACTCCTAATTGCATATATTCAGAGTATAAAGGGAAAAAGGAAAATTATGGGTATAATGACCTTTCGCTTGAATCTAAGTCTGTTCTAGCTATCTCGTTTGCATGTATTCTGTACTTGAATTTAATTGACAATAAATATAAAGGAAAACCGATAGATAAGTTTAAATGTTTCTTAGATAAGCTTGAAAGTAAAGTTGATATTCTGAGTGCTGCTGAAATTGAAGTAGCAAAATACTGCTTTGCTGAGCCTCCTGCAGACTGTAGAGATACCATAGAGTTAAGAAGGAAGATTAGAAATAACTTTCTTAAAACAAGTGATGAAAAATTACCTAAAAATTCATCTGAAGTTATGAGTATCGCCTTCAACGGTGCTTGTGATATTCATCTATTGCAGGCAGCTAATATTATCGATCACAATGGTGTTGGTGGTGTTAAACAAGACACATGGATTGCCACAAAAGACAAAAAGCTAGTTGATTTTTGTGCGATATTTCATCATGTTAACTTGGATGGTGAAGCGGGGAAATATGCTGCTTCGGTCATTCATCCTGAACATTCAAAAGACGTGTATTGGATGCAGGCTGACGCTGACTTTGGGCTTAGAAATATAAAGAGGCGTTCATATCATGATTCTAGAGAAATTGATTTTTATGATTTGGTTAAAGTGGCTGACGAAGCTATAGTAGAAATTAAAAAGGCGTTCGATTAGTGCAAAACAAATGGCTGATAGGGACTGCGCTTCGCTTAATGATATCTCAGAGTCAAGTGTTATAGGGTACATTCTTGCGTGGAGTAGCATTAAACATGGAAAATAAAAAAATAAAATGGCTGATTTACACTGTTTTAGTGGGGTTAATTCCTATCTTTTCGAGGATATTTGTTTGGTGTGTAACTGAGTCCGGAGTGGTCAGTTTAATAATGGCATCAGACTTTATTGCTTTTGGTTTAATTTTACATATTTCCAATATCAATGAAATTGAGCATCTAACTGATGATGAAAAATCGTGGAAAACTGTTCAAAATGGTACTTCTATAGCATTCATTGCTTTTTATAGCGTTTTATTTGCATTGATAATGATAAGTGAGGGAATTCCAAGTTTTATAGATATTGAAGCAATAAAATATTGCGCTGTAGGTTTAGCTGTGATTTCGTTTTTAATCAGTTTTTCTGTATTCCATAGAATTTCTAAAATTGCAGCTAATGAGGAGATAGCATAATGGCTACTACAATTATCGTCTCATTGACTTTGGTTATAGGCGTTGTTGGTGTTTCGACTGTTGTTTGGTCATTCATTAATACAAGAAACAAATTTTACGAAGAATACAAGTCAAGGAAGCGCAACGAATGATAAAAAATTTTATATACTTAGATGAAGACAAAATGTATTCGTTATCATCTCAAATATTTGAAGGAATTACTGAATATGTTTTAAATGAAAATACTTCAGACAGTCAAGAAAGCGAAACTCAAAAAGGTCCAGTAGGCAGTGGTAAGGTTTTAGCTGATGTAATTATTTCAAGTAGTAAGGCAACGGAAAAAAAGTTCTTTCATGACTACTCATTTACATTATTTGAAAACCACTTAATGGAGCAAGGTCGTGTTTTAGAGCTAACAAGTTCAGCTCTTTCTTTAGAAGAGCTTAAAGCATCCATTACTGACTTTTCTTTTATAAAAATAAAGGCTAAATCAACATTTAATGATGTGAATAAAATAACTGAGTTATTTTCTGAGTTTAATACGATTGGTGAAGCGCTAGCACATATGGGGGCATTTAGCCGAATTAACGAACTAAATGCCGAGCTTGCATTGTTGAAGCAGCAAACACAAGATAGGAATAAAAAATCCCAACTCGAAGCTGAGCATAAAAGACTAACTAACCTCAAAACATTAGCTAAAGAGGGCAACCTTTATCAAGATCAAAAGTTTTTAGATAACTTAGGGTTATTAACTAAATATGGCTTTTCAGATCAATTTGAAATTACTCAGTCTTTCGGTGAGTCACTTTTTACCTCATGTTTAAAACGTGATTTTTTGAGGGAGAGTGAGGATATATTGGTTAAAAAGTATTCTCGAAAAACTGAAAAAGAAGTTGTTGTCTTTGGAATAATATCTCAAGCTTTTTCAGGTGATGAAGTGGAATTGGATGAAGAAGGCAAAGATTATTCAAATATGAAGGCTGCGCTTTTAAATCTTGTTGATCATTTAACTAATATTGAATATTCTATTTCAGGTAAGCAAGAAAATGAAGTCGTCATTGATCCCATTGCTGTGTATTTTGAGGTGTAATTCACTATAATAATGATTTTTAAATCGGACAAATTACAGTTGGCTGTTGTTCGTTCCTCACACATTATAGCTAACTGTGATTGGCCACTTTCAAACGGCGTTAGTTGGCAAAGGAGTGTATTGTGCTTAAAGGACTAATTGAAAAAATTAAATCTATAAGAAAGCCAGAGCCGTCAGAGATCATTGGTTCTTTGATTAAAGCTGATGAACTTTGCAAAATTGAACCAAGGTTAATAGCACAATTTCCAATGACCTATCAGCAATATAGGGAAGCTTTAAAAAGAGAATTTGGAGTAGATATTGTCAATGAAATTGCTAATACTCTGGCTGTTGGCGATCTCACTATTGAACAACATGCCAGAAAAATTGTCAGGGTCTATTACGAAAACAGAAAATCAGAAAATTGGTATGTTTCGATTTTAGATGAGGCTTTAGTTGCTTCTTCAAGGGCATATCAAGCATATGGCAACTAATCAGTGACAATGGTGTTTAGTCAATATTATTTGCGCACCACAGTTCCTCATTCCTAAGCAGGGGATTGAAGCTCTTAATTCCTTTTCAATCTTCTCCTCGCCATCAATATCGTTAAATCGAAGAGACGTTAGACATCCGGTGCAGATACGCCGGTGAGCTTCCGAAACAGGGATGTTTCGGCAGAGCCTAAAGGGATTTATTCACGGCGTCTCACAGGTGTATCTGCAAAACCCCCGCCGGGCAGGCGTTAGGTTGCAGCTAAGGTGCGAATTAAAAGATTCTTGGTAGGTAGCCGTAAAGCTTGGTGTTACTTAAGCGAACTTTAAGCGAACTCAAGTTTGGTATGTCACCAAGCGACACACGTGGCTAGGCGATAGCTAGCCACAAAAAAACGCCCATTAAGGGCGTTTCTTATAAGCGCTAACCTAAACGCAATTAGGCTTTCTTAGTCGGCATTAACGCCGGAACAATAAACACCACCAGGGCAATCAGGTAAGTGCTGAAGGCCACAACCATCCACTGTGACATTGTGATGCCAAACATCTCCCATGGGATGTCGGTGCACATGCCGGTGGGCAGGAAGACTGACGGGAACCATTCGTGTAGCGGCATCCATTCTGGAAATTCCGGCAGGAAGGAGCAGGTGGAGAAGGGCGATGGGTTGGTCTGCATCTCGACCAGTTCAAGTGCCAGCTTGAGGCCCCAGGCGGCGCTAACGCCCCAAAGGAGTACACCGAGGAAACGCAGCAGGCGGAATTGATGGCCAACCACGCCGATGAGGCCGGCGGTGAGTACGCCGAGTACCGCTAAGCGCTGATAGATACACATGACGCAGGGGTCGAGTTTCATCACGTGTTGAAAGAAGAGGGCACAAGCTTCCAGGCCTACGGCGGTCAGTAGCAGTAGGGTCCAGGCTAAACGAGACTGTGCAAATCGGGTCAGAGCACTCAACGATATTCTCCTATAAAAAAACGCCTCTAACTGCTAGAGGCGTTTTTAAGACTTTACGAAACTAGATAAGTTCAGTCAATCAACAAATTAGTGTCCGGTAACTGCGCCCTTGGCCGCTTCCGCCACCGAGTGGTGGATCAGCATATGGGAATCGTAGAAGTATTGGGTCATCTCGCCCAGGAATCCTGTCTCGATGGCCAGGATGCCCACGATAGACAAGACGATAGTGTAGGGCAGCGCCATCCACACCATGCGGCCGTAGGAGAGTCTGATCAATGGAGCAATCGCCGAGGTCAGCAGGAACAGGAAGGCCGCCTGACCGTTAGGGGTCGCCACAGATGGCAGGTTGGTACCCGTGTTGATGGCAACCGCCAGCAGGTCGAATTGGTCGCGGGTGATCTGGCCATCTAACAGCGCAGCTTTCACCTCGTTGATATAGACGGTACCCACGAACACGTTATCACTCACCATAGAGAGCAGGCCGTTGGCGATATAGAAGATCACCAGCTGAGTGTTACCCTCGTAGCTCAGTGCCCACTGGATCACTGGGGCGAACAGCTGCTGGTCGATAATCACGCCTACGATGGCGAAGAAGACTGCCAGCAGCGCGGTGAAGGGCAGTGCCTCTTCGAAGGCCTTGCCCAGGGCGTGCTCGTTGGTGACGCCGTTAAAGGCGGTGGTCAGGATGATAACCGACAGACCGATCAGACCCACAGAGGCCAGGTGGAAGGCCAGGCCGACGATCAGCCATACACCCACAAACGCCTGGATAACCAGCTTGATCTTGTCATGCTTGGTGCGGTGCGCATCTTCATAAGAGGCGTAATCGGATAGAATTTTGTGTACCGCTTCTGGTAGCTGTTGGCCATAGCCAAACCACTTAAACTTCTCCACCAGGAAACAGGTCGCGATACCCGAGATGAACACTGGCACTGTGACCGGGCCCATGCGCAGGGCAAATTCGCCGAACTGCCAGTTGGCCTGGGCGGCGATGATCAGGTTTTGCGGCTCACCCACCATGGTGCACACGCCACCCAATGCGGTACCAATACCGGCATGCATCAGCAGGTTACGCAGGAAGCCACGAAACGCCTCCAGCTCATCTTCACACAGGGAATGCCCTTCACCGTGACTATCTGAGGTGTGGTCGTGATCGTCGGTAAAACTTTTGCCAGAGGCTACCTTGTGGTAGATGGAGTAGAAACCCACTGCTACGGCGATGATCACGGCGATTACCGTCAGCGCATCGAGGAAGGCAGACAGGAAGGCCGAGGCGATACAGAACATCAAGGAGACCACGACCTTAGAGCGGATCTTGGTGATCATCTTGGTGAACACGAACAGCAGCAGCTGTTTCATGAAGTAGATGCCGGCCACCATGAAGATCAATAGCAGCAGTACTTCCAGGTTGGCTTCTATCTCATGCAGCACCTGACTGGGCGATGTCATGCCTATGATGACGGCTTCGATGGCCAGCAGACCACCGGGTTGTAGGGGATAACATTTCAGCGCCATTGCCAGCGTGAAGATGAACTCGACTACCAGTAACCATCCGGCGACGAATGGGTTGAGGTAGAAGACGATCGGGTTGATCACTAAGAATGATAAAATTGCGATTTTGAACCACTTAGGAGAATTTCCTAAGAAATTGTCAATAAACGCCTGACTCATGGTCACAGGCATGGCATCCTCTCATCTATATAATTATTTTTTGACAGAAAGTTAACGAACTGTCCGCTGTTCAATTCAGTGTATCCTAATGATATGTAGAATTTAATACCTTTATGGTCCCCATTGCCCAAAAACAGACATTAACTGCAATCTATATCACAAGCTTGTTGATGTGGTGTGTATTTTGCTCATTAATGAGATCTGAGTCCTTGATCTTATCCAGTAATGTTACGGATTAGGTTTCCATTTTTTACCGCTCTGGTATGATCAGTTCCCAAGATAACTTTGAATAAATTGGAATAGTGGCCTGATGACAACTGTCCCCCAAGTACCTGTAGCGCCTAAAGACAAAGATATTATTGAAGCGAAAGGTCCTGCGAGCTTTGCCGAAAAGTATATTGTTCGTTCGATTTGGGAGGGAAAGTTTCCACCCGGTTCCATTCTACCTGCCGAGCGAGAACTGTCTGAACTGATTGGCGTGACACGTACGACGCTGCGTGAAGTGCTGCAGCGCCTGGCCCGTGACGGCTGGTTGACCATTCAACACGGTAAGCCGACACGAGTTAACGATATCTGGGAAACCTCGGGTCTGAACGTGCTGGAAACCATCGCCGATCTTAACCCAGCCGGTGAACCTGTGCTGCTAGAGCAGCTTTTATCTGCCCGCACCAACATCAGCGCCATCTATTTTAAGGGCGCCGTGCGTTACAACCCAGACAAGGTGCTTGAGGCGTTAGCGCCACTGGCCACGCTGAAAGACGATGCCAAGGCCTTCATCGAGTTTGATTACCAACTGCATCACACCCTGGCGTACCATTCGGGTAACCCGCTTTATGTGTTGATCCTCAACGGCTTCAAGGGCCTCTATAGCCGTGTGGGTGAAGAGTACTTTGCCATCGAGAAGGCGCGCGAGCTGGCGCTGGACTTCTACCAGGCGCTCGAAGCCCTGGCCAAAGATCACAACCACAACGACGTGCCTGTATTGATGCGTAGCTACGGCATCAACAGCGGTAAGGTGTGGCAGCGTTATAAGGCCAACCTGATGCAGTCGGCCGAAGCGAGCAAGGCTTAAGCGCCAGTCGCAAAACCGTATGATAAAAAAGCCGCTCATTGAAGCGGCTTTTTTTATGGCGTCTTTTTATCTGATAGTTTCTCGCGGCACTAATCGATATCGAAGTTGTAGTAGATATCCAGGGTCTTGGAGATGGTGCCCGAGACGCTCTCCAGATAGAGCTGGGACATCAGGTAGTAGCGCACCGTCATCTCATAGCCTGGGTTGAACACCCCGACGCCATATTTGACCATGAGATCTTCGCCGATAAAGCCACTGATGGCGACCTTGCCTTCGTCGTTGGCGTCGAACTGCACGTTGGAGATGCCGAACTTCTCTATGATGCCGGAGGCTGAGCTGCCAAGATTGCTAAAGGCGTTATCCCCCAGCTGATTGCCCAGGGTGAGGGCGGCGCCCATCATCAGGGCATTGTTCTGATCTGAGCTTGAGTTATTCAGCCCTGTGCCCTTGATGATGTAGGAGAGGATCTCCGCCTGCTCCTTGGCGGGATTGGAGAAGAGGGTGACCACAGGTTTTAGCGGCGTGCCGGTAATGCGCACCCCGGCGACCACATCTTCATCCTTGATCTCGCGGATCGCCTCGATATTCAGGTTAGGCACCGCCATGGGGCCGATAAATTGCACTTCGCCCGCCTTGATCGACAGTGTCTGGCCCATAAATTTGTAGTTACCGTTAACCACCTTGATGTCGCCATAGAGTAGTGGCGGCTTAAAGGCGGCCTGGCGCAGCTCCAGGGTACCCACCAGCATGCCTCGCAGCCCCATGCCGTCTATGGTGAGCTTGTCGCCTACCTTGACCGCTATCTGGCTGGTGACGGCGATGGGATCTTTTACTTGGGCTTGGCTGGCCAGGCTGTCGTTGAACACCACATCGCTGGACTCGGCCACGCCGCCCTCGGGCAGCTGGACGATCTTGATATGGCCCGAGGGCACATCCAGCTTACCGCGAATATCCAGGTGCTTATCGCTAAAGCTGATGTCGAGATCCGGTGACACATCCAGTATCGCCAGTGGGGGCTGAATGATCGCCAGCTTGTCGCCGCTAAAGTTAAGATCCCCCTTGAGTCCCTCTTGCCAGCCAATCACGCCATCTACCTTGGCCTTGCCATCGCCCATGGTCCACTGACCCTTCACCTGGCCCGTCTGCCCCAGCAGGGTAAGCTTGAGCTTGATGTTATCCAAGAGGGTCGGGTTGGCGGCGGCCGCTAGTTGGCCGTCGATGAGATCTACCGTGCCGCTGAGATCAGGTTCATTCAGCGTACCGCCCAAGATGATGGCGCTGGAGACCTTACCGTCGAGCACCTCAAGCTGGGGCGTAAAGTCGGCCAGGGCATGCAGGTCGATATCTTTGAGATCTATCTTGCCGCTCAGCCTGTGTTCGGGATCGGTACTTATGGTGAGCTGACTGTCTATCTTGGCAAAACGCTCAGATTCCAACTGAGTGTCTATGGCCAGTTGCAGCTCATCCAGGCGGGCCGTGAGGTTGAGGTAATGGTACTGGGCTTCGATATGACGCTTGGTGGTCGTGAGATCAAACTGTCCCGGCGCCATGGCCAGTGTCAGCTGGCCCGTGGGCTTGGCGCCCTTGGCCCATTGCAGCTCGCCATCGAGCTGAGTCGGCCCCTTCCATTTAAGGTTTTCCGGCAGCACGGGTGCCAGCAGGGCGCCGAGATCGCCGGCAAATTGCAATCGGGTATCGCCCTTGTCGCCAAGTTCTGCTGTGTCGGTGAGGCACAGGCTGGCGGCGTCATGGCGCCAACAGAAGGGAGAGATCTCGCCCTTGGCGTGCTTGTTGTCCCAATAGAGGTCAAAGGGTTCATCCAGCGCCATGGCGCCGAGGCGAGAATTGAAGCTAATGCGCTTTATCTTGGCGTCGAAGCGCTGGGTTTTCTCGTCGAAGGTCGAGGCGATAGAGGTGTTGAGCTGCAGGTCACCATAGGTCTGCAGGCCCAGTTTCTGTTTGGCGATATCCCCCTTGAAGCCCAAGGTGAGGTCGCTCAGCGCCATGCCTAGCCCCTTGATGCCCGAAGATTTTAGCGACAGGGCAAATTGGTGCGCATCCTGGGGGCGATAGAAGGCGATAAGCTTAGCCTTATCTACCGTGATATCGGCGTACTTAAACTCTATGGTGTCGGCGTTGATGGCCACTTCCGGGTGCTCGTCATCGCCCGAGACGTTGATCACCGCCTTGATGGCGCCGCTGGCGCTCGGATCCCATAGGCTCAGGGCGGGCACGCTTAGCTGTCCGTCCAGCGCCCAGGCCTCATCTACTCGTCCGGAGAGGGTGAGCTGTGACTCAAGGGCGTCGAGCTGTAGATGCTCGGCGTTAAGCTGGAACTTATCGTTCAGGGATATATCCCCCTGAAGTCTCAGGGGATATTGATCCACCTGGCCTTCGAGATCTGCCTGGCTGATGCCTACTGACCACTGCTTGTCGCTGAAGCGTCCCTGACTATGCAGGCTGCCGCTAATCTGAGTTTCGGGCAGGGGCTTGTCTGGCATCACATCCAGCTGGGCAAGATCTAGGTCTTGGGTGTCGGCCTCGAGCTGCCAGCTAATTGCCTCGCCGTAACCCAGCTTGCCTTTAAGATCCAGCTTGCCCATCTCGCTGTCGACGGTAAGCACCGCCACCTCGACGTTTTGGTCCTGATGGGTCAACTGGGTGTTCAGGCTTAACCAGGGGTGATAAGGGGTCTTAAGCTCTCCCGTCAGTTTGAGATTTTGGGACGCTAGGTTGCCGCTGGACTCCAGGGTCAATGCCTTGGCCTCATATTGCGCCTGGGCAAGTGGCCACATCAGGTGCGGGCTGGAAAGCGTCATCTCGTAGGGCATCGCAGGCGTGCTCAGATTCCCTTTGGCGTCGAGATCCAGCTCGAGGTGACCCTCGCCCTTAAGCTTGACGGCAAGGGCCGAGAAACCGCCGTTGATCTCGGCGTTCAGTCGCTGGTGCTTGAGTTCCGGCAGCTCGCTGACCTTGTTGGCAGTGAGATCCGCCTCGAGATGCAGCGCCATGGGATAGTCTTGAGTCAGGCTCATCTCGCCATCGAGGCGCGCCTTACCATAGTCATGACTGAAGGCCAGGCTATCGACGGTGATCTTATAGCCAAGGTAACTGCCGGCAAGATCGATAGCGGAAAATTTGTCTATGCGCTCGCCGAGCCTGAGTTCGCTGTCAACCAGATGCGCGCCATCGACGAAGATGGGCATGGGGATCTCGACCTTGGGTAGCTGACTCAAGGGCCAACTCGCCTTCGTTTCTTGCTGGTCAGTTTTTACCTGATTTTGAGCCTGCATTTGGCTATTAGTTTGATTTTGCTGCGCGCCATCTTCGCTCTGCCCAAGGGGAATCGAGACCAAGAGTCCGCTGCTGTCGAGCCGATTGACCCTCAGGCCTGTCTCTAACCAGCTGGCCTTGGCCGCGAGCTGCTCGGCGTTAAACTGCATCTCATTGACCCGCACCCTAATCTGATTGAGATCGCTCTGATTGAGTATGATGCCGATAGGCAGGGTGAGCGGACCATGCTCGCTTGTTTCGTCAGTCGGAGCTGTCTCCTCGAGAGGAGCGTCTGGCGATGTTGAGGTGAGCTCGTCTGTGTCGATATCGACCCGCACCGCATCGGCGCCTAGCGAGTCGACACACACCTGGCGCTGCAGCAGACACAGGGGGCGCCAGTTGAGGCTAAGCCCTTGTGTTTCGACCTTTATGCCCGTCATCTGCCATTTGGCGTGTTCCAGTTGCAGCTGGCCATTGAGGGTACCGCCGCCATAGCTCAGGCTTAAGTCCGGCACCAAGAGATCGGCGAGGTTGACCGCGATGCGACTGCCAAAAGGGGTGCCTATCAAGATGGCCAGCAGGATGAGCAGGGCCAGTGGCAGATAGAGCAGCACCCTAACCAGGTTACGCAGCCAGCAGAGCAGGCGGTATAGCAAAGATCTCGGCGGCGCTTTGCCGCTCTGCGACGATAGCAGCTGTTCCTGCGTCATCTGGCCTTGGTCGATTCCATCTGGCCGCTCTATCATAGCTCGGCCCCCATGGTGATATGGATGCGCCAACTGCGATCAACTGTCTCAGTCTCTTTCAGGCCGACACCCAGGTCGAGCTTGATGGGGCCGATAGGGGAGATCCAGTGGACACCGCCGCCCACAGAAACGATAGGCTCGAACTGTTGATTGTCGAAGGCGTTACCGGCATCGACGAAGGTGGCTAGGCGCCAGGTGGGGGTGAGGTAGTACTGATACTCCAGGCTGCCGACCATCAGGTAGCGGCCACCCACTACCATGCGGGCCAGCTGATCTTGGCTGTTGGTATATTCGATATAGGGGCCTAGCTCCTGGTAGCTATAGCCGCGGATGCTCTGATCGCCGCCGGCAAAGTAGCGCAGCGAAGGGGGCACCATGGGCAGATCCTCTTCGCCCACCAAGTTGGCGCCCAGATCCAGCCTGGAGACAAACCTGTGCTTGTCGAAGAAGGTGTCTATCCACTTAAACTTGGCCTGTAGCCGGGTCAGACGCAGATCTGAGCCAAGACTCGGGTCGGCATGCTCCAGGCTGTAATACTGGAAGAAGCCCGACTTGGGATCCAGGCTCTTATCGCCCCTGTTGGTCTTGGAGAGGCTGGTGCCGAGCAGCAAGATATCGGGATTATACTTGATATCCGACTGGGTATACTCTTCGTTAATGGCATCTAACGAATAGGTAAACAGCCATTGATTGTGCAGGCGTTTTTGCCTAACGACACCCACGAGTTTCTTGACCGACTCCAGCTCACCCGTGTTGCGATAGTCGCGCTTATCGGGGTCGTAGATCTGAGTCACCCCATATTTGTCCCTGAGCAGGCCAAGGCGTAGCTTGAGCTGATCGTCCAACGGATGGGTGAGGGGAATGGTATAGGTGGTCAGAAACTTAGGCCTATCCGGCGACCATTCCAGGCTGGTCTCCTGGGAGTGGCCATAGCGATTGATCTGTGGCGTGCGCCAGGTGACCCTGACTCTCGGCTCTATGTTATTGTCGATGGAGTTGCCTATGTCGGCGCCCAGACCTAGCTCGATGGAGTGGCTGGGTTTAGGCGTTACCTCTACCCGAATGGGCACCCTGTCATCCTGCATCTTGTCCAGCTGCGGCAGCACCTTGATATTGGTGAAGTAGCCGGTATCCACCAACTCACGATTGAGGGCGCCTATTTTACCCGTGCTGTAGTGAGAATCTGGCTCAAAAGGGATCAGCTTGTCGAGAAACCCAGGCACCAGGTCGTGACCATTGAAGCTTACCTCGCCGATGCGATAGCGCGGGCCCGAGTCGTAGTGCAGGCTGATCTGCGCGCTGTCCAGATCCCGGTTGACCACTATCTTATTGGTCAGATATTTGCCTTCGAAGTAGCCTCTGGCCAGGGCGTAGGTGAGCAGCTGCGACTTGATCGCCTCATATTCGCCATGATTGAGCACATCGCCGGGTTTAACCTTTATCTGCCTGAGCCAGGCGTTGATCACCTCATCATCGAGGATCTCGCCAGAGAGCTGAATATCTATCCACTGGATCACCGTCGGGGCGCCCGGGGTGACGGTGAGGCGGAGCGTCCAAGGGCCGGATTCCGGGCTCTCCAGCTGCTGGTCTATCTTGCCCTTGTAGTAGCCAAGGGAGTGTAGCGCGGCCTCTATGTTCTCTTCGGCGTTGAAGATATAGGCACGGCGCTGCACCTCTGAGCCTGGCAGGGCGCCGAGGTGGGCCGTGATGTTGCGTTTAAGCGACTCATTCGCGCCGTCGACCTCTACCTTCAACCAGTCGTTTGCCCAGACGGGGGAGATACCCACGCTGAGGCTGAGTAGGGCGAGTATCGATAGCCGGGATAAGGTCGCAAAGATCCGCAAGAAAAAGGCTCTATCTAGTTGAAAAGTTTGTTGCTGTTTATTGTCGCAGATTATAGAGGCCAAGCAAGATGGTGATTGTAATTAATGATGAAAATCGGTACAAAGAAGGCAAACAATAACGAGGAAGCCTACCGTGAGAAGCACTATTACCCCCTCCCTACTGGCCGGCCTGATGGGCCTGTTGATCAGCACTAGCTCTGTGGCCGAAACCCAGCCATTTTCCATCGCCATCCATGGCGGCGCCGGCACTATCTCTAAGGCCAATCTGACCGAGGCCCAGCAGCAAGCCTACCGCGACAAGTTAAAAGAGGCGGTGGACGCCGGCTATAAGGTGCTGGAGAAGGGGGGCGATAGCCTGACGGCGGTGACCACTGCCATCAATATTCTCGAAGACAGTCCGCTGTTTAATGCGGGGAAAGGCGCGGTTTACACCTATGACGGCACCCATGAGATGGACGCCTCCATCATGGATGGCCGCAGCCTCAATGCCGGCGCCGTGGCCGGGGTGAAGCATATCAAGAACCCTATTAACCTTGCGCGCGCCGTGATGGACAAGTCGCCCCACGTGATGCTATCGGGTCAGGGGGCGGAGGAGTTTGCCCTGAGCCAGGACTTTAGCCTGGTTCCTGTGACCTATTTTGATACCGACAGCCGCTATCAGCAGCTTATCGATGCTAAGGCCAAGCTGAAGGCGGCCGAGAGCAAGGAGGCGGGCAAGCCAGACTATCAGGCCTCGGTTAACTATCTGGATCTGGATTACAAGTTTGGTACCGTGGGCGCCGTGGCCCTGGATAAGCAAGGCAACCTGGCTGCCGGCACCTCGACCGGCGGCATGACGGTCAAGCGTTTTGGCCGTATTGGCGATTCGCCGGTGATCGGCGCCGGCACCTACGCCGAAAACCAGGTGTGCGCCGTATCGGCCACCGGCCATGGTGAGTATTTCATTCGTTACCATGTGGCGGGGGATATCTGCGCCAAGGTGAAGTATCAGCAAAAATCGATTCTGCAGGCGGCGGATGAGGTGATCAATCAGCGCCTGATCACCGCAGGTGGTACCGGCGGGGTGATCGCTATCGATCAGCGCGGCAACATCGCCACCCCATTTAACACCGAAGGCATGTACCGCGCGACCCGCAAGGGCGGCGAGCCGGCCAAGGTGATGATCTGGCAGGACAACTAAGCACTTTTAACAACCAGTACATTCAACAATAAGCTATCTAAAGTATTGGCTTGTTTTTAGCCGGGCCCTGGCGTTAAGCTTTGGGTCTGGCTTTTGCTTCTAACATCTCTTTTTAGCCTTATTTCAAATACCTATTCGTACTTCTTCACGTCAGCTTCTAAATCCGTCTACCTCTGTAAGCCTCTATTGAATGACTTCATTGAGCCGCTGATAAAAGAGAATTGTGCTGCAAAATCGCCTCTAAGCTGTCAATTGTGCTTAACAGCCAACGCATTAACTTTATGTAAAATTTGTAACCTCTTTGTCACTAAGCTGATTTATAGTGTGCGCTGGTCGAAGGATCAGCACCGCAGTAATTTGAGCGATAAGACTCGGATACTGTCTAGCACAGCACTAGTTAAACACTAGGTTAATGGATAATTTTAGGGGTTAATATGTTTACCAAAGCAAGCGCGCTTGCCTTGGCGATTGGTGGTGTCTCCACCTTTGCCCAGGCCGCAGACGATCTGATCATTTCAGAGTATGTAGAAGGCAGCAGCAACAACAAGGCCGTCGAATTCTACAATCCCACCGGCGCCGCCATCGATTTAAGTCAATATCAACTCGAGTTCTACTTTAACGGCAGCACCAGTGCCGGCTCTACCATAGCCCTTACCGGTAGCCTGGCCGCCGGCAAGACCTATGTTCTGGCCGACAACGATGCCGCCGGTGAGATCTTAGCGGTCGCCGACCAGCTAAGCACCGCCAGTTTCTTCAATGGTGACGACACCTTAGTGCTGCGCAAGCAGGGCCAGGTGATCGACAGCCTTGGCCAGTTGGGCACAGATCCGGGGTCAGAGTGGGGCAGCGGCGATCTGTCGACCCAGAATAACACCCTGCGCCGGGATCCTAACCAGCTGATCGCCGATACTCAGCTCGATGATGCCGTGACCCTGGCCACCTGGACAGGGCATGCACAGGATGATTTTAGCGATCTCGGCCAGTTTGCCGGTCAGGGACCGACAGATCCAACCGACCCGACGGATCCTACCGAGCCGCCAGAGAGCCTGGTCTGTCATGATCCGGCCACCAAGATCTCAGAAGTTCAGGGCAGTGGCGATATCAGCCCGCTCAATGGTCAAAGTGTAACGGTCGAGGCGATCGTCACCAGCAATCAGGAAGCTGGCCTCAAGGGTCTGTTCCTGCAGATGGCCGATGCTGAGGCTGACGCTGACATCAACACCTCAGAGGGGGTCTTCGTCTATACCGGTGGTTCGCTGGGTTATCAGGCGGGCGATCGCGTGCGTCTGACCGCCACGGTCAAGGAGTACAACGGCCTGACCGAGCTGACCAATGTCAGCGAGCACGCCTTGTGTGCCAGCGCTCAAGAGTTGCCGAGCGCCGCCGAGGTGAGCCTGCCACTGGCCCAGAGCAGCGACCTGGAAGCGGTCGAAGGCATGCGCGTACACTTTACCCAGAACTTGGTGGTGAACGAGGTCTATAACCTGGGACGCTACGGCGAGATCCTGCTTGGAAGCAAGCGTCACTTCATCGGGACTCAGGTGGCCGAGCCTGGCAGCGAGGCGCTGGCGGTGAGTCAGGCCAACGCCTTAGACTCAGTGCTGCTGGACGATGGATTAACCTCGCAAAACCCAGATCCTGTGCGTTATCCAGCGCCTGGCCTGAGCGCCGATAATACTGTGCGTGTGGGCGACTCAATTACCGAGCTTCACGCCGTGATGCACTATGGTTTTGGCAAGTACCGTCTGATGCCAATCGATACGGTTAATTTCGTGGCGACCAACCCAAGAAGCAGCGAGCCAGCCCTGGTCGCCGGCGGTAACCTCAAGGTCGCCAGCTTCAACGTGCTGAACTACTTTAACGGCGATGGCCTGGGCGGCGGCTTCCCGACGGATCGCGGCGCCGACACGCCGAGCGAGTTTGCCCGTCAGCGCGCCAAGATCATCAGTGCCATGGTGAGCATAGACGCCGATATCTTCGGCCTGATGGAGATAGAAAACGACGGCTTTGGTACTGAGTCGGCCATCAATGACCTGGTTAGCGGTCTGAACCAGGCGGTGGGTGAGGCAAGATACCAGTTTATCTCGGCGCCAACGCCAACCATAGGTACTGACGCCATTACCGTGGGCATGCTGTATCGTAGCGATCGCGTCACGCCCGTGGGCGCGGCCAAGGTGCTGTCTAGCGCCAACTCGCCGCTGGATGAGCAGGGTGAGGTGCTGTTTAACGATGGTAAGAATCGTCCGAGTCTGACCCAGGCCTTCGAGGTCTTGGGTGAAGAGCAACAACTTGTGGTGGCGGTGAACCATCTTAAGTCTAAGGGCAGTGATTGTGTCAGTCTGGGCGACCCAGATCTCAACGACGGTCAGGGTAACTGTAACCTGACTCGTACCCGTGCGGCGACCGCCCTGGGGGCTTGGCTGGCCAGCGAGTATGGTGAGCTGCCGACCCTGGTGATTGGTGACATGAACGCCTATGCCAAAGAAGATCCAATCGATGCACTACGTGGCGCAGGATACCTCGAGCTGTTCGACCATCTGGGCAAGTCGGGAGCATACTCCTATGTCTTCTCCGGTGAGACGGGGCAACTGGATCATGCACTGGCCAATACCCAGTTGGCCGACAGGGTTGTCGATGTGACCGAGTGGCATATCAATACCGACGAGCCAAGACTGCTGGACTACAACGAAGAGTTTAAGTCTGCCGGTCAGATTGAGTCCCTCTACAGCAGCGATGCCTATCGCTCTTCGGACCATGACCCTGTGGTGATCTCCCTGCTACTAGAGCGTGAGACCATAGCGCCAGTTGCCAGCTTTAGCTATGAGCTGCAGGGCCGCACCCTGAGCCTGGTGAGCAGCGCCACGGATGAAGATGGCGAGATTGTCGATTATCAATGGGATCTTGGCAATGGTGAGACCGCCAGCGGCCAGCAGCTAAGCTATCGCTATGCCAAGGCCGGTGAGTACCCAGTGACCCTGACGGTAACCGACAACGATGGTTTGAGCCATAGCGTGACTCAGGTGGTGAAGGTACAGGTGAAGCAGCAAAAGCCTGTTGCCGTTATCGAGCATCTGGATCTCTGGTTTATGCATCTGTTTGTCTCGCTAAGCTATGACACTGACGGTGAGATAGTGTCGCAGTCGTGGAAGTTTAACAATGGCGGCAAGCAGACGGGCCCTGTGGCCATCAGCTTGGGTCACCGCGCCAGTAAGGTGAAGCTGACCGTTGAGGATAACGACGGCCTCAAGGGTAAGGCTAAGTTAAACTTCTAATGTTTAGCTAATACAGTTTGAAAAGGCCGCCCTAGGGTGGCCTTTTTTATGCTTAATATATATCAAATTCTATGTAATCTGGTGATTTTAATGGTTAAAAAGCCATTTTGCGCTCAGCTAATAGCTAAAGGTTTGCATTGGGGCTAGGTTAGCTAAAAATGTTCTTAACAATAATCATTTCTATTATCATAAAGTTGCCGCAAACCCACGCCAATAAAGGGCTAGCGCCATTTTGGCGCCTCTGGCTTGAGCTACAATTAGGTGCGAATCCTAGGTGAGAGCAAAGTTATGGATAGCTATCAGAGACTTTTAGTGGTTGTAGATGAACACGATTTCAGTTTAAAGGCCGTTTCCCGCGCCGTGTATCTGGCCAGTAAAACCCACGCGGCAATCATAGTGATGATGTTAGAGCACAGCCATTTCGTCAATCGTCTGGTGGACACCTTCGAGGCCGATGGCAACGAGGGGCAGACCCAACCCCTGACCAAGGAGCGTAAGCTGAGCTGCTTAAATGCCTTTATCAGTCAGGCCGCCCAATCGGGGCTCTCTATCTCCAAGGCGTCTATCGCCTGTCATAGCAGCGACGATGTGCTGCAGTTTTGCGACGACTTCAAGGTGGATGCGGTGATCTTGGCCGCCTCGCGCCATAAGCTATGGAACTGGCTGACCATCAAACCGCTGGATGTGCGGCTGATCCGCGAGTCTTCCCGCCCCGTGGTGGTGGTTAAGGACCATCTGTGGCAACCCGGCGGGCACATTCTTTCCCTGGTTGAGCCCTGCGCCGATGATGTTACCCATAGGGCGCTCAATGACGCCGTGCTGCAGACCTCTGAGCATTTCTCTCTGCTGCTGGCGGGGGATTGTCATCTTATCGATTGCTACTATGGTGAGACGCCAAGCATCTCCTTCCATCAGGCGCTGGCCCCTGCCAATGATGAGAACTACCATCTGCAGCAGATGTCCAGTTATTCCAGCCGCTATCACCTGCAGCCAAAAGGGGCGGCGGTGAGTAATCATCATCTTCATTTGGCCAAGTCACTGCCGGAAGATGCCATCGAGTCCTTAGCCAAGGAGGTGGACTCTGAGCTGGTGATCGTCGGCGATACCGGCAATGGCAGCATGTTTTCCAACATGTGCGGTCATGTGGGGGAGCAGGTGATCGACAGGATCCAGTGCGATCTCTTGGTGGTTAAACCCCAAAGCGCTCACGCCATCTAGTTTTTTTAGTTGAATGAGCCACTGTGAGAGTAGGTGGTTAGTCGGTTAGATAAATGAGAGTTAAAGAAACCAATAAGCGACGCATTAGGCGTCGCTTATTGGTTAGGCACTCATCATAAATTGAGGGGAACTAGCAGCCAGGACTATCAACGGCGACTTTTTGCCCATCTATTTTTACCCCATCTATTCTTTGACCATTTATTTCTTGACCCATTTTCCTTGGGGAGTCTGAATGTAATGGCCCTTGGCGGTGGCCGCTATCGCCTTCTCGGCGGCTAGCTTGGCCACATCATCTACGCTGATCTGGTTCTTGCGGGCGATCTTTTCGTAGTGCGCCTTACGCTTGGCGTTGACCGACTTGGCCAGGGCGCTGGCTTCACTATTGCTGACCACCACACCTAGATAGCCGTTGACCTGTTCGCCCACTAACCCTTGCGCCTTGGCGTCTTGCAACGAGATGGCGAAGGCATTGAGGCTGAGAAGAAGTCCGGCCATGAGGAGGAGTATTTTGCTTTTCATTGGGATCACCTTATACCTTGATTAGAAGAGTTCATCGTTGTTGATCAGCTCATCGAGCTCTTTATCCACCTTAATCTTGATCTCATGTTCAATCTTAACGTTAAGGTTGATAACGATAGGCTTCTCAGGTGGCTCTATCTTGACCGTTGGCGTGCAGCCGCCCATGAGCAGCAGGGCAGCCAGGCTCAGGGTTATCGTCGGCAAGGTTAGCAATTTCTTCACAGTGCTTCCTTAATCTGGTTGAAAATTCTATTGGCTATGGTCTTAGTGTAGATCCCTAAGATGACCATAGGCTGAACGTTTGCATTTGTCGCTGGCTATGACTCTTATGTCGATGCTTGTGCGAAATTAGTTGGCCATGGCCCGCTCGATTTCAGTCTGCAGTCTATCACCGATTTGTAAACTCTTGAGTAACTGCAACATATTTTCTTCCTGAGCGTAGTTTAAATGGATAGGACGTTCAATATCTTTGGCCCGGCCTTTCACCTGAACCTTTAGCAGGGCATCGCCGTTGCGGGCCATGTCGAAACTGCTGGATAGCTGGGTGTAGTGCAGCTCCTCCAGCGCCGAAAAGGCGAAATCGAGATAGGGCTGCGACAGGCGCATCTGCAGCACGGCCGGATTGTCATCCACCTTGATGAGGCCACCGGGGGCGCGCGCCGCGAGCTGCCCATTGGTGATGCTTACCTGACCATGCTCCAGTTGCACCGGCAGCACGCCGTCGAAGATGCCGTCGGCATAGATGCCGGTTTGGGGCTGGGCGGCGAGCAGCTGCTCGAGATCCAGCCCCTGCAGTACCAGATAGGCGGAGGAGGGGGCGCCGAGGTTAAGGTTAAAGATGGGCAGTAAGATCTCGCCCCCCAAGGTGTTGGCCCTGGCATCGAGCTTGACATCGGCGCCGCTGAGCGCCAATTCAGCACCTGTTTGAGCACCGAGTGCAGCTTCTGTTTCTCCCTGGGTCAGATCTAACTCTAGCCTGGCGTGGGCGTTTATGTCGGTGATCAACACCCCTGGATTGAAGGCGGCGACCTTGAGTGACAGCGGCTCACAGGCAAGCTTTGCCGTTTGAGAGTGAGGCGCTTTGACACCATCTAACTGGCATTGGCCAATAAACTCTGCCTGCTCGAACGGCAGGGCGTTATAGCTACCCTCGCTGAGCTTAACCTCTGGGGTCAAGGCAAAGGCAAAGTCCATCTTATCGCCATGCCATTTGAGGTTATGCTGGCTGGTGAGATTGATATCGCCAATTAAGGGATTTTCTAGGCTTGCGCCCTGCATTCGAGATAAACGCTTCATCAGCTCGTTGGCATCACTTGCTAGTGTGAACTCTCCGGTAAGCAGGCTTGGCTTAAGTGAATGAGTCAGCGCAAGAAGATGCTCGCTGTAAAACGGCAGGCCATCCAGGTTCCACCGCTCTTCGGTCGCGAGCTCATAGCCTGGCGATGAATCCGTTTTTAAGCCAAAGCGCTCAGCTTGGATCAAATTTTTTGATGACTCAGCTACAGGCTCTGAATAGGACTTAGTGCTTGGGGCGGCCCCTGATTGCAGGGCTCCTTGCCAACGAAGCGACTGACTTAGGCTGGCGCTGGGGAGTTTAATTAGCGTCTTGCGGCGCAATTTATTGAGGCGAACACTCTCCTCGCTCACCTTAAGATTGGTCAGCTGGTAGTTCACCTCACCCTGCCAGGGGGAGGCTAACAGGGCTTCTGGTGACAGTGATAACGTCGACTGTGATAGTGTCGACTGAGATAGCGTCGCCGCGGCGCTTTCTGTACCTGTATTTTTCTCAGCCTTGGTAGTTTTTGGCGTTAGCGTTATGGTCTGGGTGGCAAGGCTTAACTCATCCAGGTTGACTCGAGTGGTTTTAACTTGAGTGGTTTTCACCTGAGCTTGAGCCTGTTCTTGGCCCTTTCCCTGAACGGCTTTTTGCTCGCTGGTGGCCAGCGCAATAACCTTTAACCCGACGGGCGGGATCACCAATGTTTGCGCATCGAGGCGCAGTGGCTGCGCGGTTTCGAGTACAAATTCACTGGCGGTAAGTTCGCGCTCCAGCGGCTTTGCTGTTCTCTCTGTTTTTGAGGCGCCTGTCTTTGAGGCGTCTGTTATTGAGGTGTTAGCCAATGAGACCTCAGGTATTGAGGCCTGTGGCAGCGTCAGATGAGGGGAGTGAGTGACACTCATAAAGCTCGCTAGCTCGACCAGAAGCGGCCTGCCTGGGCTAAAGGTAAAATGACCGGCGCCAAAAGTGGTGCGAGTCTGCTCGCTGGTCAGCTGGGCTTCTGCTTGCCCTTGCCATACATCACCTTGTAATTGCTCTGCTTTTGGCTCCTTGCTTGCCATCTGGATCGCAGGCCAGCTTAGATGATGCCCATCGATCGCAACTTTTAGCCCTTGCCAATCGAGGTTTAGCTTAAGTTCTGGCCCCTTTTCGAGGCTGAGATTGAGTGGCGCCGGAATTTCTGTGGTGATTTGGCTAGCGCCCACCTTTAGGTCTCTGTGATTAAATTCGGGTTGCGCTAGGTCCAACTCGCCCGCCAGGGTTAGATTGAGAGTGCTATTTTTTTGCGAATCATTTGTCGAATCGTCTGTCGCATCTGCTTGTCTGGCATCCAGCTCGCCTTCGAGCTGTAGATTGGCTTTAGCAAGCGTGAGGCGATTGTCTATGTCTGTTTTATTCTTAGGCCGATCCTGATAACCGTTGCTTGTCTCTGGATAGGGTGGCAGGATTAGGCATAGCGGCTGTTTAAGCGCTGCATCAAGTTGCCAGTTGCCGGTGAGCTGCCAGGCCGAAGTCGGCTTCGGTTCAGGACCGTTTTCGAGCTTGGTTTCTTCTAACCTAGCCCTTTCGAGCCTGGCTTTTTTAAGCTTAGCTGCGAGCACCAGGCCTTGAGTTTCAACCTTGGCGGTGAGAGCTCCTAGCTGTAAGTTTACATCTTGGAGCGAAAAATCGAGCACATCTTCACCAATCATCTTTTGGCCAAGCTCCAGAGAAAGCTTAGTCGTGTGTTCATCGGCTGAGCGCTTGTCTGGCGCCTGCTTATCATGTGCTTGCTTATCATGAGACTTTTTATCATGAGACTGGGCCTTAAGTACCGTGAGCAGGGCGGCGATGGACTCTGATTCACCTGCCAGTTCTCCAAGCTGCTCCAGCGATGTGCTGCTGGTGACTAAAGTTGGCGACAGCGTGAGATGCAGATCGTTAAGGGGGCCATTCAGTCCAAGTATCGTGCTCTGACTGGACTGAGCCTGGTTGGATTGAGCATGACTTGATTGAGTCAGATAAGCGCTTTCTTGTTTAGCTAGCGCCTGGCCCGTCACGGTAATGCTTAGCTCTGGCGATAGCGTCCGGCCACCTAGCCGTTTTAGCTGGATCTTGAGCCCATCAAATTCATGGCTTGAATGCAGTTCGCCCTTGATAAGGTCTAATTCGCCGCGGGAGCTGAGGCTGCCGCTTAGGGAAAAGATTTCGGTTAAACGCTTATTAACATCATGCAGGGCCGTGACTAATGCCGGAGCCTTTGAAAGGCTAGGCATGTCTGAAATGCCAGGCGCCTCTGAAACGCCAGACGCCTCTGAAACGCCAGACGCCTCTGAAACATTAGATGTCTGTTTCGCTGCTGAAGTGTCTGGCTCTTGGTCACTTTGGCCGGCTGAGGTAAGCATGCTGAGCTCGCCGATGAGCTGGCCAAGGGGCTCGAATTCGAGGCGGCTATCGAGTCGCCAGCGGGTCTTCTCGAGTGTAGCAGCTAGGCTCAGCAGTGGCGCTTGATAGAAACTGAGGGCGCCGGTAAGCTGACCCTGGTTATCCAGGTTAAGATAATCCAGCTTGAGGCCCAGGGGGTGCGTCTTTGAGGAGCTAGCTTGTTTGCCTAACAGGTTGAAGCTGACTTCGCCTAGGGCGATCTGCGGCAGGGCGCCCAGATTGAGGGCGCTGCTGGCGCCTGATTCTTGCTCACGACCTAAATTATCGAAATAGTCCTGGCTCAGTGACACCTCGGCGCGGCGCACCGAAAGCGAGTCTATCTGGGTGAGACCCATTGGCGCCGATAACCAGTCTTCGGCGAGTGTAAGCTGAAGATCGTCGAGTCTCACCAGGTTGCCATCGACCTTAAGCTGCGCCATGGGCAGCTTAAGCGCCATCAGATCGCTGGAGCTTAAGCGCAGCGCTTCTATGCTGATGCCAGCATCAGCAAGATAGGGATTGGCGAGACGTTTAACCAGGTATTCCAGTTGACTCGCCGCTAGCACAAGGAGCAGCAGCAACAGCAGCAGGGACAGCGCCATGGCGCCGGCTATCCATTTTATGCTGCGGGAGGTAAAAAAGCGTCGCGACATCTGTCCCTGTCTCTGATTATTTAGCGTTAGCTGTTAGCTCTGCCTACTGAGGTCTCAATGATTGAAACTAACCTTTTCATTTTAGCGCTCTTGCCAGTAAAACCTATCCACTAAAACCTATGCAGTAATACCTATGCAGTAAAACCTATGACCACCAGTAAAATCTTTGATCAATAGGAGAGAGCGGCGTCGATGAATCGCTAGTCTACCGGGCTAAAGAGGGCTCCTTATTCACCTGGTGCCCAGAATCTCATGTTTAGCCCTGAGGTTGCCAGCGGATATGGGTGCTCAGGGTATGGGACTCACCCGGCGCCAGCTCGACCCTATCTTCTAATACATTGGCGGCCTCGAGGCAGACCATGGTGAGATAATCCTGATCGTTAAAGCGCGACAGACGCTTAGATTTCTCTATCCAGGGATTCCACAGCACCGCCGATCGGCTGTTATCACGGCGCACCTCTATGATCCCCTGTGGGGTATGCAGTAGCTGGCAGTCGCCAAGCTGGGTATAGACGCGGTCGGTTTCCCGATCAAAGTGCACCTCATCTCCCTCCTGCTCGAAGGGGCCTTCGCCAAACTCGATATAGCGGGCGCCGCTAAAGCCGCTGGCCTTAAGCTGATGAATATCTTCGATAGGGAAGTAGGTGTGCAGCGCCTGGGTCAGATTGAACGGGGTATCCCCCAGGTTGGTGTTGACCAGGCTGACGCTTAGGCTATCGCTTAAGGTAAAGATGAGCTCGACCCTGCTTGGATGCGCCCAGTACTGCCTGTCTTCATCGCTTACCGTCAGGCTGAATCTGAGCTCCACGACCTGATCCAGCATCTGCACCGAATCTAAATTCCATAGACGGGTACGGGCAAAACCGTGTTGCGGCCACTGAGGGTTTTCATGCATGCCAAACCAGGGCCAGCAGACAGGGATGCCGCCACGGATGCCGCTACCCGGCTGATAGTCGTCGGCGCTCGACACCCAGAGCAGCGGGGCTTGGCCCTTAGGCTGAAACCTGTCTATCTGGGCGCCTTGCATGAAGATGCGCGCCTGACAGAGATCGGTATCGACCTCGACATATTCGAGTCCCTGGGGATGTTTTTTTACGGTTACAGAACCCATAAATGCTCCTCACGAGTTAAGCCGGGCTGGTCATTTAGCTGATGACCTAGCTTACAGAGTTTTCGCGCTAAGCTGTAGTATGACCTTGATTGTTTTTAGGCTTTTTGACGATTGAAATAAAACAGCCGAGTTTAAGGGCTGTATTTTTGAACAGATTTGGGTAAAGTGGTCGGAGCACTATAGTTGAGCGAGCGCTAATGTCCCGGCTAGCGCCTGTTCGTTTTGGGTTTCGACAAAAGAAGGATTAAGGAATGCCAATCTATCAAGCTCCACTGCGCGACTATCAGTTTATTCTCTCCGAGCTACTTAACATCTATGGGCGCGATGACCTTCAGGGATTCGATGAGATCGACGCCGAGCTGACTGAGGCCATTCTTCAAGGGGTCGCCGACTTCACCACAGAGATCATGCTGCCGCTCAACAGCCAGGGCGATACCCAGGGCTGCCGGTTGGTGGATGGTCAGGTGCGCACCCCCGAAGGCTTTAAAGACGCCTATCAGCAATATGTGGATAACGGCTGGGCGACGCTCACCAGCGACCCAGAATATGGCGGTCAGGGTCTTCCCGAATGTATCGGGGTGTTTGCCACCGAGATGAAGACGGCGACCAACATGGCCTTTGCCATGTATCCGGGCTTAACCCACGGCGCCTATGCGGCTATCCATGCCCATGGCAGCGACGCGCTCAAGGCCAAGTACCTCGAGAAGCTGGTGTCGGGTGAATGGACCGGCACCATGAACCTGACAGAGGCCCATGCGGGCACCGATCTGGCACTGCTGCGCACCAAGGCTAAGCCGGTGGGCGAAGACACCTATGCCATCAGCGGCGAGAAGATCTTTATCTCATCTGGCGATCACGACCTGGCCGACAACATAGTGCACCTGGTGCTGGCGCGTCTGCCCGATGCGCCCGATGGCGTGAAGGGGATCTCCTTGTTTGCTGTGCCCAAATACCTGGTAAATGACGATGGCACCTTAGGTTGCCGCAACGGCGTCGAGGCCAGTGCCCTGGAGCATAAGATGGGGATCCACGGTAACTCTACCTGCGTCATGGTGTTCGACGGCGCCATCGGCGAGCTGGTGGGCGAACCCCATCAGGGGCTGAGGGCCATGTTTACCATGATGAATGAGGCGAGACTCGGCGTGGGCGTGCAGGGGCTCGGGGTCTCTGAGATCGCCTATCAAAATGCCCTGAGTTACGCCAGAGAACGTCTGCAGGGGCGCGCCTTAAGTGGGGTCAAGGCAAGCGAGTCACCGGCCGACCCGATTTTGGTTCATGGCGATGTCAGACGCATGTTGATGGCCCAGAAGGCTTTCAACCAGGGCGCCAGAGCCCTGATGGGCCAGCAGGCTCTCTGGCTCGACGAGTCTCACCGTCATCAGGACAAGGCCAAGGCGACCATGGCGGCCAAGTTAGCGGCGCTTTTTACCCCAGTGGTGAAAGGCTTCGTGACCGATCAGGGCTTTAAGGCCTGTGTCGATGCCCAGCAGGTCTATGGAGGCCATGGCTATATTCACGAGTGGGGCATGGAGCAGTTTGTGCGCGATAGTCGTATTGCCATGATCTACGAAGGCACCAACGGCGTGCAGGCGCTGGACCTCGTTGGCCGTAAGCTGCTTGCGGATAAAGGCGAGGCGCTGGGGCTCTGGTCTGAGATGGTTAAGCCGTTCGTGGCTAAACATCTCGAGGATGAGGCGCTAAAACCTTACCTGATGCCGTTGATGGAGGCCACCACAGATCTCGAGAAGGCGACCCAGTATATCGTCGCTAATGGGGTTAAGAATCCAGACATCATAGGCGCCGCCTCCATGGGGTATCTGCAGATCCTGGGTATAGTGGCCCTGGGCTGGATGTGGGCGCGGATGGCGGTCAAGGCTCATCAGGCCATGGCGGCGGGCGAAGAGGAGGCCTTCTACGCCAACAAGCTAGTGACGGCGAAATTCTACATGAGTTACTGGGCGCCTCAGACCAGGAGTATTCGCTACCAGATGGAGCGTAGCTGTGAGCTGCTGACTCAGTTACAAGACAGCGATTTCGACTAGGCCAGATTCGATTCGGCCAGATTCGAATGGGCAAGTTAGGATTGAGCCAGATTCGATCTAGCAAGAAGGGCCGCAAGGCCCTTTTTTAATGCCCATTCACTTGCCGATTTAAAGAGTAAGCGACAGGGGGATGTCGTTAGCGCATGAAATGCAGCAGCCGATTGTTGGCGGGCATCTCATGGTCGGCCTCTAGGCATAGGCCTGCAGCTTCGGCGAGTTCAGTTATCCATTCTATGTCGCGGATGCCACTGTGGATGTTGCGATGCTTGAGCCAGATATCGAACTGGCGATTGCTCTCGCTGGTGTATTGGTTGTTGTAGTTGAAGGGGCCGTAGACGCAGAGGCTGCCAGTTTCGCTAAGGTGTCGATCAACACCCCTGAAGAAATCGGTCACCATGGCCTCACTCATGATATGCAGCGTGTTGGCGCTGAAGATGCCGTCGACCTCTCCCTGGGCCAGGGGCCAGGGGGCGGTGACATCCAGGCTAACGGGCGGCGCGATATTATCGCCGCCCTGCAGGGTGATTCGCTTCTCGAGCGGCTCGATAAATCGCGGCTGATCGCTGGGGCACCAGGTGAGATGGGGCAGGTGCGCCGCAAAGAATACCGCGTGCTGGCCCGTGCCGCTGCCGACTTCAAGCACTCGCCGTGTGGTCCTAAAGCTTTGTTGCAGTACCGCCAGAATTGGCGCCTTGTTGTTTTCGCAGGATTGTGAAAAGGGCAGTTGGCTGAGAGACATAATGCATGTTAATTGTGGGCAGAGAGTGTCAATCTACGATATTTCAGCGCCTGTTCGCAAGCCAATAAAAAAGCGCCCGCAGGCGCTTTTGGCTATTTAGCTATGACGCTCTTTACAGCGTGATCATTTCGCGACGGGGTCGCTGGTCAGATCGATGCGGTAGATGGCAAAGCCAAGGGCATCTGGTTCGGCCAGCTTTTCCATCTTACGCAGCTGGTTGTCGCTGATGAACTTGTCGGCCTTGTCGCTGTTCTGAGTCTCAAAGCGGATGTCCAGCGCCACCTGAGTGTTGATGGTCTTGAAGTCCCAGTTGTAGTCGGCTCTTGGGTCGACCATGCCATCATAGCCCCCCTGATCGTTTGGCTTGGATTGCGCCGTGATATAGGCGGCCAGGGCTTCACGGTTGGTGTCTGGTAGCTCCATCACCACATACTCTGAGCCCGTACCGGCAAACTTGCCGCCAAAGGCGCGGTAGTTGTTAGAGGCTACGATAAACTCCTGAGCGCTTAGCGCCTCACCGGTTAACACCTCGCCCGTTGGCGTGGTGTAGGCCAGATCGACGATACGCTGGGCGTTCTCGTTGCCAGCAATAACGGCGCAGTCACGGTCAAACTTGCTTGGCTGAGTGACATCTATCTTATAGGTCACGCCGTCGATCACATCGAAGTTGTAGGTGGGATGGCCATTC
Organism: Shewanella alkalitolerans; assembly: GCF_019457575.1. Lineage (NCBI taxonomy): Bacteria > Pseudomonadati > Pseudomonadota > Gammaproteobacteria > Alteromonadales > Shewanellaceae > Shewanella > Shewanella alkalitolerans. The sequence continues at coordinate 2,481,325 of NZ_CP080422.1, read as the reverse complement.
CAGTTGATCAGCGACTGAGGCTCGCTCGAGCTTGGATCGATCTGATTGAACTGGTTGGCACTACACTCTAACCAGTCTTTCAGCTCGACGCCTGTGATCTTCACCGCCACCATGGTATTAGGGTAGAGGTAGAGATCGGCGGCGTTCTTAAAGGTCAGATCGCCGGCATCCACCTGCACGAACTGTGAGGCATCGGCCTCAGTGGCGTGACGCCCACCCGCCTTGAAGGGGGCCGCTGCTGAGAGGACAGGGATCCCCTGCAGCGATTCGGGTAGCTTGGCGCTCACCTGGGCAATCTGTGCATCCGAGACGATTTGTACCGTAGGATCATCCTGTACCAGAGTCAGGAAGCTATACATATCCGCCGCGGCGACTCCTATGGGCTGATCAACGAAGGCCAGGGTGCCTTGATGCTCAAGCTCGACCGCATCGTGAATATCTTTATCGGCATCGACCAGCGCTACCTTTTTGGCACCATCATAGATAGGACGCGCCTCGGTTTGGGCATCGGTTACCGACCAAGCGCCATCTTTAAGGGTCAGCTTAAGATCCACCACCCCTAAGTTGTCGCCCCAACGGCCCGGCATGACGGCGGCTACGCCGTTGAGCAGACCCTTCTCGACATCGGTATTGGGCAGATCGGCATAGTTGGCGTGTGGGAAGATAGAGTGGCTATGGCCAAACATGATGGCATCGATGCCTTCGACATTGGTGAGGGCGAAGGTTGCGTTCTCGGCCATGACATCGCCTGGGTTTTCCGTCGAGCCAATGCCCGAGTGGGGGATGGCGATGATCACATCGGCGCCCTCGGCCTTCATCTTAGGCACGAACAGCTTGGCGGTCTCTATGATATCTTTGGCCTCGACCTTACCGGTCAGATGCTGCTTGTCCCACAACATGATCTGTGGTGGCACGAAGCCTATGTAACCTATCTTGATGGTGTGTTCACGGCCCTGGGTGTCGATAACCACTTTTTCCTTGATCAGGTAAGGGGTAAACAGGTTGTCGCCTTTCTTGATGTCATTCCAGCAGTCATCGGCCGCGCAGTAGACGTTGGCGTTGATATAGGGGAACTCGGCGCCACTGAGGGCCTTCTCAAGGAAATCCAGGCCATAGTTAAACTCGTGGTTACCTATGTTGGCCACCTCATAGTCTAAGGTGTTCATCGCCTTGTAGGCTGGATGGACATCACCTTCCTTCAGGCCGATCTTGGCCATGTAGTCGCCCATGGGACTGCCCTGCAACAGGTCACCGTTATCCACTAACACGAAGTTAGTTGCCTCTTTACGGGCGGCGTGGATCAGGCTGGCGGTGCGCGCCAGGCCAATGGTGGGATCGACCTTAGACTGGTAGTAGTCATAGTCCATGATGTTAGTGTGCAGATCTGTGGTTTCCAGTACCCTGAGCTCCACGTTTGCCGAGGTGATCGTATCCTCATCATCGTCGTTCCAGCTACAGGCGGTGAGTCCGATACTCGATGCGATAACCACGGCTAATAGTTTTTTATTAAACATATCCATCAATCTCTATTAATTATTGTTTGACCCCGAAGCCGCTGTTAATTTCAGTTGGGCTTCATTTGTGCGGCAAGGCCTGGGCAGGCTTATCTTTGGCCTGCTTAACCCCGAGTGCCGCCTGGCGAATTATAGAGAGATGAAATGTAAAAACTGTGACAGTAAGCGACTGTTTATGTGACAGTTTGTATCGACTTGCTATGAATCGGTGAACCCTTGAGCAAGTTGCGCGGGAATTGCGCAATCTTGCGGTTTGATGGGATAAAAAAAGCACGCCGGAGCGTGCTTCTTGTCGATTGACGTGTGCTGCTTACTTGGCGAGTAGGCCACGACTGCGAAGCAGCGGCTCTATGCCCGCTTCCTTGCCGCGGAACTGCTTGTAGAGCAGCATAGGATCTTCGCTGCCACCTTGAGACAGTACGTTGTTTCTGAAGGCGTCGGCGGTTGCCTTGTCGAAGATACCGTTCTCTTTGAAGGCCTCGAAGGCATCTGCGCCCAGAATGTCAGACCATAGGTAGCTGTAGTAACCGGCCGAGTAACCACCGGAGAAGATGTGTGAGAAGTAGGTGCTGCGATAGCGCGGTGCGATCTCCTCAATTAAGCCCATCTTGCTCAGTGAGTCGGCTTCAAACTTAGCCGCATCCTTAGGCTCGAAGTCGCTCAGGGTGTGCCAGTCGAGATCCAGCTTGGTGGCCGCCATATATTCAACCGTGGCAAAGCCCTGGTTGAACTTGCTGGCCGCCTGAATTTTCTCAACTAGCGACTGAGGGATCACTTCGCCCGTCTTGTAGTGCTTGGCAAACTGCGCCAGCACTTCAGGTTGGGTCATCCAGTTTTCCATCACCTGTGATGGGAACTCCACATAGTCACGCGGCACTGAGGTGCCGGCCTGTGAGCGATACTCGACGTCCGACAGCATGGCGTGCAGGGCATGACCAAATTCGTGGAACAGAGTGCTGGCCTCATCGAAGGTGAGCAGCGCCGGCTCGTCGCCTACCGGACGTGGGTAGTTGAGCACGTTGACGATAATCGGCTTAGACTCGACTCCATGCATTTTGTACTGCTTGCGATAGGCGTTGGCCCAGGCGCCACCACGCTTGCTGTCGCGCACATAGTAGTCGCCCATGAAGATCGCCATCAGCGAGCCATCTTTGTCATACACTTCCCAGGTACGCACTTCGTCGTTGTACTTAGGCAGGTCGGTGCGCTCTTTAACTGTGATGCCGTAGAGACGGTTGGCGGTGTAGAACACGCCTTTCAGGGTGTTTTCCAGCGAGAAATATGGGCGGGTTTCCTGCTCGTTGAAGCTGTACTTGGCCACACGGATCTTGTCTGCATAGTACCACCAGTCCCAGGCCGCCAGCTTGAAGTTGCCGCCTTCGGCGTCGATCAGCTCCTGCATTACGGCGACTTCTGCCTTGGCTTGACCAAGGGCTGCCGGCCAGACCTTATCTAATAGACCATAGACATTTTCAGGGGTCTTGGCGGTGCGCTCTTCCAGCACGAAGTGGGCGTGACTCTTATAACCCATCAGCTGGGCGCGCTCGGCGCGCAGGGCCGCCATATGAGCCAGGATCTTCTTGTTGTCGTGGGCGTTGTTATTGTTGCCACGCTCAACGTATCCCTTGTAGATCTTCTCACGCAGCTCGCGGTTGTCGGCGTAGGTGAGGAAAGGGGTGATAGATGGACGCTGAGTGGTGAATACCCATTTGCCCGGATGACCTTTCTTCTCGGCGGTTTGCGCGGCGGTGTTGATCACATCTTGCGGCAGACCTTTGAGATCGGTGGCGTTGTCGATCACCAGCTCGAAGGCGTTGGTTTCGGCCAGTAGGTTATCGCCAAACTCCAGGCTCAGCTTGCCGATCTTCTCATTCAGGGCTCTGAGTTTAACCTTGTCGGCATCGCTCAGGTTAGCGCCGCCGCGGGTGAATGACTTGTAGGTATCTTCCAGTAGCTTCTGCTGGGCAGTATTAAGCGCCAGGCTATCGCGCTGGTCATATACGGCCTTGACGCGTTTGAACAGCTGGTCGTTGAGCAGGATGTCGTCACCGGCGGCAGACAACATAGGCGAAACCTCTTTAGAAATCGCCTGAAGCTGCTCGTTGGTGTCGGCACTGGTCAGGTTATAGAAGACGCTGGCCACCTTAGTGGTGAGATCGCCGGCAAATTCCATGGCTTCTATGGTATTGGCGAAAGTAGGGGCCGCCGGGTTATCGATAATGGCCTGGATCTCAGCCTTGTGCTGGGCGATACCCGCCTTGAAGGCTGGCAAGTAGTGCTCTGGCTTGATCTTGTCGAAATCTGGCATACCCAGGAAGGTATCGTAGGGCTTAAAGAAGGGGTTGCTGGCGTTGTTGTCTATGATGCGCTGCGCGACCACGTTGGGTGCGACTTCCGCTTGCTGGCTGCTACCTTGCTGGGCGCTACAGCCGCCTAAGGCGATGGCGAGTGCCATGGCCGACACGATTGGCTTGAGGGTCAATCCCTTCATAGTTAAATTCCCCGATGATTGGCTTGTTTTAGGCCGCGATCTGGTGTCACGACTCGTTAAGCGGCCAAATTGACCGCAAATATCTGCGCTTAAATTGGCTTAAGCGGCGACATTAAACTGCTCATTATCAGGTTTCTGACGGTTAAATCTATCGATTTTGTGTTTTGTTTGTAACAAATGTTTTGAGTTGGCTGTTTTTGCACCCTAGATGCACATAAATGTGGCAAAATGCGTCAATTCGACGTTAAAAATGATAATAACAGATGACTCTTAAACTCTCCCTTAAAGCCGCCAGCGCCCTTAGTCTATTGCTGTGCAGCGGCTTAACTTTTGCCACCTCTCAAGCCGATTCACATCTTAGTGCCCAAGCCGATTCAGCTGTAAGTGCTAAACCCCCTCTACAAGCCGCGCCTAAGGTCTCGGCCCTGGCTGACCGAGTGGCTCAATATGCCCTTAATACCTATGGCGGTGAGACCATCTCCGCGCTATCGACCCTGATCCCCTTTAAGACGGTGGAAACAGAGGGTATGACCCCCTTGACCCATCCCGAATTTGTCGGTTTCAAGGCGCAGTTAAAGTCCCTGAGTCAGAGCCTGGGGCTAGATTACAGCGACCAAGGCTATGTGGTGCTCATCGGTCTGGGGGAAGGGGAGCAGAAACTTGGGGTGATCACCCACGGCGATGTGCAGCCCGCCGATGCCAGTTTCTGGCAGCAAGACCCCTTTACCCTGGACAGTCAGTCACAGCCAGGTTTTTTGATTGGTCGCGGCACCGAAGATGACAAGGGGCCCATAGTCACCGCCATGTATGCCATGAAGGCGATAAAGGACAAGGGGCTAATTCTGAATAGGCGCATCGAGCTGCTGGTCTATCTGGCCGAAGAGTCAGATTGGGCGCCGCTGAAGGCCTTTTTGACCGAATTTACCCCTGCCGATATCAATATCACCATAGACGCCGAGTACCCGGTGGTGACCGCCGAGAAGGGCTGGAGCGAGATCCGCCTGACTATACCTAATACGGCTAATGAGACGAAAGCTGTTCGAGACCAGCTGCCCAGCCTAGATAGGTTTTCTGGCGGCGCCTTCGACAGCCAGGTGCCCCAGCAAGCGGTGGCCAAGATCTCTGGGCTAGATAAGAAAACAATCGCTGCGCTAAAGGAGAAGGCCAGCAAACAGCTGGGGATGAAGTATCAATTTGAGCAGACCTCATCGGCGGGTCAGGTTAACGGACAGCTAACCATCACTGCCGAGGGCAAGTCGACCCACTCTTCTACGCCTGAGGCGGGGGTCAACGCCGTGACTCATCTGGCAGCGCTGTTAAAGGGTGTCAAATTTGCGCGTAGCGAGTCGGCGTTGACGGCGCAGTTCATTCAGCAAATGGTGGGGTTAGGGCTCTATGGTGAACAGTTTGGTGATATCGCCTATGCAGATGATTTCATGGGGCCCATGACCCTGGCCGCAACCCTGGTGAAGCCAAATGATCAGGGCACAGAGATAGTGCTTAACCTGAGGCGCCCCGTGGGTAAGACGCCCGAGCAGCTGGATCTGGAAACCCATCAGGCACTGGAGAGCTGGCAGGCGCAGCAAAGTGTGTCACTTAAAGGGGTCGAGACCTATTGGGGCGAACCTAAGTTGATGGACAAGGCGCCGCATCTGCAGACCCTGCTGTCGGTATTTGGTCACTTTACCGATACGCCATCGCCTAAGCCTGTGGCTATCGGTGGCTCGACCAACAGCAAGCTGTTTCCCAATGCATTAAGTTTTGGCCCCGCCATGCCTGGCGTCGAATATACCGGCCACAGCGAGCACGAATTCATCACCAAGGCGCAGTTTATGCTCAATCTACAGATGTATACCGCCGCCTTCGTCGAGCTGGCCGTATCGACAGAGGAGTTATCTGAGCAGGCTAAGCAAGGGACTGGGCAAGCGACTAAGACTGGGGCGCAGCGCACCAGCGATTAAGGCTTGCAAAATAACCTGACTGTTTTTAAGGTAATTTAGTCTTTGTTGATAATTATCAATGACTTTTAAATTGCGTTAGATAAGCATAGCTAACGTCTTTGTACCCAGAAGAACAATAATATGAAAAATAACCAACCTGTCACCCAGAAAGAGAAGGTGTTTGCCGCCGACACTATCTTGTTGTCGACCACAGACCTTAAGGGCAAGATCAAATACGCTAATGCTGGCTTCACTCAGGTGTCTGAGTTTACCCAGGATGAACTCTATCGCCAGCCCCACAATATTGTGCGCCACCCTGACATGCCGCCGGCGGCCTTCGAATCCATGTGGTCTCGCCTCAAGCAGGGCAAGCCCTGGATTGGCATAGTGAAAAATCGCGCTAAGTCGGGAGATCACTACTGGGTCAACGCCTATGTGGCTCCCGTGTTCGAAGGTGGCCAGGTGCACGAATATCAATCGGTGCGCAGAAAGGCCACCCAGACGCAGATAGATAACGCCCAGGCACTCTATGGCGAGCTTAACGCCGGTAAACAGCCCCGTGCCCTCAAGGCGGCGCGCCTCGGTTTTGGCAAGCGTTTGGGCTTGGTCCTTCTGCTGAGCCTCGGCGTCGGCGTCGCGCTCGCCGGCTATTCGCCCCTGCTGGCACTGCTGGTGGCTGCGGGCCTGGGACTTGGCGGACTCGCTCTGATCCTCAAGCCCTTTAATGCGCTGGTAGAACAGGCGAGCGGCATCATAGACGATCCACTGGCGACCGCTGTCTATTGTGGCCGTCAGGATGAGCTGGGCAAACTCAGTTTCGCCCTGCAGTATCTGCTGACAGAAACTGGCGGCGCCGTGGGTCGCATGGCGGACTCGGCCGAGTCGATACAGGAACTCAGTGTCAGCCTGAATGAGACCATCAGCCATACCCGGGACCGCGCCGACAGTCAGAGCCAGCAGACCAGCCAGGCGGCCACCGCGGTGGAGGAGATGAGCGCTAGCTTTAACGAGGTGAGCCAGAATATCCAGCATGCGGCCGAAGAGATGTCGATGAGCCATGAGGCGGCCGAGAAGGGCCATGAGCTGCTGGTCGAGGTGATCCAGGCCATCAAGGGGCTGCATCAGGAGGTGAGTAACTTCTCCGCCGTGGTGGCCTCAATCGAGCAGGACAGTCAGGAGATCAACGAGGTGCTGGAGGTGATACGGGGTATCGCCGAGCAGACCAACCTGTTGGCCCTCAATGCCGCCATCGAGGCGGCCCGTGCAGGTGAATCGGGTCGGGGCTTTGCTGTGGTGGCCGATGAGGTGCGCCAGCTCTCTAGCCGCACCAGCGAGTCGACCAGCCATATCGAGGCGATCGTCAGCAAGTTCAGAGACAGCACCTTAAAGGCGAGTCAGACCATGCAGGCGGGTCAGCGTCAGGCACAGCACTCGGTAGGCTTGGCCCAGCAGGTGGATGCCTCCTTCGAGGAGCTGCGCGCCTCTATCGATAAGATCAATCAGATGAGCGATGCCAACGCTGCTGCCATGAGCCAGCAGACGGCGGTGGCCAGTGAGATCAGCCAGTCGATTCAGTTGATCAACGAGCTAGCATTGGCCAGCCTGAGTCAGACCCAGGCCGCGGCAGAACGGGGCGGCCAGGTGGCGCGCCTGTCGGCCAAGACTCATCACCTGTCTCAGCAGTTCTGGCGTCAGAGTCTGCGCATTAAGTGATAAAACATTGAGTAGCAATATTGAGTAAAGAAAAAAGGGAAGCTTAGCTTCCCTTTTTTGTGGGTCATTCTAGTGCGAATGATACTAGTAACCCGCAGTCGCGCTGCCGGCGCGGCGAGGATCTGAGGCGCCAAATAGGCCTTCGTCTGTGATCATGATCGACTGGGTCGAGCCCATGGCATCTTTGACGCTGACCTTGTGGCCTCTGGCTTCCAATAGCGAGATGGTGTCGCGATTGAGGCTCTTCTCCACTCTCAGCTCGTCGGGCAACCATTGGTGATGCACCCGGCTGGCGTAGCTGGCTTCGGCGATATTGAGTCCATGATCGATCACATTCATGATGATCTGCAGTGTGGTGTTGATGATGCGTGACCCTCCTGGGCTGCCGGTAACGATGAAGGGTTTGCCGTCTTTCATCACTATGGTGGGGCTCATAGAGCTGAGGGGGCGCTTGCCGCCTTCTACCGCATTGGCATCGCCGCCGATCAGGCCATAACCGTTAGGCACGCCGGGTTTGGCTGAGAAATCGTCCATCTCGTTGTTGAGCAGAATGCCCGTGCCTTCGGCCACCAGGCCCGAGCCATAGCTGAAGTTGAGGGTGTAGGTGTTGGCCACCGCATTGCCCCACTTGTCGACCACAGAGTAGTGGGTGGTCTGTGGACTCTCGTAACCGGCGAGCTTGCCCGGGGCAATTTCGCTGCTTGGGGTGACGCGGTTGATGGCGATCCCCTTGGCGCGGGACTTGGCATACTCCTTACTGATGAGCGCTTTCACCGGTACCTCAACAAAATCGGGATCCCCCAGGTATTCGCTGCGATCGGCATAGGCGCGTTTCATCACCTCGGCCATCAAATGCAGGGTATCGGCCGTATTATGGCCTAACTTGGCGATGGGATAAGGCTCGAGCATGTTGAGCATCTCGATAATGTGTATGCCACCGGATGAGGGGGGCGGCATGGAGATCACCTGGTAGCCGCGATACTCGCCCTGGACGGGTTGACGCTCGACCACACGATAGCCTTTAAGATCATCTAAGGTCATGATGCCGCCGGCCTGGGTGACGCTGGCGACTATCTTATCGGCGGTTTCGCCCTCATAGAATCCCTTACTGCCTTGGGCCTTGATCAGCTTGAGTGAGTGGGCCAGCGCCTTTTGGCTGAGGGTGTCACCTATCTCGAAGTTGCTGCCATCTGGGCGATAGAAGATCGCCTTGGAGCTTGGCCACTGAGAGATGCGACGTTTAAGCCCGGCAAGGGAGGTGGCGAGATCCGGGGTGACTGTGATGCCTTGCTCGGCAAGCTTAATGGCGGGCTCGATCACCTGAGCCATGGTCATGGTGCCATATTTCTTAAGGGCTAACTCCATTCCCATGACGGTGCCGGGTACGCCTACAGCCAGGCCGTGTTCGCGGCTGAGTTTGGCGACCGCATCGCCTTGCTCGTTAAGGAAGATATCCTTGTGGGCGCGTTTTGGGGCAACCTCACGATAATCTATGGCGACCGTCTTGTTGCCCTCGGCCAGATGCACCAGCATGAAACCGCCACCGCCTATGTTGCCGGCCCTTGGCAGGGTGACTGCCAGGGCAAACCCAACGCCGACCGCCGCATCGACCGCGTTACCGCCTTGCTTGAGAATATCGACCCCGACTTGAGTGGCTAGGGCTTCCTGGCTGGCCACCATGCCGTGCTTGGCCCAGATGGGTTGAACTGTGGCGCTGTGGCTATAGATGGAGGATTCTGTGGCCTGGGCAAATTGACCCGCAACGAGCGGCAGGCTGAGGCTGATGGCAAAGAGTAAGGTTTTTATTGGACGCACACGGGTTCCTTAATGATTAAAGTAATAAGAGTATTGCAATGAATACGCGCGTTAAGAGTAAGAAGAGTGATAAGAATATTAAGCGTGTTAATCTACTGAGTCAGTTCTCTTGGTTTCAATGTGCCGATTATCACTGCTGAAATCAAGCCATCTTTTTAAGGAGCAGGTCTTGGCGGCATCATATTCAATTCAGTGTGTTAGTCAAATCGCTATCCTGGGCCCGCCTCTGTGGAATGCCCTGATGGCGAGCGCGAACAGGCAGGATCAGAACGGACCGGCTAATCCCTTTTGTCGTTATGAGTATCTACATGCCCTCGAGCTAAGCGGCTGCGTGGGAGAACAGACGGGTTGGCGACCTATGCATCTTGTGGTCAGCGAGGCCGGGCAAATAGGGGATAATAATCAGGCGAGTGCTCAGGGAGGTGACAGACAGATTGATCCCAGCAAGGTGCTTGCCGTGATGCCGCTCTATCTCAAGGGGCACTCCTATGGCGAGTATGTGTTCGATTGGGCCTGGGCCCAGGCCTATGAGCGCCACGGGCTCGAGTATTACCCTAAGCTGGTCAATGCTATCCCTTTTACTCCGGTAACGGGGTCGCGCATCGGTTTTAGAGTCGATCTGTCTGAGGCGCAAAAAGCGGGGCTTATCGGTAAAATCGGTGAGCATCTAGATTTGCTGGCCAAGGCCTGCTCGGCATCGAGCTGGCACAGCTTGTTTCTATTAGAAAGCGAGAGGCAGCCCTTGGTGAGTCAGGGGCATCTGCAGCGACTCGGCACTCAGTTTCACTGGTTTAATCGAGATTATCAAAGCTTCGATGACTTTCTCTCGGGGCTTACCAGTCGCAGACGCAAGTCGATCCTCAAAGAGCGCCGCGCCATCGTAAACGCTGGGTTGAAATTTCGTTTCATCGACGGAGTAGATATCACAGAAGATGAACTCACTCACTTTGTGCACTGCTATCAGCGCACCTATTACAAGCGCTCCGGCCATCATGGCTATTTAAACGACGCCTTCTTCAGCGCTATCGTCAAAAACATGGCCGATAGCGTGCGGCTCTTAATGGTAGAGCGCCCGCAAGCTAACAAGCTTGAAGCCCAGGCAGGGAGTGATGCAGGGAGTGAGGTCGGGAGCAAGGCAGAGAAGGAGGCAAAGAGCGCGCAAGAAAGCGAGCCTATCGCGGCGGCGCTCTATTTCGTCGGTGGTGATTGCCTCTATGGCCGTTACTGGGGGGCTTTGGAGGAGATAGAGGGGCTGCATTTCGAGACCTGTTACTACCAGGGGATAGACTATGCCATCGCTCAGGGGCTTAAGAAATTTGATGCCGGCGCCCAGGGAGAGCACAAGGTGCTCAGGGGCTTTGAGCCTATCCCCACTTACTCGGTGCACGAGATCTTACACAGTGATTTTCGCCGCGCTATTGCCGATTTCATCGAGCAGGAAGCGCAGGCGATGAAGATCTATATGAGTGAGCTTAAGGCCATCTTGCCCTTTAAGCGTGAGGGAGACTAGCTAAGTAAGCAAAGTAAGCAAAGTAAGCAAAGTAAGCAAAGTAAGCTTAAGTGTGCTTAGCCCAACGCCAGCCAGAAGCCGACCCCTATCATCAGGGAACCCGCGATACGATTGAGCCACTTGATGTTATCGCCCTTAGCCAAAAACAACTTGAGCGACTTACCGCCGCTGGCGTAGGCCAGCATGCTGACAAACTCTGTCATCATGATGATCATCAGTAGCAGGCTCAGCTGCGGCGCCACCGCGCGCTCTACATCGATGAAAGGCGGCAGCAGAGAGATCATAAAGGCCCAGCCCTTGGGGTTAGCAATGGCAGTAACAAAACCCTGTGAGATCAAGGCCTGGTTGCTGATCTGTGTGTTTTGATCATCGAGACTCGCCATCTTGCCCTTGGCGCGCCACATCTGAATACCGATATAGCCAAGATAGGCGCCGCCGACCCACTTGAGCACCTCGAAGATCTGCGGATAATTTAGCATCATGGCGGCGACTCCCATCACGGCGGCAACCGCCACCAGGGCAACCCCGGCCAGCTCGCCTATCATCATCCACAAGGTGCGGCGCACCCCTATGCTCATGCCGAGGGTCATCGCCAGTGTCATGCACATCCCGGGTGTGATGGAGACGAAGAAGAAGGTGGGCAGAAAAACGGCAATAAGAATATGATCTGACATCTTGTGGTGCGATGAATGAGTGACTAGGCAGGCTAGTGTAGTGATTTATCGCCTTGCTGCAAAGCAAAAAAAACCAGCCGATGAGGCTGGTTCTTAGTGTCATACTGCTCTGTATGAGCCAGTGTTTAGAGTACGCCGCGACGCACCTGGTCACGCTCAATCGATTCGAATAGCGCCTTGAAGTTGCCTTCGCCGAAGCCCAGGTTGTTCTTACGCTGAATGATCTCGATGAAGATAGGACCAAACAGGTTCTTGGTGAAGATCTGTAGCAGGTAGCCGTCTTCGTCTCCGTCCACCAGGATCTGGTGATGCTTGATGCGCTCTCTGTCTTCGGTCACCTGTGGCAGCTTGTCGAAGATGGTGTCGTAGTATTCAGGGATAATGTCGAGGGTCTGAATCGAGCTACCTTCCATCGCATCCAGTGAGGCTACGATGTCGCGGCTACGGAACGCCAGATGCTGCACGCCTGGGCCGTCATATTCTCTCAGATACTCGTCGATCTGGTTTCTGTCATCGCCTTTACCTTCGTTGATTGGGATACAGAAGCTGCCATCGGGTGAGCGCAGGGCATAAGAGATCAGTGCGGTCTGCGAACCCTTGATGTCGAAGTAGCGCACCTCGGTAAAGCCGAAGATATCTTTGTAGAAGTTCGACCAATGCTCCATGGTGCCCTTGTAGACGTTGTTGGTCAGGTGGTCGACTTCGATAAAGCCTTTCTCTTGTACGATTTCTGGGTTTTCAAGATCGACAAAATCTGTGCCGTAGATGTTGTTGTCCGCGCCGAAGGTGTCGATAAAGTAGATCAGGCTATCGCCGATGCCGTAGATGGCCGGATAGGGCAGGTCTTTCACCTCATCACCTGCAGGCTTGGCGCCACGGGCAACCGCACCCTCGAAGGCGAATTTGGCATCTTCTACGCGCCAGCCCATAGAGCTGATGGCAGCGCCGTGCTTCTTGGCAAACTCGGCAGAGAAGCCGCTCTTCTCGTTGTTTAGCAGGAAATTGATGTCGTTTTGTTTGTAGTAAACGATATCTTTTTGCTTATGCTTCTTCAGCTTAGAGAAGCCAAAGTCGATGAAGACCTTGTGCATAAAGTCGAGATCTGGGGTGCAAAACTCGGTAAATTCGATGCCCAGTAATCCCAGTGGATTTTGTTCGCTTGCCATGTGAGTATCCTCGTTCAATTTGTTACAACCACAGTCACTCTTTGGTGACTTGTCTGGCTATTCATTGTGATTCGGTGTGTACCGAACGGTATTAGTCTTCTAACCAAGAGCGGTTGTAGTCTTTACTCATGCAACCTTGTACATGTTGGGTTAGCTGCAGTGGGGCGAAGGTGTCGACCATCACTGCGTATTCATAGGTCTCTTTCTTGCCGACCGAAGCCTCGGTGCGGCCTGGTTGTGGTCCGTGTGGTACCCCTTTCTGATGTAGGGTCATGTAGCCGGCCTCGATGCCGGTGCGGCTCATGAAGTCGCCGTCGACATAGTAGAGCACTTCGTCGCTGTCTATATTGTTGTGGTAGTAAGGCGCCGGGATCGACTGGGGATGGAAGTCGTACGGGCGCGGCACAAAGTTACAGATAACGAAGTTGTGGGCGGTAAACACCAGATGATCCGACGGCGGCAGGTGGATCTGACCTACCTTAGGGGCGTAATCCTGAATGTTGAAAGCCCAAGGGTAGACACAGCCGTCCCAGCCCACGAGATCGAAGGGATGCCACTCAAGCTGTGTCAGCTGATACTTGTCACCAAATTTACAGACCAAGGGGAAGGCGCCTTTCTCGACCACGGCTTCTTGCAGGCAAGGAACTCGGATGTCGCGCTCACAATAGGGAGCAGACTCAAGTAGCTGTCCGTACTCGTTTCTAAAATGCTTAGGCACTTCAACCATTGAGAAGGCTTCGATAACGAACAGGCGAACCTGGCTGTAATCGTCAAACTTAAGCTGATAGGTGGTGCCGCGCGGGATAACCAGGTAGTCCCACTTTTTAACCTCGAGCACACCATATTCACTGTAGAGCTTGCCCTGGCCCTCGTGGACGAAGATCACCTCGTCGGCGTAGGCGTTGCGGTAAAACTCTTCGGTCGCCTCGGTGACCTTGGCGCTGTACATGGCCACGTCATTATTAAAGAAAATCTTGTTGCGCGCCGAGTAGAAGTTACCCTCGCGGTCGGCCTGCTTAGCGTCCAACTTGTAGTTCTGAATCAAGGTGTCTTGCCAGGTATGGCCATGATTGACCTCGAACGGGCTCACCTCTAATGCCTTGGTCGGCATGTTGTGGTGATACTTGTTGGAGTAGATATTGGAGAAGCCATGGGTGGAGAAGAGTTCTTCCCGGTATAGTTCACCGTTCGCTTTCTTGAAGGTGATGTGGCGTTTATGGGGGATCTCCCCCTGTCTTACATAAAATGGCATGGCTTCTTTCCTTGGGTGCTTTAGCGGGCACACTTATGTTTATGTGATCTAAGTAACAATTTAGTTGCTGGCATGAACAAAAAAAAGAATAATAAATAGCTTAACTCAATCTGATTTTTAGATGGTTGTCTTTTGTTTACGCCGAGGATGTGAGATGAAGATCGATGTGGAAGCCTTTAGAGTGTTGTCGATTCTGGTAGAAGAGGGCAGTTTCTCCAAGGCTGCCGAGCGATTGCACAAGGCGCAGTCGGCGGTGAGCTATCAGGTAAAGAAGCTGGAACAGCACCTGGGTGTAAAGCTTTTTTGTCGGGATCAGTATCGCGCCGAATTAACCCCAGAGGGTAAGGTGATCCTCGCCGAAGGCAAACGCTTGCTGCAATACCTTGGCAACATTGAACATTTAGCCAGCCGTTTCAGCGAAGGCTGGGAGCCTAAACTTGAGTTGGTGGTGGATGGCTCACTGCCCATGGAGCCCATCATGCGGGCGCTGAAGCGGGTGTCTGAGCATAAGATCCCTACCAAGATCCAGCTCAACATGGAGTTTCTCGGTGGGGTACAACACAGGTTCGAGCGGGATAATGCCGATCTCATGTTGGTGAAAGACTATCGCACCGGGCCCAACTATCGGCCGCAGCCTCTGCCCGACATCAACAGCATACTGGTGGTGAGTCGCTCTCACCCCTTAGCCAAGGCCAAGGAGCTCAGCCTGTTTGAGTTGCTGCAGCATGTGGAGCTGACCATCGAGGATTCCTCCCCCGGCAAGATCCACAGCGATGAGCTGCAATTTGGCGGCGATAAGGTGTTTTACCTGTCTGGCTTTATCATGAAGAAGAATGCCCTGCTGATGGGACTGGGCTTTGGCTGGATGCCTGACTTTCTGATTCAAGAAGAGCTGGCCAGCGGTGAGTTACAGGAACTGGATTTTCTCGGTGGCAGTCGATACAGCTTTACGCCTCAGTTGGTATCGACCATGGAGCGTCCCTTAGGTCGCGCTGGGCGGCTCTTTACCAGCCTGATCCTGGAAGAGTTTAACCTTTACCAAGCCCAGGCCAGTCGTTAAAGCCGATATTTTTAGATCAAAAAGCGAGCCGTTAAGCTCGCTTTTTTAAATGGCTATTCTTAATTGAAAGCTAGTCGCTAATAATAGCTAGTCGTTAATAATGTCTAGGATACGACGTGTCTTGTCGTGCAGCTTAATAAAGGTGCCATCGACATCTATGGTGATGTTGCCATCACGGTCGATAGGCACATGGATCTTGCCGCGATCATAATAGTCATCAGACAGGTAATCGCCCTTGTGCAGTTTCTTCTGCCAGCCCGGTGGTAGCGGCTCGCCGCGGGCCACCTTCTTCTGCAATCCTGGTGGCAGGCTCTTTTCGTTATGGGCTTTGGCACCATGTTCATGCTTATCGTTTTTGGCCAGGGTCAGCGGCGAAAAACCGATAGACAGTCCCAGTAGGATAAGGCTAACGCCTGTGGTGTATTTCTTCATCTGAATTCTCCAGCGCAATCATTGCGTTCTCAGCTAGCATATGGTCTCGCTCTGTTAATGTCCAGCCAGTCAGGACCTTAGCCATGTTCAGCTTGTATTCAGCATCTTCTCATTAACCTGGAGTTAAGTCATTGATAAAACGCCGGGCACACCAGGCTATTAGCCTCCTAGATAAGCTGCGGTACGGAGTATGCACATTCTCTAGGTAAGACGCTGAGCGAATGGCTTCTTATTAAGGCTCAGTAAGCGTTTTATGAGATATGAAGTCAGGTAAACGCCAAGAAAGTAAGGCGAAAGGCGTTAGGGCAATGGGGGCCGCTAAGGGCAACCTGCCCTTGGGACTAAGGAGTGCGATATGAAAAGTGTAATATCTTTGCAGATAGCAAATCTCTACTCTCAATATGCCACGCAGTTTGCCCGTGGCGATCAGGCCAGCAGTCAGCTGACGATGCAGGGCTTTGTCGAGCAGCTTGCTCAGCAGGGACTGTTACTCGATACCCTCAACTGGCAGGAGTGGTACCAAAATGCTCATCTGGTCGATAAGCCAGATTATATCCGCGAGGCGAGCTTTTATCAGTGCCGCTTGCTGTTAACCGCCATGAGCCGCTTGGAGCGCTTCAGCCGAGGCGTATTGGAAAACATGCGCAGGCAAGGGGTGTTGCTGGCGATTCTGGAGCGGCTCAACGTACTTACCCACAAGAGCTGCGGGCGCGACCTCTTTGTGCTGGCCTAGCTTTGTGCTGGCCCAACTCTTTGTCTTGGCTTAGTTTTTGTTGGTTTGCCACCCTTTATTGGGCTAAGGCGCCTTAGCGCCCAAGCCATCATTGGTGGGGAATAAGCACTATTGGCGGGAAATAGCGCTAATGGTGGCAAATAGCCGCATATTAGCGGCTGTAACGCCAATCGCGCACCTTGGCGTCAAGCCAGGCGGCGCTGCGGGTCATCTGTTTCTGGCTCTTCTTTAGCCAGCCTCTGGCCCAGTGGTACTCCAGGCTTAATACGGCAAGTCCTATGGGGAGCAGTAACCAGGCCGGGCCAGGCAAGATAACCAGCGCCAACCCGAGTAGACAAAGTGCGCCGCCGATGACGGTGATCACGGTTTTTCTCAGCATAAATACCTCATTTGACCTTCTCTCCTATACTTGTTTTGCATCATCTTGTTTATCCATGCCAGTGAAAATGTGTAACAAAAGGACATCTATGGCGCGATGGAGTGCGGCGAAACAGTGATTCGGGGGAAGGGTGTTGATGAGAACAGGCGGCTTTAACTTAAGCATAAAAAACGCTAATAGGCAGGCCTTGCTCTCTACGCCGCTATTGGCAGTAAAGCTATGGCTAGCAACGCTACGACGCTTCCATTTACTGCTTGTCTCCATCTTCATCGCTACCTTGTTGTGTGTTGTTTCAGCCCCGAAGGCCGAAACCCTCAAGCTTTCCTCTTTAAATTGGCCACCCTATTCGGGGCCGACGCTGAAGGATGGCGGCGCCTGTGTGGTGGTGGCCAGAGCCGCACTTGCCGCCATGGGTCATGAGCTTCAGGTGGACTATTTCCCCTGGAGCCGCACAGTGCGTGTGGTGACCCGGGACGACTCTGGCTATCAGGGCTATTTCCCCGAGTATCATCACCCAACCGATAAATTCATCTTCTCCGACTCTATGGGACAGAGTCCCCTTGGGATCTTGGAGCAGAGCCAGCACCCCATTACCTGGTCGCGGGTGCAGGATCTCAATGCCTACACCTTGGGCGTGGTCAGAGACTATGTGAACACCCAGGCGCTCGATGAGATGATTGCCATCGGCGCCCAGCCGGTAGAGCTGGTGAGCTCAGATGAGCACAATATCCGCAAGGTGGCCACTGGAAGGGTTCAGGGTGCCGTCATGGATCTCTATGTTTATCAGTTTCTCATCGAGCAGCCACACCTGAGCGAACTCAAGACCAGGCTGCAATTTAACAAGCAGTTGCTGGAGTCGAAACAGCTCTATATCGCCTTTAGAAACACCCCAGAGGGGCGCAGGTGGCGAGAGATCTATAACGCCGGCCTGGCCCGTATCCAAGTCGAGCAGCTCCTCGAAGATTACCTGCAAAGCCTCTAGTTCGTCGTCCCGTAGTAATCCTGATTCGCTTCTGCTGTCGAGGTTCGCGAACTCCCCTCCAGCCCCTAAATCAAGCCTTTAAGGTTTTTAAGCCTTGGCCGTGATCGTTTGACCTATAGGGGTCAGACTCAGCAGCGCCAGTTTCAGATGCTGAATACCAAAAGGGATCCCTATGATGGTGACGAAACAGGCCAGCGCGTGGGTGATATGGCCGATGGCGAGCCAGATCCCAAATAGCAGGAACCACACGATGTTACCTACCATGCCAAGCGGACCCGTGCCGATGTCATCGACCCCTTGCAGCGCACGGCGATTAACGTTTTGCTGACCAAAGGGCCAGAAGGCCATCTCACCGATAACGAAACAGGCGCGTCCAAAGGGGATACCTATGATGCTGATAAAACAGAGCAGGCCTGCCAGCCACCAGGCCAACCCCATCACGAATCCGCCTAAAATAAACCATGCAATATTAAAGATTAAGCGCAGTAGTGCCATGAAGAGCTCCTTGTTGCAGTGCTTTTATTGTTGTTAAGGCATTGGCCTTAAATTAGATCTACTAAGGAATAAGCGAAAACCATGCCATGTTATATCTGCATGTTTTTATTGATTATTGTGTTGGCATGATTCTGGGGTGTTGACATAATATGCCAAAAGTCGGTCAAATTACGCATTTGCCGTTAAAGGGTGTACACTCTGGCGCGTCATTTCATTCAGGCTCGATAACATGAAGCTTAGCCACACGCCCGTAGAGGCTGTCTGCCTTGGGGAGCACAAGGTCTATGTGAAGCGCGACGATCTGCTGCATCCCGAGTTTTCCGGTAATAAGGCGCGCAAGTTCGCCTATTTCCTCGATAACGACTTCCCCTCTGTAAGGCAACTGATTGGCTATGGCTCGCCCCAGGCCAACTCCCTCTATTCGCTTTCGGCCCTGGCTAAGCTCAAGGGGTGGCAGTTGGATTTCTATGTGGACCATCTCCCCGGTTATCTGACGGAGCACCCCTGCGGTAACTACCTCGCCGCGTTAAATAATGGCGCCAACATCATAGATCTCTCCAGCAAGAGCGACAGAGATGACCTGAATAGCGAAGCCTATATCAGGCAAAGGGTGTTGACGGGCAGCGATGAGCAGCTGTTTGTGCCAGAAGGCGGGCGCTGCGCCTTTGCCGAGCCAGGTGTGGCCCAGCTCGCCCGCGAGATAGCCAGCTGGAAAAGCGCGCAGCCCCTTAACGAGTTAGTGGTGTTCCTGCCATCCGGCACAGGTACCACTGCGCTCTATCTGCAGAAACAGTTCCTAGCTATAGATCCCAGCATTTGCGTCATGACCTGCGCCGTGGTGGGCGGAGATGAGTATCTTAAGAAGCAATTTTTAGAACTTGAGCAAGACGAAGCGCTGCATCCTCAGATTATCCCGGCTGCCAAGCGCTACCACTTTGGTAAGCTGTACCCTGAGTTTTACCAGATGTGGCATGAACTCGAGTCGACGGGGATAGCGTTTGAGCTGCTCTACGATCCTCTTGGCTGGCTCTGCCTTAAGCAGCTGTGGCAACAGGGGTTAGCTGCGCCCGTGCTCTATCTGCACCAAGGGGGCCTGCTGGGTAATCAATCTATGCTGCCTAGGTATAGGCGTAAGTTTGGTGAGCTAGAGAGATAAATGCCATTTGGCCAGGTCGGTACCTGTGAAAGGGGTACAACCTGAGCCAAATGTTACCTGCTGAGTCGTTGACGAATGGGGTCAATCCTACTTGTTGCCTGGGCAACCTTCGATACGTGTGAGAGGAGGTGTATCGAATAGCGTGGGGGTTATTTATTGCTTGAGAGCAACCATTTCATAAATTGCAGGGCGTCGGTACGCTTAGCAAAAGTTTGTTTGTTTTTTCCTAGGCTATCGGTAAATGCGATAGAGGATTTGTTGACTGAAATTGAGTCCACCGGGAAGTTTACCGTGATCTCATGACCGTTAACTTTGTACGACATAGGCCATACTCCTTATTACTATAACTGCCTTGTGGCAGTAAAAATTTAAAAAATAATAGATCCTTAGCTGTTGCGAAAGATGAATTAAATCCTTTCTGAGACTACCCAGCCTAATTTAAATAATCAAGTGATCTGCCTCGCTAAAGCCGTTGCTTGCGCCCTGAATGGGGGCTTTTCACCGGATTGGACACAGTAAATCATCAATAAATGACAATAGTGTGACGAGATAACTGCGAGTTGTTGAAGCGATGACTATGCGATGATTTAGAGTCTAGCGATGCAAAACTTGAAGGCAGAAAACTTAAAGCAGGGGACTGCAGAAGGAACGCATTATAATCTCGGCGGCGTACTTGTCAATATTTAATCAATTCTGTCGATTTGACCAGGCCCATGGCGATGAAAAGGCCCGTTCCTGCTTAGCTTTCTACTGTGCAATTTAGGAATAAATGCTAATATTTCTAGGCGCTTGTTAACAATTAAGGGGACTGGGATGCGCTTTGTTGTTTGGCAGTTTATGTTGGTGATGAGTTTTTTTGTCGGCAGCGCCTGGAGCGCGGCGCCAAATAGTTTGGTGGGGGCCTTAAGCGATGCTGCCGCCGACAGTGGTCAGAGCCAATTTGTGCGCTCAGTTGAGCACTTCGATTATCAGGACAGCCTGCAGCGTGATACCCCAAGGGGCACGGTAGAAGGCTTTATGGCGGCGGTTTACGAGCAGGATTATGAGAAGGCGGCAGAATATCTGGATCTGCGTTACCTGCCCGAGGGGATGTCGGCCAGCAAAGGCGCCGAATATGCTAAGCAGCTACAGCTGATCATAGAGCGTAATCTCTGGCTCGACCTGGGCCAGCTTAACGATACCCCACTTGGGCAGGATAACGATCAGCTTCCCGCCTATCGGGATCTCTTCGGCCGGGTCGCCTTGCAGAGCGATCAAATTGCCCTCTATCTACAGCGGGTGCCCAGTGAAGGAGGCACCATCTGGAAGGTCTCCAACGCTACCGTGGCCAAGGTGCCACAGCTCTATCAAAACCTGGGCTATGGACCCGTGGCTGAGTGGTTTGTCAATCATATCCCCGAGGGGCGCTGGTTTAACGTCAACCTGTGGGAGTGGACCCTGCTGCTGGCGTATCTGATCACCGCATTTCTGGTGATGGTGCCCATTACTTGGATCATCAAGCGCGTTATCTTGCTAACCCAATATGAGCTTAAAGAGGAACTGGCCTATATCGTCGCCGGGCCATTGCGTTTGCTGGCGGCCGTGTTACTGGTCAGAGCCTGGGTGTCTCATAGCAGCATCTCTCCGGCGGCAATCGAGATGATAGACACGGGATTCTTGTTAGTGTCGGCCATCATCTGGTTTGGCTGGAGCGCCATGGGGATCTTTCAGCAGGGCCTGAAGAAGCGTTGGAAAGAGCAGGGCAAAGATCAGGCCGCCTCTCTGCTGCGGCCGCTGACCAATTTCCTGCGGGTGATCTTCGTGATCATGGCGGTGCTGTTATGGCTAGAACACTTAGGCTTTAACGCCAGCGCCATCATCGCCGGCATGGGCATAGGGGGCATCGCCATCGCGCTCGCCTCCAAGCAGTCGATCGAGAATTTTATCGGCACCATCACCCTCTATTCCGCGGCGCCGATTAAGGTGGGCAACCTGTGTAAGTTTGGTAGCATCAGCGGCACGGTCGAGGAGATAGGCCTGCGCTGCACTCAGATCCGCACCCTGGACAGGACGCTTATCCATGTGCCTAACGCCAAGTTGGTGGAGATGGAGATCGAGAATATCTCCCAGCGCGAGAAGATCCGTTTCAAGGCGGATATTCGTCTCGATTATGCGGTGACCACTTCAGAGCAGCTCAAGGCGATTGTCGCCGAGATTAAAGCCATGCTCGAAGAGCATGAGCTGGTGCTCAAAGAGCCTCTCAGGGTTACCTTTAAGGGCTTCGGTCTCCATGGTCTACAGGTGAATGTGCTGGCCTATATCGGCACCAAGAGTTTTCCCACCTTTCAGTTGGCATCGGAAGAGTTACATTTAAAAATCATGGATATAGTGGTGAAGAATGGCTCTCGCATCGTGCCGGTGGCGCCCGTTGCCCTGAATAATGGATAAATGTTAAAGCTGTGATCTCTGGGTCTTGATGTCGGCTCGAAATCCGGGGATCATGGCTATAATTAATGGCGTATCGCGTCCATCACATCATGACGTAGTGAGAATTGTATGGCTAAAGTGCTAGAGAGTGTCGATCAGCGTACCCAGTTGGTTGGCGAAAACCGTCTCGAGCTGTTGCTGTTTCGTATCAATGCGACGCAGCTGTTTGCGATCAATGTGTTTAAGGTCAAAGAGGTGGTTAAGCTGCCAAAGCTGAGCGCCTTGCCCGGTAGCCATCCTAGCATCAAGGGGGTCGCCAACATACGTGGCACCTCGATTCCCGTCATCGATCTTCGCGCGGCCATCGGTTTTCAGCCCATGAACAGCGACCAGGAAGCAAACCTTATCATCACCGAATATAACCGCAGCGTGCAGGGCTTCATGGTGGGCAAGGTCGACCATATCATCAATATGACCTGGAGCGACATCATGCCGCCGCCCAAGAGCACCGGCAGTCATAACTACTTGACCGCCATCACTAAGGTGGAGGTGGATGGCGCGACCCGTCTGGTCTCCATTATCGATGTGGAGAAGGTGCTGGCCGAGATCGTTCACTATGATATCGCCATCTCGGATGGGGTATTGGATGAGGCCTTGGTGGACAAGATGATAGGGCGCAAAATCTTGATCGCCGATGATTCGGCTACCGCCCGCCGTCAGGTGAAAGACACGCTAGCGCCACTGGGTATCGAGGTGATAGAGACCTCCGATGGCCTGCAGGCACTTAAGCTGTTGAAGCGCTGGTGCGATGAGGGGCGTGATATCAACCAAGAGATACTCATGCTGATCACCGACGCCGAGATGCCCGAGATGGACGGCTATCGTCTCACCTATGAGGTGCGCAACGACAAGCGTATGGCCAATCTCTTTATTACCCTCAACACCTCACTGAGTGGCAGCTTTAATAATGCCATGGTGGAGAAGGTGGGGTGCGATCGCTTTATCTCAAAATTCCAGCCGGATCTGTTGGTGGATGTGGTGCAGGAGCGTCTACGTACTCAGTTGCCCGAACAGGTAAATTAAGCGGAAAGCTTTTAGTACTATTAGCTTTTCATCGCCTAGTTATTCAAGGTCCAACTATTCATCGTCTAGCGAATCATTGTCTATCGAATCATTGCCTATAGAGTCATGGTCGAGGGCCTGCTCGGCAAGGATATCTCGCAATACCTGACGTTTGACCACGGCGGTGGAGACGATATTGATCCTGGCGATGCGCACCGCGTAGCCGAAACGGTCGCGGCCGACGGCAGCCAGCAACTGATGCAGGAAGGCCTTATCAAGCCCCAGCATCTTGGCGTAATGTTCCACGGCCTTGGCCAGCGACGAGAATTGCACGCCATCGAACTCAAAACCGCCGCCAAAACCTGCGGTGTCGAGTGGGATCCCCTTGAGGCTGAGGGGCCAGGGGGCAACGCTCACCCGCGCCTTGGCGACCTGATACATAAACCAGGCGCTCTTCTTAAAGCCTTCGAACACCTTACAGCTAAAGTCCGACTCTTCGAGCTCCTCTTGGGTCCAGTTTTCGCCTATTGCCAAGTGGTTGGCATAGCGGCGCATTAACTCGTCTTTAACTGCGCTGTGGCAGTCCCAGATAGAGCTAAGCGGTGCCTTCTCGGCGATCTGCAGACACTCCTTGCAGGCTGGAACTGCTAACGAGGGGTGAGGGCAATGGCCCAAGGCGTGATAGTCAAACTGATGAGCACAGGGCTCGGCGCAGAACCAGCAGGTGTGGCGTCTGTCGAAGGGGATGTCGACCAGGGGCAGGCATGCAGACAAGGGCTATTCCCTGTCTGCTACTTGGCATAAGCGCATATAAAAGCGCAAGCTCTGGGCTTACTCTTGCTCTATGTCGACCAGGCTCTTGGCCAGGGTGATAGGATCTAACTCTAGGCATTCCTGCTCGGCGACCCAGTCGATACCCACTAATACACCGTCATCGTGCAGATCTTGAATCCAGTATTCCAGCAGCTCTTCCAGTGGAATGGGAGCCGGCTGATAATCCTGCCATTCTTCAGTGCAGTGTACTTTGGCCTGTTCTTCGCTAGACCACAGCGGCATCACATCCGTCTCTTCATATTCTGACGAGTCACACACGACCCAGCCTTCGCCAGTTTCATCTTGCAGGCCCCAAACGGCTTGCTGCTCTTTTACGTTGTCGATAAAGCTTGCTAAAACGGGACTATTGTCTGTCATCTTAGTGTCTGTCATGTGAGTTCTCTTAGAGTGGGTAAAATCGAGCCCATTATACGCGATGTGGCTAACGAGCCAAGCGCTAGGTGACCCGATCAGTCCACTATTTATCCGCTTACGGGACAAACTGGTCTTAGTTCGAATAATTAATCATAAATCATTTAGTATAAGTGCCTCGAGTCGTTATCATGTCTGGGGAAGGTCTGGTTTCTCGCCGGCTGCAGATCATTAAGTTTCTAATTTTTTTTAGCCGTTTTCTCTTGGAGTCTCTATTTTGAAAAAATTGCTCACCTTTGCATCCCTGATCCTGGCAACCTGCTTGCCAAGCCTAAGCGTGCTCGCCCAAGATTTCGATACCTGTGTCAGTGCACTCAAACAGAAGGCGCTGGCCGCCGGGGTGTCGAGCAAGACGGTAGAAGAGGGCCTGGGTCAGGTGAAGTATGTGGCCAGGGTGATTGAGCTGGATAAGAAGCAGCCGGAATTTAGTCAGACCTTCGACAACTATTTCTCCAAGCGGGTGACTGACTGGCGGGTGCAGGAGGGCAGACGTCTGCTTAAGCAGCATGGCCCGCTGCTGCATAAGTTGCAGCAGGAATATGGCATTCCGCCCCAGTATCTGGTGGCCTTCTGGGGGCTGGAAACCAATTTCGGCTCCTATAAAGGCAAGATGCCGGTGATCGACTCCCTGACAACTCTTGCCTGCGATCCAAGACGCAGTGACTATTTTACGGGTGAATTAATTCAGGCGTTGAAGCTTAAAGAGGCCTACCAATTTGATAACGCCCAGATGCAAGGCTCCTGGGCCGGCGCCATGGGGCACACTCAGTTTATGCCCTCGGCCTATGCCAAGTATGCGGTGGACGCAGACGGTGACGGCAAGGCCGATCTGTTTAACAGCACTGAGGATGCTTTATCCTCGGCAGCTAACTTCTTGAATAATCTTGGCTGGATGCGCAATGAGCGCTGGGGCCGCGAGGTAAGCTTGCCTAAGGATTATGATTATCGTCACCTGGGTCGTAACGATAAACAAAGTTTAACGATCTGGGCCGGTTTAGGGATCACTCAGGCCAATGGCCGCGCGCTGTCGACCCCCGACATGCAAGCCGCCCTCTATCTTCCGGCCGGGCATACGGGGCCTGCTTTCTTAGGTTATGGCAACTTTGATGTGATCATGCGCTGGAACCGCTCAGAGTTTTACGCCATCGCCGTCGGGCATCTGGCCGATCGCATCAATGGTGGTGCGCGCCTGCATGTGGCGCCGCCGAAACATGACAACATCAGCCGTGCCAAGCTCAAGCAGTTGCAGGCCAAACTCAACGAGAAGGGTTATGAGGTGGGTAAGCCTGATGGTGTGCTTGGGGTCAATTCCCGCGCCGGCCTGCAGGCCTTTCAGCGTAGCGTTGGCCTGGTGGCAGACGGTTTTCCAAGCGATGAGACCTTCAGCGCCCTGGGCATCAAATAGTGCTAACCATTATGATTGCATCTCGCTAAGAATTACATTAGCTTAAGATTTTGGCCGGGCACTTTGCTCGGCCATTTGTTAATGACAGCATTTTATACCAATCGTAGTAAATAACTGATCATGCTAGCTTGTTAAAACGTCTGATAACGGTGTTATTATTTTTGATTGTAGAATAACTACTTATCAAAAAGCTCTGCCTTGTTCTCGGCTGTTTTTCCTGCGCTATTTCTGATCACTTACTTACCATGATTGGTATTACGAGTGACAATAAAAGGTAGCAATATGGATGCGATGGAGAGTTTGTCATTTGCCCAGCGGCAACGTCTGGCGTTTATCGACTTTAGTTTGCAATATTTTGGCCAGGTATCGCGCCAGGACTTGATCGCCAAATTCGCCACAGGCCTGGCGGCGGCGACAAGGGATTTCTCCAGCTACCGTGAGTTGGCGCCCCACAACATGGAGCTGGTGCATCAGACCAAGCGTTACCATAGGCGCGCCGAGTTTACCCCGCTGTTTGACCATGATCCCGAGGCGATCCTCCACGGATTGGCCAATGGTTTCGGTGACGGGCTATCCCATCCGGTGACGCCAAGTAGCGTCTGTCTGGATGCGGTGCAGCTTATTCATCCCGATACCAATATTATCGCCGCCGTGATGCGGGCTATCGCCCATAGGCAGGCGGTCGCCGTGACCTATGTGTCGGTGTCATCGGGAGAAACTCACAGAGAGCTGGTGCCGCACACTCTGGTGAACAACGGTCAGCGCTGGCATGTGCGCTGTTTCGACCGCACCCATCAAGTGTTTACCGACTTTGTGGTGACCCGCTTCAAGGCGGTGACTCAGAGCGCCACCGAACCCTTCGATCATGAGCTGCAAGATAAGGATGGCTACTGGCAGAAGCTGGTCTCTCTGGTGTTGATCCCCCATCCCAGTCTGAAGCATCCCGAGGCGATTGCGCTGGACTATCAGATGAGCGAGGGGGAATTGGTACTTAGTTGCCGCGCGGCCCTGGCCGGTTATCTGCTGCGCCAGTGGAGCGTAGACTGCTCGGCCCTGCATCAGATCCGCAGCGGCGTCTGTCAGCTCGCCCTTAAGAATCACGCCATCTTAAGCGAGATAGAGCATCTGGCCATAGTGCCCGGCGCCAAGGCATAACAGGCGTAGCGCCCCGGGGGAAGTTTTGCTAAGCTTCGCCCACTTGATGAAAAGAGACTAACTAAGGACGCTTGATGAGCATTAAAGACGATATGGTCGTGCAGTTTAACTACACCTTACGCGATGAAGCAGGTGAAGTGCTCGAAACCAACGAAGGATTAGATCCTATTGCCTACCTACATGGGCATGACAACATGATGCCTGGCGTCGAGAAGGCGATGGAAGGTAAGGCTGTGGGTGAGAAGTTTTCTGTGACCCTGCCACCGGAAGAAACCTATGGTGTGCGTAACGAAAACGGCGAACAGCGCGTATCTATTAAGCATCTGCAAGGCGCGAAAGTGTGGAAGCCTGGCATGCGTGCCATCGTGAGCACTGACCAGGGTCAGCGCCAGGTGACTGTACTCAAGGTGGGTAAGTTTATGGCGACCGTGGATATCAACCATCCGCTGGCTGGCCGCGAGCTGACTTTCGATCTTGAGGTTGTCGACGCGCGCGAGGCGACTGCCGAAGAGATCGCCCACGGTCACGCCCATGGCGTCGGCGGTCACCACCACTAGAATGGTCACGGCCACTAGGCTAGTGGCGAGTACCTGAATAACCATAGAGACCCGGGCGATCCTGGGTCTTTGCATATCTAACGGGGAAGTAAGCTGTGGTCATCGAATTTTCAGGGGGACGGATAATCGTCTCGCCCCAAGAGGTGCTGGTAAAACTCACCACAGGTGTCAGCCTCTTTGCCATGGCAGATGATCTGCGCCTACTCAGCGCCGGCAATATCATGGTGGCCGATGCGGGCGCGGTGCGTTGGCACCTCAGCTTAGACGATGCAAACCAGCTAGGTGATATCGCCGAGTGTCTCGGTATCGATATCGCCTAGCTACGTTTGATTTTTACTTCATCTTCTGCCGATGCCGCCCGTTAACGGCCATGCTTGTGGCGAATAAGCTGGTCGCGTCTAAGCAGGGCTAGTTGTGGCCAAGCTTGTCGCGGCCGTGGGGCGAGTCGAGATCTAACTTGGGCCCCTTGGGAACCACGCGCGTCGGATTGATCTGGCCATGGCTGAAATAGTAGTGCTGCTTGATATGCTCAAAGTTGACCGTCTTGGCGACCTCTGGGTGTTGGTATAACTCCTTCAGGTAGGCCTGGATTGCCGGCATGTCGGCGATGCGATTGCGATTGGTCTTGAAGTGACCCACATAGACGGCATCGAAGCGCACGAGTGTGGTAAACAAGCGCCAGTCGGCTTCGGTGATCTGGTCACCCACCAGATAGCGCTGCTGGCTAAGACGAGTCTCTAAGGTGTCTAAGGCGTCAAACAGTTCATCGAAAGCCTGCTCATAGGCCGCCTGTGTGGTGGCAAAACCGGCTCTGTATACCCCGTTATTGATCTTGTGGTAGATCCAGTGATTGATCTCATCTATCTCCTCTCTATAAGCGACGGGGTAGAAGTCGAGATGATTGCCGGTGATCTCGTTAAAGGCGCTGTTAAACATGCGGATGATCTCCGCCGACTCGTTACTGACTATGGTGCGTCGCTGCTTGTCCCACAGCACGGGCACTGTCACTCTGCCGCTATAGTCGGGTTTTGCTAACTGGTAGATCTGGTAGAGATAATCTTTGCCGTTAAGCCTGTCGATCTCGCTGCCTTCGATATGCTGGGCGCTCTCAGTCTGCTTGGGTCCACTAAACTCCCAACCGTTGCTCAGCATATGAGGCTCGACGACCGTGACGCCGATATGGGCCTGCAACGACTTCAACTCGCGAAAGATAAGGGTTCTGTGCGCCCAGGGACAGGCAAGAGAGACATAGAGATGGTAGCGACCCGACTCGGCTTTAAATTCGGGCTCAGGCTCATCTGCGCATGGCGCTTTTATCCAGCGGCGAAAGGCGGCGTCTTCCCGCTCAAATGCGCCCTTGCTCTTGTCAGTGTCATACCATTTATCGACCCATTGGCCACCTTGAAGTAATCCCATCTGTGTCTGCCTCGCTTATCTAACTCGTTAAGTGCAGTGTAACAGTCGACTAAGCGGATAAAAAACGCGAAAACTGGCGTTTTTTATTCGACTTTATCGAATAGTTGGGCGGACTATAGTTGGGTGGACTTAGGCTTCCTGATATGATCGGCCGCACATAAACACCTAATGAAGAGTAATAAAGGAAACCCTATGTCTCAACAGCCGTTAGAGCGGATCACCATAGAACCTCAATCCCAGTGTCGCGCCTGCGTGATCTGGTTGCATGGTCTTGGCGATTCCGGTGCCGGTTTTGCCCCTGTGGTGCCACTTCTGGGTCTGCCCGATGAACTCGGTGTGCGCTTCATCTTTCCCCATGCGCCAAGCATGCCGGTGACCATCAACCAGGGGTATGTGATGCCCGCTTGGTATGATATCAAGGGGA
This sequence comes from Shewanella alkalitolerans, assembly GCF_019457575.1. Lineage (NCBI taxonomy): Bacteria > Pseudomonadati > Pseudomonadota > Gammaproteobacteria > Alteromonadales > Shewanellaceae > Shewanella > Shewanella alkalitolerans. The sequence goes on along the minus strand of NZ_CP080422.1, from coordinate 2,452,343 downwards.
TGGATGTAGACAATCGCGCCGATATGGCTGGTGTCTTGGCCTCTGAGCTGGCGATTAGCGCGTTGATCGAGGAGCAGATCGCCTCTGGCGTGCCGAGCGATAAGATAGTCCTGGCCGGTTTTAGCCAGGGCGGCGTGATGAGCCTGTTCACCGGCTTGCGCTTTCCTAAGCGTCTGGCGGGGATCATGGCGCTATCTTGCTATCTGCCGACGGGCCATGCCATGCCCGATAACCTGAGCGAGTCCAATCGTAATACGCCGCTGCTGCAACAACACGGTGAGCAGGATGAGGTGGTGCCACTGGCTCTTGGCCGCGCGGCCTATGATCTGATTTCTAAGGCGGGCTATTCCAGCGAGTGGCATACCTATCCTATGGGCCATAGCGTGTTGCCAAATCAGCTACAGGAGATAGGTCAGTGGCTTAAGGCGCGACTGAGCCAATAGCGTGCCTGTTTACCTGCCTGTTACCTGCCTGAATTGGAACAGGATTATTAAAATAAGCGAGGGGCGCCAGTTGGCGCCTCTTTTTTATGTTTGCAAGAGTGTGATGGATATCACGTCAATCAATTGGCGGGTACAGCCTGATCATTTTGCCGTAACCATAAGTTAACAATTACCCATAAATGGCGACCTTTGCGGCTAAAAAAACATCGATTTGCGCTGTATTACGTTTTACTGCTTTAGATAAAGTTGATCTAGTGTGAAATTTTTACCGGTTTTGTGATCTAGGTACGCTAGAGCTTGTTTGTTTAATGGGAGTATCCTTATTTTTTGGAAAATAGGTGCAAGTTAATAAAATAGATGGGAAATCGATATCTATGGCCGTTTTAATTTATCGATGGGTCTCGCGATTCATTTTTACCTTGTTCTGATGATGAAACAATGAAAGGCGTAAAACGCTTTTAAAATAAACATTTGCCCTATGTTTGTTCATAAAAATGCCACATTTCCTAGATATTGTTTGCTATTATATTTCGCGGCGAGATTATGACGTTCGCTATCAAAAAATATGATGGTTAATAAAAAAGATAATCTAGGGGTTGATGTAATGACAAATAAGCTTTTAAAAGGATTAGTCGCTACCGCTGTATTGGCAGCACTTGCTGGTTGTAACAGCAGCGATGACGACAAGGCGCCAACAACATGTGCTGAAGCTGGCACTGCTTGCACCAAATTTACCGTACTGCACACCAATGATAACCATGGTCGTTTCTGGGAAAACAAAGACGGCGAATATGGTATGGCGGCACGTAAGACGCTGATCGAAAAGATCCGCGCCGAAGTGGCGGCCAATGGCGGCGAAACGCTGCTACTTTCTGGTGGTGATATCAACACAGGTGTACCTGAGTCTGATCTGCAAGACGCACTGCCAGATTTCCTTGGCATGAACGATATCGGTTATGACGCTATGGCGGTCGGTAACCACGAATTTGATAACCCATTGGCGGTACTGGATTCACAGCGTTCTATCGCTAACTTCCCAATGCTGGCGGCTAACATCTACAAAGAAGATGGCACTCGCTACTTCGAAGCCTACAAGGTATTCGATGTTAACGGCATCAAGATTGCTGTTATCGGTCTAACCACCGAAGACACGGCTAAACTGGGTAACCCAGAATTTATCTCAGGTCTTAAGTTCACCGATCCTAAAGAAGAGATCGTTAAGGTGATCAAAGAGATCAAAGACGCTAAGGCAGCCGATCTTATCTTCGCAACGACTCACATGGGTCACTATGCGAACGGCGAACACGGCAGCAACGCACCTGGCGACGTGGCTCTGGCCAAGGCGCTTGAGCAAGGTCAACTTCAGGCTGTGATCGGTGGTCACTCACAAAACCCAGTTTGTATGGAAGGCGGCGAGTATGCTGACTTCGCACCGGGCGACGAGTGTACGCCTGATCAGCAAAACGGTACCTACATCATGCAAGCTCACGAGTGGGGTAAGTATGTTGGCCGTGCCGATTTCGAATACTTCAACGGTGAACTGCACCTGGCTAACTACAAGCTGGTTCCAGTTAACCTAGTGAAGAAAGTAAAAGATGAGCAAGGTAACGAGACTAAAGTACTGGTAGGTGAAGCGATCGAGGCAGATGCTGCGCTGAAAGAGATGCTTTCTTACTACCAAGAGCGTGGTCAAGGCCAACTGGATGAAGTGATTGCTTCTACCGATGGCTTACTAGACGGTGAGCGTGCAAACGTACGTTACATGCAGACTAACCTGGGTCGTCTAATCGCCGATGCGCAGCGCACTAAGGTTGCGGCCGATGTGGGCGTGATGAACTCTGGTGGTGTTCGTGCGTCAATCGAAGCCGGTGACATCTCTTACCGTGACGTTCTGACTGTACAGCCTTTCGGTAACATGGTGACTCTAAGCACTATGACAGGTGAAGAGCTTAGCGCTTACCTGGGTGAAGTGGCTAGCCTACAGATTGGTGCAGGCGCTTACGCTCAGATCACTGGCGTTAAGATGACGGTTGACTGTGCGGCTAAGACAGTGGCTATCAGCGAAGTTAACGGTAAAGAGTACAGCGCGACTGGCTCTTACACCATGACAGTACCTAGCTACAACGCGGCAGGTGGTGACGGCTATCCTAAGCTAAACCCAGTACAAACTGGTTATGTTGATGCCGAAGTACTGTACACCTTCTTCAAGGATGCAGGCACTATCGTAGCGGCCGACTACAACCCAGTAGGCGATATCGTTTACGAAAACTCTGAAAGTGTTGAAGGTTGTCAGATCACTGCTCAATAAGCAGGATTAAGCGACACAAAGGGCAGCCTCAGGGCTGCCTTTTTCATGCCCGAGATTGCGCATTCACCGTATTGGGACCTAGTCAGTTTATGAGAGGAATTAGCCGGGTCATTCTCTTGGTGATTCTATGGGCCATTCTCTGATCCACGCTCTGATTCGATTTCTGGTGCAATTTCTGGGTGATCAGCTTGTGTATTCGCCCATTCATAAGCGCAGAAAAATTTTTTAAATTTCTTCCTTGAAATCATAAATGCCTATCCACATATAGTGAGTATGGGGCGCTCATCGAGGCCCCTGATGTTACCCAAGATGTTGATCTTGTTATGGCAGTGCCTTTGGGCTGCCCGGTGATATCACTAAAAGGCGCGGCGCAATTTATTCGAATCATATCGTGTGAATTATTGTCGGCCACTAACCTCTATATTGCTTAATAAAAGGATATACCTATGCGTAATTATGATTTAACCCCTCTATACCGTAGTGCCATTGGATTCGATCGTTTAGCCCAGCTTGCCGAGCATGCTGCATCGAACAAGGGTAATTCGGGTTATCCCCCATACAACATCGAGTTGCTGAGCGAGAATCGCTATCGCATCACCATGGCGGTGGCCGGCTTTGCGATGGAAGAATTAGATATCACTAGCGAAGGCGACAAGCTAGTGGTGAAAGGCACCAAGGCGGAGCAGGAGAGCGAGCGCAAATACCTGTACCAAGGCATCGCTGAGCGCGGTTTTGAGCGCACCTTCCAGCTGGCCGATTATGTGACTGTGATTGGCGCCGACCTTGAAAACGGTCTGCTGAATATCGATCTGCAGCGTGAGATCCCCGAGGCCCTAAAGCCGCGCAAGATTGAGATCTCAACTTCAAGGCTGCTAGATGCCTAATTGAATGGCTAAGTGCTGCGCTTTAGAGCGCAGCATCGAATAAAAAAGGGAGCCCAGGCTCCCTTTTTTGATGGCTAACGTTCACCTTTCAGGTTTAGCGATTAAGCCCAGTCAGAATGGCTTCGTTCAGGTATTGGCTAAAGTCATCGCCATGGTTGGCCAGCATCTTAGGGAACATAGATATCGGCGTTAGGCCAGGGAAGGTGTTGATCTCGTTGAGTAAAATCTCGCCCTCTGGCGTGAGGAAGAAGTCGATGCGCGACAGATGCCTGAGCTTCATGCCATCGAATACCTTTACCGCATAGGCGCGGATCTGCTGGGCTATCTCATCGCTGATCTCGGCCACGACCCGAGTGGTGGCCTTGCTGTCGGCGGCATACTTTTCATCATAGGTGTAGAAGGTGCCACCGGCGCAGATCACCTCGCCAGGCAGGGTGGCGACCGTCTCGCCGCGATATTGATAGACGGCGACTTCCAGTTCACGCGCCTGAATGGTCTTCTCCACCACCACATAAGGAGAATAGCGAAATGCATCGGCCAGAATGGCCGGGATCTGCGCCGCGTCATCGACCCGATAACAGCCAACCGATGAGCCTTGTGAGGCGGCCTTTACGAATACTGAGCCCCACTTGGCCAGGGCATCTGTGGTCTGGGCAATTGCCTGCTCGTCCAGTTGATTCAGGAAGAGGTAAGGGGTGTTAGGGATCCCCAGAGCGCTAAACCACATCTTGGCGGTGATCTTGTTGAAACAGTTGCGCGAGCCCTCGGCGTCACAGCCGAAATAGGGCAGGTTTATGAGTTCGAAATAGGACTGAATGTCGCCGGTCTCGCCAGGGTAGCCATGAATACAGGGGATCACATAATCCACCGGCCAGGGCGCTAGGTTCTCATCTTCGAAGCGGATCTCGCGGCGGTTGGTCAGCTCACAACGCTCACCTGATTTGGTCTGATATTGTCCCTTGGCATCGAGTTCGACCCGCAGCACATTCAGGTGGGGGAGCTTCTCCAGCGAGGTTTCGAAGTAGTTGGCCGACAGCAGGGAGATGGCGTGTTCATCGCCGCCGCCACCGCATAAAAGTAAAAGGTTGATCGGATTCATCGGGTCTCCGTTTTCGACTCAGTATCGTTTTCCATGCTCACTATGACGTGCTGATTTTTTTATGCAAGTCCTGGATGCAGCTTAAAGAAAGCTTAATGTCTGACCGGGCAATTTGTGGCCGAAATCATTATCTATAGCCGCCTTTACGCTCGGCCCAGGGCGCCTCATAGAGCGCATCATAATCGGTTTGCGCCAGCACAGTTACCCCTACCGCCTCAAGAAACAGCGCTTGTCCCTGGGAGATGGGCTCACCGGCGTAAACATAGTAGGCCGCGCGCCTGCGCTCGGGAAAGGCCTTATAGAGCTTGGCGCGCTCGATGAGCAACCAGCGCAGAAAGATCTCGTTACTCTCAAGCCCGAGTCCGATAAACACCAGTTCGTTATGCAGCAAGATATTGAGCCAGGTGCTGTTGCCGCGCCAATGCTCCTTTAGCGCCTTTTTAAAGCCGCCCCCCAGATGGCCCTGATGCAGAATATCTCTGGCCCTGTCTACCGCCCCCATGTAATGGCTCAGTCCCAAGCGCACGCTGCGGGCATACCTCTGCATGCCGTTGATGTGCCAGATGGCAAATTCCTCTGTGGGTGAGGCTATGGGCGCGCTAGCGAAATAGCTGGACCAGGGGTAGAAGTCGGTAAAATGTTTGGCCTGTAGGTGATGTAGCTTAAGTTGGTGACTTTTCGCGAGAGTCTGTTCGAAGTTAGTGGTTAGCACGGGCGTGTTGTTCGCCGCTGCCCAGGCTATCAGTCGTTGGTGTTGACGCTGGGGTTGCCAGCTGGCCATCAGGTTACAGTACGCTTTCTGTAGCTGCGTGTTGGGCTGACTACTGATGAGATCAAGCGCATCATAAAACTCGGTGAGCGCGATACCAACAGGAATGCTGGCCACCTCATTGCCCTGGTGGGCACGCCAAAGGCTGAGGAGCATCTCATCCCAGGCGTTGATGCTGGTTACTTGCTTGTCACTTTGACTGCTAGGGCGATAGCGATTGATGCCATTACCCACCACTAACGCCCTCGGATGGGCACTCGGGCGCTGGTTGAGCAGCTGGGATAAGGTTTGACTCATGCTGGCCACAACCTCTTGGCCAGACCCGAGGCCCTAAGGGTCGCCTGGCTGCATGCCGCCTCGAACACCGCCTGGCTGCCAAGACAGCTAAAGTGTCCCTTGGCGCGGGTGATGGCGGTGTAGACCAGCTCCTTGGTCAGTAGCTGGCGCTGGGCGACGCTGGGCCTTGGCGGCAAGACGAAGGCGACCTGCTGAAACTCACTGCCCTGACTCTTATGCACCGTCATGGCGTAACAGGTCTCGTGGCTGGGCAGGCGAGCGGGCAGTACCTTGAGCAGGCTGCCATCGGCCTGAACGAAATAGGCCATCAGGCGGTGGGTGGGGCCATGACCTGGCAAGATCACCCCGATATCACCGTTAAACAGCCCTAGGTTATAGTCGTTACTCTGAATGATGATGGGGCGTCCGGCGTAAAATTCGCTGGATGGCTGGATCAGCTGGGCATCCTTCAGTGCCTGGGTGACCGCCGCATTGATCCCCTCGACGCCATATTCGCCGGCGCGCATGGCGCAGAGGATACGGTAGTCGTTGAAGCGAGTGATGATCTGGTTGGCGATTTCGTCCAGATCCAGTTGTTGATCTGCCTCTTTATCTACTTCTTGAGCCTGCTCTTTGTTGGCCAGGTGACCAACCAAGTCAAGATAAGGGCGATATTTGTCGACGCTCTGTGCCATCAAGGCCTTGAGTCCGGCGTTGCCCTGGGGCGAGAGTTGATGCTCAAGCCAGCTAAGTTCGTCGTATCCTTTCTGCCAGACACTTAATATGCCCGTCAGATCGCGGCGGTTGACGGCGCCAGCTAGTTGTCCGATACCGGCATCGCCCTTAAATCTGTGGCTGTGCATTAGCATGGCCAGACTATCGCCCAGTGCCGGGCGCGCATCTATGTAGGGGCTTAGATCTTCGCAAGTGAGTTTACTGAGCAGTGTGGCTTTCTCCTGTGAGTAGCGCATGCGCCAGCCACTTTCCTTCGAGTCTGTCTGTTTTAGCCCGGCGCAGATATCAGCCAGCACGGCGCCAGCCTCCACCGAGGCGAGTTGGTCCTGATCGCCAAGCAATATGAGCCTGGCGTGTTCGGGTAGCGCGGCCAGCAACTTGTGCATCATGGGCAGATCCACCATGGAAGCCTCATCGAGGATCAAGAGATCCAGCCTGAGAGGATTATCCTTGTGGTGCCTGAATCTGTGGGAGCCGGGGATCACTCCCAGCAGACGGTGCAGGGTGGCCGCCTCTTCGGGGACCTGCTTAAGCTGCTCAAGATCTAACTCGTCACCATAGGGGGCCAGCTCCTGTGCAAGCCTCGCCTTGGAGGCCTTGATCGACTCGCTCAGGCGCGCGGCCGCCTTGCCCGTTGGCGCCACCAACTTGATGGTGAGTTGCTGCTCCAGACAGAGCAGCAGTAACAGCTTAGTTACTGTGGTGGTCTTGCCCGTACCGGGCCCGCCGGTGATCACCGCCAGTTTCTGGCTAAAGGCGGTGGCGGTGGCTACCCTCTGCCAATCAGGCTTCTCCGCCTGATCGGCAAACAGAATATTCAGTATGCTGGCTACCTTATCTGGCGCGGCAACTGTAATGGGCTGATTGAGGCGGGTAAGACGCTCGGCCACCTGAGTCTCAAACTGGTAGTAACGCTGCAGGTAGAGCCTGTCGCCATCGAGGATCAAGGGGGTGTTTAGCTCACCATCGGCCGGGCTAATGGCTTGATATTGCGTCAACTGCTCGGCCAGTGCCTGGGGTGACTGCTCAAGCTGACACTGAGGCTGCTGTTCATGCAGCGGGTTATTCCTGTCTATCTGAGTCAGGGGCAGACAGGTGTGTTGCTGAGACAATTGACGGCTGAGCAGGGCGCAGATCAGGGTAAAGAGATCGTCGCTATCGCTGTGCAGGGCTTGCATCTGCAGGGCAAAGTGGCGATCCAATGGGGTAAGTAGTCCCTCTTGCTGCCAAAGTTTAAGGAGCTGGCTAAGTGGCTGTGCTAGCTGGATCATAGGTCTAGCTCTCCTTGTGCTGGGCCTGATGGCATGTCAGATTGCCTGTCTGTTGGCGAGTGCGGCTGAGACTCAGCTTGGGACTCTGCTTGAGACTCTGCTTGTGAATCAGCTTGAGACTCGCTGGCCTCAGCGTAGCTAAGTAGGGTGTCCAGGGCCTGGATCAGTCCAAGGGGCGGCTTGTCGTAATAGACACCTGTACTCGGTGAGTTGGCCGACATGCCCCTAAGGAAGAGGTAGTAGCAGCCGCCTACATGCTGGTCATACTGGTAGCCGGGAAGGCGCAGCTTGAGGTAGCGATGCAGTGCCAGGCTATAGATGATGTACTGCAGGTCATAGTGATGACCGGCGATGGCCCGTTGCATGGCGGGCTTTTCATAATGGCTCAGATGATCCCCCAGATGGTTGGACTTGTAGTCGGCGATATAGAACTTGCCCTGATATTCGAAGGTTAAGTCGATAAAGCCCTTGAGCATCCCCTCTAGGGTCTCGAAGCTCAGGGCGGCGCTATAGCCATACTGACTCAGCAGCTGATTAAGCCCAGGTGCATCGAGCTTGCCTATAGGCATGTAAAACTCCATCTCCACCAGTTTTTGTGCATGGCTTAGGCTCGCAAGACGCAGCGCATCACCATCGAGCGGCACATGCAGAAGATCCAGATACCAGGCATGCAGCATCTCTTGCCACTCGCTATCGATACCGAAGCGCTCCATAGCCTTGGGCAGCTCATCGCCTAGGCTGGTATCGGCCTGGGTAAAGTCTATCTGCTCCAGCACCCAGTGGAGGAAACTCCCCGCGTTGGCGCCGCGCTCGAAGCTAAACCTGGACAGCTGTTCGCTATCGGGAGCTAACTGTTCAAGTTCGGGAAAGGCCTCATCGCCCATACCTGGGCTGACCTGCTCGTGAGCTGAGTGTTTTACCAGGCCTGAGTAGCTGCCCACCCGCCAGGGGATCTCGCGCCTGCGGCTAAGTGGCCGCGGCGCCAGCTTGACGGCATCGGCAGTGTCGATAGGGTCAAAGTCTAACTTGGGCGCGTCGCCGTCCACCAGATCGACCGAGATAGCCTCGCTCGCCAGCGCCTGGGCGGCGGCCTGAATGTCGGCAAACTCGCAGGCCTTGGTCTCTATGCCCAGCAGGTAGCCGATGGCTGTCTCGAACAACTGGCTGCTGATGCCGTCACGTTTGGTGAAGCGCGAATGGTTGGCGACATAGCAGTAGCAGGCCAGCACGGGGCGGGTTAGCGCCACATAGAGCAGGCGCAGATCTTCGGCGAGATTCTCCGCCTTGTATTTGGCCCAGCCTTCGTCGCTCTGGTCGATATCCCACACCAGGGCGTCTTGCTCGTGGTAGAGCATAGGCGCAGGCTTGCGACGATTGTCTCTGGCCAGGCTGACGAAGGGCAGGAAACAGATGGGATATTCCAGACCCTTACTCTTGTGTATGGTGACTATCTGTACCAGATTCTGCTCGCTCTCCAGCCTGAGCTGGGCTTCTTCCGTGCTGCTCACCTCGATCAGCGTCTGCTGATACCAGTTGAGCAGGGCGCTGATCCCGTCGAGCTCCATAGCTTTTTGTTGCAGCAGTTCACCGAGGTGCCTGAAATCGGTCAGGCGGCGCTGCCCCTCATCTGCAGTCAACAGACGCTCGATGAGGCGGGTGTCGGCCGCCAAGGCCATCATGCAGGGCATGATCCCGCGCTTGAGCCAGGTCTGATGCAGGTTGTCGAAGGCCTCGAGCTGCTGCTGACGCACATCTTCATCCAGATTAAAGCCATGGATCGCCTGGGCATCATAGCCCAGCAGGGCGGTGGCCATGGCGCTGCGCAGCGCGCGCTCATCCTTGGGATTGGCGATGGCCAGTAGCACCAGGGCAAGTTCCTTGGCCACCAGGGTATCGAATACGCTGTCGCGGCTGAGAAAGACGGCGCCTATCCCTCGGCTACTCAGCGCCGATTTGATGTAGGCGGCCTCGTTGCGATCCCTGACAAGCACCGCGATATCTTTTGCCTTGAGCGGCTTATCTTGTTTCAAGCACTCGCCGCGCTGAGCCTCGTTGAGCAGCCTGGTTATCTCGTTGGCGGCATCTTCGGCCAACTGGCTGCGGGCGCTGGCCTTATTGAGTCCGGCGTTGGGATCTTCGCCGAGCAGCTTAAGCCGCAGCGCGCTCGTTTGAGGTACCTTCTCGACCAAGCGTTTCTCTGCCGCCATGGGGGAGGGCTTGATGAACTCAAAGGGGATCGCCTGGCTGATAAAGGGATCGACGCTTCTTGAGAACAGCTGATTGACCGCTTCGACCATGGCCTGGCTGGAGCGGTAGTTGGTGTCCAGGCTGTAATGGTTTTCCGTCTGGCCCCTGGCATGGATATAGGTGTGGATATCGGCGCCCCGAAAGGCGTAGATCGCCTGCTTAGGATCGCCAATCATCAAGAGGCCGAGGTCGCTGTCTGTTGAGACCTGCTGGCCTTGATAGATACTGCTGAAGATCTGATATTGCAGCGGATCTGTGTCCTGAAACTCATCGATAAGGGCGATGGGAAAACGCTTGGCGATTGCCTTTGCCAGCGCCTGCTCCTGGTCGGTCTCTTCGCTCAGGGCATCGGCCAGGGCGATCAGTAGATCGTCTGGCGTGCGCAGATTCTTAAGCTGTTTCTGCGCCGCAAAGCGGCGCTTTATCCCATCACGGGCGCCATAGAGGAAGCTGGGCACTAAGGTGTCGATTGTCTCTGTGACACGCTCTATATGGGCAAGTAGCGGCGCCTGCTCCGGCGTTGGGATCTCGCCGCCCTTGTTGAGCTTGAGGCCGCCTAAGGCCAGGGCCCCCAGCACCTTGTTGTCGGGCAGGGAGAGCGGCTGAGCCGCCCAGTTATCCATGGCGGCGAATAGTGTCTCAAGCTTGGGATAGCCCTGATCTTTCTTGCCAAAGCGGGTGCCGTTTAGCGGCAGCGCCTTGAGTAGCTCAAGGGTGGCATCGCGCTCGCGCGGCCAGATAAGCCTCAGCCTCGAAAGGCTCTGGCTCAGGCGCTCCGCCACCTGACTGAAGGCTTCGGGTGTTGGCGAAACACTGGCCTGATTGGCGCCGAGTAGCGGCCTTAGCTGCTTGGTCAGGCCGTCGGGATCGCTAAACTTGTTGCTGATGATCTGTGCCAGATAGCCGGGCAGCGGATAGCAGGCCTCTCGCCAGAAGTCGCGCACCGCATGGTGTAGGTACTGGCTGTCATCCAGGGTAAATTCGGACTCAAACAGCAGGGATGACTCGAACGCCATATCCGACAGGATGCGCTGACAGAAACCATGTATGGTAAAAATCGCCGCCTCATCCAGCGACTTGAGCGCGAGATCCAGGCGCTTCAGCGCCTGACTGCGCGCCTCGGGCTCGGCCTCAGAATAGAGTGTGTTGATCAGGGGATCGTCCACCTCCATGCCGAGAAAGGCGCGGTAGGCCAGCTGGATCTTCTTGCGGATACGATCCCTAAGCTCCTGAGTGGCGGCGTTGGTAAAGGTCACCACCAGGATCTGCTCGCAGCTTAGCGGCGCGCGCTGGCTATCGCCCAATAATAAGCGCACATAGAGTCCGGCGATGGTGTAGGTCTTGCCGGTACCTGCGCTGGCCTCGATGAGGCGAGTGCCCGAGAGCGGCAGGCTTAGGGGATTTAGTGTCTGTGTCGCCATCTTATTGGCCCTCCACGAAATCGGCCAACTCGCTCAGCGGCGCCTTGTGATAAAGACTCAGCATAGGTGAGAGCAGCGTGCTGGCTATGGTGCCAAAGCCTGCCTCGCTAAAGTCATCGGGGAAAGTAAACAACCGCTGATAGTGGGCCTCCTGGCCTTCACCCAGGTTAGATTGTTCATCCAGCCATTGTGGCTGGGCGGCGATCAGCTTCTCAATATGATCACCTTCAGCCTCGACATAGGCAAAGGCGGTTCTTGGCATGAAGGGCAGGGGCTGGCTCTGCCCCTGATGATAATGCTCGGCCCAGAGCGAGAGCTGATTGAGCGCCTGCTCAGGCGTTATCGGCGCGAAGGCGTGGAAATGGCCGATATCGAGCAGATAGCTGTGGCGCTGCCAGGGCGTCGCTTCATGGCTTTCCATGTTGGTATTGTCGCTAAGACTGGTTTTGAGGCTGGCGTTAAGACAGGTGTTAAGACTAGCGTTAAGACAAAGATGACGCAGATAGACGCGGATCAGATCCCTTGCGTTTGCCGTCCCCGGACGGTAGTTGACCAGTCCCTTGGCGCTGACGCCGTCGATTCGCCCAACCAGAGCCGTTGCGGCGCTATCGCTCAAGAGCAGGTCGATATCCTGGGTATGGCTGCTCTCTCCCTGTAGATAGAGGGTGCGACCGACCAAGGCGCGAATATCGTGCTGATACTGTTTAAGCAGGAGATCATCAAAGGGGGCAAGGGGCAACTGACCCGAGAGCCGCAGCCGCTCTAGTAGTTCATTCGATGGCCGCTCATCGCCCGATTTGACCGCATCTTCTATCAGGGTCGATTGCAGCTGATAGCGAGACAGGGGATTGAGGGCGAAGGGCTCATCGTTTTCATCCGCCTGTATGCTGAGATTAAGATCCAGCTTGAGGGTGCGATTGAAAAAATACTGCGCCGGATTACGGTAGAAGCGGATCAGCGCCGAGAGCTCAAGTGGTTCACCCTTATCTTCATCGGCAACCAGAGTCAGCGGCGCCTCGATGAAATGACCAGCACTTGCTGGCTTGGCACCCTGCTCCCCGTCGTGCTGCTTATCATCCTCAGCAACGGCGCTAGGGCACCACTGCTCACTATAGCTCTGGCGAAGACGTCTTGGCTCACTCTTTGCGCCTTCACACTCTGCGCCTTCAGATTCGTCTGCCAGATAGAGGCGTTCATCGAAGGGCTGCAGCGGCATGGTGATGATTAGCTGGTCTAAGATGGCCTGCTCGATTTTGGCGATATCTGCCGTGCTTGTGTCATCTTCACTCGCTTTATTCAGCAGGTGGGCACAACTTTCCGGCAAATAGCAGAGCTGGCAGTATTCGATGAGCTCAGACACCAGCATCGAGGGGATGCGCTCACTGTTATCCCGCTCGCTATGGCCGATATAGCTGATGTAGAGCTGCTCCCTGGCAGAGAGCAGCGCCTCTAAGAACAGGTATCTGTCATCCAGCCTGCGGGAACGGTCGCCCTTACGCGGCCCTTCCTGGGCAACCAGGTCGAAGCCGACCGGGTGCTGTACCCTGGGGTAGACGCCATCGTTCATCCCCAGCAGACAGACCAGCTTAAAGGGGATGGAGCGCATCGGCATCAGGGTACAGAAGTTGACGCTACCGGCTAGATAACGCTGTCCTACCCGGGACTCGGTGAGGTGACGGGTAAACCAGTTCTGCATCACCTCGAGTTCGAGTTCGCTCTGATACTGTGTGGCGGTGAGCTCCTCACTCAGACGGGTGATCGCCTGTAACAGCTCCTGTTTCTGACTCAGCTCCTCATCGACGCAGTCGTAGAAGGTCTCTACCAGGGTCTGCAGCTGAGTAATGCGCACGCTTAAGGGGCAATGCTCGCCGAGCGCCAGATTAAACTCGTCGATCGCCTCGATAAAGTTAAGCAGCTTACCCAGTGCCTGGGCCGATTGCCCTTCGACGCCGGGGAGCGCCAGGCTGTCATGGTAGATAGGCGCCTCATCGCTGAAGCTATAGCCTAAGATAAGCCGCTTGATGCCAAAGGCCCAGGAGTTATGTTCGAAGGCGGGCAGCTGCTGTGCCTGACGGCTGTGCTGATCCCGTCCCCAGCGCACGCCCGCCTGCTCCAGCCAGCGGCGGATGAGCAGGAGATCATCATCGTCCAGGTCGAAGCGGCGCATCACGGCGGGCACCTCGAGTATGCCTAAGATGTCCGTCAGCGCAAAACGGCTCTTGTTAAGGCCCAGTAGGTGAAGGAAGCTGTTGATCAGCGGGGATTCCTGGGCCGCGCCGCGATCGGCAATGGCATAGGGGATAAAATGATCGCCGCGCTTGGAGGCAAACACCGCATCTATGTAGGGCGCGTAGGCCGCTACATCAGGCATCATCACTACGATATCTTTGGGGGCGAGACCATCCGATTGTGACAACTTCTCCAGCAGATGATCGTGCAGTGTCTCAAGCTCCCGTAGTGGGCTGTGACAGCTCCTGAGGGTCAGGGAATCATCGTCATTCTTAAGTACTCGTCTGCCTTTGGTGGTGAGATAGAGTTCGGCGTCCGGTCCTAGGGTTTCTCCCCGGGTGCAAAGCTCCAAGATATCTTGCTGCACGCCGTGGAGCAGGGTGTTTGAGCCCGGATCTTGATAGCACTCGAAGTTGAAGTTGGTATCGTTTTCCGGCAACTCCAGGATAAGGTCTAACAGCTCGCGGCCCATCTTACCGTTGTTGGCAAGCAGGGGATTGCCCACCTCGAGCTTACTCTCCCAATCGATGGCCAGTTGCTGCTTGTCGCCATATTGCAGCGCCATCCGCGCCCTGAGCTTAGGATCTACTATGTCGCCCCAATAGTGTTGGCAGGGGCTTAGATTGAGCATCACCACATCGATCCGTTTGGCCAAAAAGTAGAGCACTTCCAGGGTCTGCGGCGCCATGGAGGAGATACCAAAGACAAACAGGCGCGGTGGCAACTTGCTAAGATCGCACAGGGGATCGCTTAAGGCATCAAACAGCGCCTGGTGCAGGTTCGCCCTGTGATAGCGGCTCTGGTTCAGCGTGTGATGATTGTAGTGAATAAGTTCGCGCCACAGCAGGCTTTGCCACTGCTGGTTGGCATCTAGCGAACTCTCCTTGGGGGGCAGTCGATCCTCACCCTGTTCCCAGGCCAAGATCCAGTCGGGGCGATAGACCAGGTATTGGTCGAAGATGTCGGCTATCTGGCTGCAAAGCTGAAACAGTTTTAACGAGTGCGGCGCCGCGTTGTCTGTGAGTATGGCATCGTCTTTCAGGTAGTTTGCCAGCGGGGTAAACACCTCCTGAGACAGGAGGCCTGGCAGTAGTTCCATCAGCTTCCAGGTCATGGCCGGTTTGGTAAAGGCGTTCTCCTTGGGAACATCCGGCAGCAGCTGGTGGCAGAGTTGCCAGATAAAGCTCGACGGCAGGGGGAACTCCAGCGCCGCCGCGACCTGGTTTTGTTTGGCGATGGCGAGCCTGAGCCAGGTGGACATGCCGGGGCTTTGGACCAAGATCTGCTCATTGCTCAGCGGCGACTGACCCGGCAGGGGCGTCTGTAGCTCGTTGGCGAGCAGCTCTGCCAAAGCTTCCATTCGATTCGATTGCACCAAATACAGCATGAGATCACTTATCCATTTCGTTGTTCTGTGGCCATTCTAGGGCATCTGGGTTATCCGGCCAATGCTCGCCGCACAATATCGGCGTAATTCGATATGTTAGCCCAGTTTATGCTTGTTTTTCACACATTTTCAATGGCTTTGCTTGAGGATTAGCCTGCATCAAAAACACCTGAACAAGTATCCTGACGCTATCGATCTAATTTGTATTTATGTGGACACTAATCTGTGGTTTCGCTGGTATCCAAGCGGCCCTTGAGCTTGAGGATAGCGAGACGCAGGCGGCGCAGATCCTGTTTCAGCTGGCGCTTAAGCTGTTTGCTGGCCTTTAGTGAGGGGGCGCGATATTTAAGGGTCATATAACTTGTGGTGTAGCGCGTCATTGGCTCGCTAAGCTCGGGCGCGGCAGCGAGTACCCGCGTTTGATAGGCATCGACCGACTCACCCTGAGCACGGGGCAGGCCCCGTTTGGCCAGCATGGCGCCTATCTGCTCAAACCCCGCAACGACAGGATCTGGGTGGCGAGTAAAGCGCAGCAGGCCGACGCTGTAGGCGATAAACAGGGCGATGACGCTGAAGGAGGCGATGATGAAGATCGCCAGCTTGGTGGCGTTGATCTCGCCAAGTAGTTCCTTGAGCAGCTGGCTTTGTCTCTCTTCATCGAAACCCAGCACCCACTTGCTCCAGTAGTAATCTATGCTGGCCAGGGACATGCGCAAATTATTGAGCAGGGGATACTGACGCAGCCTCAGGCTGCTAAAGGGGTTGTTGATCAGATAGCTCTGCTCGGGGGAGAACATGGCATCGAAGCCTGCCTCGACCCGCTCGGGAGCGATCATGGCGGTGGGGTCATAGCGGGTCCAGCCCTTGCCCTCGAGCCAGACCTCGACCCAGGCATGGGCCATATATTGATAGACGCTGAGGTAATCGCCGGCCTGATTCCACTCACCGCCCTGATAACCCGTGACCATGCGGGCGGGCAGGCCAGATTGGCGGGCGAGGAACACCATGGCACTGGCGTAGTGGGCGCAGAAACCGGCGCGATTCTCAAACAGAAAGTCATCGATCTGCTGTGGGCCGACCCTAGGCGGCTCCAGGGTATAGAAATAGGGCGACTCGTTAAACAGCGTCATGATGGCTTTTAGGCGACGCTCGGGATTTGGATAGTCGCGTTTCAGTTCAAGACCCAATGCCTGAGATCTTGGATTGGTATTTGGCGGTAACTGCAGGTTGCGGCGTCTAAGCTCTGGTGACAGACGAGGATCCAGTTTCGCCTGCGGATAGGAGGAGACTCGATACTGGTATTTTTGACTCAGGGGCGCCTTGGCGTAGAGGCGGCCATCGGGCAGTTCAAGGATCTCCCGGGTATTGGTGTAGGCGAGATCCAGGCCGAAGAGCCAGTTTTGGTAACTCGGCTCGGCGATCACCTCATAATTTATCGAGGTGCCTTCGGGGCTAGGGCGAGCGTTTGATACTGTGAGCTGTCGCTGCAGCGTCTTGATGCCTGGGTCTTGGCTCCAGGTCTTGCCATCATAGTGATCCAGCACCAGGGCGCGCCAATAAAGCTGATTGTTGGCAGGACGGCGGTTATCGAAGGTGACGCGATAGGCCAGGGCGCTGGAGCGGGTCAGCTTGCCGATATCGCCGAAGGAGAGCTCGTCGCTCAGTCCTGTGGTGGCATTCTTGGGGTTTGGCACCAGCCAGAGTGGTGGCAGTCTTGGCAGCACCATAAACAATACAATCGCCAATGGCAGGCTCTGCAGCATGATTTTGGCACCAAGCTTGGCGGTGCGGCGAATGGAGCCGGCATTAAGATAGAGGCTGACCAGCACACAGATGTTAATGGTGGCGACCAGGGTCAGTTGCAAGGTAAACCAGAGGCTCTGCTTCTCGATTAGCGTGACTGCGATGAGGAAAAATCCCACCAGCACCACGGCGCGCACGTCGCGTCGGTCGCGCATCTCGATATATTTGAGGGCATAGCCCAAGATCAGCAAATTGATCAAACCGTTAAGCAGACCTATCTGCGCTGTGACTAAGGCCAGAGTGACAGCGGAGGCGATCGCCAGCGTGGTGACCAGGTATCTCGGCGGCTTGGCGACTTTACCGGCAAAGATCCCCACTCGCCACAGGAGGCAGATGGCGCAGATGGCCATGCTCCAGGGGGTCATCTTATCGTAGAGGGGCGCAAGCACGCTCAGGTTAACCAGCAGTAACCAGAGCAGGCTTTGACGGCCGATATTTTCGCTCTTGCTATCGGCCATGGGGACTCCCCAGATGCTCAGGATAGACGGCGACAGGATAGACGGCGAGAGTGGCGAGCACTAAACGTCTGTGTTGCTCGCCGCTGGCGGGCGCTAAGGTTTTGTTTGGAAGCTTGAGACCGAAGACCTGTCCCTTGGCAGCAAGTCTATCTGCGGCCCAGGTCAGCAGGCTAAGTTGCTCCTCTAACGGCGCGTTAGTGTCTAAGGTTAGCCATTGGGGCGCGCTCTGGGGCTGCTCAAACTCTTTGGTAAGCATGCCGCGGCCCTGAGCCAGCTGTTTCCAGGCGATCTGATTGAGCGACTCGCCGGTGACGAAGGGCTTGAGGCCACGAAACTCCTCGACGCCGATGACGCTCTTACCCATATCTTTCGCCTGATGATCGTCGCCTTGCTGCTCGGCGCTGAGCTCATATTGGCCCGCCTTGGGCTGGGCGAAGGCGATCTGCGCATTGGCGAGATCCACATGGGACCAGGCCCGGCAAAGCCCCAGAGGATAGCGGCTTTCTACCTTGAGGCGGCCGGGAGCGATCCAGCCTCGCTGGTTGTTGCTCAGGGGGATCAGCGCTTCTTGGGGCTTATCATCTACCCTGTCTATGGTCTGCACCTGGGTCTTGTCATAGCTGAGTTCCACCTGATGCTGCACCTGTTTGGCATGGAGGGAGATGCCATAGAGCAGGGTCTCGCCGGCATAGACCTCGGGCCCGGTTTTCGCCTCTAATGTCATGCCCGCCAGGTTACGATAGCTGTATATGATGCAGGTGTTGAACAGGCTGAGCAGCAAAATAGAAAGCCCGATCACCAAATTATTCTGATAGTTGGTGCCAAAGAGAAACAGCAAGACCACAAACAGCAGCCAGAAGAGACCAAAGCCCGTGGGCAGGATAAAGATGCTGCGGTGGGCCAGGGTCACCTTATTGCTGGCGGGCAGGCGTCTGGCGATCCAGGCCTGCCACCATGCTGTTAATCTACTGCTTTTCGTCTTCATCCTGGCCATGGGTTTAATAAATAGGCTTACAAGATGGGATTGGTGCTGGCGAGCAGGCGCTGGGAGAGGGCCTCGCCCTGTTGCTGGCTGGTGTGTCTTAGCCTGTGTTCGGCGACAGAGGCAAACACCGCCTGTACATCGTCGGGCACCAGATAGTTGCGACCCTGAATGAAGGCCCAGGCCTTGGCGGCGTTGAGCAGCGCCTTGCTGGCCCTGGGTGATAGCCCGTACCCTTCGTTGAGCTGGCGGGAGCCTTTTACCAGGGCGAGAATATAGTTGAGCAGCGCCTCAGAGGCCTTAACCTTAGTCACCTGAGACTGCAGCTCAATCAGGGTGAGCGGATCGATACAGGCGGGCAGGTGTTGTAGTTGCGGCGAGATATCTTCCCCCTTCAGCATGGCCAACTCGGCGGTTTCGTCGGGATAGCCGATGGAAATCCGCATCATGAAGCGGTCGAGCTGGGATTCCGGCAGGGGAAAGGTACCCGACTGCTCGCTGGGGTTCTGGGTAGCGATCACGAAGAAGGGGCTGGGCAGGGCGTGGGTAACGCCATCGACCGAGATCTGCTGCTCGGCCATGGCTTCGAGCAGCGCGCTCTGGGTCTTGGGGCTGGCACGGTTGATCTCATCGGCCAGGATCATCTGCTTGAAGATGGGCCCTGGATGGAACACAAACTGGGACTGCTCTTTATCGAAGATGGAGACGCCGAGAATATCCGCCGGCAGCATATCGCTGGTAAATTGGATGCGCTGATGGCTCAGCCCTAGGCTCTGGGCCATCCCCTGGGAGAGACTGGTTTTGCCCATGCCGGGCAGATCTTCGATAAGAAGGTGTCCCTTGGCGAGGATACAGGTGAGGGCCAATTTTATCTGATGGGGTTTACCCAGAAGCACTCGTT
This sequence comes from Shewanella alkalitolerans, assembly GCF_019457575.1. Classification (NCBI taxonomy): domain Bacteria; kingdom Pseudomonadati; phylum Pseudomonadota; class Gammaproteobacteria; order Alteromonadales; family Shewanellaceae; genus Shewanella; species Shewanella alkalitolerans. The sequence goes on along the minus strand of NZ_CP080422.1, from coordinate 2,433,130 downwards.
GCAGCTGGTTTAAGATCGCCGTGATGCTGGTATGAGACATGGAACTCCTTAATGGCGAGCAGGTATTAATCAAAGAAAAAGTCGAAAATCACCATGATGATGACCTTTAACTATGAGGTAGAAGTCTATGATTGGCCAGCTTTTTTCATCTTTTTCTTAAGAGAAATATTGCTCTGAGTTTTGCCAGAATTTTGACATCTCCTTGGCTTTATTGCAGGGGCTTGTTGCGAGTGGTGAGGGGAAAGAGAGATTTACTACAAGCGCCAGCCTCTTGACGGCCAGTTGGCGCAATCAAGAGGTTAACTAAGCTGATAACTAAGCAACGAATAAAGTGGTTATTGCTGGCGTTAATATTTAAACGCTAGCTCCTCGGCGGAGAAGAGAGCGACCGGTTTTTGCTGTCTTGCCTGGTAGATGGCGCGATAACTGAGCACAGCCTGTACATACTCGCGGGTCTCTGTGAAGGGGATAGACTCGATAAAGGCATACACATCCAACTTGCCTTGGCTCTGTTCCAGCCAGCGGGTTACCCTGTGGGGGCCGGCATTATAGGCGGCGGTAGCCAACACGCGGTTACCGTCGAACTTGTCCAGTAGCGACTTGTAGTAACGGCTTCCCAATGCAGTATTGAAGGAGACGTCGTAGAGGCTCTTGCTGCCGCTGTATTTCATGCCGTGCTTGCGGGCGGTCTCCTTTGCCGTAGCCGGCATCAGCTGCATCAAGCCGCGGGCGCCCACGCCTGATGTGGCGTAGGGATAGAAGGCGGACTCCCTGCGGGCGATGGCGCGGATCTCATCGATATCAACCTTGGCGCTCTTGCTGGCGGCCTTGAAGGCCTCGTCGGCTGCGTAGGGAAAGCGCAGCGTCATGTCGTTCCACAGCTGGCCCTGAATACTGGCCTGTACGGTCAGATCGTGCCACTGGTTGCGTTGAGCCAGCAGGGCATACTGCGCCTGTTTGTTCTGTGGATGGCGGCCAAGCAGCAACACCCATTCGGCGCGGGCATCGATTTTTTTATCCAGCGCCAACAGCTCTTCGACCCGGGCAAGGCCTGGATCCTGGACGAGCTGTGGTGTCAGGCTCTCGTCGAACTGTGTGTCTATCTGCGCCAGGTTTATTGAGGTTGATACCAGGTCGGCCGCAGTAAAGCCGTAGAAGTTGCGTTGTTTACTTAAGCTCGGCAGCGCGGTCTCGGCCAGCTTTGCACCTGTTTCCATCTGACGCCTGGCTATCCAATATTGCCAGCGAGCCTTCTGCCGCTTAGCCTCGCTTAGCAGGAGCAGGTAGTTGTCCAGACTCTGATTGTCCGCCTCTCGAATCGCCCAGCGCAGGCGCAGCGCCTTAAGATCGTCGCTGTCTGTCTTGGGCAGGCGACTGTCGACGAAGGATTTAAGCTCTGTCTCCTGGGAAACTAGGGCGCGTTTCATCAGGTAGCGCGCCAGTTTCTGCCCCTGATAGTCGCTGAAGCGATGGGCCTTTTCATATTTAGTAAACAGGCTGACTGCCTTAACAAGATCTTTTCGGGCCAGACGCCTGAGGCCAGCATCGACGATATCACCATAGATGGCGGCCTTAACCTTGAAGCGTTTGGTGTGCCTCAGGCTGCGGGGATCTTGATAGACGGCCAGGAGTTGCTTGGCCTCTTTCTGATGGGCGGTGACCTTACTGGCAAGATACTTGAGCAGGCCATACTCGCCACCGTTGAAGGCCAGTAACATGCGCGACCACAGCAGAGATTGGCTACGATGTCCGGCCTTTTCCCAGGCGTTAAACAGGGGATCGCACTCCTTGGGGCGCGAATGGCCGTGGAGCCAAAGCTTCTCGGCGCCGTCGAAGGCTGCGGCCTTGTCGCCTTGGCTAAGTTGGGCGCGGTAGTAATAGCACTGCAAGTTGATGCTGCGGGGCAGTTCAGGACTCATGGCGAGAAAATCCTGCCAATGTTTTTGCTTACCGGCATTTTCTAGGTAGCGGTGACGGGCGCTGTTATAGAGAGGTGTGCCATCGAAGCGCGCCATGGACTCCAGCGCCTTAGCTCCCGGCGCGTCGAGAATGCTATCTATCTCGGCGTGGTAGTCGAGATAAGGGGTGAGGGGATAGCCATTGAGTTGCTTTCTCAGCGCCTGATAGCTGTCTAGTTGGCCCTTATCCAGCGCCTCTCTGGCATCCAGATAGCGCTGCTGGATTGGGGTTAAGCTGGCGGCGGACAGCGTCATGGGGATGAGCGCCCCTAAGCCTAAGAGGAGATAACGTTTTGCCTGAAAAAGTGTGCCTAACCGCTTTGGCATTGTCTTCCTATCCTTGTTTTCCTGCAGTGCTCGATTCGTCCAATGACGCAGATTTACCCATCTACTTACCCATTTACAGTGTAACGCCGGATCAATTCAGTTTTATGTCATGCTCCAGGTGGTCGCTGAGAGCCTTGTCGAGCAACTGATTATCCAGCTGCTTGTTGGTGGTGACCCCCATCTGCTGCATCTGATGGGCTTGGCGGATCAGGTTGCCCTTCCCCGTGCTCAGCTTGCCCATGGCCGCCTGGTAGTGCTTGTCCAGCGACTCCACCGCGCGGCCAATCTTTTCCATGTCTTCGAGATAGCCGCATAACTTGTCGTAAATCTTACCCGCCTGCTTGGCAATCAGCTGGGCGTTCTGGTTCTGATATTCATAGCGCCAGATGTTGTTGATGGTACGCAGCGCCACCAGCAAGTTTGTCGGGCTCACCAGCATGATATTGTTCTCCAGCGCATAGTTGATCAGGCTGGGCTCATGCTCGAGTGCCAACAGGAACGCGGGCTCCAATGGAATAAACATTAGCACATAATCCAGGCTTGTTAAGCCGTGAAGCGCTTGATAATCCTTTTGACTGAGGCCCTTTATGTGGTTGCGGATCGACAGGCAGTGCTCCTTGATGGCGGCCGCCTTGACGGTCTCATCTTCGCTGTTGAAGTAACGCTCGTAGGCCACCAGCGACATCTTGGCATCGATCACCACATCTTTGTTTTCTGGCAGATGCACAATCACGTCGGGCTTGAAGCGTTTACCGTTGTCGTGTTTGAGATCCTGCTGGGTCTCATACTCGTGACCCTCTCTAAGGCCGCTCTCTTGCAGTACGCGCTCGAGGATCACTTCCCCCCAGTTGCCTTGCTGCTTGTTGTCACCCTTAAGCGCCTTGGTGAGGTTGATGGCATCCTGACTCATCTGCAGGTTTAGCGCCTTGAGTGATTCCAACTGATGCTTGAGGGCGCTACGTTCATTTTGCTCAACCGTGTAAGATTCCTGAACCTGCTTTCTAAAACCTTCAAGCTGCTGTTTGAATGGAGACAGCACATTAGAGAGCTGTTGCTCGCTCTCATGCTGTAAACGCTGCGCCTTGGCATCAAAAATTTTGTTGGCGAGATTTTCAAACTGTTGGGTCAGGCGGGTCTCTGATTCATGCAGGTGCTTAATCTTGTCTTCCAGCGCCTGCTGCTCTGTCTCAAACTTTACCGTCAGGGTCTGTTGAATAGCATTAGACTTGGACAGTGCCAGTTGCGTCTCCATCTGTTTACGTTGGCTCTGTTGGAGCTGCTGCTCGAGATCGTCTGCGCGCTGGGCCTGGGCCTGGCTCATGCCGAGTAGATTAATCTGATGTTCAAGCTTCTGGTTGAGTTGGGCGACATCGCTGCGCTTCTCTTCCAGGGAGGCTTCCAGCAGCGCGATGGCCGTGGTGTGCTCTTGGAGAAGCTCCTCTCTGACCCTCTGCCATTTACCGCGGGTGAGTCGCTGGTTGAGTAGGGCACCGATCAGCAGTGCTAACATGGCCACCGCGCCTAAGACGATGATTTGTGGGAGAGATAAAGGAAGTTCTGTCAACATAGTCGATACCCGTTATAAGCTTGGCGTTAAGCCTCTCATGAGGCCAGTGCAGGTTCAAGGGGAGATAGGGCAAATGACGAACACTTGTTCGTTAAATATTATTTAGGTGAAATTTTTTAAGGGTTTTGACTATCTAATTAAGCATGGACTGAAACGCAATGGATAAAAGGTGGTAACAGATATGGCGAAGGGCATCATGGGTACAGGAAGAAAGGCTTGGCAAGAGAAGAGTGCGCATGTCACGCCAGAGGCGGTATTTAACGATAGACGCAACATCATCAAGGCGCTCGGCCTCGGCGCGCTGGGAGCAAGCATACCCGGCCAGGTGCAGGCAGGCTTGTTTGATCTGTTCGGTAAGTCTGAGCCCCACGCCCCCTTTGTGACGCATCCGTTAGCCTTTAGCGGCAACAAGGCCTATGGCCAACAGGAGATCCTCACCCCCGAGAAGAAGGTGACCACCCATAATAACTACTACGAGTTTGGTACCAGCAAGACAGATCCCTTCGAGAATGCTCAAGGCTTTAAGGTGGATCCCTGGACGCTGAGGGTTGAGGGTCTGGTGGATAATCCGCTGACACTGGAGCTGGACGACCTGACTAAGTTGCTGCCACTGGAGGAGCGCATCTATCGCCTGCGCTGCGTCGAGGCCTGGTCTATGGTGATCCCTTGGGTGGGTTTTCCCCTGAAGGCGCTGCTGGCTAAGGCCGGGGTTAAGGCGGGTGCGACCCACGTTGCTTTTGAGACCCTGTTCGATCCTGACCAGATGCCGGGGCAGAAGAGTCGTTTGATGGGCGGCGGTATACATTACCCCTATGTCGAAGGCCTAAGGCTGGATGAGGCGACCAACGAGCTGGCCTTCATGGCCGTCGGTCTCTATGGTAAGACGCTACCACCGCAAAACGGTGCGCCTATTCGACTGGTCGTGCCCTGGAAATATGGTTTCAAGAGCATCAAGTCGGTGGTGCGGATCCGCGTGATGGACAAGCAGCCACCCACCAGCTGGAATCAGTTGGCGCCTCACGAATATGGCTTTTACGCCAACGTGAACCCCGAGGTGGATCATCCAAGGTGGTCTCAGGCGACGGAGCGTCGCATAGGTGAGGGCGGGATCTTCTCGGCCCAGCGTATCGCAACGTTGCCCTTTAATGGTTATGGCGAGCAGGTAGCCCATCTCTATAAGGGGATGAACCTGCGCCAGTACTATTAAACCCTCATACATTAATTTGACCCAGTAAGGAGAAGCCTTTGTTTCGATTGCAAGCCAGGCATCTGTTGCCCTTAAAGATAGCTTTTCATCTTATCGCCCTGGTGCCCTTGGTGGTGCTGGTGTGGCGCGTATTAAATGACCAGCTTGGGGGCGATCCCGTCCAGTACATCATCCACTATACCGGGATGGGGGCGATCAATTCACTGATCGCCGTGCTGCTCATCTCGCCGGTGGCGAAACATTTCAAGGTAGGGCTTTTGATGCAGACTCGCCGTTTAGTGGGCCTGTATGTGTTTGCCTATGCAAGCTTACATATCTTGGCCTTCTTGAGTCTGGATCTGCTGTTCGCCTGGCAACTGCTGCTGAGTGAGATTGTTAAGCGGCCCTATATTCTGGTAGGTGCCACCGCCTATCTTATCTTGGTGCTGCTGGCGATCACCTCCTTTGCAAAGGTCAAACGTGCCATGGGGCGTCGCTGGCAACAGCTACATAACTGGGTCTATCTGGTGGCCTTGTTGGCGCCTATCCACTTTTATTGGTCGGTGAAATCTGAGGTGATAGAGCCGAGTCTCTATCTTATCGGCTTGATTTGCTTGCTACTTATCCGGGTTAATCTAAAGCAGTTGCAGCGGCGACTGTCGCTGCGGGCCAACTAGCCCAGCTGGCTTTCATCTATTTGACTCTCGTCTACCTGGTGTTTGTCAACCTGGCGGGCTACCTGCTCGGTAAAGCGGTGGCTGTTCCCCTTAACCTGCTTGGCTTGGTACATGTTGTCGTCGGCGACTTTGATCAGGCTGAGACGGGAGAGTTCGTCTCGCGGATACATGGCTACGCCTATGCTGACGGTGAGTGAAACCGTGGTGCGGCCACAGACGATAGGCGGTGAGATCTGACGTATGATCTTATCGATCACTATGGTCACCTCCTCGATGTCGTTGATGGGTTCGAGCCAGACCACGAACTCATCTCCCCCCAGGCGGCCACAGATGTCTGAGCTTCGCACCGCACTCTGTATACGCCTCGCCGCCGTCGACAGCACCTTGTCGCCATTGTCATGGCCCAGGCTGTCGTTAACCTGCTTAAATTTATCCAGATCGATAAACAACATGGCCGCGTGCATCTGAGTGCGCTGACAGCGGGCGATGGCGGTATCTATCTGGCGCTCGAAGGCGCTGCGGGAATAGAGGCCGGTGAGATCGTCGTGCTCCGCCACATACTTGAGCTTCTGGGTCTGGCGCTTGAGTTGCTTGGTCTGAGCCGCCACTTCGCCCTGAAGTGCCTCCTTGCGTATGGTGGTCTCCTTGAGCTTGTGGGTCATGGCGTTAAATTTCTGCGCCAGTATCGCCAGCTCGTTCTGGTGGACTATCTCGATATGACTGTCCAGATCCCCCTGGCTGAGTTTGCTGATCCCCATCTTCATGCGGTGCAGGCTCTCTCTGAACGCCTTGAGAGTCGACATGGTAACCAGCAGTGAGATGACTGAACCTGCCAGCAGGAAGAGAATCGTGGATGAGAGGATCTGCGATTGCTGCTCGGCCAGGCTGTCGATCACCAGACGCTGTAGACTAGTGAGATCTTCACTCATCGACTGTATCGTGATGTTAAACCGGGTGGTTAACATGCCGCGGGCGGAGGTGATGCCACGTTGTGGGGGCGAGCTCATATGCTGCTGGGTGAGTTTGAGCAGTGCGGCCAGGCTGTCTGCCTGACGATTCAAATTGGTGGTTAATACTTTGGTAGCGGGCGCCAAGAACTGCGCCTCGGCAAGCTTGGCCTTGAGCTGTTGATGGGCGTTGAGGGTCTGGGTCAACACCTCCTCATCCTGAAACTCCTGCAGGGCCCAGAGCCGGCTCCTGAGCACGTCTATGCTGCTTTCCAGCTGCATGATATGGGAAAGTTGCTGCAGGTTCTCCTGCTGTATGTGTCTCAGCCCGGCAAAGGTTAACAGTATGGTAGTTGTCAGAAAAAGGCTGATAAAGAGCAACAATTTCAACCGGGTATTGATCATCATTTGCTGTTAACGTCCTAGTTATCGAGCGCCTGCTTGAGTGCTGAATCATCCAGAAGCAGCCTAAAATCCGGGGTGGTCTGTGCATCGACGGCGCCGCTGGCAATGGCCCAACGCGCCTGCGCATGTAAATTTGAGATCAGTGAGTTATTTAAAGATAGCCGAAATACGTAATCATTCCACGCCCATTCAAGCTCGGACAAGGAGATATCCAGATAGTCGCTGATGATCTGCTTGGCACTTTGAGGGTGCTGATTAATAAAGTTTTGTGCACTCTTTAACGCCCGCAGAATATCGGCATGCTGCTTCTCATGCAGCCTGGCGTTGACCGCCGAGGTGACCAGGTTGAAGGAGAGGTTGTAGATCCCTTTACCCGGATACTGGTAGATGGCATCGCCATGCTCTTCGATCAGCTTGTAGCCGAAGGGTTCCCATACCGAGATGGCGTCGACGTCACCGGCCAGCAGCGCTGGCCCTAACGCCTGGGGGGACATGAATACCTTCTGAAAATCCTGCTGTTGATGACCACTGATGATCAGGAAAGCATCGGCAAAGAACTCGCTGGAGCTGGCTTTGACCATGCCTATCCTCTTATCGGCGAGCTGGGTGATGCTCTTGGGTTGTTCATCGTTGAGGGTGAGCAGCTTGAGATCGTTATCCGACTCGACAAAACTTGCCAGCAATCGAAAGTCGCTGCGCTGAAAGCCGTTGAACATGATCACGGTTTCCGAGCTGGTCGCCAGATCCGCAACGCCCTGTATCATCGCCTGAAAACAGAGGTGACCACCGCGCAGTGGGATAAGTTCGATATCCAGGTTGTAGGGCTTAAACAGCTCAAGCTCCCTGGCGATGATCAGCGGGGCACTTAGGGGAGTGGTAGAGGTTGCTATTTTTAACTTAATGGGTGGCTCGGTAGCGGGCGCCTTGCCACCCCACCAGTTGATCGATAAGAGCCCCATAACGACTAAGACCAGAAGCACTATTCCCTTAGCTTTCATCGTGAAAGATTACCCTTATAAAAAGTACTGACACTTTAGTTTAGTTGTTATCGGCCGACAGAGACGAATAATTAACCAATAGGTATTATATCCTGCTTTTGACCCCTGTTTATTCCACTAAAGTATGCATTTATAGGTAGTTAGCGGCTTTGACAAAAGGTTTTGAATGGGCGAGATTTAAAGGGCTGTCCTATTTCTCCTGTCACTTGCCTGAAGGTGATCGCCATGAACGCCATTTACGCCCTGTTTCGCAAGTTTAAAATTGCCCATCGTTTACTGTTTATGTTGCTGCTTGCCATCGTCGCGACCGGCATCATGTTTGTGTTTGCGCTGGCAAATATCGAAGAGGTCTTGGTTAAGGAGAAACAGGCCAAGTTATCGGCCCTGTCAGACGTGGGCGAGAAGGTGATCAGCCAGTTTTATGAGGCGTCACGAGCCGGCACCATGAGTGAGGAAGAGGCCAAGCGCAACGCCATCGCCGCCCTGGATGCCCTGAGGTATGAGGGTAACGAATATTTCTGGACCATAGATAGACAGGGGATCATGGTGCAGCATGCCTTCGCCAAGAAGCTGGTGGGCACTAATGTGTTGGGGATGAAAGATCCCAATGGCGTCAGGCTATTTGAGAAGATGGTGACAGGTACGGCAAACAGCGATTATGCGCTTATAGAATATATGTGGAATCGTCCCAATGCCTCGGCGCCCAGCCCTAAGATGAGTGTGGTCAAACGTTTCGTCCCTTGGGGATGGATCGTCGGGACCGGCATCTATGTGGATGATATCCAAGAGGAGATGCAGGCCTTCATCTACAAGTATCTGCTGATCTGCATTGCGGTGTGGCTGCCGGTGATCCTGATCTTAGGGGTGATTTCCCGCAGTATTTCGGCGCCTATGGCCGATACCATAGCCGCCTTCGAAAATATCGCTCGCGGCGAAGGCGATCTCACCCTGAGGCTCGAAGAGTCGGGCCGGGATGAACTCAAGCAGGTGGCGGCGAGCTTTAATGAATTCGTTGCCAAGATACAGGCGCTGGTCAATTCGGTGAGCGCCTCAGTGACTCACAGCCGCGAACTGGCCGAAGGGCTGGCGGATATCTCGGCCCAGGCCAGTATGGTGACGGCCAACATGCAGGCGGAGACCCAAAGTGTCGCCACCGCCATCAATGAGATGTCCATGGCTTCCTCCGAGGTGGCGTCCAATGCCCAGCTTGCCGCCGATAGCGCCGGCAGCGCAGATGGCGAAGCCGATGATACCGTGGCTGTCGTTGATGGCGCCGTGGCTAAGATCAAAGGTCTGTCTAACGAGTTAGAGGTGACTGCCGATGAGGCTCAGGCGTTACAGATAAGCTCGGGTAAGATAGGCCAGATATTAGATGTGATCGTCGGTATCGCCGAACAGACCAATCTGCTGGCGCTTAACGCGGCTATCGAGGCGGCGAGGGCCGGTGAGGCGGGGCGCGGTTTTGCCGTGGTGGCCGATGAGGTGCGCACCCTGGCCAGTCGAACCCAGGAATCGACCCAGGAGATCAATGCCATCATAGAGGCGATCCGCGCCTCGGTAGACAGTGTCAACGCTTCGGTGGCCAGGGCCAAGGCGCAGTCGGAGCAGACGGTGGGTGAAACCAGTCAGGTGGTGGAGGCGCTGCAGACCATCAAGTCTTCCATCAGACAGATCTCCGACATGAATATCCAGATCGCCACTGCGACCGAGGAGCAGAGCGCGGTGATCGCCGAGTTGAATATGAATGTGACCCGGATTAACGATATTTCGCTGGAGAATCAGCAGAAGAGTGAAGAGATTGGCAGTACCAGTGAGCAGATAAAATCGGGCTCGGCGGATCTCGAATCCCTTATTTCGACCTTTAAGCTCTAATGAAAAATAACCTGCTATCTGGCAGGTTATTTGGATTACTTAACTCCCTGCTGCATGATCTCAAGTACGCGGTCGTAAGAGATACCATATTCGCGGGACAGGTTAATCACCTTGGTCTTATAGGTTTGGATGTTTTCCTGGCGGGCCAGATTGGCCTGTTCTTCGTCGACCAGTTTGCCAACGACCTCTTGCAAAATCAGCAATCTGCGCAGGTTGAAGTCTAACGATCTAAGATATTTATCCATCTGCGCATGGGTGCGGGCCTGACTCAGTTCGCTGCTGTGTTTTTGCTCGTAGCCATATTCGTCGAGCGCAGCCATTGCATCATGTAAATTGAGATGATCTGTCATGTGATTCCATTATCGCTTGGTCGATATTGGTCAATATCGACGGGTCTATTAGCCAGGGTCTTGTGTTTATTATCTTGATGATTAAATCGCCAACATATATTAGCGAAGGCACATTCTAAAACCGATCGAATTTAAATTCATCTAATTTTCATTTTATATTCGCCTTGTTATAGTAACTTAACTTTTCTCAGTTCTGCAGGGAGGCTGCAATGCAAGATCTACTGCCCGATCTCTTTGACCACTATGAGACTCAACTGTCGTTATTGGCGCCCCATTATCGACAATTTGGCCAGAAGCGAATCTTCTGGGGAGAGGTGGTCACGGTGAAGTGTTTCGAAGACAACTCCAAGGTCAAGCAACTGCTGGGACAGCCCGGTGAAGGCAGAGTCCTGGTGGTGGACGGCGGCGGTTCGAATCGGCGCGCCCTGCTTGGCGATATGATTGCCCAGAGTGCGGTGGACAATGGGTGGAGCGGTATAGTGATCAATGGCTATGTGCGTGATGTCGGCGCCTTGGCGCAGATGCCCATTGGAATTCAAGCACTTGGCGCTAACCCCATCAAAACGGATAAACGGGATCATGGCGATGTTAACGTTACGCTTGAGATAGATCGCGTTATAATAAAGCCAGGTATGATGCTTTATGCCGACGATAATGGCGTTGCCGTGTCGTCAGAGCAGTTGGATCTCTCGCAATTGGCCTAACGGGCCAATTGCTCACCCTTACCAGACGGAACCTGTTATGAAATTTGTAAAATGGCTACTCATAGTATTTGCCTCCCTTTTCCTATTATTGATCGCCTATCTCACCCTTATCTTCGATCCCAATGACTTTAAGCCGCAAATTGTCGAGGCGGTGAAAAAGCAAACCGGGCGCGATCTACTTATCAAGCAAGACCTCAGCTGGACCTTCTTCCCCAGCATAGGCATCGCCCTTGGTGACATCAGCCTGTCGAATCCTGAGGGGTTCAAACATGACACCATGCTTAAAGTCGACGGCATAGTGGCCGAGGTAGCACTAATGCCGCTGCTGAGTAAAGAGGTGGAGATCGCCCAGCTTAACTTAGATGGCCTGACCCTAAACTTCGACAGCTACAAAAATGGCCGCAGCAGCATGGATGGTTTGACGTCCGCTGGCGAGAAGGCCGATAAGGCTGGCAACAAAGCCCGTAGCGATGGAGCCGCTCAGGGCAGCGTGCAGCTGAGCAGCCTAAATATCGGTGGCATCGCCATCACCAACACTCAGGTGAATCTTTATGATGAGGCGACGGGTAAGACCCAGGCACTGACACTTGAGTCGTTAACCTTAGGCGAGTTCTCTCTGGGGCAGTTTGCCGATCTGGGTTACAAGTTCTCCATGACCCAGCCTGAGATGAAGGTCAGCAGCCAAGGTAAGGGACAGATCAAGGTCGACCCAAGTCTTGCGAAAATCGCCATCAAGGATTTTGAGATTGAGAACAGCCTGGAAGGGGATGCCATTCCCAATAAGCGCATGAACATCAATCTCACCACTCAACTCGAGCTGGACAACAACGCCAAGACCATGGCCTTGGTGCTCTCAAGTCTGAATGTCGAGCAGATTAAGGCCCAGGGCAAAATGTCGGTTAATTACGGCGCCAAGGTGCCAGATGTGGTGGCCTCGATGAGCTTTGGCGATGTCGATGTGACGCCATTTATGGCCAAAGATGATGGCACTAAGGGCGAAGATAAGACGGCTAAAGGTGAGGGCGCGGCACCTGCCCAGGAGCCTGACCTTAGCGGCATGAAGGCGGTTAACCTCAAGCTGGATCTTGATGCCAAGTCTGTGACTGCCGATAAGATCAAGACAGAGAACTGGTTGATGAAGCTGACCCTGAAAAATGGTGTGCTGGATGTCAGCCAGCTAAGCGCCGATCTCTATCAAGGTAAACTACTTGCCAGCGCGCAGCTCGATGGTCGTAAATCTGTGGCCAGCTACCGCTTCAACAAGAAGATCTCCGGCATCAAGGTGCGTCCTTTGCTGACCGATGCCGCCGAGGTCGACATGCTGGCCGGTACGACTAACTTCGAGGTGACAGGCAGCGGCCACAGCCTGATCCCGGATAACATCAAGCGTAACCTCGATGCCAAGGGACAGTTTGAGATCGCCGACGGTGCCCTTTATGGGGTGAACATTCCGCAGATGCTGCGTGACGCGAAGGCAAAACTCGGTGGTAACTTGAATGCGGCCTCGAGCGGTGAGAAGAAAACCGACTTCACCAGCCTGACTGGCAGTTTTACCATGGCCAAAGGGATAGTGAACAACCCGGATCTCAACATGGCATCGCCGCTGATTCGTTTGCAGGGTAAGGGCAATGTGAACCTACTCTCCGAGGCGATCGATTATGCGTTGAAGACTTCGGTGGTCGGCTCGTTAGAGGGTCAGGGCGGCGCGGAGAAAGATGTGCTCTACGGCATCGAGATCCCCTTTGCCATCGCCGGCACTATCAGCGAGCCTAAGTTCTCCCTCGATACTGCAGCCCTGTTCGATGCCAAGCTGAAAAAGGAAACCGAGAAGGCGACCGACGAGCTAAAAGACAAGCTGTTTAAGAAGCTAGGAGGGCTGTAAGCGAGCTTTGTAACCGATAAACAAGCGCTAACAAAGAGCGCTAACAAAAGAGCACAAATAAAAAAGCACTAATAAAAAGCGATGCCGAGGCATCGCTTTTTTGTGTGTGGTAATTGCTGCTTAAATTAAAGCTGTCATGAAGATAAAGCGGTCATGCTTGTAAGTGTGCGAGATTACCCCCGAGACTTTAGACCCGAACTTTAAACCCAGACTTTACACCCGAGATTTAGTCACATCCACATACAGGGTCAGCTTCTGGCCTGGTTGCAGGTACTTCTTGGTCGAGAGGCTGTTCCACTTCACCAACTGGCTCACGCTGACATTAAACTTAGTGGCTATCTTAGCCAGTGAGTCGCCCGAGCGTACCGTGTAGTTCACCGTGCGGGTCACCGCCTTGCTGTCGCCCTGTTGCCAGATCACCAGCTTCTGTCCGATAGAGAGGGGATCCTTTGGCGCCATACCATTCCACTTGGCAAGCTTGGCAACGCTCACCTTGTGCTGCTTGGCGATCAGCCAGAGTGAGTCGCCAGATTTTACCTTGTAACTCAGCTTGTAACCGCTGCCGCCGGACTGGCGCTTTTGCAGGCGCTGCTCCGCCGAGAGCAGGTATTTTGCCGGATCCTTGGAGGAGACAGGGATCAACAGATGCTTACCTGCGATGATGCGGTTGTTCTTAATGTCATTTACCGCGCGAAGGGCCGACGGCGTAGTGTTAAAACGCTTGGCTATCAGCCCCAGGCTATCGCCGGACTTGATCTTATAGCGCTGCCACTTGAGGCGTTGGTCTTGGTCGCTGGCGGCCAGCTTGGTTTCAAACAGCTCGGCGTGATCCAGCGGGACCACCAGACGATGTGGGCCTTCGGGCGCCGTCGCCCACTGGTTAAAGCCTGGGTTGAGCGAATGCAGTTCGTTGAGCTTCATGCCTGCCATGTCGGCGGCCAGTGCCAGATCGATCTGACTGCCCACCTCGACAACCTTGAGCTGTGGCTCATTAGGAATGGGGTAGAGGGAGATGCCGTAATCATCGGCGTTGGCGATCACATCGGCCAGTGCCAGTAGCTGAGGCACGTAGCGCTCAGTCTCCCGTGGTAAGTCTAGTGCCCAGAAGTCGGTCGCCAGCCCCTTGGCCTCGTTGCGCTTAACTGCGTTGAGCACCCGGCCTTCGCCCGTGTTATAGGCGGCGATGGCGTACAGCCAGTTGTTGTGTGTCTTCTGATAGAGGTACTCCATCATATCCAGCGCGGCAACGGTGGCGGCGGGCACATCGCGGCGACCGTCGTACCACCAGTTCATCTCCAGGCCAAAGTGTTTAGCCATGGGGGCGGTAAACTGCCACAGGCCTGAGGCGGCGCCGTGGGAATAGGCGAAGGGATCGAAGGCGCTCTCGACGATCGGCAGTAGCGCTAACTCTATCGGCAGGTTGCGTTTCTCAATTTCTTCGACGATCAGATACATGAAGGGCTCGGCGCGCTCCGATACCCGGGCCAGGTGCTGTGGATGTTTCAGGTACCAGTTACGGTATTGATTAACCAGTTTCTGATCCGGTACCGGGAGAGTGAGGCCCAGGCGGATACGTTGCCACACATCGGTGATCTGAATTGGCTCAGGTTCGACAGGAGCGGTAACTTGGGGCTCGACGACCACGGGCGCAGTGGTGATCGCCGGCGCAGCCGGTTCCGGCTGGGTAAAAGTTTGACAGCCTGCGAGCAGGGAGAGTCCCCCTGCGACCAGGACAATGGGTAAGCGCATCGACAATAATTCCTTACTTTTGGGTCCCTCTCGGCAAGGCGATAACCCTTGGGCCGCCTCGGTGGGGACTTAATTAGCGCGCCATTGTATAGGAATTATCAGAAATTGTCCTTCCATTGACGTAGAAGCGTGAAACTGGTGCCGTCATCTGTCACCTCCTGGGAGAAATGGCGACTGAGATTCTGTTTTATGCTTGCCTGCTCAGGGCGCAGGAAGGGGTTGATCTGCTTCTCTAAACCTATGCTGGAGGGCAGACTCGGAAGATTCTGGTCTCGAAGCTGTTTAACCTTGGCGGCGTGGGCGATGAGGGCCTCATTGTCATTTTCGACAGTCAGGGCAAACGCCAGATTTGCCTGGGTGTATTCGTGGGCGGGATAGACCTGGGTATTTTCATCGAGTTGTGCCAAGGTTTGCAGGGACTCACGCATCTGAGCAGGGGTACCTTCGAACAGGCGGCCGCAGCCGGCGCTAAACAGGGTATCGCCGCAGAAGAGGTGATCGTCAATCAGGTAGGCAATGTGCCCCAAGGTGTGGCCGGGAAGATGAAAAATCTTGGCGTCACTGTCGAGTTTTTCTGGCCAAACGGACTCAGTTTGCCCCGAGATAGGATGATTGATCCCCTTGATATTTTCGTTATCCGGGCCGTAGACAGTGAGTTTATGGTCATGGCTTGCCTGCAGCTCTTCGATGCCACCTGTGTGATCCTTGTGGTGGTGGGTGATTAAGATGCCATCGAGCACCATTTGATGTTGCTCGAGATAGTCGAGCACCGCCTGGGCATCACCGGGATCGACCACATAATGGCCGCCGCTATCTTTAGCATGAATGAGCCAGATATAGTTGTCGTTGAAGGCGGGGATGGGGGTAACAGTATGCATACTCGACTCTCACAGGGATTGGGTGACACGGGTTTAGTTTACTGAGCAAAGCTATTGCGTGTATAGCGCTTTAAGGATTTAATACTAAAATAGTCAAATCATTAGGGAAACCGGAAAAGTGAGTCGCGGAGTGGCCAGTGTCCTTTAATGTGATAAAACCCCAGTCTTGGCAGGAGTTGCCCAACGGCTTGTGGCTGCAAGAAGCCATCGAGGATAAGCTGATGCCCTGGTGGCCCAAGGTGTTTGGCTATCATATGCTCTGCATGGGGCCCCTCAGTCATGCGCTTGAGAAGCCTAACCTGCCAATCGGCCGTGAGTTTTCCCTGTGTGAGTCTGCCTTGTGCTGCCTACAGGGAGAGTATTCCCAACTGCCGATTCAAAATGGGGTGATCGATGCCGTGGTCTGTTCCATGTTGCTCGATTTCGAGGCCAATCCCTATAGCGTGCTGCGCGAAACCGACCGAGTGCTTATCTCCGGCGGCTATCTGTTTATCATAGGTTTTAACCCACTGAGCCCGGCTTTCTTCGGTAAGATGCTCCCCAGTCGTCAGGAAAAATTACCCTGGAGCGGCCGTTTCTTTACCCCCGCAAGGGTCAAGGACTGGCTCGGCCTGCTGGGTTACCAGGTGGTGGGCGATGAACGTTTGGTCTACCATCATCTGCTCAGTGAGATCCGCGGCGATTCCATCTGGCAGCATGCGCTGCAGGCCTGGCTGCCTGGCAGTGGCAGTGTCTATATTCTGGTGGCTCGCAAGTTAGACTCGCCCATGACGCCCATCCTGGACAGGCAGAAGGTGCGTCAGCCTAAATGGTCTACCGCGCCAACCGCGGGAAGGGTCAAGCAGTTTAAGCTTAAGTAATGAGGCGTTAATTAGTTAGGTGTTAATTAATTAGGTGTTAAGCGCTAGCCTTTCGCCTGATAGCCGGTATCTACCTCACTCGGGCCAGCCTCGGCGGCTTCTCGCGCCAGGGTATCGCAGCGCTCATTTTCGATGTGACCCGCGTGGCCCTTTACCCAGCGCCAGTCTATCTTATGTGCACCGGTGGCGGCATCCAGGCGCTGCCAGAGGTCGACATTTTTCACCGGTTCCTTGGCGGCGGTAAGCCAACCGCGCTTCTTCCAGCCATGGATCCACTGGGTGATCCCCTGGCGCATATATTGGCTGTCGCTGGTGAGAATGATCTGACAGGGCTCCTTGAGCGCCTCCAGCGCCATGATGGGGGCCAGGAGTTCCATGCGGTTGTTGGTGGTCAAGGCAAAACCGCCGCTGAGTTCCTTCACGTGGGCCTTATATTTCATTACCACGCCATAGCCGCCGGGACCCGGATTGCCCAGGCAAGAACCATCGGTAAAGATTAAGAGTTGTTTCAGTCCGTGCATCAAGTTGCTACCATAGCCAAATAGGACTGCAGTATACCCAATATTTTTTTGTAAAAGCGTGTAATTATATGAATATTATCTCCAATGCTAAGCGCCAAGTGATTCTCGATACCGAAACCACGGGTATGAACCAGGGGGCCGGTGCCGTCTATTTTGGCCATCGTATTATCGAGATAGGCTGTGTCGAGGTGATTAACCGTAAGCTGACCGGCCGCCATTTTCACGAATATATCAATCCGATGCAGGCGATTGACGAAGAGGCGATCACGGTGCACGGTATCACCAATGAGTTTGTGGCCGATAAGCCTGTCTTTGCCCAGATAGCGCCTGCCTTCCTCGAGTTTATCGATGGTGCCGAGATTGTGGCACACAACGCGAACTTCGACGTGAGCTTCATGGATCACGAGTTTTCGCTGCTCACCCCCAGGGGACCCAAAACCACGGATATCTGTCAGGTGCTGGATTCACTGGAGATCGCCAAGTTTCTTCACCCAGGTCAGAAGAATAACCTGGACGCCTTGTGTAAGCGTTACGGCATAGATAACTCGCGTCGCGAACTCCACGGGGCATTGTTGGATGCCGAGATCCTGGCCGATGTATACCTCATCATGACGGGGGGACAGACCAAGTTTGAACTCTCAAATGAGAAGCCGGGGCAGGAGAGCGGTGGCATCATACGGCTCGCAAATAATCGTCCAAATCTTAAAGTGATCGGCGCTTCAGCCGATGAACTGAATATGCATGAGCAAAGATTAGATTTAGTCGAAAAATCAGGACAATGTATTTGGCGAGGATAAACGTCATCCTATGAGAAATTGGCTGCTACGCGCGATTTTCACCTCAGGATTATTGCTGCTTACTTTGAATGCCACGGCCCAGGTCGTGCCATCTTCCCAGGCGAGCGAGCTTAAGAACCGTTTCAGGATCGATCATATGGTCGATGAGCTGACCCTGTTTGTGCAGCGCGACTATGGCAGCGCGCCTGTGATCATCGTGCTGCCCGACGGTGGCAAGTGGTATGTCTCGCGCCATCCAGAGTCGGTGCAGTGGGTCGATGGTTTAAGCGGCGACATCATCACCATCAAATCCCCCATGCCTGGGCCTTGGCAGCTGCTGGGTAAAGTCGCTAAGGGCTCTAAAATCGATAAGGTCTCCAAGCTGGGGATCGAGGTCGACCCCATGCCGCAGCCGCTCTATCAGGGCGAGCGAGTCAAGGTAACCGCCAAGCTGTTAGGCGACGAGCAGCGCATGCGCATGCCTGGGTTGGATTACTTGGTGGACTGGACGGCGAAGTTTATCAGCGAGCATAGGCCCGGGGACGAGAACTTTGCCGCCGGTACCTTAATCGTCGGCAGCTATAAGGATAACGGCGAAGGCTTGGATGGTGCCCCCGACGATGGCATCTTTACCGCCGATATCAACCTCAATCAGCCCTGGGGCCACTATCGTTTTCTGGTCAGTGCCAAGAACAACACCTTTAGCCGCGAGGTTGGCGGCGACATCGTCTTGCTGCCTATGCCGGTTTCCCTCTCTGTCATCGCCCCGGAGGATCACCTCAAAGGCCGCTGGCAGGTGGAGGTGATTGTCGATGATGAGCAGTTGCAGCTGGCAAACACCCATTTCGAATTTGAATTAGTCGGCCCCGCCGGGCTGCAGCTGACCCTCCCTGTACAAAGTGTTACCGATAAGCGTATGCAGTTGACCCTGCCTCAGGTGTCTGAGTTCGGCAGTTATCGCATCAAGGGGATTGCCGCGGCCACCTCTGTCTCCGGGCGCGAGGTGCTGCTCACTCTGCCTGAGAAGTTCTTTAATCTGGTTCCACCACCCGAGCCACCGCCAACGGCTGAAGAGCTAGCGGCCATCGCGGCCAAGAAGGCAGCCATCGCCGAGGCCAAGGCAAAAGATGATGCCATGTTCTGGATAATTACTGTGAACCTTAGCCTCTTGGTCTTGGGCACGCTGGCGCTATTGGTGTGGCGCAAACGACAAAATCTTAAGCAGGCGCTGGCGGTGACCGCGGCGCGCCTTGAAGAGGAGCGGGCTAAGGAGATAGGACCGACCCTGGATGAGATCGACTTGACCATGCCGGAAGAGGGTGAGCTAAAAGGCGCCGAGCCGGAGAAAAGCTAGCCGCTCTTATTGAATAATCAGGCTAGGTTGGCGATTTTTTAACTGATTAGTTTGTTTCAGGAAAAAAGTTATTGACGGGACTAGGTGGCCTAAGTATTATCCTTCGCAACTTGATGTGGAGCGGTAGTTCAGTTGGTTAGAATACCGGCCTGTCACGCCGGGGGTCGCGGGTTCGAGTCCCGTCCGCTCCGCCAATCAAGTACCTAGTTTTGATAGAATGCCAAGGCGTTTTATCCGAGTTTAGGAGCGGTAGTTCAGTTGGTTAGAATACCGGCCTGTCACGCCGGGGGTCGCGGGTTCGAGTCCCGTCCGCTCCGCCAACTACATCGAAGCCTCGTCAGTAATGACGGGGCTTTTTTGTATCTGTTTTTCTTTAATTTGCATAAGTCCCATATTGCTAGGGTTTTAGGGTAGGCGCGGTAGTTCAGTTGGTTAGCGCTTTTGAAAGCATGGCGGGCTGTTACGACGGTGACGAGGGCTTAAGTCCCGTTTGCTCCGCCAACAACATTTAAGCCTCGTCAGCAATGACGGGGCTTTTTTGTATCTGTTTTCCTTTGTGATGAATTCAGTCGAAGATAAAAGAACTCTAGGGTGGGCGCGGTAGCTCAGTTGGTTAGCTTTTTGAAAGCATGGCGGCCTGTCACGTCTGGGACGCCGGTTCGAGTCCTGTCCAACTCTCCTACAAGATTTAGGTCTCAATGGTGAAGGGACGAGCAATCTTTCTAATATCTTGTTTCTGCAGCAAGCAGACTCTCCAAACTGCGCTGCTCGCATCCAGTTGTCCTATACATTTGAGCTGACAGTGTTATCTTGCAAACAAAGGGAAAGTAGGCGTGCTATTTAGTCGCCCGTCTTGGCTATACTCATGCTAGTTACTGGGGCGAGTCAGCCTTAGCGCATTAAGGATAAAAATAATGGTAGAAAAGATCACGGCCATGTTGGGGTTAGTGGGGATCTTATCAATTGTGTGTCAGTGGCTCGGTTGGCGGCTGCGACTGCCGGCGATACTCCCCTTGTTGCTCTGTGGTCTGTTGGTGGGGCCTGTATTTAACTTGCTGGATCCCGATGCCATTTTTGGCGATCTACTGTTTCCTGTGATCTCCCTTGGGGTAGCGGTGATCCTGTTTGAGGGCGCACTTACACTCAATTTCTCCGAGATCCGCGAACATGGCCGCATGGTGACCCATCTGGTGTCGCTCGGCACCTTAGTCACCTGGCTCTGTATCGGTGTTGCGACGCACTTCATCATGGGATTCTCTTGGGAGCTGGCCATGTTGTTTGGCGCGCTGGTGGTGGTGACCGGCCCAACGGTGATCGTGCCTATGCTGCGCAGCATAAAGCCAAAATCGCAACTGGCCAGTATTTTGCGCTGGGAAGGGATAGTGATCGATCCCATCGGCGCCTTGCTAGCCGTGTTAGTGTTTGAATATTTGACTGTGGCCGCCGAGCCCGCCAGTCATGTGCTGCTGTCGCTGTTTTCCATGCTGAGTGTCGGCCTGGGACTTGGCGCCCTGTTTGGTTATGGCATAGGGGTGATGCTGCGCCGGGCCTGGGTGCCGCATTATCTTAAGAATACCGCCGTGCTCACCATCATGCTCGGCGCCTTCGTGGCCTCTAACCTGCTGCAGGAAGAGTCTGGCCTGCTTACCGTGACCGTGATGGGGATCTGGCTGGCGAATATGCGCGGTGTGGATATCGGTGAGATCATCGAATTTAAGGAGACGCTTACCGTACTCTTCATCTCTGGCTTGTTTATTCTGCTGGCGGCCAGGTTGGACTCTACCGCGCTAATGCAACTGGGATGGCAGGGGCTGGCGCTTTTGCTGGTGGTGATGTTTGTCGCCAGACCATTAAGTGTCTGGTGCTGCGCCGTGGGCACCTCGCTGCCTCGCGCCGATAAATGGTTTCTCAGCTGGGTGGCTCCGCGGGGGATAGTCGCGGCGGCGGTGTCTTCGCTGTTTGCCATCAAGCTTGAGCGACTCGGGGTGGCGGGGGCCGACAAGATAGTGCCGCTGGTGTTTTTGATCATCATAGGTACAGTGGTGTCGCAGAGCCTCACGGCCGGGGCCTGGGCGCGGTTTTTAGGGGTGAAGGCGGGTTCCGCTCAGGGGCTGCTGATTTTTGGCGCCTCTAAGTTCGCCAGAGAGCTTGCCAAGGTACTGCTGCAGAAGAATGTGTCCGTGGTCTTGGCTGATAACAACTGGGATAACATACGTTTATCGCGCATGGATAATATTCCCGTATATTTTGGTAACCCGGCCTCCGAGCATGCCGATAATGCGCTGGATATGACGGGATTGGGTCGCCTCCTGGTCTTGTCTCCCTATCGTCAGCTCAATCCGCTGGTGACTTTTCATTTTCAAGATATTCTTGGCAAGAATAAGGTGTTTGGCCTGGGAAGCGGCGAGGGTAACAGCGCCCGCCATCAGTTGTCTGAGTCCTATTTGGAGCGTCTGTGCCTGTTTGGTGACAATGTCACCTATGCAAGGCTCGCCAGCACTATTGCCAAAGGCGGCAAGATCAAGAGTACCAGCCTGACGGAGAACTTTAGCTTTGCCGATTTTAAGCAGCGCTACGGCGAAGGCGCCTTGCCGCTCATCTATCTGCAAGAGGGTAAGGTGAAGCTTATCACCCAGGCGGTGGATGACTTGCCAGTGGGCATAGAGCTTATCAGCCTGTTATCCGAGGAGGCTCTCAATGAAGCCCAGTTGGCCGATGAGAAGAAGGCGGCAGCGTCTCTTGAAGACGGTGAATGTGTGCCTTCTAGGCCAGTTGATGGGAATCAGGAAATTAAAAGCAGTCAGGTGCCATCAGCTGTGACGGCAGACGAGAAAGCGGCAGGTTAATGTTTTAGCTTCAATCTTTATTGCTTGAATATTAGCGTTGGTAGTTTTAGGACATAAAAAAGGAGGCGATTGCCTCCTTTTTTTACGAATCAGTTATCGCCTCGAGTTCAGGCGGCTTGATGTTGAGTCTCATCGTCTAGGGTCTGCGCTCTAAGCTCGGCTGGGTCGAAGTCATCGACATTGATTGACTTCATGCGGCCAATTTCGGCGCGCTCGAGCAGCGCCACTTCCTCATCGCTCAAGATCCCCAGCGCCTTACCCTCGGCGGCTAGCTTATCCAGCCACATGAAGGGGTGGCGTTTACCGGTAGCCTTGCAGATTTTATCGTGCAGCGGTTCACAGGCCAGAATGTCCTTAAACGTCTGCTCCTGAATACCTACGGCGTTGAATGGAGACGGTGTCCAGAACTGGCCTTTACCCAGGCGATCACGGCTGGCACAAGGGGTTTGCATGATTTTAGCCACCTTATGATCCAGAACATCGCTTGGACGCTTAAGTGGACGACCAAATGGGAAGAGGATGACTCTTAGCACGCGGCCCAGTCCCATCGGGAAGTTGTTGAGCAGATCGTCCAGCGAGTCTTGCAGCTTGTAGAGGGCATCCTCAACCGCCCATTGTACCAGCACAAGATCTTCGCTCTGACGGCCTTCATCCTGATAGCGCTTCAGGGTCGCCGAGGCCAAATACAACTGACTTAGCAGATCGCCAAGACGGGCCGAGACGCGCTCTTTACGCTTGAGGCCGCCACCAAGGGTTGCCATGGCCAGATCCGATAGCAGGGCCAGGTTGGCACTGAAACGGTTCATGTGCTGATAGTAACGCTTAGTCTTGTCCTTGTACGGGCTGTTTGAGAAGTAGCTAGAGGTCAAGCCCAACCAGAAGCTACGCACCAGGTTGCTGGTGGTAAAGCCGATATGACCAAACAGGGCAGAGTCGAAGTCGTTAAGCGACTTGTGCATGTCGGGATCAAACGCCGCTTCCATTTCGGCCAGTACGTAGGGATGGCAACGGATCGCCCCTTGACCATAGATGATCATCGAGCGGGTCAGGATGTTAGCCCCCTCAACGGTAATGGCGATAGGCGCCGCCTGATAACCACGGCCCAGGTAGTTGTTCTCGCCAAGACAGACGCCTTTACCACCGTGAATGTCCATGGCGTCGATGACGCATTTCTGCATTCTGTCGGTCAGGTGATACTTAACGATGGCCGAGATAACGGATGGTTTCTCGCCAAGATCGATACCTGTGGTAGTCAGGGTAGTAACCGCATCCATCAGATAGGCGTTGCCGCCGATGCGTGCCATTGGCTCTTCGATCCCTTCTAGCTTACCGATAGGTAGCTTGAACTGACGACGAATGCGGGCGTAGGCGCCTGTGGCCACTGCCGCTGTCTTGATGCCGCCGGCTGAGTTAGAAGGTAGTGTGATACCGCGTCCAACCGAGAGACACTCGACCAGCATGCGCCAGCCCTGACCGGCCATCTCTGGACCACCTATGATAAAGTCCAGCGGAACGAACACTTCGTTGCCGCGTGTCGGACCGTTTTGGAACATACAGTTCAGCGGGAAGTGACGACGACCGGTTTCGACGCCGGGCACATCCGTTGGGATCAGGGCGCAGGTGATGCCCAGCTCTTCCTTGTCGCCCAGTAGCTTGTCGGGATCTTGCAGCTTAAACGCCAGACCCAGCACGGTCGCAACCGGCGCCAGGGTGATATAGCGTTTGTTCCAGGTCAGTTTCATCCCCAGCACTTCTTCGCCTTGCCATTGGCCTTTACAGACGATACCAAAGTCAGGGATGGCGCCTGCATCCGAACCCGCTTCCGGGCTGGTGAGGGCGAAACAGGGAACTTCCAGGCCTTTGGCCAGGCGAGGCAGGTAGTGATCTTGCTGCGCCGGGGTACCATAGTGCTGTAGCAGCTCGCCGGGGCCGAGAGAGTTAGGCACGCCAACGGTTGAGGCCAGCTCGCTAGAGACGCCCGCTAGCTTTTGCAGTACGCGAGACTGGGCATAGGCAGAGAATTCCAGACCACCGTACTTCTTCTTGATGATCATGGCGAAGAAGCCGTTGTCTTTGAGGTATTGCCAGATAGATTCGGGCAGATCGCCGAGTTGGTGAGAAACCTGATGCTGGTTGAGCATCTTACACACTTCCTCAACCGGTCCTTCGATGAAGGCCTGCTCTTCGGCGGTCAGACGGGCGACAGGGTAGTTATGCAGTTTCTTCCAGTTAGGCTTACCGGCAAAGAGATCCGCTTCCCACCAAGTGGTACCGGCTTCGATCGCTTCTTTTTCGGTGGAAGACATCTCCGGCATGATCCCTTTATAGAGTTTCAGCAGCGGACGGGTGATCACGCTTTTTCTGAAGGCGCCTATGTTAAGCGGTAGGGCGATGGCCAGAAAGACCAGCCAGGCAAGGGGGGAAATGCTCGCAGTTGCTGTACCCAGTGCCATCACGATAGCCGCGATGATGGTCGAGGTCAGCAGGGATACTCTAAGGTAGGCTAAGGCGCCTAACGCAAAGAGCATCACAAAAATCCAAAGTAAGCTAGTCACGGTAATTCTCCTTCAATAGCGACCGAAAGCTGCTCTATGTCAGCATTTTTTATATGACCATAATCACAATTATAGATGCTGGTCAGACCTGTGTCGCATAAAATCTAACCCTATGGCGGGTTTTATACAAGCATTTTTCAAACAATTGTTTAACTTTTTTGTTGAGGCGAGGATTCCACAAATTGGGTCAAGTCGTTAGAATTAAATAAGATAAGCAATTTAGAGTTAAGGTGTCTGTTTATGTGTGAGTTGCTGGCCATGAGTGCCAATGTGCCCACGGATATCGTGTTTAGTTTTACCGGGCTGGCAGAGCGTGGTGGCGTCACAGGTCCCCATGTCGATGGTTGGGGGATCACCTTCTATGAAGGTAAGGGCAGCCGCACCTTCAAGGATGCCTGCCCGAGTAGCCAGTCCCATGTGGCGCAGTTGATCAAGTCTTACCCTATCAAGAGTGAAGTGGTGGTCAGTCATATCCGCCAGGCCAATCGCGGCTGTGTGTCGCTGGAAAATACCCACCCCTTCACCCGTGAGTTATGGGGACGCTACTGGACCTATGCCCATAATGGTCAGCTTAGCGATTATCAGCAAAAATTTGCGGTGCGCCGTTATCAGCCTGTGGGTGACACCGACAGCGAACTGGCGTTTTGCTGGATTTTAGAGAAGGTGGTGGAGCGTTTTGGCGATCAGGCGCCTGCGGATCTGCTGCCCGTTTATCAGTTTATCGCCACCCTGGCCGATGAGATCCGCGCCCTTGGGGTGTTTAACATGATCTTGAGCGACGGTGAGCATCTGATGAGCTATTGCAGCAATAACCTGTGCCACATTACCCGACGGGCCCCCTTTGGTAAGGCCAAGCTTATCGATACCGACGTGGTGATCGATTTCGATAAGGAGACGACGCCCAACGATATCGTCACCGTGATCGCGACCAGGCCGCTGACCGATAACGAAGACTGGCATATTCTGAAGCCCGGAGAGTGGAAGCTGTTTGCCCGGGGCGAGCTTGTTTTAACTCAAGAAGGCTGAAGCCAAGAGAGCTTAAATTAAAGGGATTAGGCCGAGCAAACGGTTAGTTGTAAACCTTGGAGAAAGAGAAGGGGCATAAGGCCCCTTTTTAATGCTGATGTTGGGAATGCCAATCCTTCGGGCAGAATGTGCGAGTAATTCAGACAAGTAACTAAATCTATGGCTGACTTTCTACGGCTGAGACTGGTTTTGTCTATCTGCGAGGGCCTTGATCTGTTCACCTGTCTGTTGATTTGCCTGTTTACTCGCCTGTTTATTGGTCTGCTCGCTGGTTTGCGCCATGGTCGGCTCACTGTACTGATAATTAAGCAGGGTGATATCTAGCTGTTTGCTGCCTTTCTCGAAGTGGGTCAGCCTGATAGGCAGATAACCGAGTTCGGGTGACATCCAGAAAAAGGTTTGGCGTTTATCGTTGTCCCGCACCACCTCTATCTTGACCGTCTCATAGGTGCCGCTCGCGATCACCATGCGCTCCTTGCCGACCACCTTAAAGTCATACTCATCGATCTCGCCGCTCTTGAGCATCTTGTAGTGCAGCTTATTGCTGCCCTTCATGATATCTAGCCTAAACTGCAGCTGAACCATTAGAGGGTCGAAGAGATCCGGGGTATAGGGAAACTTTGCCCGTTCATCCTTGTAGCGGCTGTGCACCAGTTTCTGATCCAGCACATAGGCGGATTGCTCCTGATAGTCGGAGCCGGTGCCGCTGCGGTTATGGGTAAAGCGCATGGGGATAAGCTGCTCTCCCTCCTTGCTGAAGGTGCTGATGACGGTGCGCTTATCCCACAGCATCAAGAGGCTGACGTCGCTGTCGAAACGATATTGGTATAAGTTGTCCTGAGGCGCCGGCAGCTGATAGCGCGCCTTACCCAACTCTATACTGCCGTAGTTCACCTGATACTCGGCCGTGTGGGGGGTCAAGGGGTATTCATCGGCCTGTGCGGTAAGGGCAATGGCACAGAAAGATGAAATCATGAATGCGGATTTGAATATCGACAAGGCCTTCTCCCGGTAACTAAAGGTTAAAAGGGTAATGCAAACACTAGGGTCGCCAGATCCGGCTGCCACTCATACTTGGACAGCTTAACCCTACCTCGGTTCACTTCTATCGCTTCACTTCTTAATCTCTGCATCTGCTCGATAAAATAGGGACTGGTCTCGGGAAAGGCTATTTTGCCTTGGCTGTTGATCACCCTATGCCAGGGAAGCTCCAATGTATCGGGCGCCATCTTGAGGGCGCGGGAGACGTAGCGTGCCCGTCCGGGCAGCCCCGCGAGATCGGCTATCTTGCCATAGGAGCTGACCTTCCCCTCGGGGATCAGGGCAATCACATGCCATATCTTGGCCATGGGCGATAACTGTGTCTGATCCACGCGTTCTCCGTTTTGGCCCTAAGGCTTCTGCATATTAGGTTAGTGATCTATTGCTTAAGCCCAGAGTGCTTAACTTAATGCGTTTAACTTAAGCACGCCTCTGTCCGGCTTAAGGCTATGTTCTGATAGTAAACCAGATTTTTTATAATTTCTAAGGTTAAAGGGGGAGTTAATCTATCCGAGAGCCTGAGCGGCGAGAGAGGTAAGATGGGGGAGGTAGTCGCTTTAGTGCTGGATCGCGCTGCTATGAGTTGCTTGGGATGGAAAGAACAGACAGGTCCTTGTCGCTTGGCCTGTCTGCTCAACTGTCTGCTCACTTGTCTGTGTGACGTGGCGGTATCGCTAGCCTTGTGCGCCCAAGGCGGTTGGCTGAGCCTGTGATAACTCCTGTTTGGCACCAAAGCGATGAAACAGCACCAGGCCTATGGCGGCCAGCAGGCCGAAGCCGCCTATGATGTACCACATCAGGGAGGGCTCACCAGCGCCCTTAGCCACTTCGGCGTAGAGGTAACCCGATAGCGGGCCCGCCAGCAGGAAGCCGATGGCCGATGAGACGAAATAGTAGCCCATAAACATCGCCTTCTTATCCTGGGGCGCGAAGCTGGCCACATATTCCTGGCTCTTAGGGGACGCCACCATCTCGCCGATGGAGAAGACTAAGATAGAGGTGAGCACCATGGCGCCGCCCATGAGTATGCCATGAGCTAGTCCACCTAGCGCCGTACCCAGTGCCAGGATGAGGGTGCCGGCCACCAATACAGGTAGCGGACTGAAGCGCTCGGCAATGCGGCTTACCATCACCTGCATCAGCACGATAGAGAGGAAGTTCAAGCCGATAAGGTATTCGGGGTTCACCTGACGATACTGCTGGGCAAACTGCTGACTATATTGGCTGGCCAGCTCTGGGCTTTGCGCGATTGCGCCAAGGGCTGCGCCCAGCTCCTCCTTTGGGAGCATCACCTTGGCATGTACCAAGTCGAAGTAGGCCTCTGACAGGCTCAGGCTTCCTGCTGTGTAGGCTTTTGCCGCGCTCAGAAGCTCGTCGCTAAGCAGAGTGATATCTACGGGGGCGAAGAAGTCGAGCATTCCGGGCCAGGAGGCGAGCATGGTGACAAGATCTGAGGTATCGACAAAGTCACGGATATAGATGGGCAGGGTGATGAAGATCTGCTGGTAGACCATCCAGAAACCGGAGAGGATAAGCAGGTAGATCACGAAGGGTTTGTTGCCAAGGGCGATCTTCTGCTGATACCAGGGCAGTTGCTTGTCTGACTTGGCCAGCGTGTTCCAGAGAAAATGCAGACTAAACCACACCAGATAGATGGTGAGGCACTGCTCGCCTCTGATCCACTTGGCGCCGTAGGAGAGCAGGATCACTAAGGTGCCGAAAAACAGCAGGGCGAAACGGGCGTTGCCCAGAACCTCTTGGATGTCTCTCAACACCTGAGATAGCGGCTTGCCCCGCTGCTGGTGGGGATCCGTCGGTTCACGATAGAAGAAGGTTGCCGGTATGAAGTTAATGCCTATCCAGATCGCCGACATGATGAAGACCCAGTCCCAGCTGATGGCGCGGACATAACCTGCGATGAAGGGGCCGAGGAAGCCGCCCACATTGACCATCATATAGAAGATGCCAAAACCCAGGCCGCGGTTGGTGTGATCTGTGGTGCGCGCCACAGTGCCAGTCACCACAGGTTTAAAGCAGGCTGCGCCTATGGCGACCCCCATGAAGGCGATGAAGAAGCCGCTAAAGCTGCTCACCTGACCCAGGAGGAAATAGCTGGGGCACATGATGGCGTAGGCGATAAGAAACATCTTACGGTAGCCATAGCGATCGGCCAGGGCGCCGGTAAGCACGGGAAACAGGTAGAGAAAGAAGGGGATCATTCCCTGCAACAGGCCACGCTCCTGTTCGCTAAAGCCTAAGCCGCCTTGGTGAGCAGGAGAGGTCATATAGAGGGAGGAGAGGGTAAAGAAGCCATACCAGGCGAGACGTTCGAAGATCTCCATGGTGTTGGCCACATAAAAGGTACTGGGCAGAGGGGTACGTGTAGGGGTCGTCATTATTATTCTCGTATATTGTATACATTTGTCTGGTCATGCTATCGACTTGGGCGATGAAATACAAGTCGCCGGCAAGGCTTGGCCTGAAGGGAAAACCCGATTGCGGTTGCCTTTAATGTGATTTCGGTCATAATGGCGCCACTTTATATGCCTAATTTGATTAACCAGAACCTGAGACTATGCCTGTACTCGATATATTGACCATTCCCGATGAGCGCCTGAAACGTAAGGCCAAGCCCGTAGAAGACATTGCCGCCGTGCAAGGTTTTATCGATGATCTTATCGAAACCATGTACCACACAGACGATGGCATAGGGCTGGCCGCTACCCAGGTGGGCAGCGAACACGCCATCTTAGTGATTGATCTGTCTGAGGATCGCGATCAGCCCTTGGTGGTGATCAACCCTGAGTTCGTCGAGCGTTCGGGCGAGATCGTCGGCGAGGAGGGATGTCTCTCAATTCCTGGCTACCGCGCCAAGGTGACACGTTTCGAAAAGGTGAAGGTCAAGGCGCTTAACCGTCAGGGTGAGGCCTTTGAGATCGAGAGCGATGACTTCCTGGCAATCGTTCTGCAACACGAGATGGATCATCTCGATGGCAAGGTCTTTATCGAGCATTTGTCGCCCCTCAAGCAGCAGATAGCGCTCAAGAAGGTAAAGAAATATCGCTAATCGATAGCGATAGCCGATAACCCATAACCGATAAAACCACCCTAGGGTGGTTTTTTTGTGTCTGCCTGTCGCCTGTTGGCTCGATGCTTTGAGGTGATCTTCCACTCAAATCTCAGGTTTCTCTGCTTGCGATCTGCCAATTTATAAATATACTGTATTTATATACAGTATTTGCGGTATTTATGTTGAGCGTGACTCGGTGCGTTTGGGATAACGCTAGGTTAAGTCAGGTCTAAGTCCTGGTTTAGGTCTTGGTTTAGGCATTAGTCTTGATGAGGGCTTAGCCTATAGTCCGATTTCCGAGGGGCGCTTAACCGAATCGAACCGAATGAGAGCGGGTGTATCATGGCCTTGGCAGATCTTCAACTTGAACGTTTACTCCAGCGCAGCGATCTCTGGCGCGGCGATGCCTATCATCCCCAACAAATGGGGCTGGATAGCGGCTATCCTGAGTTTAATCGTCATCTGGGACAGGGAGGCTGGCCCAGTCAGGGGCTGTGCGAGATCTTCTGCTCCAGCGAAGGGATCGGCGAGCTGAGCCTGGCGCTGCCTCTGATGCGCCGTCTGATCCCTAGGCAATCGAGGGAGGGAAGTGCTGCCGGGTTGGTGAGTCTGGTGGCGCCGCCTCACGTGCCTTATCCCCAGTCGCTGGCGATGCAGGGGATAGATGTAAGCCGTCTCTTGTGGGTCGATACTCAGACGCCGAAGGAGCAGCTTTGGGCGCTCGAGCAGATCTTAACCAGCGGCGCCTCGCCTCTGGTCTTATGTTGGCTCGAGGATCTCAGTGTCAGTCAGGCCAGGCGTTTGCAGCTTGCTTGCGAGAAGGGCGAGAGCCTGTGTCTCTGTTATCTGCCAAGCAAGCTCAAGGAGCAGGCTCATCCCGTGCCACTGCGGATCGCCTTGCAACCTAGCACTGAAATCAACACAGGAACCAAGATAGAAAGCAGTAGCGAAGCTAACACAAAAATGGGCAACGATAGGCTTCTCGAGACCCAGGTGGATATTCTAAAGCGCCGTGGTGGCTGGCCAGCGCCGCGCTTCTCCTTATCCCTGCTACCCGAGCTACTAGCCCAGAGTCTGATGCTCGATGTGACTAAACAGCAGGAGCAGGATAAGAGATTGGAAAATGAGCTGAATAAGCAGCTGAGCGGTCAGATCTTACAAGGCCCCTGGAGTGCGTAGATGTTGTGGCTGGCGGTCTATTTTCCCCACTGGTTACTCCAGTATCAAAGCTATCATCAAGGCTTGCCCCAGGGCGGCGAGCTGGCCCTCTTTGAGCGTCAGTCGAGTCAGATCTTGATCGCATCGAGTGCCGCGGCTAAGCTGGGCGTGGAGCCGGGGCAGAGCCTGGCTACCGCCCAGGCGCTCTGCCCATCGCTGCAACTGCTGGCCTATGAACCCTCTTTGAGTCAGGAGGCCAGCCATTGGCTGTGCCAGTGGAGTTATGGCTACAGTGCCAGGGTCGTGCCGCCTGTCTGCCCGTTCGAGCAGGCCCAGCAGCATAGGCTAAATAAGCCGAGTAAGTCACATAAAGCAAGCAAATCGAGTCGATCCTATGATGTGCCCAGTGTGGCAGACACCCTACTGCTGGAGGTGGGCTCCATGGCAAAGATCTTCGGCGGCCTGGATAGGCTCATCCGTCAATATCAGAAGAGCGCCCAAGGCTATGGCCTCGAGTGTCAATTTGCCCTGGGGGAGAATGCCTTGCTGGCTCAGTTGGGAGCTAGGCATCTACCGCTCACTCTGCCTGCAGATGTCACCTGTGATAACAAGAGGAACCCGAAAGAAACTCGCGAGTCTAGGTGCACTAAGTTAGGGAACTCTAAGCGAGGGAACTTTAAGCCAGAGAGCCTAGAGTCGGAAATTGGTGCCACAGCATCCACATATCTCGCTAATCGAGAAGTGAGAGAAGCTGCCCTAGAAGAGAAAAATCAAGAAGAGAAAAACCAAGAAGAGAAAGCCCTAGGAGAGAAAGGCCAAGGAGAAGAAACCAAAGCGCAATCGATAGATGAGCAAGCGGGGGCATCTCTGGTTAGTTTACCTCTGATCGCTCTCAAGCAGGTCGCGCCTCTGCCGCTCTCTGTCTTGCCACTGCCTGGGCATGTGCTGCAGTCTTGCGAGAACATGGGGCTTACTCAGGTGCAGGCGCTGCTCGCCTTGCCACTCAAGGAGCTTGGTGAGCGCTTTGGCGAGAGTGTCTTAACCCTGCTGGCTCAGCTCAAGGGGCTGCTGCCTCAGGTACACGAGTTTTACCAGATGCCAGAGTCTTATCGTCACAAGCTTGAATTGCTCTATGAGGTGAGTCATCTCGAAGGCTTGGCCTTTCCCCTCGGGCGCATGCTAGGAACACTATCGGCCTATCTGGTGCAGCGCCAGCAGGCGGTGCTGGCGCTGTCATTAACCTTAGTGTTTCGCGACTTGAGTCTGGTGCCACTGCGCTGCGAGATCCGTTATCCCTTCGCCGAGCATAGGGCAGATGCCTTACTTAAACTCTGCCGTGTGCAGCTAGAGAGTCTCACCCTGGCGGCGCCGGTGATCAGCCTGGCGATTCAGGCCGATACCCTAGTGCCGCTATCGGTGCAGACATCCAATTGGTGGCAGGGCGAGGGTAAGAGTGATGCCAGCATGCGCCTGCTCTCACTGCTTGAGGCGCGTCTAGGTGCGGATAAGGTCAAGGGACTTGAGCACTGCAGTCACCATCTGCCGGAGCTGAGCTGGCAGAGCCGCTCGCTTTCTCAGAGCCGAGCCTCTCAAAGCCGCTCGGGCGCTTTGGGGGGTAAGCGATCGAATCAAGCCGTTTCTCAAAGCGCTTCCCGTCAAAACACTTCTTGTCAAAGTATTTCTAGTCAAAGCGTTTCTACTCGAGGTGCTTCCAGCCAAAAGTTTGAAAGCCAAGCGCTTGAGCGCCAAGCGTATGATCGGTGCGCCGAGCCGAGGGCAAGCTATCAGGGCAAGACTCGGGCGCTGAGCGAGGAGGCAACCTTATTTGCAGATCTGTTTCATGGCCTGTGCGATGGCCGCATCCGCCCTAATTGGTTACTGCGCCAGCCCGAACCGTTGGCGCCGGAGTCGGTGAGCCTGCTTAAGGGGCCGGAGCGGCTGCACAGTCCCTGGTCGGCGGCCTCGCCGCGGGATTATTACCTTGCCCGTATGCATCAGGGGGGGCTCTGCTGGGTATTTCGCTCGCCTGAGGGGTTATTCCTACAGGGATGGTTTGGCTAATGTACAGCGAATTACAGTACGCCGAATTGCACGTCCTCTCGAACTACAGCTTCTTGCGCGGGGCTTCCCATCCTCACGAGCTGGTGGAGCAGGCTAAGCGCCTTGGCTATCAGGCATTGGCGCTGACCGACGAATGCTCCTTTGCCGGTGTGGTCAAGGCCCATGAGGCGGCCAAGCGCTGCGATCTTAAGCTGATCCTGGGCGCCGAGTTTCATCTCGATGAGGGGCTGTTCGTGCTGCTGGCGCCTTGCCGTTTGGCCTATGGTGAGATCAGCGCCCTGATCACCAACGCCAGGCGAAGCCAGGGCAAGGGTGAGTACCGAGTGAGCCTGGAGGCCATCTTGGCTCAGCAGGAGAGCCTGCTGCTATGGCACCCGCCCACGCTGGCGCAGTTCAGGCAGGCTGGCGAAGCAAGGAGTGGCGAGGCAAGGAGTGATGATGCAAGGAGTGGCTTGGCCGTAAACGATACGGCAGAGAGTGATACGGCAGGGAACCATGCTGCACAGAGTGATAGGCCTAATCTGTTGTCCCGTTATCGTGAGCACATAGTGAGCATCGCCTCACGGCTGGTTTTAGCCTTTCCGGATCGTCTGCATCTGCTGATGGAGCGGCTCTTGCTACCGGGAGAGGCGCTTAATCTGCAGCAGTGGCAATGGCTGAGTCAGGCTCAGAACATTCCCTGCGTGGCGGCTGGCGGCGTGCGCATGCACGAGGCGGAGCGTCAGCCGCTGCTGGATATTTTAACCTGTATCGCACATGGGCGGGATCTCGACAGCGGCGCGGCGCTATGCTCCATCAACGCCGAGGCCAGCCTCAAGCCGATTGCGGCGCAGCATAAACGTTATCCTCAGGAGTGGATCGATAACGGTCTGGCCCTGGCCCGTCGCTGCCACTTCTCTCTGGATGAGCTCAAGTATGAGTACCCAGCCGAGGTGGTGCCCGCCGGCATGCTGGCCAGTGACTATCTGGCGCAGGCGGTGCGTGAAGGCGCCAAACGCCGCTTTCCCGATGGGGTGCCCGATAGGGTGAAGGCGCAGTATGAGAAGGAGCTAGAGCTGATCGCGGCGATGGCCTATGAGTATTTCTTTCTGACCATCTATGACATCGTCTGTTTCGCCAAGTCTCAGCAGATCCTCTATCAGGGAAGGGGCTCGGCGGCTAACTCTGTGGTCTGTTATTGCCTGGGGATCACAGAGGTGGACCCCACCAAGATCAACATGTTGTTTGAACGTTTCATCTCCAAGGAGCGTAACGAGCCGCCGGATATCGACGTGGACTTCGAGCATGAGCGGCGCGAGGAGGTGATCCAGTACATCTATCGCAAATATGGCCGTGAGCGTACGGCGCTGGCCGCGGCGGTGATCTGCTATCGATTCAAGAGTGCCATGGGCGATGTAGGTAAGGCGCTGGGGATAGATGCCGAGCAGGTAGCCCTAATGATAAAGAATATCGATCGCCGGGATCCCAAACATCACTGGACGACTCAGCTTGCCGCCATGCTGCCGGAGGCTGGCCGCGGGCGCATGTTGCAGCCCTTGGTGCAGACGCTGATCGGTTTTCCCCGCCATCTGTCTCAGCACGTGGGAGGCTTTATCATCTCGGCAGGGCCCTTGTCTGAGCTGGTGCCCATTGAAAATGCGGCCATGGCGGATCGCACCGTGATCCAGTGGGATAAGGATGACTTAGAGAGCCTGGGGCTGTTAAAGGTGGATATCCTGGCCCTGGGGATGCTGACGGCGATCCGTAAGACTTTCGCCTTGCTGAGTCGCCCTGAGAAAGCCTTTTCCATGGCCGATGTGGCATGGGAGGAAGCCGAGGTCTATGGCATGTTGCAGGCGGGCGACAGCATAGGGGTGTTTCAGGTCGAGTCCCGGGCACAGAGCGCCATGCTGCCAAGGCTTAAGCCAGCCTGTTATTACGATCTGGTGGTGCAGATCGCCATCGTCAGGCCCGGGCCAATTCAGGGGGACATGGTACATCCCTATCTGAGGCGACGTGATGGCCTGGAGGCGGTGGAATATCCCAGCCCGGCGGTCGAGTCCGTGCTGTCTCGTACCATGGGGGTCCCTATCTTTCAGGAACAGGTGATCCAGCTGGCCATGGTGGCTGCAGGGTTCAGTGGCGGCGAGGCAGATCAGCTGCGCCGGGCGATGGCGAGCTGGAAGCGTACCGGTGAGCTTGAAAAGTTTGAGGCTAAACTGCTTCAGGGGATGGCGGCGCGGGGGTACAGCCAAACATTCGCCGAGCAGATCTACAGGCAGATCAAAGGCTTTGGCGAGTATGGCTTTCCCGAGTCGCATTCGGCCAGCTTTGCCCTGCTGGCCTATGTGTCGGCCTATCTTAAACATCATTATCCGGCGGCCTTCTGCTGCGCCTTGCTTAACAGCCAACCCATGGGCTTCTATAGCCCGTCGCAGCTTATTCAGGATGTGCAGCGCCACGATGTTATGGTACTGCCGGTATGTGTCAATTACAGTGAATGGGATAATAGCCTGGTGCCCCTGCAGGAGGCTGAGCAGCCTGCGATACGCCTGGGCTTTAGGCAAGTGAAGGGACTCAGGCTGGAGGAGATCAAGACCCTTGTCGCGGCGCGCCCCGAAGGCGGCTTTACCCGGGCCGAGCAGCTCTATGAGCTAGGTTTATCTCAGGGCTGTCTGACCTTGCTGGCCAGCGCCGATGCCCTGTTGACGCTGGCCGGGCATAGGTATCAGGCGCGCTGGCAACTCAGTGCCTATCAGCCGAGCCTTCCGCTGTTCGATGACTTGCCTGCTGTCGCCAGTGATGTGGTGTTGGCGCCCCCAAGTGAGATGGCTGCCATGCAGAGCGACTATCGCCATCTGGGGCTCAGCCTGGGGCGCCATGTGATGGCTCAGCTTAGAGGGCTGGCGCCATTTGTGGGCTGTCGCCGCGCCAGTGAGTTAGCCGATTGTCGTCATGGGCAGCTTGTGCATGTGGCGGGCGTGGTGGTGGGGCGTCAGCGTCCCGGTACCGCCTCTGGGGTTACCTTCGTGACCTTAGAAGATGAGACGGGCAACATCAATGTGATCG
This sequence comes from Shewanella alkalitolerans, assembly GCF_019457575.1. NCBI lineage: Bacteria > Pseudomonadati > Pseudomonadota > Gammaproteobacteria > Alteromonadales > Shewanellaceae > Shewanella > Shewanella alkalitolerans. The sequence continues at coordinate 2,397,314 of NZ_CP080422.1, read as the reverse complement.
TCTGGAGTGCCACAGCCAGGGCGCAGCGTCAGCCATTTTTAACATCAAAAATTTTAAAGGTAACTGGGATGCTAGAGACTCAGTCTGGCGTATCACATATCATCGCGGGCAGGCTGGACGATCTATCGGCTTTGGTGAATAATTTTGAATCGAGCTCGCGGGACTTTCGTTAGTGGTCGCGTGTTAATGATGCCATCCTGGCGAGCCACAACAGGCTTACTCGGGTTGTTCCTGTCATTGTCCTCGTTCTAGCCCTTTGAGGTATACTCATCGCCTTTGGTTCAACGATAGGCGTGAGTTTAGGCTCCAAATACCAGCAAAATGACCGGGAGAGAAAGGGTGAAGTTTGTCTTGTTAACGCACGAGCGGGAGTACGATCGTCCCAGCAACACTGGCCAGCTGGCGTTAGCTGCATTTCCTGAGCTGTGTCGCCGTGTGCCCTGGTCACGGATCGCGCCCGATGAGGCGTTGAAGCAGGCCTGTGAATCGGGTGAAGCTCTGCTGCTCTTTCCAAAGGAGCGCGACACAGACGAAACCGACTCAGGTTCGAGAATGGGCTCGAGCGTGAATCAGGTTAGCACGCCCGAGCAACTCCTAGCCAAAATAGATGAAGAGCAGGGCATGCGTCAGGTGATCATTCTCGATGCCACCTGGCAGGAGGCTAGAAAGATGATGCGTCAGAGCCCCTATCTGCAAGCGGCGAAGAGGTTGACGCTGCAGGAAAGCGAACCGTCACGCTATCGCCTAAGGCGGAATCAGTTATCTCAAGGTCTGTGCACCATAGAGTGCATCATTAGCCTGATGCACAGTTTAGGGATGAGCCAGGAGGCACAGCAGCTTGATGAGGCGTTTGATCTCTTTATGTTAGATCACCGTCAGGTAGACGCATAGGAAGTGGCTGAGGGCGCCGGCGAGCACAAACAGATGCCAGATGGCGTGATTATAGGGAATGCGTTTACCCACATAGAAGATCACCCCGGTGCTGTAGAAGATCCCGCCCGCCAGCAGTAGCTGAAAGCCCAGTAGCGTCATGGCTGCAAGCAGCTGCTTCATCACTATGACACACAACCAGCCCATCACCAGATAAAGCACTAGGCTAAAGATCTTGAAGCGGTGAATAAACAGTGTCTTAAACAGGATCCCGCCTAGGGCCAGACTCCAGATGGCGATGAGAATGGCATCGGCCTCGACACTGTCGAGCAGGATCTGCATCAGCGGCGTGTAGGTGCCGGCGATCAACAGATAGATGGCGCAGTGATCGGCTATCTTGAGTTTATGCTTTAACTTAGGTGCCGAGACGCTGTGATAGAGCGTTGAGCAGAGAAACAGGAGTATGATGCTCAAACAATAGAGTGCCAATCCGCCCAGTTGAAGATCGGTGAGCCTGTCCCATCCCTTATGCAGTGAAAACGCTAGCGCCAGAATACCTGCAATCACACCCAGGCCATGGCTGAGGGCGTTTGCCAGCTCTTCTGCGCGGCTATAGGGAGCGGCCGTAGCAGCAAAGCTGGGCTGACTATTCAGGCCGATCTCTTGGGGCTGTATGGTTTGTGGCGGCAGGGACTGTGGTGGCATTAGACTCTCTAAAACTGGTTAGACCTCGTTAATGGTGAGTCTAACAGCATGCTGGTGCAAAAGAAACAGTTAAGCGTACATGTGTACGCCTAATTCGGATTTTGTCATGTTAGTGATTGAATTTATTGCTTTTTAAATTTCAGACTGTCCACTATCTATCCTTGATTGAACTAATAGCATCTCTTCTTCTCTAAAATGCTAAGTTTCCTAAGGAAAGGATGAGTTGCTATTGCGAGTGCACCCTAAGGATAGCCAATCTTCCTGGCTTGACCTCAATCTTAATCTAAACCTAAACCTTAATGCTGATATTGATATCGAGCAGTTAGTCTTCTGCCATCTAGCAAGTGAGCCATTAGCGGGTAAGCAAGCCGACCAAGGCGCTCATGCAGAGGAGCTTTTGGTTAAGGAGCTTTCGCTTGAGGAACTTTCGCTTAAGGAACTTGTTCCTAACGCACCTTTTGAAGGCCCACTTTCTATCGCTATAGCTGCAAGGATTGGCTGGAAAGATCTGTCACTCTTCTTGGTCGTCTTGCTGGCACATCTTGCATTGCTGGCTTTCTTGAGTTGGCAGTTTAAGGGGCCATATCTGGCTCAGGAATCAATTAAGCAAGACAAGAAGGCCATCAGCGCCTATATGCTGACTCAGGCAGAGTTTGACGCCATGAAGGCCAAATCTCGCCCTGCTGAGGTACCAGTAAACGCGCCAAAGCAAGATACGCTTAATCAAAGGGCTGAAGTGACAGAGGACAATCCGGCGCCGATTTTCGCTCAGCAAAGTGCCGCTCCGATTAAGCCGAGTCCAGAGAAGGAGGCGTCAGCGACTCAAGTTACTCGTTTCCAGCCTAATGTTACCCAAGCAAGTGTTGAGCCCTCCGTTGTTCCAGCAGTTGATCCCTCCGAGTTTAACATCGCGCCTAAAATCGAAGTGCACGCTGACACTCAGAAAAAGAATGAAGCATTCTCTTTCAAGGCTGCGAAAGGTCTTAATCTGGAGAGGGGAGCAGCAGACTCGGGAGCGGTAAGCGCTGCAACTGGCGATTATATGGCAAGATACAGACAGGCACAGCTGGACAAGCTAGTCGAGCACGCCGCCGACAAGGCCACCCAGAAAAAGTCGATGAGCGAGATGGATGGCGAGATGAGGGTGTTAGCCTTGCCTAAGGAGAACGAGTATGAGACGGCAATCACCTTAGACAGCAAGGTGGATCCCAATCGCATCGTCAAGATAGGGGATACCTGTTATCGGGTCGTGAGTGTGGCGACAGCAATTAACCCCCATGGGGAAAACTTAGGCTTCCCCTTTAAGTGTGGTGGCGACAAGGTGAAACAGGCGATTAAAGACTCTCTCGATAAGCATCTGAGTATGATGGGCGTGAAGGTTAAAGATAAAAATTAGCGTGATATATTTTCATTTAAATAATATTTTTCGCCTTATGTGTTGTTCAAGTTTTTGATTTTACTTGGTTGTTATGCACTGTTAATTTGATGCCAGCATTCATTTAAAGGGGCTTGCCACCCTCAATCTCTTAGGTCTATACTGAGCCCCTCTTGTCGGAGTGCCATTAGGCTGAGACCGTTTATTCGGGATCCGTTGAACCTGATCAGGTTAGTCCCTGCGAAGGAAACAAGCATAATATGACCTTAGTGTCCCGCCGTTTTTTATCGGCCAATAGGATTAAAATCGCCGCAAATTTGGCGAGCGCAATCCCAGTGACACCCAGCATATTTTTGAATCAGGCCATTTGGCCTGACTCAATGCCCTCAACGCCAAACTTCTCCAGACAAGCAACTTCATCTAACCCTATAGTGAGATTGCTTATGTCAACACGTCGTGAAATGCGAGCAGAGGCCCAGGCCTTTATCGATAACCTCAAACCCCTACAACACCCTAATTCGCAAAAATTTTACCTAAGCGGCAGCAGGCCAGATCTCAAGGTCGCGATGCGGCAGATCTTTCAGTCAGACACCCTGATTGGCGGCACGGCTGAGGCGCCTGTCTATGAGAAGAATCCCCCCATCACAGTCTATGACTGCGCCGGGCCCTATTCAGATCCCGAGGCTGATATCGATGTGCGTCGTGGTCTTGTTAAGCTGCGCAGCGAGTGGATCGCCGAGCGCGGCGATACCCAAGAACTCGAGCAGGTAAGCTCAGGTTTTACCCAGCAGCGTCTGGCCGATGAGGGGCTAGATCATCTGAGGTTTGAGCAGCTGCCCAAGCCAAGACGCGCCCTTGAAGGCAAGGTGGTGACTCAGATGCACTACGCCAGACGCGGCATCATCAGCCCCGAGATGGAGTATGTGGCCCTGCGTGAGAACATGGCACGCGAGACAGTGACCGACGAGGTGCTAAATCAGCGCGCGCCGGGTGAGAGTTTCGGCGCCAAGCTAGGTAAGCCGATCACGCCAGAGTTTGTGCGTCAGGAGTTGGCGGCAGGCCGGGCAATCTTACCGCTTAACATCAACCACCCTGAGGCTGAACCTATGATCATCGGCCGTAATTTCCTGGTGAAGGTCAACGCCAACATAGGTAACTCGGCGGTTACCTCCTCTATCGAAGAGGAGGTGGAGAAGCTGGTGTGGGCCACCCGTTGGGGCGCGGATACCGTGATGGACCTTTCGACCGGTCGCTATATCCATGAGACCCGCGAGTGGATCATCCGTAACTCGCCAGTGCCCATCGGGACTGTGCCCATCTATCAGGCGCTGGAGAAGGTCAATGGCGTCGCCGAAGATCTCACCTGGGAGATCTTCAGAGATACCCTGATCGAGCAGGCGGAGCAGGGGGTGGATTATTTTACCATTCACGCCGGTGTGCTCCTGCGCTATGTGCCCATGACGGCCAAGCGCCTCACAGGCATAGTCTCTCGTGGCGGTTCCATCATGGCCAAGTGGTGCCTCTCTCACCACAAGGAAAACTTCCTCTATGAACACTTCGATGAGATCTGTCAGCTGTGCGCCGCCTACGATGTCTCCCTCTCGTTGGGTGATGGCATGCGACCAGGCTCCATCGCCGATGCTAACGACGAGGCGCAGTTTGCCGAGTTGGAAACCTTAGGCGAGCTGGTTAAGAAGGCCTGGCAGTATGACGTGCAGACCATCATCGAAGGGCCGGGTCATATCCCGATGCAGCTTATCAAGGAGAACATGGATAAGCAGCTCGAGCTGTGTGACGAGGCGCCGTTTTATACCCTAGGCCCTCAGACCACCGACATTGCTCCAGGTTATGATCACTTCACCTCAGGCATAGGGGCGGCGATGATCGCCTGGTATGGCTGCGCCATGCTCTGCTACGTGACGCCCAAGGAGCATCTTGGTCTGCCAAACAAGGAAGATGTTAAGCAGGGGCTGATCGCCTATAAGATTGCCGCCCATGCCGGCGATGTAGCCAAGGGGCATCCTGGCGCGCAGATCCGCGACAACGCCTTGTCTAAGGCGAGGTTCGAGTTCCGCTGGGAAGATCAATACAACCTGGGGCTGGATCCCGATACCGCCAGGGCGTATCACGACGAATCACTTCCGCAGGAGTCGGCCAAGGTAGCCCATTTCTGCTCCATGTGCGGTCCCAAGTTCTGCTCGATGAAGATCACCCAAGAAGTGCGCGAATACGCCGCGGCCCAAGCGATTGAGGTGAGGGAGATTGAGGTTGAGCAGATTGACGTTACTGCTAGCGCGCCAAAGGCAGAGATCCAGCAAGGGATGGCGCAGATGTCGGCGCAGTTTAAGCAAAGTGGCAGCGAGCTCTATCACAGCGCGGTGAAGCAAAGCCCTGGCGTTGAAAGCGCCTCTCTTGAAAGTACCACTTTTGAAAGTACTGCTCTTGAAATTACGGCTCTCGAAAAAGCAGAAGAGGTGTAGCCATGTCCGCTAAAAAACCTATCGTCTGGACCATTGCCGGTTCAGACAGCGGGGGCGGTGCTGGCATTCAGGCAGATCTTGCGACTATGGCGGATCTGGACTGCCATGGTTGCAGCGTGATCACCTGCGTTACCGCGCAAAACTCGGTGGCGGTTAACGGTGTCGAGCCTGTGAGCAAGGGTATCTTGCTCGCTCAGCTCGATACCCTGCTGGCAGATCTGCCGCCAAGGGCGATCAAGATAGGGCTGCTTGCCAATCAGCGTCAGATTAACCTTGTCGCCGATTGGCTGGCGACCCATATGGCGCCACTGAAAACGGATGATGGCCAGCCTATCCCGATTATTCTGGATCCCGTGATGGTAGCGTCCTGCGGCGATGCCTTGACTGGCGAATCTGCTGTTCAGGCCTCCGCTCAGCCCAAAACTAAGCTCAAAACTGAGCTCAAAACTGAGCCCAAGCACCTTGCCGGGTTGGATTTCAGTCCCTTCGCTAAGCTGCTTACCCTTGTGACACCAAACGCCAGCGAGTTTGGCAAGTTAGTGGGCGAAGAGGCGAAAACAAACAATGAGATGCTAGCTCAGGCAAGCGCACTCTCAAGGCGCTTAGCCTGTAATCTGCTGATCACAGGCGGTGACAAGGGCGCGCTCTGGCATAGCGATAAGGCGGAAGATCTCTTTATCTGTAATGCGGTGGCGCATACCTCGCCGCTGCACCAGCACACTAGCTTTCGCCTGAGCGGCGAGCGGGTCGATAACCCCAATCATCACGGTAGCGGCTGTACCCTGTCCTCGGCGATCGCCAGCTTTCTGGCCCAGGGCCTGGTGCTCCACGACGCCATCTTGCTCGCTAAAACCTATGTAGGCCAAGGCATAGTGTCGGCCAAAGCCTTGGGCGCCGGCGCCGGGCCTTTAGCCCGCTGCGGTTGGCCTTCTGGCCTGGTATTGCTTCCCCGTATCACAGAGGTGGCTGGCATCACTTCGTTTAGCTCTTCAGATCGCGCTTCAGATGGCCCCTCGACGCTGAGTTTTCCAAGGCCTAGTTTCCCGGGGCTTAGTTTTCCAAGGCTTAAACGTCCCATCGGGGTGTATCCCGTGGTGGATAATGTGAATACTTTAGAGCAGGTACTGGCCGCCGGTGCAAGCACGGCGCAGCTGAGGATCAAGCTTGAGGATGATGGCCAAAGAGGTCGCAAAGGAGAAGACAGCAAACAAAGAAAGTGCAAACAAGAAGAGAGCCAAGGTGCCGCCGTGTTAGATGCACAGATCCAAGCGGCTATCGCGCTGGGGCGCAAATACGATGCTCAGGTGTTTATCAACGATCACTGGCAGCTGGCGTTAAAGCATGGCGCCTTTGGCATCCATCTGGGGCAGGAAGATCTTTTTGAGGCGGATCTCGATAGGATCGCCGAGGCGGGGATCGCCCTAGGTGTCTCCAGTCATGGCGTGTTCGAGTTGGCGCTGGCCAGTCAGCTTAATCCTTCCTATCTGGCGCTGGGGCATATCTTCCCCACACCGACGAAATCTATGCCTTCCAATCCTCAGGGGTTGAGTATGCTCGCTCGTATGGTCGCGCTTTGGACGCCCGATTGCCCCAGAGTGGCCATCGGCGGTATAGATGCTTCGCGTTTAGAGCAGGTTAAAGCAACAAACGTTGAGGCGGTGGCCGTGGTGCGCGCGATAACTCAGGCGGATTCGCCGGGCGAGGCCTATAAACAGCTGGCCAGGATGTGGGAGAAAGCCTATGTCCCTCAATGATAGTGCGTTTATTCAGTATTCACGGCAGATCATGTTGCCCGAGGTCGGCGAACTGGGCCAGCAAAGGCTGATGGAAGCAAGTGTTGCCATCGTGGGGCTTGGCGGCTTGGGTCAGCTCTGCGCCCAGTATCTGAGCGCGGCGGGGATCGGCCGCATGACTCTGATCGATGATGACAAGGTGGAGCTGAGTAACCTGCCCAGGCAGCTGCTGTTTTCCCATGACGATTGCGGCCAGTATAAGGTCGAACTCGCCAGAGACAGGCTGGTAGAAAAAGGCTCGGCTCAAAACAGCCCACTCTCAGCACAAGTGCAGATATCGGCCAAGGTTGTCCGTCTGGATGGCGATAACGCCGAGTCTCTGCTCTCAGGTGTGGATCTGGTGCTCGATTGCAGCGACAACTTCGCCACGCGCCAGCATATCAATGCCGCCTGTGTGGCGCTGAGCACGCCTAACGTGGTGGCGGCAGCGGCCCACTTTGCCGGTCAGTTGATGGCGTTCGATCTGAGTAAATCTCCAGACAGCGGCTGTTATCACTGTCTGTTTCCGGCAGAGCTAAGGGTGAGCGAGAGCTGCAGCACTATCGGCATACTTGGGCCCATGGTGGGCACCATGGCCTCTATGCAGGCGCTGCTGGCGATAAAGTTATTTTTGGGATTACCGGGTCTAGGCTTGCTGCATAGGTTCGATGGATTAACTGGCGAGATGCGAAAGTTCACGCTGCGCCGGGATCCCAAGTGCTCGGTCTGTGCGGCAATTAAAGAATTGAATGAAGAGGTTTATGCGACACATGACGAGACTACCTGTTCATCGGCCTTAGGAGAGATAGATGAGTGAGATCAGCTTAAGTTTGAATGGTCAGATAATACAGGTGCCAGATAACGCGAGTCTGCAGTCCATGTTGGAGAGCCAGCAGATAGCCCTGGATAGTGTGGCGCTGGTGCGGGCAGGCGAGGTGGTCCCCAAGTCACAGTGGGCGTTGACCCTGTGTGAAGCGGGCGATGTGATTGAACTCTTTGGCGTAGTGGCAGGAGGTTAATATGTTAACGATAGGCGATAATCGGTTCTCTTCACGCTTATTTACCGGCACGGGAAAGTTTGCCAGTGCCGATCAGATGTTGGCGGCCTTGGCGGCCAGCGGTTCACAGTTGGTGACACTGGCGATGAAGCGGCTCGATCTTAAGGCGGGTTTCGATGATATTCTGGCGCCCATACGTCAGAGCGGCGTTAAGCTGCTGCCCAACACCTCGGGGGCGCGCAATGCCAAGGAGGCGATCTTCGTCGCCGAGCTAGCTCGTGAGGTGCTGGGTACCTCCTGGGTAAAACTTGAGATCCACCCCGATCCTAAGTATTTGATGCCAGATCCCATCGAGACCTTTAACGCCGCCAAGGTGCTGTGTGAGCGCGGCTTTACCGTATTGCCCTATGTGCATGCCGATCCTGTGCTCTGCCGTAATCTTGAGTCTGTGGGCTGCGCGGCCGTGATGCCTCTGGGTAGCCCAATAGGCTCAAATCGCGGACTGGAGACGGCTGCATTTTTGAAGATCATCATAGAGCAGGCCAAGGTGCCCGTGGTGGTCGATGCCGGGATCGGCTCACCCTCTCAGGCGATGGCGGCGATGGAGATGGGCGCGAGCGCCGTACTAGTGAACACGGCAATTGCCGCCAGCCGCGATCCGGTGAAGATGGCGCTCTGCTTTGCCGATGCAGTCGCCACTGGGCGTAAGGCCTATGAGGCGGGCCTGGCCCAGGTTCACCAGAGGGCGATTGGCACCAGTCCCCAGCAGGCGCTCACCGCCTTCTTATCGGAGTAACCCAATGAGTTTCTTCGATACCTTGAGTGGACTCTCTCGCGAGCAGTTGCGTATGGCGCTCTATTCCACCACGGCGGCCCAGGTAGAAGCGGCGATCGAGGGTGAGCAGGGCAACTTGGATCATCTGTTAGCCCTGCTGTCGCCGGCCGCCGAGGAGTACCTAGAGCCGATGGCGCAACGTGCTGCCGCCTTAACCCGGCAGCGATTTGGTCACAACATCGGCCTCTATCTGCCGCTCTATCTCTCAAATCTCTGCGCCAACGAGTGTGACTACTGTGGTTTCACCATGAGCAACAAGCTTAAGCGCAAGGTGCTTAGCCATGATGAACTGGCGGCGGAGATGGCGGTGATCAAGCCTCAGGGATTTGATTCCATCTTGTTGGTCTCCGGCGAGCATGAAACCAAGGTCGGCATAGATTACTTTGCCGATATCTTACCCTTGGTGAAGGCGGAATTTAGCCATGTGGCCATGGAGGTGCAGCCGCTGAGCCGTGAACACTATGGGATTTTGGTGGAGAAGGGGCTGGATGCCGTGATGCTCTATCAGGAAACCTACGATCCTGAGACCTATCGCAGACATCACCTGAGGGGCAATAAGCAGGACTATGGCTATCGTCTCGAATCGCCGGAGCGGATCGCCCAGGCGGGCGTAGATAAGATAGGCCTAGGTGTGTTACTGGGTCTCGATGATTGGCGCATGGACGCGCTCTTGATGGGCTATCACCTGGATTATCTCGAGCGCCGCTTCTGGCGCAGTCGTTACAGCATATCCCTGCCTAGGCTCAGACCCTGCGTCGGCGGTATCACGCCCAAGGTGCAGTTGACCGACAAAGGTTTAGTACAACTTATCTGCGCCTTTCGTCTCTTCAACGAGCAGCTTGAGATCAGCCTCTCGACCCGAGAGACGCCTAGTTTGAGAGATAACCTGATAGGGCTCGGCATCACCCAGATGAGCGCCGGTAGTCGCACCGAACCGGGTGGCTATGTCAATCCGGCCGCTCAGCTAGATCAGTTTGAGATCAGCGATGAACGTAGCGCCGCCGAGGTTGCCAGTGTCCTTCGAAGCCGTGGCTTTACCCCTGTGTGGAAAGACTGGGAGGCTGGCTGGATAGGCGCAGGCTAACCAATTCAAGATGTTAGCCGAGCCCTCTGTAATGCTGTACTTTGCTTGGCCTTTGATTAATAATTAGCCATAACTGTGACTCATGAAAAAGGGCCATCAATTATGGAAATACCATCGAGCTTTTCTTCCGGTCTGGCCGGCTTGCAGAGCGCTCAGTCTGGCCTGACTCAGGCTACTGTGGATGTCGCCAAACCCAGCCAACCTCAGGTGAGTGAAGCTGGCGGCACAGAGACGACCAATCCGGTCAACGCCACAGATAAAACTGAGGCCCTGGTCTCGGCGATAGAATCGAAAAACCAAGGGGAAGCCGCGGTTGAAGTATTAGAGACCGCTAACGAGACCCTAGGTACAGTGATAGATATCAAGGTGTAGGCCATGGCCGGCGCCATGACTACGCCCCCCTTAACGGCAATGCGCCTTAGCGCATTGCCGTCTTCTTCTGCTTCAACGTCTTCAATTTCCTCATCCTCTACAGCTTCTTTATCTTCTTCAAATAGAGCTTCAAGTTCTGTAAGTGCTGTTTCAAGTTCCATAAGCTCCGCTTCAACGCCAGCAGTCACTCAACAAGCGTCGCATGCCAGCCTAAAGGCCAACACGGCGGTTTCTTCGACGCCTTCGGGTGCAACCAGTGTACTTACCTCTGGTCACTTAAGTTCTGGCCTGTTAACACAAAGCGGCTCAAGTATAAGCCAGCCTATCTTCAATAGCAGTTCGTCGACTCAAGGGGGGTATAGCCTCTCCAGCGGGCCGCTCGGAGTCGGCGGCCTACTCAACCAAACGGCGAGCTCTGGTTTTAGCAGTGGCTTGAGCAAAGGCATGGGCAATGGCGGCGGGGCCGATGTCGCTCCTGCACTACCGGGCACTGGAGGCGGCGTAATACCTGACTTTGGTTTAACTCCCGGTCTAGCGCCTGATACAAGTCGTCATGAAGGACAAAGTCCGAGTACAGCAGGCGGACAAGGCGGCGTTGACGTTAGTCGCGGCAGTTCAATTGAGGGTGAAAAGCCGGTAGTCGATATCTTTGGTGGGGCCAAGGAAACCCGCGGCGAGGCATACAACCCCTTCGCGGATAAGCAAGATCGAAAGGACGCACCAGGTGATGAGAGCCACTCACAAGATCCTGAACTTGCCCGTCAGGAAGCTGAGCTGAAAGAGCTGTCCAGACGTGACGCCGAGGTGAGAGCCCATGAGCAGGCCCACGCCAGCGTTGGCGGCACCTTCGCCCGCAGCCCAAGTTTTAAGTATGAACAGGGTAGCGATGGCAGGCGTTATGCGGTTGATGGCGAGGTGGCGATCGATATCTCCTCTGTGCCTGGAGATCCCCTGGCTACCCTGAACAAGATGAAGCAGGTCTACGCGGCGGCGATGGCGCCCGCGACCCCTTCGATGGCAGATATCCGGGTGGCCAGCGAAGCCCTGCGTAAGATGAATACGGCCAAGGCCGAGCTGGCTAAGACGCGTCAGCAAAGCGCTATCACCCCAGAGCAGATGAAGCCGCTTATCGATGCCGGTAAGAGTGAGCAGCAGCGTCAGCTGCCAGAGCCAGTGACGCCAAAGGTGAGCGGTAGCGTGGATGAAAAGGGCAAGATCTCTGCGGCCAGAATCGATTCCCCCTCACCGCTGGATGATGATAGAAGCCCTTCACAATCGATAGAGCGGATCAGTCGCCAGCTCCTGGCCGCCAATGGTCTTCTGTTTAGCGCTGAAGCCCTGTCGATGCGCTACCAAGCGGGAGAGTCTGACGCTTCTTCAGCATCTTCCTCGTCCTTCGCCTTCTCCCTCTAAGACTGAATGATTCTTAAGGATCAACTGCTCGAGCAGCTGTGAGGCGGGTCCTTGCTTATCGCGGTTGGGGATAACCAGGCTGAGCGGCACCTGACGGTGACTCGAGCCCTTGAGCGTCAAGCGGGTGAGGCGACCTTCCTTGATAGCATCGCAGATCAGATGACTGGGGATCCAGCAAAAGCCCAGCCCCTTGGACAGAACCACCAGGGCCTCATGGAAATTGGCTACCGTCCAGCGCCGCTCCGCCTTGAGCCAACCCAGCTCGCCGCGGGCGATCTGGCCCGTATCTTTGATCACTATCTGTAGCTGCTCAGCTAGCGTCTGATCGTCCAGCGGTAACTCCATGCTCGCCAGGGGATGAGAGGGGTGACAGACCAGGTGAAAATCGACGTTACATAGGGGCTGAGCCAGATGACCCTTTGGCGGCGCGCCGCCTATGATGGCGAGATCCACGGCTTCCGACTCTACCAGTTCTGCACTGCCGCTGATCACCGAATCTAAGATGGTGATCCGGGTGCCGCGCCCCTGAGGCTCAAACTCGGCCAGGGCGTCGATGAGATGCTCCATGGGATAGATCATCTCGCGGGAGATCAATAGGCTCGGCTCCCAGCCTTTCTCCAGATTGCTGGCTAACTGCTCCAACTCACTCACCGAGCGGGTGATGTGGCGAGAGCGTCGCAGTAGCACCTCGCCGCTCTCGGTAAGGTAAGCCTTGCGTCCTCTGACTTCCAGCAGGGCGACCCCCAACTGGGTCTGCAGTTTGGCCACCGCATGGTTAAGGGAAGATTGACTCTTGTTGAGCTTCTCTGCCGCCTGGGCGTAGCCACCACAGTCGACGACCGCCTGTAGGATGCGCCACTGCTCGAAGGTCGATTTTGCCTGACTCATACTGCTCCTGCGCTCCTAATGCGTTTCGGCTTTAGATTTTGCTTTATCGGCTTTTTCCTTTGCAGCATCAGCCTTGATGCTGACCAGCTTAGGCAGGTACTTCTTGGTTGCCTTAAGATTATGGAAATAGGGGCCCTGATGCAGAGTCTTAGGCCAATCTAACAGCATCATGGCTAATACGTTGCGGTGCTCGCCCAAGGCGAGATCTGGGTTGCCACGGGGTGAGGGTATGGTCTGCGCCTTAGGATCGAAGGCGGCCATGATGTGCGCCTGGGTCTTCTTCACCACAGGATTGTCTGACATTCCCGCCAGGTGGAAGCTGATGCCCACCTCGGCGATGATATCGTCGGTGGCGTCTTTCAGGATCCTGTCTATGTTGGCCTCGAAGTAATCTAAGATCCAGGCAAATTCCTTTCTATCGACCGGATGCTGATAGTACTCACTGGCGGCAAAGATAAAGTGTGTCATGCCGTAGATTTTGTTGCGAAACTGCTTCTTATCGAGTTTGGCATCGCGACTCTGAGGATAGACGCGATTGAAGCCGTCCTTATACTCCTGCACATAATCACCCACACCAAGCTGCTTCGCCCAGTAAACATAGTTCACCAGCTGCGCCGCCCAGGCTTCGATCATCGCCTTGTCGGTGAGCCCGCGTTGAAGATCGGTGGCCTTTAGCGCCTTGATCAACTTGTCGTGGCAGGGACCTTGTAGACCAAACTCATCGATGCGGCTGGAGAACCTTAGTAGCACGTCGGTATAGAAGAGAAATTCGGGGAAGGGAGCCAGCGCCTTCTTGCGCGCCTTGGCTCTTGGGCCCTTACCCAGCACGTCGATGGCGGCCTGAGCTTCTTGCTCGATAAAACCCGGTTTATCCAGCTGGCAGGCATAAAAGGCCTGAGACTCTGTGACGGCGTACAGATCGACCAGGGCCGCATTGGCATACTTGTCATCGCCCGTCATGCGATAGAGGCGGATGCCGTAATGTCCCTGCACCCTTGGTGGCAGCTGGTAGAGGTTATCTTCCAGATTTTGTTGGATCGCCTGTTTGACGCCCTGTGCGTCCAGTGATGCTGTCGCCTTAGCCGAGGCGGGCAGGCTAGGGAGCAGCAGGGCGGAGGTGAGTGCGAGTGCACCAAAGATTCTAGAGTACGGGCTTAGGTTGATCATGTTGGCTCCTTTCTAGGATGGTGGCGACAGATTGCGCGCTGCCAAAAATTGCGGTGAGTTGCTCATCAAGGGGCTGTTGCTGCTCGTTGATGAGAAGGAGTTCAAAAACGCTTGTTGCCTCCAGCTGAGCGTCACTCAAGATCTGCTCAGCCAGGCGCTGATGCCACAGCGTGAGGTAATAAAGTGGCCCTTGAGTCACCACACCGGTAAAACTGTAGAGGGCGTCATCGGCACCTGGCCAGGGCGCGCCGAAACTGGCACCAAATTCCTGGCTGAGATTCCGGTAGAGACGATTATCAGAGGTTTGATACGCAGACAAAGCCAGCTTGCTGCGAAATACCTTTAGCTGCTTGGAGAAGGCCTTAAGCTCGGCTTCGCGGCTATTGGATGGCAACTCGGGTAGCAGCTGTTGGCTCAGATATTGATTCAGCCAGAGACTGGCGATCGCCTGGCCATCGCCTAAGGTGTTGTTGAGATAGTAGCGCCCACCGGTGAGCAGGCGAGACATCATCTCGGCCACCGCTGCGATAAGCTGCTCCTGACTGCGATAATCATTTAACTGGTCTGGTAGGGTCAGGGTCAGCTGACCAAATTGCTGCCCGACTACGGTTTGTCTCAGGGGGCTCAACTGGGCCTTAGGTTCCTTAAACGTCGGCGTCTTAATTGTCGGCGTTTGCGCCTTCTCTGTTGGGGGGTGCTTTTGTTTTCCTAGCGGCGGATTAGCTCGCTGCGAACCTGTTAATTGGGGTTTGGGCGGGCGATCGAGAAAAACATCTCCCAGCAAACGCCCCTTATGCCAAAGCCGCAGCATATTGGTGTTAACGGTTTCAAACTCAAGGCCGAATGGCGAAAGTTCGGCTTGAATATCATCCAGCAGCTGCTCACCCGAGCGCGGTGTTACTTCGACCTTGGAAAGCACGGCAAGCTTGGAACCCAGTGTCCAGGGGGCTGGGGCTAGCTGAGTCTGGCTGTCGAGGAAATGCTTGACCTGTGCGGGATTGGCGAGCCGCTGATGGCTCAGGGCCCAGCTTGCATAGTCGTCGGCGCCATGCTCGAGCGCTATCGTTTGTTTGGTCGCCATGATGAGGGAGATGGCCGCCTGATTTTTCTGTTTGGCCCTGACTTGGTAGGCCTGCCACACCTGACGCTTACAGCTTTCATCTTTTTGATGGATAAGGTAGCTGGCTATCGAATTATCGAAGGCCTGTTCTGGTCGGTCAGCATGCTGAGTTTCTTCATCAGTAAGGCGACACTGACTCTGACCTATGCTGAGCGACAGGTCTTTCTGCTTCAGGCCGTGGGCGACGCTGGCCTGGGCGGTATGGATCTTTGCCTTCTGCTGCTGGTCAATCTGCTCGGCAATCTGCTGCGTCAGCAGCTGACCAAACTGGCGCAGCCCTGGCGCGTCGCTTTGAGACCAGTTCTGGCTTTGGGTCTGGAGCCAAGGCTCGTGTGCCAGGCGGTCAAACTCATCGGCCAGATGCAGCTGACATTGAAGCAGCGCCTCTTTATCTTCGGCATTTAAGGGATAGTGGCGATAGAAGCGCACGCTGTCTTTGAGGTTAAACAGGCCGATCAACTCGCGTTCGAGTCGTACACTGGCATCGAGCTGCGTGGGGCTTTCCTGAGCTTGAGACAGGGAAACCTGATAGTCGATACACTGCTCGCTGAGCAGTGTGATAGGAGAGGCGGCCTGGGCCGCCGGGCTGAAGTTAAGCGCTAGGGAGACTGCTAAAATGCGTTTTAGCATAGGCGACGCGCTCTTCCACTGACATAGATTTGTTCTTCATCTGCTCGACATGTTTGAGCCTTGGCAGCAGGCCCTGTCCGTTGGCGATCTGAATCGCCAGACCAGGACGGGCGTTGAGCTCAAGCAGCAGAGGACCAAGCTTTTGATCCAGTACCATGTCGGTACCCAGATAACCCAGCTCACTCATCTCATAGGCCTTAGAGGCCGTATGCAGAAGCGTGTCCCAGTGGGGCACCTGGATCTCGGTGAGCTTCTTGTCGGTATCCGGATGCAGATCGAGCGGACGGTCAAACTGCACCGCATGCAGGCCACGGCCTGTGCCGATATCCAAGCCAACGCCCACGGCGCCTTGGTGCAGGTTGGCCTTACCGTCGGACGCTGCAGTGGATAGCCTGAGCATGCCCATCACGGGGAAGCCCTTGAAAACGATCAAACGAATGTCGGGTACCCCTTCGAAGGAGTAGCCGTCGAACACGGGGTCGAACTCGATGAGTCCCTCGACGATGGCCACATCTGGCTTGCCGCCCAGGGAGAAGAGGCCGCTCAAGATGTTAGAGATATGGCGGTCGATCTCGCTTGGGGTCACCTCATGACCGTTGGGCTTGAAATAGTGGCCATTTTCCACCTTAGTGATCACCAAGATCCCTTTACCGCCAGAGCCCTGTGACGGCTTGATCACGAAACCGTCACGGTTGTTGACCATCTCGGGTATGTGCATGATCTCATGTTGCTGACAGACGGTGCCGATTAGCGCCGGCACGGCGATATCGTTCGCCAGGGCCAGCTGCTTGGTGGTGAGCTTGTCATCCACTCGCTTGTAGAACTTGCGCGGGTTATAGCGACCTATGTAGTCGATGTTGCGCTTGTTCATGCCAAGTACGCCGTTTTCCTTCAGCTTTCGGGGCTTTGCAAACAGCATAGTTATTCTCCCGCTAAAGGTCTAAAGCGTCTAAGTTCCAATAACTTATAACCTGTGTATTGGCCCATCAGGAGTACAGTTGCCAGGATCACCAGGTGGATACCCAGGAAGTTAAATACCCAGTGTTGTACCCAGGTAGCGCTCATGGCCAGGTAGGCTAAGGTGGCAACAAACAGGCTGCCACCGCCCTGAACCATTACCTCTTTGGCGCCTTCCTCTTCCCAGAGAATCGACATACGTTCGATGGTCCATGCCAAGATGATCATCGGGAAGAAGGTGATGGTGAGACCCTCGCTCAAACCGAATTTGTAAGAGAGCAGGGTAAACAGGCCTATGATGCCGATCACCACAATGATCACCGCCGAGATCCGCGAGATCAGCAAGAGGTTGAGATCCGATAGATAAGAGCGGATCATCAGGCCGAAGGCGACGATCAGCAGGAAGCCAACAAGGCCGGTCAGCAGTGTGGTCTGAATAAAGGCCAGGGCGATCAGCACGGGCATGAAGGTACCCGAGGTCTTGATGCCGATAATCACCCGCAGGAACACCACCATAAGCACGCCGATAGGGATCAGTAAGATACCCTTAAACAGGCTCTGCTCTTCCAGCGGTAGCTGATAGAGGGAGAAGTCCAAGGCATTCTTGTTCTTCAGCATGTCGATAGAGGTGGCGAGCGCCGAGCGGGTGTCTTGTAACATAGAGAAGTTAACCTGAGAGTTAACCCCGCCTACTACGTCCAGGGTCGACTTGGCGGTTCTATCCCAGATGAGCAGGTTGTCAGGGCGTCCCTGAGTACCATCGTTGGGATTGAAGATGATCCACTGACCCTGATGATAGACCTCAACATAGTTGGTCAGCTGCTGACGACGACGTTGATCTTCTAAAAACAGACCGCTGACTTTCTTCGCCGGGATCCCCTTGCTGTTGAGCATGCGGATAAACAGCTCGGCGCGGGAGTTGCTGGTCAGCAGTAGCTCAAGGTTCTGGCTACGTTCTGTAGCATTGAAGCTCTTGTTAAGCTGCTGAGCAAACGACAGGTTAGTGGCGCTGCGAGACCAGATCTCGTTCATCACCTGCTCGGCGGCGGCTTTCTCTGTGGCGGGCCAGTTGTAGGCCTGCGGCGCGTCGGGTTCTTTGTCGGCCGGGATCTCATTCTTGCCGGTCGGTACTAGTGTCACCTTATAGTAGAGATCTTGCTGACCAATCGCCTCGCGGGTCGACCAGGTGACCTGACGGCCTGTGTCATCCTCTGTGGCTGACAAGCCGTAGCCAGGTGAGGTGGCGTTTTCCGCTAAGATCTCAAAGGCAGGATCCTTGGGCAGCGAGAAGGTCACCTCGGCAGGTTCGCCGGTTCCTTGGAAGCTCACCTTGGCATCCACGGCCCAGCTCTGTACCTGCTCGCCAGGGAGGAAGGGGACATTATGTTCTATGCCGCGATAGACGCTGGCGGCGATGCCTGCGATAAACAGCAGGGCCACTAAGATATAAAAAGGTTTTTTAGAGTGCATCGAATTTACATCCTATTATTTGGCTGTTTTTGATGGATTGTTCTTACCGTGCACAAAAGTCTGTCCTACATCGACGACGGCAATGTCTTGCATAAACTTACGTCCCAGCAGCAGCTGATAGTCGAGGTGACTACGATCGACCAGGTTGAGATCGGTTTCCGCCTTGTAGTTGCCAATCTGTAGATGGGCATGGATCACCGGGCGTCTGTCATTCTTATCATCGGCATCTTGCTTGATGCGCACGAAGCGCTCGACCTTTGACTCGAAGGTCTGTGATGGCTTATCAGCGCCTTGAGTGAACACATCGAAGCGCACCCACTGCTTGCCATTACGCTCGAACAGTATGATGTTGTGGGCATCCAGCGATGAGGATTCGGCGCCGGTATCGATACGGGTCTCGAAGCCTGCCTTGATCTCATCGACATAGACGTGTTCTACCGCCCCCAGGATAAACTTGTCACCGATAGGAGATGGGTCACACTGCACTGGCACCTGTACCACCTGCTTCTCGGGCTGGGTCTTAACGGCCGCCACCTGCTTGGACAGCTGCTCTAGCTGGGCAGACAGGGAAGTCAGCGCCGCCTGCTGCTCGCTTTGGCTGGTGCTGATCAGGGTGACTAGCTCGCTCTTCTGCTCGCTCAGGCTGGCATTGAAGGTGTCGACATCGACAGGCGCGGGCTGCTTAGGATCTTGGGTGGCCGCGCAGCCTACCAGGCTGGTTACCAGGGCGAGAGTGGTCATCTGTTTTAACATAGTGCTTCCCGTTTACTATTCTTGTTTAAACCAAATCTTTGTTGGGTTGATTCTTAACGGCGATAAAAGTGGCGCGTTTGGGCGCCGGATACCCCTCAACCGTCATGCTGACATCGTTAGGATCCAGGTAGTCCACCAAGGACTCATTAGGCATCCATTCTGTGCTGCGCTGCTCTGCAAGTGAAGTCACATCGATATCGACGCAGCGAACATCGACAAAATCCGCCTTCTTCAGCCAGGCTTCCAGCGCATTGGCCGACGGCAGGAACCAGACATTGTTCATCTTGCCGTAGCGCTCCCCTGGGACCAGTACGGTATTTTCATCGCCATCGACCACTAAGGTCTCGAGGACGAGTTCACCGCCGGTCCTCAGTTGATCCCTCAGTTGCAGCAGGTGATCTATGGGGGAGCGTCTGTGATAGAGCACGCCCATGGAGAAGACGGTGTCGAAGGCATCCAGTGGCGGTAGCTGCTCTATGCCAAGTGGCAGCAGGTGCACTGGGTGGTCATTGCCCGCCAGGCGTTTTACCGCCTCAAATTGACACAGAAACAACGGCGAGGGGTCGATACCCACGACGCGTTTAGCGCCGTCACCTAGCATACGCCACATGTGATAGCCGCTGCCACAGCCGACATCCAGCACGGTGCGATTCTTCAGTGGTGAGATATGGGGCTGAACTCGCTCCCATTTCCAATCTGAGCGCCACTCGGTGTCGATATGGATGCCGTGTAGATCGAAGGGCCCCTTGCGCCAGGGGCAGAAGAGTTTTAGCAGGTTCTTGAGTTTCTCCTGCTGTCCCTTGCTGAGCTGCTCGCCGCTGCCCACTTCTACCTTAGTGGTGAAATCGATTCTGTCCGGCGCAGGATAGTGCAACTTATTGAGCACCTTCTCCCACTTGGGTAGGTTGCCATGCTTATGTTCACGTTGCCACTGGCCGAGGATCGCCGGCAGCTCTTCTAACCAATGTTGAAGATTGGAATCGGCGATTTGTTGATAAAAGGAGCTGAAGCTGATCACTTGATGGCCACCATAGATGCGAAATTAAAACATTGGAACCAGACGCTGAAATGGCTAAAGCCCTGGGCTTTAAGCCTTTGCTGATGCTGGGGCAGGGTGTCAGGTTTCATTACATGCTCGAGCGAGCTGCGCTTTTGGCTGATCTCAAGCTCGCTATAGCCGTTGGCGCGCTTAAAGTCGAGGTGTAGCTCGTCCAGCAGATGCTGCACCGGCTCGTCTTCGAACACTAATTTCTCTGACAGCACCAGAATGCCGCCGGGCTTGAGTCCCTGATAGATCTTGGCGATCAGCGTCTGTCTGTCTTCCGGGGCCAAAAACTGCATGGTGAAGTTTAAGATGACCATGGAGGCATCTTGGATCTCGATATCGCGTATATCGGCGCAGATAAGGTCGACCGGGGTTTCGCTGACATAGGCGCTGAGGTTCTGTTTACAGCGTTCGATCATAGACTCGCTGTTGTCGACGGCGATGATCTCACATCCGCGACCTTCGATGCGGCGACGCACGCTCAGGGTGGCCGCGCCAAGGGAGCAGCCTAAATCATATATCTTGCTATTGGGGGTGACACATTTGTCGGCGAAATCGCCCAGGGTGTTGATGATCTGTCCATAGCCGGGAACAGAACGGCGGATCATATCGCTAAAGACGCCTGCGACTCTATCGTCGAATTGAAAGTCACTGATATGTTCACAGGCCTGTGCGTAAATAGTATCTTGAGTTGAGTTCATCAGAGTTTTTTGAGTAAATTCAATATTTCATTCTAGCTAATGATAACAGTTCGCAGCAAGTCTGGTACTGGTAATTAGGAATAAAATTCTGTCTAATATCCTAATAACAACATATATTTTACAGCGCGGTGACTTTGCGCTCGACGCAGGGATGCTAAGGTTATTTTTTGTAGCCAGCTTGTAATATAAGCTGCCTTTTATAAGCCCTTTTTATAAGGGACTGTTTTTAGAACAAGTGATAGCTTGGCTTGATATAAAAATGATAATAGAAACTGGGACCTACCTTTGACACCACTACACTCTTTTGCTTCGGCCTGTGTTGCCTGGCGACGTATCCTGTCGGCATGCTTAGTCTTTGCGCCCCTTATGATGGCCCGTTTTGTGCTGGGAACTGCCGCGTTGGCGCTGAGTTTAATGCTCAGTTTTCAGGTGTCTGCAGAAGAGCAGCAAGCCCCGCTAGTCTTGGTAATGGGGGAGGACAGCTACCCTTATCAGTTCGTCGATGAGAATGGCGATGTCAAGGGGGTCTTGGTGGATCTTTGGCGTGAGTGGTCGTCTCAGACTCAGGTGCCCGTTGTATTTGTCGCCCGTCATTGGCAGGACTCCTTGAAACAGCTGGCGCAGGGGGATGCCGATATTCACATCGGCCTTGGGATCACCAAGGAGCGGGATAAAGATTTCGATTTCGCGGCGCCCATCGCCTATGTCAGTACCTATCTCTATGTGCGCAACACGCTAAAGGGTAAGAAGAGTTTTAGCGATCTCCAGCCCTATCGCATCGGCATAGTGACGGGTTCATCCCATGAATCCATTCTCAATCAGCAAGTTACTGGTTTGAGTTATCGCTACTATAATAGCCGCGCCGAACTGCTTCGTGGCGTGGTGGCCGGTGAGGTCGATGTCTTCGCCGGCATGGAAGGCTACTTAAAGGATAACGCCGTTAGCCGCGCCGTTCTGGAAGAGTTTCCCCTGGATAATCGTTTGCTTATCAAGAAGACGGCGCTGGTGCCCGCCGTCAGCAAGGGAAGGCTGGATCTTATCACAGAGATCAACCGCGGCTTTGACCGCTTGAGTCAAACCAGCCGCGCCGAGATAGACAAGCGTTGGCTAGGTTTTAGCCATGATGCCAACACCTTAGTGATTGCCACCACGACAGGAATTCAACCCTTTGTCGATACCGGCGGTGACGGCGAACCTCACGGTCTCTATATCGATATCTGGAAGCTCTGGTCTAAGAAGACGGGCATAGAAGTGGAGTTTCGCCCGGCCGCTATGGAAGATGGCCTGGATGAACTCAAGTTTCACCGCGCCGATATTCATGTGGGGTATCCCGAGAGCGACACCATGAAGACCAATCTCACCCGGGCCTGGCGCACCTATCAGGTCAAGAGTCGCCTGTTCAGTTATGGTAAGGCGATCAATAGTCTGGATGAGCTAAAGGGTAAGCGTGTCGGCGCAGTGCCTACCGCGCCTTATCTGGATAAACTCAAGCAGGCGCTGCCAAACTCCGAGCTTAAGCTCTATACCGATGTGACCCAGATGATCCAGGCCGCCCAGCAGGGGCATATCGCCGCCTTCGTGGCTGCGTCTGCCTGGACTCAGCACTATCTGCTGCGCGCCGAATCCTGGTCTGACTTTCACCAGTATCGCAAGCTGGCCTTTACCACAGATATCTATGCCTTGACCCGCAATGAGGACAAGGGACTGGCTCAGCGCATTGCGGCGGGCTTTCGTCTGATCAGCAACGCCGAGCTTGCCGCGATAGAGAATAAATGGATCTTGGATAGAGACGACAGAAGCGTGCAGTCTTTGCTTAATCCGCTCGCTATCACAGAGGAGCAGCGCCGTTATCTAGACAGCTTGGGTACGCTTAAAGTGGGCTACCTTGCTGCCTGGGCGCCCATGGAGTATCAGGGGCCGTCCGGCGAGTTTATGGGGATCAACAGCGAGATAAGCCACTGGGTCGCCGAGCAGCTGGGTTTAACCATTGAGGGGGTGCCGTTCGATCGCTGGAGCAGTCTGCTGGAGGCGCTTAAACAGGGTGACATCGATATCGTCGGCAGCGTCGCCCATACCCCAGAACGCGAGCGGGAGATGGTCTTTACCACCCCCTATTGGCCATCGCCCTGGGGATTGGTGACTAACCTCAGTCAGGTGACGGTATTTAACCTGAGTCAGATGAGTGGTAAACGCCTGGCGATCGTCGAGGGGTATCATCTCATCGCCAATCTGATGAACAAGGCGCTGGGCATCGAGCTGGTGATTGTGCCCAACAGCCGCGCCGGTGTGGATGCGGTGGCCCAGGGCAAGGCCGATGCCTTCATCGAGAAGGTGATCAACATGACCATGGTGCTTAAGGAGTCAGACTACAAGGCACTTAAGATGTCTGTGCTGGCGGACTTTTCCCAGCAGCAGAGCCATTTCGCCTTAAGCCCCAAGTTTGATGCGCTTGTGCCCTTGTGGGATCAGGCCATCGCCCAGATCACTCCTGAGCGGCAAGAGGAGATTTATCAGCACTGGGTGAAAGAAGAACCTAGCAGCTGGAGGGCCTGGGTGAACTATCAGAGTGCCTTCTATCTTCTGGCGCTACTCAGCTTTGTGGTGTTTGTCTATCTTATCTGGCGCGCTCAGCGTAGCCGCCTGGCGGCCGCCAAGGAGCTGGCCCATGAGCTGACCCGAGCGGGGCAGTTTGATGCACTCACCGGCTTGCCGAATCGCAGCCTGCTCGATGACAGATTGCAGCAGTCTGTGCTCTTACATCGCCGCGAGATGCAGTCCTTTGCCGTACTCTTTATCAGCTTCGACAATATGCGTGAAATCAACCAGACCTATGGCCATCAGGTGGGCGACAGGGTGCTGGCCAAGGGCGCGCAGCGCCTTAAGTCTGCGGTGCGTAAGTCTGATACTCTGGCGCGTTTTGGCGGCAACGAATTTGTGATGGTGCTTAATCGCAGCAAAGATCTCGATACCGTGTGCCAGGTGGCCGACGGTATAGTAGGCGGCTTTAGCGCTCCCTTTGCGATCAACGGCCTGGATGTGGCACTATCGGTCAGCATAGGGGTGGCCATGTTCCCAAGCGATGGCGATACTGTGGTGGAGCTACTCAAGACCGCCGACAAGTTGATGTCACGGGCGGTTAAACAGGGTGGGCGCTGTTACCAGAGCGCCTGATCTGTGACCCCAGTTCAGGATTTGATGGATATTTATCCAACCCAAAGGTTTACTTCATTTTAAGCGGATGAAGTTGTTTTGAAATCGGCAATATTTCACTATAATGCCGCTTTTGTCATGTATTGAATATCCTCAAGCACGGCCTTGACGGATGAAAGGAAAGTGTTAGATGCGCAGTCATTATTGTGGAGACGTTAATCGGTCTCATGTTGGGGAAGAAGTTACTCTCGTAGGTTGGGTTAACCGCAGTCGCGATCTCGGCGGCGTGGTTTTTCTGGATTTGCGCGACCGTGAAGGCGTGATTCAGGTAGTATATGATCCTGATCTGCCCGAGGTATTCGATGTCGCCAGCACACTGCGCAGTGAGTTCTGTGTTCAGGTGAAAGGCTTGGTACGCGCCCGTCCAGACAGCCAGATCAACGACCAGATGCGCACAGGTGAGATTGAGGTGCTGGGCAAGGCCCTGACCATACTCAACAGCGCACCGGCACTGCCGATCAACATGGACAAAAATCAACACAACACCGAAGAGCAGCGCCTGAAGTATCGCTACCTGGATCTGCGCCGCCCAGAGATGGCCGAGCGCATCATCTTCCGCTCTAAGGTGACCAGCGCCGTGCGTCGTTTCCTCGACGGCAATGGTTTCCTCGATATTGAGACACCAATTCTGACCAAGGCAACCCCAGAGGGTGCCAGGGACTATCTGGTGCCTAGCCGTACCTACAAGGGCCAGTTCTTCGCGCTGCCACAATCACCACAGCTGTTTAAGCAGCTGCTGATGATGTCTGGCTTCGACCGTTACTACCAGATCGTCAAGTGTTTCCGCGACGAAGACTTACGCGCCGACCGTCAGCCTGAATTTACCCAGATCGATATCGAAACCTCTTTCATGACCTCAGCTCAGGTGATGGACAAGACTGAAGAGATGGTACGCGGCCTGTTTAGAGAGCTACTTAATGTCGACCTAGGCGAATTCCCTAAGATGACCTTCGCCGAGGCGATGCGTCGTTATGGCTCAGACAAGCCAGACCTGCGTAACCCGCTAGAGCTGGTCGATGTTGCCGATCTGGTTAAAGATGTCGATTTCAAGGTGTTCCAAGAGCCAGCCAACGACAGCGAAGGCCGTGTTGCCGTGCTGTGTGTGCCGGGCGGTGCTAGCCTGTCACGTAAGCAGCTCGATGAGTATGGCAAGTATGTCAACATCTATGGCGCCAAAGGCTTGGCATGGATGAAGGTCAATGAGCTGGAGAAAGGCCTGGAAGGCATTCAGTCGCCAGTGCTTAAGTTCTTAAGCGAAGAGGTGGTTAAGGGGATCCTTGAGCGCACAGGTGCGGCCAACGGTGACCTAATCCTATTTGGCGCCGACAAGGCGAACATAGTAGCAGAAGCCATGGGCGCGCTGCGTCTCAAGGTTGGTGAAGATTTCGACCTGCTTCAAGGCGACTGGAAACCACTATGGGTGGTTGACTTCCCAATGTTCGAGCGCACCTCTGACGGTGGCCTGCACGCCATGCATCACCCATTCACTGCGCCAAGTGGTATCACGCCAGCCGAGCTGGAAGCGGATCCAACGGCGGCCATCTCTGATGCCTATGACATGGTACTTAACGGTTGCGAACTGGGCGGTGGCTCGGTACGTATCTATGACGCCGAGATGCAGTCGGCCGTATTCAGAATCCTGGGGATCAACGACGAGGAAGCACAAGAGAAGTTTGGTTTCCTGCTCGAAGCGCTCAAGTATGGCACGCCGCCACACGCAGGTTTGGCGTTCGGCCTAGACCGTATGGTCATGCTGATGACAGGTGCCAGCTCGATTCGTGACGTGATGGCCTTCCCTAAGACCACCACGGCAGCCTGTCCGCTAACCAATGCCCCTGGCTTTGCTAACCCGGTACAGCTCGAGGAGCTCGGGGTCAGCGTAGTGGAAGCGAAAAAAGAGCAGGAATAGATCAAGATTGAACCAATAAGCCGAGCATCTTGCTCGGCTTTTTCGAGGCAAACTCGAATAAGGAGTCCCTATGGCCGGTCACAGTAAATGGGCCAACATCAAGCACCGCAAGGCGGCACAAGACGCCAAACGCGGTAAACTCTTCACCAAATTCATTCGCGAACTCACGGTAGCGGCCAGAGAAGGCGGCTCGGATCCCGATTCTAACCCGAGACTCAGGGCTGCAATTGATAAGGCGCTGTCAAATAACATGACCCGCGACACGGTCGAGCGCGCCATCAAGCGCGGCGCCGGTGAGCTAGACGGTCAGGTGCTGGAAACCATCATGTATGAAGGTTATGGTCCTGGCGGCACCGCCGTGATGGTCGAGACCATGACAGATAACCGTAACCGCACCGTTTCTGGCGTACGTAACGCCTTTAGCAAGTCGGGCGGTAACTTGGGCACGGATGGCTCTGTAGCCTATCTGTTCGAGAAGCGTGGCGTGATCTCTTACGCCGAAGGCAGCGATGAAGACACCATCATGGATGCGGCGCTCGACGCCGGCGCCGAAGATGTGGTGACCAATGATGATACCTCTATCGATGTCTACACCACGCCTGAGGCCTTTGGTACGGTTAAGGATGCACTGGACGGCGCCGGGCTCGAGGCGGTTAACGCCGAGGTGACCATGGTGCCATCGACTAAGGCTGAGCTTGATGCTGAAACGGCGCCTAAATTCCTGCGTCTCATCGATAACCTTGAAGATCACGACGATGTACAAGAGGTCTATCATAACGCCGAGATCTCCGATGAGATCTTAGCCAGCCTCGAATAGGCAGACTATGCCGATAATCTTGGGGGTGGATCCCGGCTCGCGGATCACAGGCTATGGGGTGATCCAGTGCCAGGGCAGGCAGCAGATCTACCTGGGCAGCGGCTGTATTCGTACCCAATCCGATGATCTGCCTTCCCGTCTCAAGGTAATTTTCGACGGGATAAGCGAGATCATCCGCCAATACCAGCCGGACGAATTTGCCATCGAGCGGGTGTTTTTGGCGAAGAATGCCGATTCGGCGTTAAAGCTTGGGCAGGCGCGGGGGGCGGCCATCGTCGCCGCCACCAATGCTCAATTGCCTGTGGCCGAATATTCGGCCACCCAGATCAAGAATGCCGTGGTTGGCACGGGGCGGGCGCAGAAGAGCCAGGTACAGCACATGGTGCAGCAGATCCTCAAGTTGCCGGCGGCGCCGCAGGCCGATGCGGCCGATGCGTTAGGCGTTGCCCTGTGCCATTTCCACACATATCAGAGCCTGATCGCCATGGGCGGTAAGGCTAGCGCGAGAACTTACGGAAGATATAGATGATAGGTCGTTTACGGGGATTACTCGTCGAGAAGCAGGCGCCCGAGGTGCTGATTGAAGCTGGCGGTGTCGGCTATGAGGTGCAGATGCCGCTGACCAGTTTTTATGAATTGCCGGAATTAAATCAAGAGGCGGTGATCTACACCCACTTCGTGGTGCGTGAAGACGCCCAGCTGCTGTACGGTTTCATCACCAAGCAGGAGAGGGCGCTGTTCAGGCTGCTGATCAAGACCAATGGCGTCGGTCCTAAGCTGGCACTGACCATACTCTCTGGCATGACGGCGGGCGAATTCGTGAAATGCGTCGAGCATGACGATATCGCAACCCTGGTTAAGCTGCCGGGTGTCGGCAAGAAGACTGCCGAGCGTCTGCTGGTTGAGATGCGCGATAAGCTCAAGAGCCTGATGGAAGCCTCCCATGGCAACGAGCGCGAGTTTGTGCTGCAGTCTAACTATACTCCTGCACCTGTGGCCAACACGGCCGAAGAAGATGCCATCTCGGCGCTTTTGGCGTTAGGATATAAGCCGGCACAGGCCAGTAAGGCGGTGTCCAGTGTCTTCGAAGAGGGCATGGATTCAGAAACCTTGATTAAGGCATCGCTGAAATCGATGCTCTAGCGCTCAGAGTGAGAAATAGATGATTGAAGCCGATAGGTTAGTTCACGCCCAGCCCCAAGGCACTGAGGAGCGGGACGAGCAGATAGATAGGGCGATGCGTCCTAAGCTGCTGGATGAATACACGGGCCAGGACGATGCCAGGGCCCAGCTCAAGGTGTTTATCGAGGCGGCGCAGAAGCGCGGCGAGGCCCTGGATCATATGTTGATCTACGGACCACCAGGGCTGGGTAAGACCACGCTTGCCATGATCGTCGCCAACGAGATGGGGGTTAACATCAAGTCCACCTCGGGTCCCGTGCTGGAGAAGGCGGGTGATCTCGCAGCCCTGCTTACCAATCTCGAGGCCGGTGACGTGCTCTTTATCGACGAGATCCACAGACTAAGCCCTGTGGTGGAGGAGATCCTCTACCCGGCGATGGAAGACTATCAGCTGGATATCATGATAGGCGAGGGCCCGGCGGCGCGCTCCATTAAGCTAGAGCTGCCTCCTTTCACCCTGATTGGCGCCACCACTCGTGCCGGCGCACTGACATCGCCGCTGCGTGCCCGTTTTGGCATCCCACTGCGTCTCGAGTTCTATAACGTCAAAGATCTTAGCAGTATCGTCACGCGCTCGGCCAAGGTGCTTGAGCTGCCGATCGATCAAGAAGGCGCGGTAGAGGTCGCCAGACGTTCTCGCGGCACGCCGCGTATCGCTAACCGTTTGCTTAGACGGGTGCGAGACTACGCCGAGGTGAAGCATGATGGCGAGGTCAACAAGGTGGTCGCCGAGAGCGCTTTGGATATGCTGGATGTGGATGTCGAAGGCTTCGATTATATGGACCGTAAGCTGCTGCTGGCCATCATAGATAAGTTTATGGGCGGCCCTGTGGGCCTGGATAACCTGGCCGCGGCCATCGGCGAGGAGCGTGAGACTATCGAAGATGTGCTCGAACCCTTCCTGATCCAGCAAGGCTTCATCCAGCGCACCCCAAGAGGGCGTATCGCGACGGCGAGAGCCTATCAGCACTTCAACCTGATCCAGCCGGAATAATCGCTAGGCGAACGGCTATTATCTCTCACAGTAGTGAGTTGAGCGTTAAGAGGCGTGGTCGAAAGACTGCGCTTTTTTGTTGTCACCTACTGGCTCGACATACGACGCCTTTGCTGTCTACCCAGTACCTCCCTGTCTGAGCATTTAATCAAAGCTTTCAATCAACGCCTTCAATCAAAGCATTCAATCAAAGCATTCAATCAAAGCATTCAATCAAAGCATTCAATCAAAGCCTTTAATCTAAGGCGCTAATAAACGTCTTCATGGGTGTGCCGTGAGCGTCATGATCTTGCTGCTGTCACTCTGTCGTTGCTGGGGACGCACTCGAATTTCTATGCAATCAGGTCGGTGATTTGAGTCGGTTGCTATCTACTTATTCTTGAATCCTATTTCAGAATCCTTTCGTTTAAAATATAAGCTAAAAGAGTTCCCGTTAAGGGAATAAGAGATACAAAGCGTTACACTTATATAATTTAATAAGCCTACTTGTTAGTTATTTTGTTAATTCTCCACAAAGATTGACTGTATTTAAATTGAGTCTTGATTTATATCCATTTTATTAATTCCGCACTTAGTTACTCCTTAAAATTAAATGCGTTAAGTCAGTAATTGATTTAATGCAGTGGCGTGGAAACTAGGTAGAGAGATAAATTGACTAACGCTGAGTTTCTGCGCGTTTGTAAAATATTGTAACAAGCAAGTCTAATCATCGCTCAGCATCCTTATTCATTTAAGGCTCAGGTCGGTGGAATTGTTAATGTTGGCGTGTTTATGTGCCTGCGGCGTAAAAACGCCAGATTGAAACAAGTGTTTAGACCATTGTTTTGTGATAGTGATCACATTTTTGCCTTTTGTGTGCGTTGTGATTGTGTTGCAACTCTTGCCGAGTAAAACACTGGCTCGGATCAAATTTTCTAGTTAATTAAACTAGGTGAATGCTTATTCACTCTCTGGGGTGAAATATTAAACTTGCGTTGTTACTTAAATAATACTTTGTATTAACGTTTATTTTTCATTGGTTAATAAATTGGTGGATTGACGCATTTGGGGTGAAAGGAGAGTATCGAATCGAGCGTTGAATAAATAAAAGAACGGCGCCGAATAAAAATTGAATTAGGGAGTAGACCTACATGATTAAAACAAGCAGATTAGCTGCGGCAGTTAAATTAAGTTTAATTGCGACAGTGTCGACCAGCGGATATTTTGTTGCCAACAATGCCGTTGCTGCCGAAGAAAGTGCCTCTTTTGAACGTATCGCGGTAACGGGTTCACGCATTCAACGTCAAGACATGGAAACGGCTTCACCTGTTACGGTTATCGACGCCAGTGCCATTCGCGCCGAGGGTTACAACTCGGTCGATGAGATCCTACAGGCGCAACCTGCCATGGCGGGTATGGCAGTAGGCTCTACCACTAACAATGGTGCCGACGGTGTCGCCCAGGTGGATCTACGTGGTATGGGCGCAAGCCGTACGCTAGTGCTGTTAAATGGCCGCCGCATGGTGAACTCAGGTTCGGGCGCCGACAGTGCAGTGGATCTGAACACTATCCCAGTGGCGATGATCGCCCGTGTGGAGATCCTGAAAGACGGTGCCTCAGCTGTTTATGGCTCTGACGCCATTGCCGGTGTAGTGAACATCATCACCAAGAAAGATTTCGAAGGCTTCCAGCTGGACATCAATGGCGGCGCGACCGACAAGGGCGATGGCGAAAACGTTGAGATCAGCGCGCTTTACGGATTCAACACAGACGGTGGTAACTATACCTTTGGTGTGGCTTACTCAGACCGTGGCGGCGTGATGCAAAAAGATCGCGACTGGGTAGAGAAGGGTGCCAGTAGCTTCATCCCAACCGGATCATTAGGCGGCAAGGTACAAGACGAGAACGGCAACTGGGTCGATCGCACCGAAGGTTATGACTATACCCAGGACAGCTGGCTACAGACGCCTAACGAGCGTTACAGCTTCTTCGCCAACGCGACCCAAGAGTTTGCGAACGAAATCGTCTTTACCGGCGACCTGCTTTACACCAAGCGTCAATCTGAGCAGATGATGGCGGCTCAGCCAGCCTCTGTGATGTTAGATGTGTGCACGCCAACTTCTACAGGTAACTGCATCACGCTAACCGACGAGATGCTTGCCGGTGGCATCACGCCTGACGACCAAGGCCGCGTCGAATATCGCAGAAGAACCACAGATGCGGGTAACCGTATCTATGAGCAAGACACTGACACTCTGCGTGTCTCAGCGGGTCTAGCTGGTGAATTCGATGTTCACACAGGCATCGCCTGGGATCTTTCCTACACCTATGGTAAGAACAAGGCAGAGACTTGGGTGCACAACTCAATCAACGCTAAGAACATGGCGCAGTCTGTCTATGACAACCAGGATGCCTGGTTCAGCGGTGACCCACTGTCTCAAGCCATCGTCGATGACATCAGCTACCAGGAAAGCACTACCGGTGGTAACGAGCAGCACATCGTCTCTGGCGTGATCAGCGGCGAAGCCTTCGACCTGGAAGCGGGCCCAGTGGCTTATGCAATTGGCGCCGAGTATCGCCATGACAGTGGTTACTACAATCCAGATCCAGTGATCGTCGCCGGTGAAGGCACTGCAGCCCAGCAAGATCCTACTGATGGTAGCTACAGCGTGGTGTCTGTCTATCAGGAGGTGAGCGTACCTTTCACCGACAAGCTGACAGGTGAATTTGCGCTGCGTTTCGATGACTACTCAACTTTTGGTAACGCATCGACCTGGAAGATAGGTTTGACCTATGAGGCGACCGATGACCTTATGCTTCGCGCCGTAGCGGCAACCGGTTTCCGCGCGCCAAACGTGAGCGAGCTGTTCGGTGGTAACGTGGGTTCATACGACTATCTGGACGATCCTTGGGGCAACGAGCAAGACCCACAGATCCTGGTGAACTACACCTCAGATCCCGATCTGAAGGCTGAGTCTTCAGAGTCTTACACAGCTGGTCTGGTCTACTCGCCAAGCTATATCGACGGCATGTCACTGACGCTGGATTACTGGCGCTTCAAGATCAAAGACGCCATCTCGCGTCTGGACGTTCAAGCGGGTCTGAATGCTTGTCACGCCGGTGATACTACAGCTTGTGAAACCTTCGGCATCACGCCTGACGGTAACCTGGAGAACCTGACTAACCCGCTAACCAACGTGGGCTATCAAGACACCAGTGGTATCGACTTTAACTTGGCTTACCGTTTCGAAGGCCTGGGCCTAGATTGGAGCATCAGCAACGATCTGACCTACCTGCTCGAGTTTGAACAGGATGGCATCGACTACACTGGCACCATCGGCGGCATGTTTGGTGGTTACGCTAAGGTGAAGAACAACTTTAGTGTGAAGGCCGGCCAGGGTGACTGGAGTCTGATGTACTCTAACCGTTATATCGGTGAGATGGATGACATCAACTATGGTGACACAGTTGATTCAGTGCTGTACCACAACATCTCGGGTATGTACCACATCAACGACAGCATTACGGCAAGCCTGGGCGTGAAGAACTTCACCGACGAGAAGCCTGTGATGGTGGCAAGTGGTAACGAGGCTGGCACAGTGCCTGAGGTTTACGACACTATCGGTCGTCAGATCTACGGCGGTGTAACCGTTAAGTTCTAACGAGTAGTTGGAAATAAAAAAGCGCCCTAGGGCGCTTTTTTATGTGGGTATCAAGATTAGCCTAAGCCGTGCTGGGCAGATTTCATCTGAATGAACTCAATCTTGTAGCCATCAGGGTCTTCTACGAAGGCAATCTCAGTCGTGCCACCGGCAACCGGGCCAGGCTGACGGGTCACCTTGCCACCGGCGGCTTCGATAGCGGCGCAGCGGCTGTAGATATCCTCTTCGCCAATGGCCAGATGACCAAAACCGGTGCCGAGATCATACTTGTCCGTGTCCCAGTTGTAGGTGAGCTCGACCACAGCGGCGCCAGTCGCCTCTTCGTCGAAGCCAACGAAGGCCAGGGTATAGCGGTATTCTGGATTCTCGGACTTGCGCAGTAGCTTCATGCCCAGGATCTCGGTGTAAAAATGTATGCTACGATCGAGATCGCCGACCCTCAGCATGGTGTGTAAAAGTTGTGCCATAAGGACCTCTTTTTAGGGGAATGCTAGGCCCAAGTATACCTTATTTATCCGCCATTTAAATCTGCGCTATCGGTTTGCTTGCTCAATAACAGCCTGGGAATAACAGGCGTAAATCGCCATGATCCTTGTCACAGAATGGGGTGATGTCACTGGTGTTAACCCGGATGGCTGAGATAATTGAGCTTGGTTACTAGAGGAGTTGTCGATGCCAAACGAATTGAAAATGGCCCTGGGATTAACGGCCACCATAGCACTGTTTCTATCTGTGTTTTTTGTCTGTATGTTTTGATACCAATCGTAGTAAATAACTGATCACTCTAGCGTGTTAAAACGTCCGATAACGGTGTTATCATTTGTGATTGTAGAATAACTACTTATCAAAAAATGCTGCCTTGTTCTCGAACGTTTTTCCCGTGTTATTTCTGATCACTTACTTACCGTGATTGGTATAACTCATCAGCGAACCCTCGCTACTGAGTCTGAAAAAAGCCGCATCTGCGGCTTTTTTATCTTTGAGAGCTTATTTTTATTCAAGAGTTTGCTTAAGTGTTTGCTCAATAGTTTACTCAAGTATTAGCTCAAGAATCAGCTCAAGCCTGAACGCCTATTCGTCTGGATAGACCTTCTCTTTAAACTCGCAATGCTCTTCAATCAAACAACTGCCGCATCTAGGCTTACGGGCGACACAGGTATATCGCCCGTGAAGAATAAACCAGTGGTGCACATCTACCTTAAACTCGGCCGGTACCACCTTTAACATCTTCTGCTCCACCTGATCCACATTCTTGCCCATGGCAAACTTGGTGCGGTTGGCGACGCGAAAGATATGGGTATCGACGGCAATGGTCGGCCAGCCGAAGGCGGTGTTTAATACTACGTTGGCCGTCTTACGACCCACGCCAGGCAGGGCTTCGAGCGCCTCTCTATCTTCGGGCACCTCGCCACCGTGCTTTTCCAGCAAGATCTCACAGGCCTTGATGACGTTGATTGCCTTGTTGTTATACAGGCCTATGGTCTTGATATAGTCTTTGAGTCCCTCGACGCCCAGGTCATAGATGGCTTGGGCGGTATTTGCGACGGGAAATAACTTGTCGGTGGCCTTGTTGACGCTCACGTCCGTGGCCTGGGCCGACAGGGTGACGGCAACCAGCAGCTCGAAGGGAGAGGAGAAGTTAAGCTCGGTCTCTGGCTTAGGATTGTTATCGCGAAAGATCTCCAGGATCTTACGGCGCTTCTCGGTATTCATAACTTAACTCACCTTGGTAATGCGTGCGCGGGTGACGGCTGGCGCGGCCTCTGGGGCTGGTTGACGCGCCTCGAGCTGCTTGTCGATCATGTTCTTGATGGCAATGAGGAAACCCATGGCGATAAAGGCGCCAGGCGGCAGCATGGCCAGCAGGAAGTTGGTATCTACCTGCCAGAGATGAATCGTTAGTCCCTTGGCCCAGTCGCCAAGCAGCAGATCGGCACCGTCAAACAGTGTGCCCTGGCCCAAAATCTCGCGGCAAGCGCCTAACAGCATGAGCACTAGGGTAAAGCCCAGTCCCATCATCAGACCATCGAACGCCGCCTTAACCACGCTGTTACGTGAGGCGAAGGCCTCGGCGCGGCCAATGATGACGCAGTTAGTGACGATAAGCGGCAGGAAGATCCCCAGTGACAGATAGAGGCCATAGGCATAGGCATTGATCAGCAGCTGCACACAGGTCACCAGGGCGGCGATGATCATCACAAACACCGGGATGCGGATCTCTTTGGGTACAAACTCTCGCACCAGAGAGACAAGCACGTTGGAGCCCACCAGCACCACAAGTGTTGCCAAGCCGAGGCCTATGGCGTTGGTCAGGGTAGCGGTGACCGCCAGCAGCGGGCATAGGCCCAGGAGCTGTACTAGGCCCGGGTTATTCTTCCACAGTCCTTGCCAGGCGATATCACGATAGTTACTCATACTGGACCTCACAGTTGGCAGGGCGGTTTAACAGGGTCTGCTGGTTGGCATTGAAATAGGCCAGGGTGCGCTTAACCGCGCCGACATAGGCCCTTGGCGTGATGGTGGCGCCGGTAAACTGATCAAACTGACCGCCATCTTTTTTCACCGCCCAGCGCTTATCTTGCTCGCCCTGAATACTCTGGCCCTTAAAGCCGAGTACCCAGGAAGACTTACGCAGATCGATCTTATCCCCAAGGCCCGGCGTCTCGTTATGGTTGAGCGTTCGCACGCCAAGAACCTCGCCCTTGGCATCGATGGCGACGATCAGCTTAATCTGACCGTTGTAGCCGTCTGGCGCGACGGTTTCCATGGCGATGGCTACCGGCTCACCGCCTTGGCTGGCGATGTAGGCGGGCAGGGGCTCATCTATACCCAGGACATCGGCGTCCTGGATCAGGATGCAGTGCTCAATAAGCGCGTTGTCATGCATCTCATCAGGGATGATCTGATGCAAGGTGCGCATCAGCTCGAGATCTTGCTGCTGCTTGATCCGCTCGAAGGTGAACTGGTTAACAAGGGCCACCAAGGCGGTACACAGGAGGGCGAATAACCCCAATAAGCTAGCATTTTTGACGATAGAACGTTTCACTTCATACTCCTGCCGTGGGCTTAGCGGCTTGCTCTGTGGCCGTAGGCTCGGGGTTTGACATAATAATCGATAAAGGGCGCGCACAGGTTTGCCAGCAGCACGGCAAAGGCAAAGGCATCGGGATAATAGCCGCCGAAACTGCGGATCAGATAGACCAGGAGACCGATCAGGGCGCCGAAGATCAGTCGGCCGCGGGTGCTGGTCGCCGCGGTTACAGGATCGGTTGCGATAAAGAAGGCTGCTAACATGGTGGCGCCGGAAAACAGATGCAGCAAGGGGCCCATGTGGGTATCAGGGCTCAGCAGATAACCTATGCTGGCGCAGACAAACAAACTGGCCAGGATGGCGGTGCTTATCTGCCAGCGGATCAGCTTCAGCTTGAGCATCACCAGACCGCCAGCCAGGTAGGCCAGATTTATTAGCGCCCAGCCGATGCCAAAGCCGTCGCTAAAGCTGGCCTTAGTTAAAATCTCATTCAGGGTCAGGCCGGTGGAGAGGCCTGTCTTAACCGCATCCAGAGGGGTGGCCATGGTCACGCCGTCTATGCCGGCGCGATAGGCGAGGATCTGCTCGGCGTCGGCGCCTTGGAAGATGATGCTCAGGCTCTGCATCAGCCCCAGGTCATGCAGGGCAGCGCCGCTTGGGGCGACCCAGGTGGTCATCTGCACCGGGAAGGAGATCAGCAGCATCACATAGGCCGCCATGGCCGGGTTGAAGATGTTGTTGCCAAGGCCACCGTAGAGCTGTTTGACCACTAAGATGGCAAAGACTACGCCTATGGCCGCAATCCACCATGGCGCCAGCGCGGGAATCGCCACACCGATGAGCAGGCCGGTAAGGGCCGCGCTGTTGTCACTGATGGTCTTGCCCACAGGACGCGCACGTAACTTTAATACCGCCGCCTCTGTAGCCACTGCTATAGCAATAGCCAAGGCTATCTGGATCAGGGTTCCCCAACCGAAAAAGTAGCACTGGGCCAGCGCACCGGGAAGGGCGCACAGCATGACCTTAAACATCAGGCCACGGGTTTGTGCCTTGGTGGATAGGTGTGGCGATGAGGCCAACTTAAATGCCATGATTAATCCTTGTGCTCATTGTTTGGGGTCTCTGCCTGGGCCTTAGCCTGCTTCTTCGCCTTGGCCTTGGCGACAGCGGCGGCTATCTTGGCCTTCTTGATGGCTTCAGGACTGCTGGTATCGGCAAAGTCTTCGATATCGGTCTGGCTTTCACTGGGCGCGAGCTGTTCATCACTTGCGCTTGCCTGAGCGGCTTTTTTCGCCTTGGCCTTGGCGACAGCGGCGGCTATCTTGGTCTTCTTGATCGCTTCAGGACTGTTGGCCTCGGCATCATCATTCGCCTCAGCTTGTAAAGTTGCCGCTTTAGCAGTCTCTTTATCAGTTACGACTTCTGCTTTTGGCTCATCGCCTGATCCGGCCTGCAGTGCCTTCTTCGCCTTGGCCTTGGCGACTGCCGCGGCTATCTTTGCCTTCTTGATGGCTTCAGGACTGTTGGCTTCAATATCCTCAGCTGGGGTCATGACGTCTGGCTCATCGGAAGCCTCAGCTTCTTGCTGTGCCTTTTTTGCCTTGGCCTTAGCAATGGCGGCGGCAATTTTTGCCTTCTTAGCAGCCGCAGCATCTGCCTTTTCGGTGCCTTCGACATTGTCTGTGCTAGCACTCTGGTTTTCGCTTGGCTCAACTGGTTCGTCGCTGCGCTCAATTGGCTCGTCGCTGTGCTCAACAGTCGCGGTTTGCTGCTCATTTGAGCCAGCCTGAGCGGCTTTCTTGGCCTTGGCGCGGGCGATTGCCGCCGCGACTTTCTCTTTCTGGCTTAATGGCGCAGTCTCAGCACCTTGCTGAGCGGGCGCTTGGCTTGTTTCAGTGGTATCGCTCGTGTCTTGTGCGGCTTTCTTCGCCTTGGCTCTGGCGATGGCGGCGGCGACTTTATCTTTCTGACTCATAGCGGCCGATTCACTATTGTCGGCCCCCATGACTTGTGATGCTGGCTGCTCGCTCGTCTCAGTTTCTGTTTCGCTGGAAGCTTTCTGCGCGGCTTTCTTAGCCTTAGCCCTCGCGATAGCGGCGGCGACCTTGTCTTGTGGCTGCTCTGTCGTAGCGCCTGCCGAGGCTTGGGCTTCTGCGGCCTTCTTGGCCTGGATTCTTGCCATGGCGGCGGCAACGGCATCTTTATCAGAGCCTGTCATCTGCGCCTTGCGACGCTCGGCCGCCTGTTTGGCTTTCTCTTCACGCGCCTGTTTCTCCTGCTCGAGGCGCAGGGTGCGGGAATCGAATCTCTGCTTGGCAAGCTCCGCCTGTTTCTTCTCTTCCGCCTCTTGGCGTAGTGCAGATTTGGCGACGCGATAATATTCGACTAGAGGAATGTCGCTGGGGCAGACATAGCTGCAGCAGCCACACTCGATACAGTCACGCAGATTGTAGCTGGCAGCCTTGTCATATTCCTGGGCCTTGGCATGCCAGAACAGCTGCTGGGGCAGCAACTGCGCCGGACAGGCCTGGGCACACTCGCCGCAGCGGATGCAGGGCTGCTCCGGACTCGGCGGTGCAACCTCTTGCTCGCTCGGCATCAGCACACAGTTGGTGCCCTTGGTGATAGGCGCCGCGACATTCGGCAGCATGTAGCCCATCATGGGGCCGCCGATGATCACCGGGGCATTGGCATCGCCCCTAAACTGACCCACCTCTAGCAGATGCTCGACTGGCGTGCCGATAGGGACCCAGTAGTTGCCGGGCTTAGCGATATTTTGACCGGTCAGGGTCACCACGCGCTCGATCAGCGGCATATTGCGATAGACTGCCTGGGCGATGCTGTAGGCGGTGCCTACGTTTTGCACCAGAATGCCCAGGTTGGCCGGAATGGCACCCGATGGCACCTCTTGTCCTGTGAGGATCTGGATAAGTTGCTTCTCGCCGCCTGACGGATAGAGCGTGGGGATCTTGCTCACTCGCGCGCAGTGACTCGGCAGCTGGCTGCGGTTGAGCGCATGGCCCATCTGCTCGATGGCCTCTGGTTTATTGTCTTCGATGGCGACAATAATGCGTTTCGGGCTGAGTAACTGATGGACTATTTCTATGCCGCGGACAATCTCATCGCTGCTTTCCTGCATCAGCTTGTCGTCAGAGGTGATATAGGGTTCACACTCGACGCCGTTGATGATCAGCAGCTCAATTTCGCTAACAGGTTTGAGTTTGATATGGGTTGGGAAGGCGGCGCCGCCAAGGCCCGCTATGCCAGCCGACTGAATCCGCCTGATGATGGCATCATTGTCCATCTCAGCCACTTGCTCAAGACTCAGTGGCACATGAACACTTTCGATCCACTGCTCCTGATGATCGTTTTCAATCACGCAGGTGAGCACGGGTAGTGCAGAGGCGTGGTTGCTGGCACGCTCTTCGATGGCGACGACTTTACCCGAGACAGGGGCATGGACAGGCAGATGGCGAAAGCCTTCGCCCAGGGTCAGGGGCTGTCCCTTGGCGACAGTGTCGCCGACTTTCACTGCTAAGGTGCAGTTTTCGCCGACGCCCGGGACAGGAACGAGGTAGTGATCCGCAAGGGGCAAGCGGCTTATCTTGCTCTGGTTGGAAAGCGTTTTATGTTCGGGTGGGTGAATACCGCCGGGGATACGCCAGAGTGTGCCTTTATCTATCTGTTCTAACAAGGTTAACACTTAGATTCCTCGCTAATATTGACCACGGGTATGGCATTGAGCTGCCAGCTCCAGTTTTGCAGTGTCTCGGCAACGGGGATCATGTCGATACAGTCTACAGGGCAAGGCTCGACACACAGATCGCAACCTGTGCAGTAGTCAGTAATAACCGTGTGCATCTGTTTGCCTGTGCCTAGGATGGCATCGACCGGACAGGCCTGAATACATTTAGTGCAGCCGATACATTCGGCCTCGCGAATGAAGGCAACCTTCTTCACCTGGGTCTCGGCGCTGGCGGTAAGCGGCTCTGGGTCGACGCCCATCAGCTCGGCAAGCTTCTCCATGGTGGCGGTGCCGCCCGGCGGACACTTGTTGATCTTATCGCCGTTGGCGATCGCCTCGGCGTAGGGACGACAGCCTGGGTAGCCGCATTGGCCACATTGGGTTTGCGGCAGTAGTGCCTCGGCCTGGTCGATAATGGGATCGCCTTCGACCTTAAATTTTTCGGCGGCGTAGCCTAGAAGCGCCCCGAAGGCGAGGGCGAGTAATCCTAATAGGATGATGGCAATAATAACTTGGCTCATGCTTAATTAACCAAACCTGTGAAGCCCATGAAGGCCAGAGACATCAGGCCTGCGGTGATCATGGCGATGGCGCCGCCCTTGAAGGGCGCCGGAACATCGGCTGCGGCGAGGCGCTCACGCATGGCGGAGAAGAGGATCAAGACGATGGAGAAACCGACCGCCGCGCCAA
Source organism: Shewanella alkalitolerans (assembly GCF_019457575.1). Classification (NCBI taxonomy): domain Bacteria; kingdom Pseudomonadati; phylum Pseudomonadota; class Gammaproteobacteria; order Alteromonadales; family Shewanellaceae; genus Shewanella; species Shewanella alkalitolerans. Next base: position 2,357,460 of record NZ_CP080422.1, on the reverse strand, counting down.
AACCATAGATGGCCGACTCGATAAAGTCGTGCTTCTCGTTGACGTTGAGCAGGGCTACACCCAGTACGGCGCAGTTGGTGGTGATCAGCGGCAGATAGATACCCAGGGCCCTGTGTAGGGCGGCGCTGGTCTTCTGTACCAGCATCTCGGTAAACTGCACCACGACGGCGATAACCAGGATAAAGGCCATGGTGCGCAGATAGCTGAGATCGAAAGGGGTCAACAGATAGGTGTCGACCAGATAGCTTAAGATAGAGGCAAGGGTGAGCACGAAGGTGGTCGCCATCGACATGCCGATAGCCGATTCCAACTTACTCGAGACCCCCATGAAGGGGCAGAGGCCGAGAAATTTAACTAATACAAAGTTGTTGACCAGCACTGTGCCGACCAATAGGAGGAGATATTCGCTCATCTCAATGGGTTATCTATATCTAATTTACGGGCTATTATCGGCCTTTCGGCCGGGATAAACAACACAAAGAATGAAGGGATTATTTATCCCGCCGTCTGACTGCGCGCAGATTGTTCATCCTTTACGGTGAATGGTTTAGGCTTAGCGATGTAAAAGCCTTGCAGGCCGTCCACCAAAAGCTGCTCCAGGGCAAACTTCTCTTCCTGACGCTCTATACTGGAGGCGATCACCTTAACCGACTGCTTACGGGCCACATCGACTATCATCTTCACGAAGAAGCGATTGTTGCTGTCTGTGTCTATTCCCTGAGAATAGCTGCCGTCGAGCTTAATAAAGTCGGGCCTGACCTCTTTAAAGAACTTGAAGGAGGTGAACCCCATGCCAAAGTGCTCGACCGCCACCCGTGCGCCGACACTGTGCATGTCGCGCACAAACTTATGGGCCTGACGGATATTGGCCTGCATTCCCGCCTCATTCACCTCCAATACCAGGCGCGAGGCGATCTGGCGCTGACGCACGAAGATATCTTTCAGCCAGGCGGTAAAGGCGGGCTGGTTGACCGAGGCAGTACTGATGTTGATGCCCAAGGCGCCGGTGAAGGTTGGGGTGTCGAGCAGCAGGCGCAGGGTGCTGAGTATGATGATCTTATCCAGCTCTACGCTGAGCCCATGACGCTCGGCCATGGCGATCACTGTGCCAGTGGGCAGAAATTTGCCCTCGCTGCTATAGAAGCGCGACAGCAGCTCGCGATAGACGTTGTCGGCGCCGCGACAGGGTTGAATGTCCTGGGCGTGAAACTTGATGGCGCGGCGCTTGATAATATCTTCGATGGCCAGTTTCCAATGGGAATCGCCAACCAGTTCCTCGTCGCTGAGCTTCTCCTGCACATGATAGCTGTTGGGGCCGAGTGTCTGGGCGATGCTGACGGCGGCGTCGGCAATATAGACCAGAGACAGGGCGTCGCCGCCTTGCTCGTAAGGCACCATGCCAATATAGGCGACCGATTCGAGATCGCTGCCTTGCTGGTACTCATCGAACTGGGCTTTTAATTTCTCCAGCGGCTGCTGGGCATCCTTTAGTACCAGATCCGGTATGAAGACGGCAAAATCGGCGCTGCTGATCCGAAACGCCTCGATATTTGGCATCCCTTGTAGGGCCTTGCGGATGCAGGTGGCGACGCCTGCCAGGTAGTCATCGCCCGCCGCGCGGCCCTGGCTCTGGTTAACATGACCAAGTTCGGTGGCCTTGATCATTGCCATCAGTCCGATACGCGACTTGCCGGGCTTGGCGAGGGCGTCGAGCTTCTCGGTAAACTTGGGGCGGGTGCCAAATAGGGTGACAGGATCTTGATAGGCCTCACGATTAAGCTGCTCTGTCTGTTGCTGCAGCTGATCGAACTTGTCATGCAGGGCGACGCGGCAATGCTCCAGCGCCTGGCCTAAGGGTTTGAGTTCGCCGTGAAAACGTGAATGGGCGATGGCATCAAATTTAAGCTCGGCGAAACCGTCCAGGGCATTGACCGCATAGCCTATGGTCCGCTTCTGTCTGGCCATCAAGAGGGTAAAGAGTACCGCCAGGGCCAGATAGCCACCGACTATCCAGATAAGAGTTTGGGTAAAATGAGTCAGTGCATCCTTGGCTATGGCGCGGCTGGAGAGTTTCACCTGCAGGCGGCCTTGGGGCAGTGCCTGGGTGTTTTCCCTTGGCTGATTAAAGAGCGCCGTTGCCAGATCTGTGTCTGAGGCGATAAGTTCGCCATGGGTGTAGTTGAGGTTGCCGTCTAATTGGTGCACATATTGGAAGAACTGAAATTCGTATTGCTTAGTCAGCAGGGTATAGAGTGCCTGGCCTTGCTCGGGCAGGGGCTGTTGCCAGATGGGATCGGCCTGATATTCCTTGAGTTGGAAGTCAGCTATTGCGGCGATCTCTTGTCGCTGATTGAGATAGGCCAGCGCCGTCAAGGCAAGACAAGCCGTTATCAGCAATAGATGTATAGATTTTCCAACGCCCATAAGAAAGTAACCTAAATTGATCGACTGCTCATTCTAGCTAAATTTGAAACAGTTAGTCTAACGCTTTATGGCCGATGAGTTTTTTAGGTTAACGCAGAGGGTAAAACTTAAGAAGGTGGCTCCCCAGACTGGACTTGAACCAGTGACATACGGATTAACAGTCCGCCGTTCTACCGACTGAACTACTGGGGAATCGAGAGAGATATGATAGTGAAGTGGCTCCCCAGACTGGACTTGAACCAGTGACATACGGATTAACAGTCCGCCGTTCTACCGACTGAACTACAGGGGAGTAGATACTTCTCTATGGTATAAGTGGCTCCCCAGACTGGACTTGAACCAGTGACATACGGATTAACAGTCCGCCGTTCTACCGACTGAACTACTGGGGAATTGATACTTATATGGTTAACTAAATTGGCTCCCCTGACTGGACTCGAACCAGTGACATACGGATTAACAGTCCGCCGTTCTACCGACTGAACTACAGGGGAACATCTATATAGCTAACTCATCTTCTTCAATTTGACGCTTTGGCTCCCCAGACTGGACTTGAACCAGTGACATACGGATTAACAGTCCGCCGTTCTACCGACTGAACTACTGGGGAATCGTGTAAGCGACTCGTCGTTGAAGACGGAGCGCATATTAAATCGCTCTTACACATGAGTCAACTCGACTTGGCAAAAAAAGTGTAATTATGCTGTTAAGTGCTCATCTAATGCGCACAGTGATCGCTAAGTGCGCATTTTGCTGCTTTAACGGCCATATCTGGCTGAAATTTATCGGCTATTGGCATTTTATGCTGACGCTATATGACAGCCGACGACGCTCCTCTGATAGGCTGGGTTTTCAAATGTAGTAAAATTACATCCTTATAGCGAAAAGGGCGGCGATGTGTAAAAGGGGCTAAAGCCGCGATTATCCTGAGGTTGCGGGAGTTATCCACTAAATCTGTGGATAAGCCTGTGGGTTAGGCACTAAATCGCCGGGCAAACGCAGTGGCTCTGCGGGTTGTACTTAAAATGACAAGAATTAGCGCATCTTAATATTGGCACCAATTATCAACAACTTATGAAAATCAAGCCCCTTAATGCATTTATCTGCATGACGTTACAGATATGTAATGAGTTTTGGCCCTTCACTTGTGTATTAAATTGGCTACAGGCGTGAGTTTTAGCCTGTTTTTTGACCGTCGAGTACAAATTTGCCGCTTGTACAAAACTTACATGACAAACCGATGACATTTATGGGGTGTTTTGGTGAATTCTGCCTAATAAGAAAATGAACCGTCTCATTGGCTAATAGCTGTGGGTACTTTAAGATAGGTGCACAGCTATAAAGGAGTGCACCATTGAGTGAATCAGCATTTGATCTCGTTTCGCAATACGCGCCGGCTGGCGATCAGCCCGGCGCGATCAAGCAACTTGTCGACGGCCTGGATGCCGGGCTGGCAAGCCAGACACTGCTTGGGGTAACGGGATCCGGAAAAACCTTTACCATTGCCAATGTTATCAAGCAGATGCAGCGCCCAACTATCATCATGGCGCCCAACAAGACCCTGGCGGCCCAGCTCTATGGTGAGATGAAGGAGTTCTTTCCTAATAATGCCGTCGAGTATTTCGTCTCCTACTACGACTATTATCAGCCCGAAGCCTATGTGCCGTCGACCAATACCTTCATCGAGAAGGATGCCTCGGTCAACGCCCATATCGAGCAGATGCGACTCTCGGCCACCAAGGCGTTGCTTGAGCGGCGCGATGTGGTGCTGATCGCCTCTGTGTCGGCCATTTATGGTCTGGGCGACCCTGAGTCCTACATGAAGATGTTGCTGCATCTGCGTCAGGGCGATTTTATGGGCCAGAGGGAGATCCTGCAGCGCCTGAGCGAGCTGCAATATACCCGCAACGATATCGAGCTGGATCGCGGTACCTTCAGGGTGCGCGGTGAGGTGATCGATATCTTCCCCGCCGAATCTGACAAGCAAGCGATCCGCGTCGAACTGTTCGACGATGAAATTGACCGCCTCAGCCTGTTTGATCCCTTGACCGGCCATATTCTGCAGCGCATCGCGCGCACCACTGTCTATCCTAAGACCCACTATGTGACGCCCAGAGAGAAGATCCTGGCGGCCACAGAGGAGATCAAGCAGGAGCTCAGAGAGCGCAAGCAGTATCTGCTGGACAATAATAAGCTTATCGAGGCGCAGCGGATCTCTGAGCGGGTGCAATACGATATTGAGATGATGACAGAGCTGGGATACTGCTCCGGCATCGAAAACTACTCCCGCTATCTCTCTGGCAGACGTCCGGGTGAGGGGCCGCCGACCCTATTGGACTATCTGCCCGCCGACGGCCTGTTGATCCTCGACGAGTCTCACGTGACTGTGCCACAGATCGGCGCCATGTATAAGGGGGACCGTTCGCGCAAGATGAATCTGGTGGAGTATGGTTTCCGTCTGCCCTCGGCGCTGGACAACCGTCCGCTCAAGTTCGAAGAGTTTGAGTCTTTAATGCCACAGACCATCTTCGTGTCGGCGACCCCGGCGCAATATGAGCTGGATAAGAGTGACGGGGAGATCGCCGAGCAGGTGGTGCGGCCGACTGGTCTGTTGGATCCCGAGATAGAGGTGCGCCCGGTGGCAATTCAAGTGGACGACCTCTTGTCTGAAGCCAACAAGCGCGTCGCGGTGAACGAGCGGGTGCTGGTGACCACGCTAACCAAACGTATGGCGGAGGATCTCACCGAGTATCTCGATGAGCATGGTGTCAAGGTACGTTATCTGCACTCAGACATAGATACGGTAGAGCGGGTGGAGATCATCCGCGACCTACGCCTGGGTGTATTTGATGTGCTGGTCGGCATCAACTTGCTCAGGGAGGGCCTGGATATGCCGGAGGTCTCCCTGGTGTGCATCTTAGATGCCGATAAGGAAGGCTTCCTTCGCTCAGAGCGCTCCCTCATTCAGACCATAGGTCGCGCCGCCCGTAATGTGAACGGTAAGGTGATCCTCTACGCCGACAATATGACTAAGTCGATGGCCAAGGCGATCGGCGAGACAGAGCGTCGCAGGGAGAAACAGCATGAGTTCAACCTGGCCAACGGCATCACACCGAAAGGGGTGTCGAAGAAGATTGCCGATGTGATGGATCTGGGTGACTATAACGAGCATACCGCCAAGGTGTTGCCGAAATACCAGAAGGTCGCCGAGTCCAGAACTACCTATGCCAAGCAAGATGCGTCCAGCCTCAGCCATCAGATCGATGAGTTGGAGAAGCGTATGCACCAGCATGCAAGAGACCTGGAGTTTGAACAGGCAGCAGCGCTGCGTGACGAGGTGCTGGCCCTGCGTGAGGCGCTTATTAAGGCTTAGTCTGATCACGCTGCAGCGATTCATAAAAGAAAAGGCTCACCTAGGTGAGCCTTTTTTATCTTTTCAGAGCCAATGTTATAAGCAATGCCGTTAACTCGGTTATTAGCGTTAGGTCATTAGCGCTTTGTCATTAGTGCCTAGTCATTAGCGCGCCAGTCGCCTGATGAGACGATAGAGCAAAAATACCAGCACGCCGCTGATCACACCTACCAAATGCGCCTCTGTGGCGACCCTGGCATCGATCAGCTTAGTGATCTGATCCGTGGCACCGTAATACTGCTCATAAGCCACCTTGAAGCAGACGCCGGCAAATAGCAGGTAGCCGGAGCGGATCTTCATCTGAATATCTTTTAGCGCGCCGTAGGCAAACAAACCATGCAGCATGCCGCTGAGGCCTACATAACCGCCTAAGGTGGGGAAAAACCAGTAGAGGCCTAGCCCCTGAAGTAGGCAGAGCAGGGCCAACAGTAAGGTGAAATTACCGGCGCGGTAGTGGTTCTCGTGCAGAAAACTGATCACCCACAGACCTGCTAGGTTCATCAGCAGGTGCCAATGATTGGTGTGCAGCAGATTGCCGCTAACCAGGCGCCACCACTCTCCGTGCGCAATGGCACTGCGGCGAAAGGCGAGCGTGCCGTCTAGGTGGAGAAAGTAGAGCAGAGTGCAGAGTATGCTGATCCCCAGCACCACGCTATAGGGCGTAGCGCGCGACGTGAGCCGACCTAACATTTTGCGTCCAGTTCGGCCATGATGCCTGCTTTGTCTTCCAGATAGTCATTCAGTCCCTTGGCTCTCAGCAGGCAGGCGGGGCAGGTGCCGCAGCCACTGCCGACGATACCGTTGTAGCAGGTGAGGGTCTGGTCTCTGACCAGCTCCAGGCTGTGATATTTGTCTGCCAGTGCCCAGGTCTGGGCCTTGTTAAGCCACATTAAGGGAGTGACAAGCTTAAGTTCACGATCCATTCCCTGCTCGAGCGCCGATTGCATTGCCTTGATAAACGAGTCGCGACAATCTGGATAGCCGGAGAAGTCGGTTTCACACACGCCGGTGATCACACTCTCGGCGCCCAGCTGATAGGCATAGATCCCGGCCAAGGTGAGAAACAGTATGTTGCGGCCGGGCACGAAGGTGTTGGGCAGGCCGTTTTCCATTAATTCATTCGACACAGGGATGGCATCACGGGTGAGGGCTGAGATAGCCAGCTCGTTCAATACGGTCACATCCAATATCTTATGACTGGCGACTTTGAGGTCCTTGGCCAACTTGGCGGCGGTGGCGATCTCTTCGCTGTGGCGTTGGCCATAATCGAAGGTAACCGCATGCACTTCATCATATTGATTCAGGGCTTGAATTAAACAGGTGGTGGAGTCTTGTCCGCCACTAAACACGACAACAGCTTTAGACATCTGATCTGTCCGGATAGAAAATTTGTCGATAGTTTAACTGACCATGAAGGCCTTGCAAATTTTCTTGTGGCGATCCGCCTATGCCATCGACAAATTGGTGAAACCTTGGGGAATTAATGGGGTTATACTTGCTTGTAGGGGCAAAATCTTCTATAAAAGCCGCCCGCAAGTGACGAGGTTTAAGATGAAGTATCCGGTTAATGAAGTTTTTGAAACCATCCAAGGTGAAGGGGTTTACACGGGCGTGCCGGCGATCTTCGTCCGTCTGCAGGGCTGCCCTGTGGGGTGTTCATGGTGCGATACCAAACATACCTGGGAAACCTTAGCCGAGAATCGCGTCTCTTCGGAGCAAGTGATCCAGGTGGACGGCGCCATCGGCCGCTGGGCCGAGCTGGATGCCCGTGAGCTGCTGATGCACTTCAAGGTGCAGGGCTTTAGCGCCAAACATGTGGTGATCACCGGCGGCGAGCCTTGTATCTATGATCTTATCGCCTTAACTCAGGCCTTTGCCGATGCCGGCATGCAGTGTCAAATTGAGACCAGCGGGACCTTCGATGTGTTGGTGGACCCTCGTGCTTGGGTGACTGTGTCGCCTAAGATCAACATGAAGGGCGGATATAAGGTGTTAGAGCAGGCGCTGGAACGCGCCGATGAGATCAAACACCCGGTCGCCAAGGCCTCCCACATCGAGGAACTTGACGAGCTGCTCAAAGGTATAGACACCCTTGGAAAGACCATCTGCCTTCAGCCGATTAGCCAGAAGCCCCGCGCCACCGAGCTGGCGATGAAGGTCTGCATCGAGCGTAATTGGCGCCTCTCTATTCAGACACATAAATATCTGAATATCGATTAAGTATCAGGGATACTTATATTCACATAAAAAAACGGCGCCAACCGGGAGTAACCAGTTAAAGGCGCCGTTTTTGTTGATGACTCATTAAGCTTGCTTATCTTCTCTAAAGTCCTTGATCCAGAGACGAAAAGATTGAACTGGCTATTCCAAATGCCCCGACTCGTTAAAGGTCGCTAGCTTGGTCTGATACTCAGTGATGTCGCCAATATGCTCATCGACCCATTGCTTGTCGTAGTAAGTATCGAGATAACGATCTCCCGAGTCGCATAGTAGGGTAACGATAGAACCGGTTTGACCGTTGGCATGCATCTCGCTCGCTAGTTGCAGGGCGCCATAGAGGTTGGTGCCTGTAGAAGGACCTGCCTTGCGACCTATCAGCGTCTCTAACCAATAGATGGTGGCAATCGATGCGCCGTCGTCAATCTTGACCATATGGTCGACAACGCCTGGGATAAAAGAGGGCTCGGCCCGTGGCCGGCCTATCCCTTCGATACGGCTGGCGCCGGCGCAGCTGATACTGGCATCGCCACTATGGTAATAGTCGTAGAATACCGAATTTTCTGGGTCCACCACACAAAGCTTGGTCTTGGCACACTGGTAACGAATATAGCGGCCTATGGTGGCCGAGGTGCCGCCGGTGCCAGGGCTCATCACGATCCAGCTGGGGACGGGATGCGGCTCTTTTTGCATCTGCTCGAAGATGGAGTTGGCGATATTGTTGTTACCGCGCCAGTCGGTGGCCCGCTCTGCGTAGGTAAACTGATCCATATAGTGGCCCGATAGCTCGTCGGCCAGGCGCTGTGACTCGGCGTAGATCTGACTCGAATGCTCGACGAAATGGCAGCGTCCACCATAAAACTCGATCTGTTGGATCTTCTTCTTGGCGGTAGAGGCGGGCATCACGGCGATAAATGGCAGCCCCAGTAGGCGCGCGAAGTAGGCCTCGGACACTGCGGTGCTACCGGAGGAGGATTCGATAATGGGCGTATCTTGGGTGATCCAGCCGTTACAAAGGGCGTAGAGAAATAGAGAGCGCGCCAGGCGATGCTTGAGGCTGCCTGTGGGATGGGTGCTTTCATCTTTTAGGTAGATATCGATGCCGGGCAGCATGGGCAGTTCCAGCTTGATCAGATGAGTGTCTGCACTGCGTTGATAATCAGCCTCGATCTTTGCGATGGCCTGGTTGACCCAAGATTGATCCATTGTGGCTCCTGAGGTTATTGAGCGGATAGACCTTATAGCTTAACGAAATAATTTATAACGAAAAGGAAAATCGAAAAGAAATGCGACCGAGCGTTGAGGGCGCTTGTTGCGATAATTGAAGGAGCGACTGGAAAATTACTTAAGCCCTAGGCTGCAGTGGGTAGCAAACGGGACGAAATTAGTTTTGCTTAAAAACAGATGCGCTTTAAGGCAATAGATAAAATAAACGGGGAAGTTAAGTTTTAAGATAAAGCTGAGAGATGAAATAACGCGGGAGAAAAAATGGTGGAGGGAGAAGGATTCGAACCTTCGAAGGCTGAGCCGTCAGATTTACAGTCTGATCCCTTTGGCCACTCGGGAACCCCTCCATATTTTTTACAGCAGCACAAGGTAATAACAAGATAAAGATGGTGGAGGGAGAAGGATTCGAACCTTCGAAGGCTGAGCCGTCAGATTTACAGTCTGATCCCTTTGGCCACTCGGGAACCCCTCCACGAGTATCTCTTTATTACATTGTAGGCAAATGGTGGAGGGAGAAGGATTCGAACCTTCGAAGGCTGAGCCGTCAGATTTACAGTCTGATCCCTTTGGCCACTCGGGAACCCCTCCTCAATTGCGGCGGCCATAGTAGTCAGAATCGTTGGCGCTGTAAAGCCCCAATTTAAAATAATTACTAAAGTTATGGCGCAAGCGGTCGATTAAATAGCAACGAGCTGTTTTATTGATGTTTTTTTATGCGAACTAGTCAGTTGATCATCAACGAAAATCAATTGGGAACCCGACTCAACCAGGCGATAGTCGATCATCGCCGGGGGGAATTTGGTCTGCTGCTGGCCATGTTGTCAAACGACGCCCGCGATATGGCGCAGTTTAACCTGGAGCAAACCCCCAGTGATCTTGAAACGAAACTCAAGCGTCAGTTTGAGTTACCGGACGCTCAGCCCCTGACCAGCGCACTGCATCTGGGTGAAGACAGAGATAATAGTGAGCAGTTTCATCAATCGGGTCTCTGTGGTTTTCATCTACAGCAATATTTAAACCCCGAGCCTTTGGTGCATAGAGGGCGAGATCCACTGGCGATGCAAGAGGTGTTGGCTAACTGCGATCCCGTTACCCTGGCGCGTTTTCATAATGAACTCGACGCCGATGCACCTGTGATGGAGCTGCCCCATTTTACCGAGCAGATCGTCAGGCAACGTGCGTTAGGAGACATTTTGGCTTAGTTTTAAGTGCGAACGCTCGGGTTTTGCTATATATAGCTAAGAGCATTTTCAGTAAAAAGGTTAAGCGTCAAAATGAAGAAGATTCAAGAAGGTCAATCCGAGTTAGTCAACGATACCTGTAACGATTGTGGCAGCTATGCCGACATAGGTGCGGTGATCGATGAGTTTGACACAGTACTGACTCTGGTTCGTGAGGGTGACAAGGCTCAGAGTGAGTTGCAAGCCTTGGCAGAGGCGGCCAAACAGCGTTTCGAGGGTGTGAAGAGTGACATTAAGGCGGTAGAAGCCGGGCTGGAGCTACGTCTGACCTTTGGTTACAGTGCCGAGAAGATGATTTTTCAACTCGAGCATGGCCTCTAATAGGGGCCAGCCATATTTGCTTGCTAATTAGCTAGTTATTCGTGTAATGTGCACAAATTGAACGTTAAATAATAACAATAACATCTATGTTGTACCGTCTTTGGCGGTTTTTACCTTGATAACCTTTTTATTGGCAAAGGTTATCGGCAGTAGGATTTTATGACCAAGCGACAATTTCAACATCTGCTTGAAACGATAGTCAATTCGACGCAAAAACAAGAAGGCCAGTTTAAAGAGACGGCCGAGCTTGCCTGTGATCTGCTCAGTCAATCCCTGAAGGTCGATAACATAGGTGTTTGCCTGTTTTCCGGTTGTGAGACCAGTGACCTCGTAGCTCATACGGGTTCTCAAAGCCAAGCTTCATTTAATCACTCTGCTCAGAATCATGCGTCGCGTCCCGCACAGGGTCTCTGTCCTAACTATTTTGAACAACTCAAACGCGGTCGTATCATAGACGTGCTCGACGTTGAGCAGGACTGCCGCGTCGCCGAGATTCGTGAGCATCTAACGGCTAACGCCGTGGTGTCACATCTTGATGTGGCAATTCGTATCAATGGCCATCTAGAAGGTGTGCTCTATCTCGAATCTTTCCAGCCCCATGATTGGCCGGAAAGTGAAATCCATATCGTCTCTCAAGTCGCCGATCAGCTGGCGTTGACCCTGGCGACTCAGAGAGCCTACGACACAGACGAGCGCCTGAGCCTGTTCCTGAAGGCGATAGAGCAGTCTGAACAGATCAGCATGGTGGTCAATCTGGCCACGGATAAGATTGAATACGTCAACGGCGCCCATCACGCCATCTCTGGGGTGCCTAAGCAGCAGATCTTAGGCAAATCGCTCGCCTGTCTGGATTTCTTTAAGCAATCGCCAGTGCAGGCCGATGCGGTACTCGCTCAGGTCAAGCAAGGCAAGATCACCAAGGGAAACACCCAGTTGACCCGCCGTGACGGCGAAAGCTACTGGCTGCGCTATCGAGTGCGTCCCTTCACCACGCCTAGAGGCAACCATTACGCCCTGGTGACCGCCGAAGATTGCTCGGAAGAGTTGGTGCAGCAGAATGAACTCGAGCGTCTAGCCTGGCGCTGTTCGCTGACTGGCCTCTATAACCGCAGCTATTTCAATCGCGCCTTGGAAAAACTGCGCAGCGGCCATCTAATGTTGATCGATCTCAGGGGCTTTAAGCGCTTCAACGATACCTATGGTCATGAGAAGGGCGATAGCCTGTTGATCGAGGTAGCGCGTCGTATCAAACATTTTGCCAGCGTCAAAAAAGCGGAGCTGATGGCCCGTGTGGGCAGCGATGAGTTTGCCTTGGTGCTACAAGGGGTAGAGGATGAGCAGAACCTGGATTATGCCATCAAGCGCCTCTATCATCAGCTGAGCCTGCCTGTGCAGGTGGGCACAGAATCATTTGAGGCTAAACCTGCGCTCTCTGTGGTCGAGATAGATGCCCTGGAGGCAGGGTTTTCTGCGCTTACCTGCGCCGATATCGCTGTGCAATATGCCAAGAAGAAGCAGGGCAGCGCGATACAGATCTTCAACCATGCCCTGTTAAACACCTTCAAAGAAGATGCGCAGATCGAGCGAGATCTGCAGGCGGCGCTGAAGAATCGGGAGTTTGAGCTCTATTATCAGCCGCTTAAAGATCTCGGCCGTCAGGCCTATATCGGTGCCGAGGCCTTGATCCGTTGGCATCACCCCAAGAAGGGCGTGCTCTATCCAGGCGCCTTTATCGATATCGCCGAGCAAACCGGCATGATCGCCGCCATCGGCGAATGGGTGTTAGAGGCCGCCTGCCGTCAGCTCAATCTGTGGCAGCACCATAACATCAACATCTCCATGCATGTGAATGTATCGGCGCGGCAGTTTTTCAGTACTCAGCTCTATGATCAGGTATGGCAACTGGTTACCCGTTATCGTATTCGCCCAAATACCTTGATCTTAGAGATCACCGAGACCGAGCTGATGGAAGATGTGGTCTATGCGACTAACCTTTGTAAAGAGTTGGCCGAGTTAGGGGTGGGGCTGGCGATCGACGATTTCGGCACGGGTTACAGCTCGATGCGTTATCTCAAGCAGTTCCCCATCTCAAAGCTTAAGATAGACAGATCCTTCATATCAGATCTGAGTGTCAGTCGGGAGAGCCGCGAGATCGTCAGCGCCATCATCGCCATGGCTAAGGCGCTTAATCTGTCGTTGACGGCCGAAGGGGTCGAGACCGCCGAGCAGGAGTCTTTCCTATCGGCATTAAGTTGTCATCAGGCCCAAGGTTTCCTCTACAGCCCAGCCCTTAGGGAGGCCGAATTCAGCCAGTTCCTGCGAGCCAATGCCGAGACGCCGCTACACTGACACAACTATAGTTATGCCGAACTAATCCGCCGCGGTAGTGGTTTAGACGTGAAAGTTTGCGTGGGCGCTCAGCCTGTGGTGTATAAGCTGTCACAGCCAGTTTGGTAGCCTATCTATTAGTACTACCGGCCAATAAAATCCAATCTAACTATTTAAGACAGCACTGCTTAAATTTCTTGCCGCTCTGGCAGACGCAGGGATCGTTGCGTTTGGGGTATTTGGGTACAAGTTGCTCGCCCTGGGTGTACCACCAGCGACCATCTTGCTTTACAAAGTCTGAGACTTCATGAATGGCATCTAGTCCGTTGCTGCCCTGGTACCAAGCGTGAAACTCCACCATTCCCGCATCTTGAGCGCTGCTGCTTCGATTGACGCTCAGCCCCAGCCAACTCGTATGATTCTCTTCATCGAGGATCTCGACACTTAGGCCGTTAAGATAGTCGGGATGATGGGTATCGATAAGATACTGATGGCGTTTGAGCACGAAAGCCGAATAACGGCTACGCATCAAAGATTCGGGATCCGGTGCAATGACACCGAGATGAAAAGGTTCACAACACTGGTTGTAGCTTAGGGGTTTATCTTTCACCGACCTGCCACAGGGGCATGGGAGGGAGGGGTTAATCATGATTGCTGCTTGACTCGTTTAGGGTCGAAAACTGACGGCCATAATAGAGGTTAGGTAACGGCTTGGCACTATAGTAAAACGACGGTTCCGAGCGATTGTTGGTATCTACCGTGAGGTACCATTTGCCATCGGCTTTCTTCTTGGAGACGGTGACAAACTTACCAGCGAACTCACTCACGGGTTCTTCGGTTTCTTTAGGCGGATAGAAGCGGATAAGATAGTAGCCCACATCGGTCGCCTGTTGTTTGTCTAGCTGGCGCTCGACCACGCGAAAATCCACCTCTATCTGAGCATTCTTATGTTTAATCTTGCCAAAGAAGCGTTTGTAGAGCTCGATAATGTTATCGCGCCCCATGGTGATCTCTTTGTTCTGTTGCTCGGGAATGTAGCAGGCATTCTCCGCGTAGATATCTTGAATCACGGCCGCGTCTAGCTGTTCAAACGCGACGCTGAACTGCTTATAGAACTGATTTAAGGCATCATTGTCATTCTTTTGGGCAAAGGCTTGGAAATTGAGAGCACAGAGCCCCAAGACAAGGACAAATTTGAAGAGTTTCATTTAGCTATACGCTGCTGCTAATACTAGGGTCACTATAATCCATGGCCTTTTGATGCGAAAGATTTAGTTCTTAACAAATTGTGTCTCTAGCACTGGGCGTTGCTTTTTTCTGCAACTTTACCGCTAATCACCTCTTTTCTCGATGTTTACAAGCATCAAGGCTTCTGTGCCTCATAAGACATGAAATGCAAAACCTACCAGGTTGCTGACCATGGATTGGTGATTTTTGAGTCGCTTGAATGGGCCTACCCTATAGCGCACTTGAGTTTTGCTGAGCCTAAACGGATACTTTTAGCTGACCGGGTGCCTGTATGCAGTAATTGGATGTCGTGATTGGTTTCATGATTGGCTGAGTGTTTGACTCCGCAAGTGACTTGCCGATTTGCTATTAATACTAAATAGTGAGCTTTTAGGCTGTGTCGCTCGTAACAATAACACCATAGCGGGCCCCGGCGTGTTAGTGAAAGACAGAAGTGAAGGAGATAGGCATGAGTGAAGATGAAAGCGCTTTATTTCTCGCTTCTATGCAAGGTGTTAAGCCGTTAAAGGCAAGTAATGCGGTCACGCCAATTCTGAGTGGTTTGAGCGCTGAGGGGCAGCAGCGTCATCATGATGCGCAGCGGCGCTTAGCGCTTGAGAAACTGTCCCTCGAACTAAATGATATTACGCCGCTGGATCCACTTGCCGTGGTGAGCGTTAAGAAACAGGGCGTGCAGGGACAGGTGTTTAAGCTGTTTCGCCAGGGAAAATATGATGTGCAGGCGGATCTGGATGTAACCGGCCTGAGTCTAGCCAGGGCCAGAGAGCTGCTTTTCGATTTTGTGATAAACAGTCAGGCGTCAGGGCTAAGAAACCTTATCGTGATCCACGGCACAGGGGTGAATAGTCAGCCTATTCCCGCCAAGCTCAAATCTTACGTTGCTGCCTGGCTTGCCGAGATAGAGGTGGTGCAGGCCTTTCATAGTGCGCCAGCTGCCTGGGGCGGTCCAGGTGCCATGATGGTGATGCTAACGAAATCGGAGCAAGATAAGTTAGACACCGCAGAGCAACATGCTAAGGGAACGCACCGCTGGGCTTAACCTAGCAAGGCTCTTAATTTGTGAGAGCGTTTGTTGCTGCCTTAATAGTGTTTAGTTTAAAAAAAATCACCTCCGAGGAGGTGATTTTTTGTTTCTACTCTCTCAAATCAGGCTATGTATTGGTCTAAGTACGCCTGTTTGATGAGATTGTCGCTTACCAGCCACACTGACGGTTAGCCTGCTTGTTCTGCTCATCCAGCCAGACTTTTAGCGGCGCAAAGTAATCGAGTACCGCAGAGGCATCCATGTTTTGTGAGCCTGTCACCACTTCAAGGGCTTCTGGCCAAGGCTTACTCTGACCCATCTCTAACATGGCGTTTAGCTTAGCGCCTGCATCCTTGTTGCCATAGATGCTGCAACGGTGAACCGGGCCCTTATCGCCTGCGATATCACACAGCGCCTTATGGAACTGGAACTGGAGAATATGCGCCAGGAAGTAGCGGGTGTAAGGTACGTTGCCGGGTACATGGTACTTGGCACCCGGGTCGAAGTCGGCTTCGCTACGGGCGATTGGCGCCTTGACGCCCTGATACTTTTCACGCAGTTCCCACCATGCTTGGTTGTATTGCGCCGGGGTGATCTCGCCGCTAAATACCTTCCAGCGCCATTGATCTATCATGAGGCCGAAGGGCAGGAAGGCCACCTTATCCAGTGCCTGTCTTAGCAAGAGACCGATATCTTTAGAGGCATCTGGCACCTCTTGCAGTAGGCCTATCTGCTTTAGGTAGTTAGGCGTGATCGACAGGGCAACCGTGTCACCAATCGCCTCATGGAAGCCGTCGTTGGCGCTGTTCTTAAAGATGAAGGGCTGCTCTTTATAGGCGCGTTGATAGAAATTATGGCCCAGTTCATGGTGAATAACGGTGAAATCTTCCGCCGTCCTCTGGATACACATCTTGATACGAATATCATCTAGGTTATCCAGATCCCAGGCCGAGGCGTGACAGACCACATCGCGATCCTTGGGCTGCAGGAAGAGCGAACGGCTCCAGAAGGTTTCAGGTAGTGGGTCGAAACCGAGCGAGGTGAAGAAGCTCTCGGCCTGTTTAACCATCTGATGCTCATCGTAGCCCTGTTTTGCCAGCAGCTCGGTCACATCATAGCCAGGATCAGCATCTTGCGGCGCCACCATGTCATAGACGTTACCCCATTGCTGGGCCCACATGTTGCCAAGCAGATGCGCTGGAATAGGGCCTTTGTTAGGTGCGACTTCGTCGCCATATTTTTCGTTCAGCTCGCCCCTGACATAACAGTGCAGCGATTCATACAGAGGCTCTACCTGGCCCCAGAGTCTGTCGAGCTCTGCAGAGAAAGCATCTGGCTGCATGTCGTACTGGCTACGCCAGAGTTCTGACAGGTTGGCATAACCCAGATCTTTAGCTCCTTCGTTGGCTAACTCCACTTCGCGCTCAAACAGCGGACGCATCGGCTTGGAGATCTCGCGCCAGCCTTTCCAGATCTCCTCAAGCTCTTTAGGATCGCGTGAGCTGGCCATGATGCCCGAAAGCTCTGGCTGAGTGAGACAGCGTCCATCGGCCAGACAGTATTTGCCTTTACCATAGAGGCCATTTAGCTCGGCGCTGATATTGGCAAGTTCGGCATTCTTCTTAGGATCCAGAGGGGCCGGCAGCACCAATGCGCTACGTAAGATGTTGAGTTTACGGGCGTTGACCTCACCCAGTGGTAGCTGGCTATAGTTGGCGGCCTGGGTGGCTAGCTGTACCGATAGGGCGGTTTGGCGTTCGCCGACAGAGGCGGCGAGGGCGGCCGTGTCTTCGGTGATGAAGTTGCTGTAGATCCACTCTGCGCGGTTTTGTTCGATAGACAGATCGGCGAGTTGGTTCTCGGCCTGGTTGATAAATTGCTTGGCCTCGGCCAGATTATCTTGCTCAGAGGTTGTTCGTTTTAGACCATCTTGCCCTGCCGCCTGCAGGGCTTTGCTTCCTGTAGTGGCCTTGCTTTGTGTATTGACATTGTTATCGTCGTTACAGCCGCCGATCCCTAGAGAGAGTGCGATGACCACGGCAACCGGGGTCAACTTGGCACAAATTGGTTTCATGAGTGCTTCCTTTGTTATTTTTGTGTGGCTTTTTGTGGGGCATAGTTTACTCAATTTCATTAAATTTTACAGTTGATCGCGCTTTTCCTTATCTGCCATAGCCATTAATGGTCCCAATACTTGTGCAAGGCAGCGTAAAGCTTGTCGATTTCCATTTGACAATAGGTGAACCAGTGTTTAATTTAAACACACGTTTAAATCAGAGTTGTAGGTCACGGAATGGCAAATCGATCCGACACGAAAACAAGAATACTGGATGCGGCAGAAAAGCTATTCGCCGAGCGCGGCTTTTCAGAAACCTCCTTGCGGCTGATCACCAGCAAGGCAGAGGTTAACCTCGCCTCGGTAAACTATCATTTTGGCTCTAAGAAAGAGCTGATCCGCGCCGTACTCGCGCGCTATCTGGACCGTTTCATGCCAGAAGCCTCAGATGCCGTGGTGCAATTAAAACAGGCTAGCGAACCTAGCCTGAATGAGATCTTCTCGTCATTGGTAAAACCGCTCCTCGAGCTTAACAAGTTTAAGGCCGATGGCACCCGCACCTTTTTGCAACTGTTGGGCCGTGGCTATATCGAGAGTCAGGGGCACCTGAGATGGTTTATCACCACGCATTATGGTGAGCATCTGAGCGAGTTTGTGAAGGCGGTTGCCGAAAGCGCGCCACATATTCCCCCCGCAGAGATGTTTTGGCGATTACACTTTACCTTAGGCACTGTGGTCTTCACCATGGCATCAGCCGATGCCTTGACCGAAATTGCCGAGGCAGA
Organism: Shewanella alkalitolerans; assembly: GCF_019457575.1. Taxonomy (NCBI): domain Bacteria; kingdom Pseudomonadati; phylum Pseudomonadota; class Gammaproteobacteria; order Alteromonadales; family Shewanellaceae; genus Shewanella; species Shewanella alkalitolerans. The sequence continues at coordinate 2,339,177 of NZ_CP080422.1, read as the reverse complement.
TTTCAATGAGCACAATGATATCGAAGCCGTGATCCGCAAGGTCATACCATATCTGGCTGCCGGTGTGGCAGTGCCTGTGACAACGCAGTAGGGGGCAACATGACACTCTTTATCTTGGCACTATTGGTCATCATAGTGCTTTTTGGCGTGAAAAATATCCGTATGCAGTGCATCACGCGGCCCGTATTCGCCTTCTTTAAGAAGGTGTTACCGCCGCTCTCAGATACCGAGAAAGAGGCGATGGAAGCCGGTGATGTGTGGTGGGAAGCCGAGCTATTTCGAGGCAAGCCCAACTGGGACACGCTGCACAGCTACGGTCGTCCAAGGCTGACTGAAGAGGAGAAAGCCTTTATCGATGAGCAGGTCATGACGGCCCTGACTATGATTGATGATTTCAACATAGTGCAGGAGCGTAAAGATCTGCCGCCCGAGCTGTGGGACTACTTCAAGAAAGAGGGCTTCTTCGCCCTGATCATCCCCAAAGAGTATGGCGGTAAGGCCTTCTCTGCCTATGCCAATTCAACCATCGTCAGCAAGCTTGCCAGTCGCAGCGTCAGCGCGGCGGTAAGTGTCATGGTGCCAAACTCCTTAGGCCCTGGCGAACTGCTGACTCACTATGGCACCAAGGAGCAGCGCGATCACTGGTTGCCGAAACTGGCCAGCGGTGAAGCCGTGCCCTGTTTTGCCCTGACAGGCCCCGAGGCGGGTTCAGATGCAGGCGCCATTCCCGATACCGGCATAGTGTGCCGCGGTGAGTTCCAGGGCGAAGAGGTGTTAGGCCTCAAGCTTAACTGGGACAAGCGTTATATCACCCTGGCCCCGGTATCTACCGTATTGGGCCTGGCTTTCCAGATGCGTGACCCTGAAGGCCTGCTGGGAGACAGAGAAGAGATAGGGATCACCTGCGCCCTTATTCCAACGGATCATCCCGGCGTTGAGATAGGTAATCGTCACAACCCGCTTAACATGGGCTTCATGAATGGTACCACTCGCGGCGAGGATGTCTTTATTCCGCTGGATTGGATCATAGGTGGGCCGCAATACGCGGGACGTGGCTGGCGCATGCTGGTCGAGTGTCTCTCGGCCGGTCGCGGCATCTCGTTGCCCGCCTTGGCGACGGCATCTGGTCATGTCACCACTAAGACCACGACTGCTTACAGTTATGTACGCCATCAATTTGGCTTGTCGATCGGCCAGTTTGAAGGGGTGCAAGAGGCCCTGGCGCGTATTATCGCCAACACCTATCAGCTAGAGGCGGCGCGCCGTCTGACCACAACGGGTATAGATCTTAAGGTCAAGCCTTCTGTGGTTACCGCCATTGCCAAGTATCATATGACAGAGATGGGCCGTGATGTGCTTAACGATGCCATGGATATTCAATCGGGCAAGGGGATCCAGCTTGGGCCTAAGAACTATCTAGGTCATGGTTATATGGCCACGCCGATATCGATCACGGTAGAAGGGGCGAACATTCTTACCCGCAGCCTGATGATCTTCGGTCAGGGGGCGACACGTTGTCATCCTTATGTGCTGGCCGAGATGGAAGCCGCGGCCATGGAAGATACCGGCGAGGCGTTAGAGCGCTTCGATAATCTGCTGCTGGGTCACATGGGCTATGCGGCTCGTAACGCCCTGAGCTCACTATGGGGCGCCTTAACCGGCAGCCGATTCAACTCTGCGCCCGTATCTGGCGAAACCAAGCAGTACTATAAGGACATGACTCGTCTGTCGGCGGCACTCGCCTTCGTCACAGATCTCTCCATGCTGGTGATGGGCGGCGATCTCAAGCGCAAGGAGATGTTGTCGGCACGTTTAGGTGATGTGCTCAGTGAACTCTATCTTGGCTCGGCTACCCTCAAGCTATTCGAAGACAATGGCCGTCAGCAGGATGACCTGCCGACCGTGCACTATGTGATGCAACTTAGGTTGCAAAGGGCGGCTAAGGCGCTTTACGGCGCGCTGCGTAACTTCCCTAATCGCCCACTGGCCTATGCGATGCGTGCGCTGGTGTTCCCTCTGGGTAACCATTTCAATGGCCCAGACGACAAGCTCACCATTGCCGTGTGTCAGAGCATGCTCAGACCCGGTCCGGCTCGCGATAGGTTGACCCATCTTTGCCCTGATTTCGAAGGGGATAATGGCGGGATCGCCGAGGTGGAAGATGCGTTTATCGCTCAGTACAAGGCAAAGCACCTGTTTAAGACGCTGCGCAAGGCTCAGAAGGAAGGCAAGCTTGAGCGTAAACAAGCAAACGATGCCCTGTATGCCCAAGCCTATGAGCTTAAGATCATCACTGAGGCAGATCGCGACACGCTACTCGAGGCCGACAGGCTACGTAAGATAGCGATTGCTGTAGATGAGTTTGAAAGCCTCTAACGGTCGGTGACGTTAAGCTTTCAGTTTTAATATACAGGTGCTGACATTTAGACTGGCATAAAAAAAAGGTACGCATTGCGTACCTTTTCCTTTTAAGGCGGTCCATCTAACTAAGCGAACCGCTTGATTGTTGCGAAAGTCTTAGGCGACGATCAGAACCTTACAGGTGTTAGTGCCACCGATAGTTTCCATCGCGTCACCCTTGGTCATCAGTACCATATCACCTGAGGTGAGGTAACCCGCTTCGGTCAGGGCTTCGAGTGCCTTCTTCGCTAGCTCGTCTGCGCCGTAGGCCGTTGAGTCGAAGTAGACAGGTTGTACGCCGCGGTACAGTGCCATCTTAGCCAGAGTTACGTCGTGACGTGATAGGGCAAGGATAGGCAGGGCAGAGCTGATACGAGACATAAGCTGAGGTGTCGCACCAGATTCTGTTAGGGCAACGATAGCCTTAACGCCTTCCAGGTGGTTAGCCGCATACATGGTCGACAGAGCGATGGTTTCTTCAACCGAGGTGAAACGCTCGTCCATACGGTGCTTAGACACCTGAACGCTTGGGTGAGCCTCGGCGCCAAGACAAACGTTAGCCATCGCCTTAACGGTTTCTTCTGGGAAGTCACCGGCAGCGGTTTCGGCTGAAAGCATGACGGCGTCAGTGCCATCAAGCACGGCGTTAGCCACGTCCATTACTTCGGCGCGGGTTGGCATTGGGCTGGTGATCATAGACTCCATCATCTGAGTCGCGGTGATCACGCTCTTGTTCAGCTGGCGAGAGCGGCTGATCAGTTTCTTCTGCACAGCCACCAGAGCAGCATCACCAATTTCAACACCAAGGTCACCACGGGCAACCATCACGGCGTCAGAGGCCAGGATCACATCGTCCATAGCTTCGTCAGAGGCAACGGCTTCGGCGCGCTCAACTTTAGAGACGATCAGGGCATTACTACCAGCCTTCTGGGCCAGTTCACGGGCGTAGTTCAGATCGGCGCCGCTGCGTGGGAAAGAAACCGCCAGGTAGTCGACCTTGATAGCCGCTGCTGTGATGATGTCTTGCTTGTCTTTCTCGGTCAACGCCGCGGCAGACAAACCACCACCTTTCTTGTTGATGCCCTTGTTGTTAGACAGGGGACCGGCAACCGTCACTGTGGTGTGAACCTTATTACCTTCAACTTTTTCTACTTTAAGCTGAACACGACCATCGTCGAGCATGAGGATATCGCCGATGGTGACATCTTGCGGTAGCTCTTTATAGTCGATACCCACTTGGTGTTCATCACCTTGGCCTTTTTCGAGATCGGCATCTAAGATAAATGCCTGACCGATATCCAGTTGCACCTTCTTGTTGTCTTTGAAGGTTGATACACGGATTTTAGGGCCTTGTAGATCACCCAGTATGGCAACGTGAACACCGAGTTCTTTGGCGATATTTCGCACGTCGGTGGCACGTTTCAGGTGATCTTCAGGTGAACCATGAGAGAAGTTTAGGCGAACAACGTTTGCACCAGCTTTGATGATACGACGTAGATTGTCGTCACGATCGGTTGCTGGACCCAGAGTCGTTACAATTTTGGTTCTGCGGAACATGAGATACTCCGTTAAGTTTTAAATAATCTTACTCTATATTAACAGACAAAATGGAGTTTTGTAGGAAAATTACAAACAAAATGATCTATCTCAAATTATTAATTTTGTGAACTGCTGCGATTAAAAGTGAAAAAAAAGGCGGCCCCTTATACAAGGGCCGCCTAATATCCTTACAAAACTGGACTATAGTGTCGCTTCTTTGTCTATGCGAGACTCTTTCAACACCTCTTTTACCCGCTTCAAACTTTCTCTGAAACGTGGGCCGCGGCGCAGGGTAAAACCAGTTGCCAATACGTCGACAATGACCAGTTGAGCCAGGCGTGAAGCCATGGGCAGATACATGTCGGTATCTTCGGGGACCTCCATGGTCACTGGTAGGGTACATTCGGCGCTGAGCGGTGAGTTGCGTGAGGTGATGGCAATCACTGCGGCACCGTTCTCACGGGCCAGGCGGGCGATATCAATCAGTGACTTGGTACGGCCTGTGTGGCTGATCAATACCACCACATCGCCTTCGCTGCTGTTGATACAGCTCATACGTTGCATCAAGACATCGTCGAAGCAGATCACAGGCACGTTGAAGCGGAAAAATTTGTTCTGTGCGTCATGGGCAACAGAGGCCGAGGCGCCAAGGCCAAAGAAGGAGATCTTCTTTGCCTGCGTAAGAATGTCGACCGCCTTATTGATGGCTGCCGTGTCCATGCTCTGTCTGGCGGTATCCAGTGCCGCCATGGAAGACTCGAAGATCTTAGTGGTGTAGGAGTCTGGGCTGTCGTCTTCTTCGACGTGGCGGCTGACATAAGGCGTACCGTTGGCCAGGCTCTGTGCTAAGTGCAGCTTAAAATCGGGGAAGCCTTTAGTGTCGAGACGGCGGCAGAAGCGGTTCACAGTAGGTTCGCTCACGTCGGCCATCTTGGCCAGGGTGGCGATGCTGGAGTGAATCGCGGTTTGTGGTGACGCCAGGATCACCTCAGCCACTTTACGTTCCGACTTACTGAAATGTGTTAGGTTTTTCTGAACCTTTTCTAGGGTATTCATATGCGTACATCCACTGGATTGTAATGTAATTATATTTATTCTTTTATGTCATGATAGAACCAAACAAAAAGTGCTACAGTTTGGTTTATATGACGAATTATGATCTAACTACAGAGCAAACTTTCTACTATATATAGTAATTTAATCACAAAAAGCATATCAGATTTTGGTGTCTCGTTGCTAGTTTACTAATAGGTCATTTTTTGCAAAATTTAGATGCAATTAACAAATTCTGTTGTTATATTACAACAAACATGTGAGCTTCTCATCGAAACGATGGGACACAGTACATAGGAGATTTTTAAGCTATGGGCATGACATCACCAGAAGCCAAAGCTTGTGATTTTGTATTGTTCGGCACCAAAGGCGATCTCGCCAGACGTAAGTTACTCCCTTCTCTTTATCAACTGGATAAGGCAGGTCTACTCAATGAGGAGACTAAGATAGTTGGGGTAGCCAAAGACGCCTTTAGCCATGATGAGTATCAGGAGCTGGTTGTCACGGCACTAAAGAGCTTCGTTAAAGAAGCCCTGTGTGATGAAACCCTCGAGCGATTCCTAAAGCGCTGTGTCTATATTGGGACTAACTTCACCGAGGCAGAAGGTTACAGTGCCTTCCATGAGATCCTCGAGCCCAAGAAGCGCGTCATGGTGAACTACTTCGCGACGCCGCCGGCCATCTTCGGCGATATCTGTCGCTGCTTGCATGAACAAAACCTTATCTATCCCGATACCCGTGTCGTCCTCGAAAAGCCCATTGGCTCAGATCTCGCTTCTTCTAAAGTCATTAACGATCAAGTCAGCGCCTACTTTAATGAAAATCAGGTCTATCGTATCGACCACTACCTGGGTAAAGAGACGGTACAGAACCTGATCGCGCTGCGATTCGCCAACTCCTTATTTGCCTCTAAGTGGGATAACCGCACGATCGATCATGTGCAGATCACCGTCGCTGAAGAGGTGGGTATCGAAGGGCGTTGGGGCTATTTCGATAAAGCCGGTCAGATGCGCGACATGATCCAAAACCACCTGCTACAGGTACTTACCTTGGTCGCCATGGATCCCCCGGTAAACCTGGATGCAGACAGCATTCGCGATGAGAAGGTAAAAGTGCTTAAGTCACTGCGTAAGATAGATGCGGATAACATCTATGAAAACACAGTGCGCGGTCAGTACTCGGCCGGGTTCCTCAAAGGCGCGCCAGTGCCTGGCTACCTTGAGGAAGAGGGCGCTAATACTCAATCTCACGCCGAAACCTTCGTCGCCCTGCGCGTCGATATCGACAACTGGCGCTGGGCCGGTGTGCCTTTCTATCTGCGTAGCGGCAAGCGTATGCCGACCAAGAGTTCTGAAATTGTCGTCTATTTCAAGAACCCACCACACAACCTGTATCGTTCAAGCTACCGTAACCTGCCGCCAAACAAGCTGACGATTCGTCTGCAGCCTCACGAAGGCGTTGAGATCCAGATGATGAACAAGGTGCCGGGTCTTGAGCAGAAACAAAGACTACAAACCACTAAGCTGGATTTGAGTTTCTCCGATACCTTCAAGAACGATCGTATCGCCGATGCCTATGAGCGTCTGTTGCTCGAAGCCATGCTGGGTAATCAGGCACTATTCGTGCGCCGCGATGAAGTTGAGCAGGCATGGACCTGGGTCGACGGCATCATCCAGGCGTGGGAAGAGAGTAATGAGAAGCCTAAGCCATACCCAGCCGGTAGCTGGGGCCCTGTGGCATCAGTTGCTTTGATCGCTAAAGACGGCCGCTCTTGGGATGAATAAGGGGATTTTAAGATGATTAAAGAATCCGTATTCAAATCTTTTGATAGCAAAACCAGCCTGGAGGCGCAGCTTGCCGATCGCATCGCCGAGCAGCTTCAGGCGGCTATCGACGCCCGCGGTAAGGCTAGCCTGGTAGTGTCTGGCGGCTCGACACCGCTGGCCCTGTTTAAGCTGCTGAGTCAGAAGGCAATTGAATGGAACGATGTCTATATCACCCTGGCCGATGAGCGCTGGGTCGATAGCGAGCACAGCGATTCCAATGAGCGTTTGGTGAGACAACACCTGCTGCAAAACCGCGCCGCGGGCGCCAAGTTTCGCGGCCTGAAGAACATGTTTGCCACCCCAGAGGCTGGCGTCGACATGGCCATTGAGCAACTCGCCAACTTCCCGAGGCCCTTCGATGTGGTGGTGCTCGGCATGGGCAACGATGGCCATACCTGTTCATGGTTCCCGTGCGCTAAGGAGATTGAACAGGCGCTGAGCACCCAGGCGTTGTGCCTGGCGGTGAATCCGGGCGAGGCGCCCCATGGTCGTATGACCATCTCCAAGCAGGGGATCTTAGCGTCACGCCAAATCTATTTACACATAGTCGGTGAACAGAAGCTCGCCGTTTACCGACAAGCGCTCGAGAATGACGATGCCAAGGCGATGCCGATACGTGCGGTACTTGCCCAGCATAAGACACCCGTCGATGTTTATTGGAGCGCTTAAGGAGCGATTATGCATTCAGTAGTACAGTCAGTTACAGACAGGATCATTGCCAGAAGCCAAGCGACTCGTGCAAAGTATCTTGCGGCGTTGGGCGAAGCAAAAGCCAATGGCGTTCATCGCAGTAGCCTAAGCTGTGGCAACCTAGCCCACGGTTTTGCCGCCTGTAGCCCGGCAGATAAGAATGCCATCAAGGCATTTAACAAGGCCAACATAGGTATTGTTACCGCCTTCAACGACATGTTGTCGGCCCATCAGCCCTACGAGCATTACCCTCAGCTATTGAAAGACGCCTGTCACGAGGTTGGCAGCGTTGCCCAGGTGGCCGCAGGCGTGCCCGCCATGTGTGACGGTGTGACCCAAGGGCAACCGGGCATGGAGCTCAGCCTGCTGAGCCGCGAGGTGATTGCCATGTCAACGGCTGTGGGTCTGTCTCACAACATGTTTGATGGCGCCTTGCTACTGGGGATCTGTGACAAGATAGTTCCAGGCCTGTTGATCGGCGCCCTGAGTTTCGGTCATCTGCCTATGTTGTTTGTGCCAGCAGGCCCGATGAAATCCGGTATTCCTAACAAGGAGAAGGCGCGAGTTCGTCAAAAGTTTGCCCAGGGGCAGGTGGATCGCGCCGCGCTGTTGGAAGCAGAGTCTAAGTCTTATCACAGTGCGGGAACCTGTACCTTCTACGGTACGGCAAACAGCAACCAGCTGATGCTGGAGGTAATGGGTCTGCAACTGCCAGGTTCCTCGTTTGTGAATCCTGACGATCCGCTGCGTGAAGCCCTCAATAAGATGGCGGCTAAGCAGGTGTGTCGTCTCACCGAGATGGGTACCCAATACACGCCAATCGGTGAGGTGGTTAACGAGAAATCTGTGGTCAACGGCATAGTTGCCTTGCTGGCAACGGGTGGCTCGACCAACCTGACCATGCATATCGTTGCCGCTGCCCGTGCTGCCGGGATTATCGTTAACTGGGATGATTTCTCTGAGCTGTCAGATGCCGTGCCGTTACTCGCCCGCGTCTATCCTAACGGTCACGCCGACATCAACCACTTCCACGCCGCTGGCGGCATGGCCTTCCTGATCAAGGAACTGCTCGATGCCGGACTGCTGCATGAGGATGTGCTGACGGTGGCCGGTCCTGGTCTGCGTCGTTACACCCAGGAGCCACGCCTCATCGACAATGAATTGGTTTGGGTCGAAGGCCCAAGCGAATCTTTGGATAAAGAGGTACTGACGGCCGTGGCGTCGCCATTCCAGGCCAATGGCGGATTGAAACTGCTTAAGGGTAACCTGGGCCGCGCGGTGATCAAGGTTTCAGCGGTTGCCGAGTCGCACCGATTCGTCGAGGCGCCAGCCGTGGTGATCGACGATCAGAACAAGCTCGAAGGCTTGTTCAAGGCCGGAGAGCTCGACAGAAACTGCGTCGTCGTGGTTAAAGGTCAGGGACCTAAGGCGATCGGTATGCCAGAGCTGCATAAGTTAACGCCTATCCTGGGCTCGCTACAGGATAAAGGCTTTAAAGTTGCGCTGCTGACCGATGGCCGTATGTCTGGTGCATCCGGTAAGGTGCCTGCGGCGATCCATCTGACGCCAGAGGCATTAGACGGTGGTCTGATCGCTAAAGTTGAAAATGGTGACCTGATTCGTGTCGATGCCAATACAGGTGAGGTGAGCCTTCTGGTCGATGAGGCTGTATTGGCGAGTCGTGAAGCGGAAAAAGTCGATCTACGCAGTACCAGTTTCGGCATGGGCCGCGAACTGTTTGCGGCGCTGCGTTCCAATTTAAGTAGTCCAGAGACGGGTGCACGTTGCACCACGAGCATAGACGAAAATTATTAATCATTGAGGAAGCTTTTAGCAATGGCTGAGAATAACTGGTCAATTCAACCCCAAGATATTTTTAAACGTAGCCCGATCGTTCCCGTCATGGTGATTAATAAGATTGAGGATGCGGTTCCACTTGCCAGAGCCCTGGTTGAGGGTGGCATCAGCGTATTGGAAGTGACGCTGCGTACCCCTTGTGCGCTGGAAGCGATCACCAAGATCGCCAAAGAGGTTCCCGAAGCCCTGGTCGGAGCGGGTACTGTGCTCAACGAAGCGCAGTTGCAGCAGGCTATTGATGCCGGCGCTCAGTTTGTGATCACCCCGGGTGCCACGCCTGAGCTGCTAAAGGCGGCGATGAAAGGCAGCGTGCCGTTAATCCCTGGCGTTGCTAGCATCTCTGAGGTGATGGCGGGTATGGCCTTGGGTTACACCAACTTTAAGTTCTTCCCGGCGGAGGCATCTGGTGGCGTGAATGCGCTGAAGGCCTTCTCAGGTCCGCTAGCCGACATACGTTTCTGCCCAACCGGCGGCATTACCCCGAGCAGCTACAGAGATTATTTGGCGCTTAAGAATGTCGATTGTATCGGCGGCAGCTGGATTGCCCCAACCGATGCGATGGAGCAGGGCGACTGGGCGCGTATCACTCAGTTGTGTAAAGACGCCATCAACGGCCTGTAATTACGCTTTGTAATTACAGATAGCGCTATAAAAAAACCTCTGCCTAGGCAGAGGTTTTTTTGTATCTGATTAATATGAGCTACAGGCCGTCAGCCTGAACAGAACTACTTGGCTTCGCTGTACTGATAGTCGCTGCTGGCCTGCCAGATGCGGTATCTAAGCTGAGCACCTGCAGGCAAGTAAAACACCTTAGGTAAGCGACTGTCGTAGGCTAAGGTAAGCTTCTCAGGCAGGGTGAGGAATGCTGTCTTCTTTGCTTTATCGAAACAGGCCATCATGGTGCTAGGACCTTGATGTATGGCATCCACCTGATAATAGCTATAGCCCCAGCCTTTTACCGTATGCTGAGTTATCTCCCCCGACAGGCCATGTTTGTTGCAATCTACCTCTTCGCTACGGCCGATGGCTATCTCCAGTCGGTAGTCGTCCTCATTGGCAAGCTTTGGCAGGGTAAGAATATGTTGCACCAGGCCGTCAGTTGGTGCGGGAAACATCTTAGTTGCATCCTCGGCTTGATAGTCGCTTGCAGAGTAGCTTATTGCGACCGGCATGGTTAACTGCTGTGGCTTAGCCGGACTGGTCGCCTGGGCACAGAAGGTGCTAAGGGAGAGACCCAGGCCGATTAATAGGGAAGATGTATATTGGTTCAATGGTAATTTCATGAAAGCTCCTAGCGTTAAATTGAACGGTTATACCAGGTATAAACGCTAGCATAGAGGAAAAGGGTTAAAAGCAAAGAAATAATTTTTAATTTATTGTTTTTAGTTAATTTTTAATATGGCTTGTGACGAGAATGGCAGTTTTCTATTCGAGCACCTCATATTTGTTTACTTTGAAAGTCAAACTAGTTAATATGCTGACTGTTTGATTTTCAAAGTATTTGGGCTGAGCATATCGGGTACTGATAAACACAAACTGCTAGCTTCGAATCAATATACGAGACTATGCACAAAGCTATGTACGGACCTATGTACGAACCAGTAGAAGTTAACCGTTAAAAGCTAAACAACCCAAGTTAACTAGCCAAAGTTAATTAACTAAAGTAAACAGCAAAAGCTAACCAATAAAAACGAATAGAGAAACATTCATGTCCAACGTAAAGGATCATCTAGCCCCCTGGCAGCACAGCCACCAGTTCGCTAATTTAAACAGTGATGGCGAGCGCAACACCCGTTATGTCTTACTGCTAACCCTATTTACCATGATTGCCGAGATTGTTGCTGGTACCGTATACGGTTCGATGGCCTTATTGGCCGACGGTTGGCATATGGGTACCCATGCCGCAGCGTTTCTCATTACCCTGTTTGCCTATCACTATGCGAAGAAACATGCCAACAGCCCTGATTTTGCCTTTGGTACAGGTAAGGTTAGCGTATTAGGGGGCTTTACCAGTGCCGTCGCACTCGGACTGGTAGCGCTGCTTATGGTGGTTGAGTCGGTGAGCCGGCTGTTTAACCCGGAGCAGATCCACTTTAATGAAGCCATCTTTGTGGCGGTGATCGGCCTGACGGTCAATGTAATTTCTGTCTTTTTGCTAAAAGACCACCACGGACATCACCACCATCATCATGGACATCATCACGATCACAGCCATGACCACCATCATGATCACAGCCATGAGCACGATAATAGCCATGACCTTCACCACGACAGTCATCACCATGATCATAGCCACGAGCATGACGCTCATCACCATGTTCATGAGCATAAACATGAAAAAGCGCATGCACACGGTGATAAGGGGCATCATGATCACAACCTGCGTGCCGCTTATTTTCATGTGATGGCCGACGCTTTGACCTCTCTGCTCGCCATTGGCGCCTTACTGTTCGGTAAGTATCTGGGACTGACCTGGTTAGATCCCGTGATGGGCGTGGTTGGCGCTGTGATTATCACCAGCTGGGCGTGGGGCTTGATGAAGCAAACTGGGCCGATTCTGCTCGATGCCAGCATAGAGAAACAATACGTTAAGCAGATGGTCGAGTTGATCGAGGCCGAGCAAGATCATCAAGTGAGCGACATTCACGTCTGGCGTGTTAGCGCCGATCATTATGCCGCCATGGTCTCTATCGTCAGCCATGCGCCGAAGGAGCTGGATTATTTCAAGCAGAAGCTGGCCAAATTTGAACGTATTGACCATTTGACGGTCGAACTCATCACTTGCCGTCAAGTAGCTTGCCAAGGGGCAGAATAAGCTTAAGTTTCGAACTCTTTAAAAAGGAATTGTGCGTTAACGATGAATAATGACCTATTGAGCCACACCATAGTCGAATTTTATGAAAAGCTCTCGTCTTGGGAGATGGCCGTAGTCAAGGATGCCGGCCACTCCTTGCCTCAGATCCATGCCGTAGAGATTTTGGGCGGCAATGGTGACATGCGGATGAAAGAGCTGGCGGAGAAGATGGGGATCACCACAGGGACACTTACGGTACAGATCGATAAGATGGAGCAGGCGGGCCTGGTAGCGCGTAAGGCCCACCAGCAAGACAGGCGCTCGATTTTGGTTGGATTAACCCAGCAGGGTCAGGCTGTCTACCGGGAGCATGACCAACTGCACCATGGCTTGTCAGATCAACTTACCGCTAAGTTCTCCGACAGCGAACGTGAGCTCTTGTTGAGTTTTTTCCAGCGCATGAACAGCGAGTTTTAACCCGCAACTCATGCACTGCGTCTGTAAAAACACTTTTTTTTCACCTCGGGTGTGTAAACTCCCGAGTGCTACTTCAAAGTGCTAAAGCCCTGCTCGTCAATAGTCTGATGCGATTAACAACTGGCAACTAGTAGGTGTCAGTTAGCAAATAGCCTTTCACCTATCGGCCTTACGTCATAGCTGTTAACAAAGGTGTTCTGTGCCTGTGTTGGTAGGCGGATAGCGATTACAATTGTGGCGCGGTGTGTTGATTGGTAATATTGCCGCAACATTTTTGCTCCGAGGTTATCTGAATTTTGACTAATGGCAAAATTTTGATAGGTAAGTGCTATTTGAGAAGTGCTTTTAGCTAAGTGCTTTGAGCATGAATTGCTTCTGACTCAGGCCAGGTTTGGCCCTGATGTGAAAGATGATGCAGAAGATGAAAAAGAAGTCTTGGCGTTATTTGATTGGCAGGTCGTTGTAACCGGCGGCTTGGCGAGTTATTTAACGTCATTTTAGGTTTATTTACAGAGAGAACACTCAGTGCTGTCACGCGTTAAAACCCTTTCGGTGAATCAGTTTACACTGCTCACCGCGTTATTTTATGTAGGCGTATTTAATATTCCGCTGTTTCAGATTGTTCAGCAGGGTATAGAGAAGCAGGGCAAGGTTAATTACCTCTTCATCGCCACCATTCCGTTATTTCTAATCTTCGCGTTAAGCTTCATCTTCTCGCTTTTTTCGGTTAAGTATCTGCTTAAGCCGTTCTTCATCATCGTGACTCTGATCTCTTCCAGTGTGTTTTTCGCCGCGCTGCAATATGGCGTCGTGTTCGATTACGGCATGATCGAAAACACAGTGCAGACCAACAGCGCCGAGGCATTAACCTATCTTAACTGGTCTTCAATCTTAAACTTTACCCTGACCGGATTGCTGCCGGCGCTGCTGATCTTTAAGGCCGATATCGTCTACAAGCCTTTCGTGAAAGAGCTGCTGCATAAGCTTGCCTTCATGTTCGCCATGCTTGCCGGTATCGCGGTGATCGGCTTCTTCTATTATCAAAACTATGTCGCCTTTGGCCGTAACAATGATCAGATGAAGCGCTACATAGTCCCTACCTATGCCATCGGGTCTATGATCAAGTATGTCAAGGTTAACTACTTCCAAGAGCCGCTGGTCTATAAGGTGCAGGGCAAAGATGCGAAAAACCTGACCCTAGATCATAACGGCAAGCCTAACTTGGTGGTGGTCGTGGTCGGCGAGACCGCCAGGGCCCATAACTATGAGTATTATGGCTATGATAAGCCAACCAATGCCCATACCAAGGCTTATGACATGATCGCCTTCCAAGACTCCGAGTCTTGCGGCACGGCAACGGCCGTGTCCCTGCCTTGTATGTTCTCGAGTATGGATAGAGAAGATTATGACGCGCGCCAGGCACAGGCCCAAGACACCGCCATGGACGTGCTGGATCACGCCGGTATCTCGCTGGACTGGCTGGATAATGACAGTGGCTGCAAGGGCGTGTGTGACCGCGTCAAACACATCAACATAGATCTCAATAGCGACCCAGAGCTCTGCGACGGTCATTATTGCTACGATCAGGTCCTGTTGAATGAACTCGATAAGCGCCTTGCCGAAGGTGTCAGCCAGGATACCCTTATCGTGCTGCACATCATAGGTTCACACGGCCCGACGTACTATTTGCGCTATCCAGAAGCCCATCGCAAGTTTGTGCCCGATTGTCAGCGTAGCGACATCCAAAACTGCAGTGATGAAGAGCTGATGAATACCTATGACAACACCATCTTGTATTCCGACTATATTATCGCTCAGGTGATCTCACGCCTCGAGGCGCAGCAGAACAAGGCCGACACTGCCTTGCTCTATGTGTCCGACCACGGCGAGTCGCTGGGGGAGAGTGGCATGTACCTTCACGGCGCGCCTTATGCGATAGCACCGGATGAGCAGATCAAGATCCCTATGCTGGCCTGGCTCTCAGCGGATTTTGCCTCCGACAATGGTTTAGACAAGCAGTGTCTGCGTGAATACGCCACCAAGGGCGGCTTCTCACACGATAACCTCTTCTCCAGCCTGCTTGGTCTGATGAACGTATCGACCGAGGTGTATCGCAAGGAAAAGGATCTGTTTGCGACTTGCCGGGTAAAATAGTGGTTTGTAACATAAAAACAACAAAAATAGCTGGTAAGGCTTAAAATTTTCGTTATTGTAGAGATTGCGCCTTCATTCATCAAATTACGCGGATGAAGGTGCCTAGTGTGCGCTAGTGTTTCTCTAATAATAAAATGGCGAAAATCTCTATGAATTTGGCTAAACAACTTACCGAGACCGAACTTTCCGCTAAAATTCTTAGGCATGCCGTTCCGCGCATGTCAGAACTCAATATCCCAGTAACCCCAGATAATTATGCCGTGTGGTATGAGTATTTCCGTGGGGTCAATCTGGATCTTAAGCGCGCCATCGACACTCTGGTAGCCAGCCGCGCTCAGTTTACCGCCGAGGTCAATGCCGGCCTCTATAACAGCTTCATTCGCGAGCAGTCACCGGAAGTGATCGAGAATGTGCAGATTGAGACGCAGATCTTGATCAATAATTTTATGACCCGTTTATCCGAGGTCACCGCAGGTACGGCGCAATTTAACCTCAGCCTTGCCACCTTTCAGCAGAACATCAGCCAGGACCCAGACCCTAAGACCCTCGAGCGCCTGGTCGATACCCTGGCCGAAGAGGTGTCTCAGGTGGTGATCAGCAATCGCCAGATGGAAGCGAATCTGAAGACGATGAATCAGGAGGTCGCCGCGCTGAAGGCCGAGATGGAAGATCTCAATATCGCCGTGATGACAGATCAGCTCACCTCGCTTCGTAACCGCCGCGCCTTCGATGAGGAGGTTCTGGGTCATATTCAAAGGTTCAGAAGAGAGCAGCGCCTTAGCAGCTTGCTGCTGGTCGATATCGACAACTTTAAGCAGTTTAATGACACCCATGGTCACCTGGTGGGAGATAAGGTACTCGCCTATATCGCACTAGCGTTAAAGCAAGGGGTGAAGGGGGATGACTTTGTCGCGCGTTACGGCGGTGAAGAGTTTGTGATCCTGCTGCCCGATACCGAGCATTCAGGCGCCATGGTGGTGGCCGAGCAGCTTAGGGCTCGTATCGCCGAGCGCCACCTAAGCATTGGCAAAGACAAGAAGCTTTCACTTGGGGCGATCACTGTCTCCATAGGGGTGGCGACACTGCGCCATGATGATGACAGAGAGTCTTATCTGGTGCGCGCCGATGAAGCCCTATATAGAGCCAAGTCCGCGGGCCGCAACTGTGTGAAGGGCTAATAGGCTCAATAAGTTACTGTTTCAAAGGCTAGCTCTGTTGTGAGCTAGCCTTTCTGTAAGCGGGTGTGAAAGTAGTTTTAGCAGCTAAGCGTAAAATGGTTAATGCTTAGCAAACACGCTAAATAAGCACGGCTTACAAGCTGGGCGCACCAGCTAGTCTTGTTTCGGCTTGAGGGGCATGTCCATCTTGATCAGATGCTCCTCCATGTCAAAAGTAACACTGAAGCCCAACTTCTTCGCTAGGCTTGCCATGTTGCGGTTTTCAAACATGGTGAAGCCGGTGAGCAGCTCGGTGTCATTGGCCTTGTAATAGGCGATCAATTTTTCCAGTAATAATTTACCTATGCCTATCCCCTGATGGTCGCTGCGCACCGCCATGGCAAACTCGGCCTCGGTATTGTCGGGGTCGATGGAGGCCCTCACGGCACCTAAAGTAATATCATCGCCATCGGCACCCTTGGTAGTGGCGATAAAGGCCATCTCCCTGGCGTAGTCAATCTGTGTCAGTACCGCCATCTCTTCATGGGTCATCTTAGAGCGCACGCCGAAGTAACGTTTATACCTGTCTTCGTCGGAGAGGGAGTTGTCAAAGGCCAGATGCTTAGGCTCATCTTCCGGTAAAATTGGCCTTAGCATGATCTCAAGACCGTTTTTCAATACCGCATGCTCTTCAAGCTCCTTAGGGTAGGGGCAGATAGCTAGGCGGTTGGTATTGTCCTGGGCATTGGCATTGAGCTGAATATTCACATCTAACAGGGTGATCTGCTCACCGGCGCACAGCACAGGGTTAAGATCTAAGCCCGCGATCTCGGGGCAATCTATGATGAGATGGGAGATCTGGGTGAGCATGACGCACAGAGCGTTCATGTCTAAGCCCAGCGGCAGATGCCTGTCTTTGAGCTTGTGGGTCTTCAGCGCCTGGATCACCATGTAGCGGGCCAGGGTCATATTCAGTGGCGGCAGTGCAACCACCGCATCTGTGCTGGGCTGCCACTCGGAGCCGCCTTCGCCAAGCAGGATGGCCGGGCCAAACACGGGATCATGGGTCACCGCGACGCGGATCTCCTGAGTGCCAGCGGTGAGCGCCATCTTCTGCACTATGAGCCCCTGGATGTCGGCGTCCTGGTTGAGTGAATGTACCCGGCCGACCATGGCATCTGCGGCCTGTAACACCTCCTGATGGGAGGTGAGGTTGAGCATGACGCCATGAACATCGGATTTATGGTGAATATCAGGTGACTGCACCTTGAGGGCGACGGGATAGCCTACCTGTTCGGCAATTTCGGCGGCGCGCTCGGCACTGGCGGCAAAGTGGGTCTCTATGGTGTTAAGCCCATAGGCCTTTAGGATGGCACTTGCCTCATGGGTCTCGATCACCTGCTTGTTATCGGTTATAGCTCTTTGCAGCAAGGAGCGCGCAAGTTGGGCATCGGTGGGAATATTATCCGGGATAGATTGCGGCACTTCCTGCAGCAACTTTTGGTTGCGTCTGTATTCCACCATGTGCATGAAGGCACCGACGGCTCCCTCTGGTGTGCGATAGGTGGGCACCCCGGCGCGGTTAAAGTGTTTACGGGCCTGATAGGCCGAGTCTTCGCCGCTCCAGTTAGTGAGCACATTGACCTTGTGACGCCTTGGATGTTTTGAGACAAGCTCTATGATGCTGTCGGCGATCTCTATGCTATCTCCAAGAGCAGAAGGAGAGTGCAACACCAAGATGGCATCGGCCACATCGGCGTTCATCAGAATATCCAGGCTCTGGGTGTATCGCTTGGCATCGGCGTCGCCTCCGATGTCCACCGGATTTTGCCCGGACCAGGTATCGGGCAGCAAGGCATTGAGTTTGTCGAAGGTGTCGTCGTCTAAGGTGGCGGCTTTACCGCCGCCGAGAATTAGCTGATCTAGGCCTAGTACGGCGGGACCGCCGCCATTACTGAGAATCGCCAAACGCTCGCCCTGCAAGGGAGCAGAGTGGGCCAGGGTTTCTACCGCGGCAAACAGCTCTACCAGATCGTTTACCCTCAGCATACCCGCGCGTCTGAAGGCGGCCTCGTAGACGGCGTCGTTACCCACTTCCCCACCTGTGTGTAGCTTAGCTGCTGTGGTGCCCTCAAGGCTGCGACCCGATTTGATCACTAATATCGGCTTGTTACGTGCGGCGGCGCGGGCTGCGGAGAGAAAATGGCGCTTCTCGTTGACCGAGTCTATGTAGAGCATGATCGCCGTGGTGCGCGAGTCTCGCCCGAGAAAGTCCAGCAGCTCGTCGAAATCTATGTCGGTAGCATCGCCCAGGGATATAAAGGAGGAGAAGCCGATCCCCTTGTTGTTGGCCCAGTCCAGTACCGTGGTGCAGATGGCGGCAGACTGGGACACAAAGGCGATTTTACCCGGTAGGGCGCTGGTGTGTGCCAGGCTGGCATTGAGGCCGAGATTGGGCAACATCATTCCCAGGCTGTTGGGGCCGAGGATACGCATGCCGTAGCGTTTGGCGTGGGCGCGGGTCAGCGTCAATAGATTCTGTCCCTCCTCATCGAGTTGGTTGGCCATGCCGGAAGCGTTGATAATCGCTACCTTGCAGCCAAATTGGGCGAGACGCTCGACGATGGCGGGGACGCGGCTGGCTGCGGTGCAGATGATGGCCAGATCTGGCTTAAGCGGCAGGGCTTCGATATTGGGGTAGGCCAGCACGCCCATCACGGCATCGTATTTTGGGGTGACCGGCATGATAGGCCCGGAAAACCCGCTGGAGAGCAGGTTGCGCATTACGACATTGCCGGCGCGCTTGGCGCCGTTAGAGGCTCCAATGATGGCCACCGACTTAGGTTTAAATAGGGTGTGTAATGTACGCTGGCTCATTCCCGGCTCCTGTTGTCACTCGCCAGCAAACAGTGTACCTCAGTTGTACTTTTTTTCTCTAGGATTTTAGTAGGATAAGCAGCGTCTAACATGCCCATCAATCGGGCTACACAGCTTGCAACACTTTGACATCAAGGGTTAACAACCTTGACGCGGTTTTTGGGCTTTACTTGAGGGGATCTGATGTGCCGAGGCGACTAGCAATGCAATTGGATGCAGACCTAAGTGCCTTTGCGGATCGGCAATAAACAGGTATCGCGGCGCCGTTATCAATACGGCTTAAGGAGTTGAAGATGAAAACAGGGGCGTTTGTTTCTATCGGTGTAGCAGTTACGGCTCTAGGTTTAGGCTTGAGTTCTCAGCTGGCAGTGGGTGAAGAGGCGGCAGCCACCGCTAAGACCAGCACTAATACCAATGCCAATTATAGATTTGTTGCGCAGGACAGTAGCGTCGAGACCAAGATCTGTATTGCGGCGGGTAGCGATAACAGTTCGGCGTTAAAGCGTAAACTGGTTAACTATGACCATAACATGCGCTTCGGGGTCAACAGCATCTCCTGCAATGGCGTAAGTCTGGCGCAGTTTGCCCACCAGTATCAGGCATCACAAAGCTTTCAGTTTCTCGAGCGACACTCCTCGATCGCCAATCGAGTGAAAACCAAGGTGAGCATTACCGATCTTGCTAGCAATAGATCCGGCGGTGGTGAACCGATTGTGGTGATGGTGAGTGCGAAGTAGGCTGAATAGCGAGTAACAGGCATAAAAAAACCAGCTTGCGCTGGCTGATATTTTTACAAGATGGTACAACCGAGTGGATTCGAACCACCGACCCCCACCATGTCAAGGTGGTGCTCTAACCAACTGAGCTACGGTTGTACTGTTATCTCTTGTAAAATTGGTACAACCGAGTGGATTCGAACCACCGACCCCCACCATGTCAAGGTGGTGCTCTAACCAACTGAGCTACGGTTGTACTGCTTTACCGTTCACGACCTCTCGGCCAGCGAACGAGCGCTATATTACGAGGGATGTGATGTGAGTTGCAAGTAAAAAATCGTAATTTTTCAATCAAGCGGTGATTTGCTGCGCAACTTGATCTTTTTAACGCCAAAGCGTCGTTATATTCGGCAAAGTGTTTACATAAAGATTCAGGCAAGATGACGATTATTTAGCTAAACATCAGCTTGCCTGTGTCGATCTTGGCTATAGGTCGGCGTGATTAATCGGCTGATCAACCAAGGCCAGTTGCTTTGGATGCTTTTGAATATACTGAAGCCTTAAGGCAAACAGCAGTGCGGCGCTGGTGAGACCGGCGATCAAGCCAATCCAGAAACCGTGGGCGCCCATGGCAGGAACCAGTATGTCGGTTTCTGCCAGCAGATAGCCGAGCACCATGCCGATAGCCCAATAGGAGACAAGGGTAATGTAGAAGGCGCTGCGGGTGTCGTGATAGCCACGCAGGGCACCTGCAGTAACTACCTGCACCGAGTCAGACAGCTGATATAGAGCGGCCAGGAACATAAGGCTGCTCGCCAGGGCGACCACCTCGGGATTTTGATTATAAAGCAGCGCGATCTGAGTGCGAAACACCACTGTGATGACGGCCGTGCAGGCTGCCAGGCTAAAGGCGATAGCCAGACCGACCTTAGTCACTAGCTTAGCCACGTCCGCCTTATCTTGTCCGAGGTAGTATCCGACCCGTATCGACACGGCGATGCCGATAGAGAGTGGCAGCATAAACACTATGGATGAAAAGTTAAGCGCGATCTGATGGCCGGCTACAACGTCTGCGCCGAGCGGGGCGAGCAGCAGCGCTATGATGGCAAACAGGCTCACCTCGAAAAACAAGGCCATGGCGATAGGCATTCCGTGTTTGGTCATTCTCTTCATGGTCTTAAGATCCGGCAGGTGGAAGGCACCCAGCGGCTTGATAACGGCGAAGCGCTTATGCCACTGCATGTAAATTGTCATGGCGATAAACATGGCCCAGAACACCAGGGCCGTTGCGATACCACAGCCCGCACCGCCCAGCGCGGGCGCACCTAGATGGCCATAGATGAAGATATAGTTGGCCGGGATGTTTACCGCCAGGCCAACAAACCCTATCACCATAGTCGGTAGCGTGTAGGAGATCCCCTCGCTACATCCTCGCAAGACCTGATAGAGCACGAAGGCGGGGACGCCCCAGGCAAATCCATGGAGATAGCTGACACTCAGCTCTGCTAGCTCGGGGGACAAATCCATTAATTTGAAGATCTGCGGCGCAAAAAGCAGAAAGCTTATCACTACGGCCGCGCCGATTATGGCAATATAGGCAGCCTGAAAAGCCATCGGCCTGATAGCATTTTGATTATCGGCGCCATGATGGCTGGCAAACACAGGGGTAAAGGCGACCAGCAAACCCTGTACAAACAGTAGCGCCGGCAGCCACAGACTGCCGCCGATGGCCACCGCGGCCATATCTAATGCGCTGACACGTCCGGCCATGACGGTATCGATAAAACCCATCATGGTTTGGGTGACCTGGGCGATAAGCACAGGCAACGCGAGATGGACGAGCTTTTTGGCTTGAAAGCCGAATTGATTCATGAAAACGCCTTAATGCAGAGAGTAAAAAATGTTTACAGGTATTGTTCAAGCCACATGTGAAGTGGTGGCTATTCATAAAAAAGATGGTCTTAATACAATCGAAATTGCGATGCCGTCACACCTGAAGGAAAACTTGCAGCGAGGTGCAAGTGTCGCCAATAACGGCGTCTGTCTGACCGTTACCGAGATGGCAGATGATAGGGTGTTTTTCGATGTAATGGAAGAGACATTGAGGCTTACTAATTTGGCCGGTCTGTCTGTGGGAAGCCAGGTTAATATCGAGCGCTCATTGACCTATGGCAGCGAGATAGGTGGCCATGTGTTATCGGGTCATGTGCACACTCAGGCAACCGTGGTCGAGGTGAGTCATACGCCTGCTCATTTTGATGTCCGTCTCGAAGTCGACCCTAAATGGATGAACTACATTCTCTACAAAGGATTCGTTGGCGTGAATGGTTGTAGCCTGACCGTTGGTGAGGTGAGTGAATCTGGCTTTATGCTGCACCTCATTCCAGAAACCCTGGAGATCACCAACTTAGACGAGGTCGCTGTCGGCACTATGCTTAATATCGAGATAGACAGTCAGACTCAGGCTATCGTGGACACGGTTGAACGGGTATTGGCCAAGCGTTTGGGTTAAACGTTTTGGTTAACGGATAGGGCTTGGCGTTGAGGCGCAGAATAGGGCTTTGCCTGATGCGGCGAACCTTTATCTGGCTAAATTTAGCAACGCAGACAATAAGCCGAGGCTAACTTATGGCAAGTCCTTATAGACCTATAAGATTAAGCGGGCGATAAGATACAGTTGCTTGTAAGTTTAAAAGCCTTGGCCTAATAGTACTGCTCATCGTCCGAGTCCACATAGACCTCTATTTTCTGTCTGGAATCGTCTATGTGGGTTCGAAAATGGATAGGGTTACAGCAGACGCGACAATCGTCGTAGTAGTCCTGATCGCCACAACTGATATCTAAGTTAATATGTTGATGGTGCCCACAGTGGGGACAACAGATCACTTTATCAAAAATTTTCATCCGTCGGCTCCTGTATATCCGGTTGCGCTGCGACCACCATCGATAGCGATCACCTGGCCATTAAGGTAGGGGCTCTCCAGGATAAAACACACGGTATCGGCGATATCCTCGGGGCTGCCGGGCCTCGCTAGAGGTATGGCCTGAGTGACGCTAGCGATAGCCGCTTGATCGCTCTGGGATGGCCAGAGTATCGCGCCTGGCGATATACCGTTGACCCTTATCTTAGGCGCTAACTCTTGGGCCAAGGCTCGGGTCGCCATGTTTAATCCTGCCTTAGATATAGAGTATAGCCCATGGTGTTTTAAGGGGCGGTCGCCGTGAATATCCACCAGGTTGATGACGCAGCCGTCATTGCTGGCGAGGTTTTCACTAAGCTTGGTGGCTAACAGATAGGGCGTGAGCAGATTAAGGTTTAACAGCTGCTGGCTGGACTGCCAGTCTTCAAGATTGCTGTCTGGTACAAACAGCGAGGCGTTATTGATAAGAGCGCCAAGCGGAAGTTGATGGTCATTAATGTGTTGGATAAGGCTAAGGGGCCCTTGTTCGGTGGCGAGGTCGGCCTGAACAGTCTGGCACGAGTTTACCCGGCTGAGGTTAAGCTTGCCTGCGAGCGCCCTTGCTTCACTTTCTGATCCATTATAGTGCAGCAGTATATTGAAGCCTTTACCGTGCAAGGCTAATACGATCGCTTCACCAATACGTTTGGCACCGCCGGTTACCAGTGCCCACTTGTTCATTGTCATCTAAGTTGCTCATTATCTGTTGAGCCCAATCTTGGATGACTTTCCCCTTTATAGCAATAGCTTGGCAATAGCGTAGCAAGTGCTCGGGCAATAGCAGGCCTATAGCGCAGTTGAAGCCCAAGACAACTGACCTGTTTGGTTTTAATCGTTATCAGTTTTGGCTGGCGAGCAGCTCCTGATCGCCTCCTTGCTGCGGCAACTCGGCATGTAGCGCCTTGAGCTGCTGGTCGAGTTCAATAGCTATCTCACTTTCCAGTTGGCTCACATCCAGGCCAATAGTCGATGTTTGCAGTTCGATCCCTTTGGCTTCGAAAGCCTGCACTTGAGTTTGCTGCGTAGCAGTTTCCAGCATAGACGCGCCGCGAGTGCCGTCATTAGGATACAAAGGCTGATAGAAGAGTGCGGTCAATAATATTAGCTTCATCATGGTCGGGCTCCTTAGCGAATTAGCCATAACGATATGGCGGCTAGAGTAGGGGCGGTCCATGACTTTTCGATGACATCCAGATGGACAATTGGTGACAGATTTAACGACCTGTAGCCGGCTAGTTAGATTAGCGGCTATTTTAAGGCGAAGCGGCGGCCTTAAACCTTGCGATTTGCCTGATGCCGCCCTAGAATGTCAGGCCTGCGTTGAAGTAGATCAAAACTCCGGTAATGTTTTGCGCTTCAGTTGCTTAAATTTTTCTCAATATGACCAAGTGGCCCTACGTAGGGGTCACCACTGGATAAGGATTATACATGCCTGTAATTACACTTCCCGATGGCAGCAAGCGCGAGTTTGCTAACGCCGTTTCTACCCTAGATGTCGCCGCGGACATAGGTCCTGGTCTCGCAAAAGCCTGTATCGCAGGTCGCG
The DNA here is from genome assembly GCF_019457575.1 of Shewanella alkalitolerans. Taxonomy (NCBI): domain Bacteria; kingdom Pseudomonadati; phylum Pseudomonadota; class Gammaproteobacteria; order Alteromonadales; family Shewanellaceae; genus Shewanella; species Shewanella alkalitolerans. The sequence continues at coordinate 2,315,131 of NZ_CP080422.1, read as the reverse complement.
TCAATGGCGAGCTGAAAGATGCTTGTGACTTGATTGAGACCGATGCCGATCTCGCTATCCTCACCGCAAAAGACGATGAAGGGGTAGAGATCTTACGTCACTCTTGTGCTCACCTATTGGGTCACGCCATTAAGCAGATGTGGCCTGAAACCAAGATGGCCATCGGCCCGGTGATCGATAACGGTTTCTACTATGACGTGGATCTCGACCATAAGCTGACCGAGGAAGATGTAGCCGAGCTAGAAAAGCGTATGCTGGCACTGGCTAAGACAAACTATGATGTGGTGAAGCGCGTCGTCAGCTGGCAAGAAGCCCGTGACACCTTCGAGTCACGCGGCGAAAGCTACAAGGTGGCCATCTTGGATGAGAACATCAGCAAAGATGACCAGCCTGCGCTCTATCATCACGAAGAATATACCGACATGTGTCGTGGCCCCCATGTGCCTAACATGAAGTTCTGTCATCACTTCAAGTTGATGAGTGTTGCTGGTGCCTACTGGCGCGGTAACTCAGACAACAAGATGCTGCAGCGTATCTATGGTACCGCTTGGGCAGACAAGAAGGCCCTTAAGGCGCATCTGACTCGCCTCGAAGAAGCGGCTAAGCGCGACCACCGTAAGATAGGTAAGCAGCTTGACCTGTACCATATGCAGGAAGAAGCCCCTGGCATGGTGTTCTGGCACAACGACGGTTGGAGCCTGTTCCTCGAGCTTGAAAGATTCATTCGTCAGAAGCTGGGTCAGTACACCTATCAAGAGGTGAAAGGCCCCTTGATGATGGACCGTGTATTGTGGGAGCGCAGTGGTCACTGGGATAAGTATTCCGAAGCCATGTTCACTACGCATTCGGAAAACCGTGAGTACGCGGTGAAGCCGATGAACTGCCCAGGTCACGTGCAGATCTTCAACCAAGGCCTCAAGTCTTACCGCGATCTGCCACTGCGTATGGCCGAGTTTGGTTGTTGTCATCGTAACGAGCCGTCGGGCTCTCTTCACGGCTTGATGCGCGTTCGTGGCTTTACCCAGGATGATGCCCATATCTTCTGTACCGAAGAGCAGGTGCAGCAAGAGGTAAGTGGCTGTATCAAGATGGTCTACGACACCTATGCAACCTTTGGTTTCCACGATATCGTGGTTAAACTCTCTACTCGCCCAGAGAAGCGTATCGGTGACGATGCCATGTGGGACAGGGCAGAGCAGGCATTGATGGATGCGCTGAAAGCCAATGACATCGAGTATGAGATCCTGCCGGGCGAAGGTGCCTTCTATGGTCCTAAGATCGAATTTACGCTCCATGACTGCTTAGACAGGGCATGGCAGTGCGGTACAGTGCAGCTCGATTACGCCTTGCCTGGACGTCTAGGCGCGACTTATGTTGCCGAAGACAACAGCCGTCAAACGCCTGTGATGATCCACCGTGCGATTCTAGGCTCTCTGGAGCGTTTCCTAGGGATCCTGATCGAGGAATACGCAGGTAAGTTCCCAACCTGGTTGGCGCCGGTTCAAGCTGTTGTGATGAATATTACTGACAAACAGTCTGAATATGTTGACGAAGTGGTCAAATTATTTAAAGATCAGGGGATTCGTGCCTCGAAAGACTTGAGGAATGAAAAGATTGGCTTTAAAATACGCGAACACACCCTAAGGCGTGTTCCCTATCTATTGGTCGTGGGCGATCAAGAGATGGAAAATAGGGAAGTCGCGGTGCGAACCAGAGATGGTGTTGACCTAGGTAAGATCAAAATCGATCAATTTGCTGCCATGGTTAAAGAACAGATTTCGCTCCGTAGTCTAAATTTGTTGGAGGAATAGGTCATAAAGATCAAGAAAACAGACGTGCGTAAAGCAGCGGCGAATAGAATTAACGAACTCATTGTTGGCGTATCAGAAGTACGCCTCAATGGATTAGACGGTGAAACTATCGGCATTGTAAGTCTTCGTGAAGCGCAAGAACTTGCAGATGAAGCGGGCGTAGATCTGGTAGAGATCAGCCCAAACGCTGAGCCGCCTGTATGTCGCATAATGGACTACGGAAAGTATCTTTTTGACAAGGCTAAGGCCCAAAAAGAGCAAAAGAAGAAGCAGAAACAGATACAGGTGAAGGAAATCAAATTCCGTCCCGGTACTGACGAAAACGACTATCAGGTAAAACTACGCAACCTGAAGCGTTTTCTAGAAGACGGCGACAAGGCGAAAGTTACGCTGCGTTTCCGTGGTCGCGAGATGGCTCACCAGAGTCTTGGTATGAATCTTTTGAATCGTATTAAAGACGATCTGGCTGAGATAGCAATCGTGGAGGCTTTTCCAAAAATGGAAGGTCGCCAGGCTGTGATGGTGCTCGCGCCGAAAAAGAAATAGTAAGGCAAATTTAAAAGTAGCAGAGACCTCTCTGAGGGCCTCTGCTCGCCTTGCGTTTTATTAATTTCCCAATGCGGAGTTTTAGCAATGCCTAAAATGAAAACAGACAAGGGTGTACAAAAGCGTTTTAAGAAAACCGCTAACGGTTTTAAGCGCAAGCAAGCCCATTTACGTCATATTTTGACCAAGAAGAGCACTAAGCGTAAACGTCACTTACGTGCTAAATGTTTAGTTGCGAAGTCTGATGTGCCAGCAATTGCACGTCAACTACCATACGCTTAATTAGAGGAGTAAAGAACAATGCCTAGAGTTAAGCGTGGTGTAACCGCTCGTGCTCGTCACAAGAAAGTATTAAAACTAGCTAAAGGTTATTACGGAGCTCGCTCACGTACTTACCGTGTTGCTAAGCAAGCAGTAACCAAAGCTGGCCAATATGCTTACCGTGACCGTCGTCAGAAGAAACGTCAATTCCGTCAACTGTGGATTGCACGTATCAATGCGGCTTCTCGTCAAAATGGTCTGTCTTACAGCCGTTTCATCAACGGTCTGAAAAAGGCGTCTATCGAAATCGATCGTAAGATTTTGGCAGACATCGCTGTATTCGACAAAGTGGTTTTCGCCACTCTAGTTGAAAAGGCAAAAGAAGCTCTAGCTAAGTAATTAGTGAGCTTTGCTTTGAAAGGGACCCCAGGGTCCCTTTTTTTGTGCCCGATCACCGCAAATTTATTTGGCTGATTTCCAACACAAAAAAAGCAGGCACATGGCCTGCTTTTACAATATGAGTAATGCTTACTGTGCGTCTAAGAAACGCTCTGCATCCAGGGCAGCCATACAGCCGGTGCCCGCAGAGGTGATCGCCTGACGGTAATGTTGATCCATCACGTCACCAGCGGCGAATACACCAGGAATGCTGGTTTGGGTAGCGTTACCGCCGAGACCGCTCTGCACCTTGATGTAGCCATTGTTCATCTCTAGCTGACCTTCAAACATCTGAGTGTTTGGCTTGTGGCCGATGGCGACGAACACGCCCATGACATCAAACTCTGTAATGCTTTCATCTTTGGTGCTCTTGATCTTCACGCCGGTCACACCCATGTTGTCGCCAACGACTTCGTCTAGTGTGCTGTCGAGATGCAGAACTATGTTACCGTTCGCAACTTTGTCCATCAGACGCTTGGTCAGGATCTTCTCAGAGCGGAAGCTGTCACGGCGATGGATCAGGTGAACTTCTGATGCGATGTTGCTCAGATAAAGCGCTTCTTCAACCGCCGTGTTACCACCACCGATCACCGCAACCTTCTGGTTACGGTAGAAGAAACCATCACAGGTGGCACAGGCCGAAACACCTTTACCCTTGAAGGCTTCTTCCGATTCCAGGCCAAGGTACATGGCCGAGGCGCCGGTTGAGATGATCAAGGCATCACAAGTGTACTCACCGCTGTCGCCTTTCAGTTGGAAAGGGCGCTCTTGCAGGTTAACTTCGTTGATGTGGTCGAAGATGATCTCAGTCTCAAATTTCTCGGCATGCTTCTGCATACGCTCCATCAATGCCGGACCGGTTAGATCGTCGGCGTCGCCTGGCCAGTTTTCAACTTCGGTCGTGGTCGTCAGCTGACCACCTTGCTGCATACCTGTGATCAAAACAGGCTTTAGGTTTGCTCTGGCAGCATAAACAGCGGCGGTGTACCCAGCAGGGCCCGAACCCAAAATTAATAAGTTACAGTGTCTAGCTTGGCTCATCTTTTTCTCCGTGCCTTTAGCGAATTGCAGCGATTGTAGGGAATTTCCCCTAAGGGGTAAAGGCAATCTTTTAGATTGTTCTAATCGAAAAAGGGAGCCATTGGCTCCCTTTGTTTACACTCTTTACTTGATTAAGCGAGTAGTACGCTTGGATCAACAAACTCGAAGTTCAGGGCTTCGGCAACTTCTTTACAGGTTACCTTACCATGCATTACGTTCAAGCCGTTTAGCAGGTGCTTGTCTTGTCGCAGTGCTTCGCGGTAACCCATGTCGGCCAACTTGATGATGTAAGGCAGGGTCGCGTTGTTCAGCGCGAAGGTAGAAGTACGAGCCACTGCACCTGGCATGTTAGCCACACAGTAATGTACTACTTCATCAACGATATAAGTTGGGTCTTGGTGAGTCGTAGCATGAGAAGTCTCAACACAACCACCTTGGTCGATGGCGACGTCAACGATAGCGCTGCCTGGCTTCATACGCTTGATGTGATCTTTGGTTACTAGCTTAGGTGCTGCAGCACCAGGAACCAGTACGCCACCGATCACTAGGTCGGCTTCCAGTACGTGCTTTTCGATAGCGTCGGCAGTCGAGTAGATCGCCTTAACGCGGTTGTCGAACTGAGCGTTCAGACGACGCAGCGCATCGATGCTGCGATCTAGGATAACCACGTCTGCGCCCAGACCTACGGCCATCTGCGCTGCGTTGGTACCAACCATACCGCCGCCGATGATAACGACTTTAGCTGGCTCAACACCAGGTACGCCGCCAAGTAGCATGCCGCGGCCACCCATTGATTTTTCCAGTGCCATGGCACCAGCCTGGATAGACATACGACCGGCAACTTCAGACATTGGCGCCAGTAGCGGAAGGCCGCCACGGGCATCGGTTACTGTTTCATAGGCGATACAGACGGCACCGCTCTTAATAAGATCTTCAGTTTGTGGCAGATCGGGAGCAAGATGAAGATAAGTGAACAGCAACTGATCTTCACGCAACATGGCACGCTCGACCGCTTGAGGTTCTTTTACCTTAACGATCATTTCTGCTTTCGCAAAAACTTCAGCTGCAGTGTCTAAGATTGACGCGCCTACATCGACATAGTCTTGGTCGCTAAAACCGATCCCAACACCTGCATTCTTCTCTACAAATACTTCATGACCTTTTAGGGTCAATTCGCGGACACTTGACGGCACCATACCAACGCGATATTCGTGGTTTTTGATTTCTTTAGGTACACCAATTATCATCTTCGAGCCTCAAATTGAATAAAAACCCATTTATTCTGGGTTGAATTGTTATTTTATAGGTCCTGAACGTGATTGTTTCAGGGAAATCTAGTATAGTATCACTTCGGCAGTTAATGCTGCTGAACTTTTGACATACGTAGCAGTAAATGTTGTTTTAGTGATAAAGCAAGGTTAAAAATATGGTTAATAATAAAAAGAGTCCTATAAAAGACTTAGATCGGATCGATCGTAACATCCTTAACGAGTTGCAAATCGACGGCCGCATTTCCAATGTGGAGTTGTCAAAGCGTGTAGGGCTGAGCCCCACTCCCTGTTTAGAGAGAGTTAAAAGACTCGAAAAGCAAGGTTACATCAATGGATATACTGCGCTAGTAAATCCCCATTATCTTGGGGCCTCATTACTTGTGTTCGTAGAAATCACGCTAAATCGCGATACTGCAGAAGTATTTGATAAGTTTAATCGTGCCGTACAGCTGCTCGATGATATTCAAGAATGTCATCTGGTTTCTGGCGACTTCGACTATTTATTGAAGACCCGTGTTTCTGACATGTCTGCCTATCGTCGCTTGTTAGGTGAAACTCTACTTAAGTTGCCCGCTGTTTCTGATACTCGTACCTACGTTGTGATGGAAGAAGTCAAGCAGACCAATAGAGTTGCAATCAATGTAACGCTTGAGTCTTAAAAACGATTTATGTCGTAAAAAAGGAGCCGTAAAGGCTCCTTTTTTTTCACCTCGAATAGTTTTTCACCAATGAAGGCCTTTTGCCTTGCTATTGTGCTGTATAGGCAGGTAAAACGCTGCATAGCACGAATTATTTTGATATCTTAGGCTCACCTTTTCGTTTTTGCTTTGTGGGTTGTCTTTTGTCTAAGGGAAATAGTGTCAAAACACTCAGCGGTCTGCAGCGTCTGCTTGAAGGCGGACTCATCCTCTGCTGCATGGTCGCCACCTATATTCTGCTTGCACTGAGCAGCTTTCATTCGTCTGATCCTGGATGGAGTCAGTCTAATTTCGAAGGTGAGATTAAAAACGTTACCGGCGCCGTGGGAGCATGGCTTGCCGATGTGCTCTTCTATTTCTTCGGTTACACCGCCTACCTAATTCCTATCATAGTGGCGGTCACCGGCTGGCTGTTGTTCAAACGTATTCATCGCCTGTTGGAGATAGATTATTTTTCGGTAGGGCTAAGGCTGATTGGTTTCTTGTTGATCACCTTCAGCCTTGCGTCCCTTGCCAGCATGAATGCCAACGACATCTACGAGTTCTCGGCAGGCGGTGTATCCGGTGATGTGATCGCCGATGCCATGTTGCCTTATTTTAATCAGCTGGGCACCACCTTGCTGCTGCTCTGTTTCGTCGGCGCCGGCTTTACCTTGCTGACCGGCATCAGCTGGTTAACCGTGGTCGAAATGGTCGGTTTTGCCACCATCTGGTGCATTAGGCAGCTAAAACATATTCCAGAGAAGTTCTCCAGCGCGCCCGAAACCGATGATACCAAGGGGTTCATGTCGGTATTTGACCGGTTTAAGGAGTCTCGTCGTCAGAAAGCTTTGGCTAAGGCCGAAGAGGACGCCTATGAGGACGAACAGGATGAATATGACGAGGATGAGGCTCAAGAAGCTTCTTCTCGCGGCCGGGTTAAGGAGCCAAGCTTTAGCCTGCCAACGGCAAAAACCGCTGCCGAGGTAGAAGCGCAAGACCCTGCTCTGAGCTTTAGTGCTCAGGATGATGAAGTCTCCATAGATTTCGATACTAAGCATTCAACCGGCGCCGTGCTACCCAAGAAGCTGCCTAAAAATCAGAAGGTCGAGCAGGCGAAAATTGTCGATGGCATAGTCGTCCTGCCTGGTGGGGAAGAGGCTCAACCGAAGAAGCCTGTTACGCCGCTGCCGGATATTTCACTGCTCGATGTGCCAAACCGTAAGACAAACCCAATCAGTCAGGAAGAGCTGGATCAGGTGGCGCGTCTGGTCGAGGTCAAGCTTGCCGACTTTAACATTGTGGCCAAGGTGGTCGGGGTCTTCCCTGGTCCTGTGGTGACCCGTTTCGAGCTTGAGCTCGCGCCAGGCGTCAAAGCGTCTAAGATCACTAACCTGTCGAAAGACCTCGCGCGCTCGCTGCTAGCCGAGAGCGTTCGAGTGGTCGAGGTGATCCCGGGTAAGGCCTATGTGGGTCTGGAGATCCCTAATAAGTTCCGCGAAACCGTGTTTATGCGTGACGTGCTGGGCAGCGAAGCCTTTGAGCATAGCAAGTCTCATCTTAGCATGGTGCTGGGGCAGGATATCTCGGGCGAGCCTGTGGTGGTGGATCTTGGTAAGATGCCACACCTTCTGGTGGCCGGTACCACAGGTTCGGGTAAGTCTGTGGGGGTCAACGTGATGATCACCAGCTTGCTCTATAAGTCTGGGCCGGATGATGTACGCTTCATCATGATCGACCCTAAGATGCTGGAACTCTCTGTGTATGAAGGCATTCCACATCTACTCTGTGAGGTGGTCACCGACATGAAAGAGGCGGCTAACTCCCTGCGCTGGTGTGTAGGCGAGATGGAGCGTCGTTATAAGCTAATGTCTGCATTAGGGGTGCGTAACCTCAAGGGCTATAACGCCAAGATCAAGGAAGCCAAGGAGCGCGGTGAGGTGATCACAGATCCCCTGTGGCGCTCACAAGATAGCATGGAAGAGCAGGCGCCTGAGCTGGATAAACTGCCGTCTATCGTGGTGATCGTCGATGAATTTGCCGACATGATGATGATCGTCGGTAAGAAGGTGGAAGAGTTGATCGCCCGTATCGCCCAGAAGGCCCGCGCCGCCGGTATCCACCTTATTTTGGCGACCCAGCGTCCATCGGTCGATGTGATCACGGGTCTGATTAAGGCCAACATCCCAACCCGTATGGCATTTCAGGTATCGTCTCGTATCGATTCGCGCACCATCTTAGATCAGCAAGGTGCTGAAACGCTGCTGGGGATGGGTGACATGCTCTATCTGCCGCCTGGGACCAGTGTGCCTATCCGCGTTCACGGCGCCTTTATCGATGACCATGAAGTCCATGCTGTGGTGGCCGACTGGCACAGTCGCGGCAAGCCGCAATATATTGATGAGATCTTGCAGGGCTCGGCTGAAGGGGAGCAGGTGCTGCTGCCGGGTGAAGCCGCGGAGAATGATGAAGAGATGGACTCTCTCTACGATGAGGCGGTGGCCTTTGTTACCGAGACCCGTCGTGGTTCTATCTCCAGCGTGCAGCGTAAGTTTAAGATTGGCTATAACCGCGCCGCTCGCATCATAGAACAGATGGAGATGCAGGGCGTCGTCAGCTCTCAAGGTCATAACGGTAACCGTGAGGTGCTGGCGCCTCCGCCGCCGAAAGATTATTAAGCTCTCTTTAATATTTCTCGTGGCAAACTCGTGAGACACTCTCTGATAAAAGGTAGAGAGTTATAAGTCAGGACTTTAAACTCCTGAGTTTATAGGGACAGTAACCCGAGTGAATAGCGAGCGCTTTTATATGAAAGGATTTGAAATGCTAAAACCCTTATCTCAATTAGTCTGTGCCTTGCCTCTAGTCGTGGCGGCATCGAGTTACGCCGATGATTCGGCAGCCCTAAAGGATAAGCTTGCCAAGCTGGATAACCTCAAGGCCAATTTTAGCCAGCAGGTAACCGACGTTAACAACAAGGTGATCCAGCAGGGCACGGGCACCTTCGCCCTGGCGGTACCTAACCAGTTTTATTGGCATCTGACCCAGCCGGATGAATCCCTGATTGTCGCCGATGGCCGCGACGTGTGGATCTACAATCCCTTCGCCGAAGAGGTGTCCGTGTTAGATTTCAATCAGGCCATCGATGCCTCGCCGATCGCGCTCTTGGTACATCGCGACGAAGCGACCTGGCAAGCCTATCAGGTAAAGCGTCAGGATGATTGTTATCAGATCACCCCTAAGGCCGTCGATGCCAGCGTGACTAGTGTTGAGGTCTGCTTTAAGGATGAGCAACTCGAGGTGATGAAGCTGACAGATCAGCAAGGTAACCTCAGCGTCTTCAATCTGTCAGCCCAGGCGCCTTTGAAAGACGCCGATGCTAAGCTGTTTCAGTTTACCGTCCCCGAAGGCGTCGATATTGACGATCAGCGCCTCAAGGCATTGGATTAAGCCTTTGAATTAGCTATTAGAATATGCCATTTGAATAAGTCATTAGATAAGGCCATTTGTGTCTAGCTTAAGTTTCGATTTCGCGCCAGATTTCCGCCCGCTTGCCGCAAGAATGCGGCCGGAAAAATTGTCGCAATATATAGGGCAAGATCACCTGTTAGGTGAGGGTAAGCCGCTGCGTCAGGCCCTCGAGGCCGGCAGGGCTCACTCCATGATGTTCTGGGGACCGCCGGGTACCGGCAAGACCACACTCGCCGAGTTGGTTGCCCATTACGCCAATGCTCATGTCGAGCGCATCTCTGCGGTCACCTCAGGGGTGAAAGAGATCCGCGCCGCCATCGAGCACGCCAAGAGTGTGGCCCAGTCACGCGGGCAGCGCACCTTACTGTTTGTCGATGAGGTGCACAGGTTCAACAAGAGCCAGCAAGATGCCTTCTTGCCTTTTATCGAAGATGGCACTGTGATTTTTATCGGTGCAACCACGGAAAACCCCTCGTTTGAGATCAATAACGCGCTGTTATCCCGCGCCAGGGTCTATCTGATCAAGCGGCTGCAAGATGAGGAGATCATCAAGATAGTCCGTCAGGCGCTTGAAGATGAGGAGCGTGGTCTGGGTAAGCGTCAGTTGACGATGCCAGATGAGGTTGCTGAGAAGTTGGCTAGTCTCTGTGATGGCGATGCCCGTAAGGCCCTAAACCTTATCGAGTTGATGAGCGACATGCTGCCCGATGGCGGCGAGTTTAATGCTCAGATGCTTATCGAGGTGGCCGGGCAACAGCTGGCCGGATTCGATAAGAATGGCGATCAATATTACGACCTTATCTCTGCGGTGCATAAGTCGATTCGGGGCTCGGCGCCGGATGCGGCGCTTTACTGGTATTGCCGCATGCTCGAAGGGGGCTGCGATCCGCTGTACGTTGCCCGTCGCCTGCTGGCCATCGCCTCGGAAGATATAGGTAACGCCGATCCTGTGGCCATGTCGGTGGCGGTCAATGCCTGGGAATGTTTCCATCGGGTGGGACCGGCCGAAGGGGAGCGTGCTATCGCCCAGGCCGTTGTCTATCTCGCCTGCGCGCCCAAGAGTAACGCCGTCTATACCGCCTTCAAGGCGGCGCGCCAGCTGGCGCGGGAGACTGGCGGTCAGCCGGTGCCTAATCATCTGCGCAACGCCCCAACTCAGTTGATGGCCGATATCGGCCTTGGCGAAGGTTATCGCTACGCCCATGATGAGCCCAATCATTACGCCAGTGGTGAGTGCTATTTCCCCGAGCCGCTTGCAGGCACGCAGTTCTACTACCCTAGCGAGCATGGGTTCGAGAAACGTATCAAGACCAAGCTGGCCACCTTGGCCGAAATGGACAGGGCAAGTGAGGTGAAACGCTATGAATAATCTCATTTTTGTGGCCCTGGGTGGTTCCATCGGCGCGGTATTTCGTTATCTTATTTCAATATTCATGATTCAGGTGTTTGGCTCTTCTTTTCCTTTTGGTACACTCATGGTCAATGTGATCGGCTCCTTCCTGATGGGCGTGATCTATGCCCTAGGTGAAGCGAGTCAGGTCAGTCCTGAAATCAAAGCATTAGTAGGTGTTGGGTTATTAGGAGCACTTACTACGTTTTCAACTTTTTCGAACGAAACCCTGTTATTGATGCAGCAGGGCGCCTGGTTGAAAGCATTTACAAATATCGCTCTGAACCTATGTCTATGTTTATTCATGGTTTACTTAGGACAGCAGTTGGTTTTTTCTCGCATTTAACTATTAAGAAACTAAAAACATGTTAGATCCCAAATTTTTACGTACTGAATTAGAAGCGACCGCCGAGCGTCTCGCCACCCGTGGTTTTATCCTGGATGTGGATCGTCTCAGCAAGTTAGAGGAAAAGCGTAAGTCACTACAGGTGGCGACAGAAGAGCTGCAAGCGTCCCGTAATGCGATCTCCAAGTCTATCGGTCAGGCTAAGGCAAAGGGCGAAGATGTTGCACCTATCATGGCCAAAGTCGGCGATCTTGGCGCCGAGCTTAGCAGTAAAGAAGCCGAGTTAAAGCAGCTGCTTGAAGAACTGAATGCTATCGCCATGAGCGTGCCTAACCTGCCGGACGAGTCGGCGCCTATTGGTGCGGACGAAAACGACAACGTCGAGATCCGCCGCTGGGGTGAGCCTAAGCAGTTTGATTTCGATGTGAAAGATCATGTGGATCTGGGTGAGCAACACGCTGGTCTTGATTTCAAGAGTGCCGTTAAGATCACCGGTTCTCGTTTCATCGTGATGAAGGGGCAGATCGCCCGCATGCACCGTGCGCTAACTCAGTTCATGCTGGATCTGCACACCACCGAGCATGGTTACACTGAAACCTATGTGCCGCTGCTGGTTAACGAAGACAGCCTGCTTGGTACCGGTCAGCTGCCTAAGTTTGGTGAAGATCTGTTCCACACCAAGCCTGCTACCGAAGAAGGTCAGGGCCTAAGCCTAATCCCGACCGCCGAGGTGCCGCTGACTAACCTGGCTCGCGATACCATTATCGATGAAGATGAGTTGCCGATTAAGATGACGGCTCACACGGCTTGTTTCCGCAGCGAAGCCGGCTCATACGGCCGTGATACTCGTGGTCTGATTCGTCAGCACCAGTTCGACAAGGTAGAGTTGGTGCAGCTGGTGAAGCCTGAAGACTCTATGGCCGCGCTCGAAAGCCTGACTCAGCACGCCGAAACTGTGCTGCAACGCCTAGGCCTGCCATATCGCACCGTAGTGCTCTGTACTGGTGATATGGGCTTTGGCGCGGCGAAGACCTTCGATATAGAAGTCTGGCTGCCGGCGCAGAACACCTACCGCGAGATCTCATCTTGCAGCAACATGCAGGATTTCCAGGCCCGTCGCATGCAAGCGCGCTACAAGGCCAAATCTGCCAAGAAGCCGGCATTGCTGCACACACTGAACGGTTCAGGTCTTGCAGTCGGCCGTACCTTAGTGGCAGTGCTGGAAAACTATCAGAATGCCGATGGTTCAATCACAGTACCTGAGGCGCTACGTCCATACATGGGCGGCCTGACTCAAATAGGCTAACGCGATAAAGAGATAGTGTGAAACATGGATAACGGTGGGCGCTATTTTCAGTGGCTGACCTATGTCGTCATTATCTGTATCTTCGTCGCAGTAATGTTAGCAACATTTGGGAAAGCGATTATGTTAGTGGTGAAAAATCTCTAACCACAAAAAAACCTTCGCCATCGCGAAGGTTTTTTTATCTTTAAGGCTAGTCGACGAGACAGGTTTTTAGTCGCTCGCTTAGATGCATTTTGCAGGCTTTGGCAGGCCAGCAATCTTGGTAGCCTGTTTAGCCGGGCCGAGGGGGAAGAGGGTATAGAGATACTTGGAATTGCCCTTTTCGGCGCCGAGTTTCTGGCCGATGGCCTTGACCAATACACGAATGGCCGGGCTTGTTTTAAATTCCATGTAGAAATCGCGTACGAAATGCACCACTTCCCAGTGCGCTGGCGTTAGGGTGATATCTTCTTCGGTGGCGATAAGTACTGCAAGTTCTTCATTCCAGTCACTGACATTTTTCAAATAGCCCTGTGGATCCGTGGGAACCTGACTATCGCCATACATAATAAAATTTACCAAGTGATCACCTTAGCGTGAGTTAACGAGTATTGGACAAATTCCGCCTGACTTAGCTGCTGGTATTGGCCTAACCTTGCTTGCAGGCCTCTGGCTTCAACATCTTGCTCAAGCAGGCAGATCTCGGTGTCAGCCAAGGCTTGTTGCCATTTTTGTAGCAGCAGAGCGTTTACGCCATCGCCGAGCAACAAGAGGGTGTCTTGGGGCTGAATGTAGCGAAGGCAGGTGGCAAGGGCGTTATCCTGAGTCGCCGAGTATTGAACGATATGTAGTATCATCAGTAGACAAAGACCTCATCGGCTTGGGTCAGCAGCTCACCTATATCGGCTGGGTTTTTGACCTCCAGCGGGATGGCCAGGGCCGATTCATCCAGTTGATAGTCTGCCAGACTCTGCCGACAGGCATAGACGCACTCGATATCATACAAAGGGAGCGCCTTGAAGGCTGCCAGGAAATCTTTGGCCCCTATGGCTTCCGGCGTCTGTTGCGGCAAAAGATTAAGTACGCCTTCATCGACGAAGATGAGGCTGACCTCTTGCTCGAAACTGGCGCTGAGCAGCGCAAAATCCAGTCCTTCCCGACCTTTGGCACTGCCATGGGGCGCGTGTCTGAAAATAATGGCGATCTTTTTCATCATTTTTCCAAAAAGCGAATGCTTAACATTTGGCGTTTAAAAACAGATCACGCGATCGGCTTGCTCTATACCGGTCACGAGTTCGCCAAGGCCGCCCATCTGAAAGGGGGGCTCGAGGTTCCAGTGTTGCAACTGGTTTTCTGCCGATTCGGCCGCAGATAACACGCCGCGGCGCAGCGCCGCCGATACGCAATTGACCAAGGGTACCTGATGTGTCTGTCCAAGCTCTCGCCAGGCCTGATAGAGGGCAAATTCATCGGAGGCGGGGGACTGCAGATGATTGGTCGATAATACGCCGTCTTGATAGAAAAAGACCTTAATCACCTCATGGCCGGCGTCGATAGCCGCCTTAGTAAATTGCAGCGCCTGATAGCTGCTACCCTGGCCGTAACCAGCCTGATTGACTTGAATGATGAGCTTACTCATTAACCCTAACTTAATATTGCGCCGTAAGAGCTCGGCTTTGAGCCGCTATTCTATCTGTTTTTTAAATCGATCCCAAATGTCAGGTGGATACGGCGGTAGTTTTGCCCAATTAAAAGGCTAATTAGTCACAGAAAGGGCATAAAAAAGCCCGCCGATGTGGGCGGGCTTTCTAAGCTTAGCTTGCTTAATCGTCGCTACCAGCACCCAGCAGGTGCAAAATAGAGATAAACAGGTTGAGGAAGTCCAAGTACAGCGACACGGTAGCGCGTATGTAGTTGGTCTCACCGCCATTGACGATGCGGCTGGTGTCGAACAGGATAAAGCCTGTCATCAACAGGGCGATACCCGCGTTGAGGGCCATGAACACCGCGCCGCTACCGATGAAGATGTTGGCGATGCCGGCAACGATGGCAATGACCAAACCAGCCAGCAGGAAGCCGCGCATGAAAGAGAAATCTTTCTTGGTGGTGATGGCATAGCCACTCAGGGTAACGAACACCACGGCAGTCAGGCCTAAGGCCTGCATGATCAGCTGAGGACCGTTGGCCATGCCGGCATAATGGTTAAGCATGTAACCTAAAGAGGCACCTTCCATTCCAGTAAAGGCGAATACCCAGAACAGACCCGCAGCCGACTCGGCTTTTCTCAGGGTGACAAACAACAAAATGAAACCACCGATCGACAGACCGATAGACATGAGAGGACTGATTTGCAACACCATGGCCAGTCCCGCACAGAGCGCAGAAAAGCCCAGTGTCATCGAGAGCAGCAGATAGGTATTTTTAAGCAGCTTATTCACTTCTTGTGTCGAAGCATGGCTTGCATATAGTGTTTCTTGCGTCATCTTTATCTCCAGTGACTATCACTAACTTGATGGTTTATTTGAGTCAAATCGGTTGCAAGAGTTCCATTTCATGAACCGGATTTAACTTGTTTTGCAAGGCTATTATCATAACCGAGGCAAGGGGAGGGCGAAAGCCCATCTGCTCGATAAGCGGTTAATTAAGCCAGGTAAATTTAATGCGTTCAGTTAAGAGCGCGTAACTAAACATAACTCATTAAACGTGACTGATTTAAAGAGATTTAGTTAAACCAGTCTCGCTGCAGTTTTTCGCTATCGCCGAGATAATCCAATACCCAGGCCATGGCGGGGGACATGTTGGCGTCGTTCCAGGCCAGGCAACAGGGGCTTGGTGCCTTAGGGCGTTCCAGCTCTTTCTCTATCAGTGCGCCGGCTTGCACAAACGGAGTGGCGAAGTGTTTAGGCATGTAACCTATGCCAAGGCCTTCGCGGAAACAGTTGATGGCGCGGATCCAGTCTGGTACGACTAAGCGGCGCTGATTGTCTAATAGCCAAGTCATGCGTTTTGGGATCTCGCGAGAGGTGTCTTCCAGGCAGATAGAGGGGTAGCTGCGCAGCTCATCATCTAGCAGAGGTCTATCTATAGCTGCCAGTGGGTGATGCTTACTCACCAGGAAGGTCCATTCGATGTCGCCCATATCCTTAAAGCGATAATCACCGCCCACAGGAATAGCGGTAGTGGCACCGATGGCGATGTCGCTGCGACCGGTGGCTATTGCCTCCCAAACGCCGTTAAAGACTTCGATGCGTATGATCAGCTCGACATTGTCGAAATGGCGATAGAAATCGGCGATCAGGTTACTGATCTTATCGGCGCGCACGATATTATCCAGGGCGATTGAGAGTGTGGGTTGCCAGCCGTTGGCCACGCGTTTGGTGTCTTCTTTTAGCGACGCCAAATGGGTAAGCATGGAGCGCACCTGCTTGACGAAATGTTCGCCTGCCGGGGTGAGGCTCACGCTTCTATGGTGGCGCTCAAACAACACGACCCCCAAATCTTCCTCAACCTGCTTCACGGCATAACTCACGGCAGAGGGCACCTTGTGTAACTTGTTGGCCGCCGCGGTAAAACTGCCGACTCGGGCCACCATATCAATTAATTGCATCGACTGTTCTGAAAGCATCTCGAATTTGCTCCTAAATTTGCCGTGAGAATATTTGAAGGCTGTAAGCAAAAATAAACGTTTCACAAGCAATTGGCAAGTCAATAGACTCACCGACTTCTTTGGTTAGTTAAAGTGAATCTTCTAATTTTATGAATAAAATCGCTAATTTTTCTTTTCTTATCTATCTAGCGCTACTCAGTATGTTGGGCTTTATTGCGACTGACATGTACTTGCCTGCTTTCAAAGCAATTGAAACAAGTTTAGATGCCAGTGCCACTCAGGTTGCCAGCTCGCTGACTTTCTTCCTCGCTGGTCTGGCCTTGGGGCAGCTCTTGTATGGCCCCCTGGTACAGGCCATAGGTAAACGTCTGAGTCTGGTATTGGGTCTTGTTCTGTTCGGCGCAGCCAGTTTGGTGATTGCCAATAGCGACTCTATCGCCATGTTTAATGTGGCGCGCTTCTTCCAAGCATTAGGTGCCTGTAGCGCCTCGGTGATCTGGCAGGCTATAGTGATCGATCGTTATAAGGCCAACGAGGCGCAACAGGTATTTAGTAATATCATGCCGCTCGTGGCCCTGTCGCCGGCCTTAGCGCCTATCTTGGGCGCCTATCTGCTGGAGTGGCAGCAGTGGCACAGCATCTTCTTCATCCTGGGCGGCTTAAGCTTGCTGCTTATCCTAGCTACCCTTGCCTGGGTCGATAGCAAGGAAAGCCTTAATAGTAAGACCGACGAGGCAAGTAGCCAGCAAGGCTGTATACCCACTGAAGTTCAAAAGAGTGTGCGCGTAAGCTATTTGGCCATGCTGGCCAGCCCCAGATATCTGGGCAACGTGCTGATATTCGGTGCCTGCTCCGCGGCCTTCTTCTCTTACCTAACCCTCTGGCCGATAGTGATGGAGCAACATGGATATGAGGCTAAGGCGATCGGTTTGAGTTTTATTCCGCAGACCGTGATGTTTATTCTCGGGGGCTACCTGAGCAAGTTGTTTATTCGACGCTTAGGCGCCGAGGTGACGCTGACCTGGGTCTTACTGCTGTTCGGCGCTTGTGTTGCCGGTATCGCCTTGGTCACCCTGTGTTACCCATCTAGCACTATCTGGCCTCTGCTCAGTATCTTCTCTGTGATGGCGGCGGCCAATGGCGCTTGTTATCCCATAGTGGTTAACTCTGCGCTGCAGGTGTTCAAGCAGGCGTCGGCCAAGGCGGCGGGATTACAAAACTTCTTGCAGATCAGTATCGCCTTTGGCGCATCCTCTCTTGTGGCGTTATGGGCAAGCAGCGGTGAGAAGGCGATTGGTGTTGGGATAGTCATCAGCGCCATAGGCGTGCTAATCGGTTACCAGGTGAGGGGCTACGATAGTTGGCGAGCCGTGTTCGGCGCCATTTCTACCCCAGATCCGGCTAAAATTGCGCTGCATCAGGAGGAAGATTCGACAAAGTGAGCGTAAGTTCGCCAAATGCGCCTTTTAGTCATATTTTCCCTTTACAAGTGAAATAGGGCGCTATATTATTCGCGGCGTTCGGAGAGATGGCAGAGTGGTCGAATGCACCGGTCTTGAAAACCGGCACGGGTTTATAGCCCGTCTAGGGTTCAAATCCCTATCTCTCCGCCACATTAAGAAAAAAGGCTTCCAGAAATGGAAGCCTTTTTTCGTTTCTTTTTTTATTTTCAAAGAATGTTTGAATCAAGGTTCCAAAGCCTTCTGGCGCTGGAGAAGAGCTTGGTTGTAAAAAAAGCCCGCTGTTACGCGGGCTTTTTCTGTTTCAGCGAGTGGTATTCGACTACTGCTCTGAAATCACAGGCTGGTTCACCTTAACGCCGGCAATTCGGTTGTATATCCAACTAAACACAGACTTGGTATCTTCGATCGCCACATAGAGACATGGAATGAGTACCAGAGTCACTATAGTGGCGAACAGTACACCGAAGGCGAGCGATACCGCCATAGGGATCACCATCTGCGCCTGCATGCTGGTCTCGCTCATGATGGGTACCAGGCCGATAAAGGTGGTCAGCGAGGTGAGCAGAATTGCCCTGAAACGACGACAACCTGCCTCAATCACTGCAACCTTCATGCTGATACCGGCCAGTCGGGCGCGGTTGATGTAATCCACCATCACCAAGGAGTCATTCACCACCACCCCGGCGGCGGCAATGATGCCGAAGAGGGAGAGGGCGCTTAGGTCTATCCCAAGTAGCATGTGGCCAAGCACTGAGCCTATGATGCCAAAGGGGATCACCGACATGATCATCATTGGCTGCACATAGGACTTAAGCGGCACGGCCAACAGGCTATAGATCACCAGCAGCGAGATGATGAAGTTACGCATCTGGGTATTAGCGCTGTCGATCTGCTCCTGAATGTTACCTGCTACCTCGCTCTTCACCCTAGGATACTGACGCAGCAGCTCGGGGATAAAGTTATCACGAATGTCCTGGGCTAGCTTAAATGGCTCCGCCTGAGAGGCGTCCACCGAGGCCCAGACGTTGATGGTCCGGTTGCCGTTTTCACGCCGGATACCGCTGACCCCTTGCGTCACCTGGATCTCGGCGACCTCTGAGAGCGGGATCTCTGCGCCCTGTGGCGTGAGGATCATCACCTCGGTCACATGGGCGATGGAGTTACGCTGCTCCTCGGGATAGCGCAGCATCACCTTGATCTCCTCGCCGTTACGTAAAATACGCTGGGCCTCGAGACCGTAGAAGCTGGCGCTGACCTGAGAGGCGACATCGGCAAGGGTAAGGCCGACGCTATTGGCCAGCGGCTTGAGGCTAAATTGCACCTCTTTGGCGCTGGACTGGCGGCTGTCGTTGACATCGCCAACGCCCTGCAGGCTGTTAAGCTTAGCCTTTAGCACCTTAGCCGCGGCGATGAGTTGTGCCTCGTCTTTGCCTTCGAGACGGAAGCTGATGTCGCCATCGTCTCGGCCGCCACCGAAGAGGTTATCCTGAATATTGAAGGACTTCACCCCTGGGATCTGTGGCATAGCTGCACGCCAGCGTTCGGCGAGGGCAAAGGTATCTAAGGGCCTTAGTTCTGGGGTCACCAGCTTAGTCATTACCTGGGCACGGGTTCTGCCTTGAAGATCGACCTGCATGTCGGCAATCATTCGTTGGCCAAACTCTTGTTCCAGCTGATCATCGACCTTATGCAGCGCCGCCTCGATCGCCAATGCGGCAGACAGGGTCGCTTGCTCTGATGAGTCCAGGTTCATCTCAACGCTGATGCGCGGGAAATCATGGGGGATCTTAGGTTGTCCCACATAGCGCAGGATCCCGCCGGAATAGAGGCCGGCGCAGACCAGAATTAAGGAGATGAACAGGGCAATGATCATGTATCTGTATTTCACCGACAGTGTCAGTGAGGGCTTGTACAGACGATAGATCACAAATTGCAGTCCACTGTCCACCTTATCCTGTAGGTAGTTCACCCCGATACGCAGCAGGTTGATGGGATTTTTCGAGCCCGGCTTAACCTGGGTTTTATGTTTCATCTTGGCTAAGTGCGCCGGCAGGATGAGCTTAGATTCCACCAGCGAGAACAGTAGACACAAGATCACCACATAGCCGATCGACTGGCCGAAGGCCGAAGAGGGACCATCGTCCATGGTGATGGGCAGGAAGGCGGCAATGGTGGTCAACACGCCGAAGGTCGCGGGCATGGCTACTTTCTTCACGCCGCGGATCACATTATCTATGCTCTGGCCTTTCTCTTCACACTCGGTATGGGCGCTCTCACCCATGACGATGGCATCGTCGACCACTATCCCCAGTACTAGGATGAAGGCGAACAGACTGATCACGTTGATGGTGACATCTATCATGGCGGTCGGCATCAGTAGCAGCGTGCCTAAGAAGCAGACCGGCAGCCCCATCATCACCCAAAAGGCGAGGCGAACACGCAGGAAGAGGGCCAGCATGATAAACACCAAGATGGCGCCGCTCTTCATGCTGTCAAGCATAAGATCAAGACGGCCCTGCAGGTAATAGGTCATATCGACCCAGGTCTCCAGGTTCAATCCCTGGGGCAGTGAGGCCTGTTTATCTTCGACGTATTGGTTCACTACCTTAGCGACATCCGTCATGCTCTGATCGTTTGATGCACCCACGAAGAAAGTCACCGAGTTCTTACCGTTGAACTTGGAGTATTGAATCCCCTCTTCGAAACCGTCGACCACATTGGCCACATCGCCAAGCAGCAACTTGGTGCCATCTTCTAGGGTGATCAGCGGCAGATTCTCAAACTCGTAGCCGACATAGGCTTGGTTTTGCACCCTCAGGCTGATGTAACCGTTTTCGGCCTTGATTTGGCCGGCCGACATGTTGCGTGAATAACCGCGAACCGCCTTGGCGACATCGTTGAAGGAGAGGTTGTATTCGCGCAGCTTATCCTTGCTGACCTCGATAGACATCTCATAGTCCAGTCCGCCATAAAACTCTGTGATGTTCACCAGCGGCAACTGCATCAACTCATCGTGGATCTTCTCGCCGAACTCTTTGAGCTGCTTTGGCGGCAGATCGCCATAGAGGCTGATATAAAACACCTCCTGTCGATTCTTGATCCGCTCAACCCGCGGTCGTTCCATGCCATCGGGGAAACTCGATATAGAATCGATCTCAGATTTGATCTCATCCAAGACCACCTGAGGGTCGTAGGAGTCTTCGATACGAAAATAGCCCGATGCCGAGTTACGGTTCGAATAGGTGATAACCCGCTTTAGGCCTTGTACCCGCTCCAGGGCTTCCTCGACCTTGATGGTGATCCCTTCTTCTACCTCTTGGGGTGCGGCCCCGGGATAGAAGGCGCTGAACTCGACCCAGTTGGTCTCCGTCTGGGGAAAAAACTGTTTGCGTATGGTGCTGGCGGTCAGCAGTCCGCCAATAATGATGATGATCATTAGCAGGTTCGCCGCCACGCTGTTGCGGGCAAACCAGGCGATCATGCCTTTATTTAGATCTGGCATTCGCCCTTACTCCTTGTCTTCCATGGCCAGTTGTTCGGCGACGGTTTCATCTTGTATCGGCGTCTGCTTGTCATCGGCCAGGGCGAGTTTCATCCCTTCGATGGGGTAATCCAGCGCCGAGGTGATGAGGCGCATGCCATCATCTAACCCGTCACCGATAACTACCTGGGTGCCTTGCTGACGCAGTATATCTACCGATTTAAATGCCAGGGTGTTTTCAGGCGTCATGATGGCGACCTTGTCGTTAACCACCAGGTGTCTAGCGATGGTGGTGACATCCTGGGCTTGCGAGCCGTGGATCTGCGCCGTGATATAGCTGCCATATCTCAGCGGCTGCTTGTTGTCCTTCAGCCCATAGGGATCGATCACTTCGGCCACCAG
This sequence comes from Shewanella alkalitolerans, assembly GCF_019457575.1. Lineage (NCBI taxonomy): Bacteria > Pseudomonadati > Pseudomonadota > Gammaproteobacteria > Alteromonadales > Shewanellaceae > Shewanella > Shewanella alkalitolerans. The sequence continues at coordinate 2,293,641 of NZ_CP080422.1, read as the reverse complement.
ATAGGTCATGCGGCTACGATTGTCGATAACGCCTTCGCTGCGCACTATCTGACCCTTCCAGGCGGTGTTCTCACCGGCAAAGTTTCCCTTGACCATGACTTGAGCACCCAGGCCCTTGTTGTCGAGGTAACGTATCTCCTTATCGGGCAGGGGAAGGCGGATCTCGGCTTTTTCCGTGCTAAGCAGCTTACCCACTTGGGTACCGGCGGAGACGTATGAGCCCAAACCTATATGGCGACTCTCGATCAAGGCATCATAGGGCGCCTTGATCACAGTGCGTTCGAGATTACGGGTCGCGCGCTTGAGGCCCGCTTCAGATGAATTGAGGCGGGCAACTTCTTGAGCCAGCTGGGGTTTACGCAGGCTGAGCTCGGTAGGGGTGCCGTTTTCGATTCGTTTCCACTCTTCGGCGGCCACCTTGCCATAGGCTTTTTCTTGTACCAGAGTTGCCTTTGCACTGGCGACCGTGGCCTTGGCATCGATAAGTGCGGCCTCGTAATCGCTGGGATCTATCTTTGCCAGTATCTGGCCTTTCTTCACGAAGCCACCGCGAACGAAAGCGTCGCTGAGGTAGACGATCTCTCCGGTAACCTGAGACACAAGGTCAGTTTCATACTTGGCGTTGACGATACCGTAGGAGTTTACGGTAAAGGTCATGGGCTCCTTGTCGATAATCTCGACGGCCACGACGGGCGTATTGTCAACGACAGGTTTCTCTTCTGGTGGTTTTTTCATCGATGCTAGCACGGCAAAGGTGCCGCCCCCGAGCACTAGCACGGCGATGGGCAATACGAACTGTTTTACGGTAGCCACAAACACTTCCTCTTGTTGGAGCTAAGATAATAAATTTATTAAAAAAAACGCTTTTATACTTAGGCGAAAGATTTTTTTGCAGGGTAAATGTTATCGAAATGGGTAATTTGTTAAAGCGCTTAAATGTAAACAGGTATGTAATTTGCGTTGTAAGGGGTATTAGTAATTTTCGCCTGAGGCGCAAATGCACCAGAACAAGGTCGCGAGAAAGGTAAAAGATTAGGCAAGATAGAGCCGAAAGACACAGGCAAAAGAAAGAGAGTGTGATGCCGCGTTATTGGCTAACTTAGATAGCACATTTGGGTACTCACCCGTTTGCGTATATCGAGCACTCTCTTAGTATGATTGTAGCCCTTTTAGTACGATTTGCCCGCTGTTTTCGGGCCTCTTGGACGCCTTGGGGATTCAGTCATTAGAGGCCAGCTTTGGGGGCGGGGGAGGCGCTTGCTGATGCTGACCAACATCGACTCGATGGCTCTACTAATCGTCTTAAATCGGTCGTCTTAAATCAGTCGCCTTAAATAAACAGCCTTTAACCAATAAACTTATACAACAATCTTAGACATTGGACACTAGCATTGGACTTAGACAATGGGCTTAGCTATCGCACTTAGCCGAGCGCATTTAGCGCTCTCTGAGTCATATCTTGGCTAAAGCCGTTGCGCTTATGATGCTCTGGCTGCCAGCCAGCGAGGAAACGCTCAAAGTCGGCCCACGCAAAGGGAAGTAGATCATTCCATTCAGTTACCAAAGCCTCAATTTGCTCAGCTGCCCAACGACCAGAAAGCTGCTGTTTGAGGGACTTAAAATAGTGGCTACAGACAGCGTCATAATTAGTCACCAACTGAGCCTCGTCCAGGCAGCTGCCCAGCAGATAGATAACGTCTTTTACGCCAATGCCGGCGCCGACATATTGAAAATCTAACGCCGCTACACCGTCAACGCCTAAGGTCTCTATCTCTTTGTGAAAGCAGAAGTTGGCAACCTTAGCATCGCCATGAACTAAGGTTTGAAACCTGGCTAGATTGAGTCTAGCGTCGATCGCGTCTGCGGCGTGTTTCAAAGGCGAATGCGCCATAACTTCAAGCTCATCGGGCCGGGTTGCCAGGTGCCAGTAGGTGCCGATTGGCCAAAGGCCTGCGCACGGCGCTGCATTTTGAAGTTCCTTTTCTGACGTATCGTCTTTTGGTGAAGCGTCATAGGCGAATTCATAGGCACATTCAAAGGCAAATAATGCATGAAAACGGGCCAGCCATTCTATGCATGCGTAAAGCTCGGCCTGGGTCAGGTTGAGGCGGCGTTGATCAAACCCTTGAGCGTCGAGGTCACTCATGACGAGCAACATCTCTTGGGTCTCAGTATCTTGATCTGTCGCTAGAAGTTGGGGGAGGTTAAGCACTTCCTGGCAACGGCGAGCGAAGTCGCGATACCAATTGAGCTCTACCTGATAAGAGCGCATCTTGCGTTGATGAGAGACTTCTGTGTCCCATTGGTGGGGATGACTGCTCTGTGTTGGCGGCGCGATATGCTTAACGATGACAGTTTGCGAAGTAGCCCTGTTAATTAAATCATCACGGGAGCTGTCATGCTGTCTTTCGGGCAGGTAATGCACCATAAAGCGAGCTATCTCGCCATAGCCACTCCAAAGGGTCTGCAGTTTACCTAGTTTCATGACTTTTGCGCATGAGAGTGTTTCGCAAAGCAGTTGCTCAATATTCAAGATAGAGGATTCCTAGCTAGTCACTGACAGGCATGCTGGCATGACATAGGTTGTCATCAATTTGTCCCTATTGTCGCAGACAATAAAAACCGAGGAAAGGCGGCTTGTCGACTTGCAGGTTTAGCCCTTTGCATATCCAGGGCTTATAGATGTGCAAAGATGGGTAAAACAGGCAAAACATCGAACCTTAGGTTATGATTCTTGTTGTTAACTATTGATGATGTAGGGAGTTGTTATGACAAAGCATGTGGTGATCACAGGGGCAAATCGCGGGATAGGCTTAGGCTTTGTCAGGCATTATCTGGCTAAAGGCGATAGAGTGAGTGCCTGTTGCCGGCAGCCCGCTCAAGCAAGTGCCTTGATCCAACTGGCGGAGATCCATGCCAAGCTCAATATTATTCAGCTGGACGTCACCGATGATGCCTCTGTGCACGCCTTACCCCAGCATTTAAATGACGCGGCCATCGATATTTTGATCAATAACGCCGGCTACTATGGCCCTAAGGGGATAGGTTTCGGTCAGCTTAGGGCGGCAGAGTGGCAAAAGGTGCTTGCGGTTAATACCATAGCCCCCATCATGGTGACTCAGATCTGCTATCCCATGTTGCAAAAGGCGACTAATGCCAAGGTGATCTGTATCTCCTCAAAGATGGGGAGCATAGAGGATAACCAGAGTGGTGGCAGCTATCTCTATCGGTCATCAAAGGCGGGACTCAACGCTGCGCTTAAGAGCCTGGCTATCGACTTGAGTAGCGAGGAGATCTACTGCCTAGCGTTTCATCCTGGTTGGGTACAGACAGACATGGGCGGGCCCAACGCGCTGATCACAGTAAATGAGGCTGTAGATCAGATGGCTAGATGTATCGAAAACCTGAACGCAACTCAGTCAGGCCAGTTTTTAAACTTCGATGGCCAGCAGATCCCTTGGTAGCAGTTAAGACAATTGGTTACTGGCTTGGGCGCTATGATTAACGGACTTTTATTTACGGACTTTTATTAACGGCCTATGGCTAACGCCCAAGCGAAGTATTTAGCCTATTTGGCCGGAAAGGCTGGTGAAATACATTTTCTTACCGTAAAGCGATAACGGTATTTTGCCGTATTGTCTGGCACCACCTCGAGAATTTCATAGTCGTTGAGCTCGACCACGTTGGCATTCTCACTCTTTTCACAACGAGAGCGGCTATCGGCCTCGAGACGGTAGGCAAACTCCGCGATTAACTCGCGGATCTCACCCTGATAGGCGTGACGTAGCGAGGCGTATTCTTTCGCTAACGATGCCTCGCTCTCTGCTTGGCGAGTTTGTTGATCATCTCGCTTTTCTTGGGCAGTTTCGGCGTTTGATAACGCCTCATCCTTCTCTGACACTTCAGCGCTGGGTTGCGCCTTCATTTCTAAATTGGCGGCTACCTCATCTGTGTTTGCGGTTAGCTGCTTGTCTTGACCTTTGTTCGACTCTCCCTTTACCGATTCCTCAATGGTCTTTAAATCGTTTAGCGCCGATTCCACTCTCTCCTCCACATCACCGATTAGCAAGATCAAATGATAGAGCAAGACCAAGGAGAGGACGAATCTGACCATCAAAGTGGTGAAACGGTAATGACTGTTGCCGGTAAGGGAAAATAGCTTGATACCAACGGGTTTTAACACCAGGGCGATCATGAGATAGAAAGGCATCAACAGCTGCACAAACAATAGTCCGATGGCGCTGATACCCAAGATCCATGCGGGCAGAAGCAGCAAGATGGCGAAGTTGTGGGTGTAGTTAAAATGCGTTGCCGGTACGCCCACCACCTCGTTGACAATAGCACCAGCCATTGCCAGAGCATAGTTGGCCACGATAGCGTAGAAGAGCAGCAATACCGCCTTACCGGCGAGCGAGTGCCAGATACGCTCAAACAGAGGCCAAAACTCCAGGGTGAGGGCAATTGTGGTAATGATTGCCACTAAGCCTAAATGCTCGCTCATCAGCAGCAGCGCAGCCAGCAGGTAGAGCCTTTGTGGCAGGGTGAGACGTTGCCACAGGTTCTTGAGGCCCTGGTTGAATCTTTGTGGTATCGAAGTGATCCGGTTGAGTTTGTCTTCCAGCGCAGGTTTTGAGAAATCTATATTCACCCAATGACTCCATTATGATTTGGGATTGTTCAAGAAATATGCGCTTAATCGCATCCTTACTTCATTTAAGGGTTTTTATGTTACCTTGAGGTTAATTTAAGGTAAACAAACGAGTAAGGCGATGAGTAGCCAAGTAGAGTTAAGACCCTTAGCGCAGGAAGATTTTGAGAGAGTCATCGCCCTTGGTAATCTGGTGCATGGCGATGGCTATCTCGATGAGCAGATGCTTAGCGAGATGCAGCATAAGGCTTTAAAATCTGGCCTCAATGGAAACTTTGTTGCCTACTTAAAAGGTGAGTTAGTCGGCTTTCGGCTTACCTACGCACCGGGCAATTGGTCGCTGGATCGCTGGTGCTCGCCAGCGCTTTGGCCTGTTGCACCCGAACATTGCTGTTATTTTAAATGTAATACGGTCGCCGAGGAGGCTAGGGGGCTCGGCATAGGTAAGGCCCTGCTTGAAAGCTCGATTGAAACCTGTAAGGCCCAAGGCGCCTTGGCTGGCGTTAGCCATCTCTGGAAACAGAGCCCAGATAACTCAGCCGTGGGCTACTTTACTAAGGCTGGAGGCAAGCTTATCAAGGAACATCCTGAGCGCTGGAACAATAATCCAGATCATCCCGACTATATCTGCGTGCTGTGTGGCAGCGAATGTCATTGCGTCGCCTGCGAGATGATCCTGACTTTCTAGCTTAGGGAATCGACCAGCCATAACCTTATACGTCATCACTTTCTATAAGTCCTAAACATTATGTCCTACGATCCTTTACTCAATGACTTTCCCGATGGTCAGCCTTGGCCAGACTCTTACTGGGCGACGACCGTCTCTCGTCCTGCACTCTTGCCAGCTCTCAGCGGCCGGATGCAAACCGATGTAGCCATCGTTGGTGGAGGCTTTACTGGTTTGCTGACCGCCTATTATCTTGCCAGCGAGTTTAATATTGAGGCCAGGGTGTTAGAGGCGAATCAGATAGGCTTTGGCGCCAGCGGCCGCAATGCGGGTTTCGTACTCAAAGGCTCTGGACGTATGGGCTATAGTCAGATGGCCAAGAAGTGGGGCATGGAGACCACAAAAGGGATCTATGGTGAGTTCACGAGCGCGGTGCGCCGCGTCGAGCACTTGATTGAACAGCATGAGATTGCCTGCGATGCTCAGCCCAAGGGCTATCTGAAGATAGCGCACAACGCCAAGGCCTATAGCACATTAAAGGGAGCGGCCGACTTCATCGCCGAACATCTCGGCGATGATGCCCAGTTTCTCACGCCCAGTGAGCTTAAAGAGAGCTACATGGACAACCATCAAGCCTATGGCGCGCTGCGCCTTAACGATGGTTTCGGTGTAAACCCCCTAAAACTCTGCTTGGGCTATAAGCGCGTGGTGCAATCCCTTGGCGTTTCCTTGCATGAAAATAGCTGCGTGCGGCAGTGGTTAAAGGAGGGACCTCATCATAGACTCATAACCGATAAGGGAGAACTGATCGCAAAGCAGGTTGTCAGTGCCGGTAACGCCTATACGCCTAAACGTTTTAATCAAGCGGTTGATAATCGCTACCTGCCCATACTGAGTAACATCATAGTGACTGCGCCTCTCACTGATGCGCAACTTGAGGCGACGGGCCTTAAGACGCATCAGGTGGTTATGGATACCCGCAGGCTCAAGTACTACTATCGCCTGCTTAGCGATAATCGATTGCTGTTTGGTGGCCGCGGCGCGATAAGCGGCGCCGATGCCAGCGATCCTCGCTATGGCGAGCGTTTAAAGAGCGCTATGGCCGATTGTTTCCCGGCGCTTGCCGAAGTAACAGTTGATCATAACTGGACCGGATGGATCGCTGCCGCCTTAGATGATATGCCCCATGTATTTAGTCAGGGAAATATGGGTTACAGTCTGGGCTATTGCGGCTCAGGTGTCGCCTTCTCGGCCCAGGCTGCCTATCGCCTGGCGCAGCATATTGCCGGCGAGCGCTTGCCTGAGCTGCCGCTTTACCAATCACCACTGCCTAAGTTTCCCTTCGCGCGACTGCGACGCTTAGGACAAAGTGCCTATTATCAATATGCTTGGCTCAGGGACAGGTACAGTTAGGGCTGAATTTTTGATACCATAGCTCAACCACACGCAAAGCCGATGAGATGTTCTATAATTTTCTACTGTCGTTTTTTTAAACAGGTTAGAACTCATCGATAAAGGTTACCCGCTATGAAACATGTTGTAGATAAGATGCTCGATAAACATCAGAAACTGGTGCATTCAGAGGGCGTGAAAATTTTATCCCATACCCAGAGAGAGATTGATGAATGGGTGCAACATACGGTAACCATAGAAGGTTGTGACGCCCCCTTTAAGTTTCGCCGTACCAAGAAGTACCGCAGCCTACAGGGACACAAGGTGAATATGACCTATTACCCCGAAACCGAAACCGTTGCGGGCTTCGATTTCGAAGTGATGAAAGTGGTGCGTATCAAACGTTTCTAGCTTGATGCCATGTGCGTGCTATGTGCTTAGTGCAATTTGAGACGATAGCGCACGATAGACGGCAAGGTTCGGCGGATTTAGTTTAAGATTTGGCGCCTGAACTGATTTAAAAGCTGATTAATCCATTTCGGGTAAGCCGCTGTTCAGTTTGTGGCCAATATAATAGTGAAACGAAATAAGTGTCAGGCTTAAGAGGTTCACTATGCAAGCAAATGCCACCCCAAGGCTCCAAGCACAGCTTAAACATATTCCAGCGGCGCAGGCCGGGGCATTGCACGCCGCCAATAGCCGAGCCTATTTTATCAAGCGTCTTATTCAGAGCGATTGCCTGCGGGTCACAGATTGCCTGGCGGAGCATTACCTCTTACCCGGCGCTATCAGTGTTAAGCAGCTCCTTTCCTATAAGAGTCGATTACTCGAACTCTATCGCTATGTGCTGTCGGCTGATCTTAGCAGTGCAGAGACAGACATTTTACTTGGGTATCTTTCACAGGGGATAGCGAGCCTGGACGATGCCATGGCGCGCACTGTGTAAGACGATTAAAATCACAATAAGAAAACCACACTAAACCATACGATAAAACAGAAAAAGAAGTTGAAAGACGGATACAAAAAAGGAGCCATTTGGGCTCCTTTTTTATGAATGTAACTCAAATAAAACTTTGCTTACTTAGCAGTCATCAGCGCAACTGCGTTGTCTAGCATACGGTTACTGAAGCCCCATTCGTTGTCGTACCATGCCATCACTTTAACCAGACGACCATTTACACGGGTCTGTGTCGCGTCGAAGTTAGATGAGAATGGGTTGTGGTTGAAGTCGATAGAAACCAATGGCTCTTTGTTTACCGACAGCACTTCACTCATAGGTGCAACACTTGCAGCCTTCTCGATGATGGCGTTGATCTCTTCAACTGTGGTGTCGCGCGCGGCAACGAAGGAGAGATCCACCAGAGATACGTTTACTGTAGGTACACGTACTGCCATACCGTCGAACTTACCAGCCAGCTCAGGTACCACTAGACCAACGGCTGCAGCAGCACCAGTCTTAGTAGGGATCATAGACATAGCAGCGGCACGAGCGCGGCGTAGGTCTGTGTGATAAACGTCAGATAGACGCTGGTCGTTAGTGTAAGCGTGGATAGTGGTCATCAGACCCGATTCGATACCAATCTCGTCGTTCAGCGGCTTAGCGAAAGGCGCCAGACAGTTGGTGGTACAAGAAGCGTTAGAGATCACAGTCATGTCAGAGGTGATCACATCGTTGTTTACGCCGTAAACAACAGTCGCGTCAACGTTCTTACCCGGTGCAGAGATGATCACTTTCTTCGCGCCAGCGTTTAGGTGTGGCTGAACCGCTTCTTTAGAAGTGAAGATACCGGTACATTCGAACACAACATCGACTTCAAGCTCGGCCCAAGGCAGTTTAGCTGGGTCACGCTCAGAGAAAGTTTTGATCTTGTCTTCGTTGACGTAGATGGCTTCGTCATCATGCTCAACTTTGGCGTTAAAGCGACCGTGTACAGAGTCGTACTTAGTCAGGTGAGCGTTGATTGAAGCATCACCCAGATCGTTGATGGCAACGATTTGGATGGGGTACTGCTTTTCGCTTTCATAAAGTGCGCGAAGTACGTTTCTACCGATACGGCCATAGCCGTTAATTGCTACGCGGATAGTCATCTCATATCCCTCAGGTAAATGTATAAAAATATATGGTAGTAAAATTACCAAATTGACAGCTATCGTCAAGCAATATCGGGTTTTATTGGCTAGTTAGCTTAACAAATTTGCTGTTTTCTTTACAAAGATCAGATTTTTTACAAAAACCGAGCCGATTTCTGTAAAAAAAATACTAGTGGCAAACATTTTGCCAGCAAGGAGAATGGCTCAATTAAGACGAGGCATTTAACTGAGCGCGGATCTCACTAGAAGCGTAGTCACCGTTTTTCAGATGTTCCACTAAGGTATCGGCTTGTTCATCTAAAAAATGCGCCAGTTGCTGGTTGCCATTGATTAAGGCGTTCATTTTGGCATCGGATGCCGTGTTGCGCGTCATCAATACGTTGGCTTTTGAGAAAAGGTAGGTTTTTTCCAGATCGTTTTGCTGGTGGTAGATGCTGGCAAGGCCTAATAGCCAGTCGGGATTAAAGCTGTCCGGATCGGCACTGTCTAACAGTTGTAGGTAGAGCGCCTTGGCCTTATCGAGATCCGACTTCTGGTAATAAGAGGCGAGACTGGCCAGGATCTCGAGATCTTTTACGCTGCCTGCCTGTTGTGCCTTTATTACGCGAGACAGGGCCGCCTGGTCATTCAGACGGATCCAGTGATAATAGGAGAGATAGAGATCCGGGTTGTCCTTGGTCGTCTCTCTCAGCTGCGCCAGGTTCTGGGCGCTGATGCCGAAGGCTCGCACCCTATCGTTGGTGCGCTCTGGGTGCATGATGTGCTGCACGCCAGCGGCCAGTTCGATACATTTACTGTAGTTTTCCAGATTGATCAGATGCTGATAAATCTGCTTGCCGGTGGGCGAGGGGGTGTTTTTAAGGGTGTAACGCTTCTGGATCAGGTCGGCTCGCTCATATCGACACCAGCTATCACGATGTAGATCGTCGCAAAGCTCAGGATTATTTTTACAAATCGTGGCGGTATTAGCAGCATTATCACAGCCAAACAGGCTGAAAAGCGCCAAAAGAGACATAATTGGTGTAATGATTACAAAATTTAATCTCAAAAGCGTGTCTCCTTAGGATTTTATCTAATAAAATTACACGGTTAGAGAAAATATCTTACTAGATCGCAGGCTCACTTTTCATTACAATGGCGCCGACCAATAACAGGATTGACGTCCGATAATAATAGAGTATTGGTCTTTTCTTTTTGTTACTCAATCATTTCTACAATAAATGTAGTAAAAGTGAGATAAAGGATCTGTAAATGACCGCTGATAAACACCTACAAAGCTGGCAAGAACGTTTCGAAATGGCGGAGGCGATGCAGCCTCTACTTGGTAAGTTATATCGTAACCAAGGTGTAGAAGTCGTTCTATACGGTAAGCCACTTCTTAATGCTTCCACTATCGAGATCATTAAGTCACACCGTTTAGTGCGTCGTCATGTGGGTGACAAACTCAGATTACGCGAAAGTTTCCCGTTTGTTGAGGCACTAAGCAAACTAGCGGTGAAGCAATGTAAAGTTGATATCGGTAAATTAGCGGTTAACTACTGGCGCGAACATAAGGATGCGAGCCAGATCGAAGCCTACATGTCACAAGAGCTGGCTTCGGCAATCGATCATGAAGACAACCAAGAAGCACGCGATGTAGTGCTATACGGTTTCGGCCGTATCGGTCGTCTGCTTGCGCGTCTACTGATTGAAAGAACGGGTGTGAGCAACAAGTTGCGTCTTCGCGCTATTGTTCTGCGCGGCGGTCGTAAGGGCGATCTCGAGAAGCGCGCCAGCCTGCTGCGTCGTGACTCGGTACACGGCCCATTCAACGGCTCAGTAGAAGTCGATGAAGAGAACAACGCTATTATCGCTAACGGCACCTATATTCAGGTGATCTACGCCAACTCTCCAGATGAAGTGGATTACACGCGTTACGGCATCAACAATGCGCTGGTGGTCGATAACACAGGTATCTGGAAAGATGAAGATGGTCTGGGACTGCACCTAAGATGTAACGGCGCCTCTAAGGTGCTGCTGACTGCACCGGCCAAGGGCGCAATTAAGAACATCGTTTACGGCGTTAACGAAAACGATATCCTGGATGAAGACACTATCGTCTCGGCGGCAAGTTGTACGACTAACGCCATCACGCCAGTACTGAAGGCGGTCAACGACAAGTATGGCATCGTCAACGGTCACGTTGAAACGATTCACTCATACACTAACGATCAAAACCTGATCGATAACTACCACAAAGCGGATCGTCGTGGTCGCAGCGCACCGCTGAACATGGTGATCACCGAAACTGGAGCGGCCAAGGCTGTTGCCAAGGCACTGCCAGTGCTTGCTGGTAAGCTAACCGGTAATGCGATTCGCGTGCCTACACCAAACGTGTCTATGGCGATCATCAGCCTGAACCTGAATGGCGAAACCAGCAAAGAAGACATGAACGAGTACCTACGTAACGTAGCGCTATGTTCTGAGCTGCAAAACCAAGTTGACTTCACCGAGTCAACAGAAATCGTTTCTTCTGATCTGGTTGGTTCTCGCTACGCGGGTGTTGTCGATTCACAGGCGACCATTGCCGAGGGTAACCGCGCCATTCTTTATGTATGGTACGATAACGAGTTCGGTTATAGCTGCCAGGTTGTTGGCGTAATGCAGAAGATGCTGGGTCTAAACTACCAGTCTCTACCTGCCGCTTAATCTTAACCGCTAGATAAGTCTAAACGCCTCGGTAATTACCGGGGCGTTTTTTTATCCATAAGAAGTTGAATATGCTTAACAAAGAGTCGCAAAGGTGATTAATGCAGCAGTTGATGCAACAAACCTTGTTAAAGCCATAAATAGACGTTGACACTTTTAGGTAAATCGGTAGAATTCCTTTCCGCAGTCAGGGGAAAGCTCGATAGGGCACTTGGCTGGCAAGCGTTTCAGATGCGACATTAGCTCAGTTGGTAGAGCGATACCTTGCCAAGGTATAGGTCATCGGTTCGAACCCGATATGTCGCTCCAAATTTACGGTCAAACCGTAAACCGCTTCAGATAAAGGCGCGATGGCAGAATGGCTATGCTGCGGATTGCAAATCCGTCGATCTCGGTTCGACTCCGGGTCGCGCCTCCACTTTTCGTTTTAACGTAAATCACGATAAAACACACTAGGCCCGAGTGGTGGAATCGGTAGACACAAGGGATTTAAAATCCCTCGCTGGTAACAGCGTGACGGTTCAAGTCCGTCCTCGGGTACCATCATTATCAAAAGAATATGATTGAAAAGAGCCTCGCTAACAAGTGGGGCTTCGTTGTATTTGGGCAACCACTTACTTATCTAACCTTAGAGTTAACGTTCCATTTAATGTCAGCACTCCAACACGGTTCTTATCATCAGCAAGTGTAAGTGTGTAAGTCTACTCCTCTGAATAAAGCTAATGTGAGCGAGATCTCATCTTAAGGGATCTGCTAAATTTTGCTCATATCTTTCGATAATATCTAAAAGAATTACGCTTTGACCCTTTAAAAATCAGGAAAGCTAGGGCGGGATAAGAAAAATATTGATATAGAAAAATATCCGCTTTGAAGGGCGATAAGACAGTGGTATAACTAGCCCCGAACCCCTTCTTATATCGACGTTTAGGAACACCACCATGATATTTAACCAGGTTGTACTGGCCCCCGCAGATCCCATTTTAGGTCTTACCGATGCTTTTAAGGCCGATCCTCGCGCAGATAAGGTTAATTTAGGTGTTGGCATCTATAAGGATGAGTCTGGACAGACGCCGATCCTCAAGTCAGTTAAGTTAGCCGAGCAAAAACTGCTGGAAACCGAAACCAGCAAGAGTTACCTGGGTATCGATGGCGTAACTGCCTATAACCAAGCGGTACAAGGCTTGTTGTTCGGCACAGACCACGCCGTGATGAGTGAGAAACGTGCGGTAACGGCGCAGGCGCCGGGCGGTACAGGTTCGCTGAGAATGGCTGCCGAGTTCGTGGTACGTAATACCGATTCGCGCACCGTTTGGGTGAGCAATCCAACCTGGGCAAACCACAACAACATTTTCCAGTCTGCCGGTCTAACCGTTAAGCAATATGGTTATTATGATGCCGCCAGTCACGATATCGACTTCGATGCCATGCTTACCAGCCTGGAGCAGGCCAACAGCGGCGATCTACTCCTGCTGCATGGCTGCTGCCATAACCCAACGGGTATCGATCTTAACATCAGTCAGTGGGAAGTGATTGCCCAGCTTTGTGTCGACAAAGGCCTGATCCCCTTGTTTGACTTCGCCTATCAAGGTTTCGGTGCCGGCGTAGAAGAAGACGCTCAGGGTTTGCGTCTGGTCGCGAGCAAAGTACCTGAACTCTTGGTGGCTAACTCATTTTCGAAAAACTTTGGTCTCTATAATGAGCGTATCGGCGCCGTGACCCTAGTCGCCGAAAACGAAGAGACGGCCAAACGTGCCTTTAGCCAGATCAAGAGCACCATTCGCAGCAGCTATTCTAATCCACCGGCACATGGTGCATTGATTGTGGCGACCATTCTCGGTGACGCTGAGCTTCGCAAGTTATGGGAAGAAGAGCTGACACAGATGCGCGAGCGTATCGCAGAGATGCGCGTACTGTTCGTTAAGACATTATCTGAGCAGGGCGTCGAGCAAGATTTCAGCTTTATCTCGGCGCAAAACGGCATGTTTAGCTTCTCTGGTCTTAATAAGGAGCAGGTGGCACGCCTGAAAGAGGAGTTTGGCGTCTATATCGTAGGTTCGGGCCGCATCAGTGTTGCCGGCATGACCCGTGCTAACATGGATACCATCTGCCGCGCGATAGCACAGGTGCTGTAACCTTCATAATAGGTAAAACACGATTAACAAAGACGCCACGCTAGCAATAACGTGGCGTTTTTTTATGCCAGTGCGTCGAGCGCTTGGGGCTCAACGATGAGAGACAAAGCGTCTGCCAGCGCCGCTCTGTCATGGAGCGCCTGATGGTGGCGACTACGTAGCGGGTAGTGAGTGACTATGCCTGTGGTGAGATATCTGTCACCGTGACAAAGCACATGATCGACGGCTTTATTGCCCATCACCTGTTTAAACCAGCTAAGACGTTTCTCCAGGCTGAAGTTTGCCGCGGCCGAGGGCTCCTGGGTGAGGTTATCGATCAGAAATACTTTCGCCTTAGAGGCATGTAGCGCCTCAGCTAGCTTAGGTAGCAGGAGTGGCGGCATGATACTGGTCAAAAAACTTCCTGGGCCTAAGATGATGAGATCGGCTTGACGAACCGCCTCACAGGCCTCGAGGGTGGCATCCACCATAGGTTCCAGCGATAGGGCGATGGGATCTTCACACTTCTGGTCTACCTCGACTTCGCCGAAGATACGATTACCACATGACTGAATGGCGACCAGATGGGTAGGCTGCTCCGACATGGGGATCACCTTGGTCTCAATGTTGAGCAGCTTGCGGATCAGATTGACCGCATCTAACGGCCGTACACAAAGGTCGTCCAGCGCCATCAGCACCAGGTTCCCCAGATTGTGATTAGCAAGTTCACTGTTACCGCCGAATCGATATTCAAACAGTAGTGAGCCGACGGAAGGGCGGCTGGCGAGTTGCGACAGGCAATTACGCAGATCGCCCCAGGCGATGCAGTCTTGCTGCTGGCGTAGTCGTCCGGTAGAACCACCGTTATCTGTGGTCGCGACTATGCCCGTCAGTTTAGGGCCGAGAAATGAGAGAGAGGATAAGACTCGGCCCAGTCCGTGGCCTCCGCCGATGGCGACGACATGTTGATATTGATTGATGGCACAATCGCGCATTTCGGGTATTTCCTTCCTGAATCCCCATTTACCTGCCGGTCATTATAACCAATTCCCCCCCTAGGTATAGCGGTTTTGTTCATCGCGCAGATGACATATAATGCCGCCCATGAACTCATAATAAGAGCGAAGCATTTGAGAACAGGTCACATCAACAAGTTGATACTATCCCTAGGGATTGTTGCGCTGGCGGTATTGGCGGTAAAGCTATTCTTGATTGAGCGCAAAACCGAGCCAGACCAAGCGCCGGGGACGATTTTGAAAAACCGCAGTCAGTTTAGTGCCATCCCAGATTTTCAGGCGATCGGCGATGTCGGTATGAAAAAGCAGGCCTTCTTCGATTTCCTGCGCCCGGCTATCAGGCATCACAATGCGGTGATTAGCGATGAGCGCAAGTTCCTGGAACAATCTCGCGCTCACCTAGCTAACCAACAGCCACTGTCCGAGGCCGAGGACTATCGTATCTTACAGCTTGCGAGCAAATACCAGTATTCGATGCGCACAGCTACCCTGGAGTCCCTGGATGAGCTATTAACACGGGTCGATACCATTCCCGAAGACTTAGTTCTCATTCAGGCGGCTAACGAGACAGGTTGGGGCAGTAGCCGTTTTGCCAGAGAAGGGATGAACTTCTTTGGCCAATGGTGCTTTAAGAAGGGCTGCGGTCTGGTGCCGCAATCGCGAAGCGAAGGGCTAAGCCATGAGGTGGCCGTCTTTAAGAGCGTCGAAGACTCGGTGGGCTCCTATATGCGTAACCTCAATTCGAATGCGGCTTATTCGCTGCTGCGCGCCATTCGCGCCGATTTAAGGGCGCAGAATCAACCGGTCAGCGCCGAGAAGTTGGTGTACGGCTTAATGAATTACTCAGAGCGTCAAGAAGCTTATGTTGAAGAGCTGCTTGATATGCTACGTCATAACAATCAATTTTTGGTGGAAAATCATGAACAAAGGCCTGCTGTGTAGTTGCCTGCTTCTGGCAACGAGTGTTGTTCAGGCAACGCCCATCTCTCTCGAATATCAGGGCTTCTATCAAAGAATGAAGCAGATGAACAAAGGCAACTATTCGCTTATCGATATCGCCTTTTCCGTCCCTAAGGCGAACGGCTGTGTTATCGAGAGTGGCTCAATCACCACGGAGAAGCGCGATTATCCACTGACGATCTCCAACGACCAACGTCTGTATATTCCGTTCGATGAGACCCTAAAGTCCGAGCGTGCCCTGATCAATCTGCAGATGAAAAATGATGCTACCCGTTGCGGTGTCGCCATGCAGATCCGCGCCAAGTCACCATCGAGCGAATATAGCCAGGCAGCAGTTAGCGAGCTGGCAACCCAGATGGATGAGTTGCTCAAGCAGATGCAGGGCTTTCCGATGAAATATTTTGCCGAGGATATTGCCGGGGTCAGCTTTGAGTTTGCGGGTAAGGCGCAAGTGACGATCGATGGTAAGGCGCAGCAGGTTGACGGCATCTATCGCTTAGCAAGTGATGAAATAAGTGCGCTAACTAATATAAGTTTTAGCGAGACGCCTAAGGTGGTCAGTCCTTGGGTGAAAAGCTCCTAATCTAAGCGCATCATTGGTCGCGATGACTGAATAATAAAAAAGCCCTCAACTTGAGGGCTTTTTTATATCTGAGATACGCGCCTACGGCGTATAGGTGCTCACCACATCAATTTTGAGCAGGTCACTGCTGCGTTTAGCTGCATCGAGATCGATATGACCGCTGTTGGCCAAGTCGAGGAAATCGAACGCCGGCAGGTCCGACTCGGCAACATCACCTTTCATCGGTGCATCTGGATCTTGCTTCAAAGAGATGAAATCAAACTGGTCTCGGTCGACGCCCTGTGACGGGCTGGTATTTTGCATCGCGGTGAAGATAGTTTCGATACGGCCCGGGAACTGCTTATCCCAGCTCTTGAGCATCTCTTTGACCGCCGCACGCTTAAGGTTTTCCTGTGAGCCGCATAGGTTACAAGGGATGATAGGAAACGCCTTTAACTCGGCATATTCGGCGATATCTTTCTCGCGGCTGTAGGCGAGGGGACGGATCACTACGTTAGCGCCATCATCTGAGAGCAGCTTGGGTGGCATCGCCTTGAGCTTACCGGCGTAGAACATGTTGAGGAACATGGTTTCTATGATGTCGTCTCTGTGATGGCCCAGGGCAATCTTGGTGGCGCCAATCTTCTGGGCAAAACCGTACAAGGTACCACGACGCAGACGACTGCAGAGCGAGCAGGTAGTCTTGCCTTCGGGGATCTTATCTTTAACGATAGAGTAGGTGTCCTTCTCGAGGATATGGTAAGGCACCTTTAGGCTATCTAAGTAAGCCGGCAGAATATCTTCTGGGAAACCGGGCTGTTTCTGATCCAGGTTGACGGCTACCAGGTTAAAGTTAACCGGCGCTCTCTGCTGCAGATTGACCAGGATATCCAGCATGGCATAACTGTCTTTGCCGCCGGAAAGACAGCACATGACGGTGTCGCCCTCTTCAATCATGTTGTAATCGGCGATGGCACTACCGACTTCGCGCCTTAGGCGCTTTTGTAGCTTGTTTAGCCGAGTTATCTGTTTCTTTGAGAGGGTTTCTTCAGACATAATAAAAAACGCGCCTAGTATCGTAAAATTCTGGGCGCGTAGTATAGCTTAAAAAATGGGGCTAAAGAAGATGGCCTAAGGCGATCATTCCTCTTCTAACGGTGACTTATAGCCGTCGGGCTTAATTGCCAGCAGGTCGCAGTTGATGCTGTCGATCACATGCTCAGCGGTGTTACCGATTAGCGCCGCCGAGAAACCGGTGCGACCTACGGTACCTAAGATCACCAGCTCGGCATCCAGTTGCTCGGCAAGCTCAGGGATCACATCCTCAGGCAGACCTTCCTTGATATGGCAGAAGTCACTGGAGATACCATAGTTGCTGGCAAGGTAACAGACGCGCTGCTCATGCTGCATGCGAATGGTTTCGCTATAGGTGTGCGCGTCAAAGTCAGGTAACTCGATGGCCAGGTTAACTGGGGTACCAGGGTAACCATTCACCAGATGTACCTGAGCATCGAACTTCTTGGCCAGATCCAGAGCATGTTCGATGATCTTACCGTTAAGGGTTTGATGATCGTCATCTTCCGAGGCCACGTTGATGGCGCACAGGATCTTACCGGCCACTGGCCAGTCATGTTCTTTCACCAAGAGCACAGGTACCGGCGCTTTACGCATCAGGTGCCAATCGGTCGGGGTAAAGATCACCGACTTGAGTTTGTCGTGTTCGTGGGTGCCTTTAACGATCAGATCATAGCTACCTTCGATGGCGTGTAGGATGATGCTCTCGAAGGGGCGATTGTGCCAGATCACTTCGCTGTCGATGGCAACGCCGCTATCTTTGTAGCCGGCGAGGATATCGTCTAGCCAGGCTCTTCGCTGGGCAATCACGCCTTGGCGCATGGCCTCACGCTCATGACCCGACAGGATAGAGGTCATCTCGTAGGAAAAATCGAAAATAGAGAGAAAAACGGTGATTGACGCTTGGTTTTTAGAGGCTAGTTCGACGGCTCTGGCGAGGGCAGATTGCTTGTCGCTTGTTGGATCCACTACAACAAGGATCTTATGATAGTCCTTCATAGATTCTTCCTTTATCTGAGGTGGTACTTAAATAATGAGCGATATAGGGCAAATTGCCTTGTTTTAGATCAAATTTGCCCAGAAAATCGGCTAATTAGCGGCCTATCTTGTTGTTACCGGCTAACTTGTTGAGCGAGTCAAAATCGACGATGGTAATGTACTTTCCTTTTACCTCGATCAATTCTGCTTTTTGGAAGCGTCCCAGGAGACGGCTGATGGTTTCAACGGTTAAACCAAGATAGTTACCAATATCACCGCGTGTCATGGTGAGGCGGAACTCTTTGGGCGAGAAACCACGGCTGCCGAAACGGCTGGCCAAATTACTGATAAATGCCGCTAGACGCTCCTCGGCGTTCTTCTTACTAAGTAGCAAGATCATCTCTTGATCGCTTTGGATCTCGTTGCTCATCAGACGCATGATCTGCTGTCTGAGCTTAGGCATGGTGCCTGAGAGTTCGTCTAAGGTATCGAAAGGAATTTCACATACCATAGAGGTCTCTAGTGCCTGGGCAAAACTCTGGTGGATCTGAGAGTGAATGCCATCGAAACCTATCACGTCACCGGCTAGGTGAAAGCCAGTGATCTGCTCATCACCCTGTTCGGTAATGGTGTAGCTCTTGATGGTACCCGAGCGAATCGCATAGAGAGATTTTAACGAGTCGCCAGACTTAAATATTTGCTCGCCTTTTTGTATCGGTTTCTTACGTTCAATAATGTCATCAAGCTGATCTAGCTCGTTGTTATTCAACGTGAAAGGGATACACAAAGTACCCATGCTGCAGTCATGACAATGAATGGCGCATCCGGGTACAGCCGAACGACGACTTTTAATATTATCTGTCATAATCTCTCTCGAATTTCACAATTAGGCTTATGTTAAACTAATTTAATAGTCACAGCTAGCCTAGCTGCGCAAATGCAATATACAAAGTGTGTATGCCAAAGCTTACTAAGATTAAGCCACTGATAAGCCTTACTTTTCGTGCCTGTACTAGCTGGGCAAAGTAGCGCGCGGCGATGCCGACACTGACCAGCGCCGGCAGGGTGCCTAGACCGAAGGCGGCCATGATCATCGCCCCTTGCTGCGCCGAGTTTGCCGCGACCGCCCAGGTAAGTGTGCTATAGACCAAGCCACAGGGCAGCCATCCCCATAGTAGACCTGCCGCAAAGGCTTGTTTTAAATCTGTTATCGGTAACAACTTATTCGCAATAGGACCGATGAAGCGCCACAATAATTTCCCCACGCGCTCAATCTGCACCACCCCAGACCAGATCTGCGCGATATAGAGGCCGGTGACTATCATCATCACACCAGCAAACACCCGCATGCCAATCAGGTAAGCATCAATACTGAAGAGGGTACTGAGCAGGCTTGCCGAGCCGCCAACTAGGGCACCTGCCAGGGTGTAACTGAGAATACGGCCCAGGTTATAACTCAGGATAAACTGCAGCTGACTCAGCAGGATATTGTCGCTGGCCTTTCTTGGTAGCTGCTGGGAGAAGGCCCCCACCAGGCCACCACACATGCCTATGCAATGGCCTGCGCCCATCAGGCCGACGAGGAAGGCGCCGGTAATGCTAAAGTCGATCAACGCGGCGTCGACTCATCGCTGGACTCACTTGGCTTCTGTTTGATGTCGTCATCGAACAGGATAGACACGCTCTGCCTGTCGAGATCGTCAAACTGTTCAGATTTAACCGCCCAGAAGAAGATGCCTACGGCGACCAGCACGAACAGCATGGCGATAGGGATCAAGACATAGATAATACTCATAAACGAACCTTTAGTAGTCTGAGGCTATTGGCGACAACAATTAATGAGCTGGCCGACATACCTATGGCGGCAATGTAGGGTAACACGTGTCCAGTTACCGCTAAAGGAATGATTAGCAGGTTATAGCCAAGCGCCCAGATCAGGTTTTGTCTGATGATCTGCTCGGTCATCTTGGCGATGCGAACCGCCTGAGGAAAGCGGGATAGTTGATCGCCGAGCAGGATAAGATCGGCGCTGTTTTTGGCGATGTCCGCGCCGCTGCCCATGGCTACCGATAGATTGGCACCTGCCAGAACCGGCGCATCGTTTACACCATCGCCGAACATGACAACCTGCTTACCTTCATCTTTTAGCTGATTGATAAGTTTAAGTTTATCTTGAGGCTTGAGGCCTTTGTGTAAGTTTTCTATGCCAACTTCTTTGGCAACTTGCTCTACGTGTTCACTGGTATCACCACTAGCGATACAGGTGGCAAAGCCCATCTCTTTGAGGGTTGCCAGAGTTGCCTTAGCATCTTCTCGCTCCGTATCGCTCAGGGTAAAGCCGGCAAGTAGCGCATCGTTATCGGCAAGATAGACGCTGTGCTGGCCGTCGATAGCGGTAAGACCTGTGTTTTGGCGAATAAAATCCGCGCTGCCGAGGAAATAGCGGGTGCCATTGACCTTAGCCTGCACGCCCGCACCGGCGACATACTGACTCTCATCCAAGCGATAGCCAGTCTGGTAGTAAGGCGCAAACGCTTTAGCGATGGGATGAATCGAATGCGACTCCATGGCGGCGGCGATGGCCAGCACATCGAGAGAGGCATCTTGGTTAAAACGCTGAGTAAATTTCTTAGTCTCGCGCAGCGTGAGGCTGCCGCAGGTGAGAGTGCCCGTCTTATCAAACACCACCTGATCGACTTTGGGTAGTTTCTCAAACACACCCGGGCGGCGAGCAACCACCCCAAGCCTGGTAAAGAGGCCGGTAGCGCAGGTCACCGCAGTCGGTGTCGCCAATGCCAGGGCGCAGGGGCAGGTAGCGACCAAGACGGAAAGCGTGACCCAAAAGGCATCATCCGGCCAATAGTGCTTCCATACCAGATAGGTGAGGGCGGCAACCACTAAGATGGTCCAGGTGAAATAGTTGGAGATAGTATCGACGTAGAGCGCCACCTTTGGCTTGTTGTTCGATGCCGCCTCTTGCAGGCGAATGATTTCGGCGACCAATTGGTCTTGCCCGGTCGCGGTGACTTGCACCTTTATCGGGTGATCCACGTTGATGGTGCCCGCATACACCTGGCTGGTGATATTCTTGGTCACCGGCATCTGCTCGCCAGTAAGCATGGCCTCATTGACGCTGCTCATCCCCTCGATGATATCGCCATCGGCGGCGATCACCTCACCGGGCTTAACCATAATGAGGTCACCAACCTTGAGACGCTTAGCGGGGACTTCGGTCTGGATGCCATCTTTATCGAGCAAGTTGGCGGTGAGCGGGATCAATTTGTGCAGGTTATTGGAGCTAATCGAGGCCTTCTGCCGCGCATTTTGCTCGAAATAGCGTCCCAGCAGCAGGAAGAAGGTAAACATGCTGACGGATTCGAAATAGACTTCGCCCTGGCCAGATACCGTAGCGATACAGCTGGCGATATAGGCGCCGCAGATGGCGATGGACACAGACACGTCCATGTTGAGCCGGCCGGATAACATGGCGCGCACGGCGCTAAAATAGAAGGGCTGCGCCGAATAGAAGACCACGGGCGCTGCGAAGATCATGCTGACCCAGCGAAAATAGTCCCTGAACTCCACGTCGAGATCGGTAAAGTAATCAGAGTAGAGCGCCAGGGCAAACATCATCACCTGCATGGTGGCAAAGCCTGCCAGGCCGAGTCTGAGCAGGAACTTACGACTGTTCTTCTTGCTCTGGATCTCTTCGTCATCCACCTGATAGGGAGCGGCTTGATAGCCGATACGGCTGATCTGTGCCAGGATCTCTGACAGTTTGAGTTTTTCCGGATTCCAGCTGACCTGAGCCCGCTCTGTGGTGGTGTTGACTGCTATCTTGTTGATGCCGTCGAGATGCTGAAGCTTATGTTCGATCAACCAGGCGCAGGCCGCGCAGGTAATGCCATCTATGGTTAGAGAGGTGCTGGCACTCTGTTTGTCTTTATGCACGTCTTGATGCACAAAGTCCTGCTGCACCTCTTTAAGATCGAAGGCGGAAAAGGCGTTAAGGGCTTCGGGCACCAGCGCCGTCTGCTTGCTGCCTGGCTCGGTGCGATACTTATAATAGTTGGTCAGTCCCGCCTCTATGATGGCGGCAGATACCGCCTGGCATCCGGGGCAACACATGGGCTGAGGGACATTGTCGATAAGGGTCTCGAATTGGCGGCCGGTGGTTACCGGCTCGCCGCAATGAAAGCAGTTTAACGCATCCATAAAAGATTAATTTAACCAGTATTGTTGATTATCTTTTAGCTCGAGACGTTTCTGGATGCGCCATGTGCCATCAAACCCTTCCAGTCTGACTTCCCAGCTGCCCTGAAGTGGCGAGTTGAGCGCAATATGGTAAACCTGATTACCGTCAGCGGTGGCAACCTCGGCGAAATCTTTCTCTTGTAGCGTTGGATGATAGAAGGATACGTTGAGCGCAGCTGTATAGGGCTCACCGCCATGCTGGGTGAGGGTGAGTTCATCTTGGGTCAGATGCAACTCAAACTGCAAGCCAAGTTGCTTGGCGTGTTTAATCTTACGCAGGTCCATGTTAATGGCCTTGCCGTCTTTGTAATAGTCTTCCGATACTAAGGAGTCTTTATTTTCGACTGCGAGCAACATCAAATTCACACTGGCAAATACGGCACACAGCGGCAAAATAATCAGAAACCAAGGCCAAAACTGTTTATACCAAGCTTGTGGTTTATTCATGGATACTACCTGTTATTTTTGTTGGCCATATCTTACCGTTAAAAGGCAGTGATAGCACTTAAAAAAAAGGCCTCGATCTGTTTCGAGGCCTTGGTGTTACTTATATGTAATTACTTGTTTGACAAGCTATAAACATAGGCTGCGATGACGTGAACTTTCTCTTCGCCCAAGACATCTTTCCAAGCAGGCATTACACCAGAACGGCCGTTCTTAATGCTCTCTTGGATCACACCACGACTACCGCCGTACAACCAGGTATTGTCGGTGAGGTTAGGTGCACCCATGAACTTGTTACCAGTACCGTCCATACCATGACAGGCGAAACAACCTTTCATGAATGATGCCTGACCTTGAGCGGCCAAGGCTTCATCGTGGTCGCGACCAGACAGTTTAACTACGTATTCAGCCAGGCCTTTCAGCTCGCTGTCTTCGATAGGTAGACCGCCTTTTGGTGGCATCATGCCGTTGCGACCGTTCATGATAGTGGTCTTGATGGTGGCAAGATCGCCGCCATATAACCAATCACCGTCAGTCAGGTTAGGGAAGCCCTTGCTACCGCGCGCGTCACTACCGTGGCACTGAGCACAGTTTTGTAGGAACAGACGACCACCCACTTTCAGGGCTTCTTCGTTCTTCACTAGCTCTTCGAGCGGTGTTGCCAGATAAGCCGCGAAGATCGGGCTGTACTTAGCATTGGCTTTCTCAACCTCTTGGTCATACTGAACCCAGCGATGTTCATTTGCAGCCAGTTCAACGGCAGCGGCAGAATCTTCCTTGATACCTTTGTCGGTACCAATGCTTTGGTTCGAGCTTGACCAGCCTAGGAAACCTTTATAGTTACCAAGACCTGGGTAGGCTGCCAGATAGACCACACCGAAGATGATGGTGATGTAGAACATATAACTCCACCACTTAGGCAGCGGGTTATTGATCTCTTCAATGCCATCAAAGCTGTGACCCATTGATTTGCCTTCTTCAACACCTGTGGTGTTTTTAGAGACAACAAACAGTAGGATGAAACATCCTGCGATTACCACAATTGTGAGTACGGTAATCCAAATACTCCAGAAGCTACTCATCATCACTTATGTTCTCCTGAGTCCTTGTGCTTCTCATCATCTGAGAAAACAAGGTTAGCGGCCTCGTCAAACTGCGCTTTACGGCGACCGCTATAAGCCCATGCAAAAATACCGACAAACGTCACCATGACAACAATGGTAATAATCCCTTGTACTGTGCCGTAATCCATATTTATGCCTCCAATTTATTTCAGTGCGTGACCTAGCGACTGCAGGTATGCAATTAGTGCCTGCATCTCAGTCTTACCTTCAACCGCTTTCTTAGCGTTGTCGATATCATCTTGAGAGTAAGGCACGCCGAAACCACGGAACACTTCCATCTTCTTAGCCGTTAGCTCGCCATCTAGGACGTTCTCGGCCAACCAAGGGAAGGCAGGCATGTTTGATTGTGGTACTACTGCGCGAGGATCAAGTAGGTGAACTTCATGCCACTTGTCGCTGTAACGACCGCCAACACGGGCCAAGTCTGGACCAGTACGCTTAGAACCCCATAGGAATGGGTGATCCCAAACTGATTCACCGGCAACAGAGTAGTGACCGTAACGCTCAGTTTCAGCACGTAGCGGACGAATCATCTGGCTGTGACAACCAACACAACCTTCACGGATGTAGATGTCACGACCTTCGAGCTCAAGTGCCGAGTATGGACGTAGTCCGTTTACTGGCTCAGTAGTGTCTTTTTGGAAAAGCAGGGGAGTGATCTGTACCAGGCCACCAATACTGATAGCAATTACGGTAAAGATACCCAGCAGACCGATGTTTTTCTCGACTATCTCATGATTAAATTTCATCAAATCTACTCCTTATGCTTCAGCCAGCGCTGGCAAAGATTCTTTTGGCGCTTTTACTGTCTTAACCACGTTGTATGCCATTAGCAGCATACCAGTGACGAAGAACAGGCCGCCTAAGAAGCGAACAAAGTAGAATGGGTATGATGCTTCCAGACCTTCAACGAAGCTGTAGGTTAGGGTGCCGTCAGAGTTCACTGCACGCCACATCAGACCTTGCATAACACCCGAGATCCACATTGAAACGATGTAAAGTACAGTACCGATAGTCGCTAACCAGAAGTGAACGTTAATCAGTTGTGTGCTGTACATACGACCGTGACCGTAGATAGCAGGGATCAGGTGGTATAGCGAACCGATAGATACCATAGCCACCCAGCCAAGTGCGCCTGAGTGAACGTGACCTATGGTCCAATCGGTGTAGTGAGACAATGCGTTAACTGTCTTAATGGCCATCATTGGACCTTCGAAGGTCGACATACCATAGAAAGACAGAGAAACGATCAAGAAACGTAGAACAGGGTCAGTTCTTAGCTTATGCCAAGCGCCTGACAGGGTCATGATACCGTTGATCATACCGCCCCAAGAAGGTGCGAACAGGATCAGAGACATCACCATACCCAGTGACTGTGTCCAGTCTGGTAGCGCTGTGTAGTGCAGGTGGTGAGGACCCGCCCAGATGTACAGTGCAATCAACGCCCAGAAGTGAACGATAGACAGACGGTAAGAATAAACAGGACGACCTGCTTGCTTAGGTACGAAGTAGTACATCATACCTAGGAAACCGGCGGTCAGTAGGAAGCCAACGGCGTTGTGGCCATACCACCATTGCACCATGGCATCGACGGCGCCAGAGTATAATGAGTATGACTTGAACAGGCTGACAGGTACTGCCATAGAGTTCACGATGTGCAGAACTGCAACCGTGATGATGAAGGCGCCGAAGAACCAGTTTGCCACATAGATGTGTGACGTGGTTCGTTTCACGATTGTGCCAAAGAACACAACGGCATAGGCTACCCACACTATGGTAATAGCGATGTCGATAGGCCATTCAAGTTCAGCGTATTCTTTACTGCTGGTTAGACCAAGCGGCAGAGTAATAACGGCTGAAAGAATAATGGCTTGCCATCCCCAGAAGGTAAATGCAGCTAATTTAGGTGCAAATAGGCGGGTTTGGCAGGTACGCTGGACGATATAATAGGATGTTGCAAATAACGCTGAAGTACCAAACGCGAAAATCACGGCGTTGGTGTGCAGAGGTCTTAGACGACTGTACGTTAGCCATGGAGTTTCGAAGTTAAGTTGTGGCCAGATTAACTGGGCCGCGATCAATACACCTACTGTCATACCGATAATGCCCCACAAAACTGTGGTGAGGGCAAATTGGCGGACAACAGTGTAATTGTAATCAGCGCCTTGAGGCTGGGAATGGTTCATCATATTGCTTCCACTGCTTATTACTTATACTTATTGTTTGAGTAAAGCGGCACTTTACCCGGTAAAATGACATCAAAGGCCTGTTTCCCTACGAAACAAACAAGATTGTGTCAATGTGTCACGCAACATTAACGCAAATTAATGCCGAGTAACGCAATGATACTTGAGCAATATCAAAAAAGATAGGAATTATGCGGCCTAGGATATTGATCCAGATCAAACTACCTGGATAGAATGTAAACACTATGATTCAAAAGGTTAATAATTGTGCTACTGAATCGACAAATCTCCCTAATTACGCTGACTGCAAGCCTATTTTTAATGCCCCTGTTAACGGGCTGCGAAAAAGCGCCAAAAGCCCCTAAACAAGATGTAAAAGCGGCTAACGAAACCGCCTTTGAAATAGACCCGAGTCTATGCGATTTTCATAAAAAAACCTGCGATAAAAAACTCGGTGAAACGCTTATTTCATTAGCGATTTCACCTGAAAACACCCCTAGCGAGGAGCCGTTAACGGTGACCTTGACCAGTAGTGAACCACTGAAAAACCTCCAGGTTCGTGTAGAGGGTAGAGATATGTTTATGGGGGTTATTCCACTCATTTTAAGTGAAACTGGCAAAAACACCTATCAAGGAACGCTAATATACGGTTCTTGCAGTAGCAATTATATGGTGTGGCGTCTTATCGCCAGCTTCGAGATAGGCGGTCAATCTAAGACCATTATGTACGATTTTTTGGCCGATAATCCGGCTAAGAATGGCTAAAAGCTGTGCTAATCGACTCAAGCTGCCTTGTAAGGAAAGAGCCTTTTAGGCAGCTAGCTTCATCTAAACCACTCGACTCAAATATTTAGACTCAAAAAATAGACACAACTCACTAGATCAATAAAACCCGCTTACGGCGACCGCTGATTGCTTAAGCTTAATCGCTATTTTTAATTGCTATCAGTTAGGGCTAGTCGCACCTTATTGAAGCGTTCTATGTTATCGATAAAGAGCGAGGTGAGATCGGGATCGAAGTGGGAACCCGCACCTTTTGCGATCTCGGCTATCACTTCATCCAACGGCCAGGCCGGTTTATAGCAGCGCTCGTGGGAGAGCGCATCGAACACATCTGCGATAGCGACAATGCGCGCAAAGATATGAATCTCATCGCCTTTTAAGCCATCAGGATAACCACTGCCATCGTACTTCTCATGATGTTGCAAGGCGATGATGGCGGCAGCGTTGAGAATAGGGCGCTCTGAGTTGCCCAGGATCTGGTGACCGATGGCGGGGTGCTGGCGCATGATCTGCCACTCTTCATCATTTAGTTTCCCCGGCTTTAACAGCACGGCATCCGGCGTCGCAATCTTACCTATGTCGTGCATGGGCGATGCGTGTTTGATGAGATCGGCCTGTTGATCATCGAGCCCGGCCAATTTTGCCAGGATATAACAGTACTCGGCCATACGCTTAACATGGTTGGCGGCTTCCTTCGAGCGGCTCTCGACAACATCGCCTAGGCGGAAGATCAATTCTGACTGGGTATCTTCTAGCTCTTTGTTCAGCAGCAGGTTCTCGAAGGCGACGCCAACATTGATGGCAAAGATATCGATAAGCTTCTTATCCAGATCGCCGATGGCATGTATGTTGTCCATATACAACAGGTTGATCCAACCACTCTTTGCTGGGAAGTAACCCACAAACAGGTTGTCTTCATACAGACATGTCTGTTCCTGTAGTGCCCGTTTAAGCAACTTCTCGATGGGCTCGGGGATGGCTTGTTCATGGTGACTGGCAAATTGGCCTGTACCGGCCAGGATATGGAGTTTGTCGGTACTTAAATCCCTGCTCATCGCATCGATGGCATTGCAGGTTAGCAGCAAGGTCTCGTTGTTGAGGTTAAGCAGGTTGGCGACCTGAGTCAGCAGGCCGTCGGCAAAATGATACAGAGTTCTGAGTTCAAACAGGCCTGAGGTCGCCTTGACGACACGCTCTAGCCCCTCTCTGTAGCGGATCTGTGTCTGTTTTGCCGCCTCGATCTCCATGATATCGCGGTAACTTCTCAGCGCCGAGTAGACGCTAGTGATCAGCTTACGTGAATCCAATTCAGCCTTTGCCTTGTAATCGTTGATGTCGTAATTGACGATCACATCTTCTTCGGGCGCTTGTCCCGGCTGACCGGTACGCAGGATTAATCTGATGCTGCGGTCGTTATGCTCTTCACGGATCCACTTGACCAGCTCAAGACCGGCGTGATCGCTCTCCATGACCACGTCGATAAACGCCATGGCCACGTCTTTTTCATCTTGTAACACCCGCTTTGCTTCTTCGCCGCTATAGGCATTAATAAACTCTATGCCGCGGTTATCTAGTTTAAACCGCGACAGTGCGAGTTTTGTTACTGTGTGTACATCGGGCTCATCGTCGACGATCAGTATGCGCCAGGCCGGTCCTGTTTCTGTTTCGGCTGCTTTCTTCTTACCTGAGAACAGTGGACTCTTTTTCGCCATATCAATTAGCATCCGTACCCCTCTTAGGTGAACTAAATTGACCTTATTTATTAGTGTAGTAACTCACGTGGCATTTAGCTGGAGAATTTAGAAGGTGACAAATTGAAATTGCAGATTAAATGAGGCAGTTAGCCCTCTTTGTTGCGTATCGCGTGACGATAGCAGGGCGGCGAACATAAGGGCGGAAAACATATACTGGTGTTTACTGAGCAAGCGCTCTTTAATCTAACCGATCAAATACTGATCTAACGTACCAATTTTATTGAATATTTTCCCGCTTTTGTTGCTATAGTGCGTAGGGCATCCCATAGCGCTTTTTTAATGGAGTCGACTCTTGCACGCCTTACCTCTATTTGAATCGATTGACTATATCGAAGCCGGCAATCCCATCATCAATCAGCACATTACGGCGATAGCCATGAATAGCGTCGAAGATGCAGGTTTGGTTTATGAGTTGGCGTCCGATCTACTGTTCGCCCAGAGGGAAAATGAGAACAGTTATAAGAGTTTTCGTAGCGAAATCACCTGTTTTCTACATTGGTGTTTCGATGTGGTGCAGCAGTCGCCAGGGCAGATAAGTAGGCGTGACATGGATAAATTCGTGGCCTACTGTCAGTCGCCACCAAAAGCGTTAATCGGTCAATTTAACGTTGCCCAGTTTAAACTCGACAAGGCGAGTCAGCAGCGCGTACCCAATCCGTTATGGCGACCCTTTGTTGGAAAACGAGGGGAAGAGTATCGCCTTAGCGATAATGCCCTCAAGACTAAGATGGCGATACTCTCCTCATTCTATGGCTTCTTGATGGCGGAAGATTACTGTGAGCGCAACCCGGCTCAGGCCTGGATGAACCATTCAAAGTTTGCCCATAAGCGAAAGTTTGCCATGAGTGAAGAGGAGGGCAGTGGACTCGCCTTTACCGAATTGCAATGGTCCTACGTGATCTCAAGTGTCGAACAGCTTGCCATCGCGGAACCTGACATCCATCAACGCAGTTTGTTCCTTATCAAGTTGATTTACGGTTGTTATTTGCGTGTATCTGATGTGAGTGCGCGAACCGGTTACAGCCCTATCATGGGACAATTTAAGCAAGACAAACAGACAGGGATCTGGCGTTTTCATATTCCCAAGAGTAAAGGGGGCAAGCAGCGACAAATCCCCTTGTCCAATGCATTAATAGAGGCACTCAAACAGTACCGGCAACATTTGGGGCTATCACCTTTACCCGGCTATCAGGAACAGACGCCAATTTTCGTGCGCCATAGGGCCGCTGGGCGAGGACGTGAAGCGGGATTGGTCGACGCAAATCTGGGCATTCGCCAGGTGAGGGAGGCGGTACAGTCGCTGATCAATCACGCCGCAGACAAGGCTGCAGCAGACGGTCTTATGGAAGATGCAGAGGTAATGCGAAAACTGACAGTGCATAGCATCCGTCATACCGGGATCACCCATGACATTAATCTCAATGGTCGGCCTTTATCCCATGTTCAGGCTGATGCAGGGCATGAGAGCATCGATACTACATCTCAGTATCTGCACACATCTCAGGCCGAAAGGCATCAGAGTGCAGCCAATAAGCCTATGGATAGATTAGCCGGCATCGAATGATCAAAAAAGCCCGTGTCCGGGAAGACACGGGTAGGGAGCCTAAAGCGGTCGCATCGCTTAAGTATCTCAACAAGAAAAGACTTAATAGACAGGGCTCTAATTTGAGTTGACGATAATAGTTTAAACAGGCTGTTTTGCGATTCCATGTCACTCATATGACGCTTTAGTTAATGCTTAACTAAAGGTTTCTGCAAATCTACAAATATTATGATGACCGGGCGTGTAAATTTTAGCCATTCTGTTAACTATAAAAATGGCGTGCCATTTTTCAAATCGCTTAATGCCGATAAGTATCATTATCGGCATCTGACTAAAAGTTTGTTTTAACTGTTCCTCTAGCTAGGATCACTCATTCTATATAACAATTCTCAATATCATGAGGTTTAAGTTACTTAGGTTACTTTTGAACGTTTGCTTCTGCGAATCTAGATCTGAGACATTTGATTAGTGCGGATTGTTAGCCAGACTCTGAAACGCAGTTAAGTTAGTCATACAGTGAGTTTCGCATTACTCTTTTAAAAGCACTCAGTTTAAACATCTAAATGTCAGGCATTCCATTAATGCATTCAAAGTAACGCACCGAAACGATCAAACCGGCAAGCCTGGTTGGTACCTAACTAACACCCGTAACACTAAAAGCATCTAAACTAACTTTAGCTTTCCAAGTGCTTGCTAATTGAAGGCTATGTCTGCACTAGCTCTAGTAGTTCGCAAACTTCTATCGTTATTTAACGCATAACTGACCCAGGGAAAACCTGAAACAAAATACACGCGTCGCTACGTGCATGAAATGACTTAGACAAGGGGATTACCCGCCAGATTTCACGTAGCGACGCCTAATGATTGAGCAATCCATGGCAAGTAAAACCCTGGATGCTGATTAGAATGCTCCACAGAAAGAATATCTCAATGCGATAGATACCATTAAGGACTTTAGAATAGCTAAGATAATTCTTTAACGGAATGCCTAAAGGCCAGTAGCTGAATTAAAGTATCGACTCGGAGCACTTGTTGAGATGCCAGTCTTAGTAAGTTCGCTCTGTATGAAAAAGTATAGCGATACTGTAGCAACTGTAACTCAGCCAAAAGAGCTGAATCTCTGTTGCCATAAAAAGAGGTAGCACTGATAAAAGAAAGATAAAGGACTTAGTATTATTCAATGAGTTCATTCTATTGGGCGTATTCGAGACAGATAGCTTTCAAGCTATAAGCCGATAAGGCAAAATTAAAAGTGAAAGTAGAAATGGCATATAGGCTAGTCTTTGTAAGATTGATATCTGGCTCACTCTCCACCACAGTCTTAGATATATAATCATGCGCACAATGTATATTATGTTAAATAAGATGTGTAGGGTTAATTGATTTCCGGGAAAATGGGCATTTTCATTCAAACTGAGAATCTCGTTCACCGCATAACTAATTCAATAATCCACCACTCTGCTACAGCGCGTCACACGATTGCTGTGTTAGACATTTAGGATTTACGCTAGCAAGGCTGCTGCGACACAGTAAGAAAGCTTGATGATTTGGTTGGGATTTAATTCGCTCAGATTCTGAGTTTAAGTGAACATTTCCATGGAGGTTGTTATAAGCCTGCAGACGACTTTTTTCCGATACAAGTTACCCGCCGCAATGTCGCGTACCACTCTAGGAACACAGCATTATTCATTACGCCTGACGTAATCGCTGGATATCCTTTTGTGGAGGAAGCCCAAATAGCCGACTGTATTCACGGCTAAATTGAGATGGGCTTTCATAGCCAACGACTCCGCTTGCTTGGCTGGCATCTAAACCATTTAACAGCATCTGGTCCCTCGCTTCCTGTAAGCGCAGATGCTTGAGATATTGCAATGGGCTGCTACCCGTCAATGCTTTAAAGTGTTGCCGAAAGGCTGATGCACTCATATGGGCTTTGTCAGCTAATTCATTGATGCCTATCGCTTGAGCGAAATTCTGCTTCATCCAAGCCACTATCTGTACGATTTGCCTGCTCGGCGAGCCAACCGACGCCAAATGTCGCAAGTGCATTCCATGTGGGCCATGGAGCAATCGAATAACGATTTCCTTTTTATACAGTTGCGCCAAGCTTTCGATATATTCAGGTGTCTGATGTAACCCCAGCAAACGGCTCATCGCATCACACAATCCAGTATCGATATCTTGGGTAGAAATGGCTTGATATCTAAGATCTTTGGATGGTCTTTCCAGATTAAGTTCAGTGCAAGTCTGGGCAATTAATCCATAGTCCAACTTCAAGACTAAGCCGATAAACGGATGATGCCTTGTCGCTTCAGTTACATGGGAAATGACAGGCAAATCAAATGTTGTGAGCATAGATTGTCCTGCGTTACAGACGCGCAAACGGTCGTCGATAGCGACTTGTTTACTGCCTTGCAAGATAAGCGACAGACTCAAAGTATAGATACAGTGCAGTGGCTCGGTCGGGTTGTTTCTGATGTGAAGCATCAGGTCAGGGATGCTGGTGTCATGGTCACCTTCCCTTCTCCCGTAAGCAAATGCTTTATCTGCTAGAGATTGAATCATGCTGTTACCGCTAGTGATTAACATAGACATGCCCTACTTGCTTGACCTCGTTAGATTGCGCGTCAAATTCTTTCAGCATCTGCTGCTGTGAAATTTGGTCGCCCATACGTCCTCGTTTTACGTACCTGTGCTTGAATGATTTGGCGCCTTTAGCAAAAACCAATTTAGCAAAATCATCAATGTATTGCTGCTTAAACTTGCTGTTGAAGGTATTAAATAACACGACGTTTTTGCCTGTAAAATCTTTGTCTTTGACAAACTGCCAAATCGGTGGTGCCGGGCTATAGAGCCAGATAGGCGAACCTAAATAGACAGTATCATAAGGCTCGAGCTCAATGTTCGATGGCGAAATGTCGGCGACATTGCTTCCCGCGTCTTTCAGCGCGTTAATCCAGCCCGGGATGCCAAGTTGGTAACTCTCGGCCGTGATCTCATACACATGCCCCGCGGTTTGCTGCGCAATATGGTCCGCCAGGACGCCAGTATTGCCAGAGCGGGAGAACACCACAATAGCCGTATTGACCTTGGCCACACGACCGGTCCGTGTGCTGGACAGATGCGATCTATTTTTCGCGTACTGGGCGTTTTCAATCCGCGTCACGACCAAGGCTATTAGTGTTACTAATGCGAGCACGATCAGCAAACCAATCAATATCCAACGACCCATAGTTGCTTCCTTTGTTTCTTTTGGCCAATTGTCGCTAAAGCCAAAATGCCTTAGCGCGAAACCTGCTGCCTTGTAAAAAGAGAACGTTCCCTCGGCAGTGTCCAGGACACGTTCACCTTTTTTGTTAGAAGTGTTGGTTAGAGGTGTTGGCTAAGGAAAGGACCAATTTTCTCCATTGCCAGACTCACCGCTTGCGGATGGTCATACAGATCGTAGTGGGACCAATCTTGCAATTCGACCAACTGGCGGTCTTTGGACATAATAGAGCGGCCATAGATCTCGTGTCCGTCACGATACGCGCCAAATGCACCGACTTTTTGACCGACAACAGCCATCATTGGCTGCGTCATCAGGGTTTCTACAAAACCAAAAGCATCCCAACTCAGCGTTTTTTGCGCATGAGAGAACAACATACGCGTTGCCCCGCCCTCGGCTTGCCCTCTAGGTGTTTTATAGTAATCTGTGGCTTCGAACAGGTCGCGTTCGGTCATTCCATTTTGTTTTGCAAACTCAGGAGTCGGCGGCAGAAGCTCATTGACCTGTAGCTTCTCACCCCTCGCTTCAGCAGTACGCTGGGTGGCCATAGCTTCTAGAGCTCCGATTGGATTGTACTGGCTGAATCCTTCTCGGAATAGGCGTCCTAAATTTACCGGGGTGATACCAACAACCGCCTTCAAACGCTTTTCTGTCAGAGCGGAGTTGAAGATATAAGCGCCGCCACCACAGATACCAAGACCACCGATTCTGTCTTCGTCGACATAAGGTAAACTAACCGCATAGTCGATCACACGGCTGATGTCTTCGACCCGTTGGCTTGGGTCTTCGACGTAGCGTGGTGATCCGCCAGATTCGCCCTGAAAACTGGCGTCAAAAGCGATCACCACGTACCCCAGCTCAGCCAGCGCTTTACCGTACACGGCACTGGATGTTTGCTCTTTACAGCTACCAAATGGATGGACACTGACCATAGTTGGGTAGCGTTTTGACTCGTCAAAGCCTTCCGGCAACAGAATTAGCGCCGCCATATCCCAGGCCATATCTGCATTTCTGAATGTCACTTTTTGGATGTTCATAATTAAAACCTTATCTGATAGAAAGGCCCAGTAGCACTAAGCCTTTCTATTTTAATACTTTGGCGCGTGGTTACAGCGTGCGCTGGAAGAATGGTGCTAGCACACCGATAGC
Source organism: Shewanella alkalitolerans (assembly GCF_019457575.1). Lineage (NCBI taxonomy): Bacteria > Pseudomonadati > Pseudomonadota > Gammaproteobacteria > Alteromonadales > Shewanellaceae > Shewanella > Shewanella alkalitolerans. The sequence continues at coordinate 2,258,949 of NZ_CP080422.1, read as the reverse complement.
TTCGGCAATTGGGGACTCACCGTCATAGAGATCCATGTGATTTGCGCCGTCAACGACATACATTTGTTTGTCGCTACTGGCAGCGCGCGCCATCAAGTCATCACTCATCCACTTACTGCCGGCATCACTACCGACAACGGTAAGCAGGGGTTGAGTCAAAAACGCCTCTGCCTTGAAGAAGGCATCGTAGGTAATGATTTGCGTCAGACTGCGTGCTGTCGCAAAGCCCGGCGCAGTGCAATAAGCTGCGCGATCGGTGTGGTAGTATTCCCACGCTTGGCGCAGTTCTTCGTTAGGTGCGTCTTCTTCTTTTAACGGTGCCATTGGAATGGTGGCGATTTCTGCGCCGCTAGCATCTGAAGTTCTGGCACCAGAGCCTGCCTCTATGTATGGCAGAGCATCGCTATCCTTAACACTGTTATCCCAGCCGTTGCGGAACATCTGACCGATATTAACCATACTCACGGTACCGACCGCTTTAATGCGGCGATCGTTTATCGCGGCATTGGCTGTGTAGCCTGCGCCCGCACAGATGCCCATGGCTCCGATGCGATCGTTATCTACATAGTTCAGCGTTGTAAGGTAATCAATCACAGCGCTAACATCTTCGGTGCGCACATGTGGGTTTTCCAGCTGACGAGGCTCACCTGTGCTTTCGCCCTGGTAAGAAGCATCATATGCGATAGCGATAAAACCGTTTTCGGCCAGTTTCTTAGCGTAAGTGCCCGCAGTCTGTTCTTTTACACCGCCGCCAGGATGAGAAACGACGATCGCTGGGTAGGTTTTGCTTTCATCGAAATCGGCAGGAAAGTTGATCAGCCCAGCTAGGGTGATATCTAGGCCATTGGTATTTGGAAAGGTAACTCGGTTCATCTGCTTTACTCCGTACTCGTTATCGGTAGCAGGAGAGAAATTACCTTCAAGTATCTGCCCTCCCGACTTACGATTCAGTATAGGAATCACAGCAGAGATGGGTTTGCACAAAGTGATTTATTGATTGCCTAAAATGACATATTCGCTCAAAGATAAAATAGGAGTCAGACAAACAATTGCAGTTAAGAAGCTGAATCTTATGAGAAAATTAAATAAGCGTGACAGCCTGGGCAGGCTGAAAACGTCAAATTATCCGTTTTGCCAAAATATAGGTGTTAACAATATATAGGTATTACCAAGAGACTCTTAAGTTAGCGTCGTAGGATTTACAAGCCATGAGACGCTTAAATGGGACAGTACGAGTATTAGCCTGAAACAACGTTAGCAACTCTTACTTTAAAATTACAACCAACCAAGTCAGCCAGCTACCAGCTTACATTATCGCGACCAGCATCCTTTGCCCTGTAAAGCGCAGCGTCTGCATCGTGTAGCATCTGCGTCAGGCTCTTACCCGGCTCAAATGAGCTTAGGCCACAGCTAAAAGTGATCTGCAGCGCGTCATCACCTATCTGAAAACGATTTTGTCTTATGGCATCACAATAGACCTGTGCACGGGCCTCAAGATAAGTCTCGAAGTCTTGGCCTGTGCCAAAGGTACGATTAACCAAGACGACAAACTCTTCGCCGCCCCAACGCATCAGCACATCTTCGGGATCCTGCTGTTGCTTTAAGGTCGCCGCAATATGGCGCAGCGCATCATCGCCGACCATGTGGCCGTAGGTGTCGTTGATCAACTTGAAATAATCGACATCGATAAGGATGACGCCCAGTTCTCCCTGCTGCTGACTACAGGCGTGATATAGGCGCTCGCCAATGGCGATACCCTCGCGGCGGTTATAAAACTGCGTGAGATCGTCATAAATTGCATGGTGTGTCAGTTGGGCTTCCAGCGCCTTTAACTCTGTGATATCGAATATTACACCGATTAGGCCGGCCACCTCACCACGATTGTCGTTAAAACTTGTCTTATGAAAACGCACAAAGACAGAATCACCTTCACGGGTCTTTATCTGTTTCTCATAGATCTGCACGCCAGGATTGTCGAATAACGCCTGATCGGCGCGTTGGTAGACTTCGGCGAGCTCCTCGTCGAACAGCTCATAGACGCTCTTACCAATTAATTCGTCCCGGGTGAGTTTAATGAAGGATTCAAATGCCTTGTTGCAGCCCAGATAGACGCCTGCCTTATCTTTATAGAAGATAGGCACAGGCAAGGTATCCAATGTCAGTTGCAACAGATAGCTGTCACTGGCCAGACATTGGAGCAGATCTGGGTGTAGATTGGGCGCATCATACGGCATATTTAGGGTCTCTTCTTGTTTAAATTGACGTTCCCTGTACCTAACAAGAGTATAGTTGTGTTAACTACGAGTGCTATATTAACAAGTTATCTCGGCGCTGCGGGGTTTATCGGACCGTTTTTGTGGTCCTGAATCGTCAAAATAATCATCTTGAGCCGCTTTACTTCGAAAGCGTTAACGATTTGTACATATATTGAGCGAACAAATCAATTGGCGCGCCTAAATACCTCTTTCAACATAAAAAATGATTGTAAATTGAAAAATGAGCTGCCTACACTGGGGTTAACATTTGTCATATGAGGGCACTCGCCTATGTCCATTTCTCCTCTTGCCAGTGACAAGCTTTATCGTTCTTCTACACTTGCCCTACTCGATCCCAGCATTAAATCGACTAAACAGCTGACGCCGCTCAACGAAATTGTCGGCCAGGAACGCGCCCAACAGGCGGTAGAATTTGCCATGTCGATGAAAGATAAGGGCTATAACATCTACGCCATCGGCCGAAATGGTCTGGGTAAACGTACTATGGTAATGCGTTACCTGGACAGATATGACCCCAACGGGCATCACCAACTCTTCGATTGGTGCTATGTGGTCAATTTCGACGATGCCCGCACGCCTAAGGTGCTTAAACTACCTCGTGGTCAGGCCCAGGCCTTCAAGGCTGATATCGAAAACTTAATGAAGCGCCTGGTTAAGGCCCTGCCCTTGGCCTTTGACAATGAGCTTTACTATTCGCGGGCCGAGAAACTAAAGACACAGCTGGCCGAGAAGCAAGAATCGGCGCTGGGGCAGATAACCAAAGAGGCGGCCGCGAAGCAGATCAGCCTGTCTATCAATCCCCAAGGCAGCTACGAGCTGGTCGCCATGAATGGTGAGGAGCCGCACACCGAATCCAGTTTTGCCGAGCTAAGCAGTAAGGAACAGGCGAAGCTTGAGAAAAATATCGGGTCCCTCGAATCTAAGCTTAGGGAAGTGGTACGCAAGTTTACCGCCTGGGAAGAGAGTTATTCGGACAAACAGCAGAAGCATGACGAGCAGGTGGCTCAGGAAGTCTTGGTGCATCTGCTTGACTCCCTTAAGGAGCGTTACGCGCAATATCCCGAGGTTAAGGCGCACCTAAATGAGATGCACAAAGATATCTTAGATAATCTGGACATCTTCCTCGAGCAAAATGAGGAGCAGATCGCCCTCTCCTACGCCTCCCTAGCTAAGAAGATGCCGAGGCGCTATCAGGTCAATGTGTTAGTTAATCATGCCGATATCCCCATGCCCATAGTGATTGAGGAGAGCCCTAACTATCACAACATCTTCGGCTATATAGAAAACGCCACTTATAAGGGCACTATCTTTTCCGATTTTTCCTTGATTCGCCCAGGCAGCCTGCATAAGGCCAACGGCGGCGTGCTGATGATTGACGCCATCAAGGTACTGGAACAACCCTACGTATGGGACGGCTTGAAGCGCGCCCTGCGCTCTCGTAAGTTGAGTCTCAGCTCATTGGAGCGTGAGGTGACGCTATCGGGTACCATCTCGCTGGACCCAGAGGCCATACCATTAGATGTGAAGATCATTTTGTTTGGCGATTATCAGACCTATCAGCTGCTGCAACATTATGATCCTGAATTTAAAGAGCTATTTCGAGTCACCGCCGACTTTGAAGATGAGATGCCACGTACCGACGCCTCCGAGGTGCAGTACGCGAAATTTATCTCCAGCATAGTGGTGGGCAACAAGATGCTGCACTGTGACCGCGGCGCCATAAAACGTGTCATAGAGTTCAGCGCCCGTCAGGCCGATGCGCAAAATAAGCTATCCCTGCACTCGGCGGACATTGCCAACCTGCTGCGGGAATCTAATTATGTGGCCAGGACGAGTAAGTCCAATATGATCCGCGCAGGCCATGTTGAGCAGGCACTGCATAATCATGAGCTCAGGGTCTGTCGCCTACGTGATCATGTGATGCAGAGCTTTATCAATGGCACCACGCTCATCGATACCCAAGATAGTGTGGTAGGTCAGATCAACGCGTTGTCTGTGGTAGCAACCTCAGATCATCAGTTCGGTGCTCCCAGCCGTATCACCGCCAGTGTCTCACTCGGTGAAGGCGCCGTGTTCGATATCGAGCGCAAGGTTGAACTCGGCGGTCAGATCCACTCCAAGGGGGTGATGATTCTAACGGCGTATCTCGCGACGATTTTCGGTCAGACGGATAAGATACCGCTAACCACTCACCTCACCTTCGAACAAAACTATTCGGGTGTCGACGGTGATAGCGCCTCAATGGCGGAACTGTGCGCCATCGTTTCCGCCTTTGCCAAGGTGCCACTGCGCCAGGATGTTGCCATCACAGGTTCGATGAACCAGTTTGGTCAGGCACAGCCCATTGGCGGCGTGAATGAGAAGATCGAGGGCTTCTTTGATGTCTGTAAGATCAAGGGACGTCATAAAGGCCAAGGGGTGATCATTCCGCGCACCAATGTGCAAAACCTGATGCTTAGAGCCGATATCGTCGATGCCGTTAGCGAGGGAGAGTTCTCCATCTGGGCGATCGATCATGTCAATGAAGCGGTCGAGATCTTAACGGGTATTCCGGCTGGTGAACGTGATTTTGAGTTCGAAGACTATCCGAAGGACAGCCTCTACGCCATGGCCGATGCCAGACTGCAGAAACTAAGGGACCATGTAAAGCGTACCCAAAAGGCTAAGGTCTAGGAGCGAAGATTTAAGGAAAAAATGTTAAGGGTTAGGGGTTTTGGCTTTCGGAATAAGCGCCGATTTGAGACTAGAACCCCAATCATTAGCCAATAAAAAAGCCGGTATTTTACCGGCTTTTTTATCTTCTCAATCACTTAGTCACTTAGTCACATTAGTCACTTAGCAAATGCTAAGAACATTGCCATTAAGGTTAAGTTATTAAGCTTTAGCTATTAAGCGAAGGCTTCTTGCAGCGGCGGAACCACCTGCTTCTTGCGGCTGAGTACGCCATCTAACCATACGCGGCCGTTTTCAGTTGCTTTGCCATAGGCGCGCTCGGTGAGGTCGGCATCATCAGACACGACCAGCATCTCAGAGCCTTCTTTCATGATATCGGTCAGCAGCAAAAGCACGCTGTGGCGATTGCCTTCAGCCTTAAGCGCCGCGATATCGGCTTCGAGTTCAGTCTTAACCTTATCGAATACTGATAGATCGATAACTTCAAGCTGACCAATACCGACCAGGTTACCGTTCATGTTGAAGTCTTTAAAGTCACGCATCACAAGATCGCGAACCGGCGTGCCTTCGACAGCCGACTTAACCTTGAACATCTCCATGCCAAGCGCCTTGTAGTCTTCGATACCGGCAATCTCTGCCAGGGCTTCGACACACTTGATATCGGCCGTGGTGCAAGTTGGCGACTTAAAGATCACTGTATCGCTCAGGATGGCGCACATCATGATGCCGGCGATATCTTTAGGGATCTCGACATTGTAGAAGTCGTACATCATCTTGATCACTGTGTTACTGCAGCCCACAGGACGGATCCAACACTCAAGCGGTGTAGAGGTCGTCAGGTCGCCCAGTTTGTGGTGATCGACGATACCGACAATAGTGGCCTCGGCAATATCGTCCGGTGCTTGGGTAAGCTCAGAGTGGTCAACGATGTATACCTGCTCACCGGCGTAGTGCTCTTTATACAGCGGGGCTTCAAAACCAAAGCGTTCCAGGATAAAGGCGGTCTCTGGCGATGGCTCACCCAGTCTTGCGGCAATGGCTTCTTCACCGATCTGGTTTTTAAGGTAAGCCAGTGCAATCGCACCACAAATTGAATCTGAATCTGGGATCTTATGACCCACAACGTACATTGGCATAATTAACTCTCACAGTAAATTTTGCGGCATTTTACCAAAAGGAAAATCAATTTACATTACTCCCCTGCCTTTAATTGGTTAGACGCTAGTCTAATGCAGGGGTTCAAGATAAATGTAACGCCCCAATAGGGGCTAAATAAACGCTAATATGGATAGCCTAACGGAAAATGCCCTTTATCTTAGGTCTATCGGATAGATAAGGTGCTAAACCTTGCTGCCCATAAGCTAGCTTGCGTTAAACCGCCATGCTGTATAACACCACCTCAACCTCGCCCTCCGGGGTGTCGACGCTAGTATTTTTAATATACTCCATGCCAAGCTTGGTCATGATATTGATTGACCCCTTATTATCCGGGTCTGCGATGGCGCTGAAATGGGTGATTGCCTTGCCATTACCACTAGACTGCTTAACTAGCGCGTTGCAAACCGCCTTGGCAGCCTCTGTGGCGTAGCCCTTTCCCCAACTCACTTGCGCAAAACGCCAACCCACCTCGAGATCCGAATGCTTTGGTTCCTCGGTATAGAAATCCATCGGCCGCACCAGGATCCAGCCGATAAAGGTATCGCCAAGGTCCGATTCGCTGGCTAACGTAGTAACTTTCCAGAGACCCCATCCCGTGTCGCTATTGGAAAAGCCTTGGATACGCGGGATAAAGTAGTCTTCAATTTCTGCCATGGTCGAAGGCTTGCCGCCATTGATATAACGCATTACCTCGGGATCTAGATTTAAATCATAGAGCAGCTGGGCGTCTTGCTCGGTGATCATCTCAAACCTTAATCTCTGGCTATCGGCTATCTTCATCTTTTACTCCCTTATTTCCAACAGATAACGAACCGAGCATCATAACCTTGGGATAACAAGCAGGTAAATAGAAACCTTACTTAGTGTCTAGTAGCGTTAGATTTCAAACCCGTGTCACTTAAACTTAGCTTGCTAGCTGAATTTCCTTGCTGGGTTTGCCGAACAATTGCGCAGTTACCAGATTGTTACACTGCCACGACTTACATCTTCAACCACCTTTAGTTAGTATGGAGTGAGCGTCAAAGTCATGACAGAGATTGTGATTTTGACGCGCCCTTTTTCTAAAGGGCATGATTTTTAAGATAATAACTAATACAAACGTACATAATTTACAGACGTTGATCGTTTCACTTTGTTTATTCGGGTAGCTTATTCATGTCTTTCAATACGGCCCTGTCATCATTCGCCGTGTGCTGCTGCGCACTCCTTTTCAATGCCTCGACAATGGCCCAGTCTTATCAACACCTAGGCAAAAGTTTTCAGCAAAATTTTAAGAAGCAGCTAAAGGCGAACAAAGTACCCGGCGGCGCCTTTGTGATCGTCCAGGGCGACAACATAGTTACTCTGGATACCTATGGTAAACGCCATCAAGGCGGTAGCAAGAAGATCAATGCCGATACTGTGTTTCGCCTGGCATCCGTCTCAAAAACCTTTGCCGGGGCACTGGCGAGTCAACTGGTGCACGAACATAAACTCAGCTGGCAACAACCTATCAATCAATACCTTCCTGACTTTTCCCTGGCTAAGCCTGCCGATAGTCAGGCGATCACCTTGGGCCATGTGATAGGCCAAAGCACGGGCCTGATGCCAAACAGCTACGATAACCTGGTTAATGCCAATGTTAAGTTAAACAAAATCATTCCCAAATTTGCCGAGCTGACCCCAATATGCCCACCGGGTGTCTGTTACAGCTATCAAAACGTCGCCTTCTCATTTATCGAGCAGGCAATCGAACAGGAAAGCGGCCAGCCTTATGAAGAGTTGATCGACAAACGTATCTTCGCCCCGCTTGCCATGAAGACGGCCTCTATTGGCTATGAGGCCTTTACTCATACCAGCAATCGCGCCGAGCCTCATATCAAGACGAAACATGGATTTAAGCAGGTAAAGGTAAAACCTAACTACTATCAGCTGGCGCCAGCGGCTGGAGTCAATGCCAGTATCAAGGATATGGCTAAGTGGCTCATGGCTAACATGGGGCATGAACCTAAGGTGCTGTCGCCTCAGGTCCTTGAAGATATCACTACTCCAGGGGTTCGCACCACTAAGGAGCTGCGCCGCCGCGATTGGAAACCCTATCTTGATGATGCTCACTACGGCAAGGGCTGGCGCATCTACCAGTTTAACGGCCATCGGCTGATCTACCACGCCGGTTGGGTCGCAGGTTATGTGACCGAAGTGGCCTACTCGCCAGAGCTGGATATTGGGATTGCTATCTTGCTCAACGGTGAGTCACGAGTAATCAGCGCTCTCGGCGCAGAGTTTTGGCAACAGGTGTTCGCCACTAAGCAAAGTTAATGGCTAAGGACTGACGTTAAAACTTACTCGTCTATTCGACCCAATATGACTTAAGATGACTCTTGCGTTACCCATTAATAACAATAAGGAAAACCTATGATGTCGCAGCGCCCCTATGATGTTTCTCAGCAAAGAGCATCTTTGTCCCTGCTAGTCCTAACCAAACCATTGAGCACACTTGCACTGGCCTTGGCGGTTGTACTGCCTAGCTTTGCTCAAGCTCAAGCTCAAGTCGAAAATCAAGCAGAGGCCCAAGTTCAGGCCCAAACTCATCAACAAGAGCAAGACACCTTGCTACTTGCTAAAGGCTATGTGGACGTCGCTGAGGGAAAGACTATCGAAGATGTAGCCATAGTGGTGCGCGGCAATCAGATTGTCTCGGTCGGCCATCAAGGCAGTGTGGCTAAGCTAGGTAGTGTGGCTATGCAAGGCGATTATCGAGTGGTCGACCTTAAGGATAAGTATCTGTTACCTGGGGTCATGGATATGCATGTGCATCTCTCCAGCGACGCCGAAGATAACTTTCTCGAATCGATGAATTACTCCATTCCGAGACAGACGGTGAAGGCGGTCAAGAATGCCCGTAATACCCTGATGGCAGGTTTTACCACGGTGCGGGACCTAGGTGCCTCTGGTTACTCGGTTATCGCAACGCGCGATGCCATCGACGCTGGTGAGATCCCCGGGCCCCGCATCTGGGCCGTTGGCCATGCGCTGAGTATCACTGGCGGCCATTGTGACGATAACTTTGCCGCGCCAGAGGCGCATAGTGTCGCAGGTGGTGTCGCCGATGGCCCCTGGGCTGTCAGGCAGAAGGTGCGCGAAAATATCAAATATGGCGCCAATGCTATAAAGATCTGCGCCACCGGCGGCGTTTTTTCAAAGGGAACCAAGGTCGGCGTGCAGCAATATAGCGAGCAAGAACTGGCCGCGGCAGCCGACGAGGCCCATCGTCGCGGTTTAGTCATTGCCGCTCATGCCCACGGCACCAGCGGCATCAAGGCCGCTATTCGCGCTGGCATAGATAGCATTGAACACTGCAGCTTTATGGATGAGCAGGCGATTAAGATGGCGGTTAAAGCCGGAACCTACCTGTCCTGCGACATCTACAATACCGAATATACCCTGGCCTTTGGCGAAGCCAATGGTGTCCCTCAGGCCAACATAGAGAAAGAGAAACAAGTCTCTAAGGCCCAGCGTGATAGTTTCAGGCGCGCCACCCTAGCCGGGGCTAAGATGGTGTTTGGCTCGGATGCGGCCATCTATCCCCATGGCGACAATGGTAAACAGTTCTCACGTATGGTTACCTTTGGGATGACGCCAGCCCAGGCGCTGCAGGCCGCGACCGTTAACAGTGCGGCGTTGATCCAGCAAGAAGACCATCTCGGCCAGCTCAAGCCTGGCTTCTATGCCGACATCATCGCCGTGGATGGCGATCCTTTAGTAGATATATCACTGATGGAACGGGTGAGCTTCGTTATGAAGGATGGTGTGACCTACAAAGATTAGTCCGTAGGGGCATTTGTCTGTTGGCTAGTTGTCTCAATAGCGAATAAGTCGGCAAGTTAATAGGTAAATGTCCCTATGCGTATCCTTGCTTCTCAGGCTCGGCCAGTAGATACAATAAGCGTGTCAGTAAGAACAAACGAGATAGTAATTGTGAGATGCAAAACACCTATCTCGACCCGTTGAGCTACACTAACTAACATTCAGGTCCCAAACCTCAGGCGAGCCGTGTAACACTCAGCTCGCCCCAACTCTGGCAAAACGCCCAACGATTTTGTTTACAAAAATAGATGGCCTGATACCTGTTGTAGCTCACGGTATCCAGAGCAATAGACTGATTTGAACTGTTATCAATTTGGCTTGGCGTACCACAGCCCATTAAGAGAAAGAGAAATAGCACGAGTGAGTAGCCGCCCGAAGAGAAACTATGCCCACTTATGCGCAAGTTTCTATGTAGAGGTATATTTAACATAGCTACTCCTTATTTTGTTTGATGCTACACCCCGTTGCGCAAAAGCCAATATCGAAGAACCTCGACTCAAACACGCCAACCTCTGGCATAGCCCCTTATTTCACTATATGAGAATATTCCCCTCGGCGCAAAAATCAGACAAGCTTGTGACTTTAAGGCTCTACTTTAACGTTTACTTTAAAGTCTTTAGGAAAGCGGCTTTCAAACTGTCGAGTGGCGCCAGATCTTTAGGGCTCTTGCGGCTGCGGCTATAGAGGGATGATTCGATAAACAGCGAGAACCAGGCTGACAGACTGGCTGCATTCTCGGGCTCTGCGGCAGCGCTAAGTACAAGACTCGCCACCTCGGCGGTACCGAGCTGAAAATCACGACTTCCCTTACGTAGGCCATATCGCGCCGCGGCGTCCGGTGCAAACGACAGCATGGGCAGATGGTGCAGATATTCACTCTTGTTAAACATCTTGATCGCCTCACGCCAGCTGCCATCGAGCAGCACAAACAGCGGGCGTTTGATTTCCGAGGCTAAGCGCGTTTTCAGCGCTACATCGGGCACCACTGCTTGAGATGGCATGGCATATTCGCTGGGGAAAACCAGATAAGGTTGATATTCGGAAGATTCGAGTAGTGCCATGAGCTTGCGATTAGTTCGGGTGCGATCCCAGATATAGGCATGGGTATCGGGGATCAGATCCGCAATTAGGCGCCCGGAATTACTGGGTTTTAACACCTCATCGTCATACATCACCAGCAAAAAACTAACCTCGGATTGCAACAGCGCGCGGGTATCACAGGTGCAGTAGCGCTGAGCCAGCAGGCAGGCCTCACAGCGCTCAAGGTTTTTCCCCCGGGCATTATAGGGCCGGGTAGAGATCGCCTTTCGATATTGGTAGCGCTGATGTACCGCGTGGGGAGGAAGTGTCATTGGATAACCTATTAAAAACTTGGGGCTTACTCGTCATGGCTTGCCTGGTTAAGTATAACCCGGGCAGAACCATTCAAATCTCATTCATAAAAAAGGCGAACCATGATGTTCGCCTGTTTCTATGCTAACTCATTATCTATGCGCGGCGACAACGATTCGCCTTCTTGTTTTACAAGATACGGCGTAGCAGGAAATCGGCGCGCAGACGTCTGATACGATTCATGATCTTGCGTACCGGCTTAGGATAGTTATTCAGGGTATCTATCTGGCTGTAATGATAGAGACGCTCTGTATGCTCGAGGATGTGCGCCTGCTCCTGTTTGAACTCTTCGGTCCAGGCTTGGGTTTCATCTTGCAGCAATAAGCCGTTCTCTAAATCCAGCGCCCAAGCCCTTGGATTGAGATTAGAGCCAGTGATCAGATGCAGGCGATCATCGGCGCTAATCCCTTTAAGGTGATAGCTGTTGCGATCATGCTTCCACAGATGAATGTTGAGTAGCCCGGCATCGATGGCCCATTGCTGACGCTTGGCAAATTTACGCAGCGACTGCTCGTACATGTAGGGCAAGGCGCCGATAGTCGAAAACTTCTCCTCCGGCGGAATGTAAAAGTCATTAGCCGTCTTGTCGCCCACTACGATGTCGATTCGTTTGCCTTTTCGCAGGTGCTTAGCAAGCGCTCTGGAGAGAATATAAGGCGGATTAAAATAGGGGGTGCAGATAAACAGCGAGCGCTGAGACTGGGATACCAGATCGATCACTAGCTTGTTTAACTTATTCTTCTTGCGCCCTAAACCAACCACAGGTGTGATGCGATTGCCCGACTTGGTACTCGCAAAACGATAGTTGGCCTTAGCCAGACGCTGTTTCAGGCTGCGAACATCATTTTTTTCCGGCAGCTTTTCGGTCGCCCTATCTTGGGTGAGCGAGGTCACGGCTCTGTCACTGGCGATGTACTCCATCACCATGTTACGCATGGATTCTGCCAATGGCTTAGATTCGATTACATGGTAACGGTCGAAACGGTATTTCTCGCCCTGGTGCAGATAGATGTTATTCAGGCTGGCACCGCTGTAGATGACGGTGTCATCTATGATGAAGCCTTTAAGGTGGAGTACGCCCATAAATTCGCGGGACTTTACCGGTACGCCAAGAATATTGATCGGATGCTCTGCGGCGTTAACCACCTCTTGATACATGAGGTAGTTGCCGCTGTCACCCTTATGGCCGATAAGCCCACGTCTGGCACGATGAAAATCAACCAAAACGGTAATATCCAATTCGGGTCTGGCGGCCTTGGCCGCCATCAGGGCAGCCAACACTTCCCTGCCCGCCTCATCATCTTCAAGATAGAGTGCGGCAAGGGTGATCGCTCGTTTAGCGTTCGCGATCTGTTTGAGTAGTTCGGCTTTAAGCGCCGCAGGCGTTAGCAACCAACGTATGGCGTCGGCGGGTAACGCAATTCCACCTAGCTTATCCAGCAAGGTATCCTCCTTTAAAAATGCTGCCCATCACGGTAGTAGCATTGTGGCGTGAGCGCCATAAACATGATTGAGATATGTTTTGCAGGCGAATAGTGCGCTAATACGGCCTGACGAATGATCTGCTCTACTGCGTGACGAATTTCGGGATCTTTAGGAAACCAGAGCACCTCGACTTGCACGAATGTCGTATCGACCTTGCCGGCGCGATAGCTGACGCTTGGCTCCCAGTCTAAGGTGAAGCTCTCAGCCTTGATTTGACAAAGGTTTGCAAGCTCATCGAGTAAGGTCTCACTGATTCGACATACCGCCTCTTGCGGTAAACCGCGCATACGAATGTGTGGCATACTGGTTCCATCCCAAATCTTAAGGGGTAGAAATTACCCATTTACCGGGTTTGGGGCAAGGGTTTTCTGTTGTTGTCAGTCGCACTTGAGACAAACCGGGTTAAAATTAAGCAGAATCAGCGGCTAAAGTGCTAAGTTTTGCATCCTTAGTCTTAATTCTCGTTTAACGCTCCGACATTGGGCGTAAAACACCTTACAATAGGCTTATCTGTCTTCGTTTAGGTTCCAGCATGAATAAAACCATTCTTCTTACCTTGGCAATAACCCTGTTAGCCGCATGGGGCATCTTTCATTTTAAGGCGCAGCTCGGTTTTATGGTGCTGCCGCTCTTTATTGTATTAGTGCTATTTGTCACCCTTCGTTTATACCGTTTGATGGAAAAAGATGAGCCTTCAATGGACGATTAGCCAAAACCGAAAACAAGGAACTGTTTCGACGCTTATGTTTACAAGATTGACTAGCGGGCTTACCGCCCTTCCCCTTAATTTCCCAAGCTTGCTGACTAAGGCGATTCCGGCTGCAAAACCTTTCGCCTTGTCTTTAGCTGTCGCGGCTGCCTTAATACCCGCAGCCAGCAATGCCGGGACCGACGCTAATACCAATACTAAGCAGCTTGATAGCAAGGGTTATGATAATCAAAGCTATTATGACAACCTCTTGTCGGTGATCGCGCCGCCTCACTCGCAACTGTCTATTTGGGCTCAAGATCTCAGCACCGACGCGATACTGTATCAGCACAACGCCGATACCCTGTTGCTGCCTGCCAGTACGCAAAAATTACTCACGGCCGTCGCCGCGATGCGGGTATTGGGTGAAGAGTTCAGCTTTGCGACCCAATTTTCAACCAAGGGGCGCTTGTCTCACGGTGTGTTAACGGGCGATCTCTATCTCTCCTTTAGTGGCGACCCCACCTTAACCACAGACGATCTACGAGCTATGTTAAAGAGCTTGAAAGATGCAGGCATTCATACCGTTAAAGGGAACCTCTTGCTTGTGGGGCAAGCCAAGGAGCAGACGCGAGCCCCCGGCTGGGTGTGGGACGATCTAGGGATCTGCTACGCTGCGCCAGTTTCCAGCTTTATCGTCAATCAAAATTGCGTCAAGGGCCAGTTAAAGCCAAAGCTGGCAAGCAGCGCCAGCCAACTCAACTTTCCGCGATATCTGCCCATCAAGGTGTCGACAACGGCGGTGTTTGATAAGACGCAACAAGAGCCCTTCTGTGAACTCAACTTAGCTAGGTTGCCCGATAACCATTACCACATCAGTGGCTGTTATCCGGGTGATAAGCCGCTTAATCTGGCTATCGCCGTGGATGATCCAGCGCTCTACGCTAAAGAGATGCTAACGCGCATGTTAAAGAGTGCCCACATTAAAATGAGCGGACAAGTAGCTATCGCCCACAGAACGCCGATAGGCCTTAAGCCCTTAGTGACCCACAAATCGGAAGGACTTGAGGCGCTCCTTCGTACCATGCTGCTCGATTCAGATAACTTGATTGCCGACAGCCTGTTTAAAGCCGTAGGCGCACACTATTACAAGGTGCCAGAAAGCTTTCATGCAGGTGCCAGGGCCGTTAAGGCGATACTCGAGGCGGACGGGATAGATCTCAGCCACTCGCAGATCATCGATGGCTCGGGCCTTTCTCGCTATAACCTTATCTCGGCCCGGCAACTGGCCGAGGTTCTGGGCCTGATGGCGAAGGATGAAAAATTACGCCCCCTCATTGAGCTGCTGCCGGTCGCCGGGGTTAGCGGTACCCTCAACTATAAGCCCGGCTTTCATCAAGTTCCCTTGATGAATAAGGTTTCTGCCAAGACAGGTTCGATGCAGGGTGTCGATAATTTAGCGGGCTACCTTTCACTCGATACAGGTCACCAATTGCTCTTCGTGGTCATGGAAAATGGCCAGAGCCAGAAGAGCAAGAAACAAAGCCCTGCCCCCTTTAGCGCCCTCTTTCTGCAAAGCCTGCTGGATAACCCACAGCAAACAGTCAAAAGCCAAGGCGATGAGAATGGAGATGAAAAAAACAATTCAAAGACGCTCAGTGCGCAATAACATGCGCCCTATAACGCGTGCTTAGTTAAATGTGAGAAATAAAAAAACGCCCGGACCTAATGAACCGGGCGTTTTTCCTCTGCTTTAAGTTAACGACTAGAACAACTCTTCTGCCATAGCCATCACGCTGGCATCGCCGGCGTTGACCTGCGCCAGATGGTAGTCGACCTTAGGCAGCAGTTTGGCCAGATAGAAATCGGCCAGCTGTTGTTTCGCCGTGCTGAAGCTTGCATCTTGGTGATCGGCAGCCCTATCGGCCATCAATAACCAGAAATAGCCATAGACCAGATGACCAAAGGCATCGAGGAAATCGACGGCGCAGGCATTGATCAAAGCCGGATTGCTTAACTTGTTGGCGTTGATATATTCGCCGCTCGCCAGCAAGGCATCGAAACGTGATGTGATAAGCGCCTTTTGCGCATCCGTAACATGGGTCATGGCTGCCAGCTGACTCTGGCACTCGCCAACAAACTCAGTCAATGTACGCAGATCGTCTCCTGTGGTCTTTCTACCCAGAAAATCGATGGCTTGAATACCATTAGTACCCTCGTAGATCTGCGCGATGCGGGTGTCACGAACCAGCTGCTCGATACCCGTCTCGCGAATATAACCGTGACCACCAAACACCTGCTGTGCCATCACGGCGGCATCCAGGCCTCTGTCACTCAAGAACGCCTTGGCAACGGGTGTAAGCAGGCCGACATAGCGCGCCGCCTTCTCCTGCAACTCTCCCTCGGCATGTTTAGCGAGATCCAGTTGCTGACCGGTAAACACCGACAGTGCGCGCCCGGCTTCTGTATAACAGCGTATGGTCATTAGCATGCGGCGCACGTCACCGTGTACCAGGATAGGATCACTGGCATTGTCGCTGCCACCTGCGGCCTGGCCCTGTAGACGCTCCTTGGCATAATCGCTGGCCATCTGGTAGGCAGCCTGAGAAGTGCCTAGGCCCTGAATACCAATCGCCAGACGCTCATAGTTCATCATGGTGAACATGCACACTAAGCCGCGGTTTGCCTTACCGATCAGATAACCCTGGGCATCGTCAAAGTTCATCACACAGGTCGCCGAGCCCTTAAGCCCCATCTTGTGCTCAATTGAGCCAACGGTCACACCGTTGGTTTCGCCCAGCTCGCCGTTATCATCCACCTTGATCTTAGGCACTAAGAAGAGTGAGATACCGTTTGAGTCCGGCAGTTTTGCCAGTACCAAGTGAATAACGTTTTCGGTGAGGTCATGGTCGCCGCCAGTGATGAAAATCTTACTGCCAGAGATAAGATAGCTGCCATCATCCTGTGGTATCGCCTTGGTGCGGATGTTACGCAGATCTGAACCTGCCTGTGGCTCTGTCATGTCCATGGCGCCGGCCCATTGACCCGAATAGAGGTTAGGCAGGTACTTCTCTTTTAGCTCGTCACTGCAATGGGCATTGATACAGAGGGCTGCACCCGCGGTGAGTGAACCATATAAGGTAAAGGCGTTACAGGCGCTATAGGCCATCTCATCGACCAGCACGCCAAGCATCTTAGGCATGCCCATGCCGCCAAACTCAGGATCGCCGCATAGCCCTACCCAACCGCCTTCGGCATATTGGTCATAAACCTCACGATAGCCATCGGGTGTGATCACCTTAGCATCTTCAAAGCTTACGCCTTGCTCGTCACCGGGACGGTTAATAGGATGGATAAGATCACGTGAGATCTTCTCCGCCTCATCGAGGATCGCCGTTGCCGTATCCATATCGACGGTCTCGGCCAATGCCGCTAGTTCACCCCAAGTTTGTGGAGCATCGAACACGCGCTCCAACAGAAATTTCATGTCGGCTAACGGCGCCTGGTATGGATTCATCTCGCCTCTCTCAAACGTAAGATTAAAACAGTTGTTTTAATCTATCTCAGTTACGGCTGAGAATAAAGCCCTTTAGTCAAATATTGTCCGCCAGCGCAAATAAAAAAGCCGCGCGTAATTTGCGAGGCTTCTTAAGTTAAAGCTAGTTACCAAATGAGGGACTTACCACATCAGGTCGTCTGGGATCACATAATCTGCGTATGGGTCGTCTTCTTCCACCACTTGGGTGGCATCTTCTGCCTGCCACAGGTAACCACACCAGTCGGGCACCAGCAGGTTAACCCGTTCTGCCAACTTATGGGGAACCAGGTAGCTCACCTCTTCGTGCCGAACTATCCCTAACTGGCCGTTGAGTAGTTGGCTCTGCAGTTTTTCGTTCACGTACAGGCTAAAGATCTTAGTGCCTAGGGTGTAGTTAAACTTAACTTCGGCATCCTTTGGCGGCTCGATGGCGCAGCGCTTAAATTCGGTGATTAGCCCGCGCACCTGGCCCTTCTCCGTCGCCTCGGCGAAGCGTTGCTCGTTTAGCGCCTTATCCTTATCGATCTGCGCCTGTTTCTTTGCGGCGATCTCTTGTTTTAACGCCTCTGAGCCATCATCGACCTTAGCTTTACGATCGCGACGCTTCTGGGTCTTGGCATCGCGAACTTTCTGTTTGCTGACCAGGCCAGCCTTGAGCAACTGCTCTTGAAATGGGTTTGCCATCTTTCTTCTCACTCATTGGGCAACACTATCTGCGCTACCTACTTCTCTTTCGGTTGTTGGGCCATTTTGCCTAATTGACTCATGGCCATGCTGGCGCCGCCGAGGGACCAACCGCCATCTACTGGCAACACGGTACCGGTAATGTAACTGGCCATGGGTGAAGCGATAAACATCACCGCATTGGCAATATCATCCGTGCTGCCGTTTCGCTTAAGGGGCACGCTTTGGGCGACGGCCTGTTGCAGCGCATCGCTGGGGGCCAGGCGGTTGAAACCTTCTGTGCCGCTGATGGGACCGGGCACTATGGAGTTAACCCTGATCCCCTCGACACCCCACTCGAGTGCCAGACTCTTGGTCAGCATGTCGACGCCAGCCTTGGCCGCGCTCACATGGGACTGCATCGGCATGGCAATATAGGCCTGAGGCGCCGAGATCTGTACTATGGCGCCGCCGGGGCGACGCATCAAGGGATAGGCCTGCTTGAGCACCTGAAAACTGCCCAGCAGATCGATATCCATCACCGACTTGAAGCCGTTTTCGGAAAGCTCTGCCGCCGTCGCCGGGAAGTTTCCGGCCGCGCCACTGACCAGCACATCCAATTGGCCATAGGCATGGGCTATCTGCTTAAAACCAGCCTTTAGCGCGTCGAGATCCCGCACATCGAAGGCGACGCCAAGCATCTTACCTTGACCGTTAATCTCGCGCAGTGCCTCTACGGCCGCATCGACCTTTTCCTGACGGCGGCTGGCCACGGCAACGTTAGCGCCCGCCTTGGCAAAAGCCTTGGCGATACCCAGGTTAATGCCACTGGTACCGCCCACTACAAAGACGTTTTTCCCTCGATAATCGAACATCTTCTTTCCCTGTCTAATAAAACCTTAAGAATTAAATTAGGAGGCTCGAAGTGTCAGGTCAAGCTATTTAAGCGATGCATGGATCTCGGTCAATGCCGCTAGTGGATTAGCCACCTTGGTGATAGGACGGCCAATCACCAGGTAATCAGAACCCGCTGCAAGCGCCTGCGTCGGCGTCATCACGCGGTGCTGATCGCCCTTGTCGCTGCCGGCTGGGCGAATCCCCGGCGTAACCAACTTAAAGTCGGCGCCAAATTCGGCCTTTAGCATGCTGGCTTCCTGGGCGGAACAGACGATGCCGTTCAGTCCAGCCTGTTTGGTGAGGCTTGCCAGACGCTTAACATGCTCGGCCGCTGGCACATTGATGCCAAGCAGTGCAAGCTCTTCGTCGCTCATTGAGGTCAGTACCGTCACGGCGATCAGCAGCGGCGCCTTGTCGCCATAAGGAAGCAGCGCCTCGCGAGCTGCCTGCATCATGGCCAGGCCACCGCTGGCATGCACGTTGGTCATCCACACCCCTAGCTCTGCCGCTGCGGCGACGGCCTTGGCAACGGTGTTCGGAATGTCGTGGAATTTGAGATCCAGGAAGAGGTCAAAGTCACGACTGTGGATCTCTTTGACCAACTCAGGGCCAAAGAGGGTGAACATCTCTTTGCCTATCTTGAGGCGGCACATGTTGGGGTCTAGCTGATCGATGAGCTGCAAAGCTTCGGATTTATTATCGTAATCTAGCGCCACTATAATAGGTTTGTTGCTCATGCTGTTCTCCTGTTGCTTTGCATTTTATTGTCTATTTACTCCCCGTCGAGTCCGCGGATCCGCTTAATGGTGCCCCAACTTTTACAGGAAGGGCAATGCCAGTAGAGGGTGTGGGACGGGAAACCACACTCGATACAGCGGTAACTGGGACGGAATTTTATCTGCTGCTCGACTAGTTCGGCGAGCATGTTCAAACTCTGTTTTGCCTGACCATCTTCGGCGTGTTGGATCTGCATCTTCATCAGATGCTGGAAACTCTTCATGGTCGGATGGCGATAGAGGCCATCGAGAATCAACTTCTCGGCGTCTTGGGTTTCTCCCTGAATGATCATCTGCTGCGCCAGAGTGATGGCCACACTCGCGCCAGCCCCCTGCTCTAACGCTTCGCGTAGCAGTTCACGATAGGCGCCGAGATCCTCGGTCGATTGATAAACTTCTTTGGCGATGGCGAGCGCCTCGGGAAAGAGTTCGATATCGGCTTCTTTCAGGCGGCAGAGCATCTCCTTGGCGCGGCCAAATTCCTGCTGAGCGAGGAACAGCTTGGCGCTGGTTAACATGGCGCGGCCACACTGGGGATCTTGCTTTATCGCCTGTGCCAGGTGTTTAAGCTTGAGCTCGCTGTCGCTGGCCTCATCGGCAAGCTCACAATAGAGATGGGCCTGCAGGTGTTTGAGCGATTGCTGACGCTTACGTTTGAGGCTCTTGATAATATCTATTGCCTTCTGCCAGTCTTTGGTCACCTGGTAGATGGCGATCAGCTGATCTTCAGCCTCTTCGCTGTGATCTTCCTGGCGAACCAGATTAAGGAAGATCTCCTCGGCCCTGTCGTAGAAGCCGGCGGCCAGATAGTCTTTGCCCAGCTCCATCATGGCGATGTCACGCTGTTCGGTTGTCAGAGTTGGGCGGGCAATCAGGTTTTGGTGAATACGAATCGAGCGGTCTACCTCGCCTCGCTTGCGAAACAAAGAGCCGAGGGAGAGATGGGTATCTATGGTGTCATCATCCACGTCCAGCATGGAGATAAAGAGATCGACCGCCTTGTCCGATTCGTTAGACAGAAGGAAATTCAGGCCGGTAAAGTAATCACGGCTTAACTGCTTACGTTTACTATTCTGCTTATGCCTGATACTACGGCGACCCATGTACCAACCGTAACCGGCGGCTATGGGTAACAACAGAAACAGAATCTCTAACATATTAAGCGTTTACTTCCTTCGCTTGATGTTCGATTTGGGTAGATGGGGGGAGTATCTCAACCGGTAACTTGGCTTCTAACTGCTCTAATTTTTTGTTGGCCTTGCGCAGTTGCAGCCTTACCTTAGTAATATGGTAGATGGCAAACAGCCAGCTAACCAGGAAGCCCGCCAGAAACACCACGCCGAGCACGACAGGCAACCGATATTCACCCTGAGCGACAAAATAACTGATGGTCACCAGCTGTTCGTTGCGTGCACCAAACAATAAAGCCAAGACGAAAAACAGGGCGACAAGCACGGTCGCGATAAATGACTTCACGTTACTCTCCATAAACCCGTGGTGGTGGGTTGATTATCCAAGAAATTTAGCGAACTAGCTAGCCATACCTAGAATTTAGGCATAAAAAAACCTCCTTTCGGAGGCTTTTAAAACAATGTCATTTACGAGTTGATAGCATCAACGCGCTCACGCAGTTCTTTGCCAGGCTTAAAGTGCGGTACATACTTGCCTTCCAGCTCAACTGAAGTGCCAGTCTTAGGATTACGGCCTGTACGTGGTGCACGATAATGAAGGGAAAAACTACCAAAGCCACGGATCTCGATACGGTCACCGCCTTCCAATGTCGTTGCCATCTGCTCCAACATCTCTTTAATAGCGCTTTCTACTTCTTTTGCCGACAGCTGCGACTGCCTAGTGGCAAGTTTTTCGATCAGTTCGGATTTAGTCATCCTGTACCCTCTATAATCAAGCCAAACACAGTCACCTAGCGGGGATGTTACCATCCCCGAACTTCAGGCGAATTATTTGCGAGCCGCTTTGAACGCTTCAGCCATGGCATTGCTCATAGCAACGTCATCTTGCTTGTTCAAGTTAGCCATCGCTTCCTTCTCATCAGCTTCGTCTTTCGCGCGGATAGACAGGCTGATAGAACGGTTCTTGCGATCAACACCCATGAACTTAGATTCAACAGTGTCACCTACTGAGTATACAGTAGATGCATCTTCGATGCGCTCACGAGAGATGTCAGAAACACGTAGGTAACCTTCTACAGTTTCAGCCAACTCGATAGTAACGCCTTTCGCGTCTACTGCAGTAACAGTACCAGTTACGATAGCACCTTTCTTCTTATCTGCAAGATAAGCGTTGAATGGATCGTCTTCAGTCTGCTTAACGCCTAGGCTGATACGCTCACGCTCTGGGTCAACTGACAGTACAACTGCGCTGATTTCGTCGCCTTTCTTGTAGTCAGATACGGCTTCTTCGCCAGTACCGTTCCAAGAAATGTCAGACAGGTGAACGAGACCGTCGATGCCGCCGTCTAGACCGATGAAGATACCGAAGTCAGTGATAGACTTGATCTTACCAGTAACCTTGTCGCCTTTCGCGTAACGCTCTGCGAAATCATCCCATGGGTTAGTCTTACATTGCTTCAGACCTAGAGAAATACGACGACGCTCTTCATCGATGTCCAGAACTAGAACTTCAACTTCATCACCTAGGTTAACAACCTTAGATGGGTGGATGTTCTTGTTAGTCCAATCCATTTCAGAAACGTGTACCAGACCTTCAACGCCTTCTTCGATTTCAACGAAGCAGCCGTAGTCAGTTAGGTTAGTTACGCGACCAGTCAACTTAGTGTTTTCTGGGTAGCGCTTGCTGATTTCTAACCATGGGTCTTCGCCAAGTTGCTTAAGACCTAGTGAAACACGAGTGCGCTCACGATCGTACTTAAGTACTTTAACGTTGATTTCGTCACCAACGTTTACGATTTCAGATGGGTGCTTAACGCGCTTCCAAGCCATATCTGTGATATGTAGAAGACCGTCAACGCCACCTAGGTCAACGAATGCACCGTAGTCAGTCAGGTTCTTAACGATACCCTTAACTGCTTGACCTTCTTGTAGGTTTTCAAGTAGCGCATCACGCTCTGCACTGCTTTCAGATTCGATAACAGCACGACGAGAAACAACAACGTTGTTACGCTTCTGGTCTAGCTTGATAACCTTGAATTCTAGTTCTTTGTTTTCTAGGTGAGCAGTGTCGCGAACTGGGCGAACGTCAACTAGAGAACCTGGTAGGAATGCACGGATACCGTTTAGTTCAACGGTGAAACCGCCTTTAACCTTACCATTGATGACACCGATTACAGTTTCAGCATCTTCGTAAGCTTTTTCTAGAACGATCCAAGCTTCGTGGCGCTTAGCTTTCTCACGAGAAAGTTGAGTTTCACCGAAACCATCTTCAACAGAGTCAAGGGCTACGTCAACTTCATCACCAACAGCGATTTCTAGAACGCCTTGAGCGTTTTTGAATTGGTCAGCTGGGATTGGGCTTTCAGACTTAAGACCAGCGTCAACCAGTACCATACCGTTCTGGATTGATACTACAGTACCACGAACGATAGAACCTGGACGGAACTCAAGTTGTTGAAGGGATTGTTCAAATAGATCAGCAAAAGATTCAGTCATGTTAATTTACTTTAAGTAATAAACCACGGCCCATCCTAGACGTGGAGTCAGATTAATCATTTGTCGCATCCATGTGACAAATCGTAACGACCCTGCTCCCTAGAGAACAAGATCAGGTAATTTTTCTTTGATGTGAGAGAGCGCAAGCTCAACTACTTCATCAATGCCTATGCCAGTCGTATCGATCACCAGCGCATCCTCGGCAGGAACCAGAGGAGCGACCGGGCGATTCATATCACGCTCATCGCGTTCAACGACCTCGGCCAAAAGACGGTCGATATTAACATCGAAGCCCTTGTCCTGCAACTGATTATAGCGCCTTTGGGCCCTTTCCTCAGCTGACGCGGTTAAATAAAGTTTAGCTGGAGTTGTGGGAAAAACGACCGTGCCCATATCGCGACCATCGGCAATCAAACCTGGCGCCTCGGCAAAGGCGCGCTGACGACGAAGAAGCGCCTCTCGAACGCGGGGGAAAGCCGCGACTTTTGAGGCTGCATTCGAGCACTCCTGGCTACGGATGGCGTGGGATACATCCTCGCCTTCCAGGACCACTTTAATGCCATTGCCATTAGCCGTAATGAATTGCACATCTAAATGCGCGGCTAACAGGGCCAGCGAGGCTTCGTTATCTAACTCGACGTTGTGGTGAATTGCCGCGAGGGCCAAGACACGATATATGGCACCGCTATCAAGCAGCTTCCATCCTAAACGCGAAGCAAGTATTTGACTAATAGTGCCTTTACCTGCACCGCTTGGGCCGTCAATAGTGACGATGGGAGCCCGTTGTGACATATGATTCTCCAAATTAAATCTATCTTCCCTAAAGATCCTGAATGTCGTCCACGAAAAAACTGCGCGCGCATTATAAACTAAAAGCAATCATAAAGCGGCAAAAAGTTACGAATTAACATAATTGGATCACTTATTATCGCGGGTCAAAAGCACTGACCCGCGATGAGAGACTGCGTCTACTGGGCAAGCGCCGCAAACTGGGCGAAGTAGTCCGGGAAGGTCTTGGAGGTACAATCGGGATCGTTAATGGTAATGCCACAATCGGCAAAGGCCATCAGCGAAAAACACATAGCCATGCGATGATCGTTATAGGTATCGATATCGGCCGTATTTAACTGAGCCGGCGCCGTGACGCGAATATAATCATGGCCCTCTTCTACCTCTGCGCCGACTTTACGCAGCTCGGTGGCCATGGCAGCGAGACGGTCCGTCTCCTTGATACGCCAGTTGTAGATATTACGCAGCGTCGTAGTGCCTGTGGCAAACAGCGCTGCTGTCGCTATGGTCATGGCAGCATCCGGGATATGATTCATGTCGAGATCCACCCCATGTAGCGGCGCGCTTCTGGCGATGATGAAATCATCGCCCCACTCTATCTCTGCGCCCATGGCTTCGAGCACGTCGGCAAACTTAACATCCCCTTGAATGCTTTTCAGCCCAACGCCGGTGACCTTAACCTCACCGCCCTGAATGGCTCCAGCTGCCAAGAAATATGAGGCCGATGAGGCGTCTCCTTCAACCAGCACTGTGCCGGGAGACACATATTTCTGGCCTGCAGGAATCTCGAAGCGCTGATAGTCATGATTAATAACCGTTACACCAAACTGCGCCATCAACGCGATTGTGATGTCGATATAAGGCTTGGAGACCAGTTCGCCTTTAATCTTGATATTCACCTGATCCTTGGCAAGGGGCGTCACCATCAGCAGTGCGGTTAAAAACTGGCTAGACAGGTCGCCTGCGATCTCAACATCGCCGCCATTGAGTCCGGTCGCATTAATCGTCAGTGGCGGAAAGCCAGGCTGTTTCAAATAGCGGATGTCGGCGCCCAGTGTATTAAGGGCATCGACCAGGTCTCCAATGGGACGCTCCTCCATTCGCGGCTCACCGGTTAAGGTAAATTCGCCGCTGCCTAGGGTCAGCGCAGCACATAAGGGGCGCATCGCCGTACCGGCATTACCGAGAAACAGTGTCTGGGCTGTGTCGCTATTTATCACGCCGCCCAGCCCCTCGAGTTCGCAAACCCGGTTATTGTCAGATAATTGATAATTAACCCCGAGCTGCTTGAGGGCAGTAAGCATGTGACGAATGTCGTCAGAATCGAGCAGATTGGTCAGTCGGGTTTTCCCTTCAGCTAAGGTCGCCAATAACAGGGCGCGGTTAGAGATACTCTTAGAACCGGGAATATTCACGGTACCATGAACCTTAGATATGGGATCGAGTCGTAGTTGTTTCATTAATCACTTCTTAATTGGTTGCAGCCCAGATAGACCGCGGATTATTGATACTGTTAGATACTAAAAACTTGCCATCACGACAAAATGGCCATCTGCTCAATAGACCTGAGCCTCGTGGTTATAAAATTACTGATTGAGGCGGACTATTCAACCCTTTTTTACGATTTATGGCCTTTAATGAGTAATTTTCTTTCTTAGCACTTTGCATGCCCACAAAAAATCACCAAAAATAGACCCGTCTGTCGCCACTGGCATGAAAATTTGCCAAGTTTATGTTTCGATAAAATCTCGCCTTGCGCTGTAAATTCCGCGCAAAATTAGTTTATCCTAAGGCTACGCACAGCGAAGGCCATTTAGGGCCTATAACAAGACATAAGGTAGTTGGAGCCATGTTCGAGAATCTTTCCCCTATGCCCGCCGATCCTATCCTAGGGCTAATGACTAAATTCCGTGAAGATCCCCATGCAAACAAGGTGGATCTCGGTGTAGGTGTATACAAGGATGAAGCGGGAAACACCCCGATTTTAGCCTGTGTCAAACGCGCCGAGCAGCACCGTATCGACACAGAGGCAACCAAAGTTTACATTGGCCCAACAGGTTCTCCAGCCTTTAACCAGCTGATGGGCGAACTGGCATTTGGCCAGGACAACCCTGCGCTGCTAGCCGATCGCATTCGCACCGTATCGACTCCGGGCGGTACGGGCGCCCTGCGCGTCGCGGCCGATTTCATTAAACGCGTTAATCCAAATAGTGTGATCTGGGTAAGCGACCCCACCTGGGCCAACCACACGGGTCTGTTTGAGGCGGCCGGTATTAAGGTTAAGACCTACCCTTACTACGACTATCAAAACAAGACTCTTAAATTTGACGAGATGCTGGCGGCCCTTTCCCAGATTGGCGCCGATGATGTGGTTTTGTTCCACGCCTGCTGTCATAACCCAAGCGGCATGGACCTCACTAACGAGCAGTGGGATCAGGTGATCGCGCTGACCAAGCAACAGGGGTTCACACCGCTCATCGACATGGCCTACCAAGGCTTTGGCGATGGTGTCGATGAAGATGCCTACGGCGTGCGCCAGATGGCTGCTAACGTCGATGACATGATCCTGTGTAGCTCTTGCTCGAAAAACTTCGGCCTCTATCGTGAGCGTATCGGAGCCTGTTCTATCGTCGGCAAAGACAGCCATTCGGCCAATGTGGCCTATTCGGTGCTGCTCTATGTGGTGCGCTGCATCTACTCTATGCCGCCGGCTCATGGCGCCGCCATCGTCGAGACGATTCTGGGCTCCAGCGAGCTTAAACAGCAATGGCTAGATGAGTTGAAGGTCATGCGCGATCGCATTAACGGCAACCGCGCCATGCTGGTCAATAAGCTGATCGAAAAAGGCGTCACCCGAGACTTTAGCTTTATCGCCAAGCAAAAAGGTATGTTCTCCTTCCTCGGCGTTACCCCAGAGCAAGTCGCTAAGCTTCAAGCAGATCACAGCATCTATATGGTCGATTCGAGCCGTATCAGCATCGCTGGTATTGGTGAAGGCAATGTGGACTATCTGGCGGAGTCTATCGCCAAGGTGTTGTAATACAGCTTGAAAACTCATAAAAAAGGGGACCATCTGGTCCCCTTTATGTTTTGATGTTTTTTTAAAGCTAAGCCGCGTATTTATCGGCGAAGGCTTTCATGAATCTCACCAAGGCCTCAACACCCACTAATGGCATGGCATTGTAGAGGCTGGCGCGCATACCGCCGACACTGCGATGACCCTTTAGCGCCACTAAGCCTGCGGCCTTAGCTTCCGCCAAAAACTGCTCGTTTAACGACTCATCTTTCAGATAGAAGGTCACGTTCATTTTCGATCGGTTAGCAACCGCGACGCGGTTTTCATAGAAATCGCCGCTGTCGATATAGGCATAAAGCGTCTTAGCTTTATGATCATTGACCTTGGCAACCTCTGCCACCCCACCCTGTGCCTTAAGCCATTTGAAGACTTCGGCAGCCAGATACCAGGCAAAGGTCGGAGGCGTGTTAAACATGGAGTCATGTTTTACCGCAAGGCGATAGTCCATGATAGATGCTTGGGTGAGCTGCGGATACGCGAGTAAGTCGTCGCGAACGATGACGATGCTTAAGCCAGATGGTCCGATATTCTTCTGGGCGCCGGCATAGATGAGTCCATAACGGCTGACATCTATCTCGCGAGACATGATATTTGAGGACATGTCGGCAACAATCGGCCAAGGTGAATTAATCTCTTCAAAAATTTCGATGCCATCTACCGTCTCATTTGGGCAGTAGTGCAGATAACGATAATCTTGTTTGATTTCGTTAAGATCTGGCACCACGATACGGCTGATACCATTGACTTTTTCGACAATGTTTAACGTATCTATCTGCGCGTCGCCGGCCAGTTTCTTGGCTTCTTCGACCGCCGCAGATGACCAGCTGCCATCGACCAGATAGAGGGCCTTACCCTGTTCACCTAATAAATTATTCACGACTGCGGCGAACTGTCCGCGACCGCCACCATGCATAAATAGCACATGGTAGTTGCTGGGAATATTCATCAAATCTCTGATGTCGGCCTCGGCCTGTTCGGTAAGCGCGATAAACTCTTTACTACGATGGCTTATCTCCATTACGGAGACACCCTGCCCGTTCCAATCCAATAACTCCTCTTGTGCTTTTTGCATCACGGGCTGAGGTAACATGGCCGGCCCTGCACAGAAATTATATGTCGCGCTCACTGCTTTCTCCTTTGCTCTTCTTTCAACTGTGTTGCGTCAGATTAAATGCCATTGGCGTATTTTATTATCGGGTTTCACTTGCCAAAACAAAACGAGCGTCCATAAGGACGCCCGTTAATTTCGTTAAACGTTATTCATTTGGCTCAACGTCTGGCTCGGCCTCGGGCGCTTCGCCTTCGACTTGATGCTCTTCGACAGTATCCGTGATGATAGGGTTGCCCTCTTCGTCAAACTCCTGTTCATCCTGGATCTCGTCGATACGCTGCAGCCCAACGACCGTCTCGTCGGTTGCCGTACGGATAATGGTCACACCTTGAGTGTTACGACCAATAGTCGATACGCCAGATGCCGGTGTACGAACCAGGGTACCCTTATCGCTGATCAACATGATCTCGTCGTTTTCGAGTACTTGTACCGCCCCGACGACGGCGCCGTTACGCTCGCTCACCTTGATCGATACTACCCCCTTGGTCGCGCGGCTCTTAGCTGGGTATTCATCCAGCTCGGTACGCTTACCATAGCCGTTCTCGGTAACGGTCAGGATAGCTCCGTCGTTCTTAGGTACGATGAGCGAGACTACGCTCTGGCCATCTTCGAGCTTGATACCGCGAACACCTGTTGCGGTGCGGCCCATGCCACGAACCTGATCTTCGCTAAAGCGAACAACCTTACCTTCGTTAGAGAAGAGCATTACCTCGTTGTCACCGTTAGTGATGTCGACACCGATCAGCTGATCGCCATCTTTCAGGTTCACGGCGATGATACCATTGGCTCTCGGACGAGAGTATTGATCCAGCGAGGTCTTCTTCACGGTGCCGTGAGAGGTCGCCATGATCACATATTTGTCGGCGTCATATTCACGCACCGGCAAGATAGCGGTGATGCGCTCACCTTCTGCCAGCGGCAGCAGGTTGATGATAGGACGACCACGGGCCTGACGACTTGCCAGCGGCAGTTGGTACACCTTGAGCCAGTACATCTTACCGAAGTCAGAGAAACACAAGATGGTATCGTGGGTGTTGGCAACCAGCAGTTTCTCGACGAAATCTTCATCCTTCACCTTAGTCGCGGCCTTACCCTTACCACCACGGCGCTGGGCCTGGTAATCGCTCAATGGTTGATACTTGGCGTAACCCAGATGCGACAGGGTCACTACCACATCTTCTTCGTTGATCAGATCTTCGAGGCTGATGTCGACCGCAGAGGCGTTAAGCTCGGTGCGGCGCTCATCGCCAAACACTTCCAGCACTTCCTGAAGCTCTTCTTTAATCACTTCCATCAGACGCTCAGGGCTGCGGAGGATATATAGCAGAGCAGCGATTAGCTCTAGCAGCTCTTCATATTCGCTTAGGATCTTCTCATGTTCCAAACCGGTCAGCTTATGCAGACGCAAGTCTAGAATCGCCTGAGCCTGTTGTTCGGTCAGGTAGTAGAGACCATCACGAATACCGAATTCTGCCGACAGCCACTCAGGACGCGCCGCATCATCACCGGCCTTCTCCAGCATGCCTTGTACATTGCCAAGGGCCCAGCCTTGAGAAACCAGCTTTGTCTTGGCTTCGGCCGGTGTTGGCGATGCCTTGATAAGTGCGATGATAGGGTCGATGTTAGCCAGTGCAATCGCCAGTGCTTCAAGGATATGAGCACGTTCGCGAGCCTTACGCAGTTCGAATACGGTACGACGGGTCACCACTTCACGACGGTGAAGGATGAAGCACTCGAGCATCTCTTTAAGGTTAAACAGCTTAGGCTGACCATTGGTCAGGGCCACCATGTTGATACCGAAAGAGGTTTGCAGCTGAGTCTGGGCATACAGGTTGTTGAGGATCACCTCACCCACTTCGCCACGCTTCACTTCGATAACGATACGCATACCGTCTTTGTCAGACTCGTCGCGCAGGCCACTGATGCCTTCGATCTTCTTATCTTTTACCAGCTCGGCGATCTTCTCGATCAGACGCGCCTTGTTCACCTGATACGGGATCTCGGTAACGATAATGCGCTCACGACCGTTGTCTTCAGTCTCAACGGTTGCGCGGGCACGCATGACCGCCTTACCACGACCCGTCTTATAGGCATCTTCGATACCCTTACGGCCGTTGACGATCGCCGCCGTTGGGAAATCTGGCCCTGGAATATGTTCCATCAACTGCTCGATAGAGAGACTTGGCTCATCGATCAGTGCCAAACAGCCGGAGATCACTTCTGACAGGTTATGAGGAGGAATGTTGGTCGCCATACCTACGGCTATGCCCGATGAGCCGTTTACCAGCAGGGCCGGAATACGGGTTGGCAATACCGCTGGGATCTGCTCAGTACCATCATAGTTAGGTACGTAGTCGACGGTTTCTTTCTCTAGGTCAGCCAGCAGTTGATGCGCCAACTTGTCCATACGAATTTCGGTATAACGCATGGCCGCCGCAGCGTCACCATCGACCGAACCAAAGTTACCCTGACCATCGACCAAGGTGTAGCGCATAGAGAAAGGCTGCGCCATACGAACGATAGTGTCGTAAACCGCAGAGTCACCGTGTGGGTGATATTTACCGATAACATCACCGACGACACGCGCCGACTTTTTATAAGGTTTGTTCCAATCGTTCTTCAACTCGTTCATCGCGAATAATACGCGGCGATGAACCGGCTTTAGACCGTCACGTACATCGGGTAACGCACGGCCAACGATCACGCTCATGGCGTAATCCAAATATGAATTCTTTAATTCGTCTTCAATATTAATTGGTGTTATAGATGAAGCCAGATCAGTCATAAACTGCTCGATCCCTTGAAATTTAGCCGACAAAATACTGCTTAAAAACCAGGCAATATTTTACCAAGCCTGAAAACGTGATTTGGCATTCTAACACAGATATTTAAAGGCGCTAGACCCTATTGAAATTTCACGCCAAATATCTGTTTACGACCCAAAACCCCGCCTCGTTTTGACCAAGATGAGCGCTTTAACAGCAATCTGATGACAAAGCAGACATTTTCGCCGGGTTCTCCTTTGTTTATCTAAGGCGATGGGTATAATAGCTACATCATTTATTCCCTTCAGAGGACTCTCCGTGTCTAACCTTTCTGAGACAAATTTTTCTGAGACTAGTAATGCCAATGTCGATCCACAAGAAATCGCTAAGTTTGAGAAGATGGCTGCCACTTGGTGGGATCCCGAAGGAGAATTTAAACCCATCCATAAGCTCAATCCCCTGAGACTGAACTATATCGATCAAGCCGTCGGCGGTCTGTTTGGTAAGCGTGTGCTGGATGTCGGCTGTGGCGGCGGTATTCTCTCTGAGAGCATGGCACGTCTTGGCGCCAAGGTAGATGGGCTGGACATGGGCGCCGAGCCCCTCGATGTCGCGAAACTTCACGCCTTAGAGAGGGGCGTTGAGATCAACTATATCCAGGACACGGCGGAGCATCACAGAGACAGTCATCAGGGCCAGTATGATGTGGTCACCTGCATGGAGATGCTCGAACATGTGCCCGACCCTGCCTCTGTTATCAAGGCCTGTAGCGACATGGTTAAGCCTGGCGGCTATGTGTTCTTCTCGACCATTAACCGCAACATCAGAGCCTATGTAGAGACTGTGATTGGCGCCGAGTACCTGCTTAAGATGCTACCGGTAGGCACTCACGATCATAAGAAGTACATCAAGCCTGCCGAACTTATTGGCATGGCGGATGCGGTCGATCTCGAGTGCGTCGATGCGACCGGCATCACCTACAATCCGCTGACGGAGATCTTCCGCTACACCAAGTCGCTAGATGTCAACTATATGATCGCCACGGTTAAGCAGGATGACTGATCAAACCCTGCCTGGTGCTAACGCTGAAACGATTGATGGTAAGCGCACAGCGACTGAGCCAATAATAGCGACTAGGCCAATAAAAGGAGTGCTGTTTGATCTCGATGGCACCCTAGTGGATACGGCGCCGGATCTCGTGCTGGCGCTCAATCTGGCGCTAAAAGACTTTGGGCTGCCGAGCCAACATCTGGAAGATATTCGCTATGCGGCTTCCCATGGCAGCCTGGCATTAGTTAACGCCGCCCAGCCTCATCTTAATGATGAGGAAAAAGCGGCCATCCAGCAGGCGCTGCTTGAGCACTACCATAATGTTAACGGCCAAGAGGCCAAGCTTTTCGATGGCATGAGTGCCCTGCTCGAGCACCTCAGCGGCCAGCAGATCCCCTTCGGGGTGGTCACCAATAAGGCGGCGCGCTTTGCGCGGCCTTTGCTGCACAGACTCGCGTTAGCCAACAAGATGCCGGCCATCATCAGCGGCGACTCCACCACTCAGAGTAAACCCCATCCTGCGCCCATGCGTCTGGCAGCGTCGCAAATTGGCGTCAGCTGCCAAGGAATTCTCTACCTAGGCGATGCCAAACGTGACCTAGAGGCGGCTCGCAATAGCGACATGCTGGGGGGCATCGCCCATTGGGGTTATATTGGAAACAATGATCAGGCGCACCTCTGGCCGCACGACTTTGGCTTCGACACCCCGGTATCCGTGCTTGAACTCCTAAGACAGGGCTAAGTGGCGGTTAAGTCGTGCATAAGTCACGGTTAAGTCACAATTAAATGAGATGCATCACGTGCTCTGGAGCTAGGGCGTGTGACACATCAGTAAAAAGTCGTCGAAGCTGAGATCGCGATCCTTTTTCGACGCAAAAAGATCCCGGGGATCTGGCCAATATTTTAGCTTTCATGATAGGGCGAATCAGTCGCCTAAAACTTGACCCGCCGGTGCTATCGTAATTGAAAACAAGGGTTAAAGGTAAGCCGTTACTAACCCTTTGGTTTACCCCCAAGATATCCACAACTTGTCCCCTAAAAACCCGCTTGCAATATCCCACCAACCTCACTATCTTGTATCCTATAAAAGAAAAAACACCATATCTTGTGTATGGGCGGCGGTCGAAGCCACTAGAACTGCAGTAGTGCTCAGGTACTTTTTTTACATCTTCGATTGTTTTTACATGGAAACGTAGGGCGGAGTTTTCCCCTCCCAGCGATATTTAATTCAAGGCTTATCTTCAATGAACAGCAATATGCAAGTCACGAAGCGCAGTGGCGAACGTGAAACCATCGATCTCGATAAGATCCACCGAGTGATCACTTGGGCGGCCAAAGGACTGAATAACGTCTCAGTATCGGAAGTCGAATTACGTTCACACCTTCAGTTCTATGATGGAATCCCAACTGAAGCGATCCACGAAACCATTATTAAGGCCGCTGCCGACCTTATCTCGCCAGAGTCACCAGACTACCAGTTCCTCTCTGCACGTCTGGCCATCTTCCACCTGCGTAAGAAAGCCTTTGGTCAATTTGAGCCGCCTTCGCTTTACGACCATGTGGTGAAGTTGGTCGAGCTAGGTAAATATGACACGCATATTCTGAACGACTATAGCCGCGAAGAGTTAGACACGCTCGACAGCTATATCGATCACTGGCGCGACATGAACTTCTCTTATGCCGCTGTTAAGCAGTTGGAAGGTAAGTACCTGGTTCAAAACCGTGTGACTCACGAAGTCTACGAGAGTGCGCAATTCCTCTATATTCTGGTAGCGGCTTGTCTGTTCGCCAACTACCCGAGAGAGACGCGTCTTCAGTACGTTAAAGATTTCTATGACGCGACCTCGACCTTTAAGATCTCGCTACCGACACCTATCATGTCAGGTGTGCGTACACCTACTCGTCAGTTCAGCTCTTGCGTACTGATCGAGTGTGGCGACAGCTTAGACTCAATCAATGCGACCGCCTCTTCTATCGTGAAGTATGTGTCACAACGTGCAGGCATAGGGGTCAACGCAGGTCGTATTCGCGCGCTGGGCAGCCCAATTCGCGGCGGCGAGGCATTCCACACAGGTTGTCTGCCTTTCTATAAGTATTTCCAGACAGCGGTGAAGTCTTGCTCACAAGGCGGCGTTCGCGGCGGCGCGGCAACCCTCTTCTACCCTATGTGGCACCTGGAAGTTGAGTCTCTGCTGGTACTTAAGAACAACCGCGGCGTAGAAGACAACCGTATCCGTCACCTGGACTATGGCGTGCAGCTGAACAAGCTGATGTACCAACGTCTTATTCAGGGCGGCATGATCACCCTATTCAGTCCATCAGACGTTCCAGGCCTGTACGATGCCTTCTTCGAAGATCAGGCAGAGTTCGAGCGTCTGTATGTGAAGTATGAGCAGGATGAGAGCATACGTAAGAAGCAGATCAAGGCGGTAGAACTCTTCTCCCTGATGATGCAGGAGCGTGCCTCTACCGGTCGTATCTATATCCAGAACGTCGATCACTGTAATACCCACAGCCCGTTCGACGCTAAGGTTGCCCCGGTTCGTCAGTCGAACCTGTGTCTTGAGATCGCATTGCCGACCAAGCCGCTGAACAACATCGACGATCCCGATGGTGAGATCGCCCTGTGTACCCTATCTGCGTTGAACCTGGGTGCCATCAAGAAACTTGATGAGTTGGAAAGTCTGGCAGATTTGGCCGTGCGCGCGCTCGATAGCCTACTCGACTATCAGGACTACCCCATCGTCTCGGCGCACAAAGGCTCGATGAACCGTCGTACCTTGGGTATAGGCGTGATCAACTTTGCCAACTACCTGGCTAAAGAAGGCGTGCGCTACTCAGACGGCAGCGCCAACGGCATCACACACAAGACCTTCGAAGCGATCCAGTACTATCTGCTGAAGGCCTCGATGAATCTGGCGAAAGAGCAAGGCGCCTGCCCTGCCTTCCACGAGACCAATTACGCTAAGGGTATCCTGCCTATCGATACCTACAAGCGCGATCTCGATAAGATCTGTGACGAGCCTCTGCACATGGATTGGGAAACCCTGCGTGAGGAGATCAAGACTCACGGCCTGCGTAACTCGACCCTGTCAGCCCTGATGCCATCTGAGACCTCATCGCAGATCTCTAACGCGACTAACGGTATCGAGCCGCCACGTGGCCTGATCAGCGTTAAGGCCAGTAAGGATGGTCAGCTCAAGCAGGTGGTCCCTGATTTTGAGAAGTACCAGTACAGCTATGAGCTGCTGTGGCAGATGCCAGGCAACGAAGGTTACCTGCAGCTGGTCGGTTTGATGCAGAAGTTTGTTGACCAATCTATCTCGGCCAACACCAACTATGACCCAAGCCGCTTCCCTGGCGCCAAGGTACCTATGCAGGTGCTGCTAAAAGACCTGTTGACCGCATATAAATACGGTGTGAAGACACTTTACTATCACAACACGCGTGACGGTGCGTCAGACAAATATGACGATATCACCTCCATAGAGAAAGAAGACGATAGCTGCGCAGGCGGCGCATGTAAGATCTAACTCTACGTGTTTTAACCTTTTATCAGGGGGCTTTGCCCCCTTTATCGGAAGATAGAAAAATGGCCTATTCAACATTTTGTCAAACACCTAACAATGCCCTGCTGGAACCTATGTTCCTCGGTCAATCGGTTAACGTTGCCCGTTACGATGTTCAAAAATATGAAGTGTTCGAGAAGCTGATCGAGAAGCAACTCTCCTTCTTCTGGCGTCCTGAAGAAGTTGACGTCAGCAAAGACAAGATCGATTACGCGGCGCTGCCGGATCACGAGAAGCACATCTTCATATCAAACCTCAAGTACCAGACCCTACTGGACTCTATTCAAGGCCGTTCGCCAAACGTCGCCTTCCTGCCGCTGGTGTCGCTGCCGGAACTTGAGACCTGGATCGAGACCTGGTCTTTCTCTGAGACGATTCACTCGCGCTCTTACACCCACATCATTCGTAATATCGTTAACGATCCTTCGGTCGTATTTGACGACATCGTACAAAACGAAGAGATCCTCAAGCGCGCCAGCGATATCGCCGATTACTACGATAACCTGATCGAGCTAAGCCAAATCTATCACCTCATGGGTGAAGGCACCCACGAGATCAACGGCAAGACTGTAGAGGTCACCACCCGCGCAATCAAGAAAGCCCTCTACCTGTGCATGATGTCGGTTAACGTGCTCGAAGCCATCCGTTTCTACGTCAGCTTCGCCTGCTCATTTGCCTTCGCCGAGCGCAAGTTGATGGAAGGTAATGCCAAGATCATCCGCCTCATCGCCCGTGATGAAGCACTACACCTAAACAGCACTCAGCATATCCTTAAGCTAATGCAAGGTGGCAAGGATGACCCAGAGATGGCCGAGATCGCTAAAGAGTGCGAACAGACGGCGATTGACATCTTCGTTAAAGCGGCAGAGCAAGAGAAAGAGTGGGCCAAGTACCTGTTCAAAGATGGCTCCATGATCGGCCTGAACGAGCAGATCCTCTGTCAGTATGTCGAGTACATCACCAACGAGCGTATGAAGTCGGTTAACCTGGTAAGCCCTTATGCCGACCAGAGTAACCCGCTGCCGTGGATGAAGAACTGGCTGGAGAGTGACTCGGTACAGGTTGCACCGCAGGAAGTAGAGGTGTCTTCTTACCTGGTTGGTCAAATTGACGCGTCTGTCGATGAGAGTGAGTTTGCCGACTTTGATCTCTAACAAGACGGTCTTTAGTCAGGCCGTCTTTAAGAAGGCTCCGATCGTGAGCCTTCATGGGCAGCCTGTACTCCTCTATACCAGTAACCACCAGAGCCTGTTGGCGGCACTCGAGCAGAAGAAGGTTCGTATCTTCTCTGAGTGTCGTAACGGCTTTTGTGGTGCCTGCAAGACCAAGATTAATCGCGGTAGCGTCGTCTACCACACAGAACCGCTAGTCGAACTGGAAGCCGATGAGTGTCTGCCCTGCTGCTGTCATCCCGAAGGTGATCTCGACCTGGCACTTTCTGCCCAAGGCGCAGAGGTGGTCACGGCACATGCACCAGAGCCTGTTGCCTGCACCGTTGAATAGCGCGCTGAATCTAATTCAAATCTAGCCTCAGACAGGCACTAGGTAAAAGCAGTCAAGTTCCAACTAAAACCCCAAACAACACCTGTGATGATATTCAGGCATTCCTTTGCAGATTCACCAGAAACTTGTCTCAAACAGAAGCATTAAACAGATAAGCTAACTGATACACAGGACAGATTCGCGAGATAATTTGTTAAATCGCCTTCTTTGCCAGCTTATGGTGTAGTCGGTTCACCTCCATCAGGGCGGCGCTGCCATACCAGGGATGCAGCTCCATCACCAGACGTCCGGCCTTAATGGCGGGATCAGACTCGGTTAATGCCTTGGCCTCCTCGACACTGGTGACGTTAAAGATATAGATGCCTCTTAAGGCGCTCTCTTCCAAGAAGGGCCCCGCGAGCACCAGTTTACCCTCCTCGGCCAGTCGGCCGATATTATCCAGGTGTGCCCGCTGCAGCCGCTCTGCCTCTTCTTCAGATTGGCTTCGGTTAGGGCCGCTCTTGAGCATGGCCATCACGTAGCGCTTCATGCCATAGTCATCGGCGCCGACTCTTGCCGCGAGCTCGGCGTCATAGTTTTCCGCGCTAAGCGGCAAACTCACCACCAGAGCCGCTACTGCGCCCAATAAGGTAACGAGCAAGCGATGGTTTTTGGTACTCATTCTTGTATTCGCTTTTGTTCTAGTTTCGTTCATTATTAAATCCACCTTTGTAAGCATTAGCTTAAGTTATGCCAAGGTCATAAAAAAAGCTAACCCAAAGGATTAGCTTTTCACTTTTTATAACCGCAAGCTAGTTTAATAACCACAAGCTAGCGGCAACCGACTAGTTAAAACTTCTTAGATGCTTGCGGCCAGCTCGGCGCCTTGGCGAATCGCCCGTTTGGCATCGAGCTCGGCGGCGACATCAACACCGCCAATCAGATGCACTGGTAGCCCTGTGTTGTTCATCTCATCGACCAGGCTGCGATTAGACTCTTGTCCGGCACATAACACCACATTGTCTACCTCAAGAACCTGAGCCGCCTCACCGACTTTGATATGCAGGCCTTGCTCATCGAACTTCTGGTAGCTGACACCGTTTAGCATCTCGACATCATGGTGCTTAGCCACCGCACGGTGGATCCAACCTGTGGTTTTACCGAGTCCCTTGCCCATCTTGCTGGTTTTACGCTGCAATAGATAAATTTTTCGGCTTGTGTGTTCTGGCTGAGGCGTGGTTAAACCGCCTCGCTCACCATAGGCCTTGTCTATGCCCCACTGCTTGAGCCAGGTATCAGGCTTGAGTGTGGTCGACTCCTGCTCTCCGAGATAGTGAGCCATATCGAAGCCGATACCACCGGCGCCGATCAGGGCAACCCGCTCGCCTACCTCGACCTCGCCGTTCAGCACCTGTTGGTAATTCACCACCTTGGGGCTATCGAAACCGGGCAGATCGAGCGCTCTTGGCACCACACCGGCGGCGATCACCACCTCATCGAAAGGCTCGTCTCTAACCACTGAGGCGTCCAGTCGGGTGTTGAGCCTTAGCTCGACCTTGTTGAGCTTCATCTGCTCGGTGAAATAGCGGATGGTCTCATCAAACTCCTCTTTACCGGGGATCTTACGGGCCAGGTTAAACTGACCGCCAACCTCACCCTTGGCCTCAAACAGCACCACCTGATGGCCGCGGCTAGCTGCAAATATGGAAAACGCCATTCCCGCCGGGCCGGCGCCCATGACGGCGATCCGTTTCTTGTTCGTCGCCGGCACAAAATTTAGCTCTGTCTCGTAACAGGCTCTGGGGTTGACCAGACAGGTGGCGCGTTTCAGCGCGAAGGTATGGTCCAGACAGGCCTGATTACACCCGATACAGGTGTTGATCAGCTGACTCTCCCCCGCAGCCGCCTTATTGACAAACTCGGCATCGGCCAGGAAAGGACGGGCCATAGAGACCATATCCGCCTGACCCGAGGCAATGATCTGCTCGCCGATTTCAGGGGTATTGATACGGTTAGTGGCGATAAGGGGGACGCTCACCTCTTGCTTGAGGCGCTCAGTTACCCAGGCAAAGGCACCGCGGGGCACACTAGTGGCAATGGTAGGTACTCTGGCTTCATGCCAGCCTATGCCTGTGTTGATGATGGTCACGCCGGCGCTCTCCAGCCACTTAGCCAGCTGCACCACCTCCTCCCAGGAGGAGCCGTTATCCACCAGATCAAGCATAGAGAGACGAAACACTATGATGAAATCGCTGCCGACCCTTTCACGGATCGCCTTGACGATCTCCACCGGAAACTTGGCTCTTTGGCTGAACTCACCGCCCCACTCGTCGCTGCGCTTATTGGTTCTGGCGCAAATAAACTGATTGATTAGGTAACCTTCCGAGCCCATCACCTCTACGCCATCGTAGCCCGCCTTCTTGGCCAGCGCCGCCGTGGTGGCGTAATCTTTGATGGTGCTTCTTACCTGACGGGCCGACATGGCCGAGGGGGTAAAGGGGGTAATAGGCGACTTAATCTTGCTGGGCGCCTGTGAAAAAGGATGATAGCCGTAACGTCCGGCGTGTAGGATCTGCATACAGATCTTACCGCCCGCCTCATGCACTGCACTGGTGACAACCTTATGCTTGGCGACCTGCCAGGGAAAGCTTAGCTGACAAGCATTGGGCGCCAAACGACCTCTGAGGTTAGGCGAGATCCCACCGGTCACAATCAGACCAACACCACCGGCGGCACGTTCTTGGTAGAATTTTGCCAGTTTCTCAAAACCGCCCTTTTCTTCTTCGAGCCCGGTGTGCATGGAGCCCATGAGCACACGATTCTTCAGTTGTGTGAAGCCGAGATCTAAGGGTTCTAATAAATGCGGAAACGACATTCAAACATCCTTTTTAAACAAGTGATTTAAATCAGCATACCCGCTGTTTGAATTTAGCTCAATACTCAATGCGTGCCAAGCCTTAAGATTCATTTACAATTGTGTTTCGCCCCTATGGCCATTTTCAGTTAGCATAGAGGGATCAGAGTCATAAAGGAGTGGATAATGTCCGCTAAGCCCTCAATATTTAAACGGATCTTTTCCACCTTGTGGAAGGTGGTCAACACCACACGCAAGGTGATCTTAAATCTATTCTTCTTCGGTTTTATTGCCCTCTTGTTCGTGATCCTCGCCGGTGAGGAGAGCCCAACAGTCGAAGAAGGTTCGGCATTAGTGCTGGATCTCTCGGGTAGCGTGGTGGAGCAGAAACGTCAGGTGGACCCCATAGAGGCTGCTATGAAGAGTGGTAAAGGGGGACAGAGCGATGGCGAGATCCTACTCGCCGATCTGCTAAATGCTATCGACAATGCGGCCAGCGACAAACGCATATCCGCCATCGTGCTTGACATAGGTCACCTGAGATGGACAGGGATCAGCAAGCTGCAGAGCATCGGTGACGCATTGACCCGCTTTAAAGCCTCTGGCAAGCCGATTATCGCCATGGGTAACTGGTATGGTCAAAACCAGTACTTCCTCGCCAGCTTCGCCGATACTATCTACCTCAACCCTCAAGGTTCGGTAGAGATAGAAGGCCTGAGCCGCTATCGCCAATATTTCAAGTCGGCGCTGGATAAGCTTAAGATCAAGGCGCACGTCTTCAGGGTGGGCACCTTCAAGTCGGCGGTCGAGCCCTTTATGCGCGACGACATGTCTGAGGCGGCTAAATCGGCCAACCGTGAACTGCTACAAGATATCTGGGACAGTTTCGAAGCCACAGTCAGCGAAAACCGCGGTATCAAACAAGTTGACCTGATGCTGAGCGCCGAGCGTTATCTTGCTGAGCTTAATAAGGCCAACGGTCGCTCATCCGAGATGGCCATCAACCTTGGCTGGGTCGATAAGCTCGCCTCTGCCGAGCAGTTCCGCCTGGACATGGTCGAGCGTGTAGGAGAAGCCAAAGAAGGTCACAGCTTTAAGCAGATCAGCTTCTATGACTATCAGAGCGTGATCCAGCAGTTCCCACCAGTGTTGATGCACGACGCCGTCGGCATCATAGTCGCCAAGGGCAACATACTCAATGGTCACCAGGCAGCGGGCCAGATCGGCGGCGAGAGCACCTCTGCCCTGCTGCGCAAGGCGAGATTCGATGACAAGGTAAAAGCTGTGGTCCTCAGAGTCGACAGCCCTGGCGGCAGCGCGTTTGCCTCCGAGCAGATCCGCCAGGAAGTGTTGGCCCTCAAGACGGCTAACAAGCCTGTGGTCGTTAGCATGGGCACCTACGCCGCCTCGGGTGGCTACTGGATCTCGGCAAGTGCCGATTATATCTACGCCACACCAACGACGCTGACCGGCTCTATCGGTATCTTCGGCATGATGACCACCTTCGAAGACTCCCTGGCAGAACTTGGGATCCACACAGACGGCGTCTCCACCTCAGGCTGGACCTCGTTCTCAAGCACTCAGGGGATCAGCGATGAGCTCAAAGAGATCATTCAGCGCCATATCGAGCGTGGCTACCAAGACTTCATCTCGCTTGTCTCTGAGGAGCGCGGCATGAAACCCGAAGAGGTGGATAAGATTGCCCAGGGTCGTGTCTGGTCTGGCAAACGCGCACTTGAGCTTGGCTTGGTCGATGAGCTTGGCGATCTTGAGCAGGCAGTCACCAAGGCGGCCGAGCTGGCTAAGCTTGAGAAGTTCGATACCAAGCTGATCGAACAGGAGCTGTCGCCACAGGAGCAGTTCATCCAGCAGATGTTTGCCCAGGCCGTCAGCTATATGCCACAGAGCCTGTCTCAGAGCAGCCTGGTCGAACAGCTACTTGGTGAGGTGAGTAGCGTAGTCGAAGAGTTTAACGCCTTTGACGATCCAAATGGCCTCTACCTCTACTGCGACAGCTGTAACTACTAATCGCTCTGCTGTACTCGCAACAAAGACGCTATCACAGAAAAGCCCGCCGATGCGGGCTTTTTTATTGGCGCCATCCTAAGTATAATCGCGCCAATCCTGCATCAATAAAGCTATCACTATAATGAAAAAACCCTCCATCTATGTCGCCTACACCGGCGGCACCATAGGCATGCAAAAGACAGATAATGGTTTCGCGCCGGTACCGGGATTTCTTACCGACTGCGTCAAGGCCATGCCCGAGTTTTTTCATCAGGAGATGCCAGATTTTGTCATCAGTGAATATTGTCCGCTGATCGACTCTTCAAACATGGCGCCCACCGACTGGCAGATGATCGCCGACGATATCAAGGCAAACTACGACAAGTATGATGGCTTCGTGATCCTTCATGGCACAGACACCATGGCCTTTACCGCCTCGGCCCTCTCCTTCATGCTGCAGGGACTGACCAAACCCGTTATCGTCACCGGCTCGCAGATCCCGCTGGCCCAACTGCGCTCAGACGGCCAGACCAATCTGCTTAACGCCCTCTACATCGCCGCCAACTATCCGGTGGCCGAGGTATGCCTCTTCTTTAACAACAAGCTGTTTCGTGGCAATCGCACCACAAAGGCCCATGCAGATGGCTTCGATGCCTTCGCCTCGCCAAACTTTCCTATACTGTTAGAGGCAGGCATTAAGATCCGCCTCAAGGCGGGCCGTATCAGCGAGAGCAAGGCCAATACTCTGACGGTCAACAAGATTAGCCCTCAGCCCATAGGCGTGGTTACTCTCTACCCAGGGATCACCACAGAGATCATAGATAACATCTTACAGCAGCCGGTAAAGGCGCTAATTTTGCTTACCTATGGTGTCGGCAACGCGCCGCAAAACCCCGAACTCCTCGAGTGTCTGCAAAAAGCCAACGAGCGCGGCATCATACTGGTGAATCTGACCCAATGTCTGCAGGGTAAGGTCAACATGGGCGGCTATGCCACGGGCAACGCGCTGGCAAAAGCCGGGGTTATCAGTGGCTTCGACATGACTACGGAAGCGGCGCTGACCAAGCTTCACTACCTGCTGTCTACCGAGCTTTCGCCAAGTGATATTCGCGTGCAGATGCAGCAAGATCTCTGCGGCGAGCTCACCGAAGACTAATACCAATCGTAGTAAATAACTGATCATGCTAGCTTGTTAAAACATCCGATAACGGCGTTACTATTTTTGATTGTAGAATAACTACTTATCTAAAAATACGGCCTTGTTCTCGGCCGTTTTTTCTGGGCAATTTCTGATCACTTACCTACCGTGATTGGTATAATTGGTTTAAGACTAACAATGCGAAATAAAAAAGCCCCTGTCATCAGGGGCTTTTCACTCTTAGAGGTCTTGCTCTTTGAAGGCAGCGATACTCTCGCCCTTGAACTGACGTTTCAGCTCGGCCTTTGACAGTTCGTTCAATTCACCTTGGTTATTGATGGTGAAATGATCTGTCTGGTTCAACCTGCGAGCCTGGTACAGCATCACCAGCTGCAGTGTCGAGTCTTTCTGCTCATCAGACAGCACTGTGCCATCTTCCCACTTGCCGAGTTCGGCGGCGCTGAGTAATCGCTCGTATACCTCTTGAGGCATATCGTCGATCACCTTATTGATATCACTCATATACTCTTCCGTTTATGTAACACTATGCGGACTCTGGCTATCAGATAGCCGACGAAGCCGAAGACGAAGCAGATGCCGGCGATATTGGCTCTGAGCCCTTCGGCGGGCTCGCCGCCCCAAAACCAGATCACCACACCGGCAATAAACAGCGTCATCGCCAGAAAGCTCTGGTTCATCAGCTGATTGGTACGCTTGATATGGCTGATCCGATTAAGCGACTCGTTATCCCCGGACAAGCCCGTGGAACAGTGCGGGCAGCTCTTAGCCAAACTCGATATGCGCTTTTGACAACTTGGGCATTCTACTAAGGCCATTGCGGACTCCTATCTTAGCTTATCGACCACGGCCAGCATCGCCAGCAGCGACGCCTCGCCCAGGTAGATACAACGCTCAGGCGACCAACCAGACATAGGATCTGGCATGTTGGCGTTATCTTTAAATGGCATCTCTAGGGTGTTAGAGAGACAGCCGAAGGTCTGCGCTACCCAGTTTGACGCAACGGTCAGGTTGGCCTGGCCTGGCTCGTCTTTATCATAGCCAAACTCATCTTGGAAATCGGCGCTGGCCATCAGCAATGCCTTAACGAAATCGGCCTGCAGATCCGCCATCTTTTGATTGTAACCCGGCACGCCTTCACAGCCTGCGAGGAACACATATGGCAGGCCTTCGTCGCCATGCACATCGTAGTAGAGGTCGACGCCCGTCTCTTTCATGCGGTTGACCACATGATACACCTCAGGGCTCTTCTCCAGCGACGGACTCTGCCATTCGCGGTTAAGGTTAACCCCCTTAGCGTTGGTTCTCAGGTGGCCAC
This sequence comes from Shewanella alkalitolerans, assembly GCF_019457575.1. NCBI lineage: Bacteria > Pseudomonadati > Pseudomonadota > Gammaproteobacteria > Alteromonadales > Shewanellaceae > Shewanella > Shewanella alkalitolerans. Next base: position 2,214,754 of record NZ_CP080422.1, on the reverse strand, counting down.
GTACACCGCCATCGGGATTCATGTTTGGCACGATATAGAAGTTAGCCTTATCCAGCAGCGCCTTGGCGGTTGGGCAATCGCCATCGAGAAGATTATTTAGCAGGCCTTCCACCAGCCATTCGGCCATGGTTTCACCCGGATGTTGACGCGCGGTGATCCAGATCTTAGCTTTCTCTTCATCTTCATCACCCACCTTTACCAGGGTCATGTCGCGATCGTCTAAGGTTTTACCCAGATGCTCGAGTGAGACGAGTGGATGCACCTGAACGGCGCTAAGCAGATCCTGATGACGCTCATAGCTATAGGGTGCGAAGTAGGCGATCTGGATCATCTCGCAATCCAGTTCCACCTCTATGGTGAGTTTGCCATCTTGATACTGAGTCGGCAGGCGGAACCATTGCTGTCTGTCGTAGGTGGCCGCAGCCTGATAGTCTTCCCACCCCTTAGTGTAAGAGGCTTGGCCGGCGTTGATGATATTCAGGGTATAGCGCTGGCCTACTTCACCTTGCAGACGAAAGTTGAACCACTGGAAAAACTCGCCCCCTTCATCGGGTCTAATGGCCAGTTGCACATTATTGATATCATCTTGGTTGATGACCTCAATATTACCGCCGTCAAAATTGGCACTGATTAGCATATCCATTCCTTCATTGAGTTAAGGCAGACATCTTGGGTCTGCTGATCCCCTAAGGATAAACTAATTCGCCCCGTTTTCGCACCGCTAGCGCCAAATAAAAGCCAGTTTTTTTGCTGTCATTTTGACTAACACAGAAAGCTGTAACCTTGGCCACGAACGGTATTGATGATGGTTTTCGGCAGGCAGATCTTGGCAAGCTTACGCCGGGTATTACTGATGTGCATATCCAGATTACGATCGAACTGTCCCAGATCTTTCTTCAACACACTTTTCTGCAGCTCCTGTTTGGTGATCACCTCTCCTTTGCGATCGAACAGGTATTTAAGCAGCTTAAACTCGGTCTGGGTCAGGGATACGCGCCGCTCAGCCACCTCTATGCTGAAATCATTCTGATTAAAATAGATCGCCTTGATTGGCAGCGGCAGAACCTCGGTCAGCTGCGCCTTGGTGATGGCTGCGCGGCGACGCAGGGCATCGATACGCGCCACCAGCTCTCGTACACTCACGGGTTTAGAGAGAAAATCGTCGGCGCCGAGACGAAACCCTTTTACCCGCCGCTCCTCTTCATCGGTGGCCGAGATCAGGATCACCGGCAGGTTATCGCTACGCGCCTCTAGAAACGCAAAACCATCCACAAGGGGCATCTCGATATCCAAGATAATGAGATCGATCGCCATTTTGCCTAAAATAAGCAGTGCTTCCTGGCCATTACTGGCACAATGCACCTGATACCCACTGGCGACTAGGCCAAGATAGAGGACTTCGCGCGCAAAGGGATCATCATCAACGAGTAACACTCTTTCCATTTGAGAACCTTAATGATAATTGTTATCATTAAGGTTACATTAACTCATCGGGCCAATCCAGTCCTTTATACCTCTAAAGGATAAAACTTTGACCAGCATCCCACCCCATTGATACTCGCGACATAAAAAAAGCCCCTTTTGGGGCCTTTAAAGACAAGTTGTCTTCTATTTGAGCATCAACTGGCGAATGTATTTCACCGGCGCACTACCATAGCTTAAGAACTGTTCGTGGAAGCCTTTAAGGTTAAAGTCTTCTCCCTGCCTAGCCTTAAGTTCCTCACGGAAATCATAGATCTCACGATAACCCGCGTAGTAGCTGGTGAGTTGCACCTGGCTCAGAGTCGCGCGGCGCCATTTACCTTCGGCCTCAGCCTGTTGCTGGAAGGCTTCCTGAGTCATCAGCGCAATCGCCTCCTCCTCTGTCATCCCCTTCACCTGAATGCTGTAGTCCAGAATGGTGTTGGCAATGACCCTTAGGTTCCACTTGTAATACATGAGCCACATCTCTGGCTCGAAGTTACCATAACCCTCTTCCAGCATCATACGCTCGGCGTAAACCGCCCAACCTTCAACCATGGCACCGTTACCAAATAGGCTCTTCACCAGGCTTGGCGACTCATTAGAGTAAACCAGTTGGGTGTAATGACCCGGGATCGCCTCGTGAATGTTAAGTACCTGCAAGATCCAATGGTTGTATTCTCTCAGGTAACTCTCTGCAGAAGCGTCGCTCATGCCATCTAGCGGTGTGACGTTGTAGTAAGTATTACCCGTCTTCTCATAGGGACCAGGTGCACTAATCGAAGCGCCGGCGAAACCACGCATATATTCTGGGGTTTCACGCACCACCAAGGGCTTGTTAGGATCTAACGTCACCAACTGCTTCTCGTTGACGAACTTGACCAACTCAGGGATCTGGGCGCGCACCTCGGCAACAAAGTCTTCGCGTTTCACATGGCGGGCCGACAGCTTGTCGATCAGCTGACGAGTCGCCACCTTAGTGTCGCTGGGCATCTCTGTCTTAAAATACTTGCTCCACAGCTGCGTGGTGATCTTAGCCATCTCGCCCTGAACTCTTGCTTTATCCGCCAGGGCCTTCTCATAGAGCTGCTTGGCCGACATGCCCGATTGAATATCGAAGGCAAACTTCTGCTCATAGAGCTCTTCACCAATTCTAAAGCTACGAGCGCCCTCTTTAGTCAGCTTGGCTTCCAGGCCAGTCAACCAGTCGATATGTTGATTAATGGCATCGACCGCGAGCTTGAAACGGGTAGTGAACAGGGTTTTCTCATCATCGCTGAGACCCGAGGCGGCAACCTGCTTCAATAAGTCGTCTGAGAAGACACTGAAGGCGCCGCGGTTTTGCATTATGGCTAATTGGGTATGCTCTAGAGTCGGCTTGTCGATATTCTCTTTTGCCGCGGCGTAGTAGGCAGGAACATTCTCCATGCGAGCCAGGAATGAGCGCAGACGCTCGTCCAGCGGCGCAAAGTCTTCGTTAACCAGCTGAGCAAATCCACCGGCTACATTGTAGTTCGCAGGGTTCCATTGCCAGGACTTGAAGGTGTCTATCTCCCAGCGGTCTTGCTTCAACAGGTTCTCGATAAGCTTGTAGTCGATAAGCTCACTCGGGGTTAGCTTATTCATATCAAAGCCATTTAACAGCTTAAGTTGGGCATCGACGAAGGCTAGGCTCTCTTTGCGGCTTTGAGCATTTGGCACCTTAAGCACACCATCGTATTTGTGATAGCCACTATAGAGCGCCCAGGTAGGCGACTGTTGCCACAAGGCATCGATAAATTGATTGGAAAACTCGGCAAAACTCAGTGCCTGTACCTCGGCAGCACTCGCCATCTGAGTACTTGCAGTTTCGCTAGTGTGTGTCTGACAGGCGGTAAGACTACCTAACCCCAGGACGATGGCGGCAGCGATGACACTTTTCTTCATGATTCTTCCTCCCTTCATTCTTATTATTAACGGCTTACTCTTAACGACTTTCTAATAACGACTTCTTAGCTTGCAGCTTAAAACATGCCTTTAACGGCATTACTCGACGTTTTTAGCAGCAGTGAAACTTGAACCGATAGATGAGCCAATACATGAGCTTAGCCCAGTTGGACCATAGTAAATCACGTTGCCACGAAAATTGCAGCTATCACACCATCTTAGACAAGCTTTGTTACAAAGGTCTTCGCCAGGCTTAACCCTCTATCGGCCAAGCATGAAAAACTGACCTTACACCGGAGTTAAGCGCTTAGCTCATCCACGCAAGGTATAAGGTAAGCGGTATAAGGTAAGCGGCTTTTGACACAGAGTTGACGGGCACTACACTGAATTTAGAGCCTCAAGAGGTAGTCATGCTTAATAACACCAAGTCGAAAGCCCAATTTAGCGCGCAAACAAACGCTCAGATGAGCGCCCAATTAAAAAGCAGGAAAAGTGACCCTTCTAGGCAACTTTCTTTGCATTACATAGCCGTGAAAATATTTTACGCCAGTCTATTAGTTTTAGGGGCTCCACTCTTCACGACCACTAATGTAGAGGCAATAGAGAATCAAAATGATTCATCACAAAAAGAAGAAGCTAAGCGAGCAATTCCTAAACTAGTAACAATAGCAACGCAGGAATGGGCGCCCTACCATAGCCAGCAGAGAGACGCACAAGGCGTCGCCCATCAAGGCGGTTTTGGACTAACCGCGCTCGATTGTGTCATGACAAAAATCGATCAAGCCTACAGGGTGATCTTCCTTCCCTGGGGCCGGGCTCAAAACAGCGTCAAACAGGGAAAATATGATGGCTTCTTTTCCGCCTCGCGCAACGAATGGCGCGATCAATTTGCCGTGCAGAGTAATACCTTCATTCAACAGGAGTGGAACTTCTATTACCACAACGAGTACCGGATCCCAACCAGCGTGACTAGCCTGAAATCCGATACCCTGTTTGGCGCGCGGATCCATTCCAATAGCGCCCATTGGTTAGCCAAGAATAAGTTCAAAAAGGTGAAGATCTTTCCCACCATCAACGAGCTGGTCAAGTTACTGGACGCCAGGCGCATAGACGGTGTGATGGAGAATGCACTGCTGTTCGAGGAGCAGGTACGTCAGTCGCACCTCTCGATGGACGCCTTCGTGAAGCGCCCGAACATGCGCATCGATCTTGGGGTCTACTTTGGTAAAACCTTCTTGGCCAAGCATCCTGGCTTCCTCGCCAGGTTTAATCGCCATACGGAGGAGTGTCGTTTCGACTATCAATGAGCTTCGACTGGTGGTGAGGTATCGAGGGGCTAATGTGTCACTGGCTTTAACCTGAACTCGGCCCAGATGGGATTGTGATCCGATGCCTGGCTGGTAAAAGACTCGGCCGCAACCAGATTCAGGCCACGATAATAGAGATGATCCAGCGGCAAGCCGAACACCCGCTGACGCTTGTCTTCTTCGTATACCGCCTCCTTCAGCCTGAGCTGGTGGGCGAGCTGCTCTATATAGGCCATACGCTGCCCCCGCCAGGTATTAAAATCGCCGCCTAAGATCACAGGCCCCTGATGCAGATTGATCTTCTGTACTATCTGCTGCCACTGGGCGCGATAGCTCTTAAGCTGCCAGTCGAAGTTGATGCCGTGAAGATTGACCACTAGGAGGGTCTGTCCATTAGACAGGGGATAACGAGAGATAAGGGTCGATTTGGCAAAACGGATCCAGGGCTCGACGGCATGATAGGCACAGGCATCGCGCGCCTGCTCTGTGGCAAGGTTCATTACCCCCACGGGGGATTTCAGCAGCGAGAACGCCTTAGCCATCACCAGATGCAGGCTTGAGCCGTTCAGGTACTGGTTAAAGCCTGCGTTTAACTTAGCTTCCTGCAACAACATGAGCTCGCTACGTTCGGCGATCTTACTGAGATCCTGCTGCCAGCCACGCTTTTGCTGCTTATAGATGTTCCACACACCGACCCTGAGTTGCCCATCATTATCCAGCGCCTGGCTAGTGTGCACGGCAACACATTGGGAGACAAAAACCGGTTCAACCTCACTCATCATCACCTCAGGCTCGCCGTTAAGATAGGTCACCACGGCCACATAAGCAGCCACACTTAGGAGTAATAATAGTAATGATTTTATTCCCCAGCGCAGTAAACGCGGCGAATTGGATCGGTTTTGGCTCACAGAGTTGCTCTACTGTCGAAGTGGCTGTCGTTAAATCTAGATGATAAAAATAGTGCTTTAGCACCAGCAGCTTAGCCTATATGATAGCGATCAGGCTATATTTAGATTCAACGCCATTATCGAATCATACTCGAGCGAGTGCAATTCAGGCTCAAGCAGACATTATGGAAAATGTACATCAAATCCTCGCCATTGTCGGCGTATTCATCTATTGGTTGTTTCTTGGCGCCATCGCGCTGCGTTTGGTGATTAAACGCCGCACCATAGGAGTCTCCTTCTCCTGGATACTGGTGATCTATTTTCTCCCCCTCGTCGGTATCATCGCCTACATTCTCTTTGGGGAGCTGCACCTGGGTCAGACCCGAGCGAGTCGCTCCAAGTCGATGTTCAAACCCTACGGCCAATGGTTTGCGGCCCTGTATCAGCATCCGCTGCACACGCCAGAGCGCCAGAGTGACCACGCCAAAGCCATCAGTCAGCTGTGCGATACTCAGCTCGGCATCCCCTCGCTCAGCGGCAACCAGCTCTGCTTGCAGCATACGCCATCGAGCATACTCAATTCCATCATCCAGGATATCGACGCGGCCAAGGAGAGCATAGTGATGGAGTTCTACATCTGGCATCCTGGTGGGCTGGCCGATGATGTCGCCAGGGCCGTGATAAAAGCTTCAAAACGTGGAGTAACAGTAAAACTCCTACTGGACGCCGCCGGGAGCCGCACCTTCTTTAATTCCCCTTGGCCAACACAGCTACGCAAGGCCGGCGTTGAGATATCTCAGGCCCTCAGCGTTAGCCCCTTGAGGATGTTCTTTAGGCGCCTAGATCTACGCTTGCACCGTAAGATAGTGGTTATCGATAACCGAATCGCCTACACAGGCTCGATGAACCTTGTAGATCCTAAGTACTTTAAGCAGGGAGAAGGCGTCGGCCAGTGGATCGACGTCATGGTGCGCATGGTGGGGCCGGCCGTACCGGTAGTCAATACTGTCGCCGCTTGGGATTGGGAGGTGGAAACTAGCGAACGTTCTTTACCCGAACCACCGGGCAATCCCGAAAAACCATATGCATCATCACACGAGATATCACACGAGATATCATATGAGCTATCATGTGAGCCATCAGGTGAAGTGAGCCGTGAGGCGGATTCCCTGGTACAGGTGATCCCCTCAGGGCCGGGTATGCCCGAAGAGGTGATCCACCAGGTCCTGCTACAGAGCCTCTACCAAGCTTGCCATAAGATAGTGATCACCACCCCCTACTTTGTGCCCAGCGAGAACCTGCTCGATGCCCTGGTGACTGCGGCGGCGCGAGGCGTCGATGTCAACATCATCATTCCCCAGAAGAATGACTCGACTATGGTCAAATGGGCCAGCCGCTCCTTCTTTGCCGAGCTGCTCAAGGCTGGGGTGAAGATCCACAGATTCAGGGGCGGACTGCTGCATACCAAATCTGTATTGATCGATGATGAGCATTGCCTCATAGGCACGGTTAACATGGATATGCGCAGCCTTTGGCTCAACTTCGAACTGACTCTAGCGGTCGATGATAAGACATTTGCCGAGGAGTTAAGAGTGCTGCAGCAGGGCTATATCGACAATGCCGAGCAGCTCGAATACAAGCGTTGGCAGAGCAGACCACTATACCAGCGGGTGATTGAACACCTCTTCTATCTCTTCAGCCCTTTACTTTAATTGGCTCACGCCTACTGCATGAAAACCTTGATTGGCATTAATAGCTAACGTTTACCAAGCTCAAACTTAGCTTCGATACAAAAAGACCCGCCAGCTGGCAGGTCTTTTTATTGAATCTTTGGGCTTAGTCCAAAACTAGAACTTAGCCTAAGCCTAATCAGAGATCTTAGCTCTGCTTTTTCACGAACTTAGATTTCAGCATCATCTGGCCGTGACCATCAACCTTACAGTCGATATCGTGGTCGGCGTCGACGAAACGGTTGATCACCGCCTTGGTGCCCACTTTCAGGGTCAGTGAAGTGCCCTTCACCTTAAGATCTTTAATCAAGGTAACCTTGTCACCCTCTTCTAACAGGTTGCCTACAGCATCTTTCAGGATGATGGCATCGGGATCGACAGCCACTTCGTTAGGGTTCCATTCATGAGCACATTCTGGACAGATCAACAATGAGCCATCTTCATAGGCATAAGGTGACTCACATTTTGGGCATGGTGGAATTGTATCGCTCATAACTCTTTCTCTTTCATTAAAAAGGTAAGGATCGGTCTAAGTATCCGGCCTGTCACTTAAGATGACTTTATGGCTTTCTTCTGAAAAACCGCTCACAATGATAATAGTATTATAATAAAATTATCATACTCAGGCCAGCTAAGATTCTAGACCCCGCACTTGGCTACACTTTGACCTTTAGATTTAACCTTAAGATTTAACCTTAGGATTCTTGGTCGGCTCGGCCTGACCATAGCTCACCCCATGTTGTTCTAAGTAACCGCGGATCAACTGTCTGACGACCTGTGAGGGCGTCAAATCCTGAGAGGCGCACAACTGTTCGAATGCCTGTTTCTTACTGGGGTCGAGTAACACGGTAAAGCGTGCCGTCTTATTTTCCATTGCCAACTCCTCGCACTAAAAACATTATCATTTGATTATAATCATTAAGACGCCGCCTGCCTATAGCCTCCCTAAGCGTTGAGAAAGAATAACCAAGCTTTGAAGTTAGCCTTGTGTACCATGTTAGCTAGTGGGCTAAGGGTCTCGTCGGATGTCACGCGAATTTACACGTTGGCTATAGCGGTTTGGAGGATAGACAGTTTTTATCAGAAATATGTTCTGGAGAGTGACAACTGGCGCCCTAAGCCAGTCATAAATAGGACAGGCATAAATATGACAGGCGCCGAATGACAGGCATAAAAAAAGACGCCCTTAGGCGTCTTTCTTATTGAATGTGGCGGTGAGTGAGAGATTCGAACTCTCGATACGTTGCCGTATACACACTTTCCAGGCGTGCTCCTTCAGCCACTCGGACAACTCACCGAAGCGTTGTGCAATGTCCAATAGGAATCGCATCAACGGAGCGGTACTTTACGCAAATCGCTAAACAGGGTCAAGTTAAAAAACTTTCAACTCAGGCATTTGCGTAATAGATCGCCAATTCGCTGCATATCCGCCCTATTTGAACTTACTCACCAGTTCCGACATGGCGCTCACATCGTTAAGCAGTGACTCGTTGAGCTGGCTGAGACGATCGGACACCTCGTGGGTATTACGATAGATGTCGCTGATCTTCATCGCATTTTGGTTCACCTCTTCGGACACCGCCGATTGCTCGTGGGTTGCCGCCGCGATCTGCTCGTTCATGCTGTCGATGACGCTCACCTCGCTGACGATACGAATAAGCTCTTCACCGGCGCGCTTGGACTCGACCACACTGATCTCCGCCTTGTTGCGACCGCTTTCCATCGCCTTCACTGCGATCTTAGCGCCACGCTCCAGTCGTTCCGTCATGCTGCGAATATCTTCGGTGGAGGTCTGTGCCCTCTGCGCTAAGCTGCGCACCTCATCGGCGACCACGGCGAAGCCACGGCCCATCTCGCCGGCGCGGGCTGCTTCGATGGCTGCGTTAAGCGCCAGCAGGTTAGTTTGCTCTGCGATACCGCTGATCACCCCAAGCACATCAACGATGCCTTTGATGTCTTCATCCAGGTTATTGATGGCCTGAGCCGCATCGGCGATCTCCTGAGCCAGTTCATTGATGGAATCTGCGGTACGTTCAACCTCCAGGCTGCCCTCTTTCGCCTCCTTGTTGGCCTGGGCCGAGGCTTCAGAGGCCTGCACCGCATTTTGGGCAATCTCTTGTACCGTAGCGCTCATCTCTGTCATCGCCGAGGCAACCTGATCCACCTCGCTGTGACCCAAGGCCACATCTTCACGCATGATGCGAGCGCAGCCTTCCATCTCCTGAGACGCGGTGAGCAAACCTTGGGTATTGGTCCTCACCATACCAATCACCTTCTCGAAATCGGCCATCATGTGGTTGAAGGCAGAGCCCAGCTGCCCTATCTCATCCTTACCCTTAAGGTCGACCCGCACGCTGAGATCGTAATGTTTCTGCGACTCGGTCACCTTGTGATAAAGATGTCTGAGAGAGGCATGCAGATAACGTCCGATAAACAGCGATAGCAAGATCACCACAAGCCCTGACACCAACATCAAGACGATAACACTCACCATCAGCGACTTGGCATTGGCGAGCGCGCTGCGAGTATCGGTCAACAGATGGTGGGACAATTGACGCTCGAACTGACGCAGGGCGTCGATACGGGCAGTGGATTTGGCAAACCAGTCGGTAGAGCTCTGACCGCTCAGGACGCCAGCATCCTGGCTCATCGCCTTGTCGCGCAGTGCATTGACCGCCATAAAGGTGGGCGAAGAGGCTACCTGCTGATAATCGGCGTTTACCTTGTCAGTCGCCAAGGCTAAGAAACGCTCCTGATAGGTGTTCTGCTCTGAGACCAGGTTGACAAACTTGAGGAACATGCCGGGTTTAAAGGCGCTGTTACCAAAAGTGGAGCTCAGCACGGCGCGCTCTATACCGGCGCGCTCTTTCATCTGTAGATAGGCGGCAAAACTGGCCGACTCCACCGCGATCTGACGGCTAGCCCCCTGCTGACTGGTCTGATCTACAATCGCCAACAGCAGGCCATTAAGCTTGGTGTAATAGGCCACCTCTTCCGGCACTGAGATGCTTAAGCTGTCGACCCTGCTGCGGATATCGCCCAGCTGGTTAATCATCTGATTGACCTGGCTCATCTGCTGGGCAAACGCCTTAGGCAGCTCATGGCTGGCCGTAAAGGCCTTGAAGTTATTAAGCTGCTCGTCACTCAACTGACGCTGCGTTGGCAGCTTATCGCCAAAACTCTTGCCTTTTGAGCCGAGAAAGCCGGCGCTCATGCCTCGCTCTTTTTGCAGCTCATGCACAAAATCACTGTTCACCACAGCCAGCTCGGAAAGCGTCTCTACCTGACTCAGTCCCTGATGCAGCTGATATTGGCCATAGACCACGAACAGACCGAAGAAAGTTGCCCCCAGAATGGGCGGCACTATCACCAGCAAAAGCTTATTTTTTATATTGAGATCACTGATCCATTGCATATTCATCTTGCGTTATCCCTAACCATCGCGGGTTGATAGAGTGGCGTTTCGTCACTTCATAGACAAGGCGCACTTAAGCCTTCCCCATTACCGTATTAACACTAGCATAAAAATCTGACGTTAAAGTAAAACTCGCCTAAAAACATGCACTAAAGGCACCAATAAAATGACACTATTCACTTTTTAACATGCCTTAAGCAGCCTCACAATGCCCATAAAGTCTAGTATAGCCGCGGCACCGTCGGTCGATAGGCAACAAAAAAGCGCCCTAGAGGCGCTTTTAACGTTAGCAAGGTGTGCTGGCAGAAGCTGTTTAACGCCTAGGCGTTACCTTTAACTTGCATGTTCAGCGTCTTGGCAAAATCCAGCATACGATCGAGCGGCAACAGCGCTCGCTCTCTGAGCGACTCATCGACGAAGATCTCATGCTGCTCCGAACCGTCGTTAAGCAATGCCGCCTCGATCGCCTTAAGGCCATTCATCGCCATCCAAGGACAGTGGGCACAGCTACGACAGGTCGCGCCGTTACCGCCGGTGGGCGCCTCGATTAGGGTCTTATTCGGCGCCGCCTGTTGCATCTTGTAGAAGATGCCCTTGTCGGTTGCCACGATAAAGGTGTCGTTCTCCAGGGTCTGCGCCGCCTTGATCAGCTGACTGGTCGAGCCAACGGCATCGGCCATCTCCACCACGCTTGCCGGTGATTCGGGATGCACCAACACTGCCGCATTGGGGTACTGTTCTTTTAACTGACGCAGCGCCTTGGCCTTGAACTCATCGTGAACGATACACTCGCCCTGCCACATCAGCATGTCGGCGCCAGTCTGCTTGGCGATATAGCTTCCCAGGTGACGGTCCGGTCCCCAGATGATCTTCTTACCTTGGCTGTCGAGATGCTCGACGATCTCAAGGGCGATACTCGAGGTCACCACCCAGTCGGCGCGCGCCTTAACGGCGGCCGAGGTGTTGGCATAAACCACGACGGTATGATCTGGATGGGCGTCACAGAAAGCGCTAAAGGTGTCGATGGGACAGCCTACGTCCAGTGAACAGGTGGCATCCAAGGTCGGCATAAGCACAGTTTTTTCTGGGCTTAAGATCTTAGAGGTCTCGCCCATAAACTTAACCCCGGCCACGATCAGCGTCTTGGCTGGATGGTCACGGCCGAAGCGGGCCATCTCTAAAGAGTCTGATACACAACCGCCGGTCTCTTCCGCCAGCGCCTGGATCTCAGGATCGGTATAGTAGTGGGCCACCAAGACAGCCTCTTTCTCCTTCAACAGCTGCTTGATGCGCGCCTTATAGGCCTGCTTCTCGCTATCGCTTAGGGGAAAGGGCTTTGCTGGAAACGGATACTGAATATTTTCGATGCTTGGTGCTACTTGACTCATGCTCAAACCAAAGAGTGGGACTAATTAGCGGCATTATACTTAATCTGACGCCAAAGATTAACTCTGGAGTAAAAAAAGAGCGCCAAATGGCGCTCTTATTAGTGAACTGCTACGTGCGATTAGTGCATCGCCAGTAACATCTCCTGTGGTGACTCAAGATACTGCTTCCACAGGTTACAGAAGCGGGCTATGGTGCCGCCGTCTATCACTCGGTGATCGCCAGACCAGCTGATCTGCATGATCTTACGTGCCTCGACCTCACCCTTATCGTTGAAGCGTGGCAAGGTCTGCAACTTACCCAGGGCGACGATGGCCACCTCAGGCTTGTTGATGATAGGCGTTGCCACAGTACCCCCCAGGGCGCCGATATTTGAGATGGAGATGCTGCCGCCCTTAAGGTCCGCCGGGCTGACACGACCGCTGCGGGCATCCTTGGTCAGGCGGGTAATTTCAGCCGCAACCTCAAGAATCGATTTTTGCTGCACATCCTTCACGTTTGGCACCAATAGACCCACCTTAGAGTCTACCGCCATGCCTATGTTGTGTGACGCGATGAAAGTCTGCTCGGTGCAATCGTCATTCACACGGCTGTTGATGCCAGGGAACTGAGTCAGCGCCAGCGACATCGCCTTCATGAAGAAAGGCATCATGGTCAGCTTAAGATCGTCGCTGGAGTAGCGCGCCTTCATCGATTCACGAAGCGCAACCAATTCGGTCAGATCCAGCTCTTCACAATAGGTGAAGTGCGGGATGGTCGAGACAGACTCTGTCATCATCTTGGCCATGACCGCCTTGACGCCGCGAATAGGCTCGACGCGATCGCCTGCTGAAACCGCTACAGGCGCAGCTGTCGGCTCGCTTTGGGTCTGTGCTTTCGCCGCCTTAGCCTTCACGGCTTCGCCGCTACGGAAGCGCTCAACATCTTCCTTATAGACTCGGCCATGCTTGCCTGAACCCGGTACCAGGCTGAGATCGATATCATAGCTGCGCGCCAGACGACGCACGGCCGGGCTGGCCAGCGCCTTGCCATTACCTGCTGGGGCGTGCAGTTCAACCTCTTCACTGTCAACCCCAGCTGGAGCGCTATCTGCTACCGGCGCGGCAACGGCCCCCTCTTCGCTCTCTACCTCGATAGCGAACAGCGGGGTGTGCACCTGTGCCAGCTGACCCTTACGGTAATGGAGTTTAACCACCTTACCGCTCTTGATGGCCGGGATCTGCACCAGTGCCTTGTCGGTCATCACATCGGCGATAGGTTGATCTTCTACCACCATGTCACCTTCGGCAACCAACCACTCCACCAGTTCACACTCGACAATCCCTTCACCGATATCCGGTAACAGGAACTCTTCGACGCGTTTGCCGCCGGCAACTGGCTGTGAATCAGATTGAATGACAGTTTCTTCAGCTGCCGATTCCGTGGTCACATCGCCGTCTAGCTCACCATCGATTTCCACTGAATACAGCGGCTCGTGAACGATAGCTATGTCACCTTTCTTATAGTGAAGTTTTTTGATGACACCACCGTGAACCGCCGGGATCTGCACCAGCGCCTTGTCTGTCATCACGTCGGCAATGGGCTGATCTTCGGTGACGGTATCGCCTTCGGCAACCAACCACTCGACCAGCTCACACTCCACCACGCCCTCGCCAATATCGGGCAAAATAAAATCTTTAATCATGCCTGGGGCTCCTAGTATTTCATCGATGCTTTGATCGCTTCAAAGGTCTTGAGCGCATCAGGCATATATTCTTTCTCATGGATCAGCGGATATGGGGTATCCAGACCACACACACGGCTAATCGGCGATTCCAGATAGAGGAAACACTCCTGCTGGATAGTCGCGGCGATCTCGCCGGCAAAGCCACCGGTCAGCGGCGCTTCATGGTTGATCACCAAGCGTCCGGTCTTCTTCACTGATGCCGCAACGGTATCGACGTCCCAAGGCGCGAGTGTACGCAGGTCGATAATCTCACAAGAGATCCCCTTCTTGGCCGCCATCTTAGCCGCCTCTTCGACGATCTCCATCTGAGCGCCCCAGGCCAGCACGGTAATGTCTGTGCCTTCCTGAACCACTTCGGCCTTGCCTAGCTCAATCTCATAGGCTTCATCCGGCACCTCGCCCACGCTGGCGCGGTAGAGACGCTTAGGCTCGAAGAAGACCACAGGGTTCTTGTCACGAATCGAGGCAAGCAGCAGGCCCTTAGCCTGATAGGCGTTACGGGGCACGACCACCTTTAAGCCCGGTGTCTGAGTGAAATACGCTTCTGGCGATTGCGAGTGGTAGTGACCACCGGCGATGCCGCCACCATAAGGGGTACGGTAGGTGATACCACCCACATTAAACTCGTTACCGCTGCGGTATCTGAACTTGGCTGACTCGTTTACTATCTGATCGAACGCCGGGAAGATATAGTCGGCAAACTGGATCTCGGCAATGGCCGTCATGCCATTAGATGCCAGACCGTTGGCAAAACCAGCGATACCCTGCTCTGTCAGCGGGGTGTTGAAACAACGATCGCGACCAAACTTATCCTGCAGGCCAGAGGTGGCGCGGAATACGCCGCCAAAATGGCCAACGTCTTCGCCGAAGATCACCGCCTTGTCGTCGGTTTCCATCGCAATGGTCAAGGCATCGTTGATGGCTTGTAACATATTAATCTTTGCCACGATTTAATCTCTCCCTGCACTGCGTGGATAGGAATCAGGATATTTCTTGATGTGCTGCTTAAGCTCGGTCAGCTGCTGCTTGAGCCTAGGCGTCGGCTCATCGAGGACATCTTCGATGATCTCGTCGATCTTAGGTGCAGGTAGCTTCTCGGCAACCTTCACCGCGGCCAGTACCTCTTCACGGTACTTCTCATACAGGGCCGCATCGTCGCTCTCGGCAAGCCAGCCCTTGTTGATCAACCACAGCTTGAAACGCTTAACCGGATCATGCTGCTGCCACTTGGCCTCTTCATCCTTAGAACGGTAGCCAGATGGATCGTCCGAAGAGGAGTGAGCGCCAAGACGATAGGTCATGGCTTCAATCAGCACAGGCTTGTTGTGCTCCAGCGCATAGGCTCTCGCCTGCTGGGTCGCTGCCATCACTGCCAGCATGTCGTTACCGTCCACGCGAATGGTGTGCATGCCATAACCCAGACCACGACTGGCGATACCGTTACCGGCAAACTGTTCGTTGGTTGGGGTCGAGATGGCGTAACCATTGTTACGACAGAAGAAGATAACTGGAGAGTTCAGCACGGCGGCCATGTTGAGACCGGCATGGAAATCGCCCTCTGAGGCGGCCCCTTCACCGAAGTAGCAGATAGCAACGTTACGTTTGCCCTGCATCTTGAGGCTATAGCCAACACCCGTTGCCTGTGGGATCTGAGTAGCCAACGGTGATGAGATGGTCTGGTAATTGAGCGCCTCACAGCCGTAGTGGATCGGCATCTGACGGCCCTTACCCAGATCTTTCTCGTTACTGAACATCTGGTTCATAAACTGCTCAGTGGTGAAGCCACGATAGCGGATCGCCGCGTGTTCACGGTACTGAGCTAAAATAACATCGTCCTGATCCAGGGCGGCGACACTGCCGACCACGGCGGCTTCCTCACCGGTACAGGTCATGTAGAAGCTGATCCGTCCCTGACGCTGAGCGGCTAACATGCGCTCATCGAGTACTCGTGTGAACACACAAGTATCATAAATTTTGGCAGCCAAATCCTGATCGATCACGGGTAACACAGCATTTTCAAAGGTGGTACCGTCGGCTTGAAGGATCTTCAGGATCGGGATAGATAATGAATCCTTATCGAGAAAACTGACGCGATGGACAGTCTCTGTATTGCTCGTTGCGTTGCTCATACTATTCTCTTATCAGCTGAGTATTCTTGTTATCTGACTGCGAACAGCCTAAGTTGTTCACTATTCTCTATTATGACGCGGCCTTAAAGTTACGTTAACGTAAACTACCTAGCAAGCTATCACGGGGCGCGGCTAACAACTAGCTACCCTCACCCATGTATCGCTAGCTTTACAAGCCAGAGCCTAAACCACGCGATAATCTTTGGCAGGCACTAAACACAGCACAGTGCGCTGGCCAACCGGTACATTGGCGTTGGGAAACACGATGGACTCAGACTCGGCCTCGACCTTAATCTCAGTCCCGCCATCCTTAGCCAATATATAACCTCTTGGAAACGCCGTAAAATTCTCTACGTCGTCGGCAAAGGTAAAGCTAAAGTCGTCAAACTGCTTGTTGATTGAGCGATTAACCTGGTAAAGATTCACCTGGCTCGGGTCAAACTCTCCGAGCTCTAGGTCCCTGCCGCTTACCAGACGGGTCAACATCTCTTTCACCGCGATAAAGCGCGTCATATCGTTCTGCCCCATGGGCATCACCTTGCCAAGCTCTATGGTAAAGGCGTGGGCCTGATAACCGTGGGCCGAGAAGTAACTAAAGGTGGTCGTAGGTTCGTGGTGGAACAGCACTGTGTTGATGCCACAAGCGGCCAGGAACATGATCTGCTCACTGCTATAGGGCTCGCCATGGGGATAAGGGTAGATGGCAAACTTCTCATGCTTAGAGGCGCGAATTGCCGTGTGCAGGTCGTAGTGATAACGACTGCCGCCTTCTGGAGCAGCGTTGAAGAAGCGATCCACATACTGCTCCAGCTTCTTAGCACGGACCCGCTCGGCATTGCTCTCCCCCTTGGCATGGGCGCCGCTGAAGAGACGATTGAGGTTCTCTTCAACGAAACGGGTACCGTTTATGATAGCTGGGGGGTTACCGATTAAAAACAGCACCCGATGACGGGCGATCAGCGTCTCAGACAGCAGCGCGGTAATAAGCTGATCACACAGCTCGATTGGCGCCGTCTCGTTACCATGAACCGCCGACGAGAGCACTATACTCTTAAGCGCATCTTCCTTTCCATCTTGCTCGCTCTCTTGATTAGCTTCATGCGCAACGAGCGGCTCAAATTGGATGACGCCGGTATCCCATACCGACACCTGTGTGTGTTGCCCTAGGGTAAATTCAAACGCCTCGAGGCCGACAGGATTGTCTAGTGTCAATTGCAAAAAGTCTTTCGACAACATCAGGGTGTCTTGCACTGCAAACTCCTTACTGCATCACTACCACAGCGCCCACCTTGTAGGCCTGAAAGATAGCGACTCCTTGGATTTATTAGCATTATTATCAGTTGGCCAGCATAGTAACACTTAAGCGAGTCGACGACCACGCGGGCCAGTCGATCGCCGCATATTTTCCCTGTTGCATTCGTTAATCAGATAATACAGAATAAAGCCGTCTAGCCATCTAAACGTATAAAATTAACTGCGCTAGACGATTCGTTAGATAATTTAGACACTAGATAATTCGTTATCTAGATGAACAAAAGATAGATAAGCGTTAATCGAGAAGAGGTCGTACATGGCATTAGCAACATTTGGCGCAGGCTGTTTCTGGGGCGTAGAGTATTTTTTCAAGCAGATAGACGGCGTTACCTCTGCCACCTGTGGCTATATGGGCGGTGACGACAAGGCGACCACCTATAAAGAGGTTAAGACGGGCACAACCGGGCACGCCGAGGTGGTACAGGTCGAGTTTGACGAGACCAAGGTGAGCTTCGACGATCTGCTGGCCGTGTTCTGGAGTAACCATAATCCCACCATGCTCAATATGCAGGGCGGCGATATCGGTAGCCAGTATCGCAGCGCCATCTTCTTCCACGACAAAACGCAGAAGGAACAGGCCGAAGCTTCAAAGTTAGCTCTCGCCCGCAGCGGTAAATGGGGGCTAAGACCCATAGTGACTGAGATAGTCCCAGTACTCACCTTCCATAAGGCGGAGGAGTATCATCAGAACTATCTGGAAAAGAACAACTTGCCTAGCTGTCACCTCACCTACTAGCACCGAGTTTTACATGCAGCCGATGCAAGTTGCGCCCACAAAAAAAGCCAGTGATTCACTGGCTTTTTTATTTTGTCTAAGTATTAAGCTGCTATGGAGTAACCGACCAAGGTTTAGTCAAGAGCAAGTTAGACCAGAGCAAGTTTGGCCAAACTTCGATTAGGCCAACAGCCGCTCTATCATCTGCTGGGCCTGCTCCAGCACCCTCTCGAGATGCGCCTCGCTGACAAAGCTTTCGCCATAGAGCTTAAACAACGCCTCTGTGCCCGATGGGCGCGCGGCGAACCAGGCTTTTTCGGTAACCACCTTGATGCCGCCGATAGCCGCGCCATTGCCCGGGGCATGGGTCAGCACCTCAAGGATGGCATCTCCCGCCATGGCTTCACAGCCAAGATCGCTGACATTCAGGGGCTCGCTCACCAACTGATTAAACTTAGCCTTACGCTTAGGGTTAACCGGGGAGTCGATTCGTTTGTAGAAGCTCTCGCCGTGACGCTCGACCATTTCGGCATAAAGCTTAGCAGGCGTCTTACCTGTTACCGCCAGAATCTCTGCCGCCAGCAGCGCCAGGATGAAACCATCTTTATCGGTACACCAACTGCCGCCGTCACGGCGTAGGAAGGCGGCGCCGGCACTCTCTTCGCCGCCGAAGGCGAAGCTGGCATCGGCCAGGCCATCGACAAACCATTTAAAGCCAACCGGCACCTCACAGAGGCTGCGCGACTGCTCACGGCACACCTTGTCTATCATGGCGCTGGAGACCAGGGTCTTACCTATCTTAAGATCGGCCGACCACTGCGGGCGATGGGACAAGAGATACTCGATAGCCACCGCCAGATAATGGTTAGGATTCATCAGACCGCTGCCTGGGCAGACGATACCGTGTCTGTCGTAATCGGGATCGTTACCGACGCAGATATCGAAGGCATCCTGATGAGCCAGCAGACCCGCCATGGCATAGGGCGATGAGCAGTCCATACGGATCTTGCCATCCTTATCCAGGGGCATAAAACCAAAGGCGGGATCGATGCGATCGTTCACCAGGGTAATATCCAGTCCATAGCGCTCGGCAATCTTGGCCCAATAGTGAATTCCTGAGCCGCCGAGGGGGTCGACGCCGATACGAATACCGGCCTGCTTAATGGCCTGCATGTCGATCACCTGCTCGAGATCCTCGACATAAGCCGCCATCAGGTCGCACTCTTGAATAAGACTGGTCGTAACCGCTACTGAATAGGTCAGGCGCTTAACCCCTTCTAGCTGCTTGGCCAGATACTCGTTAGCACGCTGCTCGACCCAGGCCGTGATGCCGCCTTCGGCGGGTCCGCCATGGGGAGGATTGTATTTGATGCCACCGTCTTGAGGCGGATTGTGAGATGGCGTGATGATAAGGCCGTCGGTAAGCCCATAGGTAAGCCCTGCCCCCTGCACTCTGTTCGCCGCTATGATGGCATGGGACACCACTGGGGTCGGGGTATACTCATCGTTCTTGGCGACAATCACCTGCACGCCATTGGCGGTCAATACCTCGAGGGCAGTGACGTAAGCGGCCTGAGACAGTGCATGGGTGTCGATACCGACGATCATCGGACCCTTGATACCAGCCTCGATGCGGTGATCCACCACCGCCTGCACAATCGCCAAGATGTGCTTCTCGTTGAAACTCTTATTAAAGGCACAGCCTCTGTGGCCCGAGGTGCCGAATGTGACCTTCTGCGCATCATTGGTCACATCCGGTGAGAGCCGATAGTAGTGGCTCATCAGTTTAGGAATATTAACCAAGTCCCTTTGTTGTGCCGGTTTACCGGCTCGCTCGTGTAGCGTCAAAATGTACTCCTAAGTGTCGGGTAGATTGAGCCTCAGTATCTCACTTAAATATGACCGATAATGGATTCAATCTGTTTTTCTTGCACGCCGAACTGACCTAATACTTCGCTTAGGATGGTGCGCTTCTTCGCCGTGTTGTTGTTGGTGGTGACCCAGAAGCCACTGTTACCAATCTCTTTCGGGTTGGCCGACTTGCTGGCCTTGAGTAGTGACTCTTTAGAGGTCGCAAAATAGAGACGATCGCGCCCCTGGATCTGCAGCACCTGGTCAAACTGATTAGGCGTCGCCTTATAGATAGCCTCTAAGGTAAACAGGAAACGGCCAACGGCGCCTTTTTGCTGGGCCAGTGCCCCCTTGTCGATCAAGGTCTCAGGGTCGATACTCGCAGCCTGGTGAGATTGCGCCACCTCTTTATCCAGGCCTGGCTGGCTGATCTGCTTGGGCTGCTCCATGGCAACCGTCTCTACGTCTAGGCCGAGTAATCGTCGCAGGATCTCTGAAGCACTCTCTCCTATGCGCTCTGTCTTGCTGGCAATATGGCGATATAGCTCTTCATCAATCTCAATATATTTCATGACTAGAATCTTCCTTAGACGGTAAAGGTAATTAGGTTATTGTTATCGCGAACGCGATCCGCAGCAACTGATGCCAGATCCGTTCAAGTGTATGCTATCTTTCCCACAGGAATAAAGAGCGATCGCATTAAAAATCCACAACTTGGTTACAAGATCAATAAATTACGCCTCAAGTGCGCAAAAACCCGTCAGGGAATGGCGCGATCGCGCTTAATGCTGTCTTTTACAGCGATTTACAGGCACAATTTGGGCAATGATTTCTACGCTTAATTTTCCAAGACCAGCCTTTCCATGACCAGCTTGAATTACACCCAATCGGGACAAGGTAGCCCGGTTATCCTTATCCACGGCCTGTTTGGCAACCTGGATAACCTAAAAACCTTAGGCAATGCACTCGAAGATCATCAGGTGATCCGCATCGACGTGCCAAACCATGGCCTCAGCCCACACTGGCCCAACATGGATTATCCCATGTTGGCCGAGGCCGTAATTGGTTTGATGGATGAGCTTGAGCTGGGATCGGCGCACCTGGTCGGCCACTCTATGGGCGGCAAGATCGCCATGGCGACGGCCCTGCTTTATGGCGATCGCGTCAAGAGTCTGGTCGCGGCAGATATCGCGCCCGTCGCCTATCAGCCCAGGCATCAGACCGTGTTTGCAGGCCTAAGCAACCTGGACCTTAGCGCGCTGGCTAACCGCGCAGATGCGCAAAAGCAGCTGCTCGGTGCCGGCATTGATGAAGGTACGGCGCTGTTTCTTTTGAAAAACCTCACCAAGGATGAGCAAGGCTTTGCCTGGAAGATGAACCTGGCCGGACTGAAATCCAGCTATGAGCACCTGATCGGTTGGCCGCTGGCAGATAAAACCTACACAGGCCCTAGCCTCTGCATTCGCGGCGCCGATTCAGATTATGTCACCGCGGCGCACCGTCAGGCATTCCTGTCTCAGTTCCCTAAGATCCAGGCCAAGTCACTGGCCGGCACAGGTCATTGGTTACACGCACAAAAACCGGCTATTTTCAATCGCATCGTCGCCGAGTTTATCGCAGAAAATGACTGAATCTTGTCTGTAAAGCGTGTAGCAGATATCACTTAACTATGGTATATTCGCGCCTCTTTTTTTAGCCTGAGGGAACGCAGCATGTTATCTCAGTATATGGAACAGATAGAGGCAGTTGGCTTAAACCTGTTTTTTGCGGCGATATTTTTCTTTATTGGTATGGCAATACATGACGTGCTCAAACAGGGAAATGTCCCTAAATTTGGCCGCTATATTGTTTGGTTAGTATTATTTCTCGGCTGTGCCGGGTTTATAGCTAAGGGCTTGATCCAACTCTCCTGGGAGAGCTCTGGCATAGGTTAAATGAACATTCGATGGCAAAAGAATCTTCAGACAGAACAACGATAGACCTGTTTGCAACGGAGAAACGCCGAGGACGCCCTCGCAGCAATCCCCTTCCCCGGGAGCAACAACTAAAGGTCAATAAGCGAAATCAGATCCAGCGCGACAGAGCCGCAGGATTAAAACGAATAGAGTTAAAGGTGTCACAAGATTTATACGACGCCTTGAATGAAAAGGCTTTGGCCAGTAACATCAGCCGCAGCCAATTAATCGAATCGATACTGCTTAAGCAGGTCAGAAGCTGATCTTAAGTGGTATTGAAACAAACGTCAGTGAACTAGATAAAGGAAAGACAATGGCAACTGTAGGTCTTTTTTTCGGCAGTGATACAGGTAATACCGAAGCCGTCGCCAAGATGATCCAGAAGAAACTGGGTAAGAAGATGGTCGACGTTAAGGATATCGCTAAGAGTACCAAAGAACAGATTGCAGAATATGATCTGCTGCTATTCGGTATCCCGACCTGGTATTACGGTGAAGCCCAATGCGATTGGGACGATTTCTTCCCTGAATTAGAACAGATCGATTTCGACGGTAAGCTAGTCGCTATCTTCGGATGTGGCGACCAGGAAGATTACGCCGAGTATTTCCTCGATGCCATGGGCATGGTTAACGAGATCGTTGAAGCGCGCGGCGCCGTGGTTATCGGTCACTGGCCAACCGACGGCTACGACTTCGAAGCCTCAAAAGGTCTGGCCGACGACAAACATTTCGTAGGTCTGGGTATCGACGAAGATCGTCAACCAGAGCTTACCGAAGAGCGTGTCGATGCCTGGGTTAAACAGATCTATGAAGAGATGTGCCTGGCTGAGCTGGAAGACTAATCTCCCGGCCACATCAGCATAAAAGCGGCGAATAGCCGCTTTTTTTTAGCCCTGATATAAAACGACATCCTTACCTTTGCGAGACAAACAAAGTTAACGACTCACCCGAGATACCAGAGAAACAAGCTAGCTAACCCCATGCAGAGTCAAACACACGCCAACCACTGGGATATCTTCTGCGCCGTCGTCGATAACTATGGCGATATCGGCGTCACCTGGCGTCTGGCCAAACAGTTAGCGAAGGAATATGGATTGGCCGTCACCCTATGGGTGGACGACTTAGCCAGCTTTGGTCATATCTTGCCAAAGCTGGACCCTTTATGTACTAACCAAAACTTCGAGGGCGTCTGCATCAAACGGTGGGACGTGCCACTGAGCCAAGAGTATCTGCCGGGCGAGGTGCTTATCGAGGCGTTTGCCTGTGAACTGCCCCCCGAAGTGCTCGATAAGATAGCCGAGCTACATCAAGGCGGCGACAAGGTGCCCGTCTGGCTAAACCTTGAGTATCTGAGCGCCGAAGATTGGGTCGAGGGCTGCCACGGCCTCCCCTCATTGCAGCGCAGTGGCCTGAAGAAGCAGTTTTATTTTCCTGGCTTTACAGAAAAGACTGGCGGCCTCATCTGCGAAGTGGATCTGCTGGAGCGCCGTCAAGCGTGGCAGGAGAACAAGGAGCGACAAGGCTATTTTGAGACACTGGGCCTAAGCGGCATCGATGAGCGAGATACCGTCATCAGCCTGTTTAGCTATGAAACCGAAAGTCTCGAGGCCCTATGCCGCCATTGGCAAGATGGTGAAAGGCGAGTGCATTTGTTAGTGCCTATCGGCCGCAGTCTCAATAGCCTGGAAGCCTTCGTCGACCAGCAGCAGGCATTGACGCCGGGAAGTCGTTTTCACCATGGCAAGCTGACCATTCATCTGTTGCCGATGACAGATCAGCAGGGTTACGATCGCCTGCTGTGGAGCTGTGACTTCAACATAGTGCGTGGTGAAGACTCTTTCCTGCGCGCCCAATGGGCGGCGAAACCCTTTATCTGGCATATCTATCCCCAGGAAGAAGACTATCACCTGATAAAATTAGAAGCCTTTATGGCACTTTATTGTCATAATCTGGCCCCAGAAATCGCCGGCGCCTGGAAAAAGCTCAATATCGGCTTTAATCAAGGCGAGCAGGAAAGCCTGCTTTCCCTGTGGCAACAAGTGGATCACGCGCATTTGGCCCTCACGCAACACGCACAAAATTGGCCGAATGAAGCATTAAATGATGCAGATCTTGCAACACGACTAGTTCAATTCGTTAAAAATAGCTAAGATACTGCGTTGAAATAGAAACACCCTAAAATATAGGAAATAGAGAAATGAAAACTGCTCATGAAATCCGTCCAGGTAACGTGATCATGTTAGATGGCAGCCCATGGGTTGTTCAAAAGACTGAAACAACTCGTTCAGGCCGTAACGCGGCTATCGTTAAGATGAAACTGAAGAACCTACTTCAAGAATCATCTACCGAAACCACCTTTAAGGGTGAAGACAAGATGGAAGATATCATTCTAGACCGTCTTGATTGTACTTATTCTTACTTCGCCGATCCTATGTATGTCTTCATGGATGCCGAATACAACCAGTACGACGTTGAAGCCGACAACCTAGGCGATGCAGCGGCTTACATCGTTGACGGTATGGAAGAACAGTGCCAGGTAACTTTCTACGAAGGTAAGGCAATCTCTGTTGAACTGCCAACCACAGTTGTACGTGAAGTGACCTACACAGAGCCTTCAGCTCGCGGCGACACCTCAGGTAAAGTCATGAAGCCTGCTACTATCGCTGGTGGTGCAACCCTGAGCGTTGCAGACTTCGTTAAGACTGGCGACCTAATCGAGATCGACACTCGTACACACGAGTTCAAGAAGCGCGCTTAAACAAGCCGTTAACTCGATAATAAAAGCCAGCGTAATTCGCTGGCTTTTTTGTGCCTTAAGCTGACAAAAGCAGTGACAATAACTGCCAACAGCAAACATGCCAGAATAAAACTCCAATTTTATTTTTAACAAATAAGCTATTCAGCATTTTCCTCTAAAAATATTTCCTGAATTGCGGCAAAGCCCCTTTTAAACAGTACTTTTTTTCGTTATTGTTCGATAACTTACGAGCTTTGACACAATCAGCTTTTTTCTTTACCGGCTATCACGAGGTTTCGATGCGCCCTATCATTAAATCCAATAAACTCGACACCGTCTGTTACGACATCCGCGGGCCTGTCCATAAGGAAGCCAGGCGCCTGGAAGATGAAGGCCATCGCATCCTAAAGCTCAACATAGGTAACCCGGCCCCCTTCGGTTTCGAAGCCCCGGAAGAGATAGTGCGCGACGTGATCCTCAACCTGCCCAGCGCCCAGGGCTACAGCGAGTCCAAGGGGCTGTTCTCCGCGCGCAAGGCGATCGTGCAGCACTACCAGAGCCTGGGGCTATTTGGCGTCGATATCGAGGATATCTATATAGGCAACGGCGTGTCGGAACTAATCGTAATGGCGATGCAGGGCCTGCTGAACAGCGACGATGAGGTGCTGGTACCCTCACCCGACTATCCCCTGTGGACGGCGGCGGTACACCTCTCAGGCGGCAAGGCGCAGCACTATCGCTGCGACGAAGAATCAGATTGGTTTCCCGATCTCGACGATATTAAATCCAAGATTAGCAGCCGTACCCGCGGCATAGTACTGATCAACCCCAACAACCCAACCGGCGCCGTTTATTCCCGCGAGTTACTGCTGGAGATCATCGAGCTGTGCCGTCAGCACGACATCATATTGTTTGCCGACGAGATCTACGACAAGATCTTGTATGATGGTGCCGTACACATTCCAGCGGCGACCCTGTCGGACGACATTCTGACCGTCACCTTCAATGGTCTCTCCAAGTCATACCGCGCCGCGGGCTTTCGAGTCGGTTGGATGATGCTCTCGGGTAACCTCAAGGCTGCCAAGAGCTATATAGAAGGCTTGGACATGCTGGCCTCTATGCGTCTGTGCTCCAATGTCCCCAATCAGCACGCGATTCAGACCGCGCTCGGCGGCTATCAGAGCATCAACGAGCTGGTGGCACCCGAGGGAAGACTCACGCTGCAGCGTAATACTTGCTATGAGCTACTCAATCAGATCCCAGGCGTAAGCTGTAAAAAACCTAAGGGCGCGCTTTACGCCTTCCCTAAGCTCGACGCCAAGAAGTTCAACCTGAGGGATGACGAGCGCTTGGTGCTGGATCTACTCAAAGAGAAGAAGATCCTACTGGTACAAGGCACCGCCTTTAACTGGCCAGAGCCGGATCATCTCAGAGTCGTCTTCCTGCCCCACAAGGAAGATCTGCACAAGGCACTGGTGGAGTTCGGTGACTTCCTCACCAGCTACAGCCAATAAGCTATCTAGCGGCAACTTAGCAAAGAAAAGGCGATCTCAGGATCGCTTTTTTTATTTTTAAGGCCCTGTTTCTATTTACTTGCCCTGTGTTACTGTTAAAGCAACTTAGCAACAGGGATAGCAGTATGAGTCATTTGTTCGCCCACCTGGCCAGGATGAAGTTGATCCAACGCTGGCCGCTCATGTACAACGTCCGCCCGGAAAACGTACAGGAACATTCGTTACAGGTCGCCATGGTGGCCCACGCATTAGCCATCATAGCCAACAAGAAATTCAACAAACAGCTCAGCCCGGAGCGCGCCGCCACCCTGGCAATATTTCACGACGCCAGCGAGATCCTCACCGGCGATCTGCCCACTCCAGTCAAATATTTCAACAAGGAGATCGAAGCCGAGTACAAGAAGATAGAGGCGATTGCCGAGCGCAGGCTGCTGGAGATGGTGCCCGAGGAGTTTCAAGAAGATTACCGGGACCTTTTACTGAGCGATCAGGCCGACGAGGAGTACAAACAGCTGGTGAAATCCGCCGATACCCTGTGCGCCTACCTCAAATGCCTGGAGGAGCAGACGGCCGGCAACCACGAGTTCAATACCGCCAAGCGCCGCCTCACCGAATCCTTAAGCAAAAATCCGGATCCGGCGGTAAAATATTTTATCGATACCTTTATTCCCAGCTTCGAGCTAAATCTCGACGAGATCAATCGCCTGCTATAGCGGCAATGTCTGGCAAAGAGGAAAGCATATGACATCAGCCATCTGGCATGAAAGACGCTTGGGCGAAGAGAAACTCAGGCGCAACGACCACCGCAGCCCCTATCAGCGCGATCGCGCCCGCATTCTACACTCGGCCGCCTTCAGACGTTTGCAGGCCAAGACCCAGGTACTGGGGGTCGGCATGAACGACTTCTATCGCACCCGCCTCACCCACTCGCTGGAGGTTTCGCAGATAGGCACAGGGATCTGCGCCCAGCTCAAACAGAAATACCCGGATCTGCATCATCTGCTCGACTCCATGAGCCTGATAGAATCCCTCTGCCTGGCCCACGACATAGGCCATCCCCCCTTTGGCCACGGCGGTGAGGTCGCACTCAACTATATGATGCGCAGCGACGGCGGCTTCGAGGGCAACGGACAAACCTTCAGGATCCTCACCGCGCTCGAGCCTTATACCCAACACTTTGGCATGAACCTCACCCGGCGCACCTTGCTGGGGATCCTCAAGTATCCCGCCAGCCACAATGAACTGTATCAGTCCCAGCCAAGGCCAGAGGTCGACAGCTATCGTCAACTTAAGCCCAGCCAGTGGCGTCCGGTTAAAGGGATCTTCTTTGAGGACAAGCCTGTGCTCGACTGGGTGCTCGAGCCGCTATCGACCCAAGATAGAGAGCGATTCGTCTCGGCAGAGCCCGGAGAAAGAGATCAACACAAACGCACCCGGTATAAGTCGCTCGACTGCTCCATCATGGAGCTCGCAGACGATACCGCCTATGCCATTCACGATCTCGAAGATGCCATCGTCATGGGAATCGTCACCCAGGCCATGTGGCAGCAAGATGTGGCCAGCCTGCTAGCGGGCAGCGACGATGAATGGATTGCCAAGGAGTTCGCTACCATAGGCGATAAGCTGTTTGCGCTGGAAAATCACCTGCGCAAAGACGCCATAGGTACACTGGTTAACGGTTTCGTCACCGCCATCTTGATCGATGAAAACCCCAATTTTATCGAGCCGCTACTCAGATATAACGCCCGCCTGGAGCCCCCCTTCGCCGAGGCGCTCCATGTGCTTAAGCAGTTTGTCTATAAGCGGGTGATCCGCAAACCCGAGATCCAGATGCTGGAATATAAGGGCCAGCAGATAGTGATGGAGCTGTTCGAGGCCTTCGCCTCGGATCCCGAGCGTCTGTTACCCCTCAATACCCAGGAGCGCTGGCAACAGATGGCCCAGCAAGAAGGCAACTGCAACCGGGTGATCGCCGACTACATCTCGGGAATGACAGATGAGTTTGCCGCCCGCCTGCACCAACATCTGTTTAGTGCCAAGGCGGGATCCCTGATCGATCTGCAGTAAGCCCAACGCCAAGAGACACTAAGGAAATAGGCATAAAAAAACGCGCACCAGGCGCGTTTTTCTTATCCAGAGCCTTTTCAAAAACTGGCTAGCTGCCGATCAGGCTGGGAAACAAGCCCTTGAAACCGGCCGCCATCACCTCGATACCGATAGAGAGCATCAACAGACCCATGAGACGGGTGATCACGTTAATGCCCGTCTTACCCAGCAGCTTGAAAATCACCGGTGCCATACGAAACAGGGTGAAGCTGGTGAGGCCGAAGATCACCACAGTGATCGACATGCCAATAAGGTCGCTAAAGGTGTTGTGCTGCGCCGCCGAGACGATCACCGAACTGATCGCGCCGGGGCCGGCCATCAGCGGCAAGGCTAGAGGCACTACGGCAACCGACTCCATGCCCGACGCCTCCCTGTCTTCTTCCTGGTTACGCTTCACCTCGCCCAGCTTACCTTGCAGCATGGACATGGCGATGATGGCGATCAGGGTGCCGCCGGCAATTCTGAACGCCGACAGCGAGATACTAAACATGTTGAGGATATGCTGGCCGGCGATGATGGTCACAAGCAGGATCACCACCACGGCAAAGTTGGCGACCTTGCCGGTATGGTTGCGCTCCGCTTCTGTCTGGTGACTGGTCAGACTCACAAACACGGGCAGCAAACCTATGGGGTTGATTATCGCTACCAAGCCAAGAAAAAATTTAACATAAAGTGTTAAATCCAATGTCATCTCCTCAAGTGACGTTATAGTCGGTTAAAAAGCAGTATGGTTGAAAAACGCTTACTGTACAGTATGTCTCTTCCGTGGAAAAACGAGATTTTCTATCACAATTCACAACTTTGACTTAAATATTCTATTTTTACCCGACTAAAATTAATCCAGTGAAAGCCGTCACATTGTGCTCACAATGTCATTTTATTACATTAACAGGCGGTTTTGCGGCGCCGATCACGGTTACCACCCCGCCAAGAGTGTAATTTTGTTTCATCAAGAGAATTTAGCCAAAACCAATTTTCGCTAAATTTTTTTCCAAGGATCTTATTATGACTGTTAGCAACCAACAGGAACTCGACCAACTGGTCGAACGGGTCGCCAAGGCCCAGGCACAATTTGCCAACTTTAGTCAGGAGCAGGTCGATAAAATCTTCCGCGCCGCCGCCCTGGCCGCGGCCGATGCCCGTATCTCCCTGGCCAAGATGGCGGCCAACGAAACCGGTATGGGTGTACTGGAAGACAAGGTGATCAAGAACCACTTCGCCTCCGAATACATCTACAACAAGTATAAGGATGACAAGACCTGTGGCATCCTCGAGGAAGACCCAACCTTCGGCACCATCACCATCGCCGAGCCCGTTGGCCTCATCTGCGGCATAGTGCCAACAACCAACCCAACGTCTACCGCTATCTTCAAGGCGCTGATCAGCCTCAAGACTCGTAACGGCATCATCTTCTCGCCGCACCCAAGAGCCAAGGTATCGACCACTACCGCCGCTCGCCTGGTGCTTGAGGCCGCAGTTGAAGCCGGCGCGCCGAAAGATATCATCGGCTGGATCGATGAGCCCAGCGTGGCCCTGTCTAACCAACTGATGACCCATGACAAGATCAACCTGATCCTGGCCACTGGAGGCCCTGGTATGGTGAAGGCGGCCTACTCTTCAGGCAAGCCAGCAATCGGTGTCGGCGCAGGTAACACGCCTATCGTTATCGACGAGACTGCCGACATCAAGCGCGCGGTCAGCTCAATCCTGATGTCAAAGACCTTCGATAACGGCGTGGTGTGTGCCTCAGAGCAGGCCGTGGTCGTGGTCGACGCCGTATATGACGCGGTCAAGGAGCGTTTCGCCAGCCATGGCGGCTACATACTTTCAAGCAAAGAAGCCAAGGCGATGCAGAAGGTGATCCTTAAAAATGGTGCGCTCAACGCCGACATCGTAGGCCAAAGCGCGGCGACTATAGCGGCCATGGCCAACATCAAGGTGCCCGCCAGCACGAAGGTGCTGATTGGTCAGGCAACCGAGATCAGCGAAAGCGAGGCCTTCGCCCACGAGAAGCTCTCTCCGCTACTGGCCATGTACCGCGCCAGCGATTTCGACGACGCGCTGGGCAAGGCCGAAGCCTTAGTGACACTGGGCGGCATAGGCCATACATCTGGCCTCTATACGGACCAAGATACTCAGACAGAGCGGGTAAGAACTTTCGGTTTTAGAATGAAGACGGCTCGTATTCTGATCAACACCCCGGCCTCACAAGGCGGCATCGGCGATCTCTACAACTTCAAGTTGGCGCCTTCGCTCACCCTGGGCTGTGGCTCATGGGGCGGTAACTCCATCTCAGAAAACGTAGGTCCTAGCCACCTGATCAATAAGAAAACTGTCGCTAAGCGAGCCGAAAATATGTTGTGGCATAAACTCCCCTCCTCTATCTATTTCCGCCGCGGCAGCTTGCCTATCGCCCTCGAAGAGTTAAGCGATAAGAGACGCGCCCTGATCGTTACCGACAAGTATCTGTTTAATAACGGCTACTGTGACGAGACCATCAAGATCTTAAAGTCTCAGGGTCTGGAAACCGAAGTCTTCTACGAAGTAGAGGCCGATCCAACCCTGGCAATCGTTAACCAGGGTGCCAGCGTGGCCAAGAGCTTCCAGCCCGATGTGATCATCGCCCTCGGCGGTGGCTCACCTATGGATGCGGCCAAGATCATCTGGGTGATGTATGAACACCCTGAAGTCGACTTTGCCGATCTGGCGCTTCGCTTCATGGATATTCGTAAGCGTATCTACAAGTTCCCTAAACTGGGCAAGAAGGCCAAGATGGTGGCGATTCCTACTACCTCAGGCACAGGTTCTGAGGTGACACCATTTGCCGTAGTCACCGACGAGCAAACCGGAATGAAGTATCCGATTGCCGACTATGAGCTGACGCCCAACATGGCGATTGTTGACCCTAACCTGGTCATGGACATGCCAAAGTCGCTTACCGCCTTCGGGGGTATCGACGCCATTACCCATGCGCTGGAAGCCTATGTCAGCGTGATGGCTAACGAGTACAGCGACGGTCAGGCACTGCAGGCGCTGGATCTGTTAGTTAAGTACCTACCAGACTCTTACGCACTGGGCGCTCAGGCTCCAGTTGCCCGTGAGAAGGTACATAACGGCGCCACCATCGCCGGCATCGCCTTCGCCAACGCCTTCCTGGGGATCTGTCACTCTATGGCTCACAAGCTGGGCGCCGAGTTCCACCTGGCACACGGTTTGGCAAACGCCCTGCTGATCAGCAACGTGATCCGCTTTAACGCGACCGATCTACCGACCAAGCAGGCCGCTTTTAGCCAGTACGACCGACCCAAGGCCCTTTGTCGTTACGCAAAGATAGCCGAACATCTAAAATTAAAAGGCGCGACAGGCGAAGGCATTAGCGATGAAGAAAAAGTGGAAGCGTTGCTCGAAAAAATCGATGAACTCAAGAAGACGATTGGCATTCCGGCTTCGATCCAAGAAGCAGGTGTCAACGAAGCCGACTTCTTCGCTAAACTCGACGAGCTTGCCGAAGACGCCTTCGACGATCAATGTACCGGGGCAAACCCAAGATACCCATTGATTGCCGAGCTAAAGGCGATCCTCACCGCCAGCTTCTACGGTAAGAAGTATCAAGACGCCGTCTAATCGCTTGAGGGACTCACGCGAGCGCTAGTATCGCGAATTACCTCTCTCATCCAAAATACAAAAGGTGCTCATAGAGCACCTTTTTTTATGTCTCTCATTCAGAGTTAACCATAGCCAGAGAACAGCCCTATCCAATTGTTTTAAAAGATTAATAAATAAAGAAAAAGCTTTTTACCTTGACCACAAAAATTATTAGTTAGCAAGGCTGTCAGCTTAAGGCTATAAGGCTTCACCCCACGCTAGGATCCTAAGCCATTGACAGCACATTTAGACTTAACGTCAGATTCAACATCAGATTCAGAACTCAAAGATATCCTGTTTGCCGACATCTGCGATCGGCTTGCGACCCATGGCTATGTTGTGCTGCACAATGTCTTGGCTCAGCCTATGTTGCAACAACTGCTCGATGGCATCACGGGACTTGCCGAGGAAGACTTTAAGTCCGCCGCCATAGGTCGTCAGCAAGACCAACAGGTCGTCGAGTCGATTCGCCGGGATAAGATCTGCTGGTTAAACGAGTCGGTAGAGTTCGCCAAAGCCTATTTCGATTGGTCTGAAGAGCTTCGCCTCGCCGTCAACCGTTATCTCTATCTGGGCCTGTTCGACCAGGAAGCCATGCTGGCCTATTATGCACCCGGAGCCTTCTACAAACGTCATCTCGACGCCTTTAGGGGCCAGACTAACCGCAAGCTCACCAGCATCCTCTATCTCAACCCAGATTGGCAACCCAGCCACGGCGGTGAGCTACTGATGTACGAAGGCGACGAAACAACCCCATTCCAAGTTGTCGAGCCAAGGTTCGGTACCATGGTGATCTTCTTAAGCGAACTCTTCCCCCACGAGGTCTCCCTGTCGCACCACGACAGATACAGCCTCACCTCTTGGTATCGCATCAACGACGGCATGCCAGGACACTAAGCGTCGCAGCATCGAAAGCAAGTCCCCAGAATTCCCTTAAGCATTTGCGAGCTCAGCGATATCTGAGCTCGCGGTGAATCACACAGCAAGCTACCGACCAGCGCTCTTGCTTAGTAAATCTCCCACGCTCTCTCTAATTCAACCTATTGGCAACCAGCCAAAGACGGTGCTAAGTTATTGTAAAATAAATTATCCCCTTTAAAGTTTGCTAGCAAAGCTGGCCAGGTGCGCCGAGCAAGGCGCGCACTTCTTTAGAGGTGATAGATGATAGGAGATACCAGATGAAAAGGACTCTTTGTTTACTCACTCTGAGAGCAATGCCTGTCGCTAAAAGTGCCTGTTGCTTGAGATGACTGTCGCTTGAAATGATTGTCGCTTGAGAAGCCGCTAACCGCATAGAAGATGACAAGTCATAACTGACGCCGACACTGAGATTCAAACTCAATACTCCCATAGCATTACACTCCTTCCCTTATGGAGTAATGCCATAGAAGGAAACGCCCATGAGCGCGATCAAGGACATACGAATCAACAAGTTCGAACTAAAATTAACTGACACGGATGACCCTGTCGCCCAAAAGACCAGCTGAGATCCGCTGAAATCTGGCGGCGCAAACTTTAAGACACAAGATATGGTCGAGACCCAAGGCCGGATTGTTATTAAGCACTCTGTCACGGCTACTATTTTATATTCGATGTTTTTGCTACCTGGTTTAGGGATATTTTTTATCGTCAGTCCCACCCTGTTTCTCGAAGGTGAATCTGGTGGTGGCAGCGCCATGGCGATACTCGGCGCCCTATTCATCGGGGTTAGTCTCTTGATGCTCTCCAGCAAGAAGCATATGACCTTCGATAAAGCCTTAGGCACCTATTTTTGCGGCAAAAGCTACGATGGCGCGAAAAGAGATGATCTCAGTCGCCAGGGACGACTCAGTGACATCTACGCGTTGCAGATCATCAGTGAATCTATACGTTCTAACAATCGGTCATCCCGCAGCTATGAGCTTAATCTGGTTTTTCGCGATGGTGAGCGAGCCAATGTGATGGATCACGGCAGCGAGTTAGAAATCGAAGCCAGCGCTAAACAGTTGGCCGCATATCTCGACCGACCACTTTGGAAAGCGACATAGATTTTTCAGGCCTCATCACAGGTTGCCGCTAAGGCAGATAACACGCTAAATTTGATAGGGTCTTACTGAGAAATGACGAGCCGAAAGAGATCGTCAATTAGATCTTTGCAATACGTTATTAAGGGTTTCCATGTCGGGCATTTCGTCAAATTGTGCTCCGCTGTCGCCAATAATGTCCCAATGGGCTTTAGACTCAACAAACAGATGCGCCACCACACGGCTATCTTTCGCATCATCGAGTAATCCAGCAGGGATCCAATACTGTTTTTTATTACTCATCAGGTGAGGGACTGTACTGCCGCACTTGCTACAGAAATCGGAACGATAACCGGTTTCAGTGATGTAGGACTTTACAAGGGACTCACCCTTAATCCATGTAAATTGCGCTTTATTAAGAAATGTGGCGGTATCTGACGAGGACGCAGACAACTTTCGACATAAAGAACAATGACACTGATAGAAA
Organism: Shewanella alkalitolerans; assembly: GCF_019457575.1. Lineage (NCBI taxonomy): Bacteria > Pseudomonadati > Pseudomonadota > Gammaproteobacteria > Alteromonadales > Shewanellaceae > Shewanella > Shewanella alkalitolerans. Next base: position 2,180,461 of record NZ_CP080422.1, on the reverse strand, counting down.
TGAGGAAGAGATCCGCTTATGTAAAACTCGACATCTCCACACAGACATTTACCTTTCATCTTGACTAACTCTCCTGACACTAGGTGTGTTATTTAAAGAAATCTACAGGCCCACTGTTTTGATTGTTCGAATGGAACGCGCAAAAGCGATTCGCCTCCCAGATGATGCATACATCATGGAACATACGCGTCAGCCTTTGAAAATAGGAGGTTCACTGGCTATTCGTTGTCGTGGGGCTAAGTCTATTAAATACCCATTACAAATGCGTTTGACAAAATATCATAAAATGAATCAACGAGATAAATCTTTAGCAAGATGAGGAAACACCACAAGGAGAAAGATGGAAGTGAGAATAAGCAACCGGGCACCTGATCTCGAAGAGTTCATGACTTTGCGAACTGCAGTTGGCTGGACAAACCCCGAGCCTGGACTGGTTCAACAAAGCCTGAATAACTCGCTTTTTCACGTTTGCGCCCATATCGACTCAAAGCTTGTGGGTTACGGCCGTATTGTGGGCGACGGCGCTATGTATTTTTATCTGCAAGACATAGTGATCTCACCCGAGTATCAAAACCAAGGTGTAGGCAGATCTATTATGCAAGAGATAGAGAGTTTTCTTGCAGACAACGCCCTGCCCGGCGCCACCATTGGGCTGTTGGCCGCCTGCGGTAAGGAAGCGTTTTACGCTCGATTTGGCTACAGCCCCAGAACCGGGGAACCTCTCGGACTAGGCATGTGCAAATTTGTCGAATGAGGGCGCGATATAGGCAAACGATTGCTCACCCTACCCGCTTTTCTCTGAAAGCGCATGAGAACTAGACTAGGGCAAGCGCTATCCGGATACAGAAACGCACAAAAAAGCCAGAACTGAGTTCTGGCTTTTTATTTTCTATGATCGGGTGACTAAATTATCACCGGAAACTTGCGAGTCATAATCTCGGCTTACTTCTTGGTCCAGCGATCCATCCAGCCCAGTACGTTGGCGTACCATTGCTCTAGGTTGTCTGGGTTAAGGATCCAGTGGTTCTCATCTGGGTAGATAAGCAATTCAGATGGGATCCCTTTGCGCTGCATGAAGCTAAACGCCGCCAGGCCCTGTCCATAAGGTACACGGAAGTCCTTCTCACCATGGATCACCAGCATAGGTGTCTGCCAGTTATCGACATAGTTAACCGGGTTAAACTTCTCGAACAACTCCTTGTTGTCCTGGTAGGTGCCACCGAACTCATACTCAGGGAACCACAACTCTTCGGTCACATAGTACATAGAGCGCATGTCGAACAGACCCGCGTGGTTAACCAGACACTTGAAGCCGTCATTCCAGTTACCTTGGATCCAGTTCATCATATAGCCGCCGTATGAGCCACCCAGGGCGCAGGCGCGATCGCCATCTAACCATTTCTGCTGAGCAGTAACCGCAGCCAAACCTTTCTGCAGATCTTCCAGCGGCTTGCCGCCCCAATCCTTAGAGATAGAGTCGGTGAAGGCTTGACCATAACCGGTAGAACCGTGGAAATCGATCATCACCACACCGTAACCGGCACCCGCCCAAAGTTGAGCGTTCCAGCGGCTGCTGAATGAGTTGCCGAATGAGCCTTGTGGGCCACCGTGTACCAAGAAGGCAACGGGATACTTCTTACCTTGCTTGTAGTTAGCAGGCTTGATCCAGTAACCATAGACCTCTTCGTTGTTCCAGCCCTTGAAGCTGAACTGTTCAAACTCGCCAAACTTGATCTTGGCCAGGTTATCTTTGTTCACCTCAGTCAGGCGATTTACATTCTGACCGTCGAGAGACATGGTATAGAGATCGCCCGGCTCAACCAGACTCTTGTGGTTGAAGACGATCTTGTCGCCGGTCACCCCCAGGATGCTGTTGCTGCCATCGTTGTGCAGCGTCTTCACGTCACCAAACTGAGTGTTGACCTCGAAGATGCTCACCTGGCCCAGGTCCTGCGCCGTCACATAAAGTGTGCGGTTATCTGCGCCGAAAGTCAGCGAGCTTGGGCTGCGATCCCACAGCGGCGCCACTTCTTTCTCTTGGCCGGTCACAGTGTCACGCAGCATGACGCGGTAACGATCCGCCTCGAAGCCAGGCTTGCTCATGGCAAGATACGCCAGATAACGGCCGTCGGCCGAGAAGGTTGGCTGGGCGTCCCACGCCTTATTGCTCTCGGTCAGGTTTTTCGCCTCACCGCCCAGCACAGAGACCTGCCACAGGTCGTAGTTGGTTTCCCAAGCCTGTGACTTGCTTGGCGCCTTGGCGCTATAGACCACATACTTACCGTCTGGGGTAAAGGTCACCTCTTCCATGCCTGAAAATGGCAGTGGCGGAGTTTCGGTGTCCAGGCCTTTAGTCACATCCACGGCAGTGTCGATCATCTTGCCATCAAGTTTTGCCACAAACAGGTGGCTGCGGCTGTGATCGCCCCAGGTATCCCAGTGACGTACCATCAGCTGCTTGTATTCGCGGCCGGTAGATTTACGCTCGGCTTCTTGCTCTCGCTTGTCGGCGGTGCACTTCAAGGTGTCACACTCAGGGTAGACACGCATGTTCATCACGACCTGAGCGCCATCTTGAGACAGCTTAAAGCCTTCAACGTCCAGCGGCAGATTAGAGATCTTAACCGCTTCGCCGCCATCGAGTGCCAGCTCATACAGCTGTGAGCTGCCATCGCGCGCCGCCAGGAAGTAGATCTTCTTATCGTCTGCGCTAAAGGCAACGCTATGCTCAGTGCCTTTGGCCGAGGTCAGGCGTTTTACCTTGCCATCGGTCAGCGACTGAAGATAAAGGTCAGATTGCGCATCACCCTTATCATCAAATTTTTTAACTGCATACACGATTTTAGTGCCGTCATTAGACAGTGCACTGGAATGCAGCTTATTCATTTTAACGAGATGTTGTACCTTGAAAGGCTCGGGTGCTGCGGCGTGAGCGCCAGACACCAGACCGGCTGTCGCCAAGGCAAGTATGATTGCAGTTTTTTTCATTGTTATAGTCATCTTTATGGTTGAACGGCAAGGCGACAATGCTTAATGCTAAGAAAAGGCGCCTAAAGCCAAAAAGTGTCGCCAAAATACGCAACAGACACTAAACAAAAATGGGGGGTTAAGCAAGTCGCCTGACTCACCTAAAACCCACCCACTTCTTCATGCTTTACTCTGGGTTAGGCAAGTTTGACTCGCCAGGTGGCAGGGCCGGTTTCGTGAGCATTGACCCCTTCGCTGTCTACGGCAACGGTAACCGGCATATCGGTCACGTCGAACTCGTAGATGGCTTCCATACCTAAGTCTTCGAAAGCAACAACGCGTGACTTCTTGATCGCCTTAGACACCAAGTAGGCGGCGCCGCCTACTGCCATCAGGTAAACCGCCTTGTGCTTCTTGATAGACTCGACGGTGGCCGGGCCACGCTCTGCCTTACCTATCATGCCCATCAAACCTGTCTTATCCAGCATCAGATCGGTGAACTTATCCATACGGGTCGCCGTCGTTGGACCGGCTGGGCCAACCACTTCGTCACCCACAGGATCGACCGGGCCAACGTAGTAGATAAACTTACCGGTGAAATCGACGCCTTCAGGCAGGCCTTCGCCGCTCTCGATAAGGGTTTGAATGCGCTTGTGGGCCGCGTCACGACCGGTAAGCATCTTACCGTTTAGCAGCAGCACATCACCGCTCTTCCACTGCTCGATGTCAGCTTGGGTAACGGTATTAAGATCCACGCGGCGTACGCCCTCGCCCGCTTCACGGGTGATCTCTGGCCAATCTTCCAGCTTAGGCGTCTCCAGCTCGGCTGGGCCTGAACCATCTAGGTGGAAGTGTACGTGGCGAGTCGCGGCGCAGTTAGGGATCATCACCACAGGCTTGGAGGCCGCGTGGGTTGGCGCCGATTTGATCTTGATATCCAGCACGGTAGTCAGGCCACCAAGTCCCTGGGCACCTATGCCTAGCTTGTTGGCGCGCTCGAAGATATCCAGGCGCAGCTTCTCTTCGGCGGTTTCGGCGCCCTTGGCCTGTAGCTCGTGGATGTCGACAGGATCCATCAGGGCCTCTTTGGCCATCACGGCCGCCTTCTCGGCGGTGCCGCCGATACCTATGCCCAGCATGCCTGGTGGACACCAGCCGGCGCCCATAGTTGGAAGTGTCTTCTCGACCCACTCGGCGATATCGTCTGATGGGTTAAGCATTACCATCTTAGACTTGTTTTCCGATCCACCGCCCTTAGCGGCGATGGCGACTTCAACATGGTTACCCGGCACCATCTCGACGTGTACCACAGATGGAGTGTTGTCTTTAGTGTTCTTACGGCCACCGGCAGGATCGGCAACGATAGAGGCGCGCAGCGGGTTATCTGGGTTGGTGTAGGCGCGTCTTACCCCTTCATCCACCATCTGCTGCACTGTCATGTCTGTCTTGTCCCACTTGACGCCCATGCCGATCTTAACGAAACAGGTCACGATACCTGTATCTTGACACAGCGGGCGCTTGCCTTCGGCGGACATACGAGAGTTGATCAAGATCTGCGCGATAGCATCTTTTGCCGCCGCACTCTCTTCGCGCTCATAGGCCTCGGCCATGGCATCAACGAAATCTTTAGGGTGGTAATAGGAGATATATTGTAGTGCGTCGGCGACACTCTCGATGAGGTCCGCTTGCTTGATGATGGGCTGTTCTATAGTCACAGACATTTCCTTACTCACGTTTTGGTTATTCACCGCCCTTTTGCAGGGTCGCGTATTTTTTTTGAATCCGTTCACAATATGATACTCTTTCGCGACTTTTAGGGGAACATCACATTTTAGATAAGGGTTATCGATGGATTTTTCGTCGACTCAAGGCGTTGCAGTGCAAAAGTTAGACTGGCAACTCTCCACCATTGAGGTATTTGACTGCTTCGCTCACCTGCCCTGGGCCATATTGCTGGACTCCGCCGGCGCAGATCATATAGACGCCCGGTACGACATCATCAGCTTCGATCCTCTGGCCACCATCACCAGCCAGGATGGTGTCACCCAAACCAGGCATCTGCGTCCCACTGCGGCGACCGCTGCTGGGAAAAACAACGCTAAAAACAGTGATGAAACTAGCCAAGACGATCCCTTTTCGATATTACAAGCGGCAATAGCCGACTATTTCCCAATTCAGCATGCCTGTGAGCTGCCCTTCAGCGGCGGCGCCCTTGGCACCTTTAGTTATGATCTGGGCAGACGCATCGAAAAGCTCCCCGCCACCGCGGCCAAGGATATCGCGCTTCCCGAGATGAATGTCGGCCTCTATGACTGGGCGCTGCTGTTTTGCTACCAGAGCCAGACATGGTCTCTGGTGCACTATCGAGGTGAAACGGCGTTTAAAGAGCGTCTAGCAGACTTAGAGGCGAGGCTAGATTCGCGGTCAAGCGGACAAGCCAATGGTGAGGAGTTTGCCCTGAGCCGCGGCTGGCAGGCTCAGATCACTAAGGACGAATACAAAGATAAGTTTGATCGGGTGCAGGATTATCTACACAGCGGCGATTGCTATCAGATCAACCTGACTCAGCGTTTCGAGGCCGAGTATCGCGGCGATGAGTGGCAGGCCTACCTGAAACTCAGGGCCAGCAACAAGGCACCCTTCTCCGCCTTTATCCGCTTGGATAAGCACGCCATTCTCTCCATCTCGCCCGAGCGCTTCATCAAGCTTAAGGGCGATGCCATAGAGACCAAGCCGATCAAGGGCACCATGGCGCGATCCAGCGACGCAGAGGCCGATAAGGTCGCCGCCGAAGCCCTGGCGGCATCTGAGAAGGATCGCGCCGAAAACCTGATGATCGTGGATCTGCTGCGAAACGATATCGGCAAGGTAGCAAGCCCTGGCAGCGTGCGGGTGCCCCATCTGTTTGCCATTGAGAGCTTCCCGGCGGTGCATCATCTGGTAAGCACTGTCACCGCCAACCTCGCTGCGCCCAACAGCCCCTGCGATCTATTAAGGGCGGCGTTTCCCGGTGGCTCTATCACGGGCGCACCTAAGATCCGCGCCATGGAGATCATCGAAGAGCTGGAGCCGTCGCGCCGCAGCCTATACTGTGGCTCCATCGGCTATATCAGCCAAGACAGGCAGATGGACACCAGCATCACCATACGTACCCTGGTGGCCGAGCCACCTCGTCTCTACTGCTGGGCGGGTGGCGGCATTGTGGCCGACTCGCAGGTCGATGCAGAATATCAGGAGAGTTATGATAAGGTGAGTAAGATCCTCCCCATACTGAGTCACTGACAAGTAATTAGGCAATTATGACACTGGACGAGTTTAAACGGCGCTACGCTCTGCACCAACTGCCCATAGACACAGGGCCGCAGATCCATCGCACATTGCGACAGGCCGCCGTGCTCGTTCCCCTGATGGAAGCCAGTGGTCAGCTGGAACTGTTGCTCACTCGCCGGCCCACTCACCTAAGGGCCCATCCGGGGCAGATAAGCTTTCCTGGCGGCAAGGTCGAAGAGAGTGATGCCAGTTACGCTGACACCGCCCTGCGTGAGGCGTTTGAGGAGATCGCCCTGCCGCGAGACAATGTCGAGGTGCTGGGCCAATATCCCATGTTCAACACCTTCACCGGCTTTGCCATCGCGCCCATCATAGGTGTAATAAGAGAAGCCTTTGAGCCTGTGTTAGATCCCGGCGAGGTGGATGAGCTATTCAGCGTGCCGCTGAGTTTCCTGTTAAATCCCGCCAATCGCATACAGAAGCAGTTTTCCCGCCGCGGCGTGAATTACCCCGTCTACTTCATCCCCTACGGCGAATATTTCATCTGGGGCGCCACTGCCGCCATGATAGACAGACTCTGCCGCCAGATAGGCAATTAACGAGCGAGCTAAGTTCGTTCTAATGAAAAGCTAACAACGCTACACAAGCCAGCACTTCGTCTATGCATTTTTTCAAACTGCGAATACTGTGATCGATTGCGGACTGACGCCCTAGACAAAGAACTTGAGATAGAGACCTGCAGCAGTAGAGGTTAACAAGAGCAGTGGGATATTGAACCAGTAGCCCATGCGGCTGTGGTGGGCCACATAGAAATTAAAGGCCAGGTTGATCAAACTGATGGCGGCGCAGCTCCAGATCACATACTCCAGCCTCAGGGTGATGGTGGGATCCCAGGTAAGCCGCACGCTAGCCCCTTTACTGAGAAAGTAGCCCACGGCGCGATCCGGTCTGGCCTCACCAAAGAGGAGCAGCGCGTACACGGCCAAGGACCAACCTAAGATCGACAAGGTGCCTAAAAAAATCTGGAAAATTTTGACTTTTTTCATCTAGCCCCCTGACATCTAGCCCACTGAATTAGCTGGCCATATTTTAAGCATAACAAGCTTTCCAGCCTAACACCATTCGCGGATAAACCACAGATTAAGGCCCCTTTTTCACGGCGCTTACGCCTGCCTTGGCTGAAATGCCCATTTTATTTGCCTTTAGGCCAATCTATCTGCTGTTTTTTCCTTGAGAAAAGCCACCAGCAAGGTAATATAAACCTCCAAAATTTTTAATAAAACGTTTCGTTGGAGAACTAAGCAACAATGAGCATTGCATCTGTCGCTTCTGTATTTAAGGGTGATTTTGCGGTTGGTTCGCAAGTTACCGTTCGCGGTTGGGTAAGAACTCGCCGAGATTCCAAGGCCGGCATCTCTTTTCTTGCCGTATATGATGGTTCCTGTTTTGATCCCATTCAGGGCGTTGTGCCAAATAGCTTAGACAATTATAACGACGAAATCTTACGCCTCACGGCCGGTTGCTCAGTCGTGATGACGGGTGAACTAGTAGAGAGCCCAGGTAAGGGTCAAGCATTTGAGATGCAAGTGACTAAGGTTGAGGTTACGGGTTGGGTTGAAGATCCTGATACCTACCCGATGGCGGCCAAGCGTCACTCAATCGAGCATCTGCGCGAACTGGCTCACCTGCGTCCACGCACCAACATCATTGGCGCCGTGGCCCGTGTTCGTAACTGTCTGTCTCACGCCATCCACAACTTCTACAACGAAGAAGGCTTCATCTGGGTATCTACCCCGCTGATCACCGCCTCTGACTGTGAAGGTGCCGGCGAGATGTTCCGCGTCTCGACACTGGATCTGGAAAACCTGCCACGCACCGACGATGGCAAGGTCGATTTCAGCGAAGACTTCTTCGGTAAGGAATCTTTCCTGACGGTATCGGGTCAGCTGAACGGCGAAACCTACGCCTGTGCACTATCTAAGATCTACACCTTCGGTCCGACCTTCCGCGCCGAAAACTCAAACACCAGCCGCCACCTGGCAGAATTCTGGATGGTTGAGCCGGAAGTGGCCTTCGCCGATCTGAACGATGTTGCCGGTCTTGCCGAGCGTATGCTGAAGTACTGTTTCCGCGCCGTGCTTAACGAGCGTCGTGACGATCTCGAGTTCTTCGCCCAGCGCGTCGATAAGACGGTTATCGAGCGTCTAGAAAGCTTCGTTAACAGCGATTTCGCCCAGGTAGATTACACAGACGCCATCGAGATCCTAAAATCATGTGGCAAGAAGTTCGAATTCGATGTCGAGTGGGGTATCGATCTGCAGTCTGAGCACGAACGCTACCTGGCGGAAGAACACTTCAAGGCACCTGTGGTCGTGAAGAACTATCCAAAAGATATCAAGGCCTTCTATATGCGTCTCAACGAAGATGGCAAGACAGTAGCGGCCATGGACGTACTGGCTCCTGGCATCGGTGAGATCATCGGTGGTGCCCAGCGTGAAGAGCGTCTGGACGTGCTAGATACCCGTCTGGACGAGATGGGTCTGAGCAAGGAAGATTACTGGTGGTATCGTGACCTGCGCCGCTACGGCACAGTGCCACACTCGGGCTTCGGTCTGGGCTTCGAGCGTCTGGTCTCTTACGTGACCGGCGTATCGAACATCCGCGACGTGATCCCATTCCCACGCGCGCCAAAATCAGCAAACTTCTAGAGCCGGAGAACTTCTAAGCAAGTGCTGTAAAAAAAACGCCCTACGGGGCGTTTTTTATGGGCGCAAGTTTCAGTTAGCAATATCTATGGACTAACGCTCGCGTAAGACGCGCGAGGCACGAGCGTCGTACTTGACGCGCTTGTTATGCATATTCAAGTAATCGCTTTGCATTATGATAAACTTGTGACTTTTCCAAGAAGTCGCGGCAAAAACTTGAATACTTTTCTCCAGGATAAGTTAATGTTTCAATCGTCTCAACTGCTTCTCTTAACTTTTTTATTCGATTTGCTTTTTTTCTTTCTGTATCGGCATTTTTAATCTCTTCAAGTGCCTCATCTATTGCTCTAGAAAATATTCTCAAAGATACTAATATTTCTGCCCTTGGTTTCCAAAGCCTTACGGTGTTTAGACCGCATACTTCAATAGTTTTATCAGCAGATTCTTTCAGCGACGATTCGACAGCTTTAATTTCTATATCTTCAAAATAGAAAACATCTTTTGGATCGATGTCGTAAGGGTTGATAATGGGTTCAATCCCTGTATCGTGGCTGTCTTTAGAACCATTACATTTCCGGCATGATGGTAAAAAATTGTTCCACTCAAATGTAAGTTCTGGATATATTGATTTGGGTTTGAAGTGTTCAACTTCAACATTTCCCCCTTCACTTGGTATACATTCACAGAAGGCACACTTCCCATACGAACTCTTTATTAAAGCACATCTTACGTGTTCATTCCGATAGTGGGATATGAGTTTTTGCTTTTCTTTTTCCGGTATTGTTTTATACGAACCATAACTAGCTATAGCGTCCTTAAGATTTTTAAGCCATGTAGCCTTATTATCGACCATGTACTGTGGCTCTGGCTCTCTATTCAATTTAATCATTCTGCAAAGCCACCATGGATGCTAGTCTAGTCTTTAATACTGTGACTATTGAGTCGCTTGGGTGACAAACCGCAGCAAGGTTTTCAATGGCACTGTTTAACCCTTGCACTGAGTTGTCATCTATCTGTTGTAATGCGGCTGCTACTAGCTCTTCATATAGCTTATTGTCTAAGCTCTTAACCCCCATTATTTCAGATAGTATTTGATCCGTATTCCATCCAGAGAACATATGTTCAGAAGGCTTCAGATCATAAATTTCATTCCCATTTTCAGGCATTACAATAACTTCATTTTCTCTTGCAGAAGACAAAAGATGAGGGGAATGTGTTGTCACAATGAATTGGATTAGCGGGAATATCTTTTCAAGACTATCTCGAATGGTAAGTTGCCACTCAGGATGAAGATGAAGATCAAGTTCATCAATCAAAACCGTTCCTGAAGCATTTTGAACTATTCGGTCGCCGTCCACTCTGCTGCCTTCAACCCATTCAAAAATATTAGCGATAATTGATAGGACAGCTTGAAAGCCAGAAGACAACTCTTCTAGGTAACATTCATTACCATAGATTGAGAAAACTGGCTCTAAGTCCTTACCTATACGAACAAATGTAAATTCACTTTCAAAAGGGCCAATACTAGGAAGACATCTAACCAAGTGATTCCAGTTTTCCCTTTCTTCAATAGCCCAGTCTTTATCTATCATAAAATATCGATTCACTAACCACTGCTTTATATCTGAGTTCCAATCCCCATATAAAGACTTGGTGCTATTTGAAGTGTATGTGGATATTTTTTGATCCAGAGTCTGCTCTCTAGACATTCCTGAGATTCGTTTGTACTTAATACTTCTATTTGCACCAATGAAGAGAGGGCAAAACGATTTAAAATTATTGCTTGCATCAATAACATTCAGGGATGTTCTATTTTCTTCCTGAGTCGGAGCATTCCATTGGCGCCCTGTTGACTCGCGATATGCTCCTGCTTTTAAAGAGTTCGGACCTAACCCTACTCTGTACAATCTATTGTTATCATTTATATCAGTCCAAAACTCTGACTCCTCTTCAAATCGCGAGTAGGCAAAATTCCCATGATGAAAACAATGTGAAATGCAAGCAAGAATAGATGTTTTTCCACATCCATTAGGACCAGCCAAAAAATTGAACCCCTTGTTAAAAAACACATTAATTTCACTGAATTTTCTGACATGCTTCACATGCAATTTTTCTATGTATGAACTATTCAAAAAAACTCCGTTTGTATCTAATGCATAACATTGTATTAGTGCGCATGCGCATCTATTTGGCAAAACACGCATGCAGATTGAGTAAACCTATTGTTCATGACTTACTAAACTAAAGTTATTGATTTTTAAACACTCTACCAAAATCCTGCGGGATAAACGAGCACCAGAATGGGCAAAGTGCGCATGAATATTGACTCAGTGCCTCACCTTAAATATCTGAAAGCTAGCCACGGATGATGTGATGAACGACGCCCTGACGAGATAGAAAGTCTTCGGCTCCTTCCCCCTGTAACATGGCCAGGGTCGCCAACATGCCCGCGACCACACACTGAGGCGCAAACACGCTGACCGACAAGGGCGCTCCCTTTACGGGATAGCCTGTACTTGGGTCGATGATGTGGCCGTAGCGTTTGCCCTCATGAATAAGGTAACGTCGGGAATGACCACTGGTGGCCAGCGCACCAGATTTCAGCGTCACCACACGTGCCGGGGTATCTAGCTTGTGGGGATCTTCAATGCCTATGTGCCAGGGCTGCTCGCAACCGAGAGAGGCAATCATATCTCCGCCAAGATTCACTAAGAGATCATATTCGGGCAGTTCACGTCGCAGCACCTCTATGGCCCTATCGGCGGCATACTCCTTGGCTATCCCGCCGAGATCGATCCCCATGCCATCGGGTAGAAAGAGGCGCTGCTCCTCAATAATCAGCCGCTCAAAGCCGACGCATTCAAGCGCCATCTCTATCTGGCTGTCACTCGGCGGAGTTGCACTCTCCCCAACGCCGAATGGCCAGAGGGCCAATACGGGCTCTGCGGTGACATCAAAACAGCCTTGGCTAAGTCGGTAGCAATGCTCGGCAAACTTGAGTAGCCCAAGGGTTTCATCGCCGATCGCTTGCCAGTCTCCGGCGCCGCGATTGATTTGAGTTAATACGCTGCTGTCGCTAAAACGGTTGTACTTAGCCTCGATGCGCTTAACCTCGGCCATGGCGCGGCCGAAGGCCTGAGTTATTCGCTCTTGGCCAGTCCTGTCAGCTTGAGCCTTGTCACCTTGAGTCTTGTCACCTTGATCCTTGTCACCTTGCGCCTTGCTACCTGCTTGCTTAGGACGCGCCAAGAACTCACAGCGACTGGCCATGGCCATGAACTCGCCTTTGAGACCCTTAAGGTTTTTGTGTCCATATTGGCTATCGGCGAAAGCATGGTCGCTTTCATCCGAGATAACCGCCAGCTGATTGTCTAGATCAGCAAGCGACGACAGTTTGAGACCTTCATATGTTGAGATCAAAATCGCATTCCAAATTGCAGCACTATGGCATCGAGGCGCGGGAACTGATCGAAACTGGCGAGCTCACCTGGCAACTCGACACCCGGGTTTTGTGGGCGCTGCTGATAGTAGGCCAGACGCACACTGGCCAGCATCCCCTGCTCTAGCCTCTGGCCATATTTAACGCCTATCGTATAGGTCTGCATCTTCCCCAGACGATGATCCGCCGAGGCGAATTCGGGCAAGGGCTCGCCCTCAGTGAGATAGAGGTGATAAAACTCGGCCGCATCCTGCAAATAAACTCTAAACTGCCATTGCCAATAGGCGGCGCCGCTGAGGTTGTAACGATAACGGGCGTCGAAGGTATGAGCCTGCAGCGACCAGTCATCATTACTGTAGCGATAGGAAAAGGTCAGTGTGCCGCTATCTAAGGCGCCCTTGGTCATGAGATAGAGATTGTGCTTGAGTCGCTCGTCGGGGCGCTGCTCATAGTGATAGCCAAGGGCCTGCCCTCTACTATCGACCCGGCTAACCACCTTGTAGGCATCTGTCAGATAGCCATTGACGGCCGAGAGGCCATAACTCAACAGGGCCTGCCAGCGACGATTCAGGGTTTGGGTCACCCCTACATTCAGATCGAGCGTGCGCTTAAGGGCCGTATCGTAATAGCGGGTGGCATCGAATGCCTGCCTAAACTCGGCCTCACTGGCAAAGTCTTTACGAAACACCATCTCGCTCATCCCCACGGGCCGTCCGCCCACTGGATTGACGATATCGAAATAGTAGGCCGCTCCGGCAAACACCTGAGTATTACTCTGATTAAAGGAGTGCTCGAGCCCTGCATTGATACCGAGTGAGGTGTAATCATATTCGCGAGAGAGATACCCACCGAGACTGGCCTGCCACTTGGCAGAGAAGAGATGCTGCCAGTTGGCGCTGAGCTGCAAGCGGGTGTCTTTGAAGGTGTCATCCAGCGGCAGTTCTCCGGCTCTCGCCTGATAGACGCCGGTACCCGAAGGCCGGGTAAAGCTTTGGGGGCTTGCCTGGATCACGGCGCCATTGGCCGAGGCGCCAGTTAGGGCGTCCAGTGCTATCTTGCCGCGAATAATATTGGCGTCATCCAGCGCCTGACGATAGTTGATGATCCCTTCTGCCGCCGTGACTCTGTCCTGCTCCTGATAGTAGACTAGGGCCGCATCTATGGTCGCACCGGCGAGCGGAACGCTCGCTTGTTCCTCTTGCTCTACGGCATTATCACGCGACTCGGCGGCTTGTTCGCCTGCAAGCGCACTGTCACTGGTTACCGCCGCGCCGACACCGAGAAACAGACTGCTGGCCATCAGCAGAGATGCCATCACAGACTCACTTTCTAGCGAGGCACTTTTTGCAGATGCGCTTGTTACCGTGGCACTTTTTACCGAGACGCTTGTTACCAACGCGCTTTCTACTGTCCCGAATTGATTTTGTGTCGGCCTGTCCTTCATGTCGCTCAAGCGATCTTCCTTATTCCCTGTTATCTCTTAAAACAACCTAGTTACAACCACAGCCACCACCGGCAAGTGTGCGGCCGCCGCTGGCGCCCTCCTTACTGAAATAGATATGATCTTCTATCGCCATATCCATCTCATCTGCTTCTAGCTGCATATCCTCGCGGGCAAACTGCCCCCGCTCCCAGGGCTTTACGCCGAAATTGGCGCAGCCAGACAGCAGCGCTACCAAGATGAGCAGCAGCGTTAAATCAGTTCGCATCGGCTGACCTTTTCTTCAACAAAGATTGTATCTCCCGCTCGACGGCAACTTGCTTGGACTTGAAGAAACCCAGATGCTCGCTGACCAAGTGCCCGTCGCTATCAAACAGATAACTGCTGGGCATCCCCTGCAGATTAAAGTGACCGGCAACCTCCCCCTTGGGATCGTAGAGGATATCGAAGCTAGTGTTGAAATCGGCCAGAAATGGCCCTGCCATCTCACTCTCTTCATCGAGATTGATCGCCACGATCGCCAGCCCTTTATCGCCATAGCGTTGATGCATCAGCTCCATCCAGGGAAAGGAGTCACGACAGGGTGCGCACCAGGAGGCCCAGAAATCCACATAGACCACCTTGCCCTTATAGGACTCAAGAGACACCTGCTCGCCGCTTTGTGTCTTAGCGCTCAAGTCCAGACGCGGCGCAGCGTGACTCGGCAGCACCATAGACAAGCTAACGAGCATTGCCATCGACAGCCAAAGAAGCCTGGCCATCATGAGGGATCTCATTCTCCCCTCTACCGACGGCAGAACGCCTTGCATCTTCTGTTCTCGTGACATCACTAATCCTTCACTGCTGATTAACCACTTTCTTTCATAGCTTTCTTTAAAGCTTGTACCGGGCGGACTTTACTAACAAAAGTCTCCTATCTTATTAACGAGGTTAGCAAAAAATCATGGTATTAGGACAGCGAAAGATGCCTTTATCACCACTTCGCAAGAAAGAGTATGCGTTATGAAAACGCCTGAGCGAACACCCTTTTTTAGTCAAGGCTACTCAATGTTAGTCGAGCCAAGAGAGATAGCAGACGCTGGCCTTAACGCCGTTGCGGTTAAACCAGTCCAGCCAGATTGTCTGATTATCTCTTAGGGCATCTCCCGGGCCCTTCACCTCGATAAGCTCAGCTGTGACTCTACTATCAATTAAGTTCGGCGCCCCGTCATCGATTGCTAGATTCTCTGTTGCTAGAAGCTCAGTTGCTAGACGTTCGGTTGCAAGATGCTCGGCAGTTAGATGAAAACAGATAAGATCGGGAAAGCCCGCTCGGTAATAGCGCAGATCGAACAGCATATGTCGAAATAGTTTCGCTAAAAAGGCGCCGCTGAACGCCTTTAGTGCCAATTGCAGGAGAAGCGGTATCTCATCGTTTTCTCGACTATTCGTAAGATCGAGCTCAAGTAGATCAAGCTCGAACAGATCAAGGCTTTGCCCCTCAAACAAGGGCCAGTGTACCCAGTCGTTGGTGATGCCGCGTTTCTGATAAAAGTGATCCGTGATCATCTGGGTGTCACCCGAGGCCAATGCCGCGAGACGTTCCTCGATAGCGATTTTACGCCGTGGGTAAAACTCGCTCTGGTACATGTCGCTCGGCCTGCTCTGATAGGAATTAGCGAAGGCGCCGCCGACATCGGCGAAGATGATGTCCCAGAAGGCCAGGCCAAACAGGCTACAGAAGAGGCGATTTTCTACTTCGACACAAAAACGCAGCTTACCACCCTGCATAGTACTCAAGTGTCTGGCGGCGCATTGCTCGACGCGCTGGGCGTTTGACTCTCCGCCTTCAAGGCTCTCATCATTTGCTGTGCGCTGACACTCAAGTTTGAAGGTATCAAACTCCCCTTGCCAAGGCTTGGGCGCCGCCCGTCCCAGGCTGCGATGAAGGCTTTTCTGCAAACGCCTGGCGACCAGACGCTCACTCTCCTCCATAGGAGACGCTAACATCAGCTCTACAAATTCTAACGCATCATCATCACGGCCAAGCTTATTCAGGCAGCGAGCCTGGCGCTCCCGGCTCGGCGGTCTCTCTGTGTTAGCGTACAGGGCTAAGGCGCGCTCAAAATGACCCAAACGCTCTAATTGGCGCGCCGCCATTAACCAGAGCCCCTGAGTCATGCGCTGCAGCTTTTCATTGCCAGCCTCTTTGGTGAAATCGGGCAGCTCGGTGATTCTTTGACAAAATGAATCAAATTTTTCGATGCTAATGTCACTGGGCTTGCCGCTCAGACCACCCTCTTCAAACTCATGGTATAGCTTAGACAAGCTATACAACCCCTCTATCTCGGCTCGCGTGTTGAAGCTGCGACTGGCGATGCTGGTCGAGTAGGATTCAAAATTATGAATACCAAGATCGGCCAAGATAAACTGACTCAAGGACTGATTCATGCGCTCAAAATAGAGTAATTCGAAGCGGCGATAGACGGCCTGAGAGCTAAGGCAAAACCAATGCTCCTCAGGTGCCAGTTTGCTTAGCAATTGAGATAATAATCCTGCACCTTGAGCATACTCGACAAGCTCACTCTTCTTTAACCGCTTGATATCCTTAACCAAGGCTTGGCTTATCTCAACCAAGGCCTGGCACAGTTCCGCCTTAGTGCTCTTGTGCAGCAACCAGGACTCATCGGGCTGCTCATAGCAGATAAGACTTTGCTTACAAAGCTCGGAGATGGCCCCTGGAACCCCTTCGATCTCACTGTAATTGAGCTGAGCATTACAGAACCAGGGGCCCTTGCGGGAGATAAGCCTGACAAGCAGGCACTGGGCATCAGGGGTCAAGGCTGAGAAGGTATCGATGAAGCCGAGCTCGACCTCATCGAGGAGATCGCCATAGCGGCGAGCGACGCCCTTAAGCATTAGCTGAAAATTGCTGAGGTAGTAATAGGTCGGCAGCACCTTAGCCGTACTTGACGCTGCTCCACTTATCCGTACTGGGTTTTTAACCCCTACTGGCTTTTCGTTCTCTCGCTGCGTCATTGAGGTTCAGATCTCTCTATTTGATAGCGTTGTCTTGGTCGCTCTATCTTGGCCAATTCTCATCCTCTAAGCAGCAATTATACTCTTAGTGATGGTGCTTTTTTAACTGCCCCTACAAGTCTCTTTACTCGCTTACTAACAAGTCTATTTACAAGTATGAGAAGTTGAAGCACTCTTAGCAAAATAACAAAAAGTGCCGCAATTTGGCGATAAAAATAGCGTAGGAAAATTGATCATGTGGATTCAAGTCGAGATAAATCTAGCCCCGAGACAGCGCGGTTATCATCTGATCACCGAAGAGATCTATCGCGCCGCTCCCCAGCTTAGCGAGATTAAGATAGGTCTCGCCCATCTCCTGTTACAACACACCTCGGCGGGACTCACCCTCAATGAAAATGCCGACCCCAGCGTGCGGGAGGACTTCGAGCGCTTCTTTAACCGTCTGGTGCCGGAGAATGAGCCCTACTACACCCATACCTATGAGGGTGATGACGACATGCCGGCGCACCTTAAATCATCCCTGCTGGGCTGCGAGCTTACCCTGCCGATCACCGACGGCGAGTTTAATCTGGGTACCTGGCAAGGGGTCTACCTGTGTGAGGCCCGCAACCGCGCCAGTGGCCGCACCTTAATACTCACCATTCAGGGCGAATAGCCCCCACCCATCGGTAACTGGCGGTTCGGTGATTGGCTGCTCAGTCCTTGGTTGTGTTTAGGTTGGCTGCTCAGTAATGGGCTGCAATAGGGCCAGCCAATCATCTCTGTCCATCTCGGCGGCCGTGAGACTCTCGGTCTGATACATGCTTTGGGCCAGTGCCTGCTTACTCTGCTGCAGCTGCTGAATGCGCTCCTCAACCGTGTTCTGACAGATAAGCTTATAGACAAATACCGGCTTATCCTGGCCGATACGATAGGCCCTGTCGCTGGCCTGCTCTTCGGCGGCCGGATTCCACCAGGGATCCACATGGATCACCACATCAGCCTCGGTCAGATTGAGTCCAGAGCCGCCAGCCTTGAGGCTGATGAGGAACACATTGACCTCACCACGACGAAAACGTTCTATGATGCGATCCCTATGACGACTGCGCCCGGTGAGCATCTCATAGCCTATCTGCTGGCGGTCCAGCTGCTCGGCGATCAAATCCAGCATGCTAGTAAATGACGAGAAGATCAGTATGTTGCGGCCATCTTCTATCATGCTCGGCAACTTGTTCTCCAGCCAGGCAAGCTTGGACGACTCGGCGTTAAGCTCCTCCGGTGCGCCATCAAGCCCAGTTACACCTTGGCGAGTGTCAAGCTCGGGTAACATCGCCACTTTTGAACTATCAATCTCACCAACCTGACCCAACTGGCCTAGGTTTAACATTGCTGGATGACAACACACCTGACGCAGCTTAAGCAGCGCATTGCTGATCATCAGGCGGTTGGCCTTGGCGCCGGTTTGTCTCAGGGCCAGCTGCACCTGCTCGGCCACGGTGAGACGTATGGTCTCGTAGAGATCCGACTGGCTCTGACTGAGTTCGATCAGGGTATTGATCACCGTCTTGGTGGGAAGCTCGGTCGCCACCTGACTCTTGGTACGCCTGAGCATGAAAGGTGCAAGCCGCTGAGCCAGTCGCTGACGACTGGCATCGCAATGATCTTTCTCTATCGGCTGTTTAAATTGGCGTTGAAACTGCGTGGCGGTGCCGAGGAAGCCCGGCATCAGGAAATGGAACAGCGACCAGAGCTCTCCAAGATGGTTCTCCATCGGCGTGCCCGTGAGACAGAGACGATGCTGAGTCTGTAGCCGGTTCACCAGCTTAGTGATGCGGCTGCGACTGTTCTTGATGGTCTGGGCCTCATCCAAGATCACCTGGTGCCAGTTGAGCTTGGTCAGCCGCTCGGCGTCTTGGGCCAGGATCCCATAACTGGTGATCAGCACATCGACATCCGTCAGCGCCTTCTCGTTATCATGACGGGCGCGGCCGCTCCAGACGAAACTCGTCAGGCTAGGCGTAAACTGGGCGATCTCCCGCTGCCAGTTGCTGAGCAAACTGGTTGGTGCGATCACCAACACGGGCGCCTTAGTCACCCCGGCCTGTTTATCCAGCAAGATACTGCACAGGGTCTGCAGCGTCTTACCCAGCCCCATATCATCGGCCAGTATGGCGCCGAAGCCGTGTCGCTTGATAAATTGTAGCCAGGCGACACCCTCTACCTGATAGGGGCGCAGCTCGGCGTTGAGCCCATCTGGGGTAACAAAGTCTATGGTGCCCAGCCTATCTGCGCGCCTGCTCTGCTGCTCATTGAGATAACGCCCGAGCGCCTTGGCGTGTTGCCTCAGCTTGGCTTCACCCGACCAGGTCAGCGCCTGCTCAGATTGACTCAAGGCATCATCGAGCAGCGGAATGCGCCCGAGGTGATGGCGTGCCAGCACCAACTTTTCCTGGTCGTTGAGCGGCTGCTGAGTAAAGAGCTCGTCGAGCACCGCCAGTATGCGCTGAATACGCGCAGCCGGCAGGGTTAGGATGGCGCCAGATTCCAGCTCCAGCGCTACTTCCTGCGGCTGAATTTCACTATGGGTCTCGTCAGATTGATCGGCGCTCGTTACCTGATTGAAATCTCGGCTGAGTTTGCCCTGACGAATGAGGTTGACCAGCAATGGCAGGAGGTTAACCCGCTTTCCTTCCACCTCGACCCCAAGGCTGAGCTCGAACCAATCCTTGTCGGCGCTGTTCACCTCGCCATACCAGGCATTGGCTGCCACCTGAACGAAACGTTGCTTGGCCACCAGTTCAATCTGCCAGCCCTTAAGCGAGAGCGTGCGCAGCAAGACCACATGCTCGCTCGCCTCACCCGGTACCAGACGCAGGCCCTCGCCGAGTGATTCAGTCACGGCCGGCTCGAATTGACTGGTGAGTAGCGGCAAGGGATTGAGCAGCAGCTGACACTTGGCAAATTGCGCCATGAAGGCCTTATGGCCAGCACCAAGATAACTGAGTGATTCGAAGTCATAACGCTGGCCGCGGTGAACCATGGAAAATTTGGCCACGTCAATTGGCGCCAGCAGGGGTTCAAGCCAGTTTTGATCTAGGCTCTCGCGGGCGATCTCTAACCTAGGTAGCCAGTCGCCGTCGAGATCTACGCCTTCTAACAGGGTTTGATTCACCCGCACGTCACGGCGTTTATCTATGATCCCTGTACCCGAGCAGGTATCCAGCCAGACACCGGGGCAAAGGGGCAGCATGAAGCTTTCATCCAGGTAGTCTTCATCATAGTGGGTAGAAAGCCGCACCGGCTCCCCCGCCACCTTGCCAAAGAAACAGCGACCACTGGCAAACAGCAAACGATAAAAATCGCTGCCAAGCTGCGCCGAGCTGTCATTGGTGTTATCTGTCTCGCTATTGGTTTCCGCAAAGGCGCAATCGAGTTCGATAATGATCGCCTGCTCGCTTGATGTTTCGGTCGGTGGCAGATCTTGCTGCGCCGTTTGAGCCTCCAGGCTCGAGGCCACAGAGGTTAAATACTCGGGCAACTGGGCCTGGCCTATCTTTTCACTGCGGCTTTCGGCGTTGAAGTTACTGCTGCTTTCGCTAACACTACTACTGCCTTCAGTGCTGATGTCACTGCTAAGAGCAGTGCTGAGTTCATCGATATTGTGACTGCTAAAGTCATCGACCAACGCTCTAAGAGTGTGCAGCAACTTGAGATCTGTCTGGCTGACATATTTGGGCACAGGCTGGCTCTGCAGCAACTCGAATCCGAGTGGGCCCTTGAGCTGGTAGCGGCCATTCTTATTCAGATAGCCTTTTAATACCTTGAGCTGCAAGCCTTTCTCGCTCGGCACTAACAAATAGAGGATACGATGGCGCGCCATGGTGGGGAAAGGATCGAAACGCTCCTTGAGATCGCTTCTAAACAGGCGAATGGCGGTATCTGAGCGCCGGGAGCGCCCCTGCTCATCGAGGGCACGTAGCGCCGCCTGCTGGATCACTAACGCCGCCTGATGGGCACAACGAGGCTGACCACAGTCGCAACGACCGCTTATCTTACCCTGATCGTTGAGGGAGACCTGGCAGGTTATTTGAGGCTCACCGGCAAAGACGCCGCGGATGATATGGGCCTGGCGCTGACACTCCAGCATCCGATCGCCCAATAACGCTTGCAGCGCGGAAAATCTTTCTTGATGTGAAAACTCTTGTACAGCCGTTTGTAATAACATCGTCCGAGAAAAAAGCAGATAGACCAAGATCAGCAAATGAAAGGAGAGATGATATCACTATTTGTCAGGCTTGTTGTAGCCTACTAAGGTCAAGTGTCGGCTTACTGCGCAGTTACCCACGCCCTAAACCGACACCTGTGACTGAGATCAAAAAATTACGTTCTCGAGAAAAGATTAGGCAGACTCGGCGGTACGCTTCATACGCGCCAGATAGAAGCCATCGAAGCCGGTATCGGCCACGCTCACGGTTTCATCGTCGATAAAACTAAAGTGTGGGTTGGCGGCCAGGAAGGCATCAACCTGCTGGCGATTCTCCTGAGGCATGATAGAGCAAGTGGCGTAGATCAAGATGCCATCGACCTTCACCATACGGCTGTAGCTCTGCAGGATCTCCTTTTGCAGCTCGACCAGCACGGGCAGGCGATCCGGCGTGTCGCGCCACTTGGCGTCAGGATTACGCTTGAGAACTCCAAGGCCTGAACAAGGCACGTCCAGAAGCACCCGGTCGGCACTCAGCTTAAGACGCTTAATGGTCTTGCTACTGGCGATGATGCGGGTCTCGACATTGTGGGCACCGGCGCGGCGTGCACGCTGCTTAAGGTTATCCAGTTTCCACTGCTCCACATCCATGGCGAGCAAACGACCCTTGCCCTGCATCTGTGCGGCGATGGCCAGCGTCTTACCACCTGCACCGGCGCAAGCATCGATCACTCGCATACCTGGCTCTGCGCCGACGGCAGCGGCCACGTGCTGAGAACCGGCGTCTTGCTGCTCAAATAGCCCCAGCTTGAAGCACTCGGTACGAAACAGCGCCGCATCTGAGATCACCTCGAGCGCGCTTGGCACGCCTGGCACCTCGCAGGTCTCCACCCCTTCCTTGGCAAGGCGTTTGGCCAGATCTTCGCTATTTGTCTTAAGCGGGTTAACGCGCAGGTAACGCTTAGGCGCCTGTGCCAGCGCGGCGCGCTCCTTGGCCCAATCATCGCCTAACTGCTCCTGACCCAAGGTATCGAGCCATTCGGGGCAACCATCGAACAGTGCCGATTGCTGCTTGGCCGCTGCCAGGCGCTGATTAAAATCATCTTCTTCGATCGCCAGGGTGTACTGCAACTTAGGGATCGGCAGCTGGTTCGCCATGTGCCAGGCATTGAGCAGGCGTGAACCCATACGGGCAATCTCATCGGTTGAGATATCCGCCAGATAGCAGTAGAAGTTGAGGCGGCGCAGCAGATCGCCCGTGACATAGGTGATGCGTGCCTGCTCTGACGGCGCCAACTTGAGTCCAGAGAAGTGATGTGAATAGGCTCTGTCCAGCGGTTTGCCCTCTTCGAGCACCATGGCCAGCACATTGATAACTAATTCGGTTGAACTTGGAGATAGCGACGCATTTAACATAGTTGAGCCTAAAGTAGCAGAGCCTAGATAATAAAAATCGCTGGCGATCATAGGAGTTAAGCCCCTAATAGGCAAGCGCTAGCGGCCATTATGGCAATAAAAAAGGCAAGCATTGCTGCTTGCCTCTGAATTATAGGTTTAAAGACCTAAGCCTTAGAGCATAGCCCTTAGAGCTTAGAGCCCTTCACACCATAGAACATAATGAACAGGTAACAGATGATCGGCAGGAAGAAAGCATGCTGAATACCTATGTTATCCGCCAGTACACCCTGCAGCAGAGGTAGAATCGCGCCACCGACGATGGCCAAGCAGAGTACGCCCGACCCTTGTGAGGTGTGCGGGCCGAGATCCCGCAGCGCCAGGCTGAAGATGGTCGGGAACATGATGGAGTTGAACAGGCCAACCGCCAGAATTGCCCACATGGCCACGGTGCCCGTGCTGGTCATCGCCAATGCTACCAGTAGCGCCGCCATCAAGGCGTTGAAACCGAGCACGGTACCGGCAGGCACCTTCTGCATCACGGCACTACCGATGAAACGACCTACCATGGCCCCGCCCCAGTAATAGGTGATGTAACTCGCGGCGCTGGCCTCTGTAAGACCAGCAATGTCATCCTGGGCCAGGAAGTTAACCAGGAAGCTGCCGATAGACACTTCAGCACCCACGTAGACGAAGATCCCCACGGCGCCGAGTACCAGATGCAGTGATTGCAGTGCGCTGGTCTTGCCATTGTGCACCACCTCACCCTGCTCGCCGCTCTGGCAATGCTCTTTGATCTGCGGCAGATCCAGCTTGGCAAATACCAGCGCCAGGATACCTAATGCAGTTGCAAGGATCAGATAAGGCAGTTTAACCACTTCCGCCTCGGCTTGTGCCTGAGTCAGGGTCTCGCTGGCTTCAACGGCGACGGAGAGGATCAACACGGCGCCAAAATATGGCGCAACCGTGGTACCCAGGGCGTTGAAGGCCTGAGTCAGGTTAAGACGGCTAGAGGCGGTCTCTACGCTACCCAATGCATTCACATAGGGGTTCGCCGCCACCTGCAAAATAGTGATCCCTGAGGCCAACACGAACAAGGCGCCGAGGAAGAGTCCGTAGGTGGCCAGCGCCGCCGCAGGATAGAAGAGTGCACAGCCCAGTGCCGCGATCAGCAGACCTGTCACTATCCCTTTCTGATAGCCGAGGGCCTTAACCAGCTTACCGGCCGGCATAGAGACCAGGAAGTAGGCGCCGAAGAAGCAGAACTGGATCAGCATCGCCTCGGCATAGTTGAGCGAAAATGCCGCCTTGAGATGGGGGATCAAGATGTCGTTCAGACAGGTGATAAAGCCCCACATGAAAAATAGCGAGGTCAGGGAGACTAACGCGAAACGATAGTTCTCCTGCTCACCGCCAACCCCGGTAGCCGTGCTACTTTGTTGCATCATTGCCATGGTGTAGTTCTCTTTTGTTATTGTATATTTTGTTTGTGCTGTTAAATCTTTTCACGCAAATAGCTGGCTAACGAGAGCCAGCTACTTTCGATTAGCTATTTCCAGGCCCTTTATTTCCAAGCCGTCTATTTCCAAGCCCTTTATTTCCAGGCCCTTTACTTCCAACAATAGAAACAACCGAAACCGTCAAACTGAATGACATTGCCTTTCAGTTCAGCCTTGGGCAGACCATGGCCTTCCAGTGGCGTCAGTGCTTTCTCGCCCAGACCTGCCAGGCTATAGCTCTGTGGCTCACCACTCAGGTTAAAGGCAACCAGCAGAATCTGCTCGCCGAGACGACGCTCAAACACCAAAAGTGCATCGGTTGATTCAATAAATTTGATATCACCCGTGACCAGTATCGGGTGCTGTTTACGCCAGGCCAGCATGTGACGATAATGGTTCAGAATCGACTCAGGATTGGCCTCCTGCACATCGACCGCTACTGCTTTGTGATCGGCCGGAACCGGCAACCAAGGCGTGTTGTCACTGAAGCCACCATGGTTGGCGTCATGGCGCCAAGGCATAGGAGTGCGACAACCGTCACGGCCCTTGAACATAGGCCAGAAGGTGATACCGAACGGATCTTGCAGCTGCTCATAGGCGATCTCTACCTCGCCAAGACCCAACTCCTCCCCTTGATAGCTACAGACACTGCCCCGTAGCGAACAAAGCATAGCGTTAAGCATCTTGGCCATATCGCTATTGAAGGCGTCTCTGCCCCAACGTGTCGCGACCCGCTGCACGTCGTGGTTGCCAATCGCCCAACAGGGCCAGCCATCGCCAATGCTCTGCTCCAGCGCCTCTACCGTGTGGCGGATATAGGCCGGGCTAAAGTCGTCGGTCAGCAGCTCGAAGCTGTAGGCCATATGCAGACGATCGTCGCCCTGGGTATATTCGGCCATGGTCGCCAACGAGTCTTCCGAAGAGACTTCCCCTAGGGTGACCACGCCAGGATATTGGTTGATCAGCGCGCGCAGCTCTTCGATGAAACCAACAGTCTGCGGGCGGGTGTTGTTATAGTAGTGATACTGATAGGCGTAAGGGTTATCTTCGCTAAAGCCCCTGCCCTGACGCTTGTCTTCAGGCTTAGGCGGATTGTCTCTTAGCTGCTCATCGTGATAACAGAAGGTGATCGCATCGAGGCGGAAACCATCGACTCCCTTATCGAGCCAGAACTTAACATTATCCAGCACAGCTTGGCGCACGTCAGGGTTATGGAAGTTCAAATCCGGCTGGCTGGTCAGGAAGTTATGCAGATAATATTGCTGACGACGTGGCTCCCACTCCCAGGCACAGCCACCGAAGATAGCCAGCCAGTTGTTAGGCGCTGTGCCGTCCGGCTTAGGATCGGCCCACACATACCAGTCCTGCTTGGCATTGTCTCGGCACTGGCGACTCTCGCTAAACCAGGCGTGTTGATCTGAGGTGTGGCTGAGCACCTGATCGATAATCACCTTGATGCCGAGGCCGTGCGCCTTGTCGATCAGCTCGTCGAAGTCCGCCATGGTGCCAAACAAAGGATCGATAGCGCGGTAGTCGCTGATGTCGTAACCGAAGTCTTTCATCGGCGACTTGAAGAAAGGCGAGATCCAGATGGCATCCACGTTAAGACTCGCAATGTAGTCGAGTTTACTTATGATGCCTTGTAGATCACCTACACCGTCGCCATTGGAATCCATTAAGCTGCGAGGATAGATCTGATAGATGACGGCGCCGCGCCACCAGGAGAGTTGGTTCATTATCGCCCCTAGGTCACCAACGACTATATTAAAGGCAGGTGCCTGCCCCTGGGTTGCATACCTGTTACCCGATCGTTGTCGACGAACAATTGTTATTAGAATGAAACGAGCATACGTTATCCGGGAAATCGGGTTCAACACCACTGCATACGTATGCAAAACAGACAGGCTTAAAGCACCTTCTGACCACCTAGAACAAAAGCAATTATAAACATGGGGTTAGACTGAATTATGCAGGCCATTTTGTGAGCTGGCGCACCCCGATAGACACCCTTTTTGAGGCCGAGGTCACTTTTGAATACGTATGCATAATATTGTGACCGCGACGAGTGCGAGAGTAGTATCGGTGCTGCTACATAACAACTTAGAAACAAGTACAATAACAAGCACTCTCATTCACCTATATAGCTGTGAACAAGGGTCCCCCCTTATTTCACACATAAGAAGTAATACAGTATGAATAGAGTGAAAAAAGGGGAAGATGGATGTTTCAATTTAAACCTAACCTACTCACGCTAGCCCTGCTCTCGGCCGGCGTTTGTATTAATGTCTATGCAGCTGATAACGAGGCAGCGAAGGCTGAAGCGGCAGCAACGACTCAAGACGAGTCAATTGAAGTGATCGAGGTACGTGGCTTCCGTACCAGTGTGATCAAGTCGCTCAACAACAAGCGTTTTGCCGATACCGTATCAGAAACCATTTCTGCAGATGACTTAGGCGCCCTGCCTGATCAATCAATTGCCGATGCCCTAACCCGCCTGCCAGGTGTTACCGCCGTACGTACCGGTGGCCAAGCAAGTGGTCTTAACATTCGTGGTCTGGACGGTGATTTCGTTGCCGCGACATTAAACGGCCGCGAGCAGGTTACCACTGGTGGTAAACGTGCGATCGAATTCGATCAATACCCTTCTGAGCTGATCAACCAGGCGCAAGTTTATAAGTCGCCAAAGGCTTCTCTCATCGAAGGTGGTGTTGCCGGCACAGTCGAGCTTAAAACAGCTGACCCGCTGCAGGCACCAAAAGACCACAACTTTACCGTTAACGCTCGTGGTAGCTTTAACGACCGCGCCGGTGAAATTGCCGACGCAGAAGAATATGGCAACCGTCTAAGCTTCTCGTACCAAGGTAAGTTCCTCGATGAAACCCTTGGTGTTGCCGTGGGTTACGCCCATCTTTATCAACCTTATGTAGCAAGCCAGTTCATCGGCCTACGTTTCAACGATGACAGACGCGATGTCAACGGTGATGGCAACCTTGAGTCCATCAGCGAAGGCTTCGAGATGCAACAAAAAGGTGGTACCGATACCCGTGACGGTTACATGGGCGCCATCCACTGGCAACCCAATGACAACTGGAGCTTTAAGGGCGACATCTTCCACTCTAAGTTCGACTCAGAGAACTTTGCCCGCGGTTTCCGTGTGAAATCATTAAAGAACGGTCAGATCAGTGACGCCATTGTCGAAGACGGCTCTATGATCGGTGGTACAGTGTCTACCGATGGTACTGATAACTTTGCCGTTTTTGTGGTTAACGATAACGACTCAAAATACTCAGAGCTCACCTCTGGCGCAGTTAACATCGAATGGACCAATGGTGAAAACCTCACCATCGCCGCAGACATCAGCTACTCTTCTGCCGACGGTGAATTCGTCAACGGCGGTACCCGCGCCGTTATCTATGACGACATGGCTAACAATGTTAGATCGGCTGAGTCGATCACTTATAAGCTAAACAACCTCAATCCAGCCGACATCAGTTTCGCCAAGGATTACACAGATACTTCGACCCTAGGTCTGAGAGAAGTGGGTATGTGGCCTTATGATCAACAAAACGATCTGATCGCCTACAAACTCGACCTGAACTACCAACTAGACAATAGCTTCGTGTCGTCTATCGACGTCGGCGTAAGATACTCTGAGCGTGAATTCAACGCGCAGCGCTCTCAAGCAGGCTATGGTTTCGAATTTGGCACTAACCCAGACAATCAACCTGTGCTGGCCCTGACCGATGACATGACCCGTGTGGTTAACTTTGGCGGCGAGCTTTCAGGCTACCCAAGCTTCTTGGCGATCGACTTTGATAAGGCTGTTGATCTGGTTAACGCACAACTGGCGGCAACAGGACAAGATCCTTTCGTCCCTACCGCTAACTGGGCCAACAACTGGACCATGATCCAAAGTGGTACGGTAAATGAAGACGTGCTAGCCGGTTATGTTCAGGCTAACCTAGACTTCGAAATTGGTAGCATCCCTGTAACAGGTAACATCGGCCTGCGTGTGGTTAACACAGATCAGTCAAGTACAGGTCTACAACAAGTAGGTTTCGGTCTGGGTGAAGAGATCGTCGATGAAAAAGGCGTGGTCAGCACCGACTATATCCACAACAAAGTGGGCAAGTCTTACACCGACTACCTACCTTCGGTGAACTTGAACTTCCACCTGACCCAAAACGATCAGATCCGTTTTGCCGCAGCATCGGTTATGGCTCGTCCACCAATCGACAAGCTGAAGTCTGGCATGGGTTCTTGGTATGACGACTCAGCAACGCCAGGTTACAAGAAGTACAACGCATGGGGTAACACCAGTCCGCTACTGGATCCTTTCTATGCCGATCAGTACGACCTGTCATATGAGCACTACTTTGAAGAGTCTGAAGGTGCGATCGTCTTTGCCGTGTTCTACAAAGACATCAAGTCGTTCATCAACAACTTCACTATTCAGCCATTTGACTTCGAAGAAGCAGGCTTCATCGTGCCAGACACTATTGTCGATAACGGAGTAGAGTTCCCTGTCGTTAAGAATGAAGGCCAGTACCAGACGGCGGTTAACAACGATAACGGCGGTTATATTCGCGGTATCGAGCTTGCCTACACTCAGGTATTCGACTTCCTACCGGGCGCACTGAGCGGC
Source organism: Shewanella alkalitolerans (assembly GCF_019457575.1). NCBI lineage: Bacteria > Pseudomonadati > Pseudomonadota > Gammaproteobacteria > Alteromonadales > Shewanellaceae > Shewanella > Shewanella alkalitolerans. The sequence goes on along the minus strand of NZ_CP080422.1, from coordinate 2,151,899 downwards.
CTAGGTTTCACCGGCAGCTACGCATACTCTGACAGTGAAGTAGAGTTTGAAACCGACCTAAGTGGTGAAAGCTTAGCTATCCCGCTACCAGGCCTGTCTGAACACGTATTGAACACCACTCTGTTCTACACCTTGGATGGTTTCGATACCCGTTTGAGCATGCGTTATCGTAGTGAGTATGTTTCTGAGCAAGTTGCGGTAGAATCTCAACTGGCCTTCTTCGATGCAGAAACCATTCTCGACTACCAGGCATCTTATGCGATGGACAATGGTCTTAAGTTCCTGTTCCAGGTTAATAACCTGACAGACGAAGCTAACAAGACCTACTTCGGTCAGACGCACCAGACTGGTACCATCCAGAGCTTTGGTCGCCAATACTTCCTAGGATTTAGCTACACTATGTAATCTTAGGTAATAGCCGAAAAACACCTGCTTCGATCCCTTGAAGCAGGTGTTTTCATATTAAGCTAACGAAAAACTGTGTCACACCCAGAAAGTTAACTGAGCCACACCTAACACCTTGATGTGTCACCACGCTAGGCACAGCATCAAAAGGTCGAACGCCGAAAGGACTGCCCATGAGACGTACTAATAACCAGTTGAAACTCACACTCATCGCCACCTCGTTACTTATGCTCGCCCCTTCCGCCTTTCAGGTGATGGCATCTGTGCTACCAGCAAGCAGTTCCATTATCAGCGAAAATACTAACGCCCAGAAACTGCGTATCGAGCCCCTCAACTGGTGGGCAGGCATGCAACACAGCCAGCTGCAGCTGATGGTGCATGGCCAAAACATCGCTAAGACTAAGGTAAGCGTTAAGGCCGATGGCGTAACCCTCAAAGGCGTTGAGACCACAGAGAACCCCAACTATCTGTTTATTAACTTAGACACCCAAGGCGCCAAGGCGCAGACCTTTAAGCTGACATTCGAACACGCAGGCCAAGACCAAATTAGCGTACCCTACGATCTGCTTGAGCGCGACAAAGGCAGCGCAGCTCGCCAGGGTTTTAGCAACAAAGACGTTATCTATCTCATCACCCCAGATCGCTTCGCTAACGGCGACCCCACTAATGACAACCAGGCCGACATGATAGAGCAAGCCGATCGCAGCAATCCGGGTGGCCGTCACGGCGGCGACATTCAGGGGATCATCAATAGCCTGGACTATCTGGCAGATCTTGGCGTCACTCAGCTGTGGATCAACCCGCTTACCGAAAATAATATGGCCGAATACTCCTACCACGGCTACTCGGTCACCGACCACTACCGTATCGATCCAAGGTTTGGCAGCAATGACGACTACCGCCAGCTGGCCATCAAGGCGAAACAGAAAGGCATAGGTATCATCGCCGATGTGGTGGTCAATCATATCGGCGCTAACCACTGGTGGATGGATGATCTCCCCAGCCAGGATTGGGTCAACCGTCCCGAGGGCGCATTAGCTCAAGATTCCTCGGCCATCGATTTCACCACCCACAGACGTACCACGCTGCAAGACCCCTACGCGGTTACCAAAGACAAGCGCGACTTCAGCCACGGCTGGTTTGTCGAGTCCATGCCCGATCTTAACCAGAATCAGCCACAGCTTGCTAACTACTTGATCCAAAACAGCATCTGGTGGGTAGAATACGCTAATCTAAGCGGCATACGCGAAGACACCTACTCCTACGCCGATAAGGATTTTCTGGTCGATTGGACCCGCGCCATCATGGCTGAGTATCCCAAGTTCAACATCGTCGGCGAAGAGTGGACGGGCAACCCAATAACCGTCTCCTACTGGCAGAAGGGCAAGGTCAATCAAGATGGCTACCAGTCAGAGTTGCCAAGCCTGATGGACTTCCCCCTCTATGAAACCCTGATCAAGGCGCTGAGCGAAGAGGAAGGCTGGAGCGAAGGCATGATGCGCCTGTATGAGTTCCTCGCCAACGATGTGGTCTATGCCGACCCGACGCAACTTGTGCTGTTCGAAGGCAACCACGACACCAATCGCCTCTACAGCCTGCTGGGTGATAACTTAGCCCTGACCAAGATGGCACTGGCCTATGTGCTCACCAGTAACCGCATTCCGCAGATCTTCTATGGCTCAGAAATTTTGATGCAAAGCCCGACCAAAGATCGTAATGATGGTGTCACCCGCTCAGATTTCCCCGGTGGCTGGCCGGGAGATGCCATCTCAGTTTTTGATAACAAAGGGCTGAATAAAGAACAGCAATCTATGCTGAGCTTCACCCGTACCCTGCTCAACTTCCGTAAGACGGCGAGCTATATCCACAACGGCGGCCTTCGCCACTATGTGCCTGAAGATGGCGTTTACGTGCAGATGCGCTGTAGTCAGCAAGATTGCGGCGACAAGGCACGTCTCATGACCATCTTCAACAAGAACGACAAGCCGGTCGAACTGTCACTCGAGCGCTATCGCGACCTGCTAGGCAGTGCCCGCAAGGCGCGCAATGTGATCAGCGGCGACACCGTCACGCTGGATAAGACCCTCTCTATCAAGGGACAAGGCGTTACCCTGTTAGCCATAGAGGACGCCAAATAATGACTAAGGTGCATCACGATTTGAATAGGCTCTTGAACAAGCCATTGAACATTCCGTTTAACGTTCCATTAAATAAGTTAAGTGCTGCCCTGTGCAGCGCCGCGCTGATGATCTCAGCCCAGGCATTCGCCCTGCCCCAGATGGAGGCAGCAACTACTGCAAAAACTGCTAGCATCCAATCAAGTGACGTACAGTCTACAAGCAGCGAGCGGGTGACCAAGCCTTTGATTTATCAGGTATTCACACGACTCTTCGGCAATACCCAGACCGCCAACATCCCCTGGGGCACCAAGGCGCAAAACGGCGTGGGCAAGATGAGTGACTTTACCCCCAAGGCGCTAGAGAGCATCAAATCCTTAGGCGTCAGCCATATCTGGTATACGGGGATCCCCCATCATGCCTTGGTCGGCGACTACAGCGAGTATGGCATCGGCACTGATGATCCCGATGTGGTCAAGGGCCGCGCTGGCTCACCCTACGCGGTGAAAGACTACTATAACGTCAACCCAGATCTGGCAGACGAACCCGCTAAACGCCTAGAGGAGTTCGAGGCGTTGATCGCCCGCACTCACGAAGCTGGCATGCAAGTGATCATCGACATAGTGCCCAACCATGTGGCGCGCGGCTATCACTCGCTGTCGGCCCCGAAAGGCGTCACTGACTTCGGCGCGAATGACAACACTCGGGTCAGTTACGCCAGAGACAACAACTTCTACTATGTGGTGGACACGCCTTTCGAGGTGCCAAGCTTAAGCCCAGATTTAAAGCCCCTAGGCGGCGAGCCACATCCGCTAGTCGATGGCAAGTTTGACGAGTTTCCTGCCAAGTGGACCGGCAATGGTGCCCGCGCGGCCAAGCCAGATCAAAACGACTGGTATGAAACCGTTAAGATAAATTACGGCGTCACGCCAGATGGCAGCGAGGACTTTCCTCAGCTACCAGAGGGCTACGGCAAAAAGTCGGCCGCCGAGCACTACGCCTTCTGGCAACAGGTGCCAAAGGATAGCATCCCCAGCTCCTGGATTAAGTTCAACGAGATCGCCCAGTACTGGCTCGCCAAGGGCGTAGACGGATTTCGCTATGACATGGCCGAGATGGTGCCGGTTGCCTTCTGGAGCTATCTGAACAGCCACATCAAGCAGACCAATCCTGATGCCCTGCTGCTCGCCGAGGTATATACCCCGAGCCGTTACCGCGACTATATTCACCTTGGCAAGATGGACTACCTCTATGACAAGGTGGGGCTCTACGACAGCCTCAAGGCGATCATCCAGGGCAAGGCTGGCACCCAGGCGATCGAACGCGATCGCAACAGCGTCGAAGATATTGCCGCGCACATGCTGCATTTTCTCGAGAATCACGACGAGCAGCGCATCGCCAGCCCAGAGTTTGCCGGCGATCCCCTAATTGCCCTGCCCGCCATGGTTGTCTCGACCACGCTAAGCCAAGCGCCCACCCTGCTCTATTTCGGCCAGGAGGTCGGCGAAGATGGCAGTGAAGACGCGGGCTTTGGTAAACCCAGCCGCACCAGCATCTTCGACTATGTTGGCGTACCGGCCCACCAGCGCTTTATGAACCTGGGTAAATTCGACGGCGGTCAGTCTTCAAAAGAAGAGCTGAGTCTGCGAGCTTACTACGCCAAGCTGTTAAACCTAAGCCACAGCCTCAGCGCGCTAAGCGGTGACTATGGCGATCTGCACAGGTCGAATATCGATCAAGGCAAGGGATATGATGCAGATCTATTTGCCTTCAGCCGCTTCGACGACAAGCAAAAGCTCATCATCGTCAGCAACTTCGCTAAAGACAAGGCAAAGCAATTCACCCTAGAGCTACCCCCAGCCTTAGTTAAACGCTGGCAACTCGCACCAGGCACCTACCCGCTTAAAGAGATGTTGAGTGATAAAAAACCTACAGCGCCATTGACCCTAACGACAAAAGGAGGCCAAGTCACACTAGATTTAGCACCTCTTGAGTCAAAGGTGCTCGTTGTAGGAGAGAACTAAGCCCACAGGCTCTTCATTTCAAAATATCAAAGCGAGTAGCCATTGAGTACAACCCCCGCATACTCAAACTGCTCGCTTTTTTGCGCATGTTGCTTGATGTAGAGATGTGCCTTGAAGCAGAGCTTATGTTTTGATTGGATTGCTATGTTTCGTCGCTCGGGCAACTATTGTCATCAAAAGAATATTGATAAAGACCATGTTCACTTTCTAAAACGACATTATTTTTGTCCACTATACGTATTGCTAAGTTACTTTCAGTTAGAGCCGACAGTAAGCCTTTGCAGTCACCTATGTCTTTGGGTTGCGGGAGACTCTGCAACCCAGCTAAAGCCTGCATAAAGTTACTAGACCCATTTTGCTTATTTAATCTCATCGTCAGTTTTGGTCCTGGCGACGTTTCGGACCGCTCTATTCTAGTACCCGTTATTGTGACCTTTTGAGAAGTTTGATCATCAACTTGTGGTTTTGAAGTACACCCAGACACAAGAATGACAAGTAAAAACATAGACAAGACTTTCATTTAAAATCCTTTTTTGACATCTCATACTAACTAGTGAGCTTTGTTATACGTTTAACTTGTCAACCGTTGTTCTTTTAGGCTTAAGCGTTTGTGGGAGCTAAACACATGCTGCTTATCATTGTTATTGATTAAAAATACATCCATTTCTACGGAAATGAGCCCCGATAAAGGAAATACTTCCAAAATGCCAAACTCTCCTAAGTTTGCTGACAGCAGGGCAATTTTTCCATTAGCAAAGAAAGTTGAATCGTGATCACGGCATTCACCGTCAATATATAATTTTGCACCACGAGACCAAGAGTTAACAATTTTGACTTTATGATTTTTAACAGTAAATTCGAACACTTTTCTCATTTCAAAACTCCATTTACAAAAAACGTATAACGCCTGCCATAAGGTGTGCCCCGCTGAACCAGCAAAGCACACCAAACTCCTTACCAAAACCGCCGAGTAAAACGCATCACCTTGATGGTCTTGTTATGCGCTGGCATAGGCCTGAATAAATGGCAGTAGTTTAACAAAGGTTAAAATCAAAGAGATGACTCCAATAGCAAAAGGAAGTCCGAAATCTAAGAGTATCCAGCGGAGTAGCTGACTTCTTTGATGATGCCAAAAACCAGCTTCGTAGCGCTTCATTGCCTCATGAATATATGCTGATTTATACACCAACTCATCAATTCGCGTTGAGATACTATTTATGGCTGTCTCGTGCTTGTTATCATTTATATTTTTCTCAATATCCTTTATAAGTCGCACATATTCATCAGTGAGTGTCATCTGATTTTTCCACCATGAATAAATTGTTGATTGACTTGCTTCGCTCGTATTAGGCTCCAAAGTATGAGCAGAGCCCATTCTAGCGACTCCACGCACCATAGGGATTGCAACACCAGTTAACCTTAGTCGGTTTTCATTTAAGTGCTCCAAAGAAGCCCAAACAAAATGAATAATAAAATACAGCAATGCTAAAAAAATCAAGAGTTGAATAGCTTCAACCTGTAACCCATTAAATTTTATTCCAGCAAAACTGCTATTTTTCGAATCAATACCCGAGGAACCGATAGATAAGAAAAACGCTATAACAGAAGTAACTATCAGATTCCGACGAACACGTTGAGTATTGCTATCTAGTGGTTCAATATTTGGTTTCAATAATACTTTTTCAAAATCATACATACATATTTCTCTCTAGCGCATAACAACTTATTAGTGAGACCTTGCAAGGTACGCTGCCTTGTAAGGTAGGAGACCAAGCATGTAAATAAGTGCGGTCAGAGTAATCTTCTAAAGGAGGTGATTGGCGCATGTGGTTGGCTTTTTCATTCCCTGGATGGCTTGGTCGATGTTTGATTCGAGTAGGCCTAGCTCTGTCCTTGATGGATTACACATTAAGCTATTGGTCAAGTAGTATTCAATAAGTTCTTTCACATTATTGTACGTTTTTTTCTTAAAAATAATCACTTGTATCAATGCCTGCCCAATGAGGTTAAATCGAAGAGACGTTATGTACGGGTGTAAGCACACTTTTGGCTCTCGGCGGCATGGCCAAATATGTTCCCTACATCTTTTGGCATTCCCTACATCCATGTAGGTCAGTGCCGCCGTAAAGCCTCCAGGGATAACTCTCTTTGACAAAAAGTCGGCGTGCCAAAAGAGTGCTTGCACATTCCCCCGCCGGGCAGGCGTTAGGTTGCAATGAAGGTATGACCTTCAATTGCCTCCACAACATCCATTCAGGTCAGAAGACGCATAGCGTGCCACAGGCGTATCTGCACATAAGCCCACCGCAGGTGATAGGTTGTCATGAAGGTACGACCTTCAATCATTTCCCAACAAACATTCGGCAAACACTACAAGCTGAAAATCGAGAATCCTCGAACACCAGATAACGCCAAATCGGAGAGACGTTAGATATCGAGTGTAGATACACTTGTGAGCTTCCGTGACAGGGATGTCACGGTAGAGCCTACAGGGAGCGTACTTGCGGCGTCTCACAAGGGTATCTGCACAACCCTCGCCGGGCAGGCGTTTAATACCTTAGAAGGTGCAACCTTCAATATCTCCTCCAACATCCATGTAGGTTAGAGGATCTCGCAGAACCCCTACAAAGAGGCCAATCAAAACATCTGCCATGAATTCTGCAGATGTAAAAAAGCCCTCACTCTGAGGGCTCTCGTTAAATCTTATTTCTTACCCGGCCGGCTTTCGGCCCAGGGATTAAAGGCTGGCTTTTGTTCAACCTTATGCTCCGAGCTTTGATCTTTACCACCGCGATCACCAGCCGCTGCTGATTTAGCTTTAGCAGGCCGAGCCTTCTTATCGGCGGAGTGACCTTTATAGGTTGATGCCTTTTCATGAGGCTTGGATTGACCTCTAGGCTTATCTTCTCTCCGCTTATCCTTAACTTCCTTAGGGCCCTTCTCACCTTGAGACTGCTCACGCTTTGCCTTAGGCACATAGTTGAGGATAGAGATAGGTACTGGCTTTCTCGGCGCAAAACCTTCTATCTCTCGGCGCTCAAGCAGGTGATCGAGGCGGCTCTCGATCATACAGAGGTTCTTAAAGTCATCCTTAGACACCAGGGAGATCGCCTCCCCCTTGGCGCCGGCTCGGCCGGTACGACCGATGCGATGCACATATTCATCGGCCGGAAACGGCAGATCATAGTTAATCACCAGCGGTAGGTTGTCGATGTCGATCCCGCGCGCCGAGATGCCGGTGGAGATAAGGTAGGCAATCTTACCCGCCTTAAAGTCCGCCAGGATCTGCTCTCGTACCGCCTGAGTACGACCGCTGTGAATACACTCGGCCTGAATGCCCCGCTTCTCTAGCTGACTCACCAATTTAGCGGCGCCATGTTTGGTTTCGATAAAAATAAGCGCCTGGGGCCAGGTATTGTCTTTAATCAGCTGACTGAGCAGCGCCGACTTCTTGTCCTTATCGACCGTAGTGATCCACTGCTCAATATCTGGCTGACTATCTTGATTCTTAGTGACTGACAGATGGATCGCCTTAGGCACCGCCTGTTTCGCCAGCTCGCGCACCGGGCGAGACAGGGTGGCGGAGAACAGCAGGTTCTGTCTCTCCTCTGGCAGGGTATCTAAGATCTTGGTGATATCCTCGATAAAGCCCATATCCAACATGCGATCGGCTTCATCGAGCACCAGTAGCTCCACCTCATCGAAGCGGATCGCTCTCTGGGTGTAGAGATCCCGCAGACGACCCGGGGTGGCCACCACGATATCGACGCCCTGGATCAACTGCAGCTTCTGCGCCTGCACATCGACGCCGCCGTAAACGGCCATGGATACCAGCCCTAAGCCTTTACCATATTCGCCAATGCGATCATTTACCTGTAGCACCAACTCGCGTGTCGGCGCCAGAATGATCGCCCGGGCCCGCTTCTTGCGCTGTGTCTGGCCCTGCATCAGGGTCGAGAGCATAGGCAGCACGAAAGTCGCCGTCTTACCACTGCCGGTTTGCGCTGCCGCGATCAGGTTCTTACCCTTGAGCGCCAGGGGAATGGCTTCTTGCTGGATTGGCGTTGGCTGGCTGTAACCAAGTTGCTCAAGGTTAGTGAGCACAGCGTTTGGCAGGCCAAGGTTTGCAAAGGTCATGGATTCTCTCTCAGGGTCGCAAGGGCAAAAATCGTCAGCCAATCGAGCGGCTGGTATTTGAGGCGCGCTAGTATAACAGAGCCGTTTGCTAAGACTAGCCCAGTTTACCCAAAGTAAACCAATAATATAGAAAGCTTTAGTGACCTGGCTTTAGTTACCTAGCTTTAGTTACCTGGCTTAAATCGCCTTAGCGCCTCTCAGCCAATCACTGTTAGTTATCTCTACCAGCTACCAGCTACCAGCTACCAGAGCCCGCTCTTTTATGAATCTAGTCACCTATCCGTTTTCACTATAAAACCTAACTTAATGTATCGCGCGTACCGAGTCACTATGGTCCTAACGATGTGTTCGCCGGCTAAGCAGCGACAGATAAAGCACTACTAGCACTCACAAATGGCCCGGCTGAGGATGACGTTAAAACCGGTCAGTGACGCGATAAACATGAGCGATAAAAGGAGCGATTATGAAAACACTTTATACCCTTGCCGCGATCTTACTGTTAAGCGCCTGTGCAAGCAGCGATCCTGGCTCGACCCACACCATACACAACACAGGCGGCTTTTGTGATTTTCACTGTCAGCGCCTCGAAGATGAACTGATCCGCCGAGACATTGAAGATCGCATCATAGATCGCGAAATCGACAGGGAGATCATCGACGAGCTGACGCCGCCAGACGATGTCCCGGCTGAGCTTTATTAAGACGCAGTACTGAACTGCGAGCTCAGGCTTAGGACAGGGCAAAGCCTTTACATACCGTCTTGGTCACATTTTCATACAAAAGAAACAGTTTAGAGAAAGGTAAATTAGCCCGCGAGCCACGTTATGGGTAATAATGAAGGGGTGAACCAAGACGCGGCAACTAAGAGTCAACGCAGTAAGGAATCAACGCAGTAAAGACTCAGCATAGTAAGGAATCAACACAGTAAGATTCCCCTTTGCGGGTCATTAAGTGCCGAGTGCGGTTCACATTGCGAATTTATAGAGCTTATATAGCTAGGTGCGCAGCAGTTAGGATCTCGCCAGAGAGGCTGCGCCGGTATTGAAATCCCTCTGGCAGTGCAAAGGATTGACTATGGATGCCCCTAATTTTGCCCAAACGGCCGCACACGAACTTCACGATACCTTGCCCATCTGGCGCGAACTGATCTTCAAGCGCCTGTTTGGCCTCCTCGCCATCTTATGTGTGCCCGTCTACATCACCAGTGTCTACCTCTGCATCCAGATGGGGCTGGTCGGCATGGCCGCCTTCGACACCCTGGCCTATCTGTTGCTGCTCTACATCTTACTGGCGAGAGGATTGAGGCAGACGCTACGCTACTGCATAGGCTGTTTGATGTTCTTCGCCATCGGCGTGGCCTTCCTTATCACCATAGGCCCAACGGGCGCCGGGTTCTTCTGGCTGTTTATCTTCCCCCCGCTCACCAGCATATTGATTGGCAAGCGGGCCAGCCTTTGCGCCCAGCTGCTTAACGCTGCGGCTCTGCTAGCCATAGGCTTGATCTACCATACGCAAGGCTTTCAATCGCCTGAGACACAGGGCTATAGTAGCTTCATCTGGTTTGTGGTGGCGATAAACTTCATCGTCACCAATGCCATAGTGACTCAATCCGCCGCCTTCCTGCTGGGTAAACTGACCCAGTCGCTGCGATCGACCATAGCATCGCGGCGCGCAACCGTGATGGGGCTGGCAAAACTGGCCGAATACCGGGACAACGAGACCGGCGCGCATCTGATCCGTATGCAGCACTACGCCAAGATGCTGGCTACCCAGCGACAAACCGACATTGATGCCCCAGCAGAGTTAACCGACGACTTTATTCAGGAGATCACCCTCTCCTCGATTTTGCATGATATCGGCAAGGTGGGGATCGCCGATGCCATCTTGCTCAAGCCCGGTCGGCTCACAGAAGAGGAGTTTGAGCAGATCAAGGCGCACCCGGTTATTGGCGCTCAGGTATTAGCGAGTCTGCTTAGTTACGCGCCAGAGTGTCCTTACATAAAGATGGGGCGTGATATCGCCGGTGGGCACCATGAGTGGTGGGATGGCAGCGGCTATCCGGCCGGGCTTAAAGGGGAAGCAATTCCCCTCTCGGCCCGTATCGTCGCCCTGGTAGATGTGTATGACGCCCTGACCTCACCGCGCTGCTACAAACGCCCCTTTAGTCATCAAGAGGCGCTAGAGTTAATCCATCAGGATAAGGGCACCCATTTCGACCCTAAGCTGGTCGAGAGCTTTATCGCCATCAATCACAGGTTTGAACTGCTGTCGAAGGCCTCTCTGTTCGAGCGGCCATCCAAGCAGTCACTCAGGGGCCAGGTCGCCGTCGTGAGCGAATCGGAGCTAGAAACCAGCCAGTAGCCTACTGATATTTGCGGCCGCCATGGCTTAACCAGCCCGCCGGGTGACGCCCCCTTGGATCATGGTGTGTCCAGTGGATCACACCGCCGCGAGCATTCCACTCATATTCACCGAAGAAACCCACACTGTCACCGACCTTGAGATCGGCAATGCGCGGCGCCAGATCGATATTGTGGGCCACCAGCAGCGTCTGACCACTGGCCAGGCGCAAAATGAAGCGCTGATGACGACTGCCCTTGGTATCATCACTGAGCAGGCGAATCACCTCGCCTTCCCCCTGGATCTGTACGCCACTCTGCTTCTGCTCAAACACCTGGCCCAGCAAGCCGTCATCGGCCAGGAGTGGCAAACTAACGGCGAACGACAAGATGATGAGTAATAGCCCACGGCAGAATCTATTCATAGCCTGATTTCCTTACTAGCTATCATTAACTTGCTATCCTGAAATTGCTAGGTTGAATGCTAACTCGGTAAAAGCCTCAATGGACATTTCAGGTCATCCGAGACTGAACACTCGGAGCAAGTACTTTAGACCGAGCATTGGAGACAGAGTCTTTGTGACAGAGAGCTTTAGACTAAACAATTGAAATTAGACTTATTGCTGTTGGCTCTCTATGAGGTGACGAGGCATCACCTTTGACGTCAACAACGCCTTTACGGGCAGATGCTCAGGGTTATCGTCACTGGCAAGATAACGGACCTTAGGCATCTTATTTAGTCTTGCTTGGGTCATCCAACCTTCGGGGCTGGAACTTACCAGAGTCTTACTCACCTCATTGCCCTCACTATCTATGACCACATGATAACTAAACTGGCCCATCCCTTTGGGAATCCACTTAGGGCGGGACTTCAGCATCACAGGTTTTGTCGACTTGGGCTTCCAATAATCACTTAGGTTTTCCCCGCTCACCTCAAGCAGATTGCCGGCCAATAAGGTGTTATTGACCGATTCCGAGTTACCGGGAGTGTTTTGGGTGGAACTGCAGGCAGTTAATGCGAGTGTCAGCAGGACACCAGCAAACAAATTTTTAGACATTTATCTTCCTTGAACAATGGATTAATTAAAGATTCGTCTCAGCGAATCGCTTAGCGAGTCACACTATCACAATAGCGCTTAAACAGAAAATAGCGGGCTGGACTGCCATCAAACGCAGGGATAATGCCTGCGACGCTAAAGCCAAGTTTTTGGTAAAAATCCGGCGCCTGAAAATCTAAGGTATCCACCTGAGCCTGCTGGCAACCGCGGCTAATTGCCACGCGCTCCGCCTCTAGCATCAGGTCGCGTCCAAGCCCTGTGCCGCGGGCCGTTTCATCCACCCAGACCACATGGATGAGGAAGTTTTTATAGATGGTGCGGCCATAGACGCCGCCAATCAGCTTACCGGTTTTGTCGTGGGCCGATACAGTCAGCGGCTCAGACGTCTCCTTGCCCATCTTGTCGAAGTTGTACTGGCGCACACCATCGACCAAGGCATCGACCAGTTCGCTATTTTCACCCTCAAGTTGGCTGACTGTGATACCTAGCTTAGATTCAAGCGCCTGTTTTTCTGCCTCTGGTTTATCTGTCTCTGGTTTCTCAATCTCAGGTTTCTCAATCACGGGATCACCTTTCATCTGCATCTGCTCTATTCGTTATTATTTTTAATTTGTTGCCGTAATTACTCTAGTTGCGTGACTTGCTGCATTAGCGCCAGGGTCATCTCGCCTGCGGAGATCTTTTTGCAGCTGCCGACATTTTGCCCACACCAGAGGGGCGAGAAATCACTCATGCCGCGGGTCTCACTCGCCTTGCGTAGCTGCGCCATAAGGTTAGTCGCATAGGGAAAGGCTGGGGCCGAGTCGTTTATTGCCCCAAGCTCTGACATGGCGCGGTTAACCAGGCCCCTTGCCGGTCTTCCCGAGAAGAGATTAGTGAGCGCAGTACAGCCTTCAGCCCTAACCGTACTCCCTTGAATAGTAGCCGCACGCTCGATGGCCGCTCTATGTAAACTTGAGGTATTGGCCTCATCACACAAGAGATAGGCGCTGCCCACCTGCACGGCGCTGGCGCCCATTGCCAAGGCGGCTTTTACCCCGTGCCCATCGCCTATGCCGCCAGCGGCGATCAACGGCGCATCGACTCGCGAGGCGATCTCAGTCAGCAGGGGTTCCAATTCCACCTGAGTGCTCACATCATCACTGAGAAACATGCCGCGATGACCACCCGCCTCGACGCCCTGAACCATAATGCCATCCACGCCTCGCGCCGCCAGATACTCGGCCTCGGCAACTGTGGTGGCACTTGAGATCACCTTTGCACCCCAAGATCTCACCCGCTTAAGCAGATCCTCTTGTGGCAGGCCGAAATGAAAGCTAATCACCTCTGGCTTAAAGGCTTCTATGGCATCAGCGATCTCATGATTAAAAGGCATACGACTCGCGCCGCCTTGGCCGAGATCGGCCGCTATCTCAAGTTCATCAAAATATGGCGCTAATAGCTCATGCCAGCGCGCTTGGGCTCGATTGTCGAACGGCGGCAACTCATGGCAGAAGAAATTAAGGTTCAGTGGCGCGCTGGTTGCCGCCCGAAAACGTTTAATTTCATCGACTATCTGCGCCGAGCTCAACATGCCGCAGGGGATTGACCCAAGCCCACCGGCATTAGCCACGGCGATGGCGAGTTTGCTGTCTTGTACCCCAGCCATTGGCGCCTGAATAATAGGCAGTTCTGTGCCCAGTAACGCCTTGAAGTTTATGCTATTCATGACCCATCCTTAATGAATCGATTCGAGCTTCATGTTCTGAGCGATCTCGGTGCTTTGCTAACTGCTATCAACTAATAACTAATAACTAATACCTAGTAGCTAATACCTAGTAACTGGCTCCTGAGAAACTACCTGCCGGGCTCGTGGCCCTCATACCATGGTAACTTGGCATCCATCTCCTCCCAGTTCGCCTTGGAGGTGACAAAGTTATGAGACATGGGGCGCTCGTTGATCGGCGAGTCCAATATGCCTAGTCGGAGGCGAATGCGCTTACTATCCTGGTCGTTGGCGCTGTAGATAGGCGACGCACAGTGACGGCAGAAATAGCGTCGCTTTCCAGGAGAAAACTCAAAACTTGTGAGGAAATCGGCCTTATCCGATAGATTGAAGTCCACCAGTTCGACGAAACCATTGGTGGCGAATGCCGTGCCGCTCGATTTACGACACAGGGAACAGTGGCAATGAATGATATGACTTATGGGTCCGCTGATGGCGACTTTAATGCCACCGCATAGACAACTTCCTTGATACATGGCTTTCCTGATCCGGCTGTAAGTGACAACGAAAAATAGCTGCAATAAAAGACGATGAAAAAGCTGCTGCGATAAATCGACTGCACAATTGTAATCGGGCCCTATGCTGCCACAACTTGCGACGTCAGATCAGCATAAATCTCTGCGCTAACCCCTTAAATTCCGTAACTAAATGTGGCAAAGCGCTGAATTTATCTTTTGCTATTGTTTTTGCAAGTACTGACTGCCCAACCTTTTCACACACTTATGCCCTGCAAACCGAGCACTGAATAATAAGTGACTGAGGCCGCCCTCATTGAGGGATCATCCCCGCAGTCACTTGCTGGCTTATAGCGGAGATTGCCGCGAACTAACAGCCTGGCAGGTGAATACGTATGCAGCGCATTGCTCCCCTCGCGCCTTCCCTTCTAACATGACTAACACTCATGGCTATCACTCATGGCTATCACTCATGGCTATCACTCATGGCTATCACTCATGGCTATCACTCATGGCTATCACTGATAGCAAGAAATCTTGCCTGCAGCCATGACAAGCAATAACCCTAACCCTAAAAACGACAATAAAAAGGTACACGGAATGTCTTGCACCTCGACTCACTTAACAAGCCACCAAGCGAGCCCCCACTCCAGATCCCAGCCCAGATCCGAGCCCAGATCGCCGTTTCGTCCCACGACCACCCTATCGGCACTCACCCTCGCCATAGCGGCGACCGGCATGATGCTACCAAGCACTAGCCTGGCCAAGACAATCTCTCTGACCTCGCCTGACAAGCAGATCGTGGTCAGCCTGAGCGATGATGATCAAACGCCCCGCTACAGCGTCAGCTTTCATGGTAAGAAGGTGATCGAACCCTCCAAGCTTGGAATGGTGTTTGAGTCTCTTGGGGAGTTTGGTACTGACTTTAGCATTCAAGAGGTCAAGCGCAGCCAGGCCGATGAGCGCTGGCAACAGCCTTGGGGCGAACGTGAATGGGTTGTCGATAAACACAATGGCCTGACAGCCACCCTGAGTAATGGTCAATACCGCTTTGTCGTCCAGTTCAAGGTGTTCGATGATGGCCTAGGCTTTCGCTACCAGATGCCGAAGCAAGGTGATTTAGATAAGCTAAACATCACTTCGGAGCTCACCGAATTCACCCTGCCACAACCCGAGGACGTCACCGCCTGGTGGATCCCGGCACGTGGCTGGAACCGCTACGAGTACCTGTATAAGAAGACACCGCTCAAACAGGTCGATAGGGTTCATACCCCCTTCACCTTCACACTGGGCGATGGGGTGCACATGAGCATCCACGAGGCGGCGCTGGTGGACTACGCTGCCATGACGCTGGATCAGCGCAGAGACGGCACCCTGCGCGCCGATCTCACCCCTTGGTCGGATGGCACTCGCGTCAAGACCCAGGCGGGCTTTAGCACACCCTGGCGCACCATACAGATCGCCGACAAGGCCACCGGCCTGCTGAACTCAGATCTGATCCTCAATCTCAACGAGCCAAATAAGCTTGGGGATGTGGATTGGGTCGAGCCCGGCAAATATGTGGGTATCTGGTGGGGCATGCACCTCAACGAGAATACTTGGGGCTCAGGCGACAAACACGGCGCCACCACCTCCGAGACCAAACGTTACATGGATTTTGCCGCCGAGAACGGCTTCGCCGGCGTATTGGTAGAAGGCTGGAACATAGGTTGGGATGGCAGCTGGTTCCACAACGGAGACGTATTCAGCTTCACCCAGGCCTACCCAGACTTCGATCTCCCTGAGATCTCCGCCTATGGTGCCAGCAAGGGCGTTCGCCTGATAGGTCATCACGAGACCTCTGGCTCGGTCACCAACTACCGCAAGCAGATGAGCGATGCCTATGATCTCTATCAGAAATATGGCGTCACTCAGGTGAAGACCGGCTATGTAGCCGATGGCGGTGATATCAAGCGGGTCGACGAGCAAGGCATAGTGCGCCACGAATGGCATGATGGCCAGTTTATGGTCAACGAATACCTGCATAGCGTCACCGAGGCGGCCAAGCGCCACATCAGCATCAATACCCATGAACCGATAAAAGATACCGGCCTGCGCCGCACCTATCCAAACTGGATAAGCCGCGAAGGCGCCCGCGGTCAGGAATTTAACGCCTGGGGCACGCCGCCAAACAATCCGTCGCACACCACCACCCTGGCCTACACCCGCATGTTGGCCGGCCCCATGGACTTCACCCCGGGGATCTTCGACCTTGCACCTAAAGGCCTGGACGCGGTTAACCGAGTGCAGACCACGCTGACCAAGCAGTTGGCCCTCTATGTGGTGCTCTACAGCCCGATCCAGATGGCCGCCGATCTGCCCCGCAACTACAAGCAGTATCCCGATGCCTTTAAGTTTATTCAGGATGTGCCCACCGACTGGGCCCAGAGTATCGCTCTGGCCGGTGAGGTAGGTGAATATGTAGCCTTTGCCCGCCAGGAGCGTGGTGGCAAGAGTCAGGGCAAAGATTGGTATCTTGGCGCGATCACCGACGATGACGCACGTGAGATCGCGATCAAGCTAGATTTCCTCGACCCCGCCCTGAGTTATGAGGCGCAGATCTACCGAGACGGCGACAAGGCCGATTGGCGCACCAATCCCTATGACTATGTGATTGAGAGCCAAAAGGTGAATAGCAAGCAGCAGCTGACGTTAAAACTTGCCAGCAGTGGCGGCGTCGCCATTCGCTTCAAGGCGCTCTAGGGCTCAGTTGTAGCCTAGCGATCTAGCGCTTAAACCACATTAGAGGATGCAAGTCTGCTCAGGCAGGCTTGCATCCTCTTCTTATTCAGGCAATGCCCTTCGCCCTCTCCTGCGTTGTCTGCCATATCGGGCCAAGGCCTATCATCTGCAACATTTGTTTACCTTTTTCCGGCGATTCCCCCCACATTTCTACGACTAAAGCCGCGATCCCTCATCCTAGCTTGGGAGTTATTCTGCTAAGGTGGTTTGTGCACTCCTAGCCCACGCTGAGCGAGCCAACGTTGATCGCTTTCCAGCTCGCCTAGCTGAGCGCATAACCAGTTCAACGCAAAACAAGTTGAGTCCATAGAAAGCATCGAAAAATAACAAGAATGAAGAACAGAACATGACAATCAAGGCATCTATCGGGAAGACCCTAGTATTTACGGCCATCTGTGCTGGCACTGCCCATGCAGCCCCTCCGGCCACACCACTGCATCATGCGGGAAGCAGCCACTCTGCACTAAGCCAAAATGTATTAAGCCAAAATGCATTAAGCCAAAACGCACTGGGCCAGAGTCCTTACACGGCACCCTCCCAGGAAGATCTGCGCCTGTATGAGATTGCCGGTGCGCCGCAGCCAGCACGCATACTGCAAGATATACAAACCTTAGTGAATTTTGGCACCCGCCATACCCTATCGAGTCAGACGGATAAAGATCGCGGCATAGGCGCGGCCAGAAACTGGATCAAGGCCGAGTTTGAACGTATCTCCGCCGCCTGCGATCACTGCCTTGAGGTGATAGAGGTGGGCGACACGGTTTCAGGCAAACGCATTCCCGAGCCAACACGTGTGGTGAATATCATCGCCATTCAACGTGGTACCTTAGATCCTAACCGCGTGGTGATGATGAGCGGCGATATCGACTCTCGGGTCAGCGACGTAATGGACGCCACCTCCTTCTCACCCGGCGCCAACGACAACGCCTCGGGGGTCGCAGGCGCCTTAGAGGCCGCTCGCGTCCTCAGCCAGTATCAGTTTGGTGGCACCATAGTCTACGCGGCGCTATCTGGCGAAGAGCAAGGTCTTTATGGTGGCGCCGGACTGGCCGACTTTGCCAAGAAGCAAGGCTGGCAGGTCGAGGCGGTACTCAACAACGACATGATAGGCAACATCGAAGGGATCAATGGTGTGGTGAGCAACCACACGGTGCGGGTGTTCTCCGAGGGCGTGCGTATCGCAGAAACCGAGGCAGAAGCCAAGGAGCGTTACTTCAGTGGCAGCGAGAACGACTCCGCCTCGCGTAACCTTGCCCGGCATATCAAGCAGCTGGCCGATCAGTATATGACTAACCTGGATGTGCAGCTCATCTATCGACTCGATCGCTTCGGTCGCGGCGGCCATCACCTGCCCTTCAATAAGGCAGGCTTTCCCGCGGTGCGCGTGATGGAAACCAACGAGAACTACAACCGTCAGCATCAGGACATTCGCACGGAGAACGGTATTGCCTATGGCGACGTGATTGAGGGGGTAGATGAAGCCTTCGCCGCCAAGCTTACCGCCCTCAACGCCATCAGCCTGGCGTCTATGGCCTGGGCACCATCGCCGCCAACACAGGTGAGCATCTCGGGACAGGTCTCGGCCGATACCCAGCTCAGCTGGCAGGCGGATGCCACCGCCGAAGTCGCCGGTTATCGTATCTATTGGCGCAAGACCACAGAGGCAGAATGGAGCCATAGCCGTTATGTGGGCAAGGTAAACAGTTTCACCCTGAGCAACATGGTGATCGACAACTACCTGTACGGTGTCGCCGCCGTGAGCTTTAACGGTAACACCAGCCCTGTGGTGTTCCCCGGCGCGGCAGGTGCCTTCTTCCACCCGGCAAGCGATGCAGAGTCAAACGCGGCGAAATCGCACTAATGAATTTGTAAGCTGAATTTGAAAAAGTCTCGAAATGATGCATCTAAAATTTTGATTCAAATATAGACAAAACCAAATTCAGGTCGCGATCGCGGCCTGTTTTTTTATCCCATACAAATTGACCTCAGTTAAACAAACTCAAACTTAATTAGGCAATACGGGCATTTTTTTTGGGGCGCACATCAGTTCAACCAAATCAACAAAACCTATGCCTAGACCTAGACCTATACTTAGACCTAAAGCAAAAATTTTCACCGCAAAATTGAGTTTCACCTTAATGAGCATCAAATTTTGGTTAGAATACCTAGCCTAACTAGCCTTTCACAATGCCGCTTCTTTCCTGCTTTTGGCGTCATTATCGATACGAGTTAGCCCTTGTTGCCCATTGTTACAAACCCCAACCTATGTTTAGCGGATGGCTTGCCACATCCTATTTAACCGACTGTTTTTAAATGACTATCCAAATTTAAACTTAGGCACAACCAGGTTAACAACAGGCTGCACAAAGGTTAATGCCTGATGATGAATACGTATGTAATCGGTTGTCGCCTGTTTCGGCTCAGGGTTAACATGCCTTGGTGTTTAATTTCATGTGTAACTTCCTATGAAATTGGCCAGGTCGACGCTCACCCCATCAGGCACTGAAGGCATGAGAGGTGAGCGCTAGAGTCTCTATCTACTCATCAAGGCTTAAGCCTAGTGAATAAGCCTAGAGAAGTAGAACCCTAGCTTTTGGCGAATACCCGTTTGAGGGAAGCGTGTATTCGCCTCTTTTTTCACTCGACCGACTTCCATAAAATACAGATTGCACGCCCTTTAGCGCTGTGCAGATCAATAATGAATAATAAAGAGAAGCATCGGATGTCACAAAACACCCTATCCGCCCAAGGCACCCCTAAGGTTAAACCTGCACTCAGCTTCTGGCAGATCTTCAACATGTGTTTCGGTTTCCTGGGGATCCAGTTTGGCTTCGCGCTGCAAAATGCCAACGTCAGCCGAATCTTTCAGACGCTCGGTGCGGCGATTGATGACATCCCCATTCTCTGGATCGCCGCGCCGCTCACCGGCCTGCTGGTGCAGCCGATCATCGGCTATATGAGTGACAACACCTGGGGCCGCCTGGGCCGTCGCCGCCCCTACTTTCTGATAGGCGCCATCTTTACCACACTAGCCATCTTCTTCATGCCCCACTCGCCCGTGCTCTGGGTCGCTGCGGGCATGCTGTGGATCATGGACGCCTCCATCAACATCGCCATGGAGCCGTTTCGCGCCTTCGTGGGCGACAACCTGCCCAGCAAGCAGCGCCCTCTAGGCTATGCCATGCAGAGTTTCTTCATCGGCGTCGGCGCCGTGGTGGCCTCGGCCCTGCCTTACCTGCTGACCAACTACTTCGACGTGGCTAACACGGCGCCCGAGGGTGAGATCGCCGATTCGGTACGCTACGCCTTCTATTTCGGCGGCGCCGTGCTGCTGTTAGCCGTCAGCTGGACAGTGTTTACCACCAAAGAGTACTCACCCGAGGAGTTGGCCCGCTTCGAACAGGAAACTGGCGAGCAGGTAGCCCTGCACCACGATCGCAGCTGGCAGGCTTATCAGAAAGGCGCCATGCTCTGGAGCCTGGTGGGCGCCATCTTAACCGCCGTCATCTTCTTGCAGTCTCTCGACAAGCAGCTCTATCTGCATGCCCTTGGGATCTTCGCCTTCGGCCCGCTGCAGTGGTTCTGTGCTAACACCCTGAAGCATATCAAGGGCGAAAAGCGCCACCAGCAAGGCATGGTGTTTAGCGTGGTCGATGCCCTGTTTCATATGCCAAAGGCGATGCGCCAGCTGGCTGTGGTGCAGTTCTTCTCCTGGTTCGCCCTCTTCTCTATGTGGATCTACACCACGGCCGCGGTGACAGATCATCACTATGGCACCCAGGATGTGCTGTCTAAAGCCTATAACGATGGTGCCGATTGGGTGGGCATGCTGTTCGCCTCTTACAACGGCTTTGCCGCCGTGGCCGCCATCTTCATCCCGCTGCTCGCCATGGCGGTTGGCCTCAAGATCACCCACCTGATCAACCTCTGCTGCGGCGGCATTGGTTTGATTAGCTTCTACTTTATTCAAGATCCAAACCTGTTATGGCTGCCCATGATAGGTGTAGGTATCGCCTGGGCCTCTATCCTCTCTATCCCCTATGCCCTGCTGTCCAACGCACTGCCCGCCGCCAAGATGGGGGTCTACATGGGGATCTTTAACTTCTTCATAGTGATCCCTCAGCTGCTGGCCGCCAGCGTGCTTGGCGTACTGCTCAATGCCTTCTTCGATGGCAAGCCGATCTTCGCCCTCATTCTGGGTGGCAGCTTCATGATCCTGGCTGGAATTAGCGTGCTGTTTGTCAGCAGCGAAGCGAGCAAAGCCGAGCGCTAACGCGTAAGGCTTGATGCTTGAGCCCTAACAAACACACAGACTTACACGACTTAACTGACTTAACCAAAATATAAACATAATAAACGAGACCCTTAATATGACGTCTAAGCCAGTACCTTTTACGCGCTCACTGATCGCCCTCTCCCTGGGCGCCCTGCTTAGCGCCTGTGGCGGCGCCAAGAGTGATATCGACGCCGCGCCAGCACCAAGCGCCAGCGTATCTGAGACAATTTCAGTTGCACCGGGCGCGCCCGGCGCCTCACCCACCTGGGCCTTTTCCGGCAAGACAGGGATTGGCACCTCATTCGAGCCCTATGTGACCAATGCGCAAGGCGCCGATCAATACCTGAGCAGCCAGGCCAATCCCGTTAGCCGGGTATGGTTCTCTATTGCGCAGGGGATCCTCACCGAGACCATGTATGGGCTTATCCATAACGCCCAGCTCAAAGAGGCGCAGTTCATCATCAGTGGCAACGGCTTCGTCGATACCGAGAAAGACAATACCGTCACCAGCATAGATTACCTGCATAAGGATGAAGCTGGGCGACCATTGTCCCTCGCCTATAAGGTGATAAACAAAGATATCGAGGGCAAGTATCAGATAGAGAAGCACTTCTTTACCGATCCCGATCGCGACAGCCTGGTGATGCAGGTGTTCTTTACCGCTTTCGAGCCGGGGATCACCCCCTATCTCTACGTCAATCCCCATATCGACAACAGCGGCGCCAACGATATCGCCAGCGTGAGCCAAGATGGCAACAGCCTCTACGCCTACACGGGCGATAAAGATTCCAGCGTGCTGACCGTGCGCGGTGACATTCCCTTTACAGCAAGTAGCGTGGGCTTTGTCGGCGAGTCTGATGGCCTGACCGATCTTAAGGCCAACGGCGAGCTGAACTGGCATTACGCCAGCACCAGCGCTGATAAGCAAAGCCTAGGTAATGTCGCCATGACGGCGGCGCTGCCTACTCTGGAAGTTGGCGATGCTAACCATCCAAGTCTTAGCACTACCTTGGTATTTGGCTTCGGCGCAGATAAGGCCAGCAGCGAGCAAAATGCCAAAGACACCCTTAAAGATGGTTATGACAAGGTGCTCGCCGCCTATAACGGTGAAGGTGATGCCATCGGCTGGCAGGACTATCTGCAGTCGCTCTCAAGTCTAAATGCCATGACGGCCAATACCACCGATGGAGGTAAGCTCCTCTATACCAG
The DNA here is from genome assembly GCF_019457575.1 of Shewanella alkalitolerans. NCBI lineage: Bacteria > Pseudomonadati > Pseudomonadota > Gammaproteobacteria > Alteromonadales > Shewanellaceae > Shewanella > Shewanella alkalitolerans. Next base: position 2,129,334 of record NZ_CP080422.1, on the reverse strand, counting down.
CGCCATGGTGCTCAAGGCCCAGGAAGATAAGACCCATGCAGGCGCCCTTATCGCCTCACTCTCTAATCCCTGGGGTGACAGTGTCTCGGCCGTCACCGGCTCGACCGGCTACAAGGCAGTCTGGCCAAGGGACTTCTATCAATGCGCCATGGCGTTTCTGGCCATGGGTGATACCCAAACCCCTAAGGTGGCCTTCGAGTATCTAAAGAAGGTTCAGGTCACGGCAGCGACTCCCGGCTATAGCGGCGTGCCCGGCTGGTTCCTGCAGAAGACCCACGTGGATGGTCAGATAGAATGGGTCGGCGTGCAGCTGGATCAGACCGCCATGCCTATCATGCTCGGTTGGAAACTCTGGCAGGCTGGCGTACTGAGCGACGATGAAATAGCCAGCTGGTATCAGACCATGTTGAAGCCGGCGGCCGATTTTCTGATAAGCGGCGGCGAGGTCAACCTCGACTGGAACCACACTCAGATCACACCCCTTAAGACGCAGCAAGAACGCTGGGAAGAGCAGCAAGGCTACTCACCTTCTACCGCAGCGGCGGTGATAGCTGGGCTTATTACCGCCAGCGATATCGCCAAGCAAGCAGGCGATTTAAACTCAAGCGAGAAATATCTCGCCAGTGCCAAATCAATGGCCGAAAAGCTCGACTCCTTGGTCGTGACCCAGCAAGGGCTGCTAAGCGCAGAGGATGGCACAAAGGCGCCTTACTATCTGCGCCTTGCGCCCAATGGTACGCCGAACAGTGCAGATAAGCTTGCCGACAACAATGGCCGCACAGGCTTAGATCAACGTGAGGTGTTAGACGGCGGCTTCCTGGAGTTGGTGCGTTACGGCGTGAAGAGCGCCAACGACAAGACCATCAACGACACCCTCAAGCTTATCGATAACACGGCGCTCGAGGATAATCTCAGGGTCAGGTATGAATTTACCGCCAAAGATGGCAGCACGTTCCCTGGCTTCAGACGCTACGGCAACGACGGCTATGGCGAAGACACCGCCACAGGCGCTAACTATGCCGAGAACGGCAGCAACACTCCGGGGCAACGCGGCAGAGTATGGCCATTCTTCACCGGCGAGCGCGCCCACTTCGAGCTGGCCAAGGCGATCGCCGATGGCACGCTCGATGATGCAAGCAAGACGCAGCTGGTACAGACCTATGTCAAGGGAATGGAGGTTTTCGCCAACGAGGGACTGATGCTACCCGAGCAGGTTTGGGATGGTGTCGGCGATAAGACCCGTTTCAACTATCAGCTTGGCCAAGGCACTAACTCGGCCACCCCGCTTGCCTGGACTCACGCCGAATATGTGAAGATGGTACGTTCCATCACAGAGGCTAAGGTGTGGGACCACTACGAGGATGTGGCCAAGGCACTTAACAATTAACAAATAGGCAGACACTAAGACTCAGCCTACACAATTAAGCCGAAGCTATTCCCAAAGCCAGTCCAAGTGACTGGCTTTTCTTTATCATATCGTGATGTATCTAGATACGGAGTCGCAGGCATCCGCCTAAGGTGTCCTAACTGCACGCTTCTATGCCCTAACCCAGCATAATTTAATCTGGCCGATCCAAGTCCAAAGAGCCCGCTTACAAAGGCGCTTTTCAACGTTAATCTTTTTCGCCCGAGTTCCCCCTATAATCCCCCTCTTCCATAAAGGCTGTAACCTCGCTGTGATCCCCCACCACATCCCCATATAAAAAGATATAACGAAATTTCGGGTTATAACATCATGTTCTTTTTATGAGCGAAATCCGCACCGGCTATAGGTTTGCCCACTATATAGAGGAAGCTAGAGTGGGTAATTTCTCCCGATAAAGATGATATTTCAGCAAAATTGATAAAAATGAATAAAAAAATTTGAAAAGTATTGATATACTTCCCCCCGAATTTTAGAACGTAACTCCAATAGAGTAGAAAAATGACTGATTTATCAAAGTACAGAAACATTGGTATCTTCGCTCACGTTGATGCGGGTAAGACCACCACAACAGAGCGTATCCTAAAGCTAACCGGTAAGATTCATAAGATCGGTGAAGTTCATGATGGTGAATCTACAACCGACTTCATGGAACAGGAAGCTGAGCGTGGTATTACCATTCAGTCTGCTGCTGTAAGTTGCTTCTGGAACGATCACCGTTTCAACGTCATCGACACCCCTGGCCACGTTGACTTCACAGTTGAAGTTTATCGTTCTCTAAAAGTACTAGACGGTGGTATCGGTGTATTCTGTGGTTCTGGTGGTGTTGAGCCACAATCAGAAACCAACTGGCGTTATGCAAACGAATCTGAAGTTGCGCGTATCATCTTCGTAAACAAGCTGGACCGTATGGGTGCCGACTTCTTACGCGTTGTTAAGCAAACTAAAGACGTTCTTGCGGCTAACCCACTCGTAATGGTACTGCCTATCGGTATCGAAGATGAGTTCAAGGGTGTTGTCGATCTACTAACCCGTAAAGCATGGGTTTGGGACGAATCTGGACAAGCTGAAAACTACAGCATCGAAGATGTACCTGCTGACATGGTTGACATGGTTGAAGAATACCGTGAGCAACTGATCGAGTCTGCCGTTGAGATGGACGACGATCTGATGGAAGCTTACATGGAAGGCGAAGAGCCAGCTATGGAAGACATCAAGCGTTGTATCCGTGAAGGTACTCGTACCATGCACTTCTTCCCAACATACTGTGGTTCTGCTTTCAAGAACAAAGGTATGCAGCTTCTACTAGACGCGGTAGTTGATTACCTACCTGCGCCACAAGAAGTTGATCCACAGCCTCTGACTGACGAAGAAGGTAACGAGACTGGCGAACACGCTATCGTTGACGCTGATGCACCTCTGAAAGCTCTTGCGTTCAAGATCATGGATGACCGTTTCGGTGCCCTGACCTTCGTACGTATCTACTCAGGTCGTATCAACAAGGGTGACACCATCCTGAACTCTGCAACAGGTAAGACTGAGCGTATCGGTCGTATGTGTGAAATGCAGGCTGACGAGCGTAACGAACTTGAAACCGCACAAGCTGGTGACATCATCGCTATCGTGGGTATGAAGAACGTTCAGACTGGTCACACTCTGTGTGATGTTAAGCACCCATGTACTCTGGAAGCCATGGTGTTCCCAGAGCCAGTAATCTCTATCGCAGTAGCCCCTAAAGACAAGGGCGGCAGCGAGAAGATGGGTATCGCTATCGGTAAGATGATCGCAGAAGATCCATCATTCCGCGTTGAAACTGACGAAGATTCAGGCGAAACCATCCTTAAGGGTATGGGTGAACTTCACCTAGACATTAAGGTAGACATCCTGAAGCGTACTTACGGCGTTGAGCTGATCGTAGGTGAGCCACAAGTGGCATACCGTGAAACTATCACTCAAGAAGTTGCTGATAGCTACACTCACAAGAAGCAATCTGGTGGTTCTGGTCAGTTCGGTAAGATCGACTATGTTATCCGTCCAGGTGAAGCAAACACTGGCTTCACATTCAAGTCTTCTGTTGTTGGTGGTAACGTACCTAAAGAATACTGGCCTGCTGTTGAGAAAGGTTTCGAGAGCATGATGCAGACTGGTACCGTTGCTGGCTTCCCAGTACTAGACGTTGAACTAGAACTGACTGACGGTGCTTTCCACGCAGTTGACTCATCAGCTATCGCGTTCGAAATCGCTGCTAAAGGCGCATTCCGTCAATCTATGCCAAAAGCTGGCGCGCAACTACTTGAGCCTATCATGAAAGTTGACGTATTCAGCCCAGAAGACAACGTAGGTGACGTAATTGGTGACCTTAACCGTCGTCGCGGCATGATCAAAGATCAGCAAGCTGGTGTGACTGGTGTTCGTATCAAGGCTGACGTACCGCTTTCAGAAATGTTCGGTTACATCGGTTCTCTACGTACAATGACCTCTGGTCGTGGTCAGTTCTCTATGGAGTTCTCACACTACTCACCATGTCCTAACAGCGTATCTGAAAAAGTTATCGCTGAAGTTAAAGAAAGAGAAGCTAAGAAGTAATCTTACTCCTTAACTGAAGTTTCTTTACTAAAAACCCTAACAATGTATGTTGTTAGGGTTTTTTCTTTTGTGTCTTTTCCCTTACAGGAGCCCTTATGTCCCAAGATGCCATAGTGGTATTGGATTTTGAAACCACAGGCCTCTCCCCCTTACAGGGCGATCGCGCCATCGAGATAGGGGCGGTTAAATTGCAGCAAGGTGTAGTGGTCGATAGATTTCAGCAATTGATGAATCCCGGCTTTGCCGTCAGTAGTTTCATCGCCGATTACACAGGGATCACCAATGCGATGCTCAGTGATGCACCAAGTTGCGAGACCGTCATGGCTGACTTTGCAGACTTCATCCAGGGCTGTCATCTGGTGGCTCATAACGCCAGTTTCGATCAGAAGTTTTTAGCGGCAGAATTTTCGCGCATCGGCCTGGCTCAATCCCAGCCCTTCGCCTGTTCGCTGCTGCTGGCAAGACGCCTGTTTCAGGCGGCGCCTAACCATCAGCTAGGCACCTTAGTGAATTATTTAGGTATCGCCAACGATGGCGTGTTTCACCGCGCGCTGAACGACGCCGAGGTCACCGGCGCCTTGTGGCTGGCGCTGAGCGATGCGGTATCACAGAGATGGGCCTGCCCTGCACCCAGTTTTGAATTGATGCTTAAGCTGCAGCGTCAACCTAAGCATCTGCTAGAGAAATTTATGCGGAGCTATTTAGGCTAACGCTTTTCGCCGCAGGACTCGCGCTCAATCAGGCTGGTGGGGATCAACTGATTGCTCACCTCCTGGCCCTTGATCTGTTTCAGCAGACTCTCTACCAAGATCTCGCCAGCGAGCTTAGTATTTTGCTTGATGGTGGTCAGCGGCGGATTGGCGAAGCTTGCCACAGGAATGTCATCATAACCCACGACAGACACATCCTCAGGCACCCTTAGCCCCTGCTCTTTCAACGCCCGCATGGCGCCGATGGCGATGAGATCGCTGGCGGCGAAGATGGCGTCGAAGGAACGTTTCTGCGCCAGTAGTTGATTGGCCGCCTCGAAGCCTGAACTCTCCGTGCTGATGGCATCCACCTGCAGGTTTTTCTGTAGCGGCACACCTGCCGCCTTGAGCGCCTGTTGATGACCCAAGTAGCGCGCCTGAAACTCAGGGCTATGGCTTGAGGCATCGCCGATGAAGGCGATATTGCGCCGCCCCTTGGCCAGCAGATGCTCGGTGGCCAACACGCCCCCTTGACGGTTATCACAGCCAATGGAGAGCACGGAGGACTTATGCTGCGCCGGTCCCCAAATTACTAGGTGAGTATTCTGCGCCGCCAGCTTATTGAGCTTCTCCTCGTAATCCATGTAATCGCCGTAACCCAGCAGAATAATGCCATCGGCCTTATTGCTGTCTTCGTAGTCGGCGTGCCAATCGCTGCTAAGCTGCTGAAAGGAGACCAGGAGATCATAGCCCTGCTGCGCCGTTGCCCGGGTGATAGAGCCTAACATGGAGAGGAAAAATGGATTGATCAGCGAATCGTCGTTGGTGGGATCTTCACACAATAACAGCGCCAGGGTCAGACTGCTTTGGGTGCGCAGGTTGCTGGCGTTCTTGTCGACCTTGTAATTAAGTTCCTTGGCAATGGCCTGTACTCTCAAGCGCGTCTCTTCATTGACGAGCGGACTGTTTCGCAATGCCCGCGATACCGTGGATTGTGACACCCCGGCGCGGTAAGCGATATCGATAGAGGTAGCTTTCGTTGTCATAATTATGGGCGACCTTGTTATACACAAACAGGGCGAGCAATCGCCCGCCCCTTAAGAAGCTCGATTATATCCCAAGCTCCTTCATCAGATCATCTGAATCGTCGACCACAACGGCACTATTAACTGCCGCCGACCAGGAAGGGTCTGCCGCCTGGCTTCCTTGACCGTGCTGGGCCAGCAAGGCGTCGGGATCGTCTTCCTCATGCTCGAAATCAGCCAGCTTGATGAATTCAGTCTTATCCATGGCGTATTCCAGATAGAAGATATGGTTTCTGGCGGTCTTGAAGGCGACGCGGCGCGCCACCGCCTCATCCAAGTTGGTGTCGATGGAGATGGTCAGTTCTTTGTTAATGGTCAGCATCTTAGGCTGACTCTGATTGATCGAGGTCTGCAGCTCCTTGTTTACCTTGACGATAAAATCGCCCAGGATCTGGTTCATCAACTCGCCCATCACATCCCCCACCTCATCCGAGGTATGGGAGAAGGCCAGCTCAGACTCAGGCATCCCCATCTGCTTCATGTAGGCTTGATAGATCTCCACCGCCGCCGGGGCCGAAAAGTTGATCACCACAAGGCCTGAGAATCCACCGTCGAAGATGGAGAAGCAGCCGAGATCCGGCTTGAGGCAGGTCTTGGTGATGCTCTGCACCATGGCGGCATGGCTCACCTGACTGCCCGTGGTACTGGTTAGCACGCGGCACACCGAATGGCAGAGTTTTAGCAAAATATCGTCGGAGCTGATCACTTGCGAGGTCATAGTCTCATCACATGTCAAAAAAGAGTCATACTCCATTCTGCGCGCTATTACGATAAAAATCAAAATCAAAACAGGGGATTAGTTAATTCTCATTCAGCGGCGAAATAACGACCAGTTTCACAGTTGGTAAAATAGTGACATCTTGGCCGGTGCCTCCCTACCATTTCCCTATCAAGTGCCGTTAAAAAACACCGTTAACTGCCTCACAAAGGAGGTAACACACATTGTTCGATTGCGTAAAAATGCCAAAAAGATCCAGAGTCAACGTGAGCCAGTTCAATTAATTAACAATAAACAGTCAATCGATTGACTATTCGTTGTCACCGCATTCTCAACCCTTTCGTTAGCCTGTATATTAGCAACATTTAACCGGGCTATTGATAGGACATAACATGCTTGCGATCCTCAGAAGGTTCACCATTCTACAGCGCCTCATCTTAATGCTGGTGCTTGCCGCCATAGGCACCTTTGTCTTCGCCAGCTTTTCGATCAACGAGCAGCGCAACAACCTGATTAAGCAGAAATGGCTGCAAAATGATGCGCAGCTATCCACTCTCTTGAGTATGATCGACACCCACTATCGCCAGAGCCAGCAAAATATCCTGACGCCAGAAGAGGCCCAGCGCGAGGCGGCGAATCTGGTCAATCAGATCCAATATGGCGAGAGTGGTTATTTCCTGCTGTTCGATGCAAATCATACCCTGCTGGCCAATGGCGCATCGCCCGACCAGCTCGGCATCAAGGCATCTAAGCTCAGCAGCCAGATGGGCGGCAACGCCTTAGATAAAATGCTGGACAAGGCCATGGCCTCCGGCATCGCCAAGGCCAGCATGGAGATGAGAAACCCCATCACAGGCGAGCAGGAAGAAGCCTTGATGGAAGCCCGCACCTTCCCCGCCTGGCAGTGGACACTGGTGACTACCTCTTACATGAGTGATGTCAACGACACCACCATCAGCGTGATGTACAACTACCTGGGGATCATGTTGCTGATCTCTGTGCCTATCTTTGCCTTCTTCCTGATCCTCAATCACTCCATCAGCTCGCCTTTGAATCAGGCGATCGATGCGATGAAAGATATTGCCGAAGGTGAAGGCGATCTGACCAAACGCCTGCCAACACAAGGCAAAGATGAAGTGGTGGCCCTCGCCATCGCCTTCAACAACTTCGTCGGTAAGATCAACAAGATGGTCGCCGATCTCCAGCCGGTGGGGCAAGACCTCAACCAGGACGCCGACCGTTTATTTAATGCCGTTGCCGAATCAAACGCCAGTGTCGATCACCTGCATCAAGAGACCAGTAGCGTTGCCACCGCCATCAATCAGATGCTCTCCACCACCCATGAGATGGCCAGCAGCACCCAGCAGGCAGCCGATGCCGCCAATAGCGTCAAGCAGCAGGCTCAGGACAGTAAGCAGCAGATGGACGGCACGGTCGAGAATACCCATAAGCTGGTTCAGGAGCTGAAGAATGCCGAGAGCATCACCCAGCACCTTGGGGTGTCTTCCGAGCAGATCGGTAGCATCTTGGATGTGATCCGCGGCATCGCCGATCAGACCAACCTGCTGGCGCTTAACGCCGCCATCGAGGCCGCCCGCGCCGGCGCCCATGGCCGCGGTTTTGCCGTGGTGGCCGACGAGGTGCGCGCCCTGGCCAATCGCACCCAGGACTCCACCAACGAGATCCAGAAGATCATCACAGACATTCAAAATGGCGTCGCCAACGTGATGCACAGCAACAGCGATACGCAGACTCAATCGGTCGAGCTGCAGCAGCAAGCCCAGGCCGTGGGTGACTCACTTAACACCATCCTAGAGCTGATCGCCCATATCAGCGACATGAACACCCAGCTGGCCAGCGCCACCGAGGAGCAATCCCTGGTGACCGAAGAGATCAACCGCAACATCTGCAGCATCACAGAGCTGTCTGAGGTATCGGTCAAAGCCAACGAGAGCAATCGCATGGCGGCAGAGTCTCTGCGTCAAATAAGCCAGACCAGCGCCAAGATCTTGGGTCAGTTCAAGGTATAAAACTAATCTCTTAATTGGACAGCATGAGCCAGACTAGAGATAAAGAAGGGAGCCAGACTAGAGATAAAGAAGGGAGCCAGACTAGAGATAAAGAAGGGAGCCTGATGGCTCCCTTTTATTTTGCCGCAAAGGCGAAAAGTAGTTTATCGTCCGCCCTTGAACACAGGCACTAAAAATCCCGGCTCAAAGCTCGACAGCGGGCGTTAAATCTGTGATAAGCTTAACGACATCACATTTTTCAGCATCGATGGGATCACATAACCATGGCTCGAATGACGTTAGCGGTACATCCTCAGCTATACAGTATTCACAGCTTCAGCCCAGACAGTGAGTTAGTGCCCGAGGTGTTTCGTCAGCCCATGTTTTTCATCGGCAAGACCAAAGATGAACTCTCAGTGGTGGTTCCCGCCGAGCTGCAACTCGACAGCCTCGAAGAGGAGAGCGACTGGCGCTGCCTCGAGGTAGTCGGTCCGCTGGGGTTCTCCATGACGGGGATCCTCGCCAGCGTCTCAGGCACCTTGGCAGAAGCCAAGATCAGCATCTTTGCCATCTCCACCTTCGATACCGATTACATTCTGGTAAAGAAGGACAAGTTGCAACAGGCGATACAGGCGCTGAAGAAGACCAACTATCAAATCATTCATTACCAGGCCTAAGCGCCGCGCGTCATTTCCAAAGAGCGAGTTTATGTACCAAAAAACAGTCACCATCATGGCCGAGCACGGCATTCATACCCGGCCAGCCGCCCTGCTCGTTAAGGCTGCTAAGGCCTATGATTGTGACATCATAGTGGAATGTCAGGGTAAACAGGCCAGCGCCAAGAGCCTGTTTAAGCTGCAGACCCTGGGCCTTTACAAGGGCGTCGAGGTCAAGGTCAGCGCCGATGGCGAGCAGGCAAAGCCGGCGGTTGATACCGTTGCCGAACTGCTCATCACCTTAAGTTAACAGGAGTCAGGATGACGATGAGAGGCATAGCGGTATCGGCGGGCATCGCCTTCGGGCAGGCCAAGGTGCTACGTACCTATGAAAGCAAACTCGACTATCATCTATTGCCTCCCTCCCAGCTCGCCCGCGAGCAGCAAAGACTCAATCGCGCCCTCAAGACCCTCATCAAACAAAGCCAGGCCTGCGCCGCCAAGCTAGATCCAGAATCGGACAACTACCAGCTGATCGAAGCCGATCTCCTGCTGTTAGAGGATGAGGAGTTGCTGGCCGAACTTAGCGACACCATAGGCAAGCGCCAGTTTTCCGCGGCCCTTGCGGTGGAGCACAGCTTCGCCAAACAGGCCCAGGCGATGCAAGAGGCCGATTCCCCCTATCTCGCAAGGCGCGCCGAAGATGTGCTGAGTCTGGGACAGCGCCTGATCCGCACCCTGCTTACCGGACACTGCGACAACCTCAGCCGCCTGCCGGAAAATGCCATCGTCCTGGCCAAAGATATTACCCCGGCCGAGTTCGCCACCCTGCCACTTGAGCGCGTCAGCGCCTTGGTACTACAGACCGGCGGCGTCACCAGCCATACCGCGATCCTGGCCCGCAGCGCGGGCATTCCCACTCTGATGAGCTGCCCCTGGCAGACATTAGAGGTGACAGATGGCATGACGTTGGCGGTGGATGCCATCAATGGCGAGCTCTATGTAGAGCCCGACGAGACGCAGATAAGCGATCTCAACGCCCAGAAACAGCAGGCAGAAGAGCGCAAGTCGGCGCTACTGGCCTTAAAAGGCACCGTCACTCAGACAAAAGATGGCCGCTCCATTCCCCTGCTGGCAAATGTCGGCTGTATCAGCGAGATCAATCACCTGGCCGATGTGGGCGCCGAGGGGGTTGGCCTGTTTCGCACCGAATTTCTGTTTATGAACAACCACGAGCTGCCGGACGAGAACCGCCAGTATCAGCTCTACTGCGACGCCCTGCAGCTGCTCGACGGCAAACCGCTGACCATTCGCAGCATGGATCTGGGCGCCGACAAGGAGGTGCCCGCCCTCGCCATGGACAGCGAGGAGAATCCGGCACTGGGCCTCAGAGGCATCAGGTACACACTCGCCCATCCCAAGCTGTTTAGCGCTCAGCTCAGGGCGATCCTCAGGGCCGCCAACCACGGCCCTATCCGCCTTATGTTTCCTATGGTCAATCAGGTGGAGGAGCTCGAAGCGGTACTTGCCCTGCTGGAGCAGTGCAAACAGGAGCTTGTGGAGGCCGAAAAAGGCTTTGGTGAACTCGAGCTTGGTATAGTGGTGGAAACCCCGGCGGCGGTGTTTAACCTCGCCTCCATGCTCCCGCTGCTGGATTTTGTCAGCATAGGCACCAACGATCTCACCCAATATACTATGGCCGCCGACCGCGCCAATCCGCTGCTGATCGACCAATATCCGGTGCTCTCGCCAGTGATCATCCGCCTGATCGCCCAAATTATCGAACAAGCCAAGGCCGCCAAGGTGCGAGTCTCCATGTGTGGCGAGCTGGCCAGTAACCCCAGCGCCACGGCGCTCCTGATCGGCCTTGGGCTAGAGGAGTTTAGCGTCAACCTGGCCTCACTGCTCGAGGTAAAACAGGCCCTCAGTCGTTGGTCTTACCCAGATTGTGTCGAACTTGCGCACAAGGCCTTGCAAATTTCGCGCATCGATGCGTTAAATCAATTATTAACACACTGTCACTCTTGATAATTTTTGAGTATGCTAGGCATAATTTATCACGACACTACAGCGTGCTAACACAGGGGCAATTTAATGGGATTTTTGAGCCGCATAAGACGTTTAATTTCTGGTCAGCCACCCATCACGGGCGGCATCGACGTGTACGCGCCAGTGTCGGGCGAGATAGTGGCTATCGAAAAAGTGCCAGATGTGGTGTTTGCCGAGAAGATAGTCGGCGACGGCATCGCCATCGCACCTAAGGGCAAGCAGATAGTGGCGCCGGTAGATGGCACCATAGGTAAGATTTTCGAAACCAACCACGCCTTCAGTATTGAGTCACCCCAGGGGCTCGAGCTGTTCGTGCATTTCGGTGTCGGCACGGTAGAACTCAGGGGCAACGGCTTTACCCGTCTGGCCGAAGAGGGTCAGCAGGTTAAGGCTGGCGATCCCATACTCGAGTTCGATCTCGACTACCTCAAGGCCCATGTCGAGAGCCTGCTCACCCCTGTGGTGCTGGCGAACATGGAAGATATTCAGGGACTCGACAAGCGTCACGGCAGTATCGAAGCCGGTAAAGATGTGATCTTCTCGGTTCAGCTTTAATCCCTATCCCGGTAATTAGCAAATCTCTTTCTGACTGATATAACTCTCGTTTTCCCCCGGTGCGTAAGCACCGGGCAGCGGCTTCTCGCCTTAACCTGGGTGATTTTTTTTCAAACAGACACTTGCGCCCAGCTTACCCCTTGAGGCAGAGACGACTCGGTGCCACAATAACCAAAAAAAGACCAGCAAGTCACTGCACTTGCCAGCAAAGCTGACCGAAGTGACTGACACGAATAAGACATCTCAACGTTTCTGGTCGGACGTTACCCCATACGGAGAATCAGATTTTGACCCTATACGGTATTAAGAATTGCGACACTGTTAAGAAAGCCCTCAAATGGCTCGATGCCAACCAACAAACCGTCACCTTTCACGACTTTCGCGTCGACGGTCTCACAGAAGCGCAGCTTAACACCTGGGTCGAACAGATTGGCTGGGAGAGCCTGTTCAACAAACGCAGCACCAGTTTCCGTAACCTGAGCGACGCCGAGAAGGCCGACATAGACCAAGCCAAAGCCGTTGCCCTCATGCTCACCTATCCGACCCTGATCAAGCGTCCGGTGCTGGAACATCAGGGAGAGCTCAGCGTCGGTTTCAAGCCGGCCCAGTATGAGGAGATCTTCAACCGATGAGCCAGGATGTCCTCACGCTGGCACAGGATCTGATTGCCAGAGCCTCGGTCACCCCGCTAGACGAAGGTTGTCAGCCGCTGATGGCCAAACGCCTCGCGGCCAAGGGATTTAATATCGAGCCTATGGTGTTCGAAGACACCACCAATATGTGGGCGCGCCGCGGCGATAAGGGCCCGCTATTTTGCTTTGCCGGCCATACGGATGTGGTGCCTGTGGGCGATCTTAATCGCTGGCACACGCCCCCCTTCGAGCCCGTGGTGATCGACGGCTACCTTCACGGACGCGGCGCCGCCGACATGAAGGGCTCGCTGGCCGCCATGGTGGTCGCTACCGAGCGTTTCGTCGACAAACACCCGGATCACAATGGCTCCATCGCCTTTCTGATCACCAGCGACGAGGAAGGTCCCTTTATCAATGGCACTACGAGGGTGATCGACACCCTGGAGGCCCGCAACGAGAAGATCACCTGGTCTCTGGTTGGCGAGCCCTCCTCTACCCATAAGCTGGGGGATATCGTCAAGAATGGCCGTCGCGGCAGCCTCACGGGTAACCTGACGGTCAAGGGCATTCAGGGGCATGTCGCCTATCCCCATCTGGCCGACAACCCCATCCACAAGGCGGCTCCCGCCCTGGATGAATTGGCGCGCATGAAGTGGGACAACGGCAATGAGTTTTTCCCGCCCACCAGCTTCCAGATAGCCAACATCAATGGTGGCACCGGCGCCTCTAACGTGATCCCGGGTAGCCTGGAGGTGATGTTTAACTTCCGCTACTCCACCGAAGTGACTGCTGAGATCTTGATCCAGCGTGTGCTCAACATCTTAGATGCCCATGGGCTGGACTATGAGATTAGCTGGATCTTCAACGGCCTGCCGTTTCTCACCGACGCGGGGCCATTGCTGGACGCCACCCGCGAAGCCATCTATGAGATCACGGGCACCGAAACCGATCCCCAGACCTCGGGCGGCACCTCGGATGGCCGCTTCATCGCCCCCACTGGTGCACAGGTGATCGAGCTTGGCCCGGTTAACGCCACCATTCACAAGGTGAACGAGTGCGTCAAGGTCGAGGATATCGAGCAGCTGGCCAAGGTGTATGAACGTATCCTGGAAAAACTGCTTTGCTAACCCCTGACGCCAATAGCCGTAAGGCCGCCGAAGCCCCTGCTAGCGCTAGCGAGCAAAACCTAAGCGGCCTCGATCTCTACGGCGATGGTAACTTGCCCCTGATGGAATGTCAGGGGCACAGATTAGCCCCCGAGTGCGCTGCCCAGTTCATTAAGATGCAGACAGCCGCCGCCAATGACGGCATAGAGATAGCCATCTGCTCTAGCTACCGTGATTTTGACCGCCAGTTAGGGATCTGGAATGCCAAGGCGAGTGGCAAACGGCCTGTTCTAGACAAGGCCTCTCGCCCCATAGATATCCAGCGCTTAGACGATAATCAGCTGCTAGATGCCATCCTGCTCTGGTCGGCAATGCCGGGCATGTCGCGCCATCACTGGGGCACAGATCTCGACCTGTTTGATGCCAAAAACATCAGCCGTGAATCGTTACAACTCATCGACAGCGAATATCACCCGGGCGGCCCCTGTCATCAGCTGCATCTGTGGTTAACGGCGAATGCGGCCGATTTCGGCTTCTATTTTCCTTATCAATTGGGTCTAAGTGGCGTCAGCCCAGAGCCCTGGCACCTGAGCTATTATCCCCTCGCCGATACATATCTGGCCGCCTTCGATACAGATAAGCTTAAGGCGCGGCTCGAGCAGGCGGATATTGAGTTTAAGGCCCCTATTCTCACCCGTCTGGAGGCGCTGGTTTCTCGCTACGTCTATTTTGTCGCGCCCTCACCAAACGGGCCGGTTAACCCCATTATCAAGAAGTGATTTCCCATGAACCTCGACAGTTTTCGTCATAGTTTCAATCTAAACGGCCAGCAGATGAGCTATCTGGATATCGGCCAGGGACCTGTACTCCTGCTGGGCCACAGCTACCTTTGGGACAGCGCCATGTGGGCGCCGCAGCTTGCCCACCTGAGCCAGCACTACCGCTGTATCGTGCCCGATCTCTGGGCGCATGGTCATTCAGATGTTCTACCAAGCGGTTGCCGCTCGCTCAAACATCTGGCCGAGCACTATCTGGCGCTGATGGACAGCCTGGAGATCGATGAGTTTTCCATTCTTGGCCTGTCAGTTGGCGGCATGTGGGGCGCCGAGTTGACCCTGATGGCGCCGCGCCGGGTAAAGACCTTGGTGATGATGGGCTGTTTCCTCGGCTTCGAACCCGAAGTCAGCCGCGCCAAGTATTACGCCATGCTCGATGCCATGACTGCCGCAGGTCGGTTACCTGAGCCGCTGATTGAGCAGATAGCGCCGCTATTCTTTAGTGACAATGTCGAGCAGAAACAGCCTGAGCTTATCGCCTCCTTTAAGGCGTCGCTCGCGAGCATTGCGCCCGAGCGACTCGACAGCATATCACGCCTTGGCCGCATCATCTTCGGTCGCCGCGACATCATGGAAGATATCGAGCAGCTGACCCTGCCGACCCTTATCATGACGGGCACCCAGGATAAGCCCAGACCCGTGCTGGAGGCCTATCTGATGCACGATGCCATCGACGGCAGCGAGTTTTTGCATATCCCCGAGGCGGGGCATATCTCGACACTGGAACAGAGTGAGTGGATCAATCAGCACCTGAGTGACTTTTTCGGAAAGCACTTAGGATAAGGCGAACATTCAGGTCGACGGCTATCCGGATTAGCCCTAGTTAAGGGATAGCATCTAGACTGAGTAGACCAGCAGGGTAACTATTTGATGTTAGAATGCTGCCCTGCAAAATCTTCTTCATAGACATGATTTTAACTAAATGAAACTACTTAAACCTTTGTTCGACAACAACCGCCGCTGGGCCAACCGCATCCTGGAAGAGAATCCTAAGTTCTTTGAACAACTGGCCCAACAGCAAAATCCCGAATATCTGTGGATTGGCTGCTCGGACAGTCGGGTACCGTCGAACCAGATCATCGACCTCATGCCGGGCGAGGTGTTCGTTCACAGAAACATCGCCAACATGGTGATCCACACGGATCTCAACTGCCTCTCGGTGCTGCAATATGCGGTGGAGGTGCTCCAGGTTAAACATATCATGGTGGTCGGCCACTACGGCTGCGGCGGCATCAAGGCCTCCATGGGCAATGATCGCCTCGGACTCATTGACAACTGGCTGGGCCATATCCGCGATATCCATCGCCTGCACGCCAAGGAGCTGGCGGAGCTTGATGAGAAGACCCGCTTCGATCGCCTGTGTGAGCTCAACGTCATCGAGCAGGTCGGCAATGTCGCCAGCACCACCATAGTGCAAGACGCCTGGGAGCGCGGTCAGAAGGTAGCGGTACACGGCTGGATCTACAGCGTCGAAAACGGCCTGCTGTCGGATCTCGACGTCACGGTAGACAACGAAACCTTTGCCCGCCGTTAGGCTAAATTCTCCATCAGATACGGGCCATCTTGCTCTTTCGTACAGGCCTGCATCCCATTCAGAAGCGGCAATCTCAGCGCATGATGGTCAAATCATGCGCTATCGCTAAGTCCCCTCGACTAAAAGCCAAAAAAAGCCGCTTATTTCAGTAAATATTCCTTAATAAACATCGCAGTTTTACACCCATCGCGTTTATAATTCGCTTTGATTTATTTTTCGCGCCGCGGGCGCAGCGAATGCTAAGGAACTATTCCATGCCTGGTTTTGAATTATTTGGTCCTGAAGAGAAGCAGGAAGTTGCTGACGTAATGGAGAACGGTTTTACCTTCCGTTACAACTTTGATCACATGCGTAACGACCGCTGGAAGACGCGTGAGATGGAGCAACTGCTCTGCGAGAAGATGAATGTCAAACACGCCCACCTGCTCTCGAGCGGTACCGCTGCCCTGCAGACGGCACTGGCCGCTGCAGGCATCGGCGCAGGCGATGAAGTGATCGTTCCTCCATTTACCTTCGTGGCCTCTGTCGAAGCCGTATTTATGGCCGGTGCCGTACCCGTATTTGCCGAGATCGATGAGACCCTGTGTCTGTCACCAGAAGGGATCGAAGCCGCTATCACACCTCGTACCAAGGCGGTTAACCTGGTACACATGTGTGGCTCTATGGCCAAGATGGATGAGATCAAGGCTATCTGTGAGAAGCACAACCTGGTGCTACTGGAAGATGCCTGTCAGGCGATCGGCGGTAGCTACAAGGGTCAGGCACTGGGCACTATCGGCCATGTTGGCTGCTACTCATTTGACTCTGTTAAGACCATCACCTGTGGTGAAGGCGGCGCAGTGATCACTAATGATGAAACCATCTACGGCCACGCCCATATGTTCTCTGACCATGGCCATGACCATGTTGGTAACGATCGCGGCGCAGAGAGTCACCCTATCATGGGTCTGAACTTCCGTATCTCTGAGATGAACTCGGCGCTGGGTCTGGCGCAGCTGCGTAAGCTAGACACCATCATCGACATCCAACGCAAGAACAAGAAGCTGCTTAAAGATGCCATGGCCGAACTGCCAGAGGTGAGCTTCCGCGAGATCCCGGATCCAGAAGGCGACTCTGCCGGTTTCCTAAGCTTCATGCTACCAACCGAGGCCCGCACCCAAGAGATCAGCAAGAAACTGGCCGAAAACGGCGTTGACGGCTGCTTCTACTGGTATGTGAACAACTGGCACTACCTGTCAAACTGGAAACACATTCAAGAGCTTAAATCACCAGCCGCTCTGCCGATCACATTAATTGCCGACAAACCTGACTATACTCAGGTGTCTGTGCCTAAGTCTGATGCCATCATGAGCCGCACCATTTCGATGCTGATCAAGCTCTCTTGGACTGAAGAAGAGATCGCCCAGCGCATCGAGAACATCAAGCGTGCCTTCGCCGCTTAATTAGCGTCTCTCAAATTCCCTGTCGCAGTGGCCAACTCGGCCCTGCGACGTTACTTTTTACACTAGATGTCTCAATGGAGAATGCTGTAATGAGTTTTAAAAATTTCAAATGCGTACCGAAAATGATCTTTGGTCGTGGTTCTTTCGCGCAACTGGATACAGTGCTCGAAGAAGAGCGTAAGCAAGGCGACGATTTCGTGGTCTTCCTGATCGATGATGTGCATCAGGACAAGCCCCTCGCCCAGCGCGTACCCGCTAAGCCTCAGGATCTTGTGATCTACGTTAACGTAGACGACGAGCCAACCACAGAGCAGGTAGACAACCTCACCGAGCAGGTACAAGCCTTCAACAGCAAGCTACCTGTCAGCGTTATCGGTCTGGGCGGCGGTTCCACCATGGATCTGGCCAAGGCAGTATCACTCATGCTGACTAACCCAGGTGGCAGCGCCATGTATCAGGGTTGGGACCTGATCAAGAACCCAGCGGTGCACCATATCGGTATCCCAACGGTTTCTGGTACCGGCGCAGAAGCTTCTCGCACCGCGGTACTGTGTGGCCCAGTTCGTAAGCTAGGTCTGAACTCAGACTACACGGTATTTGACCAGATCATCATGGACTCAGAGCTGATCGACGGCGTGCCGACAGATCAGTGGTTCTACACAGGTATGGATTGCTACATCCACTGCGTCGAGTCGCTACAAGGCACCTTCTTGAACGAATTTGCCAAGGCCTTCGCCGAGAAGTCTATGGATCTTTGCCGTGAAGTCTTCTTGGACGATCACCCAGAGAAAGATGACAAGCTGATGATGGCCTCATACATGGGCGGCATGAGCATCGCTTACAGCCAGGTTGGTGCCTGTCACGCCGTTTCTTACGGCCTTGGCTATGTACTGGGTTACCACCATGGTATCGGTAACTGCCTGGCGTTCGATGTGCTGGAAGAGTTCTACCCAGAGGGTGTGGCCGAGTTCCGTCAGATGATGGACAAGCACAACATCACACTGCCTAAGAACATCTGTAAAGATCTGCCAGATGAAACCATCGCTAAGATGGTTGCCGTCACCAAGAGCATGGGGCCACTATGGGCCAACGTCTATGGCGAAGGTTGGGAAGAGAAAGTCACAGACGAAATGTTGACTAAACTGTTCCGTCGAATCTAACCTGTAAGCTCAAGGTGTAAGGGGCTCCTAGTGAGCCCCTTCTCTTATGCACTGCGGCACACTGTAACTGATAGGTATATCCAAATGAATGTGACTCTGTTAATCCCTGCTCGCTATGGCTCAAGCCGTTTTCCGGGTAAGCCATTGGCGCCGATTAACGGTAAGCCGATGATCCAGCACGTTTACGAGCGTGCGGCGCTGGCAAAAGGCTTAACTGCCATCTATGTGGCCACCGACGATCTGCGCATCAAGGAGGCCGTTGAAGCCTTTGGCGGTAAGGTAGTCATGACAGATGCCAATGCTGCCTCCGGCACCGACAGAATCGAGGATGCAATCACCCAGCTTGGCTTGGCGGACGATGACCTGGTGATCAACCTCCAGGGCGATCAGCCGCTGATCGATCCTATCTCCATCGAGCAGATCATCACACTGTTTGAGCGTCATCCAGGGGAGTTCGGCATGGCGACCCTAGGCTATGAGATCACCGAAGAGCATGAGCTTGACGATCCCAAGCACGTCAAGATGGTGTTCGATAACCAATTTAACGCCCTCTATTTCTCTCGCGCCCGCATCCCCTTCGGCCGTGACACAGATGACTACCCGGTCTACAAACACCTAGGCGTGTATGCCTACACCCGCGAGTTTGTCAGAACCTTCAATAAGCTGCCACTTGGCCGTTTAGAAGATCTCGAGAAGCTGGAGCAGCTGCGCGCACTGGAACATGGCCACAGGATCAAGGTTGCCATCAGCGCCTTCGACTCGCCCGAGGTCGATACCCCAGAAGATATTCGCATCTGCGAAGCACGCCTTGCGGTAGACTAGCCGTTACTGGATCAGGAGAGGGAAATAGCCATGTCGAGTCTCGAAGTCTGGCTCATCATCATCTTAGTGCTTGGGGTGATCGCAAGTAACCTGGCGGTGCTCAAATACAGCAACAAGTTTAAGATGACGCAATTTGGCAAGCCCCATCATAAGCCTCAGGTAAAAAACCAAGGCGCTAATGACAAACATAGCAAAGATAGCGCAGGCAAAGATAGCCTAGACAAGGTTAACGCAGAGAAAGCTAGCGCAGATAAAGCTAGCGCAGATGAAAATAGTCGCTAGACTCGACGATTTCGCATCACTACAGAAAAGGCTTACCCAGGTAAGCCTTTTTTATTGCGCATAATTTCTGAGCCTTATTTTCTCAGCTCAAACATTTCACTTTCCTATTGGAACAGCATAGCCCTGTGCCCCAATGGCTGGGTTTCGTCCCGGCTCAGCACTAAGGTGTAATTGCCCGTCTGATCAATAGCCTGCGCATCCGACTGATACACTAAGGTCAGGGTGCCGTTATCCTCCTTGTGTACCAGGCTGATATCATAATCGCCTGTCGGCAGGTTGATCTGCGCTAGCTCGGTGAAGCTCAGGTAAGTCAGCTTATAGGCCGCCGTATCTATGGTCTCACCATCGCGTACTAAGTAGAGATCCAGGCTGTCGTAGGTGTCGATGAGATTGGCTACCGTCAGGGTATGCTCGAAGGCGTTCGGCCTGTGATCGTGGGCGATGGTCATACCCAGGGTTTCCCCAGCCTGATTATCATAGATAACTAAGGTCTTACTCTCATCCTGGTTGAAGGTTACCAGCAGGTTATTGGCCAGCAGATCAGCAGAACCTGTATCGAACACGCTAACGCCATAGTCGTTATAATCTATCGCGCTGAAATCACTCAGGGTATTAGGCGTAAGCGCCGTCAGGTTAATATTCTGGGCATCGCTGCTCAGCTGAAGATCGAGCGATCGCGCCTGGTTCATGGCGTTGTAGACCCTAAACTCGGCGTCGGCATCCTGATTGACATACCCCACAGGCGTGCCGGTCGAGTCGACATTATCCACAACTAACTTAGGCTCTCCCGGACCGAAGCTGTTATGCAGCACCAGCTTATTGACCGTCTCGCTGGTTAACACCATGGTACTGGTGTGAAATACCGGCTGACTCTCACCCGGCTCAGTCAGATAGAGCACATACTCCCCGGTATCCAGCATCACAGCCTCTGTGTTCTCTTTGTAGCTGAGGCTGCCCAGTAACTCAGCCTCACTGAAGCTCGAACCGGCCTTGGCCAGGTACAGATCATAGGCCCCCTCGTCCATGGCCCCGTGCACCGCCAAGATCTGCATCTTGCTCTCGTCGCTGTCGGCGTCATCGTTGATCTCATCCATCTCGCTGCGCTCATAACGTATGTCTAAGTATTCGCTACTCTCATAGTCGCCGATAAGAACAAACAGGTGATTGTCGCCATCTTTGAGATCCAACGAGAATTCATGCAACTCGACCGTATCACCACCTGCATCATAGCCGCGAATACTGGCCTCGGCCTCTCCTAGCGCATACTGATAGCGAGGCAAGGCATCACTGAACTCCACCGCGGTATAGGCATGCTCATCCAGCACCAAGTGGGTCGCTACACTGTTGGGCGAGGCGTTATAGAACTGAATGTAGGCCGCGGCATCACTGCTGGTCTCATCCGAGTCACAGGCAGCCATCATCACAGCCACCCCAGCCAGCAGAGCCAATTTCCAATTGCGTTGTTTAATTAACATAAATTTCCTTAACAGATTAATTACAAAGGCCTTACCTATGACAAACTTTTTGCGTCAAGAAACGTCAACCTGGGTAATAGACTGAAAAGGAGTGAATGCGCTGTGCATGCTTGGCTTTAGCTATGTCTAGCGCCATGTCGGCTAACGCTCTGGGCTTGCCTATCTGAATTGTAACTAAGCCTGGAAGTAAAGAACTCGCAATGCAAAGAAACTGCTAGAGATACAGTGAAAACATCAAGGAAGTGGTGAAACAAAAAAGGCCAGCCCAGACAGGACTCGCCTTTTAGTTAGTGCTAATGAAATGAACAAGGTCCAGATTTCAGCACCTCGGATGAATCTCTATTGCCTTATGCACTTACTTTAAGAATGACGCCTTAAATTCAGGCGTTACAATTAGAGTTATAAATGAGCTGGCAAACTACGGATATCTATTGCACCTGATTATGAAGAGAGACTCTTCACCCAGGCCTCGGGATCGGCCACGATAAACTGATAGCGGTCACCGTTGCTGAGGCTCACCTGGATCCCATCTGGCGTGATCGGTAAGATCCCAGCGCCCTTACCCCAACAGGTCTCGACCTTGACTATCTCTTTGAGTGGCAGGTGGTATGGGCCATAGAGGCAATTTGAGCTAAAAGATTTGAAGTCGAGCGCCTCTCGACTCATGCTGAGGCGTCCATCGACTCGAATGGCGTTTTTCTGCAGTGTTGCAGGCGCCGACTTGGGTTGATGCTGCTTAGTCTCGATTGATAATGTCATCTGCATTCTCCCTGTTGCAACCAAGTTCTGTTGTCACTCTACTATATTCGCCGTCACTTGTTAATGAGACGTTAGTGGTCAAATCCTATTATTTAGCGATTTTGAATGAAGTTTTTTGCTTTAGTTTTTAAGAAGCTGTCAAGCTGACCATACAGTTCCAAAAACCATTGCAGCCGCTGAATCAAAACACAGATAGCCGTCTTACGGAGACAAAAAAGGCCAATCTTGTGATTGGCCTTCTCATTTATCTAGTCGGCATTTCTCAGGCCTGACTCGTGATGTTGATCTTGTGCTAGTTCGGCCTCCAGTCGCTGACTGATCTCCTCCGGCGAACCGGTATTTCTGGCGATCAGGCCATAGGCCACAGGGATCACCAGCAGCGTAAAGAAGGTCGCCAGTATGATACCCGACAAGACCACCACACCAATCACGAAGCGTGTCTCGGCGCCTGCACCTTGGGCCAACACCAGCGGAATGGCCCCCGCCGCCGTGGTGATCCCCGTCATCAGGATAGGACGAAGACGCTGGCTTGCCGCCTGGATGATCGCAGTGTCGAATTCGATCCCTTTATCCCGCAGCTGGTTGGCAAATTCGACGATCAAGATACCATTCTTGGCCGCCAGCCCCACTAGCATGATGATGCCTATCTGGCTATAGATGTTCAGGCTCTGGCCTGTCACCCAGAGTCCGATTAGGGCGCCCAAGGTGGCAAGAGGTACGGTCAGCATGATCACCATAGGGTGAATATAGCTCTCGAACTGGGCCGCGAGTACCAAGAAGACGATACCCAGCGCCAGTAGGAAGACGAAATACATCGAGCTGCCAGACTCCTGATAGTCCAGAGACTGCCCCTTGTAGCTGATTACCGCCTCGGCCGGCAGATAGGTGTAGGCCAGATTGTTAAGGTAATCTAGCGCCTCACCCAAGCTATAACCATCGGCCAGGTTGGCCTCTATGGTAATGGCGCGCATACGGTTGTAGCGGTTTAACTGGCTGGCATCGGCAAACTCCTCTACCGAGACCAGGTTAGCCAGCGGGATCAGCTCACGGCTGCGGTCCGAGCGCACATAGATGTTACTCAGATCGCTGGCAGTATTCTGATTATCCCGGTTACCCTCGATGATCACGTCATACTCTTCGCCGTCACGCATAAAGGTGGTCACCAAACGCGAGCCCAGCATAGACTCGAGCGTGCGGCCAATGTGCGAGATAGAGACCCCAAGGTCCGCCGCCCTGTCTTTGTCGATCACCACCCTCAGTTGAGGCTTAGTCTCCTGATAGTCGTGATCCAGGCCGACCAGGTTAGGATTCTCCTTGGCCTTCTCCAACAAGATGTCACGCCACTTGGCGAGTTCTTCATAGCTTGGGCCTCCAAGCACAAACTGCACCGGCTTACCCACCCCGCGGCCGAAAGCCTGACGCATTACGGGGAAGGCGCGCACACCGGCGAGATCCGACAGACGGGCACGAATGTCACCAATGATCTCAAAGGCACTGCGACGGTCCGCCCAGTCTTCCAGCACGATGATCGCCATGCCGTTAGAAAAGTTGGCGCTGCGACCAAAGCCGCGCGGCGCACGAATAAGCAGACGCTTGATGTCACCACTGTCCACCAGGGGCATCAGGCGATTTTCAATTTCATCCATGTAGGGGCTGATATACTCGAAGCTTGCTCCCTGAGGACCGTTGACGATCAGGAACATAGATCCCCGATCCTCCTGCGGTGCAAACTCCTGCGGCACCTTAGTCATCAGATAGCCGCTAAGCCCTAAGGCGATAACCACCAGCGAGCTGACGATAAAGGGGTGGACCATGGCGCGCTTAAGCGTCGCACGGTAACCGGTCGACAGCCAGTTCATGCCCGCATCTATCTTGCGCACCAGCCAAGGATCTTGCCCGGCAGGCTTAAGCAGCTTAGAGCACATCATGGGGCTTAGGGTCAGGGCCACCAGACTAGAGAAGATCACCGCGGCGCTCATGGCCACCGCAAACTCCTTAAAGAGTTTACCCAGATCTCCCTCTAAGAAGGTGATCGGCATAAACACGGCCACCAATACCAGGGTGGTCGCCACCACGGCAAAGGCCACCTCGCGAGAACCTAAGTAGGCCGCCTTGAGGGGCGAGTCGCCCTCCTCAATGCGTCTGTGGATGTTTTCCAGCACCACGATGGCATCATCCACCACCATACCGATAGCCAGAATCATCGCCAGCAGGGTCAGCAGGTTAATGGTGTAACCCAAGGCGTAGAGCACGATAAAGGTCGCCATCAGGGAGACTGGTACAGTCAACGCCGGGATCAACATGGCGCGCACGCTGCCAAGGAAGAGATAGATCACCACAATCACCAGGAACATGGCGATAAACAGGGTCTGATACACCTCCTTGATAGAGGCCTCGATAAACACCGAGCTGTCGTAGGAGCGTTTGATCTCCATGCCGGCAGGCAGTGTCGGATTGATCTTATCCACCAGGGCGTTGGCGGCGCGGGCCACTTCCAGGGTGTTGGAGGTCGACTGCTTGGAGATCCCAAGGCCAATCATGGCCTCGCGGTTACCGCGGAAGGTAATACGCTCCTCTTCCGAGCCAATCTCTACCCTGGCCACGTCACCTAGCTTGATGAGGTAACCATCTTCCCCTTCGGCCAGCACCAGATTGTTAAAATCTTCCGCCGTCTTGAAGGTACGCTCTAGACGCACGGTGAAGTGTCTGTCCTGAGATTCCACCGAGCCGGCCGGCAGCTCGACGTTTTCTGAGCGCAGCACAGATTCGATATCCGATACCGTCAGGTTACGGGCCGCCAGAGCCTGCCTGTCGATCCACACCCGCATGGCATACACCTTACCGCCACCGATACGAATATTTGCCACACCATCGATCACAGAGAAGCGATCTACCAGGTAACGACGGGCATAGTCGGTGAGCTGCAAGGTGTTCATCTGATCCGAGACCAGGTTGAGCCACATGATCACCTCATCACCGCCATTGGCCTTCTGCACCTCTGGGGGATCGGCCTCTTCCGGCAGGTTGTTGAGCAGGCCCGAGATACGATCACGGACATCGTTGGCCGCCGCCTCGATATCACGGCCGACGTCGAATTCTAAGGTTACGGATGAGCGACCATCGCTGCTGGAGGAGTTGATGTTGCGGATCCCTTCGACGCCGCTGATCCTGTCTTCCACCAGCTGGGTAATGCGACTCTCCACCACGGCGGCACTGGCGCCGCGATAGTTGGTTTGCACCGAGACGATCGGCGGATCGATATTGGGGTACTCCCTCAGGGGGAGTTTATCGAAGGAGACCAGACCGAAGGCGATTAATAACATGCTGATGACGGACGCAAAAACCGGTCGTTTTACCGACAAATCCGTCAAGATCATGCTAGCGGCTCCACCTTAGCTTGTTGGTTGAAACTGAAATGTTCGCTGTATTGAACCTTGACGGTATCGCCTGGGCGCACCTTGAGAATGCCACGTACCATCACCTGCTCGCCAACATCGACACCTCCGACAATCTCCACCCAGCCGCGTTTACGCAGGCCTAGTTGCACCTGACGACGCTCGACCACGTTCTCATCATTCACCAGATAGACGAAGTGATCTTTCTGAATTGGGATAATGGCTGCCTCTGGGATGATGAGTGCTTCGCGGCTCTGCTTGATAAGCTTCACCTTCATCAACATGCCGGGTAGCAGGCGCATCCCCTTGTTGGGGATCTCGGCTCGCACGGTCACCGCGCGGGTGGTCGGATTGATGCGGCTATCGACAGAGACCACCTTACCGGTGAAGAGCTCGCCTTCGAAGGCTACGGCGCTGGCCTCGACCGACTTACCTATCGCCAGAGACTGTAGGAAGCGCTCTGGCACGGAGAAATCCAGTTTGATGGTGGAGATATCATCTAAGGTGGTGATCACAGTACCTGGGGTTACCAGGCTGCCCTGACTCACCTGACGCAGGCCCAGGCGGCCAGAGAATGGTGCCAGTATGCGTCTGTCCTTGAGTGAAGATTCCGCCTGATCTAATTCAGCCTTGGCGGTATCTATAAGGGTCTGCAGCCTGTCGCGCTCCAGTGCCGCCACCGTCTGACTGGTGACCAGGGAGCTAATACGCGCCAGTTCACGTTCATGGTCTTTCATCTTCACTCGGGCCACAGTCACGCGGGCGATCTGCTCTCTGTCTTGCAAACGCACCAGAAGCTGACCCTTGTCGACCATCTGGCCGTCGTTGAAATTAATCTCGGTCACCATGTCGGTGACCTTTGGGGTCACAGTGATCGATTCGTTGGCCTTACCGGTTCCCAGGGCCTCGACCTCGTCACGAATCGGCTGCATTTCGGCCTTTGCCACTACCACATTAGGCGTAGGCCGCCCGCGTGGCCCCTTAGGCGTTTCGGTTTGCTGAGTGAAATAGTAGGTGGCGGCGCCCACCGCTAAAAGCATTGAGATTATTATCGTTTTTTTCATCAATCTTCCGAAAGAATGCGCGTAATGTTATCGGTAGTTTACCTAGGAATATAAGTGCTTCAAGGCGTTTTACCTTTGCTTACAAACTTAACACACCATTTACATTTGCGCCCGGCGTGAGCGACAAAAGAGTATGGTATCAATCACTAAATGATACGCGAGATCATCTATAGAGATGGGACTCTGTCAGCATAAGCAGTAGCTTTTCCTCGCTGACGGAGGGATTCATAAACTCCCCCTGACCATAGTCGCATCCCAGGGCCTGCATCGTCTGATACTGCTCGCGGGTTTCAATCCCCTGCGCCAGGGTCTCTATATTCAGCGTACTGGCGAGATTGATGATGGTTTCCAAAATAACCTGGTTGTCATAGGCCATCTCCATGGGACTAATGAGCCCTTGGGCTATCTTGAGGCGATTGAACCTGAACTCCTGCAGATATTTAAAACTGGCATGGCTGGCACCTACATCATCCAGGCTCACCAGCACGCCGAGGGATTTTGCCCGTGCGATACAGCTAACGACCGCCTCAAACGAGGCGCCTAGGCTGGATTCAGGGATCTCTATGCCCAGATAAGATGCCAGCTCAATGCCCTCCCCAGCCATTCTCTCTAGCGCATCAAACAGCGCACTGCCGTCACTGGCGATGTTCACGCTGAGGCGAAATCCCTCGGGGTAGGCGCCGTGATAACGCTTGAGATGGGCCAGGATAAGCTTAGCGACCACGGCATCTACCAGCTCGAGGGCGCCTTGTCGGCGCAGCGGCGCCAGCAGTCGCCGTGGTGAGATGGTTCCTAGTCTTGGATGCTGCCAACGTAGCAGCGCCTCAGCCCCAAGGAGTTTGCCATCCTTTAGCCGGTATTGGGGTTGAAAACTGAAATAGAGCTCACCTTGATCTGCGGCCTGCTGAAACGCCTGACATATCTGCGTCTCCTGAAGCTCCGCCTGCTCGCCACTTGTAAACACACAAAGCCTGTGCCGTCCCATCAGCTTGGCCCTAAGTAGAGTCTGATCCCCCCGACGCAGCAGATCCGTCGCCGACATCCCGGGTGAGAAACAGGTCACCAGCCCCATGCTTACCGACAAGGTAAGCGAGATACCGCCGAGATCCAGCACGGCTTGCATCTGCTCTCGCAGCGCCTCTACCCGCTCCAGGCACTGCGCCTCTGAGTTGATATCCACCAACAGCAGACCAAATTGATCCCCCCCGAGTCGGCAGAAGGTATCCTGGCTCGCTATCGCGGCATGGATGCGATCGGCAAACACCTTGAGCAGCTCATCCCCCAGATGGTGGCCATAGATATCGTTAACCGCCTTAAAATGGTCGATATCCAGCAGCACCAGCCCAACGCCAGCAGTAGATGCAGCGTCGCCACAAGTGTCGTTCAGTTTGGCGATGGCCTGATTGAGGCGGTCGATGAACAGGGTGCGATTAGGCAGCCCAGTTAAGCCATCATAGAGGGCCATCTCGGTGAGATTGGCCTTGAGCTTCATGCGGCTGATGGCGTTACGTATATGCTTGGCAGTAAACACCAGCAGCTGCTGATCGGCTTCGCTATAACGATAGTCACCATGATAACTCTGCACCACGACGATGCCGCGAAACGCCTCCTCGCCAAAGGGCACCCCGAGCCAGGCCGTCGGCATGGCGCCATTGATGACTATCTCCCCCCGGTTTACCAGCGCCTTAATCTGCTCTTCATGGGCCAACAGAGGCCGATTCTTAAGCAGCGCATAACCTGTGATCCCAAGACGGGTCGGTAACAGGGGCAACTCGGCGTCTTCTGCAAGCTGATCGTACTGATCTACGTGGTAGGGAAAGTGCAGGGTTTGGCCATCATCGCTGAGCAGCGCCACATAGAAGTTGTCAGCCTTGAGCAGGCGGGCGATACAGGTGTGCAGCTTCTGGTAAAAGGCCTTGATGGAGTCGGTCTCGAAGATGATCTCGGCGATAGCAAACAGGGTATCTTGGATCTTGCTGGCATATTCCAGCTCGGCCACACGCTTTTGCAGCGTCACCAGATTATTGGCCCTGTGGATCTTCAACGCCGCGATAGAGGCCAGCGCAAACAAAATTCGCTCATGCTGGGGCGTGTAGAAATTCTTCTTTGGATGTTCGGTATCTATCACTCCGATCACCTCCCCCTCCATCAACATGGGCACGGCGAGCTCGGAGAGCCTTGGGGCATCATCGACGATATAGTTGGGGAACAGCCGGGTGTCGGTAACGTTCAGGGGCAGTTTGGTCTTGGCCACGGTACCGACCACCCCTTCCCCCAGCTTGAGCTCTATGGGCGCGAGGATCTCATGGCCGCTAGGATTCTTGTCGCCGAAGCTGGCCTTCTGCATCAAGACGCCCCGGGCGGGATCCAGCAGATAGACGACCACATCGTCGAACCCCAGCTGGGAGACCACATTCTGCGCCAGATGCCAGAGGATCTCATCCACGCCGCTCAGAGAGAGCATGTCGATGGCAAACTCACTGATGATCTTAAGATATTTTGCGTCTACATCCTGCAGTGGCACCTTAGCTGGCATCTCAACCTCGGCAGATATACTCCATCAAACTAATGACCGACAATCTCACTAACTATATGGCATAGAAGGCCCACTCGCCATCTACTGCCACACTAAAGTTGCCACACTAAACAAGGAAAATCTGAGGCTGGCACCTTTGCTTTAAACAAGTGGTTAAAGGATAGAGAAGCGAGGAAGAGGTGCGGCCTGACGGGAATCCATACTCAGGCCTGATGAAGCTATAAGTACACAAAAAAAAGAGGCCTTGTGGCCTCTTTCTTCATCTAAGCATTTCTCTGACTGCGTTGAGCTTATCTAACCTTGCGGTCTTCGCTCATCAGCTCGGCCATGCCATCGTAGACGGCCTCGACCACTTCATTGGTCACAGGGCTATCTTCCTTATCTTTTAGGTAGATGCGAGTCTTAGACGTGTCACCCTTGTCTTGCTCAATCTGCAGGCGATACGAGCCCTCTTCCATCGGCAGCTTCTTATCGCTCCACAATGAACTCCAGAAGCCAGAATCGTCGCTCACATTGATATAGTAGAGTCCCTTGTTGCTATCCATATCGACGATCTCAAAGCCCAGCTCAGGCAGTACGATACGCAGACGGTCCCAGGTGCGGCTGTAGCTGGCGTCCGCCAACCAGAAGCTCTGCTCTGGCGTCTCGTTTTCGGCAACTGCAGGCGCCTTAACCAGATCCACATCGATACCCAGGCTCTCACGCAGGCGCTTGGCCTTAATCGCCTTGGCACGCTTGACGCTCATGTAAGCGATGGTGTTGTTGAGCATATCCACCGTATAGCGCCGCTTGTCTTCACCGGTAAGCAGGATATCCTGGGCCTTACCATCGAAGCTCTCTTCGTGATCAATCAATTCGATAGCAAGGTTACCGCTACGGCCGTGAGGACGCACGTTGACGCTGAAACGATAGCGTTGACGCACCGAATATACTTCATCGGAACCCCACAGAGATGAATCGATAACTTCCTGATTTTCAATCCAATCAGTTTCGATCACACCTGTATCTCTATCCTCTTTGAGGATCTTGATCTCGTGCTGACTAAAATATTCATCCAAGATGCTGAACAGTTCGCTGCGCAGATCGATATCGTTATCGATAGACTCGACCACGATCTTGATGCTGTCGCTTGACTCCTCCACATGGGTACCTTCTGCCATCGGCAGTACCTGAAGCGGTGGACGAATGTCGAGTTTCTTGCCAACCAAGGTCTTATCGACCTTATTGCCGACCTCAGGAATATCGAATTCGGTATTGTATTTCGGCTGATTCAATCCAGCTGGGATCACCAGTTTGGGCTGAGACGTCACATTGGCGTATTCGTCATCGCCGTTAGCCTGGCGTCTGTCGATAGGCGTGCTGCAGGCCGTAACGGCGGCAACCAGTAGGATTGGGGTGACTTGCTTTAGCATCTAATTATTGAACCTCTATTCCGGCATTCTTCATCGCTTCTAGCAACAGACCATGATATTGCTCGGAAAGTTCCGTTAATGGCAAGCGAATATGTCTTTGGCTGATCAGCCCCATACGATGCGCCGCCCATTTCACAGGAATCGGATTGGCCTCGCAAAATAGCGCGCTGAACAGATCTTTCATTGGCGCCTCGGCCTTCAGGGCACCCTCGAGATCGCCCTTAAGGGCCGTATCGCACATCAGCTTGAACTGCTTAGGCACTATGTTGTTGGCCACAGAGATCACGCCATTGCCACCGAGAGTCAGGAACTCACGAGCCGTGGCGTCATCACCGCTGTATAGCATGAAGTCATCGCCACACAGCTCGCGCAGCTTAGCCACGCGGCTAAGATCGCCAGTCGCTTCCTTCACGCCTATGATGTTTGGCACGTCGACCAACTGGGCAACGGTTTCGGGCAACATGTCCACCGAAGTACGGCCGGGCACGTTGTAGAGAATTTGTGGGATATCGGTTGCGGCCGCGACGGCGCTGTAATGGGCAACCAAGCCCTTAGGTGTCGGTTTGTTGTAGTAAGGCGTCACACCTAACATGGCGGCCACACCTAGGTTGGCCTGCGCCTTGGTCAGCTCGATCGCTTCGGCGGTGGCGTTTGCACCATTTCCACCTATCACTGGGACGCGTCCGGCGGCAAATTTTACCGTGTGGGCAACCACTTCAATATGTTCTGAAAGAGGTAAAGTGGCTGACTCGCCAGTCGTGCCGACGGCAACGATGGCGTCAGTACCCTGTTCAATATGGTACTCAACCAACTTCTCGAGACTTGCATAATCGACTGAGCCATCACGATTCATGGGTGTGATTAAGGCTACGATGCTTCCGTTTATCATGTGATTTCCCCAAGGATTCAGGACTGGCTATGGTACTGATGCTCACAGGTAAAAACAAGCATAAGTATCCCTAGATCACAGAGAATGATAACACCGCTCCCCCTAGGTCAAATGTTTGACTCTTTATCACGACAGGGATCTCAAAACTGATAACTTGTGATAGCATAAGCCACCTAAAAAACGCCGACATTATTCAATCGACGCTTATTTGTACAACGAGTTACCAATCAATGGGGGAATTTCATGTCCAATCATCTGGTCGTTACCGCACTGGGTTCTGATCGTCCTGGTATCGTCAGTAAATTTGCCAGACTCGCAAGCGAATGCGATTGCGATATCGTCGATAGCCGTATGGCGCTCTTTGGTGGTGAGTTTACCTTGATCATGATGATTTCAGGCGCCTGGGCATCGATCACTAAGATGGAAGCCAGCCTCCCTGCTCTGAGTGTCGAGCTTGGCCTGCTAACGGTAATGAAACGCTGCTCCCAGCACACGCCGCCAAACTATGTGTCACGCCTAGAAGTAACCTTCAACGGCAAAGACCAACGCGGCACCATGAAGCGAATCACCCAGTTCCTGGCCGATCGTTCACTGGATCTCGCCGCTGTACGCTCCCACGCCGAGGAAACCCCAGACGGCGAGCCGGTGCAGAATGTCTTCCTTACCATCAACGTGCCTGAGAAGGTCGATATCGAAAAACTCGAACAAAATATCGCCGCACTCGCCGAAGAGATGAACCTAAGCTGCCATATCGAACGTATGCAGGGTATCGAAACACAACCTAAGGATGATCTATGAAAACCTTAACCCAGGGCGATAAGGCCCCCGACTTTACCCTACAAAACCAAAATGATGAATCAGTTTCCCTGGCCGATTTTAAAGGCAAGAAAGTTCTCGTTTACTTTTACCCAAGAGCCTCTACACCAGGTTGTACTGTCCAAGCATGTGGGCTAAGGGACACTAAATCAGAGCTTGATGAACTGAACGTTGTGATTATTGGAATTAGCCCTGATACACCGAAGAAGCTTACAAACTTCACAAACAAACAGGAGTTGAACTTCACCTTGCTCGCGGACGAAGAGCATGCGGTTTGCGAAGCTTATGGTGTTTGGCAACTCAAGAAATTCATGGGCCGTGAAAACATGGGCGTAGTACGCACCTCTTTCCTCATTGATGAAAGCGGCAACATCGAACATATCTTCAACAAGTTCAAAACCAAAGATCACCATGAAGTTGTCTTGAAATATATTCAGGAAAACAGCTAACACTAGTTCCCATTTGACAAAAAAAGCCGGCAAAACCGGCTTTTTTATTATCTAAAGATTCGTCAACTACTAGCTCAACAACCAATTAATCCACCAACCAATCAGCTTAACAGCCAATTAGCCCATCATGGCCTTAACATAGGGCCAAAGCAGCGCCGCCGCGATACTCCACATAGTCACGAAGATGAATCTGTCTAAGTAGCACCAGGCCTTTGGTTTTTTAAACAGCGGACTTAAGTACCTGGCGCCCAGGCTCAAGGCGAAGAACCACACGAATGATGCGAGCACGGCGCCGGCGCCAAACATATGCCTGTCTTGCTGCTCGAACTGAGTGCTGATGCTACCGAGCAAGACAACGGTATCCAGATACAGATGGGGGTTAAGCAGGCTAATCCCCAGGGTGGTGAGCAGCGCCGCTCGCAGGGTGTCCGCCCCCTGGGTTGACTCAGTATCCAGCCCTTGGGCGTTAAATGAGGCGCGTAGTGCCTGAGCACCGTAGACAAGCAAGAAGGCTGCCCCCCCAAGGCTGGCGATATCCTTGATTAGCGGGAATGCCAAAATCAGATGGCCGAGGCCCGCGACACCTGCGGTGATCATCACGGCATCGATAAAAGAACACAGGGCAGCGATAGGTAAGGAATGGGCGCGCTTTAAGCCTTGCTTTAATACGAAGGCGTTTTGCGCCCCAACGGCGATGATCAGGCTGCCACCAACACCTATCCCCTGAATGAATGCTTGCACGAGAAAACTCCAAAATAACCACGACTAGAAAGAGAGGTCGCAAGCATAGCGAGCTTCTAAAAATAAACCCAACTAATATATTTAATGTATCATTAGCTGAGCTTATAACCATAAAAAGTAGGAGCCTGGAGAATAGGATGCTGGATTACGCCCACCTGAAAGCCTTGAGCATGGTGATCGCCGAAGGCGGCTTCGAGCGTGCAGCCAAGGCACTGTTTATCACCCAATCAGCCGTGTCCCAGCGCATCAAGACGTTAGAGGAGAGAGTCGGCCAGACCCTGGTAATCCGCAGTAATCCGGTACAGGCGACCCCCATGGGCAAGCGTCTGCTCAGGCACTACGCCCAGGTAAGCCTACTGGAGAGCGAACTCAGCGCCGAGATCGACGCCGACGATCCTTCACTGCCCACAGTGGTGAAGATAGCCGTCAATGCCGACAGCCTGGCCACCTGGTTTCTGCCCGCCCTCGCCGAGCTGTTTAAGCGCCACCGCTGGCTGCTGGAGCTGATTGTCGACGATGAGTCTTACACTCACCATCTGCTGAAAAGCGGCGAGGCTGTAGGCTGCGTGACCACCACAGAGGCGCCGCTGGCGGGCTGCTCCAGCGAGTACCTTGGCCTGATGGAGTACCTTTGCGTCGCCACCCAGGACTTTATTCAGGAATATTTTGCCGATGGTGTAACGCCTAGCCGTCTGCGTCAGGCGCCGGCCGTGGTGTTCTCAACCAAAGATAAGCTACATGAGAAGTTTTTAGGCGAGCATTTTGGCATTGAGCCTGAGCAATGGCGGGAGCATCAGATCCCCTCCTCCGAGAGCTTTCTGGAGGCGATATTGCTGGGCATGGGTTACGGCCTTGTGGGCCATCTTCAGGCCGAGCCATTGCTGAAAAGCGGCGCGTTACAACTGATCGCCCCTGATTGCACCATGAAGGTGCCCCTCTATTGGCAACACTGGAACATCAAGGCCAAGCAGACCACACTTGTCTACCGCGCGCTGGCCGCGACGGCCAAACAGGCGTTGAGATAAGCCACAAACACTTTCTATGTATACTTGCCACAAAAAAGGAGCCTAGCGGCTCCTTTAACGTTTAAACACAGATCAGACGGTGCCCTGCTCGGCTTAAGTCTAAGGCTTTTCCTGCTCAGGCTTATCGGCTTTAGGCCAGGCATTCACCACCGCCTTCACCAAGGAAGCGAGCGGAATGGCAAAGAAGACGCCCCAGACACCCCAGAGTCCGCCGAAGACCAACACGGCCGCGATAATAAATACGGGGTGAAGATCCACCGCATCTGAGAACAGGATTGGCACCAGCAGGTTACCATCCAATGCCTGAATGATACCGTAGCCTAACATCAGATAGCCGAATTCCGGGCTTATGCCCCACTGGAAGAAGGCCACCAGGGCGATCGGCAGGGTCACCAGGGTCGCGCCCACATAGGGGATCAACACGGAGAAGCCGGTCAATACCCCGAGCAGCGCGGCGTAACGCAGATCCATGATGGCGAAGAAGATATAACTTGCGGCGCCTATGATGACTATCTCGATCACCTTGCCCCGAATGTAGTTAAAGATCTGCTGATTCATCTCCAGCCATACCTTACGGGCCAAGTCACGATTGGCGGGGATGAAACGCTTGCTGCCGCGAACCAGCTCATCTTTATCCTTGAGGAAGAAGAACACCAGCAGCGGCACTAAGATGGCGTAGACCATGAGCACCAAAAGTGATGCCGAGTAGCCGATCAACTGTTTACCCAGATCCAGTATGTGTTGGGTATCCAGCAGTTTCTTGAGCTCGCCCACCGAGGCGTCGAGCTGTTCGACACTTAAAAACTGCGGATACTGCTCGACCAAGCCCTTGAGAGTGATGAAACCTTTATCCAACATGGTAGGCAGATCCGTCACCAGAGCCACCCCCTGACGCCAGATGCTGGGCACCAGACCGAAGGTGATCAGCAGCATCACGCCAACAAACAGCACAAGCACCAGTGAGGCCCCCGTGGTGCGGTTAATACCTATCTTGACCATCTGCGCCACCGGCCATTCGAGCAAAAATGCCAGCACCAGGGCGACCAGCAAGGGCGCCAGGAGCCCGCCGGCGAAATAGATGATCAGGGCAATGCCGAGCAATATCAGCATCAGGGTCACCGCCTGGGGATCACTAAATCTCTCTTTATACCAATTGGTAATGATTGAAAACATCTACTCTTCCTATTTAGAAACCAAGACCCGCCGCTCTGTAAATTAAGCGTTTAGGTCTGCAACATCGAGCATCATGAAAAATAATTAATCGGCGCCTCTGAAGCTAAAGACTCATTTCTATCTAAAGACGCGTTAGAGTCGATATCTAAAACTCCCCCAGGGCAAAATTTTAGTCGCCTCGGGTTATCGACAACACCAAGATCTCTGCATCGTTTTGTATTTCAACATATTGCCAGTTGGCCTTCTCAAGAAACCTGGGCACATCCTGGCGCGAACCACTGTCTTTAAGCTGTACCCGCAGCACGTCACCACAGGGCAACTGCTTGAGCGCAATCTTTAGCTTAACTAAGGCCAGGGGACATCGGTAGTGGGTTAAGTCAATAAAAGTCATAATGATCTTGCTAAAGGCAAACTCGGGCTATTATCCTAAGTCTCCAGTGAAACCACAAGCGAACAATGATGGCGACGCGCTCGCCTCATGGGCCTGACAAACTGAACTAATTGGCCCGATTTGGTTCCAACAAAGCAGACCCAGTTATCTATAAACGCTAAGGATAAGTTTGAGTAAAGTTAACAAAGCAAAATCCCTGGTTGCCGGCGCCTTATCGATGGCCCTGTTCTCTATTGCCCCCATAGGCTTTGCCAACAACGATCTGCCGGATCTTGGCACCGCGGCGGTGAACACCTTCAGCCTGGAGAAAGAAAACAGCTACGGCGACGCCTATATGCGGGTGATCCGCTCATCGGCGCCCATGCTTAACGATCCCGTACTCAATCAATATCTGACCGAACTGGGTAACCGCCTAGTGGCCCACGCGACTGGGGTAAAGACCCCCTTCTATTTCTTCCTGCTTAGAAACGATGAGATCAACGCCTTCGCCTTCTTCGGCGGCCATGTGGGGGTTCATACCGGCTTGTTCCTCAACGCCGATAACGAGAGCCAGCTGGCCTCGGTATTAGGCCACGAGATCACCCACGTGACCCAGCGGCATCTGGCGCGTTCTCTCGAGGCCCAGCAAAAGAGCTCTCCGGCAACAATTGCAGGGCTGCTCGGCGCTATCTTGCTCACCATTGCCGTGCCTCAGGTGGGCATGGCCGCCATGGCGACCACCCAGGCCCTAGCGACTCAGGCGCAGATCAACTACACCCGCCTGCACGAGAAAGAGGCGGATCGTATCGGCATGCAGATCTTGGTCGACGCCGGCTTCGATCCGAACGGCGCGGCGGACTTCTTCTCTAAGCTGGCCACACGCTATCGTTTTACCACTAAGCCGCCGCAGATGTTGCTGACGCACCCCTTGCCCGAATCGCGAATTGCCGAGGCAAGAAACCGGGCGGCGCAATATCCCCACAGGTATGTGGCCGATAATCTGGATTTTCAGCTAGCCAAGGCGCGTATTCAGGTGCGCTTCTCTAGCTATAGCGAAGAGGCGGCGCTGGCGCTATTTAACGACCAGATAAGAAAGAACAGCTACCAATTTGAAGAGGCGGCCCTGTACGGTAAAGCGCTTGCCCTACTGCGCGCCGAGAAGGCCAAGGAGTCTGAGGTCATCATAGACAAGCTGCTCGCCAAAGATCCCAATAACCTCTTCTATATCGACACTAAGACAGATCTCCTGCTGGAGCGCCATGAGCATCAACAGGCGATCGATCTACTGACCCGTGAGCGCAAACTCAAGCCTACCTCTCAGGTGATCAACATCAACCTGGCCAACGCGCTTATCGAAAATGGTAAGGCCAAACAGGCCATTCCCCTGCTGGAAGATATGATCTTCCTCGATAAGCAGAATCAATTGCCACTACAGCTGCTGAGCGATGCCTACAAGCAGACAGGCAACCGCGCCATGGAGCATTTTGCCAAGGCGGAAACCATGGCGCTGGCGGCCGACTATGATGGCGCCATAGATCAGCTCAACTTTGCTTACCGTCTGTCGGAGAAAAATCCGCTGCAGCTGGCTAAGATAGAGGCCAGGATCCGTCAGTTCAAACAGTCGAAGAAACAACTCGAACTGCTTTAACACCATAAGGTGAACCGGGACCCTGTGACTCGGCTCACCTTTTGCAGTAGAATGGCGGCAAATTTCTAGATATGGATAGAACTGCCATGACGCAAGTAAGCATAATTCATAACCCTCGTTGCTCTAAAAGCCGCCAGACCCTGGCGCTGCTGGAAGAGAAAGCCTGCGATATCCAAGTGATCGAATACCTCAAGACACCACTAACCAAGGTGGAGATCCGCAGCATCTTAGATAAGCTTGGCCTAGCGCCACGTGAGCTGATGCGCACCAAGGAAGAGGAATACAAGGCGTTGAACCTAGCCGACGTCACCGATGATGAGGCACTTATCCAGGCCATGGTAGATACCCCTAAGCTGATCGAGCGTCCTATCGTGCTGGCAAACGGTAAGGCTGCAATTGGTCGCCCCCCAGAAAACGTACTGGCCATTCTGTAAGGCTGAGAGTCGAAATGAGCTCAAAGACACTGTTTCAAATTAGCCGCGCCGCCTATGTGGCGCTGCTGCTGTTGATGACCGCCTGGTTTGGCAACCAGGGATTGACCGGACAATACTCGCTGATCTTCAGCCTGCTGTGGATCTTACCCCTGCTGGCGCCGCTTAAGGGGATCTTAACCGGTCAGCCCTACACCTATGCCTGGGCAAGTTTCATCATCTGCCTCTATATGTTGCATGGCCTGACCCTGCTCTATGTCACCGAGACGGCACAGGTCTTCGCCATCTGCGAGGTGGCCCTGCTGAGCCTCTTGATGGTGACCTTGCCCTTCTACGCGCGCATTCGCGGTCGAGAATTGGGCCTGGGACTGAAGAAGCGCAAGAAATAGATGGCTAAATAAACAGGCATCTAACGTAAAAAGGCACCGATAAGGTGCCTTTTTTGTGGTGAGTCGTTAACGACTTTATATCCTGATAGCTATAATGCTGACCGTAAAAAGTGCTAGGAGACCTGCGCGATTAAGACGGACGCTACAGGCGCAGCATTTCTTTTACGAAGGGAATGGTGAGCTTACGCTGATGGACCAGTGATGCCTTGTCCAGGCGATCGAGCACATCGAACAGGGTACGCAGATCCCGCGCCAGACGATTGAGCAGGAAGCGTCCCACATCTTCCGGCAGCTGTAAACCGCGCATCGCCGCCCGGCGTTGTAGCGCCGCCAGCTTCTCCTCATCGGCCATAGGTTGTAGCTGATAGGTCAGCCCCCACTGCATACGAGACACCAGATCCGGCAGGGCAAATCCCGCGTCGCTGGCCGTTGCGCTGGCGCTCACCACCAGGGCGCAGCGTTTATGCTCCGCCACCCGGTTATAGAGATCGAACAGCGCCTCTTCCCACAGAGGATGCCCCGCAATGGCATCGATATCATCGATACAGACGAGATCTAACTGTTCCAGCCCCTCTAACAGTTCGGTAGAGATGCTGGCGTGTATGCCAAGCGGTAGATAGAAGCTGCTACGATTGAGCTCATTGGCCCTGGCACAGGTGGCGTGCATCAGATGGGTACGCCCAGCCTTGACCGGCCCCCAGAGATACACGGCCTTGTTGGCCCGCCCTTCGGCAGATGCCTGCAGGCTCTGGATTAGCTCGTCGTTACCGGCCGCAGGATAATAACTGTTAAAGGTCTCATCATCGGGCAGATAGACGGGTAAAGAAAGTTGTACCGGTGAATGGGGTGACACGTATAGGGATCTCGATCTTATCTTGTGACTGTATTACCTGGGCGGCCTAATTTAGTACTCAGCATATTACCATTAGACGCCCAGCTTACCTTAACGTCCTTGCCAAATATACTCGTGGCGCGGAGTCTGTGACGATGATAACGGATCCACCCTCTCATCGACGCCCAATCCCAACTGCAGGTTGAGCTGATCCGGGCTATTTGACTGCTCCAGGCTGCGGATCTTTGGCTCCAGGCTAATCAAACGATATAGATCTTCTTCGCTGCCAAAGAGTTGCAAGGAAAACTCGGCGGTGATCCCCTGCAGCTTAGTCAGGGACACAGACTTAACCGCACTGAGCTGATGCAGGTATTTCTCAATATCCAGCAGTTGCTGACGGTCGGTGATCTCGACAAAAGTCAGCTGAGTACTGTTAGCCTCGCCGCTATCGGCAATGGCGTAGCGCTCCACATAGTATTGACTGATCGCCTCAAAGATCGCCGTTACCGCCGCGTCCATATCGGCAACCTGGGCCGATTGAGTGGTCAAGGGGTTAAACAGTGGCTGTTCGCTATTTGCCGGGAAGAGGGACAACTGATAGCTCACCTGGCCATCTGGCTGATTATCCAGTGACACCATGGCAAAGTAGTCACTGCCATAGCGCTGACTTGCCTTAGCCACGGTATCTGCAAACATGCCGCGCACGTCGGTGACGCTTATGACCATGGAATCATCGAGATCCATCATAGGCAGTAGCATGGGCACGCCGCGCGTCTGCGACATCTTGGCGATCAGGCTGCGACTCTCCAGCACAGAGGAGTCGTTGAGTAGCTCACGCTTACCCTCGTTCTCCTGAGCTAGCCACAAGAGTGTTAGTGGGCGCTGCTTGCCCCAAACCGGTAGCTGAGCCTGACGCAGTAGGCTGATGATCTTGCTGTGGTCGAATGAAGCCTGCAGGAACTGCTCGCCGCCCTGCTCCTGGTAGCCAAACTGACGAATATAAGCGGTTGGTTCGGCAATGGCTTGGGCCACCAAAGGCGCGCTGAGGGCGGCGCGATCGCCGGTATTTTTCAATACTACCTCTTGCATCGCCTTGCTTAGCGCCTGATTCTTTACCTGCTGGCTGCGATCGGCGATCTTAATCGCACTCCTGTCCAGCTCGGTCACCTCGACGGCGGCAACATTCAGACTCGCGGCGCAAAACGTACCGGCAAGCACCACAGAAAAAAGACTCTTAAACATCCGTATCTATATCTATTCACGAATACAATGGCGGCAGTGTAACACATAAGCCTTGACCATGCCTGTCTGCAAACACCGTCAACTTCGCTTTTTTCTATGGCTTTAACGAGGCAAGCCGGAGAATGTGATCAAGTTAAGTGCAAATATGCTAGCAAGACGTTAACATTGTGCGGTTTAGCCATAAAAAGAGAATAACAATGAAACGTTTAGCAATCCCCCTACAGGGCGCGCAAATGCTGTTTGTCGCCTTTGGCGCCTTAGTATTGATGCCGCTGTTAACCGGGCTCGATACCAACGTCGCCCTCTTTACCGCCGGCATTGGCACCTTGCTCTTTCAGCTGGTGACCAAACGCCAAGTCCCCATCTTCCTCGCCTCCTCCTTCGCCTTCATCGCTCCCATCCTCTACGGTGTACAAACCTGGGGGATCCCCGCGACCATGGGCGGCCTGATGGCAGCAGGATGCGTGTATCTGGTGCTGGCCACCCTAGTGAAATTCAGAGGTGACGCCTTCATCAAGAGACTGCTGCCACCGGTAGTTGTTGGCCCTGTGATTATCGTGATCGGTCTGGGTCTGGCGCCGGTTGCCGTCAACATGGCGCTCGGTAAGAGCGGCGATGGCGGACTGGTTCTGGTCGACCCGGAGCACGCCTTGATTATCTCCCTTGCCTCGCTACTGACCACCATAGCGGTGGCGATCTTTGCCAAGGGAATCGTTAAGCTAATGCCAATCTTGGCTGGCATCATAGTGGGTTATGGTCTCAGCCTCTTCTTCGGTGTTGTCGACTTTGCCCCGGTCGCCCAGGCAAGCTGGTTGGCCATGCCAAACTTTGTCGCACCTGAATTTAACTGGCACGCCATCGCCTTCATGATCCCCGTGGCCATCGCCCCGGCTGTCGAGCATATCGGCGACATACTAGCGATCTCAAACGTCACAGGTAAAGACTATATGAAGAAGCCTGGCCTACACCGTACCCTGAGCGGTGACGGTATCGCGACCATAGCAGCATCGGCGCTCGGCGGCCCACCAAACACCACCTACTCTGAGGTAACTGGTGCTGTGACGCTAACCAAAGCCTTCAACCCAGCCATCATGACCTGGACCGCCATCACCGCCATTCTGCTGGCCTTTATCGGCAAGCTCGGCGCGCTTATGCAGACCATCCCCGTACCTGTGATGGGCGGCATCATGTGTTTGCTGTTCGGCTCAATCGCCGCCGTCGGCCTGAACTCACTGATCAAGAATCACGTGGATCTCAGCGAGCCAAGAAACCTCTGCATCGTTGGCGTGACTCTGGTCTTTGGTATCGGCGGCATGGCATTTGGTATCGGCTCTTTCAGCCTCACGGGGATCAGCCTTTGCGGTATTGTGGCCATCACCATGAACCTACTGCTGCCCGAGACCCACGCCCGTCAGGAGCAGGAAGTCGCCTAAGGAACTCTGGACAGTCAGCATGCTTGATGCATGGATTTTAGACACAAAAAAGCCCTTCATTTGAAGGGCTTTTTCTTATCGGATAGGAAGGATTAACCTTCAGCTTGGCTCAATTAAGATTAAGCCTCACCCTCTTGATCAGCATATTTGGCAGCGGTATCGGCGATCAGAGTCTGTAGCTCACCCTTCTGATACATCTCGGTCAGGATGTCACAACCACCAATCAGCTCGCCTTCAACCCAAAGCTGTGGGAAGGTTGGCCAGTTCGCGTATTTAGGCAGCTCGGCACGGATATCGGGATGCTGCAAAATATCAACATAGGCAAATTGAGCACCGCAGTTAATCATGATCTGCGCCACTTGCGAAGAAAATCCACAGCTAGGAAGCTTAGGAGACCCTTTCATGTAAACGATGATAGGATTTTCAGCGATTTGCTGTTTGATTTTTTCTACAGTTTCGTTTGTGTCCATCTTCTTTCCTAAATTTTGCAGCAAAGCTACGTCAACAAATTTAGCCTATTGTACGCTAGGTTCACAGATAACGAAAACCTACTTTTTTCAGGGTTATTCACTGAGTTAGGTTATCGATTGAATTAATCTAAAAAATCAAACAAACAATGATTCACATCACAACTTTATCAGGTAGAATGTGCCTCTGTGAGCAAACCTAAAAAGACAATTGAATGTCAATGGAGAAAAAACATGGCTTTTGAATTACCAGCACTGCCTTATGCGAAGAACGCACTCGAGCCCCATATTTCCCAGGAAACCATCGAGTATCACTATGGTAAGCATCACAACACCTATGTAGTGAAACTAAATGGTCTTGTTGAAGGTACTGAACTTGCCGAAAAGAGCCTAGAAGAGATCGTTAAGACTTCTACTGGCGGCATCTTCAACAACGCAGCTCAAATCTGGAACCACACTTTCTACTGGAACTGTCTAGCACCTAACGCTGGCGGCGCGGCAACTGGCGACATCGCCGCAGCTATCGACGCAGCCTTCGGTTCTTTCGATGCATTCAAGGCACAGTTCACCGACGCAGCCGTTAACAACTTCGGTAGCGCTTGGACTTGGTTAGTGAAGAAAGCTGACGGTAGCCTGGCCATCGTTAACACTAGCAACGCTGCTACCCCACTGACTGACGAAGGTGTTACACCACTTCTGACTGTTGACGTTTGGGAGCACGCTTACTACATCGATTACCGTAACGTACGTCCTGACTACATGGCGGCGTTCTGGAACCTGGTTAATTGGGAATTCGTTAACAGCAACTTCGCTGCTTAATCTAATTCAACCGGATTTGAAAAGGAGCCACGCGGCTCCTTTTTTATTGCCGGGCAAAAACCTTATCCCCCTACGCTAACTCAGGCTAGCAACACGTTTCGAGCAACTTGAATGAGTTAAGTTCATTGCTAAGTAGCCGATTCCGCTCGCACATCCCCCGCTCAAGAACTCACTCAAATACACACTCGACATCTATTGAAAATAATCTCTCAAATTCGATGGATCATGCCCTTGCTTACCCTCCTTTCCTCGATAGCTAAGCAACCCCAAGGCGCCCGAAGCAAACTAGCCTAGACAAGCCACTACAGTTGCAACAATTGCATTTGCAACTGTTTGTCATTGTTTTTATTGTCTTTTTTGATACCCAGATCTCGTTTAGAGACTATTATTAGTAGTAGGTCACTGATTTTCAGTTGTCCCTTAAGACATATCGTTGGCTTTTCAGGGGGTGGAACATGGGCATTTTCGAGCATTATCAACAGCGCTATGAAAAAAAATTAGACGAAGAGTATTCACTGCAAGAGTTTTTGGCTATCTGTAAAGAAGACAGGATCGCCTATGCATCGGCGGCCGAGCGACTGCTTACGGCTATCGGCAAGCCTGAGGTCATAGACACCTCTAAGGATCCAATTCTGAGCCGCATCTTCTCCAACAGGCTAATCTCTCGCTATCCCGCCTTTAAAGATTTTTACGGCATGGAAGACTCTATCGAGCAGATCGTCGCCTACCTCAAACATTCGGCCCAAGGGTTGGAAGAATCGAAACAGATCCTTTACCTACTAGGCCCTGTGGGGGGCGGTAAGTCCTCCCTGGCCGAGAAGCTCAAGTCATTGATGCAGAGAGTGCCCATCTATGTGCTGAGCGCCAATGGCCAACGCAGCCCAGTCAATGACCATCCCTTCTGTCTATTCAATCCGGAGGAGGATGGAGAGTTACTTAAAAACGAATACAACATTCCCGAGCGCTACCTCAAGACCATAATGTCGCCATGGGCGGTGAAGCGCCTACATGAGTTTGGCGGCGATATCTCACAGTTCAAGGTGGTC
Organism: Shewanella alkalitolerans; assembly: GCF_019457575.1. Taxonomy (NCBI): domain Bacteria; kingdom Pseudomonadati; phylum Pseudomonadota; class Gammaproteobacteria; order Alteromonadales; family Shewanellaceae; genus Shewanella; species Shewanella alkalitolerans. Next base: position 2,085,339 of record NZ_CP080422.1, on the reverse strand, counting down.
AAGGTCTTCCCCGCCATCCTGGATCAGATTGGGATAGCTAAGACAGAGCCAGGCGATGAGAACAATCAGGATATCTCATCGCTCGTCGGTAAGGTGGATATCCGTCAGCTGGAGCACTACGCCCAGCATGATGCCGATGCCTACTCCTACTCGGGCGCCTTGTGCCGTGCCAACCAAGGCCTGATGGAGTTCGTCGAGATGTTTAAGGCGCCAATCAAGGTGCTGCACCCCTTGCTGACCGCCACCCAGGAGGGTAACTACAACGGCACAGAAGGCCTATCGGCCCTGCCCTTCAACGGCATCATTCTGGCGCACTCCAACGAGTCGGAGTGGACCAGCTTTAGAAACAACAAGACCAACGAGGCCTTCTTAGATAGGGTTTACATAGTCAAGGTGCCTTATTGTCTCAGGGTGTCAGAAGAGATCCAGATCTACGAGAAACTGCTCACCAACTCAGAGCTGGCTCAGGCGCCATGTGCGCCTTATACCCTTGAGACACTGGCCCAATTTAGCGTGCTGTCGCGCATCAAGGCGCCGGAAAACTCTTCCATCTACTCTAAGATGCGTGTCTATGATGGCGAGAGCCTCAAAGATACCGATCCTAAAGCCAAGTCTTATCAGGAGTATCGCGACTATGCCGGTGTGGATGAAGGGATGCAGGGGCTCTCTACCCGCTTCGCCTTTAAGATCCTCTCTAAGGTGTTTAACTTCGATCACAGCGAGATAGCCGCAAACCCTGTGCACCTCTTCTATGTGCTGGAGCGCCAAATCGAGCAGGAACAGTTCCCCGCAGAGACGGCAGAGCGCTATATGGAGTTTCTAAAAGGCTACCTCACCCCTAAATATATCGAGTTCATCGGTAAAGAGATCCAGACCGCCTATCTGGAATCCTATTCGGAATATGGCCAGAACATCTTCGACCGTTATGTGACCTATGCCGACTTCTGGATCCAGGATCAGGAGTACCGGGACCCAGAGACAGGGCAGCTGTTCGATCGCGCCGCCCTCAACGCCGAGCTCGAGAAGATAGAGAAGCCTGCGGGGATCAGTAACCCGAAAGACTTCCGCAACGAGATCGTCAACTTCGTACTGCGTGCCAGGGCCAACAACGAAGGCTCTAACCCGCTATGGACCAGCTATGAGAAGTTGCGTACCGTCATCGAGAAGAAGATGTTCTCCAACACGGAAGATCTGCTGCCGGTTATCTCATTCAATACCAAGACCTCGACAGACGATCAGCGTAAGCACGACGATTTCGTCAATCGCATGATGGAGAAAGGCTACACCAAGAAACAGGTCAGACTCCTGTCTGAGTGGTATTTACGGGTTCGTAAATCATCTTGATACCCGTACACGGGGAGCTTGCTCCCCGCTAGTCTTGGGAGGTGCGCATGGCTAATTTTATCGATAGAAGATTGAATACTAAGGGAAAGAGTACAGTCAATCGTCAACGTTTTATCAATCGCTATAAGCAACAGATCAAGAAGGCCGTCAGTGACGCCGTGACCCGGCGCAGCGTGACCGACATAGATAAAGGCGAAAAGATCAGTATCCCGACCCGGGATATCAGCGAGCCCACCTTTCATCAGGGTCAAGGGGGCATGCGCGAGCGGGTGCATCCGGGTAATGATCAATTCTCTCGCGGGGATAAGGTTGAGCGTCCGCCCCAAGGCGGTGGACAAGGCAGCGGTCAGGGGGATGCGTCTAACTCAGGCGAGGGCCAGGACGATTTCGTCTTTCAGATCTCCAAAGATGAATATTTGGAACTGTTGTTTGAAGATCTCGAACTCCCTAACCTGCAGCGCAATCGCCTCAACAAACTGGTGGAGTATCAAACCTATCGCGCTGGCTTTACCAATGATGGCGTGCCGGCCAATATCAACATCATTCGCTCGCTGCGCTCATCCTTGGCACGGCGGATCGCCATGTCCTCCTCGAAGAAGGCGCTGCTGAAAGAGCTAAAAGCAGAGCTGGAGGCCCTTGAGCAGACACCCGGTTCGGAGGCGGAGAAGATCATCGCCCTGAAGGAGCAGATAGCAGAGCTTGAGGCCAAGATTGCCAAGGTGCCCTTTATCGATACCTTCGATCTCAGGTACAACAACTTCGCCAAGCGTGAGGTGCCCTCGAGCCAGGCAGTGATGTTCTGCCTCATGGATGTGTCAGGTTCTATGGATCAGGCCACCAAAGATATGGCAAAACGCTTCTATATCCTGCTCTATCTGTTTCTCACCCGCACCTATAAGAATCTCGAGGTGGTCTACATACGGCACCACACCCAGGCCAAAGAGGTAGATGAGCACGAGTTTTTCTACTCCCAGGAAACCGGCGGCACCATAGTCTCTAGTGCGCTCAAGCTGATGCATGAGATCCAGCGTGAGCGCTATCCAGAGAGCGAGTGGAACATTTATGCAGCCCAAGCATCGGATGGCGACAACTGGGCCGATGACTCCCCCACCTGCCGCCAGATCCTCGAGCGTAAGTTGCTACCTGTGGTGCGTTACTTTAGCTATATCGAGATCACCAACCGCGCCCATCAGACCCTGTGGCGTGAATACGAAGGACTACAGAAGACTCACGATAATATTGCAGTTCAGCACATTAAACAGGCCGAGGACATCTACCCTGTATTTAGAGAACTGTTTAAGAAACAAGCTGTTTAGGGGGCCTTATGAGTTCAAAAAAGAAGCGCACTGTATTAGATGACGGCCCGGACTGGACCTTCGAGCTGTTGGAATCTTATCTCACCGAGATAGAGCGGGTGGCAGATCACTACCGTCTGGATACCTATAAGAATCAGATTGAGGTGATCACCGCCGAGCAGATGATGGATGCCTATGCAGGGATAGGCATGCCCATAGGCTATACCCATTGGTCCTTTGGTAAGAAGTTTATTGAAACAGAGCAAGGCTATAAGCGTGGCCAGATGGGGCTGGCCTACGAGATAGTGATCAATTCCGATCCTTGTATCGCCTACCTGATGGAGGAGAATACTATTACCATGCAGGCGCTGGTGATGGCGCACGCCTGTTTCGGCCACAACAGCTTTTTTAAGAGCAACTATCTGTTCAAGACCTGGACCGACGCCAGCTCGATAATCGATTATCTGGTGTTTGCCAAAAACTATGTCAGAGAGTGTGAAGAGCGCTATGGTGAGGAGCAGGTAGAGTTAGTGTTAGACTCTTGCCACGCCCTGATGAACTACGGCGTCGATCGCTACAAGCGCCCCAGCGAGATCTCACTCAAAGAGGAAAAGGTACGCCAGAAAGAGCGTGAGGCCTACCTGCAGAGCCAGGTGAACGATCTTTGGCGCACTATCCCCCTGACGCCGGACACCCAAAAGCAACAGAGCGCCCCCAATTTTCCCGCCGAGCCTCAGGAGAATATTCTCTACTTCATCGAGAAGAATGCCCCCCTACTCGAGCCCTGGCAGCGAGAAATCGTGCGGATCGTGCGTAAGATGGGGCAATATTTCTACCCACAGAGGCAGACCCAGGTGATGAACGAAGGCTGGGCCACCTTTTGGCACTACACTATTCTCAACCACCTCTACGACGAGGGGCTGGTCTCCGACCGCTTCATGATAGAGTTCTTGAAAAACCACACCAATGTGATCGCCCAGCCGAGCTATAACAGCCCCTACTACTCAGGCATCAACCCCTATGCGCTGGGCTTTAACATGTTTGTCGACATTCGCCGCATCTGCGAGTCGCCCACCGAAGAGGATAAACGTTGGTTTCCCGATATCGCCGGCAGCAACTGGCTCGATACCCTGCACTTCGCCATGGAAAACTTTAAAGACGAGAGCTTTATCAGCCAATATATGTCGCCTAACATCATTCGCCAGTTCAAGTTTTTCAGTATCTTGGACGATGACAAGAAAAACTATCTCAGCATTTCAGCGATCCATGACGACCTGGGTTACCAGGAGATCCGTCAGACACTGTCCCAGCAGTACAATCTGTCTAACCTTGAACCAAACATTCAAGTCCAAAGCGTTGCCATCTCAGGCGATCGCTCGTTGACGCTGCGCTACATCCCCATCAATCGCATTCCATTGGATAAGAGCTGCCAGCAGGTGGTCAAACACCTGCACAGGCTCTGGGGCTTCAATGTCACCTTGGAAGAGATTAACGATCAAGGCGAGCCTATAGTGATTGCCAGCTGCCCGGAAAAACTCTCGGAATCTGATACTGCGCCATAGAGGGATAGGAAAAGAAGGGAATGGGTAAATAGGGATACAGGAAATAGAGGCATAAAAAAAGCGCCACTAAGGCGCTTTTCTCATTTCAGCTCCGCTATTAAGCGAATTTGAAATCCACGTGCTCGATCATAGGCTTGAACGCGTGACGTTGCATAGCTTGAACACGAACTTTAACTTCTTTACCGTCTAGAACGATAGTGATGTCGCTGTTGTAGAAATCATCGTTAGTTTGGATGTTGATGATTGAACGGTGTTCGAATTCGATAGAAACGGCTTCTTTGCCCGCACCATAGATAACTGCAGGAACTTTACCAGCATGACGTAGGCGGCGGCTCGAACCTTTCCCAATTTCAGTGCGGGTTTGTGCGGTAATTGTGTAAGACATAATTTACTCACTTAAATCAATAGTAATATAGGTGGCCATCGCTTTCGACCAACGATGACCTCATTTAAAGCGAGCGAATACTAGCACAGTGATCCGGCTTTAACAAACCTTAAGTGAGTCAAAGCCGGCATTTAGCTTACCAGGTACGGATAGGGCCGGTATCGACGTGCACAAAGCCTGAGCTTGGGTAATAACCAACACCGCCGAGTTTTAGGGAGATCGCCGCATCACGCAGATCTTTAAGATTGACGTCAGGCAGCGCGATATCCATCGCCATCCCCTTCATATGATAACTCTTCTTCGCCACCCCAGAGCTGCGACTGGCTAGCATCTGATTGGTCTTAGGCGAGCGATATCCTGAGATCACATGAAAATCTTCGTCAACCTGTAGCGTCTGCTTCAGCGAAAAAAGCAGATCGAATAGACGCTTATCCATGGGCGCCGTCTCGTTTTGACGATGATCCCGCAACAGGTGATTAAAATCATTCAAAGTATTTGTTTGATAATCACCATCGATCCAATAGCTTCCCTGCCCCCGTTCTCCTGTATGCCTATTGTAAAACCCTAGGGATCTTACTCCTTGTGTCGAGCGACTCGCTCGCGCTTTAGACGGCACCATAGAAAACATTGCGACACCACCTAGGCCTAATAACAACTGCCTACGCGCAGGACAAACTATCGTCACATCAACACCACCGTTTACTTTTTAATCAAAACAGCGGACAAATTAACCTTAATTTAGGGGGAGATCAAGTGTTACTTTCTGCCAGAGGCCAGGCAAACACTGGGCTAGCGGCTATTTAGCGGCGTGCAAACTCAGACTAATATTTTGATTCTTTTTGTATATGTCATCTCTAAACTGGGCAACATTGTCGCCATCCAGCCAGGAGGTCCAATACACCAGATGGATAGGCAGGCCCGCATCGAAGGCAAACCACTGGGTCTTATCACGCTCGATTTGCATGCGTACCCAGGTCTGCTTGTCACGCACCAGATGGGAAGCCATCCAGTTGGCTAACTGTTCAACCTTCTCGATCCGAATACAACCCGATGAGAGCGCCCTGTCGCTGCGCTGAAACAGTGCCTTATCTGAGGTATCGTGTAGATAGACGCTGTATTCGTTAGGAAAGAAGAACTTATAGCGCCCCAGGGTATTTCCAACCCCAGGCTTTTGCACCAGCCGATAGGGAAACTTACCCTTGGCGATGTCGCGCCATTCATCGTCACTCTTGATGACCTGCTCTCCCTGATAGTCAAACACCTCGAAATTGCGACTGCTGATGTAGCTGCCATCCTCTCTCACCTTGGGCAGGAGATCATGAGTCAACAAGCGGCGCGGCACCCGCCAGCTGGGATTGAGCACCAAATTCTTTATCTCGCCGCTGATGATAGGCGTCTGGCGATAAGGCTTACCGACGATCACCTTAGACTTGAGCGCCACCTGATTATCATCCACCAGCCACATCTCATAGGCGGGGATATTAATAAGCAGATAGCGCTCCCCTATGTCAGCCAGATACTCGGCCCGGCGGATAAAGTTGACCGCCAAGAGCTGAGCACGCTCTCTGGGAGTGCGATTAAGCCAACTAAGGGTAGCGGGACCTATGATGGCATCTGGCTTAAGGCCATGGCGGGTCTGGAATTTGATCATGGCCGCTTTTAACGTCTCATCGAAATAGAGGCCACTGGTATCCCCTTGGGGATAATCTCCCAAGGCCTGCAGGCGCACTCTTATTTCGGGAATGATTCTATGACTGTCGCCGGGCTTTAGCCAGCCTTGGGGCTCTAGTGGCAACCAGGACTCATGGCGCGCCAACCAAAGAAGATAGCGCACGCGATTACTCAGCATCAGATAATCGGCTACCTGGGGCTCGCTGGCGATCACACTGGTATAGGGATCGTCAGGCGCTGAAGGAAACTCGCCGGTCGCTATGCCTTGGCGCTGCCAAAACTGAGCGGCGGCCTGGGCTATGGTATAGAGCCTTGCTGGAGAGAGCGCTCTTTCCACACTGAGCTGCTCACGATAGCGCTCAAACTCGCTGGAGGCACTGGCAAGGTGGATCACTTCCACCTGATCGAGCAACGCCTGATTTGCCGCAGCGAGACGCTCATCGGCAACACCTAAGCATGACCAACACAGCAGAAGCAATATGAAAATGCGTCTCAAAGCCATAAAAACCTCCTTGGATAATTATGGCTCATAGTTGACAGGCCAACCTAGGCGACTAAAGACGGATTTTTTATAAGCTAATGCCCGGTCCAAACAAACCAGGCATGTTAAGAAAGAAGGCTAGGACGCGAGTTAGCTCAGGGTCGAACGTGTAATTAAGGTTTTGCCCGTGCCCGGATAGTATCTCAATTGCCAGTTTTCACTGCCTTTTGCGCGATTATCGCGAATATAGTTAAAGTAACAATAGGTGTTGCTACTACTGATCTCCCCACCAGAGTACCAGTAGATGATATCGTTACTGCCACCAAACGACGCATTATCATGTGGCGCCAGCTGGTAGTCGTTATTATCTAACAAGCCTTCCCAAAGTTGACGACAAACTCCCCTTGTAACTGGGTACCATTGTTTCCACTTATCTGGGTTGTCTGCCCCAGCGGGTAGCCTGTGGTGGTCGAATCGATAGTACCGTCACCAAAACAGGCGAGATCCACCACATGACCACTCGCCCCTGACGCCGCCCAGCAGCTGTGATAGAGGGACACACCCGAGGTAAAGGCGGCAAACGCTCCCTTCGCCGCGCTGTCGTGGGCATCCTGACCCACAGAGATAAACCTTGGCAAGGCAACCACGGCCAGTATCGACAACACGACAATCACCACCACTAACTCAATCAGGGTAAATCCGCTTACTCTACGCATCTGAATTCAAGACCTTAATAAGCAATGCATTAAAACAATGCAGTAAAACGACTCTTCCATTAATTGTATTACGCCTTTAGCAAAACCCCAGCAGGCAAAAGTGCAAAATGCGATAGGCACATGATTTTTAATAATTAAATAGAGATTTTTAGTGAACAAACAAAAAGGCCCCAACTTGCGTTGAGGCCTTTTTGTCATCAATTGATGGTACCCGAGGCCGGACTTGAACCGGCACGCTGTTACCAGCGAGGGATTTTAAATCCCTCGAATAATTATTATATATCATAGGTTTACAAAAATTTTCCGAACATGAACTATAGTTTTTTTACTCGTTAACCTGTTGTTATTCAAGAATATTAAAAACCATGTTCGGAAAGATTTTTGCCGTTAGCTGCGCTTTTAACCCAGAAAAGTCAACGGTAGTTAGTTTGGGCACCTGAAGGACATGAGCTAATATTGTTTAAAGGCACAAATCATGATTATCGCAGGCGCGTGGGTTACATTAACGTCAATACAAGACGATTTTGCCTTTTTGACCATGCCTAGCTAGCAAAAAGTATGGCTTCAGAGGCACAACCCGTCTTTATCACCCTGACCATCGGATTCGTGATGGCGATCGTTTTAGGATTTATGAATGGTTTCATCGCTGGCTTGGCGACTTTTGCAGTTGGTATATTACTCGCACGATTCGTTGGAAGAGTGCACAGCTTTTTTATCGATAAAAAACTATCAAAACTTGCCGAAGAAACCCTAAATTCCGCCTACTTGTTTAATTCGTTTATGCAAGAGTCTATTGAGAACTTGAGCGAATCTACTGCTAGAATTACGGGGCCGTAATTATTGACTGAAACACGATACTATCGCGTTTCAGCGTTTTTTGTAGCTGATGTTTAATTAAGTCTGCATACACAAACCAAGCCTTAAAATTATAAATAACGGCGTAATATAGTTTTCAACACTCCATGAAAATAGTGAAATAAACAGGATTGTTATTAATAGAGGTAACCCATAAGTAAAAACCAAAGCTTACAATTACATCTTAAGTTATTACGTGACCTTAATGCGAACAATTACTTATTAGTGACTGCGTAAACGTCCACCTCTAACCTCAAACTCAACATCTCTGTACTTTAAAACTCTAAATGCAATCTTTGCAATTGTTCTACTCTGACCAATCCAATACATGTAAGCATCATCTTTTCTGTTGTTTCTATGTTCAACTATACCGCAGCCATAAACCCTAAGAATTCTAAACTTCTTCGCAATCTCCTCAGCATTAACCATAACAAAACCTCGTCGATTTATCTCATTTGCTAAATCAACCGAAGAATGTCTTGTTCTATTATTCTTTTGCAACATAATCAGACTCATCATTTCACCAACAACAGGATCATTCTTTGTTAAATCTATTAACTGTTTTTCGTAAAATACTGGCACTACTTTAATTGAACTTAATCTCATGGTTTTGCCTCTCCAGAAGTTTTATAAATTTGATTAAAACCTCCCAGCAACTTTTGCAAATATAAAATGAATGTCTGTCGACAGTAATTTTATCACAGCCTAGCTTAAGAACATTGCTTCTATTTGCGCCTGTCAGCTGAGAACGATTGAAAATATATACAAATTAAAGAGAGTGTCAACAGCTCAGAGGTGATGTATGGGTTAAGGAACAAGTAACAATAGAATAAGCTGTACGTAGACGCCCCCCAAAAAAACAATGTTATTTCTATAAAATAGTATTTTATTGTATGTTTATCTAAAACAAAATATACATTTACCTCCAGAAAAATCCTTTCTATTTAAACGCAAGGTATTGATTGAGCACATATTATTCTTAGCGCTATAAAAATATCAAATTAATTAAAATGAGCATCTCAATTTACTGTGGATTACTATTCTAAGCAAAATCAAATAGATACACAGACATTAATGTTCGGCTTTGTATTTTAGTACCTAAAATATACGGTTAGCACTCAACCAAAAATTTTTTTAAAAGACCACTCGAATGATTGTTTTTTGTACTAATAGACATCGGGTATCGACGTAGGGTAAGCAGTCCTGCATGATCGCTGAACTCCCGGAACAGCACCAAAAAAATCCTTTCCTAAATTTTGGGCGTCTTCCCCCCCACCCCAAACAAATCATTACTTGGCACTATAGGCGTCATCGGCAGGACCTCCTGCCAATATATCCAAAAAAGGAGATAGAAGATGTCTAAAACCAAAACCCCAATGACCCCTGAAGCCGCTGCTCGCATTCAAAGCTCTACCGCGAAACAGAACAGTGGTTCTGTCCCCAAAGGAAGCTTTGCCGCGAGGGCACAAAGCGGAGCAGCAAAAAACTCCAACAGTAAAGGAGGTAAGTAACATGTCTAAGCACGATGATGATAACCGCAGCTGCCAGCTAAACCCCGAACACGACGCTTACTGGCAAAGCCGGGGCGAGGATGAACGTCCAGATGATTGGCAGGAGCGCCTGGAAGACGAATGAAAATTCACCCGGTTGACGTAGATTGAGAACGATAGCCTGGGTATCATACTCCGGCTTTTCTGTTGATGTGCTTTTGTAAATGATGGTGATAGTAGACTTCGTAACGCCCGATGGCGGCAAGGAGTCCATCCATTATAGGCTCTACGGTGTCTATATCTTTAGATTTTGATAGAGCCTCGCACCATTTTCTAATTTCCTTATCAAGCCAGATAGCCATCATGCATAAGAGCGTTATTTGGGTATTAATCGCCTGCCCAAATTCTTTTGTAAGATTATCTAAAAATCTCTCCACTGAAGGCATAGTTGGGAATTCTCTTCCACTTTGCCAAGATTTAAATTTTTTATAGTACCTGTCAGCATCAGACTCTTCTGATGGGTTAGTTTGATCTAGAGCCATAGGAAGGCTCATTGACATTTCTCTCTTGCTAAGCTCTTTACAATGGTGCTCTTTATTGATTTTAGAAATCACATCACGAATCTCTTCGAGTAATTCGCCAAAGCAGGTAAGATTGTACTTTTCCAGTTTAGATTTTTTAACAAAACGCGTTATTGACCGACACAAAATGCCATTTTTGGTTTTAAGTTCATCTCTATTCGGAGTGTACGTTATAACACAGCCAACCTCATAGCTTGAAAAAAGATTAAAAAAGAAATCGAAGTGGAGGTGAAAGTACGATTTAAAAAGCGATAGTTTGCATTCATCATCAAATCTTCCATCCTCATACAAAAATAGTGAGCGCTGATAATTTTCAAATGCTGAATCTGGTATTTCGGTACAATTCTGCCAATAGGTTCTCATTGCAGAAAACACCTCAGCTGAACTTTCTGAACATATTGCTCCAGAATCAACCCTTCCTTTAATAACCTTAATCATTTCAATATTGATATCACACCTTTCTTCCAAAAATACAAAAAGTGGATAATACTCAGAAATAACATATGGGTCATGAAATGATTCACTTGTTCTTATACCTGCCATCAAACACAGCCAATCGCCAGATGTTGAAGTATCAACTGCACCTCTCTTGAATATTTCTGTTGTTCTTAAATCAATCTCTCGAGAAAATTTTGCTATTACAGGCTTAAGCCATTCGATAAACTTCTTGGCTGTTGGATTACCAACCCCTTTATTGAACATAGCAGAACGACTATTACGGCTTATTCTTAGCTTTCTGCCTTGTTGTTCTTCCATAAACTCGATCAGTTTGTTAAACGGCATGCCCATTATGCATTCACTACATTGGTAGAATGATGGTAAGAAGAAATTGTGAGTCTTAGGCTTGCCCAAACTAAACTTTTGAGTTTTTTCTCGAGGTTTCTGAATATGAGCCTCAAGCATGCTAAGAATATCGAAGCTAGTCTCGCCGAATTCCATCATAGCATCAGCAGATGCATCAATTTTAGCCTTGGTTTGGCATGGTTTCTTTGTATCGTTCGTATACCGAATCACAGACATTTAACTCCCTGTGTTGCTATGATATTTTTATAATGTCAACTTCCTTGGCTATTTCGAACTAATGATAAAATCGTGTCAATTCATCCTCAAAGGTAGCTACAATACCTGAGTGTTGAGCCTTATCCCAAATAGCCATCTTATCAGCCATGCTAAGCCATAGCTCCAAAGCGGCACGATGACCAAAATTCTCTCGCTCTGGATCAACATCTTGCAGAAATGCTGCCGGACAACTGACAAGTTCTTCAATTGAGCAACGACCCTGAACTCTAATCGCGGAAGCCCGCTGAGAGGCGTATTCGTAAACCGGCAGACGAAGCCCCTGCGCGATTGGTTCGAGTAATTTTGGCGGCACGTAGCAGCCAAAAACAACCGAATATTTTCGTAGCATGTAGGCTAAATTTACCGCGAGATACCCCCGAGTTCGCCAGTAGAATGCCCCCTCGTAAAGTACCAGTTCGAAACGGTAAATAGTGCGCTGGTTTACCTCGCCAATGGGTACAGAGATCATCAAGAGTCCAGTATGATCTGGGTAGAATGGCTTACTGCGGGTAGGCAGATATAGCTCTGCCCTAACTGGCATGCTGCTGTTTGCACATAGGCTATCAATATAGGATTCAAAACCTTGGGGGTTCTTATAGAAACTCTGAGGCTCATATACCTGCTCACTCGCACAGTCTAACCAGTCTTTGTTGACGCTAAATAGCTTAGTAGCTTTTTCAATATGACCACTGGTTAGTACCTTAGTGAGCGATTCGGCGGATTGGCAATCGCCAATACTGAGGCCATGGCCAAAGAAATCGGGGATTTGGCTTGGTTTTACGCCGTGGGCATTAAACAAGGCAATAAAGCGACTGGCGGGTGTCTCTGGAACAGTTGCAAGCTGCTTTTTTATCCAATCGAATGGCAGTTTAGCCAATTGAATAAACGCTATAACTTCACTAAATATCATTCTCGTTCCCTTGTTGAATCAGACGAAAAAATCTTATAAATTTACGTTCATTCTTAGATAAAAACACTATTCTATATAGTTACACGAACTGAGTATCCCAAAGCCCTTAAAGCTTTATTTGTTCGCCCATTTCTTGGTGGGGTAATTTCTGGTTTAGCCCAACCAACAACTTCCGCAATAGAATTAATTCCATAATGCTCGAACCTATAATCATCGTGTTTTCCAGCAAGATATATTCGCTCCCACATATCCTCTATTCTTCCGCCGTATATAACAAAATCCAAAAGTTCAAAAATTGATTGCCCCTTATTATTACGGCTATTAAACAACCAATCCGTAAACAATGGCAGTCGCTCATCTCGTGATAATGATTTTTGCCCTGGTTTACCAAGTGTTGCCGTACTCATTTTAATCAAGTGGTCCATTGTCGCATGAGTTGAACTTACGAGCCCTTGTAAATCATCTCTTTTAAGTGTACGAATCGTATCACGCTGTAAACATCGTTTGATAAGAGGGGCTCGAACCAGCAGGGTGTGGTCTTCTTCAGAAGGCGGTTCCGGTAGCCTTTTCCACCAAGCCAACATTGACATGAGTGCAGATTGAGGATCTTTATGATTTTTTTGATAGTATTCTTCGTAAGGGTACGTGTTATTACTTTGCCTTACTTGATTGTAATAGTAGGCGTGCAAAAATTGATCTGCCTGCCAAAATTCAGGGGTACTTGACTCTATCCAAACAGGTCTAAAATCATTGATTTGTGAAGCTATATTTCTAATTGAAGACAGGGCGTAATCCCATTCTTTTTTAAAATTATCTTTTTTCCTGTCTTTGACACTTTTATCATCAACAAAGCTAACCCCCTCCCAAACAGGTACTTTTCGTTTTCTCTCCAGTTTTCTCTCTTCAGCCATCTTTCGCGTTTTAATTTCGAAGAGAAGACTCTGCTCTTTTACAATCTCTTCAGTTAAGTCAACACAAGCATCCAAAGCCTCCAAATTATCGAAAAACTCTATAAGCTGCTCATACATTCCGCTTCCAATTAGGTCTGCTTCGGTAAAAAACACTCCAGCTTCAATGTTACTATTCCATGCTCTGTCGGTGAGATTTGCTGACCCTATATAGGCCCCATGGCCTTTCCACCAGATTACTTTACTATGCAACCTATCTGGTATCAGTTTGCAAAAAACATTATTTCTCGTATTTTTCAACAGCTTAGACAAGAAAATTGGAGAAACCGGTACTTTATGGTCGTAACGCATCCAAATGTCTAATCGAAACTTATTACTCACACAATGCTCCAACAGTTCAGTCCTGTCATCACCATAGGCAATTGCAGCAACTACACCATCGAGCTCTGCTCCAGAAGGAGGGAGTAATGACCTAAAAAAATTCTTGTTTAAACCATTGGCAATTAACTTCATGATTACCACCATCCCTGTTCGCTAGAGATCCAATCCAGCTCCATTAAGCTTCAGCCAAGAAACCTGCTTCTGGTAGTCCGGCATAATTTTATCGACAAGATTCCAAAAAGCAGCACTATGATTACGCTCAATACGATGAGCTAATTCATGCACCACGATGTAATCCAGAACTGCGAGCGGTGCCATCAGGCAACGCCAATGAAAGTTGAGGTCGCCTTTTGGTGAGCAGGAGGCCCAGTGGTGCTGGAGCTCCATGACTCTGATTGCGCGGTAATCCACCCCTAGCTTTGGGGCGAAATGCTCTACCCGTTTACTAATACGAGATAACCCCTTGGTGCGATAGAAGTGTTTGAATAGCTCGCTACCGTATTCCGCTTTATCACGGCGCATGAGGAAGTAACCATTTTTCAGGATCAAGTCTTCTTTCTGCTCGTCCACCAGCTTTAAGCGATAATTGCAGCCCAGGTAGGGGAATCCCTCACCGCTCACGAACTCACGTTCGACTTTAGTGCGGTTAAGATCTTCCCACTCTGCAAGGTTACGATAAATCCAACTGCGTTTTTCCTCAATAATGCTCTCTACTTTTTCAATATCGTAACTTTCAGGCGCAAGCACAGTGACATTCCCATCCCGTTCGATAAGAATGCTGGTGGTCTTTCGCTTGCTTTGTTTCAAGCTGTATTTGATATCTTTGTATCGCATTAGTGATGTTTATTCTTATCTGGGTTGGGTAAATTGCGGTCACGCAGTTGTTTTAGTGCATCATCAACTAAGTTTCTTTCTTCGGTATAAGAAATCCGATAATTTGATTCATTAAGCCCGCGCTCTGCTCGATTTCGTTCAACCAATGCAGGTAACTCACTTTTAACTCGACCACCTTTTGAAACTATGTCTTTTATCGGTTGTCGTCCCTTCAAGGCAGTCGTTTTAATGACATCGTAGATAAAATTGGTCATTAACCCCACGACAACAGTTATAAACAAACTGCCTTTTGCTGTCTCTTTTAAGGCTACTATAGGCTTATGTCCAAAATCAGGGAAAGTTAGCTCTGATTGAATTGATAGAATTATATCGGCAAGAGCTTCTCGAACATCTTCAGCATTAAGTAAAAACTGCTTCCTGACTTCATACGGCAGCAATGAATGGTGTTCTGCGTCTTCAACATAGTGAATATCGGTTGCTACCTTAATCAACGCTAGTTCGTAGAAGCTCTCATATTGCTCCAGCTCTTGGGCCAGGAATAGATCAACACCATCCAAGTCATATTTCAACAATGAGAGGTCTGGTTGCTTGCTGATTTGTTTTTGTAACGCTTCAGGGTCAATAGCACGAAGCTTTTCGATAATTTCATCGATACGCTCATTCAACGCCTGTTCAGACAGAATTAACAATTCCCTCCTGCGCGCTAATGCCACTACTTCAGTTGTCAGTTGCTCACTTAGCTCACTCAATTGAGGGACGCCACTTAGTAAGAAGCGCATTTCAACTTTCCCTTCTAGCTCCGAAATCAAATCATCGCGTTCCCAGAAGTCTAAGCTGCCAATATTCTCACCCAGCTCGTCCATAATGGCGTCGACACAGGCTTTGACCTTATCCATAGGCTTAACAGGCTCGCCATTTGGGAATGCAATGCTGACAATCAGATCAAAGAATGGATCGGCGATTTGAGCATTCGGGCCGCGTCCCGCATCGATTTCATCTCGTAAAGCACTCAGCTCTAAGATCATCTTTTCCCAGTTGCCGGAGTGCTTTTTGATGATTTCATCCAGCTTCTCACTCATTTTTTTGTGGAAGACTGGGTCATCATCCGCATTGACTTTGCAGTGCTTACGAATGGCGTGTTCCATCTCACTCGCTTGCGCTTGTAAATCCGGCTCTTTACCCATGTGCGTCATGAACGCATCACTGAACAGATCAATCGGTTTAATTTTAGGGTTAATGCCCAAACTGATCAGATGCTCGTTCACAAGGTGGCGAATTTTTGCGCCAACGCCTTGGAAGCTCATGCTGTCATCTTGGTAACGCTGGCGTGCTTTGGCTTGAATATGCACAAACTGGTACATTGGCGTTTTATAAGGGTCCGCCAAGGAGTTGGGCATGATGATGTCCATGCTTTGAAGGAACTTCTTCAAGAACACGTTAAAACTGTCACGCTGGCGAGGGTCTTCTAGAACTGCGATCGCTTGAAGTTGAACTTGATAGTGCTCATCGACACTAAGCTTCTGGTTCACAAACGCTTCGATGTTGTGAACCTTGAGTTCGGTAAACAACTGAAGCAATCGGCGATACCGACTTTCCAAAACTGGCACTTCGCTATCAATATTTTGCAAGCTTTCCAGAATGTCCTCTTGGTCATCCTGCGAGTACATGGACAGCGCATCTCTCAGGTGATGAGCCAGACCAATATAATCGACGATATACCCACGCTGCTTTTCTTTCGCAGTGCGGTTCACACGGGCGATGGTTTGCAGCAAGTTATGCTCTCGCAGCTTTTTATCGAGGTACATCACCTGTTCAATTGGCGCATCGAAGCCCGTTAACAGCATATCGCAGACAATCAAGAAAGCAACGCCAGTATTGGGCTTGCTGTGATCAAACTTCTTCTTGAAGCTCTCAACGGCTTTTAGCTCTTTGGCTTGCTTTCTGGCATAGGTGAAAGACGCGGCTTCATTGGTGTCATCACTGGAGATCACTACTGCCGTTTTCAAAAACTCAAGGCGTTCAAGCCAGGCTTTGTCGATACATTGCTCTGGCTGCTTTTTGTATTGCTCGATTTCTTTCGCCAGCGCTTTTTCAATGTAGGTTTGGTAGTGAATCGCTGCTTGCTTGGAAGAACACACCACCTGAGCTTTAAAGCCTGCTGGCAAAATCTGCCGTATGTAATGTTTTACTAGGTCCTCAGCAATTTCCTCAATGCGCTTTTCTGCTTCAAGAATATCCCCTTCCGCACCGTATTTTTTACGGATCTCTCTTAGTTCTTCTTCCGTTCTATCCGCAAAGAGATCTTCAAACTTAGTATCAAACCCCGCTTTATCGTAGATCGCACTGTCGGCGGTTTTACCTTCATAGAGGATTTTTAACGTTGCACCATCATCGACGGCATCCTGAAGCTTATATTTGTCGATATAGGCTTTTTCTTGGCTAACGCCAAAACGCTTCCAGGTTGGATATGTGTGATGGTCAGCAATAAGCGGTGTTCCCGTGAACGCCACTCGGGTTGATTTGGGGAAAGCATCAAACAGATTATCTGAAAGACTGGGGCGGTCTTTTCCGCCTCGCTGGGTGCGGTGCGCCTCATCCACCAAGATCAGCACTTTTTCACCGGCGTTGATCACGCCGAAAGGTCGATGCATGACGATTTCAGCGTCAAAATCAGCTTCCAGCTCTTCAATACGCTCTACATCGCCCGCTTCTTTTGCTTCTGCGAGATGCTTAGATAGTAGTTTGCGAACAGATTCCGGAAGGAAACTGCTGTCTTGCTCGCGGAACTTATGCACCATCACCATATTGGTATTCGAGGTGTCGTTCGCCAGCTTCTCTTTTGCATCCTTGGTGCTCTTGATCTCAACGACCGTATCACCAATTAACGCTGCGGTATTGGTCAGTTGCTCTTCAAGGTCACTCCTGTCGTTGACCATCAGTACCTTGTAACTTTTCAGCTCTGGATGGCGACGAAGCTTGCGCACCAAGAAAACCATGGTAAGGCTTTTTCCGCTTCCCTGTGTATGCCAAACCACGCCCGAACGCTGAATCCCCGTTTCGCCCTTCTCCATACGCTCAATGATTTTCTGAACCGCGCGAAATTGCTGGTAACGGCAAATCACTTTTACACGTGGGCCGTTGTCGGTATCCATAAACAGGGTAAAACAACGGGTAATATCAAGCAGTCTTTGTGGGTGGAGCATGCCCTGAACTAGCTTCTCTTGGCTGCGATGGGTGCCGATTTCCGGTGCGATATAGGGCTCAGTATCTGGGTAGATGGTTTTCCAATTGAAGTAGTAATCTTCATTTGAGGTGATGGTGCCCACTTTGCAATCATCACCGTAGGTGCTGATCATCAACTGGTTAGTAAAGAACAGAGCCGGTTCACCTTCGCGCAGTTTGCTGTGTTCAGGTTCGCGCAAGTCAGCATAGCGACGCAATTGGTCAATGCCTGCGGCCATTGGGTTACAGCAATGCTGTGACAGCTCTTTACACTCAATCACCACCAGCGGCAGGCCGTTGACGAATAGTACAATGTCCGGGCGAATATGCTCTTTCCCCAGCCCTGGGGTGTCAACACGGAACTGATTGATGGCGGTGAAGGTGTTGTTTTCCCAGTTATCAAAGTCAACCAGCTTAACGACTGGGTCATCCTCATTTTCCAACTCGTTACGGTCGATCTGCCACTTATGCAGACGGCCAATAAACTCTTCATTAGCCGCCAATAATTTGTGAGTACCAAAGTCGGTGACATCATCGATTAAGACATCTAATTGGCTATCTGTCAGCCAGGGTCTACCGTCATCAGTGGTATTTATGCGATGTACTGCGGTTTTAAAAATATCTTTTAAGATGACTTCACGAAAAGAGCTGCGAAAACTGGTGGTAGGGTCGGTCGGCACACCTTGCCCTAAATCCGTTACATCCCAGCCCATGCTTTTAAGCTGGTTTAGCAGCGGCTTTTCAACCAATTGGTACTCTGACATTGTTTGATATCCTTATTGCAGGCAGCGAGGCATTTGCCTGCTGCCATTTTTTAATTTTTGGTTATGCGGGTACGGGGACTTTGCCTGTTAAGAGGTCCTGCAATAGGCCAGACTTTTGGGCTTGAAGTTTTCTTAGGTGCAAAAGCTCTGAGTTTAAAAGCTCAGCGATTCCACCAATACGTTGTCCAATTAACCGTTGCTCCATTGCATCATTTGGCATAGGGATCAGTAGCTCACGGACTCTGCCAATACTCACTTGCGGAAGAGCCTGCCCCATCACCATCTGGTTAATTTGAGTTTTAAGAGATGGGGAGCGTAGAGAATGATAGAAGTATGTCACATCGACGTTTTTGGGGTTCAGAACACATAGAGAATCCAGCAAAGCAAACCTGCACGATGTAGGCACAAAACGAGTCTCTCCAATTGTCCCCTTACGAGAAAAGACAATAGACTTTTCATTGAAAGCACATCGCCTTTCTTGTTCTAAAACAACAGACTCCGCGACTCTTCTCGAAGTATTGGTTTCAACGCTGTCACCTTCGATAAATTCAACGGTTGAAATAAACGCGAAACCATCAGCACGATATATTGGATTCCTGTGACTTGGGTTAGGATCAATTACGTCTGATATATCTTCAATATCATAAGCATCCCACCCCTTCGGCAACATTCCCAATAGCGTCTCATGATAAAGCTCTGGCGCTTCTTCAAACGTTGGGCGAAGAGCTTTGGTTTCTGGGTCGATACCTCGGCTAAACAAGTCCGCCATCATACCTTGTTTGATAGCTGTATATTTGTCGATAAGGGCTTGAGTGGCGTCGATTTGGTTGTCGATGGTCAGCCCTATTTCGCCTATTTTTTTCTGTACCTCCAGAGAAGTAATTTGTATCGGTAAAGCATGGATGGAACCAATCGACAATCCGAAGCGTGTCGAACCAGCTGCAACTCGGGCGAAATACCGAGTGCTTTTTTCACTACTCAATTGTTTAGCCAAAAACAACGGATCAACCTTATCTAGGTTTGGTCGAATTATGGCCAAATGATAACCACAAACCAGATCATCAATATCTTCAGTTACAACTGACGGAATCCCAATATCGAAAGGGGACTCTGAATCTTTGGTTATAACGACATCGCCTTTCCTCAGCGAAAACTTCTTAATCTCAGCCTCTGAGGCAGTTGATTCCATAAAGTTAAGATCAGAAGAAATATAATCATTCGAGTAGACATCCATGTAGTTACAAAGAACTACAGCCTTTTGACCCGCATAGCTTTTTTTATCTACATTGCTGACCAATACTTCAGCAATATCTTGAATCCGAACCTCCCAAAAGTCACTCATAGCCAAGCTCCTTCATAAAGCCAGCTAATTTGCACGCTTCCTGTTCTCGCTTAGCAATAATGCTTTTGGCGGTAACTAGGTATTTGCGATGTAGGTTCTCGATTGCAGCAATACGGTCAAGCAACAATGCACGGACATAACTTTGGTATTGGCGGTCTAACTCGGTTTTGAACCTGTCCAGAATCAACACTTTCGCCTGTTCTGGTGTGATTGCCGCTCGGGCAGCCTCAAGCAGTTCATCTCGGCGTTTTTCAGTTTCCTTGATTTCCGCTTTCAGCTGTTTCAACTCATCTTCTAACGCTTTGTGTGCTGCCAGCTTGGTTTCAATCGCTGTTGCTTCAGCCGCTGCTAGAGCACCTTTTCGCGCGTGCGCTTTGATCAGCTCAAGGTTATCTAACTGAACGTCGTGTTCATCCGCTAAAGCAATAATCTCGTTATGGACTGCGAAGTTCAGTTCTTTGCCTGTCAGCCCTTTTGCAAAATCCCCTTGCTTAGTGCCTTTTGGCAGTTCGGCACTGTTTTTCAGCTGGGTGAATGCATCTTTGATTTGGGCTTTCAGCACTGCCAAGCTGGTTTTTATCGTCGCTTTGTGTTCTTTCAGCTCGTCTTTAAGCTGTTTAACATACTCAGACGGCAGAGCAGGGTTTTCATCAGTCGGCTCGTAGTCCTCTTCATCTGCTGCATCAACGAAGGCTTGTAGTTCACTGATACGCGCCTGTTTGGTCTCCAGCTCTTCCACCACATCCGCGCACTGGCTGGCGAACAGCACTTCGTCAGGAATAAGCTCAGCATTCCAGCCGCTTGCAGCAACAGATTTGAAATCTGCTTCCAGGGTTTTAAACCAATCAGCCAATGCACCACGCACCTTGTATTGGTTCAACAGTTTGATCGGCATTAGGTGCTTTTCAATGGTATTCAGAGATTCGCGGCGCAGTGCAAATACACCTTCATCGCCAAGCTTTCTATCGCCCAGCGCTTCAAAGCCAGCAAAGTCTTGTTTCCAATCATCCAACGCCGCTTGAAAATCCGCATGTTTTTTCAGTACTGCTGGGAAGTTTTCAATATGTGGTTTGAGCGATGACAGTCCTTCAAACTCATCGGAAAAATCTTGAAACTCGTCGTTAGTACGTGGAACGAACAGGCTTTCTTTCAATCCTGGGTAATCATTCCAAGTGCTTTGCAGTGCATCAATTTCTTTGGTTGGAATACCGCCGTTTAAGTGTGCTTTAACGTTTTGAGGCTCAGGTGCCGGGCTGTTATCGACATAGCGGCGAATATTGAAGTTGTAATCTTCACGCTTGAGTTCGTCTTTATGAACCAAACGCGCATATTTTTCGACGCCTTGATGCTCTTCATCTTCCAGCATGGCTTTATAGACGCTGGTGATTTTCTCAATATCTTCAGGGCGTAGGCTGTTTTGGTTTTTGCCTTCGCGATATTCACGGTCAGCGTTAATAAACAGCACTGAGTCACGGTTTTCACGTCCTGCTTTGTTGAGAACCAACACACAGGCAGGAATGCCCGTACCGTAGAACAAGCCTTGAGGCAGACCAATCACGGCTTCAAGAATTCCACGTTCAATAAAGTCTTGGCGGCAAGTACGCTCTTCTGCGCCACGGAACAACACGCCATGAGGCATGACCACAGCAGCTTTACCATTCGCTTTAAGCGAGGCCACCATATGCTGCACAAACATCAAGTCCGCTTTCTTGCCAGACTCTGGCATAAAGGTGTTGAAGCGTTCTTTGAGCTGCATATCCGCTTTCTTATAGTTTTGTGAAAACGGAGGGTTGGCAATTACGCGGTCGAAAGGACGCACTTCACCATCTTTGGTTCGGTGCAGTGGTGTGGCTAGCGTGTCACCATTTTCAATGTCTGCACCACCTGTTCCGTGCAAGATCATGTTCATCTTACAGATAGACCAGGTGCCACCATTGTCTTCTTGGCCGAACAGGTGAATTTTCTTAACGTTGCCGCCGGTTTCCTGCACGTAGTTGCGGCTTTGGATTAGCATACCGCCTGAACCACAGGTGGGGTCGTAAATCTCCATGCCTTCAGCAGGCTCAAGAATTTCTACCAGCAAGCGCACTACTTCAGCAGGGGTATAGAACTCACCACCTTTTTTGCCTGCACTGTCGGCGAAGTATTTGATCAAGTATTCGTAGGCTGCGCCCAATAGATCGGGGAATTCGAAATCGTCATTTGAGAGAGGGATGCTGTCAAAGTGCTGAATAAACTCAACCAGACGCTCATCAGGGATAGGCTTTTTACCCACCTTACGGTTGAAGTTAATGTGCTTGAGTACGCCTTCCAAGCCTTTCTTGGTATTGCTCTCTTCCAATGCTTCAAGCGCTTTGTTTAGCCCTGAACCAACGTTGGTTTTTAAATGACGCAGATTTTCCCAACGCGCTTTCTCTGGTACGAAAAAACTAAACTGAGACGCTTTAGCAACTACGGTTTGGATAGCTGCGTCACTATGACCTGCTTTTTTTAACTCTTTTACTTTGGTTTCATAGTCTTTATGAAACTGGTCAGACATACGTTTAAGGAATAGAATCCCGAAAATGTATTCTTTGTATTCAGAAGCATCCATCTTGCCCCGCAGAATGTCACAAGCTTCAAAAAGCTTACGGGACAGTTTGTTAAGCGTCAGTTTTTGCATTTTATTTCCAAAAGTTATTGAAGATCTATCTTAGTAATCAGTTTTATTGAGGGCCTAAATTCACTCAGACAAAAATAAATACAAAGTAAAAGTTGGCTAGTCTACCAAAAAATAATCTGAGTCTATCGCCTTTACGGCATATAGCTCGCGAGTCGAAACGCCAACATTGTGCTCTATCATCAGCGCCGCGAGTTCACGGCCATCGATGAGCACTATGCGCTTTTCAATCATTGAAACAAATTCGCGAGCATCTTTGCTGAAACTGGAGGTAGTAATAAACACCCCTTTGCGGGCACGGTGCATATCAAGTGCCCCGGCAAAGGCTTGAATGTCTGGCCTACCGACAGTGTTATCGCGATAGCGTTTGGCTTGCAGGTAGATGGAATCAAGCCCTAGCTTGTCTTCTTTGATGATGCCATCGATACCACCGTCATTGGTGTACTGAGTTGCCTGCCCTGCATCCTTTTGGCTACCGCCATAACCCATGGCCAGCATTAAATCGACCACCAGTTGCTCGAAGAACTTGGGCGACACGCTGTGGATTTGCCCCAACAGTTCATCTGCAAGCGCGGAGTTTAGTGCCGAGAAGGCTTTTGAGATTTGTTCAGAAGGCGTAAGACTTGAGTCGTCCACCGTTTCTGAAGACTTAGCCTTTGATGATTGAGATGTGGCCTGATTTGACATCTGTTTGTACTGAACAAACTCATCAAACTGACTCAGGTACTGGTTGTTGACCTTTTGATTAGAACGCAGCGTGGCTCGGCCACGCTCGGTAATGCTGCAAATGCCACGGCTTGGCTGCTCAAGAAGCCCGGCTTTAACCAAATATTCTTTGGCCCAACCCACACGGCTATAGACGTAGGTTTGCTTACCACTCGGAAGCGTCAGCGCCAACTGCTCATTGGTGAAACCATAAGCTGCTGATGCTTCTTCTGTGATTTGACGCAACGATTTCAGTTGTCCATCAGCCAAAACCTTAAGAACCACAGGCATCATTTCTTCGTAGCTTGGAATTGTTTCAACCATCCTTGGGCCTCACCTTTAACCGGACGAATTATCTAGCGTACGCACCTAGCTCAAACGTAAACTTAAAATAGAGCAGTTACGAAGAATTTCTAATAAAAGCCAGACACTTACCAAACGGGCATAATCAAAGTCCGATATTGCCAGATACTTCAAACAATATCTAGAGTAAGCTTGCAAAGCTCAAACATTCTTAACAAAAAAATCAACAAGTTACATAAAAATTTAAGACAAGGGTTACAACCCGGATAATGCTTAAAACTTAACCGACTAAAAGAAGCGACTGAATTAGTACCGAACTGTCATGACTTCACACGTATCTATCCTTTGCTGTATAGGGAACTTACGACTAAAGATCATGTTGTCGCTTCATTTCCATGCAAAAATCTCCGAAGGAAGAGATGCGTAAAAACAGTCTTTGTAATGCTACCATTTGATTGAAATAGGCTGCATCTTGCTCCTCAAAAATGTTTGCACCTTTCATAAAATGGGAAAGACTGCAATATACAATCAATGGATGCCACGGATTGGCTCTTTGTCCTTTGGTGGTTCTATCACTCACTTGCCAACTGTTAGGTAATTCTTTCTGTAGATCTTTCACGAAGCGGTCATAGTGTCCACCTGTTTTCAACTTTGATTGAAGTTTTTTATTCACACTTAATATAACGGTTGCAATCGGGCCGTCAGTAAGTAAATCGCTTGCTCTGTGATCCTCTCCGTCAATCATGAATCCACAAAATAATGCGGGCTTCCAACCAACTTCATCATTTTCAGTGCTGTTAGAGCAGAATTCCAATCCAATGCGTCCCCAGCAATCATATTTACCGCGAGAACAGCGATGCTTGGCAGAGTGATGGAAGTTAATATCACTATCATATACAGGCCATGGGCTTTCAATTGTACGCTGAACTATTTTATAGAGCTGAGCGTCAATATTTTTAGCATCGTTATAATAAGAAATAGCCAATGGGTTAATTGGTGTAAAGTTTAACAGCCCATTACTTTTAAGTAAGTGATTAAACTCACTACGCAGCCAACTTTCTCTCTCATCATTTCCCTCGAGCTCTTCAATAATTTTTGCAACTTCGTGCCAACACAATGCAATATCTGGAGACTGGCGATGCTGGCCTACATGCGCTGTAATTAAAACTATGACATAGGCATTGTTAAGATATTGCCTTGCATAGTCACGATAATTATTAAGTTGATTGGAATGCAGTTCCGACCAAATTTTATGCTCAAAAATAGCGCAAAAGTCATTATCCTCAGCAGTCCAAACTAAATCCGGAAACTTTCCAGAAAAATTAACTTGCGTTTCAATATCGTTTGATCCACTGAGCGATTTAAATATGACATTATTTTGTTCTGCTTTCTTTTTTAATAAAGTTGAAAAAGCAGTTCTTACTGTCACGTCATACTTGAGAATCCATGAGAAGGCTTCAGTGATGAAGTTTTCAATTGGTGATGTTTGATGGCTCGCCGCATATTTGCTAACGTTCACCAGTAAGCTTTCCATATTGCCATTCCTTTGAAAAAACAAAAGTGTCTTTGTAAATGCACTTCGATAACTCAGAAACTCACACAGCCTTTACGGTAAGCTTCCTAAATAACAATCATTCTTCGAAAAGCACCTAGCTGCCAGTATCTTAACCTAAAATACTATTTGGTGATCATGTCCTAAATCAATGAGAATATATACAAAAAGTTCATTTAGGCCATTGATTGCTTTGATTCTACCGCCACTATGCACTTCACATCCCCCCTCACTTAAACGTAAGCTAACAACATAGCGCCCTTCAGGAGTTTCTCATAAAAGTTTTCATTTACGTTGCTGGAGTTACCAAAATATGATTTTGCTAGCGATTTGCAGGGTATCTAGCAACTTGGCGTACAATCTGTGCCTGTCGCGATAAACCCACGACATGATAGCACTAAGTCAGGGTAGGTGTAGTTTTTATGTAAGTCTGAAAGCATAACGGCACATCATCGCACAACCAACATTTGCTACTGAATTTTAAAAAGAACACAGATATTAGCTATTATTTATATCTGATAATAAAATGCCTAAGCCTTCTAAACCAATTATTTAAAAACTTAATCAATCCTTAGGCGACCCCACATAATAACAACCCATAATATCCGGTATCAAATAAAAGTTAATTGTTATTATAAAAAATACACCCGTAAATGTTTGACAAAAAACAAATAAATGTGTTTGATGCGTTGACATTATTAAAATGAATCGCTATAAATTCAGCACAAATAACAAACAAGAACATTTGACATATAGACGGGAGAATATCATGAGTAACAAACCACCAGAAATGACACTATTAACAGAAAAAGAAATTGAATTAATAACAGGAGCTAAGAATCCCTCGAAACAAATCTTCATCCTAACTAAATACAGAATAAATCATATAGTCGATATACATGGGAGGCCGAGACTAACATGGCACCAGTTAAATCACCCCTTGAAATCGCAATCATATAAAGAACTTCCAGATTATTCTAGCTTGCAATAAAAAACAGGAGAATTAATTATGAGTGGAGTACGAAAAAACAAAAGCGATTACTCACTGCCAAGACGAGTTTATCGTGGAAAAAGTGCTTATGAATGGAGACCAAAAGATGGAGGTGCTATTAGACTATGTAGTCTTGACGCTTCAATTTCTGAAGTTTGGTATTGCTGGGAAAAAGCAGTCAATAGCGCAAATGAAGATTCTACTGTGGCGGGTTTAATCTCGCTATTCTTCCAAAGTGCGGATTTTGAAGCGCTAGGTCAAGAAACCCAAAGGGATTACCACAAATACTCAAAGAAAGTTTTAAAAGTATTTCGCAAAGTACACGTTGACGATGTAGAACCTCGCCACGTCAGGCTCTATATGGATAAACGTGGAATAGCTAGTCGAGTTCAAGCGAATAGAGAACATGCATTTTTGAGTCGCTGTTTCCGATATGGCTACGAGCGCGGGCTATGTAAGATAAATCCTTGTCAAGGCGTTCGTAAATTCAAGGAGACAAGCCGAAAACGTTATGTTACAGACGCAGAATACCAAGCGCTCTATAGTTATGCATCAGCAGTGGTCAAAGTTGCTATGGAATTGGCGTACTTATGCTGTGCAAGACAAGGCGACATCCTAAAGATGCGTACTTCTCAGCTGCTTGAAAACGGAATTTTCATTGCCCAGAGCAAAACTGGCACCGAGCAAATCAAACTCTGGTCACCACGGCTACGGGCAGCGATCGAACTGGCTAAATCTTTACCCCAACCAGGAGTTAGTTCCACTTTCGTTGTATGCAAAGAGGATGGCAGCGCCTGGTCAAGAGATGGCTTCATTAGCCGATGGGCAAGAGATAGGAATACAGCAAGGAAAGCTACCGGCCTTGCATTAGACTTTACCTTTCACGACCTTAAAGCCAAAGGCATATCCGACATCCCGGGTACACTGGAAGAAAAACAGGCGATCTCTGGACACAAATCAGTTGGACAAACGGCTCGGTCTGACAGAAAAGTTAAGGAGGTTTCGAGCGTTGACAGCACACAAAAATAGCTGCGATGTTCGGAAATTATCTTCGGAAAATGTTCGGACCAGATAAAGTAGTATGCATCTACTCAACCTAAGCCATTGATTTAAATGGTACCCGAGGACGGACTTGAACCGTCACGCTGTTACCAGCGAGGGATTTTAAATCCCTTGTGTCTACCAATTCCACCACTCGGGCAAAGTGTGTTCTACCGCATACTTGCACTAAAACATAAAGTGGAGGCGCGACCCGGAGTCGAACCGAGATCGACGGATTTGCAATCCGCAGCATAGCCATTCTGCCATCGCGCCTTAGGTTAAGATTGGAGCGACATATCGGGTTCGAACCGATGACCTATACCTTGGCAAGGTATCGCTCTACCAACTGAGCTAATGTCGCTTACTTCATCTTATTCCGCGTCAGAGTCTTAACAAGCTTTCCCCTGACTGCGGATTGGCATTCTACCGATTTACCCTCAAGTGTCAACGCCCTATTTCACCTTAATGCACTGTTTGAACACTAAGTGATCGCATTGCATTTTAATTGTTCGATTCGTCTGTGAGATCCGCCCAGGCCGCCATAATGTAGCTCACCATGGACCAAAACGTCAGGATAGCCGCCACGTAAAACAGTGCCATCGCCGTGTAAGTCAGAAACTCGTTAGGCTTCCAGATAAGGCCTATGATGGCCACCATCTGCGCCGCCGTCTTATACTTGCCTATCCAGGACACGGCAACCGCGCCGCGCTTGCCGATCTCGGCCATCCATTCACGCAGTGCTGAGATCACTATCTCACGGCCAATCATAAACAGCGCCGGCAGGGTCAGCCAGATACTCTTATATTCGGCCACCAAGAGCACCAACGCCGTGGTCACCATGATCTTGTCGGCAACAGGGTCTAAGAATGCACCGAAACGGGTCGATTGCTGTAATTTTCGCGCCGCGTAGCCATCTAGTGCATCGGTCACCGCCGCCAGCCAAAATACGAACGCAGCCGCAAAGGGTGACCAAGTGTAAGGCACATAAAAAAGCACTACAAAAACAGGTAGTAATATTAATCTAAAAAATGTGAGAGCTATCGGTACATTAAACGGCATGTGAAAACCAATTATCTAAAAGCAGCGCCAATCTTGCCTTAATTTTCTCACCCTCGCAACGCATCATGTATTGTTTGTGCCATTTCTAGGCTAATGCCCGGCACTTTAGACAATTGCGCTACGCTGGCCCCCTTAACCTGCTGTAAACCACCTAAGTATTGCAGCAACGCCTTACGACGCTTAGGTCCCACCCCAGGGATAGACTCGAGCGTCGAGGTATTGCGGGTCTTCTGACGTTTATTGCGGTGGCCGGTTATCGCGAAACGGTGTGACTCGTCGCGAATATGTTGGATCAGATGCAGCGCGCCGGAATCTGCCGGTAGACTAAAGGCCACCTCGTTCTCGCCATAGATGAGGGTCTCGAGTCCAGGCTTACGCCCCTCCCCCTTTGCCACACCTATGAGCGTCGGCGCCACATCCAGGTGAGCAAACTTTTCATTTACCACCTTCTGGGCGATCCTCAACTGTCCCATGCCGCCGTCGATAAAGAGGATGTCGGGGATCTTGCCGTCTGCCTCTATCTTATCGAAGCGGCGACCGATCGCCTGTTTCATCGCCGCATAATCGTCACCAGGGGTGATGCCTGAGATATTATAGCGGCGATATTCCCCCTTGCTCGGCCCTTCGCGATTAAACACCACACAGGAAGCCACAGTGCTTTCCCCCATGGTATGGCTGATATCGAAGCATTCCATGCGATTGATCGCCTGACTCTGCTCCAGCGCCTCCTCTAGCAACAGGAAACGCTCCTCGACGGTATTCTGGTGGGACAGACGTGTCTCTACCGCATTCTTGGCGTTAGCATCGGCGATACGCAGGAAACTCGCGCGCTCGCTACGCACCTTGGTCTTGATCAGCAGGCGTCTATTGGAGGCCTGGGCAATTGCCTCCTCGAGCTCATGGATATCTTCAAACTCGTGGCTGACCACTATCTCTCTCGGCAGCGTGCGCTGACTGTCGACATTAAGATAAAACTGCAACATGAAGGCGCGCAGCACCTCGCTGACCTCAGTCTCGTCCGGCACGCTAGGATAATAGCTGCGACTGCCGAAGATCTTACCGTTCCGAATAAACAGCAGATGGAAACAGGCGATGCCCGAGGCGTAGTAGGCGCCAATCACATCCATGTCGCCTGAGTCGCTGGACACCTCCTGCTGCTCGGCGACGCGGCGAAGCGCACTGATCTGGTCACGAAAACGGGCGGCATCCTCATAATTGAGATCCATAGCCGCCTGCTCCATCTTGCCCACCAGGGTGGCGATCACCTGTTGGTCCTTGCCCCGCAGAAACAGGCTCGCCAGCTTTACCTGCTCGGCGTAATCTTCATCGCTTATCTTACCCACACAGGGGGCGCTGCAGCGGGCGATCTGATACTGCAAACAGGGACGGGAGCGCGCCTTATAGTAAAGATCGTCACACTGACGGATAGGAAACAGCTTCTGCATCAGATGCAGGCTTTCGCGCACCGCGCCGCCATTGGGATAGGGACCGAAATAGTGCCCCTTCTCCCGCTGAGGCCCGCGGTGATAGGCGAGCCTTGGATGACGATGGCCGCTCAGGAAAATATAGGGATAAGACTTATCGTCTCGAAGCAGTACATTATATCTGGGCATGTACTGCTTGATGTAATCATTTTCCAGGATCAGCGCGTCGGTCTCGCTGGGGGTCAGGGTCACATCGATATTGGCGATGTGAGACACCAAGGCCTGAGTCTTGACGTTGGGCAGATTACGTCTGAAATAGGAGCTGAGGCGCTTCTTGAGATCTTTGGCCTTGCCCACATAGATAACGACCCCCAGTGCATCGTACATGCGATAAACGCCGGCAGAGGAGGAAACGGTTTTTAAAAACTGGGTCGCATTAAAGCTATCTGTCACATCGAGGCCATAAAAGTCACGCGGGTTAACACTAGAACTGGCCGGTATCCAACATCTTGTAGCGGATCGCCAATCGGGTCAGCTCGACATCGCCGCTGATCCCAAGCTTGGCAAACAAACGATAACGATAGCTGTTGACCGTCTTGGGGCTCAGATTGAGCTGCTCAGAGATGTCACTCACACGTTCGCCATTGGTGATCATCATCATGATCTGCAGTTCGCGCTCAGACAAGGACTTAAACGGATTTTCTTCCGACTGGTTGAACTGACTCAGAGCCATCTGCTGGGCAATCTCCGGCGACAGATAACGCTGGCCGTGTGCCACCTGACGGATAGCCTGTATCACCTCGGGCGGCGTCGCTCCCTTGGTCAGATAACCTGAGGCGCCGGCCTGCATCACCTTGGTCGGGAAAGGATCTTCGGTATGTATGGTTAAGACGATGATCTTGGCGTGGGACTGATAGCGCAGGATCTTACGGGTCGCCTCGAGTCCGCCAATGCCAGGCATATTCATATCCATCAGGATCACGTCAGCCTCGTTATTACGGCACCACTGCACGGCAGATTCGCCATCCCCTGCTTCGCCGACAACCTTGATACCGCGCTCATCCTCTAGGATGCGGCGGATTCCTGTTCTTACTAACTCATGGTCATCAACTAAAAATACAGAAATCAACTTCAATCTACCCTTCAGCTAATACTCGGCCCACATAGACGGCATGTCGGCAACAGATTGTAATTTATCCCAAATGGGGTTAAGAAGAAAGCGGAAATTAAGTGCAACTAAGCATATGAATTATAAGTGAACTATTTTTATCCGCTGGGAAGCTTAAGGGACAATTATAGCACTCAAGCATGAGTCTCCAGTGCCCTTCATACTAAAGCACTAGCATTTGAAAACGAAAAAGGATGCCGAGGCATCCTTTTTATTGAGTGAATATTGTCTTACCCCAAGGACTCGGGCACGCAAACCCAGCCTTGCATCAGCACGCGCGCGCTGCGACTCATGCTGACTTTTTCGACCTGCCAGCGACCATCTTGCTCGCTTGCCTTGGCGCCCACCTTGAGGGTGCCAGAGGGGTGACCGAAACGCACGCTCTCACGGGCCTGCCCGCCGGCCGCCTGATTGACTAAGGTGCCGGGAATCGATGCCGCCGTGCCTATGGCTACCGCCGCGGTTCCCATCATGGCATGATGCAGCTTACCCATAGACAGCGCCCGCACATGCAGGTCTATCTCATCGGCTGCGATCTGCTTACCGCTGGAGGAGGTATAGGCCTTAGCCGGCGCCACAAACGCAATCTTGGGCGTGTGTTGACGACCTGCGGCCTCATCGAGAGACTGAATCAGCCCCATCTGCAAGGCGCCGTGGGCGCGAATGGTTTCAAAGCGCTCAAGCGCCGCGGCATCGCCGTTGATCGCCTCTTGCAGCTCAGTCCCCTCGTAGCCCAGCTGCTCCGCCTTGAGGAAGATAGTAGGGATACCGGCATTGATAAAGGTGGCATCGAAGACAGGTTCGCCCGGCAACTCCAGCTTGTCGACCAGATTACCCGTAGGGAACATATCTCCCTCGCCATCGGCCGGGTCGACAAACTCCACCAGCACCTCTGCCGCCGGGAAGGTCACCCCGTCGAGCTCGAAATCCCCCAGCTCCTGCACTTCACCATCCACCATAGGCACATGGGCGATTATGGTCTTGTTGATATTGGCCTGCCAGATCTTCACCACGGCTGTGCCGTTGTCTGGGATCTTCGCGCTATCCACCAAGCCCTGGGTGATGGCGAAGGCCCCCACCGCCGCGGTCAGGTTACCGCAGTTACCGCTCCAATCGACGAAAGGCTTGTCTATGGCCACCTGACCGAAGAGGTAATCCACGTCATGATCATCGCGTAGACTCTTATCCAGAATCACCGTCTTACTGGTGCTGGATGTAGCCCCGCCCATGCCATCTGTCTGCTTGCCGTAAGGATCTGGACTGCCGATCACCCGAAGCAATAAGGCATCTCGGGCCGGGCCCGGCTGCTGGGCATTTAAAGGCAGATCCTTTAACGCAAAAAAGACACCTTTGCTGGTGCCGCCGCGCATATAGGTTGCCGGAATTTTCATCTGTTTCATTGGCTTATCCTTTAAGAAGCGGGCAAGGCATAATCGCCCTACCCGCTATTGACTGCCCTTAGGCGTTCGCTTCGAGGAAGTCCTGCGCGAAGCGCTGCAACACACCGCCTGCCTGATAGACAAGTACCTCATCGGCGGTATCCAGACGACAGGTCACAGGCACCTCGACACGCTCACCGTTTTGACGGGTGATCACCAGCGTCAGATCTGCCCTAGGTGTCGGCGAGCCAATCACATCGAAGGTTTCACTACCGTCGATGCCATAGGTGTGACGGTTTTCACCGGCCTTGAACTCCAGCGGTAGTACACCCATACCCACCAGGTTAGTACGGTGAATACGCTCGAAGCCTTCGGCGACAATCGCCTCAACCCCAGCCAGTCTCACCCCTTTGGCCGCCCAGTCACGGGACGAACCCTGACCATAGTCGGCGCCGGCGATGATGATCAGCGGCTGCTTGCGATCCATATAGGTCTCGATCGCCTCCCACATACGCATCACCTCACCTTCTGGCTCTAGGCGAGTCAGTGAGCCTTGCTTAACTTCACCGTCCACCAACGCCATCTCATTGATCAGCTTAGGGTTAGCAAAGGTCGCGCGCTGGGCAGTAAGATGGTCGCCCCGATGGGTCGCATAAGAGTTAAAGTCCACCTCGGGCAGACCCATCTTCGCCAGGTATTCGCCGGCGGCGCTACTGGCCAAAATGGCGTTTGAAGGCGAGAGATGATCTGTGGTGATGTTATCCCCAAGTACCGCCAGCGGTCGCATGCCCTTCAGGGTACGCTCACCGGCAAGCGCGCCTTCCCAGTAGGGAGGACGACGAATATAGGTACTCTGTGGACGCCAATCATACAGAGGGTTCACATCCTCTCCATAGTCCACCGCCAGGTCGAACATAGGGGTGTAGATATCCCTAAACTGCTGCGGCTTAACGCTCGCCTTGACGATGGCATCGATCTCTTCATCGCTCGGCCAGATATCCTTGAGGCGAATCGGCTCGCCCTTGTCATCATGACCTAAGATATCTTTCTCGATATCGAATCTGATGGTACCCGCGATGGCATAGGCCACCACCAGCGGCGGCGAGGCCAGAAACGCCTGCTTGGCATAGGGGTGGATACGACCGTCGAAATTACGGTTGCCCGACAATACGGCGGTAGCATACAAGTCTCTGTCGATCACCTCTTGCTGGATCACAGGGTCAAGAGCCCCGCTCATGCCGTTACAGGTGGTGCAGGCAAAACCTACGATGCCAAAGCCCAGTTGCTCA
Organism: Shewanella alkalitolerans; assembly: GCF_019457575.1. NCBI lineage: Bacteria > Pseudomonadati > Pseudomonadota > Gammaproteobacteria > Alteromonadales > Shewanellaceae > Shewanella > Shewanella alkalitolerans. The sequence continues at coordinate 2,051,969 of NZ_CP080422.1, read as the reverse complement.
AGCTCAGGCAGAAGCCCTGCATCTTTCAGGTAAAGCTCGGCCACCTTAGAGCCAGGCGCGAAAGAGGTTTTCACCCAGGGCTTACGCACTAAGCCAAGCTCGTTGGCCTTCTTGGCGAGCAAGCCCGCTGCTATTACGTTTCTTGGGTTACTTGTGTTGGTACAGCTGGTGATGGCGGCGATGATCACAGCGCCATCTGGCATCAGCTTCTCATCCTGCTCGACTACACCGGCGATGCCTTGACTGGCGAGCTCGCTGGTTGCCACGCGGCGATGCGGATTAGAAGGACCGGCGATATTACGCACTACGCTCGAAAGATCGAAGGTCAGTACCCTTTCATACTCAGCATCTTTCAGGCTGTCGGCCCACAGACCCGTGGTCTTGGCATAGTTTTCCACCAGCTTGACCTGCTCGCTATCACGACCCGTGATGGTGAGATAGTCGATGGTTTGCTGGTCGATATAGAACATACCCGCCGAGGCGCCAAATTCAGGGGTCATGTTGGAGATGGTGGCGCGATCCCCAAGGGTGAGATCCGCGGCGCCTTCACCGAAGAACTCGAGATAAGCTGAAACCACTTTCTCTTGACGTAAAAACTCGGTCAGAGCCAGCACGATGTCCGTGGCCGTGATGCCGCTCTGACGCTTACCCGTCAGCTCAACACCGACGATGTCCGGCAGACGCATGTAGGATGGGCGACCCAGCATGACGTTCTCGGCTTCCAGACCGCCCACGCCTATGGCGATAACGCCCAACGCATCCACGTGAGGCGTATGGCTGTCGGTACCCACAAGCGTATCGGGGAAGGCCACACCATCACGGGCCTGGATCACCGGCGACATCTTCTCCAGGTTGATCTGGTGCATGATGCCATTGCCGGGCTGGATCACATCAACATTCTTAAAGGCCGTCTTGGTCCAGTTGATGAAGTGGAATCTGTCTTCGTTGCGGCGATCTTCGATGGCACGGTTCTTCTCGAAGGCATCTTTTTCAAAGCCCGCATGTTCAACCGCCAGCGAGTGATCCACGATCAGCTGAGTCGGCACCACAGGGTTAACCTTGGACGGATCCCCGCCCTTCTCGGCGATGGCATCACGTAGACCAGCCAGGTCGACCAGTGCCGTCTGGCCGAGAATATCGTGGCAAACGACGCGCGCCGGATACCAGGGGAAGTCGAGATCGCGCTTACGATCGATGAGCTGACTCAGGGCGTCGTTAAGCAGTTCGGGCTCGCAGCGTCTTACCAGGTTTTCTGCCAGCACCTTAGCGGTATAGGGCAGTTTGTCATAGGCGCCTGCGCTTAAGGCCTCGACGGCGCTGCGGGTATCAAAGTAATCGAGCACGCTGCCGGGAAGCGGTTTACGATGTAAAGAGTTCATAAAATCATCCAAACGATTTAAGAGTTGAAGCAAGCAAACCAAAACAGCCCCTGAGCCTTGAAAGGCAGAGGGGCTGGTATCTAGGCTTATCTTTCGCTGATTGGCACCACTTTACGCGGCGCAGAGCCGATATAGTCCGCACTCGGTCTGATGATGCGGTTGTTGGCGCGCTGCTCCATCACGTGGGCTGCCCAGCCGGTCAGGCGCGAGCAGACGAAGATAGGGGTGAACAACTTAGTTGGGATCCCCATGAAGTGATAGGCTGACGCATGGAAGAAGTCGGCGTTACAGAACAGCTTCTTGGTGTCCCACATATACTCTTCACAGGCCACAGAGATATCGTAAAGAGAGGTATCGCCAAACTCTTTCGCCAGCTTCTCAGACCAGGCCTTGATGATCACGTTGCGCGGATCCGACTCACGGTAGATGGCGTGACCAAAGCCCATGATCTTCTCTTTACGCTCCAGCATGCCGGCCATCTGCACCTTGGCATCTTCTGGCGAGCTGAACTTTTGGATCATCTCCATCGCCGCCTCGTTAGCACCGCCGTGCAGTGGGCCGCGCAGCGAACCGATAGCACCTGTGATACAAGAGAACATGTCAGATAGGGTCGAGGCACACACACGTGCGGTGAAGGTCGATGCGTTGAATTCGTGCTCTGCGTAGAGGATCAGCGATACGTCCATCACGCGGCGATGTTGATCCGATGGCGTCTTGCCATTTAGCAGCTTAAGGAAGTGACCGCCTAGCGAGTCTTCGTCGGTCACGCAGTCGATCTCGACGCCGTTATGGCTGAAACGGTACCAGTAGCACATGATGGCTGGAAACGCCGCTAGCAGACGGTTGGCCGCCTTGTTTTGCTGGCTGAAATCTGTCTCTGGCTCTAGGTTACCCAGGAAAGAGCAACCGGTACGCATCACATCCATAGGATGGGCATCGGCAGGAATGCGCTGCAGCACCTCTTTGAGGGTCTGTGGCAGGTCGCGCATCGACATCAGTTCGCTCTTGTAGGCATCCAGCTGCGCCGCATTGGGCAACTCGCCATTAAATAGCAGGTAAGCAACCTCTTCGAAGGTGGCATTATCCGCAAGATCCGACACATCGTAACCACAATAGGTTAAACCTGAGCCTGATTTGCCCACTGTACATAACGCTGTTTCGCCAGCACTCTGTCCACGTAGTCCGGCGCCGCCTAATTTTTTATCTACCATAACGTCTTCCTATTATATTTTTGTCTATCCCTAGTACTGCATCATCTAGGTTGTAGGGGGTATGCTGTCAACCTGGCCCGCCCTTGGCGGGCCATGCTGTATTACTTGTTCTTACCTTCGGCAAACAGGCGGTCGAGCTTCTGCTCGTAGGCGTGATAACCAAGATAGTCATAGAGCTCCATGCGGGTCTGCATGGTATCGAGTACCGCCTTCTGGTCGCCGTCGCGCAGAATGGTTTGATATACGTTCTCTGCCGCCTTGTTCATGGCTCTGAAGGCGCTCAATGGATAGAGCACCATGGCCGCGCCCCACTGACCAAGCTGCTCACGGTTCCACAGCTCCGTCTGACCAAACTCTGTGATGTTGGCCAGAATAGGCACATCTAGGGCTTCGGCAAAAGCGCGGTAATGCTCTTCTGTCTTTACTGCCTCGGCGAAAATGCCATCGGCGCCAGCAGCCACATAGGCCTTGGCACGTTCGATGGCAGCCTCCAGTCCTTCCTGAGCGAAGGCATCGGTACGGGCCATGATGAAGAAGTCAGGATCCGTGCGCGCATCGACTGCCGCCTTTATACGATCCACCATCTCCTCAACAGAGACGATCTCCTTGTTAGGACGGTGCCCACAACGCTTCTGAGCGACCTGGTCTTCCATGTGCACGGCCGCGGCGCCCGCCTTCTCCATATCTTTGATGGTCTTGGCGATGTTAAATGCCCCGCCCCAACCTGTGTCTATATCCACCAGCAGCGGCAGATCGCAGGCAGAGGTGATGCGCTGCACGTCGACGATCACATCGTTTAGGGAGGTCATCCCCAGATCCGGCAGACCATAAGAGGCGTTGGCTACCCCGCCACCAGAGAGATAGATCGCCTTGTGACCGATCTGCTTGGCCATCATGGCCGTGTAGGCATTAATGGTTCCGACGATCTGCAATGGCTTGTTGTCGGCCAAGGCCTGACGGAATTTCTTTCCTGCGCTCATGCTCGCTTCCTCTTATGACTGAATTGATGAGAGTTTGTTTCTGATGTTGTTTCTTGAATAGGTGATATGTCTACGCATCAGCATCTCGGCCAGCTCCTGATCGCGATTGGCGATGGCCTGCACTATATGCCTGTGTTCGTCATAGGCGGTGGTGACTCTAGGCCCCGCCATGCCAAGCTGAACGCGGTACATACGCACCAGATGATAGATGCCGTCGAACAACATAGAGATAAGATGCTTATTCTTGCTGCCCAATATGATGCGGTAATGAAAGTCCACATCGCCGGCCTCTTGGTAATAGGATTCACCCTGTTTGACGTCTTGAAAATGGCTGACCAGCAGGGCTTCGAGCTCCGCTACCTCTTCATCGCTCATGTTCTTCGCCGCCAGTCGCGCGGCCATACCTTCGAGGGACTCGCGGATCTCATACAGGGCCAGCAGCCCCTCTTCACTGAGCGCCACCACTCTGGCGCCCACGTTGGCCCGACGCTCGACGATATGACAAGACTCGAGACGATTGATCGCCTCGCGGATCACGGCGCGGCTGACACCATAGGTTGTCGACAATTCTGTCTCGCTTAGCTTAGCTCCCGCAGCAATTACCCCTTCGACAATGTCTTGCCTGAGTTGATAAAAGGTTTTATCTGCCGTTGTCACGGGGGTTTGGCTATATCGAGTCATGATGAATGTGATCGCCGTCAAACAATTAGTTGTCGACAATATAGCCTTCACAATCGACTTTCTCAAGCTAAAACCGGAAAATTGTCGACAAAAAGAGGTCTATTTCGACTAAAGTCTTAATGCCTTGCATTTGAACGATTGACAAAACCCAACGAGGAAGCGGTCATTAAACAGGCAATTCGATTTGAATAAAGAGGGCTAATCGCTCTTATGAATCGGGCCGTTAATGCCTAGAAGATGTGACTTAGTGGTCAGTTCAAAGAGCAACTAAAAATGCTACCTGAACAACCTGATTGTCGACAAAATGTTTTATGAGAGGAAGTCATTAACCTCTATGGGAGTCGAATTCCAAGCTAAGCCTACATATTCTTCAGCACATAGGTCCACACATACGCCCACACTTACACCCACAAGAATGCGGACAGATAAACAGCCACATTTGACTATACGAAATTGAAACTCGCGCAAAACTATCGTGAAACTAGGTCAAAACTAACGCGAAAGTAAGTCGAGCCATCACCAAACTGTGCTAACATCAGCCCATGTTTCAATAATTCACCCCAGAAATGATCGCACATTCCATCGACGCTGCCGCTTTATCGCCCCAATTTAACTTACCTAAGGTTGACCAACTTAAGCCTAACTTACACAGTCGACTGCTTGGCCAGGAACGCACACTTGATGCCTTCAACCTATTAGCTAAGGCCTGCGGCCAGCATATGTATCTGGCCGATCAGAGCGGTATCGATAGGCTCGCCCTCATTTCAGCCCTGGTCGACTATCAGGGACACAGACCGACCCACTATCTTAACCGACTGGCACCAGACGCCAGCCTGGCATGGCAGACCGAGGCGGGTGATGAGTGCCTATGCAGCGCGAGTAAACCCTATCGCTATCTGAGCGGCGCCATTAAACGCCGGGATCTCATAGGTCATCTCGATGCCCACAATCCTAATGTCTATCATCCGGGCGCCATGGCCGACTGTGATTACCTGTTTATCTGCGCCGAATCGCTATGGAAACGCGAAGCCCTGTGGGAACTGGTAATGGAGGCTGCCCATCGCGGTGAATACCAGCTGCACTCTGGCTGGCCGACAATTCCCCTGCACAGCAAGATCATCCTGGTAGGCAGCAGCACCTTATATAGCGTCAGTTACCTGGAAGAGCGTAACTTTCCTGCGGCCTTTCCCCTACTGGGTGAGTTAGTGGATGAAATAGATCTCAATGAATTTAGCGAACTCGACTATGGCAACTATCTAGTCGAACTGGCAGAAGCCAACCAGCTCACGCTGGAACAGTCGGCGCTGGCGCCTTTGTTTAATTACAGTGCCCGCCTGGCAGAGCATCAGCGCCACCTGAGCCTTGAGACGCTGGGGATCAGTCAGCTCATGGTACAGGCCGCCCTCTACGGCAAGAGCAAGCAACTTAACGGCGAGAACATCGCCCTAGCCCTCGCCCGCCATCAGACGCGCCATAACGCTTCTCAGAGCCTGTCAGCCCAGAGCTTCGATGACAACTTCATCAACCTGCCGACCCAAGGTGCCATGATAGGTCAGATCAACGGACTGACCGTATTGGATGCCGCCGAATACACCTATGGTGAGCCGGCGCGGATCACTGCCGCCGTGCACTATGGCGACGGTGAGGTGGCCGATATCGAACGTAAATCGGAACTTGGCGGCAACATACACGCCAAGGGCTTGATGATCCTCACCTCTTGCCTCTACCGTATCTTCGGTAAGGATGCGCCGCTGCATCTTAATGCCAACATAGTATTCGAACAGTCATACCAGGAGATCGATGGCGACAGCGCGTCACTGGCAGAGTACTGCGCCCTGATGTCGGCCATTGCCGAGCAGCCAATAGAGCAAGGTATCGCCGCCACCGGCGCCATAGATCAGTTTGGCCAGGTACAGGCCATTGGCGGTGTTAACGAGAAGATCGAAGGCTTCTTCGACCTGTGTCAACGTAGAGGACTCACGGGCACTCAAGGAGTGATCATCCCAGCATCTAACGTGCAGCAACTCAACCTGGCGCCAGCCGTGATAGCCGCAGTGAAGGCAAAAGAGTTTCACCTGTACCAGGTCGAGCATACGGATCAGGCGGTAGCCATCTTGATGAACAAACCCGCCGGCAGCCGAGATGATAATGGTCAATTCCCCGAGGAAAGCCTGTATGGCATGGTACAGGCGCGATTAGAAGGACTCGCGGGTTACCCCGATGAAGAGCGATCTTTTTTTGCCAACTTGCTCCATAAACTGAAACTTTCTAGCTGATCGGAGTTGTTTGGCGTACACGTGTTAGCTAACCTTGGCGACTCAAATTGCTAGAGTGAAGTTAACAATGAATAAAGCAAACAGTTTCAGTAAAGAAGAATTAGTCGCCTGCGGGCACGGTAACCTATTTGGCGCCAACTCGCCTCGTCTGCCTATCGACAACATGTTGATGATAGACCGCATCACTAAGATCAACGATGACGGCGGTGAGTTTGGTAAGGGTGAAATTGTTGCTGAGCTGGATATCGATCCATCACTCTGGTTCTTCGGCTGTCACTTCGAGACAGATCCCGTGATGCCTGGTTGTCTGGGCCTAGACGCCATGTGGCAGCTGGTCGGTTTCTTCCTCGGCTGGGAAGGCGCCGAAGGTAAGGGCCGCGCACTGGGCGTTGGTGAAGTGAAGTTTACCGGCCAGGTGCTACCCGATGCGAAGAAGGTTACCTACAAGCTGACCATTAAGCGTAAGGTCTACAGAAAGCTGGTCATGGGTATTGCCGATGCGGTAATGGAAGTCGATGGACGTGAGATCTATTCGGCGACGGATTTAAAAGTCGGTATCTTTACCGATACCTCTAGCTTCTAAGCGATTTGCGATAGCTCATTTACGAAAATGCCCTCTTAACAGAGGGCAAACAGCTAAATCACTTGTTGAACAGGCCGCTGAGACGGCCATCGACGCCTTCGCGCCACCCTCCGAGCCAGTGTGATTTAGAGTCTAAAGTAGAATAAGGACAGTTATCCTTCGAGCGGCCACCTATCCCGGCCTGGAATCCCTTTGAAAAAGCTCTATCGAGACGATCTCTTTTTTGTCTTTTCATGCAAGCATCCTCTGTTCTCAAATCCTAAAGGCCGAAGCCTCATCCATAGAAATAGAACTTTTTCATCACGAGATCAATCAAAAATTCGCCTTTCGATAGGGTTATTTTTTAAACGCATGAGTTCCTTATTAATAAAAAATCGGGGCATAAGCCCCGATTTTTAGTTCGATAAGTTCTAACAACCCTTAGACCTGAACACGACGTCTCAACCAAACCAGCGGCAGCAGCAACAACCAGGCAAAACTGGCGGCGCCTTTACGCTCATATTTACCATTGCCCGAGTTATCTGTCTCTTCCACTTCACAGGCCGTACCCGATGTGGTCGGCTTTAGCACCACCATACGTGGCAGATAGGCGGTTACCGGCTGACCATTGGCATTGAGTGCAAATAACGGCTTACCATTCTCGCCAATCACCAGATTCCCCTTCTCATCATATTGATAGGAAGGCTTACGAATGAAGGCGGTGCCTACTATGGTGCCATCATCGTTAATGCTGTTAGCCTCGACGATGCGGATCTCGCTATCATAGTAAAGGGTCTTGCCATCACCGTCGACCACCTCTACCTGGTTGCGGGTCCACTTGCCGGCATCGTCTTTAACATAACCCTTAGATTCACAAACCAGGAGATCGTCGATAACGTTAAACTCATCGCTCGCCTTGTCATAGAGAAAGGCCCCCTTCATGCGTGGCAATTCTTTTTCGGCCGTCACTTCAATATCGCCCACAACCTGATCTTTGTTGTTAATATCACGTGGACGCGAACTGCGATCAGACATCACATTATAGAAGTCATTAGGTGTCACGAAGGTTGGATCTTCGGCGTTGGTGTCCAGATAGAAGAACTTATCGCGTGGATAGCCTTCTATGTATCTATGATAGCTACCGATCAGTATGCCATTGTCGTTGATATCATTGGCAACAGAGTACAGCTGATCGTTAGTCATCTTCACCCAGTGATATTGGTAATCACCCTGAGCATCTTTCTTCCAATAGGCGGCATCGAACGCCAACTTATCCTTGTTGTCGTTACGATAGACATGTGAACGGCCAGCTACTGTACCTTGGCTATTAACTCCAAGGCCTTGTGCGGTAAATACGTTATCAGAGGTTGACTCCAGTCCCAGCGGTAATTCTGTCGGCGTAACATCCGTGCCATCAAACTGCCACACAAAAGCGCGTGTCTGATAAATAATGCGGCGCACACTGTTGCTATCAGGATACTGGTCATTTTGCACACAGACATCGACGGGATAGGTCTCGCCATCAATACAACTGTCAATTCGAGATGCACTCGACTTAGCCAGATCTGTGGTCGCATAGCCGGTGATCAAGTTATTGTCATTGATGGCCGCCGCCACAGAGACCCCGCCCACAACTACATCGGTATCGTCTTTGCTGTAAACGGTATAGGGTGGTACCAAGGCAATATCTGTCCCTTCTGCAGTCTTGAGGAAGCCACGCTCCTCAAATTCACGGTAATACCAATATTCCTGATCTTGGTTATTGTCGTTGCGCTCGCCGGTAAACTCGGTTTTCTGCTCTGGAGCGGTATAGCTTCCTATCTTGACGCCATTATTGTTAATGCCATAGTAATAGGCATTGATCGAGTTAATGGTCTCAGGCTGATCCGCGTCGGTATCTTTCGGGTGTGTGGTGCCAAAAACCGAATCGAAGGTTGGGATCCAGCTGCCGCTGGCGCCATTGCCATCGGCATCAAAGGTAAAGTTGTTAGCTATGATGGGCAAGTTAATTGAATAAGACACCCGCTGCTCGGGTGGGATACCTTCTTCGATATCGATAGCACTGCCTGTCTCGTCGTCAACCTCGAGCTTCTTCTTACCCTTAGAGATCCCCACCATCTTATCTTGCTGATTGACAAACATGCCGTAGCCGTTGATGGTCGACTCTAAGGTACCATTAAGATCATAGTCTTGAATGTTCTGGATCTCATAGACAGGTGCAGCGTGAGCCGTCTGCAGCGCGGTGATCACTCCTGCTGCGACTAAAGAGATGGCTCTATCAAACTTCAACTTCATGTACTTTTCCTATTATTCTATCGTCTATTTGAGGGCTTCTAGCTCTTCCCAACGTTCGAAACACACTTCTAATTCCTGTTCCAGCTCTGCCAATTCATTTAATCGGCTACTGACCAGATCTTGTGCTTGAGTATAAAAATCGGGCTCATTGATAACTGCCTGCAAGCTTTCGATCTCAGCTTCGAGTTGCTCCATCTTGGCAGGCAAGGCATCGAGTTCTCTCTGTAATTTATAAGAAAGTTTCTTCTCTGCTTTACTGGCCGCCTTGGTTTCACGCTTAACCGGTTCTGCAACCTTGGGTTGGACAGCGTCCTTGGCAACTGGTTCCTCAGAATAAAATTTTGCCCCCTGGGACACGGCATCCTGGTAGCCGCCGACATATTCGCTCCAGCCGCCGTTACCGGTAAACCACCAGGAGCTGGTAACCGTGTTATCGATAAAGGCACGATCGTGACTCACCAATAACAAGGTGCCCTGATAATCGGTTAACAGCGACTCTAGCAACTCTAAGGTCTCGATATCAAGATCGTTTGTCGGTTCATCGAGAATGATCAGGTTTGCCGGCCTTAACAGCAGGCGCGCCAGCAATAATCGATTCTTCTCCCCACCGGACAGTGCCTTCACCGGCGTACGGGCGCGCATGGGTGAAAACAGAAAGTCCTGCAGGTAGCTTAAGATATGCCTGTCCTGACCATTGATAGTGACCGTCTTCTTGCCTTCACCTACGTTGTCTTCAACGGTTTTTTCCGGATCAAGCGCCTCACGGTATTGGTCAAAATAGGCCACTTCTAACTTAGTGCCCACCTTCACCTCGCCAGACTGAGGCGCAAGCTGACCAATCAACAGCTTGATCAGGGTCGACTTACCACAGCCGTTAGGGCCAATAAGGGCGATACGATCGCCGCGCATCACAGCGGTGGTAAAATTCTTTACCAGGTTCTTATCTGGCAGGTTGTAGTTGAGATCTTTGATATCAAATACCAGCTTACCCGAGCGCTCGGTATCGGCCACGGCCATCTTAGCGCCGCCCTGACGATTGATACGTTCCATACGCTCCATACGCAGCGCTTTAAGCGCGCGCACGCGGCCTTCGTTGCGGGTACGGCGCGCCTTGATCCCTTGGCGGATCCAGGCTTCCTCTTCGGCCAGCTTCTTATCGAACTGAGCGTTCTTCTCCTCTTCAACCCTTAGCCATTCTGCCTTGCCGTCTAGGTAGGTCTGGTAATCACCGGGCCAGGAGGTCACCACACCGCGGTCGAGATCCACGATACGGGTCGCCATGCGCTGAATGAAGCCACGGTCGTGACTGATAAAGACGATGGCGCCACGATAGTTAAGCAAAAACTCTTCCAGCCATTCGATAGTGTCGATATCCAGGTGGTTGGTCGGCTCGTCGAGCAGCAGCAGATCAGGCTCGCTCACCAGGGCACGCGCCAGGGCCACCTTGCGCTGCCAGCCACCAGACAGGCTAGCCAGGCTCGCATCGGCGTCCAGTCCTAGAAGTTCACAGGTCTGATTGATGCGGGTATCGAGCTGCCAGCCGTTGAGATGATCGAGATCCGATTGAAGACGTTCCATCTGCTTAAGCAGGCGCTCCATCTCCTGGGCGTCAACGTGGGCAACATCGTGAGACAGCTGATGATAACGCTCTAGCTTCTCACCCACCTCCTGTAAACCCGCCGAGATATAGGCGTAAACCGTGCCCTGCTCAGCCTTGGGTGGGTCCTGTTGCAGGCGGCTGACTTTAACATCTGTGGCGATGTTAAACTCGCCATCGTCGAGTAACACCTCACCGCCAATCACCTTCATCAGGCTCGATTTACCGGCGCCATTACGGCCCACGATACAGACGCGCTCGCCCGGCTCTATGGTAAAGTCGGCGTTTTGCAATAAGGGGGTGTAGCCATAGGCCAATGAGCCGTTATTAATACGAACCAGACTCAATTTATGCTCCTGTAAATTGTTGCAACTGCTCGCTGTCGAAAGGCCAGCCTAACTCGGCGTCATCGGCCCTACGCAGCAGCACTGGGATACGCACGCCATAGCGCTGCGCCAGTTGCTCGTCATCGCAGATATCCTGCAAGACAAAATCGATGTTCAGCGCAGTGATAAGCGCCTGGGCCTGCTCACACAGGTGGCAGGCATCGGTATGAAAAAGAATATAGCCGCTGGTCTTAGGCATGCTGAATCAACCAGGTGTTATGAATATGCGGATTACGCTTGTAATCCAGAGGTAACGTCTGCTTATCCAGGTTAGTGATCGACAAACCAAGGGCGCTGAGCACCTCGGTATCCATCTTAAATTTGCGCTTGTTGTTGGAGAACAGTATCTCCCCGCCCGGACGCAGCAGCTTCACCAGCGCGCTCAACAACTTGACGTGGTCGCGCTGCACATCGAAAGAATCTTCCATGCGCTTGGAGTTAGAAAAGGTCGGTGGATCGATGAAGATCAGATCATACTGTTGGTCACAATCATCTATCCACTGCAGGCAATCGCCCTGAATAAACTGATACTGCTTGCCTTTAAGGCCATTCAACTCGAAGTTGTCCTGCGCCCAGTTGAGATAAGTGTTAGACATATCGACCGTAGTCACCGACTTGGCACCCCCCAGGGCGGCGTGCACAGAGGCGCTGCCGGTATAGGCAAACAGGTTAAGCACGTCTCTGCCTTTCGACTTCTCACCCACTAGCTTACGGGTTAGTCTGTGATCTAAGAAGAGACCTGTATCCAGGTAGTCCTTCAAGTTGAGCTTAAACTTGGCGCCGTACTCTGTGGTAACCAGCTCGAGCTTAGTGGCATCCAGTTTCTGGTATTGGTTGGTGCCCTTCTGACGCTCACGAGTCTTGAGAATAATCTTATCGGGGTCGACACCGATGGCCTGCGGCAGCACCAGTAAGACATCGGTCAGACGACGCTTAGTCACCGCCTCGGGAATCGACTTAGGCGCCGAATACTCCTGGATCACCACATGATCCAGATAGATATCTACCGCTACATTGTACTCGGGAATATCGGCGTCATAGAGGCGATAGCTGTCTATCCCCTCGCGCTGAGCCCATTTGCTCAGCTGCTTATGATTCTTCTTGATACGATTGCTAAAGGCCGTGGCGACCTCGCTCACCTCACCGCCCTGGCTCAGCACCTGGCTAGGGTCAAGGCGACGGGTGCTGTTGGCATGCAGCGTATAGAGGTTAAAGGCACACTCGAGCGCGCCATTATACATCTTCATCTGCTTATCGGCTTTCAGCTTAAGGGCCGAGAGGAGTTCGATGTCGCTGTTGAGCACAGCTACCTGCCAGCCACCAAATTCGGCCTTGAGTTTATCACCCAGCTGATAGTAGAGCTGCAACAGCGAAGTGACATTGCCCAGACGCTCACCATAAGGCGGGTTGGTGATCAGATAGCCCTGCTCCACCGGCGGCGTCACATTGAGGGCGTTAGATACTGAAAACTCGATAAGCTCAGCAACGCCAGCGTTTTGCGCGTTACGCTTTGCCAAAGCGACCAGACGCGAATCGATATCAGAGCCATAAAACTTTATCTCACAACGCTTGGTACCGATAGAGGCGCGAGCCTTGGCCTCAGCGAGCAGCTCCTGCCAATCGGCCTCTTGATGGCGTAGCCAATGCTCGAAACCGAAACGGCGACGCTGCAACGCTGGGGCGATATCGCAGGCCATCATGGCCGCCTCGATCAATATGGTGCCGCTACCGCAGAATGGGTCGAGTAGATCTTTCGGTGCCTGTTGCCAGCCACTACGTACCAACATGTTTGCCGCCAGATTTTCCTTCAGCGGCGCCTCCCCCGTGGTGGAGCGATAACCGCGCTGATGCAGTGCAGGCCCAGAGAAGTTAATCCCTAAGGTAATTTGGCCGCGGCGATAATGAGCATCTATCTTAAAGTCGGCATCGACACGGGCCACATCGGGACGTGGGCAGCCATCGTCACGAAAACGGTCGACGACCGCATCTTTTATCTTAAGCGCGCCAAACTGTGAGTTCTTAATAAAGCCACCCACACCATGAAAATCTATGCTGAAGCTGCTCTTATTGGAGAAATGGGTCTGCCAGTCGATGCAGTAGGCCGCATTATAGAGCTGCTCGGGATTCTCACAGGGCCCCTTGTAGATCACCAGAATGATACGGCTGGCGAGTCGCGACCATAGGGTTATACGGTAAGCCAGATTAAGGGGCGCAGAGAAATAGACACCGGCAACGCTTTCCTTTATCTCGGCGGCGCCAAGCTCTGCCAGTTCCAACGACAGGGCGTACTCATAGCCTCTTGGGGCTGCGGCAAAAAAATTCAACATGGATAGATAGACACACTTCAAAAATCAATCCGTCATTATACCTTGTCCTCAGATTAAATGATAAAAAGTTCTGCCAAATGAAGGTTTAAAATTTCCTGGCTTGATCGATAAGGCAGCACATTGACGGATTAATAAACGCTTGACGCGAAATTCGTAATCGTTACTTGCATTGGCTCCGCCATGTCGATATAGTTCGCCCCGCTTTGACGCACTGAGTACTACACAGCAACTGAGCTGTTGGCGCAACAGGGGTTAGAGTAAACATCCGGACGCGGGATGGAGCAGCTTGGTAGCTCGTCGGGCTCATAACCCGAAGGTCGTCGGTTCAAATCCGGCTCCCGCAACCAATTTCTTTCGTAGCAAGAATCAAAACAACTACAGCGTTTCTTACGGACGCGGGATGGAGCAGCTTGGTAGCTCGTCGGGCTCATAACCCGAAGGTCGTCGGTTCAAATCCGGCTCCCGCAACCAATTTCTTTCGTAGCAAGAATCAAAACAACTACAGCGTATCTCACGGACGCGGGATGGAGCAGTTTGGTAGCTCGTCGGGCTCATAACCCGAAGGTCGTCGGTTCAAATCCGGCTCCCGCAACCAATTTCTTTCGTAGCAAGAATCAAAAGAACTACAGCGTTTCTTACGGACGCGGGATGGAGCAGCTTGGTAGCTCGTCGGGCTCATAACCCGAAGGTCGTCGGTTCAAATCCGGCTCCCGCAACCAATTTCTTATGTAAAAACTCTCCATTATCATTAGCTCCCTAACCAAGAGAAAAACGGCTCGTCGGGCTCAACTCTCTATACAAGCAGCGAAGGTCCACGGTTCAAATCCGGCTCCCGCAACCAATTTCAGATTTAGCCCCCTTTATATATATTCAAGCGTAGCTCGCCTGGTTCAACTCGCGATATGAGCTTCGAAGGTCGTCGACGGTATGCAGCCCAGTTCAAATCCGGCTCCCGCAACCAATCTCTTACGTAATCAATTCCCCTCTTTCCTATCTTAATCAAATGTAAAAAAGCAGTTTGGCTACCCGTCAGATTCAACTCTCAATGCTATCAGTAATCAGTAATCAGTAATTTGCAAAGACCTCTGACCTACTTCACCACGCTTAAAAACATTTATCAAAATCCAAGTCAATAAAGTCGCTACAATTGTAATTACCCCCTCACATTCACAAGCCTAAATATGTCTCTCTTTTAGACCTCTACCCAATGCGCCAACCAAAAAAATGTGATCACAAAATAGACAGCAAAGCATTATTGGTTAGCGAGTATTCATTTTCTCCATTGTGTTGCGCAGATGAATAAAATCAATAGTGCCTATTTGATGAGCACATAGCGGCTTAATCAAAGACGAGAAAATGAAGAAGAAAAATAAAGAAAAAGAGATGAGAAAACACTATGGATCGAAAAAATGATTTAGATTCGATCATCGCAATAAAATAAATAGATCAAGCAGCGGGCATGAAAATGGGGAGCAGTCGCTCCCCATCCAATTAATCTATTCTCGTTTTTAGCGTTATTAAGCCGCGGCTATCTGACGATTGGCCTTTAGCGGATGCAATCTATCGTTCATCACCTTAATGCAATCGAATTGACGCATCGCCTTACTGTCGCTCAAATGCAATTCTGGCGATAACAACATAACCAGGGATGCCTGAATGTTAGACTCGACCACTAGTACTTGCACCACCTCGCCTTGGCATTTCAACTGGAACACCTTGCCTAGTTCACTGTAAACACAGACGGCAGATGTCTCAAAAAACCAAGACTTAGGCATCTGAGGTTTTAATAGAAAATGTGCAGCCGTGGCGTTAAGCGCCAACTGTACCCTCACCGCGTCGGCTATATTTAATGACTTACCAATACGCTCAATAAACTCTATATAGAATTTGGCGTGCTCGACATTAAATTCCGTGGTGGCCAGGGCATCAGGAATAAGTGCTTTCGTTTTATAGGGAGTCAGAAATTCCATATCCGAACCTAACGAAACGCTTAAAACCCCATACGAATCGTTATATATCCATTGCCAATCCCTTTGTGGCATTAATAACATAACGTGTACCTATATACTTTAATACAGCTCGATAATAGATGATATTTCATCCAATATCAAAAAAAAATTATAAATATGATATAGATTACAACACGTTATCGCGATCAAACGCGATCCAAATAAGATCGCGCGATCGTTTTAAGATCTAAAATAAGATCTTATTTACTTTTTACGCGATAAGCATCGACGATCTCTTTAATTAATTCTGGTCCGCGATAAATAAAACCAGAATAAATTTGTACCATGGTTGCACCCGCATCGAGTTTATCGAGCGCATCGGCAGCACTGTTAATACCACCAACCCCTATGATGGGCACCTGACCTTTCAGGCAATCAGCTAATTGCTTGATCACTTTTGTTGATAATGAATTCAACGGCTTACCGCTTAAGCCACCGGCTTCATTAGAATTCACCAAGCCGCTGACACCGTCGCGGGTCAGCGTGGTGTTGGTGGCGATAGCACCATCGAACTCGTTACGAATGAGCGACTCGGCAATCTTCTCAATCTCGTCTGGCTCAAGATCCGGCGCAATTTTCAGCGCGATCGGCACATACTTTCCATGACGCTCGGCAAGATCTTTCTGCTTAGCTTTTAGTGATCCCAATAGATCATCAAGCAGATCGCCATACTGCAAACTGCGCAGGCCTGGTGTGTTTGGCGATGAGATATTGACCGCAATATAGGCTGCATAGGGGTAAACCTTATCCATACAGATGAGGTAATCCTCTTTGCCCTGCTCTACCGGCGTATCCTTGTTCTTACCGATATTCACCCCAACCATGGCACCAGACTTGGCTGCCTTCAGGTTAGCGACCAGATTATCGACACCCTTATTGTTAAAGCCCATGCGATTGATAATCGCCTTAGCCGGCTTTAAACGAAACAGGCGCGGCTGATCATTACCAGGCTGTGGACGTGGCGTAACCGTGCCCACCTCCACATGGCCAAATCCCATGGCGTGGAACGCATCGATACATTCACCATCCTTGTCCATACCGGCAGCTAAGCCGACAGGATTTGGAAAGGTCAATCCCATAAACTCGACAGGGGCCGCTTGCAGCTTCTGTGCATAAAAGCAGTTTAATGGCGAATTCGCAGTAGACTTCAGACTGCCTATAGCAAGGTTATGGGCCTTCTCTGGATCCATCTGAAACATCACTTTCTGTGCGATTTTGTAAAACATGCATTCTCCTAGACCGAAAAAAGCCCCGGCGATTGCCAGGGCTCATGACTAATTGTTATTTTTTACGATTGACCTTCGCAATGAAGGATCAACAGATTCAGCTCACGTAGGGCGACTGAGAACTTCGCAAACTCATGGGTCTGCGAGGTCTTAAAGTCTGCAAGCATGTGGAACCATCTCTCCAATAAGCCCTGATTGGATTCGACCCACTGATCGATAATGGCGTCAGCGTCGCAAACTGATGGGCAGGTACGTAACACTACTGAACTCAGTGAACGTTGCTGCCAATCGAGTTCTTCCCTAAATGCCGCTCTCGCCAGCGCCTGCCAGTGGTTAGCCACAGGCTGGGCACTGATCTGCTCGAGGAACCAGTGCAGGTCGATACGAGCACCTAACTTGTAGTAGGTCTCGGCAACCAAGGCCACTGGCTTGTCTTCCAACTCGGCAATTTGTGAGATATCCAGTGCAGAGAACAATGTGCTCATGTTGACGACATCGGTCGCCACCTGCTCTGGTACTCCTTCTTTCACCAGCGCTGCAATCTCGGCGCGGATGCCGTTAACTTCATCTTCCACCAAATACTGATGAACGTTCTGACGAAGTTCCTGGAACACTGGGCTAAAGAAGGCCACAACCTGCTCGATGCTTTGGTTACGGTTACGATGACGTAAGAACCAACGACACGCGCGGCGTAGATTACGACGCAACTGATGCAGCATCTCACCCTGAACCACAGCGGGTACCACACCGTTTAGCGCCGTGATCGATTTAGTTAATTCAGCTAAACCAAATACTTCACGAGCCATAGTGTAGCAGATAGCGGCTTCGGCGACTGAGGCACCTGTCTCATCTTGCATACGCTGAACAAAATTCAAGCCCATGTCGTTAACCAACTCGTTGGCCAAAGAGGTGGCAATGATTTCGGCGCGCAGCGGATGGGTAACCATACGCTCGCTGTACTTCTCCTGTAGCTGACGAGGGAAGTATTCGATAAGCAGCTGACTCAGGAAAGAATCGTCGGTAATTTCCGGCGTGAGCAGTTGCTCTTTCAATACCATCTTGGCGTAAGCCACCAGTACCGACAGCTCAGGGCGAGTCAGTGACTTACCGTTCGCCAAACGCTCAGCCAGCTCATCATCACTCGGCAGGAACTCGAGTGCTCTGTCTAGCTTGTCTTCCTTCTCCAGATAATGGATGAAGCGGATCTGCTCTTTCAACTGCTCGGCGCCACGCACCTGAGTCACAGAGATGGTACGGGTCTGATCCTTACAGTCTTGCAGTACGATGCGGCTGACTTCGTCAGTCATCTCAACCAGCAGACGGTTACGCTGTTTCACCGTCATCTCACCTTCGGCCACCATGGCGTTCAGCAAGATCTTGATGTTCACTTCGTTATCCGAACAATCCACACCACCCACGTTATCCACGAAGTCGGTGTTCATGCGACCACCGTTGGCGGCGTATTCGATACGACCCAGCTGGGTACAACCTAAGTTACCACCCTCGCCTATGATACGGGCCTGAACCTCGTTACCGTTGACGCGCAGTGCGTCGTTGGCGCGGTCACCCACCTCGGCGTGCGTCTCGCTGGTCGCCTTGATGTAGGTACCGATACCACCGTTCCAGATCAGATCCACCTTCATCTTCAGCAGCTCTTTAAGCAGCTCGTTTGGTGTCATAGATGCTTTCTTGGTATCCAGCATCTTCTTCATTTCTGGCGTCAGGGTGATCGACTTGGCCGAGCGCAGGAATATTCCACCGCCCTTAGAGATCAAATCTTTATTGTAATCTTCCCAGCTTGAACGCGGCATCTCGAACAGACGCGCACGCTCTTTATAGCTGCTAGCCGCATCCGGATTCGGGTCGATGAAGATATGCATATGGTTAAATGCCGTCACCAGACGTGTGTGCTCAGAAAGCAGCATACCGTTACCGAATACGTCACCGGCCATATCACCGATCGCCAAACAGGTGAAATCTGTGGTCTGACAGTCAACGCCGATTTCGCGGAAGTGACGCTTAACCGATTCCCACGCGCCGCGCGCCGTGATACCCATCTTCTTATGGTCGTAACCGTTACTACCACCGGATGCGAAGGCATCACCTAGCCAGAAGCCATACTCTTCAGAGATAGCGTTAGCGATATCAGAGAAGGTCGCGGTACCTTTGTCGGCCGCCACAACCAGATATGGATCGTCCTCATCGTGACGAACCACGTTTGCTGGAGGCACGATTTCGCCTTCGACGATGTTGTCAGAGATATCCAGCAGACCGCGGATAAACAGGCGGTAACACTCTTGGCCTTCGGTGAAGAAGGCATCGCGGCCACCTTCGGTCGGC
This sequence comes from Shewanella alkalitolerans, assembly GCF_019457575.1. Taxonomy (NCBI): domain Bacteria; kingdom Pseudomonadati; phylum Pseudomonadota; class Gammaproteobacteria; order Alteromonadales; family Shewanellaceae; genus Shewanella; species Shewanella alkalitolerans. Next base: position 2,032,700 of record NZ_CP080422.1, on the reverse strand, counting down.
AGTTGCTTACAGACGAAACCACCCTTGGCGCCCACAGGTACGATAACTGTGTTCTTCACCTGCTGAGCTTTTACCAGACCCAGTACCTCGGTACGGAAGTCTTCACGACGGTCAGACCAGCGCAGACCACCGCGGGCAACCTTGCCACCACGCAGGTGAACACCCTCTACCCTTGGCGAGTAGACGAAGATCTCAAACTTAGGCAGCGGACGTGGCATCTCAGGGATCTCCTCAGGAGAGAACTTGAATGACACGTATGGCTTGTTGCTACCGTCTGGCAGCACCTGATAGAAGTTGGTACGCAGCGTGGCGTTGATCAGATCCAGGTAACGACGAATGATACGGTCGTCATCCAGGCTAGACACATCTTCCAGACGCATATCGATCTGTTCAACAAACTTAGCCAGAGTACGGGTCTTTAGCTTAGGGTTGAACTTACGGATAAACATCTTCACCAGCAGATCGGCGATCTGTGGGTAGCTGCTAAAGGTCTCTTCGATGTAGGCCTGACTGAAGGTGGCATCGATCTGACGCATATACTTAGCATAGGCACGTAGCACTGACACTTCGCGGCCAGACAGACCCGTCGCCAATACCAGACGGTTAAAGCCGTCATCTTCAAGCTCTTTACGCCATACCTGAGACAGGGCTGTCTGGAATCTATCTTGGCTGTCGGCCAGGTTATCAACCGCAGCGCCTTGTACCGTCATCAAGAAGTCAAGGATCCAGAAGGTCGAACCGTCGGCGGTCATCACTTCATATGGACGTTCGTTGATCACGCGCAGGCCGAAGTTTTCCAGCATAGGCAATACATCAGACAGATGGATTGGCTCATCTTTATGGAAGAGTTTCAGGCGCACCTTGTTGTCTTTAAGCGCAGTTTCCTGTGGCTGATAGAAGAGCATGCCAAGCTTGTGATCGTCATCCAGCGCTTCTAAGTGCTCGATATCCACAACGGCAGAGCTAGGCAACACATCTTCTTTGTAGCTGCGTGGGAACGCATTCACATAACGTTTGACCAAACGGTTGCCAGACTCTTCGCCTTGGGCAGTGATCAGCGCTGTGTTTAACTTGTCTTCCCATGAACGCGCAGCTTCAATTAGATTGTTTTCGATGGCAGCCACATCTACATCCGTAATATTATTATCGACTTTGACTATATAGTGAGTACGCGCGAGCGTAGACTCAGAGAAATAAGTTGTAAATTCAACATCTTCTTTAGTGTTGAAGTGTTGCGCCAGAATACGTTGAGTATCTTCACGCAGCTTAGTGTTGTATCTGTCTTTAGAGACGTATACCAGGCAAGAGAGGAAACGACCAAAGCCATCCTTGCGCACAAACAACTTGAGTTTGTCGCGATCTTGCATCTCGAGTACGCCATGAGCCATGCTGGCCAGTTCAGATTCCCGTGCCTGAACGATCTCGTCACGCGGCAAGGTTTCCAGAATATGCATCAAAGCCTTGTAGTCGTGAGAATGCGGCGTCAGGCCAGAGTCGTCCAGTACGCGCTGGATCTTCTCTGCCAGTAGCGGGATCTCACGTGGGCTACGGTTGTACAGGTTTGAGGCGTACAGGCCGATGAATCTGTCTTCACCAATAACATTACCCTGCTCGTCGAAACGTTTGATGCCGATATAGTCGACATAGGCTGGGCGGTGAACACGGCTCTTCTCAGTGCTCTTGGTCAGGATAAGCAGACTGCTGTCGAGTGCTTCTTTACGTGCGGTATCTGACAGACTGGAAAGCATGAGTCCCTTAGAACTCTTAGGCTTACCCGGTACGTTCATCAGACCCAGGCTGGTCTCGTTAGCCGGCAGCAGCTCAAGATCGCCCTCGACCTTGTGCAGGTCGTAACGGCGGTAACCCAGCAGGGTGAAATGATGGTTGTTCAGATAGGTCAGGAAGTTGATGGCCTCATCTAGCTCACGCTTCTCACCCGGGAACGGACGGCTAGGCAGCTCGGCGATGGTCTCGCTCAGCTTGTTCGACATCGCCTGCCAGTCGTTGACCGAAGCAGCCACGTCACCCAATACAGATTGAATCTCTTTTTCTAGGCTCTTGATATCGGCATCGCTGCTCAGTCTGTCGACTTCGATCAGGAATACGGCAACCTTGTCGTTGCTCTCGTCCTTGTCGTCGTTATAGCTAACACCTGTGATCACGCCTTGGTCACGCTTCACGGTCAATGGCGTGTGCAGCATCATATGGGTAGTGATGCCCATGCGGTTAAGCGCCATGCCTACAGAGTCAACAAGGAAAGGCATATCCGGTTGAATCACCTCGATAATTGAGTGGGATGATTTCCAACCATGCTTAGATTGACTCGGGTTAAACACGCGAATATGGGTCTCGCCAACAGGCGTCTTGTTCGCGGCATTCCAAAGGCTGAGGACGGCGCCGTAAAGATCACTGTCATTGCGGTGTTGCAAGTCATCTTTCGACATGTGGGCATAAATACAAGTTGCGAACTGTTCAACTTGCTTGGCTTGTGTATTGGGAACTTTCGAATGAATTAGGCTGACTACGTTCTCGAGTAGTACTGAAGGCATTGCATCTTTCAAGGCCATGTTGCTGTTTCCTTTAGGGTCTATGGCAGCGTTTTTGTAATTTTATGGATGCTTGAGCATATGACAGGCCAAATCTAATTATGTGACCTAAGTCATAGCGCGAAGTTTATTACTAAATGTGCCAATTTTCGAGAACTATTTTAGTGGTAGATCCTCATCCCCCGGGGTTTTGCGGCCCTATTGATGTGCATGATGAAAAAACAATCGTAAAGTGAGCGTAACTATGCAAAAAAAGAGAGAGCTAATGCTCTCTCTTTCAGTTCACTATCGCGGCTTACGCCAGAAAACTGCGCCTATCGCAGGCAAAATAATTATTGCACCCAACATATTCACTAAAAACATGAAAGTTAACAGGATCCCCATGTCCATTTGGAACTTAAGTGCCGAGAAGAACCAGGTGCTCACGCCAATCGCCAGTGTCAGGCCGGTGAAGATCACCGCGCTGCCCCGTTCGATAAGGGCCTGATGATAAGCTGTTTGCACCGGCATGCCATCTCTGAGTTTGACCGCCATGGTCGACAAGATGTAGATACCATAGTCCACACCTATCCCCACACCTAGGGCGATCACCGGCAGGGTACTCACCGCCAGACCGATATCGAGCTGCGTCATTAGCGCCTGCGCCAGGGTCGATACCACATAGAGTGGCAGGATCACCGCCACGGTCGCGCGAATCGATCTGAAGCTGATTAAACAGAGCACAAACACAGCGCCATAAACATAGAGCATCATAGGCAGTTGCGCCTCGGCCACCGCCTCGTTGGTCGCCGCCATCACACCAACCGGGCCTGAAGCCAGCTTAAACTTGAGCTTGTCGCTGTCCATCTTGGCCGACAGTGTCTTGACCTTGTCGATCACCTGCTCGATAGTCTCCGCCTTATGATCTTTAAGGAACAGATACACAGGCATCACAGAGCAGTTGCCATCCAGTAGGCCCGAAGTGGTCGGAATCTGCCCTACCGCCTGGACCAGACTCGCCGTGGTGCGAGGCAGCACCTGCCACTTAGGGTTACCCTCGTTGAAACCCGCGTTGACCCGCTTAGCAATAGAGGCAAGACTCGCGGTCGACTCAACCCCCGGAGTATTAGCCACCAACCACTCAAACTCATCTATCTGGGTCAGCACATCATGATAGGTACAAGCCTCGGGAAACGCCTCGACGATCACCGTCATCACGTCTGTGGTGATGGAGAAGTGATCGGTAATATAGAAGGTGTCCTGGTTGTAGCGGCTGTCAAAATGCAGCGCAGGCGCGCCGCCCTGCAGATCGCCGATCTTCATCTTACTCGCCTGCTGCAGGCCGACGCCATAGAGGGCTACGGTGGCCAGCAACACGATAACCGCATACTTAGGGGTCGCGAAATTAGAGAGCTTACGCCAGAGCGCATCCACCTTACCGTTAGACTTTGTCGGCAGCGCCTTGACCTCGGTAAAGGAGATCAGCAGTGGCAGTAGCACCAGGTTGGTCAGGATGATCACTGCCACACCCAAAGAGGCCGAGATGGCCAGCTCACGAATGATACCGATATCGATGGCCAGCAGTGTCATGAAGCCCACGGTATCGGAGAGCAGCGCTACCCCACCAGGGATCAGCAGGCTACGAAATGCCAGCGCGGCGGCGGCCTTAGTGGTTTCCCCCTCACCCACACGGCGCCTGACGGCATTGATCATCTGCACCCCGTGACTCACCCCGATGGCAAATACCAGGAAGGGGATCAGAATCGACATAGGGTCCAGGCCAAAGCCCACCACAGTAAGCAGACCGAGCTGCCAAACCACAGCTACCAGGCTACACACCAAAGGCAGCAGGGTCAGCTTGACCGAATGGGAGAAGAGATACACCATCACGGCAGTTACCAAGATAGCAATGGCGAAGAAGAGCACCACGCCCTTGGCCCCCTCGGCCACATCGCCGGCCATCTTGGCAAAGCCAATAATATGGATCTTTATCTTGTCGTTTTCATACTGGCCGCGCAGCTCCTTCTCGAGCTGACTGGCAAACGCCAGGGTATCAAGCGGCTCGCCAGTCTGAGGGTCGAAGTCCATCAGCTGCGCGGTCACCATGGCCGCCGAGTAATCCTCGGCGATCAGACGCCCGACGATGCCCGCCTTCTCTATGTTGCTACGCACCACCTCAAGCCCGGCAGGGGTAGTCGAGAAATCCGCCGGGATCACCGGGCCGCCGGCAAAACCATCTTCCACCACCTCGGTAAAGCGGGTCGAGGGCGAATAGAGCGACTTCACCTGGGCGCGATCGACGCCTGGGATGAAGAACAGCTGATCGTGTACCTGTTTTAGGGTATCGAAGAAGTTGGGGTTGAAGATGTTGCCACTGCTGTCTTCCACCGCCACCATGATGCTATTGGCGCCGCCAAACTGCTTCTGATGCTTCAGATAGGTCTGCATATAGCTATGGTTAAGCGGAATGTTCTTAACGAACGCCGCATCCATCTTCAGATGGCTGGCTTGGAAGCCGAGAAACAGAGTTGCCAGCAAGAAGGCGAATATCACATAGGCCCGTTGCCGAAACAGGAAGGATTCTAATCCATTAACTAATTTATCTAACATGCCTGGGCCTTATTATTTTTGTTGTAATGCAACTAAGCCTTTGGTACCGGCAATCCACAGTGTACCCGTCTTATCCTGACCGATAGCCACCAGGTTTTCCCCCTGACGCTGCGTTACCACAGTCACGCTATCATCGCTGGCCACGTCGATCACCACGCCGCCGTTGCCGACCAGCCTGACCTTGTCGTCACTCAGCACTAGTCCGCCATTGAGGGTAGATTTTGTGGTCAGCTCAATCTCTTGCCACTGCTCGAGATCCCCTTCACTCTTAAACAGGTGACCGCGAAGGCCGAGCACATAGATCCCCTGTTTAGCCACTAAGATGTTAAACAGCGAGCCCTCGTAGGGAAAGTCGATACGCTGCCAGGTGAGGCCCTTGTCTTGTGACTGGGCCGCTAAACCGAGTTCGCCCACCATCAAGAGGCGGTCATCGGCCAGGCGCACCACGCGATTAAAGTGAGGCAGTAAGGTGCTGCGCTCTTTCAAGTAAAGGCTTTCATCTTCAGCCTTTAACTCATCCAGATACGCCTGATCTTCTTCATACAAAAGCTCAGTGTGAAACTCTTGCTGCCACTGCTTACCGCCATCCTGGGTGCGGTAGAAGAGACCATAGGCGCCAATGGCGATACCATGCTCGGCATCGAAGAAGAGCACATCCAAAAACGGCTTTTCAATTTCGGGAGAGCGCATCTGCTCTACCCAGCTGTTACCGCCGTCTTGGGTATGCAAGATGGTGGCGTCATGGCCCACTGCCCAGCCAAGCTCTGGCGTTAATAGGGTCGCCTTGGTCAGCAAGGCACGGCTCGGTGAACTCACCTGCTGCCAGCTATCGGTAAAACGGAATAGATGACCGCGATCGCCTACGGCAATCATGGTCTCGCCCTGCTTGGCGATATCCAATACCAGGGAGTGCGTCGCCAGCGGCTGAATATCGGAGCCTGTCACCTCGGTTGCCGCTTGGGCCCCGCCGAGAGTGACAAAACAGAGTGAAGATAAAGCGACAAGCCGAAGCATGCTAAACCACATACAAACTTCCTTTCGTGAAATGAGGGGCCAACAGGCCCCTCTACGCTAACTCTTTAAAGAACGAGTCCTTAATACACAAGTACCTAGTCAAATATAAGTGCCTAGGTATAAGCGCTTAACGAATACCAGCGCGTCTCAATGCCGCTGGGGTAAAGTTCGCTTCGCTCAACTTGGCATCGAAGTTATACATACGACCCTCGTTGTCCAGACCCATAGCCAGGTAACGACGAGATTGTAGATCGTGGATCACTTCGAGTGTGGTCCAGTGAGTCGGCACTTCGTAGTAGTTGATGGCGTGTGCCACGGCGACGCGATAAAGCTCATCGCGGTTGTCGTACATATCCGCCATAGACACTTGCCAAGAATCCTCATCTAGATAGAAGACGCGAGTCTTGTAGATATGACGCATCCCTTCCTTCAGTTGAGCCTTGACCACCCACACGCGGTGTTTCTCCCAACGCACATAATCTGGGTTGATATGGCCAGGTTTTAGGATCTGCTCATACTTGAGCTTATCTGAGTGCAGCTTGTAGTCGTTGTAAGGAATGTAGATCTCTTTCTTGCCTAGCAGTTCCCAGTTGTAACGCACTGGCGAGCCGTTGAACATATCGAAATCGTCTGTGGTGCGCAGACCATCAGACACAGTACCCGGAGTATCGAAGGCGACGTTTGGCGCCTTGCGCACGCGGCGCTGCCCTGTGTTATAGGTCCAGGCCTGACGCGGTAGCGCCTCTTGATCCATGGTCTCCTTCACCAACAGTGCGGTACCCGCCAGACGTGCCGGCTGTGTCACCACCTGCTTAAAGTAGAACAGGGTGTTCGACTCTTTTAGTTTATCCAGAGTCATCTCGGGACGAGAGTACTCGAAGCGGATCTCTTCGGCAGTTTCCACCAAGGTGTAGCTACCAGATGCTGTAGGCGCCGCCTGGCTACGGGCGGTTTCCACATCTACGCCACGAAAACGCAGCACGTGGTTCCAGATAGCCTCGAGACCATTTTGTGGGATGGGGAAAGGCACGCCGATTGAGGCGCCAGAGATACCGTTACCATCAGCCACTAACTCGGCGCGCGAAGCATTGGCCTTAGTGGCATCGTAGACAAACTGCGGCACAGAGGCGGTGCGGCGTGTCTGATAGACATTCATCTTGAAGGTATCAGGATAGAGATCGAACAGCTTGAGCAGGCCTTCGGTCAGATTATCCTTGTACTGCGCCTTGTTGGCATTAGTGATGGTAAATTCAATCTTATCGCCAGGGAAAGGATCTGGATGATGCATCCCCTTTTCGTAACCCGCAACAGGTTTGGTGATGCCACCATCCCAGGCAGGGATAGAGCCATCTGCGTTACCCGCCTTTTCACCGCCGAGCGGCGTGAGTTCGGTGCCAAGCTTGGCCGCCTCGGCCTCTGATACTTTTGCAAAGGCTGTTGGCGCGGTCAATGCGACGATCACAGCTGCCGACAATAGTGTTAGTTTTTTCATTCTTATTGTCCTTGTGAATTAGATTGAATACTTGATGTTAAACGACACGTAATCACGATCTGACATCAGATTCGTGGTGCCGACACCACCGAAGAAGGAGTTGTAGGAGAAATCTGCACCCCAACGACTCTGATAATCGAAGTTCACGCCGATAGCGACGGACTTCTTACCTTCGGTGAACAGGAACATAGGATCGGGTGTGATCCCGTCAACATCATGTGAGAAGATGATGCGCGGCGCCATGTTGACCCCGGCAAACAGGTTGTTGTATTCGGCCTTGGCCACCAGACGATAACCCCAGGCAAAATCTGTTGGGAAAGGGTTAGTCTCAGGACCATTGTGAACAGCCTCTATGATGCCAGGCATATTTGGGTTGCCGCCAGAGCGCGCAGTACCTGGTCCATTGAGACGCAGCTCATCGAAACTTGGCATATCGTGGATCCACACACCACCAACCTCGGCCAGCATGACTAGGTTATCGGTACCCAGGGTTGGACCAAATAGATGGGTAAAGGTCACCTGTGCCTGAGTCGTATCACGGCGGATATAACCCTCGGCCGCTTCACCAGAGCCAATGCCTTTCACCTGAGAGATGCCATCAAATTCTGGACGCAATCCCGCATTGGCCAGCTGCTGTGGCATGGCGGCAAACAGGAGTTCCACGTCATCTATCTGTAGCGGCTCATCTTGACGGTGAGCTATCTCACCGGCCACAGAAGTGTCGCCAATCAGGGTATTGAAGCTAAAGCCATAGAGCTTGATATCTTCTGGGTATTCGATCTGTGCCTTAGAGAAGGTCTCTAGACCCAGCAGTGTCTGACGATCGACCGTACCACCAGTTGCCCCTAGGGCTGCCAGAGTCGCTAAATCTTTACCAATCGCTTCCTGGGTAAAGTTAGCCGCGGTGCCGCTGATCAGCGGGCGACGGCTATGATAGTTCATATAGTAGAAACCAAACTCGGTTTCCCCTAGCTCTGGCGCATAGTAACCTAGCTTGATACCGTATTGGCCCGAGTCGCTGGCGCTCGCCTGATCTTGCATCAGGGTCACCTTAGTCGGATAAGCCAGTGCCAATGAACCCAGTGTCGCCGCATCATATTGACCCGATGCCACCATGGCCGCCAGCTTCTGATACTCGCCGATCAAGAAGTCGAGATTGATATCTGGGTTAGCGTTGAAGCCCAGCTGCGCATTTTGCGAATAGCCGCCATAGCCGGCGAAATCATTGGTTGAGAAGTAAGAGCCCGGAGTCGGCACCCAAACTGGTTCCCAATCATATTGATAGAAGGCTTCAACCGAGAGCGATTCCGTCACACCCAGTGACGCCCAGATCATCCCCTGAGGTCTGAAGGCTTCTTTAAGCTCGGCGCCCGGCGCATTGAGAATGTTAAGATCCACCGGGTTGATGACACCAATACCGTGCGGGATCAGGGTGCTTTCACCCCAAGAGACCACCTGGTTACCGATACGAACGCTAAGTGGGTTGGCACCATCATTAAGATCGAAATCGCCATAGATGAAGGCATCTAACAGGCGCACATCTTTACACTGTACCTTAGAAGCTTCGGAGTCGGCGCAAGGGTCATACTCTTTGCCGGTTATCGGATCGCTATAACCATAGCTGCCGTTATTGGCCTTCTGGTCGTAGAAATACATGCCACGGGCAAACAGACCGAAATTCTTATATTTGAGTGACAGTTCATGCAATCCCTTGAACACCATAGAGGTTACGTCACCCTGAGAGTAGAGCATGTTACTCAAGTCACCATTACTCGAGTAGGAACCCGGCTGAGCCCAAATCTCGGCCGAAGTATATTTGGTGTTACCGAATGCGGTATAGTTTGACCAGTCAAAGCGCGGGTGATTCACCTTACCGATCTGATTATCCCAGTCTCGCTCCTCAACACGCCAACTTGCACCGGCACTGAATGTTGAATCGAACGAACCTTGAACTTCTCCCCAATCGAACGACACGGCTTGCACGCCCGTAGTCGCTCCAATACTCAACGCTGCGACGATCCCCAAAGCTAGCGCTGACTTGTTAAAGCCATTTTTAACGTTTTTCATTTTAGCTCTTCTCCGTAACCTGCTGGATTCTTTGTTATAGGAATGGTGGCCAACATCTTGTTAGCGTACAGGTAACACCATTGTTACAGCATTTGGGGGTGATGAGCAAGGCGAAAAAACAGAAAATTACCTTGAGATTTGTGCACTTAAGCTAAAGGGCTTACGTAAATTCAAACACACGATTTAAATCTATTCTAACAAGTCGTACCAGATGAAAAACGCCCGTTGAAAAAGCAAGCATAAACAGGCAATTAAACTTGTATCATCGAAAGCTAAGCCTTTGATGAATCGAAATCGCCCGTTTGAAGTATATACTCTAATAATCTTAAAGTTGGGTCAGAGAAACCAGTTTACCTTGGTCATCGAGTTGCAGACGAAAGTAACCCCTGATACCTGAGGTGGTCAGAAAAGGTCTGAAGTGACGGGCGTGGATCCAGAGAGTCTTACCTGAGCTGTCTTTCACCTCAATCTTATCGATACTGCCTTGATAATAATTGAGAAACTCCTGGTAACTCACCTGCATGGGAAAGGTAAATATCATCATAGTTTGCTTTCTAAAATGGGGCGAGATGCTATACACCTCGCCCTACTCTCTTAGACAATCTGTTTACGTTAAGTCAGCCTAACGATTCGCTAACCGCTAAGCCAGTAACTAATCCAGAAAATGAGCCTGTAACTTAGTCCGAAACTAGGCCAGTAACTTAATCAGAAACTAAGCCAGTAACTAAGCCAGCGCCTTAGAGACCTTCTCATAAAGGTCTTTAGACAGATCCGGCAAGGCCAAAATCTCCTGCAGAGCACTGCGCATCAATTGCTGGCGCTGTTCATCAAACTTCTTAAATTGGATCAGCGGCGTAATGATACGTGCAGCCACCTGAGGGTTTAAGGTATTAAGTTTAATGATAGCTTCAGTCAGGAAACGATAACCACTGCCGTCGATGCGGTGGAACCCCTCAGGGTTTGCCGCCGCGAACGCGCCGATCAAGGAGCGTACCCGGTTGGGATTGGCGAAGCTAAAGGCACTATGCTGGGTAAGCTCACGCAGTGCGTCACAGCGATCTTTACCCGGGCAGCATGCCTCCAGCGTCAGCCATTTATCCATCACCAATGGCGTATCGGCCCACTTCTGCTGAAAGTCTTGCAGTAGACTGGCGCGCAGCTCAGACTGCTCAAGGTTGAGCGCGGCCAGAGCGCCCAGGCTATCAGTCATGTTGCCCGCCTGCTCATATTGGCGCTGAGCCAGGCCTTGATGAGCATCTGACGTTTGCAGCAGTAAACCGAGGCAGGCATTCTTCAGGGCTCTCGCCCCGGCATCGTCTAACAGACTCAGCTCACGATAACGCGCAAGCAGCTCATCTTCACAACCAGCGGCGATCTCTTCGAGCATAAACTCGCGGGCCGCAGCCAGGGCATCGAGATCGACACTAGTCACCTGCTCTACCAGGGTATTTAAGCTTGGGAACCTAAGTACCTCTGCCAGCAATGCCTGATCCAGCTGCTCATCGAGCAGTAAGCCTTTCACCCCATCGACCAAACGAGGGTCGACATACATAGCCTTCTGCGCCTTAAGATGGGCCACATTTTGCCAAACCGCCTGGCTAAAGAGTGCGGCCGAGGCCTCCCACTTGGCCACCTCACTGCTGGCATAGCGCATCAGGTGAATAAGTTGCTCTACGCTATAGTCGAAGTTGAGTCTCACCGGCGCGGAGAAATTTTGCAGCAATGACGGCACAGGCTGCTCGCTCATGCCGTTAAACACCAACTCTTGCTCTGCCTCTGTGATGCTAAAGACCTGGCTGAGCAGCGAACGGCCGTCGCTGCCAAGCAGCTCGAGATCGAGCGGGATATGCAGCGGTAACTTCTCACTCTGCTCCGGCGTCGGCGGCGTATGCTGGCGCAGGCTCAGACGATATTCTTGTTTTTCGGCGTCATAGCACTCGGCGACAGAGAGCTCAGGGGTACCCGACTGGCTATACCAACGTCTGAACTGAGTCAGATCCACCCCGCTGGCATCTTCCATCGCCGCGACGAAATCATCACAGGTCACCGCCTGACCGTCGTGGCGCTCAAAATAACACTTCATCCCCGCCTGGAAGCCCTGTTCACCGAGCAGGGTGTGCATCATGCGGATCACCTCAGCGCCCTTGTTGTAGACGGTTACGGTATAGAAGTTATTCATCTCGATCACAGACTCGGGGCGAATGGCATGGGCCATTGGACCGCTGTCTTCGGCGAACTGCTGGTTTTTGATCACCTTGATGGCATGGATACGGTTGACCGCTCGCGAACCCACATCTGAGCTGAATTCCTGATCGCGAAACACCGTCAGGCCCTCTTTCAGACTCAGCTGGAACCAGTCGCGGCAGGTGACACGGTTACCCGTCCAGTTATGGAAATACTCGTGGCCCACTACAGACTCGATGCCGTGATAATCTTCATCGGTTGCCGAGTCTTTATCTGCCAACACATATTTAGTGTTGAACACGTTCAGGCCCTTATTCTCCATGGCGCCCATGTTGAAGAAATCCACCGCGACTATCATGTAGATATCGAGATCATATTCGAGATCGAAGCGGCTCTCATCCCAGGCCATCGACTTCTTCAGCGATGCCATGGCGTGGTGAGCCTTATGCAGGTTGCCCTTGTCGACGAAGACCTGCAGCGCAACCTCGCGGCCGCTTTTAGTGGTAAAGCTATCGTCCAGCAGATCGAAATCACCCGCGACTAAGGCAAACAGGTACGCAGGTTTCGGGAAAGGGTCTTCCCAACAGACGAAGTGACGTCCGCCGTCAAGTTCGCCCGAATCGACACGGTTACCATTGCTCAAAAGATAAGGAAACGCCGCCTTGTCGGCTTCGATGCGCACCTTGTAAATCGCCAGCACATCGGGGCGATCGAGGAAATAGGTGATGCGTCTAAATCCTTCCGCCTCACACTGAGTGCAGTAGGCGCCATCTGACATGTATAGGCCTTCCAGCGCCAGGTTAGCCTCGGGATCCAGCTTAGTCACTATGGTGAGTTCAAAGTCGGCTAAGTCGGTTTCGATACTCAGCTGCCCCTCGGTGACGCGATAATCATGAACCTTACCATCGACCAGCAGCTGGCTAACGCTTAAGCCTTCACCGTCCAGTTCAAGGGTGTGTACAGCATCTTTTAGACGCTTCACCTGGCTGACCGCAGTCACCTGAGTATTGGCACCATCGAGCACAAAAGAGAGATCCACCTGAGTAATAGTGAAATCCGGTGCGCGATAGTCTTTTAAATATTTGGCCTTAACCTGTGCCATTAAGATTCCCTCATCTGAAAAGATTATAAAAAAACGCGCCAATAGCGCGTTTTTAAAAAATTTGGCTCAATATTATTTCGCCTGGTTTTTAGCCACTCTTTCCATATCCACTAGATCCAGTGTGATATAGACAGTCTCATCGAGAAATGCATCTGGCGCCTTCACATCTTCTTCGGCGTCATCCAGAGACTTAAGTGCTTCGAGTCCATCCACGGCGCGGCGTTCGTTGAGACGCGCAAGTTGCTTCTCGTCGTTGGCTTCACGCTCGGCCACACGCTCTTTTTCGACCAAAGAGACGCTGGTTTCTTTGTGACTCTTCTTGAACTCGGCAATATCTTGATCGATATAGCCAAATTCAACGTCTTTCTTGATACGTTGCTGGTGACGCGAATCAAGATTAGTCACTAGCTCTGGAGTGATATCCCCAAGCGTACCGTACTGAGCCACTGGCACCTTATCCCAAGGCAGTGCGTTGGCCTCCTCGGCTTCGCCGTATTCACCCGGCTCGAGTGCACTCGGGAATGGAATGTCTGGCGTCACTCCCTTAAGCTGGGTGCTACCGCCATTGATGCGGTAGAACTTGGCGATGGTGTATTGCACATGGCCGATAGGCTTGTCGTACATATCATAGATACGGCCCAGGCTCTTATGCTGCTGCACTGTGCCCTTACCAAAGGTCGACTCACCTACGATAAGCGCGCGATCATAGTCTTGCAGTGCGGCGGCGAAGATCTCAGATGCCGAAGCACTGTAACGATCCACCATCACGGTGAGCGGTCCAGAATAGGTCACACGGCCGTCATTGTCGCGGTTTTGCGACACCTTACCGTTAGCATCGCGGATCTGTACCACCGGGCCCTGCTCGATAAACAGGCCGGTAAGCAGTGTCGCTTCGGTTAATGCGCCGCCACCATTACCTCTAAGGTCGATGACCACACCTTCAACCTTGGCCTCTTTTAGCTTAACCAACTCTTTGGTGACATCTTGAGACAGGTTCATATAGAAACCTGGGATCTTAATCACCCCGACCTTGCGGCCGGCGTAATCACCGGTTTCCGGCTCGATCACCTCAGAGGTCGCGGCGCGATCCTCTAGGCGGATCTTGTCACGGACTATGGTCACGTCGATTGGCTTGGCAGAAGAGCCGCCCTTCTTAGGCAGGATCTGCAGCACAACCTTGCTGCCCTTAGGCCCCTTGATCAGCTCGACCACATCATCCAGTCGCCAGCCGATCACATCGACTATCTCTTTACCTTCCTGGCCGACACCCACGATACGATCTTCCGGCGCCAGCTTTTCGCTGTTGGCCGCAGGGCCGCCAGCAACCAGGCTCTTAATCACTGTGTAGTCATCATCCATCTGCAACACGGCGCCTATGCCCTCAAGGCTCAGGTTCATCTCCATCTGGAAACGCTCGGCGTTGCGCGGTGAAAGGTAGCTGGTGTGTGGCTCGACGCTACGAGAGAAGGCGTTCATCACACCCTGGAAAACATCTTCACTCTTAGTCTGGCTCAAACGCTTGATGGCATTGTTGTAGCGCTTATCGAGCACCTTAACAATTTCATCCCAGTTCTTACCGGTCAGCTTGAGGTTTAACGCATCGTACTTGACCCGTTGACGCCACAGCTCGTTGAGCTCGGCTTCATCTTTTGGCCAGGCGGCATCGTCTCTGTCGTATTGATAACTGTCGCCGGGGACGTTAAAGTCCATCTCCTGGTCGAGCAGGGATAAGGCGTAGGCAAAACGGTCATAGCGGCGCTGCTGCACCAGATCGAACATCTTGTAGGCGGCAGTGAGATCGCCGCTCTTCAACATGTCGTCGAATTGGGTCGCATAGGGCTTGAAACTGTCGATATCACTCTGAAGTAAGACATTGCGGCGATAATCGAGCTGCTTAAGATAGCGATCGAACACCTGCTCTGAGAAGGCGTCGTCCAGATCGAATCTATGATAATGGGCGCGAGTGAACAGACCCGTCACTCGCTTACTCGCTACTTTATGTTGCGGCTCTTGCGTTAGAGAGGGCAACTCGCTAGATGGAATACTGGGCGTCAGTGCCCATGCCGAGAATCCTACAAAGATGCTGGCAATGGATGCTGCCAGAGTGAGTTTTCGCATCAACAAGTTACTCCTTTTAAACGATGAACAGTTATAACAGGATATGCTCTACCGGGACTTTTACCGTTAATCCTGAATCTAACTGCACTTGAACATCTTCTTTCTTGATGTCCAGGACAACACCTGCAACAGGCGATTTACCTAGTTTGACACTCACGCGTTGATTTGGTTTCAACTCAGTCAGTGTTGCCGGGGTTAAATCCTTTGCTTCAACCTGTGGCTTAGCCGCTTTAGGCGCTGGTTTGCTACTACGCTTAGGCAGTGGCTTCTTGAAGGCTTTCTTCTCAGGCTTAGGACCAGACTTGTCTGTTTTCTCTGCTGCCGCTTTCGCCGCACGCTTTGCCTTAGCCTTCTCTTGGCTCTCCTTCAGTGTAGCCTGTGCATGGTCGATATGCTCTTGTTCCAGCTCGCCACACTCGTTGCCGTCAAGATCGACACGCTGTGCCCCAGCCTTAACCCCTTTCAGGTAACGCCAGCTACTGGTGTAACGGCGTAAGGCGATTCTTAATTGCGTTTTACTGACTTTAGAATCATCAGCTAACCTTTCAGCCAAGTCTTGAAACAATCCTATTTTTAGAGGCTTAGTTTCACCTTCAGCGATAAAGCATAAAGGAAATGTTTCATATAAATACGCAAGAATTGCGTTGGTGTCGGTCAACTTTTCTGTTGATTCCATCATTACTTCCACAGTTTAAAAGGGACTATCACCTCGCCGGGTTAACGTCGGCACTGGCGTGTCGTTCATATTGGTTAGACATCGGGTCGCTTATTTGCCCCTGGGCGGCGACCACACAATCCAACATACCTTATCAATTACAGTCAATAAACGCCATGTATTCATTTCAACTAATGAAAAATGTCACGGCGTGTTTTTGAATTCATCAAGCGGCCTATTATAAGGGCGCGCCAGACGAAAGCGACCATCAATTATGCAAAATTGGTTGTAGTTTAAGCAAATAAAGCCTTTTCCAGACTTTTTACGCAGGACTCTAGCCCCAATTGATCCGCCTCGTCGAAACGAGAGAATGAGGGGCTATCGATATCGAGCACGCCGATCACCTGACCCTCGCGGCGCAGCGGGATAACAATTTCCGAGTTACTGGCGGCATCACAGGCGATGTGGCCGTCGAAGGCATGGACATCGGCGATGCGCTGGGTGGTGTTATTCTGGGCCGCGGTGCCGCAAACCCCTTTACCCATTGGGATGCGGGTACAGGCCACTTTCCCCTGGAAGGGACCCAGAACCAGTTGTTCACCTTGCAGCACATAAAAGCCAACCCAGTTAATATCATCCAGATGCTCGTTGAGCAACGCCGAGAAGTTCGCCATCGCAGTAACGAGATTATCTTCGCCGCTAAACAGGGCTTCAACTTGACGGGTAAGCGTCGTATAACAAGGTGTACTCATACAAATTTCCTAACAATTTATGTTTTCGTTTCAGCTTTTGATTCTGCTTTTTTCGCAGGTTTCTTAGCCGGTGCAGCCTTTGTCACTGCGCCACCTTTTAAGAGCCCCATGAGCTGATCTTTATGTTCTGCCATGTAGAAACAGAGTTGTTCCAATGCATTTTCATCTAAGCCTAAATCAACTTGCTCGATAAAAGGAAGAAGATTATCCGCGATATCGAGCATCTTATCGTAGGCATCCGCCTCCTTCTTAGATGTGAATGTCATCTTCTCCACCCCTTCTCTGACTACGACAAATTTCGTTATAACTGCCATATCCGCCCTCACACTGTTTTTATATACAGTTGTAGAATCTCATAAATACAACTTCTTATGCAAGTCTCAAACTTTATCTGTTAGAATCTGCGCAACTATAAGCTCCGGAATTGGGAGCCAACTTATTAGGTATTTCAATAGATTGACTATAGTAATATCTTATAGGCAATAGATTACTGGTCTATATCAAGAAATTAGCACTCTTGCTATGACCTTAGATGACAGGAAGCGCCCCAGAACAGATATGAAAACAGAGGTGTTAGATAAGAGTATCGTTCTCTGCCGTGCTTGCGATCTGGTCGTGAGAAAACGCGCTTTGCCAACGGGTGTGCGGGCCCTCTGCCCTCGCTGCCACACTAACCTCTATGATACCCCTTACTGCTCGCTCAACGGCATGTTGGCCCTGTGTATCACGGCGCTGGTGCTCTATTTTCCCGCCAACTTTTTCCCAGTGCTTGAGATGCACTTTCTGGGCAGTATTCGCACCACCACCATAGCCGGCGGCGCCATGGCCGTTGCCTCACAGGGTTATTGGGTGGTTGGCATTGCCGTGTTAGTGGCGGCAGTGATCGCTCCCGGCCTGCTTATTCTGTCGATTCTGACCCAGGTGCTGATCGTCAAATACCGACTCAAGGTGCCCTTCTTTCGCAACATCTATAAGAAGCTACTGAAACAGCACAGCTTATTGGCCCAGCTCTCCATGCTGGAGATCTATATGATCAGCATCTTCGTCTCGGTATTTCAGCTCTCAGATTACACCGACCTCTACTTTGGCATCGGCACCTTCTGTTTCACCATGCTGTTTATCATGGTGATCTTCATGCAGCGGGAATATGACATAGAACATATGTGGGGCGTACTGGATGAGTAAGCTCAGCAGGCCTCCCCAGGGCGAATCATTGGGGTTGACCAACTGCCCTACCTGCAAGTTCCTCTGCCATCTCGAGCAGGGTAACTGTCCGCGCTGCGGACAAGCGGTGCAGAGCCGGGATCGCACCAGCGTACAGAAGAGCTGGGCGCTACTGATCACCGCCGCCATCTTGCTGTTTCCGGCCAACCTCTACCCCATCACTATCATGACAAGTCAGGGGCAGGTACGCCAGGACACCATCTTCAGCGGCATCAATCATCTGGTGCACCTAGACCTATTACCTATTGCCATTATTCTGTTTACCGCCAGTATCTTAGTGCCTATGTTGAAGATTTTTGGGCTGGCGCTCTATCTGACGGCGATCAGCTATCGCCTGCCGATCTCGAAAAAGACACTCATGGCCGGCTTTCATATCATCGAATGGATAGGCCGCTGGTCCATGCTGGATCTGTTTGTGATCTCCATTACCGCGGCGCTCATAAACATGGGACAGATTTGGGATGCCAAACCGGCACCGGCGGCCACCGCCTTCGCCTTGGTGATCCTGCTGACACAGCTGGCGGCAAAAGTATTAGACACGCGTTTACTCTGGGACCGATTGGAATCGAAAGATGACACAAATTGAAACACCAAAAGTCGTTAAGAAAAAACTCTTCTCTCCCATCTGGCTACTTCCCCTGATCGCCCTGGCACTCGGTGCTTGGCTGGGCATCAAGAGTATTCGCGAATCCGGCGTCGAGGTGCGCATTCATTTCCCCAGCGCCACGGGGATCGACGTGGGTAAGACGCTGGTCAGATACCAGGGCCTCACCGTGGGTAAGGTGGTAGATATCAGTATCGACGACCAGCTCCAGGGCGTTTACGTAGATCTGCTGATGGACTACCGCTCGACGCCCTTCCTGCGCGATGAAACCAAGTTTTGGCTGGTGACCCCTAAGGCCTCGATCACCGGCGTCGAGGGGCTGGACGCCCTATTCTCGGGCAACTATATCGCCATTCAGCCTGGCGAGGGGGACTACAAGAACGAATTTACCGCCGAAGATCAGGCGCCGCCCGTGGCACCTGGCTCAGACGGTTTGATGATAGAACTCACCAGCGCATCCCTCGGCTCATTAGATGTGGGCTCTCAGGTGTTTTACCGTCAGATCCCGGTCGGCAAAATAGTCAGCTACCGCCTGGTGAACGACGACAGCATCCTCTTCAATGCGTATATAGAGAAGAAGTATGCCCATCTGGTGAAGCAAGACTCACGCTTCTGGAACGTCTCTGGCCTGGCGCTGGACGCCTCGCTCTCAGGCATCAAGGTCAAGACAGAGAGCCTGTCGGCCATCCTCGCCGGCGGCGTCAGCTTCTCATCCCAGGGCAGCAGCGAACAAGCCAGCGTCAATCAGACCTTCACCATCTTCGAAGATAAGGAACATGCCCTCGGTGGCATCACCTTTAGCCTCACGGCCAACGATGCCGATAGCCTGAGCACGGGCGCCGACATCGTCTATCGCGGCATCAGTATCGGCCAGATCACCCAGACTCACCTGACTGAAGCGGGCGTCAGCTTCGATGCCAGCATCGCCACCCAATATGCCGAGCTATTAGGCACAGACAGCCAATTCTGGCTAGAGGGCGCTGATCTTTCCCTCAGCGGCATCAAGCATGCCAGCCGTTTGGTGACCGGTAATGTGGTGGCCTTTCTACCCGGCAGCGGCGAGCACCAGACCAGCTATCCGCTGCTGGCCAAGGCGCCAAAGCACTCACAAACGCCACTCATGCTAAGCCTAAGCGCCGAGGAGAACCCGGGGATCAACGCCGGCGCCGAAGTGCGCTTTAAGCAGCTGCCCATAGGTCAGGTAGATAACGTCGAGTTTAAGCCTGACTATTCGGGTCTTGCCTACCGCATCCAGATCTGGCCAGAGTTTGCCAAGCTTATCCATCAGGGGAGCTACTTCGTTGCCGAGTCTGCTCTGGCCATCGACGCTTCACTTGATGGCGTGAGCGTAAACACGAGGGATCTGACCACGCTCACCAAGGGCGCCATCAGCCTGGTGCAGGGCCGCAGCAAGAAGACCGCTAATCCTAGCCAATCGCTGCCGCTGTTTGCCAACACTAAGCAGGCAGAAGGCTATCTCGCCAAGCAGAATCGTCTCAAGATAGTGCTTGGCAGCCCAGATGGTGCCGGACTCGCCGCCCACTCCCCCATCTACTACAAGAAGATGCAGATCGGTGAGGTGCAGGGAGTCAACTGGCGCGCCAGCAGCGAAGACTTTGCCATCGAGCTGGGTATCGACAAGCAGTTCGCCTCTCTGGTTAAGCCAAGCACCATCTTCTGGCGTAACAGTGCGCTGAGCGTCGATGCCAGCCTCAACGGCGTCAAGGTTGACGTGGCGCCGCTGGAAGGCGCATTAAAGGGTAGCGTCTCCCTTGGACTGCTGGAACAAGACGATATCGGCAATCAGAGCCACCTCTATGGCTCAGAGACTTTGGCCCGCACCAAGGCAACTCCCATCAGCATAGTGTTCGATGCCAGCACCCGCCTGAGCAGCCACGCGCCGATACGCTATCAGGGCCACCAGATAGGCGAAGTCGAGCGAGTCAAGCTGTCACAGGACTTACGCAGCGTCAGCGTGGATGCCTACCTCTATGGCGACTACGCCGCGCCTTTCTTGGTCGACGACGCCCAATATTTTATCGTCGATGCTAACATCTCGCTTTCCGGCGTCACCGCTGCCGAAACCCTGATCACTGGCCCCTATGTGTCTGTGCTACCGGGCCAGAGTGGCAATCAGGTGCATGACTTTATGGGCAGCGTCGAATCGCCCACCCTGCTCAGTCAAGATGCCCTCACCTTCACCCTGGTGGATGACAACCTGGGCTCGGTCAAGATAGGCACGCCTATCATCTTCCGCGGCATTAAGATTGGCGAAGTCAAACAGGTGCAACTCTCGCCCACCGGTACTCAGGTAGAGATGACGGCGCAGATTGCCAAGGACTATAGCCACCTGGTGAATCAGAGCAGTCAGTTCTGGGATCTCTCCGGCATCAAGGTCGATCTCGGCCTCTTCTCCGGCGCGCAGATAGAAACCGGCTCCCTTGAGACCATTATCGCCGGCGGCATAGGTGTGGCGACTCAATCGGCGACCACAGAGCAAAATCGCATCGGTCAGCATCAGGTATTTAGTCTGCAGAGCAAACTGGATCCTAATTGGCTAAAATGGGCGCCAAATCAACAAAGTCTTAATTAAGGCTCTCTAGTATAGAAAGGCAGGGCGTCACTTTGGTGGCTATGCTTTAATTAGCGACCGCTTAAGGGGCGTCATCTGCCAACGGCAAGACATTGCACCACTTAGCGCCCCCTTGATCTACTTGGCGCAAACGAGACCACGTTTTTCTGGAGTCGATATGAGCAAAGATTTGCTGCGCGAAGCCGCAATCAATCTCAAGAGAGCCGTCCCCTTGATGTTAAAGCATCAGATCCCGACGACCCCCACCAACTATGCCCTCTGGTACGCCTACGTAGGTCAACAAAATCCAGAACTCATCACCAAGATGGACAGGATAGTCAATGAGTACAACACCTGTCCGCCGGTCACCGCCGAGCTGCTATACCGCGAACATATTGCCGATCCCAGCGAGGTCAATGTGCTCAACATGCGCCAGAATCTCGAGGCCATGACCATAGAGCTGTCGCAATCGATCAAGGATACCAACCAGGACGCCACCGTCTTTCAGCAGCGGGTGGACAGCAACTTCAATCGCCTCAATCGCATCGAGGAGGAGGGCCTGAGCCTGGAGAAGGTGTTGGGACTGGTGCGGGATCTGGTGAAGGAGTCAGACGATATTCGCCAAAGTACCGAATATTTTACCGGCCGACTCGACAAGGCCCAGGAAGAGATAGCCGCGCTGAGAGAGGCGCTGAAACGCTCAGAACAGGACGTCTACCATGACGCCCTCACAGGTGCCCTCAACCGCCGCGCCTTCGACCAAGATCTCAAGGGCCTGCTGGCTCAATCTCCAGAAGGTACCTGCCTCATCTTGGCCGATGTGGATCATTTCAAGAGTTTTAACGACACCTATGGCCACCATCTCGGCGACAATGTGTTAAAGGCGGTGGCTAAGCGCCTCAACGAATCTTGCCGCGACGGAGTCAAGCTCTACCGCTATGGCGGCGAAGAGTTCGCCTTAATCGTGACAAACAGCCATCAGCGCAAGGCGCGCCATCTGGCCGACGCCATGCGCCGCACACTTGAGAAGATCTCCCTCAAGGACAGACGCAAGAATCAGACGATCGATAAGATCAGCGCCTCGTTTGGGGTGAGCGAATGGCAGGCAAAAGACACCTTCGAGTCACTCATCGAGCGCACAGATGGCTTTCTCTACGACGCCAAACGCCTGGGCCGAAATCGGGTGATGCCGCTCTGATCCCTATTCGATGAGCACTGATCCCTAATCTTTGAGCGCTAATCGCTAATCTGTGAGCGCTAAAGGCCAACCTGTGAACGCTAGACGCTAAGATTGAAGTCGCCCCAATTGCTGACGTAACTGAGGTGACTGATATCCCTGAGGCGACTGAGGTACATTAGATAGCTCAGTTTCCTCAGAGATAGTCGGCGTATCCGGCGATGCGGGCAGACGCGTCGCTACAGCCTTCTCCCCCCCATTCGCTCCTGCCCCCTCACTAAGCATGGGCTCGGCGATCACCACGAAACGCTGACGACTCTGGCCGCCCAGGCTGTCGAAGGGATAACAGGTGACTAAGGTCAGACGCAGTGCATCTTCCTGAGCCAGCAGCGCCGTATCTTGCTCATCCACCACCTTAGTGCCCAGCACCCGATAACTCATCGTCTCGGCCGAGGCATCCTGCAGGGTGATCACCTGACCCGGATAGATCCCCTCGAGCCTGGCGAAATGGGTATCCCTGTGACCGGCGATAACCGTGTTACCCCAATGATTGATCTGATTATCCGCCAGGATGGCGGCGGGTCCGAAAGCCAGATTGCGCCCGGAGGCGCCTGCCAGCACATACAGCGGCGCGCCGCGGCGCCTCCCCTTTTCGTCCTCAAAGTGCAGCTTGGCGATCGGATAGGTATCGGCCCAGCTCCAGGGCTTATGTTGCTGGCGATCCGCTAAGGTTCTGTCCCATGCCCGCTCGATCAGAAACTGGGCAAAATGTGCCTTGGCTTGCATATAGCCTCCTTTAAAGATCAGTGTCATTGCCGCCATCAAGGCGGTCAGAAGCAAAACATGCCTGAGTCCCAGGCGTCTGCGACGATTCATCATCAGGCCTCCAAGCGTCTGCGCCAAAGCCCGCGCAGACAAGGCAGATAACTCACCCAATAGGCGCCGATCAGGAGCAGCATCATGGCGCCCAGTGCCAAGTAGAGACGACTCTCGGTGGCGGTCTGCGGCCACTGATTTTGCATCGGCATAGGAGCCGGTTTAAACAGTTCCATGGCATCCATAGCCTCGGGGCGTGATGGCGTCCTATCCACCGCCACCAGGCTGGTGTATGGGCTGACCAAGTGGTAATCCATCGCTAATCGGGTCACGCTCTCTTTTATCGCCGCCTGATTCTTAGCGTTTTTACTCAGCTGCAGGCTGGCTATCTGATTGCGCGCCCAGATAAGATCTATCCCCCTGGGCTTATCGCCCCCCGTCAAGGCCAGGCGGCGCTGCCAGTTCTTGCCATCGAGATCGCCCGAGATGATCAGGGCATCGCTGCGCGATCTCTGGGCGGGCGTGAGTCGCAGTGCCACCATGATCGGCTCATGGGCATAAAGATCGCCTATCTGCACCGGCCAGTAATCGGGAATCGAGCCATCGTCCAAGGTCAGAGTCACATCGCTGATCTGCGGCGATTCAATCTTCTCAAGTAGCTCACCTATCTTGGCATCCACCTCGCTTATCTTGCCCACATAGGTGTAAGTGCCCCGTCCCGCCCTGGCCGCGCGCTCCATAAAGTAGCCGTTAGGCGCCGCGCCTATGCCCACGGTAAACAGCCGCTGTCGGCCGATATTGGCGGCGATCAGCGCAAACAGCGAGGCCTCGTTGCCCACGGCGCCGTCTGTGATAAACACCACCTGTTTCAAACGCTCGGGTTTTACGGCCGAAGAGATGGGCGACACGCCAGATTCTGGCTGACTCAAGGCCCGCAGCAGCGCCGGGGCCATCTCTGTGCCGCCATCGGCCTCCAGGCTCTGCACGAACAGATTGGCCTTGCCCAAATTGGCCGCAGTGGCTGACAAGGCCACCGGCGACAGGCTGCGCACGCTGCTGTCAAAGGCGATCACATTGAAGGTATCTTGGCTGCCAAGGCCGGCTAAGGCGTTTAAGATGGCCGACTTGGCCTGGGCGATAGAGTCCCCCGTCATTGAGCCAGAGGTGTCGATCACCAGGGTCAGCTCTCTTGGCAGGCGCACCCTCGCCTTATCCTGGGGCGGTATCAGCATCACTAGGGCATAACTGTCTTTCGCCTCTTTATCACTCGCTTGCACCTCGGCTGCGTGATTCGCTTCGCTCACCACCTGATCATTGTGAGCCTGTGAAGATGCAAGAGATTCTTCATTCTTGAATTCATGAGTCTTGAACTCATGTGTCTTGCCTAATTGCGCAAACATCACGGCGCTCGGCTGCTCGGCAAGCAGCGGCCGCCACTTAAGCAGAAAGTCGCGATCGGGTCTCAGGTTGGCAGTGAGATTGAGCCCTATCTTAGTGCCGCCAAGCTGGGTCTGGCGCATCTGATGATAGGGGGTCTCCAGTCGGCTGATGGCCATGCCAGCATCCAGTATCACATCCAGATAGAGCTTCTGCTCATCGCTCTGCGTGCCCTCATTCAGGGCGTTAAGTCTTTTTGCATCGTTAACTGATGCTTGTTCTAAGTCTGGAGCCTGCCCCTTAGGAAAGTATCTCGGGGTGATTGCCGTAGGAAATCGCAGACTAAACTCGCCATCTTGATAACGCACCTGCTGTTGATAGGCGATCTCCACCACCAGTGCCTCGCCGGGCCCCAGGTTCGCCACCTCAGAGGTGAAGATGTTGGGTCTTTGCTGGCTCACCAGGCTGGCCTTCTTGCCGCTGGCCTTGGCCTGTTCAAAGGTTTGCCTCGCCACTGCCTTGGGCTGGATCTCACCGACTATCACCCGCTGACCGATATGCAGCTTGAGGCTGTCGACCGCCGCATCGTGAGGCAGCGGAAATTGATAGCGGCCATTGAGCCAATGCTCGCTGTCGTTCACAAACACCTGCTTTACCGACACCCGGTTGATCCAACCAGAGATGTTCATCTGCACCTGGGTATCCACGGCAAGCGCCGTAGCGGGCACCTCGCTCGTTAGCTGAACGCCATCTAAGCGATACTCGAGCACGCCCTGTCCTAAGGTGGGCTCATCGGCGGCGGGCAGATCGAAATGGTGCAGCTGCTCACCATATTTGGCTGCCGTCACATTAACACCAGCTTGCTGACCCATGCGCCCAAAGGCTGGCGTCGTCGAGCCAATCGCGCTGACGCTGAACACCAAGGCGGCGATCACCAGCCGCTGGCGAGAAAAAAGCGCCCCCCTCGGGGGGCAAAGGTCGGTCTGGTTCATCCTGAGACGCGGGCGTGGCAACATCTTACTTCTCCTTTTACGCGTTGCTTCATGGTGCGAGATCTAGTTAGATGCCAGGGCGGTATCGCCAGGCAGTAACTTGATGGTGACGCGGCGATCGAAGAAGTCATTTTCGAAGCTCTGTTCATCCTTCACCGGCGCGCTGGCACCATAGGCCTTGGCATCTAAGCGGGCTTCATCCACACCTCTGGAGACTAGGTAGCTTCTCACCTCGGCCACACGCTGCTCAGACAGCGCCTGGTTGTAGCTACTGTCGCCGCGGCGATCGGCGTAGCCGGTGAGATCTAACTTAAGCTGCGGGGAGATCGCCATGGCATCGGCCACCTCGTTGAGCTGGCTCTGAAAGTGCGGCTCGACGGTAGATGAGCCCGTCTTAAACTGGACGTTGAGCCCCAGGGCCAGCTCTTCCAAACGGGTGCCCTGATGCTGTCTAAGCTGTGCCAGTTCCACCTTGGCCTCTTGATACTCCTGCTGCACCGTCAGCAGCGCCTCATTTTGCTGCTTGAGCGCCATCATGCGGCTCTCCTGTTCGGCTAACGTGGCCTGCTGCTGTTTGATCTCGCTGTCGTTGGCTACCGTCTGACCTATCATGCCGCCGGTGAAGGCGCCTATAATCGCCCCCACAGGGCCGGCAACCACAGCGCCCAGCACTATGCCTGAGCCCACACCGATAAGCGCCTCTTCATCGGCCGAGCTGTTGTTTGTACTTTGAGTCGCTTGAGTTGCGGGGGCAGCGAAAGCCATTGAGCTGCCAAATAACGAAACACTGATTAATGCGGCAATGATCTGCTTCTTCATGGGAAAATCCTCAAGTTGACATGGATTGGTAAATAAGAACCCTGTGGTTCCTGTCGATGAGGTCATTAAACCTGAGTGAAATGGCAAGTCCGGGGTGCAAAAATGACGATGCGCAGACCAAATGTGGCAAGAAAATGGCTTTTACCCCGAGCCACTTTTCTCCCAGATATTTTGCTGTATAGTCACACTCCAGAAACCCTAAGCTGTAATGGATGGATCATGAAGCGTATTGCAATAGTGGAAGATGAGGCGGCTATCCGCGAAAACTACAAAGAGGTGCTGCAGCAGCAAGGCTACTTTGTGCAGGCGTACGCCAACCGCCCCAGCGCCATGGAGGCCTTCAACACGCGTCTGCCTGACTTAGCAATCATCGACATCGGCCTGGAAGATGAGATAGATGGCGGCTTTACCCTGTGCCAGTCACTCAGGGCCATGTCGAACACCCTGCCTATCATCTTTCTGACCGCCAGAGACAGTGACTTCGACACCGTCTGCGGCCTGAGACTGGGCGCCGACGACTATTTGAGCAAGGATGTCAGCTTCCCCCATCTGATCGCTCGCCTAGCCGCGCTATTTAGGCGCTCGGACATCCAAAATGGTGCCAATCCGCAAGATGGCATGATAGAGCACGGCAACCTGACCATAGATGTCAACCGTATCCAGGTCTACTGGAAGCAGCAGCCTATCGAGCTGACGGTGACCGAATTTTGGATGGTGCACGCCCTGGCCAAGCGCCCAGGCCATGTACGTAGCCGTCAGGCGCTGATGCAGGACGCCAAGATCTATGTGGATGACAGCACCATCACCTCCCACGTGAAGCGGATCCGTAAGAAATTTATCAGCCAGGACCCAGAATTCGATTGCATCGATACCGTTTACGGCATGGGCTACCGCTGGGATACCCAAGACTAAGCATGTTTAATCTGCCCATCGGCCTGCGCACTAAGGTCGCCGTACTCTCCCTGTTCCTGCTCTGCCTGCCTTGGCTGGGCTATCAATATGTGTGGGAGATGGAAAAATACCTGCGCCACGGCCAGGAAAAGACTCTTGAAGGCACCACTCAAGCCTTAGCCACCGCCCTGCATGAACGTCCCAAGCTGTTCGACAAGCAGGCAAGCTTCTTGTCACAGGTAAAAAAGGGGCGGGATCTCTACGCCTACCCCTTAACCGGCCCTATCCATCTGGATGGCAAGCTGGGCGAATGGGCCTCTAACCGCCACCGCGCGGTGACCTACGGCGCCGATCACCAGCTGTTTAAGGCCGATGATGGCAAACCTCTCAACGTCAGTTTCACCCATATGGTGGGCAAGTATGCCGGCTACCTCTATGGCTATTTCGAGGTGACAGATCCTAAGGTGATCTACCGCGGCACCAACAGCCTGCGCATCGACAACAACGATCATCTGGCCATCGCCACCCTAGCGCCCGACGGCCAGTTTCGCCGTTACATCGTCGCCACCATACGTGACGGCTGGATCAGCGCCTTCGAGCTGCCCGCCGATCCCCGCAAGTCCCAGCCCGTTACTCCAGAGGTACGCATTCAGGGCAAGTGGCTGAAGACAGATAAAGGCTACAACATCGAGCTGAGGATGCCGCTGGAGATGGTGGGCAGTAAGCTGGGTTTCGCCATCGTCGATGTTAACGACAGAAAGACGCGTAACGTCGAGGCGATCGTCGGCACCTCGGCCACGGATGATGTCACCAAGCTGGGGACGGTACTGGTGCCTTCGCCTGAGATCGAGAGCATCATCAAGGGGATGAGCCACAACAGCTCGCGGATCTGGGTGGTGGATCGCCACGGCCGGGTACTGGCGAAATCCGGCGACATCTACAGCAGCACCAATGTGTGGGCGCAGACCGCGACCGAGCAGACACCAGACACCTTCTGGGGCCGCTTCAAGCAGCAGTTCCTGCACCCGATCTACTATCGCATCCTGACCACGCCGCCTAAGCATTTCGTCGACTCGCTCAAAGACTCTACTGTGCTCGAGGGCAGCCATATCCGTAAGGCCCTGGCGGGTCAATTTGGCTCCACCTGGCGCCTCAGCCCAGATGGCAAGGCGGTGATCCTGGCTGCCGCCAGCCCTATCTGGATCGACGAAACCGTGATGGGCGTGGTGATCGCCGAGGAGACCACCCACGGCATCCGCACCCTGCGCAACAAGGCGCTGGAGAAGCTGTTTAACGTGATCCTGACCGTGATGAGCATGGGCACACTAGCGCTCTTCTTCTTCGCCTCCAGCATCTCCAGCCGCATCCGTAAGCTGAGGGACGATGCCGAGCAAGCGATCGACAGCCAGGGGCGGATCAGAAAGGCGATTGTCGGCTCTAAGGTGCGCGACGAGATAGGCGATCTCAGCCGTAGTTTTTCCAGCATAGTCGGCCGACTGAGCCAATATACTCACTATCTGGAGAACATGTCGTCGCGCCTCGGTCATGAGCTGCGCACGCCGGTCGCCGTGGTACGCTCGTCACTCGAGCACCTCAACAGCCAGGATCTGCCGCCGCAACATCAAAAGTATGTCGATCGCGCCCACGAAGGGGTGAGCCGCCTCAACATGATCCTCAACAACATGAGCGAGGCGACCCGTCTCGAAGAGGCACTGACCGACGCCGAGGTGGACAACTTCCCCCTCTCCAAGGTGATCTCAGGTTGTATGCAGGGCTATCAGATGACCTATGCCAATCAGGTATTTGAGCTAGAGATAGACAAGGAGCCCATGACCATGCGAGGGGTGCCCGAGTATATCGCCCAGCTGATGGACAAGCTGATCGCCAACGCCATCGAGTTCAGCCAGAGCGATACGCCGATTAAGGTGTCACTCAAGGCAAAGGGCCGTCAGGCGCTGCTGAGCGTGAGTAACCTGGGGCCTTCGCTACCCGCCAACATGGGCGAGCAGATCTTCGAGTCCATGGTGTCTGTGCGCGCCCAGAAGGCGCAGGACAAGCCTCACCTGGGTCTCGGCCTCTATATCGCCCGCTTGATCACCGACTTTCACAAGGGCAGCATACGCGCAGAGAACCAGATGCAGGATGGTCAGGCCACCGGCGTGGTTATCCATATCCGTCTGCCGCTGGAGGCGCAATAGCCTACACGCTAAAAGGAAAACCACTCCAATAAATCTCACTTTCATTTAGCCGTATAGATGTTAAGATGGCTGCATTGAGTTGCCAACACGAGAGTATGGGATGAAAAGAGAGACCAAGATAGTCAGCGTCGGCCGCGACAAGAAATGGAGCAAGGGGGTGATCAACCCGCCGGTGTTTCGCGCCTCCACCGTGGTTTTCGACACCATAGAGGATATGCGTCATGCCACCAAGAACCGCGCCAACGGCGAGATGTTTTATGGTCGTCGCGGCACCCCAACCCACTTTGCCTTCCAGGCGGCCATCGCCGAACTCGAAGGCGGCGTAGGCACCGCCCTCTACCCTTCAGGTTCGGCGGCCATCTCAGGCGCCCTGCTCTCCTTTCTCAAGGCTGGCGATCATCTGCTGATGGTCGACACCGCCTATGAACCCACTCGGGATCTGTGCGACAAGCTGCTCAAGGGCTTCGGCATAGAGACCACTTACTATGATCCCCTCATAGGTGATGGCATAGAGGCGCTTATCCGTCCCAATACCAAGGTGCTGTTTCTCGAATCCCCGGGTTCCATCACCCTGGAGGTGCAGGATGTGCCGACCCTGAGCGCCATCGCCCATCGCCACAATCTGGTGGTCATGCTAGATAACACCTGGGCATCACCCATCAACTGCCGCCCCTTCGAGCTTGGGGTGGATATCTCGATCCAGGCGGCGACCAAATATATCGTCGGTCACTCGGATGTGATGCTGGGAACCGCCACCGCCAACCAGGCTCATTGGGACCAGCTCAGGGAAAACAGCTACCTCATGGGCCAATGCACCTCGGCGGACGATATCTATCTCGCCAGTCGCGGCCTACGCACCCTGGGAGTACGCATGGCCCAGCATGAGAAGAATGGCCTAGCGATCGCCAACTGGCTGGCCACACGCCCCGAGGTGGATCATCTGCGCCACCCCGCCTTCGACACCTGCCCTGGGCATGAATTTTTTAAGCGGGATTTCAGCGCCTCAAACGGCCTCTTCTCGTTTGTGCTCAAGCGCGGCAATATCAAGGCGATCACTGCTTTTGTCGAAGGTATGGACCACTTCAAGATGGGCTTCTCCTGGGGCGGATACGAGAGCCTGATCCTGGGGGTCTTCGGTATCGACAAACTGCGCACCGCCACCCAGTGGGACAGCAGCAAGCCGCTAATCCGCCTGCATGTAGGCCTGGAAAATCCTGAGGATCTCATCAAAGATCTTGAGGCCGGCTTTGCCCGCTACAACGCGGTATTGGATGGCCAGAGCGACTAGCGCCTCGCCTAAATAAGCGTGGGGATCACCCATAAAAAACGCCGTCAGATGACGGCGTTTTCCTTTTTTGATTACCTGCAGGTTTTTCCGATTCACGCTAGTGAGTCGCTGGCGCTTCGTTTTGCGCTGCTTGCGATCAGTTTTTAGCCACTGGCTCTCAGCTCTTAGCCGCTGGCGCTCAGTTCTTAGCCGCTGGCGCTTCGTTTTGCGCCGCAGGCGCTTGCCAGGCCTGGGTGCCGTACAGGGGCACGGTCGACAGGCTGTGCTTATGGCTGCCATCAGTCTCCTTGGTGGAGTATGAGAGATAGATCAACGTCTGGCTGTCGGCGTCATAGATGCGTCTCACCTTGAGGGATTTGAACAAGATACTCAGTGAGGCCTTAAACACCACCTCGCCGCCGTGGCTCTTGTCGATGTTGGCGAGATCCGCAGGCAAAATCGGTCCGGTCTGACGACAGGCGATCCCCATATCCGACGGATCGGCAAAGTCCAGATTTGCCTCGATGCGACTGATATGACAGGTCACCCCGGGGATCTTAGGATCTTGTCTGGCCTCGATGATCACATCCTTGGTGGTAAAGACCCCCAGGCTCACCTTGCCCACATCATCGCCGCAGCCGGTCAGCAGACTTGTTGCTGTGGCAAACATGATTCCAATCCAAGCTTTCATCTTCATTCCTTTTTGCCTTGTTGTCTCGTTGTTTTGTGGTCTTATTGCCTTGACGGCCTAACACCTTATTGCGTTAGCCAAATACCTTCTGCGCCCAGCGGGTTAGTCCGGCCGTCACACTACCAAAGTGGTCACCGACCACTATCTCTGTCTCAGGATACATCTGGGCAATCTTCTGGTAAATCGCCGGGCTCTTGGCCGTACCGCCGGTGACATAGATAATATCGGCCTGCGCCTTGTCCGTCGCCTTATCTGTTGCTTTGGCCATTGCCTCAGCCATTAAGGACTGGATCAAGCCCACAGGCTGAGCGATCGCATCGACGAAGCCTTGCTGATCGACTTCGGCAGCCAGCGCAGCATCGACATAATCTAGATTCGCCTGGGTGAACGCATCATCTGACAGGGCAATTTTAGCCCCCTCGGCGCTGCGAACCAGTCGATAGCCGAGCTGATCCCGTTGCACCTTGAGCAGGCGCGACAACAGATCTGCCCGCTCGGCATCCTTAATCAGTTCCTCTATCATCTTGCGGCTGGTCAGGCTGGCAAAGTCACGTTGGGCGCTGATGTCGTTAACCGCCACCGCACTCCAGAAGGGTTGGCTGGGCACAGGCAGGCCATTGACCATCTGAGACCCCAGCCCAAGGTGGGGCATGAAGGCCTTCATCGCCAGGGCGATATCCAGATCGTTACCGCCGATGCGCTGACCGCTGTGACCCAGAAAATCCTCGCTACGATCCGCCTTAGCGATATGAGACGGCCCCATCTTCACCACAGAGCAGTCTGTGGTGCCGCCGCCCACATCCACCACCAGCACTGTCTTGTCCTGGGTCAGGCTGGCCTCGAAATCCATCCCCGCCGCCAGGGGCTCGAACAGGAAACTCACCTCGATGAAACCGGCCCGTTTAGCCGCCAGCGCTAGGATGGCTTCGGCCTGACGGTTGCTCTCCTCGCCGCCTATGCCCTGAAAGTTGACTGGGCGACCGATCACCGCATGGGTGGCGCTTCCCTTAGCGCCCAACTGCTTATCCGCCAAGCTCTTGATATGCATCATCATCAGGGTGACGATATCTTCAAACAGGGCGATCTGATCCGCTCGCAGACCGGTTGCCCCCAGGAAAGACTTGGGCGAGCGCACATAGAAGCCCTCTTCGGGCATCTCAAGATAATGGGCCACCGCCTGCTCACCGACAAACACCGCCTGCTCATCACTGTCGAGATCCAGCGCCTGACGGGCATGACGGGCGCGGCTCAGCTGCGCCGAGCGTAGCTTGGCATAATCGGCCTTCAATTCACCAGCTAGCTGCTGATAGACGGCCTCGGCAATCAGCTCACGGTCGAAGGCATACAGGGTCGATACCAGGTAGTGAGAGTCCCCCGCCAGGGGCAACAGCTGCACCCTTTCCCCATCCATAATACCGACGGCGCAGTTGGCGCTGCCATAATCGAATCCAACAAACATGCAAAGCGCTCCCGCCCATGAAAAAGCCGAGCAAAATAACACACTCACCATAAAAGACAAGCGGCCGACTCAAATACCCACCACCCAAGCGCCTACAAAAGCTCTTACAAATGCTCACACAAATATCGCCCATGGGAAATCGACTAAACTTAAAGGGACATTGGGAGTCGTTATGCACAGCTTAAACCGACGTTCACTGAGTGTTATCCCGTTGCTCTTGCTAATAGCGCTGAGCCTGGGCAAGAGCGTGTCGGCGACGGAGGAAAACAGTGAGTCCGCGCAAACCACGCCCCAACCCATTCCCCTGCTGCAGTTTAGCGGCGCCATAGGCCCAGCCATAGGCGAATACCTAAGCGAACAGATAGACCACGCCAATCGCCTGCCGGTTGAGCAGCGACCCGAGCTTATCATGATAGTGCTAGATACCCCCGGGGGGCTGGTCACCAGTCTCAGAAGCATCAATCAGGCGATCCTTGCATCCAAGATCCCCATCGCCTGCCTGGTAGCCCCGCCGGGCGCAAGAGCCATGAGCGCCGGCACCTATATGCTCTATGCCTGCCATATCGCCGCCATGGCACCCGCCACCACGCTAGGTGCGGCCACACCTGTGCAGCTGGGCATGCCCTCCTCCCCCCAAGACTCTGGTTCCGGTTCCGGTTCTGGCTCTGATCCCAAAGAATCTGGCTCACAAGATAAGGCAGCACAAAAGGATGGCATGGGTCAGTCTAGTCCCGAGTCAACGCCAAAGGACAACAAGGATGCCATGGCCCACAAGGTGCTCAACGATGCGGTGGCCTATATTCGCTCCCTGGCTAACCTGAGGGGGCGTAACGTCGAGTTTGCCGAGCGCGCGGTTATCGATGCCGCCACCCTCACCTCAGATGAGGCGCTGGCCCAGAATGTGATCAACCTGATGGCGGCCGATCCACAAGAGTTGGTGGCCAAGCTCGAAGGCTTTAGCGTGGTGGTGGATGGCAAGGCTAAGCGCCTGTCCCTGGCCGGTGCCAATCTAACGCCGCGTCAACAAAGCTGGCGCAATCGCGTCATCGCCACCATAACCGATCCCAACATCGCCTATATCCTGATGTTGATCGGTATCTATGGTCTGCTGCTGGAGTTTTACAGCCCTGGCATAGGCATTGCCGGTGTCACCGGCGGTATCGCCCTCCTGGTCGCCCTCTACGCCTTTCAGCTGCTGCCGGTCAACTACGCCGGGCTTGGACTTATCCTGCTGGGCATAGCCCTTATCGTCGCCGAGTCCATGGTGCCCAGCTTCGGTATTCTGGGCCTGGGTGGTATCGTGGCTTTCGCCCTGGGCTCGCTGTTTCTTATCGATGCCGAGGGCGGCGATCTCTCCATCTCACTGCCGCTTATCGCCGCCGTGACGGTTACCGCGTCGGGCTTCTCTCTCTGGGTACTCTCCAGCCTGTGGAAGGCGCGCAAGGCCGCCAACGTCAGCGGCGACGATCTGCTCATCGGCGCCAGTGCTAAGGTGGTAAAAGGCTTCGAGAAGTACGGCCTGGTCACCCTGGGTGGCGAGTGTTGGCAGGCCAGATCAGATACCCAGACCCAGACGGGCGAGACGGTTGTCGTACTCGGGCGCGACAAACTTACCCTTATCGTCACCCCAGCGGCGACGCTGCCCGATTCAGACAATCCTTAGGAGGTTGATATGCAAGCCTTAGCCTACAATACCCAGCTCTTCTTCGTCGCCCTCACCTTCCTGCTGGTGTCACTGCTTATCAGCACCTTCAAGATCCTGCGGGAATATGAACGCGGGGTGATCTTCATGCTGGGGCGCTTCTACCGGGTCAAGGGCCCTGGCCTCATCATAGTGATCCCCTTGGTGCAACAGATGGTGCGGGTGGATCTGCGCACCGTGGTGATGGATGTGCCGACTCAGGATGTGATCAGCCGCGACAACGTCTCGGTGCAGGTCAATGCGGTGATCTACTTTCGGGTCATAGATGCCCAGAAGGCGATCATCAATGTGGAGGATTTTCTGCAAGCCACCTCGCAGCTGGCGCAGACCACGCTACGATCTGTACTCGGGCAACATGAGCTGGATGAGATGCTGGCCAATCGCGACATGCTCAACACCGACATTCAGTCGATCCTCGACAGCCGCACCGACGGCTGGGGGATCAAGGTCTCTAACGTGGAAATAAAGCATGTGGATCTCAACGAAACCATGGTGCGCGCCATCGCCAGACAGGCGGAGGCGGAGCGGATCCGTCGCGCTAAGGTGATCCACGCCTCTGGCGAGATGGAGGCCTCGGCCAAGCTGGTAGAAGCGGCGCAGAACCTTAAAAAGTCGCCCAACGCCATCTTGCTGCGTTACCTGCAGACCCTGACAGAGATCGCCGGCGAGAAGAATTCGACCATCCTCTTCCCTCTGCCGATGGACCTCCTCAAGGGGGTGCTAAATCGGGTTAGCGACCAGGAGGAGACCCCGGCAAAGAAAACCGAGGACTAATGGCCGAAACGGGTGGCCTCGAAGCGGTTAAGCAGCAGATGCACCAGGTAACAGGCCATCAGAGTAAGCACTATGGCGCCTAAGATACTCGCGCCGCGATAGAGGCTGCTGTAGATGAGATCGTTAGCGGGCGTCAGGTTTTGACCATAGAGGGCACCCATGGTGGTCATGGCGCCGAATCCCACCCCAGAGCCCATCGCCTCGGTCACATGAGCCTGACTGAACAGCAGGGTCACCAACCAGAAAAGCGGCAGCAGGAGCACCAGCTCATGGGCCCAGGTATAGAGCAGCAGTTGCATCAAGAGGCCACAGGTCACCCCGAGTATGGTACCTACGGCGCGGCGTCTGGCATAACCCAGGGCGCCGTTCCAGTGCATGGGAAAGAGTAACAACAATGTCGTCGCCTGGGCCGCCAAGGAATCACGCAGATCAAACACCTGAAACACGGCGAAGGAGATGGTGGCGATAGTCGCCCCCATCAGCGCCTCGTGACGCATGCGATGGGGCGCCTTAGGCATAGCTGCCATAGGCGCCCGTGCATCGACGTCGGGAAACAGGTACATCATCAGATAGGCAATAAGCACGGAAAAGCCACAACCCATAAAGTTATTGATCGCCAGCTCAGTCACATCTGTATCCGGGTAGCTGGCAAAGTGCAGCATGATGCTCAGGCTAATCACCCCTGTGGCGCCAAACAGAAACAGGCTGCCGCGGGACATGCAGGCAAAGCGGTAGAGAAACAGCATGAAGGCGACGATAGACATCACTATCGGGTGCGAGCCCAAATACTCGGCCAGCAGCGCCACCTCTATGATGGCGATGGCGGACGAGGCCATCACCTGCCGCACCACATGCAGCGACATCTTAGGCAAGATCCCCAGCATCAACATGGGCAGAACGGTAAAGAAGACCCCGTAGTTAAATTCCAGCACCTTGCAGCTGAGAAAGCCCAAGGTGGCGCCAGTCGCAATACGCAGACACTGGCGCAGATCGTTGGCACTTAAGGGATGATGACGAATTAACACGCTTCGCCCCTAGTAGATGTAATGCAGCAGGCTGATGAACTTGATCTGCACCTTGGCAAACAGCTCATAGACAACATTGCTTGGCTGAAGCTGCACGGTTGCCTTGGCGCCGGCCGGCAGGGTTATGGCCACATCGGGGGCCAGCTCCAGGTGAAGACGGAAACGCTGGGCATCTCGCACCCAACGATTTGACTCGGTTGGAGTCGCAAGACGTCCATTGGCATCGAACTGGGCCTGACTCACACCGGCATCGACACTGCTGACGCTCGCCTGAAACAGCTCACCTGGGCGACCGTCGAAGGCCACCAGCGCGGTCGCGCCTGGGGCGATGTGGCGCAGGTTCTTCTCACGAAAATCGGCGATCACATCCACATTATCCAGCAGCAGCGCCATGACGGGCGTCGACTGATTCACCATGTTGCCCGAGGCTAGCTGCACGTTGGTGACCACACCATCGTGTTCGGCGCGGATCTGGGTATAACTCAGGGCCAATGTTGCCTGAGACAGACGATTCTTGGCCTGACGCAGCTTGAGGTTATCCTCGCCCGGTAAGCCCCTCAGGGTCTGTACCTTAGCCAGCTGCGCCTTGGCGGCCAGCAACTGTGAGCGACTGGCTTTCACCTCAGTTTGGGCCTGATCGATCATCTGCTGCGACACGCTCTGATTGGCATAGAGTGATTGAATACGTTTGGCCTCACGCTGCTTGAGTGCGTAGGCGATCTCCTTGGCGTTCACCTCGGCAGTCGCGGCGGCAATCGCCGCATCCAACTCGGCGTTATCTTGTCTCGCCTGCTCCAGGGCCAACTCGGCCTGCTCCTGGGCCAGCAAGAAAGGGGTGGCATCTAGGCTAAACAGCAGATCGCCCTGCTGCACCTTCTGGTTATTCGCGACCTGTACCGAGATTACTCGGCCACTCACCTGAGGCGCAACCTGGGTAATGGTGCGCGTCGCCATCGCCTGGGTGGTCAGCGGCATCTTAAGGTCGGCCACCAGGAAATAACCAAACAGCAGGATGAAGCCGATGCTGGCAAACTTAACTAAACGGGCAAATTGCTGATCCGGTGTCATGCTTTCTACTTTTCCTCTTTATCTGTGGCGGTGGGGTGTAATTTCTTTACGGCGTTTTCGCTGATGCGGTTGAGCACAAATTCGAACGCCTCCAGCTGCTCTGGGCTAACGCCCTCATAAAGCTCGGCGCGCAGATCGATAATGCGCTGACGGATGAAGGCCAGCAGATCCAGGCCGGCCTGGGCCAGGGAGACGCGCCGCACCCGCTTGTCATGCTCGCAGCAGTGACGCTCGATAAGGGCCTGCTGCTCCAGCTGACTCAGGGTGCGCATCAGGGACGCCAACTCTATCTCGAGGGCGTCTGCAAGATCCTTCTGACTGGTCTGCTGGCCCATGCGATAGAGCTTCCAAAGCACACTCCAGCGGCTGTGGGTCAAGCCCAATGGGGCAAGCTCGGCATCGGCGACCATGCGCCATAGTCTTGCGAGCCTGGCGACTCGCTCAGCATTGGACGATTCGGCCCAATCTCGATTTTCTGCAGTCATCTTGATCCTCATTGCTAGGTAGCGACACCCGACAAATTACTTAGCATGCTAAGTATTATATTTATTTAGCAGGCTAAGTAAATGGCGAAATGAAAATAAATTACATCCAGGGTCTGCATCGCCTGGCGCCCTCACCCACTTAGAAGCCTAAAAATAATGAATTAGGTGAGTTTTGGGGAAATGCGTACAAACAGAATATGAGAGGTAGAGAAACGAGGAGAAAGGGTAGGAACTTAATATAAATAATTGAAATTTATTAATTATAGCGGATTTTATGGGATGTTTTTTAGAAGAAAATACCGACACAGGGTTAACGG
This sequence comes from Shewanella alkalitolerans, assembly GCF_019457575.1. Classification (NCBI taxonomy): domain Bacteria; kingdom Pseudomonadati; phylum Pseudomonadota; class Gammaproteobacteria; order Alteromonadales; family Shewanellaceae; genus Shewanella; species Shewanella alkalitolerans. Next base: position 1,994,723 of record NZ_CP080422.1, on the reverse strand, counting down.
AAAAGGACCAGTTCGCTGTTAGCCGTCTGCACCTAACACGTCTACACACTTTACCCCGCACGATATGCCCCCTATAAGTAGGAGGTTCAGGGCAACTAGCTCAAACGCAGCTACTGACTTCTCTTCTACTCACCAGGAATCATTAGACAAAACGCGGCCAATAAAAAAGCGAGCATTGCATAACACAACACTCGCCTTTGCTTCTTACTCTGAATACATTGGCTCAGACTCTAAAAACTGAAAGGCTATCTACATCCTCGCCAATACTGCTCATCAAGCAGACAGGTCGCCCGATGCAACTCATCTCTAGCAGCCCTTTAAGTATAGAAGCTGTTCTGGCTTTTCGCCCAAACAATCGTGCAGATATCAGCGCCGACCAGTTAGCCTTCCTGGTGCTGGCGCTGTTTGCGCTCGACCTTGTCCTGACGGCGCGCCTCGATCACCTGCTTCACATCGCTGCCGATATGGCTCTCGCCGCGTGACTTAGCCAGTTGCACCTGACGCTCACGCTCGACGAAACGCTTGCGCTGCTTGTCAGACAACTTGTCTATGCAGTGTGGGCAGCTTACGCCCTGCACATAATGCTCGCTTTGTTTGTCTTCTTCGGTAATAGGCAGACGACAGGCATTACACTGGTCGTACTGTCCCTTTTCCAGCTGATGGTTGACCGACACGCGATTGTCGAACACGAAACACTCGCCTTCCCAGAGACTCTCCTCGGACTTAACCTCTTCCAGATACTTAAGCACGCCGCCTTCTAAGTGATACACCTCATCGAACCCCTGCTCTTTGAGGTAGGCGGTGGATTTCTCGCAGCGAATGCCACCGGTGCAGAACATGGCAACCTTCTTGTGTTGTTTAGGATCCAGATTCTGCTTCACATAATCGGGAAACTCTCTGAAGGTCTGGGTCTTAGGGTCAACCGCATTCTTGAAGGTGCCTATGTTGACCTCATAGTCGTTACGGGTGTCAATCAGCAGCACCTCGGGATCTGAGATCAGCTTGTTCCAGTCCTTAGGCTTCACATAAGTGCCCACCACCTTGCGGGGATCTATGCCTTCGACCCCCATGGTGACTATCTCTTTCTTCAGTTTGACCTTAGTGCGATAGAAAGGCATCTCATCGTCGAATGACAGCTTGTAGACGATATTATCCAGCCCTGGCTGGGCGTCTAACCAGGCCAGTAGACTATCGATCCCCGCCTGACTACCGGCGACCGTACCGTTAATCCCTTCGCTGGCCAGCAGCAAAGTTCCTTTGATCTCTAAAGATTCCATCTCCTTCAGCAACGGCTGCTGCAGGGCTTCGAAGGCCGGCAGGGAGACAAATTTATATAACGCACAAACAACAAACTGAGACATATCAACCTCTTAAACTGCTCGCTGAGGCTTAATCCCCAGTGCATGGATAGGCGCGCTCACAACCTAAGTATGAACCTCAGAATAAACCCAAGCATGAAGCTGAGAATAAACCTAAGTATCAACCTAAGCATGACCATAAGTGACTTAGCGCGCAAAATGGAGGCGAATTCTACCTAAATCACAGTTAAACAAACAGGCAGAAAAAGTAAGGGTATTTTATTACCCCTTGCGCGGTCGCCTGCTCAATAAGACGAAAAGCCATTCGGGGTTGCGATTTCGCGCAAAGCCATGAAGAATAGCGCCAGCAATCAAGGAGACCCCATGGCCTACCCCATATTATATTCGTTTCGTCGCTGCCCCTATGCCATGCGCGCCCGTCTGGGCCTCTTTCTCGCTGGCCAGGAGGTGGAGCTCAGAGAGATAGTGCTCAAACATAAGCCCGAGCCCATGTTAGCGGCCAGCCCCAAGGGCACTGTACCTGTGCTTATCCTAGAAGATGGTAGCGTGATCGACGAGAGCCTGTCGATAATGCTATGGGCGCTCGGTAAGAAGGCCAAAGAGGGAGATCAGAAGGGAGATGATAAAACAGCGGCGCTGCTTCTCAGCCTTGAGCCTGACCTGCAACAAGCCGCCATGGCGCTGATCACTGAAAACGACAATGAATTTAAGCCCTGGCTGGATAAGTATAAGTACGCCGATCGCCATCCAGAGCAGACGCAAGAAGACTATCGTGCCCAGGGCGAGCGCTTTATCGCCAGGCTGGAAGCCAGGCTGAACGAACACGCCCAGCTGATGGCAGACGTTACAACCGTCGCCGACTATGCCATCTTCCCCTTCGTGCGCCAGTTTGCCCACGTGGATAATACCTGGTGGCAACACGCCCCCTACCCTAAGGTGCGCGCATGGCTCGCCAATCATATCGATAGCCCAGCCTTTACCGCCATCATGAAGAAATACCCCACCTGGCTTGACAGCGGTGAGAGCTTTTCCCTGCTAGAGAACTAACTGCAAGCGAGTTAGTCTGATGTGAAAAAGGCGCCCTCAGGGCGCCTTTTTCCTTCCTTATCGTGCTATGCCGAATTTCACTGCAGCGACAGCTGATACACGCTGGTGCTGCCGCTCACCTCATTGCCTATGATCAGCAGCGGCTTACCGTTCGGGCTGTCGGCCGCGGCCACAAAGCTCATCCCTTCAGGGCCGAGATCCCCCGCCGCCTCAGGCGAACCTGTGATGTCGCTGCCATCAATCTCGAAGCCGACCTCGAAATCACGATTGACCACATAGTCTACAAACTTCACCGCAAACGGATTAGTGATCTCATAGATCATGAAACCTGAGGTGCGCTCCAGGCCGATGAAGGCGTAGCGCTTACCCTCAATCTCACCAATCGCCAGCGCCTCGGGCTCGGCGCCCTTATCGTCGCTGCGGCTGTCGCCCTTGTTCTCTTCGTTATTGTTGTTGAAGTTCATCCCCAGCAGCGCTGCCGTGATGCGGGAGAAATCGCTGCCACTGTCAAACACCTGCTGACCGTTTTGATCCCAGATAGAGAATGAGCGACCGCCGTAGGCCACTATCTTGTCGAAGTCACCATCACCATCTTCATCCCCCATTGAGGTAGTTACCTTGAGGCGCGCCAGTTGCGTCTTGTCCTGGGCCGCGGCAAACTGCGGATGGTTAGCATCGAGCATGAGGTCGCCGGCGCGGGCCTCTTCGGAGAAGCCGCCATAGTCGCGAGAGTCCCCCTCGTTGGCCGTCACCACAAAGTCGCTGCCATGCCACTGGTAGCTGGCAATCGTATCGGGCTGATACAAGCCAACCACGCTCGGATAGGCCTGAATATTGACCCTGTCATCCTTGTCGCTGGCATCGATCGCATTCTTCGCTAAACCAAAATCCTTAAAGCCAAGGGGCCAGATGGCCTTGACCGCTTTGCTTGGAATGTCGATCACCGCGATGGCGTTGTTTTCCTGCAGGCTGACATAGGCGAGCTTATCGTCTGGCGATACGCTGATATATTCAGGCTCTAAGTCTTGCGCGCGGCTGGTACCAGGGCCGTTAATCTTGATGTCGCTCGACAGCTCGGATTCGCGCGCGCCGCCCAGATTAAAGTCGCTAAAATCCAGTAAGGTCGCGCTGGTCGCCGGCATGCCATCGGTCACGGCTATGATGGCCACCGTGCCTAGCGGATCGACGCTGTAGTCATCGCTGGGTTCACCTTCGCCGGCCGCCAATACTTGCTTGCCATCATGGCTAAATACGACATTGTCTGGCAGCGCACCGACCTCAACACCATGAATAAGGCTGGCTTCACCGGCGCTATCGATGCGATAGAAGGCAACATAACCCATTCCCTGCTTGCTGTTACCCGCCTCATCGCCGCGCTCTATGGCCACCGCCAGCAAATCGCCATGAATAGCTAGGCTATTGACGCCGCCAAGACGAGCCAGGCCAAGATCTTGCGCCACATCCAGCACTGCCAGCTTAGGCAGGTTATTGAGCACCAGGGCATCGCTGCCTGCTACCGGGCTGGCGGTTAAGTTGGCCGCATCGATGATATCTACCTTGCCGCTCTGGGCGTTTACCACGAAGATACGTTTGCTCGCCACATGAAAACCGACGATCTCGGCAGCGCTCTGACCATAAACGCCGGACTCATAACGGCCCACCAGCTCGGCGCTTAGCCCAGATACCGTCTCACGGCAAAGGTATTGAGTCTGCTCGGCGTTAACTTCCTCGCTGTCCAGCACGCCGTTGCCATTGAGATCCAGGCCTGTCTGTATCATCTGTCCACCGAGTGGACACTCAAGGTCGCCCGCAGGCAGCTGGGTAAATGCAACCAGGCTACTCGCGCCGTTTGCGCCATTGCTGCCATTTGCACCATCTTTGCCGTCATCGCCGCTGCAGGCCGTCAGACCCAAAGTTGCCACGACCACAGCTATCGCCGTTTTTTTCATCTTGTTGTTCATTGCCTAATCCTTTTGCTTGCCCTGAGTACGCCTAAGTAAGAACCGCCAAGAGGCGGATAAATAGGCTATAAATTGCGCTAAGCTAAGGCGGAGATAAGACGAATTCATGACGTGAAGGTGACAGTTTAACGACAGGCAAGGGGAAAATTAGCTTGGGACGTAAATTTCCCTTTGTCGCCCACGCGATTCGCGCTAAATTTTGAGTCGGTATGATTTCGGATAGATGAGTCCATGTGCAGATTTTTAACCTATAGCGGCCCCAAGGCGCTGATGTCCCCCCTGATCTTTAAGGCCTCCAACTCGCTGGTGATGCAGAGCAAATACGCCCAGAAACGTAAGGTGCCCACCAACGCCGACGGCTTTGGCCTGGGCTGGTATCCTACCCAGGATGATCCTATCCCGGCCACCTTCGTTAACGTGGATCCCGCATGGAGTAACCGTAATCTCAAGATGATCGCCGAGAAGGTAGAGACCCAGCATTATTTTGCCCACGTGCGCGATGCCTCCAAGGGGATGCCGGTCAGTCAGGCCAACTGCCACCCTTTCTCATGCATGCACTACCTCTGGATGCACAACGGCCGCCTGGATCAGTTCGATAAGTTTCGTCGTCAGCTGCTCAATCAGCTCTCAGATCGCGCCTTTGCCTTGATCAAGGGCAACACGGACTCTGAATATGCCTTCGCCCTCTTCATGGACAAGCTGGAATTTGCCGAGCAGGCCAGTCTAAGTCAGCTGGAAAACGCGATGGAGGCGACCATCACCTGCATCATGCGCCTACGCAAGGCCGCGGGCGCCGACACCAACGCCTTCATCAACTTTGCGGTGACAGATGGTAAACACACAGTCGTCACCCGTTTCGCCACGCTTGAGGGAGTTAAACCCGCCTCACTCTTCTTCGGTCGCGGCAAGGTTAACGAATGCCAGGAGGGGATCGAATTTATCCCCCACACGGAAGCAGTTCAGGGCGGTGATCAGGCCTGCATCATCATCTGCTCGGAGCCGCCAACGGATCAGAGTGAGCACTGGACCAAGGTGGAGCGCAACCACATAGTGAGCGCCATAGGCAACGAGCGGGTGAGTCAGCGCAAGCTGGACCTGCCATTTCAGTCCGAGCTTTAACCCAGTTTAGATGACTCGCTAGCGGGCCTAGTCCGCCTAGCAAGGTTTTGTTACAAATCGGCTCGCCTTGCATTAGCCTAAGCGCAATAAAGCATTGGCCAAGGCGAGGCGAGATCCCGTACAATCGTTCTTCTCCCAGATAACATCCCCATCACCTGTTATCACCCCCACAAATTGTCTTAAATTCGGTCACAAGAGGTATGAGTGAACAAAGCGTCGATCCCGTCATCTGAGCTTAGCCAACCCCAGGGCATCCCCAATCTGGCCCTGTTGATCCCCATGTTATCGGCCATAGTCGCCATCACGCCGCTGGCGATCGACATGTACCTGCCGGCCATGTCGACCCTGGCCAGCAGCTTCAACTCCAGCGTCACCACTGTGCAGCAGTCGCTGAGTCTCTATCTGGCGGGCTATGCCCTTGGCATGCTCACCTTCGGCCCCATCGCCGACCGCATCGGCCGCCGCCCCTTGGTGCTGCTTGGCTTAACCGGCTTTGGTTTGATCAGCCTGGCACTGGCCTTCGTCACTAGCGTGGAGGTGTTTCTGGGGCTGAGATTTCTGCAGGCATTCATCGGCGCAGCCGCCACAGTGGTGGTGCCCGGCTACATCAAGGAGGTCTATGGCAAGAACACCGCCAAGGGGATGTCCTATGTCAGCCTGATCATGATGCTGGCGCCGCTCATCGCCCCCACCATGGGCAGCCTGATCCTCGAGCTGGGCGAGTGGCACCTGATCTTCTTCATCTTAGCCTGTTACGCCAGCTTGCTGCTCATCCTGGTACTGACCAAGCTAAGAATGCCCAGCGATTCGCAAACCGAGGCTCGCAGTCAGCGGTCATTCTTCGGCGCCTATGCCGTGGTGTTTACCAAACCCGGCGTTAAGCTGCATATCGCCAGCGGCGTGATGACCTCGTTTGCCTTTTTCTGCTACCTCACCGCCTCACCGTTCGTCTACATGGAGGTGTTTGGTCTGGATAAGAGCCTGTTTGCCATCCTCTTTAGCACCAATGTCGGCGCCCTGATGCTGGCCAACGTGATCAACAGCCGCATCGTGGTCAAGTATGGCTCACGCCGCATGCTCAAGGTGGCCACCCTACTGGCGGCCGTCGCCGGCATCGGCTTATTAAGCGTTAACCTGCTGGGACTTAGCTATCACTTTACCGTGGCGGCGCTCATCCCCTTCATGGGGTTCCTGGGCGTAATGTCGGTCAATGCCGACGCCATAGTCTTGATGAAGTTTCAGCAGGAGACTGGCACGGCGACGGCGGTGATAGGCACGCTAAGATTTGGCTTTGGCGCCCTGGCGGGCCCTCTGTTGGCGCTCTTCTACACAGGGACAGCTGTGCCCTTCTCGGCGCTCATGCTTGGCGCCGTGCTGCTGGTCGGCCTATGCCAGTTCCTGGCGCATTCACAGCAAAGACAGGGCTAACGGTGCTGATACGTCAATTACCGCATTAACTTGCCACACTTACGTTAGATTCACCGTCAAGCTCGCCATTAGCTTGAACTCTAAGATAACCGCCGCCCGGTGACTCAATTGGGCGGCGATGCCATAAAATAACCTTCTGAGACTAAAGTCTACATCGCCCGATTAAAGATTAATGACGGCGCTCAAATCCCATCAAACCGCCACTTAGGCCAACGGCTATCTCACCTCGAACGTGAGTTTTGCTCAACTTGGCAAACTTTGCTGATAAAAGGCTTGAATTCATTCATCTATTGAATATGATGAAATTCTGTTCATTGGCAACAGTCACCCCAAGCCGACCGCTTTCGGGTGAAGCGCGAGTCTGGATTACCCTCCAGACTCTATGTTTAGAGCGATTACCGTCGCTGTATCAAGATACTGCATACCGTCGCGGTAACTTAAGAGGGATCACCAATGGAAAAACTTTCCGGCGCCAGCATGATCGTCCGATCATTAATCGATGAAGGCGTTAAACACATTTTCGGCTATCCAGGTGGCTCGGTACTCGATATTTACGATGCCCTGCACCAAAAATCCGGTATAGAACATATTCTCGTACGCCACGAGCAGGCGGCCGTGCACATGGCCGACGGCTATGCCCGCGCCACCGGCAAGGTGGGTGTGGTACTGGTCACCTCGGGCCCAGGTGCCACCAATGCCATCACCGGGATCGCCACCGCCTACATGGACTCTATTCCGCTGGTCGTGCTCTCGGGACAGGTTCCCAGCAACTTAATTGGTAATGATGCCTTCCAGGAATGTGACATGATAGGCATCTCCCGACCCGTGGTGAAACACAGCTTCCTGGTGACAGACGCCAAGGATATTCCTGCCATCATCAAGAAGGCCTTCTACATCGCCTCTACCGGTCGTCCCGGCCCTGTGGTGGTAGACATTCCCAAGGATTGTCTCAACCCACAGATATTGCACGAATACCAATATCCGGATGAGATAAACATGCGTTCCTATAACCCGACGACGACGGGCCATAAGGGACAGATCCGCCGCGGCCTACAGGCCCTGTTAAAGGCCAAGAAACCGGTACTCTATGTGGGCGGCGGCGCAGTGATCTCGGGCGCAGACCAGCAGATCCTTAAACTGTCTGACAGACTCGGCCTGCCGGTGGTCAGCACCCTAATGGGGCTGGGCGCCTTTCCCGGCACTCACGCCAACAGCGTCGGTATGCTCGGCATGCATGGCTGCTATGAGGCCAACATGGCGATGCACAACGCCGACCTTATCTTCGGCATCGGGGTGAGGTTCGACGATCGCACCACCAACAACGTGGAAAAATATTGCCCCAACGCCACCATATTGCATATCGATATCGACCCGTCATCCATCTCCAAGACGGTCAGGGTGGATATCCCCATCGTGGGCTCGGCCGATAGCGTGCTCGATGACATGCTGGCCCTACTTGACGATGAGCCGTCGATGAAAAACGATGAAGGCGCCATCGACTACTGGTGGAGCGAGATCAATCAGTGGCGCAGCCGCAACAGCCTGGCCTATGACAAGAGCAGCGAGCGCATCAAGCCCCAGCAGGTGATCGAGACACTGCACAAGCTGACCAATGGCGATGCCTACGTGGCCTCGGACGTGGGTCAGCATCAGATGTTCGCTGCCCTCTACTACCCCTTCAACAAGCCAAGACGCTGGATCAACTCGGGCGGCCTGGGCACCATGGGCTTTGGCTTGCCAGCCGCCATGGGGGTGAAGATGGCCAAGCCGGACGAGACGGTTATCTGCGTCACCGGCGATGGCTCGATCCAGATGAATATCCAGGAGCTGTCTACCGCGCTGCAATACGATACGCCGGTCAAAATTATCAACTTGAACAACCGTTTCCTCGGTATGGTGAAGCAGTGGCAGGATATGATCTACTCGGGTCGTCACTCCCACTCCTACATGGACTCAGTGCCTAACTTTGCCAAAATCGCCGAGGCCTACGGCCACGTGGGCATGACCATCAGCGACCCGGCCGAGCTGGAAGCCGGGCTCGAGAAGGCCCTTGCCATGAAGGACAAGCTGGTCTTCGTCGACATCAGCGTCGATGAGACGGAGCACGTCTACCCAATGCAGATCCGCGGTGGCGGGATGAATGAAATGTGGCTAAGCAAGACGGAGAAAAGCTAATGCGTCGAATTATTTCTGTATTACTCGAAAACCAACCCGGCGCCCTATCCCGCGTGGTAGGCCTTTTCTCCCAGCGAGGCTACAACATCGAAAGCCTAACGGTGGCGCCGACGGATGATGTCACCCTCTCCAGGCTCAACATTACCCTGGTGGCCGACGAGGCGGTGCTGGAACAGATTGAGAAGCAGCTGCATAAGCTGATCGACATTCTCAAGGTGTCCAACATTACCGAGTCCAGCCATATTGAGCGTGAGCTGGCACTGATCAAGGTGAAAGCCAAGGGCGCGGGTCGTGAGGAGGTGAAGCGCACCGCCGATATCTTCCGCGGTCAGATAGTGGATGTCACCTCTGAGCTCTACACCATTCAGATGGCCGGCACCTCGGATAAACTCGACGCCTTCATCGCCGCCATCGGCGAGGTGACTAAGGTGATTGAGGTCTCCCGCTCAGGTGTGGTCGGTCTGTGCCGCGGCGAAAAGGCGATGCGCGCCTAGCGCATACCCAATCGTTAGCGACTAATCAATAAGCACAAAAAACGCCAGCAACTGCTGGCGTTTTTATTATTTTGAAGGAAAAGACTCAACCCAATAGCCCTAAACCAAGAATCATAACTCAAGACGGGCCTTGGCTATCAACCTAGTTATTTAACGCTTTCGGGACTAACATTCTCAGGATTAGCCGTTTCAGAATTAGCACCCTCGGCCAGCTTAACCACCTCACCGGTCAGCGCCACGCCCGCCATCAGGGCGCCGGCGCCGCACTGGAAGGTCTCTTCGCTCGAGGTCAGGTTGTTCTTATAGTTAGACTTGATATTCACAATGGCGTTACCGCCCTGTTTCAATGCGCTATTTTTAAGGGCGATCATCGCCGATAGGAAGACCCATTCGCAGGCTTCCTGATCTGACTTATTAAACGCATTGGTCTTCTTGTTGGTCTTCAGCTCACCCAGTTTCTGTAGTGGCTCACCATAGGCCTGCTCGCCAAAGTAGAAGCTGACATCACTGCCCAGCTTGGCCTTGGCCGCATCTGAATAAAGCACTGAGGCGATGTTATAATTGCCGACATCATCTCTGGCAAAGGCCAGTGGAGAACATAGGGTCAGAGAGGTCAAACCTACAAGCAGTATCTTTTTCATCATTACAAATTCCGTTGATTTGGCATGAGTTACCCCTCACGCCGCGCACTAGTTCACACTAGCACTTCCATTAACATTACCAGACCGACAGTCCTGTCAGTGTCCAACTTATTTCCCGGCGCGCTAGATTATTGCCAGTCTTGGCATAAAGAGCCAAAGGCAAACGCCGTGGGAATCGCCGAGCATAACCAACTCCATGGCTAAAGGTAAATAGCCAAAGGCAAACTTTGAGATAGGGCTACCTAAAAACCTGCCAGCTGGCTATCATGGCAGCAGTTAACACCATCCACTAACGGAATTCCCATTGAAAGCATTCGACTTTAACCTGCTTCCCCTGCTGGAGGTGTTGCTGGAGGAGCAGAGCGTCACGGCCGCCGCCGAGCGCCTGCATCTGAGCCAATCTGCGGTGAGCAAACAGCTCAATAAGCTCAGAGACTCCTTCGACGACCAGCTGTTCGAGCGCACCGCCCATGGCCTGCGTCCAACCCCCAAGGCTAAACAGCTGGGGCCGGAGATCCGTCAAATATTGAGTCAGGTCTCCTCCCTCACCCGACCCAGCGACTTCGATCCCTCCAAGAGCCACAGACGCTTTCGGCTCGAGTTAGTGGAGACCGCCTACTCACTAACCTATCCACGCTTCATGCCCAAGCTGCTCAAGCAGGCACCTAAGATCACCTTAGACAGCCACACCTGGCATAGCGAGAGCATGGAGCGGCTGCTACGCTGCGATACCGATCTGGGGATCGCCTGCCGGGAATGGGACGAGCGCTCGCTGCAGCATATCAACAACCTGCCCAGCGCCCTGCGCTTCGTCGAGCTGACCCGGGATCACTCCCTCTGTCTGGTGCGCGAGGGTCATCCACTTCTACAAGAGGAGTGGAACCTGAGTACCTTTTTGAAGTATCGCCATCTGCAGGTCACCTTCGGCGGTATCTCCCACTGGCTGCTGGATGATGTGTTGCAGATGAAGCACCTCAAGCGGGACATCGCGGTCAACCTCACCGACTTTAACAGCGCCATGCAGCTATGCGAGCAGAGCGACCTCATCCTCTGCTCGCCCGCCAAATACGCCAAGGTGATGATGGGGCAGTTTAAGCTGGTATCACTGCCAATCCCCACACAGATGGTGCCCGGCACCTATGTGCTGCTTTGGCATAAACATTTCGATCTCGACCCCAGCCATCGCTGGCTCAGGGAGCTGATCATCGACTCGGTGCAATCCTAAGCTTCGAGAAAAAATAAAAAAAAACGCCAGCGAGATGAATGCTGGCGTTTTTACTTGGAGATGGTGTCTTAAGCGCTAATGCCCAACGAGCAGGCTTAACTAGAAGCCTTCGACTCCTTTCATATCAGGTAAGTGGTGAGCAATACCCTTATGACAATCGATACAGGTCTTCTCTCCGCTGGCCAATGATGTGGAGTGCATATTGGCCGCACGTGTCGATTGACGAGTAAAGTCCATGTAGTCGAAATTGTGGCAGTTACGACATTCAAGCGAATCGTTGGCCTTGAGTCGTGCCCATTCATGCTCAGCCAGTTCGCGGCGCTTGGCCTCAAACTTGTCACGCGTGTTGATGGTGCCGAATACCTTGCCCCACACCTCTTTCGAGGCCTGCATCTTACGGGCTATCTTATCTGTCCAGTTGTGAGGCACGTGACAATCCGGACAGGTCGCACGCACACCACTGCGGTTGGTAAAGTGTATCGTCGACTTCAGCTCCTGATACACGTTATTTTCCATCTCGTGACAGCCGATACAGAAGGCTTCCTGGTTGGTGGCTTCCAGGGCGGTGTTGAATCCCCCCCAGAAGATCACCCCCGCGACGAAGCCGCCTAAGGTAAGGAAACCTAAGCTAAAATGCACGCTGGGTTTTCTTAACACCTGCCAGATTTTTTTCAACTTATCTAACATACGGCCGCTCCTAGTGCTTAGCTGCTTCAGCTTTAATCAAGTGGTCGATATCAATAAAGTCATTACCTACCAAGGTTTTTGCATCCAGCTGGGGCACATGGCACTGAGTACAGAAATAGCGACGTGGAGAAAGATCAGCTAAGAAGTTGTTTTCCCTGTCCATGTAGTGGGTCACACTCACCATAGGTGCCTGTGAGTCGCCAACACGCTTACGGGCGTGGCACGACATACACTTATTCACCTTCAGATCTATCTGATAGCCGTCGATCTTATGGGGGATCACCGGCGGCTGCATCGGATAGTTACGCACCTGCTTAACGTCTGTGTTACGCACCTTCTGCATCACAGGCGGCGTCGGGTTAGTGTCGAGCGGCGCCTGCCTGAGGGTGGCAACCTTCTCATCGGGCACGCTGGCAGCCACGCTGCTAAAGGTCGCGCCGACAGAGAGAGTCACCAGAGTCGCCAAGGTTACAAGTTTCAATGATTTCATGGTGATTCTCCTTATGCCTTAACTACTTTAACTGCGCACTTCTTAAAGTCAGTCTGTTTAGACAAAGGATCCGTCGCATCTAGCGTCACCTTGTTAATCAGCTGGCTGGCGTCGAACCAAGGCACAAAGACCAGACCGACAGGCGGCTTGTTACGGCCACGGGTCTCGACACGTGTCTTGATCTCACCACGGCGAGAAACCACCTTCACCTCATCACCGCGACGCAGGCCGCGTTTCTTAGCGTCTTCTGGATGCATGAAGCACACGGCATCCGGGAAGGCGCGGTACAGCTCGGGCACACGCTGGGTCATAGAACCTGAGTGCCAGTGCTCCAGCACACGACCGGTCGATAACCAGAGGTTAAACTCTTCATCTGGCGACTCGGCGGCAGGCTCGTATGGCAGTGCGTAGATAACCGCCTTACCATCTGGCTTACCGTAGAACTGGAAGCCTGTACCTGGTTTCACATAAGGATCGCTGCCTTCGCGGAAGCGCCACTTGGTCTCTTTACCGTTAACCACAGGCCAGCGCAGACCGTGCACCTCATGGTAGGTATCGAAGTCAGCCAAGTCATGGCCATGGCCGCGACCGAAGGTGGCGTACTCTTCAAACAGACCCTTCTGAACATAGTAACCAAAGTGCTTGGCTTCATCGTTCATGTACTTAGGATCGGCCTGCTCCAGTGGGAACTTATCTACGTTACCGTTCTGGTAGAGTACCTGGAACAGCGTCTTGCCCTTGTACTGAGGGTTCGCCTCAAGTACCTCTTTTGGCCAGACTTCGTCTGTAGTGAAGCGCTTAGCGAACTCCATCAACTGCCAGAGATCTGAGCGAGATTCGCCCGGCGCCTTCACCATCTGATGCCAGAACTGAGTACGACGCTCGGCGTTACCATAGGCGCCCTCTTTCTCCACCCACATGGCGGTTGGCAGAATCAGGTCGGCGGCCTGTGTGGTCACCGTTGGGTAGGCGTCAGACACTACGATGAAGTTTTCAGGGTTACGATAGCCAGGTAAGCCCTCTTCGTTCATGTTAGGACCGGCCTGCATGTTGTTGTTTACCTGCACCCAGTAGCAGTTCATGTCACCATCTTTGAGGCGACGGTTCTGCTCTACCGCGTGGTAGCCAGGCTTAGGCGGAATGATGCCATCTGGGATCTTCCAGATCTTCTCGGCAATCTTTCTGTGTTCTGGATTATTCACCACAAGGTCTGCAGGCAGACGATGTGAGAAGGTACCCACTTCACGGGCGGTACCACAGGCAGAGGGTTGACCGGTCAGCGAGAATGGGCTGTTACCCGGCGTTGAGATCTTACCTGTTAGCAGGTGAATGTTATAAATCAGGTTGTTACACCACACACCACGGGTATGTTGGTTGAAGCCCATGGTCCAGAATGAGGTCACCTTGGTATTTGGATCGGCGTAGAGTTTCGCCAGTTCAATCAGCTTATCTTCCGGCACGCCAGAAAGCTTGCTGACAGAGGCCACGTCATAGTCGGCAACGAAGGCCTTAAAGGCGTCAAATTCGATTGGCGTAGACTTGCCTGCCGTCTTAACGTTCTTGGCTTTCTGCTGCAGCGGATGGGTTGGACGCAGGCCGTAGCCGATGTCGGTTTCACCCTTGCGGAAGTTAACGTGCTTGTTGACGAAATCCCAGTTTACCGCATCGTTTTGAATGATGTAGTTGGCAATAAAGTTCAGAATAGCCAGGTCGGTCTGCGGCGTGAAGACGATGCCAAGGTCGGCCAGGTCGAAAGATCTGTGGGTAAAGGTCGATAGCACAGACACCTTAACGTGTGGCGCGCTAAGACGACGGTCGGTGACACGGCTCCAGAGGATAGGGTGCATCTCGGCCATGTTAGAACCCCAGAGCACGAAGGCATCGGCGTTTTCCATGTCATCGTAACAACCCATAGGCTCATCGATACCGAAGGTACGCATGAAGCCACCTACCGCAGAGGCCATACAGTGACGGGCGTTAGGGTCGATGTTGTTAGAGCCAAAACCGGCCTTCATCAGTTTAGAGGCGGCGTAGCCTTCCCATACTGTCCACTGGCCTGAGCCAAACATACCGATGGCGGTTGGGCCCTTCTTCTTGATGGTGTCTTTCCACTTCTCTGCCATGGTATCGAAGGCAGTGTCCCAGCTCACAGGGGTGAACTCGCCATGCTTGTCGTATTTTCCGTTGGTCATACGCAGCATAGGGCTCTGGAGTCTGTCCTTGCCGTACATGATCTTAGACAGGAAGTAACCCTTGATACAGTTCAGGCCACGGTTTACCTCGCTCTCGGCGTCGCCGTGAGTCGCAACCACCTTGCCGTCGCGTGTCGCGACAATGACCGAACAACCTGTACCGCAGAAACGACATGGCGCCTTGTTCCACTCAAGTTTAGTCTGCTCTGAACTGGTAATTAGGTTGCTTGCCGTTGCAGGCAAGGCCAAACCAGCCACTGAGGCAGCGGCCATGGCCGCATTTGCCTTCATAAATTCGCGTCGATTCATCTTCATTTTTCAACCTCTTCAAGCACTTCACTCTGGTGATACACCATGGCTGCGGACAGCACGCCCTCAATCTTGTTGATCGCCTCTATGTCAGCCATCAGGCCCTTCTGGGTCATGCCTTCCAGCACAACAACCAGCTTGACCTCATCGTTTACAGACAACTCAGCATTTTCCATCTTCATGATTGTCTGTCTGACACTCGACATAAATTCAGGCTTAACCTGAACCACTAAACTGGTGACGTGAAGTTCATTGCTCATTGACATTTACACTCTTAATAATTGTTCGAATACAGTGGGTTAACCTGCACCTGGCGGGCCGGTAAATATCTGGCTAAACCAGATAGCGAAGCCCAAACCAGAAACGAGTAACACTGACAGCAGGGGAGCAAGAAAAACGGTTAGAAACACAAATATTTTTAGCTCTAAACTTTTCTCTTCATTAGGTGTGGAACTCATGCATCCTCCAACGGGTCATGCCGGTTTTCATAGCAGATAAAGCAGGCTAGCCAGTGGTTGGTGTGGACCAATCAAACGATAAAACCATACTTTTCTTCCTGTTATTTATGGTATCAATAATTTCTTAACATTCTGTATACCCCTAAATCGGTAAATTCTATGCAGGTTTGATCTGGATCATCCTTTTGTCGCAGATAAAACCCAGATCACCTCTCCTAGACACGTATTTCGATTGAGAAAGCAACAAAATGAATAAATTAGCTATTCATAAACAACTAAAACATAGTCACAAAATGGCGATTTCGTAAGTCAAAATGTGATCTAAATCGTAAAAATATATCGATGGGGGTAGAGGGGGATTTAGTGGGGTAAAAAAAAGCACCCGTTGCGGGTGCTTCTTTAGTCTTTATGACAATAATCAGGCTTCGGCGATGCGGTTGAGGATGCGCTTCTCCGAGATGGGATAGGCGGTACCTAACACCTGGGCGAAACAGGAGACGCGATACTCCTCTATCATCCAGCGAGCCTCTTGCAGCGCCTCGGGCACCGCCGCGCTGCGGGGCACTTTGGCCAGCTGGGCAGCCAGGGTCTGTTGCACATTGTTGATGCTATGCAGGTGTAGGCGGTCACGGTTAGGATCCACGGGAAGCTTATCTAAACGATTATCTATCGCCTTGATATAACGGATTAAATCAGAAAGTCGCTGCCAACCACTCTGCTCGACAAAGCCTTTAAACACCAGGTTATCCAACTGGGTCTGAATGTCACTCATGGCGAAGGCGATATCCAGGCTGATCTTGCCCTTGAGGCGCTTCTTCACCTTCTGATAAAGGGTCAAGATCTCCTCCACCTGCAGGGCGATCTTGGCCGCCGTGGGGTTGAGATCCTGACGCACCACATCTTTAGCCTGGTCGAACTGCTCGGCGCTGCGCACATCTAAGCCCTTCTCATCCAGCAACTGCTGCACCGCCGCCGACAGGATATCGTCGATCAGATACTGCACCTGGCCAAAGGGGTTGAAGTACATGGCCAACTTGGCCTTGTTGGGCAGGGTGTTCTGCAGGTGCTTCACCGGCGATGGCATGTTGAGCAGCAAGAGACGCTGCAAACCCGCCTTGTGGCAGCGGCCGGCCTCATGCTCATCATCAAACAGCTTGATGGCCACGCTATCCTTGTTGTCCACCAGCGCAGGGAAAGCCTTCACCTGGAAGTTCCCCCGCTTCTTCTCATACTGTTTGGGCAGGTCGCCAAAGCTCCACTGGGTCAGCTCACTCTGCTCTATGCCGCTCTCGGCGACGTTGCGAATCGCCTGGGTTACCCTGCCCTGAAGCTTATCTTTTAGCTGCTCAAGCTCCCTGCCCTGTGCAATTAACTTGCCCTTGTCATCTTCCACCTTGAAGTTGATCAGCAGATGGGGCGCGAGCTGCGAGAGGTCGAAATCATCAACCGAGATACGCACGCCGCTCATGCGCAGCAGCTGCTTACACATGGCCTCCAGCAGGCTCATCTCACTACTGCTGTTAGTATTAGCCATCGCCTGCAAGCAGGCCCTGGCATAATCAGGCGCCGGCACGAAGTTACGTCTCAGTGTCTTAGGCAAGGACTTGATCAGCGCGGTGATCTTCTCTTCCCTAAGCCCCGGCACCAACCAGTCGAAGCCCTGGGCCTCTATCTGGTTAAGCAGCGCGACGGGGAGATGCACCGAGACGCCGTCATCAAGATCCGCCGGCTCGAAGTGATAACTCAGCGGCAAGTTAAAGTTGCCCTGATGCCAGTTATCGGGGAAGTCCAGCGCCGAGACATGCTCGTCGCTGCGCTTCATCAGCTGCTCACGTTCAAAGTCCAGCAGATGGGGCTGACGCTTCTTCTCCTGCTTCCACCAGGTCAGCAGCTTAGGGGCGTTGTAGATCCCCTCGGGGATGCGCGTCTCATAGAAATCCACCAGCGCTTGCTCGTCCACCAAGATGTCGCGGCGACGGGACTTATGCTCCAGCGCCTCGATATCGTCGATCAGGGCGCGGTTCTTGACGAAAAACGCCTCCTTGGTGCGCAGCTCACCTTCGGCCAGGGCGCTGCGAATGAAGATCTCGCGGGCCTCCACCGGCTCCACCGGGCCATACTGCACCCGGCGGCGATTGACTATGCTCAGGCCGTAGAGCTGTTGGTTTTCCAGCGCCACCACACTGCCCTGCTTGGCCTCGAAATGGGGCTCTACATAGCTTTTCTTCACCAGATGGCCGGCCAGAGGCTCGACCCATTCCGGCTGTATCTTGGCGCAGCAGCGGGCAAACAACCGTGAGGTCTCTGTCATCTCGGCGGCCATGATCCACTTAGGCCCCTTCTTGGCCAGCGGCGAGCCGGGGAAGACGAAGAACTTGCGGTTGCGCGCCCCCAGATACTCGTTGTCCTTATCCTTGAAGCCGATATGACTCAGCAGACCGGTCAGCAAAGATTTATGCAGCAGCTCATAGTCGGCGGGCTCGCTGTTGAGCTTCCACTTAAGGTCGTGCACCGCTTGTCGAAGCTGAGTATAGAGATCCTGCCATTCTCGCACCCGTAGGTACGCCAGAAACTCCTGCTTACACAGCTTGCGGAACTGACTGGCGGACAGAGCTTTCTGCTGCTCCTTGATGTGATCCCACAGCTTGACCCAGGCGATGAAATCAGAGTCCTTATCGTTGAAGCGTCTGTGTGCCTCATCGGCGGCCTGCTTCTTATCCATTGGGCGCTCGCGGGGATCTTGGATCGACAAGCCTGCGGTGATAACCAATGTCTCATGTAGGCAGCCATATTCTTTGGCCTGTACCACCATGCGCGCCAAGCGCGGATCCACAGGGATACTCGCCAACTGACGTCCAAGGGGCGTAAGTTGCAACTGCCCCTTGTGTTTGCGCACCGACTGTAGCTCTTCCAGCAGCAGGAAACCATCACGGATATATCGGGCATCGGGTGGCTGAATGAAGGGGAAGCCTTCGATGTCGCCAAGGCCGATGGAGAGCATCTGTAAAATGACAGAGGCCAGGTTGGTCCTTAGGATCTCGGGGTCGGTAAACTCGGGGCGGTTGTTAAAGTCCGCCTCATCGTAGAGACGAATACAGATCCCCGGCGCCACACGGCCACAACGGCCCTGACGCTGGTTGGCGCTCGCCTGAGAGATAGGCTCGATCGGCAGGCGCTGCACCTTAGTGCGATAGCTGTAACGGCTGATGCGCGCCGTGCCTGGGTCGATCACATACTTGATGCCGGGAACCGTCAAGGAGGTTTCCGCCACGTTGGTGGCTAGCACGATACGGCGGCCACGGTGGCTCTTGAATACCTTTGACTGCTCACCATAGGAGAGGCGAGCATACAGAGGTAACACCTCGGTATCACGGTACTGCTGCCTGTTGAGCTGGTCCGCTAGGTCGCGGATCTCTCGCTCACCATTGAGGAAGATGAGAATATCCCCCGGCCCTTCGGCCATCAGCTCCTCTACCGCGGCGAAGATGCCATCGGTGAGATCTAAGTCTTCATCCTGCTCGCGAACCAGAGGGCGATAGCGGGTCTCAACCGGATAGGTACGGCCCGAAACCTCGATCACAGGCGCGTTATTGAAATGCTTGGAGAAACGCTCCACGTCTATGGTGGCCGAGGTGATGATCACCTTGAGATCTGGGCGGCGCTTGAGCACGCTCTTGAGGTAACCCAGGATAAAGTCGATATTCAGGCTTCGCTCGTGGGCCTCATCGATAATGATGGTGTCGTACTGATCCAGGTATTTGTCTGAACTCAGTTCCGCCAGCAAGATACCGTCTGTCATCAGCTTGATGTAGGAGGTCGGTTTGATGGCATCGGCGAAACGCACCTTAAAGCCCACCACCTCGCCCAGTGGGCTGTTTAACTCTTCGGCCACACGAGTCGCCACGCTGCGGGCGGCCAGTCGTCTTGGCTGGGTATGACCGATAAGCCCGCGGGTGCCCAGGCCCAGTTCGAGACAGATCTTCGGCAGCTGGGTCGTCTTACCCGAACCTGTCTCACCGGCCACAATTACCACCTGGTTATTGGCGATCGCCTCGGCTATCTCGCCGCGCTTTTGCGATACTGGCAAGGCGTCGGGATAGTTGATCTCGGGGCGATTCTGCCTGCGGCTCTCCACCTTAGCTGCAGCGGCAATTGCCTGCTCTTCTAACTGGGCCAGCGCCTCATCTTTCTGCTCGCCGTTGGCTTGTTTTTTCAGTCGATGGAGGCGGCGCTTGATGCGAGAGGCATCGGCCTGAAAACACTGGTTGAGAAAGGCATGAGACAGGGGGTGACGTGGCGAATTCAAAGGAAAAACCCATATAACAAAACACAAAGCAGGGATCCTACCAAGGAACGCGCCATTTTGATATGGAAAATCGCCTCAAACCGGCGAATTTGTTCACCTGATTATCGGTTGTGCCGTGTGGTGCTTGCCGATAAAAAGGTGAACATAAGCATTGACTTAGGCAGGTTTAAGATAACACTCCTGCATGGAGGTGTTGATCGCCCTCAATACGGCATTTCTGTCTATGATGCCGACCACCCTGCCCTGGTCGATCACAGGATAGATCTTAGGCTTGGGCAGCAGCATCTGCTCGGCCAAACTGATGATGGGCTCATCCTTGCTGACGGTAAGCACATCGGTGCGCATGCAGTCACTCACGTTGGCGGTGAGATCGCAGTGATAGGTACTCTTAAGCATCACGGCTAAACAATCTTGTTGCGACAAAAACCCCACCAAATGACCCTGTGCATCGACCACGGCTGCGCCTAGTTTTTTTTGTGAGAGCAGCTTCTCGACCGCGGCCGCCAGTGTCATGTCTGCCTGTAATAACACCGGCTGGCGATCCATATAATCAACGACTTTCATCGATTCCATATTCTGACTCCTTAATCGTGTCCGCACCTTAAGTGTAATTAAGGTTGGTCTAAAAAGCCGAAGTTTTAACCAACTTTATTTATAAGCATACAAAACAAACATTTATGCAACAGGCATAAAGTTTGAAGCGGATCAAATGCCGCCAAAAAGTGGGACATTTTGACCCATGTTTTTAAATAAACTTGATCCAGCTCATAGCTATAGAAGGTGGAATGCCCTTGCGGATCACAAGGTTTATAAATGTTGACATACATCAACATTCGCACGGAATTTGAGGCCTAAACTAAGTTACTGAATCGTGCCACTACATTTTCGCATCAAAATGAAAACAAAGGGTTAACCATGGACACACATGCCGCCTTATATCAACAAGGCCAAGCACGCCTCGAAGAGTTACGTCGCTTGGCGCCTCGTCATGCTCAGACATTGCAAGACAAGATGGAAGAGCATGGAATCACCCGCCGAGACTTTATGAAATGGAGCGCCGCCGTCACCGCTATGCTGGCGTTGCCGCTTCCCTTTAGCACACTGGTTGCTGAAGCCGCCGAATTGGCGGACCGCGTACCACTGATCTGGTTGCACATGGCCGAATGTACCGGCTGCTCCGAATCTCTGGTACGTGCAGACACCCCTAACCTCGACTCGCTGATCTTCGACCATGTTTCATTGGAATACCATGAAACTCTGATGGCCGCCGCCGGTTGGCAAGCCGAAGAGAACCTGGAACACGCACTGGAAACCTACAAGGGTAACTACCTGCTGGCCGTAGAGGGTGCTATCCCTACCGCCAACAATGGTGCCTTCCTGACCGTTGGCTGTAAGGGTCACACCGGCCTTGAGATCATCAAGCATGCGGCCGAAGGCGCTGCCGCCATCATCTCAGTCGGTACCTGCGCCTCCTTCGGTGGTGTACAGGCCGCCGCCCCTAATCCAACCGGTGCCAAGGGCGTCGATAAGGTAGTGAACAAGACAGTGGTTAACTTAGGTGGCTGCCCACCGAGTGAGAAGAACATTGTTGGCACCCTGATGTATTTCATCATGTTCGGCAAACTGCCTGCGCTGGATATGTTCAACCGTCCTAAGTGGGCCTACGGCGCACGGGTACACGACAACTGTGAACGTCGCGGCCGCTTCGATGCCGGCGAATTTGTCGAGCAGTTTGGCGATGAAGGCGCCAAAGAGGGCTACTGCCTCTATAAAGTGGGATGTAAAGGGCCTTATACCTATAACAACTGCCCCACAGAAAGATTCAATCACCACACCAGTTGGCCGGTACTTGCGGGTCACGGATGTATGGGCTGCTCCGAGCCTAACTTCTGGGACGACATGGCCGACTTTGAAAAACCCCTTGGCAGACAGCTCCTTCATGGGCTGGACGCAACGGCCGATACCGTCGGCGCAGTGATCTTGGGTGCCACAGCTGTAGGTATCGGCGCTCATGCTGTTGCCAGCGTATTTGCCAATTCGAAGGAGGACTAATTCAATGAGCAAACGTGTAGTTATCGACCCTATCACTCGAATCGAAGGCCATCTGCGCATCGAGGTCGAAGTCGACGAAAATAATGTTGTTCAAAAAGCCTGGTCCTCCTCCACCCTTTGGCGTGGCATCGAGGTGATCCTCAAGGGACGCACTCCGATGGATGTGGGCCTTATCGTTCAACGTATCTGTGGTGTCTGTACCTATTCGCACTATCGCTGTGGTACCGAGGCAGTGGAAAACGCCTTAGGGGTGAAGATCCCACTGAACGCCAAGTATCTGCGCTCGCTCATGCAGACCTCGCTCTATATGCATGACCACATAGTGCACTTCTATCACCTCCACGGCCTGGACTGGGTGGATGTGGTCTCTGCGCTGAGTGCCGATCCGGCTGCCGCCGCACAGGTGGCGCTGAAATATACCCACAACCCAATCGCTGCCGGCGAGGGTGAGCTGCGCGCGGTACAAGAGCGCGTCAAGGGCTTCGTCGAAACCGGTAAACTTGGCCCCTTCGCCAACGCTTACTGGGGCAACGGCACCTATAAGTTTACCCCTGAGCAGAACCTAATCGCCCTGTCTCACTACCTCAAGGCACTGGAAGTACAGCGCGTTGCGGCCGAGATGCTGGCCATCTTCGGCGGTAAGCAGCCGCATCCTCAGTCACTGGTAGTTGGTGGCGTTACCTCGGTGCGTGACATGTTAAGCCCTGCCCGTCTGCAGGAGTGGAAACAGAAACACGCCATCGTGGCCGACTTTATCAACCGCGCCTATAAGGCGGATATCGTCATGGCGGCCGAAGCCTTCGGCGGCGAGCCTAGCGTGCTCGGCGGCGTCAACGTGAAGAACTTCCTGGCAACCAACGACTTTGTCCTCGCCGACGGTCAGTACATGTTCGACCAGGGTGTGATCATGAATGGCGATCTGGCCAATGTCACCGACATCAACCCAGATCTGATCAAGGAAGATGTGAGCCACGCCTGGTATGACGCAAGCGAACCACAGCATCCATATGACGGCACCACAATCCCTAACTACACAGGCTTCGTGGAGCGCGACACAGTCTACGGCAAGCTGCCGACACTGGATGGCGACGGCAAGTACAGCTGGGTGAAATCACCTCGCTATCAAGGTGAGCCAGTCGAGGTGGGGCCACTCTCTAGCCTGCTGGTCAGCTATGCCCGCGGCAACAAGGTGGTGGTCGATGCTGTGAACGGTCTACTGGAGGCCACTGGCCTGCCGGTTGAAGCCCTGTTTACTACACTTGGCCGCACCGCGGCGCGCATGCTGCAAACCGTTATCGTGGCCGAGCAGGGTCTTAAGACCTTCGATGCTCTGATCAACAACCTGCTTGTGGATGAGGCGACCTATGTGAAGCCTGAGATCGACCCAAGCAAAGAGTATGTGGGTCACGCCATGATCGAGGCGCCGCGCGGCATGCTCAGCCACTGGATCCGCATCAAAAACGGTCTGGTGGAGAACTATCAGGCTGTGGTACCTACCACCTGGAACGCAGGCCCTGTGGACGCCGCCGGTAAGGTAGGTCCCTATGAGGCATCCCTATTGGGCCTCAAGCTGGAAGACCCAACCAAACCACTGGAAGTGATACGTATCATTCACTCGTTCGACCCATGTATGGCCTGTTCGGTACACGTGATGGACTATAAGGGCCAAGATCTGGGTGAGTTCCGTATCGACCCAAACGGCAATAACTAAGGAGCAACTCATGGCTACAACCAATGTACCCTATGAGAGAGCCTTTATATTCAGCGCCGCGATCAGGATTTTCCACTGGTTGCGAGCGCTCTCCATACTGGTTCTTGTCATAACAGGCTTCTATATTGCCTGGCCGTTTTTGGTGGCGCCGAGCAGCACGGATGTGTTGGTACAAGGGTGGATACGATTTGCCCACCTGATCTTCGGCTTCGTGCTGTGTGCCATCACGCTTGCCAGGGCCTACCTGTTCTTCTTCAGCAAGAGCGACATTGAGCGGCGCTCCTTTAAGGATGTCGCCAGCGTCAACAGCTGGATAGTGCAGCTTAAGTCCTATCTCTGGATGGGACACCTGGACAAGAAAGGTGTGTATGGTCCCTTGCAGTTTGTCACCTACTTTGCCGTGTCAGTGATCGCAGCGCTTATCTGCATCACAGGCCTGGCACTGTACGCCAACGTCTATCATCTCGGCCTTGGCGGCATGTTAGGCGACTTTGCGGCCTGGTTGACCGGCGCAATGGGTGGCTTGGCCCAGCTGAGGATCTGGCACCATTACTTTACTTGGGTGTTTATTATCTTTGTGGTGATCCACGTCTATATGGCGGTTTGGACCGGCATCAGATTTAAACATAATTCGGTAGATTCCATCGTCTCTGGCTATGACTACCATCCTAAGAAGCACTAAATAAGGGCGCCATGAAAATACTGTTACTCGGTATTGGTAATGTGCTGTACGCCGATGAAGGGATCGGCGTACATTTTGTCAATTACCTGCAAGAAAACTATCGCTTTAGCCATCCGTCGCATCAACTCGATGTGATGGATGGTGGCACCTTAGCCCAAGGGCTAATTCCCATTATCTGTAAATACGACTATCTTGTGGTGGTAGATACGGTCAACGCCCACGGCGTCGGACCAGGAGAGGTCTATTTTTTCGATTTCGACAAGGCTCCCAGCGAGATCGATTGGCAAGGAAGCGCACACGAGGTGGAGATGTTACAAACATTGACCATGATGGAGATGGTCGGAGACAGACCAAAAACTTTCGTACTTGGCTGCACGCCAACCGTACTCGAACCTATGACACTGGGGCTCACCCCGCGTGTCGCCGCCGCCGTTCCCCTGATGGAAACGACAATACTCACCCATTTCAAGTCCCTCGGATTCGAGATCGAACGGATCAACGACTTGGCTATTGAAACGCTCATTCCAGATTCTTATAAGCGCGGTGTAACCCTAGATGAAGACAATCAAATTTGAATTTACCTGCTCACGGCAGGTGCCGCTTTACGCGCATTTATGTAACCGATACCTAAATTATGGTGAACTAAATATCCATGTCGGTTACCAGGGCGGCGCCTATTTTATCGAGGCCGAGGGCAAACAGAGCGAGCTGGAAGGCCTGGCCGATGATATCGCCCAGGATTTTCTGATCTCCGTATGGCTCACCGATTCCCGCATCGCCCTGATCGACGCGCCGACCGGCAGCAAAGCCCCCTTGGCAACCCAGCCACTGGTGCAGGAGTTCTGTCAGCAGTGCGCGCCCCACTTTGGTGATAATCAGGCGCCAGAGTTTGGCCAGCTGGATCTTGCCTGCGACTGCTGCCACGGCGAGCGCCGCATCCATCAGGATTATCGCGGCTTGACCGCAGGCGACATTCAGGCCATGTATCAGCGCCTGATGACTCAGGGCGAACTAGAGCTGGCGGGCGGCATTCGGCTAAGCCTGAGCCCGGTTGACAACAGTCCCGATGAAAACAGTTCCAATAAATACAGTCAGCGCCCTCGCCTGCTTATCTGTAATCCCAACACCTTAAATGCCCAGTTCCACCTCAGCGATCCTCAGGTGTTGGCGCTGTCGAGCATAGAGAAGCCACTCATCTGCGTACGGCCCATCAAAGATCATCCAAAGCTCGCACAGCCGCTTTACGATCTCTGCTTCGCCTACAATCGTCTCTTGGTGATCCTGACCGAGCATCTGCGCCAGCACGGCACAGATTGGGTCTATCTCATCGATCCTGCCCAAGGCGAGGCGCTTGCCTATATCGATGGCCAATGGGCCGAGATCCACACGAATGCGCCAAGCTGCCTGCGCATCGACTCGCCCAAGCAGCCACTACATGACACTGTGCTGCTGGCGGGCAAGGACACCTATTACTACGCCAGTCACAGCGATAAACAAGGCGGCCACTATCTGCTGGAACAAGGCTGTGACGTCAAGAGCCGCCACGGCGCCATGACGCCTGCTATCTTGGGCGATGATGACCTGGCCCTTTGCGCCCTGCACAGCGTGAATCTCGAGCATGGCCTTGATAAGAACAGCGCCATCATCTACCTGAGCCGTGACCATGGCGGACAGATCTACACCTTAGATGGCAAGTGCGAGGCCGAGCGTTTCTTCGCCCTGCCTGAGCTGCCGGAAAACGGCTATGAGATCTACCATCAGCTGGAGCAGAGTCCCCAGCGCAAGGTGCTGGAGAAGTTCAAGCAGCGCTACCCCGAAGATTATCTCAGGCTGCTGGACCTTAAGCTCCCCAATGAGCGCCATAGTTTAAGCGCCCTGTGGGCGGTAGGCGCGGTGATCCTGGGTCTCGAGAGCCGCTCCTTGAGCGTTGGCGATCTCAACGACGCCCTGATGGCCGCTGCCATGGCCCATCGCGGCAGCAACTCGCCGCGCATCGACTACCCGCTCACCCGCGGCGAAGCCTATCGCAGCCTCAACTGGTGTAAGACACTGGGCAGCCTGATCAGCTTCCGTCTGGCCGACGACAGAGACAGCCAGAAACTGGCCTTTGGCATGCACGACTCCTTCGCCGACTACCTGGCGAACTGGATTGAGCATCTTGATCTCAACCTTGGAGTCAAATCGGTAGCCCTGGCCGGTAGCGAGTGGGTTAACCCCCTACTGTGTCAGCGGGTCGCCCTTAGGGTCGGCAAAAACTTCCCCCTCAAGCACAACCAGCTGCTGGAGATCGATGGCAACAACCATGCTATCGGCGCCCTGCTGCTCAAAAAACGCAGGCTGTAGCATGTCGAGCGGGTTACAAAGGTCCATGGCATCGACCAAGCGCGTACGACTAGCGGTAACGGGTATCGTCCAGGGGGTCGGTTTTCGCCCCTTCGTCTACCGCTGGGCCACAGAGCTTGGTCTGCTGGGCCTGACCTTCAACCACAGTAAAGGTGTGACGGTGGAGCTGCAGGGCAGTGATGCGGCGATTAACGCCTTTGTCGAGGCCCTGACCCAGACACCGCCGCCACTTGCCCGCATCGACAGCCTGAGCCAGACAGAACTGCCGCTTGAAGCGTGCGACAGCTTCGAGATAGTGCACAGCCAGGCCGACGCCAAGGCTGTGGTGGCGGTATCGAGCGACAAGAGCAGTTGCCAGGAGTGTCTCGATGAGATCATGGATCCCGGCAACCGTCACTACCAATATCCCTTTAC
Organism: Shewanella alkalitolerans; assembly: GCF_019457575.1. Classification (NCBI taxonomy): domain Bacteria; kingdom Pseudomonadati; phylum Pseudomonadota; class Gammaproteobacteria; order Alteromonadales; family Shewanellaceae; genus Shewanella; species Shewanella alkalitolerans. The sequence goes on along the minus strand of NZ_CP080422.1, from coordinate 1,967,670 downwards.
CAACTGCACTAACTGCGGCCCCAGATATACCCTGATCCGCGCCCTGCCCTATGACAGGCCCAACACCGCCATGGCCGAATTTGCCATGTGTGATGCCTGCGCGGCGGCCTATCAGAATCCGCTGGACAGGCGCTACCACGCCCAGCCGGTGAGCTGCCCGGATTGTGGTCCACAGCTCAGCCTATTAGACGCGCAGCAAATACAACTGGCAGAGAAGAACGCCGCACTGGACCTGGCCGTCGAGCTGCTAGCAAAGGGCAAGACCTTGGCCATCAAGGGGCTCGGCGGATTTCATCTGGTGTGCGATGCCACCAATGATAAGGCGGTAATGCAGCTGAGATCCCGTAAGCAGCGCCCGGCCAAGCCCTTCGCCGTGATGTGCGCCTCGCTCAACATGGCCAAGGCACTGGCCAACGGCAGCGACGCCGAATGGCAATTGATGCAAAGCGCCGAGCGGCCCATCACCCTGCTGCAAAAGGCGCACAACAAAGATGAATCCAGTGGCGATGCGCTGAGCAGTTGCGTGCTAAGCCCCGCCGTGGCCCCCGGTATCGACAAACTAGGGCTGTTTCTGCCTTATACGCCCCTACACCAGCTGCTACTCACTAGGCTAAACCGTCCCTTGGTGGCCACCAGTGCCAACCGTAGCGGCGAGCCCATCATCACACATGCCGAGCAGATCTTCGAGCGCCTCGGTGAGGTGGTCGATGCCGTGCTGGATCATAACCGCGAGATCCTTAACGGCTGTGACGACAGCGTGGTGCAGATGGTGGATGACAAGCTGCAGGTGATCCGTCTGGCGCGGGGCTATGCGCCGCTGACCCTGGCGTTACCAGAGGAAGTCCCCCAAGAAACCTTGGCCGTTGGCGCCCAGCAAAAAAATAGTATCGCCTTTGGGTTTGACCACAACCTGGTGCTCAGCCCGCACATAGGCGATCTCTTCAGCCTGGAGGCAGAGCAATATTTTATCGACACCCTGGCGACTTTTAAGCGCCTGTATCAGTTCAGTCCCAAACACCTGGTGTGCGACAAGCATCCCGACTACGCCTCGACCATCTGGGCCCAGCAGCAAAAGGATGCGCGGGCCATCGCCTACACTCAGGTGCAGCACCACTACGCCCATATCCTCAGCGTCATGGCCGTCAATCAGAGAGTCGATAAAGTATTGGGCTTCAGCTTCGATGGCACGGGCCTCGGGGATGAGCGCCAGCTCTGGGGCGGCGAAGCCATGCTAGCCGATATCTCAGGTTTCCAGCGCGTCGCCCACCTGAGTCCTATGGCGCTGATCGGCGGCGAGCAGGCAATTAAGGATCCCCGCCGCATCATGCTGGCACTGCTGTTCGCGCGTTACTCGCCTGAAGAGATTAAGGCGCTGCCACTGGCATCGCTTGAGGGACTGCCAGCCAGCCTCATCGGCAACCTGCATACCCTTTGGCAGAAAGGCGTCGCGACCCAGATGACAAGCTCCATCGGCCGTCTGTTTGACGCCACCGCCTGCCTGCTCGGCCTGATGCAGACCACCCAATTTGAGGGACAGGCCGGCATGTTAATCGAGGCTAAGGCCAATGAGGTCAGCGAGACGCAGTTAGAAAGCGAGCTCGCGGCGACCGACCTGGCCTTCAGCCTAAGCGAGATAGACGGCGTATGGCAGTTGGGTTCTCTATGGGCACAAATGGTCGATGCCTTGCTCAAGTGGCAACATAAGCCTAATGCCACCAGCCTGATCGCGAGGGCCTTCATGAACGCCCTCGCCCAGGCAGTCACAGATTGTGCCATAAAGCACAAAGGCTTTGACGTGGCACTTTGCGGCGGTGTGTTTCAAAACCGCTATCTGCTCAGTGAGACACGTAAGCGCTTAACCATGGCTAAGATTAAGGTGCTCGATTCGCACCAGGTACCGGTTAACGATGGCGGCATTGCCCTGGGGCAACTCTGGTACGCCATACACAAGCATTAACTCGGCTTAAGCCGCGCCCTAAATCGCCCTGCGATAAGCGCTTGAGCCAATTTGATTAACAGGATTTTGCCTAAAACTGACCCGGGTCAATGAAGTCACCGGGCCCCTAGTGCAAAATGGCATTAACGCCTTAGATTTTTTGGAGTTCATTATGTGTAAAGACTGCGGCTGCTCTATCACTCGGGATCACCACCATAGCCATGATCACGACCATCACCACAGCCATGAGCATGATCATCATCATGAGCACAGCCACGGGCATCATCACGACCACGGCACCCTGCGTAGCAATCCCCAGCTCAACGACAAGAAGACACTGTCTGTCATCCATAAGATCCTCGACAAGAACGATCACGAAGCGGCCCACAACCGTGCCCACTTCGAGGCCCACAATATCACCGCCTTTAACCTGATGAGTAGCCCTGGCAGCGGCAAGACCACACTGCTCGAGCACCTCAAGGAGTACACAGATCTTAACTATGGCGTGGTCGAAGGCGATCTTGAGACCTCCCGCGACGCCGACCGCCTTACCGCCAAGGGCATTCCCGCCTTCCAGATCCAGACCGGCTCCGCCTGTCACCTTGACGCTTTCATGGTGCACGATGCCCTGCATCATGTGGATCTGGCGGCCCTGGATATCTGCTTCGTAGAGAACGTCGGTAACCTGGTCTGCCCCGCCTCCTACGATGTGGGCACCCACTTCAACATAGTGCTGGTGTCTGTACCCGAAGGCGATGACAAGATAGAGAAATACCCTGTGATGTTCCGCAAGGCAGATCTGGTGTTGATCACCAAGGCCGACCTGCTGCCCCACTTCGATTTCAGCGTCGAGGAAGCCAAGGCCCAGGTGAAACGCCTCAACCCGGATGCCGAAGTGATCACCACCTCCATCAAGGATGGCAACAGCATGCGCGCCGTGGTCGACTGGCTAAACGCCCACAGGAGCCAGTAACCATGTGCCTATCCATCCCCTCAAGAATTGTAGAACTCCACCCCGAGGAGCAGGCCGTAACGGTCGAGACCCTAGGGGTGAAGCGCAAGGTCAGCAGCCATCTGATGGAGGAGCCACTGGCCCTCGACGACTATGTGCTGATCCATATCGGCTTCGTGATGAACAAGATAGACAAGGCCGACGCCGAGCAGAGCCTGGCCCTGTATCAGGAGATCGTCGCCAAGATGAATGAGCAGGAGGCCCAGGCATGATAGAGCTAAAACAGCTGTATCAGGGCTTTAGAGATCCTGAAACCATACACAACCTGGCTAAGGAGATCGCCCTGCACGCCGCCAAGCATGAGGGCAACATCTACATCATGGAGGTGTGCGGCGGTCATACCCACACCATCATGAAATATGGCCTCAACCAGTTGCTGCCTGACAACATTGAATTTGTCCACGGTCCCGGCTGCCCCGTGTGTGTCATGCCGAAAGAGCGCATCGATCACGCCGCCATCTTGGCCTCTCAGCCCGATGTGATCCTGGTGACCCTGGGGGATATGATCCGCGTGCCCGGCTCCAAAGGCAGTCTGGCCGAATTCAGGGCCAAGGGCTGCGATATCCGCCCGCTCTACGATCCCATGGATGCCCTGACCATCGCCAAGGAGAACCCGGACAAACAGGTGATCTTCTTCGCCATAGGTTTCGAGACCTCGACCCCCATGACCGCAGTGCTTATCGAGCAGGCCGAGAAACAAGGAATTGATAACCTACTGTTTCATATCAACCATGTGCTGGTGCCACCTGCCATAGACGCCGTGATGGCCGATCCCCAGGCCAAGGTGAATGCCTTTATCGGCCCGGCTCACGTGAGCGTGATCGCCGGCGCCAAGCTCTACCGCCCCGCCGTGACCCAATACGGCACGCCCGTAGTGGTCTCCGGCTTCGAGCCTGTAGATGTGATGGAATCTATCCTGCGCATCGTCAAGCAGAAGGTCGAAGGGGTCGCCGAGCTGGACGTACAGTACAGCCGCGCCGTGAGCGAGGAAGGCAACGTCCACGCCCAGCAAAAGGTCAATCAGTACCTCACCGTCAGGCCGCATTTTCGCTGGCGCGGTCTGGGACCGCTGAATGAGTCGGCGCTGATGCTAAGGCCCGAATTTGCCCACCGCGACGCCGAGGTGATCTATCGCGACAAGCTGGATGTGGCCGATATCGACGATCACAAGGCCTGCCAGTGCGGCGACATCCTAAGAGGCATCGCCAAGCCGAAAGACTGTAAGGTCTTCGGTCGCGGCTGCACCCCAGAGACGCCCCTCGGCAGCTGCATGGTCAGCTCGGAAGGCGCCTGCAACGCCTATTACCGCTATAACGGAGTCTAATCATGGCCGACAACGAAAAAACCGTACAACTCAGTCACGGCGGTGGCGGCAAGGAGATGAACCGACTGATCAAGTCTATCTTCTTCAAGGCCTTCAACAACCCGATTTTGGCGAGTGAAGAAGACGCCGCCCTGCTCCACTTCGAGGGGCAGGCCGCCTTCACCACAGACTCCTTCACCGTGTCGCCGCTGTTTTTTGCCGGTGGCAACATAGGCAAACTTGCCATCGCGGGCACGGTCAACGATCTGGCCATGATGGGCGCCGAGCCCCAATACCTGAGCTGCAGCTTCATCATAGAAGAAGGCTTTGCCATCAAGGATCTGAAAACCATCGTCGATAGCATGGCCGAGGAGCTACACAAGAGCGGCACCCGCATCGTCTGCGGTGATACCAAAGTCGTGCCTAAAGGCTGCGCCGATGGCCTGTTTATCAACACCTCCGGGGTCGGCCGCGTGTTGAAGCCACAGATCTCGGTGAAAAATCTGCGTCCCGGCGATGCCATTATCGTCTCTGGCGATATCGGCCGTCACGGCGCCGCCATCTTGATGGCCCGCGAGGGACTCACCCTGGAATCTGAGCTGGTCAGCGACTGCGCCAACCTCTGGCCCGTGGTCGAACAGTTGATCGCCTGCAACATCGAAGTGCACGCCATGCGCGACGCCACCCGTGGCGGCCTGGCGGCGGTACTCAACGAATGGGCGGGCGCCTCCGATGTCGGCATCAATGTCGAGGAGAGCAAGATCCCCGTGTGTGACGAGGTTAAAGGCCTGTGTGAGCTCTATGGCTTCGAGCCCCATGATCTTGCCAACGAAGGCACCTTTATCCTGGCGGTACCGGGTGAGATCGCCGAAGGCGCACTGGAGATCATCCAGCGCTACGGCCACTGCCAGCAGGCGGCCATCATAGGCCATGTGGAAGAGACTCATCCGGGTAAAGTGGTGCTCAAGACCCCATGGGGCAGCAGCCGCTACCTCGATCTGCCCCAGGGTGAACTGCTGCCAAGGATCTGTTAATGCACGAGTATTCGATTGTCACCGCCCTGCTGGAACAGTGTGAACAGCACGCCATCGCCAATCAGGCGAGCAGGATCACTAAGGTGGTGATAAAGATCGGCGTCCTCAGCGGCGTCGAACCCGCCCTACTGGCGACCGCGTTTGAAACCTTCAAGCTGGAGGGGCGCGCCAGAGAGGCGGAACTGGAAATTCTACATCAGGAATTGGTGCTCGAGTGCCAGGCTTGCCAAAGCACTCATACCATTAAAGAACGAAGTGTCATTTGTCCTAGTTGTCACAGCTATGAGACCCGCATCATCGAAGGGGAAGAATTGCTGCTGATGCAACTAGAGCTAGAAACCGATGAATAAAACCAAACATATATGGAGTATTACAATGAAAAAAGCCTCACTACTACTCGCTAGCCTTCTTCCTGCGGCGGCTTGGGCACACCCAGGGCACAACGGCATAGGTCTGTTCCACCACCTCAACGACCTACTCCCCATCATCGCCCTGGTGATCATCGTCGCCGGCGTGATGCTGTGGAAGAAACGCTCTTAAACCAAGCGTTACCCTAAGCGTACAGACAGCGTTAGACTCACCAGAGTCTAGCGCTATCTTGCGCCGCCCGAACTAATCTCAATGATTAATTAGCTGCTTTAGATAAGTTCGCTTCGCCGTAACTAAGTGCCCTCAGTAAACCGCCAGCCTCCGCTATTGTGAACAATAAAACTCAACCATAGTTAAAGTCATTTTTAACAAGAATATGTAAACCGTCGAATAAAGGTATTGGCTTTTTGGCTTGTATCATTTGCCTGCGTAGGTTTTTCCTTCGCTGATGGCAGCGTTGGCCTCCATGGTTTTGAATTGCCTGCGGCAGGCTTATGTACAAACACATTTGTGACACGGTGAGTGAAGCCTAGCTTCGTGCATACGAACGAGAGGCATGGATGCCGAACTGGCCGTTAGACAAGGATGTTGTACGAGCACTTCCATGTGAGCTCTACCTCGACATCTGACTTCTAGGGAAGGAGGAAATGCCAAGAAATGCCGGGAACATTTTTGGCCTTGCCTCGGAAGGTCACAACTGTGTTTACACCAGTATCTATCGTCTCTTCGATTTGACATCATTGGACAGCGTAGCTTTAAAACAATCTTGGACAGGTTAGAGTTAAAGACTTAACTCTAACCTGTCAGTTTCGGTTAAAAATTTCTATGGGTTAACACCTACCATAAGGAGTGCCCCTTCGAACTAAAAAAACGTACCTAACTTCATAACAAAAACGCCGAATGTAAGGCATTACCTTGATGGTCTTTTTACATTTTGCTTTCTGATTACTCAAACATTTTTTCTTTTAACTCTTCACACGTTCCATCCAATCCTGGAAATAGAGAGCCGGCTGTTAATCCCATTAATGTTAATTCCTTTACGACTAAGTTTCGTTCAGACCATGGAATATCTATTGCTTTAAGAAACTTTTTCCCCGTCACTCCTTCCTGCAGTTTTATATAAGACTCAATGTCTGCAACATTAGTAATTGTTGTTGAAGCTTGTTGTGGAACCATCCTACTATTTTCAATAGCAAGCAAGTCAATGACAGATAGGTGGTTCTGCCCAGATAACATGTTATTATTTTGTATTAATGTTCTTTTCCACTCAACATGGTCAAAGATGAAAATTCGTACAAACTTATTAGTCTCACTAGCTTGCTGTTTTGAAATGCTTCTAAAAGCAAAAAAAGCGGCAACATATGGAGAATAAGTCCAATCAAGCAAAGGAGTCGGATAACCATGGTGCTGTGCTAAATTCAGAAAAGCTCCATTCTCTTGAGAATCATTTAAATTGAAAACATGTTTTGTTTTAGAACTCAAAGCTCTGTGCAATTGTGGAATATCATCTCGCTGATATTTGGTAATATCGTACCTTTCTCGTCTATGAAATCCTGTTTGTAGCTTCCAAGGTTGATTCTGACCACGATATAAAAAATCATCATCAATTTCGAGAACATGATTTTTATATTTTTGCCAGGTCATTGTAGTTGCATCTAAAGATGAAGGGGTGCTACATTTTGATACTTGCAGTTGACCTGTTATTTCTGTAGCCACATTAGTTTTGGCTTTAATTTCTAATCGATCTTTTACCAGTGTAAATGAGACATCTGCACTGTTAGGAAACTCAACACCTTGATATACGTTAACTAATGACTCCCAATTGGTTTCAATAAAAGAAAAAGGGTTCAATGGATTAATAAGAAGTGTTTTAAAATCGAATGAATTCTTACCGCTTTTACAAAATCTAAAGTGAGCAGCTAGAGATGGCTTTTGTTTGTCAGCATCGATAAAGTAGGCAACTCCTGAATATTCATCTTTTAATTCATCAATATTAATTGTTACTGATCCTGTATTTGTACCTTGAAAACGCCCTATCCACTGACCTTTCATATCACCTCTTATAATGTAACGCTTTGCTAAGGAGCTGGCCTTAGCTGGCGGACTAAACATGAGCAGCTGGTTATAGCGCATTGAAATAAATGGGGTCAGAGTTAACTTTTTTTGGGGGATTCGATTGAAGCATGTTGATTGCCTTTTTCATTCCCTGAATGGCGTAGTCGATCTTTGATTCGAGTTGGCCTAGCTCTGTCCTTAATTGGTGATACTTTAATCTATTTTATAGTTGGCATTCAACACGTATAGTCACATTTTAATGCGTTTCCTCCTTAAAAATAATGGCTTGTATCAGCGAGTAACAGATAAAGCTAAATCGAAGAGACGTTAGATACCGAGTGTAGATGCATCTGCGGACGTCGATGGCAGGGATGCCATCGTCGAGCCTCCAAGGATGGATTTACGGCGTGTAGCAGATGTATCTGCACATAAGCCCACCGCAGGTGATAGACTGCAATGGAGGTGCGACCTTCAAATCTCCTATAAATACAAATGTGGCCATATGTTCCTTCCCAATGGGCACCCAATGATGCCAAATCGAAGAGACGTTAAATACCGAGTGTAGATGCATCTGCGGACGTCGATGGCTGGGCCAAAAGTGTTCCCTACATTTATTGGCATTTCCTACATCCATGTAGGTCAGATGCCATCGTCGAGCCTACAAGGAAGTATTCACGGCGTGTAGCAGATGTATCTGCACATAAGCCCACCGCAGGTGATAGATTGCAATGAAGGTGCGACCTTCAAATCTCCTATAGTGCGCATCCGAGCAATTTACCTATTAAAGCGACGGGCTTGTTCAGCAGCCAAATAAAGTGTCGGCTAAGCGACACTTTATTTGTTAGTTGCTCTTCAACAAAAGACGCAAATGACTTTAGTCGACTTGCTAGTCTTGATGTCTTTTCAAGCCAAGTACGTATCAGGCACCTTCTATGAGGGATCGGTGTTGAAGATGAAAAGCACTTCACCGTTTCCGGCGTTTCCTGCATAGGAAGTCGGGGCCTTGCTGTCCGTCCTAGTTGAAGGCATCGCGTAACTACCGCCACCGCCCCCGCCATAGCATCGGTAATCGTCCCCACCAGAAGCGTCCGTGCCATATACGGTACCACTGCCACCGCCACCATAGCCGCCGCCACCGCCGCCACCGCCGCAGGTGGCCGGGTTACCGCCCTCGCCACCTTTGCCGGCATTAACCGCCAGATTGGGACCACCGTTTATCCAGCCCTTTGATCCTTCGGAACCCGAACCTCCCGACGCTCCGCCGAACCCCTGATACCCACCATTATGGCCATCGCCCCCGCAGGCCACGCCTTCCGTGCAATCGGTTCCGCCCCCGCCCATGCCGTTGGTATTGGTGAACCAAGACCCATCTAAAGAAGGCAGGCCATCGTAAAACGCGTTTGCGCCTACGCCGGTTGCCGATTTGCCAACCTGGCTTGAATAAGCGAAGCCGCCGTTGCCACCGCCGCCACCTTGCATAGAACCGCTGTAGAAGGCGCTGCCCTCGCCACCACCACCACCGCCGCCGGCGATCAGAACTATCTCGTTGTGCGGCAGGGAGCCGTCCGGCTCAAAGCTCGCCACGATCGTGGCAGCGCCTCCGGCCCCTCCGCTGCTATCATGACTTCCCGCTTGCCCCAAGTAGTAGTAGAAAATCGCGTTGCCGAAAATATTTCCATACTCGGTGCCTGTGGTTACCATCTGGGCAAAGCCTCCTTTGCCGCCTTCTCCCGACCCACCGCCTACGGAATTGTTAGTGCCGTTACCTCCTCCGGCGCCGATTGCCTGTATCCATAAGGTTGTATTCTCGTCTATGGCGCTGTTGAGGGGACTTGCCTGGGTTGCAATGTTGGTCCAGAAAACCGCTTGATTACAGCTGGTATTTAGGCTGCAAACCACCTGGTCTGAATTGCCGGGGGCAAGAGAACAGGTTGCATCGCAGTCCTCGATAGCGTACGAAACCGCTCCACCCAGTTCGAAATTTGTCACTGCGGTGTGCATCTGGCCCACATCGTCCATGACGGTGAGCGTCGCCTGGTAGTTCCCCGAAACGTCTTTGACACCATTGGTTGAGGCGGTATCGGCGTAGGGGTGGACTTTCAGCGGCCCCCGGTTAGGCCCACCCTCAATGGTAACCGGCCCATAGACGGTTTCGCCCGTATCCAGGTTTTTTACCGTGTAAGTATGAGCAACCAGCTTTCTCTCACCGCCTGCAACAGAAAAACTACCATCGAGTTCCATTCGCCCGGGCACGTTAGACGATTCCATTGCCGTCAGTCGCGCAGTCGGACCGTTTTCACTACCGTCACAGCCCTGCAGTGCGCCCATTGAGCAGGCCAGCACTATGAACGCCGGTTTCGATGAATGGGCGAAATTCGTCAACCCTGTGTACAGACGATGGATCCGGCTTAAAAAAGCTGGTGATAAAGACATTCGGTTTCCCCTTGATCTTCCTTTTCCTGGGCGTTGTAACGATTCAGCATCGGCAAGGAAGGATTGATTTGACCATTTCCACAAATGGCCTTTTTTTGCCAAAAAATGAGTCAATCCAAGTTCCTTTTGTGCGACTAACTAAAAAGCCCCAGTGTAAGTCAATAATTTGATTGAAAATAAATGTGCGAAATACAGAGTTTTCCTTGGATTTCATCAAGGATGACCGCGTAACCTTGGTGCACAGGCAAACTGAATACCACGAATTCACCGCCAATGAAAACAAAATTGCAACATATGTACACTTCTGCTCTTTCGCATTCCTATGTTCACATCCCTCTGTTCAGGACATTAGTGCTTCCATGTACTGCAACAGACGGCCAGGCGATTGATTACCATGAAGATACGGCCTTCAACTCCACCATGTAGACACGAATGCAGGCATACGCTGGACTGACAATTAACAAAATGAGCGCCGAAATCGCTCACTAATCAATCACCAACAAACCCCAACTCAAGCCCCACCTCAACCCCCAAACCGCTAGTCAAAAACAATGCCAACTCCCCCGCTTCCCATTCAAACAGAGTCAAAAAATAGATCCTTTGCTAATAAAATGACAGCGTCATTTTTACATATATAAGGAAGCGCTTAATAAATTTTAAACGATTTAATACAATCAGTTACACCACAGAGTGATACACTGAAAAGCGGCAAAACATTGACAGTTTATTTCCTAAAAAAAGCGGCGTATAGTGCGTTTCTAATTTAGTGACACTAGGGTGAAAATCATGTTCCGCTTTACAATTTATTCCATCGTGGCCTATGCTTTCTGGCTGACCTTTGTCGACGTATCCAACTATTTGGGTGCGGAGGAAGAAGATGGCTGGCTGTCGACCATCAAGAGCGAGTGGGCCAGCTTTAAAAATGATGAGCCGCCACTGAACGCTAACTATCTCAGCAGCCAGGCTTCTGATTGTCAGGCGAGCAACTCTTGTTATGAGCCGAGTGAGCCTCTGGGCGAATAAACTCAAGTTAAGAATTTAAAGCGACAAACCTAAGGTGAACAACCTCAGCCTAACACGCGCTAAGTTTGCACCTTGCCATTACATCTTGGGACGACACTTTCACCCCGCGGCGCATGCCAGAGTCACCCCAAGATGTCTGCTTTTGGATTAAAAGCCAGATTCCCAGATTCATAGCCAGATTTAAAGCCCAGTTCATAACTTCAGCCACGCACAGTTCTAAACCCTAGTTCTAAACTTTAGTTCTAAATCTAAGTTTTAAACCTTAGCTCTAAACTATAGTTTTGAATCTTAGCTCTCTCCCAGATGTAGTCTCAGGATCAACCCAGAAAAATCCCCGCCAGGGTAAAGGCGCTTACCAGGGCGAAGAAGACCCACTGAAACAGGGAGCGAAATGCGCCCTTCATCTCCGCAAAATATCCTATGTAGATCTGCCAGACCGCGAACAGCACGAAGTTCAGCGCGATAAACAGCAGCAGGCCATAGCTTTGCATGTTTGAGACCATGGAGAAGGAACAGGCCAACAGCACCAGCGCCGAGAGCACCAGAAACACCGAGATATAGTGAAACACGCAGTGCATAACAGATTTGGCGATAGGGTCGAAATCCGCCTCAAGCATAGGGGTTAAGAAACGTTTTTTCCCCAGGGTAAAATGGCCGATGCAGGTCAAGATGGCGATGATGCCGGCGATGAGAAAATAGATGTTCATCGAGTCTCCATGAAAACGGGCGAGTAAAGATCACTCCTACCTAGACCAGTCTAGTCGATTCCCTGTTTCATGCATGATCGAAAAAGAGTGCGCCAGCGCACTCTTTTGTTGAAATTTTGTCTGTGACAGAGTCGCTTACATGGTCGCCATGATCCAGTAATCCAGGCGCTCCTGCGGGTTAGCCATCAATTTCTGACAAGGGCCCTTGTAACGGTTCATCAGGCTACCCAGGTTGTGGTTGCTCGGCAGGCTGGCCTTCTGCTCGGCAACGGTTGCCGCTAGCTGCTGCTCTACCTTATTGGCGTCCTGATACTTCTTCGCCAGCGTCACGGCATCTTCGCCAGACTGCTTAAGCCTTTCGCCCACGGGCTTCATCTGCGGCGCATTCATGCCTGAAATGGTCTCTGAGGCGATTTGGTAATAGGCGGCGCACTCCAGCACCTCTTTGTTAAATGCCAATTCGGCTTCTGAGGGGGCGGCAACGGCGCTATTGGCCATGAGGGCGAATAGCGAAAGTGTAAGAGTCTTGCGCATCAATACTGTCCTTGAGCAATGAGTTTGAACCATTTCTACTTTAGATGTCACTGAATATCAAGGTTATAGCCTAAAAATTCTTGCTCCAGCTGGAAGCCGAGTGACTCATACAGGGCCTGGGCCTGATGGTTATCTTTATGGGTTTCGAGGAAGATCGAGGCGATCCCCTTGGCCTTGGCATAATCGATGGCGGTCGTCATCAATCGCCGCCCTACCCCGACACAGCGGGCATGCTGGGTGACATAGAGGTCACTCAGGATAAGGTTGGCGCGGGCATGGATAGAGCTGAAACTGGGATAGAGCTGACAAAAGCCCAGGCCATTGCCCTGGGCATCTAACATCAAGAAGATCACCGCATCCTTGCGTGCCAGTCGGGCATTGATAAACTTGTTGGCCAGGTCGATATCGCTTGCCTGACCATAGAACTGACGATATTCGTTAAACAGACCCGCGACAACGGCCGCATCTTCCAAGCTTGCCCTGCGTAATTCTCCCGACATTTATCCTCCCTGACATTTTGGTTAACTTATTGGTTTTCTAGATACTGACGCATTCGAAACTTAAGGTTTTGCTTCACGCTTGGCCACTCTGAGGCGATGATGGAGTAGACCACAGTGTCTCTTATGGTGCCGTCTTTCAAAATGCGATGGTTGCGCAGCACGCCATCTTGCTTGGCTCCCAGACGGGTGATCGCTTCACGGGAGCGCTGATTGTGCCAGTGGGTGCGAAATTCCACCGCAATCACATCTAAGGTCTCGAAGGCGTAGGTGAGCAGCAGGAGTTTACACTCGCTGTTGACCCCGGTACGTTGGGCGCTCTTGGCATACCAGGTATGGCCTATCTCTATGCGTCTGTGGGTCTGATCCCATGACATCAGGCGGGTACAGCCTACAATCTGCCCCGAGTGCCTGTCTCTGACGGCAAAGGCCAAGGCCTCGCCGCGTTGTTCGCTGGCCAGCGCCTGCTCGACATAGGTCTTCATCTCATCGGGATGGGGCGCCGAGGTGTACCAGAGGTTCCACAGCTCGCCGTCGCTGACCGCGATGGACAAGGCAGGAATATGCTCCTCCTGCAGCGGCTCTAACACCACTCGCTCACCACTTAAACAGCCTCTCAATGCGTCCTGACTCATGTTGATGCTCCAATGGGTTTGTTATAACAAAGCCATATGACCGATAGATGAAATTGCCTGTTTAGCCTGTGGCCTTGTTTACTCGCGATGACCTTTTTACAAGACTGCTTTTACAAGACCGCTTTTTTCAAGACGGTGACCAGATAGTTTCCGAGTTTGTTTACAAGCTAGATCACGAGATTGCTAATACACACGCTATCAAAATAGCCAATTTAATTAAAGTGTTATCTTGTAAAGTAATACTTCGTCGCCCTCGCCCCAGGCGATTAGCTCCTGACACTCGAAGCCGAGCTTCTCAAGCAGCGCCCGCGAGGGACCATTGCGTTCTTTCACTATCGCCAGCAGGCTGCTGAGTCTGAGCGCCTTAGCATGGGCAAGCACGGCGCGGCTGGCCTCGACCGCATAACCCTTGCCCAAAAATTCCGGCAACAGGGCATAACCAAGGTCGATACCGGGCAGCTGCTCGCGGTTCACCAGGCCAGCAACGCCCACTGGCTCGCCACTTTGCCTGAGTTCGATGCAGTACATGCCATAGCCATGTTCCTGATAGCTGTTGATCGGCCCCTCGATGAGGTGGTTTTCCGCCTGCGCCAGGGTGCGCACGCCGCGATCGCCTATGTTATCGACAAAGCCCTGACTGTTGAGCAGGGTCAGCATAAAGGGGGCGTCTTTTACTGTCATTTCACGTAAGACGAGACGCTCTGTTTCTAGGGTAAGCAATTCATTCTCCTAGGTTACTTTCGCATTGGGTGATCTCGACTATACTGTGATTGGTTCTACATAGGAAGTGGTTCTAATGACACAACACGCGCCGAAAATCAGTCAATATCATGTCATTGCGGCAGTGGTCGCCGCCGAGCTCAATCAGACACTTAGCTACTGCAAACAGATAAATCTTACCGCCAGCAATGCCCAGGCAGCCTCGGCGCGGGTGGGCAATGCGGCGCTCGGTTTCAAGGCGTTAACTGGCTTCATCGACGATCTGGCCTCCTACACCATGAAGGCGGCCACCGACATCAATCAACTGGCCCACCAGGCCAGTCGTCTCGCCACAGAGACCGCCAGGGCGGCAGTCGCACTCAATCATTTTCAGCAGGCGAAACTCAAGGCCAATGGCGCGCCCTATGGCGACACCATCAACCCGGCTGTCGCCGCCACCCAGGCCCATCACAGCAAGTTACAGCAGGAGTTTGATCGTCTCATCGACAAGATGGAAAACCAGCTGTTTGAGCTGAAACGTAACCTGCGCACCGCCAATATACTGGCCTCCATCTGCCGCATCGAGGCCTGCCGGGTCGACACCGCCAACCAGACCATATTCAACGACGTGGCCAACCGGGTGGATGATGTGGCCCAGTTGATCCGCCGCCGGGTCGACCATGCCATTACCCTTTTTGGCAACACAGCCCCCTGATCCCCCTTTTTACCGAAAAGCTAACGACAAGGAGTCGCACCATGAAGAGTGAGCTGATCATCGAAACCCCTACCCACAAATGGCTCTACTTCGGTCGCGACCCCGAAAAACCCGATAAGATCATCGACACCAACCAATACATGGTGGTGAGCAGCCATCATGCCCTGTTGATGGATCCCGGTGGCATAGAGCTGTTTGCGGCCATGCTGGCCAATATCGTCAAGCATATCCCCCTGAGCCAGCTGACCCATCTGTTTGCCTCCCACCAGGACCCGGACATCATCTCATCACTCGGCCTGTGGGATCAGACCCTGCCCAAAGCTAAACTCTACTCTCCCTGGCTATGGGAGGGGTTCATCCGCCATTTCGGCATGAATAACATCAGCTACGAGCCCATCGCCGACAACGGCGGTAGCGTGAGCCTAGATCAAGTTGAGCTGCAGTTTATTCCCGCTCACTACCTGCATGCCTCGGGTAATTTTCATGTGTATGATCCTGTGACTAAGGTCTTAATGAGCGGCGATATCGGCGCGGCGCTGGAAGATCCTCAGGCCGATATCTATGTCGATGATTTCGAGCAACACTGCGCCAAGATGGCCTACTTTCATCAGAGGTGGATGCCATCAAACCGTGCCAAGAATGATTGGATAAAGCGGGTACGCAAACTGGATATTCAATACCTCTGCCCTCAGCACGGTCGGATCTTCCGCGGTCCCCAGGTAAAGCAGTTCCTCGACTGGTTCGAGAATCTGAATGTGGGTGTTGGGGTATAGATAGGAATAGAGGTAAGAGTAAGATAAGAGTATAGAAAAGGCGTTCAGGATGGGGGCTAGCGGCAACATCTGGCTCCCCTCTTTTGACAGACAAAAAAATGCCCGCAGCAAGCGGGCAACACAATCACTTAGGGTGAAAACCTTGCATAGGTAGGATGCAGGCTCCCCTTCACTTTGCCAGTTTTTACTGCCCTGTAAACCCGACCAAAGTCGAAGCTAAAGTACCTGGCTTCACAATTTCGTTTGCTATCACCCTTATCAGAGGTAACGCACCGCCGAGTCGGCCGATTTCTGCGGCTTTAACGGCGCCTTCACCGCGGGCGTGCCCAGGTAGAGGAAGCCCACTATCTGATCTTGCTCGCCCAGACCTAAGGCCCGATGCAGATGACGATTAAAGGCCAAGGGGCCGGTACGCCAGATGCCGCCCAGTCCAAGAGCAAAGGCGGCCTGCTGCATCGCCATACAGGCGCAGCCCGCGGCGATATGTTGCTCTAGTACCGGCACCTTAGGGTGCTCGGTTACCTTGGCCACTACAGTGACCACCATGGGGGCGCGCATCGGCATGTTGGCGGCCTTAGCGACCGCTGCCTCATCGCCACCCTCTTTTTCCATCGCCTCGACAAAATGGTCAGCCAGGCGCGTTAGGCCATCGCCCTCGGCGACAATAAATTCCCACGGGGTGAGGCCTGCATGGTCCGGCACTCGCACCGCGGCGTTTAAGATCTGTGTAAGCTGCGCCGCATCGGGCGCAGGGGCGACTAGTCGGGGGCAAGACTGCCGAGTCAACAGAAGTTCGATCGCATCCACAAAGATTATCCTGTCATTAATACCGACCTCGAGGGTAGCAAATTGGCAAAAAAAATCCCACTGAAACAGTGGGATTTACACTTGATGACGCCGGGTTAAGCCTTGGGCTGATACTTGCGGGCGATCCAATAATCCAGACTGGTGTAACGTCCGCCACCGATGATCAACAAGGCAAACAGCATAAACAGATAGGTAACGGCAAACTCGATGCCGTTGTTGAGGATCACAAAGTTACCCGAGGAGGTCAGCCACTCATAATGACCATGTTCTTGTAGCAAAGATTTAGCCGCCGCGAGCTTCTCCGCCGAGGCCATCACCTGCTCGTTGGCCAGCCAGGAGCTAGGATCGGCGATGGCCAACCAGCCGTTTTTCCAATGCACGCTAAAGGCCGCCACCGCCATGGTGACCATCAAGGGAATAGAGATCAACCGGGTCGCCAAGCCCAAGATCAGCAAGAAGCCACCGACAAACTCGCTGCCGGCCGCCAGGGCCACCATCACCTCAGGCATGGGCAGACCCAAGCCCCACTCGGCATTACCAAACCAGGCCGCCGTGTCGCTAAAGTGCGACAGCTTGTTGTATCCTGCCTGCATCAGCACGGGCGCCAGATAGAGCCTAAGTGCCAAGGCGGCAACGCCGTCGAGCTGGGCGATCCCCTGGGTAAATTTAGCGTACAGTTTCTGCATAACCTCACTCTCTCATTATTTTGTCATTACCTAATAGACCCTTAGCTAATCATTTAAATTTCAGCAAAGATGAACACAGGTAAAAAAACTATGATCTCGATGAAGTGAAACAGGCGAGTTGAGACAAGCGAAACGAAACAGGCGACTTGAAATAAACGAGGAGAGAAGCGAGATAAAATTGTTGAAATGCGTTAGCCCTGACGGATTAACAGACTCGGAAACAGAATCGGACGAAAAACGGCTCGTTAACCCACCAGCACCATGAAGTCATCGAAACATTGCAGGTAGTCGCTCACGCTGTGTGGCAGGCTGACATCTGACTCGCCCTGCGTCTGCCGCACTGCATTCTCCACCGACTGCTGCACAGTCTGCTTCAATAGGCCTTCGCCTTGACTTGCCATCAGCAGTGCCCAGCAGGCAGCGAAATACCAGTAAAGCGCCAAGGCACTGGGAATGGCCGCGAGCGCCTTATCGTTGAGCTTGGGATGATCATTCAGATAGCCGAGGATCAACCGATGGCGCTGCTCACTAGAGAGTCTGTGGGTTGCCAGCATGCTGGCAAGATCCACCAAGGGGTGGGAGCTACAGGCGTATTCATAATCGATACACCAGAGCTTCCCCTGGCTTATCAAGAGATTGTGGGGGTTAAGATCCCTATGGCTATACTGTGGCGCTAACTCACAGGCATTAAGCTGCGCTAGCACGGCATCGACCCGCCTCTGGTGCGCCTTAAGCGCTTGCCATCGCGTCTTCCAAGGCTCGAGATAGGATATGGGCAGATCCGTGCTCCCTACCGCATCAAGACTGGCTTTATCTGTGCTCGCCGCATCTAGGCTTTCGGCAATCATCTCTAGCTGGCCAAAGTAGCGCTGCCACTGCTCTGTCACCGAGATAGGATTCACCGGCAACGGCAATTGAGCTAGCCCCTTGAGCAGATCGAGCAGCAACACCTCGGCATCCGGCCGGGTGACGCACTCATCCTGCAGCGGATGGGCGGGGTTGGCCGTCATCAAACGGCTCCAATCTTCGCCTGTGTCGATGAAACGGCTGAGATAGACGCTATTACCCGGCGCCACATACAAGAGCGCTGGCGCGAGGCCTTGCTCTTCTGCCAGGCGCCAGTTGGCCACCTCATGGTCGCGGGCGCTGATCTGGCTGCTGGCCTGACTGTTGACCCGCAGCACCAGCTGCTGGTTATCGCGGCTTAGATGATAGTTTTGGTTGCTCAGTCCCCGCGAGAGCACCTGTATCTGTGTGCTCTCATCCAGTGGACAGCCAAGCTCAGAGAGCTGCACCTTAACCGCCTCGGGAAGGCTGCCTATCAGGCGCGCTAGCAAGGTGCTATTCGCGCCAGCACTACCGTCAGCCGACATCAGATCACAGCCTCGACGAACAGTACGGCAAGACTCGCCTTAGTCATAGGAGTAGTCACCCTGACTTGGCTGCTGCATGCTGGTACGCCATAGGAAATAACCCCCTATCGCCATGCCCACATACAAGATGAACAGCATAGAGGTGAGCATCAGTCCCTTGTTAAGATAGAGGTAGATGGAGACAAAATCGATAACCACCCAGTAGAGCCAGTTCTCCAGTACCTTGCGCGCCACCAGATAGGTGGTCATCACCGCAAAGCAGCTGGTTGCCGCATCGAGATAGGGGTAGGATGCCTGAGTGTGGGTTGCCATCAAATGGCCGACCACCAGGGAAACCACACTGGTCGCGACAATCAGATAGAGATGCCGTCCAAGCGACCAGCTGACCACCTCGACACCATGGTCTTCACCGCCGCCATAGCGCCACAGCCAGAAGCCGTAGCCAGCCATCGCCATGTAGTAGACGTTGAGCAGCGACTCCATCAGCAGGGAGACCTCCCAAAACAGCAAGGTATAGATGGCGGTACTGACAAACGCCGCCGCCCAGCACCAGATGTTGCCGCGCATCGCCAGCGCCAGGTAGGCCAATGCCAAGACCACGGCAACGGCCTCCCAAGCCGTCATGGCGTTGGCCTGCTCGAAAGCCTGGGTCAGGGTGCTGACCAAAGCGGACCAGAAATCTATCATAGGATGAGTGTCGCTCCCGTTAACTTATTCGCCTTTTGGCCTTATTCCTGATGGGACAGGTCCAGCTCACCGCCGATAAACTTGACCACGAACACCGCCTTGCCCCACTTCTCGTGGGCGGCCTCCATCTCGGTGGCCAACATCTGCATTACCTCGCCATACTCACCACACACCTGAGTGGCCATGGCATTGGTACGGCGCTCTATGTTGGGGTAAGTGTCAACCCGTCCGATAAACCATTTGATGGGATCGATATAGTTATCCTTGAGGGGATACATGCTGATTTCAGCGGTTAATTTCATCTTAACTCCTTAAAGAGGGCGAGCCCTGCCCGCCCCTACAAAGATTAGCAATGGCAAAGTGCCAATTACATGAACTTGACGTTGACAGTGACCCCCAGCTGGCGAGGGTCGCCATAACGGATATATTGCTTATCGGCCCAGCCGTTATCCGGCTCGTTACCGAAATAGAAGCCGCGCACGCCATACTTCTCATCAAACAGGTTGCGTCCCCAAAGGTAAGCCGACCAGGTCTCTGTCTCGTAGCCGACACGGGCATTGAAGATAGTATAGGGCTCTGACTTAGAGTCGTTGCTGTCTGAGTAGTAGAACTCGCTCTTACCACTGGTAGTCAGATTGGCAAACCAGCCCAGATCGCTACGATAGGTCGCGCCCGCGCTATAGGTAAGATTAGGTGAGTGAGCCAGCTCGCGGCCAGTGAGATCCACCAACCCACCGTATTTATCCTGGTAGGCGTAATCGCCGTAGGCGGTCTCTAGCCAGCCTAGCGTGCCGTATAACTTAAGGTTATCAGTGGCATACCAGTTGGCTTCCAGCTCGGCGCCATAGTTGTGTGAGCTACCGGCATTTTCGACGTAGAGGATGAACTTCTGTGGCTCGTCAGGGTTTTGCTGTGAGGCTGAGACCTGTTGATCGCGTCTGTCCATGTAAAACAGCGAGAAGTGTGTGGTCGCGTCGCCATCTAGCCACTCTGACTTGAGGCCCAGCTCATAGTTGTACAGAGTCTCGGCCTGGAACTCCTTCTTATCGCTAAGGGAAACTGGCAGTGACATGTTAAAGCCACCCGCCTTATAGCCACGGGCGATACGGGCATAGGCCTGTTGGCCTGGACTCAGGGTCTTGCTCAGGGCAATATGACCGCCCCACATGTTCTCAGAGGGATCGAAGGCATCCTTGTCCGAGTCGCTGTAATCGCTCTCGCGGCGCTCCAGACGGGCACCCACTGACAACGCGTAGCCATTGCCTAAGTCGCTGTCTAACTGCGCGAAAACTGCCAAGTTAGTCGCTTCATATTCGGCCAGCAGTCTGTCTTCCCAGCCGTTATAGACTTCGAGTGTGTCGTTGTCTTCTGTGAGTCTCAGACCATAGACACCCACCAACCAATCGGTGCTGCCATCGAAGATACGCCCCGCCTCGGTGGAGCTCAGACGAAACTCCTGAGACAGCGTGGTTCTGTCACCCAGCTTGTTCCAGGTGTAGTCGTATTGACAAGGCTCACCCTCGCAGCTGCGGGCCGCCCAAAACTCTGGGTTCGCCCAGTCACCGTCGTAGCCGTGATGAGTATCACTCTGGGCCACTGAGCTTAGTGAGACCAGCTCGAAGCTGTCGGCGCCTGAGTAAGTCAACTTAAGCGAGCCACCCGTGGTGCGCTGCTTGTCGACACCCGGCTCATCTGTGAGGGTATCGAAACCATTGTTGTCCAATGTCCAGGCATCGTAGCCGTTGTTAAAGTCGGCGTGCATCAGGCTGAGATCGGCCACCAGATCGTCTGTGGCATACCAACGCAGCTTGATGCGGCCGGTAAATTCATCTCTGCCGTTGGTATCATCTCGGCCCAGGTAAAGGTTGTCGCGATAGCCGTTCTGTTCATGTTGCTGCAGCGATACGCGGTACAAGAGCTTGCCCGAATCACTCAATGGGCCAGAGCTGAAGCCGCTATAGGTGCGCAGGTTATCGTCACCCAGTTGCAGCTCGGCGCCATGCTCGAATACCGAGGTAGGATCGTTACTCTTAAGGTAGATGAGACCGGCTAAGGCATTGGCACCATAGCGCGTGCCCTGTGGCCCGCGAAGCACCTCGACCTGCTGCAGGTCATACATGCTGGAGATCATCCCAAGGCCCGACATGTCGATGTCGTCTATGATGTAGCCAACCGAAGAGTTAGGTGCACCCTGATACTCCTCCTGCTCGCCCACACCGCGGATCTGGAAATATTTCGCCCGCGAGCTGCCGCCAGACCAGTTGAAATTGGCAATGCCGTTGAGTACGTCTTCAAAGTGCTGGGCGCCCTCGTCCTCGATCTGCTGTTGATCTATGACGCTGATGCTAGAGGGCATCTTGTCTAGGCTAGACTGGCGAAAATCGGAGGTGACGACTATCACTTCCATCTCGTCGTTGGCTGGCGGCGTATCGCTCGCCATCAGGCTGGTATGAGTTAACGCCGCCGCAACGGCAAGGGCGATGGGTGAATAAGATTTTAATGTAAACATAGGACCTCAAATCAATATTGAGATCCGGCACTTAAGAAAGCGAGAAAGAATGCACAGACAGATTGTGTAAAATCTAGTGATGTGGCCCATTCCTACGCCGGTATTAGCCGGATCAGGTTCTAAGGGTTCGTCCTGCGGACATCTCAGTCAATCGCTAAGCTATGGCTTGGCGTTAACACCCCTTGGCGAGGCCGATTATACATGACTCATACAAAGAGTTGACATATTTAACGCAATATTTGCGCGTGATCCATAAAAAAACGCCAGCATTGCTGACGTTTTCATCAAATCATTCGCTCGACTCATTCCTGAAAGCAATTTTTAATTGGAAATGGCCTCGCGCACATAGAGTTCACAACGCACCGCGGTGGCATTTGGGGACAGCGCCGTCACCTGCATCTGCTGCTTGCCGTGCAGCTTAAGGGACTTCCAACTCACCCCCTCATCCTCTACCGTCGCGCCATTGACATCATACCAGGTGAACTTATATTGCAGGCGCTGATCCTTTGGTGACTTACTGATGATAGTGCCGCGCGCCCGCAGGAAACCCGCCTCGGCTTGGGTGGTCACCGCGCTGACATCCACGTCTGAGTGGAAGGAGCCATTATCTACCCGCACCTCACCGGTGGAGCTGGTCATGATGCCGCCGGTATGGGGCGCACAGGCGCTCAGTCCCAGCAACAAGCAGCCTAACACTAATCCTTTGTTCATCACTATTCTCCTTATGCGACACCTTAACATCTATTCAATCAGAAAATGGGCGCGGGCGGTAGCAATCAAGGCCTTTCGGTTGGTTTGCCAACAGTTGATGTTTACGTTCGCCACGCGGCGCCCCTGACGGGTGATCTTACACTCGGCGAAGCTATCTCTGTGATGGCCCGCCCTTAAGTAATCGATAGAGAAATCGACGATTTTTGGCACCTTGGTGGTCTGCATAAACACCATCAGCTGCACGATCGCCGACATCTCCATAAATCCCGCTATCACCCCGCCATGAATGGCCGGCAGGGTTGGGTTACCGATATTTTCATCTTTCTTCGGTAGCTGAAACACCAGCTCGTCGCCGAAGCGCGCCACCTGCATGCCAATAAACTTAGCATAAGGAACATGCGCCAACAGGTGACCGAAATCGTTGAGTTCTGTCGCCTTCTTAACGATATCTTTAACGTTTAATGCCTGATTGGCTTCTGGTGTGACCATGGTCATTTTCCCTCTCCCATCAGAGCCTGTCTGAAGGCGTCGCCCACCATCTCAGGGCTGATACGCATGAAAGAACCCACCGCATGGGCGATAGGATCGTCGATAGAATCCTGATAGGCGATGGCGCGGGTAAAGGCCACGCTCGAGGAGAGCTTGTAACACTCGGCGAACCCATAGACGCTCTTGTTGGGCTCGGCGGGTTTCATGTAGTCGACCCGCAGATCCAGCGTCGGCGACAACTCCAGCGACTTGTACTTATCGAAGATGTTGCAGACCACGGCTGTGCCGCAGGCGGTGTCCATCAGGGTGGTGATCACCCCGCCATGTATCACGCCTGTGTCTGGATAACCGATAAGCTCACTGCTATAGGGCAGCTCGATCAGCACATGCTGCTCGCTGGCTTCGAGCACACTGAGCCCAAGTCGGCGACACTGCACTAGCTGACCGACGAAGCGGGTCGCCAAGTCTGTCAGCGGGAAAAAATCAGGGTTTGTCTTCATTACTCTACACAGTCCAAGAATAGTCTGGGATTAACGCGACACTAGCGGCCCCAGGAAATCACCGCCTAACAGGTGCATATGGATATGGAAGACTTCCTGACCGCCATGCTTGTTGCAGTTCATGATGAGACGATACCCATCCTCTGCGATGCCGGCTTCATCGGCCAGCTTGGCCGCTACCGTCATCATACGACCCAGGGCCTTCTCATCCGATGCCTTGACATCGTTAACAGTCGGGATCAGGTGATTGGGGATGATCAGAATATGAGTTGGCGCCTTGGGCTGAATGTCACGAAAGGCGGTGACCAGTTCATCTTGGTACAGGATGTCGGCGGGAATTTCGCGTCTAATTATTCTACTGAAAATGGTCTCTTCGGCCATTGCACTATCCTCGATATGTCGTTAATCCTGTCAGTATACTCACAAATAAGCTGTTTGTGATCCATCATATAAATAAAGGAGTTAACTCAATCAGCGAGTGATGATTTTTTAGCTTAGAGAATGAAAGAGCCCACCTGAATAACCAAGTGGGCCCTATGACTAGTGGGCACTATGAAAAGTGGGCGCAATGAAAGTAGGAAGCGTGATTGGCAGCACTGCGCTGAACACGGGCGCTCACCCCATCGATGTTAGCGACTATTTAATCGAATGCTAATCTATCGCTGTTCAATTGATCTTGCTGCTTGAGCTGCTTGAGATCCTCGCGCTCCGCTTCGATCTGCAGTAATTTGGGCGCCTTGAAAGTCAGCTTTAGATAGGCATCGTGGCGGGTCTTGGCCACCTGCTCTAGCGCCACATTGGTGCCATCGTCGGTAAAGCCATACCAGCGCTTGCCGAAGCAGCTCCCCTGCAACACACATTTATAGGAGCTCATCTCACTGCCAATGAACTCTGTTGTTTGATAGCCGGTATCGACTAGCGATTGCTTAATAAAATTAAAATCTTCTTTATAGTCATCATCATACAAGCCATAATTTCTGCTTGTCATGATGACTTTTAACAGCCCATGTTGCTTGTCGGCATAGAGCACATAATCCTTGGCTAGAGACAAAGACTTAGGTAATACATGGGTTTCCACCCTGAGTTCATCTCCCTGGCGTTTGACCTCGCCATACTGGCTGACATCCTCCCCCCAATCAAGCCCAAAAGGCGCCATTCCATGTGCATAAAGCGGCGCTAACACTACTAACAATGCTAACTTCTTCATCGTACCTATTCAGCAAGTCAAAAACTTGACGAATTCTACACAAAAATGTGCTTCCTCTAAATAGCCAGAGGCAAAAATATCCCATATTTGATTAAAATATATATGATTAGTCAAAATAACCATGAAATGATAAGTTTTTAACAACAAGGGGAGAGCACAGTCAAAATGTCGTACGCACAACATTTCAGAAATAAGTCTTAAATGCGAAGCCAATTAAACTCTGATTAACTTTTGCTCACCCCATTGCATCAAGATGCACTTCTATCCACTATTTATGTAGCACTGGACTGAACGGCTAAATTATACGCACCATCCTTACTACCATAGCCAATCAATATACATGACACTTTTGATGGCCGATGCCATAGCGACTCACAGCCAATTTCGAGGTATAACTCAGTTTCGACTCAAGCAGCTCTGGCATTGATTAACTTTAACACCCCGAAACTACGCTTTACTGGCATGTAAGCTAAACAGGATAGCTATCCGACATAAGATATGAATGGGAATCCACCGTGCTCCGTCATGCCACCTATATCTCGATAGGCGGCGACAAATTCACGGTAAAACCTGTGTCCGACGCGAGTCATCGCGCGGTTGAGGATCAGTCCATCGATGAGATCAGACTCCAACCTGGGCGGCGCGTCACTCGTGCTCTGCGCTGCCAATTTACTGCCCTCGTCGACATCGGCCCCCTGACAATAAACAGGAGCCGAAAAGGCCGCTAACAGGAGCAAGCGGCCCAGGTATTTCACTGCTGAACCTCATGCAGATGAGTCTGTGCCCAGGCAATCGCCTGTCCACGACTTGAGACACCAATCTTTCTAAACACACGATAGAGATGCGTCTTGATGGTGCTCTCGCTGACAAACAACTGATTGGCGATATCCACGTTGGTGCTACCCGAGAGTAATGCCTGCAGCACCTCTCGCTCGCGAATCGTCAGGTTATCGGCGCCGTCAAGCTGCTCCTGATCCGCAGAAGCCGACAGCAAAGCATGGGGGATCACCGTCTGGCCGCGTAGCACATTGGCTAAGGCCTTGCCTATTTGCTCAAGGGAAGCATCGCCATAAAAGACGGCGGCGGTAATGGGGGAAATTAAGAATCTTGCATCTATCTGTTTCGGGTAGTGCAAGAATACCACGCGGGCGCTGTGGCGCTTCTCGATCTGCTTTTGTACCTGGTAGGCACGCTGCACATCTATGGTGGCGAGATCGATAACGACCAAAGAGTAATTCCCTTCACTCATAGTCACTTCAACACTCTCGGGGGTGACCTTAGCCAGTTTAACCAGAAACTCCTGGGGCCAACGCGTCTCCAACAGATCAATCAACAGTTGCGATCGCGATACCACTACCCAATTTATCACTTTGAACATCCTGCTCACTCCATGTCGCTAGTTATAAGCGTATTCCATTAAACCGACACATATAATAACAACTATAGAATTAAAAATAACATCTTAATTGCGCCAATTTTATCAAGCCCTACCAGAATATCTGTTTGAGGTGAGATCCCTTCACCTTATCTTTCACCGTCTTACTGCTAAGGAAGGTGCGAATAAGTCCCGTGCTTGCTCTGCGTGTGCTTAAAGTGGATAGATGCAAGGCACAGTTTGCAGCGAGTGGCCCTAGTCTTTCGCAAGAACTGTAACGCAGCAAATACCGCTGTAAGCCTCGTCCTGCGGGGCTTTGTGACGACTTGTTGGCACCTTCCCTAACGATACCCCTGAGTCACACTTGCCCGCTGTGCATTCCCCCACTGGGTCACAATCACCCCATGACCCGAACCATTTTGATAGATGCTGACCTCATTGTCATAACCGCTCTGTTGCACATAGGCCTGGTTATCGCTGCCCCGCTGCTCAGCTACCAGAGACAGGTTTGTCCCAAGTTGACTGGCGATCAGGCTGTTGTTGACCCCCACCTGCAACAGGCTGGCCTCTATCGCCTCCCCTTGCTGCAGCAGATACGCCTGATTGCCGATCCCTTGTTGCAGCAGCTCGGCGCTGTTGGCCACCCCAGATTGGGTAAACAAGGCGCGGTTCGCCTCGCCACTTTGGGTGATGTCGGCCTGCAGCGCATCCCCAAGCTGCATGATGCTAGCATTATCCCCCTGAGCCAACTCATCAAGACTACTGAGATCATCTGCCCACACAGGCAAGCCAGCAAAAAGCATCGCTAACAAGAACAATCGGCTGATTGCCCGGCGCCAGGCAAAATGCCCGGCCTTAAAGACTGCTTGCATCAATTTTGTTTCCATCCATGGCGCACCTATCTGTTTTTATGGCCAAGATTATCTATCTAAGACGAAGGACTTACGTCCACAAAGAGTATGAAGTCCCGCTAGACAAAGTATCTATTCAGGACACAAGACTAATACTTTTCTACTAATGGAAAATCGAACAAAATTGGATCTAGAGATGAGGGCGGTGATAAAGCCCGCAGGCTAGTGAAGGCTTATCAGCCACCCGCCTTTTGGCAGAAACTGTGCACCGTTGGCATGGGCTAATGGAATCGATTAATGATAAATGGAGAGTTGAACTCGCAGATCTGGCTAATATTCCAGTCACGAGTAATAGAACAGAGATAAAGTTGCCGATGGCAGATACAAAAACACCGGCAAGCTGCCGGTGTTTGTCGATTATCCTGTAATGAAAATCTTATTTCTTCAATACAGAGTCTGCGGTACGGCCATCGTCGTGGCAGCTATCACAGGCTGGGCGATCGCCCACGTTTGAATCGTGTGGCGCGTGACAGTCGGCGCACATCAGATTACCGTCGTGTGGCTTATGCACTGCGTCCATCTCGGCTAGCGTACCGTGACAGCTTTGGCACTGCTCAAATTCGTGAGCACCATCGGCAGATGGTTCACCATTGGCGTGACACGCTTCACAGCCTTCCATCTCAGCATGCATCTCTGCAAGTTCTTGAGGCTCAGCCATTGCCGCTGGAGACAAGGCTAGCGCCGCCAAACCAGCACCAAATAACGCACTTAGAATTTTATTGCTCACGATAATTTCCTCTCTTATGTTTGGCGATGTGGGTGTAGTTGTTATATCCCATCGTGCCTTATTCCTAATTGCACAACTTAGCTTAAAATAGCTAAGGTTTTGCAAATAGGCAAATTTCTCTTGCGGGCATACTAACAATAGCAACTGCTTAAAAATGTGCACTTAATCAAATATCTATGCCGCAAGCCTCATACTCACAGATAAACATGATCTGCATCACACTACTGCTATGCAAATGAGCATTTATCATTGCCACCCAGAAAAACAAAAATCGTATTTGCAAAGAAAAGATACAAAAAACGGGAGCCTAGGCTCCCGTTTTATCAATCGACTATCGATTATTGTGCGCGCAGTGCTTCGATACGCTTTTCAAGTGGTGGATGGCTCATCATCAGTTCGGCCATCGACTTCTTACCATTGATACCGAAGGCAGCCATCTGTGCCGGCATGGCACCGGTTTCTGGGCCTTGACGCAATCTGTCGAGCGCCGCAATCATCTTATGCTTGCCTGCCAACTGAGCACCGCCGGCATCAGCCTTGAACTCACGAACACGTGAGAAGTAAGCCACTATCATAGACGCCAGGATACCAAACAGCATATCCAACACGAAGACCACTGCCATGTAGGCAAACATGCCCAGGCCTTCGCCCTCTTCGTCGTTGCTGGCAACGAAGTTATTGATTATGCTAGCCACCACGCGGGCCGCAAAGATCACGAAGGTGTTAACCACGCCTTGAATAAGGGTCAGAGTCACCATGTCACCGTTGGCCACATGGCTCACCTCGTGGGCCAATACGCCTTCGATCTCATCTTGCGTCATGCCGTAAAGCAGTCCGCTACTGACGGCGACCAGCGAGTTGTCCTTGCTGGGGCCTGTGGCAAAGGCGTTCAGCTCGGGTGACTGGTAAATGGCCACCTCAGGCATCTTGATGCCCGCCTGCTCAGCCTGACGCGCAACGGTATCGACCAACCAACGCTCCATGTTGTCGCGCGGTGTGGTGATCACTTCACAGCCCATGGTCTTCTTCGCCATCCACTTAGAGATCGCTAAGCTGATAAAGGCGCCGCCGAAACCGAAAATGGCAGCAAAGACCAATAGTCCGCCCATGGTCGAGGTGTTAACCCCTAAAATAGACATCACAATTGAAGCGACTAGCAAGATTGCCATGTTTGTCGCGATCAATAAGAAAATACGCTTCATGTAAGCTCCTATAAGCCCTGTATGAGACACCCTATGTGTCATCAGCCTCTCTTAACGACATAATATGTCCGATAAGTCAGAGTTCAAGGGTTGAACGTAAAAATATTTTTGGTGGGTACGATTGAGTGCGCAGCCACGCCAAAAAGTGTAGACCTTGGCGTGGAGTCTAGAAGCCCTATATTAAGCCAATCTTAAATTTATCGGCTTTGGCGGGATAAGCCGTTAATCTTTATTAATAATTACTCCAGCAATCAGAGAGTGGCGTTTTGTTAATCAAAGGCTCTCATTCAACAGGCGCTATTGATGCGAGAGTTGGCTAACCTTGAGCTGGTACCAGCTTGGTAAGATCTAAGTATTGCGCCGCGTTTTGGCTAGAACATTCAGTAAGATGTGGGATGACCCCGAGACATGGGGCGTCCATCAAGGCAGTAAGCGCCGAGAGGTTTTCGTCTGTCACCTGCATCTCTGGATCGACGCAGTTTGCCACCCAGCCAGCTATCTTTACCCCATCGGCCTGAATCGCCTCTTGAGTCAGCAGCGCGTGGTTGAGGCAACCCAGCTTAACCCCGACCACCAAGATCACCGGCAGCTGCAGATCGATTGCCACGGTGGACAGAAAGGCCTGTGGATTGAGCTTACCCTGAACGCGAAGCGCATGGTTAAGCGGCAGACGCCAGCCTCCCGCCCCCTCTACCAAGGCAAAATCCACCTCATCGAATGGCAATGTCTCAAGTTGAGCCGTGACCAGATCGGCATTAAGAATCACGCCTACCTGCTTGGCGGCGATATGCGGCGCGATGGCAGGCTTAAAAGCAAAGGGGTTCACTCTTTCATAGGCAAGCTTCACATTGGACTGAGCCATCAATGCGAGGGCGTCGCTGTTTCTCAGCCCCTCTGAGGTCGGCTCGCAACCCGAGGCGATGGGTTTTACCCCTAAGGTGCTACCCTGCTTGCTCGCCAGATACAGAAGAGAGGAAGCCACCAGGGTCTTACCGCTGTCGGTATCTGTGCCGGCGATGAAATAACGCATGAACCCTTTCCTTAACTAGCCTCTGCGGCTCGCATGAATAAATAAGATTTGATAGGTCAAAGGAAGTCCCTCTGGCTGCCGCTGAGCCTCGGCGCGCTCACAGAGGGCCAACCAATCCTGACGCCCACGAAGCCTAGGTAGCGGCTTACTCACTGAGCCCTCTGTTCCATTTGAGCCCAGAGTTTCATCTGAGTCTTGATTGCCATCTGAGCCTTGAGAGACATCGCTGCCCATGGCGGCAGAGGCGCCAACCCCCTTGATGGAATAGAGCAGCGTCTTAAGATCGTCGAAATGCACCCGCAGCGGTTCTACCGATTGGTGCTCAATTTGCCAATGGGAATCACTAAAGCCATCAAGCAGCGTCTGGGCTTGCTCGAAGGCATTAACCCTTAGCCCGAGCGCGTCGAGTTCAGAAAGACTGCCATCGACGACGATGGCGAGGTGGCATTGACCGCCGGGCTTAAGCACCCTGGCAAGCTCACCTATGGCCGTCTTGATATCGCTGCACCACTGTAGCGCTAGGTTTGAGTAGAGGGTGTCTATGCTGGCATCGACAAGGGGCAACGCCTGGGCATCGCCGCACAGCGCCTTGTAGCTAGGAAAACTTGCGCGCATTTGCGATAGCATGCCGGGGGCAATATCCAGCCCCAGCACCTCATTAAGACCTGGCGCCGCAGAAAAATCTGTACCTGGACCACAACCGATATCTAACAGGTGTCCGACGGGCGCCACTTTGGCCCTCAGCCTCTGCGCGCTGAGACGCTGCACCTTGTCATGCTCCTGATAGTGCTTAGCCGCCTGGGAGAACTGGCGCGCTATTTTGTCTGCACCAATCGCCTCTTTCATACAGTCTTTACCCTGCCCACTCTGCACTTCGCTTGACACTGAACTGGGAATTAGGCTTGGCAATGAACTGGGTATTAGGCTTGGCATCTTGCTCGACATATCAGTGGGCACATCTTTGGCTAATTCACTACACACAGAATCAGACTTCCTCTGGAAAAATAAATCACTTTCTAAGCCTGTACCACTTAATCTTGCAAGGCTTGCTGCAACTGATCGGCCAGGGCTTCGAGCTCTGCCTGGGTATGATTCACATTTAAGGTGATCCTGAGCCTGGCGCTGCCCTGAGGCACGGTCGGTGGCCGAATCGCTCCCACCCAGAAACCCTTGGCCTTTAGTTCACGATCGACCTTGGCAAGCTTATCGATATCCCCCACCACCAGCGGCTGTATCGGGGTCTGACTGCCAAGCAGCGTAAGCCCCCTCGCCTTGGCAGCCTGTTGAAATGCCAGGATCACCTGTGCCAGCTTGTCTCTGCGCTCACCGCTTTTAATCAACTTCACCGCCTTGAGAGCCACATGGGCACTGGCTGGCGACAGGGCGGTGGAATAGATATAGTCCCTGGCATGGGCCACCAGAAAATCGATACAAGTATTTGAGCCTAAAATCGCCGCGCCTTGACAGCCAAGGGCCTTACCGAAGGTAACGATTTGAATATCACAGCAGCTGGCATCGACCTTGTTGTGCCCGCCCATTGGCAGGACGCCGAAGCCATGGGCATCATCGACGATCAACCAGGCATCATTTGCCTGTGCAAGCTCGTAGAGCTCATCTATGGGCGCCAGATCGCCATCCATGCTGAAGACGCTCTCTGTCACCACCGCTAGCGGCTGATGCTTTTCCACCAGTCGCTTGGCCGCACCAAAATCGTTATGGGCAAAGCGTTTTAACTGGGCGCCGCTTTCCAGCAGGCCGTCGATCAGGGAGGCGTGGATCAGCTTATCGGCCACCACCACACTCTCCTTGTCCAGCAGCGTTTTCATCAAGGCTGAATTGGCGCTAAAGCCGCTGCTAAAGAGCAAGGCCGCCTCATGGCCGGTAGCCTCGCACAGTGCCTGCTCGAGCGCCGCATGGGCATCGCTATAACCTGTGACCAGGGGCGAGGCGCCGCTGCCGACGCCGTATAATCTCGCCCCCTCACCTAACGCCTCGATAAGCTCAGGCGATTGACTCAGGCCCAGATAATCATTGCTGGCAAAGTTATGCTTAATGCTTCCCTGATGCACTAAACGGTTAGCACCGCCAACCGACTGAGTCAGTTGCTGACGATGCCTGAGCAGCCCGCTTTGTTCCGCGCGCTGCATCTGGTCATCGATTTTCTGCTGGAGCCGAGTCATATGGATTTAATTACTGAGCAACTTAGAGCGCCGCCGCATCGTAGAAAGGCTGAGAGGCCTTATCTTTAACGGCCTGCGCCTTGGCAAATACCGCTTTGTCCTCTTCGACCGTGCCCGCCTTGCCCTGCTCGGGATGAAGCCCAAGGCGCTTAAACAGCGTCATATCTTCATTCTCTTCCGGATTACTCGTGGTCAACAATTTACAGCCGTAAAAGATAGAGTTGGCGCCGGCAAAGAAACACATGGCCTGTAGCTCATCCGTCATCTTCTCGCGCCCTGCCGACAGGCGGACCCGTGACAATGGCATCACGATACGCGCCACGGCTATGGTACGCACAAATTCTAGCGGATCCAGATCGTCTAAGTTTTCAAATGGGGTACCGGCAACCTTCACCAACATATTGATGGGCACAGACTCGGGATGCTTGGCCATGTTGGCCAGCTGCTGCAGCAGCCCGGCACGATCGCTCGCCTGCTCACCCATGCCGACGATACCGCCCGAGCACACCTTCATGCCGGCGGCGCGCACGTTATCCAGAGTGTTGAGCCTGTCCTGATAGGTACGTGTGGTGATGATATCGCCATAGTATTCTGGCGAGGTATCCAGGTTGTGGTTGTAGTAATCCAGTCCTGCGTCAGCCAGATCTTTTGCCTGGGATTCGCTGAGCATTCCCAGGGTCATGCAGGTCTCCATGCCCATGGCTTTCACTTCGCTGACCATATCCTTCAGATAGGGCATATCGCGCTCATGGGGATTACGCCAGGCGGCGCCCATGCAGAAGCGTGACGCCCCGGCGGCCTTGGCGGCGCGGGCCTCGGTCAGCACCTTCTCAATCTCGATCAGTCGCTCTTTCTCAAGGCCGGTATCGTAGCGGGCACTCTGAGGACAGTACTTGCAATCCTCTGGGCAGGCGCCAGTCTTGATCGACAGAAGGCGTGAGATCTGCACCTCGTTAGGGTCGAAATGCTGGCGATGAATGCTATGGGCCTTAAACAGTAGGTCATTCATAGGTAGCGCAAAAAGTGCTTCAATTTCATCACGTTGCCAATCGTGACGTAAGGCTAATTCGGACATTGATTACCAACCTTCAAGTTGCTATTTTGAGCCGGAATGCTTGATTTCCGGCGACATTTATCTTGCTTAGCATACCCTTAGGCCTTAATCTGTCAACGCCAACCAGTTAAACCGGTTTACTAGCGGTTAAAAAATAATCAGGATTTTTTATGTCTGCGACGACCCAGATCGACCACCAATTCGACCAACAACACATCTGGCACCCCTACACCTCCATGACCCAGGCCCTTCCTGCCTATGGAGTGGTGTCGGCCGAGGGGTGCGAGTTGATCTTGGAAGATGGCAGACGCCTAATCGATGGCACCAGTTCCTGGTGGGCCTGTGTACACGGTTACGGCCACCCCTATATTCTGGAGGCGATGCAGAAACAGTTATCGACCCTCAGCCATGTGATGTTTGGCGGCATCACCCATCCCAGCGCCATCGCGGTGAGCAAGAAGCTGCTTGCCATGACCAGCGAGAATCTTACCAAGGTGTTTCTGGCCGATTCGGGCTCGATTGCCGTCGAGGTGGCGATGAAGATGGCGCTGCAATATTGGCAGGGACGCGGCGCGCCAAGCAAGCAGCGGATACTCACGGTAAAGCATGGCTACCATGGCGATACTTTTGCGGCGATGAGTGTGTGTGACCCAGAAGGCGGCATGCACACCATGTTTGGCGAGGCGGTGACTCAGCAGCTGTTTGCCCCCGCCCCCAAGACCCCCTTCGGCGAAACCCTGATCGCAGACGATCTCGAGGCGATGGCGTCGCTGCTTGAAGCCCATCACCAATCGATAGCGGCGGTTATCATAGAGCCTATCATGCAGGGCGCCGGCGCCATGCATTTCTACAGCGCCGACTATCTGAAAGGGCTGCGTGCGCTGTGCGATCGCTACGAGGTGTTGTTGATCTTAGATGAGATAGCCACAGGCTTTGGCCGCACCGGCAAGCTGTTTGCCTACCAGCATGCAGGTATTGAGGCGGATATTCTATGCCTGGGTAAGGCTCTCACCGGCGGTTATATCTCGCTGGCTGCCACCCTGTGCAGCGACGAGGTGGCCTTAGGGATCAGCGACTCCCCCTCCGGCGTATTCATGCATGGCCCCACCTTCATGGGTAACCCGCTGGCCTGCGCCGCCGCCAGCGCCAGTCTGGATCTGATCAATCAACACCAGTGGCCCGAGCAGGTAGCCGCCATCGAGCAGCAGATGAAACAGGAGTTAGCGCCGGCCAGTTCAATCGAGGGAGTAAAAGCGGTGCGCTGTTTGGGCGCCGTTGGCGTGATTGAGATGACCCGCAGCGTAAATACCGCAGCATTGCAACAGGCCTTTGTGGATCGCGGCGTCTGGGTGCGCCCCTTCTCGAGCTATATCTATATCATGCCACCTTACACCATTAGCGCGCCGCAGCTTAGCCGCCTAACCCAGGCGATGCTCGAGGTCGCCGCCATCGCGGGGGCGGAGGCGAAAGCATCGAGCGGCGATGAGGCGGGCTTTATCAGCCACGGATAATCCAGCTCCTATTCTTTATTGCGGGCGCAAGATTGCGCCCTTGAACTCCCGCTGAGCTATAGTTAGCCAAGGCGCACTGATTCGCTTAAGTCTCAGCGCGCTGATTGGCGCTCCAGCGAATCGCACTCGACAGGCTCAACTCAGAAAACCGGGAAAGCTATGCCTCTCACCGACGAGCAAAAACAGCTTATTCAAAAATCCTTTGCCGAGATCAATCGGCAAAACAGTAACTTCGCTTCGCACTTCTACGATTGCCTGTTCGCCATGGCGCCCTTGATCCGTCCCATGTTCCAGAGCGAGCGGCCGGTATTCGAGTATCATTTCAACGAGCTCATCACCACGGCCGTCGCCAAGGTGCATCAGTTTAATGAGGTCAAGCCTAAGCTAGAGGAGCTGGGACGAAAGCATCTGGATTATGGCGTCAATATTAGCCAATTTGAGGTGGTGCGCGCCGCCTTGTTGCTGTCGATTCAGGATTGCCTGCGAGACGCATCCAGCCCGGCTATCGAGCAGGCCTGGTCATGCTATTACGATGAGATTGCCAAGGTGATGATTGCCGCCATGCAGGAGGCAGCATCCTGATCAGGCTGCCGTATCTCGCCTATCTTAATCTTATACTTTTTCCCGCTTCAGCCAGTCGCTTAACTGCACCATCCCCTCATCGATCGATACCAAGGGGCGATAGTTAAGGTCGCACTTGGCCGCAGAGATGTCGAAATAGTGACTGGTAGAGAGCTGTCTGGCCACGAAGCGTGTCATGATGGGCTCCTCACGTTTGCCCAGCAGGCCGTAGACCCCTTCTAACAGGGCCCCGGCCAGATAGGCGACGCTGGCGGGTACCCGCTGCTCGACCTTGGGCAGCTCGGCACAGGCCAAGATCTTGTTGAGCATGGCCGCCATGGTGATCGGCTCATCGTTACTCAAAAAGTAACACTTTCCGGCGCACCGCTGCGGGTTTTGCTTGAGGGTCAACGCCGCCAAAATATGGGCGTAGGCCGCGTTGCCGACATAGATGGTATCCACCAGCTTATCGGCCTTACCCACCAACTTGAGCTTACCGGCTCGGGCGCGGGCGATGACCCTGGGCACCAGGTGAGGATCTTCCGGCCCCCAGATGAGATGGGGCCTCAAGGATACTGTATTTAGCCTGTTTTCCGTAGAAGACCCAGGTAGAGATGTGCCGTTTGCGGCCGTCACTCTCTGCTCGGCGATCGCCTTGGACTCACCATAATAGTTAAGGAAACGACTGGCATAGGGGGCACTTTCATCTATGCCAGATTCATCCTCACCGGCAAAGGTCACGCTTGGGGTACTGGTATAGACGAAACTGTCGATACCGTGGGCGACAGCGGCCTTAAGCAGGTTGTCACAGCCCAGCACGTTAGGGGCAAAATAGCTCTCCTTGCTGCCCCACACCCCGGCCTTAGAGGCCACATGAAACACCAGGTCGCAGCCCGCCATGGCGTCTGTCACAGCCTCAAGATCGCAGATATCGCCGCTCACCATGTTAACGCCCATGGCCTCGAGCTCGGGATAATGCCCCCTGGCAAAGCCTGTCACGGCGATGCCCGCCGCTATGAGTCGCTGACAAATCGCCTTACCCAGAAAGCCGCCGGCGCCGGTTACCAAGGCATGGCGGCTAAGACCCGCCAGCTGAGTTAACGCCTCAAGCTCTTCAGGAAGCAGATTTACGTTGTCTGTGTGATTGGAATGCTTGGTGATGCTCACGGACGATCACTCCTTGTAGGTGGACTGCGCCCACACCGCCAGCTTCTCTCTGAAGATCTTAGCGTTATGGCGAATATCGACGGGAAAGCCCGGATGGATCAGAAAGCGGGTGATCCCCTGCGTCTGGCTATGGGCCTCGCCCAGCAGCCTAAGCTCGGTATAAAGCGCGGCGGCGTTGCTACAGCTCAGCCCCTGCTCCAACTCGAGACAAATTAAGGGCTGCATCTCCCCTTTCACCTCTATGCCCACCAAGGCGGAACGCTTGATGTCGCTGTGGGTGTTGTAGATACGCTCGCAGGGGATAGAGAAATAACGCCGCGGCTGATCATCAAGCATGCAATCCACCCTGTGGGCTTTACGACCGCACATCCACAGGCGTCCCTGATTATCGAGATAACCCAGATCCCCCATGCGGTGATAATGCTGACCCTCGCCATCGAAGATCTTCGCCTGGGCCGTGGCCTTATCGCGCCGATAATAGCTGGCACTCACCATGGGGCCCTGTACCACTATCTCGCCTATCTGCTCTCTCGGCAGGCAGAGATCCGCCGACCAAGTTGGGATCTCGGCCTCATCTATCTCTATGATATGCATGCTGACGCCGTCTATCGGCTTGCCGACACAGATGCCGCCGCCATTGTCTGTAACTTCGGTAGTATCAAACAGCTCGTGACTGGTTATCATGCTGAGCGGCAGCGACTCGGTGGCCCCGTAGGAGTTAAGCACCGGTGCATCACTCGTTAGCATCTCACTGAAACGCTTAATAGACGCTATGGTCGCCGGGGCGCCCGCCGAGATCACCCGTTTCAGGCTGCCAAGTTTTACCTTTTGCTCCCGTGAAGTGCCCGCCTGCCCCAAACGCTCGATAAGCGCCGGATTGACAAACATGTTAGTGCAGGCATAACGCTCGATGGCCGCAAAGATGTAATCTGGATTGGCGGTGATCGGCTTGCTGGCGTCCATATCAGGCACGATCGAGGCCATGCCCAGCGCCGGGCCAAACAGGGAAAACAGCGGGAAGGTGGCGAGATCCCGCTCGCCGGGCGCTATCTGATAATCGTGCTTGAGTGCGCTGATCTGCGCCTCGAACATGCGATGGGAATAGACCACGCCCTTAGGGGTTCCTGTGCTGCCACTGGTAAACAAGATGGCGCACATCTCGTCACAATCGAGCTGAGCCATAGAGAAAGGCCCCTTGCCTTGCCCCAGTTGCTTAAGCTGCTCCAGGCTCGCACCGCCCCACAGCTTGCTGCCGCCGACGGTCACCAGGTGAGTCAGGCTTGACTTGCCCCAACCGAACAGGCGTCTGGCCAGGTGGGCCTTGGGGATCCCGATAAAGGCATCGGGCTCGGCCTCTTGAAAACACTGCTTGAGGTTTTTCACCCCCATGCCTGGATCCACCAAGATAGGGACTATCCCAGCCTTAAACAGGGCGAAGGTTAAGGCAAAAAACTCCAGGCTCGGCGTCACCATCAACACCGCCTTGGCGCCGCGTTTGATGCCATAGGCATACAGGCCGTGGGCTAGGATGTCGCTCATGGCATCGAGCTTTGCAAAATTCAGCTCTTGGTACTCAAGCTGTTTACTAAAGACGCCACTGGCCTTTTGTACCGCCACCGCCAGCTCATTAGGGGCCTCTTTGGCCGCCCGGTTGAGATGACGACACAAATTGGCGCCGACTTGAATCGTCTCTGACATCCGCCTTACCCTTTTTTTACGTTAATGCGTGACCGTTTTTACGTTAATGCGTGAGTTAACGTGCCATAAATTGCTGCACCTGGGCGACCACCTCATCGCTGGCATCTTCCAGGATATAGTGACCACAGTCGGCAAACTCATGCACCTCCGCCTCGGGGAATCGACGCTTCCACTCATCGAGGAAGTGTTTGTCGAATACAAAGTCTTTGAGTCCCCAGCAGATCATCATAGGCAGTTGGTTAAACTGGCTCAGCTTTTCACTGATCTCACTCACCAGTTCATAGTTGCGATCGCCGGGCTTGAGCGGAATATCCTGTACGAAGCGCAGGGTCGAGATACGATTCGCCCAAGAGTTAAAGGGCGCCACATAGGCCTCGCGTATCGCCTTTGGCATAGGCGCGCGCTTCACCCCTACATAGGAGGCGATAGAGGAGAAAGCGTTAAAACCGCGCACTAATACTGTGCCCAGTAGGGTGTTACGACAGATCCACAGCGCCCAAGGAAACGGCTTAGCTTCTGGCAGATGAAAGGCGCCAGTGTTGAGCACCACGATTTTCTTGATCCGATCGGGATGACGGGCCGCATAGCCCATGCCTATCATGCCGCCCCAGTCGTGAACGATCAGGGTGATCTTCTCTTTCACCTCAAGGTGATCCAGCAAGGCTTCCAGATCGTCGATACGATTCTTCAGGGTATAGTCGTAACCGGCATCGTCTGGTTTATCCGACAGACCGCAGCCGATATGATCCGGCACTATGCACTGATGATTAGGGCTCAACGCCGTCACCAGATTGCGATAATAGAAAGACCAGCTCGGGTTGCCATGCACCATGACCACGGGCTCACCCTGGCCTTCATTCACATATTGCAACTTGTGACCATTACGATCTAAGTAATTGCGTTTAAAAGGAAATAACGAATCGAGCATGGGGGTACCTGTTATGATTATGCGTTAAGTGGGCGCCGCCCCTCGGCGTCGCCCCTATGCAGTGCTTTCAGTAAGAAGATGAAGGGCGCTCTACCACTTGAGTCCGAGCATCATGCAGTTGAGGCCACTGCCTATGCCGAGGAAACTGACCTGATCGCCCTTGCGCAGGAAACCTTGATCGTGAGCCATAGCTGCCGTCACAGGCAGCGAGACTGTGCCCATGTTGCCAAGTAGCTGATAGGTAGGGAACTCTTTCTCCTGAGGGATATTGAGCGCGCTCAGCACCTGCTTACGGTTTGATGCCCCCACCTGATGACAGATCACCTTATCGACCTGCTCCACCAGCCAGTTACGCTGCTCGAGAAAATGCGCCCAGGTATGGCGAGCCAGCTCGACCCCTTCTTTCAGCAGGGCCACACCGTCGGTGCGCATAAACTCGCGGTATAGCTGGGTGCCCGCTTCCTGTAATCCCCATTGACAGAGATTATGATGTTCGGGCGCCGAAAGGTGACTCGCCCCAAGCAGCTGATGCTGACGCTCACTCTTAAGCGGCAGGCTACCATCGGTAAGCAGCACAGCCACGGCTCCAGAGCCACCGGTCAGGGTCGCCAGCGACTGGGCATAATTCTGCATCGTGGGCTCGGCCAGCATGTTATCTATGGTGATATCCACGATATGACGCGCCGACTCGCAGGAAACCACCAGGCCGGCCTTGATCTGACCCAGCTCGATGCGGTTAGCGATATCCAGAATGCCGGACAACACACCCAAACAGGCGTTGCTGATGTCATAGATGGCAGTATCCTTAGACACCCCAAGCTCGGCGGCGATACGACAGGCGGTCGCCGGCTCGTGCTGATCGCGGCAGACGCCGGTATAGATCACGGCGCCGAGATCGGCCACATCTATCCCGGTCTCCTCGATAGACTTGTGGGCCGCCGCCAGGGCGCCATCGGACAATCTATGCCCTTTCGGCCACCAGCGACGCTCGTGGATCCCTGTCAATGCGGCGAGCTGCCCCATAGGGATCCTGAATTTTTGATACAAGGGAGCTAATCGAGACTCTAACTCTGAAGTCGAAACCACTTCAGGTGCCAGCTCATAGGCCAGACTATTTATAAAAACGCGAGAATATTTCATGAAACCGTTCTGTTTCGCTCATTATATCGGCACTTATTCGGCCAATTTTTATCTTTCAGTGTTAACCCGCCATTTGAGCAAGAAACGGCGAATGATTCAATAAAAAACCGCCATAGGGCGGCTTTTTTCGACATCAATCGGCAAATTTATGACAGCGTCCGCTGGTTTCATAACTCAGAGCTAATTGCCTGAAAAGCTTATCTGCCGATATTAGGCCCGTTAAGTGGCTAAAAAAGCGACTCTGGCAGTACTAATTAGACAAGCACCAATCTTGCGGGTGTGAGTCTGACAGTCGCTAATCTGGCAAACTCTATTCTGGCAATGAACAGCTTGACAGGCGAGCCAAGATCAATCCGTTTCTCGGCGTCACCTCAAGATCGCAAAAGGCGCCGAGACTCACCTCATAGCCCTGCTCCTGCAGGAAACAGACTCTGTCGAGCAGCAGCCAGAGCTCTAAGGCCTCACGAAACAGGTGCGCAGCCAGATCGATGCGCCGGGTCAGGCACTGGCGCTCGAACCCTTTATCTAAATAATGCTCCTCGTCCCACTGCTCGGGCAGTTTGACCTGTTTCTGCTCTGCTGCCCAGGCACAAAATTCCCTGAAGCTACCGCTCAGTTGGCTCTGCTTCACCGCCGGTATCGGCAGGTAGTGTGAGCTGCCGGTCACATCCCGTTGCAGGCTATCGAACCCAAGGCGCCAGGCCACCTCTTTAAGACGCAGCGCCCGCGCCTTAGCATTGGCGATAACCGAGCGTTGCAGCGGCAGCTGCAGATCGTGTCTACTGAGCAACAGCTGGCTCTTCTGAGCAAGAGTCGACAGCGGCTGGTAGTGACTGTCACTTATCAGGTGATAACAACAGGGCGCCACCGCTAAGGCGCGGGTTCTCGCCTTGGCCGCGCCGCGCAGCAAACTGAGATGCAACTCGCCGCAGGCATGCAGGGCGACCGCCTGCTGCTCGCGTTTAAGCAGCTGTTGAGCAGATTCTGACAGGGCATCGCCGCAGACAAAACGCTGGGGCAATTGCCACTGGTGGGCAAACTGCGAACCAGCCTCACACAACCCCTGCTGCCACTCGAGACTCACAACGGTGCGTGACTGTCCCTTGGCGAGCAAACGCCCCAGGTGCCCCTTACCGGCGCACCACTCTAAGATCTCATCATCACCAGGGGTAACTCTCGCGGCAAAGGCGAGGATCTGTTGCCACTTACGCCCCTTGATGTGGGCGCTGAAATGCCCAAGTTCACTCTCGGACAGCCCCGCACGGGCCTCATCGACACTCTGCTCTGCGAAGTCTGCATGTGCTAGATCAGAAGGCGCGAGCCCTGCGGCGAGGGTTTTAAGTAAAGACAAGGGCCAGATTATGCCCCTAGCGGCGAGATCCGCCTCGAGTGCGGGCGCGAGACGCGCGTGCAGCGCTATGCTGTCACTATCCAGACTATCGAGTTCTTCGTCATCAAGCTGCCAGAGCAGCTCGACGAGTCTTGGAAACTCATCCTGCCAGGGCAAGGCAGCCGCCTCGAAGGCCTTAACCTGCCACAGTGCGCGGCTGCTACTTAGCAGGTCATCTAGGGCAGTAAACTGCTTGGCATAGGACATCTGGCTCCTCGACACTTTCTGCGGCACTCTTCAACAAAATATAAGGCTAAAAACAAACGCCGGCGATGATCGACCGCCGGGCGTTAATTGTCAACCAACTTAGGCTGCGACTTAGGTTGTGACTTAGGCTACAGCGATAGCGACATGCATCTTAAGCCTGCAACTTTTTAAGCGCCATGCGTTTACCCAGCCAGACCCCTAGCCCCAGGGGGGCGAAGAAGCAGACTACGAAGAAGAGCACCAAATAGAGGATCAGGCTCTTTAGGGTCTTGGTCAACTCGCTAAAGGCGCGCTCGACCGCATGCTGGCTAATGGTATCGAGTTCTGCCGCGGCCGCTACGCGCTGCCGGTTCACCATCTCTTCCAGGGCGAGACGCTCCTGCTTCACCATCTGCTCCAG
The DNA here is from genome assembly GCF_019457575.1 of Shewanella alkalitolerans. NCBI lineage: Bacteria > Pseudomonadati > Pseudomonadota > Gammaproteobacteria > Alteromonadales > Shewanellaceae > Shewanella > Shewanella alkalitolerans. The sequence goes on along the minus strand of NZ_CP080422.1, from coordinate 1,925,495 downwards.
CGCCTCACGCTCGACGGAGAGTTTAGCCAGCTTGTCGTCGGTGGACTCGCTCAGCTGTGCCAGCAGCGGCGTCAGTTCACGGCGTAGATCCACCGCCAGGGTCTGCATCATCTCTGGGCTCTGGGCCATCAACTGCTGAAACTTGGTCGAGGTATCGCTGATGCTCTGCAGTGTCTGCTGCACAGTCTCAGGATTGATGTTGGCATGCAGGGCATACAGCTCCGCCTTCCAACCCAGGATCTTAGGCGTCTGCTCGGCGATCATCGCCATGCGGTCTGACACGTCACTCATCACCTCGGGGACAGTGCCAAAGGTAGTAACCGCCTCAAACTCGCTGATATTGCGATAGGCCAGCCAGTCGTTAAAGGCCGAGTGACGGGCGAAACTGAGATCGGTAATAGGGTTCTTCGCCACATAATCTAAGATAAAGGCCTGATATTGCTCGAACTCGTTTGGCTTTACGAAGCCTTTTATGGAGCGCTCAAAATCTGCCTGCAACACCTTGCTGACCTCGATGGCGATTCTTTGCTGCTCACCAAACAATGTCTGACCGGCGCCGCTCTCGAAAAACGCGCTCATCTGCGCCGTCAGCGTCCAGGTATCCACCATGGCCGCGACGGGTGATGCCTGAAAAATCGCCCGCTGCAGCGCCTGTTCGCTGTTAATCTTCCACATTAAGACGTTGGATTTGATCGCCAGATCATCGCCTTGGTTTAGTGCAATCTGATCCGCCCCCTGCTCCACCTTGGCATAGAAGGTGTGGCTAAAGTCGCGGCTAAAGACACGCATGTTAAGCTGTGCCTGCGGCAGCGGCTCTATGCCGCTCTCGAGTTTAATTTCCAGTAACGAACAGGCAGACAAACTCAACATGCCGATCACCAAGAGGACAGATCTGTATTTCAGCCCCATAACAATACCCCGTTAAAATTCACAACCATTTGAATTTAAATGACTAATAACCAGATGCTAGCACCATTAGCCAAGGCGCACCAGCACAGCCCCGGGTTGAACCCTCACCTTAGCTACTTTAGAATGCCGCCAAGATCACAACTTGAGTATAAACAGTTAAGATGCAATCACCCTGCGTAGCCCGCTGCGGCTTAAACGAAGAAGATATCTGTATGGGTTGTTTTCGCCACATTGACGAGATTGTCGGTTGGGGCCAGGCAGACGAGGCTCGTCAGGCAGAGATTTGGGACAATGTGAACAGGCGTAAACAGCAAGGAAGAAACGGGGAAAACCAGCAAATCATCAGCCGTCAGAAGTGGCTAGAGGCGGAGCAGCGTCTCGCAGCGCAAGACGCCGATAATGAGTAGATCCTAAGACTTACTTCTTATTCATCATATTCTTAAGATCGGCGAAGGGATTGTAGGTCGCCGCTTCTACCTGAGTCTCACTCGTCGGTCCGTACTGGATCAACTCTTCATACTTGGCATGTTCGTTGTCATGGCAATAGAGGCAGAGTAGCTCCCAGTTGGAACCGTCGCTGGGGTTATTGTCATGATTATGATCCCTGTGATGGACCGTCAGTTCCCTGAGATTGGAGTGGGTAAATTCGCGGGTACAACGTCCGCAGATCCAGGGATAAAGTTTAAGCGCCTTTTCGCGATAGCCAGACTCACGCTTGGCCTTATATTCGCGGGCCTCTGCCAATACTTTATCTAATTTACTTTGACCTTGATGGGTAGACATAAGCTCGTCTCTGTTCTTGCCCCCATGGGGCGACTCGATTTACTGGCAATATACCCATAGTCGCCGCAAAAGGGAATCTAAGGCGCAAATCATACTAAGATGTGTTGCATTTCGATAGTTTGAATAAAGATTAGACCTTCTCATACCAGCAAAGTGCCAAGGCCAGCGTCTCTTGTATAAACCCCTCCTTTGCCGCCATATAAGCCTCGCTGTCATGGTGGCAGGCTTTCGCCGCAATACGCTTTAACTCGGCATATTCACGCGCCTTATCTGGATGCGCTATCAAATAGTCACGAAAGGCACGGTGGGCGATCAGTTGCTGGCTGCCGCTTTGAAAAGCATGCAGATGATGGGTGCGTTGCGGGCCAACTTTGTATTCATCCCTTTTCCCTTCTTCACTCTTACCTTCATCACTCTTATCTTCTTCGCTTTTACTTTCTTCGCTTTTGCAAAAGTAGCCCCGCCCGATAATGCCATTTTCACCACGGGCGATATAGCTTAAGGCCCTTAGATGCTCGCCCTGTGCATCCAGCGCCGCCAAGCTGTCGACCTCTAGCAACATATCAATTATCGGCTTGGCCGCCAGCCCAGGCACAGAGGTACTACCGATATGCTCTAGGCTGACGACACACTTCCCCAGCGCCGTTAGCAGCTGCGCCTTCTCAACCTTAAACGCCTGGTGCCAACTCATCTGATGGTCGATCACCACTATGCTGCGCGCCATCTCTTCTCTCCTCTTTAATTGGGCTGATGGGCTAATAAACAAATGCAAGAGAGACAAATCAACTAACGCGTCACAAGATAGTCTCGCGCTAACCTTGCAAGGTTAGCCCTCCACTAACGCTTGCTACCCTCGCCTGCTCTTACCAGGTTCGCCAGCATAAATAGAACAAATAAGCCAGATAACAGAAAGAGAAATACCAGCGCCTGGGTCAGATCACCTTGTGTAACCTTAAGAAGCGCCCCAAATAGATCGTCGAAATTATGCCAGATATAACCTGCCAGCAACGCCAACAGCGCGAGGGAAAAGTAACGAATTAACCCGGCGCCCAACTTCTCATCATGTGGCCGATGCCAATTAATCAACGCCAGCCCAAAACCTAAGATAGGCGTCAACAGCACCGTCCATACCGCAAGATAGTTAAGCCCAAGGGGCAAGATGCTGGCAAAGGCCAACAAGGGATAGGCGACATTGTAAAAAAGAATCCCCAATAGAAGTCGCCCGAGTAGGCTAAGCCAAATGGGTGTTTCAGCTCCAGCATCGAGATCTAGCCCCCGCCGATTAGCGAGTCCCCCGGCAATAGGTTGATGCGCCATAGGTAAGATAACCGCCATCGCCAGACCACCAGAGAGAGTAACCAGCATGATGAAATAACGCAGATCGGAAAACTGAGCCAAGCGATTGGCAATGGTAAAAAAGTCCATCTGCGCCGCGAATGGGCCATAAGCTATGCTTAACAACCAATTACTCAGCTCTAACAGGCTGGGCACCTGACCACCTATGAGATAGGTGACAACAGGCCAATAACCAACAAAGAGCAAACATGCCGCATAGAGTGGCAGGGAAAAGAGCATTATCACACTCACCAGCAGATTCACACTGGGGCGGACACCCAATACCAGGATCAGCCAGAGCCCCCACGCGGGGTTGGTAAAAGTAAAAAACGGTTTGGTCAGGGCAATATCCTTGAGATACAGATAACCCCCCTTGGCAAGGGTTAACCCCAAGAGCAACAAAATCAATAGGCCAAGGCCCGCCCTCATCTTATTGCCTTCGCCCTTTTTTAATATCCCAAGCACTCAAAATCCCTCTCATAAATCGATATTCGGTCGCAGGCGCAAAGTATCCACAGTCAGAACTGAGCCTGCCAGACATTGCCTGCCAAATTAAAGACGCCCTAGTGTAGATCTCCCCTAGAGGGATTGAAATCTAACTAACTGAAAAATAATGGGACTGTTCAACAAACTAGGCCCCAATGAGATACCTGCTCTGGGAACAGCCTAGATAATCGAGGCAAGGCCACTGCAGGATAAGGAGACCTTGACAGCGCCGGCTAGCTTCCAGACTCGGCTAGTTATCGGCAGGATGGTTCACCCCGTCACTAGTAACCACCTCGCCGATATCATAAGGATTCACGCCTTCGAGACATCCCAAATTAACACCATACTCATTCGGGTTAGAACGGCGCTGATGATGGGTATAGATGCCGCAAATCCCGCAGAAATAATGCTTCGCGGTATGGGTATTAAACTGGTACAGCTTAAGCTGCTCTTGCCCCTTAACGACGCTTAATCCGTCTAGCGTCACCGAGACTACGATAGCCCCCTTGCGGCGACAGATAGAGCAATCACAGCGCCTGGGTTTCTGTATGCCATTGGGTAGACTCAAGGCCAACTCCACCGCGCCGCAATGACAGCTCGCCTTGTGCACAGGCAAAATCTCAGTATTACCGACTCGTTTCATCGTGTTCTCTCCTCGCTAGCGCTTAAGTTGCTAGCGCCTTGTCTAAGCTTCCAAGACGTTTGTTCTCAATAAAAAATTAACGACCATGTTGTGATTGCACCACTGAGTCACTCTTCACCTTGGCGCCGCAATAGAGACAGGTGACATGGCGCGGCGCCAGTTTTCTACCACAACCTGAGCAATGAATGGCCGGGGCAAATTTTCCATCGAGCTTACCATCGCGCAGATCGATCTCCTGGATCTTGGCGACCAGCATCTCCTTGTTAAAGCCTATCTCCTCCAGTAACTCAGACATGGCAAGACACACCATGGAGAGGTGATCGATCTGATCTTGAAGGCCCTGCAAGCTTACCTCATTGGCTCTGGCGTGAGACTTCGCCTGCCCCGCTTCCCTTGCTAAATCGTTGATTCTGAAGTTTTGAAAAATATCGTATATATCCATAACATCTCCCTGTTAAATAAAAATGGTGCCAATATCAGCGCCGCTACCAGCACCAGCAACAAAGGCGCGTAATAGCCAAGCACAAGGCCATAAATCGACCTACCTCGCTGCAGGCGATGGCGAATCAGTTCCCCAACCTTAGTGGCGATATAAGTATTGCTAAGCCATCCTGTGATAAATAGCAGCAGGCTTAACACTATGGCCGCAGTCCCGTGAACCCAAAAGAGAACGGTGACCGGCAACAGCATCACTAGGGGAATATAGGGTAAGGAGGCCAAGGGGCCATAGCCCATATAAGTATTTGAAAATGAGCCGATAATAAGGTCTCGCCTTAGGCCCGGAAGTCTCTGCTTAAATGAGGGATTACACACTTCACAGCAGGGCCGAGCCAAGCCTTTCGACGCATAATATTTGTGCTGACTGGGTTTATCTTTCCAGCCGCAGTGAGGACAGGTCCATGCCATAACCGCCTAAACGCCTTTCGCTCTATTCATCGGCGCCATTCTCTCGTTCGATATCCGTTCTGGCTAAGGACACTAACCCAAATAAGAAAGCGCATCAAGCAGTTAGCGACCAAGTAGGTTAGATGCCTGACAATTGCTCCAAAAACGGACACAAAAAAAGCAGCCCTTAGACTGCTTTTCTTAATCGAGGATTTAAGACTCAGAGCTTAGCTTAAATCTGCTTCACCGCGTCTGATAAAGCAGAAATGACATTGCTATCCTTTAAGCTGAATAATGACAATTACCGTTAATTGTAGTCTTGTTGCGTCGACCACTTAGCGACAAATCGACCACCTGCTTCCGCTATTTTCTCTAGCCGATCACATGCACCTAATGCGACCCCTGAGCCAATCGCCTTTTGAGTAGACCTGACCACCTCGCCATTCCTGACAATGTCGACTTTTAGCGTCGCGGTAGAACTTGGCCTCAGGGAAAATAATACCCAGCGATGTGGCGTCACATCGATATAGGTAACACGGAGCATGTACTCATCGGGCATTTCACTATTTCTCGATTTATCTACAAGGATATTAGCCTGGTAGGTTTCTGCCGATGCCCGTATTGAATCAGATAATGTCTGAAGCATAAAAAATTCGCTTGCCACCTTGTCGACGTCCAGGTTTCCGGCAAATTCAGGTGTTGCTAAGAATAAGGTTGGCCTGTTGATATTTGAGGAACCATTTACCTGAACTGGTGCACTCTCCTGTTTAGGAGTTGCGCCACATGAAGCGAGTACCAAAGACATTAAACCGATCAAAAGTGATTTAGCAATCATAATCAAGACTCATAATTTTTAAAAAAATCAAATCTGGAAGCATCAATGCTGTACAGCGACATCGGCCTCTTCAAGCTTATCCATGTAACCCAAATAAACATCTACCCCTTCGGCCCAATGAGGATTTGCCTTTTTAGTTTTAAGGAAATATTCCCTTGCCTTATCGTAACGAGACTTGTGGTAATAGCACAAAGCGATATACCAGTGAGCCTCAACATTGTTTGGGCGGCGCTTTAACAATCGATGGCACTTCTTAAAAAGCTGTTCATATCTCGCTTGCTCTATCAGTAGATCAGCCCCAATTAATTCTGGAGGGCGATCACTAGCATCGTCTCTAAACCAACTCATAAAAAGGCGAACACACCATGTTAGATAGAAAACCGTTAATAATCCGGCTATGAAGGTAAAACGATATGACAAACTGCTTATAGATTCTATCAATGGGGATAACTCAGAAACTTCCATGACTCTCACAACTTCCCTAACGTATAGCTAGCTTAGCTATATAAAAATTTGGTTAGATAAAACGTTATCTAAATTCATTATTCTAGATTTTGTAATAAATCATCAAACTTTAATAGCAATTTCTAAAACAGCACTCTGACAAAAATGAGGAATACAGAATATTCGCCAACCGATTCACCATCTACATCACGATATCAGTAATAAATATTCCAAATTCACCATTATCATCTAAGAGAACTTTCCCATTCTGAAAGCACAAATTTGTCCAACTTGCTTTTCTTAAGCAGGCAATGGAGAACATTTCTGAGACTATAACGGACACAAAAAAGCAGCCCTTAGGCTGCTTTTCTTTAATTAAGACTCAGTGCAGGGCTTAGATCTGCTTCATCTCTTCATAAGAGGTATGACGTACGTCCTTACCCTTAACATAGTAGATGATGTATTCGCAGATGTTCTGGCATCTGTCGCCCACACGCTCTACGGCGCGCGCCGCCCAGAGCACGTCGAGCACTTCTGGGATAGAGCGAGGATCTTCCATCATATAGGTCATCAGCTGACGGATAATACCCTCGTATTCGCTATCTAGCTTGCTATCTTCCTTATGCAGCTCGATGGCCACGTCGGCGTCCATACGCGCCAGCGCGTCCAGGGTCGAATGCAGAGTGCGAGTCGCGTGACGGCCCATATGCTCTATGCTCACCAACAGAGGCTGCTGGTTCTTGAGACGCTTATCCAGCGCCGCGGCGGCGATCTTCACACAGGCATCGCCGATACGTTCAAGGTCGGCAATCGTCTTAGAGATGGCGATGATCAGACGCAAGTCGCTGGCGGCAGGCTGACGCTTGGCGATGATACGGGTACACTCCTCATCGATAGAGACCTCCATACCATTGACGCTGTGGTCACCGTCAATCACCTTCTGCGCCAGATCGGCATCCAGGTTACCTAAGGCGTCCAGGGCCTGCTCCAGTTGACGCTCAACCAGGCCACCCATCGCCAATACGCGGTTACGAATATCGTCGAGCTCGGCATTAAACTGACCCGAGATATGTTTATTTAAGTTCATGTTTTCCATTGACATTCAACCTTATCAATTCTTGCAATTCAGTTGGCAGCGGCCCAATTAACCGTAACGACCCGTGATGTAATCTTCGGTCTTTTTCTTCTTCGGCGTGGTGAAGATGGTATTAGTGTCGGCATATTCCACCAGCTCGCCCATGTACATGAAGGCGGTCTGATCCGACACACGCGCCGCCTGTTGCATGTTGTGGGTCACGATCACCACGGTATATTTAGCCTTCAGCTCAGTGATCAGCTCTTCGATGGTCAGGGTCGAGATAGGATCCAGTGCCGAGGTCGGCTCATCGAGCAGCAAGACTTCGGGTTCGATGGCGATGGCGCGGGCAATCACCAGACGCTGCTGCTGACCACCAGACAGGCCGAAGGCATTGTCATGCAGACGATCTTTCACTTCATCCCAAATCGCGGCGCCGCGTAGCGAGCGCTCGGCGGCTTCATCCAGTTGACGACGGTTGTTGATGCCCTGCAGGCGCAGGCCGTAAACCACGTTCTCATAGATAGACTTAGGGAAAGGGTTTGGACGCTGGAACACCATGCCGACGTTGCGGCGCAAGGATGCCACATCTACCTTCTTGTCGTAGATGTTTTGGCCGTGCAGCAAGATCTCACCGTCGATATTACAGTTATCGACCAGGTCGTTCATGCGGTTGATGCAGCGCAGCAAGGTTGACTTACCACAACCACTGGGGCCGATGAAGGCAGTCACCTTCTTCTTAGGGATCTTCATCGACACGTCAAACAGGGCCTGCTTGTCGCCATATTTTAGATCTAAGTTACGGATCTCAAGTGCGGTCTGCTCGCTGCTTAAATTATTTAAGTCTAAAGTCTCTGTTTTCATTACCGACTGATCTATCGAAATCATATCTGTTCCTAATCACTTCAGGATAAAGGTTATTCGCGCCCTAGCCTAGCCCAGGCGCGATTAATTCGGGTTTTAGGTTAGTGTTCCAGCGAGCGATACTTCTCACGCAGGTGGTTACGCACGGCGATGGCGGTCAGGTTAAGACTCACGATCACAGACACTAACAGGAAGGAGGTCGCGTAAACCAAGGGACGCGCCGCCTCAACGTTGGGGCTCTGGAAGCCCACATCATAAATATGGAAACCTAGGTGCATGAACTTGCGTTCCAGATGCACGAAGGGGAAGTTCATATCGATCGGCAGGGTCGGTGCCAGCTTCACCACACCCACCAGCATCAGCGGCGCTACCTCACCGGCCGCGCGGGCAACCGCCAGGATAAGACCTGTCATGATCGCCGGGCTCGCCATAGGGATGATGATGCGCCACAGGGTCTCTGCCTTAGTCGCGCCCAGTGCCAGGCTGCCTTGACGAACAGAGCTAGGGATTCGGCTCAGGCCCTCTTCGGTCGAAACGATCACCACAGGCAGGGTCAGAATTGCCAGGGTCAGCGCCGACCAGATCACCCCGGGCGAACCAAAGGTCGGTGCCGGCAATGCTTCTGGAAAGAAGAGTTGGTCGATTGAGCCACCCAGCATGTAGACGAAGAAGCCAAGACCAAATACGCCGTACACGATCGATGGTACACCCGCCAGGTTGATCACCGCGATGCGGATCATCTTAGTAATTGGGCCTTTCTTCGCATATTCATGCAGATAGATAGCCGCAACCACGCCAAATGGGGTCACAATCACCGCCATCAGCAGCACCATGAAGACGGTACCGAAGATTGCCGGGAACACACCACCCTCTGTGTTGGCTTCACGGGGATCGGCGCTGACGAAGTTACCCACGCCGCTAAACCAGTGGCCAATCTTACCCATGATGCCAAGGCGATTAGAGTAAGTAACACCTAAGATGCTATCGAGTTTAAGGGTCACCTCTTCACCGCGCATGTCACGGACGATCACCGCATCGCGGCCCGCCTCTTCACGTAGATCGAAGAAGGATTTTTCGAGTACCTTGTACTCGGCTTGCAGCTTGTCACGCTCCGCCGCCAGCTCTGCCTTGCGGCTGTCGGTCAGGGCGTTGTCCAGCTCATAGCGACGCTCTTTCAGACGCAGGTTTTCCAGCGCATAGTTCACCGCGCCAATCTCACGCTTTTGCAGCGTGGTGGCCTTGTCGCTCAGGGCGACCGCGCGCTCGATATGCTCTTCAAACGAGGCTTCCACATCATCCAGCGCCAGGCGCTTACCATCTTCTATGATGGCGATAGGATAGCCGAAGAAATCACCATTCTTGCTACGCTCAAGCTTTGCCAGATCGGTTGGCATGGTGCGTGACAGTATGTCTGTCTCCAGCACCCAGCGAAAATCTAGGCCAACGAACTCACGGTTACCCGTCTTTATAAGGTAACGGGTCACCAGCTCGCCTGGGTCTTCGCTAAACTTGTGTCCGGCAGAGATAAGGCGCTCGGTTGGCACCTCTTCCTTATCGTAGATCTCACCAATAATGGTTGAGCGCTTACCATGCTGATCCACCACTTCCCACTGGTAGATATCTGCCGGCCAGAAGTAGCTCAATCCTCGCCAGGCGATCAACAGCAACAAGCCCAACACGGCGATCAAACTGATACTCACGGCACCACCTGTCATCCAGATCCAGGGGGAACCCGACTTAAACCACTTACCCATTACATTGGCCTCTTAACGTCACAGGCGAAAAATTAAAAATCGATAACATGCCAGCCTCCCTTAGAGTGAACTGTAGCGTTCACGCAGACGCTGTCTCACCACCTCGGCGATGGTGTTAAACAGGAAGGTGAAGATAAACAGTACGAAGGCCGCCAAGAACAGCACGCGGTAGTGCGAGCTGCCGATAGCCGATTCAGGCATCTCCACGGCGATGTTGGCCGCCAGGGTACGCATCCCCTCGAACACGCTCCACTCCATGATGGCGGTGTTACCGGTAGCCATAAGCACGATCATGGTCTCACCCACGGCGCGGCCAAGGCCCATCATAACAGCCGAGAAGATCCCCGGGCTCGCGGTAAGCAGTACCACGCGGGTTAGCGTCTGCCAGTTAGTTGCGCCCAACGCCAGGCTGCCGTTGGACAGGTGACGCGGTACTGAAAACACGGCGTCTTCGGCGATAGAGAAGATGGTCGGAATAACCGCAAAGCCCATGGCGATGCCCACTACCAGCGCGTTACGTTGGTCGAAGGTGATCCCCAACTCGTTGGTGATAAACAGGCGGGTATCGCCGCCGAAGAAGGCCACTTCGATACTCGGGCTGATATAGAAGGCAAACCAGCCCACGAAACAGATAACAGGTACCAGCATCAGCTCTTGGTAAGTCTCAGGCAGGCGCTGCTTCCAGCGACCCGGCAGTTTGTACCAGCCCAGCGCCGTCAACAAAATACTGATAGGCAGGAGCACCAGCAACATGATGATCCCAGGCAGGTGATCCTCAATAAGCGGTGCCAACCAGAGACCGGCTAGGAAGCCCAGAATAACCGTCGGCAAGGCTTCCATGATCTCGATGGTCGGCTTCACCACGGCGCGCACTTTTGGCGACATGAAGTAGGCGGTATAGACGGCCCCGGCAATCGCCAAAGGCGTCGCAAATAGCATGGCGTACAGCGCAGCCTTCATGGTGCCGAAGGCCAGCGGCATCAGGCTGAGCTTGGCTTCGAAGTCATCCGAGCCTGAAGTTGACTGCCACACATATTGCGGCTCAGGGTAACCTTCGTACCATACCTTGCTCCACATGGCGCTCCAAGACACCTCTGGGTGGCTGTTTTCCACCGCAAACAGGTGCAGCTTGTTGCCTGCCTCGACCACCAGGGCGTTGGCGCGTGGGCTAAAGCCCATCTGGGTGGCATGGGCCAGATCGAAAGTCTCGGTGAAGAGTTTGCGCTGACTCGTGGTATAAAGCAGGTCCAGCTCGCCAGACTCGCTCACGGTGGCGAAGCTCTTACGGTAGAACTCACCGGCGATGCGCTTCACGCCCGCCTTGTTCTTGAAGTCGCGGATCTCCTGATACTGACGACCCTTGTCGCCATTCACCTGGAAATATTGGAAGATTTGGCCATTGTCATAGCTCACCAGCAGCGAACTGGCGCCGGCCAGCAGGGCAACGTCTGTCACCTTGGTCTTGGCACGTTCAAGCTCGATCACCTGACTCAGGGCTATCTCATCCACATAGCGGATATCGTAAACGTACAGGCGATTGCCAGAGCGCAGCAGCAGCTGGCGCTGATCTGGCGTCATCAACTGTTGGTCAACCTGAGCAGGCGCCTCCTGGATCTGACTGGTAGTGGCTTCCCACTCCACCTCTTCGGTCATCATGTTCTCTTCACCGTTGTGGCGGGTCAGGAACCAGCGACCATTGGCATCATGGTAGGCGAAGCTGAGTTTGTCAGAAGCCGAAGCGAAGGCCAGCTGATAAAGTGGCGTGCCCGACTCAGATACCTGTAGCGGCGATGCGCCCAGCGGATAACGCAGGCTTGGGGTGATCAGACGCTTGTTGCCTGGATAGGTCACGGCGAAGTTAACACCGCCTATGATCACCTGACCGTTAGAGAGGCCGAAGGCAAAGCGCTGCTCGCTTGGTACACCGGCGACGCTGCTGACGATCTCGGCATCCTGAGGCACATTTATCTGCTCCTGCTTGACCAGGCTGGCACTCAGGGCGCTATAGAAGCTGACCCCGCCATCCTGCGACACGCGGTAGAGGATCTCGTTTTGCTCGTCGCTGCCCACCATAAGTGCTGGCGATTTGGCATCTTGCAGTTCGACATTTATCACTGGCGTGACATCTGCCCCATCGAAAATCGGCTTTACAACATAGAGTAGGTAGAAAAAGATCAGCAAGAGCGCCACGAAGACCATGGTGCCGCCCATCGTCACCCCTATCTGGGTGAGCTTATCCTTAAATGCTCGCTTGCTGGAGCCCTTGCCCATCAACAAATCTGTTGCAGTAGAACCAGGTTGAATGACCTGAGTTTCCATTAAGAACCTCGTTAATTTTTGTTCAGTAGAGTTTTCGCTGGGATTGTCGTTTCTGCTATGTTAACTATAGTGAATCGAGGCAAGCCCTTTTCTGACAGTCGGGATTATATGACGCAAAGATGACACTAATGTTACAGCCAGAAAATGTCATCATTATAGGAGCTTGTTAAACTTTTTCAGCCGCTTTTCATATTGTTAATGCCGGAAATTGATTCAACCGCGCCCTGTCCGGGGTGCGTGGCGATACCGCACTCAACCAACTGATGGAGCCTATGCGAAATGTTACGATATTTAGTCACCCTGCAAGTCGCCGATAAACCAGGATTGGTCGAACAGATAGCCCACAGCGTCAGCCGCCACGGCGGTAACTGGCTCGACTCTGAGCTGCGCCACATCGACGGCATCTTCGCCGCCATCTTGCTGCTGGAAGTCCCCGCCGCCAACTGGGACACTCTGCTGGAAAATCTGGAATGCATCGAAGGCCTCACTCTCACCTACGCCAAGACCCGTAAGACTCAGGCGCCGCAGACCATACGTCGCTACTCTCTGGTGGCCTACGACAGACCCGGTCTGGTACATGATATCTCTAACAAGATCAATGAACTGGGCGCCAACATCGAGCGTCTGTCCACCCATTACGAGACCGCCAGCCACACGGGCGTTGCCCTGTTTCGCGCCAACTTTAGTCTGAGCGTGAAAGATGAGGCCGCCGAGCAGCGCCTCACCCAGGCCCTCTACACTATAGGTGACGACGTGGTATTGGATATCGTCGATTAGTCAGAGTGTAATTGTTATTAGTGTAAGAATAGTTCAAGAAAAAAGCGGCAGTCATGCCGCTTTTTCGTGCCTGGATTTCACCAGATAGCGCAGCGGCAACTGGCTGATTAGCATGCCCAGCAGCATCAGGCCACAGCCAAACAGCGCCCGGCCGGATAGGCTCTCCCCCAGAAACATCATGCCACCTATGGCGGCAAATACCGTTTCCAGACTCAAGATGATGGCCGCATGGGCCGGATGGGCGTGCTTTTGCGCCAGCACCTGCAGGGTATAGGCCACCCCAACCGAGACCAGCCCAGAGTAGGCCAGCGCCGCCCAGGCCGCCTGAATGCCCGCCACTGTGGTGGTTTCCAGCGCCAGCGACACCCCAAAGCTTGCCAGAGCGCACACCAAAAACTGACCACAAGCCAGCACTACTGGGGCCACTCTATTGGTAAAATGATCCACCGCCAGAATGTGCATGGCCCAAAAGATGGCGCCAATCAGCTGTAAACCATCGCCATAAGAGATGCTGAAATCATCGCCCACACTCAGGAAATAGAGTCCTACCGCCGCCACGGCGCAGCCAACCCAGGTATTGGTGCCCGTGCTGTGTTTCAGCACCAGACCGAGCACGGGCACCAGCACGATATAGAGCCCGGTAATAAAACCCGCGTTAGCTGCCGTGGTGTGCAGCAAGCCCACCTGCTGAAAGGAAGCGGCGATAAACAAGATGCCACCACAAGCGAGAGAGCCTATCAGGACCCGGCGTAAAAAATCTTTATCGGAGACGCCTTTTAACCTGCCCTTACGTTGCATCACCCAGATGAGTGGCAGCAGACTCAGCGCGCCTATCACGAAGCGCAGGCCATTGAAGGCAAATGGCTCGAGATGATCCATCCCCAGGCGCTGAGCCACAAAGCCCAGCCCCCAAATGGCTGCCGCCACCAATAACATCAAATTTGCCACACATCCCCCATTTCATTACGCCAAAGGCAATCCGTTATTCTGCCGAGCGGCCTAAACATTTACAACGCTTCGTTCAACATAAAAAACAGAACAGTCAAGACGCTAAAAAGGAAAGCGGGCCAAAAGAGACACTCACCAAAAGAACACGATTAATAAGTGCCTAGGTCTGCAAACTATCACGAGGAGCAGATGCTGCTGGCTCAGCAAAACGCTGCCCGTTACGCCATTGGCGCACATTACAGCTTCTAAGATATCGATTGAGGTAAGGAGGAAAGTCCCGGGCAAACGCCCCTGGATGAGGTCATTGCCGTGGCGCCCGCCGCGGCTTTTTTTATCTGCATCGACAACAATCAAGTCTCGCAACCAAACTAGGCAGATGACTGGCAGTAACGTATCAAAATCGACATTACATCAGATAGTTCAGCGCTAAATACCTCGTCAGCTTACCCGAGTCGAATAACAACCTAGTGGTAAAGACCCCCCCTCAACCTAACTCGTTTTTGGACATTCCCATATTAGAGCTTACGCTCTAAATAAAGCATTTCAGATTACTAAAATTATGGAAAGCTCTAAACCTGTGACCAATTTTTATTGGCCACTACAAACGAGAATTTGAGCAAACCCGCGAATTATTACCCTCGTATGGATAAAAGTCAGAAATAAGCCGTTTTAACATCAGTACGCTTAGCAAAAAAGTCACTACCCATCAGCATGGATGGTGTCTGATAACCTGTCTTGATAGTATTTTCTAGGCAGTGTTGGGCAATGGTCAATGCGGTATCAACTGTAAGACGATATACATTTGGACCAGACATATGACCAGCAATATGTTGCCCCTGCGCGTTGCTCGCTTCCGCCCAGAACTCGGTACGTTCATTATTCAGGGCATCTTCGTGCGGACCACCGGATAAGAAACGCTCAGCTTGTCGTTGCAATGCTTTGGCGAACCGTTCATTAGCAAACAGAGGTTTTAGGAAGCTGGTTAAACGTAAGAACACCCCAAAGAATAACGGCATTGTGGCATACACTATGCCATTCGGTGTATTGGTGGAAACGCCTGATGTGAATACATCACCCCAGGGAAATGATACACCCCAACGGTTGCCGCTCGGGAACGGCATTTTGCGTAGACGATAACCTTGTGGCACTGGCACTAGTTGATAGTCTTTTCTAATCAGCCCGCCAGTTGCCGCGCCCTCAATCGCCGTCTTGATGGTACCAATGCTCGGGCGGGTGCCAAAATTAAAGCCTAAATCAATACGGTTCGCGTCGGGCAATCGCTCTTTTAGGCTGGCAGCCAAACAATCTGTCGGTACAATGTCGAAACCAGCACCCGGACACATTAGTACCCCGGCGGCTTTAGCGCGTTGATCCTGTGTATGGCAGTATTGAAAAACAGGAATTTCACCCGTAATGTCAATATAATGGATCTGATGTTGCAGGCATGCCTCGACCATACTTGGCGCGGTTGCCATAAAAGGCCCCGCGCAATTTAATAACACGTCAACATCCTTGAGGTTTTCACCTATATCGACAGTATCAAATACGCGTGATTCGAGGCAATATTGTTTGGCTAAGGGGGCGAGTTTTGCCTTACTGCGCCCTGCAATAATCGGTTGGAGTCCACGGCTGACTGCCTCATGTACCATCATCTCACCAGTGTAGCCATATGCACCGTAGATCATGAGTGTGCTGGCCATTTCGTTACTCCTGCTGTTCTTTTCTACCAGTTATGCTGGGTATTTGATAGAAACTGTCAATCGCATCTACCATTTGTGAAAGACCTGGTTGTTCCAGTGGATAATGCCCCGCATTTTCAAGCAGGACTGTTTTTACAGGTACTTTATGGATGCGGCTTAAAAATAGTTTACTTAACTCAAGCGGAGTCCAACGATCATTGGCGGGCTGCGTTAACAGGATTGGGCAAATATCAAAGTCTTCCGCGGCAATTTCAGGTTGATAATGTATATATGAATCTAAAAAAGTCAGTGAAACTGAATTACCTGCTGAGGTTTTATCTTTCATAAAAACACGCAATGCTTCTTTGTCATTGACTAGGGTACTCATTTTACTTGCCCAGCTCATTGGCACACGGATAGCCGCCAACGGTGTTTTCGCCGCCAAATGTGTAATCGGTGTTCCTATACGGCTCATAAACAGATTACTTGCAACAGTATCTTTCACAGTTTGATTACTGGTATCAAGAAACGTCATACCAACGATGGCATTCACTTTTTTATTCTTCGCCGCGACATGATAAGTTAGCATCCCACCAGCACTTAAACCGTACAGCACAATTGGGCGATCATCTTTTACCAGTTCGGCATCAATCAGATCGCTGCCCGCCTGTACCCAATCGTCATAACGAATGACGTTACTTTTCCCGACTTGTGTCAAACCATAGCTGGGCATATCCACGGCAATAGTTTCATAGCCTCGCTCTGCTAGCGGCTTTCCTAAAATCAATGACATTTGTCGGCCGTTGGTTCCTACACCATGGAATAGAATCACCTTAATTTTCGCCTGTGGATTACGGTAAGTATCCAGGTGGATGTTGTTGCCTTGCCAGGCCCACCATTCTTCTTTAGGTGTCGTGGCACCGGTTAAATGCAGTTCTGTCGGCAGAAAATGTTGTATTGTTTTCCAAGCAGCCTGATTTTCGTACGTTGGCATATTCATGGTATAGACCTCTCTAGCATGGGATGGTTGTATTATCTATCTTGTACCAGTAGTTTCTCCATGCTAATTTAGGACAACTATTTTAGTTTTTAGGCCAAATTAACATGGAGAATGTGTGGGAATATTTGCGTAGCCCTTTTAGTATCAAAATTTTGTTAGATACTGGCATTGAGCTTGGTATACACCCTGCACAGCTAATGCGTGGTACGGGTCTTAGACTAGAGCAGGTCGATGATGCCAGCAGTGTCATATCTCCCCAGCAAGAACAACAATTGATTGAGAATTTGCTGCAACAGGCACCAGACCCTACTGGACTCGGTTTAGTCGTTGGTCTAAAGCACCAACTCACGACATACGGCATATTCGGTTACGGCATGATGTCCTGTGCGAATGGCGCTGAAGCTTTGAAGTTTGCCAAAGAGTTTCTGCCGCTTACGTTTACCTTTGTCAGTATGCAAGCAGTCATAGAATCAGACTGCGTTAAAATTATATTTGATAATCAGAAGCGATTTTCCCCGGAACTGCAACGATTTGTGCTGGAAAGAGCTATGTGCGCAAGTAGTCGTGTAATTGGTGATGTGTTAGGAGTAAATTTCCACTTAAATGAGTTTCATATGACATATCCCGCACACGATAATCAGCACTTATCCGTCCCTGACAACATTTTACGAGCCCAGATAACCTTTAATGCACACTCTAACTATATTTCATTTGGCCTTGCAGGGCTGCAGGCACCATTGCCGCAAGCTAATCCTCTAACCGCTTCAATGTGCCGACAACTGTGTCGCGAGCTATCGGAAAAACGCCATACTAAATTACACGTCAGCATGCTGATTACTGAATTATTGAAATCTGCGTCCAGTAATAACCTACCCATGTTGGCTGAGTTAGCCGACATACTGCATATCAGTGAACGGACACTAAAACGCAAGTTGCAAGCCGAGGGGACTTCCTTTAATAAAATTCTGGGTAAAGTCAAATTGGAAACAGCCGAACGGCTATTGACCAGTGATCGCAGTCTTACTCAAATAGCTGAGGAATTAGGTTTTTCAGATCTATCGACGTTTTCTCAAGCATATAAACGTTGGACTGGCATTGCGCCAAGCAAACAGAGAAAAATACTTAAATGAATCGCCACCGTTTCAGTCGTCACTTTCTAGCATTACAAAAATTAGGTCAACTCTGAACATACAGAACCATTAGCAGATCGAACACGTAACTCGAAATGGGGCAAAAATCAGTTAGCTTTCACGTCTTAAATGCACCAATACCGCCAAATCGAAGAGACGTTGGATACCGAGTGTAGATACGCCGGTGACCTTCGGTAGCAGGGCCGCTCTTTGACATCCATGTCATCGCGGCATTTGTGAGTCCATTCACGTCAGATGCTGTCGTAGAGCGGCCAGGGCCAAATATGTTCCCTGCATATTTTGGCATTCCCTCCATCCTTGGAGGTCAGATGGCGCACAGCGTGTCACAGGCGTATCTGCACATAAGCCCACCGCAGGTGATAGGTTGCCATGACGGTACGACCTTCAACTCATTTAATAAATGACCACGTCGCCAAATGCTAATCAAGCAAAAAAAATACCCCTCTCATCCCCATGGCAGCACCTAGATGCTGCGTCTACCATTTTCACCTTCCCCCCGTTAACTGATACACTCGTCACAAATTCACGAAGAGTCAGCGCAGCTGCGTATGACTCCAACGCAATTGAGAGTGTCATGCAAGGAACTTTGAAGAAAATGCGCACCAGGCTCGATGAGCAGGGCCTGGCCAGTTATCAGCTGCTTGTGGGCGACAATGAAGTCGAACTGAACCCCTTTATCGGTAGCAGTATCAAACTGGTCCATACCGGTAATATTTTCTGCTGTAATTGCGGCAAGAAGACCAAGAAGAGCTACTCCCAGGGCCACTGCTTCGTCTGCATGAAGAAGTTGGCGAGCTGCGATATGTGCATCATGAAACCCGAGACCTGCCATTTTGCCGAGGGCACCTGCCGCGAGCCCGAGTGGGGCGAGGCCAACTGTTTCGTACCCCACTATGTCTACCTCTCCAACACCTCGGGGCTCAAGGTGGGCATCACCCGCCATACACAACTGCCGACCCGCTGGATAGATCAGGGAGCGACCCAAGGCCTGCCAATCCTTAAGGTCTCCAGCCGTCAGCTGTCTGGCCTTATCGAGGTGGAGCTGG
This sequence comes from Shewanella alkalitolerans, assembly GCF_019457575.1. NCBI lineage: Bacteria > Pseudomonadati > Pseudomonadota > Gammaproteobacteria > Alteromonadales > Shewanellaceae > Shewanella > Shewanella alkalitolerans. The sequence goes on along the minus strand of NZ_CP080422.1, from coordinate 1,906,562 downwards.
CCAAGATGATCGCCGATAAGACCAACTGGCGCGCCATGCTAAAAGGCAATGCCGAGCCTTTACCGCTCAAACAACACGCCGAAGAGCTGCTGCCACAGATTGAGCAGCACATTCACAGCCTGGCGATGGCCCATGGTGAATACGCCATCGAGCGGTTGAATGAAGAGATAGTGGCCATCGACTATCCGGTGAGCGAGTTCCCCACCAAGATAGCCTCTCACAACTTCGACAAGGATCCGGTAGTTAGCGGCACCCTATTGGGGATCAAGGGGCAATACCTGATCTTCGACACCGGAGTGATCAACCTGCGTAAATTTACCGCCTACGAGGTCAGCTTCGAGGCCGAGTGACCTGAGATTTCGTGACTAAGATGCCCGCGCCTACATACCCGTGCCTGCATATCTAAGTTATGCAGGCATTTTCATCGCCAATCTAATGTAAATTTTTCGATAAGCTCTGGTGCAGTTCTTTATCCAAGTTCAGGGTGTTAAAGCGCCGCTACGCCGCTTGAAGAAATGTCACTTACAGCACTGCCGTCCCCCTTCCCACAGCGAACACTTCCACCAAATCAAATCGCGACGCCAAACGCGATTCCAAACGCGATTCCAAACGCGATTCCAAACGCGAAGCTAGCCGACACAAAAATGTAACATATGTAAATCCCGAGCAAACTTAAATGATAATCTATATCATTCGCATCAAATTAATGTTCAACCTTTTTTCGTACTTAACCTTAGGATAATTTGATGCCCGCTCACCTTCCTTTAAAGAGATCACCTTTGGCCCTCTACACCAGCCTCTTCTGCCTTGGGCTGATGAGTCAAACGGCCGTTGCCGCCGATGCCAGCATAGAACGCATTATTGTCACGGGTAGCCGCAGCGCCGAGAGCATAGAGGAGGTGCCCTCTTCGGTGACCCTGATCGACAACAAGACCCTGGCGCAAGATATGTTGATCACCTCTGAATTGCAGAACATGCTGGCGTTTCGCGTGCCGGGCATGGCCCCCAGCACAGGCACCTCGAGTAATGCCGGTCAGACACTGCGTGGCCGTAAGGCACTGGTGATGATCGACGGCGTACCTCAGTCTACCCCGCTGAGAAACGGCAGCCTGGGCATTCGCTCTATCGATCCCAGCGCAATTGAGCGCATCGAGGTGATCAAGGGTGCAACCTCCATCTATGGCAACGGCGCCTCGGGCGGGATCATCAACTACATCACCAAGACCCCAAGCAGCGATGCCAAGGCCAGCATTGAGCTGGGCGCCTCCAGTAAATTCAGTGCGGTCAAGTTTGAAGACAGCGCAGGTTACCGCTATCACGCTAGCGTGGATGGCACCCTGGATAAGTTCAGCTATGTGGTCAGCGCCGCCGAGGAGGAGACAGGGCTCGAATATGACGCCGAGGGCGATATCATAGGCTTGATCTACGGCCTGTCGGAAACCAAGTCGCAAAACCTGTTCACTAAGCTGGCCTATGAGTTTGACAGCGAGAAGCAGGTGCAGCTGACCTACAACTACTATGAGGCGCAGCAAAACGCCGATCTCATGGATGTTACCGGCAGCGTCAACAGCGGCGAGAAAACCTACGCCATCAAGAGCAGTGAACCTAAGCCGGGCGTACCTCAGGGGCCGCGAGGCAACCACAACCTGATGCTGAAATACACAGATCAGGAGATCTTCAACCAGACCCAGCTCACCTTGGACGCCTACTACCAGAAGATCGAAAACATGTTCTTCTACTCAGCCGCGCTGGCCAACCCCAGCGAAGGCTATGATGGCGGGCAATCGCTAATTCGCTCAGAGAAGCGTGGCCTGCGAGTCAACCTCAACAGCTACGCCGACTGGGATAATGTGTCGGCCAGCTTCATCTATGGAATCGATGCCCTGAACGATGTCAGCTCACAGCCGCTAAACGATGGCCGCATCTGGGTACCCGAGATGGACATGAGCAACCTGGCGGGTTATCTACAAACCAAGTTGACCATTCATGATGACTGGATTGTCAAAGCTGGCGTGCGCCACGACAGAGTCGATATCGCCATAGACGATTACAAGACCCTCAAGGTGTGCCGCAGCGCCGACACCTGCTCAGTGCCATTCGACGTTAAGGGCGGCGAGCTTAACTTCACCTCCACCACCTATAACCTGGGCCTGCGCTATCAGCTAGACGACGCCTTCAGCCCGTTTGCCAGCTTCTCACAGGGGGCAGACATCTCAGATCTTGGCCGCCTGCTGCGTACCGCCACGGTGAATGATATCTCGCTGATCCAGACAGAGGCGTCGATCGTCGACAACTATGAGGTGGGTTTCTCGGGCCATTACGACAAGCTAAGCTATGAGCTGGCGGCGTATCGCAGCACCTCAGAGCTGGGCACCAGCAACGCCTATGACGCCGCAACCGGGGTCTACATGCCGGTGCGCGCACCGCAGAAGATCTGGGGCTATGAGGCGCAGCTGGCCTACCAATGGCTGGACAATCTAGCCACAGACATGAGCTACAGCTGGGTCGAGGGTAAAGACACTGAGAAGGATATCTATTTAGATGGCCAGGTGATCTCGGCGCCTAAGTTTACCGCCTCTATCAATTGGCAGCCGATCGACGATGCTAACATCGCCATCAACTACTTGTATGTGGGCGATCGCAAGCGCTTCGAGACGGTCGACGGCCAGTATGTAGGCGCCCAGGGGCCGGTGAGTCACTACAACCTGGTGAATCTCAGCAGCAGCTATCAGCTGGATAACTGGCAGTTTAGCCTAGGGGTCGAGAACCTGTTAAATGAAGATTACTACTCGGCGCGTTCACAGGCCTTTACCTATGCGGGCTACAACACCAAGGGCCTTGGCACCACCATCAACCTTGGCGTGAAGACACGTTTCTAACCGATACAAGAGCGCCGCCCAGTTACCCGGCGGCGCTTTTTCCGACTCCTGCGGTAGAGAGTTAGTAAGAATGTGTTAGCAAGAGTGTGTTAGCAAGCGAGTGTTAGCAAGAATGCGTTAGTGAACATATGAGAGCGTACGCTAATGCCTGTATTTTCTTACGTGTTAGTAGCTTAGCCTTCTCACAACACTAGTCTTTGTCGCTTGCCTGCTCTTTATCGCTCGCTTTTTCCTTGCCTAGCACAGTGATCTTGCCCTTCTTGGCAACCCCGGCTAACCCCAGCGCCTGACTGCCAACACTGTCATAAGCCAGCTCGATACGCTCGAGATGCCCCTCGCTCTTAGGCACTGTGATGGCGCGGCTCGACAGCCCATTGGTCAAGACACCGAGATTGTCCACCTTCTTCGACTCGCCATCGCTCATAAAGAGCTCGATCTGTTTTAGGTTAACTGTGCCCTGATCGCACCTGAGTTTGATGCTGGTAAGATTCTGCTCCTTGCGCCCCAGCTTAACCTTATCCACCTCGGCCTTATAGTCGACCGTCTTCTGGGCTAGCTCACGCCACTCGGACGCCAGCGCCCGGTTGGCCGTCAGCGGCGTTAGCAGCACTAGGCCCATCAAGAACGAGCCAACCAGGGGCAAAGACTTACTGCCGAAAACCCGTGAGAGATGATGTTTAAAAGATGACGACATGGCGATACTCCTTATCTGATAAATGACTTGCTATAGGCCTGGGACCAACTTCACCGCTACTTTGTGTGTTCACATTGACTGCACTCAATTTAGTGAACACGCAGGCCGGTAATAATTCAACTTACTTCTAGTAAAGCTTAATCCTTCCTACTAAGCCCCATTAACCCTAGCAAACCCTAGTAAATCCTATCGGCTTCGGCCAATCAGATGACTTTAAGGGTGCGCGAACACAGCCTTACGAGCTTCTGGCTAACAAGCTTCTGGCTAAGACTGATTAAGGGGTCTGCGGCACCTCGCTGAGCATCTTATTGATCACCCGAGTAAGCCTCTCGTCGGCCTGCTGCGCCGCCAGGGTGCTGTCTTGATTTAACGGGGTAAATCCCTGGGCTAACACCCGCCAGCTAGGCTCCATCAATCTAGGGTCGAACACCAAAAGTAGCACTGAGCCTTTCTCGAAGCGGCGCATATCCACCCCTTGGGCCGATACGCCCGGCACTAGTCCGACTTTCTGCAGGATCTCACCATCGCTCATGGTATCGCCGAGGGCCACGCCATAGCCGATCAAGAGATCTGGCGAATCCGATGCCAGCACCTGTCGATAGCCCTTGGCCTGCATCACGCCTGTGATGGCGCCACGCATGCGGGATTTTAGCTGTTCCGGCTTTACCTCTTCCCCCACATTGAGTAGCTCGAAATCTGGGTGCAGGGCAAATGCCTGTGCATCTTGGCTAGCTTGCCCCTGGATGAAGCTCAAATCCCCGCTGGCCACCAGGGTCAGACGATCCTCGGGCGCCATCGACAGTTGTAGAGGCTCCTCCTGAGTCACGCTACAGGCGGTCACGCCGGTTATCAGCAACAGACCCAGGCCCAAGTTCAGGCTCAGTTTTAACAAGCTAGATTTCATTTCGGCTCCTCGTCCTTAATAGGAATCATCCTTCACAGAGATAGTCGGATTGGACCAAGTATAAGCGAAAGATCATGAACCTAGGCTGACAAAACGTTAACAATCATCTTGCTAAGTGATACCACAACAGCCAAAACCAATGGCCAAAACCAATGGCCAAAGCCAGCAGCCATAAGAGAAGATGAAAGAAGATAAAAGAAGATGAGCGAATAAGAGCCTGAGCGAGGCAGATAAAAAAACGCCGGCAATATGCCGACGTTTTTAGCTTAGAGAAACTGAGAACAACTTAGTGCAACTTAGTTAAAAACTCAGTGCCTAGTTGCTCTCCAGGGTAACCACTAAACTGGCGCCACTGCTTGAGGGCGCACCATCGGCGCTGACATAGAACCAGCCTTCGGCGGGTGAAACGACGCGGATCTGCTCACCATTACCGACGTTTTCCGACTTGAACTGATAAGCCGTCGGGCTCGCCCAGGTTGCTGCGTTGGCGTAGAGATTCAGATCGCCACTACCATGGGCGGTGTTGATCTCGATAGTCGCCGTATTGGCCGGCACATAGAAGTAGTAGCTGGAATGGCCGTCGGCCACACACACAGCCTGACCAAACTCCACCCCGCCATAACTGTAAGGGCTTTCGCTCAGGCAGGCATCCGCCACCTGAGGCGAACCGTTATCCGGCGTGGTGCCGGCACTCTGGCTGATCTTGAGGCTGACGCCCTCAAAAGGCGTCACGGCTACCGTCGAGAGATAGACCCAACCGCGGTTGGCGACCACGCTGATCAGCTCCTCGTTACCGCTGTTTTGTGACTTCACCTCATAGTCGCTCGCGCTCGCCCAAGTCTGCTGGTTAAAGTAGATATCCAGATCGCCCTCACCGCCCGTGGTGGTGATATAGAGCTGAGTATTATCCTGCTCGACATAGGTGTAGTAGTAGTTCACCCCTGTGCCTGCCACACACTCGGCCTGCTCCTGGGTAATATTGCCGTCGCTGATGGTTGCGGCGCCGCAGTTCCCCGTCTGCCCACCACCATTGGCCGCATCGGCGTTATCGCCGATACCGTTACCATTCTCGTCCGCCCACTCGGTCGGATCGTTGGGGAAGGCATCTTCGCTGTCGATCACCCCGTCGCCATCGCTGTCGACCGGAGTGACTATGCCACCATCGAGCGGCGTATCGTTACTACTCACCGTCAGCAGCCAGCTGTTCCACTCTGCGTCATAGTTCGTGCCGATAGTGTTGTCGATATAGCTGAGCCAGGCCGAGGTATCTCCGGCGCGGGCGTGAACTAACAAAGCGTCCACATCGCTTCTGTGCTGCTCGAACAGGAAGCGCACCGCCAGATAGCCCCAACGATAGACCCTGTCGGTACCGCTGTCATAGGTGTTGGACAAGATCTCGCTCAGGCTAAATTCCTGGCTGCGGCCGATATCGATCGCCTCATCGTAGCGATTCTGATGGGAGATATATTCGGCGAGGCCCTCGGCCCACCACACTGACTTACCCGTGTCGACATCGAAGTAGTTAAAGGCGCCGTAAAGATTGAAGCGACCATCTAAGTAGTGCACATATTCGTGTCTCAGGTTCCACACCAGGATGTCATCGGTCCAAGTGGCCTCGTGGGCGATAAAACGTGCCTGATTGTCGGGATCCGACGGCGTGCCTTCCAGGTACATGCCGCCGTTATCTGTGTTGATGCCGAAGATGATACCCGCGTAGACATCATAGTCGTCATAGCTGTCGAAGATATTGACCTGCAGATCTTCGTTGTAGTCGTCCGCCACGGGCTCGCCACCGGTTGCCAGGATCTGATGGAACATCCCCTCTTCCTCACCCATGAGATCGCAAGAGGCCTGCAGCTCCTGATCCGTCAGCTGCTGAGCGCGGATCTTGATGGTGTCCGAGCAGCTGTAGTGGATAGCAAGCACGCTGGCTTCCACTTCATCCTCCCAGCCGCAGATGCCAAAGCTGTCGCACTGGCCAGGGTTGTAGTAATCCAGATAACCGGCCGCATCCACCCACTGCTTAGACAGACGGTTAAACTTGGCCATATATTGCTGCACGCCGCTGTTGAGGGCCGTTTTCAGGCTATCTGGCAGTTTCCAGTAGGCCTGATACTCGTAGAAACGGCCAAACTCGTGAAAGGCATCCGAGGACTCGAAGGCATACTCTGAGTTGATGATGTAGTCCGAGGTCGCCACCTTAAGCAAGGCGGCGCGCAGGGCATCATACTCCATCGACGCCTTGGTATATGTTTCATCCCAGTTGCCGCGATACAGGGTGGTGAGCGCCTTGGTCAGCGCGCTTCTGTGGTACCAGGACGCCAGATGCTGCTCGCTAAACTGATTCAGATAATCGGTGATCACGGCCACCGAATCATAGTAGTTGTAGGAGCTGTCCCAGGCGATGAAATACTCCTGCAGGGTGTTGCCCTGCATGTCGCTCAGGCTGTTAAAGGCCGGGTTCTTGGCATATTCCAGCAGCAGCTCACGCATGGCATCGCTAGCGCGGCTGTCACCATAGCTGAGATCATCGTTGTAATACTCTATGTAGAAGGCGCCGCGCAGGAAGTAGAACAGGTTAAACAGCTCGCCGCCGGTACTGCTGTCGTAACTTGCGGCAGTTGCCTTGGCCAGATTCGCCACGGCCACCACGTTGTCTGCCTGATACACCTTGACCGCGGTGGCATCGTTGCGAGAATAGAGCTCGGAGATACAGGAAAACTCCGCCTGGCGAACAAAATCGTACAGCGCCTGGCCACTCAGGCTATCGAACTGGCTGTAACCGTTACAGGCATCCGCCTCGGCCGCTGGCCCGGTCGCGCCTTGATTGCCCTTCATGCCCGGCAGCGCCGATTGCCCCTTGCTCCCCTTCTCCAATTTGCTATCACGCTTCTCAGGCCTCACACCTTCGCCCTGCTCCGCATCACGTGCCCCTATGGGCTTGCGCGCAGAATTGTCGAATCGAGAACTCGCAGCGGCCTTGTCGGCAGACTGCTTCATCTTCTGGGCAGGTGCCAGCTGGGTTGGCGGCGCGGCTTTTGTCGACGGCGCGGCTTTTGTTGAAAGCGGGCCCTTTACATCCTTTGCCGGCATGCCTTGTGCCTGAACATCTTGAGCGTGCAGCACCAGCGGAGTGGCCAGTAGCGAGCAGGCCAGGGCCAGCGCGGTTGGGGTGAAGCGGCGAGCGCCGCCTAGTGTTTTATTTGTCATATTGGTCTCCAGACCGAACGACCATTAAAGGCCGCTCATTACTCAGGTTGAATTAGCCCGGTTCGCCTTCTCTGAGGCGTTATATCGAGCGATTAGCACATCCTTGTTAACCCAGAGTTAACAATTTATGGCAACTCTGTTATATTTTATACAATATATTATTGCAAGTGCTCGGTAGGAGATTTACATTAGGAATATGCAAATTACCACAGAGATAATCTGACAAAATTAATTTTTACAGTAAGTTATAGCGAAATTTCGGAAATGAAAAAATTTGCTGGTCAGCAGAGACAAGCCTTGAGATCATAGCGCTTCGACTAAACACCTTAGAGACACGCCGTTCATGGAACTGGTTTTCGCCATCGCCCTATTTGCCTTTTCCTCGGGGATCACCCCCGGGCCCAACAACATCATGTTGATGACCTCTGGGGTAAACTTTGGCATCCGCCTGAGCCTGCCCCATCTGGCGGGGATCTGCATCGGCTTTCCCTGCATGGTACTGGCGATTGGACTTGGGCTGAGCGCCGTGTTTCAGGCCTATCCTTTGCTGCACCTTATCATCAAGTATGTCGGCATCGCTTACCTGCTCTACCTGGCCTGGTTGATTGCCAACAGCAGCAGCCGCATGGAGGGCAAACAGACGGCAAAGCCCCTCTCCTTCCTGCAAGCCGCGGCCTTTCAGTGGGTCAACCCTAAGGGCTGGATCATGGCCGTCGGTGCCATCGCCACCTTTACCGTGATGGACAAGCCGCTGACGCCTCAGGTGCTCACCATCGCCAGCGTCTTCTTCAGCGTCGCCCTGCCCTGCGCCCTGGTGTGGCTCGGCTTCGGCGTGGCGCTCAAGCGGCTACTTAAGCATCAGGGTCAGCAAAAAGCCTTTAACATCGCCATGGCGCTCTTGCTTGTGGCCTCTATCATCCCTATGATCTCTCCTCAATAACCCACACAAAACCGCATCATAGGGAGCAGCCGTGGCAGCGACTGAGCGCAATCACAACGCCGAAGAAAAAGGCGTCGCCTTAGCCACCCAGAATTGGGTCGAGAAGGTGATCATGAAGTACAACATCTGCCCCTTCGCCCGCCGGGAAGTGGAGCGCAACAGCATACGCTACAAGGTGGTGGAACAACATCAGCTAGAAGCCGTACTAAACGCGCTGATCGACGAGTGCCACTACCTCGAGGAGCATCCGCAAACCGAGACAACCCTGTTTATCCTGCCGCGAGGCTTCGAAGGCTTTTATCACTATCTGGATCTGGTGGATATCGCCAACGCATTGCTGATCGATCAGGGCTTCGAGGGGGTGTTTCAACTGGCCAGTTTCCACCCCGACTACTGCTTCGATGGCGAGCCACAAGACAGCGCCGCCAACTACACCAACCGCGCCCCTTATCCCACCTTGCACATCATTCGTGAGGCAAGCATGGAGCGCGCCCTAGCCGACTATGAGGATCCCGAGTCGATCCCCGAGCGCAACATCGCCTTTGCCGAGCGTAAGGGCGAGGCCTTCTTCGTCAAGCTGCTGCAAAGCTGCAAGCAAGACGACTGACCCAAGCGCAAAAAACAAGAGGGAGAGACAGATGGCAAGCAAATATTATGTTGTGTGGGCAGGACGCGAGACCGGCATCTTTACCAGTTGGCCCCAGACCAAGGCACTGGTCGATGGCTTTGCCGGCGCGCGTTATAAGTCGTTTAAGACCCAGACAGAAGCCGAGGCCGCCTTTGGCGCTGGTAAAGGCCAATCCGCCGCAGGCAGCAAGGGGACTAGCAGCAAGGCTAAACCAGCGTCATCCAAACCAAGCAAGTCCGCCGTTAGCGAGCAGCCAGACAGCGATATCGATATCTATACCGATGGCGGCTGCGAGCCCAATCCAGGTGAGGCGGGTTCTGGCCTGGCGCTCTATAAAAAAGGCGAGTTAGCCGAGCTCTGGTATGGACTCTACAACCCCAATGGCACCAACAACACCGCCGAGTTAAACGCCCTGCATCAGGCGCTCTTGATGGCCAGGCAATACCTTGAGCAGGGGCTTAGCGTGCATATTCACAGCGACTCCCAATATGCCATCAAGTGTATCTCCCTGTGGGCCTATGGCTGGAAGGCTAATGGCTGGCGCCGTAAGACGGGTGAGATAGCGAACTTAAGCGTGATCCAAGAGGCTCATGAGCTGTACGATAGCCTGAAGGATAAGCTGAAGCTAAGCCATGTGGCGGCGCATGTAGGGATTGAGGGCAACGAGCTGGCCGATCGAATGTCTATCTACACCATAGAGAGCAAGGAAACCCGCTTTAACCGCTATCAGCAGCCGTTGGATGTTCCTGCCCTGTTGGCGATGCGGGCGGGATAAGCTTTTACATCATTTTTTATGACAGAGAGTTAAATTAGCTGCGTTATATCACTACCACGCAGTCGCGGCCGCTCTCCTTGGCGCGGTAGAGGGCCTGATCGGCGTGGTTGAACAGGCAATCTTGCTTGTCGTCCTGACAATAGACAGAGACACCGGCGCTTAAGGTTATGGCCACGGGGAAATCTATCCCCTGGCTGCGGCGCTTCACCTCTTGCCTGAGCTTGTCGGCAAAATGCTTGGCGCCCTCTTTGTCGGTGTCTTCCAGGATGATCACAAACTCCTCGCCCCCCCAGCGGCCGACAAAGTCAGTCTTACGTATGGCGTCGCTGAAGATCTTGGCCACCCGCTGCAACACATCGTCGCCCACCAGATGGCCATGTTTATCGTTGACCGCCTTGAAGTGATCGATATCGAAGATACACACCGCAAGCGGGGTCTGCTGACGATTGCTGCGGCTGATGGCCGCCGCCAGCTGGCGGTTAATGGCGCGGCGGTTGGCGACCTTTGTCAGGGGATCGGTATTGGCCTGGGACTTGTACTGCATCTCATCGCTGAGATCTTTGATCACCACGATGCTGTGCTTCTCATCCCCCACCCCATAGGTAGCGATAGAGATGCTGGCGGGAAACACGTCACCGTTAAGCTTCTTGCCATAGAAGATGGTGTTACGCTGGGACATGGGCTGCACACGGTCGGATTTTTGAAACTCCAGGCGCAGCTTCTTGTGCTTCTCCTTGGTGGCGCTGGGCACCAGGTCGTCGACATTGATCTTGTTGAGCGCCCGCTCAGAAAAACCAAACAGGCGCATGGTCTCGCGATTGGCGGAGATGATGGTGCCGTGTTCGTTCACCGAGAAGATGGCATTGGGGGCGCAGCGGAAGATCACCTCGAGATCCTTAAGCTTGATCGCCAGGCGTCTATTCACATAACGGATAAAGCTAAACACTAAGATGCTCACCAACACCAGGGCGCAGAGGATCACCAGCAGCATATGATTCACACGCTGATGGGCGCTGCCAGCCTGCTCGAACAGGCTGTTAGGGCTTTGGGCGTGGCTTGAGAGTATGGCCTCTATCGCCTCAATAGCCGGAGTATCATCGACGCGAACCACCCGGTCGATATCCGCCACCGACTGCTTCTCCTCCAGCATCTGCCTGAGTTTAGGCAGGTTATGGCGATATTGGCTGACCACAGACTGGATCGCACGCACCTCGGCAGTATGCTCGGGCGCCCTTTGCAGGTACTTCTGCAGCGAGTCCAACCCCAGCTCAATTTCGGTTTCCGCCCGCCTGAGATAGCTCAAATCCTGGCGGATCACCGCATTCTTAAAGTCGTGGATAAAGCCGCCGTAACCCAGGGCTACCATGGCGTCGTTGAAATAGGCGGTCTTCTCCAGCGCCTCATAGGTGTGGCGTTTCCAGTCGCGCTGAGACTGATCTATGCTGGCCATCAGGATAGAGAAGGCCCCCACCAGAAAGACGACATATAAGATGGCCAGACTATAGATTTTGAACGGCTTAAATGGGTGGTGCATTCACTCTTCATCCTTTTGCCGAGCGGCCTGCGCTGACGAGCCCATGGGTAAGGGGCGACTTCAACCAAGTCCAGTTAAAGTCCAGCTATAGACCTCTATGCCAAATCGCTCACCCGTGACCAAATCAAAAGTATAGCCTATACCAATCTAGCCTACTGAAATTACGCACAAAAGTTGTATCTTGCCCTAGCCATAAGTACAGACTTTTAAAGGATGATCTAATCCAGCGCCGCGCGCTGCTGCCGCTCCAGGCGTTTGTGCATCAGGGCGATCAGTTTACCCACAAGTACTATGATCAAGGCGCCGGACAACACGGGGGAAACCAGAAAACTCCAATCCTGCCCGGTTAACATCACCAGCAGTGGCGTGGCGCCCGCCGGTGGATGGGTCGTCTTGGTGAGCAGCATGCCGCTGACCGCGAGCCCGGTCGCGATCGCCAGGGTCAAGGGGCTCACCCCGACATAGTGAACGAAATAGAGGCCGATCGCACAGGTCAGCAGATGACCGAAGATCACGTTCTTCGGCTGGGCCAAGGGGCTGTCCGGGACCCCAAACACCAATACCGCGGTAGCGCCGAAAGGCACCATGAGCAGCACTATGTCCGACTGCAGGGTTTCTGCAAAGGATAACAGGCCGATGGCCAAGGCGGCCCCCAGGCCAGAGATTAACGCAAATGCCAGTTTATTCATCTTGATCTCTTAACTCCCTTATATAAACAAGCCTGATGTTGGCAAGCCTTGTGTAGACAAGTCTGTCTACCTGCAAGAGTAGACAACTTGGTCTACCGATGTCAAGATATAAAAAAAGCGAGGCTAAGATGACAGATAAGAGACAGTTGCTAATCGATACCGCCCTCTCCCTCTTTACCGAGCGGGGCATCAATCTTGTGGGGATCAACGAGGTGCTTAAGGTCTCCGGGGTCGCCAAGAAGACCCTGTATCATCACTTCAGCAGCAAGGAAGCCCTGATAGTGGCGGTGCTCGAAACCCGTCACCAGATCTTCATCCACTGGCTGGAGGAGCGCCTTACGCCAGCTCAGGACGATCTCGGCGTGATCGATGCACTGTTTAGTGCGTTGGATGACTGGTTTAACGACCGGGTACCCGAGCTGAGTCAGTTTCACGGCTGCCTGTTTATCAACTCCGCCATCGAATGTGGCGACTGCCGCTGTCAGGTATCGCGCTTCGCCAAGTTCCATAAACAGGCGGTTCGAGAATTGATTGGCAGGCGCCTTTCCCAGCCAAACGAAGCCCTGTTAGACCTTATCTGCCTGATGAAAGAGGGCGCCATCGTTTCGGCCATGGTGAGCCAAGATAAAGGCGCCGCCCTTCGCAGCCAGACCCTGTTGCAACGTCTGGCACCGAGCCTCATCTAAGGCAAAAAGAGTGTCAGGAAAAGATAGGTCTTGCGCTGGGCTTATGAGACAATCGCGCCATGAAAATTTATCGTAAATTACATAAGGCCCCCTTCAGGGTGCTGCGCATCAGTCGACGCCGCTTCGGTCTACGTTTAAAACGTGACATGTTGGTGCTCAAAGATGCCCTGGCCCAGGAGAAACAGGAGACCAAGGATATGCTGGTCGCCTATGGTCGTTACACCCGCAAGCAGGCCAGCAAGGAAGAGTTACGGCTGGCCAACCAGCAGCTGGCGGATCTGATCAAAGGCCTGGGCCTTGGGGTGTTTGCCGTGCTGCCCTTTGCCCCCATCACCATTCCTGTGGTGGTGAAACTGGGTAAGTTGGTCGGCGTCGAGGTGCTGCCCAGCTCCTTCAATAATCTCTCAGAACGCAAGGCCCAGCTGAGCCGTGAAGCCCGGGCCAATAAGCGCGCCCTGGACGCTGTCGAAAAAGCCAGCAATGAATGATGCGCCGCTTTCACCCCGAGGGGCTGACATGCTAATCTAAGTTGAATTTTGACCTCAACAAGATGATGCCCAATGACTCAACTACTCCTCTCTGGTTCCGAAGGGATCCCACTGACGCTACTCGCGGCAAATGACTATAACGATTGGCTAAACGGCCAGGATAAACCGGTTCAAAACTGGCTAGGCAGCACCCAATACAAGGGCAAGGGCCTCAGCCTAATTCCAGGCACTGACGGCAGCCTCAGCCAGGTGCTCTATGTGAGCGACGACAAAGACTCCCACTGGGTGTGTGGCGATCTGGTTAACGAACTACCGGCCGGCCAATACCTGCTGGAAGCCGATGCCCAGACCTGTAAGCTGGCGGCCTTTAGCTGGGCCTTAGGTGCCTACAAGTTTGACCGTTATAAGGCCAATGACAAGGTCTACCCTCAGCTGGTGCTCCGCGATGCCGAGCTGGTTGAGCAGACACTCAAGATGGCGCGCTCTGTCTCTATCGTGCGCGATCTGGTCAACACCCCTGCCGCCGACATGATGCCTCAGCACCTGGGCGAGACCATGGAGTCACTGGCAAGCGAGTTTGGCGCCAAGGTCACTCAGATCGTCGGTGACGACCTGCTGACCCACAACTACCCTACTATCCACATGGTTGGCCGCGCCAGCCACAACGCGCCGCGCCTGATCGATCTCACCTGGGGCGATGAAGACGCGCCTAAGGTCACCCTAGTGGGTAAAGGGGTCTGTTTCGACTCGGGCGGACTGGATCTTAAACCTGGCGCCGGCATGCGCCTGATGAAGAAAGATATGGGCGGCGCCGCTCATGTTATCGGCTTAGCCCATCAGATCATGGCCGCCGAGCTGCCGGTACGCCTGCGCGTATTGGTGCCAGCGGTGGAAAACGCCGTTTCGGCCAATGCCTTCCGCCCGGGTGATGTGATCACCACCCGCAAGGGCCTCACGGTTGAGATTGACAACACGGACGCCGAAGGCCGTCTGGTGCTGTGTGATGCCCTCGCCGAAGCCAACAGCGACAAGCCTGAGCTGCTGATCGATTTTGCCACCCTGACAGGCGCCATGCGCATCGCCCTGGGCACTGAGCTGCCTGGCTTCTTCAGCAACGACGACGAAGTCGCCGCTGGCATCACGGCCTCTGGCCTGACGGTTGAAGATCCCGTGTGGCGCATGCCACTGCACAAGCCTTACTTTGACCTGACCGGCAGCGATATTGCCGACTTAGCCAACTGTGGCAAAGTGCCCTTCGGCGGCGCCATCACGGCGGCCCTCTATCTGGAAGCCTTCGTCGATGAGGAGATCAGCTGGACTCACTTCGACGTCATGGCCTGGAATACCCGTAAGCTACCGGGTCGCCCTATCGGCGGCGAAGCATTTGGGATCCGCGCCGTGTTCGACTATCTGGCAAATCGCTTCGCCAAGTAACGACGGTTTAGTTAAACGAGAGTTAGACGTTAAAAAAAGTTAGACGATAAAAAAAGTCAGGCGATAAAAAAAGCCCAAGTCTTTAATCACTTGGGCTTTTTATTAGGCAAGATACCTAATCGATTATTCCTCTACGCCTTTGCTGCGCAGGAATTCATCATAGGTACCCTTGAAGTCGTTCACGCCCTGTGGGGTGATCTCTATGATGCGGGTGGCCAGCGACGATACGAAGGCGCGGTCGTGACTGACGAAGATCAGTGTACCTTCATACATCTCCAGCGCGTTGTTGAGCGACTCAATAGATTCCATATCCAAGTGGTTGGTCGGCTCATCCATCACCAAAATGTTTGGCTTTTGCATGATCAGCTTACCAAACAGCATACGGCCCTTCTCACCACCTGAGAGTACACGTACCGACTTCTTAATATCGTCTGAGCTGAACAGCATACGACCGAGGTAACCACGTACACTCTGATCGTCATCTTCCGGTTTACGCCACTGACTCATCCAATCAAACAGTGTCATGTCGTTTTCGAAATCCGATTCATGATCCTGCGCGTAGTAACCGATGGCCGAGTTTTCAGACCACTGAATGGTACCTGTATCTTGCGGGATATCGTGGATCAGGGTACGCAGCATGGTGGTCTTACCCACACCGTTCTCACCCAGTACCGCGATGCGCTCGCCCACTTCGGCGATCAGGTTAAAGTCTTTGAACAGTGGGCCGTCGTCATAACCCTTAGACAGCTCCTCAACCACCAAGGCGTTACGGAACAGCTTCTTCTCCTGCTCGAAACGGATGAAGGGGTTGACGCGGCTTGAGGCCTTAACCTCTTCCAGCTTGATCTTCTCAATCTGCTTGGCACGAGAGGTCGCCTGCTTCGCCTTAGAGGCGTTGGCCGAGAAACGCGCCACGAAGCCTTGTAGCTCGGCGATCTGCGCCTTCTTCTTGGCGTTATCGGAAAGTAGACGCTCACGCGCCTGGCTCGCTGCCGTCATGTATTCATCATAGTTACCCGGATAAACACGCAGCTCACCATAGTCGAGATCCGCCATATGGGTACAGACAGAGTTGAGGAAGTATCTGTCGTGCGAGATGATGATCATTGTGCTGTTACGCTGGTTAAGCATCTCTTGCAACCAGCGGATGGTGTCGATATCCAGGTTGTTGGTGGGTTCGTCGAGCAGCAGTACATCGGGATCGCTAAACAGCGCCTGGGCCAGCAGCACACGCAGCTTGAAACCTGGAGCGATTTCGCTCATCAGACCGAAGTGTTGCTCCAGTGGAATACCCACACCCAGCAGCAGCTCGCCGGCGCGGCTTTCTGCGGTGTAACCGTCCATCTCGGCAAATTCCATCTCCAGCTCGGCCACCTTGATGCCATCTTCTTCGCTCATCTCAGGTAGCGAATAGATGCGGTCACGCTCTTGTTTCACCTTCCACAGCTCGGTGTGGCCCATGATCACGGTATCGACCACGTTAAACTCTTCGTAACCAAACTGGTTCTGGCTCAGCTTACCCAGACGCTCGTTCACATCCAGAGAGACGTTGCCCGATGTTGGCTCGAGTTCGCCGCCGAGGATCTTCATGAAGGTTGATTTACCACAACCGTTGGCACCGATAAGGCCGTAACGGTTACCGCCGCCAAATTTTACTGAGATGTTTTCAAACAGCGGCTTAGAGCCAAACTGCATGGTGATGTTAGCTGTCGTGATCAATGTGAAATTCCGAAAATAGTAGTTAAGCGAAGTGACGCCTGTTTGAGTCTAGTAGCTTACTCAACAAACACCCTATCGGCTGCCGATGACAAGCTGATGAAAAACTGCGCTAAAGGGATATTTTAAAGCGCGCTACTATAGCCACTTTAGGGGATTTTAGCAACTTAAGCGGGCGATTTTCCGCCGCTTTTCCGCTTAGTTTCTCTGCCGTCTTTAATGGCCTAGGGCGAGCGCGTTATCTATGGTCAGCGGACTCAGCTTATCGGCTGGCGTGAAGCCAAACACCTGACCATAAAAGGATAATTCGGCGTTGAGCGCGGCGATGCGATTCAACGGCTTCTTCACCCCGTGGCCCTCATCGTCAAATTGCAAGTAGGCCACGGGTACGCCCCGGCGTTTCAGCGCGGCATAGATGGCCTCTGACTGCCTCGCGGGCACGATAGGATCCTTGGCCCCCTGCACCAGCAGCAGCGGCGCCTTGAGATCGTCTAAGTGATATAAAGGCGAGCGCTGACGATAGAGGGGTGAGTTAGGTTTAAGCTCCCCCACCAGATGATGCAGATAGCCCTGCTCAAACTTATGGGTCTCCCGATCAAGGGCCTCGAGATCGCTGATCCCCGAGTAGACCACACCAGCCTTGAAGGTATGATAGAACGCCATCGCCGAGAGCACGCTAAAGCCGCCGGCGCTCATGCCGCGAATGGCTACCTTGTCGGCATCCACCCAGCCCTTGTCCATCACATAATCGGCCGCCTCGATAGCATCTTCCACCTCGGCCCTGCCCCACAGGCCATAGAGACTCTGACGATAGTCTCGGCCAAAACCTGAGCTACCACGGTAGTTGACATCCAGCACCGCGAAGCCGCGACTGGTCCAGAACTGGATATCCCGGCGAAAACTCAGGCTGGCTCGCCAGGTAGGCCCGCCATGCAACATGACGATCAGCGGCGGGCGTTGATCGTCCGGCGCGATATAATCTGGGTTCATGGGGCCGTAGAAGTAGCCATAAACCGGCAGCCCACTGATGTCTGAGGTAAACTGTATGGACTCGGCGCGTGAGATGTAGCGAGGGTCGAGGGGCGTCACCCTGGGCCCATATACCCACTCGACGCCCCGACCCCGAATGCGATAGATCCCCTTCTCCGGTGTTATCTTACTGCCGATGAAATAGACGCCGTCCGGCCCCTTAACCACCTGTTTAACCTCGGCAAACTCGGCGGCAATCGACTCACTGATCCCCAGCTGGGTATGCAGCCTAAGCAGGTATGTCCTGCCCTCTGTCTGCACGCTGGCGATCAGCTGCTCCTCAGACTCGAAGGCATAGCTGTGGTTGCCCAGCAGCCAGTCGGGCCGGGCAAACTCACCTGCCAGCTCTAGCACAGGCTGAGCCTCGCCCTCAGGCGTGATGCGATAGAGGTTCCACCAGTTGTTGAAATCGGCCACCACATAGAGCTCACCGCCGGGGCTGTAGAGCGGCTGAGTGATGGCGCCTTGAAGATTGGCTAGCAGGCGTCTTGGATTCTTGATGCCGCCCTTGGGGTCGAGATCGGCTACCCAGAGCTCAGTGTTATCCCAGGGCATATTTGGTTGCTGCCAGCTTATCCAGGCCAGCTGGCGATTATCCGGTGAGACACGGGGCGCGGCGTAAAAATCACTACCGCTGACCAAAGTCTCACCTTCGTTTTCAAAATTGAGGTTTAACGCTACTATACTGGCGGTGGGATCCCCTGCCAGGCGGTGATCTTCGCGCACACAGATGATGCGCGAACCTTTAGGGTAAGAGACACAGTCGGCGTGACGCGTATCTGCTGGCGTTAGGGCCACGGGCGCCTGATTGGGGGCGATACGGTAGAGGCGCTGATCGTCACTTTTCACCGCAAACAGGCTGTTGCCTATGGCCAGCACGGGGGCGCCGCCATACTCGTGCACCCGGCTCTTCACATCGAATTCGGGAGCTATGATGCTCGCTACCTCCCCCTTTGACGTGAGCTTATTGACCCCCACCTTGCCGCCGCGTTCTGCGTCTGCCTGGGTGAAATAGAGCCCGCCCTCCATGGGCCTGAGGACGCCGAAGCTGTCCGAGGGGGCATAGACCTGCTTGGCGGAGAGCACCGAGTGCCAGCTGCCGTAGTCGGCGATAAAACGGCCGCTACGCTTATCTCGGGGCTGCTCGGGAGGCTCGACCTGAAAAAGGCGCATCGAGAGTACGGCGGCCACGGCCACCATGATCAGCACCAGAGTCAGGTTTTTGAACCGTCGCGCCATAGTCTTACTTCACTTGAATTTACGCCAAAAGAATAACTTACGTCGCAACCACAGGAGAGTGAGCCTCTGCTTCTCACCGCTGAGGCCGAAGTAGATGCAGAGCCAGGGGGAGATCAGAATATACCAGGGCAAGAAGCTGGCCGTAGACTGGGTTATCAGCAGAAAGAAGAAACCAGCATAGATCACCACCACCCCAATGACACCCACGATTAGCATCAGTGTCTTAGTTGCTTGTTCAAACCATATCATCTTTCTTTTATTACTCATAAGGTTATACCAATCGTGGTAAATAACTGATCATGCTAGCTTGTTAAAACCTCCGATAACGGCGTTACGCTTTTTGATTGTAGAATAACTACTTATCGAAAATCCTGCCTTGTTCTCGACCGTTTTTCCCGGGCTATTTCTGATCACTTACTTACCGTGATTGGTATTAGGGAAGGTGCGAACAAGTCATCGCACAGCTCTGGCTTTGATAGCAGCGACAGTTCAAGGCATTCAACTGAGGGCATGCCGAGGCCTGCTGAAGTTGAATAACGCCGAAATGGTGTTGCTATCAAAGCCCCGCAGGGCGAGGCTTACAGCGGTATTTTCTGCGTTACAGTTCTTGCGAAGGACTAGGGCCATTCGCTGCAAACTGTGCCTTGCATCTATCCACTTTAAGCACACGCAGAGCAAGCACGGGACTTATTCGCACCTTCCTTAGATTACATCAAGTGGCACGCCTTAGCACATAGCGCCTTTACCAAGGATAGGCGTCGCCATAAAAAAACGGGCACTGGGCCCGTTTCGCACAACTAAAATGAACGACTTAGATGCGGATACCGCCGTCTATTTCGAACACGCGACCGTTTACATAGTCGTTTTCGATGATGAACTTAACGGTAGAGGCGATTTCGCTTGCCTGGCCCAGACGTCCAACCGGCACCATCTTCTCCAGACGCTCCAGCGCCTCAGGCTTCATCGCCGCCGTCATCTCAGTCTCGATAACACCCGGCGCCACAGCGGCGCTACGGATATTGTAGCGTGCCAGCTCTTTCGCCCAGCCCACAGACATGGCGGCTACGCCCGCCTTAGAGGCCGCGTAGTTGGTCTGGCCAATGTTACCGGCCTTCGCCAGGCTAGAGATGTTAACGATAACACCCTGCTGCTTAGAGGTGATCATGGCCGCCGCGGCTTCACGTCCGCAGAGGAATGAGCCGGTCAGGTTTACATTGATCACCGCCTGGAACTGCGCCAGCGACATGCGATCAGTCACCTCACCCTCTTTGGCCTTCACCAGCATGCCATCGAGCAGGATCCCCGCGTTGTTGACCAGCACGTTGACCTGGCCGAAATCTTCGAGGATATAACCGAAACCAGCCACCACATCTTCTTCATCGGTAATGTCGAAGGCGTAACCTTGCACCTCAGTGGTATCGCCGATGTCGGCACAGGCGCGCTCTAGCTTCTCCTGATCCACATCGATAAGTGCCAGCTTGGCACCCGCAGCGGCAAGTTCTTGGGCCATCGCAAAACCTAAACCACCGGCACCACCTGTGATGACAACAACCTTATCTTTTAAATCCATCAACTTACCCTTTTTTATTAAACTGCTCAAAAATACTGGAGAAATCACGTTTACCATTGCCCTGGCGGGCATGATTCACGTACAGGCTACGGGCCAAGGCGCCCATTGGGGTGCTCGAGTTAGAGAGCAAGGCCGCCTCCTGGGACAGACCTAAGTCTTTCACCATAAGATCAACCATGAATCCACCCTGGTAACCATTTGATGATGGCACGTTTTCCATCACATCTGGACAAGGATTATATTTATCTAGCGTCCAATTACCACCACTACTGACCTTCATGATCTCTGAGAGCACCTTAGGATCCAGTCCGTGGTCGATCCCCATCTGAATCGACTCGCTGGTGCCGACCATCAAAACAGACAAGAGCATGTTATTACAGATCTTGGCCACCTGACCGGCGCCAGGGCCACCTGCGTGGAAGATATTGGCGCCCATAACATTCAGCACGCCTTGGGCCTGCTCGAAGGCGGTATCGCTGCCGCCACAGATGAAGGTCAGGGTGCCAGCCGCTGCACCGGCTGTGCCGCCCGATACTGGCGCGTCGATAAACTCGAGCCCCTTGGCCTTGGCCTGTTCGGCGACAAAGCGCGCGCTCTCGGCGTCTATGGTAGAACAGTCGATGAGCAGGGTGCCGTCGGCCACCACATCTATAATGCCTTTGTTCTGCTCGTCTCCCAGATAGAGACTGCGTACATGCTTGCCCGCAGGCAACATGGTGATCACCACATCGGCCGCCGCCGCTGCCGCGCAGGCACTCGGCGCCTGCATGGCGCCCTCCTCGACCACATGGCTCAGGGCCGCCTGAGAGAGATCGAAGGCCTTAACCGTGTAGCCAGCCTTCACCAGGTTGACCGCCATCGGGCCACCCATGTTACCTAATCCGATAAATGCAACTGTATTCATGTTTTGCTCCTTTTCCTCAGGCTTTGCCTGAAAAATTATTGGCCTAAGGTGCGCAGTGGATCGTTTTGCGGATCCCATGGCGAGGTCATCAGTGACTTGACCATCTCTTGTGGAACGGCTTCGACGGTGTCATACAGCCACTGGGGCTGACGGTCCTTATCGATAAGCAGTGCCCTCACCCCTTCGGCAAAATCACCGATTGAGCAGCAGTTACAGCTCAGTCCCAACTCCAGCTGGAAGACCTGACTCAGGCTCAGCTCAGTGCCTAGCAGCGACTGCTGATACACCAGGTGCAGACTCAGCGGGCTGCCTGCCAGCATGGTGCTGAGGGCGCGCGAAAGCCAAGGCTCGGCGTCTTCAACCGCCTTCACTCTGGTCATTATCTCATTGAGTTCACCGTCCATCAGGGCATCGATCTCGCCTTGATGCTGCTCGAGGATACTCTCGCCCATCGGCAGGGCGCAGCGGCTCGACATCGCCTCAAGCAGCGCATTGAGCTTGCCGTGGTTAGCACAGACATCGCTTTCCCAATCGATGCTTGAAAGCGCATCGAACAGTGGCTGCTTGTCACTTGAATTCAGGTAGTGATTACCCAGGCCAACATAGAAGGCGTCGGCGCCATCCATATTATAGGCGGTCATCCCCAGGAAACGGCCGACATGGCCCGGCATGCGGTTGAGGAAGTAGCTGCCGCCCACATCGGGATAGAGGCCGATAGTCACCTCTGGCATGGCGATGCGAGAACGCTCGGTCACCACACGGTGGCTGGCACCGGCCATCAGGCCGAGGCCGCCGCCCATGACGATGCCATCACCCCACACAAGCACTGGCTTGTCGAAGGTATGCAGCAGATGGTCGAGGAAATATTCTCGGGTAAAGAAGTCCTGAGTCACCTCGGGGATCTCGCCCGGCAACTCACGGGCCGCCTGATAGAGGGCGCGTACATCGCCACCGGCGCAGAAGGCCTTCTCGCCCGCACCGTCCAGTACCACCATGGCGATGGCGTCATCGTCGGCCCAGGCGGTCAACTGAGTAGTCAGCGCGCGCACCATCTCCATGTTGAGGGCGTTAAGTGCCTTCTCCATGTTGAGGGTGGCCACGCCCACCAGCTTACCCGATAAGGTCCCTAAGGTCTGAAAGACCACACAATTAGTCTGCTCAGTCATTAGCGGTTCTTCCAGTTTGCTTTGCGCTTCTCCAGGAAGGCGTTAACCCCTTCGGCCTGATCTTCGGTATCGAACAGGCCAACGAATAGCTCACGCTCTAGTGGCAGCGCCTGAGTGCGCGGCATGGCGCGGCCCGATTGGATCAACTGCTTACATACTGTCACGCTGCTTGGGCTCTGGTTAGCCACCTTCTCGGCCAGCGCCATGGCGGCATCAAGGGCTGCTCCCTTGTCAACCACCTCTT
Organism: Shewanella alkalitolerans; assembly: GCF_019457575.1. NCBI lineage: Bacteria > Pseudomonadati > Pseudomonadota > Gammaproteobacteria > Alteromonadales > Shewanellaceae > Shewanella > Shewanella alkalitolerans. The sequence continues at coordinate 1,883,833 of NZ_CP080422.1, read as the reverse complement.
CGATAAGACCAATACTCAGCGCCTTGTCGGCGCCTACACGCTCACCGCAGAGGATCATGCGCTTGGCCCAGCCTTCGCCCACCAGGGCCGTCAGGTTCTGGGTACCACCGGCACATGGCAGCAGGCCGACTGTGGCTTCTGGCAGTGCCATCACGGCCTGAGACTCGGCGATACGGATATCACAGGCCAGCGCAACCTCTAGACCGCCTCCCATGGCGTAGCCGTTGATGGCGGCGATAGAGACGCCGCGAAAGCCGCTCAGGGCCTCGAAGGCCTCGCCAAAGTGTTTTGCCATGGTGGCGGCATTACCCTTATCACCGTCGGCAAATAGCTTGAGATCGGCGCCGGCGCTGAAAAACTTCTCGCCTTCGCCGGTCAGCACCAGGGCGTAGATCTCCTTATTCGCGTTCAGCTCGGTGACCTTCTGCTTCAGCAGTGCCAGGCTGTCGGCCGTCCAGGTATTGGCCGGTGGGTTGTTCATGGTCAGTACGGCGGTATGACCGATGATCTGTTCAACTATCGCTGTCATCTCTCTTCTCCCTGACTATAAGATTTGGCTGGCGTTTTCGTCGAGTAGACGACGGGCAATGATGAGACGCATGATCTCGTTGGTGCCCTCTAGGATCTGGTGCACGCGTACGTCGCGGAAATGACGCTCCAGCGGGTATTCGCGGATATAGCCATAGCCGCCGTGTAGCTGCAGCGCGCTGTCACACACGTTAAAGCCCACGTCTGTGGCAAAGCGTTTCGCCATGGCACAGTAGGCGGTCGCCTCTGGATCGCCAGAGTCGAGTTTAAAGGCGGCCAGACGCACCATCTGACGGGCGGCGACCAATTCTGTCGCCATGTCGGCCAGCTTGAATTGTAGCGCCTGGAAGGCGGCAATAGGCTTACCAAACTGCTGACGCTCATTCATATATTGCAGGGCGCGCTCAAGCGCCGCCTGCGCGGTGCCCACAGAGCAGGTGGCGATGTTGATACGACCGCCGTCCAGGCCCTTCATGGCAAAGGTAAAGCCCTGGCCCTCTTCACCCAGTAGGTTGGTCACAGGCACACGCACCTTGTCAAAGGTGATCTCGCGGGTCGGCTGGGCGTTCCAGCCCATCTTATCTTCCGCCTTACCGTAGGTGATCCCTGCGGCATCGGCCGGGATGGCGATGGCCGAGATCCCCTTAGGACCAGCGTCGCCGGTGCGGCACATCACCACTAACAGCTCGGTAGAGCCTGCACCCGAGATAAACATCTTGGCACCTGAGATCACATACTCATCGCCTTCACGTACCGCCTTGGTCTTGAGTGACGCCGCATCGCTGCCCGCACCCGCCTCGGTCAAACAGTATGAGGCCAGCTTGGTGCCAGTCGTCAGCGCCTCAGACCATTCGTCGCGCAGGGTCTGAGAACCAAAGCTGGTCACCATCCAGGTGGCCATGTTGTGAATGGTCAGCATGGCGGTGGTGGCGGTACAGCCCATGGCGAGCTGCTCGAAAATAATGGATGAATCCAGACGTGACAGGCCCATGCCGCCTTCCGACTCGGGCGAGTAAAGCGAGCAGAAGCCCAACTCACCGGCTTTTTGGATCACGTCTTTAGGGAAATGATGTTCTTCGTCCCACTTGGCGGCAAAGGGTGCCAGCTCTTCTTGGGCGAATTGGGTAGCCAGTTCGGCGAACTGACGTTGGTCTTCATTCAGATTAAAATCCATCTGATCTCTCCTTTCGCGCCTTTGTATTTGCCTTGGCCCTTTTTATTTGGCTCCAGGACCCGGCTTATTTATGGCGGCGCTTAACTTGTTGAAGGCTAGTAATGATAAAAGCGATTCGGCCCCGGCCTTATCGCTTTTACCTTGCAAGGTCTATTACTGCCGCTTATTTCAGGGCAATGGTCATGTTAGGCGCATGGTGCTCCGCCTCGACGATATCTGTCTCGAACCAACGAGCGGTAATAGTCTTGGTCTCTGTGTAGAAACGCACCGCCTGCTTACCATAGGCGTGTTGATCGCCGTAGAAGCTGCCCTTCCAACCGGTAAACGAGAAGAATGGCAGTGGCACAGGAATAGGCACGTTGATCCCTACCTGACCCACTTCGATATTGTGCTGATACTTACGAGCCGCGGCGCCGCATGCGGTAAAGATAGAGGTACCGTTACCGTATGGGCTGTTGTTGACCAGCTCGATCGCCTCTTCCAGCGACTCGACTTCCATGCAGCAGAGCACAGGACCGAAGATCTCTTCCTTGTAGATGCTCATGTCTGTGGTCACATTGGTAAACATGGTTGGGCCAACCCAGTTGCCATTTTCATAGCCTTCGACAGTGAAATCGCTACCGTCCAGCAGACACTCGGCGCCCTCTTCCTTACCCTGAGCAATCAGCTTAAGCACACGCTCCTTGGCGGCAGGGCTGATAACCGGGCCATAAGCCGCGTCTTTATCGTCCCATACGCCGGGTCTGACCTTGGCGATGGCGTCACGCAACTCAGGGATCCACTTCTTGGCTTCGCCGACAAATACCGCTACCGACAGGGCCATACAGCGCTGACCGGCCGCGCCCACAGAGGCGCCTACCAGGTTGTTGATCACCTGCTGCTTGTTGGCATCTGGCATGATGACACAGTGGTTCTTGGCACCGGCAAAGGCCTGAACGCGCTTGAGGTTGTCGGTACCTGTCTTATAGATGTACTGACCCACGCCCACAGAGCCGACGAAAGAGATCGCCTTGATATCCTGATGGCTAAGCAGCACGTCTACCGCCGTCTTGTCGCCATGTACCAGCTGCAGTACGCCTTTAGGCGCGCCGGCTTCTTCGAACAGCTCAACCAGACGCTGTGGCGTCAACGGATCTTGCTCTGATGGCTTAAGCACGAAGGTGTTACCACAGGCGATCGCCAATGGGAACATCCACAGTGGGATCATCGCAGGGAAGTTAAACGGCGTAATACCGGCGCACACACCCAGCGGCTGGGTGTAGCTATAGGTGTCAATGCTGCGGGCCACGTTTTCAACGGTTTCACCCATGATCAGACTGGCGATATTACAGGCATGCTCGGCCACCTCGATTCCGCGCCATACATCGCCCTTGGCATCTTCGAACGTCTTACCGGTTTCCTGGGCCAGGATGGTGGCGATCTCATCGTGATGCAGCTTTAATAGGTGCTGGTAACGGAACATGACGCGCGCACGCTCAGACACAGGCACCTCTTTCCAGGTAGCAAAGGCTTGCTTGGCGCTGGCGATGGCGGTTTCAACTTCTTCTACCGTAGCGGCGTTGATGGTGGCAATCACCTCGTTGTTCGCCGGATTGGTGACAGAGATCTGTTGCTGGCCGCTACCTAAAATAAACTGACCGTCGATGTAATGTTTTACTTGAGTTGTCATATCGCTTTCCTAAATACGTCTAACAGGCCTGGGCGAATGCCGCTGCCTGATGATCTGCTATGTAAGTGACAGCAAAAAACTCACATAATCATGGGTGAATGCATAGGCTCGCGATGGCGAGCCTAAATAAGGGAATTACACTTCGATAGCCATGGCCGTGGCTTCACCACCGCCGATACACAGTGATGCCACGCCACGCTTAAGACCTCTGGCCTTCAGGGCGTGAATAAGCGTCACCAGCACGCGGGCACCCGAGCAGCCGATAGGATGGCCCAGGGCGCAGGCGCCGCCATTGACGTTGACCTTAGCCTCATCCAGGCCAAGTTCAGAGATGGCAAGCATGGTGACCATGGCGAAGGCTTCGTTGATCTCAAACAGATCCACCTCATCTTTCGACCAGTTCACCTTATCCAGCAGCTTGTTCATGGCACCCACTGGCGCCGTGGTGAACATAGAAGGCTCTTGTGAATGGGTAGTATGGCCCTTGATAGTGGCCAGTACTTCTAGACCACGCTTGCTCGCCTCATCGGCACTCATCAGCATCAACACGGCAGCGCCATCTGAGATAGAGCTTGAGTTAGCGGCTGTGATAGTCCCCTCTTTAGCAAAAGCGGGACGCAGAGTTGGGATCTTCTCGGGTCTGGCGTTACCTGGCTGCTCGTCGGTATCGACAACAAGATCGCCTTTGCGGCTTGCCACGGTAACCGGCACTATCTCGTCCTTGAATGCGCCAGATTCGATCGCTGCGTTAGCTTTTTGTAGCGAGCTCAGGGCGAAGTTATCCATCGCCTCACGGGTAATACCAAAATCATCGGCTGTCTTCTGGGCAAAGGTGCCCATGGCGCCGCCTGTGTAAGCATCTTCCAGACCATCGAGGAACATGTGATCCAGCACCTTGCCATGACCCATGCGCATGCCGCCGCGCGCCTTATCTAACAGGTAAGGCGCCTGGCTCATGCTCTCCATGCCACCGGCGATCACGACATCGGCGCTACCGGCCTTGATCAGGTCGTGAGCCAGCATGACTGTCTTCATGCCTGAACCACACACCTTGTTGACTGTGGTCGCGCCCACAGATAGGGGAAGATCCGCACCTAAGGTTGCCTGACGCGCCGGCGCCTGACCCAGGCCTGCCGGTAATACGCAGCCCATCAAGACTTCGTTGACATCGCCACCCTGAACGCCGGCAGCGTCCATGAGTCCCTTGATCGCCGTGGCGGCGAGTGTCGGTGACGGCACGCTGGAAAGGGATCCCTGGAATCCGCCCATTGGGGTGCGTTTAGCCGCGACAATCACGATTTCTTGGTTAGTTTGCTCTGTACTCATCTTCCGCTCCATTCAAGGTACTTATGCGCTCACATCACACGACTCCCCTTGGGGAGTGTGATCATGTTCAAATAATATCACTGTGACGTTTACGCGAACGTAAAGCAAGCATTAACTGGTCGAATTTCACTAACTTTAGTCTAATGTCTTGTCAGGCTGAATTTACAGCTTGGCGACAAGATGCTGTTTTTGGTGGTGTGCGCAACAAGGGGAATAGGCTAGCCTGCTGCTGCAAAACATGAGTAAAGCGATTAAAAACAATAGTTAATGGATAGAAAAGGCAAGATGAAGCACTTTTTAGCAAGACATAAGTGACTATTTACTGGTAAAAATAAGGTTAAAAATATAAGGCTATCGGCCTACTCGTTTCACATGGACAGGACGACTTATGACTCCAATACCTAAGACATCAGTACCAGAACCAATAAGAACAAATCCCCCTACAGCCCTGGGAAAATGCCTATCCCTCTGCGTCTGCCTACTATTGACCCTCACTCAGGCATGGGCCAAGACGCCAGCTAACGCAGACGTCACAGCAAGTGGCAATGCCATTATCGCGGGATACGAATATAGCCATGACTCGAGCGAGTTTAAGGCGCCAAGGCGCTACATGGTCTCCCTGCCCGAAGGCTACCATGGCAACACGCGGCACTACCCCGTGCTCTATGTGGTGGACGCCGACTTTCAATTTCAACATGTATCGGCTTTGGCACTGCATCTGGCGCGCATGGGCAAGATAGCGCCTATGATAGTGGTGGGCATCGCCAATCAAGGCCAGAGCGATTATCTCTACACCACCACCTGGAAGAGCGACGAGGGCGAGGCCTTTGGCGGCGCAGACACCTTCTATCGCTATCTGACCAGGGAGCTAATACCCGCCATAGACCAGCAGTTTCGCACCAATCCCCACAAGGCGCTGGCCGGCTACTCGCTGGGCGGCCTCTTTACCCTCTATGCCATGACACAAGTAAACAGCCCCTTCGATGCCTATCTGGCCATGAGCCCGAGCGTTTGGTATGACAAGATGCACTATATCGAATTACTCAAGCAGCGCTTGCAGAAGGCGCCCATCGAGGCGCCGCTGTTCTTGACCCTGGCTAATGAGCAGGAGATGGGAGTCGATGAACTGGTAACTGCACTCAAAGACTATGACGAGCAAAAGATCCACTGGCAGTTTAAGCAGTACCCGAGCGAAAATCACTTCACCACCGCCCTACCCGCACTCAATGACGGCCTGCTGTTTTTATCACCCGATTACGGCCTGGATGGCAGCGATATGCTGGCCCTTGGCGACTACCGCGCCGTGCTGGATTATTTTGCCAAGCGCAAGGCAAACTGGGCCGGCTTTCACATCGAGTGGCTGCAGGCCTATCAGTTTGGCAAGTATCTGTTCTGGTCAAATCAACTCGATAAACTCGATGCGATCTTAGCGGCGGTAAAGCAGGAATTTCCCGACTCGCTCACCATAGTGACAGTGCAGGTGGCCAAGGGATTTAACGTTAAGGGCGACGGTGCGCGGGCCAAGGCCCTGCTGGACAGCGTTGCTAAAGAGGGCGAAACCTCCCCCTACTGGCACAGGGAGATGAGTCTCTACTATCAATCTCAAGGCGATGAGGCAAACGCACTGCGGCACCAACAAAAAGCCCTGGCGCTGGCTGAGCAGTATCGCCTCAACACCTGGGAGTTATGGGAGCTGCAATAGTGGCGTTGCCTTTAAACTAATGACATTAGGCTTACACCATCGAACAGAAGTGGCTGACCGAAACCGCGCAGCCCTGCCTTGGTGGCGATAACGGCATCCTCTTCACCACAGAGGATCAGCGGATACTCGGCCAGAGAAGCGGCCTCAAGCAGGCAAGCGGCCCTGACACTGAGCGAAACTCCGCCATCGCTCAGATCGCTATGGGGCAGAAATTGATAGGGCAGCAGCCCCATACCATTCAAATCGCTCAGCCCCAGATGATTCTCATCGCCGCACAGGGGCGCACAGGCGATGCTTGGCGTCATCAGCATGGCGCCGGCGCTGAGCCCGATTAAGATCCCGCCGCGATTGAGATATTCGTCAAACTCCGCCATCAGGCCACGTCTCTGCACCTGAGCCAGAAATTGAAAGGTATCGCCGCCGGCAAGGTGAATCGCCTGACAATTGAGTAATCTATCCAACCCTGCCTGGGTATAGCCCTGCTCGAGATCCAGATAATGGCTAAGCGCCATGCCTAAGCGGGCATACTGCTGCTGAGTCCCTAGGTAGTAGCTTTGCTCCGGCTCATGGCCCGAGGCCAGATAACCCAGGCTAGTGCTCTTATTAGCACCTTGGTTGAGAACAGAGGGACTAAGCACAGAAGTTATCGCCGTCTGGCTTGCCGCGCTGTTAAGATCGCTGATCAGCACCATAGTCACTGTTTCGTCTCCTTCTGAGGCTTTCCTTCCGAGGCAAATGTTCTGCTTAATTCTCAATAAAGGCCTAGTTAAGTATTTGTCTTAGCCTTGATACTGACGCTTGATCTCCACCACCTCGACCTTATAACTCTCATACCAGGCCTCGCGGCCGAGTTGCTGGGCGATTCTATGTTCGCTGTCTTGTTTCCAGGCCAGAATATCGGCCTCGCTGCGCCAATAGGAGATGGCGATCTCCTGATCGCCTTCGGTGACGGCAACGAAGTCCTGGCAGTGATACTTATCCATCGCCAACTGCCGCATCTTGGCGGCCATCTCGGCATATCTGGCATCTAAAGTGGCCACCTTGGCCCGAAAAATCACGGCAAACATCTTGCTTCCTCAAGAGAATAAATCGGAAAGATTGTGGTCTTTACAGCTGCTGGAATTGACGCGCCATCGCCTGGATCTGCTTGAGCTCCAGGCCATGCTGGTTACGCTCGGCGCACAGCGCCTGATGCGCCGCATCCTGCGGGTCACCAATCAGCATAATACGCACCTGATAGCCCATCGCCTTGGCAGCGGCCTCATAGGCCATAAACTCCCAGTGGGCCATGTTGGTGTTATCGCAGATCACCACGGGCTCCTGGCGCGACAAGGCCTGAATGAAACCGGTAAGGTTAAACTGATGATATTCAGACAGCTTACTGGCATCGAAGCGGTACTCGCCCGCGATGATGAAACGATCGTCGGTGGAGAAGTAGCCGCGGCGGCGAATCGCGTCACCGTCGGGGCGAGCGGCAATGAAGCCATCGACCCAGTGACTCTTACCACTCCCCGGCAGGCCGCGCATGATGATCGCCAGTCGGCTGTTGAGGCTGTCCGCAGCAGTTGCAGCGTCTTGTGTCAACGCTTCTTCCCCGAGGTCACCGAGGTCACCGAGGTCACCGAGGTCACACTCAAATTGGCTCACGCATTGACCTCAAACCTTAAACTCACGCCTTGAATCATGCCTTAACTCACACATTAGCGGCGCCAGATAAAGGCTTCTCGCCAATCACCTCGCCTGCGAGGATCTGCTCCACCAGTTGCGGCACTATCTCGCTGGCCTTGCCTTGCAGGTGATACTGGAACTGGCTGTGGCGATCCGCTGGCACCAGGTTGACCTCTACCGTCTGCGCACCATGATGATTGGCGGTGTCGACGAAGCCCGCCGCCGGATAGACGGTGCCCGAGGTGCCGATGGCGATAAAGAGATCGCAGGTATCCAGCGCATGCTGTATGCGATCTAAGCCTATGGGCATCTCGCCGAACCAGACTACGTGGGGGCGCAGGCGCTGGGCGGGAATACAGCAGGTACAGGTATGATTGACCCCAAAGTGATCGGTCAGCAGAAAGGTCTGATGGGAGCGCGGACAGCGTCCCTTGGTTAGCTCACCATGCATATGCAGCAGGCGACGGGAACCAGCACGTTCATGCAGGTCGTCAATGTTTTGCGTTACCACCAACAGCTGGCCATCGAACTCCTGCTCGAGCCTCGCTAGCGCCTTGTGGGCGGCATTGGGTTCTATCTTGCCATTGTGAAGCTGTTGCCAACGCTCGTTATAGAAGCGCTCCACCATTTCCGGGTCGCGGGCATAACCCTCGGGCGTCGCCACGTCCTCGATTTTATGCTCTTCCCAAAGCCCATCTTGATCCCTAAAGGTTCTCAAGCCAGATTCCGCTGAGATCCCCGCCCCAGTTAACACTACGATCTGCCGATACATCCCTCTTCCTTATTTTTATGCTTATGTGGGTCGCTATCGCCCACAGGATACAGGTTGACCAGATTTCATCCTGCCAGAGTTATCGCCGTTAGGCTATTAGGCATTAGTCTCAATAACATTACAAAAAGTACGCGTTAAATTCAGCCTAAATCACACAGGTAGGGCCAATTTAGAACAAATTTCTGCCGATGCGAACAATATGCAAGATCAAAGGTTTAAGTTTTCAAATTCAACCCCTATAATGGTTCTCAACATCAACTACTGAACCACTATTGGCATTGCTAATGGTTCTTCAATCCAGAGATTAATAATGACAGATGGAAATCAAGCGCTAAAGAAAGCGGGATTAAAGGTCACCTTACCACGAGTCAAGATCCTCGAGCTGATGCAGGAGCCCGACAACCAGCATATCAGTGCAGAAGAACTATATAAGAAATTGCTCGATATTGGCGAAGAGATTGGACTGGCCACGGTTTACCGTGTACTGAACCAGTTCGATGACGCGGGTATCGTCACCCGTCACCATTTCGAAAGCGGCAAGGCTGTATTTGAGCTGGCCTCGACCCACCATCATGATCATCTGGTGTGTCTCTCTTGCGGCAAGGTGATCGAGTTCTCTGATGAAGTGATCGAGAGACGCCAGGACGAGATCGCCATGAAGCACAACATCAAGCTGACCAACCACAGCCTATATCTATACGGTGTCTGCACCAACGACGAGTGCGACCACGGCGACGAATAATTCGCAGGCAAACAGCCGATAAAGAAAAACCAGCATAACGCTGGTTTTTTTGTATCTTTTTTTTGTGTCTAAGGTTTATCTCTGGCGAGGACTAACGCCTTCATCACAACACCTTAGCCAAACCGTATCACAACACCTTGTGAAATACGTTCACCTTGTGGCCCATGAACTTACTGCGTTCACGCTCAGCCATGCCCAGCTTACGCGCCACCCCTTCGGAGCCCTTGTTGCCCAGCAGTATGAGCGCTATCGCCTCATCTATGCCGTGATCTTTAAAGCGTGACAGCGCCGCATGACCTGCCTCGCTGCCAATCCCCTTGCCCCAATACTCGGGCAGATAACGATAGCCCAGCTCCACCTCATCAAACTCCTTGATGTAAGTGGGACCGCAGAAGCCTATCACCTTGTTGTCAGCCTTATGCTCTACCGCCCAGCGGCCAAAGCCACGCTCGCGATAGTTTTTCAGCAGCACATTTTCCAAAATATCCTCTGCCTGCGAGCGACAGGTCATGGGCGCGCCGGGAATATAGGTCAGCACCTCGGGAATGCTATTGAGCAGAAATAGACTCTCCACATCCTTGGCCTCGAATCGACGTAAAATCAGCCTCTCTGTTTCTGCGATGAACATCTGTCACTCCTTTCTTTTCCCCCATCCAGCCCATCAATATACCCACTACAGAGTAGATTAGAAAGTATTAATCTAGGCATTTGTCGACTCAGCTTTACACTAACCCCGCTTAAAATAAGCAAAATTCATCGCTCGCCACAGAGATGGCCGATTGCCAAAGCCGCCGCAATGACGTTCAATAGACAAATAATGATAAGTGTCTGCAATACAGGAATGCGTTATGACAATCATGCAAAAGGTCTTTTGGCTTATCGCCACCCTAGGTAACGGGGCCGGACTCTATTTATATCTCACCTATGGCGGCACCGGCGCCGCCTTCGTTCTCGGCTTTACCCTGCTCTACACCTTGGTCGGCGCCTACGATCTGCTCTTTAGCTCCCACACCCTTAACCGCCTCTACCCTGTGGTCGCCTACCTACGCTACTTCCTCGAGTCTTACCGGGTAGAGATACAGCAGTACTTTATCGCCAGCGACACAGAGGAAGCCCCCTTTAACCGCGAGCAGCGCTCCTTGGTCTACCAAAGGGCCAAGAATGTGCGCGATACCATAGCCTTCGGCACCCAGCGCGATCTGTTGGAGGAGAACTATCTGAGCCTGTGGCACTCGCTGTCGCCGAAACATATCGACGAGCAGGCCAAGCGAGTGCGCATCGGCGGCCCAGACTGCACTCAGCCCTATGATGCCTCCTACTTTAATATCTCGGCCATGAGTTTCGGCTCCCTCAGCGCCAATGCCATCGAGGCACTCAACCTGGGCGCCAAGAAGGCGGGCTGCTATCACAACACGGGGGAAGGCGGCGCCAGTCCCTATCACCTCAAGCATGGCGGCGATCTGGTGTGGCAGATAGGCTCCGGCCTGTTTGGCTGCCGCGACGATGAGGGCAACTTTAACCCCGACAGCTTCGAGAAGATGGCCAAACGCCCGCAGATCAAGATGATAGAGATAAAGCTCAGCCAAGGGGCCAAGCCGGGGCACGGCGGTGTGCTGCCAAAGGCCAAGATCACCCCGGAGATCGCCCTCATTCGCCATATTCCCATGGATAAAGACTGTGTCTCCCCTGCGGTCAACCCTGAATGTACCACGCCTATCGCCCTGCTCAACTTCGTCAAACGCCTGCGGGAGTTGAGTGGTGGCAAGCCGGTGGGCTTTAAGCTCTGCATAGGTAATCCGGCCGAGTTTCTCGCCATCTGTAAGGCAATGCTCAAGACAGGCATCACACCCGATTTTATCACCATAGATGGCGCCGAAGGCGGCACGGGGGCGGCGCCGGTCGAGTTCAGTAACCGCCTGGGGATGATGTGTCTCGAAGGAGTCTACTTTGCCAACAACGCCCTGGTGGGCGTGGGTCTGAGGCACAAGATCACCCTGATCGCCTCGGGTAAGACAGCCTCCAGCTTCGATCTACTGACCAAGATCGCCATGGGCGCCGACTTAGTCAACGCCGCCCGCACCATGATGCTGTCGCTAGGCTGCATTCAGTCGAGAAGCTGTAACACCAACATGTGTCCCACGGGTATCGCGACTCAAGATCCCGCCCGCTCCAAGGCACTGGATGTACAGGTGAAGAGCGAGCGGGTGAAGAACTTCCATCACAACACCCTAAAGGCCTTCTATGAACTGGTGGGCAGCATGGGACTGGATAACCCCAACAAGTTAAAGCCGCGAATGATCAAGCGCCGCTCTCCCTATGGCCTGCTGATCTCCACCGGCAGCCTGGTGGCCCCCCTCACCCATAACGCCATCATTGAAGAGAAGCTGCAAGGCACCGCCTGGGCATCCTGGTGGCAGCAATGCACCGCCGAAGACTTCTACTGCGAGGATACCTATATCCTGACACCGGCCGAATTTGGCCTCTCCCGTCATAGGGAAAACGGCCACAGGAAAAATGCTTAAGCTTTAAAAGGTAACTGAGTTGATAGGTAACAAAAAAGGCGCCCTAAGGCGCCTTTTTATTTCATGCTACAGACTTGGGTGGATATTACCAGCCAGTCTTAGCACGCAGTGCACTGCCGATGTCGGCAAGTGAACGTACGGTAGTCACGCCTGCCGCTTCTAGTGCAGCAAACTTGTCTTCAGCCGTACCTTTACCGCCAGCGATAATCGCGCCAGCGTGGCCCATACGCTTACCAGCAGGTGCAGTAACACCGGCAATGTAAGAAACAACAGGCTTAGTCACGTTAGCCTTGATGTAAGCAGCAGCTTCTTCTTCAGCAGTACCACCGATCTCGCCGATCATAACGATAGCTTCGGTCTGTGGATCGTTTTGGAACATTTCCAATACGTCGATGAAGTTAGTACCTGGGATTGGGTCACCACCGATACCAACACAAGTTGATTGGCCGAAACCTTCGTCAGTCGTTTGCTTAACCGCTTCATAGGTCAGTGTACCAGAGCGAGACACGATGCCCACTTTACCTGGCTTGTGGATGTGACCTGGCATGATACCGATCTTACATTCGCCTGGAGTGATAACACCAGGGCAGTTTGGACCGATCATGCGAACGCCAGTCTCTTCCAGCTTAACCTTAACTTCCAGCATATCCAGAGTAGGAATACCTTCAGTAATACAAACGATTAGCTCGATGCCGCCGTCGATAGCTTCTAGGATAGCGTCTTTACAGAAAGGCGCAGGTACATAGATAACGGTAGCAGTCGCACCGGTTTCAGCCACAGCGTCTTTTACTGTGTTGAATACTGGCAGACCCAAGTGAACCTGACCGCCCTTGCCTGGCGAAACACCGCCAACCATTTGCGTACCGTAAGCGATCGCTTGCTCAGAGTGGAAAGTACCTTGACCGCCAGTGAAACCCTGACAGATAACCTTGGTATCTTTGTTAATTAATACGGACATTATTTGCCCTCCGCAGCAGCAACAACTTTAACAGCAGCGTCGGTTAGCGACTCGGCTGCAATAATGTCAAGACCAGAGTTAGCCAATACTTCGCGACCTAGATCTGCGTTAGTACCTTCTAGACGAACAACCACTGGCACTTCAACACCCACTTCTTTAACGGCACCAATGATACCTTCAGCGATCATGTCACAACGTACGATACCACCGAAGATGTTTACCAGAACCGCTTTCACGTTAGCGTCAGACAAGATGATCTTGAATGCTTCAGCAACACGCTCTTTAGTCGCGCCGCCACCAACATCCAGGAAGTTAGCTGGCTTGCCGCCGTGCAGGTTAACGATGTCCATAGTACCCATTGCTAGGCCGGCACCGTTTACCATGCAACCTACATTACCGTCTAGGGCAACATAGTTCAGCTCGAATTTCGCCGCGTGTGCTTCACGAGCGTCATCCTGTGAAGGATCGTGCATGTCACGGATCTTTGGTTGACGGAACAGTGCGTTGCCATCGATACCAATCTTACCGTCTAGACAGTGGATGTTACCTTCGGTAGTGATAACCAGAGGGTTGATCTCAAGCAGTGCGAAGTCGTGGTCGGTGAACATAGTCGCCAGACCCATGAAGACTTTAGTGAACTGCTTCATCTGAGTTGGGTTCAGACCCAACTTGAAGCCAAGATCGCGTGCCTGGTATGGCTGAGGACCTGTCAAAGGATCGATAATCGCCTTATGGATCAGCTCAGGTGTCTCTTCGGCAACTGTTTCAATCTCAACGCCACCTTCGGTAGACGCCATGAAGACAACGCGACGGGTCGCACGGTCAACAACGGCACCTAGGTACAGCTCGTTTGCGATATCAGTGCAGCTTTCGACTAGGATCTTAGCAACTGGCTGACCTTTTTCGTCAGTCTGATAAGTTACTAGGTTCTTACCTAACCAATGCTCAGCAAATGCTCTGATCTCTTCTTTATCGCCGGTAACTTTAACGCCACCTGCTTTACCACGGCCGCCTGCGTGTACTTGACACTTAACAACCCACATATCTCCGCCAATATGGCCAGCCGCTTCTACCGCCTCTTGAGGGGTATCACAAGCATAACCTTCTGACACTGGTAAACCATATTCGGCAAATAGGGCTTTTGCCTGATACTCATGCAAATTCATGATGATCTATCCGTATACTTCTAATCTAATCCAACCGGCTCAATAGAGCCGGTAGCGAGGGGTGATGCCTACCGTTGCCGACAGGCATCGAAACAACATCGTCTTACAGGTCTAATAGTAGACGAGTTGGGTCTTCCAGGAAGTCCTTAATGGCAACCAGGAAGCCAACAGACTCACGACCATCGATGATACGGTGGTCATAAGAGAGTGCTAGGTACATCATAGGTAGAATTTCTACCTGACCATTAACCGCCATTGGGCGATCTTTGATGGCATGCATGCCCAAGATAGCGCTTTGTGGCAGGTTAAGGATTGGGGTAGACATTAGCGAGCCAAATACACCGCCGTTAGTCACGGTGAAGTTACCACCAGTCATGTCGTCAACTGTCAGCTTACCGTCGCGGCCCTTGATAGCCAGGTCACGCACGTTACGCTCGATGTCGGCCAGGCTCATGGTGTCTGTGTCGCGCAGTACTGGTGTTACCAGGCCACGTGGCGTAGAAACCGCGATGCTCACATCGAAGTAGTTGTGGTAAACGATATCATCACCGTCGATAGAGGCGTTCACTTCTGGGAAACGCTTCAGTGCTTCGGTCACGGCTTTCACGTAGAAAGACATGAAACCAAGACGGATGCCGTGCTTCTTCTCGAACAGCTCTTGATACTGCTTACGAATGTCCATGATAGGTTTCATGTTCACTTCGTTGAAAGTCGTCAGCATAGCGGTTGAGTTCTTCGCTTCCAGCAGACGGTTAGCGATAGTCTTACGTAGACGCGTCATAGGTACGCGTTTCTGGCTACGCTCACCTAGCGGCGCAACAACGGCTGGCGCCGCTGCTTTAGCAGCAGGTGCTGACTTGATGAAGGCTTCCACATCTTCTTTAGTGATACGACCGCCAACGCCAGTGCCCTTGATCTTAGCGGCATCTAAGTTGTGCTCGGCAATCAGACGACGTACAGATGGGCTCAGGGCATCGTTAGACTCTTCGCTAGCCGCTTCCGCTTGCGGTGCTGCCGCTTCGGCTTGCTCTTTAGAGACTTCCTGACCGGCAACCGCACCAGCAACAAACTTAGCGATGACGGCTTCGGCCAACACTGTGTCGCCCTCTTCCGCCAGGAACTCAACGATTGAACCATCTTCTGGCGCAACCACTTCTAGAACCACCTTGTCGGTTTCGATATCGACCAGGTTTTGATCACGAGACACTTGCTCGCCAGCTTTAACATGCCATGTGGCGATGGTTGCATCAGCAACTGATTCTGGCAGTACGGGTACCTTAATTTCGATACTCATGGAAAGCTATCCTTTTTATAAATTGTCTATTACTACAGTTTTAATGCGCTATTGATTAAAGATTCTTGCTGCTGGGTGTGCAGGGCCGGATAACCACATGCTGGCGCGGCCGAGGCTTCACGACCCGCATAGGTTAATTGAGCACCGGCAGGAATGGCTGCCCAGAAGTGGTGCTGGCTGCAATACCAAGCGCCCTGGTTCTGAGGTTCTTCCTGACACCAAACGAAATCTTTAACGTGCTGATACTGGGCGAGGATCTGTGCCATATCTTCGTGTGGGAACGGGTACAGTTGTTCTACACGGATCAGAGCAACGTTGTCCAGGTTCTCTTTACGACGCTTCTCGAGCAGTTCGAAGTAAACCTTACCGCTACAGAAGACCACGCGATCGACCTTGCTGCTATCGAGCTCGTCAATCTCGGCTATCACATTCTGGAAGGTGCCTTCGGCCAACTCTTCCAGGCTAGACACCGCCAGCGGATGACGCAGCAGTGACTTAGGTGACATCACCACCAGAGGACGACGCATAGGACGCACAACCTGACGGCGTAGCATGTGGTAAACCTGTGCCGGTGTCGATGGGACACACACCTGCATATTGTGGTTAGCACACAGCTGCAGGAAACGCTCCAGACGTGCACTCGAGTGCTCTGGACCCTGACCTTCGTAGCCATGTGGCAACAGCATGGTCAAACCACACAGACGGCCCCACTTCTGCTCGCCAGAAGAGAGGAACTGATCGATCACCACCTGGGCACAGTTAGCGAAGTCACCGAACTGAGCTTCCCAAATCGTCAGACCGCCCGGCTCAGCCGTAGCATAACCATATTCGAACGCCAGTACTGAGGCTTCAGACAATACCGAGTCAGAGATATCGATAGGGCCTTGCATGTCAGACAGGTGACGCAGTGGCAGATAAGCTGTCGCATCATTTTGGTTGTGCAACACGGCGTGACGGTGGAAGAAGGTACCACGGCCAGAATCTTGACCTGTGATACGTACGCGCTTGTTGTCATCCAAAATCGAGGCGTAAGCGAGTGTTTCGGCAAAGCCCCAGTCCAGCAGCTTGTCACCGGCGGCCATGGCCACACGGTCTTTGTAGATCTTAGCAACACGCGACTGTAGCTTGTGGCTCTCTGGCACGTAGCTGATCTTATCAGCCAACGCCTTAACCCGGGCTAGCGGCAACTCGGCAGGATAAGCCTCGTCCCACTCGCGGTTAAGATAAGGTGTCCAGTCAACCGTATGCAGCGTCATTGGACGCCACTCTTTAACTACGCAATCGCCTTTATCCAGCGCGTCGCGGTAGTCGTTGATCATCGCGGTCACATCATCCGCGCCTAAGGTCTGCTCTTCGATCAGACGGTCGGCATAGATCTTACGTGGCGTTGGATGTTTCTTGATCTTGGCATACATCAACGGCTGAGTTGCACTCGGCTCGTCGGCCTCGTTGTGGCCGTGACGACGGTAACAGACCAGATCGATCACTACGTCACGCTTAAACTCGTTACGATAATCAACCGCTAGCTGAGCAACGAAGGCGACCGATTCTGGGTCGTCTGCGTTCACGTGGAAGATAGGCGCCTGTACCATCTTGGCGATGTCGGTACAGTACTCGGTCGAACGGGTGTCTTCAGTCAGGTTGGTAGTAAAACCTACCTGGTTATTGACCACGATACGGATACTGCCGCCCACCTTGAAGGCACGGGTCTGAGACATGTTAAAGGTCTCTTGGACAATACCTTGACCGGCAATCGCGCTGTCGCCGTGAATAGTGATAGGCATTACCTGAAGACCCGTCTTACAACCGCGGCGGTCCAGACGTGCTCTTACCGAGCCCATGACCACAGGGTTAACGATCTCAAGGTGTGATGGGTTAAACGCCAGTGCCAGGTGAACGTTGCCGCCCGGTGTTTCGAAATCTGATGAGAAACCTTGGTGATACTTAACGTCACCCGAGCCATTGAGCTCATCGCTGTGCTTACCGGCGAACTCATCGAATAGCTCAGATGGCTTCTTACCTAAGATGTTAACCAGCAGGTTTAGACGACCACGGTGAGCCATGCCCACGACGATCTCTTTAGTACCCGCTTCACCGCCACGGTAGATGATTTCACGCATCATAGGGACGAGCGCGTCACCACCTTCCAGTGAGAAACGTTTTGCGCCGGGGAACTTGGCGCCGAGATACTTCTCCATACCTTCGGCGGCGTTCAGGCCCTCGAGGATACGTGTCTTGGTGTTTTTATCGTAATTCGCTCTACCTAATGACGGCTCCAAGCGTTGTTGGATCCAACGCTTCTCATCGGTATCTGTGATGTGCATGTATTCCGCGCCGATAGCAGCACAATAGGTTGCTTTCAGTGCTTTAACCAGATCACCCAGCTTCATGGTGTCGCCACCGTGAGCAAATGAACCAGTGTTGAATTCACGCTCCATATCTTCGCCGGTTAAGCCGTGGAAGGCCGGGTCCAATTCAGAGACGGTATCGCGCTTCCATAGCCCGAGGGGATCCAGATTCGCATTCTGGTGGCCGCGGAAACGGTAGGCGTTGATCAACTGAAGAACTTTAACCTGTTTGGCATCGACTTCGGGATCTGTCACACGAGCAGCGCTCTTGTGACGACCGTCTAGCGCCAAACTACGGAAATATTCACGTACTTTAGAGTGGGCAGCTTCGGGCACATCTGCTGTTGCACCGTTGGCATATGGGAGGTTATCAAACACCGCTCGCCAGTCGTCTGATACTGACTGAGGGTCCTCTTGATAGGCTTCATACATCTCTTCTACATAGGTCGAATTAGCCCCGTTTAAATGAGACGATTCGAGCCAGGCTTTCATGATGCCTTGGTGCATTTCTATTCCTTTCAAACTTTATACACGTGTTTTTAGCCAAAGTATTGAAAATGCAATCCAGTCAAATGTACTGCAATTGCAAAATATCTGCCGCCCCTAGAGTCCAGATTTCACGGCATGTGTAGTTCCATTACATAAAAGAGCCACTTCTCACATAGAAGAAGTGACTCTCAAAAGAGCTATATAATTATTAAAATCAGCTCAGTGTGTTGCATTTAGACAGCTCGCTTAAGCAGCATAGACTTGATGTGTCCAATTGCTTTAGTCGGGTTGAGTCCTTTAGGACAAACGTCAACACAGTTCATGATGCCATGGCAACGGAATACGCTGTAAGCATCGTCGAGCTCAGACAGACGCTCTTCGGTGGCAGTGTCGCGGCTATCGATAAGGAAACGATAGGCGTGCAACAGGCCGCTTGGACCGATGAACTTGTCTGGGTTCCACCAGAATGATGGACAAGCCGTTGAACAACACGCACACATGATACACTCATACAGACCGTCCAGGTGCGCACGCTCTTCTGGCGATTGCAGATGTTCACGGGCCGGTGTCTTGTCGTCGTTGATCAGGTAAGGCTTGATCTTCTCGTACTGCTTGTAGAACTGAGTCAGGTCAACAATCAGGTCACGAACCACAGGCATACCCGGCAGTGGACGTATCTCCAACTTCTTACCCTTGAAGGTAGAAATTGGTGTGATACAGGCCAGACCGTTCTTGCCGTTCATGTTTACGCCATCACTACCACAAACACCTTCACGGCATGAGCGACGGAACGCCAGCGTTGGGTCTTGTACCTTCAGCTGCATCAGGACATCCAGCACCATCATATCGGTACCGTCAGCCACTTCTAGCGTGTAATCCTTCATGTAAGGCTTAGTGTCTACTTCAGGATTATAGCGATAAATACCAATCTTCAAATTCATCTTATCTTCCTTAGTAGGTACGCTTGATCGGCGGGAAGGCTTCACGAAGCTTAGGCTCCATGTTTACCGCACGCTTGGTCATCTGTTCGGTCTGAGGATCGAACAAGCTATGACACAACCAGTTCTCATCATCACGCTCGAGGAAGTCTTCACGTGAATGCGCACCACGACTCTCTTGACGGAAGTTCGCCGCATAAGCAGTCGCAATCGCTGTCGCCATCAGGTTATCAAGCTCTAGACACTCGATACGCTGAGTGTTGAACTCTCTTGAATTGTCAGACAGCTTAGCATTAGCCAGACGCTCACGAATCGCCTTAAGCTCTTCAAGACCTTCTGCCATCGCCTCACCGGTACGGAATACCGAGAAGTTAAGCTGCATACAAAGCTGAAGATCTTTACGGATCTGCGCAGGATCTTCACCGTCTTTGTTGCTTTCCCAACGATTTAGACGCTCAAGAGACTTAGCAATCTCATCGGCGCTCGCTTCTTTAGGATCGGCAGTCTCATCCAGCGCCTTACCCAGGTGCTGACCCGCTGCGCGTCCAAAGACCACGAGGTCGAGTAGTGAGTTACCGCCCAGGCGGTTCGCACCGTGTACCGATACACAGGCAATCTCACCCACGGCAAACAGACCAACGACATCGCTTTCGCTACCATCTTCATTCTTACGGATCACCTGACCGCTCACCTTAGCAGGCAGACCACCCATCATGTAGTGACAGGTTGGCAGTACAGGGATTGGGCCATCGGCCGGATCGATATGCGCGAAGGTACGAGACAGTTCACATACGCCTGGTAGGCGTGCTTCAAGCGTCTCTTTACCTAAGTGATCGAGTTTCAGTAGGCAGTGAGGACCTAGTGGACCATCAAGGCCACGGCCTTCACGGATCTCAGTCATCATAGAACGTGCTACCACGTCACGAGATGCCAGGTCTTTCGCGTTTGGTGCGTAACGCTCCATGAAGCGCTCGCCGTCTTTGTTCAGCAGGTATCCGCCTTCACCACGACAACCTTCGGTGACCAGTACACCCGCGCCGGCGATACCGGTTGGGTGGAACTGCCACATCTCCATGTCTTGCATCTGCACGCCAGCGCGCATTGCCATGCCGACACCGTCACCGGTGTTGATGTGAGCGTTAGTAGTAGAGGCGTAGATACGACCCGCACCACCGGTAGCTAGAATGGTGGCCTTAGACTTGAAGTACACGATCTCGCCGGTTTCGATTTCGATTGCAGTACAACCTACGATGGCACCGTCTTCGTTCTTAACCAGGTCAAGTGCATACCACTCAGAGAAGACTTCAGTCTTATGCTTAACGTTCTGCTGGTATAAACAGTGCAGCAGGGCGTGACCGGTACGGTCGGCCGCCGCAGCGGTACGTGCCGCCTGCTCACCACCGAAGTTCTTCGATTGGCCGCCGAAAGGACGCTGATAGATCTTACCGTTATCGAAACG
The DNA here is from genome assembly GCF_019457575.1 of Shewanella alkalitolerans. NCBI lineage: Bacteria > Pseudomonadati > Pseudomonadota > Gammaproteobacteria > Alteromonadales > Shewanellaceae > Shewanella > Shewanella alkalitolerans. The sequence goes on along the minus strand of NZ_CP080422.1, from coordinate 1,863,078 downwards.
AGAGAATGGCAGACCCATGTGCTCGAGTTCGATAATGGCTTCTGGACCGGTTTGACACATAAATTCGATAGCGTCTTGGTCACCGATAAAATCGGAACCCTTAACGGTATCGTACATGTGCTGTTCCCAATGGTCTTCATGAGCATTACCTAGGGCAACGGTAATACCACCCTGGGCAGAAACGGTATGAGAACGCGTTGGGAATACTTTAGATAACAGCGCGCAGCTCTTACCTTCTTTAGAAATCTGTAGTGCAGCTCGCATACCCGCGCCACCGGCGCCAATTACGACTGCATCAAACTCACGTACTGGAATACTCACTTAAACACCCCACACAATAACAATGCCAGCAGCCAGGTAAGAAAGCGCTGCTACGACGAAGACGAATTGGAGTACGCCACGGACGGCTACCGGCTTAACATAGTCGGTGAGCACCTGCCAGATACCGATCCAGGCGTGAACCAGGATGGCGACCAGGGCAAGAAGCGTAAACACTTTCATCGGCAAAGCACTGAACAAACCGTGCCATACGTCATAAGTGAGAGGCGCACTAGCGGCGATGAATCCTACTAAAAAAATGGTGTAACAAGTAAGGATCACGGCACTAGCACGAAGAAGAATAAAATCATGAACGCCACTGCGTCCAAGACTCGCTGCATTTGTTACCATACCCAAATCCCCGCAATGATTGACCATGCCGCTGCAATAACGAAGGCGGCTTTCGCTGAAGCGTTACCCGATTCCAACTCTTCCCAACGACCGGTATCCATGATCAGGTGGCGTACGCCAACAATCAGGTGATAACCAAGCGCGGTCAGAATTCCCCAGACAACAAACTTAACGATAAAGGTATCAAATAGAGATTGAATGCCTGCGAAACTCTCAGCAGATGCGAGTGACTCACTCAACAACCAGATAAGAATGCCGACGGCAAACAGCATGATGACACCGGAGACACGGTGTAGGATTGACGCAATCGCTGTTGCAGGAAAGCGAATGGTCTGCAGATCTAGATGGACAGGTCTTTGCTTTTTCACGTTCTGCTCACTCTGCTCCATTGAGCATTATTTTTGTTATTGAACCTCTTTCGAACGAAATTTGACCAGCAAGCAAACTTACCACCTCCTCTCGCCTCAAAAGGAAAGTTGAAACAAACAGTTAACTAATTCAAAAATCACTAAATAAGTATGTAAATAATGGTCTACGAATTGGTTTGTTTGTAGCTCTTTCGAGCCGAAGCAAGTATACGCCCCACAAATGTCAAATACAAACATCACATTATGCAAATTTTGTTTTTTTGGTAAAAAAATCTGCCAAGTTGCTGTATTGACGGGCACTTACGTCAAATTAAGACCATGGTCTAACGAATTTAAACACTTATTTAAATTGAAATGTGATCTAGATTCACTGTAAAGTATTGGCGTTTGACAAAGCCGCACTCACATAAGAATGAAGTAAGGAGAACGGGGTATGGCTGATAATATAGCCAAATTGGAACTACCAGGGAACGATTCGATTGACCTGCCTATTAAGAAAGGAACGGCGGGATTTGATGTTATCGACATCAGCAAACTCGGTAGCAAAGGTCATTTTACATTTGACCCAGGATTCCTAGCGACAGCATCCTGCGAATCAGCTATCACATACATTGATGGCGCCCAAGGTATACTTTTACACCGTGGTTACGCGATCGACGAACTTGCCGTCGACTCAGACTATTTAGATCTTTGTTATCTACTGCTTTACGGTGAGTTACCTAACAAGGCTCAATACGACAAATTCGTTTACACGGTTAAGACCCACACTATGGTTAACGAGCAACTGGCTTCGTTCTTCCGTGGTTTCCGCCGTGACGCACACCCGATGGCCATGCTATGTGGCGTAACTGGTGCACTGTCTGCATTCTACCAAGACTCTCTCGATGTCAACGACGAACACCACCGCGAAATCGCGGCGTTCCGTTTAGTCTCTAAGATGCCGACTATCGCCGCTATGTGTTACAAGTATTCAATTGGTCAACCATTTGTTTACCCACGTAACGACCTCAGCTATGCGGGCAACTTCCTAAGCATGATGTTTGCCGTTCCTTGTGAAGAGTACAAGGTTAACCCAATCATCGAACGCGCTATGGACCGTATCTTTATCCTGCACGCAGACCATGAGCAAAACGCCTCTACCTCTACCGTGCGTCTAGCCGGTTCATCGGGGGCTAACCCATTTGCGTGTATCGCGGCGGGTATCGCCTCACTTTGGGGTCCTGCACACGGCGGCGCAAACGAAGCCTGTCTGAACATGCTAGAAGAGATTGGCACTGTCGATCGCATTCCTGAGTTCATCGCTCGTGCGAAAGACAAAGAAGATCCATTCCGTCTGATGGGCTTCGGTCACCGTGTTTACAAGAACTTCGACCCTCGCGCCAAGGTTATGCGCGAAACCTGTCACGAAGTCCTTGCCGAGCTTAAGGTCAATGACCCGCTGCTCGACGTGGCGATGGAACTTGAGCGTATCGCGTTGGAAGATGAGTACTTCGTATCGAAGAAACTCTATCCAAACGTCGATTTCTACTCAGGCATCATCATGAAGGCTATCGGCATTCCAACAAGCATGTTCACCGTACTGTTCGCCCTGGCGCGTACCGTGGGTTGGATTGCACACTGGAAAGAGATGTTGGATCAGCCTGGTCACAAGATCAGCCGTCCACGCCAGCTCTACACAGGCTCACCAGAACGCGACTTCGTCAAACTGGACAAGCGTTAATCGCAGCCTGATCTTAAAAAGCACCCCATGGGGTGCTTTTTTATGCCTATCTTCTAATAGCTTTGCTTTAATCGCTCTTCTTTAATAGCTCTAATTTTAATCGCTCTTTCATTAATAGCTCTCTTTTGGTCGCTATCTTTTAATGCCTCAGTTTTAGGCAAGGCGTTATGCCTGAGCTTTTATATGAGCCTTTTACATGCGTCTTTTACATGCACCTTTTACATGAGTAGCTATAAACGAGCTTTTATATCTGGATGTTGGTATCTGAGCCTTCACCGCAATGGGTAAACACTTTAAAACAATTGACTCCCTTTACCTGCCACTTCGCTCCTCTATTTAGCCCTTCCCTTTCTGCCCATCCCGCTCAGTCCTGCTCTCTCAGTCCTTTTTCTCTTAGCCCTTCACATCTGAACCCTTTCCCATTAAGTAATCAACCTGGCATCTAGCCAGCTTAAGCTCCCACATGCAGTAGAGATACATTTTGTATCAAATCCAATTTGCACTGACCTTGGCAATGGGTCTTAACTGTTAATTAGTCAAAAGCATCACATGTTAAACATTTTCGCTACAAACCAGTTAACAAACTCACCACGCACTAACTGATTTTAGCGTAAGCAACTGATAAATAGTCGTTTAACATTTTGGCACACCTTGTGCTTACTAAGGCTAATTGGATAAATAACATAGGTATCTTCACATGGAATCTTTTTCAAAGTTTAAGTTGGCACTTCCCCTACTATTTGTTGCCGTACTCAGTGCATGTGGTAATGAGGAAACAAAGAAAGAAGAAGAAAAGTACGCCGTTCCCGTTGAAACCACGACAGTCATACAAGGTGATGTCTCCTCTTTTTATAGCACTACCGCAACCCTGGAAGCTCCTCAGGAAGCTGACGTTGTTAGCCGCATCGCCGGTCTTATCGAATCCATAAAGGTTGAAGAAGGGGATCGCGTCTCCAAGGGACAGCTGCTGGCAGTAATCGATGCTAAGCGCCAGCGCTACGATCTGGCCCGCTCACAGGCCGAAGTGGAGATCATCGAGCAAGAGCTCAACCGTTTGAAGAAGATGAGCAATAAAGAGTTCATCAGCGCCGATTCCATGGCCAAACTCGAATACAACCTACAGGCCGCCATCGCCAAGCGAGACTTAGCCGCCCTGCAGGTACAAGAAAGCATGGTTCGCTCCCCTATCGATGGCGTAGTTGCCAAGCGTTATGTGAAGGCCGGTAACATGGCCAAAGAGTTTGAACAGCTTTTCTATGTGGTTAATCAAGATGAACTGTACGGCATAGTCCATCTGCCCGAGGCTCAGCTACAGAGCCTGCGTCTAGGTCAGGAGGCTGAGCTTTACGCCAACAAGCACACCAAAGAAACTATTCACGCCAAGGTGCTGCGTATCAGCCCCATCGTCGATCCCCAAAGTGGTACCTTTAAGGTCACACTTTCGGTGCCTAACCAGAATGCCCAGCTAAAGGCGGGGATGTTTACCCGAGTTGAGCTGAGATACGACACCCACAGCAATGTGATAACCGTTCCCTATAACGCCGTGGTCAATCAGGACAATCAATACGCCCTGTATGTCGTCCAAGGAGATAATGCCCTGCGCCGCGAAGTTGCGCTAGGCTATCGCGAGGCCGATACCGTAGAGGTGGTCTCAGGCCTAGAACCCGGCGAACAAATAGTGATCCGCGGACAACAAAACCTGAAAGATCAATCCTTAGTTGAAGTGATCAGCCAACTAGACGTTGCTCGCGCACAACAATAACGGGAACTTAGCTTATGTCGATAATTAATACTTCCGTTAAACGGCCGGTATCCGTGTGGATGTTTATGCTGGCGGTGATCCTCTTTGGCATGGTGGGTTTCTCTCGCCTGGCGGTGAAACTCCTGCCGGATCTCAGCTACCCTACCATCACCATACGTACCCAATATGAAGGCGCCGCGCCGGTTGAGGTGGAGCAGCTTGTCTCTAAGCCCATCGAAGAAGCCGCCGGTATCGTTAAGGGGCTGCGTAAGATAAGCTCCATCTCCCGCTCTGGCATGTCAGATGTAGTGCTCGAATTTGAATGGGGCACAGACATGGACATGGCAAGCCTGGAGGTGAGAGAAAAGCTAGACACCATAGAGCTGCCCCTGGATGTGAAGAAGCCGCTGTTGCTGCGCTTTAACCCTAACTTAGATCCTATCGTGCGTCTCGCTCTTTCCCTGCCCGACGCCGATGCTCAGTCGCTTAAGCAGATGCGCACCTTTGCCGAGGAGGAGCTTAAGCGTCAGCTGGAATCCCTCAGTGGTGTCGCGGCCGTCAGGCTCTCCGGTGGTCTTGAGCAAGAGGTGCATATTCAGCTGAACCAGGAGAAGCTGACTCAGCTTAACCTGAACGCCGACAAGATCCGCGAGCGTATCGCCGCCGAAAATATCAACCTCTCTGCCGGTAAGGTGGTACAGGGCGAGAAAGAGTATCTAGTGCGTACCCTCAATCAGTTCAACTCCCTGGATGAGCTGGGTCAGATCATCGTTTATCGCGACAACCAGACGCTGGTGCGTCTGTTCGAGGTGGCCGACATCATCGACAGCCATAAGGAACGTAACGACATCACCCGCATCGGCTCTGCCGAGTCTATCGAGCTGGCCATCTACAAGGAAGGCGATGCCAACACTGTTGCCGTGGCCCGTAAAGTCACCGCTAAACTTAACGATCTCAAGAAGCTGAACGAGAAGGCAGAGCTTAAGGTTATCTACGATCAATCAGAGTTTATCGAGAGCGCAGTCAGCGAGGTCACCTCGGCAGCGCTTATTGGTAGCTTGCTCTCCATGCTGGTGATCTACCTGTTCCTCAGGGACATAGTGCCTACCCTGATCATCTCCATCTCGATTCCGTTTTCGGTGATTGCCACCTTCAACATGATGTATTTTGCCGACATCAGCCTCAACATCATGTCACTGGGCGGTATCGCCCTGGCGGTGGGCCTCCTGGTGGATAACGCCATCGTGGTGCTAGAAAACATCGACCGCTGTCGCAAGCTGGGAATGAATAAACTCGACGCCGCCGTGACGGGCACCAAAGAGGTGGCCGGCGCTATCTTCGCCTCTACCATGACCACCCTGGCGGTATTCGTGCCGCTGGTGTTTGTCGATGGCGTCGCCGGTGCCCTGTTTTCGGATCAGGCGCTGACCGTCACCTTCGCCCTGTTGGCCTCACTGCTGGTCGCGCTGACCACCATCCCTATGCTGGCCTCGCGCGAAGGTTTCAAGGCCCTGCCGCACCTGGTGCAGAAACGTGAGAAGCCTGTGCTCGACACTAAACTGGCCAAGGTGAAGCATTACGGTGCCACCGTCTGCTCCTTCCCCTTCGTCCTACTGTTTAGCTATCTGCCGTCACTGCTACTGACCCTGGCCTTGATGCTGAGCCGTGCGTTTTCATGGCTTGCGGGCCTTATCATGCGCCCCATCAGCCTGGCATTTAACTGGTTCTATCACCTGCTCGAAGGTGTCTATCACAAGCTGCTGCGTCAGGCGCTTAAGTTTACCTGGGTGACACTGGCTATCTCCCTTACCCTCACCTTAGGCACCATGAGCCTTATACCAAGACTCGGCATGGAGCTGATCCCGCCGATGAATCAGGGCGAGTTCTATGTAGAAGTCCTGCTGCCGCCGGGCACAGAAGTCAGTGAGACAGACAGAGTGTTACAAAAGCTGGCCTTGTCTATCAAAGACAGGGAAGATGTAAAACATGCCTACAGCCAAGCCGGTAGCGGCGGTCTGATGACCTCAGATACCTCGCGCGGCGGCGAAAACTGGGGCCGTCTGCAGGTGGTGCTGGCCGATCATCAGGCCTTTAACGCAGTCACCCATGTGCTGCGCACCACAGCCATGCGTATCCCTGAACTAGAGGCGAAGATCCAACACCCAGAGCTGTTTAGCTTCAAGACCCCGCTTGAGATAGAAGTGATAGGCTATGACTTAACTCAGCTCAAGCAGACCGCCGATAACCTCATCAGCGCGCTGTCTGATTCAAATCGCTTTGCAGACCTCAACACCAGCCTACGTGACGGTCAGCCAGAGCTGAGCATCCGTTTCGATCACGCCCGCCTTGCCGCCCTTGGCATGGATGCGCCAACCGTGGCGAATCGTATCGCCCAGCGCATCGGCGGCACAGTCGCCAGCCAATATACAGTGCGTGACAGAAAGATCGACATCTTGGTGCGCAGCGAACTCGAGGAACGCGATCAGATAAGCGACATCGATTCGATGATCATCAACCCCAACAGCAATCAGCCTATTCCACTGAGCGCCGTTGCCGATGTCTCCTTGAATCTGGGCCCTTCTGCCATCAACCGTATCAGCCAGCAGCGCGTTGCCATCGTCTCGGCAAACCTCGCCTATGGTGATCTCAACGATGCCGTGATCGAGGCGAGAAGCATCATAGATCAGCAAAATCTGCCTAGCTCGATTCAGGTGCGCTTCGGCGGCCAGAACGAAGAGATGGAACACTCCTTCCAGTCGCTTCAGATCGCCCTGGTATTGGCCGTCTTCCTGGTATATCTGGTGATGGCCAGCCAGTTCGAGTCGCTGGTACACCCACTGCTTATTCTGATCGCCGTGCCCATGGCAGTGGGTGGTAGCATCTTCGGTCTGTTCATCACCCAGACTCACCTGAGCGTGGTGGTGTTCATCGGCCTCATCATGCTGGCAGGTATCGTAGTGAACAACGCCATCGTCCTGGTGGATCGTATCAACCAGTTGCGTGAGCAGGGTATGGCTAAACTGACGGCCATCGAAGAAGCCGCCAAGTCTCGTCTGCGCCCCATCGTCATGACCACAATGACCACAGCACTGGGTCTGGCGCCTATGGCACTGGGTTTAGGCGATGGCAGCGAGGTACGTGCGCCCATGGCGATCACTGTTATATTCGGCCTTTCGCTAGCCACTCTGCTGACGCTTGTGGTGATCCCAGCGCTCTACGCCCTGTTCGATCGCAAGGCGTTTGACGCACCAGCCGAAGTTGTCCAAGAGGGAGAATCAGTATGAATATCACTCGATTAGCCCTAACGAGACCCGTTACCACCAGCATGTTCTTCGTGGCCATACTCCTCTTTGGTCTGGCCTCGAGTCGCCTGCTGCCGCTGGAGATGTTTCCTGGCATAGAGATGCCCCAGGTAATGATTGAAGTCCCCTACAAGGGTTCAACCCCTGCCGAGGTGGAGCGTGAGATCACCAATGTATTGGAAGAGTCTCTCGCCACCATGGGTGGGATTGAGGAGCTGAGATCGCGCTCATCGCAAAATGGCGCCGAAATTGAACTCAGGATGAAGTGGGGCGAAAACGTCTCCACCAAGAGCCTGGAAGCCAGGGAAAAAGTGGATGCGGTGCGCCACCTCCTACCTAAAGATGTGGAGCGGGTCTTCATCCGCCAGTTCTCCACCGCCGACATGCCTGTGCTGACCATACGTATCTCGAGCGAGCGTGAGCTGTCAGGCGCTTTCGATCTGCTGGACAAGCAGCTGAAGAAGCCGCTGGAGCGTGTCGAAGGGGTGTCTCAGGTGAGCCTCTATGGTGTCGAGCAGAAGCAGATCGAGATCCGAATCGATGCTGACAAGCTCAGCGCCACCGGCATCAACAGCACCATGTTGCAACAACGACTGGGGCAAGAGAACTTTATCGTCAGCGCTGGGACTCTCAGGGCGAACACCCGTGTGTATCAGGTGTCGCCAAAGGGTGAGTTTCGCGATCTCGACGATATCGCCGCCCTGGTATTGATCCCAGGCGTCACCTTGGGCGATGTGGCCAGCATTCGCTACGCCCTACCCGAACGCCTCGATGGTCGTCATCTGGATCAGAAATATGCGGTCGGTCTGGATGTGTTCAAAGAATCCGGCGCTAACCTGGTGGACGTGTCTGAGCGTGTACTCAAGGTGATTGAGGCGGCTAAACAGGACCAGCAGTTCAACGGTATCAAGCTGTTTATCATGGAAGATCAGGCCTACGGGGTGAAATCCTCCCTGTCTGATCTACTTGCCGCCGGCCTGATAGGCGCCCTGCTCTCGTTCGCCGTGCTCTATCTCTTCCTGCGCAACCTGAAGATGACACTGGTGGTGGTCTCCTCTGTGCCCATCTCTCTGTGTATGACGCTGGCAGGCATGTATTTCTTGGGCTATAGCCTGAATATCCTCTCAATGATGGGACTATTACTGGCGGTCGGCATGCTGATCGACAACGCCGTGGTGGTCAGTGAGAGCGTGCTGCAAGAGAAGCAGCATCAAGGCACAGCAACCACCTCCCAGGCGGTACTCACTGGGGTCAACAAGGTTGCCCTGGCGGTGCTGGCCGGCACCCTGACCACAGCCATTGTGTTCTTGCCAAATATCTTCGGCGTCAAGGTAGAGCTGACCATCTTCTTGGAGCATGTGGCCATCGCCATCTGTATCTCGCTTGCGGCCTCACTCTTGGTAGCTAAAACTTTGATCCCATTGATGTTAACTAAGCTGCATTTCGAGATTGAGACGAATCCTAAGCAGAGCAAGCTCGAGTCTTTCTACGAGCGTAGCCTGGCGTGGATCTTACACAGACCCAAGCGTTCAGGGCTGATTGCCGTGGTGATCCTTGCTTCGACAGCACTACCGCTGAGCATGGTGCAGCAGGATCAAAACGACGGAGAAGGCAACAATCGCCTCTACATCAACTACCAGGTAGAGGGGCGCCACAGCCTGGATGTCACCGAGGCGATGATCAACCGCATGGAAGATTACCTCTACGCCAACAAAGAGGCTTTCTATATCGACTCTGTCTACAGCTACTTCTCGGCCGACAGAGGCCAGTCGACCCTGCTGCTACAGGAAGATGCCGACATAGATATCAAGGCACTAAAGCGCAAGATACGTGAAGGCTTCCCGAAGTTCTCCATCGCCAAGCCGCAATTTGGCTGGGGGAACGACAACAACGGCATTCGCGTCACCCTCACCGGACGTTCCACCAGCGAACTGATCACCATCAGTGAACAGGTGGTGCCTATGCTGGCCAAGATAGACGGGCTCATCGATGTGCGCTCGGAGCTTAACAGCACGCAGCAAGAGGTGATCATCGAGCTCGACCGCACCATGGCCGCGAGACTGGACTTGAGCCTGAGCGAACTTGCCCGCAGCGTGTCCATGGCTCTTAGGGGTTCGCCGCTGCGCTCTTTCAGGCACGACCCAAGCGGTGAGCTGCGCATCGAGCTGGCTTACGACAAACAGTGGCGCGAGTCGCTCGAAAGGCTAAAAGAGCTGCCTATCGTGCGTCAGGGTAATCGGGTCTACACCTTGCAGAGCCTGGCCGAGATCTCGATTCGTCCACGATTCGATACAATCCGCCACTATGATCGTCAAACCGCGCTCTCAATCGGTGCCAACCTGGATGAAATGACCACGGAAGAGGCCCAAAAGGCCATCAAACAGGTGATGGATGCGGTGCAATTTCCTGCGGGCTACGGCTATTCGCTGCGAGGTGGTTTCCAGCGTCAGGATGAAGATCAGGCCATCATGGCGACCAATATGATCTTGGCCATCGCCATGATCTATATCGTCATGGCCGCCCTGTTCGAATCGCTACTGCTGCCGACGGCTATCATCACCTCGATCCTCTTCTCCATCACAGGGGTGTTCTGGGCGCTGCTACTGACCGGCACCAGCATGTCTATCATGGCCATGATTGGGATATTGATCTTGATGGGTATTGTGGTGAATAACGGCATAGTACTGGTGGATCAGATTAACCAGAAGACGCCGGAGCTCGACCGTCTCTCTGCCACCATCAAGGAAGTGTGCATCACCCGTCTGCGCCCGGTACTCATGACAGTAGGCACAACGGTACTAGGCCTGATACCACTGGCCATGGGCGACACCCAGATTGGTGGCGGCGGACCGCCCTATTCACCCATGGCGATCGCCATCATCGGCGGCTTGAGCTTCTCGACGCTGACCAGCCTCTATCTGGTACCGCTCTGCTATCAAGCCCTGTATCGCATGCGCCATCAGGCCGCCATCAAGCTGGGTAACGCCGACAGGTTCACCCGCCGCATCATGCCCTGGGCTCACTAAGGCCGATAGGAAAGGCGCACAAATCAGACAAACTAAAAAAGGCTGCTTCTTGCAGCCTTTTTATTATGCAACTATATAAATTGATTCGATAAGAGAGAAAAAGGTCTTCCAATGAACAACATCTTACGCTTTGCGCTGACAAGCCTGCTCATCGGCAGTTATGGCATCAGCATCAATAGCTTGGCCGACGAAGATAAGTTTGCCAAGGTCGAAATAGCGGCCACCAAACTTTCAGAACATGTCTATATGCTGACCGGCGCCGGCGGCAACATAGGCGTATCTGCGGGAGAAGATGGCCTGCTGATCATCGACGATCAGTTTGCCCCACTGGCGGACAAGATTAGCGCGGCGCTGGCCGACATCCAGGCGGGCAAGCCTAAATATATCGTCAACACCCACTACCATGGCGATCATACCGGCGGTAACGGCATCTTTGGCCAAACCGGCACCATCTTCGCCCACGACAATGTACTCAAACGCTTGGCCAGTAATCAAGACTTCACTAAACAGGCCTTGCCCAGCATCACCTATGATCAGGGGATCAATATCCACTTCAATGGCGACACGCTCTCACTCGTGCACCTGGGCGCTGGTCATACAGATGGTGATAGTGTGATCTTCTGGCGTGATGCGCCTGTGGTACATATGGGCGATCTCTTCTTTAAAGATAGATTTCCCTATATCGATCTTAAAGGAGGTGGCTCGGTGCTTGGCTATCGCGACAGCGTCGCCACCATCTTGGCCAAGGTCGATGACAACACCAAAATCATTCCGGGACACGGCGAACTGGCCAACAAGCAAGATCTGATCAAGTTCAAGCAGATGTTAGACACCTCTATCGACTGGATGAACACCCAGCTCAAATCGGGCAAGTCGCTCGAGGCTATCAAGCAGCAAGGCTTACCGGACGACTTGCAGGGTTGGGGATGGAAATTTATCTCTCAGGAAACCTGGATAGAAACCCTCTATAACGGTCTTAAGAGTCAATAATCATCCCAAATATCAATGCGGCTAACAGAGAGCGAGTAGCAGCGATAAGGCTATCTAAAAATATATTGACCTATAGATGAATAAGGCGCGGTTTAAGGACTGCGCCTATTCCTTCCTAAGCCGTCTTCACCTACTGACCATTTTCAATCTTAATTTCACTTATCGCTAAGGCGAGTGCCCAGCATAATCCTTCGACAAAACGGCAATAAGCCAAGACAAGCTGACCCTAGTTTTGCCAAAAAAGCACCTTAAAACAGGCACACAGAAGATCTATAACCAAACAGGCCAAAACACAACTTAACAACATAGGTAAAACCCACACACAAAGGGCAATTGCAGTGATAATGACCACACATAAAAAGAATCACAATTAGATACACTATCAACTTGCGTTAATAGCAAGCTTTCCTAAAATTTAAGCATCCTGTCTAGCAAATGCATTGGCTGTCTTGGGGCCCCGGCTAAGGATCAAGTGTGAGTAACCGTAAGAGGAACTTAACTCACAAGGAACGTAACATATTGGTATTAAACCTCACGGATGAAGCGTGTCTTACCGATAAACAGACCGACTCATGTCAATGGCATTTCAATCATGCAGGCACCCTTAGTGCGGCCTACAAAGTTTTAGAGAGCGCTCCCTGCCAGATCGCTATCGCCATTATAGATCTCCCCCACCAGCAGGTAGTACTACGCGCCATCGAACTACTGTCCGCGCGTCAACCCGGTTTACTCTGGCTGGCTATCTCCTTAGACAGCCCTAAAAACCTGGGTAACCTTTGCTTCTGCTTTACAGACTATTTCTTGGATTTTCATCACCTTCCCATTGATTGGCAGCGCCTCGATCACACCTTGGGGCACCTCTGTGGCATGGCCCAATTAAATGAGCAATGGAGTAAGGAGAAAACCACGCATCAACCAAGATCCTTCTTCTTTGGTGAATCGAAGGTGATGCAGACCCTGCGCGATAATCTCTATAAGATCGCCAAGTCAGATGAAACCGTACTGATAGGCGGCGAAACCGGCACGGGTAAGGGTCTGTGCGCCAACTTGATCCACTCACTCTCGTCTCGTAAAAATGGCCCCTTTATCACGGTGAATTGCGGCGCCCTGCCCCCAACCCTCATTCATTCAGAGTTGTTCGGCCATGAGAAAGGCGCCTTCACCGGCGCAGACAGGCAATACATAGGTCGAATAGAGCGAGCTAACAAGGGCACCCTATTTTTAGATGAAATAGGCGATCTGTCACTCGAGTTACAGATCAATCTGCTGCAGTTTCTTGAAGAGCATTATATCGAACGTATCGGTGGCCAGAAGTCCACTGAGGTGGATTGTCGCATCATCTTCGCCACCCATGTCAATTTAGAAAACGCCGTCGAAGAGGGCAAATTCAGGGAAGATCTATTCTATCGAATCAATATCATACAAATAGAGCTACCCAGCTTAAGAGAACATAAGCAAGATATCCCTCTCTTGGCTCAAGATTACTTAACCAAACTCGCTCCACCCAATCGTCAATTTCAGTTTCACCAGGACGCGTTATATGCCATGACCAACTATCAGTGGCCAGGTAATGTGCGCGAACTTAAAAACCGCATTCAACGCGCCATCATCATGACCGAAAGCGACATCATCACCGAAGCCGACCTCGGCATTAAATTCGCTTGTTCGGCAAATGATGATCCCGATGTGGTCGATCTGGCGCAGCACAGAACCGAAATTGATACCGAACTTCTATTGGCCGCCATTAAGCGCAATAACCACAATATCTCGGCGGCGGCCCGTGAACTCAACATCTCACGAACGACTTTCTATCGCCTCATCAAGAAGTGCAAGATAACGCTATAGACAAGGTCAGTGGCACCAAACGAGGATCGACTTATGCCATCTACTCATTCGACAGTGATAGTCTGCCTATCTTTGCTGTTTTTTACTGCTGCCTGTCAGCAAAAAAATGACGACAAGTTAGAGAAGGAGCTCGCCTATCTGAAACAGGAGATGGGCCAATTAAAACAGCAAGTGGCCATCATGGGCAGCCAGGTGAAAGAGATACACACCATTGCCATGAAGAGTCAGGAGCCGCAGCATAGAAGCCTGCCGACCCAGATTAACCCTGGCGAAGATGGTAAGCTCCCAGCCTTAGGCGAGGCGACGGCGCAGGTCGCCATCATAGAGTTTTCCGATTATCAATGTCCCTACTGCAAACGATACATGGACAACACCTTCACCAAGATCAAGAGCAACTACATAGACACCGGTAAGGTGAAGTATATCGCCAGAGACTTCCCCTTAGGTTTTCATCCTAAGGCTAAAGGCGCTGCCATAGCCGCCAACTGTAGCCTGCAACAGGACGCTTATTGGCCCATGCGTGACGCTTTGTTTAAAAATATGAAGCAACTAGGGGACAAGCTCTACCAAGATACCGCCACCCAACTCTCGCTAGACATGACAAAATTCACCGCCTGCCTGGAAGATCAAACCATCATGAGTAAGATAGAGCAGGATATTGGCTATGGCTCATCGATAGGCGTTCGTGGTACGCCAAGCTTCCTCATAGGTAAACTGGAAAACAATCGACTCATAGAGCCCAAGTTAGTGGTTGGTGCACAAAGCTATGATGCTTTTAAAGCGGTGATCGACGCCTTAGAAAAACCGACCCGGACCAATTAACGGAACTTACTCGACTAACTCAACTAACTTAACCCTTAATTAACTTAACTAACTCAAATCTGGCGCCGCAACGCCCTTTATAAAGACACTTATCTAGTATCACTTGGCGGCGCTTTACCTTCCTCACCCAGTACCATTTTTTCAAAAACACCATAAGCTTGGCCAATCATTAAAATCTCATCTTTAGCAAGCGTCATGTCCAGGTTTCATTTGGACAACGCACAGTGTTACACATATGTAACACCCCACCTAATCCAATCGCCCCAAAAGCAAAGTAATCCGCTATTTATCAAAAACTTATCTTTCTGGCCCAATGCTTGCTCTTATTAGGCCATCTATTTGGACGCTGCACCATGAGGCACAGTTTTATTCGCCATCAATGCAGCCACTAAAAGCGGCATACGCCGAAATAGTAGTAATAACCTAGCAACAACGAATAGGCACTTAGTCGAAATTGATCCCAATTTCAACGACGTAAAGTGATGAACTAACAAGACGTTTTATCCATATTAACTTGTTAATAAAGGTCAATATTATGAAACGATTTAAATCTAATCGGCTTGTCAGGGCATTGGGTATCGCCCTCATAAGCAGCGCCAGCCTATATGGCATTGGCACGACACCGGCACTAGCCGACTCACCAATTTGGCCCGTTCCTGCCAACACGGCAGACTTCTGTATGGCGGATGAGTATGTTCAAAGAGGTGGATCGGGAATGAAAGATGTTATTGGCGAGGCACTAAATTGTACCGCCAATGATGTCGAAATCACCAAAGTCGATCCAAAGTTCATTGTATTACACGACGATCAAGGCAATGAGGTATTATCAAGCGAGTTGACCTGTACGCTCGGCGACCCCTTTATCTTAATTGCTGATATAGATGTCCGAGCCAATGCTGCCGAACGCTGGGATACGACCTTTTATATTCCCCAGAAAGAAGACCAGGATCCTGACGTAATATCACAGGTTGATGATGCCTGTTCAAGATTGATACCTATTCCAGATGGCACAGACGGCAACTCATATGTGGCGCAGCAGCTCGATGGTGACGCCTGCGGTGATATTGCTAAAGCCGATCTCACTAATGATGAGTACACCTTGGTAGGTGCAAGGTTTACCATGATCTGTGAGGATGAAGATCCTGATGGTGATGGGCCCCTAACACCGGATGGTATGGCTGACTTCAATTATTGTGCCGCCTGGGACAATATTGAACGTGACAACTGTAGTGCTGCAGATGGTCAGGTGCCTAACAACAAATCCAAGTGTAAATGCGACAACTTCCCAATTGACGTATTCGTTGAGCCCAAGCCCGCAACTGTGACCAAAACAGTTGATAAAATGTCAGCGGAAGAACCTTTTGGCCTCTTTACTTACACAGTAACAATCGAAAAAGCGAAGGACGAGAACGGTAACCCAACCGGTGCTGATATTAATATCACAGATATTCAAGACACCTATAAATCTTCCGACACAGCCTACCCAGGGCCTTATTACTTTGACCTAGATGATACGGAATCCGATTATCAACAGGGTAATGTGACTTTACTTGGTTCGAGTAGCTACACAGCAGCTAATGCCTGCTGGAGATTAGACCTGAGTAACACTCCAATAACACTGACGAATTCAAGCCCGACACTGGTTTGTACCTTTAGGGTGAGAATCGACGATGTCAACCTGCGGGATGTTGATCCCTGGGATGAGGATTACTATGATTTTGTTAGCTTTAGTGCCACCGACACTGAAAATCGAGGCATAGACGTAGGTAATGATGCATGTGATTCATTTGCTAGCGACCCTGTAGCTGGTGATAACTGCTCTGCCGTGGTCGGTGTTAAGATCACAAATGACCTACCAAGCATAGATGTCAGTAAATCTATCTGGAGTACTGGTGCGGATCCCGAAGAGTTGACCTCAATACCTGAACCAGGCGGTACAGTCGAATTCAGAATCGAAGTCAAGAATACATCCGGTGCCCATGATTCACCTCTGACACTGGAGATATTAAACGATTCTGTATTCGGTGACCTTTTAACTCGAACCGAAGGTAACTGTGACACCATGTCCACAAGCATTGCCTTCAACGGCAGTTTCACTTGTAGCTTTACAGAAACGTTAACAGGTAACTTTGGCGATCAGCATTACAACAAGGTGACAGGCGTTGCGAGAGATGCTACGGAGAATCAAACAGCCACAGATCCAGGCGATGCAACACTACTATTTAGTGATGTTGATGCCATGATTGAGCTGACAAAAACGCCTGATGTAGATAGCGTACTAGAAACGGGTGATAACCCTACTCTATATCGCACCGTGAACTATACATTCGAATTTACTAATACTTCACTTGCGGACTATGTGACCTTCTTCAAACTCACAGACCAAGAGTATGAAATGGATGGAGGAACAAAAGTGTATATCGGCAGCCTAGCAGATATTACCGCTGATTGTATTGTCGATGGAACTCCATTAAGCGCCGGTATTGAACTTGCTCCCGGGGCATCCGCGTCCTGTGTTGTGGCAATCACAGACATACAGGGTAACACCGGTGAGGTATACCGCAATGAAGCCGTTATCTATGGTTTTGATGACGATCACGAACAAGGAGCAGATGATCTTGCCGCTATGGCCGTAGCTCAGGTCGGGTTTACTCCCGATGGAACTGAGGTCGACATGGACTTTGCTACCAGCATGCTGGTTGTATTGCAAATGGAAAATGGCAGCGAAGCCAATAATGTCAATTTCACAGGCCTGACTGTGAAGTTACAAAGCGTCTTTGCCGAAGCCGAAACCACTGAGTTTAAACTACTTAATAGTGGAGGCGTATACAACGAGGCTACCTATGGATACTGCGAACCAAATCATGTACTAGGTTATTTAGGTTCGGGTACACATACATATAGCTGTGCCTTTACCATAGAACTGAAGCCTGGGCTGGAAAATAATGATGACATCAACTTTGCAGCCGCACTGGTTAATGGCATTGTAGCGACATTTACAGATCCAGACGTTCCAGGAGAGCCACTCTCTAACGCCGTAGCTATCCAAGTTATTACTGATGAACCGAACCCCTAAAATAGCAGTTACGGTTAACTGATAGGCAGTTAGTCCTTTCGTTGGACTCCATGCAAAAAGAGCGATGTAATACATCGCTCTTTTTTTGATAGTTAAAGTAATCACAAAGACATTAATTCTTCCCTTTGCCTTTGTTGCCTCCGCCAGTGTTGCCGCTATCGCTAGCCAAAGTAACACTCACCGTTGCCGTAGACTGTAACTCCCCATCACTGATGGTATAGCTAAAGCTGTCACCATTTTTAAAGCTCTTTGCTGGCGTATACTTAATACGGCCATCGCTAAGTACTTGCACACTGCCCTTGGCACCTTGAGTTGCGCTCGTAACCGCTAACGTATCTCCGTCAATATCCTTGTCGTTACCAAGCACATTGATGTAAATGGCCGCTTTAGACGTCATGCTCACACTGTCACTATAGGCAACTGGGGCATTGTTTTGTTGCTCCGCTACGCGATAGACCAAGGTACTAGTGCTGCTATAGGCGGTATTGGCGACATCCTTAACTGTTAACGTCAAGTTATAGCTGCCGGCATTGGCGCTGGTCGATGAGGTTACACTCACACTTACCCTAGTCGTAGCGCCGCTTGCCAAGGTAACTGTATTATTGCTGGCACTCCAACCGCTTGGCGTAGCAATGCTCAAGTGATAGGTGGCATCGTCACAATCCTGATTCTGGTTGGTGATTTCTACGCCATAGTATTGCACTGTGCCCGCTTCAACATCGGCCCCTAATACATCAACTACATTCAGTTTTGGTGCCGCTAATTGACAACTGGCGATCGGTGCTGCCACCTGATATGTGGCGCTGGCAGAGCTCTGATA
Organism: Shewanella alkalitolerans; assembly: GCF_019457575.1. Taxonomy (NCBI): domain Bacteria; kingdom Pseudomonadati; phylum Pseudomonadota; class Gammaproteobacteria; order Alteromonadales; family Shewanellaceae; genus Shewanella; species Shewanella alkalitolerans. The sequence continues at coordinate 1,844,699 of NZ_CP080422.1, read as the reverse complement.
GCCGACATTATTGCGGTTTAGTGCAACCATGCTAAAGTCATACACACCGGCATTGGCATCAGTTGCCGAGGTAACAGTGATGCTCAGGGGTTGTGATTGACCCGGCGACAAACTCGCACTTGCGCTAGTTGCTTGCCAACCCGATGGCAGGCTTGTCTTTACATCAAAGGTCGAAGCGGCGCAGCTATCGGAGTCTTTATTAGTTAGCGTGCCTTGATAAGTAACCGCTGTGCCTGCTGCTACCTCGGTTGAACTATTGCTTAACAAGGTCCATTGCGGGTTTGCCAATACACAGACAGCCACAGGCGTTTCAACCACATAAGTAGCAGTAGTGCTGGCCTGATAGCGACTATCACTCGCATTCACACCTTCGATGGTCACGTCATAGAAACCATCTGTGGCGGTCGTGCTTGAGGTAACGTTTACGCTTACCGTCGTACTTTGACCCGGCGTTAGGCTCACAGATTGCTGCGTTGCATTCCAACCCGATGCTACTTGGGCTGACACAATATAGTTGCTGCTGCCACACTCGGCACTGTCATTGTTTGTTAACGTGGCGCGATAAGAAACGGTTTCACCAGCCTCGCCCCATACGCTGCTGCTTGACGCTAGCGCAATGCTTGGCTGCGCAGCAGTACAGATTTGCTGTTCTGAGTAGCTGACATTCACACCCACACCCGAGCTATCTGACCACTCTGTGGTGATGGTGACACCGGCAAGATTATCTGTGTAGCTTTTGCCCGGTAGTAGAGCTGCATCATCCAAATCATAAATTGAACTGCCAGGCGTCATATCCAGCAGCAGGCTACTGTCGATATTGTCTTCATTTCGATTTAAGTGAACCAGTACCCCTTGCGTAACGGCTTTACCGCTTAAAAAACTATCGAAACCAATAGGCTGTCGGTATTCGAGGTAGTAGTAAAGTGGCTCGCCGGTCACTGAGTCCGTACCGCGACGAACCTTAAGGCTCTTGGCGTTGCCATTCGACCCCGTCTCATAGGGCTCCAACAGGTAACTACCGTCTCTGTCAGCAGTAACGACCTCACCTTTATCAGCAGTTATCCAGCCAAGGCGCTCTTTATTAAAAGCATTAAAATGCCCCTCTGATTTACCCATCATATCCAGGTTGTCACCGTATTCCAATGACATGCAGCTTGAGTCAATTTGTTCGCTTGAGCAACCTAGGTATTTAGCATGCTGTAATCCTAGGTTATGCCCCAGCTCATGCCCAATGGTGTTTAGGTCAAACTCACCAAAAATCCACGCCTTGGATGGTGTAGAAAGATTTACTCCCAAGCCTATGGTACCTCGACCAAGTAAATTAGGGCATATTTCGTTTTTTGGCATAATATACACAAAACGCGGATATTGACTAATATCGATCCCTTGGTTTATCGCTACTTCTCGCGCAGCCAGATCTATATCAGTAGAAGAACAAGTCGTTTCTATTGGCAGAGTAAGGTAGCCTTCGACATTTCCAGTAAGCCAGGTCTTACCATTGGATGCCTCTTGGTAATAGTCATTGACAGTACCGAATATCAATTGTTCGGCTTCTCCCGTTGTCCAAGGCTCAACTGGATTGTCCTGAAAATTAAGCATTAGTACCAATACTTTTTGTTCCCCGGTCGATTTGGTTGGAGCCTCATAATATGATGTTGACGTTGAGCTTGTCTCACCGCCGGCCGCGAGTATTAATAGGTTTTCCTCACCTTGCTCGATAGCTAAACTGCTATTATCAGTGTTCTCTGTATTAAATAGCCAACCTTTAGCTTTGACCTGCATACCACTTTGCAACTTTTGTGACCGAGTATCGGCAGGTAGATGCATTTCAACTCGGCCTTGGTCAGTCACCATGAAATGACGCAAGCGATTCTCGCTTGGATCCGCAAAATCTTCATACACTGCTTCCACCTCACCCACTAATTCGGCTTTTTGAGCTAGTTTGGCTTGGATCTCAGCGGGTATGCCACGACGCTTCGCCATTGGCAATACAGAAGAAACGACACTGAAAGGATCGAGTGCGATGAGTGATTGCTGTTCTACTTGTCTAGCCGCCACCAGCGCTTCAAGTTGCTGGTAAAGCGCCGCGTCAGAAGCATGAGATGCACCTTTATTTGACTTAGTGGCGTTCAGGAATTGTGCCGCAACTGCTGATAGTTGTAGCGTCTGAGTTTCAAGTTCCGCCTTATGAGTCAGACGTGCCTGTTGCTTGGCTTCACGTTTAGCCTGAGCCGCCGCAGAGGTTTGCTCACCATGAGTGCCTGCATGCACTGGCATGATAGCCGACGCCGACAACAGGCCTGCGCCCAATAGGCCCAAACCAAAGGTTTTTAGGAATGTAGAATCTGTACGCGCAGCTGCGCAATGAACTGAACTCATAGCTTGGACCTCTCAAAGTCAACATCACTTCGAAAGCTCCAAGTACAAGTACTAGGCTCTATCAACGCTCATTCGGTAGTCCAGCCACCCTTTTGCTATGCAATTAGGGCCTGTGGCTTTGCGTACATTAATTACTTAATGCTTGCCGTTTCGAGAGTGCTTTCGAACTTAACCTCCAGGCGGCTTCAGCCCAGAGAATTCGGGCATTCTAGCAATTATTTTTACCGAAGCTCAACCGAAAGTTTGATCATTTTTTAACCAATTTTTAAAACCCTATGGAAATCAATACACAATGAGTGGATAAAATTTACCAAAACAGCTGTTATTGGCGCAAAACTCGACGCGAGATCACTCAAATAGTCAAATTGACTACCATTTAATTACTCAATAGATGAAAACGCCAAAAAGATATAATTCTATCCATCAGGTACAAACGATAGCGTCGAAATGGCACATAAATGACTGTATGAGATATGGCAAATAGGAGATAAATGGAAGATTAGAGGGTTTGTTTAAAGTGGCGCAGTAGCCAATAGACGGGGCGCAGATCTTTACCGCCGATAGATCTAAGTGGTGCGATTAGATAGTTTAGCCATTGCCATTTAGCCATCTCTTGCTTGGACGCCTGCCAGAGAGATTCCCCGCCCGCGGCGCGATAGGCTGCAATGACAGGCTCGGCGATCTCAGGATGGGGCCCTATGTAACGGTACAGGCTGTGGATATAGACGAGGAGATCCCTGATCTGTTGCCTATGCATGTCACTGTCTTGCTGATTCGCCTCAAAATCGATAAAGGCAACATCTCCCTCTTCCCAGCAGATATCCCTAAGCGCTGGTCTGCCATGAGCCAAGCCTTTAAGATGCAGATGCGCTAACCCAGTCGCACTATCTTGCAATATCTTAAGCTTCTCGGCCTCTGAGATGTCGGCATTTAACCAACCATTGACGGGCATGCCCACATCGGCAACCACCAGAAAACCTTCGCCACTAGCAACCAGTTCGGGCACAGGGGCACCTCGCTTGGCGAGTTGAGTGAGGGTTGAGATCTCGAGCTGCAACGCCGCTTGGGGCTGCGACTTTAGCCAACGCATGGCGCCGGTAAGGCGTTCTGACTGTTTAAGCCAATACTTGCGGCCTTGATGCTCGAAACTGACTATTCGTTCGCCCTGATTTTCGACAAGTAGTTTATCAATCACATGTTGAAGGCTAGAAACAGTCACACAAGGTACTCCGGTAAAAGTGAAAAGGGATTATGTGTGCAAGCTAAGACAAATGCAATCTTCGAGGACCTGAGCGGGGAAACTATGAGCGACAGCAACTTGGCTTGAAGATAAAAAAATGAAGATTAAAAAGTGAAGATAAACCAGAAGACGTGCCGATTGGCACGTCTCTAGCTTGTCGCGCGATAAGCTACTACTGAAGCAAAGCGCGACATTTAATACGAAAAGTAATAGAAAAACGAATTACGCTTCTTCGTTCCAAGGGGTCGCCTTGTTTTCAAGCAGTACAGGGATCCCTTCGTTAATGGCATAGGCCAAACGATCGGCCTTACAGATAAGCTGCTGATTAGCTTTGTCATATTCAAGCTTACCCTTACACACAGGGCAGGCAACTATCTCTAAAAGTTTCTTATCAAACGCCATGTTAATTTCCTTGTTGTACGTTTTCGCGCCACTTTAGCAGCGTTAACAATTGCTGTTCAAATTCTGGGGCTATCTTGGCATCTACCGGCAAATACCACCAGTTAGACTTTGCAAATTCGCGACATTTAACCGCATCTTTCTCAGTCATTAGCACGCTCCGACCCGCCGCAACCGTCTCGATAGCCTCAAGGCTATAGGCCTGATGATCGTCAAAGGCATGTTGACCAATTGGATGAACCCCAATCTCGCTAAGGGTATCGAAGAATCGCTGCGGATTGCCTATTCCAGCGATAGCCACACTTTCATGACTCTTGTCCACATTAGCTGTAACGACCTCGCCATTAGCCACGCTGCGCCAATTGCCGGGCGCCAGCGCCATCTCAAACTCATCAGGCCCACCACGCTCGCCGTTGACTAAGGTAAAGTCGACGCGGCCTTGACGCCAGCGCCCTTCTCTCAATGGTCCGGCAGGCAACAGCAGACCATTGCCGAAGCGGCGTTTGCCATCGAGCACTAAGATCTCAATATCCCGTTCGAGTCGATAGTGCTGCAAACCATCGTCGCTGATGATCACATCCACCGCCTGCCAATCCATCAGGGCCTTACCCGCCGCCACGCGATCGCTACCTATCACCATAGGCACCTGGGTGCGCGCCACTATCATGGCCGGTTCATCACCTACTTCATTGGCTGGCATGTCAGCGATAACCCGCTTACAGCCGGAAAACTCGACGCCGTAGCCGCGGCTGATCACCCCTGGGCGATAGCCATTACGGCGAAGCAGTTCGATGAGATAGATAACCGTGGGGGTCTTGCCGCTGCCACCGACCGTGATGTTGCCCACCACAATCACAGGCACATCGAGCCGCGCGCTTGACTTAAGTCCCAAACGAAACAGCTGTCGCCTGAGGCTCGTCAGCAGATAAAACAAGCCACTTAGAGGCAGAAGCAGCAGTACAAGCAGCCAGTGAACACCGGCCTGCCTGTCATACCAGAGACGATTAACCAACGCCTGCATACTGCTTAACTACCAAACTGCATCTGGTACAGGTTGTAATAGATCCCCTGCTTGGCCAGTAGCTCGCTATGGGTGCCGCGCTCGACCACCTTGCCCTGATCCACCACCAAGATCTGATTGGCATTTTCAACGGTCGACAGACGGTGAGCGATCACGATAGAGGTGCGGTTCTGTCTGAGGTTATCCAGACCCGTCTGAATAGCCTTCTCCGATTCGGTATCCAGCGCCGAGGTCGCCTCGTCGAGGATCAAGATCGGCGCATCGCGCAGTATCGCCCTGGCAATGGCGATACGCTGGCGCTGACCACCCGAGAGCATGACACCGTTTTCACCGACCTGGGTATAGATCCCCTCAGGCATGTTGCAGATAAACTCCCAGGCATTGGCGAGCTTAGCCGCATCGATGATTTGCTCCTCGGTGACCTCGCCCGGATAGGCATAGGCGATGTTCGCCGCTATGGTATCGTTGATCAGCGTCACCTGCTGTGACACCAATGCCACCTGACGGCGCAGCGCCGCCAACTTGTAATCTCTCAGGCTCACATCATCCAAGCGAATATCACCGCTGTCGAGATCCGAATAGAAGCGGGTGATCAGGCTGGCAATGGTCGACTTACCCGAGCCACTGCGTCCCACCAGGGCCAGGGTTTCACCCGGATTGACCTGGAAATCCACCTCTTTTAATGCCAAGCCTTCCTGATTGTTGTAGCGGAAGTTGACCTTATCGAAGCTCAGGCGGCCCTCGACTCTTTTGGTCTCAAAGGTGCCGTTATCCACCTCGGCCGGGGTATCTAACACGGCAAAGATGGTGCTACAGGCGGCGATACCACGCTGAAACTCGGCGTTAACGCGGGTCAGGCTCTTGATTGGCTGCAACATGGCGAGCATGGCCGCCAAGATAGTGGCGAAGGTACCCGCGGTAAGGTCGGCGCGCATGCTCTCAAGGCTCGATGCATAAAGCACGAAGGCCAGCGCCAGTGAGCCGATGACCATTACCAAGGGCTGACTGATCGCCTGAGCCAGGGCCAGTTTCATGGTGCGCGAGCGGTTATCGTCATTCACCTTGGCAAAACGTTGCGATTCGGCCTGCTGACCACCGAAGACCAACACATTCTTGTGACCCTTGATCATCTGCTCGGTAACTGAGGTCACACCGCCCATGGCGGTCTGGATCTGTTTAGAGACTTTGCGGAACTTACGGCTGACCACGGCAATCACCACGCCGATAAGAGGCCCGACAATCAAAATACAGAGCGAGAGTTTCCAGGAGTTGTAGAACATCACCCCCAGCATGCCGATCACTGTGATACCGTCACGCACTATGGTGATCAGCGCACTGCCCGATGCCCTGGCGATCTGCTCGGTATCGAAGGTCACCCGGGAGATCAAGTTACCGCTGCTTTCGGCGTCGATATAGCTCACTGGCAGTCTCAGGTAATGCTCAAACACCTGCTGACGCATATCCATGATCATGCGCGCACTGATGTAAGAGATGCCATAGGTGGAGAGAAAGTTAGCCAGGCCCCTCAGGGTAAACAGGCCAATCACCACGAAAGGCGCGGTTTTGAGCACGTCGCTGTCGGAGTTAAAGCCGCCTCCCATGCCAAGGTCGACTCCTTCAACCAAGCCTGGCGTGGTCGGCACATTACTGGCAAAACCTTGATCAATAAAAGGTTTAATTGAATAAATAAAGGTTGCGTCCACCAAGCCGTAAAGCACTAGGCCAAACACAGACAAAAATAACACCCCTTTGAGCGGGACAAGATAAGTGAGCAGTCTGAGAAAAACGCTGCCAACTTCACTTTTCGAAGAATTTGTCATTCAGGATTCTATCGTAGGTGCAAAAAAGCGTATTCTACTCTGGATTGCCAAACTCACCAAATTCAAAGCGTTGATTGTACCAAAATGGCGCCAGATCCCGGCGATAACCCAGTACGGTAATGCCCTGCTCGTCCAGTTTTAAACTCAGCTGACCGTTATCCCCCGTGCTGTACTGAAGCGCCTTTTGGTCGCGAAAACGTCTCACCACCTCAGCCTTGGGAAAGCCGTAGCGATTGTTGAAACCGGCGGCGTAGAGCACGATACCGGGCGCGCTTGCCCGAATAAAGGCCTCGCTCGATGAGGTGTTACTTCCATGATGGGCCGCGATTAAGACAGTGCTGCCAACCTCGGCGCTCTGGGTCAGGAGTGACTGCTCACCCTCAGTCTCGATATCCCCAGGGATGAGTACACTTCGCCTGCCGTCGCTTATCCGCATGACACAGGAGCCATTATTGCCGGGCTGCGGCTCGCGCGGCCCCAAAAGCTCAAGGCTTAACCCCTGCCAGTACAGGCTTTTAGGACGACAGTCGATAGCGCCGGGATAGCTGAGATCTGTCACCAGCTTCACTTTAGGGTAGCGACCTAACAGATAATCGGCGCCGCCGGCATGATCGTTGTCCCCATGGCTGAGCACCAGATAATCCAGCTCACCTATGCCACGGTAGTGCAAGAAGGGCACTATGACCCTATCTGCATAACTAAAATGCTCACCAAACGCCGCGCCTGTGTCATAGATCAATGCCCGCCCCTGTTTCTCAACCACCAGGCTGAGCCCCTGCCCGACATCAAGCAGGTGCACCTGCCAGCTTTTAGGGTCCGTCAATCTCTGTGGTAAAAACCAGAGACACAGGGGCATGAACAACACAGGGATCATCCAGCGCCAGTTGCCTGAGGCGAGTCGCCAAAGGATAAGCCCAAGCAGGCCAAACACTAGGGCTGAGACCAGCTGCATCGAGGCTGGCAGCCAGTGAAGCGGTAGCTCCCCTAGCCAATCGAACGCAAGAGTCATGGGTGAAATGGCAAGATCCAACAGATAAAGCGGCAGGCTAACGGATACGCCGAGATAAGTGTCGATTATCCAGCTTATCAGCGCCATGAAACTTAGGGGGATCACCACCAGACTAAACCAAGGCACAAAGATAAGGTTAAATATCAAAGCGTAGGGCGCAAAGCCGCCGAACAAGAGCCCCTGCAGCAAGCCAAGCGATAGACTCAGGCGCCACTGGATCTGCCACATCTGCTTAAGACGCCATTTCAGCCGTTGCCAGCTTGATAGACGCTCATCAGGCGCAGGCCATGATTGCGTAAACCAGAGAATGATGGCGAGCGCACCAAAAGAGAGCCAAAGCCCGGCGCCGAGGATACTTAAAGGGTCCAGCAGCAGTACGATGAAAAGTGCCCATAACAGCCGCTCGAAGGGCGATGCGTAACGGCGGATTAGACCAAGCAAGATCACCATCACCAACATGATAAGCGCCCGCTGGGTCGGCAGCCCTAGTCCGGCGAGAAAGGCATAGAGACCACAGCAAATCAGCGCCACCAGGGCGATGGTCTGACGATTACCGAGTCCCAGACGAGGAGTGAGCCGCCCTAACAGATAGCCCCCCAGCCCCATCACCCAGAGCGCCAGCACAGACAGATGCAGCCCAGAGATGGTCACCAGATGCCCTGTTCCGCTTTGCCTCAGGCCCTGCCAATGCGCATCGCTTATCTGCTGTTTATCGCCCAGCATGAGCGCCAGCATCAAATCGCCATTGGCCAGTGAGGCCAGATCCTGGCGCAACTTTGTCAGTAGCTTGGCCCGCATGCCCTGTGGTGGTAAAAGGCGTTTGGCCGCAATGACTCTGCCCTTGCCTATGATGTGCTTCGAGAGCAGATAGGCCTGCTGATTAAATCCCCCTTGGTTAAGCACACTGGTGATGGGCTTTGGGGCAAGGGTGAATTGCCACACCTCACCTATGGCGACTTTTTGTTCGCTTTGCCAACGTAAGCGTAAATATTTGTCAGGAAAATGAAAGGGATGGTCCGTTAAAATACGAATATCGGCATTTATCCAGTCGCCGTTTCGATAAACTAGTGATATGATTTCGCCCCTTACTGATGGCAGCTCGCTCGATTTATCGGACGTAAAAACCAAAAGTTGGTGGCAAAATAGACTCATCCAAGCTATAGCCAGAAGGCTACCGGCCAATAATTTCGACCATTTCAGCATGATGACGGCAATTACCAAGACGGCACATGCAAGGGAAAAGGTTGGCAAGGCAGGCCAGAGCAACGCGGAAATGAGCGTGGCACAATAGCCAAACATGAATCGATTCATAATGAATAATTTAAGACTGCAACACTAAGCTATGCCAAAAAAATTCATTCAACGATATATGCCCAAGCCTGAAACACTGCAGAATCATAAGCACCTGCAGATGTTCGGTAAGCTGCTTCACAAGCCTAACCTCTGGGCCCTGAATCGACGCTCCGCTCCCCTCGCCTTTGCGGTCGGCCTGTTTGTCGCCTGGATCCCCATGCCATTTCAGATGGTGTTAGCCGCGGCGCTGGCGATCCTGTTCAACTGTAACTTACCTGTCGCCGTCGCCTTGGTATGGGTCACCAATCCAGTCACCATGCCCTTTATGTTCTATGCTGCCTACCTCTTTGGCGCCAAACTGCTCAATCACCCTCCCCAAGAATTTGCCTTCGAAGCCAGCTGGCAATGGATCGAGGCCTCACTCTTCACCATAGGCCCGCCTTTCTTGCTCGGCTGTCTGGTGTTTGGGATCATCTTTTCCGCCGTGGGTTACTTTGTCGTCCACAACCTGTGGAAGTACTCTATCCTGTTCAAGTGGAAGAATCGCACCAAGTAGCGAACTACTCTGCCCATCGCCTGCAGCATGCCGCCTTTGATCTGATCACAAGCCCCAATGGATCTTGCTATCGAATATTGAGCTAATCCTGGCAATGAAACTTCACCGGGCTGTGATACCAATAAGCTTTTGTTAACCAAATCATCGCGCTATTTTCGCCGATAACACTGCACATTAGCCTAGCTGCAGCATGAGCTGCTGCAATTGCCACTTCGCATCTAAGAGAAACTTAAGATAGAATAAACAAATTGATCACAAAGTTGATGCTTTGTATCTATCTGAATGACATGCCTTGGATGAAGTCGCTCGTTAGAATAATCAAAAAAAATGCAGGAAGGCCATGCACTTAAATTCAAATAGAAAACATGTTGCGATCTTCGCACTGCTCTCCTGCTTGTTTCTGCTCGCCTCAGTGATCACCATCAGTGCGCTAACAAAATACTTTGTCGACAATGAGATCCAGCAAGAAGAGGAAAATCTGCGCAAGAACTTGGCGCTGATCCGCTTTAACTTCGAGGCCACCATATACAAAGACACCTATCTGGCCGATAGCCTGGCCACTGTGGTGACTATAGATCCCGAATTTGCCATGAAAAACTGGCATGTGATCGCCGCTAAGTTACTCGACAAGGCGCAATACGTGCGCAATGTCGCCATCGCGCCGAACAATGTTATCTCGCTAGTCTATCCCCTAGAAGGCAACGAAGCGGCTGTTGGATTTGATTTTAGCACCCAGCCAAACCAGCTAAAGACAGTGCTTCTGGCCAAGGAGCAGCAGTCGGTGTATATCGCCGGCCCGGTAAATCTGGTCCAGGGTGGTTTGGGCCTCATCGCACGCTACCCTATTTTCGCCGACTACCCCAAAAACACCCAATACTGGGGCGGGGTGAGCGTGGTGATGAACTATAACCAGTTACTCCATGACACAGGGATCACCCAGTTTCAGGGCGGCGATATCGCCATCAAGAAACAGATCACCGCCAACGAACCCGAACAGGTTTTCTACGGTGATGCCAGCATCTTCGACAATGCCGATGTGATCTACCCCATCAAGTTACCCAGCGCCACCTGGAATATGGCAGCTAGGTTTCATATCGAGAATCTCGAACGCATCGGCCAGCTGCGTCTGGGCATAGGCGGTATAGGTACGATTGCGGCCTTTACCTTATACATGCTGATGCTACTGCTGTTTCGCAACTATCAGCACACCCACAGGGCGGCGCTCCACGATGAATTGACCCACCTACCTAATCGGCGCTTCATCATCAACGAACTCGATCGCCTGATGAACAAACCAAATCAGCCCCCTTTTACCCTGCTCAACATAGATCTCAACGACTTTAAAGGGGTTAACGACGAGCTGGGGCATGAGGCGGGCGATGAGTTGCTAAAATATATCGCCAATCGTCTTGTGACAGAGGTTGGTATTAAGGGATCGGTCGCCCGATTTGGCGGCGATGAGTTTCTGATCTTGCTCTATGAGCTCACCAACATGCAGGAAATCGAGGAGATCATGGCGCATATCACCCAGGCGATAGAATCCCAGCCCTTTAGCTGGCAGTCACAACAACTGACGCCCTCACTCAGCATAGGCTATGCGACCTATGAGGGTCAGAATGCCGACATCAAAGAGTTACTCTCAGATGCCGACAAGCGGATGTATCAACAAAAACGCGCCTACCGGGAAAGTCGCTAAAGACTATTCCTAATTTACGACCAAGTCTTAGCGCCCGGCCAACGCCTCGGCGGGATGAATACGACTCGCCTTCCAGGCGGGATAGAGGGTGGCCAATAGGCTCATGACCAAGGCCAGAGACACCACCAGCGCCACATCCAGAAGATTTAGCTGTGAGGGTAAGAAGTCGATAAAATAAACATCGGCCGATAAGAGCTGCACGCCAAACAGCTGCTCAATCCCGCTGGCGATAGCACTGAGATTCAGCGCAAGGGTGATCCCCAGTCCCGCACCAATCAAGCAACCCAACAGACCATTTAGCGCGCCCTGCACCACGAAGATCCCCATGATGGTGGCCTTGGCCATCCCCATGGTCAGCAAGATGGCGATCTCCGACTGCTTGTCACGTACCGCCATCACTAATGTCGAGACGATATTGAAACAAGCCACGGCGATCACCAGCGCCAGCACCAGATACATCACGGCGCGTACCAGCTGAATGTCCTGATAAAGATGGCCTTGGGTGCGGGTCCAATCGGAAAGGTACATATATTGCGACTGGCTATAGCCCAAGGTGCGGATCAGCTGCGGCGCGGCAAAGACATCATCTACCTTGATGCGGATCCCACTCACGCCATCCCCCAGCCCCAACAGTTCGGCGCCATAATCCAGCGAGATGTAGGCAGTGGTCAGATCCAGCTCGCCGCCGAGCGCAAAAATTCCCGCCACCTTAAACTGATGACTCTTGGCCGAACCAAGGCCACGTCCCGTTGACTGACTGGCAAGGTTTGGCGTGTAGAGGCTCAGGGTGTTACCCAGCGACAGCCCCAGCGCATCGGCCAGTCCCTTACCCAGGACAATATTGTTTTCTTTGCTGGCCAGTGCCTGCCAGGCCGTATCCGGCATGAAATCACGGATGTTGGAAACTTTTGCTTCTAATTCCGGCGTGATACCGATAACCGTTAGCCCCTGAAAACCACCGGGTTTCTGGATCAGACCTTGTATACGCACAAATGGCGCGCTGGCGATAATACCGGGGATCTTCTTGGCATCCTCGGCAATTTTCGGCCAGTCATGCAGCGGCTCATTCACTCCGGTCAGCTCACCATGGGGCACTACGCCCAGCAGGCGCTGCTCAAGCTCCTTCTCGAAGCCGTTCATGGCCGACAGCACAGTGATCAACACGGCGACCCCCAAGGCGATGCCTGCGGTAGAGGCAAAGGAGATGAAGCTGATGAAACGATTGGACTGACGCGCCATGTAGAAGCGCCAGCCTACCCAGAAGGCGAGTCTCTCTCTCATGCCATCTCCCAGGCGCTTAACTGACCATCTTGCATCTTCAGCTGTCTGTCCATGCGCGCCGCAAGCTTAGGATCATGGGTGACCACCACAAAGGCCGTACCCAGCTGGCTACCCAGCTCTCGGATAAGCTCATAAACGGTATCGCCGCTGGCGGCGTCCAGGTTGCCCGTTGGCTCATCGGCCAACACCAACTTAGGACGATTGATCAGCGCCCTGGCTATCGCTGTGCGCTGGCGCTCACCGCCAGACATCTCCGCCGGGGTATGATGCAGCCTGTGCCCAAGACCCACACGACTAAGTAGCTCTTTGGCCTCCTGCTCGACTTCCTGACGCGGGCGCTTTTGAATGAGTCCTGGCATGGCCACATTTTCAAGGGCGGTAAACTCGGGCAACAGATGATGGAACTGATAGATAAATCCCAGCTCCTGGTTGCGGATCGCCGCCTGACGCGAGGAGGAAAGCTGGTAGAGATCTTCTCCGTCGAACATCACCTGACCGCTGCTGGGTTTGTCCAGCGTGCCCATGATGTGCAACAAGGTACTCTTACCCGAACCTGAACTGCCGATGATAGCCACCTGCTCGCCCTTGGCGATACTGAGATTAACGCCGCTCAGCACCTGAGTATCTATGCTCCCCTCGTGGTAGCGTTTGCTGACGTCACTGACTTGAAGTAACAAAGAGTTATCCTGTTGGGTCATAGATTATTCATACCTTAAAGCTGTGGCAGGTTGCACGCTAGCCGCCCGTAGTGCGGGATAAACGGTCGCTAAAAATGTGATGGTCAGGGTGCCAACGACGATGAGGGACAACTGGCCCCACTCAAGCTGCACCGGCAGGCGTTGACCCGCGCCGAGCACATGAACGCCAAGAACCGAGAAGAGTGTATTGATGTTTAATGTGGCCAGCACGCCGATAGCCAGGCCGCCCACCAAGCCTAAAACGGCGTTAAGCGATCCCTGGATCATGAAGATCCCCATGATGCTCCCCGTGGTCAAGCCTTGGGTCTTGAGCACGGCAACGTCTGTGGTCTTATCCACCACCATCATCACCAGCGCTGATACTATGTTAAAGGCCGCCACGGCGATGATAAGGCTGAGCATCAACGACATCATGTTCTTCTCCATCTTCACCGCAGAGAAAAGATGACCATAGTTTTCGCGCCAATCACTGGTGGTCACACTGTCGCCCGCCGCCTCAAACGCCGCCTTTACCTTAGGTGCAAGCTTGCTCGCCTTGAAGGGATCGGCCAGATAGAGACGCAGCGACTTGATCTCATTGGGGAACTTGCGCATCAGACGCAGTGCATCCTCGTGATGCACGTAAGCCAGGCTCGCATCCACCTGAGATCCCATCTCAAACACGCCTGCTACGATAAACTTACGCTGACTCGGCACAGGCCCCAGCGGCGAATAAACCACCCCATCGCCACTGAGTACACGTATCTTATCGCCGGGCTTAACATCCAGACGACGCGCCAGCTCGGCGCCAATGATGATGCGGTATTTGCCCGCCTCTAGGCTGTCGAGGGAGCCGTTGAAGTGTCGGTTCAGACGCGCCAGATTGTCTTTTTCAAGCTCGGGATAGATGCCATAAACCTGCACTGCGCTGATGTTGCTCGGCGCCTGTAACATGGCCTGGGTGGCCACGCTCGGGCTCATCGCCAGGATCTGCTTACCATCGATTAAGGTATTGGCGACATCTTGCCAGTTGCCAAGGTGTTGCTCGCTGTGCACCGTCAGCTGTGGCACAGCGCCAAGAATGCGCTGCTTGAGCTGCCCCTCGAGACCATTCATCACAGAACTGACGATGATCAGGGCCGCCACCCCGAGCAAGATCCCCGACACGGCAAACAGGGTAATAAATGAGGCAAATGGATTGGCCTTACGTGCTCGCCAATACCGATAACCTATGGTCCAAGATAACGCTAAATTCATGTTTGGCAGGGTCTCTTTGCGTCAGAGCCTTGATAAATCATTAAGATGGGCACGATAATAGGGGGAATAGCACCTTAAAAACAAGAGGCAATCCGTTGAACAGCCAATCAAACTCCTATTTTAGCGTCGCGCATGGGTTCGCCGCTTACCTATCGCCCTGGCCTAAGGAGCAGCCGCTGCCCAACGACTATGAGCTAAGAGGTATGCTACCGCTCGGCATTCAGCTTATCAGCCAAGTCAAGGCGATGGAAGCCGACTGTCTACTCCAGCTCAGGCACCTTGATGATGAAGCCCGCACCGTAGTCGATTACCTTAAGCTACAGTCTCGCAAGATAGACCTGGTGCTGCAGCATGTGCTCGAGCAGCAGCCCCACGAGGGCGAGCGCTGCAGCGGCCTGCATTTTGGCGGTAGCGGCATACATCTCCTAAGCCCCACAAAATTGGTGCCCGGCGAGCGCTACCGCATCACACTGCATATCAGGGAGGCGCTTATCGCCATCCTTTGCATAGGGGAGTGCACCCGCTGTGACGATGAAGCCTCTGAAGGTGGTTTCGACTGCGAACTCAGCTTTATTCAAATTCTCGATGAGGATGTCGAGCAACTGGTCAAAGCCAGCCTGAATATTCAACAAAAACAATTACAACAACGCAAAAAACAGCAACAAGACCCGAGTTAGTTTTCACTGGCACTGACGGGGCTAAGTCTCTACAATGGCCGCATCATTGTTGATTGTTGGCCTTAGTCTGTTTTCATGAATGCTTTTTCCATCCTCACACCACCTAAAGTCAAAGGGGTTAAGTCGCCCCAAACCCTGAGCCAGTTAACCGGTGCCGCCCAGGCGATAAGCCTGGCTAAGCTGTCCGAGCAGTATAGCGGCATGACCTTAGTGGTGACGCCAGACACGCCAAGCGCGCTCAGGCTAGAGGCAGAGCTAGGCTACCTGTTAGCGCCAAAATCGATCCCCGTGATGCTGTTCCCCGACCGGGAGACCTTGCCTTACGACAGCTTCTCGCCCCATCAGGATCTGGTATCTCAACGGCTTGAGACCCTATCGCGGATCCCAAGCGCCGGCCATAGCCTGGTGATCGTGCCCATGAGCACCCTGATGGTGAAGTTGCCGCCGCAATCATTCTTAACCGGCAACGTCTTGCTGCTCAGCAAGGGCGACCACTATCCCCTGGAAGCAGTGCGCAGCCAGCTGGTCAATACCGGCTATCATCACGTAGAGCAGGTGTATGAGCATGGCGAGTTTGCCGTGCGCGGCTCTATCATAGATCTCTTCCCCATGGGCGCCCAGAGCCCCTATCGCATCGAGCTGTTCGATGATGAGGTCGAATCGATCCGCGAATTTGACCCGGAAACCCAACGCTCCAGCGGCGAGATCGAATCGATTCGCCTACTGCCGGCCAAGGAGTTCCCGACCAATGACGCCGCCATCGAAGGGTTTCGCCAACGTTATCGCCGCCAGTTTGAGGTAGTGGTCAAGGAGCCGGAGTCCATCTATCAGATGGTGAGCCGCAAGGTGATGCCCGCCGGGATCGAGAGTTACCTGCCCCTCTTCTTCGACGAGACGGCGAGCCTGTTTGACTATCTGCCCGGCGAGTGCCAATTGGTGCAGGTGGGCGATCTAGAGAATGCTGCCAAACACCACCTGCAGGAGATCAACCAGCGCTATGAAAACCGCCGGGTCGATCCCCTGAGGCCACTGCTGCCGCCAAAGGATCTCTACCTGCTGACCGAACAGGTCTTCGAGGCCTTTAAGCATCTGCCGCGCTTCCTGGTCAAGGGCGATGATGCCACAGGCACCTGTGTTACGGCGCAGCTCGAGGCACTGCCTAACATCGCCGCCAACCATAAGCTGAAACAGCCACTTATCAGCCTTAAAGAATTTGCCGATGGCGGCACGCCAATTTTATTCTGCGTCGAATCGGAAGGCCGCCGCGAGGCGCTGCTGGAACTGCTGGCCAAGATAGAGATTAAACCTGCGCTGCTGGATCATCTGGAGAGCTTCAGCCATAAGCCTCAGCCCTTTGGCTTGATCGTCGCGCCGCTGTCTCAAGGCGCCATCTATCACCCTAAAAAGGGCCCAAGCTGGGCACTGGTGTGTGAAACCGAGCTGTTTGGCCAGCGCATCGCCCAGCAACGCAGGCGCGATAAACAGCGTCAGGTAAGCCAGGATGCGCTCATCAAGGATCTGGCCGAACTCAAAGTCGGTCAACCCATAGTGCATCTGGATCACGGCGTCGCCCTCTACCAGGGACTGGAAACCCTGGACACGGGCGGCCTGGTCGCCGAGTACCTGAAACTGGAATACGCCGGTGGCGACAAGCTCTATGTGCCTGTCGCCTCTCTCAACCTCATCAGCCAGTACAGTGTCGGGGCCGATGATGCACCGCAGCTCAACAAGCTGGGCAACGAGAGTTGGACCAAGGCCAAACGCAAGGCGATCGAGAAGATCCGCGACGTGGCCGCCGAACTGTTAGATGTCTACGCCCGCCGTCAGGCCCGCCCCGGCGAGGCCTGCCGATTAGATCGCGAAGAGTACGCTCAGTTTGCCGGCAGCTTCCCCTTCGAAGAGACGGTGGATCAGGAAACCGCCATCGACGCCGTGCTCACCGACATGTGTAGCCCCATCTCGATGGATCGTCTGGTGTGTGGCGACGTCGGCTTCGGTAAGACTGAGGTGGCGATGCGCGCCGCCTTCGTGGCGGTCAACGACGGCAAGCAGGTGGCTATCTTGGTGCCCACGACGCTACTGGCTCAGCAGCACTATGAAAACTTCAAAGACAGGTTTGCCGACTGGCCCATCAAGATAGAGGTGATGTCACGCTTTAAGACCGCCAAAGAGCAACAGGCGGTGCTCAAGCAGCTGGAGCTTGGCCAGGTGGATATCGTTATCGGTACCCATAAGCTACTCCAGTCTGAGGCCAAGTTTGAAAACTTAGGCCTGCTTATCATCGACGAGGAGCACAGGTTCGGCGTGCGTCAGAAGGAGAAGATCAAGGCGCTTCGCACCAACATCGATATTTTGACCCTGACGGCGACCCCTATCCCGCGTACGCTCAACATGGCGATGTCAGGCATGCGCGACCTCTCCATCATAGCTACGCCGCCAGCCAAGCGCCTGGCGGTTAAAACCTTCGTGCGCGAATATGATGATGCCACGGTGCGCGAGGCACTGCTGCGTGAGATCTTAAGGGGCGGCCAGGTCTATTTTCTCCACAACAGTGTCGAGACCATAGAGAAGCGCGCCCGGGAGATTGAGGCGCTACTGCCCGAGGCGCGAGTTGTCACCGCCCATGGTCAGATGCGCGAGCGTGACCTTGAAAAGGTGATGTCTGACTTCTATCACCAGAAATACAATGTGCTGGTGTGTACCACCATCATAGAGACGGGCATCGACGTGCCCAGCGCCAACACCATCATCATAGAGAGAGCCGATAACTTCGGCCTGGCGCAGCTGCATCAGCTCAGGGGTCGTGTGGGGCGCTCACATCATCAGGCCTACGCCTATCTGATGACGCCCCATCCTAAACGCATGACCAAGGATGCCATCAAGCGTCTGGAGGCCATTGGCGCGCTGGAAGATCTCGGCGCAGGCTTCATGCTGGCGACTCAAGATCTCGAGATCCGCGGCGCGGGTGAACTCCTGGGCGATGAGCAGAGCGGTCATATCTCCAAAATAGGCTTTACCCTCTACATGGAGATGCTGGAAGATGCGGTGAAGTCCCTCAAGGAGGGCAAGGAACCTTCGCTGGATCAGATGCTCAGGGGACAGTGTGAGATTGACCTGCGGATCCCAGCGCTACTGCCGGAAGATTATGTGGGCGATGTCAACATCCGCCTGTCGCTCTATAAGCGTATCGCCAACTGCGCCACCGCCCAGGCACTGGACGAATTAAAGGTCGAGCTGATCGACCGCTTCGGCCTCCTGCCTCAGGCCACCAAGAACCTGATGGAAGTCTCGCTGTTCAAACATCAGGCAACGGCGCTCGGCATCGCCAAGATAGAGATGCACGCCAAGGGCGGCAGTCTGGAATTTAATAACGATCACTGTGTAGATCCTGGCTTTATCATCGGACTATTACAGAGTCAGCCACAAAATTATCGTATGGACGGCCCAAGTAAGTTAAAATTCTTGATGCCGACAGAGACAGACAAGGATAGGTTAGCCCTGTTATCCCTGATCATCTCTCAACTCATGCAACATCGCCTTGGAGAACCGCGTGTTTAAAAAGAGTCTTTTATTGGTGACCACCCTTGCCTCACTATCCGGCGCCGTCTGGGCAGATAACGAGCGTTGGTTTGAGGTGGAAGTTTACCTGTTTGAGCGTCAGGGAAGTCAATTGGAAGAAACCTTGGCAAGCCCAGGCAATCGTCACACGCGTCAACCGATAGACATGATCTCGCCGCTGTTTGCCACGGATATTACCGGTGCCAGCCTTGGCCTCGAGGGCTGCAGCGCCCAGCAGTGGCTGGAAATGCCAGAAGATTGCGACAGGCAGTTGCAACAGGCGCAGGTGACTCACCCTAGCCAGATCCCAAGCACCATAGGCGCGCCAACCCCCCAATATGCCACCTTAGGGGCCGGCACTGTCTTATTGGCCGACTCCCAGTCGCAGTTTGGCGACATGATTACCACCTTAAAGCGCGAAGCCGGACACAAGAGCCTGCTGCATATGACCTGGCAACAATCTATGCTGCCCCGTCATCAGGCGAAACCCGTGCGTCTCTACGGCGGTGAAGATTTCTCAGATCGCTTCAATGAGGATGGCTACGCGGTGAACGCGGCGCCGCAAAGTGATACCAGCGGCATTCCGCAGTTTAACTTCGATCTGAATTTCGAGGAAAAGCAGGCGGCCCCTATCTGGGCACTTGATGGTACGCTCAACATCTATCTGAACCATTACCTCTATGTGGAAACGGCGTTAACCCTGCACAGGGCTGGCAGTAAAGCGCAGCCACAGCTTGAGGATGAGACGGTATTGAGCCAGATGCCTTATCTGTACAACATCTATATGACGCAGAATAAGCGAGTGAAGAGTGACGAAATCCATTATTTCGATCACCCTAACATGGGGATGATCCTACAGATCAGAAAGATGGAACAACCCGGCGAGCGCACCCTCGAGGTGAGCCAGCCAAACGTGGTCCCGCAGAACTAAGCTAAATAGCTATTTAGAAAACAGATAGCTAATAGACAGAAAAATCGAGGTAGATCTCATCTGCCTCGTCTTCCTCCACCAGCACATTATCCACTACAGCCTGAGGCGAACCCTGCTCACTCCAGGCGATGAAACGATCGACAGCTAAGCCGCCTCCCTGCAATAAAATCAGCACCCTGCCGTCTTCCAGGTTTTTGGCATACCCCGTCAGCCCCAATTCATTGGCTTTCAGCTGACTGTATCGCCTGAAACACACGCCCTGAACCTTTCCCGATATTGTCAATAATACCCGCTTCATCTGCGCCTCGTTCTTCTTATCGATCTAACCCTTTGAAGATAACCTAAACTTGGGGGATGGGCAAAAAACAGACAAAAAAAACAGCTAACTAATAAAGTGGTTAGCTGCATCGGGCGACATACGCAAACTGGGAAAAGGTCTGTAAGACCATCATGTAGCAATATGTATCACTTTGTATCATAAAAGGGATAAGCTATGCTAGATTTGAATAACAAAAATTGTTAACCACTTACGCTCAGCTTCGAGCTAAATTCAGGATATTCGACCACTTTTTATCGCTTAGTCACCATAAGCCCCTGAAAAATGGCGATCAATACACTGCAGAAAAACGCCCTAATCGCCTCCTCTCGGCCAGCAAGGCTTCAATCCAAAGCTGCAAGGCTTTTCGTTAACGTCATTCCCGAGTCGAAGCCGCTCGCACAGCCAATCTTTTTGGTGCAGAAATCCAAATCAGACCGCTCTGCCGTCACTAGCATCTGCACATAAAAAAAGGAGCCAGTTGGCTCCTTGTTAGGTTCGAATCACCTTACTGCTGCTCTTTAAAGGCCTTTATCTCGGCGAGATGTGCGGCCAGCGAGGGAAACTTATGGCGCTGCTCCTCGTCCCAGACGATGGGATAGAAAGGCGCTAAGGTGCTGGCCACCGCCTGGTTGTCATGCACCTCGTCCTGGCGAGACAGGATACACATGCCCCGGCCCTTATGTTTCTCCCTAAACTGACTGACACACTTGCTGGCGATGTCGGCATACTCTTCCGGTCTGTCTATCTTGCCGAGCATATTGTCTTCCGGATGCAGATTAGGATTGATCATCACTGTCTTAAGGCCATTGAGAAAACCTATCCGCTCGGCCCAATAGCCGCCGAGACCGACACCTATTGCCAGAGGCGCGGGATCGTCACTCTGGGTTAACTGACGACTCACCTCGTTAAGCAGATACTGCATATCGTACTTGGGGTGAAGCGTGCTGTAGCTGATCAGCCGTACGTCGGGGTCGACAAACTGCAGCTGGCGCATTTTTTCATGATTACCTGGACTGGTGGCGTCAAAACCGTGGAAATAGAGGATCATCCTGTTACCTGCTAACTGTATGTGAATATTAACTTTAGCTAACTCATCATAGGCTGTTGTTGCGCTACATCAAATTTAGCCCATACAGATCTGCTCTGCTATCCTTCTTGCCGCCAGATAACGAGACTCATCCTCCAGCGCCTTGGCAACCTGAGGTCTGTTGGCCAGCAGTTTACGCGCCGGCACCTGTGGACCTTGCTCTGGCCACTCAAACGAGGTTAACAGCTCGCTGACGCCCTGACTGTCATTACACAGCAAGATCATGTCACAGCCCGCCTTAATAGCGGCGCTGGCCCGCTCTGGGTAGCCACCTACCACGCCAGCCCCCTTCATGCCGAGATCGTCGGAGAAGATAACCCCATCGAACTTAAGCTCTTCACGCAGCACCTGCTTAAGCCAATAGGGGGAGAAACCCGCGGGATTGGGGTCGACCTTAGGATAGATAACGTGGGCCGGCATCACCCCCTGTAATCGCTTCGCCCCCATGAGATGCGCAAAGGGCACCATGTCTAGGGCGCGGATCTCGGCTTCGCTACGCTCATCCACCGGCTTGGCAATATGGGAGTCCGCCGCCACGCTGCCATGACCTGGGAAATGCTTACCCACGGCGGCCATGCCCGCATCCTGCATCCCTTGAATAAAGGCTTCGGCCAGGGCTATCACCTCATCGGGCTTATCGCTAAAGGCGCGGGAGCCAATCACCTGACTGATGCCGTTCAGATCCAGCACAGGGGCAAAACTTAAGTCGATATCACAGGCCAGCAATTCAACGGCCATCAGAAAACCAAGCTCCCTCGCCCAGCCCTTGGCTAATTGAAGGTCTTGCTTTGCCGCTGGCAATATGTCGCCCATGGCGGGGATCTTACTAAAACCGTCAATAAATCTTTGTACCCGCCCGCCTTCATGATCCACGGCGATAAGCAGATCGTGTCTAAGGGCACGCACCGAGGCCACCAAGGCGCAGAGCTGATCGCGATCTTGATAGTTGCGGGAAAACAATATCAGCCCGCCGACCATGGGATGCATCAACTGCGCTTGCTCCTGCGCATTCATCTCGGTGGATAACAAATCCATCATTAAATAACTCACAACTCCCCCTAGAAAAACTGTTAAATCAGTTTTATCGACGCCGATAATTAACAAATACTTAGCAAGGCAATGTTGTCTAAGCTTTTGTATACAATTGATAAAACCACAAACCTTTGGGCAGCTTTCCTCAGCCCTCTGCGATTAGCAATAGTATGCCTAATGCGAAACTCACTCTTGAAAAAAACTAATGCGAAAGCTGCGACTAAAGTATGGGATACTTAATAATTGACAATCTTAATGTGCTCGCAAGGTTAGCACAACGGGGCGACATTAACGCCCCTTCAGGCATGAATAATTAAATTGGCCTAAAATCACTGAGATTGAATAACGAAAATAATGATTACAACAGGGTTTTATAATGATTAGCGTTTTTGACATGTTTAAAATTGGTATCGGGCCCTCAAGCTCCCATACCGTCGGCCCGATGAAAGCGGGTAATATCTTCATTCAAGATTTAGAAAAACATGGTCATCTAGCAGAAACAGATGAGCTGAGATCTGAGCTGTTTGGCTCACTCGGCCAAACCGGTAAGGGCCACGGCACGGGTAAGGCAGTGATCTTAGGCCTGATGGGCGAAGCCCCTGAAACCGTTGATACCGACAAGATCGATGCCACCCTGGCACAGGTTCATGACACACAAAGCTTAACCATGCCAAATAACAAGGTGGTTCGCTTCAGCCGTGAAGATGGCATCACCTACCACAGGCGCAAGAGTCTGCCGGCCCACGCCAATGCCATGACCCTCTACGCCTATGCCAAGGGTAACTGCATCTATCAGCGTACCTATTACTCTGTCGGTGGCGGCTTCATCTTAGATGAAGATGAGATCCTGGCCCAGGATGCCTCGCCAGCCTCCCCTATCGAAGCCGCGCCCTATGACTTTAACAGCGCCGCCGAACTGCTGGATATGTGTGTCGAGAACGGCCTGAGCATCTCTGCGCTAATGATGGAGAACGAACTCTCTATCGCCAGCGAGAAAGAGGTAAAGGAGCGTCTGTGGACCATATGGCAGACCATGAAGAGCTGCGTCGAGCGTGGCTATCAGAAGGAAGGCATACTCCCAGGCGGCCTGAAGCTCAGACGCCGCGCCCCGGCGCTTTATCGTCGCCTCAAGGCTGAGAGCAAGACAGTGGTCGATCCACTCACCGCCATGGACTGGGTCGATCTGTTTGCCCTCGCCGTGAACGAGCAAAATGCCGCGGGCGATCGCGTGGTGACAGCGCCGACTAACGGCGCCGCCGGCATCATTCCTGCCGTACTCTGCTACTACGACACCTTCGTTCAAGAGGTGGATCTGGATATCTGCTGTCAGTACCTGCTGACCGCAGCTGCCATCGGCATTCTCTACAAGAAGAATGCCTCAATCTCAGGCGCCGAGGTGGGCTGTCAGGGTGAAGTCGGCGTGGCCTGCTCTATGGCTGCCGCCGCGCTCACCGAGATCATGGGCGGCACGGTTGAACATGTGGAGAACGCCGCCGAGATCGGCATGGAGCACAACCTGGGACTGACCTGCGACCCAGTCGGTGGCCTGGTGCAGGTGCCTTGCATCGAGCGTAACGCCATGGGCGCGGTCAAGGCGATCAACGCCTCACGTCTGGCGATGCGCGGCGACGGTAACCATAAGGTCTCTCTGGATAAGGTGATCAAGACCATGATGGATACCGGCAAGGATATGCGCAGCAAGTACAAGGAAACCGCCAAGGGCGGCCTGGCGGTTAACATAGTCGAATGTTAATCGGCTATGAATAAAGCATAAAAAACTCGCCCCAGGGCGAGTTTTTTATGGCTACACATCAGCTTATCTTAGCTAAGCTCAAACGCTCGCCTTAACGGATCGGCAACTCCACATCCGCAAACAGGTTTTCAATCAGCTGAGGATCCCTCAGTGCTACCGCCTTCTCTACGATATCTTTGGTCAGGTGCGGCGCAAAATGCTCAATAAACTCATACATATAATTGCGCAGAAAATTGCCTTTTCTAAAACCTATCTTAGTGGTGCTGTGGGCAAACAGATGGCTGGCATCTATGGCCACTAAGTCTTTATCTATCACAGGGTCCACCGCCATGGAGGCGATCACCCCAACCCCGAGACCCAATCTGACATAAGTCTTGAGCACATCGGCACTAGTCGCGGTAAACACCACTCTCGGGTCGATACCGGCGCGGTTAAAGGCCTTCTCAATTTCTGACTCCCTATCGAAACCAAACACATAGGTCACCAGCGGGAAGCGGCCTAAGTCTTCGATACTGATCTGAGTGCGCGAAGCCAACGGATGATCTTTTGTCACCACTATGGAGCGATTCCAGTGGTAACAAGGCAGCATGATGAGGTCCGTATAGAGGTGCATCCCCTCGGTGGCGATGGCAAAGTCCGCATCGCCCCTCGCCGCCAACTCGCTGATCTGCGAAGGCGTGCCCTGGTGCATGTGTAGATTCACCTTAGGGTAGCGGTCGATAAAGGCACGGATGATCCCCGGCAAGGCATATCGCGCCTGGGTATCTGTGGTGGCAATATTCAGCTCACCCTGATCCGGCTTGGTATACTCCTCGGCAACCTTCTTGATGCTCTCGACCTTGCCCAAAATGTCGTTGGCGATATTGATCACCTGCTGACCGGCTGGCGTCACATGAGTCAGATGCTTACCGCTACGGCCAAAGATCTGAATGCCCAGCTCATCTTCGAGCATACGCACCTGTTTACTGATCCCAGGCTGAGAGGTGTAAAGGTTCTCAGCGGTCGCCGACACATTAAGGTTGTGATTCACCACTTCGGCAATGTATCTGAGTTGTTGCAGCTTCATCGTCTTTCCTTTGCAAAGGTCAGTGTCTCAAAGGGAGCCACGGCCTGAAATCGGTACCCTAACATAAGAGTTAGTATAAGAATTAGTTATAGTACAGGCGGAAAATTAAATCAAAGGGGAATATAGCATAGAGGTGAGATGAATCACACGACATAAAGAGAAAGCTAGTCTAAGATAACTATGCTAGCGTGTTGATTTATAGTAGCATTAATGGAATTGCATAAAAATTGGTAGATCTATGATATTTACTTTGGTTCTGATCCTCATCGGTGCATTGCTGCTATTGGTTATTGGCATCAATGTCATCCAACAACAAAAAGAACGTGCCGAGGCCGAGCGAAGAACAGAATTAGCCAGACAAAGAGCCATCATCGACGAAACCGAGAACGTGCTCTCCTGCACCGGAATGTTTCCCTGCTCGACCAATCTGGTATTGATCCTCTACAGAAGAGTGCAAGAAGCCTTAAGCCAATCTGTCAGCCTTGGTGGACCACAGACGGCGGATTATCAGCGTCGTCTCACCGACCTGACCGGCCAGGTTGAAAACCTACAAAACGCTCAGAAACAGACACCCGCCATCGAAAGCTTTCGCCTGCCCGATACCGACAAGCAGATCCTGGATCTGGTAAAGGTACTGAAAAAACTCAAGGCTATCCTGCGCGCCGAGCACAACAAAGGCAAGGTCGACCCCAATATCTTTGCTCAAGAAGAGGCTCGCGTGGACAGCCTACAACTCAGAATCAATGTGGACTCTATGCTGTCGCGCGCTCGCAGTGCCTGCTTCATGAAGCAATACGGCTCCGCCAAACAGATGGTCACTAAGGCATTGGCAACCCTGCACACTATCAAGGGTCTAACCCCTAACGATCCCTTTATCGCCAAGAAGGTAGATGAAGCCAAGTTGCTACTCGATGAGATTATGGGCGCCCAAAAGATGGCGCAGCCTAACGCGCCGCAGCAGAAGAGCGACGAGGATGATATCGACGTGTTGTTCCAGCCAAAGAAGAAATGGTAACGGCCGCCGAAGACAAAAAAACCACCGCATTGCGGTGGTTTTTTTATCGCTATTATCGGAACGCTTAAGGTGCCAGACGGTCGATATCCCAGCCGCCTTCTTTAAGACTTGAATCTTTACGGCTGTAGAGGAAGCGGTCGTGCAGGCGATATTCACCGCCCTGCCAGAACTCTATGCTACTAGGACGCACCCGGTAACCACCCCAAAACTTAGGCAGCGGCACCTCACCCTGGCTGAACTTGGCCTTCATCTCGGCAAACTTGCTCTCCAGCGCCTGACGCGCGGAGATCTTGCTCGATTGCTTCGACACCCAGGCGGCGATCTGACTCTCTTTGGGCCGCGTCACGAAGTACTTAAGCACCTCAGTGGTCGAAAGCTGCTCCGCCACACCCGTCACCGCCACCTGACGCTCCAGGGCGTGCCAGGGAAACAGCAGACTTACCTTGTGGTTGTGGGCTATCTGCTCCGCCTTGCGACTAGCCAAGTTAGTGAAAAACACAAAGCCGTCGTCATCGAAACGTTTTAAGAGCACGATACGCTGAAACGGCTGCCCCTCGGCATCGACGGTTGCCACCGACATGGCCGTGGGATCTGGCAGGATCTCCGAATCCCTAATCTGCTCTATCCACTTCTCAAACAGCACCATGGGGTTGTCGGGCAGCTCCTCTCGGTGCAGCCCGCCCAGGGTGTATTCTCGTCTAATATCACTTAAGTTCGACATCTGCTTCCTTACCCTGTCCCGTATTGCTTACTTCTTATGGGCGCAGGCCCAAACGTGTAGCATCTCAAGGCCTAAGGTAGCCCCGGCCAGTGCGGTGATCTCGGCGCTGTCGTAGGCTGGCGCCACTTCGACCACATCCATACCGACAACATTCATGCCACGCAGGCCGCGAATGATCTTCATCGCCTTGTCGCTAGTCAGGCCGCCACATACAGGTGTGCCCGTGCCAGGTGCGAAGGCTGGGTCCAGACAGTCGATGTCGAAGGTGACATACAATGGCATATCACCGACACGATCTTTAATCTGAGCCACGATCTCATCGGCAGTCATCTCGTTAGCGGCGGCCGCATCGATCACCTTGAACAGATGGCTTGGCTTGTCATATTCGGTACGGATCCCCACCTGCACTGAGTGAGAAGCATCGATGATCCCCTCATTTGGCGCGTGGAAGAACATAGTGCCGTGGTCATACTTGCTGCCCTGGCTATAGGTGTCTGTGTGCGCATCGAAATGCAGCAGCGCCATCTTGCCATGCTTCTTGTAGTGAGCACGTAGCAGCGGCAGGGTCACGAAGTGGTCGCCGCCAAAGCTCATTAGCGCCTTGCCAGAGTCGAGCACGGCCGTCGCGAAGTCTTCGACACGCTGGGTGAAATCGGCTGCATCGCCGCAATCGAACACCAGATCGCCCGCATCGACCATTTTTAGGTGATCGGACAACTTAAAATCCCATGGCCAGCGGCACTCTTCCCAGGCCAGATTGACCGACGCCTGACGGATAGCGCCAGGGCCCATACGGCCGCCAGAACGGCCCGTAGTGGCCATATCAAACGGCAAACCAATTACCACCACATCGGCATCGCTCTCGAGCGGTTTAAAATCCAGTGGCTGTCTTAAATAACCAAATGCATTTGAGTAAAGCGAGTAATCAGGCTTATCTGCAATAGTGGTCATATTTGCTCCAAATCATAGAAGTAAAGATCACAACGCAACGGGCAGCAATTGCTCACAATCGCGCTGTTTATAGTGTTTTATATACAGGCCTTGGCCTTCTGCCAAGGCAAGTTCGCCCCGGGCCTCTAGGCTATACTGCTCGGCGCAGTATGCTGGCGCCTCGGCTTCATATCCTGCCAGGTCCCAGCTTACCGGATTTAAGCGGTTTAACAACTTACCTACTATACCGTTAAGCCCTGCGCCGAGCGACAAATTAGTTTCCAGACTCACATAGGAGCTCGTCTCTTGCGGGGTGATGTGCAAGGTAAAATAATCTTCTCCCCGAAGGGCATTGAGGGAATAACCCAGTGGCGAGAACAGGTGCGCATCGATATCAAAACCGCTCAGTAGCTGAGATAGATTAAGCCGGCTGGCTATCCCCGCTATCGTTTGCCCATCGCTGAGCAGATAATCGGCCAGCTCACCGCGAATATGGTACATCTGCACCGTCTGGGCGGGTTTAAGCCCTACCTTACTGCCAGAGAAGAAAATGTGATGGTGATGACCATCTAAATGGCCTATGCGGTAGGCGGCGCCGCTTAGCGTGGCGCCAAGCCGGGCGATATCTTCTTCGAAGCGACTGGTCTGTAAGGCGGGTAAGATCTCGCTCTTACGCTGATAGCTCAGGCTGTCAATCTGATCGCGACCCAGTGATTCCACCAAGGAAAGTACGGTCTCGATAAGCCGAGTGTTGCCACAGGTGATCAGCACCAGGCTATCGTGCCAGACAAATAGGCTGGATTCGCTGAGCAGATAAGCATCGCACTGCTCACTGCTCAGCTTAGAAAGGATCTCTGTATCGCTCTTGGCCAGGGCGCGGCGCCAGTACTCATCGCCCAACGCCCTTAGCGACGGACAATCCGCCGCCAGCGTCAGCGATAAGCGCTTCTCCGCCCCTTCAAAATACATCGACCCGCTCCTCATCGTCTAATACCAATCCTAGTAAATAACTGGTCATAGTAAATAACTGGTCATGCTAGCTTGTTAAAACCGCCGATAACGGCGTTACTATTTTTGATTGTAGAATAACTACTTATCGAAAAATTCCGCCTTATTCTCGGCCGTTTTTCCTGTGCTATTTCTGATCACTTACTTGCCGTGATTGGTAGAACAGGATCCCGGCAGCCTTAGCCGAGATCCCAGGCGAAACAGGCTAGCCTGCCAATCAGGAGAAATCTTCCAGATAGGTGTAGCCCTTCAGTCCAATCTGCAACTCTTCGAGAATATTGGCGCGCTCATCTTCCTGAATGTGCAGGTTCACCAGCTCCTCATAGGTACGCATGAAAGAGACGGCGTCCAGGTTAACGTAACGCAGCACGTCCGCTACCGTATCACCAGCCAGAACCGACTCGATATTCACCAGGCCATCGTCGTCCAGACGCACCACGGCAGAGTTAGTGTCGCCGAACAGGTTATGCATATCCCCAAGGATCTCCTGGTAGGCACCCACCAGGAAGAAACCGATAAGATATGGGCTCTCAGCGCTCCACGCAGGTACCGGCAGTGTGGTTTCGATACCCTGACCATCTACGTACTGATCCACAGTGCCGTCAGAGTCACAGGTAATGTCCAGCATCACGGCGCGGCGCTCAGGTTTCTTATCCAGACCACTTAGCGGCATCACAGGGAACACCTGATCGATACCCCAGGCATCTGGCAGCGATTGGAACAGCGAGAAGTTCACGAAGAACTTGTCCGCCAGCTTCTCGTTAAGCTCATCGATCACCGGGCGGTGGAAACGATACTTACCGCTCATCACACCCTTCAGCTCGTAACAGACACGCAGGTTCATCTGCTCTGCCCAGGCTCTGTCAGACAGGCTCATCTGTCCCAGGGCAAACAGCGAGTGCACCTCGGCCAGATCGCTCTGCACATCATGGTAGATCTCGATAAGGGCGCGTTGATCGGCGCGGCCACTCACCTCACCCCATGAATCCCACATGTTTTTGAGCTGCTGAGGAGCTTCTTCATCCGGCGCTTGCAGATCTTCAGGCTTATAGGCCTCAGTGCCAATCACGTCGGTGATCAACACTGCGTGGTGAGCCGTTAGGTAACGACCAGACTCAGAGATCAAACGCGGCATAGGCTGATCGTGCTCGCGGCACATGTCGTTCAGCACGCTGACGATGTTGTTGGCGTATTCGGTCAGGCCATAGTTCATTGAGTTGCTGCTCTGGCTACGGGTACCGTCATAGTCCACTGCCAGGCCACCACCCACGTCGAAACATTTAACGTTGGCGCCCATCTTCTGCAGTTCACAGTAGAAACGGCCCGCCTCGCTCACGCCGCTACGGATATCGCGGATGTTGGCGATTTGCGATCCCAGGTGGAAGTGCAGCAGCTGCAGGCTGTCGAGCATGTCTTCGTCTTTCAGTGAATTGATCACGTTCAGCACCTGCGCCGCAGACAGACCAAACTTAGACTTCTCGCCGCCGCTGGCTTGCCACTTGCCCTTACCCTGGAAGGCTAGACGCACGCGCAGACCCAAGCGTGGAGTCACGCCCAGTTTCTTGGCTTCTTCGAGGACGACTTTCAGCTCAGACAGCTTCTCGAGCACGATATAGACCTGATGGCCGAGCTTCTCGCCGATCAGCGCCAGGCGGATATATTCCACATCTTTGTAGCCGTTACAGATGATCACCGAGCTGGCCTTCTGCGCCATGGCGAGTACCGCCATCAGCTCAGGCTTACTGCCGGCCTCAAGACCCAGCTGTGGCACCTCTTTAGACACCTGACTCGCCAAGATCTCTTCGACCACAGTTTGCTGTTGATTCACCTTGATAGGGTAGACAAGCAGATAGTCTGACTGATAGTCATAACGGGTGATCGCCTGATTGAAGGCATTACACAGGCTGTTGACTCTGTGATGCAAGATCTGCGGGAAGCGCACCAACACAGGCAAGGCCACGCCGGATTTCACCATATCCTTAGCGAGTTCATTTAACCCTATAGTGTGCTCAGGATGATTAGGATCGGGGGACACCGTCACCTCACCGGCCTCGCTTATGCCGTAGAGCCCAGAGCTCCAGTAATTAACGTTATAACCAACATAAGCATCTTTAATAGACCAATTACTCATATTCTCTCAACCTGTCTATTTACATTCATATTCGGCAGCTGCTTTGTCTGCCAACACATTAATGTTACTTACTATCGCACCTATCAGGTAAATAAGCCGCAACATCAACACCGTTTTTGGGTGTCAGATATCGAAGTTATCCTTCGAGTCCCCGCCATATTAGTTAACTCAATTTATACTTGTCTAAAGTAAAAAAAGGCGCGCAATTAAACCCCTGAATTTAACTAAATGCAAGTATCATTATCACATTAATTTATTACAAGGTTTTTTGCACTCAAGCACGCGCCCAGACTGCCTTTTATCCCTTACGGGTGTTCAGCGTTTTTTACAGTAAATTCGCTCAACAGCCAGGCATTAAGCAGACAGTCGGCCCTATCGTTTACCGGGTTCCCACGTTGCCAGCCGTTGGAGTCTATCTGACTCACTCGCCCCTGAGCCGAAATTAATGTCATTCACTTCAGAATAAACTGCTTAGGCTAAAGCATCTTGGCAAGATTTCCACTATAATCGCCACATTTAACATCTAAGCCATAATCCATAGAGAACCACATGATAGAGATAGGAAAGCGCTGCACCTTAGAGATCGTCAAACGCGTCGATTTTGGGGTGTACTTAAATGCCCATGAATTCGGCCAGGTATTACTGCCAAATAAAGTTGCCCCTCAAGGCTGCGAAGTAGGCGATAGCGTCGAGGTTTTCCTCTATCTGGACTCAGAAGATATGGTGATCGCCACCACCAAGCGTCCCAAGGCGCAGGTGGGCCAATTTGCCTACCTTAAGGCAGTCGCGACCGGTCCTTACGGCGCCTTCTTGGATTGGGGCCTGGATAAAGATCTCATGTTGCCCTTCGGTGAGCAGCACAGGGAGATCGAGGTGGGACGCTCCTATCTGGTCTATGTCTATGTTAACAGCGCCGACGATCGTATCGTGGCCTCATCGAAGATAGACAAGTTCCTCGACCGCACGCCACCACCCTATCGCAACGGCCAAGAGGTGAGCCTGATCATCGCCGGCACCACAGACCTTGGCTACAAGGCCATCGTCGACAATGGCCACTGGGGTGTACTGTATAAGAATGAGGTGTATCAGCCCCTCAAGTTTGGCCAGCGCATCAAAGGCTTCATCAAGCGCGTCAGGAGTGATGACAAGATAGACCTGATCTTGCAGCGCGGCGCCAAAGAGGAGCTGGACAAGCACGCCACCGCCATCCTGATGAAACTCAACCAGGCTGGCGGCTTCCTGCCCCTCACCGACAAGACAGATGCCGAGGTGATCTACGCCGAGCTTGCCATGAGTAAGAAGGCCTTCAAAAAAAGCATCGGCGGCCTCTACAAGCAGCAGAAGATCGCCATCGAGGCTGACGGTATCCGTCTGACTGAATAGAAGTTAGGCAGCGAAAGCGCCAAGCCTCTGATTGTCTTTGCATAAAAGCATGGCTCTGTTATAACAGGGCTATGCTTTTTTTATCTGGGTACCAAAATCATGAAACTCACCTCCCATGAAGCGCGTGTGATAGGTTGTCTACTGGAAAAAGAGAAGACAACGCCAGAGCAATATCCCCTCTCCCTCAACGGCCTCACTTTGGCCTGCAATCAGAAATCGAGCCGTGAACCTGTGATGAACCTGTCGGAAGCTGACACCCAGGCCGCGCTGGACTCTCTGGCGAAGAAACGCCTGGTGGCCGAACAGAGTGGTTTCGGCTCGCGCGTCGTCAAGTACAAGCACAGATTCTGCAACACAGAATTTAGCGATCTCCAGCTGAGCGAAGACAAAGTCGCCATCATCTGTCTCTTGCTGTTGAGAGGACCACAGACCGCTGGAGAGCTAAGAACCCGCAGTAATCGCCTATATGGCTTTAACGATGTCGCCCAGGTCGAGCAAGCCCTCAACAGCCTAGCGCAAATGGAGCCGGCGTTGGTTCGTCAGCAGCCTCGAGAGCCGGGTAAGCGCGAATCGCGTTTTGTCGAACTCATCAGCGAAGCTGAGGCGCAGCTCGATACTCAACTGGCAACGCAGCCAGCACAAGCGAGTAACCAGGCAAATGATGAGCTTGTGGAGCGCGTCGCGCTGCTCGAGCAGCAAGTGGCCGAACTGAAACAGCAAGTTGCCGAGCTCTTAGGCAAAATTTAACAACAATCTGAAACATTTAGACAAACAGATGAATGTTAGGCTGAGCCTTCATTAACATGATAAAGGAATCATCTTTGGATAATCTTACTCCGCGCAGTTCATGGAACGCAGCCTTGGTGTTGGCCAGGTTCGAACTGAAAAAAATCCTCTTTAGCACAAGAGGCATGATAGGCCTGGCCACCTTTGCGCTAACCTGGTGCCTCATCCTCTGGTACCCCATAAGACAGGCTTCTATCTACTTGTTTTCGCCTGACTTTAAGAAACTACTCGAGGGCGTATTTGGCGCCGCCAATGTGGGAGAACTACTCTCGTGGGACGTGGCCGAGATGGCCATTTTATGGGTCGCCGCGCTCTACCTCTTCCCCATCTTCAGCCTGTTTGTGGGCGCCGATCAGTTTGCCTCTGACAAGGCCAGAGGCAGCTTTCGCTTCCTCACCCTGAGAGTCAGCCGCGACACCCTGTTCTTCGGTCGGGTCACTGGCTATCTGCTGATCCAGGCGATACTGCTGATACTCACTCTGGTGGCGACACTATTACTGGTGGCCTATCGCGACACGGCTTTGGTATGGGCCGCCATGGGATCGGGGGTATTGGTGTTTATCAATATCATGATCGTCCTAGCCCCCTTTACCGCCATGATGGCAATCTTGTCACTGCACGCCAACTCGGCGAGACAGGCGAGCATATATGCAGTGCTGTTCTTGGCGGGTAGCACCATAGCCAACGGCATCATCTCCTATTATCTGCCTGGACTCAGTAACATACTGCAATGGCTGGTGCCCGGTGCCCAGCTCGATATGATGATCAATACCAAGGGCCTGAGCAGCCTTGCCATAGCAGCCATTCCCCTGCTTCAGGCCGGTGTACTCCTGCTATTAGGAAGAAGTTATATGGCGAGGATCGCACTATGAAGCTAATCACCTGTAACGCGCTGAGCAAGCAGTTCGGCAGTAAACGCGCACTCAACGACATCAATCTGGAACTCAGCGCTGGCCAGCCAATCGCCCTGGTCGGCCCCAACGGTGCGGGCAAAACCACCCTGTTTTCGTTGCTGTGTGGCTATATTCGCCCAACAGAAGGGGCAGTCGAAATCTTAGGTCACGCCCCCGGGAGCACGGCGCTCCTGGGTAAGGTTGCCGCCCTGCCCCAGGATGCGAGGCTCGACCCTAACCTCACCATAGCGGCGCAGCTGGAGCTGTTTGCCCAGTTACAAGGCTTTGACGCCGCATCGGCGCGCCAGGAGTGCCAGCGAGTGTTGGCCTTGGTTGATCTGGCAGAGGTTGCTCCGCAAAAGCCCTCCTCTCTTAGCCATGGCATGAGCAAACGGGTATCGATTGCCCAGGCACTCATAGGCTCTCCCGAGTTGGTACTGCTCGATGAGCCGACCGCTGGGCTAGATCCCGCCAACGCCAAGGCGATACGAGAGTTGGTACGCGCTCAAGTAGGCAAGACCACCTTCGTCATCAGTTCACACAACCTGGCGGAGCTGGAGAAGCTGTGTGACAAGGTGCTCTATCTGGATAAAGGCGTGCTGAATCAATCTATCTCGATTCAGGACGAGCTGGCCGACGAATATCTGACCCTGACTATGCAGAGCTGTGATGACGAGGCGCTGATGGCGGCGCTAGAGTCGCTGCCTCAGGTCATATCGGTGAAATCCAGTCAGAGCAAGGAGTTTGTGATCCACTACCAGGTCACGGCAGGCTTCGCGTTGGAAACCGAGCTGTTCGCCCTCTTCAATCGCCAAGACTGGCGCTACCGGGCCATTCAACGAGGCCGCACCCTGGAAGACAAGCTGTTCTCACAGACTTAATTACGTAATACTTAGGGCACGGCGCCTATGCCGTGCCCTCTCACAACTAACTACTGCGCATAGAGTGACCGCCTCAACTCTTTAACTCTCTAACTCTAAACTCTCTAACTCTTTATTCTCTTCATCTCTCACTCACTCTTTTACCCTAGCCTCCCAATGCTGGAGCCGGGGGCCGAAACTGGAAGCTGGCACCAGAGGCTGAAACCTGAGACTGAAACTTGAGGCTGGCAACGAAAACTGGCAACGAATCTCGACTCGCATCGTAAATTCGCGGAAGCGAAAATCAAGCATGAAAGATAAGCCGTGGATTAGGCTTCAAGAATGGGCTTTGCAGGAAATTGCAGACAAAAAAAGAGCTGTGATACTCATCACAGCTCTTGGAATTCTGTTTTTAGGTAACCTTGGGTTACCCAAAGGTCAGCTTAGATAACAGTTACGTTCTCAGCTTGTGGACCTTTTTGACCTTGAGTCACAGTGAACTGCACTTTCTGACCTTCGTCTAGAGTTTTGAAACCGTCAGAGTTGATCGCACGGAAGTGTACGAAAACGTCTGGGCCAGACTCTTGCTCGATAAAACCAAAACCTTTGTCAGAGTTGAACCACTTAACAACGCCAGTAACTTGAGACATGATATAAATCCTGTAACTAAATAAAATAAAGCCTTAAACGGCAGTAGAGCTGGAAAATGCCGGTATTACTTATGTTAACAGGACGAACTGGTCGTATTGAACACATAAAGTTAAGCCCAACCTTCAAGCTGAGTTCACTATAAATCATTCTGACCGTATGTCAACAAACATTAAAAGGCGCAAATCCTATTTTTTACTTACATATCTGTCAGTTGTTACAAAAAAACCTTCTAAAACTTCGTGTAAAAACACTAAGTTTTTTTAAGCGGATAAAAAACACAAATTAAACAAGGATTAACCAGCTAGCAGGCCCGAAAGACCTCAAGCTTAAAATCCAGCTCACAGGTCAAAGGCTTGGATGTCAGCAAGGCGCGCTGCGCATCGGTAAATTTCCAATTGTATGGGGTCATCGCTAGAAAATGGCCGATATCCGCACTGTCGCTGATGGTCATAGATTGCGTCAGTCGCTCACTATGCAGACGCTCGAACCCCGCTATTTGGCTGTCCACCTCGGGATTTGGCCTTGGCTGATCATAGATCACCTGCTTAAGGGCAAAGTGATGCTGCGGGGCCGCCGAGACTGTGATCAGTATGGCGCCCGGCTTAGCGACGCGTCTAAGCTCGTCATCTTGTGACGGCGCGTAGATGCGCAACATGAAGTCAAAACTCTGATCGGCAAAGGGCATCTCGAAACTGCTGGCCACACAAAACTGAATATCCGGATAACGCTTGGCCGCATATTTAAGGGCCGACTTAGAGATATCCAAGCCACTGAGACTAAACGCCTCGGCGCTGCCCATAGCCAGCAGCAGTCTGTTGCTGTAGTAACCCTCGCCGCAACCTATGTCCAGCCCATGACGAGCCTCACCGGCATATTCCTGCGCTAGGGCATTTACCCTATCGCTCATCGCCTCATAGTAGCCCTTGTTGAGAAATTCCCGGCGGGCGAACATCATCTCTTTGTTGTCGCCGGGATCTTTAGAGCGCTTCTTCTGCACCGGCAGCAGGTTGACGTAACCCTCTTTGGCACAGTCGAACCTATGATTTGCCTCACAGCACCAGGTGCGATCTATGAGTGACAGCGTGCGCTGACAGATAGGACAAAGGTAATTCATTATAATATTCCAAGACTAGTCGGGTCATAAACCGACTAGTCGTCTAAAAACATCTGCTCAACCATGAGGTTAAGTTCGGGTGGTGCCAGCAGCTGATAGGACTCCAGCTTGCGCTGCAGCGCCTCGAGATCCTCATGCTGATTGGCGGCATGTTGCCAGTTAGGACGCTGCACCTTCTGGTAATAATGATGGGACAACAACTGCTTCTTGCGTAGCAACTGTTCATCCACCTTGGTCACCTCGCTTAAGATCACCCCGTGCTGCTTCACATCGCCGTGGTTGGCAAAATGGGCCAGTTCCTGACGAACCAGCTCTATCTCACCTATCTCCAGCAGCAGCGCCTCGGCGTTCTGGCTGAGATCTTCCGCCCGGGCAAGTACCGCCTTGGCTCTTCGCAGCTCCAGGGGACCGCCGAAGAGTCTCAGGTCGCGCTCCAGGGTCACCAGCAACCATTTCTGATCAAACTGCGGCCTAAAGCACACGCTATCGCCCTGGGTCTCAACCGCTATCACCAGACCTTTACGTAGCCTTTCGGCGCACATCACGGGCGAGATCCCAAGTGCACTAAACAGGCGCCAGCCCTGGCCGTGGGAGCGGTGTAAGCTCTCCTCTTGAGGCATTGCTGCATCAAGCGCAGGCGCCTCCCCGGACACTAGCTCGCAGATGAGGTAAGGATGGGATCTTAAGATCAAGCCCTTGTCGCTACACGCCTGAGTCACCACACATTCGAGCAGGTGTCCCCCCATGGTCTGCAGCAGGCTAAAATCGCTCACCGACTCACGCAAACGCAGATGCAACTGACGCCTCTGGGTCAGTTCGATAAATTGTGGCTGAGTCAGTAAGGGTTCAAACATCGGGTTATTCCTCGTTAGCCGACCATTGTAACTGGCCAACTGAGCCGCTGCCAACTTCAAAATGACGCGATTTCAATCAAATAGGGAAAATAAACCGTTAAATTAGTGCAGGCGCAAACTAGGGTGCTATGATAAGTGCCACTATTCACACGCTACCTTACGCTATGCCTGCAAATAACCATCCCAGCATCTTCTGGCACGACTACGAGACCTTCGGCGCAAACCCGGCCAAAGACAGGCCGTCTCAGTTTGCCGGTATTCGAACCGATATGGATCTCAACATCATCTCTGAGCCGATAACCTTCTACTGTAAGCTGGCCAGCGACTACCTGCCCTCGCCTGAGGCGATCCTTATCACCGGGATCACGCCCCAGCTCGCCAATCTCAAGGGGATGCCGGAAGCGGAGTTTATGGCCAGGATCAATAGCGAGTTTTCCCAGCCCAACACCTGTGTGGCCGGCTATAACTCGCTGCGATTCGACGATGAGGTGACCCGCTACGGTTTCTACCGTAACTTTTTTGATCCCTATGCGCGGGAGTGGCAGAACGGCAACAGCCGCTGGGACATCATAGATCTGGTGCGCGCCTGTTATGCGCTAAGGCCCGAAGGCATCAACTGGCCCGAGAAAGAGGATGGCAGCCCGAGTTTTAAGCTTGAGCACCTCACTCAAGCCAACAACTTAAGCCATGACAAGGCTCACGACGCCATGTCAGATGTGTACGCTACCATCGCCATGGCCAAGTTGATCAAAGAGCGTCAACCTAAGCTATTCGACTACTACTTCAATCTGCGTAAGAAGAATGAAGTGAGCAAGCAGATAGACGTGCTGAACATGCAGCCTCTGGTACATGTCAGCTCCAAAATCAGCGCCCTTCACGGCTGTACCACGCTGATTGCACCCGTGGCTCACCATAGCACCAATAAGAATGCGATCATCTGCGTCAATCTGGCCATGGATGTCACGCCGCTGATTGAACTGAGCGCCGATGAGATCCGTGAGCGCATGTATACACCAAGGGCCGATCTCGCCAGCGACGAGCTGCCAATCGGTCTGAAGCAGCTACACATCAACAAGTGTCCCTTTATCGCAACCGCCAAGACACTCACAGACGGCAACGCCCAGCGTTTAGAGATAGACAAGGAATTTGCCCGCGCCCAATACAAGCGCCTGCGTCAACATCCTGAGATCAGAGAGAAACTGGTGGCCGTCTTCGATACCGAGCATGGCAATGAGATAAGCGATCCGGATCTGCAGCTCTACAGCGGTGGCTTCTTCAGTCACGCCGACAAGAGCAAGATGGAGATCATACGTCATACGGCGCCGCAACACTTAGCCGCGCTGGAGCTCGACTTTGACGACGAGCGTCTGCCGGAGATGCTGTTTCGCTACCGCGCCCGTAACTATCCGGAAACCCTGGATGATACCGAGCAGCAACGTTGGCGCAGCTTCTGTCAGTCACGCCTGAATGATCCTGACTATATGATCAAGCTGGAAACCTTGGTCAACGACACAGAGGCTGACGAAGAAAAACAGAAGTTATTGACGGCTTTGTGTCATTATCTTAGCAACCTGTAGCCGAAATTGCGGTGATTTGGGGAAATGGCGATCAAAATGGGCGTCAGATCCCGTTTTCATGGTAACTTAGTTACTAAAATGATTTTCCAATAGCTTAACAATTAAGGATCAAGCTCATGCAAGATAGATTTGTTCACTGCATAGCTCAACTGCCTCAACCTTTGGCAGATCAATTAGTCCCTTTATTGAACCAGGACTTTGTGGGGCATATGGACGCCCAGCAGGTAGCTGACTTAGCCGCGGCCACTCAGATGAGCCAGGATGAGTTGCTGTTAGCCCTGCTGCCC
This sequence comes from Shewanella alkalitolerans, assembly GCF_019457575.1. NCBI lineage: Bacteria > Pseudomonadati > Pseudomonadota > Gammaproteobacteria > Alteromonadales > Shewanellaceae > Shewanella > Shewanella alkalitolerans. Next base: position 1,805,438 of record NZ_CP080422.1, on the reverse strand, counting down.
ATCGCCGCCGCACTTGCCAAGCCGCCCATTAGCGAGTTTTATGTGGGCGCCATCGCCAAGGGTGCCAGCGGCGACATCTACATGGGGGCCAACCTGGAACTGGACGGCGAAGCCCTGTTCCATAGCGTCCATGCCGAGCAGAGCGCCATCAGCCACGCCTGGTTAAGCGGTGAGACTGGCATCGAAGATATCATAGTCAACGCCTCTCCCTGTGGTCACTGTCGCCAATTTATGAACGAGTTGGTCGAGGGCCAAGCCATCCGCATCCACCTGCCGGAGCAGGCGACTCAGCCCTTGTCTCACTATCTGCCCTATGCCTTCGGTCCGGCCGATCTGAATATCAAGACACCACTGCTCTCCAAACAGCAACACGAGTTTGCCCTGGAAAGCGCCGATCCCATGATCATCGAGGCGCTGGATCATCTGAGCCTGAGCTACGCGCCCTATAGTGAAAGCTATGCCGCCGTGGTGTTAGAGACCCGAGATGGCGCGACCTTCTGCGGCCGCTATGCGGAAAACGCCGCCTTCAACCCTTCCATGCTGCCGATGCAGATGGCATTGTCGGCCATGGCCAGACATAACCGTGATTTCAGCGAGATCAATCGCGCCGTGTTGATCGAATCCAGCCAGGGCAAGATCTCCCTGGTAGGCGCCACCATGGATGCCCTGCACGCGGTTGCCGCCGTAGAACTTGAACACATCATGGTCGATCCGGTTTAAGGTCTGATTCCACACCTTAAGGATCAAAAAAGGACTGCTTGGCAGTCCTTTTTATTATCTAACAAGCAGGTTATAGATACCTGGATGCTGGCATTAGCCGCGGCTCTTCTCCAGGCGCGCTAACAGGCTTGAGGTATCCCAGCGCTGTCCGCCCTGAGCCTGAACCTCACTGTAGAATTGGTCCACCAGTGCGGTTAACGGCAGGTGTGAGCCGTTACGGCGCGCCTCACCCAGGGCGATGCCTAAGTCTTTGCGCATCCAGTCGACGGCGAAACCAAAGTCATATTGACCCTGCCACATGGTTTGATAGCGATTCTCCATCTGCCAAGATTGTGCGGCGCCTTTGCTGATCACCTCAACCACCTTCTCGCCATCTAGGCCGGCGCTGCGAGCAAAATGCAAGCCTTCGGCCAGCCCCTGTACCACACCGGCGATACAGATCTGGTTCACCATCTTAGTCAGCTGACCGCTACCCACTTCACCCAGTAGCTCGGCGCAGCGAGCGTAGGCCTGCATCACCGGCTTGGCAGCCTCGAAGTTGGCCGCTTCGCCGCCCACCATGACGGTCAGCACGCCGTTCTCGGCGCCGGCCTGTCCGCCAGAAACTGGCGCATCGATAAAGCCAACCCCTTTGGCCTTAGCCGCGGCGCCAAGTTCGCGCGCCACATCTGCCGATGCCGTAGTATGATCCACCAGTATGCTACCCGGCGCCATGGCCGCCAGCGCGCCGGTATCACCCAGCACCACAGAGCGCAGATCGTCATCGTTACCGACACAGACAAACACAAAATCTTGTCCCTTGGCGGCCTCATTTGGGGTGGCACACCAGTTACCGCCATAGGTATCACACCAGGCCTGCGCCTTGGCTTGAGTACGATTGTAGACAGTTACCTCATGACCATGCTTCACCAGATGCCCCGCCATAGGGTATCCCATCACGCCTAATCCTAAAAATGCTACCTTTGCCATCTTCTGTCCTATCTCTTTGTTGTTTAATACTGCCTGTTCACCTTCTTGAAGAAAGGTTTTATTTGGGGGTACAAGGCCTCGAAGGCTGTAAATACGCGGACATATTGTGCCACATGCGCGGCCTCGGGTTCGAATTTTTCGCCAAGGCGGCACATCTGACCTCTGGCACTGGCGAGATCTGGATAGATCCCCGCGCCCACGGCGCAGCACATGGCGGCGCCAAGGCCTGAGGCTTCATGCAACGATAAACGCTCCACGGGACGATTAAAAATATCGGCGCACATCTGCATCACCAGGTCGCTCTGGGCGCCGCCGCCCGTGATGCGAACCACCTTGAAGGGCGAGCCCTTGAGTCTTTCCAGGCGAAGCAGCCCCTGTTTGAGGGTCATCAGGATCCCTTCGATGGCGGCGCGGTAAAGATGCAGCCTGCCATGCTCTGGGGTAAAGCCGACAATGCTGCCTCTCGCCTCAGGGCCTGGATAGATAACACCCTGGGCCCAAAGCGGGCTCAGCAAAAGACCATCTGCGCCCACAGGCACCTTGGCAATAGCCTGGGTGATATACTGCTCAGGACTGATGCCAAGCCTGCTGGCCTCGGCCACATCCTGGGCGCCAAACTGCTCGATGAGCCAGCTCAGCAGCCAGAAACCTCTCTCTAGCTGGATCTCGGTAATATAGTCATTTGCTTCGATCGAGGGAAAAGCAGGAAGATAACGATAGGCCTCGCGGTAGCGCTCACCGCCCCAGGCGAGTATGGCCGCGCTGCCAAGGCTGATACAGGCAATCTCCTCTTCACCACAGCCTGCGGCGTAGACTTCGCAGGCCTTGTCGGCACCGGCGCCATAGACGGCAAGGCCCGGCGTTAAACCAGAATCCTTGGCGAAATGCTCACTCACCAGCCCCATGCTCTTTGTCGGGGCGGTCAAGGGCACCATCTGCAATGGACGGCAAGCAAGCGCCTGCCAACGCCAGCTGCGCGGATGCGCCCAGGCTTTGCGGCGATAATCGAAGGGCAGATAGGCGACCTGTGAGGCCTGACTATCAACTAGCCTGCCGGTGATCTGTCCGATGAGGTAGCCGCTAAGCAGCCCCACCTTATCGGCAGCAGCTAGCCTGTCTTTTTGATGCTCTAGAAGATAGTTCACCTTCGCCGCGCGCCGCAGATAGGCGATACGCCGACTGAGACCGATACAGAAAAACCCCAGACGATAGTACCAGGCCATGGGCGGCAGATTATCGCTCGCCAGGCGTCTGTCGGACCACATGTAGACAGGCGATATCGCCTGCCCCGCGTCATCGAGCAGCACAGTGCAGGCCCTTTGGGTGGTCAGCGCCATCCCCTTGATCTGACTTGGCAACACCTGAGTGTGCTCAAACAGGCCGCGGATCACATCCACCAGTTGGCGATAACAATAGTCGGCCGATTGCTCACTCTCACCAGGTGCGCCGTCACGATAAGGCTGCACGGCATGCTGCCGTTTAGCCACTAGCTGCCCCTGGCGGTCGAACACTAAGGCCCTAACGCTCTGGGTGCCATAGTCCAGGGCGAGAAAATAGGGATTCTCGCCCGTGCTAGCAGAAGAAGCGGGAGTTGAAGTTAAGGTCATAGACAATAATAAAAGACCAAAGCCTAAGGCTTGAGGTGGGCCTCCATCTCGGCGCCGATCTTCTTACGCATCTCCATCAGGCGGATGGCAGAGTCGCGCATCACCTTATCCGACTCGGTGACCGGAACCCACTCGGGTACTGGAGAGGGTTGACCAGAATCGTCCACCGCCACCATGATCACGATACAATGGGTGGTAAGATGTCGCTCTGGATGTTTGGGGTCGCCCGCCTTCACGTCTATCCCCAGGTGCATCGAGGTGCGACCTGTATAGATCACCTTGGCTCCCACCTCGACGATATTGCCCACATGAATGGGTTTGACGAAACGTATCCCCCCGGCGTAGGCGGTGATGCAGTACTTACCGCTCCACCCCGCCGCGCAGGCATAGGCGGCTAAATCGATCCATTTCATGACCGCGCCACCGTGGACCTTGCCACCGAAGTTTACATCGGCCGGCTCGGCCAAAAATCGCAGGGTGATCTCTCTATCTTGTCCCGCCATCACAGCCACCTTATCTCATTGATTAAAACTAAAGTGTACTGCAAATACCTTGGCGATAGTAACTAAGAATCATGCGATTAGCGCAATTATCCCCAATTGATCACCGCAAGACAGGCCGCAAGGATCAGCGGTAGGCTCAGGCGAAACAGCCAAAGCAGGGCTTGCTCGCCAAAAATGCTTGAAACCTTGACGAAACGATACAGGCCGATCCCCAGCAGGAACAGCACAAGTACCTCGACGCCGGCGGCTAGGTTGGTCTCTCCGCCGCTATAGATGGCGGTGACCAGCAGCGCAAACCACACAGTAGCAAAGGCCGCAGAGGCAAGGATGAAAGTCTTGAGGCCTACAGGCAGACTAAAGGAATGCTCACCACGAATGAGTTCATTGAGGTTAGCGGTGAGTAGACCAACCAAGGGCATTAACGGAACAACGACAGGATTTAACACTTTGACACCATCAGAGTGAAGTTAACAGAGCCAGATTATCCGCCCAGATATAGTCGCTGCCAAGAGAGATGAATTAAGCTTCATCCCGGCGCCATTTCGCCTTAATTCAAACATAAAAAAAGCACCATTAAGGTGCTTTTTTACTTAAAAACGGAGGCTTACTCGCCACGTTTAAACAGCAGTGAGCCATTAGTGCCGCCAAAGCCGAACGAATTGCACAGGGCGTAATCGAACGCGTGACTACGTGCCGTGTGGGGCACGAAATCGAGATCGCAACCTTCGTCTGGGTTATCCAGGTTGATGGTCGGCGGGATCATCTGATCGCGCAGAGCAAGCAAGGTGATGATCGCCTCAACTGCACCGGCCGCGCCGAGCAGGTGGCCTGTCATCGACTTGGTCGAGCTGACCAGCAGGTTGTAGGCATGGTCGCCAAACACACTCTTCACCGCAGAGGCCTCGGCCTTGTCGCCTGCAGGTGTTGAGGTACCGTGGGCATTAATGTAACCCACGAGCTGCTTGTCGATAGCTGCATCTTTGATGGCGTTTTCCATCGCCAGGGCAGCGCCAGCTCCATCGGCCGGTGGCGAGGTCATATGGAAGGCGTCGCCGCTCATACCAAAGCCAACTAGCTCACCATAGATGGTCGCACCGCGCGCCTTAGCGTGCTCATACTCTTCCATCACCATGATGCCGGCGCCATCACCGATGACAAAACCATCTCTGTCTTTGTCCCAAGGGCGACTTGCGGCGACAGGATCTTCGTTACGGGTCGACAGCGCCTTGGCCGAACCGAAGCCGCCGACGGCCAGCGGACAGGTCACATCTTCTGCGCCACCGGCAATCATCACATCGGCATCGCCGTAAGCTATGGTGCGTGCGGCAAAGCCGATGTTATGTACGCCGGTAGTACAGGCGGTTGTGACCGCAAAGTTAGGGCCTGTCATGCCGTACTTGATCGACAGGTGACCCGCAATCATGTTGATGATGGTGCTTGGCACGAAAAATGGCGAGATCTTGCGAGGACCGCCCTTCAACAAGGCTGAGTGAGCCGCCTCGATCAGCGGCATACCGCCCATACCGGCGCCGATAGCTGTACCGACACGGGTGGGATCTTCCACTTCCATATTCAAACCGGCATCTTCGATCGCCTGAATACCTGCGGCCATGCCGTATTGGATGAAGAGATCCATCTTGCGGGCTTCTTTCTTCGGCAGGTACTGCTCTACGTCAAAATCTTTGACCGAGCCGCTGAAACGAGTAGAGAACTCGCTGGCATCAAATTTGGTTATTGGTGCGATACCGCTCTGTCCTGCAAGCAGGGCTTTCCAGGACGCCTCTACGGTATTGCCCACAGGGGTAACAAGACCAATACCTGTGACGACTACACGACGTTTAGACACGTTTTCACCTTTCACTAGAATGAGATGGGAGGCCTCAAAGGAGACCGGAAAAACAAGGCTTATTAGGTTATAGCACAGGAAACTCAGGCGGGCATCTGCCCTCTCCTGCTGCTAGCCCTCAAACAAAAACAGGCGGCATAATTGCCGCCTGTTTTAGAGAATTCAGTATTACTGATTCTTAGAAACGTAATCGATCGCTGCTTGAACAGTAGTGATCTTTTCAGCTTCTTCATCAGGGATCTCAGTGTCAAACTCTTCTTCTAGAGCCATTACCAACTCAACGGTGTCCAGAGAATCTGCACCTAGGTCGTCAACGAAAGATGCTGCTGGTTTTACGTCTTCTTCTTTAACGCCCAGTTGCTCGATAATGATTTTCTTTACACGTTCTTCGATGTTGCTCATTAGTTTTCTTTCCTATTCAAATTACGCACTTGCGTAAGATTGCGAGTAGTTTATTCAATTTGGCACACAATGCAAGCTTAACTTTTGTGGTCTAACCACAAAACCTACGTAAGTCTACGCCAAAAATCAATCAAAATCAGTCAGTTGTTATAACCGACGTTTAAACCATGTACATGCCGCCGTTTACATGCAGAGTTTCCCCTGTAATGTAAGCCGCTGAATCCGATGCTAAAAACAGTACAGCATTTGCAATCTCTTGCGGCTGTCCCAGTCTTTCCATAGGAACTTGTGACATAATACCTTTTTGCTGCTCTTCCGTCAGCTCATCCGTCATATCGGTCTGGATAAACCCAGGAGCAATAGCATTCACTGTTATTTGACGAGATGCAACCTCTCTTGCAAGAGATTTTGTAAATCCAATCAAACCAGCCTTAGCTGCGCAATAGTTTGTCTGACCTGCATTGCCCATTGTGCCTACAACAGAGCCAATGTTAATAATACGGCCACTGCGCTTCTTCATCATTGCACGTAACACCTGCTTAGAGGTGCGATAGAGAGAGGTCAGGTTGGTATCTATGATATCCGTCCACTCATCTTCCTTCATACGCATCAAGAGATTGTCGCGCGTGATACCCGCATTGTTTACCAGAATATCAACTTCACCGACTTTTTCTTTGATCGAGGCAAATAAATGGTCAATTGACTCACCGTCGGTGACATTTAATACTAATCCATGACCTTTATCACCCAGATATTCCTGGATAGCGGCTGCGCCGCGCTCGCTGGTCGCAGTGCCGATAACCAGCGCACCGGCCTCAACCAATGTTTCTGCAACCGCACGGCCAATACCGCGGCTAGCACCAGTTACCAAGGCAACCTTGCCGGTTAAATCTAGATTGAAACTCATCTATTGCTCCTTATTCACTCAGCGCGGCAACAGAGGCGGGATCGTTCGCCACTTTCGCGCTCAGCGATTTATTAATTCTTTTCGCTAACCCGGTAAGTACCTTACCAGGGCCCACTTCAACCAGCTGGCTGACGCCCTCAGCGGCCATCTTCTCAACGGTCTCAGACCATCTGACCGGGCAGTAAAGCTGACGCACTAGGGCATCTTTAATGGCTTCAACTGACTCAGGCGTGGCGACATCGACGTTGTTGACAACAGGAATGCTAGGCGCACTGAAGCTTAGCGCGTCCAGGGCCTTGGCTAGTTCATCCGCCGCAGGCTTCATCAATTGACAGTGAGACGGCACGCTCACAGGCAAGGCAACGGCCATCTTGGCACCGACCGCTTTACAGGCATCTGCCGCACGCTCAACCGCCGCTTTCTCACCAGCGATGACCACTTGACCAGGGCTGTTAAAGTTAACCGGTGCAACCACCTCACCCTGGGCCGCCTCTTCACAGGCCTTAGCGATGCCGTCGTTATCCAGACCGATAATCGCAAACATGGCGCCAGTGCCAGCAGGCACAGCCTGTTGCATCAGCTGACCACGTAGCTCAACCAATTTAACAGCGTCTTTAAAATCGATAACACCGGCGCACACCAGCGCCGAGTACTCACCTAGGCTGTGGCCGGCAAGCAGGGCTGGCTTAGACGCAGAAGTGGCTTGGATCGCTCGCCAGATGGCGACGCTTGCGGTAAGCAATGCAGGCTGGGTCTTATCGGTCTGATTCAGAGACTCGGCAGGTCCCTCTTGTACCAGTTGCCACAGATCATAGCCTAACACTTCGCTCGCTTCGGCGAAGGTTTGACCGACGACTTCATGTTCCGCCGCCAGGTCGGCCAACATGCCTACGGCCTGAGAACCTTGCCCAGGGAAGACATAAGCAATCTTTTCCATTTTTATATACCTTTACTAAATCAATGTATTCTAGTACTAAAATCGACTAAAAACGAACGAGCGCGCTGCCCCAGGCAAATCCGGCACCGAAGGCTTCGAGAAGCAGAAGCTGACCACGTTGAATACGTCCGTCGCGCACCGCCTCATCCAGGGCGATAGGCACAGAGGCGGCCGAAGTATTACCATGTTTGGCCAGGGTCAATACCACCTTGTCCAGGCTCATGTCGAGCTTCTTGGCGGTCGCCTTGATGATGCGGAAATTCGCCTGATGAGGCACCAACCAGTCGATCTCAGATTTATCAATCTGGTTGATGCGTAGCGTCTCTGTGACCACATGGGAAAGCTGAGTCACGGCGACCTTGAAGACATCGTTGCCCTTCATCGTCATATAGCCGACGGCCTCTGAAGACTCACTGGCTCTTGGCGGGAAGGAACATTTGAGCAGATCGCCTTGACGGCCATCGGCGTAGATATGGGTTGAGATGATACCCGGCTCTTCTGACGCGCCCACAACGGCGGCCCCGGCGCCATCACCGAACAAAATGATGGTGGTGCGATCTTCAGGCTCACACAGACGTGACAGGACATCGGCGCCAATCACCAAGACTTTCTTGGCGGCGCCCGTCTTCACAAACTGATCGGCAACCGATAACGCGTAGACAAAGCCAGAGCAGGCGGCGGCGACATCGAAGGCCGGAATGGTATGCACGCCCAGCATCGCCTGAATTTCACAGGCCGCGGCAGGAAAGGCGTTATTGGCGCTCGTGGTGCCACATACGATCATATCCAGCTCGCTAGGGTCTACCCCAGCCATTTCCAGGGCGCGCACGGCAGCGGCGTAGCCCATGGTTGATACTGATTCGTCTTCGGCGGCTATTCTGCGCTCTGAAATACCGGTACGTTCAACAATCCACTGGTCACTGGTATCCACCATCTTTTCCAGATCTTGATTGCTACGGACTTGCGCTGGCAAATAACTACCAGTTCCGAGAATTTTTGTATGCATAAGGAGATATCAGTTATTTATGTCTAAAAGGATCGACTCAAGACGCTCTTCGATCATCTTGGGGAGTCGACGTTGTGCTTCGGTCACTGCCAAACTAATTGCTTGTAAATAGGCAGATTCATCCGCACTTCCATGACTTTTTACTACAATTCCGCGCAATCCTATCAGACTTGCTCCGTTATAGTGGTCGGGGTTCATCTGATTTAAAACACTATTAATGCGCGGGGCGATTAACTTGGCCAGTAATCGTACAAAAAAGCCTTGAGTTAAGCCTTTCTTCAACTGATGGACGAGGAGCCTTGCGATCCCCTCTGAGGTTTTCAGGGTAATGTTGCCAACGAAACCGTCACAGACGATGACGTCGACATTACCCGAATAGATGTCATCGCCTTCAATAAATCCGGCGTAATTGAGCTGCGGACTCTGTTGCAGTAGTTGCCCCGCCTGCTGTACCTGATCGTTACCCTTGATCTCTTCGATGCCCACGTTGAGCAGGGCCACCTTTGGGGCTGGATTCTTATCCACCGCCTCACACAGAACAGAGCCCATCACCGCAAACTGAAACAGGGTTTCCGAGCAGCAGGATACGTTGGCACCGAGATCGAGCAGATACACGGGTTTATGATTGACTGCCGGTAAGCAGCTAACTAGGGCGGGTCTATCTATGCCGGGAAGCGTCTTGAGTAACACCTTGGAGATGGCCATCAGGGCCCCGGTATTACCCGCGCTTAAACAGGCCTGCGCCTTCTTGTCTCGTACCAGCTCGATCGCCAGACGCATAGAACTTTGCTTGCAGTTGCGCAGCGCATGCACGGGTCTATCGCACATCTTCACCACTTCTGTGGTGTGCACGAGTTCAATACGCGAGAGTAAATCAGATTCAAGGTGGCTTAGTAGAGGTTCGATTTGCGACCTGTCACCCACCATGATGACGTGTAAGAAGGGGTATAAGCGAAGTGCCTGCAGGGTTGCAGGCACTGTGATGCGGGGGCCAAAGTCGCCCCCCATCGCATCTAACGCAAGCGTCAGATTAGTCATCGGCAATCAACAGATTACTTGTTGATAACCTTTTGACCACGGTAGTAACCGTCTGCAGTCACGTTGTGACGACGGTGTAGTTCACCACTCGTTGCATCAACTGACAGTTGAGCAGTGCTCAACGCGTCGTGTGAACGGCGCATACCGCGCTTTGAACGAGATTTTTTATTCTGTTGTACAGCCATTTGACCTGTCTCCTAGATTACTTGCTCTTCAGTTTTTCTAACACTGCAAACGGATTTGGACGCTCCTCTTGAGCGGGTTCAATCTCGCCTACTACTACATCCTGATCGCCTTTGCTGCAGCTTTCTTCTGCATGCATCGGAATCAAAGGCATAGCTACTATCAATTCATCTTCAATCAATTGATGCAGACGAATCTCACCTATCTCATTGCACTCAATAGGGTCATACGCATCCGGGAGCTCATCGATTTCTGCCTCAGACCCGCAAGGGCTAAAACAAAAGTCGACCGTAACCTCAGTGGTAAAAAGCGTCATGCAACGTTGACATATCAGAGTGAGCTCCGTCACAGCCTTCCCTTTCAGGTAGACTATCCCCTGTATATCTACACCACATTCAAGCGACACTGCCACATCGGAACAGTCGCCGGCACATAACTCATTTAATCGCTTTAGCTGCACACCGGGTACAATGCCTTCATAAGAAAGCTTGCTGGCCGCTGCGCGTATAGGATCAATTGAAACCGGTATCTTTACTGTTTGCATAAGGCGCGCATATTATAGTTTGAATTACCTTGAGTCAAAGGAAAATTTATCTCCTTTATCGATCCCGTTAACGAAAGCGATAAAACCCATCAATAATTCAAAAATTGTTGGAGTGAAAATTTTACCCAAGGGCCAATGGATACTCAAGCCCCGCACGCTTAAAATAGAAGCATTCGCGCGGCCTTAGTCGCCTCTTTTTATTACCCTTGCCTAAATATAGTCCGCACCTTGCTTGTCGGTCTAAGCATGCATTCATTTTTGTGCCTATTGGTGAAAACTTTACTCGCCCATTTCGTCTTCTACACGACTCTATTCTGCATTTTTACCCAAGATGGCTTATTATAGCCGCCACTTACATAAAGCTTTGCTCCGCAATAGATAACAGATAGCAGATAACAGATAACAGATAAAAAGGTTAAACCATGACCCCACCTATCATACTCGCCTCCACCTCGGTATTTCGTCAGTCTCTGCTTCAAAAACTCGCTATCGAGTTTGATACCTGCGCCCCAGAGGTCGACGAGACCCCGATTGCAGGCGAATCGGCTCAGCAACTGGTAACACGCCTGGCATTAGCCAAGGCCAAGGCGGGAGCAGTGGGCCGTCAGAGCGGGCTCATCATAGGCTCAGATCAAGTCGCCGTGGTCGATGGCGACATCATAGGTAAGCCGCTGACTCGTGCCAACGCCATTGCACAGCTCGAGCGCGTCTCAGGTAAATCCATCACCTTCTATACCGGCCTTGCGCTGTTTAACGTGGCCGATGAGACGAGCGAGGTGATCTGCGAAACCTTCATCGTACACTTCAGGGCGCTAACGACTGAACAGATCAAATACTATGTCGACACCGAGCAGCCGCTCTACTGCGCGGGCAGCTTCAAATCTGAAGGCCTGGGCATCGCCCTGTTTGAGCGACTCGAGGGACGGGACCCCAATACTCTGGTTGGCTTGCCTCTGATCGCCCTCACCCAGATGTTGCTTAAGCAAGGGGTGGACATCTTGGCGCCGGCGACGAAATAAAGCTCGTCCGCTAATAGCTGATAGTGAATCGTCAGACCTTAATCACTAGCACTATTCACCAGCACTTGTTCACAAGTAGGTATTCACCAGAACGTATGTGCCAACCGGTTTCACCACGGTTGGCAGATTCAAATCCAGGACAAAGGCCTTCGCAACGCCTTACCGCAGCCCACCGTTAGGCATTCGCTCCACACAATCAAGCATGTTTAGTTTTATTCACTAAATCCAGGCTTCACAAACGGATAAAAACTAGCTACTTTGAAGTTTAAGATTTTCATACGCCAATAACTTAGCGACAAGGAAGTCAATTGCATTTGGGTGGTTAGTTATTATGACCGATCTCGAAGAAGCGCTTGCCTTGCTCGCCGCCCCCTGTATCGACGAGCGATTTTTTCAGCGAGCCCTAAAAGCACTCGCGCTGGTGACTCAGTGTCGCTGGGCGGCCTTCGCCCGCCCCTCGATTCATCGCGGGAAAATAGAGGTGGTCGCTTTTTGCGACGTGAAACAAACCATTCCCGGATTTGAATTCGATCTTATGGGTTCCCCCTGTGAAGCCATCTATCAGATGCGCTATCCCAATACCCATCTCTTGTATGCAAATGATCTGCAGCAGCGCTTTCCCGACTTTCAGCTCATCAAAGATCTCGGCGCAGTCAGCTACCAGGCCGAGTTGATCCTGGACGACGAAGGCGGCCCGATTGGGCATATCTTAGTCATGGATACCCTCCCCCAGCGGGAAAACACTAAGTCACGGGAGTTTTTCCGGCTACTCGCCCAGCGAATCGGTATCGAGTACAAGCGCCTGCTGATGTCGAGGGAATTGTCAATGCACAAGGAGATGATCGCATCGACCCACCACATGATGTCCTTCGTCGGCCTCGACTATCGCTATCATGTGGTGTCTAAAGGCTATGAGCACCTGCTGAACTGTGATGCAAGTGAGATCATCGGTAAACATGCCAGCGAGATCCACGGCAAGGCGATATTCGAGACTCACCTCAAGCCACTGCTAGACAGATCCTTCGCCGGGGAATCGATCAACACCCAGACCCGCATCCATCCCCCTTCAGTGTCCGAGCCGCAATACCTCAACGTCCATCACAACCCGCACCAGGATGAAAATGGCCAGATAAGCGGGGTCATAGTCTCGGCTCATAACATTACCGAGCTGCATAAGGCAAAAGAGCAAAGTGAATATCTGGCCTTTCATGACTCGCTGACCCAGCTGCCTAATCGTCTGGCGTTGTTTAATCACTTCGCCGAGCTGCTCTCTAGTCAGCCCCAAAGCCAAGCAGATTTGGCCGTGCTCTATCTGGATCTGGATGATTTCAAGCTGATCAACGACAACTACAACCACCTGGTTGGCGACAAGGTACTGCAGAAGGTTGCCGAGATCTTAAGAAAGGTATGCCCCGAGGCTGAGATGGTGGCGCGGATTGGCGGCGACGAGTTTATCATTTTACATAGCTTCGATGCTCAGGATGAGAGCGACAAAAGCCGCGCCCTCTCCGGTCTCTGCCTAAGCCTTAATCAGATGCTTGACGAAGGCATTAAGCATGAGGGAGATCATCTTAGGCTTGCTGCAAGTATCGGCTGTCACTGGGTCGAGCCGGATCAGAGAGATGTCTCGGCGCTTATCTGTCTGGCGGACAAATCAATGTACCGCAACAAGCGCCGTAAGCGGCTTAATGAGGCTCGCCAGTGATGAGTGGTAGCAGCGCCAGCGGATGCTCGGCGATGGCGACAGGGTTGGCTTCTTGCAGCTTCAACGCCGAATGGGCGCCATAACTCACTCCTATGCCATCGATTCCCGCATTGCTGGCCATGTTGAGATCGTGCACCGAATCGCCAATCATCACCGCCTTCTCGGGAGCAACATCGAGCAGTGAGAGCAGCTCGTGCAACATCTGCGGGTGAGGCTTACTCTTTGCTTCATCGGCGCAGCGACTGGCCACAAAGTGCTGATGAAAACCTGTCTCATTGAGCACCCTGTCTAACCCGGCGCGGGCCTTGCCGGTGGCCACTGCCAGTTGATGCCCGGACGCCTTGAGGGACAGGAGTAGCTGCTCGGCGCCGTCAAACACTGGGCTCGGGGTTTGATTAAGCTGCAGATACTGCTGGCGATACACGCTAACCATATTCTGACGGGTCTGCTCGCAGGCGCTCGGATGCAGCACATTTAGCGCTTCATTCATCGACAGACCTATAATGTCGCGAATTGCTTGCTCGCTCGGCACCATCATGCTCAGCTCCCTGGCGGTCTGCTGCATGCAGGCCACTATCTTGCTGACCGAGTCCATCAGAGTGCCATCCCAGTCGAATATCACTAAATCGTAACGTTTCATGCCTTATCCAATTTATTCAACAAGTCTTGTAGTGCCTTATCCAGTGGCGCCTTCACCTGCATCACCTCTTCGGTCACTGGATGGGTAAATTTAAGCTGGGCGGCATGGAGAAAGAGACGATTAAGGCCCAACTCGCGCATGGCATCATCGAACTTCTGCTCGCTGTATTTCTCGTCACAGGCGATGGGGTGTCCGGCATACTGGCAATGCACACGGATCTGATGAGTACGTCCGGTAACCGGACTGGCCTGCACCAGGGTGGCACCTTGATAACGCTGCATTATCTTAAAACGGGTTTCCGAGGGTTTACCCTCCTGGTTGACCCGCACGATACGCTCGCCCGATTTAAGGGTGAGTTTCAACAGCGGCGCATTGATCACCTTGTCATGATTTTGCCACTCTCCACGAACCAAGGCCATGTAGTCCTTCTGCATCTTCTTGTAACGCAGCTGATCATGCAGGTGTTTAAGCGCGCTGCGCTTCTTGGCGATCAACAAGACGCCCGAAGTTTCCTTATCTAAGCGGTGGACTAATTCAAGAAACTTCTGCTGCGGTCTAAGCGAGCGCATCGCCTCAATCACACCGAAATCCACGCCACTGCCACCATGCACAGCAATGCCTGCGGGCTTGTTAAGCACTATGATGGCCTTGTCTTCAAACAGGATGCGCCCCTCAAGCTGCGACACCTTAGTCAACTTGGCACTTGGGCCTGGCTTGTCCTCGCTGGCGGAGACGCGAACAGGCGGGATTCGCACTACATCACCGTCTTGCAGCTTATATTCGGGCTTGATCCGCTTCTTGTTAACGCGCACCTCGCCCTTACGCACGATACGGTAGATCATGCTCTTGGGGACGCCTTTCAGTTTAGTGACCAGAAAATTATCGATTCGCTGGCCAAGGTTATCCTCGTCGATCGTTACCAGTTCGACTTTATTTAACGCTTGTTGATTGTTCATGCTACGCCTTGTCTCTTTCAAGCTGCACATTGTACATCAGATAACAAGTTTTGTGCCTTTCCATTTGCTGATTTTCAGGATTGTTGCTATATTTGCCACGCCAATGGGGATAAATAGTGAATAAAGTGTTCACAAATCCCCCAATGCAGGCGCGAAGAGCGGAGACTAAAAGCCATTTTTACTGAGTAGTAAGTGATTGACTTACAAGTCGTTGGATAAAAATAAACCGAGAAAACGAGTTTAAACGACTAAACACAGTATCAATGCCACATTTCAACGTGGTTTCTCTAAGAATAGCGCCCCCAAATTTCGAAGTTTACTATTAACTTGTCGTCAGACGAGCACTTATCGATTTTGGCATTACCGGAAAGTACATTAGAATTTATGGGGTTGGTTGACGTTTAACAACGAATTCCTTGTTTTTAGCGATTTTAAAAAATAAGCCATAAATAGGGTGCGACACGCAGCGATTGCGTCTTACAGAGATTGCGCACCCTAGCCCAGACCCAAGCCGTGAGGCTCCACTTACCATTCTGGGCCCGTAATGCATCGACAACAGCTACGTTTGATGACCTTATTTTAAGAAGAAATACGTCATCATGAAACGGATGTTAATTAATGCGACTCAATCTGAAGAGTTGCGCGTTGCCCTCGTTGATGGGCAACAACTGTACGATCTCGACATTGAGAGTCCTGGTCACGAGCAGAAGAAAGCCAACATCTACAAGGGTAAAATCACCCGCGTAGAACCCTCTCTCGAAGCGGCTTTCGTCGACTATGGCGCCGAGCGTCATGGTTTCCTTCCCCTCAAAGAAATTGCACGCGAATACTTCCCTAAAGGTTACTCTTTCCAAGGCCGTCCTAACATCAAAGAGGTGGTTAAAGAAGGTCAGGAAGTCATAGTACAGATTGACAAAGAAGAGCGTGGCAACAAGGGCGCGGCCCTGACCACCTTCATCAGTCTAGCAGGCTCTTACCTGGTGCTTATGCCAAACAACCCTCGCGCCGGCGGTATCTCTCGCCGAATCGAAGGTGATGAGCGTACCGAGCTAAAAGCGGCCATGTCAGAGCTAGAAGTGCCACAAGGCATGGGGCTTATCGTGCGCACCGCCGGTGTAGGTAAAGACGCAGCCGAGCTGAAATGGGACCTTAAGGTTCTTCAGCACCACTGGGCTGCCATCGAAGAAGCGGCGCAAAACCGCCCTGCACCTTTCCTGATCCATCAGGAAAGTAACGTTATCGTACGCGCCATCCGTGACTACCTGCGCCGCGACGTAGGCGAAGTCCTGATCGACCATCAGCGTATCTACGAACAGGCCAAACAACACGTGGCTTTGGTACGTCCAGACTTTGTCGATCGTATCAAGCGCTACGAGGCGGAAGTACCGCTGTTTACCCATTTCCAGATTGAAACTCAGATCGAATCGGCCTTCCAGCGTGAAGTGCGTCTTCCTTCTGGCGGTTCTATCGTTATCGATCCAACCGAAGCACTGACCTCAATCGATATCAACTCGGCCCGCGCCACTAAGGGCGGCGATATCGAAGAAACTGCGCTCAATACCAACCTTGAAGCGGCCGACGAGATTGCCCGTCAGCTGCGTCTGCGTGACTTGGGCGGCCTGGTCGTTATCGACTTCATCGACATGACACCGGTCAGACACCAACGCGAAGTCGAAAACAGAATGCGCGACGCCGTGCATCACGACAGAGCCCGTGTGCAACTAGGACGCATCTCTCGCTTCGGTCTGATGGAGATGTCGCGTCAGCGTCTGCGTCCGTCACTGGAAGAGTCTGCAGCGCACCTGTGTCCACGCTGTCATGGTCAGGGCACCATCCGTGGTACCGAGTCACTGGCGCTCTCTATCCTGCGTCTGATGGAAGAGGAAGCGATCAAAGAGAACACCTCTCAGATTGAAGCGATCGTCCCTGTCGATGTTGCCGCCTTCCTGCTCAACGAGAAGCGTAAAGCCATTCGTATCACTGAGCAGCGTCATGATGTTGAAGTCTACGTGATCCCTGATCCAAACATGACGACACCTGACTACCGTGTGACCCGTCACCGCAAAGACGATCAGATCAGCGAGTCAAGCTACAAGCTGCTCGAGCAGCCTGAGTCTAAGCTCTACGAGCCGCGCAAACTAGAGCGCGCCGCATCACCTGAGCCAGCACTGAAAGGCTTCTCGACGCCGGTTAAGGATGCGCCAACCCAGGCGGCTCCCGCACCAGCCAAGCCAGCTGAAAAGGCTCAAGAGCCAGGTTTGATCGCCAAGCTATTTGCCGCCATCGGCAAGCTGTTTGGTGGTGAGCCAGAGCAGCCAAAGGAAGAGGTCAAGAAAGAGCAGCCTCGTCGCAACGCGCAAAACCGTAACACTCGTCGCAACAACCGTCGCAACGATACACGTAAGAGCCGCGACGAAGGCAAAGAGACCGACAACAAGCGCAGCCGTAGTGCCAAGCCTGATGACGCGGATAGCCGCAGTGCGAAGAGCCGTAACGAGAAACGCCAAAAGCGTGACCGTGATGACAAGCCGCAGAGTCAGAGCAAAGACACAGAAAGCCAAGCGCAACAGCCAAAGCAAGAAGCCGCTCGCGAGCGTCGTCAACGCCGCAACATGCGCCGCAAGGTACGTGTGCAGTCTGAGCAGCAGCTCGCCGATGAGGCCGCACTCGCCGTCGAGGTTGCCGAGAAGGCAAACGACGAGCAGGTACAAGTGCCAGCCGCAGAAGCCACTGCAGACGATAAGCCGCAGCGTCAGAAGCGTCAGCCACGTAAGAGTAAGCCTAAGCAGGATAAAGCCGACAAGCTAGAGGAAGAGACTCAAGCCGAGCAAGTCGCCGCTGAAGACACAGCCAGCGAGCAGCCAGCTGTCGAGACTCAAGCCGCAAACGAGCCTCAAGCAGCAGTCGATACCGAAGTGACAGCACAAGTCGAAGCGCATGCAGACGAAGCTCAAGCTGAAGAGGCTAGTGCTCAACAGCAAGAGGGTGAGTCGGAAGGCAAACGCGAGCCAAGAGAAGGCCAACGTCGTAGTCGTCGTAGCCCACGTCATCTGCGCGCCGCCGGTCAACGTCGTCGCCGCGATGAAGAAGGCAATGGTGAAGTTAACAATGGCGAGCCCGCCTTCATTCCAAACGAGGTGGAAACTGCGCCTCTGCTGGGTGAGCAGCTAGAACAAGAAGGCAGCGTTGTTGAAGCCGTTAGCGAAGTACAGGCGCCTGCGACTGAGCAAGAAGCGGTTAAGCAAGAGGCTGACGAAGCAGCTACAGTCGCCGAAACGACTGTCACCGAAACCACAGTCACCGAGGAAGCACCCGCTGAAGAAGCTACTCAAGAAGAGAGCAAGCCTAAGTCAAGACGTCGTGCACCTAAGGCCAAAGTCGCTTCTGAAGAGGAAACCTCTGTAGAAGAAACTCAGCAGAGCCTACCACTGGCAGGCGAGGCGAAAGCCAGTCTGAAAGAGGAAGTTCAGGCGGAGCTGGATCTCACCAGCACACCTGAAGAGGTTAAGGCCAGCCAGGAAGCGGCTCCTCAAGTGGAAGACGTCGCAGCGCAGGCCGAAGAGGCAGTGGCAGTAGAAACTGCACCAGTCGAGACGCCTGAAGTCGAAGCTGAAGCTAAGGCTGAAACTGAAGCGCCAGTTACTGAAGCGCCTGCAGCCAAAGAGAGCAGCGCCGCCTCTGCCCCTATGGCAAAGCCTGCAGCCGTGCAAGCCCCAACCGCTAAGGTAAAACCTGCGGCTAAAGTTGAGGCAACGCCAGCAGAGGAAAAGCCAGAAGAGAAGGCTAGCGACGAGGCTGAGAAGCCTGCGCCTAAGGCCACCAGCCGCTTTGGTTCCATGGTGAGTTCTACCATGACCAAACCTGAGGTAGAAGCCAGGGCGCTCGTCGACACCCCATCGGGACGTCAATATGAAGCCACGGCAAAAGAAGCGTCGGCCGAGCCAGCGAAACGCGGTAACAGCGCAAACTCGGAAATGGCACGTCCCTAAGGTATACTAAGCCTTAAGTCAAAAAAGCCATGCAATAATGCATGGCTTTTTATTTTATTGGCGCCACTATTTTGCTAGTATGCGCGACCGAAAATCACTCAACTAACATATTAATAACAGAGGCTAAATGTTCGATCTTATTCGTCACAAAACCAGCAGCCACAGAGCCGACCTGTTGTCGGGACTCACGGTTGCCTTGGCATTGGTCCCCGAAGCCGTTGCTTTTGCTTTCGTCGCCGGTGTCGAGCCTATGGTCGGCCTATACGCCGCCTTCATCATGGGACTGGTCACCGCCCTTATCGGCGGTCGTCCCGGCATGATCTCTGGCGCCACGGGTGCCATGGCGGTTGTCATGGTGGCACTGGTCAGCGAACATGGGGTGCAATACCTCTTTGCGGCGGTCGTGCTGGCAGGCCTGATACAGGTGACTTGTGGCCTGTTTAAGCTGGGAAAATTTATCCGTATCGTGCCCTATCCGGTAATGATAGGCTTCGTGAACGGTCTGGCCATAGTGATCTTTCTGGCGCAACTTGGCCAGTTTAAGGTCCCCGACGCCAACGGTGTGTTAACCTGGCTGCCACAGGATCAATTGATCCTCATGCTGGGTCTAGTGGCTCTCACCATGGCGATTATCCACTTCCTGCCTAAGCTCACCACGGCGTTTCCGTCATCATTAGCGGCGATCCTGACGGTGACCGCCATCGTGGTCTACTTCGAACTTGATACCCGCAACGTACTGGATTTCTTGAAATCCATGTCTGGTGACGAGCATGCGACTATAGCCGGTAACCTGCCGAGCTTCGCCATTCCCTCTGTACCCTTTAACCTGGAGACGCTGTCGATCATCCTGCCCTACTCCTTTATCTTGGCGGCCGTTGGTCTTATCGAATCACTGCTGACCCTGACGGTGATCGATGAGATGACCAGCACCCGAGGCAAAGGCAACAAGGAATGTGTCGGCCAAGGCATAGGTAACATCACCAGTGGCTTCTTCGGCGCCATGGGTGGCTGTGCCATGATAGGTCAGTCGATGATCAACATTAACTCGGGTGGACGCGGCAGACTCTCGGGCATCACGGCGGCCATTGCCCTACTCACCTTTATCCTGTTCGGCTCGGCGCTTATCGAGATGATTCCGCTGGCCGCGCTTGTTGGTGTGATGTTTATGGTGGTACTGGGCACGTTCGAGTGGGCAAGCTTCAAGGTGATGCGTAAGGTGCCTAAGCATGATGCCTTCGTTATAGTGCTGGTGACAGTGGTGACAGTGTTTACCGATCTTGCCTTTGCGGTATTTGTCGGCGTTATCGTCTCAGCGCTGGTCTTTGCCTGGGAGCATGCCAAACACATCAACGTCGATGTGAGCGAAGATGCCAACGGCTGGAAAGTCTATAAGCTAAACGGTCCGCTATTCTTCGGTTCAGTTGCCGAGTTCTTAGAGCTGTTCCACGCCAAGACAGATCCACAAGATGTGATTGTCGATTTCCAAAACTCTCGCGTGTGCGATCACTCAGCCCTCGAAGCCATAGACACCCTGGCCGAGCGCTATGTGAGTGCGGGTAAACGACTGCATCTACGTCACCTCAGCCATGACTGTAAACAGCTGTTGCATAAGGCGGGCGACTTGGTAGAGGTCAACCTGATAGAAGATCCCCACTATAAGGTGGCCGACGACAAACTCGATTCTTAAGGCATCCAGCTCCAAATAAGCTGGCTAAACCTTGGCAACAAAAAAGGCGCATCATGCGCCTTTTTTTATTATCCACCGCCCGACTTGAGCCGCTCCTTAAACAGGGCTTTTATCTTATCCACCTTGGGCTTGACCACCATCTGACAGTAGGGCTGTTGCCCATTCTGCTCGAAGTAGGCATCGTGATAAGACTCGGCGGGATAGAAGTTATCCAGCGCCACCAGCTCTGTGACTATGGGGTTATCGAAGATGTTCGCCTCGGTCAGCCTGGATATCATCTGACTTGCGGCCCTAATCTGCTCATCGTCATGGGCAAAGATCACCGAGCGATACTGAGTACCCACGTCATTACCCTGCCGATTAAGCGTAGTGGGATCATGGCTCTGCCAGAAGACCTCCAGCAGCTCTTCAAAGCTGATGATATGACTGTCGAACTCTATCTGTACCACCTCGGCATGGCCCGTATCCCCGGCGCAGACGGCGCGGTAGTTAGCGCTGGAAGCATCCCCCCCCGCATAGCCAGACTTCACCGCTATCACGCCTCTGAGCTGACTAAATACCGCCTCGAGACACCAGAAACAGCCACCGCCAATGGTCGCCCAGCGAATATGACTGTCATCGCTCTGCTGCGTCGCTTCACCTTTGAATACCATGGAGACAGAGTTTACGCAGTGGCGTAAATTTTTGTCTGTCAGGTATTCTCCCTCAAACACATGGCCTAAATGCGCGCCGCACTGAGCGCACACTATCTCCACCCTATGCCCATCGGCATCAGGCAAGCGTTTGACCGCCCCCGGGATCTCATCATCGAACGCAGGCCAGCCACAATGGGCGTTAAACTTATGCTCGGACAGATAGAGAGGCGCATCACAGCGCTTACAGTGATAGACACCAGGCGCATCATGCTGGTTATACTCGCCACTAAAGGGGCGCTCGGTCCCCTTGCTCTCAATCACATACCGCTCAAATTCCGTTAGTTCACGCATAGTTAAAGACTCTTGCACTCCTGTACCGCTAATACGACCCTTAGGGTCAATAAGATCACACTACTCACAATAGCAGATAAAAGACCTAGTAAATAGGTAGGTTATTACATGATTATATCAATTATCGGCTGTTTATTAGCTAGCCTATGATTTTAATGATGAAAATATTAGTGGTGATCTAGCCTCTTCTTATGGCCAAACAATGAAAACGTGATTTTTATCACACCCAATTGCCCAAAGGCGATCCCAGGGGTACACTGCCTGCGGGGTTCAATAACAAGAAAACAAAATATGAAATTAGAAACAATAGATTACCGTGCTCAGGACAGCGCCCAGCGCTTCGTTGAGTCCTTGCGTGAAACTGGATTTGGCGTACTCTCAAATCACCCAATCGACAAGGCCTTAGTAGATACCATCTATGAAGAGTGGCAAGCCTTCTTCAATAGCGATGAGAAACATGACTACCTATTTAAGCCAGAAACCCACGACGGTTTCTTCCCGGCCGATGTTTCTGAAACCGCTAAGGGTCATACGGTTAAAGACATTAAAGAGTATTACCATGTTTACCCTTGGGGCCGTATCCCCGATTCCCTCAGGGAAAACATTCTGCGCTATTACCAGGAAGCCAATGCATTGGCAGAAGAGCTGTTAGGTTGGGTGGAAGCTCATACACCGGCAGAAGTGGCGGTCAATTACTCTATCGCCCTGCCTAAGATGATCGAGAACAGCCACAAGACGCTGCTGCGTATCCTTCACTATCCACCGATGTCGGGTGACGAAGAGCTAGGCGCCATTCGCGCCGCGGCTCACGAAGATATCAACCTGCTTACCGTGTTGCCGGCCGCTAACGAGCCAGGCCTGCAGGTAAAGGCCAAATCGGGCGAATGGTTAGACGTACCGAGCGATTTCGGTAACCTGATCATCAACATAGGTGACATGCTCCAAGAAGCATCGGGCGGCTACTTCCCATCGACGACCCACAGGGTGGTCAACCCAGAAGGCGCCGACAAAACACGCTCGCGCATCTCCCTGCCCCTCTTCCTACATCCTAAGCCAGAGGTGGTCCTGTCAGAGCGTTACACCGCCGACAGCTATCTGATGGAGCGTCTGAGAGAATTAGGCGTTATCTAACCTCCTCGACTAAGATAAAAAGCGCCTCAGGGCGCTTTTTATTTATGATTTTTAAGCCATATCAAGGTAAAATCCCTCCCCAAATTTGCACAGAGACAGAGTACAGAGATGGCAATTCAGTGGTTTCCAGGCCATATGCACAAGGCGCGCAAAGAGATAGCAGAGGTGATGCCTCAGGTCGATCTAGTGATCGAGGTACTCGACGCCCGTATCCCTTACAGCAGCGAAAACCCTATGGTCACCAGTTTGCGCGGTAACAGACCCTGTATCAAACTGCTCAACAAGTCAGATCTGGCCGATCCCGAGATCACCCAACGCTGGATTGACTATCTGGAGCAAGAGCAAGGGGTAAAGGCGATGGCCATCACCACCTTGCAGGCTGCCCAGGTGCGTAAGGTCCCCGAACTCTGCCGTAAGCTGGTGCCTAGTCGCGACAAGATAGAGAAAGATATCCGCACCATGATCATGGGGATCCCTAACGTAGGTAAATCAACCATTATCAATACCTTGGCAGGAAGAGTCATCGCCAAAACGGGTAATGAGCCTGCGGTGACCAAGACCCAGCAGCGTATCAATCTGAAAAATGGCATCGTGCTGTCAGACACCCCGGGCATTCTCTGGCCTAAAGTAGACAACGAGGCCAGCGGCTATCGCCTGGCGGTGACCGGCGCCATCAAAGATACGGCTATGGAATATGAAGATGTGGCCATGTTCGCCGCCGAATACTTCCTCAAGGCCTATCCCGATGCCATGCTTGAGCGTTATAAGCTTAAAGAATTACCCAATGACGATATCGGCCTGCTCGAAGCGATCGGCCGTAAGCGCGGCGCGCTGAGACCGGGTGGCAGAATCGATCTGCACAAAGCTTCTGAGCTTCTGCTGCATGAGTTCCGCTCGGGTAAGATAGGTCAGTTGTCCCTGGAGACTCCTGAGATGGCCGAGGCAGAGAAGGCGGAAGTGGCTCGCATCCTGGCCGAGAAAGAGGCAGAGAAGCAGGCCAAAATCGAGGCCGAGCGCCTGAAACGTTCCGGCGTTCGTCATAACGACTAAGCTGTCCGATTCTGATACTGACATTACACCGCTTGCAAGGTGATGCGCTTGGGACTATTCCAATAGGCGTCAGTTGCAAGCGGTTTTATCTTCTATAGCCTTACCTTATAAGGCCCCACTTGGCTAACTCTGCTTAATTTAACTCTACTCATTAACCCTGCTAATTTTAATTACTTAGCAATCTGTGACAGCAGCCCTTCACAGCTCTGTTGCAGTAAGTCCAGCACCTGCTCGAAGCCATCATCGCCACCATAGTAAGGATCTGGCACCTCCCGCTCCCCCTCCCCAAGAAAAGAGAGCATCAGCGCCAACTTATGCTGATGGTGAGCCGGGCAGCGCGCACGCAGATCGCGCAGATTTGCCTTATCGGCCGCCAGGATAAGGTCGAAATGCTCAAAATCTTCATCTATCACGCCTCTGGCGCGAATGCCGCTGAAATCGAGTCCGCGGCGCTCGCCTGCCAAGCGCGCCCGTCTGTCAGGGCCCTCCCCCTCATGGTAGGCTGAGGTGCCCGCCGAATCGCAGCTGATAGACAAGCCGCGCTCGCTGAGCAGCCCCCTAAACACAGCCTCGGCCGTCGGTGAACGGCAGATATTCCCGAGACAGACAAATAGGACAGAGTTAACCTTAGACATAGCCTTCCTTTCTTTCTTAATTAGCATTCTTCTTACAAGGGCTCTCGTACCCGCATAAAGCTGGCAAACCTGGGCACCCCATTGTGGGTGAGGCCATAATACTTGTAGGTAACCGTGCTGCCAATGGCCGGAGGATGCTGGCGCTGCTCATCGCTAAAGCCTGTGCCTAACTTAAAACGTATGCCTTCATTTGTTTCGACCTCTAGGGCGCCCATCATTCCTCTATACTTGCCCTTCCCCTCGAAGTAAGCGATAACCTTGGCTTCCGCATCCTGATAGCGTTTGAGTTTTACCAGATCACCGTTACGCCCGGCCAGGTAGTGTGCAGCCTGGTGATGCAGCATAAGCCCTTCGGCGCCTTGAGCCACCCACTCATCCAAGGCGACGTTCAGCGCCTGACTGTCTTGAATTCGCCACTGAGGAATAATTTGCAGGAAAGGTGACAAATTTGCGTAGCGTTTAATGGCGAGGGCATAGCGCTCAGCAAAGGGCTTATCAATAGTGGGGTAATCGAAGACCATAAATTGAACGGCGCGCCAACGCTCAGGGTCGGCATCTTTATCACGCACCAGGGCTGAGATCGCCTCAAACTGCTGGCGAGCAATCCACAGTTCGCCATCTAAGGGCTCCGTGGGAAAGCCCTTGATAAACCAAGCCGGAAGCCTAATAACCTGTCCCGAGCGGGTTAGCATACGTTCTCCCGTCCAGCGACCTCTGACGCCATCGAACTTTTCGCTCACCAAATACTCTGATATAGGTCGGTCGGCCTCGAGACTCCCGGCCAATTGGAGGCCCGAGACTCGTTGTGTAGGCTCAAGCTGTTCTGTTTTTAGCTGTTCTGGCGTCAGCTGATTAGCCTCAACAACTACTGCCTTGGGCGGCTCAGCTGGCTTATACGACTCGATTAACTCGAGCGACTCAGCGGCCGTTGCAGCAGGCGAGAGCCAACTCAGGAGTAAAGCAATACTCCCAATAACCATAGGGCGACTAGAACACAACATAGCTCCTCCTTGAGCAACTGAATGATAGCTAAGCGTTAAGTTTAGCCCAAAGCCCCTCATGCAGATGTTATGGAGGTAACTAGAGTGTTATACTAGCGCCCAATTTGTAACTCGCCAGCCTGCATCAGAGAAAGGCAGGCTGAAACAGTAGAACGACACAAACAAAATCAACACTGACAAAATCGAACAAACGAAATGGACACCTATGAAACCGGAAAATAACCACGGCATTAAACGTATCTTCAGAGCGACAGGTTTCTCTATGCAAGGCCTTAAGCTTGCTTGGCAATCTGAGGCAGCCTTTCGCCAAGAGTTGATCTTGGTTCTCTTCATGCTGCCTGTCGCACTACTGGTAGACGTGCCTATGGTTGAACGCATCCTGCTCATCATGACACTGATGATAGTCTTGATCGTCGAGTTGCTTAACTCGGCCATCGAGGCGGTGGTCGACCGTATCGGTCACGAAATCCATCCCCTAAGCGGACAGGCAAAAGATATCGCCTCGGCGGCTGTCTTTATCGCCCTGGCCCTGTGTGGTATCACCTGGCTACTGATCCTCTGGCCACTGGTTTTCTAACCCGCTGCCAGCTTGAATACCAGGCTCTCGATACACTATCGGGAGCCTTTTTATTTCTGTAATCCAGCTCCCAATATCAACAAAAACGCCGCAACCTTGACATTTTTTGATACAAATCATTCACAATTTTAAATATCCTGCTAGAATGATAACGTAGTAAAAAAGTCTTACTAAATAAATCAATAACTTATAATAATTATTAGTTGATAGAGGTTGTAGTTAGTGATTAAGTCGGTCGCCATATTTAGCTTGGGTCTCTTTAGCTCTTCGGTTTTCGCCGCTGGAGCTGCCAATTCCTATTCGGTGTCGGCACCGGTAGAACCCAGCGAAGTCATGCTAAAAATCGGCGGTTTCTACTCCAACTCTAACTCCAGCATGGATGTCACCAACCCGGTTCAGGGTAATAATTTCAGGCTTGATTTTGAAGAAGACTTGGCATTGGAAGAGTCGCAGTTTCTGCCATTTTTCGAGGCCAGCTACCATTTCAACTCGCGTCACAGCATCTATTTCGACTGGAAACAGCTGCACCGCAACGCCGAAGTACAGAAACTTACCATACCGTTTCAAGTCACCCTAGACGATCAGGTTTACGATATTCAATCCGGCGGTCGTCTGGAGACCACCCTCAATATCGACATCGCCCGCCTCGGCTATGGTTATAACTTCTATCAGGGGAATAACTTCAATCTTGGCCTGTCCCTGGGCGTACACACCATGTTTATCAAGACCGCGTTTGACGGTGACATAGGTGTCTGTGCCAAAGGAGAGACGCTACAACAATGCGCGCAGACCGCCACACCAAGATTTGTCGATGAAGAGGTCACGGCGCCACTGCCGGACGTTGGCCTGTATGGCGACTATGAGTTCAGCCCAGGCTTCAAGTTCAACGCTCACGCACAGTATTTCTACATCAAGCTCGATGATATCAAGGGCAGCCTGGTCGATATCCGCGCCGGTGTCGAAGCTGAGATCACCAAGAATTGGCACATGTCAGCCGCCTTTAACTACTACAAGGTCGACGTTGACTTTAAACACAGCGTCTCAGATCAGCTTAACGTGGCGGACTATAACCTGTATTACAGCTTTATCGGCCCAATGCTGTCGGTAAGCTATCGCTTCTAAGCTTCACAACATCTTCCACTGAAGGCCGTTAGGATATCACCCCTAGCGGCAATACTTACGTCACTAATTCCCGCTTGGCAGTTCGCCAGCCTTGCTGCCTGCATACGCCGATCAACCATAAAACTGATAACAGACCCAGATCGCGGCGCAGATCCCGGCAAAGTCCGCGCTTAAGCCGCACACCAGAGCATGACGACCATTACGTATTCCCACGGCGCCGAAGTAGACCGCCAGCACATAGAAGGTGGTCTCGGTGCTCCCCTGCACCACGGCCGCTAAGCGACCGGCAAAGGAGTCGACCCCATAATGCTGCATCGTCTCCAGCATCATGGCGCGGGCGCCCGAACCGCTGAAGGGCTTCATCAAGGCGGTTGGCAAGGCATCGACAAACCGGGTATCCCCCCCGACCAGATTCACCAGGGCGGCGATAACCCCTAGCAGATAGTCGAGCGCGCCCGAGGCGCGTAGCAAGGCGATGGCCAGTAGCATGGCAAGCAGATAAGGGATCAGCTGCACCGCCTGCGTAAAGCCCTCCTTGGCGCCGCCGACAAACTCATCATAAACGGCCACCTTACGCAATCCTGCCACCAGAATGAAGCTGAAGATCAGCAACACTAAGATGCCGTTGCCAAGCGCCGTCGAAAACTCACCTATGGCAGAAACGGTTAAAGTGCCCAGATAAAATACTAGGGCAGATACCGCCGCCAGCATCAAGGCCGCATATCCCAGCAAAACACTATTGAGCAGTGAGATACGCTGATAGATGGCCACCACTAATACGCCCACCAGAGTCGAGGCCGTGGTCGCCAGCAAGATAGGCAGAAAGATATCCGCCGGCGACTCGGCGCCTTGCTGGGCGCGGTAGAGAAAGACGGTGACTGGCACTAAGGTGACCGAAGAGGTGTTGAGCACCAAAAAAAGGATCTGCGCATTGGTAGCCACACTCTTCACCGGGTTCAGGCTCTGCAGATCCTGCATCGCCTTGAGCCCTAGCGGCGTGGCGGCATTATCTAACCCCAGCACATTGGCGGTCAAATTCATGGTAACGCTGCCAAAGGCGGGGTGTCCCCTGGGCACCTCTGGCATCAAACGGCTGAGTAAAGGCTCAAACAGACGGGCAAAGAGGCCCACCACACCCGCCTTCTCTCCCACTCGCATCAAGCCCATCCATAGGGAAAGCACGCCTATCAGCCCCAAAGCAATTTCGGCGGCTAATTTGGCACTGGCAAACAGGGCATCGACCACGGCAGAGAGGATCTGCCACTGCCCCTGAAACAGACTGATGGCGATTGCGACTAAGGCGGTGACAAAAAAGGCAAACCAAACGCGATTTAACACCCGAGACTCCTTTCACCCCAAGCTTTGCTCAAGGCCCGATAATGGATGTGATATACTGGCGACTAACGATATCTCTATTCTGTTACCTATGGTTCAACTAAATCAAAATTTTATCAATAGCATAGCGAAAGATATGCCGGATCATCTCTCGATGGATGAATTTATCAGCTATTGCGCCAAGCCTTTACGTCCCTCCATCAGGGTCAACACCCTCAAGATAACGACTGCTGACTTTATCACCATGATGAATGCCAAAGGTTGGCAATTTGAACCTGTGCCCTGGTGCGAGGACGGCTTCTGGGTCAAGGTGGATGACTCGGTGCAGCTGGGTAACACGGTAGAGCATATACAGGGGCTGTTTTATATTCAGGAGGCCAGCTCCATGCTGCCGCCTAAGGCACTGTTTCCCGAGCCGATAGAAGATGCGACCTCCCTCACCCTGCTGGATATGGCCTCGGCGCCGGGGTCTAAGACCACTCAACTTGCCGCCTTGATGAACAACCAAGGCTTGTTGGTCGCCAACGAATACTCCTCTAGCCGGGTCAAGGTGCTACATGCCAACGTGCAGCGCATGGGCGCCAGTAATCTCGCCCTCACCCACTTCGATGCCAGAGTGTTTGGCGAGTATCTGTTCGAGAGCTTCGACGCCATATTGCTCGACGCCCCGTGCGGCGGTGAAGGTACTGTGCGCAAAGACCCTGACGCCCTCAAGCATTGGGACGAGGCTGAGATAGAGGCCATTGCCAGCGTGCAGCGCGACCTGATCGAGTCGGCCTTTCTGGCCCTCAAGCCCGGTGGCAGCCTGGTTTATTCCACCTGCACCCTCAACCGCCGCGAAAATCAGGACGTCTGTTTGCACCTCAAGGCCACCTATGGCGATGCGGTGCAGTTTGAATCCCTTGCCGAGCTCTTCCCCGGCGCCGAGAAGGCCTGCACCAGCGAAGGCTTCCTCCATGTCTGGCCGCAGATCTTCGACAGCGAAGGCTTCTTCATCGCCAAGCTAACCAAGCTCGCTGCGTTGCCAAGAAACAGCGAGGAGCCACGCAAGCAGAAGAACTTTCCTTTTGCCCCAATCGACAAGAAGTCTCGCCAGGCCCTCTGCGACTACTTCGATACCAGCTTTGGTATCAATCTCGATGGTCAGGGGATTTTGATGCAGAGAGATGACGAGTATTGGCTGTTCCCGACTAATGTCGAGCCACTCATCGGTAAGATCCGTTTTCAGCGGATCGGCCTCAAGCTGGCCGACGCCCTGAAGAAAGGCTTTAAGCCTAGACACGAGGCCGTGATGGCGCTGGCCGACAATTCACGAGGCATCCCCCTTGATGAGGCTCAGGCGATTCAATACCTGATGGGGCGTGATATCGCCTTAGCCAGCAAAGAGAAGCCACAAGGCGAGCGGTTGGTCAGCTACCAGGGCGCTCACTTAGGCCTGGTGAAACACCTGGGCAATAAGCTTAAAAACAGCCTGCCCAGAGACCTGGTGCGGGATAAAATCTGCTCTTCTTCGGCGATTGCAGTGGATCAGCAAGCGACTAGCGCAGGCTAAAGCAAAAGCCACTGAATTAACGTCAGTGGCCATGCATTAACATTTTGTTACATTTTAATCTGAGATTTGCCTAGACGAGCCCGGCAGTGAGGTGGAGTTTGACTACACTAAAAGCCTGAGATGAAATTCGAGGCAATCTCAAACAGTAGCGCACGGCTCTGCAAAGAGCCATTCCCCTAGACCCAGAACAATTGGAATAGTTTTGGGTCTTTTTTTATCTGCTTCTCTTGGCTTGTTGGATAAGCCTATTCTGCGCAGCCTTTCTTAAACGCTTTACTCAGCGGCATTTCTCAATGCCGCCAAATATGCTAATACGCTAAATATGCCAAGTACCGTGAACCTGTATCACTCAACAGCCACTAGGCTTTCACTAACTTAGCCGCGTCTTTGAACAGCCTGAAGAAGTTATCACCTGTATACTCTGCCAGTTCTTCATACTTCTCGCCGCGCAGCTCGGCCACAAACTCCGCCACATCCCGAACAAACGCAGGTTGGTTCTCTTCGCCGCGATGAGGCACTGGCGCGAGATACGGCGCATCGGTTTCCACCAGGAGCCTGTCCTTTGGCACCTTGCGGATCACAGAGCGCAGCTCACCGGCATTCTTAAAGGTCACTATGCCAGACACAGAGATATAGAAGCCCAAGTCGATGGCGGCCTTGGCCATCTCCCAATTCTCGGTGAAGCAGTGCAGTACACCGCCTACCTTGTCCGCGTTACCTGCTTTCAACATGGCGATAGTATCTTCACGGGCATCACGAGTGTGGACGATCAACGGCTTATCTACCTCGACCGCCAGGGCGATCTGCTGCTCGAAACATTGCTGTTGTAGCGTCTTGGTCTCGCCCGAGTAGTAATAATCCAGGCCTGTCTCACCGATGGCGACCACCTTAGGATCTTGCAGATAGCTGTGCAGCTGCGCCGTATCCAGCCCCTCCTGCACATCCAGCGGATGCACTCCCGCCGACAGAAACACCTGGTCGAAGGCTGCCATTTTCGCCTGCATAGAGGCAAAACCTTGCTGGCGTACATTGACGCACAGGAAATACTCCACGCCGCGCTCTTTGGCTTGGGTCAGCAAGGTCTTCAATGAATCTTGATCGGGCGCCGCCTTAAGGCGATCGAGATGGCAATGGGAATCGATAAGCACGCAAAAATCCTAAGTCACTACAAAAGGAGCCAAAGGATAGCTATCTACATGGTACAGGTCAAATCGCCTGAGGCCAGTTCGCGGGAAAGTAGGTTTTCGATATGATGTTTGTGGGTCTGGGCGTCGGTGATGATCTTCACCCCGATACCCGCTGGTCGGCCACCGGATGCCCCCAGAGGATTGATCCACACCACCAGGCCCTGAAACTCATGGCGTACGGTAGAGCCCGGTAGTTGATAGGCGATGGTGAGCTCCTGCCCCAGATAATGGCTTTCGGTAGTCGCCACAAACAGGCCCGCGGGCTGTATGAAGGGCATGTAGGCTCTATATAGCTGATGTAATGTATCAAAATTAACCACGAGATCGACCATATTATTTTAACTTGTTGTTAGCGACTGATACTCTAAGATAAACGCCTGAAAAACGGCCATAAAATTCACATTAGGCATCATACTCAGGCTATGATACGTCTCCATAACCTTGGCTGCAAATTTTGTTATCTTGATGTTAATTAATGCATCAGCATTTTTCTGCTTCACCAGTTTTTGTCGCAGGACAACATACAAAACCTTAAGTGCATCAGAAACTTGCTTTTCATCTATATTAGTTAAGTTAGCACACAGGTGCCCAGACGACAAACTTTGTACCCAGGCTTTTCTCAGGCCAATCAAGCCCTCGTAGCGACCGTCATTTAAGGCGGTGAGCAGATCGACAGGGCCGCCGACAACCGGCAGACACCAGGTCACATCACTCGTTAGGCTAAACTGCGCCGCCAGCCACTCCTGCACCGTCTCGCGGCTCGGCAGCTGACAATGCAGGCGCTGACAACGACTGCTTATGGTAGCCATCAAACGACTCGGGGTATCACTCTGCAGCAGCAAGAGGGTCTCTCTGCCCGGCTCTTCCAAAGTCTTCAACAGTGCATTGGCCGCCGCGGTATTGAGTCGCTCACAGTTTTTAATCACAGCGACCCGTCTGCCCCCTTGCTGGGCGGTGGCGGTCAACTTCTGACACAGCTCCCTGACTTGATCTACCTTGATCTGATTGCCGTCGGCCTCCAACTGATAGCAATCTGGATGGTTACCGGCGATAAACAGCTGACAGCTCTTACAGACGCCGCAGGCGCCATTGGCCCTCGGCGCCATACACAGGCTGGCCTGGGCCAAGGTGTTGGCAAGTTGCATGCCGCCGTAGCCTTGGTGGATCCCCAACAGATAGGCATGGCCCTGCTGGCCAGATATCAGCTGACTACAGAAAGCCTCACGAGCCGGGGTTAACCAAGGTAGATCCATCATAGACTCCGCAATTGTCATGACCAGTCTTGTCGTTGCAACACGGCCAAGATCTCTTTATGCACCTGCGCCATCGTCTGGCTGGCATCGATCACCACGATAGACTCGTCGCGCGCCGCCAGCTGCAAATAGGTTGCCCTGGCTCGCTCGAAGAAACTCAGCGCCTGCTGCTCGATTCTATCCAGGGCGCCCCTGTCTCTGGCGCGCTGCAAGCCAAGCTGAGGATCGATATCCAAGTATAGGGTCAGATCGGGTTTAAAATCTTTCAGGGTCGCGTTACTCACCGCCTCAACCAGTGGCATGAGTTGACGCCCACCCCCTTGATAAGCCAGAGATGAGAGATTGTGACGGTCACCCAGCACCCAGTTACCCTGAGCCAAAGCCGGCTTTATCACGTTGGCCACCAGCTGCGCCCTGGCGGCATAGATGAGCAAACACTCTGACTCATCACACAGGGGATCGTTAGGGTCGGCAATCTTCACCAGATCCCTAATGCGCTCTGCCAGTGGCGTGCCGCCTGGTTCACGGGTGCACACGGGCGGTACGCCGTTATGTTTCTCGATAAAATCTCTCACCAGGGCGATGGCACTCGACTTGCCAGCCCCTTCTAATCCTTCGATAACGATAAATTTCGCGCTGTTTTGCTTCATCGATTTCTCTGATACTTGTCTACAGCACGGTTGTGCTCGGTTAATGTTTTAGAAAATATATGGCTGCCGTCATTCTTCGACACGAAGTAGAGGTAGTCGACATCGGCCGGACGCGCCGCCGCCATCAGGGATGCCCCGCTCGGCGCGGCTATGGGGGTCGGCGTCAGGCCATGAATACGATAGGTGTTGTAGGGCGTCTGCTCGCGCAGGTCTTTGCGGGTAATATTGCCCTGGTAACGCTCACCCATGCCGTAGATCACAGTAGGATCTGTCTGTAGACGCATCCCCTTACGCAATCTATTGGTAAAGACCGCCGAGATCCAGGGACGCTCGCTGGCCTTACCCGTCTCTTTTTCGATAATCGATGCCATGGTCAGCAGCTCATAGGGACTCTTTAGCGGTATGCTCTGATCGCGCTCCTGCCAGGCCCTGTCTAGCTCCTGCTGCATCTTCTGATAGCTCTGCTGCAAAATCACCTTGACCGAATCACCATTGCCATAATGGTAGGTGTCAGGATAGAACTTGCCCTCGGGCAGCTTAGACTCATCGCCATTGTCCTCAAGCACCTCCAGGAAGGCGCCCTCCTGCCACTTCAGGCGCGGTAATTGCTTGAGCTGCTCGCGCCACTCTTTGATGCTCTGCCCTTCAACCAGGGTCACGGTGAAGACCATCTCCTTACCCTGACGTAGCTTTTCGAGCAGCTCAACCACAGTGTCGTTGGGGGAGAGTTGATACAGACCGCTGCGGATCTTGGCAAGCTCGGGGCGCAGCTTAACCAGCAGCTTAAGCTTCCAAAGCTCGTCCACGGCACCTGTATGTGCCAAGGCGTTCGCCATCTGTGAAAAGGAGGTACCACGCACCACTTCAAACTCGACGGGGGCTTCGAGCTTGAGCGGCATCTGCCCGTAACTCACCACGCTCTGATAGACCCAATACAGGCCAATCGCGCTCAAGGTTAATAGGCTAAAGAGTGCGGTCAGCACGCCTATGATCAGTTTTTTCATAATATTATTTTTAGATCGTGTAGCAATTGGGTTAGCAGAGGGCTATGGCCGAATGAGTGCTTAGCTATGCCGTTCACGGGCACAGCGCCAAACAGGCTGTTGCTGGCGAGAACATGGTCAAAATCTGCGAGCTCATCGGATGTTACGCGGCGCACCTCGAGAGAAAACCCGGCCTCGACAAACCAGAGCAGCAACTGCTCACGCATCACACCAGCCACCCCAGCCTGATCCAGACTCGGCGTAACTATGGTGCGGCCCTTTATAAAGAAGAGGTTGGCCATGGAGGCCTCGATAATGTTGCCGGCCGTGTCGCAGACCAGCCAATCATCGAATCCGTCATCTAACTTGTGTGTACGGATCAGCACCTGCTCGAGACGATTAAGGTGTTTGATGCCCGCCAACAGTGGCTGCTGACCGAGCGTCACCGGACTTAGTTGCAACTTGATGCCAGCAGCTTGCCACTGACGGTAATGCGCGGGGATCTCATGCAGCGACAACACACAAGTTGGCGTGGGCGTTTGCGGCGGCATATAACCGCGTCCGCCAGTGCCACGGCTTACGAGTAACTTGAGGCAATAATCTTGGGTAAAGTGTTTGGCGCCCTGCTCACAGGCCTTTGTTATTTGCTCGCTCAGCGCAGCAGCATCTGGCAGCGGGAATCCAAGTCGATGAGCCCCTTGGGCCAAACGAAGCAGGTGGCTCTCTAGGAAGAGTACCTCAGCGCCTCGACAGCGCATGGTGGCAAACAGGCCATCGCCGTAGGCCAGTCCCCTGTCGAACGCCGAAACACTTGCTGCTTGTTCACCGTTTACCCAGATAGTCTGCGACATCATTTGTCCTGACTGATCCGGCTGGCAACGGCTTCTTGCTGATCCCTGTATTTAGCACTCTTGCGCTTATTGTAGGGGCGCGCCACTGGCGAGCTTAGACGCTCGAAGTTGAGGGCGCCTATGGTCATCATGGGCTTCAAGGCCAGTGGCAGCTTGCCGCTGTTGTAGAACTCCAGCACTATCTTTCCCTGCCAACCGGGATCGATGCGATGGGCCGTGACATGCACCATGAGCCCTAACCTTGCCAGAGAAGAACGACCATCCAACCAGCCGACAATATCGGCCGGCAGGGTCAGACTCTCATGGGTGACGGCCAGTGCGAGCTCGCCGGGATGGAGGAAAAACGCTTCCCCTTCGGGGATCACTATCTTATCGCTCATCACGCGATCCAGGGCCGCCTGCACCTCGCTGCTGGGGCCGCTTAGATCGATATAGGGCGCCGTATGGTCTTGAAATACGCGGAACTGATTACCGAGTTTCACATCGACACTGACGCCACTGATGGCCTCGGCATCGGGACGGGGATCGATGACAATACTCCCCTCCTCTAAACATGCTGCTATCTCTAAATCCGTTAAACGCATCCCAGCCTAACTCCCCATTTCAAGCGACTATTTTGCTAAAAGGTGTTGAATTCTCGCCTTTAATATATCGGTTGCGATGCGGTTTTTACCACCACGCGGCACGATAATATCGGCATATTGCTTAGAAGGATCGATAAATTGCAGGAACATTGGACGCACTGTCTGAGTGTACTGCTGCATCACAGACTCCATGGTACGGCCACGCTCGGCCACATCGCGGGTCAGGCGGCGCATGAAACAGATGTCCAGTGGCGTGTCCATGAAGACGCTGGCATCCATCTGCTCGCGCAGGTTAGGATCTGTCAGTAGCAAGATCCCCTCGAGGATGATCACCTTCTTAGGTGTCATGGTGACAGTCTCGGCCATACGGGTATGCTCGGTATAGCTGTATTGAGGGATCTCCACCGCCTCGCCATTTTTCAGGGCGCTAAGGTGTTCACACAGCAACTGATGATCCAGCGCCTTTGGGTGATCGTAATTGGTTAGGACACGCTGATCCATCGACAGATGGCCCTGATCCTTATAGTAGGCATCCTCGGCGATAACCCCTATCTGATCTGTACCCAGATCACGGCATAGCTCCTCGAAAATCGTCTTCGCGATTAGGCTCTTACCCGATGCCGATGCCCCTGCGATACCAATTATGACACATTGCGAATTCATGCTTTGTAAACCTTACTCATCATCTGAAATTGAAATAGATACGACACTCTGTGTCTGGCTCAGGGCAAGCTGCGCCCCCACCTTTCTGGCGATCTCCTTATACAACAAGGCCACCTGGCTCTCGCCATCCGCCACCACGGTCGGCGTGCCTTTATCCACATCCTCGCGGATATTCAGTTGCAGCGGTAGCTGCCCCAAAAGCGGTACATTGTAGCGCGCAGCCATCTTAAGGCCGCCATCTTCACCAAAGAGATGCTCCTTATGACCACAGTCGCTACAGATATGGAAACTCATGTTCTCGACGATACCCAGCACAGGAATGTTCACCTTCTGGAACATGCTGATCCCCTTCTTGGCATCGGCCAAGGCGATATCTTGCGGGGTGGTGACCACCACGGCGCCGCTTACCGGCACCTTCTGTGACAGGGTCAGCTGAATGTCGCCTGTGCCTGGTGGCATGTCGATCACTAGGTAATCCAGCTCTGGCCACAGGGTCTCATTAAGCAGCTGCGCCAGTGCACCGGCCGCCATAGGGCCGCGCCATACGGCGGCTTCATCACCACTGACGATAAAGCCGATAGACTGAGCGGCGATGCCATGAGCCTCGGCGGCGGTCATCATCTTGCCGTCCGGTGAGACAGGGTTAAAGTTGGGTACGCCCAGCATGAGCGGAATCGAGGGGCCATAGATATCGGCATCGAGAATCCCCACCTTGGCGCCTTCGGCCGCTAATGCTAGCGCCAGGTTGACCGAGGTGGTCGACTTACCCACGCCGCCCTTACCCGAGGCAACGGCAATTACCTGTTTGACGTTTGGTAGCGGCTCGACCGCACCGGCCGAAATCACCGCTGGCTGGAAATCGATTTCGCACTCGACTTCATCGATGGCATCGAGCACCGCCAGCTTATTGGTGATTGCCATGACGGTATCGCGATACTGACTCTGGCAGGGATAGGGGTAACACAGCCCCAGCTGCAATCGCTTGCCTTCAATATCCAGCTTGGTGACACAACCTGCGCTCACCAGACCTTGCATTAAATAGGGGTCTTGATGGGCATCTAAAATAGCCAAAACCGGACCGAGCAGATCATCATGAAGATGATAATTCTGAGACGCTGAAGACAAAACGACTACCTCCAAAAATAAATTTGGCTAAGTGTATCAGAAAAACTCCTCATATTCGGATAGATTTAGTTCACTTAAAGCAGCTTTTGATGAAACTTTAGCGATGATCGGTTAGTATCTATGCCATTCTTTTTGGGCACTTACTGATTTAGAGACAAGATGGCAACTTCACAACGTAAAATTCTCGTGACCAGCGCACTTCCGTACGCCAATGGCCCCATTCATTTAGGTCACATGCTTGAATATATTCAAACCGATATCTGGGCGCGTTTTCAAAAACTACGCGGCCACGAATGTCACTATATCTGTGCAGACGATGCCCACGGCACGCCCATCATGCTTAAGGCGCAGCAGCTCGGCATGGCGCCAGAAGAGATGATCGCTCAGGTACAGAAAGAGCATCAGCAGGATTTTGCCGACTTTAATATTCAGTTCGATAATTTCCACAGCACCCACAGCGACGAGAACCGTGAGCTGGCGAGCGAGATCTACCTGAAACTGCGCGATGGCGGCTATATCAAGTCTAAGACCATCTCTCAGCTGTTCGATCCTGAAAAGTCTATGTTCCTGCCGGATCGCTTCGTTAAGGGCACCTGCCCTAAGTGTAAGTCTGTGGATCAATATGGCGATAACTGTGACAGCTGCGGCGCAACCTACAGCCCAACGGATCTAATCGATCCTAAATCGGCAGTATCGGGTGCCACACCTGTGATGAAAGAAACTGAGCACTTCTTCTTCGACCTACCCGCCTTCGAAGAGATGTTGAAAGAGTGGACCCGTTCAGGGTCCTTACAACAAGAGATGGCCAACAAGCTGGGCGAGTGGTTCGAACAAGGCCTGCAGCAGTGGGACATTACCCGTGATGCGCCTTACTTCGGCTTCGAGATCCCTGATGCACCAGGTAAATTCTTCTACGTCTGGCTAGATGCGCCTATCGGCTACATGGGCTCGTTCAAGAACCTGTGCAACAAGCGCGGCGACCTTAACTTCGACGAGTTCTGGGCAAAAGACTCTACCGCCGAGGTATACCACTTCATCGGTAAAGATATCGTCTACTTCCACAGCCTGTTCTGGCCAGCCATGTTAGAAGGCGCGGGGTTCCGTAAGCCAAACAGCGTTTATGCCCACGGCTATGTGACGGTGAACGGCGCCAAGATGTCAAAGTCTAAAGGCACATTCATCAAGGCCAGAACCTATCTGGATAACTTAAATCCTGAGTACCTGCGTTACTACTATGCGGCTAAGCTCAGCAGCCGTATCGACGATCTCGACCTCAACCTGGAAGACTTCGCCCAGCGCGTCAACTCAGATCTAGTGGGTAAGCTAGTTAACCTCGCCTCTCGCACGGCAGGCTTCATCAGCAAGCGCTTCGACGGCAAGCTGGCCAAGGTCGCCGACACCAGCCTGACCGAGACCTTCCTCGCCAAGGCCGATGCCATCGCCGAGTTTTACGAGACCCGTGAGTTTGGTAAGGCGATGCGTGAGATCATGGCGCTAGCCGATATCGCCAACGCCTTTGTCGCCGATGCGGCCCCATGGCAGCTGGTGAAAGAGGAAGATAAGCAAGAGGAAGCCCATCAGGTATGTAGCAACGCGCTGAACCTGTTCCGCATCCTGGTGACCTACCTCAAGCCAGTGCTGCCTCAGCTGGCCCAAGATGTGGAGGCCTTCCTACAACTTGAGCTGACCTGGGATGACCTGGCAAAAGATCTCAGCGGTCACGAAATCGCGCCGTTCAAGGCACTGATGCAACGTGTCGAGATGAAGAACATCGAAGCCATCATAGAAGCATCGACAGAGAACCTGCAGGTGGCCGAGGCGCCTAAGAGCCAGCTGGATCTCGACCCTATCAGCGAAGAGATCAGCTTCGACGACTTCGCCAAGTTAGATCTGCGTATCGCCCGTATCGCCAAGGCGGAGCATGTGCCTGAGGCCAACAAGCTGCTTAAGCTGCAGCTGGATCTAGGTGGCGAGACTAAGCAGGTGTTTGCCGGCATCAAGTCTGCCTATGCCCCAGAAGATCTGGAAGGCAAGCTGACCGTTATGGTCGCTAACCTGGCGCCGCGCAAGATGCGTTTCGGTATGTCTGAAGGCATGGTGCTTGCGGCCGGTCCTGGTAAGAAAGATCTGTGGATCCTAGAGCCACATGAAGGCGCACAGCCTGGCATGCGCGTGAAATAAGTCGCTTGTTCGGGACTCAACCGAGACGACACAAAAAAGGCCGCTAACTAGCGGCCTTTTCTTTTAGATACTCGAGTCAGCTTTCACAATCGATTCGTTACACCGGATTGTCGATATCCACAAAATGATGCGTCAGACCAAACTCGTTAGCCAAATGCTCGCCCAATGCCTTGATGCCAAATCTTTCCGTGGCGTGATGACCCGCAGCAAAGTAGTGAATATCCTGCTCGACCGCGCTATGGAAGGTGCGCTCAGACACCTCGCCACTGATAAAGGCATCGACGCCCAAATCCACGGCGATATCTATGTAGTCTTGCGCCCCGCCGCTACACCAAGCCAGGCGATGAATCGGCTTATCGCTCTCACCCAGGTGTAATGCCTGACGACCCAGAACGCCGGCCAGATGCTCGGCAAACGCACTCGGCGCCATAGGCTCATCGAGACGCCCCTGCCACACCAGCCCCTGGGCAACCCCCTCCACCGACTCGGCGTCTATGATCCCAAGCTCTCGCGCCAACTCGGCGTTGTTCCCCAGCATAGGATGACCATCGAGCGGTAGGTGATATCCATAGAGGTTAATATCATTGTTAATCAGCGACTTGATGCGGCGATACTTCATCCCAGTAATGGTTTCAGGCTCAC
This sequence comes from Shewanella alkalitolerans, assembly GCF_019457575.1. NCBI lineage: Bacteria > Pseudomonadati > Pseudomonadota > Gammaproteobacteria > Alteromonadales > Shewanellaceae > Shewanella > Shewanella alkalitolerans. Next base: position 1,765,272 of record NZ_CP080422.1, on the reverse strand, counting down.
CCTTCCAGAAAAAACCATGGTGCACCAGCAAGGCATCGGCGTTTAGCTCAACCGCCCTGTCGATCAATGCCTGACAGGCGGTCACCCCGGTGACAATCGTCTTAATTCGCTCCTTGCCCTCGACCTGTAACCCGTTGGGGGCATAATCCTTGTAGCTGCCTACCTGCAGAAATTCCGTGAGGTATCGAGTCAATGCTGTGCGATTCATCTAAGCTCCTCATATGAATCAGATAACTTTGGCCATTCCAGCGCTCAAGGGCTGAAAAAATGACCGTGACGATAGCGCCTAGTTTAGCCATATCTGGGCCTCAGTTCATAGAAATACGTTGAATTTCTGTGAAAATTGGACAATTCAGGCGTTTCAGCTATAAAATTAGGCCAAACCTTCAATTACACATTAAAAGAAATAGGTTAATACTATGTCAAAGTTGACCAAAGAAGAGGTGATCAGCACACTCGAGGCTGCATTGAGCAAGGCGCAGGGTAAGAGCGTTACCATCGAGCAGAAAGGAAGCTGGTACAAGATCGATGGTGGTAAGTCTCTTCGTTTTAGTGATTTAGAAGCTATGTTGGCTGAACAAGGTGAGCAAGCTCCTGCAGCTAAGGCTCCTGCAAAAGCGGAAAAACCTAAGGCTGCACCTAAGAAAGCCGCACCTGCGAAAGCAGCCAAGCCTAAGGCAGAGGCGAAAGCCAGCAAATCAACCTCTGGTGGCATGACACCGAAAGAGCTTTGGCGTGCAAAGCTGGCGGGTAAAGGACAACTTCCTCGCGGCTTCTAAACAAGCCGCTTATCGTTATAAAACGTATCGTCATAAAAAAGGAGCCCCATGGCTCCTTTTTTATTGAATGCTTTTATACGACTAGCTTTATGTTGAATAACAGTAGGATGCCTACATCGCCAGGTCGACTCGCACGCCCCCCTGCAGATAGACCACGCGCACCTCATCATCGACGTTGAAAATCATGCCGGGATCCAGGTCCTGGATCACCATTACCTCCCGACCATCTTCATAACGTATCATCAGCTCGACCAACTTTAGTTGCTGATAATAGTCGCCGCCGGCACTGTGCCCTATACCGCCCCCTATCAGGGCCCCCAATACTGTGGCAACGTCCTGACCGCTACCGCCACCAAATTGATGCCCTATGACGCCACCTATCAAGGCGCCGCCAAATGTGCGCCAGCCCTGGTTACGATCTTCCACTAACTGCGTCTGAGTAATGTTACGTACCGAGGTGACATAACCATACTCTACCTTCTCGACGGGGACGGCTTGATTACGCTCGTAGGCGGCACCGACACCAGCACTCAGGCCCAGGCTGGCAAGCAAGATAAAAACTGACCAAATAAAGCGAAAGAGGCGGGGGGTAGGTTTCAACATAAGAGGTTTTCCGCTAACTTATAAAGAGGCCGATAACTAATTTTACTCAATTGTGAACTCACTGTCCTATTTAAATCATGAGCTGGCAAAGTTCCCTTCGCCGGAGTTTGCCCTGACCGATCCAAACGGACTCTTGGCCATCGGCGGCGATCTACACCCTAAGCGCCTCCTCAACGCCTACTATGAGGGGATCTTCCCCTGGTTTAACGAAAACGATCCCATCCTTTGGTGGTCGCCCGACCCCCGCGCCGTGTTTGTGCCCGGTTCACTCAAGGTCAGTCGCAGCCTGAAGCGCGATATCAAACGCCGTCAGTGGCACTTCAGCGTCAATCGCGCCTTTAACAGCGTGATCGAGCACTGCGCCCTCACCCGCCAAGGCAAGGAGGGTACCTGGATCACCTTAGAGATACAGCAGGCCTATAAGGCGCTACACAAGTACAACAAGGCCCACTCGATTGAGGTATGGGACGGCGATAAGCTGATTGGAGGCCTGTATGGGGTGGCCATCGGCCAGGTGTTTTGCGGCGAGTCCATGTTTCACCTGCAGAGTAATGCCTCCAAGGCAGCCATGGCCATGCTGCATCAACACCTGCTATCACACAGATACCGGCTGATCGATGCCCAGGTCATGAATCCTCATCTGGCATCCCTGGGTGCCAAGGCATTAAAGCGAGCGGATTTCATCAACCTATTGAAGCGTTTTCGCGATATCGAGGTTGCCAGCGATGCCTGGCATCCACAAGAGGTGCAGATTGAACTCTAGATCCGACACCATACAGGTGGGTATGACACATACCTTCGACTGCAGCTACCTGCCGGGCAAGCAGGAACAACTGTTAGTGCTGCAGGAGGAGTCTCTCGACCTCACCCTGTTTGAGAAGCTCTTGGCCTTGGGTTTTCGCCGTAGCGGTGAGACGATCTATAAGCCACATTGCCCCCACTGTCAGGCCTGCCTGCCGATACGTATTCCGGTGGAACTCTTTACGCCGTCACGGCGGCAGAAACGCACCCTGAAACAGAATCAGGATGTTAGCTGGCGCTTGGTCGACAACTGCACCGACGAGCATTACGCGCTCTATGACAGGTACATCAAGGCGCGCCATCACGATGGTCCCATGTATCCCCCCTCACGAGAGCAGTATGATCATTTCGTGCAGTGCAGCTGGCATCCACCCAAGCTGCTCGAACTGCGGCTCGATGGTGAGCTGATAGGCGTAGCGGTCACTGACGTGTTACCAAACAGCCTGTCGGCCATCTACAGCTTCTTTGCCCCCGAGCTGGATAAACGCTCTCTGGGGTCCTTGATGATTCTATTGCAGTGCGATCTCGCCAGGCAGATGCACAAGGCGCATGTCTATCTGGGCTATCAGATCCATGAGTCTCGTAAGATGAATTACAAGACCGCCTACCATCCCTACGAGATATTGACCGAAAATGGTTGGCAACGCAGTGAATAAGCGCGCTTAATTAGAAAAAATAAAGCAAACAGATATTTGCCCAGATAACGAACACCTCTTTACAGAAGCGCTAATTTGCGGCATGATACGCCCGTTTTTAATATTTGAAGGCTAACAGGATAACTGATTAATGGCGAAAGAAGACAACATTGAGATGCAAGGCACTATTCTTGAAACCTTGCCAAATACAATGTTTCGAGTAGAGCTAGAGAATGGTCACGTAGTAATCGCCCATATCTCAGGCAAAATGCGTAAAAACTACATCCGTATTCTAACGGGTGATAAGGTCACTGTTCAGCTGACCCCTTATGATTTGAGCAAAGGGCGCATCGTCTTCCGTTCACGCTAATCGTTAGCTTACGAATAATAAAAACCGGCAGTGCCGGTTTTTTTGTTCCTAATCGATAGCGAAACGGGCAGAGACTGGCGGAAACCGACACAGTCCTGACCAAGCCAAATCAGGCAGCGAAGAAGGTTGATGAAGGTTCTAGCCACTAGGCAGGATCTGATACAAAAACCAAATCATGAAAAAAGGCTGCAGATGCAGCCTTTTTATTACGTCAGTGTATTACGCCTGTGTCAGCCGCTCCGACTGCTCAATCTTGATGGTCAGCTTATCACCATCGACATCCACATGGGCCACACCGCCCTTCTCCAGCTTGCCAAAGAGGATCTCATCGGCAAGTGGTCGTTTGATCATCTCGGTGACCACTCGGGCCATAGGCCGTGCCCCCATCGCCTTATCATAGCCCTTCTCGGCCAGTAAGGTTCTGGCGTCATCGCTGACATCCAGCACCACAGATTTCTCATCCAGTTGCGCCTGCAGCTCGACCAGGAACTTGTCGACCACCTTGGCGATGACCGTCATATCCAGATGGTTGAACCAGATGATCTCATCCAAGCGGTTTCTGAACTCGGGCGAGAAGACGCGGTTGATCTCAGACAAAGCATCCTGACTGTGATCTTGCTGCTTGAAGCCGATGGATTTACGCACCGTCTCCTGCACGCCGGCATTGGTGGTCATCACCAAGGTCACGTGTCTAAAGTCTGCCTTGCGACCATTGTTATCGGTCAGGGTACCGTGGTCCATCACCTGCAGCAGCAGATTATAGACATCGGGGTGGGCCTTTTCGATCTCATCGAGCAACACCACACAATGTGGGTTCTTGATCACCGCATCGGTTAACAAGCCCCCCTGATCGTAGCCAACATAGCCCGGCGGCGCACCGATAAGGCGAGACACGGTATGACTCTCCATATACTCGGACATATCGAAACGCACCAGCTTGAGGCTGAGACAGGATGCCAGCTGACTGGTGACCTCTGTCTTACCCACACCGGTCGGACCGGCAAACAGGAAGCTACCCACAGGCTTGTGGGCGCCGCTGAGGCCAGAGCGTGACAGGCGAATCGCCGAGCTTAAGGCTTCAATAGCCTTATCCTGGCCAAACACCACCATCTTAAGATTACGCTCAAGGTTCTTCAGCATATCCTTATCGGTGGCCGATACCGTCTTCTCAGGGATCCGCGCTATCTTAGCTATGATAGACTCGATCTCCGCCTGACCTATGGTCTTCTTGCGCTTGCTCGCTGGCTGCATCGCCATGCGGGCGCCAGCCTCGTCGATCACATCGATCGCCTTGTCGGGAAGATGTCTGTCGTTGATATGCTTATCCGCCAGACGCGCCGCTACCGACAAGGCCGCCATGGTGTAACGCACGCCATGGTGCTCCTCATACTTGCTCTTGAGACCTTGTAGGATCTTAGTGGTTTCCGCCACCGAAGGCTCGTTGATATCCACCTTCTGGAAACGTCTGGCCAGGGCGCGATCTTTCTCGAAGATGCTCTGATACTCCTGGAAGGTGGTCGAGCCCATACAGCGAAGATGGCCACTAGAGAGCAGCGGCTTTAGCAAGTTAGACGCATCCATCACGCCACCGGACGCCGCTCCTGCGCCGATAATGGTGTGGATCTCGTCGATAAACAGTATGGCGTGCTTATCTTGCGAGAGCTCCTTGAGCAGGCTCTTAAAGCGTTTCTCAAAGTCACCACGATATTTGGTGCCCGCCAGCAAGGCGCCGAGATCCAGCGAGTAGACAGTGGCATCAGCCATCACCTCGGGAACCTCGTCGTTGACGATGCGATAGGCAAGCCCCTCGGCAATCGCCGTCTTACCGACGCCCGCCTCACCCACCAATAGCGGGTTATTCTTACGGCGACGGCAGAGGATCTGAATCGAACGCTCAATCTCGTCCGAGCGACCGATCAGAGGATCGATATTGCCCTTGCGGGCCTCTTCGTTGAGATTGGCAGTGAATTGCGACAGCTTGCTGCGCTCTTCCGATTCGCTGTGATCTTCAATCTGTTCGGGTTCCTGAGCATTATCCAGCTCATCACGTGACACGCCGTGGGAGATGTAATTCACCACATCCAGGCGAGTGATCTCACCATTACGCAGCAGATAAACCGCCTGAGACTCCTGCTCGCTGAAGATGGCCACTAAGACGTTGGCACCAGTCACCTCGTTACGCCCCGAGGATTGCACATGAAAGACGGCGCGCTGCAGCACGCGCTGAAAACCTAAGGTAGGCTGGGTTTCTCTGTCGTCGTTGGGATCGCTGATGATAGGTGTGGTCTGTTCGATGAAACTCGACACCTCTTCTCTTAACTTATCGAGGTTTGCACCGCAGGCGAGCAGCGCCTCTTGAGCCGCAGGATTATCGATTAACGCCAATAGCAGATGCTCTACGGTCATGTATTCGTGTCGCGCGTCTCTGGCTTGTTGGAACGCCAGATTCAAGGTGACCTCTAAATCTTTATTTAACATAAGCACCCCCTAAAATAATCACAAAACTTCGATATTCAGGCTTTCTCTAATGAACACAGTAACGGATGTTGGTTTTGTCTTGCAAACTGATTTACTTGTGCGACCTTGGTTTCTGCAATGCCGAAAGGGAAAACGCCGCAAATTCCCTTACCCTGGTGATGAATCGCCAACATGATATCTGTGGCTTCTTGTTCATTTTTATTAAAAAAGAGTTGTAACACCTCGATGACAAAGTCCATCGGGGTATAGTCATCGTTGTTTAAGATCACTTTGTACATCGAAGGCGGCATGAGTTCAGTTTCCGCGCGCTCTTCAATATGCTCAATATTACCTACTTTACCCATATTTCAATATTAGCCTCTAGTTTTGGCTTCTTCCAAAAGTTGCTGACCACCCGGGATAAACCTGTTACTCATCCGACCATTAGAACCAATTGCTGACGAATTTAGCGTAAATGTTGCCTTTTTGTTAAATTGGTCTTGACATCCGCTTTTACTGGTTTCATTCTGTTCATCGAGCGGTGAATTTACCCCGCCTCATAAGTTTTACTATCTTACTGGTCAGTAAACAACAGAAGGAAGTGGAAGTATGGCAAACGGAACTGTGAAATGGTTCAACAACGCCAAAGGATTCGGGTTTATCTGCCCTGAAGCTGGTGGTGAAGACGTTTTCGCACACTATTCTACCATTGAAATGGAAGGCTATCGAACTCTAAAAGCAGGCCAATCAGTCCAATTCGAGGTGGAACAGGGGCCTAAAGGGATGCACGCGTCAGCGATATCGCCCACTAAATAGTGGGTCAAAAAAACAAAAAAGGCAGGGTTATCCCTGCCTTTTTTATTGCTGATTTTTAATCGCTAACAGGTACCTTTAAAGCCATAAAAAAGGGCGCCGTGGCGCCCTTTTTTATTAGATGGCTAAATTAGCCTATCAGCTGGTTCAGCGTCACGCTTGGACGCATCGCCGCTTCCGCCTTAACAGCATCCAGGCGATAGTAACCGCCTAAATCGACCGCAGGGCCCTGCGCACCATTTAACTCGGCAACAATCTTAGCTTCGTTATTGGTTAGTGCTTCGGCAAGTGGCGCGAACTGCGCTTTTAGCTCAGCGTCGCTATCCTGTGCGGCCAGAGCCTGTGCCCAGTACATCGCCAGGTAGAAGTGGCTACCACGGTTATCCAGCTCACCTACACGACGTGAAGGCGAACGGTTTTCATCGAGGAACTTACCGATAGCATTGTCCAGCGCATCGGCCAATACCTGCGCCTTAGGATTGCCATAGTTCTGGCTCAGGTGCTCGAGTGACGCGCCCAGTGCCAGGAACTCACCCAGAGAATCCCAACGTAGGTGACCCTCCTTCTCAACCTGCTGAACATGCTTAGGCGCACTACCGCCGGCACCCGTCTCGAACAATCCACCACCACTCATCAGCGGCACGATTGACAGCATCTTGGCGCTGGTACCCAGCTCAAGAATCGGGAAGAGATCGGTGAGGTAGTCACGTAGCACGTTACCGGTTACCGAGATGGTATCCAGACCTTGCTTGATGCGCTCCAGTGAGAAGCGAGTCGCCGCCACAGGCGCCATGATGTGGATCTCGAGTCCATCGGTGTCATGCTCAGGCAGATACTGCTTCACCTTGGCAATTAGCTGTGCGTCGTGGGCACGGTTCTCGTCTAACCAGAACACGGCTGGCGTCGATGACAGACGCGCACGGTTAACGGCAAGCTTAACCCAGTCACGGATAGGCGCGTCTTTAACCTGACACATTCTCCAGATATCACCGGCTTCGACGTCGTGAGACATCAATAGGTTACCGGCGGCATCAACAACCTTGACCACACCATCGGCGGCGATTTCGAAGGTCTTGTCATGGCTACCATATTCTTCGGCTTTTTGAGCCATCAGGCCCACGTTTGGTACGCTGCCCATGGTGGTCGGATCGAAGGCACCATTTTCTTTACAGAATTGGATAGTTTCCTGGTATACACCTGCGTAGCAACGATCTGGGATCAGCGCCTTAGTATCTTTTAGCTTGCCATCAGGCCCCCACATCTGACCTGAAGAGCGGATCGCCGCAGGCATAGAGGCATCGATGATCACATCGCTTGGCACGTGCAGGTTGGTGATACCACGGTCTGAATCAACCATAGCCAGGGCTGGACGCTCGGCGTAGATAGCGGCGATATCGGCTTCAATTTCGGCCTTCTTGTCGGCTGGTAGGCTGGCTATCTTGGCATAGACGTCACCAAAGCCGTTGTTTACATCGACGCCCAGCTCTTCAAACAGCTGACCATGCTTTTCAAACAGTGACTTGTAGAACACCTTAACCGCGTGACCGAACATGATAGGGTCAGAGACCTTCATCATGGTCGCCTTAAGGTGCAGAGACAGCAATACATCTTCGGCCTTAGCGGCCTCGATTTCGCGCTCCATGAAGGCAACCAGAGCTTTCTTGCTCATAGTCGATGCGTCAATCACCTCACCGGCCAGTAACTTAAGGCCAGCTTTCAGTGTCTTGCTGCTACCGTCTTTACCTTCGAACAGGATATCTATGCTGGTCGGCTCGGCAACAGTCACCGACTGCTCGCTACCGTAAAAATCGCCGGCTTCCATGTGCGCAACATGAGACTTAGAATCACTGCTCCAGGCACCCATTGAGTGTGGGTTCTTCTTGGCGTAGTTTTTTACAGAAGTTGGCGCGCGGCGGTCTGAGTTACCTTCACGCAGCACTGGGTTAACGGCACTCCCTTTGATCTTGTCGTAACGCGCCTTGATATCAGCTTCTGCGTCATTTTGCGGCTCATCAGGGTAGTTAGGCAGTGCATACCCCTTATCTTGCAGCTCCTTGATACAAGCTTTTAGCTGTGGAATAGAGGCGCTGATGTTTGGCAGCTTGATGATATTTGCTTCTGGCTTAGTGGCCAGCTCACCCAGCTCGGCGAGCGCGTCAGAGATCTGCTGTTCTGGCTTTAAGAATTCAGGGAAATTGGCAATAACACGGCCAGATAAAGAGATGTCGCGTGTCTCAACGCCAACTCCAGCGGCTGCGGTAAAATGCTTGATAATAGGCAACAGAGATAGGGTCGCGAGAGCCGGAGCTTCATCTGTCTCCGTATAGATGATCGTTGGATTGTCGTTCATTATTACTTCCTACGTTTTTGTAAAATAAATCGTTTATGAATCAAACTACTATGACGTCATTATTATAATTTTACGATGGCGAATGCGAGGCATGAAAAGGATAAATCGTAAGGGTGAACGCCCTGGGGCTCTCCCCTGACACTTAAACCGATTTAATGCAAAACAAAGCGCGGTTAACATCTCAAAATCTGTTCACGTTTTGCTATCGATCACATTTAGTTGGCCGACATCATAAATCATTCACGCCAATATTCAAATTCCACTAATGGCGAATGCACAGTACAATGTCAGCATTAGCATACACTCAGCCAAAAGTTTGCCTCGTGAGTCCAAAAACACCCAGTGCCAATAAGCTAGCTTCTCGTCGTCAGGGAGCGAAAAACAACGCCCCAGCCAATAAATCCAAAGGCAATTCTTATCGGCCAATACGAGGAGTGGGCGCCACCGCGGCAGAGGGTGTCAAACACAAAACTAAGCTTAAAGCTAAGCCTAAGTCCAAACCTAAGCCCAAACCAAAGCCAAAGCCAAGGCCGCAGAACCCCGTCATAGTGCTGTTTAACAAGCCCTTCGATGTCTTGTGTCAGTTCACCGATGAGCAGGGCCGCCAGACCTTGAAGGACTTCATCCCGATTCAAGATGTCTACGCCTCCGGCAGGCTCGACAGAGACAGCGAAGGCTTACTGCTACTCACCAACGACGGTCAGCTCCAGTCGCGTATCACAGAGCCCAAGAAGAAAACCGATAAGACCTACTGGGTTCAGGTCGAAGGCATTCCCAGCGACGAGGCGATTCAGGCACTAAGAGATGGCATCACCCTCAAAGATGGTCCGACCCTGCCGGCCAAGGTGGAGCGTATCGCCGAGCCGGATGTCTGGCCCCGTAACCCACCGGTGCGAGAGCGCAAACAGATCCCCACCAGCTGGCTGGCGATCACCATCTGCGAGGGACGCAATCGTCAGGTCAGGCGCATGACCGCCCATGTGGGTTACCCAACGCTAAGACTGATTCGTTATAAAATAGGTCAATGGAGCCTGGATGGCATCGCAAATGGCGAATATAAGGTGCTCCCCCAATCCTAACGAGGTAATAGATGGAACGTTATAAACCCAATGTCACCGTCGCCTGCGTCATCAATTGTGACGACAAATACCTGATGGTCGAGGAGCTCATCGATGGCAAGCTCGCCTACAACCAGCCCGCAGGTCATCTGGAAGCCTTTGAGAGCCTTAATCAGGCCTGCGAGCGCGAGGTATGGGAAGAGACAGGCCTTAGCATTAAGGCGCAGTCGCTGATCAACATCTATCAGTTTCAAGCAAGAGACGATCTGGCCTTCCTGCGCTTCACCTATGCCTGCACCTTAGATGAGCCGCTCACACCCAAGCCCCAAGACAGCGCTATTCGCCGCGCCCTGTGGATGACGCTCGATGAGATAAGCCAGCTCAAGGGCCAGCTCAGAAGCCCCCTGGTACTGCAATGTATTTTCGACTTTCGTCAGGGAAAACTCTTTTCGACTGAGGTGGTCAATAGCCGCTTTCTCTAGTTAGCCCAAAGTCACAATGCATGATAGAATATGCCCCCGCATATTATGGTGATGATTTTCCCGGCAAGTGATGCGTGATCAACGCGTAATTAGACACAGGGCTAAGCAGGCAAACCGGCTTGCTCAACCGCCGAAAACAGCCACCATAGCTACACGAATTTAATGGTTTTTAGGATTTATGGCAGCAATCGAACCCAATCCAAACGGTAAAAAAGTGATCGTCGGTATGTCCGGCGGTGTCGACTCATCTGTTTCGGCGTATCTCCTCATGCAACAGGGCTATCAGGTCGAAGGCCTGTTCATGAAAAACTGGGAAGAGGACGATACCGACGAGTATTGCGCCGCCGCCGAAGATCTTAAAGATGCCCAAGCCGTTTGTGACAAACTGGGGATCAAGCTGCACACGGTCAACTTTGCTGCCGAATACTGGGACAATGTGTTCGAGTACTTCCTCGCCGAATACAAGGCGGGCCGAACCCCTAACCCAGACATCATGTGCAACAAAGAGATCAAGTTTAAAGCGTTTCTCGAGTTTGCCGACGACATCTTAGATGCCGACTATATCGCCATGGGCCACTATGTGCGCCGCAGCGATGCCTCAGGTCAAAGCCAGATGCTACGTGGCGTCGACGGCAACAAAGACCAGAGCTACTTCCTCTACACCTTGAGCCATGAGCAGATCGCCCGCTCCCTGTTTCCCGTAGGTGAACTGGAGAAGAGCGAAGTGCGTGAAATTGCCAAGGAGATGGGGCTGGTTACCCATGACAAGAAGGACAGCACAGGCATCTGCTTTATCGGCGAGCGTAAGTTCACCGATTTTCTACGTACCTTCCTGCCCGCGCAGCCCGGCAAGATAGAGACTGCCGAAGGCGAAGTCATAGGTGAGCACCAAGGCTTGATGTACCACACCCTGGGCCAACGCAAGGGGCTGGGGATAGGCGGCATGAAGAACAGCAACGACGATCCTTGGTATGTGGTCGATAAAGATCTCGAGCGTAACGTGTTGGTTGTCGGTCAAGGTGGTAAGCACCCTCGCCTCATGTCGGTGGGTTTCTACGCCGATCAGCTACACTGGGTCGATAGAAAAGGGCCTGTCGATGGCGCTAAGATCACGGTCAAGACACGCTACCGTCAGCAGGATGTGGCCTGTACCCTCACCTATGAAGGGGATGATCGCATCAAGGTGATCTTCGACGAGCCAGTTGCCGCCGTAACCCCTGGTCAGTCGGCCGTCTTCTACGACGGTGAAGTCTGTCTGGGCGGCGGTATCATAGACAGTCTGATTAGAGAGTAAGACGTGAGCGAGCCGATTTTCGACAGAACCATGGCCTTTGCCGGTATATTGCAGGCGATAGGTCAGGTACAAAAGGTTGCCAGACACGGCCAGGCAGACGATGAGATGCTTGGCGCCTGTTTGGGTACCATCATGGTGACCAACCCAGACAGCACTGCCGATGTATATCAAGACAAGGTCGCGCTGAATCGCGGCTACCAACTAGTGTTGAACCAGCTGGGCGATGACAAGCAGAAAGATGTCGAGGTGACCCGCTACCTTATCGGTATCCTGGCTTTGGAGCGTAAGCTGTCACGCAGCTCAAACGCCATGGGCATGCTGGCCGAGCGCATCAATCAAGTACACCGCCAGCTGCACCACTTTGCCATTACCGACGAGCAGGTGGTTGCCAACTTCGCCGGCATCTACAGCGATATAATCAGCACCTTAGGCCCCAAGATACAGATCTCGGGCAATCCCGAGTACTTGAAACAACCTATGGTGCAACATAAGATACGCGCCCTGCTACTGGCTGCCATGCGCAGCGCAGTCCTGTGGCGCCAACTTGGAGGCAAGCGCAGGCACCTTGTCTTCTCGCGAAAAACAATAGTTGATACAGCTAAGAAAAGCCTCACCCTATAAATAATAAGTTAAGTTCATTAAAGGAGCTTCTAATGGAACTTTCCGCACTAACTGCTATCTCTCCGGTAGACGGTCGTTATGGTAGTAAAACCGCCTCATTGCGAGGGATTTTCAGCGAGTACGGCCTGACCAAATACCGTGTTCAAGTCGAAATCAACTGGCTAAAGCTGCTGTCCAGCTGCCCAGAAATTGAAGAAGTTCCTCCTTTTAGCGAAGCCGCACTGGCCTTGCTCGACCAGATCAAAGACAACTTCAGCGAAGAAGACGCAATGCGCGTCAAGACCATCGAGGCCACCACTAACCACGATGTGAAGGCCGTTGAGTACTTTATCAAAGAGAAGATCGCCGATAACAGCGAACTAGTTGCCATAGGTGAGTTTGTTCACTTCGCCTGTACCTCGGAAGATATCAACAACCTTTCTCACGGCCTGATGCTTAGCGAAGCCCGCGAGCAGGTACTGGTGCCATACTGCCAACAGATCGTCGATGGCGTGAAGAAACTGGCCAGCGAATATCGCTCTGTACCACTGATGTCACGTACCCATGGCCAACCAGCTTCGCCTTCTACCCTAGGTAAAGAGATGGCCAACGTCGCCGTGCGTCTAGAGCGTCAGCTTAAGCAGATCCAAGCGGTTGAGATCATGGGTAAGATCAATGGCGCCGTGGGTAACTACAACGCTCACCTGTCAGCCTACCCTGAAGTTGACTGGCACACACTGTCAGAGCGTTTCGTGACCAGCCTGGGCCTTAACTGGAACCCATACACCACTCAGATCGAACCACACGATTATATCGCAGAGCTGTTCGATGCCGTCGCCCGTTTCAATACCGTACTGATCGATTTTGACCGCGACATCTGGGGTTATATCGCCCTGGGTCACTTCAAGCAGAAGACGATTGCCGGTGAAATCGGTTCATCGACCATGCCGCACAAGGTTAACCCTATCGATTTCGAAAACTCAGAGGGTAACCTGGGTATCGCTAACGCCCTGATGCAGCACCTGGCGGCTAAACTGCCTGTGTCTCGCTGGCAGCGCGACCTGACCGACTCGACGGTACTGCGTAACCTGGGTGTGGGCATGGCGCACTCGCTGATCGCTTATCAGGCAACTCTGAAAGGCATTAGCAAGCTCGAAGTGAACGAGGCTCACCTGCGTGAAGAGCTGGACCAAAACTGGGAAGTGTTGGCCGAGCCAGTACAAACCGTTATGCGCCGCTACGGCATCGAGAAGCCATACGAGAAGCTTAAAGAGCTGACTCGTGGTAAGCGTATCGATGGCGAGCAACTGGCACAGTTCATCGACACTCTCGAGCTACCAGATGATGTGAAGCTTGAGCTGAAGAAGATGACGCCTGCCAACTACATTGGCCGCGCCGAAACTTTTGTGGATGATCTCAAGTAATCATCCCTAACACCTTATGAAAGGCGGTAGGCAGCAGCTTACCGCCTTTTTATTTCTGGAATATCTAGTTTCAGCAATACCTAGTTTCAGAAAGATGCGATTTCCTGACTATATTATTTCCGGATTATGTGATTTCCGGATTATGTTATTTCGGCATATACTGCCCTCTATTATTCAGGCCTGATGACCGACGCCATGTATACTCCCAACTTCGATACCCAAGAGTTTTTAGCCCATCACTGGCAGAAGCAGCCTCTGGTGATTAAAGGCGCCTTCGCGCACTTTCAAGATCCTATCGCCCCCGATGAACTGGCGGGACTCGCCTGCGAAGAGGAGGTCGCCTCGCGCATCGTCCTGACCAAAAAGGATAATTGGGAGATCATCCAGGGCCCCATCGAAGACTACTCCCCCTTTGGCGATGCCAACTGGCAGCTACTGGTCCAGGCCGTCAACCACTGGTATCCGGATGTGGAGCCTCTGGTTAACGCCTTTCGCTTCATCCCTGACTGGCGCTTCGACGATCTTATGGTCTCCTACGCCACGCCCGGTGGTGGCGTCGGCCCTCATATAGACAACTATGATGTCTTCTTGCTGCAAGGCGAAGGCAGGCGCCGCTGGAAAGTCGGTGCCAAGGGACAGTATTCGCCCCGCGGCGGCGATACCCACACGGCGCTGATCGATGATTTTGAGCCCATCCTGGATGTGGTACTCGAGGCTGGCGACATGCTCTATATCCCGCCAGGCTTCCCCCACCGAGGTGAGACATTGGAGACGGCGCTGAGCTACTCCATAGGTTTTCGCGCGCCCAGCCAGCAGGAGCTCTTTAGCAGCATCGCCGATCACTTGATTGACACCAACGGCGGCAATAAGCGCTTTACCTCAAACCAGGAACCCGCCAGCCCAGGGCTACTGAGCGTCGAGCAGCAAGCAGGCATGTTAGCCCTGGTCTCTGAGATCTTGTCTCAGCCTGACCACTATCAAACCGTGCTGGGTCAGACCCTGAGTCAGAACCGCTTCGAACTTGATCTGGCTGAGCAAGGGGAAAGTTACAGCCAAGATGAGCTGATGGAGGCCCTGGAAGATGGCGCCTGCCTACAACGCATCGGCGGGCTGAAGGTGATTCGTCTCGAAGGCGATAAACACGCTAGGCTCTTTATCAATGGTGAGATCTACGACTTTGATTCTGTTGATGATGACGATGCAGATGAGCTAGATGACGAACTTATGCTGCTGGCTAATGCATTTAGCTTCGAGGGCGAGCAGGCGCTGGACCTGTGTCAGCATGAGGCCATAGGCCAATACTTTGTCTGGTTACTCAACTCTGGCTACGCCTACCTGGCATAAGCTGCCAGATGCTCGTTTCAAGTAGCTGACGCCGAGTAGTTGATATTCTGTATCTGGTCTCAAGAAAGTGTTGAAGCTGACAACACGAAAAAGCCGCCTCAGATGGGCGGCTTTTTTATTAGGCTTTAGGCTCTCGTTTCAAGCGCTTTTTAAAGACACGCTAAACAGCGGTGGCTGTTTAAAACGCTTAGCCTTCTTTCCACAATTTTTCGTCGTTGTGGATCTGATACAGGCTCTCGGCACGTGACACCAACAGCTGCGCAAACTGAGCCTGGGTCTTGTCCTTTACGGCGCCAGATTTAACCAGGTTTTCCGCCTTAAGCTGCCACATCATAGAGAAATGGCGAATCGCGTCGCGCGCGGTGGCAGCGACCTTTACATCCACATAATCTGAAGGCAGATCGCCAGACATCACCCAGAAGGTCTGTGACTTTGGCTGCTTAGACTCCATCTTCCATACCGCGAGGAAAGGCGCAAGGTAACGGCTCTCTTCGGCAATCACTTTACTTGGGATCACCCCTTTTTCCGCCAGAAAGCGGTTTGCCTTCTGAAAATGCTCTTTAACCCATTGTTGTGTCAGGGTTTCTTGTTCTTCTGGAGTGAGTGCTTTAGTGTTCTCGACTGCTTGTTCCGTCATACTGCTTCCTATTGTTATAGTTATGCTGTGAAGGGCGAAATGGAGCTGACAAACTGCATATTGCGTGAAAATTCACACACAACTTTACGTTAACGTAAAGTGGAAAGCAAAATTGCCACACCGATCACAATTAATCCCAATCTTTGCTTTGTTGAGAGTATCGCTAAATGCTATCGTTCTGCAATAAATATAACAAGCCGTCGAAGGCGCCTCTTTGGCATTCGGCGTTTTAATTCCCAAGCGGAGAACTCATAAAGTGGCAGTATTTAATCATATCTCATTTGATGACCACGAACAGGTCGTATTTTGTCATGATAAAGAAAGTGGCTTACGTGCAATCATAGCCATTCACAACACCAACCTGGGCCCAGCGGTCGGCGGTTGCAGAATGTGGAACTATGAGTCTGATGACGAAGCACTTACCGACGTATTACGTCTGTCTCGTGGCATGACCTACAAGAACGCCCTAGCCGGTCTGGCAATGGGTGGCGGTAAGTCGGTGATAATCGCCGATCCTAAAGTGGAAAACCGTGAAGCCCTGTTCCGCGCCTTCGGTCGTTGTATTCATACTCTGGGTGGTAAGTACTACTCAGCAGAAGATGTGGGCGTGTCTACCAGCGACATCATGATTGCTCACCAAGAAACCCCATACATGGCGGGTCTTGAAGGTCAGAGCGGTGACCCATCACCATTTACTGCGCTTGGCACCTACTTGGGTATCAAGGCTGCCGTTAAGCATCAGCGTGGCCTGGACAGCCTCAAGGGCCTTAAGATTGCCGTTCAGGGCGTTGGCCACGTAGGTTACTACCTGTGTCGTCACCTGCATGAAGAAGGCGCCGAGCTGATCGTAACCGACATTCACCAGTCCTCACTGGATAAGGTCGCTACCGAGTTTGGTGCTACCGTAGTTGCGCCTCAAGATATCTACCATCAAGATGTCGATATCTATGCACCATGTGCCCTGGGTGCCACCATCAACGACACCACGATTCCACTGCTGAAGGCTAAGATTGTGGCAGGTTGTGCCAACAACCAGCTTGCCGAACTGCGCCATGGCGAGAAGCTTAAAGAGCTGGGCATCCTGTACGCGCCAGACTATGTGATCAACGCCGGCGGTATCATCAACGTTTCGTTCGAAAAAGATTACGACGCGCAAAAATCTACTGCCAAGGTGGAAGAGATCTACAACACCCTTCTGAAGATCTTCGAGCAGTCTGATGCGCAAAACCGCACCACAGCGGATGTTGCCGACGAACTGGCACGCGCCATCATCAACGGCGAAAAATAATTTCTGGCACTAATTTCTGGTGCTAGCGAATCAAAAAACCACCGATAAGTTCGGTGGTTTTTTTATTGCCTGCAACCCGAGTTTTGCACTAGGCCGTAGCCTACTCAACCGATAAAAAACAGCTCAAAATTTTTCTGATTCGATTTTTCTTTTAGCGCCAATGAGATAATTTTCAGACACAGATTTTTCACAAAGGCGCACTGGAAAATGTCATATTCCTCTGCTTGACTTAGAGGCTCATCATCTTCGCTAGGATTGCATTATGATAAGTTTCAAGTACCACTTTAATCAGGATTTAGTGGAGTTACAGGCCAGTAACTGGATAGGTCTGGAGCAGGTATTTGTTAACGGCAAGCGGGTCTCGCGTAAGCTGAATTTCGGTCCCAAGAGCGAACATGAGGTGAAGCTACACAGCGGCGATCCCTGTAAGTTTCAACTCTTTATCGATCCCAATAGCGAGCAGATGATCTGCCGCATCTACAAACAAAACCGCCTGATCACCAGCATCAAACAGGGAAAGGAAAACCTGATGCAGAGCCGCCTGCTGCTACAATCTGTCATCATAGTGATGGCCGTCTCGAGCCTGGGCATGTTGCTGGTGGTGTAACATAAAGTTACGACATCCCGAGCTTAATCGCCTATTCAAATAAAAGAACAGATCTAACCAGACAGACACGATAGCGCAGACAAGTATTCAAGCTTCTGTGACCATCCGCGCCAATACACCAAAAAAGCTCTGCTTATTAGCAAAGCGTCAGGCTTTCCCCAGCGACACAGACGGCTTGAGTACTCTGATAGTTACCGCTGCCTGCCGTCACCATGGTAACCACAAGCTTCTGTTGCTTCTGAGAATTATCCACCAGCTCGGCCTTTAAGATGGTGCCGTCCCGCACGAAGGCCAGACTAGCGACAAAATCCCCCACATCCAGGTTACGATACAGACTCACCTGCACGCTGCCGATAGATCTTGGCTCCAGCGCCCCCTCGACCACCACCAGGCTGTAGCCGTTTACCAGCGTAAAGGCTTTAGCGTAGCTGTCACTCCCCACACTCGATGCACCAACCGCTTCTGGCTCGGAGGCAGTAGCTTGAGATGTGGAAGAGTGAGTTGAGGATTGGGTTGAGGATTGGTTTGAGGCTTGAGTTGAAGACTTGGGCGATTTCTCGATATTGACCATACAAGCAGACAGGCTCATTACAAGCGTCGCCGTTAGCAGAGGTTTCAGCATTTCGATCATCCGTTGATTTAGGTGAGGTTTGATAATAGGTCAGATTGCTTAGGATAGGCCATTGATCTTATTGAGTAGATAGATAAATTGTTGTGATTCAAACTCAGACAGGTTACCGAGAAACTGCTCGTTGACCCGCTCTGCCTCGCAGATAAGATCTTGTTCCAACGCCTTGGCACTGTCGGTTAGGAAAATTTTGAAGGCGCGGCGATTGTCCGCCTCCTGATGACGGGTGATATAGCCCTGTACCTGCAGCTGATCTAACAGGCGGGTCATGGTGTAGTTAGCCACGTCGCAGCGCTTAGACAGCTCTGTCTGAGTAACGCCCTCCTCCTGCCACAGGGCAAACAAGACGGGCCAGAGTTTAATGTCCAGCTCATAGCGCTTTAGCCTCTCATCCAAGGCCTTCTGAAGCTCGATATTAAGATGAGATACCAGGTATCCCAAGCTTTCATAATGTTTCAATCAGCACCTCCAGATACAGCGGTCATGCATTAATACTAACATCTGGTCCTAAAGAAACTAGGGCTCGGCTAACGCTAATTCGTAACGAAAAACCAATTGTCTTATCTAAGAAAGGCTTAAGTCTTAGTTTGCGTCGCCGTCTTGATTTAGCAGGTATTGCTCAATAAAACGATAATAACAGGCTCTTCCAAGTTTAGCCGATAATCCTCTGGCTAAGGAGACTGATATTTCCGCCTCATCCACTACAAAAGCATCATAGCCGGCCACCTGAAACTGGGTGCCTATGGAGCTGGTCAGGGTAAATTGACCGTCTTGCGTCTCTTCATAATCATTGATAATAAAGGGAAACTCGTCAACCTCTACCCTCACCGTCTCCACCGGCGTCATCAGGAAATACCCCTCAGATTTAAGATTCAAAATGGTGGCAAAAAGCCGGCAAAATTTATCAGGCAGGGACTCAGTGCGATAAAACCAGCGCCCCTGATTATCGATATGAAACAGGGGCGCCTCATCGCATAGCGGCGCCCCTTGAGTGATTTGCCGCAGCTGAGCGGCGACTTCATGTTCAGGCATAGTCTCTCGTTAGCTCATTAGCCATGCACTGATTTACCATGAACAGATTAATCATGAACAGATTAGCCATGCATTTACTAAACATTATCGATAAGACCCAGCAGCGCCTGCACCGGGTGTTTAGGTTTGAAGCCACCGAAACGCTTCACCTGGCTACGACAAGAATAACCCGAGATCAATATCTGCTCTTGTGACAGCGATTCTATGGCCTTCTCCCAGGACATCTCATACAGGGCCTTGGAGCGCTTAAGGTTATCGCTCTCGTGACCATAGGTGCCCGCCATGCCGCAGCAGCCAAGGCTGACTGTGCTTAGCTCGGCACCAAATGCACTAAATATTGCCTGCCACTCTTTGGCCGTATTGGGCTTGGCCGTCGATTCGGTGCAGTGACTGAACCAGGTAAACTGCCTATCAGAACTAGCAGCATTAGCCGAATCTGCTGACACATTTAACTTAGCTGACTTAGCTGTCGGCGCCACGGTGTCGATCACCTTGAGCAACCATTCGTTGGCCAACAGCACGTTAAAGTCGCCACGGTTTTCAGCCAGGATCTCTTTATATTCATCGCGATAGCAGAGCACCATGGCAGGATCTACCCCGACCATAGGCATGCCAAGGGCGTGCACTTGATTCAAGAAATCGGCGCTGGATTGAGCCGTCTTGGCAAACTTTTCCAGGAAACCTTTAATATGAATCGGCTTACCGTTAGGCTTAAAGGGCAGCAGTACTGGCTTGAAGCCCAGCTTCTCGATGAGCTTAATAAAGTGATAAACCGTCTCGGCTTCATAGAAGCTGTTGAACGGGTCTTGCACCACCAGCACATATTGGTCACGTTCGGCTTCTGGGATCTGTTGCAGCGCGTTCAGGTCATAGCCACGGCAGGCGTGATTCTCCAGACGCTGCTTGAGGGTCGGCACTGACAGCGCTGGCGCATCCACATAGCCGATAGATTGTTTAATCACCCACTGACTCAGCTTGTTTTGTGAGGCAAAGTTGGTGATTTGAGGCACCTTGGCCATCAATGGTAGACTCTCTTCAATTCCTGCCACCAGATAGTCTTTCACAGGTCTGAGATAGCGCTGGTAATAGATGTTGAAGAACTGCGCCCTGAACTTGGGCACATCCACCTTCACAGGGCACTGAGACGAGCACGCCTTACAGGCGAGACAGCCCTTCAACGACTCCATCACCTCGTGGGAGTAGTCATATTCGCGCTCTTTCTTCAGGGTGTTCTGGGTGCGTTGCAGCCAGCCCAGAGGCTTGGCCTTGGCTAAGGCCTCGACATCCACGCCTTCGGCTTCCAATAAGCGCAACCACTCGCGCATCAGACCCGCACGCCCTTTCGGCGATTGTACCCTGTCTCCGGTCACCTTAAATGAGGGGCACATGGGCGAATAGACACTGTAGTTGAAACAGAGGCCGTTGCCGTTACAGTTCATTACATCGGGGAAGGCCTCGCGGGTGTTGACCGGGATCTGACGATCGAAGGCGCCGCGTTTGGTACTGTCGACGTTATAGAGCAGCGGTCCGCTGCCTTTGGGCGCCACCAGCTTGCCTGGATTGAGCTTGTTATTGGGGTCGAAATAACCTTTGACCTCTTCGAGCAGGCCGAACAGGGTCTCGCCGAACACAGATGGGCCATACTCGCCACGTACTCCCTTACCATGCTCGCCCCACATCAGGCCGCCATACTTAAGGGTCAGTGCCGCCACCTGATCCGATACCGTCTTGAGCAGTCGCTCATCCTGCGGGTCGCACATATCCAGCGCCGGACGCACATGCAGCACGCCCGCATCCACGTGACCGAACATGCCATACTGCAGCTCATGGCTGTCCAGCAGTGCCCTGAACTCCAAGATAAAGTCAGCCAGCTTTTCAGGCGGCACAGCGGTATCTTCGGCGAAGGCGATAGGCTTACGGCTTCCCTTTGTGGCGCCAAGCAGCCCCACCGCCTTCTTGCGCATGGCGTAGATGGTGTTGATGCTCGCCTTATCCGATGTGACCTGATAACCCAGCAGGCCAGCCTCGTTAGCGGCAAGCTGAGTATCGAGCATCGCCTCTAATTGTTTAACTTTGGCCTCCACCTCGTCTGGCTCACCGGCGAACTCCACCATGTTGAGGCCATCGATGGAGGCGCCCGGCACATCTTCAATCAGAGATGACACCGAATGCCAGATGATATCCTGCTTGGCCAGATTTAGAACCTTAGAGTCCACGGTTTCTACAACAGTCGCCTTGGCCTTAACCAAGTCCGGCGCGTGACGCAGGGCCGACTGGAAAGAGTCATACTTGATGTTGACCATCATACGGGTCTTGGGCAGCGGCGTAATATCCAGCTTGGCCTCGGTGATCACCGCCAGCGTGCCTTCGGAGCCGGTAAGAATCCGCGATAGGTTGAACTCATCGACAGCATCGTTCCAGACATTTTTCAGATCATAACCCGTCAGGAAACGGTTGAGCTTTGGAAAGCGGCTCTCTACCTCGCCTCTGTGCTCACGGGTCATGCGGGCGATATCACGCTGCAGTGCTTGCCCCAGGCTTGGGGATTCCAGCGCATCTAAGGCTTCGAGTGCTTTTAGATCCAGCGGCTTGGTCTCCAGCACACTACCATCATAAAGCACGCTGGTCAGCTCGAGCACATGATCAGAGGTCTTGCCATAAACCAGTGAGCCGGCGCCCGAGGCGTCTGTGTTGATCATGCCGCCCATGGTGGCGCGGTTAGAGGTTGAGAGATCTGGACTGAAGAAGAAACCATGGGGGCGCAGCGCGTCGTTGAGCGCATCTTTGACCACACCTGCCTGCACCCTCACCCAGCGCTCCTTCTCGTTGATCTCAATCACCTGATTGAAATAACGCGACAGATCCAAAATGAGGCCATGGGTCAGCGACTGACCGTTAGTGCCTGTGCCGCCCCCGCGCGCACTAAAGACTACCTGTTTAAACTCTGGCTTAGTCGCCAGGGTCATGATCAACTTAACATCGGCCTGTGTCTTGGGATACAAGATCGCCTGAGGCAGAAACTGGTAGACAGAGTTATCCGTTGCCTGGGCGAGACGCGCACTGTAACGCTTATCGATATCGCCACAATAATTGCTCTGGGCAAGGGCGTCGAGAAACGCCAAATAGGCAGGCTCTAGGGTCTGTTGATGGGATAACTTAGGGAGCATGATGACTTCTTTTCAATTGGTGTTTATTAAAATAATGTTGCCATTATAAACAAAAAAAAGCCGCTAAAAAGCGGCTTTCGTCAATTAGCTTATTCTATCTAAAGAATAATTAGGCGTGAGCTTCACCCAGGTATAACCAGGTATCGATCACTGTATCTGGGTTAAGCGATACGGTATCGATGCCTTGCTCTACCAACCAAGCCGCAAAGTCGGCGTGGTCAGAAGGACCTTGACCACAGATACCCACGTAAGCGCCTTTCGCCTTAGCAGCCTTGATAGCCATTGCCAGCAGGGCTTTAACGGCTTCGTTACGCTCGTCGAACAGGTGACTGATGATGCCTGAGTCACGGTCCAGACCTAGGGTTAGCTGGGTCAAGTCGTTCGAACCGATTGAGAAACCGTCGAAGATCTCGAGGAACTGGTCGGCTAGCAGGGCGTTAGAAGGCAGCTCACACATCATGATGACTCGCAGACCATCTTTACCACGCTCCAAGCCTTGCTCTTTCAGCAGTTCGATAACCTGACGGCCTTCTTCAAGCGTACGTACGAATGGGATCATGATCTCTACATTCGTCAGACCCATCTCGTTGCGTACACGCTTGATGGCTTCGCACTCAAGGGCGAAACAGTCGCGGAACGACTCAGAGATGTAACGGCTCGCACCGCGGAAGCCCAGCATTGGGTTCTCTTCTTCCGGCTCGTAACGGTCACCACCAACCAGGTTAGCGTACTCATTAGACTTGAAGTCTGACATACGAACGATAACTTTCTTCGGATGGAAGGCCGATGCGATAGTCGCGATACCTTCAACCAGACGCGCCACGTAGTATTCTACTGGTGACTCGTAGCCGGCGATCATCTCGTGGATCTCTTGCTGCAGCTCGGCGCTTTGGTCGTTGAACTCAAGCAGCGCCTTAGGGTGAATACCGATCATACGGTTGATGATGAACTCGAGACGGGCCAGACCCACACCTTCGTTAGGCAGACGAGCGAAGTCGAACGCTCTGTCTGGGTTACCTACGTTCATCATGATCTTCATCGGTAGTTCAGGCATAGAATCGACGCGAGAAGACATAACGTCAAACTCTTGGATACCTTCGTAGATGTAACCTGTGTCACCTTCGGCACAAGAAACAGTCACCTGCTGACCATGCTTGATTTTGTCTGTGATGTCGCCACAACCTACTACCGCCGGTACACCGAGTTCACGGGCGATGATCGCCGCGTGACAAGTACGGCCACCACGGTTAGTAACGATAGCGCTGGCGCGCTTCATGATTGGCTCCCAATCTGGGTCAGTCATGTCGGTAACCAGTACGTCACCTTCTTGGATCTGGTCCATATCTTCGATAGAAGCCAGTACCTTAGCGGTACCGTTACCGATCTTATGACCGATGGCACGACCTTCGCCAATCACTTCGCTCTTGGTCTTGAGGTGGAAACGTTCGATCAGCTGTACATCTTCACGTGAACGTACGGTTTCTGGACGGGCCTGTACGATATACAGTTTGCCGTCGTTACCATCTTTAGCCCACTCGATGTCCATTGGACGACCGTAGTGCTTCTCGATGATCATGGCTTGCTTAGCCAGTTCCATCACCTCTGCATCGCTGATAGAGAATTGACGACGCATATCTGCTGGTACATCTTCAATCTTCACCTGCTTACCGTGGCTCAGGTCGTCAGAGTAAACCATCTGAATTAACTTGCTACCGATGTTGCGGCGAACAACGGCCTTGTGACCTGCGGTTAGGCTTGGCTTGTGAACATAGAACTCATCAGGGTTCACCGCGCCTTGTACTACCATCTCACCCAAGCCAAATGAAGAGGTCACGAAGACCACATCGTTGTTACCTGACTCGGTATCCATGGTGAACATTACACCTGAAGCGGCGGTGTCTGAACGAACCATACGCTGTACGCCAGCTGAAAGCGCAACGCCTTTGTGGTCATAACCTTGGTGTACACGGTATGAGATAGCTCGGTCGTTAAAGAGAGAGGCGAATACGTGCTTGATAGCAACCAGTACTGCGTCGAAGCCTTTAACGTTCAGGAAGGTTTCCTGTTGGCCGGCAAATGAAGCATCTGGCATATCTTCGGCAGTCGCTGAAGAGCGTACTGCGAACGATGCATCGTTAGTTTCTGAGGAAAGCTTGTCGTACGACTCACGTACAACCTGCTCAAATTCGCTATGGAATGGGGTATCGATAACCCACTGTCGGATCTGTGCACCTGCGGTGGCGAGTGCATTCACGTCGTCGACGTCTAGAGCTTCTAGCGTCTCGTATATCTTCTGGTTAAGTCCGCTTTGTTCAAGAAATTCATTGAACGCAAAGGAAGTGGTCGCAAAGCCACCAGGCACTTGAACACCTGCATTAGCTAGATTGCTGATCATCTCCCCAAGAGAGGCATTTTTACCGCCTACCTTGTTGACGTCACCCATGCCTAATTCTTGATACCAGAGTACATATTGCTGCACAGTTCTATCTCCGCAAGTTTATTTCAGTGTGGCCCCTTCACACGAGGGCAGCGGCATTTTACACTCCACAGCAAGACGCGTAAATCTATAATTTTATTTGTAATTTTATTACTACAAGAGGTCAAAATGTCACGTAAAGTCTTTTATATCTCAGATGGGACGGCGATCACGGCCGAGGTTTTTGGCCATGCGGTACTGTCTCAATTTCCAGTTGAGTTTGAAGCACTTACTATTCCATTTGTCGAGACAACTCAGAAAGCCGAGGCGGTAAAAGCACAAATTAATGATTGTTTTATTACAACAGGCGAACGACCACTTGTGTTCCATTCTATCGTCAAAGCCGAGATCCGAGACATCATCTACAGCAGTGAGTGTATCGACTATGACTTCTTGAACACCTTCGTCGCCCCGCTGGAAGATCAGTTAGGCGTCAAGGCGGTTCCCGTGACCCACAGAACTCACGGCAAGGCGAATCACAGTTATGAGGCGCGTATCGACGCCATCAATTACGCCATGGAAAACGATGACGGTCAGACCCTCAAACATATCGACAAGGCTGACATAGTGCTTCTGGGTGTTTCCCGTTGCGGCAAGACCCCCAGCAGCCTCTATCTGTCGATGCAGTTTGGCATCAAGGCGGCCAACTATCCCTTCATCGAAGATGACATGGACAACCTTAAGCTGCCCGAGGTGTTAAAGAAGAACAAACATAAGCTGTTTGGTCTGACTATCGACCCTGTGCGCCTGCATGAGATCCGTCAGAGCCGCATGGAGAACAGCCGTTACTCCTCACTGAGACAATGCCGTATCGAGGTAAAAGAGGTAGAGATGATGTATAAGCGCGAGCGCATTCCCTTCGTCAATACCACCAACCACTCGGTAGAAGAGATCGCTACCAAGATTCTGGATGTCACAGGTCTGGAACGTCATATGTTCTAAAACTGCGCTTACCTCTGCCTATATAGAGGCAAGTTAAGCGCCCCAAATGGCAAGCTAACTGCACAGATGTAGACAAATACCGGAAATTTTCATCTGTTTACCCCTGTGCAGCTAGCAACTATTGGTTATAATCCGAGGCAATCAGGCGAAAGCCAAGACAAACGCTCGGTATATTGAATGACCATTAAAACAGACGAACTACGCACCACATTACTATGTAAGGCCATTTCACCTGCTAAACTCGCATCTGAATACCCGCTTACTCAAGACGCCGCCGACTACCTGGTTCAACAGAGACGTGAAGTTGAAGCCATTCTCACAGGTGAAGACAAACGTCTTCTGGTGATCATCGGCCCCTGCTCTATCCACGACACCCAGGCTGCCATCGACTACGCTAAGCGTCTGGCCGTGCTGCACAAAGAACTCAAAGACTCACTCTGCATCCTGATGCGCGTCTATTTCGAGAAACCTCGTACCACGGTTGGTTGGAAGGGACTGATCTCAGATCCGGATCTCGACGGTAGCTTTAATGCCAACAAAGGCCTGCGCCTGGCGCGTCACCTGCTGCAAGAGATCACCGAGCTAAACCTGCCTATCGCCACCGAATTTTTGGATATGGTTAACGGTCAGTATATTGCCGACCTCATCACCTGGGGCGCGGTTGGCGCCCGAACCACTGAGAGTCAGATCCACCGCGAGATGGCCTCGGCGCTCTCCTGTCCGGTCGGCTTTAAGAACGGTACCGATGGTAACATCAATATCGCCATCGACGCGGTGCGCGCCGCCAAAGAACCGCACATCTTCTATTCGCCCGATAAAGATGGCGCCATGGCCGTTTACCGCACCAGCGGTAACCCTTATGGCCACATCATACTGCGTGGCGGCAAGCAGCCGAACTACCATGAGGCCGACATTCAGGCTGCGGCGCAGAAGCTTAAAGACGTGGGTCTATCTCACCGTATGGTGGTGGACTTTAGCCACGGCAACAGCCAGAAACAGCATAAGCGTCAACTCGAAGTCGCCAAAGATATCATGGCGCAGGTAGCCTCAGGCTCGACCGCGATTGCCGGTATCATGGCCGAGAGCTTTATCGAAGAAGGCAACCAGAAGGTGGTAGCCGGTGAACCATTGGTTTACGGCAAGAGCATCACAGATGCCTGCCTCGACTGGGCCGACTCCGAAAAGCTGCTGCGAGACCTTGCTGCGGCCTCCAAGGCGCGCATGGCAAAGCTTAGCTAATACCTAATGTGATTATTTTAAAAAGGCTTCCTCGTGAAGCCTTTTTAATGTCATGAAAGCCGCCACATTACCGGGCTACAGCGCTGTCATTACGCCGTGATTATCAGTATAATCCGTCGGTTTTTTTCAATGCATAACCTTAAGGTTGCCGTATGCCCCTAACCGATACAGAAACTCAGTATTCTGACGCTATTCGCGCCCGCATCGCGCAGTCAGAAGCCCGGGTGATCAAAGCGATTTTTCCCTCTATCACCAACCATCACAACACCCTCTTTGGTGGTGAGGCGCTGGCCTGGATGGATGAGACCGCCTTTATCGCCGCGACCCGCTTCTGCCGCAAGACACTTGTTACTGTCAGCTCAGACCGTATCGACTTCAATAAGTCGATTCCTGCCGGCACCCTAGCAGAGATCATTGCCAACGTGATCTATGTGGGTAACACCTCCCTAAAGGTTGAGGTCAACATCTTTGTCGAAGATATGTACCAAGATCATCGTGAGCATGCCATACGCGGCGTCTTTACCTTTGTGGCGCTGGATGAAGATCGTAAACCCACTAAGGTGTGGAGCGGCGACTGATTTTAAGAAGGTCTCCTGTCGGCGGGCGCACACCTGCCGACCTTTCACCTCTGACTTCTCACCTCTAACCTTCCCTAACCTAGCACCTCGTATCCCCGCTCTCAGCCAAAGACTCATTAGACTTAAGTCTAATAATTGTTTGTAAAAACGAAAAAATCCCGTCGCCCAGACACAAAAGCAATAGAATACTGAGTCATTTATCTGTTACATTGACTTTACCTTCAAGTGCAACAAAGATAATCAAAAAGCAATGAAGCTCGAAAACTTGCACATCATCATCGCAGATGATCATCCATTATTTAGGAATGCGCTGCGACAGGCATTGAGCGGCGCCTTTGCCGACACCCAATGGTTTGAGGCCGATAGCGCCGAAGCCCTACAAGGCCTATTGGAACAGGGCAACACCGCCTATGACTTAGTGTTGCTGGATCTACAGATGCCCGGCTCCCATGGTTATTCCACCTTAATACACCTAAGAACCCATTTCCCCGAACTGCCTGTGGTGGTGATCTCCGCTCACGAAGATGCCATGACCATCAGCCGCGCCGTTCACTATGGTAGCGCCGGGTTTATTCCCAAGTCTGCCTCCATGGAAACCCTCTCGGAGGCACTCACGGCTGTGCTCTATGGCGATATCTGGCTACCGGACAACATAGAACTGCAAGAGATCAACGAAGATGCCACGGATCAGATGGCGGCCAAACTCGCCGATCTCACGCCGCAGCAGTATAAGGTGCTACAGATGTTTGCCGAAGGTCTGCTCAATAAGCAGATCGCCTATGACCTGGGCGTATCCGAGGCCACCATCAAGGCCCATGCCACCGCCATCTTTAGAAAACTCGGGGTGAGAAACCGCACTCAGGCAGTTATCGCCCTGCAGCAGCTGGAGATGGAAAAGGTCGAGCTTTAACCTAGGTGGAAGATCCTATGATCTTCCCTTTCTCTCCCTGTCTATTCCCAAGCCTCAATAGATCTCAGCCAAGAAGCATTCCTCATAAATAAGCACTTTTGGCAAATAACCGAACCTGTCGACTCCAGTCCGCAGCTTTCGGCAAATTTGTATTCAAGATTGATAACAGCGAATAAAGTTATCTACTGCATGCTTTGCGTAAATTTTCATTTCATTAGATGTCATCATTTGCCCACCGTATAAGGCTTCGAAATGACGATTTCCCTTTAATGCACCGAGAAATTGTTCGCTCGCTATGGCCAAGTCTGTGATGACGAGTTTGTCCATCGCTTGTCGATGCATCAAATAATCCTGTAATGCTTGTTGAGAATGGCCTGAACTTCGCTCAAGAAAAAATGCCACTAATTCCGGTGCGGTTTTTGTCTGTGTCATCAGTAAGCGCGCCAACTTCAAGAGCTCAGGGTGATATATAAACTCCAAATATTTCAAAGCGAAAGACAATAACTCTTCCCTAAATACTCTATCGGCATCTACATCTACGCTTAACCCCAGTTGCAGGCGTTCGGTCAGTTCAACAACCACGGCTTTTAACAGGCCTTGCTTATCATTAAAGTAGTTATACAAGGTAAGCTTTGAGCCACCACAATGCTCTATCAACTGATCTAGGCTGGTGCCTTCATAGCCCTGCTCTAAAAAGAGTTCTGCGGCTACCTGCAAATACTTCTGCCGCTTTCTCAAACTCGATGGTCGCATAAACACCTCCTCTAACTTTTGATACCCCATAGTACACTTTTTTATAGGATAAGGTTGCATCCTTTTCGAACCATAGATATGATACTGAACGGTACAGTATTATATCTATGGTCGTCATCATGAAACAACTTCTTCGCAAAACACAGGGCAACAAAATTAAAAAAGCGATAATTATCAGCAGCATGATGTTATTCGCTTCTCTGTTTTATTATTACCAGTTTCCCAAAG
Source organism: Shewanella alkalitolerans (assembly GCF_019457575.1). NCBI lineage: Bacteria > Pseudomonadati > Pseudomonadota > Gammaproteobacteria > Alteromonadales > Shewanellaceae > Shewanella > Shewanella alkalitolerans. The sequence continues at coordinate 1,735,777 of NZ_CP080422.1, read as the reverse complement.
CAGGCTTAATCAGCACAGATAACGCCTATGTTCACGGGGAAATTTCGCAAGTGAGTGCCGAGGTATCGGGCATTATTAATCACGTCTACATAACCGATAACCAATATGTAGAAGCAGGTACACTGCTGGCACAAATTGACGACAGAGATTATCTGGCTCAATACAATCAAGCCAAGGCAGGACTGACCATGGCGCAGGCGGCAATTGCCAATATAGATGAGCGTATAAAGCTACAGCAGATATCAATAAAACAGGTATCGACTCAGATAGACTCGACTATGGCCGATGCCATATTTCATCGGGCGGAATGGCATCGACTGCAAAACCTGTTAGATAAGGAACTCATTTCTCAATCACAGTTTGAAGCGCAAACCAATAAGAACAATCAGGCGAAAGCGAAACTGGCTGCGAGCCAGTTACAGCTTAGTTCGGCCAAGCAACAACTCAACACCCTTAGGAGTGATAAGGCTCGTTTGAATGCCCAAGCCGAGCAGGCCAATGCTGCGCTGGCACTGGCCAAACTAAGATTAGAGAATACACAGGTCAGAGCCCCAATTGCCGGCATCATAGGTAATCGCGCCCTGCGCGCCGGACGCTTTGCCAGTAAAGGCGCTCCCCTTCTGGCTATCGTTCCTGTCGAATCTATCTGGATAGAGGCCAACTATAAGGAAACCCAAATCACAAATATATTGCCTGGTCAGCTTGTCGACGTACTGCTCGATAGCTTTCCCGAGGAACACCTTAAAGGACGCGTATTAAGCATTGCGCCAGCGACAGGCGCGCAATTTGGTCTACTGCCACCGGACAATGCCACGGGCAACTTCGTCAAGATCGTACAACGTGTCCCCATCAAGATTGCCCTCGAGATCCCCAGGGCACTCCAAGGCAGAATTGTACCCGGCTTATCGGCTGAGGTAACAATCGATACCAATCATTGAGATGGTAGGTTCTTATGAATAAACAGGTTCTCAATATTCTGCTCTTAGCTCTACTTGCAGTGATTCCCCAGAGCATTACCGGTCAAATCTATAATAGTAGCGCCTCACAGATAGCAGCGAGTATCGGCCTGTCTCTGGATGAGGCCAGCTGGTTTAACACACTCAATACTTTTGGTTTACTGATTGCGCTTCCGCTCGGCGCCTGGCTGGCTAGTCGTTTCGGCTATAGGCAGCTATTTCGTATTGGCGCAGTCGTAGGCCTATTCAGTACACTGGCCAGCAGCCTATGCATGCAACCAGCACCTCAGATGTTGAGTTGGTTTGGGCACGGCTTATCGGCAAGCTTTCTAGTGCTGTTCGCCCACGCCATCATCTTAAAGAATCTTAACTTCAGGGCTATTGCTTATGCCGAGAGCCTAGTGCTGCTAGTGGCGGTTTTAGTTCCGCTGGGCATCTACCCCTACCTACTGTCTATCCTGGCAGAGAACAATTTATGGCGATGGTCTTTCTCACTACAGCTAGTCCCCTTCTTACTCATGCTCAGCTGGGCGCGATTCGGTCACTGGCCCCATCTGGAAGAGACACAGGAAATAGGCTTTAACTGGTTACAAGCCCTGTTGCTGACGATCGCTAGCTGTGGCATTGCCTACATACTGCTTCGGGGCGAGCGCTTTGACTGGTTTGAAACGCCGAGCATTATCTGGATTACGCTAATTACCGCCTCGGCGATAACACTATTAGGCTTAGCAATAAAAAACCGCCGGGGACGAGGACAATATTTAGAAGCAAGCGTCTTGGCTAGCCGTATTGGGAAACTGAGCATGTTACAAGCCTCCATCGCAGGCTTTGTCGTATTAGCCATCTCCATGCTCACCTCTGTGTATATGACGAAAATAATGCAATACAGCGCCGCTAACGCGGGTTATATCAACCTTATCGGCTTTGTCGGCATGCTTGCTGGCCTTGGCGTTGCACTCTTCGCCACCTGCAACCCCGATCGTAATCCCTTCAAAGTCGTCCCCATAGGTATCATCATGATGATAGCTACCTGTATATGGCTAACGGGAAGCAATGCTTTGATAGGTCAAGCTTATCTTTGGCCTGCAATATTGCTTAAAGGCTTCGCCATTGGAATACTCAACATCACGCTGACCATACATATTCTGCGTAGTTTACCAAGACAGCACCTGCTCGAAACGATCGCCTGGTTCTACCTATTTCGTAATCTAGGCTCGCTGTCTGCCATAGGGGAGTTTTCTCGTTTCATGACGATAGAAACCAGCAACGCCATGCAAAAGTTAGCCGAAAACTATGACCCTCTAAACGAGACGTTCATCGACCACCAACAGCTGATCACTGCCAGCCTACAGCAGTCAACGCTGGCACCGACGCCCGAGCGCTCAGCCCTGCTGTTGATGAGCCAACTTAAGACGCAGGCTCTGTCTGTGGCCGGCGTTAACAACTATCAATGGTTAATCGCTACGACCCTTATCATCATACCCAGCATGGTGCTCACGATGAAGTGGGCAAATCACCCCGCGAGACCCAAATAATATATTTGGGTCTCTTGCAAAATTAATCATAGAGATACTTAGCGTGGAATCTCAGGTGATCTTCAATAAAGGTGGCGATGAAGTAATAGCTGTGATCGTACCCCTCCTGCATACGCAGGATCAGCGGATACTCCTTCTCCTTAGCCACCGCTATCAAGGCCTCTGGTCTTAGCTGCTCCTCGAGGAAGTTGTCACTACTGCCCTGATCGATAAAAATCGGCAGATCGCAACTGGCCTGCTTCATCAGCTCACAGGCATCATAGGCCAGCCAAGCGTCACGGTTCTTACCCAGATACTCACTAAACGCCTTCTGCCCCCAAGGGCAGTTGATAGGATTGACGATAGGGCTAAAGGCCGACACAGAGCGATAACGATCTGGTTGCTTAAGGCCTATGGTCAAGGCGCCGTGGCCTCCCATTGAGTGACCGGCCAGTGAGCGCGCCTCGGTCACCGGAAAATGGGCCTCGATAAGCTCGGGGAGCTCCTCAACCACATAATCATACATCTGATAATGCGCCTGCCAGGGCTCCTGAGTCGCGTTGAGATAAAACCCCGCGCCTTGGCCCATATCGTAGGCGGCATCATCGGCCACCTCCATCCCTCTTGGGCTAGTATCGGGCGCGACAATGGCCACTCCTAGCTCCGCCGCAATACGCATGGCGCCGGCTTTTTGCATGAAGTTTTCATCCGTGCAGGTCAGCCCCGATAGCCAGTAAAGTACTGGTACCTTCTGCTCGCTGGCCTGAGGCGGCAGGTAGATGGCGAAGCGCATGGCGCAATTTAGCACCCTAGACTGATGCTGATACTGCTTATGCCAACCACCGAAGCACTTGTTGCTGCTGATATTTTCTATGGTCATATTCTCATCCCTAAAGGGCGCAGACGCGGGCGTCTGCACCTAAGCTAAGCCAAATGATGCCTATCGGTTAAAGTGCACCACAGAGCGGATGCTCTTACCCTCATGCATGAGATCGAAGGCAGTGTTGATCTCCTCCAGCGCCATGGTGTGAGTGATAAAGTCGCTGAGCTTAAACTCGCCACGCAGGTATTTCTCAACGATCTCAGGCAGCTCTGAGCGTCCCTTCACGCCGCCGAAGGCACTACCGCGCCAGACGCGTCCGGTCACCAGCTGGAATGGACGGGTCGAGATCTCCTGACCGGCACCGGCGACACCTATGATCACAGACTCGCCCCACCCCTTATGGCAGCACTCCAGCGCCGAGCGCATCACATCCACATTACCGATACACTCAAAAGAGTAATCCACGCCGCCATCGGTCAGCTCGACAATCACTTCCTGGATAGGCTTGTCATAGTTTTTAGGGTTGATGCAGTCGGTTGCCCCAAGCTGGCGGGCCAGCTCAAACTTGCTCTCGTTGATATCGATGGCGATGATGCGGCTAGCGCCCGCCATGGTCGCGCCTATGACGGCCGACAGGCCTATGCCACCGATCCCGAAGATGGCTACGCTGGCACCCGGCTCAACCTTAGCCGTGTTGAGTACTGCGCCCATGCCTGTGGTCACACCGCAACCCAGCAGACACACCTCTTCCAGCGGCGCCTCGGGATTGACCTTGGCCAATGAGATCTCTGGCAGTACGGTATATTCAGAGAAAGTTGAGCAGCCCATGTAGTGGAAGATAGGCTGACCATCTTTGAAGAAACGCGTGGTGCCATCAGGCATCAAGCCTTTACCTTGAGTCTCGCGGATCTTCTGACACAGGTTAGTCTTACCCGACTTACAGAACTTACACTCGCCGCACTCAGGGGTATAAAGCGGGATCACGTGATCCCCTACCGCCACACTGGTGACGCCTTCACCGATTGCCTCGACAATACCACCGCCTTCGTGGCCCAGGATCGCCGGGAAGACACCTTCAGGATCGTCACCCGAGAGGGTAAAGGCATCGGTATGGCAGACGCCGGTTGCGACTATCTTCACCAACACCTCACCGGCCTTGGGATACATCACATCCACCTCTTCTACCGATAATGGCTGGCCCGGTCCCCAGGCGATGGCGGCCTTAGATTTAATAAACTTGTCTGTCATCTCGCTTGCTCCATTTAGTGTCTGTATCTATGTATCTGTCTGCCCACTTCAATGTAGTCGCTGACCATTACCTTGTCTCGCCAGCAGTTGTATCACGGTGGATTTGATTACTTGTGTCTATTTTATTTATTTCACATGAGATGATAATCTCCGTTTTATACAAATCATTTTTACCAAATAGTAATAATAGGTTTAAAGCCATGCAGGAATGGGAAGGGGTCAGCGAATTTGTCGCGGTGGCGGAGACAGAGAGTTTTACTAAAGCGGGCAAGCGCTTAGGGATCTCTACCGCCCAGGTGAGTCGCCAGGTGGGCGCGCTGGAACAGAGGCTGGATACCAAGCTGCTCTATCGCACCACCCGCAAGGTCTCCATGACGGAAGAGGGGCATCTCTACTACCGGCATTGCCGTCAGGTGCTCGATGGCCTGGAAGAAGCCGAGCGCGCGCTGAGCAGCTTAAGAGGCCTGCCGCAAGGGCTACTCAGGATGACGGCGCCGGTGGCCTATGGCGAGAAATATATCCTGCCTGTCGTCAACGACTTCCTGCTCGCCTACCCTAACGTGGAGGTGGATATCGCCCTCACCAACCGTCAGGTGAGACTGGTAGATGCGGGCATAGACCTGGCGATTCGCATCGGCAAGTTGGCCGATTCGAGCCTTATCGCTAAACGGATCAGTCAGCGGATTAATTATGTGTGCGCCTCACCGGACTATCTCAAGCGGTTCGGCGAGCCCCACAGCCTGTCTGAACTAAGCCGGCACAACTGCCTGATCGGCAACCATGACTACTGGCGCTTCCTCGAACAGGGGCGCGAGCGCCAGCTTAAAATAAAGGGCAATCTGAGGTGTAATACCGGCCATGGCCTTAGAGACGCGGCGCTCAAGGGACTGGGACTGGTGCAGCTGCCCAACTACTATATAGGCCAGGACCTCAAGGCAGGCCGTTTAGTGTCAGTGCTCAACGCCTATCAGGAGCCAAACGAAGGGGTCTGGGCCCTCTATCCCCAAAACCGCCACCTCTCACCTAAAGTGAAGTTGATGGTAGAGTTTCTCGACCGCGCCCTACCCTAAACCTTGCACGGTTTTAAGGCAATAAAAAACGCCCCTTCATCTGGTATGAAGGCGCGTTTCTCTTGTTAAACGCTTAACGCCAGATCTCCGGCAGTTCGCGTGTCAGTTACTGGCGTCGAGCAGACGTTGATAGAGGGCGTCTTTCAGCTCGGCTCTATCGTGCTTAAGCTGATGCATGGCGCTATCGTCGATAGGCGCATCGTTAAGCTCTAAGGTTCGGATCTCTTTGTCTAACGAACTGTACTTCTTGTTGTCTTGCGCGAACCCATCATCGGATTCGGTGAGTTTGAGGATCAGGTCTTGATAATCAGGAAAGTCGTTAATGAGCGAGTGGTTTTCACCTAGCATAAGGCCCCCTTTACTTGAGCAGATAAATGGATAAATTTTATGCCTTGTTCATAAATGTAGCACGCCATCACGCCCCTGATCAGCATCCACCTCACAAAATACTGCAAAGAGTTGATAATTTAAGTTTTAGTTCGCTGTTTACAAGCCTTTACACCTGAGATTCGCCCAGTCATTCGCTACCTAAAATGTTCCATCATGCGGTAATAGAGCATGCCCAGCGCCATCCCCTGATTACCGAGCCAATCACCCACCGGCAATCTTATCTGTTTCATCTGGGCGAAGAGGTCGAACTCCTCCAGTTGGCCCTGCACCGCCTGACTCATGATCTCGCCCATGATGTGCGAGGTGGCCACCCCATGACCCGAGTAGCCCTGACAATAAAACAGATGCTCGGATACCTTACCAAGCTGGGGGATACGGTTAACCACTATGCCCGCCATGCCGGTCCAATCGAACTCTATCTCCACCCCCTTGAGCCTAGGGAAGGTGCGCTCTATCGCCGGGCGCAGCTCGGCGGCCACATCCTTAGAATCACGCCCCGAATAGTTGGTGCCACCGCCAAACATCAAGCGGTTATCGGCGGTCATGCGGTAATAGTCGAGCACGAAACGACTATCATATACGGCTAAATCATAGGGGTTGAGCTGCTTGGCCAGTTGTGGGTCGAGTCTCACCGTGGCGCAGTTGCCCAAAGATGCGGGAAACAGCATGCCCCTTAACTTATGACGCGCCAACCTATGATAGGCATTGCCCGCCAGCACGGCGCAGTTGGCGGTGATCCGCCCCTTATCGGTTGTCACAGTAACCCGCTTATCATCAGAAATGTCCAAAACCTGTGAGCCCTCGAAGATCAAGGCGCCGTTGGCCTCGGCGGCCCGCGCCTCACCGATACAGAGATTGACCGAGTGCAGATGCATGTTGCGGCGATTCAATAAGCCACCGTAATACAGCGGCGTGTCCAGATAGTCGGGGATATCGGCCTTGCTCAGCAAGGTCAGCTCATCGCCCATGCCCCGCCTCAGCCCCTCATCATAGGTAGTCTGCATCTCGGCCATATGGGCCGGCTTATAGGCAGTGTGCAGATGACCGAATTTAAGGTCACAATCTATCTGATATTTTTCTACCCGCTTTTTGATGATCTCATGGCCGCGCCAGCGCAGGTTCCAGACAAACTCCTCCGCCTCATGGCCGATACTATTACGCAGCTGTTTCACCATGGCGTTATCGCCAGATAGACTGCCGGTCACCTGACCGCCGTTACGACCGGTTGCCCCCCAGCCCACCTTATTTGCCTCGACGACGGCCACCTTGACGCCTCGCTCGGCAAGTTCCAGGGCGGTCGCCACACCGGTAAAACCTGCGCCTATGATCACCACATCGACATCCAGCTCCCCTTCTAGGCTTGGGTAATGGGTCTCCTGCTTGATGGTGGCATTGTAATAAGAGTTACAGCGAGCGAGTGACATCCGACTTTCCTTAATCGTTAGGTTGCGCCGCCATGATGCGGCTTTGTTTTATATTTTTTACAACACGTTTGATATTCGAGTATACCTGGGTGCAATGTCAGGTCAACTAGTTCAAGAGGTGCGCGCACGTAAAAAACCAAGCTAAGAAAACAGAGAGTAAGAAAACAGAGAGTAAGAAAACAGGGCGTAAGAAAGCAGGGAGTAAGAAATGGGCGTTACAGCTAGAGAGTAAAAATGATTATTTATATGAATTTAAGGGTAAATATAAAATCAGATACGCGCCGCTGACTGCGGCGCGCTGCAGACGTTAACGGGCCTGCTGCCAATAGGCGTAAAGGCCGGCAATATCCTTGCTACAGAGCAGATGCATCGCCGCTCTCACCTTGTCATCACTCCAGTGCCACCATTGCATCTCCATTAACATGGCTATCTCTCCATCCGAAAAACGATAGCGGATCAATTTCGCTGGGTTGGCGCCTACTATGGCGTAGGCTGGCACATCTTTGGTCACCACGGCGCGACTCGCAATAACGGCGCCATCCCCCACCGTGACTCCAGGCATGATCATCGCTTCAGATCCTATCCAGACATCGTTGCCTATCAGGGTATCACCGGCGCGGACAAACCCATCCTGGGCGCCCGAGAAGCTATCACCCTGTTGATAGAAAAAGGGAAAGCTACTGACCCAGTCTGTTCTATGGCCCTGATTACCCGCCATCATAAACACGGCGCCAGAGCCAATGGAACAGTAGTTGCCTATGATAAGTCGGTCGACATCGTCCCTATCGGGCGCCAAGTAGCGGGCGCAGTCATCGAAGCTGTGTTGATGATAATAGCCCGAATAGTAGCTATGCTCGCCCACGATAATATTGGGATTAGTGACCTGCTCCTTTAGCGATTGGCCGGCAAAAGGGCTATCAAAATAATTTTTCATCTTAAAACCTGTTGTTACTTGTCCTCATACCTTCCCAAGCTGGCGTGCATTCGAGTGTTCCAGAAGCTGGCACTAGGGCATTTGCACTTTACTGTGCCACCCAGCTTTGGCTGACAAGCTGCTTTTCCCCTTGATAGAGCTCCAGGGTAAAGTGCTCACCCTTAACTATCTGCCCCACGCCCTTGGGTGTGCCTGTCATCAGGATATCGCCATCTTCGAGAGTCATGAAACTGGCTATCTCGGCTAACATGGCCTCGGGTCGATTAAGCATCAATGCGACATCCCCCTGCTGGCGCAGTTCACCGTCGACGATCAGGCGAAACGAGAGCGAGTCGAGATCGCCATCAAAAGGCACAAACTCGCTAAACAGCGCGGCGCCATCGAAAGACTTGGCCCGCTCCCAGGGTAGCCCCTTGGCCTTGAGACGGCTCTGTAGCTGACGTTTGGTGAGATCTAAGCCGACGCCCACAGCCTCAAAGCGGCCCTCCTTCACAAGGAAACAGAGCTCGGCCTCATAGTGTAGCGGCTCTTGATCTGTGCTGAGTAACGTCTCGGATATTGCCGAGTTAGGCTTAACAAACAGCACCATCTCTTCGGGCATCTCGTTGTTAAGCTCCTTGATGTGCTCGACATAGTTTCGCCCGACGCAGACTATCTTACTCGGCGTCACCTGTTGCTCTAGATATTTAACCAAGCGCAATCTTCACTCCTTTACTTTTGATATAGAGAATTCTTACTTTACTAAACTGGATATCAGCGCTCGCAGCGCCGCGGGTTTAACCATCTTGGCCATGTAGTGATAGCCGCGCTGCTGCACATCTTCCACCAAGTCTTTACGGGTATTGGCGGTGATCAAGATCCCCGGCAGATGAGCGCCATAGAGGGCACGGATCCCGTCCATGGCATCGACGCCATTTTGGCCATGATCCAGATGGTAGTCAGCCAGCACGATATCGGGTGCCACCCCCTTGAGCCCGAGCTTGATGCGGGCATCGGCCAGATCGCTGGCGCAGATCACCTCACACTGCCAGCGGCTGAGCAGGCTCTCGAGTCCAGCCAGGATCGCCTCTTCGTTATCGATACAGAGTACCTTCACCCCAGCCAGCGGTTGCATAACAGGATTGGCCTTCTTAGGCAGGGCTACCTTAGCCTTCTCCCCAAGCGGCACTGTGATGGAAAACATGGAGCCCAACCCTAGCTTGGAGACCACCTTAATGTCATGGCCCAGCACACGGGCGATGCGATCGGCAATGGCTAGCCCTAAGCCTAAACCGCTAACGCTCTTACTCTCAGGGTTTTCAAGGCGCTTGAACTCCTTGAAGATCTCACCGAGCTCTTGCTCGTCGATGCCGCAACCTGTATCGATCACCTGGATCTCCAGCGCCCCGGCGCGGTGACGACAACCCAGCAGTACCCGGTTGCCCTTGGCATACCGATAGGCGTTGGTGAGAAAGTTCTGCAGCACCCGCCTGAGCAGGCTGAGATCTGAACTGATAATACTTGAGCTGGCCACCATGGAAAACTTGATGCCGTAATCCTTGGCCATGGCATCGAACTCCACCGCTAAGCCTTCCAGTAGCTCAGCCACCGAGAAGTCGCGGCGATTAACCTCTACCATTCCGGAATCCAGCTTAGAGATATCCAGTAGATCCGTCAGCAGCTCGCCGGCGATCTTGAGTGAGCTATTGACGTGGGAGAGCGTAGTGCGCCCCTCCTGATCCAGATTCGGATATTGTGCCAGGGACGCCGTAAACAGACGGGCGGCATTAAGTGGCTGCATCAGGTCGTGGCCGACGGCGGCCAGGAAACGGCTCTTGGAGGCGTTGGCTATCTCCTCCTGGGCCTTGGCCTCAAGTAGCTGGCTGTTGAGCAGCGCCAACTCATAGGTACGCTCCTTCACTCTGGCTTCCAGGGTTTCATTGACCTCCTGCAGTGCTCTGGCCTGCTCGCGGTACTGAGTAATATCAGTAAAGGTCATCACAAAACCACCACTGGGCATAGGATTACCCTGGATCTTGATCACCTTGCCATCCTGACGCTCACGCTCTGACACATGTGGGGTGCCGTTACGCATATGCTGCACCCGCTTGGCCACCTGCTCCTCCACATCCCCGGGGCCGCAGTAGCCGCGCTCGGCATTGAAACGCACCACATCGGCGATGGGCATGCCCGCCTGCAGGAAATCTTCCGGGTAATCGTAGAGCTCCACATACTTGTAGTTCCAGGCCACCAGATTCAGTTCCTTGTCCACCACGCTCATCCCCTCATAGGCGTGCTCTATGGCGCCCCTGAGCATATCCTGGCTGAGGATGATCTTTGATGAGGCCTCATCAACCAGGCTGAACACCTCATCCAGAGCGAGGTCACGCCCCTGCAGCACAGAGTCCATCACCAAGGAGGCGCTGGAGCCCCCCAGGACGCCGGCCAACATATGTTCGGTGTGGGCGATCAATTCCGGCGAGGCCACCTTGTGCCAGCTGTCGCTGCGCACCGCCTCATCGGAGAAGCGGGAGAAACTCTCGTAGGCCCGGGTGGGACTGACGAAGCGGCTGGCCAGGATCAAGAGATCCTGCTGAGAGATGGGCGATGCCTTGCGGCTACTGGTGTTTTTCAGCTCGCCCGGGGTCACGAAGGCGCTGGCCTGGATGCGCTCGGCAACCCCGGCGCGAAACCAGATAGAGCCCAGCACATAACAGGCAAGGTTTGCCAGCAACGCGGTGAGAATGTCACGAATGTTGGGGTTGATACTGTCAAGCAGTGCCAGCTCGCCGCCGAATACTCCCTCACTGTCGCTCATCCCCTGCACCAGTATGTAACACCAGAGGCCGAAGCCGACGATAAGCCCCAGATAAACCCCGCCGCGATTGCCGTGCTTCCAGTACATACCACCAATCAGCGCAGGCGCGAGCTGGGCAAAGGCGCCGAAGGAGAGCATGCCCAGCGCCGAGAGCGAATCGCTGTTCATGAAGGAGAGGTAACTGAAATAACCCAACCCCAAGATAAGGACTATGGCGATGCGACGGGCATTGAGCAGGAACTGCGAAAACTGGCTGAAGTTCTTCTGACGGATCTTGCCCGAGTGCAACATCAGAGGCACCAGCCACTCGTTACTCACCATGACGCTGATGGTCACCACGGCAACGATCACCATGCCGGTGGCCGCCGACAGCGTTCCAAGCAGGGCGACAACCGCCAGCATGGGCTGATCCAGCGCCAACGGAAGATTAATCACATAGGTATCGGCCGACACGCTATCCCCTAGCATCAGCTTACCCGCCAGGGCGAGCGGCGCCACAAACATGCCAAACAGGATCAAATAGAGGGGAAACAGGTACTTGGCCTTAACTAAGGTTCGCTCATCCTTGCACTCCACCATCATCACGTGAAACTGGCGCGGCATGCAGAGAAACGCCGCCATGCCCACCAACAGCTGAGGCATCAGATTTTCCAGCCGCAGCTCGGGATTATTGATCAGCTGACGCTCTGTGGCCTGGGCCCAGATATCGCCGAAGCCATCGAAGAAGCCAAAGCTGATCACGCAGCCCACCAAGAGGAAGGCCGCCAGTTTCACCAATGACTCGAAGGCGATCGCCAGCATCATACCTGGGTTATGCTCTGTGGCATCGAGCTTACGGGTACCAAATAAGATGGCAAACATCGCCAGGATGCCGGTGACAATCAGCGAGACCCAGGCGCCATCGTATTGGGCGTCTTCGGGCTGAAACAGGTTGAGGCTGAACACCATGGCCTTAAGCTGCAAAGCGATATAGGGCATGATGCCAAACAGGGCGATCAGGGTAACGATGGCGGCTATGGTCTGTGACTTGCCGTAACGGGCGGCGATAAAGTCGGCCACAGAGGTGATGTTTTGCGCCTTGGAGACGATCACCATCTTGCGCAGCAGACCGAAGCCGAAGGTAAAGATGAGTATGGGTCCGACGAAGATAGGCAGGAAGGACCAGAGATCTTGCGCCGACTGACCAACTGTGCCGAGAAAGCTCCAAGAAGAACAGTAAACCGCTAAACTTAAACCATAAATCCATGTCTGTATCTTCTTGGTGATCCGCCCAAACCAGCGCTCCGCTCCCCAGGCCAACAGGAAGAGTAGCGACACGTATAACAGGGCGATCACGCCGACAACCAGAGTCAGATTCATAGCAATTCCAATTCTTTTAATTATTCTGCGCTAAATACTAGCTTAAATCTCGTGCAAATATAATCACAACAGACTAAAAATAAAGGATATTTTTTTACTAGACCAAGGTCTAATAGAGGTAAATAGCCTAAGCATTCCATACTTTATCTACGCACAATTAGAAATAAAAGGAAGTCAGATGAGCACCCAGTCTCTCTACAAAGTTCCAAGCGAAATCGCGGCGAATGCCCATATTAATGACGAGAAATATAAGAAGATGTATCAGGAATCTGTGGTTAACCCCGAAGGTTTCTGGAGAGAGCATGGCCAGCGCATCGATTGGATGAAGCCTTTTACTAAGGTCAAGAAAACCTCCTTCGACGATCACAACCTGTCGATCAACTGGTTCTATGACGGCACCCTAAACGCCTCGGTCAACTGTCTCGATAGACACCTGGCCGACAACGCCGACAAGCTGGCCATCATCTGGGAAGGTGATGACGCGGCCGATCAACGCACCCTCACCTATGGTGAACTCCATAAAGAGGTGTGTAAGTTTGCCAATGCCCTACGCAGCCAAGGCGTGCGTCGTGGTGACGTGGTCACCGTATACATGCCAATGGTGCCCGAGGCTGCCGTGGTCATGCTGGCCTGTGCCCGCATCGGCGCCATCCACTCTGTGGTGTTCGGCGGCTTCTCGCCTGACTCTATCGCTTCACGGGTGATCGATGGCAAGTCCAAAGTCGTGATCACCGCCGACGAAGGCGTGCGCGGTGGCCGTACAATCCCGCTGAAAGCCAACATAGATGAGGCCCTGTCTCACCCAGACGTCACCTGTGTCGAGAAGGTGATTGTGCTTGAGCGTACCGGCAACCCAGTCAATTGGGTTGAGGGACGCGACATCAAGTGGGCGTCGCTGATGGAGACCGCCTCAGAGCATTGCGTGGCCGAAGAGATGGGCGCCGAAGATCCCCTCTTCCTGCTCTATACCTCTGGCTCTACCGGTAACCCTAAGGGTGTGCTGCACACCACGGGTGGCTACCTGGTCTATGCCTCGATGACTCACGAATATGTGTTTGATTATAAAGAGGGTGAGATCTACTGGTGTACCGCCGATGTGGGTTGGATCACCGGCCACTCCTACATGGTCTATGGCCCGCTGGCTAACGGCGCGACCATATTGATCCACGAAGGTATCCCTAACTACCCAACGCCAGCCCGTCTGGGTGAGATGATCGACCGTCATAAGGTCAACATCCTCTACACGGCGCCGACGCTGATCCGTGCCCTGATGGCCGAAGGCAAGGAGCAGTTCGATGGCTTTGATGGCAGCTCGCTGCGCATCATGGGTTCTGTGGGTGAACCTATTAACCCAGAGGCCTGGCGCTGGTACCACGAGGTGATCGGCCATGAGAACTGCCCTATCGTCGATACCTGGTGGCAAACCGAAACCGGTGGCATCCTGATCTCGCCACTGCCGGGCGCCACAGATACTAAGCCAGGCTCGGCCACTCGCCCCTTCTTCGGCGTGCAGCCAGCCCTGGTGGACAACATGGGTAACATCATAGATGGCGCCGCCGAGGGTAACCTGGTGATCCTCGACTCCTGGCCAGGACAGATGCGCACCGTATATGGCGACCATGACAGATTTGCGCTGACCTACTTCAAGACCTTCCGTGGCATGTACTTTACCGGAGACGGTGCTCGCCGCGATGAAGATGGCTACTACTGGATCACTGGCCGTGTCGATGACGTGATCAATGTATCGGGCCACCGCCTGGGTACCGCAGAGGTCGAGAGCGCCCTGGTGGCTCACGAGCATGTCGCCGAGGCCGCCGTGGTGGGCTACCCTCACGACATCAAGGGCCAAGGCATCTATGCCTATGTCACCCTGACCAAGGGCACTCAGGAGAGCGAAGAGCTGCGTCAGGAGCTGCGTCAATGGGTCAGAAAAGAGATTGGCGCCCTGGCGACGCCGGATCTGATCCAGTGGGCCGGCGGTCTGCCTAAGACACGCTCGGGTAAGATCATGCGCCGTTTCCTGCGTAAGATCGCCGCCAACGAAGTGACTAACTTAGGTGATGCGTCGACCCTCGCCGATCCAGCGGTGATCGACACCCTGATCGAGACGCGTCTCAACCGCAGCGAATAACCTTTTTGCTGAATTAGATTCTCTCTTCTAGCCCCTCTTCGAGGGGCTTTTTTTATATCTCCCCTAGCCGCTACCAAGCTGCGCTGCTATCCTGACTGCCCCAATCACAGACCATCAATTGCCTTGCAACTCAGAGATTATCAACGCCAAGCCGTCGATGCGGCCATCAACCACTTTAAGCGCAGCGATGACTCCGCCCTACTCGTGCTCCCGACCGGGGCCGGCAAGAGTATCGTCATCGCAGAGCTTGCCCGCATCGCCAAGGGGCGCACCTTGGTGCTTACCCACGTCAAGGAGCTGGTGGCGCAAAACGCCGAGAAGGTTGGATTACTAACCGATGAGGCCAGTATCTTTTCCGCAGGGCTGAAACAGAAATCGACCCGCAACAAGACGGTGGTGGCCAGCATTCAATCGGCGGTGCGTAACCCCAAGCAGTTTGATGAGCCCTATTCGCTGGTGATCATCGATGAGTGTCACCGGGTCTCCAATGAGAAAGAGAGCCAGTATCAGCAGCTGCTTAGTCATCTAAGAACCCAGAATCCGAAACTCAGGCTGCTGGGCCTGACGGCAACCCCCTATCGATTGGGCTGCGGTTGGATCTATCGCTATCACTACCATGGCAAGATTGGTAATACCGAGCAGCCGGTGTTCGAGCACTGTATCTTCGAGTTGCCGATGCGCCCGCTCATTAAACAGGGGTTTCTCACGCCACCCAAGGTACTTGATGGCCTGTCGGCCCAATATGATTTCAGCGAGCTCTCACCCAATGCAAGTGGCGAATACAATGAGGCCGAAGTCGACTCCCTGCTGCATCACGCGGGCCGCGCCACCAAGGCGATAGTGGAGCAGATAAAACAGCTCACCAACACCCGCGCCGGCACTATCATCTTCGCGGCGACCGTGCGTCATGCCAAAGAGATCATGTCGCTGCTGGACAGCCCCAAGGCGGGGCTAATCACCGCAGACACACCTAGCCAGGAGCGCGATGCCATTATCGATGCCTTCAAACGTCGCGAGCTCAGCTACCTGGTCAATGTTGCCGTTCTCACCACAGGCTTCGACGCCCCCCATGTGGATCTTATCGCCATCTTGAGGCCCACGGCTTCAGTGAGTCTGTTCCAGCAGATGGTCGGCCGGGGCTTGAGGATCTGCGAAGGCAAGCGGGATTGCTTAGTGATCGACTACGCCGCCAACGGCTTTGACCTCTTCTTTCCCGAAGTTGGCCGTCCCAAACCCGACAGCAAGAGCGTGCCGGTGCAGGTCCCCTGCCCCGAGTGTGGCTTTGCCAACATTTTCTGGGGGCTGGTAGACGGTGATGGCGATATTATCGAGCACTTCGGACGACGCTGTCAGGCCGTGGTCGATAATATCGACGGTAAGCACCAATGCAACTTTCGATTTCGCTCCAAGGCCTGCCCAAATTGCGGCGAAGAGAATGATATTGCCGCCAAGGTGTGCCAGCATTGTCAGTCAACGCTTATAGACCCGGACAAGCGTCTTAAAGAGGTGCTACAACAGAAACATCATCACCTTTTCCGCTGCCAGGAGATGCTGTTTGAGGCCGACAACGACAGGCTCAGGGTGCGTTACCTGGATATTGAGGGCAACGATTTCTGCTGTTACTTCAATTTTGCCACCAAGGCGCAGATCCGCGCCTTCTATGGCGTCTTTGTGCATCAACACACACGTACACCAGGCCAGAAACAACCCACCTTTAGCAAGGTCGACCAGGTGATCGCCGCGCGGGGCCATTTTCGTATGCCGGATCTGCTGCTCCTCAAGAAGGGCAAACGCAGCTGGGAACTTGTCGAGCGTTTCTTCGACTATCGGGGCCGATTCGATAGCCAGCATAAGTTTGTATGATCTGTCATATGCAAACCCAGCCGGCCTATGGTATAAAGTCACCAACATTTACTTCTGGAGCGAATATGTTTGTTGTAATTTTCGGCCGTCCAGGCTGCCCATACTGCGTTAGAGCCGTTCAACTGTCAGAGCAATTGGTTGAATCTCGTGATGATTTCAAATTCAAGTATGTCGATATTCATGCAGAGGGTATCACTAAGGCCGATCTGGAAAAGACGGTAGGCAAGCCAGTTGAAACCGTGCCACAGATCTTCATCGATCAAGAGCATATCGGTGGCTGCACCGAATTTGAACAATATGTTCGCGACAACAATTTGCTGTAATTAAGGCAAAGAAAAAGGAGGCTAAGCCTCCTTTTTTATGTTCAGTTCGCGCCCTAGAGCACATATTTCACCGAGAACATCACGCGATTCAACTCGCCCTTGTCCCCATTTTGTTTGGTGTTCTCAGCATACATATATTCCACCCCAACCGTCATAGGCTTGACTGGCGAATAGAGCAGGTTAATGTAGCCAGAGTAAGACTCTTCGTTCACCGCACCACCGGTCAAGGCCACATCGTTATCCGCCTTAAAACCTGACAGGGTAAAGCTTGAACGCCATTTATCGTTCCACCAATGGCGATAAGAGGCAAAGCCGCCGTAAGAACTGATGGTCTTGATGTCGCCATCGGCGTCTAACACACCGGCATTGGCATAGTTAAGCGCCATGTAACGCCCTAAGCCATCACCGGCAGTCGCCGATAGTGTAAGATCATCATCACCGACAGGGATCACCCCGGTAAAGTTCACGCCATAGCCCATGGTCTGAGAGTCTATACCGTTCTTCTCAAGATTAAGTTGACGCGCAATACCTGCCAGCGTGAACTTTGCACCGCCTTGGGTCTTGAAGTTATAACGCGCCACGAAATCTGGCACTATGCCGCTACCGCTGGTGATACGTGAACCACCGCCATTAGGAGTTATCGTAGTTTCAGGATTTTCCAAGGCAAACTGGAAGCCGCCATTGGTGTATCTGACCTGCGTTTGGCGCACGAAAGGCGTACCGTCGGCCGCCCCTACAAAATCGAGGTTCTCAGGCAAAGAGCCTGGATTCATGAAGGTACTCCAGGTCTGACCCACGGTCCAGTTGTCGTAACTCACGAATGCATGACGAATACGAGGAGAGTAGCTGTTCGATACCCTCTCGTTGCCGTCTGTATGGGTCATGAAGTCCAACTCGATAAAACCAGTCAGCTTGTGACCGTCGAGATCTGTCGTCGTCTTAAAATTAAAGCGAGACTCTCTCGCTTGGAAATCTACGACTTGTTTGCCATTGCCCGGCGTACCATAAATGGTACCTGGAACATAAAACTGGCGAGAAAGATTGCCTGAGTCCGGTGCACCATTGCTGTAGTCACTGAACATGACATCGGCCTTTACATAGCCACCAAACTTGAACTCTGTCTCGGCCATAGCGGCACTGGAACCTAGCGCCAGTAAGGTCGACGCAGCCAGCAAAGACACTTTTGCGTTTTTCATCTGTCCTCTCCCTTTTTCATTATTATCGCAACGAATATGACGGAGTTAACAAACAAGTAACATTAGCAAAACGTCTATAAGACCAAGGTCTAAAAGCCATGGCTAATATGCGAGAAATAGCTAGTGAATTAGTCTAGGTTTGGCAAATGCAATCTAATCAACAAACCTAAATCTAAATTATGAGGCAAAATCAGGCGGCTAATGCATAGCGACTTAGCACCAGATCAGAAACATATAAAATTAGAAATGAGAGAGAAAAGATCAATATTTAAATAGCTTAGGAATTGAATAACTTATTAATTGAACCACTTCAGATTGAATAGCAAGAGGAATACTAGGTAGTGAAGGAATTAAATATCAAGGGAGTGGTGGGTCGTGACGGATTCGAACCTTCGACCAATGTGGAGTTAAAAAGTAAAGCCAACTGCCTCTCTGCTTTAAAAGCATCGACTGACCTAACAACTTTCTAAATCCCTATCATGATTTAACCACCCAGAAAAAGTGATGGATCGCTAAGGATTCAAGCCTTAACCCCAAATAGAGGTAAAAAATAAAGTCAGCTGGCTGAATTCTAATCTCGAAGAACTAGATTCTGCTCAGTTAAAACTATATCAAATAGGAAAATGCAGTGAAGGAATTAAATGGCAAGAAAGTGGTGGGTCGTGAAGGATTCGAACCTTCGACCAATGTGGAGTTAAAAAGTAAAGCCAACTGCCTCTTCGCTTTAAAAGCATCGACTGAGCTAACAACTTTCTAAATCCCTATCATGATTTAACCACCCAGAAAAAGTGGTGGATCGCTAAGGATTCAAGTCTTAAATCAACATAGAGGTAAAAAGTAAAGTCAATTGACTGAATTCTAATCTCGAAGAACTAAAATCTACTCAGTTAAAACTATATCAAATAGGAAAATGCAGTGAAGGAATTAAATGGCAAGAGAGTGGTGGGTCGTGAAGGATTCGAACCTTCGACCAATTGGTTAAAAGCCAACTGCTCTACCGACTGAGCTAACGACCCATATTATTGATACTGATGAAGCTTAACCTTGTATCAGAGGTTAAAAGCCAACTGCCCTTTCTCTAAAAATAGCGACTGAGCTAACGACCCATCTTAGGATGCCTAACTGTTTAACCACTGTCAGAAAAGTGGTGGGTCGTGAAGGATTCGAACCTTCGACCAATGTGGAGTTAAAAAGTAAAGCCAACTGCCTCTTTGCTTTAAAAGCATCGACTGAGCTAACAACTTTCCAAATCCTTCTCTTAATTTAACCACCTAGATAAAGTGGTGGGTCGTGAAGGATTCGAACCTTCGACCAATTGGTTAAAAGCCAACTGCTCTACCGACTGAGCTAACGACCCATCTTAGGATGCCTAACTGTTTAACCACTGCTAGAGAAGTGGTGGGTCGTGAAGGATTCGAACCTTCGACCAATTGGTTAAAAGCCAACTGCTCTACCGACTGAGCTAACGACCCATCTTGGATGCCTAACTGTTTAACCACTGTCAGAAAAGTGGTGGGTCGTGAAGGATTCGAACCTTCGACCAATTGGTTAAAAGCCAACTGCTCTACCGACTGAGCTAACGACCCATCTTAGATGCCTAACTGTTTAACCACTGCTAGAAAAGTGGTGGGTCGTGAAGGATTCGAACCTTCGACCAATTGGTTAAAAGCCAACTGCTCTACCGACTGAGCTAACGACCCATCTTAGGTGCCTAACTGTTTAACCACTGTCAGAAAAGTGGTGGGTCGTGAAGGATTCGAACCTTCGACCAATTGGTTAAAAGCCAACTGCTCTACCGACTGAGCTAACGACCCATCTTAGGATGCCTAACTGTTTAACCACTGTCAGAAAAGTGGTGGGTCGTGAAGGATTCGAACCTTCGACCAATTGGTTAAAAGCCAACTGCTCTACCGACTGAGCTAACGACCCATTTCCAACTAAATCTCTTTGATTTAGCGCCCAAACGACTACGTCGCTTCGAGGGCGCCTATAATACCTTTTTCATCTTCTCATGCAAGTGCAAATTCCCCATTTTTTTTTGTTTGCATGAAAAACAGACTAAGAGTATGTTTTTTGGTTAAATAGAGATTAAAGCCCCACCATCTGCTGTTTGGCGATACGCGCCGCAGCGCTATTGGCATATTCGCTAACGACTTGCTGGTAGTAACGTTTCGCGGCGGCGTTATCGTTACGCTTCTGGGCGATCATGCCAAGTTTAACCAAACTATCACCACGCTTATTCGACTCTTTAAACTGGTTCACTACAGTATTAAAGGCCTTGCCCGCCTCGGCAAGCTCACCCTTGTTATAGAGTAGCTGACCTAACCAATAGTTAGCATTCGCCGCATAGGTCGAATTGGGGTATTGCGCGATAAACTCACGAAACGCCGGGATCGCCTCGTCGTACTGACGCTCTTTCAGCACCAGATTAACCGCGCGCTCATAGCTGGCGGTTTCTCCCAGAGAGGAGGTCTCTGAACTGGTCGCCGCAGGGGTTGCGGCCACAGGTGTCGACTTAGCCTTACTCAGGTTAGCGATATCGTCATAGAGCTGGCGCTGACGCTGCAGCATCTGATTAATCTGATAGCTTTGCTGCTCAGTCAGGCCGCGCAGGTCAAGTACCTCCTGTTGGAGGGTGTCAAGGCGCTGCTGCATCTCAAACTCGGCCGCTTGTTTGGCCTTTATGATACGCTCAAGGCGCGCAACTCTATCTTCGGAGGAACCACCGGCAACATCCTCAACGGGCGCAGGCGCCGCTACTGCGACGCCAACACTCATCAGAATTGCCGCGGTAACAACGGCAGTCTTCATAGTTAACCCTATCTAACGCTTAGTAAACCAATACCGCACGACGGTTCTTAGCAAAGCCATCATCGGTACGAGAGAAATCTTGTGGCTTCTCTTCACCATAACTCACTATGCTCATCTGGCTCGGTAGCACACCCATGCTTTGCAGGTACTTGGCAACGGCCTTAGCACGGCGCTCACCCAGCGCGATGTTGTACTCTGGCGTACCACGCTCATCGGCATGGCCTTCAATCATCACGCGAACATTTGGATGCTCGAGCAGATATTCACCATGGGCATTAAGCACTTCTGAGAAATCAGAGGATACCGAGCTGCGGTCGAAATCGAAGTAGATGATATGTTCCTTACGCAGTTCCTGGTACTTAATGCGTTGCTGCTCTTCTGGTGTCAGGATAGGTGCTACACCGCCCGTCTCAACCCCACCACCGGCATTCATTTCGCTGCTTTCGCTGCCGCTCATAGAGCTTGTCGCATCTGTTTGTGACTCAGAGGTTGAGCTACACGCGCTGATCGCCATAATCGGCAGGGCAACAACCATAGCTTTAAACAGCTTATTCAGATCCATTTTGTAATCCTTAATCTTGTTCTCAGTAGTAAATTTATAAGAAAGGTGACCAAGCAGGAGACTTCACTTCCCCTTGACCCACTGGCAATCTTGCCTTAAATCGTCCATCCATAGAGACAGCCGCCAACACCTGTTGGCCCTGATAGGTGGTGCCATAGATAACCATAGTACCGTTAGGCGCTATACTTGGCGACTCATCCAAACGTGTGGTGGTCAGCACCTGCATAAAACGCGTCTCAAGATCCATGCGGGCAATATTGAACTTGCCGTTGGTGCGATTCACAAACACCATGCTGCGACCATCTGGCGAGATAGAGCCGCCCAGGTTCCATTCCCCCTCGAAGGTCAAGCGTGTAACCTTACCCGATGCCAATGCCACCTGATAAATCTGCGGACGACCACCACGCTCTGAGGTGAAGATCAGCGATTTACCGTCGGGTGTCCAAGAGGCCTCGGTGTCGATAGCATAATGGTTGGTAACGCGTTTTATCGCCTTGGTGGCAATATCCGCCACATAGATCTCAGGCTGACCATCTTTCGACAGGGTTAGCGCTAACTTCTTGCCATCGGGCGAGAAAGAAGGCGCACCATTGATCCCAGGAAAGCTGGTCACCTTGGTTCTTTGCTGAGTATAGATATCCTGAACAAAAACCTCGGCCTGTTTGTTCTCAAAACTCACATAGGCCAAGCGGCGACCATCTGGAGACCAGGCCGGCGACATCAGCGGCTCGGGTGAGCGCAGCAGCATCTGCTCGTTATAGCCATCGTAGTCGGCAATCATCAACTTGTAGGGTGACTTCGCCTTGTGATCCACCACCACGTAGGCGATGCGGGTCAAGAAGGCACCGCGAATACCGGTAAGCTTCTCATAGACGATGTCGCTGATTCTGTGGCCATACTGCCTGAACTGGGCGCTGCTGATCACTGTCTCGCGACTATCGAGCAGGTATTCACTGGCCGATTGAGGGCCGCCAGACTGCATCTGCGCCTTAACCAGATCGATAAGCTCGAAATTAACTAGGTACTGGTCTGGGCCATAGGGCTTAACCGTGCCCATGACCACAGCCTCGGCGGCCACATTCGACCAGGCCTTCAAATCCATCTGCGCCAGCGAGCCTAAATTGCGCTGCGGCAGACCCAACTCGTCCATCGGCTTAAAGGTGCCGCTGCGGGTCAGATCCGACATCACCACGTCAGAGATCTGTTGCGGCATGGGTGTGCTCCCCTGCCACACAAAAGGCACCACGGCGATAGGACGCGCCGCATCGACCCCTTCGGTGATCACTATATCCAGCGCCGCCTTGGCCGGAATGGTTAAAAATGCCAGCCCCAAGATGAGCCATCTTCCCAAGTTTTTCATGGAACTCCTTTAATTAAACTCCGGTTGTACGGTGAGATTAATCTCTTTTAGCTTGTTGTAAACATCGGCCTCGGGCGAAACAGGCAAACGCCCGGCCTTGTTGATCGCCGCCTTAGTGGCGCGGCACACCACAGGATCACCAGACACTATCTCGTTGCCGGTCACAAAGCCATCTTTAGCCAGACGAATAAAGACGCGGCAGCTCTTGCCTCGCATCGACTCATCCACCACCAGATGGCGCTGAATCGTGGCGCGGATCATCGAGGTATAACGCTGCACCTCACTCATCACCTGCTTGTTGCGAGTCTGGGACAGCGCGGCCTGCTCGGCGGCTAAGGCCTCTTGCATCATACGTTCCTGCTCGCGGCGCGCGGCCTCTTCCGCCTTACGTTTCGCCTCGGCTTCTTCCTTACGCTTACGCTCTTCGGCGGCCTTCTTGGCAGCAGCCTCTTCAGCCTTACGCTTGGCTTCGGCTTTGGCTGCGGCTTCTTCGGCAGCCTTGCGCTCGGCCTCTTTCTGTTTACGCTGGGCCTCGGCCTTCTCGGCCTTCTCCTTCTCCTGCTGCTCTTTGAGCTTGGCAGCCTTTGCAGCCTTGGCCGCATTTTGCGTCTCTAGCTCTTTCTGCTTGCGCTCCTGTTCAAGCTTTTTGATGCGCTCCTGCTCACGTTCGCGGGCCTGGCGAGCCTCTTTGGCCTTACGATCCAGTTCCTCCTGACGCGCCTTCTCCTTGCGCTCGGCGGCTAGCTTCTCGGCTTTTAGCTTCTCAACCTGTTCGTTAACCCGCTTTTGATCCACCACCACAGCCTGCACCGCCGGCGCACTGGCCTGAGGCACCACCTTGGGCTTCTCACTAAAATCGACGCCCATGGCCAAAACAACTATCACGCCAACATGAATGCTGGCTGAAATGATGAGTGGAACGGTAAATTCTGATTTCCCTGCCACCTGCTACTCCTCAGGCGAATCTGTCATCAGGCCTACCGAAGGTACGCCTGCTTTTTGTAACGTCACCATCAACTGGATCACCCGCTCATAGGGAATGCTTCTGTCGGCCTTAACCACCACAGGGCGCTCAGGCTCCAGCTGCACTATGGCGCTGACTCTGACCGCGATCTCTTCGAGATCCAACACCTCTTTGCTGCTGGCGCTGCCAATATCCAGGTAATAATCGCCGTCGGCATCGATAGAGGCCACCACGGGCGGCTTACTGTCGGCAGGCAGGCTTTCGGCCTTCCCTTGGGGCAGATCCACCTTTACGCCCTGGGTCACGATAGGCGCGGTCACCATGAAGATGATGAGCAGTACCAACATCACGTCGATATAAGGGACAACGTTGATCTCGGCAACCGGACGACGCCTCTTGCGTTGATAACCCTGCTGCATTAGCCGACTTCCTTCTCACTGTAGGCCTGACGATGCAGGATGCTAGAGAACTCTTCCATGAAGTTGGCGTATGACATCTCTATCTTCTCCACCTGAGTCGAGAAGCGGTTGTAGGCGATTACCGCAGGGATCGCCGCAAACAGGCCCATGGCCGTAGCGATAAGTGCCTCGGCGATACCCGGGGCCACCATGGCAAGTGTCGCGTTTTCAACGGCGCCCAACGCGATGAAGGAGTTCATGATCCCCCACACAGTACCAAACAGACCGATATAAGGGCTGGTCGAGCCGATAGTTGCCAGCAATGGCAGATGGGTCTCCAGCTTCTCAAGCTCTCTGGAGAGCGAGACGCGCATGGCGCGATAACAGCCGTCCATCACGGCGGCAGGCACCTTGCCGTTAAGGTTACTCAGGCGGGCATACTCTTTAAAGCCGGCGTAAAACATCGCCTCTAAGCCGGTATTGCTCTCTTGTCTGGCAGAGAGTTCCTTATAGAGCTTATTGAGATCGACACCGGACCAAAATTTGTCTTCAAACTTGAGCGAACGCTGACGAGCCGAGGTCAGCAGGCGTCTACGTTGAATAATCACCGCCCAAGACACCACGGACAATGCCAGCAGCGTCAACATGACGAATTTAACTAATAGACTGGCCTGTAAAAACAGCCCGATAAAAGAGATATCAGCTTCCACCCTTTAACTCCTGAACAATATGATGGGGAATGGCTTTTGGCCGCATGCGCGATAATGCCACACAGGCCACCTGAATGTGCGCTTCACAATAGAGGGTTCCGTCTTGATCCAATAGAAGCTGACGGAACACCATAGAGGCCTTCTTCATCTCTATGACCTCAGACTCGACAAAAAGGTCCTGCTCGAAGCGTGCGGCCACCTTAAAATCGATATCGGCATGCTTAACCACGAAGGCAATATCGTCGGCCAGTAGCTGCGTCTGTTTCACCCCTATCTGTTTTAACCACTCGGTGCGGGCACGCTCAAAGAAATTGAGGTAGTTAGAGTGATACACCACTCCACCGGCATCGGTATCTTCGTAATAAACGGATATAGGCCAACGAAACATAGCTAGAAACGGCTCAACATTCAGATTAAATAGAGGCCTACTATACCGAGTGCCCAGGCAATTGTGAATGCTTGACGCCCCTGTTGCCGGGACTAACTGCATAAAATTTTGTTAATAAAAAAGGGAAGTTATTCACTTCCCTTTTTAGGTTGGTTTACTTAACCGCCTATCTTGCTCGGCACCGCAAGGCCGAAGCTATGCATTAAGAAACTGTAAATGTCGGCAAATTCATCAATCTTCATCGCCGTCGGCTTACCGGCGCCATGACCAGCCTTTGACTCGATTCGCATGATGATAGGTGCATCTCCCGTCTGTCTGTCCTGCAGCAAGGCGCCAAACTTGAAGCTATGAAGCGGCACCACACGATCGTCATGATCCGCCGTCATCACCATAGTCGCCGGGTAATCTCGCTCACTAATGTTGTGATAAGGCGAGTAGGCCAATAGCGCAGGGAACTGCTCGGCATTGTCGGCGCTGCCATATTCGCTGGTCCAGGCCCAGCCGATGGTGAACTTATGGAAACGCAGCATATCCAGCACGCCTACCGCAGGCAGAATGGCGGCGAACAGGTCTGGACGCTGAGTCACTGCTGCGCCCATCAGCAGACCACCGTTACTGCGACCATAGGCACCTAGCTTGCTGCGATTGGTGTACTTGTTATCGATCAGATACTCGGCCGCGGCAAAATAATCATCGAACACGTTCTGCTTCTTATCGAACATGCCCGCCTGGTGCCAGCTCTCGCCATATTCTGCACCGCCGCGCAGGTTTGGCACTGCGTATACGCCGCCCATATCCATCCAGGCGATGTTAGCCGGGCTGAATCTTGGCGTCAGCGAGATAGAGAATCCACCGTAGGCATACAAGAGGGTTGGGTTTTCACCGTTAAGGGTCAATCCCTTCTTGTAGGAGATCATCATAGGTACACGGGTGCCATCCTTACTGGTGTAGAACACCTGCTCAGAGGCATAGTTGTCCGGATTAAAGGCGACCTTAGGCTTAGCGTACAGGCTAGACTGACCCGTCTTAAAGTCAAACTTATAGGTAGTCTGTGGCTGCACATAGCTGTTGAAGGTGTAATAGAAGTAATCCTTGCTGCGCTTACCATATGGACCGGCAATCTTGCCCTTACCCGGTAGGTCGATATCCTGGCGCTTCACGCCATTCATGCTGAAGATAGTGAGCTTGCCAAGCACGTCGTGCAGGTAGCTGACCACCAGGTGATCGTTGATGATGGCCACGCTGGCGATAGGGTCGCTCGACTCAGGAACCACCGTCTTCCAGTTTGCCTTGGCTGGACGATTCACATCCACCGCCACTATCTTGCCATTTGGCGCATCGAGATCTGTCTTGAAGTAGAAGACAGATTTGTCGTTACCCAGGAAGCTGTACTCGGCCTCAAGCTCGCTGATTAGCTCGACCACTGGTGCATTGGCATCGATCAGTGACTTATAGAAGAAACGGTTACGGCTATCTGTGCCCTGCGAAATGGAGATCAACAGATAATCCCCCGCTTCCGATACCTCGGCGCCGAAGCCCCAATCTTTATTCTGTGGACGCTCGTAGATCAGCTTGTCTTGAGACTGATCTGTGCCCAGCTGGTGATAGTAGACCTTCTGGTTAAAGTTAACGTCGGCCAGCAAGTTACCGCCTTCGGGCGCGTCATAACGAGAATAGTAGACACCTTTATTGTCTTTGCTCCACTCGGCGCTGGAGAACTTAATCCAGTTGAGCTCATCGCCTAGCTTGGCCCCGGTCGCCACGTCCACAAACTGCCACTGCTGCCAGTCTGAGCCCGACTTAGAAACGCCATAGGCGATGATCTTACCGTCGCCGCTGACAGAGACGCCGCTCAGGGCGACTGTGCCGTCGGTAGAGAAACTGTTAGGGTCGAGGGCGACCTTCTCTTCACCGGCTTTATTCTTCACATAGAGGACTGATTGCGCCTGCAGACCATCGTTGCGGTAATAGAAGGTGTTGTCACCACGCTCGTTAGGGGCTGTGACCTTCTCGAAGTTCCACAGCTCTGTGATACGATCGACGATCGCCTGCTTGTTTTCCAGCTGCGCCAGAAAATCATGGCCAGCCTCTTGTTGCTGCTTCACCCAGGCATGGGTCGCGTCACTCTCTTCCTCTAGATAACGGTAAGGGTCGGCAACCTGTACGCCGTGAATTGTTTCGACCACGCCCTGGGGCTGAACCGCTGCCTGCGCCGCTGCCGTTTCATTGGCATGGTACTGGCAACCCATGAGTGTTAAACCTAATCCGGCAAGCAAAAGGGTTTGCTTGGATAAAATCGTCTTAAGAGCCATCTGTAGCCGTCCTGGATATCTCGTTATTATTAATGGTAAACCTGTGAGCTAGCGCCCAATAACCTCGTACTATACAAGTAAAAAAAAACCGTGCAATGGCTACAAATAAACGAATCCGGCATTTGCGAAATTGACTTGTTAATAAAAAAACAACATGGATGAATTATATAAATCGTGAAATTATGCAGCAATTTTGCGTAATCAAGCGCAAATACCCCAAATGTGTGAATCCGGCCCTTTAAACACCCTCCCCAGGCATTAGAAATACTAATCTAAGGCGGGAATTTTTCTAGTTTGTAGGACAAATGGTCTGACCCTATAATTCACCTCGTTTTCCGGAAGTGTCTACCCCGCTGGTAGATGGGAAACAAGAACTCCGAGTTCCCGTGCCAGTCACGTGAATTCATCCCTGGTTCTTATGCTTGACTTCCTTCCTTCAATTTGTTGATTGCAATGATTTATTTGCGGCCCACTTAAGATTAAGTGGGCTTTTTTTTGCCTGTTTTTACCAGGCTTTTGCCAGCGCTCTCTTTCTATCCCGGGCCGATAACAAAAAACCGGCCTTATTGGCCGGTTTCCATAAATATTATTAACTCAATAAAGCTACTCTAATCCAGCGGCTTGCTGAGGCGGATCACTACGCGTCTGTTACGCGCCCGCTCATCTATGGTGTCGTTGGATGCCACGTGGCGACGCTCGCCGTGACCATAGGTATGGATACGCTCATTGGGGATACCCGCCGACAGGAAGAGCTGTTTGACCGAATTGGCACGCTTCTCCGATACCTTCTTGTTCACCGAGCGACCACCGAAGCTATCGGTATAGGCATCGATCAACACCAGCTCGACTTCAGGATCATAAGAGAGATACTCCTGCACCTTAGCGATCTGCGCCTTGGAGTAACGGGTCAGCTCAGAGCCGCCAAACTCATAAGTCAGCACGGTAAAGGCGATATCATCGAAACTATAGGGCAAGAGATTAGCCAGACAGGATTTAAACTCGGCGTAGCGTCGACCGAAGTTCGCCGCCGACAGTCCTACGGCTACCTTGCTGGAACGGTTATACCAATCGGCATAATAGAAGGTCGGCTGCATGCCGCGCTCTAGCTCATTGAGCATGGACCAGGCCGCCTTCTTAGGCACCTCGCCACTGAAATATTTCTGATAGGTGAGATCGGTTATGGGACGGGATACCACACCAGGTCGCCAGGCGGGCGCCATGCTCATCAACTTGGCACTGGTCACCTCGTCAGGCTTGACCCACATATCCAGGCTAAAGTTTAAATCATGATCTTTACCGGCGCGGCTGGTAAACACCGCCTTGCCATAGGATGGGATCTCATGTTCCAGGCGACAGATGATGGGTGTATTGCCGCTCAGGCGCCAGGAAGACTGTTCCAGGGAGGCCACATAGTGACGCAACTCGGCCTGCGCCGTCGTCGCCAGACTCAAGCCAATCCCGAATGTCATCGCACATAGCACCCTAACCCACATAGACAGTCACTCTTGTTAATTACGTTACTTATCCCTATCGGCCTAATTTAGCATTCCTTTAGCCCATATATTGACCAATCAAACATGACAAGCTCCCATCGGATACTTCATAATAGCCCCCCACTCTTCACTTTGGATATTTTAATGAGCGATATTTGCGACGCACACAAACTTAAGCATAGATTTCGTGGCTACTTTCCCGTCGTCATAGATGTTGAAACCGCGGGTTTTAATGCTCAAACCGATGCGTTGCTGGAGATCGCCGTCACCCTACTGAAGATGGATGATAATGGCGACTTGGTGCTGGATAAGACGTTACATTATCATATCGAGCCCTTCGAAGGCGCCAACCTAGAGCCAGAAGCCCTGGCATTTAATGGTATTGACCCAAGCAATCCGCTGCGCGGCGCCGTCAGCGAGAAGGAAGCCTTCTTAGAGATCTTTAAAGAGGTCAAAAAGCACCAGAAGGCATCAAATTGTCACCGCAGCATCATAGTGGCTCACAACGCCGCCTTCGACCATGGCTTCGTCACCCAGGCGATTGAGCGCAACGCCCTCAAGCGTACGCCATTTCATCCCTTTGCCACCTTCGACACCGCCGCCCTCTCGGGCCTTGCCCTGGGCCACACGGTTTTGGCCAAGGCCTGTGAGATTGCCGGTATCCCCTTCGACAACAAAGAGGCTCACTCCGCCCTGTATGATACCGAGCGCACCGCCGAGCTGTTTTGTCATATCGTCAACAAGTGGAAGGCCTTAGGCGGCTGGCCGGTGGCCACGCCTAACGAAGAAACAGGTAGCGATGAAGCCGCCAGCGAGCTGGCTAGCGGGCAAGACACAGATACTAGTGCTAACGGCTAACAAATAGCGAGTATCAATCGTAACTCTTATAAGAGCTTGAAAGTGAGAGCTTGATAGCTCGTAGCGGATGCGGCGAGCTATCAATAATTAAACCGATATTTACAGCCCTGTACGACTGTCCAGATTCAGGGCTTTAATTAAATCAAACACCTCATAGATCTCCTTAAACACCTGCTCTATGTCATCGACAAAATCCAGTGGTTTTAGCAGATCCAGTTTAGGTTCAAAATAGTTATGCTTGCAGGCGATCTTAATCAGCAGTCGTCCATCTTTAAAACTCGCCTCTAGTTCGCCACGGTAGAAACGAGACAGTGAAAGCATACGCTCCATGGTCGCCGTATTTAGCAAATATCTCGCCTCGACTTGATCGTCGCTATACACCTGAAACTCTCGCTCAAAGGTTGGGTCTTCCAGCTTTACCCGTGTCAGCTTCTGTTTAAACTGCACTAAGCTGTTGCCAATAACTCCTTTATCCTGACGCACCAGGGTATTACCAGAGAATTTCTTTAATAGCGTAAACTCAATCAAAAGCCCTTCGAACAAGGTCTTGTATTGGGGTTTATTGTCTTTAGTCCCTTTATACTCGAGTAGCGTCAGCTCTCTCATCAGGAAAGGCACATTGTGGTATTTGCCCTTAACCGAATCGTCAAAGTAGCCCTTGTCATATTTTGGAAAGAGACCATAGTCCTTATAAGCATCCAGTTCGGGTAAGTTCGACGGATTCAACTCAAAGCTCTTGCCAAAATAGCCGAGCAGCAGTGGATAGATCTCATCGACTATCTTAGTGCGCAATTGATTTATCTCGCTACTCGCCCAGATGATAACGCTTGCCACCGCGACGATAGATAAAATGGCGCCGGCAAAGCCGATATAAAATACGCCATCTTCAAAATCGAGCACTATTGCGCCATAAAAACTCAGGGCAAAAAATGCCAAAAAGACAGGTAATCCTATCAGGGTGACGGGAGCGCTTATTTTTCTGCGGGCCAGATACTTAGCGGCCGCCGCCTGACGAGCCGACTCATAACGCCGACACCTAGGGGCTATCTGTTTCGCGTAATATTGACTAAAGGCCTGCTTGTCCTCGGCCGGAATCGCAAACTCCATTGGATTCATACATCTATCCTTGCTAATGTCCTTGAGCGACAATTAGCGGATATCTTGCGGCCCACGTCAAGTGATGATGATTCGATCGATTGAAAAACAATCGTTTAGCTTACTCGATTTGATTTGCTTCGAGATAGAGAATCTTGACCTCGGCGAAAGATTATTTACTCAACCGGCTGGCCACAGACTGCCCCGAGGTATATTTAGCCAGAAGCGCATCTATGACGCCCTGGGATCTTAGCTGGCTGATCGCATCGTTAATCTGTCCAAGTAAGGCCTGATGCTCCTTACGCAGGCGGATCACCAACACGCCATCGGAATGCACGGCCGCCAGGGCGATGGGCACCTCCAGCTCCTTGGCCCAATATAGCGCGGTAAGATCGCCTGCAATGGCCGCCTGAATTCGCCCCTTCTGCAAGGCGATGATCAGCTCACGTTCGGACTTGAAATCGATACGCGTATATTCACTGTCATCATGGTAGAGGTAGCCACGCACCGTGCCTATCTCCTGGCCGCGGATCTTCTTGATATCCATCCACTGCTCCTGGTTACCGGCCAGCACCACCACATGCTCCTTTATGGCAAAAATCGGCTGAGACTGCACGAAGGCATCGCCAAGATCCCCTCCCTCGAACCAGCTGGGGCTGACCACATCAAAATCCAGTCCGCCGGTTGCCAATGCTTGATTGGTCCGCTTAGGGGGATAATGTTTTGCATCTAACCTCACTGGGGTTAAGGCGAAGATCTGCGGCACCAACTCGGCCAGGATCCCTGGGTCTTTGGTGGTCTCGGGAATAAAGTAAGGGTACCAACTGCTAGATCCGTTGACGTCATAGGAGAGCACAGTCTCGGCGCGAAGCGGCGCCGCTAACATCAGGCAAGAGATAAAGGCTAGAGAGATTCGCATCGAGTTATACCGCACGTCTAATACCCTATGTTTGGTAGCTGACTTCTTGCTCCTTGGATAAGCCACTTGGGCGATAATTCACAGGGAGTTGCTCTAGGTATATCAGTGGTAAACAAAATGATCAATTCATTAACATTTTTACTTTGAAACTACCCGGATTAAATGGCCTAGATCAAATAGCCAAGAGTAAAAGAGCCAAAACCCGCCGCTCGCCTCACCCCGATGAGAAGGAAAGATGATATAGTCGGCCCAGCTTTTTAACCTAGGTTACAACAATTTCCATGAGCGAATCCCCCATGAGCCAATCCCATTTTGACGGCAAGTATGAAGTCGAGCTCAAATACAGGCTCCAAGATAGAAACGCCTTCTTAAGCAAGCTAGAGAGTCTCCCCCACGAGACTATGCTAAAAGACAATGTCGAGTTTGATCGCTACTATGACACCCCTTTAGGGCAGTTGGCTCAGCAGAGCAAGCACCTGTGTATCAGGCAGATGCACCCATCAAACATCAAGCTGTGGATAGTTAAAGGTCCGGGCGATAAGCAGTGTCAGGCGACTCGCATCGACAATATCGACAGCGCCGCCGATATGCTGCAAACCTTAGGCTATGAGGTAGTGCTGCGGCTTACCAAGACTCGCAGCATCTATTTTATCGACCAGTACCATGTGACGGTCGACAATCTCGAAGGCCTGGGGGATTTTGCCGAGCTGGCGATCATGACAGACGATGAGACCCAGCTGGCATATCACGAACAAGGCCTGCTCAAGCTTGCCCAGCAGCTTGGTCTTACCCAGGATGACAGGGAAACCCGCTCCTATCGCGAGCTGATGCAAAAACGCCAATCTGTACCCTCGCCCGCTTAGAGGCAGACGGCAAGGAAGACGGCAAGTGAGCCCTCACGACATGAGGCTCATGAAATTCAGCCATAAAAAAAGCTGCCCTAGGGCAGCTTTTTACTAACATTTTTACTAACGTTTTTACTAACGATATTAATCGCTTATAGTGAGTCAGCGTTGTCAGTCAGGTAAGAAGCAACGCCTTCTGGGCTTGCGTCCATACCCTTGTCACCTTTTTCCCAACCAGCTGGGCAAACGTCACCGTGCTCTTCGTGGAACTGAAGTGCGTCGATCATACGTAGCATCTCGTCAACGTTACGGCCTAGTGGCAGATCGTTAACAACTTGGTGACGAACCTGACCTTCTTTGTCGATCAGGAAAGAACCACGGAAAGCCACACCGGCTTCTGGATGCTCAACATCGTAGGCTTTACAGATATCGTGCTTCACGTCAGCCACTAGCGTGTATTGCACCTGGCCGATACCGCCCTTGTCTACTGGGGTGTTACGCCATGCGTTGTGAGTGAACTGAGAATCGATAGAAACACCGATAACTTCTACGCCACGCTTCTTGAACTCTTCCATGCGGTGGTCGAAAGCAATCAACTCAGATGGGCATACGAATGTGAAATCAAGTGGGTAGAAGAATACTACAGCTGGCTTTCCTTTAATCGCTTCGCTTAGGGTAAAGCTATCAACGATTTCGCCATTACCTAGCACTGCTGCAGCTGTAAAATCAGGAGCCGGACGGCCTACTAATACGCTCATTTTTTATCTCCATCTATGGATTGAAAAAGCTTTTAATTCTGAACTCAAAAGCATTATAGGCAGTCACCAGCGGGACACAAGTAATTTGGGATCATTGTCACTTTTTTTAATAAATATTCATCGAGTTGCCCAAGTTATCACCGTCTTCTTTCAGGCCGGTTAGGCTTATTTACACTTACGCAGTAAACTTGAATACAGTTCGGTTACATCTCTTGCTAAATTCTTAGATAAAACGCCATGGCGCTGGACAACACGGGCTATTGCTGGCAAAAATAGCTTCCCATTACAGATTAAAAAATCAGATTGAATCAATATGAATGCAGTTGTTATTGCCGTTTGCTTGATGTTGGGCCTTAGCCTTGCCCGGGTAAACGTCGTTATCGCACTCACCGTGAGTGCATTGGTCGCCGGACTCGTCGGCGGCATGAACCTAGACCAGACGGTCGATGCCTTTAATACCGGCCTTGGCGGCGGCGCGCAGATCGCCCTGAGCTATGCCCTGTTGGGCGCCTTTGCCGTGGCCCTGTCACACTCGGGACTCACCACGCTTATCTCCCGCAAGGTGATCGCCCAGTTAGGACAGGAAGAAAGCCCTGGCAACGTCAACAAGGTGCGCTGGTTCCTCTTGCTGGCTATCCTGGCCATGGCGGTATCGTCACAAAACATTCTGCCGATTCATATTGCCTTCATTCCGATCTTAATTCCGCCGTTGTTGCATGTGATGTCTAAGCTCAAGCTCGACCGACGTCTGGTGGCCTGTGTGCTCACCTTCGGCCTGGTGACCACCTATATGATCCTGCCCGTGGGCTTTGGTGGTATCTTCCTCAACGATATCCTGCTCTCTAACCTCACCAGCAACAACTTAGATGCGGTGCGCGAGCAGATCCCATCGGCCATGTTAATCCCGGCCCTGGGCATGGTGGTGGGGCTATTCATCGCCGTGTTCATCAGCTATCGCAAGCCAAGAGAGTATAAGGAGGAGTTGATCCTCGCCGCCGAGCCGGAGGAAACCCTCAACCGCCGTAACATCATCATCGCCCTAATCGCTATCGCCTCAACCCTAGCGGTGCAGCTCTATACCGGCTCGATGATCTTCGGCGCCCTCATCGGCTTTATCATCTTTAGCTTCTCCGGCGCCCTCAAGCATGTGGCCGATCAGGATATCTTTAACCAAGGCGTGCGCATGATGGCCAACATAGGTTTCATCATGATCTCGGCCGCCGGTTTTGCCGCCGTGGTCAAGGCCACAGGCGATGTGGGCACTCTGGTTGATTCCCTCAGCCATCTTATCGGTGACAACCGCGCCTTGGCGGCCTTCTTGATGTTGGTAGTCGGTCTGCTGATCACCATGGGAATCGGCTCATCGTTTTCGACCATCCCGATTATTGCCACCATCTATGTGCCGCTGGCCATCAGCTTCGGCTTCTCGGTACCGGCCACCATTGCACTTGTCGGCACGGCCGCTGCGCTGGGTGATGCGGGCTCACCGGCATCGGATTCGACCCTGGGCCCAACGGCTGGTCTTAACGCCGACGGTCAGCACGATCACATCCGTGACAGCGTGATCCCAACCTTTATACACTACAACATCCCCTTGTTGATCTCGGGTTGGATAGCGGCCATGGTGCTCTAACCGACACTGATAAAGATCCATAAAAAAAGGAGCCTTAAGGCTCCTTTTTTACTGCTCATCATATAACGATGGCGTCTTACAATCTTCGCTCGCGTTACTTAGTCCCGAAGATCTTATCGCCAGCATCACCCAGACCAGGCAGGATGTAACCGTTCTCGTTAAGGCACTTGTCGATAGAGGCAGTAAAGAGCTCAATATCCGGATGGGCTTTTTCAAGTGCCGCGATGCCTTCAGGCGCCGCCACTAATACCAAGGCCTTGATTGAAGTGCAGCCACGCTCTTTAAGCAGATCGATAGTTGAGATCATAGAGCCGCCAGTTGCCAACATAGGGTCGACCACCAATGCGATACGCTCATGCATATTGCTGGCAAGCTTCTCAAAGTAAGGCACAGGTTCGAGCGTCTCTTCGTCGCGGTAGATACCAACAACTGAGATACGTGCACTCGGGACATGCTCAAGCACACCATCCATCATGCCAAGACCAGCACGCAGGATAGGCACTACGGTAACCTTCTTACCCTTGATCTGCTCAACTTCTACTGGACCGTTCCATCCTTCGATAGTGACCTTCTCGGTTTCAAAGTCAGCGGTCGCTTCATAGGTCAACAGGCTACCCACTTCAGCCGCTAACTCACGGAAACGCTTAGTACTAATATCTCCTTCACGCATCAAGCCAATCTTATG
The DNA here is from genome assembly GCF_019457575.1 of Shewanella alkalitolerans. Taxonomy (NCBI): domain Bacteria; kingdom Pseudomonadati; phylum Pseudomonadota; class Gammaproteobacteria; order Alteromonadales; family Shewanellaceae; genus Shewanella; species Shewanella alkalitolerans. The sequence goes on along the minus strand of NZ_CP080422.1, from coordinate 1,699,958 downwards.
ACGTACCAGAGGATGCTTAACTTCGACCACTTTCATCGTTTTCTCCTGATCTATTCCAGTTTTTCCAGCAAATTGTACCGATTCTAGTAGATTTGTTCACAATCGAAAACATAAAGTTTTACAAACACGGTAAATCGTGACCTAAGTCCGTTTGAATATTCAAAATCATCCCTTTCGAGTGCCTACACAAGCTGATAGAATAGCGCCGCATAAAAATCCAATAACGATGTACCCGAGAGGATCCTCCGTGAGCACTCCTACCCAGCTAAGCTATAAAGATGCAGGTGTTGATATCGACGCAGGCAATGCCCTTGTAGACAATATCAAATCTGCCGTTAAACGTACCCACCGCCCCGAAGTCATGGGCAACCTAGGTGGTTTTGGCGCACTTTGCGAGCTGCCAACTAAGTACAAACATCCAGTTCTTGTGTCTGGCACCGATGGTGTTGGTACCAAGCTTAGACTGGCTATCGATTATCAGAAACATGACAGCGTAGGTATCGACCTGGTTGCCATGTGTGTCAACGATCTGATTGTTGCCGGTGCAGAGCCCCTGTTTTTCCTCGACTATTACGCCACTGGCAAGCTAGATGTTGCGACCGCGACCTCTGTGGTTAACGGCATCGCCGAAGGTTGTGCTCAATCAGGTTGCGCCCTGATCGGTGGTGAAACCGCCGAAATGCCTGGCATGTACGAAGGCGAAGACTACGACTTAGCTGGCTTCTGCGTCGGCGTGGTCGAGAAAGAAGATGTACTCGACGGTTCTAAAGTGGTTGCCGGTGACGCGCTGATCGCCCTGGGCTCAAGCGGTCCACACTCAAACGGCTACTCGCTGATCCGCAAGGTACTGGAAGTGAGCAAGGCCGATCCTCAGCAAGACCTCGAAGGCAAGCCGCTGATCGATCACCTGCTGGAACCGACCAAGATTTATGTTAAGCCGCTGCTTAAGCTGCTTGAGAAGCATGACATTCACGCCATGGCCCATATCACTGGCGGCGGCTTCTGGGAAAACATCCCACGCGTGCTACCTGATGATGCCAAGGCCGTGGTAAAAGGCGACTCATGGCAATGGCCTACCGTTTTCAACTGGTTGATGGAAAACGGTAATATCGCCGAGTTTGAAATGTACCGTACCTTCAACTGTGGTGTTGGCATGATCATCGCCCTGCCACAGGATCAAGTCGATGCGGCGCTAACCCTGCTTAAGGCCGAAGGTGAAAACGCTTGGCTCATCGGTGACATTGCCAGCCGCAATGGCGACGAAGAGCAAGTGGAGATTTGCTAATGCCCAACTGCTGTCGCGTTCTCGTCCTGGTCTCTGGTAATGGCAGCAATCTGCAAGCCATCATCGACGGTTGTGACGATAACCTAGACGCCGAAGTCGTTGGGGTGATCAGCAATAAGCCCGATGCCTATGGCTTAGTGCGCGCGCATCAGAGTGAGATCGATACCAGCTGCGTGATCCCCCATGAGGGCGAGTCTCGCAGCGACTATGATCTGCGTCTCAAGGCGGCCATCGACAAGTACCAGCCAGATCTTATCGTGCTGGCGGGCTTTATGCGTATCCTGAGCGACGATTTCGTCAAACAGTTCGAGGGACGAATGATCAACATTCATCCTTCGTTGCTACCGAAATACACAGGGCTGCATACCCATCAGCGAGCGATCGACGCCGGTGACAGCGAGCATGGCGCCAGCGTCCACTTCGTGACCCCAGAGTTGGATGCCGGCCCTGTGATCCTGCAGGCCAAGGTGCCCGTCTATCCCGAGGATGATGCCAGCGTACTGGCAGAAAGGGTGCATGAGCAGGAGCACGCCATCTATCCCTTAGTGGTGAAGTGGTTCAGCCAGCAGCGTCTGCGTATGACAGACGGCAAGGCCTACCTTGACGATCAACTGTTAAGCCCCATGGGCTACGCCGCCGACTGACCCGGCCTATTGTCAGCTATCTAAAAAGAGACCTCAGGGTCTCTTTTTTATTGGCGTAAGCGCTTTCTTAAACAGCTTGTATGTTATGCCTTACCTCTTTGGCGACATACCTTGCTCCACAGCAGAAACACCCACTCATCTTAACCGCTAACCCCAAAGCATCCCTTTATTGCTGGCCAGACTAAATAATTCACCAAATTACGTTGTTTTTAAAACACAATTGGTTTTAGATGAAGGCAGTTGACTTTCTGCTAGCAAGATGAGACCTAAGATGAAAAACGTAATTTGTGATATTGATGGTGTACTGCTACATGACAATAAGTTGATCCCTGGCAGCGATAAGTTTATCCATCGCATTCTCGAGCAGGGAAACCCGCTGGTCATATTGACCAACTACCCGGTACAGACGGGTAAAGATCTCCAAAATCGCCTCGGCGCCGCCGGGATCCAGGTACCAGAGGAGTGTTTCTACACCTCGGCCATGGCCACGGCAGACTTCCTCAAGCATCAGACGGGTGACAAGGCCTTTGTGATCGGTGAAGGCGCCCTCACCCACGAGCTCTATAAGGCCGGCTTTACCATTACCGACATCAACCCAGATTTTGTTATCGTCGGTGAGACCCGCTCCTACAACTGGGACATGATCCACAAGGCCGCCCAGTTTGTCGCCGCCGGCGCCCGCTTCATCGCCACCAACCCGGATACTCACGGCCCGGCCCACAGCCCTGCCTGTGGTGCCCTGTGCGCCCCTATCGAGCGCATCTCGGGTCGCATGCCCTTCTATGTGGGTAAGCCCAGCTCCTGGATCATCCGCAGCGCCCTGAACCATATCGGCGGCCACTCGGAAAATACTGTGATCATCGGCGACAACATGCGCACCGATATCCTGGCAGGATTCCAGGCGGGTCTGGAGACCATCTTAGTCACCAGCGGCGTCAGCCAGATAAAAGATATCGACAAGGAGCCATTCAGGCCCAACCATGTGTTCGACTGCGCCGGTGATATCGACGTCATCTAGGCTCTTTAGCCAACGAATTCACTAGCCAAGACGCGCGGTCCAGACCGCGCGTTTTTTATCCTCTGCCTGCACAAGATTTATTCCTGTCAGCCCAGCTGACATCGGCCTTTCACCAAACATAAAGCGTAACATTTAATCGCCCCGCCTCCCTTGATAATGCCGGTCATCTTATTCATCATGTGGTCGCGATTAATAAATAACAAAAACAAATAGGAAGTCCCATGCGTTTTGCCCTACCCACCTGTGCTCTGGTGCTCCTCAGTGCCTGTAGCCAGCATGCTCCCCAGCTAAGTAGCGAAGAGCAAGTTCCCGCCTTCAACGAAGCCAGATTCAGGCTGGATATTCAGACCCTCTCCTCGGATAAATTTGAGGGCCGCGCCCCCACGACCCAAGGTGAGGCGCTGACGCTGGATTATCTCAGCAAGGCCTTTGCCGCCGCCGGACTGGTCGGTGCCAACGATGGCAGCTTCCTGCAGCCTGTGCCTATGGTCAGCTATACCGCCAGCGAGTCGCAAACCGTGACCCTTGGCAATCTGCCGATGCACTATCGTCAGGATATCGTCCTGGGCAGTCGCCACGACAACCAAGGGGTGGAGATTAAAGATGCGCCGCTGGTCTTCGTGGGCTATGGCATCAAGGCGCCGGAATATGATTGGGACGACTATCAAGGCCTGGATATGAAGGGCAAGATCGCCCTGATCCTGGTGAACGACCCCGGCTTTGCCCTGCCCGAGTCAGGCAAGTTTAATGGCAAGGCGATGACCTACTACGGCCGCTGGAGCTATAAGTTTGAGGAAGCTAGCCGCCAAGGCGCGCTCGGCGCCATCATCATCCACGATACCAAGCCCGCCTCCTACCCTTGGTCTGTGGTAGAAAACAGCTGGACAGGGGCTCAGCAAGATCTGGTACTGGATAAGGCCACGCAAGACAGCCGCGTACAGGTCGAAGGCTGGATCACCAAGGAAAAAGCCAGCGAGTTGTTCGACAGCGCAGGCTTGTCGCTGGCGACCTTAAGCGATCGCGCCGCCAGCAGCCCGGTAAATGTCGCACTGCAAAAATCTGCCAACATCGCCTTCGCCAACAAGGCGGAATATGCCGATAGCTACAACGTGGTGGCCACCCTCCCCGGTCAAGGCGCAAGTGATGAGCAGATCCTCTTTACCGCCCACTGGGACCATATCGGCCTGGACAGCAGCAAGCAAGGCGATCAGATCTATAACGGCGCCCTGGACAATGCCTCTGGCACAGCAGGGATCCTGGAGATCGCCCGCCAGTTCGCCGCCCAGGCCAAACAAGGTAAGCCGCTCAAGCGCTCGCTCACTTTCGTCGCCACCACAGGCGAAGAGCAGGGATTGTTGGGTTCGCGCTACTACGCCGCCAACCCTGTCTATCCGCTGGACAAGACAGTAGCCGTCTTCAACTTAGACAGTACCAATATCTATGGCCGTACATCTGATTACACTATCGTGGGCAAAGGCAAGTCACAGCTGGAAACCTATCTGGTCGAGGCGGCCAGCGGCCAGCAGCGCACAGCGGTGAGTGAGACGCGCCCAGAGTCTGGCGGCTTCTTCCGCTCAGACCACTTCAGCTTTGCCAAGTATGGTGTGCCTGCGGTATTTGCCGGTGGCGGCAACAACCCCGTCGATGACGCCACGGCCAAGTACAAAGCCGATATGAAAGCGCAGATGAAGGGCTGTTACCACAATGTCTGCGACGAATATCGCGCCGACTGGGATCTCTCCGGCGCCCTGGAAGATCTTGGAGTCTACTATCAGGCCGCTCAACGCCTGGGTAACAACGGCGACTGGCCCGGATATTATGCCGGCACCGAATTCCACCAGCTGCGCCCGGCAACCACAAAAGAGACAACTACCGCCGAGTAACTAAGGTTTTCGGCAACACATGAATAAAAGGCTTCCATCGGAAGCCTTTTTGTTTATTTATCCGCCAGTCACGCCACTTTTTACTAACTCGACTAAAATCCAGACTGAGATTAAGAATGCACAAATCCCACCTCAGATATGGAAGCAAAAATAGAGATTCCACAATTAAAACCGCAAACAGCCAAACAAAACTCAAAATCACCACCACCAAAACCACAAAAACAACACTGAAAAGGCGAATTTTATGATGTTTTGACAATTTTCAGGCTTGGCAGATGCAGAAAATACTGTCAAAGTGATTGGCAACTGAGATTTATACCGTTTTCTGGAGCTTTCATTATGTGTTCAATATTTGCGATTCTCGACATCCAAACCGATGCCACGCCGCTACGCCAGGTTGCCCTGGAGATGTCCAAGTTGCTGCGCCATCGCGGCCCCGACTGGTCAGGGATCTATGCCAGCGACAAGGCAATCCTCGCCCATGAGCGTCTGGCCATCGTCGATATCGAACATGGCGCCCAGCCACTGTTATCAGAAGATGGAAGCCTGATCCTGGCGGTCAACGGTGAGATCTACAACCACAAGGAACTCAAGGCCGAACTGGGTGACAAGTACAGCTACCAGACCAACTCAGACTGCGAGGTGATCCTCGCCCTGTATCAGGAATACGGCACCGAGTTTCTGGACAAGCTCAACGGTATCTTCGCCTTCGTCCTCTACGACAAGCGCAGCGACAGCTACCTGATTGGCCGGGATCACATGGGGATCATCCCCCTCTACACAGGCCATGATGCCGAAGGCAACTTCTATGTCGCCTCGGAGATGAAGGCGCTGATGCCCGTCTGTAAGACGGTCGAGACCTTTAAGCCTGGCCACTACCTGACCAAGAGCGGTGAGACCCATTACTACCAGCGCGACTGGCAGTCTTTCGAGGCGGTGCAAGACAACACGGCCAGCGTGGAAGAACTGCGCGAGGCACTAGAAGCCGCGGTCAAGCGCCAGCTGATGTCAGATGTGCCCTACGGCGTACTGCTCTCCGGCGGACTGGACTCTTCCGTGGTATCGGCCATCACCCAGACTTTCGCCAAGCGCCGCATCGAAGATGACGGTGCCAGCGATGCCTGGTGGCCGCAGCTGCACTCCTTCGCCGTTGGCCTGACCGGCGCGCCGGATCTGGCGGCGGCGCAGAAGGTGGCCGATGCCATAGGCACCATACACCATGAGATCACCTTCAGCTTCCAGGAAGGCCTAGATGCGCTTAAGGATGTGATCTATCACCTGGAAACCTACGATGTCACCACCATACGTGCGGCAACCCCCATGTATCTGATGGCACGTAAGATCAAGGCGATGGGGATCAAGATGGTATTGTCTGGCGAAGGCGCCGACGAGCTGTTTGGCGGTTACCTCTATTTCCACAAGGCGCCGAACGCTCAGGCCTTCCACGAGGAGCTGGTGCGTAAACTAGACAAGCTGCACCTGTTCGACTGCCTGCGCGCCAACAAGGCGATGGCGGCTTGGGGCTTAGAGGCGCGCGTGCCCTTCCTCGACAAGGCCTTTATCGACACGGCGATGCGTATCAACCCTGAGGCCAAGATGTCCAAAGATGGCCGCATCGAGAAGCATATCCTGCGTCAGGCCTTCGAGCACAAGTTGCCGCAAGAGGTGGCCTGGCGTCAGAAGGAGCAGTTTAGTGATGGCGTTGGCTACTCCTGGATCGATGGCCTGAAGGAACATGCCGCGGCCCAGGTGGACGATCTGCAACTGGCCAACGCCAAGTTCAGGTTCCCTTACAACACACCGGAAACCAAGGAAGCCTACTTCTACCGTTGCTTCTTCGAAGAGCACTTCCCGCTGCCATCGGCCGCCGAGACAGTGCCAGGTGGCAAGTCGGTCGCCTGCTCTACCCCCGAGGCGCTGGCCTGGGATGAGAGCCTGCAAGGGATCATCGACCCCTCGGGTCGTGCGGTACAATCGGTGCACGAGAGTGCCTACTAGTCACTGCATTTGAAAACCATAAAAAAAGAGACCACAGGGTCTCTTTTTTTATGCACTTTTTAACGCTCTGTGAATCAATAATGCTCGAGATGATGCGTGGCAAACTCCTCGACCGCGTGCATGAAGCGCCCCTCTTCATAGGCCTGGCCGATAATCGCCTGCATCTCACCCAGGGGGATCGCCATCTGATGTCGCTTACTCACGCCGAAATAGACCAGGCGCTGCTCCTCGTGGGTATAAGGATGCACCTTAAGCTTGTCGTCGAAATCACTGAAACGTGCCCTCAGGCTAGGCAGTACCACCTCTGAGACGATAAGCAGATCGAAGCGTCCCTTGAGTAGCATATTGGTCGCCGAGATCACATCATTGGTCTGCACCTTGTTCAGCCCGGCATCACTGTCGAAACGATCGAAATACTCTGTCTCCCGCGACACGCCGATAGAAAGCGCGCTGAGATCCTCATAGTCATTCACGTTCGCCAGCGTCTGTTGGCTGATGAAGACGAAGCGACCATCATTGCGATAGGGCAGAAAATAGCTAAAGGCGGCACGCTCAGGCTTGGCGTATATTCCGGCCAACACATCGACGCTACCCTGCTCTAGCATATGCAGGCAACGGGCGAAATTAGGGCTGGCAATAAAGGTTAACTGGCGCTGTAACAGGCTGGCAAACAGCTCGAGCGCGGCGATATTCTCACCTATGGGTGGGTGCTCAGGCTGTAGGATCTGAAACGGCGGGTAGTGGTCGACGCAGACCCGCATCACTCGCTCGTCTTCGACCTCACCGGCATAGATGGGCTGCGCGGCGAGCAAGCCCGCCGCCAACATCAAGGCCCTAGTACGCTGCATTCAAGAATGACTCCTGGGACTCCATCTCCCGTTGACCATACTGCTCCTGATAAAACCCCGGCTCATCAGCCGATTAATCATTTAGCCGTTTAATCGTTTAACCTTTTAAAATAATGCTCTCGTTCGATATCCAGCACCTCCATGGTGATGCTGGATACAGAAGCGCACAGTGGCGCGATCAGGCGATCGACACACTGCATCAGGTGCAATTTTTGCTCGCTAGTGCGTCCCGGCATGATCTTGAAGCTGATATGAATAAAGCTAACAGCTTTTGCCTCGCCAACACAGTAATGTTCGGCGCTATAGGCGCGAGACTTGATACTGGCTGGCTCAAACAGCTCGCTCTCGATGGCGCCGCGATGCACCTGCTCAACCAGGTTGTCGATGGCAATCTGCTGCGCCAGCGGCGCGCTATATTCGACGATACAATGAGGCATTCTTACTCAGACCATACCGCAAACTCGTTTCCGTTTGGGTCCTTAAAATGAAAACGACGACCGCCAGGAAAGGAGAAGATCTCCTGGGTGATCAAGGCGCCCGCATCGGCAACCGAGGTTAGACATACCTCTAACGCCTTGGCATAGAGGACGATCAAGGGTGAGCCAGAGGCAATATCGAATCCCTTGTCCGACAGAAAAAATCCACCGGCAATACCGGCATTGGTAAAGCAGCTGTACTCGGGACCATAATCTTCAAACTGCCAGCCGAACACCTTGCCAAAGAAGGCCTTGGTCGCGGTAATATCCTTAACCGGGATCTCGATATAGTTAATGGTCTGGTCTTGATTCATTGCATTTCCTTGCAGGGATAATCGTTATTAGGTTTTGGCCCATAAACGTGAGCCAAGTATCACTTTTCAATCTACCCTCGTTCTAAAAGTAAAGCGAGTGTTAAATCTCCCCTGTCACCGACATAGCCTAGATTTTAGCCAAGAAAAAAGGGAGCCTGGCTCCCTTCTGAATCATTGAGGTTATGAAATGCAGCTTTTGAAATACAGCGTATGAAAAGTAAGTCTTGAGAGATTAGCTCAGCAAGGCCGCCAGCAGACCGATGAGGCCGCCGAATACGCCACCCCAGACCACCAGCCAACCAAGGTGCTGCTTGATCATCTCCTGCACTATCTCTTTCACCAACTGCGGCGTGAGTTCCGCCAGGCGCTGGTCCACTATGCTCTTCACCTTCGCCCTGAGATCGGCTAACACGTCCGGCTGCTCTATCTCATTCTTCAGCAGCTCATAGAAATCATCGCTCTGGGACAGTTCCACTAACGAGGTCTTCATCTTATTGATAAATGGCTCTTTCAACGGAGCTATCGCCTCTGTGCCGCCAAACATGGCCAGCATGCCACCAAACGAAGACTGCTCGACCGTGGTCACCAAAGCATCGAAGGCCGGTGACATATCCACCTTCTCGATAACGGGCTCCAGGTTGATGTGCGCGACGCTACCACCCTGTTGTGACAGGAACTTATCGATATTTTCGTTGGTGAAAAACTGCTCCATCATGAGATGGGCGATCCCCGCCTTAAACTCCTCAAAGCGGGCCGGCACCACGCCGCTGCCATAGAGGCCGGGCACCTTCTCGAATAACATGTGGATCGCCAGCCAGTTGGTCACCGCCCCCGATAGGGCAAACAGGCCGATGCTAAACAGGATAGCGTGCTGAAAAAGATAGCCACAGACCACCAACGCGGCGGCCAGTAAATTAGTGATAAGACTCTTATTCACCGATTTATCTCCAAGGATAAGACAAAAAAACCGCGCTATCTTACCACAAGCAAAATCCCTGAAGACAGCCTATCAGTTTTGGTTAACCGCCTGCTCGGCAAACAGGGCGCGGGTGTCGCATTCATCGACAAAGATAAAGCCATCACCACTGAGGTGCTCGCGGCGCACCGCCATCACATTGGTCTCGTCTGCCAGCTCCCTGGCCTTCTCAACCAGACGGGTGGCGATGCCTTGATGGCGGAAGGCTTCCTCGACATAAAGATCGTCAAAGTACCAGACGGGTTTGAGTAGACGCGAAGAGAAAGAGGGATAGAGCTGAATGAAACCGACAATCGCCTGGTCCAGCTGAGCAATGAAGATCACCGAATCGTTCTCATGCAGGCGGGCCTGCAGAAAGTCACCACTGTCGACCAGTGCGGAGGTTTGTCCAAGGCTCTGACGATAACGGTCAAACAGGGGGGCCAGCAGGGTCAAGTCATCTTCAATTGCAATTCGTATCAGCATATTCCGTCCTTGAAATCTGTATTGCCCTGGGAATGAGGGGCGACAAATACAGTTACATCCTTATGATTTAGTTGATGTTATCACATTAGGATTAAAATAACAGTCCATTGTGGATACTACATAAGTCTAGGCTAGCCCCTTGGACGTTTACGCAGATCTTTATACTCGAACGACAGGCTGTGGATCCGCTCGATGGGGAAACCGTTAAGAAAGGCGATCTCCCGGCTCTCGTTAACCAGGCCTGGCTCGCCGCAGAGAAACAGGTGCTGTTGACGGTCGAATTGATGACACTTGAGCGCCTCGCTAAACGGGTTGGCGTGGATCACCCGCCGCCCCTTGCTCTCACTCTGCCCCGTGATACAGGCCTGATAATGAAACTGGCGATGCTCCAGCATCATCTTGAGCAATTTAGGGTGCAGGTAGAGGTCGTTATCGTCCCGTGCGCCGACATAGAGGAAGATCTCTCCCTGATGACCCTGAGCCAGCGCCTGCATCAACATGCCGTGGGCCACTCCCAGGCCGCTGCCGAAGGCGACGATGATCAGCTTGGCATCGCGATAGGCGGTGCGATAATAGCGACTGCCTAGCGGCCCCTGCACCAGCAAGCTCTCGCCTATGCCCGCGTGGTGATACAGCCAGTCACTGAACTGGCCATTGTATTTGCGCCGCACATGCAGCTCTAAAAAGGGCTCCCCCGGCAGGCTGGTGGGTGAATAGCTACGGGTCAGGCCGTCGAAGCGACGTAAATTAATATACTGCCCCGGATGGTGCGCCAAAGGCTCATCCAGTGCCAAGCGAACACGCACCACGGCCTCATTGATAAACTGCTTCTCCTGGATCTTGGCGCCGATAAAGAGGTCCTGTGGCAAGATAGACTTGAGGCGCAGGGCGGGAGTGGGCTTACACTGACAGGAGCAGAGATAGTGACGCTGCTTGAGCCCCAAGGTCAGGCCGCGCTGGGCGCCGATCGCCATCTCGCCATCGACATGTTGTAGCAGACAGGTTTTGCACACCCCCTTCTTACAGGAGTAATTGACCCGCTGACCATGGCGTATCAGGGTGTCCAATACCGACTCACCGGCCTTGGCCTCAAATGCCTGACCGTCGAGGTAAAATGTTGTCATATATGTCGATTTATCTCGTAAAAATTTAAATAAATTTAATCTTTAGCCGTTCATTATCGATAATAAACCTACTAAAATTATAGCGACTGGTTCACAAACGTGCGGATTGGACTCGCCGTCCCCCCTTCCTTGAATCTTTTCAGTTCGTCTACAACGTCATTAAGGTCATTATGTCTTCCGTCCCATCATTTTTCGCAAAACTCGGACAAAAATACAAACAGCTGCCCAAATATCAAAGATATATTGGTATCTCAATTACCCTGTATTTAACATGGACCCTGTTACTGGGTCTACTGCTTCCTTATCTGCTGACCCAGCAAATCCCTAAGCAGCTGTCGAACCAGATCCAAAGACCCGTCTCGCTTACCCAGGTGAAGATCAATCCCTTTACCCTCGAGGTCGAGCTCACAGACTTTGCCATCAAGGAAAAAGACGACCAGCCCTTTGTCGGCTTTAAACGCCTCGGCCTGAATATCCAATTTTGGGACTCCCTGTTTCAGCAAGGGCTGAGTCTCACGGATATCACACTGGAAAATCCCCACGCGGAGGTAAAACGCTTAGAAAGCGACGAGGCGCTAAGGTTTAACTTCTCCGACATCCTGGAGACCCTGGCGAAAAACAGCGAGGCGCAACCAGAACCTGAGCCAGAGGGCAGTAAGACTATTCCCCACTTTATCCTCAAGAATCTGGCGATCGTCGATGCTAACCTGCATCTACTCGATGAGATCACTCAAGGGGAAGTCAGCTATCCCAAGGTTAACCTCAAGGTCGCCAGCTTCGACTCCCATAACCCCATAGCTGCCACTAAGGTAAGCGGCAATACCGCAAAGCCGCAGCCTCTTGAGGGCCAGAGCCTTGATGCCAAAAATGACGCGGCGCAGAAGGCCAACCGCTACCATATGGAGTTTCATAGCGATCGCGGCGGCAAGATAGCCCTCAAGGGCCAGGTACAGCTTACCCCCTTCGAGCTTGTCGGCGATGTCCGCCTGAGCCATATCGATCTGCCGCAGCTGTGGGCCTTTGTCGATAAGGCCTTCCATGTGTCACTGGACAAGGGCTATGTGGATTTCGCCACCGAGTACCGCGTCGCCATGGATGACGACCAGCTTGAGGCCAGCACCAGCGCCGGCGAGTTGAATTTCAGTGAGCTACTGATCACCCATGAGCAGCGAGAGCTTATCTCCCTGGGACGTTTTGCCCTCTCGGGCATCGCAGCGGATCTTGGCCAACAGCAGGTCGATGTGGCCGCCCTGACCTCGAGCGACCTCTTGGTTAACGCACGCCTAGATGGTAAAGGGGTCGATCTCGCCGCCCTGCTGGCACCAATAGGTAATGGTGATAAGGCGAAATCGACTGAGACGCCTAAAGCGACTGACAATAGTACGGCAAACGAGCAGGCTGCAGACACTCAAGATGGCAATGTAAAAGGTGCCAATGTACAAGTCGCCGAAGCCGATACCAGCAAGCAAGTGGCAAATTCTGACAAGAAGACAGACACTCAGGCACCAAGCTGGCACGCCAAGCTTGAGAAGATCAGCCTGAGCAACTATCAGTTAAACCTTACCGAGCAGCTGTTTAAAGAAGAGAACCTCTGGCAGATAGGCCAGTTGCAACTCACCACAGGCGCGGTAGATGAGAGCCTTAGTCAGCCCATCGACTATCAACTAGCATTAGCCATCAACCAAAGTGCTAAGGTGCAGAGTCAGGGGCAAATCGACGCCCTGGCCAAGCAGGTCAGCGCCGAGCTTTCACTCGATGGGCTTAGCCTTAACTGGTTCCAGAACTACATTGCGCCTATTGTGAACATCAAGATTGACGATGGCCGCCTGGCAACATCTGGACAACTGCTTGCCGACGCCAACGGAAAACTAAATTATCAGGGCACACTTCAGGTTGACGATCTTCAGGTCAAAGACCTTAAGGCCAACAAGACATTGGTGAAGTGGCAGCAGCTGGATCTCAACCAGCTCGACTTCGAAAAAGAGGCCAATAAACTGGCAATCGATCAAGTCACGTTAAACAAGCCATACGGACGCATTCTGATCAACGAAGATCGCACCACTAACTTCCAGGATCTACTTGTCGTTGCGACGGATGATGCTATCGCAAACGAAGGGGCGGCCGATGCCGACCAATCCGGCGCAGCTAAGCCTGCCACCCGGAAAAATGACAAACAGGAAAATGACAAACAGGAAAAACAAGCAGCAGAGGAAAAGGCCACAGCGCAAACCGTCGATGCGGCCAAGCCGATGGCCCTTAGCATCAACAAGATAGTGTTTAAAGATGGCTCGACCTTCTTTGCCGATAACTCTCTCACTCCTAACTTTGCCGCCAGCATAGAGCAGCTCGAAGGCAATATCGCCAACCTCTCCTCAAGTAGCGACAGGGCCGCCAAGGTCGATATCAAGGGCAAGATAGACAGATACGCCCCAGTCGTCCTCAAGGGTGAGATCAATCCCCTACTAGAGCAGCCTTATCTGGACCTCGACCTCAGTTTCAAGCATGTGGAGCTCACCTCGGTGAACCCCTATTCGGGCACCTATGCGGGTTACTACATAGACAAAGGCTTGATGTCGCTGGATCTTAAATATCAGCTGGAGAACAATCAGTTGGTGGGCGACAACCATCTGGTGGTCGATCAGCTGCAGCTGGGTAAGAAGAGTAACTCCAGCCTGGCGACCTCTCTGCCTGTCACCCTGGCAATCGCCCTGTTACAAGACAGACACGGGGTGATCGACCTTGGCCTGCAGGTCTCTGGCGATCTCAACGAGCCAAGCTTTAGCTTCGGTAGCATTATCGCCACCGCCTTCACCAATGTGATCACTAAGGCGGTGACCGCACCCTTCAGCCTGTTGGCCGGCCTATTAGGCTCAGACGATGAGCTGGATAAGGTGGCCTTTACCCCAGGTCTGGCGACGCTGCCAGAGGAGAGCCAGTCACTACTGAGCAAGCTGGCCAAGGGCTTGTCCGACAGGCCCAAACTCACCGTCAGCGCCAAGGGCGCGGTGGATCCGGTAAGCGACAGTCAAGCCCTGATGACGGCCAAGTTGCACCAGGAACTGGTTGCCCAGGCACAGCTTGATGATGCCAAGTTCACCGAGGCGCAGATGCCGGCTGAACTCACCGCCAGCACCTTCCCGACCACAGGAATACTCTCTGATGCGCTTAAATCTCTCTATGAGAAGACGCTGCAAAAAGATCCCGGCGAAGTGCTCAAGGAGATCAAACAGCAGCAGGCCCAGCAGGAAAATAGTGCCGGGAATAAGAGCGCCGAGGAGCTGCAGACCCGCTGGCATATAGCCCTGTACAACTATCTGGTCTCGGCCCAGCAGCTCGACGATAACGCCCTGGGTCAGCTGGCTCAGAGCCGGGCCCTGGCCGTGAAGCAATACCTGATTGAAGAGGCCAAGATTGAACCTGGCCGGGTATTCGTGCTCGACAGTCAGGCCGCGCTCGACACCAGCGCCTCACAGGCCCTGCTGACCCTAAGCGCCGAATAACAGAGGCGTTAACCTTCTCAAGCGGCCAGGCTCCAGTTTATGGACAGCTTGGCCGCTTTATTCTTTGCCGCTACAGGCCATAGTGTCTTCACAACATACTTGGCGCCAAACAGGGCGAAATGCCTCTCACCAGCGCTCAGTTTACGTCGAGGCTTTGATCTCCATCACGCTTGCGTTAGAATCCGCCCCATCAAAATTATCTAGGAGTCGTTAATGTTTATTGTTCGCTGGGTATTAGGCCGCATTATCCTGTTTCTGAATTTTGTTTTTACCCCTAAGAAGCGTCAGCGTCCGCTGGCCGAGCAGGCAAAGGTCGACGAGCAGACACAAGGGCTCCAGCTTTATCAATACGCCGCCTGCCCCTTCTGCGTTAAGGTACGCCGCGCCATTCGTCGCCAAGGGCTAAATATCGTCACTGTCGACGCCAAACAAGCCGAGCATCAACAGATGCTGGTAGAACAGGGTGGACTGGCCAAGGTGCCTTGCCTGCGTATCGACGAGGCGGGAGAGACTCAGTGGATGTATGAATCCTCAGATATCATAGATTATCTCAACAAGCGTTTCGCCTAAGGTGTAACCTAGGCACCTTAGCTATCGCTTAAGCGCAATGGGCACCCTAGGGTGCCCTTTTTATTGTCTGGCTCAAGCTGCTAGAGATGGGGCATCATCCCCTTGAGCACTATGTCATGATAGGTCACCACACCTAAGATCTTACCCGCCTCGATCACCGGCGCCTTGTTGATGCCGAAGCGTTCGAACAGCCTGGCGGTATAGCGAATATCCATGTCGGCATGTACAGACAGCACGGGCTTTATCATGATCTCATAGACATTGACCCGCTCCGGCGACTTGTCTTTCGCCAGCACCTTTCGGGCGATATCGCTCATCAGCACCATGCCATATTCGTCGTGTTCATGACGCTTGTTCACCAGCAACATGCTGACATCGTTACCCACAGCCAGCTTGATCGCCTCGGCCACGGTATGCAGACCATCGACCATCACATAGCTGTCTTTCATGACGTCGCTGTTCTTAATTAGCCTGCTTGGTTTCATAGTTGATCCTCAATCTCTTTGCTGAGTTTTTCCACCTGATGGGCGACGCCCACGGCGTCCTCCACATCTATCTGTATGGCTATCCCCTGCCCCGGGTTAGTGTCAAACTCCCCTACCCGGCAAATGGTTTCCAGAATGCTGCGGCTCATGTGCTCCTCCACCAACCAGAGGATCACGTCGCGCTGTATATCCAGGCCCAGGCCCATGAAGGTCTTCTTCTTTTCGAGTCCTTCGCCGCGGGCATGGTTGATGACAGTCGCTCCCGTGGCGCCCGCCTCTCTCGCCGCATCGAGCACGGTATCGGTACAGGTTTCATCGACGAAGGCGACGATAAGTTTAAAGCGCATGGTCTCGCTCCTTAGCGGATTTTCGCTGACTTAAGAATTCGACTAACTGGGCATAGCCCATTACTGTGATCATAGGAAACAGGCTGGCAAAGGCAATCAGGCCAAAGCCATCGATAAGTGGGTCACGCCCCGCCACATTGGTGGCAAGACCCAAGCCCAGCGCCGCCACCAGCGGCACGGTAACGGTCGAGGTGGTCACCCCACCCGAGTCATAGGCCAGTGGCACTATCATCTTAGGGGCATAATAGGTCTGGATCACCACCAGCACATAGCCGGCCATGATGTAATAATGAATAGGGTCACCCACCACGATACGAAAACAGCCAAGCGCAATCCCCATGGCCACCCCGATCGCCACCGAGATCCTCAGCCCCTGAATACCGATGGCGCCGCCCGATACTTCGTTGGCCTTGATCGCTACGGCAATCAATGAAGGCTCGGCAATCGTGGTGCTAAAACCAATAGCCGCGGCAAACAGGTAGACCCAAAGATAATCTTGCCAGATAAAGGGCGTGTCGCCGCCCTCAGGGTGGAGAAAATCGGGTGAGGTCAGCTGACTGGCCATGCTCTGACCGATGGGAAACAGCGCCAGCTCAAGGCCCACCAGAAACAGGCTAAGGCCGATGATCACATAGACAAAGCCCAGCAGCATCCGGCGCCAATTGGCAATGGCACGTTTGAGCACACCCAGCTGAAAACCAAACAAGATGGCAGCGATGGGCACCACATCCCGGGCAGTCAATAAGAGGGTGTCTAGCATCTCACTCAGGTAAGTCATCACAACACCCACATGCCGTAGAGTAATACGAAGATCATCGGCGTCAGACTGGCAAAGGCGATCAAGCCAAAGCCATCCAACATAGGATTACGCCCCTTGATCACGCTGGCCAAGCCTACCCCCAAGGCGGTCACCAGCGGCACGGTAATGGTGGAGGTGGTCACGCCGCCAGAGTCATAGGCGATCCCTATGATATTCTCCGGCGCAAAGGCCGTCAGCACCATGACGCAGAGATAACCGCCGATGATCAGATAATGAATGGGCCAGCCCTTGAGGATGCGGATCACCCCGAGGAGAATCGCCAGCCCCACCGAGATGGCCACCGTCAGCCTGAGCCCCATGGCATAGCTATCCATGGCCTCCTGACTTGCTGCAATGGCCCCAGAGTTCGCCGCGACCTCGGCCGCCTCGTTGGCCACCGCCGTCAGCGCCGGCTCCGCTAAAGTAGTGCCAAAGCCCAGGGAGAAGGAGAAGACAACTAACCAGAAGACGCTGCCCTTACGCGCCAACGCCTGGGCCAGAGACTCGCCTATGGGAAACAGGCCCATCTCGAGCCCAAAGACGAAGAATGTCAAACCGAAGACGATAAATACCAGCCCGAGCAGGATCTCGGCCAGATTAGCCGGGGCCTGATGCAGCACGAAGATCTCGAAGAAGGCAACCACACATATGATGGGTACCAGATCCCGAAAACTGCCGAGTAATGAACGAAACAGGCTTAACAAGGCCGACATGCATACTCCTTAGCACTGGGGATCTCCTAACACATTTCCCCTTACCTTGAGTGTGCCAAGACGCTAACAAATAACAACAATTTTCTCACATCCCACCCCATTTACGTGAGCCAGTTCAAGTTACTCGGCTTGAGTCAATTTAGGTAAAGTCAGGTCACCTGGGGTGATCTCCCCCGGCGATTGGGTTATGCTGACCCTGCAACGAATGTTAACCTCGACGAAAAATAAAGATAACAACAAGATGCCGATACGCTCCCCACTGCTTACCACCACACTGCTGCTCACAGTAATCCTTGGCCTTGGCGGCTGCGTAAGCAAACGCGACGTCGATGATTTTAAGGTGCGCGTTGAAGATACCTTCCATACTTCGATCAAGGGCAACGGCATCAAGCTGTTTACCTACAGGGTGAAGTACGCCGACCTGCCTACGCTTGAGCAGCCCCACATGCAGCGGGTACGCCAGATAGAAAAGATGAAACGCTCGGGCAGCAAGAAACGCTCTGTCTATGAGCCAGATCTGACCCGCTGGACACAGCAGATAGAGTTAGGCCTTGAGAAGACCATCGCCATGACAGGCTATTGCCGCGAAGGCTATCTGGAGCTGAGCCGTATCATAGAGGAAGGACGCGGTGAGATCCGCGGCGAGTGTAACGACGGCGCTACCGACGCCGACATCAGCAAGTTTGCCAACAAATAAGCGCCGAGTCACGTCTCAGCGCTGAAAGCGTCCATGGGCCAAGAAATGCGCCGTCTGGGCGATCACGCTGGGGTTATTCATCATGAAGGGATGGGTGACCGCCAGGCTGATATGATCCCGCATCCCCTCCAAGCAGGTGCGGGCCACAGAGACCTTACCATCGTTGGGCCCTGGCAAAAGAGTCGAGAGCAGCAGGTTCACGCTGCGATTACCCGCAATCACCCCCACTTCAAAGTGCGCCTTGCCCAGGCGATTGGGCACGCTCTCTTCCTCCGTGCCCAGCTGCAGACCCGCCGGGCCGTTTATCCACTTAAATCCGGGAAAATCTTTGAGACTATCCACCACCTCGCTGCCGCGATTGGGCGGCCCAAGCATGACCACACGGCCAAGTGCAGGCAAAGTATGCTGGCTCAGATACTGACGCACCAGTATGCCGCCCATGGAATGGGTCACGAAGTGCACTCTCTCGCCCCGGCACTGTGACAGCGCCCTGTCGATATGCTCGCTGGCCAGCGTCTCGATATCGAACTGAGTCGAAGGGTACCCCAGATTCACGCACTGATAGCCCTTAGCCGACAGGGCATGTTCCATCTTCTCCATCGAGCCTCGAGTGCGCGCCAAACCATGGAGTAAGATCACTGACTCATTGTGGGGGGACGTCACTGGCTGGCTCCTTGTCATTCCGACTTGTCCTTGTCATTCCGACTTATCCTTGTCATTCCGACTTATCCTTGTCATTCCGACTTATCCTTGTTATTCCGATTTTTCCTTATTCATCCTGGGTCAAACAAGCTAGAGCAGGCGATATTCGATAAGATAGAGGGTATCAATCTCACCATAAATCTCGGTGATCACCGCCTTTAACTGCTCAAGCGTCATGTTCTCCTGCGCGGCGTGCTGGGAGTTTAATGCCTCGAAGGCAAGCGTTTCGACCCGCACCACCTGAATATCGCAGAAGTGTCGCCCGGTTTCAAAGGTGGATACCGACAAGCGGTCACCGACGCGAAAGTGCGACTCGCTCTCATCCCTGAGGGTGATGGTTTTCGCCCCGCTGAGGATATCGGCTTCGAATCGCTCGAAGAAGGTGATCTTGCCATCATAGGTTAACAGGGTCATATTTCCTCTATCTGCTATTTTTGCCTATAGCCGCTTGGCACAGATTAGGTTAAAATCCGCCCCCGGTTTAAGCTAACTAGGTTTAAGCCCTTATTTTATCTGAATCAAACACCCTGGTGGAAGTATGAACAAGAAACAAAAGATGCTGAAGAAGACGGCAAAGCGCGCCAAGGCCCGTCACAACAAACATACGCCGCCGACCGTAAAGAAATATATCTCTAAGGGCGATCGCGCCAAGATGCTGGCTCAGGAGCAGGCCGAGATGGCTGCCAAGGCTAATGCCGCCGAGAAGGCCGCTAAGGTAGAGGGCGAGCAGGAAGTCGCTGTTGAGGCTGTTGAAACAGCTGAGCAGGAAGAAGTTTCACAAACCGCAGAGTCAAAAGCTTCTGACTAACAGGCCTCTAAGTAATCCCCCGCTGAGCAATAAGGCTCAAGGCTATTAAATAGAAAGAGCTAGGACTAGTGCTTAGTCCTTCCCCCAAGCGGCGCCATCACGGGCGCCGTTTTTGTATCTCACTTTCAAAGCGGTTTTCATCAATTCTTGTTAAAAACCAAGTGTGGCTAGTCGCGGCCCGGGCCTGTAACCAGCTCACTCACTCTATTACTCTCCTCACAATCTTGCTCTTCGCTGAGCTGCGCCATCTGAGCGCAGGAGGACGACAATGGATTAGGGCTGCTGGGGCTAAGCTCCTCGTCCAGCGCCTCCTGACTGACCGCAGGTACGGCGCTCGCCTGCACCTTATCTACCAGACGATAGGCGGTTAACACTCCGAGTACGCCGAAGAGGATCGCCCCCAGCACCTGGCCAATCAACACACCTTCGACGCCTCCGAGCTGGCCGCCATAGTAGACGAAGGGAATGGTGCCCAGGGTTGCCTTACCCACGTTAAACAGGGTCGAGTACTTGGCCTTACCCAGGTTATTGAAGGAGGCGTTCGCCACAAACAGAGCGCCGGAGAAGACGAAGAAGACAGCGATGTAGCGACAGAAGAAGCGGATCAGCTCGGCACTCTCCCCCTGCATAGCAAACAGGGCCACTATCTGCTCCTGCAGCAGCATCAGCAGCAAGGAGACAGTCACCACATACAGGGCGCAGAATTGCAGCGCCTTGGTGAGACTCTGACGCACGCGGGCAAACTCCCGCGCGCCGAAGTTCTGCCCGACTATCGGGCCTATGGCGCCGCTTAGCGCGAAGATCATGCCAAAGGCCACGGGCGTCAACCTGCCCAGCACGGCCCAGGCGGCCACATAACTGTCACCAAACTCGGCGATGGCGCGGGTCACCACTGCGTTGCCTACGGGGGTGGCGATGTTGGTCATCATCGCGGGGCCCGCGATGGCAAAAATTGGCTTGATATCTTCCTTGAAAGCGGTCAAATCGAAACGGCCAAACAGCTTATGCTTGACCACCACGCCCCTAGCGGCCACCAGCAGCACCGCCAGTCGAGCCAGCACAGAGGCGAGCGCCGCCCCTTCTATGCCCATGGCCAGTAGGAAGATGAAGATAGGATCGAACACCAAATTGACCCCGCCCCCCGTGAGGGTCGACACCATGGAGAGCTTGGCATCGCCCACCGCCCTGAGCGCGGCCCCCAGGGCCATCGCCAGACAGATGATGGGCATGGAGGGCACCAGAATATAGAGGTAACCGGCGGCCAGCTCACCGGTGCGGCCCGTGGCGCCCACTAGGGTGAGCAGCTCGGGGATAAAACAGGTGACTATGATGGCGACGACAGAGGCCACCAGCACTGTCACCACAGCGCTGTTGAGCAGCAAGCGCTTGGCCAGCTCAAACTCTTTGGCCCCCACGGCGCGGGACACCAGGGCGCCGAGGGCAATAGAGAGCCCTATTCCGATCGAGGTGGTAAAGAAAGAGATGGTGCCCGCGTAGCCCACGGCTGCGGCCAACTCCTGCTCCCCCAGCAGACTGAGGAAGAAGATGTCGATCAGATCCACCACAAACAACGCCGAGATGCCGATGGCGGCGGTGGAGCTCATCACCAGTATGTGGCGCATGATGGAGCCCTGGACAAACTTAGCCGTGGTCATAACGCTCCCTCATGGTCAATCACGCTTACTGCCGAATAGATTGCAAACATAGGGCTCCCTAGAGGTCTGTTTCCAGCTCGTTGCCGCATTTGTCACAGTAGAGCGCCGAGACTTCGTGACCCATCTTGAGACAGTTGCTGCAGCGGCGCAGATCTTTCTTGCGCACCATCTCCTGGGAGATCTCCGAGGTCAGGATGCCGGTCGGAATGGCGATGATGGAGTAACCGATCAGCATGGTCAGCGCGGCGATCCCCTGCCCTAAGGTGGTCTGCGGGGTGATATCGCCATAACCTACCGTAGTGATGGTCACGATTGTCCAGTAGATAGATTTGGGCATGGAGGTGAAACCATGCTCGGGTCCTTCTACCACATACATGATGGCGCTGAGCACCATGACGATCAGGCTGACGGAGAAGAAGAACAGAAATACCTTACGGCTCGACTGCATCATGGCCCGCAGCAGTATGTTGCCCTCGCTGAGATAACGCAGCAACTTAAGCACCCTGAAGATGCGGAACAGTCGCAGCACACGGATCACCAGCGTGAAGTTGGCTCCCGGGAAGATGAGCGCCAGGTAACTGGGCAGAATGGAGAGCAGGTCCACCACGCCGTAGAAGCTGCGGGCGTATTGCACCGGATGGGCCGAGCAGTAGAGCCTAAGCAGATACTCCAGGGTAAATATGCCGGTAAAGCCCCACTCGGCGATGCGGATCCAGTCGCCGTAGCGGTTATGCACGCTATCTATGGTGTCGACAAATACCAGGGCGACACTCAACACGATACAGACGATCAGGCTAAGGTCGAAATAGCGACCGGCCGGCGTGTCTGTGCCGAAGATAATCTCTCTGAGTTTCTGTTTACGTGCCTCTTGCGGGGTCTCATCCATCTAAATCAACAATCCTTATCGCTTGCTATATCTTTTGTCATCTCTCATACCATAAAAACGTGCCAACCCCATGCGCTTTGACGCAACATGGAATTAACCGATCCAGCTTAATCTAAAATAAGGTATGATGAACACCCAAGTAGTGGCTTTATTTTACCGAACCAAGACGATGCAGACATTTTTTAAACAACTCCTGCTGCTCTGCCTGCTCGCCCCGGTAGGGGTTACCTGGGCGCAATCGAGTGGCCTCAGCTCGCCCCACAGCGCCAGTAAGAGCCAGATTGGCAAGGTCGATCTCGTGGTGGTTAATAAGTCTGAAGCCAGCATGTTGTTGATGCGACAAGGTAAAGTGTTAAGACGCTACAAGATTGCCCTGGGGGATCGCCCGGTCGGCCACAAGCTGCAAGAGGGAGATCAACGCACCCCAGAGGGGCGCTACATCCTGGATTATAAGAAGGCCGACAGCGCCTACTACCGCGCTATCCATATCTCCTACCCCAACGACGAAGATAAACTCAGGGCCGCCGCGCTGGGGATCAATCCCGGCGGACAGATCATGATCCACGGCCAGAATCCGAACTCATCGCTCACCCCGGATGAAGCCCAGCGCCTCAACTGGACCGACGGCTGCATCGCCATCAAGAACGAAGAGATAGACGAGCTGTGGCGCGCCGTCGATACCGGCACCCCCATAGAGATCTGGCCTTAAGACCAGTGCCGCCCCCAGTGCCGAACCCGGTGCCTGTGCCGCTAGCACGGCACTAATACCCAATTTTGAGTCCACACAAGACAATTAAGATGATGACTGAATCTCAAGTTTCCGATGAGCTGACCTTTGACGCGCTCAAGCTGCAGTGGCCCACCTTCAGCCAAGCAATTTTAGATTTCATGAAGGAGCTAGGGTTGGATGCCCTAGATCTCGAGTGCGACCATGCCGCCCTCAGGGTCAACACTAGCCAAGGCGCCGACAGCCTAAGAGAGGCCTTCTGCCGTCAGGGTGAGATCATCTCAGATAATATGATCAACGGTCGCCCCATTCTCATCATCGCCCTCGACGCTCCCATGGTACTAGGCGAGCTGACGATAGAATGTATCGAGCTGCCCTACCCCGGCGATAAACGCTACCCGGTGGAAGGCTGGGAACATATCGAGCTGGTACTGCCGGGCGGCGCGACCGCTACAGAGACACTGAGCGAGCAGCTACTCGAGCGGGTGCCGACACTTACCAGAGTGCTGGCTCAGGAAACGGATGTTAAGGTGAAGATGAGTTCGCCTCAGGGGGAACATGAGCGCCTGGCTAACCCCACCATAGCCTTCAAGCGGGGCAACCTCTGCATCAAGGTCCATCCCCACGGCATAAAGGCGGTTATCGCCTCCGAAGCCAAGTAGCTAAGTAGCTAAGTAGCTAAGTAGCACACTAATCCAGTAGCCAAGTAGCCAAGTGACTGTTATTTAAAAAGTAAACAGTCACTTGGTTACTGCTTTCAACCTAAGCCCCAATTTAAGCGGGCTTGATGTTCTGATTCACCCTAAACAGATTATTCGGATCGTACTGCTTCTTAAGCTGACGTAATCGCCCATAGGTTTCCCCATACGCCGACTCGGTACGATCGGATTCATCATCGGTCAGGAAGTTGATGTAGGCGCCACCGCTGGCAAAAGGCTTGGTCTTATCGAAGAACTCCCGCGCCCAGGCGATACAGCGTTTATCATCATCGGCAGACTCCCAGCGCACATGCACGTTCAATACGTACTGAGCATCCCGGGCCGAATAAGCCATGGCATCGGCGGCCGGAAGACAGGTGGCGCAACCGATTGAGGCGATAAAGATCTCACACTGCTCAGTGGGCAGGGTACCGGCATATTCGATGGCCGTATCGATAGCCGCTTCACTAAGCTGGGTAAAATTATGGGACTTCCAATAGTTACGCGAACCGGGCGTCAACAGAGGATCGAAGGCCTGCTGCCAGGCTGCAAAGGGTTGTACGCCCACATGCTCACCCACAGGCGTGCCAAATTGACGAAGCGGCGCGATCAGTTTCTCACCTTCGGCGGGATCGCCGGCATAACAGATTGCCAGCACTATCACCTCTTTGCCGTGAACCGACTCAGGGAGAAATGGCAATGGCGGCGCCTTACGTGCCACCATCCAGACACTTAACTCCTCGGGCGCATTAGCGGTAAAGTTAACAAACTGGCTGATAACAGATTTTGCCTGCTCGAAGGGGAAAACGATGAGGCCGCTGAGGACGTCGGGCCCGAGGGGATGCAGCTTAAACTCAAATTGAGTAACTATACCGAAGTTACCACCCCCGCCGCGCAGTCCCCAGAAGAGCTCTGGTTCACTGGCCTGACTGGCAACGAGCTGCTTGCCTTCTGCGGTCACCACATTGGCCGACATCAGGTTATCGATTGTCATGCCGAGTTTGCGGCTCAACCAGCCAAAGCCACCACCTAAGGTTAATCCTGCGATCCCTGTGGTGGAGTTGATCCCCACGGGTACCGCCAGGCCATGTTTCTGAGTGGCGGCGTCCACATCCGCCAAGGTACAACCCGGCTCAACCAAAGCCAGTTGTTTGTCGGGGTCGACCTTGACCTGTTTCATCAAGGACAGATCTATCAGCAGGCCATCGTCACAAAGTGCCTTTCCCGCGATATTGTGGCCACCGCCGCGAACCGAGATGAGTAAATCATGTTCCCGGCCAAAGTTGACGGCCTTGACCACATCCTCCGCCGAGGTGCAACGGGCGATCATCCCCGGTTTTCGATCTATCATGGCATTCCAGATCTGTCGCACTTCGTCATAGTTGCTGTCTTCGGGCAAAATAACATCGCCACCAAATCCAGCCTTAAAACTGTCCACCTGAGATTGTTGTAAACCTTTCATATAAGCTGCCTCTTAAGCGTCACATCGCCGCGCAAACAATGTATGTGCCAATAAGTGCTATGCTCATTCCCTCAAGTGTAACGTCAATAATGCTTGGTTCTAGTTGGAGTAATGGAATTCATTCACGGATATAAATACGGCGTATCAAAAGAGCATCAGTCTTTATGTTAGTAGAAACCATGAGGTTTGGATAACCAGACGCATGCTCAAACGCGATTTAAAATGACGACAGCAAACGGGTTGACGGTTTAACCCTAAATTTTCTCTATGTAGAGGATAACTTCTCCTACCTTGATGCCAAACTTGCTCATCTCTGTCTTGTTGAACAGGCGCTTATCATCGAGCAGAAACATCCAATCATCTAAGGTCACCTGGTAGATCTCGCCATCTATAGGGATCTCGAGTTCATATTGCCAGAACAGCGCCGCCCCTCGGGTTTGGCCAAGGGCTGTGCCCACCACGTCTTGGGCGCTGCCTTGGTAGGAATTATCATCTAGCTTGGTGAGCTGCCAGGTGCGCTCGCTCTTCTCGCCGTCATCGAACAGAAACCACTCCTGGATCTCACCCTTATCGCCCTGCCAGCTAGCCAGCATATCCACCTCGAAGCGCCTTATCAGGATGCCGGAGCGATCCAGTACTATGCCGTAGGCCTTTAGCTTACCGTCAAAAAAGCTGTCCAGATGCAGCTCTGGAGTGGTGTCGCTATAGTCCTCCAGTGAGGCACTGCCACAGGCACTAAGCAGCAAGATAAGTAAGGAGGTCACAAATGCCAAAACGAACTTTTTCATTGTCTTAATCCCAATAGGCCCTGTCTTAACTCAGGCTCTGAGGTGCGCTCAGATAACCAGATGGCCAGAAACGCCTCGCCGAAGGTGCGATCCTGGATCTGCCCAAGCGGCTTGTCACCGAAGTAGAAATAGCTGTCACCCTGGCCGTTCACCCATAGGGTCAGGCTGTCGCCCTCGCGCACATCGGGCCAGAGCCCCTGGATATGCAGCTGCCAAGAGGTTATCTGCTGGTCTGAGTACCCCAGGTGACGCCACTGATCTGCGGTGGCCTCGATAAGCAGATCACTTTCGATATCTCGGTAGTAATTTATCTTCAGCGCCTTATCGGCACTCGCCTCATAGTCAGGCTGCGCGCTATACAGCTCGGCGCGATACAAGGTCCAAAACAGATACTGCATCTCGGCGCTACCTATCTTATGCAGCCTGTCGAGATCCGCGGCCTGCACACTCAGGCTTAAGAGTAATAGCAATAGAACTTTGCCCATGACTCACCTCGCTTTCTTACCTAATACACTTCTAACCTAATACGCTTCTTACCTAATGAGCTTGTTACCGAATGAGCTTGCTAGCTTGCAGCCTTGAGACCTTCCCCTGTCCCCAAACCAGCAAGGGCAGGAGCACTGCCCAAACAGGCGCCGCGATCGACCAAAAATCGATAGCCGAGACTTGGGTCGTTAAGGCGCCCAGACTTACCCCGGCCCAATAGCTGCCCGCCCCGCCAAGGGCGCCGATGAGCATCAGCCAGGGCAGGCTGAGCCCGGATAGCAGGCGTAAGCTGTGATTGAAGCTCATCAGGAAGATCACCCACAGCAGGGCCAGCCAGAGGGGAAATGCAGATTCGATGCCGCGGAAGGTGCCGAGGGCGATGAGCGCCCCATCCACCAGCAGCCCCAGCGGCAAAAGCGCCATCAGCCTAAGATCCGCCTTCACACAGGGGGACAGCAGACAGTGCAGCACGATCAGCCCAAAGATGATGTAGCTGGCCGAGTTTGTTAACCAGGCCGCCGACCACCAAGCCAGCTGAAACAGGCCAAGATTAATAAGCCAGAACGCTTTCATCCCGAGCACCAAAATACCTGTGCTTACGGGCGACCAGATGATGGGTGGCGATAAGTCGCTCCTTAAATGCCCCTTCGCAGTAGCAGAAGTAAAACAGCCAGAGACGCTTAAATTGCTCGTCATAGCCCATCGCCTCCAGTTCCGGCCAGGCCTGCTCGAACGCCTGACGCCAGTCGTACAAGGTTCTGGCATAGTGCAGGCCGATATCCTCCAGATCGCAGATCACCATGTCGGTACGCTTGGCCAGCTGCTCACTCATCACGGCCACCGACGGCAGACAGCCACCGGGGAAAATATATTTCTGAATAAAATCGACGCCTTTACGGTACTTATCGTAGCGGCCATCGCTGATGGTGATCGCCTGCAGCAGCATCTTGCCATCATCTTTTAGCAGGCCCGAGCAGGTCTCGAAAAATGTTCCTAAATACTCGTGGCCAACCGCCTCTATCATCTCTATCGACACCAGCTTGTCGTACTGACCTGTCAGGCGACGATAATCCTGCTTGAGCAGGGTTATCTGGTCACTAAGGCCCGCCTGCTCAATCCGCGTCTTGGCATATTGATACTGGGCATCGGATATGGTGGTCGTGGTAACGCGGCAGCCATAGTGCTGCGCCATATAGATGGCTAGCGCCCCCCAGCCTGTGCCTATTTCCAGCACATGTTCTCCGGGCTTGAGTTCCAGCTTTTCGCAGATGGTTTGTAGCTTATGCTGCTGGGCTTGAGCGAGCGTCTGAGCACTGTCGCCGTAAAGCGCGCAGGAGTAGAGCATAGAGTCATCGAGGAAGCGCTCGTAGAGCTCGTTACCTATGTCGTAGTGGGCCAGGATGTTGCGCTTGGCGCCCTGCTCAGTGTTGCGTTGACTCAGCCTTAGCAGCAGATGCTTGATGCGGGTCAGCCAGGCCATCTTCTGCTCCAGCGCGTCCAGCCGGGTTTGATTGCGGGCCATCACCTGAATTAGACGGGTAAGATCCGGGCTGGTCCACTTACCATCGAGAAACGCCTCGGCGGCGCCTATGCTGCCCCCCTGGATAAGGTCGCGATAGAAGCTGGGATCCAACACGTTTAACTGGGCGCTGAGGCTTGCACTTCGCTCACCAAACTGCTGCTGCGTATCACCTTCGATGAGGGTGATAAAGCCGCCTTTGAGCTGGCCCAAGAGGCGAATGACCAGGGCGCGATACTTCTGCATTGCGCCCAGTTCCACTGCCACAGCGCGAGGCCTTACACCATTTACTTGTTTGATTGTCTGTTCCATCTCTACCTCGCTAAATGAAATACCATCTGCATCCGGGTTGTCGCCATGCTCTGCTGCTGTCTGCCTGCCTGCGCCAATTTCATAATCAGCGAGACTGGCTACTGGCTTAACTCGCGCTATCGGCATCTGGGTGTGCGATAAAGGGCACCCGCTTGACAAACAGCTTAAGCGCCTGCCAGTAGATCCCGAGCAGCATCTTCACCGTCATGGCAGGGATCCTGACCCAGGTGCTCAGCAGATTACCCGGGGTTATCCCCTGTCTGTCGAGCGCCAGGGTAGCATCGAACACCTTAGCCTCCTGATGGTTCTCGATATGCACCAACGCCTTGGCCGCCGGCGGCGAAACTCGCCAATGATAGGTCATCTCCATCGCCATAAAGGGCGACACATGAAATGCCTTCTTGAGCTTCATCTCGCCCTCTAGGCTCAGCAGGTAGTAATGCCTCTGGTTCCAGGGGGTGTTACTCACCTCGGCCAACATGTAGCGGCAAACCTGCTGCGCGTCGTAACAGAAGTAGAAGTTGATGGGGCTGAAATAAACCCCTAAGCAGCGGCACTGAGCCAGCATCACGACCCTGTTTTCTGTCTGCCAACTTCCACCGAGTGCGGCGACTTTCTGGGCAATACGCTGCTTAAGGCTGCCGGGTTCATTTTTGAGGTAATCTTTTTCATTAAAACGTATGGGGTTGAACCAATGCTGGCCAAACAGCCAGCTGCGGGATGTCACTGCAGAGAGCTCGTCGAGGTCAAGCCCCATCATGTAGAGGCGATAGCCAAAGGCGTGTGGGATCTCGCCAAACCTGCGATGGCGTACCTGTCCGACATAGATGCCGCTGCGCTCCACAGGCGCTTTTGGCTCTCGCTGCTCGCTCGCTTGAGAGGCAGCAGATGTTTGGCCATTGGCGCTCATAGGCTCATCCCGAAGCGCTTAGTGACATCCAGGGCGCTACGCACCCCATCTTCATGGAAGCCGTTGTACCAATAGGCGCCGACAAAATGGGTGTGGGACTTACCGCATATATCCAAGCGTCGCTGCTGGGCGCGGCAGCTGGCCTCGTTAAGCACTGGATGGTGATAGACGAAGCGGCGCAGCACCTTATCTTCGGCTATCTCCTCACTCTGATTCAGGGTGACGCAGAAGGTGGTGTCGCTGTCGATCCCTTGGAGGATATTCATGTTGTAGGTGACACAGGCGGCGCGCTCGAGATTATCATCCAGCATATAGTTCCAGCTCGCCCAGGCCAGTGGCCGCTTAGGCAGCAGACTGATATCTGTGTGCAGTACCACCTCGTTACGGCTATAGGGAATGCCGCCCAGCACTTCTTGCTCATCGACCGTGGCATCTCCTAACAGCGCAAGGGCCTGGTCCGAGTGACAGGCGAAGATCACCTCATCGAACACCTGGGTTTCGCCCCCTTGCAGCACCAGCCTCACCTCACCCTCCTGGCGATATACCCCCTCAATCTGGCTACCTAAATGTACCGGACAAGAGAGGCCCGCGAGGATCGCCTCAACATACTGACGTGAGCCGCCGGGCACCACATACCACTGGGGCCTGTCGCTGATGTTGAGCAGGCCATGGTTGTAGAAGAAACGGATGAAGAACCTAAGCTCGAAGGCCTGCATCTCTTTCAGGCTGGTCGACCAGATGGCCGCCCCCATGGGCAGAATGTAGTGTTCGCTGAAAAAGCGAGAAAAACCATATTGCTGCAGAAATTCCCCCAGGGTCATCCCATCAGGTACCGTATCCTGGCCGTAACACTCCTTGCAGAGGCGATTGAATCTTAGGATCTCACTCAGCAGACGCCAAAAACGGGGACGAAACAGATTACGCCGCTGGGCAAACAGGCTATTGAGGCCGTGGCCGTTGTACTCGAAACCCGTCTGGCGGTTGTGCACGCTAAAACTCATCTCGGTAGCTTGTCCCTCGATGCCGAGCATGGCCAGCAGACGATTGAAATTAGGATAGGTCCTGTCGTTGAACACGATAAAGCCGGTATCTATGGCATAGTCGCGACCCTCATGGTGCACATCGACCGTGGCCGTGTGTCCGCCCACGTAATCGTTTTGCTCAAACAGGGTCACCTCATAGTGCTTGTCCAGCAGATAGGCGCAGGTCAGGCCCGAAATGCCCGAGCCAATAATGGCAATTTTTTTCATGGAGACACCATCCTCATGGCGAGACGGCGCCAGAGCGAAAAAGGTAACAGTGAGAGGCTCTGCATCAGCCAGATAAACAGGCGTGGGAAGCGAATGTCGCGCTTGCCCTTGGCGATGCCGCGCATTATGGTATCGGCGGCCTCCTCGGCGCCGATCATCATGGGCATGGCAAAGGTGTTTCTATCCGTTAGCGGCGTCTGCACGAAGCCTGGATGCACCAAAGTGACCTCTATCTGATGCTTAGCCAGATCGATCGCCAGCACCTTGGCCAGGTAACTCAGCCCCGCCTTGGAGGCCCCGTAGGCCTCGGCTCGTGGTAGCGCCAAAAGCTGGGCGCTGGAACTGACCAACACCAGGCGTCCGCCGGTTCTTAGCTTAGGTAACCAGGCCTGCAGGGCGTAGCCGATGGCGATAAGGTTGATATTGATGATCTTGTCGAAACGCTTGGCATCGAAGTTGAGCGCATCGTCGATATATTCGCAGTCGCCGGCGTTGAGGATCAGCAGATCCAGCGGCCCATGGTCGGCAGCGAGCGTGGGATAGCTATCGTACTGGGTCAAATCGAAACACAGGGTGCTGATGTTAGGCTGCGCCTCTGTTAGCGCATCTAGCTTTGCCTGACTGCGACCACAGGCGATTACTTTATGCCCGGCCTTGGCATAGCCAAGGGCGAGCTGCTTGCCTATCCCAGAGGTGGCGCCGGTTATCATGAGTTTCATCCCGGCCACCTAGTTCACGGCGCGGCGTTTGACCGCGCGAATTAGGCCACCGAGCAGCGGCAGCTGTTCATACAACATGGCGCCGACATCGAAGTAGTCCCTGTGATAGACAACCTTGTTGTCTTTGGCCCTCAGCTGAGAATGTCCCTCGACGACGATGGGCTGGCTGCCGTTAAGCTGCTTGTGCCTGAAGGTCATGGTCCAGTAGACGGCGGCTTCACCTTGTTGCTCAAACACATGCTCGATAGTGAATTCACAACTGATCACCTGGCGATAAAGACCCTGAAAGTAGCCCAGCAGGTTATCCAGCCCCTCGACGCGATGCAGAGGGTCGCAGAACACCACCTCGGGATGATAGATCTTGCGCAGCGCCTCCAGATTATCGGTACCCAGCTCGCGGTACACGGCCGTGAAGTTTTGTAACCACAGGGCGCTAGCCGTCATCTTCGTCATCCTATTCCACCTTATAAAATGCCAGGGCCCTTTGGCGCGCCGCCTTATGGTCCACTATCGGCGCAGGGTAGATCTCAGACTTGCCCTGACTCGCTAAATAGTCATGGGGGAAGTGGATCTGCTTGTCGGGCACCTCACTCAACTCTGGTAGATATTTACGGATGAACTCTCCCCGAGGATCAAACTTTTGACTCTGGGTGATGGGGTTAAAGATCCTAAAATAGGGCTGGGCATCGCAGCCCGTGCTGGCGGCCCACTGCCAGCCGCCGTTGTTGGCACTGAAATCGCCATCGATCAGCTGCTGCATGAAGAAGCGCTCGCCCTTGTGCCAGTCCACCAGCAGATGCTTGGTGAGAAAACTCGCCACTATCATGCGCAGGCGATTGTGCATCCAGCCGGTACGGCGCAGCTGTTTCATGGCCGCATCGACTATGGGGTAGCCGGTGCGCCCCTCACACCAGGCCTGAAAGTGTGCCTCGTTATTGGGCCAGGGCAGCGTCTCGTACTTGGACTGAAAGCTTCTGCCCTTGATAAGCTCGGGATAGTGAAACAGCAAATGTTTGTAGAAATCCCGCCAGATCAGCTCGTTGAGCCAGGTGAAGGCGCCGTGCTGAGTGTCGTAGATCACCTCGGGATGGCGCTGCACCAGTTGCAGCGCCAGCCAGCGCGAGCTAATCGCCCCTATGGCCAGATAAGGCGATAAGCCTGATGTCCCCTTGATGGCTGGAAAGTCGCGCCGCTCGCCATAATTGAGCAGCTTATCTTCCCAGAAATGGGGCAGCAGCTGACTCATCACCTGCTCACTGTCGGGCCAGCGGCTGGAGTCCACCAGGGGATAATCTAGGTTGATGCTTGATGATTGTGGTGTTGACTGTGGTGTTAGCTGTTGTGCTAGCTTAACCGCTGCTTGAGCATCACCGACCAATTTTGCCGGCGTCGATTTGGCCGGCGTCGGCACACACTCTATGCCCTTCGCCGCCACACACTTTAGCCAGGCCTTCTTGAAAGGGGTAAAGACCTTAAACATCTCCCCTTGCTGGTTGAGCACGCTGCCCGGCGGCAAGATGGTATCGTTTTGCCACAGGCGCAGATCGATCCCCGCCGCCATCACCTGTTTATCGCGCTCCTGCTCATCGAGCTCAGGCTCGCTGTTGGCCAGCAATAGTTTGACCCCATGGTCACGGCAGTATTCGCATAGGGCCGTCACCTGATCGCTAAAATCTGCGGCGGATAAGATGACCAGCTCGATTCCGTACTCAGCTAACTCACCTGCCATCAACTCGAGGTGACGACGAATGAGATCGGCTTTTATCGGCGCCATATCATGTTGCTGCCACTGGGTCGGGGTGGTGATAAAGAGCGCCTGTTTCATCCCGAGCCGCACCGCCTCACTCAAGGCGGGATTATCATGGAGACGGAAATCCCGTCTCAGCCACAAGAGTGCGCTCAATAGCCGTACCTCAATCTCAGCTCCTTAGGATGTGGGTTCAGATAGGCCTGCTGCAGCAGGTATTCGTTTGGAAACTCAATAAGATAATGTTTTATCAGGGTCAGAGGCACCAGGAGTGGGGACAGCCCCTCGCGATAGGCGGCGATCTCCTGGGTCAGCTCGCGGCGCTTATGCTCGTCGAGCTGACGCTTAAAGTAGCCCTGCAGATGTTGCAGCGTATTGGTGTGACTGCGACGGGACGCCTTATGTTTAAGCGCCTGCATCAGCCCCGATATATAACGCTCGCTCTGCTCCTCTAGGCCAATGTCGGCGCGGCCCAACAGACGGCCCAGCTCGCGATAGCTCTCGACATGGTGGCTCATCACCAGATACTTGTGGGCGCTATGGAACTGGATCAACTTGTGCCGGGTCAGCCCCTCGGCCTTAAGATCAAGCCACTTCTGATAGGTGAAGATGCGGGTGGTGAAGTTTTCGCGAATGATGGGGTCATTCAACCTACCATTCTCCTCACAGGGCAAGAGCGGATTAGCTTTCATCACCTGCTCGGCGAAGATGCCGACGCCGGTGGACTCTGAGCCCTTACCGTGGTGATGATACACCTTGACCCGCTCCATGCCGCAGCTTGGACTCTTGGCGCAAAACACGAAACCCGCCAGATCCTGATAGTTCTGGGCGGCCTTGGCGCCGAAGTCTTTAAGAGTCTGGGTCACGTCGCCGCTGCCATCGGGGCGCGACACGGTAATAATGTTATCCCGCACTATCTGCCTGATGGTGGGGCGCGGCACCGGCAGGCCGATGGCCATCTCGGGACACACAGGTTTAAATTCGGCAAACTCCGCCAGCTGCTCCATACAGAAGCCCGATTTCTTGTGACCTCTGTCGAAACGCACCGGCTCGCCCATCACACAGGCACTGATGCCAATCTTCAATTTCTTCTTCATGGCGCCTCCAGTTGGCAGACTCGGATTAGTACTCGAATTAGTACTCGGATTAATAGATAAAACGTCCGATTGGGTTAAGCAGCTGGCTCATCCCTTGGGTGAAACGAATGGCGTCACTCGATACCGTGAGACAGACACAGCCCTCCTCGGTCACCGGCTGATGGGTATGCTGACCGTCGAGCCAGATGAAATCGCCCTTGCGGTATTCGCCCATCTCATCGGTGAAGCTGCCCTGCAGCAGCAAGGTGATCTCGAAGCCTTTATGGGTGTGACAAGGCACGCTGCCGCCCTTGTCTATGTGCAGCAGACTCATCCTGAGATCGCCATCGTCCAGCGCCAGGCGTGAACGGGACAGCTTACCCATGCCCTGCCACTCCTTGAGGGGGATAGACTTAAGCGCGGTTGGTAGCGGGATGCGCTCACCGCCTACGGCTATCTCGGTGACGGTTTGCGGCAACTGCTGCGTATCGTCGCGCTCCAGGGCCGTGATGGCGTTAATGCAATCAGCAAACTCGTCTGAGTCGCCGAACTGGTCACAAGTATCAAAATCGTCCAAGCCATCAAAATCGTCTAAACCAGAGAAATCCTCTAAGCCAGCGACCTGAGGCTCATCTCGTAAGCCTTCTTGCCTAGACTCGCCGAAGGCGTCGATGGCGGCCTGTTCGGTGAGGGCCTGCACCGCGCGGGTACACTCGCTGCACAGCTCCACATGGCTGGCGACCAGGACGGATACCGATGCTGGCAAGGTACCTGCGACAAATTGCGCCAAAACGTCAGAAGTGGGATGGTGATTAATCATGCTGCTGGTCTCCCATCTGCTGCTTGAGTTTTGCCAGGGCGAGCCTGAGTCTGGATTTGATGGTGCCGATTGGCACGCCAAATTGCTGGGCCAGCTGCTCCTGGGAGAGTTCCTGATAGTAGACACCCTTGACCACGGCGCGCTGGGCCTCGGGCAGGCTGTCGACATAGGCCAGCATCTGCTTCTCCATCAGATGATCGGCGAAATGCAGCGGCTCTTCATCACTCTGAGTCTGCGCCTGTTCCAACGGCCAGATATCGTCACCCAGGTTCATCTCGGCCTTGGCCTTGACGCGCCTGAGCATATCGAAGGCGGCGTTGCGCATCACGGTATAGACCCAAGTAGTGGCCGCACCTTTGTCGCCGTCATAGAGGTGCGCCTTGCGCCAGACGTTACTCATGGTCTCCTGCACCAACTCGTGTGCCTGAGCCTCGTTGCCTAGCTGCTTGATACCAAAGCGTTTTATCTTGGGTGCAAAGAATTGAAACAGACGTGTAAACGCCTGCTTGTCCCTTGCATCGGCAACCCGCACCAGCCAGGTCGACAGCTCGGCGGGCACCTGCGTCTCTGGATGACTCTTGATATTCGCACTCCCTTTATCCGGGGCGCCTGCGCTAACAAATGTCTGCATCTGTACTCACGTATGACCCTTACATAAAGGCCTATACGCGGGTGAGCGCGGCGAGGATCAATTAATTTTGTCCTGACCCAAAATGAATGTATCGAGAAACGATTTTGCCTGGGGAAAACTGCCGGGCAAGATGAATTTCTCCTTCTCATTCAAAGATAAAGGCAATATCTCTAAAAAGCGAGCGCAGACCCAATCCAGCCGATTAAATTCTGGTTGCGGGTAGAGTTCGGCCAATTGTGGATGCTTGGCAAACAGGGCGC
This sequence comes from Shewanella alkalitolerans, assembly GCF_019457575.1. NCBI lineage: Bacteria > Pseudomonadati > Pseudomonadota > Gammaproteobacteria > Alteromonadales > Shewanellaceae > Shewanella > Shewanella alkalitolerans. Next base: position 1,664,360 of record NZ_CP080422.1, on the reverse strand, counting down.
TCAGGGCAAGTCCCAGTTCGCCGCGCTTGGCACTGGCGGCAAGCGTCGGCCAATGGTCGCGGTACTGACAGCGAGCCATCAAGAGTCCATCGCCACGCACATCGAAACTGTCCAGGCTCACCAGATGGCTGGCCCTAACATCGATCACCAGCAGGCCATCTTCGCCGTGGTGAAAATCGATTATCTGCACCTTAGTGCCCCAGTCGGGCACATTGAAGTCAAACGCCTTATCGTAGCGGGCGATCACAAAGCCTCTACCTGTAGACTCGGCCGCCACGGATTCTGAAACCAAGGATTCTGAAACCAAGGATTCTGAAACCAAGGATTCTGAAACCATAGCAAGATAACGCTGCTCGAAGATCCTCAGGCGCTGCACGCCCCCCGGCAGCACAAATAGCGGCAGGGGAAAAACCGCCAGGGTCTGCTCCGCTAGCTTAGTGGGCTGCTGTTGCCGCGACTCTGTGTGACCCGCTTGCTGCGCCCCGGTAGCAGGGCTGGTTTCATGGGTGATCTTCATACTGCCTTACACGACTCTTCTATTGAAATGCTTGTTAGCGCAGAAATCTAAGCGCAGTAACTTTGCTGCTTACGATATCTGCTTGACCTATAACTTGCATACGCAGCGCCGATGAGAATCGATCACCTAAGTACCAGATGGGATACGCAAGCGAAGGATTAATAAAAAGCGGAGTTAATAACAGGAGACATGAAAAAGGCGACCCTTGGCCGCCTTCACTAATATTTCATTCCACTCTCCTTGTCAGAGAGCACTTTTCCCTACTCGCCCTACTTCCCTACTTGGCCTGTTTGGTCTGTTTGGCCTGGTTTTGACGCTCAAGCACGCTCGCCATGGACGGTACCACAGTCACGGGATCCAGTCGCACCTGGAACCAGTTGAGACGCCAGTCAAGGTGCGGCCCTGTGGCGCGTCCTGTAGCGCCCACCTCGGCAACCGGCTGGCCCTGTTTGATGGTCTCACCCGGCCTCACATACAGCTTGCTCAGATGCAGGAAGCTGGAACTCACCCCATAGCCGTGATCGATAATCATAGTGCCGCCAGAATAAAACATGTCGGGTACCGAGAGGGTCACCACCCCATCGGCGGGCGCCACCACCACAGTGCCCGTCTTAGCGGCGACATCCACGCCATAGTGAGGATTGCCCGGCTTGCCGTTATAGACGCGCTGGCTGCCATACACGCCCGAGATGCGGCCGGTCAGCGGCCAGATGAAGTCTTGAGCAAAGGCGGTCTGCCCCGAGAAGGTGGCTCTGGCCGCCTTGACCTGCTTGCTGTCTTTGGCCGCGCGCTCTAGGGCCTTAGGATCCGGCTTCATGATCTTCTTGGCGATGCCGTTGACCTTGTCTATCTTGTACTGCTTCTCGTTTATCTTGAGGGGCATAAGCTGGGTCAGGCCATCTGGGTAGATAAGTTTAAGCTCTTGATTCAGAGCGGCTTCCCGCTCGAAACCGAAGGCAAACAGCCCTTCGGGGCTGACTTTTACCGGCTCGCCGTTGAGCCATACCAGGGTTCCCGCCTGAGCCTGGCCGCGGATCAGCGCGCCCTGCTCCATCTTGCCACTCAAGTTAACCTCGGCCTTAGCGCCCACGGCACTACCAAGACAGAGTACAGCCACAACTAAGCGCAACAAGTTCAAATTCGACTCCTATCGATTCAGGCTAATAAAAAGGCTAACTAAAACGTCTGACAAACAGCTAGACGTGGCGCTCGCCTTTAGAGGCGATGGCGCCCTTACCCACGCCTTCATAGGCAATCACCTTAAATTCGCTCTCTGGGTTTTCGCTCGCCAGCGTGGTGGCGATAAAGTCTGCCAGCAGCTCTACCGTGGTGTCGTGGGGGATGATCTCGCAACGCTTCTTAGGCATGGCCAATTGGAAATCCCCCTGCGGCGCCACATAGTGGAAACCATAGTGGGTCTCATCGCTCACGCTTGTCTGCGGTGACAGGTTCAACTCATCCACCTCGACCAGGTCATCTTCGCTGCCGAGATAGATATCTTTCCAGCGGCGGGCCCAATACTCGTCCCACTTAGGCGCGGCGATACCATTTTCAAACACGTTGATCGGGCTGCGATGACCGTGGGCGATGCGCTGGCAGTTGCCATCGTGCTTCTTCAGGCCATGTGAATAGTGATAATAAGGCGTTTCATGCAGCTCATTACGCAGTGTCAGCGCAATGCCCTGCACGTTGTCGGGCAGCACCTCTTTCAAGGCTTTCTGCAAGAAGGCGTTCACGCTGTCGAAATCGATAATTTCCGTTGGGATCAGGGCAAAGGCCTGGGCAGGACAGGCAAGATGAATATCCCCCTGTAGACTGTTGAAGTCCATCCAAACACGATCGCCCTGCTGCTGCCATCTGACCTCGGCGCAGGCGGTGGGGATCAGCAGACGGTGATCGGCCACATCGTCAATGGTGTTCTTGATGGTGCGTTTCACCTTGGCAAAATCCAGCACCATGTTCTGATCGTCCAGGCCGCCATCGAGCAGCACATCGACGATCCAGCTCTCTCCCACCATGCCACGGATAGGACACAGGTAAGAAAAATCGATTACGGTTAAATCTCTAACAAAAAGTTGCATTTACGCTCCGTCGGCAGAAAAACAGTCCACCTTAATTGATCCCATCGGCAAACGGCCGGAGGACACTCTAGTTTCAACAGATAATTTCAACTCATCTGCGATATTTTAGCAAGTCGCACAGGGCCTAAGCGTTCGCCGCCTGACCATTACAGCTTATTTAAAGCATCATAAACGAAAAAAGCGTCTAACACAGACGCTTTTTTCTGGCTCTGAATAGCCCGTTAATGGGGTTATTGACCGCCCTTGAGGCGACGATCCAGCTGATCTTTCAGGTTAGCCGGCACCCCTTTGATCAAGATAGAATCTGAAATGGGGTCATAGATCACCCGCTCGCCCAGATGCTGACCGTCGAAGCTGATGGTCACGCCACCGCCGGTACCGGAGAACTTTTTCAGCTGACGCAGGGTCGGCTTATCGCCGGGAAACTCCTCTTCAAGCTCATAGTCGCCGCCCTGGGCGAAGTCGTAGAAGGAGTCCATGCCCGCATCGGCCAGTTCATCGGCCAGGTCTTTAAGCTGAATGTCGGCGCCGCTATCGACCCGCTCGGTGCAGTACTCGAACACCTTCTCGCGGCACTGCTGGCGCTCATCCTTGGTCAGCTCGCTGCTGGCCACGAAATCTTCTACCGCGTTCATCAGCGACTTGTTCTGCGCCTTGGTGTTTACCCCTTCGACACAGCCCATGAAATCGAGGAAGAAGTCCGCCACCTTACGTCCGGCGCGGCCGCGCACGAAGGAGATATACTTGAGCGAGTCCGGATCGGCCTGCCACTCGGTCAGATCGATACGGGCAGCCAGCTGCACATTGTTGAGATCCAGGTGAGTGTTTTGCGACAGCTCCATATCATCCAGAACCGTCATCGACGATTTGGCGTTGAGCAGAGAAACAAACAGGTAGTCGCTGGTCATATAGGTATAACAGGCCAGCAGCAGAAAACCGCCCTGGCTGAAGTCATACTTGGCGAGCTCTTCCTGCAGCAGTTTACCGGCCATGCCTGAGAACTCGACAAACCCAAGCTCGCCACCCAGATACTGGCTCAGGGCCTCTTTAAACTGTGGGTTGGCTTCACCATCTTCGCCGTGGGTACCAAAATGACCAAACCCCTTACCCGACTTACTGGTGTAGGTTTGATGCAGCTCTTCGAGCATGGCTTCGACGGCTTGACTATTTAGTAGCGGTTGTGGACGCAATCTACAGCTGAGCTGGCCTTCGCCATCTTGGGATATCGCGTGAATAATTGCTTGTTCGACGTTAATACTCATAAGCCTCGATAGTGATGTTGGTAGAAATCCGTTATTATATGCCGCTATTTCAAATTAAAGTGAAAAAATTTTTAAATATGGCTATCCAATCTAAATATTCAAACGCCCAGGTCGAAGCCGTTATCGCCGAGATCCTGGCAGTACTCGACAAGCACCAGGCGCCGACCGACCTCAGCCTCATGGTGCTGGGCAACTGTGTCACAGATCTGCTGCTACGTAAGGTGCCTGAAGAAGCGCGCGCCCAAGTGGCCGAGCAGTTTGCCAAGGCGCTGACCCAGTCGGTAAAAAGCTAACACTAACGGCTAAAAAAGCGGTTTTTGTTCGCAAAAAACTGGCCAATCCGCCTTAAAAAAAATTAAGATAGACAAGTATTTCAACAAATAACGGATCCCTATGATCGAGCGTAAAAAAGAGATGGGCCGTGATCGTGTGTCACGCTTAGTCAGTTGGGGGCATTGGTTTGCCTTCTTCAACGGCTTCTTGGCGATGATAGTCGGCGTCCGTTATATTGAAACCGTCGGCGCGCCCGAGTCTTGGATTGGCTGGGGTTACCTGGCCATCAGCACCCTGGGCCACTTTAGCTTCCTCGCCTTCATCGTCTATCTGGTGGTGCTGTTTCCCATCACCCTACTGCTGCCCTACTCCAAGATATTGCGCGGGCTCGCGGCCTTTGCCGCCACCCTTGGCCTGTGTATCTTGTTGTATGACACCCTAATTTACGACGACTATGGTCTGCACCTTAGTCCATTTGTGTTCGACATCGCCTGGGCCGATCTCAACGCCCTGCTGCAAGGCACCTCTTATATCGTCACGCCGCTAGGGATCATCATCCTGGAGCTGACCGCCGCCAACTACCTGTGGAAACGCATAGAAAAGATCCGCAAGTCTAACTACGGCCCTAAGGTGGTGTTGGTTATCGGCCTCTGTTTCGTCAGCAGCCACCTGATTCATATCTGGGCCGACGCCGCCGATATCACAGAGATCACCCGCCTGGATGACGCCTATCCGCTCTCCTATCCTGCCACAGCACGCTCCTTCATGGAGAGCCATGGCATAGAGAAGAGCAGCAAGGCACAAGACCCAAGCAAGCTGCAACCGAGTCTCAACTACCCAATATCGCCGCTGCAGTGTAGCGCCGACCCAGAGCTCAACATCTTGATGATCGCCATCGACGGCTTCAGGGCCGATCTGGTAGACAAAGAGACCATGCCCTTCCTGTACGAATACGGCAAACACAACCATGAATTTAAGCAGCACCTGAGCGGCGGCAATATGCACAACAGTGGCATGTTCTCCCTACTCTACGGCCTGCAGGGTAGCTATATCGCCGCCAGCGATCTCAGCTATCGCTCACCCGTGTTCACCCAGGAGCTGGCCAAACAGGGCTACGCCCTGGCGCGTTTCGCTCCTGAGACCAGCAATATCGAGCCACAGGCCATCTATCAGGATATGACCTCGCACATTCAGCCGCTCACCAACGGCGTGGCCGATGCCGATATTCAATCCATCGACAGCTTTAACCAGTGGCGCATGCAGCAAGACAAGCCTTGGTTTGCCCTGCTCAACCTGCAGAGCCCTGACAGCTACGACACCCCAATCGGTTTCCTGGGTATCGAGACGGTGAAGCCGAGCGCGCCGCTCAAGCCGGCGCAGAAGGTGCTGTTCAACCAATATCGTCAATCACTCAACTTTGTCGACAAGCAGCTGCAAAAGCTTATCGAGCGCCTACCGGCCAGCACCTTCGTGATGGTCACGGGCGTGTCGGGCAAGGTGTTTACCGGCGACAACGACAACCAGCGTGGCAACCTGTCTCCGGCCAACGTGCATGTGCCTTTGATCATCCACTGGCCCGGCATGGAGTATGACAAGACGGTCACCTACCCCAGCAGCCACTACGGCGTGGTGCCGACCCTGATGACTCAGCTGCTGGACTGCACTAACAAGCCGAGCGACTACAGCGCCGGGCGCAACATACTGCAACCCCAAAGCGAGAACTGGACCTATATCGGTGACAACCTGGTGTTTGGTATCTATCAGGAAGATGAGATCACAGTGATCGACAGACACGGCAAGTACCGTATCTATAACCGTGACTATAGCCAGCGTCTGCGCAACAAGAAGATCAGCGCGCCCGAGCTGATCCAGGTGATGCGCGAAGGACGACGCTTCTACAATCACTAGAAACTTGAGTCATTAAGCACCAAGTACTTAGGTTGAGCCGCCAGCGACTATAAACTAGCCAGTCGATCGGGCTCAACCGCCGAAACACTTGCACAGGGGCAAACGACTTGATAAAGTTCAGCCTGTTCGAAGCAGACCCCAAGTCTTTGCTGCTTTGGATAAAATCGGTATGTAGCGCAGCCCGGTAGCGCACTGTCATGGGGTGTCAGGGGTCGGAGGTTCGAATCCTCTCATACCGACCAAATACTAGAAAAGCCAGCTGACAAGCTGGCTTTTTGCTGTCTGGGATTTACTGTTTCCACAGTCCTTTGCCTCAATAGCAACATGCCATCCACGCCTGAAAATTGGTAAGCCGACTTAATGAACAAAGCCTCACACTGCCGATACCGAATATCATCGATATTGAACCAACAAGCAAAAGGCACAGGCTGCTCAGGGTGACAAAGCCTATCGCAAAGGCTCTCGTTTATATTTAGTAGACATAAAACAGGCACTCTCAATTCGATTGGAGTACCCATTTAGACGAAGGTGACTTGGCTAGCGGATTGGAAAGGTTTCGGTATTACTGGCTTGGTACTAATATCTCTTTGAACTTCCTTCTTGCATTTTTTACTTGCACTTCATCAATCATAGAGTCGGCATCTAAGTTGAAAGCTACATTAACAAAAGCAACTAATGCCTTAGTGGGAATATGAAATTCATCTGGTATGCGAAAATCGATATATCCATCATTTTGTTTAGAAAACTCAATGGAGTGTAATATCGCTCTTATTTGATCTGCAAAAGATGGACGTTTTGAATTAATCAACATGTAATCTATCTCTGAAGTAGTCTCTACTTCTGCATTAATTGCATCTATACCAAGCTGATTTAATGTTTCACTTATAGATGGGTAATATCTTGAGTCAAAACCTCCCACTGTAGACTATAGTTTCTCTTTCAAATACATTTGAAACTCATAGTTCTGTGGAGCGGATTCAGCAACAAGCTGAAAAACAGAGTAATAAGTACCACTAGTGAAGGATGAGTACTCTTGAATTTCACTTCTTTTATCTATTAATTCCGCAAGTTCAAATGCCAACTTGCCAATTTTTTCATTGATGCTCTGTAATTCTTTATACTCTCTCCTTACTTTCAGAGCCTCTTCAGGTTCAGTAAGTGCCACGCTATCAATAACCAAATCAATGAACCGATTAATTTGTGGTTTAGATAGTTGGTCATACATAGCTTGAATATGAGGTGATATCTCAGCATATCGAGTTAATATAGTACCAATAATATTGATATCTCGCTTAGAACCTAGACCATTTTCTCTTTCACTCATTAAGTGCTCTAAGTATTGTTTAGCATTAAGCTCATCTGTAACTGTATTCATACTCTCTACCTAGTCAATTGATTCAGATTAAATCTTAAGGCTTCAAGACACAGGAAAGCCAATCTTAAACATGTTATTATTTCGGAGTTTAAGATTACGATACTCAATCAAACCACGTTCCCCCCTCCCCCCCAATTATACCGTCCTTAAATTGTTTAACCCATTTTACTTTGAGCATGCAGTTAGTTGCGCGACAAAAGCTTAAATCGCAGCTGAGACGTTTTTAGGTTTTGATATGCTTTGACTGACGACGTAGAATCATGAACATCCATTTTGTCCCCCCAAGGAAGGCACATGACAACCAATCACTCAAAGCAAGAGCAAGACGCTATCCAACAGCAAATTAGACCCGATGTGGACAAAGACTTCTCGTTTAAGTGGTTAATCATTCTGCTTGCCCTACTAGGTGCATGTATTCTTGCGCTCTATTTCATGAACTTCAGCGGTGGCTGGGGTAATCAAGCTGACTTTGGCGCTTTCGGTGACTATGTTGGGGGAGTGCTTAACCCAGTTCTAGGATTTGCTACTGTTGGACTACTTATTTGGTCACTTAAAATGCAACGCGATGAGCTATCCCTGTCTCGGCAAGAGCTAGCTTTAACCCGTCAAGAACTGGCTGAGACTAAAGAAGAAACAGCGCTGAGTCGCGAAGCCTTACAAACCCAAGTCACTCATATTAAAACTGAAGCCAAGCTTAGCGAGCTGACAAGATTACTTGACCGTTCACAAATAAAAATTGAAGCAATGTTAGCTGAATCGTTTCCCTTACAATCCTATACTGGTTCGTCAGGAAAACTTATACATTTAGCCGGAACCTATAGTTCAATACTTAGCTATAGACTTAAAGAACTAAAGCAGAGTGAGCGGGATGCTTTAACTAAAGCCGCTTTAAGCAGTGACTATATTTGCTTTCAAATAGCTCAGTTAGAGTGCGAAATCTATCTCTTCGCAGCTCTTTCATTAAAATATTATGAAATAAACCAAAGTCCAGAGTTCGCTAAAGCATATTTATCAGATGCCTTGGAGTTTCTTCTATCTATAAGCTTTATAAAAAATGAAGAAAGAAACAAAAATTTTGTTTTAAAAATTAAAAATATTTTAGGTGATATAGTTTTAACCGAGATTCCCCTATCTCAAGAGTCATAATTCATAGAAGATAGTTGACCATGACCTCCAACACCGACTGTTAATCCTTTGGTGATAACCCCACGTGAGGACGGGCAGGTATAGCCGCTGGGCCAGCTGGCATATCGTTGGTACCACCAAAATGATGGATGGCGGCATAGATTTCGTTGCAGCCTACTTCGCTCCAGAAGTCTACGCTTTAACTGAAAGCCAAATTACCGGGGCTCAACTACTGTATATCTCACCTATACCGAGTAGCAAAAAAGTGTTCCCTAACGCGAACAAGCAGCGCCTGCAACCACAAAAGAGTGATAAGAAACATTTGGTTAGCATTTAACTTGGGATTCCCTTACACTCCTATTTAAGCGTGCCAGTATCAATATAGGCCTTGAAAAAGGGTCAGAAGCGACCGATGAAAGCCTATTCAGGTCGCGGACTGAGAGCATCCGCTGTGGCAATTCTGTCAGCATTTTCTGCATCAACTGCGTCGTCAATGAAAGATTAGGGAAGAAAGTAATTGATCAATAAGAATCACCTTGGGTTCGCCTTGCTACTGGGTCTACTGGGCTTGCTGGTCAACCTGGCACCTATTCCCCTGTTTGGTAACCAACAGCTGATCATTGGTAACCTCTTCTTCGTGATCGTGGCCATCTTCCTCGGCCCCTGGTATGCCCTGCTAACCTCGCTGCTTTGCGCCACCGGCCTCTATATTGCCTGGGACAGCTGGCACATGTTCCTGCTGTTCCCGTTAGAGGCGTTGTGGCTGGGCTATGCGCGGCGCAAAGAGTTCTACACCCTGTATGCGGACATCACCTTCTGGCTCTTGCTAGGCATGCCGCTCTTCTATCTATACGCCAATCTGGTGTTTCAGATGCCCAACAGCTACATGACCTTTATCACCCTCAAGCAGGGAATTAACGGCATGCTCTATACGGCGCTCGGCGCCATCTGCGTCACTATGCTGCCCAGCCAGCTGCATATCGACGGCAAGCTGATGAATAAGAAGCGCAAGAGCTTCAACGCCCAGCTCACCTACACCTTTACCCAGGTGTTGACCCTGGCCCTGTTGGTATCGGCGCTGATCTTCAACAACAACTCCATCGATCAGCAGCAGCGGGATGTGAAGCTCAACCTGGAAGACTCGGCGGCCCACCTTGGCAAGGCCACAGAAAGCTTTATCGAGGGGCATATCAGCGCCATAGACAACGCGGCGCGCTGGTTGAGCCTGTCTAACTATGATGCGGCCCAGTGGCAGAGCCTGTTATCTAAGCTGCACCAGAGCTACCCATTTTTTATCTCTATGCTGATAGCCGATGACAAGGGGCTTATCTCGGCGGCCAGCCCCATCTCACGCCTGGGCAAGGAGACAGTTCAAAACAAAGATCTCAGCATCAGCGACAGGCACTATTTTCAGGAGGCCTTCTACAATCAGCTGACCTTTATCTCTCCGGCCTTCCTCGGGCGGGGGTTTGGTACCGATCCCATAGTCGCCATCAGCGCGCCGCTCTATTCCAAGGACAACCCGGTCAGCCCCATAGGGATCATCGAAGGCTCGCTGAACCTTACAAAGTTCGCCAGTATCGATGAGCGCAACCGCGAGTTTAACGAGCAGGCCATGGTGCTTACCGACGAGAACGGCCTGGTGATCTACGCCTCTGAGATGCTCGACCTGGCACCATTGACCCCGCTTAAGGTCTCCACCTCGGGGCAGCGCTATCGCACCAGCCTGAACATGATCAACTTTCGCAATCTCGACAGCTTTAACCCTGAGTTCGCCTACGCCAAATATGTGCTGAAAAATGGCTGGTCACTCTATGTGGTGATGCCCTTCTCGCCGCTGGTGAAGCAGGTGGAGCAGCAGTACCTGACCACCTTCAGCCTGCTGTTTATTGCCTTCATCATCACCATCTTGCTGATCAAGGTGATCAGTAATCGCCTGACTCAGCCGCTTGAGACCATCGCCAAGAAATTTAGCCAGTGGGGCATGGCCGAACATCAGGATGAAGCGATGGCAGACACCACGCCCCAGGAGATCTACGCCCTCTCCAGCAGCATTCAGAAGAGTAAGCAGGAGCTGATCAGCTACCAGCTGGAGCTGGAAGAGAAGGTGGCAATGCGTACGGTTGAGCTGGAAGATGCCAACCTCAAGTTGCAGGCGCTGGCAGAGCGCGATGAGCTGACTCAGCTGTACAATCGTCGCTACGTGGAAAATCATTTCGGCAATATTCACGACATGTGCAAGCGCAGCTATGCGGCGCTGGCGTTCTGCATCATAGATATCGACCACTTTAAGAAGATCAACGACACCTATGGCCACCAGATAGGCGATAGCGCTCTCATCGCCCTGGCCGAACTGATGAAGCAGTTCTTTAAGCGGGACACGGATATTGTCTCTCGCTATGGCGGTGAAGAGTTTTTGGTGGTGCTGCCCCAGTGCAACGCCCTGCAGGTAGAGCAACACCTGAATCAGTTTAAGGAACTGGTCGCCGAGCATCAGATTGAGGTGCCGGGCCAGGCAGCGATCAGCCTGACCGTGAGTATCGGCGCGGTGATCAGCAATGCCGGCTACATGAACGACATAGATCACTGGTTTAAGATGGCCGACCTTAACCTCTACGAGGCCAAAGAGAATGGTCGCAACCGGGTGATCTGTTCCCTGCTGTCGGCCGAAGATCAGCTAAGCTAACGCCGGATTTAACTTATGTTTTTTGGCTCACGCAGTTTTAACTTACGCGCTTTTAGCCCCTAAGCTTTTTAACTTAGGCTTTTTTACCGAGCCAGGCCTTCTGTTAACGAGCCAAGCCTTGCCGCGTTGGCAACAGACTAGTTTGAAGGCGTAGCATTAGCCCCTTGGCGCGCCTGGATAAAGCTATCCACCCGCTCTAACAGGTAAGGGAAGAAAGGATTCCATTTCTGCCTGAGCACCTCTGCTGCCGACACCCCCAGCACGCCGCGCTCCCCCCGGGTAGCTGCCGCCCCAATCTGCACCCTGTGACTCCCCTTCACGAACGCCGTGCCATACAGGTTATCGCCCGCGGGATAAGGCAGAGCCACATGGGAGAGCGAATAGATGCCCGCCGGCCAACTGAGCCCTAAGGGTTGGTGGACAACCACTTTCCCTGGCCGATATCTGTTAGCTTCGGCCTCGTCGAGACTCTTTAGCGGCTCGTTTTGTGACGGCTCGCTTTGCGCAATCAACTCCTGCTCTCTCTCCTGATTCCGCTCCGAAACAGCTTGGCGATTCTGCACCAGAGTCAGATCGAATCTTGGTGCATCGAGACTGAGTGAAGGCAACAAGGCGGTCAGCGGATCGCTCACCACTAGGGCCAGACTCAGGGGTTGGCGGTTGATATCAAACAGCACCAGCTGATGCTGTTTCGAAGGCAGACGCCCATAGAGATTACTCACCACTGCCGGGGTCGAGACAGTAGCGTCGGCTACCGACTGAAAGGTTAAGATGTCGGCCAGCTCGGCCAACTGCTCTAGGGGCATCGCCTGCATCAGCTGTTGATTGCGCTCTGCCAGCTGATAGACCACATCGCCGGCATTGACGGCGAAGGAGTTGTATTTAAAGGGATCGTACTCGGTCTGAATCGAATTCCAACTCAGCTTCTCTAGCCCCAATAGCCGCCCTAACCTGTCCTGCCACTTGGCACCGGCCGCCACCGGCGACAGGCCTATGGCCGGCGAGAGGAAGATCATGCCGCGGTAACTCAGTGTCGAATTATGCGCGAGCCGCTCGAGCTCATGGTTTAACGCCAGCGCCGCACCGGTGGAGAATGCCACCACATAGAGCGGCTTATCACCCAGCTGCTGCTTAAGATGCTTGGTCGCCAGCTCCACCGCCCTGGCCATCTCCTGCCACTTAAGCTCCACCAAGCCAGAGGGTATGGTGCCGTGGCCCGGCAATCTTAGCCCCAGCAGGTGGGCACGCCCCTTAAAATGCTCGGCAAAGTGCGACAAGGCATAGGGAGAGTCTGACATGCCGTGCAGCAACAGGACCCCAAACTCGGCATCTGGCTTGGCCCACTCATAGCTGCGATTCCAGGCCTTAGGCCAGTTGTCTGGGTCGGCAAAGCTGCCATGCCAATAGCGATTGAGGGGCTGATCCAGGTGTTGGGTGCGGCTATAGATCTTACTCTCCACCTCCTCGAACAGCTTGGCCTCCAGCGCCTGATAGGCAGGGAAATCGTCTACCTCGCTATCGAGGCGAAACTGATGCTCGAGCATGGTCGAGTGCCAGATGGACAGGTCGGGACGGGCATTTAAAAACCAGACCCCAAAGGCGAGCGCGGCCGCGACAATGCCGAGACAGGCATAGGTGACGGCGATGGAAAGATGTTTTGTCGAGTGAATGAGCAATGTTTTCATGAGAAATGACCGCTAGGCTCCATGTGCGCGCTCACGCGCTGCAAGTCCGTTTACCATTAACATACACGGCTTTATTGCGTAAACTCCAGCCCCAAAGCCCAAGGAATGAATAATATGTCTAAGAATGTGAAGCCCTTAGGGCTGGATGGCGCCAAGCGCTGCTTTTATCTGCCAACGCCTCCCCTTCTGCCTGCCGACTGGCAGGATGCCCAGCCAGCCGACTTAAATAAAGCTGACTCAGAAATAACTAGCTTAAATATAGGCAGTTTAGAGAGCCTGATCGCCCTCAACGGCAATAACTGGCGCAAGATCTTAGTGATCATGGCAAAACTGAGCGCGCCGGACGACGACTGGCGCGGCTACATGGATAAGCTATTACAGCGCGACGAGCAGATACGCTTCGGTGCCGATACCCTCTCCCCCCAGGCCAAGGAACATTATGTCTGCGGCCAGCAGAGCGCCATCGCCCTGGGCTTAACACCTTTGAATGAGCCCAAAACCTTTACACACCAGCAAGAGAACGGTAATCAAATCTACCTGCTGCCCTATCTGGATTATCGCCAGTGCCCCAACGCCCTGATAGCTGACTTGCGAGAGCTGCGAGACTCGCTCGTCGGTTAGCCCTCAAGCCCAACCGTCTCCAGTGCTCAAGGAGATAAAAAAGGATTTGCATCAGGCAGAGCGGCCTCACCAAAGAAAAAGGCGCCCGAGGCGCCTTTATCGATTCTGTTTCCTGTGACTCATTCAGCAAGATGAGTCATGGCGGCGCTAGTCGTATAGCGTCGGGATAGGCTTACGCTTGTGCTGGGTCGCGTTGTAGATGGCGATCAGACGCGCCTCGACCGCAGCCTCCACCGGCTTACCTTCGAGGAAATCATCTATCTGATCATAGGTCAGGCCCAGGGCGACCTCATCTTCGAGCTGTGGCTTGTCACACTCGAGATCCGCCGTCGGCGCCTTATCGACCAGTACGCTAGGTGCGCCCAGTGCCGCCGCCAGCTGACGCACCTGACGCTTGCTCAGACCAAACAGCGGCGCCAGATCGCAGGCACCATCGCCCCACTTGGTGTAGAAGCCGGTGATATTCTCGGCGCTGTGGTCGGTGCCCACGACTAGGCCACCGGTAAGTCCAGCGATCTCATACTGGGCGATCATACGCATCCTGGCCTTCACATTACCCTTCACAAAGTCCACATTACTGTGTGGATGAGAGATGACGCCAGCCACTTCGAGGCCCGCCAAGGTTTGATGATGGATCCCTTCGACCCCTTCACCTATGTTAACCGTTACCAGCTTGCTAGGCTGAATGAACTGACAGGCCATCTGCGCCTCATCTTCATCCTTCTGCACCTTGAAGGGCAGACGCACCGCGATAAACTGATAACTGCCTTCATATTCGCCTTCGCTGTTCAGCTCATCCACCGCCAGCTGGCACAGACGGCCCGCCAGTGAGGAGTCTACCCCACCGCTGATCCCCAGCACTAGACTGGTGGCACGCGCCTCTTTGAGTTTCGCTTTGATAAAGGCGATACGTCTTTGCACCTCATATTCCACCTCAATATGCGGCTGCACCTTCATTTCACGTATGATCTGTCCTTTCACTGGTCCGACTCCACTTAGGTTAACTGTCAGCATGATTCTAAGCTGACCATTATGAGCCAATTCCTCGGGAAATTCACGACCTAAGCTCACCCCAATCCAATAAATGGGTCGAGAGGCTGCAATTATTTACTAGTCAGGGGAAAACGCCCTGATCTACACTGGCTAATCAGACGATCGGACGGTCCGATCAGGAGTCAAGCGAAGCGGGATGATGGCAACAAGCGCGGTAGAGAAGATAGATTATTGGCAGGCGAGCATCTTGAAAGAGATGGAGCTGAGCCGCGCGCAATTTACCCATTTTGCCTTCGAGAAACATGTGCATCTGGACTACCACATAGGCGTGGTCAGCCATGGCGGCCAACGCTATCATCACAGGGGCAGCGAGTACCGCCTGACGCCGGGCAACATATCCACCCTGAATCCGGACGAGAGCCACAACGGCCAGAGTATCGCCGATGACGGCTATGAGGCGCTGGTGATGTCTCTGCCCACCAGCTATGTGCAGCAGGTGGGCGAGTCGCTCAACCAGGGCGAGCTCTACTTCAGCACGCCTATCCTAGACGACCCTAAGCTGAGAGCCTATTTCATCCGCCTCCACAGCCAGCTTACCCTGCATCAGGCCAACATCACGCCGCTGGAGGCGGAGACCTTGCTGCTCGGTTTTATCAGCGAGCTGTTTTATCGCCATGGCAAGCTGCGTAACCTGCCGAGCAGTCAAGCCAGGTTAAGCGGTGCCCAGCTTGACAATATCAAACAGCAGTTCCATCAAGGGCTGGATCAGGAGTTCGAGCTGGAGCAGCTAGCGCTCTCCGTCGGCCTGAGTAAGTTTCAATTCTTGCGTCAATTCAAGGCGGCCACCGGCATGACGCCCCACGCCTACCTGAAACGCCTGCGGCTGGAATATGCCAAGAAGGCGCTGATGCGGGGCGACAGCGCCATCAGCACCGCCTATGACTTAGGTTTCTTCGATCAGAGCCATTTCAATAAGGCGTTCAAGCGCGCGTTTTTGATCACCCCGGCCCATTTTCAGAAACGAGTCACCCCCTGATAGGTTAGCCCAGAGGCAAAAACATCTAACCTAAAAGCAAACGCGCAATATTTTACAATCCCGGCGCCGCGGATAGGCTTACTATGGCAACATCGATTTAAATTCAACGCGTGAGAGCTCAACACAGATGGAATTACAGCTGCAACTGCTTTTCTCTTTGGCCGTCATACACACGGTCGCCCTGGCAAGCCCAGGCCCGGATTTCGCCTTGGTGGTCAGGCTGGCCGCCCAGGAGCACAGACGCACGGCTGTCGCCGCCGCATTGGGCCTGGCGGTAGCCATCACGCTACACACGCTACTGAGCCTCACCGGGGTGAGCCTTATCATCAAGGGCTCTCCTAACCTCTTCATGGCGGTGCAGCTGATTGGCGCCAGCTACCTGGGCTGGATGGGTATAGGCGCAATACGCTCCGCCATCGCCCACTGGCGCGATGAGGCGCATCTGAATGGGGCCACTAAGGCCGGTCGTGGGCTCGGTGCGGCTCAGGGCTTCATGCAGGGAGTCTCCACCAACCTGCTCAACCCCAAGGCACTGGTGTTTTTCATCACGCTGTTCTCGACCCTGATCACACCTGAGGTGACCCTGAGCACTAAGGTGGCCGCCACCGCCATGATGTTCGCCCTCTCTTTGGGGTGGTTTAGCCTGATCGCCCTGGTGCTGTCTCATCCCAAGATGCAGCTCAAAATGAAAAGAGCAACCCCACTGATCAACCTGTTGACCGGATTGCTCTTTATCTTCGTCGCCGGGATCATTCTCACCGGCGCCCTCGGCCGTTAAACCCTCGCCCGTGAAGACCTTGACCGTTAAGCCCTCGGCCCTCAAGACAGCTGCGCTGGGGCTCACTCGGGTGAAGCTGATTGACTAGCTCAGCCCTGGCTGCGGATATAATCCAGCGCCGAGCTTACCGCCATCACCTGAGCCTGAATGCAGTTTTCATCGTCCACCAACGGACTGTCTGGATAGACCTCTGTGGTGGTGTTGTATCTGGCATCGCTAAAGCCACTGCACAGGCCCAGCGCCTTGGTCGCATAGTTGATCACTCCAAACTGAGTGATGGGCTCACCTATCAATCGTCCCTGGTCATCGGCCGGTGCGATATGGGTCACCTTGCCCACGGCCGCTATGATGGCCGCCTGCATCTCATCGTTAGGGTTCTCGCTATCACCCACCAGATAGAAACCGTCGGGAATATTCCAGTTAGTCTGCACCTTGGCATCTCTTGCAGCTAAAGCTGGGCGAAACTCGCTGTTATCTGTATCAGTGGTCTCATGCAGGTCGATATGCGCCATCAAGGGCAGGTTAAAGCTCGCTACCCACTGCATCAGGGCGCGGGACTCCTGAGCCGGGCTGTCGGCATAGAAGGAACGGTTAGGGTCAATCGCCTCGGGATTCCAGCGATTGATGGTCTCATAGCCCCAAGGGCTGACACAGGGGGCGACCAGGATATTGAAATCCTGGCTGTACTCACTTGCCTTGGCGATTAAGAAACGTAGCGCGCCCTGCACGCCACTGGTCTCGTAGCCATGTACGCCGCCGGTAACCAAGATAGTGGGCTTGGCCTGGTCCCAGTCGCGGGATTTGAAACCATAGAGCGGATACTGGCCCTCGGCATAGTTAAGCTCGCCATATTGCTGCGCCTCGAAGCTCTCGCTCACCTGGCTGAACTTGCTCAGCACCTCCTGCTCATAGGAGCGTTTCTTCTGCTGCGCGGCGCGCCACTTTGCCTTTTCCGCCTCGCCCCAGGGCTTACCCGCCTCGCCAATCCAATAACCTTGTTGCTCTGTCATCTTATCTTCCATCTTGTTCTCTGCCTCGGCCAAGCCGCCCTTTGTTGGCGGGGCCACATTCCCCCATGATACCTAAACTCGGCGTGCCTGTGAGCAAGCTTAAGAAAATTCAACTCGCCAGGCTTTGTAAACCCAGCCGTAAAATCGCAGCCAAGGTGAAATGAAAGAGGCCAAGAGGGTCGCAAACCGATGCCCATAGGATAGGCAGGACCGGGATTCTTTGTTAGGATCGCCGCCGAGGAGAGACGATGAAAATTTTTAGTTACCAGCCCCCGGCTATTCCCTGGCTCGATATACGCTACCAAGATCGCGACATCATCATAATCAACAAGCCATCTGGCCTGTTGTCCAATCCCGGCCGCGCCGCGGAGACTCATGACTGCGCCATCAACCGTCTGTTGCAGCGTTTTCCCGAAGCCATCCTGGTGCACAGGCTCGACTGCGCCACCTCTGGCATCATGGTGTTCGCCCTCAACAAGAAGGCCGAGTCTCACCTCAAGACCCAGTTTCAAAACCGCACCACAGAAAAATATTATGTGGCCGAGGTCGCGGGCCTGATGAGCCAGGACAGTGGCAAGATAGAGTTGGCGATGAAGCCTGATAGCGAGCAACCGCCGCTACAGAAGATTGCCGAGGATGGCAAACCGGCGACCACCTATTTTGAGGTGCTGGAACGGCGCAGCAACAGCACACTGGTGAAGCTCAAGCCGATCACGGGGCGAACCCACCAGCTCAGGCTACACATGAAGGCGCTGGGGCACACCATACTGGGTGATGATTTCTATGGCGACGAAGCCATTATTGCCGCCGCGCCGCGCCTGCACCTGCATGCCGAGCACCTGAGTATCACTCATCCCTACAAGCAGACCAGACTGAGCTTCTCGAGTCTGCATCCCTTCTAAAGCCTTTGCTTTTCTGGAATGACGACTCTCAGGAGTAGTAAAAGCTAGACACAAAAAAGGCGCCTATCTGGCGCCTTTCTTCTTAGCTTATGCCGCGCGTTTGGCGGTATAGAAGCATTCACTGCTGTTGCAAAATTGCAGGTTGTTGTCGTCGGAGAGCAGGAAATATTCGCCGAACAGGTTACCACCGAGATCTTCAAGCTTGAGGCCATTATCGAGTCTAGTTGCCTGCATCTCATCAAAACTATGGCAACCATCGTTATACCAGGTCTCTAGAAACAGCTTATCGCCTTGACGATAAAGGGTGATCTTGTCGCCCAGAGAGGGGCGCTCATCTATCCACTGGCCAATAATTTCGCGTGTTTCCATATCTTGCTCCTGCCAACGTAAACGTTTGCGCTTTTCGACAACCGACATTTCGATAACTTGAAGTAATGACTGTGAACCGTTAGCACTGGCATTGCCTAACATTACCCTTAGCTCAGAACTCATATTTATTTAACCTCTAAATTACCGCAAATGTTACAGCATTGTGAAAAAGCAACCATAAACCAACAAGTTAAACCGACTTGTCGTCTCCTTTGTGTGAAATTGTAACCTAGAGCGGAAATAAAAACGCGATCTAAATCACTTTTAATGCATTATTTAAGTAAAGTGTAATACAAATTTTTTTCAACACGCCAAAGCCGTCACTCTCTACACCTTATCGGCCGCATCGGCTCATGCCATGAGGGCTAAATCGGCCCAAACACAAATCTAGACAAACGATTCAGGCACGAAACCAGTTAAAAAAGCCAGACACAAAAAAGGAGCCCATCGGCTCCTTCTCAATTCGAAAACTTATTACTCAGGCTAACGCTGGCTTATATCTCCGCCTGACGCTCGGCCGCCTCACAGGCCGCCGCAGTAAAGAGCACATCGGTGGAGCTGTTAAGGGCGGTCTCCGCCGAGTCTTGAATCACGCCAATGATGAAGCCCACGGCCACCACCTGCATGGCGACATCGTTAGAGATACCAAACAGGCTACAGGCCAGCGGGATCAGCAGCAGCGAGCCACCGGCCACCCCAGAGGCCCCGCAGGCCGAAACCGCCGCCACTACGCTCAGCAGAATCGCGGTCAGGATATCCACCTGGATCCCTTCTGTGTGCACCGCCGCCAGGGTCAATACGGTAATAGTGATCGCCGCACCCGCCATGTTGATGGTCGCCCCCAGTGGGATAGATACCGAGAAAGTATCTTCATGCAGATCCAGCTTCTCACACAGAGCCATGTTCACCGGGATGTTGGCCGCGCTCGAGCGGGTAAAGAAGGCGGTCACGCCGCTCTCTCTCAGGCAGGTAAATACCAGCGGATAAGGGTTACGGCGGATCTTAAACCAGACGATAAGCGGGTTGATGATAAGCGCGATGATCAGCATAGAACCCAGCAGCACGGCAAGCAGCTGAGCATAGCCGGCAATCGCCTCGAAACCAGTTGCGGCGAAGGTGTTAGCCACCAAGCCGAAGATACCGATAGGCGCCAGACGGATCACGAAGCGCACCATCTGAGAGATGCCGTGGCTCACATCGGCAAATACCGTCTTAGTGTTCTCAGAGGCGTGATGCAGGGCGATGCCCAGGCCAACACCCCAGGCCAGGATGCCAATATAGTTACCCGTCATCAGGGCGTTAACCGGGTTGTCGACCACCTTGAAGAGCAAGGTATTGAGGACTTCGCCAATCCCTTCCGGCGGCGTCGCACCTTGGGCACCGCTCACCAGCACCAGAGAGGTGGGGAAGAGGAAGCTCATGGTCACTGCGGTGATCGCCGCGGCAAAGGTACCAAAGAGGTAGAGGACTATGATAGGTCGCATATTGGTCTTGGTGTTTTTCTTCTGATTGGCAATTGAGGCCGCCACCAGAATAAACACTAAGATCGGCGCAATCGCCTTTAGCGCGCCGACAAACAGATCACCAAGAAAGGCGACACTCTCTGCCGAGGAAGGTGAAAAACTCGCCAGGGCAACCCCGGCAATGATCCCCAAGATAATTTGCAGCACTAAGCTGCCATCTGCCAACTTGGCAAATAAGGAACGATTTTGATTCATTGATTGACCTATCATTATAATTAATTGAATTTAACCTTTGCTCATCGCCGTCAACGTTCGCTGAGCAGAACAGCTTTCTTTATGTTATTTATCGTCTCTCGCCTTGGTCACGCTTGCCCGTTATGACCAAAACGTACTAAGGATGAGAGTAAAAGCTGGTGTCAAACACAGGATCTGGCCCAAGGTTAAACTTCCTTCATCCTGTGTTTTATAGAAACTCCCCCGTCTTGTCTAGCAAACCACTCGATTTCGCTTTAGATATTACCCGCTAGCATCATAAAGATAACAAAAATCTAATCTTTAACTGGCCTGATGCCGCTTGGCGCCCCTGAGCATGGCGTCGATCAACTCGTGGGCGTCGAACTTGGTCAGCGCCTCGTTGGCCCCCACCTGATGGGCCTGACTCACACTGATCTCACTCGAGAGCGAGGTGTGTAATATGATATAGGCGTCGGCCAAGGCAGGCGTGTTCTTCACCTCGAACGCCAACTCGTAGCCGTCGAGCCCCGGCATCTCGATGTCGCTCACCAGCAGATCCATCGGCCTTCCCTCCTTGGCAGCCTCCTCCATGATGGAGAGCGCGTCTCTGCCATCTGAGGTCACCAGATAGGGAATATTGATGCTGTCCAGCGCGTCGCTAAGCTGCTTGCGCGCCACCATGGAATCGTCCACCAGCAAGATATTGAGCGGCTTTAAGATCTCCCGCTGCACATCTGTCAGTATTGCCCGGGTGGTTTCTGGGCTGGCAGGGAAGATCTTGGACAATAACAACTCCACATCCAGCAGCTGCACTAACTTATCATCGACCCGGGTCACCCCGGTGAGAAAGGCGTTCTTGCCCAGGTTATCCGGCGGCGACTCGATATCCCGCCAGTTACACTCGATGATCTTATCTATGCTGCGCACCAGAAATCCCATTACCATGCGCTGACAATCTGTGATGATGATATAAGCGTTGGCGCACTCTTCGGGCGTGATGGGCGCATAGCCCACTGCCGCGGCCATGTCGATGATGGGAATGGTGTGGCCCCTGACAGTTGCGGCACCCAAAATAGCGGGATGAGACTGAGGGATGGCGCTGAGTTTTGAGAAGGGAACCAGTTCACGGATCTTGAGCGTGCCGAGGGCAAACAACTGAGTATGGGACAAGCGGAACAATAATAGGCCTTGAGATTGGCTCGCCTTACTTTTCATATTCTTACCGACACGTAAATGCTTAATTAGCGATAAGTTTAACCCTAGCATAGCCAGATTAAATTGACGATGCTCAAGCCTTGATAAATTGGCCTTACAACTGTGACTCTATCGGCAGCAGACCGATAAAATCAGCCATAAAACGACGCCAGAAGCTGGCATCGGGGTCGGCATAATAGACTTGGCCCTTAAGATCGTCATGCCAGATCAGCTCGCCATCTTTGAGATCCAAGCGGTAGCTGCTGCGCTTGAGGGACTTTTGAATCTCATCCACCAATTCGCCAGCAAACTCGCTCTGGTCGACAATCAGCCCCATCTCAGTGTTGATCCAGGCCGATCTGGGGTCGAAATTAAAGGAGCCGACAAACACTGAGGCCCTGTCCAGCACAAAGGTCTTGGCATGCAAGCTGGTGCGCGAACTGCCCTTCCAGGCGCTGGGACGGTTGTTGATATCCACCTTCACCTCATACAGGGCGATGCCGTTTTCCAGCAACCGCTCGCGATAAGCCTTGTAGCCCGCATGCACTGCCAACACATCGGTGGCCGCCAGGCTATTGGTGATGATGGTGATCTTGATCCCCTGCTTAGCCGCGTCTATCAAGGCCTGACAGCCGCCGTCGGTAGGCACAAAGTAAGGCGAGACGATTAGTACTTCCTTGCGCGCCTTGCCCAGGAATTGGCTAAGGTCAGTTAGCAACCACTCCTGATGGCCCTGTCTGCTCGCCTTCTGGGGCGGATCGTACAGCAGCTGCGCATCGCCCCAATACCAGGCAAGCCCCTTGGAGGTGATCTGTGTCAGCAGCTCGCTCAGCTCGAGGCGATTAAGGTACTCATCGTGGAGGAAGTTCTGCTTGTTTCTGGCCATGATCTTGGCCGCCTCTTTGTACATCTCACTGGTCGGTGGCGGCACCAGGTTGACCACACTCTCGACCTGCTCACTGTTCCAGTAGCGGTCGAATTGATCCGATACCTCATCGACCACATCGCCTATGGTCAGGAGGTCGAAGTCGCCAAAATCCACATCGTCATTCTTGGAGAAATATTCGTTGCCTATGTTGCGCCCACCCACAATGGTTATCTGGTTGTCCACGGTAAGGGACTTGTTGTGCATCCTATGGTTGAGGCGGGAGAAGCCGGTCAACATGGCGAAGCGGCGAAAGGTGCGCTCATAGGAGGGATTAAACAGGCGGATCTCGATATTGGGGTGACTGGCGAGCAGCACCAGGCCATCGTCTAGGGTCTTGGTGGTGAGGTCGTCGAGTAACACCCTCACCCGCACACCACGATCGGCGGCGTCGATTAGGTGCCAGATCAACAAGCGGCCGGTTTCATCGTCGTGATAGATGTAGTATTGCAGATCTATGCTCTGGCTGGCGGCATCGACTATCGCCAGGCGAGCCACAAAGGCATCGACACCGGATGAGAGTGGCAGAAAGCCCGTCTTGTTTGGATGCGCCTTGAGATCGCCTTCGAGGTAACGATACAGGCCAGAATCGGTCGGTGCCGCCAGCTTATGGCTGGGGGTAAGTTGCTGGGGCGGCGGTAGACTGCTGCAGGCCGACACTAGGCTCAGGGTCAAGGCTAGAGTCATCAACTTTGAAGGCAGAGTCATCAACTTCAAGGACAAAGTCATCAACTTCGAGGGCAAAGCCATCAACTTTAAGGCCAATCGCATCATGCTTTTGCTTACCACTGAGAGGTTCATCACTTGCCCTAACACCATGAATTTATACGCCTAGTCACTAACATAGGCGTTAGCCTTACTCCTGTAAAGCGTATAAGACGTCGTAGACGAATTGATCCCAGCCCTCGGCGCTAAAGGCGATATCACGCACCGCCCTCACCTGACTCACTGCATGTAGCGGCGCGGCTCCATTCTCCATCAAATAGTAGGCCATCAAGAGCCCGGTTCTGTCTTTGCCAGAGCGGCAATGGATCATCACTGGCAGGCCATCGGCCTCACACTGACGAATAAAGGCCAGTGCCTTGGGCAGCTGAGCCACGCAGTGTGCCTCGTCGCCCTCCATGGGGGGAATATTGCCCGACAGCGGAATGCAGGCGTAGCGCAGCGCCAACCGCGCCATCTCATCAGGATCACAGAGATCGCCGCCATTGACCGAGAGTATGGCACCGACCCCCTGCTCCTTGAGTTCACTCAGCTCCCAAGGCACCAGGTTGGGGCCACAACGACCGGCAAGTTCGCCTTCGACTAACCAAAAAAGCTGCTGCATCTCTGTTTCACTCTGTTAGATAAACGCGCCCTACTATGAGGGACGCTTCCAGATCGCGTCATTGATCTTGGGTAACTTATTACGTTTTTTCTTGCCCGTGCCTTCGGGTTTCGCCATAGGCTTGTCCTGACGCGATGGACAATCCAGCGGTGCCTCGGCATCGGCCTCGAAGCCAGGATACTGCTCCCTTGGCAGGCGCAGCTTGTTCTTCTTCTCGATCACCTTGAAATGATGATATTCGTCGTGGCTGATGAGTGAGATAGCCTCACCTGTCTCGCCTGCGCGGCCACTACGACCGATGCGGTGCAGATAGTCGGCGGGACTTCTTGGCAGTTCGAAGTTGATCACCACGGGTAGCTTGTCGATATCGATGCCGCGGGCCGCGATATCGGTAGCTATTAGTACTGTGATCTCACCGCTCTTGAAGCCATCGAGCACACGGCTGCGGGCGCCCTGCGCCTTGTCACCATGGAACACCTGGGCGCTGATGCCGCGTTTCTCCAGCTTCTGCGCCAGGTGATCGCAGCTGCGCTTGGCGCTGGCAAATACCAGTACCTGACGCCACTGACGCACCTTGATAAGCTCGGCAAGCAGCGCCGTCTTGTTGCTACGGTTAACTGTGTAGACGCGCTGCTCAATATCTGCGCTCTGCGCCTCCTGCAGCTGGATCTCGACAGGGTCGGTCAGCAGCTTGGCGGTGAGGCTAAGCACCTCTTCGGGGAAAGTCGCCGAGAACAGCAGGGTCTGTTTTTGATCGGGCAGTTGTTTGAGGATCTCACCGAGCTCCTCGGTGAAGCCCAGATTCAACATGCGATCGGCTTCGTCGAGCACTAAGGCCTTTAGCTGAGAGAGCTTAACGGCATTGCTGCCGAGCAGGTCCAGCAGACGGCCTGGGGTCGCCACCAGAATATCGGCGCCGCCACGCAGGGCCAGCATCTGGCTGTTTGCCGAGACGCCACCGAACACGGCGACCACCTTGGCTCTTGGCGCCAGCTCGGCGCCATAGCTGATGAAGCTATCGGCTACCTGCTGGGCAAGCTCACGGGTCGGCACCAATACCAGGGCGCCAACATGATTGCCGCCACCGGCTCTCTGTCCCACCAGCTTCTGCAACAAGGGCAGCGCGAAGGCGGCGGTCTTACCCGAGCCTGTCTTGGCACCGGCCAGCAAATCGCGACCGGCCAAGATGGCGGGGATCGCTCTTGCCTGAATCGGCGTGGCCTGCTGATAACCTAGGTGATGCAGTCTGACCTGCAGCGCCTTGACCAGATTTAACTGACTAAAATCGGTCGTCGACAGCGACAGGTCCGATGGCGCAGAGGGCTCAAGAGCAGATGGGTCGAGCGCATTAGTTGTCATGATAAGATTTAGCTAACCGTACAAAATAGAGCCGCGCATTGTACCTAAATTTGCCGCCGAACACCTAATTTTTACTGCCTAATCGACTTAGGCGTCAATCTTATCTTAGATCGCTTATTGGCTTTCGCCCACGGCCTCGGCTTCCAGGGCCAGTAGGTGCCGCTTAATCTCCAGGCCATAGGCGTAACCCGTCAGCGCTCCCCCCTTACCTATGATGCGATGACAGGGAATGATGATGGCGATTCGGTTAGCGCCGTTGGCGCTGCCTACCGCCCGCACCGCCTTGGGATTATCTATCGCGCTGGCGATATCGGAATAGCTCGCCGCATCGCCGAAGGGGTGAGCGAGCAGCGCCTGCCACACCTGATGCTGAAACGGCGTGCCCACAGGGGCTAAGGCCAGGCTAAAGGTGGTCAGCTTACCGGCAAAATAGGCGGATAATTCGCTCTCTGCCTGGTCGAGATGCGCCTCGGCCTGCTGCTGCGCCTGCTGTTCGCGCGCGACCAGGGTCACCTCACGCGCAGCAAAGTCGTCATCTTGCCCGGGCAGAAAGCTCAGGTGCGACAGACCAAACTGATTGGCCGCCAGACTCACCTTTCCCAGCGGCGTGTCTATGACTCGCTCGGCAAGCGCCTGATAGCCGCTTAGTCCGGCGTCCCGGCTTAGGGGAATGTACTGAAGATCTTTGGTCTGTTGGCTCATTTTAAATTCCCTCGTTTATTCTAAATGCATTGTGGCGGCTTTCTCTACTGCTGATTCCAGAGCTGCAGGGTGAGATAACTGCCCCAGGGGGCGACCTGCCGTAGCACCTCTTGGCTGAGCGCCTGATATTGTGCCAGCGCCCACTTCTTCGCCGCCTTGGGATCTTCATCTTCAGCAGGCTCTCCATCACGACTGGACGGCTCGGGCGACAGGTTCACCAGCAGTTGCTGTTTAACCACGAGATCCCCAACCAGCAGTACGTCAGGCAGGCTCAGTCCCCGCAGGCGCACATAATCCAAAGTCCAGGGCCCTATCCCCTTGATCTGTAGCCAGTCGTCTATCTCCGCCTCGGGGTTATCCATCACAAAGGCCGCTAGGGCGCGAATCGCCTCTTTTCTGATCCCCGGCATCTTAAGCCCATCCAGGCTGGCATCCACTAGCGCCTCTGGAGTCGGGAACAGACGCACCGTTTTCTCATTTAGGCTAATCGTCTCGCCATAATCGGCCACCAGTTGCCCCAAGAGCTTGATCGCCTGGGTCACACTCACCTGCTGACCTAAGATGGCGCGGCAAGCCGCCTCGAAAGGCGACCAGACGCCGGGCAGACGCAGACCAGGTGACACCTGAGGCAGAGCCTTACCCAGCGCTTGCAGCTTATCGCCTATGGTCAGCATGTCGGCGTCGAGATCCAGGATGCGACGAATATGGCTGATCATCCCCTTGAGCTGGCTGAGTGAGTCAGCCTCGGCAAGATGAATGGTGACATGAAAGCAGGCCTCTTGCTCGCGATGGACTGCGCAGAAATAGCCCTTAGCGCCGCCGAGCACGAAGCTCCGGCCATAGCTCTGTTCATCTAGCCACTCCATCTCGGGTACGGCGCGCTGGGCGAAGAAGCTGCGCAGATGTTGCCAATCATAGGGCGGACGATAGGCAAGCTTGAGCGTCAGGCCCTGGACTGGCAGCGATGGCTGGCCCGTGGCTTTGCGGATCTCACTCGGGGTCAACTGCAGCTGCTCACGAAAGATCTCGTTAAAGCGTCTCACGCTGTTAAACCCGGCGGCAAAGGCCACCTGAGTGATCGGCATCTTGGTCTGATGCAGCAGCTGTTTGGCAAACATCAGCTGTTGATACAGGGCATATTGCTTGGGCGAAGTGCCCAGGCTGTCGTGAAACAGTTGCCTCAGATAACGCTCGCTGATCCCTAATCGCTCGGCAAGCCCCGTCATAGGGATCGCCTGGGGGCCGCATAAGACGCCGGCGTCGATCAGGCTCATGGCGCGATTCAGGCTGGTCTGCTTGCCGAGCCAGGGGTTTGATCCCGGCGCGCTGTCCGGGCGACAACGCAGACAGGGCCTCAGGCCAGCCTGAGCAGCCGACAGAGCATCGTCGAAATACCTGACATTAGCCTCCTTGGCAGGCACTGCCGGGCAGATAGGACGACAATAGATGCCGGTGGAGAAGACGCCGACGAAGAACAGGCCATCGAATCTGGCATCCCGTGACAGACGCGCGATGCGATACTGCTCCGCCTTGGGATGCTGCGCCTCAGCTTGGATGGCTTTGCACGCTTTTGCACTAGACTCTTGTGTTTGCTGGCTCACTTGAAGATGACTCGTTTTGCTTTGATAAGGCCACTCTAATGCAGCCAGGGTTTGGATACTAGCGGAAAACGGCACTCATGGTGAGAATAACTATCTAAGCAACAATTCATCGCACTCGACTGACGCCTGCTATATGATGAGTGATAGCAATCAGATCGACTATCATCCTAATAAGCCTAAATTTTATAAGGACTTAAATGTTTAAGCGTTTCGAATCATGGGTTTCCGCCCTACCCGACCAGGAAGCGGTACAGCCACCCCGTGGGATCTACCGGTTTTGCAGGCATTACACGCGCGGCTTCGAGTTGCCGCTCGCATTAATGTCGATACTGACTGCGCTGCTGGCGATCCTCGAGGTCTCACTGTTTGCGTTTATGGGCGACCTAGTGGATCTGCTCGCCAGCCACAGCCCAGAGACCTTGTTTGCCGAGCAGGGTGACAAGTTACTGCTGATGGCCGTCTTGGTGCTCGTGGTGATCCCTGTGCTGGTGTTGCTGCACGCCCTGGTGATCTACCAGGGGCTTTTGGGTAACTACCCCATGTCGATCCGCTGGCTTGCCCACAGATATCTGCTTAAACAGAGCATCGCCTTCTATCAGAACGATTTTGCCGGGCGCATCGCCACCAAGGTGATGCAGACCTCTCTGGCCGTGCGCGAGACGGTCACTAAGCTGCTGGATGTCTTGGTCTATATTCTGGTCTATTTCCTCTCCATGCTGGTGATCATCGCCGATGCCGACCTGCGGCTCATGCTGCCCATGCTGGTCTGGCTGATGATCTATGTGGGGCTGCAATTTTACTACCTGCCTAAGCTGAAACAGGTCTCTACCGAACAGGCCGACGCCCGCTCCACCATGACGGGACGCATCGTCGACAGCTACACTAACATCGCCACTGTGAAGCTGTTTTCTCACACACAGAAAGAGGCTCAATATGCCAAGGAAAGCATGACAGGCTTTCTCGATACGGTTTATCGCCAGATGCGTCTGGTAACCGGCATCAACGTCAGCGTGCAGGTGATTAATTACTTACTCGCCTTCAGCGTTGCCGCCGTTTCCATCTGGCTGTGGCGCGACAACGCCATCACCATAGGCGCCATCGCCGTGGCGGTCAGTCTCTCTCTCAGGCTCAACGGCATGTCGCAATGGATCATGTGGGAGATAAGCTCTCTGTTTGAAAATATCGGCACGGTCGCCGACGGCATGAATACCCTGTCGCGCCCCACCAGCGTTCAGGACAGCGACAATGCCAGCCAGCTCACCGTATCAAAGGGCGAGATCGCCTTTAACCGGGTCAGCTTCCACTATGGCGAGGCCAGCGGCGTCATAGAAGATCTCGATCTCAAGATAAAACCCGGCGAGAAGGTCGGCCTGGTGGGCCGCTCGGGCGCCGGCAAGTCCACCCTGGTGAACCTGCTGATGCGTTTTCACGACGTGGAACAAGGCAGCATCACCATAGATGGGCAGAACATTCGCGAGGTAGAGCAAGACTCGCTGCGGGCCAACATAGGCATGGTGACTCAGGATACCTCTCTGCTGCATCGCTCCATTCGCGACAACATACGCTATGGCAAGCCGGATGCGAGCGAGGAAGAGCTGGAAAATGCAATTCGCCAGGCCCAGGCCTACGAGTTTATTCAAGGACTTAGCGATCCAGAGGGCAATCATGGGCTCTATGCTCAGGTGGGCGAGCGCGGCGTGAAACTGTCAGGCGGTCAGCGCCAGCGTATCGCTATCGCACGAGTACTGCTAAAGAACGCCCCTATCCTCTTGCTGGATGAGGCAACCTCGGCGCTGGACTCTGAGATAGAGGCCGCCATTCAGGAGAGTCTCTATCAACTGATGGAGGGCAAGACGGTGATCGCCATCGCCCACCGCCTGTCGACCATTGCCGCCATGGACAGATTGATCGTGTTAGATCAGGGAAAAATCGTCGAGCAAGGCACACACCAGGAACTGATCAAACAGGGTGGGATTTACGCCCAGCTCTGGGCCCATCAAACAGGTGGCTTCCTCGGCATAGAGTAAAATAAGTCTACCAAGCACTAATCCATCGACTGGCATAGCCGCCATTTCTGCACGTTGTGCCAGTCGATACGCTTCTCAGGCTTACCGCCTGATGCTTTTAATCACACTATCAGCCAATAAAACGGCAACCTCTATCACTTTTTCGGAAACCAGGCCGGTTCGGTAAAGACCCAGTCATTGTCTTTAACCGGTGTATGGCAGCTGATACAGACCTGCATGCCGCCCTCGAAGGGGGTCTGCTCCTCCCCGACCCAACGCGCCCAGCCCCAGCCATAGGTGTCGGCATACTTCACCGAGTCTTTAAACATAAACTCGGCATGAACGAAGGCCTTGGGACCTATCGCCTGCGGCCAATGAGTTAATTCGCCCGCCTTCCACACTACCTTCGCAAAGATGGCGCCATCAGGCCAAGGCATATGATTGCCACTACGGGCCGCATTGACCGCAATCTCGTTACCCAGGATGGCCCTGACCGTGTTGTTATCGGTGCGATGGGACACAGCAATACTCGACCAGGTTTGCCAGCCTTGAGGATAGGCGATCTTATGGGACGGCAAAGGTGTCGTATCCTCTGCATAACTATATGATGAAATTAATGAAATTACTGTTAACAGCAGAAAAAGGGATCTCTTCATGGTCTGACTCACTCTGTTGCCCAAATACACTAGTCACTCGCCTAGCAGTTAGTTTTGTCAGTGTAGACGCAATAGATAAGCTTTGCCGAAGGGTAGGATTTTCTCATCAATGAGGACTTAAGCATCTATGGTGAAGAGCTCTCCCTTGGTTTGAGAAAGCTGAGGTAAGACAAAAACTTAATGACAGAGAATCAAATGGGCGAACCTAAATTGAGAGCCCCAAATGAAACAGACAATACTGGAAACAAACTTAAGTGAGAACAGACTGAAATGTGAATAAACTACAGATGAAAAAAAACCACCCTATTGGGTGGTTTTTTCCGCGTAACTAAACGCTTATTTGGTGGAGCCTAGCGGGATCGAACCGCTGACCTCAACACTGCCAGTGTTGCGCTCTCCCAGCTGAGCTAAGGCCCCGAAACTGATTGTGACTATACAGTAAAACCTGAACAAACACAACATCTTATTTCAAACTTTCTCAAAATAAGTTGTGGTATCCCATAGGGGATTCGAACCCCTGTTACCGCCGTGAAAGGGCGGTGTCCTAGGCCTCTAGACGAATGGGACGCCGGTCTTACATTTAGACTCCGTAAGGGAGTGAATACTCGTTGAAACCAGTAGGCCATCTCATAAGAGAAATGTTTCAACGCTATCGAATCGTCAACTTCGCAGTCAACCACTCAAAAAGTGGTATCCCATAGGGGATTCGAACCCCTGTTACCGCCGTGAAAGGGCGGTGTCCTAGGCCTCTAGACGAATGGGACACTGTTGATACGTTAGACTCTGTATCGAGTGAATACTCGTCGAAGCCAGTAGGCTATTGCTTCAACGCTATCGAATCGTCAACTTTACAGTTAACCACTCAAGAAAAGTGGTATCCCATAGGGGATTCGAACCCCTGTTACCGCCGTGAAAGGGCGGTGTCCTAGGCCTCTAGACGAATGGGACACTGTTGATACATTATACTCTGTATCGAGTGAATACTCGTTAAAGCCAGTAGGCTATTGCTTCAACGCTATCGAATCGTCAACTTTGCAGCCAACCACTCAAGAAAGTGGTATCCCATAGGGGATTCGAACCCCTGTTACCGCCGTGAAAGGGCGGTGTCCTAGGCCTCTAGACGAATGGGACACTGTTGATACTTTATACTCTGTATCGAGTGAATACTCGTCGAAGCCAGTAGGCTATTGCTTCAACGCTATCGAATCGTCAACTTTGCAGTCAACCACTCAAGAAAGTGGTATCCCATAGGGGATTCGAACCCCTGTTACCGCCGTGAAAGGGCGGTGTCCTAGGCCTCTAGACGAATGGGACACTGTTGATACGTTATACTCTGTATCGAGTGAATACTCGTTAAAGCCAGTAGGCTATTGCTTCAACGCTATCGAATCGTCAACTTCGCAGTCAACCACTCAAGAAAGTGGTATCCCATAGGGGATTCGAACCCCTGTTACCGCCGTGAAAGGGCGGTGTCCTAGGCCTCTAGACGAATGGGACACTGTTGATACGTTATACTCTGTATCGAGTGAATACTCGTCGAAGCCAGTAGGCTATTGCTTCAACGCTATCGAATCGTCAACTTCACAGCCAACCACTCAAAAAAGTGGTATCCCATAGGGGATTCGAACCCCTGTTACCGCCGTGAAAGGGCGGTGTCCTAGGCCTCTAGACGAATGGGACACTGTTGATACCTTATACTCTGTATCGAGTGAATACTCGTTAAAGCCAGTAGGCTATTGCTTCAACGCTTTCAAATTAGATGGTGGAGCCTAGCGGGATCGAACCGCTGACCTCAACACTGCCAGTGTTGCGCTCTCCCAGCTGAGCTAAGGCCCCTTACCTAACTTGTCACCTTTGAGTGCACTGCGAGCATCTGCCGGCTGTGTCTCAACTGCGAGGCGCATTCTATGCAGCACACCCAAAAGTGTCAACTCGTTTTTTAGGAATTTATTCTATTTGCTACAAATTCAATCGCTTTGGAGATTCTTTGCTCACAACGGGCCTTTCCGACGAGGAAAGCGGTTAAATCTACAGCAGGCGACATACCGGCACCGGTTACCGCAACACGCAGTGGCATACCGACCTTACCCATGCCTAGCTCTAATTCTGCAGCAGTCGCTTCGATAGCCTGATGAATCGCTTCTACGTTCCACTCGCTCAGCTCGGCAAATTTCTTCTGCAGCAGTTGTAGCGGCTCTAAGGCAACCCCACGCAGATGTTTCTTTGCGGCGGTTTCATCGAACTCGGCAAAGTCTTCATAGAAGTAGCGGCTAGAAGCAGCTAGCTCTTTTAGGGTCTTAGCGCGCTCGGCCAATGCTGAGACCACTTCTGCCAGCGCAGGACCGTTTGCTGTATCTATGTTTTGATCTTGCATGTGCCACTCGAGGTGCTTAGCCACATATTCAGGCGCCAGCTCCTTCATATAGTGCTGATTCAACCAGATCAGTTTTTCGGTATTAAAGGCAGACGCCGCCTTATTGATGTCGTCTAGCTTAAAGTACTGCTTCATCTCCTCAATAGAGAAGACCTCTTGATCGCCATGTGACCAGCCTAGACGCACCAGGTAGTTAAGCAACGCTTCTGGCAGGTAACCGTCATCACGATACTGCATCACACCAACGGCGCCGTGACGCTTAGACAGCTTGGCACCATCGTCACCTAAGATCATCGCCACGTGGGCATACTCAGGTACAGGCGCATTAAGTGCCTTGAGGATGTTGATTTGGCGTGGAGTGTTGTTGATATGGTCTTCACCACGTACCACACAGGTAATGCCCATATCCCAATCGTCCACCACAACGCAGAAGTTATAGGTAGGCGTACCGTCGGTGCGTGCGATGATTAGATCGTCCAGCAACTCGTTTGAGATCTCGATACGGCCGCGTACGTGATCGTCGAACACCACGCTACCTTCGGTTGGGTTTTTAAAACGCACCACGAAAGGCTCGTCGGTATCGCGCGGCGCCTTGTCACGGCAGCAACCATCATACTTTTGTTGTTCGCCTTTGGCGGCCTGCTCTTCACGCATCGCCTCGATACGCTCGCGGCTACAGTAACACTTATAGGCGGTGCCCTGCTCTAGCATCTGCGCGATGATCTCGTTGTAGCGATCGAAACGCTTAGTCTGGTAGTACGGACCCTCATCCCAGTTCAGTCCAAGCCACTCCATACCTTCTAAGATAGCAGCGCAGGCTTCAGGGGTTGAACGTTCGAGATCCGTATCTTCGATACGTAAGACAAACTCACCTTGGTTAGCGCGGGCATAGAGCCATGAATAAAGTGCAGTACGTGCACCACCTACGTGAAGAAAACCGGTAGGACTTGGAGCAAAACGCGTCTTAATCGTCATAATGGGACAGTAACCTGTTATCGAATGGTCTAAATATAGACTGAGCTATTTAATGTGGCCGCTATTCTAACAGCCAAATGGGATAAGAGAAAATAGCCTGAACAACCGCAGCTTGCCCGACGCCCCGAAAAGGTGATCGCCCCATCACAACACAGGGCTTATCTCTGTCTCGCACCACAGACAAACTCGTCATCAAGGAATGCAAGGACCTTACGTCGCCTTCGAATAACCTGGGCAATGATTTTGGAGATACTAAATTGGCGCTGGGGACTTCTTGCACACTCATAGTCAAGCAGTACAAGTCAAACGTACTTAAGTCCAAGCTGGGCACTGTGAGTTAGCCACATAATATTACTTGCGGACTAAATAGTAGAAACGGCTATCCGAGGTAACCTGATACTTTGAATCTAAAAATTGGACGATTTCGGCGTCACGACTGAAAAACTTTAACAAGGAAAAGTCTTTATTAGTGATGTATCCCGGCATCTTATCTATAACAACAAGATCAGGGGTATATTGCGTAAGGTCCTCCATTATATGACGTCTGGTCTCAATAGCGATCTCTTTCAAGCGCAAACAAAACTTAGGGCTGCTGTTACAGGAACGCTCGGCGTGAGTGTTGGCTATGACTGGAATTGTCCAAAATGTTGGGTATCGTGATGCCCATTCGGCATCATTTCTCATCGCTATGATTGGTCCAATAGATACATAAGTGCTGTAAACCACTAGGCTATTAAAGGGTTTAAGCGCTTGGATTTGCTGCATAAGCCATTCGGTTTGACGAACTTGATACAGACCCGACTTGATAAACCAGGCCGATAAGCATGTCACGACAAACAAGGCTATGGCTTTGAGCTTAATAGGTGAGTAATGCTCAACCATTAGCCAGACACCAAACAGCACTATCCACGAATATAAGGGTAATAGATGATAGTCAAACCCTTTCCATTGCACCAGATACACTGCTAGCGAAGCAAGCACTAGGCAAACAAAAATGCTCGTGGTTTGCTGCTCCAATGTATAGGAACCTATGGCCAAGACGATAAAAAAGCACAATGGGATTAACTCAATGTTGGTTATGATCGCCTCCGTAGTTTTCGCATAATCATAAGTTGATTTGGCTAATGGAATGATTTCTGAAAAATATGCGGGATGAATTAGTGCCACAAAAACCACATAGCTTCCCCCTGTCAGGGCCATGGTTATATTGGCATAGGACACGACAGGCCTCAGAGACCATTTTGAAACCACGAGAAAAATCGTTATGAAAATTGGGTAAAGTATAAAATATGGTTTAAGGCAAATGCCTAGCGCAGCCAGAAAAGACCTTGAGATAACCCTTTTATTGCATTCATTATTTGGTTCTAAGAGTAGTCCGACTACCCAAGGTAAAAGCAACACCACAAGTAAATGCTCTCTCTGAGCAGCATAAGGAAGTCCGGTGGCGGTTACCGTCAAACCAAGTCCTAATATGAGTAAAGTGCTTCTTAAGTCACTAAACTTATTTTCTCTGTTAAGAATATTCCAACACCAAAACAACGAGCCCCATAAAATGACTGAAAAAAGGATGTACTGTGCATCAGCGTCACTTACCCTCATGTTGTCAGCAAGCCAAATAGCGGGGGCAGTGTAATAAAAATTTAGCGGGGGATTTACCTCTAAAATTTTATCGTAAAGTGCCTGTCCTTCGAGCCACTTTCGCGTGGCGACTAAATACCAAGCAATATCATGGTGAATAACCTGCCCGAGATGAACCTTCAAAAAAACTGCGCTTGGAAGTAAAGAGATAAGTGCGCCTACTAGCAACTTTCTTAAAGTAATTTCAGTTAGTCTCCCCCCCCACGCCTTCAACATAAAAATAGTGGCCATATGGGTCACGATAGCAACGAGCATTATCCCTTTAGCTAACGACCATTCAAGCCCATATATTGAAAAATAAATAATGAAACTAGACAGCGCTAAACCTAATAGCGATACGGCAAAAAAAAGGGGCACATTAAAGTACTTTTCAGTATTTACCCCAAACTTAAAGTAGGCATATCCAAAATAGTAATTAACCATAGCCATACTAAAGCCACATAAGTTCACTGCGACCGGATTTAGACTTAGCGCTTTGGCACTCATTAATGCAACGAACACATGTGTGATAATCGATACCACTCCAACACCAATGAAACGCAGCCGTGTAGTCATCATAATGAGTCGTTTTTTGAGAGAATGACGCCGAGAGTTAACCCGAATGGCATTGAAAAGGCCCTTCCAACCATGTGCTGCTCTAACGAAAATATTTCGCGTAAGAGTCTATTCATCCATGGACTCGGCATTTCTTCATCGGCTCTATTTGAATTTAGCAACCACTTCCCAATGCGAAACAGCAAAGCGACTGGGAATAACAACATATTAAAATGAAAAACATGCTCTACCTTGAGATCCGCTTCATGGGCAACATCTAACAAATCCTTCTTATGGTATCTCCTGTGATGGTGATGAACTTCATCATGCTTCGACCACAACCACGGATAGGCCGGGACAGTCACCAAGATCTTACCATTGGCTGATAGACGATGACTTAATGCCATCAATGAAGCTTTGTCGTCACGGATATGCTCTAACACATCCAACATGCAGATAAGATCGAAGTACTTACCTTCAAAGGGTAAGTCATCTGGTAAAGCGCCAGATCGAACCTCGAGCCCTGACTTTGCTTTTGCAACCATTCTGGCGCGCTCATCATACTCAAAGGCAGAAAGTTGACCATAACTTTGTAGGCACTTTAAATTGCCACCGGTACCACATCCAGCCTCTAAAATGTTAGCTTGTTCGGGTAGCTGAATATAGCAACTAATCAACGCTGCTATGATACGTCGCCGAGCTACAAACCACCAATGCTCATCTTCAAGTGTCTCCATGCGTTCGAAAACTGTGCGATCCATGCTATTGCTTCCTGCTGATTGAACGAATGATATAGAGTGGACGCTGCCGAACTTCTTCATATATTCTCCCTATGTATTCCCCCATGATCCCTAATGCAAACATGTTGAGTGCGCCAAAGGTCAAGATTAACAGTACTGTTGAAGCATAACCCGGGACATCCCGACCAAAGATCAGCGTTGTGAATAATATAACTAGCCCATATATCATAGAAAAGAAGGCCATGGTTAAGCCAATATAGGTCCATATGCGCAAAGGCAGTGTTGATGAGGTAAAAATGCCATCTAGGGCTAACTTAATAAGCTTCCAACTGGACCATTTACTCGAACCTATGTCGCGATTGGGTCTCGTGAATGTCACCTCAGAAGTTTCATAGCCTACCCAATTAAAAATGCCTTTATTAAATCGTGACCTTTCGCCAATGGTTAAAATTGACTCAATGACAACTCTATCTAACAGCCTGAAGTCACCTACATTTTGGGGTATGGGATACTCTGTCATCTTGTTATAGATGTAATAGAATATCTTAGCCGAGATCCGCTTAAAGAAGCCGTCTTTGGATCTATCTATTCGACGTGCATTGACAATTTTTGCACCGGCGTTCCACTTCTCGATCATCTCTGGGATTAACTCTGGCGGATCTTGCAGATCCACATCCATAGGAATGACAGCATCACCTCTGGCATGTTGCATACCAGAAGCGAGCGCGGCCTCTTTGCCAAAATTTCGAGATAAGTTAACCAGTGCTATGGGGAAAGGCATATCCCCTTGCATTATCGACTCAATGGTTCGCTCTGTATCATCACGACTTCCGTCATTGATAAACACCACTTCAAAATTGCACACACCGGCTAATACGCTCAAGACCCTGTCACAGAAAGGCGCTATTGAGGGGGCTTCATCGTATACAGGGACAATGAGGGAAATCCCGTCAAATTTTCCGGTTTCACTCGCTTCAAATAACGACATTGTTGTTTCCAATATGCTTGTTCACACCTTAAGGGCTTGAGCAATGATTGCTGGAAGTACTATTGCTCCTCAATTCCCAAAGTTTAATTTTTGGAGTCATGGAACCAATGCTGGTTAGTTTTGAATATATCGTCGTACTTCTATGTAATTTGATCGCCGTTAAATTATTAACCAGCGAGAATTTGTGTCGATAGATGTTTGTAACTTTGGTGCATCACACGCATTCGAGCCCGCAAAATCCTATTCAGCGGCCAATTCCATTAACATACTTGAAATCAGTGTGGTTCACTTTCAGGACAAAGTAAAACTGAGCGACTAGGATAGTCTTTCCTTATCAAGGCATTGAACAAACAGGCACGGCTAGGCCTATCTAAAGCTTGATATGTAAATTGATGCTTCAACAAATACACAGCGTGATTGGCCTACTCGATTGAGAAAACAGACCCATGAAAAGTAATCGATGAACAATTTCTCCTTTATTCGTTCCTTTACACAATAATTTTTATCCCTATAGCCTATTCTCCTTTCTCACCCCAACTGAATATTGACTCGAACCAGCAGGCGAAAGCCCCCTTCTGTACAGGCTTTCGCCAAGGCGCCATCAGAAATCATCCTGATTTGTTTAACATTAAGACGATCCGAACAAATTTGAACCGGACTCATTATTTTCTCGAAAAAAGCGTTGACAGTAGATCGTTCCCCCCTATAATACGGCCCCACACAGCGAGGTCGATTAGCTCAGCTGGGAGAGCACCTCCCTTACAAGGAGGGGGTCACTGGTTCGAGCCCAGTATCGACCACCATACACTGTATGGCTGAAAAATTTGATGTGTCCCAGGTCGATTAGCTCAGCTGGGAGAGCACCTCCCTTACAAGGAGGGGGTCACTGGTTCGAGCCCAGTATCGACCACCATATTTTGTCCTAGATTGAAATATGTGGTGCATCGAGTTAAATGTTGTGAGATATTCCCAGGTCGATTAGCTCAGCTGGGAGAGCACCTCCCTTACAAGGAGGGGGTCACTGGTTCGAGCCCAGTATCGACCACCATCTCTTCACGAGAGAATATCGAATATAATAATGTCCCAGGTCGATTAGCTCAGCTGGGAGAGCACCTCCCTTACAAGGAGGGGGTCACTGGTTCGAGCCCAGTATCGACCACCATTGTTATCAAAATATGTAATATGCTGTATTTATCCCCAGGTCGATTAGCTCAGCTGGGAGAGCACCTCCCTTACAAGGAGGGGGTCACTGGTTCGAGCCCAGTATCGACCACCATAGCATGGCTATGAAACGATAAATCACAGACAGTCCCAGGTCGATTAGCTCAGCTGGGAGAGCACCTCCCTTACAAGGAGGGGGTCACTGGTTCGAGCCCAGTATCGACCACCATATTTCCTCTTTATTGCTTCACTCCCCTATTTATAATCAAACAGCCTAGCAGCAAGCCATTGCGCCCGGTTCTCGCTATTGCGAATCCCTTAGCCTCAACTATTCTTCATTAAGACTTTGCTCAAACCAAGTACGACTCAAGGTGGTTGAACATGGCCGATGTTACTCAATCTGCGTCGCTGGCAAGCATTGCCGCGTACCTCAAACTCACCCATGAATGCGATGAGCAGGAAGCGATGATCGAAGCCAAGGAGGTGATGCAAAACCTGGTCGCCATGCGACAAAAAGGTTTCATCACGGGTTGGTATTTCGATGCTCAGGGCCACCTGGAGCTGCTGCCCAGCGAGGCAATTCTAAAACGCATCAACCCGCCAAAATAATAATGCTGATGTTATTGCCAATAAAATAAATAGCTTACTTCAATCCCTATCTTCCTTTATCCAATTAAATAAACAAAAAACTTTACTTAATTAATCACTGAGGTAGAGTTGTCCTACCTATTAATTCTTTTGAAGGCTGTCATGAAGGCCACCGACTCCCTACAAGAAGCTCCGAAGCAGACGGCCCAGCGCATTCTCGGCGTCACCTTAATCGTTACCCTGATCAGTGTGGCGGGCATTGCACTACCATATCCTGTGCTGGCGCCACTTTTTCACGACAACAGCTCTCCCCTTACCCACTTCATGGGCCTGCCCAGCGAATTTCTAATGGGTATCGTCTTAGGCATCTATCCACTGGGGATCATCATAGGCGGCAGCTTCATCGGCAGCCTGTCTGACACCTATGGGCGCAAGCGTATGCTCAGCCTTACCCTGATTGGCAGCGCACTGGGTTATGGACTCACGGCCTTCGCGGCGCACTCGGAGCAATTTGTACTTTTCTGTCTCGCGCGTTTGCTGACGGGGATCTGCGAGGGCAACATCGCCATCGCCAGGGCGATAGCGGCCGATCTCCATCCGCAAATCGACAAGACCCGCAGCTTCTCGCTGATCAGCGCCATGGGCTATGGCGGCTATCTGCTTGGGCCGTTAGCCGGCGGCTACCTCATCGATTGGGGGATGGAGACAGTGTTTGGCGCTGCGGCGGTTGCCTGTATTCTGTGTGCCCTCTTGAGCCATCATCTCCTGCCCCGTCAGCTCGATGAGACCCAGGCCAACGCCGAGAAAGGCTCCAGCCTGGTGCTGCTCAGAGAGCCAGCCCTGAGACGCTTCTTTCTGCTCTACCTGCTGCTGACCATGGGTGTTAACTTCTACTATGAGTTCTATCCGCTGCATCTGGTACAACAGGCAGACTTCACCCCGGCGCAGATCAGCTGGGTAACCGTGCTGCTCACCGGCTGCATGATCGCCACCAGCATCTGGTTTACCCCTGTGCTTCAGCGCAGGCTCAACCACGCCAGCGCGAGTCTGGTGGGGATCTTGCTGTTTGGCGCCTCTTTGGCCTGCTTTCCCTATCTCACCAATGACAGCTATCTGCTCACCTTCATGACCAT
Organism: Shewanella alkalitolerans; assembly: GCF_019457575.1. Taxonomy (NCBI): domain Bacteria; kingdom Pseudomonadati; phylum Pseudomonadota; class Gammaproteobacteria; order Alteromonadales; family Shewanellaceae; genus Shewanella; species Shewanella alkalitolerans. The sequence goes on along the minus strand of NZ_CP080422.1, from coordinate 1,624,141 downwards.
AGGCGCGGGCATCGCTATCTACAACAGCTTCCTGCCGACCTACCTGTCCCATGCCTATCAAGACAGGCCCCAGGGACAGCTTATGGGCATGCTGGTAACCATCTTCTGCGTCGGCAACCTGCTCGCCGCCCTCTTCGGCGGCCTGTTAGCCGTGTTCGATGTCAAGATTGTGCTGTTGATCGGAGCCCTGTGCGCGGCGGCTGCCGGCGCCATCCTATATCACGGTCACTTCAAACGTGAATACTGGCCGGCGCACAATTAACTCGATAACGGGACTTGGCTCAAACTTTGACCCCGCAAAATGGGTGGATTCCCACCCATTGAAATAAGACCAATGGGCGATATCCTCCCCAAGCACACTTGTTTACTAATCAACCAACAGGTCGCAACATGTTGATATAAGGCAATTTACATAATTTAAACATCTTTGGCCTGGTCCTTGCCTATAATTTCTATGAGTTAAGCACACTGTGACCGGCAGTCGCCCTAAGGCACTGAAGGATTAACAATAATAGGGATAACAAAATGACCAGACTCAACACCTGTACCTTTATCAAACAGATCGTCAAGATGACCTCAATCGCAGCCCTTCTGGGTGCCAGCTTAAACAGCTGGGCGGCACCAACGGAAATTAAGTTTTCCCATGTGGTGGCCGAAAACACCCCTAAAGGCCAGATGGCACTTAAGTTCAAGCAATTAGTAGAAGAGCGTCTACCCGGTGAATATCAGGTAAACGTGTTCCCAAACTCTCAACTGTTTGGTGACAACAACGAGCTCTCCGCCCTGCTACTGAACGACGTGCAGTTTGTCGCACCATCGCTCTCCAAGTTCGAGCGCTACACCAAGAAGCTGCAGCTATTCGATCTGCCTTTCCTCTTCAAAGACATGGACGCCGTTAACCGTTTCCAACAGAGCGACGCCGGCCAGCAACTGCTGAACTCGATGAAGCGTAAGGGCGTCGTCGGCCTGGGTTACCTGCACAATGGTATGAAGCAGTTCTCGGCCAGTAGCCCGCTTGTCCTGCCGGAAGATGCCCAGGGTAAGAAATTCCGTATCATGGCCTCAGACGTGTTAGCGGCCCAGTTCCAAGCGGTCGAAGCTATTCCGGTGAAGAAGCCCTTCTCTGAAGTCTTCACCCTGCTGCAAACCCGCGCCATCGATGGTCAGGAAAACACCTGGTCTAACATCTACTCGAAGAAGTTCTACGAAGTGCAGAGCAACATCACAGAGAGTAACCACGGTGTGCTCGACTACATGGTGGTCACCTCAAACACCTTCTGGAAGTCGCTACCCGCCGACAAGCGCAAGGTGATCAAGGCATCGCTGGATGAAGCCATTGCCTATGGTAACGAGATCGCCGCGGCCAAGGTGAACAAAGACAAGCAGGCCATCATCGACTCTAAGCGTTCTGAGGTCACCTACCTGACACCAGAGCAGCGCGCCGCCTGGGTCAACGCCATGAAACCAGTATGGGCACAGTTCGAAGATAAGATAGGTAAAGATCTTATCGATGCCGCCGTTGCCTCAAACGAATAATAAGCGCTAACCCACTAAACTTAATAGGAAAGCATTGAGGCCGTTTCCATGGCATTCGGCCTCTTTCCTATCTAAGGAGTCTTAGAGATGATGTCTCGCTTTTTTTCTCATATCGAAGAGGTGGTACTTAACGCCTTGATCACCGCCATGACCCTATTGGTCTTTGTCGAAGTGATCGCTCGTTTCTTCTTTAACACAGGTTTCCTGTGGATCCAGGAGCTAACGCTCACCATCTGCGGCTGGTTCGTGCTGTTTGGCATGTCATACGGCGTCAAGGTCGGTGCCCACATAGGCGTCGATGCCTTCGTGAAAAAACTCCCCGCCCAGGGACGTAAGTACACCGCCATACTGGCCGTAGCCATCTGTCTCATCTACTGCGGCATGTTCCTGGTCGGCAGCTGGGATTACCTGGCCAAGATGTATCAAATTGGCGTGCCCATGGAAGATATCGACTTCCCTCATTTTCTGATTGGCGGACTGGACGGCGACTTTGCCTGGGAATATCTGCGCATCGACGTCGAAGAGCCTGCTGTGCCGCTGTGGATCTCTCAAAGCATACTGCTCATCGGCTTTATTCTACTTACCTGGCGCTTCTTGCAGCTGGCTCTGGCCATCATCACCAATAAAACCGACGGCTTTGCCTTTGCCGATGAGGCCAAGGAGAGCATGCACCTTATCGATCAAGAGGCCCAGGCCGACGACAAGCAGTCGGGAGACCAAAAATAATGACTATAGCAACCCTCTTTATCAGCCTGTTTCTCTGTATGCTGCTGGGCATGCCGATCGCCATAGCCCTCGGCTTCTCCAGCATGTTGACCATATTGCTCTTCTCCGATGACTCACTGGCCTCGGTGGCATTGAAACTCTATGAGTCCACCTCGGAGCACTACACACTACTGGCGATCCCCTTCTTCATTCTGTCGTCGGCGTTTCTATCCACCGGCGGCGTCGCCCGGCGCATCATCGACTTTGCCATGGACAGCGTAGGTCATATCCGCGGTGGTCTCGCCATGGCCTCTGTGATGGCCTGTATGCTGTTTGCCGCGGTATCAGGCTCATCCCCCGCCACGGTTGCCGCGATTGGCTCTATCGTTATCGTCGGCATGGTTCGCGCCGGCTACCCTGAAAAGTTTGCTGCTGGGGTGATCACTACCTCAGGCACCCTGGGTATCCTTATCCCACCTTCTATCGTCATGCTGGTCTACGCGGCGGCAACGGAAGTCTCGGCGGCGCGTATGTTCATGGCGGGGCTTATCCCCGGCCTGATGATGGGACTCTTGTTGATGCTCGCCATCTATATCGTGGCCCGCATCAAGAAGCTGCCTTCCCGTCCCTTCCCCGGTTTTCGTCCCCTGGCCATATCGAGCGCCAAGGCGATGGGCGGCCTGGCGCTTATCGTTATCGTGCTCGGCTCCATCTATGGCGGTATCGCCAGCCCGACCGAGGCGGCGGCCGTTGCCTGCGTCTACGCCTATTTCATCGCGGTATTTGGTTATCGTGATATCGGCCCCCTGAAAAATGTCAGCTGGCGCGACAGCGGCGAGCCGCTGATCAGAGCCGTGCTGCGTAACCTGGGTTTCATGGTGCTGGCGGTTTTCAAGACCCCGGCCGACAAGGAGATCCGGCACGTGGTGCGCGATGGTGCTAAGGTCAGCATCATGCTGCTGTTCATCATCGCCAACGCCATGCTGTTCGCCCACGTGCTCACCACAGAGCGCATTCCGCATCTTATTGCCGAGACCATAGTGGGCATGGGACTGCCGGTATGGGGCTTCCTCATCATAGTCAACTTGCTGCTGCTGGCAGCGGGTAACTTTATGGAGCCATCGGCCATCTTGCTGATCATGGCACCTATCTTGTTCCCGATCGCCACCCAGCTGGGGATAGACCCTATCCACCTGGGGATCATCATGGTGGTGAACATGGAGATAGGCATGTTGACGCCGCCCGTGGGGCTCAACCTGTTTGTGACCGCAGGGATCACCGGACGCAGCATGGGGTGGGTGATCCACTCCTGTATCCCTTGGCTGGGGCTGCTGCTCTTCTTCCTGGCGCTGATCACTTATATTCCGCAGATCTCTCTGTTCCTGCCGGAATATATTGATAAGTTAAACGGTTATTAAATCACTTGATTTTGCTTAACAATTGGGCGAGTCTGAAACGGGATCTAATCGGTCCCCTTTCAGATTCGCTTTTTCAATTGGACATGCCTTATATGTCGAAAATTATAACAAGAAGAAAATACCTCGGCGTCGGCTTCATCATACTCCTGGGCCTCGCCTTTACCCTACGCGTCGCCTACTGGTTCCATCTGGAACATGGCTATGAGATGACGCGGCAACAATCCAACGCCCAGATGAAGGAGCTGCTTAGCTTCCTCTCGGGGTCTCTAAGTCGCTATGAGAGCATCCCCCATGTGCTCTCCACCAACCCGCTGCTGGCCAGCGCCCTGCTAAAGCAGGACGACCCCGATACCATCACGCCACTCAATCGCTATCTGGAGGAGATCCAGAGCATCACAGAGGCGCTGGATATCTATCTGGTCAATATCGACGGCGATGCCATCGCCGCCAGCAACTGGCAGCAGAGTTACTCCTTTATTGGCAAGAATTACGCCTTCAGACCCTATTTCAAGGATGCCATCGAGGGCAAGATGGGCCGCTATTTCGCCGTCGGCACCAGCTCGAACAAACGCGGCTACTACTTCTCCTATCCCATCTACAGCCACGGCTACCCGGTCACCCCCAGCCAGGGCGAGGCCAAGGTGTTAGGGGCGATAGTGGTAAAGGTCGATGTTACCGAGATAGAACAGCAGAGCACAGGCATGGCCAGGGGCAGCAACTATGAGTTCGCCATCAGCGACCCGGACCATATTATCTTCCTCTCCAGCCGGCCTGAGTGGCGCCTCACCGCGCTGACGCCTGTGACCCATCAGCTCAAGCAGCGCATCGAATCCTCGAGACGCTACGCCAACCGTGAGATCAGTCCGCTGGCGATAGAGCCCCCCTTTGCCCCATCCCTGGCAGCAGACTATCAGATCTATCAGATAGGCGATGACAAGCGCGGCGCCGAGTTTATGGATAACGCCGCCTACATGAGCGACGCGGGCTGGCAGGTGCATATCCTCTCGCCCATGACGCCCATCTACCGCTCGCTGCCGCCACTGCTGCTGCTCTATGGCGCCCTCTATCTGCTGTGCGCGCTGGCGCTGTTATTCGCCATCGAGAAGCGTAAGAACACCCGCCGCATGCAACAGGCCCATGAACAGTTAGAACAAAGGGTCAAGGAACGCACTCAGGCGCTGGAGACCAGCCATCAACAGCTCAAAGAGGCCCAGGATGAGTTGATCCAGGCCGCCAAGCTGACGGTGATCGGCAGCCTGTCGGCCAGCATCAACCATGAGATCAACCAGCCGCTGGCGGCGATTCGCAGCTATGCACAGAACACCCAGACCCTGCTCTCCCGCGCCAAGTGGGACGATGTCTCCAGCAACATAATGACCATCATAGAGCTCACCGACCGTCTGGCAGCCATAGTTTCGCAGTTTAAGAGCTTTACCCGTAAGAGCCAGGGCAACGACAAGGCGATTAGCGTGGCGCAGTGCATCAGGGATGCGCTGACCATAGTCCAGCCCGAGGTGGACAAACAGGGGATAGATCTGGTGCTCAACAACACAGAGTGTCAGACGCTGCTCTGGGGCGACCCGATTAGGCTACAGCAGGTGCTGATCAACCTGATGAGCAATGCCATGGTGGCCATGCGCGCCAGCAACCCGAAACAGCTGATCATAGGCGTGGTGGTGAGCAATCGGCTGGAGATCACCATAGAAGATACAGGTACCGGCATAGATGAGAGCCAGATGCAAAAGATCTTCGACCCTTACTACACCAGCTCGCGCCAGGGGCTGGGCTTGGGGCTGTCGATCTCCCGGCGTATCGTCGAGGCGATGCAGGGTAAGATAAGCGTTGCCAACCGCAAACAGGGCGGCGCCATCTTCCAGATCACCTTGCCCATACATGCAGTAGGATAACGATGCAAAATCAAGTTTTTAATCAATACGACATCTTAATCGTCGATGACGAGCCCCTGATAGGCTCGGCGCTGGTACAGCTGTTTGAACTGGAATCCTACCGCGCCCTGGCCCTCACCGACGCCAAACAGATTGGCCTGGGCCTGCCCGACAACTGGCCGGGCATAGTGATCTCAGACGTGAACATGCCAGATATTGACGGCCTGTCGCTGATGCGCACCCTGCTGGCTCAGGACAAGGATATTCCCATCATACTGCTGACCGGCCACGGTGATATCGCCATGGCGGTGCAGGCGCTGAAACAGGGAGCCTATGATTTTATCGAGAAACCCTTTAACAATGAGCACATGCTGGATATCGCCAAGCGCGCGCTGGAGAAACGCGCCCTGACCCTGGAAAACCGCAGCCTGAAACGTGAGCTGGAATCCCAGAGCACCCCAGGGCCGCGCATTCTGGGCCACAGCCCGGGGATCAAGCAGATGCGCCACATCATCCATCAGGTGATCGACATGCCCGCCGATGTGTTAATTGAAGGCGAGACAGGCACGGGCAAGGAGCTGGTCGCCCGCTATCTGCATGACCATAGCCCTCGAGCCGAGGCCAACTTCGTTGCCATCAACTGCGGCGCCATCCCAGAGACCATCATAGAGAGCGAGCTGTTTGGCGCCGAATCTGGTGCCTTCACCGGCGCCGATAAGACACGTATCGGCAAGTTCGAGTATGCCAACGGCGGCACCCTGTTTCTCGACGAGATTGAGAGCACGCCGCTATCCTTGCAAGTTAAGCTGCTCAGGGTATTGGAAGACAGGAAGGTGGAGCGCCTCGGCTCCAACAAGAGCATAGACTTAGATATTCGCATCATTGCTGCCACTAAGGTGGATCTCAAGAGCCTGTGCGACACCGGCGAGTTTCGCCAGGATCTCCTCTATCGCCTCAATCTGGTGACAGTGCCGATTCCAGCCCTCAGGGAGCGACGCGAAGATATCGGCCTGCTGTTTCTGCATTTCGCCCGAGTCGCCTCGGCCCGCTATCACAAGGCCTTGATCCCCCTGACGGCCGAATACACGGCCCAGCTGGTCTCACACGACTGGCCTGGCAATGTCAGGGAGCTGCGCAATCTGGCCGAGCGTTATGTGCTCTTAGGGCCAGAGGCGGCCTTTGCCACCTCCCTAGGGCAGAGCAGTCAACTCAACGCCAACATGTCGCTGCAGCAGCGGGTGGAGTTTTTCGAGCGCCTGCTGATCGAAGAGGCGCTGAGCAATAACAAGGGCAGCATCAAGCTCACCATGGAGCAGCTGGAGCTGCCGCGCAAGACCCTCTATGACAAGATGCAGAAGTTCGGCCTCAACCGTAAGACCTTTATCAACTAATCGAAGCCCTAAGCGTTAGCCAGCCAGTCTTTGAGCATAAGCCCGTTAGCTAGCCGCATCTAACAGCGGCGCGCGCTGCCTATGGGTGCGCTGCAGCATCACCACCAAGAGGATCACGCCGCTAAGCAGGGTCAGGCTGCCAGCCACCACGCCGCTCCAGCCCCAATGCTGCCAGAAGGGCAAGAGGAAAGGCCCGCCCAGCGCCGCCCCCAGATAGTAGCTACACAGGTAGAGCGCCGTGGCTTTTGCCCTGTGCTGCTGGGCGCGCTGTGCCACCCAGGCATTACAGACACTGTGGAAGGTGAAGAAACCAAAGCTCGACAGCAGGAAGCCTATAACGATGGCGCTGCTGGTATCCCCCAGGGTCACTAGACTACCGACACACATCATCACCGCCGAGAGGATAAACAGTGGCTGACGTCCCAGGCGGGTCACCCACTTGGCGGAGCGAAATGAGGCGTAGGTGCCGCTCAGATAACAGAGGAAGATCAGGGTGACCTGAAACTTGCCCCAGCCAAACGGCGCCTGCATCAGGTGCAGCTGGATATAGCTAAACTGATTGACCATCACCATGAAGGCCAGTGCCCCCAAGAGGTAGAGCTTCACCAAGGTGGCATCGCCAAGGTGCAGGCCAAAGCCTTTGAGATCGGCGAGGCCAAAACCGCTCTTGTGTTGACGGCGACGGATCCGCACCCGGTCGAGTCGCGGCAGTAAGATAAGTACACCCACCACGCCAGCCAGGGTCAAGACACTAACCAGGCCCATGGCCTCTACCCAGGTCAGATACTCTGTCATCAAGCCGCCGAGCAGGCGCCCGGCGATGCCCCCCAGACTGTTGGCGCCGATATAGATGGCCCCCGCCTTGAGTAGCACGCTGGTATCGAGCAGATCCTTAAAATAAGCCATGGCAATGGCGGGCACCGCCGCCAGCAGTATCCCCTGAAACAGGCGCACCGCCACCAACGCCGAAAAATCCTGCACCCAGATCAACATGAGATCCGCCACCACAAGTAGCGCCAGGCTCCAGAGCAGCGGCTTACGCCTGCCTAGCTTGTCAGACAGGGTGGCGTAGAAGAGCAGCGCGAAGGCCATGGAGAAGCTGGTCACAGACAACAACAAGGTGGCGTGGGCCGGCGACACGCTAAAACTGGTCGCGATCAGCGGCAACATCCCCTGCACCATATACAGGTTGATGTAGATCACCACGGAAGCCAGAGAGAGGCCCCAGATCAGACGAAGTTGTAGTGGACGGCTGGCGGTCATTTTGTCGCGCTCAATAGGATAGATAGACACAGGCTAGCACCGGCGCTAACATAACAAAAATAGATTATAACTATGATGTCGATAACAACTTGTTATAGACAATTCCGATGACCAATGCTTGAAAACAATCTGCTAAAAAAGCGCTTAAGACAATGGTGCTAACTCAGCGTGATAGAAAAATGCGAGAAGGTGGGATGAAAGATGGATATCAAACAGCTTAGGCAGTTCGAGGCGCTGGCGACCAAGGGCAGCTTTACCCTGGCGGCCAAACAGCTCAACCTCGCCCAGCCCGCCCTGAGTCAAGGGATAAAACGCCTCGAAGAATCCCTCGGGGTCACGCTCGTCAACCGTAACAAACACTATCGCGGTCAGGATGGCAGCCGCCTCACCCTCACCGCCGAAGGCGAGGCGCTGGCGCAACATGCCAGGCTGATCCTCAAGCAGGTCAAACAGGCCGAGGCCCATATTAAATCCATGGCCAACCTCACCAAGGGCGAGGTGCGCATCGCTGTGCCCGGCATGCTGGGCTCCTACTACTTGCCCTCTCGCTTGATGGCCTTCAGGCACAGGTATCCGGATCTCAAGCTCTCCCTGTTCGAGGGCGGTACCCGAGACAGCCTGCGCATGTTGCAAAACGAAGAGGTGGATATCGCCATCATCACGGGCCAGGATCTGCAGCCTAATTTCGACAGTCATCTGCTGCTCAGAGAGCAGATGGTGGTGGCCGTGGGAGAAGATCATCCCTTGGCGGAGCACAAAGGGATCACCCTAGAGCAGTTTTTCGAGCAGGAGCTGGTGATGTTTAAACCCGGCTATTTCCACCGCGAGTGGATGCTGTCTCAAGCCAAGGCGCTGGACCTCGAGGTCAATATCGCCTTCGAGACTAACCTTATCAACCTGATCAAGCAGGTGGTCGCCCAAGGATTTGCCATCACCAGCGTACTGGAGATGGTGATCGAGGCCAGGGATCCTATCCGCGCCATCCCCTTCTCACCTGCGGTGCATCTAGACCTGCATATTGCCTGGAATAGAGAACGCCCCATCGGCCTTGCCGACAGGGCGTTCGTCGAGTTCTTGATGAATAACCCTTAGCGAGGTGCTAACGGCTTCATGAGACCAATCTAACTGGCATCGGCCTGACGCTCGGGCGCCGCCAACTGGAAGGCGTCAAGCTTATGGCAGTTATCCCAGATACGGCGAATGTTGGGATAAGCGCCTAAGTCGACCTTGAAACGATTGGCGTTATAGATCTGAGGGATAAGGCAGAGATCCGCCAGCGTCACCTCATCACCATAGCAGTAGGTGCCGGCGTGCTTTTCCAGCTGCTTCTCGAAGGCGCTAAAGCCCTGATGGATCCAGTGATGATACCAGGCGTTCTTGGCGTCCTCATCGAGCTCAAGCGTGTTGGTGAGATACTGCAACACCTTAAGGTTATTCAGCGGATGCACCTCACAGGCGATAGAGAGTGCCATGGCGCGCACCTCGGCTCTCGCCTTAGGATCTTTTGGCAGCATCATAACGCCGCCATATTGCTCGTCGAGATATTCGATGATCGCCAGCGACTGAGACAAGACAAATTCATTGTCACCCTCGATCAGGGTTGGCACCAGCTCCTGGGGATTGAGCGCAACGTATTCAGGCAAGTGCTGCTCGCCGCCATTCTTCACCAGATGCACAGATTCGAGCTCTGCATCCAGTCCCTTCAAATTCAATGCGATACGCACCCGATAAGCGGCGCTGGAGCGCCAGTAGCCCAATAATTTCATCACATGGCTCCTTTTCTCTCTCCGCCCATTGCCCGGCGGCTGTTACAAAAACGGGGCAACCTTGGTCGCCCCGAAGTCTCAAAAGTTTTTGAGAGTTAACCTTTGTACTCAACAACCTGCTGATCGATGGCACCAAAGATAGATTGCTCATTTTCATCCAGCATCTCGATACGCACGCGATCGCCGAAACGCATGAATGAGGTCGATGGCTTACCGTCGCTGATGGTCTCCAGCATACGGGTCTCGGCCAGACAGCTAGAGCCAGCGCTGCGATCATAGTTAGAGATGGTGCCCGAACCTATGATGGCGCCGGCGCCCAATGGACGAGTCTTGGTGAAATGGGCAATCAACTGACTGAAGTTAAAGGTCATGTCAATGCCACAGTTTGGCTTACCAAACAGCTCGTTGTTCAGATGGGTGATCAGCGGCAGATGCACCTTAGACTCATGCCACTTGTCACCCAGCTCATCAGGAGTCACGGCAACAGGTGAGAAGCTGCTTGATGGCTTAGACTGGAAGAAACCGAAGCCCTTGGCCAGCTCGGCTGGGATCAGGTTACGCAGCGACACGTCGTTCACCAGCATCAGCAGCTTGATATGCTTCTCGGCCGAATCAGCGTCTATGCCCATAGGCACGTCGTCGGTGATCACCGCCACCTCAGATTCGAAGTCAATGCCCCACTCTTCGCTGGCCAGCTCGATATCCGCCTTAGGCGCAATAAAGCTATCAGAACCGCCCTGATACACCAGAGGATCTGTCCAGAAGGTTTCAGGCATCTCTGCGCCGCGGGCCTTACGTACCAGCTCAACGTGGTTCACATAGGCGCTACCGTCGGCCCACTGATAGGCACGTGGCAGCGGTGACAGACACTTGTTCTCATCGAAATCAACCGTGTTGTCGAGCACGCCTTGGTTAAGGGCCTCATAAAGCTCTTGCAGTTGCGGCTGAAGCAGATCCCAGGCGTCGAGCAGCTGCTGCATGGTGTGCGCGATGGCCGGTACCGCAACAGCCTTGGTTAGATCTTTACTCACAAGCATCAGCTGACCGTCACGACGGCCGTTGTTATAACTTGCTAACTTCATACCCACTCCTTCCGAATTCTTTTCTTGCCAGACCTTAGGGGCGCGCCGCTAACGGGTCTGGGACTATCAATTTGGCATAGAAATACCCTATGCGCCTCAAGATAGGAATAGCGTGATACAAATCACACTCCTTCCCCTAACATTCAAATTTGTAAACAATTCATGACAGGCAGAGAGAACCCCAAATTCATGGGGTTTCGGCCTTGTCTCTGCCTAGAAAACCGCCAGCCAACTGGCAATAAGGTTTTACATCCCTTTTTGCTTGCTGATCTTATATTCCCTCAGCTTGTTGGCGATAGCCGTGTGAGACACCCCAAGTTTCTTCGCCAGCTGGCGGGTACTGGGGTAAGCCGGATAGAGACGTCTGAGCAGACTCGCCTCAAACTGCTTCATCGCCTGATCCAGACTGCCCTCAAACTGATGATCGAAATAGCCAAAGCCCTCGGCGTATGACGGTAGCTTGAGCTGATCCACCGTCAGCTCCGCCGAGCCATCCCACATGGATACCGCACGGAAGATGGCGTTTTTCAGCTGGCGCACGTTACCCGGCCAGGCGTAGCCCAGCAGATGCTCGCGGCATGGAGCCGAGATACGGCGAATGGGGATAGACAGCTGCTGACTGTAATGCTCGAGGAACATCTCGGTCAGGGGGATCACATCCACCTTGCGCTCGCGAAGCGACGGCATATGGAAGCTGAGCACATGGATGCGATAGTAGAGATCTTCGCGGAACTCGCCGGTTTGACATAGTTCGGCCAGGTTCTTCTGGGTCGAGCAGATGATGCGCACGTCAGAGCGCACCTCCACATCGCCGCCTACTCGGCGGAAGGTGCCGTCCTGCAGCAGGCGCAGCAGTTTGACCTGGGCCGCCTTGGACATCTCCGCTATCTCATCTAAGAAGACGGTGCCGCCCTTGGCCTCCTCGAAGAAGCCGCGCTTGACCACTTCACCACCGCTGACATAACCGAAGAGCTCCTCTTCGGCGGCGCTGTCAGGCATGGCGGCGCAGTTAATCGCAATAAAGGGGTGCTCACGACGCATGCTAGCATCGTGGCAGGCTCTGGCCATCAGCTCCTTGCCTGTGCCCGTCTCACCCGTGATCAGCAGAGGCGCATCGAGCTGGGCCATGCGTCTGGCCTGCACTAACACCTCTTTCATCTTGTCGCTGACCGCCAGCACATTCTCAAATCCTGTGGTCTGATTCTGTAGGGCGTTAAACTGCTTGCCGACCCGTGCGGGCGATTTGAGGGAGACTACGGCACCGGCCAGAATGGTCTTGTCGTTCTCGTCAGGCAGATAGATGGGCAGCATCTCGGCCAGGTATTCGCTCTGGCCAATGTTAACCCGTGTGGCCTGGGCCAACACCAGCGGCTCGCTGAGCCAGCGGTTGAAGTTAAAGCCCTGCACCCAATGATTGAGGGGTTCGTCGAGCACCTCGTGCTCACCCATGTTGACCGTCATCAGCGCCGACTCATTGACGATGCGGATCCGCCCCTTAACGTCGATGGAGAAGACAGAATCCGGCAGCGTCTTCAACAAGGTCTTGAGCGCGTAATGCTCCTGCTCGGAAGGCATGAAAGAGACTGTGCGCACATCATGCACCCCTTCCACCTTCCTGATTAACGGCAGCAGCTCACTGAGCACATCAAAGTTGACCTCAGCAAACTGCAGATAGAGAAATCCCTGGTTACTGGCGTCGATAGCTATCAGGTTAATGCCATAGCCTTCGAGGATCACCAGAATGTCTTTTGCTAGACCCACGCGGTCGATGCAACTTACTTCTAAGCGCATACCCTTTCGTCCCTTTTTATATTTATTACTTCACGGTTTTTGGGATTATCGCGAGCACGGTTGCGTCTCATGCCAGAAAAAATGTGACACGCCACGCAGAAATGCCGATAAAACGCCTATACGTTAGAGTGTAATGAGATTTGTGGCAAGAGTTGTTTACACCGGATTCGAAAAGCAACCAAAAAAACAGCGCCATAGCTAGGCTATGACGCTGTTTTTAAATCAATTTTAACTTAGTCCAATAACTGGTCTGTCTTGGCCGCCATGATGAAATCGTTGCGGTGCAGGCCCTTGATGGAGTGAGACCACCAGGTCACGGTGACCTTGCCCCATTCGGTTAGAATGCCGGGATGATGAAACTCTTCCTCGGCTAAGTCAGCCAACTTATTGGTAAATTCCATTGCCAGCTTAAAGTTTTTAAACTTGTAGACACGCTCAAGCTGCATGATACCGTCACGCACCTCGACGCCCCAATCTGGGATCATGCGGATCAGCTCGGCCAACTCGGCGTCTGTCACCTTAGGCGCGTCGGCCTGGCAGGCTTCGCATTTCATTTGGGCTAATTCAGTCATACTTCTTCCTTCTGATTTTCTTATCTGGCTCTATTAACTGGCTTGCTTAACTGGCTTTCGATTTTGGCTCAAACATGGGGGCATGTAGCCCTAACTGACGCGCCTTAGTCACGGCACCCATGATGTCCATTTTGACGATTTCGTCTAAATAATCAATTGAATCAATAGCGTAATAAATTGGCTGCATGATATCGATTCGATAAGGGGTTCTTAAGATATCCAACAGATCGAAAGGCTTCACCACCGGGGTGTCGCTCATGGCGTATAGCGTCTCACCTGGCGAGCTTAATATGCCGCCGCCGTAGATCTTCAGCTCATCGTTGGCCTGACGGATCAAACCAAACTCCACGGTAAACCAGTAGAGTCTGGCGAGAAAGACACGCTCCTCTTTTGAGGCGGCCAGACCCAACTTACCGTATTCGTGAGAGAAACGAGCAAATGAAGGATTGGTCAGCAGCGGACAGTGACCGAAGATCTCGTGGAAGATATCGGGCTCCTGAAGGTAGTCGAACTCCTCCTTACTGCGGATAAAGGTGGCAACCGGAAACTCCTGGTTGGCCAGCAGCTGGAAAAACTTCTCAAAAGAGATCAGCGCCGGCACGGCGGCCGTCTTCCACCCAGTGGCCTGTTGCAGCACAGCGTCTATTTCGCCGAGCTGCGGGATGCGATCTGCGGGCAAGGCAAGATCTTCGAGCCCTTTCAGGTAGGCATCACAGGCATAATGGGGCAAATTGCCTTTCTGTCTGTCATACAGCGCTTGCCAGATCTCATGTTCATTGTCAGGGTATTGGATGAACCCTTGGCTATCAGGCAGTCTGGCCTGATACGTAGTTTGTTTACTCATGATAAATACAACACAAATGACTGCTCCTGCCTCCATATTTGACTAAACGCCAGAGTTTGTTAACAGGATCACACTTTATAATTTGGCTGCCGCGCCGCTCAAGATGTAACCTCAAATTTACATCAGGCAGAAAATGAAAATTTAAATCGTTTTTATTTATGCACTTACAGATAAATAAACATGTAACACTCTTGACACAAATGCCGACTTTGACATCAATTTCATCTGCTTACCCCATGGGACAAATATTTATGTAAAGGTATTTTACATACTCTGCTCAACCCCAGTTCTGGGATCGAGCGCACCGCTACAAGCGTTAAGATAAGGCTAAAGCCGACGCCGAATAGTTCGACGGATACCGAGAAGCTAGCGGCCAAAGCGCCTAAATCTCCTGGCTTTTCAGGGCGTTTTTATTAGAATAAAAGGGCATTTTGCGCAGCCAACTAGGATTAGGATGAAACAGCATAAAGTTCGCAAGGCCGTTATTCCCGTCGCGGGTCTCGGCACACGCATGCTTCCGGCAACCAAGGCGATCCCCAAGGAGATGTTGCCCATAGTCGATAGACCCTTGATCCAATACGTGGTCAACGAGGCGATAGCCGCCGGGATCAATGAGATAGTCCTGGTTACCCATGCCAGTAAGAACTCCATCGAAAACCATTTCGACTCCAGCTTCGAGCTCGAGGCCCAACTCGAACGCAGGGTAAAGCGTCAGCTACTGGCCGAGGTGCAGGCCATCTGCCCAAGCGACGTGACTGTGATCAGCGTGCGCCAATCTCAGGCCAAGGGGCTGGGCCACGCCATCCTATGTGCCCAGAAGGTCGTGGGCGACGAGCCCTTTGCGGTCCTACTGCCGGACGTCATCATAGACGATGCCAGCTGCGATCTCAGCCGGGATAACTTGGCCGAGATGGTCAAGCTGTTTGATGAAACCGAAGTGGGCCAGATCATGGTCGAGGGCGTGCCAGAGAGCAGCGTCGATCAGTATGGTATCGCCGATGTGAACGGCCATCAGCTGGAGGCCGGGCAATCTAAACCCATCAATGAGTTGGTGGAGAAACCTAAGGTGGGCCAGGCGCCATCTAACTTAGCGGTAGTTGGCCGATACGTGCTACCTAAGCAGATCTGGCAGCTGCTGGGCAAGACCCCTGCCGGCGCCGGCGATGAGATCCAACTGACAGATGCCATCGCCATGTTGATGAACAGCCAAACCGTCAACGCCTATTACATGCATGGCAAGAGCCATGACTGTGGCAACAAACTCGGCTACATGCGTGCCAATGTCGAATACGCGCTGCGCCATCACGAAGTGGGCAGGGATTTTGCCGACTACCTCAAAACATTAGTTTCAGATTTACAACAGGATAAAGATTAATGACGATTTTAGTCACAGGTGGCGCAGGCTACATAGGTAGCCACACTGTCGTTGAGCTACTCAATGATGATCAACAGGTAGTGATCATAGACAATCTGAGCAACTCAAGCGTCGAGGCCCTCAAACGGGTCGAGCAGATCACCAATAAAGGGGTCACCTTCTATCAGGGCGACGTGCTCAATAAGGCCTTCCTGCAGAAGGTCTTTACCGACCATGATATCGATGCCGTGATCCATTTTGCCGGCCTCAAGGCGGTCGGCGAGTCGGTCGCCCAGCCGCTGCGCTACTATGAAAACAACGTCACCGGCACCTTAGTGCTGTGCGAGGTGATGGCCGAATTTAATGTGAAGAACCTGGTATTTAGCTCATCGGCGACCGTCTATGGCGATCCCGCCTCACTGCCCATCACCGAAGATTTCCCCACGGGCGCCACTAACCCCTATGGTCAGTCTAAGCTGATGGTCGAGCATATCCTTAAAGATCTACACCACTCAGACTCGAGCTGGAACATCGCCAGACTGCGTTACTTCAATCCAGTGGGCGCCCACGAGAGCGGCCTCATCGGCGAAGACCCCAACGATATTCCCAATAACCTGATGCCCTTCATCGCCCAGGTTGCCGTGGGTCAGCGCGAGAAGCTGAGCGTCTTCGGTGACGACTACGACACCCATGATGGCACCGGGGTGCGCGACTATATCCATGTGGTTGATCTGGCAAAGGGGCACCTTAAGGCGCTTGCGAAACTCAACACCCAGCCAGGCTTAGTCACCTATAACCTGGGCACAGGCCAAGGCTATAGCGTGCTGGATATGCTCAAGGCGTTCGAGAAGGCCTGCGGCCATACTATCGCCTACCAGATCGCGCCGCGTCGTCCCGGCGATATCGCCGCCTGTTACGCCGATCCTCACAAGGCGCAGACAGAGCTGAACTGGCAGGCTACCCACACCATAGAAGATATGGCCAACAGCAGCTGGCACTGGCAGGCCTCTAACCCGAGCGGCTACAAGGCCTAAAGCAGACGGGGGCTCAGGCCCCCCATTTGATAGCAAGTGAATCTATGAGCAATCGCATCAACCAAAGCCGCCGTAACCTCTTCAGTCGCCGCAAGAGCCAGGTGATCCGCCCGCCCTGGAGCCGCACAGATGTCGAATTTACCGATATCTGCACCCGCTGCGATAAGTGTATCGATGCCTGTGAGACCAAGATCCTCTCCCGCGGCGATGGTGGCTTTCCCGAGGTCAGCTTCAGTCAGGATGAATGCACCTTCTGTGGCGCCTGTGCCAAGGTGTGTCCCGAGCCGCTGTTTACTGACATCGAAGAGACCCCCTGGCAGATCAAGGCCAGTATCGACCAGAGCTGTCTGGCCAACAGCGGCATCTGGTGTCAGACCTGTAAAGATGCCTGCGATCCCAGAGCCATCAGCTTTACCGCCAGCATAGGTCAGGCGCCCAAGCCTGTGATCGATGCCGAGCTGTGTAACGGCTGCGGTGCCTGCGTAGCCCCCTGCCCTAATCAATCAATAAAACTTAGCTAATGTAGTGAAAAGCATTGCCAAAAAACTGACAGGCAGCGCCAAATATTAGTGGTTTTGTTACACAAAGTTTAAGGGTAATATTGGGCAAAACGGGCAAAAAGTTAATCATTATGTTTGGAAAGAAAAATAACAAAGCAGGTCTCACCTTTATTGCGCAAGGGACTAAATTATCAGGGGAAACTCATTTTGCCGGCGAAGCCCTCATCGGCGGCGAACTGCACGGAAAAATCAGCGCGACCGGTAAGCTGACTATCGAAGTCGATGGTTATATCGAAGGCGAGCTGCAGTGTAAGGAGATTAAGGTCTCTGGTGCGTTTAAGGGCAAGATGAAGTGTGAAAAACTGAACATCACCAGCACAGGTAGCGTCGAAGGCGAGATCGCCTGTAACTCGATGGAGATCTTCGAAGGGGGTCAGTTTATCGGGATGCGCGTACGCGAAGAGGTCGCCCTGCTCGCCAGCGAACCAGACGTCCAAGCGATTAACCCTGAAACCAAATCTGATGCCGAACCTGAGGCAGAGTCTCAGTTAGACAATTACTTTAAAGAACTCACTAAATCTGCCTAATCTAGGTAAGCTTGGCGAGAGCCCTATCTGGCTAAATTAAGTGGACAGCTTTAACAAATAAGGCCACAGGATTGTGTGGCCTTATTTATACCCGTCTTTTGTACCCATTTCTTGTACTCATAATAGTGAGTCTGCGGTCAGCAGCTGCTTTCTAACAGGCTAGAATCACCTGCTATTGACTAAGATTGCTTCTATATTCCCTCAGCAGTGCGAGAAACTCTCTCGGCGCCCTGTCTAAACAATCTTCCGGCAAGTAAACATGGTAACCCAGCTGGGTATTGAGCTGAGCGCAGCGCCGGGCAAACATCGCCTGCACGCCACTGAAATCTGTGCCTTCTAACGTGATGGGAGTGAACTCTGAGTTGAGATAATGCTCGAGATCCGCAAGCTCACCGTCCAGATTCAAGGAGGAGATCAGCAGCGGGCGCTGCTCGCTCAGGAGACCAGTCGCCAGCCTGGGCGGTATATCATCGATCAGCGGCAACAGGGATTTCAGCCTGACCCCGATATAGGGCAGATCATGGCTATCAAACGTCTGAATGCTGCGAGGGATATCGACCCGTTGAATATTGTCCCATTCCAGATAGATACTGCCCCTGTGATGGTGATACACCAGCCCCCTGGGCCTTAGCTCTATGCTCACCTCGGGCTGCATCCACTTGGCGATCCCCAGCACGGTAAAGATCATGCCGAAGATAAAACAGACCATGCCCGGCCCCATCAGCGCCCGGGAGGCGATAAACATGCACAGGGCGCTGATTAGGGCGATACCACCAATCAGGGTAAAGGTGCGCGCGTTACGCTTGGTCACCGCGCGAATGACAACTGCTTCTTGTTCCATAATCTCCAAACGCTAATCTGCCAAAGCAAATTTAACCTTAAGCCAAGTCTGCCCCAGATATTCATGGATCGAACGCTGGGAGGCCAACAGGTTACGGGCATCGAGCTGCCACCAGTAGCCGCCCCGGGCGATAAAGTCTGCCGGCGCCCCCTGAGGGTGCATGCCAGCCTGATGAAAGATCATCATGGCCCGTGGCAGATGGGTGGCCGAGGTCACCAGCCTGAAGGGGCTATCACCTATCTCCCATTTGAGAAATTGTGCCTCCTCCAGGGTATCTTTAGCCAGGGGAAACTGAATGATCCGCTCTGGGTTCACCCCAAGCTCGATGGCGGCATTGGCCATCACCTGCGCCTGAGGCAAGGCGTCACTGCCACCCCAACCGCTGACCACTAGCTGGCAATCCTGGCCTAGGCTGAGTTGTCTCACCCCTTCGGTAAGACGGGCCTGTGCAGTGGCAGAGAGCTGCAGGGTGGCGCGATCGGCGATAGTGGAATCGTGGAGACTTCCCAGCACCATCACCACGCAGGCGTTTTCTATCGGGTCGTTGTTGACTGGGTATTGCCCCTCGAGCGGTGCGGTCAGCTGATGGCTGCCCCATTGACTGCTCGCCAGCAATAAGATGGTAAAAGAGAGTGTGATCAGCGCCTTAACGAATTTGCGTCGCCGAAGGATCAGGATCGCGATAAACAGACACAATACCGATAACGGGATCGGCATTAAGAGTTGTGAAATTAGTTTTTTTACCCAGAACATGGCTATCCTTGCCCCTAAGTCTTGCCCCCAATGAAAAGTGGGGCAAGTGTAACCTAGGGATGCAAGGAAGTCATTACCAGAGCCAGGCGGCGCCGCGAACCCCAGATGAGCCGCCATACATGTTCTGCACCACAGGGGTACGACACTCACCACCGAGCACATACTTAGACAGTGCCTCGGGCAATCTTGGATAGATGGCCTCTATGTTGGATACGCCGCCACCGAGCACGATAATGTCGGGATCCAGCATGTTGATCATATGCGCCAGCGAGCGAGCCAGACGGTCGATATAACGCTCAAACGCCGCTGTGGCCAGCGCTTCCCCCTGCTCCATACGACGGGCGATCTCGATACCGCTCGGGGCATCGCCACCGGCCGCCTTATAGTCGCGCACGAAGCCGGTGCCAGAGATAAAGGTTTCGATGCAGTCTTTGTTGCCGCAGAAACACTCGGTAGAGTTGAACTCGTCGGGTGTCATCCAGGGCAGCGGGTTATGGCCCCACTCGCCACCGATGCCATTACCGCCACCGTGAACCTTGCCGTTGATGGCAATACCGCCGCCACAGCCCGTGCCTATGATCACCCCAAATACCAGGCCTTTACCAGCCGCGGCGCCGTCTACCGCCTCGGACACGGCGAAACAGTTGGCATCGTTGGCCACCCGCACCTCACGCTCCAAACGCGCACCTAAGTCCAGATCCAGCGGATGGCCATTGATCCAGGTCGAGTTGGCATTCTTCACCAGACCAGAGAAAGGAGAGATCACCCCGGGAATACCGACACCCACTGTGCCTTTTTGACCCAGAGTGGATTCTGCTTCATTGACGAGTGCCTCGATGGCATCCAGGGTGGCTTTGTATTCACGCGGCGTGGGGATACGTTTCCTAAACAGTTCCTTACCGGCCTCACTCAGGGCCACCAGCTCTATCTTAGTGCCCCCCAGGTCTACACCCATTCTCATCATACTCTGCTCCAATCTTATTCTCTTTTTCTTACTTATCACGCCAATGCTTTGCGGTGGCGATAAAGTAGGGAT
This sequence comes from Shewanella alkalitolerans, assembly GCF_019457575.1. Taxonomy (NCBI): domain Bacteria; kingdom Pseudomonadati; phylum Pseudomonadota; class Gammaproteobacteria; order Alteromonadales; family Shewanellaceae; genus Shewanella; species Shewanella alkalitolerans. Next base: position 1,603,782 of record NZ_CP080422.1, on the reverse strand, counting down.
TCAAAATATCTTCTTTCTGGTTGTAATCCAGCGGCTTGCCGTTATCGGCATTCACCACAAGACCGCCAACACTTTCCAACACTGCCTGCGCCGCCGCCGTGTCCCACTCGCTGGTCAGGCCCAGGCGGGGATAGATATCCGCCTTGCCTTCGGCCAGCAGACAAAACTTCAGCGAGCTGCCGATACTGGTCATCTCATGCTCGCCTATCTCCTCGAGATAGGCCGCAAGCCCAGGGCTCACATGGGAGCGACTGCCGACAATCCTGGGCACACTCGGCGCCGCAACCGCCAGCTGGTTCAAATCTGTCACCCCATCGGCGCTGGCCAACCAGGCGCCAAGATGCTGGGCGCCGTAATAACATTTATCCAGCACGGGCGCGTAGACGACCCCAGCCTGGGCGCGCCCCTTGTCGATAAAGGCGATATTAACGGTGAACTCACCGTTACGCTTAATAAACTCTTTGGTGCCATCCAGCGGGTCGATAAGCCAATACTGCTGCCACTGCTTACGCGTCTCCCAGGGAATATCGGCGGCCTCTTCAGACATCACGGGAATGTCTGGCGTCAGATGCGCAAGCGCCTCGACGATCACCTTGTGGCTGGCCAGATCGGCTGCGGTCACAGGGCTATCGTCGGCCTTGGCCTGAATATCCATCTGGTCGCTGCCATAGACCTGCATGATGGCATCGCCCGCCTTCTTAGCGATCTCGACCAACTCATCTAACCATTCTTGCTTAAATATATGACTCACAATATAAATTCTCTTCGTCCTAGATAGCCTTAGTATGCCATCTCCACGCCCAAGAATTTAATAACAATTTGATCATACTTTGCGTAAAAGATACTAAGCTAGGCGCGGGGCAGTGAAAAGCCTTTCGCCGCGCCTTGCATTCGTATTCAGCACCTTGTCAGGCTTGCAGCCAACCGATGAGCACCCCACAAGCTGTTAACTTTTCACCGCTATCGCCAGTACAAAATCACCACCGAAATCCCACACCTAATTCACCTAGAAACAACCTAGGCAACACAAAGCTACAAAGCCGGGTGACTAATCCGGCAATTATCGATATTTCCCTTGTTAATTAGCCAATTAATCATCATATTCGCGCAAAATTTCAGATCGAAAAGATGAGCCGATGAAACGATACCTAGCCGTTCCCCTCCTACTTTTAAGCAGCCATTCGGCATTTGCCGCCTGGTGGATAGAGCCGACCGACCTGCCGCTGCGCGCCGACATTCAACTGCTCGCCGATACAGGGATAATCAAGCAGCCAGTGACCACCTATCCGCTGATGTGGGCCGGGCTTAAGCAAGATCTCGATGCAGCCGAATTGCCCGAACTTTCTCCGGCTCAGGCCGCGGCCTACGACAGGGTAATGAGCGCCTATGCCAGAGACCATAGAGACCTTAGTACCCGTGTCGGCCTGGGGGCGGCCACCGACAGGGCGCGCTTCCTGGGCTTTGGTCATGACTATAGAGACAAGGCCGAGGCCAAAGTGGGCGTCGAGGTCACCAAGGAGTGGTTTAGCGGACGCCTCTCGGCCAGCTATCATCAAGACCCGATAGATGGCAACAGCAGCCGACTGGATGACAGCTTCGCCGCCCTGAGCCTGGGCAACTGGATCCTCAGCGCCGGCGCTCAGCAAAAATATTGGGGGCCAGGATGGGATACCGGCCTAATCCAGACCACCAATGCCCGCCCCATGCCAGGTGTGACACTAAGCCGCAACAACAGCGCCGCATTCGAATCACCTTGGCTTAACTGGATCGGCCCCTGGACTTTTACCACCAGCTTCAGCCAGATGGAGAGCGACCGCTATGTGCCCGATGCCAGACATTGGGGCGCTCGCGGCACCCTCAGACCTATCTCGAAACTAGAGGTTGGCTTCTCCTGGACCATGCAGTGGGGCGGCGAGGGCTATGGCAATAGCCTGAGTGACTGGTGGGATGGCCTGTTTAATGGCGGCCAGTCTGAGGGTGATGTCACCAACGGCCAGGAAAATATGCTCGCTGGTTATGATTTTCGCTGGTCAGACACCGCCTTCGGCGTCCCCTATGGCATCTATTTCGAGCGGATCCACGAAGACTATCACCACGGCAAAAACAAGCTGATCAATGCCGCCAACTTGGGCGGGGTAGACTTTATGCTAGATGCACTGAGCACCCGGGTCTTCATCGAATATGCCGATACCAAGGTGGCCTGCGGCATCGACCCCAACGCCTATAACTGTCTGTATGAGCATGGCTTTTACCAGAGTGGCTACCGCTACTACGGCAGGAGCCTGGGCAGCACCTATGATAACGATTCCGAGACCTTAATCCTCGGCGGCATCACTCAGCTAGAGGATGGCCACAGCATCACCAACAAGCTGCGCTGGCTCAGGCTCAACACCGACGGTATCGATACCGGCAATAGCGCAGGCGGTAACCCAGTCTCTCCTGGCGAATATGAGCGGGTCTATCAGTTCGATACCAGCTACCACGGACCTTGGTTTGAGGGCACCCTAAAACTCGGCGGCACCCTCAGCTATCGCCAGTTTGTTCATAGCGGCGGTCATGACTGGGACACCAGCCTGTATGCCCTGTGGGAAAGGAGCTTCTAGCCTAAGCTTGGCCAAGGTCGACTGTGGCGCTCAGCTAGGCGTTTAAACTTTCGCGCTCCATCTCCTCCCAACTCTGACGCTTGCGATAGATGGTCGAGGCGCTGATATCCAGCAGTGCCGCGGCCTTAGGCACATTGCCGTCACAGCGGGCAATGGCCGCCTCTATGGTCTGCTTCTCGGCGATCCACAGAGGCACTATCTCATCATTGCCCAAGGCTAACGCCTTGTCAGCCCCCTCGCTTGCTGCGACAGTTTCCTGGGGGAGAGTTTCATGGGCAATAGCTTCCTGGCCAATAGTGCTAGCTGCGCCAGACACTCTGCCCTGGATAGCTTCTGCTGGCGCGGCGGCACCCGAGACGATCTGCATCGGCAGCATCTCCTTGGTGACACTCGGCCCCTCGTTAAGCACCACCACCTGACGAATGACGTTCTGCAGCTGACGCACATTACCGGGCCAAGGGTAGCTCAGCAGCAGCTGGCGCACCTCATCGCTCAGCTCGGTAAACACCTTGCCCTCCTCGGCGGAATACTCGACCAACAACTTGTTGGCCAGTAAGAGAATATCTTTGCCTCTGACCCTCAGCGGCGGCAGCTCTATAGGGATCACATGCAGGCGATAGAAGAGATCTTCGCGAAAACGCCCCGCCTTCACCTCCTCCCAGGGATCGCGGTTGGTGGCGCTGACGAAACGCACATCCACCTGCTCCTCCTTGGCGCTGCCGACCCGGTGAAACACGCCAGTCTGAATGAATCGCAACAGTTTGCTTTGCAACTCAAGGTCCATCTCACAGAGCTCGTCGAGAAACAGGGTGCCGCCATGGGCGCGGCTGGCAGCCCCCTCGCGGCTGGCATGAGCGCCGGTAAAGGCCCCCTTGGTGTGACCGAAGATCTCACTCTCTATCAGATCTTTCGGTATAGAGGCACAGTTCAGCGCGATGAAGGGACCGTCGCGGCGCGTACCGGCATGGTGCACCGCCTGGGCGCACACCTCCTTGCCGGTGCCACTCTCGCCGACGATAAACACTGAGGCCTTACTGTTGGCCACACAGTCTATGGTCTTATAGACAGTCTGCATCGCCAGGGATTCGCCGATAAAGCCCATGTAATTAGACTTAGGCAGGCTGTTTTCATACTTGCTAACCAGGCTCACCAGCTGGCGCTGTTTTCTGGCGTTGCGCAGGGTAATGCTGAGCCGCTTGGCATCGAAGGGTTTCACCAAAAAATCGAAGGCGCCGGCGCGCATGGCATCCACGGCGATATCGATACTGCCATGGGCGGTGATCATGATCACCACGGTATCTGGGTACTGGGCCTGAGCCTGGGTTAAGATATCCATTCCCGACATGTCGGGTAGCTTGATATCCAGCACCAAGATGTCGGGTTGCCACTGCGCCAGCTCCCTCAGGGCATCCTCGCCATAGTTGACCTGAGTCACCAGGGCGCCCTCGCCGCGCAGATACTCGGTATACAGGGCGCCAAGAGACAGGCTGTCCTCCACCAGTAAGGCGGTAAATGTCTCCTTCATTTCCATATGCACTCCTTTGAACTCAGGCATCGGCAACGCGCCGCACCGCCTCTTCTCGATTATGGGTTATCTTAGCCGCTATGGCCGCCATCGTCAGCTCGGCCACAGTAAAGAGCTCACTTAGCAAAGTTTCGACCTGCGCCCGATCGCGCCGCTGCGCCGACTGCTCCAGCGCCTTGGCGACCTCGGCCAGCGCGCTGGCGCCGAAGCTACCCGAGCTACTCTTGAGAGTATGGGCCTGGGTCTCCAGCTGCTCGAAGCTATCTTCGTCTAACTTATCGTCCCCATTTATGGGTAACTCGCGCAAACAGCTAAGGCGCGACTCAGTCTCTTTGAGATAGACGCCATACATGTTATCCAGCGAGGCCTGACCTAAGGTCTGCGTCAGCTCAGCGATCACCTGACTATCCAGCAGCCTGTCCTGGTCTGCCAGCGAATTTACCGCCTGAGTCTCGAGCCGTCGCTCACATCTATCTTCACTTCTATCTTCATAACTATCTTCATAAGTCTCATCATAACTCTCACCATATTTCTCATTATCTGGCTCTCGATGGTTATCCCGCTCAGTCGAATTCTCTGGCGCCTGACGACTCGCCTTATCGAGCCAATAGGCGACCTTTTGTAGCAGCTCGGCCCGGTTCACCGGCTTGGCGATGAAGTCTTGCATGCCGGCGTCGAAGCAGTCCTCGATATCCTCTTTCTGCACATTGGCGGTCATCGCCAATATAATGGTGTGCGGATGGCTCGCCAGTATGCGCCGGGTGGCCTCAAGCCCATCCATCTCCGGCATGCGCATATCCATGAGCACCAGCCCATAGTCATGCTTGGCGACGCACTCCACCGCCTCGACCCCATTGTTGGCAAACTCCACCCGGTAACCCGCCTTGGTCAGCATGGCGCCGCCGATAAGCTGATTCGACTTGCTGTCTTCGGCCATCAAGATAGGCAGCTGGCTCTGACTCGAGGCGGTGAGCTGCTCACTCGGACGGGCCGTATCTTGTGCTGGCGCGGCGCCATCTTGCAGCAGTTGCAGCATCTGCTGGCGCATGAGCGGTTTAGTCACATGGCCGCTGATGCCGAGCTCGGTGAGATTCGGTCTCAATTCACTCAGCTGGCTGTCGATAGATGCCACCAGGCTATCCATCAGGGCCAGCAGGCGGCCCTGCTCGGTCAGATGGCCTTGGGATAGCCGCTGACAATCAGCTTGGTTCAAACTATGTAAGCAGAACTCATCGAGCAGAATCAGATTAAAACGTCCCTTAACCAGATGGGGCTGAAACAGCTGCTCAGGTGAATCCACACAGACGCAGCTTACCCCATATTGGCTGTACTGCTTGCTCAGCACTCTGTGGAAGTGGCTATCTGGATGCAGCAGCAAGACTCTGGCATGGGCGGGAAGATGGCGGGGCATTGCGGCTCCTTGGCTATTCAGTTTCACTCTGACATCGAACTTGAAGCAGCTGCCCTGCTCCGGCAGGCTCTCCAGGGTAAGCTCGCCCCCCATGAGACGCACCAGTTGGGCGGATATCGCCAGCCCCAGACCTGTGCCGCCATATTGAGTATTGCGCTGATCATGTACCTGGCTAAACTCCTTAAACAGCTTGCGCTGCGCCGACTGGCTTATCCCAATTCCCTGATCGGCCACGCTAAAGCAGAGCGAGGCGTCGCTCTGGGCCGCATCGGGCACCCAGGCCTCCAGGGTGATGTAGCCGCGATGGGAAAACTTGATGGCGTTGTCCACCAGGTTTTGCAGCACCTGCCTAAGATGCTGCAGATCCCCCTCCACCTCATCGGGTACATTGCGATTGATAAAACAGGCGAAGGCTATCCCCTTCTCCCGCGCCTTGGGCTGCAAGATATTGATCACCAGCTCCAGCAGCTTCTGCACCGAGAAAGTCTCCAGCTCGACGCCTATCTCACCCGCCTCAATCTTAGAAAAGTCCAAGATATCGTTGATGGTAGAGAGTAGCGCGGTGCCTGCCTCCTTGGCGGTCTGAGCATAGAGGCGCTGCTCCTCATCCAGGCTCGAGCCTAAGATAAGATCGACACTGCCCAGGACGGCGTTGAGTGGCGAGCGGATCTCATGGCTCATGGTCGCCAGGAAGCGCGACTTGGCCTGACTGCCCGCCTCGGCCTGCTCCTTGGCGCTCTGAAGCTCACGCTCATAGGCCAGACGCCTGGAGATATCGTGCAAGAAGGCGGTGAGCAAGATCTCATCGCCCATCTGCACAGGCACTAACTTGAGTTCTACCGGCAGCGCCTCGCCATCTTGCTTGCGGGCATGCAGGGTAATATTGGATTTAATGCCAGGCCCGGCCCCGGTCTGGCGGAAGGTTTGCAGGCAGCGACTAAAGCGTTCATGCTGGCTGTCGACAAACAAGAGGTCGGCCATTTGAGCGCCGATGGCCTGTTTACGTCCATAGCCAAACAGGCTGCTGGCGGCGTCGTTAAAGGCCTGGATCTTGCCGGCGATATCTATGGTGATCAGCGCATCCGGGCTGGCCTCCAGGGTTGCCAGCAAGATAGCCTCGCTGCGGCGGATTCGCGCCTCTTTACGCTTGATCTCGGTGAGATCTTTCACCAAGCCCAGTAACATGGTCTGGTTGTTGATGATCATCTTAGAGATTGCCATGTCCACGGGGAAGCGCTCGCCGTTGGCCCTAAGCGCCAGCAGCTCACGCTGCTTATGGCTCAACCGGCCGCGGTTAGAGGCGATAAACTGCATCAACTGTTGGTGGTATTGCTCGCGATAATTTAGCGGCACCAGGTTGGCGATCGGCTGACCAATCAGCGCCTGCGCCTCATAGCCAAACAGTGAGACGATGGCCGGATTAACCTCGACTATCTCTCCCTCGACGTTGAAGATGATGAAGCCATCGACTGCCGATTCCAAGATGGTCGACAGCTGGATATTGGCCTGCTCCAACTCCTGGCGATTGCTCTCTACCTTGTCTAACATGCGGTTGAAGGCCTTCGCCGTCTGCCCCAGCTCATCGTCACTGTTCACTTGCACCTGCACCCCCGTCTCGCCGCCCAGGATCCGCTCCGAAGCCAGCTTTAACGAGTCCAGGTTACGGGTCAGATAGATCCCAAGAAGCCAGGAAAACAGCGCCACCAAGAGCATCTCCAGCCCGGCGATGGAGAGAAACTGCCGGGTCGCGCTGGAGACCAGCAGTTCATAATCTGTGGTATCCAGGCCAACTTCCACCCGACCGAAAGCGAATCCCGCCACCTCGATAGGCTGACTTATTGGCAACAGATGTGGATAGTCGGCCTCGCTGACCCCGGCGGCGCGCTCGTCGATAAGCAGATTCTGTTGATCATAGACGCGCACATAACGCACATGATCTTTACTCAGCAGCTCCTGAGTCAGCTCCTCCAGGGTCGACAGATCTGTGCTGATCACCGCATCCTTGGTCGCCGCGGCAAACAGGCTGATGATGGAGCTGGCGCGGCGCTGGATCTCCGCCTCATTCGAGCTCTTGAGATAATCGATACTGGTGTAGACGAGCACCAGCAACAACACGCCCTCGATAAGCGCGATCCCCAGTACCGTCTTGAGGCGAAATGAGATCATGGCGCGCCTCCCTCAGTTGATTTCAGCGGCTGGGACAGCTCACCCAGTTGCAGCGCCCTCACATCGTCCCAGTCGCTGTCACTGGCCTCGACGAGCGGTCGAAAACCTATGGCGTCCAGTGCCGCCTGCCCCGCCTGGGTGCCCGGCAGGGAGACGAGCGCCGCTAATAGGCGCTGTCTCAGGGCTTCATCGAGTCGCACATGGGTGGCAATCGCATGGGGCGTATAACCCGGGGTGCGCCACAGCACCCTGAGCTGCTCGCGGGTCTTGGGCGTCATGTTAGCGAAGGTGCGCTGCACCCCGCCGCCGGCATCGGCCAGGCCTCTGGCCACCGCCAGATAGACAGAATCATGGGAGCCTATGTAGCGGATCTCGTTGCTCAGCCCGAGACGACTCAGATTGGCCCTAGGCAGCACGCTGGCCGCGAAGGCCGCTGGCGCGGGAAAGGCCAGGGTCTTACCATCAAGTTGGGTGATTTCGGAATAGGGCGCATCTTTTCTCACTACTATGATCCCCTGTAGCTGCTTGTCACGCTCGCGCGCCAACGCCTTGTAGTGATCCGCGCGACTAAACACCGCATAGTGATAGGGGTTCATGTAGGCGATGTCATACTCCCCGGCGGCGAGTCTGGCTTCGAAGGTGGGAATATCCGGCGCAGTTGCAAATTGCACTCTGATATTTGCATTTTGCGACAGTAGCGCCAGCAGTGGCGACCAGCTTTGGGCCAACTTGGCCGAGGCTTGCTGGGGCACGACGCCGAAGATAAGGGTCGGCTTGACCTCCAAATCCTTTGCCAGCGCAGGGCTCAGCAGGATAAGGGTTAAACATAGGCTTATGAATCGAGGCAGAATGTTCATCTTATTTCCTTTACACCAATCACTGTCGACGAGAGGGATACCCCCTGCTCAGCAATCGCTATGCCAAAGCTTTTTGCCTCTGTCCCTTTGAGCTCTTGCCCTCTTCAGTAAGTGACCTCTACCCAAGTGCGCCGCGCCTCCCTGCTGTCCGATGAAGATCAACACCTTAGGTCTCACTATGAATGCAAGCCTCGCATTTTGCAATTTAGCCAATGGTGTAAACCCCGTCATGATTAAGTTGCTAACCCCAGACAAAGAGTCGCTATTACATTGAATAGATTGATGAATAAGTAGGTAGATAGATGAAGCCAAGGCGCAATGGCACAGAAGTTGTTAGTCATGCACTAAGCACTATATCCACTGCGCTATGTTTACTGCCCAAGGACCAGGAGTCGCCATCATGAAACAGCCAAGCCAGCCCGCCGCACTCTCGGTACTCGTCGTCGAAGACAGCAGCTGTGAGCGCCTGATGATAGTGAGTCTGGTGCGCCAGCTCGGCTTTGCGGTATCCAGCTGTGATAACGCGCAGCAGGCATTGGAGCAGCTGCAAGAGACAAGCGTGGATATCATGATCAGTGACTGGCGCATGCCGGGCATGAGCGGCATCACCCTGTGCCAAAGAGTCAAAGGGCTAAGTCAGCCGCCGTTTATCATACTGCTCACGGGCAAGAACCGAACCGAGCATATGATCCAGGGCATTGAAGCCGGCGCCGATGACTTTATCGCCAAACCCTTTCAGGCCTCGGTGCTCAAGGTGCGCCTGCTGGCGGCCAAGCGTCTGGTGAATCTGCAGCGCAACCTGGCGGTGCAGAACCATAAGCTACACAGATCGATGCAGATCCAGGAGAGATACCTTGGGCAACTCAAGGAAGATCTCACCAGCGCGGCGCAGCTGCAACGGGCGCTCTTGCCGCCGCAGGATCAACACCTCAACCTTTGGCAGATAAGCTCTCACTTTCAACCCGCCACCAGCCTGGCCGGCGATATCTTTCAATGTTTTGCCATAGATGAAAGCCATCTGGGGTTTTATCTTTTGGATGTGGCCGGTCATGGCATCGCCGCCTCCATGCAGGGTTTCACCCTGGCGCAGCAGCTGTCACGCCAGCGCGCCGACTGGGAGTCCCTGGACAGCGCCAGGCTCGTCACCCGGCTCAACCAGTTATTTGATGATCCCCAGCAGTGCGGCCGTTTCGCCACACTTATCTTAGGCATAGTCAACTGCCAGAGTGGCGAGCTAGACCTGACCAACGCCGGCCATCCCGCGCCGCTGCTGCTGGACAATCGAGGCAGCGACACGCTCGACGCCGAGCCTCAGCTCCCCATTGGCATCGACAGGCACTACCAGTATCACAGCAGCCGCTATTATCTGAGACCGGATCAGCGGCTGCTGCTCTACTCCGACGGTCTCTTTGAGAGTCGTCACCCCAAATTTGGCGAGTTTGGTCAGGCCAGGCTCAAGCGGCTCTGTCATCGGGCAAGCAGCCTGAGCGCCGAGGCGTTGATCAGGCATCTCACCCATAAGGCCAAGCTGTGGCAGCAATCGAGTCCCCAGGACGATACCTCACTGTTGCTACTCACCTTTCATCGCCGCGCCGCGGCGCCGGCAGCGTTATACACCCAAGGGAGGAAAAGCGCATGAACAGCCTAACATTCACCCTGACAGACAAGGCCTGGCAGCAAGATCTGCTCTGCCTGGAACTGGAACAATTCATGTTGCAAAACAGCGTCCTTAAGCAGGAACGCTTCAAGGTGGTCACCTGCATCCTGGAGGCGCTTGGCAACAGCATTAAACACGCCAGCAGCGAGCTGAGTGACATCACGGTGATCCTGCACTGCGACCACGACAAGATCACCGTAGATTTGCTAGACAAGCGCCCGCCCCATCAGACGAGCTGCGAGCCAAACTGCCCTCAACCCATGGCAGGCTCCGGCCGCGGCCTGTGGATAATGAACAGCTGGATGGATCAGGTGAGGTTTCAACCTTCGGTGCAGGGCAGTCACCTGCGTCTCAGCCTGCTGCGCCGCTGACTTTAGATCATGGTTTAGGCGCGCGAATAGACGCGCGCCTAAACTAGGTCAACTCCCTCTTTCTTTAAAGCTGCTTGACTCGCATCCCACCGCTTAAGCCACTTTTCTCCAGCCCATACTCTCAAACCTTCCTCTAATGCCTCTCTAAACCGACACCTTGGTGAAGATAATCTCAGCCTTGCCAATGCAAAAACGCGCAGGGGCGATGCAAATTGCAATGCACAATTCCAATGCCTTCGCTGAGCGTCGGTATAACAAGAACCAAAATATAGCTAACAATATGTAAATAAAGACTTTTAAAACTTGGCCTAGCTTGTGCAAAGCCTTAATCGTCCACCACCGAAAAAGTGAGTGACCCAATCCACTAAGATGGCATCGCCAAGGAGTCGACTATGAAATTTATCCCCTTAGCCCATCACAACGCCGCCATGGTGGTGTTGCCGAGTCAGGTGATCATGTCCCAAACCGCCACCCTGCGCATGGCCATCATCCGCCAGCTGGAGAGTGGCAGCCACAGGCTGGTCATGGATCTGAGTCAGGTGGAGTATATCGACTCCAGCGGCCTCTCTATCCTGATCTCTGTGCTGAAGAAGGCCAAGCAGCTGGGCGGTGATGTGGTGCTGCTCTCCCCAACTCCTGGGGTGCGCGCCCTGATCGAGCTGACCCGGCTGCACCAGATCTTCACCCTGTTCGAAAACCGTGAGGCGGCCTGCGAATATATCTGCTCGCCTGCCTCGGCCAAGGCCTCATAGGGAGACACGCCATGTTGTCATTTCAGTTCGGCGCCTATCGGCCAAAAAAGCAAGCGAGTGAGCAAGCGAGTAAGCAAGCAAGTGAGCAACAAAGCGGCTCTTCATTGAGTGGCCATGCCTCTTTGCTCATCTTCTTGCTAGCACTCGCCTCGCTCGCCGGCTGCGTCACCCCGGCCCAGCCCAAACAGCAGGCCTTGTGTCAGCACCAGCTTGATAGCCAGCCCCAGGACTGCCACTACTATGATGACATGGTGCCCTACAGCCGCCGCTATAGTGAGCAGAAAGATAACAGTAGCCCAAATCAAGACACCCTCAGAGATCTGGAGGCCGCAGGCGGTGAGCCCCAATTCTATTCCTTAGATAGCCTAAGCGCTCCCAGGCTGTCGGCTGGAGATCGTCTCAAGATCCAGATCCTTAACGGCGAGGAGTTTAGCGGCGATGTGGAGGTCAATGCCGACGGCTACATCTACCTGCCCTACCTCAACGCCATTCGGGCGGAAGGCGTCGCCATCCCTGAGCTGAAACAGGCGCTCAGCGACGAGCTGATTAAGGAGCAACTCATGCTGGCCGGCACGGTGCGGATCAGCATAATGCCGCTGCAATGGGGGGCGATTAACATTCGCGTCTCAGGCGCCGTCTATGAGCCGGGGCAACACAAGATCAACCGCCACAGCGAGGTGGATATCGCTGAGCAGCACGCCAACTTTCATGGCGATAACGCCCAAGGTCGCAGCCTGACCAAGGCGCTGCGCTCCTCTGGCGGCGTGCGCCCCGACGCCGATATTCGCCAGGTGGTGCTTACCCGTCAGGGCAAACAGTATCGGCTGGATCTTAGCGGTATCCTCAGCGGCAAGGAGGTCGACAACCTCATCTTGATGTCCGGGGACCATATTCATGTGCCCGAAACCCACTATTTCGATGACAGCTTGGCGCGCCCGTCGCAGATCACCATTCCCGGGATCCGGGTGTTTATCTCTAACCTGACCCAACCGGCCAGCAGCAACTCTCAGTCGGCAGTGGATACCGAGGCGACCCGATTTCCCTACGGCACCCGGCTGCTGAGCGGCGCCATCGCCGCCAACTGCATGGGCGGCGCCCAGAGCACCAACGCCTCGCGCCACGTGATACTGATCACCAAGAATCCCATGAGCGAGCAGATAGATGTGGTGGAGCGATCTCTGAGCAGCCTCATCAGCCACTCCTATCAACCCGAGATCAATCCCGTGCTCCTGCCGGGTGACGGCCTGGCCTGCTACGACTCCCGCGTCACCAACCTTCGCGAGGTCGCCCGTACCCTGACGGATCTCTTAGTGCCCGTCAGCCTGTTAGGCCTGCTTTAACCGGTAAAGGATGACCATGATGACTACGCCAGCCGCCCCTTCCAGCCTTGCCAAACTTAAGCACTTCCTGGTGACGGGCAGCAAGATGCCCCTCAACCGACGTCGCTGGGTCTACATCAAGACGGCCCTGGGCGCACTGGCGCTGATCTGGGGTCTGGTGGGGCTGTTTCTGCTGTTGGCGCCGCCGCGTTACGTGAGCAAGTGGACCCTGATCCTCCCCGGCGCCGGCGCCGGGGCTCAGGTTAGCCTGGACAGCATAGGCCACGCCAGCAGCTCATCAAGCTCTCCCTATCTCAGCAGCGCCATAGATCCCAGAGAAAACTACAAGGCGCTGGCCAGCAGCGAGGTGCTGCTCGCCGCCGCAGCCAGCAGCCTGAGCCTAGCTCCCGGCGAGCTGGGCAAACCTAAGCTTAAGCTGCCCAATCAGACCGGGCTGATGGAGTTTAGCCTGGTCAGCCGCGACGCCGAAAGCGCCCAGCAGAAGGCCTGGGCCCACTATCATGCCCTGCAGCGCCTGCTCGAGACCCTGCGGGAAGATGAGATCAGCCAGCGGGAAAACGGCATCAAGCTGGGGATCGAGGGCTTTGCCCAGAAGGTGAGCCTGAGCCAGCAGAAGATCCTCGCCTTTCAGTCAGAGATAGGCCTGGTATCGCTGGATCAATTCAAGGAGCTGGCGCTGACCATAGAGCGGCTGCGTCACAAGCGGGTGACCATGGTCGCCAAACAGCAGGGGATGCTCGCCAGCCGCGGCCAGCTGCAGGCCCATCTGGCGCTCTCGCCGGAGCAGGCGGCGGACTTGCTCAAGCTCAAGAATGACCAGCTGTTTCAGCAGTTACTTGTGCTCTACACCGACGCCACCACTATGCTGGCCAAATTCGGCGGTCAATACGGCAACAAGCATCCTCAGGTGGTCACCCAGCGCCACCAGCAACAGACACTGTTCGCCTCGCTACAGCGTCGCTGCCAGCACCTGCTTGGCTACCGCGACGATGAGCTGATGCTTAAGCTGTCCGCCGACGATCTCGACAGCCGGGCACAGCTGATGCAACAGCTACTCAACCTCTCCACCGAGGTGCAGGGGCTGACTCAGGAGATCGCCACCTTAGATGAGCAGATCGCCAACTGGAACGATCGCCTGGCCCACAGCAACGACGATGCGGCTAAGCTCGAGGATCTCCACAGGGAACATCAGCTCGCCACGGCTGTGTTTACCTCGGCCTTGGCCAAGATGGATGTGGGTAAGGCCGACATCTACTCGGCCTATCCCTTGGTGCAGCTGCTGGCGGCCCCCAGCCTGCCCCTCAAGCAAGATCCCATGCACAAACTCCTGGCGCTGATCGGCGGCGCCCTCAGCTCCCTCATGGCAATCGGAGGCCTGGCGGTATTATGGATACGCAAACCTATCATGCAGCGAATAGTGACGAAAAGTTAGTCTACCGAGCGATCACCTGGACCTATGGCTTCTGGTTGCTGGGCGCCATGTATCTGGTCGCCCCTGTGATTGGCTGGGTCTTGCTGCTGCGCATGCTCAAACGCTACACCTTCGACGGCGCCCACTATCGCATCTCCATGGCGCAGAAGGCCTGGTTGCAGGGGATGTTCATCATGTTGCTGGTGCTGATCATTGGCCATCTGGAGCAGGCGCTGGGGATCCCTAAGCTGATAAAATCTTCCATCGGCTGGGCCAAGGGTTGGGCGCTGATCGCCATCTTCCCCCTGTTGGGAGCGCTCGATATTCGCCCCAGTATTATCTATCGCGCCCTCTGTGTGGTAGGCAAACACACCCTAATGCTGCTGCCGCTGTTTGTGATCGCCTGGCTGATAAAGCTCCCCAGCACCCTATACGTGTCGCCCCTGAGCATAGTGGGCGGCCCAGGGCCCGAGTTCTTCAGCGTCAGCCTGTATGAGATAGACCCGGGTAGCGGCACCCCGCGCTGGCGCCTGTTCACCCCTTGGGCACCTGCGCTCGGGCTGATGGGCAACCTGGTCAGCCTGGGGGCCTTGCAGGAGTTAACCCCTAAGTTTCGCCGTTATGGCCTGGGCGGCGGCCTTGTGATGATCCTCATCTCCCAGTCGCGCCTCGCCATCATCTGTTATCTGTTTATCCTGGGCTTCTTCGCCCTGATCCGCTGGCATCGCTCCCCCTGGCTCTACCTGCTCGCCAGCCCAGTCACCCTGCTGGGCGGCATGGTGGGCACACAGGTTATCGAATCCATCGACAATACGATTCATGCGGTAAAGGCCGCCAGGGCGGGCTCCACCCGGGTGCGTCAGGAGCTGGCCAACATCGCCCTGGAGCGCTGGGCCAACGAGGCTGTGCTCTGGGGCCATGGCATCGTCGAGCGCGGCCCCCATCTGGTGGAATATATGCCCATCGGCTCCCACCACACCTGGTATGGTCTGCTGTTTGTCAAAGGCATAATCGGCGCTATTGCCCTGGCCCTGCCCCTGGGTATCGGCATCTTAAGCCTGCTAAGACCCGCCCTTAACAGTCCCCTGTGCGCCACCGCCCTGGCATTTCTTAGCATGTTGCTCCTCTATACCTTCGGCGAGAACCTGGAGATCTTGGCCTACCTCTTCTGGCCCGGCCTCATCTTGGTGGGGCTGGCCCACAAACAGACCGCCCAGGACGATCAAATCGGCTCCCAGATAGCGGCGGCCGAATCTGCGACGGCTAGCCAGCCGATCTAGGCACTTAATTGAAAGATTGAAAATGAAGACACAAGGCAAAATGCGAACGCTACGTCTGCTGCTTTGCAAAATGCCTCCCTGGGAGTATTGCCGCAATAGAGCCTCTTAGATGAAAAGATAAATACCAGATTAAAAACAATTAGTTAGATGTTTAACGATGTGATTTAAAAATGTGGCACAGATAGTGAAATGACCAAGAGAGATCTAAAGCTAGTAGCAAGGCAGGTCAACTCGACAACAGCCGCGGCGGAAATGGCGCAGGACGCACAAGGGGAAATCAGATGAACAACATAACCCATCTCTTTATCAGGCTCTCAGAGCAGCGCCTCGCCAACGCCCTCTTCTGGCTGGGCTCGGCGCAGATCTTGGGCCGTATCGTCAGACTTGGCGCCAGCATCATCATCGCCAGGCTGCTGACCCCAGAGGTGTTCGGAGAGGTCGCCATCATACTCACCTGCTTCGAACTGCTGGTCACCCCAACCCGGCGCATCAGCTCTGCAGCCCTTATCAAGATGGATAGCTCTGACTATATTGCCAGCCTGGACAGCGCCAACCGCCTCAACTGGCTCGCCTGCCTGAGCGCCTTAACCATCATGTGCCTGCTGAGTCTTCCCCTGAGCCTCTACTATCACAAACCCAGCCTCATCGCCCCCATGTTATTGATGGCCAGCAGCTATCTCTTGCTGCCCTTCGGCATGCTGTACGCGGCGCAGAACCTCAAACATAACCGCATGCGAATCGTCGGCCGCGCCGTGCTGTGGCAGACGCTGTTCGATGGCACGCTCACCGCCCTTTTAGCCCTTTGCGGCCTAGGCATCTGGGCCATCATAATGCCTAAGGTGTTGGCCGTGCTCGTCTGGATCTGGGTGCACAGGCAAGACAACCCACTGCCACATCACAGAGGTATTAAACCCAGCTCGCTACCAGCGGGCATGACAACACCGCAGATGGCGCGCTTCGGCGTGCAGATAGGCCTTAGCGATCTGCTGCTCTTTTTGCGCCAGAACATAGACTATCTATTGATCGGCTACCTGCTGGGCGTCGAGGCGCTGGGCATCTATTTCTTTGCCTTCAACGCCAGCCTGGGGATCAGCATGGGGCTTATCCAGAGCTACGGCACGGCGCTCTACTCACACCTGTGCGCCGGCGAGGATAAGGCCACTCACTACCTTAAATCCCTGAAATTAATCGCCGGGATCAGCTTGCCGATCATCACGTTACAGGCGCTGCTGGCCCCCTGGTATCTGCCCCTGGTGTATGGCCAGCAATGGATAGATGCCGGCGCCCTGCCCATCTTCCTGCTGCTCTGCCTAAGCGGTCTCACCCGTCCCCTCGGTGAGGCCGCCAGCCAGCTGTTGATCGCCCTGGGCAAGAGCCGATTCAACCTCATCAGCAATGGCGCCTTTACCGCGCTGCTGATGCTGGCCATCTTGCTCGCCAGTCCGTGGGGGCTGGTCGGTATCGCCACGGCGGTACTCGCCTTGCACCTCACAGTGCTGCCCCTGTTTTCCCTCTATCTATACCTCAGCTTGCCCGCCTTCGCGCCGTCGAGCCCTAGCCTTCAAGGAGAGTCATTATGAGTCCTACCGTTTCCGTTGTGATGCCCGTCTACAATGTGCAGGCCTTCGTGGGTGAGGCGATCGAATCTGTGCTAGCACAGCGCTATACCGACTTCGAGCTGATCTTGGTCAACGACTGCGCCACAGATAACAGCCTCAAGATCTGTCAGCAGGTGCAAGACAGACGGGTGCGCATAGTGCAGCACAAGGTCAACAAAGGGCTGGCCGCCGCCCGCAACACGGGCGTGCGTCACGCCATCGGCAAGTATGTGGCCTTTCTCGATTCCGACGACAAATGGCACCCCGACAAACTGGCACGCCATGTGGAGCATCTGGGCAGACACCCCTTGGTAGGGATCAGTTTCTCCCGCTCCGCCTTCATGGAACATGACGGCACCCCGACAAACTTCTATCAGATGCCCCAGTTGAACGGCATAGACGCGGCCCACCTCCTGTGCCGTAACCCGGTCGGCAACGGCTCGGCGCCAGTGATCCGCCGCGAG
This sequence comes from Shewanella alkalitolerans, assembly GCF_019457575.1. Taxonomy (NCBI): domain Bacteria; kingdom Pseudomonadati; phylum Pseudomonadota; class Gammaproteobacteria; order Alteromonadales; family Shewanellaceae; genus Shewanella; species Shewanella alkalitolerans. The sequence continues at coordinate 1,586,347 of NZ_CP080422.1, read as the reverse complement.
ACCCTGAACGCTATCCGCTTTCAAATCCGCGACGGCGAAGGCCTGCAGAGCTGCTATTTCGACGAGAGTTTTCGCCAGTCGGAAGATATCGAGTGCTGGCTGCGAATCGTTGCCACCACCAGCTGGCTGATGGCAGGGATCCCCGAGCCGCTCACCTACTATCGTCTCAACCCTGCCGGGCTGTCGGCGGACGTCAACAAGCAGTTGGCCTCCTGGGAGAAGATGATCACCAAGGCACGCCTGTTTGCCCCCAAGGTACTGAAACAGTACGAGCGTCATGCCCGCGGCTATCAGCTGCGCTACCTGGCGCGCCAATCGATCCGTAGCGGCAACGGCAAGATGGCGGTGCACATGGTAAACCGCGCCTTGATCCATGCGCCGCAGATCCTGCTAAAGGAGACGGGACGCACCCTCACCACCCTGGGCGCCGCCTACCTGTTATGGCTGCTGCCTAAGCCCCTGTACCAGGCCTGTGAGCAGCTGGGGCAGGAGATCATCGGCAGGCGTCAGCGCCAACGGATCGCCAAAGATGGGGTCAAGGGGTCGCTTATCTCTCAGTAACCGTTTTCACAGTAACAGTTTTCACAGTAAGCGTTTTTTCATCACTGCGTCGCCCACTGCCAGCATGAGTGGGCGGCTCCTTTTCAACGGAGCAAAGCAATACAGCTTAGACACAGTGACAAGTCTGCGAATACCTGACTAATGCCTAGCTAAAGCCTAGCTATACCTCGCCAATGCCTTGCAAAGGCTAAACGGAAAGAATTGCAATACGCGATGCAGGGCGCAATCCGCCCCACTTCAAGATGCGAAAAGACAGCAAGCAAAAATCACTAACCACCTGTTTTACAACAGATATTAAAATTGGCATCCCTTGTGCTATCTAGCCTGTAGACATGATTCATTTTTTAAAGCGAATTAACAAGAGCCTGGCCAGTCAAGCAAGAGGAGCTTCACCATGGGAAATGAGATGCGCGCCGCCCAGTCGGTCACCACCAGCAGCATTGCCAACAAGGAGCATAATGTCACAGAGGCCAGCTTGGCGAGCAAGCCTACTTCTATACCGACCATGGTGCGCGCCATAGACCTGGTGCTGCTGATGCTAATTCTGCCCATCTGGGCGCCGCTCCTGTTGGCGTCAATGGCCTATTGCAGACTCTTTCGTGGCCAGGCGCTGGAGACCATCTACTTCTTCGATGGCCAGAGCCGGGTTCGCCCACTCTATCGACTCTATCAAGGGACTCACCTCGCCGCCCTGCCGAGCATTTGGAACCTTATCAGAGGCGATGTCAGCCTAATAGGCGATCGCCTGCAGCTGGCATTGACTCAGGCACCAGACGCGCCATCTCGCCCAGGCCTCATCAATTTTGAGCACCTCTACCTAAGAATGGGGCTGAGTTATGAATCACCAGAAGCGGCGATAGACGGCGCCTTTTTAAGTCCTCAGGGCTATCTGCTGGCGCTAGTGCGCACGCTGACCATGACACTGCTGGCGCCAAGCCTGCCTGGCAGTCGCCACAGCCTCTCCCTGTTTGGGCTTAAGATTGCCAATCTCAGCATGAATCAGCTGCTTGAGCGTATGCTCGCAGCCTGTGAGCGGCAAGGCGCTATGGAGCGCTACTGCTTCGTCAACGCAGATTGTATGAACATCAGTTGCGATAATAGGGCCTATCATCACAACCTGACCCAGGCCGATCTAATCCTGGCCGATGGCCTGGGACTTAGGCTCGCCAGTCGCCTTAAGGGCACGCCGCTTGGGGATAACCTCAACGGCACCGACATGTTCCCGTTGTTGTGTGAGCGCCTGGCCAAATCCGGCCACGCCATCTACCTACTGGGTGGCCGCCCAGGCATCGCCCAGCTGACCGCCGACAAGATGCAGGCCAGATATCCGGCGCTCAATATCGCCGGCACCCATCATGGCTATTTAGATTCAGAGCAGGAGACGGCTAAGGTGATCGCGCAGATCAACGCCTCCAAGGCCAGCATACTCCTGGTGGCCATGGGCGCGCCGCAGCAAGAATTCTGGCTGGCCAAACACCAGGCACAGCTCAATGTCGCTGTGGGCATAGGCGTTGGCGGCTTGTTCGACTTCTACTCGGAGCGCATCATACGCGCCCCGCTTTGGGTCCGTCAGATAGGCATGGAGTGGATAGCCCGCCTGCTGGCTGAGCCCGCGCGCATGTGGCGCCGCTACCTGCTGGGAAACCCCAGGTTTCTCTATCACGTACTCATTGAGACCATCTCAAAGACCATCTCAATCAAGCTACGCCGGGCCCCGCACTCTTCTCAGGCTCAAACTCGAAATAAAACTCAAGCGGGCCAGGCGGCCTTGGCTCGCCAAATAAGCACGCCGAGACTTGATGGTCGCACTCAAAGTGCGCAGCTAAAACGTAGCGCACACGCCCTGAGGCTCAGCCTTAATCGCATCAGCAAGCGCCTGCTAGATATCCTGGGCGCAGGCATACTGCTTATTCTGCTCACGCCACTGCTGCTGCTCACCGCACTGCTGATCCGCCTCGAATCACCTGGGGTCATCCTCTACAGCCAGCAGCGCGCGGGCCTCAACAACAAGCCCTTTACCATGTGGAAGTTTCGCTCCATGTACCAGGATGCCGAGGCACGCCTGGCGGCGCTCAAGGCCAGCAATGAGATGGATGGCGGCGTGCTGTTTAAGATGAAGCGCGATCCCCGCATCACACGTATCGGCAAGCTGATCCGCAAGGCCTCTATCGATGAATTGCCGCAGCTATGGAACGTGCTCAAGGGGGAGATGTCGCTGGTCGGCCCCCGCCCGGCGCTGCCCAGCGAGGTGAGTCAGTACAGCCTTAGCGATCGCCGCCGCCTGTCGGTGAAACCCGGCATTACCTGCATCTGGCAGGTCAGCGGCCGCTCGGACATCCCGTTTGACAAGCAGGTGCTGCTGGATGTGGATTACATCTACCAGCAATCCCTGTGGGCCGATATCCGTTTACTGCTAAAAACCATACCCGCCGTGCTGTTCGCCAGGGGCGCCTATTAATCTGTTGTGGAGAGCAACCTTATGCAAGCCATCATCTTAGCCAATCGTTCGGGTCATGAGTTAACGCCGCTGGATCAATACTACTGCCCTGCGCTGCTGCCCGTGGGCAATCGCGCGCTGATTGAGTACACCCTGGACGATCTCAGTAATGCAGGTATCACCCAAGTCAAACTGGTTCTGGGCCCACAGGCCGGCGACATCGAAGCGCTGCTTGGCAAGGGCGAGCGCTGGGGACTCGATATCGACTACTTTCTCTGTAGAGCGGATGAGCCAGCATCCGAGGTGATATCCCGCCTGCAGTTAACGCCGGAGCAGCCTGCCCTGCTGCTTAGGGGCGATATACTGCGCACGCCAGTGATAAAGGAGTTCATTGGCTTTGCCAAGCAGTTTCCCAAGGAGCTGGTCAGCGCCAAGATAAGCGGCATGCCCACTGGGATGATCATGCTCCCCGGCGCCAGCGCCAATCTGGACCATCTCAACTGGCCGCTCATCGCCCATCCCAGCGCTACTACCAGCAAGCCTCAGGGGGTCACCCTGGTACTCCATGGCCACCAGCAACACCTAGACAGCCTGAACGACTACCTGGCCGCCAACCTCAACCTTGCCAGCAATCGCCTGGCGAGGCTCAGACCCCAACAGCGCTTTCAGGCCTATGATAATGGCGGCGGGTGTTATCTGGCACAGAAGGTACGGTTTAACGGCGCGGCCAATGGTCAGGGCATGATAGGACAGCGCAGCCAGCTCGATGACAACGTGCGCCTGGATGGCGACTTCGTGATTGGCGAGCACTGTCTCATCGATGCCGGCGCCCAGCTCAGCGACAGCCTGATACTGCCTAACACCTATGTGGGACGCGACCTCAACCTTCATAGGGCGATCGTCTGTCAAAGCCTGCTGATCAATCTGGAGCACCAGGGCTATATCAGCATAGAAGATGCTAGCCTCATCGCCCCCAATCGCGCGGCGCAGCATCACCAAGGCATGACTTTTAGTGCCAATGACATAAGCAGAGTAAGGCTGAGTGACAGACTGCTCGCGCTAGCACTCCTGCTACTGACGCTGCCGCTACAACTGGCCATAGGCGCCTACCTTGCCATTCTGTCCAGGCAGCCACTGATTAGCAACCAGTACCCAACCAATGACAAAGGGTTAGGTTTCAGGCTCAAGCGCTGGCAAGTCACAAACCCACTGCTGGCCAGCCTGCCGGGCCTGACTCAAGTGCTCAAGGGTAAGCTCGCCCTCTTTGGCGATAGCCCTGATTGCAAAGCCGATTACAGCCCTGCCGACAATGGCAATTTACATGAACTCGGCGCGACCGTAGGGCTATGGGGACCGGTACAGCTGCTGCTCCCGAACGATGCGCCGCTGGAAGAGAAACAGCTGGTCGCCCTTAGCTTTAACGCCGAACCGGGCAAGCTGAAATACCTGAGGCTCATGGCGAGCTGCTTCGCCCAGCCGGCACGCTTATCGCGCGCCAGCGCCTAGGGTGAGCTGACGAGTAACGATAACAAAGCTCACCGATGCAAATACGACACTATGACTCGTTCAAATAAACGTGAATATCTATAGGGATAAGGAGCGCAAGATGAAAACCATCATAACCTACGGCACCTTCGATCTGTTCCACTATGGTCATGTGCGCCTGCTCGCCAGGCTCAAGCAACTTGGCGACAAGCTGATCGTCTGCGTCTCTACCGACGAGTTTAATGCCCAAAAGGGCAAGGCCGCCTTCTTCAGCTACCAGCAGCGCGCCGAAATAGTGGCCGCCTGCCGCTATGTGGATCTCGTGCTGCCCGAGACCCACTGGGGCCAGAAAGTCACTGACATTGAAAAATATAATGTCGATATCTTCGCTATCGGCGATGACTGGCAGGGACATTTCGACCATCTTAAACACCTGTGTGAGGTGATCTACCTGCCCCGCACCGACGAGATCTCGACAACCGAAATAAAAAACGATCTCGCCTTTTTACGGCCCTTTCCCGACGCCTCAAACGATTAAAGCGGCTCAGACTAACGAGACTTAGGAGGCGGTATGAAGCGACTATTGGTTATCATGAGACTGTCTAGGGCCAAGCTAGTGTCACTGATAAAAGCGCTGTTCACCCAGGGCATCTATCAGCTGTCAGCCTTCACCCCCCGCAGCAACAAGGCGGTCTTTGGCAGCTATAAGAATCGTTTCACCGACAATAGCAAGTACCTCTACCTGCACTGGCGCCGCGAGGCCTTTATCCGCTGCATCTGGATAAGCGGCGACAAAGCCCTGATTAAACGCCTCCAAGCCCAGGGCCATGAGGCCTACGCTCGCCGCTCCCTGCAAGGTATTTATCACTGCCTGACGGCAAAGTATTACTTTTACAGCAGCTATCTGGGGGATATTAATCAACATCTGGGTAAGGGGGCGGTAAAGGTGAACCTCTGGCACGGCTCGCCAATGAAGAAGATTGAGTTCGATATCGACTCTGGCCCGCTGACCGAGATCTACCACTCCCACAAGCCTGCCAGGCTCCATTACCATCAGCAGCATATTCGCCCGGATCTGATGCTCAGCCCCAGCGTTCAGATGAGTCGCTGCTTCCAAAGCGCCTTTCGGCTCAAGCCCGAGCAACTGCACAGGGCCAGTTATCCACGTACCGATTATTTTAGCCGCTACCCAAGCGCGGCAACGCCTCTCAGCCAGCTGATTGGCCATCCCTTTAAGCAAGCGATTCTCTACGCTCCCTCCTGGCGTGACACAGGCCTTAAAAAGCAAGCCAGCCAGACCAGTCCCTATGACCAGGCCTTTAACTGGGCCAAGCTTTCGGCGAGCCTGCGGGCCAAGGGTCAGGTGCTGCTGCTAAGGTTTCACCCCAACGAGGCCCATCTGGCCGGGCGCTACAGCCATTTTGCCAACATCATAGATATCTCCCAAAGAGAGGATGTGTACGATATTCTTGGCCAGATAGACCTTTTGATCACTGACACCTCATCGCTGTTTATCGATGCCCTCTACCATGGCTTAACTTTTCGTCTCTACGACTTGGATAGCGGCAAACAGAGCCTGCATCAGCAACTAGAGCAAGCGGTAACAGCCGAGCGCAGCCTGTATGACTACGCCGCATCACTCCCCTTGTTGGATAAGACGCGTGCCCACCATTGGCATCTTAAGGATTTTGGCGAGCTGCTGACATTTATAGCCGCGGGAGACTTTAGCGTGAAGGCAGAAGAGATTGAGGATTATCGCCAGCTGGTCGAAACCTACTGGCAGGCGGATGCGCCGAGCAGTTTCGGCGCCTTGGAGCAATGGATGAGGCAAACGAGCGGCCAGACACACTGGGTCGGCGCTCAAGAGGCCTAGGCCGACTCGAGCCAAGTGCTCAGCCAGAGTTTTAGCTAGGCCATCAGCCCCTGCTGAACTAAGTAATCTACCACCTGCTGTGCACATTCTTCTATTGTCTGCTCGGCGGTTTTGACATGCACCTCGGGGGAAATCGGCGCCTCATAGGCTGAATCGATACCGGTAAAGTGTTTAATCTCACCGGCGCGCGCCTTCTTGTAGAGCCCTTTGGGATCGCGCTGTTCACACACCTCAAGCGGCGTATCGATGAAGACCTCGATAAACTGATGGGCCGCCAGCAGATCTCTAACTAGCTGACGATCGGCACTAAATGGCGAGATAAAGGCGGTTGATACCAGAGTGCCAGCATCGACAAACAGCTTGGCCACCTCGCCGATACGGCGGATGTTCTCGACCCTGTCCTCATCGGAAAAGCCCAGGTCGCCGTTGAGCCCATGGCGCACATTATCGCCATCGAGTACATAGGTGGTACAGCCTCTGTCATGGAGCAGACGGTCAACCGCGTTGGCTACCGTCGACTTACCCGAACCGCTCAGGCCGGTAAACCAGAGCACGGCGCCTTTGTGGCCGTTGGCCTGCTCGCGCTCTGCGTGAGTCACGCTGGCCTGATGCCACTGAACATCGCTGGATTTCACATTAACATCGACTGTCTTATAGGGGAACATCGGCTTTCCTTAACGGGTTAACTGCAATCACGATGGACGAAACTCATCGTCTCGCCCCTCGTCTAAAACGGGAAAAACAAGGGCACTGTCAGTAGGACTATGGCCCCATAGGTCAGGCTCACGGGCACGCCTACCTTAACAAAATCCATCAGGCGATAGCGACCGGCGTTATACACCATAAGGTTGGTCTGATAACCATAGGGGCTGATGAAGCTGCCGCTGGCGGCAAAAGCCACCGTCATCACGAAGGGTAAGAAGTCCACCCCGAAGCCCAGTGCTATGCTGTAGGCGATAGGGAACATCAGCGCCGCCGCCGCGTTATTGGTAATGAGCTCTGTCATCAGCCAGGTGGCGAGATAAACCAGCAATAACGCCAGCATCAGATGTTCTTTCTCCGCCGTCCCCTCTACCCAGCTGGCCACCAGCTCGGCCACACCGCTGTTGACCAGGGAATGGGAGAGCAAGATGGCCGAGGCCACCACCAGCCAGATATCCACCGGGAAGCGGCGCACCACTTCGTTGACGTTAAGGCACTGAGTGAAGATCAACACACCCAGCAGCAGCAACATCCCTTGGAGCATTTCCACCACGCCTGTTGCGGCGAGCACCAGTGTCAGCACGAAGCCACCGATAGAGATCCACGCCTTCTTGCCATTGTTACGGGTCTCGGGCTCGACGCCACTGATGACAATAAAGTTCTTGCTGATGTTGTGGCGGGTAAGGAAGTCCTTACCGACGGCCAGCACTAAGAAGTCGCCCGCCTTGATCTGCACCTCGCCGAGCTTACCCGAGATCTCTTCACCGTCACGGCGAATGGCCACGGCGGCAGCGTCAAACAGGGCGCGAAACCCCGCCTTCTTCATGGTCTTGCCCACCAGCACGCTCTCCTGCTTTACCACCACTTCGGTGAGGTTGCTGTCGAGCAGGCCATTTTTTTCGGCAAACATCTCAAGGCCAGAGAACTGGCTAAGCTGCATCACCTTGGCGATATCGCCGCTGAAGATCAGCCTGTCATCCTGCTGCAGCACCTCGGTGGGCGTCACCGGGCTGATGAGGCGGCCATTACGCACCACCTCGACTAGGAACAAGGATTCGAGATGTCTCAGACCGTTATCCTCTACCGAGCGGCCAATCAGCTCAGAACCTGCCACTACCTTGGCATCGATAAAGTAGCCCTTGGAGCAGGCCTCTTGGTGAGCGATATCCGGCAGCCATCTGGAGGCGATACGCAGCACCAGACCACAGCCCAGCACCAGCAAGGCACCGATGGCGGTGAAAGAGAAGAAAGAGAGCGACTGACCTGAGGCATCAATCACCATACTGTTGACGATAAGGTTGGTCGAAGTCCCCACCAGGGTCAGGGTACCGCCCAGTATCGCCGCATAAGACAGGGGGAGTAATAACTTACTCGCCACATGGTGCGGGTTATTGCGAATCGGCGACAACAGGGTGGCCACCACGGCGGTATTGTTGAGCAGGGCCGAACTCAGCGCCGTCATGCCGTACAGGCGTAGCCAGGTGGTACGGTAGCCGCTGACGATCACCTTGGCGGCGATGACCCGCAGCAGCCGGGTCTTCTCCAGCGCAAAGGAGCAGAGGATCAGCAGCACCAAGGTCACCAGGCCTGGGTTAGACATGCTGGAGAGCAGTTGCTCCTTGGTCACCAGATTAAACGCCACCAACACCAGCAGGGTCACGCCAAACACCAGCGCCGGCCGGTTTTGGAAACGCACCAACCCCACGATAGTCGCGAGGAAGATGGCGATGGTGAGATAAGCGTTAAATGTCATAGTTTGCTTTCTTAAGCCTCAGGCTAGCGGTCGCAAATCGGTGTTCGTCATCAAAACGATATTAAACACCGTACTTAGTGCTAGCCCTTGGCCTCAACTGTCCATAACAGATATCAGCGACTAATGTCTTTCACTAACATCTGCCACTAAGATATAAGTAATTAGGCCTTGGATATATCCTTCACACCCCAGTGCGGGAAATGCTTACGCACTAAGGCGTTCATCTCCAGCTCGAAGGCCGAGATCTCACGTTGCTTGCCCTTGCCTGCGTCAATTGCCTTGCGGATCATGCCCGCGCCCACTGTCACATTGGTGAGCCTGTCGATGATGATAAAGGCGCCGGTGGCACGGTTATCTTCATAGGCGTCAAACTGCACAGGCTCGGTAACCGAGAAGTGACAGTTGCCCATCTCGTTCAGTGCCAACTGCTGGGCGCTGTGCTGGGTCAAATGGTTGATATCCACCTTGTAGTTGATGGCATCGGCATAGCCGTATACCGCCTTGCTGCCAAGCTTAAGCGCATACTCTCTGTCGACACAAAGGGGCTCTTCGGTCATCCACACCACGTCGGCCTCGAAATGAGTGGTCGAGTTCGGCTTATCGTGAGGGCGCACCAACATGTCGCCGCGGCTGACGTCTATCTCATCGGTAAGGGTGAGTGTCACCGCCTGCCCTGCCACTGCCTTTTCAAGCTCACCATCGAAAGTCACGATTGACTTGATGCGGCTCTCTTTGCCTGACGGCAAGGCGGCGATGGTGTCGCCGACACGGATCTCGCCCGATGACACCGTGCCGCAGAAACCCCGGAAATCCAGGTTTGGACGATTAACGTATTGCACCTGAAAGCGGAAGGATTCGCTCCTGTCCTGCTCGACGGAAACCGTGTTAAGTAGCTTGATCAGGGTCGAGCCTGGATACCAGGTCATGTTCTCGCTCTCGTTCACCACGTTATCGCCCTTGAGCGCCGAGATCGGCACGAAACGCACGTCGGTAAAGGCAAGATCTTTGGCAAACTCGCGATAGGCCTTCTTGATCCCCTGATAGATCCCTTGGTCGTAGCCGACCGCATCCATCTTGTTGATGGCGATGATTACGTGCTTGATACCCAGTTGTGAGCAGATATAGCTGTGACGACGTGTCTGTACCTGCACCCCGTGACGGGCGTCGATCAGGATAATCGCCAGATCGGATGTCGAGGCACCAGTGGCCATGTTGCGGGTGTACTGCTCGTGGCCTGGGGTGTCGGCGATGATAAATTTACGCTGCTCGGTGGCAAAGTAGCGGTAGGCCACATCGATAGTGATCCCCTGCTCGCGTTCAGACTGCAGACCATCGACCAGAAGCGCCAGGTCGAACGCCTGATCTGTAGTGTTAAATCGCTTGGAATCTTTCTCGATAGCCGCCATCTGATCTTCGAAGATCATCTTGCTATCGAACAGCAAGCGGCCGATCAGGGTCGACTTACCATCATCCACGCTGCCACAGGTCAAGATACGCAACATATCTTTGTTTTCGTGAAGCTTTAGGTAACCTTCGATGTCGGTCTGCAATAATGTGTTTTCAGTCGTCATGGTATTTCTCGTATTCGTTATCTGCTGCGTACCTGGCCAATGGGCCGTCAATGCGATGCCTTAAGTTAGAAGTAACCTTCCATCTTCTTCTTTTCCATCGAGCCGGCGGAGTCGTTATCGATCACCCGTCCCTGACGCTCTGAGGTAGTACACAACAACATCTCCTGAATAATTTCCGGCAGGGTTGTCGCCTGAGATTCGACGGCGCCGGTGAGCGGATAACAGCCTAGGGTTCTGAAACGCACCATCTTCTGCTCTACGGCTTCACCAGGCTCGATCTCCATACGCTCATCATCAACCATGATCAAGGTGCCATCACGCTTCACCACCGGACGTGGCTCGGCGAGATACAGTGATGGGATCTCGATATTTTCCAGATAGATATATTGCCAGATATCCAGCTCGGTCCAGTTAGACAGCGGGAACACCCGGATACTCTCGCCCTTGTCGACCTTACCGTTATAAATGTTCCACAGCTCGGGACGCTGATTCTTAGGATCCCAGCGGTGCTTGCTGTCACGGAACGAGTAGACGCGCTCCTTGGCGCGGGACTTCTCTTCGTCGCGGCGGGCGCCACCGAAGGCGGCATCGAAACCATGCATGTCCAGCGCCTGCTTAAGGCCCTCTGTCTTCATGATATCCGTATGTTTGGCACTTCCATGGGTAAAGGGAGAGATGTTCATCTCCAGGCCACGGGGGTTCTTATGCACGATGAGATCGAAACCATACTGCTTGGCCATGCGATCGCGAAACTCGATCATCTCCTTGAACTTCCAGTTGGTGTCGACATGCAGCAAAGGAAACGGGATCTTGCCGGGATAAAATGCCTTGCGCGCCAGATGCAGCAACACAGAAGAGTCTTTACCAACGGAATAGAGCATCACGGGATTGTCAAACTCTGCGGCAACTTCACGCATGATCTGAATCGATTCAGCCTCGAGTTGTTTAAGATGGGTTTGCTGTGTAGACATATGGCTTTCCGTTTATCAAATTGCAATTCACCAAGGTCGCAACACTAATACGACCCAGCGCAGGGCATTGCTCAAAATGAGAGTTAAGGAAATCATACCAGCAGAAAATTGCTTTAGAAGTTATAAATATCAATTTATTTATACCAAAAACGAATATCAAGTAAGCAAAAATTTGGACGAATAAAGATCAGTTAGGCTGAGACTTGGAAGGTTAATCTTTAGGGCCTAGGGCTTGGGGCTTGGGGCTTGGGGCTTGGGGCTTGGGGCTTGGGGCTTAGGGCTTAGGGCTTAGGGCTTAGGGCTTAGGGCTTAGGGCTTAGGGCTTAGGGCTTAGGGCTTAGGGCTTAGGGCTTAGGGCTTAGGGCTTAGGGCTTAGGGCTTAGGGCTTAGGGCTTGGCAAGAATTGCCTGGCTAACGATAGGTCAACCATTGTCGAACAATTTCTCCAAACATCGCTTTACACGAAAAAACATAGAGAATGCACAGAGCAATGAGATTGCATCTATCTCATCACTCTCAAACCATCAACTTAAACCTATATAATCCCAGCGTAGTCATCCAGCCCTTTATGGCCTCTTGACGTTAGGAACTCCAGCAGGGCTTTGGGACTACGGTTGAGAATTCGCTCAACTGGGAAATCAACTTCCTGAATTAACTCAATCGCTTTATCAAAGCCCCCTAAACTGAAGGCAACATGGGAGTCTGACCCTAAGACCAAATAGCCTCCGGCCTCTTTTACTGCACGGGCAATTGCCGTGCAGTTTTTCAAGCTACCTTGTCGCGAGGTCAAAAATGAGGAGTTATTTATCTCAAGGGCAACATTATGGGCTGCGGCCGCTTCTGCAACACGCTTTATGTCGATGGGATAAGCAGGGTTACCAGGATGACTGATGATATCGACATTGCCACTTTCAATGCAATTGACTAACGCCTGAGTGTGGGTAGTTTGAGTGGATGGCGGAAAAACTGGCTCGTGAAATCCCGCTAGCACGATGTCTAATTCATTGAGATAACTACCAAAGAAATCAATATCACCATTTTCGTTTTTGATATTGGCTTCAATGCCTCTCAGCACACCAACACCATCGACAATACGAGGCAATACTCGCATGTTGACGAAATGCCAAAAATGAGGCGCATCAGCCATATCAGGCCCATGATCAGTAATGGCAAACAGCTTAATGCCCTTCTCTTTCGCCACAGCCAGATAATCATGAACCGTACTATAAGCATGGGTCGAAGCAATGGTATGGGCATGTACATCAACAAGAAACTTCATCGGCGATTCCGTTAGTAAGCGACTTGGCAAGAGAAGAAGTTAGGCAGTGTTTCTAGTCTACGTATTTAAACCGCATTTTCCATAACACAGCTCGCAGTTTAAAATCCTATTCATTGCTCAACACCTGAACCTCTTTATACCTAGATACCTGCGCTTTCACTCTTCTTACTATGTCACAGACTCTGTATCGCTTATCAAAGAGAGCAAATAGCGTCCATAACTATTGTTCAGCATAGGCTTGGCAAGACTATGAACATCCTCATTGGTTAGCCAGCCATTGCGCCAGGCTATCTCTTCAAGACAAGCCACTTTTAGACCCTGCACAGTTTCTATGGTTTGAACAAAAGATGAAGCTTGCTGCAGAGTGTCGAACGTACCGGTATCGAGCCAAGCAAAACCACGTCCCAATAATTCGACCTTTAGTTCACCGCGCTTTAGATAAGATTGATTAATTTCAGTAATTTCAAGCTCGCCACGTTTTGAGGGCTTTAACCCTTTAGCGATATCGATGACTTGATTGTCATAAAAATAGAGTCCGGTAACCGCCCAATTAGATCTGGGGACCGCCGGTTTTTCATCTATAGACAAGGCACTGAATTCAGAGTCAAACTCCACCACGCCAAATCTTTCGGCTTGGTCGACCTGATAGGCAAAGATAGTCGCTCCTACTGAATCTACATTGTTGAGGTCAGCTACTGTCTGTTTCAGTGTGAGACTGAACCCCTGCCCATAAAACACATTATCACCCAGCACCAGACACACGCTGTCGTTACCAATAAACTCCTCGGCAATGATAAAAGCCTGTGCAATCCCTTCAGGTTTTGACTGTACTTGATAGGAAAGCGAAATCCCAAAATTACTGCCGTCGCCGAGTAAGCGCTGAAATAGCATCTGCTCTTCAAGAGTCGTAATGATTAAAATATCACGGATACCCGCCAGCATAAGAACAGAGAGCGGATAATAGATCATTGGCTTGTCATACACTGGTAGCAGCTGCTTAGATACGCCACGTGTGATGGGATATAATCGCGTACCAGTACCACCGGCTAATAAAATACCTTTCATTATATCCCTCTCATTTGGTGTTAACTTAACGCTCTCAATAGATAATACACTACCCTGAAATGAAAAATGCCCACTTTAGCAAGCCAAAGTGGGCATTAAATCTTAAAGTAAGATTATCGTGCGAGCAGATTCTCTAACTGCTGACGAAACTCTTTACCCAGCTTTTCGTTGCGCAGGCCGTATTCAACAAAGGCTGCCATATAACCAAGCTTGTCGCCACAATCGTGAGACTTACCTGTCATATTGAAGGCTTCGACAGTGTCAGATTCAATCAACATGTCGATTGCGTCTGTCAATTGGATCTCATCTCCAGCACCAGCGGGTGTTTTAGCCAGCAAATCCCAAATTTTTTCTGACAAGACGTAACGACCCACAACGGCAAGATTAGATGGCGCTTCATCAATGGCCGGCTTTTCGACCATCGCCTTTACAACTGATGATTCGCCAGGTGCGATATCCACGCCGCCACAATCGGCAATCCCATACTTGTTTACTTCATCTAGAGCCACTGGCGCGACCATGATCTGGCTAGCTTGAGACGCCTTATAATGTTTGATCATCGCCGCCAGGTTTTCCGAGCTTTGATCGGCACTATACTCATCCAAGATCACATCAGGCAATACTACTGCGAAAGGGTTATTACCTATGCAAGGTTTAGCACAGAGTACTGCATGACCAAGCCCCTTAGCCTCCCCCTGACGTACATGCATAATTGTTACATCTTTAGGGCAAATTGATTGCACCTCATCAAGCAGCTGGCGCTTTACACGCTTCTCAAGCGTCGACTCTAGCTCGTATGAGGTATCAAAATGGTTTTCGATAGCGTTTTTACTGGCATGCGTTACCAATACAATCTCTTTCACACCGGCTGCAACACACTCATTTACTATGTATTGAATAAGTGGCTTATCAACAAGCGGAAGCATCTCTTTTGGGATAGCTTTGGTTGCTGGAAGCATACGGGTACCAAGTCCAGCTACGGGAATAACAACTTTCATAATAATACTCGAAAAAGAAAACTCCCCAAATAATAAGGAGTTTCATTGAACTAACAGAAAAAATTAAGAAACCAGAGGAATGACCTTGTTGTCCTTAACCCCATTGTTATTACTATCATGATTTTTCTGTAACCAGACTAAATCACAAATACCATCAGTCGGACTAAAACCTGTTGGCGTAGAAAGAAGAATGTCTCTAATCACTTCATGCTGGAATTCATGACACGCTTTGTCTAAACGCGCCAAGATCACTTCAAGTTCAGCCCAATTTAAAAAGGCCTCATTGGCCGTCATGATGCGCTCATGTTCAGTACCGGTCACGTCGTCGCCAATCAGTAACTCTTCATAGAGCTTCTCACCTGGACGCAAACCTGAAAACTCAATGGCTATATCACCGTCAGGATGATTATCATCTTTGACTTCAAAACCACTCAGACGAATCATCTTAGTGGCCAAATCAACGATCTTCACTGACTTGCCCATATCTAACACAAAGACATCCCCGCCTTTGCCCATAGCACCGGCTTGAATCACCAACTGAGAAGCTTCAGGTATGGTCATAAAGAAACGGGTAATTTCTGGATGCGTTACTGTAACAGGGCCTCCGTTTGCGATCTGCTTTCTGAATAGCGGCACAACAGACCCAGAAGAGCCCAAAACATTACCAAATCGAACCATACAAAAACGAGTAGCACTTCCTTTATCCGCTAATGCCTGAAGGACTAACTCGGCCATACGCTTCGTTGTCCCCATCACATTAGTTGGCCTAACAGCCTTATCAGTACTCACTAACACAAATGTTTCAACATTTGCTGCAATAGCAGCGCGAGCAGTGTATAAAGTACCAAACACGTTGTTACGAACACCTTCAACAACGTTATGCTCGACAAGGGGGACATGCTTATAGGCTGCGGCGTGATAAACCGTTTGCACCTCAAAAGCTTCCATCACAGCTTGAACACGATTCTCTCGCTGTACAGAACCCATCATGGGATAGATCTTCACATCAAGAGATAACTCTTTTGCCATGGCATTAAGCTCACGCTCAATGGAATAGAGGCCGAACTCAGACAATTCAAACAACACCAATTTCTTAGGTGACTGCTTTAGGATCTGCCTGCACAACTCAGAACCGATTGACCCGCCGGCCCCGGTCACCATCACCACTTTGTGACGAATATTAGCTGCCAACAGATCAGCTCTAGGCGTCACACAATCGCGACCGAGCAAATCATCAATTTCAACTTCTTTAATGTCGCTATAAAGCTTATTGCCACTGACCAGATCAGCCATGGCAGGCAAGGTAAGCACTTGTACGGCTAAAGACTCTAACTGTTCCAGAATGGCTTGGCGACGAGAGCGCGATGCACTTGGAATAGCGAGTAAGATTTTGGTCGCAGCTTTTTGCTTGATTAACTTGCGAATGATAGAAGGAGAATGAACATGAACCCCTTGGATAACTGTGCCGTGAAGCGTTTCATCATCATCAACAAACGCAAACGGATAATATTCATGGCTTTGTACCAGAGCAGTTAATAACTGTCTGCCACTGACACCCGCGCCATAAATAATGACCGGTTCCCCGACACGCTTCATGCCAGACCCCACCATAGAGCGCACTATTGCCCTGGTGCCACCGATAAACACTAATGAAAATGCAGCATAAATTATTGGTACAGTTCGCGGCAGTTGCGCATCAACATAAAACGCAAAAAGCACCAGCATGATGGTTGAAAGCATCACCCCGAATCCGATCGCCGTAAGGGCTTGCAACCCCATGTAGCGCAATACCGCTCGATACAACCCTAGCTTTGCAAAACCCACTAAGCTCAAAGGCACAACGATAAAAAGTAGCAGCCAGTATTGAGAATTGGCCAGCACAGCAATGTCATCGATGCGCACGAGCAATGCGGCCCAAAACGCAAAACTGAGAAATAATGCATCAATGATAAGACTAACGACACGCTTTTGCGTGCGTTTCAAACCAAACAAGCTTTGCAAAAAATCCATTTTTCGCTCCAAAATATTTAAGTTCATAATGTACTACATCTTAAAGTACGGGACTCGACCACAATAAAACCGCAAAGGCACTTATGTTATCACATCAATCGTGCCATAGGGATCACCATCGAAGCTTATTACGAAAGCATACAGACTCCAAGTAGTAACGAACAACTCGCCCTTGAGGACACTTGAAGCTATCGATTTTGGGGAACAAATTCCACCCATGAGACACTGGATCACGTTTTTTAGCAAACTGAGACGATTTGCGTTGCCAACATTGTGGCTAAACCAAGACAATGCAGTGTAATTCCCAATAGATAGGAGTCAATGTTCTACTTTTGAGCTAACAATTTTTTTTATGAGCTGACAATGAATACTAATCAGAGCCAAATAAATCACGCGTATAAACTTTATCTGCAACGTCACGGATTTCATCCACCATCCGATTTGACACAATCACATCGCAGCTTGCTTTAAAGTCTTCTAGTGATTTAATCACTTTAGAGTGGAAGAATTCATCTTCATGTAAAACAGGCTCATACACAACCACTTCAATGCCTTTTGCTTTCAAACGCTTCATAATGCCCTGAATACTTGACGCTCTAAAATTATCAGAACCCGCCTTCATAATTAGTCGATAAATACCAACACGATCGGGTTTACGCTTTAAAATTGATTCAGCAATAAAGTCTTTACGCGTGGTATTAGATTCAACAATCGCGCTTATGATGTTGTTAGGGATATCAGCATAATTAGCACGTAATTGTTTCGTGTCTTTAGGCAAACAATAACCACCATAACCAAACGATGGGTTATTATAATGATTGCCAATTCGTGGGTCTAAACCCACACCTTCAATAATTTGACGTGAGTCTAAACCATGCGATTCAGCATAAGAATCTAGCTCATTAAAATAAGCAACACGAAGCGCTAAATAGGTATTAGAAAATAATTTAACGGCTTCTGCTTCTGTAGAGTCTGTAAAGAGGACTTCTATGTTTTCTTTTACCGCTCCTTCTACCAAAAGGTTTGCGAACACTTGAGCCCGTTCAGAGCGCTCACCAACAATAATACGAGACGGATGTAAGTTATCGTATAACGCACGACCCTCACGTAAAAACTCAGGTGAAAAGATTAAATTTTCACATCTCAACTCTACTTTAATGCGAGCAGTATAACCCACTGGCACAGTTGATTTAATAACCATAACAGCATTAGGGTTTATGTCCATCACATCTTTAATTACCGCCTCTACAGATGATGTATTGAAATAATTGGTTTCAACATCATAATCAGTAGGTGTCGCGATAATGACATATTCTGCGTCTTTATATGCCACTTCTTTATCAAGCGTAGCTTTAAAATCGAGCGACTTATTAGCTAAAAAATCTTCAATTTCAACATCAAAAATTGGTGATTTTCTTTCATTAAGCATCGCTACTTTTTCTGGAACGATATCAACCGCGACAACTTCATGGTTTTGTGCCAAAAGCATAGCATTTGATAAACCTACATATCCGGTGCCAGCAACTGCAATTTTCATTATCTCTTACAACCTCAATTAATTACTTTTGTGCCTGTAACAAGACATGCCTAATAACTTGACATGATTTATCAATTTCGGCTTGGGTTAACGTAGGATGAACTAAAAACATTAAGCTTGTTTCCCCTAACTCAACAGCATTAGGTAAACGCTCTTTTGGTCGCCAAGGCGTATTATCAAACGCTTTTTCAAGATAAACTTCAGAGCAACTTCCTTGATAAGCTGGCACACCTGCAGCAACTATTTCATCAATGATTCGATCCCGAGACCAACCTTCAGCTAAGTTTTCTGGTCGAACAAACATATAATGCTTATATTCTGCATGCTCTATATAGTCTGGAACTCTAACTGTTCTAACTACATTAAGGTCTGCTACTGCTGTATCAATCGCTTTGGCATTGGCTTGGCGTTTTGTAGTCCAATCTTGCATACGAGTTAACTGAATTCGACCTAAAGCACCTTGCATTTCAGTCATGCGCCAATTGGTGCCAAAACTTTCATGTAACCATCTAAACCCAGGTGGGTGTTCACGATTATAGATAGCATCAAAGCTTTTGCCATGATCCTTATAAGACCACATGGCAGACCAAAGCGCATTGTCATTAGTCGTCACCATGCCACCTTCACCGCCGGTAGTCATGATTTTATCCTGACAAAATGACCAAGCACCGAGGTGACCAATGGTACCTACGCTACGACCTTTGTATTTCGCACCGTGCGCCTGAGCGCAATCTTCAATGACATAAAAACCATGTTTGGCAGATAATGCCATTATTGCATCCATCTCTGCTGGCATACCAGCAAGATGAACAACAATCACGGCTTTGGTTTTAGGTGTTAAAACGGCCTCGATGCTTTCAGCCGTAATGTTTTGGCTATTTAAATCAACATCAGCAAAAATGGGGGTTGCTCCAGCCGTCACAATCGATGATACAGAAGCTAAAAATGTGCGAGGAGTACTAATAACTTCATCACCGCCAGCAATACCTAATGCTTTTAGAGCCAAGTCAAGGGCTAAAGTACCATTACCTAAGGCAATGGCATAATCACAACCACACCAAGCAGAAAATTCAGTTTCAAAATGACGACATTCTTCTCCTGTCCAATAATTGACCTTATTGGACAATAGTACACGATTTACAGCATCAGCTTCTAATTGGGTAAAAGAAGGCCACGGAGAAAAATTAGTATTTAACATTATTTATTCCAAAATCTTAAAAATCTAAAGTAATTTAATGACTTGAAGTAATTGAATGAGCTGGAGTACCAACCACAATTTGATCGTTTAAAACATCATGTAAAACAGTGGAACCAGCACCAACAATCACATTTTCACCGATTACCACAAGTTGCTTAACCTGTGCACCAATGCCAATCCAGCTATTAGCGCCGATTTTCACACCGCCAGCTAAATTTGCACCAGGACTAACATGCACCCCATCATCAACAACCGTATCGTGATCTATTGTAGAACTTGTATTAATGATGCAAGCTTCACCAATGTCAGTAAATGAGTTAATTACTGCATTAGCCATTACAACAGTCCCATCCCCTAAACTAGCATATTTACTTACGACTGCAGATGGGTGAACTAACACAGAGAGCTTACCACCAGCATTCTTTAATTGGTGGTTTTTTTCCAGCCTTATTGAATTATTACCTATTGCAACAACAACCAGATCATATTTGTTAACCGAAGTAATTAAAACTGAGGTATCACCACACACAGACCAATGTTCAAGTTGTTGCAACTCTGGCCATCTATCATCAAAAAAAGTGATTTCTTTAAAACCATTGAGTTCAGCTAATTCGGCAATAACTTTGCCATGTCCACTCGCTCCAAGTATTGCACAGCTACTCATTTCTAGTGCCTTTGAATGGTTCAATCGTTACATGTCCATCAGCAGTTATACCTTCTTTAAATAAAACTTTTTTCACTGTTAAAAGTAAAATTTTGATATCAAACCAGAAAGTTCTATTTTCAACATACCAAGCGTCGAACTCAAATTTTTGTTCCCAGCTAATAGCATTACGACCATTTACTTGTGCCCAACCAGTAATCCCAGGACGAACATTATGTCGTATCGCTTGGCGTTTGTTGTAGAGGGGTAAATACTGCATCAACAGAGGGCGAGGACCGACTAAAGACATATCCCCTTTTAATACATTAACCAGTCCAGGTAATTCATCTAAACTTGTAGATCGAAGTTTTTCCCCAAATGGCGTCATGCGTGAATGATCAGGCAATGGATTACCTGCACTATCAATCGCATCTCCCATAGTGCGAAATTTCAACATTTCAAAAGGCTTACCATTTAACCCAGGGCGTTTTTGTTTAAATAAAACAGGTTTACCTAGTTTTTGAGAAACCAACAGTCCTACAAATAACAGAATAGGAGAGAAAACTATTAAAGCAATTGAAGAAATGATTATATCAAATAAGCGTTTTATCATTAATCGCCTCCAGTAAAGTTTTTTCTATACGTTCAGCCATCATAGCCCGCGAAAACTTATTGTAAGCTAAATAGTGACACTGCATAGTTGCATTCTGATAGCACTCTTTATCATTAAGAAATAAAGACAAACTTTTAGCTGACTTGAGATGATCCAAAGGGTCTAAAACCAATCCACATTGGTATTCTTCAATAAAGTCTTTTTGCCAGCCGCCATAATTAATAGCAATAGGTGTAGAGGAAGCCAATGCATCGAAAAGTTTATTTGCTGAGTTATGCCACATTTCAGACACCGGACCGAATAACGAAATAGATATGTCCGCGGCAGATAGCAACTCAACTATTTCTGTTTTAGGCACTGGAGGCAATATATATAAGTTCTTATTCAGAACATTTAACTCTGTCGCTTTGTCAATAACCATCTGCTTTTCCATACCGTCACCAATTGCTAAAAAACAAACTTGATCATCGACCTCTAGCATCCAATGGGCCAACTCAGCGAGATATCCAACATTGTTTATTAATCCAAAAGTACCAGTATAAACAGCTAACTTTCTTCCATTTAAAAAAGATAATTGAGTAGTTTTATAATTTTCTCCAATAGATTTATCAACATCAAAGAGCTTTGTATCACAACTATTTGTAGCTAAAGTCACTTTATCTTTGCCAATACCGTGACGAGTAATGCCATCACACATTCCAGGTGAAAGACCTATTAGTCGCGTTGAATTTTTATAGGTATATATTTCAAGCCACTCAGCTAACTTAATCACTAGCGGATTTTTAATGGCACCGACAGCTACTGGCAATTCAGGCCATAAATCTCGTACTTCAAAAACTAATGGAATTTTTTTGATTTTGGAGTAGATCAATCCTGGTATAGCTATCGTTAACGGGGTGCTTGTCGCGAAAACGACATCACTCTTAATACTTAGAGACTTTAGTGTAGATTGCCACGAAAACTTCAAAAACTTAAAGATTCGCTTCATAAACGAATCTTTATTCGAATAAGATAAATGTAAAACATGCAGGTTAATACCATCAATTACAATTTCATTCCAACCAGCGTTTAAAATGTAATTATTAGACAAATAAGCCGAAGATGTAACAAACGTAACCGAGTGACCTTTAGCAACTAAGAACTTTGCCATCTCATAAGAGCGTGTTCCTGCATTTGACTCAGGAGTAGCAAAATATTGATGGAGGTAAAGAATATTAATATGTTTATTTGTAAAAGTCATTTTTTATTACTTCTAGATAATTCATTGAATCGTTGAATTGTTTTTCATTTAAGCCATTCTGTACATTATAGACCTCTAATCCTTTTGCCAAGCTAGTTAGAACAGGAGTAAAGTGAATGTTATCTGTTAAAACTAGTTTAGCGTCATAGTTATTTTTAATAGAACAAAGTTTATACCAAACATCATCAGCATATTTACAAAACTTTTCAATCCCATCAAAATCATAAAACTCAGATGTTATAACCCCTTTTGGATAGCACACTCCTGAAACGCCTGTTGGCATCAAAAGAAATGGATTTGAATTGCATACATCAGACTCAGATGACCAATTTAGATAATTGTCTACACTATCATTATTAAACTTAATTGATTTACCTCTATAGCAACAAATAGATTTAGGGTTAGAAGATGCTTTCAAATAGAGTTTATCTAACCAATATGATGGATAAAATACATCATCATCAACTGTAACAACAAAATCAAAATTAAAATCATTACTATGAAGGCAGAAATATGAAAGCTTTTTATAAGATCGAATATTACTTTCAACTATACGTATTTCAAGACCTCTATTTTTCAACCTAATAAGGGTGGAGGGCAATCCATTTATAATATCTTCGTTGCAAAGCCATAAAACAATGTGAGATGGCATCCTTTTTTGGTTTATTAAACTTTCAATAGTTAAAAATACAGAGTTAATACGTTGATCATATGTAGTCAGTGAAACAACTACACCATTATTACTATACGCTATTCTATTACGAGAAAAAAAATTTTTAAAACTGTAAAACAATGTCAAAATTATTGATTTTATTAGCACCCTAAACTTTTCCATTTAAACCTCCATGACAATATAAACAAAATAATAAAAACAAGAGTAAAATGTGCTTGATCTAAAGGACTAACAGTTAATCCCATAATACCATTACATAATAAGAGGTAAAAACAAGCGATAGAAAATATATCTACTCGCGTTGACAAATACCAAACACATAAACCATATGCAATAGGAGAAATAAAAACACCAAATAATCCAAAATCCCTATACCAAGAAAAAAGAACAGTACCAAAAGCATTAACGTTTTTTATCCCTGATTCACTAATATTGATTTTTTCATTAAGATATGTGACATTCTGAATTGATGCAGGTGTAAAGTAATCAGATTCGAAACCTACAATAGAAAATAAATACTTCAACGGCAGTAGTAGTTGACCTAAAAGATTTATTCCATATGTTGAATCATGAAGAAGGGACTGAGGATTATTTAAGTTAATATCAAATATTGATGGTCCAATTGTAAAGTATGTTGCTGGATAATAAAAAAGAATGCCAACCAAATCAAACGAGCCATATCTATTAACAGCAGAAGCTAGTATTAGAAAAAGAAGAATGAAGAAAAAAGAAAAAACCTTGAGGACATTCCTATTTACAATCGTGCCCTTAACACCAACATTATTAATTATAAAAAAGAAGATAACTAAAATAAAAAAGAAGATAGGATAGTTGACCTGCAAAACATAAGTATACGATAACATCAACAATATTAACAATAAAAATCTAGATTTTTCAACCTGATCAGTAACACTAACAAATGCTATTTGAATTAGTGTAAGGCTAACTAATATTGGATATATTATCAATGTTAGCATTGTATCTATAAAACCGTAACCAGTTATTGAGCCGCCACCATCAACTTCCCCGCCTCTCCTGAGCAAGAAATAATCATAAAAGGATAATTTCAACACATCGGATTTCACAACAACAAAAAAAATAAAAATCAGACAAAAAATATACGAAAAGTCAACTAACCTTTTTAATTTAATCGAAGGAACAGAATTTTTGCTCAGAATTACACGTTTACTAGGTAGTAAAAATGATAGGATTAATAAAACAAATGGAACATAAAAAAACACAGATACCGTTATTAAAGATAAAGGCTTATATCCTAGTTCAAAATAAATATTCCCAACTATACTAAAAAGCCATACTATACCGATGAAAAAAAGAGAAATCTTCAAATCACAATTTTCCTATCAATCTCTTAACAAATAACATCAAACCGAAACTACTTTTAACATCCCAAATAAACAAACACGCCCTTAAATACTTTCTTTTACGTAGCAAGCTGACAAAAACATCTTGCAACTCTTGAGCAATTTTAATATTAAGTAGCCCTACTTCATACTCTGATACTGAAAGCTTTACATTATCTAATTTATTCAAGAAAAGATTCGTATTTTCGAGCTTTTTATTTACATCAGAATTATTTTGTAAACTCCAGGAGTTAATAGATAACGTACGATAAACGCTAAACTTTTCATTGAACGCCATTATGGATTTACCGTCTATGGCGGAGAAGAATTCAATAAAGAAATCTCCAACACCAGGCTTATTAACAATGTCTTTCAAAAGGAGATTATCAAAAAGCTTAGCGTTCATAAAATAAGACGATGTTGGAGAAAACTGTCCTGGATGCCTAAATATATCCACAAGATTATATTCATTTGAGGGAAACTCCCAATTAGGATTATCTTTAACGTTCTCACCTTCTAGCATAAAGGCTGAATGAATACAAAGCATTGAAGATGTTTCTTCTAAACAGTCAAACTGCTTTTGCAATTTAGTTGCATTTATCCAATAATCATCACCTTCACAAATAGCAACATAATCCCCACGAACCTCTGGAAGTAAATAATAAAGAGGCGAGATTCCTTGCGAGTGTTGATTCATCTCGTGCTTTATCACCTTTATGATATTTGGATAGCTTTCTCTATATTCTTCAATAATTCTCAGGGTATCATCCGTAGAGCAATCATCATTAATAATCACCTCGAATGGAAAATCAGTTACTTGGTTTAAAAAACCATTAAGCGCAGATTCGATATAGTGAAAGTGATTAAAAGCAGTGCAAATTATTGACACCTTAACTCGATTACTTATCCAGTGCTTTGTTATTTCAGATTCAGAGGGTGAACACACATAAGAAAGGTCTATATTTCGATGATTCATAAGTACCAAAAAATTAATTATTAAATAAATTAACATAGAAGATCATAAAGATAAATTAATGTTTTTTAATATTCTTTATAATCGAGAATTTTAATGCTCTATAACTAAAAATATAATATTAGATAGTCCTACCTGACTTACCTTTTTAGTCTTAAGATAAGTATATGATAACCTTTAAATAAAATCACAACCGATTACGAAGCAGGGGCTGATTACACTTTTTGACCAGCGTCGAAATAATCTGTTCCCTGAAATCATCACTCCAACAGGCTCGATTGAATTTCTGATTTTGTCTTGTTTTAGCGGGATGTAGTTTCACTAGATTTAATACCCAACACCTTAAAATAGCCAGAATACTGGCACTATCATCATACATTTTCTGCTTATCATCTTGAAATAATGTGTCCAAAAGCCAATTTCAATCTAACTTCTATCTGTCATATACCCTAACGACATTCTCATATCTTCCTAGCTGGATTGCCTAAAACTGTTGAATGAGAGCGTACTTTTGTAAATACAACTGATCCCATACCAATTATCGCATCATCTGCTATTTTAACTTTAGGATGTATTGTTGCTCCGGAACCAATTAGTACTCTGTCACCCACTTCTACAAATCCATTAATTGTATTACTTCCAAGTAAAGATGTGTATCGGCCAATTATAGCATCATGTCCTATGGCACAATTGCAGTTAATCAGAGTGTAGTCACCAATAATAACACCTGGCGAAATACTACAGTTTGGGTTAATAACAACACCTTTTCCAATTGATGCAAATGGACTCAGTACAACGCTTGAATGAATAAAACGAATTGACTTCCCGCCTTTATTTTCTAACTCTTGCGCTATTTTCGCACGAGCTCGGCCTTCTCCACCAAAAGCGAGAATAAAGTCAAAGGTTTTCACGTGTTCCATCATAGATAGTGACTTTACTTCGTGACCATAAAGTTCAGTTTTCTGGGAGTAATATTCATCTGTAACGCAAAAGCACAAGAAGCGATCTCGCATATCAGGTAGATCTTGCATCCAGCTATAGATTTCAGCAGCTAAGCCGCTGGCTCCAAAGATTACAATTGGATTCGACATTATTTATCTCTACTTAATTTTCACTTTCAACTTTAAAGCACTAAAATCATCTTGTAAGACAACGCAATTTTCCGAGCTTTCTAATAACTCACTTGTCGGAAGTTTAATATAAAGAAAAGAAAGAATTAGATAGCGCATTCCTTTATAAGTAATCTCTGCTTTAGGAAAAACGTCAAAAGGTCCATAATCCAAAGCTTTTAGTATCCTATAATTCTCATGAATAGAGTGAGATTCCCTCAGAATTCCACCATTTGGAATATCCCTAGATAAATACAAATAGTCATGCTCTAACGGGTACTTTTCCTGACAGGGCACAGAGCCCTTTTCCAACAGTTCAGTAATGAAATTTGAAAATGCATCTAAACCTGCTTGCATACATTTATGGGCAACTTGATAGGCCCTATCATGATCACCGATCTTAACTTTATCAAAAGCAATCGCTGCCCCAGTGTCTACACCCTCATCAACATAATGCCAAGTCACTCCAGTTTCGCACAATTGATGATGAATTGCCCAACTTGGAGCATTCCTTCCTCTTAAGTTAGGTAAAAGTGCATTATGAAAATTAATAATTTTCACATCATCACGAGAAATAAGGTTATCTTTAAATAAATAGTTATTATTCGCACTTATAACCAATGTGTTTCCTGACAACCAATCAAATAAAGTTGATTCAATTTCCTTTTTTGTTTTTTTAAACGCATAAATAATTTTCTCTTTTTTAGCAAAAGATTCTAGCGTTGAAAAAGGGGGTAACTCTGTCTGCAATATCTTTAGTGTTACACCATATTGAACAAGTATGGAAGCAACGTCTTGAGCTATTTTTCCAAAACCAATAATAATAACAGTTTCAAACTTTAGTTTAGACACTACGTCCTCCATCAATAACCAAGTCCAAACCAGTAATCCATCGTGAAGCATCACTACTTAAAAAATAACATGCGTCAGCGACATCTTTCGGCGTCCCTAAACCCAATGGATAAAGGCTATGTAACTTCTCTAGTGCCGCGTTTCCTAGTGTGTTAGCCACGTCTTTTGTATGTTTAGTCTCAACCCATCCTGGGGAAATAGTATTCACACGAATGTTACGTGGGGCTAATTCCCTTGCTAAAGACTTACTTGCAGAAATAAGGGCCCCTTTTGCAGCGGAATATGCCACTAAGCCTGGTTCACCTACAAAATGTGCAATACTAGAAATCATAGTCACACTTCTGTTTTGCATCTTATTTGAATACAAACTATTCGAAAATAGCTGACAGAGCATCAGATGACTGTGCACGTTTGTTTGCATCATTAACATAAGTTCTTCATTTGAAATTAATTTCAAAGGTTGAACCTTATGGTAGCCCGCTGCACATATAAGATCTGTTAACTTCCCATGCTTACTAACAATATCTTTTAACAAAGGTTTTAATGAGTAGAGAGCATTCAAGTCCCAAACATAATGAGCACAGGAATCTTCACCTAATAACCCCACTACTGATTGGAGCTTTTCTTCGTCGCGCCCTAAAAGCACAACAAAGTTTCCCTCATATACATGTTTTTGAGCAATACTCAGACCAATGTCAGAAGTAGCTCCTGTGATGAGAACTGTCTTTTTCATAGCATTATTGAGGGAGTAGAGCTAAGAGCTGGCCAACAGTTTTTCTTTCATTTAGATCACTGCTATTTATTTCGATTTGATATTCATCAGCGAATAATGCCATGAGAGTTAGTTGAGCTAGAGAGTCCCACGCTTCAGCTTCTTGGTATTCAAATTCAGGCGTAAGCTCTTTTACATCTAGTTCTAAAATTTCAGCTAGTTCTTCTAAAAAATTTACCATTTTATACATCCATCTCAATTAGTTTACATACAGCAAGTTCGTTCATTTCAATCAGAGCAGCGCCCCAACTCAAGCCTATGCCAAAACCAGACAATAGCGCCTTTTTACCTAAGAAACCAGAATGATTCCCCCACGATAACACTATGGACATTGGAACCGTTGCTGAAGATGAATTGCCATATTTAGCAATCACTTCAGATGGTAACTGCTCTTCGTTCACTTTCAGTGCAGTTCGAAATCTATCCAAGATAAATTTATTCGCTTGGTGAAAGAAAAATAAATCAATTTCTTCTAATTTGGAGTGCGTGTTGACAAATTCCTTGATGAAATTAATTACGGTTGTCTGGGTGAACGTAAAAACATCTCTCCCCTGCATAACCAATTGCTCTGGGGATCGCCAATTTCCTTCAGTATCTTCTGCAAGTATAGCTGTCTCCAGTGAGCATGTCCGCACCATACCTCCAGACGGTATCATTAGCGCTTTAGCTCCTTTACCGTCATGTTTAATTTCAAGAGGAGCATTGACGCACTTTGATCTTTTTTCAATTAGAGTTACGGTAACTGCATCACCAATAAGAGGGTACGAATTACGATCCTTCAGTGATACCTTACGGCTTAAAACATCACCAGCTATCAACAATACCTTTTTAGCATCACTGTTGCGAATTAAGCTTGAAGCTTCAAATAAGCCTCGAATATACCCATTACAACCGTCATTGATATCGATGCAATAGCAATCCGTTTTAAAATCAAAAGCACCATGCAAAATAGAAGCCGTAGAAGGGATTGGGTAGTCTGGAGTTTGAGTTACCACAAAAATAGCATCTATGTCCTTATAGCTGCAGCCCAATGTCACTGGTAACTCTTCTAACAATGGGATAATCATGTCAGTTAAGGCAGTTTCTTTAGACACTATATGATGCTGATCATAACCCATCAACTTTTTAAGCTTTTTTGAACTCTGTTCAGTATGTGAATAGTTTTTTATCTCATCATCAAAGTTTGAAACATGCCTAGGTACGGCTGCCAATATCCCTTTTAATGAGATGTTGCCAATATTACTTTTCATAAGTTAACCTTGAATAGTCTTTAAATACTCACTAATAACTTGCGGTGAGACAAAGTTCTCTGGGACTAAGCCTTCCCCAGGAATGGAAAGACCGAGTTGTGCTTCCATTTCACTAACTAATACCAACAGATCAAAAGAATCCAACATGCCCGACTCAAATAATTCAGTATCTTTTACAAACTCATGTTCTGGCTTCATTGAATTCAAGATAGCTATAATTTTTTCATTCATACGACTATATTAACCTATATTAATTCTTGCAATGCTTTCTCTGCATAAGCTTTTCTATTTAGCTTGCCGTTAGGTGTAAACAACATTTCTTGCACGATCCAGATTTTATTTGGAATCATATATTTAGGTAAGTATTTTATTAATGCCACTTTTATTTCGACTTCCGACACCTCGCTACTGCATTGTATAAACGAATATAACATTTTCTTTTCAGGAAGATAACCAACAACACAGTGCTCCGTGGATTCTAACTCCATCAATTGAGTTTCAATTTCACCAAGTTCAATACGATAGCCGTTGTGTTTGATTTGAAAGTCTTTACGACCGATATAATAGATAAGTCCATCAATACGTTTAACTAGATCGCCTGTCCTGTAAATCTGGTCATTGTAGTTAGCATGAAGTGGATTTTGGACAAATACTTCTTCTGTTTTTTCTGAGTCAGCCCAATAACCTAATGCCAGACTAGAACCTCGAACGCACATTTCCCCCTCTTCACTCAGTTGGTTATGTTCATCAAGAATTAGAACTCCAGAGTTATTGCAAGGAATGCCTATAGGAAGGTTATCCCCAGTCCAGTCTAATGGTACGTCATAATATGTACAGTCTACCGTTATCTCTGTTGGTCCATAAAGGTTTGAATAATGAGCTTCTGGGTGTTTATCTAACCAATACCTAATTGTTTTAGCAGGCATCACTTCACCGGCAAACAATATATTTCTCAAATATGGTAACTGAAGTTTATCTAATAGCTTCAAGTTAGCAATATTCACCAACAACGACGGAACCCAGAAAATAGTAGTAATATTTTTACCGTTAAGGTATTCCAATGTTTTTTGGGGAAATATGAATACACTTTCAGGAATAACATGTAGCTCAGCTGCATTAGACAGTGCAAGATAAATATCTAATGTAGAGTTATCGAAGAACAACGGAGCTTGACTACCGATAACATCAGTTTGATTGACACTATAGACTGAATTAGCCCAATCAATATAATCGATAACACTTGCATGACAGATGGTAACCCCCTTAGGCACCCCTGTAGAACCAGATGTAAATATGATGTAGCAAGGGTCTTTATCAATCACTGATTGTGTGCGTATATCTACTTCAACCCAAATAAGTTGAGTTGTTAACGTTGCAGTCTCTATGTTGTCGATATTGATACATATTAGCAAATCATCTAATTCCAAGGATTCAAGCATTTTTTGAGATGCGTTATCATATAAAACGATGCAGTTCCCAAGACTTGTTAAGATTTTGGTTAAGCGCTCTTTCGGTGAGCCTATATCAACCGGACAGTAAATCCCACCAGCCATAGTTGCTGAAAAAATCATCATTAATGCATTAACCGATTTTTTCGTAAATACCACAATAGGCTTGTTCTTGCAGTAAAGTTCTTCTAGCTTAGTTGATATTGCATACGACTTAGCAACAACTTCTCCATAGGTAAGGGAATTATCTGCGTCAGATATGCAAATATTTTCTGGATGCTTTAAAGAAGCCTCTCTCAGGTACTTAATAATGCTATTTCTCATCTCATACTCTCTTTCTTGTAACCAATTTGACTCATTATGGGAACTATTTTATTAATTAGTTATTTTTGATTTACACAATTCAAAATAGATCCGCATAAATAGTATTCTGTGATTGTAGCTAACCAACTGCTAATTACGAAATTTCATAAACTTATGACATCACCGTTATCTGACCTGGTCAAATGAATTCGGACAACCTAGGGAAAGCGCGAATAAGTCCAACAATTTAGGTCTTCATTAAGTATTTGCTTTACTAGCCTAAATTATAAACGCTCAATGTCGAAATTCGGCCAATTAATGGGCATTTCAGGCCGAATCTTGGGCCTATTCCGGGCTATTCCCGGATTTCAGACAGATCTTGGTTGTCGTCGCAACATCTGGTTTACTGTAAACAGGTTTGCCAAAGTGAATAACATGGCCAACTGTGAGTCATTTTTCATTAACCCTTTGTAGCGTGCTTTGATGAAGCCGAATGGGTGTTCTACCTTTGCTCGGATGCTGGCTTTTAAGTATTCGATGTTGATAATTGTCTTGTTCTTGCGTGGGTGCTTTTTCAGTGCCCGGATTTTACCGGGGCGCTCGGCAATCAGCCATTCCAAGTTCGTGTCTTTCAATTCTTCCCGTTTCTGTGCACCTTGATAACCGGCATCGCCGGAAACGAATTCCTCTTCATCGTGAAGCAAATTATCCAATTGGTTCAGATCATGTTCGTTGGCAGCTGTGGTGACCAGCGTATGAGTGGGACCCCTCTTGGCATCCACACCAATATGGGCTTTCATGCCGAAGTGCCATTGGTTGCCTTTCTTGGTCTGATGCATATCTGGGTCTCGCTCATTGTTTTCATTCTTAGTGGAGCTCGGTGCTTCAATTATGGTGGCATCGACCAACGTTCCCTGCGTCATCATCACACAAGTCCGACAGCCATTGATTAACAGTTTTGAATAATTTTCGTGAGAGTTTATGCTTTTCCAGCAAGTGCCTAAAGTTCATGATGGTGGTACGGTCAGGGATCGCTTTATCGAGTGACAATAGTGCAAACTGACGCATTGAAGCAATTCGTATAACGCATCTTCGGTCGCTTCGTCACTAAGACTGTACCATTGCTGCATACAATGAATGCAGAACATTGTCTCAAGTGGATAAGGACGGCGACCGTTGCCGACTTTGGGGACTTCGAGCAGTTGAGACCACGGCAACAGGTTCTCCATCCAGGATAAGAAAATCTCTTTGCGAGTCTGACGACGCTTGCAAACTCACTATCGGCAAAGGTTAGTTGTTGGCTCATGGGTGTTGGTCGTTGTGATGGACTGTGCCTCTATGATCTCATATTAGGGACTTATTCGCACCTTCCCAAGCTTTCATGCGTTCCCCCTGGCAGAACTCCCTAAACAGTTGCCCTGTTATAAATGCTTACCGTGAATCGCAATATCTTCACCTGTTATCAACTCATTGCAGTCGTTGATCATGCGACAAAACTCTTAAACCTAATTAAGACTAAATCAGGTGCTTAGTAATTTTTCATGCCCCAAAAATAGTTACACTAAGCATTTGACTTTCTCTATGACAGATGAAACTTCATATGACGTCAAATAGGCATGCATTGGCAAGCACAAAATACGCTCTGACGCAGCTATACTATTTTTAGTTCCATAGTTATGACTATCAACAAATATTTGGTCTAAAGATGGTTCGAAATAATTACGCGATTGAATATTATTAGCCTTTAGACTATTTGCAACAGTTTTCATTTGTCTCCCATTTTCTAACAGTATTGGCATGTAGGCTCCGTTAGTATTCGCCTGAGGGTGCCATTGTGGTATCTCCACAACACCCTTGAGCCCTTCACAGTACTGATGAAACAGTTCGCTCCTGTGGTTAAGAATGTTATCTATCTCTTCGAGGTTTACCAAGCCTACTGCAGCTTGATATTCATTTAGCTTGGCGTTAATACCAACGTCAACTACCCTCCCACCTTGCCTAATACCGAAATTTATGAGCTCTTTAGCTCTATCGAAATTGTCACTATTTTTAAAGACAATTGCGCCGCCCTCTACGGTATGGAAGATTTTAGTTGCGTGAAAACTTAGCGTACTAGCATCTCCGTAGTTAAGTACAGAATCTTCACCCAATTTAATACCAAATGCATGTGCTGCATCATAGATTATTTGGAAATTATTTTCCTCGCTTAACTCACCTATTGATTTCACATCACAAGGGTTTCCGTATACATGCGTCGCAACAACGGTATCGGCTTTGCAGCCTTTAAGGTAAGCGAGCCTAATGGCTTCAGGTGATAAATTAAGTGATTTTTTATCGATATCGGCAAATCCTAGTTCATCATGCTGCCATTTGAATGCACTCACGGTTGCGACAAAGCTAAATGGTGTAGCGAGGAGATTTCGAGATCCTATAGCTTTTGCTGCCACCTGCAGTGCCGAAGTTCCATTATTTGTAAGTAGAAGGTTTTTTACGCCTAAGTAATCTTCTAACTTTGCAGTTAACTCGCTATGTAATGGGCCAAAGTTTGTATACCAGGAATTTTCATTTACTTGTTCAAGTAACTTATTTAATTTTTTTAGGTTTGGTTTTACTGGGCTATTTAATACAATCACTTACGCCTCCTTTAATAGTGTTTTAACTTCACTTACTAATGTTTTTTGGAAAACTACTATTAGTACTATGTATGCAGTTAATGCACTACTCAGCATTATGATAATTTTCATCCAATTAATTTCTATTTCTGCACCTAATTGATACCCTATCAATGCTGCAATAGCTGTTATTAATCCGATAGGCAAAAGGGCTTTAAATTGGTCCAATTGTGAAATGCTAGATAGTTTTGCTGTGTAATAGGTATTAACAAACAAAGCTAAATAGGACGTAACGACCATACCAATGCACATCGCGGCAATTCCCATTGGCACAGTTACAACTAGTGCAATTGTTGCTATTATTTTTTTTATAATCTCAAGCTTTAAGAATAGATCTGATCGACCTTTTACTTGCAGCATATTAAGGTTAATTGCATGAATAGGATAAAGTGTAAACGCCATTGTTAATATACTGACCATAGGTGCGCTATCTTGCCATTCTTGACCTAACAATAAGTCAATTAATGGCTCAGCAATAATACAGATACCGAACATTACAGGAAAGATTACCATAGTCGATATTTTTAGTGTTTTTAGATATGCTTTTTCTAACTTATTCTCATCAGCCTGAATTGCACTTAACATTGGATAGGTAACTTTTTGTATAACGTTCGTAATTGTTGTTGCAGGTAATGTCGATAGTGTACTCGCTTGATTGAATATACCGAGTTGAGCTGCGCTAAACTGTTTACCGATGATTAAGCCGTAAAGGTTATTATATATGGTATCTAACAGCCCTGAAGCTAATAATTTAGAGCCAAATCCAAATAGTTCATTAAAAGCATTTTTACAAAATTTTTCTGATGGCCTCCATGGAGATAAAATATTAAGCATGAAAACGCCAATAAATACTAAGAGTAATTGCTGAGCAACCAGTGTCCAAACACCGAAGCCATAAAATGCCATGGTAAGCCCAGCAGATCCACTTATTATTAGTGCGACAAAGTTTGCCTTAGCTTGCTTTTTAAAGTTTAATGCTACAACAAGCTTAGTTCTAGGGATTATTGCAAAGCTATTAATAACAATGGTTAATGCTATTATCCGTGTCAGCACTATTAATTCTGGCTGGTTGTAAAACTTCGCAATAAACGGAGCTGCTAAAAATAGAATCCCATAGAAAATTAAAGATACCACTAATGAAAAATAAAAGGTTGTAGCATAATCTTTTTCATTTCTATCTGTTTTACGTATTAAAGCCGAACTAAAACCACTGTTTACGAAAACATTTGCAATAGCTATAAAAATTGCTAACATTGCAACTAGGCCATAAACTGACGGCCCTAGAATATTGGCAAGTGTTAGGGTAATAACCAGACCAATACCATGATTACCAAAACTGTCTATTGCACTCCAGACAAGTCCTGATTTTACCTGCTGTTTATTATGCCTCATTTTATGTCTAGAAGTTGTATTAGGTAATTACCGTATTCATTTTTGCGCATTGATTGAGCTGATTTATACAATTGCTCTGAACTCAACCAACCATTACGCCATGCAATTTCCTCTAGACAGGCAACTTTAAGCCCTTGAACATGTTGTATCGTTTGGACAAAGTTAGAAGCTTCGTGGAGGCTTTCATGAGTACCTGTATCAAGCCAAGCAAATCCACGACCAAGGAGTTCTACATTCAGTGTTCCTTCGTTTAGGTACATCTGGTTGATACTGGTAATTTCTAGCTCACCACGCTCAGAAGGCTTTACTTTTCTGGCTTTTTCAACTACTGAGTTATCGTAAAAATAGAGACCTGTAACTGCATAATTGGATTTAGGGCTAACTGGTTTTTCTTCTATTGATAGGGCACACATTTCTTTATCGAAATCAATAACACCAAAACGCTCTGGATCTTTTACATGGTATCCAAATACTGTAGCGCCTTTCTTGCGATTTTTTGCACTTGCTAGTGTTGTAGGAAAACCCTGACCGTAGAAAATATTATCGCCTAAAATTAAACATACAGGTGAATTTTCGATGAATTTTTCACCTATAATGAAGGCTTGAGCTAATCCATCAGGTGACGATTGAACAGCGTATTTTAGATTTATTCCAAAGTCTGACCCATCTCCTAAAAGGCGCTTAAACCCTTCGTTGTCTTCAGGAGTAGTAATGATCAAAATCTCTTTAATACCAGCTAGCATTAAAGTGGACAAGGGATAATAAATCATTGGTTTATCGTAAATGGGTAATAATTGTTTTGAAACACCACGTGTTAATGGGTATAAACGAGTACCTGAACCACCTGCTAAAATAATTCCTTTCATAAATCCTCAGCTTTTATATGGTAGATATGCTTAGAAATAAAATATCCAATTAAGCATTAATGTCTTAACGCACTCTTTGATAGCTCCCATCTTGAACGTGTTTACTCCATGTTCGATTACTTAAGTACCATTCGATAGTTTTACTTAATCCGGTTTCAAAAGTTTCCTCAGGGCTCCAATTCAGCTCTTTGCTCATTTTTGATGCATCGATCGCATAACGACGGTCATGACCGAGTCTATCTGTAACATAAGTGATTTGCTCAGAGTAAGGAGTCTGTTTAGGAACTAGGGCATCTAAAATTGAACAAATTGTCTGAACAACTTCTAAGTTCTGCTTTTCGTTATGACCACCGATATTATAGGTTTCGCCGACATCACCTTCAGTCACGACTTTATATAGTGCTCTGGCATGATCTTCAACATATAACCAGTCTCGGATCTGGTCGCCTTTACCGTAGATAGGTAATGGTTTTCCTTCTAATGCATTGAGAATGACTAGCGGAATTAGCTTTTCAGGGAAATGATATGGACCGTAGTTATTCGAACAATTTGTTACGATCGTGGGCAGCCCATAAGTACGTAACCAAGCGCGAACTAAATGATCGCTAGAAGCTTTTGATGCTGAATACGGACTACTAGGAGCATAAGGAGTGGTTTCAGTGAATAGAGGTAACTCGTCTGAATTTTGTACTTCATCAGGATGAGGCAAGTCGCCATAAACCTCATCAGTAGAAATATGATGAAAACGAAAGGCTCTCTTTTTATCTGCAGATAGCTCGTTCCAATATGCACGAGTCGCTTCAAGAAGGGTGTAAGTACCAACGATGTTGGTTTGAATAAAGTCAGCAGGGCCTGTTATTGAACGGTCCACATGCGACTCTGCAGCGAGATGCATTACTGCATCTGGCTTGTTTTCATCGAAGACTCTATCTAGTTCAGCGCGATCGCAGATATCGACTTGCTCAAAAGCGTATCTTTCATCTTTATCTACGCTAGCAAGCGACTCAAGATTACCTGCATAAGTTAATTTGTCGACATTGATTACGCTATCTTGAGTATTGTTGATAATATGGCGAATGACAGCAGAGCCGATGAATCCGGCTCCACCTGTGACTAGAATCTTCATTTATTACTACCAAATTTGATAAGTTTAGCCATACGAAATGGCTATTTAAGAGTGAAATATTTGCAGAATTTGATTTTTCTATCTCAGCATTTCAAATCCTGCTGAAGCACTGTACATCCATTTTGAGACCATTTATTTTCATAATCTCATAAAAAGCCTAGGTTTTACGGTATTTTACAATCTAGTCCCAATAGGATCTTAAATTTTTATCTAACTTTCTTTTCTTACGAAATGTCTTATAAGAACCAGCATTACAGATAACATACCACCTAGCATGATACCTAATACACATATTAGTGCACGTTTGGGTTTAGCCTTTTCTTCAGGCACTAATGCAGGGTCGATTGTTTTAAATACATATTCATCTCGTACTTCAGCGAACATGATAGTTTTGGCTTGCTCTTCGATTAGCTTGTAAAGAATTGAGCGAATGTCGGCAACGTTCGTCTGCGCAATTTGTTTATTCAAGAAATCACTGCTGCGGATTGCTTCAGCGACATCACGCTCTTTCATTACTTTGTTGATATCTTCAACTAGCCAATTAACCCATTGTTGAGCTATAGCTGGCGACAGATGCTCCACAGATACGGTGACCATGCCAGTATCCTTCGCAGAATTTACGCTAACTATCTTGCTAAACTCTTTAAAAGCTTCCTGCATTGAAGGTTCAGGCTTAAAAGGGGCTTTAACTTCTCTTACCCATTTTTTTGATGCAACATCATATAATTCGTTATCATATACAATGCTGTTATCGGCCATGTTCCATTTATCTGCAGCAATCAAATCAGGCAAAAGATTGTGCTTTTTAATGAAATCACTCGCAAACCGACGCGATTTCATCACCTCGATGGCCATCTGAGTCTTATCAACACCACCGCCACTACCTAAGTTAATGCCAGCGATACTCGCTAAGCCTCCAAACTGAGAAGCTAAAGCACTTAGACCGCCCCCCTGCTCCTCACTTGCCGGTGCCAAAAGTGCCTCAGACTTATAGATATTAGGCTGCATGATGGCAAAAATAACCGAGCCTATGGCAAATACGGCCGTTATAGCAATAATTAACCACTTGCCTTGCCAGATGACTGAAAACAGCTCTCTAAGGTCTATTTCATCATTAGCTTGTTGTACTTGAGCGCGCATATCGGAAAATTGGGCATCGCTATAGTTTTTTATCTCGGTGGACATAGAATTTGTG
This sequence comes from Shewanella alkalitolerans, assembly GCF_019457575.1. Taxonomy (NCBI): domain Bacteria; kingdom Pseudomonadati; phylum Pseudomonadota; class Gammaproteobacteria; order Alteromonadales; family Shewanellaceae; genus Shewanella; species Shewanella alkalitolerans. The sequence goes on along the minus strand of NZ_CP080422.1, from coordinate 1,548,419 downwards.
TCTCTGAGTCTCATTATCCTAAAAAGAAACCAAGCACTTTAAAGAGAGTCTCATCAAAGTGCTCTTATGCAAGGTTATAATTTGGCAATAGTGGCCAATGCAACGGCGCTGTTATAAATAATGCCGGTGACCTGGGTCCAAAGCGTTAGGTTATCTTTATACTCTGTATCCAGCGGTACGATAATGGTGTCACCAGGAGTTAGCTCTGTATTACTGCTAAACCACATGGAGCGATTTGGCAGGAGCACCGAACCATTTGCCTTAATAATGTAGGTTCTATCTTCATCGGCGCGCTCTCTGGCGCCACCAGACATCTCAAGATACTGATCTAACGTTAAGCCTTCTTTAAACCTATGAGTGGCAGCATGTTGTACCTCACCCATTACCGCAATCGTCTGCTTAACTGACGGCACATAGAGAATATCTTGATCTTCAAGCTGAATATCGGCCTGTTCGATACCAATTGATATAGCAGACAAATCAACAACCAAACGACCTACCGCCTTGATGTTTTCAAGGTCGCTTAGCATCATCTGCGCATCACTGTAATTCACCACATTGCCATCTTTGGATACGCCGCGAGTAGCAATATCTCGGCGTAATTGATCGGCAAGCTTCTTAATTTCAAGCTGCTCTTGCTGACGCACCGACTCACGAACAAACACAGAAGACGGTAGGTAGGCATACTGGGTAAATCCGCCAGCACGGCCGATCACATCGGCAAGCGTTTCACCACGGCGAATATTATACATCCCTGGGAATTTTACCTCACCACGAATCTCAACCGCCTTGTTTTCCTGCCAATCAGGCGTTGTCATTACCGTCAAGATGTCTCTGGAGTTTAGTGCCACATTGGATTCATCAATACCTGCCAATGCGTCATCTAAATTAACACTTGAATGGCTAACGCTAGACTCTTCACTTCCAATTACCGTAGTCGTCAGTTCTGCACGAGCCGTGTAGGCGCCTTCAATCAATCCACCCGCTGCAATAACTAAGTCTTTAACCTTAGCCCCTTGAGAAAGGGGATACACACCAGGATGACGTACCTTACCGCTTATGGCGACGACTTGCGTGCCTTTATCTGAGTTACCTTGAGCAGATAGCTGTGCAACGACTGGATAGAGCAGCTCGCTGCGATTCATAGCACCACTGAGCTTAATCAGTTCCTTATCATCAAATAAGTTAGCCAACATCTTGTTGACTTCACCCTTAACGAGTTGCTCTTTATCATCAGGTGCTTCTTTTGCAACAACGACACCACCAATTTGACTACGCTCAGAAAGTTGCATCTTATCCAGCTGAGAGAAACCAGCCTTAAACAGATCGTTACCCACAAGGCTATCACCCGTAAGTGAGGTCACCTTTTTAACTCTCTGTTTAACCAACTTATTTAGTTCATAACGATTTTGAGTATCATCGCTATAGTTGAACAGCATGACTTTATCGCGAGGCGCTAATAACAAATCTTGCGTAACATCTTTCTCGGCGATGGCACGGCTAGGAGAGAATTGCAGTACCTTAACCTTTCCGTAGCGATTCACCTCTCTCACAATGATCGCATAATTGAGATCGGCTGATATAGAAAGGTCTCCCCAAAGTGATGGCAGAAGATCGCTAACCTTTTGGCCATCAAACCACTGGTATTTTCCTGGTCGAACGACAGCACCAACCACGGTAATGGCATCCTCAAACTGACCAGAGGCATTTTTTACGCGAATAAAATCACCCGCTTGCGCCTTTGTTGATTTACCTTGAGTGGAAGTTAAATCGACATTCACGATACTACGAAGGCCATTACTATTATATCGCTCAATACTACTGCTCTTGGGATAGGCACCGGGTTTGACGCCAGCGGCCATCGCGACAATATCTGCAACCGTTTCATTACGCTTTAATTCATAAATGGCAGGGCGACGCACTTCACCAGTAATACTGACGAGTCCACCTACAGGGGGAATAAACACCACATCGCCAGAACGCAAACGTATGTCACCTGACGCATCACCTCGCATCAAGAGATCGTACAGATCCATGCTGCCGACTAGCTTGCCATTACGCTTGACCTGAATGTTACGCAGTGAACCAATCTCGTTCACCCCGCCGGCGACAAACAATGCCTGGGTGATAGTAGACAGACTCGAGACGGTATATGAACCTGGCTTATAGGCATCACCGGCTATAAAGATACGAATAGAGCGCAGCTCACCCATGGTGATGTTCGACTCAATCCCTATCATCTGCTGAGAAATGCGATGACTCAGAGACTCTCGAAGTTCGGCAAAACTTAAACCCGCTACCGAGATAGGACCGAGTTCAGGGAATTGAATGCTCCCCTCACGATTAATGACCAGGTCATACTCTTTATTATCTTTACCAAAGAGCTGTACCTTAATTCTGTCACCAGGACCAACCAAATACTCACTAGGGACAGGCACATCGGAGACAGGGGCAAAGGTGGTAGGTTCACCTTGAAAAAGCTCGTAGCCAAAACGTATTAGCTGCTTCTTCTGTTCATCCTGTGAGAAATTAAGCTCATTAGCCGCATCGCGGGAATGATCGACCACTTCATTAGTTGCACGAGGCTGACTAAATTGATCATTTACTCGAGGCTGAACGACTTGCGGATTATCGAGATTTTGCTGCGATGCACTGGCGCCGCCAAGCATCGCAGGATCGATTCCATACTGGCGGGCAAGTCTTTGCTGCTCAGAGGCTGGCAGATTTTTAAACTGCTCTATCATTTGCGGCGACGGCGTGATGGCCTGCACCTGGGTCCCCACCAAAAACAGTGCGGCAACCGCTGTTATAATGACTTTTTTGGTTCGTTGTAACACCGATAATCTCCATTGATAAAGGCAAGGTCTAAATAAAACTTTCCGGCTTAAGCAGATAAAATCTAAGTCAATTACTGGCATTCGGACACGATACAGAACCGCGTGGAGGTGACCTGACTCAGTACATCCTGTAGTTCACTCTTCGAGCCAGCTAAAGCTGTTAATGCTTGTTCCTGACAATCATTTTCGGCTATCGCTTAACGAATACTATCTCAAAATGCTTAGTGTTCATTCGATGCCCTGCGGGCACGCTAAAGATCCGCGTGGCGGCCAGAGGCCTTCGGCTATCGCTTAACGAATGAAACTTTTCATTCGATGCCCTGCGGGCACGCTACCGCCCATAGGTTACGGCTCCCAACATGCCCTTCGCCACGCGAAATTCAGCTTTTAAATCACTCTTTACTAAAATACTTTGGTTAAGATGCCCTACAAAATGACACATTCAACAAAGTACTTTTGCGCTATCTTGAAGAAAAACGATTCATTGTACTGGAACAAAATGACAATTACTGCTCATATACTCGTCAATCGTTTAATACAATCGAATGCGGTAAGCACAATCAGCTTAAAATCACTCAATACAGGCCTTCAACGACCAAAATCTGTTACCGAATAACCAAAATGCCAACAAAACGGGAAGATTAATCTAACAACGAATCGCGCGTTAATAGCAGATCTCTTACAAAGATTAGCGCCAACGACCTACTTCTTATCCCTTATAAACGTCTAGCTTTTACTTCAAAGAGCTATTTGACCAATCAGAAGCTACCCAATCGGCTACCTTTCTCAAATCCCCTTGATGCTAGCCCTCGAGACAGACACCCTCTTTTGCTGGCCCATGATCTCAAAAAGAATGTGACAGCGCTTATCACCACTCTGCTCTTCAAAGATCCCTTCAAGCTCCTTAAATGGCCCTTCGACAAACTTCACCTTATCGCCGACAGACAACCTAGGTTCATCGTTGTCACTCAACAAATCATCACTCGGTAATTGCAGCGCGTTAAGCAACTTAGCCTCACGCATCTTAATGGAATGCACTATGGCATCGTCGATCGCCGTCATCTCTTCTCGGCAACCTATGATTCGAGACACCCCTCGTGTCGAGTGAATCTTACTTACGCTGATCTCTAGCGGGTCGAAATAGATAAACAGGTAACAGGGAAATAGCGGTAGACGTTTTACGCTAGTCTTACCGGATTTAGTGATCTGTTGCGGGAGAGTGGGCAGGTAGGTCTCTATCTGTTGCAATGCAAGATTTTGCTGCGCGCGCGCCTCGCCGCGAGGTTTGCAATACACAAGATACCAAGACTTCATAATTTCCTTAAGGACCTAGTTTTATCGTTAGCTAACACTTAATAACCGCTATGACAGAAACCACTGCGGACTTACTTTCACAATTGCTGTGTTTTGCAAGACGCTCAGAATAACGCGCAACGCAAAGATAACGAGATAATTCAGGTGACATCCAATTCACGGCCGAAATCATAGCAAATACTCTAGGTCAAAGAAAAGAGCGTTTTTCCTCTATTTTACCCACCCGCTTTGTTATCTCAGGTCAAATCTTTCCGCGGCGCGTCACAGGCCATTAACAATCATGCCCTAGCCCCTCCAACCAGTGATGATTTGTTGGTCAGTTAACCCAGGTAAATTGACTTTTAGGCGATGAAAAGGGTATATAAGATGGGTTTGATAAAATTTAATACCCTAAATATTAAAATATAATAAATTCTCGCAACAAGCTTAGAACGCAACAAGGAAGATTAGATAACATTTTCATTAAGTTAGACTAATCGAGCGTCTCTATCCAACAAGCGAGCTATATTAGCAACAACCATTTTTCTACATAGTTTTTGTTATGTAGGCAATCACAAGCTGAAGGTGGAAGACTTACATGAGTGCAGCAAAACCCCAAGGTACGATGCTCGGCCATCCTAAGGGACTGTTCCTGTTGTTTACAACTGAGTTATGGGAACGTTTCAGTTACTATGCGATGCGAGCCATCCTGGTACTTTATCTCGTCGACGCAGTACAATCCCAAGGTGGTCACGGTCTAGGTTGGACCCAGGCAGACGCCCTAAATCTTTACGGTACATTCACAGGTCTTGTTTATCTGACTCCCCTCATCGGTGGCTGGCTCGCCGATACATTCCTAGGTCAACGTAAAGCCATCATGATAGGTGGTGCCCTGATGGCCGCCGGTCAATTTATTCTTGGTACCCCGCATGCTTGGGTACAAGGCATGGAAACTGAAGTCTTCTATGTTGGTCTGGGCGTCCTAATCTTAGGTAACGGCCTATTCAAGCCAAATATCTCTACTATGGTGGGTGATCTCTATGAAGAAGGCGATCACCGCCGTGACGGAGCATTCACCATCTTCTACATGGGTATTAACGTAGGCGCCTTCCTATCGGGCATCATAGTTGGTTCTGTCGTAGCTTACTTCGATGGTAACTTCCAAGCAGGCTTCATCTGCGCCGGTATCGGTATGATCCTCTCACTGATCATCCAGTTCCTGTTCGCACAAAAGCTGCTTGGCGATATCGGACGTGTACCCGCCGCCCAACTTGAAAAGCAAAGAGCTGCAGAAAAAGGTGAAGTGCGCAAAGAGCCGCTAACCAAAGTTGAACGCGATCGCATCAAAGTGATCATGGTCATGGGTCTGTTTACCATCATCTTCTGGGCTGGCTTCGAGCAAGCCGGTGGCCTGATGAACCTCTTCACCAACGACTTCACCGACCGTATGATCGGCAGCTGGGAAGTCCCAACTACCTGGTTCCAATCGCTGAACGCTATGTTCATCGTGATCTTCGCCCCTGTAGTTGCCTCTATCTGGGTTCGCCTGGGTGACAGAGAGCCAAACTCTCCGGTGAAATTCGCGCTAGGTCTGGTGCTGCTTGCAACAGGCTTCCTGTTCATGATCGGTGCGGTACTCGAGATGGGCGGTGACGCTAATGCCAAGTCAAGCATGTGGTGGTTGGTAGGTGCTTATTTCTTCCACACCATGGGTGAACTATGTCTCTCTCCAATCGGCCTGTCTATGGTCACTAAGCTGGCTCCACTGCGTATCGCATCACTCATGATGGGTGCATGGTTCCTGTTTGTTGCCGCGGCTAACAAGATTGGCGGTATCATCGGTTCATTCATCGGCCATGGTGGTGCAAAAGAAGAGCAGCTAGCCAACGCTATGTCTATCTTCGCCGGTATCGCTATCACGGCCGCACTGTCAGGCGTTATCCTCTACTTCATGGCGGATAAACTGGTTGACTGGATGCATGGCGCCGAAGATAGCCACCACACAGAAGAAGAAGCCTTAGAAGAAGAGATTGCTATCACTGCCGAGCATGAAGCAATTAAGCGCTAATGACTTATCGCTAGATAACTAAAATTTAGTTCCATAAAAAACGCCACTCAATGTGGCGTTTTTTGTTTTTAGACTTGGTGAAAATGGAAAAATTTCGAGGAATAACTAGAAGCTCATCTGCACATAGCCACCAGGGGCAACCTCAGGGCTATAGCTCAAACCGACAAACTCATCATTGAGTAACATCTCCCTATGCTCGATATTGCTAGAAGCCACACACAGGCTCTCTCCCGGCATTAAATTGCGAAACTGAGTGCTGGGCTGGCCCCACTCTAAAATACCCAGCTGCAAAGCGTCTGGCATCGCTAGCGGCATCAAGCCTTCTTCGTTGCGGATATAGCATCTCAGCCCCTTCCCCGCCTGGGCGATAGACGCCCGATAATGAGTCAGCTCAACCACGGCATAGACGATATCCACATAGATATCTAACCCCGACTTACTCATCCGCTCATTGAGGTAACTCAACATATTGAAAGGCTCGATGACAGTTTCGGTATTGTCATTGCGAAACTGTTTAAGCTTCTGATTGACAAAGCTCTTCAGCAGTACACTCGCAAAGGCGCAGCGATTATCTTGGGGATGAAAATGCGCCATATACATGATGAGATAACGCTCGCCCACATTGACACTATCGATAAAGTAAGCGCTGACCTCGTCATGCTTGAACAGGCTATAGTCGATCTTGGCCTTGGGATAATCGATGACAGAGGGAGGAAACAGCTGCTGCTGAACGCTCTTAGCTGCCTCGGCGTTCTGCTCAAGCAGATTAAGGTGCTCTTCCAACTCTTGATAGGATAATTCGTCGAGATCTTCCAGCTGCACATCTTGCTGACTACTGCCGCCCACACATTGACGGATAGCATTCTCGATAAGACAGAGGTCGTTAACCGGCTTAACTAAGTAATCGCTTGCGCCCACTCTGAGCGCCTCGACCACATCGGCCATCACCTGGTTACCGGAAATGACGATTGAAAGGGTATCTGGCTTGCGCTTTATCATCTGCTTGAGCATATCCAGCCCACCCAGGATAGGCATGCTGAGATCCGCCAGTACGATGTCAAAATCGTGCTGACTAAACCGCTCTAACCCCTGCTGACCATCATCGGCCTCAATAACGGTCGCACCGCGATTGGTCAAGAAGGCGGCCACAATACTGCGAAATACCGGGTCGTCTTCCACTAACAGTATCACTAGATCTTCTAACGCCATTTAGCTTCCCCAGGCTTGCACTCTGGCTAAGCCGAAAAATCTAGTACATCCATATACGCCTAGATAAGCAACATCTTATCGCTAGTTCCTTCGCCTATTATGAAACAATGGGTTATGCGGGACACTGATGTTAATCAAGCTCTGTCATGTATTCGTCGAGCAATTCGTCATCATCAGTCGACACGGGTATGTCGCCATCATAAACTTTATAGTCAAGATGCTGAAAATACGCTTCCTTAACAAAAGTGTAGGGGTCAAGTGCATTATCGACAAGTCTTTCTTGGTCAATTGCCGATGCGCGCCTGTGTAGGTTTTTCAGCCCCCACTTGGCCAAGGATTGCCACATGGTCAACTCAGACAGCGGAAAATAGAGACCATCCACCCAATCCGAGGCCAATTCTCGAGTCACATAGGGGCCTAAAAACGGTGCCATAAAGTAAGGACCGTTTGGCACACCGTAATAGCCTAACACCTCATTAAACTCGTCCTGTTTACGCTGTAAGCCCATCATGTCGGCTACATCGATCACCCCTAACAGGCCAATGGTGGTGTTAATGGTAAACCGCCCGCCGGCATTGGCCGCCCAACCCCACTTGCCCTGTAGGGCGTTATTCACCATGGAACTGGGTTCTTCGAAGTTGAGGACGAAGTTATTAACGCCAGTCTTCACCGGCCTGGGCAAGATATCATTGTAGCCATGAGCCACGGGGCGATAGAAATATTTGTCGAGAAACTGATAGTTGAAATCCCACATGGCGCGGTTAAAACCCTCCAGGGGATCGCGTTCATCGTTATAGATAATGGTGACTTCTGCTGTGGTGCTATCCGTTGCACGCTCATCGCTTGTGTCTGTCTGTGCCATCGCCTGGGCACCAACCAATAGCAGACTCAACGCAATCCATTTACACTTCATATAAATTAGTTTCCTAATTAGTATTCACACGGCTAAAGTCACCAGCTATTGTTGACGATAAAGTGTTAATACTAGACTACACAGTTTGGTTTTCCTTTTCAGATCGCTAAGGATACTCAGCTAAAGCGATAGGTCAAATTGAATTTTGTAATAAGACATTCATGGAGCATCAATTTGAGGTTAACAATTGAGTAATTCCCGTATCGACATGCCCGCCCCAGCGGTATCTGGCGGTGAGCTTCTCAATCAAACAGAAAAGAGTCCCCAGGCCAAAAATATTCCGGTTGAGGTAGCGTCGACTCCTCAGGGCGATAAGCTCAGGCTCAATCATCGCGAGTTGGCGATCACCTATCAAGACAGCAAAGATCAGCAAAGCCTAAAACAAGATGCCGTCCGTCTTACAGTATTGACCCAATTGAGCGCCGCCGCGAATTCAAGCTCCATGTTAAGTGCTACCGTGCAGGCCCATGGAGACGCGATTACCCTGCCCTTACCCAAGGGGCTTGTTGCCTATATCAATGCCAACCAGATAAGTCTGGCCCAGCTCACTAACTTCGCTAACCGCCCACAGGGCTACCCCTTAGGTGAGGTGCAAATAACCGCAAATCAGCTGTTTTTTAGCGATCAACAGCTGGTTAGATTACCTAGTCCTCCCCTCGCTGATGGCCAGTACCTAGCCAAAATTACCATGGATAATGGACAGTTAACCCTGACGCTCACACCCAAATTGGTAGAGGTTAATCTGCTGCTGACGCCAATGGGTAAAGAGGCGCTGCTAAGCAATACCAGCTCCCCAGCACTCTATCTATCATCCCAAGCTTCACAAGCGCTTATTAGCAAACCTGAGTTAGCCAGCGCTTACCATCAGCTAATAAACAGCTTGGCAAAAACATCGTTAACCCCAGAGTCGCTAAATGGACTTATCAGAGAGTTAACAACCTCAAAGGGGGCCGGTGAACCCAGGCCAGGACTTATGCCAAACAAGGCAGTTTCAAATCAAGTACCTGCAAATCTAGCACCTTCAAATCCAATTGCAGCAGTCAAGGCATCAACTAATCATCAGATTAACCAGATACCGCTTCAAACAGCCCAAAACAACGACCTGGCAGCTATGGCTTCCAGATCGCTGACAGGTAAGCCGCTTGCCTCAAGTCTAACTTCAGTAGCTACTGTTGAGCCTAATAGTGCCCAGACCAAGCTGCTCAAAGATATTTCCCAGATAAATCAGAGCCAACTCTTTCAGAGGGTCAGCACCATGGTTACAGGACTTAGGCTCGATGCTAACGCTCAGCTTATCCGCCATGCCATGCTCCAATCCATATCCCAAGCCACATCAGGTGAACAAGGAAACGCCAAGGCTAGCAGCCAGTTGCAATCTAGCCCTGCCGCGCTCGCTCAGCTTGCCGCCTTAGGAAAACAGGAAGGACAAATATCGCCAAGGGGTATATCACCGCAGTCAGCAGATGTGAGCCAAACATCAACACTATCGGCAGCATTAAACGCTATAGGGCTCAATTCCAAGGAGCAAGGTCATAGAGGGCTGAATCTCGCGCTCGGTCAACTCGCAGATAAAGCCATACCGACAGCTAAAGGCGCGCAGGGTCAAAACTTGCTGCAATTAATGCAACAGCTTTTGCCACTCGCCTTCCCCAAGCCACTTACCCAGTTAGCGAGTCCTAGCTCATTAAAACAGGAGCTTATCGATAGCTTCGCCGGCATAGCTGCGCCGGCAACGCCAGTATCTGGTCTTGGCAGTATCACCAGTCATGCCGGCACCATAGGGGTACTGTTTCAGCTGCTCCTTGGCAGACAAGTGAAATCCCAGGCCGGCGGTAAAACCTCAAGTCAGTTACAAACCCTGCAGCAGCTCGCGTCAAACAGTCAGCTACTCGGCCTGCTCGAAAAAAGCGGCGGTCTCGAATCACTTGGCAAGCTAGTATCCAACCTCTCCCTCTATCAGCAGGCAAGCAGCGATACGCCGCAGTCAACGAACTGGTACTTTACTCTGCCCTATATGATAGAGCACAGGCATGAAGAGCTTGAGGGGCACTTCAGCCAGGAAGAGCAGGAAAAAAACGCATCGCCCCACTGGCGGCTGCAGCTTAAGTTTAACCTGAGTCAAGCGGGTCTATTGATCAACGCAGATGTTAAAGATGGGCGGCTAAATCTGGGCTTTACCTCAGAAGATCAGAGTCTGCTCGATAATATCGAACAAAGACTCATGGGTCTGGAACAGAAAATCCAAGCAATCGGCTTAACCCCAAACAAGATCCACACCCAAGTCTCTCAGGTACCCGCCTCCTTACTACCGGGCGAGCACTACTTGGTAAAAATTAAGGCCTAATGATGAACACATACGACGATAAACCTGATGACTTACAAAGTAGTTCAGACAGCAAACCACACAGACCCACTCAAGCCGCGGCGCTGCGCTATGACGGAAAGTCGGCGCCGCAAATCACTGCCAAGGGGGAGGATTTAGTCGCTGAGGAGATCATCTCCATCGCCAAGGAGGCTGGCATCTATATCCATCAAGATGCCAACTTGAGTAACTTTCTGCAAAAACTCGAGATAGGTGAAGAGATCCCCAAGGAGCTATATCTGCTCATCGCCGAACTGATCGCCTTCGTCTATATGCTCGACGGCAAGTTTCCTGAGCGTTGGGACAATATGCACAAAAGGATCATGCAAGAGGTGTAGTGTTTAGACAACTAACTCAATAAAGGAGCGCTATCGTCCCTTACCGTGAAGGCGCAGTAATAGCTCGGCCTCCGCCTTAGGCAGCTCACACTCCTTAACCAGCTCATCGATATCTGCGCCAAGTTCGACCATCTTCATCGCTCGGGTATAAAGCCTTGCCTGAGGTTCATCCGCCACCGTCTCATCGATGCGCGCTTCCTGCTTGGTCACCCGCTTTTCCAGCTCGAGCATGCGGCGACCAACGCCTATGGTGCCCGATCTCAGCTCCTGTAGCTCCTGCTTAACCGCTTCGCGCTGCCTATCATTCTCTTTAACCAGCAGCGTCAGGGCGTCAATCTTGGCTCTGAGCTTATTGGTTTGCTTCTGCTGATACAGCACCAGTGCGAGACAGGCAACCACATACAGTAATGCCGCGATTAAGATCTCATCGCCTATCATAAATGCCAACTCCATTAACCTTCATTTCTACGCTCGACCATTTACAACAGAAAAAAGCCATCGAACGAGGCGACGGCTTTTTATCGTCAATGGCGATATCTCGATAGCAAACTACGTAAAGCTGGGCCCTTAAAGCTGAGCCAACTCCATCCACTCTTCATCAGAGAGTAACTTATCGAGATCCACCAGAATGAGCAATTCGTTATCGCGATTACTCACGCCTTGAATGAACTTGGCGCTCTCTTCTGTGCCCACATTCGGCGCGTTATCAATCTCAGAACCCCGCAGATAGACCACCTCGGCGACACTGTCGACAAGAATACCAATCACCTGCTTCTCGGCTTCGATGATCACGATACGGGTAGAGTCATCAACCTCGGCAGAAGGCAAACCAAAACGAGAGCGGGTATCGATAACGGTAACCACGTTACCGCGCAGGTTAATGATCCCCAGCACATAATGAGGCGCCCCTGGTACAGGTGCTATCTCTGTGTAACGCAACACCTCTTGCACCTGCATCACATTGATACCATAGGTTTCATTATCTAAACGGAAGGTTACCCACTGCAACACTTCATCATCTTTACCTGCGGCAACTGCCGCGACGTTTTTTGCATCTGCCATATTAACCTCAGCCAATAGAGTCCTGACTACCTAAACCCAAATTTAATAATTCAATCAGTGCCTGCACATGTAGAATGCCGCACATCTGTTCTTTTACGACGCCAGCCAGCCAAGGGCGTTTACCCGCTTTGGTACGCCAATTAACTTCTGACTTTAAAATTCTGACGGAATTCACCAGCGACTCACAGGCCAGTCCCCAATTACTGTCCTCTAAGAGTACAATATATTGGTAATCAACGGATTGCGCCAGTTTATCATCATATTTTTCCGGCATCACCCAGGCACCCGAATCGACAATATTGAGTTGCGAATCCCTGTGGGTCTGAACCCCAAGATACCAGGCCGGTCGCCCCATAATGTGATTGATCCGCTCCACCTTAACGATACCGCCAAGGCTCACCAAGGGCACGGCCAACGTGAGCCCCGCCACCTTGAAAAACAGCACCTGAAACTCTTCGTCGAGCAGCTCGACTAGTTCCTCTGTCACCCCTGGTGGTGTCGCGCCGATTTGCGTCTGCGGCGCCGCAGCCAAATCGACCTTGTCGCTAACGACTTGCTCTTGCTTAATACTAGCCGAAGTTTCTAATTTTTCTTCGATTTTTTGCTTAACTTGCGACTCAGATTTGGTTTGAACCGATACAGCTTGTGTCATCGTTTCGACGCTAGCAGGTTTGGTATCGAGCGTTTTGATCTCAACCTTGCTTGCTATTTGAGTTTCTGTATTAGTTTCTGTCTGAACATCTAACTCACTCACCGGCGCCAGCAATTGCTCGAGCGCGAGCTTATTGAGCGGTGTCGGCGTAGCCTGTGTGATCACTGGGCGCGGTTTAGATTGTTCGCCAACAGGCAGACGTTTTACTGCTGGTGCAGAAACACTCATTTGACCATTCTGTGCCGTCACCTGCTCGCGCTTTACTTCAGGCTTATCGGCCGCGACGCTCTCTTCACCGGGCTCGGAGAGCAGCAAGGAAAAATAATTAAAGACAGCTTCGTCAACCGAGTTTGACATGCGCAAACTCCTTGGTCAGCAGGTGGTCGAGCAATCTCTCATAGGCCTTAACACCGCGTGAATGGCTGGCGTAGTGTGAGGCTGGCAGATGCGCCAGGCTGGCGTCACGAAACTTGGTATCCACCGGGATAACATCTGGCCAAAGTACATCGCCGTACTCTTCCCCCAACTGCTGTAGGGCGGCAGGCGAGGCCTTGGTGCGTCTGTCGTACATGGTCGGAACGATTGTATAGCTGTAGGTGGTGCTCTTAGAGCGTCCCATGAGCGTCATGGTCTTGACCATGCGATCTAGCCCCTTGATCGCCAGGAACTCTGTCTGCACCGGAATAATGATATGTTCACTGGCCGCGAGGGCGTTAACCATCAACACCCCTAACACCGGAGGACAGTCGATGAGGGCGACGTCGTACTGGTCGGCGACTAAGGCAAGCAGGCGTTTAAGGATCAACCCCATCCCTTCCTGATGACCGAGCGAGCGATCCAGCGTTGCCAGCGCCATGGTGGCCGGCAAGAGATCTATCCCTTCCACCTTAGTGGGGACGATATGGGCAAGCACCTGATCTTTATTCAGGTTCTTGTGTTTCAGAAACAGATCATAGAGCGAGGCGGGCACCTCTTCGGAATCTATGCCCAGGTAGTAGCCCAAGGACGCGTGGGGATCAGTGTCTATCATCAAGACTCGTTTACCCCGCTTTGCCATGGCGCCAGCCAGGCTCGCCACTGTGGTCGTCTTACCCACGCCCCCTTTTTGATTTGCTATGGTCCAGATCTTCAAGTAAAACCCCTTAAATCCTCGAGCGTATCGCCATCAGGTTATCGTTTTAATTATCTTCGCGAGTCGTAACTCGAATGCCGCCATGGGGCAGGCTTATTACTTTAACACCATCTTTATCTTCTGACAGCTTAACCGGCTGCGATGGCGTTTTACCATCCTGTGTCGCCTTATCTGTGGCGCTGGCCACCTTTTGCTCGCTCTGGTGCTCACTTTGGTGTTCACCCTGGCTTGATTCTTCAGCTTCTGCCGCAGGTAACAAGGGCGTTAGCCTGGTCTGATCCTGCTGCTCATTTCGATTAACAGTCTGTTCATCGAGACTATCGGTTCGTTGACTAAGACTGTCTGTAAGGCTAACTGCCTCTTGCCTTGCGATCGCCTCAGGCACTTCTGGGCCAATCTCGACTCTCACCTGGCTGCCAGGCTCTGCCTGCTTGATGATAGACTGAGTAAATTCAGGATTATTCTCCATCCAATCTGCCAAGGCCTGCGCCTGCTCGTCGGGCACCATCAGCAGCACCTGACTCTTCTCGAGCTGGACAATTTTCTCCTCGAGCAAACCATTCTTATGTCGCAAGTCGAGATAGAGTGATCCGGTCACTAGGCAGCAAACTAACAAGAGAAAAAACAGCAACAGCACAGTGGTGCTGAGGCTTTGTCGCTGCCTAGCCACGTCCGCTCTCGCGAATGATGGCCTCGGCCATATCATCGAGTGCTATCGACTGACTGGATATCCCTGCGGCGGTTACCGCCTGTGGCATGCCGTAAACGACGCAGCTGGCCTCATCTTGAGCCCAGATAGTCGCCCCGACATTCTTAAGCATCCTGGCCCCTTCGCGACCATCGGCGCCCATGCCTGTCAATATCACGGCCAGGGTCTCGCCGCCACTCAGCTTTGAGGCCGAAGCAAAGGTAATATCGACACAGGGCTTGTAGTTCATATCCATGCTACCGGCCACTATCTTGATGCGACCATAGGTGCCGCCGCGCTCTAACATCATCTGCATGCCACCTGGTGCTAGGTAGGCGCAGCCTGCCCTGAGCTGATCGCCATTTTGCGCCTCCTTCACCTCGATGGCGCACAGGCCATTTAAGCGTGCGGCGAAAGCGAGCGTAAAGGCCGCCGGCATATGCTGGATAAGCAGAATAGGATGAGGATAGTTCGCCGGCAGCTTGGTCAATATCCGCTGCAGCGCAACGGGGCCACCGGTTGAGGTGCCGATCAACAAAAGCTTATATTTCTTACCACTGGCGCGGGTAACAGGCGCGCTCGGACGCGGCGCTGGACGCTGCGCCATCTCTCTTGTCGGCGCTGTCGTAGAAGCAGAGGTTGTCGCTGGCTTTGGCGGCACACTTCGAGGCAGTATGGGACGGAATACGCGGCGACGGCCCAGCGCCTTGATGCGCTGCTGCAACAGAGCGATCGCCTCATCCTTGTTGGTGGCAATATCTTCAAATCGTTTAGGAAGAAAATCTAACGCACCGGCTTCCAGGGCATCCAAGGTTGCCTTGGCGCCATCGTGGGTAAGGGATGAAAACATCAAGATGGGGGTCGGACACTTCGCCATGATCTCACGCACGGCGCTAATGCCGTCCATCACTGGCATCTCGATATCCATGGTGATCACTTGTGGCTTTAATTGCTCAGCGAGCTTAACCGCCTCGGCGCCATTAGACGCCGTGCCTATGACCTCTAACTCCGCATCCTTGGTGACAATCTCACTGACTCGGCGACGAAAAAAGCTTGAATCATCGACAACTAATACTTTTATGGCCATTCAAATTCCTATCTACAACAGGATCCTTGCCGAAACAAAGCGTGACGCCTCTGGGCATCACGCTGATCCTCTAGCTCACTGTGCCACTAACTGTTATTTCTTGTTCTTGGCGTAATGTTTCAATAAGCCGGGCACATCTAATATCAATGCGATGCCACCGTCAGAGGTAATAGTCGCGCCAGCCATGCCTGGGGTGCCGTGTAACAAGGTGCCCAGTGGCTTGATCACTACCTCTTCTTGACCTATCAGAGAGTCAACCACGAAGCCTATTTGCATGGTACCCAGCTGGACTATCACAACGTGGCCGTGTTGCTTGTCGCCATGCTTAAAGCTCACCGCCTTACGACTCAGCCAATGCTCGAGATAGAAGAGTGGTACCGCCTTTTCCCTCACTATGACGGTCAGCTGGCCATCGACAACATTTGTCTTTGTCAGATCCAGGTGGAAGATCTCGCTAACGCTCGACAGCGGCAGGGCAAATACCTGCTGAGCCACTTCCACCATCAGGGTCGGCATAATCGCCAGGGTGAGTGGTACCTTGATCTCCAGGCAAGTCCCCTTACCCTTTAATGAATCGATATGCACGGTACCGTTTAACTGAGTGATACGCGTCTTCACCACATCCATGCCGACGCCGCGGCCTGAGATATCGGAGATCTCCACTTTTGTAGAGAAGCCTGGGGCGAAGATGAGGTTATAGGCCTCTTCATCAGACATGCGCGCCGCCGCATCCTCATCGAGCACGCCGCGCTTGATGGCGATCTGCTTGAGCTTATCTGGGTCCATCCCCGCGCCATCATCTTCAATCTTGAGCAGGATATGGTCACCTTCCTGACTGGCAGAAAGGGTAATAGTCCCGGTACGCGACTTACCATTAGCTTCACGCTCGTCGGGCATCTCGATACCATGGTCAACCGAGTTACGCACCAAGTGAACCAAAGGATCTGCAAGGGCTTCAACCAGGTTCTTATCCAGATCTGTATCTTCACCTATCATGCGAAGATCGATCTCTTTATTCAGGCTGCGCGCTAAGTCACGTACTACACGAGGGAAGCGGCCAAACACCTTCTTGATCGGCTGCATGCGCGTCTTCATCACCGCCCCCTGGAGATCGGCAGTTACCAGGTCCAGGTTGGCCAGCGCCTTAGACATATCCTCATCATCGCGGGAAATCCCAAGGCTAAGCAGGCGGTTACGCACCAATACCAGCTCACCGACCATGTTCATGATCTGATCCAGGCGCGCGGTATCGACGCGCACTGTGGTTTCCGCCTGAGGCATATTGGTCGCTGGCGCCTTGGCCGCGGCCTTCTCTTTCACCACAGGCTTAGGAGCTGGCACCTCAACGGGCTGTGCCTTAACACTCGGTTGCGCAGGAGCTGCCATTTTAGGTGCGGAGACCTCTGGCGCCTTAGGGGCCGCCGGAGTCGCAGGCTTGCTGGTCTCGCTGCCAGGGCCGGCACCGGCGCCATGCAGCTCATCGAGCAGCTTTTCAAATTCATCGTCGGTGATCTCATCGGCATCCACCGGCGGCGAGGTTGGCTCAGGCACCTTGGCAATTGGGGCCGAAGGGGCCTGGAATTTACCCGAGCCATGAAGTTCATCGAGCAGCGACTCGAACTCATCGTCTGTTATGTCGTCGCTATCGCTCGCCTGAATCGGCGCCGCACCGGCAGGCGCCGTACTTGATGGGCCCTTACCACTGCCGTGAAGGGCATCGAGCAGGGCTTCGAATTCAGATTCATCGATCTCATCGATATCGCCTTCTCCGACGATAGAGGTCACGGGCGTATCACTTACCGGCTCGTCGAACAGTTCGACACCGTCATCGAGCGGCATATCAAACAGCTCGATACCATCATCTGCTGGTATTTCGACAGCCGGTTCAACCGGCGTTTCGGCAACGGCCTCGGCTGACGCCCCGCCCTGCTCAGATGGCAATAAGCCACCAGAGCTCAATAATTTAAGGTTTGCTAACAGGCCTTCATCGGCAGGGCTTTGCTCTACACCCGCCTGGGTCTCGGCAAACATAGAGTTGATGGTGTCGACGGCCTGGAGAATGATATCCATCAGCTCGGCAGAAACGCTGCGCTTACCTGTACGCAACAGGTCGAAGGTGTTTTCCGCTTCGTGACAAACATCCACCATGGGCGTCAGACTCAGGAAGCCGGCGCCGCCTTTAACGGTATGGAATCCCCGGAAGATGGCATTGAGTAGTTCGGTGTCGTCGGGGTTATTCTCTAACGCCACCAGCTGTTCAGAGAGAAGCTCAAGGATCTCGCCCGCTTCAATCAAAAAGTCCTGCAGTATCTCTTCATCAACATCAAAGGACATTCATATGACTCCTACTTAGAAACCTAGACTCGACAGCAAGTCATCGACTTCATCTTGCCCTGTCACGACATCATCACGCTGATCAGCGTTCATAATAGGACCTTCAGCTTCGACGCACTTCTCAGATGCACGGGGTTTATCCGTGGCGGGCTGCTCGCCAAATACGGTCAACATAGAGACCAGGTTATTCTCAACCTCTCGCACCAGCTCGATCACCCGGCGGATCATCTGTCCGGTCAGATCTTGGAAGTCCTGGGCCAGCAATATGTTGTTGAGTAACTCTTTTAAACGATTGGAATCGGATTCGCTACGCTCGATGAACTGCTGAACGTCATGGCAGAGCGCCTTGAATTCGTGCAGCTGAATATCTCGACGCATCAGGCGATCCCAGGAAGGCTTAACGGCCTGTACGTTCATGGTAAGGGCATCTGCAAGGGGCAGAGACTCTTCGACGGCGTCCATGGTTTTATTGGCGGCCTGCTCAGTCATGTCGATGACATAATTGAGGCGCTCTTTGGCATCGGGAATTTCGCTATTAGCCAGCTCCACGAGGCGACCGTCCACCTGAAAGTCCACTATGGCACTGTGAAGCTGACGGGTTAGGCGACCCACCTCGTCAAACAGCTCTTTCTGAATCGGGCTGGCGATATCGCGAATTAGCTCATCGGCCATCTCTTGTTGACCCGCCTCTAGCAGATCAACGAGTTGCTTGGCCTGTGCTAGATTGATCAGCCCTGAAGTTTCTGCCTGCATAGCTCAACCTTGATTAACCGAGTCGTTCGAAAATTTTGTCTAACTTCTCTTTCAATGTCGCCGCAGTAAAAGGTTTCACCACATAGCCATTCACACCGGCCTGCGCCGCTGCAATGATCTGTTCCCTTTTCGCTTCCGCAGTCACCATCAACACAGGAATGTGCTTCAGGTTGTCATCAGCACGGATAGCCTTTAACAGGTCGATCCCCTGCATGCCAGGCATATTCCAATCGGTCACGACAAAGTCAAAATCGCCTTTCTGCAACATAGGCAAGGCTGTCGAACCGTCATCTGCTTCCTGAGTGTTATTAAAACCCAAGTCTCTCAACAAGTTCTTGATGATGCGTCTCATTGTTGAGAAGTCGTCAACAACGAGAATCTTCATATTCTTGTCCAAGGTTTCCTCCGCGGAGCTGTTTTTATATTGCTCATGTAATCGTTATATTTTGGTCCAATGCTTGAGTTTAGCTTTGAGTCTGAGCATCGCCTGGCTGTGTATCTGGCTTACTCGGGATTCGCTGACATCAAGTACGGCACCGATCTCTTTTAAATTTAATGCTTCGTCATAATATAACGACAAAACTAATCCATCTCTTTCTGGCAGTAATTTAATCGCCTCGACGAGGGCCTCGTGGAACTGTGTCTCTGCCAGTGACTCAAATGCGTCGTCCTGATGATCGTCTTCCTGTCTTACTACATCGACCGATACACCAAGATCTTCAATTCCAACTACTTTCCCGACAGAAACATCATTAAGAATATGATGGTACTCATCGAGCGTCATATCAAGTCGATCCGCAATTTCATTGTCTTTTGCGTCACGTCCAAGTTCTTGTTCTAGCTCGTCAATCACCTGGGCTATGCGTCGCTGATTACGGTGAACCGACCTGGGTACCCAGTCTCCTCGCCTAATCTCGTCGAGCATGGAGCCGCGAATACGGATACCGGCGAAGGTTTCAAACTTGGCGCCCTTGCTGCCATCGAACTTGGCCGAGGCTTCAAGCAGGCCCATCATACCTGCTTGTAACAGATCATCCAATTGCACCGAGGCGGGTAGACGAGCGAGTAAATGGTGAGCAATCCTTTTTACCAACGGTGCATACTGTTCGACAATAGAAGCTTTGTTATCTAAACAAGTATACGCAGCGGCTTTACTCACTCGTACGATCCTCTTGATATTCGGGACGTTGAACCAATCGCTCTACAAAGAACTCCAGGTGTCCGCCCGGTTGTTGTGGCACTGGCCAGCTAATAATCTTATTCGCTAGGCCGTGATAAGCAATTGACGCCGGCGACTTAGGAAATGCCTCGACGATCAACTTTTGTTTACGAACTGATTTGCGAAGGTTTTCATCGAAGGGGATAGTCGCAACCAGCTCTAGGGCCACGTCGAGAAAACGGTCGGTTACCTTGCTAAGTTTAGCGAACAACTCCATCCCTTCTCGCAAACTTCTGACCATGTTTGCCACAATCTTAAATCTGAATACGCCATGCTCTCGGCTAAGAATCTTAATCAAAGCATAGGCATCGGTAATAGAGGTCGGCTCGTCACACACCACAACCAACACATCTTGAGAGGCACGAGAGAAGCTGAGAACCATGTCTGAGATACCTGCCGCGGTATCGACCACCAGGATATCAAACTGGGTCTTCATCTCGCTGAAGGCACGGATCAGACCCGCATGCTGCGCCGGTGTCAGCTCGACCATGGCCTGGGTGCCAGAGGTGGCTGGAATAATGCCAATCCCCTTAGGACCGCGTACGATAATATCGTCAAGGTCGGCGTCGCCAGATAATACGTGGGAGAGATTGCGCTCGGCTCTCAGGCCCAACATGACATCGACGTTGGCCAGGCCCAAGTCGGCATCGAGCACAAGCACGCGCTTGCCCTTCTCGGCCAGGGAGACGGCGGTATTGATCGATACGCTGGTTTTACCTACGCCACCCTTACCACCGGTTACGGCAATTACTTTTACTTTTTCGTTATATGGTTGATTCATCATACGTAAACCGCTTGCTTGATCCCGACTCATTATATTACTCAAATGCGTAGGCCTGTTCATATGACCTTTCGTTATTCTGTATTGGTTGCACTTTCTTTTCGAGTACCGACAGGGCCTTGTTGGCTAAGGCTAAGGTGTCGGCTACTTGCATATCTTCTGGCACTCTTTGTCCATCGGTGACATAACTCAAAGGTAATCCACTTTGAATCAACACACTCAACGCCGGTGCCAAGGCCACTGATTCATCTAATTTGGTCAAAATCGCACCGGATAATGGAATCCGGGTAAACTGCGCGACGGCATCTTCAAGCACTCTTCTTTGACTTGTAGATGACAGTACCAGATAACTGCGAATAGGTAATCTGCTATTTGCAGTTAAATTATCAAGTTGCTGGAACAATCTCACATCTCTCTGTCCCATGCCCGCCGTATCTATCAATACTAGCTTGCGATTGCGGAACTGATAAAGAATTTGTTCCAACTCATTGAGATCATGAGCTTGCTTGACCGGGCACCCCATTATTTTGCCATAGGTTGCCAGCTGCTCATAGGCTCCAATGCGATAATGATCGGTTGTAATGAGTGCAACTTGATCTGAACCATGCTGTGCAGCGAATCGAGCGGCTAATTTTGCGACACTCGTCGTCTTACCCACACCAGTTGGGCCCACGAAGGCGACGACACCGCCCTGACGAACGATGTCGTCCCCTTGGTTGTCGAGCATATTCGCCAGACTGCGTGGCAAGGCCTTCACCAAATCTGCCGGAATATAGTGCTCGCTAAGGGCCGATAACTTAGCGGCAACCTCAGGACTAAATTCGGCGTCCAGCAGGCGGCTCTCTAGCATGGCGCCGACTGGATCCAGACGACTCTTCTGCTCGGTCAGCAGTGAGGTCACCTGATGTGTCAGTAGGTTGCGGAGTGATGCCAACTCCTCACGCATAGACTCGAGTTCGCTGGCCGGCGCGCTCTTATCGCGCTTGGCACGGTTAAAATTCTGGCTCTCATGTGTGTTGGCATGGGGATTAGCCTGCTTGCTGCCATGCATATTAGGCGAGGCTATTTCATCGCTTGGTGCCTTCAATCCCTGGGCCCAGGCAGGCATCTCGAGTGCTTCATTCGATTGGCTTAATTGCTGACTGACGCGATTTTGTTGACGCTCAAGCAGCGCTTGCAGCGAATCGGCCACGGGTGATGGCTGTTTTTTTGACTCTGTCTTGATGGGCTGACGACCGATAGAAACCTTCTCCTCGGCCAGATCGAGAAAGCTGGGTGACAGAGGCACGGCATCATTTTTCGCCACGCTCGGCTTAGGCTCATCGTAGTCTACCGCGGCGACGATCTCGATACCGCCGGTAACTTTCTTGTTCGACATGATCACCGCATCCGAACCTAATGTCTCTTTCACCTGGGCCAATGCAGAGCGCATGTCTTTTGCCAAAAAACGTTTTATTTTCAATTAAATACCCTCTACTGACCGACCGCCGATACGATGCGAATTTGTTTTTCATCGGGTACCTCTTGGTAAGAGATCACCCGCAGATTTGGAATCGTATGTTTAACAAAACGCGACAGCGTCGAACGTAACATACCCGATGTCAGTAGGATGGCTGGTTGGCCCACCATCTCCTGACGCTGGGATGCGTCGAGTAACGACTTTTGCATCCTCTCGGCAAGGCTAGGTTCGATATTCGGCCCCTCGCCTCCCGTTGCCTGCATAGACTGATGCAACATCTGTTCCAATTCAGGCGCCAAAGTTATGACAGGAATTTCCGGTTCTGGGCCGCTTATTTCTTGAACAATCATGCGTTTAAGTGCAATACGTACGGCGGCGGTAAGCACCTCGGTATCGTTACTCTTAGGCCCGTACTCGAGCAGGGTCTGGACTATGGTCTTCAGGTCGCGGATCGACACGCCTTCGTTAAGCAGGTTCTGCATTACCTTGACCACAGTGCCTAACGGCAAGACATCGGGAATGAAGCCACTGACCAGCTTAGGCGAATGCTTGGCCAGCATATCCATCAGCTGCTGTACCTCTTCGTAGCCCAGGAGCTTGGAGGCGTTGTTGGTTAACAGCTGACTCAGGTGAGTCGCCACTACGGTGGCGGCATCCACCACGGTATAACCTAGCGTCTGAGCATGTTCTCTGAGCTCAGGGGCGATCCACACGGCTTCCAAGCCGAAGGCGGGATCTGTGGTCTCGACACCATCTAATGGTCCATATACCTGACCGGGGTTGATGGCAAGCTCACAGTCGTGACGAATATCCGCCTCACCAGAAGCCACGCCCATCAGGGAGATCCGATAGGTGTTTGGCGCCAGATCCAGGTTATCGCGAATATGCACGGCGGGAACAAGAAAGCCCAGCTCTTGGGAGAGCTTCTTACGCACGCCCTTGATGCGGCCCAGCAGCTCACCACCCTGGCCCTTATCCACCAGAGGGATCAGGCGGTAGCCCACCTCCAGGCCAATGGTGTCCACCTGCTGCACATCATCCCAGCTAAGCTCTTTAGGTTTGGCATCGCCGGGAGTCGCAGGTGAGGTCTTAGCGATCTCCAAGGCGCGTTGTCTGTCGAGATCTTTCTTACGATGCAGAAAATAAGCGCCGCCCGCGGTGATCAGGCCAAAGCTGAGAAAAGCGAAATGCGGCATGCCAGGCACTATGCCCATGGTCAGCAGGACGCCGGCGGCGATGGCCAGCGACTTAGGGTTGTCGAACATCTGGCTCATCACCATCTGTCCCATGTCGCCAGATTCGTTTTGACGGGTCACCATCAAGGCCGCGGCGATAGAGAGCAAGAGGCCAGGGATCTGCGCCACCAGACCGTCACCGATTGTCAACAGGGTGTAGATCTCGACCGCAGAGGAGAAGTCCAGCCCATGCTGCGCCATACCTATGACGAAACCGCCCAGGATGTTGATCACCAGAATCATGATACCGGCGATGGCATCGCCTTTTACAAACTTAGAAGCACCATCCATCGCACCATAGAAGTCGGCTTCCTTGGTCACTTCGGCGCGGCGAATACGCGCCTGATCCTGATTAAGGATCCCGGCGTTAAGGTCGGCGTCGATTGCCATCTGCTTACCTGGCATGGCATCCAGGGTAAAGCGAGCACTCACCTCAGAGATACGTCCGGCCCCCTTGGTTACCACGGCGAAGTTGATGATGATCAGGATAAGAAACACCACCAGACCCACGGCATAGTTACCGCCAATCACCACGGAACCGAAGGCCTCAATCACCTTACCGGCGGCGTCGCCACCGTTGTGCCCCTCGAGCAAGACGATACGGGTCGAAGCGACGTTCAGCGCCAAACGCAGCAAGGTAGCAACCAGCAGCACTGTTGGAAAAGCAGCAAAATCCAGGGGGCGGTCGGTATAGATGGCCACCAGCAAGACCACCAGGGCCAAGGCGATATTAAAGGAGAACAGGATATCCAGCAGGAAGGCCGGCATGGGCAAGACGATCATCGCCAGTGCCGCAAGCACCAATATGGGCGTACCTATCCCTTTAAAATTGGCGGGTTTTACCTGTTTTATCTGACCGAGCGTTGCTTTCAAATCCATCAATCTAGCGCCTGAACTTTGACATCTAGCTAGGTTTCAGCAAAAAGTACGCCAACTTAAGGCCGGCTTAGCCCGCAGCGACTCGAGCGGATAACAATCGAACAAATATCGGACAAGACAGTTACAGACTAACTGCTAAATGCCTTAAACCTTTAGTATTTTAGCTCATCGGGGATCGGCTGATTGATAGGAATCGGCGTCGGCCGCTTACCACCTTTTTGCTGATACTGACGCAGTTGGAACACATAAGCCAATACCTGGGCCACGGCAGTAAACAGCCCTTCGGGGATCTCCTGATCTATCTTGGTGGTGTGATAGATGGCCCTGGCCAATGGCGGCGCCGAGACGATAGCCACATCATGCTCGCGGGCGATCTCACGGATCTTAAAGGCAACATCATCCACGCCCTTGGCAAGCACATAGGGCGCGGCGGCCTTGGTCACATCGTACTTCACCGCGACCGCATAGTGCTCGGGGTTGACAACAATCACGTCGGCATTAGGCACCTCGGCCATCATACGCCGCTGCGCCATCTCACGCTGCATCTGGCGCACCCGGCCTTTCATTTCCGGCTGCCCCTCGGTGTCTTTATATTCGTCCTTGATCTCCTGCTTGGTCATCTTCAGCTGTTTGTTATGGTTCCAGATCTGAAACGGCACATCGATCACTACGATAATCACGGTAGAGGAGCAGAGCACAATAAACATCCACACCAGCAGATCCAAAGCATTAAAGACATTGCCCGGCAGATGCCCCTGGGACAGGGTAAGAATATCGGTAAAATAGTAGCTCAGCAGCAGATAGGCCATCAGCGCCACCACGGAGAATTTGGCGATCCCCTTGGTCAACTCCACCAGGGCCTGCACCCCGAACATACGCTTAAAGCCGCTGATGGGGTTCATCTTATTGCCCTTAGGCATGAACGCCTTGGCGGAGAAGGTGATCCCGCCCAGCACCACGTTCCCCAGGAAAGCAACGAAGGCGAGAAACAGCACGAAGCTGGCCATAGGGATCGCCAGCTCCTTGAAGACCATCATCCAGATGTTGAACAGGCTGTTGGTGTCGTAGATCTCCTGCCTGCTCATGGTAAACAGGTTAGTCATCACGCTCATCAGCGACTGCCCCAGACTCGGCCCTATGACGGCAAACCCTGCCGCCGCCGACATCAACACAGCAGAGGTGCCCAGCTCCTTAGAACGGGCGACCTGCCCCTTCTCCCTCGCCTGTTCGCGTCGCCTGGGGGTCGCCTCTTCGGTCTTCTCCTGACTGGTATCGTTATCGGCCATCAGAAGCTCCCAGCAGTGCTACATTGCAGCTGCACCAGATCGCACAGCAGCAACTGGGCCGAACGCCAGACCTCGTCGAAATGCGCCATGATAGGCGTCAAGGTCAACCAGAGAATAATCAAACCGCTCACCATGGTCACGGGGAAGCCGATGGCGAAGATGTTAAGTTGCGGCGAGGCGCGGGTCATCACCCCGAAAGAGAGGTTGATCAGCAAGAGCGCCACAATCGCCGAAATAGACATGGTCAGCGCCGCGCCGAACATATAGGCGCCCCACTCGGCCAGGCGCCGATAGCTGGCGATGCTTATTCCTTGCATGGACACGGGAATGGTATCGAAGCTGGCCACCAACATGCGGATCATCACCAGATGACCATCCACCGCCAGGAAGATCATGGTCGTCAGCAACAAGAAGAAATTACCGATAACCGGAGTCTGCTGGCCTGAACCGGGATCCACCATAGAGGCGAAACCTAAGCTGGTCTGCATGCCAATGATCTGTCCGGTCAACACGAAGGTCTGCATAATAAGCAAGGTGACAAACCCCATGGCGACGCCAATCAAGATCTGCTGCACGGTCACGAACATGGCGCCCAGGGAGAATAACTCGACCTCAGTATTGACCGGCAACATGGGGGCGATGGCGAAAGTGATCGCCACCGAGAGCAGCAGGCGCACCCGGGTCGGTGTGGTATTGGCGCCGAATATTGCCATCACCATCAACATGCTCGACACCCGAAACAGCGGCCACATGTAGGCCGACAACGTCTGCATGATTGTCGATAACAAGATCTCCATCTCAGCGACGCTCGATAGTCGGGCGGGCGCGGCGCTTCATACCTAACCCACCACCAGGGGGATGAGATTCACCATCTGCAGGAAAAACTCCATCATGGTCTGCACCAGCAGATGGCCTAAGATCATCAGCGCAAAAAGCGTAGTCAGTAGACGCGGCAGGAAGCTCAGAGTCTGCTCGTTGATCGAGGTCGCCGCCTGAAACACCGCCACCACCAGACCGACCACCAGCCCGGGCACGATGATCATCGACACTATGGTCACGATAACCGAGAGGGCTTCACGAAAGATGTCGACGAGGGCTTCGGGTGTCATAACGGCTCCTAGATCCCAAAACTGTTGGCCAGGGTGCCCATCACCAGACTCCAGCCATCCACTAACACAAACAACATGATCTTAAAGGGCAAGGAGACGATCATCGGCGACAGCATCATCATACCCATGGCCATCAGGATACTGGCGACAACGAGATCAAGCACCAGGAAGGGCACGAACAGCATGAAGCCTATCTGGAAGGCGGTCTTGAGTTCACTGGTGATGAAGGCCGGGATCAGCACGCTCATGGGCGCATCTTCCGGAGATTGAATATTCTGATAGCCAGAGATCTCGACGAAGGTCTCCAAATCCGTGAGCCGGGTCTGGGCCAACATAAAGGCCCGCAGCGGCTCCTTGCCCTTGTCATAGGCCTGCTCTATGGTCATGGTCTCGTCGATATAGGGCTTCACCGCCTGATCGTAGATCTTGTCGAACACGGGTGCCATGATGAAGAAGGTCATAAACAGACTCATGCCGATCAGCACCTGATTCGACGGCGTCTGCTGCAGGCCGATCGCCTGGCGCAGAATCGACAGCACCACTATGATGCGGGTAAACGAGGTCAGCATGATGACCATGGCGGGCAGAAAACTCAGCGCCGTCATCAGCAGCAATATCTGCATGGTCACCGAATATTGGGTCGAGCCATCGGCGCCTGTTGTGACAGTTACCGCGGGGAGAATCCCATCCTGGGCCAGCGCCAGTTGCGGCGCCATCACGGCCAGGAGTAACAAGAGTGGGGTCAAGATCCGTTTCATGATTTTTATTGGGTTCATGACTGTGATGACTTCGCCTGACGCAAGCGGCTGGCAAAGGAGTCCTGTTCTATGGTGATAGGGGTATCGAGTTTATCGATAAGCGAAACCTGCTGCGGCGTGACCCCCAGCAGGTATTGTTGGCCATCGACCTCGACCAACACCATCTTCTCTCTCTGTCCCAGCGGCGTGACCGCCAGGGTCTTAAGCACGCCATGGGAACTGGGCACAAGCTTGAGGCGCTTGACCAGGTAGGCAAGCAGGAAGATCAGGGCGATCACCACCAGCAAGCCACCCAGCATATTGGTCATGGTGGCCAATGCCGACTCTCGCTCACCGGTTACCTGAGTAGTCGTCGCGGCGGCCGCAACGGCCATCAAGGATGAGATCCCCATAGGCCTTCCTTATTTGAGTTTCTTAATACGCTCGGTTTGGCTGATAACGTCGGTGAGACGAATACCAAACTTGTCGTTGACCACCACCACTTCACCGTGGGCGATCAGGGTACCGTTTACCATCACATCCAGCGGCTCACCGGCCACCCGGTCAAGCTCCACCACCGAGCCCTGGTTGAGCTGCAGCAGGTTACGAATATTGATGAAGCTGCGGCCCACCTCCATGGAGATGGTCACAGGAATGTCCATGATGGTATCGAGTTTGGCCGCTTCCTCTTCGGTCAGCGGCTTTGAGCTATCGGCCAGCTCGTCGAGTTCGACCGCCTGAGCCTCCTCCAGCGCCTGTTCGGCCATGGCTGCGGCCCAATCGTCACCTGTATCTTCTGTGCTCATTGATTTCTACCTTAAACGCATTCCATTAAATATTGTTGAGATCCCGAGACTTACTCTTCTTAGTCACAAGTTGTAGCTCTGTCTTTACTGTCTCGGGCCGTGGGATCTTCTCCCGGATATTCAGTGCCAGATTCTCGCGCGAACGCCCTAACTTACAGCGATAGGTGGGCAGGTCTTCGACCCGCAGCACGATATATTCTGGCATCTCCACCGGAATAATGTCGCCGGCCTTGAAGCCCATCACATCCTTCAGCGAGATCTCTTTCTCGACTATGGTGGCATCCAGGCCCACCTCGACGTCCATGATCTCATCCTTCAGGGCCTGGGACCAACGCATGTCGGTATCTTGAGTGTCGCTCTGTACCCCGGCATCGAGCAGTTCACGAATCGGCTCGATCATCGAATATGGCATGGTGATGTGGAAATCACCGCCGCCACCGTCTACCTCGATGTGGAAGGAGCTCACCACCACTACTTCTGTGGGGCTGACGATGTTGGCCATGGCAGGGTTCACCTCGGAGTCGAGATAATCAAACTCGACATCCATCACAGGCGCCCAGGCTTCCTTATAATCTTCGAAGATGATCTTCAAAAGCAGCTGCACGATGCGCCGCTCTGTCGGGGTAAATTCCCGCCCCTCGATCTTGGCGTGAAAACGGCCATCACCGCCGAAGAAGTTATCCACCAGGATAAACACCAGGCGGGCCTCCATGGTGATCAGCGCAGTACCCTTCAAGGGACTGAAACGCACCATATTCAGGCTGGTCGGTACAAACAGAGTATGGACATATTCGCCAAACTTGAGCATCTGCACGCCGTTGATCGACACCTCGGCCGCGCGGCGCATCATGTTAAACATGCTGATCCTCAGGTGGCGGGCAAAACGCTCGTTGACGATCTCCAGGGTCGGCATACGACCACGGACGATACGATCTTGTGATGAAAAGTCATAGGCGCGCGCATCGAGCGCGTCACTCACCTCTTCCTCTTCGACGTCGTCGACACCATGAAGTAGCGCATCAATTTCGTCTTGGCTTAATAGATCACTCACAATATCGTCCTATCATACTTGTTAGCTTATAAATCACCGGCATTACTGCATCACGAAGCCGGTAAACAGCACCTTTTCAACCACTTTACGTCCGGTCACAGGTTGCAGGGTATTCTGTACATTCAGCAGGGCCAACTGGCGCAGCTCATCCTTACCGGCGAGGGAGCTGAGCTTCTGCACATCTGCACTACTAAAGGTGGTCAGCAGCGCATCCTCGATAAGCGGAATATGCTTCTTGATCAAGACGTCATCGTCAGAGCCACGCACCATGAGCTGCACCTTGATCTCCACCAGACGGGAGCGATTCTGCCCAGGCAGGTTAAACAGGAAGGGTCTCGGCATCCCCACATAGAAGGCTTCACGGCTGTTTGCCGGCTCGCTCTGCTCGGTTTGCTCCCCTTCGGCCATGGTCTCATCACTCGGCTCATCGCCCGACAGCAACAACCAGGCACCCACGCCCAGCAAGACCACCAAGAGTGCACCCATGGCCGCAAAGATAATGAGCTTCTTCTTGCTCTTAGGCTCTACATTCTCTTCAAGTTCTAACGATTCTTCTTCCGCCATCTCTTATCCCTATCACACTCGGCTCACACTCAGCATCGTCATGATTTTTTAGCGCATATCAAACGATTGGGCAATCATACCAACCTATAGGTTACCTGCTTACGCGTAATAATCTATACCCGAACGATAACTTGTTGCGTTATTCGACACTAACAGGCTCTCTTCTGCCGAAATTTCATCCATCTCAGACAGAGCATGGCCCACTCCCTCGCCTTGCTCGCCATTGCCGCCCTGCTCTTTACCGCCTTGAGAGACGTTGCTGTCGGTCAGCTGCATCCCCTGTTCGGCCAGTAGCTCCCGCAGACGTGGAATGGCTTGCTCAACCAGATCCCGGGTCTGGGTCTGGGTCACATGAAACTGCACCTGGGTCTGGTCACCCTGCACCTGAACACGAACCATCATGTGACCAAGCTCGGGCGGATCCAGGCGAATCTCCGCCTGCTGTACGCCTTGGCTCACCATGGCCACCAGCTGCTGACGCATCACGGGCGAGAATTTATGGATCATCTCCTGCATCTGAACCACAGGTTCGCCCTGAGGCTTGATAGAAACTTGATATTGTGGGAGGGCCTCATTCCTTGCGCCTTGCAAGCCCTGCAGCGATAAGGCGTTAAGCTTGGTATCTGCCGCGGCATCTGGCATTTCACCGGCCTTTGGCGACATGGTCACGGCAAGGTTAGCGCCCTTCAGCAGCTCCTGCGCGGCTTTGCCATCGCGGCCCTCTGCGCCCGAGGTCATCTTCAGAGCACCATTTTGTGCCTGCTCGGCGGCAAGCTTGGCGTCAGCTAGCTTAGCTTCACCAAACTTAGACTCACCAACCTTGGCTTCACCCAATATGGCTTTCACGCCTTTCACATTAACGGCACTTTCCACGCCGCTCGCGTTATTGGCCGAGGTTAGGCCTGTTTGACTAATCTCAATCTGATTTAGCCCAACTTGATTTAATCCCGCCTGACTGGCCCCGCCTGCGCCTTGTGAAGGATCAGTTTTAGATGTTGCTAAGTTAGTCTGCGACTGACTCGCCATGGCCGAGAGATATTGCTTGGCGTCATTTATAAGTGCCGCCAGCTTGGCAGCATCACTCTCTAGCGCCTCAGCTTGACCGGGCTCACCATTTCCAGACTTATTCTTACCCGCTATGCCATGAATGAGCCCCTCTAGCATCTGCGGCGGTAAGGCCGTCAGCTCATCCTTGGACAAACCGGTTTGCGCCATCACCTCACTTAAAGCATCTTCGGGAAGCTGAGCCAATATCGCCTCACTCCCCAGGCCATTTGGATTGATGACGGGTAAGATATGATCATCTCCGGCGCCTGGTTTAAGCAGCTCATCTATACCCTCTAAGGCCGCTTTTTCGGTTTCGATCTTGTCCTTAGCCCCTTTTACCAAGGTAGGAAACAGCTCATTGTCGTCAGATGACTCACCATCAGCATCACCCGGCGGCAAAATGACGCCGTCGGCGGCAATCTCCGCCTCATCCCCCAGCTTGTTCGCCAGATGGATCTGCGCCAGCACGTTGGAGACATCGTCGCTCTCTTTGTCCTGCGCGGGCGCCCTCTTCTGCTTAGCATCGGCCTTAGCAGTGTTATCGCGTTGAGCCGTGTTTTCGACCTTGGATTGCGGGCGCTGTTTTGCCTGTGAGTTCACCTCACCCTGGCCGCTCGCCTTAGCCAAAGCCTCTGAAAAACCTTTATTTTCTGACTTAGACTCTGCGGTTGATTTCGCATCTGATGCGCTGGGCAACACCCCGCCCTTCTCTTTGCCGGGCTCGACATTAGATAGGAGTATTTGGGTCATCTGTGGCATGCTTCCTCCAACGCTCATCTAGGGCACGACAATGTCACGTGCCACCCGAGCGTCAATTATTCGCTAAGCTTTGGACTCATTGGCCCTTACTACTCAATATCAAGCAATAAAAATGCCAAGTTAATTATACCAATCCTAGTAAATAACTGATCACGCTAGCTTGTTAAAATGCCCGATAACGGCGTTATTATTTTTGATTGTAGAATAACTAGTTATCGAAAGATCATGCCTTGTTCTCGAGCGTTTTTCCTACGCTGCTTCTGATCACTTACTTACCGTGATTGGTATTACAATTTGACTTGAAAAAAATGGCGAGACGGTAGAATGGTTTTGAGGAAATAAAGAGGTGCTGGCCTCTACACACATATAACTTAAGGCTATCGGGTAGACTGGCGGAAAAATTGTTGCGAAGCAAACTCGTCGATCATCTTCTGTTCCTGTTTGGCCTCAAACTTTTGTTTTGCTTCGGCTTTATGCGCGAGTAACAGCTCGACCGCCTTACGCTTTTGTTGCTTACCCTGCCAATACTGCTGAGCCTTCTGACGCTGCTTGTCCGTCTCCGACACTGCGAAGACCTGCTTCTCGATCGCCTCATCTATCTGACGGATAAACTGATGAAACTGATGGTAGCTACTGGCGGCAATCACTTGCCCCTGTTGGGCCTCCATCTGTTTCATGTAATCGAGACGATACTGCTGTAGAGCATCGAGCTGCTGGCGACATTTATTCAGCGTCAACTGCACGCCTCTAAGCTGAGTCGCCGCGGCCTCCTCGGCGTCGAGGGCTAACTTGAGTACTGTCTCTAAGGGATCATGCTTTGCCATGGCCGTTATGCTCTCCGATAAAACTCAGGCTAAACCTGACACTGGGCGCTCAATTGCCCCAGCATCAAGGCGCTTGAATCGAAGCTGATGGCTTCCTTCATGGTCTGGCGCAGGAAGGCATTCATGGCTGGCTGCAGCCTTATGGCATTATCGATACGAGGGTCACTCCCCTGAGTATAGGCACCGATAGAGATGAGGTCGCGATTCTGTTGGTACAGAGAATACATCTGCTTCACCCGGCGCGTCGCCTCCAGATGAGCGTCACTGATCACCATAGGGGCCACACGGCTGATAGAGGCCTCGACGTCGATGGCTGGGTAATGACCCGAATCGGCTAATGCCCGCGATAATACGATGTGGCCATCGAGGATCGCCCGCGCCGCATCGGCGATCGGATCCTGCAGGTCATCGCCCTCGGTCAGCACGGTATAAAAAGCGGTAATTGACCCCTGGCCGGCACCGCCGTTACCGGCGCGCTCCACCAGCTTGGGCAGCTTGGCAAACACAGAAGGCGGATAGCCCTTGGTAGCCGGTGGCTCACCGACGGCCAGGGCGATCTCACGCTGGGCCTGGGCGTAACGGGTCAGGCTGTCCATCAGCAGCAACACGTTATAACCCAGATCGCGAAAATACTCGGCGATACGGGTCGAGGTCTCACAGGCTCGAAGACGCATCAGCGGCGAGGTATCGGCGGGCGCCGCCACCACCACGCTGCGGGCACGTCCCTCGGCGCCCAAGATCTCTTCGATAAACTCTTTCACCTCGCGGCCACGTTCCCCCACCAGACCAACCACGATCACATCGGCCGTGGTGCCCCGGGTCATCATGCCCAGCAGCACACTCTTACCCACCCCCGAACCGGCAAATAGGCCCATACGTTGGCCCTTACCCACGGTCAACATGGCGTTGATGGCGCGAACCCCAACATCCAAAGGTTCGCTAATGGCGCGGCGTGCCAATGGGTTTAGCATGGTGGCATGACGGGTAGCTTTCTGATCGGTATGCAACTGGCCCAAACCGTCAATCGGCGCACCATTACCATCAAGCACGCGTCCAAGCAGGCCCATGCCGACATTCAGCCCTGTCTGCTCACCCAGCGGCGTCACCTTGGCACCTGGCATAACGCCGCTGAGCTCCTCGATGGGCATCAGATAGAGGAGCTTGTCATCGAAGCCTATCACTTCGGCGATCAGATCTCCCGCCATGGTGGCTATGCTACACAGGCTACCCACGGGCGCCTTGCAGCCGGTGGCCTCCAGCGTTAGGCCCACCACGCGAACCAGCTGGCCCGAGGCCTCTGGCATAAAAGGCGCGACCGACTGGGTATGCTGCCTTAACTTATCAAGAAGCCGGTTTTGACGTGTCTTCATCTGGGCTCGTCTCTTGCGGTGCTTCTGGTGCAATCTGTTCGCTCGGCGCGACTTGCGATGCGTCAACTACTTGCGTTTGTTGCGGCTCGCTTGCCTGGCTATCTGTTTCGAGGCCCGCTTGCGCAGCGTCGCCGTCTAGGTCTTGGTTTTGGTTTTGATGCTCGGGGACCTTCTCCATGGCAGCTAGCTGTTGTAGCCTCTGCTGCTCGAGGCGCTGCTCACTGGCAATAAGCTTATCGAACACCGCCTTGATGCGATGCTCCAGCCCCATATCCACCCGGCTACGGCTGTTGCTTACGATACACTCGCCGCGGCTCAAGGTTGGGTCTGCCTCTAACTCCCAATGATTTCGGGTTAGCTGCGCGCTTTCATAGAGTCGCTCGACAATAGCGAGATCCTCTGGATGTAGACGCAGATGCGCCCCCTGCTCTTTCAGCGGTAAGGCGTCGACCCCTTGACGCAGAGCGGTGAGAATATGTTCGGGATGTGTCTTAAGCTCGTGGCCGATCACCGCCTTGGCCAGGGTCATGCTGAGTTGAACCAGGGCTTGTTCTATTTCGGTGTCGAGTAGGGAGAGCGGCATTGATAGCTGCTGCATCAGGGCTTCAAATTTCGCAATCGTCTGTTTGGCCTCGGCGAGGCCAGCCTCCATACCCTGAGCCTCTCCTTGACGATAGCCCTCTTCGTGGCCCTGCTCTAGGCCTTTCAGTCGCCCCTCTTCCAAGCCTTTGGCCATGCCGGCTTCCTGGCCCTGAGCGAAGCCTTCGGCCTCGGCCTCGGCGCGGATCGACTCGATCTCCTCAAGGGTGGGAGGCATCACAGGCTCATCGACCGCCTTGGCCGCCTTTTGCGGGGCGATGCGGCCGAACATGTTCTCCTTGGGCTCATGCACCACAGGGGTCACATCCGGCAGCTGCCAATGGCTAAAATCGGCTTGTGTGCTTTGTACGCTTTGACCCTCTTGGGGCTTCTTGTCGCCAGACATAGTCATTAGAGGAACTCTTCTCCGCCGCTACCACCAAGTATGATCTCACCGGCATCACTTAAGCGACGAGCAATAGAGAGGATCTCCTTCTGAGCCACTTCCACTTCGCTGATCCGTATTGGGCCCATGGCCTCGAGATCATCTTTAAGCAGCTCGGCGGCACGCTTGGACATATTGCCGAGGATCTTCTCTTTGAGTTGATCGTCCGCGCCCTTGAGGGCCTTCATCAACACATCCTGCTGCACTTCACGCAGCAAGGTCTGAATACCCATGTCGTCGACATCTGCCAGGTTTTCGAAGACAAACATCAGATCTTGGATCTGCTGCGCCATCTCTTCGTCGGTCTCGCGCAGCGTCTCCATCAGCTGACTCTCGACGCCAGTATCCAGGTAGTTCATGATGTTGGCCGCCGCCTTCAGGCCGCCCATCTTCGCCGCCTGCGCGCCACCCTGACCGGCAAACTGTTTCTCCATGATGTCGTTTAGCTCTTGCAGCGCCGCCGGTTGCACCTCTTCGAGGTTGGCGATACGCATCATCAGATCGAGACGGGTATTTTCCGGTGCCTGGGCAAAAATTTCGGCGGCCTGATCCGGCTCGAGATAGGAGAGCACAATCGTCTGGATCTGCGGGTGTTCGTTCTGAATGATGGTGGCCACCTGACGGGCGTCCATCCACTTGAGTGATTCTAGGCCCTTGGCACCACCGCCCATGATGATCTGCTCGATAAGATTACCCGCCTTATCTTCACCCAAGGCTGCGGTTAGTGCATTACGCACGAACTCTTCGCTGTTAAAGCCGATGGAGGAGTATTTCTGTACCTCCTCCAGAAACAGCTTATGTACACCGATCACCTTATTTTGGCCGAAGTCTTTCATGGCCGCCATGGCCATACCCACCTTCTGCACCTGCTTAGGCTCGAGGTGTTTCAAGATTGAGGCGGCGTCGGCTTCGCTAAGGCTGAGTAGCAGGATGGCTGTCTTCTCGATACCGGTCAGATCTTTGGTATTGAACTCACCGTTAGCAGTGTCGATCTCTTTGTCTTTACTCATTTTCTTGTAACCATCCCTTGACGACTTGCGTAGACAACTCAGGCTCGTTGGCCACCAATGCACGTATGGCCTTTATCATATCATCGTCTTTATGCAGATCCGGTATCAAAATTGACCCATCGTCGGCATAGCTGTATTCCGCATCGGGACGATTGAGCATGCCAAGAGTATCGGCGGCATACTGATCCTCAATCTCCGCTAACTCATCACCCAAAGATGGCGCATCTGGCATCTTCTGACCATCTGGGTAGATAAGGCGCTTAAGCATAGGGCGCACCACGAACAGGATAAGCACCAGGATGATTAGACCGCCCATCACCAGCTTGATGGCTCGCCAGAACCAAGGCTCCTCATAGATGGCCAGCGCCGGGGCCTCTTCTACCAGTTGATCCATGAAGGGAACTGTGACCACCTCTATCATGTCGCCACGTTGGGTATTGAAACCTACTGCCCCTTCGAGCAGGCGGCGTATGTTGCTCAGCTCCTGCTCGGTGCGGGCAACGCGGGTCACCTGACCGTCTTCACCGGCCGGCCCCGTCTTGAAGTCGACCGCTACCGACACGCTAACCCGTCTGACCACCCCCACCTGCTGGCGGGTATGGCTGATGGTAGTGTCTAGCTCATAATTGCGGGTTGCCTCTTTGTGGCTAGAACCCGGCAGGGTCTGTTCTTGAGCGCTGGTGCCGGTGGCCTGCTGAGGAATATTGGCTTCCATCGGTGGCTGGTTGCTCAGCGCGCCGGCGATGCCACCAGTGCTGGCACCGGTAGAGTTATTCTCAACCGTCATTTCGCTGCGCACCGCGGGCAGATCCGGGTTATAACGCTTGGCAGTCTGCTCGACCGAGGTAAAGTCCATGTTCACATCGACCTGGGCGGTAAAGTTCTCCGGTCCCAGGATCGGCATCAGAATCGATTCAATCTTGCTGCGGTATTCGGCTTCTTTCTGCTGCACCAGCTCGAGCTCGCGTCTGGCTCTGGCCGAGCCTGCGGTTTGGCTGCCCGAGTTTAGCAGGCGGCCGTTAGCGTCGGTGACAGTAACGCGAGTCGGCTCGAGACCGTGCACCGCCGAGGCAACGATATCTACGATGGAATCGACCTCCTCCTGACCCAGACCGCCACGGCGGGTATTAACCACCACGGTCGCGCTAGGCTTAGAGCGATTGCGGGCAAATACGTTCTCTTTAGGAATGGCCAGGATCACCTTGGCTCGGCTAACGCTCTTTAACTCTTCGATGGTACGTGCCAGATTTTGCTCCTGGCTGTTCTTGAGTCTGGCGGCCTCCATGCGCTGGCTCACGCCAAAGCCGCTGTCTTTTGAGAGGTAATCGTCACGGTTAGGTGAATTATCGATACCGGCGCGGCTCAGCATCATCTTGACGTCTTGGTACTGATCTTCCGGCACCTTGAGCACATCGACATCGATCTGATAGTTGACCTTGTTTTTGTCCAGCACATCCAGGACCTGCACCATCTCCTGGGTATCCATCTTACCCAGAGGGCGGTATTCGGGCTCCTGGGCCCACAACATGACGAAGACGGCCAAGGCCAGACAGATAGCCAGCGCCAGGATCATGGTGATCTGCCTGAGCATGTCGACACCGCCAAACATACCGCCGCTCGGCTTATGTTCTTCTTGTACGCCGCCTGCCAACATATCCTGCGTTGTGCCAGCGCCAGTTCCGACTACCATATCTGTGCTCACGATAAATACCTGCCGTTATCTTTCTTAATCTTTAGGGAGTCCATGCCTAGACAGGCATACTCATGATCTCTTTGTAGGCTTCCACCAGCTTGTTTCGCACCTGAACGGTGGCCTCGAATGCCACGCTGGCCTTCTCTCTGGCGATCACGGTATCTGACAGTGTCACCCGGGTGTCGCCCATATCCAGACGTGTCTGCAGCGAGGATGAGGTGGCCTGCAGCGCGTTGACATTGCCCACAGCTTCAGACAAGAGGCTACCAAAGTCGCTACCACTGGTGTTCGCCACCTGCTGAGTGATATTAGGTGTTATCCCATTAGGCTTTATTTCGCCCGTGAGTGTCTGCATCTCTTGCAGTAATGAATTGGCACCTATCTGCATCTTGGCCTCCGCTATCGTCGTGAAATTGACGAAATCTATTCTTATTCAGACCAATGCAATATGTTTGCCAAAAATAGAAAAAGCCGACAAACCCAGATTGGGAGTCGGCTTCGAAACGTTCAAATGGGCCGTAGAGACGCTAAAGCGGCGGTTTGCTTCCTTCACTAACGCAGAACGACCAAAACGGCTAGCCTATCAGGCAGGAATCTGAATACCCATGTCGCGCATACGCGCCATCTTATATCTCAGGGTCCGGGCGCTGATACCCAGCTTTTCGGCCACCTGCTTGCGACTGCCGTTACACTGATTAAGGGTCTCTAGGATGATCACATGCTCCTGTGCCTTAAGCTCATCGCCTAGCCCTTCAGGCTCGGCTACCATTTCACTCTCAAAGGTAGGCTCCAGCATCACATCCTGAGTATCGATAACGATATCCTTGGCGCAGATGGTGTCGCCTGTCTGTAAGATCAGGGCGCGCTGAACCACGTTATCCAGCTCTCGCACGTTACCCGGCCACCTGTGGCCCAATAGACGCCTGCTCGCCTGATCGTCCAGGCTTGGCGCCACGGCTAAACCGGCAGCCTTGGCATGACGCAACACCAGGTGTCTCGCCAGCGGCAAAATATCCGCCGGGCGTTGATGCAGCGCCGGCCAGGTGAGTGGAAACACATTGATACGGTAATAGAGATCTTCCCTAAAATCGCCTTTAGTCGCCATCGCCTTAAGATCTCGGTTAGAGGTGGCCAGCACTCGCACATCGAGTTTGATCGTCTTACGGCCGCCGAGTCGCTCGACTTCCCGCTCCTGCAATACCCTCAGCAGTTTGGCTTGCAACCCCAAATCCATCTCGGAGATCTCATCGAGCAGCAAGGTGCCGCCCTGAGCCTGTTCAAACTTACCGGGACAGGCCTGATACGCGCCGGTAAAAGCCCCCTTCTCGTAGCCAAACAGTGTGGCTTCGAGCATGTTTTCAGGAATTGCCGCGCAGTTGATTGCCACAAACGGCTCGTTGGCACGCTGGCTGTGTTGATGAATATAGCGGGCAAGCACCTCTTTACCCGAACCACTCGGCCCCATGATCATCACGGAGGCATCAGACTGAGCCACCTTCTGTGCCAGCGCCAAGAGCGCCAGGCTGCGCTCGTCGGCCACCACGGGTTGATCTTCGATAAGCTTAGGTTTGAGATAACGCGACACCTGGTTGAGCAACACCTCTGGCGCAAAGGGTTTCGCCAGATAGTCCACCGCGCCGAGTTTAATGGCGCTTACCGCACTGTCTATGGTGGCAAAAGCCGTCATCAATAAGATGGGCACCTGGGCATTATGCTGCTGAAGATAGTTCACCAGCCCGAGACCGCCTATCCCCTCCATCTGCACGTCGCTGATCACCATGTCGAATTCCTGGCCCTTGAGCGCGACGATGGCCGCCTCGGCCGATTCCACATCGACACATTCATACTGCGCCAGCAACAAGGTATCGACTAGGGCTTCGCGCAGCGCCGCATCATCTTCAACGAGTAATATCTTGGCTTCAGCCATGGCTTACCTCCAGCCCAGAATCGGCCGATACAGCCGGCAGGTTAAACGAGGCGCGACATCCCTTTCCCGCGATACAATTGAGTTGCAAGCGGCCCTGATGATTTGCCACAACCGTCTGCACGACCGCTAAGCCCAGACCTGTGCCTTGGGCCTTAGTGGTGAAGAAAGGCTCTAACACCTTCTCCTGCATGTTGTCATCAAGCCCCTTACCGTTGTCGACCACCTCGAAGGCGACAGTCCCCGCCTTATCTTGGGCATTAAGCCAGATCTGACTGGCCCCGGCCTCGATACTGTTCATCACCAGATTGTTGATCGCCGAGCTGAGCGCCGCCGGATTAGCCTTAAAGCGCAAGTGAGTGTCTAGCTTAAGATGCAGCTGGCACCCCTTACGCTCGGCGATAGGTTCGCAGTTGGCCATCACGCTAGTCATCACCTGCTGCATGTTGCAGACTTCGGTCAATTCCTGCTGACGCCCCTTGGCCATCAGCAACATGTCATCCACCTGTTGCGACAGTTCATTGAGCCTGTCGATAAGCTTGCCCTGAAAACGCTCCCTCGAGGCCTGGGTCAGCTTAGGGCTCCCCAGGTTCGCGGCGTAGAGTAAGGCCGCCGACAAAGGTGTTCGCACCTGGTGGGCCAGGCTGGCCACCATCTTACCTAAGGCGGATAGGCGTTGCAGATGCGAGAGATTCTTCTGTAGCAGACGGGTTTCGGTCAAGTCGGTCAAGACGATCAGCTGACCAGGCTCGGGCGTTAGCGGCGTGATCGCCAGCTTTACCCGGCGACCGTTCTTCAACGAGACCTCGTGACCGTCATCATCTTGGGGCGAAAAGGCACGGTTGATCACCTGTAACCAGCGCATCCCAGCCAGAGGTTGTCCCAACAACTGCACGGCAACGGGGTTGGCATCTGTCACCACACCATCGCCATTGAGGATCACCACGCCCGATGGCATAGCCTGGAGTATATGTTCCATGCGGCTGGAGATGGCATCGTTTGCCACCTCCCCCCCCATGACTTGGGAAGGAGCCAGTGTTACCTGCGCCTGCGCTGTATATGCCACCTTTGGATTCGCGGCCATAACCACTCCGTCAATAATTTGCTGCTAAACAGGCCGATGCAGGTAACATGCCAATTAAAAAGCTAACAAAAAGTCAGAATTAACAGAGAATTATGAGTCAGATACGACAAAGGCCCAGAAATGGGCCCTTGTTTATAGAGTGCGGCGAGCAGGAGTTAATCTTTGCTCATGCCATACTTGCGCATCTTCTCAACCAGTGTGGTACGGCGGATGCCAAGCATTTCTGCGGCGCGTGCCACCACATTATCTTGTTGATCCAGTGCCTGGCGAATCATATCGATCTCAAGCTCGGCCAACAGATCCTTAAGGTTCACGCCTTCTGGTGGCAGTTCACTGGGGAAACGGCTCTCGGGAATATCGACCGCTACCTCATCGCTGAAGATAGAGGCCAACGCATCGCGTTCCAACTCCTCTTCACTGACCTGCACCTGATATTCAGGCACATCGATATGGCGGTATTTAAGCGGCAGGTCATTAACGTCGACCAAGCCCCCCGGATAGAGGATCGTCAGACGCTCAACCAGATTAGAGAGTTCACGCACGTTACCCGACCAGCTATGTTCCTTGAGTGACTCAATCGCACGCTGGGTAAAACGCACCTTGCCACGCCCCTCGTTATAGACGCGGCTTACTAATTCTTGCAGCAAGAGTGGGATATCGTCTTTGCGCTCGCAAAGGGCCGGCATCTCTACGGGAAACACATTGAGGCGATAGAAGAGATCTTCGCGAAACTCGCCATTGGCGATCATGGTTTCAAGCTCTCTGTGAGTCGCCGCGATGACACGCACATTGGTATGAATAGGCTTACTGCCACCGACACGCTCGAAGACGCGCTCTTGCAATACACGCAGCAGCTTAACCTGCATCTGCAAGGGCATGTCGCCTATCTCATCGAGGAACAGGGTTCCCCCTTCGGCAAGCTCAAATCGTCCCTTACGGGCACTGATAGCACCAGTAAATGAGCCCTTCTCATGACCGAAAAGCTCACTCTCGAGTAGCTCTGGCGGGATGGCGCCACAGTTCACGGGGATGAAAGGTCCATCACGACGATCGGAAATATAGTGGATATTGCGAGCAACCACCTCTTTGCCTGTACCGGACTGGCCTAAGACTAAGACAGTAGCATCTGAACCCGCGACCTGATTGATCAGGTGACGCACCTGGGCGATACCTTCACTGCGGCCCACTAGGCTGCGAAACAGTTTTGTCTGGTTACCACTGGTAGGAATATCTGGACGCTTAGCCTGCACAAACACCTGGCAAAAATGCAGCAGTTCGGTCAACTGAGGATAATTTAACGGCTCTTCGATACACCCCAACACATTGCCTGCCGACACATCGCCATTAGAGCCCAACAACAAGATTGGCTGCCAAGGCATAGAGGTGGCGATAGATTGCAACAGGGTCTTGTTTTGCGCCTCTTGTGCAATCACAAGTGCTCTATAGCGGGTATTCGACATTCGAGATTCGAGTTTGTCGACGGCAAGCAACTCGACCTGCTCACCAAGAAACTCAAAAACACAAGATAAGCGATTAATTCGCTCTGACTGATTACCGACAAGTAGAATTCGTTGATCTGTATGCATCATTTAAGAAGGCCGTAAAGCACTCAGTGTTATTCGCATTAATTATTAGTGTTAGTTGCTTCGAAAGCGAGATAATCGTTTTAATCCAGTTTTTCCAAAAAATGACTATCACACGGAATAGTGTATTATCAGCAGCACATTAGCAAGTATCAGATTCATTTTCTGACAAACTCATCTGATTTTAGAGCAAATTCTCAACGTATCAAGCATCAGGCGCCAATCGTTTGACGCCTGACAAAAAGTTGTTGTTCAGAAAGATAGTCGAGGCGATTAAATTGCCTCTGTGTGTGATGCTAAATGGTGTTCATTTTGGGGGATCGCGTCCCAGCCTTCCTTGATGGTTTTAAGCAGTGCTACCACATCATCGATGGCATTAACATCGTTATTGATATTGGCCTCAGACATACGAACGAGCATATAGTCATAGAGTTTAGTGAGGTTCGCTGCGACATCACCTTCGGCTTCCATATTAAGGCTGCCATTTAAACCATTGACTATCCCAATGGCTTTACCGATTAATAAACCTCGCTGAGCAACATCGCCCTGCTCAATGGCACACTTTGCCTGCGCTAAGCGTTCTATTGCACCAGCCAACAACATTTGAATAACGCGATGCGGTGACGCAACACTTAAATCACTCTCCACAGAAACCTTTCGATATGATTGCATTGAACCACGCATATTTACACCTACCTGTTTGATTCTATTGCTTGATAAGCCTTGATTTGACGCTTAGCAGCAGTATTTGAATGTAATAATGACAAACGATGACTCAACACCTTTTTACTCTTAACCGTTAGTCTTTGACTGAGCATAAGTTGATGTTCGAGCGCTTCTCTATCGGTAAAGTCATCATCAGACACTAAAGCTTGCAACAAGGTTGCCCGCTTATCTATTAGCTCCTGCAATTCTAGTACCAAACTGGATGACTCTTCATCATCTACACTAACACTGTTAATTTTATCTAAAATTAACAGTGCCTTACTATTAGTGTCATCGAGTAGATTAATTATCTCTTTCACCCTGACCTCAGCTATCTATCCAATTGGCGCTAGCAGCGGTTATGATCATGCCAATATTTCGAC
Source organism: Shewanella alkalitolerans (assembly GCF_019457575.1). Classification (NCBI taxonomy): domain Bacteria; kingdom Pseudomonadati; phylum Pseudomonadota; class Gammaproteobacteria; order Alteromonadales; family Shewanellaceae; genus Shewanella; species Shewanella alkalitolerans. The sequence goes on along the minus strand of NZ_CP080422.1, from coordinate 1,505,159 downwards.
TCAGTTATCAGCAGATTCGAAACGCGAATTACATCATTCGCTTTTGCAGTTATTTATTTTGCTTGACCACGCCAGGCAGAGAATCTAAACGAGAAATCAACATATTTGACTGGGAGTTTAAATTTGCGACGACCAGGTCCATCGCATTAAACTGCTTGTATAAACGATCGCTATAGGCAGCCATACGCTTATCTAGCTGTTTCCGACTATCTGAAATACGCGATAACTGCTCATCTAACGAACTGTCACGTCCATCGATAATCCCTCCCGATTTCACATAAGTATCAACCAGGCTAGACATTTTGTGGGCAAGACCAGTTTCTTCAGTAGAGAACAGTTCGGCAATTGCTGACTGATTATTTTCAATCGAATCTTTTAGTTTATCGGAATCGATTTCCAGTAAACCTTCACGAGTCGTCTTCACCCCGAAGTTAGCTAACATCTGCATGCCATCTGAGGTGTCTACACCAGATGATATCATGCCACGTAGCTGACTTTGGATGCTTCTGGGTAAGGCATCCCCCTGTAAAATACCCGCCTGCTTAGTATCAGCGTCATATCCTGTTAGACCCTGAATATTCGTCATTAACGCATTATAAGCCTCGACAAAGTCTTCAATCGCACCTTGGGTTTTGGCTGTATCTTGACTTACGGTCAGAGTAGTGGTTTTAGCAATATCGGCATCGGTTAAGGTTAGTGATACGCCTGTTATCGCATCATCTATACTATTAGTTTGGGAGATGACCTTAACGCCATCAATATTTACTATGGCATTCTTAGCTGGTGTCAGCTCGCTCATGGTAAAGGCATCTGAAAGCCCAGTACCCACACCAGTGTCGGTAGCCGTCACCGAAATGGTGTTGTCTTCACCCGTCTTTTTTGACCCCAAGACCAGCTGAGGCCCCGACTCACCATGGATAATGGTTGCCGTCACATCTGTGTTGTCTTTGGCGTTATTAATCTTTTCCATGATATCGCTGAGGGAATCGGTATCTGACACATCGATATTAAAGGCTGTACCACTACCGACACTAATAGATAAAGAACCTTCACCTATGGGTAAAGTCTCATCGGCAACCACAGCTGTACCAACTTTTTGGCTTTGCGCCAGTTGCTCCACCTGTACTTGATAAACACCAGAGACTGCGGTTTTATCTACACTCGCAGAAAGATAATCTTTAGATGAAATCGCAACTTTTTGACTACCAAAGGTCTCTGCCTTGGTCAAGGTTTCAAGTTTACTGTTAAACTCAGACATGGCGCTTTTTAATGCCCCGATGCCTGAAATTTGGGCATTAAGCTTACCTTCATTGACATCAAATTTAGCAATCTTGCTCGCGCTCTCAGCATTAACCAATGCCGTCACGATACCGCCAATATCTAAACCTGAACCAATACCGACTGCAGTTAAACCCATAGTAACCTCTACTAGACCTCAGTTTTCATTAACAAACCCGCCACTTCATTTAGCTTTCGGGCGATCTCTAATGCTTCTTCATTGGGGATCTGACGGATCAAATCACCGCTTTGTACGTCAATCACCTTGACCACTTGCAAACCTGAATCTTCGTCGATATTAAAGGCTAAGCCTTTTTGCATCAAACTCATACTCGCAGCGATGTCATTAACGGCTTGATTGAGTTCTTCAGCATCTGCTTTTGATACCTGATTTACCTGATTCACCGAGCGCTCGACATCACCAGCAGACTGAATACCATCGTCCGCTAAAGCCTGGGAAACCACCTCGGTCTTTTTATCGACCATGTGCGCCAAGCTATCTTTTCGCTGCAATGGTATCGAAGTATTTGGAAAATTAACGTCCATGATACACCTCAATCTATTATTTCAAGCAATTAACAAGCCAAAATATGATAATTGTCTATTGCTAACCACTTAAATTTAAATGCGGCCCTTTTATAAGGCAAAGGGAGAGTCGTTGCCGACTCTCCCTATCCAGCTACTCACTGAAGGCTCATCACTCAATTATAGTAGTGACAGGGCCACCTGTGGCAGCTGGTTCGCTTGAGCCAGCATGGCAGACGAAGTCTGAGACAGGATCTGCTGCTTGGTCATCTGTGCAGTTTCCTTGGCGAAATCCACATCCTGGATCCGGCTACGGGCGTCAGACACGTTAGTAGAGATACTGTTCAAGTTATTGATGGTAAAGCTCATGCGGTTTTGTACCGCACCCAAGTCGGCACGTTGGCTATCAATCATGGCGATAGCACCATCAATCAGCGCCAAGGCGTCTTGAGAGCCCGCAGCAGTACCAATGTCTACTGTATTGACACCAGCAAACACCCCTGTTGTTTCAGAAGTCAACTCTGCGGCGATACCACCACTGACTGAGTAGCTCTGAGAAGCTGTTAATGACACCGAACCTACCGCAGTCGCAACAACACCGGCACTGGTCACGTTTGTGGCGGCACTCTTAGTACCATCGGCGGCGACGTTCTGCAGGGCCAACGCACCGGTAGTATTAGCCGCGGTAGACGTAAAGTTGATGTCCGCACCATTATTACTGGTAATGGTCAGCACGCCGTTTTCCAATTTCGCACTTACACCCGTCTCACCCGAGGCGTTGTTGATGGCTTTGGCCAAATCGTCATTGTTGGCGATACCGGTTAAATCCAAGGTGGATGTGCTGCTGCCATCGTCCACATTCATTACCAATGAGGCGTCAAAGGCGGCGGTCAAGTTTGCTTCTACTTGTGTCCGAGCCGTTGCCGTAACACCTGAGCCCGCTTTATTGATCTTGCTGGCCACCTCGGTCGCCGTATCGTTGGCGGCAGTCGTTACTGTTGTGGTACTTGTTCCCTTGGTGATGGTCATAGAACCACCGGCAGAGCCGTTTGAACCCGCCGCTACGGCGGCCAATGCACCACCAAACAGAGTGCCTGGCGCATCACTTTGATACGCACCGATATCTGCTGCGGCAACTGAACTCAGTGAAACAGAAATGGTTTCGTTAGCGTTAGCTCCCACCTGGAATGCCTGGGTACCATAACTACCGTCCAGCAACTTCTGACCACCAAAAGCCGTAGTATCAGAAATACGTGTTAATTCATTTTGCAGAGATGAGATCTCTTTCTGCATGGCGGCACGGTCTTCTGCAGAGTTAGAGCCGTTAGCTGATTGCAGTGACAGGTCACGCATACGTTGCAGAATGTTGGTCGATTCCTGCATCGCGCCTTCAGCCGTTTGCGCAATCGAGATACCATCGTTGGCGTTACGCTGGGCCACATCCAAGCCGTTAATCTGGCTGGTCAAACGGTTGGAGATTTGCAGACCCGCGGCATCATCCTTGGCGCTGTTGATACGCAGACCCGATGATAGACGCTCCATGGAAGTTTTCAATGCGCTGTTGGCGCCATTGAGGTTCTTTTGTGAACTCAGTGAAGTCACGTTGGTATTGACAGAAATGGCCATAGTAGGTTCCTCTCTTGCTGGTTGACCGCTGGCTAGCTGTCAAGCCAGGCGGAGCTAATCTGTACATTTACTGTAACGGCGGCCGACAGAGAAACTTTAGCCAAAAAATATTATTTTTATAAATCCAACCTAACACATTGTATTTTAAACGATTAAATCAACTCCAACAAAGAGTGAACTTACATTTCTACGCTATCGACAAGAGAAAAAAAGAGAAAAAACACAAGCGGCCTAAGCCGCTTGTGTTTTTCATCAAATAGCCAGGTCAGATTAACCGAGTAACGACAGGGCCACCTGTGGCAGCTGATTCGCTTGAGCCAGCATGGCAGACGAGGTCTGAGACAGGATCTGCTGCTTGGTCATCTGTGCAGTTTCCTTGGCGAAATCCACATCCTGGATCCGGCTACGGGCGTCAGACACGTTAGTAGAGATACTGTTCAAGTTATTGATGGTAAAGCTCATGCGGTTTTGTACCGCACCCAAGTCGGCACGTTGGCTGTCAATCATGGCGATAGCACCATCAATCAGCGCCAAAGCGTCTTGAGATCCCGCAGCAGTACTAATGTCTACCGTATTCACCCCAGAGAACACCCCTGTTGTTTCAGAAGTCAACTCTGCGGCGATACCACCACTGATTGAGTAGCTCTGAGAGGCCGTTAATGACACCGAACCTACCGCAGTCGCAACAACACCGGCACTGGTCACGTTTGTGGCGGCGCTCTTAGTACCATCGGCGGCGACGTTCTGCAGTGCCAACGCACCGGTAGTATTGGCCGCGGTAGACGTAAAGTTGATGTCCGCACCATTATTACTGGTAATGGTCAGCACGCCGTTTTCCAATTTCGCACTTACACCCGTCTCACCCGAGGCGTTGTTGATGGCTTTGGCCAAATCGTCATTGTTGGCGATGCCGGTTAAATCCAAGGTAGATGTGCTGCTGCCATCGTCCACATTCATTACCAATGAGGCGTCAAAGGCAGCGGTCAAGTTTGCTTCTACTTGTGTCCGAGCTGTTGCCGTAACACCTGAGCCCGCTTTATTGATCTTGCTGGCCACCTCGGTCGCCGTATCGTTGGCGGCAGTCGTTACTGTTGTGGTACTTGTTCCCTTGGTGATGGTCATAGAACCACCGGCAGAGCCGTTTGAGCCCGCCGCTAGAGCGGCCAACGCACCACCAAACAGAGTGCCTGGTGCATCACTTTGATACGCTCCGATATCTGCTGCAGCCACCGAACTCAATGACACCGAAATGGTTTCGTTGGCGTTAGCCCCCACCTGAAATGCCTGGGTGCCGTAGCTGCCGTCCAGCAACTTCTGATTACCGAATGAAGTGGTCTCAGAGATACGGGTCAACTCTTGTTGCAGCGCCGACAACTCTTTTTGCATGGCGGCGCGATCTTCTGCCGAGTTAGAGCCGTTGGCCGATTGCAGTGACAGGTCACGCATACGTTGCAGAATGTTGGTCGATTCCTGCATCGCACCTTCGGCCGTCTGCGCAATCGAGATACCATCGTTGGCGTTACGCTGGGCCACATCCAGGCCGTTGATCTGGCTGGTCAAACGGTTAGAGATTTGCAGACCCGCGGCATCATCCTTGGCGCTATTGATCCGCAGACCCGATGATAAACGCTCCATAGACGTTTGCAGGTGATTGTTGGCACCGTTGAGGTTTTTCTGCGCCTTCAGTGAAGTAACGTTAGTGTTAACTGTAATAGCCATATTGCTTTCCTCTTAGTAGTAGCATTGCCAAGACTAGGAGCTTGGCTAAACGTATTAATCAGGTTAATCAATCAAACTGTTCATTTAACCGATAGAACAGTAACTACAGGCCGATAACCCTTAAACATTGCTGATATAAAATATCGTTGTAATCGATGCATCCAATCTGCTAACTAATTTGTCACCTAGCAGAGCATTCGATTAAAATTTTTCTATATATAATCAAACAAGGTTGTTGATCCGACTTTACTAAATACGCTCGATGCCGCGTTTAGTGCCACCTGCTGTTTTTCAAGCTCTGTAATGGCTTCAGCAAAGTCGAGATCTTCCAACAGCGACAGTGCGGAGCTGTTCACCAGCTTTTCCTCTGTGTGGGTTGATAGATAACTTTCAGCCCGTTTAAGGTCATTACCCGCTATGCCTCTGTCAAAATCTATCTGTTGCATACCGCTATTCATTTGATTCAATAACTGTGCCAATTCAGAATCACCTTGCGGTGTATTGGCTTTTGATGGATCATCAAGAAGCGCTATCGCCTGATTAATGGTCTCGAAAATACTCACCTCAGTTTGCGGTGACAGCGTAAAGGAGTCTCCCGCAGCGGGCGTCCCGTCGATTGTGACTTCTATACCGTTAACGCTAACAGGACTACTGGCGTCAAAATTAGCAAACACCTGAGCCGTCCCAGCCGAATCGGTTACCGTTAAATCGAGACCACCCGCGCCGTTATCGGCAAAATCAAAAGTATACTGCTCGGGCGCAACAGGCACATGACCGATTGGATCGGTTATTTTTGCGCTCTCGACATAAATATCGCCCGTTTGTCCCGGCAAATAATTGACACTAAAGTCACCCAATGGATTCGCGGCCTTCATAAAAGCACTATCACCCGGCAAATTGGTGCCTATGGTAACGTCCGATGCCACAATTGCTTGCCGTATGCCGCTATCACCGCTGTAAACAACTTGCCCGGTAGCATCGAAGGCAAATGGTTTAGTCGACGTCTTGTTGCCCGAAAAAAGATAATTACCAGATTCATCTTTGCTATTGGCGATACTGAGTAGCTCTTCGAGGCTCGATTTCATTTCATTGGCAATGGTTTGCCGGTCAGACGCGTTAAGCGAGCCATTTATGGTCCTTAACATTTGATCTTTCATAGAACTGGCTAGCGTCTCGGCGCTACCTAGCTTGCTCTCAGTCAAGGCTAGGCGATTGGTCGCGTAGTCGATATTCTTCATAAACTGATCGACCAGGGCATTTTGCTGATTAAGGTTATCGATACCGATAGCCGCCACGGGATCATCGCCCGCGGTATTGACCCGCTTACCACTGGCTATCTGATCGATGATCTTGCTGGTCGCCGATTGCTTGTTAAGCACACTATTAATGTTTTGATTAAACATCTGCGCCGTTGAGATCCGCATAATAAAGGCTCCTATCTCACCGAACTAAAGAGGGTGTCGAAAATTTCTGTGGCCGTGGTCATGATCCGCGCCGAGGCCTGATAAGACTGTTGGAAGCGCATCAAATTGGCGGCCTCTTCATCCAGGTTTACCCCTGACTCACTCTGCACCCGGGTATAGGCCTGAGAATAGACTGCTTCTGCCGACCCGAAGGCCACTTCGGCGGCTTTGGCCTTGCCACCCACCTGCAACTTGGTGCCTTCGTAAACATCGGCCAGAGTCGAGCCGCCATTGTTCATCAGTTTGGTTTCCGCGAGTTTTGCCATGGCGACCGCATTGGTGTTATCTCCTTCGGCAAAGTTGAGATCGAAGGTAAATCTGTCTGTTGTCGAGACGCTAGCGTCCACCTCGAAGGTGAAGCCATAGGCACTGATGGATGGTGGTGTAAAAGCTGACGTACCAAGGGTATTCCCGGCTGCATCGAATACCTCGAAAGTACTAGCCCCATTATCTATCGCAAAGGTCAGCTCGCTACCGGTTAAAGGGAAGTTGGCCGCATTACGATTGTCGATACTCACCAGTTTGACCAGTTCACTCCCAGTGCTGCTGTTACTGGTAATCTTTGGCGCGGCGGCGGCTATCTCCTTAGGATCTGTCATCACCACCTTGATACCGGCCGCGGCGCCGGATGTCGGACGTATCTCGAATCTGTCCCCCGAGGCCATGGCGCCAGAATCGATATTGATGCTAAAGCCGTCACCACCGGTCAACTGACTGCCATTTAAGGTAAGTGGCGTCACGGTGCCTGTGTCTAGATCCTTAAGCTCATAGGTGGCCGGCGCGGTAAAGGTTAGCTCGTAGCTGCCACCGGACAGGGCATTTACATCATCTATGTTTACCCTTAAAGCCGCATTGCCCGTGTTGTTCTCATAAGCGCCGGCGCGGCCAACTGACATAGCAGGATCGTTAATATCGAGAAATAGGTCGCTGCCCACCTGGCCGTTAAGATCAAAACCTGCCGCCTGAGCCTGATTAAAACTGTCGGCAATCCCCAACGCCAACTGACCCATCTCCAGCTGCGCCGGGATCAGTGTCTCGTCGCGAAATTGAAATAAGGCGCCCAGGCTGCCACCCATTTTGCTAGGGTCGACCACTAAGGTCTGATCGCCTGCCGTGGTGGTGATACGCAGCTCGCCGGCATAAGGGTCACCAGTGGTCGATCCCATCTGCATCGAGACTTCGCCGGACACCAACATCACGGCACCACCGAGCATGATGCTCTTGGCGCCGGATTCGAGTGGGATCACGTTAACCTGAGCGTATTCACTGAGCTCCTGGATCAGGGCATCCTGCTTATCGAGCAGCTGCATGTCGGCGCCCTGAGACTTCATCAGCTCCTGATTGATATGGCCAAGTTCGGTACTGATCTCATTGATCCTATCAGTCATGGCCGAGATCTGGTCGTTAGTCTGCTTCATCTGACCATCGAGCTGCGACTGCATCTGATTCAGCGCCTTGGCGATCTGATCAGCATTGCCCAGTAGACTGCCGCGAATGCCCATATCATCGGGCAGATCCGCCAGGCTGTTGAGCCCCGCAAAGAGATCGTTAAGGCTCTGCGGCACCGCCTTACCTATCTGAGAAAACAGCTGATCCAGCTCGCTCATCTTAGTCTGGGTGGTCTGTGCCTGGCTCAGCGCCGTCTGACCAATTCGCAGCTCACGGGCGGCATATTCGTTATAGATACGTTTGACGTCGGTAATATAGGTGCCGGCGCCATAGAAGCTGTTGCCCAGACGCTGGGACTCCAGGCTAGACTGCTCAGCCACCTGACGGTGGTAACCCTGAGTATTGGCATTGGTAATGTTGTTACTGGTCACCGCCAGCTGCGACTGAGAGGCAAGCACGCCGGTACGGGCGATATTCAGCAGATCCATCGACATTATGCTTTACCTCTTATTGCACCTGTTGCTAACTGAGCACTCATCACTTTTCACTCTCCACTTGTCACTTGCCAATGGCTGCGCCAAGCTGTTTGTTTACCGTCTGGGCGACTGTCTGAGTTACCGTCTGCATCACCTTGATCACCTTGTCGGCGTAATCTGGGTCTGTGGCATAACCGGCATCTTGCAAGCCACGGATGAAGGCGGCGGGATTAGCGGCCTTGTCCATCGCCTCTTGATAACGCTCGCCTTCGGAGATGAATGAGACGAAATCGTCAAAACTTTGTTTGATATCCTGATATACCCTGAAATCGGCGCGCTGCTTCACCGCAACCCCTTGTTCAAACTCCAGAGTACTGACGCCGGCTCGCTCACCATCCCAGCGGCGATCGGCCTTGATGTTAAATAGGTTATTGCTAGGCTGACCATCGGCGCGGCGCACCATCTTCTGCCCCCAACCTGTCTCGAGTGCCGACTGGGCAATCAATACCTCTGGGCTGGTACCCAAGGCCTTAGCCGCCTGCTCTGCATGGGGATAGACCGCCTTAACGAACGCCTCACGGCTTTCGAAGCCCTTATTAGCCAAACCTGTTGGCGCCTGAGACGGCAAGACCTTGCCGCTCACTAGCTCATCAAATATCCGCGGCAAGGGCTTATCACCACTTGATACCTTGCTTTGAGCCTCTGATTGGGCCAGAGATTGTCTATCTACTTGTTGCACACTATTAGCAACCGGACTCACCATGCCGCCCCGCAGCACGGAAGCCGGCGTCATCCGGCTGGTCTGCGGCGAGAGCTGCTGCACCATGAGATCTGCAAGGCCCAGCATCCCCTTGTCCGACAGATTGACTGACATCTGCTGGTCATGCATCTGCTCATAAAACTTGGTGTACTGGCTGTTCATAGGGCTGTCTGACTCAAACACCGCATTGGCATCGCGCATGCTTTTCATCAACATCTGCACGAAGATGCCCTCAAACTGCTGCGCCACCTCTTTGAGTGCCGCCTTGTCATCTTTTTGCGCCTTGGCACGTAGGGAGTCCAGGCCCCCTATGTCCAAGAAATGCGATGCGTTTGACAGCTTATCCATGTTGAGTCCCGATGCCTTGGCGACGACTGAATCGTCTGCGACAAAATTTAGATGATGATAAGCTCACCATGCAAAGCACCTGCCACCTTTAACGCTTCCAGTATGGCTAACACGTCAGATGGCGCGGCGCCAACCAGATTCACCGCCCGCACCAGCTCATCGAGGGTAGTACCAGGGTTAAACAGGAACATGCGATTATCCGCTTCGGACACATCTATGGTGCTGTCGCTGGTGACCACGGTATCGCCCCCCGCCAAGGGATTAGGCTGAGACACCTGGGTCGCCTCGGCGATGGTTACCGTCAGACCGCCATGGGTCACCGCGGCCGGCAGCAGACGCACGTCTTTGCCCACCACTATGGTGCCCGTACGAGAATTGACGATCACCTTGGCTGACTCGGACGCTGGCTCTACTTCGATGTTTTCCAGCGTCGCCAGAAAAGAGACACGCTGGGAGACATCCCGCGGCGCACTCACCTGCACCGAGGCCGCGTCCAGTGGACGAGCCATCCCTGGGCCTAAGAGATCGTTGATGGCATCGGCGAGACGCTTGGCCGTCGAAAAATCGGCGCGGCGCAGGTTAAAGGTCAGATGATCGCCAGTTGAAAATGGCGTCGCCACGGTGCGCTCGACGATGGCGCCGTTAGGGATACGACCCACGGTAGGCGTATTTTGAATCACCTTAGAGCCATCTAGTCCTTCGGCACTAAAGCCGCTGACCACCATGCTGCCCTGGGCAATGGCATACACGTTACCATCGACCCCCTTGAGAAAGGTCTGCAGCAAAGTGCCACCGCGCAGGCTCTTGGCCTCACCTAGGCTAGAGACGGTGACATCAAGCGTCTGACCCGGCTTGATAAAGGCGGGCATGTCGGCACTCACCGCCACCACGGCGACATTCTTGATCTTGGGGCGGAAGTTATCGGGCAGATTGATGCCGAAGTTTTTCAGCATTGTCTTAAAGGTCTGCTCGGTATAGCGTGTCTTCTCGCCGGTACCCGGCAGGCCGACCACCAGACCATAGCCGATCAGCTGGTTGCTACGCACCCCTTGTACGTTGGCGATATCTTTGATGCGCTGGGCCGAGCTGGCTGCGGAAAACACCATCAGGGCACAGGCCAATATTAATTTCATCTTCATGGCATCGCTCCTTAGAAGGGCCACCAGTCGCTCATAAAGAACTGGCTTAACCAACCCACTTTCTGCGCGTCGGCAAAGGTGCCCGTGCCGCTATATTGAATGCGGGCATTGGCCACACGCTGAGAGTCTATAGTGTTGTCGGGACGGATATCTTGCGAGCGTACTATGCCGGTCAGCCTGACAAACTCATCGCCGTTATTGATGGTGATCCACTTCTCGCCGCGGATCACCAGGTTGCCGTTATTCAGCACCTGCATCACATTGGCCGAGATGCTGCCCGACAGGCTGTTGCTCTGATCGGCATCTGACTCACGCTTGGTGTTCATGCTGTCTTTGTAGCGCAGGTCGATGGGCGAGCCGCTGATGGTGACGTTGCCACCACCGGCATAAATGGGATCCAGCGTCAAATCTGAGCCCTTCTTCAGCTCGTTGTTGGCGCTCTTCTTCGCCTTGGTCGACTCTTGCAGGATCACGGTAATGATGTCGCCGACCTTAAGCGCCTTGATGTCCGAATAGAGACTAGAGGCCTGGCTATCCTGATACATGGAGCCCGTAGCGGCGATCTTAGTCGGCGGCGCCTCGGGATACACAGGCGCATAGTAAGGGTCATCGGCTATCGGCTTCTGGTTGGTTGAGGCACAACCCACCAACGCCAGCGCAATCACTAAGACAGATGACTTAGCCATAACAAACTTAGCCATAAAAAACTTAGTCATATCAAACCTCTACAAATTCTGATTGACGTAAGAGAGCATCTGGTCGACGGCCGAGATCACCTTAGAGTTCATCTCGTAGATGCGCTGACTCTCGATCAGGTTCACCAGCTCCTCGGTCACGTTAACGTTAGAAGTTTCCAGCGCGCCCTGACGAATGGCGCCCATGCCATCCAGAGAGGCGGTGCCCTGAATCGGCGTGCCGCTGGCGCCGGTTTCCAGATAGAGGTTCTGCCCCATAGGATCCAGGCCGCTCGGATTGATAAAATCTGACATGCTCAGCTGACCCACCACCTGGTTTTCCGCCGCGCCAGGGGTCTTCACCGAGACCTCCCCTTCGGCAGAAACGGTTATGCTAGTCGCATCATCCGGGATGGTGATCGCCGGTTGCAACACATAGCCAGAACCCGGGGTCACGATCTGCCCGGTATCATCCAAGGTAAATTGACCATTTCGGGTATAGGCGGTTGTGCCATCTGGCAGCTGCACCTCGAAGAAACCCGGGCCTTCGATCATCAGATCCAGTGAGTTGTCAGTGGTCAGCATATTGCCCTGAGTGAACATCTTCTGGGTCGCCACCACCTTGGTACCCGCACCTATGTTCAGGCCGTTGGGTAGCTTAGTATTAGAGGCGCTGATCCCCCCCGCCTGGTTGACGGTTTGATAGAGCAGGTCTTCGAAAACGGCCCGGCTCTTCTTGTATCCAACTGTGCTCGCGTTCGCCACATTGTTGGAGATCACCGAGATATCTGTTTGCTGGGCATCTAAGCCAGTCTTACTAATCCATAACGCCGGATGCATAATCTATCTCCTAACTAATGCGCATTAATGACGAAGAGGCTTGATCCATCTCTTCGGCGGTTTTCATCATCTTGACCTGCATCTCAAACTGGCGCTGCAGATCGATTAAAGAGACCATCTCGTCGACGGCGTTGACATTGCTGCCTTCGATGGCGCCACTCTCCACGGCAACATTGGGATCGGCCGGGGCATTAACGCCAGACAATTGACGGAACAGACCATCCTCGCCACGCATCAAGTTTTGATTACCAGGGTTAACCAACTTGATACGGCCGACCTCCTCGATCACCTCAGCGGTTGAGCCGAGCGGTCTGACCGAGATGGTGCCATCCTGGGCAATCTCGACCTTTTCGATAGGAAGGGGTAACACGATAGGACCGGCATCGCCCATCACAGGGTTGCCTCTGTCGTTACGCAGCAGGCCTGAAGTATCGAAACTCAGGCTGCCAGAGCGAGTGTAGGCCTCACCGCCATCGACGGCCTGCACGGCTATCCAGCCGTCACCTTTCACCGCGATGTCGAGATCCCGTCCCGTGGTCTTTATGGGACCGGCGGCAAAGTTAGCTGACGGGTTCTCTGTCATCGAAAACACCCGTGTCGGCAACCCTTCGCCAAAGGCCTGCATAGATCTGGCCTGTTCCAGATCCGACTTAAAGCCGTCGGTATTGGCATTGGCAAGGTTGTTGGCACGCACTGCCAGCGAATTCATATTCTGCTTGGCGCCACTCATGGCGACATAGAGTAATTTATCCACTTGCTGCTCCGTCAATGTTTCAACTAAAACTGTCTAATAACAGAACAAAGCAAACATCATGCCAAGCAATAGATTTGGTTAAGCAGGCTAAATCAAGCAGATAGAAATGAAGCTAAGGAAGGAAAGGAGAAGCGGCAAGAGAAGCGGAAATGTGTTGCCGCCTGGGCAACACATTTCACGAATTCCACTAAGCGGCAGCTTAACGGATCTGCAGTACCGTCTGCTGCAGAGTGTTGTTCACTTCCAAGGTACGCGAGTTCGCCTGGAAGTTACGCTGGGCAGAGATAAGATCTACCAGCTCTGTGGTCAGGTCGACGTTTGACTGCTCCAGCGCCGATGAGCGAATGCTACCGAAGGTGCCGCTGTTGGCCTCACCCGCCAGCGCCGGACCCGAGTCAAGGCTCTCCTTCCAGGAGGTGTTACCCACCTGAGTCAGGCCCTGCTCGTTGGAGAAACGTGCCAGGGCGACACGCGCCAGAGGCACGGTAGAGCCGTTGCTGTAGCTGGCGTTAATCAAGCCATCGGCGCCCACTTCCACGTTAGTCAGACGACCCACTGTGGTACCGTCCTGGCTCAGCTCGGTCACCTCAAATGGCGAGGCATATTGCGTCGGGCTGTTGAAGTTAAGGGTGAGTGTCTGGCTACCATCTGTACCTGGGCCTAACACATTAGCGCCGCCAACACCGAGCGTCTCTGTGGTGATCACCGCAGGATCGCTGCCGGTATAGGCACCTGTGTCGTTGAAGGATAAAACCGAGCCCTTCCAGCCGCTGGCGTTAACCGCTGTGCCGGTCGAGTCAGCCACACCGTCACCCGTAGTATCACGACCATAGGTGCCCGCGGCGCCCGCCAAATCCACCTGCTTGCCGTCAACCGCATAGAAGGCCACCCAGTTACTGGTGCCTGTGTAAGCCGCCTCGGGTGGACGCACGAAATAGGTGGTCAGAATATGTGGCTCACCCAGTGAGTCGTACATGGTGACCGACGTCGAGTTGTTGTAGGTATCGGGGTCATTCGGATTAAAGTTCGCCGGATCCAGCGTGCCCTCACCCGCGTTGAGGTTCATCTGAATACCGATATTGTCTGTCTTCTGTGGGCTACCGGCAGTGTCAGGGATCTTCACCGGTTGCGTGGTGGTGAGACTCACCGAGGTGGAATTACCATCTTTGTCCACCGGGAAGGTCTGCAGGTAGTTACCTGCAGAGTTCACCAGGTAACTGTCGGCATCGACCTTGAAGGCACCGGCGCGGGTGTAGGAGAGATCCTGTGAACCCACTTCCGATGAGGTCACAAAGAAACCGCCGCCATTGATCGCCATATCCAGCGCGTTGCTGGTAAATTGCAGACTGCCCTGTTGGAACTGCTGTGCCACCTGAGCCGTGGTAACACCGCCACCGACAGTAGTCTTGCTGTTGGCAAAGATAGAGCTGGCATACACGTCGGCGAACTCGGCGCGCGACTCTTTAAAGCCAGTGGTATTAACGTTGGCGATGTTGTTCGCCGTGGTATTGAGATCTTTTTGCGCCGCCGCGATACCACTCAATGCAATGTTAAATGACATAAATCACCTCACTAAAAATTTGTTATCTGTTCTGGACCTAAGTGCCCTAACGCTCTGCTTTGTCTAGGTTTCAGACACGGCCAGAACATCACCGAGTTTGATACCGCCTATGCCTCTCAAGTTGAGAATTGCGCCGGTACTTGCCGTCCCCAGCGAAACACTCGTCACGTGAGCGTAGGTCGATACGGCTAAATCTTCACTCTTACCATCTACCTTGCCCGATGCCTTAATGGAATAGTTACCACTGGCAACGGGTTCCCCATCCTTATCCAGTCCATCCCAAGAGACATCTATATTGCCGCCGTCGCTACCATCGACGGTGAAGGTCTTCACTAGCTGGCCCTTCTCATCTTCGATTCGCACGGTTATCGACTCGATAGGCTCAGGGGTACTGATCACCCCTTTGAGCACGGGATCTTCCGCCGAAATATGCCCGGTATCCGATGGGATCAACACCTTCTGCCCCACTAGCCCCGAGGCCTGCAACGCCTGGCTCGAGGTCATCACGGTATTGAGGTTAACTATCTCCTCGTTGAGCTTAGTGATGCCATCAACGGTAGAGAAAGACGCCATCTGGGCGATCATCTGATCGTTGTCCACCGGCTTAAAGGGATCCTGCATCGACAGCTGCTGACTGAGCAGAGAGAAGAAATCCTCCTGGGTCAGCTCCTGACTCTTGGCCTCAGGGATCGAAGACTCCTCCTGCAGGCGCATGCTGTCGAGAAACGGATTTCCCGTGGTCTGGGTGGTTGCCTGACTGCTCGATGCCTGAGGCGTCACTGTCTTGGCGCTCTGGGTCGAACTGGTTTGCGCAACCTGAGTATTTAACGGATTAACTAGGCTCACGACTTACCCCCTAGGAATTGCCGATGCGTAAGGTTTGCTGAAGCATAGATTTTGCCGCATCGGCAACCTGTACGTTCATCTGGTAGGAACGAGAGGCCGAGATCATGTTGGCCATCTCCTCCATCACATTGACATTTGGCTTATAAATAAACCCATCGGCATCCGCTAACGGATGATCGGGTGAATACTCTTTCTGTAACGGCTTATCGCTCTCGACGATACCGGCCACCTTGACCGCCTGACTGGTATTCTGCTGATGACTGGCCTTGGCCAACTCGGCCTCGAAAACCGGGTGACGGGCGCGATAGGTCTTATCCACACTGCTGGAAACTGAATCGGCATTAGCGATATTACTGGCAGTGGTATTTAGCCTGACCGACTGGGCCGACATGCCAGAGCCTGCCACATTGAAGATATTAAAAAGGCTCATGATTACGTTCCTTTAAGGGCTTTTTTCAGGCCGGAAAACTTACCGTCAAGAAAACCTAACGACATCTGATACTCGAGCGCATTCTGCATAAACTCTGACTGCTCCTGCTGAATATCCACCGTATTGCCATCACCAGTATCGGGCTGATTTGGCACCCGATAGCTAATGTGTTGCTGGGAAAGCGCCGCCAAATCGAAGTGCTTCTCGTTGCTACGGCTCATCGCCAGCCCACTTTGGGCGGTGCGCGCCGCCTGCAGCGCCTTATCAAAATCCAGGTCTTTCGCCTTGTAATGGGGCGTATCGGCATTGGCGATATTTGACGAGATCACCTCGGCCCGCGCCGAACGTATCCCCAAGGTATACTGATGTATCCCCAATGCCTTATCGAAACTAATCGCCATAAAATTGCCTCCACACACGAATGCCATAAACAAAGCAATACTTGTGCCAATAAAATCAGTTCTAGGTAACTTGCTTAGGTAAAGCAGATATAGAAATGGCAGGCATAAAAAATGCCAGCGACTGCTGGCATTTGAAACTTGATTGCGAACTCAGAGGGTTAGCCCCTTGAAGGGCTAGGTTTGCGACCTTAGGTCCGCTTCTGGTAATAGATCCCTGGGTTACATCTCACCATATCAAACTCATCGGTCAGGCCGGCAATCGACTCCGAGGCCCCCAGAAACAGTATCCCCTTGGGATTGAGGGCGGCAGCAAATTGCCGCAATATCTTGGCCTTTGCCTCTGGGGCAAAATAGATCAGCACGTTGCGGCAAAAGATGATGTCAAACTTGCCGAGCAAGGTGTAACTCTCAAGCAGGTTGTGTGCCCTGAAGTTCACCAAACGCTTGACGTTAGCCTTCACCACCATGGAGCCAGTCCCCGTGGGTTCAAAAAACTGACGTTTACGCTCCTCGGACAGACCGCGCCCCAAGGCGAGGTTGTCATATTCGGCTGCCTTACAGCGCTCTAACATGGAGGGGGAGAGATCAGTAGCCAGAATCGTCGCGCTGCCGGGCAAGGCGCCAGGCTTGCGCTGCTGATATTCCAAGATGGTCATGGCTAGCGAATAGGGTTCCTGCCCCGACGAACAGGCGGCCGACCAGATCTTCAGCGGCCGTCCCAGGCGGGCATACTCGGGTAACAGGTTATTGCCTAACAGCTCAAAGGGATAGCGATCGCGAAACCACAAGGTTTCGTTGGTGGTCATGGCGTCGATCACCTCGGCACGAAGTTGCCGCTCGGTGGGCTTCATCGAATGTTTAACCACTTCAGATAATGAGGGAAGGTTATATTTCCCCATCAGAGGCGCGAGTCGACTACGAACCAAATATTGCTTATTGTCGCCCAACACAATACCGCTGTGTTGTTCCAGAAATAATTTAAATTGGTTGTACTCGGCTTCGGCAAGTGATTTATTCGGCACCTTGATATCCCAATATCAAAAAAGAAAACAGGCTACAACATACACTATAGCAAGCGTTACAGAGGTCAGCGTTATACATTAGCTAACTCACTGATACAAGCCTAAACTTACCAAATTTAGGCTCAGGCCCAACTTAGTACAAATTACAAACTAAGATGCTTATTCACCGCCGCCGCTAATTCATCAGGATTAAATTTGGCGATAAAGTCATTAGCGCCCACCTTCTCCACCATGGCCTGGTTAAACACGCCGCTGAGCGAGGTATGCAGCACTACCTTAATGTCTTTCAATTTAGGATTGTCGCGGATCTCTGCCGTCAGGGTATAACCATCCATCTCCGGCATCTCGATATCGGAAATGATCAGCGGGATCTCATGAGCCACGTTATCCATCTCGGCGGCGACGCTCACCAGCTTATCTAAGGCCTCGCGGCCATCTTTGGCGGTATCTATCTGTAGGCTCAGAGATTCCAGTGCGCGAATTATCTGCTTGCGTGCCACGGCCGAATCGTCGATCACCATGATGTGATAGTGACGGTCTCTGTCTATGGTCAACTGCTCGTCGACTTCCTGACTGATCTGAGTCTTCACCGGCGAGATCTCATCGAGGATCTTCTCGACATCGAGGATCTCCACCAGCTCACCCTCAATCTCAGTCACGGCCGTCAGGTAGGAGTAACGCCCCGCCCCTTGCGGTGGCGGCATGATCGCCTCCCAGTTCATGTTGATGATGCGCTCGACCGACTTAACCAGGAAACCCTGCACACTGCGGTTGTACTCGGAGATGATGATGAAGCAACCCTCGGTATCTTCTATCGGTCTGCCGCCGGTGGCCGCGCTGAGATCGATCACCGAAATGGTCTGGCCGCGAATATGAGCCACGCCCCTCACATAGGGATTGAGCTTAGGCAGGCCTGTCAGTGGCGGGCACTGCAGCACCTCTTTCACCTTAAATACGTTAATGCCAAACCTTTGCCGCCCGTTTAACTTAAACAGCAATAGCTCTAAGCGGTTTTGTCCTACAAGTTGGGTGCGTTTGTTAACTGATTCAAGAATACTCGACATAATGCCTTTGCCCTGTTGTCGGGTGAATGCGAAGCCGTTCCCATGGTAAATATGAGTATAGGCATACTAATTGCTTTATCTAGTTATATGACAACCAGACCTTTACTTTGTCAAATTTATGACACTCATTTCTCACAAAAAATGGCAAAGCCTTGGCTCTTAAAACGAAGTATAGGTGTAATCTGGCTAATCAAGCTAGTCAATTCATTATGAAAGTAAATTTTGCATATTTTCTGTTTTTGCTACTCATCTCTCTGCCCTTAAAGGCGGCTGAGACCACCAGTGTTCCCTCTGTATCGACCATAGCGCGATTAGCTACAGAGGCTGTGCAGGAAAAAATGGTCTTCCCCCAAGATGCCAAGGTCATTATTACCCCCCAGAGTCTGGACACCCGGCTAAATCCCCCCGCCTGTTTAGGCGAGCCCAAGGCGGAAATTGCCAGCGATCGCGCCATCAGTAAAAACAACACGGTCAAGATCAGCTGCGCCAGTCCAGATCTCGATTACCCCTGGCAAATCTACATTTCGGTTCGCGTCGAGGTGCTCTTCCCCGTGGTGGTGGCCAACCAAACCTTGGGGCCCGGCGATCTCATTGAATCGGATCAGATACGCCTAGACTATGTGGAGCAGAGCCAGCTCAGAGGTCAGCAATTTGATGACCCTGTCGCCGTGATCGGCACCCGGGTAAAGCGCAGAATTCCCGCCAATCAGCCGCTGTTTGCCAGCAACCTCTGCTTCGTCTGCAAGGGCGATATCGTGGCCATCTATGCACGGGCCGATAATTTTGTGATAAAAACCAACGGTGAAGCATTAAAAGATGGTAACCTTGGCGATAAGATACAGGTGCGCAATAGCCGCTCCAACAAGACAGTTGATGCACATGTGACAGGCATTGGCGAGGTGGACGTCAGGATGTGATCCTGATGACCTTTGAGGCGCAAAAATTTATACTGTTTTTTAAAACTTTATTCTAAAGCTTTGACCATGAGTGCCGATAGACAAGTATGTTGATCTCATTTATGTAAGTTGGACCCCACAATGCCTATAGATATTAAGCACGTAAATACAAACACTAACAGTCGGGTTGGCAGCGCCAGCTCGAAAGCCTCGCAGCACAAAGGTGGCGCAGCGGCCACCAGCGCACCGGCGCAGACGGTGAAGAGCGATTCTGTCTCTATCACCTCTCAAGCGCAGCAGCTACAAAGTGTCCAGGCCAAGCTTAACGACATTCCTGAAATCGATATCAAGAAAGTCGAACAGATTAAGGCTGCCATCGCCGAGGGACGCTATAAGATAGATGCCGACAAACTCGCCAGCAACATTGCGCAGTTTGAAAAGGAACTTCAGGATCTTTAACTAATACGTTATGACGCAGATAACCGATATCATCGCCAATCAACACAAATTACTGGACAGCTTAAAGCAGACCATCACGGCAGAGAAGGATGCCCTGATCGCGCAAGATGCGGATCAATTGTTGCGTCTGGCCAATGAGAAGGCCCAGTTGTTAAATGAGATCAAACTAGGTGATACCGAATTAGCTGCGCATCCTGACCTGGGCAGGCTCACTCAGGAGCCTCAGCTTATTGCCCAGGTCGACGATGCCAAGCAGGCATTGGCCGAGTGTAAACAGCTTAACGAGCAGAACGCCGCGCTTATCGAACACAGCATGGCCAGCGTCAATCGTTTCTCCCAGGCACTGCAGGCCAGTCGTAATGCCAGTAGCCTCACCTATGACGGCAAGGGCAAGACCTCGACTATCTCCACGCTCGGCAATAATCTGAAAGCCTAATCACTAAAATAGAGTTACAGGCTCAAGTTGAAGACATTAAAAAAGCCTCTTAATAGAGGCTTTTTTATTTGCGGGCACCTAGAAATAGGTCACTTCCTTCACCGTCTGCGGCCGATTCTGCTGCTGGTATAAGGCCCACACCTGCTGGAAGTCGAGCTCCAGCTCAGTCACATAATGATCTCCGACCGGGTAGCTCTTCACCACTTTTGCGCCGCGGATCACCCCGCTCACCGAGGCCTGAATATTATCATCGGAAAGCATCCAATCTTTCACGCTGCTCGACGCCGATAGCTGCTGGCCGTAAACCTGCTCTGCTAGCTCACGGTAGGCGGCGATCTTCGATGCCTGCATCGCCATCAACACACGCTGAGATGCCTCTTTCGCAGGTTGAGTCGCCAGCGGCGCATAGCCAATTGCGGTTAACTTAGGAAAACTTTCCGGCGCCTGGGTTTCCCATTGAATGTATCTGTCTTGAGACGCACATCCACTCAGGACGAGCAGCAACACACTAATTAGATATCTCATTGCTTGACCCCTTTAATCTGGACATCTCCCTGACCCTGGCTGCTGTAACGAATAAGCTTGCCATCCTCGGCGACCACTCTCTCAGACAGGCTAAGGTAGTCCGCCAGCTCGGCCTGACTCACACTCGCCGCTGCGACCGAAACCACACGGTTGTTAGTTACATTAACGATACGGCTGTTTACCACTACACCATCAGGCTTAAGACTCATGGTTGACACCAATACATGCTCTACCGGCAGATCTGCTGGCAGTTGGCGCCAGTCGCGGGTCAGCAGCAGCTCACCTTGATCTGTCACCCTAACGTTCTCGCCCACGTTCAGATCCACCAGATTAAACTGATGATCATGCATGGCCGCGATCAGCCCCTGTTGTATCTGTAACCCCAAGGCGTTAGTCGACTTGAGGTTATCCAGCAACACAGGCGTCGCCACCAGCAAGGGCTGCTTAGGCGTCAACTGATCGTTCTGGCGCACCAATTCATTTGCCAACTGCTGAGTCAGATGCATCACAGATGAACTCACTGGCAAACTATTGCCGCTTTGCAAGCTGGGCGTGGCGGGCTCATTTGCCGCGCAGGCCCCCAATAGCAACAGGGAAGATATTATCAAAGCGTTTCGCATCATGATGTCCCATGGTTTTCGATATTGACCCAGGCCAATATACCCACTTGGCTGCGCCATAATTTCGGCCAACCAATCCTATTGGCAATTATGCAGCAATATATATGCCATAAGCTTAGCATTGGTCGATTTACACTTATTAGGGTTAGCCTCATGTATTGGGCTCACACTCGGCGAATCCTTGAGGGACTGATTGGCGTTCGTCATCCTACTTTTCGGCAAATGACCTGACGGTGGCCAAATTTGGCTAACTTTAACTAACGTTGATTAACTTTGGCTGACTTTAACCAACTCAGGCATAGATATTGCTTTGAGTCTAACTAATCAATGGGAACATGAGAATAGGCGCAAAAACTGTCAGCATTTTGGCACCAGCTACGCGCCAGACAAACCGGCTCAGTTGAGACAGATACAATGAAACGAATTCAATTACTATTGCTGTTACTCGCCGCCTTTAACACTCAGGTGATGGCTCAGTGGCTTGAGGCCCAGGGTGAAGCCAAGATCATCAACGGCAATATCACTCAGGCGAGAGAAGATGCCATAGCGCAGGCACTAAGCTATGTCACATTGCAATCTGGCGGCCAGTTTACCAGCGTGCAGCAGACTCAAAACGGTCAGCTAACCCAGACCCAGTTTTCTATGTCGCAGCAGGCCGAGGCCGGCCGTGTCGAGCTTATCAGCGAGCGTATCCAGGGCGATACCCTCAGCGTCAATCTAAGAGTCGATGTGCTGCAAAACGCCAAGACGCAAACCTGTGGGACGAGTCAACTCAAGGCGGCCATCCTGGTGCCCCAGGCGCAAATTGCCGATCGCAGCCAACTCAGATATGGCAACCTTGGCAACTTCGAGAAGGCCCTGTCGGAGAAGCTCGGCAGCATCATCGCCCGCGAGGGTAAGGCGAGTTTCGCCCATGTTCATGCCAACGAACGACTCGATATCGAGCAGTCATTGATCGACATCCGCGGTTACCGCCTCCCCAGCTGGCTTAGCGAGATCACCGACAGCCAATACATTCTGCTACCGGAGATCATCGACATCTCCACCGAGCCGGTCGAAGCCAGCCTGTTTGGCCTCTGGGATAGCTATCCCCAACGCCAGTTTCAGCTACGGCTTTCTCTGTACCACGGCATCAGCGGCGAGCAGATCTGGAGTGAGTACTATGACGCCCCTGCCCCATGGGAATTTAAACGCCAAGCGACGATACCAGCCCAAAGCAACCGTTTTTGGGCATCCAACTATGGTAAGAACATCGAAATGCTGCTGACCCAGGCCAGCGAAGATATCGACAAGGTGCTCGACTGCCGCCCGCTACTTGGGCAGGTGGTCTCCCGCGTCGACAACCGGGTTATCATCAACCTGGGGCGCAATCATGGCGTGAAAGTTGGGGACCAATTCCAACTGGTGCTGCAGCAAAACCTGCCGGATCGACTGGATAATATGCGTGCAGTCGCCAGCGAATCGCGCGCCAAGATCACCATAGACCAGGTGACACAGGAAAGCGCCACCGCCCTGCTGCAAGGCGCTAACGGCGCGATCAACATACAAATTAACGACATCGCGATTAAAATCCAACTTAATTAGTGCACTAATTAAGCAACTAAATCTAAAGCCTTTTCATCGCGATGAAAAACAGTATAATCACTTGCGTCTCCCTATAGCTCAACAGGATAGAGCAGTCGCCTCCTAAGCGATCGATCGGGGTTCGAGTCCCTGTGGGGAGACCAGTTAGTGAACTAGCCTAATAGATGAAGCATGACTTCGAAGGACAGTGTCAATGACTGAGCTTTTTAATGCCAATCTCAACATAATCAGCCAGCGTTGGCCGTTTAATCCTTACTAGTTTTAAATCTCACTAAACATTATTGGTCAAAAAGTCTTCTCATGCTGGATGAGCATAATCAGGCGGCCCTCAACTACCTGGGGCAACTCAGGCCCTAAGCTTTTTTCGGCGCCAGGGGCAAAATTATCCCGCGGCGCCGTTTCCCTTGTCCTGTGGCACGCCGTATAATGTCTGGCGTTAATAACTTACAGCCGATAGCGAGGCCCTGTGGCGCACACCTATATCCCACTCGAACAGTACAAACGCAAATGGATCTTTAACCATAAAGATCTCCCCGTCACAGATGAAGACAAGGCCTGCATCAAGCCGCTGGATCAGAAATCATCCATGACGGTGTGGAACCAGTGGGTGAGTAACAAGAGCAGCCGCAGCGAGCAATTTGCCAAGGGCGACTGGGCCGCGAAAGGCGATGCCTGGCAGGAAACCGATCACTGGCAGAGCGCCTGGGACAGCGACTCACCCGCCCTGCCCGAGCTGTTTCAGGGCCACTTCGATTGGCAAGACGAAACGCAAATCTACTTCTGCTACGACAAATACCAGATCATCGAGACCCGCTGGGACGTCTTCGTGCGCAACTGGAAATGTTTTCTCTTCTTCGATGACGGCCCACTGCTGATTGCCCCCAAGAAGAAACAGGCCGCCTTCTTCCATCAAAGCGGTCAATATCAGCTGGGTAAACGCGGCTAACCGTTACTATCACAATATTTATAAGAGGTTATATGAAGTCCCTCCTACGCCAACTGCTCCTTATCAGCGCCGTGACCAGTGCCATGCTAAGTACCCCACTAGCCGCCAACACTCTGGCCGCCAACATCCTGGCCGACGTGCCACTCGCCGACGAGATAATCCTAAGCGAACAAACCTTGCAGCTTAACGGCGCCGGCATTCGCAGCAAGTTCTTTATGGATCTCTATGTGGGCAGCCTATACACCCAAAGTCCGAGCCAAACGCTGGAGAGCGTACTCAACGCCCCTAGGGTCGCTATTCGCTTGAATATCGTCTCAGGCATGATCACCTCAGAGAAGATGCAAGATGCGATCATCGACGGCTTCGACGATGCCACAGACGGCGAACCTGAGGTAATTCAGCCCCAGATAGATGCCTTCATGGCCCTGTTCTCGGCGCCGATTGCCGAGGGGGATCAATTTACACTGGAGGCAGTAAAAGATCTTGGCGTCACCGCCTATAAGAATGGCGAAAAACAGGCGACGGTCGAGGGCGAGGCCTTTCGTAAAGCGCTGCTGAAGATCTGGCTGGGCGATAAGCCGGCCCAGAAGAGTCTCAAGCGGGCTATGCTAGGCGAATAAACAATAGCTGAAGCTGATCGGTAGCTAACTGAAAGCTCAATGACAGCTAAATGAAAAATCATAAAAAAATGGCCTGACGGTATGTTCAGGCCATTTTTGTATTCATCACATTTTCTGATTCATCACATTTTTTTATTCATTAGGGCAGCCTAGAATCGATATTGGGCGGAAAACGCCAGTGCTAGCTGATTCTCTAGCGACTCCTGGGTTTTCGGCGAGGAGAGCTCTATCTCACCACTGAAGAAATAGCCCAGATAGGCATCAAATTTGAGGGGCTCGCTCGCCTGCCAGCCCGCCCTGACAAAGCCAACCCACTCGTCTATCTCCAGGGTCACATCTTCATCTTTCACCAAGAATCTCTGGGTGCGCTTCGAGCTGCCGACACCCACATCCAGCGAGTCATACCACTGATAGCTCAGCTCCAGGCCGGCGGGGCCGCTAAAGCCTGCCGAGAAGGGATTGGCAAGCTTAAGCTTGTCGGTTATCTGCCAGTTCACCGCCAGATAAGGCAAGGTTCTCACCTCAGAGATGTCATTAAGATAGGCGACCCCTAGGCCCAGCATGTTGCCGCCATTGAAGCGATACATGCCTGAGGCGACCACCCCATAACTTTGGGCATTGGAAGATGAGGTGCCCTCGCTATAGGCGTACTGCAGCTTAGGCGCCAGCATGAACAGCCAACGATTGTTGGGACGAAAGCTGACCCCCAGGCCAACCCCATACCTGTCTACATTGGACCAGGGCGCCAGATTACCCTCCATCAGTGAGGCGCCGCGGCCGCTCCAGTCATAATCCAGCCTGTCATAGCTTATACTGGCACTCAGCGACCATTGACGATTCAAGGCATAACTGGTCTTGGCGCCGAACAGCCAGGTGTCGCGCTGCAATGCCTGGCCGCTGTCACCCACATCGGCCTCACCGACGCCGATGCGCGATACCGACAGGGTCAGGGGCGACGCCTGTCGCGCTCCCCCTTGTGCCGCCTCGGCGGATACGGCCGTCAGACAGGTTAACCCTAAAACCAGGGCGTTGATCGTATTGCGAGATAATAGGCTTGGCTTCATACCCTCTCCCTGGGGCTACTCAGTTAGACTTAATGTTTGGCCGGCTGCCCGGTTGCAACTTAGGCACCCGACCAAGTTAGGCACCCGACCAAATACCAATCATAAAGTTAGTACACTCAAGCTTAGTACGACCAGATTGGCAAAAAGATCACATTGCCTTCAAAACGGCTAGCTCTGTTACTAAAAGCGTGGCTAAAACTCTGACTAAAGCCGCGCTCTTAACTAAAATTGCCAGCGCCTAAACCCGATGGGCACGCAGGAACATGCTCACCGTCTCTTTGATGTAGGCCGGGCGCTTAGCAATCAGATCCTCGACCGGTAAGCCCAGCTCTAACTTGAGGCGCATCTCGCCAAACAGCATCATACACAGACGCACCGAGGCATGGCGCAGATCGCCAAAATGATACTCGCCGAGTTTCTCCACCTGCTCGAAATAGTTCTCCAGCAGATTGAGCAGAAACTCTGGGCCGGCATTAAAAAACAGCGCCGAAATTTCCGGGTGGGTATCGGCTTGGGCCACACAGGTCTTAAACACCTCTATCGCCTCGGGCGAGACTATCATCTCGCCAAAATAGTTACCGAAATGCAGCAGCGCCTGCTCGGGATCCTGGGGGCTGGTAAACAGCTCCGCCGTCACCTGATGCACCACACACTTAGATTCGATTGATGCAACGAACAGATCATCCTTGCTGCCAAAATGCGAATAGACGGTCTGTTTAGAGACGCCCGCCAACTTCGCGACCTCATCCATGCTGGTATTGGGAAATCCTTGCCCACAGAAGAGCTCAATCGCGGCGTGTAATATCTGCGCCTTCTTCTGTTCACTGCGGCTAAGGGGTGTTTGTACCATTGAAACGTCCTATAAGGTCTTCATTTTCATCACGACATATTTATACACAAACTAGACTAGACAGTCCAGTTTTTGCAAATTAGACTAACAAGTCTAGTTTAACGATTTATTCACCAACTGTTAACCACGGAAGTGTATCAGTATGACGATCTTTACCGCCAAGTCCCTCGCCAGGGTGTTGTTATGGAGCTGCCTCAGCCTCGCGGCCAGCGGCTGCCAACAGGATGAGTCCACCAGCGCCCCCGACAGCGAACATTTCCCCAAGGTCTCCAGTCAGCGGCTGATCCGCTCGACCAACTATGACACTGAGCAGGTATTTACCGGCAACATACGCGCCGGCAATACCACGGCTATCGGCTTCGAGCTGGCGGGTAAGATAAAACACCTGGCGGTCGACAGTGGTAATCATGTCAAGCAGGGTGACCTACTGGCCCAGCTAGACACCTCCTTGCTTGAAGCCGAGAAGCGCGAGCTGCAGGCCAGCCTGGCGCAAAACCGCGCCGACAGAGAGCTGGCCCAGAGCACCCTCAAGCGCAGCCAAGCCCTGAAACAACAGGGCTACGCCTCGGCCCAGCAACTGGACGAACTCAAGGGACAACTCAGCAGCCTGCTAGCCGCCGAGCAGCGCCTGCGCGCCGCCATAGAGGCCAACGCGCTGCGGATCGCCAAGTCCACCCTGGTCGCACCGTTTGATGGTATTATCGCCAAACGTAACAATAACTTAGGCGAAGTGGTCGCCCTGGGTGCCCCGCTATTTACCCTGATCCAACACAACAATCCCCAGGCCATCGTCGGCGTGCCCGTGGGGCTTGCGCAAAGCTTACAAGACAGCCAGCAGCTGACCCTGACGGTGAAAGATACTCCCTATCTGGCCACCGTGGCCGGCATTGGCGCCGAGGTCAATCCTGTGACACGTACCGTCCCCGTGCGCCTGACCCTGCCTACCGATGCTAAGGTGATCAACGGCGAGCTGGCCTACCTGCATTACAACAAGACTGTCGACACCGCCGGTTTCTGGGTGCCCATCTCCTCGCTCACCGACGGCCTGCGCGGCCTGTGGAACCTGTATGTGCTGGTTGAACAACAGCCGGATGAATACCTTATCGAGCGGCGCGACATAGAGATCCTCTATACCCGTGGCGATCAGGCCTTCATCCAGGGAGCCATCAGCGAAGATGAGCGCTTCGTCACCCAGGGCCTGCACAAGGTGGTAGTGGGCGAGCGCGTCATGCTCAACACCCAAGTGGCGACGAGGTAAGTCATGATAAAAGCCTTAGTCGAAAATGGTCGTCTGGCCAGCTTGGTGATCGCCCTGCTGATCGTCGCCGGCCTTGGCGCCATCACCAGCCTGCCCCGCATGGAAGATCCCAGCATCACCAACCGCTTCGCCTCTGTGGTGACCCACTATCCGGGCGCCTCGGCCGAGCGGGTCGAAGCCCTGGTCACCGAGGTGCTGGAAAATCAGCTCAGACGCCTGGAAGAGCTGAAACTGGTGCAGTCCACCTCACGCCCGGGGATCTCCGTTATCCAGCTAGAGCTGAAAGACAGGATCACAGAGACAGACCCCGTCTGGTCAAGGGCCAGGGATCTCATCAACGATGCCAAGAACCTGCTGCCCCCCGCGGCGCAAAATGCCCTGCTAGATGATCAGCTGGGCTATGCTAACACCGCCATTCTTGGTCTGGTGTGGCAAGGCGCGGGCGAGCCACGCCAGGATATCCTTAACCGCTACGCCAAGGAGCTACAGAGTCAGCTCAGGTTGATTCCGGGCACCGACTTCGTAAAACTCTATGGCGCCCCCACCGAAGAGATCCTGGTGCAGATCGACGCCCAGAACGTCAACCGCATCGGCCTCAGCGCCGCCGCCATCGCCCAGATCCTGGCTAACGCCGATACTAAAGTCTCGGCAGGCGAGATCACCAACGACGCCTTTCGCGCTCTGGTCGAGGTCTCCGGCGAGCTGGACTCTGTCACCCGCATCAGACAGGTGCCACTCAAGGTCGATGAAAACGGTCAGATCATACGCCTGGGCGAGGTCGCCAGCGTGCAGCGCCAGCCCAAGACCCCGGCCGCCAGCATCGCCCTCATAGAGCAGGCTCAGGGGATAATGGTGTCGGCGCGCATGCTCAACAACACCCGGGTCGACCTCTGGCTGCAGCAGGTGCATCGCGTAGTCGAGAAGGTGCAAGGGGATCTCTCCTCCAACGTGGAGATCCAGTGGTTGTTCGATCAAGAAGGCTATACCACCACCCGCCTGAGCGACCTGATCGCCAGCCTGCTGCTGGGTTTCATCATCATCTTGGTGGTGCTCATGCTGACTCTGGGGCTGCGCAACGCGGTGATCGTCTCCCTGTCGCTGCCGCTGACCGCCCTCTTCACCCTGGCCTGCATGAAGTATGTCGGCCTGCCGATTCATCAAATGTCAGTGACCGGCCTGGTGGTGGCACTGGGTATCATGGTGGATAACGCCATCGTCATCGTCGATGCCATCGCCCAGCGTCGCCGCCAGGGACTGGATCGCCTCAGCGCCGTCGGCGAGACCCTCAAACATCTCTGGCTGCCGCTCGCGGGTTCAACCATCACCACCATGCTGGCCTTTACCCCCATCATCCTCATGCCGGGGGCCGCGGGAGAGTTTGTCGGCGGTATCGCCATCTCGGTGATCTTCGCCCTGCTGGGTTCCTACCTCATCTCTCATACGCTGATCGCCGGCTTCGCCGGCCGCTTCGGCGCCGAGGGCGATGCCACTCACTGGTATCAGCGCGGGGTCAACTTCCCCATCATCGCCCGCGCCTTTAGCAGCACTTTGCACATCGCCCTCAAGCGTCCCCTGTTGGCCGGCGTGGTGATAGGCATATTGCCCATTAGCGGCTTTATCGCCTCTGCGCAGATGACAGAGCAGTTCTTCCCGCCGTCAGACAGGGACATGTTCCAAATAGAGGTGCACCTGGCGCCTCAGTCCAGCATAGAAAACACCCGCGCCCTGGTAGAGCGTATCGATGCCAAGCTCAGGGCCACCGGCGAGATGCAGAGACTCGACTGGGTGATTGGCGGCAATGCGCCCTCCTTCTACTACAACTTGCTGCAGCGTCAGCAAGGGGCGGCCAACTACGCCCAGGCGATGATCAAGGTTGCCGACTTCGAGCGCGCCAACCAGCTGATCCCAAGATTGCAGACAGAGCTCGATGCCGAGTTTCCCGAGGCGCAGATCCTGGTGCGTAAACTGGAGCAGGGCCCACCGTTCAATGCCCCCGTAGAGCTGCGCATCTACGGCCACAACTTAGATACCCTTAGAGAGATAGGTGATGAGGTACGGCGCATTCTGATCACCACAGATCACGTGCTGCACACCCGCGCCACCCTGAGCGCCGGCGCGCCTAAGGTCTGGTTTCAGGTAAACGAAGACGCCAGCAAGATGAGCGGCCTGAGCCTGACGGATATCGCCAACCAGATCCAGATGGCCACTACCGGCATTAACGGCGGCAGCATACTGGAGCAGACGGAGTCGCTACCGATCCGGGTACGCACCCAAGATCTGATGCGCGAGCAGCAGACCGAGCTGTCACAGATCAACCTGCTGTCGGGCAGCGGCGTCGGCATCCCGCTCTCGGCGCTGGCCAGCAGCCGTATCGACGTCAGCCTGGGCGCCATCCCCAGACGTGACGGCCAGCGCGTCAACACCATAGAGGCCTATCTGGAGAGCGACGTGCTGCCCCAGCAGGTGCTCAACCAGGCCAAGACGCGCATCGACGCCCTCCCCCTGCCCGCCGGTTATCGTATCGAGGTAGGCGGCGAGAGCGCCAAGCGTAACGAGGCCGTTGGTAACCTGCTATCCAACATCGTCTTGGTGATCACTTTGCTGCTGGCGACCGTGGTGCTGTCGTTCAACTCCTTCCGCCTGACCGGCATCATACTGCTGAGCGCGGTGCAATCGGCAGGCCTTGGCCTACTCGCCGTCTACCTGTTTAACTATCCCTTCGGCTTTACGGTGATCATTGGCCTGCTGGGCCTGATGGGTCTAGCGATCAACGCCGCCATCGTGATTCTAGCCGAGCTTGAGGATATGCCGGATAAGCGTGAGGCAGGCATCCCAGCCATAGTGGCAGTGGTCAGCAGCTGCGGCCGCCATATCGGCTCCACCACTATCACCACCATAGGCGGCTTCCTGCCGCTTATCATCTCAGGTGGTGGCTTCTGGCCACCGTTTGCCATCGCCATCGCTGGCGGCACGGCGCTTACCACACTGTTGTCCCTGGTCTGGGTGCCAACCATGTACCAGCTGCTGATGACCAAGCGCCAGGCGGCGCCCGTGCCCGCACTTCAGCCCAGCTAACGGCTTGGCTAACGGTCTCGTCAATTTGCTAATCACAAGATGCACTGGCTCGCCCGCCCAGGGTGATCCAGTGCATATTTAGACTAATTGCCGAGGCCTGGGGCAATTTTTCCTTTATCGAAATAGACCTGCGTCAAAACAATCTAGCACCACCTTAGTTACATTAGCGACAGTCTAACCACAAGGTGGATTACCATAATGAACTATAAAAACTGGCCTATCGCCAAACAGATAGGCGCCCTTGCCCTGATCCTTACCGTCGTCGTATTTGCCATTCTCAGCAGCGTCTCCTACATCACAGCCGCCAACGTGCTGGAAGATAAAGGTAAGACGGCCGTAAAAGCGCAGATGCACAGCACCGCCGACCTAATTGAACTCGAGTACAACAGCCTACTGTCTCTCGCCAGACGCAACGCCGACGTGCTCAGAGCCATGTACCCAGGTCAATTCTTCAAGCCTGATAAGACCGTCTTGGTGATGGGGAAGCCCACCCCTGCTTTGGTACACGAGCGCGAACAGATCAACGCCTCCAAGAGTAAGGTGGATCGCTACTCTAACCTCACCGGCGGTAACGCCACCGTCTTCGTACGCGACGGCGACGACTTTATCCGCATCTCTACCTCGCTGAAAAAAGCCGACGGCAAACGCGCCTTAGGCACCTACCTGGGTAAGAAGCACCCGGGCTACGGCGCGCTGATGGCGGGCAAAGAGTATGAAGGCTATGCCAGACTGTTTGGCAAAGACTATATGACAGTCTATCGCCCCATCACGGGCCCACAGGGCGACATCATTGGCATACTCTATATCGGCTTCGATATCTCAGAGGCGCTGACTGAGCTGCAACGCTCCATGAACCAGCTCAAGCTGGAGGAGTCGGGTTACTTCACCCTGATCCGCAACGTGGACAACGCCATCATCGCCCAGCCCAACCAGGAGTCGGGTACCATATTGACCGAGGCGATACTCGACGGCCTCTCTCTTGACGCGGCCAAACGCGGCGGCCAGGAGAGCGAATACCTCAATAGCAACAAGGAGCCCATGTACGCCTACGCCGTTACTATTCCCGGCTGGCAATGGACCCTGCTCGGCCAAGCCAAGAAACGTGAGCTGAACGAAGAGAGCCTTAAACTGCTGAGCATCAATGCCGGCGTCGCCGCCGTGGGCGTGCTGCTGATCACCCTGCTGCTCTCCATGGTGCTGATTAAGACACTGCGCCCGCTACGTCACCTGCAGCACCAGCTTACCGAGCTCGGCAAGGGTGACCTGACTCAAGAGTTCGACCAGGTCAGCCCAGACACAGACAACGAGGTCGACAGAATCACCCACGCCGCCCGCCAGATGGCCCTGAGCCTGCGCGAACTGGTCGGCGCCCTGCGCGCCTCGGTCAACACACTTGAAGAGCAGGCCAGCAGCGCCCAGGAAGTGGCCAGACTCAACGGCGAAGAGGCCCAGCAGCTGATGGCGCAAACCGACCAGATCGCCACCGCCATCGAAGAGATGTCTACCTCGGTGCGCGACGTGGCCAACCACGCCAGCGAAGGCGCCAGCCAGAGCCAGCAGGTCGACAACGCCTCACGCGACGGCCACCAGCAGCTCGATCAGCTGGTGCAGGGCCTTGGCAAACTCAGCGAGCAGCTCGATGCCAGCCATATGAGCGTCGAGAATGTCAGCAAGGAAAGCGAGGCGATTAGCCAGGTCACCGAGGTGATCAACAGCATCGCCGAGCAGACTAACCTGCTGGCGCTCAACGCCGCCATCGAGGCCGCCCGCGCCGGTGAGCAGGGCCGCGGTTTCGCCGTGGTGGCCGACGAGGTGAGAACCCTGGCCCAGCGTACTCAGACCTCGATCTCAGAGATCAGCCAGACCATCACTCAGCTACAGCAGCAGATCAAGCTCACCGCCGAGCAGATGGGCCAGAGCCACCAGCTGGGCACCGCCTCCGCCGCCCAGGGACAGGAGGCCGCGACTAACCTCAACCAGATCACCATCAGTATCGGGGAGCTGGCCATAGCCTCCAGCAGCATCGCCAGCGCCACAGAGCAGCAGAGCGCCGTGGCCGACGAGATCACCCGCAACCTGCATGAGATCACCGAGCTCGCCCGCGACGGTGAACAGCGCGCCGGCGACACAGTCGACGCCGCCCAAAACCTCTCCCACATCGCCGCCGAGATCAAACAGAAGATCAGCGTGTTTAAGTCATAGCTTCTGACTAACGCTCATCTCAACGAAAAAAGCCGCTTTCAAGCGGCTTTTTTATGTCAGGCTGACATAGCAGTAGCTGAGTGTACTTAGCTAGTACCAACTCTTGGTGGTTTAATTACTGACATCTTATCAAACGGCAGGCTTGCCAACGCACCTCAAGCTTTATGAGAGTTTACAGGTGCCTTTGAAATCACACCTTAGCTGAAATTAATAGCCTGCGGCTCGCTCATGTGCAGATACGGCTTCGAGACGCTGTGCGTCATCCCTGACCGCTTAACGAAAACATCCCTGTTTTCGATACTCTCAGCCATATCTACACTGGGTATTCCCATCTCTTCGATTTGGCGCCTTTTGAGACCCCTAGACTGTTAAAAGCAAAATTGGACATTTCTAGGTCTATATAAGTGAGTTACAGATTAATATTTCTATGTGCTAACGCGGTGCTTTGCGGCACATTTGGAGCCTAGCGGAAGAATTGCCCGACAGTAGCGCTTTGTTAGGCACTTTTTCTTGATAGAGACAATGAAAAATCATCATTTACCCTTGACGCAATCAATGTCAATTCATTTCCTTGATCAGAAACAAAGCCTATGCATGCATTACTGGTGTTTCCAGCTAAACCAAGTAGGCTATTTGGGCGATCTCCAATCAACTTTCTTGTATATTGTCCCGAGAATGAAGAACCAGAAACGCTGCCAACCAACTTAACAGAATACTTGTTCCCTCCGAGCGTTAAAGCTGGCTCTTCCCAAGACGCCTCTAACTTGTTGTTACTTAGTGTAAGTTTTGTCTGAGTTACGCCCTTAACAAACCATTCGCCCTCAAGCTCTTTAGGATTACCCAAATAATATTGCTCAGTATAAGAACGAATTAGTTTCTGGCGGCTGAGTGATTTTTTACTCAATTCTTCCCACTTTTCTCTCTGCTCTTCTTTCTTTTCATTAATAGCAGTAATTAAACTATATATATTTTTATGCGTATCATCTGATTCTAATGCTTTTTGGGCAATTTTTTCTGCCTCTTCGGTAAATCCTGCATCTAAAAGCAAATATCCTTGATTAGCCATTGCTAGAGTATTTTCATAACTGGCAGCTTTTTTATAGTTATCGATAGCTTTAATTTTTAGGCCAGCTTCTTGCGCACGTACACCAAGATTATTTAATGCTGTAGAATTTTCACCATCAATTCTAATTAATCTTAAGTAGTTACTTATTGATATATCATCGATATCTTCATTGCTTGCTGCATAAGCAGAATTAAACAACTCGTCTCGATTATTGGGATCAAACTCCAATGATTTATCTTTGCAATAGACAGAAATAGTTTTGTTGCCTAGAGATTCTTCAATTTTAGAAAGCGCTTCATAAACACTTGCTTTTTGATCTTCATTTTCGATCTTCAATAAACTGCTTATTAATATCTCTCGCGCTTTAACTGGATTATTATCTTTATTCATCGCATATGCTAAATTTACTTTAGCTTTTGTGATAAAAGGCTCCGATTTCAATTCGGTTATTGCTTTTTTCCAAAGCTGAACTTCCTTATCGTATTGCATACTTTCACTTAAACAGAATGAAAGCCATGTTAAGCTATTTAACTTTGATTCCTCTGTCTTTCCTGTACGCGCCAACTTTTCTAGCTCGACAATTGCCGCGTTGTCCTTTCCTTTCTCAAACTTTAAGAAAAGATAGATAGCCTTATTTTCCTCGAGCTTAACTTCATCTTTTTCTTCAAATGCATACTTTTTAAAAATCGTTTCGGCAACGTCTAATTTTCCGTTTGCAAATGCAGTGTGCATCTCTGAAAACCAGCCTTCCTCCTTAACCTTTTCTTCTTTTTCAGTCTCTTCATCCTGGTCTGTCGGTTTTTCATCAGCATTTGATAACTTAACTACTTTCTCGTCGTTATCATTTATTGGTGCGACAGCGTTCATCCCAATCTCTGAATCACCATTTCTGAAAGAAAAAGAAGTTAGCCTAGATATAAAATTAGAGATAGCATCCCTGCAAATTATTAGTAATACTAACATCAAAATGGTAATCATATTTTCAGATAAAAACGTAATTATTATCTGTGTCATTTGTAATGTGGTATTTGATGTATCAGACATAAATTATACATATCACCTTGTAAGCCTAACGCTTTTTAGCAAGAATGCCGCGCATATAAATCGCAATCATCTAATATAGATAACAACATGCTTTTGTAAACATCTGAAACTTATAGCAATAACAGCATTGCATTACAAGAAGAAAGTAACTCGCCCCAAACAAAATCGAGAATCGCAAGATTACATAGTAGGAAGCGAAAGGGGCACTTTTTTGCAATATTCCATTATACCTGTATAAATCCGCAGTCTAGCAATTAGAGGTTGGCAACCTCCCGAACGCTCAATTAGTTCCCCTACTCACACCAAATACAGCCAAATCGAAGAGACGTTGAGATGCCGGTGTAAACACGTTTTTGGCCCTCGGCGGCATGGACGCCGCCGTGGAGCGTATAGGGATATATTCACAGCGTGCCAAAAACGTGTTTGCACATCCCCCGCCGGGCAGGCAATAAATAACAGTGAAGGTACGACCTTCAATATCCACCAAATACAAATATGGGCAGATGTAACAACCTTTAATGACTCCTCCCCCATCGCCGGTCAGGCGCTAGGTTGCAATGAAGGTTCGACCTTCAATTCCCCGCCCAACAAGAATCCCGCCAAATTCATTTGGCAATAAAAAACCCCGCATTCTCATACGGGGTTTCTCATCAATCGCGATTCATAGCTTAATCTTTAAGCTCTGAATCCCTATCCATGTTCTCAGTATTCTCTAACCACAAGGCGTTGATGATACCGAAAGAACACGCCAGCAAAATGCCTAATATCCAAGCAAAATACCACATAGTGTCGGCTCCTGTTAGTAAAGTGACGTCTTGTTGTCTTCGATGTAGCTACGGCTCAAGCGACCAAACATCTTGAAGTAAGTCCAGATGGTGTAGCTTAGCACGATAGGCACGAATATCGCGGCCGCCCAGGTCATCACAGTCAGTGTCATGTGACTCGCTGTGGCATCCCACATGGTCAGGCTCACGTTTGGCTCAAGTGATGATGGCATCACGAATGGGAACATGGCAGCACCACAAGTCAGGATCACCATAGCCACCGCCAGCGAGCTGAACAGGAAGGCGAAACCAGAGCGGTTGAAACGACTCGCCAGCAGCGCCAGTACAGGCATGGCGATACCCAGGATTGGGAACAGCATGGTCACTGGGTACTTGTCGTAGTTAGCAAGCCAGGCACCCGCCTCTACCGCAACCGTCTTAAGGGCTGGGTTAGATGCGCCGTGGGTGTCGATAGTCGAGGTTACAACATAACCGTCGATACCATTGGCTAGCCATACACCGGCTAGGGTGAAGAGCACAGCAACCAAGGCCGCAGCCACTTGGGTCGCCGTCGCCGCACGTACGCGCAGCTCGCCTTCTGTCTTCATCTGTAACCAAGAGGCGCCCTGCATGATGATCATAGACACGCTCACCAGACCGGCCAGCAGGCCAAATGGGTTAAGCAGGCCAAACAGACCACCGTGGTAGGTTGCACGCAGGTACTCGTCGAAGTTAAACGGCACACCTTGCAGCAGGTTACCAAAGGCCACGCCTATGATGAGCGGCGGTACGAAGCCACCGACAAACAGCGCCCAGTCCCAAGCCTTACGCCATCTCGGATCTTCGATCTTAGAGCGGTAATCGAAGCCCACGGGGCGCAGGAACAGGGCAAACAGCACCAACATCATGGCCACATAGAAGCCAGAGAAGGAGACCGCGTATACCATAGGCCAAGCAGCAAATAGGGCGCCACCGGCTGTGATTAACCATACCTGGTTGCCGTCCCAGTGGGGGGCAATCGAGTTGATCATAATACGGCGCTCGGTATCGTCCTTACCTATGATAGGCAACAAGGCACCCACGCCCATGTCGAAACCGTCGGTGACGGCGAATCCGATGAACAGCACACCAATCAGCGCCCACCAGACAAATCTTAATATTTCATAATCAAACATAATGAGATCTCCGGTTTAAGCTTCTAGGTTTTCAAAGTGATAACGGCCCGTCTTGAGACTGCTAGGTCCCTTACGTGCAAACTTGATCATCAAGAACAGCTCAATCACCAGCAGGACGGTATAGAAGAGCGTGATAGAGATGATACTGAACCAGAGATCCGCAGTCGTTAGGCTAGAGGCCGACATGAAGGTTGGCAGCACCTCGGAGATGGTCCAAGGCTGACGACCGTACTCGGCCACGAACCAACCACACTCGATGGCGATCCAAGGCAGTGGCAGGCTGTATAGCGCCGCCTTAAGTACCCAAGGCTTCTCTTCGATCTGATGACGTGTGCTCTGCCAGAAGGCCGCCGCAAACACGAACAGCATGATAACGCCCAGGCCAACCATCACACGGAAGCTCCAGAACATAGGGGCAACCGATGGGATAGAGTCTTTAGCCGCGGCCTTGATCTGCTCTTCTGTCGCATCGACCACATTGTCTGTGTAACGCTTCAGCAGCAGGCCATAACCCAGGTCGACTTTAGCCTCTTCGAAGGCGGCACGCAGCTCAGGGGTTTCCTTGCCGGCGCGCAGCTCGGTCAACATGGCATAAGCCTGCATACCGTTGCGAATACGCTCCTCGTGCTCGACGATAAGGTCGCGGATACCGGTAACCTCTTCATCGATAGAACGGGTGGCGATGATACCCATGGCGTATGGGATCTTGATGGCGTAATCGGTATGCATGGTTTCCTGATTCGGGAAACCCACAGCGGTAAAGGCCGCTGGTGCAGGTTCTGTGTGCCATTCGGCTTCGATAGCCGCTAGCTTAACGCGCTGGGCCTCACCCACCTTATAGCCTGACTCGTCACCCAGTACGATGACCGACAGGATAGACGCCATACCGAAGCTTGCCGCGATGGCAAATGAGCGACGGGCAAACGGCAGATCACGCTTCTTTAGGATGTAGTAAGAGCTGATGGCCAGAACAAACATGGCGCCGGCAACATAGCCAGAAGCCACTGTGTGAACAAACTTCACCTGCGCAACCGGGTTGAACAGGACTTCGGCGAAGCTGGTCATCTCCATACGCATGGTTTCGTAGTTGAACACACTACCGACTGGGTTCTGCATCCAGCCGTTGGCGACCAGGATCCACAGCGCCGACATGTTCGAGCCAAGGGCCACCAACCAGGTAACCGCCAGGTGTTGACGCTTGCTGAATCGGTCCCAACCGAAGAAGAACATACCCACCAGGGTAGATTCAAGGAAGAAGGCCATCAAGCCTTCGATAGCCAGCGGCGCACCGAAGATGTCACCCACATAGTGAGAATAGTATGACCAGTTGGTTCCGAACTGGAACTCCATCGCCAGACCTGTGGTAACACCCAGGGCGAAGTTAATACCAAAAAGCTTACCCCAGAACTTGGTCATATCTTTATAGATCTGCTTATTGGTCATCACATAGAGTGATTCCATAATGGCCAGCAAGAACGCCAGCCCCAAGGTCAAAGGTACAAACAGGAAGTGATACATAGCTGTCAGCGCAAACTGTAAGCGCGAGAGCTCTACAACCTCTTCAACAATCATCAGTGACTCCTTAGGTGGTGCGATCATTCTTCAAGGTTAGATCCCCATCAACCCGGAAAAATGCCTATTTAGGAATTTTATTATTCAAGTAATTTGTCAGACCCGAGTCTCACAAACCGCCAAATTTTAACTTTTTGCCTCGCTCAAGCGTCGCTGACGCTCAAAAAGGCCCTCTCACCCCAGTTTTTGAGAGGCGGCTCACAAAACCTTTTGGTTTTTAAACCCCCGTCGCAGAAAACGGCCGAGAAAATCAATTTAAATTATTTTTTTCAAAAACTTACAACAAGGCATATCAAACGTACCCTAACCATTTTATACCATTCAAAATTGATTCAAATCAATCAAACACGGCGCGGATAGTGGGTTTTGCGGACGGCGCCACACTTCACCCGGCAACACGCTTGCCAAAACATTATAAACGTGATAGGAAGCCATTAAATTTTGATAAAAATGCTATTTTTAGCAAATTTCAGCTCACATCACGCAAAATGCAATATTTAACAAGATTTAACAATTAAAGAGTCAATATATGTAACCCAAAACCACTGCGCAACTAACAACGCAAGCACTTAAAATCAATGACATACAAAATTAAAAACATCAACAGCACACCAAACACACCCTCCAGAGATTAAAATTACTAATGCTAACTTGTAATTTTAATCGTTTGTTCCCTAGGCGACATTTGCTTACTATATGCCTGTGTTAAGGAGACGGCTCAATCAACCCGGTGAAGTTGCCCGCCAAGCCACACTCCGCTCACATCATTAATCACTGTGTGGAGAATCCGTTATGAAAAACCTATTTGATCGTCTAGTTAACAGCTACAAGC
The DNA here is from genome assembly GCF_019457575.1 of Shewanella alkalitolerans. Classification (NCBI taxonomy): domain Bacteria; kingdom Pseudomonadati; phylum Pseudomonadota; class Gammaproteobacteria; order Alteromonadales; family Shewanellaceae; genus Shewanella; species Shewanella alkalitolerans. The sequence continues at coordinate 1,465,856 of NZ_CP080422.1, read as the reverse complement.
GCACTTTTGTTGAACTCTATACTGCAAGAGAGCTGTAAATAGCACCTTAACCCGCCATTGCTTGAAGTTTTGTTAGCGCAAAACGGCCACCGTTTTCTCCTCGAAGGCGGTGGCTTTTTACTTTCTAACGACTTGGTTTAGATGATTTTAGATTAGTTTAGCAGACGCTAAATAAATAATGTCGCCTTTTAGCGATTTTCGGGGCAGATCCCATTAAGCGTGATTTGCGCGAATTAAAGGAAAAAACCATCGATACCCCTACTTTATGGCTGTTTAGCAGTTCAGAATGTAATAAAGTAAGGCTAAGTGCATGTATCTGTGTGGGTTTAAACTAACTCTTTATGGGTATAAAAAAAGGGCCTCGAATTTTCGAGGCCCTTTTTGCATCAATTAAACCGCTAAGCTTAGGTTAACCTAATTTAGCGCGAACGTTTCTGAACATTCTCATCCATGGGCTATCTTCGCCCCACTCGTCAGGATGCCAAGAGTTCGCCACGGTTCTAAACACACGCTCTGGGTGCGGCATCATAATGGTGACGCGACCGTCTGTGCTACAGATACCGGTTAAGGCGTTTGGCGAGCCGTTAGGGTTCTCGGGGTATTGCGTCGCTATCTGGCCATGGCCATCGACGAAGCGCAGCGCGATAGTGCCAGACGCCTCTGCGGCGGCCAGCGCCTCAGGCGATGCGAACTCGGCGCGCCCCTCACCGTGAGACACGGCGATCGGCATGCGTGAGCCTTCCATGCCTTCGAAGAAGAAGGATGGACTCTTCTGCACTTCCACCAGGCTGAAACGTGCCTCGAAACGCTCGGAGCGGTTACGCACGAAGTGTGGCCAATGCTCGGTACCCGGAATGATATCTTTCAGGTTAGACAGCATCTGACAACCGTTACATACCCCGAGGGCGAAGCTGTCGTTACGCTCGAAGAAGCGGCTGAACTCTTCGCGGGCGCGGCCGTTGAACAGAATCGACTTGGCCCAACCTTCACCGGCGCCCAGTACGTCACCGTAAGAGAAGCCACCACAGGCCGCCAGGCCCTGGAACTCTTCCAGGCTGATACGGCCCGAGAGGATGTCAGACATGTGAACGTCGCGACTCTCGAAGCCGGCGCGGTCGAAGGCGGCGGCCATCTCGAGGTGAGAGTTAACCCCCTGCTCACGCAGAATAGCCATCTTAGGCGCTGTGCCCTTGAGGATATAAGGCGCGGCGATATCTTCGCTCGGGTCGAATTTGAGATCCACGGTCAAGCCTGGGGCATCGGCCACCTGCTTGAGCTTGAACTCTTCCTCGGCACACTCAGGGTTGTCACGCATCGCCTGCATGCGATAGGTGGTCTCGGCCCAGATGGTACGCAGCTCGGTGCGTGACTCGGCTAATACCTCAGTCGCTGCATCACGGATGATGATGCTGTCGCCAGCCACAGGCTTGGCAACCACATGGCAAGTCACACCGGCCGCCTGGTACTGCGCCTTGATAGCCTGGCTATCGGCTGCGCGCACCTGGATAACGGCACCCAGCTCTTCGTTGAACAGACGCTCTAAATGAGTGCCCGTCAGCGCGCTGAGATCCACATCCAGACCCGTATTGCCGGCGAACGCCATCTCAACCAGCGTAGTGAATAGACCACCGTCGCTACGGTCGTGATAGGCTAGCAGTGCCTTATCAGCCACCAGCGCCTGAGTCACCTCGAAGAAGCCGCGCAGCAATGCCGCATCGGCTAAGTCTGGCGCCTTATCGCCCAGCTCACCGTATACCTGCGCCAGACATGAACCGCCCAGACGACGCTCGCCCTGGCTAAGGTCGACCAGCAGCAGCTCGGTATCACCCTTGTCGCTTCTCAGCTCTGGGGTTACTGTCTTACGAATATCTTGCACCGCACCGAAGGCAGTGATTACCAGCGACATAGGCGAGGTAACCGTCTTATCTTCGCCGCCGTCCTGCCAGGCCGTCTTCATCGACATCGAGTCTTTACCCACTGGGATGGTGAGATCCAGCTCAGGACACAGCTCTTCGCCCACGGCCTTGACCGCCTCGTACAGACCTGCGTCTTCACCCGGGTGACCCGCGGCAGACATCCAGTTGGCCGACAGCTTGATACGCTTGAGTGAGCCAATATCACTGCCGGCGATGTTCATGATAGATTCGGCTACCGCCATGCGCGCCGAGGCCCCAAAGTCCAACAGTGCCAGCGGCGTACGCTCGCCCATAGACATGGCTTCACCGCTGTAAGAATCGAAGCTTGATGCGGTCACGGCGCAGTCGGCCACAGGCACCTGCCAAGGACCGACCATCTGGTCACGATTCACCAGACCGGTAACCGTGCGGTCACCGATAGTGATCAGGAAGGTCTTCTCGGCAACGGTTGGCAGACGCAGTACGCGGCGCACCGCATCTTTCAGCTCGATGGTCTCTTGTACCAGCGCAGGCGAATCCGCCTTTTGCGACACCACGTCACGGCTCATCTTGGGCGCCTTGCCTAGAAGAACCTCTAGCGGTAGATCGATAGGCTTGTTGTCGAAGTGTTCATCCGACAGGGTCAGGTGACGCTCCTCAGTCGCCTCACCCACCACGGCAAATGGCGCGCGCTCGCGCTCACATATGGCGGTAAATAGCTCTAGGTTTTCCGGCGCCACAGAAAGCACATAACGCTCCTGCGACTCGTTACACCAGATCTCCAGCGGGCTCATGCCCGGCTCATCCGATGGCACGTTACGCAGCTCGAAACGGCCGCCGCGTCCGCCGTCGTCCACCAGCTCAGGGAAGGCGTTTGACAGGCCGCCCGCGCCCACGTCGTGGATAAATTGAATCGGGTTGGCTTCGCCCATCTGCCAGCAGCGATCGATCACTTCCTGACAGCGACGCTCCATCTCTGGGTTGTCACGCTGCACCGAGGCAAAGTCGAGATCTTCACTCGATTGGCCAGAGGCCATAGAAGATGCCGCGCCGCCGCCCAGACCGATATTCATCGCAGGGCCACCCAGTACGATTAGCTTGGCGCCGACGGTGATCTCACCCTTCTGCACATGCTCTTCGCGGATATTGCCCAGACCACCGGCAAGCATGATTGGCTTGTGATAGCCACGTACCTCGACGCCGTTGTGGCTCGAGACTTCCTGCTCATAGGTACGGAAGTAGCCCAGCAGTGCCGGACGACCAAATTCGTTGTTAAAGGCCGCGCCGCCCAGTGGGCCTTCGGTCATGATATCTAGGGCGGTAACGATGCGATCTGGCTTACCATAATCGCCTTCCCATGGCTGTACGAAACCAGGGATCTTAAGGTTTGATACGCTAAAGCCGGTGAGGCCAGCCTTAGGCTTAGAGCCACGACCGGTTGCGCCTTCGTCGCGGATCTCACCGCCGGAACCTGTGGCCGCACCCGGGTATGGGCTGATGGCCGTCGGGTGGTTGTGGGTCTCCACCTTCATCAGGATATGCATAGGCTCTGTGTGATAGGCGTACACCCCGTTTGGCTCGGGGAAGAAACGACCGGCGACAGAACCTTCCATCACGGCGGCGTTATCTTTGTAGGCAGATAACACGTGATCAGGCGTCTTCTCGAAGGTGTTCTTGATCATCTTGAACAGCGACTTTGGCTGCACCTCGCCGTCGATGGTCCAGTCGGCGTTGAAGATCTTGTGACGGCAGTGCTCCGAGTTTGCCTGGGCAAACATCATCAGCTCGACATCATTAGGGTTACGATTCAGACGCTGGAAGTTTTCTACCAGGTAGTCGATCTCATCCGGCGCCAGCGCCAGACCCAATTTAACGTTGGCCGCTTCCAGTGCCGCCTTGCCTTCACCCAGCACATCGACGCTGGTAAAGACCGCAGGCTCGGTGCGGGCAAACAGGCTGCTCGCCTGTTCGAAATCTGGCAGAACCACTTCGACCATGCGGTCGTGCAGCAGGCCAAGCAGCTGCTTCTGCTGGGCGTCGTCCAGATTGTCGGCCTGAACATAGTAGGCGATACCGCGCTCTAGGCGCTTGACCTTGTTCAGACCACAGTTATGAGCGATGTCGGTCGCTTTCGACGACCATGGAGAGATGGTGCCCGGACGCGGCGTTACGAAGTACAAGTTGCCTTGGGGCGCATGTGCTTCAATCGCAGGTCCATAGGTTAACAGTTTGGCTAGCTGCTGGGTTTCGCCAGCGTCCAGTGCCTCTGTTAAATCGGCTAAATGAATGAACTCAGCATAGATATCTTGTACTGGAAGCGCCGCACTCTGACAGGCCTCCATTAGCTTTTGGACTCTAAACGCTGATAATGCAGGGGCTCCGCGGATGATCTCCATCACGTCTTTTCACCTTATTATTTATAATTGCAGGGTCAGATCTGGCGCTATTATAGGGAAATGTGGGGCACAAATCATCCGTAGCATGGCTTCAAAACAGCGTTTCCCTCGATTTATTATCACCATAGCGCGAAAACAGCTTTACGTAACAAAGAAACTGGCGCGGCGCCAAATTCATGCCCCATACTTAAGCTGGCAAAACGCCAAAATCATTCAACAAAAAACAACCAAACTCTGCCGACATAATCGCCATTATTGCCTTTGACCAGCTTGTGATATAATCATCGGCCGCGTTTTATAAAACGGATTAAAAAATAGTAACTTAATGAGAAGTTTCCTGCTGATTCTATTCTGTGTATCGCTACTGACAGCTTGTCAGGGCGAGCGCGTGGACGCAGCAAAAGCGGTTGAAACCCAGCCGAAAACCCAGCTTAATGTGGGCACCCTCTACGGCGCGCAGATCTATGTCACCACGGGTCAGGGCCTCGCCGGCTTCGACTATGAGATGGCCGAGCGTTTCGCCAAACATCAGGGGCTCACGCTCAACATGCAGCCCTACCCCACCATCAGCGATCTCTACCAGGCGATGCGAAATGGTGAAATAGACCTGATCGCCGCCGGGCTGGCCGACACCCAGAGCCGCCGGGAGCAGTTCAGGCTGGGGCCGCCCCTCTACTATGTTAATCAGGTGCTGGTCTACAAACAGGGCGCCAAGTACCCAACGGATGTGAGTCAGCTGGATGACAACATTACCGTGATCTCAGACTCCTCCTTTATCGAGACCCTGGCGGAGATGCAAAAACTCTACCCCGAGCTGGTATGGGATCAGCAATGGGACAAGGACAGCGAAGAGCTGCTGGCGATGATCGCCCGCGACGAGATCAGCTACACCATAGCCGATTCGACCACCTTCGAGATCAACCGCCGCTATATGCCTGAGCTCAGGGCCGGCCCTGTGTTACGAGAGGGACAGGCCGTGGTCTGGCTGCTGCCGCCAAACGGCAGCGATCAGCTGATGAGTGACCTGCTGAGCTTCTGGCATCAGGAAAAAAGAGCCGGCACCCTGGCTCACCTGAACGAGAAATATTTCGCCCATGTGAAACGCTTCGATTATGTGGACACCCGCGCCTTCCTGCGCGCCATAGATAGCAGGCTGCCCAAGTACCGCGACAACTTCGTCGAATATGCTGGCGATCTCGACTGGCGTAAGCTGGCGGCGACCGCCTATCAGGAGTCCCATTGGAACCCCAATGCCCGCTCGCCCACCGGCGTGCGCGGCATGATGATGCTTACCCTGCCTACAGCTAAACAGATGGGGATCGACAACCGTCTCGACCCGGAGCAGAGCATACGCGGCGGCGCCAAATACCTGAGCGACATTCTCAATCGCCTGCCTGAGTCGATTCCGGAGAATCAGCGCATGTGGTTTGCCCTGGCCTCCTACAACATAGGCTATGGCCATGTGGAAGATGCCCGCAAGCTGGCGCAATCTATGGGGCTTAACCCCAGTGCCTGGCGCGATCTGAAGAAGGTATTGCCCCTGCTGCAGAAGCGTAAATACTACAAGCAGACCCGCTACGGCTATGCTCGCGGCAGCGAGGCGGTTCACTACGTGGATAACATCAGGCGCTACTACGACACCTTGGTATGGATTGACAATCAGAATCAACAACTACAAGATGAGGTGATAGAAGCGCAACAACAAACGGCCGAAAAACAATCACAAAGCGAGATTTCCGCCGCGCAGCCCAACTAGATATGACGCAGCCTGTGGTTGTCTGGGTAACGGCCCTACGGAGGTTCATCATGAGAAAAAAAACCTTAAACAATCTGTCTTCACGGCGAAGAACCCTGCTTAAGATACGCCATCAGCACACCATCAACCGACAGAAGCAGTTCTTCACCTTCATCAAGCAAACTGGCAGCCTGAGTCCAATCGACTAATCAAGGCGACGCCAAACAAGCGAACAACGCATAAAAAAAACAAGGGCCTATTGCCCTTGTTTTTTTTCTGCCATCTTAAGTGCCTTCTTCTCCTGACGCCGCCTGCGAAAGAAGGCGCTAAGCTGCTCGCCGCACTCACTTGCCAACACCCCAGCGGTCACCTGCAGCTGATGATTGAAGGCGCTGCTGCGCACCAGATCCACCACGCTACCGGCCGCGCCCGTCTTGAGATCCGCCGCGCCAAACACCAATCGACCAATTCTGGCATGCACCATGGCACCGGCGCACATGGCGCAGGGCTCTAAGGTCACGTAGAGGGTGGTATCCAGCAAACGATAGTTTTCCACCACCTGGCCCGCGGCGCGAATGCACTCCATCTCAGCGTGGGCACTGGCGTCATGGCGGCAGATGCTGAGGTTGTAGCCGGTCGCTATCACACTATCATCTTTCACCAGGAGGGCGCCCACGGGGACCTCCCCCCGCGACTCGGCCTCGGCGGCCAATGCCATGGCTTGGCGCATATAGGCTTCATCTTTTACCGCCTGCTCATCCAGGTTGGTTTGCTCTTCTACTGCCTTACTCATCTGCTCTCTATTACTTGTCCACACGGCCACTTTTTAAGGGTGATGTTTTTACCTGGGCCTATCGGCTAGGCCAATAATGTCACTCAAATAAAAAGGGCATATCGCTATGCCTCTTTCATCAATCATCTCAACCTATCGCGGAGTTATTCCTATTCGAATATCAATAAGAAGGAAATTGCTCTATATAACAGCTAGTTATAAAGGTGGCCTTTTCTCGATACCATCATCTATACCATGCTCGGAATTTTTTAATTTTCTTGCAGATCGTCGACGTATTTAACAACATTCCAAACTTATACCATAGTAACTTGTTCCGTAGGTCCTTTACTACTAACAACCACTAAAGTAAGACTTAGCAGCGTAATTAATGCAGCAGATAAATAAAGCGTACTAATATTCCAATGGTCTAAAATTCCTACTCCTAAGGCAACCCCCGTACCAACAGCGCCATTGAAAATAGCAGCATAAATAGCTGAAGCTAGTAAAACATCGTCTTTTGCTAATCGGATGATCCATGTTTGAAGACCAACGAATAGTGCGCAACACCAAGACCCCATCCAGATACGAGCAGCAATGTAATGACTTTACTGCTAACAGTCGGAAGGCTGATTAACGTCAAACACAGCGAAATAAGTAGAAGTCCTGTGCTAAGGACCCTCTTTAAGTGGTTGTCTATATACATTCCGCACATGAAGTTACCGACTATACCGGCAACACCAAATGTCAACAGACAGATAGAGATCCAACTGTTTGGCAGGGCAATCACTGAAGAAAGTAGCACCTCAACATAAGTAAATGCAGCAAAGTGTGAAACGATACCACAAGCGGCAATGAGGTATACGATTCTCAACTTCGAATTTCGAAACACAGAGAAGAGTTCCCCCCTTCCCAAACGAGGTGTACCTGACACATGCGGAAGACTTAGAACCAGAGTCAATGCCGTAACAACAGATAATATTCCTAAAATTAAAAATGATAAACGCCAGCCAGCACCAGAGCTTATCCAATTAATAAGTGGGACGCCTAAAACACTCGCGATTGAAACACCCCCGAAAATGATGGCAGTGGCTTTCCCCACACTACTTTCTGAAACCAATTGTGCGCCCAAAGTGCCAATCATTGCCCAGAAAGCACCATGAGCAAGAGCACCGACAACTCTGGCAGCTAACAATACACTAAAACTTTGACTGACAGCTGCCACACCATTAACCCCCCCCAACAATAGCATCAGTCCGACTAACAATGGTCGACGGGGTAAATGGCTAATCATCATGACAGAAATTAAAGCGACAGCAGCACTAAGCCATGCATACAAAGTAACAACTAACCCTGTAGAGCTAGCACTCTGCTGCATATCTTGTGCGATCGAAGACAACATACCTATTGGTGCTAACTCAGTAGTAACAATCGTAAATGACGCAATACCAAGCATAAAAACAGCGACCCAGCTACGCCAATTTGTGTAGTTTGACGGGCTCAAGCGTTCACTCCTTTCATACCTTCAGTTGTATAACGCTCCCCAGCGGGCTGAAATTTTCGCACAGCTGATTCAATGCGGGTCAAATCCGCTGCCGTTAATACGACATCAGGAGCCCCCAAGTTATCAATCAAATGCTTCATTTTCTTTGTACCCGGAATAGGTACGATGTCAGCCCCCTGCGCTAATAACCATGCCAATGCAATTTGTGCCGAAGAGCATGACTTACTACTGGCCATACTAGCAGCCACCTCTGTTAGCGGACTGTTCGCTCTTAGGTTATCAGGAGTGAATCTCGGGAATGATTGTCTTGCATCTTCAGGAGTAAAGTCACTGTCAGGCGTAATATTCCCTGTCAAAAAACCACGCCCTAATGGGGAATAAGTCACAAAACCAATACCTAATTCTCTACATGTTGGCAAAACATCTTGCTCCACATCACGGGTCCACAGTGAATACTCGGTCTGCACGGCACTAATTGGATGAACAGCATGCGCTTTTCTCAGTGTACTTGCGCTGACCTCAGATAAGCCAAATTTTGCAATTTTCCCCTCCTTGACCAATTGAGACAACGCAAAAACGATTGTTTCTATAGGCACATTAGGATCTAATCGATGGAAATAGTATAAGTCGATGCATTCAACGCCTAAGCGGCGTAACGAACTCTCGCAAGCACGACGAATATAATCTGGACTATTATCAATTACTCGTTGGTACTCCCCAGGACGACGTACAATTCCACACTTAGTCGCAACTTTAATTTCAGCACGGCTTTCTTTCAAAAATTCCCCAAGTAGTTGCTCGTTATGATAATGACCATAAGTATCTGCGGTATCTAAAAAAGTACAGCCAAGATCAATAGCTTTATGGATCACAGCCTTAGATTCGTCGTCATTTCTAGGCCCATAAAATTCACTCATGCCCATACAGCCTAATCCTATCTCGGAGACTTCAAGACTTTGACCTAATACACGTTTCTTCATGATTGATATCCCTTGGTTTACATTGAGATATTCAGCATGCTTTCCGAAAGTGGAGATTCATATGCACACAAACCGCAATCAGATTTCCGAAAATGGAAACAAGAACAATACCCCATCTTTGAATTGGGATGATGCCAGGATATTTCTCGCCATCGCTAGAGAAGGCACATTAAGTCGCGCAGCAAAGCGATTAAATTGGGGGATTGCCACCACTTCTCGACCTTTAGAACGTCTGGAGTCGACGCTACAAGTTCGCTTATTTACGCGTGATCAACAGGGCTATACATTGACCGATGAAGGCAGAGATCTGGTTTAACCGGCTGAAGCCCTAGAGCAAGCTGGCTTTGCTTTTGGAGATGCTACTTATCGTAATAATGATGAAGTGTTGGGTCATGTACGCCTGGCAACAGCGCAAGGATTAGCCGATCACCTCATTATTCCAGCCATGCCAAAACTTATTGCTGCTCATCCAAATTTAACCGTGGAGATAGTCACGAGCGTATCCACTGTTAACCTGCACCGACGCGATGCTGATATTGCCTTACGTATGGTAAGACCGGAACGTGGAAACGTGAGCATCCGTCGACTTGGGACACTAGGGTTTGGGCTTTACGCCTCACAAAACTACGTAAACAATAGAAAGCGCTCAGACACCACTAGCCTATCTTTCGAACATGATGATTTCATCGGGTGGTCTGAAATGCAGCAAAATTTGCCAGCAGCGCAATGGTTAACAAAAATGTTAAGAGGAAAGCCTAGTCGCTTAACCACAACCAGTCTATCGGCACAAATGAGCGCTGTAGAGGCGGGGATTGGTATGGCTATACTTCCTCATTTTACTGCTAAAAACAAAAACTTGGTTTGTGTACAAGGAGATGTGAGCTGTGATCCGCCTATTTGGTTGGCTATTCACTCTGATTTAGCACACTCACGCAGAGTTAGAGCTGTTGTCGATTTTCTGGATGCTATTATTTCTGAAAACCAACAATCATTATCGCAATAAAAATGCCAGTCAGTATTACTGACTGGCATTTCAGCTATTTTCTAAGATCTGATTGGCTATTTATAACCAGCCCTACTCCCACTCTATTACCAATAGAAGAATAAATAAATTATAAAACAAAACCTCGAAGAACAACCCAATCCAAAAACATGAAAAATTCCATGCATGGTAAAAACGCTCAATATGTTGGATTAGCCATCTTCAGATGGCCGCATTACCATCACAAACATCCAGCTCTACCAAGAGGCCTCGGGCGGCTTTTACAAAGCATCTTTCGCCAAGAGCTGCATGTTGAGACGCCCTCCCCCCCGGACACGCCAAACACCATTTCTGTATTCACGACAGCAGCAGTCACAGCATTTTCACCGGTGCACTTAGACCCACTAGCCCTTCGTGCCAGCTTCGAACAGCTGGTCGCACTTGAACCTAGGTTTATGTGCCTGACCCACTGCGGGCCGGTGCAGCCGACGGCCGAGAATGTCCGGCAGTTACTGGCATCACTGGATGCCTTTGTCGCCATCGCCGAACTACACGGCAGACCTGCAACAGGCCCGCACCAGGCTGGCAACAGATGCCGACCTCAACACCTAGGGGCTGTAAGTCTGGCTGGACAAATCCAAGTCACTCAGAATCTATTAAAGTCCCGAAAAAGCTGCTGTCCGGGTAACCAAGAACTCTGATAGCAGCATCTTCATCAATAATGACTTCGACCTCGTTAGCGTCTTCTGGCGGATCCAGAGGAATTCTGCCCCCCGCCAAGTAAATTAATTCCTGATTTGACGAGCCCCTCCAACGAAGATTCGTATTCCTTAAAGAAGAAGAGTAGCGACCGGCTATCATCAAGTCACAATGTTCTCTGAGCAACGCCCAATCCCTGCGTTTTACTAGCTCACTATACGTAAAACCGGTATATAAAACCGTCGAGCAGCCCGAGGAGCGCCTGAAAGAGCTTAATAACCAATGTGTGTTTGATGCCTGTTGTAGAGGCTCACCTCCAAGTAGGGTTATGCCATCAATATCCCTGTATTGAAGAATGTCATCCAATAATTGCTCCCGATGTATCAATTGTTCAGGCTCAAATGACCACATCTGCTGATTCCAGCATCCTTCACAAGCTAACGAACAGCCCTGGAGCCAAATAACGTAACGTTTACCAGGCCCATATATATGGCTTTCTGGTTCAATATGCGCAACGTTGAAGTACTCACCATAGTCCTGTCGCACAGCTACACCATACGGGTCAGTACCAGCTGAATCTGGCCTTTACTATTGGTGGTTTCCTTAACGGAGTAGCCCTGGGATTTGGCCTTGGCAATGGCTTGCTGGCGAGTAGTTTCAACCCTAGCTTTACGTTCTTCCTCAAGGCGGATTCGCTCCTGCTCAGCCAGTTTTTCCAGATGCTTTTCATAAGCAGATTCGTAAGCACCACTCACATCAGTAAGAAATCTGGAAACCTTGATATAACCCTTTTCTGAAAAGCGATCGACGGTACGACCTGCATACTCATCTGAATCATGCATCATTACCCAACGATCTCGCTCAAACCGAAATAGCTGGCGGCCGTTGTAATCACTACGATTCGTTAGAATATCCCCAATCTGAAGTCGATTGCGCTGAACAAAATCAACATCACTTGAAGTGACTCTTTGTGGTTCAGCCCCAACCGCTGTCAGAGCCTCCATCAGCACTTCTTCAATCACAAATGGCGTAGCGGTTTTGATTACAGCACTCATCAGGACTTCCCCTTGAGTGACTGAACCCGATTCGCCTGTTGGGTCTGCTGCTGATGATATTCATCGGTCTTTTTAATGTTGCTGACGACACCGTCCAGATTCAGCAACTTATCCAGTGCCTCCAGGCAGCTTTCGCCTTTGAAGCCACTGGTCTTGGCAGTGATGGCCCCATCGTCATCAATCGTCAGGGTAATTTTTTGTTCAGGCATTGGTGGACTCCTTGTCACATACAATTTTTGCGTTCAAACGTTCAGCATCCTGTCTAGCCTGATTAATCTGATCAGTATCAAATACCACCAGGTAACGATTTTGCTGATATTTACGCAGTTCCGTTCCTTCTGCTGGCAGCTCTTCTGATGGCCACGGGAATTGGTTTTCAGCAGCTGTATTACCTTTCAGACCGAGCTGTTTGGCGAAGGCATCGGATGCTTGTTTCTGCAGATACACAAACGATGCACCGTGTTCATTCAGTGCTTTTTCTGCTTGCTCTTGGTCTACTTTGCTGTTATCCAGTGTTTTTTGAGCCTCCTGAATATCACGCTCGATTTTCTTCAGGCCTTGTTCACGATCAGCCAGGCAGCGTTCAAAAGCACTGTAATGCTTTTTCCAGACCTTTTCCTTGATGACTGTTTTCCAGTTGTTTGCCTGCCTTACATCCATGGCTTGCAGAGCTTCTCGTTTGATTTTTATACAGGCCTGGCGAGCCTGTTGTTTTAATTCTTCACGTCTGGATTTGGCTTGTTGAATAGCTTCTTGTCGAGCCTGCTTTTCCAGCTCATCAGCGTCTTTTGGTGCTGCCAGAGGTATCTCTGGCAAAGCTTCAGCCAGAAACTGTTCAGGCTTGAGGTCGTTGATTTCGATCTCATTCACCTGCTGTTCTGTCAGCTTTTCGGCCACTGCAACCCAGCTATCGCTGAATTTTCGCTCAACCTGCGAAGTGGCCTCGGCCTTATTCTTTTCCAACTGTTCAAGATCAGACAACTTCTGTTTCAACAGCTCGTTCACCTTCGACTGATCGGCTTTTAATGCATCACGACGCTGCTCCCAGCGCTGATTTTTCTCGGCTTTATCCAGCTCCCGCTCGGTATCGGCACCACGCCTACGAATTTTATCCTGCAAGGATTCCAGACGCTGACGATATTGCTCTCGTTCCGCTGGCGTTGCTGTAATAACGGACCAATTTTTGAGGACGTCGATTTCCTGATTCAAGGATTTCACCGATTGTCCCTGCCCGAGCAAGAACCCTTTGATAAAACCTCTTAACTTGTCAGCGATGCCATCTTGCTGTTGGTCGATGTTGGACTGGGCTGTAGTCAGTACTTCAAGTCGTTGCTGCCAATCCTGTTCTGAACTTTTCCAGGCCTGATACAAGGCATCCGGCTTTGCACCCTCCGGACAGTAAGGTGGGTGTACGACCACGTCATAATCAATAAAGTGGGCAAGCTGGCTGCGTTGCCAAGCCGTCACCCCGGATGCCAGCTGTTTGACATCATCACTCAGGAAGCTGTCGATACTCTGGGTGCTGATACCTTCAAGCTCGATTTCACGAACGTCCTCAACTACACATTCCAGACCCGGTTGATCAGCGAAACGGAGTCGTTGTTGATAATCGCATTCGCCTATCGCTGTTTTGGCTTGATATTGCCAGGCGGCCTCCTCAAAGGCCTGTTCGTATGCTTGCTCAAGTTTATGGCTTTGCTGTGTTGATAGCTTTAAGCACCAGTTAGCAGCAGAAAAATCCGTTTGATCTGGCAGTAGCCAGTTACCCTCATTCGATAACAACAATGACGGTATCCGGTTATCGCTGAGTACAACGCCTGTACGAGCCTGCTTTGAAATTTCACTGGACTGAGTTCCCAATAGCAACCGCCAGCTATCACCGGAAGCACCAAAACCCGAATGAGTAGCCGCTTGCAGATGTTCCAGCGTATCGCCCAGACAATCGTTCAAGGTGCCGCATAGCTGATGGGAGTGGTTGGTAACGACCACGCCATCCGGATGTTGCACACTGGATTGCTGCTGGTTCTGTTGCAGGTATTCCTCGTTGCTGTGCTCCCAGAACAATTTGCAGAAGCTGCGAAAACTGTCATCGGTCTGTTGCGATTCCAGCTGCATTCCCCAAGCAGATTGATCAGCAGACACCAGAGGCTGACCCGACATTAACAGCAGCCCTTGTGCCTGAGTGGTAGTGTGATCCACCAGTATCAGAGCACCTTGCTGGCTCACGCCAGTACGGATCAGGCAACGACCAGACAGGGTATCAATTGCCGCCTTGTTGGCATTTTTGTCGCCCAGCAGCAGATAAATACGAACGCCTTGTTCGGCCTGTTCTTTGATGGTCTGAATCAACGATTCATCTTTCAGATTTTCACAGGCAATCAGCAGAGTAAGACGAGAACCACTGACGTATTCAACAATGAGTTTGCCAGGATAGAATGAATCCAATGAATTACTGAAGTCTGCATCAGACTCCTGTTTGCTGAACAAAGCAGGCAAATGCTCATTCTGGTAATCGATTCGAAATTGTTCCTGACGAGGTACGATCCGTGTCATCAGAGAGCCTCCGCTACGGTGTTATTGATCTGGTCTTGCAAGTATCGAGGCAGCTCATCCTCTTCTTTCGGAGTGAAGGTCGGTGAGCCATCAACAATAAATCGGCCACCACTCTCACGAATAAAATCAAGCCCGCTGCTGCATTCCCAGCACCAGGTATGCTCCGTACCGACCAGAATCCAGTAGCGACCGTGGTTATCATTTTGCTTTTGCAGGATTTCGCGCGACCAGCTGTCTGGCAGTTCTGCTTCTTTTCCGTGCTGCCTATCCAGCGTCAACAGCAAGCCATCAGCATCAGTAAAATAAGCAGCCACTGACTTCAGGTTGCGGCTCTGACGTGGGGTATGTACATAACGATCTGAATAGATGAAGTGTTCGATATATTCACCACCTGTCAGCTGTTGCAATAACTCACCAAGATCCAGTAGATCAGTATTTACCAAGCTGATTGGCATCCGCAACTTGCGGCCTCTGGACGAAGTGAGATCCGCCATTGCCGCAACATGCCAATAAGCCTGCGGCTGACTTTCGCGTGAAATCTCTGACAGCAAGGACTGCTGTTCTTTAAGCGGCAGTTCAAAATCATTCAAGGCGATATGATCCAGCCATTGTGACTGCTGTTTACGGGCCTCCGCCGATGAGTGGTACTTGCTGCTGTAGAAGTCTTCCAACCAAAAGCGATGCCAATCTTCAGCATCAGATTGGTCAGCTGGCTGAATGGGAATAAATTTGGCCTGAACCGACTGAAATTCACCCATAGCAGTTGTCAGACCCGAGAGATTAAAACCGCCTATCTGGAATTTCTGCACAGCTGATGGATAACGCTGAATCTGTTCAAGCTGAGTTTCCATACGACGGTTATCAGGCAGCCAGTTGCCGTCGAATTCTCCGGCGATAGCCGCCATGACATCGTCCAGACGATCACCAAAATCGTCAATGGAGAGAGCCAGAGCTTCTGGACGAGAGCCGGTTTTGTTCTGTTTGAATTGCAACATATCCAACTGGCCTTTTAGGCTGACTAGCGACTGCGAAAAGTCGAGCGTCCATTCAAGCTCAATCTCTGCTGATTTTTCGGGCGAGCAAATCACTTCGGGTTCGAGCGATGCCAGCTGCAGGCTGTAATGCTTAGGCTCAGTCTTGTTACGATCGACAAAGGACTCTTCCAGAACGTTCAGCTGTACAGGCTGCTTTACTTGGAATTCTGACCAAGCTGCGTCCGCTCCTTTTTTCCAGCCTTTCATATTGGGATCAAAGAACGCCGTATCTCGCTGCATCAAGACCGGACGAGTTCTCAGCAACGGATCATTATCTGTGTACCAGATATGATAAAGACCTCGCTCTTTAGCTTCGAACAAGCCGCTATCTATAACTTGCTGGCCTTTATCCGAGATGCCTGATTCATCCCACAGCGCTTCCCGTTTTAGATACACCTTAAGTCGAGAAGGAACATCGGCAGGATTGTTCTTAACGCCCTTTAACAAGGACACCAGATCGGGGCGCTTCCGCAAAAACGTACATCTGGCGATGATGGGAAAGCGTTTCAGCTGAACAGTTCTGCTGAGCGTTAAGGCTAGCGAGCCTGCTTTACTATCAGCATGTTTGCCAGGCCTGGATTGATTAGCAGCCTCTCCTGAAGCATTCCCTTTATGTTCCGCTAACGACTTCATTCTGTTGTTTTTATTGCCACTCATTAATGAGATTTCCCTTTCTTACCTGCATGATGGTGCGGCTGTTTTGTGCTACTTGCAGTCGAAGCACAGCAGGATTCTGCGAGTTTCTTTAGCTCCAGCGTACGGGAGCCCTGAGAGAAATATTCATGATGCCCGACAATCACCAACTGGTAACGGGCACGGGTAATGGAAACGTTAAGACGGTTGGGCGAGTCCATAAACCCATCACGATGGGTATTCACCATCGACAAGAACACCACATCCGCTTCCTGACCCTGGAAGTAATCCACCGTCGCCAACTTGATCGATATGCCTTTGAAATTAAACCGTGCATAACGATAGGCATTACCCGGCAGCTTTTGAAGGGCTTCCCGCAGGGCTTTTTCCTGACCTTTGTAGAAGGTCAAAATCGCAACGTCGAAGGCTTCGCCTTTTTTGTTTTTGCTTTTGCGTTCTGCCCAATCACAAAACGCTTTCAGCTCAGTCATCAGAGCCTGTGTTTCCTGCTTGTTACTATTGCCCCGTAATGTGGTTCCCCGAATGTCCAACCAGATATTTCGGGAGTTATATCGCGGATAGTTCCATGCCCGGTCGGAAGTCGTTTTGCCTCCATCGGCCAAAACACCTTTGGGGTAAAATTGCTGTCGAGGGAATGCCGATATATCCGGATGCATCCGATGTTGATAGGTCAGCGTCGTATAGCGTCGGGACTTCTCAGAAGCATCAAACCCCTGATTCAAGGTCGTTGGTTCGTCGCTCTTACGTTTGACCAGTCCATCCCCCGATAGGGCCTCCAGAATCGATGGGAAGGCAATATTTTTGAGTACATGAATTCGGCCATCCGCCGATACTGACTTGGGGAAAAGCCGTTCCAGAGTATCTTCCAGATAACCGGTTTTCTGCTTTTGGTTGGTGGATAACCGCAGCCAGTACTCGCGCTCCAGACGCCAACAAACCTCTTCCGACCATTTGGTGCTATCGATCCGTTCGAGCATTTCTTTATGAACATGAACGGTATCCGTGTATTCAGAGGTCTTAACCTTGAATGGCTTCCAACCGGTATCTGTGGTTCTATGTTGCGCCGCTTGGGGGGTACGACACCAATCGGGATGCAGCACCAGCATATCGTCAGGAATCCAGCCAGTCAGTTCCCCCAGACAGCTTTCTTCGACAAAAAGTAAATTGTGGCTATACAGCTGTTCAGGATTCCGCTGAATCTGTTTCAAGCCAACCATGTGGCTATCTGCATCACGTCCCGCGTTTGCCATTACGACCAACAGGTTATCCAGGCCCTTGGCAAGTTTTGGCAGCGAAGTACGTGTTCGAATTTCTGCAACCAATGCACTTGCAACGTCATGGGTAACAGGCACCAACACTGGATGGGAATAGGGATTCCGATGGTTACCTCGCAGCTCCTCCAGCAGGAAGCAGGCTTGCTGGACTGCAGCAGGAAGGTTCTGACCGGGTATTTTACCTTTTGGTGGAACCAGCATCAGATTATCGAGGTTGGCGACGATCTGCTCACGATCAGTGAACGGCGATAGCTGACGCACATCGCCTACCAATACCCAGCGTTTGGCGAAGCGGGCAGGCACCAGGAATTCCTGAAAAGTGGTTTTACTGCACTCGTCGATGATCATCACATCAAACGGTGGCTCGCCTGAATCCAGCGACACCTCGCGGTCATTGAAAAGTCTCAGAATGCCGATGGTAGTACCGCAAACCAGATTGGAAGAATCCACCATTAGCTGCTTGCTGAGCTGATCACACCCGTGGATTTTCTGAAGACCGCTGAGCATATTATCGAACTGGAATTCTTCAACACCGATGGCATTGTTTTCGTCACCGATGCGCAACGGAAAGATCTGTGCCGATAGCGCTGGGTTTTCCTTGATCCGCTCCAACACATTGTTGATCGCGGCATGGGTCGAAGCTGACAACAGAACACGCTTGCCCTGCAACACCAGCTGCATGATCAGTTCAAGAATGGTGGTAGTTTTACCTGTACCTGGCGGGCCATCCAGAATGGTGAAGTCCTCATTCGCTAGGGCCTTAGCGACAAACTCGCGCTGACGATCACAACCATCAAAGTTTGGATCTGTCAGTACTGTCCAACTGGACTCGGGAATTTGCTGCGGCTGAACGTCTGGCCAACGGACTTGCCCACGTTTCTGCAGCATATGAACCAGCGGCCAATGGCCTACTGAAGGGCGATTCATCAACTGATTGATGGCATCCTTCTGGCGTTTGAGCTGGCTGGTGTCTACGCTGACACGAATCTCAGTCGTTTTTCCCTGTTGGGATGGATATTCGCTGTTCCAGTTTTTCTTGCCTTTGATATTTCTGGCCAGCAGGATCTGGCGCTCTTCTTGACGTGCTTTAAGCACACGAAAACCATCGTCATTTTTACGCTGGGTGGAATCAAGAATCTTAATGTTCTGGTTATCGCCAAAGAAGTAATCCAGATCGGATTTACCTGTGTCGTCACCGCTGTCTTTTTCGATCAGTTGAACCCATTTTTCTTCGACTTTGGCAGACTCCACTGTCCAGGATAGCTGAGGAAAAGCGGAGCATTTCAGAACATCAGAATCCTTCAGTTGTTCCGTTCCTCGACTCTCGAGTACCAAAACCTGGCTTTTGTCCTTCTGATCCCCCTTTGTGGCAAGGCTTTCAACCTTCAAATCCCAGTGTTCACTTTGCAGAGAATGCTCCTGACATTGAAAGTGATCACAACTCAGCCTTGCCAGTTGCTTACTGGTAATGTCGTCCAGCTTATGACCGTCAACCTGAGGACGTGACTCTGAAAACAGCAACCAACTATTACCTTCGGATTTGGCTTGCCATTGCTTAAGCCTGGATTCGTCCAATCCAGTGATCAAAGTGAAAGGTGTATCTTGCCCGCCAATGGACAGTTTGCTACCGGCTTTCACGTGGCCTTGCACAGTCACCCCAGCACCATTTTGCTGCATCACTTTACATAGTTGGCCATCAATATAAACAGAGTCCAGCTTGTCAATTTGAACAGCCAGTCGACGCAGTTCCAGCTGATAACCGCTCCATGAGATAGGATCGTCGTCTAATTCAAGGTCAGGCAAATACAGCTGATGATCCGAGGCGCTATAACCACCGTTGGGAATATCTGTCTCTCGTCGTCCTTTACCTTTGCCTTGTCGAATAGGGTCGTCTTCATCCGGGTCAAAATCAGCATCGGGTAGCTCTCCATCAACGGTGAGAATTTCAAACCAGCCTTGCTTACCAGCCACAACTTCAATTTCGCTCACCGGCAACAGTTGCCAGATCAGTTTGTCAGGCTTGAGCTGATAGCGCTTGTTGGCGACAGGCTTCCATTCGCAGCTGACTTCCTTGTTCTCCAGTGCCTTGATGCTGTTATTCAGGTAATGCATAAACGGCATCAGGACACTATTGGTCTGGCTGTCCAGTGTGTCTGCCTTGAAGCCTTGCTGTTCAAGAGCAGTAAAAAACGGGTTTTCCATAACAAATGGTCCTGGTTATTTTTTGACGAACGGGTTTTCGCCTTCCTGTTTGAGACGGGGCTTTTTACTGCTGGAAAGATCCAGAGCTTCTGGCTCGGCAGAGCTGGCAGCCACAGCGCGCCCCTTGGCCCAGGCACGGGTATCCTGAATCATTTCCTCCATGGTTAAAGACAGTGGCGAGGTGGCCTGAATGGCCTTGAGGATATCGTCCTTGTTTAACTGGTGGCCTTCGTCAAAAGCCAGAAACATGGCTTCCTTAACGGCTTCTTCCAATTCAGCACCAGTAAAGCCCTTGCTGGCAATCGCGAGTTCATCCAGTTCCGCAGGCGAAAAATCATCCAGCCGATTTCGGCGTTTCAGATGAATAGAGATAATGTCTTTGCGATCCTGCTGCACCGGCAGATCGACAAAGAATATTTCATCGACACGACCTTTCCGTAGCAACTCTGGTGGTAATTGGGCGATATGGTTGGCAGTCGCGACCACAAACACCAGTTTTTCCTTTTCCTGCATCCAGGTCAGGAAGGTACCCAGCACCCGAGACGTAGTGCCGCCATCGCTTGCACCGGAGCTCTGCAGGCCTGACAGGCCTTTTTCGATTTCATCAACCCAGAGAATACTGGGCGCCAGTGCTTCGGCAGTTTGTAGTGCCGAACGGATGTTAGCCTCCGACTGCCCCACAATACCGCCGTAGATTTTGCCCATGTCCAGACGCAACAGAGGCAGTTGCCAGGCATTAGCCACTGCTTTGGCGGCCAGGCTTTTACCTGTACCCGGCAAACCGAGCAGCAACACACCTCTGGGAGTTTCCAGGCCAAAATCACGGGCGTCTTTGGTGAACGACTGACGACGGCGATTCAGCCAGGATTTGAGGTTATCGAGGCCGCCGATATCGTCGAGCGTGGCTTTCGGATGAAAGTATTCCAGATGTCCGCTCTTGCGAATCACCTGCTCTTTTTCTTTAACGATAAAAGGGATTTCAGATTCGGTGAGACGTCTGAACTGGCAAGCGGCCTTTGAGAAAGCCAGTTGGGCTTCGCTGGTTGAGAGACCAAGTGCAGACTCGATCAGAGCGGATGACTCTTGATAGTCCCTGTCGCCCAGTTCATATCGCTGCTTGGCCTGTCGCATCAGAGTTTTGAGGTCATCGGTATCCGGTAATGGCATTTCCATCACCTGTACCTCTTTCTCCAATTCTGGAGGCAGTAAAGGAGCAGGCTGGGATAACACAACAGTGACGTTATTGATTTCACGGCTGGCAACGGCGATCGCAAATGCACGCAAGCGGCTGATCAGGGTGTGCTCATTCAGGAAATGATGGAAGTCTTCAAGAAGCAGCATGAATTCAGATTGGTCTTGCGAAGATTCAACCAGCCACTCCAGAGCTTCCTGAGGCTGTTCACCCTCATCCTTCGATTCCCAGGAACCGTCTTCGAAATCGTATTTTCTCAAGCCCTGCGGCATGTTCCATACGTAGAGGTCTCTGTTCAGGTCTGTGGCTACCTGAATGCAGCAAGCGCGAATACGCAAGGTTTCGTGACTGATGATTTGAATAACCGGTGCCGCTGTTTCCGTATTTAGCTTGAACAAATCCCTAAATGTCACTGTCTAACCTCCATGTTGAATTGCCAGTAACTATAACTCATGGCAGATGTATATAAGCATTAGAAATATCAAGACTCTGCCAACACCCAGGCGGAGCTTCAGGCCCTGACCCGCTGTAAATAATCCGCACAGACTGATCCCGCTGCAAAAACCGACCCCTGTTCATCCAGCACTGGGATACCCTCCAGATGATCGAAAAATGGCGTCAGCATACTGTCGGTCATGCTGTAGTACTCACCGGCCAGCCACTGGCTCTGGCTCAGCTGCTGTTCAACAATCGCAATAAAGCCACGAGCCAAAAGTTGATAAAGGAAGGTGCGTTCCGGGCGATGGCACACATGCAGCGGTGCGCCGACACTCGGGCTGGCCTCCCTTCCCTGCCAACCGGCAACGGCAACATGTTTGCATCCTTGCTAAGCTATTACAGGCTCACGTTAGCACGTTGAGCAGAGTACCCTGTAATTCCATCTACCAGACGGCATAAAGCCTGCCGTTGCCAGCCAGTACCGGTCACTCCCACTCGATGGTTGCAGGTGGCTTACCCGAGATATCGTAAACCACGCGAGAGATGCCGTCGATCTCATTGATGATACGGTTTGAGACTCTGCCAAGGAAATCGTATGGCAGATGTGCCCAGTGCGCCGTCATGAAGTCGATGGTTTCCACCGCGCGCAGGGATACTACCCAGTCGTACTTACGGCCATCGCCCATCACACCAACACTGCGAACCGGCAGGAAGACGGTAAAGGCCTGGCTCACCTTGTTGTACAGATCGGCCTTGTGCAGCTCTTCGATGAAGATCGCATCGGCGCGGCGCAGCAAGTCACAGTACTCTTTCTTCACTTCGCCCAGTACACGTACCCCCAGGCCTGGGCCAGGGAATGGGTGACGGTAAAGCATGTTATACGGCAGGCCAAGTTCCAGACCTATCTTACGCACTTCATCCTTAAACAGCTCGCGTAGCGGCTCGACCAGACCCAGCTCCATATCGTCCGGCAGACCACCAACGTTATGGTGTGACTTGATCACGTGAGCCTTACCGGTAGCACTGCCTGCTGACTCGATAACGTCTGGATAGATGGTGCCCTGGGCCAGCCACTTGGCGTTAACGCACTTGCGTGACTCTTCGTCGAAGATATCGACAAACACCTTGCCGATGATCTTACGCTTGGCTTCTGGCTCGGCTTCACCGGCCAGCGCGTCGAGGAAGCGTGATTCGGCGTCGACGTGAACGATATTGAGGCCGAAGTGATCGCCAAACATCTCGAGCACCTGGTCGGCCTCGTTCAGACGCAGCAGACCGTTGTCCACGAACACACAGGTCAGCTTGCTGCCGATGGCGCGGTGTAGCAGCATGGCCACAACAGAAGAATCCACACCACCGGACAGACCCAGGATAACCTCGTCATCGCCGACCTGCTCCTTGATACGAGCAACCGCGTCTTCGATGATAGAAGAAGGTTTCCAGTTAGCCTCACACTGACAGATATCCAGAGCGAAATGCTCCAGCATACGCTTGCCCTGACGGGTGTGAGTCACTTCTGGGTGGAACTGAACCCCGTAGAAACGCTTCTCTTCGTTGGCCATTGCAGCGTAAGGACAGGTATCTGTCTTAGCCACTGTCACGAAGCCTTCAGGGATCTCAGAAACCTTGTCACCATGGCTCATCCAGACGTCAAGCAGCGCCTTGCCGCTGTCGCTGACCGCATCTTCGATGCTCTTGAACAGTTCAGATGCCGCCTGAACTTCTACCTGGGCATAACCGAATTCACCTTCACCTACGCCTTGGATCACCTTGCCGCCCAACTGCTCTGACATGGTCTGCATGCCGTAGCAGATCCCAAGCACTGGTACGCCGGCGTTAAACACATATTCAGGTGCACGAGGCGAGTTGTCGGCGGTAACGCTTTCTGGGCCACCGGCCAAGATGATGCCGTTAGGCGCAAAGGCTTTGATCTGCTCTTCAGACACATCCCAGGCCCAAAGCTCACAGTAGACACCGATCTCACGGATACGGCGGGCAATCAATTGCGTGTACTGAGATCCAAAATCGAGTATGAGGATCTTATGATCATGAATGTTGCTCATGCTTTACCTTTTATCTTTCAGATTTTTCGCCAATGTCATTTATTAAGACCCGGCTTAAGAAAAGGCAGTGTATTTTTCAATGACACTGCCTGATTTCAATAATTAAGAACGGCTACGATAGTTAGGCGCTTCTTTGCTGATGGTCACGTCGTGAACGTGGGACTCACCCATACCCGCCGAGGTCACCTTCACAAACTCCGCCTTCTCATTAAGATCTTTAATGGTAGGACAACCTGTGAGGCCCATGCATGAACGTAGGCCGCCCATGTACTGATGGATGATCTCCTTGAGCTTACCCTTATAAGGCACGCGACCCTCGATACCCTCGGGTACCAGCTTGTCGGCAGCGTTATCGCTCTGGAAGTAACGATCAGAAGAACCTTGTGTCATGGCGCCCAGAGAGCCCATGCCACGGTATGACTTGTATGCACGGCCGTTGTATAGCTCGGTCTCACCTGGTGCCTCGTCGGTACCGGCGAACATAGAACCCGCCATGATGCATGACGCACCGGCTGCGAGAGCCTTAGCCAGGTCGCCCGAGAAGCGGATGCCGCCATCGGCAATAACAGGAATACCTAAGTGCTTAACTGCGGCTGCAGCGTCAGATACTGCGGTGATCTGCGGCACACCTACACCGGTGACGATACGAGTGGTACAGATAGAGCCAGGGCCAATACCTACCTTAACGGCGTTCACACCGGCTTCGACCAGTGCCAGGGCACCTTCGGCCGTGGCTACGTTACCACCGACGATCTGTAGATCTGGGTACTTGGCGCGGGTGTCGCGAATACGCTGAAGAACGCCTTCAGAGTGGCCGTGAGATGAATCGATGAGTAGCACGTCGATACCGGCTTTCACCAGGGCGTCGACACGGGCTTCGTTACCGGCACCGGCACCTACGGCGGCGCCAACACGCAGACGACCCAACTCATCTTTACAGGCGTTTGGCTTCTCTTCCGCTTTTTGGAAATCTTTAACTGTGATCAGGCCTTTGAGTCTGAAGTCACCGTCGACGACCAGTACCTTCTCGACGCGGTGAGCGTGCATCAGCTTCTGCACTTCATCCAGCGGCGTGCCTTCAGGCACAGTCACCAGACGCTCTTTAGGCGTCATCACCTGATCGACGGTGCGAGACCAGTCGGTGATGAAACGTACGTCACGGCCCGTGATGATGCCCACCAGCTCATTGGCTTCGTCAACCACAGGATAGCCCGCAAAGCCGTTCTTCTCGGTCAGGACTTTCAGCTGCTCAAGTGTGGTATTAGGCGTGACCGTTACAGGTTGCTGAACGATACCCGCTTCATAGATCTTTACTTGGCGAACTTGCTCGGCCTGCTGCTCTATGCTCATATTTTTATGGATGAAACCAATACCACCTTCCTGTGCCATAGCGATGGCAAGGCGCGCTTCAGTCACGGTATCCATGGCTGCAGACACGATAGGCATATTGAGTTCGATCTTTTGGGTTAAGCGAGTCTTGAGAACGGCAGTGTTAGGGAGTACGGTCGAGTGTGCAGGAACAAGCAACACATCATCAAAGGTTAGTGCTTCTTTTTTTAAACGTAGCATGGCAACATCTCCCCATGTAGGTGATATAAGAGGTAAAATATTGCGGCGGGATTATACCTTGCATATTGGGTCTGGTAAATGGAAAATAGTAAAAAAGTCGCTTTAGTAGCAAAAAACCTATGAAAATGCCGAAAAATAATGTTTACACCGTGTCGCGCCTCAACGGAGAAGTGAGGCAATTACTCGAGGGTGAACTGGGTAAAGTCTGGCTCGAAGCAGAAATATCCAATTTTTCGGCGCCCAGCTCGGGCCACTGGTATCTCACCCTCAAAGACAATTACGCCCAGATCCGCGCCGCCATGTTTAAGGGCCGCAATCGCGCCGTCACCTTCCGTCCGGCCAATGGCCAGCAGGTGTTGGTCAAGGGCGCCATCAGCGTCTACGAGCCCAGGGGCGACTATCAGCTGATCATCGACTCCATGCTCCCTGCCGGCGATGGCCTGCTGGCTCAGCAATATGAAGCCCTCAAGATGAAGCTGGCCGCCGAAGGCCTGTTTGCCGCCGACACTAAGCGGCCGCTGCCGAGCAACATTCAACGCATCGGGGTGGTCACCTCGGCCACGGGCGCGGCCATCAGAGACGTGCTGCATGTACTCAAGAGACGCGACCCCTCCATCGAGGTGATCATCTATCCGAGCCAGGTACAGGGAGAGCATGCCGATAAGTCTCTGTGTCACGCCATCATGCAGGCCAACGACAGGATGGAAGTAGATGTGCTGCTGCTCACCCGAGGCGGCGGATCACTGGAAGATCTCTGGTGTTTCAACAGCGAGGCCCTGGCTCATACCATCTATAACAGCGCCCTGCCCGTGGTCTCGGCGGTGGGCCACGAGGTGGATACCACCATCAGCGACTATGTCGCCGACCTGCGTGCCCCCACCCCTTCGGCCGCGGCCGAGCTGCTATCCCAGGATGCGCTCAGCAAGGCCGACAAACTCAGGATGGCCATGACACGCCTCAAGCAGGGCTGGCAACACTATGACCTGAAACAGGCCCAGCGTTTCAGCCAACTGCACCACAGGTTAGAGCGTCAGGATCCCAAGCGCCGCCTGCAGCAATATGAGCAGCGCTTTGACGAACTGCAACTCAGGCTCACCGCCGCCTTAACCGGTAAGCTGCACCAGATGGAACGCCGTCAACAATCCCTGCACGCCAGATTAAACCAGGTCTCTCCCAGTCATCAGCTGGCCTTGGCCGCCAGCCGTCTGACCCATCAGAACCAAAGATTACACAGCGCCATGCAGGCGAGGCTCAACTCAGCAGAAAAGTCGCTGCAATTTGTCGCCCATCAGCTGGAGACGGTCAGCCCACTGGCGACCCTGAGCCGTGGCTATAGCATCACCCTAGACGCACAGGGCAAAGTGCTGCACAGCGCGCAAGATATCCGCACAGGCGATCGTCTCACCACTAAGCTGGTCGACGGCGAGGTGCAATCGACGGTAGTTTAGCCCTCACATAAAAAACGCCCTTACGGGCGTTAAAATGAGTATTTAGCAACTCAATAAAATCGAAGGCCTATTTTCTCGGGCCGACCGGTACCATGATGTGCGCGTAAGGTGTGCCCTTCCACATCACATAGGGGCCACCGGCGTAAGGGTCGGTAGGCAGACTGTCGAGCAAGGCGGGATCCGGCATGAGAATCATCAGGTGCGGCCCCTCGACGATCCACTGATTGTCTTTGGTTTCGCCCTCGGCGTAGGGATCGGTATTGCTCGCGCCACCATCACCAGCCAGCATATAGGAGATCCCCACAGCCTTGGCCTGAAACGGCTTCTTGTTCATCCAGGCGTCGGCCCATTCCATCCAGGGCCCATCCATACACATAGGCGCCGTGCCTTGCAGACTAGGCGGGGTCGGGAAACAGGTATAGTCGACACTTCCTTTTTGCAGGACATTATTGTCCCAGTCCATCACTGTGACCTTATCCCTCAGGGTCGGCGGCGCGGCGTTGAGCGCGTCTTCCAGTAAGGCCTGTTTATCTGCGGCCTGGGCGGCGCCGGCCAAGAGAGCCAGCGTGGCGGCAAGCAGCAGGGGTTGTTGGTGTTTCATAACACTATCCTCAGGTGAGTTAAACTACCTAAATTACTGCACCTTTGAGTATAGTCGGCATCCCTATAAAGACTCGATCTACTTACATTAGGTAGTTTATAAGACCAAACAAAATAGAGATAACAGGATAAAACACCTAGATAACAAAAAGGCCATCACTAGGCCTGACCTTTTTAGTGAGACAGAGAAAGTTACTTCTTCTTGTCTTTGATGTGACTCATCATACGCTTGCGGCGACGCTCCTGGCTCACAGTTAGCTTCTTAGTGTTGAGCCCTTCGAACGGGTTGCCCCCTTCCTGGAAGCGTACCTGAATCGGCGTACCCATCACCTTGAGCGAACGACGGTAGTAGTTCATCATGAAGCGCTTGTAAGAATCCGGCAGCTTCTTCACCTGATTACCATGGATCACCACGATTGGCGGGTTGTAACCACCGGCGTGGGCGTACTTCAGCTTAACACGGCGACCATTAACCAGCGGCGGCTGGTGATCGTCCTGAGCCATCTGCATGATGCGGGTCAGCATAGAGGTGCTCACGCGGCGCGTTGCGCTCTCGTAGGCTTCCTCTACCGACTCGAACAGGTGACCCACACCCGTGCCGTGCAGCGCCGAGATGAAGTGAATACGGGCAAAATCGATAAAGCCCAGACGACGGTCGAGCTCGCTCTTCACGCGCTCTTTCACGTCTTGATCGATACCGTCCCACTTGTTCACCGCGATCACCAGCGCGCGACCCGCGTTCAGGGCGAAGCCCAGCAGACCTAAGTCTTGCTCGGCGATCCCCTCGCGGGCATCGACCACCAAGAGCACCACGTTGGCGTCTTCTACCGCCTTGAGGGTCTTGATCACAGAGAATTTCTCAACCGTCTCGTGCACTTTACTGCGACGACGCACACCCGCGGTGTCGATGATCACATATTCCTGACCGTCGCGCTCCAGCGGGATATAGATACTGTCACGGGTCGTACCCGGCTCATCGTAGACCACGACACGTTCTTCACCCAGAATTCGGTTAGTCAGGGTCGACTTGCCCACGTTAGGCTTACCGATAATCGCCAGCTTAATTGGCAAGTCCTGCAGACGCTGCTGCTCGGCCTCGGCCTCTTCCTCTGTGTATTGACGCTCGTCGGCTTCCTCTTCATCCTCGCCGTCACGGGTCAGTCCCATGGCTTCGGCGTAAGGGGTCAGCGCGTATTCGATCATGTTGGTCACGCCGCGCCCTTGGGCGGCAGCCATTTGGTAAACCTCACCTAGACCTAGGGCCCAGAACTCGCCACAGGCAGAGTCGGCGTCGATACCATCGACCTTGTTGGCTACCACGAAGGTGGTCTTCTCGCGGCGGCGTAGGTGCTCGGCGATCGCCTCGTCGGCGGCCGTCAGACCCGCGCGGGCATCGGTGAGGAAGAGCACCACATCGGCTTCTTCGATCGCCGCCAGCGACTGCTCTGCCATGCGGGTCTCGATCCCCTCTTCGGTGCCGTCAATACCACCGGTATCCACCACGATAAATTCGTAACCAGATAGATGTGCACGACCATACTTACGATCCCGAGTCAGACCTGGGTAGTCAGCTACCAAGGCGTCTCTGGTGCGCGTAAGACGATTGAACAGGGTCGACTTACCTACGTTTGGTCGGCCTACCAGGGCCACAACTGGAATCATTTTTTTGCCTCTAATCTACAAATCTATCTGAATATCTTAAATAAAAAGCCCCCAGCACAAGGTCCAGGGGCTTTAAAAACTGTTAAAGCTCGCCTTAGGGAAGCGTAATTCTTGCTACCTTGCCGCCGCGACTCTGGACGTAGATCTTATCATCTATTACCAGTGGCTGGCTAAATAAACCTGAACTATCCACTTCGACGCGGCCCACCAGCTTACCTGAGGCGCGATCGATGAAATGCAGATAGCCTTCGAAATCGCCCACCACCAGGTAGTCTTTGAAGACCACTGGCGAGGTCAATTCGCGGTTAGTCAGCTCGCTGTTGCTCCAGCTTTCTAGGCCGTTACGCTTATCGACCGCATACACACGGCCGTGGTCATCCACCAGGTAAAGGTTCAGACCGGCCGAAGCCAACTCGTTGAAGCTAGAATATTTACGGCTCCAGACCACACGGCCTGTACGCAGCTCCATGGAGACCAGGTTACCGTTATAGCTCACCGCATAGATGTTCTCGCCCACGATAAGCGGCTTCATATCCACATCGGCCATACGGGTAAACTCGTTACCCCCTTTTGGCGTGTAGATAGGCTGCTCCCAGGCGGCCTGACCGTTGCTTTTCACCACAACCGCGACCTTGCCATCGGCGGTGCCGACGAAGAAGCCACCAGCCTCATAGGCCGCAGAACCTGTGCCCCTTAGGGTCAGGGTTGGCAACTTGCTCTCGTAGACCCACAGCTGTTTGCCGTCATCGACGTTATAGGCTTCAAGGGCGCCAGTGCTGGTGTGAACCACCACCACATCTTCGCCCACAGTTGGCGCAGACAGCAGCTCTCCGCCCGCGGTCACATGCCAGACCATCTCGCCGGTTTCGGCATCGACGGCTCCCAGCAGGCCACTCTCACCACCGAAGAACACCTTGTTACGGGCGGCGGTAATGCCAGAAGAGAGACGCGCGCCCTTGTTCTTAGACAAGGCGCCCTCTTTGAACCAGGAGCTGATCTCCAGCGACCAGACCTGCTCACCTGTGGCTTCGTCGTAGGCGGCGACTTCACCGTAACGATCCATAACGAATAGCTTGCCGTAACGCACCGCCGGACGGATCTTAGAGTAGTAATCACCCACACCACTGCCGACGGAGGCACTCCAGCTCACCTCGGGAAAGACGCTCGCCTCAATCTGCGGCAGCGGACTTACCGGCTCTTCCTCAACATCGTTAGAAGAACAGGCCGACAGCAACCCCAGGCTCAAGCTGCAAGCCAGTAATGTTTTGCACCAAGACTTCATGGGCAGCTTCCTTATGCCTTGTTCAGGTTATCTAGCTTCATCTGTAAGGCTGGGCTTGAAGTCGCTCCGCCATTGTCCAGTGCTGACTGATAGGCGCTCTTTGCCTTGTCGGCATCGCCTTGACGTACCAGGAAATCACCTTTTAATTCATCACGCTGTACGGCAAACGAAGGCGTGTTAAGCTGCTCCAGAGTCGCCAGTGCCGTTGCCAGCTGACCTTGCTCTGCCTGCACGCGGGCAAGACGCAATGTCGCAACCGCAACCAGACCTTCTTCAGGCTTGCTGACCAAGATCTGCTTAAGGGCCTGCTCGGCCTTATCCAGCTCACCGGCTTCTACCGCGGCCTTAGCCACGATAAGTTGCAGCAGCGCCTGATAGCCTTGCTGACCGTCGTGGTCTTTAGCGAAGCTCTCGGCAGCCGCCAGCATGCTCGAATCGGCTTTGACCGAGTTGCTGATGGTTTGGAAAGCTTCAGAGGCTTCTTCTGCCTGAGCCACCTTGTAATCTGAATAGTAGTTCCAGCTGTAAAGGCCACCCAGGCCAACCACTGCACCTATGACAATCGAGTTGCCATAGTCTTTCCAGAACTGTTTGATAGCATCGACTTGTTGTTCTTCTGTGCTATAAATTTCCACGTTTCTCTTCCTCTTTAAATCAGTTCTGCAACGTAAGCTGCTAACGAATCCTGTGCAACCAATTCTTGTTCTTTCTCTTCACGCAGATATTTAAGCGCCACCTGACCATTAGCCAGTTCAGTCTCGCCGATCACTATGGCAAGCTTGGCGCCGCTCTTATCGGCACGTTTCATCTGCTTCTTGAAGTTACCGCCGCCGCAGTGACTCATCACCTTGAGGCCGTCAACTTCACGTAACTGCTGCGCCACCTTGATGGCCGCCACACGGCAATCATCGCCCATGGCCGTAACATACACATCCACCGGACCCGATACATCGTCGGTCAGCGCCAGCGTCTCCAGCATCAATACGATGCGCTCAAGGCCCATGGCGAAACCTACCGCTGGGGTGTCTTTGCCACCCAATTGACCTACCAGGCCGTCGTAACGACCACCGGCCAATACTGTGCCCTGGGCACCCAGGCTGTCGGTGACCCACTCGAATACGGTGCGGTTATAGTAATCTAAACCGCGCACCAGACGAGGGTTAATTTCGTATTGGATGCCAACGGCTTCAAGTAGTTCACACAAATGTGCAAAATGGCCGCGACTTTCTTCGCCGAGGTAATCCATCAGCGCCGGGGCATCACCCAGCAGCGCCTGCACATCCGGGTTCTTGCTATCCAGTACGCGCAGCGGATTTGAATACATGCGGCGCTGGCTGTCTTCGTCCAGCTTCTCCTTGTGCTGCTCGAGGAAGGCGACCAGGGCGTCACGGTAGGCCGCGCGCTCCTCGGCATCCCCCAGGGTGTTCAGCTCAAGCTTCACATGCTCGCTGATCCCTAGCTTCTGCCACAGGCGGTGGGACATCATCAGGACTTCGGCGTCGATATCGGCCGAGGCAATACCATAGACCTCGACACCGAACTGGTTAAATTGACGGTAGCGCCCCTTCTGTGGACGCTCGTGGCGGAACATGGGACCCATGTACCACAGACGCTGCTCTTGATTGTAAAGCAGGCCATGCTCGTTACCCGCACGCACGGTAGAGGCTGTGCCTTCAGGGCGCAGCGTCAGCAGATCGCCATTGCGATCGGCAAAGGTATACATCTCTTTCTCGACGATATCTGTTACTTCGCCGATGGAACGTTTGAACAGGTCGGTACTCTCTACGATAGGAGTGCGGATCTCGCTGTAACCATAGGCCGCAACGGTATCACGCAACACTGCTTCTAGTTTTTGCCATAGCGGGCTCTGGGTCGGCAGAATATCGTTCATTCCGCGAATCGCTTGAATCTGTTTTGCCACTGTATCAACTCGTCCGAAATTTAGCTGTAAAAAATAAAAAAGCGCCTCGCATTATAGGCGCATCAACAATAAACGCAAAACCGGCGCGGCGCGCCAGTGAGCTGCGCCACAAACGGGGCTAAAAGCCCCATCTTCTGCGCAGCAAACAAAGGGTTATTCCGTGATATCGGTTGTCGGAATACGCGCGTCGACGCTGGCGACCTTGGCGCGGATCTTCGCCTCGAGCTGATCAACGATATGCTCATTGTCGAAACGCTCCTTCTGACGCACACCGTCGTCATAGTAACCGCTCTTACGATTACCGCCGGTCAGGCCAATATCCGATACCAGGGCTTCACCTGGACCATTGACCACACAACCTATGATGGAGACATCCATAGGGGTCACCACATCTTCCAGGCGACGCTCCAGCTCGTTCACCGTGGCTATCACATCGAACTCCTGACGCGAACAAGATGGGCAGGCGATGAAGTTGATGCCGCGCGAGCGAATACGCAGGGATTTGAGGATGTCGAAACCAACCTTGATCTCCTCAACGGGATCGGCAGCCAGCGAGATACGCAGGGTGTCGCCAATCCCTTCGGCCAGCAACATGCCAAGGCCAACGGCCGACTTCACGGCGCCGGCTCGGGCGCCACCTGCCTCGGTGATTCCGAGGTGCAGCGGCTGCTTGATCTGTTTGGCCAGCAGACGATATGACTCCACCGCCAGGAAGACGTCTGATGCCTTCACACTCACCTTAAACTGATCGAAATTGAGTCTATCGAGAATATCCACATGGCGCATGGCCGATTCCAGCAAGGCCTGCGGCGTCGGCTCCTTGTACTTGTCCATCAGGTCTTTCTCTAATGAACCACCGTTAACACCGATACGGATCGGGATATTCTTGTCGCGGGCACACTCCACCACGCTTCGGATGCGCTCTTCGTTGCCTATGTTGCCCGGGTTGATACGCAGACAATCCACGCCATATTCCGCCACTTTCAGGGCGATACGGTAATCGAAATGGATATCGGCAACCAGGGGGATCTTAGTCTGCTGCTTGATCACCTTAAACGCCTCGGCGGCATCCATGGTAGGCACAGAAACACGTACGATATCGGCGCCGACATTTTCCAGCGCGCGGATCTGAGCCACCGTGGCCTCCACATCTGTGGTGCGGGTGTTGGTCATAGATTGCACGGCGATTGGCGCGCCATCACCGATGGGCACATCGCCCACATAGATGCGTGTCGAAGGGCGGCGAATGATTGGGGACTCGTTGTACATCTTAATTCACTCTTTTACTTCAAAGATTGACGGCGCTACCGACCGTCAGTCTGGCAACTCGGCCACTGGGATACTTGGCCAAATCAACTTGTTCACCATTGAGACGCATGGTCAGCGACTGAGGCGCCCCCAATATAACCTTAAACGGCGCCTGACCAAAGACATTCATCTCTTTGCCTGCCAGCTTGAGGCCATTGACCAGCACCTTGCCGTCGGCATCGGTCACCTTGATCCAGCAATCACCGCTCAGGCTCAGAGCCAACACGGCATCGTCTGCACTCTTAAGGGGTTCATCTGCTTGGGAATTTGGGTTAGTCACTTCCAGCGCGACGCCAGTCTCAGGTGTCGAGCGAGCCTCGGATGGCAGGTTTTCAGCCTGTTCGCCTGTCAGCTGAGCATTGGTAGATTCCTCCGCCACTGCTTGATCAGGCACTGATTGCTCTCTTGGCATCTCGATACCTGTGCCTGCCTGTGGGTCTTGAGCTAGCATAGGCTCAGACGAGGCTGGCAGGGTCGAGAGCTCGGCAGTTTCTTCCACCGAAGGTTTTGAGAGATCCAGATCGGCTACCATGGCGGACTTTTGTACCCACCAGAGCACCAGCAATGCCAACAAGACGAAGATGATGAGATAAGTCACCAGCATCAGGCGGCCATCTCTGGCCTGGCGCGTGGTCTTGCGGGAGAAACTCTGCATAGTAGGCGCGCTGACAACGGGAAAGCTTTCGGCCAGGTAGGCATCCACCTTGGCCATCTCCAGCCCCAGGATACGGGCGTAATTCTTCACATAGCCTTTGACATAGGTCGCCGACGCTATGTTGTCATAGTTGTCCGCCTCGAGATCTTGAACAATCGATGGGCGCAGATTGAGTTGCTCGGCCACGCTGGCTAAAGTCATCTGGCGCGACTCACGCGCCGCCTTTAACCACTGGCCCAGTGTTTCACCGGTTTCCTTTGGTTTCTCAGCATCATCCTTGAGCATATCGATTTGATTATCAGTCATTAGTGCATGCTTGCTCTATACTGCTTGGCCTCATTGGAAGCGGGAAACTTAGCCAGGAGAAGAATGCCAAATTTTCTCATCGCTTCAGGGTCATTTAGGCCTTGCTCAATTTTAATTCCCAACGCCAGACTCTGAGCCGATTCGGGCACTACTCTATGGTAACGCGCCAGGCCTTTCTTGGCGGCGGAGTAGTTCCCCAGATCCAATTCGATCTCAGACAATTCTAATAGGGAGTTGGCACGACGCGGGTCATAGTTAAGTGCCATCTCGAAGTAGCGTTGTGCTTTTTGCAGATCACCCGACTTGCGGCTACAAATCCCCAGATTCTCATAGCTGGAGGCCGAACGGGTGTATTTGGGCATTTTTACCGCCCGAAGAAACATCTCTTCGGCTTGATCGTACTTCGCCTGCTGGCAGAGGAACACGCCGAAATTATTCATGGAATCGCCGCTGGCATCGCTGGCGTTGATGGCGTTGCGATACGCCTTCTCGGTCAGCTCTAATTCGCCAACCGATTGATAGTAATAGGCTAATGCCACGTGTACATCTTCGATGTTAGGCGCAAACTCGAGCGCCTTATCCAGGTTGTACTTGGCTTGTTCGCTGTTGCCTTTCTGCAGATAGGTCAGACCCAACTGCACCCGTTGGCGGGCGGCAGAAACGTTGTCGAAGGTACGCTCTTGAACGGGCACATCTGTGCCACTGTAAGTTCTTTCAGTCACGCATCCTGACATCAGCGCCGAGGTCAGGATGACTAACAGGGTCAATGTTGGCTTTTTGCTTAACATTCGCAAGCCTATCTAGTAGCAGATACAATAAGTTAGTTTATTGTGACTGAAATCTGACTATCTTGCATGCGTTTTTTCGCTAAACGTTTGGTTCGGTCGCGAATATCCCCGGCTAACTGGCCACAGGCCGCGTCGATATCGTCTCCGCGGGTCTTACGAACGATCACTGTCAGGCCATATTCCATCAACACCTTAGAGAATCTGTCGATACGTGAGTTCGATGAACGCCCGTATGGCGACCCAGGATAAGGGTTAAAAGGGATCAGGTTGATCTTACAAGGGGTATCCTTCATCAACTTGGCCAGCTCATGAGCCTGATCTGTGCTGTCGTTGATATGATCAAGCATCACATATTCCAGGGTCACGCGGCCGCGGTTGGCGTTGGACTTGGCCAGGTAACGACGGATCGCCGCCAGGAACTCCTGCAGCGGATATTTCTTATTGACCGGTACCAGCACGTCACGCAGCTCATCGTTTGGCGCGTGAATACTTACCGCCAGGGCCACATCCAGGTTATCACCCAAGATATCCAGCGCAGGCACCACGCCCGAGGTAGAGACGGTCACGCGGCGCTTAGAGAGGCTGAAGCCAAAGTCATCGAGCATGATGTCGATAGCCGGCATGACGTTTTTCAGGTTCAGCAGCGGCTCACCCATGCCCATCATCACCACATTGGAGATAGGACGCTCGCCGGTCTCTTTCTGGAAACCGAGGAAGTGAGACACGCGCCAGATCTGACCAACAATCTCAGACACGGTAAGGTTACGGTTAAAGCCCTGCTGGGCGGTCGAGCAGAAGGTACACTCAAGCGCACAACCAACCTGAGAAGAGACACACAGGGTGGCACGGTCCTCCTCTGGGATGTAGACGGTTTCGACTTCTTGGCCATTGCCCACGTTGATGGCGAACTTGATGGTGCCATCGGCAGACTTCTGGTAGCTGGAGATCTCTGGCGCCACCACCTCACAACGCGCGGCCAGTTTGGCACGTAACACCTTGTTGATGTTGGTCATCTGTTCGAAATCACTGATGCCAAAATGGTAAAGCCACTTCATCAATTGATCGGCACGGAAAGGCTTTTCACCCATCTCGGTAAATAGCGCTCTCAATCCCTTACGATCGAGATCCAATAAATTGATCTTTTTTTCACTCATTTTGACTAACCTCAACACCAAAACCTGCCACAGGGCGGCGAATTATACAGATATCAATAAATTTTAGCCAGTAAGGAAATAGACTATGCTAGAATCCCTCCCAAGCTAATATTGGCTTGCTACCTGGAGTTGTTTTACCTCCCCCATGATAACCCTTATTG
Source organism: Shewanella alkalitolerans (assembly GCF_019457575.1). Classification (NCBI taxonomy): domain Bacteria; kingdom Pseudomonadati; phylum Pseudomonadota; class Gammaproteobacteria; order Alteromonadales; family Shewanellaceae; genus Shewanella; species Shewanella alkalitolerans. The sequence continues at coordinate 1,429,577 of NZ_CP080422.1, read as the reverse complement.
TTATTGTCTTTGTCGCTATCGGGATCTCTTTTCTCTGTAGTGTATTCGAAGCCGTGCTTCTGTCTGTTACCCCTAGCTTTATCGCGAACCTGAAAGAAACCCATCCTGCGGCGGCCGAGCGTTTGAGCCACCAGAAGGAGAATGTGGAATCGCCACTGGTCTCTATCTTGACCCTAAACACTATCGCCCATACCGTGGGTGCCGCCGTTGCTGGTGCGCAGGCCGCAAAGGTGTTTGGCGATGAGATGCTGGGCGTCTTCTCGGGCGTGCTGACCTTCTTGATCCTCTTCTTCTCTGAGATTATCCCTAAGACACTGGGGGCAAACTACTGGCGTAGCCTGGCTCCGAGTGTGTCGCTGGTGCTACTGTGGATGGAGCGCATCACTAAGCCGCTGATCTGGATGTCACAGCAGGTGACTCGCAAGCTGGGCAAGGGCGACGATGGCCAATACATACGCCAGGAGATGAGCGCCATGGCCAAGATAGGCCATGAATCGGGTGAGCTGGACGAGCAGGAATCTATGATCCTAACGCAGATGCTGTCGGTCAAGGAGATGCCGGTTACCGCCATCATGACGCCGAGAACCGTGATGTTCAGCGTGCCAGCGTCAATGACTCAGACCGAGTTTGCCAAGCTACATAAGAAGAGCCCCTTTACCCGTATCCCGGTCTTCGATGGCGATCGCGACAATATCGTGGGTTATGTTAACCGCAACACCATCTTGTTGTCGGAGCGGGACACGCCTCAGGCGCCTATCTCGGCGGTGCGTCGTAACCTGGTTATCGTGCCGGAAACGGCCAAGATCTTGCCGCTATTCCAGCTGATGATTAAGCGCAACACTAAGATAGCCATGGTGGTGGACGAATACGGCAGTGGCCACGGTATAGTCACCCTAGAAGATATCATCGAGTCCCTGCTGGGCCTTGAGATTGTCGACAGCAACGACCCAGTCACCGACATGCAGCAATTGGCGAGACGCCAGTGGAAGCGCCGCATGACTCATAAGGGGATACGCATCTCGGATGAAGGCTCGTCAGAAGATGACGAAGTACCGAAGAGCGAGCCGCAAGAGGCCAGCGTCGCTGAGACAGAACCTCTGGGTAAGGTGAGCAAATAACCCAAATAACTTAAGTACTGAGCCGATATAAATTAGCAGCTCATTAAATACTTAAGAAAAGTTAACAAAGGGAAGCGAATGCTTCCCTTTTTCATTTACCCCCGCTGAGGTATACTTGCCCGCTTCACAGATGGAGCCTACATGACCAACAGATATTCGCTCAAGCTTGCACACATCAACGACACCCACTCTCACTTCGATCCTTCACGCGTTCAATTTCTGCTCACCCATGAGCAACAAAGTTATGAGGTCTATAGCCACAGCGGTGGTTATGCCAGGATCGGCTATCAGGTGCAGCAAGCGCGTCGGCAAGCGGCAGATGCCGGGCAAGATTTTCTGTTTCTGCATGGGGGCGACAGCTTTCAGGGCACTCTCTACTTCAATCAGTTTAAGGGGGTGGCCAACGCCGATCTGCTCAATCGCCTCACGCCAGATGCCATGGTGCTGGGCAACCATGAGATAGACGCCGGCAATCAACCGGTTAAACGGTTTCTCGATACCATTAACTTCCCCCTGCTCGCCGGCAACATGGATCTCAGCCAGGAAGAACCCCTAAAGCAAAATAGACTCGCCGGGCACCCCAAGCTATTTGACTATTTTCCCGAGGGTCAGATGGCCAAGGTGCTGCTAAAGCCCCTTGGCGACAAGCAGATCGCCATCATAGGGATCACCCTGGATCAAATGAAAGAGATCGCCAGGCCAGATGAAGATACCCACTTTGCCAACGCCATCGCGACCACAGCCAACACGGTAGCCAAGCTAAAGGCCGACGGCATAGATCATATCCTGGTGCTGAGCCATCTAGGTTGGGATAAAGATAAAGAATTAGCCAAAGAAGTCCCCGGCATCAGCCTGATCGTCGGCGGTCACTCACATACCCTGCAGGGCGATTTCAGCGCTATCGGCATCAACGCCCTGCCCTATGGCTATCGCGTGGAAGAGACACCGATTTTGCATGCAGGAAAGTACGCCGAAACCCTGGGGCTGTGCGACATTGAATTTGACGACAAGGGGCGTGTTACAAAGCTTGCCGGACACAACTACTTCATGCTCGATGAGCATCTGATCATCGAAGGGGAGCAAGAGGTCACCGCCGCTACCTACAACGCGCTGAAGAAGCAGCTCATGTCGCATCCAGGCGTGCTGTGGAATGAAGGAGCGTGGGATGAGGAGCTAAGCGAGATCAATCAGGTGATCGCCCAGCGCTATCGCCCGGCCATCGACGCGCTGGAGCATCAGGTGCTGGGATTTGTGCCAAAAAACTTGATCCACACCCGCCTGCCGAGCAAGGCGCTGCCCCATGGCAGCGAGATCGCCCCCTGGGTCTGCAAGAGTATCTATCATGAGACCCGCAGACTCGATCTTCAGGTGGACTTTGCCCTGCACAATGCCGGCGGCGTCAGACAGTCCCTCAACAAGGGCACAGTGACCATGGCCGACGTGCTAGGGCGCCTGCTGCCCTTCGCCCTCCCCCTGGTGAAATATCGCATCTTGGGCCGCTACCTGTATCAGACTCTGGAGTCGGCCATCAACTCGGCCACCAACAACAGCATTACCGGTACGGGCGCCGGCAGCTTCCCCTACACCTATGGCCTCAAATATTGCTATGACGGCAGGCAGCCGCTGGGCACCCGCATCCTACAGCTGGAGATCTTGACCGAAATTGCCGGCGAGATGCAGTGGCACAGTGTGATGCCAGATCGCATGTATAGTGGCGTCTCATCGGCCTATACGGCATCGGGTAAGGAAGGCTATCAAGACCTGCTCAGAGCCGAGCAACAGGAATCGATTGAGGCGCTCACCCTACCCCAGGCCTTCATCCGCTACATGCAGCGCGAAGAGGGGCTCCACGGCGTCATGCCGCCCCATGTGTTGTATACCAGTCACCTGGACGGCCTATAGCTCGGTCCAAATCAGAATTAAGTTAGGCCTGAAAACTCGGGGACGTTATTAGGTTTATTTAACTTGCTTGTCTGAGAACATATCGAGATTAAAGTGGGAAAACTAAGTAGCGAGGCTAACTAGGAAGGCTATTTAGCTAGACTAGGCCTAAGACTTCACCAGATAGTAGGCCATAAATATTTGGCCTGCCTTTTCCTGATATCGCTTGTGTCGCAGAGCAAACCCCTCGGCCAAAAACAGTGGCCGCGACAGACTAGAGGCATCGACGCTCAGCTCGAGCATCCCCTGCACCGCCGACCATGACACAAGCTGGCGTAGCAGTTGACGCGCTATCCCCCGCCCCTGATATTCAGGGTGCACATAGAGGCTGTCGATATATCCTCGCGAGGCATAGTGAGTCTCCACATTGATAAAACCGACGCAGCGGGGTAGCCCGCCAACCAGGCTCTCTGTGTCGACGGCTAACCAGGCCTGTGAGCGGGTCAGGCGTTTATGCCAGTGATAGCCAGAGCGCGGTGCCCTCGACCAGGCGCACTTTTGCGCCGCACTGTAATGGGTCTCGTCAATCGCGTGCACCGCCAGATGATAGACCTCGCTGACCTGAGTGCTATATCCCTTACTGTAGGGAGTTATCTTAATCATCGTCTTATCTGAATCTCGCAGAGTGACTTTTGCCATGAGATACTGGCCGAGTAATACCGGCCGAGTAACACTGGCCGCTACCAACTCTTTGCCACCACTTTTAGCAAACTGGCTTGTCGTAAATTGCAGCTTATATTAGTCGCCCATCTGGCAAAAAAATAGTGCCGATAACAAGTTAGCGGCACTATCTATTATGTTTAGACTCTTACATTCTGTCTTTCACGCTGGGCCAGGCTGCTAAGCCGCCTAGGCTACTTCTTGTCGATGCGACCCACAAATAGCAGTTCGTCGAAGGTGCGGTTAAGCGTCTTGCTGGTAAAGTCATTCATCCACATCTGCTCTTGAACGACAACTACGTCACCTTTTTTCACCTCTGCCTGAGGTCCAGCCGCCCAGAAAGTCTTGTCGGCTTCTTTGATCTGAACATAGGTATAACCGCCACCGTTCATGGTATCGACCACTGTGCCCTGATGCACTACACCAGCCGCCCAGGCACTCGAGATCCCCAGGGCTAAGGTGGCCGCAGCGGCTAAACGAACTAATTTAGTTATCATTGTCATTCCTTAAGTGTTTGCCTTTAACCCCTGCATTAAAACATGGCCTTTGCCATAAATCTCTACCCGGCGTACCTAAAACAGCATTCAATGAATCAGTTTTAGATCAAGCTCTCATTCCCGAGTTTTATCCTTGAGTGCGCGGAACTAATAACGGCTTGAGCATGCCCTCGAGGCCATTGAGCTTCACTTCGAAGATGAGCGCCAGCTGCTGACCCAACTTGCCGTCGGGAAAGCCTTTGCTGTGAAACCAGACTAAATAAGGCTCTGGAAGCTCGAGTAAGCGTAATCCGGCATATTTACCAAAGGGCATTTTTTGATTAATCGCCTCGATTAAGGCCTGTTGATCCATCTTAACTTTCCTAACTTAACTATCCTAAATGGCTATCGGGAGGTGTGCGGGGTCCAGCTTACGTGACCTCTGGCGCCAAACCAAGTGCTCTGAATAAAAAGTGCTTTGGATAGAAAGGAGCTTGCTATAAATAGCAGTAACACTTGTTCATTTCCCGCGCGCCGCCTTGAAACATAAGGTAAATTTCCCCAGAGGCAAGCAAACCGAGTTCAAAGTTTTAGTCATTACACATATAACATTTAGAAATATAAAAATTAAATATACTCACATTTTGAAATAAAAGTAAGGTGAAAGTCTTACACTTTTAAGGCATAGGCATGACAAGCGAGGCAATAAAACCAACAAACAAAAAGTAACTTCATGTTTTAAAACATATTATTCGTAAGACCTTATTCCTCAAGCCCTTAGCGTCAAATATCTGCCAAATAAGCCAAAACGTCAACTTAATGACAGGCGCCATAATCAAAAAAAACGTCAATTTTCATGTAGTTGACCAACAATTAATTAACACCTAAATTGGACTCATGCCCAAACAGGTGAGGTCGCGAGACAGCAGTACATCACTTGGGAACCTAACAACAAACATCGGCAATCATTGGCAGTCGAGAGGAAATAGAATGATCATTTTAGTTGGCGGTGAAAAAGGCGGTAGCGGAAAGAGCTGTTTAGCCCAAAACATAGCGGTATTTCTCACGGTAGAATGCGGCGCGTCGGTCATCATGGTCGATTGTGATCCCCAGCGGACCACCTCAGACTGGATTCAAGCTCGTAACAACAATGGTACCCTAGCCAGCATCAACTGCGTACAGCTCTACGGCAAGATACGCAACGATCTGCTCAGCCTAGAGCAACACTATGACTATGTCATCGTCGACTGTGGTGGTCAGGATAACCTGGCACTTCGCGCCACCATGTCAGTTGCCTCCCATGTGTTGATGCCACTACGTCCTAAGCGTAGAGACTTGAAAACCGTCAGCCACATGGATGATATCGTCGCTACCTGTATGATGATTAACCCTAAGATGCGCGCATCTTTCGTGATCACTCAATGCCCTAGCCTACCAAACCAGGCTAACCGCATCTTTGAGGCGAAAGAGGTGTGTAAGACTTACGATATCAACGTGCTCGACGCCATCACCTACAGCCGAAACATATATGATGACAGCGAAGAATCGGGTCTGTCTGTCATGGAAACTCAGCCAAAAGGCAAGGCCGCCGAGGAGATCCGCAGCATCGCCTGTGAAATGCTGCAAGCTTCGAGTGCTACAGAAATTCGCAATCGTCTCGCCGAAAAACAGATGGATAAGTTAAGGGGTAACTATGGGTCTGGCCGATCTCAAGAAAAGCTCTACGCAGTCTAGTGCCGCGAGACAAAACCGTAAGCTGCTGAATATTTCGCTCGATGCCTTGATCGATGACTTCATCGAGGACGCGACACACTATGCCGCTGGGCAGCCGAGCAATGTGCAGCAGATGGCCGAGGTTATCGCCTTAGAGACGGGCTTCGATGGTGATTTTCTAAATCGCCACGCACCTAAGGTGGTGCCTAAGGGCACTGGGCCCTATCGCAAGGCGACCTTTACCCTGAGCGAGTCTGCCATCGCGCACCTTGCCGAGTTGGCCAGCGGCTGCGACGTGGCTAAGTCGAAATTGATCCGCTTTCTCATCGAGCACCATTACTCGTTATCGGAAAGCGAACGGCAACAGAAGGAACAATCCATCATAGTTGATTAAATTAGTCCATTAAATTAGTCGACTAAAACTAGTCGATTGAGTTAGCGATAGTATTAATCGATTAGCTATATCCCCAGACGCGCTGGGCTCATCATCACCCAGCGCGTCGCCATTTTCGCCCCGTCTCCCTAACCTTTCTGGCAGCGACAGATTTCAGTTTCCGAACTTACGGGCTGCCAGCTTTTTTTCTCCACGCCTTTTTCTGCACGCTTTTTCTGGCCCTAAGATTGAATTTGCGGCAAGCAGCACCATATCTTGCTATATCATAGGGAGATTTTTATGCTAGCCATCTTTATTCTTGCGCTGGTCAGTAGCGCCGCCATAGGGTACATACTGTTTAAGCCAAGGTATGTCAGGTATCGCCGCGCGCAGATCGCCAAGCGGCCCTTTCCCGCCAGTTGGCGCGCCATACTCAAGCGCCGTATGCCCTATTTTCGTGCCCTGCCAAGCGACCTGCAATTACAGCTCAAGCGTCACATCCAGATCTTCATCGCCGAGAAGCAGTTCGTCGGCTGCCAGGGGATAGAGATTGATGATGAAGTAAGGGTAACCATAGCCGCCCAGGCTTGTCTGTTACTGCTCAATCGCGACACCGACTACTACCCTAAGCTCAAACAGATCTTGGTCTACCCTAGCCTGTTTATCGTCAGCCAGACTCAGCAAAATGGCGATGGCACCTTTTGGGAGCGCAAAAACATACTCTCTGGCGAATCCTGGGAATTTGGCAAGGTGGTGCTCTCATGGCATACGGCCAAGGAAGACGCTGCCCAGCCCTATGATGGCCACAACGTGGTGATCCACGAGTTTGCCCACCAGCTGGATCAGGAAGATGGCCACTCCAACGGCGCGCCCATCTTAGCCCATGCCAACGACTATCAGTCTTGGTCGACCGTCATGGCGCAGGAGTTCACTCGGCTACGCGAAGACGCCAAGTGGCATCAACCCAGCCTGTTTAACTATTACGGTGCCACCAACGAAGCCGAGTTCTTCGCGGTGATCACCGAGACCTTCTTCGAACGTCCCCATGAGTTTTACCAGCAGCATCAGGCCCTCTATCAACAGATGAGTCATTTTTTCAAGCTAGATCCGGTAAACTGGCATTAACGACACTAAAAAGGAGTTTTACCATGACAGTCAGACATCCCATGCAGACCTGGCTTTTGGCAGCCAGCGCCCTGCTGCTGAGCGGCATCTGCCGAGCCGAGATCCCGCTAGAGGCGACTCAGACCTTAGACAAGCTACACGGCTACGCCGCCAATGCCGATTGGGACAACTACTTCGCCCTCTATACCGAGGATGCCCACTTTATCGGTACCGACGCTTCTGAAAACTGGAACATGCAGGAGTTTTCCGCCTATGCCCGCCCGACAAAGGGCTGGCACTACACCCTGGTTTCGAGGCAGCTTGAGCAACACGGTGACGTGATAGTCTTCGATGAACACTTAAGCAGTAAGTCTTACGGCAACTGCCGCGGCACAGGCACTCTGGTACTGACGCCGGAAGGCTGGAAGATATTGCAATACCACCTGAGTTTTCCTATCCCCAACGCCATGGCCAAGCGGATCACGGCGCAAATCAGCGCCGCGAGTCAGAAAGAGTAGTGCTAATGCACAGAGACTGATAGGCAGAGATTGGTCAGCTGCGCGAAGTGGGTAAAGCGCTCGAAATCCACTTCCGCCAGCTTGCGCTCCGAGCTGTGCCTGTCGGCGTATAACAGGCCAATCACCTTGTTATCCACCAATATCGGCGCCAGCATGAAGCCCATAACAGAGGTGTGTCGCCTGAGTTCTTCGTCGGTATAGAGACGCCACTTTTCCGAGCTAGGATTGTCGATAAACAGCGGTTTCTTGAGATCGACACTCTCGGCAAACACATTCTTGTCGTGATTGAGCTCGACGATAAACTCATTCTTCATCTTATCGCTGTTCTCGCCTAACACCACGCGAGGCTGCAGGCGTTTACGGTTTGGTGAGAGCAGCATCACGGCGCAGCGATCCATGCCGATACCATCGAGCAGACCGCTCAGGGTAATGGTGATCACCTCATTAAAGTTCGCCTTGTTGATGGCGCAATCTGTAAGTTCCCTGAGTTTCTTCAGCTGCAAGTCGACATTGAACTCACGCACCTTAATGGGCTCGACCTCAGGCTCCGCCGCCAGCGTCAGCTGGTGAGTATCGGGTAAAAAGGCCACCAGCACCTTGGCGCCATAGGTATCGGCCAGCTTTCGGGTGGCGTGGCTGCACTGGATCATCCTTCCCTTAAACTCATCCACCTCAAGATCCAGCATGTCTGCCGCCTGCTTGATTCGATGATTCAGCTCGGCAATATCTTTGCTGTCGCTGGCCATCAACTCACTGATCTTATTGGCAAGATAGATGGAGCGGATCTCAGGCGTGCGCTCGTTGGGGTTAGACAGGGACTTCACCAGCACCTCACCGAGGCCCCAGTTTTTGGCTATACCCATGGAAAGCTGAGTAAAGGAGGTGCCCAGCACCTCTCTAACCACATTGTTGGCATCCTTCTCATCGACCTGATTGAGGCGCGCATCGAGCTGCTCTGTGGTCTCACCGCCCATGCTCCAGAAGGCGCTCTCCCCCAGGTGATAGAGCAGCGCGGCGATAAACACCTCTTCTTGCAGCTCTTCGTCATGATCTTTAAGCATCATCTTGGCCAGCATGGCAGCCTGGAAGGCTCTGGCCATCAGGGTGAGCAGCCTGTGATACACAGGCTCAGATAAGCCCTTGTTTTCTAGCAGGCTACTGAGCAGTTTGGCGGTAATACAGATGTTGCGTATGGTATCGAAGCCCAGTACCACGGCCGCGCGGCTCACAGTGGTGACGTGGGAGATCCCCTTATTATAGATGGCGCTATTGGCCACCTTAAGAATTCGCGAGGTCAGCGCGTTGTCATGCATCACGCTGCGGCCGAGTATCGCCAGGGAGGAAACATCATCTTTGGCTAGTTTCTCAAGGGTTTTCACCGTCGAGCTAAGTGCCGGCATCTCCTGTTCGCTGATGCGTTTGGTCCAGTATTCTGCACCTTTACCTGACATGGCAGTGTTCAATGCGTATCTACTCTTTTATATGAAGAAATAAGGATAGCGCTCGCTTGCCGGCGCCGTCTTTGATGAATTATAGGCAGAAAAACTTATAACATAACAATTACATCTGCCGCCAGTGGCAAATCACGTTTATCACCTGCACCCTATTCACATGGCAAGGATTTCATCTCTTTATCGGCTGCGGGAGCGTATTGATAAGCACAAAATAAAAAAGGCGGCTCAAGAGGGACCGCCAAAGCAAGCAAAAATAAACAAGTAGAAAGGAAAGAAAAACCTCGCACTGCACGTAGGAACACAGTGCGAGGAACAACCGCTGCTAAAGGACAGCAAGTCGAAACTTTAGAACTGCTCCTCTTCGGTAGAGCCAGTCAGTGCCGTGACGGAAGACTCACCGCCCTGGATCACATTGGTCACCTTATCGAAGTAGCCTGTACCCACCTCTTGCTGGTGCGCCACGAAGGTGTAGCCTTTCTTCGCCGCGGCGAATTCGACTTCCTGTACCTTCTCGACATAGTGCTTCATGCCTTCGCCACGCGCATAGTCATAGGCGAGGTCGAACATGTTGTACCACATGTTGTGAATACCGGCTAAGGTGATGAACTGGTACTTGTAGCCCATGTCCGACAGTTCTTGCTGGAAGCGGGCGATGGTGGCATCGTCCAGGTTCTTCTTCCAGTTGAAAGAAGGTGAACAGTTATAGGCGAGCAGCTGATCTGGGTATTGCGCATGGATCGCCTCGGCAAAGCGGCGCGCCTCTTCAAGATCAGGCTTAGCCGTCTCACACCAGATTAGATCTGCGTATGGGGCGTAGGCCAGACCGCGAGAGATAGCCTGGTCAATGCCAGCATTCACACGGTAGAAACCTTCTGAAGTGCGCTCGCCAGTGATGAAGTCGCGATCATAAGGGTCGCAATCAGAGGTCAGCAGATCCGCAGCGTTCGCATCGGTACGGGCGATAACCAGAGTTGGTACGCCGCTCACGTCGGCAGCCAAACGCGCCGATACAAGTTTCTGTACCGCTTCCTGGGTCGGCACCAACACCTTACCGCCCATGTGGCCACACTTCTTCACCGAGGCCAGCTGATCTTCGAAGTGCACACCCGCCGCGCCGGCATCGATCATGTTCTTCATCAGCTCGTAGGCGTTAAGTACACCACCGAAACCGGCTTCGGCATCGGCCACGATAGGCAAGAAGTAATCTGTGTAGCGCTCATCTTGTGGGTCTATCTCGTTGCTCCACTGGATCTGGTCAGCGCGGCGGAACGAGTTGTTGATGCGCTGAACCACTGCAGGTACAGAGTTTGCCGGATAGAGCGACTGATCTGGGTACATGGTGCCCGCCAGGTTAGCATCGGCAGCCACCTGCCAGCCCGACAGGTAGATGGCTTCGATACCCGCCTTGGCCTGCTGTACCGCCTGACCACCGGTCAGGGCACCGAGTGAGTTAACATAACCTTTCTTAGCGCCACCGTTAACCAGCTGCCATAGCTTCTCGGCACCGCGGGTTGCCAGAGTATTTTCCGGGACAATCGAACCACGTAAGGCCACTACGTCCTCTGCTGAATAGGGGCGACGAACGCCGGCCCAACGTGGATTTTCAGCCCAATCTTGCTTAATCGCATCAATCTGTTGTTGACGTGAAATCTGTGTAGTTGCCTTAGTCATAATCTTCTCCATCTCAGGTGTTAGCATCCAGCTCCCTCAATACCACTCACATTCAAAGGCGCTAAATAGGTTTGGGTATTACCCTTTCATTTATAAAATCATCTCGTTAGGCGTTATCGCCCTGGGTCAAAATCTCGTAGCCCGGCAGGGTCAGGAAGTCCACCAACTCATCTGCCGTGGTGATCTCTTCCAGCAATACGGCGGCCTGGGTGAAGCTGCCATGGGTGAAACGGTCTGGTCCCACCTCGAGTTTGACGTTAGCCAGCTCTTCAACCAGCATCTCCTTGAACAACGCCTTGGTGACCAGCTTGCCGTTAGAGAGCTTCTGTTCGTGCTGGATCCACTGCCAGATAGAGGTACGTGAGATCTCTGCCGTGGCGGCATCTTCCATCAAGCCGTAGATGGGCACACAGCCATTGCCACGGATCCAGGCCTCAATATATTGCAACGCAATTCGAATGTTGAGGCGCATGCCCGACTCGGTGCGCTCACCTTCGCAGGGCATCAGGAGATCCCTGGCCAAAATTGGCGCATCGACATCGCGGGTGATATGCAGTTGGTTGACGTGATCTTCACCTATGTACTCGTTGAAGATCCCCATGGCGGTATCGGCCAGGCCAGGATGTGCCACCCAGGTGCCGTCATGGCCGTTACGCGCCTCAAGCTCCTTATCACCGCGCACCTTAACCAGTACCGCCTCGTTTTGCGCCTGATCCTTAGCCGGAATGAAGGCAGCCATGCCTCCCATCGCCAGGGCGCCACGCTTGTGACAGGTCTTGATAAGCAGGCGTGAGTAGGCGCTCAGGAACGGCTTATCCATGGTGACCGCCTGTCGGTCTGGCAAGATGCGGTCGCGATGCTTCTTCAGCGTCTTGATGTAGCTGAAGATGTAGTCCCAGCGGCCACAGTTGAGCGCGACTATGTTAGAGCGCAGTTCATAGAGGATCTCCTCCATCTCGAACACCGCCGGTAGTGTCTCGATAAGACAGGTACACTTAATGGTGCCCCGCGTTAGACAGAAGCGCTCTTCGACATAGGCAAACACCTTGGCCCACCAGCGCGCCTCGACATGACTCTCGAGTTTAGGAATATAGAAGTAAGGTCCGCTGCCTTTCTCCAACAATTGGCGATAGTTGTGGTAGAAGTAGAGGCAGAAATCAAACAGTGCCCCAGGGATCGCCTCGCCATTGAAGGCGACATGCTTCTCCTTAAGGTGCAGACCGCGTACGCGGGCGATAAGTACGGCAGGATCATCATCGAGCGTATAATGCTTACCTGTCTCGGGCGCCGTGTACTCTATCTCGCCGCGCACGGCGTCACGCAGGTTAATTTGGCCCTGGATCACCTTGGTCCAGCTAGGTGCCAGAGAGTCTTCGAAGTCGGCCATAAAGACTTTAACGTTGGCATTGAGGGCGTTAATGATCATCTTGCGATCCACTGGCCCTGTGATCTCTACACGTCTGTCTTGCAGGTCTTGGGGAATACCGCGGATCTGCCAGTCGCCGTCTCTGATGGCACGGGTCTCGGGTAAGAAATCGGGCAGCGCACCCTTATCGATCAGTTCCTGCTTCTGCCTGCGCATCTCGAGTAGCTTAGGTACCTCTGCCGCAAACTGATCACACAAGACCTCTAGCAAGCTCAGCGCACCTTCGTTAAGCACTATCTCTTGCCCCGGCACTGGCGCCCCCAGGATAGACAATCCCGTCTCTAGCTGATGTTTATTCATTACCTGTTCAGTCATCCCGATATCTCCCAAGCGCTCACTTACCGTTAATTTCAATTCTTCCAGCCTTTAACCTAAGGCCCGCCATACCTTGTAATGATGGCCATACAGCTTGAAACACCAGCAAGGGGTTACAAATGTACGTTTTGAACAAAACCTACTAACAAACTGTTGGGATTGCAACAATACGAGCGGTGAGAAAAACAGCGAAAAAAGCTGAGTGACATCACAAAAAATTGGTAAGACCAAACAGGTCGATGCAACTCAAAATATTGTTTTTAGACAACAAAAGGCATAACCAACAAATCAAGAAATGACTAAATTTAAAAGTTGTCTGACAAATGAACCAAGCTCCATCACTTGAAAGTTATTACGAAAATTTATTACCAACAGTAATTTTATCGATACAGACATTTCACCTAGAAACCTGACAGATAAAAAGGCGGCACGTTTTGCTTTACTTGCAAGTAAGGCTATTAAACTTAAATTATTTCAACACTTTACAAGCAACCCCAAAACACTCAAAATCAAACGAACGTTTTAATTTGACGTTTACGTAAACGATATAAGCAAGAGGCCAAATGGCTTGTCACAATTCGGTAACGTTTGTCGATCAACATCACGATTTTTTTTGGTTTGCTGCAAAAAAAATTAAAAAAAACCGAATAAATTGCATAGTTAACCCAGCAGAGACGCCTATCATGCTGCCAAGACAAGGCATCTAACTCGGCCATTCGACAAGCCTCGCTCTCCTTCTGTCGCTCTCCTTCTATCGCTCTCCTTCTGCCGCTAAGTGACCAGCGCAAAATGACTAACTCGCACGATCACTAGCCGCTCAGCTTTAATGTCAGCTCTAATGAAAGACAAGAAACCTGAATTCAAATAACAAAATACTGAAGGCTGACCGCACAAGGCCTAGAGATGAGCGACTGACAACATTGGACAGGAAGCTCTGCGCAAGACGGGAAAACTAGCTAGAAGAAGTGAACTCACTCGGTAAATATCGATTACCTGTTGCAGGAAGGCCTGATAGGCTCCCGTCGATGCAACAGAGAACTGCTAAGTATGTATAAAGACAAAAGCTTCACTAGAAGAGAACAGCTTAGACAGCACAGACAGGCTAGAAGCACTAACACCAACGAGAAGCGCGAACACAGACAAGAAGGACTTTCGAAAACAAGAAGGACTAGCAGAGTTAAAGACAAGTGTCGGCAAGCCAATGACTCGCCTAAGGGTAACGAGTTTGAGCTAAACAACCGCAAACCCCAGTTAGCTAAGGCTAAGCATTCACCGCATTAATGGGGGTGTCGGGCGTAGACTCCATGCTTGGGCGGTACATGACCACGCAGTTACGGCCATTGCCCTTGGCCTGATACATGGCGATATCGACCCGCTTCATGAGTGGATCCAGGCTAAGATCCTCCTCCACACTGGTGCAGACACCGAAACTGGCGGTAATGCTCAGGTCGCTATAGTGAGGCCGTGTCTGAATCGCCTCTATAGCCACGCGACACTGCTTGGCTATCTTGAGGGCCGCCTGCTCATCCGTGTACGGCAAGAAGAGTGCAAACTCTTCACCGCCCATGCGCACAAACAGATCCCTGCTCTTGAGGCTTGGCGTCACGGCATCGACTACTCGCCGCAATGCCCAATCTCCGGCGCTATGGCCATAGGTATCGTTGATCGCCTTGAAGTGGTCTAAGTCGAACATCACCACACTAAACACGCTGCGATGAGCCAAGACATCGACGAAGAGGTTTTCGGCAAAGTCTTGTCCCGTGCCTCGGTTTAATACTCCGGTCAAAGGATCTCGCTGAGAGATGCGCTTATATTTGCGCTTCTGCACAAACATGGTTGCACCAAAAATAATGAGACAGATAGAACAACCAAAGGCGATCATCAGCGCCATACTCTCGTTGTATCTCTCCAGCTCAACCACCTTTTGCTGCGCCGTATAGAGCGCCCTATCCTGGTTGAGCATCTTAATTTCACGGGTCTTCTCGGCATTCTCAAACTTGGCCATCTGATACGCATAGGCCTTTGCCTTGGTCTCATCGATATCGGCCTCACTGAGCTGCATATACTTGTCCAGATAACGATAGGCCTCTTGAAAGCTTCCCTCTACCGCCAAGGCATCGGCCATGACCTTAATGGCGCGTTTCTTGGCGTTGAGCACGCTTGGCTCGTCCTCAACATCTATGACTAGCTGGGCGTATTGCTTGGCGAGCTCCACCTCTTTCTTCATCAAGTAGACTTCGGCCAGTAAGGCATTAACATCGTTAATCTCTAACTGGAACTTAAATGTCTTGTATTCGGCAAGCGCTGATAGGAACAGCATCTCCGCTTGCTCAAGCTCACCTAGCTTAAGGTGCGATGTTCCCTTGCCCTTGTCGGACATGGCGACGATAAGCGGTATATTATGTTCACTACAGAAGGTGCGGGTATCGGCAAATAACTGCTTAGCCTCATGATAGTGTGAGAGCTTTAACTCACCTGCCGCCAATAGTACCTGGGCATAACACTGTTCTTTCGGCGATCTGTCGCGGCTGAGTGCATAGGCCAGCGAGGCGTAGCGCTTCACCTCGTCATAGACTTCGAGATCAAGATAGAGGTTTGCCAACCTCAGATAAGAGGTCATCTTTATGGTCACATCATCTATCTGCTCGATACGGTCGAGATTCTTAGCCATAGCATCCAAGGCACCCTGATAATTCTTCATGGCGATCAGCGCAGTGGCCTGATACAGATAGATGGAATTTTGAATCTCGGGAGAGTGGCTCAGCTGTTCGGCCTGAGTGAGTAGATTAAAGGCGCGCTCATAGGCACCATTAAACATCTCCTTGTTGCTTTCCAGGGTCAACACCCGAGCCCTCTGTTCGCGGCTCAAGTGCTGGGTATTCTCTTTAAGGTAGGCAATTACCTCAGACGACTTGGCCGGCTCTGCAATTAACGATGCCTTTAGCTCATCGATAACCGAGTCGTAATCGACATCGCTCGCCATGACGGGCAGGCAAATCACTATCGACAAGACACAAGCCAAAAATAGTCTGAGGTAATGCATATAGCTTCTACACGTTACTTGCTGTCATCTGGGTTAGTGATCAGCAGATAGGATTGTACTTCGCGGGTGTCACCTGAGAGCGAATCAAGCTGTGCTTTATCACCCGACAACACCGCCTGGATCTCGTCATCCGTTAGGCCATTGGCCTTCATCACACCTTCTGGATCAGCCTTGTAAGCCTCTAACAGTGCGGCATCCGAACCTAACTTCTGAAAAAAATCGCTTAGCTTAGACATATCATTCTCCATTGTTATGTAATAACACTAGTTGCTAGACAAAAGTTTGACCACTCTAGCTTTAATCAAACTCCGTCTCATTTTTAACCCAATAAAGCTTCTGAAATACCGAGTTTTGCCAAAACCTTATGGTTCACCTTCAGCGGCGCCGCAGGTGGAATTAACAGGGTCGTAATAGCAGTTAACTTGGCTTGGGGTAATTCTTTGAGTAATAAGCGTTCAATTCGAGGCGCCTGTGTCGGTAAATTGGGCGCTTCATATAGAATGACCTCGTGATCTAACGGATACCACTCGCTAAGCTGCTCAACCAAGACCTGCAAACAATCCGAGTTAGTATGAAACTTGGTGAGCGTGTGCTCTCCAGCGATGGCTATCTGCCACAGCAGCAAGTGGGTGGCTGGATCCGGCGTATGACAGTAGAACATAAATTGACTGGCCTCGAAGCTCTGGTGACCAGATTGTCCAGGGTCTATACCCACGTCGGCCCATAAGCAGGCCTCGGCTGAGATCCCCGGCTCCATCTTGGCCTCGAAACCTTCTTCGCGTGCCCGGCGAATGGCGATATGGGAAACACAGGCAAACACACCTGGGTGACCATATAGGGCGCACACGACCCGCTTACCCGCCCTAACCTCGGTCAATATCGCCTCGACCATCTGTTGGTAGGTATCACGACGGCTCTTAACTTCTTCACCCTGGGCATAATAACGATGCAGTGATCGGACATCATGATTCATGCTCTCAAGCCACTGGAGGGCAAAGGCGTCGGGCACCAAAGAAAAAACCACGTCGGCCAGCTCGATATAACTCTTACTCAACACGGTTATCTGACCGCCCAGGTTAAGACCTGTGCCGACACAAACCAAACTGCCAAGCTTTTTAGATTCATCCATTCTTGCTATGTCCATTATTGACCCAGGCGATTTGCTACCGCTAAATTCTCGGCCTATTGTCCACTATTTTCACCTAGGGCAAAACGCTGCTTGCTAACAAGATGTAAATAAAAGTTAACTTACCACAATTCGGGATAAAACAAATACTAACAATTAATTAGTCTGGCATTTTCATCACGACTCAGGGATTCTCCTGCCCTACTTGGACAAAATTCGCTCAAGCTGGTGAAACTAATCCTTAACACACCTGTCTGAACTACTCGCCCTCCCCTTGGGCGCCCCAAACACACAGACCTAAGCTGATACGCAGGCGAGATCCAGAAAACGGCGATAGCGCTTGTCAGCATGGGGAATGCTTGGGTATCATGGCCGACAGATTTTTAGGGAAGTAGCGCATTCAATGACCATCAAAAAACATAGTATTACTCTATTAGGCGCAGCGGCGCTGTCTCTTTCATTAAGCGCATGCAGCGTGTTCGACTGGCTGATCTATAAACCAGATGTGCCGCAAGGCAACTACATGGAGACGCAGCAGGTCGAAAAACTCAGAATTGAGATGACCAAAGAGCAGGTCGAATATATCCTGGGCCGTCCCGTACTGCGCGACAGCTTCTCGGACGACACCTGGTACTATGTCTATCACTACAAGAGTGGTCGTGACGCCAGCATCACCCATAAAGAGCTGGTGCTGCACTTTACCAATGACAAGCTTTCTAAAGTAGAAGGCGACTATGAATTGGCTGCAGACTTTAACACCCCGCTGGATCAGAGCTCGCTACCAGAGCTAGGTGCCGCAAAGGGCGACCTGGTTCCGCTAAACCCTGAGCAGCGTCCAGATACCAAGCCGCTCGTGGAAGAGAAGAAAGCACAAGAACTCAACGAAGTTAAAGAGTTTGAATAAACGCTTTAACTAACGCCAAGCCAGTTTTAAGCGCCTGGGTTTTAAGACGAAAAAAGGGTCCTAAGCATTGCTTAAGACCCTTTTTGCTATCTAGCGGCTTTCTCTTTATTTTTACTCTTTAATGCGCCTTCCAGCCTATCCTGTCAGGCTACTTATCTCGTCTTACTTAACACTCGAAACGATTCCCGGCAGAAACAAAAACTTAACTAGCTCACCTTAGCGCCTGTAGTCTTGTTGGCGCGGCCCTCATTCTTGGCCTTTTCAGCTCGTTGACGACGCACATCTTTAGGATCGGCAATCAATGGGCGATAGATCTCAACTCGCTGCCCAGGCTCTAACACCTCATCATGCTTTACCGCACGGCTGAAGATACCTAGCTTTACCTTCTCCAGATCGATCTCAGGAAAGAACCGGCAGATATCGCTCTGCTTCACCGCCTCGATACAACTGGTGCCCGGCGACACCATGACGCTGATGCGCTTCTGCTGGGTAGGCAGTGCATAAATCACTTCAACGGCAAACTTATCTTGATCGCTCATCTTACATCCTAGAAAGATTAAACAGCTGTTATTTGTAAATCACTTTGGCGCGGCTGGTGAAGGCAGTCACCATGGAAGACATCAGCTCTTTGAACACCTTGCCAAAGGCCATATCCGCTAGCGAACTGGAAAATTCGAAGTTAAGCTCGAAATCCACCTTACAGGCATCTTCCGTCAACTCGGTAAACTCCCACTGACCATGCAGATGCTTAAAGGGGCCATTTTCCAGCGCCAGTTCAATTCGCTTACCAGGAATAACCTGATTGCGTGTAGTAAAGGTCTTGCTGATCCCCGCCTTGGAGACATCGACCGAGGCCACCATGGTCTTACCATCAAACTCAAGTACCTTACCGCCAACACACCCCGGCAGAAACTCCTTATAGGATTCCACATCGTTGACTAACTCGTACATCTGCATGGCACTAAAGCGCACTAATACGCTACGGGAAATCTTGGGCATATGACTGTTTAACCTGAAACCTTGGCCTGACACCATGAAGCAAAAAATTGATTTTAACATGCTCGGCAACACCGGTCACCTCACCCAGCACTCAAGCCAAGCTCAAAAAAACACCACCTCGACCCATTTACGCAGGCAAATTAAACAAATAATCACGCGAGCCAATTCCAAATTGGTTTACCGCGCGTATAATAGCCCTCCTATGGCTAAGAAAAACGCAAAAAAATCAAAGAACCCACCGGCGACGATTGCGCGAAACAAACGTGCAAACTTCGATTATAAATTTGAAGAGAAATTTGAAGCCGGCTTATCCCTGATGGGATGGGAAGTGAAATCGATCCGAGTCGGAAAGGTAAACCTGTCTGAGAGCTATGTGTTCCTCAGAGATGGAGAGGCCTACCTGTTTGGATGCACCATCACACCGCTCAATACCGCATCGACTCACGTGGTATGCGACCCTATGCGCGATCGTAAGCTGCTGCTTAACCGCAGAGAGCTGGATAAGCTGCAGGGCCTGGTAGAGCGTCAAGGTTACTCTATCGTACCTATCTCCATGTATTGGCGCAAAAATGCCTGGGTTAAACTCGAAATCGGCCTGGGTAAGGGTAAGAAAGAGCACGATAAGCGCGACGACACCAAAGAGCGCGAGTGGAAGATTGAAAAATCTCGTACCATGAAACATGCCGCACGATAATAATCGCTGTGATTCAGCGACTTGTCTGGCATAAAACGTACGGATAACGAACAAACGATAGTAGCCCCATGATTAATCCTTGGTAATCGAGGACGACGCGGGTTACAATCGACATTGTACTGGGGGCGATTCTGGATTCGACAAGATTCACGAAACCCTAGGAGCATGCCGAGGGGCGGTTGGCCTCGTAAAAAGCCGCACAGTTATAGTTGCAAACGACGATAACTACGCTCTAGCAGCTTAGGCTAGCTAGCCATCTTGCTCACGTTTCTCAAATGGGCAGAGTATTAAGATGGTCACCTTTACATTTGATAGCGAGGGAACCTTGTTCAGGGGTGAACCGCAAAACAGTACTGGACTCGCCAATAACAATCCTGTCTTTCGGAGTGTTGTTGGTTAACCAATAGAAAGACTAAGCATGTAGCGCCGAGGATGTAGGCTTTTTGGACGCGGGTTCAAGTCCCGCCGCCTCCACCAACATCAGGTTAGCGATAACCTTCAAAGGCCGCTAAGCCCTTACCAGATGGGTTTAGCGGCTTTTTTGTATCTATCGCTTTTTAAGCACGTGCAGTAAGTCGATTTAGCGGCTTAAAATCAAAGATAAAAAAGCCCCGGCAGGTCTTGTCGGGGCTTTCTCGTTATCGGATTAAGACGCTAATTCTTAGAAGCTAAATCTTAGATACCAATCTCGTACTTGCACATGAATCACTTAGCTTAGCACTTCACCAGCGACTGCTCGACGCTTTGCATCTGACTGGCCAACTGGGCGTAGTCATCCAGCAAGAAGTTGATGTGTCCTAACTTGCGGTTGGGCTTGGCGGCCTTGTTATACCAGTGCAGGCTGGCATTGCTGCTTAGGGCGTCCATTGGCGGAGCAACTACACCTAACAGATTCAGCATGCCGGTCTTACCTATGGCGGAGGTTGCTCCCAGGGCGAGTCCGGCGACGGCGCGAATATGATTCTCAAACTGGCAGGTCTGTGCGCCGAGCTGAGTCCAGTGACCGCTGTTATGTACCCTAGGTGCTAACTCATTCACCAGCAGCTTATCGCCCACCACAAACAGTTCCATGGCGAGCACGCCCACATACTGCTGTGCTTCCAGCAGCTTGGTCATATAGCTTTGCGCCTGCTGCACCATCTCGGCGCTTAGTCCTCTGGCGGGCGCCATTGAACGCAGCAGAATACCGTTTTGATGTTGATTCTCGGTCAAGGGATAACAGCTCACCTCGCCGCTGGCGCTGCGCACACCGATAATAGACACCTCGGCATCGAAAGGGATCCACTGCTCGGCTAGGTAATGACCTTGTTTAAGATTAGGCGCAACGCTGACAAGATCATCATCGCTGCGCACCACCCACTGATTCTTGCCGTCATAGCCTTCGTCGAGGGACTTTATCACCATGGGATAACCTAAGGTCTTGGCGCTTTCCTCGAGGCTGACATCATAGGTAAAGGGCGCGCAGGGAATACCAAGATCGGCTAATAGCTGCTTTTCATGAATACGGCTCTTGCACTTAGCGATGCTGTCGACATTCGGTCGAATAGTGCAGTGGGCTTCGAGCGCGCGCACTAGCTCGAGATCTACCTGCTCTTTTTCGACCGTGATCACCTCGGGTTTGCCCAAGGCTTCATAGAGTGCGCTGACACTCTGCCCCGACTGCCAGCTCGCCACACGGCCGAGCCCCTCGACGCAGCTGAGATCCGTACCTGGGCCACCATCGGCGACGAAGCTGAATTTAAGCCCTAAGGGAATGCCCGCCAGCGCCATCATGCGCGCCAGCTGACCACAACCGATAATGCCGATGCGCATTATTCCACCTCCAACGGCACACCTGAGGTTTGGCTAGCACGCCAGTCACACAGACGCTGGGTCAGTTCGCTATCGCCCAGGGCTAGGATTTGTGCCGCCATCAGGCCTGCATTGAAGGCGCCTGAATCGCCAATCGCCTGGGTCGCCACCGCAACGCCTTTTGGCATCTGCACGATAGACAGCAGGCTATCCATCCCTTTTAGTGCCTTGCTCATCACAGGCACGGCAATCACCGGCAGGTGCGTCATGGCCGCGGTCATGCCCGGCAAATGCGCGGCGCCGCCTGCACCGGCGATGATCACCTCTATGCCTTCATCGGCCGCACCATGACTGAAGCTCACCAGACGCTCTGGGGTACGGTGCGCCGAGACCACCTGTTTGCTGTAGGCGATACTCAGGGCATCCAGGACTGTGGTGGCATTTTTCATGGTCGGCCAATCGCTCTGTGAACCCATGATGATTGCTACTCTTGCTTTATTCATACGTGCCTCTTAATTTGATAACCAATAGGTGAACAGCGCATAGGTAGGTATGCCCACCAATACGTTGAACGGAAAAGTAATTGCCAGTGAATAGGTAATAGACAGGCTCTGGTTCGCCTCGGGAATCGCGACCCGCATGGCCGCCGGCACCGCTATGTATGAGGCGCTCGCCCCCAGTACCGCCAGCAGAGTGGCGCCGCCGCTCGACAGTCCCATCTGTAAGCCAAGAATACTGCCCAGCAAGCCACCAATCAGTGGCATGAAGACGCCGAATGCTAACATGAAGTTACCCATCTGCTTCAGCTCTTTTAGACGGCTGGCGGCCAGCATCCCCATCTCCAGCAGGAAGAGGGCCAGCACACCATGGAACAGGTTGAAGAAGAGCGGGGTCACCCCCTCGATACGGTCGGCCCAGAAGTAGCCGATGATCAGCGCGCCAACCAGCAGCACCAGGCTCTGGTTGCAGAACACCTCATGGATAAGCGTGCGCCACTTTAGGTTAGTACCCGAACGTCTAGCCAGGGCGATACCCACAGCGATGGCAGGGATCTCCAGCAATACCACAAACAGCGGGAAGTAGGCTTCGTAGCTTATGCCTTGCGCCTCGAGAAACGCCACGGCCACCGCATAGGTGCCTATGCTGACCGAGCCATAGTGGGCGGCAATTGAGGCCGCATCCTCAAGTTTGAGCTGACCGATATAGCGCAGTATGGGAAAGGCGATCAGCGGAATAATCAGCCCCATACCAATCACTAACAAGGATTGTGGCAGCAATGCCATGGAGCCATATTTTGACAGTGCCACGCCCCCTTTGAGGCCGATGGCCAGCATGAGGAACAGGGTCAGACTCTGATAGAGCGCCTTGGGAAACTGAATGTCGGAGCGGATCAGGGTGGCGAGCGCTCCCAGGATAAAGAAGGCGATGGTGATATCTAACTGCATATTAGGCGCCCTTTACTTGCAGGCGAGTGGTAGGCTTTACGACGCGGCGCTTAGACGACAACTTGGCGACCATAGAGACCAAGGTCAGTGAGATCAGGCCGAGACCGACAACCAGCAGCCCCATACCGTTGTGCCCTTCCCTCATGGTGGCAAACGCCAGCGTGGTCACCACAAGGCCGACGACTAGGCTGAAGAGTGATTGTTTTTCTGCCAGGACAAGCTGAGTTAACTGTTTCATAAGATCCCCCGTTTACGACTGATACTGCGAAAAATTCGGTGTTCTTTTAACTGGAGCGATCTTGCCAAAAACAATTTATATATAAAAATAGATATTTTTGTGTTTTTATATAGATAAAAATCTATACTTGGAGCGACTATGTCCCTCAGACTACAGGCACATCTTGGTACCCTCAGGCAGATGGAGATCTTGCTGGCTGTCTATGATAGCGGCAGCGTCAGCGGCGCCGCCGACACCCTGCACCTCACTCAGCCAACCATCTCGATGCAGCTCAAGAAGCTCGCCGATGTGATAGGTTTCCCTCTGTATAACATAGTGGGTCGCAAGGTGGTGTTTACCGAGGCCGGGCTGGAGGTGGTTAAATCGGCCACGGAGATCCTCGACAGTTTTGCGAGGCTGGAGATGTCGCTGTCGGACATGGGGGAGCTCAAATCGGGTACCCTGCGCCTGGCTGTGGTGACCACCTCGAAATACTTTATTCCCCACCTGCTCGGCCCCTTCTGCGAGCGCTACCCCAATGTCGCTGTGCAGCTAAATGTGGGCAACCGCCAGCAGATCATCGAGCGCCTCAAACAGGGCATCGACGACTTCTACGTGTTCAGTCATCCACCAGCGGATCTCAACACAGATAGCATCGAATTCTTCAATAATCCCTTGGTGGCTATTGCCCAGGAGAATCATCCCTTAGTCAGTCAGGATGGCGTCTCGTTAGCCGAGCTCTGTGAGGCGCCCTTCTTGATGCGTGAAAATGGCTCGGGCACCCGCTTGGCGATTGAGCGTTTCATGGCGAAACAGGGGGTGAAGCTTAACGTCAAGATGACCATAGAGAGTAACGAGGCGATCAAACACTCGGTGATGTCGGGGCTGGGGGTCAGCATACTCTCGGCCCATACCCTCGCCTTTGGCGGCAATACCGGGCTAGCGCAGCTGAATGTGAAGGAGCTGCCGATCAATTCCAACTGGTATTTTCTCTGGCTTAAATCAAAACGTCCCTCGGCAATCGCTCAGGCCTTCTTGACCCATGTGGAAAGCGAGGGACGTGAGATGCTACTCACCGAGCTGGCAAAACACAGGCTTTAGGAGGCTTACACCTTCACCTAGAGCTGCCAGCCTGGAACTCGCTAATAAGCTTGAGTAGCTAACAAGTTACATAAACTGACGAGTTACAGAGACTGGCCATTTACAGTTAGTGCGACATCTATGTTGTTGCGTACGGCGTTAGAGTATGGGCAGACCTGATGGGCCGTTCTTACCAGCTCTACGGCTTGTTCCTGAGATAACTCATCAGATACCGCCAGCTCAACACTCAGGGCCACGGTAAGGCCGAAGCCACCTTCTGCGCGAGCGCCAATGCCCACCTTAGCGGTAACCGGCGCCTGCGTCAGCTTTACCTTGGCTTCTCTGGCCACATGCAGAACGGCATTGGAGAAACAGGCGCTATAGCCCGCCGCAAATAGCTGCTCAGGGTTGCTCGCCTCTCCGCTGCCGCCCATCTCTTTGGGATAGCTAAGGGCGATAGACAGCTTACCGTCGTCTGTCGTCACCTGTCCGTTACGTCCGGCGCTCGCAGTGGCTTGAGTCTCATATAAAGTCTTCATGGTCTTTCCTCATTTCGAATAGGTTCATTGAAAGCAAAGTGCTTTTTGCAATTTAGAGTGCAGTCTTGATTACGACTCTTGATTACGACTCTTGAGTACGACTCTTGAATACGAATCAGAATGCAATTTAAATTGCGTGCAATTCATTTGCGGTAGTTATATCTAAAATTTAAATTGTGCACAACTTATTTTTCCGATTTTTCGAAAAGGGTTCGAATCAAGGGCCATTCAAAGAGGCGTTAACCTCACGAGATCGAAGATGAGATGGGCAGTTACGACTCAAAAAATTGCTAAGGAGAGGGTTAGAGCAACACTTGAACATAGCAGCTAAACCGCTGACGTTGGGGTAGCCAATTTCCTGTCGTTAGTCAGATAAAGTACATTGCACTAGCCAACTTTAGTTATTCAAAATAAAGCTCCAATAAATGCTTGCTATTCAAACCTTAATTTGATTAAACTCCAAAATGTAACAACTGAGTAACATTTGTTAACACTATAAAAATAACCTCAATCAAAAGGACAAATTGATGAGCAAGCTATTCAAATTATCAACACTCGCTATTGCCACCACCTTACTGAGTCAATCAGCCCTCGCCGAAGGGATCGCCGCTAAACTGCAGATGAGCCAAGACAGCTTCAGCAGCGATCAGGACGTGATGGTTACCCTAACCCTGACCAACGAAGCCAACGTTCCGGTGAAACTACTCAAGTGGTTTACCGCAGCAGACGGTGTTGAAGAGTCGCTATTTAAAGTTACCGCTGACGGTCAAGAGCGCCCTTACCTCGGCGCTCACTACAAGCGTCCAGCACCAAGCCATAAAGACTACATCAAGCTAAAATCCGGTGAGAGCATCTCTTACCAGGTAGAGCTATCGTCACTGTATGACATGTCGTCCACGGCAAACTATGAGATCAGCTATGATGTCAGCTCTATGCAGCTGTTTGCGCCAAACCCAGGCCAAGCCAAGAAACTGGCTCGCCTTGGCGTAGAAGGCATACACTCTGCCCCAGCGAGCTTCTACCTGGAAGGCCGTGAATTTAAAGGCGGCGCTAACAAGGGTAAGCCAGGCACCGGCGATGGTGGCGGCACCACACCTGACGGCATCTCTTTCACCGGTCGCTGCAGCAACTCACAGCAGAGTGATATCCTTGCCGGCCTAGCCGCGGCTAAGACAATGTCAGCCGACGCTAACCAGCACCTGGCCACGGCCAGCAGCAACTCACAGCGTTACAGCACCTGGTTCGGTGCTTACAGCTCGTCTCGCTGGAACACGGTAAGCAACAACTTCAGCAAGATCGATAGCACGCTCAACAACGAGCCACTGACCTTCGACTGTAGCTGTAAGAAGCAATACTACGCTTATGTTTACCCAACTCAGCCATACAAGATCTACATGTGTAATGCCTTCTGGACAGCCCCAACTTCGGGTACTGACTCTAAGGGCGGCACCATCATCCATGAGACCAGCCACTTCAACGTAGTAGCGGGTACAGATGATATTGTTTACGGTCAGAGCGGTGCTAAGTCACTGGCGATCAGCGATCCTTCACAGGCGATTCAAAATGCTGACAGCCATGAATATTTTGCTGAAAACACGCCTAACTTAAACTAATCTATTTCTTATCTTTCTTGTCAATCTAAGGGCGGAATTATCCGCCCTTTTTTTTAGCTGATGCCAAGGTTAACGCCTATGTTTACACCTTTAAGGTTTCTGTCACTTAGCCTCTTGCTACTTTGGACCATAAGTATGAATAGCCTCGCACGTCAAGCGCTACCTACGTGTCGCCTCATAAAGGCGGAGCAAGACAATACTCTCACCTTCGAGATAGCTGCGCCGGCAAACACCAACTGGTACCTGCTGAGCTGGCACAGCCCCTTCGATGCCTGGTTTAGCAAGTTTCTGACCCTGACCGACCTGAATAACCAACAGACGCTTGAATATCAGGGCGCACTCGCCAAGCGCGGCGAGCCGACTGATGAGGACTATCTACTGCTGCCTGCAGGCGAGTCCTTGAGCGTCTCGCTTGAACTGGCGCAGGCATTTGTTATCCCTCCGGGTCGTTATCAGGCTAAGCTTAGCCCCTTAACCCTATATCAAGACCTGAGTGACAAGACGCACAGCACTGCCCTTGAATGCCCAGCGCTCGAGGTCGACCTGCCTTAGCCTTTGATGCTCAGCTTACTTAGTCTCTGACTTTCCTATATTCAAACTTTTCCTAGCCTTTGACTTCCGCTAGCCTCAGATATACATAACTCAAATACACAAGAGCCCAGATGCAAAAAAGCCACCCTTAGGGTGGCTTTATCGTCTCTTATGCCTTGTAGGCTTAGACCAACTTCATCTCCTGGATGATCTCATGGGCAATCTCAGGTGTGGTACTTACCGGCTTTTGATGCAGATCTGCCTTCAAATGGCCTTTTCTGTGCTTTAACGCCGCATCCAGTTTTTTGGCGGCATTAGTGATAGCAGGATACATGATATCGTCACTCCCAGAGGCTGATATCCGGCTACCTTCGTAATTGGTACTGAGTTCGACCTGAAACTCTCCGTGCTCTTTAGCAATGATGACATCGAGTGAAATGAGCGTTGGGAAATGGGTCGCGATTTTGGAAAACTTTTGATTCACATGCTCTTTTATTGAATCGGTAATATCTACGTGATGACCAGAAAGATTTATTTTCATAGGTTTTCCTTTTTAGGATGACTTCAATAATGAACTTGGGATGAGTGAAAGAAAAAACAAGGGGCTAAAGCACTTTTTTTTTCAATTGACGCCTATGTAAGCATGGGCGAAATCCAAGTAAATCTCCATTCAGTGTCTACTAATATGTACTCCCCATACTGGTTAAAAGCAAGCGGCGAAAACAGGATATCAGGCATAAACAGGCGGTTTTGGCCATAAATCCCACAAAGTAAACAAAATTTAATCAATCTGTCTTTATGGCGTCATCTTCATGCTAGCCCACAAACTAAGAGAGGGCCAAAGGGCAAACCTAAGAGTAATTTGAGAAAACAGCTTTACATGTAAATACGAATGAGAACTTATCTCAACAAGTGTAGAATAAGCTAACCCTTAGTTCATAAATTTATCCATAGTGAATACAAGCATTTCTCCACGTCTAACGTCATTCGAACGAGACCTCTCTCCCAGAGCTTCGGTCATCGTGCGCCTGTTAGCCTCCCTGCTGGGTGGTTACGGCGTGGCGGCGCTCGCCTGTATGCTGCTGGCACAAACTCTGCCCCTTAGCCGTCTCGATGCGGTGCTTGTCGGCACTATGGTCTCCTTTAGCATCTTTGCCATGATGATCATCCGCCTCTTTAGCCTCAGGTCTCACCTGCGCGTGGTGCTGGAACCTGTGGCGCTTTGCAGCCTGCTCTATGGCCTCACACTCGTTTTAGGTTAATCCCATGAAAGAGACTTTTTTCCGCTCCATGACCTGGCTGCACACCTGGGCCGGCCTCGCCGTTTGCTGGCTACTACTGCTTATCTTCTTTGCCGGCAGCCTGAGCTATTTCCGTCACGAGATCAGTCTGTGGAGCAAACCCGAGCTGCATCAATCTGTCTTTCAAGACTATGACCAGCAGCGAATTGGACAACAGATTGCCGAGGGCCAGGCCTATCTGGCCGACAAGGCCCCCGACGCCGCGAGCTGGACCATCTCCTTCCCGAGTGAGCGCAAGCCTTACCTCAGCTTCGGCTGGGCAGACGAGCCTAAAAAGGGTGAACGGCGCGGCAAGTTCCATGAGCATGTCGTCAGCCAGGATGGTCAGCAGATGATCACCGAGATCCGCGACTCCCGAGGTGGCAACTTCTTCTATCGCCTGCATTTTGATCTACATTACCTGCCTGTTGTGGCCGCGCGCTGGATAGTGGGGCTCGCCACCATGGCGATGCTGATCGCCCTGATAAGCGGCGTGGTGATCCACAATCGGATCTTTAAAGACTTCTTCAGTTTTCGGCCGGCTAAAGGCAGTCGCTCCTGGCTCGACGCCCACAATGTCAGCGCCGTGATGGCTCTGCCCTATCACCTGATCATCACCTATACGGGTCTCATCACTCTGATGTTCATGTTCATGCCCTGGGGCGCATTGCAAGAATACGATGGCAACGTGCGCGCCTTCAGGGCCGACCTCAACCCCGCCCGCATTCAGGCAAAGCCCGGCAAAGAAGCAGCGCCGCTCATCGAGGCCGCCAGACTGCTACCTCAAATAGAACAGCAGTGGGGCGCCGCGCCACTGAAACAGTTAAGCATCAGCGCGCCAGGGAAAGATAACAGCCGCATCAGCTTTACCCTCAACAGTGAACAGACGGTGACAGATAGACGTAATCTGTTGATCTTTGATGGGGTAAAGGGTGAACTGATATCTAAGGCTAACCCGGACAGCGCCACCTACAAGACTTATGACACCCTGATGGCGCTGCATACGGCGCGCTTTGCCGACTGGGCTTTACGAGGTTTCTTCTTCCTCTGCGGCCTGCTGGGCTGCGCCATGGTCGCCACTGGCACCCTGCTATGGGCGGTAAAGATCGCCCAGAAACAACAAAAAGCGATTCAATCTGGCACCAAGCCGACTATCGGCCTCAGGCTAGTGGACGGGCTCAACATCAGCTTCATCTGCGGCCTTCCTCTCGCCACCGCAATCTTTTTCTACGCAAACCGTCTGTTGCCGCTCGATATCATCGACCGGGCGCAGCGTGAGGTGGATGCCTTCTTCATCATGCTGGCAGTCATCGCCCTAGTCGCCCTGTGGGATGGCCTTCGCACCGCGCAGTCCTGGCGGCGCTGGCGTCAATGGCTATTGCTGGGCACCCTGGCCTTTGCGGCGTTGCCGCTGGTGGGCGCCGTCACCTCGGGGCAGAGTCTGCTCGCGAACATACATGATAATCAGTGGACGCTGGTAGGCTTCGATATGGTCAGCCTGCTGTTTGCCCTGGCACTGGGATTTGCCGCCAGGCAGGTAAGGCAGTCAAAGCTAATCAATCCGCGCCAAAGTGCCACCAGCCCGAGAACAGACACGGCAAGAGCTGGCAGGGCAAGCGTTGTAAGAGCTAGCAGGCCCAACACAACGGCTATGACTCGTGAAACAAGAGATGGTGATTTAGAGGAGGTGCGCCAATGAACCTATCCATCGGCCTAGCCCTTTGCCTATCCCTATGTTTGGCCTTTATTGCCTTTGGCGCCCTGGCACTGGCCATGTTCAGCCACTTCAAGAGCTGCTTCAAACGTCCACCCACACAGATTCAACAGAGGGCGCTTACCCTGACAGGCTGGGCCTCGCTCGCCTTAAGCTTTCTCGCGCTGCTCGGCCAATATGAGCCCGCCTACGCGACAATTTTGCTGTTTGGCGTGATGAGCGCCGCGGCGCTGGCGGTTATCTTGCTGCTTAGCTACCAGGCAAAACGCCTGCCCGCTAGCCTAGCCGTCGCCGCCTTGCTGGCGCTGGTTGACTTTAGCCTGTTTGTTTAAATTTCATTCAGCCTGGATACAGCAGCATCTGTTTATTATCTGCTCAGTAAACACTATGGCGCCTGATGAAACTCCTGATAGACAGGCGCCAAACAGCAAGGGCAGATACCATGCGAATTTCACCTGCGGCGGCCTATCAGAGATGGACACGCCAACTCCCCAGCGATAAGGCTGCGATGACCAAGAGTCGTGGTGAAGATCACCATAGACAACTCCTAAGCGCCGCCGAACTGACTCAAGACAGGGTCACGCTATCGCCACTCGCGCTAAAGCTAAGTGCTCTCGAGCAGAGCACTCTTAACCACAACACTCTTAATCACAGCAGTCTCGACCAGAGCAGTCTTGACCAGAGCGCACTTGAAAAAGCGGCGCAGCGGGATGCGGCGTAACGCCTTCTAAGGTTTTCAAGCTTTCCCCAAACATTTTCAAAGTTTGCTATAGTGGCCACATTCTATTTCGCATTCCAGTGGGCCCGACAGCATGTCTTTTTCGGTTACCGTCTCTTGGCCACCAGCCACTCATGGTAGCCATCACACTGCTCAAAACTCAGAGCCTCTGCAAAGAGAGCCTCTAGCTAAAGACTCTGGTACAGGCGACGAAAAGATTAGCCGGGATCACCAGCTTAGCTTCGCCAGCGGTCAAGTCGTCGCCGGCTCGGCCGCGCCCGAGTATCAAGGTAGCCAGGATAAGGTCAACCCAGAGGAGAGTCTGCTGAGCGCGCTGGCGGCCTGCCACATGCTGAGTTTTCTCACCATAGTGGAGAAGAAGCGAATGACGCTGCTGAGTTATCGCGACGAGGCATGGGCCGAGCTGGGAAGAAATGAAAAGGGGCAGATGGCTATCACCCGCATAGCACTTACCCCAGAGGTTGAATTGACACCGCCACAGAGAGAAGAGCAGCTAGCAAAGCTGCATGCCCTCGCCCACAAACACTGCTTTATCGCCAACTCTCTGGCCAAAGAGATAGCCATTGAGATAACGCCGCGCCAAAGGCGCTAGCACTAATTTTTCTAAGGGCTAATGTCTCTAGGGGCTAGTATCGCTAAGCGCTAGTGTCTCTAAGGGCTAGAACTGATAGGTCAGCGACAAAGCCGGGCCTTTGAAACCATAATAGATATCGAAATCGGCCAGATCTTTCTCGACCTCGACGTCTATCTTGTAATACTTATAGCCCAACTCCACATCCAGAGAATCACTCAGCTGGTAGTTGACCCCGGCGCTGAAATCAAACAACTGCCCCTTGGTATCCCCTAGGCTGACATAGAAATACTGCGCCCAACCTGAGAGGCTCCAGCGATCGTTAATACGGTAGCGCCCTTGCAGGCCGAGATCGGGTAGCGGCGCCGTCACCTCGGTAAGAGCATTGCTCTTGGGATTAACGTCCACCACCTGGCACTCGTCATCGACGCAGGCGCCAATTTCACCTACAAACTGCAGCTTGAGCCACATGATATGCAGACCGGCGAGCAGGGTCAGATCGACATCCTCGCCACTGTAAAAGTGATAGCGATAGCCCAGGCGCAGAATATCCACGTTAAAGATGGTGCTGATATCCGCCCCCGCCTGCACCAGGTAGGTCTGGCCCGAGTTCACCTCGGTATACTCGTAGGGCTTAGAGATGGAGCGATTGCGGGCCTCGCGATCCAGTCGTTTCCAGTCGAGATAGACGCCGTGATCTTCGTTAAACCAGTAGGCCAGTTCCAGGGTGGGCAGCAGCTTCTTCTCGACCAGGGCCAGATCGTTCTCGAAATCTAGGGTGAAGTCTTTACCGAGATCTGGGTTTTGCACCACAATACCGGAATCAGAGTTGGCGTAGAAACCGCCCAGGGTAACAGAAAATCCCTGCTGCTCGGCATGGGCTAACTGAGCTGAACCTAAGGAAACCGTACTCAATAATACAGCGCCCAGTCGCAACAAGGCACCTGTGACGTTGCGACCTTTGCTAACTCCATAAGTGGTTTTCATGTTCACCTTCCTGATATTCCGACCTAGCAACCTAAACTATGGCAGCGACATACCTATAAGCTAATACAATTTTTGCAGTTTGTATCTGATACAGCAGAAAAAAACAGCAACAGCCGCCCATAAAAATGGAGGTTACCGACCTGGGAACTGCTTGGTCGGTAACCCCCTAAAATGGTTTGGATTAACTTAAGGGCAAATCAAAGTGTTATTTGACGTCTTGAGCCATCCCGCTGCTTGGCATAGGCTGCGCCTTAATGGGTAGCACAGGCTCTAACTCCAGCTTCTGCTTAAGGTAATTCAGCGCCTTATTCAGCTGGGCATCCTCGCCCTTAAAGGTGGCATGTGGCAGGTTATCGACCTCGATATCTGGGCTGATACCGCGGCCTTCCACTATCCAGCGTCCGTCCATGGCGTACTGAGGATACTCGGCAACCCGCGCCATCCCTTTGTCGGTCAGCGAGTTTCGACCCGAGAGCCAGACGCCGGCCCCGGCGGTCTGCTTACCGATGAGCGGTGCCAGGCCTAGTGCCTTGATGCCGGCAGAGAAAGTCTCGCCATCTGAATAGGTTAGCTGATCGGTCAGCACCACCAGATGGCCACGGAAGGTCTGCTGCATGTTAGTGTTCGGCGTACCCTGAGTTGGCTGCCAGAACATCCAGGCGCGACGCAGCAGTTTCTCTATGATCCAGCTGTCGATGTTGCCGCCACGATTGCGGCGCACATCGATAATCAGGCCCTTCTTCTCTATGTTGGCGTAGAACTCACGGGCAAAGTTAGCGATATCGCCTGAGCCCATGGCGTAAAGGTGCAGATAGCCTATCTCACCGCCTGCCGCCTTAGTCACCTTCTGGTTATTGTTGTTGACCCAGTCTAGGTATCTCAGCTTGGCATCGACGCGGTTAGCCACCGGCAGCACGATTGTCTTGAAGCTGTTGCGATCGCGCTTTAAAGTCAATAGCACCTGCTTGTCCGCCTGGTTACGCAGATGGCGGGCCACATCGGCAACGTTTGCAACCGGCTTGCCGTTGATCGCCAGGATGATGTCGCCCACCTTGGCATCGACATCGACTCTGGCCAGCGGCGAAGCCTGCTGCGGCAACTCGGCATCGTTTTGATAGATATGGGCTATCTCGACCCCTTGCTTGGTCTGTAACAGGCGGGCACCTAAGTTAGCGCCCTGAGGCTGATTAGGATCTAGCGGCAGATCGCCGCCGCGCACCTGAGAGTGCAAGGCATCGAGCTCGCCCATCATCTGCATGAAAATATCGTTCAATTCGTGACGGTCGGTCAGTCTGGCTAGCAGCGGCTGGTACTTGGCCTTGGTCGCCTGCCAGTCGAGGCCGCGCATCTTTTTGTCAAAGAAGGAATCTCTGTGCATCAGCCAGGCATCTTCAAACATCTGCTGCCACTCGAGCTGCGGCGAGATCGCCAGTTGCCACTGCTCTGTCTGTACCTTGGCATGGGCAAGATCTTTGGGCAGGGATTCGCCCGCATCGACGATCAGCATATCCATGCCGCCTTTGCTGTGGCGGCGCAGGAAGAGCTTGCTGTCATCGCCAGAGAGCGCATAGCTGGCCACATCTTCGCTGAAGGTTTCCACCTTAGGGCCGAGGGGATCGAACTTGACCCACATCAGATTGGGCGCCTGGGCGCCATCGACAGAATTTGCCAGCATGTAAAGCCCCTTCTCGGTCACCTGTAGCTGGCTGTAGTTGCCAGAGGCGACCGGCACCTGCCACAGGCGCTTGCTGAGCCCCTGCCACTGAACCTGGGTCTTAGCGGGCCTTTTAGCCGCTTCTTCCTCTTTGGCCGCCGGCTGATTTAACTCGTTAGGCTTGCTGAAGGGGAATACCGCCTTGGGCGTCAGCGCCAGGGCGAAGATCTGCCCGCGCTTGTCAAAAACCGGTCCCATATTGCGATCGCCCCAGGGCGAGGTTGGGGTGGCATTAAACTCACGATTAGAGATGAAATAGAGCCACTGGCCATCATCGCTAAAGGCGGGCGAGAAAGATTCATACTTGTCGCTGGTCAGCGCCTCGGCTCTCTCCTCTTCCAGAGAATAGAGCACTATCTGTGGTCTTAGCTGACCTCGTTCATCCTTGGTGACGGCGATGAAGCGGCTATCGTTCGACCAGACCACATCGCCATAGGGGCCGAGTCCCTGACCATTGGTCAATATCTTGCTGTTACGCCCTTTCTTGAGATCCAAGAGCCAGAGGTCGCCGTTGTAATCGTCATGGGCAATGTAGCGACCATCGGGTGAGAGACTCAGCGCCATACGCAGGGCCTTGCCATCTTGGGTGAGCTGTTTAGCCTCATCGCTGCCATCTGCGCTATAGCGCCAGATCTCCTGCTCGCCCGAGGCATCGCTGATCCCATAGACCCACTTGCCATCAGGGCTCATCACAGCGCCGCGAACCCGGTAGTCTCCAGGCAGGGCTAGTTCAACCAGACGCGAGCCATCTGTGCCCGCCAGTGCCACATGGCTGCGGGCAGTGATCACCACCTTGTCGCCGCTGGGCGCCAGGCTGGTGGAGGTGGCATATTTCATCGGCTTGTTGACCCAGTGCTCACGGCGCTCAGGAAAATCTGAGGTCAGGTGAATATCTAGGGTCGACACCTGATTGCTGGCGATATCATAAAGCTTGATATCGGCGCCCTGCTGGAACACCACGCGTCCCTGCTCGAGACGAGCACCGCGTACCTGCCAGTCGCTAAACTGAGTAAGCTGACGCAGGCCTTTGCCATCTAAGGCCATGGACCAGATATTATCGTTACCGCTGCTGTCGCTGACGAAATAGAGACGATCTTGCCACAACATGGGCTGGCGCACCGAGCCTTCATGCTCGGCGGTTAAAGGCTGAGCCTCCTGGTCACTGCCAAGCTTATAGCGCCACAGCTCTCCCTTGGCGCCGCCGCGATACACCTTGGCGTTATCGCCGGTGGCTTGCAGACCGAAGCGGGTAAAGTAGACATATTCACCGGCGTTATCCACCACGCCTTCGATGGCATCGGCCAGCGGCAGATCTTGGGTGGTCAGGCTCTTAGGGTCGACGCTGCGCAGCACCCAATAGTTGGCCGGGCCGAAGGCATTATCGGTGGCGTAGAGCACCTTGCCATCTGGCGTCCAGCCCTGCACCCGCACGCGGCTGTTTTCGAAACTGACTCGCTTGGCGACGCCGCCCTGTATGGGCATCACATAGACCTCGCTCGCCCCTTCATAGTTTGCGACAAAGGCAAGCTGCTTGCCATCTGTTGAGATGGCGGCGCCTAGCTCCTGCGCCGGCAGGCTGGTAAGTCTTCTCGCCTGAGCATCGCCTAACTGCTGAACCCAGAGATCCCCTTCGGCGGTAAACACTAGGGTATCGCCATGAATCGCAGGCGAGCGGTAGTAGCCGACGTTCTGCTCAGTATCCTGGCTTTCTGCTTTTACATTTTCAGCTTGAGCGGCAAAAAGTGGTGCGGAAGAAGCGGTGCCCAATGCAATTGCGCAGCAGGCAAACAGGTGAGAAAGTTTCATAAAGCGCCCATAATTAAGTCGGATTTATTCTTATGGGGCAACAAGGTAGCAAACTTTCCTTAAATCTACAGTAATTTGTGGCTAAAGAAGTATTAGCAAATGTGTACAACTATACTTAGGCCCAAATTCCTTCTATCTCGAGTGGCTATGGGACAGGATATCGACACTAAGGTAACAAAAAAGGCGCCAACCTCTAGCGAACAGAGTCAGCGCATCGCCGAGTTTCTGGCGAGCCAACCCAAGGCGCTGGCGGCAAGCTATAGTCAGGCACAACTCGAGGCGATAGATAACGCCTTGCAGGGACGCAGCTGGCAGCGACACGCCATAGACAGCCGAGGCACCTTTTCCATCCCCTTTATCCCCTGGCGTTTCTACTATGTAATGCTGCTGGGGCGCAACCGCCGGGCATTCACCCGGCGCGAGAAACGTCTCTCCAGCCTGGCGCTGTTTGGCGTAATCATCACCTTTATCCTGATCAGCCTGAGCCTGGGATTACTCCTCCTCTATCTGCTGAAATCCGCGTTGGGGATAGATCTATTCGAAGGCCACTCGCTGGGAATTTGGGATGCGGTAAAATCTTGGTTTGAATAACAAAACGGGGCACTAAGGCCCCGTTTTCAATGCTATTGATTCAGTTGCTGTCACTCTTTACTCTGCGAGTGAGCCTTAATCTGCTTCACTAACGCTTGCCACTGCGCATGCTGGGGATGGCTGTTATCTTCCAGCCTTGGACGCTCCTTGAGCAGTCTCTGGTACAGAGTATCGGCATCACTCCACAGCTTGCTATCAACCAGCTGCTGCAGATGATTCACCGCCTGAATATCCGATATCACGGCCTTGGCCTGAGTCGCTGCTTTTGCATCTGTTGCTGTATTCAGATCAACAGCACCGACTTGCTGCGCCGTTAACGATTCGAGCTCACCTTGGCCATCGCTCTGGCTCTCAGTTTTCAGATCAACAGGCGCTTTACGCGCCATCATAGTCACGGCTTGAGGGCTTGCCAGCTCCGCATCTGCAACATCAGCCTGGGCACTCGGGCCCTGCTGCACGTCCGGCTCTTGCTGCTCTTGCGGCTCAGGCGGCGCAGCCATACGCATCGCCTGGGGCTCGCTGGCAAGCATGGGCCGGACTTGATCGTTTATGGGCGTGGGCCCATTGAGATTCAGCAGCAAGAGGCTAGATAACAGCAGCACTGAGGCGGCCGATGACAGCGGCCAGCGATAGCGGCGCCAGAAGCTTACCTGAATAACATTGGCTGACCCACTCTGCCCGATCTCACCGGCTTTTTCAGTTAGACGTTGCTGGGCCATCGCCAGGATACGGGCATCCAGCTCTGTTGATGGCTGCTCTGTGGCCTTAGCCAGATAGAGCGCCTTTAGCTCGGCATCCGAGAGCATTTTATCGTTTTCATCTGACATTAGACTGCTCCTGCCATTTTCTGTTGCACACAGGCCTTGAGCGCCTGATTAGCATAACGAATTCGACTCTTAGTGGCCTCCATGCCAACCCCGGCGATCTCTCCTATCGCCGCCGCGGTAAATCCCATCTCCACATTCAGCAGAAAGGCTTCTTTCTGCACATGGGGCAGAAGGCTGATGCAATGCTTTAAGATCAAGGCCTTCTGCTCATCTTCGAGCCGACCATCCGGGCCGCTCTCATCGCTGGGGATGACAGCCTCCAAGGACTGCTCCTCGCCTGCCGGGTCGCTTAGACTGTCCACAGGTTTCAGCGCCCTGACATGATCGATCAGCAAGTTATGGGCGATGCGATAGAGCCAGGTCGTAAACTTAGCGCGCTGCTCATAGCCTGCGGCGGCCTTAATCACACGGCTCCAGGTCTCTTGATAGAGATCTTCGGCCAAGGCACTGTCGCCTAGTTGTCGCTTGAAATAGCGATACAGACCACCCTTGTGTTTATGATAAAGCTGCTCAAAGGCGCCTTGATCTCCCTGGGCATATTGCGCCATCAGGATTTGATCACTATCTGCAGTTACTTCAGATACCTGTTCCACGCTGGGACTCCCTCATACCGACTCCTCGAGCGGAGTTAAACTCATGCAATAGCTGAGTCTGCATCCCTCGACGGGGTTTGTCCATGCTTTGGCAACAAGTTGCTTCGCTTTTCAGCAATTTACGGGTATATATTCGGGCAAGTCGCGACGCCTAGGACTAAATCTATCCCACGCCTCAATCATCCTAGCCTTTAATCCAAGCCATTAGATAAAAGCGCCCTTCACAGCTATAGACGTAGGGGAAATGAAAAAGGGTTAAACCTCAGTAACAAAATGAATGCAGCAAAAAAGTAATGAGAGAAATGAATCAGAGATGAGCAAGAAATGGGCGAGAGGCGAGATAAAAAAACGCCACCCGAACGGGCGGCGTCTCAGGCTGATGAAGTCCCTTTATACAAGCATCAAGCAGCCATTAGGCAGGCATTAAGCGTTAGCCAGCTTCTCTTGTAGCTTGGCATCTTTTGCCTGTACGGCTTCAGCCGACTTAGCGCGCTCTTCTTTTACAGCAAGTGCCAGGGCGTCATCGCCAACGGCCAACATCTGCGCCGCCAGGTAACCCGCGTTCTTCGCACCCGCGCTGCCGATAGCTACGGTAGCCACAGGCACGCCGCCAGGCATCATCACTGTCGATAGTAGAGCGTCGTGGCCCTGTAGTGGACCGCAATCTACTGGCACACCGATAACTGGACGTGTGGTGATACCGGCTACGGCACCTGCCAGGTGAGCCGCCAGACCCGCCGCGCAGATAAAGACCTTACAACCACGCTCTTCAGCATCGTGAACGTAAGCGTGGGTCGCTGCAGGCGTACGGTGCGCCGAGGTCACCTTGGCTTCGTATTGAATACCGAAAGTTTTAAGTACATCTAAGGTGGCTTGCATTGTTGGGAGATCAGAATCCGATCCCATGAGTACGGCAACAAATGGCTTAGTCATCTTTTATCCTTTTTGTAGGGTAAGGCTATTGTTTTGCGCGCATTATAGTCATTTTTAAATGCAGATGACAGTGATCGCCGGGATTAACCCAAGTAGCGCAAAAAGGCTTAAGCAGCATTGACTTAGCCTCAAAATAACCGCTAGTTATTGTACGCTGATAAAAACAGTGAGTTCTTGAGTTTAAGATAGGCAATATTTCGAGGAACAAAGAGGGGATAACGCCCCGAGGAGGCACATGGAGGAGGCACATTAACGACACGGCATGTACCTTTTTTGGGCTTCGCCTAAAGTTTAAAAACTGACGAAGCCCACACCAAAGGTTAACCGAAGAAGAGGCGCCACAACCAGGAGGAGTCTAGGTCTTCCTGACAGCTGCGGTACTGGGCGGCATAACGCTTAGAGCGCTTGTCGACCTTATCGGCCACCTTGATCAGCCAAGGCTTCTGCCTGTAGGTACCACGCTTATAACCGCCCCACCCCTCGTGATAGTTGAGATATTGATTGCGGGCATCCCACTTGGAAACCCCATTGATCTTGTGGGTCTTGTAGATAAACCAGCCCATGAAATCCATGGCATCGTCGAAGTTGCTGCGGCTCGACCAGGAGTTGCCCGTCTCGCGCACATAGTCATCCCAAGTCAACGTCTTGGCCTGGGCGTAACCATAGGCGTCGCTGGCACGGCCGATGGGGATAAAGCCCAAGAAGTACTCCATCGGCGGCGCCGCGTTGTGTTTAAATGAGCTCTCCTGATACATCATGGCCAAGGGCACATGTACCGGCACGCCCCACTTCTCGCGGGTATCGACCGCGGCCTCATACCAGTCTCGATTCTCTTGATAGATGGCGCAGAGGTTTTCAGGATCCTCTGGCGGTGAGGTGGCGCAGCCCCCCAATGACAGGAAGCTAACGGCAAGTAAGGCTAAGGAAATCTTTCTCATCAACAGACCGAAAACATTAAACACATTGGGCTAGTTTCACATCCTTGCTGTAGAGAAGCAATCGCCAGACGGCAAATTTACCCCATGCTATCAATCCATTAGTTTGATTCGTTGAGGAACTCACACTCATGAGACTCCTGGGCCCACACCACGGGTTGCCAGTAGTCGGTATCCAGGCCGCGATAGATCTTGTCCTGATTAAACTGAGCCGCCAGGTGATAGCGCTGATTCGCCTCGAGATGCAGCGTCAATGTCTTGGTCTGGCGCGCCGCAAGCTTCACCTTGAGCCGCGGCGAGTCGATGAGTTCGGCCAGGGTGAATTGATATTCCCCAGGCGCGAGGCGATAGTTGGGCCTTGAGATCACAGGCTTACCGTTGAGATGTGTCACCACTGCGCGGTACAGGCCCTGAGATTCATCCGGCATCTGATAACCAGACACGGTCGCGCACAGTGATTCATTGTCGGGGCCAGAGGCGCAGCCCGACAGCATAGACAGTGTCAGCAGACCAATACCTGCACCAATAGCGCGAGCCTTCATGCTTATACCACTTGGTCTACCGGCGCGGGCGCCTCGGCGAAATAGTCGGCAAGATACTGCTCGAAATCCTGCACTGATTCCGCCTCGAGCTTGGCCTGGGCCGCCAAGGATTGCTCAGCCGCCGCCTCATAGGCCGCCTCAACCTCAGGCGTCAGCGGATAGTCGCGCAGGGCATGGTAATAGTCTTTCGCCAGGGATTTCACCCACTGGCTATGATCTATCCCCTCGGCCAATAGTGCCGACATCACGCGACCAGATAGCGTCTTGGCCGGGTCGCGCACCGCCTCGAGCCAATGTGCCAGGCTGTCTTGATAAGCCTGCCCCTCACCATCGAGCAGCTTAGCCAAGGTG
Organism: Shewanella alkalitolerans; assembly: GCF_019457575.1. Classification (NCBI taxonomy): domain Bacteria; kingdom Pseudomonadati; phylum Pseudomonadota; class Gammaproteobacteria; order Alteromonadales; family Shewanellaceae; genus Shewanella; species Shewanella alkalitolerans. The sequence continues at coordinate 1,389,243 of NZ_CP080422.1, read as the reverse complement.
CTTAACTCACCAAACAGAGACTCGAGCCAGGCCTGTAGCGTGACTTGCTCGCCCCCACGATTAAGGGTCAATCCAGGCTCACGGCCACTGGTGATCACCTTACTTAGGTTAGCGCCGATGGCGGCTTCATCTGTCGCATCGCTCTTTGGCGATGGCGTCAATAGGCAGTGCAGCAGGAAGAGGTCCAGGAAACGCACCTGATCGGCATCTATCCCCACAGGGCTGAAGGGGTTAACGTCCAGTGCCCGCACCTCTATATATTCGACCCCGGCGCGCGCCAAGGCCTGAGAGGGTTTCTCTCCGGCGAGGGTTACCCGCTTAGCCCGAATGGGCGAGTAGAACTCATTCTCTATCTGTAGCACGTTGGCATTTAGCTGACGGAACTCGCCGTCGACCTTGACGCCAATCGCCTCGAAATGAGCCGATGGCATCTTGATCGCCGCGTTGATCCCCTCGAGGTACTCAGCCAGCGAGTTGTAGCTGATGTTGAGCCGCTCCTGCTCCTTGTTGGTGTAACCCAGATCGCTCATGCGCAATGAAGTGGCATAAGGCAGATAGAGGGTGCCTTTGCCTAATTTCTCGAAGGCGAGATCTGTCTGTTGATCTTTGATGAAGGAGCCACACAGCGCCGGCGAGGCGCCAAACAGATATGGCAATACCCATACCAGGCGGCGGTAGTTACGGATCAATCCAAAATAGGATTCAGAGATGAAATCGCCTTTGCTCAGGCGTTTATCCGAGCCTTGGTAGAGCAGCTCCCACAGGACATCGGATACGGAAAAATTAAAATGCACGCCAGAGATGATCTGCATCTGGGCGCCATAGCGATAGGTGAGGCCTTTGCGGTACAGACGCTTAAGCTGCCCTGTGTTGGAGCTACCATAATCGGCGATGGGGATATCGGCCACATCGCCGACATAACAGGGCATACTCACCGGCCAGAGTTGCTGCTGGCCCAGGTGCCTTACCGAAAAGGCGTGGGTCTGGGTGAGATCCGTCAGCAAGGCTGAGATATCTTGATAGACAGGGGTGATAAACTCTAACAGGGATTCACTGTAGTCTGTGGTGATCCGCGAATGGGTCAGGGCCGAGCCGAGCGCCTTAGGATGTTTATCCATGGCCAGATGACCATTTGGCTCAATACGCAATGCTTCGCGCTCGATACCCCGTTGCATACCTGCCAGTGCGGCGCTTCCCTGCTCGTTGTCGAGTAGGCCTATCACTTCATCGAAAGAGTTCAAATTCTTCGTCTCTCATTGCTTCAACCGTTTGCCTTGCAAGTCAGACCTGCAAAAAGCGCGTTTGCTTTCGCCATCACCACAAAATAGCCGCTGTGCTAGATCCTTGGCAAGGGAAAAAATAAAGCGGTGAGCAGAGTTAATGCTCACCGCTAGGGGCTATATTGGGGCGCAAGCTACAGATTACAACTGCAAAATTTTCACCTGGTAGCCCAGAGCTTTAATCTCTTGTTCGATCTTCGCCCTGTCGCCGACAATCAGCACTATCATCTTGTCCAGGTTCAGCTTCTCCTTCGCCAACTGGTTCAGCTCATCCTTGCCAACGGCCTTGATGATATCGGCCTGCTGCTGGGTGTAATCGGCGGCAAGCTTGTAGCGCTGGATCTTACGCATGAAGCCCGCCTTCTGGTATGGCGTCTCATAATCCAGTGCCTGCCCCTGAGAGATAGAGCTGCGCAGGAAAGCCAGTTCCTTGTCTGTCATCCCTTCAGCCTGATAGGCATTGATCTCCTTGGCAAACTCAGTGAGCGCCTTGGCGGTGACATCGCTGCGCACGCTGGCCGAAGCCTCGAACAAACCAAGCTCGCTACCGCCGCTGAAGTAACTGCGGGCACCATAGGTATAGCCCTTGTCTTCACGCAGATTGAGGTTGATGCGGCTGTTAAAGGCACCGCCCAGTGGATAGTTCATCAGGTAAGACTTGAAGAACTCGCCTGTGGCATCATAGGGCATGGCGCGCTTACCTATCTTAATAACCGACTGTGCCGCGCCCGGCTTATCCAGGATATAGACGGTGCCGGCATCGAGGGCTGGCATGGCGGCCAGACTCGGCAGCGGCGTCGCCTCCCCTTGCCACTGAGCTAGGCCCTTAAGCTTAGGCATCAGCTGGGCCTTGGACAGGTTAGTCACGGCCACTATCTGGGCGTTACCGGCGCGGAACTGCTTGTTGTAGAAGGCTTTGACATCATCCAGGGTCAACTGAGACACGCTGGCGGGGGTGCCCATCTCACTCACCCCAAGGGCGGTGTCTTTGCCGTAGAGCAAGGCATCGAACTGACTGTCGGCGACATAGTTAGGGTCCGACTGCATGTGTTGCAGGCTCTGCAGGTGTTGTTGCTGCACCCGGGCAAAATCGCTCTCTTTAAAGCCAGGATGGAACAGCTTCTCCTCGACGATCGCCAGGGTCTCATCCAGATGTGAGGTCAGGGCCGAGACCTTGATATAGCTCTGATAGATGCTGCTGCCAAAACTGACGCTGCTGCCGAGCATCTCCAGCGCCTGGGCTAGCTCTTCTGTGCTGCGCTTGTCGCTGGATTCGTTCAGCATGGCCGCGGTCAGACCGGCTAATCCTGCCTGCTTCACGTCGGTCAGGCGATGGCCGCCGTTAAGGTAGATGAGCAGCTCGACGGTTGGGGTCTCATCGCTCTCAGTGCCCATCACCTCTATGCCGTTGGCCAGCTTATCTGTCCACAGGCTTGGCGCCGTGATAACAGGTGCCTGTTGGGCACTCGGCATCACGCTGCGATCGAAGCTACTACCAGCCTTGGCCACATCAACCATGCCGGTCACGGCTTCGGCGGCTACCCGCGGCGCAGGCGCCACAAAGTTATCTTCGTGGGCGATCAGCTGCTGTTGTCCCTGAGGCACCACACTCATCACCACAGACGGCTTGCCCTTGATGTAGGTATTAAACACCCGCATCACATCTTCCTTGGTGACGTTAGCGTAGCGCTTGAGATCGTGGGCTATCATATCTGGATTACCGAAGAAGGTCTGATTCAGGGCCAGGGTCGATACCTTGCCCTTGACGCTCTGCAAGCCGAAGATGGTGTTTGCCTCAAACTGCACCTTAACTTTCTGCAGGTCATCATCTGTCACGCCGCGCTGTTCAAACTCGGCGATAGACTCGCGAATACGACGCTCGACATCCGCCAGCTGACCACCTCTGGCAGGGTTTGCCAGGGCATAGATAGAGAACTGACAGGCCAGCTCCTGACAAGGATGGCTCACGCCGGCCTGCACGGCATAACCATCTTTTACCAGGTTCTTGTACACCAGCGAGGTAGGTCCGCCGCCGATGATATTGGCCAGCAGATCCAGCGCCGCTTCATCTTCGTGGCTGGCGTAGACGGTTGGAAATGCCATGCGCAGCAGCGGCAGGTGCACCCTGTCTTCCATGGAGATGTAGCGGGTCTTATCTAACGTGACCAGCGTCTTGGCCTCAGGCTTCACCTCTGGGCCTCTTGGGATCTCACCAAAATATTTGTTCACCCAGGCCAGGGTCTGCATCTCGTCGAAATCACCGCCTATGGTGAGTGTGGCGTTGTTCGGGCCGTACCAGCGCTGGAAAAAGTGTTTCACGTCATCGAGCTGGGCGCGATTGAGATCCTCCGGCCAGCCGATGACGGGCCAGGAATATTGATGTCCGCTGGGGTAGAAGGCCTGATTGAAGCGCTCGTTCATACGGCCATAGGGCTGATTGTCGATACGCTGGGCGCGCTCGTTCTTCACCGTCTCGCGCTGCACCTCGAACTTGTTGTCGGTCAGCGCGGGCAAGAAGTACCCCATGCGATCAGACTCCAGCCAGAGCATCTTCTCTAGCTGATTGCTGGGCACAGTCTCGAAATAGTTGGTGCGGTCTGTGTTGGTGGTGCCGTTAAGTGTGCCACCGGCCTCGGTTACCGTCTTGAAGTGCTGCTCGTCGCCCACATGCTCTGAGCCCTGGAACATCATGTGCTCAAACAGGTGCGCAAATCCAGAGCGTCCTGACAGCTCTCTTGCCGAGCCCACATGATAGGTGACATCCACATGCACCAGAGGATCGGAATGATCCTGATGCAGGATCACCGTCAGACCGTTGGCCAGTTGATATTTCTTGTAGGGAATGCCGACGCCCGACTCGGCCAGGGCCACATTTTCGATTAGCGAAACGCCCTGAGGCAGCGCCACGTTTGCCGGTGCGTTGGCACAGGCGCTTAGCGCGGCCGAGATTGCCGCAGCCAATATCCATTTTTTCATTCTTTACTCCTATTTGAAACAGTGAGGCCAGCCTTTATCGAGACAGCTTTTGCCAAAATAAGTTCGTCCCAAAAGACCACACCGCTTACAACCAATGTAACGCCAACGCCGCAACCAGCAGATAGCGCACTCCTTTCCCTATAAAAATCATTATGCTGGACTTAATCAGCGGCATCCTGAGCCAGCCTGCCAGCAGGCATAAGATATCGCCGATGAGGGGCGTCCAGGCAAGCAGCAGGCTCCAGTAGCCATAACGCTCGATGAGCCGCAGCCCATGGCGATAACGGCCGCTGGCCATCTCCTCGGGCGTCTTGGCGAAACGCCCCAGGGCGCCAAGATAGTAACTGGTCAGAGACCCTAAGGTGTTGCCCAGGGTCGCCATGACCACTAGGGAGACCCAGGTCTCGGGCGCCTGATTGATCAGCGCGGCCAGCAGTACCTCAGATCCACCCGGTAACAAGGTGGCGGCTAAAAAGGCGCCGCTAAAGATCAACCATAACGCCGTCATGATCCCTTACCTAATGAAAAAAAGTAAATTTTTATGTGTGCTGTTTTCAAAGTGATCATGTTACCTAAAAGTAAAAATTTAATCTTATTAAAACAAACTCTTATATCACAATAAGTTATAACAAAATCGCTTTGGTAAGCAAGGCATCAGCCAGATACAATATCTGGCTCACTCGCTAAGGTTGAAATACCTGGATGGCTCATGCTAGAACAAGCAATTCATTTTTGATTCGAAACGCCATCCACAATAACGACTTAATAAATTTGGAATAGATCCCATGTGGCAAACAATTAAACAGATCCCCTTTTGGCAGAAGGTTCTCGCCGGTTTCATCTTAGGGGTAGGCCTGGGCGTTGTCCTGGGCGAGCAGGCAACCCAACTCAAGCCGCTGGGCGACCTCTTTATCGCGGCAATCAAGATGTTGGTTGCGCCGCTGATCTTCTGCGCCATCGTCGTCAGCATCACCTCTCTGGGTAACGATGTTAGCCTCAAGCGCCTGAGTATCAAGACCCTGGCCATGTTCATGCTGACCGGCACCATAGCCTCGCTTATCGGCTTAGCGATCGGTTCGCTAATCGACATGGGTGGCTCGCTAGAACTCGCCACCACAGAGGTGCGCGAACGTAACGTGCCAGGCTTTGCCCAGGTACTGCTGGACATGATCCCGGTCAATCCTTTTGCCTCCCTGGCCGAAGGCAAGGTGCTGCAGATCATCGTCTTCGCCGCCTTAGTCGGTATCGCCATCAACAAGATTGGCGACAAGGCCGAGCCGCTCAAGCGCACCATAGAAGCGGGCGCAGAGGTGATGTTCCAGCTGACCCGCATGGTACTGCAACTGACCCCTATCGGTGTATTCGGCCTAATGGCCTGGGTAGTAGGTGAATATGGCCTCTCTACCCTATTGCCGCTGGGCAAGTTTATCGGCGCCATCTATATCGCCGCGCTGATCCACATGATCTTCGTCTATGGCGGCCTGGTCAGATTCGGCGCCGGCCTGAGTGCTGTGCAGTTCTTCAGAAAGGCGATGCCAGCCCAGCTGGTTGCCTTCACCACGGCGTCGAGCTTCGGCACCCTGCCCGCCAGCACCCGTGCCACAGAGACCATGGGCGTATCGAAGAAATATGGCGCCTTCGTGCTGCCACTAGGCGCCACCATGAACATGGACGGCTGTGGCGGTATCTACCCGGCCATCGCGGCCATTTTCATCGCGCAGATCTATGGCATCCCGCTGGAGATGACCGACTACATGCTGATCGCCGTTACCGCCACTGTGGCCTCTGTGGGTACGGCAGGCGTACCCGGTAGCGCCATGGTGATGCTCTCTGTCACCCTGGGCGTGGTAGGTTTGCCCCTCGAAGGCATCGCCTTTATCGCCTCAATCGACAGGGTGATCGACATGATACGTACCGCAACTAACGTGACCGGGGACATGATGACGGCCGTGGTGGTGGGCAAGTCTGAGGGTCAGCTCGACCAGGAGCAGTTCTATCGCAACGAAGAGAGCGACGCCCCTGAGGTTGCCAGCTAATCTCAGTTCCGATCGATAAAAAAGAAGCCGCTTAATGCGGCTTTTTTATTGCTAATTGCTTGTTAAATCTGAAATAGTAAGTTTAAATCATATATTAACTGCACCCAGCAATAAGGTATCAATTAACCGCCATGGCTCGCCTGTTTTTACTGCCAATCATCTTAAGTTTGTTCTGGGCGCTGTTTCTCTATCTCAACGGCGTGCCACTGAAACAAGGCAAGAAGGGCTTTATCTACATCATAGCGATCAGCGCTACCCTCATGCTCTCACTCGGCTTTCTGCTCTGGCTCACCGCCGGGCAAAACCTGCGCGGTTAACTCTATGTCAGTCGCCCTGCGGGGGGGAAATTACCCCTGCTGGGTGAAGGTCGCCAGATGCGCCTCGAGCTCGGCTTCGGTAGTCGGCAGCTCGCTCAACTCGAAGGTCAACGGATCGCCGCCGTTTAACATAAACACCGAATGATCGCCGTGGTCATAGTGAAACCATTTACCGTTCACGCAGATATCGGTATAACAATTGGGTCGTAATTCCATCGTCTACTCCTCACTAATTGGGTAGTGGCTCACCAAAACTGACGTATTGAGAGCTGCATCACACTATAAGACACTAAATCGGCTAGTCAGGCGTTGATCTGCATCAAGCGCTTTAGCATTAGCTTGATTAAGGGAAGCCGAATAGATAGTCGTCTTTGAGAAAGCTGTCTTGCGCAAGAGTTCTGTTTGCTCTTATTAAAAGCGGACTTTACAGCAGGGCTTAGCAACTGAGTCTAAAAGCAGCACTTAAATAGCGCTCTAAAATACCCAGCCAAATACTTAGTAAAAAAAACGGCCGACACAGGTGTCGACCGCTTCATCAGCTCAACGTGTATGTAATCAGCTTTAACTAGCCACCCAGTACCGCCAGCAAGACACCGGCGGCGACCGCTGAGCCCAGCACACCGGCCACGTTCGGCCCCATGGCGTGCATCAAGAGGAAGTTTTGCTGATTGGCCTGCAGACCCACCTTGTTGACCACACGCGCAGCCATAGGCACCGCCGAGACGCCGGCTGCGCCGATCAACGGATTGATCTTACCACCAGACAGCTTGCTCATCAGCTTCGCCATCAGCACGCCAGCCGCGGTGCCAATACCGAAGGCAACGGCCCCCAGCACCAGGATGCCCAAAGTTTCCAGCTGCAGGAATTTATCGGCCGAGAGCTTAGAGCCTACCGCCAGGCCTAAGAAGATGGTCACTATGTTGATCAGCTCATTCTGCGCCGTGTTGGAGAGTCTATCGACCACGCCTGATTCACGCATCAGGTTGCCCAGGCAGAACATGCCCACCAGAGGCGTCGCCGCCGGCAGGAAGAGAATGGTCAGCCCCAGCACCGCCAGCGGGAAGATGATCTTCTCAAGCTTACTCACCTCACGCAGCTGCTCCATTTTGATCTGACGCTCGGCCTCAGTGGTCAGCAGCTTCATGATAGGCGGCTGTATGATGGGCACCAGCGCCATGTAAGAGTAGGCCGCGACCGCGATGGCGCCGAGCAGCTCAGGCGCCAGCTTAGAGGCGAGGAAGATGGCCGTCGGACCATCGGCGCCGCCAATGATGGCGATGGCCGCCGCATCCTTCATAGTGAACTCGAAGCCCGGCACGGCGTTAAGGGCGATGGCACCGATTAAGGTGGCAAAGATCCCGAACTGCGCCGCCGCCCCCAGCAACAACATCTTAGGGTTGGCAATAAGGGCCCCAAAATCGGTCAGGGCCCCGACCCCCATGAAGATCAGCAAGGGGAAGACCCCGGTTTCGATCCCCACATGGTAGGCGTAATAGAGCATACCGCCCTCTTCGGTGAAGCCCCCGTTGGGAATGTTGGCCAATATGGCGCCAAAACCGATAGGCAAGAGCAGCAGAGGCTCGAAACCTCTGGCGATGGCCAGATAGAGCAAGAGCGCCCCCACTGCCATCATCAACAACTGGCCGCCGGTAAAGTTAGCAATACCCGACTCGGCCCAAAAGGCGATTAATCCGTCCATCTTAGCTCCTATGCAATGGCAAGCAATTGATTGCCAACGGCAACAGAGTCGCCTTCTTTAACCCACACCTTAGCGACTACGCCATCGGATTCGGCGCGGATCTCTGTCTCCATCTTCATCGCCTCGAGGATGATCACCACATCTCCCGCCTTGACGGCATCCCCTGGCTGCACATTCACCTTGAAGATGTTGCCCGACAAGGGAGCGTTCATGGGAGAGCCTTCGCCGACCACAGGCGCGGCAGGCTCTGGCGCCGCAAAGGGCACCACATTCTCGCTTGGCACTATCTGACTGATATCGCCGCCGGGAGAGACCTCCACCACGAAACTCTGGCCCTGAACATTGACCGTATAGGTCTCCTTGCCCTGTGGCTGACGCGCGCTAGCTGGCTCGCTTGCAGTCGCAGCTTGAGTAGTGGCTTGAGGAGCTTCTGGCTTAGGCTCGAATGCATCCGGATTATCACGGTTCTTGAGGAACTTAAGGCCGATCTGCGGGAAGAGCGCGTAGGTCAAGACATCATCGTCCAGCTCAGCTGCCAGGCTTATCTGCTCGCTGCCGGCCTTCTCGCTCAACTCGGCCCTCAGGCTATTCAGCTCGGCGGGCAGCAGGTCTGCGGGGCGACAGCAGATCGCCTCAGCGCCGGCCAGCACGCGAGCCTGCAGCTCACTATTTACCGGCGCAGGCGTGGCGCCATATTCGCCCTTGAGCACACCTTCGGTTTCCTTGGTGAGCGACTTATAACGCTCACCTGTGAGCACGTTGATCACCGCCTGGGTACCGACGATCTGTGATGTCGGAGTAACCAACGGAATAAAGCCAAGATCTTCACGCACCTTAGGGATCTCTTCGAGCACCAGATCCAACTTGTCGGCGGCGCCTTGCTCTCTCAGTTGATTCTCCATGTTGGTGAGCATGCCACCTGGCACCTGGGCGCGCAGAATACGCGAATCGATCCCCTTGAGCTCCCCTTCGAAGGCAACATATTTCTTACGCACCTCTCTGAAGTAGGCGGCGATCTGCTCGAGCAGCGCCATGTCGTAACCCGTGGCCCTGTCGGTATCTTCCACCATGGCCACCAAAGTCTCGGTAGCGCTATGACCATAGGTTTGGCTCATCGAAGAGATAGCGGTATCGAGCACGTCGATGCCAGCCTCTATCGCCTTTTGATAGGTCGCCGTGCTCAGGCCCGTGGTGGCGTGGCACTGCATAGAGATGATCAGGTTGGTCTGCGCCTTGAGCTGGCTGATGAGATCGAAGGCATCGAAAGGCTTGAGCAGACCGGCCATATCCTTGATACAGAGCGAGTGACAGCCCATATCTTCCAGACGCTTAGCCATGTCCACCCAAGTCTCTAGGGTGTGTACCGGACTTGTGGTGTAGGAGATGGTGCCCTGGGCATGACCGCCCACCTCGACCACTGACTTAACCGCAGTCTCCAGGTTACGCACGTCATTCATGGCATCGAAGATACGGAACACATCCACACCATTTTGATGCGCGCGCTCGACAAACCTGTGCACCAGGTCGTCACCATAGTGGCGATAGCCCAGCAGGTTTTGTCCCCTAAGCAGCATCTGCTGCGGCGTATTGGGCATGGCCTTCTTAAGCTCACGAATGCGCTCCCAGGGATCCTCCCCTAGGTAACGGATACAGGCGTCGAAGGTGGCACCGCCCCAGGATTCCAGCGACCAGAAGCCCACCTTGTCGAGTAAGGGGGCGATAGGAAGCATGTCGTCGATACGAAGACGCGTGGCAAGAATCGATTGATGCGCGTCGCGCAGGACGACGTCGGTTAATGCAAGTGGCTTGCTCATAAAAACTCCCTACTTCTATTTATGCTTTGGCGCGATATTGATGGACGGCGGCGGTGATCACGGCGACCATCTTAGGGTCGACGCCTGGAAAGCGTGAAACTTGCGCTTCGCTCGCTTCGGCTAGTGGTGCAAGATTAGGTTTAGGCGCACATTTCCAGGCCACCAGATTAACGACCCCAATGAGTATAGTTAGGAAGATAAACACCAACCCCATACCCAGCACCATGATCATCAGTGCTTCCATTATCTGTTGAGCCATTGAATCCATACTATCCTCTCAGGTTAATCGAGCACATCAGACTTACGGCCTAGCCGCAGGACATGCTATTTATTCAGGTAATACGCATTAAAATCGACAGATGACATGACAGGTGTCGTCGATTGAGGCGCAAAAAGATCGCCTTTAGCCAGGAAACCTTAACCAATCTATAACAAAAAGGCGAGCACCTTGTAAATTGGTCTTACCAAATTACGACTAATTGATAAGGGGCTTTCGGTTATTTCACAATAAATGGCGACTATTTTTGACGATCACATAAAAAATTAGCCATCAAATCTAGGATTAGATTAAAAAGCCCTAACCTGCTTGAAAATTGAATTCACGAAAACGAACGAGATCGAGAGTGAGATGCAAGATTATGCAAACTGCCTCGGCTATAAGCGAGACGATATTGAGAGATGAGCGGGAATGGCCTCAGTATGAGCCAGATGACGATAGACTTTGAGTTTTTGAGCGTTGAACTTCAAACGACACGGGGAAACAGGCATAAAAAAACCCGCAACTTAGGTTGCGGGTTTTAATAATGGCGGAGAAGGAGGGATTCGAACCCTCGATGGGAGATAAAGCCCATACTCCCTTAGCAGGGGAGCGCCTTCGGCCACTCGGCCACCTCTCCGTCTAAAATGGTACGCGTGAGAGGATTCGAACCTCTGACCGCCTGGTTCGTAGCCAGGTACTCTATCCAGCTGAGCTACACGCGCAAAATTCTAGGCTTTCAAACAAAACGACGGCCAAAAACCGTCGATTTATAAATGTGGTACGCGTGAGAGGATTCGAACCTCTGACCGCCTGGTTCGTAGCCAGGTACTCTATCCAGCTGAGCTACACGCGCACAGAAATTTTGGTAAGTTAGGAGATGGTACGCGTGAGAGGATTCGAACCTCTGACCGCCTGGTTCGTAGCCAGGTACTCTATCCAGCTGAGCTACACGCGCATCTTATATCTATAACCTACTTTTACTGAAAAACAAATGGTACGCGTGAGAGGATTCGAACCTCTGACCGCCTGGTTCGTAGCCAGGTACTCTATCCAGCTGAGCTACACGCGCCCTGTTTTGTCAGTTAAGAAATGGCGGAGAAGGAGGGATTCGAACCCTCGATGGGAGATAAAGCCCATACTCCCTTAGCAGGGGAGCGCCTTCGGCCACTCGGCCACCTCTCCGTTTTCTTGGCGCACATATTACTGTTTGAAGAAAATAAGTCAAACCATTTCTCCTAAACAAATTCTGTTTGAGCTGTTTTTAAGCAGTTATCCCTATTTCCCCTAAGCGCCTGTATGCTATGTCGCCGTTATGGTTAAAAAGCTGTCAGCCAAAAACAAAAAAGCCAGCAAACTTGCTGACTCTTATAGTGTAACGCCGGTTAAATCTATCGCTTAAAAATTGCCGCCTTCAGAAGAGCTACCTGACTTTTCAGACTGAATACGCTGATAAATCTCTTCACGATGAACTGAAACTTCTTTTGGTGCATTAACACCAATACGAACTTGATTACCCTTTACGCCTAAAACGGTGACAGTAACTTCATCACCAATCATCAGTGTTTCACCAACACGACGAGTCAATATCAGCATTTTTTGCTCCTTTAGTTCCTAATTCTGCTTATACGGCATTATTCCGTTATGACCTTATTATACGGTCAGCTTAGTACAAATTAATAGTGTTCTGATAAAAAACACCCTTTTATTGCATGTTAATTCGTTTAAATGTGCCGCACATCGCTGATTTATCGGGATCAGGCATGACAGATAACCAAGATAGTAATGGCAGTCAGTTAAACCAGCATTAAATTTAACACTTTAAACTGTACCTCAGCTTAAGCTTCAATCAATATGGCACAAAAAAAGCGCTCATGGAGCGCTTTTTTCTATTGAGGCAACTTAGGCCAAACGTTCTGACAACCAAGGGATAACAGAATCCAGTGCGCCCGCTAACTTCTCGGGCTCGCTGCCACCGGCCTGGGCCATGTCTGGACGTCCACCGCCCTTACCGCCCACCTGAGCGGCCACCATAGCCACCAGCTCACCGGCCTTGACCTTACCGGTCAAGTCTTTGGTGACACCGGCAATCAGGTTCACCTTGGCGTCGCCAGCGATGCCAAGCACCACAATGCCAGATTGCAGCTTCTGCTTAAGCTCATCCTGCAGGCCGCGCAGTGCACCTGCCTCGACACCTTCCAGCAGCTTAACCAGTACCTTAACGCCAGCAAGCTCCTGAGCCTCCCCGGCCAAATCGGCGCTGGTCGCGGCCGCGAGCTTGTCTTTAAGCTGAGACAGCTCTTTCTCAAGCTGCTTAGTCTTATCCAGCTGGGCTTTGAGCTTAGCCACTACCGAGGCGCTGTCGCCCTTAAGTAGCGCAGCGGCTTGTTCAAGCTGCGCCTGCTGCTCACCCACATAGGCAATTGCTGCGGCTCCTGTAACCGCCTCGATACGACGGATACCGGCCGCGATACCGCCTTCAGAGGTGATCTTAAACAGACCAATATCGCCAGTGCGGCCCACGTGAGTACCACCACACAGCTCGATAGAGAAGTCACCCATGGTCACCACGCGAACCTGAGAGTCATATTTCTCACCAAACAAGGCCATGGCCCCTTTCTCTTTCGCTTGGTCGATATCCATCACCTCGGCCTTCAGCTCGTGGTTACGACGGATCTGAGTGTTGACCAGATCTTCGACCTGCTTAAGCTCTTCACGCTTAACCGCTTCGAAGTGAGAGAAGTCGAAACGCAGACGCTCAGGCTCAACCAGAGAGCCCTTCTGGCTCACGTGAGTGCCCAGCACCTGACGCAGCGCGGCGTGCAGCAAGTGAGTCACAGAGTGGTTCAGCTCGGTGCGATGTCTAAGCTTCTTGTCTACTGCAGCGTTAAGGGTTTGACCCATAGCAATACTGCCGGCCTTGACCTGACCGATATGGCCCATTGCCTGACCATATTTTTGCGTATCCTTCACCTCGAACGCGACACCTTCGGCGCTCAGCTGGCCCTTATCGCCACACTGGCCACCAGACTCTCCATAGAAAGGCGTGCTATCGAGCACCACAACACCTTGGTCGCCTTCGGCTAGCGCGTCGACCGCCTGACCATCGACATAGAGGCCGATGACCTTGGCTTCGCCATTAAGGTCGCTATAACCGCAAAACTCGGTTTCGGCATCGATCTTCAGGCTTTCGTTGTAATCGGTATCGAACTGACCCGCTGCCTGGGCGCGACTGCGCTGCTCGGCCATGGCCGCTTCGAAGCCAGCTTCATCGACCGTGATGTCACGCTCGCGGCAGACGTCAGCCGTTAAATCAACCGGGAAACCATAGGTGTCGTACAGCTTAAAAGCGGTCTCACCGTCAAGCTCCTTACCCTCTAGCTGGCTCAGGGCATTATCGAGAATACCAAGACCACGTTCGAGCGTACGAGCAAACTGCTCCTCTTCCGCCTTAAGCGCCTTTTCGACGATCGCCTGGGTCGCCACCAGCTCTTTAGCCGCATCGCCCATCACTTCGATCAGTGTAGGAACAAGCTTGTAAAAGAAGGCCTCGGTAGCACCTAGCTTGTTACCATGGCGCACGGCGCGGCGGATGATGCGGCGCAATACGTAACCACGGCCCTCGTTTGATGGCATCACACCATCGGCCACCAAGAAGGCGCAAGAACGGATATGGTCGGCGACTACACGCAGCGACTTGTTCTCCAGATCGGTCACGCCCAGGATCTCGGCGGTCTTCTTGATCAGTGACTGGAAGATATCGATCTCATAGTTTGAGTGCACACCCTGCATGATAGCGGCGATACGCTCGATGCCCATACCGGTATCGACAGAAGGCTTAGGCAGTGGATCCATGGTGCCGTCGGCTTGACGGTTATACTGCATGAAGACTATGTTCCAGATCTCGATGAAGCGGTCACCATCTTCTTCCGGCGTGCCGGGACGGCCGCCCCAGATGTGCTCGCCGTGATCGTAGAAGATCTCGGTACAAGGGCCACAAGGGCCGGTATCGCCCATCTGCCAGAAGTTATCAGAGGCGTATGCCGCCCCCTTGTTATCGCCGATGCGGATGATGTTCTCGGCCGCGACGCCAATCTCTTTGTTCCAGATCTCGAAGGCTTCATCGTCTGTCTCATAGACGGTGACACACAGGCGCTCTTTTGGCAGCTTGAGTTCTTCGGTCAGGAAGGTCCAGGCGAAGCGAATCGCATCTTGCTTGAAATAATCACCGAAGCTGAAGTTACCCAGCATTTCGAAAAAAGTGTGATGACGTGCGGTGTAGCCGACATTATCTAGGTCGTTGTGCTTACCACCGGCGCGTACGCAGCGCTGTGCCGTGGTGGCGCGGCTGTAGTCGCGCTTGTCTTCACCGAGGAAAACATCTTTAAATTGGTTCATCCCTGCGTTGGTAAATAGCAAGGTGGGATCATTGCCAGGTACCAGTGAACTGCTGTCCACAACCTGGTGACCGTTTCTGCGGAAAAACTCCAAGAAAGCACTTCTCAGCGCTGCAGTGGTTTGATACATGAAATCATCCTGAATTTGATTATTTTAGCGATGAAAGCAAAAGGCTCACCGACGATGCTCAGTTAGCCCAGCATTATAAGCAGTCTATAGATGAACAACCAGAGGTTTAGCCGAGGATCCCCAAAGAAAGCGTAAAAAGCCTAAGTTTCCATTGGGTCTTTTAGCGGTAGCGCGCAAGAGCAGATAAAGGGAAATCACGATAGTGGACTAGAGCCCAGTATTGGTCCTGGTAAGGATGAGGATATTAGTCGAAGTCTGGGTCGACCTCTAAAGCATAGGTAACCTGATCGAAGCCAAAGCCTTGGGAGAGGAGATAACGCACTCGTTTGGCGCGCTCTTTCTGATCTTGAATGGGGCCGCTAGTGGCATATTTCTTAGCAGCCTTCTGTCTCGCCAGTTCGAACCAGTCGCAGTCGCTCTGATTAAGGCTAGACTCGATAATCTCTTTGGTCAGTCCCTTCTGGGACATAGATTGGCGTATCTTGTTCTGACCATGGCCTTTAGCGATATGCGAGCGCAGCAAGAGCCCGGCAAACCTGGCATCATCGAGATATCCCTGGCTTTCACATTGACCAAGAACAGCCTCTATCTCACCATCTAGAAAGCCTTTCTGAGTCAGCTTACTCTTTATCTGATAGCGGGAATAATCGCGGCGAGCCAGGAGGCCCACCGCTACTTGCATCGCCGACATCGTCATTGAGAAACCATAGTCATTACAAAGCCAGAGTCTTAAGGCAAGGTTTAGTTGACTCGGCGAGCTTAAAATACTTCACCGGTTTCCAGGTCGACGTTCTCATCGCCTGTGGCCGACTGAGCCACCGCTTGACCACCGCCTAGCAACATGGCGCGTAGCGCCTGGTCGATTTCGGCGCCAATCTCTGGGTTCTCTACCAGGTATTTACCGGCATTGGCACGGCCCTGGCCAATCTTGTCACCCTTGTAGCTGTACCAAGCGCCTGACTTTTCAATCAGCTTGTGCATCACGCCAAGGTCTACCAACTCACCGGTACGGTTAATGCCTTCACCATAAAGGATCTGGAACTCTGCCTGTTTGAATGGCGCGGCAATCTTGTTCTTCACCACCTTAACGCGAGTCTCGTTACCAATGACCTCTTCACGGTCCTTGATGGCGCCGGTGCGGCGAATATCCAGACGAACAGAGGCGTAAAACTTAAGCGCGTTACCACCGGTAGTAGTCTCAGGGTTACCGAACATCACGCCTATCTTCATACGGATCTGGTTGATGAAGATCAGCAAGGTGTTAGATTGCTTGAGGTTACCCGCTAGCTTACGCATCGCCTGACTCATCATACGCGCCGCAAGACCCATGTGAGAATCACCGATCTCACCCTCAATTTCCGCCTTAGGCGTCAGAGCGGCAACCGAGTCGACGATGATCACGTCGACGGCACCAGAGCGAGTCAGGGCGTCACAGATCTCAAGCGCCTGCTCACCGGTATCTGGCTGAGAACACAGCAGGTTATCGATATCCACACCGAGTTTTTGTGCATAGATAGGATCCAGTGCGTGCTCGGCGTCGATGAAGGCACAAACCTTACCTTCACGCTGGGCAGCGGCAATCACTTCCAGAGTCAGGGTGGTCTTACCCGAAGATTCAGGACCATAGATCTCAACGATACGACCCAGTGGCAGGCCGCCTGCGCCCAATGCAACGTCAAGCGACAGAGAACCCGTTGAGATAGTCTCAACATCCATAGAGCGGTTTTCACCTAGCTTCATGATAGAGCCTTTACCAAACTGCTTCTCAATCTGGCCAAGGACCGCACTCAGGGCTTTCTCTTTATTCGCATCAATCTTCATTCTGCTTTCCTCTCAATCACAGACGCTGCGCTGTGGGGTATCCGTTAAGTTAAAGCCCGCAGACGGTTTCTGCATCGCTTTAGGCTGTCTCAATATGCAACCTAGTATACTGTACAATCATACAGTATCAAGTACTGTATGCGATTATTTTTATCCGGCCTTAACCAAAGTCGGCTTACCAGCCCCAGTCGCATTAGCACTAAATTTATCCAAACAGACAGGATAAATGCGCAACCGCCATCAATTTATTGTTAGTATTGTGGCCATTCATTCTGTGCTGGCCGCAGGGCTATGACAGACATTTTTGTAGCAGGATACCTTGGTTAATTCATGAACGCCGTCGATACTCAACATCTTGAAAAGCACACCCCCATGATGCGTCAATATCTGACGCTGAAAGCCGAAACACCCGATATGTTGCTTTTTTATCGTATGGGAGATTTTTACGAGCTCTTCTACGACGATGCTAAGCGGGCCTCAGAGTTGCTGGGGATCTCCTTGACCGCTCGCGGCAAGAGTGGAGGCGATCCTATCCCCATGGCAGGCATCCCCTACCATGCAGTAGAAGGCTATCTTGCTAAACTGGTGCAGCTCAGGGTATCTGTAGCCATCTGCGAGCAGATAGGCGATCCGGCCACCACCAAGGGGCCGGTAGAACGTAAGATTGTTCGCATCGTCACCCCGGGTACACTCACTGATGAGGCCCTGCTGCAGGAGCGGCAAGACAACCTGCTGGCCGCCGTCTATCACGGCAAGGTGGGTTTTGGTTACGCGACCCTGGATGTCTCGTCCGGACGCTTCGTGGTCACCGAACTTGCCAGCAAAGAGGCGCTGGAAGCCGAGCTGCAACGCACCAATCCAGCGGAGCTACTCTACAGCGAAGATTTCAGCGAGCCGGCTTTGATCGCCTCGCTGTCGGGTAAGCGTCGCCGTCCCGAATGGGAGTTCGACTACGACACCAGCTACAAGCTGCTGCTGGAACAGTTCGGCACCAAAGATCTCTATGGCTTTGGCCTGGGGGAAGTCAGGCTATCGCTACAGGCGGCCGGCTGTCTTATCCAGTATGTGAAAGATACCCAGCGTACCGCCCTGCCCCATATCAACGCCATCACCCGCTTCAATCAGTGCGACAGCATAGTGCTGGACGCGGCCACCCGTAAGAATCTGGAGCTAACCCGCAACCTGCAAGGCGGCAGCGACAACACCCTGGCCTCGGTACTGGATAACACGGCGACCCCTATGGGTAGCCGTATGTTGCAGCGCTGGATCCATGAGCCGCTGCGCAACCACAACATCATCCGCGCCCGTCATGACGCCATAGACGAGCTGCTGGACAACGGCTATCACGAGAACCTGCATGAGCAGCTAAAAGCCCTGGGCGACATAGAACGTATCACGGCGCGTCTGGCTATTCGTAGTGCCCGCCCGCGTGACTTTGCCCGGCTGCGTCAGGCCCTGACCCTGCTGCCCGAGATACAGCAGCAGCTGGCTGACTGCAACAGCCCGCACCTCAAGGCGCTCTCGAGTCACCTGGGCGACTTCCCCGAGGAGCATGCCCTGCTCAGCCGCGCTATCGTCGATAATCCACCTATGCTGATCCGCGACGGCGGCGTGATCAAAGAGGGCTATCACAGCGAGCTGGATGAATGGCGAAGACTCAGTCAGGGCGCGACCGACTACCTCGCCGAGCTAGAAGCCCGGGAGAAGGCTGCCACCGGCGCCTCGACCCTCAAGGTGGGCTACAACCGGGTGCATGGTTACTACATAGAAGTGAGCCGCCGCGAGTCGGATCTGGTGCCTATGAGCTACCAGCGCAGACAAACCCTTAAGAACACCGAACGTTACATAGTCGCCGAGCTTAAAGAGCATGAGGAGAAGGTACTCTCAAGTCAAGGCAAGGCGCTGGCGTTAGAGAAACAGCTGTGGGAAGAACTGTTCGATCTATTAATGCCGCGCCTGCACGAGCTACAGGCTTTTGCCCGCGCGGCCGCCGAGCTTGACGTGATCACCAACTTTGCCGAGCGCGCCGAGCAGCTTGACTATCACAGACCAGAACTCACGGCCCAGAGTGGCATACATATCGAGGCGGGAAGACATCCGGTAGTTGAGCGCGTCAGTCAGACGCCATTTATCGCCAACCCTGTCAGCCTCAACCCGGCAAGACGCATGCTAATCGTCACAGGTCCTAACATGGGCGGTAAGTCGACCTATATGCGTCAAGTGGCACTAATCACCCTTATGGCCCATATAGGTAGCTTCGTGCCAGCCCAGAAGGCCGCCATCGGCCCTGTGGATCGTATCTTTACCCGCATCGGCGCCGCGGACGATCTGGCCTCAGGCCGCTCGACCTTCATGGTGGAGATGACGGAAACCGCCAACATACTGCATAACGCCACGCCAGAGAGCCTGGTGCTGATGGATGAGATTGGCCGAGGCACCTCGACCTATGATGGCTTGTCGCTGGCCTGGTCCGCCGCCGAACATCTGGCGCAGAACTTAAAGTCTATGACTCTATTTGCCACCCATTATTTCGAGCTTACCCAACTGCCGGATCAGATGGAGAATGTGGCTAACGTGCACCTTGATGCCATAGAACACGACGACACCATCGCCTTCATGCACGCGGTGCAGGAAGGTGCGGCGAGTAAGAGTTATGGCCTTCAGGTCGCGGCGCTGGCTGGTGTTCCGGCCAAGGTGGTGCAGGCCGCCAAACACAAGCTGCATCATCTTGAGAGCAGGGATAGAGAGGAGGGACTCCCTGAACTGAGGCAGGCCCAGCTGAGTCTGGCCATGCCGGAGACCTCAAAGGCACTGGACAGGCTAGATACCATAGATCCCGACAGCCTGACGCCCAGACAGGCGCTGGATCTCCTCTACGAACTCAAGCAGCTACGCTAAGCTTTCAAGCACTTATACGCTAAGCTATTTGAGCACTTAAAAGTAGCTAGAGCTAAAGCGAGTTACAAAATCTAGACAGCAAAAAAGCGCACCATTTTGGATGCGCTTTTTTTAATTCTGGGGTCGGCCCTTCAAGACACAGGTTTACACCTTAAGGTAACTACCGCTTGTTTCTCCATAAGACGCTAGCATTGCTTATCCACCTTTCAGTCTCTACCGACCGCTCACAAAGGCGATAACAAGAAAGCCACGGCAAACCTTTAGCCTACACCCCGATACACTTTTACACTCTGAAGATAGCTTCTACCGATAATCCTTGAGCACTGAGCAGATCTCGAAGCCGCTTCAGGGCTTCCACCTGAATTTGGCGTACTCTCTCTCGGGTCAAGCCTATCTCTTTACCGACATTTTCCAGGGTCGATGGCTCATAGCCAAGCAGACCGAAACGACGGGCAAGTACTTCTCTCTGCTTACTGTTCAGCTCGTCGAGCCAGCGCACAACAGACTTAGACATATCGTCGTCTTGCACCTTGTAATCCGGGCCTACACAATCGTCGTCGGCTAATACATCCAGCAGCGCCTTGTCGTTGTCGCCACCCAGTGGGGTATCGACCGAGGTGATACGCTCGTTAAGCTTGAGCATCTTACTGACATCGCTACTTGGCAGGTCTAACTGCTCGGCGATCTCTTCTGCGGTTGGCTCATGATCTAGCTTGTGCGCGAGTTCCCTGGCGGTACGAAGGTAAACATTGAGCTCCTTCACCACATGAATAGGCAGGCGAATGGTACGGGTTTGGTTCATGATGGCACGTTCTATGGTCTGGCGGATCCACCAGGTGGCATAGGTTGAGAAACGGAAGCCGCGTTCGGGATCGAACTTTTCGACGGCGCGGATCAAACCTAAGTTACCTTCTTCAATAAGATCCAGTAAGGCTAAACCACGATTGTTATAACGACGTGCAATTTTTACGACGAGTCTGAGATTACTCTCAATCATACGGTTGCGAGATTTTTCACAGCCTTTTAAGGCCTTACGTGAGAAATAAACCTCCTCTTCCGCACTCAATAGGGGGGAAAATCCAATTTCACTTAAATACAGCTGAGTGGCATCTAAGTTCTTTTGTAAGTCATCTTGTACTTGCTGTTCTAGTTCTGCGTCTTTCAAAACCTCCTTGCTGTTGGTCACTGATAGATCAGACTCATTCTTAGACAAGTCCACTAAGGGCTCCGCCACGGCGGTAGATTGTTTACGACCCATAATATACTCTCCCAAATTTTACATGCTAATTTACTGCACTTTACTGTCCTCCAATTGCCAAAATGGCGCCTATAAAATTATGATTTAGGCAAAAATTTAAGTGGGTCGACGGATTTGCCGTGATACCGTATCTCGAAATGCAGCATCACCCTATTGGTACCCGTTTGTCCCATTTTCGCCACCGTCTGTCCCGCGGTAACGAACTGCTTCTCTTTTACTAAGATCTTATCGGCATGAGCATAAGCACTGAGATAGTCATCGCTATGCTTAATGATCACCAGATTGCCGTATCCCCTTAGCGCATTTCCTGCATACACCACTCGCCCATCGGCGGCGGCCTGAATGCGATCGCCTCGGGATCCTGCGATCTTAATCCCTTTATTACCTTGTTCCTTGGTAGAGAATGTGCCGATCAACTTGCCTTTAACGGGCCAATGCCAGCGCTGGACCTTCTTGGGTAGGGTGCTACTGGGCTTGTGGATAACGCCGTTAACATTTTGTTGACCAGTTGTTACAGTGTACGCAGATTTATCGCCCCGATCAAGCGATTTTTTCGCCGGTGCCGTTTTACTGCCAGCAGCCTGCTGGCTAGACTTAACTGTTTGTTTAGGTTGGTTTTTAGCTGTATTTTGTTGCGTTTTCTTACTCGATACCTGAGTGCTACGCTGGGTTTTGCTATTTGTAACAGCGTTTGTCGATTTAAGCTTTAAAACCTGCCCAGGATAGATGGTATAGGGCTTGCGAAGCCCGTTATATCGGGCAATTTCGGCAAAATCTTTGTTGGCCGCCCAGGCGATCGAATAGAGGGTATCGCCGCGCTTGACCTTGTAGTGGTCGGAGGTGAGGCCCCCCTTTTTATAGGCTTTCTTCACCGGCGAGTTGACGTTCACCACGGGAGCGGGTGTATGGGCCTGAAAACTACAGGCGCTCAGCAGACAGCTGAGCAGTATGGCGCACAGTATGCCTATTGGCTTTTGACAAAACCTCAACCGACTCGGGGCGCTTAGCATAGCGGCTCCCCTATTCCCTTAGCGTCGGCGCACCAGATGACAGCCACCACTAGGCGAGTTCACCGTTGACCAAAGGCACAAACTTCACCATCTCTATGGTCTGGGAATGAAATTGATCGCCCATGCGAACCACACGCATCAGTTGCTGTGTCTCCTCGCCGACAGGGATCACCAGCACGCCACCGTCCGCCAGTTGCTGCAGCAACGCCTGCGGCACACTGCTGGCCGCCGCCGTCACCATGATGGCGTCGAAGGGGCCCTTGTTGGCCCAGCCCTGCCAGCCGTCGCCATACTTAAAGGAGACATTATGCAGATCGAGCCGCTTGAGACGCTGGCGCGCCTGGATCTGCAGACTCTTGATCCGCTCAACCGTGCAGAGCTCACCCACCAACTGCGCCAGGATGGCCGCCTGATAGCCTGAGCCTGTGCCTATCTCCAGCACCCTTTTGGGACGCGACTCTAACAAAAGTTCAGTCATACGCGCCACGATATAGGGCTGAGAGATGGTTTGCCCCTGTCCTATGGGCAGAGCAGTATTTTCATAAGCCTTATGCCCTAGGGCCGCATCGAGAAACAATTCTCTTGGCGTTTTCGCCACCACAGCTAAGACTTCGGCATTAGTTATCCCCGCCCCCTGAAGGTGACGTGCCAGATTCAATGCCGCTGTAGTGGCTACCCCATTCATAATTGCTCTATCCATTGCTTTATCTTTGGTACTTGTTCAAACGCGGTCAGGTCCACCGTCAAGGGGGTCACTGACACATAGCCGTTGGCCACGGCATGAAAATCTGTGCCTTCGCTGGCATCTTGCTCTTCACCCGGCGGGCCGAGCCAGAATATCTCCCGTCCGGCAGGGTCTTGCATACGCACCATGCCTTCGGCCCTGTGTCTGGCGCCCAGACGGGTAACTCTAATGCCCTTGATCTCATCGAGCGGTAGATCCGGCACATTCACATTTAAGATCTGATCCGATGCGATAGGGCTATCGATCAGACCCGCCACTATCTTACAGGCATAGTAGGCCGCCGTGTCATAGTGCTTCAGCTCTCGGCCCACCAGAGAGATGGCAATCGCCGGCAAGCCCAGAAAACGCCCCTCCATCGCCGCCGCAACCGTGCCGGAATAGAGGGTATCATCCCCCATGTTGGCCCCGGCATTGATGCCAGAAACCACGA
Source organism: Shewanella alkalitolerans (assembly GCF_019457575.1). Classification (NCBI taxonomy): domain Bacteria; kingdom Pseudomonadati; phylum Pseudomonadota; class Gammaproteobacteria; order Alteromonadales; family Shewanellaceae; genus Shewanella; species Shewanella alkalitolerans. The sequence goes on along the minus strand of NZ_CP080422.1, from coordinate 1,366,176 downwards.
TATCCGGTTCATGGGCATAAAACTCGCGAATCGCCAGATGCACGCAATCGGTCGGCGTGCCACTGACGGAAATATAACCATTATCTAACTTATTAATTCGCAAAGGGTTAGTCAAGGTTAACGAGTTGCTGGCACCCGAACAGTTGCGATCCGGACCGACCGTCATCACCTCATAGTGCTTCGCCAGGGCATTGGACAGCGCCGCGATCCCCGGCGCCGTGATGCCATCGTCATTGCTTACCAATATCTTAATCATGGGCTTGCTCGCTCGCTGCGGCCTTTCTGGCCTGATATTCCCGCTCTTTGACATCTTGATAATTCACCAGTTCCCGCAGCACAGAGGTGGCAAAGCTGCCGGCCGGCAGGGCGAACTTAATCACTATGGTGTCATCCTGGATCTCATAGCTTAGCTGCTGCGGCGCGAGAAGCAGCGGGCGGCGCTCCTGATTGAGCCCCGCCTGCTCGAGGCCGGCAAGATCCTCAGGATACTGACCGCAAACGCCCTGCTCGAAGGCTAACGCCTCTGCCTCACTCAATGCCTGGCCCCGGCCCCACATGGGCGCCGAGAGTTGAATATCGCTTTCCGCCAGACGACCATGAAGCGCTTCATCCCAGGGATTGGCCACGAAGTAGCTCTTGCTGCCGGCCAGCATCACACAGTCACCATCGAGTGTATTGAGCTCATGTAGACGAAGTCGCTCACTCACTACCTGATTGAAGAGATACGAGCGCACCGCCGAGAGATAGATGCTGCGCTTGTTTCTGTCTTTCACCTTCTTTTTGCCCGAGAGCATCTGACGACCGAAAATCAGGTTCTTTCCGTCATGACCGAAGCGCTGCTCGCCAAAATAGTTAGGCACGCCAGTGGCTTTAATCAGCTCGATGCGCCGCACCAGTGCGTCCATGTCAGACACGGCCCTTAGTGTCAGGGTGAAGCGGTTACCCGCCAGGGCGCCGGTGCGCAGCTTCTTGCCGTGACGGGCGCTTGATAGCACAGTAAGCTGCTCGCTATTGAGCGACTGCCAGTCTGGCATGCTCTTGCCGGGAATACGCACCCCAAACCACTGCTCTGTGATGGCGTGTCTGTCTTTCTGGCCGGCGAAGGTCACCTCTTTTGGATGCACGCCGGCAAAGCTTGAGAGCATGCGCGCCACATCCGCGGTGTTTAACCCCTCCTTGCGGATGTGCAGCATGTGGTGCTCGCCCTCGCCCGTAGGAAGAAATGGCAAGATCTCCTGCACGATAAAATCGCTGTTGAAGGTTCTTAAGTCGGCGCTCGCCTTGGGCTGGCCATGCAAATAATGTAGTGGGGTCATAACTCTCTCTTATCTCGGGACGGCGCACATCAGCACCACGGCTTCCACCGCTATCCCCTCTTTGCGTCCGGTAAAGCCAAGCTTCTCTGTGGTGGTGGCCTTGACGTTGATCGCCTCTATGTCGCTCTCAAGATCCGCGCTCAGACACTCGCGTATCGCCTGAATGTGCGGCAGCATCTTAGGCGCCTGGGCAATAATAGTGACATCCAGGTTACCCAGCCTAAAGTCCTTATCCAGCGCCAATTGGTAGCAGTGACGTAGCAGCACCCGGCTGTCGGCCCCCTTAAAGTCTGGGTCGGTATCGGGAAAATGTTTGCCGATATCCCCGAGCGCCATGGCGCCGAGAATCGCATCTGAGATGGCATGCAGCACCACATCGCCATCCGAATGGGCCACCAGGCCAGTGTCATAGGGGACTTCAACGCCGCCTAAGATCAGCGGCAACTCGCCGCCAAATTTATGCACATCGAAACCATGGCCGATACGTATATTCATCTGTCATTCACCTGTACTGGAATTGGGGTCACTAGCGGCCGCCTGTAGATAGAGCGCCGCCAGTTGCAGATCCTCTGGATGGGTCACCTTGATGTTATCGAAACGACCGCTTACCAACTGCGGCTGGCCACCGGCCCACTCCATCGCCGAGGCCTCATCGGTAATGGCAACCTGCGCCACCAGGGCATCAGCCAGATTCTGCTTGAGACTGGTCACGGGAAACAGCTGGGGAGTGAGCGCGTGCCAGAGATTCTCCCGGCATACCGTCTCTTGTATCGCGCCGCCTTTACCTGAACGCTTCATGGTGTCGCGTACCGGCATGGCGAGGATGGCGCCCTGCTGATGGCCTGTTTCTGTCTCACAGGCAGCGATCAGCTTATCGATATCGGCCGCACTTAAGCAGGGACGGGCCGCGTCATGCACAAGCGCCCAGGCAGATTGAGATGCAACCTTGAGGGCGCTCAGCACAGAATCGGCGCGCTCTTTGCCGCCGATAACTGTCATCAGCTTGGGGTGGCTCGCCTGGCTCAGCTTGGCGAAATGGGTATCTTCAGGGCTTAGGGCAATAATCACCTTGTCGATGCGTGGATGTTCCAGCAGGCGATCTAGGGTGTGCGCCAGGATAGGTTGATGATTTAACATCAGATATTGCTTGGGGATCTCGGCGCCCATTCGCGCGCCGATCCCGGCGGCGGGCACAATAGCAACCAGCTCTTGTATGCGACTAATCATAGATGTTAACTCGTGTCACTTTAAGGCGAAACCGGCTGAGTCTATTGCTCGCCGATCTCGGCTTTACGCTGAGGCTCACCCACTACGCGAAAGAAGGTCTCTCCCTGTTTCACCATCCCCAGCTCGTTACGGGCACGTTCTTCCAGCGCCTCGGTACCGCGTCTAAGGTCGAGAATCTCTTCTTTGAGTACCTGATTTCGTTCGATGAGTTTGGCGTTACTCTCGCGCTGCAACTTGATCTGTTCCTGCAGCTGAAAAGATTCGGGAAGGCTATTTTGTCCCCACCAGAGTCGATACTGGAGCAGACCAAGCAGCACAAACATGGCGATAAGAAGTCGCTTCATCCTTAATGGGCTTTATCTCTGTTAAAAGGCTGAACTGATATTACAACAAAAAAGGCCACCAAGTGGTGGCCTTTTACCAAATTAACCGTAAAAACTCGGTTATGCTTGGCCTTTGATCTCGCTACGACCCTTGTAAGGTGCTTTTTCACCTAACTGCTCTTCGATACGTAGCAGTTGGTTGTACTTAGCAACACGGTCACTACGACACAGCGAACCTGTCTTGATTTGGCCAGCCGCAGTCGCTACCGCCAGATCAGCGATGGTCGCATCTTCGGTCTCGCCGCTACGGTGAGAGATAACGACAGTGTAACCAGCGTCTTTCGCCATGCGGATTGCCGCCAGCGTCTCGGTCAGAGAACCAATCTGGTTGAACTTGATCAGGATAGAGTTAGCGATCTTGTTCTCGATACCGCGGCTCAGGATCTTAGTGTTGGTTACGAACAGATCGTCACCCACTAGTTGAATCTTGTCGCCGAGGATTTGAGTCTGGTAAGCCCAGCCATCCCAATCTGACTCGTCCAAGCCATCTTCGATAGACACGATTGGGTACTCTTCGGTCAGTGACTTCAGGAAGTCAGAGAAACCGTTTGAGTCAAATACCTTGCCCTCGCCAGACAAGTCATATTGACCGTCTTTGTAGAATTCAGAGGCTGCACAGTCAAGGGCCAGTGTCACGTCTTCACCCAGCTTGTAACCGGCTTTTTCTACCGCAACCTTGATAACAGCTAGTGCATCGGCGTTAGAGGCCAGGTTTGGCGCGAAACCACCTTCATCACCCACTGCAGTGTTAAGACCCTTCTCTTGCAGAACCTTCTTCAGGTTGTGGAAGATCTCGGCGCCCATGCGTAGCGCTTCACGGAAGCTCTTAGCACCAACAGGCTGAACCATGAACTCTTGGATATCAACGTTGTTGTCGGCGTGCTCACCACCGTTAAGGATGTTCATCATAGGCACAGGCATAGAGTACTGGCCAGGAGTGCCGTTTAGCTCGGCGATGTGCGCGTACAGCGGCATGCCTTTGAAAGCAGCAGCGGCTTTAGCGGCAGCCAGAGACACGGCCAGGATAGCGTTCGCGCCCAGCTTGTCTTTGTTTTCAGTGCCATCTAGGTCGATCATGATTTGATCCAGCTCGGCTTGTGCCGTCGCATCTTTACCCATTAGGGCATCACGGATCTGACCATTGATGTTAGCCACAGCGGTCAAAACGCCTTTACCCATGTAACGGCTCTTGTCACCATCACGCAGCTCTAGTGCTTCGCGGCTACCGGTAGATGCGCCAGATGGAGCAGCTGCCATGCCTACGAAACCGCCATCTAGATGCACTTCCGCTTCAACCGTTGGGTTACCGCGTGAATCCATGATCTCGCGACCAATGACATTGATAATTTTAGCCATAATTTCCTCGACTTTAAGTTTAAGATTTAAGTTTAAAAGTTAATGCAAAACTAAAATTCTTATCGCTAAATTTACATCATCTGAAACAAAAAAGCCGCCTCCGAGAGTCGGAAGCGGCCCTTGTATAAAGATTAGCCTAAATCGCGTTTTTGGTACGCAACGGCTGCAGCAACGAAACCTTGGAACAATGGCTGACCATCGCGAGGCGTTGATGTAAATTCAGGGTGGAACTGACCCGCCACGAACCATGGGTGGTTAGGGAGTTCAATCATTTCAACCAGCTGACGATCTGTCGACAGACCGCTGAATACCAAGCCGGCTTTCTCTAAACGTTCTCTGTATGTGTTGTTCACTTCGTAACGGTGACGGTGACGCTCTACACAGGTCAGTCCCTTGTAGGCTTCTGCCGCCTTAGTACCTTCGATCAGATGACACAGCTGCGCGCCTAGGCGCATGGTGCCACCGAGATCTGATTCTTCATGACGTTGCTCGATATTACCTTTTTCGTCAATCCATTCTGTGATCAAGCCCACAACTGGATGCGGCGTGTCTTTGTTGAACTCGGTTGAATGCGCATTTTCTAAACCAGCCACGTGGCGCGCAAACTCGATCAGTGCAACCTGCATACCCAGACAGATACCGAAATAAGGCAGGTTGTTCTCACGGGCATACTGGGCCGCCATGATCTTGCCTTCGACGCCGCGCTCACCGAAGCCGCCCGGTACCAGGATACCGTCAAGGCCTTCCAGCACTTCTGTGCCCTTGGCTTCGATGTTTTGTGAATCGATATACTTGATGTTGACCGACACGCGGTTAAACAGGCCGGCATGTTTCAGCGCTTCGTTCACCGACTTGTAAGCATCTGGCAGTTCGGTGTACTTGCCCACCATACCGATAGTGACTTCACCGGTTGGGTTGGCTTCTTGATAGATAACATTTTCCCACTCAGACAGGTCGGCTTCTCTGCACTCAAGGCCGAAACGCTTGGTGACCAGATCGTCCAAGCCTTGCGCCTTCAGCAGTGCCGGGATCTTGTAGATGCTATCGACATCTTTCAGCGAGATCACGGCGCGTTCTTCAACGTTACAGAATAGCGAGATCTTCGCCTTCTCGTTAGACGGAATCGCACGGTCACCACGGCAAACCAGTACGTCTGGCGCGATACCGATTGAACGCAGCTCTTTCACCGAGTGTTGTGTCGGCTTGGTCTTCACTTCGCCCGCCGCGCCCAGGAAAGGCACCAGGGTCAAATGCATAAACAGAGTACGATCACGGCCAAGTTCTACGCCCAACTGACGAATAGACTCAAGGAAAGGCAATGACTCGATATCACCTACGGTGCCGCCGATCTCAACGATCGCCACGTCGTGCCCTTCTCCGCCCTCAAGCACTTTCTCTTTAATCGCGTTGGTGATGTGTGGGATCACCTGAATGGTGGCCCCTAGGTAGTCGCCACGACGCTCTTTGCGCAACACTTCCTCATAGATACGACCCGTGGTGAAATTGTTACGACGGTTCATCTTGGTACGGATGAAACGTTCGTAGTGACCCAGGTCGAGGTCAGTTTCAGCGCCATCTTCGGTGACGAATACTTCACCGTGCTGGGTTGGGCTCATGGTACCCGGATCCAAGTTAATATAAGGATCCAGCTTCATAATGGTTACGTTAAGGCCCCGAGCCTCTAAAATTGCCGCCAATGATGCTGCTGCAATGCCTTTACCTAGTGATGAAACCACGCCACCAGTAACGAAGATATACCTTGTAGTCATGCTGAACCTGAGAAAATGAGTTGGAAATATGTGCTTGTAAGAAAGCACTAGGACGGGGCGTTATTATATCAAAGCCCTTTGGATTCGACAAATAGGTAACGGCAACTATTTTAGCCTTTTAGGGGATCATTTCGCTTGACTTGCTCCCAATAGGCGTCCAGTTCAGTGAGGCTATGCTCCTGCATCGCTTTACCCGACTGGGCTGCTAAGGCCTCGACGCCACGAAAGCGATGTTCGAACTTATTGGTCGCCCGGCGCAGCGCCTGCTCTGGGTCCAGCTTGAGATGTCTGGCCAGATTCACCACGGCAAACAGCAGGTCTCCCAGCTCATCTTCCATCTTGTCTCTGTCCTGGGCGGCAACCTCCACCATTACCTCGTCGATCTCTTCGTGGATCTTGGCCACCACAGGCCCTAAGTCATTCCAGTCGAAACCCACGGTCGCCACCCTGCGCTGCACCTTGGCGGCGCGGGTCAGGGCCGGCAGTGAGCGCGGAATATCATCGAGCACCGAATGTAGCGAGCGCCCTTTGCGCTCCTTGGCCTTGATGCTCTCCCAGGTTTCACGCACCGATTCACTGGATGCCTGAGTCATCTCGCCAAACACATGGGGATGACGCTCGGTGAGCTTAGTACAGATCTTCTCCACCACCTGGTCGAAGTCGAACCTGCCCTGCTCCTTGCCCAGCTGGCAATAGAAGATCACCTGAAACAATAGATCCCCAAGCTCACCGGGCAACTCATCCAGGGCGCCGCGCTCTATAGTATCGGCCACCTCAAAGGCTTCTTCCAGGGTAAAGGGCACTATGGTCTGATAACTCTGGGCCTTGTCCCAAGGGCAACCCGTTTCTGGGTCTCTTAGCCGCTCCATGATGGTCAGGAGCCTTTGGATGTCTGATTTGCTCTGCATCGCTTACCTCATCAAAAAGGCGGCCAGGGCCGCCTCTTACTCTTATCATCTGTGAACTTTCTGCTTTTTATCTGCGCTGCGATAGACAGGCTTACCGCGCGGTTAGAGACGTCGCGCTTCGATGACGCCAGCCACCTGAGACAGCTTGGCGATCACCCTGGATAGACCTTCCAGGTTATACAGCTCGAGCTCCAGCTCGATAGCCGCCGTCTGGGTCTTCACATCCGACGATGAGCTCATGGCCAACACGTTAGATTTCTCCGCCGCCAACACAGAGGTGAGGTCTCTCAGCAGACCGCTACGGTCATTGGCCAGCACCTTGAGCTTAAGTTTATAGCCACCTGAGTAGTTTTCACCCCAGACCACATCGACGCTGCGTTCAGGGTGCACCCGCATCAGTTCTTTAACCTGCTCGCAGTCGGCCCTGTGCACAGAGATCCCCCTACCCTTGGTGATGAAACCGAAGATCTCATCCCCAGGCACCGGCTGGCAGCACTTGGCGATATGGCTGAGCAGGTTACCGACACCATTAACCTCGACCTGGCCCTTGCCCTTGCCTGTGGCACGCGCCTGGTTCTTCTTCAGCAGATCTTCCAGCGCCTCCTCTTCGGAGACCTCGTTGACCCGCATCCGGCTCTGCACATGGTTAACCACCTGGTTGAGGCGAACGTCGCCGCCGCCGATACCGGCTAGCAGGTCATCCATCCCCACCATGTTGAAACGCTCCACCGCGCTGTGGGCATCTTTCAGGGTCAGGCCGGAACGTGCCAGCTCGGCCTCGAGCATCTCGCGTCCGGCGACGATATTCTTGTCTCTGTCTTGCTGCTTGAACCAGTGCTGGATCTTAGAGCGGGTACGCGACGCCTTGATATAACCCAGGTTAGGATTAAGCCAATCCCGCTTAGGGTTAGGATGCTTGGAGGTGATGATCTCGACCCGCTCCCCCGTCTCCACCTGATAGGTAAAGGGCACGATGCGGCCATCGACCTTGGCGCCGATACACTTATGGCCTACCTGTGAGTGAATATAGTAGGCGAAATCCAGTACGGTGGAGCCCATGGGCAAGTCCACCACGTCGCCATTCGGGGTGAAGACATAGGCTCTGTCTTCAAACACCTGACTGCGAACCTCATCCACCAAGTTGCCACTCTCGGCCACATCTTCCTGCCACTGCAGGATCTTACGCAGCCAGTTGATCTTCTCTTCGTAGCCGCTCTGCTTGCCTGTGGTGCCCTCTTTATATTTCCAGTGGGCGGCCACCCCTAGCTCGGCATCTTCATGCATCTGCTCGGTGCGGATCTGGATCTCCACCGTCTTGCCCTCTGGGCCCACTACTATGGTATGAATAGACTGATAGCCATTGGGCTTAGGGTTGGCGACATAGTCGTCGAACTCTTTGGGAATATGATGCCAAAGGGTATGCACCACACCCAGTGCGCCGTAACAATCCTGCAGGCGCTCGGTGACGATACGCACGGCACGCACGTCAAACAGCTCATCGAAGGTGAGATCTTTGCCACGCATCTTCTTCCAGATGCTGTAGATATGTTTGGGCCTGCCGTAGACCTTGGCGCGGATCTGCTCCTCGTCCAGGCGCTGCTGCAGCTGATTGACGAAGTTCTCTATGTAGATCTCACGATCCATCCGCTTGCCATCGAGCTGCTTGGCAATGTCTTTATAGGTGTCAGGATGCAGATAACGGAAGGAGATATCTTCCAGCTCCCACTTGAGCTGGCCTATGCCCAGGCGGTTGGCCAACGGCGCGTAGATGTCGGCAATCTCCCGCGCCAGCAGCACACGGGTCTCCTCGTCGGCATTTTTCACTTCCCGCAGCAGGCAAATACGCTCGGCCAACTTGATCACCACGGCGCGCACATCTTCCACCATGGCCAGCAGCATCTTGCGGATGTTATCTATCTGGGGCTCGGCGTTACGGCTCTGCTCGTTGACCTTGAGGGCGCCGATGGCATTCATGGTCACCACGCTATTCACTAGCGTGGTGAGCTTATCGCCAAACAGCTCCAGCATCTGCTCCTCAGTCATGAGGCCAGCGTCGAACACCACGAAGATCACCGCCGCCTGCAGGGTCTCGATATCCATGTTGAGCGGCGCTAAGATCTCAATCAGCTCGCGGGCGCGGCCGATCAGCAAGGTATCGTTAGCATCATGTTTCGCCACCAGGGCCTCTACCTGCTTTATTAGCGCAAGTAAGGTGCTGGCGTCATCGGCGTCACTCAGATAACGATTAACCCATTCAGTCAATTGAAAATCTGTGTCTTTAAAATGTGCTTCTCTAACAGATACCATCTACTGCATGTCCTTAAACTTAAGTGCTTGCCCCTAAATATTGCTCGACCTGTTACGTCATCCAAACCACGCTGGCTGACATCGCCAATACCAAACTCACTATCTTGGGGATTCCCCCGCCAATGTCAATTGATAGTCGGCGACTATTTGGCCGCTCGGCCTAACTATTTCTCCAACTCAAACAAGGCCATGGCCTCAATGTGATGGGTCTGAGGGAACATATCGATGAGTCCCAGGCGACTAAGCTGATACCCCTGTGCCAGCAGCGGCTCACAATCTCTGGCCAGACTCACAGGATTACAGGAGATATAGACGATCGCCTTGGGCTTCATCTTCTTTAACCATTGTAGACTCTCATAGGCGCCGGCTCTGGCAGGATCCAGCAGTAACTTGTCGATGCGGCCAAGCCAAGGGGCTGCGGATAGGTCTGCGCTGAGATCTCCGTGATAGAACTCGGCTCCCTCGACACCGCTCATGGTCGCATTGCGTCTTGCCTGCGCCACCATGGCCTCGACCCCCTCGACGCCCACTACCTGGGCGCCCGCCTTGGCCAATGGCAGGGTAAAGTTGCCCACCCCGCAGAAGAGATCCAGCACCCGCTCGCCCGGCTGAATCTGCAGCCAGTCGATCGCCTGGGTCACCATCTGTTGATTGATCTCGCCATTGACCTGAATGAAGTTGCCCGGCGAGAAGCCAAGCGAACTGCCATCCTCCAGGGTATAGAAGGGCAGGCCCTCGTCACCCCAGAGGGTCTCAAGCTTGCCGTCATCATCGAGTAAGACAAGCCTCACCTTATACTGCTCGCCAAAGCTAGCTAGCAGCGCCTTATCTTTATCGTTCAGGGGGCTGGTGATACGTAGCACCACGCATGGGCCAGAATCCACAGACAACAGCTCCACATGGCCCAGGCTACGCTTGGCACTGAGTCGATTGAGGCATTGATTCAACGGCGCGATAAGCTCAGACAATGATTTTGCCAGCACAGGGCAGGCGTCAATATTAACCACCTCGCTGCTGGCCAGGGCGCGAAAACCGAGGTTGAGCTGCTTTGTATCACGCAGGTACTGCGTCGCCAGACGGGCGCGGCGACGATAATGCCAGCCTTCGCCGCTTAGCGGCTCGCTCATGATCTGAGGCTGGGTGCGGCCCATCTTGTTGATCAGGTTTTCGAGCGCCGCCTGCTTGGCATCACGCTGGGCAGAGAGCTCAAGATGCTGCAGGTCACAGCCGCCGCAGCGACCATAGTAAGGGCAGCTAGGTTCTATACGCGCGGCGCTGGCGCTCTCTACCTTAATCAGCTTGGCCTTGGCATGACGCTTCTTCTGCTCGACTATCTGCGCGGTGACCGTTTCATCCGGCAGGGCGCCGGGAATAAAGACGATTTTTCCCTGATGTTCTGCTATCCCCGCCCCCAGATGATCCAACTGGCTAACATGGAAACTTTGCTTGGCCTGGGTTTGTTGTGTCTTGCGGGGTTTAGCTTTATAAAATTGTGCCATTTAGGCCTCTAAAACAATAAAAATACTAGTAAAGACTGCACAAAGTCTGGCAGTCTAATGTAACCTATATCCATCGTAGATAAATAATACCAACTCAATGAATAGTGCAGACAATATGACTAAATACAGCCTGAGAGCCTGGGTTCTCGTGCTGGCCTTAGCGCCCACTATTTTGGTTGGTATTTTGCTTGGCAGCTATTTTACCATAAATCGTTTCTATGAGCTGGAAGAAAGCTTAATCGAACGTGGCGGCAATATCATCGAGCCGCTGGCCATCTCCGCCGAGATAGGCCTGGAAACCAAAAACTTCGAGACCACCAAACGCCTGATCACCTCGGTGCAGCTCAATAAGTCCAACCTAGTGCAATTTATTGCTATCTTCGACACCAACAACCGGGTGATAGTGACCTCGCATCACTATAAGAGCCACGAGTTTATGCGCTACAACGAGCCCATCGACTCGCTGCAGACCACAGAGGTGGAGCAGTTTGGCGACAGCATCATCATGCGCAGCCCCATCTTCTCCAGTCAGCGCGAGCTTGTGGTCAGCCCCTACGACAGCAACTCCATGGCCCAGCAGGTCAACTCCGCCAAGCTCGGCTATATCGCCGTGCTGCTCAACAAGGAGAACGCCCTGCTGGAGCAGCACAGGGCCGCGGTGGCCGCCTTCATCATAGTCCTGATCGGGGTGCAGCTGAACCTACTGTTTACCTTCCGCCTGGTCAAAAACGTCACCCACCCCATCACAGAGATGGTGCGGGTGGTGGCCAAGATCCGCGAAGGCAAGCTGGACACTAGGGTAGACGGTAACCTGATTGGTGAGCTGGACCTGCTCAAGCGGGGCATCAATGCCATGGCGGGCTCCTTGTCGGAGTACCATGAGGAGATGCAGCAAAATATCGATCAGGCCACCTCAGACTTGCGCGAGACCCTGGAGCAGATAGAGATCCAAAACGTCGAGTTGGATCTCGCCAAGAAGCGCGCCCTGGAGGCCAGCCGCATCAAGTCAGAGTTCTTGGCCAACATGTCCCACGAGCTGCGCACGCCCCTTAACGGGGTGATCGGCTTCGCCAAACAGCTATTGAAGACGCCGCTACACGCCAGTCAGCAGGACTACATCAAGACTATCGAGAAGAGCGCCACCAACCTATTGGGGATCATCAACGACATCCTCGACTTCTCTAAGCTGGAGGCGGGCAAGATGGAGCTGGAGAACATGCCCTTTGCCCTGCGTGAGGTGATTGACGACACTATCTCTCTGCTGGCCAACAGCGCCAAGGAGAAAGATCTCGAGCTGGTGGTAGATATCGAGCCTAGCATCAACGACAACGTCTCAGGCGATGCCCTGCGGGTCAGCCAGGTGATCACAAACCTGGTGGGCAACGCCATCAAGTTTACCGACAGCGGCAGCGTGCACCTCAAGATGCGCCTGACCAGCGAAGAGGCCGAGAAGGTCAACGTGCGCTGCGAGATCACCGACACAGGCATAGGCATAGACAAGCCCCACCAGGCTCAGCTGTTCCAGGCCTTCGGCCAGGCAGACTCCTCTATCTCGCGTCGCTTCGGCGGCACTGGCCTCGGGCTTATCATCACCAAGCGTCTGATCAACCGCATGGGCGGCCAGATCGGCTGTATCTCGGCGCCGGGTAAAGGCTCGACCTTCTGGTTCACCCTGCCCCTCAAGCTGAGTCCCTACCCCATCAGCCAGCCGCTGGAAACCGACAACCTCATCGACAAGACGGTGCTCTTGTTCGAGCCGCGGGAGCTATCACGCAAGGTCCATGAAAGCCTGCTTAGCCACTGGGGCATGCAAAATATCAGTATAACCACTGCCGAAGATCTGGCCCGGGTGGCCGGCGAAGAAGGCCGCCACTTCGACTACGCCATCATCAGCTGCAACGATTTGGCCAGCAGTCCTAACCTGTTAAACGTGCTCAATAAGATAGCCAAGATCAGCGACTACACCCTTTACCTGTGTAGCAGCACAGACAGCGCCGCCAAGATGAGCCTGATCCAGCCCAATGTGGACAAGGTGATGCAGGCGCCGGTGGGCGAGCGCGCCCTGGCCGTCACCCTGATCAATCCTCACCGCGCCCAATATGAGGCCATGCCTTTCCAGGAAGCGGTCAAAGAAACCCAGGAGCGCGAACCCATGAGCGTGCTGGCGGTGGACGATAACCCCGCCAACCTCAAGCTGATTAAGACGCTGCTCAAGGAGCTGGTTACTCAGGTGACGGTCACAGACAACGGCCAGGAGGCGGTGGAGATCGCCAAGGCCAAGAGCTTCGATCTCATCTTCATGGATATTCAGATGCCGGGCACCGACGGCTTTAGCGCCACCAAGCAGATACGTGAGCATTCACTCAATCGCAATACGCCGATTGTCGCCGTGACCGCCCACGCCATCGCTGAGGAGCGCGAGCGCATCGATCAGAGCGGCATGGATGGTTACCTGCCCAAGCCAATCGATGAGGCGGCGCTGAAGAGTGTGATCAGCCGCTGGAAGACCCGGCCGCAGTTTACCCACTTCGACCAGCACACCCTCAATTGGGATCTCTGCCTGACCCAAGCCAACCAGAAAACCAGTCTGGCGCTGGAGATGCTGCAGATGCTGGTCGACTCCCTGCCCGAGACCCGTGAGCACATCTCGGGCGCCCTCGAGCGTCAGGACAGCCAGGCCATGGTCAGTCATGTGCACAAGCTCCACGGCGCCAGCTGCTACTGCGGCGTACCGACCACTCAGCGACTCTGTCGAGAGATTGAACAGTCACTCAAGCAAAATGCCAGTGTCGATCTGGTCGAGCCGGAAATACTTGAGTTACTTGACGAGCTTTCTAAGGTAGAATCGGCCACAAATCAAGTAATAGCCCAGTTATCTATGGATGTGATCGATGAGTAATAAACCCGGGTTTTTCAAGCGCCTCAAGGCCCTCGAACCAGAACAGAAGAAGCTGTTCGCCATCGCCCTTTGCCAACGCATGTACCCTAACTACCAGCTGTTCAGCGAGGTCTGCGAATTTGGCGACCCACAGGTGCTCGATACCGTGCTCAACCTGCTATGGCAATCCATGTACGATCAGAAGCTGAAACTGAATATCGATCTCTACCTCGAGCGACTGGATCTCAACACGCCAGAGCCGAGCGATTTCGACGTCTACGGCGTCTATCCGGCCATGGACGCCGCCGTCGCCCTCACCTCACTGCTTAGCGCCATTCAGAGCAAGGTGGAAGACGACATCACCAACATCAGCAAGCTCTCCTCCGCCACAGTGGCTAACTATATCGAGGCCACACTCGAAGAAGAGATGGATGAAGAAGCACTGGATGATCATATCTTCAATCACGAGGTGATGCAGGAAGAGAAGGCACTTCAGGCATCCTTGCTGGAGATCATCGAAGAGAACCCTAAGATCACCGCCGACTTCGTCAAGGCGCTGCGCAAGGAGTTAGTGCAGACAGGCGTTTCCAACATAGGGATCTCAGTAGGCGCCTAACCAATGCGCAAACTTATCTACCAGGGATTTGTGCTCACCAACCCAGATGGGTTAACAAATACCTGGTGCCTCACCATAGGGGAGCAGCGACGCGTCGGCTCCCTGTTTGAGCTCAGGCGCCAGATCCATTTCTATCAGGAGCTGGGGATATTGCCGCCACCTAAGCCACTCCATCGGCGTTCCGGCCCCAAGCATTAGACTTTAGCGTTATAGGGACGCGGCGGGCAAAGTGATACCCTAACGGCGTATTCGGTTTATCACCGCTCGGATCCAAGCCAAGGAAGTAGTCTCCCTATGTTAACCACTCTCTCGCCACTCTTTGTCGTGTTTGGCATCATGGTCACCGGCTTTATCGTGCAAAAGGCGCGACTACTGCCCGAGGGCAGCGACAACGTCCTCAATCAGTATGTCTATTACATCGCCTTTCCGGCGATTATGATGATAGTGCTGGCCGAGACCCCGATCGAAGAGATCACCAACTGGGGATTTATTGGCGGCTACAGCCTAGCCATGACCCTTATCTACCTGCTGACCGGCCTGCTGTCACTCTGGTTACAGCCCAAGGATAAACCCCTGGCGGCCATTCGCGCCCTCAACACCACCTTTGGTAACACCTCCTTCATCGGCATTCCGCTGATGATGATGCTGTTTCCAGGCGATCAGCTGGCGTTGGCCGCAGCCGCCTTGGCCAGCCTTTTATCGGTAACCGTATTTGCCATAGTGCTGGCCCAGCTGGCGCTGTTTCAGGGACAGACAGACAGCGCACTCAAGACGGTGTTTTTCGCCCTCATTCAAAACCCCATCATACTGGGAAGCCTGGCCGGCGTAGCGATATCTGCCGCCCATATAGAGCTGTACCGCCCCATCGCCGAAATCATCCGGCAATTTGGCATGACCTCCAGCCCCTGCGCCCTGTTTGCCATCGGCATGGTGCTGTGCAAGGCCAATCAGGGGGGCAGAAACGCCGCAGGCATTCAGTCACGCCTTGCCGAGCTGGCCATGCTTAACCTGAGTAAGCTGCTGCTACAACCCCTGCTGGCCTATCTGCTACTGGGCACCTTAGGAGTTAGCGGACAACTGCTACAGATGGGGGTGATTCTGGCCGCCCTGCCTACCGCCGCCAGCGTCTACCTGCTGGCCCACAGATTCAACGTCGGTGCCACCAGTAGCGCCCAAACCATCAGCCTGGGGATAGTGCTCAGCTTTGCCACCATTCCGCTACTGCGCCATTGGCTGGACTCGGGCACCGCAAGCTTTTTATAACGGATAGGCTTGTTTTGTCGGACTGCAGAGCCTAAAACTTATTTTCATGGATAAAAAGCACACAGGTATTTACTGTATAAAAATTCAGTATATACTGTGCATGAATACAGTACTTTGTAAAAGGATGTCATCATGCTTTGTCAGCTCAGCATCAATAACTTTGCCATTGTCCGCTTTTTAGAACTCGACTTTAAGTCTGGGATGACCAGCATCACAGGCGAAACTGGCGCGGGAAAATCGATTGCCATCGATGCCTTAGGCTTGTGCCTGGGCAATCGCGCCGATGCCAATACCGTCAGACCGGGCGCGAGCAAGGCAGAAGTCAGTGCCCGCTTCGCCCTCAACGATATCCCGCTGGCCAAACGTTGGCTAGAAGACAATGACCTTGAGCTAGACGACGAATGTATCCTGCGCCGCACCATAGGCAGTGACGGTCGCTCACGCGCCTACATCAACGGTAACCCTGTGCCCCTCAACCAGATGCGCTCCCTGGGCCAGCTGCTTATCGGCATTCACGGCCAACATGCCCACCACGCCATGTTAAAGAGTGAGCATCAACTTACTCTGCTCGACAGCTATGCCAACCACAAGTTGTTGCTCGAGGCCTGTAGCGCCAGCTACCAGCGCTTCAAGCTGATCCAAAAGGAGCTGAGCCAGCTGCAACAGTCGCAACATGAGCGCATCGCCCGCAAGCAGCTGCTGCAATATCAGGTCGAAGAGCTCGACGAATTCGCCCTGGGCGAAGAAGAGTTCGACGAGATAGAGGCCGAGCATAAGAAACTGGCCAATGGCACGGCCCTGATCCAAGCCTGTCAGCGAACCCTCTACCTGCTGCAGGATAACGAAGAGGGCGCCATAGAATCGCTGCTCAACATGTGTCTGGATCAGGCCCAGGAGCTCGAAGGCTACGACCCTGAGCTGAAAGGGGTGGGCAATATGCTTAACGATGCCCTGATCCAGGTACAGGAGAGTAGCAGTGAGCTGCAACGCTACCTAGATAAGTTGGAGCTGGACCCAGATCATTTTGCCGCCCTGGAGCAACGCCTGTCGAAGATAATGATGCTGGCACGTAAGCACCATGTGAACGCCAAAGATCTCTATCAGCATCATCAGGCACTAAGCCAGGAGCTGAGTGAGCTGGACTCGGATGAGGAGAAGCTCGATGAGATCGCCCAGCAACTCGAGAGCTGCCGCGATAGCTTCATCGCCCACGCCCAGAAGCTCAGCCAGAGCCGTCAGCGTTACGCCAAGGAGCTGGACAAGCAGGTTACCCGCTCTATCCATGAACTCAGCATGCCCAAGGGCAAGTTTATCATCGATGTGCAGTTCAACCCCGAGATGATGTCCCCCAACGGCTGCGATACTGTGGAGTTTCAGGTCACCACCAACCCGGGTCAGCCGCTGCAACCCATCGCCAAGGTAGCTTCGGGCGGCGAGCTGTCGCGTATCGGTCTGGGCATCCAGGTGATCACCGCCAAGAAGGTCGCCACCCCGACCCTCATCTTCGACGAGGTCGACGTTGGGATCTCAGGCCCGACCGCCGCCGTGGTGGGCAAGATGCTGCGCGCCCTGGGCGAATCCACCCAGGTGCTGTGTGTGACCCACCTGCCCCAGGTCGCCGGCAACGGTCATCAGCATATGTTCGTCAACAAGCAGAGCAAGGCGGGGCAAACCGAGACCTCTATGGTGCCGCTGGACAAGGGACAGCGTATCGAAGAGTTGGCGCGCCTGCTTGGTGGCGATGTCATCACCAACAATACCCTGGCCAACGCCAAGGAGTTACTACAGAGCTAAGCCAGATAGATCAAAAATTGGCGATCATTAGGCGGGTTACAAGCAAAGCGCGGCAATATTTTAGCCGTGCTTTTCATTTCATAAGCACCTCTGAGGCGAGCCTATTGCGCCGTGAATATAGCGCTGTTGCACAGCTAAGAGACTCTGATAAACTGAGGCCTTTGCCGTCGACACTAAGTTAAAAGCCACAAGGATTTGAAATGCGACACTTTTTTCGTGCCCTGAAATGGATTTTATTTACCCTGCTATTCATTCCCGTCGGCGGCTATCTCATCTTGCTGCTGATCAATCTGCAAGATAGCGCGCCATCAGCGCAGGCCAGCGCCTTTCTTGAGCAGGTGAACGCCGAAGAGACCGCCTTGAGTCAGCACCTGGAAAACAACCCTTATCTTTACGCCTTTGGCTTTGATGCGCCGAAGGATAATGACCCCATGGCGGTCGGACTTGAACGCTATCAGGCGCTCAGACAACTAGAGGCCATGCAAAGGCCAACACAGACGGCACATGTAAAATTCGAGCGCCCCGAATGGGCTATTCCCAACTGCCTCAAACAAGAAGACTATCTCGATGAGTGTGCTCCCCTATTCGCCGAGCCAGAAACACTTAAGGCCACACTCGATGACTATGCCTGGCTAATTGAGCGCTACCGCACCCTACTCTCCCTCGGTCAATGGCAGGATGATACCCGCTTCAACATGTATAGCGATCTGCTACCCATGCAACATCTGATCGCTGCACAGCAACTGTTTCTTGTCGATGCCTACATCAATGGCACGAATTCAGCCTCCCTCATCACCGCCATAAACAAAGATATGCAGTTCTGGCAGCAGGCCGCGATGCAGATCAACATGCTGGGCAATAAATTCCTCGCCATCTCGGCGCTCAAACAACACATGAAACTGGGTGAGCTGCTTATCAGTCAAATGCGCACAGAGGGTGAGGATACTAGCTTACCTAGCCTCTGGCTGGCCCCTATTCCAGGAGACGTGCTAGCCCTTGATCGAGCCAAACGTGGCGAGTGGCACTTCCTGACTAAGATGACACAATCTTTTGAGGCGGGTGAAAAGGCCGATTTAACCACTAAGGTTATCGAAACCCTGCTCATGCCCCTGTTAAAGCAACAGGATACCGCTAACCGTTATGCAGATATCTTAACCGGCAAGGCAAACATCAAGCAGTGCCCTAACGATCTCTCGCTATCGACCCTGCAAGAGTACGCCTACAATCCCATGGGGAAATTTATCCTCTGCTCTGGCATCTCCTCTTTCGAGAGTTACCAGGCAACGGCTAACAAGGTGGAATCGCTGCGCGCCGAGCTTGTTACCCGCTTAACGACGCCTGCCATCTCGGCAGGGATGGTGACTGAAGTTAATGAAGAAAAACCTAGGGAGAGCTCACCAGAATAACGAGCCTACAGTTTCTTTTTCCGTCATCACAGCTCATCCCCTGACCGGCTTCAGGGGATATAAATGCCAAAAACTTTTTGCTTTAAAATGCTATTCCGGAAGACGATCGAAACCGGGCACAGATGAGAGCTCCTCCCCCCAATTCGCCCGCTCTGCCATAAATAGCTTTGCCGTCGGCGCGATGGACACCTCGACATCCAGACAGCCTGCTGGCACCACGACCAGATTTAACGCCGCCAGCCGATAAGGCATAGGCGAGCCGCACACCTTGCAAAAACATCGCTTGTGCCGAGTATTCGCCACTTGAAAGGTTTGCAACAAAGCCTCGCCACGCCGCCAGACAAGGGCCAAATGATTGGAAAACAGGTTGGCCCCATGCAGCGAGCCGGTGCCTTTCTGACAGCGGTTACAGTGACACAAATAGAAAGCATCGAAACGACCCACTAAGCTAAAAGCCACGCCGCCACAGAGACAGCTGCCACTGAACTCAACGTCCGAGCTGTTTTGATTAGGGCTCGCATCATCCATAACCTGTCTCCTCTTGCCTGAAAGCAATTAAAAGTCAAAACTGAGCATGCAGTCAGCGCAGCAACAAATCAAATTTTCGCTGGTGTGCTAAAAACAAAAATCCCGACTGTCTTGACGCTGTGGCCTTCGACACTCGGGACCTAATTTGAACTAAATTTGAACTTAACTTGAACTCAATTTGAACTTAGTGACAATTGGACAAGCCAATTACTATCCCGCCAGATAGACAATTCCCTGCAGGCACAAAAACGCAAATACGCCGGCGAGCACGTCATCTATCATGATGCCGATACCACCATGCACCTTGGCATCCAGTACCTTGATGGGCCAGGGTTTGAGGATATCGAAGAAGCGAAAGAGCCCGAAGCCAACCGCCACCCAGAGCCAACCTGCGGGGGCGGCGATCAGGGTAATAAGCAGACCCGCCACCTCATCCCAGACGATGGCGCCATGGTCGTGCACCCCCATATCCTTAGAGGCCTTGTCGCAGATATAGAAACCGGCAAGCACGCTAAGGAGTGTCAGCCCCAGATACCAGCCCAGGGGCAACCCGGCCATGAGTAGATAAAGCGGAATTGCCGCCAGGGTACCGAAGGTGCCAGGCGCCTTAGCGGCGAGGCCTGAGCCGAAGCCCAGGGCCAGGAAATGAACAGGGTTTGCCAGAGAAAGCTTTTTAAGAACCGGATCGGTCGACCATAACTGCATGTTTAAAAGTGCTCGAAACCAAAGTGAGACGGTGTGTAGGGCTCGCCATCCTTGATAAGACGTAGCTTATCGCCAGTGGCGATCTGACCAACCTGTGTGAAACTGACGCCGGCATGGGCCAGAGCCGTCTCCAAAGCGCCGCGCTGGGCCTCGGGGACGGTAAACAGCAGCTCGTAATCCTCACCACCGGTTAGGGCATAACCCAGCGCCTCGGTCTCAGCCAAAGATTCACGCATCTGGGCCGACAGGGGCAGACGATCCACATCCACCACGGCGCCCACCGCCGAGCGCTTGAGGATATGACCGATATCCGAGACAAAGCCATCGGAGAGATCGATGGCGCTCGAGGCCAATCCTCTAAGCGACTGACCCGCAAGCACTCTTGGGGTGGGGAAGTAGTGGCGCTGAATAAAATATTCCCTCGCCTCCCCGTCGATATTGAGCTTATCGCCCAGAATCGCCAAGCCCACGGCCGAATCGCCGAGGGAGCCGGTCACATAGATCCAGTCGCCATTCTTGGCGCCGCCCCTTGTATGGGCCTTGCCCTCTGGCACTTGGCCATTGATGGTGATGGTGATCGACTTGGGGCCGCGGGTAGTATCGCCGCCCACCAGGGCGACTCCGTAATACTGCGCCGCCTCATTCAGTCCCTGACTAAACTCCTCCAGCCAGGTCTCATCCACCTCAGGCAGGGTGAGTGCAAGTGTCATCCAGGCAGGCTCTGCGCCCATGGCGGCGAGATCCGACAGGTTAACCGCCAGCGCCTTGTAACCCAGGGCCTTGGCGGGCATATCGGCGTAGAAGTGTACATTTTCAACCAGGGTGTCGCAGGAGATGGCAATCACCTTGTTTTCGGCAGGCTGGACCAGGGCGCAGTCGTCGCCGATCCCCAGGTGCACATCGCGGCGGGTCTGGCCAAGGTTAGCAAAGAAATGATCGATTAATTTAAACTCTTTCACAGTCTTAAGAACCATAGTAAGGGTTAATCAGCTAGCACACTTTTTAGCGAAGGCAACATCGAGCGAACGAAGGCGACATCGAGGCTAAACCTGAATATAAAAAACGGCATCCTGGGACGCCGTTAATTGTATCACTTTTTAGCGACTATCTTGTCGAGAATGCCGTTGACGAACTTGTGACCATCTTCGGCCCCGAAGGCCTTGGCCAGCTCGATAGCCTCGTTGATGGCTACCTTGTAAGGCACATCCTTACGGAAGGTCAACTCGTAGGTCGCGATGCGCAGCACCGCCTTCTCGATAGGCGAAACCTCATCGAACGGGCGCTCGAGGTGAGGCATAATCAACTCATCCAACTGAGCCGACTTGGTCGTGGTGCCTGATAGCAATTCACGGAAATAGCTAACGTCGACGCCATCGATCTTCTGCTCGGTGAGAAATTCATGCTCCACGTCGGCAACATTATTGCCGCTTAGCTGCCATGAATAAATAGCTTGTACCGCTAGACGACGGGCTTTACGGCGCTCTGAAGGTTTCATCTTGGTTCCTAATCTTACAACTGCTGTTCTAGTTCTTGCAGAACATTGACCATCTCTAGCAGACCAAGTGCCGCTTCGCCGCCCTTGTTACCCGCCTTAGTACCAGAACGCTCGATAGCTTGTTCAATGGTATCTGTGGTCAATACACCGAATGACACAGGAAGGTCGAACTCAAGCGCTATTTGAGCCAGCCCCTTGTTACACTCGCCTGCAACAAAATCAAAGTGTGGCGTACCACCACGGATCACGGCGCCCAGCGCTATGATGCCGTCAAATTTACCACTTGCCGCCACACGACGGGCTGCCAGCGGCAGCTCTACGGCACCCGGTACGCGGACAACGGTAATGTTGTCGTCTGCGACCTGACCGAAGCGCTTCAATGTATCCACCGCGCCTTCTAGCAGACTTTCAACCACGAAGCTGTTAAAACGTGAAACCACTATGGCCACTTTGGCGTTTTTCGACTCGATATTACCTTGAACTACGTTCATTTATCTTACCTAAATTAGCTTAACAAACCCGGCACGGGAAAAAAGAGGCGGTATGATACCACAGCCCACCGCGTTGATCCCCATGCAAT
This sequence comes from Shewanella alkalitolerans, assembly GCF_019457575.1. Taxonomy (NCBI): domain Bacteria; kingdom Pseudomonadati; phylum Pseudomonadota; class Gammaproteobacteria; order Alteromonadales; family Shewanellaceae; genus Shewanella; species Shewanella alkalitolerans. Next base: position 1,344,146 of record NZ_CP080422.1, on the reverse strand, counting down.
TTAACTCAATTCGATGAATTACAAGCAGACTAGCTTATTCTGCAATGTATTCAGTCACTTCTAAACCGAAACCCGACAGCGAGTGGTAACGCTTAGGCGAGCTGAGCAGACGCATGCTGGTCACGCCCACATCGGCCAGGATCTGCGAGCCCACACCCACTTGACGTGAGGTGCCCTGCCACTGCGCCGGTGCGCCGACTTCGCCCTTGTCTTCTGCCTCGAAGGCCTTCACCTTGGCCACCAACTCTTCGTTGCTCTGCTGATGACCCAGCACTACCAAAACGCCGCCTTCATCGGCGATACGCGCCATGGCTTTTTCCAGCGGCCAGCTGCGCTTCTCATCGCGCTCTGAGTGCAACAGATCATTGAAGGTGTTTTGCAGATGCACGCGCACCAGAGCGTTAGGCTGAACTTCACCCTTCACCAGCACATAATGGAGTTGGTTATCTATGGTATCGCGGTAGGTGATCATGTCGAACTCGCCGAAACGGGTCGGCAGCTTACACTTGGCCTCGCGCACCACGGTCGTTTCCTTGGTGTTACGGTATTCGATGAGATCGGCGATGGTGCCTATCTTGAGGCCATGCTTCTCGGCAAACACCTCAAGATCTGGACGACGCGCCATGGTGCCATCTTCGTTGAGGATCTCGACAATTACCGCCGACGGCTCATGGCCCGCCAGACGGGCCAGGTCACAACCCGCCTCGGTATGACCGGCGCGGATCAGCACCCCGCCCTCTTGGGCCATCAATGGGAAGATATGGCCTGGCTGCACAATATCCGACGGCTTGGCGTCACGGGCCACGGCGGCCTGCACAGTAACGGCTCTGTCATAGGCCGAGATGCCAGTGGTCACCCCTTCGGCCGCCTCGATAGACACGGTGAAGTTGGTAGAGAACTGGGCATTGTTGTTGCTCACCATCAGCGGCAGGTTGAGCTGCTCGCAGCGCGCCTTGGTCATGGTCTGACAGATGAGCCCACGGCCATAGGTGGCCATGAAGTTGATCGCCTCAGGCGTCACCAGGTTAGCGGCCATGATCAGGTCGCCTTCATTCTCTCTGTCTTCGTCATCCATCAAGATAACCATCTTACCCAGACGGATATCTTCGATAATCGCTTCTATGCTGTGTAGTGCCATTGTTAGACCTTGATTTATTAGAGCTTGAAATATTCTTATAGTAAGAGTTATTTAATCTGCTATTGGCTGGGATTGCCAGCGTCTATCTTAAAAAGCCGGAGCGAGCTAACAGATCCATGGTGACCTCTGAGCCTTTGGCTGAATTTTCCTCTGCCGCCTGGAAACTCAGTAGGCGCTCCAGGTGCCGGGCGATCAGATCCACCTCGATATTGACCCTGTCACCCGCCTTCAAATCGATAAGCGTGGTTTCGCTGGCGGTATGGGGCACTATGGTCAGACGAAAACGCTCACCGTCCACCTCGTTCACCGTCAGGCTGACACCATCTATGGTGATAGAGCCTTTGTGGGCGATATAGCGCGCCAGCCCCTTGGGCGGCGTCAGCCAAAATTCGATCGCCTTGCCGCGATACTGTCTGTCATCCACGCTGGCCACGCCATCGACATGACCGCTCACCATATGACCGCCGAGGCGGGTCGTCGGCGTCACCGCCTTTTCCAGATTGACCTTCTGCCCCACCTGATAATGGGCAAAGCCGGTTAGGGCCACGGTTTCGGCTGAGATGTCCGCCACATAGCCGTCAGCCATCTGCTCGACCACGGTCAGACACACGCCATTGGTGGCGATACTGTCACCGAGTTTAACGTCACTTAAATCCAGCTTGCCGCTAGCCACCGTCAGGCGAATATCATCGCCGCGACGCTCAATTTTTCTCAGGCTGCCAACAGCCTCGATGATCCCAGTAAACATGACTAACTACTCTTTATCGCTCGGTAAATGATTGTGACTCAATTGAAAGGTGAGGCGTCTGTCGGCCCCGATCGCACGCTCGTCGCAAAGCTTGAGGGCGGGCAGCTGCGTCATCTCAGTATAGTCCGGCAGTGCCAGCAGGTTACGGCCATGGCCGCCTAAGATTTTCGGCGCCTGATACAGCACCAGCTCGTCTGCCAGCCCCTGCGACATGAAGGCGCCAGCCAGGGTCGCCCCAGCCTCGACCATCACGCTGTTAAGCTGAGATCCCAGATGTTCCAGCAGCGCCTTTAGTGGCACCTGCCCATTGTCACTCGGCAGTTGCAACTGACTCACATGCTCAGGCCAGGCGCTCGCCACGGCCTCGGGATAGGGCTGACAGCTCACCAGCAGCACGGGAGATTGTGTCTCAAACAGTTTAGCCTTGGCACTTAGGCGCGCACGGGAGTCGAGCACCACGCGAAGTGGCTGACGAATATCGGCCTCGGTTAACTGCTCGCCCAGGCTGCCCAGCTCCTGATGACGTACATTCAGGCTAGGGTCGTCGGCCAGTACCGTCTCTATGCCGGTCACGACGGCATCGAAACGGGCGCGCATGCGCTGCACGTCACGGCGCGCCTCTGGACCTGTGATCCACTTTGAGACGCCGTTAGAGAGCGCCGTCTTACCATCCAAGCTGGCGGCAAGCTTGATGCCGACCCAAGGCAGGCCGCTGCGCATCCGCTTCATAAAACCTGGGTTAAGTGCTGCGGCCTCTTCCTGGTGCAGACCCACCTCGACCTCAATGCCTGCATCTTGGAGCATCTTGATGCCACGGCCAGACACCTGAGGATTAGGGTCGGTCACCGCCACCACGACGCGGGCCACCTCTGCCTTGATCAGCGCCTCGGCGCAGGGCGGCGTGCGGCCATAGTGGCTACAGGGCTCTAAGGTTACATAGGCGGTGGCGCCTTTGGCCTTATCGCCAGCCATGCGCAGGGCATGCACCTCGGCGTGAGGGCCGCCGGCGGCGATATGAAATCCTTCGCCCACCAAGGTCTCCCCTTGGACTATTACACAGCCGACATTAGGGTTGGGACTTGTGGTGTATTGCCCCTTGCGGGCCAACTTAATGGCGCGCGCCATCATCTGGGAATCAAATTTGGACCAGGCCATGCTCATCGCCATCTCTTGAGAATAATTGGGGAAGCCCGATACGCATCGATTACGACTTACCCGACTTGCTCTTATCGTTTTGCAATTTGGCAATCGCCTCGCCGAACTCGGAGACATCTTCGAAGGCGCGGTAAACCGAGGCGAAACGGATATAGGCCACCTTGTCGAGATTGACCAGGTGTTCCATCATCAGGTTACCTATCATCTTAGAGGTCACTTCGCGCTCGCCCGTGGCTCTAAGGGTCGACTTGATCTTGCTTAGCGCCTGCTCTATTTCGTCCATCGACACCGGGCGTTTCTCGACCGCCCTCAGCATGCCGCCGCGCAGCTTGTCTTCGTCGAAGGGTTGGCGACTGCCATCTTGTTTAACCACTCGCGGCATCACCAGCTCGGCGCCTTCGAAGGTGGTAAATCTCTCGTGGCAAAGCAGACACTCGCGGCGACGACGTACCTGATGACCATCGGCCACCAAACGAGAATCGATCACCTTAGTGTCAGTTGCGCTGCAAAACGGACAATGCATTGAGCCTCCAGCAAATGCTAATCGGTATCTTGGGGAGCTTTCCCTTGAAATAGATACAAAAATGGCCGCTACCAATATTAAATCAGTAGCGGCCATCGGAGTTTACCCGATTTACCCCTTAAGGTTAACCGTAAACAGGGAACTTAGCGCACAATTCAAGCACCTGGTTCTTCACGCGCTCGATAGTGGCTTCGTTGTTGATGTCATCTAACACATCACAGATCCAGTTGGTCAGCTCAACCGCTTCAGCTTCTTTGAAGCCACGACGTGTGATGGCTGGCGAACCGATACGCAGGCCTGAGGTCACGAAAGGTGAACGTGGGTCGTTAGGTACTGAGTTCTTGTTTACCGTGATGTTGGCACGGCCCAGCGCCGCATCGGCATCTTTACCTGTGATATCTTTAGCGATCAGATCCAGCAGGAACAGGTGGTTTTCGGTGCCGCCAGAAACCACATCGAAACCACGCTCGATGAAGGTGTTAGCCATCGCCTTAGCGTTAACTACTACCTGCTGTTGGTATTCCTTGAACTCAGGAGACAGTGCTTCCTTGAAGGCCACCGCCTTACCGGCGATAACGTGCATCAAAGGACCACCCTGACCACCTGGGAATACCGCAGAGTTCAGCTTCTTGTACAGGTCTTCATCGTTCGCCGCAGACAGGATAATACCGCCGCGAGGACCGGCTAGGGTCTTGTGAGTAGTAGAAGTTACCACGTGTGCGTGTGGCACTGGGTTTGGATAGACACCGGCGGCGATAAGGCCTGCAACGTGCGCCATGTCGACAAACAGGTAAGCGCCAATCTTGTCGGCGATTTCACGCATACGCGCCCAGTCAACGATACCAGAATAGGCAGAGAAACCACCGATCATCATCTTAGGCTTGTGCTCTACAGCCAGACGCTCCATCTCGTCATAGTCGATCTTGCCAGACTCGTCGATGCCGTAAGGAACTATGTTGTACAGCTTACCAGAGAAGTTTACTGGAGAGCCGTGCGTCAGGTGACCGCCGTGAGCCAGGTTCATACCCAGAACGGTATCGCCTGGTTGCAGTAGCGCCATGTAGACTGCGCTGTTAGCCTGTGAGCCGGAGTGAGGCTGAACGTTAGCATAGGTCGCACCGAAAAGTTCCTTGGCGCGTTCGATGGCCAGGTTCTCAACGATGTCGACATGTTCACAACCACCGTAGTAACGCTTGCCAGGATAGCCTTCGGCGTACTTGTTAGTCAGCTGAGAACCTTGAGCCTCCATCACGCGAGGAGAGGTGTAGTTCTCCGAGGCGATTAGCTCGATGTGCTCTTCTTGACGACGAGTCTCTTCCTGGATCGCTTGAAACAGTTGCGGATCAAAGTCAGCGATGTTCATCTCTTTTTTCAGCATTGGTCACTCCAGCTGTGAAAGTCTTATAAGGTAGGGTTGCGCGGTATTCTACAGTGCATTCGATCACAATCCCAGCATTTGCGACATGAAATTAGTTGCGATTCAGCCTGAGAAATGTTCATCAAAATGCACCTTAGGACAAAAGTGGGGCTAAGGTGGCCTGATTTGCCAAGACTCCTTTTTTGCAAGGGACAAAATGGCTGGTTTACAGCCTGTTGAACGAAAACACTGTTTTAATTACCCAACAAAAATGACGGCACTGGGCCGTCATTTTGCATTAGCAATCGTAATCAGTAATGGTAATCAGCAACCGTGATCAGTCATGGTACTCAGTAGTAGTATTCGAGTTGCAGCCAGCTGCGCTGGCTGATATCAAGCTCCCTTCAATCATTGGCGTTGCTATGAAGTGGATTGAGCAGCTAGGCTCGTTGCAATCACACAGCAGAGTCACGCCCTGTCATGATGAGAATTCAACGTCATTAAATAAGGAACTAAAATCATTAATCCCCCTTAAATTGCATCCTAATGAACAAATGCAACATAGAGTCCCTAAGCCAAAGCTTCCCGTTAGCCATTACAGTAGTAAAGCCACCGAAAATCCGATTTAAGTTCTAAGGCGATTACAGTAGAATTGCCCCCATTGTTTCGTCAGTGAGTAAACTTTTTTATGGCTCAGTTTGTATACAGCATGCTACGCGTGGGCAAGATAGTCCCGCCGAAGAAGCAGATCCTTAAAGATATTTCCCTAAGCTTTTTCCCCGGCGCCAAGATTGGTGTATTAGGTCTTAACGGTTCGGGTAAGTCTACCCTGCTGCGCATCATGGCCGGTATCGATACCGAGATCGAGGGTGAAGCACGTCCAATGCAGGACCTAAAAATAGGTTACCTGCCCCAGGAGCCTAAACTAGATCCTCAGCAGACAGTGCGCGAAGCGATCGAAGAAGCGGTAAGTGAGGCCAAGAACGCCCTGACCCGTCTCGATGAGGTTTACGCCCTGTACGCCGAGCCAGATGCCGATTTCGACGCCCTTGCCAAGGAGCAGGGTGAGCTGGAAGCCATCATCCAGGCTCAGGATGCCCACAACCTGGACAACATTCTCGAGCGCGCCGCCAACGCCCTGCGTCTGCCGGACTGGGACGAGAAGATTGAGGTGCTGTCTGGTGGTGAGCGTCGCCGTGTGGCTATCTGTCGTCTGCTGCTTGAAAAGCCAGATATGTTGCTGCTGGACGAACCGACCAACCACTTGGACGCCGAGTCTGTGGCCTGGTTAGAGCGCTTCCTGCAGGAATACACAGGTACCGTTGTGGCCATTACCCACGATAGATACTTCCTCGACAACGCCGCCGGCTGGATCCTAGAACTCGACCGTGGCGAGGGTATCCCATGGGAAGGCAACTACTCTTCCTGGCTAGAACAGAAAGAGGCCCGTCTGAAGCAGGAATCGGCTGCCGAAAGTGCCCGTCAGAAGACCATCGCCAAGGAACTCGAGTGGGTTCGCCAGGGCGCTAAGGGTCGCCAGTCTAAGGGCAAGGCACGTATGGCACGCTTCGAAGAGCTGAACACCAACGATTACCAGAAACGTAACGAGACCAACGAGCTGTTTATTCCGCCAGGACCACGTCTGGGCGACAAGGTTATCGAGGTCAACAACCTGACCAAGTCCTATGGTGACCGCGTGCTGATCGACAACCTGAGCTTCAGCGTACCTAAAGGCGCCATCGTCGGTATTATCGGTGCAAACGGTGCCGGTAAGTCGACCCTGTTTAAGATGATCAGCGGCGCCGAGCGGCCAGACAGCGGCAGCATCGAAGTGGGTGACACGGTTCAGATCGCCTCGGTGGAACAGTTCCGTGATGCCATGAACGACAAGGCGACCGTATGGGAGGAGATCTCCGGCGGTCAGGATATCATGCGTATCAATAACACAGAGATCCCGAGCCGCGCCTACGTGGGCCGCTTCAACTTCCGTGGTGGCGATCAGCAGAAGATCATCGGCACCCTGTCCGGTGGTGAGCGCAACCGTGTGCACCTTGCCAAGCTGCTCCAAGCGGGCGGCAACGTGCTGCTTCTCGATGAGCCCACCAACGATCTCGACGTCGAAACCCTGCGCGCCCTGGAAGAAGCCCTGCTTGAATTCCCTGGCTGTGCCATGGTGATCTCGCATGACCGTTGGTTCCTCGACAGAATCGCCACCCACATCCTGGATTACCGCGACGAGGGTCAGGTGAACTTCTACGAGGGTAACTACACAGAATACTCGACCTGGCTGAAAGAGACTCTGGGTACGGATGTGATTGAGCCGCATCGTCTCAAGTACAAGCGCATGAGCTAACGCGCGCATCTCGCACTCTCGAGTAATTTCAGTAGCGCAAAACACATACAAACGGAGGCAGTAGTCTCCGTTTTTTTATCTTCTCTTCCCAAAGCCTCCCCTTTTTAAAAGGGGCTAACATGGAAACAAAAGCGTGCTAGGATTGAACGCCTATCCGCCAACAACATCAGAATAATAAAAGGATTTGTCTTGAATAGATCACTCTGGCTAATGCCCCTAGACTCAGCGCTAAAGGCAGCCAGCTTATGCCTGGCCGGTCTACTGGCCCTACAGGCTTTAGCCGTTCAGGCGCAAACTCAGCAAGATACTAAGGCAGTGACTCAAGCCAGCACGAATTCAGGCATTAGTGACGGCCCCTATCTATTTCTCAACCCCAAGGCCGATATGGCCGATTGGATCTGCGAAGGCGAGCATAAACAGACCCGCGTCAACCAGGGACAGCTGAGCCGCCCCGAACATTGCGGTCAGCTCCCTGAGCCCAGCCTGAATCCGCAGGCTAAAGAGGTGCTGGCCGACAGCTATCAAGGGGTGGATAAGATAGTGGCGCTCAGCGACGTTCATGGTCAATATGAGGTGCTGCTGCAGCTGCTGCGCCGCCATAAGATCATCGACCAGAATGACAACTGGGCCTTCGGCAAGGGCCATATGGTGATAACGGGCGATATGTTCGACCGCGGCCCTCAGGTTAACGAGGTGCTCTGGTTCATGTACAAGCTCGACAAGCAGGCCAAGGCCGCCGGCGGCCAGCTGCACCTCTTGATGGGCAACCACGAGCAGATGGTAATGCGCGGTGACCTGCGCTACGTCAACGACAAGTACCAGACCGCCAGCAAGCTGCTTGATCGCAGCTATGATGAGTTGTACGGTCAGGACAGCGAATTAGGCCAATGGCTGAGAAGTAAGCACACTATCGTTAAGATCAACGACACCCTCTTCCTCCATGGCGGCATCAGTCAGGAGTGGGTCGACCGCGGCCTGACACTGGCCAGGGCCAACAGCCTCTACCGGGAAAATATCGACAAGAGTAAGGCCGAGCTAAAGCAAGATGAGCTGCTCAACTTTCTCTTCTTCGGCAACGGCCCCACCTGGTATCGCGGCTACTTTAAGCCAGACTTCGATACCCAGGAGCTGGCCAACATCCTGGACTACTTCAAGGTCAAGCGCATCGTCGTGGGCCATACCTCACAGACTCGGGTACTAGGCCTGTTCGACAACCGGGTTATCGCCATCGACAGCAGCATCAAAAAAGGCCTGTCTGGTGAACTGCTCCTCATAGAGAAAGACCAGCTGATCCGCGGTCAGTATGACGGCAGTCAAACACCGCTATGATATCCGCTGCCTAGCCAGTCTACAGCTTTGACTAGCTAGGCGACTTCTTAACTTAGCTTTGCAGAGACTTGGCTAGGCTCTCGCCTTTCACCAAACCTTACACTCCCCCTAAAGACAGCGCCTAAAAACAGAGTCCAAAAGCTGAGGTTTAAATCAAAGGCTAGCGCCGTGGCATACTTCCTTTTCCACCTGTTCTACTGTCACCTCTTTCGCCTTTCACCAGATGCTTTCACCCACTGTTTTTAGCCAACTGTTTTTAGCCAACTGTTTTTAGCCAAAGTGTGACCCATTTCCACATGTGACAAGTTGAGAATGAAATTAATTCTCATTAGTGTTAAGCTGCGATTTTTATTCTTCTGCCCTGCCGCTCACACAGCGTGTGAGCATGGCAATGGCGCCATAACGAAAGGTAACAATCTAATGCGTCGTCTCCTATGGAAATGGCATGGCTGGCTCGGACTCTTCGCCGCCCTACCGCTTTTTATCATCGCCCTAACCGGTAGTGTGCTGGTGTTTAAGAGCGAGCTCGAACACCTATTGATGCCCGAAAAGGTGCTCGCCGCCAGCGAGACTCGCCTGAGTTTCACCCAGCTACTGAGGTCGGCTGACGAGGCGTTGCCGCAACATGAAATTCTTGGCTGGCAGTTTGCGACTAACGCCGGCGAGGCAGATAAGCTCTATGTCGCCAAACAGGGGACCTATGACTGGCAACTCCTGTTTGTCGACCCAAGCCAAGGCAGCCTACTGAGCCAACCGGTCGGCCTGAGTCACTACCTGCTGGACTGGCTGCTGGAGCTGCACTACACCCTGCTTGCGGATCATCTGGGGCTAGCGGTTACCGCATTAGTATCTATCTTGCTGATCTTGCTCTCCTTATCTGGATTTATACTACACCGTCAGTTTTGGCGAACCTTCTTCACCCTTAGATGGGGCAAGAGCCTGCGCCTGTTTCTCAGCGATAGCCACAAGATGCTGGGGATCATAGGTGCACCACTCTTCCTGATCCTGGGTTTCACCGGTGCCTGGTGGAACATAGAGCACATCATCGAGGAGTGGCACGAACCCGACCCCAAGACCCTAGTCATCACCCAGAGTTATTACAACAAGCAGCTGGATGTGGAAGCACTGCTGACACAGGCGACTCAGGTGATCCCAGGCTTTCAGACCCACTATGTGCGCTTCCCCGACAAGAGCTATGCCGGCATCCACCTGTTTGGCGCCGCCCAAGATCGCGGCGCGCTTCGCAGCGACTATGGCTCTATCGTCAGTTTCGATGATAAATCTGGTCAGCTCAGTGCCAGTGTCGATGCCACCAAGGCCGGCGGGCTTTATCAGTTTGTCGATAGTTTCCGTCCGCTGCATTACGGCAACTTCGGCGGACTGGTCAGCAAAATCATCTGGTGTGTAGTAGGCTTCTTACCTAGCCTGATGGCCCTTTCCGGTTACCTGATGTGGCGAGCGCGGCGTAAACCGCAAACACGGCGCCGCGTAAAACAAACGATCGAGAGTCCTAGCAAACGAGACGCTAAAGAAGGTTTGGCCAAGGCCTGATATTTGATAATTCGCACTTGATAGAAGTAAAAAGCCGGGTAATAACCCGGCTTTTTTTATGACGCCTCGATAGCGCTCTCAATGACACTCTTGACGGCACTCTCGATTACACTCTTAGTGGCAACTAACCTTCCATGGGCCAATTGTGCTCTAACATACGGCCCTGACTGGTACTAAACGCCTCTTCTTTCTTAGCACACTCATAGACGCGCTTCACCGTCATGGGCTTGCCGTCCGTGTGCGGCAACGCAGGCAGCTGACTACCGACGAGCTGCTTTTTGTATTGTGGCGCCTTGCTGGGCTGCCAGGAGAAACGCACCAGCACCTGCCCCTCATTGGTCTCAATGAAACACTTGTAGTCTTCTCTAGTCTCGGCCTTGAGCGGCCCGGCCATTGCAAAACCAGCAACTAACGCCAGCAAAGTTAATTTATTCACGCTAATTCTCTCAATCATTCTCTTTATCATCTCACGCCTCGGCATCTCTTGCTCGAACAGCATCACCTACTCGAACTGCATCCCTTACTCACCAACTGCATCAACTACTCGCTATAGTAGTAGAGCTTTTTGGCTCGCAGACGACCACCTATGCAGCGGTTATCCCCGGCTGGACAATCGTCATCGGGTGCAACCTTCTCCATCTTCTCGGCGGCGTTACCTATGCCGATCAGATACATGTAGGCATCACCATCCTTTCCTTGCCCCCCCTTGTTGTCGGCAGGGATCACCAACTGAGGAGTGTCTAATACCAAGTTACCCGCTTCGAGCTTAGTTGAGGTGTAGGTACTGGTACCATATTGAAGATTAAAGCTTCTTAAATATCCTTTACCTGAGCTCAAACACTGATTAGTATTCTTGGAATTTCCAGGAACGAAAGTGGTAAACAACACCTTACCCTTGATAATGGTCGCCGGTGACAGGTTCTTCTCACCATCCTCGGGAAATTTGAAATACCAACCCAGTTTCTTACCGATAGCCAGCTTATCGGGCGTGATCTCCGCAGCTGACTTGGTATTTTCATAGAGATCGCCGATAGTCAAAGCCGCTGGCGCCTTAGGCCTGCCTGTACCACCAAAGGTCTGAGACACCACGTTTCTGTCTTGCAGAACGAAGAGGATATCCTCTCGGGAAGTATCCGACGGCGCCGCCCTGTGACCACTCCCCACCACCACGGCATCGTAAGGCACATTCTGACTGGTGGTCACCTTTGTGGTCTTGCCATTGACCGTATGATCAACCACAGAGACGTTATTAATCAAGGTCTGTGCCACAGCAGGCGCCGAGTAGAAACGACGATTCTGCAGCAGCGACTTGCCACCTAGATCGGCAAACTTAAAGGCTGACCAGCTGGCCTTATCCGCCCTTGGCATATCCATGCGCCAGACGCTACCGGCGGTATCGACCGCATAAATGCGGTCGGTATTGCCATCTCCGTCGGCATCGAGTACCGCAACACCGCTGGGAATGCTGTCCTGTATCCCTGGCAATGCCGTGTCACCACCGGCGCCAAACTGATGGATAAGTTTGCCGGTATCGGCATCGACGATAAACACACCGCGCCCCTTACTGTCCGTGGTTCCGACACTCGTGCTATCCTTACCTGCCGGCGAGTAACCGGCACCGAAGATGAGCACAGGCTTATCCGTGCCGCTGGCGCTACGAATCGTGGTGACCACTGGCGTCGACCAGGATTGTCCAAGCTCACTCAAGCCCGGCGAGCTGGCATCGATACGCCACTTGAAACTTGGCGAATCAGGGTTACTGATATCCAGGGCATAGTAACTACCACCACCGCGGCGCATGCCGAAAAAGAGCCAGGCTTTTTCTATGCCTGAGGCGCCATTTTTCACATATGCAGCCGGAGAACCATCGACACCATAGACTGAGTGCACGCCCGTCGGCACATTGTTTCTCAGGGCCTGAATATTAGGCAGCAGTTCGTAAGGCATGAAGGCCCAACTCTCGCTAACTTCATTGGCAGTGGTGTCATCCTTGAACATATGCATGAAACCATGGTTGGTGCCAACCAAAATACGGATATCTGGGCTGGACTTACTGCCAAAGTTCAATGCCAGAGGCTTTGAGTGCAGTGCATCGCCCATGATGTCGCTGCGCCAGTTCTTGGCGGGATTGGCAATGCTAGACAGGTTCTTCTCGTTGTCCACATCCAGCCCCTTGGCCCAGTCGAAAAGTTCCTTGAGCTGACTCTTATCCACCCCCATGAAATTGGCCAGGTCATCCTTACCACCTGCCTTACTGGCCGCCGCCGACAGACTGAGCTTGTCCATGCCGCCCCCCAGATTACTGTAGAGGGTTCGACTATCTGCACTCTGCATGGCCGACAGCACGCCGCCCTTGCGCACATCGTTGCCATCACCGCAGAGCTTCTTGGGCGTCCAATAGGAGCAAGCGCTGTCTTTAATATTGCCGTCTTCGCCGATCGCCAGGTTACCCTCGGCGTCTAGTACCTTGCCTTCGGAGTCGACTCTGAACTTCTTAATATTCCCCGTCCAACGCGGGCCCCTGTCCGGCAGGAACATGGAGTAATAGGCATAGTTAAAGGTCTGAGTACGGTTAAAGTTGTTACTGGCCACAGAGGGAGAGGTGAAGCTGGCGCTATTGGCCAACACCTCATTCACCGCCTGTTGAATCGAGCCCTGCAGCTTAGTCGCGTCGGTGGCATCGAAATAGCTTCCGCCCCCTTTGCTCGCCACCTTCTTGAGCAGATCTTCGGCCTTTTTCGCGCCCTCACTGAAGCCAATGGTGTGGGTGATCACATGTTGATCACCATCCACTTTATCATTCACATCGTTGCGATACATCCAGCTTGAGAGCGAACTCATGTAACTGGTGCTGTGCTTATCGACACCTTGGGTCAACGGCTTTACATACTTGTCTGCTGCGCTATCTAGGGTCGGTTCACCATCTGTAATATAGACGATATAAGCATTGTTCTGACACTTCTTGAAAGGACTTTGATAGGTATTCGTGTTCTCTTTGAGCGCATTGGCGTCAAAGCCAGGGTTCAGTTTGGCGTTATACGACCATCCTCTACCTCGATAGTTTTTATCATCATCACCAAAGCGCATAGGCTTTCCGGCGAAGTAGAGATATGCCTCGTAGAGGGTCTCGCAAAGAGGAGTATTCCACGCCCCCTCGATTTTCTGCACCCCTTCGAGAAGCTTCACTTTTTCATCTGACGAGAGGGTCTTAATCGCCTTGATGATACGGCCACCGTTACGGCCATTCTTCTCGGTATCGTCCGGGCCATTCATGTTAAAAATCGCCAGACCAAAATCCACTCCAGGCGTGGTTAAGATAACGTTTTTTATTGCATTTTTGGCCAAATCCATTCGAGTTATATTTTCCGTTGCCTTCTTACTGTGATACCAACGAAGGTAATCCTCGGTATACACTGTGAGCACCCGCCCGGTGCCAAAGCCGGTAAGCTGCGCCTGCTCCTTGGCGGTCTTCTTGATGCTATCACTCGAACTACTGCTGACATTGTTATACATGATTGGCGTGGTGAGAGAGCCTTGACTGTCGATCGGCAGCCCCTTAGTTAGCCCACTGGCGTTGAGATACTTGCCATCTTGAATGTCTTCATAGCAATCCACCGCCTTGGCATTCAGACCGTTGTTGTCGCCAAACTCACGCCAGGCACCATTGGCGCCGCTGTAGGTATACTTACGGAAGAAACCGGTAAAGATGCCATAGTCGTTGAGCAACTCCCATGAGCTCTCACAGCCGTTAATCGACGCTGAAAATTTACGCCGCTCGTTAGGATCATCTGGATTGGGCAACTTATTCTTACCCTGATCACCCTTAACATAATAGAGCATCCCTTGCTGGCCATTATTAACACTGGAACTACCACCAGCCCCTGGCTTATAAGGCACATCCACATCATAGACTGTGGTGCCCATACTGCCTGAGTTATCGAAGATGATCAGGATTTGTGGCCTGGCCCCAGTACGGGCGCTCGCCTCATAGACATATAACTCGGTATCATCGGCCCACGAAGAAGCCGATAGAAGACTCATGATGGCAGTCAACAGAGCAACAAAGCTTTTCACAAGCGCTCCCTTTCGCTGCATTATGATATTTGCCAGAGCAGACTGACCAGCGCGCAAAATATCCATTTCACTAAACCTATTACTTCAAATTTTTTTAATTTTTTAAATGACCCCCTACCCCACTCCCACGGCTCAACTCTCAATCCTAGATGACAAAGGTTATCATCCAAAGACAGACTTTCAGACAAGAGAAAACTAGCCGGAAGCATGAATTTGGCAATACAAGATGAGACAAAAGTGCGATAGAAAGCGGATTTAACACGCCATTGATACAAAATGCAACATTTTTAACCAAATTGAATCATGCAAACAGGAGGAACATCGAATTTTGAATGAATAGCGAACTTAGCCAGCAAGAGTGCTATTTTATTGACACTGGAATGACCAGTTTAATAAACAAACAAACTTAGACTAAAGCAAAAACTCAAGCATAAATTAAAATCCTGAATAAAAAGGATTTATTTGAAATGAAGAGGCGTTAATTAAACAACTAGTCAGATGAAAACAAGATTGAGTCAGCCGTCGTATTAATGACACTTGCGTCATCTCAGCCATCTTGATGAATATTTAATCACCAAAGCCTGTGAAATATTCACTTTTTCTTTAAGATGTAAATTTTTCAACTTAATGGCTATTTAGGCCAAACATAGAAATATGAAATTAATCTAATAAATTATTTGAGGTAATCTTCTTTTATGACAATCACCTTTTATGACAATCATCTTTAAGACAACAAATCTAGAGACAATTATCAATGTGAAATCATAAGTAAAAGATAATCGAGCGCCCCCCAATTTTGTCGGCAATTATTCAGCCCCATTTTTAAATTTGCTCTTCCTAACTAATACGTTTTAAGAAAACTCATAGCACTTGAGGGAAACAAGTTAACCAGCCAAGAGTTGGCAACTTACAGGGTCAACCGGCTCAACATCGACCTCGACAGCATTGGCACTGAGACAAGTTCTCGGTGAAAGGCATTTTACGATTACGCGCTAAGGATCAGATGAAGCACTGTGAAGGTCTTGTCTCTGTCTTTTCTCTGTCTTGCCCCTATCTCACACAGAGGCAAGACAGGAGCGTCACTCTTGCATCGAGTCATCTAGTCGAACATCCAGCCACTCAGGCTCCGCTTGCCTGCTGTTTGGCGATGGCGGTCTCAAGCTGGGCGGCGACGAAGCCAGGTGAGCGGGTGCGACCCGAGATCAGCCGATACATGGCAGGGATCACCAACAGGGTCACCAGGGTGGCGAACGCCATGCCGAAGAACACCACAGTGCCCACGGCGATCCGGCTCTCAGAACCGGCGCCACTCGATAGAATCAAGGGCACGGCACCGACCAAGGTGGTGAAGGCTGTCATCAGGATGGGGCGCAGGCGACGCGCGGAGGCGTCCAGTATCGCCTGGTCCAGCGAGGCGCCCCTATCCCTGAGCTGATTGGCAAACTCGACAATCAGTATGCCATTTTTGGTTACCATGCCGATCAGCATGATCATCCCGATCTGGCTATAGATGTTGAGCCCAAGCCCCATCAGATAAAGACCGATGAATCCACCGAAGATCCCCATGGGAACCGTCAGCATTACCACCAGCGGATTGATAAAACTCTCGAACTGGGCCGCCAGCACCAGGTAGGCCACCAGCAGCGCTAAGCCGAAGACCAGCATGACGCTGCTTTGATTTTCCTTAAACTCTTTCGACTCCCCCGTGTAGCTGATGCTGATATCGCCGGGTAAGATCTCGATAGCCTTGGCATCGAGGAAGTCCAACGCCTCGCCTAAGGTAAAGCCCTCACCGAGGTTGGCCTTGAGAGTTATCGACTTCTGCTTATTGGTATGGCTTAGCTTATGGGCCGAGGCGACCTCTTCGATGTGGGTGATGGCATCTAGGGTGATCAGCTCACCGTTGGCGGCGCGCATATAGATCTGACTCAGGTCCGCCATGCTGTTAAAGCTCTCCTCCTTGCCCCGCAGATATACGTCATACTCTTCGCCGCGCTCGATAAAGCTAGTCTCGCTGCGTCCACCTAGCATCACCTCCAGAGTCTGAGACACCTGAGCCACGCTGATCCCCAGTTCCGCAGCGCGCTGCCTGTCCACGCTCACCACCAGCTCTGGGGTGGTCTCGGCATAGTCAAGATCGGCCCCCGTGACGATTGGCGAGGCATCGGCGATCGCCTTAAGCTCGCTCGCCCACTTGAACAGCTCATCATAGTCACTGCCACCCAGCACAAATTGCACCGGCTCGCTGGACTTGCCCCTAAAGCCAGGCAACATGGGCCGCACCATTACATCGGGGATCCCCTTGAGCGCCTTAGCCACCACGGCCAGTGCCTGCTGCGCGTTGATATCACGGGCCTGCCAATCCTCTAGCTGCATGATCACAAAGCCGGTTTGATCCCCGGCCCGCCCCCCGAACGCCGGCGCCTGTACGCTAAAGGATTTGATCACCCCCTGGCTGAGCAGCGGCATCAGGCGCTGCTCGACGATATCCATATTGGCCGTCATACGGTTGTAGCTGGTGCCCTCCGCGCCCTTGACGAAGGCGAAGATCACGCCTCTGTCTTCCTGGGGCGCCAGCTGCGCCGGCACCTGGTTCATCAGCAGACCGCTACCTATGACACAGGCGACAATCACCACAGGCGCCGCCAGGCGGTAACGCACCGCCCAGGCCACAGCTCGGCGATACCAAGCTTCGAGTCGAGCAAAGCCGCTGTCCATCAGGCGGTTAAGGGCATTGGGCCTGTGTTTACGCTTGAGGAGCTTGCTGCCAAGGACTGGGGTCAGTGTTAGGGCGATAACCGATGAGAAGATCACCGCCATGGCCAGCATCACGGCAAATTCGGTAAAGAGGCGCCCCACCATGCCATCCATGAAGGAGATAGGCAAAAACACCATCACCAACACGGCGGTAGTCGCCACCACGGCAAATCCTACCTCTCTGGCCCCCTTATAGGCCGCCAGAATCGCAGGTTCACCCCGCTCGATATGATGGAAGATGTTTTCGACCACCACGATGGCATCATCCACCACCAGGCCTATGGCTAAGATAAGCGCCATCAGGGTCAGGAGATTAATGGAGTAACCCAGGTAGTTGGCGGCGATGAAGGCCGAGATCAGCGACACAGGCACAGTCACCGCGGGGATCAGCGTCGCTCTCGCCTGACCGATAAACAGATAAAGCACCAAGACCACCAGGGCCCCGGTGATATAGAGGGTGTTGTACACCTCGCCGATAGACTGGTCGATAAAGACGGTCGAGTCATAATCCACCGACAGCTGAGTGCCCTCGGGCAGGAATTTCTGGAGCTTATCCACCTCCTCGCGCACCCGCTGCGCCACCAGCAGAGGATTGGCATCCGACTGGGCCACGATCCCCAGGCTGAGGTTAGGCACGCCGTCACTCTTGAAGGTGGAGTTTTCATTCTCGGCGCCGATAAACACCCGCGCCACGTCCTTAAGATAAATGGGGCTGCCGTCGCTGGCAGTTCGCACCGCCAGGTAATCGAAATCTTCGGGATGCAGGTAGAGCCTGGCGGTGCGCACCGTCATCACAGTCGTGTCGTTGCGTACCTCACCGCCCGGGCTCTCCACGTTTTCGCTGCGCAGCGCATCGGTAATATCTGTGGTGGTCACCCCACGCCCGGCCATCAACTTAGGATCCAGCTGCACATACATTACCTTATAGAGACCGCCGGAGATGTTTACCGAGCTCACCCCGGTGATCTGGCTAAATCTGTCCTCAAGCACTCGCTGGGCATAATCGGTCAGCTGAGTCCTATCCATGGTGCTGGAGCTGAGGTTGATGTAAACGGAAGGCTCGCCCGATCCATTATCCTTGGAGACGATGGGCTCATCGGCCTCGTCGGGCAGACGACGCTGGGCGCGGGCCACGGCGTCGCGCACATCGCTCACCCCTTCGGTTAGGTTCCAGTCCAGATCGAAGCTGATGGTGATGCGTGACATGCCGTTGCGGGTCACAGAGGTGATCTCGTCGATGCCGCTGATCCCCGTCAGCTCATCCTCGAGCACTGTGGTGATCTGACTCTCCATGATGCTGGCGGAGGCGCCGCTGTAACTGGTCATCACAGTCACCACGGGGCTCTCAACGTCCGGCATCTCTCGCACCGCCAGCTTGGAGAAACTCACCAGACCAAATACACACAGCAGCAAGCTTAAGACGATCGCCACCACGGGGCGTTTTACCGACACATCCGATAGCAACATTAGCTCTGCCCCCGTGCGGTGTCAGTCTCGCCCGTCTGAGCCTGTTTCTGAGTCTGGGCCTGTGTCTGGGTCTGAGTCAAACGCCTGCCTCCCAGCCCCTCGGCGAACTGGCCAGTTTCAACGTCTTCCACCTTGATGCCATCACGCATGTTGACCAGCCCCTTGACCACGATTCTGTCGCCCAAGGATAAGCCATCATCGATCAACACCTGATCGTCGATACGCGCCCCCAGGGTCACCTGAGTGCGGCGAGCAATATTGTCGCCATCGATCACATAGACGAAACGTTTGGTGCCTGAATATTCCAGCGCCTGCACCGGCACCACCGCCTGAGTCACAGGGGCAAAATTAAGCCGCGCCGAGATCAACATGCCGGGCCTGAGCTGAAGGCTGGGATTGTCAAAATTCACCCTCACCTTAAGATTAAGGGTCTCGGGATTGATCCGCGGCGCCATGGCCACCACCTGACCATGAAACTGGGCGCCGGGCCAGGCGCTGCTGCTGGCCACCACTGGCATGCCTAGATAGATCTGCGACAGATAACGCTCGGGGATCTGCAGATCCAGACGCATGCTGGAGAGATCGTCCAGGCTGACCAGCTCGCTGCCCACACTCACCAGCTTGCCCAGACTAAAGTCCACCAGCCCGATCACCCCGTCGAAGGGGGCCTTGAGGGTGTGATAATCCAGATCCGCCTGAGCGGCCTGGAGCCTGGCCTCGGCGATATCGACGCTGGCCAGCTGAGCATCTATCTCGGTCTGGGTAATGGCGTGTTGTTCTATGAGCCGCTTGTACTCGCCTAACTTGCGCCGCTCATCGTTCAGATAGGCCTTGGCCTCTGCAAGATTTGCCTTGGCCTTGGCATCTTCGAGATGCACCAATACCTGCCCCTGAGACACCGCCTGATTGTCGCTTAAGTTGATCGCCTGCACCTTACCCGATACCTCGGCAGCTATCTGCACCGAGCGATTGGCGGCAAGCTTGCCCACCAAAGAGAGATGCTGAGCCACTTCATGGGCCTCGACCCGGGCACTGGCAATCGGCACGGCTCTGGCCCCAGCTTTGACATTAGCTGTGTTGGCATTAGCTGCTTTGACATTAGCTGTGTTGGCGTTAGCAGCTTTGCCATTTACAACTTGGGGCTGAGATGTTGACGACTGATTCTTGGCCTGATTGGCAGCAACGGCAAAGGTGAGCAAGGCGGCTATCGCCAGCACGCCAAGGGGAATGTACAGGTATTTTTTATCCATTGGGGCGGTATCTTATCCATGGGCTTTTCAACTGCCCCTATTGTAAAATGGCGCCGCCCTTTGGAGGGTAAAGCAATGTAAAGCTGCGCAAAGCGTCACATTCATTGAAGCGTAAGAGTGCAAGCAGATGTGTCGGCCCGCCTAAACGATAGCCACACTCGCTGCTGACCAATGATTGAAGGCTAATCAGGAGTAATAGAAATAGGAGCAAGCCTGACACTTCACCGGCTCGATACAAACAAGCAAGGCCTGGTATTTAGCTTCTACCATGCCTTCAGGATGAGCCAATGTCGCAAAGCACTCTAAGCACACTTTCCTCCGCGCATGCAGTCGGGTATGGTCTAGCTAACAGCCAACCAAAAGATGAGCTCGCGTGAAACGGATCGCCCTCTTTGTCGATGTACAAAACATTTATTACACCTGCCGCCAGGCCTATGGACGTCAGTTTAACTACCACGCGCTGTGGCAGAGACTTAATGAGCAGGGGGAGATAGTTACGGCGCTAGCCTATGCCATCGACCGGGGTGATGATGGCCAGATAAAGTTTCAGGATGCGCTGAAACATATCGGCTTCGAGGTCAAGTTGAAGCCTTATATCCAGCGCAGCGACGGCAGCGCCAAGGGCGACTGGGACGTGGGGATCACCATAGATATCATGGAGCATGCCCCAGAGGTGGATACTGTTGTCTTACTCTCGGGCGATGGCGACTTCGCGTTGCTGCTCGAACATATTGGCCGCAAGTATTCCCTAGAAACTGAAGTTTACGGCGTGCCTGAGCTCAGTGCCAAGACGCTGATGGACGCAGCCACCCAGTTTCATCCCATAGAAGGTGAACTGCTGCGCTAGCCCTACAAGTTCGCCACTCAGGTTAGTCTCTTTCGCCAGAGGCTTAAAGGCAGTAGAGGTGCTGACAGTAACGCTTTGCCGAGGCGCCCCAGCTGAAACGCTTCTGACTGGCATTGTCGCAGATAACGTGCCAGGCCTCCTTACCGATGAGCGGCAGCGTCTGCGCCAAGGTCTCTAGCAAGGCCGCCGACTGCTCCGCCAGACTGTCGCCATAGAAGACAAACCCGTCTTCGCCATGACTCACCGTATCTTTCAGCCCCCCAACGCCATGAACCAGGCAGGGCTGAGCGGCCCGCATCGCCAGCATCTGACTGATGCCGCAGGGCTCGAAGGAGCTGGGCATGATAAACAGGTTACCGCACTCGTACAGGGTGTCAGACAGAGGCAAGTCGAAGCCGTTGATAAAGAGCAGGTTCTGATAGCGCCCGGCGAGCTCTGCAAGCTGCGCCTCTATCACCTGATCGCCGCTACCCAGGATAGCCATCAGGCCGTTAGGCGCATGCTCAGCCAAGAGCTTTAGCAGATGTTCTAGTGTGCTGATACCTTGCTGGTCGCGATAGCAGAGGATCGCCATCTTCTGATCCGTCAGGCGCCCCACCGAGGTCAGCAGCAGCCGGGGGGCATCCTGAAACTCCGACTGTCGCCTCAGCCGAGCAAGAGACATCAGCGCCAGCTGATCGACGCTGCGCACCCAAGGCGTCTGACATAACCAACCTTGTATCGCCCGCTCGGCGCTATCGATGAGCGGCAACAGCTTGTCTGTGTTGCCCCTGAGCAGCGCCTGACGCTTAGTGAGCTGACCCGAGCGTTTCAACTTACTCGGATACTCGCAGCCGTTTAAGATGCCATGCAGAGCGCCCGCTTGCTGTTTCTGCTGAAGGTCCGCCTCTAAGCCTTCGCCGCCAATAAACCCCTTGTCGGGCGATGAGGGACGCAGCACCTCCTGGGCATAGCTGGGGGACACCAGATGCACGCGATCGCTCAGCACTATGGCTGCGCGCAGCGGATTGAAACACTGTGGGTATCTGGGGTCGATCACCTGATTGAGCGCGTCACGCTCAAGCGAGGCAAACAGACTCGGCAACCAGGCCTGCAAGGAGGAGTGCTCCTGAGTTAAGGGCCGCGCCCCCTGAATCGCCAGGTTGTGGATAGACAGCACACAGGGGATCGCCTGCAGCGCGGCATACTCGGGGGCAAAGGCCCGCAGCAGCGCCAGCACGCCGCAGTGCCAGTCATGCAGATGTAGATGATCCGGCCTTGGCATCAAGCCGGACAACACCGCCTTGGCGACCCCGAGGCAAAACAGGGCGAACTTGTTGGCATCCTCGGCGAAAGGGCGATCGCTCGCCCCCGGGGTGTAGATCTTCCCCCCCTGATCGAACAGCGGGTGATCCAACAAGAAAAGGTTCACCTCCGGCAGACTGGGATGCGCCGCGCGGTAGAGGGTCAACCAGTGGGGCTGGCCATAGAAGTCGACCACCAGCTCGCCCAGGGGCTCGGCCCCCTGCTGACGATGCAGAAAACCATAGCTTGGCATGATCACATCGCTGCATACGCCCAGCGGATAAAGGGCACCCGGCAGGTCACGGATCACATCGGCCATGCCGCCCACCTTGGCGCCCTTGAGCGCGCCGTTCTCGGCGGCGACCATCAACACGCGCTTCATGGCGCTCTCCCCCTGCGTCTTACTCATAACCCACCGGTAGCCCCAACATGTCACGGGTCACCAGGGTGATCCCGCCTTCCGAGACCCTAAAGCCCCGCGCCCTGTCGTGATCATGGTCGTGGCCTATCACCGTGCCTTCTGGGATGATGCAGCCTCTGTCTAAGATGGCATTCTTGATCTGGCAGTGACGCAGCACCACCACATCGGGCAGTACCACAGAATTTTCCACCGTGGAGTAGGAGCAGACCTGCACCTCGTTAAACAGCACGCTGCGTCTCACGGTCGAGCCAGAGATGATACAGCCACCGGAGACGATGGAGTCCACCGCCATGCCGCGACGCTCGTCGTCATCGAAGACAAACTTGGCCGGCGGCAGCTGCTCCTGGAAGGTCCAGATGGGCCACTTGGCATCATAGAGGTTGAGCGCTGGGGTGGGCGATAGCAGCTCCATGTTGGCCTGCCAGAAGGAATCCAAAGTGCCCACATCACGCCAGTAGGCCTCTTCATCGGTGAAGCCGCTTCTGAAGGGGTGGGCGTAGACCTCGTGCCCCTCGATGATCGACGGGATGATATCCTTGCCAAAATCGCGATCCGAGTTCTCGTTCATGGCATCTTTCTTGAGCTGCTCGAACAAAAACTCTGTGTTAAACACATAGTTGCCCATAGACGCCAGACACATCTCGGGATTTTCCGGCAGGTGCTTGGGCAGCTCAGGTTTCTCTTCGAAACCGAGGATCTTGTTGCGCTCATCCACCTCGACCACCCCAAAGGCACCCGCCGCCTCGGCCACCGGCACCTCGAGGCAGGAGACCGTCATGTCGGCGCCCGACTCGGCATGGGCGGCCAGCAGGCCCGCATAGTCCATGCGATAGACGTGATCGCCAGAGAGGATCATCACATACTTGGGCAGCTCATGGCGTATGATGTCGATATTCTGAAATACCGCATCGGCGGTGCCCTTATACCAGCTCTCGGAATAACGCTGAGAGGCGGGCAGGATCTCTACCGACTCACCCAGCTCTTTCTTGAAGTGGCCCCAGCCGCGCATCACGTGGCGGATCAACGAGTGCGACTTGTACTGGGTCACCACGCCGATGCGGCGAATGCCCGAGTTGATGCAGTTCGACAGCGGGAAGTCGATGATGCGGAACTTGCCACCGAAATAGAGCGACGGCTTGGCGCGCCAATCGGTCAATTCATGCAGACGTGAACCTCGCCCCCCGGCCAAGATTAATGCATAGGTTTCTCGGGTTAAATTACTGATATAACGTGGGCTAGGATTCATGTTAGGCATAGGTACTCACTCCTTGAGATAAAAAACACACCAGTTGCTTGGGCGCCGCGGCGACCCGACTTAGCTCGATAAACGTCATTAGGCTATCCCCCAGATCTCGTCTCGATATTGACCAATGGTGACATCGCTGGAGAAGCGACCACTGGCGGCGGTATTGCGTATGCTCATCTGTGTCCAATGGTGGGGATCCCGGTAGGCCTTGGCCGCCTGCACCTGAGCGAGTCGGTAAGACTCGAAATCGGCGGCGGTCATCCAAGGGTCCCGAGGACAACGTATGCTGTTGATGATGGGATCGAAGATCCCCGGCTCCAGCAGGTTAAAGTGGCCACTCTCCAGCAGGTTCATCACCTCGGTCAGCGCCTGTGACTTGGCGATAAAGTGCTGGGGATCGTAGTGGGGCCTCAAAGCCTCCACCTCGTCGGCCCTCAGGCCGAAAAGGAAGAAGTTATCTTCGCCCACCTCTTCGAGCATCTCGATATTGGCGCCATCCAGGGTGCCTATGGTGAGGGCGCCGTTCATCATAAACTTCATGTTGCCCGTGCCCGAGGCCTCCTTGCCGGCGGTAGAGATCTGCTCGGAGAGATCCGTCGCCGGGCAGATCCGTTCCATGGCGCTGACGTTATAGTTGGGGTAGAAGGCGAAACGCAGATAAGGCGTCACCAGGGGATCCGAGTTGACCATGTGGGCGACATTATTGGCCAGTTTTATCAATAGTTTGGCCATGGCATAGCCAGGGGCCGCCTTGCCGCCGATCAGCACGCACCTAGGGGTGATATCCGTCAACTTACCCTGCTGGATCTGGTGATAAAGGTGGATCACATGCAGGATATTGAGCAGCTGACGCTTATATTCGTGAATGCGTTTCACCTGCACATCGAACATCATCTTAGGGTCGAAGCGAACGTCGCACTCCTGCTCCACCAGCTTGGCCAGCTGTTGCTTGTTGCCATGCTTGACCTCCTGCCAGGCCTTGAGCAGCCCCTCGTCATCGGTGAAGGCATTGAGCGCGCTGAGACGGCTAAGATCTTTCACCCAGCCTTCGCCTAACCGCTTGCCCAGCAGCTCGGCCAGCGCCGGGTTACTCTGAGCCAGCCAGCGTCTCGGGGTCACGCCGTTGGTCTTGTTGTTGAACTTCTCGGGCCACAAGGCATAGAAGTCCTTAAACAGGCCAGAGGTTAACAGCTGAGTATGCAGCCCGGCGACGCCGTTCACCGAGAAGCTGGCGACGATCGCCAGGTAAGCCATGCGGATATGGGGCTCATCGCCCTCTTCGATGATCGACATGGCTCGCAACTTGTCGCCATCCCCCGGCCAATGGTGAGCCACCATGTCTAGGTAGCGGGCGTTGATCTCATAGATGATATCCAGCAGCCTGGGCAGCATGTGGGCGAACATTCGCACCGGCCAACGCTCCAGCGCCTCGGGCAGCAGGGTGTGGTTGGTGTAGGCCATGGTCTGGCTGGTGATATCCCAGGCCTGATCCCAGGACAGACCATACTTGTCCATCAAGAGGCGCATCAACTCGGGGATCGCCACGCTGGGGTGAGTGTCGTTAAGCTGCATCACATGCTGGCGGGCAAAATCCCTAAAGTCGGGGCCGCGCTGGCTCACCCAGGTATTGAGCAGATCCTGCAGGCTGGCAGAGGAAAGAAAATATTGCTGGCGCAGCCTCAACTCCTTGCCGTTCTCGCTGGCGTCATTGGGATAGAGCACCATGGTGATCTGCTCCGCCAGGTTCTTGCGGGCCACTGCCTCCGTGTAATCCCCCTGGTTAAACTCCTCGAGATCGAAATCGTCGGTGGCCTCAGACTTCCACAGTCTGAGGGTGTTTATCCGCTCGTTCCGATAGCCGGGCACAGGGATGTCATAGGCCACCGCCAGCACATCCTGAGTCTCAACCCAGGTGTATTGACGCTTACCGTCGCGGTCGATATAGGACTCGGTATGGCCGAAGAAAGGCACAGTCACGTTGTGGCTTGGCACCCTCACCTCCCAGGGATTACCGTCCCTGAGCCAGCGGTCGGGGCGTTCCACCTGATAGCCGTCGCACAGCTTCTGGGCGAACATGCCGTACTCATACCTTATGCCGTAGCCAGTGACATTGAGATCCAGGCTGGCGCAGCTGTCGAGGAAACAGGCCGCCAAGCGTCCCAGGCCGCCGTTGCCCAGTCCGGCGTCATGCTCCTGGGCCTCCAGAGTCTCCAGCGCCACGGCATAGTCTTTCAATACTTGGGCGCTCTCGTCGTTCATATCCAGATTCAGCAGCGCATTGCCAAGGGCCCGCCCCATGAGGAACTCCAGCGACAGATAGGCGACCTTCTTGTTGCCCGTCTCCCGATCCAGTTGGCGGGTGGCGCGCCACTTTGGCAGCATCTGATCTTTCACACTCATGGCGAAGGCGTAGAATAGCGCCTGCTCGTCACGCTCCTTGGGGGTCAGGCTCTTGTCGATATGACGCTCGAAACAGGCCCCCAGGGTCTCACAGGGATCGCAGATAAGGCTGTCGGCCTTGGCTTCGACCTTTACCACAGGCTTGCTGCTAGTCTTACTCGTTTTAGTGGACTTCACCGGCTTAGCTGTCGAACTCATCTAGACTCTCCTTTGGCCGAGGGCATTTCTCTCGCTGAGGGCTCTTCTTTCGCTGAAGGCTCTTTTACCGCTGAGGGCTCTACTGCGAACGAGGTAAATTGGGCGTAATAGATCATCAGGCTACGGTCCTGCAGCACCAGACTGGCACCCTGCAGCAGGGCCTGATAGCTGGCGGACTCGCCATACTGGGGACTGTCCTGGGTACTGAGCAGACACTGCCACTGCACTATCCCCTCGAGGCTCGGCAGGGTGAACTGCTGAGACCTGTTGTCGGCATTAAACATCAGCAGCAGCGCCTGACGGCACCCGGCCTGGGCCTCCAACTCGCCGCTGATCACTAGGCTCAGGGTGCGGGTCTGCGCCTCGCCCCAGTGGGCCTTGGTCATGGGCTCACCCTGTCGACAGAACCAGTCGAGGCCTGGGGAGGCCTGGTTGGCACTCTCGTGGATATAGTCTCTGTGGCACAGCATGGGGAAACGGCGGCGCAGCTTGATGAGGTTAGCGGTGAAACTCAGTAGTTCGTCGCTGTCGATATCCTTGCGCCAATCGAGCCAGCTGGCGGGGTTGTCCTGGCAATAGGCGTTGTTGTTGCCCAGCTGGCTATGACCCACCTCATCGCCGGCCAGCAACATGGGCACCCCCTGAGACATAAACAGTGTGGTGAGCATGTTGCGGCACTGGCGGGCACGCAGTGCGGTGAGCGCCAGCTCGTCGCTCTGGCCCTCGTGGCCATAGTTGTCGCTGTAGTTCTCATTGTGGCCGTCGCGATTCTGCTCACCGTTGGCCTGATTATGCTTGTGGCGATAGCTCACCAGATCCATCAAAGTAAAGCCGTCGTGGCTGGTGATGAAATTGATGCTGGCAGCGGGTTTACGCCCGGCGTGTTCGAACAGATCGCTGGAGCCATGAAAGCGGGTGGCGAACTCGGGCAACATGCCGGCATCGCCGCGCCAGAAACGGCGCACCGTATCGCGATACCTGTCGTTCCACTCGCTCCAGCCGATGGGGAACTGCCCCAGCTGATAGCCGCCTGGACCTATGTCCCAAGGCTCGGCGATGAGACGCACCTGGCTAAGCACAGGATCTTGGCTGATGGCATCGAAGAAGCCGGAGCCCACATCGAAGCCGTGATCCTCACGCCCCAAGGTGCTGGCCAGATCGAACCTGAAGCCGTCGACCCCCATTACCTCGACCCAGTAACGCAGCGAATCCATCACCAGCTGCAACACCCTGGGGTGTGACAGGTTGAGGGTATTGCCACAGCCTGTGTCATTGATGTAGTAGCGCGGCTCGCTGGGGTGGAGACGGTAGTAGCTGAGGTTATCTATCCCCTTAAAGCAGTAGGTAGGCCCGAGACGATTGCCCTCGGCGCTATGGTTATAGACCACATCCAGGATCACCTCTATGCCGGCGCCGTGCAGGGCGCTGACCATGTCGCGAAACTCCTCTATTGCTCCATCGCCCTCAGACTCGCTTATTGACTCGCTTAGGTAGGCCTGATGGGGCGCGAAATAGCCTATGGTGTTGTAACCCCAGTAGTTAGTCAGCCCCTTCTGCTGCAGGAAGGCCTCGGTGACAAACTGCTGCACGGGCAGTAGCTCGACAGCTGTGACCCCAAGGCTTTTCAGGTGCTGCAGGCTAGCAGGGTCACCGAGGCCGGCGAAACGTCCGCGACGCTCACTGACCACCTCGGGATTTTGCTGGCTAAAACCCTTCACATGCAGCTCGTAGATCACACTGCGGCGCAGCGACAGCGGGCTGTCACTCTGATCGAAAGGGTTCACCAGGGGCGTTATGGGCCTAAGGTTTTTGAGATCCACCACCACACACTTGGGCATCAGTTCGGCGTTATCCAGCTCGCAGAAGCTTAAGTCTTCCTGCTCATGACCAAACTGATAGCCGTAGTGGGATTTATGATCTTTAATCGCGCCACTCAGGCGCTTGGCATAGGGGTCGAGCAGCAGCTTGTTGACATTAAATCTGTGGCCAATCAAGGGCTGATAGGGGCCATCGACCCGATAGCCGTAGCGACACCCCGCCCTGATCCCAGACACATGGCCATGCCAGATCTGCTGAGACTGACGCTCGAGACGCAGCCTGGCCACCTCCCTATCCTCCTCGTCAAACAGACAGAGGTAGACGGCAGTGGCGTGGGCGGAAAACAGCGCGAAGTTCACCCCCTCGCTATCTAAGCAGGCCCCCAAGGGATAAGGCTTACCGTGGGTCAGTCGCATGACACACTCTCGTCCAGTTCCAACACCAGACAGGCCAGCGGCGGCACGCTAATGCAGGCACTCTGAGCCTGGCCCTGATAGGCCTCTGGCTCGGTGTGGATAACCCCCTGATTGCCCACGTCGCTGCCGCCATAGTAGTGGCTGTCGCTGTTGAGGCGCTCATGGTAGCGGCCGGACTGCGGCAGGCCGATGCGAAACTCACGGTAGACCTCTGGGGTCATATTGACGATAAAGATCAGCTGCTTGTCGCCGCTCTGGCGGATAAAACTCAACACACCGGCGCTGGCGTTGTCGCAGTCGAGCCAACTAAAGCCCTCGCCGTGGTGATCGTCGCCATAGAGGGCAACGCTCTGACGATAGAGGCTGTTGAGATCTTTCACCCAGCGCTGCATCCCCTGGTGGGGCTCGAACGCCAGCAGGTGCCAGTCGAGGCTATGCTGATGGTCCCACTCGTCGCGCTGGGCAAAATCCGCGCCCATGAAGAGCAGTTTCTTGCCCGGATGGCCCCACATGAAGCCCAGATAGGCCCGCAGGGTGGCAAACTTCTGCCAGTCGTCGCCGGGGATCTTATGCAGCAAGGAGCCCTTGCCGTGCACCACCTCATCATGGCTCAGCGACAGGATGAACTGCTCGGTGAAGCAATACATCAGGCTGAAGGTCAGCTCGTTATGATGATGGCTGCGATGGATGGGGTCCCGGCCGATATAGCTCAGGCTGTCGTTCATCCAGCCCATGTTCCATTTGAAGCCGAAGCCCAGGCCGCCCTCATCGACCCGCTTGGTGACACCGGGCCAGGCGGTGGACTCTTCGGCGATCATCATGATGCCGGGAAAGCCTTGGTAGAGACGCGTGTTAAGGTCCTGCAAGAAGGCGATGGCATCCAGATTCTCGCGCCCGCCATGGGCGTTAGGCAACCACTGATGGGGCTCGCGGCTGTAGTCGAGATAGAGCATGGAAGAGACGGCGTCCAGGCGCAGGCCATCTAAATGAAACTCCTGCAACCAGTAGTGGGCGTTACTGAGCAGATAGCTCTGCACCTCGCCGCGGCCATAGTTGTAGATAAGGGTATCCCAATCTGGATGCTCTCCCTGTCGGGGATCCTCATGCTCATAGAGGCAGGAACCGTCGAAGCGGGTCAGCCCATGGGGATCCTTGGGGAAGTGCGCCGCGACCCAGTCGAGGATCACCCCTATGCCCGCCTGATGACAGGCATCGACGAAGGCCTTGAGCTCGTGAGGCTGGCCGAATCTGTGGGTCGGCGCAAACAGGCCCACAGGTTGATAGCCCCAGGAGCCGTCGAAGGGAAATTCGCACAGGGGCATCAGTTGCAGATGGGTGTAGCCCATCTCGACCACATAGGGGATCAGCTGATCGATGAGCTGGCTATAGCTGAGATACTGCTCGCCGTTTTCCCCTTGGCGACGCCAGGATCCAAGATGCACCTCATAGATGGAGATGGGCTGATCGTGCCAGCTCTGCTTGGCCCGTTTCGCCAGCCAGCGCTTATCCTGCCAGGCATAGTCAAGTTGAGGCGGTACGATTGAGGCGTTACCCGGAGCGCCCTGCATGGCGCGGCCGAAGGGGTCGGCCTTAAGGACTCGTTCTCCCTCCTGGGTGACAATCTCATATTTATAGTGGGTCAACGCCTTCATCGAGGGAATGAAGATCTCCCACACGCCGTTGGCCGGATGGTGGCGCATCACCTGACGGCGACCGTCCCAGTCGATGGCATCGTGCACCAGAGAGACCCGCTTGGCATTGGGCGCCCAGACACAAAACTGCACGCCGCTCACCCCATCGACCTCACGCCAGTTGGCCCCCATGAAACGATAGGCCTGCTCCTGACGCCCCTCGCTGAAGAGGTACAACGCCTCATCACTCAGCAGGCTGGCATATTGGTAAGGATCGTTCAGCTCCTCGACGCTAAAGGGATAATGCACCCGCAGGCGATACTCGAAGGGGTTGATGCGCCGCCCGGCGAGCCCGGCGAAGATCCCCTCATCATGGTACTTCTCCAGCTCGGCCACCTTGCGGCCATCTTGCTTGGCGATCAGCTCGACACGCTCGGCCCCCGGCAGAAAACAGCGCACCACCAGGCGTTTGACCAGGCTTACCGCCTTAGCCTCCTTGATGCCCTTACTAGACTTAGTGGCCGGAGCCATCTCTATGGCGTGCATCCCCAACAAGGCGAAGATATCCACGTAGTCGGCAGCCAGCAGGGCTTCAATTTCACTTGGCGCTATCAGTGGTGTCGGCGCAATCACTGGTGTCTGCACAGGAGTCTGCACTGGTATCTGCTTAGTCATCTGGTTATCCCTTTGCTTGTCTGTTTCATAGGAGTGTCATAGCTATGTCATCGGCTGAAAACAGGCTGACGAAGATGCTCGCCTGCCCGGCAAAATTGCTCGCTGGCCTCGGCCGAGCTGCGTCCCTCGACGATGCTTCGTAGCAGGCGCTTTATCGAGGGCGACTGTCTCAGACTGGTCAGGCTATAGGGCAGTCGTCGCTGCCAGTTGGCATATTCCTGCCAGGTGCCGGGAATGTTGACCCCGTGTCGCTCGCAGCAGAGATCCGCCAGTTGCACGCTAAACAGGCGCGAGTGGGAACGTGCCGCCACCGTCACCCAGGCGCTGAGCAGGAGCAGATAATCTTCCTCCAGCGAGGCGGTTTCGCCGTTGGCTTCGAGCCAGGCCAGCAACTGCTGGCGCTCGCTGTCGCGTCGCTCCAGGGCTTGCTCTAGCGCCTGGTCACTTTCGAGAAGTTCCAGCTGACGCTTAAGATGCAGGTCACTCTGAGACCACCAGGCCAGTAGTGTGGGCACGTCATGATTGGCCAGCATCATCAGGCTGTCGGCCCTGTGCTCTTGTGGCGACTTAAAGGATTCGCCCTGCTTGCAAAAATAGAAGAGTTCGTTGGCATAGATACCGCCATCGCTCAGCTTGGCGCGCACCTCATCCGGCACTATGCCGAGATCTTCGCCTATCACCACACAGTTGCTGCGCATGCTCTCAAGGCGCACGATCGCTAGCAGAGTATCTATGGGGTAGTACACATAGGCCCCGGGAGCCTCCTGGGACTCACTCGGCCACCACCAGAGACGCAGCAGCGCCATCACATGATCTAACCTGAGGGCGCCGTAGTAACGCATGTTGCTGCGGATAAGGGCAATAAAATGGCTAAAGCCCGACTGGGCCATGGCGATAGGATCCGGCGGCGTCAGCCCCCAGTTCTGCCCCTTGGGGGCAAAATCGTCCGGCGGTGCGCCTATGCTCGCCTGCTGGCAATAGGCGTCTCGATTGTGATGCACCTCGGCACCATCGCCGCGCACGCCAACCGCCATGTCGCCGATAAGGCCAATGCTCATGCCTGCCACGAGCGCCTGATGCTGACAGGCGATCAGCTGCTCGTGGGCAACAAACTGCAAGTAACTATGTAACTGGGGATCTGCGGCCATTTGCTCTCCCTGAGCTTGGGCCTTGTCTGCCTCCAGCTGGCAGAAACTGCTCAGCGCCTCCCCTTCCTGGGCCACAAACTGCATGAAGGCCTGATCGCGCGCACCACCGCTACCCAGCACGTCACGGCTAAACACCTGATAGAGGGCGATAAAGAGGCGATACTTGAGCTGGGTGAGCTTGGGATAATCGAGCCAGTTATCGCGGTTAAGACGCTCACGATCCAGAGCAAGAGTTTGCAGCAGCGGCGCTATCTCATTGGCCTCGGGGACTTGCTCGATATGAATATAGAGGGGATTGAGCCTGCGTCTGTCGCTCGGACTGTAGGGGCTGATATAGGCCTCTTCCAGATTGAAGGAATCCCCCAGGGCATGGAGCGGATTGAGCTGAATAAAGTCGCAGCCATAACCTCCGAGCCAGGCGATCAAAGCCCCCAGATCGCCAAAGTCCCCTATGCCCCACTGACTGTCGCTGCGCAGGCTATAGAGGGCGATACTCACCCCCCAGGGTTTATCCGTCTCCCGTAGTTGTTTGGCCTTGGGCGGCGCCAGCAACCAGGTGCCGTGATGACCCTCGGTTTGCCAGTCGATGGCCACGGTATTGAGCTTAGTCTTGCCATCAAGGGTCCCTTTACAGAAACCCACCGACAGCTTGTGATAGCCCATGGGGAGGGATTGGCCCTGCGTCAGGTAAGGCGCGATGGATACCTTATAGCGGTAATAGAGGTGGGGCTCACAATAATAGTCGCCCACCCGCTCCAGCGCCGTAAAAGGTATACTCATCTCGAGTTGCGTACCACCTTCGGTGAGGATGCGCACCCTAAGGTCGGGCTGCATCTCGGCTGGCAGCGATAAGATAAAACTTGGCTCAGTCAGACAAGCAAATTGAAAGGTTGCCAACGGGCGTTGCCAGGGCGCGACATCTAGGTCGAAATTACGCTTTTCAATCGCCTCACCATTGGCGGCGACGAAACCATCTGGGCTGAGATCATCCAGATGAAACTTAGGCTGAGTGCAGTTAGCCAGCAGACAGGCGAGAAGCCCTAAGCGCTCGGCCTGGCTATGGTGCACCAGGCGGCCCGAGTAATCGCTATAGCTGGCGCCGACGCCCTGCAAATAGAGTAACTTTTCTAAGCCCATCGCCCATTTCCCTGCTAGTCAGTCAAACTGCCCTATTTCCTTGAGCAGTAAACATGCCAAGCACAGGTAACAGCTTGACGACAGATTTATGTCAATCAGATGAACTCTTTTTAAGCCTAATAATCAACAGCTTATGAAATCATCTTTTCGAATAAGACAGACTAGGTGACTGGACGCTCAGGCGTTTGACGAAAATCAGCCTGCACAAATATTGTGCAGACGACCTAATTCGATGCACAGAAAATAAACAGCTGATTATCGGGTGATTTGGCCTCAACGAGTCAATTTCAACTTATGAAAGTTGCCGTGATAGATTTTCGAAATTGAAAATCAGTCAAATTTCGTATTTGTCATAAATTTACAAATTTAGTCGTATTGATCTAAGTTTTTGCCATGCTTTCGACTGGATAACCGCTAATTATGAGGAAGATCACACCTTTGCGATAACCGCGTTGGTACTTTAGTTACCAGAAAAGATAACAACTTTTAACTTTAAGCATAAAAAAGGTGATTTTATGGCTGCTAAATTTTTTATCCCATCAGTCAACGTATTGGGACAAAATGCTGTTGACGACGCAATTGGTGATATTAAAACCTTAGGCTTTCAGCGCGCACTGATCGTCACCGACAAGCCACTGGTCGAGATCGGCCTGGTTGGTCAGATCGTCGAGAAGTTTGGCGCGGCGGGCATCACATCGACTATCTTCGATGGCGTGCAACCTAACCCAACTGTAGGCAATGTCGAGGCGGGTCTGGCGCTGCTCAAGGCGAATGATTGTGACTTCGTGGTATCTCTGGGCGGCGGCTCACCACACGACTGCGCCAAGGGTATCGCCCTGGTTGCCACCAACGGCGGCAACATCAAGGACTATGAAGGCCTGGATATGTCGGCTAAGCCACAACTGCCGCTGGTCGCCATCAACACCACAGCCGGTACTGCCAGTGAGATGACACGTTTCTGCATCATCACAGACGAAGCCCGTCACATCAAGATGGCGATCGTCGACAAGCACACCACGCCTATCCTGTCGGTGAACGATCCCGAGCTGATGCTGCTCAAGCCTGCCGGTCTGACTGCCGCGACCGGTATGGACGCCCTGACACACGCCATCGAAGCCTATGTCTCTATCGCCGCCAACCCTATCACAGATGCCTGCGCCATCAAGGCGATCGAGCTTATCAAGGGTAACCTGGTGGAAGCGGTTGAGAACGGTCAGAGCCTGGAGGCCCGCGATCAGATGGCTTACGCTCAGTTCCTGGCGGGTATGGCCTTTAACAACGCCAGCCTGGGTTATGTACACGCCATGGCGCACCAGTTAGGCGGTTTCTATGACCTGCCACACGGCGTCTGTAACGCCCTGCTACTGCCACACGTTCAGGCCTACAACGCGCAGGTTGCCGCGCCGCGTCTTAAAGATGTTGCCAAGGCGATGGGTGTCGATGTCAGCGCCATGACTGACGAGCAAGGCGCAACGGCCGCAATCGAAGCGATCAAGGCGCTATCTGTCGCGGTGAAGATCCCAGAGAACCTCACCAAGCTGGGCGTGAAGGCGGAAGATATTCCAACGCTTGCCGACAACGCATTGAAAGATGCCTGCGGCCTGACCAACCCTAAACAGGCGACCCACGAAGAGATCTGCCAGATCTTCACCAACGCGCTATAGGCTAGCCTAGCAAGTTTCGAATTTCTCCCTGCAAGTAGAAATTCCAAGGCCCACCTCTGGTGGGCCTTTTTAATGGCAATCTTAACCCTCTCCTGTCGAGGTGTTGAGCGTGCATTGTCACCGCTCGGCTCGAGCAGCTCCTTAAGCCCACACAGTTTTTATCAGCCAGCTCTGGATTCATACGCTTTTTATTCGTCGCTTGTTACTAGTTGGCTTGCTATTAGTTCGCTTGTTATTGGCTAGCGATTAGCCATTCGACATGCGGGCTGGTCGAGACTAACACCCACTCGAGCAAGGCCACTTTTATCGAGCTTCCCGAGTCAAAGCCTCGGCAAACGGCCGTGATACAAACAAAATCACTCATCTAATGGAGAAACACCCGGCTTTTCGAAGTTTTTATCATAAAAATCCAGCACTAATAGCTAAATACTCTTTTCACGCCACACTTTTGGACTAGTCCCTTCGGATACATGTGTTATAAAATGGTGTCAGCTCGCTTTTTCCCTGCAAAGATTCAGCTAGCTAAAAGGCTCGTCGGCAACTATTGCCGACGAGCCTTTTTCTTCTCCCTGATGTTCCGCACTATCACTTGACTTCGACCACTCAGCCGTGACAATGACCAATGAAAAAACAAAAGTGTTCAAGAGGCAGTAACTTTTTTATTCCCATAAGCCCATGAAAGCACTGCCATATAAATTTTGCCCAACAGATATCCTCCATGATGGCGAAAATAACCCCTAGGTAAACAGCTAAAGTGTGTTATCTTAGCCGGGCTCTGTTGTTCAGGGTTATTAGTTTAAAGTATCAAGTAAAAGTCAAAACCTTAGTCAAATCTTCACCATTTTTGTCCTCAGTTTTCCCTTAGCTTCATCGTAATACTCAATAATTCAACGGCTCGGCATACCGCAATGTCGCGGATTTTTATATGAATTAAATAAGGGACAAATATGTCTAATACAACTGGTACCGTTAAGTGGTTTAACGAAGATAAAGGTTTTGGTTTCATCGAGCAGGCAAATGGCGGCGCTGATGTGTTCGTGCATTTCCGCGCTATAGTATCCGATGGATACAAGACGCTAGCCGAAGGCCAAAAGGTCACCTTCGATATCGAGCAAGGTCAAAAAGGCTTGCAAGCAGCGAACGTAGTTCCGGCTTAATCGAACGGTTCGATAAAAAAAGGCGACTTGAAGTCGCCTTTTTTGTGCCCAGATTTTAAGCTTTAGCTCAAGTTTTAACTATTGGCTCGTCGCGCCTTCACCCTTCATGCGCTCACGCAGCTTCTGCATGATGACGTAAAACACAGGCACCAACAGGGTACCCACCAGAGTCGCCGCCATCATGCCGCCGAATACAGAATACCCCAGGGCGCGACGACTTCCTGCGCCGGCGCCGGTGGCAATCACCAAGGGTAATACCCCCAGCAGGAAAGAGAAGGCGGTCATGAGTACGGCGCGAAAACGCAGGCGCGCCGCGGTTTCTGCCGCATCCAGAACACTCTTACCCTCTTCCCTGAGCTGTTTGGCAAACTCGACGATCAGGATGGCATTCTTACAGGCCAAACCGATCAAGAGTACTAGGCCTATCTGGGCATAGAGGTTGAGCTCGCTTCCCACCAGCAAGATGTTGAGGAAGGCCCCCAGGATGGCGATAGGCACCGCAAGCATGACGGCGAAGGGAATGCTCCAACTCTCATACTGGGCCACCAGGAACAGATAGGTAAACACCAGGGCCAGGGCGAAGATCAGCGGCGCTAAGTTACCCGCCTTGATCTCTTGATAGGTCTGCCCCGTCCACTCAAACTTGTAGCCCGCCGGCAACGTCTCCTGAGCCGCCCTTTCCATGGCGGCGATGGCGTCGCCCGAGCTAAAGCCAGGGGCCGGGAAGCCGTTGATGGTGGTCGAGCTAAACATGTTATAAGCGTTCATCACGTCCGGCCCCAGGATAGGCGTCACCTTCACCAGTGTGCTCAGGGGCACCATCTCGCCACTAGCCGAGCGCACATAGAAGCTGGCGATATCCTTGTCGGAATTTCGAAACTCGCCTTCGGCCTGGAGTATCACCCGGAACACCTTACCGAAGCGGTTGAAATCGTTGACATACATAGAGCCGAGCATGGTCTGCATGGTAGAGAAGATCTCATTTAAGGAGATCCCCAACGCCTTAGCCTTGTCTCTGTCCACATCCACATACATCTGCGGCACGTCGGCGCGGAAGTTACTAAAGGCCATGGCGATCTCAGGCT
Source organism: Shewanella alkalitolerans (assembly GCF_019457575.1). Classification (NCBI taxonomy): domain Bacteria; kingdom Pseudomonadati; phylum Pseudomonadota; class Gammaproteobacteria; order Alteromonadales; family Shewanellaceae; genus Shewanella; species Shewanella alkalitolerans. The sequence continues at coordinate 1,307,317 of NZ_CP080422.1, read as the reverse complement.
GTCCGTTGGCCTTCATGATAAGCGCCCGCATCACAGAGGCCAGCTCCTGGGGCGAACGCCCTTGGGTGTCCTGCAGCACAAACTCGAAACCGCCGACGCTCCCCACCCCCGGGATAGGTGGCAGCGAGAAGGCCATCGCCTTCACCGACGGATTGGCGGCATACTTGGCCTGCAACTTGGCGACGATCGCCGCCTCCACCATGTCGGGCGAGTCGCGCTCCTCCCAGGTCGACAGGGTCACGATCATCAGGCCGCCGTTAGAGGAGACCGAGCCGGTCAGGATACTGAAGCCACTGGCATGGATCACATTCTCCACCCCAGGCTCTTCCAGCGTCAGCTTGACCAGGTTACGCATCACCTCTTCGGTGCGGTTAAGCGAGGCACCATCTGGCAGCTGAATATCCACCATGAAGGCCTTCTTATCCTCCATGGGCACGAAGCCCGATGGCAACACCTTGGCGATGCCGCCAGTGACGCCGATCAGACAGGCATAGGCCACGCCCACCAGCACCAGCTTACGCACCAGTGAGGAGACCAGCTTCATATAGCCGCCGGTAAAGCGCTCGAAGTAGGTGTTAAACAGGTAGTGGAAGCCATGGGTATGTTTCTTGGGCGGCTTTAACAGGGAGGCGCACAGGGCCGGACTCAGGGTCAGGGCGTTGACCGAGGAGATAAGCACTGAGATACAGATAGTCACAGAGAACTGGGCATACATCTGCCCTGTGATCCCCGGCATCACCGCCGTGGGGGCAAACACCGCCAGCAGCACCAGGGTGGTGGCGATAACGGGGCCCGTCACCTCCTTCATCGCCTTGGAGGTCGCCTCGGTGGGCGACAGCCCCTCATCTTCCATCAGGCGGGTGACGTTCTCCACCACCACAATGGCATCATCCACCACGATACCGATCGCCAAAATAAGCGCGAACAGAGAGACTGTGTTGATGCTCATGCCGAAGGCCAACAGGAAAGCGAAGGTACCTATTAGCGAGACGGGAATGGCGATCCCCGGCACTAAGGTCGAGCGCGCATCCTGCAGGAAGATGTAGACCACAAACACCACTAGGGCGACCGAAATAAACAGGGTCTGCACCACCTCGGTTATCGAGGTCTCGACAAATTCTGTGGTGTCATAGAGCACCTTGTACTCGAGGTCGTCCGGGAAGCGGCTGGCGAGGGTATCCATCTCGGCCTTGATCGCCTTGGCGACCTCCAGGGCGTTGGCGTCCGGCGCCTGATAGATGGCGATGATGGCTGAGGGTTTGTTGTTCAGCTTACCCTGGGCGTCATAGGTCTGAGAGCCCAGCTCGACCCGGGCGACATCTGAGACGATCACCTTAGAGCCATCGGGATTGGCACGGATCATCACCCGGCCAAATTCCTCGGGGTCTTTCAGACGTCCCTTGGTCTGCAGGGTATATTGAAATTGCTGCTGGGGATCCACGGGCGCGGCGCCGATACGACCGGCGGCCACCTGAATATTCTGCTCTCTCAGGGCGGCGATCACATCGCTGGCGGTCACGCCAAAGCTGGCCATCTGATTGGGATCTAGCCAGATACGAATGGCGTAATCCAGGGCGCCGATCACCTGCACCTTAGATACCCCATTCTGCCGCGCCAGGGCGTCTTTGACGTTTAGGCCGGCATAGTTGGTAATAAACAGCGAATCGAAGGTCTCGTTGGGGCTAACCAGGTTTACCACCATGAGGATGTTGGGGCTCTGCTTCTCAACCTTCACCCCTTGGCGTTTCACCTCCTCGGGCAGTCTGGGCATCGCCTGCTGCACCCGGTTTTGCACCTTCACCTGGGCCATGTCGGCGTCTGTGCCCACATCGAAGGTGACGTTGAGGGAGTAGCTGCCGTCGTTGGCGCTCTTGGACTGCATGTAGAGCATCCCCTCGACGCCGTTGACCTCCGCCTCTATGGGCTGGGCTATGGTGTCTTTGACTATGTCGGCGCTGGCCCCGGAATAGCTGGTGCTGACGCTCACCTGAGGCGGCGCAATTTCGGGAAACTCGGCCACCGACAAGATGGGGATGGAGATCAAGCCCACCAGGGTCAGCACGGTTGAGATCACGAAGGCAAATTTCGGCCTATGAATAAAAAACTCACTGATCATAATGACCCCCGATTAGGCATCGTTAGCTTCTTGGAAAGGCACCGCTTGCTGCTCGACGGCCTTCACCTCGATACCCGGACGGATCTTCTGCAGACCATCCACCACGATACGTTCGCCCTCGTTAAGGCCACTGAGCACGCGCCAGTCGACGCCGAATCTGTCACCCAGTTCGACCACCCGCTTCTGCACCTTGTTGTCACCATCCAGCACCATGACGAAACGTCCCTGCTGATCTTCCTGCACCGCCGCCTGTGGAATTAAAATGGCCTGCTCACTAATGGGGGACTCGATAACCAGAGTCACAAACAGCCCGGGCAGCATCAGCTTACTCTCATTATTGAAGGTGGCCCTGAGCTCCAGGGTGCCGGTGGCGGCATCGACCCTATTGCTGATAAAGTCGATATACCCAGTCTCGTCGAACATGGTGCCGTTGGGCAGGCGCAGGCGGATCACGATATCCGAGATCTTCACCTCATGTTTGGCGGCCTTGGAAAAGTTCTGTTTGGCGGAGATGATGGTCTTCTCGGCAACCTGGAAGTTGACCCACATGGGCTGCAACTGCACCAGGCTGGCCAGCTCAGACTGAGGCGTGATGATATCCCCCTGACTCACCTTGGCGCCGCTGATGCGGCCCGAGATGGGGGCGTAAACCTTGGTATAGCTGAGCTGCAACTCGGCGGCCTTCACCGCCGCTTCGGCCTGCACCACACCCGCCGCCGTGGTCAGCTTACGACTGGTAAGCTCATCCATGTCCTGGGCGCTGATCATGCCATCGGGTAGCAGGCGACGGCCACGCTCCCAGTTCATCACCGCCACATCGCGAGAGGCGATGGCCTGCTTGAGCACCGCCTGTTGCTGCGCCAGCTCGGCCTCAAAGGTGGAGGGGTCTATCTCAAACAGCAGCTCGCCGGCATCTATGTCTTCCCCCTCGACAAAGGTGCGCTTCAGCAGCTGTCCCTGGATCTGCGACTTGATCACCACATCTTCCGATGCCCGGGTGCGACCAACGATCTCCGTCTTGGCGCGGATCTCCTTAACCTGGGCGGTGTTAACTATCACGCTGGGCATAACGGCGGGCCCGGGGGCTGGCGCCTTGCCGCAAGCCGCGAGCAGCAGCGCCGCGCTAAACAGGGTGAGTCGAGAGAGAGGTGAAGCGTTTCTACCAAGCATTAGGGCCTCCAGAGCGCCAAGCGACAATTCATGGATAACTTTCATCAGACGGCAGACAGATGTGAATGACGGGCAGTGTCATTTACAACTGCTTATCATATTAGTAACAAGCTAATACTTTCACCAGGAATAGCAAGGGCAATTAACTGACTCATTTGGCATTTTTTAAATTTTTCATCTTGGATTAACGGCGCGGGTCAGTGGATTTTTCTGAGCGCAAGTTTTGACAAAATAGGCCGATTCGGGAAAAAAACGTCTATTAGCTGATGCTTTATTAAGCAGATGGCAAAATGGGCTTAAAAATGAGACACAGCACAAGGTTATGGCCAATCCTATCGTGCTACAACAGGTTAAGGGTCTTCTCCCATGGCCGGGTAAATCGGCAAATACTGGACGAATAGTTGTTGACCCTAAAGAAATGCAGTGCCTATGATGGCCCTTGTATCCATAATCAGGAAGGTAATTTATGACAGCCATTTCTCATGTCTATAACTATACAGTCAGATGCCCGCATATTAAGGATCCCGCTCACCCAACCACCTGGCAAAACCATATCGAATTCAATCAGTCATGCGAAATAGGCCTGAGTCGCATCACCAAGTGGCACGACAGATCCGGTCACCGCATCTTCGAACATGACGGCTTTACCATCAGAGAAGCCGATGGCGAGAGCGCCTATTTCTCGATGCAAAGCGACCGCCTGAAAAATGATGGCCATGTATTAGTGACCTTTAAGATCTTCATGGACGATGCCACCAAAGACAGCTCGGTACAGGAGATCATGGCTCACCTTATTGAGGACTACCGTCAGCGCCTCGCCAAACTCTCCTAATCGTCGCTAAACCACCTCTCCAGGAGCCAGATCACACACTCGATCTGGCTCACACTTTTCTGCTCACAAAACAATCTAGATCACATTTACGTTGCACCAAAATGTGACAAATACAGAATAAAACCGCAGAAACCACAAACGACACCACTTACAAAACAATTGGTTATGTATAAAACCGCTATTTTTACCCGCTTAATCACGCCAATTTAGGCTAATTGCCAAAATATCACCTCAAGCTTACACTTTTCTCGATTCAAGACAGTTTTGCTGGCAGAACAATGCCGGGCAATCATCAACTTAAGCTGAATATAGGAGCAATAGCCTCATGGGTGCAGTGGCCAATATCGTCATCGTTGGCGGTGGTGCGGGTGGAATGGAGATAGCGACCAAGCTAGGTCGTAAACTGGGACGTAAGGGCAAGGCCAAGATCACCCTTATCGACTGCGCCGACAGCCATATCTGGAAACCCCTGCTGCACGAGGTCGCCACCGGGGCGCTGGATATCGGCATAGATGCCATCAGCTACCGAGGTCATGCAGCCGCCCACGGCTACCATTTTCAGCAGGGGGCGATGACAGATATCGACCGCGAGCACAAGCAAGTGATCCTGGCCCCCATCTTAGATGATAAAGGTAATGAGCTCCTGCCCGCCAGGCGCATAGACTACGACTATCTGGTGCTGGCCATCGGCAGTATCGCCAACGATTTTAAGATCCCTGGGGTCAGGGAGCACTGCGTCTTCCTCGACAACACCCAACAGGCGATGCAGATCCGCACCATGCTGCTCAATAAATTTATGCGTTATGCCAGCCATCATCAGCTAGACGACAAGATCAAGATCGCCGTGGTCGGCGCCGGGGCGACCGGCGTCGAGATGTCTGCCGAGATGCACCATGCGGTCGAGCAACTCAGCGGCTTCGGCTACAAGATAGACACCAGCCTGTTAGAGGTCACGTTGATCGAGGCTGACTCACGCATCCTGCCCAAGGTGGAGAAGCAGGAGATCTCCCAGGCGGTAACGAACCAGCTTAATCAGATTGGCGTTCGGGTCATGACCAATACTCGTATCGACCGGGTGGATGAAAATGCGCTGCATACCTGTGACGGCCAGACCATCGCCAGCGACATGACCATCTGGTCCACCGGGGTGAAGGCGCCCGACTTTATGCGTGAGATTGGCGGCCTGGAGAGCAATCAGATCAATCAGGTGATGGTTAAGCCCAACATGCAGACCACCCGGGATCCCCACATTTTCGCCATCGGCGACTGCGCCGCCTGCCCACAGCCAGACGGCTCCTGGGTGCCGCCGAGGGGCCAGTCGGCGCGGCAGATGGCACTGATGACGGCGGACAACATCAGCCTGATGCTAGTCGGGCACCCCCCCAGCAAGGAGTACCTCTATAAAGATCTCGGCTCCCTGGTAAACCTGTCCAAGTTCCATACCGTGGGCAACCTGATGTCCTTCATCGGCGGTGGCGTATTGGTGGAGGGCAAGATAGCCAGGTTCGTCTATACCTCGCTCTATCGGCGCCATCTAATTGAACTACATGGGATCTTTAAAGGTACCCTGTTGATGTTTGCCAAGGGGATCAGCCGCATCATCCACCCTCACCTCAAGCTGCACTAAGACGTTCACCAAGTAACAGTCGAGGCGCTAATCGAGTGCACAGCCCTAGCCATTATGAGCCTCCCTTTTGGGGAGGCTTTCGCTCGATGGGCTAACGGGTTAAAATGTGACAACTTTTGTCAACAAGAGATCATTATGAAAAAAATTATTAGCGCGGTTATGATCCTTGGCGCCCTTAGCGCCTGCGCCGACCTTAAGCATGCAGGTCGCTCAATAGGTAACACCACCAAAGAGGTGACCACAGATATCGGCCACGCCACCCGTGACACCACCAAGGCGATTGGTCATGCGTCCCGCGATGCGGTCAAATCGGTCAAAGAAGACCTGAGCAAAGAAAATTAAATCGGACCGGCCTAGTGGCCTTGATCTGAAGATAAAGATAAAGAGGGCATATCCGCCCTCTTTTTTTATTGGCTATCTCTGGCACAGCTTTAGACTCTATTTAGCAGCTCTTAAGCAGCGGCTAAGCAGCTATTACGCATCGACTAAGCAGCCATTAGGCAGCATTAGCCCGCATCCCATGGGGCTTGGGCAAGCCATTTTCATCCACGTTAACGAAGATCATCTTATCTATGGTCACCACAGGCAGACGGGTCGCCTTGTTACGCACCTCGCAGCAGACGGTGATGGAACTGACCCCGGCACTGATGAGCGCTAAGCCGAACTCGATCACATCGCCCTGACGCGCCGGGGTCATGAAGTTGATCTCTGAGATGATCTTGGTGACTATGCTCTGGCTATTCATCTGACAGGCCGCGAAGATGGCCGCCTCCTCATCTATCCAGCTTAATAACTGTCCGCCGAACAATGCATTAGCCGGATTTAAATGTTCGGGTTTAATAAAGCGTCGACTGTAATATTTCATTTGGGCTCTCCCTGATAGACTCAGACGAAAGCGTTACAAGAAACAGACCAAGAATTAAAAACACATAAAAACAATAACTTAAAATCACACCTTCGACACTTATCTCACCGTTTTAGTGCCCTTTGCACCAAGTTAACTCAGGCATAAAAAGGGTTTCGACATCTTAGCTTCACATAACTGCAATCTTAATTCATCAATTCTGTCATCTGGATACCTGACAATCAGGCCGCTTTATCTCAAATAGCGAACAATTTACTTCAACCCAATACGGATGATGAAAGTGATGATGATAAAAAGATTAGCTGCGTTGATCTCTTGCAGCCTAGTAACCATGGCCGCCAACAGCGCCGTGTTACCCAGTGTTCAGACAGACAGCCATTGGTATAAGGAAAGTGCCCAACGGGTGTCAGACAAGGCCACACTAGAAACCAAAGCAAAGGCCAAAAACGTCATTCTATTTGTGGGCGATGGTATGGGGATCTCTACCCTGACCGCCGCGCGTATCTACCAAGGCCAACAGATGGCCGGTAACCAAGGTGGTGAAGAGAACTTCCTAAGCTTCGAGAAGTTCGACCATACCGCCCTGATCAAGACCTACAACACCAACCAACAGACTCCAGACAGCGCTGGCACCATGACAGCTATCGCCACGGGTGTTAAGTCTAAGGCGGGTGTTATCTCTGTTTCTGACCAGTCACTGCGTGGCAACTGTTTGTCATCTAAAGGCAACGAGCTGGTCACCCTGGTTGACCTGGCCAACGCCAAGGGCCTGTCTACCGGCGTAGTTTCTACCGCCCGTATCACCCACGCCACGCCAGCAGCTACCTATGCCAACAGCCCTGAGCGCGACTGGGAATCAGACGCCAACCTGCCTGCCGAGGCTGTGGCTAACGAGTGTAAAGATATCGCCTACCAGATGGTCATGCGCGATAAAGACAATGCCCTGACGGTCGCCCTGGGTGGCGGTCGACGCGCCTTCATCCCTAACACAGTTACCGATGGTGAAAACAAGAAGGGTCAGCGTAAGGATGGCATGGATCTGACCAAAGCTTGGGTCGAAAACTTCGACAACGCCGCCTATGTGTGGAACAGCGAAGAGTTCGACGCCATCGATGTTGCCACCACAGACCACCTGCTGGGTCTGTTCAACTCGTCTCACATGGAATATGAAGCCGATCGCGCCGACGACGTTGGTGGCGAGCCTTCACTGACCGAGATGACTGAGAAGTCTATCGAGATGCTGAAGAAGAACGACAACGGCTACCTGCTGATCGTCGAATCGGGCCGTATCGACCACGGTCACCACGCGGGCAACGCCAAGCGCGCCCTGGCTGACGCCGTCGAACTCTCTAACGCCGTTAAGGCCGCGGTAGAAAACACCAACCCAGATGAGACACTGATCCTGGTTACCGCCGACCACAGCCACGTGTTCACCATCGCAGGTTATCCAAAGCGTGGTAACCCTATCCTTGGTCTGGTACATGGCGTAGACGGCACTGTTTCAACCGCTCTGGATGGCAAGCCATACACCACCCTAGGTTACACCAATGGTCCTGGCGCCGTTGTGGGTAATCGTGACGACCTATCTTCAGTCGATACGCAAGACAAAGACTTTATGCAGCAGTCACTTATCCCTATGGGTAGCGAGACGCACGCCGGTGAAGATATCAGCCTGCACGCCACAGGCCCAGGCTCAAATCTGGTACAGGGCGTGATGGAACAGAACGTCATTTTCCACATCATCAACCAAGCCCAAGCGCTTGGCGGTACTAAGTATTAATTGGGAGCAACAAAATGAATAAGAAACTACTAGTACTGTCTCTAGCAGCCATTCTCGGCCTAGCGGCTTGTGGTAGCGACGGTGATAACGGTAAAGATGGCACCGCAGGTACGCCAGGTACCGACGGTAGCAACGGCACTAACGGCAAAGACTGGACCGGCGTTAACCAATGGTATATCGATGGCCAAAACCGCGTCACTAAGGCGTCGGGCATGACCAACAACAACGAGGCAGGCGCCGCCAAGAACATCATTCTGTTTGTGGGCGACGGCATGGGCGTGTCAACCGTGACCGCGGCGCGCATCCTCGACGGTCAGCTAAAAGGTCAGACAGGTGAAGAGAACTCACTCTCTTTCGAGACCCTGCCTCACCTAGGCCTGGCCAAGACCTATAACGTCGATGGCCAAACGCCGGACTCTGCCGGCACCATGACCGCCATGGTCACAGGTGTGAAGACAGACGTAGGTGTGATCTCTCAGGGTGAAGGCGTCGAGCGCGGTGTCTGTTCATCAACTACAGGCCAAGACCTGGTCACCTCACTGGAACTGGCCGCCATGGCGGGCATGTCTACCGGTGTGGTCTCTACCGCCCGTATCACTCACGCTACCCCTGCGGCGACCTATGCCCATGTGCCAGAGCGTGATTGGGAAGCAGACAGCAACCTGCCGGCCGAAGCCGTTACCAATGGCTGTAAAGACATTGCCGCCCAGATGCTGGACTTCAACGACGGCAAAGGGATCAACGTGGTCATGGGTGGCGGTCGTCGCGCCTTCATCCCTAACACCACTGTCGATCCAGAAGGCAAGGCGGGTAAGCGTAAAGATGGTCGCGACCTGACCGCCGAGTGGATGGCGCAGTACCCTAACGCCGCCTATGTGACCGACCGTGACAGCTTCCTGGCCATGGACACAAGCACCACAGAGCACGCCCTGGGTCTGTTCAACTCGTCTCACATGGAATATGACTATGACAGAGTCGAAGATGGCGTAAACGGCGAGCCTTCACTGGCAGAGATGACGGCTAAGAGTATCGACATTCTGAGCAAGAACGACAAAGGCTTCGTGCTGATCGTCGAAGCCGGTCGTATCGACCACGCTCACCATGCCGGTAACGCGGCCCGTGCCTTGCACGATACCATCGCCCTGTCTGAGGCAGTACGTGTGGCCATGGAAAAAACTTCGGCTAACGACACCCTGTTGATGGTCACCGCCGACCACAGCCATGTGTTCACCATCGCAGGTTATCCAACCCGTGGTAACCCAATCCTGGGTCTGGTTAAGAGCAACGATGCAAACGGTCAGCCGTCTGTGACTAACTCTACCGATGCTAACGGCATGCCATACACCACTGTCGGCTATGCCAACGGTCTGGGCTTTGGCTCGCTGGAAACCGGTGGTGACGAGCGTTACAACTACGCTGCAGAGCCTGGTCGTGTGGATCTGAACTACATCGACACCCAGAGTGCCGGTTTCCACCAGGAAGCCCTGGTACCGCTGGAAAGCGAAACCCATGCCGGTGAAGATGTGGCCATCTTCGCCCGTGGCCCAGGTGCAAGCCTGGTTGAGGGTACCGTAGAGCAGAATCACATCTTCCATGTGATGAACTATGCCGGTGATCTGGTCAAGAAGGCAGAAGCCGCCGCGGCGCAATAAGGCGCAGCGACCCGCAGCCTGATACCTATTAAACTAGGGTGTCAGGCTGCTTATTTGGTTAAAGAGAAATATCAGTAGGTCTATTATGTCTCGCTCAACATTCAAGTCAGTCTCTCTCTTTTTAGGCGTCACCGGCAGCCTGCTAATGGGCAACCTGCTCGTTGGAAAACTAGCCATGGCTCACGCTCAGTCAGACAGCCAAGGACATCAGCATGCCGTCAGTACGCTGATCTGCGACAGCGCCGCTCAGCCGACGCGCTTTCAAGCCAGCTATCAGATAACCGCTGGAAATGATGATAAGGCGCAAGCCCACCAGCTGATCCTGACCCGCTTCGACGACACCATCATCTATCAGCGCGGCCCGGTAAGCTATGAGGCCTGGCAGAAGAATGGCGAGTATGTACGCTACTTCCCCGAGCAGAAACGCTCTATCAGCTATCGCCGAAGCGATCTGCTGGCCCTTAATATTCATACGGATATCGACAAGCAGTTTCATCTTATCGCCCCCGCCGCCTTGAGCCAATTCGATAAGGGCGAGCAGCATCAAGATGCCTGTTTTACTCAGCAAAGCTACACTCACAACAGCGGCTCCCATAAGGGCAAAGCACACGCCCAAGGCAAGCAGCAGTCTCTGGAACTTGACTGGATAAACGAACTCCAGCTTCCAGCCAGCCTGACCATTACCCAGGGCGAGCAGCAGCTTCACTATCAACTCACCAAGCTGACCCCTATCAATCAGCAAGGTTTCGACCTCTTGACCTCGGGTTACCAAGATCTTGATTTTGCCGATGTGGGCGACAGCGAGTCTGACCCTTTCATCGCCAAGATGATCACCCAGGGCTTCATTCAGCACGGCAGTTCAGGCTTCTACTCGGCAGACGGCAAGCTACTTGAAGGCGGCCACGACCATCATCACTAGTGGTGCCAAGCACTTAGAGAGCTAACTTTTTCTTCAAAAGCGTTTTCTTGAAATAGTGTAAAAGTAAAAAAGCCATCCTGAGGATGGCTTTTTGCTTTCACTATGGCTGTCTCGCTAGGCTAATCGCTCAGAGCAACGCCTTGAGCTTATCGATAAAGAGATCGATATCTTCGCGGCGGATATCGGCGTGAGTGACCAGCCGCAGCGTCTTGCCCGGGCTGATGAGGATACCAGATGCCTTCAGTGACGCGGCCAGCTTGTCTATCGCCACACCCTCGGCCACACGGGCAAACAACATGTTGGTCTGCACTTCGCCAAGATCTACCTCAAACTCATCCAGGCTGCTCAACTGCTCCGCCAGATAACGGGCGTTTTCATGGTCGATTGCCAGGCGGGCAACTTGATCGTTCAGGGCGATTTCACCAGCCACCGCCAAAATCCCCGCCTGACGCATGCCGCCACCAAGCATCTTACGCCAGCGGCGGGCCTTGTTGATCAGCCGCTCATCACCGAGTAGCAGCGAGCCCACGGGGGCGCACAGTCCCTTAGAGAGACAGATAGAGACAGAGTCGAAATACTGGGTGATATCGGCGATGTCCAGGTTCTGGGCCACCGCCGCATTGGCGATGCGGGCGCCATCTAAGTGGATCTTGAGCCGCTTATTGAAGGCCAGCGCCTGCGCCTCGGCCAGATAGGACTGAGGCAACACCTTGCCGCCTATGGTGTTTTCCAGACTCAATAGACGAGTGCGGGCAAAATGGAAATCGTCCGGCTTGATGGCCGCCTCGATATCAGACAGCAAGATGCTGCCATCCGCCTGGTTGGTAAGCGGCTGAGGTTGAATGCTGCCCAGCACAGCGGCTCCGCCCCCTTCGAACTTATAGTTATGGGCCTGCTGACCACAGAGATACTCGTCGCCACGCTCACAATGGGACATCAGCGCCAGCAGGTTGGCCTGGGTGCCCGAGGAGGTAAACAGGGCACTGTCGAATCCAAAACGCTCTGCCGCCATCGCCTCCAGTCGGTTAACACTGGGATCGTCTCCATACACATCGTCGCCAACCTGGGCATCTGCCATGGCGCGGCGCATCGCCGCCGTGGGCTGAGTTACTGTGTCACTGCGAAAATCAATCATCTTCCCCATCCTACTCATCTTAAAATGATACACCGAGCGCAAATAGTACTCCTCGTCGCCCGCCCTCGCTAGAGCCTGCCCTAACGCCAGCCGAGAAAATTATTACCAGGCGCCACTCACTCTTAGCTTTAACCTGAATAAACTAATAGTATGAAAACTCCAATGAGCTATATTTAAGGCAACAAACTGCTAACAAGCCAAAATTCACCAACAGATAGAATTAAAAAATCTAATCCGAATTTTTCAAAAAATCTCGCTGTCATTTCCCGTGAGAGACTGGCAATATGCGCTCTCTTTTTTCCCGACTGAATCGACAATGCAAGAAGCTGAATTTATCACCCTACTCTGGCTCATCGGCATACTGGCCGAGGCCATGACAGGTGCGCTGTGCGCCGGCAGAAAACAGATGGATCTGTTTGGCGTGGTCATCATAGGCTGTGCCACCGCCATAGGCGGCGGTACCCTACGCGACATCCTCCTGGGCAACTATCCCCTCATCTGGGTAGAGAATATCCACTACCTGCTGGCCATCGCCTTCGCCTCGCTGCTGACGGTTATCATCTCGCCCGTGATGCGCTATCTCTCCAAGCTGTTTCTGGCCATAGACGCATTGGGCCTGGCGGTATTTTCCATTGTCGGCGCCCAGAAGACCCTGCTCTTGGGTTTTAGCCCGGCTCTGGCCATCGTCATGGGCGTAGTAACCGGCGTCTTCGGCGGAGTGATCCGCGACATCCTCTGTAATCAGGTGCCGTTAATCTTCAAGAAGGAACTCTACGCCCTGGTCTCGCTGACTACCGCCAGCCTCTACATGCTGCTGCGCAGCTTTGAGGTGACCGAGTGGGTCAACCTGGCCATCAGCCTGAGTGTCGGCTTTAGCTTCCGCATGCTGGCCATTCGCTATCACTGGGGCATGCCCAAGTTCGACTATCAGCATGGCGATCACGGCAACCAGGACAGTCAGGCCCACTAAGAAAGTTGGCGCTCAGCCCTGAATTCAAGGTGACCGAGTGGGTCAACCTGGCCATCAGCCTGAGTGTTGGCTTTAGCTTCCGCATGCTGGCCATTCGCTATCACTGGGGCATGCCCAAGTTCGACTATCAGCATGGCGATCACGGTAACCAGGACAGCCAGGCCCACTAAGAAAGTTGGCGCTCAGCCCTGAATTCAGACACAAAAAAGGTCGGCAAATGCCGACCTTTTTACTGTCAATCGAGCCAAGGCTTAAGCCGCTGGCGTCTCTTTGACATAGATATCCATCTGTGGATATGGGATACCGATATTGTTCTCGTCCAGCGCCAGCTTGATCTGCTCTAGGATCTCGAAACGGGCCGGCCAGTAGTCGCTACCCTTAACCCAAGGACGTACCACGAAGTTAACCGAAGAGTCCGCCAGCTCGGTCAGTGCCACTGTGTAGGCAGGATCTTTCAGAATGTAGGCGTTGTTGTCCAATACCTGCTTAAGTACTTCCTTGGTCTGCTTAAGGTCGGCATCGTAAGACACGCCGATAACCAAGTCGATACGACGGGTTTCCATGGCCGAATAGTTAGTGATGGTGCCATTCATGATTGATGAGTTAGGCGCCACGATCACCTTGTTATCAGGGGTGCGCAGCTTAGTGGAGAAGATGGTGATCTCATCGACCGTACCCGCGATACCTGCCGCCTCGATGTAGTCACCAACGCGACAAGGACGGAAGAGCACCATAAGCACGCCAGAGGCGAAATTAGACAGCGAGCCCTGCAGCGCCAGACCAACCGCCAAACCGGCGGCACCGATAACGGCAACCAGAGAAGCCGTCTGAACACCGATCTGCCCAAGCGTGGCGATCACAGTGAAGACAAACACCAAGGCCCAGGCCATGTTAGCCACGAAAGAGACCACTGTCTTGTCGATCTTACGCTTATTCATCAACTTAGTGGTAAGCTTCTTAGCCACATTGGCCAGGTACTTACCAATAATAAAGATGATAATGGCGAAGACCACCTGCAGACCATAGGTCACGATCAGCTCAGGCGCTTGCTCGATATATTTATCCAAATTTTCCATGTAACGCTCCCTAATAAAATGGACCAGTATTACCTGGCCTCAACTATAAACTCGACTCTACGATTCAAGGCCCGCTCGCCAGGACCCATGTTATCGGTCACGGGCTGGCTGGCACCTTTAGCGACTATCGACAGTCGCTCCGCCTTAACACCATAATCTTGTACAAAAATCTGTTTCACCCGCTCGGCGCGCTGGCGTGACAAACTAAGATTCACCGCCTCGCTGCCTATATTATCCGTGTGCCCGACCAGGGTGAGCCTTGCATCACTCGCGCTAAGAAAGTCGCGCACCTTGGCCAGTTGCGGCCACTGGTCGATACTCACCTCGGCACTGGCGAAGGCAAAGTAGACGCGAACGATATTAGACTCACTTGCCAATGTCTTAACCTGCTCGCCTTGCTTAGTCGGCTTATTCTGCTTATCCGGCTTAGCGTGCTCTTTTTGAGCTGCCTGTGCGGCAGATTCACAAAAGCTCAGCAGCTCTCCCTCGGGCGCGATGCAAGCTATTTCACCTCGCCATATCTCGCAGCCCTTGGCATCGACCACGGCATTGGGGCGAGAGTGCGGGCAGGCATCTTTACTGTCTGGCACGCCATCTAAATCGCTATCGACCCAGCCAAGAGCCAGCGCGGCGCCACTAATGCAGAGGCCGCAGACAACACAGATTAAGCCTAGGCTCAGCTTAGCGGCAAACGAACTGCTTCTAATCGGCATTTTGCGGGCATAGGCCCTTGGATCACTCATATCTGTCATATAAAGCACTCATGCAACTCTCTCAAACAACTAACTCAAGCAGAGCTATCTCAAACAGAGCTATCTCAAACAGAGCTATCTCAAACAGAGCTATCTCAAACAGAGCTATCTCAAACAGAGCTATCTCAAAACGCATGAAAAACAATCAAATATAAAGATGCAGACAGGGATACATTTTATATCCTTCTGCCTGCATCTCCAATATAAGAATATCTATCTAGTGAAATTAATTCTCATTTTGGCCGTCACCTAGCCGCCGCGTGCACTCACCTCGTTAAGCCTTCGCACGCTGCCCATAAAACTTAGATCTTGCCCAGTCAAAAAGCCAGTTAAAGATAATGGCATAGAAGAAAAACACCACTAAGAAAACCGCCTCCAGCATCAAAGATTGCCAGATGGTGATCCCCAGAAACCAGGCCACCACAGGCACGGTCACAAAGACTAATCCACCTTCGAAGCCCAGGGCATGCACCACCCGCAGTTTAAGCGAGCGCTTGGTGCGATCTTCACCGAAATAGTTGTCGAACCCCAGGTTGTAGAAGTAGTTCCAGGTGACAGTATAGAGGCTAAGACCAATACCGACGGCGGCCATCTCACCCACACCGTGGCCGGTGAACCAGATGGCGATGGGCACCACTAAGGCCAGGGCAAAGATCTCAAAAAGCACCGAATGTAGGATTCTCTCTGTAGTAGACATGGTCGTCGCTCCGCAAAATTAACTTGCGACCATTTTTATCCATATTTATGATACATAAAAGTTAGATACCATCTCATTTTGCGATATGCCAACACTCGAGCAGCTACAACTCTTTCTGGCGACGGTGGAAACCGGTTCCTTCTCGGCAGCCGCTAGGCGCCTCAACAAGGTGCAATCTGCGGTGAGCCAGCAGATCATCAACATGGAGATAGATTGCGACAAGCAGCTGTTCGACCGCAGCGGCCGCTATCCTGTGCTCACCCATGCCGGTCAGACCCTGCTGCCCCAGGCCAAGGCGGTGATCGCCCAGCACCTAAGGCTGCAATCCCTCATAAGCTCGCTGGACGCCGGCCTGCCGCAACAATTTCGTCTGGCGATCGATGAAGGGGTCCCCTTCTCCGAGCTCAGCCAGCACCTCAACCTATTTGCCGACAAATACCCCCTGATGCAGCTCGAGCTGCGCATGCTGCCCAGCAAGGAGATCATCGAACAGGTGAGGCAGCAGAACGTCGACATGGGGGTGATCTTCAGCGAGGAGCTCTATCCCCAGCAGATAGACTTCGAATCCTTGGGGTCGGTGAAGTTTGAGCCTGTGGTCAGCCCTAATCACCCACTGGCCAAGGCGGAGACCAACAACCTCGACCAATTGAAGCTTCACCGTCAGCTCACCATAGGCAGCAAGCAGACGCAGCAATCGAGCTTTCAGGCAGAGCACTCGCCTCAGCTCTGGCTGGCCGACAGCTACTACGCCCTGCTGGATCTGGCTAAGTCAGGCTTCGGCTGGACACTACTGCCGGAGCACCTGGTACAGGACGCCTTGGCCCAGGGGCAGCTGTGCCCTATTCCGTTGAATATGGAGCAGATGGGCTGGATTGCCAACGTGGATCTGATCCAGCACAGCAGCGTCAACCAGGAGGTGAGTCAGGTATTCCGGCGAATCTTAAGCGCCGCCATCGCATAATCGGATTCAGACAAGCGATTAGCGGTGCAGCTAAGGTAGGAGAGCGAGATTGAAGAAAGTAGATAGGAGAGCTGAGATAAGAGAGCCGAGTTAAAAGATAGTCGTGGCGAGCCGGATGACTCGCCAGCGATGGGCTAGCTATTTGCAGCTGCGCTCGAGTCGCAATCTAATTAGCGAGCGAGGCCTGCTGATACCAGTGGCTCCAGGCAGGTCTGGCATGGATTGCCAGCTGAGACTGCATCCCCTCTAACAGGCGGATCAGCAGCGCCCTGTCTTCACTCTTGCTGGAATAGAACAGAGGATCGTAGAAGCAGCGACGCTGCAGGGGCTCGAGTTGGGTATCGAAGCCGCGGTCCACGCCGGAGACACAGAGATCCCGCGCCTTAAGCTGCAGCGCCAGCGCCGCCTCGTCTTCCAGCAGATGCGCCACCGGCCCCATGAGAAGAATTAGTGCCAGACGCCCCGGCGGATTCTTCTGCCAATGCTCCAGGTCACCCGATTTGGCGCCGCCCAGCAGCTGCTGCCAATGACTCAAGGTCTCCTGGCTAAGCTCCTTAGCCTCGACGCCTTCGCCCTTCTCGTAGTGGTGAAACCACTGCTGTAAAAACTGTTCCACGCTGCCCCCTAGATACGATTAAATCATGAGTTTAAAAAATCCTGGTCGAGGCAGCATAACACCAGGCCAGCGGTGGAATAACTAGGACTTTGGTCGAAGGAAGGTGCAAATGCGCCCCTGGCCGCGTCACCCGGATCACACTTCTTAGTGATGGGACAGATGCCAGGCTAGAACCATTAGAGAGAAATGATAAAGAGAGCGGGACATTAAAAAAGCGGCCTGTTAGCCGCTTTCATCTTAAATTTCAGCTCATAGAGAGAGGCTATTTCGCCTCTTTCTGTGGTGGGTAGTTGAGCATCATGGCCGCTACCGCCTTGTTGACCACCTCGACGCGCTCCTCTGGGGTGCTCTTGTCACGAATGGTATCGGCCACAGAGCCACGCCAGATAAGCTTACCCGTCTCTTTGTTGATCATGTCCAGCACCAGGGTGCCCACCTCATACTCACGTACCGTGGTCTGGGTGTGAACGCTACCGCCCCAGCCCCAACCCGGGCCATAGTAGTAAGGGTCGTAACCAAAGTTGGTATTAAAGGTATCGACATTGATCTTCTTGTCGACCTTAGTGAAGTAGTTCACCAGCACGTCGGCGTTGTCCGCCTCCACCTTGCTGATCCCCTTCATCTGCAGTTCACGGTCTACCGCCTCGCGAACGCGCTGATCCATCAGCCCATCTAAGTTGTAGGTGGTATCTTCAGTCTTCTTCACCACCCATGCATAGCTCTTCACATCATCGAAGTTGACCTTGGGATCATAATCAGAGCTGGTTTTCAGTGTGCTACAGGCCGACAGGGCAAGTGCAGCGGCTAAGATAATCACCTTTTTCATAGACTCTCCAGCATGTTTCAGGCATGACTTAAACAGGAATTTATTCTAAAGCTTACATAGCAAACCTCTGTTCTACAACTCTTCTTTATTGTAAATAGCGTTTCGTTCAGCTTGACTTCAGCAAAAGCACAAATGATAATGATTATCAATTAGTGTTATATGAGATCTGTCCCATGACTTGGTTTATCACAGCATTTGTTATCGCCAGCGCCATCTTCATGTTCGCCCCTAAATCTTTGGCCACGCCCATGGCGGACGGCCCCAAGGTAAAGACCTCCCAGTGGGTGCTCTTTACCCTGCCCCTACTGGCCTTGGTCATCATGATGATCGCCATGGCGAAGGGCTATAGCTCGAGTCATGCCAGCATCGCCATCGGCTTCGCCCTCACCGCCTGCAGCGTGGCCATCAGCCGTTTTCACCGATTCATTCTCCCCTGCGCCGCCTACACAGGCCTGTCACTGCTGATGCTGGCGCTGCAGTACCTCTAGCCTCTAGGTTTCGCTCAAAGGGCTTTTGCTTAAAGAGTTTTGCTCACTGATTGCGCCAGCTCGCCTAGCGCCTTGGGATATTAAAACATCGATACCTCCCTGCATTTGGTATCTATGCTTATCCATGACCACCCTAGGGTGGTCTTTTTTTCGTATCTAAGAATTACTCCTCCCACAAGGGAGTTTCAATTTGATAAACTCAGGGTATCTTAGTTAAGCATGTGACAGATGATGAGAATCGATCCCAATATTGCCCTGGTGTACAGCACTGATGGCGGCAAAATCGACCAGCCCAAGGAAACCAAGGCCATCCCAGAAGGTGACGGCATAGTGCGCATTCATAAAGACAGCAAGGGCCGTAAAGGCAAAGGCGTCTCAGTGATCAAGGGCCTTGGCCTGGACGAGAAAGAGCTCAAGGCACTGGCGCAGAAGTTGAAGAAACAGTGCGGCTGCGGCGGCACGGTGAAAGAGTTCAACATAGAGATCCAAACAGACAACAGAGAGCAGCTGAAGACACTGCTAGAAAAACTGAATTATCAGGTGAAACTGGCGGGTGGTTAACCCATTGGAGCGCTAGATGGATAGTTTGCAAAATCATTTACTCATTGCCATGCCCTCGCTTAAGGACACCTTCTTCGAGCGCAGCGTGATCTACCTGTGTGAGCATAACGAACAAGGCGCCATGGGGCTGATGATCAATCGCCCCATAGGGGTCGATGTCAATGAGCTGCTCAGACAGATGGAGCTGGATGATTTTCACACCATAGAGAGCATCAACAGCAAAGTCTTGGTGGGCGGCCCCGTGGGGCAAGAGAAGGGCTTCGTATTACATACGCCGCAGCCACAGTGGAGCAACAGCCAGCAGATCAGTGAAGAGCTCATGCTTACCACCTCAAGAGACGTGCTCACCTCCCTGGGCAGCAAAGAGGCGCCCGAGCAGTTTATCGTCGCCCTCGGCTACGCAGGCTGGGGTCGTCATCAGCTGGAACAGGAACTGGCCGACAACACCTGGCTCTCCATCCCGGCCAATATCGACCTCATGTTCAACACAGACCATGAGAGCCGCTGGCAGAAGGCCACAGAATCACTGGGCTTCGACATCTGGCAGCTCTCCTCCCAGGCCGGTCACGCCTAACAGTTAAGGATAAAATTCACTATGAGTTCAGCAAGCGTCTTGGTCTTGGGCTTCGACTTCGGCACCAAGAGCATAGGCGTCGCCATCGGCCAACAGATCACCGGCAGCGCCACTCCCCTCGCCTCCATCAAGGCCAACGACGGCATCCCCAGATGGGAAGAGATAGAGGCGCTTATCAAGGAGTGGAAGCCCGACCTCATCGTCGTCGGCCTGCCCCTCAACATGGATGGCACAGAGCAGGAGATGACCCAGAGAGCCCGCAAGTTCGCCAACCGCATCAGCGGCCGCTTCGGCGTCAAGACCGCCACCCAGGACGAACGCCTCACCACGGCCGACGCCAAGGCTAGACTGTTCGAGATGGGCGGCTACAAGGCCCTCTCCAAGGGCCAGGTCGACTCCATGTCGGCGGTACTCATCATCGAGAGTTATTTCGAGAATCTCTACTAAAATTTGAACATTCGATGGCGACCAAACAAGGCCGCTTTTTATTGTGCGTAAACTCGCTCTCTGAGTTTTTCTCTAATTGTAGCCCGTACCTTTCTAACAGTTTCGATGTCATTTGATGGCCGACCGTTACTGTTTTGAATTGCTTGGCAGCAGGCTTTATGTGCAGGTACAGCTGCGGCACGCTGTAAACCCTTCCCTGGGCGCTCTACGATTTCATCCCTGAAATCGAAGGCCTCAGCCGTACCTACACCCAGTTTTTCATCTCTTCGATTGGAGGACATGGGAAAACTCAGGACAACAGCGGGTAGAATTCTTAGCTTTAATTCACTAGATTCAGATTAAATTTTTATGATTCAACACCTCAATAACTAGCTGGCAAAAACGCAGGTTTGATTGTCCAGCACCTCAGGCGCCTAGTTGACTGACTTGTTCGGCATTAGTCGAAAATATCAAAAATGGATGGTAAATCGAAATCAGGCCAATCCAACCATGATAGATCAAAATCGAACCAAGAGTCTGAGGCGCCATCTGTTATGGCGTGGGCCATTTGGCCTTTCATGGATGCGTAATCACACACCTCACCAATTGACTCGTGATATCTATTGAAATCTCCTGGAGATGTGTACAGGCACATAGCCCAACAGTACCAATCAACATCCCAATTGGTTGCTTTCGATGCCTGCTTTACACGATGAGGGCTGTAATATTTCTGCTTGCCATATTTTTTAACGAGAATCTTTCCAACGTCTTTTGCATATTGTTTCTTTTCTTGTTCAGTTAAAGTTCTTACCACAATATGCTCTCCTTATGCTTAATGCCCGACTTAACAAGCTAATATTTGTTGGCTAAAGTTTAGGACACAACGACAAAAACCAACGAGTGCTTGTCCTTTTGAAGCTCTTATTAGCACTATGTCTGGCATTCAGTAACTGCACTTAAATAAGGATCTCCACCTATTGCAATAGACATAAACTTGTAAGACTTAGTAATGCTACCCGTTGAATTTTTGGCTATATCGGCTAAATAGTGCAAATTCCCTCCAAAACTTAATGAAACAGAATAGCCATTAGCTAACTCACGTTGATTAACAACACCATGACTTTCCCAATTATTAGAAATACATATTGCTACGTCTTTTGGAGATTTATAGCTCGAATTAACAGACTCTGGAGTACCACTCCGCATTTGATTCGGGTTTGTTGTACAACCAATAATAGAAAATAAAATAAAACTACCTAAGATTAAGTTTTTCATACACATCCGTGAATATTGTCTAACAACCGATGTTCACGAACCGTAGGTCTCGCAAAACAGATTGTTCTTTAATTTGGAGAGAGGAGTTTTTCGCTACTCAATCCGTGAGTTCATATTCCTTGCCTATGGGGCTACTTTGAAGCCCCTACGCAGTGAGGGGGTCATTGCTTCATTACTTGAAGTCTAATGTTTGTATCTTCAAAGCTCAGCTTTACGAGCCTTAACCAGTACCTTCAAGCTATCATATAAAAACAGTTTCGACCATCGCGTTGACTGCTTTCTACACCCATAGCTAAACTTTAATGTTCACTTATTTTTTCATCTACAGCAGGTCAACTTCGCCCGAAAACTAATACCCACTAACTTGTTTCGGACCAAAGCCAATCCTGCTTTTAATTCACTACTCATATCCAAATACGTCAAATCGAAGAGACATATAACCCGGTGTAGATGCATCTGCGGACGTCGATGGCAGGGATGCCATCGTCGAGCCTCCACGGATGGATTCACGGCGTGTAGCAGATGTATTTGCACAAGAGCGAGCCGCAGGCTATTGATGACATTAACGCTCAGTGTTGCAATCACTGCCATAAATTGAAATGAAGCCGAAAGCTTCAAAAAATTGCAGCCACTCCCTCGAAGAAAGGCAGCGAAACTTCCTATAACAATGACTCTCGAAACGAGAGAAAAGTGAAGACTCAATCTTCAAAAACAAAAATGCCGAGCCCTTCTAAAGACTCGGTATTTTCACCAATGGCCACCTTGAGACAACCAATAATCCCCCCTTTAACCTAACTCAGTTAAAGATAAGTCCTCACCAAATTCACCATCATCTGAATATGCAGTTCCTGGTCATTGAGACAGGCAATATAACGATACTTGCTGCCACCGGCCTGGGTGAACACATCCCGGTTCTCATGCTCTATCTCCTCGAGTGTCTCCAGACAGTCGGCGCTGAAGGCCGGGCAGACGATGGCCACATCATCCATGCCCTCTTTCGCTAAGGCCTCCAGGCTGGCATCCGTGTAGGGGCCGAGCCACTTGGCCTTACCAAAGCGCGACTGGAAGGTGGTGATATAATCATTCTCATGAAGTCCCAGACGCTCGACCACCAGGCGGGTGGTCTTCTGACACAGGCAGTAATAGGGATCGCCGAGATTCAGGTTGCGCTCGGGCATGCCATGGTAAGAGAGCACTAACTTCTTAGGCTTGCCATGTTGCTCGAAGTCCTTGGCGATAGAGTCGGCCAAGGCCGCGATATAATCGGGATGGTCATGATAGCTGTTGATAAAGTGCAGCGACGGCAGGTAGCGCCACGAAGTCAGCTCCTTAGTCAGGGCGTCGAAGGCCGAGGCAGTGGTGGGCGCGGCGTACTGAGGATAGAGGGGCAAGACGACGAGCTTATTGGTTCCCTGGCTATGAAGACGTCTCAGCGTCTCCTTGACGCTCGGCTTGCCGTAACGCATACAGAAATCCACATTAACGTCACTGCCGTTTTCACTCAGCCTTTGTGCTAGCTTGTCCCGCTGCGCCTGAGTGATCGCCATCAGGGGTGAGCCCTGCTCCGTCCAAATAGACTGATACAGGGCGGCAGATTTTGCCGGGCGGACGCGTAAAATGATGCCGTGCAGTATCAGCATCCACACCAGCTTAGGGATCTCCACCACGCGGGGGTCTGAGAGAAACTCCGCCAGATAACGACGCACGGCGCCCGTTGTTGGCGCATCCGGGGTGCCCAGATTCATCAGCAGCACTGTGGTCTTGCCACGGCCGCCATGGCCCTGCTGTTTATTCAATCCAAAGTATTTTGCCAAAGTGGTTCCTTGTTTTTATCTGTGTTGCCCAACGCGCTTTTTTTTCTTTGCACCAGGGCGCCTGGCCGAGGCTAATGATGCATGGGCATCAGTACGCGGTTCGGCCCCTTAGAGATCAATCGCCACACATAAAAAAACCGATAAAAGGATTATCGGTTTTTTCTAAATGCTTTCAGAGGCTAGTCGAGATCCAGCGTCACACCTTCCATGAAGCCTGAGCTAGCAGACTCTGAGCTTTGCAGCTTAATCATCAAGCGCAGATCGTTTGGCGAGTCGGCGTGGTGCAGCGCATCCGAGTAGCTGATCTCACCTTCCACATAGAGCTTGAGCAGCGCCTGGTCGAAGGTCTGCATCCCCTGCTCGTTGGATTTGGCCATGGTTTCCTTAAGCAGATGCAGCTCGTTCTTCTGGATAATGCTGGCAACCCTTGGGGTGTTGATCAACACCTCGATGGCCGCACGGCGACCCGAGCCATCGGCCTTGGGCACAAGTTGCTGCGCCACGATGCCGCGAAGGTTCAGCGACAAGTCGAACAGCAGCTGCTGGTGCTTACTCTCGGGCACCAGGTGCATGATGCGGTCCAGCGCCTGGTTGGCGTTGTTGGCGTGCAGGGTAGCCATACAGAGGTGACCTGTCTCGGCGAACGACAGGGCAAACTCCATGGTCTCCTGAGTACGGATCTCACCGATCAGGATCACGTCCGGCGCCTGACGCAGCGAACTCTTGAGCGCGGCATCGAAAGAGTCGGTATCTATGCCCACCTCACGCTGGGTGATGATGCTCTTGCGATGGTCGTGGACAAATTCCACCGGATCTTCGATGGTGAGGATATGGCCGCGGGCGTGGGAGTTGCGGTAACCCACCAGTGCCGCTAACGAGGTCGACTTACCTGTACCTGTACCACCCACCATGATGATAAGGCCACGCTTGCTCATCACCAGGTCTTTCAGAATTGGGGGCAGCTTTAGATCTTCCACCAGCGGGATCTTGGTCTCGATGCGACGCATCACGCAGCCCGGCGACTCGCGCTGCCAGAAGGCGCTGACACGAAAACGTCCCAGGCCCTTCTCGCCATAGGCGAAGTTACATTCGCGGGTCTCATGAAACTCTTTGCGCTGGGCCTCTGTCATCAGGGCCTCGACAAACTCCAGCGACTGAGCCGGGGTAAAAGGGTTCTCGGCTAAGGGGCGCACCTCGCCATCAACCTTAGCGCTGGGGGGAAAGCCGGCGGTGATGAAGAGATCCGACGCCTTGCGCTCTACCATCACCTTTAAAAATGGACGAACTTCCATACTCAAACCTTACTAGAAACTAGCGTTTTTATTAGAACTCTTGGCCATCGCATCTTCACGGGTGATCAGGCCACGGTTGACCAGATTTTGCAGACACTGATCTAGGGTCTGCATGCCGTGGGCCATACCCGTTTGAATGGCCGAGTACATCTGTGCCACCTTATCTTCACGAATAAGGTTACGAATCGCCGGGGTGCCCATCATGATCTCGTGAGCCGCCACACGACCGCCGCCAACCTTCTTGATCAGGGTCTGGGAGATCACCGCCTGCAGGGACTCAGACAACATGGTACGCACCATACTCTTCTCGCCCTCGGGGAATACGTCGACCACACGGTCGATGGTTTTCGCCGCCGAGGTGGTGTGCAGGGTACCAAATACCAAGTGACCGGTTTCCGCCGCCGTCATCGCCAGACGTATGGTTTCGAGGTCACGCATCTCGCCGACCAGGATCACGTCCGGGTCTTCACGCAGTGCGCTACGCAGCGCGGCGTTGAAGCTGTGGGTGTGTCTGTGCACCTCACGTTGGTTGATCAGACACTGCTTGTTCTGGTGCACGAATTCGATAGGGTCTTCGATGGTCAGGATATGGTCGTGACGGTTCTCGTTTACATAATCTATCATGCCCGCCAGGGTGGTACTCTTACCCGAACCTGTCGGGCCGGTTACCAACACCAGACCACGGGGAAAGCTGGCAATCTTCTTGAAAATCTCAGGGGCGCCCAGTTTCTCCAGGCTTAAGATCTCGCTGGGAATGGTACGGAACACCGCCGCGGCGCCGCGGGACTGATTAAAGGCGTTCACACGGAAACGGGCTAAGTTGGGCACTTCGAACGAGAAATCTATCTCTAAATGCTCTTCATAATCTTTACGCTGTTTGTCGTTCATGATGTCATAAACGAGGCTGTGTACGCCTTGATGATCCAGGGCCGGCAGATTAATCTTTCTGACCTCACCATCAACACGTATCATGGGAGAGACTCCCGCAGAAAGGTGTAGATCCGACGCGTTGTGTTTTACACTAAAGGCAAGTAACTCTGTGATTTCCATAGTATGGGATATCCATTCAACCAAAAACTTACAACATGACAACAATAGCAGACAGACTGGCCGACGCCCACCAAAGAATCGCTCAAGCGGCGCAAAATTCATCACGTGATAGCAGGGAGATACAGCTGCTGGCGGTCAGTAAAACCAAGCCGATAGATCAGATAGTAGCGGCATATGATGCCGGGCAGCGGCTTTTTGGTGAAAACTATGTTCAGGAAAGTGAAGAGAAGATAAATGCCCTGCGCGAAAGCCATGGCGACATCGAATGGCACTTCATCGGCCCGCTACAGTCGAACAAAACCAAAAGCATCGCCGAGCACTTCGACTGGATGCACACACTCAGCCGAGAGAAGATCGCCAAACGCCTGAGCGAGCAGCGCCCCAGCCATCTTGCGCCGCTGCAGGTCTGCATCCAGGTGAATGTCAGCCAGGAGGAGAGCAAGTCGGGCGTCAATCCAGACGAAGTTGCTCACCTGGCCGAAATCATCGCCTCCCTGCCCAAGCTGACCCTGAGAGGGCTTATGGCCATTCCCACCGCCACAGACGATGTTGCGCTGCAGCAGGCCGAGTTTAGCCAGATGCAGGCCCTGTTCGAGGCGCTGAAACAGCAACACCCGAGCCTGGATACTCTCTCCATGGGGATGAGCCAAGATCTTGAGCAGGCGATCGCCGCGGGCTCGACCATGGTACGTATCGGCAGCGCCATTTTCGGCGCCCGGGATTACGCTAAAGCTTAAAGGCTTAAGTGCTAAGAGGCTAAGGCCTTGTAATTGCCCTGAATGCCCAAATATAGATAGTTAGACGAATAAATAGAGACCCTTATGACACAGAAGAAGATTTGCTTTATCGGCGCGGGCAACATGACCCGCAGCATCACCAGCGGCCTGGTCAAGGGTGGCTATGCACCTGAGCTTATTCACGCCACTAACCCCAGCGAAGGCAAACTCATCGCCCTGAAACAGGATTTAGGCATCCAAGTCTCCCACGACAACCTACAGGCCGCCGATGAGGCAGACGTTATCGTGCTGGC
This sequence comes from Shewanella alkalitolerans, assembly GCF_019457575.1. Taxonomy (NCBI): domain Bacteria; kingdom Pseudomonadati; phylum Pseudomonadota; class Gammaproteobacteria; order Alteromonadales; family Shewanellaceae; genus Shewanella; species Shewanella alkalitolerans. The sequence continues at coordinate 1,280,813 of NZ_CP080422.1, read as the reverse complement.
GGTGAAACCTCAGCTGATGCAGCAGGTGTGCGAAGCGATGAGCGGACTCAACCTGAAAGACAAGCTTATTGTTACAATCGCCGCCGGGGTCACCGCCGAGCGCTACCACGCCTACTTCAAGCAGCCGATTCAGCTTATCCGCACCATGCCCAATACCCCGACACAGATAGGCCTTGGCATGACAGGGCTCTACGCCGAGCAGGGCGTGAGCGCGCAAGACCGCGAGCTGTGTGAGCAGCTGATGAAGACCGGCGGCGAAACCGTATGGGTCGAAAAGGAAGAGGATCTCAACCAAGTGATCGCCCTGGCGGGCAGCTCTCCGGCCTATTTTTTCCTTATGATGGAGGCTATGATTGACAGTGCCAAACAAGATGGCGTCGACGAGCAGACCGCCCGAGAGATGGTGCAGCAGGCAGCATTAGGCGCGGCCGCTATGGTGAAGCAGAATCCACAGCTTTCGCCAGCGCAATTAAGGGAAAATGTCACCTCTAAGGGCGGCACCACGGCTCAGGCCCTAGCGGCGTTCGAGCGCGCCGGCCTGAGGGAGATAGTGCGCACCGCCATGCACGACTGCATGGACAGGGCTCAGGAGATGGCGAAGCAGTTTTAGGGCTGGCCTTAAATAGGTTTAACCCTAGTTTTATTCGATACAGCACAGTAGAGAAATACAATGGATGCATTAAGTTTTTTAGTGAACACCCTGTTTGACCTGTACCTCATGGTGGTCATCATTCGTATCTGGTTGCAACTGGCCCGCGCCGATTTTTACAACCCCTTCAGCCAGTTTGTAGTGAAGGCGACCCATCCCGTGGTCGGCCCCATGCGCCGCTTCTTGCCGCCACTGGGCGGGCTTGATACCGCCTCAGTGGTACTCGCCCTGGCGGTGGTGGTGATCAAGTTTGTGATCCTCAGCCTGATGGCGGGCGCCGCCATTAACCTGCCTATCATACTCTTGGTGGCGCTGGTCTCTGTGGTGAAACAGGCGGGCGTGTTGCTATTCTGGATGCTTATCCTGCGCGCCATCCTCAGCTGGGTCAGCCAGGGCCACAACCCGATCGAGATGGTGATGGCACAGCTGACCGAGCCGCTGGTCGCCCCTATCCGCCGGATCATCCCTCCCATGGGTGGCCTGGATTTCTCTGTGATGATCTTCATGTTCGGCCTGATCTTCATCAACAAGCTTTTGTCTCAGTACGTTCCCTTCTGGGCCAACGTCTAGATGGCGGTTGTCACCAAAGAAGAGGACGACCTCGTCATCAGGCTCTATATCCAGCCTAAAGCCAGCCGGGACCAGATTGTTGGTCCCCACGGCGACGAGCTTAAGGTGGCCATTACCGCCCCGCCCATCGACGGCAAGGCCAATGCCCACCTGTGTAAGTTTCTGGCGAAGCAGTTTAAGACGGCCAAGGGCAATATCCTTATCGAGAAGGGGGAACTTGGGCGCCACAAGCAGATCCGCGTGGTGATGCCAAAGGAGATCCCCGAGGCTATATCTGTCTTAATCCCATGAAATGTGTAAGCAAATAAACTAAGGCGCCGCAGCCTAAGACTTTAATAGCTATACTAGAATCAATTATCCCGTGACAGGAGTTCACCATGATACGTACCCTTTTTTGTGCCCTGGCGCTTACCCTGCTTAGCATGGGCAATGCCGCGGCGGAGCAGAAGCAGAGCGTCGGCAATTTCGATATCCACTATGTTGCCCTGGGCAGCACCTTTATCACCCCCTCTATCGCCAAGACTTATGGCATCAAGCGCAGCAGCTATACCGGCCTTATCAATATTTCTGTGCTCGACACCAGCGCCGAAGGCACGCCGGCCATTCCGGTAGAGATCTCGGGGATCGCCAACAACCTGCTCGATGCCAGGGTAGAGCTGACCTTCAAGGAGATCCGCGAAGGCGAGGCCATCTATTACATCGCCGAGGTGCCCTACCGGGACGATCAGGAGATCAACTTTCAGATTGCCATCAAGTATGGCAACAAGCTCAACACCCAGCTGAAGTTTAAGCAGAAGTTTTACGTCGATTAAACGGCCCCATTAAGCCACTTCAAACCCAGTTGAAGCCGCGCCCTGCGCGGCTTGTTGTTATTTAAGCAGATGCCCTATCGTTTCCCCGCCAGCTTGGGTATGATTGCGGCCATTGAAACCTGCCACCATGAGTCAGCGAAAATGAATCAAATCGTATTAGCCAGCGGCAACAAGGGAAAACTGAAAGAGTTTGCCGAGATCCTTGCCGAATTTGGCATAGAGGTTCTGCCACAGAGCCAATTTAATGTCGAAGAGGTCCCGGAGACCGGTACCACCTTCGTCGAGAACGCCATCATCAAGGCTCGCCACGCCGCACAGGTGACCGGCCTTGCGGCCATCGCCGACGATTCCGGCCTGGAAGTAGACGCCTTAGAGGGTGCCCCGGGCATCTACTCGGCCCGCTACGGCGGCGAAGGCGCGAGCGATAGCGACAATTACACTAAGCTGCTCGGCGCCCTGACTGACAACGACAAGCGCAGCGCGCGTTTTCAGTGCATCCTGGTCTATATGCGCCACGCCAAAGACCCGACTCCCATCATCTGCCAGGCCTCCTGGGAGGGCAGCATAGGCTTCGAGCCTAAGGGCGACAACGGCCATGGCTACGATCCAGTCTTTATTCCGATGGAGCATGAGTGCAGCGCCGCCGAGCTGAGCAGCGATGAGAAGAATGCCCTCAGCCACAGGGGCAAGGCGATGCAGCTGCTGCTAAGCGAACTCAAGGCCAAGGGTGTACTCGGCTAATGCTTAAGCTTCCTCCGCTCAGTCTCTATATTCACATTCCTTGGTGCGTGCAGAAATGCCCCTACTGCGACTTCAACTCCCATGGACAACATGGTGAACTGCCGCAGCAGGGATATGTAGACGACCTGCTCAATGATCTGAAAAACGATGCTGCCTATGTACAAGGGCGCAGCCTGCACTCCATCTTTATCGGTGGCGGCACGCCCTCCCTGTTCGATGCAAGCCAGATTAAGCGTCTGCTCGATGGCGTAAGGGCGCAGATCCCTTTTGCGCCGGATATAGAGATCACCATGGAGGCCAACCCTGGCACACTAGAGCACGATGACTTTAGCGCCTACTGCGCCGCCGGGGTGACTCGCCTCTCCATCGGCGTGCAGAGTTTTTCCAGCGACAAGCTGAATCTGTTAGGGCGAATTCACGACAAGCATGAGGCGGAAGTGGCGGCCACCAAGGCGGCCCAGGCCGGTTACCAGAGTTTTAACCTGGATCTCATGCACGGCCTGCCCAATCAAAGCTTCGAGGAGGCGATGCGGGATATCGACAAAGCAGCGGCCCTCAATCCGCCCCATCTTTCCTGGTATCAGCTCACCATAGAGCCCAATACCCTGTTTCACTCAAAACCGCCCCAACTGCCGGATGATGAGGCACTGTGGCAGATCTATGAGCAGGGCCAGCAGCGCCTGACGGCGCTCGGCTATGAGCAGTATGAGATCTCCGCCTACGCCAAGCCCGGCTACCAGTGTCGTCACAACCTCAACTACTGGCAGTTTGGTGACTATCTGGGGATCGGCTGTGGTGCCCACGGCAAGATCACCATGGCAGAAGATCAGCGCATCTACCGCACGGTGAAGATAAAGCATCCCAAGGGTTATCTGGGCGCCGGTGACTATCTATTCGATAAGAGCGAGGTGCTAGCGGAAGACAGAGCGCTGGAATACCTGATGAACCGCCTGAGACTGATGTCGCCCATTCCTAAGCACGAGTTTGAGAGCCGCACCGGCCTCTCGGCAGAGGTGCTGGATGAAGGCATGGCGCGGGGCGCGGCCAAGGGGCTGGTCATCATACAAGATGAACATTGGCAGCTCACGGCCAAGGGACAGATGTTTGTCAACGAGCTACTTGGGCTATTTTGCGAATAATCTTTCCCCTCGTTCGAGGGGAACAGAAACATTTTCTAACACTTAGTTTGCATATTTAATCGTGGGCTTTATTAGGATAACAGGCACTAATCAACAAACGCCAAGTTTGGCCAATAGAGTTAAGCCAATAAAGTCATGCCAATAAAAACAAAAACAACTATGCTCGCCATCTCACTGGCGACACTCCTTTCTGGCGCAGTGCACGCCGCGCCAGTTTCACTCCCCCTACTTAGCGCCAGCGAACCGATACAGAAGATTAGCGCCCAGGAATCGGAGAAGGCCAACCAACTGTTCGAAGCCATCTTCATGGAAAATGTGATGGCTAGCCCCATCAGCCAGACCCATCTTGGGATCAAGGCAGACTATGACAAGTGGGATGAGCGCGGCGAAGTCGCCGACAAGAAGAGCCTTGCCAGAGATAAGCAGCATCTGGCCCAGCTTAAGCAGATAGATAAAAGCAAGTTAGATACCCAGACCCTGCTTAGCTACGACCTGCTGACTCAGAAACTCGAGCAGAGCATCAGCGACTACAAGTGGCGCCTGTATACCTACCCGGTTAACCAGATGTATGGCGGCCACTCCATGGTGGCATCATTCCTGATCAACCAACATCAGATAGACAGCGTCTCGGACGCCGAGGCCTATATCAGCCGCCTCAAGGGTGTGCCCCACTACATGCAGCAGTTGGAAGAAGCCCTAGAAGAGCGCGCCAAGGCGGGCATCATAGCGCCTAAGTTTGTGTTTGCCTATGTGCTGTCAGACAGCCGCAACATCATCAGTGGCGCCCCCTTCGATAAAACTGATGACAGCGCCATCTGGGCAGATTTTCAGCGCAAGGTGGCTAAGCTGGCGATAGATGATGCCCAGCGCAATAAGCTGCTCGATGAGGCCAAACAAGCGCTGACAGCTCAGGTCAAGCCCGCCTATGACAAGCTAATCGCCTATATCGAAACCCTGGAGAAGCGCGCCGACACCAAAGATGGTGTATGGAAGTTTAGAGACGGCGAGGCGTTCTACAACAACGCCCTGGCACGCACCACGACTACCCACATGACGGCCGATGAGATCCACCAGCTGGGGCTCGCCGAGGTGGATCGCATCCATCAGGAGATGCGCGCCATCATGAAGAAGGTCGGCTTCGTGGGCGATCTTAAGGCCTTCTTCAAGTTTATGCGTGAAGATAAGCAGTTCTACTATCCCGACACAGAGGAAGGCCGCACCGCCTATCTAGACGATGCCAAGGCATTGATAGATAACATCTCCTCTCGTCTGGATGAGGTGTTTTTTGTTAAGCCTAAGGCGCCCATGATAGTAAAACGGGTCGAGGCGTTCAGAGAAAAATCCGCCGGTAAGGCTTTCTATAATCAGCCGACCCCGGATGGCAGCCGCCCAGGCACCTACTACGCCAACCTCTATGACATGGAGGCCATGCCCAAGTATCAGATGGAAGCGCTGGCCTACCACGAGGGTACTCCTGGCCATCATATGCAGATCGCCATCGCCCAGGAGCTGCAGGGGATCCCTAAGTTCAGAAAGTTTGGCGGCTACACCGCCTACATAGAGGGCTGGGGCCTGTACAGCGAGTTCTTCCCTAAGGAGATGGGCCTGTATAAAGACCCCTACTCAGATTTTGGCCGCCTGGCCATGGAGCTATGGCGCTCATGCCGTCTGGTGGTTGATACCGGCATCCATGCCAAGCGTTGGACCCGCGAGCAAGGGATCCAATACTATGTCAATAACACGCCAAATGCCGAGTCGGACGCCATCAAGATGGTGGAACGTCATATCGTGATGCCATCACAGGCGACCGCCTACAAGATAGGCATGCTCAAGATTGTCGATATTCGCGAGAAGGCCAAGGCGATCATGGGCGATAAGTTCGATATTCGCGAGTTCCACACCCTGGTGCTCAAGAACGGACCGCTGCCGCTGGATGTACTGGAAGCTAAGGTGATGAACTGGGCTCATAAGGCCTAACTCATCACTAGAGCCAGTATTTAAGACATAGTTAGCCATAAGAAAGGCCGCTCTCAACCAGAGCGGCCTTTTTAGTTTTATCGGCTAATTCTGTTCTCAATCAAGGCTAACGCCTCTTAGCTGAGGATTAAGGCTTACTCGCTAAAGCCCTCACGGGTAACCTTGATAAGCTTAGTCACCTTGTTGGTGGGCGCCTCGGCCATCGCCTGCTGATCGCCATGGGTGAGATAGCTCAGCGACACACTCGAGGTCAGATCAAACGCCTCCTCGGTCTGCAGGGCGCTTATCTCGACCCTGTCTCCGATAAAGTAGCTGTCTAACTGCTCGATATCACCAAGCTTATGATTGATGCTAAACAGCCCCAGATAGGCGAACACGCCGCTACCCTGATTGGAGACGAAGAAGGGCGCCACAAATAGCATCTCGTCTTTGTTTGTATCCGACACGCGCTCTTCTTCCCCATCGGCGACATGGTTTAGCGTCACTATCTTCATATAGTCCAGGTGCACACTGCCCCGCTCTGGGCCATTCTGGTAGTCGCCGCTGGCAAAGCGTCTGTCGCCGCTCAGGCTGATACTGGTGAGTCTCGCCTCAGCCTGAGACTCGGGCAGCTTGATAGACCAAGCCTTATGGGTCTTGATGCTAAAGAGGGTAAGCATCACCTTATCGACATCCTCATCTAAGGGAATGACACTGCCATCCTCCTTAACCACATAGAGATCGTCATTTGTAAAATTAAAACGATAGACACCCGCCAGCAGCACTAGAACCAGCAAGCCCACAATCAACAACAAGATCTTACGCGCCATAGACTTCCCTTTATCTCGCTTCGCACTCATCGCGCCATGCCCTTTATGCAATGGCCTTTAAACGATGCCCTTTAAGCAATGCGTCGTACACGAAACGAGCTGAAATAAACAATATCAGCACGATACTCTGAGTAACACTCAGATACCATGCACAGCGCATTAAACTATCTTTATTTTTCAGTCATAAGAAACTAAAAGATGAAGATGCTTGGTCAAAGCCAGAGCGCAATGACAGAAGGAGGAAGCTACAGGAAAAGATTGGGTGGAGATCTGGGCGCTTAATAATCCAAGGCACTAAAAGAAAAATACCCCAGCAATCTTTGCTGGGGTAAACCAAAACTAGGATGATGGTTTTAAGGCTAGCATTGTTTTAGTTCTTAAACCGCTGCCAGCATTGATTCAAGATTGCAGTAACGCCGACCTGTGTAACCAAACGAGAGAGGGGTCATTCTCTGGCTCGGCTAACTGATTCAGGTCATCCAGATATCAACTGCCACCATTGTATTAAATTAAGAACAGACTGCAACGTGAATTCCTCTCAAGCTTTAGCTCAAGCTAAATAAGCCATCGCAAAACAGAGAGGTAATACCAGTGCAACTATATGATTATAAAAAGATAACCCCCAGTATCAAAAATACCGGGGGTTATCGTCTTGTTATCAGAACAATGTTTTTAAGTTATTGATAACTGAAAATCGTAAAGACCTTAACAGCAACATGGATAAAATGCTGTTTTTTCAGCCGCATCCTGCTATTTACGCTGGGCGTACAGGGCGGCGTATGGCTCATCCCAATATGGTGGTGAACCGATATGATCCTTAATGAAGTCGATAAAGGCGCTCACCTTAGGTGCCAGGTGTTTACGTCTTGGGTAAACAGCCTGCAATGGCAGATGGTGAGTCAACTGCCATTCTGGCAATAAGGGAACCAGGGTGCCCTTCTCTATCTCATTCTCAAGCAGGTAACTGGCAAGATACACCACACCCAGGCCGCTCACCGCGGCAGACTTAAGCGCAGGTGCATTGTCGACCCTGAAGTTACCCGATACGCCAATTTCACAGTAATCGTCACCCTTCTTAAACTGCCACACGCTGTGCTCATGCCACTCGCCGTGATACACGAGGCAGTTATGGTCCACCAGCTGCTCTGGACGCTCAGGGTAACCGTGCTTGGCCACATACTCGGGAGATGCTGCCAATAGAAACTGACACTTCATCAGGGGTCTGGCCACCATGCCAAGCGGCAGCTGCTCAGACATGGTCAACAGGAGATCTAAGCCCTCGCTGACCACGTCAACCTTATGGTCCAACAGGCTAACCTGTAGCTCCAGCTCAGGGTGTCTGGCCATAAAATCAGGCAAGGCAGGAATGATGTGCATGGTACCGAAGGATTGGGAGATCCCCACCTTGAGTACACCACGCGTGGCGTCGTTGAGATTGTGTACGCTGGCGACCGCCTGATCGGCGTCGCGAAGCAACTCTTCACCCTGGGCATAAAGCAGCTGTCCCGCCTCGGTTAGACTCAAGCTACGAGTGGTACGCTGTATCAGCTGAACACCTAATTTATGCTCAAGGTCGGCAACCTGAGTACTGACCTTTGATTTAGAAATCCCCAATTTTCGCGCGGCAGAGCTAAAGCTCCCGGCGCGAGCAACATGAGTAAAAATTGCAATAGGTTCTAAAAGTTCTAACATTTAAATAGCCTTAAGGTGTTTGCGACCCTATAAATACCAATTATAAATCATAGAGATACCTCCTAAGTGCGAAGTTATCCCCTTGACTATGCAGATTATTTTAAGAGTAGAGTCAGACTGTTAGCCATTTCGTTATCGAAATTTCGCCAGCATTGTTATTATTTTTTACAAGTATACCAAAGATTTGCTCTTTGATTCTAATACCTATTTTCTAGCCACTATACACCCAGTTAGGAGTGGAGGAAAAGTCATAACAATGGCAGGCCCAGAATAAAAAAAGCCCTGCACCCAAGGTAAGTGCAGGGAAATGTGGATCTTGCTATGCCAGAGGAAATCGTTTACGGGCTATTCCCGCAGGGTTTGTTGCTTAGCGCTCACCAGTGGGTAGTCACGTAGAGCCGGTACTTCGCTACGCATCTGGGACTCTAGGGCCACCAGCTGCTGGAAGTTGTCACACAGCTTGTCGGCGCGCGCCTCGAGATCTGTGGCCTGCTGTTCAATCTGGGCTTCGATATCGTCGCCCACCTTGTCCATCTTGGCCGAGAAGGCGTTCATCTTCTCTTCGAAGCTCTCACCGTCGCCCTTCATCATCTCGCTGCCCAGGGTCATCATCATGCTACCGATAGAACTCTGCACCAGCTGCTCCATCTCTTGTTCGAACTCTTTGCCGAAGGTGTCTTCGATAGAAGATTCGGTGGCGCCCAGGTAGAACTTGTCGCCATTTTGGTAGGCAACCGTGTCGATACGCTTCGACAGGCCGTCCATCATCTCATCAATCTTGGCACCGGCGGCATCGCCCAGCAGCGGCGTGAGCGCCATGCTCACGGCGGTAGACGCGATATCGACGGCGTCATGCACCACGTCGATCACCTCTGGAAGCTGCTTAGATACCTCGCCGGCATACTGATTAACCAGCGCCTGCTGCTTGTCGTTTAGCTCAACCTTGTCACCGTTAACATAGAGACGGCCAAGCTCGATGCGATACACTTCTTTCTTCGCCTCACTGACCACTAACTTGCTAGGTTCGACGGAAACATCATAGTTGAGGCTCACCTCGCACTGTTTGTCATCCCGTCCAAAGGAGATGTGGTTATCTTTATCTTCACCGGCCCAGGCGGCGCTGGTGGTGGCAAGTACGAAAGCTGTCAGTCCAAGAGATGCGGTCAATTTCTTCATATTCTTATTCCTTAAGTCATCGAAAATCACATGATGAGAAGCTTAAGGTGCACCATGTGTCGTTGGTGACTAACGATACAGGTACCGTGCCAATTTTAACTAATTAAATATAATCAATGAATTAGCAAAAATTAACGATATAAACCAAGGCTGCAAGACGGCTATGAGATAACAAAAGTAAAGCCTTCAACCAGTTTTTAGTCAATTTCACCATCGAGGCGAATACAGCTAAGAGATGAAAAGTAGAATGCAGAGAAAGATTAAGACAGAGCAAAGAGTAAAATAAAAGAACGCCTAATCAGGCGCTCTTTTAGAAGATAGAACGGCCCAGGGCTTGGGAGAGCTTCTCGAGTGCGGCGGTGCCCGCCAGTGAGTTACCGTTCTTATCCAGCTCGGGCGACCAGACACAGATGCTCATATCGCCCGGGATCACGGCTATGATACCGCCGCCCACGCCGCTCTTACCCGGCATGCCGACGCGATAGGCAAACTCCCCCGCACCGTCGTACAGACCAGATGTCGCCAGCAGGGCGTTAAGCTTACGTGTCTGTATGGGCGAGACCACCTGCTCTGCCGAGAGGCTCAGGCCTCGGTTGGCCAGATAGAGCATGGCTTTGGATAGATCGGCGCAGCTCATCTTCAGGGCGCAGTAGTGAAAATAGTTTCTCAGCACCCTATCGACATCGTTATTAAAGTTACCGAAGGACTTCATCAGGTAAGCGATGGCCGCGTTACGGGAGCTGTGCTCATATTCAGAGGCCGCGACACGCTTATCATAAATCACATGGGGGTTGGCGCTGAGCTTTCTGACCACCTCAAGCATACGATGCTTAGGCGCGCCGAGACGGCTTTGCAGCAGATCGGCGATGATGAGTGCGCCGGCGTTGATGAAGGGATTTCTCGGCACTCCGCGCTCGAGCTCTATCTGCACCAGGGAGTTAAAGGACTGCCCCGAGGGCTCCTTGCCGACGCGAGACCAGATCTCAGCCTCCTCATACAGGGTCAAAGCGACCGTGAGGCTAAAGACCTTAGAGATACTCTGGATCGAAAAGGGCTCGAGATAGTCTCCAGCCCCTATGGTTTGACCATCGATTGTGGTCACGGCGATCCCAAGCTTGGTAGGATCCACCTCGGCCAGGGCGGGAATATAGTCGGCGACCTTGCCCTTTCCCAGCAGAGGACGCACCTGCTCGATAATGGTCTCGAGCAGGTCCTTCTGTGGCATTAGTTCCACCAGATGTCGTACAGCTCGCTAACCACGACGTCTTTAACCGGCTGACTCTTCCAGAAGTCACTCACGGCTTGCCTGTCTTCTTCGGTGCACTTGCCGATAGTTTGAGTGGCGATGATGCCTTCCCACTCTTTATGGCCGCCACCGTGGAAACCCAGCTTTCTCTCTTCGATCACTTGGTCGATAAACTGATCGACGATAGCATCGATCTGCTCTTCGCTTACCGAATCATCGAAGGTCCAATTCACATCGAAGCCGAACTCTTGAAACTCATCAATGCGTAATTTTTTACGTAAACGACGACTACGTGTTGCCATGTGTATTCCCTCTGTTTATAGAAATTAAGCTTACTCGGTACGCTCGAACATCAGATCCCAGACGCCATGTCCCAGACGATGGCCCCTGGCCTCAAACTTGGTCAGCGGTCGATGATCGGGACGGGGCACGAAGTCGCCATCCTGCGCCTGGTTCTTATAGCCAGGCGCCGCGCTCATCACCTCTAACATGTGCTCGCTATAGTTTTCCCAATCGGTCGCCAGGTGAAACACACCACCTATCTTAAGGCAGCGACGGATAAGCTCGGCAAATTCCGGCTGCACGATGCGGCGCTTATGATGACGCTTCTTGTGCCAAGGATCTGGGAAGAATAGCTGTACTCTGGCCAGGCTGCCGCTTTGGATGCTGTTTTCCAACACCTCGATGGCGTCGTGGTGGAACACACGCAGGTTAGTGACGCCGGCCTCAGCGGCATCAGCAAGACAGGCACCCACGCCAGGCTTGTGAACTTCGATACCGATAAAGTTAAGCTCGGGAGCCGCCTTAGCCATCTCCACCAGTGAGGCGCCCATGCCGAACCCAATTTCCAGCACGGTATCGGCCTCGCGGCCAAACACCTTGACCAGATCCAGCGGCTCGGGCGAGTAGTCCAGTCCCATCACAGGCCATTGCTGCTCCATCGCCTGCGCCTGGCCCTTGGTCAAACGTCCTTCACGTAAAACAAAGCTTCTCACTTTGCGAAGGTATTTACCCTCTTCGTTAAACTCTGCGGTGGTCACTTCGCTCATTATTTTTCAGCCTCAGATCTGCCATTGGTTGGCCATATAGCGCCGAGAAAAAGTCAGCGTCAAGCGACTCTAGGCTCGACTCACAAACTCATATGATCCCACAGGATCCTGACACTTATATGATTGGAAAATTATAAAAAGAAGGGCATTATCCAAAGTTACTGCGCTAAGGCAAGCCCTATGTTGCCAAAGTATACCAATTATCCCACGGCGCGCGAGCCATGGCGCCCTTGAGATGCCATTTTGGTTGAGAAAAACCTTGCCCCTCTATAGACTGAGCGCCATGAAAACAGAGCAATTTCACCAGCGCATCGTCACCTGGTACGACAAACACGGACGCAAGCATCTTCCCTGGCAACAAGATAAGACCCCCTATAAGGTTTGGGTGTCCGAGATCATGTTGCAGCAGACTCAAGTCGCCACAGTTATCCCCTACTTCGAAGCCTTTATGGCGCGTTTCCCCACTATCTTGGACTTGGCAAATGCCGATCAGGATGAGGTGCTGCACCACTGGACCGGCCTTGGCTATTACGCCAGGGCGCGTAACCTACATAAGAGCGCCCAGCTGATCGCCAGCGACTATGATGGTGTGTTCCCAACCCAGTTCGAGCAGGCACTCGTCCTACCGGGCATTGGCCGCTCGACCGCAGGGGCGGTACTCTCACTCTCTCTTGGGCAGCATCACCCCATATTAGATGGCAACGTCAAGCGAGTGCTTGCCAGGCACGGCGCCATCGCCGGCTGGCCCGGCAAGCGCGAGGTGGAGGAGCAGCTATGGCAGCTCACCAACAGCCTGACCCCTAAGACAGGCGTAACCCAATATAATCAGGCGATGATGGACATTGGCGCCAGTATCTGCACCCGCTCTAAGCCCAAGTGCGAGCTGTGCCCCGTCGCCATCGACTGTAAGGCGCAGCTGATGGGTCGCCAGACTGAGTTTCCCGGCAAGAAGCCGAAGAAGACGATTCCGGAAAAGCTCGGCTATATGCTAGTGATTAAAGATGACGATAGAGTGCTGATGAGCAAACGCCCACCTGCGGGGATCTGGGGCGGCCTTTGGTGCTTCCCGCAGTTTGACAGCCAGGAGGCGCTCGAGGAGTTTGCCAAAACAAACGGGGTAACTCTTATTAGTGAGGAGCCCATAGACAGTTTTCGTCACACCTTCAGCCATTTTCATCTGGATATCAGCGCCTTTGTTGCACACCAGGCCACAAGCGCACATGAGATCATGGAAGAGAGCGGCTCTCTCTGGTATAACATAGCCAAGCCACCCAAGGTTGGTCTGGCCGCCGCCACCGAGCGGATCCTCGCCAGCTTAGGTTCAGTATCAAATAAGGAGTAATCATGGCGCGTACAGTGAACTGCCAGTATCTTAAGAAAGAGGCAGACGGCCTAGCCTTTCAGCTCTACCCGGGTGAACTCGGTAAGCGAATTTTTGACAACATCAGCCAGGAAGCCTGGTCGCTCTGGCAGGCCAAGCAGACCATGCTGATCAATGAGAAGAAACTCAACATGATGAATGTTGACGATCGCAAGTTCCTCGAAGAGCAGATGGTTAACTTCCTGTTTGAGGGCAAAGAGGTCGAGATCGAAGGCTATGTGCCGCAAAAAGATGACGAGTAATAAATTACTCACTCTATAAAAATAAAAAGCGCCAATAGGCGCTTTTTCTATAATAGGGGTTTGTTTAAGCAGTCACTACTGACGAATACCTTCGACCACGAGATCTAAGGTCACATGGCTGGACGCAGGGCCTAGGTCCATCTTGATATCATAGTCCTTCAGGGCAAATTCTGTCTGGCCGACAAAACCGGCGCGGTACCCCCCCCAAGGGTCTTGCCCTTCACCAATAAATTTGGCATCGATTGCTACAGGCTTAGTCACCCCGTTAAGGGTCAGCATGCCATTGAGCACAAACTTGCCGTCACCCAGCTCTTTGACTGAGGTCGATTTAAAGCTAGCCTCTGGATGCTTAGCCACATTAAGGAAGTCTTCGCTTCTCAGGTGCTTGTCACGCTCGGCGTGGTTAGAGTCGAGGCTCGCCGTGTTGATCGTTACATTTACCTTGGCATCAGCGATATGCTTGCTATCGAAACTAAAGTCGCCAGCAAACTCGTTAAAGCGTCCCACCACGAAGCTATAACCTAAGTGGCTCACCTTAAACTGCACCGAGGCGTGGGCACCTTGGGTATCTATCACATAATCGGCGGCGTTGGCGGTAGCCGGTAACATGAATGCACCCGCGCCAAGTGTGCTAATAAGTGCGGCGCTCAATATAGCCTTCTTCATTGTGTCTCCTTAATGTTTAACATGCGTTTCAAGCTTGCGTCTTTGTCGATGAAATGGTGTTTAAGTGCCCCAAGGCCATGCAGAGTTACCAGTGCAATAAAGCCATAGGCCAGATATTGGTGCACTTTGCCGGCAATATCCGCCTGCCCCTCAAACAATAGCCCCAGGCTTGGTAGCTCGATGAGTGAGAAAACACCAATGGCCCTGCCGTCGGCGGTAGAGATAAGATACCCAGAGATCAAGATGCCAAGCAGCATCAGATACAGCAGACGATGCACCAGGCCCGCAGCAAGCTTCTCCCACCTTTGATGCCCGCCGAGCGCCTTAGGCGCCGGGTTTAACCAACGCCACAGCAGACGGCACAGGGTTAACACCATCAGCAGCACGCCTATGCTCTTATGCAGATCCGGCGCTCGCTTATACCAGGCGCTGTAATAGGTCAGCTCGACCATCCACACGCCCAGGGCGAACAGCGTTAATACGGCAATCGCCGTCAGCCAATGCAGGCCTATGCTCACCAAGCCGTAGCGGCTATGAGTATTTTTAAACACGATTCATCCTCATTTATCACTTAACAGCATATTAACTTCGATTAAGATCGACGAATATCGCGTAATTTCGCCAATAAATTTCTAATATTTAGAAAGGTAGCGCTAAGACAAACGAGATAAGTGGGGCATTGAAAAATAAGAGGCCTGAAAATGCCCCCTTAAGAACAAATAGTGGCTAAAACCTGGGTTTTAACCACAGCCACCGTGCTAAAAAACGGCATAAATGCCAAAAAGCCAGCACTTTGCACATTAACTAGCCATGCAGTTAAATTTCTCCAAAAAAGCGCTTGCAGGATAAATATCAGCGCTATATTATACGCGCACTCCAAACGGCAAGGGTCACAGAGACCTGGTTTGAAGTAGTTAACTAGACACTTAGTTTAGTTGCCCGAATAGCTCAGTCGGTAGAGCAGAGGATTGAAAATCCTCGTGTCCCTGGTTCGATTCCGGGTTCGGGCACCACAATTTAGCCGGCATAGCTCAGTTGGTAGAGCAACTGACTTGTAATCAGTAGGTCCCGAGTTCGACTCTTGGTGCCGGCACCATATAAAATAGCCTCGACAATGTCGGGGCTTTTTTATATCTGAAATTTACCGCCCTTGATGGAATTCATTACACTCCTGATACAAACATCCCCTCTCTTAATAAAGCCGTCATTAACGAGTTGCCCCTTGATACTAGGCAACAAAAAAGGAGCACTCGGCTCCTTTTGATTCGATAAACACTCTCAGCTATTTCCAGCTACGCATCTTATAGCCTTTCACCGCATAGAAGAGGATAAACAGGTAACAAGGCAGCATCACCATATAGCCGCCCTGCTGGCCAAGCGATGTGGCCGAGCTGGTTAATCCCCAGAACAGCGGACCGAAGGCGCCGCCTGCAATGCCCATCACCAAGAGCGCCGAGCCTGTGCTGGTCAGCTTGCCCATGCCTGATAGCGCCAGGGGCCATACTGCTGGCCAGACGATGGCATTGGCCAAGCCTAAGAAGGCGATCATCAACAGGGTATCTGGCAACATGGCGCCGCCAAAGGGAACCAGTAACGCGTTGGCGATAGCATAGGACTCGTTGTCACCAAATAAGATCCCCAGCGTCAGCATTAGGCCTAGTATCGCCGAGATCATCAGCGCCTTAGGCTGAGAGATGAAACGGGGAATGGTCAGGATACCCAGGGAGTAGCCGATGACCATGCAGATCATGGTATAGGAGGTCATCACGCCATAGTTCTCGACCCCGAGAGAGAGGGCGAAGGTGCCTATGGTATCGCCGGCGATCACTTCTACCGCCACATAGAAAAACAGTGCTACTACCCCTAATGCCAGATTAGGATGAGACAGCGCCTCACGGGTATGGCCCTTGGTGCCCTGCTCTTGCTCGTCTTCATTTTCAAGCTCTGGCAGAGGCGATTTCTTCACCAGCAGCGCCAGCACACCGATAAAGATAGCCATGCCCAGATATGGGAACACCAGACCATTGGCCATCTCGTCGATCTGCGCCTGGGTCAGCTCAACGCCGACTCTGTCCTTAAAGCTGTCGAGGATCAGGGCAGTAAACACCAGCGGCGCGATCACCCCTGCGCCCTTGTTGAGGATCCCCATGACACTCACGCGAGCGGCGGCCGACTCCTCGGGGCCGATTCTGACCACATAGGGATTCACCGCCGTCTGTAGCAGGGTCTGGCCCGTGCCCATCACCAGCTGCGCAAATAGAAATAGCGCAAATACCTGCGTCTTGGCCGCTGGTATGAATAGCAGGCCGGCTATCATCATGATCCCCATGCCCATCGCCATGCCCGTCTTGTAACCCACCTTACGGATCACCCATGCCGAGGGCAATGCGGTAAAGGTCACTGCGATATAGAAGGAGAAGAGAATGAGGGAGGCTTGAAGCGGGGTGAGTTGCAGGATCTGCTTGAGGTAAGGCATCAAGGACCCATTTAGCCAGGTCGCAAAACCCAGAATAAAGAAGAGTCCGGCAACGATCGCCATGGGGATCACGCTGCTGCGCTTACTTTCACTATTTAATGTCATTTCCATAAGCCTGTTTTCTTATAGTAATTAATCTTTGGATATCAGCTCAGTGATATCGGCTTGGTACATTACAGCTTGGGCGCAAGTTGCCCCCTTGTTTCATCGATGTTAAAACATAAACAGAAAAAAGACAACGCTGTCATTTTGGCTTTTTAGCCTTTACAGGCTAACACAGCGTTTTCCTTATTAAATTGCCCAGCCATTATCTGCTATAAGACTTAAACCTTGATGAAGATGCCGCGCTTATACATCCAGTAGAGCAGCAGCCATTGCACCAAGAGTAAGGCGCAGGCTGACGCCAGAGGCTGCATCTCAATCGGCAGCGCCTGTATCGCGCCGCCGAATAGGCTGCTGGCAAGGTAGTCCCATTTCACCAGACTCGAGGCCAGATAGATGATGATGGCATTGCAGCCTATGACCACAAATCCAAATGCCAATCTGTGCAGCTTTAGCACATCCACCAGCGCATAGAAGATGGCCAGTAAGATAAGGCTCCAGCCCAGGGTGACCATGACAAAGCTGCTGGTCCAGAGATCTTTATTTACCGGAATGTAAGGGTTCATCAACCAACCCAGCCCCAGGCTGAGCAAGCCAGCAAGTAACAAGATGCCAACCTTGACCCATTCGCCCTTTGCCCCTCCCCACTTGGGATGAGACTTAACGATGAAGCGACCGGTAAAGACACCCGCTAAGGCATTGACTATGGCAGGCAGGGTAGAGAGGATCCCCTCAGGATCAGTCGCCCTGCCCTGATAGCTAATACCGGGCAGAAACTTGCCGTCCACATAGGCGTTGATCGAACCAGACATAGAGAAGTCCCCCGCCACGCCGCCGGGAACCGGCAGCCACAGCTGCATCGCGGCGTATCCGAAGAGTATACCGATGGCGACCAAGATCTGCGTCTTCAGGTCGGTATGCCACACCAGTAAGGCGGCGAAGAGCCAGGCAAAGGCGATGCGTCCCAGCACGCTGGCATATCTCACCTCATCTGCCGCCATCGGCATGCCTGTGCCCCAGCCATGGTTATAGAGCACGCCAAACAGAAGAAGCAGCATCAAACGTTTTATCGCGTGGCGATAGAGGGGAAGACGCTCTGGCCAGGGCAGCGAATCCAGGCGTTTGGGCGATAGGCCTAAGGCGACGCCGGAGAGGAAGATAAATAGAGGAAAGATAAGATCATAGAAGGTAAAGCCGTGCCACTGACTGTGGTGCATCTGGGCATCGGCGATACGCCAGCCCTGCCAGCCGGTCCAGACGAGCAGCGCCGCAAACAATGCCTCGCCCCCAAGGATCCAGAACATATCGAAGCCCCTTAGGGCATCGAGCGACATCAGCCTGGGTTTCGCGGCCGGTATTGGATGGGTATCTGTTTTAGGTTCCATCAGGAGCCTCTCTCTTATCGTTATTATTATAAATCAAACACTAGGCTTAACCCTATCCGTACGAGCACTGAGCCTAATTAGCGCCTCAATTACGAGCACAAATAGAGCGCTTGTTTCAGCGCATTTTCCAATTCTCTAGCGCGACGGCTAGGCATCTAATGGGATCGCTATGCCTGATAGACCAACTGGCCATCTATGTAGGTGCGCGCCACTTGATTATCGCTGCCCAGCAACACCATATCCGCCCTGGCGCCTATGGTAAACACGCCTCGCTGACGATGACCGATAAACTCGGCGGGATATCTAGCCGCCATCCGCAGCGCCTCTTCGTGGGCCACGCCTAGCATGCTAACGCTGTTGTTGACCGCGCCAATCATATCCAGCACACATCCGGCAAGCTCGCCGGTTACGGCATTTAACCTGTCACCGCGGCGCACCACCTGGGTGCCGAACAGCTCGAAGCTGGCATTATCATCCATGCCCACAGGCGGCATGGCGTCTGTCACCAGCATCACCTTGCCCCTTGGCTTAGCGGCAATAGCTACCTTAGCCGAGGCCGGATGCACGTGGTGACCATCGACAATCAGGCCGCACCAGGCATTCTGGCTCTCCAGCGCCGCACCCACCATGCCTGGTGCCCTGGAATCCATGGGCGACATGGCATTAAACAGGTGGGTGAAACCGGTTGCCCCGGCCTCAAGCGCCTTAATAACGGTATCGTATTCGGCATTAGAGTGACCGAGACAGACTCTGACGTCGCACTCGACCAGGGCGTGAATCACCTCTGGCGCGACGTTCTCCGGCGCCAGTGTCACCACCTTAGTCCCCAGATCATCGCGGGCAAAAACCGCCAGCTCTTCATCAGAGATACGACGAATATAATTGGCCGGATGGACGCCCTTCTTGGGCACGCTGAGATGCGGCCCCTCGAAATGGATCCCCAGCACGCCCGGCGTATTCAGCACCAACGCCTCGGCCACCGCATCGGCGGCGGCGCGCATCACCTCGATATCGTCGGTGATCAGGGTCGGCAAGAAACCCGTGGTGCCAAATCTGGCATGGGCCTGGCCTATGGTCTTTATCTTCTCGACGCTGGGCGCGTCGTTAAACAGGGCACCGCCGCCGCCATTGACCTGAACATCGATAAAGCCAGGTACCAGGGTGCCGGCCAGCAGAATCGGCTCGACATCGCTAGCCCTATCGAAAGAGACGATACGCCCGTCCTCTATGGTGATAGCCTGGTTATGGTGGAAGTGTTCGCCGTCAAATACCCGCTCGGCAATCAGTGTCTGTTTCATCGATTCAATTCCTGGCAAGACATCATCTACAACTCGTTACGCTTGGCTCACGCCAGACTGCTAAAGGCAAACTGCTAAAGCCTAACTGCTAAAGCTTAACTGCTAGAGCCTAGCTGCTGACGCGCAAAATAGGCGGCACCTAATTCGGGCGGGGCAAGGATTGGCGAGATCTTGTCGACCACCCGCCTATCCAACCAGGGGGCCAGAGGCTCGGCGAGGCCACCTATCATGGAAAAACGCGGCGGGTGGATCTCAAATAACTTGTGGGCCAAGGCGCTGATATACTCGGCGCCCTCGACCACTATCGCCTTAGCCACCTCATCCTGGGCCTGTGCACAAGATAACACCGTGCGCGCCAGGGTGGCATAACAACCGGATGATTTGCCTGCCAGGTGCTCGACTATGCCCATGGCATCATTCACCTTGAAGTGCTCCAACAGACGCTCTGTTAGCTGGGTAGCCGGGCCGAAGCCATCGAGATCTAACAGTACCTGCTGCGCGGCCTGTAAGCCAAGCCAGGCGCCGCTGCCCTTATCGCCCAGAGCAAAGCCATGCCCACCTAGGCTCAAGGACTGCTCGCCCACGTGGGCATAACCGCAGGAGCCGGTACCTGTGATGATCACAGCGCCATCGCCACCTTTATGGGCACCGATGCAGGCGGTGTGCAGATCTGTGGTGACATACATCTCTGCAAAGGGATGCTGCCATGCTTTGATCGCCTGGTAGAGATGCGCGACGTTAACTCCAGCCAGGCCTACGCCCGCCACCAGTGTCTTGCTGTCGCTCGCTTTTAGCCCGGCGTCTTGTAGAGCAAGCTCGGTCGCGCGCGAGATAGAGTCGAAGGTATGTGTCAGGCCGTAAAGCGGATTCGCACGCCCGGCCACACCAGTGCCGATCACACTGTCATCGGCGGCGTAGATAGTCGCGCGGCACTTGCTGCCACCACCATCTATGCCTATGACGAGGGCCTGTTCCTCTGTCTGGTTAAATCCCATTACCAACCTCTTTCACAGTTTTATTATCCAGGGCATCAAGCTTCGCCCGCCCTGCCCACTGACTAAGTTAATGTCATGTTATAACAAAAATGACAACGCTGTCATTTGAAATTATCACTAAATTTGTGACAGTAAACTTCTCAGACACTGCCCGGTTAACGCCTCTAAGGCGTCCAGATTTATGTTTGCTATATAACAGGGAGGAAAGCGGTTATCGGCTCTCAGATAACCGCGCTAGCTTACATTGCACTTTCATTAGCCGGCTTAAATGACCTATTTTTCGGTCAGTAAGTGCTAAAAACGAAATGCTAATTGACCTTGAGTATGCGCCCCTTGCGGATACCATCGGCGGCGACGCCTCTGACCTCGACTCTACCTGAGACGCTAACCGCCTCTGTATATTGCTGCCACTGGCCGCCATCGACTCGATACTCTATTCCAAGTCCGGGATAGATGCTGTTTACCTGCAGGTAACCTTCCTTGATCTTGGCACCTAGGGTTGGCACACGATAGGCTATCCCTGCCCTATCCAGCTTTGCCAGCTCCTTATAGCCTAAGGTGTTGGCCAAGGTCTGCCACTGCACGCGCTGCTTCTCGCGCATCTCGGCCGTGAAGTAGTTTGTCTCTGGGCCATATTTAGCCCCCTGATATTGATATGGCACCTCCCAATCGGCCTTGTGCCATGCCCTTTCAGCCAGCACTAACAGGCGAGGAAACACCATATATTCCACCACTTGATCTGAGCGTATCGTCTCGCTCCAGAGCTGGCCCTGGATCCCTTTGAATCTAACGCCTTGATTTAGCGGCCCGCTGAGGCGTTTGCCCGCGTCGTCCAGCTTAATGGTATCGTCGGCTTCAAATGGTTTACCTTCTATATCCGTCCACTGCTCGGCGTTGGCCGGTAGGTTATCTGGCATGAAGCTAAAGAGTTTGCGCTCGTTGGTGCTGCGACTCGCCCAGTAATATCCATGCTCTTTAGGATCGGCCTCGTAGGGGAAATCGAAATAGAGCACCTCGGGATTACTGAGTACCGTATCCCAGCCCAGGTTGGCCTGTGCATGGGCGCGCTTATGGCCGCCGTGGGCAACCACATCCCAGATGTTGGTTTGATTCTTTGCCGGCATACGCTCGGGTCGGGTATGGCTCATGCCGTCGCTCCAGCCCGCGGTTTCAATCCCTTTATCGGCCAGCATCTTGGCCACCCGCTCGATAAAGTAAGCCCCAAAATGTGCCTCGCTATCCAGGCCGCTGTCTTTGTCTGCAAGCAGTGCCTGACAGACGGGTGAGTCGACCCAGGCGCCGGCGGTTTCATCGGCGCCGATATGATAGAGACTCAAACTCTGACCTGCAGCCTGGTGCAGCTTGGCTATCTCGCTCACCACCTTGTCGACAAAGTGATAACTGGAATCCATACAGACGTTGAGCGTGTTGTCGTCGTAATATTGGATCGAGGCGTAGCGGGTCGTATCCAACGGGTCGATGAGGCGATACTCGTTAGCGGCGGCTTCATTGCCTTCGGCCATCAGACGGCGATACCTGGCCTCCATCGACTTGATGGCTGCGCGCGAATGACCCGGCATATCCATAGATGGGATCACCTGAATTTGGCGCGCGCCGGCATACTTAAGGATCTCGATATAATCGGCCTTAGAGTAGAAACCATTGACCTTGCTATCGCCATCTGGGCCACTGCCCAGCTGTGGCAATAAGCAGGTATCTTCCTGCAGGTCGTGACAGCGACGACTACCCACCAGGGTCAGCTCGGGCAGACCATCTATCTCTAGGCGCCAGCCCTCATCATCGGCCATATGCAGGTGCAGCTTATTGAGTTTGTAGGCCGCCATCTGATCTAGCAGGTCTAAGATAAACTGCTTGCTGTGAAAATTACGCGCCACGTCCACATGCATGCCGCGAAAGTCATATCTAGGCTCATCTTCAATCTGCATGGCATTGAGCGATAGGGTGTCGAGAGAGATAAGGCCTGTTAGCGACGCCAAGCCATAGGAGAAACCGGCATCGTCGCTGGCGCCTATGGTGATGCCATCAGAGGTAATATCGAGGCGATAGCCCCCTTCGGCGAGTTTAGTCGTCGACGGCTCTAACTTGAGTGGTACACCTTGAGGCGATGGCTTAACGCCAAGGCGGGCCAGGCGAGCCAAGGCCGCCTCGACAGACGCTTTAGAAACGTTGCCAGCATCCAGATGATAGCCTGAGGCCAGGGATAACACTGGGCTTTGACTATTGATCATTTGTCGCTTGGGCGTTGGGATGATCGCGTTGACGGCAAGTTCAGGCCGACTCTCAATATCCTGGTTTGCATCAAACAAGACCTGAGGCGTCGCCCACTTAAGCTTATCGGTATCGCTACGCTTATATTGGCTTTCGGCGCTGACATAGGCCTCGACATATGGCCGCTGCTCCATACCGGTACTGGCATCGACAGTTAGCTGAGTGCTGCTGATGATCTCGGGCTTAAGGCCGGGAACGACGATATAGTAATTGGGCATGGCATCGGTTTCCGACAGCAGCCATAGCTCACCGAGAAAGGCGATGTCGATCGGCTGACCCTTTTGAAAACCGCTAAATCTGTCCGTGGGCGTGATGCGATGCAGATCCCCTTTAACCTGAGTCAGCTCAAAGGCATCAGTTAACACCTGTTTCACCGGCCGCATCTGGCTGTAGTAGATAGCCCAATCCTTACGGTCAAAATCGACACCCGGGACTAATTCTATCTGGGCGGCGAAGCAGCGGCCATCGACACCTGTTGAGGTGCACTGCTGAGGATAATTGGTCAGGGTGTGATAATTAACGGCAAGGCTGGTAGCAAACTGATGTAGTGCCTGCTGGGCAGAACTTTCGCTGACCTGCAGCGCCGCGGCGCCTTCATCCTTGACAATTTGGTTAGTGGTTGGCTGACTGCACCCAAACAGTCCCAGGCTCATGAGTAATGTTATTGGAATGAGCTTATTATTCATTGTTATCCTCACTTTTCTCGACTTGAACTATCAAGTCTCATTGCAGCCACCCTTCCCCGTCAGCATAGGCAATCAGCTTCCTGCTATTGCGATATCTGAGATAGCCACCACTTTATGCCAATCCTAATAAATAACTGTTCAAGCTAACTTGTGAAAACGTTCGATAACTGTATTACTTTTTTGATTGTAGAATCACTACTTACCTAAAAATTCAGCCTTGCTCTCAAACATTTTCCCTGCGCTATTGCTGATCACTTACTTATTGCGCTTGGTCTTATTTGCCGCCGCATCTTGCCCTATTTGCAAATAGATGCAACGGCGAAAATAGATCATCGTCAGACTTGTACAAATCTAGCGGCTCCCCGAACCCCACCTGGCAATTACAGGCAATCTAGAATTGGCAAGTAATCAGGCTATAGAAAGCGTTCTGGCTACGGCGAGCAATCTGACAATGAAAGAAATCTGCTTATTTATTCTGAATCTCTGCAAGACAGATAAGGCCCTGCAGTTCTTTGCTCGCTTTTTTCCGCTATTCCGCTCTTGCGCATTTCCCTAGAGCCCACTCGTCAGGCGCTACTCTGAATCAGAAAAAAGCGCTAGATGCATCATGTATCAAGGGCCGCCGATAAAGACGCCAATTAAGACATAACACATCTAGCCATCTCTAGTATCTGGGGAGAGACTATAGGAAAAAACAAACACAATAACCATTGCTACAAACTTAATGGCTACTGCCAATGCACAAGTTAGGAGACCTCTTCCTAACAATGCAAACCTTACAAAACGAACGTGCCACACAAGCAAATGACAACGCTGTCATTCATTAATCTACCTAAGAAAGAACAGAATTTCTACATTTTTTTGACATTCTGAGGCAATTTTTTATCTGCCCGTTGAAAACCGCCAGTCCCAGACACAGCTCCAATGGCAGTAGTCAGCATTAGCCACCACATAAATATGACAACGCTGTCAACTATTGATAACATCCAGAAGATACTCAAAGCCGAAAACGAGCACCAATGCTAACGAAAAGGACCTATGAGTATGGGTGTGGCGCCAGATGATAGTGTGGAGAAAATGGGAGGCCTTATGAGAAAGGTATTAAGAAGAGCAAACTCATGCCCTACCAGCGATAAATTTAATTCAAAGCGCCGAACAGTGAAAGTTGCTCAACTTAACGCCTTTATCGCACCACTTTCGCGCCTGCTTGCTCTATTAGTGCTTGCACTATGGCCGCCACTAGCGGTAAAAGATTAACCCAGCGTTTCCCAGCCTAACGAACAGTGGGCAGGGAACAAACACCACAAACTAAAATTAACTAAGGTAAAAACATGGCAAAAATTGTCCCCCTATCGACAGAAAAACATCTCAACATCAAGCTGACTCATTCAAACGATTTTAGCCGTTTCAACAAGGAACATCTGATCCCAGTGCTGGCCAGGGAGATCCCTAGCCTGGCAGCCGAATTTCCCATCGTCTTTGTGAAGAATGGTGAGACCGGCCAGTTTATTCCGGTGGCCATCATGGGGATCGAGCCCGAAGTTAACCTCTACTGCCAGAGCAACCAATGGGATGCGCCAATCAGCCCAATCGGCTTTAGCAATGCGCCGCTGTCCATCGCCAGAACCTCGGAAGAAGGCGACAACGTGATCGTCTGCATCGATGAGGAGAGCCCTATGGTGTCTGAGGACGCTGGCAATCGACTCTTCACCGACGAGGGTGAGCGCAGTGAATACTTGACGGCGCGAACCAATGCCCTGCTGGATGTCGCCGCCATGCATCAACAGACACAGGCCGTTTGCCAATACCTGGCAGATAAGAACTTACTGGTTTCTCAGCAGCTAACGATTAAGCTGGAAAGATCTGAGCAGAAGATCAACATCAATGGTGTCTACCTAATCGACGATAAGGTGCTGAACGAGCTAAGCGATGAGGATTTCCTCGAGCTTAGAAAGAAAGGTTTGCTGCCTATCGTCTATGCTCACAGAGCCTCGCTCAACCAGCTGTCTCGCCTCATCGCCAAGCAAAACCAGTTCGATAAGCTACAATAAGCATCCGCTGCAAGCGAATGGTGGGACGTTGGAATAAACAGCGCCCCGCCAAAGCAATTGTGCCCTTTCAAAAATCAAACATCATAGCGCTTAGAGCTCAACATTTTTGTAAGCCATATACCGCGATCTTCTCTAGCAACTCCCTATGTTCTGGTAGTTCCTTCATCAGGTGTTCACCCACACTTGCTATCTGCCGCGCCTGGGTCTGCCAGGCTTCTCTGCGCTCTTTAGCTGCAACTTGAGGCGCCGTTGAATAATGCATGCCATAGAGGACATAGAGATAATTCTCTAAATCAAACACCTCAAACTTGCTGAAGAAGTCTTGCCTTATGGGGGAATGGTTTTGCCACAGCTTGAGTCGAGTGGAGAGCTCACAGGGGATCGTTTCCGGATCGCGATTATCGACCCAGAACGACGAATCACTCCTGTCTGACAGGCAGTAGTGCATCTTGATAAATTCGACGACGCGCTCCCAGGCATAGATCATCACCTGATTAAATTGAT
The DNA here is from genome assembly GCF_019457575.1 of Shewanella alkalitolerans. Classification (NCBI taxonomy): domain Bacteria; kingdom Pseudomonadati; phylum Pseudomonadota; class Gammaproteobacteria; order Alteromonadales; family Shewanellaceae; genus Shewanella; species Shewanella alkalitolerans. Next base: position 1,254,878 of record NZ_CP080422.1, on the reverse strand, counting down.
CTGCCAGCAAGGCAAGCGCCTCACTATCCTTAGGCATGCGATTAGCCACGAAGCCTGCGGCAAAATCGGTCAGCAAGATAGAGGTGGCTTCTAAGGGCTCGAGGAAGCCCTGAGCCAACCCCAAGGAGAGGCAATTCTTATGCAAGAACTCCCTGCGATAGCCAAGTTTCATCGGCAAGACTCGGTATTGATACTTGGCAACATCCTGCCCCAGATAACGGGAGAGCTTATTAAGCGCCGTGTCATCATCCATATATTTAGAGGAGTAGACAAACCCGACACCGCGCCTATGGGTCAAGGCGATATCCCATATCCAGCCGGCCTGATGCGCCGTCGCCAGGGTATAAGGCGGGATCGCCTCATTCTCATCGATAGGAACCTGCACAGCTATCGCCTTGTCGGCAAACAGCTGATGAGACTTATCGACAAAGGGCACCTTGAGCGTCTTGTCGATAAGCAAGGATTCAAAGCCACTGCAATCGATAAAAAAATCCGCGCCGATACTGCCCCGGCAATCGGTTTCCAGGGAGGCGATCTCGCCGTTCTCCCTTAGCGTGACCTCTTGCACATTAGCCATGATATGTTCGACGTTGAAACGCCTGATGGCATTGTCGGCAAGCAGCTTGGCAAACTTAGCCGCATTGAGGTGATAGGCGTAACCTAATGCTCCCTCATATTCACTGTGGGTGATCCGCTTTGGCGCGCGCCCGGCTTCACACACCTTGTGCTGAGGCGAGACCATGTCGCCGTATGCAGTATTAGTATTATCTAGCCAATGCTGGGTCAGATCCTCCCCCAGAGGGCTCGGCATATCGAACAGGTGATGATAGAAGTTCCCAGCCCCGTGACGGTCCTTATCCATCCAGTTGACGAACTTGATTGACTGCTTGAAGGTGACGTCACACCGACGAATAAACTCAGACTCACTAATTCCAAAGCGCTTCAGGCTCTGACGAATGGCGGGTACTGTACCTTCGCCAACCCCTATGATGGGAATATCGGGAGATTCCACCAGCGTGATGGTCACGTCCTGGCGATGCTCAAGGGCCTTGCCCAGGTGATTGGCCGCCAACCAGCCTGCCGTGCCGCCGCCCAATATAAGGATACGTTTAATGTCCATGGTTTCACCTCTGCCCCACTCTTGGTCTAATTAAAGGTCGGTATTATTAACAAGTCACTACTAAAAAGCCGGTGCTAATAAAAAGCCCAGCATAAGCCGGGCTTTGTACACTCATGTGTCGATTAGAATCGCAGTGCGACACCCACCTTGTATCTTGCTTCGCCTTCGAAGCTCCACACTGGGTAGTTATCTTTAAACTCGGCGATCACATCTGGGGCATCCACTGGCGAGACACCGATCTGAATGCTGTCTTCCTCTGTGAGGTTAACGGCTTCGAAGGTCAGATCCATCCAATCGGTCACGCTGTAGTTCATACTCAGATCCAGCGATCCATAGTCTTGGTGCTGACGGTTACCATAGAAACCTGGTAGCTCACGCATCATATATTCGCTACGCCAGTTGTAGGCCAGACGTGCAGAGAAGCTATCCATCTCATAGTAGCCCACTAGGTTAACTGTGTGCTTAGAAGAGTCAGAGAATACGCCCACTCTGTCTGGGTAGTTCTCGGCTGGAGAGCCTGCATCGGCGAAGGTGTAGTTAACCGAGTAGCCAAGACCATTTTCGAACGAGTCTTGCAGCTGCAGCTCAACCCCTTCTATACGACCACCGTTAGCATTGTAGTACTTACTAACAGTCCAGCTATCTTCGCCAGAGTTAGGGTCAATAATACCAATCGACTGCTCAAGCTCCTGACGAGTCGAAATGAATGAAGAAACATCCTTGATAAAGTAAGTCAAAGAAGCCAGCCCTTCACCACCGAAGTACCACTCTAAGCTCACATCGGCCTGGGTCGCCTTAAATGGATCCAGGGCAACAGAACCGGTTACCAGTTTCTCGTTTCCTGGCGTACCATCGTTAAAACCAGGAAGTGTAGGAGTGGCAAACAGCTCAGAATAGTTTGGACGAGACATCACCTGCGCAGCAGAAGTACGTAAAATTAGGTCATCAGCAAGATCGAATGCAACGTTAATACTTGGTAGTACATCGCTATAGCTCGACTTATCTGTGCTCAGCTCATCAGCATACTCGCCCAGTGGGCTTAATGCGTAGTAATCAGAGCTCACATCCGTATTGATGAATCGAAGACCGAAGTTACCACGGATCCCTTCTGCCTCGAAGTTAGCCATGGCGTAGGCGGCCAAGTTCTTCTCATTAAGAGTACCGTAACCAGACTTATCGCGGGTAAAGCCATCTACAGCGGCCTTAGCGTCACGGATCATGGCATCAAAGTTCGGCTTAGGCAGGGTAAAACCTGCACCAGAAGAGATAGTACCTGAATAGTATTCAGAGGCATCCTTAGCCACTATATCACCCACGATTGCCGCGTCAGTTTGCTGCGTCACGTCATGGTCGGCATAGCGTACACCGGCTTTAATCGAAGTGATGGCACCAAAATCAACCGGGAAGGTCAGGTCGAACTGAGCATAGGTCTCTTCGTCGGTGTTAGGCTGCTTCTTCAGCGCCCAACCAGCAGTTTCTAGCTGACCGTTGAAATCGCCTGCATCGAAAGACTTGTTGGCGATGTCGATAATGATCTTCTCACCAGTGGCATCATAGTGGCCGGCGAAGTCACCAGGCTGACCGATAGAGTTACCATAGTTAGAGGTTAGGCTAGTACCACCATCTGCCTTGGTGTTACCGACGCGGCCTTCGAGGGTGAAACCTTCACCCTCATATTTGAAGTCCAGGTCATAGGTATCTGACGACATCTCGGCTTCACGAGCCCAAGTCTGTGCCCAGGCAAATCCACCTTCGCCCGTATGGGTAATGTCAGTACAAACACCCGCAGCATTGGTCTTATTACAAGTGCTGACGCCTTGCTGTGTTGGGAAAAGGAAGATAGAGGTGTTGGCGTTATTTGCTTTTAGATCTAGGCTAGTAACCGTTAGGCCGAACTCTAAGTTGTCGGTTGGACGATACTGGGCGGCAATGTTGTAAGCGGTGCGCTCACGATCTTGTTGGAAAGTTGTCGGCACAATTTCGCCCCAACCCAACAAGGTTTCGATACCGTTACGCTGATAGTCGGTCTGAGAGCCCGCAGCAGAGACCAGAACACCGAAGGTTTCGCCCTCATTAGCCCAGCTATACAAGCCAGAAACCGCAGGGTCTGTCGCTTCAGAGACAGTACCATAATCGCCCTTGGCGCTTAAGAATAGGGTATTGGCATCTAAGTCCAGCGGCTTACGGGTCTTAACGATTACAGTACCACCTATACCACCTTCTGTGATGTCGGCCTGAGAAGACTTATAAACTTCGATGCCGCTGATCATCTCGGGTGGCAGCAGAGAATAGTTAAAGCTACGGTCGATAGCCTGTTGGTCAAACCAACCGGTCGAGGCAACCGAATGACCATTTAACTGGGTGCGAGTTAGCTGAGCAGAGGCACCACGAATCGACACCTGCTGACCTTGGCCAAACTGGCGGTTAACGGTAACACCTGGAATACGACCCAGTGACTCACCTACATCGCCATCAGGGAATTTACCAATGTCTTCGGCTGTAACGGCGTCGACAACGGCATCAGAAAATCTTTTGGCGTTAATTGACGCCTTCATCGAAGCACGCAGACCACGTACTTCAATTTTTTCAATATTATCAGTATTAACTGCTTCTGCATCGGCCTCTGCCGCTAGAGCAGAAACAGACACTGCACCGCTCATCAGCAGCGCAATATTTGTAGCTAGTACACTTTTCTTAAAAGTAGATGGTCGCATCTCGTTTCCCTTCCATAACTTTATTATCTTTTTTCGTATTCATAACCATCCCCGAAGGAATGACAACGCTGTCATGTGAGTACAAAGATTACACAACAATTAACAGATGCGCCACAACAAAATAACCAAAAGCAGGAATTTCTTTGGATTTATACATTTATTAAACAAAACACGCTCTTTGCATCTTGTTGCAATTTACTGATAAACAAGGATAAAAATCACTAATTTTCGAAGCAGTGCAAATGCAATTCGGGATAGAAATCAATTTGATGATTGCTTAATAGCGTAAAACTCAGCAATATTGTCGCCAGGGGAAGTGAGATCTGCTGTGTAACCATACAGTACATTGTTTGAGACATATTTGAATTCTGAAGCAGCTAGACGCTGTGCAGACACAAAGAGTATCCGCTAGATGAAAGTCACCATTAATGACGTCGCCAAATATGCCGGCGTCTCCATAAAAACGGTTTCACGGGTCACAAATAACGAGCCTTCGGTTCGTCAGGCGACGATTGATAAAGTGAATCAGGCGATTGCCGCACTTAATTACCAGCCTAATGTCGCTGCCCGTAATCTAGCCGGCACAAAATCCTATGTGATCGCCTTTGTCTACGACAACCCCAATGCCTACTATGTCATTGATATGCAAAATGGTATTTTGTCTTCCTGTAAGCAAAGAGGCTATGAGCTACTCATCCATCCCTGCGATGCCAAGTCAGATAATATCTGTCAGGAGCTGGTCGATATGGTGCGCCATGCCAGGCTGTCAGGCTTGGTATTAACCCCGCCGCTATCGGAAGACCCCAAAGTCTTGGCGGCCTTGGATCAGATTAATGCCAATTATGTACGCATTATTGCAGGGGAAGAGGTGAACCCAACCGATGGCTTATCGATCCTGGTCAACGATAAACATGGCGCGGTTTCCATCACCCAGCACCTTATCGATCTCGGCCATAAAAATATCGCCTTCCTGAGCGGTGACCATCAACACGAATCCACCAAGGAACGTCTTGCCGGTTTTAAGGCCGCCTTGCAAAACAATCACCTATCCCTTGACGAGTCCAACATCATCAATGGTCAGTATTCTTTTGAATCGGGTGTAGAAGGGGCTAAAACACTGCTGGCGAAAGCCAATCGGCCGACGGCCATAGTCGCCTGTAACGATGAAATTGCCGCAGGGGCACTCTTCGCGGCTAGGTTAGCAGGGGTAGCAATACCCGAGGAGCTCTCTATCGTGGGTTTCGAGGATAGCCCCTTCTCGAGACAGACCTGGCCTAAACTAACCACAGTCCATCAGCCAAATAAGTTGATAGCGCAGACGGCAACCGAGTTACTTATCGAGAATCAGGGCAATAAGCAGAGTGAGACGACTCATCAGGTCTTCATTCCCGAGCCGGTACTGAGAGACTCATCGGCAAGCCCAAAGGCTTAGAAATCGGCATCAAACTTTGATTAATGGTTATCTACAGACAATAAAAAACCGCTGATATCTCAGCGGTTTTTTTATAACTTTAGATTTAGACGGCTTCTTCGTTCTCTTCGCCAGTACGAATTCGAATCACGCGTTCGACTTCGGTAACGAATATCTTACCGTCACCTATCTTACCCGTTCTCGCAGTATCAACGATAACTTCGAGCGCCTGATCTAGCTGCTCATCTTGAATAACCAGCTCAATTTTTACCTTAGGCAGGAAATCCACCATATACTCGGCGCCGCGGTAGAGCTCCGTGTGCCCTTTCTGGCGTCCAAAACCTTTGACTTCAGAAACCGTCATGCCGGTAATACCGATCTCCGCCAGAGATTCGCGTACATCATCTAACTTAAACGGCTTAATAATGGCCTCGACCTTCTTCATCAAACGCTCCCTAAAATTCTGCTAACCCAATTCGACAAAACCTAAGTTTATTAGGCACTAGCTTATCACGTCCACCCAAACCACCAAAGATGATTATATCGAGAGATAAAATGATTCAATATTCATAGAGCAGAACAATATATGCCCATCGCCTAAAGTTGAGCTAACTCTTCTATACTCAATGAACTCGCCCCAAAAACGAGTTCAGGTCATTGCAGGAAGCATAGACTACATACAGCAAGGAATAGCCATGAAACATCATAATGGATTTACACTCATAGAATTAATGGTCACACTCGCCGTTGCGACCATACTCCTCTCGGTTGGCCTACCAAGTCTTACAGATCTCTATCAGGCTTACCGAGCCGACGCCGCGATAAAGATGATTCAACAGACTCTTCAGTTCGCCAGAAATACTGCCATCAACTACGGGCTTAGGGTAACGGTTTGCCCAATAAAAGATAACCAATGTACCAATGACTGGCACCTAGGCCTGGGTGTATTTACCGACTCGGGGACCAGCAACCAGCTCGATGGCACAGACAAATTGTTGATGCAAACAAGTTCATTTGATAGTGGTGACTTTGTCTACTACAACCGCGCGTCTGCTCGTTTTCAACCCGATGGACTTGCATCAGGCAGCAACGGAACTTTAAGGTACTGCCCTGGCTCGGCCAACAGCCCTTATTCCAAAGCCGTTATCGTCAATCAAGCCGGTAGGATACGCTTTTCAAAAGAGAAAAATATCAGCTGCAACCAATAATAGCTCCAAAGCCAACGACTCACGCCAATTTTAATCAAGCCGACAAATTATTGGCATTAAAAAGAATAGCTTATATATACTGAAATCCTAAAACTTCTCGCTTATACTAGGTTACAGTAGCAGTGAGGAATCTTAGATGCGTAAAAACAAAAACGGTTTTACCCTAGTTGAATTGATGGTCACCATTACAGTTGCGTCGATTATACTAACTATCGGCATTCCCTCTTTAGTTTCTGTTTATGAAAACGTTAGAGTAAATAGAAACATCGAAAAAATTAACAATATCCTCACCTTCGCCCGAAATCAGGCCGTCAGTTACGGCAGAACGGTAAATGTTTGTGCTTATGCATCTGCAACTTCTTGCGGTACAGATTGGGGGAAAGGTATTCGCATTTATGTGGCGACTGGAAATAAAACACTACGTGTCATTGATGGATTTAACAATAATGATGCTATCTCTGGACCTGGAACTGAACTGACTTTTTCTTCCGAAGGACTATCCCCTTCCAACGGTACTTTTATTTATTGCCCTAGTGGCAAAGCAAATGCTTCAAAAAGCGTTACTGTGAGTTCAAGTGGGTTAATTAACTACGGTACAGATAATCAAGCTTGCTCTTAAATATAGACTTAAATTAAAAAGTCCATATCAAAATGATATGGGCTTTTTAATAAAACCAGCTCTATTTTAGGATTTCTGAACTTCTACCTTAGTGTTCGCTTATCTTGTTCTTTGGCCTGCTTACTGCTGAACTCTTCACTTAAAGGCACACACTCTTCAACATTCTTAATAAAATATTTTTTTCCTTTAACATCAACTCTTTGCTTTCCCAAAAGACTTTTCATCTTTAACAGAAGATCTTTGCTATCCCAGCTGTAAAAAACGACCTCTTTGCCTTTAGATGAACTATTAATAAAACATTTATAATCCTGCTTAGCAGCAAACACCGCATTAACTGAACTTGATAGCATGATGACTAATAAAACTGCTACTAATTTATTCATTTCCAACACTCCGCTGAAGGCCCTTTAACACCTGAGGATGTAATACTAATTGTTTTACAAACCGAATCTCGACTCTTCTGTGGTTCATTAGCTACAGCTTTAACGGTAAAACTTGATCCGCCTATAGCACTTAACGTGTAAAGATCATGTTCAGTATTAAAAGTAGTACCGTTTCCTAATCCTAAATCCGCCATACTGCTTGCATATTGACGATTGTCCAAATAGTACTGCTCCTGCAAATTAGCTGCTCGCATCACTGCAGCAACACCTTCTGAACGTCCGCTCTTAGTAACGAAGTCAATATAAGAGGGATAGGCGATAGCCGCCAATATTCCAATGATCACCACAACGATCATAACTTCAATTAGGGTAAACCCCTTCATCTTATCCATTTGTTAATTATTCTCATCAATATGATAATAAATTCTATTAGTACTTAGCCCACTTCCTAAAGCAACCGTACCTTTACATTCACCGTTTTCACATTCCCCTTTACCCACACCAATGATATAGGCAGTAGAATCTTCCCCCTCTTTGGGTTTAGGTATTACTATCTGCGGCGTATCAGGCACCCGTTCACCAATTTCATAATAAGTTTCGCTATAGCTTCGAGTACCTTTATGTAGATCAAATACATAAAGACGCCCTTGGCCAGCAAAACCACAAATTCCGGCATCTAAATCAACATCTGTACGCGTCGGTGGAATGAAAGAGGTGAAATAGACCTTGCCGTCAAAAATCAATGACGCTGACAGTGTTTTCTCACCAGCAACACTATAATCGTAATACCAGCCTCGTTTTGTACCAAATGTAACATTTTCACTATCAGAGGTAGGCGCCGACGTAGTAACATCATACAAATTGCTAATAGTTAATGCTGCCGGTGCATCTGTACTAGTAAAGGTTTTAGTTACCACATTACGATCTTGAAAAACATAAAACATGTCATTCGTATTCATATCTAGTGGATGAGTCCGATTTCCCGAACCAATGGTCACTGCATCATAAGGAACACTCTGATAAGTAAGAGCCCCACTATTATCATGAATGTTATTAAACTGAGTCTGCGCAACAGATGGTTCGGCAAAGAACATCCTGTCATTTGGTGAAGTAGAGGTCGCAATAGACGCAAACTTAAACGTAGACCAAGTCGATTGAGTCGATTCTGGCATATCCATACGCCAAATATTTCCGCCAATATCAGCCGCATAAATTCTATCGGTAATACCATCGTTATTGCTGTCTAATACAGCTACCTTATTGGGAATACTAGACATACCTGTCGATGTAAACTTTTTGATAAAAGCACCTGTTCTCGCATTAGCAATATAAACAGCCTCACCGGTACCTTCATTGGAAGCCATGCCCCCACCAATGACTAAAACAGGATCATCGACCCCTGGCACAAAAGTCACCACTGGCTCTGACCAAGACTGGCCGAGCTCCTCAAAACCTACCGTATTCGAATCTATTTTAACTATAGGATCCCACAGTAACTTTGGAGCATCAGGATCTGTTATATCCAAAGCGTAGTATGATGTACCTCCTCTACGCATACCAAGGAACACCCAAGCTTTATTGACCTTTCCACTTGAATCAGTTTCCGTGTAGGCTACTGGTGATAAATCCATGCCATACACGCTATGAGTTCCCGTTGGATCATTCTGCCTAAGCTTAGGTATATTTCCCCACAATTCTTGCGGCAAAAACGCCCAAGACTCCGAGACAGTGCCTATGGAATAATCATCACTCCCCGCATCTGAATCTTTAAACATATGCACTAGGCCTTGATTAGTTCCAACTAACACTCTTACGTCTAGGTTTTCACAACTCTTACCTAAAGCCTTTGCTGCCACACACTCATCACCGACTAAAGGCTTATCACCAAAATTGATCGCCAGTGGCTTAGAATGGAGAGGGTCGCCCATAATGTCCTCTCTGGCATCAGAGTGACTACCATCGTTATCATCATCATCGACATCGACGCCATAGAGCCAATCCAAATCGTCTTGAGAATAAGAGGATACAAATCCAACTTCAACGCTACTTATATCCTCAAGAGCTGTACCATTGTTAGTAATTATTATCCTAGGATTGGTCTCACTTATAGCTCGTACTCTTAGCATAGGTAATACACCACCAGCGTTGACTTTATTGCCATCAACATTATTCGCGGCACAAGTATTCCAATAAGTACATGTTGAAGCAGCTATATTACCATTACTGTCGATTGCCTTTGTATTACCTCCAGGCCCAACTATCTCTCCCGCAGAATTCACTTTCAACTTCTTAAGATTACCACTCCATCGAGGCCCTTTACCCGGTAAAAACATAGCGAAATAAGCAGAGTTATATGTCTGTGTTTTATCGAAGTTATTACTTGCAATACTTGGAGAGGTAAATGAAGAATCAATTGAATAGATAGACTCCAGCACTTCATAAAATGCCTCTTTTAACGCCAATTGATCTTCAGCTTTTTTATATCCTTTCGACACCAGATTCCCGTCAGCATCCTTCTCCCTTATTGAACCAGCTCTGTACGCAGTCTCTTCTAACAAGGCGGCAGCCCTTTCAGCGCCGGCCGAAAAACCTATAGTAAATACACGCACGTTTTGTTCATGATCGACGCCATTAATGTCTTTAACTCCAACAACCAGATCGTTGTTTGCCATATAAGACGCTAGAGCAGGTAAATAACTATCTTCACGTTCGTCTTTATCATTTACAAATGCAAATGGGCTGTAATCTCCCTTTGAGTTTCCCTTCGAAAACAAAGATATAAGAGATGAATCGGCAAATTTATCTAATGTTGGTGCACCATCAGTGATATAAACAATATATGCGGTATCCGCGCACTTTTTAAATGGGGTTGTATAATTACCTGAGGATAAAATACTTGGCGGCGTGTTTGGCACATAATCATCTATTTTGTCATTACCTTTGGCGTTACTATCTTTATTACCAAAGGTCACAGGTCCACCACTGAAATACTGATATGCTTCGTACAAGGTTTCACACAAAGGCGTATTCGTTTGCGCTGGCATGCTATTTATCAAGGAAATAAGCGAATTTCTGTTAGCATCGGTCATTTCTTTGATATCGGAGACAATTCGACCTCCATCAGCATTGCCTTCTTCAGCATGATTTAGATTAAAAACAGCCAAGCCAGCATCAATTCTTATGTCAGAATCAGCCCAATCTTCTAAAACATCATTAAGCGCAGATTTTGCCACTTCTAAACGAGTGCCTGTTGTACCACTATTCTGACCATCTTCTGTGGTAGTGACCCATTTATACCAAACGAGGTAGCGAGATGTATAAAGCGTTACCGGAGCTCCTTCCATAAATAAATTTTTAGTATCAAGATTGAGAGAATCGCTGTACATATTCTTATTATTAATTGGGTATCCTGAATCTGAAGTGCCTGGATTATTATTATACCCAACAGGAATACTAACAAAATCTTGATAACAATCGACAATTTGGCCTTTATTGAATCCTTCATTGTCAGCTAATGGAACCCAACTTCCAGAATTACCTTTTCCCTTAAACTCTCTTAAAAAACCTGTATATCGTCCTTTATCTTCTAATGCCTTCGCAGCATTTGCACAGTTATTATTGTTGAGATAAAAACGCCTAGAATCTGTAGGATCATCGGGTGTAGGTGCCAAACTGGTATTATCAATGCCACCGGCATTCCAATAAATACCTTTATCATTAATATAGCCAGAATATGCTTCGGCATACGCATCAAACTTTTCGCACCCCTCTTGACCCGGTGTAGCACAATAGCTACTAACAGCATTTTCGCTTTCCGTAGTCATACTGCCAGAATTATCAAAAATAAATAATATCTGCGGAGATTTACCTGTTATTGCATTATTTTTTATTAAATACAACTCTGTATCATCAGCAAGCGATACGCCCGAAGCCACTGTAGCCGCCATTACTGCACTGCATAGTATTTTCTTAAACATAATCCTAGTTTCCTGTTAGCACTTGCTGCTCGATACCTGAAACAACCGTTAACGAACCTAATTTATCTCGACCAAAATCAACACTACTCGTTACCTGGGCACGGCGACAGCTCACTAAGTTCGCGCCTGTCGCATTAGCAGTTCTTTGGCACCCCACATCTTTAACAGCGGTCTCTGGCAACGGGGTGATCACTTGTGTGCCATTAAATACATTTTCAGTCACTTTCCCAGATAAGTTCGCAAAAGTAGCACCACCGTAATCGTTTATTACCTTAGCCAAGCCTCCGTCGGCAATGGCTTTGGCCTCAATTCGTTCAGATCCCGCTCCCGACATACGTAATGACTGCGTCGAGTTAACGGCAAGCGCTACTCCAATCACTGTCATGATAATCAGAATAATGAGAGATAGAAAAAGTACGATTCCTTGCTGTTTCTTCAACATGATTTTTCTAACCTCGAATTAATGCGGGATTTTCTAACACAATTGTCGTAGACATCACTTTGCGTCGATAATTATCGTTATAAGGACCTAATTGTTTATCACCAAAAATATATTTCACATCATTGGTATAGCTTAAATCCTTTTCCAAAGAGCGCACCAATATAAACAACTTTACTGAAACTAAACGCTGAAAAGATTCGTTATCCCAATTTTTAGTCGAGACATCTTTTGCAGGAACATACCCATCAGGACTATTATCTCCGTCATCATCAAATCCAAATAAGACTCTAATATTCTCGATACCTTCGACTAATTGTTCTTCATTTTTCATCCAATTATCGACTGAAAGATAACGACGACGTAATACAGGAATATCACCATCATTTCTTATATAATAGACATGGTGTTGATACTCCCAGTAACGTCCGCTTGTTAATGATGGAGCAGATGAAGCCCCGCTAAAAAAGATCGCCTGACTAGAATTTGTTACTACATATACTCTGTTACTATCTCTACTGGAAGCAGCTATATCTGGCCCTATTAGTCTTTTTATCTGAATAACATCCGTTTTTTCTGCGACATCATCGGCATTAGACAAACAAGTTAAATTAGTACTCTTCTCACCTAAACCGATTACAGGCCCATTTTTATCATGCTCATAACCCCATAAACGTCTAAAATGCGAAGGCTCTGTATTAGGAAGTGTCTGATTGTTCAGCCCACTGCCTTCACAATCACTTCCCCCAAGACTCGGTGCCACTGTAGTATTAGTATCACGAACAAAATCAGTACCCGTTAGATCAGCAAAAAAGCTGACCTGGCTGATATCCCGTTCCATTATTGCTAAAGCAATACGCCCATTTTCTTGCAACTGATTAAACTGGCTCGTCGTTGTCACATTTGATGAAGACATACTAAACATGGAAAAAAGGCCTGCAGATAAAAACAGACTAATAACGAGAGCGACCATCAATTCTACAAGTGACAAGCCCTTTTGCTTATTGTTTATATGCAAAGCCATTTTAAATAATCACCGTTTGAACAGAATAAAGTCGTCGATTTGTGGTAGCTGAACCACAATCGGATGTAGCAGAGGCAATTTTAGTTTTGCGAATCCCCTTCCAAGCCATAGTGACTGTAACGTCATTTCCATTCACTACGATACAGGCAATAGGAGTATCCAACCCTCCAACATTCTGAGTGCCGACCTTTTCTGCTGTACCAAAAAATGAAATTTGCCACTCATAGAGATCCCAAGCCGCCATCTCTGTAGATGAGCAAACCGTAGCGCCTTTGCATTCTTTACCAACACTCGTAGGCAGCTTACTGTATGTACCCGCATAATTGGCTAACTGAGTAGGATTTAACTTCATGCGATTGATAATATCGTTGGCGTAGTATGAGGCCTGGGTCTGCTGAAAAGACTCGAAGCTGCCTCGCTTGGAAACAACGTGTAGATTAAATATGCCGATCAGGCCAATAACAAGAATGACGAGCGAAACCATCACCTCTATTAGGGAAAACCCTTTCCCACGTTTTACCATGATGTCAAATCTCCGATATTAGCCATACTTTTGACAGTCGATTAAGTGGTTTAGTCTTTTAAAATCTGAAAGTTAGCATAACTTTAAACTATACTAGTTAATCATAGATTAGTCGAATGTTACTCGCTAGTAATATTAGGTCTAAAAAGGAATTTCGATATGCCGCGGGCGATTTTTAGGCAATAAAAAAGGAGGCTCAAGCCTCCTTTTCCTACCAAAACAGCAAGATACCTAGCGTAGTTCAGCCGGTACGGCAAATACGGTATCTTCTTTACGCCCTTCCACCTCGGTGATCACACTAGGTGCCAACTTGGCGATAGCATCGATAACCTGTTGTACCAACACCTCCGGCGCCGATGCGCCAGCGGTAACGGCAACCTTCTCGATATCGTTAAACCATTCGGATTTGATGTCGTCGGCATTGTCCACAAGATAAGACTGTGTGCCCTTCTTAATAGCCAGTTCCATCAAACGGTTCGAGTTGGAGCTATTCTTAGAACCCACCACAATGAAGAGGTCGACGTCATCGGCGACGTTACGCACCGCATCTTGTCGGTTCTGGGTGGCGTAGCAGATATCGTCCTTACGCGGTCCCTGGATTGACGGGAAACGCTTCTGCAAAGCCGCTATCACATCTGCTGTATCATCCATAGACAGAGTCGTCTGTGTCACGAAGCAGAGGTTATCAGGGTCTTTCACCACTAAGGCCTCTACATCGGCAGGTGACTCCACCAACAATACGCCGCCCTCAGGGTTGTCGTATTGTCCCATGGTCCCTTCAACCTCAGGGTGGCCCGCATGGCCGATAAGGATGCACTCGATCCCCTTACGACTGGCACGGGTGACCTGCAGATGCACCTTGGTCACCAATGGGCAGGTGGCATCGAATACTCGCAGGCCACGTTTTTTAGCCTCGGCACGAACTGCCTGGGATACACCATGAGCACTGAAGATCACTATGCTGTCGTCCGGCACTTGGTCTAGTTCGTCGACAAATACCGCGCCCCTGTCTTTGAGGTTTTGCACAACATATCGATTATGCACCACTTCATGACGTACATAAATTGGCGGCGAGAACAGCTCTAGCGCCCTCTCGACTATGCTGATGGCCCGATCGACACCGGCACAAAAACCACGCGGGTTGGCCAATTTAATCTGCAGGCTTTGAGGAGGTTGCGTCATGATTAAAGCTCCTGAACCACTTCCAATTCAAATGTCACCGCGCGCCCTGCCAATGGATGGTTAAGATCGACGGTTACCGAATCCCCAACTACCTCGCGGACGATACCAGGGATCTCACTGCCACCAGGTCCGGCGAAACTGACGATAACGCCAGTTTCGAGCTGCATATCGGCAGGAAACTTACTCCTGTCCATATGGTGAATAGCATCCGGGTTTGACTCGCCAAAGGCGTCCGCTGCTGCCAGAGTAAAGCTGTGCTTATCGCCTTGCTTGAGGTTCGAAAGCTCGGCCTCAAATGCCGGACTCAGACTCTGGTCGCCAATGTTTAACTTGGCCGGTTTACCAGAGGCCTTAGTGCTATCTGCGGTCGAACCATCTTCCAGCAGGATATTCATATGGCACAATAATGAACGTGTAACAGTCACTTCTTACCCCTTTGCAACGTCTTCGCCATTTGGCTTACGCTCTGAAATAAACGAATCCAGGATGATGAGTCCGGCTCCGACACAGATCGCCGAATCGGCAATGTTGAAGGCGGGGAAATGACTCGTCTTCCAATAGAAATCGAGAAAATCGACCACAAAGCCATGTTGCAAGCGATCAATTAAATTCCCCAGCGCCCCACCAATCACTAAGGTATAGGCCAGATTCAGTCGCCATAATCCTTTCGGTTGCTTACGCAGCCAGACGGTCAGCAAGGTACTAAAGCCGACGGCAACCAAGGTAAACAGCCAACGCTGCCACCCACCGGCATCATTTAGAAAGCTAAAGGCGGCACCATAATTTCTCACATAAGTGAAATTAAAAAATGGCAGTAAGTTAATTGACTCTCTCAGGTCAAAATTGGCTAGTACCCATTGTTTGGATAGTTGATCGGCAACGAACACCAATACAACTACCCAATACCAACGTAAGCCACTCTCTTTCCAGCTAGATGGCATTCGATTCCCTTATGCGAACTGGCGAACTTCGCCATCACCTTCGATGTTGGTCACACAGCGTGTACAAAGCAGTGGATGCGCTTCAACCTGACCCACATCTTCTCTGTGATGCCAGCAGCGATCGCACTTGGCCGCCTCTGTCTTAGCCACTAATAGCTTAAGACCAGCCAGCTCTGTCTCAACCGCATCGTTACCGGCGTTCGCCAGCGGGGCAATCTGAGTGTTGGAGGTCAGCAGCACGAAGCGCAGCTCTTCACCCAGCAGCGCCAGAGACTCTGTTAAGGCCTCATCGGCATAGAGAGTCACTTCGGCTTCTAACGAACCGCCGACACGCTGCTCGCGGCGCGCCTGCTCGATGGCCTTGTTTACCTCATCACGTACTGTGATGAGATTTGCCCAATAGTCGTCGCTCAGGTCACTATCTAGGGTCACAGAGACCAGGCCTTCGAACCAAGTCTGAGTAAAGACAAACTCTTCACGCTCGCCCGGCAGCGACTGCCATACCTCATCGGCGGTAAAGCTCAGGATAGGCGCAATCCAGCGCACCATGGCTTCGGCGATCAAAAACAGCGCGCTCTGACAGCTACGACGTGCCAGGCTGTCACGCTTAGCCGTGTACTGTCTGTCTTTGATGATATCCAGATAGAAGCTGCCTAGCTCAACAGAGCAGAACTGCATCAGTTTCTGGGTCACCAAGTGGAAGTTATATTGCTCGTAAGCCTCTAAGATCTCGGCCTGCAAGGCAGCTGCGCGGCGCACCACCCAGCGATCCAGCGCAACCATATCTTCGATGGCAACGGTGTCGTTTACCGGATCGAAACCATTCAGGTTAGCCAGCAGGAAACGCGCCGTGTTACGGATACGACGGTAAGCATCGGCGCTACGCTTAAGGATCTCATCAGATACTGTCATCTCACCGCTATAATCGGTCGCAGCTACCCATAGACGCAGAATGTCGGCGCCTAGCTTGTTAGTGACTTGCAACGGCGCAATCACGTTACCGATCGACTTAGACATCTTACGGCCCTGACCGTCCACGGTGAAACCATGGGTCAATACCTGCTTGTAAGGCGCCTTGCCGTTCATGGCGGTAGAGATCATCAGTGATGACATGAACCAACCACGGTGCTGGTCGCTACCTTCCAGGTAGAGATCCACCGGATGACCATTGTATTCAGGACGAGCGGCAACCACAGATGAGAAGGTAGAGCCTGAGTCATACCATACATCTAAGGTATCGGTAACCTTGCGGTATTGGTCGGCTTCTTCGCCTAACAGCTCTGCGGCGTCGAGATCCCACCAGGCCTGAATGCCTTCTTGTTCGATGCGATGGGCAACGCGCTCCATCAGGGCAACGCTATCAGGGTGCAGCTCTTCGGTATCACGGTGTACGAACAGGGTAATAGGCACGCCCCAGGTACGTTGACGTGAGATACACCAGTCTGGACGATTCTCGACCATCTTCTCGATGCGGCTCTGACCCCAGTCAGGGATCCATTGCGTCTTCTCGATCTCGCTCAGCGACTGAGTACGTAAACCTTTTTGGTCCATAGAGATGAACCACTGCGGCGTCGCGCGGAAGATAATAGGTGTCTTATGGCGCCAGCAGTGTGGGTAGCTGTGACGATAGGCCACATGATTCAGCAGTGCGCCCTTCTCTTCGAGCAGTGCAACCACACTATCGTTGGCTTTAAAGACATGTTGGCCGGCGAAGAACTCGGTATCAGGCTTGTAGACGCCGTTATCCCCTACAGGGTTAGCCACTTCCAGACCATATTTTTGACCGATAACAAAGTCGTCCTGACCGTGGCCAGGCGCCGTGTGTACCACACCGGTACCCGAATCGACCGTAACGTGGTCGCCAATGATGACAGGCACATCGAAATCATAGAAAGGATGCTTAAAGCGCAGCAGTTCCAGCGCCTGACCTTTCACTGTGCCCAGCACGCTATGCGACTCGGCGCCGTAACGCTCGATGCAAGACTCAACCAGCTCCTGCGCCACGATAATCGCGCGCTTGCTGCCATCTTTAGTGAACTCAACTAGATCGTAATCGATATCACCGGCCATTGAGAGGCCGCGGTTAGCAGGCAGTGTCCAAGGCGTTGTGGTCCAGATAACGGTCGCCACTTCGGCGTCAGATTGCTCTAATCCGAATTTAGCCAGCACAGCCGCTTGATCGACCGCCACGAAGGCAACATCGATTGCAGGTGAAGTCTTATCTTCATATTCGACTTCCGCTTCAGCCAGTGCAGAACCACAATCGGTACACCAGTGCACAGGCTTAACACCTTTGTGCAGGTGGCCGTTGTCGATCACTTTAGCCAAAGAGCGAACTATGTTGGCTTCGGTGTCGAAGTTCATGGTGAGGTAAGGATTTTGCCAGTCGCCCAGCACGCCAAGACGGATAAAGTCTTCGCGCTGACCATCTACCTGAGCAGCGGCGTATTCGCGACACTTCTGACGGAACTCGGCCGCAGAGACCTTCTGGCCAGGCTTACCCACTTTCTGCTCGACCTTAAGCTCGATTGGCAGACCATGACAGTCCCAACCTGGAATATATGGCGCGTCAAAACCTGACAGGGTCTTAGACTTGATAATAATGTCTTTAAGGATCTTATTTACTGAGTGACCAATATGAATGCTACCGTTAGCGTACGGTGGGCCATCATGCAAAATGAATGGCTTGGCACCTGTGCGGCTTTCACGAATCTTTTGGTACAGCTTCTTTTCTGTCCAAGATTTCAACATCTCTGGCTCGCGTTGTGCCAGATTACCACGCATCGGAAACTCAGTTTCCGGCAAGTTTAAAGTAGATTTATAGTCGCTCATTGATCCTATACCGTTAATTTAGCTGATTGCTCTCAGCCTGCATCGCAGCCAAGCAGGGCCTTGGCCCTGTCAGCATCATCTTTAATTTGTAGCTTCAGCGCATCTAAAGACTTAAATGGCTGTTCATCCCTAATCTTTGCCACCAACTCGACTTCGACGGTGCGACCATACAGGTCTCCTTCAAAATCAAACAGATGGACTTCTAACTGACAATTTTGTCCGTTGACCGTGGGCCTAAAGCCAACATTGGCCACCCCTTCATAGATATCGCTACCGTCCCAATACAACTTGACGGCAAAGACGCCCCTGACCGGCGACACCTTGCGTTTCAAGGCGATATTGGCGGTAGGAAATCCTATGGTGCGGCCGATTTTCTCACCATGGGCAACCTTACCGCTCAGGGCATATGGATGGCCTAGCAGGCGCCTTGCCTGCTCTAGGTTCCCCTTGGCGAGCAGCCCACGAATCTCGGTCGAGCTCACCCGTTTATCCCCTAGGATAAAGCTATGGGTATTGACCACGGCAAAACCATATTTTTCACCGGCGGCCTTTAACATCTCAAAATTACCGCGACGCTGCTTGCCAAAACAGAAGTCATCCCCCACCACCAGGTATTTCACTCCTAGCTGTTTTACCAGGAGATCCTCGATAAAGGCTTCGGCGGGCATGGCGGCAAACTTCTGATTAAAATTGACGCACAGCAGACGATCTATGCCCAGCTCATCGAGCAAGACGATCTTATCGCGCAGCAGACTCAGCCTAGCCGGGGCATTATCCCCCTTAAACAACTCTTGCGGCTGAGGTTCGAATGTCATGAGTGTTGCAGGAACCCCATGTTGCTTGGCTTTTTTTACAAGGGCAGCAATGACTTCGGCATGCCCACGATGCACGCCGTCAAAGTTCCCAATAGTCAGCACGCAACCCTGGTGTCTGGGTAAAATATTATGTATACCGCGGATCAGTTCCATTACATTCAATAACTAGCAAGCATAAGTTCGCGGATTATATACCAGCTGAGAAGGATAATCAGCAATCAAAAGCCAGCTTTCATCCTCCAGGGGCGAATTCCTAACAATAACATAGCCAACAGGTAGACCACAGCCCCTGCGCCAATCAAATAGGCCAGCTGAGTTGCCCTGCCCACAAATGAAAGCGCTAGCCAGGTATCAATGCTTGGCAACAATAGATAAAGCACGGCGATCATCAGCGCGGCGGCAACCAAGGTTTTACCCATAAACACAAAGGTCTGACGAGGAATTTGGTACACCCCCGCGCGATGTAAGCCCCGGTAAAGCAAACTTGCATTGAGCAGCGCCGATAACGAGGTGGCAATCGCCAAGCCCACATAACCGAATGGAAACACAAAAATCAGGTTAAACACCATGTTACTCACCATGGCAACTATGCCGTAACGCACAGGGGTTTTGGTATCCTGACGGGAGTAATAGCCAGGCGCCAGCACCTTGATCAACATGAAACTCAGCAGACCCGAACCATAGGCCATTAAACTATAAGAGGCCATATCCACATCATCTAGCGTGAAGGCGCCGCGCATGAAGAGCACCATCAACATGGGCTTAGCCAGGACGATCAGGCCGCACATGGCTGGCACCCCCATCAGCAGAATCGCCTTGACCCCCCAATCCATCGTCTTGGCAAACCCATCCCCCTCCACGTTAACATGCTTCTTCGACAGCGCCGGCAAGATAACGGTAGCAATCGCGATACCAAACAGACCTAAGGGGAATTCCAGCAGTCGATCTGAGTAGTAGAGCCAACTGATGGAGCCCGTCACCAAGAAACTGGCGATAAAGGTATCGAGCAGCAAATTGATCTGCGACACAGACACGCCAAACAACGCGGGTAGCATCAGGGTACGTATCTTAACGACGCCCGGGTGATGCCAGCCCCATGACGGTTTAACTAAAGCCTTCTCTCTGAACAGAAAGGGGATCTGAAACAGAAACTGGATCAGGCCACCGGCGAAGACGCCCCAGGCCAGGCCTAACTCCGGCTGATCGAGCTTAGGCGCCAGAAACAGCGCCGCACAGATGATGGCAACATTTAAAAACACCGGCGTGAAGGCAGATACCGCAAAGCGACCACGGGTGTTGAGTATCGAGCCCGCCAGGGCGGTAAAGGTAATAAACCAGAGATAAGGGAAGGTGATCTTCAGCATTAGTGATGCCAGCTCAAACTTCTGACCATTTGGCTCATCGTTTAGCCAGGCCAGGAACCAGCCGCCACCAAACAGGGCCGTTAATAGTGGCGAGGCGATCACCCCCACTAGAGTCACTAAGGTCACCACCAGCCCGAGCGTACCGGCCACCTTGGCGAGCAACTCGCGAACCGACTGGTCGTCATGTTTCTCTTGATATTCGGTCAAGACAGGCACGAAGGCCTGGGCGAAGGCGCCTTCGGCAAATAATCGGCGTAAAAAATTTGGGATCTTGTTGGCAAAAAAGAAGACGTCGGCGCTACTCCCGGCCCCCATCAAATTGGCGATAACCACGTCTCGCACTAAGCCTAAAACACGAGAAATCAGCGTCATAGCACTCACGATCATGCCTGACTTAAATAGTTTCTTGCTCAAAGTTCCCCCTGAAACGAGCACTACAGGTGTATCGAGCAAGTTAAAAAGTCGACTACCCCCTGTCACCAAGCAGCAAATACTGCTAGAATAGCGCACCATATTACACGAGTTAGGTTGAAGAACGCCAAGTCTGCTCTGATTAATTTATCTTTAGGATAAAGATCCGATCATTGTCATTGACAAACTGACGAAAAAAAGGCATATTCCTCGACCTTTAAAAATATCTAACCCTTTTAGGAGTTGCACCTTGGCTAATAGCAAGTCTGCAAAGAAGCGCGCGCTTCAATCTGAAAAACGTCGTCAGCACAACGCTAGCCGTCGTTCTATGCTACGTTCTTACGTTAAGAAAGTAATCGCTGCGATCAACACTGGCGATCACAAAGCGGCAACTGAAGCATTCAATGCTGCACAACCAATTGTTGACCGTATGGCGACTAAAGGTCTTATTCACAAGAATAAAGCTGCCCGTCATAAGGCTCGTCTAAACGCTAAGATCAAAGCACTAGCTGCTTAATCTTTTAGCGATATAAAAAAACCGGCTCAGGCCGGTTTTTTTGTGCCTGTCGTTCGAGCACCAATTCAATCTCGCCACTTTTCATGCCTGTATTAGAGTCATTCGAAAATTCGTAAATACTCTAAACGGGCAAAATCCCAGAGCCAAAAAACAAAAAGCTGACGGCCAGTCGCCCATCAGCTTTCTATCTGCGCTATTCTCAAGCCATTTAGTGACAATAGATAGTGTTAAGTAACTTAATAATTTCAGATACTTCCTTGCTTTTCAGCGAATAAAATACCGTTTGCGCTTCTTTTCGCGTTTCGACCAAATTGTCTTTACGAAGCCATGCTAAGTGTTGCGACAGCGCAGATTGGCTAAGCCCCAGCTTTTTATTCATCTCACCGACGCACATCTCACCTTCGCTCAACAAGTAGCATAAGATGAACAGCCGGCGTTCATTTGCTAAAGCCTTTAGCAATACAACAGCATTATCCGCTCGTTGTTGCATCAATTCTATATTCATTACGAGCAATTTCTCCTAAAACAAACCCCGGCACTAATATAGCGTTGACTTAAAGATATAGTCGGGACATAAAGCACACTTTTTGCTAGATTGTTTTCAAAAATGGGACATACGTAATAAAAATAAAGGAAACTCATGAAAAGCTCCCCTCTCATCCTCCTATCCACACTCTTTTTCGGCGGCCTATTTGCCTGTCAAAATGCGGCAGCAACAGACACAAATCAAAGTGTTAGTGCCAAGCTACAGCAGCAAGCACTCTCTTCGAGCCTGGCCTATGATATTGTCGAATCACTCACGGTCGAAGTAGGCCCTAGACTCGCGGGTAGCGACAAAGACTTGGTCGCCGTAGAGTGGGCCGAGAAGAAGCTCGGCTCCCTCGGTTTTGATAAGGTCTATAAAGAAGCCGTGCAGGTGCCCGTATGGCAACGAGGCGAGGCCAAGGCCAATATAGTCTCCCCTTACGCCCAACCTTTGGTGATCACCGCCCTAGGTGGCAGCGTCGGCACGCCGGAAGAAGGGATCAGTGCGCCAATCGTCCGCTTCGAGACTCTGGATGCCCTTAAACAAGCCGATCCAAGCCTGGTTGCGGGCAAGATAGTCTTTATCGACCACATCACCCCTAGATTCAAGACAGGTAAAGGCTATGGCATGACGGTTGGCGGACGCTCACGGGGCGCCATCGCCGCCGCAGAGAAAGGCGCACTCGCCATAGTGATCCGCTCTATCGGTACCGACCATGACAGAATGGCCCATACCGGTATGATGCGCTATCAGGACGGAATAGATAAGATCCCGGCTGCGGCCATGTCCAATCCAGATGCAGATCTTGTCACTTTGATGCTTAAGCGCGATCCCAACGTCGTGCTGCATCTCGAGATGAGCCCTAAAAACCTTGGCTACGCCACATCCTATAATGTGATTGCCGAGGTTACCGGCAGCAGCAAACCCGATGAGATAGTGCTTATCGGCGCGCACCTGGATTCATGGGACGAAGGCACAGGCGCCATCGATGACGGCGCAGGAGTGGCCATTGTGACCGCCGCAGGCCACTACATCTCTCAGCTCCCCGTTAAACCTGCCCGCACGGTTCGCGTGGTGCTCTACGCCGCCGAAGAGCTGGGGTTAATTGGCGGTAAGAGTTACGCCAAAGACCATCAAGCCGAGCTGACGAAACACTATATTGCCGCCGAATCTGATTTTGGCGCCGGGCGTATCTACCAAATCGACTTTAACGTTGCCGATAAAGCCTTTGCCGCCGTGCAGGCTCATACCGGCTCGATGCAGGATAATGGCGTCGCCCCTGGCAACAACAAGGCCTCTGGTGGCCCCGACGTCTCCATGCTGCCAGGCTATGGCGTACCCGTGGCGTCACTCAGACAAGATGGCAGTGACTATTTCGACTATCACCACACGCCAAACGATACCTTGGATAAGATCGATCCTGAGGCGCTGGCGCAAAATGCGGCCGCCTACGCCCAGTTTGCTTACCTCATGGCGCAATCTGAGATTGAGCTAAGACCGCTAACCCCTAAGGCCAAATAATCAAAGCAAGGCCTTGATAATCGGCCATAGATGATAGCCAACGTGAGTTCATGGCATACGTGAGCTCATGGCCAACGAAAGTTAAGTTGGCTTAAAACTAAAAAAGCAGCCTATGGCTGCTTTTTTTATCGCGTTGACAGAATCTTTCACTCTACAAATAAGTTCTTAGCTTAGGCTTGCTCTTCTCGCAGGAACACAGGCTCGTTAACACTGGAGTCTGCCTCACTGTAGTAATAACCCGCGGTGTCGAACTTAAGCAGCTCTTCATAGCGACTCACCTTGTTATCAAGCATGTAGCGCACCATCATGCCGCGGGCCTTCTTGGCGAAGAAACTAATCACCTTATACTGACCATTCTTCTTATCCTTAAAGATAGGCGTGATCACCTGTCCCTGGACCTGCTTTGGCTTCACCGACTTAAAGTACTCGTTAGATGCCAGATTCACCAGGATATCATCGCCCTGTTCGGCCAACGCCTTGTTGACCTCCTGAGTGACGATATCACCCCAAAACTGGTATAGATTCGCCCCGCGGTCATTGGCCAGCTTAGTGCCCATCTCCAGACGATAAGCCTGCATCAGGTCCAGTGGGCGCAGCAGGCCATAGAGGCCTGACAGGATACGTAGGTGCTGCTGGGCGCGCTCCAAGCTCCCCTCAGACAGGGTATCGGCATCCAGCCCGGTATAGACATCGCCACGAAAGGCAAACAGCGCCTGCTTTGCATTGTCCAGATTGAAATCGCGATGCCACTCGGCAAAACGTGCGGCATTAAGTCCGGCAATCTTGTCGCTGACCTTCATCAAGGAAGCGATATCGGCTGGTGTTAGCTCTCGACACACCTTTATCAAGGCTTCACTGTGTTCGAGCAGTGCAGGCATAGTAAAGGTTTGGGTACTTGCTGGCGTTTCATAATCCAGGGTTTTAGCCGGAGAGACTAAGATCAGCATAAATTATCCTTTGTTTCTAACATTAAGCGAGGTGACTATCATACTGACGCAGACAGTAAAAAACCACGCTCTTGGAGCGTGGTTTTTTAGATGGAACTAATAGAGAGGCGCGATTAACCCGCTTGGGTTACACCTCGGGGACGGCAATCGACTTACCTTCCTCTTTAGCCAAGGCATCGGCACTGGGCTTGCCCTTCCAGATCTTCTCATCCAGACCGTTAAGCTCAGGGAAATGCGCCGCATCAAAGGTCGGCACCTTACCAGCCTTTAGCTGCACTTCGTAATCTTTGATCACCGCAAAGGCCACCTTAGAGAGCATGACGATGGCGGCAATATTCACCAGCGCCATCAAGCCCATCGAGACATCGGCAAAGTTCCACACCAACTGCAGCGAGGCCACAGACCCCGCCATCACCATGGCCAAAACCAAGGCGCGGAAGGTATAGAGCACCTTCTTGCTCCGACTCAGGAACATAATATTGCTCTCTGCATAGCTGTAGTTAGCGATGATCGAAGAGAAACAGAAAAGAATGATGGCAAAAGCAACAAAATAGGCAGCCCAGCCACCCACCTCGTTGGTGAGCGCTAACTGCAACAGGCCTATGCCCTTCTGCTCACCCGGCGCATCCAGTACGCCCGATAACAAGATGATGGCTGCGGTAGCGCTACAGATCACTATGGTATCGACAAACACACCAATCATCTGCACGAAACCCTGAGAGGCGGGGTGGTTAGGGTTTGGTGATGCTGACGCCGCGATATTGGCCGCACTACCCATACCCGCTTCGTTAGAAAACAATCCTCTTGCGATGCCCGCCATCATGGCGCCCATAGCGCCGCCGGCTGCTTCTTCCCAACCGAAGGCACTCTTGACGATATAAGCCAGCGCCGCAGGCACCTGCTCAAGGTTCATTACCAGAACGATCAGGGCAATCGCCAGATAAGCCACCGCCATCACAGGCACGATAAGCTCAGAGGCCTTGGCCACTTTCTTCAGGCCGCCGCTGATGATATAGGCCGCAACGGCGACGATCACCAGACCCACCATAGTCTTATCTAACCCAAATGCATTGTTGAGTGCATCAGTCATGGTATTGGCCTGGGCCGCA
Organism: Shewanella alkalitolerans; assembly: GCF_019457575.1. NCBI lineage: Bacteria > Pseudomonadati > Pseudomonadota > Gammaproteobacteria > Alteromonadales > Shewanellaceae > Shewanella > Shewanella alkalitolerans. Next base: position 1,229,295 of record NZ_CP080422.1, on the reverse strand, counting down.
TTGAAGGCGAAACCGAAGGCGATGATCAGCAAGACAGAGAACAAAGAACCCATCCAGCGCTTGCCTAACCCTTGCTCCATATAATAGGCCGGGCCACCACGGTACTGACCGTCGCTGTCTTTAACCTTGTATACCTGAGCTAGAGTCGACTCGATGAAGGCGGTTGCCATCCCCAGCAGGGCGATGAGCCACATCCAGAACACCGCGCCGGCGCCACCGACTGTGATTGCTACCGCAACACCAGCCATGTTACCCGTGCCCACACGGGCCGCCATAGAGGTACAAAATACCTGGAACGACGAAATACCATTGGTTTTCTCACGGCCTTGTAGCACTAACTTGCTACCGTGACCAAACATACGTAATTGGATAAAGCACAATCTCAATGTAAACAACACGCCCGCAGCGACCAGCACGTAAATCAACACACTGCCCCACAGCATGCCGTTTACCGCGTTGATAGTCGAATCGACTAAATTTAATACAGATTCAAACATAGAACTTCTATAACCCTTAGGACGTTTATGGTGACCTTGCCGAGCAAGCCGCCACCTTTGTTGAATTTCCTTCCCAATTTGATCGAATATTTTCGGCAGGATTATCTTTTCGAATTATCCTTTCATGATGCCAAAACAACATGCCTGCCGAATTCGACACGCCAAAATAGCATACCATCAAAAAAGCACCATGTGATACAGATCACAGTTACCCATTTACATGACATTGCCATCACGCAATCAGACACAAATAAGCTACTGTATTAACGTAACTAACATGGTGTTTACCACCAAAAATTTAACATTCGGCAAATTTAATGACTTTGCAAAAATAAGATATTGAACACATTTTTGTAATAAAATTACAAATATAGTGCCTCACATGAGCTTTGATTAACTTATTGCTTACTATAAATGGGGTTATTTATGTCACAACAGCAAGAGATCACCGCACTAAAGAAATTTGTAAGAGCGACCAACTTCCTGGCCACCTCGCAAATCTACCTGAAGCAGAACGTACTGCACAAGCGTCCGCTAGAGCATAGCGACATCAAACCCAGACTGCTAGGGCACTGGGGTACTTGTCCAGGTATCAACTTCGTCTACGCTAACGTCAACCGTCTCATCAAGAAAACCAACCGTCCTTTCCTCTACCTTGTCGGCCCAGGCCATGGCTTCCCAGCCGTACAAGCTAACCTATTTATGGAAGGATCTTTGAGTCATTTCTATCCAGAGACGATTCCGTACAACGAGACAGGTATCGAAGATATCTGTAAGAAATTTTCAGCCGCCTATGGCTACCCTTCTCACGCTAACCCAGAAGCACCGGGTCAGATCCTCGAAGGTGGTGAGCTAGGCTACTCACTCTCAGTTGCCTGGGGTGCCGTGCTGGATAACCCTAACCTCATCGCTACCGTACTTATTGGTGACGGCGAATCAGAAACGGGCCCACTAGCAGCCTCTTGGTATGCTAACCGTCTGGTATCTCCAGCCAACAACGGTGCCGTACTGCCAATCGTTCACATCAACGGCTACAAGATCTCTGGCCCAACCCGTATGGGACGCATGAGCCACGAAGAACTTGAGCTTGAATTTAAAGGCCTTGGCTACCACCCAATCATTGTCGACAGCGACCTTGAAGAAGATGTCTACGTGCAGATGACCAAGGCGATGGATGAATCCTATGCCATGATCGAAGCCATTCAGACCAAGGCTCGTAGCGGCGAAGATGTCGTTAAGCCTCGCTGGCCAGTGATTCTGATGCGCACCGCAAAAGGTTGGACAGGCGTTGCCGAAGACAATGGTAAGAAGTTAGAAGGTAACTGTGAGTCTCACCAGGTTATCGTTAACAAGTGTGCGAAAGACAAACAACACCTTGAAGCCTTAGATCAATGGCTTGCCAGCTACAAGTTTAACGAACTCTATAGCATCAACGAACAAAACCAGATCGTGTTCGACAAAGACATTCAATCATTGCTACCACCAAAAGAGCTTTGCTGTGGTCGTCAACACCTGAGCTACGGCGGCGAAGTGGTACGTTCACTCAACAATCCTAAGCTGGAAGACCTGGCCTACGGTGCAGAAACGCCTAGAGGCCAACGTGGTTACTCTATGCTCAAGATGGGCCAATGGATGCGTGATGCATTCAAGCTCAACAGAGACCAACGCAATCTGCGTATCTTCAGCCCTGACGAAACCTATTCTAACCAGCTACAAGCTGTGTTTGAAGAGACAGATCGTGCATGGCAGTGGCCTATCGAAAGCTGGGACGAAGATATGTCTCGCGACGGTCGAGTACTTGAGCTGCTATCTGAGAACCTGCTATTCGGTATGCTACACGGCTACACAGTAACGGGTCGTCACGGCATGTTCCCAACTTATGAGTCATTCTCACAGGTGGTCTCCTCTATGGCCGACCAATACTGTAAATATGTCTATGCAAGCCAAGGCGTACACTTCCGTAAGCCAGTTCCCGCTTGTAACGTAGTGCTCTCTTCACTGCTGGAGCGCCAAGACCACAACGGTTATTCTCACCAGAACCCTTCTTTCCTAGGAGCTATGCTTGAGAAACACCCAGAGATCATCTCGGCTTATCTGCCAGCAGATGCTAACTCTACCCTGGTTTACACAGAGCGTGCCTTCGCCGATCGCGATAAGCTCAACATCATCGCCGCCGGTAAGAAAGAGTTGCCACAATGGCTAACACTGGACGAAGCCCGTCAACAGGCTAAAGATGGTGTCATGGTGTGGGACTTCGCCTCAGATGAAAACCCAGACGTAGTACTGGCAGGCTGTGGTGACTATGTGACCCAAGAATGTATGGCCTCTCTGGTCATCCTGCGTGAGCTGCTACCAAGAGTCCGCGTTCGCTTCGTCAGCGTAACCGAGCTAACCAGCAGCGGTCTGGGTAGCCGTAAGTTCCAAAGCAAGCCTTGGATGATGGATGAGATCTTCACCGCCGATAAGGGTGTGGTCTTCAACTACCACGGTTATCCGAACACCATCAAGAAACTGGTATTCGATTACAAGGGTAGCCACAGATTCCGCATCAAGGGCTATGAAGAGGAAGGTTCAACCACTACACCATTCGATATGGGTGTGCGTAACGGTACTTCTCGCTACCACCTGGTTATCGATATGGCTTACAAGCTATTCCAACAAGGTGTGATTGACGAGACACAACACGTTGCCATCACCACAGACATGCTACAGCGTCTGGTTGACCACCGTAACTACATCAAGGCAAACGGTGTCGACCCAGAAAACATCGAAAACTGGATCTGGACACGTTAAGAATAGATTAACGCTACGTTAATTATTCTACTAGAAAAAAGGCGATTCCTAGCGGAAACGCCTTTTTTATTATCAAGTGACCAATGATCCTAAAAAAAATGCCTGTTTATCATGGCAATTTCTATATTCACGTAAGATAATACAGAGGCTAGCGATAATATCTAAGGAGTCCCCCCACAAAGTGCTGGCATGTTTTTACAGGATAAAAACAGCATGGGGGAAGATAGTAAAACAAAGGAATTGGAAAATGATGAACAATACATTGAAAGCTATTCTGCTTACATCAATGCTCCCATTTGCAGCCAATGCAGCACAAGAACTCACCCCTTGGTATGTCGGTGGCGGTTTAGGCGTTAACAACTACGAGCCTAACTGCGATCAGAAGACCATGAAGCAGTGTGGTGAAGACGATCCTTATGCTTGGGACGTATTTGGTGGTTACCTCTTTAACGACTATTTCGGTGTCGAGCTAGGCTATCGTGACCTAGGCCGTGCCGAGTGGGTCGACTATGCCAACAAACTTAACGACGTCGGTGCTCGCGGTATGACACTCGGCCTGGTAGGTTTCTGGCCATTTGCCGACCGTTGGAGCCTGTCTGCCGAAGCGGGTGCAATGAACTACCTACTGTCAAACAACAAACAGTGGGGTAGCGAGTACTACAGCGACAGCGGTGTTGCACCATACTTTGGTGCGGGTATCGGCTACAACTTCACCGACAACCTCAAGCTGCAAGCCAAGTATCGTCGTTATGAAAATCTCGACGAAGACAAGTGGAACACACTTGAGATGGAAAGCAACTACTGGGGTCTTGAGCTGAGCTACCGATTTGGTCGCGCAGCACCAGCCGCTGTAGCAGCACCTGTGGTTGTTGCACCAAAAGATTCAGACAACGACGGTGTGACTGACGACAAAGACCAATGTGCCAACACGCCAAGCAACCACAAGGTTGATGCCAATGGTTGTACGGTTTACCGCGAAGTCACCGAAAAACATGAACTGGGTTCAATTCGCTTTGCCAACAACTCAGCCGTGGTGAACTCTGCATCTTACGGTCAAATCGAAAAGCTGGCCAACTACATGAACCAAAACCCACGCGCAACCGTGTTGATCGGTGGTCACGCCTCTAACGTAGGTAACCCAGACTACAACATGGATCTGTCAGAGCGTCGTGCCAATGCCGTTGCCGAACTGCTGGTTAGCAAGTACGGTATCAGCCAAGATCGCGTCAGCGCTAAAGGTTACGGTATCACTCAGCCTCTGATCGAAGGCAAAAGCGCCGAAGCCAACAAGGCTAACCGCCGCATCGAAGCCCACGTCACTGGCGTGCGTAAAGAGCCGGTTCTAAAGTAAGTCTTTACGATTAACTTAATGATCGACCTCACTAAAAATCGCTGCTTAGGCAGCGATTTTTTTTCCTGTCATAATTTAATGGTTATACTCTAAGTCCGTTTAGCACAAGCATCAGCCTCACTAATCGGCGACGGCTAAAATGCCTTTTACTGATATTTAGCAACTTTTCTGTAATTTTTTTTCATTCACGGTTGGAAATATCGGCAAAATCGCGTCTAATAGCCGTTAGTAAACCACACACTTAAGCTGCTTCTTAAGAAGGATGTAATTTTCATGGCTAATACACTAGAGCAATTCAAATCTATCACTACCATAGTTGCCGATACCGGTGACATCGAAGCCATCAAGCGTTATCAACCACAAGACGCCACCACCAACCCCTCTCTTATCCTAAAAGCAGCCCAAATTCCTGAATACAAGCACCTGATTGCCAATGCCATCGAATGGGCCAAGGCGCAGAGTGACGATCTGGCCCAGCAGGTCGAAGATGCTGGTGACAAGCTGGCGGTCAACATCGGCCTGGAGATCCTAAAGATTGTTCCTGGCCGCATCTCTACCGAGGTAGACGCTCGCCTATCCTTCGACAAGGCAGGCTCTATCGAGAAGGCACACAAGCTGATCAAGCTCTATGAAGAAGCCGGCATAGACAAGTCTCGTATCCTGATCAAACTCGCCTCAACCTGGGAAGGGATCTGCGCCGCCAAAGAGCTGGAAAAAGAAGGCATCAACTGTAACCTAACGCTACTCTTCTGTTTTGCCCAGGCCAGAGCCTGTGCCGAAGCTGGTGTTTACCTGATCTCGCCTTTCGTCGGCCGTATTCTCGATTGGTACAAGAAAGACACTGGCCTAGAGTACAGCGCCGTAGAAGATCCAGGCGTTGTCTCAGTCACCAACATCTACAACTACTACAAGCGTCACGGCTACAAGACGGTTGTGATGGGCGCAAGCTTCCGTAACACGGGAGAAATCATCGAACTGGCAGGCTGTGACCGTCTAACTATCGGCCCTGCGCTGCTTGAAGAGATGGCCAACAGCGACACACCAGTCGTGCAAAAACTACAGGCCGCCAATGAAGTGGTCGCTCCTGGTGCAGCACTGAGCGAAGCCGAGTTCCGTTGGGAGTTCAACCAAGATGCGATGGCGGTAGAGAAACTGGCCGAAGGTATCCGCAATTTTGCCATCGATCAGGGCAAACTTGAAACCATGCTAAAAGCAGAACTCGAAGCCTAAGGGAATAGATGTCATGACTAAGCTTACTCAGCAAGACGCATGGGCCGAGCTCGAGGCACAAGCCGCGAAGCTGCCACACATGCGCGAGCTATTTGAGGCCGATCCACAGCGCTTTGACAAGATGTCACTGTCCGCCTGCGGCCTGCTGCTAGATTACTCGAAGAACCGAGCGGATGAGCAGACGCTTGAGCAGCTGTTTAAACTGGCTAAATCTGCCGGTCTAAGCGATAAGATCCGCGCCATGTTCAATGGCGAGATCATCAACAACACAGAGAAACGCGCCGTGCTGCACACGGCCCTCAGAGCTGAGGACGACGAGGTTATTTTGGTCGATGGCCAGAATATCGTTCCCGAGGTAAAACAGACTCAGGCCAAGATGGCCAAGTTTGTCGAGGCAGTCACCTCCGGCGAGTGGAAGGGCTACACGGGCAAGGCGATCACAGATATCGTGAGCATAGGTATCGGTGGCTCCTTCCTTGGCCCTAAGATAGTTACTCAGGCCCTGAGACCATACTGGAATCCGGCGCTCAAGTGTCACTTCGTCGCCAACGTCGATGCCACCTCACTGTGTGAGAAGCTGCGTCTGGTGGATCCGGAAACCACACTATTCGTGATGTCGTCTAAGTCTTTTGGCACCCAAGAGACGCTGACCAACACCCTGAGTGCCAAGGCCTGGTTCCTGGAAAATGGCGGTACCCAAGTAGACATCGCCAAGCATTTCGTTGCCGTCACCTCAAACGTGGCCAAGGCAACCGAATTTGGCATGGATGCGGACAACATCTTCCCTATGTGGGATTGGGTGGGCGGTCGTTATTCACTCTGGTCGGCCATAGGTCTGCCTATCGCCCTGTTGATCGGCATGGACAACTTCTACCAGCTGCTGTCTGGCGCCAAGTCGATGGACAAGCATTTTGTCGAGGCGCCGCTCGAACAGAATATGCCGGTGATCATGGGGCTGTTTTCCCTACTCTATGGCAACTTCTACCAGGCACAATCCCATGTGGTATTGACCTATGATCATTACCTCAGAGGCCTGCCGGCTTACTTCCAACAGCTGGACATGGAGAGTAACGGTAAATCTGTCACCCTCAATGGCGACAACGTCGACCATGCAACCGGCCCTGTGATCTGGGGCGGCGAAGGCACCAATGGTCAACACGCCTATCACCAGTTGTTACACCAAGGCACGGCACTGATCCCGGCAGACTTTATTCTGCCACTGCAGAGCCATAACCCGCTCGGCGAACACCATGTGCAGCTGGCCTCCAACTGTTTTGGCCAGACTCAGGCGCTGATGCAAGGCAGAACCTTCGATGAGGCACTCGCCGAACTCGACGGCAGCTCACTGAGCCAGGAAGAGAAGGCATTGATTGCTAAGCACAAGGTGATGGAAGGCAATAAGCCAAGCAACACCCTGCTGATGGACAAGCTGACTCCGGAAACACTGGGTGCCTTGATCGCCCTGTACGAGCATAGAACCTTCGTTCAAGGCGCGTTATGGGACATCAACTCCTTCGACCAATGGGGCGTCGAACTCGGTAAGACCCTAGGCAACGATGTGCTCGCACGTCTGCAAAGCGATGAAGAGGCTAAGGCTCTGGATGCCTCCAGCAACGCCCTCATCAATCTCTTTAGACGCGGCCAACTCTAAGCCAGCAACCTTAGCCGATAAAAAAGCCAGTTTTCACTGGCTTTTTTGTTATCTGCAGTAATATCCACCAGCAAACCTGCGCGACCTCCCATCCTAGGGGCAAAAAACCGCCTGTTGCGCCATAAATGATTCACCCAGACTTAACATTATTGAAACATTTTTCTTGCACCATAAATTGGAAGTGTGATATTTAATTGTTGAGAAAAAATACAACAACAGGAGGTTGCCATGAATCGCTTAGATTATGGTAGTGCGCTAGATGATACCGTCATTGAAAGACCCAACAGTCGTTCGCGAAGCTCCAACAAGAAGCGAAAATGGCGTGAAATAGAGGCTATCAAAGAGAAACAGCGTTTGATTAAAGAGCTTCAGGATATCGACAGCAGTTTCGAATACGACTTAGATAACCTTCTGATGTAAATAAACAATAAAAATAGCGCCTTAGGCGCTATTTTTGTATCTATAGGTTGTTAGTGATTAGCTGTTAATCATCGGCCTTGGCCAGATACTCTTTTAACTCTTCGAAGAGTAGGTTGTCGTCATCGCTAAATAATGGGTCGCAGATCAACTTCTCTTGGCATCTGTCTGCCACTTCCTGCCACTGGGCCTCTGTCATCCCCGCCTCCCAGATGGGGAACAACTTACCCTCTTCATACATCATGTGATTGCGCTGCGCCTCGACATACTCCTTCAGGGCCTGGCTCAAGGTTTCATTCTGTACCGGGACGTCACTTAAGATAAGGTTTAGGGTAGACATCAGACTGGTTGAGCTTTCGATAAGGTTATGGTGCTCTTCCCCCAACTGCTTCTCCAAGGCCTCCTCGGGATGGGTCTGAATATAGAATTCGTTGATCAGATCCTCGAGCGGGTGATGGCTATGCTCGGCATAGCTCTGCATATATTCGACGATATCTCGGATCAGATTAAAGTTGACGGCCTCGCCATGTTGCAGCCGCTGCTGCTTATTTTTAAGGATATTTAACAGTATCGCGATATGTTTATGGTCATTATGAAGTCTCGCTAACATCGTCACCTCCAACCTTCTAGACGCCTTTAGTTACTATAGTAAATTGTTGAACTTTTACTCACACTAATATGTAAGCCGTCATGATGACGTGACTCAGATCAAGAAAAACGAACATAAAATAATCACTTAAGATACGCTTCCCCCGAGCACGTCCATCACCTTGCCCAGCGCAGATTGCAGACGGGTAAAGGCCTCGGAGGCCGATTTCACCTCCTTCAGATTACGCTCGATAAGCGCCGTAAAATAATCTTCCTGCTCTATGGTCATGTCCAGCACATGGAAGCTGCCACGGATCTCAGTGGTCATGTTAATGAGCGCCGCACTAAATTTCTCATCATGCTCTAGGGTTGCGACGTTGATATCGCCGATAAGCGATTCGATGTCGAGAAACACCTGTGTCAGCGTCTGTTGGCGACTGATATCCAGGACGCGTGCCTCCAGTCCTTCGACCACCACGGCGATGATATCCCTCAGCCTGCCGTAGAGGACCTCATCGTTTATCGGCATATTCTTGATCAAGAAGGAGACATGCTTGTCGTTACATATGGTACGGCAGCCAAAATCATACAGGCGACCATGTTTATCCAATAGCTCGAGAATGTTCGACTCTATGGGGCTTATGGCCGCATGCCTGGGAGCAAAATACTCCACGTTTTCCCCACGTATCTCCAGGCAGGTGTTGAGATTGAGCTGCTGCATCAGATCAAAGAAGGCATCCGCCAAGGTCTGATGATCGTTACAGAGAAAACATTGACGGAAGAACTGCAGCACACAACCATACTGTGACGACTCAGTCATCGACTGAAAAGCCATGTTGCGCGAGACGGATTCCGCCTGGATCAGCTCCCGCTGCTTCATCACATAGTGGGCGACGCTGTGGACCTTGGCCAGCAACTCCTTGAGCTCAAACGGCTTGGCGATGAAATCCACCGCATTCACCTCATAGGCCTTAAGGCGCTCCTCCAGGGTATTCATCCCAGAGACAAACAGCACGGCCACCTCTTGGTTGCTGGCCTGTAGCTCACGGCATAGGGTAATGCCATCGGTATCGGGCAGGTTGATATCCATCAGCAGCAGATCCGGCTTCTGGGTTTGCAGGGCGGCGCGAAAATCCGCCGCACCATAGAAGGGGCTCACCTTGAACTCATCTTGCAACATCTCGACGATCAGCTCGCAGTAATCCCTGTCATCGTCTACAACCCAAATCTCCATGTTGTTCATCGCAATTCTCCTTGTACAAACTCAATCCCTATCTCTTCGAGGCCGCGTACGAAGGCGCGGATATCGAAGGGTTTCTGCAGCACCTGAAAAGGCAGATCTTCCCGACTGCTGATGCCGACATCGCCGACATAGCCTGAGATCAGCAGCACAGGAATCGTTCGGTGCACGCTCAGGTCAGTCACCAGCTCATAACCGTTAATGCCCCCCGGCATCAAGAGATCTGAGATGATGAGGTCTATGTTATCTATGCCATCCTTAAACTGCTCCTTGACCAGCAGAGGATCCGTATAGGCCAGCACCTCCATCCCCATCATCTGACAGTAATCGCACAGCACCTCGAGCAGATCTGGCTCATCATCGACGATAAGCACCTTGATCGGCCGCGCGACCTTGGGATACTCAAGCGGACTGTGCTGGCGCTCAATCTGCCGCTCGACCGGCTTGATGGCCGGAAACCAGAGACGGATCTCAGTGCCATCAGCACCCGTGCGCATGATGCTCATATATCCGTTGGAGCGTTTGACGAAGCCATACACCATGGAGAGCCCGAGCCCGGTCCCCTTGCTCTTGTCTTTGGTGGTAAAGAATGGCTCGAAGATCTTATCCAGCAAGTTATCTGGGATCCCCCCGCCCTGATCGATCACCGACACCCAGACATAATCTCGGTTATCAGTGCTGACGGTATTGCCCACCCCGGGAAGGTAGCCCGACAGATACTGCTCACCGGTCACTATGGTGATCTGCCCTTCCCCATGCATGGCATCTTTGGCATTCAGCACCAGATTGATCAGCGCATCTTCGAGGTCGCCGCGATCGACACAGATATCCCGCATCGATGGCTGGGGCTGAATATTGAGGCTCACCTGGGTGGTCAAGGATTTCTCCAGCAGCTCCTCCAGGCTCTGTAGCACCTCGTTGACCTGCACCGGCTGGGCACTGAACTGCTCCTGCCGGGAAAACTGCAGCAGACGCCGGGTCAGGTCGGTTCCGCGCTGACAGGCCTTGAGCGCCGTGGCCAGATAGCGGGCGATAGACTCATCCTTGCCCTTAAGTTCCATCAACTCCAGATTGCCCTTGAGCACACCTAAGATGTTGTTGAAATCGTGGGCCACGCCCCCTACCAGCTGGCCCATGGCCTGCATTTTCTGGGTGCGGGCCATGGTATTTTGCATCAGCTTCTGCTCCGTAATGTCCCGGCCGACAAGGGTAAACAGGCTGCCATCTTCATACTGCTCGTTAAGGGCAATTAGATGGGTATGCAGGATCACCTTCTCCCCCGTGGCGGTAGAGCAGACCAGCTCGCCGGTAAACTCCAGGCGCAGCTCAATCGCCTCCAACAGCTCCAGCGCCTTGTCGTCCTGATCGCCGAAGAAGAGTTCGATCGACTTGCCGATAAGCTGACTGCGCGGATATTGGCTGATGGCGGTCGCAGCAGCATTGGCATACATGATCACCGGCGCCATCCCCTTCTGACGCGAGGCGACCACTATCATATCTTCGCTATTACTGACGATAGACTGGTACATCTGAGTGTCGATAGACTTAATGATCTGGGCGTTACGACTCTGCTGCCAATCCTGGCTCTGCTGCAGCAACATGCCGCTGATGCTGTCGGCAATGAAGGTCTGATAGGAGGTGAGAAAAGACAGCCAGCCCTTACCCGGGCGATAGAAGAAGATGTTGACGTCGAGCCCCTCTATGGGCCAAACCACGAAGCGTTGCCACTGGTGCGCCCCCCGCTGGCCATCCAGCAACGGCCAATCCTTCACCTGTCGCCACAGGGTGATATAACGCATGGAATCCCGACACCAGCAGGTCACATCGGCCGGCATCTCGTCGCTGGCCAGCAGACGACGGGAGAGAATCATCACAGATTCGGCGCCGCTGCTATCGGCCAGAATACGACACAGGGGCAAGAGCACATCGTCACCGCGAATAAACTGTCCCTGTAACTTCCCCAGTTGGGCGATCAAGGCCGGGCCAAAGTCCATAAATTCAGATTGAGAGAGATCCTTAAACACGCTAGAGTCCATTCCACTATTGAAAAATGAAGAAGTCGGGCGAAATGCCTTTCATTGAGCATAGTCCAGCTTAGGAAAATCGCTCAAAATACCGATAAAATTTATAAACTTGTTTAAAGTTAGTGAGGAAAAATGCCAGACACTCATTGGGTCGGTGCCCATGTTAGCGCCGCCGGCGGTATCGCCAATGCGCCGCTGAACGCACAGAAGATAGGTGCCAATGCCTTTGCCCTGTTCACCAAGAATCAGAGACGCTGGCAGGCGGCGCCGCTCTGCCCTTCGCAGATTGACGCCTTCAAGGCCAACTGTGAGCATGCCAATATTCGCCCCGATGCCATTCTGCCCCACGACAGCTACCTGATTAATCTTGGCCACCCAGATGAGGAGCAGCTAGCGCGCTCGCGAGAAGCCTTTCTCGACGAAATGCAGCGCTGCGAACAGATGGGATTGACCCAGCTCAACTTTCATCCCGGTAGTCATCTCAACAAGATAGGCATAGACGAGTGCCTGGCCCGCATCAGCGAATCGATCAACCTAGCACTGGATAAGACGCAAGGCGTCAGCGCCATCATAGAAAACACCGCCGGTCAGGGCTCAAACCTGGGCCATAGCTTCGAGCAGCTGGCACAGATCATCGACAAGGTAGAAGATAAGAGCCGGGTCGGTGTCTGTATCGACACCTGCCACATGTTTGCCGCCGGCTACGACTTAACCACTCTCGAGGCCTGTGAGGCGAGCTTCGGCCAATTTGATGCCATAGTGGGCAACCGCTACCTTAAGGCGATGCACCTCAACGACAGCAAGACACCGCTGAACAGCCGAGTCGACAGGCACCACTCACTCGGCGCCGGTTATATCGGTATGGACGCCTTTAGCTATATCATGAAACATCCGGCGACCAGGCAGATCCCCCTCATATTAGAGACGATAGAACCTGAGATCTGGCAGCAAGAAATAAACTGGCTACGTAGCCAGACACGCTAAAGCAGGCACTTGTAGACCACGGCAATCACCCTGACCTGATTATCCCTGTCGAAGTGATCTTCTTGTAGCCAGACAATATGAGTGCCCTGCAGAGCCTCGCCTTGCTGCTTGGCATTATCCTGCGCCGCCCTTAGCGGCGCCTCTCCTCTGCCTATCCCAGTCACCATGGCGAAGCTATCGCAATGGGTCACCTCGAAATCATAGGCCTCATTGATTCGTGAATAGAGCTGTGGCTCATTTGAGGCGCAGGCTGTCAGTAAACAAAGGCCAGGTAAAATCACTCTAAGATGCAACACGTCACGGCTCTGTCAAATAAAGGCTAAAGAAAAAGGCCTGTAAGATAAGTGATTTAGCAGAGCTTGGTTGTGACAATCATCACGCCGGTCTCAAGGTCATTGATACATTTGGCAACCTAGGTAATTGGCGCGAATCAATGCAAACGCCTTGCTGATAATGCTAATGAAATACGGCGCAGAGGTTAGCTGCCGCCCCATATAAACAACCGAATTGAAACAACTGGATTAAAACAACTGGATTGACAGAGACTAATTGAACTAAAAAGCTGTGCTAACAGATAAGGCAGACAGAAGCGGGCATAAAAAAGCCAAGGCACTATCGCCTTGGCTTTAAGCATGAATAACCAGGTAGAAGCTAAGCCAAGGTCTCAAACAGGTGAGCCTTGAGGCGGGCAAAATCGGCAGGCAGTTCGGCCGACAGGATAGGCTTATCCTTCACCGCTTGTAGCTCAGGCGGCAGCTCCAGTTCGATAGCTAGCGCCTCTTCTACCACCTCTTTAAACTTGGCCGGATGGGCCGTACCGAGGAAGATCCCCTGCTCATCGGCCGACATGGTTAACGACAGCGCCTTGGCCGCGATGGCCGCGTGAGGCTCGGATAGATAGCCGCCGCGATAGAGCTCACCCAGCGCCTCCACCGTATCTTGCTCGGAGAGACCAACGCCCACCAGTTCGCTCAGTGGCCAGTTCATCACCTCCATGATAGTCTCAACCCTGGGCCAGTTGCTCGGCTCGGCCACATCCATGGCATTAGAGAGGGTCGCGACGGTTGCCTTGGGCGACCACTGACCATCGGCCAGATAGCGCGGCACAGTATCGTTACTGTTGGTGGCCGCCACGAAACGCTTCACAGGCAGTCCCATCGCCTTGGCAAATAGGCCAGCCGTCAGATTACCGAAGTTGCCGCTGGGCACGGCGATCACAGGATCGCCTTGGTTAGCGCGCTTAAACTGGGCAACCGCCTCGAAGTAGTAGCAGATCTGTGCCAGCAAGCGGCTGATGTTGATAGAGTTGGCCGAGTTAAGATGCAGGCCGTCACGTACATCGCTGTCTTCGAAGGCGGCCTTAACCATATCCTGACAGGCATCGAAATCGCTCTCCACCGCCACCGTATGTATGTTGTCACCCAGGGTGGTAAACATCTTCTCCTGTAGCAGGCTGATCTTGCCCTTTGGATAGAGCACCACCACCTGCACCTTATCCAGCCCGTAGAAGGCATCGGCCACGGCGGCGCCCGTGTCACCAGAGGTGGCGGTCAATATGGTGAGTTTATCTTCCTGGGCCAGGCTATTGAGGCACTGGGCCATGAAGCGGGCGCCGAAGTCTTTAAATGCCAGGGTCGGGCCATGAAATAGCTCCAGGCAGAAACGTCTGTCATCGGCCTTGGTCAGCGGCAGCTCAAAGTTAAAGGCGCGCTCTACCAGACCGTCTACCATCTCCTGACCTAGCTCGTCGGCCAACCAGGCCCCCAAGATCGCCTTAGAACGCTCGACGAAATCCATCGCCAACAGCGCATCGACATTATCTAACTTGGGGATAGAGACAGGGAAAAACAGGCCACGATCTTTCCCCAGGCCCAGCTTGACCGCCTGAGTGAAACTAACCTTCTGTGAGGGGTGCTTTAAGTTATAGAGTTCCATCTTGATCCGCCTATTAATCTAAAATTGCTGCATCTACACGGCGCGTGCCGAGCATATCGATTTGACATATATGGGAAAAACCCGCGCCGGAGGTGACATAGTTTGCATCCAGCCAGGCCTTGGCCTTGTTAGCCGTCTCCAGGTTATCGGTCACGGAGAACAGCGTGGGGCCACTACCCGAGATCCCCGTGGTTGCCATGCCAAGCTCGGCCAAGGCCGCGCGCGCCTGCTCATAGCCGGGAATTTCCGATGCGCGGTAAGGTTCGGCCAGCACATCTTTTAATACCTCTATGGCCAGCTTGGCATCCTGACGGTAACTGGCGTGTACGAATGCGCTCAGGTAACGGCCAAAATCGATCGCCACCGACTTATCATACTGCGCCGGCAGCAGGGCCCGCATCTTAGCGGTCGACAGGGAGATCCCAGGATAAGCCACGACCCAATACCAGTCTTTAAACACTGGCAGGCCCTGACACAGGGCACTTGGGGTATCCAGCATCAGCTGCATGCCACCAAGGTAACAGGGCGCCACATTGTCATAGTGGACCGAGCCGCTGATCTTGCCCTCAAACTCCCCCATCAGCCTTAGCAAGGCGTCGCTATCATAGGGGCGGTCGAAATGCTCGTTCAGGGCGTACAGGGCGGCGACCACAGAACTGGCGCTGGAGCCAAGGCCGCTGCCCACCGGCAGGTTCTTCTCTAAGGTCATGGCTACGCCAGCGCGGCTACCTAGCTGCTCAAGAAAGAAGGTCGCACATTGGTAGACGATATTCTCTTCGCTGGCCGCCGGTAGCTTGTCGGCCCAATGACCGGCCAGACTCAGCGAGACGCCATGGGGCGCCGATTCTATGGCGACGCGATCGCCGAGCAGGCTGCCATCAACAGGTGCCAAGGCGGCGCCCAGCAGATCGAATCCGACTCCGACGTTACCCATGGAGGCCGGCGCATAAACCGTTAAACTCATACGCCCATCTCCCGTGTCCAGTTAAGGGTTCTCAGCAGATCGGCAAACACACCCGCCGCCGTCACCTCTGTGCCCGCGCCATAGCCGCGCAGCACAAATGGGATCGGCTGATAGTAACGGCTGTAGAAGGCCAACGCATTCTCACCGCCCTTAACGCTGTAGAGTGGATCCATCGCGTCCACCTCGGCGATCTTCACCCGGCAGCCCTCTTCGTCTATCTGCCCCACATAACGCAGCACCTTACCCGCCGCCTTGGCGCTATTTACGCGCTGGGCAAGTTCGCCATCAAGTGCGCTCAGGTTCGCCATAAAGATCTCGACATCACCAGAAGCGTCGAAATGGCTCGGCAACACAGACTCCACCTGAATGTCACTCAGCTCTATCTGCATCCCCACCTCACGGGCAAGGATCAGCACCTTTCGGGCCACATCCATGCCGCTTAGATCGTCTCTTGGGTCTGGCTCGGTAAAGCATTTCTCACGGGCGATACGTGTCGCCTCCGACAGGCTCATCCCCTCATCGAGCATACCGAAGATGTAGGAGAGTGAACCCGAGAGGATGCCATTGAATTTCTGCAGCTTATCACCGGCGAACAACAGCTTCTTCAGGTTATCGATAACCGGCAGACCGGCGCCAACCGTGGTTTCGTAGAGGAACTGGCGACGCTGATGCAGCGCCGTCTGTCTCAGGGCGCGGTAGTAATCATAGTCGCGGGTGTTGGCCTTCTTGTTAGGAGTAACCACATGCAGCCCGGCGTTCATTACCGCAACATATTGGTCAGATACCGCTTCGTTAGAGGTACAATCCACCAGCACAGGATTTAGTAGCTGCTGGTCTTTGGCCCAGGCGAGCATCTTATCCAGGTCGCAGCCTTGCTCGCTGTCGGCCAGGAGTCCCTGCCAATGATTGAGATCTATCCCCTTGGCATCGAGCAGCATGTGGCGAGAGTTAGCCACGCCACAGACACGCACCGTAATGTGCTGGGCCTTCAACATCTCTGCCTGCTGCTTGATCTGCTCGAGCAGGCCGGCACCTACATTACCGCAGCCCACCAGGAAGACATCCAGATAGTGCTGCACATCGAAGAAACTCTGATGACAGGCGGCGATGGCATGCTTGGTCTTACGCAGCTCGATAACCGCCGAGATGGAGCGCTCGGAGGAGCCCTGGGCGATAGCAACTATGTTGACATTGGCCTGGGCCAATGCTTGGAAGAATTTACCGGCGACCCCCTTGTGAGTGCGCATGCCGTCACCGATCAGCGAGACGATGGCCAGATTGTGGCGCATGGCGATCTGCTCGAGGATCTCGCTCTTAAGCTCCAGCTCAAACTCCTGCTCCAGCGCCAGGCGCACCCGCTCGGCATCCTGGGTCGCCACACAGAAGCTGATGCTGTATTCCGAAGAGCTTTGAGTGATGAGGGAGACTGATACCCCAGAGCGGGAGATGGCGCCCAGGGTACGACTCGCCATGCCCACCATGCCCTTCATGCCGGGACCGGCGATATCAAACATGGTCTGCTCGTCGAGATTAGAGATAGCCTTAACGTTCAGCCCTGTCTCGTCCACTTGATTAGACACTAAGGTGCCGGGCGCATTAGGGTTGAAGCTGTTACGTATATAGCAAGGGATATGGTACTGAGCGATTGGGGCGATTGTCTTTGGATGTAGCACCTTGGCGCCGAAATAAGACAGCTCCATCGCCTCTTGATAACTGAGCTGAGTCAGAAGCTTAGCATCGGCGACGACACGTGGGTCAGTGTTATAGACGCCATCTACATCTGTCCAGATCTCGCAGCAGCTGGCATCGATACAGGCCGACAACACGGCCGCCGAATAATCTGAGCCGTTACGGCCCAGGGTGACCACACGACCATCCTTATCGCCGGCAGTAAAGCCTGGCATCACCCACACCTGATGGGCATCGAGAGAAAGCTCGGCAAAACGCTGCTTGCTGGCAGCGATATCGACAACCGACTCCAGCGCCGGCCCGTGGGCCACAAACAACTGTTGTGGCACTAGCTGATTGGCAGACACGCCCGCCGCCAACATCAACTGCTCCATCAGCGCCGCAGAGAGGCGCTCGCCACCGACCACTATCTCGGCGCGAACAGAGTCGGGGCACTCACCCAGCAAGACCACGCCTTGCAGCTTGTCTTGCCAGTGCTTGAGCTGCGCCGCCAGAACAGCTTCTAGGCTATCGGATTGCTCTGCGCTCAGCACCTCGCTGGCCGCTTGGCCATAGAGGGTCTTAAAGACCTCATGCACCTGGCTCAAGACTGGAGCGAAATCATCTCCGGCCACTGCCAGGTCGACCATCTCCAGCAAACCATTGGTCACGGTTGCCGGGGCGCTTAACACCACTGCCGTCGGCTGCTCTGCGGCCGAAGCCAAGACGATTTGCGCCGCACTATTAAACCTCTGCCAATTGGCCAGCGAGGTACCACCGAACTTCATTACCTTCATCTTCTCTCCTTAGTACCGCGCCCCAGAAACAAAAAAACCCGCTCCTTGATGGGGAGCGGGCTTAGTCATTTCAAATCATTTCTTTCGAGTATGCTTAGCCGGCCCCCACGCTGGTAATCGTGGTGGTTGTAATAATGGTGGTTACTACGAGATTAAGGCTAAACATTTAAATTCTTTTCGTCGTATCAAAACATATTCGTTGAAGTCTCTACAGAATTGCCTTTTTTGCCCCAAGGTGTCAACCCCTGAAATGAAACTTTATAAAAATACACTTTGGGCACCAGGCAAACCATAAGCCCTAAAATCAAATGACGAGGGATAGACTTCCTGTCATCTGAGGGTGAGTTAGACTTAGCTTCACTGTCAGAACACCTTTATAGCCATGACACAAAAATCGCTATTAAACAGCAGCATAAAAACACAAAAACAACCTAACCCAGTATAAGGCCTAGCTTTAATACAACTAACTCACCTACCGAAATGAGAGACCCAAAACCCACTGTTACCCCACAAATTTAACCACCAGCAAAGCAAAATATTTTCCCACAAATAATGAATAACAAATCAAAATGAAATCATTAGACCTGACCGCCTTCTCCCAGGGCCTAGGCGAATGAAAAAAAATTTACCGATTTTCCCTCAAGAAGCTGCGCTAGGTCATCGCCAAGGCCAACAAAGCGAGCTAAAATGCCGCCACATTCTGAATTGGAGGCGATATGATAATCACCCAACACAAAGCTGTTAGCATCCATTACCGCTTAACGAACCAGCAAGGTGAGTTGATCGAGAGTTCATTTGAAGGTGAGCCAATGCTATACCTTCACGGTGCAGAAAACATGATCCCAGGCCTTGAGCAGGCGCTCGAAGGCAAAAGTGTTGGCGACAAGCTCGACGTTACTGTAGAAGCCGAGCAGGCTTACGGTCCTTACCACGATGGTTTACGCCAAGATGTCCCATTAGCAGCCTTCGGCGATATCGAAGATATCGTGCCAGGCATGCGTTTTATCGCCGAAACAGAGATGGGCCAACGTCCGGTACAAGTCACCGAAGTGAAAGACGATGTGGTCGTAGTTGACGGTAACCACCCACTCGCGGGTCAAACCCTTAATTTCACCGTTGAAGTACTGTCAGTGCGCGACGCTAGCGCCGAAGAGATCGCCCATGGCCATATCCATGCAGCCGGCGGCTGTGGTAGCCACGAGCATAGCCATGAAGGTGGTTGCTGTGGCGGCGAAGGTCATGGTCACCATGGCGGTTGCTGTAGCGAAGATCCTGAGAAGCCAGCCAAAGAAGGTTGTGACGGCAACGGCGGTTGCGGCTGCCAGCACTAAGCTCTAAAGGCACTAGTAACTAGAGGCATTAGCCACTCAATCTAAAGCCTTAGTTGGACGCAGGCGCGTCAGACTCAGGTAGGATTCTGAAGAGAGTCGGCCACCTTTCATTAGGTGAAGCCGACTCTTTTATTTTATGCTTCAAGACAGAATCAGCTCGCTGCGTATTAACGATAAGGATATCGACATGATAGCTCAGCCCGTCTATGAAAAACTCCCTGCCATCTACCTGCTCATCGCAGCAAGCACCATACTGCTGAGCCCGGCGCCCCTTCCTGTGCTCTTAGCCGTGATCATCTTCCTGCTCGGCGCGCGTATCTTCAACATGCGCTCACAGAACCGGCGGAGCGACAATCCCAAGCGTCGCAGGCGCGGAATTTTGCCCGAAGCCCTTTATAATCTGCTGCCCTACGCATACCTGCTAGGCACCCTATTTGTCTTTCGCCATGGCGACTCGAATTATCTGATGTTTGCCGCCGCAGGATTAGCCAGTTTCGCACTGTTTCGTCTGGCGCAGCGCCGCAGCTATCGTCAGCACCAACTACCCGTGACTATTCGGGTGATCTAGTTAGAGAGCTTCCGGATAGAACTGCTAGTTAACAAACTGAGTCGTTAACAGACTGAGTCCTTAAAGAGCTTGCCGTTAGAGAATGAGCGCCTTGATGCGCTCGCGCTGCTCTACAGGCATATGTTTGAGGTAGTTGGAACAACGTGTGATGGTGGCGATACTGATCTCGAACTCGGCGGCAATCTGTCGCTGGCTCATCTCTCCCAGCAGCAAGGCCTGAAACACCTTCAGCCGCCCGGCGATGGCGCTGCGCTCCTCTTCGGTGAGCAGCAAATCGAACAGATCCATCAAGGCGTCGGTATCTTGATGGTTGACCACTTTCTCTAAAACCAGATCCCAATTTGCGCGCACTTTGGCTCCTAAGCTGTCATTGCCTACCAGTACAAGCAAGTGTACCAAGAAACCTGTCGCGCTGGCTATCTGGGCCATCGATGTGATTAGTCAGGCGCCTAAGGGTTAGACACATTCGGACACATTTTGGCCGGTGTTTTAGAGAAAAATCTATAGTATCTGATAGTTAATTAAGATTAGAATGTTTGCGTTAGATCACATAAAACCACAAAGTAGTGAGAATGATTGCCATGAAAAAACAGTTTAAATTAAGCCTGCTAGCCCTAGCCGGCAGTGCCTTACTGGCCTCAGCGGTACAAGCCAATAACTTCAAAGAGACAGACGATGCGATCCACTATCGTCAATCTGCTTTTGGCCTGATCGCTCACAACTTTGGCGACATGGGCGCTATGCTTAAGGGCAAGAAGCCGTTCGACGCCGAAGTCTTTGCTATGCGTGCACAAAACGTTGCCGCACTGAGCAAGCTACCAGCCGAAGGATTCGTTGCCGGTTCTGACAAGGGCCACACAGATGCGCTGGCAAAGATCTGGAGCGACAAGGCCGATTTCGACGCTAAGATGAGCGCTTTCCAAGACAACGCCGCTAAACTCGCCGTTGCCGCACAATCAAGCGATCAAAACGCGATCAAGCAAGCCTTTATGAATACCGGCAAGAGCTGTAAGGGTTGCCACGACGTCTACAAAAAAGACTAATTCAAACTCGACTATTGCAGACGACTAGTCAGACGACCAGCAAGATAACTCGTTAGACGAATAAAAAAGGGAGCAGTTAAGCTCCCTTTTTTTATCCTTTGCTTCAGCTCAGCCGATCACGCTTCAATTTAATACCGCTTCAATCTAACAACACTAAGCTAACAACACTAAGACCTAACAACACCAAGATCTAATAGCGCTAAAGCATGGCCGCGATTGGCCAAATCAGATAGTTCACTACCAAGCCCGCTAACACGCCGACCAAGGTCAGGGCCATCAGGCCTGAGCGAAACTTAAACTCGGTAACGCTCTCGCGGCTGACACTCTTATAGCCGGTGATCATGGCGCCCACCAACTTGTCGCCTTTAATACCGTGCCAGATCACTGCAAGAATATGCAAAACCGCCAGCAGCAGGAGTAAATTGAAATTTTGCTTATGCAGCCAGGTCAGGGTCCCGGCAAGCTCGCTGCTCACATAACTGTATAGCGGCCCTTCGGTAAAGACTTCGTCTGTGGCAAACAGGCCTGTGGTGAGCTGAGCCACCAGCACCAAAATCATCGCCACCACCATATAACCACCGAGCGGATTATGGCCTATGCTACGCCCCTGTGGCTGTTTGACATAGGCCAGCACCTGAGTCGGCGACTTAACGAAATGACTAAAGCGCGAGGTCTCGCTGCCCACTATGCCCCAGAGAATACGAAAGCCAATCAAGATCAATAGGCCATAGGCAAATACCTGATGCCATTGCATCTCCCCCACCTCGGCGCTCCACCATAGGCCACCGAGCAGCGCTATCATGGACCAATGAAACAGGCGCGTAGGCAGATCCCATACCTTAATTTTTACCTGGCCAGACTGAGGGTTTTCTACTGAGGACATCTTATAACTCATCGCTTTAGAAAATAATGAAATTGATGATATTTGAAGCGATAGGGAGAGGCAAATAGATTTATGTAAGCAGTGTTATCCAGTCAAATATGCAGCCTAAAATAGAGAAATACAAGCCATTCCTAATGTTTATTTTGCAATTTTGTCTAAGGGCTCAAATAACCAACGAACGGAAAATAATGGCAGCAAAAAGTTGATCTAGATCACGTTTTATGGGGGCTAAATTGGTAATCTGAAGTCAAGGAAACAACGAAAGGTTCGACATATGATAAAGATTACAAGTAAAGATTTCGAAGTCACCACTCCTATCCGTGAACGTATCGAGAGCCGTTTAGAAAAACTAAGTAGACACGATGTACAGCTCATAAATCCACATGTAATCATAGGTCAAGAGAAGCAAGGGTTTAAGATAGAAGCTTCAGTCGGTATACCAAGCAACACCTTATTTGCTCAGGCGAAAGACAAAGATCTCTATGCAGCAATCAATGCAATGGGTCAGAAATTGGAGAAACAGCTCAATCGCCTCAGCCACAAACCGGAAGGAGCTCGCTACACTGCTCCAGCGACAAGCCCAACGCCAGAAAGCGCCGAATTAGACGACGAGTATGACGAGACAATAGATAAGGAATACGCGGCGTAACAGATTTAACGGTAAGTGGCGAAACATCGCCTCAGGCATAGACCGAGGAACGAACGCTAACGAACTGGCACAAAAGCCACTTACCCAAACTTGGTGGATAATAAAATCGCCACCTAAATAAAGGTACAGCGACAGGCAAAAGACGAGGACGGACATTCAAACCTGCCACAGGCCTTCAGTAAGAAGCCGTGGAACTCAGCTAACGAACTAGCTATGTTGTCCGCCCTTGTTATACTTACTATTAAGTGCCGTCTCTGATGTCACATGCAAGCCAACACAGGAGTAAGAGGTCACATTAGCCAAACGCAAGACGTTAATCTTTCACGTTTGATTTATTGTAGGCGACTCACACAACCTAAGGCTTAAGATGAGCCCAAATAGGAACCAGGCATAGCGCCAAACAAGTCGTCCCCGTGAGCCATAGGGTGGCCGCTGAGATAATCTCAAACTATTGCCCCCTAAGTAGTGAGAAAGGAGCGCAGTCCCATTTTAATATTGAGTGCTTTTTCCCTAACTGAGGCAGCCAGATAACCAATCAAGGCAAACCAACGTAGTAGACGTTAACAGGCCATTGGATCACCGCTAGTCGATTAGCCCGCTGCCTCTCCCTTATCACCTGCCGCAGTGCTTTCATCTGCAGGCGACAAGCAAAGGAGGATGCCCCATCTTAAATTCTGATCTTTTACTCTCCCGGCGCACCTCAATAGGTGCGCTTTCTATTGATGGCATTCCCCCAGTCAGAGCCGGCGGCTTATTCCCAAAGGGATAAATTCTCACTTTGTCCCTTTTTTGATTGACAGGGTATTGAGCAGGGCTTAATTTGAAGGCTATGAAAATGAACACCCAAGCTTTTTTTACTTTCTTTTTTATTCCACCCTTCTAGGGAGGCGGAATTTCGGTGTAAAAACGAAAGTAAAAATTCCAAGGCCTCCCATTATGGGGGGCTTTTTTATTTGTAGTTATTTGTATTAGTAATCGAGAAGCGTTCAACGACAGAGGACAGCATGACCAAACCACATCCCCTTAGCCATACCCGGGAACAGATCACCGCACTCGACAATGAACTGCTGGCACTGCTGGCCAAACGCCGGGCTCTGAGTCTTGATGTCGCCCGCAGCAAAGAGGTCGATATTCGCCCGATACGCGACACCCAGAGAGAGAAAGAGCTACTGGCCCGCCTGGTTAAGCAGGGACGCGAACAGGGACTCGACGCCCATTATGTCCTCTCTCTCTATCAGAGCATTATCGAAGACTCGGTATTGAACCAGCAGGCCTACCTACAGGGCCGTGCCAATCCAGACTTTCAGAAGCAGCAATACAACATCGCCTATCTGGGCGCCCGCGGCTCCTACTCCTATCTCGCCGCCACCCGCTACTGCGAGCGCCGTCAGGTGGGCATGCAGGATCTGGGTTGCAAGAGCTTCGATGAGATAGTGCAGGCGGTGGAATCCGGTCATGCGGATTACGGCTTCCTGCCGATTGAGAACACCTCCTCTGGCTCGATCAACGAAGTCTATGACGTGCTGCAGCACACCAGCCTGGCAATCGTCGGCGAAACCACCATAGAGGTTGGCCATTGCTTGCTGGCCAAGCCCGGCACCAACCTTAAGCAGATAAAGACCATCTATGCCCATCCGCAACCTATCAGCCAGTGCAGCCGCTACCTGAGCCAACATGGCGAGTTTAAACTGGAATACTGCTCCAGCAGCGCCGAGGCCATGGAGAGGGTACTCGAGGCCGACGACAACAGCGTCGCCGCCATCGGCAGCGTCGAAGGGGGCGCCCTGTATCAACTCGAGGCTGTTGAGCGCGAGCTGGCCAACCAGAAGATCAACCAGAGCCGCTTCATTGTCGTGGCAAGAAAGGCGATTGCGGTGCCCGAGCAGCTGCCAGCCAAGACAACCCTCATCATGGCCACGGGACAGAAGCCCGGCGCCCTGGTAGAAGCCCTGCTTATCTTAAAGGCCCATGATCTCAACATGAGTAAGCTCGAATCGCGCCCTATTCCAGGCACGCCATGGGAAGAGATGTTCTATCTGGACCTCGACGCGAATCTAGCCAGCGACGAGATGCAGCAGGCATTGAAGGAGCTTGAGCGCATCACTCGCTTCATCAAGGTGCTGGGCTGCTACCCTTGCGAAACCGTCAACCCCACCCAGCTGAGCAACAGTCAGCTGATGATAGAGCCCACCACCAGCCGCGAAGCAGACCAACAGGCCAAAGAGAAGCAGGATGCCAAACACCAGCGTCATAGCCTGACCGAACATCCACAGGTCACTAGCGTCATCTGCAGGCAGCTGAAGATAGGCGACGGTCAGTTTGGCGCCATCGCTCAACTGGCGCTGAGCCAAGAGTCTGGCCACTACAGCCAACTGGCGAAACAGATAAAGGAGGCGGGTTTCCAGGCGGTGACCGTCAGCGAGCTAAATACCAACCCCATGGCCAATCGCCAACTAAGTGAGATGCGCCGAGCCCTAAACCAGTTTGATCTGGCTTGTATCGTCGCCATCGAACATGAGAGCGAGCTGACGCTCGCCAGCGATCATGCCGACATGCTGCTGATCAGCGGCAAGCAGATGCATAATCGCGATCTACTCGAACAAGTTGGCGCCCTGCACATGCCGGTGATCTTAGAGCGCAACACCATGGCCAGCCTGGATGAGTGGCTGGGCGCCGCCGAGATCATCTTAGCCGCAGGCAATCAGCAGTTGGTTCTGAGCGAAGCCGGCATCAGAACCTTCAACGAGCAGCAGCGACCCACCTTAGATCTATCAGGCCTGATCAGCCTCAAGGAGAGAAGCCACCTACCGGTACTGCTCAACACCCGCTACGCCTGTCAGCAAGAGGAGCTTGCCAGCCAAGCGGGCGCAGCCAAGGCGCTCAAGGCCGATGGCCTGGTGCTGGGCGTGAGTGACCCACAGCAACTTAAGGGGCATAGCGACATCCTCGCCCGTCTCTACCGTGGCTAGTCACTTGTGTCATAACAAGAGCTGCTAAGTCATAAAAAAAGAGGACCAGAGGTCCTCTTTTTCTTTGCCGATAAGCTTAAATCGCCAGGCCATCCACCAGATTCATCCAACCTTTGATGGTGCGATGACAAAACCACAAGAGCGCCAGCAGAGACAGACTCACGGCCATCCAGCCTTGAGGCACTAAGTAGGCCAGCAATAATAGCGAAAACAAGGAGATAATCGACCAACGCTGCCAACGAATATGTGAATAGAGCAGGCTGCTCATCTTATCCCCCTTCTGCCCGAGACTGATCACCAGGGCAAACAGGGGCGGCAATAACAACAGCGGAAAGGCCGACATCAAGGCATACAGTAGATGGCCAAGGCTATGGTCGTCTAAAACGACAGGCTGTGACGTAGTCGATACCATAAAGGGCGCTCCACACAAATTCCACACAGGGGATAAAGAGTGAACCAGATGCCATACTGCGCCTAGTCCTTATCATTAACCATACTGTGTCATCGTCTTTTGCGCAAATCTTGCGATCGATTTATCCCATCGCGGCAATTCTGGTGGCAGAGTGCCAAACTGTCTGCGCAGGCAATAGCGCCTCAGCCAAAAGAGATGCCGAAAAAACTGGCGAGATCCTTGATGAAAATCCTCGCCTTTGCCAGCCAATACCTCTTATCCAGCCAATACCTCTTATGCCAAGGAGAGGGTCACATCAGACTTTAATCGCGTCGAGCACGCGAGAATGAAGCCCTGCGCTACCTCGGCCGGTGTAAGCGTCATCTCGCTGCTGGACTCTGTCTCGCCGCTTAGTACCTGACACTTACAGGCGCCGCAGACGCCCGAGCGACAGGCGGCGATAATGGGCAATCCTTTCGCCTCTATCCCCTCCAGTACCGTCTGCTCTCCAGTGAGGGGCGTAGACAGTTCACCAATTTGCAGCGTGAAGGGAGTAGAACCGGCAAGCTCGCCTTGGCCTTCGGCTTGCGATGAAGATGCGGTGGACGGCGCGCCGAAGCTCTCCTGATGATAACGACTCATGTCAAACCCGGCATCTTGCAACATTGCCTTCGCCGTCTGCATATAGGGCTCGGGGCCACAGACGAACACGGTGCGCTCAAGATAATCGGGCACGGCCTTCGCGAGCATCTCCAGGCTTAATCTCCCGTCGAAGCAGGAACAGGCCTCGAACGCCTCGCCCGATTCCAAGCTATAGTGCAGCGCCATATTGGGATGACGCTGCGCCATCTTCAGCAGCGCCTCATGGAAAATGAGATCTTCCTTGGCCTTGGCGCTGTGCACGAAGGCGATATCGCTGCCCACCAGAGTGTCCGTCAACCAGCGCGACATGGAATACATGGGGGTAATACCACTGCCGGCGCTTAAGAAAAGGTAACGACTGGCGGGAATATCGATCAGATTAAAGGCGCCGGCCGGGCCGCTGACGTTGACGCTGTGCCCCGCCTTGAGGTTATCGACCAGGAAATTGGACACCCGCCCGCCAGGAATACGCTTGACGGTCACCACAAGAGAATAAGGGCGCGAGGGTGACGATGAAATGGTATAGCTACGGGCGACCCGTTCCCCCTGGATATCCAGCAGGAAGGTGATGAACTGACCCGGCTTAAAATGAAACTTAACCGGCTGGGCACCTTGAAAGCGAAAGCTGGTCACATCATGGGTTTCCTGCCAGCGCTCGACACAGACGAGTCTAGCCTCGCCTGCTTGCCAGTTGGGTGATAGATAATCTTGTTGATTCATGGGTGACTTACCAAAAAAGAAAAACGCCCACGGCAGTACCGTGGACGTTTGGGGGCGTTTTAGGCAACGTTTAAGATGGCGTTAAGGTCTTGCTCTACCGTGGTGGTAGAACGCAGGCCAAACTTGTCTTCCAGCACCTTAAGCAGGTTTGGCGTCAAGAAGGCTGGCGCGCTAGGGCCTGTGCGTATGTTTTTCACACCAAGCGACAATAGGGTCAGCAGGATAACGATCGCCTTCTGCTCAAACCAGGAAAGCACCAGGCTCAGCGGCAGTTCGTTGATCTCGCACTCGAACACCTCAGACAGGGCGATCGCCAGCTGAATCGCCGAGTAGGCATCGTTGCACTGACCGATATCCAGCAAACGTGGAATGCCATTGATATCACCGAAGGCCAGCTTGTTAAACTTATACTTACCACAACCTAAGGTCATGATGATGGAGTCTTTAGGCGCCGCCTTGGCGATGTCGGTAAAGTAGCTGCGCTCGGCCTTGTCGCCGTCACAACCACCGACCAGGAAGAAGTGCTTGATGGCACCACTCTTCACATTCTCCACAACGGCAGGCGCGGCGGCCATTAACGCATTGCGAGCGAAACCTATGGTGATGTGATGGGGGATCTCATCATAGGCGAAGCCCTCAAGAGATAAGGCCTTATCGATCACCGCAGAGAAGTCATCTCCAACTATGTGGGTCACACCCGGCCATCCCACTATGCTGCGGGTAAAGATACGGTCGGCGTAGTCGCCCACGTTAGGATCGATAATACAGTTAGAGGTCATCACCACCGCACCAGGGAAGTTAGCGAACTCTTTCTGTTGGTTTTGCCACGCACTGCCGTAGTTACCGACCAGGTGTCGATACTTCTTCAATTCGGGATAGGCCAGCGCCGGTAGCATCTCGCCGTGGGTGAAGACGTTGATCCCCTTACCCTCGGTCTGCTGAAGAATAAGCTCGAGATCTTTCATGTCGTGGCCCGACACCAGAATCGCCTTGCCCTTCACCGCAACCGTGTTGACCTGAGTCGGCTCCGGATGACCAAAGGCCTGGGTCTCGCCCTCATCGAGCATGGCCATCACGCGATAGTTCAGCTGACCTATCTCCATCGCGGTGGCAAACAGCTTATCGGCATCGACAGAATCTGAGCCCAAGAAGGCCATGATCTCATGAAACTTGGCCGCGACCTCGCTATCGGTCTGATCCAGCACACGGGCATGCTCCATGTAGGCGGCCGCGCCTTTAAGACCATAGAGACAGAGCAGACGCAGGCCCATGATATCCTCGTTGACCTCCTCTTTACCGCGATTAGGCAGCGCCTGAGCGGCCTGGGCCAACATCTCTTCTTTCACGCTGGCGAGTACCAGGCTGGCGGCAGGGATCAGTGTCTCAACAGGCTGCCCCTGCGCCTTACAAGCCGCCTCATAGGCCGCCTGAAGCTGGGCGCGGTAGGCATAGGCCTGCTGGGTATAGGCCATGATGCGCTCGTCGTCGAAGTTCACATTGGTCAGGGTAGCGAAGAACGCCTTAGGCACGAAGGTGTCGATGGCCGAATCAATGATGTCGAAGGCGCGCGCCTTCTCGGCATAGGCAGATACGCCTTGTAGAATATAAATTAGCAGATCTTGCAGATCTGAGGTGGCTGCTAGTTTGCCACACATGCCTTGGGAATAACTACAACCATTGCCGGCAGGGGTACGAATGGTTTGCTCACACTGAATACAAAACACAATACTGCTCCTTTATTTAATCATGCTTTTTCTTTACATGTTTTAGGCGGAGTCTACTGTGGTAAACACAGGCACAAAAGTGAAACTTGCGAGCAATGTGAGAAACTATGAAGCGGATCAAATTAGCTTATGCGAAACTAAGTTGTTAAAAAGTATGGTAAAACAATTTAAAACAGCGAGTTATCCTTTAAAGGTGCCCAAAAGAAAGACGGCGCCCTAAGTGTCAATCACTCGGACGCCGCCAGGGAGTTTTAATCTAGCAATTAACCTGTCTTCATATCATTAACCGACTGCAACATGGCCCGGCTCTCGCGTTGGAACTGAGGTGCAAAATCCCCAAACCAGGCCGCCACTTCCTCGAACTCGCGAATGAAGCCTTGCCTGTCACCGCGCTTCAGGAGTTCGAGCGCCTGGGCATAGTTATCCAGGTAATCCCCTATTGCGGTCAGGCTCTCCTGCTGGGCGAAGATGATATCGGCATAAAGCTCGGGACTCTGGGCAAACAGGCGCCCGACCATCGCCAGCTCCAGCCGGTAGATGGGCGAGCTGAACTGCAATAGATTGTCGATATCCGCCGCCTCTCGATAGAGATTCAGGCCATAGACGAAGGAGGAGAAGTGGCGCATCGCCTGCACCAACTGCATCGCCTTGTCGTGCTGCTGAGCATCGGCCTCGACCATGCGAGCGCCCCAGATCCCTATCTGTTCCAGCAACCATTCGTACTGCTCACGGCCGCGGCCATGACACACCACCACCACCTGCTTGGCCAGGCTGCCCACATCCGGGCCGAACATGGGGTGCAGACCCACTACCGGGCCCTGATGGCTGGCTAGCATCGCCTCAAGCGGCTTCTCCTTGATGGAGGTGAGATCGGCCAGGATGCAACTGCTCGGCAGGCTGGTAAGCTTGTCGCGAATGAGCTCACAGGTGATGCTGATAGGCACAGTGACTATCACCATCCCTGCCCCATCGAAAATCGCCTCGGCCTGCTGCCAATCGTCTTTATCAAGTGACTTCACCTGATAGCCGGACAGGCTCAGCATCTGCGCAAACAGGCCGCCTAACTTGCCCTGACCACCGACGATCACCACATGGCCCAGATCTGTCTTCACCTGCTTGAAACCGACATCCTTCTCGTTGAGATAAGACTCGCGCATCAGGCGACGCAGAATATCTTCGATCAGCTGGGGCGAGACATTCATCTTTGCCGCCTCTTCCCGACGTTTGGCCAACATGGAGGCCTCGCGCTGAGGCGCGTAGATGGGCACGCCGGCCGCATGCTTGACGCCGCCCACCTGGGCCACGAGATCCAGGCGCTTACGCAGCAGATGCAGCAGCTGTTGATCGACGCTGTCGATATGCTCTCTCAGTTTTTCCAGTTCGTTAGTGGTTTTCTCACTCATTTGCGCGTGTTCCATCAGGCATTGACCGCCTTGAGCATAGCAAATCTGCTGGGTAAAACCGATGCCAATTGTGCAGCCCCCTGACGTAGGAGCTCTTCTGTGGTCTGCCAGTCGATGCAGGCATCGGTTACCGACACCCCGTAGGCCAACTCACTCATCGGCTTGTCGCTGCTCTGATTGCCTTCGTTCAGGTGACTCTCCAGCATGACACCTATGATCGACTTGTTGCCATTGGCGATCTGATCGAACACATCCTGACAGACACTCGGCTGGCGGGTGTGATCTTTACTCGAGTTGCCGTGGCTGCAATCCACCACCAAGCGGGCGTTGAGCTTGGCCGCATGCAGCTGTTGCTCACACTCGGCCACGCTCGAGGCATCATAGTTAGGAGTCTTGCCACCGCGCAGGATCACGTGACCATCTGGGTTTCCGGCAGTCTGTAGCAGCGCCACCTGACCCGCCTGGTTGATCCCCATAAATCTGTGGCTGCTGGCCGCCGATTGCAGCGCGTTGATCGCCACCCCCAGCTTGCCGTCGGTACCATTCTTGAAGCCCACAGGCATGGAGAGACCGGACGCCATCTCCCTGTGGGTCTGAGATTCTGTGGTGCGCGCGCCGATGGCCGACCAGGTGACCAGCTCGGAGATGTATTGCGGGCTGATAGGATCCAGCGCCTCGGTGGCCACCGGCAGTCCCAGCTCCGCCAGCCAGATCATCAACTCGCGCGCCTGACGCAGCCCCTTCTCCACATCGAAAGACTCATCCATATCGGGATCGTTGATCATCCCCTTCCAGCCCACTGTTGTACGTGGCTTCTCGAAGTAGACCCGCATCAGGATGTAGAATTCATCTTTAAGCTCGTCGTGTAGCGTCTTGAGGCGCAGCGCGTACTCCTTGGCCGAGGCGATGTCGTGGATAGAACAGGGACCGCTGACCACCAGCACGCGGTTATCACGCTTATGGACGATATCCGATACGGTGCGGCGCGCGTTAAGCACATAGTGATAGGCGGCAGTCGACAGGGGCAGTTGTTGTTTTAACTCTTCCGGGGTCACCAGCACTTTCTCCGAGCTGATGTGAACATTATTAATCGTGTCTTGCTGCATACCTGTCACCAACCTAGTGTGTTTTCTCATACCTAAATGCAATATTGTAATGGTACACCATTACACCTGTGGACTAACTATGCCTGCTGCATAAATTTAGATCAAGCAGAAATTTGCTTTTCAAGAATAATTCACGATCGAAGCGGTAAAAGCCCCATTGAGCGCTGGCTAAAGAGAAGGGTTTTGCCAATAAAGTGGATTTACCAAGAGAGGTTTAGTCAGGTGGGATCAGGCAGGTAAGAGAATAGGAAAAGGGAAAATGCACAAGGCTATGCTGAGGATAACAGCGCAATTCATTCGCAAATGCCTAAAAACAAAAACCCGCCATAAGGCGGGTCATTGTGCGAACACTGCATCTTTTTTTACGTTTTAGCGAGTGCTTACTTAGCAAGCTTCTCGCGGATACGTGCAGACTTACCTGAACGCTCACGTAGGTAGTAAAGCTTAGCACGACGAACACGGCCGCGACGCTTAACTTCGATGCTAGAGATGAGCGGGCTGTGAGTTTGGAACGCACGCTCAACACCTTCGCCATTAGAGATCTTACGTACAGTGAATGCAGAGTGCAGACCACGGTTACGCTTAGCGATAACAACGCCTTCGAACGCCTGTAGACGCTCTTTACCGCCTTCAACAACACGTACTTTTACAACTACTGTGTCACCTGCACCAAATTCTGGTACGTCTTGCTTCATTTGCTCATCGTTGAGCATTTTAATGATGTTATTCATGAATAAACTCCATACTAGTAATAACTGACCATTTTTACTCGCCTGCTTGGGCGGTATTAACAAACTCGGCTAATAGCTTGGTTTGTTCATCAGTCAGAGCTAGATTTTCAAATAATTCTGGTCGCCGCAGTAAAGTTCTTCCGAGACTTTGCTGCAATCGCCAGCGTCTAATATTTTCGTGGTTGCCGCTAAGCAATACCGCCGGTACATCGATACCATCTAGGCTTTCTGGGCGAGTATAGTGGGGACAATCCAGTAATCCGTCAGAGAAGGAATCCTGCTCTGCCGACGCTTGTTTACCTAGCACGCCAGGCACCAAACGAGAAACCGAATCGATCAGGGTCATCGCTGGGAGTTCACCGCCCGAGAGCACGTAATCTCCAATCGACCACTCTTCATCCACTTCCGTTTGAATAATGCGTTCATCGATACCTTCGTAGCGACCACACACTAAAATCAAACGCTCCGATTTAGCTAACTCTTCGACGCCCTGCTGTGTCAGCTTGCGTCCCTGAGGAGAAAGATAAATCACCTTAGCCTTATCACCCGCAGCGGCTTTCGCTGCATGGATGGCATCACGTAGAGGCTGCACCATCATCAACATGCCAGGTCCGCCGCCGTAAGGCCTGTCGTCCACTGTTCTATGTTTATCATGGGTGAAATCTCTGGGATTCCACGTTTGCAACTCTAACAAACCGTTACTTACGGCCCGACCCGTTACACCAAAGTCTGTTACGGCACGAAACATCTCTGGAAACAGGGTTACTACCCCTAACCACATCTGTTGTCCCTCGACTTAGAAGTCCGGATCCCAATCCACTAAAATTTGTTTTTCCGCCAGATTCACCTCAAGGATGAACTGCTCGGTAACAAAAGGAATCATACGTTCCGTTTTGCCAAAGCCATCTTTCGCGTTGGCCTTCACAAGCAGCACGTCGTTCGATCCTGTTTCCACGATCTGGTCGACCTTGCCCATCTTGTAGCCTTTAGTATTCACCACCTCACAGCCGATAAGATCACGCCAGTAGAATTCATCTTCGGGCAGTGCCTTCATCGCCTCGGCGGGAATGGCAATCTCACAGTTAGTGAGCATTTGCGCTTGGTCTCGAGTGGTTACGCCTTCCAGGGCGGCGATAATCGCCTTACCTTGATAGCGCCACTGTGCAACCTTGACTTCGCGCCATTCGCCTTGCTCTTTAATCAACCAAGGTGAATAGTCAAAAATATCTTCGACAGAATCGGTATAGCTAGTGATCTTCAACCAACCTTTAATGCCGTGACTAGCGCCTAATTTGCCTAGTACGACAGGTTCTTGGTGACTACTCATCAATCTATACCTAAACGCTATTAAGCAGCAGCTTTACGAGCGTCTTTGATCAGTTTCGCTACACGATCAGTAGTAGCAGCACCGTTAGCAACCCAGTGATCTACACGATCAAGATCTAAGCGAAGAGCTTCTTCTTGACCACGAGCAACAGGGTTGAAGAAGCCAACACGTTCGATGAAACGACCGTCACGAGCGTTACGGCTGTCAGCAACAACGATGTTATAGAATGGACGCTTTTTTGCGCCGCCTCGAGCTAAACGAATGGTAACCATGCGTCTTTTATCCTCTAATGATTTGCTTCGTTCTGAAGCAAAAATAAAAACTGGAACCCCGT
The DNA here is from genome assembly GCF_019457575.1 of Shewanella alkalitolerans. NCBI lineage: Bacteria > Pseudomonadati > Pseudomonadota > Gammaproteobacteria > Alteromonadales > Shewanellaceae > Shewanella > Shewanella alkalitolerans. Next base: position 1,195,335 of record NZ_CP080422.1, on the reverse strand, counting down.
GTTCGCGAAGAGTCCCAGATAGAAAGCCGCACGATTCTACCTGAACCGGCGACAAATGCAACGTTTTTCACGCAAAAATAGCAAGCCCACTAAGGGCCGAAAACCCTTAATGGACTTAGCTAAATCTATACAAAGTCAGACGATTAACGTCCCGGCATCTTCATCCCGGGAGGCAGCATTCCACTCATGCCGCGCATCATCTTCTTCATGCCGCCTTTACCGGACATCTTCTTCATCATCTTCTGCATCTGAGTGAACTGCTTGAGCAGACGATTGACGTCCTGGATCTGGGTACCTGAACCCATGGCGATACGACGCTTACGAGACCCCTTAATGATCTCTGGGCGCTTACGCTCACCTGGGGTCATGGAGTTAATAATAGCCTCCATTTGTCCCGTTAGCTTGCCGTCTTGCACCTGAGCCAGGGCTTCTGGAGGGAGTTGACCGACACCAGGCAGCTTCTCGAGCATGCTCATCATGCCGCCCATGTTCTTCATCTGTTGTAGCTGCTCACGGAAGTCTTCTAAGTCGAAGCTACCGCCTTGCTTGACCTTAGAGGCCAGCTTCATCGCCTTCTCTTTATCGACGCCGCGCTCAACCTCTTCGATCAGGGAAAGCACATCGCCCATACCCAAAATGCGCGAGGCAACACGGTCCGGATGGAAAGGCTCGAGCGCATCTGTCTTCTCGCCCACACCCAGGAACTTAATCGGCTTACCGGTAATATGGCGAATCGACAGCGCCGCACCACCGCGAGCGTCACCATCGACCTTAGTCAGTACCACACCGGTCAGCGGCAGGGCTTCGTTGAAGGCCTTGGCGGTGTTAGCCGCGTCCTGACCCGTCATGGCATCGACCACAAACAGGGTTTCTACCGGTTTGACCGCGGCGTGCAACGCCTTGATCTCGTCCATCATGCTCTCGTCGACATGCAGGCGACCCGCGGTATCGACGATCACCACATCGATAAACTTGAGCTTGGCGTGAGCCATGGCAGCATCGACGATGTCGATAGGCTTTTGCGATACATCCGATGGGAAGAACTCGACCTCGACCTCGTTGGCCAAGGTTTCCAGCTGCTTGATCGCCGCCGGACGATAGACGTCGGCGCTGACCACCAATACAGATTTCTTCTGTCTTTCACGCAGGAACTTAGACAGCTTGGCGACACTTGTGGTCTTACCCGCACCTTGCAGACCGGCCATCATGATCACCGCTGGCGGCTGCGCCGAGAGGTTTAGCGCCTCGTTGGCCTCGCCCATGGCATTTTCTAGCTCACTCTGGACGATCTTGATGAAGGCCTGGCCTGGGCTCAGGCTCTTGGTGACCTCTTGGCCTACGGCGCGCTCTTTAACGCTATTAACGAAGGCGCGTACAACGGGCAAGGCGACGTCGGCTTCCAGCAGCGCCATGCGCACTTCGCGTAACGTTTCTTTAATATTGTCTTCTGTAAGGCGACCACGACCGCTAATATTTTTCAGGGTGCGTGATAATCTGTCGGTGAGGTTCTCAAACATTATCGCGTTCTTTACCGTTTAGAATTTACATGATTGGGGCAGTATTATAGCGATGCACAGATATTATGCTACCGCGCAGCGTAAGTTATGGCTTAGGTAAGTTATCTGCTGTAGGGTAAAAATGTCAAAACTTAGGAGTAACGCTCAGAAAGTGCTAATTTTTGTGTGTAAAGCCTCTGCCCAAAATAGCATCCATCGTGTTATTCTAACGATCAACTAAGGATAAAAACTCGACCGCCTCGCGCAGGTCGATGACCACAAGAAAGCTCACATAACGATAGGTTAATTTTCGATGGTGATTTTTTCGGCTTCAGCCATTTTCTTCTACAGTATCGCACTCGTCTTGGTCGTCAGCCGACTGTTTCATGCCGATGGCCCTAACCGTAAAGCCGTAGCCGCCTTCGCCGCCGTGGCCGTGGTGCTTCATGCCGCCGCCCTGTCTCAGGCCATCTTCACCGGTGACGGTCAAAACTTCAGCCTGACCAATGTGATCTCCATGGTGAACTGGATCATTGCCTTCACCTTCACCATCTTGATGTTCCGTCTCAAGGTGATCGTGGTCGTGCCCGTGGTCTACGCCTGCTCCGTCATTTCTGTGGCGCTGCTGTGGCTCTTGCCACCTAAATATATCACTCACTTCGAGCTTTACCCCGAGGTGCTGGCCCACGTTGTGCTGTCGCTGATGGCCTATAGCGCCCTAATGATCGCCGCGCTTTATGCCATCCAACTGGCGATGATTCAAAACAAGCTGAAGAAGAAGCAGCTGATGCTGAGCCCGGCGATTCCACCGCTGATGACGGTAGAGAAGCAGCTCTATCATCTGGTGATCATCGGCGTGGTACTCCTGAGTCTGTCGCTGGCGACCGGCTTTATCTTCCTCGATGATATGTTTGCCGACGGCCAGGGCCATAAGGCGATCCTGTCTATCATGGCCTGGTTTACCTATATCGCCATGCTGGCACAGCAGTACTGGGTAGGTTGTAAGATCCGCACCGCCGTGGCCTATACTCTGACCGGGGCAACCCTGCTGTCACTGGCCTACTTCGGTGCCCGCATCGTCAAAGAACTGATCCTGCAATAGGCCAGACACGCTAAATTCCGCACACTTCACCTAGGTCAAGATGGACTAAAGTGCGACCTAGGTGAACTTGACTCACAGCCCAAATCGCTGTATTTACTAAATCTTAACGCTATTCTTACTCATCAACGCCAAAGTGGGGCCACTGATTGGAAGCTATATCCACCAGCGTACTTGTCATCATCCTGTTCGTACTCATCATCATCTCCGCCTATTTCTCCGGCTCCGAAACCGCCATGATGTCGCTCAATCGCTATCGCCTGCGTCATCTGGCCAACAATGGCCATAAGGGAGCCAAACGCGCCATCAGATTGCTAGAGCGCCCGGACAGACTGATCGGCTTGATTCTGATCGGCAACAACCTAGTGAACATCCTCGCCTCGGCCATCGCCACCATATTGGGAATTCGCTTGTTTGGTGACGTGGGTGTCGCCATCGCCACAGGTGTGCTCACCCTGGTGGTATTAGTCTTTGCCGAGGTGACGCCAAAAACTGTGGCCGCCCTGCACCCTGAGCGTATCGCCTTTCCATCGAGCGTACTGCTCAAAGCGCTCTTGGTGGTGCTCTCGCCCCTAGTGAAGATAGTTAACTTTATCACCTCTACCTTCCTGCGCCTGCTGGGTATCCGCTCGGTGAAGGCCGATGACGCCTTGAGTCAGGAGGAGCTGCGCACAGTTGTGCACGAGGCCGGCGCCCTGATCCCCCAGCGCCACCAGGAGATGCTGCTCTCTATCATGGATCTGGAGAAGGTCACGGTCGAAGACATAATGATCCCGCGCTCGGATCTCTACGCTATCAACGTCAACGACGACTTTAGCCGCATCAATAAGCAGGTGATTCAGAGCCCGCACACCCGGGTTCTGCTCTACCGAGATAACATAGACGATGCCGTCGGCTTCGTGCACCTAAGAGACGCCCTGCGCCTGCAATCCAAGCAGCAGTTTAGTAAGTCCTCCCTGCTGCGCGCGGTAAAAGAGATCTACTTCATCCCCGAGGGGACTCCCCTCAACGTTCAACTGGCCAACTTCCAGCAGAATAAGGAACGTATCGGCCTAGTAGTAGACGAGTATGGGGATATTCAAGGGCTGGTAACGCTGGAAGATATTCTCGAGGAAATAGTCGGCGACTTTACCACCTCGATGATCACCACGCCTAGCGAAGATATCAACCAGCAGCAAGATGGCAGCTTCCTCATCGACGCCACCATCAACATCCGCGATCTTAACAAGGAGATGGACTGGCACTTCCCCATCGATGGACCTAAGACGCTCAACGGTCTGATCCTTGAGTATCTCGAGGAGATCCCCGAGCCTAACACCTCGATGCGTCTCTCGGGCTATCCGCTTGAGGTAGTCGAGGTGGCCGACAACATGGTGAAGACGGTGCGGGTCATGCCCCAGCACTACAAGGCGCCCAAGGGCAGTCGCAACTAGTCCTCACTATGGCTCAAAAAAGGCGCTCTAAGGCGCCTTTTTGTTATCCTATAGCGACCAAAGCGCTAATTCTCATGCTTACTGGCGTGAGTCAAGGCGCGGCGCTTATCTCTCGCCAATGGGGTGATCGCCTCGTCTAAGTCGCGCTCCAGCCCCAGCATGAAGTAGAGCTCAGCCATCAGGAAGAAGGGGCCGATCAACAGCTGGTTAAGATCGTCGATAAAGGCCGGCTTGGCCTTCTCATACTTGTGACCGATGAGCTGGAAGATCCAGCCAATCACGAACACGCCGATGGCGATGGGCCAGGCCTGTTCCATCCGCGATACCAAGAAGGAGGTATAGAGCACAGGCAGGATAAACAGCACCAGCCCCAGCGCAAGTTTGGCATGCAGCGCAAAGTAATAAATCAATACAGCGCAGGCAAACAGCACGGCCACGTTGAGCTCCAGCCCTGTGGAGCCAAAGCTATACAGGCTAAAGGGGATGGTGTTTAACATCACGAACGCCGACCAGATGATCAGCGGGATGCCGACAAAGTGAGTCTTGATGTTGGTGGGGTTGAGGTGAACACTCTTGTAGGTGGATAACTGCTCGATTGCAGATTTCATGGCTCGGCTCCATCGTCTTTTAATCTTGCGAAACCAAAGCCAGCCCTATCCTGGCTACCGCCATTTTAGACCGTCAGGCTAAGTGTGACGCTCGTCTCAGTTAGCCTAACCTAAAACATTTTATTAACAGATGCCAGCGCGATAGATAGGCCCTAAGCGCCGAAAACGAAATTAAAACAGCCAGTATTTCTGGACCTTAGCCCAGATGAGGCCAATGCACAGCCAGTTAAACAGCAGCTGCATTACCCCATCTATCAAGGCCAATAGCTAGCTTGACTCGAGGATCACGGTCGCCGTGGCGTAGTGTTTCTCATCGGCGATGGAGAGATGGGCACGGCTGCCGCCCAACAGACTCAGCCGCTCGGCCGCACCACCTTGAAAGGCGATAAGCGGCGCACCGTTAGCATCGTTACTGATCTCGATATGCAGGAAGGAGACGCCGCGTCCTATGCCGGTACCCAGCGCCTTGGCGGCCGCCTCTTTGGCCGCAAAACGCTTCGCCAAATAACGACCGGGCTGGGAGGAAGCGACAAATATTGCCATCTCGGTTTGGGTCAACACACGCTTGGCGAGCGGACACTTGACCAGCGCCGCCTCGTCTCCCGCCGCAGGCACCTTGACGGCGATACGCGCGATCTCGACAATATCTGTCCCTAAACCAACAATCATAAGCTCTTCCCTACCCGCCACGACATGATATTAATGCTAACGATAAGACGATTACTGACCGCTGCGACCTTCCACCATCAGCTGCTTCATGTCGCGTACCGCCTTATCCAAACCATCGATCGCGGCGCGGGCGATGATGGCATGACCGATATTAAGCTCATAAAGCTCAGGAATGGCCGCGATAGGCTTCACATTGTGATAGTGCAGACCATGGCCCGCGTTGACCACCAGCCCCTTGCCGTGGGCGTAAGTTGCCATCTCGGTAATGCGTGCCAACTCTTTGGCTTGCTCGGCATCTGTCTCGGCGTCGGCATAACAGCCTGTGTGTAGCTCGATAACCGGCGCGCCTACGGCGACGGTGGCGTCGATCTGCACAGGGTCGGCATCGATAAACAGCGAAACTTTGATACCAAGAGCAGTCAAACGCTCGACCGCGGCGCGGATCTTATCCTGCTGACCCGCCACATCCAGACCGCCTTCTGTGGTCAGCTCTTCACGCTTCTCCGGTACCAAACAGACATAGGCTGGCTTCACCTCACAGGCGATATCCAGCATCTCGTCGGTCACCGCCATCTCGAAGTTCATGCGCGTCTTGATGGTCTTGGCCAGCAGGTAGATGTCTCTGTCGCAGATATGACGTCTGTCTTCACGCAGATGCACGGTAATACCTTCGGCGCCGGCATGCTCGGCAACGGCTGCAGCGTGGACAGGATCCGGGTAACTGGTCCCACGGGCCTGACGTAAGGTGGCAATGTGATCGATATTAACGCCTAGATGAATACGGCTCATGGAAAGTCCTTAAGTGTAGAGTGTCGCGATTGGAATTTTGTGCCTATTTTACTAAAGCTTAAGGTAAGGCCACAAGGGAAACCCCCGATGAATATGCGCAGCGGATTGCCGCAAACATGGATAATGAGCTACTTGCTGTAACTCGATGGCCTGTTGCCCTTTAAAAACAGCGCCCGCGACTTAAGCGGCTTGTCCCCCAGCAGGGGCGACAGTAGCTGCCTCATCAGCAGTTTAGCCTGTTTAAAATCGGCCTCTGTCAGCCTGTCTTCCTCCAGGGCGCGCAGCATCTCGCCGCTAAAATGGTTGGGCTTGGGCCCAAGCGCCGTGCTAAAGCCCTCTTCGGATAACAGGCGATAGTAGAAATCGGTCTCGATAGGGCTGCCTTCGATATCCAGATTCAGCGATGGCATCACCCCAAGCTCCTTGAGCAGCGCAAGCTCAAACTGCCTGAGCTGCGCCTCGCTAAAGGCGGCGGCCATGGCCATCAGTGTCTTATGATAGGTAAAGAAGAACTGCTCGGCGCCATGCTCGACCGACAAGCAGCGCACCAACAACTCGTTGAGATAGAAGCCGGCGAAACTGTCATTGCCGCTCAGGGGCACAGCCGGGCTGGCGGCCTCCACCTGATACAGGCTCTTGAGGCTGCTTCGCCCAGACAGCTGAAACAGCAAGGGCTGAAAGGGTTGCAGTATGCTCTTTATCGAGGTCTTGCCACTGCCCAGGCGCGCGACGGCATCGACCCTGCCCAGGCCGTCGACCAACAGATTAACCAGCACGCTCGACTCCCGATAGGGACGGGTGTGCAGTACATATCCCCTGTGCATTGCCCGCTTCCTTAATCCCTGTTTACCAAAAACAATGCTGACAAAAAAGCCGAGACAACCACAACCCTCGCGTGACTACCTCGGCTTAACATTAATCTGTCGACTTAGCTCTCACCATAGCCTAATGAGCGCAGGGCGCGCTCATCGTCGGCCCAGCCAGACTTGACCTTCACCCAGACCTCGAGGAAGACCTTGTTATCGAACAGGACCTCCATATCTTGGCGGGCCTGGGTCGCAATGGTGCGAATACGCTCGCCCTTGTTGCCGATCACCATACGTTTCTGGGTCTCGCGCTCCACCAAGATCAAGGCATTGATCTGATAGACGCCGTTTTCCATCATCTTAAACTGCTCTATCTCTACCGTGGCATCGTAGGGCAGCTCGTCGCCGAGGAAACGCATCAGCTTCTCGCGTACTATCTCTGAGGCCATAAACTTCTGAGAACGGTCGGTGACATAGTCCTCGGGGAAGTAGTGCGGCGACTCAGGTACAGAGTCTAAAGCCAGCTCCATGATACGCTGCACATTGGTGCCATGGGTTGCCGAGATAGGCAAGATCTCATCAAATTCAAACTTGGCCGCCAGGCTCTGCAGATGCGGGAACAGCGCCTCTTTGTCCTTGATGTTATCCACCTTGTTGATGGCCAGAATCGTCTTGCGGCCATCGTCACGGCTATGAAGCTTCTTCAGCACCATCTCATCGTCGGCGGTCCAGTTAAGACCATCGACCACGAATACCACCAGGCTAACCTCGGCCAGAGAGCTGGACGCCGCGCGGTTCATCAGACGGTTGATGGCGCGCTTCTCTTCGATATGCAGACCTGGGGTATCGATAAACACCACCTGACGCGGGCCATCGGTGTGAATGCCCATGATGCGGTGACGCGTGGTCTGCGGCTTCTTAGAGGTGATAGAGATCTTCTGACCCAGTAGCTTGTTCAGCAGGGTCGACTTACCCACGTTAGGACGGCCGACGATGGCCACCATGCCGCAGTAGGTCACCTCATATTGGCTACCACTGCGGCCACTGTTCATCCGCGCCAGCAGCTCGTCCAGACTCGGCTCTTGTGCACCTGGCTGCTCGGGTTTGTTACTCATTTCTTAATACGCTCCAACACTTCTGCTGCGGCAATCTGCTCCGCCTTTCTGCGGGAATTGGCCACGCCGACAACGGCTTCTTTTAGCTGCTCCACCTTACACTCCACGGTGAAGGTTTGCGCATGGGCTTCGCCGCTGATGTTCACCACTGTATAGACGGGAAGCGGCTGCTTAAATCCCTGCAGGTGCTCCTGCAGCAGCGTCTTGGGATCTTTCTGATTGACCGGCTCGATCACCGCAAGGCGGCTCTTATACCAGTTTAGTACTAAAGTGCGACAGGTTTCGATATCGGCGTCCAGATAGATGGCACCTATGATCGCCTCCATAGCGTCGGCCAGGATAGACTCACGACGAAAACCACCACTCTTGAGCTCACCAGGGCCCAGCTTGAGATAATCGCCAAGCTTAAACTCCTTGGCGATCTCCGCCAGCATCTTGCCGCATACTAGGGTGGCGCGCATCCGGCTCAGGTCGCCCTCGGTCGCCTTGGGAAACTGATGATACAAGGCGTCAGAGATGACGATAGAGAGAATAGAGTCGCCTAAAAACTCCAGTCTTTCGTTATGCTTACTCGCCGCACTGCGGTGAGTTAACGCCTGCTCCAGCAGCGCGATCTGCTGAAATTGATAACCTAATATTCTACCCAAACGCGGTAGATTCTTAATGGGTTCCATCTACACAATTCCGCCTACACGGTTAAAGCGTACGCCTGTCGGTACCCAAGTCGGTAAAAAGTCCGACGGCTTACGCTCAAATTCAAAACTAATCCAGATCGCTACCGCCTTGCCGACCAGATTGGCCTCGGGCACGAAGCCCCAGAAGCGTGAGTCTGTGCTGTTGTCGCGGTTGTCACCCATCATGAAATACTGACCTTCAGGCACAACAAACTCGCCCACCGCCAGGTTACCCTCACGGAAATAGTAAGAGGTCGGCTCGCCGCGTCCTGGGTTGATCAGGATATCGTGGGTCACATCGCCCAGCTGCTCCTTGTAGCGCAGCAATGGGATATTATCCTGGGTATATTCGCCCTGGTTGACACCGGCGCGCTCTATCTTCTCAAGCTTAGGACACTCGCTCTGCCCCTCAGGACAGGCCTTCTGAATATAGAGGTCCTTGTTACGATAGACGATGCGATCCCCCGGTAGGCCGATGACACGCTTGATGTAGTCGATCTGCGGGTTTTCTGGGTATTTAAATACCGCCACGTCACCGCGCTGTGGCTTGCCCGTTTCGATAAGCTTGCTACGCCACACAGGATCTTTCAGCCCATAGCTAAATTTTTCCACCAGGATGAAGTCGCCCACCAGCAGGGTTGGCATCATAGATCCCGAAGGAATTTGGAAAGGCTCATAGATAAAAGAGCGTAGGATCAACACGAAAGCGATAACCGGAAAAATAGAACGCGAGGTCTCCACTATGGCGGACTCACGCACGATTTTTTCGGCGCTCTCTTCGCTAATCTCCTGGTTGGCCGCCTGTGCCATGGCCAGCTTCTGCTGACGCTTAGGCGCTAAGACTAAGGCATCGAACATCCAGATCAGGCCGCTGCCTAGGGTCACCAAGACCAGAATAAGGGAAAAATAAGCTGCCATACGCTAACTAACTCCTGAAAAATGCTCCAGCAAAATAAGGGATTTATCGCCTGCCTAGCAGGCCATTAGCCCATTTATACTGTAACAAACAAAGCGCCGCAAACCGCGGCGCTCATTATCAATCACTATTAACAATTATTAACTAAAAAGTGATTACTCATTGATCTTCAGCACGGCGAGGAAGGCCTCTTGTGGAACTTCGACGTTGCCCACCTGCTTCATGCGCTTCTTACCCTCTTTCTGCTTCTGCAGCAGCTTCTTCTTACGGGAGACGTCGCCGCCGTAACACTTAGCGGTTACGTCTTTACGCAGGGCCTTGACCGATGAACGGGCGATGATCTGGCTGCCGACGGCCGCCTGAATCGCGATATCGAACATCTGTCTTGGGATCAGTTCCTTCATCTTGTTTACCAAGGCTAGGCCTTGGTAACGCACGTTGGCCTTGTGCAGGATCATCGCTAGGGCATCGACGCGATCGCCGTTGATCAGTACATCCAGACGCACCATGTCTGCCGCCTCGAAGCGTTTGAAGTTATATTCCAGCGACGCATAACCGCGGCTGGTCGACTTCAAGCGGTCGAAGAAGTCCATCACCACCTCGGCCATCGGCATATCATAGGTGATCGCCACCTGGTTGCCGTGGTAGACCATGTTGGTCTGCACGCCGCGCTTCTCGATACACAGGGTGATCACGTTACCCAAGTACTCTTTAGGTACCAGGATGTTGGTCTCAACGATAGGCTCACGCATCTCTTCGATGTTGTTCATCGGCGGAAGATCCGATGGGTTATCGACGTAGATAGTCTCGCCCTTGGTGGTTACCACCTCATAGACTACGGTCGGTGCCGTGGTGATCAGATCCAGGTTATATTCGCGCTCGAGACGCTCCTGAATGATCTCCATGTGCAGCAGACCCAGGTAACCGATACGGAAACCAAAGCCCAGTGCCGATGAGGTTTCCGGCTCGAAGAAGAGAGAGGCATCGTTCAGGCTCAGCTTGTTGAGCGCGTCACGGAAGTTCTCATAGTCGTCAGTCGAGATAGGGAATACACCGGCATAAACCTGTGGCTTCACCTTCTTAAAACCAGGCAGCGGCTTGTCGGCGCCATTCTTGGCCAGCGTCAAAGTATCACCCACAGGCGCGCCGTGGATCTCTTTGATACCCGCAATCACGAAGCCCACTTCACCGGTACTCAGCTGAGCCGTGTCTGTCTGCTTAGGCGTGAAGATACCGACGCGATCGGCCGTATGGGTCTGGCCGGTCGACATCACCTTGAACTTGTCACCCTTCTTGAGCACACCGTGCTTGATACGCACCAAGGAAACGACGCCCAGGTAGCTGTCGAACCAAGAGTCGATGATCAACGCCTGCAGCGGCGCTTCAGGGTCACCTTCTGGTGGCGGGATCTGAGCCACGATGGTTTCCAGTACGTCGCTGATACCTAAACCTGTCTTGGCCGAGCAGCGCACCGCATCGGCGGCCTCGATACCCACGATATCCTCAATCTCCTCGGCGACACGCTCTGGGTCTGCCTGGGGAAGGTCTATCTTGTTCAGTACAGGCACCACGTCCAGATCCATATCCAGCGCGGTATAACAGTTTGCCAGGGTCTGAGCCTCAACACCTTGACCGGCATCGACCACCAAGAGGGCGCCTTCACAGGCAGCCAGCGAGCGTGATACTTCATAGGAGAAGTCCACGTGACCTGGGGTATCGATGAAGTTCAGCTGATAGGTTTCACCATCTTTAGCTTTGTAATCGAGAGTCACACTCTGGGCTTTAATGGTAATGCCGCGCTCACGCTCGAGATCCATTGAGTCCAATACCTGCGCCGCCATCTCACGGTCAGACAGGCCGCCGCACTCTTGAATAAGACGGTCAGAAAGGGTTGATTTGCCATGGTCAATATGGGCAATAATCGAAAAGTTTCTAATATGCTTCATTGTGCGAAATGACTAAACTCGAAATTGAAATTGATCTAAAAGTGCCGAATTGTACCCGATCGCTAAACTAATACCAATTGGAATCCATCGGGCAATGAAAATAATAGACTAGTTGGCTGGGGAAATACCGTCTATGGCCTGGCCAAGGCGGGAGAGGATCACCGGCTGACTGTTGATCTCCAGCGATTTTGCCCAGCGCCGACCCAGCCACCAGGCGCTTGCCGCGCCGCTCAGCCCAAGGGCGATAGTCAGCAGATCGCTGCTCGACACTCCTGCCAGGCCAGCAAGGAAATGTCCTAAGGTGGCGCCAATAAACAGGCCAGCCAGCGGCATGAGGTAGACGATGGCGGCCGCCTTTAAGATCACGCTCTCGGGCAGGCCGAGTTTTAACAGCTCACCGGGTTCATACAGGGTGTCGCTTTGCAGCGAGAAGCGCTGCACCTTGGGCGAGAAGGCCTTAGACACGGCGGATGTGCCGCAGGTGTCATTGTTGTCGCAATGATTACAGGCGTTTTTAACTTTCACTTCGACCGTGACCCAGCCATCGCCCGGGCACCTGATCACTGTGGCGGTTTCTTCCATCATAGCGGGATCACTCTATGGTGATGCTTTTAGCGATGCGGCTGAGTGTCTCGGCCGGCACCTTGCCCACGGCAACCACCTCGGCATTGCCGACACGCTCGGCGGCCAAAGAGAGACCGTTACGGGTCATCAGCTCGTCGGGCAGCGCCGTCTCGCCGGCTCTGGCCACATACACAGAGATGTTCACCAGACCATCGCTCAGGGCGATATACTCGACCGCCTCGTGGCTGCCAATGAGTCTGTGATTATCTTTGACTAAGATCTTAAAACCTTGAGGCAACCATTTGAACTGCCAGTTGTCGGCCTGCTCACGCTGGGGCTGTGGCATGATCTCGGGCCAATCCTGCTTATAGGCTTCACGCAGAATCGCTGGCGCATCGTCAAGAACGATGAGCTCTACCACCAGCACCTGCTCCAGCAGCTGCTTCTCAAGGTTCAGCATGTCGTAACGTAGCGGCAGATAGGTATCCATATCCAGCCATACCTGATAGCTATAGCGATTATCATCGTTGGGGATGATGCGCACTAACTGGCTGGGACGCCCAGCCAGACGCGAACGTCCACCCAGGACAAACTGATAACCCGACTCTAGATCAGAGATAACGCCGGCAAACGCAGGCGGCAACACGCCTTGAATACGTTCGGCGCGCACGCTATAGGCGGGTTGGTCGTGTTCGATGAAGGTAACTGTATTGCCCACGCGCACGGCATTTTTTGGCGGACCATTGAGGTGCTCGAGAAAAGCAACTTCATGGTCGTCGACCTTGCCGTGAAGATAAACCAGGGGGCGAATGTGATCCGCTTGCAGATGGATCAGGGACATCTTGAATTCTTGCCCTTTCAAGGCGAGGCTCATGTTTTCGAGCCAAGCCTTTGCGGACAACTCTTCCTGCGCGCTGGCAGGGAAGACGAGGACTAACAGGGCCAACCAAATAAGACGCAAGCTAACTCCTTAATAATACCAATCGACACAAAGAGTATAGTCAGTGTGACCAGTATAAATAGCTTTTAGTGATTCACCGGGATAGGCGTGAGCTCACCATTGTCGTCTATATTGGCACTGTTATTCAATCTTTGCTGCAGCATATGATCTTGAATATAGGTGTTGATGCGATGACGCTGCTCCATCACACGCTCATTGGTATAACTTTGATTCTGTTGTACCGGGCTAGTCTGTAGGCTCACAGGCGACGCGCTGCCAATCAGCGGACGGGTATTGAGCACTGGCATAGGCGCATCTTCGACGCCACCCTGATTATAATTCTGCACGCCGATCACGGCGACCAAGGCGACGCTGGCGGCGATGGCATATTGACCAAACTGCTTAAATAGCGGCACCACACTCGCAAGTTGACGTTGAGGCGCCACCTCAGGCGTTTCGACACGCTTAGGCACAAGGATACTAGGCTCAAGCTCTATCGCTGCGGCAATGTTGGCACTGAGATCGAGATTGATCGCAGCGGGCAACTCACCACGCATAGCATCACCTATCATGTGATAATCACGCCACTTCTCATGTGAATCCGTATCGGCGGCGAGTTGCGCCAACTCCTGCTCGTCGATTTCACCATCAACGGCAGCGGAAACCCATTCCTGACCTAACTTATCCATTTATCACCCATATAAATTTAGTGTATCGAATAAAATGCTTCATCGTTCCAGCAAAGGCTGCAACTTCTTATCGATGGCTTCACGTGCCCTAAAGATACGTGAACGTACTGTGCCTACTGGACACTCCATCACATTGGCAATCTCTTCATAACTCATGCCATCGAGCTCACGCAGAGAGATAGCCATCTTCAATTCTTCCGGCAAGGTATCGAGTGTATCGAAGACCACTTTCTGAATCTCATCTGACAACATGAGACGCTCAGGGGAGGCAAACTCCTTTAGCGCATCACTGCCGTCGTAATATTCGGCCTCTTCCGCATCGACATCGTTGGCAGGCGCTCGCCTGCCCTGTGCCACTAAATGATTTTTCGCGGTATTAACCGCGATGCGATACAACCAAGTATAAAACGCACTCTCACCCCTAAAGTTAGGCAACGCACGATAAGCTTTGATAAAGGCTTCCTGTGCCACATCTGCCACGTCGGCCTGATTACGCACATAACGGGCAATCAGATTAATCACTTTGCTCTGGTATTTATGTACCAGCAGGTTAAAAGCGTTTTTATCTCCTTGTTGCACTCGCTCAACGAGTTGTTGATCACTTATCTGTCCACTCATCCGAGCCGACTACTCCTAAATCTAAAATGCTGATTTCTCAGTCGCTCGAATCATATTCACATATGTAGACTAGCCCACATCGAAAAAGTTCTAAAAAAAATTGCGATATCCGCATTTATTTTCTACGGCGAGATCAGTATCCATAAATGGCGTCTTGGTTTACCATAGACAATACTCGCATAACTTACCATGATACCTGATGAAACAAGTAGTTGAACATCAATCTGACGTTTTGGTTATCGGCAGCGGGGCTGCTGGTCTGACTTTAGCGCTACATCTGGCTGAAAAATCAAACGTTATCTTACTCTCCAAAGGCCCACTCAGCGAAGGCTCAACCTACTACGCCCAGGGCGGTATCGCGTCAGTGTTCGATGAAGAGGATACCATCGAATCTCACGTCACCGATACCTTGATCGCCGGGGCCGGGTTATGCGATGAAGAAGTTGTGACCTTTACCGCCGAAAACGCCAAGAGCGCCATGGAGTGGTTGATTCACTGCGGCGTCGCCTTCGATAAAGAAGAAACCGCCGACGGCGACGAGAGCAAGGCGCCCTATCATCTGACCCGCGAAGGTGGCCATAGCCACAGACGCATCCTGCACGCGGCCGATGCTACGGGTAAAGAGGTGCAGGTGACGCTACAGGAGCGCGCCCTGAGTCACCCCAATATCAAGGTACTTGAGCGCTACAACGCCATCGACCTTATCACCACACGTAAGCTCAAGCGCCCGGGCAACCGCGTCCTCGGCGCCTATGTGTGGAACCGTAACGAAGAGCATGTGGAAACCGTTAAGGCTCGCTTCGTCGCACTGGCCACAGGTGGCAGCTCTAAGGTGTACCAATATACCTCGAACCCAGATATCGCCTCGGGCGATGGCATCGCCATGGCCTGGCGCTCGGGCTGCCGGGTGGCCAACATGGAGTTCAACCAGTTCCACCCCACCTGTCTCTACCACGCCGATGCCCGCAACTTTTTGTTGACCGAGGCACTACGCGGTGAAGGCGCCTACCTTAAGCGTCCCGATGGCAGCCGCTTCATGCCAGACTTCGACGAGCGCGGCGAACTCGCGCCCCGCGACATCGTGGCCCGCGCCATCGACTATGAGATGAAACGCTTAGGTGTCGACTGCGTCTACCTGGATATCAGCCACAAGCCGGCCGACTTTGTCATCAAGCATTTCCCCACTATCTATAGACGCTGTCTGGAACTGGGAATAGATATCACCAAAGATGCTATCCCTGTGGTACCCGCAGCCCACTATACCTGCGGCGGCGTGATGACTGACCTGCATGGTCAGACAGATCTCAATGGGCTCTACGCCATCGGCGAAGTGGCCTACACCGGCCTGCATGGCGCCAACCGTCTGGCCAGCAACTCGCTGCTGGAGTGCTTGGTGTTTGCCCGCGCGGCGGCCGAAGATATCGAGAGCCAGCTGGCCAAGATCCCGATGCCGGGTACTCTGCCCGCCTGGGATGAGAGTAAGGTATCGAACTCGGATGAAGAGGTAGTGATCGCCCACAACTGGCACGAGCTACGTCTGTTCATGTGGGACTACGTAGGGATTGTGCGTTCAGACAAGCGCCTCGAGCGCGCCCTGCGCCGCTGCGCCATGCTGCAGCAGGAGATCCAGGAGTACTACAGCAACTTCCGCGTGAGTAACAACTTACTGGAGCTGCGTAACCTGGTCCAGGTCGCTGAGCTGATCATCCGCTGCGCTATGGAGCGTAAGGAAAGCCGCGGCCTGCATTACAATATCGACCATCCCAACAAGAGTAATAATCCGCTACCAACCATATTGCATCCAGAGCAATAGCAGTAAGGTCGTTAGCCAAACCTTAGTAGCAGACGGCACAGGTGCCGATAACCTGTGTCGTCAAACATATCCCGCCATAAGATAACCAGGCGTTTCTGCTCTCCCTCGTATAACCAGAACAGCACCACCAAGGGGCTCACCCAAATCCTGCGATAACTAAGATGTTGCTCGCTTGCTTCGTCAACCTGCTGCACTTGCGTATGCGAATCTAACTCGTCGCGGAGTAGACCAATTCTGCCCGACTCATCCAGCCAGAAGGCAAGAGACCAACGTCTTAGCGCAATAAACTGATAGAGGAAGAAAGTGATTGTAGCCGTTAACAGGCCATACTTGAGGGTGAGAAACCAGAGAGAGGCAATTGGCGGCCAGACCAGAAAAGCACTCAGGCACAGGGCCGCGAAACAGACCAGCGAGAGTCGCTGGTCGAAGGAGGCTGTCAGGTGAAAGTTATGGCGCCGCCCGGCCACGAACTTTGACCACCATCTCGGCAAGCAGCGGGTCTGGACAGGCCTCATGGCCCATAAACCAGGCAAACAACTCAGGATCTTCACACTCTAACAGACGAACGAAAACCGCCTTATCATCTATAGACAGCTGTTCATATTGGGTCTCAACAAAGGGTTGAAACAATACATCAAGCTCTAACATGCCCCGTCGGCACGCCCATCTTACTCTGGCTATGTTCATTGGCTCTGACACACAACTACTCCCTTATTTTCGATTGGCGATAGTGTACCAGTTAGGCCGCCGGCTTCACACCGTTTTATAGCCGCTCCACCTCGAGATCCTTGCCGGCGAAGAGATCGCTAAAGTCGGTTTCCAGCAGGGATTTTACCGCCGGATGTTGGATCATCCGCTCGGCAAACATCACATGGTAGACCTCCTTGATATCGTCAGTCTCACCTAGAATCTGCATGTCGTGGGCGAGAATATCTTGCTTATAGATGGAGGGCGCCACGAAGATCCCCTGTTTGAAGAAGCCAAACGCCTTCATCATGGCCGCATCATCGAACTCACCTAGTATGGTGACATCCAGGCCATTCTCATCGAACCAGTGATGTAACTGCTGACCGAGCGAGGTACGTTTCCCCGGGATCAACAACTTGCCCTCCTCCAAACAGGCGGGAAAGGGTTTGTCGTAGGTGGTCGAAGAGAAAAACGCTACGCCGCACTCGCCAAGCTTCTTCGATAGGATCTCCGGATACTTGAGCGACTCACCGGCGCAGTCGGATAGGATCATATCCAGCTTGTGGGCCCTTAAGCGCTCCATCAGGCTCTCATGGGTCGCCTCATAACAGGCAAGATGCATGGAGCCATCGCTGGGCACAACCGAGAGCAGCACTCGACTGGCTAGCGCCTTAGAGAGTGCATCGGCGATACCCACCTCGAACAAAATATTGTTATCCTTTTGATAATTCAGGATATCTAACATCTCATAGCTGAGGCTGAACATCTTATCGGTGTAGCGAAACACCAGTTCGCCCAGCTCGGTGGGCTCAAGATTACGCCCCACCCGCTTAAACAGGGTGCCGTTGAGGCGCTGCTCCAGTACGCGGATCTGCCCGGTCACCGTCTGCGGGGTCAAACATAAGGTTTCGGCGGCCTTGGCCACCGAGCCCTTCTTATGCACCATCCAGAAATAATAGAGATGGTTGTAGTTCAGATGCGACATCAAGGCTCGCGTCTCTCCTGCTATTTAAGGCGTTGGCAATCCATCATGCTGTACATGACTTCGCTTAGCGTCTCTATCGAATCTAGCTTACCGGCCTCGACGGCCTCGGAGAGTCCCTGCACCAGGCTGTCGCGATCGGGCAGGCGCCCCTCACAATAGGTGCGGTTGGCCTCTTCGAAGCGCTTGCCACTACGGTACTTGAGCGCGCGGGACTCATACCCATTGGTCTCGACCCGCTTACCCATAGACTTGGGCTTAAACATGAGGGCACCGTCGACAACCCCCTCCAAGTAATGCTGACAGGCGACGCTGTTAACATCTTTATCGCACGCCTCTAGCTGGCTGGCATAGGCGCCCCCGGTCAAGCCGAGTGAGAGCATGAGTGTCACGACGAGTTTTTTCATGATTTTTCTCCTTTCTCTGGAAGCACCTTAGATAACCAAAAATATCCTATCACCGCCGACATGATCGACCCGGTCAGAATGCCGAGCCTCGCCAGATCGCCGTAGACCTCGCCATCACCGATAAAGGCCAGGGATGAGATGAACATCGACATGGTAAAGCCGATACCACACATCACGGCTACCGGGGCGATATGACGCCAGCCCATACCATCAGGCAATGCAGCCAGCTTAAGCTTGACCGCCACGAAGCTAAACAGCAGTACTCCAAGCGGTTTACCCAGCAGTAGGCCAAGTGCGATACCCACAGGCACAGGAGAGAGCAGATCCCCAAGGCTCATGCCCGACAGGTCGACCCCGGCATTGGCGAAGGCAAAGATAGGCAATATGACAAAGGTGCTCCATGGGTGCAGGCTATGTTCCAGATGCTCTGACGGTGAACTACCATCTTTGGCCCGCAGCGGAATACAGAATGCGATGATCACACCGGCCAGGGTAGCGTGTACCCCAGATTTGAGCACGGCTATCCAGAGGATCAGGCCCACCACCCCATAAGGAGCCAGCGCGGTCACCCCCTTACGATTTAACCCCACCAAGATCACTATCGCCAGCGCGGCAACGACTAAGCTGATCGCCGAGAGATCTGTGCTATAGAACATCGCGATGATCACCACTACACCAAGGTCATCTATGATGGCCAGCGCCAGCAGGAACACCTTAAGCGCCACCGGCACTCGGCTACCCAGCAGCGCCATGATACCCAGCGCGAAGGCGATATCGGTAGCGGCAGGAATAGCCCAGCCCACCTGAGTAATAGAGTCGGCATAGTTAAAGATCAGATAGATCGCCGCGGGGAAGATCATGCCACCTATGGCGGCAAAGGTTGGCAAGGATGCCTGCTCACGGCTCGACAGAGCGCCTTCCAGCAGCTCACGCTTAACTTCTAGGCCGATCAACATAAAAAACAACGCCATCAGGCCGTCGTTAATCCAGTGGATCAGCGTCTTATCAATATCCAGACTGCCCACGCGCACCTGCATCTCTGTGTGCAGGAAGCCTTGATACAGACCTGATAGCGGGGAGTTCGCCATGATCATCGCCAAGATAACGGCCGCCATCAATAAGATGCCACCGGCCGATTCCTGGCTGAGAAAATTTCTAATCGCCTTTTCCATAAATAAACTCCAAAAACACTTAATGTATTGAGTCTAGCGGAATGCAACCTAGCTGAATAATCGTTTGCATCGGCATTAAACATCGGTAATTCCGAGGTGTTAAGTGTAGTCAGTCACCACGGACTAATCAATAGCATGCAGTTTTACTTAGCGGGAGTGGCGATTAAAGCCATCTGTGACGGGGATCACAGGGAGTTTCTGGTTTAAAGGGGGATTTTTTATGCAGAATAAATTAATAAAGCGCGGCGACTCACAAAGAGTCTACCGCGCCTTACCTCAGAAATTCCTCAGTCTTAAGCATGAGCCTTAGACAGAGAAGGGATACTGAATCGCCTCGTGGTGCTGATAGCCAGTCACCTCGAAATCGTCCATGGTGACCCAGGTCTCAAGATCTTCCAGCGACTTGATATCCGGATTGATGCTTAGCTTAGGCGATGGGAATGGCTCGCGCTTGAGCTGCACCTCCTGCATCAGGGGTAACTGGTCTTCATAGATGTGCGCATTGACTATCTTATGGTAGGCCTTACCCGGCTTATGACCTGTGATCTGCGCCACTATCGCCAGCAGGGCAAACACCTGCACCTGATTGAAGTTAAGCCCTAGGGGAACGTCGCAGGAGCGCTGGAAACTGTTGAGATATAAGGTATCACCCAGCAAAGAGAAGTTATGGGTGTGCATGCAGGGACGCAGACAGCCCATATGAAATTCACCTGGATTGTAGAAGCTTAAGATCTCGCCGCGATCATCGACCCCTTTAGACAGGTTATCGACTATCTTTCTCAGCTGATCCACTGCGCCGCCATCTGGCTTAGCCCAGGCTCTGCCCTGCACCCCGTACACCCGGCCCATATCGTCATGACCCTTACGGTGAGGGTTATTCAGCCAGGCGCTGTTTTCATTGGCGTTGGCATCCCAGGTCTTGGCACCCAATTTTCTGAAGTCGGCGGCATTGTCATAGCCCCTGAGGTAACCCAGCAGCTCGGCAATCGCCCCTTTCCAGAAACTCTTACGGGTGGTGATCAGGGGAAACTCGTTGGCGGCCACATCGTATTCCAGATCGGCATTGATCACGGTTAAACAGCGCTTTCCCGTGCGCTCATTTTCAACCCAGACGCCCTCATTGATGATTCGTTCACATAATGCCAAATACTGTTTCATCTTATCCTACTTATCATTGTTGCTTGGATGGGGACTTTAGCACCCTTCCCTAATCGAGTCTTAATCTAGCTTTAGCCGAGCCTTTGTTCTATCAACCGCTTTTTTACGGCCATGTCTAGCTGAGGGCTAACTTGATCCCGGTAAAGAATAACATGACGGCGAATATTTTCTTCAATCTTGCCGTCGGCCAGACACTGGCCGCCTTCGCCCCCAGTGGCGCCGTCAGCATAGAGGTGCAGACGATGCCGAACAAGGCGGGCAGATAGATATAGCCCAGGGTGTATTCGGGCAGCCCTTGAGTCGCCCAGCCAGCAAACACATAGCTGAGACTACCAAACAGGGCGATCATCAGCCCTGTCACCGAGGAGAAACCTATGGCGTGGCGCATCTGCACGCCGCACCAGGTCAAGAATGGGATAAACAAGATGCCGCCGCCTATGCCCATTAGTGCGGCTATGATGGCGACAAACATTGCGGTAACAAACAGATAGGGACTCGCGGGCAAGCTACGCTCGCCATCGGCCGCCTTAAAGGGAAACACCATCTGCAGCGCCATCAACACCAAGAAGCCGGCAAAGACCTGCTTGAGTAGCTGAGCGGAAAACAACGAGGAGATAAAGCCTGCCGACAGGGCGCCGACTATCAATCCCGGCAGCATGATGGTGAGTAGATGCCAGGGAATATTACCGCGGGCATGATGGGCCCGGGCCGATGAGGCGCCGGTTAGGATGATCGCCGCCAACGAGGTGGCAATGGCCACATGGGTCAAATGCTCTGGCACTACGCCCGCCATGGGCAGAAGAAACAGCAATACAGGTACGGCTATCACGCCACCACCGATGCCTAACAGGCCCGCCATAAAACCGATGAAGGCCCCCAGGGCAATACAACTGACAACTATGGTGAACATGTAACCTCGACGGCAGTGGCGAAAGGAGGCATTAGCTTAAAGGAATTACCGACAGATTGAAATTGCCGACCACTCACAGTCGCGACTCAATTACAGAAACTCACTTATAGGAATTCATCCAGACTTTTCTCTTTCAGATAGAGCGTGAGTAGCTCCCGTACCTCGAAGCCGTTGGTGAGTGACAGTGCCTGGGCAAGCAGCTCGCTCAAGTCCTGATAGGACACCCGGCGGATCAGATAGTTTATCTTGGCAAGACTGCCCTGGTTCATACTCAGCTGGGTATAGCCCATGGCAACCAACAACAGTACGCCCATGGGTTCGCCGGCCAGCTCGCCACAGACGCTGATCGGCAGGCGATACTCCCGGCACGCCAGCCTCGCCTGGGTCAGCGCCCGTAAGATCCCAGGATGATAGGAGTCATACAGGGTACTGACTCTTGGATTGTTTCTATCGACCGCCAGCAGATATTGGGTCAGGTCGTTCGAGCCGACAGAAATAAAGTCGACCCGTTTGGCCACCTCTTCGAGCTGAAACAGCAACGCAGGCACCTCCAGCATTATGCCTATCTTAGGCCGCTGCAGGTCTGGATGAACATCTTGCTTCACCTCGAGATAAGCCTGCTCCAGGTAGGCGATGGCCTGATCTATCTCATCCAAACAGCAGACCATGGGCAACAGAATATGCAGCTGTTCACCGCCGCCCGAAGCATTGAGCATGGCTCTTAGCTGCACCAGAAACAGCTCGGGATGATCCAGCGTCAGACGGATCCCGCGCCAGCCAAGAAATGGATTTTCCTCGATAATAGGCAAATAAGACAATGGCTTGTCACCGCCCACATCCAGGGTGCGCATCACCACGGGACGCCCAAGCGCCGCATCCAACACCTGACGATAGACCTCGACCTGTTCGGCCTCGCTAGGGAAGCGGGTCTGCAGCATAAAGGGGATCTCGGTGCGATACAGGCCGACACCGTCGGCGCCCTCGGCGATCTCCGAGGCCAGACTGCTTAACAGCCCGGCGTTGAGATAGAGATGAATTCGGCGCTCATCTAAGGTCATGGCAGGCTTAGACAGCTCCTCGGCATAGCGTTTCTGCAACGCCTTCTCCGCGGAGATCAGGCTGCGATACTCTCCGATCAGCGTCGGTGTGGGCGAGATCAACACCTGTCCGCGATTAGCGTTCAGGATCAGCTGCTTGCCATCGATACCGGCATTGAGGATCCCCTCGACACCTATCACCGCCGGGACACCGAAGGCGCGCGCTAAGATAGCCGCGTGGGAGTTCACCCCGCCAAGCTCTGTGACAATGCCCACCAGCTTGTGCTGGGGGAACTCGGCGAGCATGGTCGCCGTGGCTTCCTTGGTCACCAAAATCACGGGCACATCCAGTTCAAGCTGCATCTTCTGCGGCTCGATCAGCTCACGCAGCACCCTCTGGCCCAGATCGCGGATATCCGTCGCCCGCTCCTGCATGTAGGGGTCTTGCATCTGCTGGAAATGATCTATGTAGCGCAGCGACACCCGGCTCACCGCCGAGATAGCCGTCCAGCCCGCCTGGATCTCCCGCCCATATTCACCGCCCAGGCTGGTATTATCTAGCAACAGTTGCAGGGCGGAGAAGATAGACTGCACCTCTTTCTCATTCTCGCCATCGAAGCGCTGGGACAGGGCGCTGAGGGTGTTGCGACAGGCATCCAGCGCCTGACTCAGGGCTAGCAGTTCTTCGTCGACCTGCTTAGTGCGACGCCCCTGCTGCTCGAGGGGGATCTCGCCCCCCAGCACCATGGCGTGGGCGATCACCACGCCGCTAGCCGCCGAGGTGCCGGTATAGACACACTTGTCCGGCGCCGATTTCACCTCGGCTTTCTTACGCTGCTCGCGCACCGCCACCGCCAACTGGGCGGCGAGCGTCATCAGGAAGGCCTCTTCGGCCTCGCTAAATTGGCGCGCATCGGCCTGCTGCACCACCAGCACGCCTAGGATTAATTTCTGATAGATAATGGGGACGGCAAGAAAGGCACGAAAATCTTCCTCGTCGACTTCGGTGAATAGTTTAAATCTGGGGTGTTGCTGGGCATCGGCCAAGTTGACCGGCTCTTCACGTTCGGCTACCAGGCCGACCAAGCCCTGGCTCATGGGCATCTTGACCTTGCCCACGGCTCTGGGGTCTAGGCCATCGGTGGCCGACAGCACCAGCTCC
Source organism: Shewanella alkalitolerans (assembly GCF_019457575.1). Taxonomy (NCBI): domain Bacteria; kingdom Pseudomonadati; phylum Pseudomonadota; class Gammaproteobacteria; order Alteromonadales; family Shewanellaceae; genus Shewanella; species Shewanella alkalitolerans. The sequence continues at coordinate 1,171,645 of NZ_CP080422.1, read as the reverse complement.
TGCTCTTCCAGGATATAGATGGAGCAGCACTGGGTCTCCATCGCCGACTTGGTCTGGCGGACTAGCAAAGAGAGGGCTGATTGAAGATCATCGGCTGCGGCTACTGCCTGAGTGATGTCTCTGAGCGTCTTTAACACAGCCTACCTCTCCCTCTATTGCTTGCCATCTTAGCTACCTGCGGCGACCTCTTCTTCTGCCGCTTTGAGTATTTTCCTGAGCCTGAAACGGTAAGGCCGTCGGCGCAAACTCTTTCATTACCTTGCGGTACACGTCTCGTTTAAAGGATACCACCTGTCTGACCGGATACCAGTAACTGACCCAACGCCAGTCATCAAACTCCGGGTGGCCGCTGGCCGCCAGATCGATGGCAGACTCCTGACTCTTCAATTGTAATAGAAACCACTTCTGTTTCTGTCCGATACATAAGGGTTTACTATCTTGCCTAATTAACCGTTTAGGTAATCTATAACGCAACCAGGAACGAGTTGAGGTTAACACTTGCACATGTTCAGGCCTTAACCCAACTTCTTCATACAACTCCCGATACATGGCTTGCTCGGCGCTTTCGCCTTCATCCACGCCACCTTGCGGAAATTGCCAGGAATGTTGACCAAATCTTCTGGCCCACATCACCTGCCCAAAGCGATTACAGATAATGATGCCTACATTTGCACGAAAGCCGTCACTATCAATCACATGGACTCCAAAATGAAATAATCTAATGAATCGATTGTTTCACAAAGCGGCGTCGGCGGCAATTCCCCATTAACAGATATTGTTTGGATAAAAAACTAAAATTTTTACTTTTATCAACAGAGCCTGGCGAGCAAACCGGAGGATATCCACAAAATCTGTGGATATCTCTGTTTGAAACTCAGTTAAAATTGTCAATTCAGCCAAATCTCGGATCAAAACCCAAGCAGATGTCAGCCGAGATTTAATAAATAAGCAATTGTAATTAAATAATAATTAATTGTTCACACTGTGAGATCATTTGTTCACACTTAGAGATCGCACAAAAAACACCCAAAGCCTGTGTCAAGTAAAAAACCACATAAAGTCCCCAAAGGTTATTCACAGATAAATAGATTTATCGACTCTGACAGCGGAAAAATGTCATCAAAATCCCCTTGACAAGGGTTTTTTTATTCTGCCCTGTGACAGACTTATTCAGTTATCCAATAAATCTGTGGATAAGTGTGTTGGAAAGGGTGGGGAAATCACAGAGTAACTTAAATAACTCGCGATGTTCCTAAATGAACAATATGGCTAAAACGATGTTTTTCAGTCACTTAATTTAAAAAGGCTCAAGGATCTCCCTGTCCTAAAAAGATCGAACAATTTTTAACCTCGATTGATTAAGTGCATAACTCGGGTAAAATCCCTCCCCATGAAAAGTAAAATTCTTCCCCCCGAATCCCTCGACGAGCTGATGCAGCGTGCCCAGGAGATGGCCGGACTCACACTGGGCCAGCTGGCCGAGCTTCACCATGTCGCCGTGCCGAGCAACCTGAAACGGGACAAAGGCTGGATAGGCCAGCTTATCGAGCTCGAACTGGGGGCCACCGCCGGCTCTAAGCCGGAGCAGGACTTTCTCCACCTCGGCGTCGAGCTCAAAACCATTCCTGTGGATGAATCGGGTAAGCCGCTAGAGACCACCTATGTCACTGTCGCGCCGCTGATGAATATCAATGGCCTCAGATGGCAGGAGAGTCTGGTATATCATAAGTTACAGCGGGTGCTGTGGATCCCGGTGGAGGGCATTCGCCACAAGCCGATTGGTGAGCGGCGCATCGGCAGCCCCATCCTCTGGACCCCGAGCGAAGAAGAGATGGCGCAGATACGTCAGGACTGGGAAGAGATCATGGAGCTTATCGCCTTAGGCAAGGTCGAGCAGATCACTGCCCGTCACGGCGAGGTATTGCAGCTCAGGCCCAAAGGCGCCAACAGCCGCGCACTGACCCAGAGCATAGCGCAAGATGGTCAGGTTAAACTCACCAACCCGCGGGGCTTCTATCTAAAGATCCCCTTCACCCAGCAGATCTTGAGCCGCTATCTCTAGGCGATTTGAGCTGGCCAATCGTGGCGATTCGAATCGCTATTTAAAGGTGATTCGAACCGCAATTTTCCTTCTAGTTAAAAGGGGTGACAGAGAAGGGTCATTTCTCACACTTTAGACTTTTAGATAATCGACAAAGTGCGCCTCTTTCTGTCAGCATCCCCCAAGAAAAAAACAATCACCACGGTCACTTAACACTTGTTCAACATAAATTTGTCGCTTTTTTGGCACATCTAGACTTCATTTGACTTAGATCACAAATATCACTGGAAATTGTAGGGGTGTTTTCTATACACTAGCGCATCCTGAGATTTGTGCAGCATTTAGGAATTTTCTGTCACTGTGAGAGCACGCATTCAAGCAAAGAAGCTCATATTTGCCATTTTCGCTTGGGCTATTGCCATGGCGGCCTTTGTGTTTTTCCGCTATGCGCAAACACCAGAGCTGCCCCAATGGGCGGTAGGCACAGCCGATCTCGCGACCCTGGCGATCTATATGGGGATCATCTTTGGTAGTCTGCACTGGATGTCGAACCTGATCGCCGACTTTAGCGCCATCAATCGCCTGCCCTATCTGTTTTCGGTGATCTTCAAGGGACTCTTCCTCTTGCTTGGGGCGACCACCCTCGCCTATATGACCCAGTTCCTCAACATGTGGGCCATCGAGAACCATATGTCGACCCTCAGGCAGATGTTGACCGCACATATTCTCTACAGCCCCTCGTTCCAGGCCCTGATCATCTACCTAGTGGTGGTGCGTGTCGGCCTGGCCTTCATCGAGCAGATGGCGCTTTTGGTCGGCCCACGTATTCTGTTTAATATCGGCCTGGGTAAATACCACAGGCCAAGGTACGAGCAGCGCCTGTTTCTCTATCTGGACATGGTGGCCTCGACCACCCACGCGGAATCTCTGGGTGACTATCGCTTCAGCCGCCTGATCCAGGACTGCTTTAGCCTGTTATCGGACACTGTGGTCAACAACGACGCCGAGATCTATCGCTACATGGGCGATGCCGTGCTGATCCACTGGCCGCTGGAAAACGGCATCATAGAAGATCGCAGCTTCAATATTTATTATGAGTTCAGCCAGCAACTTAACTGGCAGCGCAAGTACTTCGAAGAGCAGTATGGTTTCGTGCCTAAGTTCAAGGCGGCGGCCCACTGTGGTCAGGTGGTGGCGGCTGTGGTTGGGGTGCAGAAGCAGGAGATCAGCTTCTTCAGCGACGTGCTCAATACCCTGGCGAGGCTTCAAGATCAGTGTAACCCACTGGGGCAACGCATGTTGATCTCAGGCTCACTGCAGTCGCTTATCGACACTGGCGACAGTCACTACGACTTTACCAACCTTGGTCCAATCAAACTCAAGGGGAAACAACACTCTATCGAGGTGTATGGCGTTTCCCCCAAGGGTAGCAACAGTTAGGGCTAACTTTCCGCCTCCGCCTGTTCCAACAAGCTTTGAATCGCCTTACCTAAGGTTCTGAAGGTCATGATACGGCTGGAGGTCTGACGCCAGACCAAGCCGATATCCCGGTAAGGCGCCTCGCCCGGCGGCGTCAGGGCGGTGAGATCCGTATCGTTCAATATCCCCGCATCTATCGCCATCTGTGGCAGGAAGGTGGTCCCCAGCTTGCTGTTCACCATCTGCACCAGTGTGTGCAGACTCGTCGCCGCGAAGGGGTTGATCTTGTCGCTATCGGCCAGGCTGCAGGCGCTGATGGCATGGCCGGTAATACAGTGCTCTGACTGCAATAGGAAGATGCTCTCATCGGGTAGCGCCTTGTAATCTATCGGCTGGGGCACCTCACTGCTAAGCTCCTTGTGCATCACCAGTTTAAAGGGATCTATCCCCACCTTCATGCTGTGGTAGCCACTGGTGTCGGCCGGCAGGGCCAGCAGGAGCAGATCCAATTCGCCCTTACCCAGAGCATCCAATAGTCGCTCCGTGGTGTCTTCCTTCAAGAACAGCGTCAGCTCGGGATATTCCTGTTGGCAATGTTTCACCACCCGGCTAAGCAGAAACGGCGCGATGGTGGGAATGCAGCCCAGGCGAATATCCCCTGTCATCGGCTGGCCCTGGTGCTTCACCAGCTCCACCAGATCGTCGACGTCGGTCAGCAGCTTGCGGGAGCGCTGCACCACTTCCTCGCCGATGGCGGTGAAGATAAAGGACTTGTGATCGCGCTCGATCAGTTGATGACCCAGCTGCTCCTCCAGGTTTTGAATCCCACTCGACAGGGTCGACTGGCTCACGTGGCACAGCTTGGCCGCGCGATTAAAGTTCTGTTCCTGATAGAGATTGACCAGATAGTAAAGGTTTTTCAGGCTCGGCAGATGTTTCATAAAATCGATTACCAACTTCCATTTACATTCAATTACTCAATCTAACTCTAGCACAAGCTGCTCCGGGATTAACCCTCTCTTTTGCCAGAAGTGTGAAGCGCTGCCCAAAAGCGGCCAAATAGTGCACAAACAAAAACGCCCCCGATGATCTCTCATCGAGGGCGCTATCAATCTTTGCTGGCTTTTATGTACAGGCTTTAGCGTACAGGCTTGGCCTTACTGGCTTTGACCTATTAGGCCTTAGATTCCAGGTAAGCCTTCAGCTCGGCCAGATCCTGGCTGGCGTTGTCCACGATCACCTGCAGCCAGGTGCCGTGCTCGGCTGGCCACTCGGCCGCCTCACCGTGTTGCAGCAGCTGAGCATACTGCTGGATACGTTTCAGTCCCACAGAACCCGCAGCGCCTTTGAACTTGTGCGCCTCAGAACATAAGGTATCTTTGTCTTGTGCTTCCTTAGCGTTGACCAGGTTGCCAACATACTCCGGCATCAACTGTTCAAACAAGACGACACTCTTTAGCAGAGTACCCGCACCGATAGCGCTGCAGTACTGCTCAAGTGTGTTGAGATCCAATATTGATTCTAACTCGGCTGTTGCCATCTTAAGGCACCTCTCGAAAAAAGCTGACGGGACAAGAATAAAATTCACCCCATAATAGCGCCTAGAATGACGGGCGCAACTAATTGAAGCATATGCAAGTTAAATACCTCCTTATTTAACCTTTCATTAACCATGCGTTAAATTAATTGCTCAATTATTCACGTTTTTTGCGCCTAAACCGACAATTGATCACCTGCCGAATCGGTCAAATAATGTCCCTGGCCGCCAAGGCGTTCCAGGTTCTTGACGATGGCCACTAACCCCTCCCAGCGATAGGCACACCAGTCGGGTGCCAGCAGCATAGGTTTCTTGGCGTAAGCGGTAACACGATGAAAAATCACCTCTTTAGGCGTGAGACGAATCAGCTCGCCGACGCTCTCTGCGTAGGCTTCCTGGGTCAATAAACTCATGCGCCCGGCCCGCCAGGCCTTGGCCATGGTGCTGCCCTCGACGATATGCAGTGGATGAATTTTGAGCCCATCGACCCCGGCGTCGAGCACCGCCCTGTGACTGGCTAAAAAGTCCTCATGGCTCTCACCCGGCAGCCCCAATATCAGATGGGTACACACCTTTAATCCCGCCTTTCTCGCCCGGGTGACAGTATCACGATACTCCTCGAAACCATGTCCGCGATTGATCCGCTTTAGCGTCTCAAGATGGGCGCTTTGCAGGCCGAGCTCCAGCCACACCTCCAGGCCACGGGCCTGATAACCGGCTAGCAGGGCGATCACCTCGTCGCTGACACAATCGGGGCGGGTGCCGACACACAGGCCGACGATATCGCTGTCGGCCACCGCCTCATCATAGCGCTGCTTGAGCAACTGATACTCGTCATAGGTGCTGGTGTAGGCCTGAAAGTAGGCGATGAACTTGCTGGATTTGCCCTGAGCGCGCTCGCGACCATTGGCCAGCTGCACGGCGATGCTGTCTACCGAGCCATGCTCATGGCTGAAGGAGGCCACATTACAGAAGGTACAGCCACCCCGTCCCAGGCTGCCGTCACGATTGGGGCAGGTAAACTTGGCATCCAGGGTCAGCTTCTTGAGGCGCTGACCATACTGACGCTTGCAATGCAGGCCAAAGGTGTTGACATGGCTATCCAGTCCCACGGGGTATTCTCTCGATCGATAAAAGGGCGGCGATTGTAACTGGCTTGCTGGCGCCATTCTTGGTGCTACATCAATTTTTGGCGCCTTTCCCGGTGCGCCAGCTCACAAAGCCGGTGCAAACTTAGGGGCGCAGCACAGTATCGGCTAATACATTGGTCTAAGATTTGTTAAATAATTCACTGTATATGCAATAAAAATCACTTTTTTAGATTAAAAGACAATAATCCTTTTTGTTACATTTTAGTAAAAAAGATTCGAAGCCACATCCAAAATTCTTTTTATTCATAATGTTATACAGCAACTTTTACAGTTGACGTTAACGTAAGGTTAAAATGTAAACCGTATTAAACGCCCTACCCTAGTCATACTTTATGCACAAATTTGAATTGACCTTTTACTAGGCAAAAGTTAATTTGGATGGTTCGGGTGCACATCAATCGCTTGAATTTCCCCGACGTAGTATTGGTTAGTATTAGGGAGTTTTTATATGAGCTTGTATCACCCCAGTTTTGAACGAGATAACTGTGGTTTTGGCTTAATCGCCCAGATGGATGGCGAAGCCAGCCATAGAATTGTACGTACAGCCATTCATGGCCTAGATCGCATGAAACACCGTGGTGGTATTGCCGCCGATGGTCGTACCGGCGATGGTTGTGGCCTACTTATGCAACTCCCCATTAAATTCTTCGAAGCCGTGGCCAGCGAGAACGACTGGCACCTGAGCCGTAAGTTTGCCGTGGGCATGCTGTTCCTAAGCCAAGATGAGGAAAAGGCCAACTACACCAAACGCACCCTGGAACGTGAGCTGGAGAAAGAAACACTGAGTGTGGCCGGTTGGCGTGAAGTCCCGGTCAACCCTGAGGTATTAGGCCCCATAGGCCAGGCCAGCCAGCCCAAGATCTGGCAGGTGCTGATCAACTCACCCATAGGTTGGCGTGAGAAAGATCTCGAACGTCGCCTCTATATGGCCCGTCGCCGCCTCGAGCAGCAGATAACTGACTGCGAAGACTTCTATGTTGCCAGCCTCTCTGGTCAGGTGATCGTTTACAAGGGGCTGATGATGCCCGCCGATCTACCGGCCTTCTATCCGGATCTGGCCGACATACGCCTGCAAAGCGCCATCTGTTTGTTCCACCAGCGCTTCTCAACCAATACTTCGCCCAAGTGGCCGCTGGCACAGCCGTTCCGCTATCTTGCCCACAACGGCGAGATCAACACCATAACCGGTAACCGTCAGTGGGCCCGTGCCCGCGCCTACAAGTTTAATGCCCCACTGCTGCCGGATCTGCAGCAGGCCGCGCCTTTCGTCAACGAGAGCGGCTCAGACTCCTCCTCATTAGATAACATGCTGGAGATGCTGCTCGCCGGCGGCATGGACCTCTACCGCGCCATGCGTTTGCTTATTCCACCCGCGTGGCAGAGTAACCCAGAGATGGACGATGAGCTGAAGGCCTTCTACGACTTCAACTCCATGCATATGGAGCCCTGGGACGGCCCGGCTGGCATAGTCATGACCAACGGCCGCCACGTGGCCTGTGCGGTAGACCGTAACGGCCTGCGCCCATCACGCTATGTGATCACCAAAGACCGTATCCTGACCCTGGCCTCTGAGATCGGCATCTGGGACTATGCCCCGGACGAGGTGGTCGAGAAGGGCCGTGTCGGCCCGGGGGAGCTGTTGGTGCTCGACACCCTCAACGGTCAGCTCTACTCCTCGTTTGAGATCGATAACGACCTTAAGCGTCGCCACCCCTACAAGGAGTGGATGGCCAAGAACAGTCAGACCCTGATCCCCGCCGAGCAGATGCCCAGCGAGGCCCAGGGCGTATGCGAGTTCTCCGCCGACACCCTGCTGCAATACCAGAAGCAGTTTGGCTACTCCCGAGAGGAACTGGAGCAAGTGATCTGGGTACTGGCCGAGAAAGGCGAAGAAGCCACGGGCTCCATGGGCGACGATACCCCTATGGCCGTGCTGTCGAAGAAGTCCCGTACCCTGTACGACTACTTCCGCCAGAAATTCGCCCAGGTGACCAACCCGCCAATCGATCCACTGCGTGAAAAGCATGTGATGTCCCTGGCCACCTGTGTTGGCCGTGAGCAGAACCTGTTTAACGAGACCACGGGCCACGCCTACCGCGTGATGTTCAGCTCGCCTATCCTGCTCTACAGCGACTTCAATCAGCTGCTGGCACTGGATTCGACCTACTACCGCGCTAACACTGTCGATCTTAACTATGACCTTAGCGAAGGCTTAGAGGCAGCCATTCGCCGTGTCTGCGACGAGGCCGAGCGCCTGGCACGTACCGGCACCACCTTGCTGATCCTCTCCGACAGGGCCACCGACAAGAGTAAGCAGGTGATCCCTGCCGCGATGGCCGTGGGCGCAGTGCAGCGCGTGCTGGTCGACAAGAGCCTGAGATGTGACACCAACATCATAGTCGAGACCGCCTCGGCCAGAGATCCGCACCACTTCGCGGTACTTCTGGGCTTTGGCGCCACCGCCATCTACCCTTACCTGGCCTACGAGAGCATCTCGGCACTGGCCAGCCGTCACGGCGTGCGCGAAACCCAGCAGCTGATGCTCAACTTCCGTCAGGGCATCGATAAGGGACTACGTAAGATCATGTCTAAGATGGGGATCAGTACCGTGGCCTCCTACCGCTGTAGTCAGCAGTTCGAAGCTATCGGCCTGTCATCTGAGGTGGTCGAGCTCTGCTTCAAGGGGGTGGTCAGCCGCATCGAGGGCGCGAGCTTCACCCTACTGGAGAAAGATCAACAGACGCTGCAGAAACTTGCCTTCCAGGCCCATCAGCCGCTGCCACAGGGCGGCCTGCTGAAATATGTGGAAGGCGGTGAATACCACTGCTTCAACCCAGATGTGGTCAACACGCTGCAGCAAAGCCTGCGCGACCAAGACTATGGCGTCTACAAGCGCTTCACCGAGTTGGTGGACGATAGACCCGTGGCGACCCTGAGGGATCTCTTCACCGTCAAGGGTGACAAGCAGGCCGTCGAGCTCGACAAGGTCGAGGCCGCCGAGACCCTTTACCCAAGATTCGACAGCGCCGCCATGAGTATCGGCGCCCTCAGCCCAGAGGCCCACGAGGCGCTGGCCGTGGCCATGAACCGCCTCGGTGGTCGCTCCAACTCGGGCGAAGGCGGGGAAGATCCGCGCCGCTTCAACTCTGAGCGTAACTCGGCCATCAAGCAGATCGCCTCGGGCCGCTTCGGCGTCACGGCGCATTATCTGGTCAACGCCGAGGTGCTACAGATCAAGGTCGCCCAGGGTGCCAAGCCCGGCGAAGGCGGTCAGCTGCCTGGCGACAAGGTGAGTGTAGAGATCGCCGCGCTGCGTAACGCGCGCCCTGGCGTCACCCTGATCTCGCCGCCGCCACACCATGACATCTACTCCATCGAAGACTTGGCTCAGCTGATCTTCGACCTCAAGCAGATAAACCCCAAGGCGATGATCTCGGTCAAGCTGGTATCTGAGCCAGGCGTTGGCACCATTGCCACAGGCGTGGCCAAGGCCTATGCCGACATGATCACCATCTCAGGTTACGATGGCGGCACGGGTGCCAGCCCTATCACCTCGGTGAAATATGCCGGTAGCCCGTGGGAGCTGGGTCTGGCCGAGGTGCATCAGTCGCTGGTCGCCAACGGCCTGCGCCACAAGATCCGCCTGCAGGTGGACGGTGGCCTCAAGACGGGTACAGACGTGATCAAGGCGGCCCTGCTAGGCGCCGAGAGCTTCGGCTTCGGTACCGTGCCTATGATCGCCCTGGGTTGTAAGTACCTGCGTATCTGCCATCTGAACAACTGCGCCACCGGCGTGGCGACCCAGAACAAGCAGCTGAGGGACAATCACTACCACGGCCTACCCGAGCGCGTGATGACCTACTTCGAGTTTATGGCCCGCGAGATCCGCGAGTGGATGGCTGCCCTCGGGGTGACCGAGTTTGAACAACTGGTGGGTCGCAGCGACTGGCTCGCGGCGCTGGAAGGCGCCACGGACAAGCAGCAACAGCTGGATCTGTCCGCCATCCTCTACAAACCAGAGGTACCAGAGGGCTGCGCCCTCACCTGGCGCGAGACCAACCCGACCGACGACAAGGGCGAGCTTAACCAGAAAATTTTGAGCCACTGCCAAGCAGCGGTCATTCAAGGCGAGCCACTGACTGCACGTTTCGAGATCAACAACACCGACCGCTCGGTAGGCGCCGCGCTATCTGGCTATATCGCCACCAAAGTCGGCCGTCAGGGTGCCAAGGCGCCGATACAGCTTAACTTCAGCGGCAGCGCGGGTCAGAGCTTCGGTGTCTGGAACGCTCCTGGCCTGTCACTGGATCTGTGCGGCGATGCCAACGACTATGTGGGCAAAGGCATGTCGGGCGGCAAGATCACCCTCTATCCGCCTGTGGGCAGCATGTTCCAGAGCGAAAAGAGCGTCATCCTTGGCAACACCTGCCTCTACGGCGCCAGCGGCGGTAAGCTGTTTGCGGCCGGTCAGGCAGGCGAGCGTTTCGCGGTGCGTAACTCGGGCGCCATCGCCGTGGTTGAAGGCCTGGGCGATAACGGCTGCGAGTACATGACAGGCGGCATCGTTGTAGTGCTGGGTAAGACGGGCGTTAACTTCGGCGCCGGCATGACGGGCGGCTTCGCCTATGTGTTCGATCGCTTCGGCCACTTCAACCGCCGTCTCAATACCGAGATGGTGGATATGCAGAAAGTGACGGCGCCGATACAGCAACAGCACCTCAAGGGGCTGATCGAAGAGCACGTTGCCGAGACCGGCAGCGAGCACGCCAAGATGTTGTTAAACGATTTTGAAAACTGGATCGATTGTTTCGTCCTGGTCAAGCCTAAGAATGTGGCGCTCGATGATCTCCTGCGTCTGGAACAAACTGAACCTGCATTAGCAGTGGTAGCGGGGTAATGGCCATGAGTAACGATTTTCAATTTATCGAAGTAGGCCGTAAGGATCCGACCAAGCATGACGCCAAGCATCGCGCCACGCAGTTTATCGAGATCTATCAGCCCTTTGCACAGCCTCAGGTCAACGAGCAGGCAGACCGCTGCCTCGACTGTGGTAACCCCTACTGTGAGTGGAAATGCCCGCTGCACAACTATATCCCCAACTGGCTGAAGCTGGCCAAACAGGGACGCATACTCGAGGCGGCCGAACTGGTACATGAGACCAACACACTGCCGGAGATCTGTGGCCGCGTCTGTCCCCAGGACAGGCTGTGTGAAGGCGCCTGTACCCTCAACGACGACTTTGGCGCCGTCACCATAGGCAATGTGGAGAAATACATTACCGACACCGCCATCGCCCAGGGCTGGCGCCCGGACATGAGCAAGGTGGTCAAGCGTCAGGAGCGCGTCGCCATCATAGGCGCGGGCCCTGCCGGCCTTGGCTGCGCCGACATCCTCGCCCGCAACGGCGTCAAGGCGGTGGTATTCGACAAGCATCCTCAGATTGGCGGCCTGCTCACCTACGGCATTCCCGCCTTCAAGCTGGATAAGTCTGTCATGGAGATCCGCCGCACCGTCCTCGAAGGGATGGGCATAGAGTTCAAGCTGGGCGTGACCGTAGGCCAAGATATCGGCTTCGACACCCTGCTGGCCGACTATGACGCCGTCTTCCTCGGCATGGGCACCTACACCCCGATGAAGGCCGGGCTGGAAAACGAAGATGCCAAGGGCGTCTACCAGGCCCTGCCCTACCTGATTGGAAACACCCACAATGTCATGGGTACCACAGACGAAGAGACGCCATATCTGAGCCTAGCCGGCCAGAAGGTGGTGGTACTCGGTGGCGGCGATACCGCCATGGACTGTGTGCGCACCGCCGTCAGACAGGGCGCCAGCGAGGTAACCTGTGTCTACCGCCGCGACGAAGCCAACATGCCCGGCTCACGCCGCGAGGTGCAAAACGCCCGCGAAGAGGGGGTCAACTTCCTGTTCAACCGTCAGCCGACGGCCATCAAGACCAGTGACGGCGCGGTCAGCGGCATCGAATGTGTCGAGACCGCCCTGGGCGCACCGGACGACTCGGGTCGTCGCCGCCCTGAGCCGATCGAGGGCAGCGAACAGTTGATCGAGGCCGATGCCATCATCATCGCCTTCGGCTTCCAGCCGAGTCCCGCCAAGTGGTTTGGCGACTATGGCATAGAGCTGGACCAGTGGGGCCGCGTGGTGGCGCCAAAAGTGGCCGATAACCCCTTCCAGACCAGCAACCCTAAGGTGTTCGCCGGTGGCGACATGGTGCGCGGCTCAGACCTTGTGGTCACCGCCATCGCCGAGGGCCGCGATGCCGCGCTCGGAATCCTCAACAGCTTCGAGGCTTAAGTCTGAACCGGCTCAGATTAGTTCTGAGCCGCACAATTTGGCTTGTAATTGGCGCTTTAACTTTGAGTGAGAGTTAAAGCGCTTTTTTTCGCCAGGGGAAAACCAGGCTGGTTTTTGGTGGTATAACGTTTGACCTTGTTGGTGATTGATTAAGAGTGTTTGAAGGTCGCACCTTCATTGATGCTTATAGCCTGCGGCTCGCTGATGTGCAGATACATCTACTACACGCCGTGAATCCATCCGTGGAGGCTCGGCGATGGCATCCCTGCCATCGACGTCCGCAGATGCATCTACACTCGGTATCCAACGTCTCTTCGATTTGACTTCATTTGGTACGTATAGATACAAGTCATTATTTTTTTTCAGAAAAAGTTCAATCAATGTGACATAGCATATTGAAATTGGGCATCAATATAGATTAAAGTGTGAACAATTAAGGACAGAACAAGGCAATCTCGAAGTCACCATCGAGCACGCCTTTTAGGGAAGAAGAAGCCTATCAACAATGTGCCCAATAGCCTCCCAAAAGTTAACTCTAACCTCACTTATTACATTAGAGGTCTGGAGAAACTCTTTCATGTCTTCAGTAACACTGATCCTGACATACTTCACAGACACCCGACATCAAAATGTATAATTTAAAAATAAAACATTAAGATAGGACTTAAATATAATGCATAGAATTGTTCAAACACACCTTAAAAAATTCCTATCAGAAAAAGGGATAGTTGAAAAAGACCCTTCAAAGCAGTTTGAGTTTTTTGTTAATTACTGCATTACTAGCAGATTTTTTACTGGTAAGTTTGATGTAAGAGACATAACAACAGCTGATGAAGATGCGGGTATTGATGGTATAGCTATTATTGCAGATGGTGAACTGGTAACAACTGAAGAAGAAGTAACTGCACTTTTTTCGAGCCATAAAAAAAGTATTGAAGTAGAGTTCGTCTTCATTCAGTCAAAAACATCAGATAAATTCGACAAAAAACAAATGGCGAGCTTTGGTGAAGGAGTTTTTGACTTCGCAAATGAAACTCCAGAATTTCCGCATGACGACATATTGACAGAAGCTAGCAAAATTTTTGAAATTGTTGTAGAAAACGTAGACAAAGTTAAAAATGGAAAACCTAATGCATCTACTTACTTTGTAACCACTGGTGTTTGGAATAACGAAAGAGAGCTTGAAGCTGCCCTAAAGACCACGCAAAGAAAAGTTAATGGCACTGGATACTTTAATAAAGTTGAAAGTAAAAAAATTGACAGAGATGAACTAATAAAAATCTGGAGTTCTATACATCAACCAGTTGAAGCAATTGTTAAAGTGAAAGGTTACGTCCCTTATAATGAAATGAAAGGAGTAGAAGAGTCCTACATTGCAATCATCCCTGCTCAGAATTATGTTGAATCATTGCTTCTTGCAGAAGATGGAAAAATGCGAGGAGGAATATTTGATGAAAATGTTAGAGCGTATCTCGGAGAGACTAATGATGTTAATAAAAAAATCAAAGAAACATTACAGAGTGAAGAGTTAAAAGACTATTTTGCACTCCTAAACAACGGCATAACGATTGTCTCTCCTGATGTACGAGTACAAAGTGACTCAATAAGTCTGTCTAACTATCAAATAGTTAACGGATGTCAAAGTAGCCATGTATTATTCAGAAATAAGGAAAAACTAAGTGAGAACACGATGATTACAGCTAAGGTTATTGAAGTTGATAACCCTGAGATCGTCAATAAAATTGTTGAAGCCACAAACAATCAGAGCCATGTTTCCAATGAGAAATTTCTATCACTTAAATCAAAATCTAAGTTGGTAGAAAGTTACTTTAATAGCTGGAATGAGGAAAGCGAAGACGACTCTAAAGTTTTCTTTGAACGTCGAGACAATCAATATGCAGGCTTAGGTATAAGTGATACAAAAATATTTGACATTCGGACAGTTGCTCGTGCTTTTGCTTCAATGTTTCTGGAGATCCCTCATACATCAGCAAGCTATCCAACACAAATATTTGAACAATCTGGCGATAATTTGTTCGAAGACAATCAAAATGAAATTGCATATTACACTGCAGCATTGGCGCTGTATAAATTCAATAGACTATTTAATAGCAAAAAACTTCCTGGTAACTTTGGAAAATATCGCTGGCATACATTAATGTTGCTTAAGTACGTCATTAATGGGAAATCGAAAGCACCAGAGACAAACTCGAAGAAAATAACTAGTTATTGTACAAAAATAATCGAAGCGCTTAGCGAACCAAGAGATGAACATTTAAAGTACTTTGAACAGTGCAAAGATATTATCGAGAAGGGAGGGTGGGCTTCTAAAGATAGATTAAAAAGGTCACTCCATACTAATGAGCTAAAAGAACTAATAAAAAATGAACTAAAGTAAAAAGGCATACAGCAGGAACCCCTTGCTCATCTATGAACAGAATTTTTGAAATAGATAGTCTCTTTGTTCTTAGTTTTGGGCTGGCGGTGCTAAGCAGCACCAGCCCACCAGCTTTCCTAGGGTTTAAGTCTACTCGCTAGGTATAATATTAACCTGAATATACTAGAGTATTAAAAATGGACAATTTTGAGAAGTATAGTAGTCGTAAAAATTTCCTTGTAGACAATGGTTTTACTGGGGAGGTAGCTCCTCAAACATGGGCTCTTTTTGCCGATCATAATAATAAGCTAGTATTTGTCGGAGTAAATAGCCTCGATATTGAAAAAACTTTGGTTGTTGGTTATAGCTGGGAACATACTCAAACAGGCAGGAAGAACGGCAATTACAAAAAAGCGCTAAACTGTATAGAACTGGTTGAGAATCAAAATTATGGAGTTTTAGGATTTCATTTTAGCTTCACTAAAAGCTTGTATTCAAAACCAACTCCACATTATTTAGTGAAAAAGAATGATGGGTGGCATGCTATACCGAAAGACATTGATAATAATAAATTTATAGACCTAGCAGATGAAGTAGATGTATCTAGTACCAATCCCTTTTATGGAAGTCGAACACCCAAAAAGCTCAAAAAAATAGGCAATGTGTATGAAAGGGATGTGCGTGTTGCAGCTCAAACATTGTTACTTGCTGGCGGAATGTGTGAACTGTGTGAGAAACCAACATTTTTGAAAACAAATGGAAAACCTTTTTTAGAGGTGCACCATGTTCTTCCCTTATCTAATGGTGGTAGCGATACAATAACAAATACAGCAGCTTTATGCCCTAATTGCCACAAGGAATTACATTTTGGCCAACAATCAGACACTTTAACAAGCAAGTTATATGACCAACTTCCTAGGCTCGTGAGGGAGTAGCATGCAAAAAGTCAAATTTAGAACTTTTATAAAGATACAAAGTGGAACAGAAGTCACTTTGGATTAACGCTGTTCAAAATCTTCTCAAAAGGTCAAATCGAAGAGATGGATAACCGGGTGTAAACACGCTTTTGGCCTTCGAAATCATGGATGATTTCGCAGAGCATCCATGGATGGACTCGCTGCGTGCCAAAAGCGTGTTTGCACATGAGCCTGCCGCAGGCAATAGGTAAAACGTGAAGAAATGATTATAAATTAACCTTCAAATACTATTTACGGTAGATGCTAAAGAAGCGAAAACGAATTGCTGCAAGCAATTCAAAATAACGCCTGATGTCTCGGCGTGAGTCTCCCTATCTCGCCACCGAACCACTTTATTGCTATATTAGCGCCCATTATCTTAAGACAGGCTGCGCCTTCGTGCGGCCAGATCCACCTAGACCATAAAGGGTATTCAATGAAAATTGGTATTATCGGCGCCATGGAGCCAGAAGTCGCTCATCTTATCGCGTCTATGACAGACACTCAGACCCAGACCATCGCCGGCATAGAGTTTGTCGCCGGACAGCTTGAGGGCAAAGAGGTGATCGTCACCCGCTCTGGCATCGGCAAGGTCACCGCCAGTGTCGCCACCACACTGTTGATTGAGAAATATGCCCCGGATTATGTGATCAATACAGGCTCGGCGGGCGGTTTCGTCGACAGCCTGGCTATCGGTGATATCGTTATCTCCTCTGAGGTGCGTCATCACGACGTAGATGTCACCGCCTTTGGCTACGAGATTGGTCAGATGGCTCAGCAACCGGCGGCCTTCATGCCAGACAGAACTCTGGTCGAGGCTGCCAAGAAGGCGGTAGCGGATCTGGGCGAGGTGAAGGCTATCGAAGGGCTTATCTGCACCGGCGACAGCTTCATCTGCGACCCTGAGCGCACTAAGGTGATGCTAAGTAACTTCCCGACCATGGCGGCCTGTGAGATGGAGGGCGCTGCGATTGCCCAGGTGTGTCACCAGTTCAAGGTGCCTTTCGTGGTGATCCGCTCGCTGTCTGACAACGCCAACAACGACTCGCCGGTAGATTTTGACAGCTACCTGGTGAAAGCGGGCCATCATTCGGCGCTGATGGTGATCTCGCTGCTAAAACACCTGTAACTGTCAGACTCAGGGACGGCACACAGACCGCGACGCGATGCACGATCTCATCCAACAGCTACTGCTCGACAGCCCCTTCTATCAGGGGGCTGCCATCTTGTTGGTGGCCATCTTCATGGCGCTGCTGGCACCGCTGCCCAGGGAATACCAGGCCTTCTACTGGTTTTCTCAGCTGGCGCGCAGCCTGTCGGCCAAGGTGGCGAGATCTGATCGCTCCGCAAATCAGCAGCGAGTAGCGGGCAGCCTCTCTGTACTGCTCCTGGTGCTGCCCTTCTGGCTGATCTTAAGCTTCCTTTTGGAGCTGGCGGCCTTCCCCTGGTTCTTCGAGTGTCTGTTTCTCTATCTCTGCCTGTGCGACGAGCAGTTTCATAAGGTGGCGGAGGAGACGGGTCAGGCGCTTGCACGTCAAGACAAGCAGCGCGCCCGTCGCCTGCTGAGCCAGTGGGTCTATCGCGATACCCGCGAGCTTTCCGAGGTGGGCATGAGCAAGACGGTGATCGAGAAGTTGATGACCACCTCCATCTACGGCACGGTCGCCACCATACTCTTCTTCGCCGTTGGCGGTGCCCCGCTGGTGCTGGGCGCGCGAATGATTAAGCAGCTGGAATACACCTGGCCTGCGCTCAACCCGCAATACCGCGAGTTTGGCCGCCCCGTCTATCTGCTGAGCTCCCTGCTCTACTGGCTGCCGACCCAGGCCTGGAACTTCACTCTGGCTATCCAGGGCGGCCCCGGCGCCTTGGTGCAGCTACTAAGGCCCACCAAGAGCCCGCTGCCGATAAACAATCATCTGGCCACCTGCGCCCTAGCGGCCAAGGTGCTCAACACCGAGCTTGGCGGCCCACAGAAGTTTGCCGGGCAGAGGGTTGATATCGCCCGTATCGGCACTGGCCCCAAACCCACGCCCCACACCATCACGGCGGCGCTCAGGCTGCTGCGTCTGAGCAAGGGGATCTGGGTACTCTCCGTGCTGCTTATCCCCTGTCTGTGGGCCACGCTGCGGCTGCTAGCGCACGCTTAATCGCCACTCTGTTCTACGTCGCCTCTCCCTTGGCGTCTTTTGACTAGACAAGCCAAAAACCCTTGGTATTATTCCCCTCTGGCGGCAACATATTGACACAATAGGCATAACGACTTTGTTTGAGAATCTTCACATTTCCCTGACCACACCGGCGCTGCTGTTTCCGGCGATCTCACTGTTACTCCTTGCCTATACCAACCGCTTCTTCTCGCTGGCGGCACTGATCCGCAGCCTGAGCGCCGAGGGCAAACCTGTGCACTCTGGGCAGCTGAAAAACCTGCGTCGCCGCATCGTCATCATTCGCCGCATGCAAGAAGCTGGCGTCTCTAGCTTCGCCCTGTGCGTCCTGTGTATGATCTTCATCTATGTGGGCTTTAACAAGACTGGCTCAGTCATCTTCGGCTCCAGCCTGCTGCTCCTGCTCTACTCTCTGTTGTTGTCTGTGCTCGAGATCCGCATCTCGGTCGATGCCCTCAACTACCACCTGCAAGAGCTAGATCAATGAAGGAGTGGATCTACTTTTTCGACCTCTGCGGTACCGCGGTATTTGCCCTCTCCGGCGCCTTAGCCGCCGGGCGTCATCGCATGGATCCCTTTGGGGTGATAGTGCTTGCCTCGGTCACCGCCATTGGCGGCGGCAGCATACGTGACGCCTTGCTGGGCACCACGCCGGTATTTTGGATCCGCGACCCCAACTACATCATAGTGATCTTGGCAACCGTGCTGCTGGCCCTGCTGTTTATTCGCAAGCCCAAGAAGGTGCCCCAGTACACTCTGCCGGTGGCCGATGCCTTCGGATTAGCCTTGTTTACCGTGATCGGGGCGGAAAAGGCACTCAATCTTGGCCTCAGCGGCATGATTGCCGTGGTGATGGGCTTGATAACTGGCGTCGGAGGCGGCATTATTCGAGACATACTCTGTCGCCAGATCCCCATGATATTGCGCACCGAAATCTATGCGACCGCCTCGATATTTGGCGGGATAAGCTATACCTGTGCCATCACCTGGGGCTTGGCCGATAAGGTGGCCCTGGCCATCGCCATGATAAGTGCGCTCGTCATTCGCTTGGCGGCCATCAAGTGGCACCTGAGACTACCGGCGTTTGAATTAAAGAAAACATAAGATGATCAAGCAGTTTTTAGTTAGCATTCTGATGATATTGCCCCTGGCTGTCCAGGCGGCTCCCGGCGATATGCCCGCCGAGCAGCAGATGGCGATCAAGTATATTCAAGCGCTGACGGATCATGACTACCGCACCCTGGCCTCCTTCTACAACCGCGACAGCGTGTTTAAGGATCGCACCGCCAGCAAGACCTACACGGGAAGACGCGACATCATAGAGTTTTTCGAGCGTGCCCATCGCGGCGTGCTGGAATACGATTTCAACATAGAGCACATGTACAACTCGGGCTCACTGGTGGTGATGATAGGCAACTACCACTATCGCGGCCCCGGCAGCCTGTTTGGCAAGCCGGGCAAGGTAATTGAGCTAGCGATCCCCGGGGTGACCACGGTCAAACTGGATCTGGCCAACCACAGGGTGAAGGAGCATGAAGATCTGATGGACTATCAGACTATGCAGGATCAGCTCGCCACTCAGTAAGCGGGTCTAGCCTAGCGCTAGCCACTTTCAAGCTCTCCAAGTTTCAAGCTTTCCACCTCGCCAGCAGCATAACTCTTTAACTTTTCGCCAAACATAAAAAAGGCCTGCATTAAGCAGGCCTCTTGAAATGATTCGACGTTAAATCGTTAAACCAGGGTGATCTTGGCAAACTTGCGCTTACCCACCTGGAACACGCCCGTCATGCCAGCGTTAAGCACTAGGCGGCTGTCTTCAATCTTGTCGCCATCCAGCTTAGCCGCGCCCTGCTTGATCATACGCATCGCCTCAGAGGTCGAGCTGACCAGGCCTGCATCTTTAAGTACGTTGGCGATACCGATACCGTCACCGGCGGCAATCTCGATCTCCTGGATATCATCTGGGATCGCGCCCTTCTGGAAGCGGTTGATAAACTCCTGATGCGCCGCCTCGGCTGCCGCCTCGTCGTGGAAACGAGCGATGATCTCTTTCGCCAGGGCAATTTTCACATCTCTTGGGTTAGTGCCGTTGTCGACGTCGCTCTTAAGCTGGGCAATCTCTTCCAGTGGACGGAAAGAGAGCAGCTCAAAGTAGCGCCACATCAGGTCATCAGAGATAGACATGATCTTGCCAAACATCTCACCGGCAGGCTCGCTGACGCCGATATAGTTGTTGGCCGACTTAGACATCTTCTTCACGCCGTCCAGACCTTCCAGCAGTGGCATCATGATCACCGCCTGTGGCTTCTGACCCGCGGCTTTTTGTAGCTCACGGCCCATCAGCAGGTTGAACTTCTGATCCGTACCGCCAAGCTCGACGTCGGCTTCCAGCGCAACAGAGTCATAGCCCTGTAGCAGTGGGTACATAAATTCGTGGATGGCGATCGACTGACCCGAGGCATAGCGCTTCTTAAAGTCGTCACGTTCCATCATGCGGGCAACTGTCTGCTGTGAGGCCAGACGGATCATGCCCGCCGCGCCCAGCTCCTCTAGCCAGCTCGAGTTGAACTCGATGCGGGTCTTGGCCGGATCCAGGATCTTGTACACCTGTTCCTTGTAGGTTTCGGCGTTTGCCAGCACCTGCTCGCGTGTCAGCGGAGGACGCGTGCTGTTCTTACCACTCGGATCACCCACCATGCCGGTGAAGTCGCCGATCAGGAAGATCACTTCGTGTCCCAGCTCCTGGAAGGCACGCATCTTATTGAGGATCACAGTATGGCCAAGATGAATATCCGGCGCGGTTGGGTCGGCCCCCAACTTGATGCGCAGAGGACGTCCCTCTTTTAATTTTTCCAGCAGATCCGATTCGAGCAAGATCTCGTCGGTACCACGTTTAATTTCTGCTAATGCTTGGTCTAAATTAGCCATCTTGGCAGCTACTCCTAAGAGCCGATAGGTAAATAATGGGGACTAATGTTACTTGTTAGCCAGCACAAATGAAAGAGTGTACACTAACAGGATCGGCTTAAGTGTTAGAAATTGGTATCGGAGTCAATGGGAAAGATCATCACACTCTTAAAACTATTACCCAGATTGCATCAAATCATATTGAGTGTCTTAGTGATGATCACCATAGGCGTGATATTTATCCCCTCCGACGATGCCGAGGCCTCCCGTTCAACCAATACCTCGTTAACGGGCAAGATTCGCCTTGGCGAACAAGCCGGTAACAGCCCATCCAGCGAAAACTCAGACAATGACATCAAGACCAGGGGCAACGCCTACCCCGTGCCCCTCGCCTTTCGCACGCCCGAGCCCCCCAGCGCCGATGAGATCGCCCGCAATACCCAAGAGAGCGGCAGCCTAGACCTTAATGGCAGCCTAGACCTAAATGAGAGCCCCCTGACCCAGGTCACCGACAACCCAGTCGTCGCCGAGCCTGAAGAGGAAAGGGAAAGCAGCGAGGAGTTTACCGTGCGCAGCGGCGACACTCTGGCCGCCCTGTTTAAACGCGCCGGACTCACGGCCCGCGACGTGTATGAGATCACCCAGCTGCCCAAGGCCAAGAAGAACCTTTTGAAGATCATGCCCGGCGAAGAGATCATTATCGTCAAAGACGATGCTGGTCAGCTCAAGCGGGTGATCTATCATCTGGACCCCATCTCGACCCTGAAGATCTGCAAAGATGACAAGGGCTACAGCGAAGAGATCATCAAGAAGACGGTGGAGAACCGCACCAAATTTGCCAGCGCCACCATCAGCAGCAATTTCTGGAACGCCGGTGTCGGCGCCGGGCTGACGCCCAACCAGATCATGCAGCTGGCCACCATCTTCGGCTGGGATATCGACTTTGCCCTGGATCTGCGCCAGGGCGACAACTTCGCCATCCTATTTGAAGAGGAGTACGCCGACGGCGAGTTCCTGCGTAACGGCAATATCCTGGCCGCCGAGTTCTATAACCAGGGCGATCGCTACACGGCGGTGCGCTACAAGGATGGCAACTACTATTCCGACGAGGGGCGCAGCATGCGTAAGGCCTTCCTGCGCTCGCCGGTGGACTTCAAGTATGTCAGCTCCAGCTTCAACCCACGCCGCCTGCACCCGGTCACAGGTCAGGTCAAGGCCCACCGCGGCGTAGACTATGTGGCCGCCGTCGGCACCCCCATCAAGGCCGCGGGTAAGGGACGGGTGATCAAGTCCGGTTACAACCAATACAATGGTAACTATGTCTTCATCAAACATAATGAGACCTATACCACCAAGTATCTTCACCTCAAGAAACGTAAGGTCAAGCAGGGCCAGACGGTCAAACAGGGGCAGATCATCGGCACCCTGGGTTCGACCGGCCGCGTCACAGGCGCCCACCTGCACTACGAATTTATCGTTAACGGCGTGCATCGCAATCCACGTACGGTCAAGCTGCCGCAATCTCTGCCCATAGACAGCAAGGAAAAATCCAGCTTCCTCGCCCTGAGTAAGCAATTGATGGCTAAACTTGAACAGAACAAGCAAGTGCAATTGGCCTCCCAGTGAGTCTCTCTTTTGGGTCAACAGACCCCAGGACACCTAGATGAGCAAACATTACTATATCGGCCTGATGTCGGGCACTAGCATGGATGGTGTCGACGCGGTATTGGTCGACTTCACCGACGATAAGATCACCCTCGTCGATACCCATACCGA
Organism: Shewanella alkalitolerans; assembly: GCF_019457575.1. Classification (NCBI taxonomy): domain Bacteria; kingdom Pseudomonadati; phylum Pseudomonadota; class Gammaproteobacteria; order Alteromonadales; family Shewanellaceae; genus Shewanella; species Shewanella alkalitolerans. The sequence goes on along the minus strand of NZ_CP080422.1, from coordinate 1,149,001 downwards.
GCCGCTGCCCAGCCATCTGCTGAGCGGCCTACAGCGCCTGTGTCAGTCGGGATCTGACGAGATCAACCGCATGGGCATACTGGACCGCAGCGTCGGCAAGCTGTTTGCCCAGGCGGTCGAGGGCCTGCTGACCAAGAGCGGCGTCGACAGACATCAGATCATGGCCATCGGCAGCCACGGCCAGACGGTGCGCCACATGCCCAACCTGGAACTGGGCTTTACTTTGCAGATTGGCGACCCCAACACCATCGCCGCCCTCACCGGCATAGATGTCATCGCCGACTTTCGCCGTAAAGATATCGCCCTGGGCGGTCAGGGTGCGCCTTTGGTGCCCGCCTTTCACCAGCAGCTGTTTGCGAGAGCCGGCCACCAGCGGATGATCCTTAACATAGGCGGCATCTCCAACATCACCTATCTGCCGGGGGATGCCAGCGCTGTAATTGGGTTCGATAACGGTCCGGGCAATACCCTGATAGACACCTGGATAAAACAGGTCCAGGGCGAGGCTTTTGACAGGGACGGCGCCTGGGCAGCCAGTGGCAAGACCGATGAGCAGCTGCTCAAGCAGATGCTGTCCCACTCCTATTTCTCCCTCAGCGCCCCCAAGAGCACGGGACGCGAGTTGTTTAACCAGGCCTGGCTGGAGCAGCAGACCGCCGATTTCGGCTATCTGCACGAGGCGGATATTCAGTCCACCCTGCTGGATCTCACCTGCCACAGCATCGCCAACGACTGCCTTAAGCTTACCGATAAGGCCGAGCTGTATGTGTGCGGTGGCGGCGCCTTTAACACAGAGCTGCTAACACGCCTGGCGGCATTACTGCCCGGCTATCAGGTGCACACCACCGCCAGCCTAGGGGTCGATCCTCAGTGGGTGGAAGGCATCGCCTTCGCTTGGCTCGCCATGCGCCACAAGCTGGGGCTGCCGGGCAACCTGCCGGCGGTCACGGGCGCCAGCCGGGAAACCGTGCTCGGTGGCCTCTTCCCCGGCAACTGAGTAAGCCGTCTGAGTAAGGCAGCTGATCACGATAACTAACACTATCCAAGGCGCTCTGCACCGCCCGGCCCAGGGACAAAACTGTTAGCCTAGGGCGGCGCAGATTGCTATCATGGCGGCCAATCGGCCTAGCCACTAATTGATGAAAGAGACCGCAATGACCAAGAGTGCACAACAAGCCAGCCAGATGACCCCAGAGGCCCGTTACGACTATCTCGTCGAACAAGCCAAGGCCACCAAAACCCTATGGACCCTACAGGATGTCGATGGCTGCGTCATGCTGACCACAGAAGATGAAGACTGCATCCCTATGTGGCCATGTGAAGAATCCGCCAAGCAGTGGGCCGTCGACGATTGGGCCGACTGCATCCCACTGGCCATCCCGCTGGACGAGTGGCTGGAGCGCTGGGTGCCTGGCATGCAGGACGATGACCTGTTTGTCGCCGTGTTCCCGGTACAGGACGATCTAGGCGTGGTGATCCCACCCTATGAGCTTGAGCAGCGCCTGACGCCTAAGCCGCGTCACTGATCGGCCAACGTTAACGCTATCGGTTCAGATAATGGAAGAGAATAAGGTGTCGATGCCAGAGATGACTGAGACAAACGGCCAGGCTGACAAGGCACAAGCCGCTGAACTCGCAAAAGTTGCTAACCAGCAACCGGTGAAGGCCAAGCTGCCCAAGCGTCTGCTGGCCCTGCTGAGTCTGCTGACCCTGGCCTCCGTCAGTGGCCTGATGGCCAAGCAGGGTGTGCTGTTTTGCATGCTGACCCTGCTGATGGTGATTGCCGTGCTTGGCCGCCAGAAGGCCGGACTCTATATGCTTAGGGGCTACACCATCATACAGCTCGGCTTGGTGAGCCTGCTGCCGGTGATCTTATATGACCCTGACAACCTGGTGGCCGGTCCCTCGACCTTTCACCTGGGCGATTGGCAGGGCAAGCTGCCAGATTGGTTAGTGTTCACTGTGCTGATCCTGCTGGCCGTGGTGCAGGTATGGATAGCCTTCACCCCTAAGGTAAAGGCCTACTGCCATATCAAGAACAGCATGAATATCATGAAGTAGCCCAAGGCTCGCGGTTTTCAGCTAAGCCTCAATCAAAAGCACAAAAAAGCCAGCTATTGCTGGCTTTTTCTTTAGGTGCTCTATGCACCGGCCCGCTTTCTGGGACTAAACCGAGAAGCTGGCACCACAACCACAGGTGGTGGTGGCGTTAGGGTTCTTAACGAAGAAACGAGAGCCTTCCAGGCCCGAGGTGTAATCCACTTCACCGCCTACCAGGTATTGTAGGCTCATTGGATCGACAACCAATTGAACCCCTTGTTTCTCAACGGTAAAGTCACCTTCGTTGACCTTCTCATCGAATGTAAAGCCATACTGAAAACCTGAACACCCGCCGCCGGTCACGTACACACGTAACTTAAGCGCGTCATTTTGCTCTTCCTCCAATAAGGTTTTAACCTTGGCCGCTGCCGCGTCGGTAAAACGAATTGGCATTGTATCTTCAGCTTGTTCAGTCATTACTACCTCTTACATCGGTTTGCTGAGCGGAATTATCCGATACCTGACTATTTTGTTCAAGTAATAGTCGTGGCTCTGTTGAAATCTGTGAACCTTCGCCCTCCTCGGCGGGCGCGTAGCCCTCCTCTCCATGGGGCTCTTCTACCGCGTTGGGCTCGCCGCCTGAGCGGGCACCTACGTCAGTGTCACCCTCTGGCGTGGCCAGCAGCTCTTGGGCGCTGAAGCTCTGCTGCGCCTTTGCTCCCTTACTCCAGCGGCTGGCCGGCACTATGACCTCAGTCTCGACCCGAGACAGCTCGAAATCGCTCGGCAGGGTGATCTGCGCCTCCAGGGTTTGGAAATAGCGAAAGCTGAAGGCAAACTTGGTATCGGTGAGCGATGAAAGTGGCAGAGTCACTATCTTGCCCTGCTGCACACCGACGAACGCCAGCTTGGCCTGGCCCTTCAACGCTTGCTTGCGCTTCTGCAGCTGAGTAAGCACTAACTTGATCTGATACTGATGGGTCAGCGGGCCCGGCGCCATCTCCAGTCCGTGAATGGCGACGCCATCGGCCTGATGCTCTGGCGCCATGATGCTGCGGTAGAAGGCCAGCTCTCTGTCGAGCGACTTCTGTTTCTGATGCTGCTCGAGAAACATCTTCTGCATGTTACCGTTGGCTTCGCGCTCCAGCGACAGCTCCAGATTACGTGATGCCAGCACCTCGGCCTGCTCCTTCAATGCCTGGCGCAGCTCGGCCTCGCGGCCATTGGATTGGGTCGGTGTCACCGAATGATTGGCGGACCAGAGGTCCCAGGTCAACACGCCGAGTAAGAAGGCCACGATCACTAAACAAAACAGATAAACGCTCGAAGGTCTAATTTTTCGTTCGAGCACTTGCATGCGATCGACCCAGCGATGATAATTTGGCATTAAGTACTAGCCCCTTATGATAATTTCTTCATTCGCCCCGCGAAGCGTTACTAACGATTGATCCGGAAGGTTACTGTGCAGCTCAGAATAAACAGCGCCATACAGCAATGCCAGAAATACCTGAATACCGACCTCAAAGACAAATTGGCCCAGGCCAAGATCAGCGTGCAGCTTTGTGGCCTCGCCCTCGCCTTCGCCCTGGTGGCCTCTGGCGTGATCATTCTGTTTCGACTTTTATTGCTGTGGCTCAACCAGCTCACCCAGACCCAAGAGTGGCAGTTTACTGGCAACTTAGGTGACTGGCGAGTCCTATTGCCACTTTTAGGGGCGATCTTAATCTGGTTTGTGGCCGTTTTGGGATCCAAGCGCTATAAACGCATGGGGATCGCCTATGTGATGCAGCGGATGAAATTGCACTACGGCAAGATCCCCCTGCAGTCCGCGCCGGGACAGTTCTTTCAGGCGCTTTTTGCCCTGGCGACCAACTTCTCCGTGGGCCGTGAGGGCCCGGCCATACACCTGGGCGCGGTAAGCGCCAGCGTGATGGCAGAAAAATTTAAGCTGCCCGACAACAGCGTGCGCATCATGTGCGCCAGTGGCATCGCCGCCGGGATTGCCGCCACCTTCAACGCCCCGCTGGCAGCGGTTATCTTCGTATTCGAGGTGATACTCAGGGAATACAAGGTGCATTACTTCTTCCCCATCATGCTCTCGGCCATCTGCGGCGCCCTCTCCAGCCAGCTGGTGTTTGGCAATATCCATGAATATGACCAGATAGGGGTGAGCCATATTCCCCTGTCGCAATATCCCGTACTGGCGCTGTGCGGCGTCACCCTGGGCTGTATCGCCGCCCTGTTTAATCACACCCTGCTGAAAGTCACCGCCAAGGGGCAGCAGCACCCCCTGATCCTGCGCCTACTCATCGCCGGGCTTATCACCACCATCATAGGTTTCTTCCTGCCACAGGCGCTGGGCAGCGGCGATCTGGCCATCAGTCATGCCATCAGCGAGCACCCCAGCCTGGCGCTGCTGGTCGGCCTGTTGCTGGGCAAGATAGTCGCCACCATCGCCGCCATCGGCTTGGGAATACCCGGCGGCATCATAGGCCCGCTGTTTGGCATAGGCGCGCTCATTGGCGCCATCCTCGCCGTGGTCAGCGCCATGTTGTTTCCCACCATCACCCCCTATGTGGGCCTATACACCATCATAGGCATGACGGCCATGATGGGGGTCTGCCTCAGCGCCCCCCTGGCGGCCCTGGTCGCCCTGCTGGAGCTGACTAATAACGCCGCCATCATCTTACCGTCCATGTTCGTGACCATTCCGGCGTTCCTGATCGCCCATCAGGCGTTCAATACCAAGTCGCTGTTTTACAAGCAGATAGAGCTGATGGGACTGGACTACAAGGTCTCCTCGGTCAAACTCGGCCTGCAGAAACAGGGGGTGCGCGCCGTGATGGACAAACGCTTCGTTATCGTGAAAGACAACGACGAGCTGCTGCTGGAGGTGCTTAAGCGCGCCGAGGGGCGATCTGTGTTAATGCAGAACAATCAGGGGCAGATGGAGATGTTGCAGATAGAGCTGCAGGTCACCGAGGAGATGAGTACCCTGACCCGTCACCCCATAGAGGGCCTAGTGGATACCGCCACCCTGAAGGAGGTCTACGACATTCTCTCCAAGGAGCGTCGCGGCGAGGTGTTTATCTATCAGGATAGGCGCGACAATGTGGTTGGGGTGATCAGCTGGGTGATGCTGCAAAAAGAGATCAACCAGGGGCAGATCTAACAGGCGCCAGCCTAAAGCCAATGAGCATGGCGCCGCCTGTATTTGGTATTAACTTTTAGAGTCTCAAGTAAAACAAGACTGAGTTAAAACAAGACTGGGCTAGAGCCTACGCTTGAGTCGCTTCTCAATCTGGCGTTTCTCCCAGCTCGCCCCAAACAGGCTAAAGGGCTCGAATACCGAGATGGCGTGCAGCACCAGGCCGCCGCCCCATCCCAATACCACCCACCAGACCCACATATAACCTGGGCTTATCATCAGATTCAGCAGGTAGAGTAGCGGCAAGACGATCGCCATGGTCACCAGGTTGCTGTAGAAGCCTTTCAGCTCTTTGACATATTCGATGGCGGCGCGCTCATCACTGCTGATCGGCGCCAGGCTCTCATTAACGGCTTCATCGGTTTGTTTGTCCATTGTCATACTCATATCCATCTCCTGTTGCAGCGCCTCCAGAGGCACCTCAAATACCGAAGCTAAAGATTTCAATGATTCGAGACTCGCCTTCTGTCCCCTCTCTAGGCGCTGTATGGTGCGCACATTAAGCCCTGAATGCTGCGCCAGTTGCTCCTGCGACCAGGCCCGTTGAAGACGTAGTTTACGAATAATCATTGTTGTCCTTAACCCTCTGTTTAATTGGAGATGCCAGCTTAGCCCCGGGTAGCTTGTCCCACCACGGCGTTTAGCCGACTTATGCATGACTTAAGCATGACTTTGATAAAACATCAGCACGACATAAACACGACTCGAGCACGACACGCCTGCCGACTCAGACAAGAGAACAGCGCGACACCCGCATGACTCGCCTTTAGTTTCAACAGGTTAAATACGCGCAAAACCTAAGATGCTAACTAATCCGCACTAAGTCGCTCGGCGCACTTACCCGCTTCTTGCCGCTACCACTCGTCCCTGCTACTCGACTCTATATTCGGCGCCAATCTGGCTCACAGGATCTAGTCAAACAAAGCTTGTGCCAACACGCAAATTTGCCCGGCGGGTTATTCCACCACCTCGCTATGTCTGGTATAGTGTCGCCTCAGCCACCCTACATAACTTAGGGCGAAATGACCATCTGCTTCGGCCATTTTGCCCCCCGAAATTGGAAATAAAGGCTGATGACTCAGTTTCAAGGTTCACACATCCTCTCGGTAAACCAACTCAATCTAGATGCCGTACAAGAGATCTTTAGCGTTGCATCGCGAATGACTCCCTATGCCCTCAGACGTAAACGTACCACGGTACTCGACGGCGCGATTCTGGGTAATCTGTTTTTCGAACCCAGCACCCGTACCCGGGTCAGCTTCGGCAGCGCCTTCAACCTGCTGGGCGGCAAGGTCAACGAAACCGTCGGCATAGGCACCTCATCCCTCTCTAAGGGTGAGTCTCTGTACGACACCGCCCGCGTACTTTCTAGCTACTCGGATGTGATCGCCATGCGTCATCCCGATGCCTATTCGGTACGTGAGTTTGCCGAGGGCAGTCGAGTACCAGTGATCAACGGTGGCGACGGCCCGAACGAGCACCCCACCCAGGCGCTGCTGGATCTATTCACCATACAGAAAGAGCTGGCCGCCGGTGGCCGCAGCATCAGCGGCATGCACATCGCCATGGTGGGCGACCTCAAGTTTGGCCGCACGGTACACTCGCTGTCGCGCCTGCTGTGCATGTACAAGGATGTGAGCTTCACCCTGATCTCACCAAAAGAGCTGGCAATGCCAGACTATGTGATCGATGACATTGAAAATGCTGGGCATAAGATCACAATAACAGATCAACTTGAAGGCAATTTAGATCAGGCTGATATACTCTACCTGACGCGTATTCAAGAAGAGCGTTTTCCTTCGCAGGAAGAGGCCAACAAGTATCGTGGTAAGTTCCGCTTAAACCACAATATTTACACACAGCATTGCAAATCGAATACAGTGATCATGCATCCGCTGCCCCGCGATTCGAGAGAGCAGGCCAACGAGCTGGACAATGACCTCAACAGTCATCCAAACTTGGCCATCTTCAGACAGGCAGACAACGGATTGCTTATCCGCATGGCGCTGTTTGCGTTGACATTAGGTGTTGATTCACAGCTTGAACAGCACGAATGTCCGGTAAATTGGTATTCACAAAAAGCCGATTTTTAATCTGGCGACGACTTTAAAGGATCTAGAATGACCCGTTCTGAAACCCTATTTGAGCAGGCTAAGAAAACTATCCCTGGTGGCGTTAACTCACCCGTGCGTGCCTTCAACGGCGTGGGTGGTTCACCACGTTTCATCGAAAAAGCCGACGGCGCTTACATCTATGATGCCGACGGCAAGGCCTATATCGACTATGTTGGCTCTTGGGGCCCGATGATCTTGGGTCATAATCATCCAAAGATCCGTCAAGCCGTATTGGACGCGGTAGAGAATGGCCTCTCTTTCGGCGCGCCAACCGAGCTTGAAGTGCGCATGGCCGAGAAGGTGATCGAGATGGTCCCTTCGATGGAGCAGGTTCGTATGGTGAGCTCAGGCACAGAAGCCACCATGAGCGCCATCCGTCTGGCACGGGGCTTTACCAATCGCGACAAGATCCTCAAGTTTGAAGGCTGCTACCACGGCCACGCCGACTGTCTGCTGGTAAAAGCAGGCTCTGGCGCCCTGACCCTAGGTCAGCCAAGCTCTCCGGGTATCCCAGAAGATTTCGCCAAACACACACTGACCGCGGTTTACAACGAGCTGGAATCGGTGAAGGCGCTGTTTGAACAGTACCCAGAAGAGATCGCCTGTATCATCCTTGAGCCAGTTGCTGGCAACATGAACTGCATCCCGCCAATCCCAGGCTTCCTAGAAGGCTTGCGCGCCCTGTGTGATCAGTATGGCGCCCTGCTGATCATCGACGAGGTGATGACAGGTTTCCGCGTCTCTAAGAGTGGTGCACAAGGCCACTACGGCATTACGCCTGACCTGACCACACTGGGTAAGGTTATCGGCGGCGGTATGCCAGTGGGCGCCTTTGGTGGCCGTAAAGAGGTGATGCAGTTCATCGCCCCTACAGGTCCTGTGTATCAGGCAGGTACCCTGTCGGGTAACCCTATTGCCATGTCGGCAGGTCTAGCGCAGATGGAAGAGCTGTGCGCCGAAGGCCTGTATGAAGAGCTGGCCGCCAAGACCAAGCGTATCGCCGAAGGCTTCAAGGCCGCAGCCAACAAGCATGGTATTCCGCTGAGCATCAACTATGTGGGCGGCATGTTCGGTTTCTTCTTTACCGAGCTGGAGCAGGTAACCCGCTTCGATCAGGTCACCCAGTGTGATGCAGAAGCCTTCCGCACCTTCTACCACGGCATGCTGGACGAAGGCGTTTACCTGGCGCCTAGCGCCTATGAAGCTGGCTTCCTCTCTATGGCACATGGCGAGAAGGAACTGGAAGAAACGCTGGCCGCAGCGGATCGCGTCTTCGCCCGCATGGCTAAGTAATAGCTAGCGCCAGTCATTCGAACGAGAAATCGTAACGAAAAACAGAAAGGACGCCCAGGCGTCCTTTTTTATTGCCCGGCTTTACCCATAGCCTAGGCCTTTACTTGCAGCCTAGGCCTTTACTTGCAGCCTAGGCCTTTACTCCTTGCCTAAACATTTGGCTCAAAGCCTAGGCCTTCGTCTCAGTGCCTGTGCTCGCCCCACGCTTTGTCACCAAAATCGGCTCGCCTTAGCCCCGCTCGATTCAAGATACTAAACATCGATTCGCCTGGCAGGACGCAAATCGTAAACAATTTATTCCAACTTGACAGCCGCAGCCAGTAGAGACTCTTGTAGAAATGACAATATTCAGGGGAATACCCTAAATCCAGTAAAGCCGAAGGCGAGAAATCAGCAGCTTTCACCACAGATTCAAGGAATCAAAAAATATTCCGCTATTTCAAAAGCCTCGACGTGCGCGAGATCGCATTTTTCAGTGAAATTAGACTAAGGTAACACTTGCGTATTATCCCATCCTATGGTCAGATCGCCGCCTAACACAACAACCTTAACCAAACCTTGATGTAAATCATGCCGTCTCACCTCTGCCGGACGGGATTTACTATCAGCCGTAGGAACAAATGTATGCTCAACATTTTCCTGATCACACTTGCTGTGCTAGCGCTATTAAGCATTATTTTTGAAGAAGTTACCCACATTAATAAGGCTAAAACCACCCTCTTCTTCGGCTGTGTTGCCTGGATCACCCTGTTTGTTGCGGCGCGGGATCCCAGCCACCAGCACCTAGTGGCAGAGGAACTGGACCACAACCTGTTGGAAATCGCCACCCTCTGGCTCTTCCTGATGTCCACCATGACCTTCGTAGCCTACCTGAACGCCAAGGGGATGATTCAGATCCTGGTGCAGAAGCTGTTCCCCCAGAAGGTCTCTGTGCGCATGCTGATGATACAGGTGGCACTCTTCTCCCTGGTGCTGTCGGCCATCTGTGATAACGTCACCGCGACCCTGGTTTCCCTGGGCTTGTTGACCACCTTCCAACTCGAGAGCCAGATGAAGCGCCGCATGTCGGTACTCATCATCTTCGCGGTCAACTCGGGCGGTGTGGCGCTGATCACAGGTGACGTGACAACCCTGATGATCTTCCTCGGCGGCCATGTCCATATCTCGCAGCTGCTTATGCTATTTATCCCGGCGGCGGCCAGTGTGATGCTACTGGCGGTGCTCTTCTCGCTGAAGGCGGAAGGCTATGTGAGCACCACCCCTATCAAGCGCCAATACAGCAAGCTGGATGTGTTTATCGCCCTCATTTTCCTGATCACCATCATAATGACCATGGTGCTCAACATCTTCTTCGGTATTCCCCCTGTGCTGACCTTCCTGTCGGGTCTGTCTGTGATGTTCCTGATGGGCACGCTGCAGCGCAGCAACAAGGAGGAGCTACAGATCCTCGAATATATCCGTCAGGTAGAGTTCGAAACCCTGCTCTTCTTCCTGGGGATCTTGCTGCTCGTAGGCATGCTAAAAGAGATTGGCACCCTGCATCTGCTGACCGAGGTCTATGCCAAGTTTGACCCTAACATCTCGAACTTCGTGACGGGTATCGGCTCGGCGATTTTGGATAACGTACCGCTCACCGCGGCGCTATTGAAGGCCGAACCTGTGCTCAATACCCCAGAGTGGCTGGGCCTCACCTACTCAGTGGGCGTGGGCGGCTCGCTGCTGGTGATTGGTAGTGCGGCGGGTATCATCGCCATGAGTAAGGTGAAAGAGCTCACCTTCGTCACCTACCTCAAGTATGTGCCTGCACTGGCCCTGTGTTATACCTGTGGTTACGGTCTAACGTTGCTACTGGCCTACGAGTTCTTTGGCTAGGCCCCCTGTGACTAAGCACTCTTTGTCTAGCTACTGAAACCAAACAAGACTCAAACGAAAAAGGCGATGAATGATTCATCGCCTTTTTTTCTTACTGATTTCGCATCTGCTGATTTGACTTAGGCTAAGCAGCTACCCAAATTGCGCTTAGATAGCGGGCACCTTAAACTCGGTACCGGCCACCTCTAACACCACATCCCTCGGGCGTATTTCGACTATCTTCAGCTTGCCGCCGATCATGTCGCCCTGTTGCAGCTCGGCGCCATCCACATTCAGCCAGCGGTTCTTTGGATCGTTGGCATAGACATGGGCCAAAATATTAAACTCGGGCACCTGCAGCTGAATGCCCGCCGGTAGCTGGCCATACTTGGGCAGCTCATCGGGCTGGGCCGCCGGAATAGGATCCAGCTTAGGCTGAGTCACGGGCGTGGCGACGGCGTTCTCCTTCTCCACCTCCTTGAGCGCCGCCTCAAAAGCTGCTACCAGCTTGCTGGTATCCTTAACTACCGGGCGCTGCTTGGCTTCTGGCTCTGCTTGCTGTTCGCTTGCCTGGTCGAAAGCCTCTGCTAAGTCTTGATTTGCGCGCTGCTCCTCAACGTAAGCAGCGTCCAGGCCGACATCGGCCGCCGCCTCATCCACCTGCGCCTTGAGAGAGCTGAGCAGCTCTCGCCCACGCTGGTTGGCGTTGGCACCTAAGATGATCGGCTCCTCGGCACTCTGGTTGTTCGCAAAGCTCTGGTTATTCAAATTGCTAGTATTCGCAAGGCTAGTGTTTACAAGGCTTTGCGCGGCCTGCTGACGCCTTGGCTGAGTGATAGATGCCGTCAAGGGTTCACTCGTCCGGGCTTGAGCACTGGGGCGCTCCACCGGCAATGGCAGGGCAACCTTACCCGCCAGCTTGATGCCTGTCTGAGGATTCTGCTCAAGAGAAGGCTGAGCGGTCTGCTGTTCAGCTACTCGCTGTTGCTGGGACTGTTCCTGGGCTTGTGTCTGCATCGCTGAGGTTTGTTGGCTAGCAATGTTAGATACGTTAGATACTGATGTGGCCTGCTTTTGCGCGCCCAGCTCTCCCTGCCCACTGAGCACCCAGGCGAGGGCGATGGCTCCGCCAAGACCAGTACCTAACAAGCCTAACTTGACGACCAGAGGCCACCTTGGCTGCATCGCTTCATACTGGGCCCTTGGGGTGATCACAGGGTCTAGCTGCTGATCTTGCTGTTTCGCGCGGGTCACCGCATCGAGAAGGATAGACATCAGTAGCGTCCCTCGCCTTGCACTCTTCCCTGCAATCCTGCTTGCTGCTCCTGCAATCTCGGGCCCTTATCGCTGAGGTAGAGATTGAGCTGTACTAAGGTCTGGCTACCGGCGATGGCATCGGCGCGCAGGCCATGCTGACGCTGGAAGTCCATCAGAGATTGCTCCAGCTCGGCATCGAAATAGTCGACCAGACGGGCGGGCTTGTTCTGGATCTGCGCAAGGGCATTCTCCAGCCACTGGATCTGCGCCGGCGCCGAGCCTCGACCTATCTCCTTAGGCTGATAGCTTGGTGCCTGCCACAATAGCTCGAAGGTGCCGGCAAAGTGGCGGGTAAACCAGTCTCTGTCGACCCACAGCTGCTGCTCCGCCAGCTGCAGCAACAGCTGCTCGCCCTGGCGGGACACGACGGTGCCGTAGAAGGGCTCGCCGCGCTCATCCTGCAAATAGACCACGGCGGGATAGTTGAGGCGTACCAAGGAATGCCAGTTGCCTTGCTGCTGGAAGCAATCCAGCCCCTGTTGCTTGGCCGACTGACAGGCGGTCAGGCCAACATAAGGTGCCTTATCCCACAGGCCGAGTATGGCGGCGTAGGCGGTGTCTATGCTGCGACTCTGATTGATTGCCTGACGCAATATGCGCTGATCGGCGCTCAGGCTGGCATTGCTCTCTTCGACTTGGCGGCTTGCCAGATTGGTTTGAGTTTGTGGCTGCGTTTGTGTCTGGACGGCTTGTGAATGGTTCTGATTAGCCAGCTGCGCACCGGTGGCACTCGGCTCATTGGCCTGCACTGCGCCAGTCTGGGCCATATTTGCCTGAGCTGTGGTTGCCTGAGCTATGCCGCCCTGCCCCTGCAGATTAAAGAAGTAGAAGGCGCCGGCAAAGGTCGCCAGGATCAGGGTCGCGGCCGTCGCCGGCCACAGCAGTTTGCGTTGCTTGATCTCCTCGCCCAGGACTTCGCTGGCGGCGGTTCTCACCATGTTGGCGTCGATAGGCACCTTAGACTGGGCATAACCTGCCATCAGGGCGCGCTCACACAAGAGATTGATCAGACGCGGAATACCACCGCTGTATTGGTGGAGCGTCTTGATGGCGCTGCGGTGAAACAGCGGCTCGTGACGTCCGGCTACCTGTAGCCTGTGCTGTACATAGAGGGCGATCTCCTGCTGGGTCAATGGCAGCAGGTGATAACGCGCCGTGATGCGCTGGGCCAGCTGCCTGAGCTCCTGACGCTTGAGTAGCTGTTGTAGCTCCGGCTGACCGATTAGGATCACCTGCAGCAGCTTCTTGGTATCTGTTTCCAGGTTGGTCAGCAGCCTAAGCTGCTCCAGCACCTCGGCCCGTAGATGCTGCGCCTCGTCGATGATCAGGACGGTATTACGCCCCTTCTCATGGTTGGCCAGCAGGAACTGACTCAGCTTATCGGTGAGCTGTTTCAGGGTGGGCGACTCGCCATAATGCACCCCCAGCTCGTCACACAGGGTGGCCAACAACTCAAGCTCGGTCAGCGAGGGGTTGAGGATAAAGGCGGTATCGGTATTTTCGGGCAGTTGGTTGAGCAGGCAGCGCGACACTGTGGTCTTTCCCGTGCCCACCTCGCCGGTTAACAAGACAAAACCACCGGTTTCACCCAATCCATAGGTTAAATGAGCCAACGCCTCACGATGCCTGTCACTCAGGAACAGATAATGAGGGTTGGGTGCGATCGAAAACGGGTTATCGCTAAGTCCGTAAAACGCCTTGTACATGCCGTCTCAGTCCCAAAATAATAATGACGGTTCAAATTAATCCCTAGGGGAGACGTTGTCAAAAATTCCCCCCAAATAATTGCGCTAAAGCCGCGCCTTGAGCCAGCTATCTAAGCCGCGAAAGGATGCGATTTAACAACTTGCCATGATAAGCTTAGGCCAATACAAAGATTTCCCTTGGTGAGACGTGAAGATCTATTTAGTTGGCGGCGCCGTCCGCGACCAGTTACTCAATATTCCCATTAAAGATCGTGACTACATGGTGGTGGGCGCGACAGTGCAAGAGATGCTCGACAGAGGCTATCGCCAGGTGGGTAAAGACTTCCCCGTATTTCTCCATCCCAAGACCCAGCAGGAGTATGCCCTAGCGCGCACCGAGCGTAAGACAGGCGTCGGCTATGGCGGCTTTAGCGTCTACGCGGCGCCCGATGTCACCCTGGAGGAAGACCTTCTGAGGCGGGATCTCACCATTAACGCCATCGCCCAGGATGAAGCGGGACGAGTCTTCGACCCCTATGGCGGTCAGGCCGATATCCAGCAGCGCCTGCTCAGGCATGTGTCGGACGCCTTCGTCGAAGATCCACTGCGGGTGCTCAGGGTCGCCCGCTTCGCCGCCCGTTTTCAGCCGCTGGGCTTCAAGGTCGCACCAGAGACCATGGCACTGATGCAACGCATCGCCGCAAGCGGTGAGCTCGAGGCGCTAACACCTGAGCGGGTATTTCAGGAGCTGGATAAGGCGCTAACCACAGAGGCGCCCCAGGTGTTCTTCGAGGTGCTCAGAGAAGCTGGCGGCCTAGCGATACTCTTTCCCGAGATAGAAGCCCTGTTTGGCATCCCTCAGCCAGAGCAGTGGCACCCAGAGATAGATACCGGCATACACACCCTCATGGTGCTTGAGCAAGCCGCCAGACTCAGCCAAGACAAGCAGGTGCGCTTCGCCGCCCTAGTACACGACCTTGGCAAGGCGCTGTCACCCAAGGAACATCTGCCTAAACATCACGGCCATGGCCAAAAAGGCCTGCCGCTCATTCGCGCCCTGTGCGAGCGCTTTCGCGTCCCCAACGACTACCGGGATCTTGCTCTCTTGGTGAGCGACCAGCATCAGAACATCCACAATGCCTTCGAACTGCGAGCCGAGACCATAGTCAAGCTGTTCGACAAGGCCGATCTCTGGCGTAAGCCCGAGAGACTGCCGCAACTCCTTCTGGCCTGCGAAGCAGACAGCAAGGGACGCACAGGCCTGGAGGAGCGTCCCTACCCCCAAGGAGCCTATGTGCAGCACTGTTTTGAGCTTGCGCGCGACGTGGCGATAAAACCTATCATAGAGGCGGGATTTAAGGGCGCCGATATCAAGGCGGAATTACACAAGCAAAGGGTCGAGGTCATCGAACAGTACAAGCGAAAAACCGCCGTAAATGCAAAGCCATAGCTAATTTAAGGTTAAGTTTTAGTGATCATTAGCCAAAATTTGAGCAAAAACCCTCGACAAGCTTGATTTTGCACAATCATGAGATATTGTATTACGACCTTAGGGTGAAAATTCATAGCAAAATAAAATGGCTATGACATAATTAACCAGTTGCAGTTGTACTTTTCGGCTGCTCCAACTCAATCCAACTTATTTAAAGGGATTTCCCAATGAACAAAAAAGTACTGATGATTGCTGGCGTAGCAATGACTGCCCTTCTTGGTGGTTGCGCAAACACTACTGCTCTAGAAGAAAGCGTTGCTAACCTAGGCAACAAAGTTGATCAATTATCAGCTGAAGTTAGCTCTCTGAAGTCTGAGCAAGGTGCTCTTGCTGCTGACGTTAAAGATGCAAAAGCTGCTGCGATGGACGCACAAGCTGAAGCTAAGCGTGCTAACGACCGCATCGACAACATCGCTTCTTCTTACAAGAAGTAATTTGTCTGTATCGGCAACACGTCCGTGTTGCCGATATGTTTTCCCCCACAGCGTTAACTTTCAATTCTCTTCTAAGCTCATCATCCCCCACTCTTCATCTCAAATTTCTCTGACTCAGTTCATCCTCTAAGCTTTCTGCACCGACTGTATCTTAGTTTTCGTTTTAGCCTTTAGCAGCTAATCACGCACGGCTATTTAAGACACTCAATCCAGACCTCCACTAAAAAAACGCCCACAAAAAAGGCGCCCTATGGACGCCTTAATAATTTAACACGAATCAATCAAACCTAAGCTGCTAATCTAAGCTTCTAAAATCTAGGGAGTGATCTCTAAATCCTGAGCCGTCGTTAGCGGTGGATGTGAGATCACCATAGGGATGCCGTTCTGGGTCAGCAGGGCATCGTTTGCCTTGGTGTTATCGACGCTATCCTGGCTGATAAATTTCACCACCTTGCTGCTCAGGCTGATCACCTTCTCACGGGGCTGATCTTCCGTCTTAGACAGGGGCGAATGCACCTCGATGATCTGACGGCCATCGGGCTCGGTAGCAATCTTTACCGTTTGGTTGATCACCCGCACGCTGTCGCCATATTTAGCCTGGTGAAACAACCACTCGATATCATCTGGGTTGAGTCTGATACAGCCGGCGCTGACGCGCATACCGATACCAAAATCCTTGTTAGTGCCGTGGATCAGGTAGCTGCCATCGCCATAGGAGAGCTGCATGGCGTACTTACCCAGGGGGTTATCCGGGCCTGCGGGCACCACGCGTGGCAGTACCTCACCGCGCTCACGCAGATGCTCGGCGCGCAAACTCGCCGGCGGTGTCCAGCTCGGATTAGGGATACGCGCCTTAATCTTGGTGGTCATCTCTGGGGTTTCACGACCGATACGGCCAATGCCCACAGGAAAGACATGCACCTCGCGGCCATTCTTAGGGAAATAGTAGAGACGCAGCTCCGGCAGGTTGATCACTATGCCCTTGCGCGGCACATCCGGCAGCAACATCTGGGTGGGGATCACCAACTGGGTACCCGGAGTCGGCAGGAAAGGATCCACCCCAGGATTGGTTTCCATCAACTCCAAGATACCGATATTGTATTTATCGGCGATGGTTTTGAAGTAGTCGCCCTTCTCGACCACATGGGTCTGCAGCTCGCCAATAAGGCGGCCGCCATTGGCCGGCAGGGAATAGACATTAGCAAGTAACTGCAGTGGTGCGAGACTCAAGATGAGCAACAGCAATTTACGCATCATCAAAACGGTTTTCCAAAAATCGAGTTAAAGGTTTGGCTCAAAGGGTAACCCGAGCCGCCGGGATTTTCTAGTGGCGAACAAATGTACTTTCACCTAAGCATCCTTCGTCGCCAGGGTGAGGTAGAGATCTATCTCCAGCGCCGCAAACTCCTGCAGGGCTATCTGCCGCTTTATCTTATCGTTGGCCCGCCAGGCAAAGGGGGTCATCTCCAGCAGCGTTAGCGCCTGCTCGCCGCTGAGCGCCAGGGAATAAGTAATGCGCTCGCTCGCCATAAGGGTGACACCTTTTGGCTGCTGCGGCTCACCGCCTTTCTCGGCTAAGTTAGGATAGATAAACTCTCTAATCTGCCACAGGTGACGCGGGCCCGGCGATAACCAGACAAAGGTGCCGCCAGGCTTAAGCACCCGCAGGGGCTCCTTGCCTTTGAGCGGCTTGTCAAACAGGCTCACCAGATCTAAGCTGGCATCGGCGAAAGGCAGAACCTTGAGCTGGCTCTGAATCAGATTCGCCTCAGGCTGCGCCTTCGCCGCCACAAACAGTGCGTTCTCCGCCTCGGCGACACCTGTCTGTTCAACGGCTTGGCCAAGCGCGTTAAACACACCAGCCAGCGCCCGAAGGTAATAACCCTCGCCGCTGTCGACATCCAGATGCGACAGCGTGGCATCACTCGGCAATCGCTCACTTAGCTGACGCTGCATGACCTCGACCACGGGCGCGAAGATACCCGATTCCAACAGGAAGTGTTTGGCACGCATCAACTGGCGCGAATCGATATGAGGCTTCTTGGGCTGACTAAACACCCAGTAACCCTGCGGCCCCTTATTGAAATGGTGCTTGTTGGCGCAGTGCAGCCCCTGGCTGCCTTGATGCACCATCAACGGCGCTTGGCAGAGGGGACACAAGTAATGACTATTCATAGGGCTCTCTTAGTAACTTAACTTCTCGGCTATCAGGCAAAAATCACTACACACAGGATAGCCCCTAAGGCGAGGCGATAGATAACGAAAGGCGTCATCCCCATGCGGCTGATGATCTTCAGGAAGTAATGGATACAGAGATAGGCGGCCACAAATGACAGCGCCGTGCCCAGGATCAGCGCCTGATAATCGATCGCCTCCTGACTGGAAAGCAGATCTTTCACCACCAAGATGGCCGCGCCCAGGCTGACGGGCACAGACATGAGAAACGAGAAGCGCGCCGCCGCCTCACGACTTAGGCCTAGTGCCAAGGCCGCGGTAATGGTCGCGCCCGAACGTGAGGTACCTGGGATAAGCGCCATCGCCTGGGCAAAACCAATCAATAGCGCCTTCTTCCAGCCCACCTGAAACTCGCTAAAACCTTCTCGGTTTAACTTATCCGCCCACCACAGCAGCAAGCCGAACACGATAGTCGTTGTCGCGATCACCTCGATGTTTCTCAGATGAGTCGAGATAAAGTCTTTGGCGGTAAAGCCAAAGATCACCGCGGGAATGGTTGCCAGAATAATCCACCAGGCCAGCTTGCTCTCCTGGGTCTGTTGACGCGTCACCAGGCTGCCGGTCCAGGCGGTAAACATGGAGAAGAGCTCACGGCGAAAATAGATCACCACGGCCAATAAGGATCCGGTATTCACCGCCACATCGAAGGTCAGCCCCTGGTCCTGCCAGCCGAGCAGCTGGGCGGGTAAGATGAGGTGGGCAGAGCTAGAGATAGGTAAAAACTCAGTCAGGCCTTGGATAAGGGCCAAGACTATTACCTGAAAAATATCCATGATTATCCTTTACGATTTGGGTCGGCTAATGAAATTAATAAGACCATTGAAATTCGACAGGCCACAGCTTCTGCTGCGACTTATCATAATTGTCCCATAGGGTCTGATAAGAAAGCTGCGCCACGGGATGGACCCGCTCGGGGGCGATCTCCGCCAGCGGCCAGAGCACGAAGGCGTTGGTGGTGATCTCGGCGCGCGGCAGCACTATGGGCGTCTCGGTCACCAAGTCGTCATAGAGCAGCAGGTCGAGATCTAGGGTGCGAGGGCTAAACTTCTTCGCCCCCGGCAGTCGACCATTATCCGACTCTATCTGCTTAAACAGCGCCACCACCTCGGCGATACCAAGCTGGGTATCGGCGGCAACCACCATGTTAAGAAAATTGCTGCCATCGAAGCCAACCGCCTCGCTCTCAAATACGCTTGAGAGGCACAGGTTATCGAAATGGGCGCTTAAGGCCTTGAGGGCGGCGTTAAAATAGCCCTCAGGGTGAATATTACTGCCAATGCTGATGAAGATGCGTGCCATAAGGTTACAGATGACCTCGCTCTATCTCGACGCCCACGGCCTGAGCGCTGGGCACGGCGCCGGGCTTCATCACCCTCACCTTCACCCAAGGCACGTCAAACTCATCCATGACGCAGTCGGCGCAGATCTGCGCCACCGTCTCGATGAGTTCTATCGGCTTCTCGGTGATCAGGGCCGTGAGCCGGTTAGAGACGGTCTCGTAACACAGGGCATGTTGGTAGTCGTCGTTGGCGGCCGCCAGGCTGTTGTCCCAGGCCATCTCGAGGTCGATCAGCAAGTTTTGATGGATCTGCTTTTCCCACTCGTAAATACCGATCACGGTTTCGACTTTCAGCTGTGAAATAAGTACCTTGTCCATGATGCCTCCCGATAGGCAAAAAATTAGGTAATAGAAGAGGTCTAATAAGCTACACGGACCAATATGGTTATAATGCCCCGGATCACACAGATATCTGTGATTTCCCCTTTCGTGCAGCCGAAAACCCAAGTAGGATAAGCGACTGTAATGACAACGAATCAGGGATAGGAATACGGATGCCAAAATCGCCCGTTATCATTACATGGCCAATCAACCAGTGCGTAAAATACAAGGTTTAGTCAGCCGCCTCAATAACTAGGGCGGGATAATACCTTAAGAAGGATAAGGAAACCAATTTGAGCTTAACGCTGCTGACTCTAGCGATGATATTGACCGCCTACCTGGCAGGCTCGATATCCAGTGCCGTGCTAGTTTGTCGACTCAGAGGATTACCCGATCCTCGTAGCCAAGGCTCAGGCAATCCAGGCGCAACCAATGTGCTGCGTATCGGTGGCGCCAGCGCCGCCGCCATGGTGTTACTGTTCGATATGCTCAAGGGCGCGGTACCCGCCTATGTCGCCTTCCGTCTCGGCGTCGATGCCGTCTCCCTCGGGGTGATCGCCATCGCCGCCTGTCTGGGACATATCTTCCCCATCTTCTTTAAGTTTAAGGGCGGCAAGGGGGTTGCGACCGCCTTCGGCGCCATGGCGCCCATAGGTGCCGATCTGTCGCTGGCACTGATCGCCACCTGGGTCATAGTGGTACTGATCTGTCGCTACTCCTCACTGGCCGCCATAGTCACCGCCCTGCTGGCCCCCGCCTATACTTGGTATTTCGACGAGCGCTTTACCGTGCCCGTGGCCATGCTCTCCTTGCTGATCATCATACGCCACAAGGAAAACATTCATCGCCTGCTCAAGGGCGAAGAGTCTAAGGTATCCCGCAAGAAGCGCACCGACGGCAACTAAGTCTTATCCCAATTAACCCACACAATAACTAACCCGCATAGCTCAGCAGCTAAGCTAAGCCAGTCGTTTAAGCAAAATCATACGTTCACCGAATACAAAAAAGCCCTTCGTAGGAAGGGCTTTTGGCGCGATGATAAGGAGCGAGTTGATTAGACCGGCGGTAGCGAGTCCAGCGGCCAGCGGGGCATTCCCTTGACCGCTAACGGCTCTAGCTGGTCAGCCTTGAGTCGCTGCATGCCGGCATAGGCGATCATGGCGCCGTTATCGGTACAGAACTCGCCTCTGGGGTAGTAGACCCTACCACCGAGTCCCTGCATCATCTCCGCCAGGCTCTCACGCAGACGGCTGTTGGCGCTCACGCCACCGGCGATCACCAGACGGTTATAGCCGGTCTGTTTCAGGGCGCGTTTACACTTGATGGCCAGGGTGTCGACCACGGCTTCTTCGAAGGCGCGGGCAATGTTGGCGCGGGTCTGCTCATCGTCCGGCTCATCGGCGATGGTATTGGCGGCAAAGGTCTTAAGACCTGAGAAGCTAAAGTCCAGCCCTGGACGGTCTGTCATCGGGCGCGGGAAACGGTAGCAGTTAGGCTCGCCCTGGGCGGCCAGCTTGGCGAGTCTAGGTCCACCAGGATAATCCAGCCCCATCAGCTTAGCCGTCTTATCGAAGGCTTCACCGGCGGCGTCATCTACAGATTCGCCCAGCACCTGATAGCGACCTATCCCCTCGACCGCCACCATCATAGAGTGACCGCCTGAGACCAGCAGCGCCAGGAATGGAAATTCCGGCACATCCTCTTCGAGCATAGGCGCCAGCAGATGACCTTCCATATGATGCACGCCCACCGCGGGCTTGCCCCAGGCAAAGGCCAGCGAGCGGCCCACACAGGCCCCCACCAACAGGGCGCCCACCAGACCTGGGCCCTTGGTATAGGCGATGGCATCGATATCATCTTGAGTGCAGTTAGCCTCTTTCAGGGCTTGCCTTATCAGCGGGATGATCTTGCGCACATGGTCGCGCGATGCGAGCTCAGGCACTACCCCGCCGTAATCGGCGTGTAGTTTAACTTGACTGTAAAGCGCATGAGATAACAAGCCTTTTTCGTCATCATAGACGGCGATACCTGTCTCATCACAAGATGTCTCTATACCTAAAACTCGCATTTTTCCTCATCACGCTAAATAAAGTGGCGGCCAATTTTACCTGCTTGCCCGCGGAAATACCAATGGATTGCACACTCACCTAGTATCGCCCGACGATCCCGGCCGAGCCCAGACTTGATGGGGCATGCACCAGGCGCCCTCAACTGGTCGGTCACGATATAGACACAAGGAAATGCTAAACTTAAGGACGTTACCCCGAAAAAGGATCCCGAAAGGATCGCCACAAGGGGGTTTACAAAAGGTCGACAGTCGGTATAGAATTCCGCACCATTTTTAAATTAACTTGGGTTAAGAAATTAACTCAATACAAACTACACCTAAGGGGTGATGGCGTATGCCAATTATTAAAGTACGTGAGAATGAACCATTTGACGTAGCTCTACGTCGTTTCAAGCGCTCTTGTGAAAAAGCTGGTATCCTAGCCGACGTTCGTGCTCGTGAATTCTACGAGAAGCCAACTACTGCACGTAAGCGCGCTAAAGCTGCTGCAGTTAAGCGTCTTGCTAAGAAGCTTTCTCGCGAAAACGCGCGTCGCGTACGTTTATACTAATCTCTTATGAGCCTAGTTGATCAGCTAAAAGACCAGATGAAAGAAGCCATGCGCGCCAAAGATAAGGTGCGTTTGGGTACGATTCGTATGGCGCTGGCTGCCATCAAACAGATCGAAGTGGATAACCGCGAGACGCTGAATGATGATCAAGCCATAGCTGTCTTAACCAAAATGGTTAAACAACGTCGCGACTCTATCGCTCAATATGAAGCGGCAGGTCGTGACGAACTAGCCCAAGCAGAAGCCGGAGAGATTCGAGTCCTCGAGACTTTCCTGCCTAAGCCTCTTTCTGAAGAAGAGGTTGCCGAGCTAGTCGATGCCACTATCCAAGAGGTAGGCGCATCATCCATGGCGGATATGGGCAAAGTAATGGGAGCATTGAAACCTAAGGTACAAGGGCGAGCCGACATGGCGTCAATTGGCGCTCTGATCAAGGCAAAACTCAAGTAATCTTAAGTTCAATGTATGAATGAGCCGTGCCTACGCACGGCTTGTTTGTTTCTACTCTTTCGGTTTAATTTCGCGAAAAGGCGGCATTTATACAGCAATGGCGATACCTCGTGAGTTTATCAATGAGCTTGTAGCTCGCACCGATATAGTCGATCTCATCGACGCCAAGGTCCCCCTGAAAAAGGCGGGCAAAAATCATTCTGCCTGTTGCCCCTTCCATAGCGAAAAGTCACCCTCTTTTACCGTCAGCAGAGACAAACAGTTTTATCACTGCTTCGGCTGTGGCGCCCATGGCAATGCCATCGATTTCGTCATGGAATATGACAGGCTCGACTTTGTCGATGCCATCGAGGAACTCGCCGGCCGTTTAGGCCTTGAAGTCCCCAGAGAGCAAGGCACAGGCAAGCGCCGCGACGAAGGCCTAAGCCGCGACCTCTACCAACTGATGGAAGAGGCCAGCCGCTACTTTCAAAGCCAGCTGAAACAGCACACGGACAAGCAGAAGGTGCTCGACTACCTCGCCCACCGTGGCCTGTCCGATGAGGTGATCGAGCACTTCAACATCGGCTTCGCCCCCGATGGTTGGGATGGCCTTTTAGGACGTTATCGTCAAAATCAGGATGCCCAGGACAAGCTGCTCACCGCAGGTATGGTGATCGAGAACGACAGCGGCAAGCGTTACGACAGGTTCCGCGACCGTCTCATGTTCCCCATTCGCGATCGCCGCGGCCGGGTGATAGGCTTTGGCGGCCGAGTCTTAGGTGACGGCACGCCGAAATACTTGAATTCGCCGGAAACGCCCATATTTCATAAGGGCTATGAACTCTATGGCCTGTATGAACTCAAACAGAGACACAGGGATCCCAGTCAGATCCTGATTGTCGAAGGCTATATGGACGTGGTGGCCCTGGCACAATTTGGCGTCGACTATGCGGTTGCCTCTCTGGGCACCTCAACCACGGCGGATCAATTTCAGTTGTTGCTGCGCAGCGCCAAAGAGGTGATCTGCTGTTACGACGGCGACAAGGCAGGTACCGAGGCGGCCTGGCGTGCACTTGAAACCGCCCTGCCACTACTCAAACCCGGCGACCAGGTAAAGTTTATGTTCTTGCCTCAGGGGGAAGATCCCGACTCGCTGGTGCGTCAAATAGGCAAACCGGCCTTCGAGCAGCTGATTGCCGAGGCCAAGTTACTACCGGAATTTCTGTTCGATACCTTAGCCAGCCGCTATGGCACGGACAAAGGCACCCTGGCCAAACAGGCCATGAGCCTGATAGAGAAAGTACAAGACACAGTTCTGCAGAGCCTATTGCTTGAGAATCTCGCCTATAAGCTCGGCATGAACAGTGCAGAAGAATTGCAGCGTAAGCTTGGCTTTAAACGGATTGATGCAAATAAGCCCCTGCAAAACAAAGCGCTTAAGGGACGCGGTACCCCATTGCGACTAGCCATCGCCCTGCTGATACAGCACCCGCACCTAGGCAATAACCTGCCGGTGCAGCCTGCGCTAAAACATATCAAGATGGCTGGCATAGATTTGCTCAGCCTCTTACTCGACAGAACTCGCGCCGAGAAGGTCAACAGCGCACAACTACTTGAACAGTTCAGAGGTGACGAACAGCTAGACACCCTGAAGAAATTAGCCCAATGGGAGCATCAAGTGGCGGATGAAAACCTTCAGCAAGAGTTCAAAAAAGCCCTGATTTGGTTGAACAATCAATATATTGAGCAACGTTATCAGGAATTGAGCTTAAAACAGCACCATACTAAAGAAGAGCGGATGCAACTTAAAAAGCTCATCGCAGTAATCCAAGGGCAAGCTTAGAGCAAAATTTGTCTCACAAAGTAAACACTTGGACTAGCACAGCACAGTGCACACGGCTATAATTGACGATTTGCGCGGCACACAATGCCCGTCGTTGTAACAGTTACCCAACTTGGATGATATCTATGGAGCAAACTCCGCAGTCGCAACTTAAATTGTTGCTTGCCAAAGGTAAAGAGCAAGGTTATTTAACCTATGCAGAAGTGAACGATCACTTGCCTGCAGATATGGTCGACTCAGACCAGATCGAAGATATTATCCAGATGATTAATGACATGGGTATTCGCGTCTATGAGCAGGCGCCGGATGCCGATGAGATCATGATGTCTGAAGACAGCACCGATGAAGATGCTGCCGAAGAAGCTGCCGCGGCTCTGGCTACGGTTGAAGCTGAACTGGGTCGTACCACAGATCCCGTGCGTATGTACATGCGCGAGATGGGTACGGTAGAACTTCTGACCCGCGAAGGCGAAATCGTAATCGCCAAGCGTATCGAAGAAGGTATCAACACGGTTCAGGCGTCTGTAGCCGAATATCCTCAAGCGATCGCTATGATCCTTGAGCAGTACGACCGCTACGAAGCTGAAGAAGTCAGACTATCAGACATTATCTCTGGATTTGTTGACCCTAATGCCGAAGACATGGCGCCGACGGCGACCCATATCGGCTCAGAATTGTCGGACGACGATCTCGACGACGAAGATGACGAGGGCGATGACGAGGACGAAGACGGCGATGAAGAAGATTCGCCAAAAGGCCCGGATCCGGAAGAAGCGCGCGAGCGTTTCACCCAGCTGCGTGAAGCACACGAAAAAGCCCTAAAAGTGATTGAGCTTAAAGGTCGTGAACACCCTGAAGCGACAGCCGCTCTGTTCGACATTGGCGAGATCTTCAAAGAGTTCCGCCTGGTACCTAAGCAGTTCGACCGCCTGGTGAAGAACATGCGCGAAATGATGGACAAGGTGCGTATTCAAGAGCGCCTCATCATGAAGCTGTGTGTCGAGCAGGCCAAGATGCCGAAGAAGAACTTCGTTAAGGTCTACACCTCTAACGAGAGCAGCATCGAATGGTTTAACGAAGAGATTGCCGCCAAGAAGCCTTATGCCGAAGGGCTGGAGATGGTTGCCGAAGACGTTCAACGTTGCCGCGCCAAGCTAGATGCCATCGAGAATGAAACCGGTCTGGCCATTGCCGCCATCAAGGATATCAACCGTCGCATGTCTATCGGTGAAGCCAAGGCTCGCCGCGCGAAGAAAGAGATGGTTGAGGCTAACCTGCGTCTGGTAATTTCTATCGCGAAGAAATACACCAACCGTGGCCTACAGTTCCTGGATCTGATCCAGGAAGGTAACATCGGCCTGATGAAGGCGGTAGACAAGTTTGAATACCGTCGTGGTTACAAGTTCTCGACCTATGCAACCTGGTGGATCCGTCAGGCGATCACGCGTTCGATTGCCGACCAGGCACGTACCATTCGTATCCCGGTTCATATGATTGAGACCATCAACAAGCTCAACCGTATCAGCCGTCAGATGCTACAAGAGATGGGACGCGAGCCGTCACCTGAAGAGCTGGCCGAGCGCATGTTGATGCCGGAAGATAAGATCCGCAAGGTACTCAAGATTGCCAAAGAGCCTATCTCAATGGAAACCCCTATCGGCGATGATGAAGATTCGCATTTAGGTGATTTCATCGAGGATACTACCCTCGAGTTGCCATTGGACAGCGCCACAGGTGAGAGCCTGAAGAACGCCACCCACGAAGTCCTCGCCGGCCTGACCGCCCGTGAAGCCAAAGTACTGCGTATGCGTTTCGGTATCGATATGAACACCGACCACACCCTAGAAGAAGTGGGCAAGCAGTTTGACGTGACCCGTGAGCGTATTCGTCAGATCGAGGCTAAGGCGCTGCGTAAGCTACGTCACCCGTCTCGCTCAGAGATCTTGAAATCCTTCCTGGATGAATAGACTCGCTAGCAGCGTCTAAAACAGAGCAGAAAAGCCAGCCACAGTGCTGGCTTTTCTATTTTTTGCCCCAGCTAATAAGCCGATTGAACAACAGATAAGCAGTTGAATTCAAAGTTCAGAATTCTTGCCAGATCGGTGGTGACAAGCGCTTTTAAACCTCGTATACTTCTTTGCGCTTTCGATAGTGACGACTATCTTAAGTCGGCCCCTTAGCTCAGTTGGTTAGAGCACACGACTCATAATCGTTAGGTCCACAGTTCAAGTCTGTGAGGGGCCACCAATTCAAACAAAAAAGCCTGCATCTTGCAGGCTTTTTTGTTATTCGGGCTCTCTCAGCTTATTCTCACTAAAACTAGCTCGACACGCCTAGCTTGAAACACCTAGCTCGAAACATCGCGAGTCGCCTCCTGTTTGAGCATGAAGCGCAGCAGATCCGATTGGCGTTTCAACAGCATCTGATTCTTTACCCTGGCCTGGGTGACCACGGCATTGAGCGGCTTATGGATAAAGTCCACCGCGCCCAGCACAAAGCCGCTCACCTCCTGTTCCTCGTCGTGATGAGCAGAGACAAAGATCACCGCAATCTCCTGGGTGCCAGGTTCAGATTTCAAACGGCGACAGACCTCGAAGCCGGACATCCCCGGCATCTCGATATCCAGGAGCAAGAGATCCGGCTTGAAGCTATGGCACAGGGCCAGCGCCTCCTGACCACTCAGGGCCGTGGCTATCTCATATTCCTGGCTCAAGAGCTGTCTGAGTATGATGATATTGACCTGCATATCATCGACGATCAGTATTCTCCCCTTACGAGAAAACACTAATGGAGACACATCGTTATTCTGTTCCATTATCTACCTATCGGCATTTTTTATTGAAACTCCCTAAGTCTGGGCAGACGCGTTTTGTACCTCTTCCTTGGGCTCGAGCGTCTCCTGCAGCCGCTCCATTAGCTTGGCATAGCAAGGTTTTATCACCCCAAAAAGTAGATTCAACTTATCACAGTTCTTCATCTTGGCCTCCATCTCCAGGCTTAAAAACTGCTCCTGCAACTGAATAGCACCTATGCTGCTGGATAGCCCCTTAAGGCCATGACTAAGCTGACGCACCTTCTCATAATCCTTAGCGGCGATCGCCTCCTCCAGCTCACCAACTTGTGCCGGCGACGTGTCGTGATACATCTGGCAGATCTCGGCGAACAGCACCTCATTGTTCATCAACCGACTGAGGGCCAGTTGACGGTTCCAGACATAGTCCTCATCCTTCACCTGGATCTCCTCATGGGGCGCAGCCTCAACTAAAGTAGGCAAGTCACCAAACTCACAGACAGAGATCAGCCAATCGACCACCTTCTCCTGCAGACGCTCGGCCACGATAGGCTTGGTGATGTAATCATTCATGCCCGCCTCGATGCACTTGTCACGCTCGCCCATCATGGCACTGGCCGTCATGGCAATAATGGGCGTATCGACAAACGCCTCGCCCGCCTCCCCGGCGCGGATCGCCCGGGTGCAGTCATAGCCATTGAGGATAGGCATCTGACAGTCCATCAAGATACAATGCACGCCCAGCCCCTCTTGCTCGCACTCCCTCAGCTTGGTTAACGCCTCCTGACCATTGATGGCCCTGACAAATTCCAGCGGCAGCTCGGACAAGATCCCCAGGGCAACCTCTATGTTGATCTCATTATCATCGACCACCAGCACCCGAGCACCTTTGATGCGATGGGCCTCCTCATCAGAGATTATCTGAGTTACTTGGGGATGAACATTTTCGACGCCAGAACTCACTTTGGGCGCGCCAAACTTCTGCATAAATTCGGAGAAGAGCAACGGGTTATTGAGATACTCAAGCTCAATATTTCTCAGCGCCTTATTGCCATCGGCGCTCTTTTGAAACGCCAATACTCGCGGCAATCGCTTATGGGTCGCCGTCAGTGTCGGCCAGAGACTATCGAGATCGGTAAGCAGGGAGTGACGCTGCTCGACGATTAACACGTGGGGCAGAACATCGGGCACAGCGGCATCCTGGTTGAGCCAGTCGCGTATGGGCGAGCCCGGTAGCAGCTTACCACCGAGCCGGGCAATTGCCGCCTCGACGCAGGCCTGCTGCGCCTCATTCACCAACAAGACACTACAGCTCATCTCGTGCAGCAGCGCCTCGGGCGCCATCAGCTTAAACTCGCCCTGATGCAACACCATGGTGAAGATGAAGCAACTCCCCTGCCCTTTGTGGGACTCGAAACTCATCTTGCCGTTGAGCAATTCGCTGAGTTCCTTACAGATAGAGAGTCCCAGCCCTGTGCCACCATATTGGGCCGCAATACTCGAGGTGGCCTGAGAGAAGGCGGTAAACAGCTTGGCCTGATTCTCCTCGGCAATCCCTATCCCTGTGTCAGACACCTCACAGATAAACTCTAGCTCCCCCGTCTCTCGCAGGCGGCTGTGGGCCCTGACCTTGATATAGCCATGGTCGGTAAACTTGATGGCATTGTTTATCAGATTGGTGAGGATCTGGGTGATCCTGTGGGGGTCACTGTCTATGCTCTGGCAGCGAAGGTCGACCACATCGATGACAAACTCTATTCCCTTCTCCTGCGCCTTCACCGCCATGCTGCTGCAGACGCTCTCGATCAGGTTGAGGGGATTAAAGCTGCTCATGTCTAAATCCAGCTTGCCCGCCTCTATCTTAGAGAGATCCAGCACATCGTTAATCAGCGCAGAAAGGGTATTTACGCTCACCTCGGCCATCTCCAGGTATCTCGCCTGGCGCTCGGTAAGCGAGTCTTTACGCACCAGATTCAAAGTACCTACTATGCCATTTAGCGGCGTGCGCATCTCATGGCTGATGTTAGAGATGAAGCTGCTCTTGACTAGGCTGGCCTTCTGCAGCTCCTGGGTTCTTATCGCCACCTTCTTCTCGAGCTCGGCGTTCACCAGCTGGATCTTCTTGGCGGCCTGCTTCTCGATGGAGACATCGCGTATGATGATGGCCACGCCCAGGGCATGCTTGTTCTCCCCCAAGATGGGGGAAACCGACACATAGAGATCGACGATGCGCCCCTCGTTCAGCGGCAGCTCGGCGTCCAGATTAAGCGTCTTGTTACCCTGATTGGCCTTTGAGACCAAGGCCGCCAGGTCGACCTCGGGCAAAAGCGCCAGCTGATTGATAAAGTGGCCCTTAGCATAGTCGGCGTCATAGCCAAACAGTAACTCGGCGGCGCGGTTCCAGTTGTTGACCACGCCGCTGGTGCCTACTCCTATGATGGCATCCTTGGAGCCATCGATGATCGCCGCCGACTGCGCCTTCTCCTTGGCCAGCGCCTGACTGCTACGGGCACTGCGCCCCAGTATGATGACCACAAACAGAAACAAGACTCCCACGGCCAACATGAAGCTGTAGACACTGATGCGCCGGGAGACAGCGAGTTCCTGCACATATTGCTTGGGCGCCATTAGGGTCGCGCTGAGCCTACCGCTCTGGGCATCGTTTGAAAGTGTGATGGCGCGGCGATAGGCATAATAGGGCTTATTATCGTGATAGCTGTCGAGCACCAACTCGAAGTTACGCTTAAGTGTCTTGCTCTGCTGATAATGTTTATCCCACACCAGGTCTGGATGCAGGTCGCGGCTAAAACGCATCTCCTCATCAGGATGCACCAAGAAATAGCCATCACTGTCGGTCAGCACAAGTTCGATGGGCGCAGGCACTAGGCTCTTGAAAGAGGAGAGTAGATCGTTGGCATTGATGTTGACGATAAGCAGGCCGAAGCGGCCGCCATTATCATCGAAGATCGGGGTTGCCAGACGCAACATGGGGCGGTAGGGATAATCTATCTTGCCAAACTCACGGTTTAAGTTGATGGGCGAGGTGTAGATCTCCCCCTGCTGCAGATCTTTACTGGCCTGAAAATAATCCCGCCCCTGCTTGTCTTGCAAGTTAGTATCATCTATCACCTGCACGGCGCCGCCGCGCCTGTCTACCCGGATAAGCTCCATGCCATCACTGCTCAATATGCGCAGCTGTTCATACTCGCGATTGTTCTGCAAGAAGGCAACGAAGATAGTTTCCAGCCGGTGACGCCACTGGTCGTAGCGGGTCTCGTCCACAGGGTCGATCCCCTGATTATTTCTGGCCCGGGAAAGGCCGGAGATAGGCGGGGTCTCAAACAGAAAACGTAGGTTGTTGAAGTAACGGTTAAGCCTGTCCTGGGCCTGATTGTTGACCTGCTCGCTCTGAATCTCGAGATCGGAGCGCAGACCGTCGACAATATTCTGATTTAATTGAGATTCGAAGCTGGCGATGATGACAAGCGCCACCACAAGCACCAGCATGGAGGCGGCCAGCAGCAGTGAGCGTCCGCCAAAGAGAGAAGATAAGCGTGAAATCTGTCGCACCATGGACTATAACTCCTTTTACTATCCAGCCTCAGTAACACACTGTTATTCAATCAATACGCTTTCAGCATAGGCGATAAACTGCGCGGTGTTCTATCGGAGAATATGGTCAATTACCCGCAGCTAACTAACTAAAAAGTAGTATTTAATCTGGTTTTCAGCATTAAGCGCGAAAAACCTTAAGCAAACTGATTATAGTCGGCTAAGCTGAATATAGACGGCAGATTTGAAAAGGAATTCTTCTATGCTTTTCGGCAACGATGTAGAGACTCGACAAAAAATATTAGTTGTCGACGATGAGAGCGCCAACCTACATCTGCTGGAGCAATCCCTTACCGATCTCGCCGAGATCATCTGTAGTACGGGTGGTCAGGACGCGCTGGATAAGGCCGAGCAACATCAACCCGCCATCATATTGCTGGATATCGAGATGCCACAGATGAATGGCTTCGAGATGTGTAAGCGCCTGAAGAATAACCCCAAGACCTGCAACAGCGCGGTGATCTTCGTGACCGCCCACAGCGAGAGCAGCTTCGAATATAAATCCCTCAGTTCGGGCGGCATAGACTTCATCCACAAGCCTATCGATCTCGCCACCTGTCGCCTGCGGGTCAAGAATCATCTGCTGCTCAAACGTCAGGAGCAGACCATCATAGAGGCGCGCCAGGATATGCAAGCCCTGGTCAATCAGATCCCCTCTTACATCTCCTATTGGTCTAAGGATCTGCTCAACCGCTTTCATAACGACTACAACGGCAGGTGGTTCGGCACTATCCCCCAAGATGCACTGGGTAAGCCCGCCTCTAGCCTGCTCCCTAAGGCCCTGTATGAGGAGATACTGGCCCGTATCGCCAGCAATAAACCTAAGCATCAGTTCGAGGTTGCCCTGGAAGATACCCCGGGCAAGATAGATTATGCCCAGGCCCATCTCACCATCAGGAAACAAGATGGACACGTGGCGGGCATGCTGCTGACCCTAACGGATATCACCTCCATCAAGCGCGCCAAGAGCCAACTGGATACCGAGAATCGGCGCCTGAAGATCATGCTCAACGCCATCGGCGACGCCGTCATCGCCACCGATAGCGAGGCGATGATCACCTTCATGAATCCCATCGCAGAACGCCTCACCGGCTGAGTGTGTCGCGACGCCATCGGCCTGCATATCGAGCAGGTGATGGATCTGTGCGATGCCAAAACCAAGTACCGCAGCCCCAATCCGGTCACCATCGCCATCAAGGAGAAACGCAACGTCGCCATGGCCCTCAACTGCCAGCTCAACAGCTTGGATGGCACCATCTTCCAGATTGAAGACTCCGCCGCCCCCATCACAGACAGTGAAGGCAAGGTCACCGGCGGCATAATAGTCTTTCACGACTGCAGCGAGTCTGTGGCCATGTCGCTGAAGATGAGCCACCTGGCCAACCATGATCAGCTGACCGACCTGCCTAATCGCATCTTGCTCCATGACAGAATCAACCACGCCTGCGCCGTGGCCGACTCCTATGACAAGAGCGTCGCCCTGATGCTGATCGACATAGATCACTTCAAATACCTCAACGACTCCCTGGGCCACAGCTATGGGGATCAGGTGATCAAGCAGGTGGCGAAACGACTGCAGTCCCTCATCGACCCCAACGCCACCCTGGGGCGCATCGGCGGCGACGAGTTTGTCCTGCTGCTGCCTTCGCTCACCGCCACCAGCCAGGTGGACTCTATCGCCACAGATATCGTCCGCAGCCTCAACACGCCGTTTCGTATCGACGGCCAGGAATATACCCTGTCGGTTAGCGTCGGGATCAGCATCTACCCCTCGGACGCCCTCAGGGCCGAGGAGCTGATGACCCATGTGGATGCCGCCATGTACCGCGCCAAAGATCTGGGGCGCAACCGCTTCTGTTACTTCTCCGAGGATCTCGAGCAGGAACTGACGAAACGCCACGAGCTGGTCACCCTGCTGCGCACCGCCATCGACACGGAAGCGATAGAGGTCTACTACCAACCTAAGGTCGATCTCAAGACCAAGGAGATCATCGGCGCGGAGGCACTGGCCCGATTACACGACCCCAGCGGCAAGCTGATCTCGCCGCTGGACTTTATTCCCCTTGCCGAGGAGACAGGCCTCATCCATCAGCTGGGTGAGATCATCCTCAAACAGAGCTGCATGGCCGCTAAGGCCTGGCAGAAAAGAGGTCGGCCGCTGCAGATCGCCGTCAACATCGCCGCCAAACAGTTCACAAACCCCGAGTTTTGCGACTCGGTGGCCAAGGTGCTGGAGCTCACCGGGCTCGACAGCAGCTTCCTCGAGCTCGAGGTGACAGAGAGTTCTCTCATGTATGATTTCGACGAGGCGTTAAATGTGCTCAATACCCTCTCCTCACTGGGACTGAGCATCGCCATCGACGACTTCGGCACCGGCTACTCCAGCCTCAGCTACCTCAAGTTCTTCCCGGTCAATACCCTGAAGATAGATCAATCCTTCGTCAAAGATATGCTGGGGGATGAGCAGAGCCTGGATATCGTCAAGGCGGTGATCCATCTGGCCAAATCCCTCAAGCTCAAGCTTATCGCCGAAGGCATAGAAGATGCCGAGCAGCTACAAAAACTGGTGGCCCTGGAATGTGAGCAGGGCCAGGGCTATATGTTCAGCAAGCCGCTCCCCCTCAAAGAGTTCGACCAGCTCCTCAGCCACTAACGCTCCTCTCCCTTGACTCAAAGGGTAAATAACGTAATATCCTCAGCGCCTTAACCCAGGCATAACCTTGGCGTAACACCTATCGCCAACCCAAGGTTGCCGCCAAGAGACACAGTCACAAGGAGAGAGAATGACCACACTACCTAAGGATATCGCCAACCTATCGACGATAAAGACCAAAGGCAAAGGCGCCCTGGTGTTAATCGCCGGCCTCCTTTTCGCACTCGTCCTGTTCAGCCAGACCATGTACACGGTCGATGAGGGCCATGTGGGCATCATCAAGCGTTTCGGCCAGGCCACAGAACAGGTCAATCCCGGCCTGCACGTGAAGATCCCCTTCGTCGACAAGGTCGAGGTCTTAGAGATACGTACCCGCAAGAATGTCGAGAAACTCAACGCCTCGACCCACGAGCAGATGCCGGTCACCGCCGAAGTGTCCATCAACTGGACGGTCAATCGCGACCAGGCCTTCGACCTGTTCAAGAGCTATGGCGGTCTGAGCCAGTTCGAATCGCGCATCTTGGACCCTAAGCTGAGATCCGCCGCTAAGGATGCCCTGGCGCGTTACAAGGCCGAGGAGATCATCCAAAACCGCAGCCGGGTGATCGCCCAGATAGAAGACTTCCTTATCGAGGAGATGAAAGAATATCCGGTCAAGCTGGACTCGGCCCAACTGGAAAACCTCGGCCTTCCGCAGAAGTATATCCAGTCGATCGAGACCAAACAGACAGAGAAAAACCTCGCCGCCGCCGAGAAACACCGTCTGGAAAGACAGAACCTGGAGGCCCAGCGTGAGGTGAACACGGCCAACGCCAAGCGTGACGCCGCCAAGGCCACTGCCGACGGTAAAGCCTACGCCATTCAGACAGAAGCGATTGCCGAGGCGGAAGCGATTCGCCTCAAGGGTATCGCCGAAGCAGAAGCGATCAAGAAGAAGGCCGAGGCGCTGAGAGAATCTCAGACTCTGGTGGATTATGTGCGCGCCCAGCAGTGGAATGGCCAGATGCCCACCACCATCATGGGCAGCGACCAGAGCGTGCTATGGAACATGACCAGCAAGAAGCAGTAACAAGAGACAATATCAAGAGGCAGTAACAAGAAACAAGCTGCCTCTGATTGCACTAGCAAGCATGAACCAACACAAAAAAGCCCGCATCGAGCGGGCTTTTTTAATGGCAATAACTTGGCTAGACGCCCAGCTTGTCGCGCATTGTGTAGTACCAGGCGCCGATAGCCGAGAAAGGCACCTGTAGCAGATGACCGCCCGGGAAGGGGTAATGGGGCAACTGGGCGAAGGCATCGAAGCGTTTCGCTTG
The DNA here is from genome assembly GCF_019457575.1 of Shewanella alkalitolerans. Lineage (NCBI taxonomy): Bacteria > Pseudomonadati > Pseudomonadota > Gammaproteobacteria > Alteromonadales > Shewanellaceae > Shewanella > Shewanella alkalitolerans. The sequence continues at coordinate 1,114,407 of NZ_CP080422.1, read as the reverse complement.
GCCATTGATGGTCTCGGCCAGTATCTGCCCCGCCAGATGAGTATAGGTCACCCCATGGCCGCTACAGCCCTGAGAGTAATAGATGTTACCGCCGATACGGCCCACCTGCGGCAGGCGCGACAGGGTCAGCAGGAAGTTACCCGTCCAGGTAAAGTCTATCTTCACATCCTTAAGCTGCGGGAAGGTCGCCAGCATCTTGGGACGGATGATCGCCTCTATGTTGGCAGGATCCCGCGCACCGTAGACCACGCCGCCACCATAGATGAGGCGCTTGTCACCCGAGAGCCTGAAGTAATCCAGCAGATAGTTACAATCTTCGACGCAGTAGTCCTGGGGCAGCAGCGAGTGCGCCAGCTCCTCACCCAGAGGCTCTGTGGTGATCACCTGAGTACCGCAGGGCATAGACTTGGCCTGCAGCTCAGGCAGCAATCCCTTGAGGTAGGCGTTACCGGCGACAATGACAAACTTACACTTCACCGAGCCTTCCTGAGTATGCACCACAGGGCTCTCGCCCTGATCGACACGAACAACGGCCGAATCTTCGAAGATCTGTCCGCCCAAGGATTCCACCGCATCGGCCTCACCCAGCGCCAGGTTGAGCGGATGAATATGACCGCCGCTCTTATCAAGCAAACCACCGACATAACGCTCGGTATCCACCACGTCGCGAATACCCTGCTCATTGAGCAGCTCTAAGTGCCCCAGATGACCATGCTTCTCCCACAGCGCCTTTTGCGCCTCGAGATGGCCCATCTGTTTCTTGTTCAGCGCCGCAAACACGCCGCCATCTTTAAGATCGCACTGGATGTTATATTTAGCCACCAGCCCCTTGAGGATGCGGCCACCTTCGAAGGCCATCTGACCAAACAACTTGGCCTGTTCTGTGCCCACCACCTTTTCTATGGTGTCGATATCCCGGCTAAAGCTGTTGACTATCTGACCGCCGTTACGCCCTGAGGCGCCGAAGCCAACCCTGGCGGCTTCCAGTACCGTCACCTTAAAGCCCGCCTCCAGCAGATGGATCGCCGAAGAGAGGCCGGTATAGCCGGCGCCTATGATACAGACGTCGGTCTCTATGTTATCGCTTAACTTGTCGCGCAGCGCCTTGGTATTGGCAGATGCCGCATAATAGGAATTTGCATGAGGTGTACAGGTCATATCATTCACCCTGAATCGTTATAATAATGGCTTGGGTTGACAGGCGCCGCGGCGCGACCGCCTGTCGTCTTGAGCTAACGCTGCGAGCCTAGTCGCTGACCATACGGCTGCGTTTATCGGCGCGGCGGGCCAGATACCAGGAGATGAAGGCGATAAGCGAGACGATCAATATGATCAATGTCGCCAATGCGTTGATCTTAGGCGAGACCCCCATGCGCACCGAGGAGAAGACCACCATAGGCAGGGTCGTCGCCCCCGGTCCCGAGGCGAAACTGGCAATCACCAAGTCATCCAGCGACAGGCTGAAGGAGAGCAGCCAACCCGCGATCAGCGCCGGCGAGATCATAGGCACAGTGATGTGGAAGAAGGTCTTGAGCGGCGTCGCTCCCAGATCCTGGGCCGCCTCCTCGATAGACATATCCAGCTCACGCAGCCTGGATGAGACCACCACGGCCACATAGGCGGCGCAGAAGGTCGAGTGGGCGATCCACACGGTCAGCATGCCACGCTCGGCCGGCCAGCCCAGTAGATCCGCCATATGCACGAATAGCAGCAACAGCGAGAGACCCGTGATCACCTCTGGCATAACCAGGGGCGCGGTAATCATGTTCGACAATGTCATCTTGCCCCAGGAGCGAGCGAAGCGTGTCATCACGAAGGCCGCCATAGTGCCGAGAATTACCGCCATGGTGGAGGCGAAGAACGCCACCTTTAAGCTAGTCGCCACCGCATCGAGGATCTGGTCGTCGCGGAACAGTTCGCCATACCACTTGGCCGAGAAGCCGCCCCAAACCGTCACTAGCTTAGACTCGTTAAACGAGTAGAAGACCAGGATGAACATTGGCGCGTAGAGGAAAAACATCCCGCCCCAGAGCATCAGGGTGGAGAAACTCAATTTTCTTAGTCTGTTGCTCATATCGTCTTCTCCATACTTCTGGACTGATAACGATGGAATAGGGTGATAGGGATGATCAGAAGTGCCAACATCACGATGGCGAGCGACGAAGCGACCGGCCAATCACGGTTGTTGAAGAACTCCTGCCATAGCACCTTACCTATCATGAGCGAATCAGGACCGCCCAATAGCTCAGGGATCACAAACTCCCCGACCACAGGAATAAACACCAGCATAGACCCGGCAATCACACCACCTTTCGACAGCGGCAGCGTCACCTTCCAGAAGGTATTGAGGCTGCGTGAGCCAAGATCCGCCGCGGCCTCGAGCAGGCTGCCATCGAGCTGTGACAGGTTGGCGTACAGCGGCAAGATCATAAAAGGCAGATAGGTGTAGATGATACCGATATACACGGCGAAATTAGTGTTAAGCATCTGAATCGGCTCGGAGATCACCCCTAGCCACATCAGCAGGTTATTGATCACCCCGTTGTTACTCAAGATACCCATCCAGGCATATACCCGAATAAGGAACGAGGTCCAGGATGGCAACATCACCAAGAGGATCAGCACTGTCTGATGCTGCTTAGGTGCCCTGGCAATGGCATAGGCCATGGGGTAACCGATAAGCAGACAGCCTATGGTGGTAACACAGGCCATCTTGAGCGAGCCCAGATAGGCATTGATATAGAGATGATCTTCGAAGATCAGAATATAGTTGCCCAGATTGAGCATGATCTGCAGCGACTCGTCGGCATATTGATACAAGGCCTCATAGGGCGGAATCGCCACGGCCGGGGTCGACAGACTGATCTTCAATACGATGGCAAACGGCAAGGCAAAGAACATCAGCAGCCAGAAATAGGGCACGCCTATCGTCCAGCACTGCCCCTTAGGCAAACGAAACTTCAATGACTTCTTCATAACGCCCCCGTTAAGATCTCAGTACAACGGCACTGGTCGCTTCCCAACTGACGAAGACATCCTCTTCCCAGGTGGGCGAGTCGGCGCGGCGGTCACTGTTGGTCATCACAGACTGAATGAGCTGTCCGTTACACAGGCGTATGTAATAAACCGAGATGCCACCCAGATAGGCGATATCTTCCACCTTACCGGCGCACCAGTTACGCGCATCCTCTGGTTGCTCGCGGCTGATATGGGTCTTCTCGGGACGAATAGCCACCCACACCTGGGTAGTATCCACACTGGTCGACACCCCGTAACCCACGTAGAAGGGCTGAGGAATGTTGGCCACATTGATCACCACGTGGTCCACCTCATCCTCGACAATGTCGCCCTCGAACAGGTTAACGCTGCCGATAAACTCGGCCACCATGCGGTTAGCCGGGCTCTCGTAGATATCCATTGGCGAACCGGTTTGGGCGATCCAGCCATCGTTCATGATGGCGATACGCTCGGCCATGGTCATGGCCTCTTCCTGGTCATGGGTTACCATCACACAGGTCACCCCAACCGCCTCGAGAATGTCCACCACCTCGAGCTGCATCTGAGTACGGAGTTTCTTATCCAGCGCCCCCATGGGCTCGTCCAGTAGCAAAAGCTTTGGACGCTTGGCCAGAGAACGGGCCAGGGCCACACGTTGGCGCTGACCGCCTGAGAGTTGGTTCGGCTTACGCTTGGCGTAAGGCTCCATGTGAACCAACTTGAGCATCTCCTTCACCCGCTGCTCAATCTCGGCCTTGGGCATCTTGTCCTGCTTGAGGCCGAAGGCGATATTCTGCGCCACCGTCATGTGTGGGAACAGGGCGTAAGATTGGAACATCATATTAATAGGACGCTCATAGGGCGGCATGTCGGTGATGTCTTGCCCATCGAGATAGATGCGTCCTTCGGTCGGCTTCTCAAAGCCGGCCAGCATGCGCAGCAGCGTCGATTTCCCCGAACCTGAGCCGCCAAGCAGTGCAAAAATTTCCCCACGATTAATATTTAGCGAGACGTCGTCCACTGCACGAACATCGTCAAATAGCTTGCTGACTCTCTCTATCTTCAGCAACACCTCTCCTTGCGTCTTTGTTGTCGGTTTGTTGGTGACGCCCGAATTGCTAGCCATAATACTTCTCCACAAAAAGCACCGCTAAGGCACCTACTGCAATAGTTAAGATGATCTAAGAAATGGAGGGCAAGCGAGCTTACCCTCAAGTGTAGGCATTACATGCCAGATTTGACTTTGGTCCATACGCGAGTCATGGCGCGCTGGGCCTTCATCGGACGTACATCGGCCACATAGAGACGTGACAGCACTTCAGGGGTTGGATAGATAGCCGCATCGTTACGGATCTCTTCATCCACCAGCTCCTGGGCCGGCACGTTAGGGTTAGCATACGCCACATAGTTGGTAATAGGGGCAATCACCTCTGGGCGCAGCAGGTAGTTGATAAAGGTGTGGGCATTCTTCACGTTCTTGGCATCGGCAGGAATAGCCAACATATCGAACCAAAGGTTAGAGCCCTCTTTCGGGATGGCATAACCGATCACATTACCATTCTCAGCCTCTTCGGCGCGCGCGGCGGCCTGGAAGACGTCACCCGAGTAACCGAATGCCACACAGATGTCGCCGTTGGCCAGATCGGTAATGTAACGTGATGAGTGGAAATAGGTCACGAAGGGACGGATCTTCGCCATCACCTCACCCGCCTTGGCGTAGTCTTCACTCTTAGTGCTGTTAGGATCCAGCCCCAGGTAGATCATCGCCATCGGCAGCATCTCGTCGGCGCTATCCAGCAGTGAGAAACCACACTTAGCAATCTTCTCGGCATACTTAGGATTGAAGATAAGCTCTAAAGAATCGACCGGCGCGTCTTCACCCAGTACCTGCTTCACCTTGGCCTCGTTGTAACCTATGCCTGTGGTGCCCCACAGATAAGGCACGGCGTGCTCGTTACGTGGGTCTGCGGTTTCCAGCTGCTTCATCAGCTCTGGATTAAGGTTCTTGTGGTTGGTCAACTGTGACTGATCCAACTTCTGGAAGGCGCCCGCCTTGATCTGCTTAGCCAGGAAGTTGTTTGACGGCACCACGATATCATAGCCTGAACGACCCGATAGCAACTTGGCCTCGACCACTTCGTTGCTATCGAACACATCGTAGATCACCTTGATGCCTGTCTCTTTCTCGAAATTAGCCAAGGTGTCTTCGGCGATATAATCAGACCAGTTATAGACCCTAACCACCTCTTCAGCACTGGCGACAGAGCTTGCAAATACCCCGGCGGTGACCAGAGCGAGTGTTGTCATTTTCTTTAAAAGCTTCATGCTATCTCCTTGTTAGCTTGCCAGTAGTCTGATGATTACTGCCATTGCATTGCCGCTTGTGACGGCTTTCATTGTTATTATTGCCAATGCTACAGCTTACAACTGCATCGAACCTGTTTAACATTCATCGCTAGTGTAAAATCGAATAATTTCACCATCAATATGAATTTATATCTAATTACACCGGTTAGTTACCCATGACTCCACCAGGGGGTTAATCCCCCCGGCAATCTTGCTTCATTTTGTCGCCGGTCCTGCCCCAATCTGGTGCAGAGTGGCTAAACGGTCAGCAGCAGGAACTCACGCTCCCATGAGCTGATCACTCGGCGGAAATTTTCCAGATCCGCCTGCTTCACCGCGATATAGCCTGAGGTGAAGGTGTCACCCAGATATTCCCTGACCGCCGAACTTTCCGACATCACCGCCAGCGCCTCTTCCAGCGTCAGCGGCAGGCTGATCCCCTGACGATTCTCGTTGGCGCGTCCCTGTACCGGCGTCGATGGCTTCACATCTTCCACCATGCCCATATAACCACACAACAGAGTAGCGGCGATGGCCAGGTAGCTGTTGGCATCGGCACCTGCGATACGGTTCTCGATACGACGGTTCTGGGGTGACGACTCGGGGATCCGCAGACCACAGGTGCGGTTCTCATCGCCCCACTCCAGATTCACCGGCGCAGAGGTGCCCGGCAGAAATCGTCTGAAGGAGTTGACGTTCGGGGCCATCAGCGGTAACAACTCGGGAATATACTTCTGCAGACCACCTATGTAGCACAGGAACTTAGCACTTTTCGTGCCGTCCTCATTGGTAAAGATGTTCTTGCCGGTCTTGATATCCACCACGCTCTGATGAATATGCATGGCGCTGCCCGGCTCGTCGGTGACTGGCTTGGCCATAAAGGTGGCGCAAACGTCATGCTTGAGCGCCGCCTCACGCAGGGTACGCTTAAACACAAACACCTGATCCGCCAGCGACAGGGCATCACCATGGCTGAAGTTGATCTCCATCTGAGCCGTGCCCTCTTCGTGGATCAGGGTATCAATATCCAGTCCCTGGGCCTCGCACCAGTCATACATATCTTCGAACAGCGGGTCATACTCGTTGGCGGCGTCAATAGAAAACGACTGACGGCCCGATTCCTTGCGACCACTGCGGCCCACTGGTGGAATCAATGGCATATCAGGATCTGAGTTTCTATGGGTCAGATAGAACTCCATCTCGGGAGCAATTACCGGCTTCCAGCCCTTATCTTCATAGAGCTTAAGCACCTTCTTGAGCAGGTTACGGGGCGACAACTCTATGGGGTTACCCATCTTATCGAAGGTGTCGTGGATCACCTGGGCGGTAGCTTCGACCGTCCAGGGCAACATGAATACCGCATTTTCATCGGGCACACAGACGAAGTCGATATCCGCCTTGTCCAGCAGGCTGTCGTACAGGTCGTCATCCACATAGTCGCCGGTCACCGTCTGCAGCAGCACACTCTCGGGCAGACGCATCCCCTTCTCGTCGATAAACTTATCGACCGGTGCAATCTTGCCGCGGGCGATGCCCGTCATATCGCTGATGACACACTCGACCTCGGTGATCTTATTGGCTTTCAAATAATCGATTAACTTCTTCATGCTTCACTGTCTCTTGCGTTGAGCTGCTCTGGCTTGGCAGGCTTGACTAAAGGCGCTAAAAATCGAGCGATAGAAAGGGTTCTCTAACACCTTCCATTCGGGGTGGAACTGCACCCCCAGCGCAAAATTTTTCGCATCTTTGACCGAAAACGCCTCGATTAATCCATCGGGGGCATAGGCTTCTGGCCGCAATCCAACACCCAAACGGTCAACACCTTGAGTGTGCACAGAGTTCACCTCTGCCAAATTGCGGCCCCAAGCCTCGTGGAGCAATCCCCCCGGTTCTATCTTCAACGGATGAGACAGGCCATATTGCACCTCGACGTCAGCCGTCTTGTCTTCTCTGTGTTCAATATAATCGCCAACTTCATGCAATTTCTGATGCAGGCTGCCGCCATACACCACGTTCATCTCCTGAAATCCCCGGCAGATGGCCAGCACAGGCACGCCGGCGTCAATTGCCGCCTTGAGCAGTGGCAGATTGGTCGCGTCGCGCTTGGGATCGTGTAGGGTATCTGGGTCACTCGCCACACCGTCGTAATGGTGGGGCTCGATATTGGAGGGCGAACCGGTGAACAGCAGGCCATCTAGTCTGGGCAATATCGTCTCGGCAGGGCAATGGCCAAGCGCGGGGATCACCAAGGGCCAGCCTTGGGTGGCATCGGCAATACCCAGCAGGTATTTCTCGCCAACGATATTGAATGGATGCAGGCCTATCTGTTGATTACAGGCCGTGACACCGATAACAGCAAGTCCTTCATCGGACATAGTTCACCTTTAGCTTTGTTGCGTCTTCTTATAGTTATAGCAATGAACAGACCTCAATCAATGTTCATTTTTTCACACACTACACTGAAATAATGAACGAGGCAATAGGCCGCCGAAAACAAAATATACAATAGAATAACAATTAGAATAAAAGCCAATTAAAACAACATTAAAAGACAAATAAAATTAATGTAAAGCCAAAAATAGGCGAAAATCAGCTCACGGCTTTTGTGAACCAGCTCCCACAGAAAAGTCCGTTTGAGATTTTGGCTCGGCGGCCTTATTGGACAAAATTATTTACAAAATGGGGCAGGAGACGACTCAGCCTCGCAGCCATAGGAAAAGGCGCACACACGGCGGCGCAGGCAGTGTCACTGGAGTTTCAGTAAAGCGGAAGGGGTTTGCAGAGGCCGGGCGATGCCCAGCCTAACAGGAATGCTTAGTTAGAAGTTTGCCGGCGTGGTGGCGCTGACGATACGACACGGCTTGTCGAAGGGGTTGCGGAATCTGTGGGGCAGCTCGCTGTTGAAGTAGTAGCTGTCGCCCTCGCTCAGCACATAGACCTCATCGCCTATGGTTATCTCCAGCTGACCCTCGATCACCATGGCCGCCTCTTCGCCCTCGTGCTGCAGCATCTCTTCGCCGGTATCGGACCCAGGTGGATAGACCTCATTCATCACAGACATGGCGCGGTTGGGGTAATCTCTGCCGATCAACTTGTAGTCCAGGTTACCATCGCCGATATCCAGCAGCTCGCCGGAGCGGTAGACCACCTTCTGCTCGGTAGGCATGCTCTCCTCGATAGAGAAGAAATCCACCAGAGACATAGGTAAACCCGACAAGACTTTCTTCAGGGAACTCACCGAAGGACTGACGCTGTTCTTCTCGATCATGGAGATGGTGCTGTTGGTCACGCCGGCACGCTTAGCCAACTCGCGTTGCGATAACCCTTTCATTTTACGAACAGCTTTGAGATTTGCGCCTATATCCAAAAAACATCTCCTATCCAACAAGACTGAGGAAGAAACAATTTTCCATACTAGTTTGTATCAAACTAAAAAGCATGTTAAATATAATCAACAGGTGTGAATTATAACCAACTCAAGGGTCAAAAGTATACTTACTCTGGCCAATTTAGTCGAATAACAAGAATAAAACCCTCACTCGGAGCCCAAATGACCACCAAGCGCCCTGTCCACAGTGACCAATATCCCGACTCTTTCTATCATGCCACCGCCAATGCCCTGGAAGCGCTGCCGCAACTTACTGAGCGGATCAGCGCCGATGTCTGCATCGTCGGCGGCGGTTTCAGCGGCATCAACACCGCCATCGAGTTGGCCGAGAGAGGCTTCGAGGTAGTATTGCTGGAGGCGAAACGGATCGGCTGGGGCGCGTCGGGCCGCAACGGCGGCGAGCTGATCCGCGGCATAGGCCATAATGTCGAACAGTTTCGCAACGAGATAGGCTCCGAAGGCGTCGCGGCCATCGAGCAGATGGGCTTCGAGGCGGTGGAGATAGTGCGTAACCGCATCGCCAAACACAATATCGACTGTAACCTGCAGATGGGCTACTGCGACTTGGCCACCAAGCCCAGACACATGAAGGAGCTCGCCGCCGACTATCAGGAGATGCTCCACCAAGGCCGTGAAGGCTTTAAGCTGCTGGAGAAGCACCAGCTTGGCGAGGTGATCGGCTCAGATCTCTACTGCGGCGCCCTGGTCGACATGAACAGCGGCCATCTGCATCCCCTCAATCTGGCACTGGGCGAGGCCAAGGTGGCCCGCAGCCTGGGGGTCAAGATGTTCGAATACAGCGCCGCCACCAAGATAGTCAAGGGCGAGCGCCCCTGCGTGCATACGGAGCATGGCCGCGTCGACTGTCGCTATCTAGTACTCGCCGGTAACGCCTATATCGGCCATGAACTCAACGGCTACATAGGCGGTAAGGTGCTGCCCGCCGGCAGTTATCTGCTGGCCACCGAGCCACTGTCCCAGAAGATGTGCGATGAGATTATCCCGCAAAACATGGCCTTCGCCGACATGCGTATCGATCTCGACTATTTCCACCTCTCCCAGGACAATCGCCTGCTGTTTGGCGGCCTGTGCACCTATTCAGGTAAAGATCCCAAAGATATCGACGCGGCGCTGCGCCCCAACCTGGAAAAGGTATTCCCCCAGCTCAAGGGGGTGAAGATAGAGTATGAATGGGGCGGCATGATAGGCATTGGTGCCAACCGCCTGCCACAGATAGGTCGGCTGCCGGACTGTCCCAACATCCTCTACGCCCAGGCCTATGCCGGCCACGGTGTCAATGCCACCCATATGGCGGCCAGGCTTATCGGCGAAGCCCTGACCGCTCAGGCCGAAAGGTTCGATATCTTCGACAGGGTACAACACATGACCTTCCCTGGCGGCCCGAGATTCCGCTCCCCCATGCTGGCAGCCGGCATGCTGTATCACAGGCTGAAAGACCTGTTTTAACCTAAATACTAAAATAAAACAGTCAGCATAAAAAAGGTGCCCTAGGCACCTTTTCTGTTAGTAACGACTACGCCCCTTGCTCAATAGGCAAATCGGCATTGCTGCCCCAGTCCGCCCAGGAGCCATCATAGAGCACCGCCTTGTCATGTCCCGAGGCCACAGAGGCTAAGATCAGGATACAGGCGGTGATGCCTGAGCCGCAGCTGAAGATCCGCTCTGCTTCCTGCTCACCCACCTGCTCGCCCACCAACTGCTCAAACATGGCCTGCAGGTCCTCGACCCGTTTCATCCTGTGCTCACGCAGCAGCTCACCAAAGGGCAGATTTACCGAGCCGGGAATATGACCGCAGCGCACGCCGGGTCGAGGCTCGCTGACTTCGCCTGCGAAACGCCCCGCTGCCCGCGCATCCAAGATAACGCTGTCGCCTCCCAGGGAGTCGAGCACATAGTTGGCGTCACAGATAAGGCCCGGCTGGAAATCCGCCACATAGGGCACAGACTCTTCATCTATTACCGTGGGCTGATAGCTCTCGCTGGTCATGCGCTCCTCGCTGAGCCACTGGGGCAGGCCGCCATCGAGCACATAGACATTCTCATGGCCCATCAGCTTAAACATCCACCAGGCGCGCGGCGCGCTGTAGATCCCCTGGTTATCGTAGATCACCACAAGGCTGTCTCTGTCTATGCCAAGCGCCGTGGCCCCTTGCTCAAACTGCTCAGGGGTGGGCATAGCGTGCAGCTGCGATGAAGTGGTATCGCAAAACACCTGCTCAATATCAAACTTTTGCGACCGGGGAATACAGACAAACTCATCATAGAGTATGGGTTCTTTGCCCACCACACTCTGCATACTGGCGTCAAGCAACACCAGATTACCCTCAAACAGATTCGCCTCAAGCCAGGCGGTGGTAACTAACGGGTATTCCAATTCCATAGTGACTCCCAATGTGGGGGCTAATCAGCATCTGCCTGCCCCTCTTATCAATAGTATGACGCTTATCTGTAAAGACAATATACGATGGGAGGGGCCAAGGACAAGTGACTTATTTTAACCCTGCTAACAAACTGGCATAAAAAAAGCCCTTTATTGCTAAAGGGCTGTGATTAAAGCGTTTTGTATAAGCGGGTTGCTTGCCGCTAAGACGGTGGCTGTCCCTGAAAGGCTTTCCTATAGCGCGATCCAGGTGGCCTTGATCTCGGTATACTTGTCGAAGGCATGCAATGACTTGTCGCGGCCATTCCCCGACTGCTTATAGCCACCAAAGGGCGCCGTCATGTCGCCACCGTCATAGTGGTTGATCCACACCATGCCGCTACGCAGCGCCTTGGCCGTCTTGTGAGCCTTGCTGATATCTGAGGTCCAGACACCGGCCGCCAGGCCGTAGATGGTATCGTTACCGATACGAATCGCCTCCTCCATGCCATCGAAGGTGATCACCGACAGCACGGGGCCAAAGATCTCCTCCTTGGCGATGGTCATCTCATTCTTCACATTGGCGAAGATGGTCGGCGCCACATACACACCGCCGGTCTCGGCCAGCACCTGCTGGCCACCTTGACGCAGCTGCGCCCCTTCGGCCACCCCGGCGCGAATGTAGCGTAGCACATTCTCCAGCTGCTGCTTGTCCACCACAGCGCCACAGGTGGTGGCAGGATCCAGCGGGTGCCCCGGCTGCCAGGCCTGCATCTCGGCTTCGATCAGGTTAATAAGTTCTTCCTTCACCCCCGACTCCACTAGCAGACGTGAGCCTGCGGTGCAGACCTCGCCCTGGTTGAAGGCGATGGCCGAGGCCGCAGCAATCGCCGCCTCCTTAAGGTTCGGCGCGTCGTTGAAGACGATATTCGGACTCTTACCCCCCGCCTCCAGCCAGACACGCTTCATGTTGGATTCGCCGGCATAGATCATCAGCTGCTTGGCAATCTTGGTCGAGCCGGTAAACACTAGGGTATCGACATCCATGTGCAGCGCCAGCGCCTTACCCACGGTATGGCCGAATCCTGGCAGCACGTTGAGCACCCCCTTAGGAATCCCCGCCTCTATCGCCAGCTGCGCCATGCGAATGGCGGTCAGCGGTGACTTCTCTGAGGGCTTTAACACCACGCTGTTACCTGTGGCCAGCGCAGGGCCCAGCTTCCAGCAGGCCATCAAAAGTGGGAAGTTCCAGGGCACGATAGCCGCCACTACGCCCACCGGCTCGCGGGTGATCATGCCGATCTCATTGTGGGCCGTTGGGGCAATTTCATCGTAAATCTTGTCCACCGCCTCGCCCGACCAGCGTATGGCGCGAGCCGCGCCCGCCACATCGACGGCGCCGGAATAACGGATAGGCTTACCCATATCCAAGGTTTCCAGCAGGGCCAGCTCATCCCTGTTTGCCTCTAACAGATCGGCGAAGCGAATCATCACCTGCTTGCGTTTCACCGGCGGCAGCTGTGACCATTCGCCGCGCTCAAACACCTCGCGAGCATTGGCAACGGCGCGGTTGGCATCCAGCAGATCGCAACTGGCCACCTGGGTCAGCACCCTGCCATCGATAGGGCTGATACAGTCGAAGGTGTCATTCGAATCGGCGGCGCAGTATTCGCCATTGATAAATGCCTGGCCCTGAATCACCAGGTTGTCCGCCATCTCTTGCCATTGTTCGCGATTTTGTGGAGTACTCATTCTGACCTCTTAACGGGTGATAATTGCTCTAGCGTCAATGCTAATGCACGTCCACGCCCTCTCTTGCGCGACTGTGCCTGCCCTAGATTACGCTCAACCCCCAATCAATTTCAATATTTTTTACAAAAAGTTATTTTTTGCTATAAATAATGAACAAAAAGCTTTCATGTTCATTATTTCTGACATAGCATAGCGAATATCAACCACTCAATAAAACAACAATTACACAGAACCAGGGTAGATGATATGGAAGATTTTAATAAAGCTGACCAGGTAGCAACAGGCACACTGGAACACTATTGGATGCCTTTTACCGCCAATAGACAGTTTAAACAAAGTCCCCGCCTCCTCGCGCAGGCTGAGGGGATGTACTACAAGGATGTAAACGGCCGTCCCGTACTCGACGGCACTGCCGGTCTCTGGTGCTGTAATGCCGGACACGGTCGCAAGGCGATCTCCGAGGCGGTCAGCAAACAGATCCACGAGATGGACTATGCACCCTCGTTCCAGATGGGCCACCCACTGGCCTTCGAACTGGCCGAGCGTCTCGCCGCCATCGCCCCCAAAGGGATCAACAAGGTATTTTTCACCAACTCTGGCTCTGAATCTGTCGACACGGCGCTGAAGATCGCCCTCAACTACCACAGGGCCCGTGGTGAGGCGACCCGTACCCGTTTCATCGGTCGTGAGCTGGGATACCATGGCGTCGGCTTCGGCGGCATCTCAGTTGGTGGCATAGGCGGCAACCGCCGCACCTTCAGCCAGCAGCTACTGCAGGGGGTCGACCACCTGCCCCACACCCTGGATATCCAGCAAAACGCCTTCTGTAAGGGACTACCGGAAACCGGCGCAGAGAAGGCCGAGGTGCTGGAGCAGCTCGTTACCCTACATGGCGCCGAGAATATCGCCGCGGTGATCGTCGAGCCCATGTCGGGTTCGGCCGGGGTCATACTACCGCCTCAGGGCTATCTCAAGCGCCTGAGAGAGATCACCCGTAAGTACGGCATCCTATTGATCTTCGATGAGGTGATCACAGGCTTTGGCCGTGTGGGCGACGCCTTCGCCAGCCAGCGTTGGGGCGTCACACCGGATATGATCACCACAGCCAAGGCGCTCAACAACGGCACCATCCCCATGGGCGCCGTGTTGATCGACGATGCCATCTATGATGCCAGCATGGATGCCCCAGAGGGCGCCATAGAGCTCTACCATGGCTACACCTATTCGGGCCATCCGGTAGCTGCGGCCGCCGCCATCGCTACCTTAGATATTTATCAGCAGGAGCAGTTGTTCGAGCGCACCAAGTCTCTGGAAGGCTACTTCGAAAAAGCGGTGCACAGCCTCAAGGGCCTGCCGAACCTTATCGACATTCGTAACACAGGCCTGGTAGCCGGTATCCAGTTTAGTCCGAGCGATAAAGGCATAGGCAAGCGCGGCTTCGGCATCTTCGAGACCTGTTTCAAAAACGGCACCCTGGTCAGGGCTACGGCCGACACCCTCGCCCTGTCGCCGCCGTTGATCGTCGACGAGGCTCAGATAGACCAGATGGTCAACACCCTAAGCGATGCCATCACCACAGTTGGCTAACCCAGAATAACCAAGACACATTAGAGATTTTGCAGGGAAATTACGCGCTATGCAGCAGATAAACCACTACATCAACGGCCAGCACACACAGCCCAGCGCCCGCAGCGCCGCCGTCTTCGAACCCGCCACCGGCGAGCACAAGGCCAACGTCTCCCTGGCCAGCGCGCTCGAGGTAGATGCGGCCATCGAACTGGCCAAGAAGGCCCACGGCCCCTGGTCTGAGATGACCCCCCTTAACCGCGCACGCATTCTGTTTAAGTTTAAGGCACTGGTCGAAGCCAACATGGACGAGCTGGCGGCCATGATCACCCGCGAACACGGCAAGGTGCTCGACGATGCCAAGGGCGAGATCATCCGCGGCCTAGAGGTGGTGGAGTTTGCCTGTGGCATCCCTCATCTACTCAAGGGCGAACACACAGAGCAGGTCGGTGGTGGCGTCGATGCCTGGACACTCAACCAATCCCTGGGCGTAGTAGCCGGCATCGCCCCCTTTAACTTTCCTGTGATGGTGCCTATGTGGATGTTCCCCATCGCCATCGCTGCGGGCAATACCTTTATCATGAAACCGTCGGAGAAGGATCCGACCTCTGTGATGCGCATGGCCGAACTCCTCACCGAGGCGGGCCTGCCGGATGGCGTATTTAACGTGGTCAACGGCGACAAGGAAGCGGTGGACACCCTGCTGACCCACAAGGACATTCAGGCGGTGAGCTTTGTCGGCTCCACACCGATCGCCGAATATATCTATCAGACGGCGGCGGCCCACGGCAAACGCGTACAGGCCTTGGGCGGCGCGAAGAACCACATGCTGTTGATGCCAGATGCGGATCTCGACCAGGCGGTCAGCGCCCTGATGGGCGCCGCCTATGGCAGTGCCGGCGAGCGTTGCATGGCGATCTCTGTCGTGCTGGCCGTCGGCGAAGTGGGTGATGCCTTGGTAGAGAAACTGCTGCCACAGATCCAGGCGCTCAAGGTCGGTAACGGCCTGGAAGGCGAGATGGAGATGGGACCACTGATCTCGGCGCAGCATCTCGACAAGGTACGCAGTTATGTAGACAGAGGCGTGAGCGAAGGGGCGACCCTGCTGGCCGATGGTCGTCAACTGAGTGTAGCCGATCACGAGCAGGGCTACTTCCTCGGCGGCTGCCTGTTCGACCACGTCACCCCAGAGATGACCATCTACAAAGAAGAGATCTTCGGCCCTGTGCTAGCCATCGTCCGGGTGAAGGATTACGCCGAGGCGCTGACCCTGATCAACGAACACGAGTTTGGTAACGGCACCGCCATCTTTACCCAGAGCGGCGAGGCGGCGAGACACTTCTGCCACCATGTGCAGGTCGGCATGGTTGGGGTCAATGTGCCCATCCCTGTGCCTATGGCCTTCCATAGCTTTGGCGGCTGGAAACGCTCCCTCTTCGGCCCACTGCACATGCATGGCCCGGACGGCGTGCGCTTCTACACTAAGCGCAAGGCGATCACCGCCCGCTGGCCCAAGGGCAAGGGTAGTCAGGCTGAATTTGTCATGCCGACCATGAAATAAACTAAGCTTAAGGCGCCGCGCTGCGCCTTAAGTCTATCTGTAAATTGGAGCAGAAATGACACAGACTATTGATGCCATCATCAACTTTGGCCAGCATAAGGTTAAGACGGAACACTATGAGGTGGCACCGGAAAAGGTATTAAGCGGGGAGCCTAAGCAGCAACTGGAGAACCATTACTCCAGCCCCTGCGATCAATTTCACGCCGGGATCTGGCAGGGCCAGGTCGGCAGTTGGAAGGTCAACTACAGCGAACATGAGTATTGCGAGATCCTATCGGGCAGCAGCGAGATCATTGATGAAGCAGGCAACAGCCTGACGGTCAGCAAAGGCGATCGCTTCGTCATCCCCGCCGGTTTTAAGGGCGTATGGCGAGTGCTGCAGGAGTGTCGCAAGATTTACGTCGTATTTGAGCAAAAATAACTAAAATCATTGCCATGTAGTCTCAGCGAACTAGCTGTTGTTTGGCTTAATCTGATTCGGATAGCTTGCTAACCGGATCGGTGTCAACAAAGTGAAATGGAGAAACCACCGTGTATAAAAAATTTAATAAGAAACGGATAGCCCAGCTAGCTGGCTTAACCTTGGCAACCGCGCTAATCACACCTTTGGCACAGGCTGAAGTCTCGGGAGAAATTGGCGTCACCAACGATTACCGCTTCCGCGGTATCTCACAAACCGCAGGCGACTTTGCCGTTCAAGCCAGCATAGATTACAGCATGGAAAGTGGTTTCTTCATCGGTGCCTGGGGCAGTAATGTCGATGATGAAAGTTATGATGCCGATGTCGAAGTCGACTTCTATGCCGGTTACGCCGGCGCCTTCGGCGAAGACGACGCGGTGGAATATGACTTCACCCTGACCTACTACACCTATCCGGGACAGGATGAAAGCACTAAGTATCTCGAGGCCTCACTGGGCTTCTACTTTGCCGACTTCCACTTCGCCCAGTGGTACACCAACGACTACGCCAACGCCGATGTGTCTCTGCACTACAGCGAGCTAAACTACTCCTACGAGTTTATCGAGAACTGGAGCATAGATGCTCACGTGGGCTACAACTATGGCGATGGTGCGGACCTAGACTGGGGTGAGAACTATGTCGACTACTCCATCGGCGTCTCCACCGAGATCGGCGGTGTCGGCCTGTCGCTGGCCTGGTTAGACACTAACCTGAGCAGCGACAACGAGATCAAGGACGGCCCATGGAAGAACGAAGGCACCATTCTGGCCACCGCCAGCTACGCCTTCTAACCCCTGCCCTCCCCAACCAAGTGATTGTAAAAAAACCGCCTTCATCGGCGGTTTTTTATTAGGGGTATATTTGCAAGTTTAAGGTCAATCTACTCCTAAACTCGACAATCTCTAACATTACAGCTTCAGGCTCTCCCCCCGGCGGACTCGCTCGGCTAGAGCGCGCCAGTAATTCACCAGTTCTTGATGCGCCTGTGCGCGCTCGGGAAAGGTTTGCGACAACCCTTGCAAAATATTGGCTTGCTGATGACAAAGTTTTTCCCAGCGGCGGGCATTAGACAGGTGCATAGTGTTTTCCTTAACGTATTAAACTCCTTCGAAGAGTATAGCCAGTTTATTAAAAATTTGATCTAAGCCGCTAGGAAAAACCCTTAGCCGGGAGTATCTTCAAACTATAACACTAAGGAGTGACTATGACTGAAACCCTATTGAAAATCGCCTTTATCCTGGTGGGCCTCTTTCTGATCTACAAGCTGATCTTCTCAGGCAAACGTGGCTTAAGCCTTTTTGAGATGCATTTTAAAGATGGCCGTCTCATCTCCCACAAGGGCAAGATCCCGGAGAAGTTTCAGCGGGAATGTAAAGCCATCGCCAAGAGTGAGAAACTGACCTGTGTGGTACGCGCCGAGAAGAGTGGCAGCGTCAGGCTGCATGTGTCGGCCAACGTCAGCGATGCCATCATTCAGCGCATCCGCAACCAATTTCCGTTCGAATACTACGACAAGAAAACCGTCGATAATTCGCGTCAGGCAGGCTAGGCCCGCCCAAAGCTAAACCTAGCCTATGCTAGACCTAGCCTAAGCAGAGGCCGCCCCGAGTTACGGATTCAGATACTGATCCAGGCGGCCATCTTCCTTGGCATCGTCTATGATGCGTTGATTATCCTGTGACATGGGGTCCTTGACCTCCAGCGGATCCCCTTGGGGCTCAGACTCAGCCGTCACACTCATGTTTATCCCTGTCGAACAGGCGCTTAAACCAAGCGCCACCAGCAGTATCCACTTATTCATCTTTCGTCCCCACTCCTAGTTTTTAGCGGTATTCTTACTTTTAGTGCTAGCAGCATTGTCGCCAGCAAAATATTCCAGTGCCCATACCAGCGCGATACCCGCCAACATGGCGCAGATGGCCAGGCCAAGCTGCGCCGGTTGCCCGGTCAGTTGCTCAAAATTCATGGGCGACAGGTTCTGTTCCAGCAGCGGCACCTGCTCGCCCGCCGAGTTTTCACGCCAGGTGAGCACCTGCTTCCAGGGCCAGATCTTACCTAGAGTGCCGAGCATCAAGCCGGTGAGGAATATAAGCGTGGCGTCATGGTATTTACGCAGCAGCGCCGACAGCAGATGACTGAATGAGAGCAAGCCTGCCACACAGCCACTGGCGAACGTCAGTAACACGGGGATATCCAGGCTCTTGGCGGCGCCCAGCACCGAGGTGTAGAGGCCGAGTAGCAGCAGGATGAAACTGCCAGAGATCCCCGGCAGCAACATGGCGCAGATAGCAATACTGCCGCCGATGAAGACATTCAGATAGGTCATCTGCATATCGATTGGATGCAGCACAGTGATCCCCCAGGCAAAGGCCACGCCCAGGGCAAACAGGGCCAGGCGCCCCACAGAAAAGCCCTTCACCTGCTTGAGCATGTGCACCACAGAGATGATGATGAGACCGAAGAAGAAGGACCACACGGGGATCGGATGACTATGCAGCAGATAGGTGATCAGCTTGGCCAGGGTAAAGATGCTGGTGAGGATACCGCCGAACACGGCGATCAGGAAGGGGCCGTTAATATGCATAAAGGCGGCCTTCAGCCCCTGCTGGCGGATCACACCGATGAGGCTGGGATTAACCTTACGTATACTGTTGAGCAGGGGGTCGAGGATCCCCGTGATGAAGGCAATAGTGCCCCCGGAAACGCCGGGCACCACATCGGCGGCCCCCATGGCCATCCCTTTGAAATAAGTCAGCAGATATTTCACTCAAGATCCTTAAGTTAATGATTTTCTTTAAGCCAAAAGCCTTAGCGCCCGATTATACGCGCCCGGTGCAGCCAAAGGAAAATGAAGTTTGGTTTAGGCGGCCAAATCACGGGCCTATTGTTAACCACTTGTTATTCGGCTAGTCTAACAACTCATCTGACCAGACAAGCTTTTTCTTAAACCAGCAAAGCATTTTAATAACGAGTAAGCCAATGAATAACAAACCGACAAGAGTGATGGCCCTCTACCGCCGCATGACCAAGTGGCCACTGGGCCATAAGTTTTTCTCCCTCATGGTGTCACGCATGGCGCCCTACTTCGCCACCGTTAAGCCCCTGGTCACAGAACTGAGACCCAACTACTGCCAGGTGCTGGTGCGAAAGCGTAGGGCGGTGCAAAACCACATAGGCACAGTGCACGTCATCGCCATCTGTAATGGCCTGGAGATGGCCATGGGCACCATGGCCGAGGCGTCAATTCCCGCCCACCTGCGCTGGATCCCCAAGGGAATGAGCGTCGACTACACCGCCAAGGCCGGCAGCGACATCCGCTGCATCGCCGAGGTCATGCCAGAGCAGTGGGTCGAGGGCGACATGCTGGTCAAGGTTACCGCCCTGGATGAGAACGATGTGGTGGTGGTCAAGGGCCACATCAAGCTGTGGATCTCCCTCAAGCCACCCAAGAAATGATCTCAATTCTAAGAGGCCGCAGTACGACCAAAGCGCAACCTTAATGCGGCCTTAAGTATTTGTATCGGCCCTGATGTGCATCGCTCAAACAATGCAGTAAGATGCAGGCTTTACTCGATGCAAGGAACTCGCATGAGCAGCAAAATTTTTACCGGCACCTTAAGCCAATGGCACGACGACAAGGGATATGGCTTTATCAAGCCTAATGGATCAGGCGCCGAGCTATTTGTCCACATCAGCAGCTTCAGAGGTCATGTGCCACAAAAAGGGCAGGCCCTCAAATATCACCTCAGCCAGGACAAGCAAGGCCGTCCCTGCGCCGAACTTATCCTTTCAAAGGCAAGACGGACATCGAACAAGAGCTCCGATTCCAAGCTCGGCATAAAGTTTGCCCTGCGCCTGCTACTCACAGCCGCCCTGTTTATCGGCCTCTTCTTCGCAGCCGCAATGCAGCGACTCCCCATGGCAAGTCTGCTCTACTTCGCCGTCTTGAGTCTCATCACCTATATGGCCTATGCCGTGGATAAGAGCGCCGCCCAGAAAGGCAACTGGCGCGTACAGGAAAGCAGCTTACATCTTCTCTCCCTGCTCGGCGGTTGGCCGGGGGCCATGCTGGGGCAGCAACATTTGAGGCACAAGTCCAGTAAGCGTGCTTTTCGTGTCGTGCTCTGGCTGACGGTGATCATCAACATCAGCCTGCTAGGCGCCCTGGTATCACCTCAAGGGCAAGCCCTGCTGACACAGCTAGGGGTTAACTAGCCTATTGATCCAGATGAGCCCTACGCGTTTACCCACAAGGCACAATTGGCTATGATGAAGGCCGCACTTTTATAGGAAAATCAAAGATGAGAATGATATTAGCAGTCGTAGTGATCGCCGGCGTCTTGTTTTACTTCTTTACCAGCATGAACAATCAGAAGGCGGCTAAGGAAAACATCGCCAAGGGCGAGGCCTTTTTAGCGCAGAACAAGACAGAGGAAGGGGTTATCGAGACCGCTTCGGGACTCCAGTACAAGATTTTGGCAAAGGGTGACGGCAGTGTCCATCCCAAGGCCAGCGATACAGTGACGGTTCACTACCACGGCACACTAATCGACGGCACAGTGTTCGACAGCTCGGTCAAGCGCGGCGAGCCTATCGCCTTCCCGCTTAATCGCGTGATCAAGGGCTGGACCGAGGGGGTACAGCTGATGGTCGAAGGGGAAAAGACCCGCTTCTTTATTCCCAGCAGTCTGGCCTACGGCAACCGCAACGCCGGCAAGATCCCCGGCGGTTCCGTGCTTATCTTCGATGTTGAGTTGATTAGCATAGATAGGTAGAGACAGTGACTTACGACATGAAAAACGCGCCCTAGGGCGCGTTTTTTGTATCATACCAATCACGGAAATGAGTGATCAGAAATAGCGCAGGAAAAACGTTCGAGAACAAGGCGAAATTTTTCGATAAGTAGTTATTCTACAACCAAAAATAGTAACGCAGTTATCGAACGTTTTAACAAGCTAGCATGCTCAGTTATTTACTACGATTGGTATCAGTACCCGAAGGGGTTATCGATAGAGTGAGCCGGTTGGGTAAACCATTTCGGACCGCTCTGTGTCATATAGAAGTGATCCTCGTGGCGCACTCCAAACTCGCCCGGCACACACAGCATGGGCTCGTTACTGAAACACATGCCTGGAGCTAGCGGCGTGTGATCATTCAACACCAGATAGGGCCACTCATGGATATCCAGGCCTATGCCATGTCCCGTCCTGTGAGGCAGACCCGGCAGCGCATAACCTGGGCCGAAACCCGCCTGTTCAATCACATCGCGCGCGGCACGATCTACGCTTGAACAAGGAACCCCCACCTTAGCGGCCTCGAAGGCGGCCAGCTGAGCATCCTGCTCCAGTTGCCACAGCTGACGCTGACGCTCGCTCGGCGTGCCGTAGACATAGGTGCGGGTAATATCTGAGTTATAGCCGTGTAGCTGACAGCCGGTGTCGATCAACACGGTATCGTTAAGCTCGAGCGCCTTAGGCGACTTAACCCCATGGGGATAGGCCGAGTCTTCACCAAAGAGCACGATACAGAAATAGGAGCCTGCAGGAGCACCCACGGCTTTGTGGGCCTGGTGAATAAAGCTCTCCACCTCGCCGACTGTGATCCCTTCATGCAGGATGCGTGCGGCGGCCTTGTGCACCTCAAGGGTCATATCCTTGGCGCGCTGCAACAGGGCTAGCTCTGTCTCAGACTTGATCATGCGACAGGCGGCGGTAACCGTCTTACCGTTAACAAATTCAAATGTCGGCGCCAGTTGACGCACGCCATCGAAGATGAAAAACGCCGCCGACTCATCCATCGCCAGCTTGCCTTGGCTTATGCCAAGTTCACCGAGTCGCTGAACTAACAAGCCATAGGGACTCTCATCCTCATGCCAACAGTTCACCCGCCCCTCGATCACCATGTAACCCTTAAGTGTGTCGAGTTCGAACGCGGGAGCGATATATTCCAGCTCACCCTCGGCGGGCAATATGGCACCGACCATACGTTCACTGGCGTACCAGCGGGTGCCGGTAAAGTAATAGAGGTTAGTGCCGGCGTTGAGATAGATGGCCGCAATGCCCTGCTGACGCATCAGCTGCTGCGCCTTGTCGATACGCGCCCGGTACTCCTGCGCCGAGATCCCTTCGACCCCTTGGGTCATGTCAGACAGTTTGGCCAGCTCCAGCTCGGGCGTCGAGCCGCCAACACCCATCGTAGAAATTAAACCCGTGGTATTTACACTCATAGTTAACACCTTTGACGGCAGTCGCGGGGGCATGCCTGCAACCACCGTGAAAAAGAAGAATGGCAGGCAGCCTTTTTAGCATAATGTATACAAAAAAGCAGTAGCTAACAGAAAGAAAAATCTTCAAGGTGGCAGGCAAGGCTTAGGGGGGAACTCTAGAGCTAACGCAATCTAATCGACAAACGTAAAAGCTAAATGAAGACTATATCGGCTTAGTCTCTTCTGATTTTACTCGCAATGTATTTACTTCTGTTGGCTTTAGGAGCTAAGACGTTATGAGCTAGGTCTTCACTCGGCGTGCTGGGCCAGCAATACCTTGAGGCCGCGGCACACCAGAGTCTCCATATCATCGACCCGGGCGATGTTCACATCACTCAGCGGCGCCGTCAGCGCCAGTTGTCTCAGGGACTCGACACAGCCCTTGTAATAGTCCGGCTGATTCATCATAGGGCCAGCAAGCCAGATACGATTAGGGTTCAGCAGGTTGATGGCCCAGGCGATGCCCATCCCTAGGTAACTACCGGCGCGGTAGAGTTCCTGCGGACTCTTGAGGCCGCGTATGCGAATCGACTCGCCACTGGCCAGCTGTTCCAGACTGTACTCGCCCCCTTCACTCATCACCCGGCAGTGGCCCAGCTCGCCGGCTACCCCGCCTGCACCAAGAAACGGCTCGCCCTTAATGGCGATCGCCATGCCTATGCCGGCGCCGCTCATCAGCAGCAATTCGCAGGCATTTTTGGGATCACAGACCGCCAACATGCCCGCATCGATATCGTTGTGGAGCAGGCTAAAGCGGGCCTGAGTCTTGAGCTTGGCCAGCGACAGACCGTTGAGCTTGGGTGCCACCTTACAGGCGATCAAGGTATCTTGCTTCACCAGTCCGGGCACCGCCACCCCTAAGGCATAGTCACTCAGGCCATAGTCGGATTCGATGTCGGCAATGTGGCGGTTGAGGTCGGCCAGGGTGAAGTGCTCGCCGGTGGCGATTTTATATTGCTCGGTGCGCCCCTGAGTCTCAATTTCGAACAGGGCGGTAGTCGCGCCAATATCTATGGTCAGGGATTGCATAACGAGCTCCGTAGCCGACTAGCTCATCACAGCGAGAACCTCTCGGCGCGATGAGTAGAAGAGTTGTGTATCGCTAAATTTTATCACAAAAACCATCAACTAAGGCTATATAAAATGCGACTAACACCTTGCTTTGATTGAATTTCCATCAAGACTTATCAGGTTTCATCGATTTTCTGCTCATTTGCCAGCCTCAGCGGCACCCGCCCCCAGGCCATCAGGAGTAGATGAATGGCCAGCAGCGGGATACAGGTGAGCAGCATCACCTCCCAGCCTAACCAGTGCAGCACCCAGCCGGCGCTCAAGGAGGCTAGGGCCTGGGAACCAAAGACGAAGGCATCGTTAAAGGCCTGAACCTTGAAGCGTTCTTCACTGTGGTAATAACGCGGCAACAAGACGGTTCCGGCCACAAACAGCAGGTTCCAGCCGACGCCTAACAGCACCAGGGCCACCCAGTAGTTCAGCAGCTCTCTCCCGAGCAAGGCGACCGTGATGGTCACCCCATAGGCCGCCAAGCCCACCAGCATCATGCGGCTGGTGCCAAACTTGGCCACCAGGTAGCCGCTAAACAGCGATGGGAAATACATGGCGATGATGTGACTCTGGATCACCCACTTGGTATCGGCCAGGGAATAGTGCTCCATGTGATGCATATGCAGGGGCGTGGCCGTCATGATGAAGCTCATCATGCCATAGCCTATGGTCGCGGCGCCGATGGCGGTCCAGATAGAAGGCTGCAACAAGATGTTGCCAAGGGGACGCACGGCCTGATGGGATGACGCATGGGCCGGTTTGTCCTGGCGATTTTCCTGATAGAAACAGAGCACCAGTCCCGCCATCAGACAGACACAGATCAGAAACAGAAAGGCGCCCACATGAGGCGTGGTAAACAGGTTTTCCCCCAGCACCGCAAGCTCCGGCCCCATGATGGCGGCCACCAGCCCACCGACCAAGACCCGAGAGGCCGCCTTGGCACTATCGAGTGCTGCCACCGACTCCATGGCCGCGAAGCGGTATTGCTGCACTATCGCCCCGGCAGACCCCAAGAGCAGGCCACTGAGACAGAAAGGCACGAATAGCTGCGCTTGGGTAGCAAAGGCCGCCAGGAGACCACCACTCGCCCCCAAGCCACTGCCCAGCAGAAAGATCTTCTTGCGGCCGAAGCGGCGCATCAAGCGACTGACAGGCACCACAGAGACGGCCACGCCTATCACCATGATGGCAATCGGCAGAGTGGCCAGCGCCGGAGTTGGCGCTAATTCGGCGCCGATCAGGCCGCCGAGCAACATCATCATGGGGGTTGCACTCATGGCAAAGGCCTGAGCCAGGGTTAATACCCATACATTTCTTGGCATAAAGGTAGGATCTACTGATCTTCTGCGTTCATTTTGCAGCATTCTGTATTAATTCTAGGCAAGGCAGAGCACTTGCAATCTAGTACGCTAGTTAAATAAGCGATAACCCAGTAGAAAAATGATACAGACGCTGCCCCTAGGCTTCGTCTTGAAAACAAAATTTGTGCTCAAAAGGTCAACTGCCCCTAATCACAAATCGTTCACTTATAAGCAAAATACTGACTCGCGGCGAACTTTACCAGCCTAGAAAACGGATATTGGCGGATATTGTGCACTGTATCTCTGCCACTCAGCGCTATCTGATTCAATATCCACAGGAAACCTAGCGACTCACACCAGGCTTTACGCCGTCCTAGATCAGCTTTTTCTCGCCTCCCTTCCAACTCACCCGCCGAGCTGCGATAATCGGCGGCAACTCAGCCAATATCTCACCTCTGGAGATAGGGCCAAGCCTATTCGCTCAAGCCCAGAAGGCCACGCTTAGATGGCCCCGCAATTGGGTACTAAAGGAGACTTCATGACATCTGTAACCGCACAACGTCTAGACGCCGTAAGAAGTGACATGCTCAGCCAAACCCTCGATGCCTTCATCGTGCCCCGGGCCGACGAATATCTGGGCGAGTATGTCCCCGAGCGTAACGAAAGACTGCACTGGCTCACCGGCTTTACCGGTTCGGCGGGCATGGCCATAGTGCTCAAAGAAAGCGCCGCCATCTTCGTCGATGGCCGTTACACGGTTCAGGTCAAGCAGCAGGTAGACAGTGCTCGGTTCGATTATCAGAGTCTCACCGACACGCCGCAGATCCCTTGGCTCATCGCCCAGCTAAGCGAAGGCGCTCGCATCGGCTACGACCCACGCCTACATACCCTGAGCTGGCAGCAACAGGCCGAGGCCCAGTGTCAGCGCGCCGGTATCGAGCTGGTTGCCGTGGCAGACAACCCTATCGATCGCCACTGGCAAGAGCGCCCCGCCGCCTCCAACGCTGCCATCAGCCTGTTTAGCGAGCAGAGCGCCGGTGTCAGCAGCGCCGTAAAGCGTGAGCAGATAGGTAAGGCCGTGGCCGCAGCTGGTGCCGATGTGGCGCTCATCAGCGCGCTGGACTCCTTCTGCTGGCTGCTGAACATTCGCGGCAACGACGTACCTCGTCTGCCCGTGGTCTTAGGCACGGCCCTGCTGTATAAGAATGGCGAAATGACACTCTTTACCGATCTCGCCAAACTGCCAGAGGGGATCCAGGCCCATGTGGGCGCTGGCGTCAACTTCATGGCCGAGACCGAACTCGAAGGCGTGTTATCTAAGTTCGATGGCGTCAAGCTACTGGCCGACCCAGACAGCGCCAACGCCTGGATGCAGCTCACCGCTAAGCAAGCCGGTGCCAGGTTGATCGCCGGACAAGATCCGGTAGCCCTGCCCAAGGCGCAGAAGAATCCGGCCGAACTCGCCGGCCTTAGCGCCTGTCATATTCGCGACGGCGTGGCCGTGAGCCGTTTCCTCGCCTGGCTCGACGTCGAGGTAGCCGCAAAGCGTCTCTATGACGAAGGCACCCTGGCTGACAAGCTAGAGAGCTTCCGCCTGCAAGATCCCCAGTATCGCGAGCCAAGCTTCGATACCATCTCGGCCGCCGGTGCAAACGCCGCCATGTGCCACTACAACCACAACAATGGCACCCCCGCCATGATGACCATGGACAGCATCTATCTGGTGGACTCGGGCGCCCAGTATCTGGATGGCACCACAGACGTTACCCGCACCATAGCCATCGGCGAGGTCACCGACGAGCAGCGCAAGATGGTCACCCTGGTATTGAAGGGCCATATCGCCCTAGATCAGGCCAGATTCCCTAAGGGCACCACGGGCCAGCAACTCGACGGCTTCGCCCGCCAATACCTATGGCAGCATGGCTTCGATTACGACCACGGCACGGGCCACGGCGTGGGCCACTTCCTCAGCGTCCATGAGGGGCCACAGCGCATCGCCAAGAACAGCAATGCCGTCGCCCTGCTGCCGGGCATGGTGGTGTCGAACGAGCCGGGCTACTACCGCGCCGATGCCTTTGGTATTCGTATCGAAAACCTCATCACAGTGCAGGCCTGCGAGGCTCTCGCCAGCGCCGAGCGTGAGATGTATGAGTTCCATGCCCTCACCCTGATCCCGATCGACACACGTCTTATCGATAAGCAGCTGCTGAATGACGCAGAGATCAACTGGCTCAATGGCTACCATCAGAGAGTCAGAGAGACCCTGAGCCCGCTGATGCAAGGCGCTGAGCTCGACTGGCTACTCAAGGCGACCGAAGCTATATAAAACTTTGGCTATATAAAGCTTTGGCTATTTAAAACTTAGGCCATTTAAAGCCTTGGCCTTTTAAGACTTTGCCTTTATAGGACAGGGGGCTTTTGCCCCATAAAAAAACAGCACCCTAGGGTGCTGTTTTTGTTTATGCCTGAACCAGGCGCTCGCGGGCCTTTAACCAGCGCACCAGCTCGCTGTAGGGCTTAGGACGGCAGATGAGATAGCCCTGCAAGGAGATATCTTCTATCTGCTCCAGGTAGTTGAGATCATGGATATCCTCTACCCCCTCGGCCACCAGATGAATACCGAGCTTGCCACTGATCGCCTGCATAGATTTCAGTATGGTCTGAGAGACAGGGTCTTTATGTATGCCATGAACCAGACTGCGGTCCAGCTTCAGTTCGCTGATAGGCAGGGTACACAGCTGGGAGAGATTGGTATAACCGGTACCGAAGTCGTCTATGGCGACGCCGATACGGTTCATCCTCAGCTGGCTGATGGTGGAGTGCTGACGCTGCTTATCCAGCACCTGATTTTCGGTGATCTCCACCGTCAGGCGCGACGGCGACAAGAGGTTTTGCTCGCAATACTGCATCAGACGGGTATGCCAGCCACTCTGATTGAGTTGCTTGGGGGTCAGGTTGATCGACAGGTGGCACTGTTTGCAAGACTCAAACTGGCTGATCAGCGCCCACTCAGGGATGGCGTTGTTCAGCAGCTTAGTGGTCAGGCTGTTGAGGGCGTTGTTGCACTCGGCCACATCGATAAACTTATCTGGGGTGATCAACTGCAAGCGAGTGCCCTGCTGCAGGCGGCACAGCACCTCGAACCCCTTTATCTTACCGCTGGCGATATCCACCTGCGCCTGATAATAGGGAATGATCTTATTGGAGTTGATGGCGCGGCGGATCTCGTCGATGCTCATCAATCCCTTGTGGCGTACACCGTTGCCCTGGAAGGCCATCAGGCGATAGCGTTCGACACAGACCCTGAGCTGCTCTGTGGTGACCGGTTTCATCAGGGCGCCTAGCAGCCTGAGCTTGGAGGCCTCCACCAGCTGGGAGGCGGCCTCGACGATACGCGACTCCATGCCAGAGGCGATGATGATCCCCCCCTTAAACTCCATCTTACTCAGACGCATCAGAAACTCTATGCCGTCGACTTCGGGCATATGCAGGTCTACCACCACTATCTGGTAGTCATCGCTATATTTGCTTAAGGTACGAATGGCGCTGCGGGCGTCGCGGCAGAACTCCACCTTGTCCACATCCAGCAGCAAAAAGTGACGACTGAGCACCCGGCAGGCACTCAGCGAATCATCGACGATCAAGACATTTATCGACATGACATCCCCTCATCCAAAGCAGGATGCTGCCTCGCAGTTGGGGCATACCAAATATACACCTTAGCCTCCATGCCTGTGACAACCTCCAAACGTTAACTTAATAAGGTTAGTTCAGCGCGCTTAAGTGTCAAATTGACCCAAATTGTCGGCACAGGCGATAATTGCGGCAGATAAAAGTGCAGGTTTTAACCGAAAATTTTGCTATACTCCGCGGCCGCCTTTGTGGCCCAGGGTGGTAATGGGTTAAGGTACAGCTCGAGTCTGGACTAAACTCAATTTGATATGTCGTTATTTTAAAAGGTAAACAACAGGATATCCCATGAGATTTGAATCTTTCAGTTTTGCTCCCGAGATTTTGCACGCCATCTCAGAATGTGGGTACCAAAAAATGACGCCCATTCAAAAAGAGGCCATCCCGGCGATCCGTCGCGGACAGGATGTGCTCGCCAGCGCCCAGACGGGTACCGGCAAGACGGCAGCCTTCGCCCTGCCTATCCTGCAGAAGATGTTCGATAGCCCAAGCGACACTCAGCGCTCCAACACCCGTGCGCTAATCCTAGCCCCTACCCGCGAACTGGTGGCTCAGGTGGCCGACAACATCAAGCAGTACAGCCGTTACCTGCCCATCTCAGTGCTGACCGTCTATGGCGGCGTCAAGATGGATACCCAGGCGGCTAAGGTAAAAAAAGGCGCCGACATCATAGTGGCCACCCCGGGTCGTCTGCTGGAGCACCTGCAAGCCTGTAACCTCAACCTGTCTAACGTCGACTTTCTGGTGCTGGATGAGGCCGACCGCATGTTGGACATGGGCTTCATCACAGACATTCAGAAGATCCTGCAGCAGGTTAATCGCGACCGTCAGAACCTGCTGTTTTCCGCCACCTTCTCCAGCGCCGTCAAGCAGCTGGCCAACGAGATGCTGGTCAAGCCTAAGCTGATCGCCGTCGACAAGCAGAACACCACGGCGGTGACCGTCAGCCAGGTGGTCTACCCTGTGGAGCAGCGCCGCAAGCGTGAACTCCTCTCAGAGCTAATAGGCAAGAAGAACTGGCAACAGGTGCTGGTATTTACCGCCACCCGTGATGCCGCTGACGTCCTGGTGAAAGAACTCAACCTGGACGGCATCCCATCGGCTGTAGTTCACAGCGAGAAGGCCCAGGGCAATCGTCGCCGTGCGCTGCGAGAATTTAAAGAGGGTAAGGTACGCGCCCTGGTGGCCACCGAGGTCGCCGCCCGCGGCCTGGACATCCCCGAGCTGGAATATGTGGTCAACTTCGACCTGCCCTTCCTAGCTGAGGACTATGTCCACCGTATCGGTCGTACCGGCCGCGCCGGTCGCACTGGCGTCGCCATCTCGCTGGTGAGCCGTGAGGAAGAGCGCACCTTAGCCGACATCGAGAAATTGATCGGCAATAAGATCCGCCGCATCACCATCCCAGGCTATGAGGTGGGCAGTCGCGATCTCTTGATCAAACAGCTGCAGAAGCGTCGCAGCTTCGCCAAGAAGCAACAGCGCAGCGACAACGTGGGTGCTCAGGTGATCGCCGAGAAGAACATGGGGTCTCGCCGGGTGAAGGTGAAGAACTCATCCAACGCGAAAATAAAGAAGCAAAAATAATCGACGTACGGTCACAAAATTATTATCTAATCAAATAAGGCACTTAACAGTGCCTTTTTTGTTCGCATCGATTAATTCCACATCAGGGTGAAAGTTTACAGCCGCCGCCTGGGTCTGTTCGACAGATAAAACAATCACGAGAAGGCCACCCTATGACCAAGACACAAAATTCACGCGCTGGCGCCCTGCTGAGCGCCCTACTCTTTACCCTGATGAGCCTGGCGCTCATCGCTCCCTCCGCATCAGCTAAGCCGATAGCTGAAAGCCCGACATCTATCTCGCCGCTGCTGAACGGGCAGACGGTGCCCGCTATTCAGGTTAAGGATCTTAAGGGCAAGTCGGTGGATCTGCAGCAACTTATCCAGGAGAAACCCAGCGTGCTCTTCTTCTACCGCGGTGGCTGGTGCCCCTTCTGTAACGCCCAGATGGGTCAGCTGCAGGCGATCGAAGGCGATCTCCTCAAGATGGGCTTTCAGTTGATCGGCATCTCGCCCGATGCGCCAGAGGAGCTGCGCGCCTCTATGACCAAGAATGACCTCAACTACACCCTGGTCTCGGATGCAGACCTCAACGCCATGCGCGCCTTCGGCCTGGCCTATTTCACCAGTCAGACCATATCGGATAGATACATGGCCAAGATGCAACTGAAAAACAAGCTGTGGAAGAACGCCGCCGGCGAGTCCCGTCTGGTGCTGCCGGTACCCGCGGTCTATATCACGGACAAGACGGGACTGGTGCACTTTCAATACATCAACCCTAACTACAAGGTGCGCGCCGAGCCTAAGCTGATCCTCACCGCAGCGAGCCTCATCCCCCAGTAGGCAATAGTGCCGACAGCGCTAGCAAAGATTAGTCCCTACAGCGTTATCAAATATTAGTGCCAACAGCGATAGCAAATATTAATGCCGACAGCCCAAGCAAATACCAGGGCTTGCAGCTAGACAAACCGCCGCGTAGCCACAAGCCGCGGCGGTTTTCTTTATGCTGCCGATATTGATAAGCGCGCCGATAGGGTATACTCAGCGCCGCATCCCTTTTTTCTTTTGCGTGGAGACGCAATGACAGAGCAAAGCTACAACCAGGCCCTAGTGGCATTAGCCCAGGCGGGCCTCGCCGACCTGGCGGCGCGTAACGCAAGCCCAGGCAGCATCAAGACCCCGGCGGCAGAGAGCCATTTCCTCTGCAACTGGATGGTGCAATCACTCAAGGAGCGACGCTTCTCCAAGTTGGTGGCCGATGATTTGACCCGCTGGATCCGAGAAGGACGCAGCAAGGGCGCCGGAGCCCAGCTCCCCCAGCTTCTGCAGCGAATCGAAAACCAATATCTGCCGGCCATGGAAAATGCCGAGGTGGGTCAGTCGCTTCAGGCGCTGATTGCCGACCTCGAGGCCCAGGGTTGGCTGGTCATCCTCGACTGTGAGGTGAGTGGCAAGCTCAGGCTCGACAGCGACGGGCAAAACAGCCTGGTGATCTCGGTCGAGCAGTATGAGCAGCACCTGGTCGAGGGTAAGCTTATCAAGCCCATCACCCTCTATATGCGCGCCGATGAGCAGCTGATCGCCCAACACGCCGTCAAGCACGCGCTGCTGCTGAGCCAGGGCGATAAGAAAGCCAGCTGCATCAAACACCATAAGGCCTATCGCCTCTATCCGGGCAACCGCCAACCCGCATTGGCACTGCTGCAAGCCTAAACACGATTTAGCTCGCCTTCTGTTACAGGCCGTCTTAACCAGGACGGCCCTGCTTATCGACACTCGCATATCAACACTCGTTTCCGGCCATTCTCGTGTTAGCATGTCAGCCAGGTTAACTTAAGGTCGACAGCCACTATGACAGCAAACAAGCAAGATTCGGCGACGCCGCACTACGACGCCCTGTGCGCCGCCTTTAAACAGATCCATCACTTCCAGCACCTTCAAGCCCTGGGGGACTGGGATCAGGCCACCATGATGCCAAGTGGCGGCAGCCAAGGACGGGGCGAGGCGATGGCCGAGCTGGCCCTGCATATCCACACGCTCAAGACCGCCCCCTCTTTGGTCGACAACTTGTCGGCGGCGGACGAAGAGGCCTTAACCGCGTCGCAGAAGGCCAACCTGAGAGAGATGCGCTATCACACGCTACAGGCCACCGCCCTGCCCGGCGAGCTGGTGCAGCAGAAGACGGCGCTCACCTACGCCTGCGAGCATGCCTGGCGCCAGCAACGCAAAGACAACGACTGGCAGGGCTTTCGGCCAAATCTGGAGAAGGTGATCGCCCTGGTGCGCGAAGAGGCACAGATCCTCGGCGAGGTGCAGGACCTTTCCCCCTATGACGCCCTGCTCAATAAGTTTGAGCCAGGTTGTCAAACGGCGGCGCTGGATAAGGTGTTTGGCGAGCTGAGGACCTGGCTGCCAGAGATGATCCAGCAGGTACAAGCCAAACAGCAGAGCTGGCAGAAGGTGATCATCCCCCACAGCAGCGCCCACGCACAGCAGGCCCTCAACCTGGATGTGATGAAGCTGCTTGGCTTCGATTTCAATCAGGGGCGCCTAGATACCAGCAGCCACCCCTTCTCGGGTGGCGTACCTGGCGATGTGCGCATCACCACCCGTTATGATGAAGCCGATTTTATCACCTCCCTCTACAGCACCATCCACGAGGTAGGCCATGCCCGCTACGAGCAGGGACTGCCCATCGACTGGCGCGGCCAACCTGTTGGGCTGGCGCGCTCCATGGCGCTTCACGAGAGTCAGAGCCTGTTCTTCGAGATGCAGCTCGCCCGAAGCCCGGCGATGATTGCCCTGCTTGCCGAGAAGATCAACCAGCACTTGGGCGCTAATCTGAACACAGCCCTGAGCAGTGAATCCCTCACCCATCTGGTGCAGCGAGTGACGCCTGGCCTGATCCGGGTCGATGCCGACGAGGTGACTTACCCTTGCCACATCATGCTGAGATATGAGGTGGAGAAAGGCCTAATCGACAAGAGTCTGCAGGTCGCCGACCTTCCCGAGTTCTGGGACAATCAGATGCAGAGCCTTTTGGGGCTATCCACCCGCGGGGACGATCGCAACGGCTGCATGCAGGATATCCACTGGCCTGTAGGCGAGCTGGGGTACTTCCCGAGTTACAGCCTGGGCGCCATGTACGCGGCCCAGTTTAAGGCGAGCATGGTCAAGGCGCTGGGCGATATCGACAGCCTGATTGAGCAGGGCAATATCACCCAAGTTATGGATTGGCTCAACCAAAACATCTGGTCTCAAGGATCGCTCCTGACCACAGATGAGCTGGTGACGCAAGTGACCGGCGAGGTGCTTAACCCGGTTCATTTCAAGCGTCATTTGGAGCAGCGCTACTTAAGTTAAGTGCAGTTAAGTTAGGTTAAACCACCTGACAAACAAAAAGGCTAGCGCAATGCGCTAGCCTTTTTCCTTCTATTACCGACAGCTTTATTCTGCAAGCTGACTCGTCATCGTCATGTCGCCTAGTTGGCGGCATCGCCCTCGCGCGGCGTCTTACCGTTCAAGGGAGAGTGCGCCCCTTGGCCCTCGTCGCTAATCTCGCCGGCGCCCAGCATCTCCTGGGTGATCATGTTGTGGCCTTTAAGCAGGTCGTTGAGTCCGCCTTGCTTGCCATCCACCATGCCCAGCTCTCTGAGCATGGCATCGACGATTGGTGCGTTGGCGCGGTAATTCAGCGCCGCAGAGGTCACCTGCTCGGCGATACCGCCCTGGCTAAGTACAGCCTCGCCATTGCCCTGAGTCGCCCCCGAGGTGCCGTAGCCCTGAAGGATCTTGATCCCTTCGATGTTCTCCAGCGGCTTGACCGCCTGAGCCACCACTTCCGGCAAGGCTTTGAGCATGGCCAGCGCTTTTTGCAGTTCGATCTGCTCGCTGCTGAGCACGTTTTCCGCCTCGTGCAATGCCTGCTTACCGGCCGCCTCGACCGCGTACACCTTCTCGTCGGCCTCAGCCTTGAGCTTCTTGGCATCCGCCGCCGCTTTCGCCTCGGTAAGGATCGCACTCGCCTTATCCTCGGCGGCGCGTTTCTCGGCTTCCGCCTCAACCGTCACGCCCACCGCATCACGCTCGGCTTCCTTGCGGGCATCGATCACCTCGATCTCCTTGCGACGGTTAGCCTCGGCCACCTGACGCACGGTAATAACCGCTTCCTCTTTCTCTACCTTGAGCTTCTCGGCCTCGGCCGCCTTGGCGCGGGCGGCAGATTCCTCTTCCGACTTCTGCGCCACCGCGATCTGCTTGTCCTGCTCGGCCACCTCGATATCGCGCTGCTGCTGAATGCGTGACTGCTCGATCGCCTTACGCTTCTCGATCTCGCGGGTCTCGATATCTTTGGTCTTCTCAATTTGCGCCGTCTCTACCGCGCGCTCCTTGGCAATCTCCGCCTCACGCTCTTCGCGGCTCTTCTGCTCCTGCTTCTTGAGGATCTCCGCCTTCTGCTCGGCGCGCTTAAACTCCAGTGCCTGTTGCTGTACCAGACGCGCTTCCTCTTCCGCCTTCTCGATCTCCAGCGACTCCTTCTCGGCTTCCAGGTTACGCTGCTCTATCTTGATGCGGTTTTCCTGCTCGATGTCGTTGGTTTCTTTGCGCTTCTCTTCGATGATCTTAGCAAGACGTGCGCGCCCCTCGGCATCGAAGGCGTTATTTTCATTGAAGAATTGCAGGTCTGTCTGGTCGAAACCTGTCAGAGACACAGATTCCAGCTCGAGACCGTTCTTCTCCAGATCGTTGGCGACGTTGTTCTGCACCCGCTGCACGAAGTCGGCGCGCTGCTCATGCATCTCTGTCATGGTCATCTCGGCCGCCACCGCACGCAGCACGTCGACAAACTTAGACTCCATCAACTTCTTCACCTCTTCGACCCGTGTGGTACGGGTACCTAAGGTCTGCGCCGCCATGGAGATCCCCTCGACACTCGGCGCCACGCGCAGATAGAAGTCGGCTCGCACATCCACCCGCATGCGATCTTTGGTGATCAGCGCATCTTTCTGCATCTTCTCCACCTCGATACGCAGGGTGTTCATGTTGACCGCGATCGTCTCATGCAGCACGGGCAGCACTATGGCGCCGCCATCTTTGATGATCTTCTCGCCGCCAAAACCTGTCCTCACAAAGGCGGTCTCTTTCGACGCTCGTCGATACAACTTGGCGAAGATCATGCCGATCACCAAGATACCGATTAACACAGCGCCAGCGGCAATAAACACAAAACTGCCACCCAATGACACGCCTATTCCTTCAACTTCGTTCATGTTTCATCCTTAATCTAAGCTTGTTATAAGCAGGTTTTACGGCAGCAAGGCTGCCTAAATTTCATCGTTAAATTGCACCACAGACCAGACCTGGCCATTGCGATTGAGCAGCACCACAGAGGTGCCCTGGGAGAAGGCCTCGCCCGCCAGCTCGGGTTCCACCAGCACATAATGTTTCTGCTGATAGGCATCTTTCACCACGGCCTCGCTGGGAAATCCCTTGCGGGCACAGCCTAAGGTCACGACGCCTACCAGACCGCTGAGCTCGTCTACCGAGACAGCCGAGGTTTCATTCTTGGGCAACAGATTGGCGAGACGGGCGCCGAGGATACGGCAGGAAAATGCGCCGAGCACTATGGCCAGCGGAATACTTAGGGGCGCCGGCAAGGCGCCGTGAAAGGAGATCGCCAGATAGTTGATCGCAAAGCCGGCGATGGCGAAGCTGGTCAGGGCCAGCACCAGCCAGATAAGCAGTGGCAGGCGATCCAGGCAGAGCCAGCCGGCTACGCCTGTGACCCCAGACACGCCGGTGTCGACATCGGCGTCCATCTCCATGGGCGTCAGATCGTCCAGCAGGCCAAACAGACTCAGGCCAAAGACCATAGAGAAGCCTTCGACCAGGCCCAAGAGGATCACCAAGGCCAGCGCCAGGCTGTAGGGTAAGTTATCGGTAAGCAGTAAAAAATCCACTGTCTCTCTCCATGAGATAATGCCAAAACCCCTCGTGGGGATTTAAGGCCCGCTTAATATCGCGCACGTATATTGCTATACGTCGATTGTTAAACTGATAGTCCTAAACGAATAGTTCTTAACTGATAGTCCTTGCTAGTATTCCTAGATGGGCGGCTCAGACAAGATACGACTTGCCAAGGCTGGCGAGCCACCGAGGTTAGAGAATAACAGACTGAATAATTGAGTAAATAGCCAATATTCACATTTGTTTTTACTAATCTTAACCCCCTTGCCGACGCCATTGATAAGGCCTAAAAGCTGTGCGAACATCTATCCTTTGTCCCAACGCCCCCTTAAGGGCTCCAGCCCCTCGAAATTAGAAACATTAGTAATGCAAATACGAGAGATACAGGCCCAGGATTGGCCAGCCATTTTACGCATTCAAGACGAGTGCTATCCCGACATCGAGCCCGAGTCCCTCGCTGCACTGCAGAGTAAGGCCCGCCTCTCCACCGAGACCTGTTTTGTGGTCACGCAAGACGATGCCGTCATAGGCTATTGCCTGGCGCACCCCTGGCAGCGCGACCTGCCGCCGAGTCTGGAGCAGGTGCTGGATGCGGCGCCTAAACAGGAGACCCTCTACCTGCACGATATCGCCTTTTCCGCCAAGGCCCGAGGCCTGGGGGCCGGCGCGGCCGTGTTTAATCGCCTCATCGAACAGGCCAGAAACAAGGCGCTGGATAGCATCTCGCTAGTGGCCGTGGGCGGAGCTCACACATATTGGCAACGTCTGGGCTTTAAATCGCGTATAATCGACAAATCCTTAGGCAGCTACCCGGAAGATGCCTGCTACATGGTGTATGCCATCGACGCAGCTAACCCAGGCTATGCCTATCAGGACTGAAAGAAACTATTTTTAAAAGAATCTTTATTTACGAAAGTGCTAATTTAAGAGAATGCTATGGCCCGCAGAGTCGGTTATACCTTTAAGAATCAATACAAAGAGATCAACTTCGTCTATGACAAGTTTCACGACATCTATGAAGCCGTGGCCGCAGCCGAGGGAATCGATCTGACCCGCTACCTCGCCATGGAGGCGCAGGTCGCCATGACCTCCAAGGGTTCCCAGGCGGTGAAAGACTATCGCCAGAAGGAGTTCGCCCGTTTCGGCTTTAGCGACATCCACTTTATTCGAGATGAAAGCGCACAGGATGAAAGCTAAGGCCAAGTTCGCTAGAATAAGCCACCCATTTTCGCCTTTTACCAGATGATATAGGCCCTGAATGTCTAATATTGAACATGCCAATTTTCCCAGAGCCGGCTTCTTTCGCCGCCTGGGCGCGATAGTGTACGACCTGCTGCTGGCGGTCGCCGTCTACATGGTGGCCGGAGCCATAGGCTTCGGTATCTTTACCGCCCTCACTAGCAGTGGCCTGCTGGCCATGAATGGCTTCGAGCATGTCTCAGACCTGCTAAACGGCACACCGCTCTACAAGGGCGTGTATCAGCTGTGGATCGCCTTCTGCGTCGGCCTCTTCTATGTGCTGTTTTGGAGCTATGGCGGCCAGACCCTGGGCATGCGCGCCTGGCGTTTGAAGATCCAGCATCCCAACGGCCAGAGCCTGAGCATGATCACCGCCACCGCACGTCTCGTCTGGTCGCTGCTTGGCATAGGCAACCTGTGGATCTTGATCAACGGCGATAAGCTGGCGCTACAGGATATGATGACCCGCTCGGAAGTGGTGGTGCTCTCCAAAGAAGCCAACCAGATGCGTAACTGGCACGGAGTGTAAGCTAAACCCAGACATAAAAAAGGACCCTAGGGGTCCTTTTTTATTGGGCTTAATTCTATTTGTCTTAGACCTAAAGAAATGGCCTAGCGGCGAATATAGTAGATGGCCGCGCTACTGAAGATGAGTGGCGGCATCACGGCGCCCAGCACGGCCGGTAGGCCATACACCAGAGTCATGGGGCCGAAGATCTCGTTACAGATATAGAAGCTGAAACCGGCGACGACACCCAGCAGCACCCGCGCGCCCATGGTCACAGTACGCAGCGGACCAAACACGAATGACAGGGCCACCAGCATCATCACAGCCACAGTGATAGGCTGCATGATCTTACGCCATAGTGCCAGCTCATAGCGGCCCGAATCCTGGTTATTCACCCTCAGGTACTCGAGATAATCCACCAGCCCCTGAATCGACAAGGCCTCGGGTTTTACCGACACTACGCTCAGCTTATCCGGGGTCAGAGTCGACTCCCAGCGATACAGGGTGAGATCCGTCAGGCTCACCTGCTCTGGGGTGATCTTGGTCTGACGCACATCGAGCAGGCGCCAATGATCCTTAGAGTAAACGCCACGGCGCGCCTCTATGGTGCCCACCAGATTCAGTTTATCGTCGAACTCATAGAGCACGATATTGTGCAGGCTGTTGATATCCTCTATCTCGCCTATGTTGACGAACAGGTCGCCATCTTTGGCCCAGATCCCCCGGCTCGACTTAAACAGACTACCGCCGGAAAGTTTGACCGCCTGCAGCTCCTTGCCGTGACGCTCTGCCACCGGCGCGCCCCATTCCCCCAGGGCCATCACCAAGAGCATCAGCGGCACCGCCGTCTTCATCGCCGACAGGGTGATCTGAAAACGAGAAAGACCCGCCGACTGCATCACCACCAGCTCTGAGTTTGACGCCAGCATGCCCATGCCGATCAACGCCCCGAGGAGCACCGCCATGGGGAAAAACATCTCGATATCCCGCGGGATCAGAAACAGCACATAGATGCCGGCATCCACCATGGTGTAGGTACCGCGTCCCACCAGACGAATCTGATCCACCCACTTGATGATGCCTGACAGGCCAGTTAACACCAGCAGACACAGGGCCGAGGTGCTCAGCAGGACACGGGCGATATATAAATCTAGAATTCTCATGCCGCCACCTTCTTACGCTTTAGCAAGCCAGAAAGCTTAGCCCCCGCAGGGCGCTCCTTACTCAGCAGCAACATCCCTAAAAACAGCGCCGAGGCATGGATCCACCACATGCCGAGATAGGCTGGGATCACCTCATCTTCGAGCGCCTTGCGCCCGGCGATCATCAAGCCAAAATAACCCAGATAAAGCAATATGGCCGGAAACATCTTGGCAAACTTGCCCTGGCGCACATTCACCCGCGCCATGGGCACGGCGATCAGCGTCATGAAAGGGATCGCCAGCGGGATGGCCAGACGCCAGTGGAACTCGGCCACGGCCTCGGGTCCCTCGGTATCCAGCAGCTGGTCGATTGGCAAGGCCGACAGCTTACGGCGGCGCTGATCCACCTCCTGCTCCTTGATCTGCATCTCGTAGCCGGCAAACTGCACCACCTGATAATCGAGCTGATTCTGCTTGCTCTGGTACTGGATACCATCGTTTAGCTTGAGGCGCTGCTCGCCGCTTTCATCCTCGATCACGCTGCCCCCTTGGGCCACCACGATATTGGACTGACTGGCGCCATCTTCCGGGTCTGGTAGCTGGGCCACGAACACCTTGTCCAGTTGATTGTCGCGACCGATACGCTCAACGAAGAGTACCGCGCGGCCGTTAGGACTGGTCTGGAAACGTCCCTGGGTCAATGCCGCCAGGCCTGCCTCCGACTGGGCATTTTCAAGCACACGGTTTTGGGTCTCTTCGGCCCAGGGGGTGACATAGATGGCTAAAAAGCCGGTAAACAGCATGTTGGCGACGGCGAGTAGCAGGGTCACCCGGGTGACATACCATTCACTCACGCCGACGCTGTGGAAAACCACCATCTCGCTTTCGGCGTACATGCGGCCATGGGCCACCAGGATCCCCAAAAACAGACTCAGAGGCACCACAAGCACGGCAAGATAGGGAAGATTAAGGCCTAGAAGGGTCATCACCAGAGAGGCGGGAAACTCGCCATCGGATGCATCAGCGAGTACACGAACAAAATGTTGGCTAATAAAAATAGCTAACAGTACTAAAAGCACTGCCATCTGCGCTTTTAAAACTTCACGAATCAAGTATCTAAATACAATCACAGGCAGGATCCAGTCCCTAAACTTATATTTATGCTGGTATCAGCCCACTTTTCATGTAGACTGTCTACTTTTGGTAGTTTTGTGACCAGTCTTTAACTAAAAATGGCAGAAAAACACCTGAAAAATTAACATTGGTGTACCAATTTTAGGTCCGTTTTGGACACAAGCAGACATTATCTAATAAATAATAATATTTGTCTTTAAGAATCTAGGAGAGCTCATGGAGTTTAGCGTTAAGAGCGGCAGCCCGGAAAAACAACGTTCGGCCTGTATTGTCGTTGGTGTCTATGAACCTAGACGCCTCTCTGGTATTGCTGAGCAACTGGATAAAATCAGTGAAGGCTACATTAGCAACTTACTTCGCCGCGGCGACTTAGAGGGTAAGCCGGGTCAGATGCTACTTTTGCATCATGTGCCCAACGTGTTGAGTGAACGCGTCCTTCTTGTAGGTTGTGGCAAAGAACGAGAACTAGACGAACGCCAGTACAAGCAGATCATCACTAAAACCATCAACACCTTAAACGACACAGGTTCAATGGAAGCCGTTTGCTTCCTGACCGAACTGCACGTTAAGGGCCGTGACACCTATTGGAAAGTACGCGAAGCCGTTGAATCGACTCAAAATAGTCTATACAGCTTCGACGCACTCAAAACCCGTAAGGGCGAAACCCGTCGTCCACTGCGCAAGCTGGTCTTCAATGTACCGACCCGCCGCGAACTCACTGTGGGTGAGCGCGCCATCGAGCACGGCATGGCCGTATCGACCGGTACCCAGCTATGTCGCGACGTGGCCAACATGCCACCAAACATCTGTAACCCGGCTTACCTGGCCTCTCAGGCTCGCCAGATTGCCGAGAACCATGAAAACCTCACCGTCACTACGGTAGGCGAAGAGCAGATGGCCAAGCTTGGCATGAACTCTTACCTGGCCGTCGGCCGCGGCAGCCATAACGAGTCGGTCATGACCGTCATGGAATACAAGGGCGCGGTAGACAGCACAGAGAAACCAATCGTGCTCGTGGGTAAGGGTCTTACCTTCGACTCGGGCGGTATCTCACTCAAGCCTGGCGAAGCCATGGATGAGATGAAATATGACATGGGCGGCGCCGCAGGCGTCATCGGTACCATGCTGGCCCTGTGTGAGCTGAAGCTGCCGATCAACGTAGTGGGCATCCTGGCGGGCTGTGAAAACATGCCGTCGAGCAACGCCTACCGTCCAGGGGACATCCTGACCACTATGTCGGGCCAGACAGTCGAGGTCCTCAACACCGACGCCGAAGGCCGTCTGGTACTGTGTGACGTGCTCACCTATGTGGAGCGTTTCGACCCTGAGCTGGTCGTCGACACAGCAACCCTTACCGGTGCCTGTGTGATCGCCTTGGGTAAACACGCCTCGGGTCTATTCTCTTCACACAACCCGCTGGCGCACGAGCTATTGAACGCCGGCGAGCAGAGTGGTGACCGCGCATGGCGCATGCCGCTGTGGGACGAGTACCAGGAACATCTGGAAAGCCCGTTTGCCGACATGACCAACCTGGGTGGTCGTCCTGCCGGTGCCATCACAGCTGCCTGCTTCCTGTCACGCTTCGCCAAGAAGTACAACTGGGCGCATCTTGATGTGGCCGGTACCGCATGGAACAGTGGCGCCAACAAGGGCTCAACGGGTCGTCCCGTACCGCTACTGACTCAGTTCCTGATCAACCGTGCAGGCGTTGAACAGGGCGAGTAATCCACTCCCCTTAAACACTGCCTCATGGCGTGTTTAACACAAAAAAGGTGAAGCAATTGCTTCACCTTTTTTTATGGGGTTTACTCTTCCTAAATGGGTTTGTTTAGAAGTCTAGCCCCTTTCTTAGCCCGCCTGCTTAGCACGCCTGCTTAGCACGCCTGCTTAGCCCACCGACTTAACCCGCCAGCTTAGTCAGCCTGCTTGGCCTTGAGCAGCTGCACCATCATCAGCAAGACGCCGCCGAACACGCTAAAGGAGGCGATCGCCAGGAAAGGGTCAACCACTTCCAGCGCCACAAACTCGCCATAGAGCAGGAACAGGCCGATGGCCACCCCTATGGTGCCCAGCTGATGCAACCAGAACTGCGCCGTGACCAGTTTCCCCGAATGCGCCCCCGTAGAAGCCGCTAGCCAGAGGCGATAACAGAGGGCATAACTGAAGGAGATCAGAAAGCCTATCATCATGATGTGGGCGTGGGTCACCAGCTGACCATGGTCGTGGGAGGCCGCCATGTAGAGGCCCAAGGCTAGCCCCAGCAGGGCGTAGCTAAAGGCCGTTAAAAGATATCGTCTGTCCATCACTGTCACTCCGTTGGGGCCCAAATGCCCACCTAACCTATCTACTCAGTGTAGGTCAGCTTGGCTCTGAGATGGCGACTGGCGGCCGCTTTCACCGCTTTGTAGCAAATTGTAACCTTTTAAACCATTTAAGAAACAGTATGTTAGAAGATGCTGTAATAATAACTATTCAAGGACTCTTGAGCCAGGCTCGACTCTCCCCCTATGATGTTCACATAAGAATAACAATAATGTACGGACCCTCATTTAATGACCAAGCTCAGCTACCAAATAGGCGGATGTGAATTAGACTGCAAGTTAATGTCATTAAAACACGCAGACAGCAGCATAAAACTCTCCTCCAAAGTCTTCGAACTCCTGATGCTCTTCATCGACAGTCCAGACAATGTCGTCTCGCGCCAACAGGCGATCGACACCATCTGGCTAGGCAACGAAGGGGTCGGCAAGAAGGGCTTCACCAACGGCATCTGGGTACTGAGAAAGACCTTTAAGGATCTGGGGGTCGAGGAGGAGGTGTTTAATACCCTGCCTAAACTCGGCTATCAACTCACCCTGGCGGTGCAGCCCGTCGACAGCCAAACGGCCTCAGGCCCGACTCGCTCCTATACCCGCTATTTTCGCTACGCAGCCTTTATCGCGATTTCACTCATAACAGCTCTGCTCCTTTGGCTAGGTTTGAGCGGCATTTCCGACGAGCAACCCGTGCAGATCAGCCAGCTACGGCCTGTTACAAACCCAACCAAACTCAAGGTGACCAACTATGGCGGGGTCGAGGAGCATATTGCCGTGTCCCACGACGGCCAGCGACTGGCCATGCAGTGGCGCGACAACTCCCTGAGCGGCAAGATCTATATCAAGGAGCTGAGTCAGGTCGATGCGCCGCTGACCCTGATCTCCTTCGAGAACAACGAAGAGGCCTCCCCCGCCTGGTCACGCTCCGATGAGAAGCTGGCCTATGTGCGTCTCGACCCGGCCGGTGGCTGTCAGGTCCGGGTGAGAAACCTTTTGGATAACACAGACCAGCTCATCGCCTCAGACTGTTTCTACATCCCCTATAAGCGCATCGTCTCCTGGTCCGAGATCGACGACAAGCGCCTGCTCTACGCCAAGAAAATGCAGGACCGCGTGGCCCTGATGGCCTACAACTTCGATACGGCCGAGCATCAGCAGGTGAGTTTTCCCGACAAGAACGAGATAGACTACGCCCCCAAATGGTTGGACCAGGATACCCAGCTGGCCTTTATTCGCGAGCGGGCGGCCTCCAACTTGCTCAGCCTGATCCTACAGACGGCGGACGGCAGTGAACGAGAGCTTATCCAAAACAGTCCCAGCATAGTCGATTTCGACTACTCGGCCCGCGAGCAGCTGTTTTACGTCAACAATCTCGACGGCGCGGCGGCCATCATCTCCCGAATTCGTCAGGACGGCAGCCAGCTGGCACCGCTGGCGCAATCTGGCCTCCCTAGCAGCATCAGCCTGTCTAACACACAAGCCATGCTCTATGTGACCGAACATATCTCCAAGGAGTACATCACCCAGCAGGCTTACGGTGATGGCAAGCAACTCAGGCGCATCTCCTCCTCCTCCCGTGACATGTATGGCAAGTATGCCAAGGCCACTGGCGATATCCTGTTTCTCTCCAACCGTTCCGCCCTCTGGTCGATTTGGCGCAACAATAAGGTGAGCAGCAAGAACATCACCCACTCTCTCGG
Organism: Shewanella alkalitolerans; assembly: GCF_019457575.1. Lineage (NCBI taxonomy): Bacteria > Pseudomonadati > Pseudomonadota > Gammaproteobacteria > Alteromonadales > Shewanellaceae > Shewanella > Shewanella alkalitolerans. Next base: position 1,070,069 of record NZ_CP080422.1, on the reverse strand, counting down.
TAATGTCGGCGTGCCGGCCATCTCCCCCGTGAGCAGCGACTTTGCGGTCAATATCATCTCTGGCACCGGCCGCACCCTCTACATAGGCAATATAGAATCTGAGAACTTTCGCGCCATCGATATCCAGGGGATCGAGGCCGATAACTTGAGCTGGTCGGCGGATGGCGAAGCCCTCTACTTCAAGGGCTTCGCCAAGGAAAAAAACGGCATCTATAAGCTGAATGTCAAATCTGGCGAGCTTGAAAAGATCACCCAGCAGCAAGGTGTCTACGCCATCGAGGGTCAGGATGCCAATCATCTCTACCTGTCCAAGTTCGACCAGAATGGCATCTGGCATCTGGATCGCACCACGAACCAGATGACGCTAATCACCGACAAGTTAGCCAAGTATGACTATGGCGCCTTCTACTATGAGCAGGGCTATCTCTATTTCTTGAGCCGCGATGCCGAGCGCGACGCCATCATGCGTATCTCACTTGCCGACAATGACCACAAACCTGAGTTAGTGCAAAGTTTTGCCCCAGATGCGGTGCGCAAGTTTTTCGGCCTTGCGCCGGCGGATGGCCACTCCTTCCTGGTCACCCTAAAACTGGCCAACGAGGCCGATGTCTTCGGTTATAAGCTGGTGACAGAATAGCTTTAACTAATTGATCTAATTTGAATTAGATATTTTAAAGAGATAAAAAATGCCCTCATAGAGCAAAAAACGGCGAATAATCGAGACGCCCTTCGTTGTGCGCTTATTACCTTCACGTTATTAAATTGTAACAGTCAAAATCCATTGACTCGACAGCACACAATAACAAGAAGGAAAGGACATGAAATTTACCAAATGCACCCTAGCATTGTGCGTCTCGACCGCCATTCTCTCCAGCGCCCTACAGGCCAAGACAGAATCGATCTCAGCCTTTGGCGTGGATCAGGCGCAGACCAAGGCGACCTACACTTTCTCACTGGCACAGACAGAAAAGGCCGCTGGCCAACTTAGCGCCCAGCAAGCACTCGGCCAACAGGCGCAGCTGCTTAAGCAGATCCAGGCCATAGACCCACAGGCGCGCCTGGTGGGCAGCAGCCATCTATTGGCCAATACGGTCACCGTCGAGGTGCAGCAAGATGCACTGGCCAAGATCCGTGCGCTGGATGCCATCGCCCAAACCTTCCACGGCGAGCAGCTCTTTAGCGAGCAGGCCTCGATAGTCCAGGCTCGCACACGCACCGCCAGCCAAGACGCCAGCCGTCTCAGCGAACAAGATATCGAGCTGATGAGCCCCTACACAGGTAAAGAGACCGCAGGCACAGGCGTCAGCATCGCCATCATCTCTACCGGTATCGACTATACCCTGCCAATCTTCGGCGGCTCTGGCGTCTATGGTGAAGACAATGACCCCGAAACGCCGCCACCGGCTGGCAGCTACCTTGAAGCCCTTGAAAATGGGGCAATCGAGTACGCAGGTTTTCCCACTGAGGTGGTGGCCGGGGGCTGGGACTTTGTCAGCGAAAACTATGGCAACGATGCCAACCCGATCGATCAAAACCTAGAATATGAAGCCTATAATGGCTGGGTCTACCCCACAGGCACGGGCACTGAGATCGCCAGCATAGTGCATCAACTCGCGCCGGGCGCCAAGCTACACGCTTACAAGGTGTATAACGTGATGGAGAAGAACGGCAGGGTATCGGCCTCTGGCCCCAGCCTTAACTCCATTGTCTCGGCCTTTGAACACGCCATGGATCCTAACCAGGATGGTGACACCAGCGATCATCTGGATATCGTCTTGATCGACGCGGCGGGCGCGGGCGCCTTCTTCGACATCGACGGCAACGCCTCCCCTAGCCTGCTGCAGATGCTGATCGAACGCGTCTCGGCTCAAGGCATGACAGTGGTGACCCACGCAGGAAACCTTGGCCTCTACTCGCTATTTGGCGATGCAGAAGCCAAACACCGCAACTGGATTTCCAGCGAAGGTAGCGCCACCTCGGCCATTACCGTCGGCGCCGTCAACCATGGCGAAGATGGCGTGAGCAAGGTCATTCCAGACTGGGCACCTATGGGCCCGGTGCGCGGCTCCCAGGCCCTTAAGCCTGAGATAGTTACCTTTACCGATGAGCAGCCAGTCGCAAAGATCTCTAACCCAGATGAGACCGCCGCCAAGCTGGGGAGTCGCAGCGGCGCCTTTACAGGTGCGGCGCGCATCGCGGCGGCGGCAGCCGTGATCAAGAGCCAACATCCAGGCTTCGGCCCCGCCGAGATCAAGGCCCTGCTGGCCAATACCGCCGACATATCTTCAATCCTGGAGAGTGACGGCGTGACCCCAGCAGAGCTTTATGCCATGGGCCATGGCATCGAAAACCTCACCAACGCCATCGCCTCGCCTATCGTTGCCTGGGAAACCAGCAGCAACCAGCCCTATGTGCAGTTCGGCATGCATGAGGTCGCCCAAAGCAAGACACTGCATAAGCGCATCACCCTGAGAAACCTCTCGGATACGGCGCAAACCTACCAGATCTCCTACAAGATGACCGGGGACAAGGCCGGCTACCAGGCGCTGATCCTGAGCCTGCCCGAGAGCGTGAACATTCCGGCGCACTCGAGCGTGATCCTGCCGCTCACCCTGACCATAGCGGGCGACAAGCTGCCCCAGTGGCCACTGATGGGTACCGGCGACCATGTGGATGCCAACCTCAAGGCCACCGAGCTTAACGGCTACATCAGCCTGAGCGCAGATGATCAGCCCGAGATCAACCTGGGATGGATGGTGAAGGCGCGCAGCAACACCAGCATCACCAAGAAACCCAACGCCATCGAGTACCCCAACTACCTGGGCTACAACCCAGATCTGGGACAGACAGAATGGGAGCACCTGAATTGGGGCCGCGAACTCTATCCAGATACCGAATCTGGCTCGCTGAACTATCAGGGCTATGTGGCGTCGTTCGTTAACGAGTCGAACACGCCAACCACCTACCAGGCCTACCCATTACTGCTGCAAAACCCGACCCTGCCCGAGAAGCTACAGGGGCTGAAGGGGCATATGATAAAGGCGGTCGGTGGCGCTATCTATGATGACGCCCAGTGCAGCGTGACCGGTAAGAAACTCAATATTGCCGTCAGCCTGTTTCAACCAGCGGATGTGGCCCTGCCCAACTTCTTCGAGCGTGGACCGCGCCTGTTTACCTATGACCTTTTCTATGAGGCCACGGTTAAGGAGAACGGCTGGGACAAGAGCTTCGAAGGCGCCTACATCTATGATGACGCCCAAAAGGTGAACCAACCCTTCGTCGCCCTCAACGACAAGGGACAACCCACTACCTATGTGATCGATCTCAACCTGCCTTACGACTATACAAACCCAACGGGCCGCTATAAGGAATCGACACTGCCGACCTTCTTTGCCAACAACGGGAGAAATATCGTGTCGCAGGTCTGTCTGGAAGATATGTTCCACCACGAGCTGGATAGCGTCGAAGATTTCGACCAAAACTTTGGCTTCCATATCGAAACCGACCGTCACACAGGCAAGGCGCAATATGAGCCTATCACTCAGTTCAATCCCATCAAGGGCGGCAGCTACACCACGGAAGAATCTTGCTACCTTGACTGGTTCAGTGGCGAAGAGGTGTGCTCTGAAACCGTATTCGATCGCTCGCTCAAGATAGGTTTCGCCGGTAAGGCGGACGACCAGGTGGTCGGCGATCTGGCCTTCGAGCAGACCTATACGGCTCAGCCTGGTGAGGAAGTCTATATCGCCTCTGTGGGTACCTCTGAGCTAGGTGGTTTTGGCAGGCTGCCCGAGCCTAAGGGCTTCATGGTGGTGAGCCTTAACGACGACTTCATGCAGATAGGCTACAACGCCCTGGTGGACGATGACGGTTCGGCAATTGCAAAAGCCAAAGCCGGACAGGTGTTTAGCGTAGAGGAAAATGCTGAGGTTGGCACAGTCGTCGGCGAGATAGCCCTCGATACCCAGGGCTTCTTTACCTCGGGCTCGAGTTCATATACGGCCTTCGAACTACATATTACCAATACCCTTGTCGGTACACCGTTTGCCATCAATCAGGAGACCTTCGAGCTCTATGTGGCCAATCCTGAGGCCTTGGATTTCGAGAACAACCGCGAGTTCGAAGTCAAGGTCACCTCTCAGCGCGGGAACAGCATAGGCGAAACCGAGACCCTGACTGTCATGGTACAGGACATCAATGACATGGCACCCGAGCTGAATGAAGCGGTTGCAGCGTCACTGAAAGTCGCACCACTGAACTTCAAGTCTGGCTCATCAGCCAGCTTCAATCTGGATGTAAGCGGCCTGTTCACCGACATGGAAGGCAATGGCCTGAGCTACCAGGTCGAAGGCAGCACCTTCGCCGCCCTGAGCATCTCTGGCACCCAGATAACCGGCCAGGTCGACAGCGAAGGCAGTCATCCTCTGACCATCATCGCCTCCGACGGTGCGCATGAGGTTAGCCACACGCTGCAGATTGAGGCGAGCCAAGCACAGGAAAGCGACGATGGTGGCGCCCTGGGCTGGCTATCGCTACTGCTGGGACTGACGGCCATGGTTCGTCGCCGCCGCTAGGCAGCTCCTGAGTCTTCACATGATTGGGATAGCCAATGTTGGCTATCCCGCTTCTCGCCACTATTAAGGTATTCAAATGAAATCAAGTCGTAGAAATTTGTTACTGAGTGCACTCTCGGTTGCCATCGCCAGCGCTTGTTATGCCAATCCTGGCGCCGCTGGCTTTAGCGATGATACCAAGCCATTGCAAACCATTATTCCCGGCCAAGAAAAACTCAAACTCGAACGCGCCGATAAACAACGCAGCGACGGCATGTACTTCGTCCGCTTCAAAGAGGCCCCGGTCGCCAGCTATGATGGCTCGCTGGCGGGCTTTGCCGCCACCAACATTCAGGTCAACCAGTCAAACAAGCAGGCATCTGGCCTGCTGAACAGCCGATCGAAGGCCAGCCTGCAATACAGAGGCTACCTGAAGCAGCAGCAAGCCAAGGTCAAACAGAGGCTAAACGGCAAACTCAAACGTATTCTGACCCCAACCCAGGAATACCAGCTGATCGTCAACGCCATGGCGGTAAAGCTTAAGCCGGGTGAGGCCGACATCATAGCCAAAGACCCTGAGGTTCTGAGTGTCGAGCCCATAGGCCTGCACTTTATTCAAACCTCCACCGGGCCCGAGTTTATCGGCGCCAAGCAGGTCTGGCAGGGCAATGAAGTCGTCAAGGCGACACAGGGGGAAGGGGTTATCGTCGGCGTGATGGACACAGGGATCAACGCCAATCACCCCTCCTTTGCTGAGGTGGGCGCCGATGGCTACCAGCACAAGAACCCGCTGGGAGACGGTCAGTATCTGGGGGATTGCCAGCAGTATAGCCAGTTTTGTAACGGCAAACTCATAGGTATAGTCAGCTATCCCGAGCTTATCCAATATCGTCAGGACACGGCCGACAGCCTGGACGATCCCGCCTATGACGATCTCGCCAACAAGGTCAAGGTGGGCTATGACTTCAACGGCCATGGCTCCCATGTGGCCTCTACCGCGTCGGGCAATATACTGCACGACGTCAACTTCTACCTGCAGGTGCAGGAGGAAGATGGCACTATCATCGCCGAAAAGAGCGCCTTCGAATTTGACGCCATCAGCGGCGTAGCTCCCCATGCCAACCTAGTGTCCTACCAGGTGTGTGACGATGCCGGCTCCTGTTATCCGGAATTTACCCTCAAGGCGATTGAACATGCCATAGAGAACGGGGTACAGGTGCTCAACTACTCTGTGGGCGGCTCGGCCAAAGACCCTTGGTCCTCCATCGACGCCGAAGCCTTCCTCAACGCCCGCGAGGCGGGAATTCATGTGGCCGTGGCCGCGGGGAATGCGGGCCCAAGCGCCAGCACCATAGGTTCGCCGGGAAACGCACCCTGGGTGACGACGGTCGCCGCCTATACCCACGATCTCGAGTTTAAACAGAAATCCCTCACCAACATGAGCGGCGGCGAGACGCCGCCAGGCGACATGATGGGCTTTGGCGTGACCAAAGGGGTGAGCGGCAAGGTGGTTCTGGCGGCCAGCATCGATTCTGACAACGCCCAGTGCATCGACCCTTTCGAGGCCGGCAGCTTCGATGGTGAGATCGTCGTCTGCGAACGCGGAACCAACGCGCGGGTGCGCAAGGGGATCAATGTTAAGGAAGGCGGCGCCGGCGGCATGATCTTGATAAACATGCCTGATGGCGTAGATTCGCTGCACAATGACAACCATGTTCTGCCTGCCATTCAGCTCAGTGCCGCCGATGGCGAGCGTTTGACCCAGTGGCTGGCCAGCGGTGAAGGTCATCAGGCGACAATTGCAGCCACGGAAACCACCAGAAACGCCAGCCTGGGGGATATCGCCGGGGTCTTCACCTCTCGCGGGCCTAACCTGCCCTATCCCAACATCTTCTCACCGGATATCGCCGCGCCCGGGGTCGATATCTACGCCGCCAACGCCGAAGACAGGCTGTTCGAGGGGCAGATTGGCCATATTCCATTCGCCAGCTTGTCCGGCACCTCTATGGCCACGCCCCATGTGACCGGTGCCTATGCCCTGCTCAAGGCCGCGCATCCAGACTGGACACCGGCTCAGGCGCAATCGGCCTTCATGAGCACCGCCCATCAGACCACCTACAAGGACGATGACTATGATGGCACTCTAGAACGCTCCGACTTCTTCGACCAGGGTGCGGGCAGCCTGCGTATCAACCAGGCGCTTAAGGCGGGCCTGCTGCTGGATATCGACAAGGCAGGATACCTGGCGGCCAACCCTGAGATGGGCGGCGATCCCAGTGCGATCAACACCAGCTCCATGGTGCAAAACCAGTGTATCTCCAACTGCAGCTGGACCCGCACCGTCACCGCGACCCAGGCCAGCAGCTGGAGCGCCGAGTATGAATATCTCAATCCAGGCTACACCCTGGAGGTGACCCCATCGAGCTTCTCCCTCAACGCGGGGGAATCTCAGGTGCTCACCATCAAGGCGACCGCCAACATCAACCTGGTGGATGAGTGGGTGCACGGCTACATCAAGCTAAACAATGCCGACACCAGCATGAGCGACACCCACCTGCAGGCCACCATAGGCTTCAAGGCGGGCCAGGTGGCCGAGGAGGTCTCTGCCGAGATGAACAATGTCGACAACCAGCTGGTGATTGAAGATATCTTCACCTCGGGCAGTAATGCACTCCAGGTGAAGGGCTTCGGCCTGTATAAGGCGCAGTCCTTCACCGGCAGCGCGATTGGTTCCTCTAACGATGCCGAGCGTGGCAGCCCGCACTCGAATCCTGAGGTGATCTTCAGCGTGCCCACCGTGGTCAAGCCCTACACCAAACGCCTGGTGGTAGAGATAACCGACACCACCTCACCCGACATGGATCTCTATGTCGGCATAGATGAGAACGGTGACGGCATGCCTGATGCCTATGAGATGTACTATTCACTGCTCTGTCTGAGCGGCGAGGTAGACTCTAAGGAGCGCTGCATCCTGGAAAACCCGCCAACCGGCAACTATTGGATATTTGCCCACAACTATGAGGGCAGAGTCGAGGATGAAGCCGACGAGGTGACCCTGGAGATCACCCATGTGAACTACAGCAACCAGGCGAGTTTCGACATCACGGCGCCGAGCCAGGTGGCACAGGATGAGCGCTTCGACGTGAGCCTGTCGGTCAACGGCTATCTGGATGACAGCCTGAGTCTACAGCCACTTGAAGCCGGCGAGACCTACTATGGCCTGCTCGAAATGGGCACCACAAGCGAGCTTAAGCGCAACATAGGCGCCACCCTGATCAAGGTAAAAGGCCTAGAGCCGGTTGAGGTGCCGCAAAACACGGCGCCCGTGCTGGCCAATCCGATTGCCGACCTTGAGACCCAGCTAAGCGAACAGGGCAGCGCAGTGGTCAGCCTAGATCTCAGCCAGGTCTTTAGCGACGCCGAGGGCGATACCCTCATGCTATCGGCGACGGGTGTCGAAGGACTCACCTTAGATGGCACTCAGCTTGAGATGAGCTTTACCGCCAGCGGCGAATACCCAATAGTCATCTCGGCCAGCGACGGGGAATTCAGCACAGAGACGCAATTTACCGTCACTGTGACAGCGGCGCCGATAATACCTGTCGAGCCACCGAGTGAATCGAGTGGTGGCGGCAGCCTAGGTTACTTCGCCCTGCTACTGCTTGGTCTCTCAGGCCTTAGACGCCGCCAGCGCTAATGGCGAGTGGTGACTAACACAGTCGTTTAACCAACCACCGGCAACAGGGACGTTTGCCGGTTTTTTTAGCTCATCCTATTTCCCCAACACCGAATCTCCTCTCTCCTCTCTCCTCTCTCCTCCTCTCGGCGGTCAACATCAACAGTCATCAGCAAATTCGGTGGCTAACTCATCGAGTCGCTCAGCGGCTAATTCACCAGCTAATTCACCAGCTAATTCACCAGCTAATTCACCAGCTAATTCTCCAGCAAATTCACCAACTAATTCGGCTACAGATTCGCATAGCCATCGATATCTTGTTAGTGTGGTAGCGCGGCCTAAGTGCCGGATTAGATATGATTACTGCCAAAGGACTCTGTTATGTTACGTTCGTTGACCGTTTGCCTGCTGTTACTCCTCGCCCCCGCCTTCCATCTCGCCGCCGCTCAAGCGCCTGCGGCTAAACAAGAGCCTGCGGCCAAGCAACAAGCGCCCTTAACCCAACAAGAGGCTATGCCCCACTCCCAGACTCCTATCCTCGACCGCCCTTTGGTTGAGCGTTACATACTGGATGAGCTCAAGGCATTGAGGATGGAGCAGCAAGATCTCGAGCGCCGCCTGACGGTGGAGATCACCGACCGTGAGCTGGCGGTGGCCGACAAGTCGCTGAACTATGCCAACGTGACGGTAACCTACTTCTTCTACATCATCGCGGGCGTCGCATCCTTGATAGCCTTCATCGGCTGGCAGTCCCTTAGAGAGATCAAGACCAACACCGCCAAGTTGGCGGCCGAGCAGCTGCAATCCATCACAGAGCAATACGAGGAGAAGTTTAAGGTGCTGGAGCAAGACCTTAAGCGTAAGAGCCGCATCATCACCAAGAACAACCGCGAGATCGAGATCATCAACGAGATCCACACCCTCTGGCTACACGCCCAAAGTGCCCAGACCCCAGAGCAGAAGATCGCCGTCTATAACGAGATCCTCACCATACGCCCGGGTGACCTGGAGGCGATGACCTACAAGGCCGATGCCGCCATGGAGATGCGCGAGTTTAACTGGGCGCTGAGCCTGTGTAACCGGGTGCTTGAGGTCGACGGCAGCAACGCCCACGCCCTCTACCAGCGTGCCTGCGCCTTCGCCTGTCTGGGCCAGGAGGAGCGCGCCCTGTCGGATCTTGAGCAGGCTATCGAAAACAGCGTCTCCTTCAAGGAGGTGGCCGCCAACGAGGATGACTTCAGCAACCTGAGAAGCAACCCCAGGTTCGACATACTGATCTCCTCCAGCGAGAGCTAACAATTAGACGCTACTAGGCTACAAACCTCTCCCTAAGCTAAGCGGCGCGGGTGTCCCTTTTCGCCGCTAACGCCCATACTTAAATAAGCCATTCATCATATGCCACCGCGACCTGTGGGCGCGGCGTGTGAACGGGAGGCCGATATGTCACGTATCATCGCCTATTGTTACGACAGCTTCATGCGCGGGCCCGAGCAGGCCTGTCTCATCGACTGGCGCCGGAACTTACTTAGCCAGGTCAGCGGCCGGGTGCTGGAAATTGGCGCCGGTACCGGAGCCAGCCTGCCCCTCTATCCGAAACGCACAGATCTCAAGCTGGTGCTAACCGAGCCAGATGTGGACATGATGCGCCTCTTGGAGAAGGCCGTCGCCGAGCTGCCGGATAGCCATATCACCCTGCTGGACTGCCCGGCAGAGTCCATCGACAGTGAGGATTCGAGCTTCGACTGGGTGTTTGTCTCCCTGGTGTGCTGCACGGTCCATGACCTGCCGGGGACACTGGTGGAGATCTGGCGGGTACTCAAACCCGGTGGTCACCTGCTGTTTCTCGAACACGTCGCCGCCGAACCTGGGACTCGCAGGCGCCGCTGGCAAGACAGACTCAACTTCATCTGGCGCCGTATCGCCGGCAATTGCCACCTCAACCGGGAGACGGAGGCGCAGATCCGTAGCGCGGGCTTTGAGATAGAGTCGATCACCCGGGAAAGCATGCGTAAGGCGATGCCCCTGGCCAGGCCGACGATTCGCGGCGTGGCGCGAAAGCCCTTAGCCCCATCTGAGCCCTAAGCCCCAGCTAAGCCACACCTAAGCCATTCACCTCAGTCGCGATGGATCCGCACCGCGATCCGCCGTGCGCCGAAATCCTCCCGCACCCTGGCGAAGCGTCCCGGCAGCGGCGCGCCGCAGTATCGGCAGGCACCCTGCTCATCCAGCGCATATTGCCCGAGCTGATACCAGTCACGCTCGATCAGGCGTTTGTGGCAGCTGGCGCAGTAGGTGGCGTCGGAATCTGGGTCATGCACATTGCCGCAATAGACATAGTGCAGGCCGTGATTGAGGGCGATGCGCCGCGCCCTTTGTAGCGTGCTCAGCGGCGTCGGCAACCTGTCCAGCAGCTTAAAATCAGGATGAAAGGCGCTGAAATGCAGCGGCACATCTGGCCCCAGGTTTTCCACCAGCCACTGACACATGGCATTGAGCTCCTCATCGCTATCGTTCTCGCCGGGGATCAACAATGTAGTTATCTCAAACCATACCTGGGTCTCATGCTTGAGGTAGAGCAAGGTCTCGAGCACAGGTTGCAGCTGGCCGTGACAGATCTTGTGATAAAACGACTCGCTAAAGGCCTTAAGATCGATATTGGCCGCGTCCATATACCGATAAAACTCAATCCTCGGCGCCTCACAGATATAGCCCGCGCTCACCGCCACGCTCTTTAGCCCAAATTCATGGGCCGCCTGGGCGGCATCGATGGCGTATTCCATAAACACCACAGGATCGTTATAGGTAAAGGCGATGCTCTTGCAGCCATGGCGACGGGCGGTGGCCGCCAGCTCGTCTGGCATGGCGCTGTCACACAGGGTATCCATCTGCCGCGACTTACTCATGTCCCAGTTTTGGCAGAAGAGACAGCTCAGGTTGCACCCGGCGGTGCCGAAGCTCAGCACGCTTGAGCCGGGGTAGAAATGGTTCAGCGGCTTCTTCTCGATAGGGTCGATACAGAAACCCGAGGAGCGACCATAGCTGGTCAGCACTATCTCGCCTTGATGGTGCATGCGCACGAAGCAGGCGCCGCGTTTGCCCTCGCGCAATGTGCACTTGCGCGGGCAGACGTCGCAGCACACTCGCCCGTCATCCAGGGCATGCCAATATTGGGTGGGAAAATATCTAGGAGGCATTTGATTCATGGCGCGATCCCCCTGCCGATGGCCTACACTGAAAGTATAGTTGAGCACCGCTCGGGAGAGAGCCATGAGGTACAGAGAACCCGCGGTTGCCGGGCGTTTTTATCCCGAAAACCCTGGTGATTTAATACAGCAGATCGCCAGTTATTTTGACCAGCCGAGCCATAGCACTATCGTCCCCAAGGCCATCATCGCCCCCCATGCCGGTTATTTCTATTCCGGTGCCATTGCCGCAGCCGCCTATCGCCTGCTTGCCAACAAAAAACCAGCCTATAACAAAGTCTTGCTATTAGGACCGAGCCACTACGTCGGCCTCAGGGGCGCCGCCCTGCCCCGCAGCGACCACTTTATCACCCCCATGGGCGAGATAGCCATCGACCGCGAACTGGTCGAGGCACTGCTCTATCAGCGACTCGCCATAGAATCAGATACCGCCCACCAGCAGGAACATGCGCTGGAGGTCCAGCTCCCCCTGCTGCAATACTGCCTATCAGATTTTAGCCTGATCCCCGTGGTGGTTGGCGACTCTGGCAGTGAGGCGATCAGCAAGTTGATTAAGGCCACCCTGAGCTATGCCCCCGATAGGCCTACGCCTCTGGTCGTCGTCAGCAGCGATCTCAGCCACTACCATCCCTATCCTCTAGCTAATCGCCTCGACCAGGAGACCCGCAGCACAATTCTGGCCCTGGATACCCACCTGACGTCCCAGCAGGCCTGCGGCTGTCATGCCATCAACGGCCTGCTCGACTATGGCAAACAGCAGGGCTGGCAGATCCAATGTGTCAGCCACGCAAATTCGGGCGATATCATGGCGCACAATGAACATCGCGCCCCCAGAGACAACGAAGAGGTCGTCGGCTATGCCAGTTTCGTCCTTTATTGAACTCAGCGCCGGCGACAAGGCCTGCCTGCTGGATCTGGTATGGCTGGTGATCGATTCAGGCCTGGCACAGGGAGGATTGACGCTACCAGAGGCTCCCGAGAGTGAGGCCCTGCTCAACCCCGCTGCCTGTTTCGTCACCCTGCACCAGGGCGGTGAACTCAGGGGCTGTATCGGCCGGGTAGATGCCTGCGAGCCCCTATGGCTGTGCGCCTGCGAAAACGCCTATGGCGCCGCCTTTAAGGATCGCCGCTTCGCCCCGCTGCGAAGTGAAGAGCGCGAGTCGCTCACCTTAGATATCTCTATCCTCTCGCCGCTTACTCCTATGGAAAACCAGGGGGAAGCGGCCTTGCATTCCAGCCTGCGCCCCAACATCGACGGCCTACTCATGGATGACGGCCACCGCCGCGCCCTGTTTCTGCCCTCGGTATGGCAGAGCCTGCCAGATCCCAAGGACTTCGTTTCTGCCCTCAAACAGAAAGGCGGCTGGCCCCAAGATTATTGGCGTGACACCATCACGCTGCATAGGTTTACGACTCAGGTCATTGCATCATGACCTTAGGCGCTGCTTTGGCCAGGTAGCAGTTGGCGTCGGCCGGAGGTTAGCATCTGGCGAATTGCCTATTCGGGAAGGGAGGCACATTGTAATTAATGTGCGAAAAACTCAGTTTTGGCAGTTAACGTCGCGGTCATTGGCTAAGTGGATTTGAAGGTCGCACCTTCATTGTTACCTAACGCCTGCCCGGCGGGGGAATATGGAGACACGCTGTAATTAGTGTCCGAATAATTGAATGCGGGCGCATAGCTTCACAGCCGTTAATTAAGTGAGTTTGAAGGTCGAACCTTCGCTGCAATTTATAGCCTGCGGCTCGCTTATGTGCAGATACATCTGCTACATGCCGTAAATCCATCCATGGAGGCTCGACGATGGCATCCCTGCCATCGACGTCCGCAGATGCATCTACACTCAGTATCTAACGTCTCTTCGATTTAGCGTCTAATTTGTCGATTGGATCGGAGCATTTGGCCGCATTGATATTGGCGGGAGATTTGAAGGTCGTACCTTCATTGTTACCTAACGCCTGCCCGGCGGGGGTTGTGCAGATACTCCAGTGACGCGCCGTGAATACGTCCGTGTAGGCTCTGCGAAATCATCTGACCTCCACGGATGTAGGGAATGCCGAAAAATGTCGGGAACATTTTCGGCCCTGCTTTCGAAGCTTACCGGCGTATCTACACCCGGTATCCAACGTCTCTTCGATTTGGCTTCAATGGTTTTTGATAGAAGAAACCAAGCACTCTTTTGGGCACAGTGAGTGAAGCAAAGCTTCGAGCTTACGAACGAGAGGTATGGATGCCGAACTGGCAGTTAAACAGGGGCATTGTCGGAGCATGTCCCTATACGCTCCACGGCGGCACAGACCTACATGGATGTAGCGAATGCCAAAAAATGTAGGGAACATTTTTGGCCATGCCGCCGAGAGCCAAAAGCGTGCTTACACCCGTATCTACCGTCTCTTCGAGCTGACGGCATTAGTGTGAATATGGACATGAAACACTAGCCGACTTATACCACTAATGGGTTAATTACCAGTCAGTAAGTCGTAATCCAGTAACACACTAATGCAGATCCAACCATCTTTTACGCAGAGAGGCTTGTCGTGCTCTGCCGCCTCCTAGTAAGCAGTTTTTGCACGAAAACAGAGATTGAGCAGCCACGGTTAAGTGATGATTTCCAACGCTAAAATAAAAATAACCTATTCTATATAGACCGCATCGCGCCTTTCCTATTGATTCCCGGGCGCTTGGCATAACGACAAGCTGGAAAATTGCACTATGAATCCTTTCCGCTCGCTTATTCTGTTAATGACTTCTGTGCTGGTATACGTCGGCGGCGCAGTCGCCCAGACGGCCCCCGCACCAGAAAACGGATTGGCATACGATTCGGGTATATCGAACCGAAACTACCCGCATTCGGACTGGGCGTTGATTAATGGCAAGATCTACACGGTGAACCCAGACCAGCCCTGGGCCTCGGCGATTGTGGTCGAGGACAACAAGATCACCTATGTCGGCGATGCGGCAGGCCTCAAGAATCATATCGGTATCACAACCGAGGTCGTGGACCTTGAGGGTAAGATGGTGGTCCCCGGCTTCGTCGAAGGGCATTTTCACGTAGTTGCCGGTGGAATTGTCGCCCAGAGGGTCGACCTGCAAACCGACAACAAGGATGAGGTGTTTGAAAAACTGCGCCAGCATGTGAAGGCCAATCCGGATCTCAAGGTTATTGAGGGATATGGGGTGCGCCTCAGCACGTTCGCGGATGGTTTACCAACCAAGGCTATGTTCGACAAGATAGAATCCAAGCGTCCTATCTATCTTTGGACAGTCGACGGCCACAGTGCCTTTGTGAATTCCAAGGCACTCAAGATTGCTGGCGTAAACAAGAACACACCCGACACGGTTCCCGGCTATTCCTCCTTCGATAGGGATTCGAATGGTGATCCAACGGGCTTCATCATCGAAGTACCCGCGCAGCTGCAGGTACTATCCAAGCTCAGAACATTCGACGCTGATACCGTTCTGGAAGGCGTTAATGATTGGCTGCCAAGGTTCTCGGCAGCAGGCATCACCACGATTTTTGACTATGGCGTGCAAGGTGTAAGCAACGAGGAAGCCTTCGACTGGTTACAGCAGCGCGAGAAAGAAGGGGCGCTTCCTATTCGCTTACAAGGCTCCTTTTATTGGAACGATCCCAAGAGCGATCCTACCCCCCCACTGCTCGAGCTAAAACAGAAGTACAATTCAGAGCTGGTTAAAGTCGATACGCTCAAGATCAACCTCGACGGCGGCGACGAGAAATGGAGTGCGCTCCTAACAGCCCCCTACGCCGACAAGCCGGACATCAAGGCCGAACCTATTATCCCCTACAACATCCTCAACAAGGTGGTACAGGAGGCCGATGCCAAGGGGCTCAATGTCACCTGCCATTGCTTTGGCGATCTTGCCGTACGTAAGCTGCTCGACGCGGTCGAAGGGGCAATTAAGGCCAACCCGGCAAGAGAACGCCACCACACAGTCTCCCATGCCGTGTTAGTGCATCCAGACGACATTCCGCGCTTTGGCCCGCTTAGCGTGACCTACGACACGACAGGTTTTTGGATGAGTCTAGATCCGCTGCTTCAAAGTATTACCACTGAACGTTTTGGCGCAGATCGTGTCCAGACCATGTTTCCGATGAAGCAAATAAGGGAAGCAGGGGGAAACATCTCCATGGGCTCCGACTGGCCTGCATCCGGATACCTTTCCGAATATCGCCCCCTTCTTTCCATCCGCACAGCGGTCACCCGTCAGTTGCCAGGACGCGACGATATTCCGCCCCTTGGCGGTGATGATGCACGAGTTCCCTTAGAGATGGCGATCTACGCGCTGACTCTGGGCGCCGCAACGGGCAGAGGTATGAACGACAAGATAGGATCTCTGGAGGTTGGCAAGATGGCCGACATGGTCGTGCTGGATCAAAATCTGTTCGATATCGATCCGCACGAAATCGACAAAACTAAGGTCCTGTTCACCATCATGAACGGCAAGGTGGTGTACGACGCTATGGGCGCGACGCAGTAATTAAGTCATTCGGCACCAGGATGGGCTGTGAAGCGGGAACAGAAAGCACTCGAATTGTTCTTGAATTTATTAGATAGAGACAGAGAGAGGAAACAACATGAGAATTTTTAAATATTTATTTATGGCCTCGCTGGTCGCGCTTACCACAAACATGTCTATTGCCGCCGAGCCGGCGGATATCGTCTTCACCAACGCCGACATCCGGACGATGGATAAGGCTAATCCACAGGCGCAAGCCGTAGCCATCGCCGATAACAAGATTACCTATGTCGGCGATAATGCAGGTGCCAAAGCTTTCATCGGCAAAGAAACCAGAGTAATCAACGCGCACGGACACCTGATGGTTCCGGGTTTCATCGAAACCCATCTCCACCTGCTGGTCTCGGCTGCGGCAATCTCGGGGGTGATCTCTACCCAGCAGGACAACGCCGATGATGTTGCCCGCAAAGTCGCCGAGTATGCGAAAACACATCCTGGCAAGTCGACAATCTTCGGCACTGGGGTGGCGGCGACGCTGCTGACAAGTGGCAAGGCCACCCGGCAGGTCCTCGACAAGGCCGCGCCGGATCGCGGGGTCGTGCTACTAGATGAAACCAATCACAATGCCTGGGTTAACAGCAAGGCGCTGGAACTTGCCGGCATTACTAAAGATACAAAAGATGTACCCGGTGGAACGTACGCGAAGGACAAGAGCGGTGAATTGACCGGGATTGTCCAGGGCTCGCCAGCGCATATCCCCGTCATCATTGGCGCGAAGGCCGTGGAACCCGAAACCCTGGTCGCCGCGCTGCCTAAAATGCTCGAGATCCTAACCAGCCTGGGTTACACCGGCGCAATCGATATGGGATTCCCGCTCAACACCGAGGCCGGCTACCAAGCGCTCATCGACATGGATAAGGAAGGCAAGCTACCGATACGCGTAAGCCTTGCCTACATGTTCAACACCCAGAAACTGGGGAACAAGGTCCTTGCCAGCATCAAGGAGTTTTCGCAGCGTTACAAGTCCGAGCACGTCTGGCTCGATACGCTGAAGATCATCGGCGATGGCGTGACCGAGAATTACAAGGCATACATGTATGAGCCTTACCTGGACAAAAAAACCAGCGGTGCAATGAATGTCGGCACCGAGTTCACACGTAAAGCGGCAATCAAGGCAGCCGACATGGGTTTCAACGTAACCGTGCATTGTGTCGGTGATCGATGCAACGGCACCATGCTCGATATTTACGAAGAAATCCGGGCTAAAGGAAATAATAAGTCAATACTCAGCACTACCCATTCCTGGTGGGTCCGACCGCAAGATCGGCAGCGCTGGGCCAAGGCCAACGTCATTGCCCAGACGTCAGGAATCTGGATGTTCTACAAACCCCAGTACGTCCCTTCGTTGGGTGAAGAACGCAACAACACGGAGCAATTTCCGGTTCGCGCCTGGCAAGATTCTGGCGCAGTGATCGCACAGGGAACCGATTACCCGGCAACCGAGGGCGGTCTGATGGGGCTCAACCCGTTTAACAATATCTACATGCTGATGACACGCCAGCTTGCACCGCCACTGATCGGCACGGTAGCGAAGAAAGAAAAGCCGCTGCCACCGGTTGACCAGGTGCTGACGATCGATGAAGCCCTGCGCGCCGCCACCGCGAATGGCGCGATAATGTTCGGCAAGTTCGATGAGGTGGGATCGATTACGAAAGGCAAAAAGGCTGACATGATTGTGCTTTCTGACAACCTGTACAAGATTGATGTTGAAGACATCCCCAACACCACAGTGTTGTTGACCATGATGGACGGCAAGATCACCTATGCCGAGCCTTCCATAGCCGCGACCGGCCCGTTGGCGGATCCCAAAATCAAATACAGTTGGCAAGACTGATATCAAGGTGTTTCGAGAGTTAAAGAGTGAACGACATGAGTACTGTTAAACGATAATTTATTACCGCGCTGACCGCGCTCTCCACAAACGTCTCTATTGCGGCCGAGCCAGCGGACTATGTGTTCACCGGCGGCAAGGTCTAGAATTAGTGGGGTCAGAGTAAACATTCTGACAAATACCAATTCCCATAATGATTTTACGGCTAGACCTTCTCACAAGGTCAAATCGAAGAGATAGATAACTTGGTGTAAACATGCTTTTGGCCTTCGAAATCATGGATGATTTCGCAGAGCATCCATGGATGGACTTGCTGCGTGCCAAAAGAATGTTTGCACGAAAGGCCTGCTGCCAAGCAATTGATTAACCATCAGGCTATGGTTTAAAACTCACCATACAAATACCTAAATCAGGTAAACGCTCAACTGAAAAAGTAGAATCTACATGACGTAGCAGGTTCCCCGCCGGACAGGCGATTGATAAACCATGAGGCTATGGTTCAAAACCGCCCATCCAAGTACCTGAATCGGGTAGATGCTTAACCAACAAAATGAAGTAACTCATTCTCTAACCGCGCCAAAAGAGTTGCCTACACATGAGCCCACCGCAGGTGATAGGTTGCCATGAAGGTTCGACCTTCAAACAAACCCAATAAATGCCAATGCAGCCAAACGCTGCAAGCAACAAAAATATTACCCAATTTGTTATTCGACAAATCCCCTCCCCCTCTGGTTTAACAACTCACTTTTAGTGTAAAATCCTCTCTTTCGTCAACGCCTAGCCAGACACGAGCGACATAGAGCCAAATAATGCCTAACGCCTTGTTTTACTTGATGCCACAAGCCAGTTCTGCCGCAACTAATGTTGCCAAGGCGGAGCAAGAGAGTGTCTATCTTTTCGCCTGCCGACTCGCCGAGCAGGCGTATCGTGGTCAACAGCTGGTGTATATCCACTGCAACGACCAGCAGCAGGCCTATGAAGTTGACGAAATTTTATGGCAATTTGAACCCAGCGCATTTGTGCCCCATAACCTCAAGGGCGAAGGGCCGACGGGTGGCGCGCCGGTGGAGATAGGCTTCGATAAATTGGGCCCAAATAAAAATCGTCACCTTCTGATTAATCTTGCAGACCAAGCGCCGCAATTTGCGGTAAACTTTGGCCAGATTATCGACTTCGTTGCCAACGATGCTGCCATGAAAGCGACCGCGCGCGATCGTTATCGCCAGTATCGCGAGTTAGGGATCCCCCTGACGACCCAACAACCAAATTAATTAGTTTGAGAAGCACACGCTCCTATGGAAAAGACATACAACCCACAGTCAATCGAACAGGCTCTGTACCAGAACTGGGAAGAGAAAGGATACTTTAAGCCCCACGGCGATGAGTCGAACGGCAATTACTGCATCATGATCCCGCCGCCAAACGTGACCGGTAGCCTGCACATGGGTCATGCCTTCCAAGACACCATCATGGATACCCTGATCCGTTACCAACGCATGAAGGGCAAGAACACCCTGTGGCAGGTAGGTACCGACCACGCGGGTATCGCCACCCAGATGTTGGTGGAGCGCAAGGTTGAGGCCGAAGAGGGCAAGAGCCGTCACGACCTGGGCCGTGAGACCTTTATCGACCGTATCTGGGACTGGAAAAACCAATCTGGTGGCACCATCACCAAGCAGCTGCGCCGCCTAGGTGCCTCGGTCGATTGGGATCGCGAGCGTTTCACCATGGACGAAGGCATGTCTGCCGCGGTACAAGAGGTGTTTGTGCGCCTGTACAACGACGACCTCATCTACCGTGGTAAGCGCCTGGTTAACTGGGATCCTAAGCTACACACAGCTATCTCAGATCTCGAAGTCGAGAACAAAGAGAAGCAGGGCAGCATGTGGCACTTCCGCTACCCGCTGGCCGACGGCGCACTGACCGCCGACGGTAAAGACTATCTTGAAGTGGCTACCACGCGTCCAGAAACCATGCTGGGCGACAGCGCGGTTGCGGTGCACCCAGACGATGAGCGCTATCAGTCGCTGATCGGCAAGTTCATCCTGCTGCCAATCGTTAACCGTCGTATCCCTATCGTCGCCGACGACTATGTGGACATGGAGTTCGGTACCGGCTGTGTGAAGATCACCCCGGCGCACGACTTCAACGACTATGAGGTAGGTAAGCGTCACAACCTGCCCATGTTCAACATTCTGACCATAGACGCGGCCATCCGCAGCCAAGCAGAGGTGGTTAACTCAGATGGCACCGCCAACGACGCGCTAGACGGTAGCCTGCCAGAGCGCTTCGCCGGCATGGACCGTTTCAAGGCCCGTACCGCCATCGTCGAAGAGTTCGAGTCACTCGGCCTGCTTGGCAAGATTGACCCACACGCCCTCAAGGTGCCTTACGGCGACCGCTCTGGCGTAGTGATCGAGCCCCTGCTGACAGACCAATGGTATGTGGCCGTGGCCCCTATGGCCAAGACCGCCATCGAAGCGGTTGAGAATGGCGACATCAAGTTTGTGCCGCAGCAATATGAGAACATGTACTTCTCTTGGATGCGCGACATTCAAGACTGGTGTATCTCGCGTCAGCTGTGGTGGGGTCACCGTATCCCAGCCTGGTACGACGAGGCCGGTAAGGTGTATGTGGGCCGCGACGAGGCCGAAGTGCGCGCCAAGCATAACCTAGACGACGCTGTCGTGCTGCGCCAAGACCCAGACGTACTGGATACCTGGTTCAGCTCGGCGCTGTGGACCTTCTCAACCCTAGGCTGGCCAGACGATACCGAGGCGCTCAAGACCTTCCACCCGACCGATGTGTTGGTGACAGGTTTCGACATCATCTTCTTCTGGGTGGCGCGCATGATCATGATGACCATGCACTTCATCAAAGACGAAGACGGCAAGCCGCAGGTGCCGTTCAAGACAGTTTATGTGACTGGTCTTATCCGTGACGAGCAGGGCAACAAGATGTCCAAGTCTAAGGGTAACGTACTGGATCCGCTGGATATGATCGACGGTATCGATCTCGAAGCCCTAGTCGAGAAGCGCACCGGCAACATGATGCAGCCTCAGCTGGCCGCTAAGATCGAGAAGAGCACACGTAAAGAGTTTGCCGACGGCATCGAAGCCCACGGCACCGACGCCCTGCGTTTCACCCTGGCAGCCATGGCCTCTACCGGCCGTGACATCAACTGGGACATGAAGCGTCTGGACGGTTACCGCAGCTTCTGTAACAAGATCTGGAACGCATCGCGCTATGTGTTGATGAACACAGAAGAGCAAGATTGTGGCCCGCAATCGCCAAACGGAAAAGCTGACGGCGAGATGCAGCTGTCACTGGCGGATCGCTGGATCGTCGGCCTGTTTAACCAGACGGTTAAGGCTTTCGATGAGCACATGGAAAACTACCGTTTCGACCTGGCGGCCAACACCCTATACGAGTTCACCTGGAACCAGTTCTGTGACTGGTACCTGGAGCTGACCAAGCCGGTACTGCAAAACGGCACCGAGGCCGAGCAGCGCGGTACCCGTCACACCCTAGTGACAGTACTGGAAGCCATGCAACGTCTGCTGCATCCTATGATGCCATACCTGACAGAGACCATCTGGCAGCGCGTTAAGCCGCTGGCAGGCGTCGAGGGTGACACCCTGATGCTAGCCGAGTTCCCTGTATATCAGGCGGACAAGGTAGATGAAGCCGCCATGGCGGATCTTGAGTGGGTCAAGCAGGTGATCGTTGCCGTGCGTAACATCCGCGCCGAGCTGAATATCGCCCCAAGCAAGCCGCTAAATGCCCTGCTACGCAGCGTCAGCGCACAAGACAAGGCTCGCGTCGAAGCTAACCAGACCTTCTTCGCCACCCTAGCCAAGCTGGAATCTATGACGATTCTGGCCGACGGTGAAACCGCGCCTATGTCGACCACTCAGTTGGTTGGCGAGATGGAGCTGTTGATCCCTATGGCAGGCCTTATCGATGTGGCCGCCGAGATGGCCCGTATCGATAAGCAACTTGAGAAACTGATTGGTGAAGCCAAGCGTATCGAAGGCAAGCTCAATAACCAGGGCTTCGTGGCCAAGGCGCCGGAAGCGGTTATCGAGAAGGAGCGCGCCAAGCTGGCCGAGTTCCAGCGCGATATGGACAAGCTAGGCGAGCAGAAAGCCGAGCTGGCTAAGCTGGAAGGCTAATCCGGCTTAAGGCACTAAAAAGGCAGTCAATTGACTGCCTTTTTTCTTACCCGCGATTTTCTTCCAGGCAGTTTAACGCCTCAAACACCTACCTCAGCCAAATAGTTACCTCAGCTACACCTTATAGTGGGCGATATCCGCCTCCATGGATTCTGCCAGCCTGGCCAGATCTTCGGTGGCATCGCTGCTTTGTCTCGCGCCCTCGGCGGTCTGATCCGAGATCTCGCTGATGTTGGTGATATTGATGTTAATCTCCTCGGTGACCGAGCTCTGCTCCTCCGAGGCGGTGGCTATCTGGGCGTTGAGGGCGTTGATCTCCTCTATGCTGTTTAAGATCTGCTGCAGGGCATCGCGCACCATAAGCGACTTATCCACGCTGAGTTTCACCTGCTCTGTACCGCTCTGCATCATCTGCATCGAGTCCCGCGCCCCCTGTTGCAGGCGCTGGATCATCTTCTGGATCTCCTCGGTGGAGTCCTGAGTGCGTTTCGCCAATGAGCGCACCTCGTCGGCCACCACCGCAAAGCCCCTGCCCTGCTCGCCCGCCCGCGCCGCTTCGATGGCCGCGTTGAGCGCCAGCAGGTTGGTCTGCTCGGAGATCGCCTGAATGACATCCACCACAGTGCCTATCTCATTGGAATGCTGGGCTAGTAGTGTCATCGCCTCGCTGGCTCGGCTCAGCTCCTGCGCCAGCGCCTCAATCACGGCGATACTCTCATCCACCACGCCCTGGGCACCGTGGGCGGCGCCGTTGGCATCCTGGGAGGCGGTAGCGGCCGAGGCAGCGCTCTGGGCCACCTCACGCACAGTGGCGGTAAACTCATGGATGGCGGTGGCGATCAGCTGGGTCTGCTGCTGTTGATCCAGCACGTTGCGCTGGGTCTGAGTCGATACCACGGCATTCTCTTCCGCCGCGCTGGCCAGGCGTGAGGTCGAGGCGTGGGTGTTGGTCACCGCCTGCTGGAAATCGCTTGCGATGCGATTCACATGCTCGGCGATATGGGCAAATTCATCGTGGCCGCCGAGGCGAATACGCTTGGTGAGATCGCCGGCGGCGATATCCACCGCCGTCTCTTCCAGCTGCACCACAGACAGGCTCACCCGGCGAATGATAAATACCGAACTGACACTGATGGCAAGCATGGCGACACCAGAGAAGATGGCCACCAGCCAGATGTAGAGGGAGACGGTCTCCTGTGAGGCCTGATAGCTAGTCTTAGCCTCGGCGATCTGCATATCCAGGAAGGCCTGGGCCTGGTCGGTGATATCCTTAAACAGGGGGTTGATCTTCTCGAGCAGCAACTGATTGGAGCGTTTGTATTCCCCCTGACTCAAGGCCTGGATGGCGGGATTAAAGCCCTCCTGAGTCACCTTGTCCAAAAGCGACACCAGGCGATTGACCTCGGCGCGCTCATCATCGGCAAGATCCGACGCCAAGATCTGATTATCTATGATGTCGTGCAGCGTCTTAATCGAGGCGCGGCTGGCATCGATGTGGAAGCTCAGGGGGTGATTGTGCATGTCGGCAAAGGCATTGGCGGGATCATGCTGAAAGCCGAGCAGCAATCCGCTGCGGGCCTTCTCTAGCTCGTTGAGCACCTTGCCGGCCCGGATGCTGTGCTGCATCCCCTGACCGTAGAGATCCCCTATGGCATATCCCGCATCCAACATGCCGGTGATCCCCTTATAGCCGAGGAAGATGAAGGCGAAGATGATTAAGAAGATATTGAGTTTTAATTGAAATCTTACCGATTTGATCCGCTCCATCAAGCCTGCTCCCTGGGTGGACGCTGCCGTCATCTCTTGTGCCTCCTGGCGTTTGTGTTCAGACATAATCGCTTCCTTTTATTGCCAATTCATTGCACCTAGGCCAGGCGGCATCACGACTGCTAAAGCCATGGCACCTAAATTCACAGGCCTGATTTAGGCCACCCAAAATTGAACCCCAGACTTACGCCGGATGAATCAGGCAAAGATAGTTAACTTAATAATACTTAAACTAATAACCCTTATTGCCGCAGAGTGCCAGCAGATACCTTTACCTAATTAGTGGTAGATCACATTTGCCCCATCTTTTTGGCCAATCTGCACACTTACGTCTGACTTTCGCCCCACTTATGCAGCAGGGTATAAACAGAAAACGATGGCGGGAAACGGGTATAGCTTTAGCTACTCGGTTGGTATCGCGTTCGCCTTGCTTGCGCTTTTTTCACCTTGGCGTCAAAAAATTGCAGACGTCAAAATATCGACTTAACCATTGTTTTTATTGAATAATTTTTCATTTTCATTTGATTTCGGCGACGTTTGCTATCAGAATGTCGCAAATTGAAAATGAGGTGTAACAATGAAACCATGGATACTCCCCGTCGCAATAGCCCTAGGGCTGACGGCCTGCGGCGGTTCAGAGGATAGCAACACGGATGCGGGTAACGGCGGCGCAGTCACGCCCCCCTTGGCCCAGGCCCCGAGTGTCGAGCTCGGCCCGGATCAACAAACCTGGAATCATGAAACCCTCTCCCTCAAGGCGAGCGTCACCCTGTTTAATCCGGGCACGGCCAGCTACCAGTGGCAGCAGACCAGTGGGCCGAGCGTCAAACTCGGCGGCCTAAGCAGCGACACCCTCACCCTGGATGCCAGTGACCTGCTGCAAGATGAAGATATTGCCCTCTCCCTCAAGGTCACGGACGCTGCCGGCCTAAGCAGTGAGGATAGCCTCACCCTCAAGCTCAAGGACAAGATAAGCGCCGCCAGCCAGAGCGGCGATGCCAGTCTCATCGAGGGCCTTGAGCCTAAGGTGATCGCCCGCGGCCTCAAGCTCATTCAAGACTATCGCGGCGCCCAGAAGAGCTTCTTAAACACCATCTATCAGGCAGACAGGGTCAGCTACGATTCGGGTCAACACTCGCAGATGATCCAGATGCCGCTAGCCAGTAAGGGCTTCCCCCTCAATCAGAGTTTCGAGCTGGTTAGGGGCAATCAGGGGCGCCTGTTTGCCGCAGCGAGCGACCTAAGTGGTCAGCGCAACGCCGCCTTCGGCACAGATATCATCTCTAGCATGCAGGGCGGCAACAACTTGGGCTTCGAGCCTAGCATGATGCGTCTACTCTCCTGGCTGACGGGTGAGGCGCAAGCAAACCTGGCGGCGACCAAGCAGGTGCGCCTGTTCCTCATCAGCGACTGGAGTAAGAGCCGAGTGACCGACTGGCTCACCAGTCACTACCCCAACTGGCAGGTGAGCCGCTGTGATGTTGCCAGTGAGCTGGCAAGCTGCCTGGGCGAGGCCGAGCTGGTGATCACAGGTTCCATCGAGGCGTTCGATGAAACCGAGGTGGCGGCAAGACTCGATGCGCTACAGCAGGCCAAGATCCCGCTGCTCTATCTGCACATGCACGCCTGGAACAGCGTGCCGCTAACCCAAACCGTGCTGGGGGCCATGGGCTTTGCCATGCAGGGCCCGGGCGGCCCCGGCAACTACTTCAGCCCAGATAAGGCGGATTGGAGCGACTATCTCGCCATGCAGGCGGCTAATCCGGCGCTGAGCCAGGAAGCCCTCTGGCTTGAACTGCTAAAGAGCGAAAAGCCAAGCTTTAACCTGGCCAACTGCGCGGACACCTGCGACAGCCAATTTAGCGAGGAGTACCGCAGCGCCCTGGCGCATGTTCGCAGCAGCATCAACCGCCTGGACACGGAGAAGACGGCCATCTTCGACAGCCCAGAGTATCAGCTATACAAGTACCTGATCTTGCTTGGCGATCGTTACCGCAGCGAGATTGACTACCCCATGGATGTCAGCACCACGGCGCCGATGAGCTACCTTAAGGCGCTCTTTGCCGACAGCAGCGTATACAACAGCCGCCGCATCAATCCTGTACCTGCAGATCTGGGTAACTTCAGCCGCACCGACTTCTCCCATGTGACGCCGGTGGATAAGACCGTCGCGCTAAGCAGCAAGGCGCCGTTTCGCGCCGCAGGCGTCTACGCCCTGCCGGGACAGACCTTTAGCGTGAAACGCACAGACAACAGCCAGGTAGAGACCAAGGTGTTTATCAATACCCAACGCTCAGGCTCTACCCAGGAATATGCCAGCAAGGGCTATAACCGCCCCAAGTATCTGCAATCGCCAGCCATAGCGATAAAACCGGGGGAAACTATCACTCTCACCTCCCCCTATGGCGGCCCGGTGCAGATAAGATTTAACGCCAACGACCTGCCGGTAGAATTTACCTTTAGCCATGTGGGGCTACACCCCTTCTGGCGCAGTGACAAGGACGATCAGGCCTTCATCCAGGGACTCGCCAAGGGCGACTACGACTGGGCCGAGCTGGCGACCGAGCACTTCGAGGTGCACTCACGGCTCAATAAGATGCAAGAGACCATGAGCCACGAGCCCAGATGGGACACGCCGCAGAAGATGAGCGAGGCTATCAGCACCTTTGTCCACAACTACCCGCACCTGCTGGCAGGCTTTAAGGGGCCGGGGATCGACAGCGTCGATGAGATAACCAACTTTGCCGCCAGTAAGGGCTGGCAGCTGGATCAACTCGACATGGTCAAACATATGAACGCCGACCAACCCACCTGTGGGTCGGGCTGCTCGGGCAACCCTTACGACGCCTCCTGGTCATTCAGCCCAACCGGCCATGGCGACATCCACGAGCTGGGCCACGGCCTGGAGCGGGGACGTCTGAGATTCGACGGTCACGAAGGGCACGCCTCCACCAACCCTTACTCCTATTACACTAAGTCCCGCGCCTATCTGGAAACCGGCAAGCTGCCCGAGTGCCAGGGCCTGTCGATTCAGGATGAGTTCGATGTGCTGCAGGCCAGTCAGCGCCAGGCCGATCCCTTCGCCTATGTGCAGGCGGCTAAGCTCACCAGCTGGTCGAGCGGCATGGCCACCATGCTACAGACCATGATTGCTGCTCAGAAACAGGGCGCGCTGCAAAACGGCTGGCATCTGCTGGCGAGGCTACACATATTGCTGCGCGAATTCGAGCGCGCCCAGGCCGACGAGGCCAGCTGGCTGGCCAAGCGCGACCAACTGGGCTTTGGCAGTTTCGACCTTGCATCGGCCAAGGCGCTAAGCAACAACGACTTTCTGATGATCGCCATGAGCTTCTCTACCGGGCTCGACTATCGCGACTTCTATCAGATGTGGGGACTGGCCACCTCGGATGCCGCCAAGGCCCAGGTCGCCAGCTTCGCCTACCCAGCGGTGCCGAAGAGCATCTATGTCTACGCGCCTGGGGATTACTGTTATGGCCTGGATCTGCAAGCGGTTGCCGTCGATGGCGAGCAGGCCTGGCCACTCTAGCCTTGTTAAACGAAACATAACCACAGAAGCTAACGATAAAAACAACACCACTAAAGCCTAACCCTGAACTAAATCCATAGTTGTCACACCCTTTTTGGCGAGCCGGAGTGCTCGCCTTTTTTTTACCTGCTGCTCACACCAGTGTGACCCACTGTGAATGATTTTGGTCTTTAAGGTCATTTTTAGGTAAAGTGTGCTGGCAAATGACGAGCTATCACCCCAATAGCGAGTGTTTATCACAAATCAACACGAGATGTTGCAGCCAAGCAGCACAACAAAAAAGATAAATTAAGGAAGGGTATGAGCGACGCCAATGATGCTTACGCTGATAATGATCTGCGTGAAGTTAAGCAGCTGGGAATGTGGGCCTCCATTGCTAGCCTAAGTTATATTTTCTGGATCGTCGGCGGCATGGAGCTGGTCGAACGTATCGCCTACTATGGCGTGAAAGCCAGTGCCGGCCTCTACGCCAAGGCGCCCGTCTCTCAGGGCGGCCTGGGGATCAGCCTACACGACTATGGTGTCATCATCTCGGTGTGGGCCCTGATGCAGACCTTTATTCCTGTGTTTACCGGCGGCATCTCTGATCGTGTCGGTTACAAGGAAACCATCTTCGCCTCGACACTGATCAAGATCTCCGGCTACCTGGTGATGGCCTTCTTCCCTAACTTCTGGGGCTTCCTCTTCGGCGCCATCCTGCTGGCAGGCGGCACGGGTATCTTCAAGCCTGGCATTCAGGGCACCTTGGTGCTCTCTACCGGCCGGCAAAACACCTCTATGGCCTGGGGGATCTTCTATCAGGTGGTCAACATAGGCGGCTTCCTCGGTCCTCTGGTGGCCGTGCATATGCGCCAGCTCTCCTGGGACAACGTCTTCTACGCCTGCGCCGCCATCATCTCACTCAACTTCCTCTTCCTGCTCGCCTATAAGGAGCCGGGAAAGGAGGAGCGCATCGAGCGCAACCGCAAGATCAAGAGCGGTGAGATCACCCAAGAAGCCCTATGGAAAGATGCCCTGCATGAGCTGAAGAAGCCTGTGGTGATCTACTACATGCTGGTGTTCGCCGGTTTCTGGTTCCTGTTTAACTCCCTGTTCGACGTCTTGCCGATTCATATCGCCGAGTGGGTCGATACCAGCGTGATCGTCACCAGCCTGTTTGGCAGTGAGGGCACCTCAAACGGCATCTTGCAGTTCTGGCTGGGCCTGGATAACTCGGGCACTAAGGTGATGCCAGAGGGGATGCTAAACCTCAACGCCGGCATGATCATGACCAGCTGCTTCCTAGTTGCCGCGCTTACCGCTAAATACCGCATCACCACCGCCATGCTGGCGGGCTGTCTGCTGAGTATCATCGCCTTCGTGCTTATCGGCGCCACCAACGCCGCCTGGATGATAGTGCTGGCGATTGCCATGTTCTCCTTCGGCGAGATGATGATCAGCCCCAAGAAGAACGAGTTTATGGGTAACATCGCCCCTAAGGGTAAGAAGGCCATGTACCTGGGCTTCGTGATGCTGCCACAAGGGATAGGCTGGGGATTAGAAGGCTACTTCGGTCCTAAGCTGTATGAGATGTACGCCTCGAAAGAGATCTTCTCTCGCGAGCTGCTGCTCGATCGCGGCATGAGCGCCAGCGATATCGCCGCCATTCCTCAGGGTGAAGCCTTTACAACTCTGGTGAGCTACACAGGTGAGTCGGCGCAGTCCTTGACGACCCTGCTCTATAACAGCCACAACATAGGCATGGCCTGGTATATCATCGCTGCAATAGGCACCATCTCGGCCGTGGGGATCTTCATCTACGGCAAGTGGTTGCTGACATTGCAGCGCGCCCGCGCCTGATAAAGAGAGGGAGCCTAGGGCTCCCTTTTTATTGCCTGCTCGGCGTCAGGCTCAGTCTTTTGTTCAGCCTTTGGCTCAATCTTTTATTCAATCTTTTATTCAGTCTTTGAATTGGCCTTTAACCCTGCCTTTACCTCTGTGTTTAACTCAACCTTTAACTCAGCCTTCGACTCTCCCCTTGAATCAGCTGTCTGCTCGCTGAAACTCTCCTGCAGCAGGGCGTAGCGCTTGGCCTCGGCGGCTGGCATCGCCTTGGCATACAGCCACCCCTGTACCGTCGAGACCCCGGCGGAGGCGACGAAGGCCTCCTCGGCCTTGGTCTCTACCCCCTCGGCCACCAGATTAAAGCCCAGGCTGCGGCACAACATGCAGGTATGACGATAGAGCACCTGCCCCTTGTGATGCCCGGTATTTTCCAATATCGACCTGTCCAGCTTGACCCCATCTATGGTGATCTTGCTCAGCAGGCTGATGCTGGAAAACCCCGTACCGAAGTCATCGAGCACGAAGGAGAATCCATATTGGCGCAGGTGAGCCATGCTGACCTCGACGGCATTGAGGTCCGCCACAAACATAGACTCGAGCACCTCGATATCGACTCTGTCCGCCATGTCGCCAAGCAGCTCGATCAGCATAGACTGCACATCCTGACTCAGGACACTGTTGGGATTGAGGTTGATGCTAACCCTGGGGTAGAAGCCCTGCTTGGCCCAGGCCTGTAGGTCATCCCGCAGGCGCCGGATGACGAAGCTGTCGATCAGGTTTGAGTATCCGGCCTGATCGAAGGCGGGAATAAAATAGGGGCCCTCCACCTGACCACGCTCGTTTCTCAGCCTCAGCAGCGCCTCATAGCCGACTACCCGCCTGTCACTCAGGCTGATCTTAGGTTGGTAGTAGAGCAGCAACTCACCGTTGAGCACCGCCTTAATGGTCTTCTCCAGGTTTAGGTTGGCGGCGAGATCCTCGGACTGCTGACGGGCATAGTTTCGTTCGCTGATCTTCTCGATATCCTGCTGCAGCTGCACCCGCTTGATAAGGTCCCGCTCGAATCCCTTATTGCCCACCAGCAGGCTATAGCGGCGCACGAAAGGCAGATAGATAAAGACCCCGGCGCACACCAACAAGAGCTGCACCAGGGGCAGTGCCAGGGTGCCGCCCGCCACATAGCCATTGAGAAAGATGGGGGTGATCCAGGCAAAGTCGTTACCGGCGAAGCTCACCCAGCCGCTGACGATCAGCAGGGTGCCTATCAAGGTATTAAACAGAGGCACCAACACGAAGGGTAGCATCAACCTGGGGTTAAAGATGATTGGCAGGCCGTAGATGAGGATCTCGTTGATGTTAAACAGGGCGAAGGGCAAGGCCAACTTGGCCACATTAACGGCGTTCTTATCCTTGGAGGCGATAAACAGGGCGATCAGCAGCGAGTGAGTGGCGCCGCTACCGCCGAGCAACACGAAGAGATCGGTAAACTGAGACAGTGTCAGATTAGGCGCGACCTGTTGCAATCCATTGTCGACCCCAAGCACCAACATATAGGCGATATCCCCATGGACACCGAAGCACCAAAGCACATGGGTGGCCAGGACCCTGACAAACAGCTGAAACAGTGTGCTGCTGGCGGCAAGGGAATCCACCAGCGGACTCAGCACCATGTCCAGCAGCTCCCCCACCCAGTAGATGCCGGTGGTCACCAGCACGAAACAGAGGATCAAGGGAATAAACAGGTTGAGGTGCAGCTTAAGATAGCTGCTCAGGCTGGTGCTTTGCAGTAAGTTCAGCGCCTTAATCACCATGAGACGTTGCAGCAGGTAGGCAACCAGAATCGGCGTGATAATCGCCCTGGCATCGCCAAACAGAAAGTCGAAGCCGTTGCTAAGGTCGATTGCCTCGCTGCCATGGATATGCAGGGCAATCTGACTGCCGATGGAGAGTGACGCCACCACCACCGCCGAGACATGGAGATACTTGGCAAAATGAAATGATAGCGAGAGCAGCGCCATCAAGGGAAAGAAACTAAACAGGAGACGGCCAAACTGACTCAGCCAGGCGTAGGCGGCACTGCCCTGCCAGCTGGGCTGCCACACATCCACCAAGGCGACGATCAGTGCCAACAGCGAGTTAACGAAGATAAAGGGCAAGAGGGCAATAAAAGACTCTTTTATCGCAATGAGGAACAGGCTGGAAGAGGTATCTTTGACCGCCAAATTACGGCCCCCGAGATCTGCTGATGGACTCTATTTAAGTTAGTCCAAGATGCTGAATAGACCAAGATGCCGCATAGACCAAGATATTGAAATTAGACTGTCCAGCGCGAGCGACTGAGAAAGCCAACACAAAACGAATACAAAACGGATACAAAACATAACTGCAAAAACTGGGCATAAAAAAGGGGAACCTAGATCAGGTTCCCCAAGATTACTGCTATCTCATTGGGCATTTAGCAGGGGTATGCCCAATTAGCGAGAATTATTATTGTTGGCGTCTAGTGACCACCACCGGCGTGAACTTTATCAACACCGTATGTCTTACCTTCGGCGTGACAGGTTGCACAAGACTCGACTGGTAGGTTAGCAATGCCAGCTGGGGCATCCTTAACGTACGCACCATTGCTCTCGAAGTGAGCGAGTGCAGAGGCACTGATATGACATGAGCGACAAGATTCAGCCACTGGAGAGACGAACTCTGTAGCAGAGACTTGAACTGAACGCTTACCTGAAGTCAAACCACCGTCGGCCGCGAAGAAGGTCGCACCATCTTTGTGACAAGCTTGACAGTCTGTCGCAAGGGCTGGGTAACCTACAGTTTCCAGGTTCTTATCCAGGTAGATACCACCATTGTAAGTACCAGTGTGGAAACGGTGGGCCGCAGTCATCAGATCTTTGTGGGCGAAGGTTGCACCTTCGATTGGTGCAGTGATCGGATCACCACTTTCATCAACTTCACCAGTTCTGTACACAGCTTGTGTAGAGTGAGTACCAGGGTTTCTGTTGTTATGACAGTCCATACACTGGGTAAACTCGCTCACACCGTGATGTCCTTCCTTAGGATAGGTTAGGCTACCATGACAGCTGTTACACTTAGCTTCAGTTACCGTTACGCGCTCAGGGTCACTCATACGTGCTTGCATTGGAGCAACTGCTGGGTCATCCAAGTTAAAGTACTTAACAGGTGAACTCGCGGCCACTGTAGAAGGTCGAGCAACAGAATCACATTCAATAACTTCGCCGTTAGCTGAGCAAACCAGCATATCACCTGTCACGTAGATAGAACCTGTTAGTCGAGCAGAAGGGACATTAGCAGAAGTAGTAGTTAAGATACCACCTGTGATTGCCACGCCTTTCACTGACATGCCTAATCCAGTTACTGGGTTTCCGTTGCTATCAACATTACCAATTAACAGTTTACCTGCCATGGCAATATATGGATCCAGCATAGAATTATCTGCAGGTGCTGCACCATTGATTGTTACCTTAGTGGTTACTGTCAATGCACTGGTACCGTCGCCGTTGTCAGTCACTGTCACACCTTGGAAATCAAGGACGACTTGTTCCTGCTCAACCGCTCTGTTACCTACCTTATGCACCACTTCTGGGCTCAGATTACCAATGTGACAGTTCATACATTGAGAATCATCAGCCTGTGGCAGTTGGAAGTCAGAGTGACCTTCGCCGGTTTCGAAGTTAACGGTTACGTGACAAGATACACAAGCTTCACGGTAAACGTTTTCTTTCCACTGGTTGCCATTGTCATGACAGGTAGTACATTCGTTTAGCTCAGCAGGGAAGTGAACGCCGGCAAACTCAAGGGCATCACCTTTTAGCAACCCTTCTTCAGCAAGATGGCCACCGTAGTGGATCGTGTGGATCATTGCGTTGAAGTTAGGGTTAAAGCCTTTTTCTGGATCGTTCTGATCGGCGGCATAAGCAGGGTTATGACACGCGACACAGTTTTCCACTTTCTGATAGTTATGGTGAGCACCGATGTTGGCAATACGTTTGTCGCCATCATCATAGCCCATCAACTCGCTATGACAACGGATACACGCAGCATCAGACACTGAATCTTTAGCCGATACAGCCATCTCAGCGGTCGCAGGAATGAAATCCATCGGAGTAGTAAGCAGTTTGTCGGAAATCGATACACCACTGGCGTCGGTCACATTGTAGGTGCGGATCATGACGCGGAACATGCTGGTAGGATCGCCATCGGCGACTACAACAGGTGCGTTGCCATCATGCTCCCAAGTACCAGTATAAGTACCAGGATTTTCAGCATCTTCTACCAAGGTACAGGCATCGACTTCGGCGCCGCCACGTGCTGCAGCCTTACCAGTAAGGGTACAGTACATGCTTGAGCCAAATTCATTAGCCAGGGCGTTGTTCGACCAGAGCATAGGTGCGCCACTATCAGTGGTGTTAGCCACTTGATTGGTCACATACAGGGCGATCTGATCTAAGCCAGTAAACGGAACATCATCTCCTTTACTATTTTTACCCGTCGCGGTGAACTTAATAGAGAAGTCATCAGCTCCTACTACTACGATGTCGGCAGGTTGTAGAGTTAGTTTGAAGTCTGCGGCAGTGGCTACTGTATCAACGGTAGATCCCGCTGGTGCACCAGGTGTACCAGGAGTACCAGGAACGCCAGGCTCACCTGGCGCTCCATCTTTACCATCTTTACCATCACTACACGCGCTCACACCAATGGCACACATGAGTGCCATGGCTAATAAGGTAATTTTATTTTTTTTCATCGCCATATCCCTTTATAGGTATTTTCTGCTATTGCAGTACCTCAAATATAAGGGAGTGACGATAAATTGTTAGATAATTGAGTCCAAGTTGTGACTGCAATTTAAAGATTCATTAACAGAAATTTCAAAATTTGAAAGCGTAAATTTCAAAATTTGAAATTAACATTTAACGAGTAGCTGTTTGATAAGCTGGATAATTAATTCTCTCTGTTCCAGCGAGTAGCGTCGATACTCTGCCGGATTCTCCAGCAACAGGTATTGAGGCGACATGCTTTCACCGTGAAGGCGCCCCACCTCCTCGTCAGACAGGCGCACCACGCGGATCCCCGGCAGGGCGCCGCAGATCTCGGCCTCGGAGCAAGGCAGGAAAGCCACAGAGTTCATGGTCAGCAGATGGCTGTACCACTCGTCTCGCGAACTGACTCTTTCTATGCTGTCGATGTCGGCACCGTTTTGACGAGCGAACACCTCCAAGGGGTCGATCTTGTCATTAAAGCCCTTACCATCCAGGCAGAGAAAGCGGTGACGACAGATGGTTTCCAGCGTCAAAGGCTCGCTCTGGGACCAGATGGCATGCTCCTCGTTGGCGGCCAGACAGACACCGCTCAGACAGCCTAACGCCTCGACCGACAGCGGATGCTCGTTGCAGGCGTCGAACGTCACTCCCATATCCAGTTCACCGTTATGGATCTGATCGGCTGAGTCGTCGCCCCAGATCACAAACTGTAACTGACTAAAGGCGTCTCTGGCATTGCTGCGGGAAAAGGCTAGGGAGAGGCTGGCCATGATACTCGGGGTAACCGCGATTCTCAGGCGTTCACTGGCCAGCTCGCTGCTCTTTTCGCTGATAGACTGTTCTATTTTCAGGACGGCTTCACAGAACTGACACACGGGCTCGTAGAGAAACTCCGCCATAGGCGTCGGCTTGAGCCCGAGCTGACGACGGTAGAAGAGCTCGTCGTCGAAGGTGGCACGTAACATATTCAAACAGCGGCTAATTTTAGGGGCTGACACATTAAGTTGCTTAGCCGCTATGTTGGCATGTCCGGTTTGAAAAATGACTTTAAACACCATCAAACAAAACACATCGAGTTCGCTGATTTTCTTAAGTGTTTGATTGCTCATCGATACTATTGTTTATATTAGTAATCTAATATTTATAACACATGATTTGCATCAAACGATATAGCCATTAGTCACACATTTGCACTTGGCTTGTTGAACCCAGAAATTAGTGCTAGGTGAAGCGGCAAACCCAAAATCTTGTATTGAGCATGGCTGGCTTTTAGCCGAATATGCTAGCCACCTCCAGTGGCGTCAGCGGACGATACTCCCCTACAGCCAAGGTTTCATCCAGGATTAGCTTACCCACGGAGAGCCTGTGCAGCGCCATCACCTGATTGCGAAAACGGCCAAACATGCGCTTGATTTGATGGTAGCGCCCCTCATGCAGGGTGACCCTGGCCAGATGGGGTTCAAGGATCTCAAGCAAGGCCGGCTGAGTGGTAATATTCTCAAAAGCAAAGTAAAAGCCCTCGGCAAAGGCCTTCACATAGGCCTGGGTGAGGGGAGCCTTGAGGGTGACCAGATACTGCTTGGCCACCTTATGCTCCGGCGACATGATACGCTTCGACCAGCGGCTGTCGTTGGTAAGTAGCAGCAAACCCGAGGTGTTGAGATCCAGCCGCCCAACGATATGCAGCCCCTTGTCCTGATAGTTGGGCAAGAGATCCATCACCGTCTTGTGCTCATCGTCCTTGGTCGCGCTCACCACACCAACCGGCTTATGCAGCATGAGATAGATGGGCTGCTCCTGTCTCAGCGCCAAGCCATCTAGCATCACTTGAGAGAACTGATCTATCTGACAGTCTGCATCTCGCACCACCTGACCGTCGACACTCACCCGGCCCTTTGCCAGGATGAGACGCACCTGCTTGCGCGGGATCTGACAATGCTGACTGATAAAGCGATCCAGCCTGGCGCGTTTAGCGGACATCTTGGTGTACCGGTGCGTGAGATGCGAGCGGCACCAGCTTATAGGCGCAGCGTCTGGCGCCCACAATGATATGCTCCTCGCGGCTGATGCTCGCCAGTTCGCTAAACAGTTCTTGAAACAGCTGCAACTCTGAGCGGCAGAAGTTAGCGCAGCGACTCGCCGCGGCGCAGATGGGGCAGTGATTTTCCAGCAGCCAAAAGACGCCATCTTGCTCCTCGACCGAGGCGACATACCCCTCCTGGGTCCTGAGCTTGGCCAGCGCGGCTAACTTATCCGCCAGACCCGTCGCTTGCGACAGCGCCTCCTGATACAAACGCCGACTCGCCTGCTCTCGGTGATCTATCAATTGATCCAGCCCCTGGTCACCAAAGACTACCCGCACCGAGTCGATCAGTTGACTGGTGAGATCGTCGTGTCGATCGGGGAACAGCTTGTAGCTCTTCTCGGTAAGCCCCCAGTAACGGGTTGGACGACCGCGACTCGCCTTTCTGTCTTCGAAACTCAAGATCCCCTCCTCTTCCAAGGCCTGCAGATGTTGCCTGACCCCCATGGTGGTCAACGCAAACAGCTCGGCCAATACCTTGGCGGTACTGGGGCCGTGGATCTTGATATGGTCGATGATCTTGTCGCTGGTCTTCTTACTCACCCGCCGTCTCCTCTGGACTTCTATGGGCCCATTATTACTGATCCAGAGATTAAGTAAACTTTTTTATTTACTTTAGTCTTTACAAAATTAAATAAAGCAATTAGTGTATAAAACATTAAATAAACAAAAAGGTTTACATAATGAAACTTCTTATCGTCAGTGCCAGTCAACGTCCAGGTTCTCAGAGCGCCAGAGTCGCCGGCTACCTTAGCGAACATGCCAAGCAATTCAGTGAGATACAACATATTGAGCTGTGCCGCTACGACCTACCCTTCTGGGATGGCGACAGAGACGGCGCAGCGCTTAAGGCGAGCGACTGGCAAAAGATAAGCCCGCTGGTAAAGCAAGCCGACGCTCTGGTTCTGATCACCCCAGAATGGGGCGGCATGGCCTCACCCATGTTGAAAAACTTCCTGCTACTGTGTGACAACCAGGACACGGCCCACAAGCCCGCCCTCTTGGTCGCGGTTACCAGCGGCATCAGCGGCGCCTACCCTATCGCCGAGTTAAAGATGAATGCCTTGAAGAACAACAAGCTGGTGCCCATTCCCGATCATCTGATCATTCGTAACGTGGAGCAGGTACTGGGAGAGGGTGAGATAGATGCCAGAGAGCAAGGGTTAAGAGCGCGCATCGACTACAGCCTACATATGCTCGGCCAGTATGCAGATGCCCTCGGCGCCATACGCCAGCGCCACAGGGATCAGCCTTACCCCAAACAACAGGAATATGTATACGGCATGTAGTGCCGCCTAAGTGCTCACTCCAAGTCATGCGCCAGCCCCAAGTCATGCGCTAGCCCCAGATAGGCACTAGATTGAGCGTATTAACGGAATAACACCAAGCCAGCAGAGAAGGAATTGCATCATGATCCATTTAGAACACATAAATCTCGTCGTCACCGACATAGAAACGGCCCTTAATTTCTACCGTGCCGCCTTCCCCCATTGGTCGGTACGTGGCGGCGGTCAGGGAACCTGGTATGGCAAGCCACGCAACTGGGTTCACTTCGGCGATGACTATCAATACCTGGCCTTCAACGATGATGGCGAAGGCGAAAACCGTGACTTAAGCGGACATCAGGTCGGCCTGGCTCACTTTGCCTTCGTGACTCAAGATCTCGATGGCGTGATCGCCAGACTCGGTAAGGCGGGCTTCGAGGTGGACAAAACGGGGCTGGAGGATCCGTTCCGCCGCAACGTCTACTTTATCGACCCTAACGGCTATGAAGTGGAGTTTGTGCAGTATCTCAGTGACCTGCCAGAGCAGCGTAACCGCTACGACACTTGATAGCGGCCGCGAAGCATTAGCAAAAATACGAGGGGATAGATCTATCTGTCTTTGATATCCGGGCCTATCCCAGATAGACCAGCAGGGTAAACAGCAAGAGATAGAAGAAAAAGCCTGCCATATAGACGGCGTAAAAATCGTTTTTCGCCAGGCGTTTCTCTTGATGAAACAAGGCAGGCCAATACAAGGGCTTCTGCACCCGGCCAAAGGTCACTAGCCCAATCACCACGGCGCCCGTGGTATAGAGAATAAACGAGAGTAAGATCTCCCAGATAAACCAGATAAAGAGTTCGGTGAGACTAGCCGCTAACATGAGTATTACCCCGCCATCTTGCTAAGAAACAACGCAAAACCCGCGCCTGCGAGCAGAAAGATGATCACCATAATGGTGAGCGTCTTGGAGCGTGCCATGGATTGCAGCAGGGCGAAACCTGTGTCCATCTCGGCCAAGTCTTGCAACAAGGAGGCGCTAGCAGGCGTTTTGACTGTCTTCGCTGTCTTAGATGTCTCGGCACTTGTATGCACTAGCTTACCTGGCTTAGTCTTTGCCAAGTTTTCCATAGGCGCCTGAGACTTGTGGGTAGAGTCTGGGGAGGTCTTCATCAGCTTTCTTAGCTAAAGGCTTTATTGAACTCTAAAGCCTGGCCGAGGGAAAGTCAGGTTAACTTTTATTCACTTCTTATATTCACCTCTTATTCACCTCAGGCCAAAACTTAACCAAATCAACACCTTAACCAGCTCACCACTCTAGCTAGTTCGTCACTAAGGTTATTGGATAGGTGAAGGCAAAAAATGTTTCGGCTAGGCCTGCTCTACCGGCCCCTCGGGTTTGATGAAGAAATGAATTTCGAAACGGGTATCTGGTGTAAGCGGCTTGATGCTGTGCCAGTAGCCGGGATGAGAAATCGCCGTCTCATTGGCCCCTAGACGTACCTCGCGATTGACCTCGCCCAACTTATCTAGGTAACCGAAAAACATCAGCTCCCCCTGG
This sequence comes from Shewanella alkalitolerans, assembly GCF_019457575.1. Classification (NCBI taxonomy): domain Bacteria; kingdom Pseudomonadati; phylum Pseudomonadota; class Gammaproteobacteria; order Alteromonadales; family Shewanellaceae; genus Shewanella; species Shewanella alkalitolerans. The sequence goes on along the minus strand of NZ_CP080422.1, from coordinate 1,031,259 downwards.
ATCACATGGATCTGCTCATACACGCCGGGCCGGGTAAAATGCCGCTCACGATAGATGGCGGGCATATCCTGCTCGCTAAACACAGGTGTCTTCTTGCACTTCACATATCCTTTAGGCACAAATGACATCTTGAGGCTCCCATTTTCAAGGCCGATTGCCGACGTTCAGAAAGCTAAACTTAGTCTAAATTTAACCAAAGATCTAAGACAAGCTCACGGCGAGATTGCACTTCACTCACAAGAGATTACACTGTGTCCCAAATTCAGCTATCTCTACTTGTATGACAGCTTCATTTCACTCTCAATCAAACGCTTCGTTTAGCTACAGCACCCACTTTACCCTGGACAGAGCCTACTATGCTGAATGCTTCGATGCCTCTGTGACTCAGCCCGCTCCCCGCGCCGAATACACTAAGGCGCTCGGCTTTCTGCTGATCGGCCTGGCGCTATTGTTGACCGGCGTTAACGCCTACGCCTCCTGGTTTATTATCGCCCTCGGCGTATTGGAGGGATTAAGTATCAAGTTTAAACGCCCCTGGTATCTGACCCGCCAGATGATGAGCAAGGCCGCCGGCAACGAGGCCAACCTCACCCTGAACGAACAAGGGATCAGTATCGAATCCCTCTACGTTAAACAGCAGCTTAGCTGGGACGGTATCGACGACATACAGGAGACCAGCGCAGGCTTTCTGCTGCTAGCAGGCGGCCAGAAACACTACCTTTCCAAACGTTTTCTCGATGAAGCCTGCTGCCAGTTTATACGCGGCAAGGGCGCCAAACAGGGCTAAATTCGCCGCAGTTTTATTAAACTTTGTATAGATTCAGGCAAAAGTGCCTCGCTTTGTTATTATGCAAACAAAATGCGACAATAGCGCACATAACAACAAGCCCTAAGGACGATCTCCGCCCTAAGGCAAACCTGATAATGGAGTAACGATGATCAGTAACCAGAAACTCGTCGCGGCAATCTTGGCCGGTTCGACACTATTTATTTCGGCTTGTCAGACAACTAATCCTTATACCAACGAAAGCCAGAACGCCAAGGCGACTAACGGCGCCATCATAGGTGCCATCGCCGGTGCAGCTATCGGTGTGGCCTCTTCAAGCAAGAGCGACCGGGGTAAGGGCGCACTGATCGGTGCCGCCTCGGGCGCAGCCGTTGGTGGTGGTATCGGCTATTACATGGACGTGCAGGAAGCCGAGCTACGTAAGCAGCTACAATCGACTGGCGTGAGCGTAACCCGTAACGGCGACAACATCATCCTTAACATGCCAAACGAAGTGACCTTCGGTGTCGATCAATCTGTGCTGAGCAGCCGTGCCAAGAACGTGCTGGACAGCGTAGCCCTGGTCGCCAAGGAGTACGATGAAACCATGCTGAATGTCATGGGCTTCACCGATAGCTCTGGCAGCGAGTCATACAACCTGCGTCTGTCTCAAGTTCGTGCGGCAGAAGTTGCCAACTACCTGATGTCTCGTGAAATCAAGAGCCAGCGCATCAGCTCTGTGGGCATGGGTGAGTCTCGTCCAATCGCCGACAACTCGACCCAGCAAGGCCGCGCGCAAAACCGCCGTGTCGAGATCGTGCTAAGCCCAATGTCACAAGGCTAAGCACCAGGTTAACCACCTAATCCTATCGTGTCCCTCGCGCCCTATCGCTTGAGGGACACGCTTTAACCCCTCTCCCGCAAAAAAGATTCACAAATCGCCTCCCCTAAATTGGCTTCATAGGTCTAGACTTATTCTCAAGGGATAACAAGGATGTGGATGCCATGGCGCCAGCAGGGAATAGCATAGACGACTCGCCGTTTGCGCAGCTTATCTGCGACAAGCAAGGGCTCATTATTGAGGCCAACAACGCCTTGTGTGCGCTGTTTGAGCTCAACCATAAAGCCATCATCAAACGCCCACTCGAGCAGCTACTCACACTTAATCAGACCGACTCAAACGACTCACTGCTTGAGGCCATCACTCATGTCTTGGCACTTGCCTTAGCAGATAGGCAATCGCTCGATGTGCGTCTACACCGCCAATCCAGGATGCCTTGGTATCAGGTGTTTCCCCAAGCGCTAAGCAATAATCGCTACCTGCTGCTGTTTGTCCCCCAACGCGACGACCCCAACATCAATCAGGTATACCTCAAGCGCTTCGAGGCCTTTCTCTGCTCCGCCGATATCGGCATCTGGCACTATGACTCCGCCACGGGCGAGACACGTTTCTCCAACCGGGTGAAGGAGTTGCTGCAACTTAACCATCACAGTCCCCTAAGCTGGCAGAGTCTACAGCAGATGGTCACGGTGAAAGATCGCCATAAGTTTGACCCCTTTCTCGCCCCCTCGCCCTCGGGAAAACATAAACTAGCGTTTCGTTTTCGCATCGACTCAAACGATGTCGCCAGGGTGTACGAGCTTTTCGCCGAGCATATCTATCTGGAAAATGGCCACTTTAAGCTGCTCGGCCTCATCAAAGATCAGACAGAGTCCAAGGCGATGCTAGATGCCCTCAACGAGGCCAACGAGTCGAAGAAGCTGGCGCTCGAGGCCGGTAACATAGGCAACTGGCGGGCACAGATAGATGAACAGGGACAGTGGATCTGGCAGTGGGATCAGAGGGCCAACGAGATGTTTTGCCTCAACATCGAAGATATTGGCGTGCTGGAGAAGTGGGCCGAGCGGATCCACCCGGAAGACTTCCCCGCCGTCATGGCCGCGGTGGAAGACTCACTGGCCAACGGCAATCCATTTCATCAGGAGTATCGCGCCATTCTGCCCAACCAGGAGATCATCTACATACTGGCCAAGGGTAAGGTGAGCCAGGGGCAGAACCAACAAAACAGCCGTATCGATGGTATCTGTATCGATCAAACCCCCATCTACCAGGCGCGCCTGGCGCTGCAGGAGAGCTACCGCTCACTCGAGAGCCGGGTAAAGCAGCGCACCACAGAATTGCAGCTTGCCAAGGAGCGGGCCGAAATCGCCAGCCAGGCCAAGAGTGAGTTTCTCTCTATGATCAGCCACGAACTGCGCACGCCGATGAACGCGGTGATCGGCGCACTGGAGCTGCTCTCCCTGGCCGACAAGTCGGGCGAGGAAAGAGATCTTATCGAGACGGCGTCGACCTCGGCCAATAATCTCATCTATATCCTCAACGACATCCTCGACATCAACAAAATAGAGTCGGGCAAGATGCAGCTGGAGCAGCAAGACTTCCACCTCGCCGGGGTGATCGCCGACCTGATCAAGAGCTTCTCGCCGGTGGCCAGCCGTCAGGGGTTACGCTTTGCCGTACAGGAAGCTCTGGAGCTGCCCGACTGGGTCGAGGGAGATATCGTCAAGGTGCGGCAGATCCTCAGTAACCTACTCAGCAACGCGATGAAATTCACCCACAGCACACAGGAGCAGACCGGCTGTGTGTCGCTGAGCATCACGGTAGGTGAGCAGAATGACATAGTGACCCGGGTACGCTTTACCGTGACAGACAATGGCATAGGCATAGACAAGGCGACCCAGAAACGTCTGTTTACCCCCTTCGTGCAAGCCCAGCGCTCGACCACGCGCAACTATGGCGGCACGGGCCTGGGCCTGGCTATCTGCGGCAAGCTCACCAACCTGATGGGCGGCAGCATCAGCCTTAAAAGCGAACTTGGCCAGGGGGCGCAGTTCTGTGTCGAGCTTCCCTTCTGGCGCGCCCATCACCATGAACAGACCCAGGAGCTTAGCGAACACACCATAGGCGTGGTGAACCTGGGCCAGTCCCAGGCCACACTTGACTGGATAAAACAGTGTTTGACCGACAAGGGGGGCAGGGTCAAATGCTACCAGGCCGAGCAACTGGGTATCGATACCCTGGCTCTGCCTCTGGTGATCATTCTCGCCACAGGCGAGGCTGACGAGCTGCACTTTCTCGCCAACCAGGCGGCGAGTCCAAAGGGCCACAGCAACTGGCTTGTCGCCCTGCCCCAACATCAACGCAAGGCGCTGACACAGACGATTCCCCAGATAGACAGCCTGGACAGCTACCTGCTTTCCAAGGCCTTGCTGCTCAAGGCGGTGCACAAACGCCTAGACAAAGGCCTTGCCATCGACCTCGACGAGATGGAGCTGGATCTCTGCGACCCACTGACGCAGGAGCCAATGCCAGGGCTTAAGGGAGATGCCGACATACTGGTGGTCGAAGATAACCCGTTAAATCAGAAGCTGATTCTTAAACAGCTCGACATGCTCGGCTATCGCTGCAACCTCGCCGAAGATGGTCTGGCCGGGGTGCACCTCTGGCAGTCGGCAGACTATAAGCTAATCCTTACCGACTGCCACATGCCCAACCTAGACGGCTATGACATGTCTAAACAGATCCGCCAGATAGAGAACAGCACCCAACGAAAATCTGTGCCCATAGTGGCCATCACAGGGGCCGCCATGGCCACCGAGCTAGATGACTGCTACCGCTCGGGCATGAACGACTTTGTCAGTAAACCTGTGCAGCTTAGAGACCTGAAGAAGGTCATCCAGAAATGGTATCGCCATGAAGAATAGTCCCCAGATCCTCAACCCTAAGATCATGCGTGATCTCATCGGCAATGATCCCGGGCTCATCGCCCAGTTTAAGCAGGACTTCGTCGCCCAGGCCCGCACCAGCCTGCGCGAGTTGGCCACCCACTACAACAACCGTGAATTTGCCGGCCTCAAGCAGGGGGCGCACTTTCTCAAGACCTCTGCCAAGGCGATCGGCGCCGAAGAGGTTGCCGACAAGCTGCAACAACTGGAATATGCCGCCCTGGGGGAAGATATGCCCCAGTGCAAGCAGCTCATCATCCAGCTCAAAAATGCCCTGCAGTCCCTGATAGAGGTGATCAACTCATGACTCGAAAACCCAGCGTTGCCTGTCGCCACCCCGAAGTGATCATGCTCTATGAGAAGGAGGAGGATATCTCGGGCGCCGCCAATATCATTGCCGAGCAGGTCGACGAATATCGTACCGTACCCGTGACCCGGCTAGTGGGCGAGCAGATAAAAGAGCATAAGCCTTCTGTGATCCTCTTTGCCATGAGCTCGGTGAAGCTCAGCATAGAACTCTATACCAAGCTCCTTAAAAACCAGCAGATCGCCTACAGGCATTACGCCATAGTACTGTGCAAGAACAAGGAGTCCGCCCTGGCCTTTCGCAGCTGCATCAAGGGCGTGTTCGACAACTACTTCGTCTACCTGCCCCTGTATGAGAAGTTTCGCCTCAAGATGATAGTCCACAACGGACTGAGGCAGAGCCAGGGGGATGATCACTATGCCGGTCTGGATGACGACCAGCTGGAGTGCATCGATACCAACCTCGCCTCGCTCATCGAACTCAGCAGCCAGTGTAAGCGCCAACTACTGGATTCGGTCGACTCCTGCAAGGCGTCAGTCGAACAGTCGACCGAGCAGCTTCCCCATGGCAGTGAGGGCATGAGTCACGACAAGGCGCTGGTCAAGTCGCTGGCCAAACAGCATATCGAGCCCCTACTGACTCAGCTGGAGCTGGAGATCAAAGATGGCCTGGATCTCATCCTGGCGCAGCTCACCAGTCGCCATAGCGAGATCAAAGACATTAAGCAGCAGGTGATCGCCAAACAGCAAGCCAAGATCCCCACCCAGGCCCTGGTCAGTTCGCTGCTGGATGAACATGAGGCCAAGCCCCCCAAGAAGAAGATCTTGGTGGTCGAGGATAATCAGATCTACCGGGAGATGATAGTCAAGGTGCTTGAGCAGGATGAGTATGATACCGAGCAGGCCTGCGACGGTCTTACGGCCCTCAAGATGATCAAGGGTAACGATTACGCCCTGATCCTGATGGATCTCTACATGCCTCATCTGGATGGCATCAACACCACCAAACAGCTCAAGGCAGATAATGACGGCAAGGATATTCCCGTGGTGGCGCTGACCAGCAACAACAACCGTGAGCTGATCAAGCGTTGGGCCCAGGTGGGACTGAAGGGCTATATTCTTAAGCCCTCCAATCGCACCGAGATCCTTCAGGCGGTCAAGACCGCCATCGAATATGGCTAAGCCTTAACCTCACCAATGGGCAGGATCACCCGGCCATACTCCTGGTTAAGCACCTGAGCCATGGCGAAGTAGATGGCGCTGGCGCCGCAGAAGATCCCTTCGAACCCGGCGATCATCCCGATCAACTCGCTACCCGTGAAGTCACGAGCCGCAAGCAGGAAGAAGAGTATCGTCAAGGAACCGAACACCACCTGCTTGGCGCGTGGATAACGCAAAGAACCGACAAACATGAAGGCGGTAAACAGGCCCCAGAGGCTTAAGTACCAGCCCATGAAGTGACTCGGACTGGCAGGGGCGAGGCCAAGCTTAGGCAGCATGATTAGCCCCACTAAGGTAAACCAGAACAGGCCATAGGAGGTAAATGCCGTAGTGCCGAAGGTATCTCCCCGTTTAAAGCACATCATGCCCACCAGCACCTGGCCCAGACCACCGTAGAAGATCCCCATCGCCAAGATCATGGCATCGATGGCAAAGAAGCCCGCGTTGTGTATGTTCAATAGCACGGTCGTCATACCAAATCCCATCAGACCCAGAGGCGCTGGATTGGCCAATTTTGTCGACATTTAATTCCCCTCGTTATCGCTCGCAGTGAATGATGCGCCCCCGTGGCGCGGTCAAAATCGCGGCGGATTCTAGAGAAGTCTTAAGGGCTTCACAATGCCAGGCCAAATGGCCAAAACGCCATAATTAAAATCAATATAAAACAACATGATAACTAAAGGCTGTCGAGAAGGGACATTGACAGGCAAGAAAAATCGCTAATGAATTCATTAAGATAAACAAGGACAGCAGACCGCGTGATACCAATATCGCAAAAAACGAGGTTTCAAGAGGTTCATCACAAAGTGAGTTTCGGGCCGCTCCCGGATAAACATCAGATGCTAATGAAAAGCGGGCTAGACAAGATGAGCCTCTCACTTCTCCATTTGTCGTGATTCAACCCACAAAAAAATCAGCAGAAGGGCTTAGTTAACCATCTGCTGATCTAGATCAGTTTTGCGCCTCAATCAAAAGCTAATTTTGGCGCTCATTTTAGGTGCTTGGCTTAAATGCTTGGCATTAGTACCAGGCTTAAGTGCCTGGCGAGCGCCAAAGCTCTTAGCCAAGTTTTTTAAAGGGCTTAGCAACATCTTGCCATCAGGAAAGCATTCACATAGCCGCCATCCCGAAAGGCGTAATCTTTGGCCTCGCCTTCTATCTCGAATCCATGGGATTTATAGAGGGCGACGGCGGCCTCGTTGTCGGTATAGACCTCGAGCTCGATGCGCCGCACCGCCAGCCAGTTGGTCGCCAGATCTATCATGGCTCCCAGCAAGGCACTGCCAATCCCCTGCCCGCGGGCCGACTCGCATACCGCCATGCCAAAGTTGGCCACATGCTTGCGCCTGGCATTGCTATAGACCTCCATGCCGAGTTGACCCACTATCTTGCCATCGCGTACGGCCACCAGGCTGTAACAGTTCTCCGGCAGATCCTTTAGCCGCTTCTGCCAGAAGGCCAGCGACGGATAGGGACGCTGCAGGGTGCCGGCATAACAGCTACGCTGGCCATAGAGGGCAAAAATTCCCTCTATGTCGCCATCTGTGCTGTGACGTATGCTGATCTCTGGGGCTTGGGGGGAATCAAACTCTTGCTCTGCCATAAACGTCCTTTATTTCCTTATAAAAGAAGGCAATATGCCACAGTAGCAATAGGCTAAGCAATGACAGTATGAACAAGGCCGCCGCTCCGCTGGCTATAGATTTAACCCGTAGCACTAGTACGCAACACTTACCCCTAGCACTAATCCACAACACTAATCCTTTACGCTAATCGGTAACACTAATTCGCAACACTAATCCGTAACACTAACCCGTAACACTAGGCCTTACCCGTAGCAAGCGCCCGCTGCGCCGGATTCCCCATGGCGATAAGCTTTGGCGCCTGCTTCTGCGCCTCGCTGAAATCCTGCTTGCGCTGCCAGCCGAACCACTGGTTGGCGATCAGCGTCTGCGCCACGGGGCCGCCTAAGGTGTTACCCGGGCCGAGCACTATCACACAGTCAGGGGCAAACTCCTTCACTCCAACCGCCATCGCCTGACTGAAGTCATAGGGCGCCACCACCTGATGATCTAATGTGTAGTTGTGCAATCTTTCCATGTCGCTAGAGAAGCGTCCCCAGATCTGTCCCCGACCATCCACCATGGGCAGCTTAGGCCGATGAAACAGCGACGCGGGCAGCGCCTGCTGACCCCGGCGGGCGATCTCTTGCAGCAGCGGTGAGTGGAAGGCGCCGTGATTATAGAGACGCATAGGGTAGCGATCCTCCAGCTTGGGCAGACGGGCCTCGGCCTGGGTAAGACCCGCCTCGTTACCCGCCAGCACGCGATAGCCCCCGAGGTGAATAGAGGTGTAGAGCTCACAGCCCGCCTCCTGGTTCACCTCATCGATGACCTTATCCAGCAGTGCTGTCTTGGCATGGTCCCGGCGCCAGTTATCATCCATCTCGGGATAGATCATCTGCCCGCCGATCAGGCCATCACTCATCATGCTGCCCATGGTGTTGATCACCTCGATAGCGCCGCGCTCATCCAGGGCGCCAGCCAGTGCCAAGGCAATATACCAGCCCATGGAGTTGCCGGTCACCGCCACTATCTCAAAGCGCTCGCGATCGATATCCATGAAGTCGGCCATGGCGCAGGCATAGATGAGGGCCGAGGCATTCTCCCCCGGCGTATGTAGCTTGAAGGAGTACTTACTCTGGCCATCGAGGTCGGCGATCGGCCGCTGGCCCAGGTCGCGTCGATAGGCATCGATCGCCTCGATAAAGGCGGACTTGTCGCCATGGTGTCTGGCGAGATAGCCAAGCTCCTCCTTGTTGTAGCATCCTCTTCCCGGCGCCACCACCAAGGCCCTTAGCTTGCCCGTCGCACTACCCGCTTGCTCGCTCTTCATCATCTTGGCTTCCTGTATCATAAGACTTGTCTCACTCCCGCATCCTGGATGGTTTCACTGCCCTCATCGTCAACTCCGTGCTCGCCAACCTGGGCCTGCTCACCAACCAGGGCCAGGGCGGCCTCAACAATTTTTGAGCGACTCGGCAGCGGCAGGGTCGCCGCCTCGGCCAGCGGGATAAAACAGTCCTCGGCGGTGAGCCTGGCCATCTGCGGCGCGAGATCCCCCAAGCGCTCATGGACGCAGGTCACTATCGCCTCGCTCACCGAGCCACTGCGGCGGCACTCATCGACGATCAGCAGGTGTTCGCACTCGCTCACCGCCGCGATGATCGCCTCCTCGTTGAGGGGGATGAGATAGCGCAGATCGATCACCCGACAGTCGATGCCGAGCCCAGACAGCTCGCGCTCGGCCTGACGACTGAGATAGTAGCCGTTGCCATAACTGAGAATGGCCAGCGTCTTACCCTTGCCATAGACCCCCAGCTCTCCATAGGGCAGGGCTTTGGCCTTCTCTTGAGGACAATAGTCATGACTCCAGAGTCCATCTCCCTCCTCATGGAGATCCCGCGTCATGTAGAGTGCAATTGGCTCTAAGAAGATCACCAGTCGCTGCTCCTGCTCGGCCAGCCGCACGCATTCCCGCAGCATCCCCATGGCATCGGCGCCATTAGAGGGACAAGCCAGTATGAGGCCGGGAATGTCGCGAAACACAGCCAATGAGTTGTCGTTATGAAAATGGCCGCCGAAGCCCTTCTGATAACCCAGACCGGCGATGCGGATCACCATGGGATTAGTAAATTGGCCGTTAGAGAAAAACGGCAGGGTCGCCGCCTCGCCGCGGATCTGATCCTCGGCGTTGTGGACATAGGCGAGGAACTGGATCTCAGGAATCGGCAGCAGGCCGTTGTGGGCCATACCTATGGCCAGGCCTAAGATAGAGGTCTCATCCAACAGGGTATTGATCACCCGGTTGGGGCCGAAACGCTCCACCAGGCGCGAGGTCACATGATAGACACCGCCCTTCTTGCCCACATCCTCACCGCAGACCACTATGTTCTGTTGGCGCGCCATCAACTCGGTGAGTGTCATGTTAATCAGCTTACCCATGTGCAGCGGTTTACCCAGAGAATTTTTGTCTGCACTAAAGAGCTGAGCGAAGGCCTCATCGGTCAGCTTATGGTGAGTCAGCGGCTTGTCATTGACGGGCGGGATCACCGCCGCCATCGCCGCCTTGGCGCTGTTCAGTTTTGGCCGCTCAACCGCCACCCTGGCGATGGCGGCGATGCGCGCCTTGAGCGTCTGATACTGGTTGACTATCTCGTCCGGGGTCATCAGCTTGGCTTCGATGATCTGCTTGGCACTGAGCAGCAGCGGGTCCTGAGCCTCGTTATCGAAGATCTTCTGTTTGCTGAGGTAGGCTATTTCGGCGTCGCTGCCGGCATGGCCCATCAGGCGCACGGTTCTGACATGTAAGAAGGCGGGCCTTCGCTTGACCCTGGCATACTCGGCCGCCTGACGGCTAACCCGATAGCAGTCCAGCAGATCCCGCCCATCACAGTAGAAATACTTGATGCCGGCGCGATCTTTAAAGTTGGCGGCTATCCAGCCATTTGGGGTCGCGGTAGAGATACCTATGCCATTGTCTTCACAGACAAACAGCAGCGGCAGCGGCACCTGCTGGTACGCGGCCCAGCCGGCGGCATTGATCGCCGTCTGCGCGCTGGCATGGTTGGCCGAGGCGTCGCCGAAGTTACAGAACACCAGGCTGTCCTCGGGCAAGACGCTGTCGATATCTAGCCTTTGCGTCAGCGGAATGCTCAGGGCCGCCCCCACCGCCTTAGGCAGATGTGAGGCTATGGTGGAGGTCTGCGGCGGTATCATCAGCCGCTTACTGCCGAGCACCTTGTGACGGCCGCCCGAGATAGGGTCTTCGCTGGAGGCGGCAAAGGAGAGCAGCATGTCCCACAGGGAGGTCTCGCCGGGCACCTGGCGCGCCCTCTCAATCATGAAGGCCGCGCTGCGATAGTGCAGAAATGCCATATCGGTCGGGCGCAGCGCCGCGGCGCAGGCGGCGTTGCCTTCGTGCCCCGAGCTGCCTATGGTATAGAAACCCTGGTTGCGGGCGCGCATCTTACGGGACTCGAGATCCAGCAGGCGGCTCTTCATCTGTGACTCGAAGATGCCGACGAAATCGGCATCACTGAGCCCCAGGCGGGTATGGCACCAGCCCTGCTCTATCTCTAGGAAATCTTGCTGGGATACACGTTCGACAAATTGCCTGTCGAGGGCGATAGCTCTATCTTCCAAGTTGATCTACCTCAATTGGGCGCAACTAGGCCTATACCACAGGCGTTCACTCGGCCGCTGCGACGAGAAGGCGGAGCGACGCCGTCGCTCCGAGCTGAAGGAGAAGGATTACCCGAAGGCCTGAATGCCGGTCTGCGCGCGGCCCAGGATGAGCGCATGAATATCATGGGTGCCCTCGTAGGTGTTGACGGCCTCGAGGTTCATCACGTGGCGGATCACATGGAACTCGTCGCTGATGCCGTTACCGCCATGCATGTCGCGGGAGGTACGGGCGATCTCCAGCGCCTTACCGCAGGAGTTACGCTTGATGAGTGAGATGGCCTCTACAGGTAAGGCGTCCTGATCCATCAGGCGACCGGCCTGCAGGCAGGCAAACAGGCCTGTGGTGATCTCTGTCTGCATGTCCGCCAGCTTCTTCTGGATCAGCTGAGTGGCTGCCAACGGGCGGTTAAACTGAATACGGTCCAGGCTGTATTGACGCGCCGCGTGCCAGCAGAACTCTGCCGCCCCCAGTGCGCCCCAGGCGATGCCGTAGCGGGCCTTGTTGAGACAGCCGAACGGCCCCTTGAGTCCCTCGACGTTAGGCAGCAGCGCCTCTTCGCCCACCTCGACATTGTCCATCACTATCTCGCCGGTGATAGAAGCTCTAAGGCTGAACTTACCCTCAATCTTAGGTGCGCTCAGCCCCTTCATCCCCTTCTCGAGGATGAAGCCACGGATCACGCCGTCGAGCTTGGCCCACACCACAAAGACATCGGCGATAGGCGAGTTAGTGATCCACATCTTGGCGCCATTGAGACGATAGCCGCCGTCGATACGCTCGGCGCGAGTCTTCATTCCACCGGGATCTGAGCCCACATCCGGCTCGGTCAGACCGAAACAGCCCACCCACTCGCCGGTTGCCAGCTTAGGCAGGTATTTCTGACGCTGCGCCTCGCTGCCATAGGCATAGATGGGGTGCATCACCAGCGAAGACTGCACGCTCATGGCGCTGCGATAGCCGCTATCGACCCGTTCAATCTCTCGGGCCACCAGGCCATAACTGACATAGTTGGCGTTGGCGCAGCCATAGGCCTCGGGCAGAGTCGCCCCCAGGAGCCCGAGCTCACCCAGCTCATTCATGATCTCACGGTCGAAATGCTCATTGCGATTGGCCATCAATACCCGGGTCATCAACTTCTCTTGGGCATAGTCGTGCACCATGTCGCGGATCATGCGTTCATCTTCGCTAAGTAACGCATCGAATTGCAGTGGATCTTGCCAATCAAATTTCACTCGAGCCATGAGTCTGTTCCTTGCTGTCATTTATTGTTGTGTTGCAACTGGTGACTAATTCACCACTTGCTAATTCGACTAGCATAGGCATAATTTATCCGTAGGAAAAATATTCTTTTTGTTTAGCTTGCATAGTTATTACATATATCTTACGTAAGCGTAAAGATGAGTCCCGACACCAACCTAAGAGCCTAGCCATGAACCTCAGAGCCCTGAGCTACTTTGTCGCCGTCTACGATAAGGGCACCATCAGCGCCGCCGCCAAGCAGTGCTATATCGCCCAGCCCTCTATCTCCTCGGCCATCAGCCAGCTCGAAGACGAGCTCAACACTCAGCTGTTTCAGCGCCACGGCAGAGGGGTGAGCCCCACAGAGTCGGCAGAGCGCCTCTATCCCCTGGCCCAGCGGCTGCTAAACGAGTCCAAGGCGATCGCTTCGCTGTTTAATACGCCAGAACAGCGCCAACCCTTCAAGCTTGGGCTGATCAACTCCCTCGGGGTGCAGCGCATGAGCATGCTGCTCAAAGACTTTAGCCAGGCCTGCCATGATATGGAGCTGACCCTGGTCGAGGCCAACGAGCCCTGCGATGCCCGCATAATCACCACCAGTCAGCTAAAGTCGGACGAAGTATTTCAGCCCATCTGGCATGACGACTACCTACTGGCGATCCCCTCAACCATGAGCCTGGCCCTGAAGAAAGAGATCCGCCTGCAGGATCTCAGCGGCCAGCCCTTTATCCACCGCGCGCCCTGCGAGGCCCTGGCGGATCTGCAGCAGCTGATGGATCTCGAGGGGATAAAGATGCAGATCCGCGCGCGGATCCAGACGGTGGAATATGCCGTGGGCTTGGTGGCGGCCGGCGTCGGTATCGCCCTGGTGCCCGCCCTGCCGGTATTGATGGAACAGAGCAACATCATCTATAAGGCGATTGGCGATCTGCAGCTCAGGCGCACGGTCGGTCTGGCCATGCAAAGAGAGGGGGAGCGCACCGAGCAGCAGAAACAGTTACAACAAGTCAGCAAACTCTATAGCTAAAAGGGATCACAGCGGCGTACTCGCCACGCAACACTTCGCCAAAACTTACTCAACACTAGGCGTGAAGCTGTATCATTTTGCATCAGCAGCAGCGAAAACGCTGTGCATATATGACGTAAATGGTAATCTTTTGCTTAGACTCCTGTTTGACCCGATTTAGTGTATCTATACCCATGAAAAACAAGCTGCTGACAAGCCTACTTACCCCTTTGCTCCTCTGCTTTGCCGTGCAGGCCGACGAGCAGAAGGTTTGTCATATGGATGATGAATGTGTCGAAGTTGGTCAGTGGCAACTTGGCCTGGCGCTGGGCTATGGTGAGCGTAGCAACCCTGTTCGCGACTACGACGATATCCCCATCTACCTTGCACCTACCCTGGCCTACTATGGCGACAGATGGTTTTTCGATAATGGCAATCTGGGCTACACCCTGGCGGATGAGGAGCTGTTCAGCGTCAACCTGACCACCAGCTTCAGCAGCGACAGCGCCTACTTCTACCGTTGGGACCCGTCGAACATCTTTATCTCTGGCACTAGCCAGCTAAGCTCAACACCATCGGCATTTACCTCGCGTTTTCAAGCCTTTGGCGCCGAGCCTGAGCCGGTATTTAATGAGCTGGAAGACAGAAAATTTACACTTCTTGGCGGAGCAGAAGCGTTTATTTACACACCAATGGGTATAATCAACCTCGCCCTGGCCCACGATCTTTTCGACGTGCACTCCGGCATGGAGGCCAAGGTGAAGTGGCTATACAACCTATCATGGACCGACTGGAAATTTGAATTCGCCGCAGTGGCTAACTGGAAGAGCGAAGAGATCATCAACTACTATTACGGCGTACGTCCAAGTGAGAACACCTATTGGAGTGAACGCTACCGTGCCGGTTCTGGCACTAATTTAGGATTAGAATTGACGACACAATACATAATGAGTGAGCACTGGGAGTTGCTCTTCCTGGTACGCTATACCGACTTGGCCGATGAAATCACCGCCAGTCCACTCGTCACTGAAAGTTACACCAACACCTACTTTATCGGCACTGCCTATAGGTTCTAAGGTTAGTGTTTTCAATGACTTTCAAGCTGATACAGGCAACTCTTGTCATCATTTTACTGTGTAACATTACCTATGCCGCGGGCCAAGAGTCTACGGCCAGCTTGTCGTTGTCACCCCAATTTTGCATCACGGCCGATGTCGAGCAGAGCTGTGAAATCGAGTTGGTACTGAACTGGGAGACCCCCTATCCCCAGGTAGTTTGCATCATGTCGGATCATAACGAGCTGGAGAAGTGGTGCGCCGACTCGCCCAATACCCATTCACTCACCCTGAAGGTTGAGACACAAAAAGATATTCAATTTGTCATGATAGACAAAGAAAGCCACCAAACTTTGGCCGGCGTAAAATTAAAAGTTACCCCTACTTCGGCGCCTCAGGTGAGACGTCGTTATCGCAACCCCTGGAGTCTATTCTAATGACAGAATCTCAATCGACCCATAGAGTCTTGCTCGTCGAAGACGATATTCGTCTGGCAAACCTGATTGTGGATTATTTAAAGTCGCATGGAATGCACGTGGAAGTTGAGCGTCGCGGTGATACCGTATTGACCCGACTGATCAACTACAAACCAGATATCATCTTGCTCGATATCATGCTGCCAGGGATGGATGGCCTTACCCTCTGTGAAAAACTGCCTGACTACTTCGCCGGCCCTATCCTGCTGATGAGCGCATTGGGTTCCAACGAAGATCAAATCAAGGGGCTGGAGCTGGGCGCCGACGACTATGTGGTCAAGCCGGTGGATCCTGCGCTGCTTATCGCCCGCATCAACAATCTGCTGCGCCGCACCGCCAAGCCACCACAGGCGGAGTCTCACTGCCTGAGCTTCGGCAAGCTGAGCATAGATCCCCACACTCAGGCGATTCGCCTTGGCGATCTCGAGGTGGATCTCACCAGCCATGAGTTTGAACTCCTCTGGCTGCTGGCCTCACAGGCTGGCCAGGTACTGAGCCGCCAATATATCTACCAATACCTGCTCAACATAGATTTCGACGGTAAGGACAGGAAGATCGACGTGCGTATCTCACGGCTACGCAAGAAGTTAGGTGACAATATCGAAACCCCATTTAGAATTAAGACGGTATGGGGTCAGGGATATCTGTTCGCCCCAGAAGCCTGGAACAACTAACGGAGCTGCGTTGAAACGACTCTTCATCAGCCTATACCTGCTACTGAGCCTCAGTTTTCTCGGTATAGGCTGGACCTTAGACAGCATCTGGCAAAACAATGTCGACGATAGCGGTGTGCAGGATGCGCCGCTCATCGCCTTAGCCCAGCTGATCGGCAAGCTGCCAGAGAGCCAGCGCGAGGCTTTTCTCGCCGAGCTTAGCACCCAACAAAGCTATCCCCTCAGACTACTGCCTAAGGCTCAGGTGGCGGTCAACCTGGACGACTCACTCGCGCGCGACAGCGTCCTAGTCACGGCGCCGGATGAACAACACGAGCTGCATTTTATCCAGGTGGATGACCAGCAGATCCTGATGGCCGGCCCCATAGAGATAGATCCCAGGGAGCAGCTACGCGGCCTGTTTACCCTCTTCTTCTACCTTTCCCTGGCCCTGGTCGCACTGATCTGGGTTTGGCCCCTGTCACGGGATCTCAAGACCTTGCGCCTGGCGACCAAGGCATTCGGCCAGGCTAAGTGGGACACCCAGATTCAACTCTCCAGCCGCTCTCAGGTGCAGCCGCTGGCCAGCACCTTCAACGAGATGGCGCGCCACATCAGCGCCCTGATAGAGAACCAAAAGCATCTCTCCAACGCCGTCTCCCACGAGATCAGAACGCCCTTGGCCCGGCTCAAATTTGCCCTGGCCCTGGTGCCCCAATACTGCGCGCCGGACTCTGATCCCGCCCAGCGACAGGCGTTTCTCGACGAGATGCAGCAAGATGTCAAAGAGATGGAGACCCTGCTACAGGAGCTGCTGACCTATGCCAGCCTGGAGTCTCAGCAGCAGGACCTGGAATTTGAGTGCTGTGAGCTGACCCGGCTCACCCAACAGACCATCAGCCGGCTGCAAAATCGCCACAGCATTCCCATTTATTTTGACGAGCAGACGCCGGAACTGAAGGTGATGGGCGACCCGTCACTCATCGAGCGGGCGCTGCAAAACCTGATCATCAACGCCCAGCGTTTCGCAAAGAGTCATATCACTATCGCCATCCGTCAGGACAACAAATCGGTACAGCTAGAGGTGATGGACGATGGCCCGGGCATCGCCGCCGTGGATCAGGAGAAGATCTTCGAGCCCTTCTATCGCAGCAAGGTGGTGCAGAACGGCAACAAGGGTCATGGCCTGGGACTGGCCATCATCAAGCGCATCATGCACAAACACAATGGCCGGGTGTCGCTGGCCAGCGAGCCTGGCAACACGGTATTTACCCTGAGCTGGCCCAGGGTGAGTACCAACAGACTAAGAAAATAGCAGGCGGGAAGCGGGGTTAAACGAGTAAGTGGTTTGTCGATGAGGGCGAACGCGACATTGGGTTAACGCCCGCCCAGCTCATTCGGCATCGACGTCGAAGTCCAGCGATTGGGTCGCGGCGGCGCGCTCCTCCAAGATAGCCGTCTTCTTCGCCTTTAACAGTGCCAGGCGACGACGGCGATGGCGCTGCTTACACAGGCGGATCACCTCATTTTTCTGGGCGTCAGAGAAGTTCAGCCAGTTGAAGCGCTCGTCTCTGCTACGCAGGCAGCCCTTGCAGTAGCCCCTGGCGTCTGTCTGACAGACACCAATACAGGGACTGGGGATCTCGAAAAACTCTAACTGTTCCATGGGGGCTAGCCGCACCTAATTATCTATGTCATCTTGAATTCGGGCTCACATAAGGGGACGCTAAATGAGCCTATAGTTAAAACATAACCTAATTCTCGACAACTGGCTAAACTTTATTCATATCGCTACACTAAAAACTCTTGTATAAATAAGCTGATAGCTGAATTTATGATTATTTCACAGGAAGCCCTATGAACTCACTACGCCTGCTCATCCTCACAATCGCCGCCTTGCTACTGGGCGCCTGTGCCAGCAAGCCCACCACAGATTACGATACCCAATATGATTTTGATTCGCTCAAGCGCTTCACTCTGCAAAGACCGGCCAATATCGGCGATCCCCTCAGCACTGAGCGAATCGATAGTGCCATCGTCGACAGCCTGACACAGCGCGGCTACAGCCAGGTCGCCGAACAGTCTCAGTTTATGGTGACCTATGGCTTTAAGGTGGTGGACAAGCCAAAGAGCTCTGGCCTCTCAATCGGCCTAGGCACTGGCAGCTGGGGCAGCTCTGGCGGCGTCGGTGTGGGCACCAGCGTCGGCGTGCCTCTGGGTAGCGACAGCGCCAAGATGCAGATCATCCAGATAGATATCGTCGACAGCGCCAGCAACAAGCTGATCTGGCGCGGCAGCGACAAGTTTGACTACGATGACGGCGGCGAGAAGAAGGCCAAAGAGACCCGGGAAACCGTGAACAAAATTCTCTCTCAGTTTCCCCCTAAGGCCCAATAATCTCCCCGGGTGCTATTGATGGGCGTTGACCGTACGCCCCTTTGCCCAATCCCGCAGCGCGGCCAGCTTTTCCCGCATCACCACGGACAAGGGTCGCGTCTTCATCAACTCACCCAGCAGCAGCTGCTGTGATACGCTCTGCTCCAGCGCCCGCGCCGTGTAACGGGCCGAGATGATCGCCTGCTCTATCTCGGCGCCGGAGAAGCCCTGACTGGCCTGTGACAGCTTGGCCAGATCAAAGTTAAGCGGGTCCAGCTGACGACGCTGCAGATGGATCAGGAAGATCGCCTGGCGCACGCTATCGTCGGGCAGATCCACGAAGAAGATCTCATCCATCCTGCCCTTACGCATCAGCTCGGGTGGCAAGGCGCTGATATCGTTGGCCGTGGCTACCAGAAACACCTCAGATTTACGCTCGGCCATCCAGGTGAGTAGCGCGCCGAGTATCCGCTTAGAGGTGCCATCGTCGCTGCTGCCGCTACTGAGCCCCTTCTCTATCTCGTCGATCCACAAGACACAGGGGGCCATGAGGTCGGCCAGCGCCAGGGCGTTGCGCAGATTCTTCTCTGTCTCGCCGATATACTTGTTATATAGCGCCGACATATCCAGACGCAGCAGGGGCCGCTGCCACATGCCCGCCACCGCCTTGGCCGCCAGGCTCTTGCCGCTGCCCTGTACCCCCAGCAGCAGAATCCCCTTGGGATGATCGACCCGCCCCTCAGCACTCGATGCAGGGCTACGCTGGGACAGCCATTTCTTGAGGTTATGCAGGCCGGCCACCTGAGAGAAGTCGCTGGTGTCATATTCGAACTGTAATACCCCCTCCATATCCAGCAGCTTAAACTTGCCCTGGTTGATCCTGTCCACGTCCGAGTGGGTGATCGCTCCGTCGTCCACTATCGCCTTGTGGGCCAGGCGGCGGGCATCGTCGAAGGTCAGCCCCCTGAGGTTCTCCGCCAGCTTGAGCACCGCATCTTCATCGACGCTCTGCAGCAAGCCATCGGCACGGGCCCTGTCTATCTGCTCATAGATGAGATTTTGCAGCTGCGCCGTGTCCGGCAGCGAGATGGAGAAATGGGCGCAGTAGCGTTTGATCTCGGGCGGAATGTCGAAGGCATGACTCACCAGGACTATGGTATGTTTCAGCGCCTCATACTCCAGCGCAATCTCCTTGAGCAGGCGCACATTCTTGGGGGCGTTGTCGACGAAGGGATGAAAGTCACACAACACATAGATCCCCTGCTGACTGGTGGACTTGATCTGCCCCAGGATCTCCGTGGGATCTGTGTTGAACTTCTGAGTCCCCATCTTCACATCGGCGCGGGTCAGCCCCTGAGTGATGCTCCAGGTG
The DNA here is from genome assembly GCF_019457575.1 of Shewanella alkalitolerans. Classification (NCBI taxonomy): domain Bacteria; kingdom Pseudomonadati; phylum Pseudomonadota; class Gammaproteobacteria; order Alteromonadales; family Shewanellaceae; genus Shewanella; species Shewanella alkalitolerans. The sequence continues at coordinate 1,011,756 of NZ_CP080422.1, read as the reverse complement.
AATAGCGGCTGATACAAGATGGTCGACACCCGCTTTAGCAGCTCGATTACCCGGTACTCTTCATAGGTTTCGATCACCACTATGGGGGTGTTTGAGCGCAGGACGGCGGTGAGATCCCTGATATCTTGCATAATCATCCTTAGAAAAATAGTGGGTCGCCAGGCGCTATACTCGCTTAATCGGCCTGGGGACGGCATCAGCTATTGATACCCCACAAGCCGGGTAAATTCAATCTCATCGGTATCTGATGGCACAATTCGCCCCCGGACTGATCCCGAGAGGAGTTACTGGCATACAGACAGATCGACATGGCAAAATGTCTCTAAGCGTATCAATGCAGGCTATAGTCCTAGGTAATTGGTTGGCAACAAAATAATTATCAGCCCCTTGTTGCCGATTGGTTCCTTGTTAATCTATGTACCGCAATACAAAGGTGTTCAGATGTTTGGTTTTAATCGAAAAAAAGCGCTAATCCAACAGGATGAGGAATATCAGGCCCTGTGTGACGATAGTCAGATGCTTAGGGCGATTCGCCAGAGCGCGCCTTTTATCGAGTTCACCATAGAGGGGAAAATATTATCGGCCAATCAGCAGTTTCTCTCCGCCATCGGCTATAGACTCGAAGAGATACAGGGTCAACACCATAGGCTGCTCTGCAGCCCGTCACTGGCAAGCAGCGCCGCCTATCGCACCTTCTGGCAGAACCTCGCCAGGGGCGAGGCCAATCACGGCACCTTTCAGCGCCAACACAAGGATGGCTCACCAATCTGGATAGAGGCCACCTATGTGCCGGTTGCCGACGACACGGGGCGCATCACCAAAGTGGTCAAGATCGCCAGCGACGTTACCCAGGAGAAACTGCAGGCAGAGCGGCAAGAAGCGATATTCGATGCCTTAAATAAGTCTCTTGCTTATATCGAGTTTACCCCGCAAGGGGAGATCATCAACGCCAACGCCAACTTTTGTAGCGCAATGGGCTACTCGCTCGAGCAATTAAAGGGGCAACACCACCGCCTCTTCTGCACCGAGGCCTTCATGCGCCAGCACCCCGACTTCTGGGCCGATCTCGCCAAGGGGCGTTTTCAGTCCGGCCTGTTTGAGCGCATCACCAGACAGGGACAAGCCATCTGGTTAGAGGCTACCTATAACCCGGTGTTCGATGATGCAGGCCGGGTCGTACGGGTAGTGAAACTCGCCAGCGACATCACCCCGCGCATCTTGCATCAACAAGCGGTACAGGAGGCGTCACAACTCGCGCACCAAAGCGCCGTAGAAACCGTAGAGATCACCGGCCAGGGGGCGAGTACCCTGAGCGCCGCCACCAGCCTGGCCAATGAGATCGATGGCGCGGTGGCCGATGCCACAAGGCTGATGGGCGAACTGGCGCAGCAGTCACAGCAGATCAGCCAGATAGTGCACACCATCGCCAAGGTAGCGGATCAGACTAACCTACTGGCGCTGAACGCCGCCATCGAGGCGGCCCGCGCCGGCGAACAGGGACGCGGTTTCGCCGTGGTCGCCGACGAGGTACGCAATCTCGCCGCCAACACTTCCAATGCCACCCAGGATATCGAGCGCATCGTTGCCCGCAACAGCGAGCTGACCCAAGTGTCTGAGCAGGGGATGCAGTCGATTCAGCAGAAGGTCTCCCTCTCCAATCAACAGCTGGCGGCCACCCAGGCCTTGATCGACGAGATCCGCCGCGGGGCGCAGCAGGTAGCAGATACCGTCAATGGCCTGGTCAGCAAAGACTAATCTCTTATGATTTACATTGAATAGACAGCTAAGCCCAAGAAAACAAAGCTCCAGTAAAACAAAGCACCAGTAAAACAAAAGGCCCACCATGGGGCCTTTTAATGACGATTTATAATCTAGCAAGTAAGGCTTAATGGAACAGGTAGTTCAACCAACCCTGCATCCGCAGTAACACCTTACGCATCACAGCCACGTGGGAGAAATGCTCGGTATAGACGGCCGCCTGACCCGAGACCCCAGCAGGGAAATTACGTTTCGCCTCGTGATCATCGAGCTCTATCAAGACGATAGCGCGCCCCCTAGGCAGCAGCGCCATGGAAGAGATGAGCGACCCCTGAGACTGAAACTCGCCCTCGGCCATGGCTGGCAGCACCTTAGCCACACGTCCCTTAAACACCTGACCCGGCGCTGCGTCTAAGATCATCTCGGCTTCATCTCCCTCCTTGAGTCGCAGCAGAGAGTTTTGCCAGAAGGCGCCGGCAAAGTAGCGATCCTCATCGGGAATAAAACTCACCAGAGAGCGCAGCGGCATAGGCACAGCAATCACCCCTGGGCGCAGTGCCATCTGAGTCACTATGCCATCGGCCGGAGCCCGCACCACAGTGTGCTCGAGATCGTACAGCGCCTTGTCCAGCTCGGCCCTAATCCCGGCCACCTTGGTGTTGACGCCATCGACGTTAGATTCATAGGCGAGCCTGACTCTCAACTCCTCGGATCGCGCCGCGGTGAGCTGCGCCTCTGAGGCCATGTAGAGTTGACGCTTGTTATCCAGCTCAAGCTCGGTGAAGGGCGAATTGGCCCCGCCGCGCTTGCGTCCCTTCTCGTAACGCTCGAACGCCGACTTGGTGCGGTCTCTGTCCGCCGTAGCGCGCTCCACACTGGCCTGAGCCGTCTGCCAGGCCGCCTCCAGCTGAGGCACCTCCAGCTCGGCCGCCGCCAGTGCCGCGCGCTTCTGCATCACCACCGCCTCGAAGGGGGCGGGATCGATACGAAACAGCACATCCCCCTTCTTCAGGGGCACATTGGGTTTCGCCTCGACACTGGTCACCAGGCCGCGCACCGCAGGGTTAATGGGCACGGTCGCAAACACCTGACGGGCATAGGGGGTATAGGGATGGTTGTAGTTCATCAAGAGCACCAGGGCGCCGACGATCACTATGCCGCCGAGAATCGCCGTGGGCACTGTCCATTTGTTTAAGGGAATCTTGAAGATCTTAAAGATGGCGATGCAGATGGCGGTATAGGTCAGAATGAGTAGCAGATCCATCTTATGACTCCTTCTCTTGATCGTTGGATGGCGTCTCGACCACATGCAGGGCCGTTTGCCCGCCCTCGACCGCGCTGAGTCGCTGCTCAAGCTGGGCTACGGTCTGATTGAGCTGTTTCACCTCATCTTCCAGCGCCAGCTCGCGCTCGACCACCTTGTTGAACCCCCAGCCCCTGTCTTCGCGATACAGGGTCGCCCAGATCCACAGGAAGGGCCAGATGGCATGCAGGGTAAACAGGCTCACCCAGCCGGCAACATGCAGGGCATCTTGCTGCGGATGATTACGCTTCTTGGCTATCTCGTAGGGAATATCGTGGATGACGATCACCCCATAAAACAGGAAAACGGCGACAAAGATGATGACGCCTAACGCAAAGTAATCCAGAAACACGGCTCGCTCCTTACTCTTATTTAATCCATTTAACAGGCGGCGCACCACCCCATTGAGACTGGCGCAAACGGGTAAACCTCGCAACATTACTTTAACTATACTAGTCATAAATTGCTGATATTTCTTTTCTAATTCGCGTCAGAATCTTGATCCAGTACACACTTGTCGGCGCAAAGGGTCTGCTTATTCCTGTGGACGGGGTAAGATGATCGCCAAATAACCTAAGTTGGGCGAACGACCCACTCAAGATAAAAAGGTACCCACACCATGATAGGCACACCCTATTCACGCGGCGCGCTGCGCGCCATGCTGCTTGGCTGCGGCGAACTCGGCAAAGAAGTTGCCATCGAATTACAACGTCTGGGAGTTGAAGTAATTGGCGTCGACCGCTATCCCAACGCCCCAGCGATGCAGGTCAGTCACAGATTTCATGTGATCAACATGCTGGACGGCGAGGCCCTGCGCGCCATCATAGAGCAGGAACTACCTCACCTGGTGATCCCCGAGATCGAAGCAATCGCCACCCAGACTCTGGTTGAGATGGAGGCCCAAGGCCTTAAGGTGATCCCAACGGCCAAGGCCGCCCAGCTCACCATGGATCGCGAGGGTATACGCCGCCTGGCCGCCGAAACGCTGGGGCTGCCCACCTCACCCTATTTCTTCTGTGACACCCAGGCAGAATTTGAGCAGGCTGTCGCCGACATAGGTCTGCCCTGTGTCGTCAAGCCTGTGATGAGCTCGTCGGGTAAGGGCCAGAGCATCATTCGCAGCGAGGAGCAGATCCTCGCGGCATGGCGTTATGCCCAGGAAGGTGGCCGCGCCGGTGGTGGCCGGGTGATCGTCGAAGGCTTCGTGCCCTTCGACTATGAGATCACCCTGCTCACCGTCAGCGCCGTCAATGGCATCCACTTCTGCGACCCCATAGGCCACCGTCAGGAAGATGGTGACTACCGCGAGTCCTGGCAACCCCAGGCCATGTCTGATGCCGTACTCGCCAAGGCGCAGGAGATAGGCCGCAAGGTGGTCGAGGCACTGGGTGGCTATGGTCTATTTGGCGTCGAGCTGTTTATCAAGGAAGAGGAGGTTTACTTCTCTGAGGTGTCACCTCGCCCCCACGATACCGGCCTGGTGACACTCATCAGCCAAGATCTGTCTGAGTTCGCCCTGCATGTGCGCGCCATCTTAGGCCTGCCGATCGCCAACATAGTGCAGCACGGCCCATCGGCTTCGGCGGTGATCCTGGCAGAAGGCAGCAGCCACAACATAGGTTACCAGGGGATGGCACAGGCACTCGTTGAGTCCAACACTCAGCTACGCCTGTTCGGCAAGCCGGATATCGACGGTCGCCGCCGTCTCGGTGTCGGCCTGGCCCGTGGCAATACCATCGATGAGGCGATCGACAAGGCGCTTAACGTGGCTAAACAGGTCGAGGTGATTCTGGATTAATCCGGCAAAACTATGACAAAAAGGGCGCCTCTTCTCATGAATCAGGCGCCCTTTGTCTATCTAGATTTAACGTATTATCAGAGCTTAATTCACCAGGTTCATCGACTGACCCGCCAGATAGCCCTTGAGGTTATCGACCGCTATCGTCAGCAGTTGCTGGCGCGCCTCCCTGGTCGCCCAGGAGTTATGCGGGCTGATGCTGATATGAGGTGCGCTCAGCAGCGGATTGTCAGCCTGTGGCGGCTCGCTAGAAAGCACATCCACCCCGGCGGCGGCAATCTCCCCCTGTGCCAGGGCATCGGCCAGGGCCTGCTCGTCCACCAGACCGCCTCTGGCTGTGTTGATTAAGATGGCATTTGGCTTCATGGCGCTGAGCCTTTCTTGGTTGATCAACTGCTGGGTATCCGGCGTTAGCGGACAGTGCAGTGAGATGATATCGGCGCTGGCAAAGAGCGCCTCACGCTCACACCAGCTGACCCCCTCAGGGAGGTCATGCTTAATGGATGGCGTGTTGACCAGCACCCGCATCTGAAACGCCTTGGCAATAGTGGCCACCTGCCGACCTATGTCGCCAAACCCTACCAAGCCGAGGGTTTTACCCTTTAGGGACCGTAACGGCGCCAGGGTAAAGCAGAAATCTGGCGCCTGAGACCAGGCCCCGGCCACCACAGCGTTGTGATGGTCCGACAAACGCTGGGTGTGATGAAGAATATGGGCAAACACCATCTGGGCTACCGCATCCGGGCCATAGCCAGGCACATTGGTCACCTTGATCCCAAGCTCGCTGGCGGCATTGAGGTCCACCACGTTGGTGCCAGTGGCGAGCACGCCGATATACTCAAGATCTGGCAGCGCCCTGAGCGCATCGGCGTCGAGCACAGTCTTATTGGTCAGCAGTACCTGGGCCCCCTGAGCACGATCCAGGAGTTCCGCCGGGGAGGTTCTGTCATAGCAGTGAAACTCGCCCAGCGCCGCGAGGGGCTGCCAGTCGAGATCGCCAGGGTTGAGGGTGTAACCATCGAGTACCACTATCTTCATTAAGACTGCTCTCTTATGGGTTAAAAGGTGTATTTAAATCCGGCGTTCACCTGGCCCTGCCACATGACATCGGCGCGGATATTCCAGATACAACGATTGGCATCGCAAAATAGCGCATTATCGCTGTTGATAAAGGTGGCGTAGCCGCGGCCATCGGCAAACAGGCTGAAGTTATCGCCGAGCAGGTACTCCACCCCGCCGCCAATTCCCATGGAGAAGCGTGACTCGTCGGAGAAATCCCCCGACGGGCGCATCTGGGTCATGCCTACACTGACGGTAACATAGGGACGCAGGTTGCCCTTGGGGAAATAGAGCGAGCCGCCCAGGTGGACGTAATCCAGCTCAAGCTTTGCCAAACGGTTGGGGTTGAACATGCCCGCGGCGTGCATATCTGTGCTCTGGTGGCTGTAAAGCAGGTAGACATCGCCAGGATCCCGGGTCTTCATCCCCAATATGATGCCGTAGTGGCTCGAATCCTTGATGCTGATGTTACCCTGGGTATTGGTGTCGATATCAGTGGCATCGAGCTCACTGGCACCGAAGCTATAACCACCGAAGGGGGCGACGTAAATATCCGACTCTGCCCAAACAGACTGGGCCCAGAAAGACTGGGCCGCCATCCATGCTAAGAGTCCTGTCAATAAGGTCAGCCTTGTTCGCTTCATCGCCCTCTCCTTTGTTAGATAATCATCTCATGGCGCGGTCTTGCTTTACCCTGTCGTAGGCGGCCTGAATATCCTGCGCCTTCTGTTTGGCCAGCTCCATCATCTCGGCGGGTAACCCCTTGGCAACCAGCTTGTCGGGGTGATGCTCGTTCATCAACTTACGATAGGTGCGCTTCACCTGCTGATCCGACGCCTGCTCATCCAGCCCCAACACCTCGTAGGCATCCTTGATGGAGGTCTGCTGGCGACCATGACGCTGGAAGTTCACTTCCGCCTGCCAGCGCTTGAGCAGCTCGTCGAGTTGCTCGCGGCTAAAGCCCAGCTCCTGCGCCACGGTTAAGAGTATGGCATGTTCTTTGGCATCTAGCTTGGCGTCTGACAGGGCGGTCTGGATCTGGATCTCCAGAAACATCTGCAGCAGCTCTCGCCGCCCCATGGAGATCAACCTGAAGGTGCGCAGCGATGCCTTAAGGTCGAAATCGGCGGCCTTGCCCTGGGTAAAGGCCGCCTGGGCCTCACGGCGGGTATCGCCGCTCAGACGCATCTGATCCATCAGCGCCGTCGCCAAGCGGATATCATGTTCTGTCACCTGGCCCGAGGCCTTGGCCACGTGGCCCATCACGGCAAAGGCGGTATTGAAGAACAGCGCCTGGCGATCGCTGCCCTTACCCATCAACTTTTCCACCTCGCCACGCTTCTTGTCATAGAGGTGGCCGAGCCAGAGACCTATGAGTCCGCCTATGATGCGGCCAAACATGAAACCTATGGCAAAACCGAAAAACTTACCCCAAATCTTCATCTAACAACCCTTAATCTAACAACCCTTCATCTAAAAACCTTAGTCTTTGATACTAGGCCCTTAACTCTGCGTCCAGTGACTCAAGCCTCTCCAGCGTGCCCACATCGCACCAGAGGTGCGGGTAATGCTCGCCGCCAATAAGCCCTTGCTGCATCTTGGCTCTCAATAGCGGCGCCAGGCCGAAACGGCCATTCGAGGTACCGGCGAAGAAACGCGGATGATAGATGGCCATGCCAGAAAAAGTCAGCTTAGGCTCGTCCTCATCATTCACCTTGCCATCCCTCAGGGCAAAATCGCCCTGTGGATGCTGCTTAGGGTTATCCACCAACCAGAGATAAGCCTCCTGCTCGCTCATCAGCTCGGCAATCTTTGCCGTATTGAGTGCGGCATCCAGCGGCAGGCCCTTCACCGTCGGCAAGCTGTCGATATAGACATCGCCATTGAGCACCAGAAAAGGCTCATCCCCAAGCAGAGGCAAGGCCTGCTTGATGCCGCCGCCTGTCTCGAGCGCCTCTGTCTCTGGGCTGTAGCTGATACTCACGCCCCAGGCGCTGCCATCCCCCAGACTGGCCTCGAGCTTGTGGCCCAGCCAGGCGTGGTTGATCACTATCTCTGTGATGCCAAGGGCCGCAAGACGCTCTATGTGATAGACGATGAGCGGCTTGCCCGCGACTTCTGCCAGGGGTTTAGGCAGGGTGTCGGTCAGGGGGCGCAGGCGTTCACCGCGACCGGCGGCGAGTATCATGGCCTTCATCACAGCGCCTCCGTTTCATTTGTCAGCTGCGACAACTTGTCGCTCGTCATCTGCGGCATCACCTCTCGCCTTAACCAGGCAACAAACGGCTCAAACTCAGGATATTGCCCCCCTATGTCACACACATAACTCAGAGTCAGCGGGATATCTTTAAGGTAGCCCGGCTTGGCGTCGCGATAGTTGAGACGGCAGAAGATCCCCGCCGCCTTGAGGTGGCGCTGCATCCCCATGAGATCGAACCAGCGGCGATACCGGCTCAAGTTCACCTCATCGCCGAGGCGGCCCAGGGCGCGCATCTGATTATAGTGCTGCTCAAGCAAGGGCTCGACCACGTCGAGCGGCCAGCGCACATAGCAGTCGCGCAGCAAGGAGACGGCGTCATAGGTGATGGGACCTAAGACCGCATCTTGAAAATCGATCACCGCCAGCTCACCATCACATAGCATGAGATTGCGGCTGTGATAGTCCCTGTGCATGCCTACCTTGGGCTGCTCGGCGACGTTATCGATAAGCAGGTGGAAGCATTTATCGATTATCTGCCGGGTATTGCTGTCGAGGCCCAGCTTAAGATGATGCTCGAGCAACCACTCGACGAAAATATTCAGCTCACGCAGCACGAAGGCGTCATCATAATCGGGCAAGGGCTGCCCCGCCGCCGAGGTGATGGTCTGCAGCTTATCGAGCAGCCCAAGTGCCTTGCCATAATAGTGACCGACGTTATCCTGGTTTAGCACCTCGAGCAGCTGGGTATCACCGAGATCCGAGAGCAGCAGAAAGCCTTGGGACAGGTCGGCGGCCTTAACCTCAGGCGCCAGTATGCCATGATCGTGATAGGCGTTTGCGAGGGCGATAAAAGGGGCGACGGGCACCAGATCCGGCGGCGAGTCCATGGCAATAAACGTCTGGTTTGAAAACTGGACACGATAGTAGCGGCGAAAACTGGCGTCACCGGAAATTAAGGCGACTCGCGCCTCATCGCCTAAAGTTCGCGCTATCCATGAATTAAGGGCAAGAAATCTTGGATCTGACAAGGGCACCTCATGGCTCTTAGAAGAAAATTGCTTTATTATAAAGCAAAATAGAAACAGCAATTAAGATGATTCTATCTCTTTTGCTAAGTTGCTTCCCGAGGGGGATGCAACTATTCTCACCGATAACTTGTCTAGACTAAGAAACCACAAAAACGATAAAAGATGCATATCCGTTACTTATTGGCATTGGCGCTACTCCCGCAGCTAGTCTTGGCAGACGAATCGGAAACCACTCCCGCGCCCGGTGCCCAGTGTCTGGTGCTCCCGCCCGTTCCTATTCCTGAGCCCAGCACAGACGAACGTCCCCTAGATCTGCAGCAGATTAAGATCGTTTCCGACTCATCGGCAGCCAAGATGGGTGACAAGGCCAGTTTCCAGGGAGATGTGACCTTCAGCCAAGGCGGCCGCCATATCGCCGCCGACAGCGCGGTACTGGATCAGGCTAACGAGCGCCTGGATGCCAACGGTAACCTGGTGTTTCAGGACAATATGTTTACCGTCACGGCCGACTCTCTCAGCGCCGAGATGCGCAGCAACAGCGCCCAACTTAAGGGTGCCCAATATTGGCTCCACGGTCAGCAGATCCACGGCGAAGCGGAAAACCTAGAGATCACCCAAGACAACAACCTGCACCTGTCGAACACCAACTTCACGACCTGTCCGCCGGGCGATAGCTCCTGGCTGCTAGAGGCCGAGACCATCAAGATAGACAGCAGCGAAGAGTGGGGCGAGCTTTGGGATGCCAAGCTCAAGATAGGCGATGTGCCCGTCTTCTATCTGCCCTATATGACGATTCCCGTGTCGGAAAAGCGTAAGTCAGGCTTCCTGTTCCCCTATTTCAGCACCAGCACCACCAATGGTGTCGAGGTGGCGACCCCCTACTACTGGAACATAGCGCCAGAGTATGATCTCACCTTTACTCCGCACTATATGTCGGCACGTGGCCTGTTCCTTAAGTCGGAATTTCGCTATCTCGCCGGTGAGGCCCAGCAGGGGCAGTTGAATGTGGAATACCTGAGCAATGACGATCTGGTGCCTAACCGCGCCGACCGTTACCTTTACCACTGGGAGCATCAGGGGGCCATCGCCGACAACTGGCGGGTACTGGCCAACTTTACCGATGTGTCGGACAACAACTACTTCAACGATCTGCCCTCCGACGTGCTGCGCGCCACCGACAACCAGCTCTCTCGCATAGGCGAAATCGCCTATTTCGAAGATAACTGGGACATGTCAGCCCGGGTGCAGGATATCAAGGTATTGGGTGAAGAAGAGTCTCCCTATCAGGTGATGCCGCAGATAGGCTTTAACTATCGCGCCCCAGGTTTCTGGCAAGGCTTGGACTTCAACCTCATGGGGGAAGCCAGCAACTTCCGCCATAAGGAAGATCAATATGCTACCGCCAGCCGCCTGCACTTCGAGCCCAGTGTCTCACTACCGATCCACGGGCCGGCCGGTTCGCTGACCAGTGAGCTTAAGCTGCTGCAGACCAACTACTGGCAGGACACCAAGAGCTACACAGGCACTGAGCCGCTGGACAGCTCGGTGAGCCGTACCCTGCCCCAGGTGCGCATTCACGGTCAGATTAACTTCGAGCGTTTCACCGACTACTTCGATGCCAACTATCGTCAGACCCTGGAGCCACAGTTCCAGTACCTGTATGTCGGCTATGAAGATCAGTCCAACATCGGCATCTATGACACTGCGCTGCTGCAGGAAGACTACTACGGCCTCTTCAGGGATCGCCGCTTCTCGGGTCTGGACCGTATCGCAGACGCCAACCAGATGACACTGGGTTTGACCACCCGTCTGTTTGACGACCATAACCTGGAGCGCTTCAAGTTCAGTCTGGGTCAGATCTACTACTTCGAAGACAGCAAGGTAGGCATTACAGATCCTTCCCGTCCCAACGAGATCTTTAAGCAGGAAAATACCTCAAACTCAGTGCTGGCAGCGGAGCTCAACACTCAGCTCTACAGCGATTGGTTCTTGAGCGGTGCCATTCAATATGACACCAAAAACAAGAACAACAAGAAGAGTGAGGTCACCCTGGATTTCCGCCCCGGGGTCAACAAGCTGTTGCAGCTCAGCTACCGTTATGTGCCCGATTTAGTTAACAGCAACACCAACGAATCTGTTAATGTGTCGCAAACCGGCTTGCGTACGGCTTGGCCGATCAACGACAACTGGTATATCGTGGGCAACTGGTATTACGATCTCAATGAGAAACGTAGCGTCGAGACCTACACTGGATTTCAATACGAATCTTGTTGCTGGGCGGTGCGCTTAAGTTATCATTACCGCATTAAAACCAACTATGTGGACAACCTGGATCCCACGTTCAACGATAGGGAGCTGTTCGAAAGCGGCTTCTACCTGAACTTTGTGATCAAGGGATTAGGTGGCTCCGGCCCGCTTGGGGTATCGGACATGCTTAACGATGGCCTGTTTAACTATCGCAAGCCGCTCTACCTGAAAAACTAGTTTTGATATTTTAATCGGCTTTGCGCTGAACCTAGATACGGACTTGTAGTCCAATCTGAATAGTCGAATTAGATACTCGGTCGACACCTGTGTCGACCGACCTGAATATGCCAAGGATTTTTGTGGATGAAACCCTGTAAACAACTGATTTTTGCTTTACTTACATTGGCGATGAGCCACGGCGCGATGGCCGAGAACGTGCCCCTGGATAGGGTGACGGTTCAGATCAACGAAGGCATAGTGCTGGAAAGCGAAATCGTCAACATGTTGAAGACAGTCAAAGCCAACGCAAAAGCCGCCGGCCAGTCATTACCTTCTGACAAGGCGCTACGCACTCAGGTGATCGAGCGTCTGATCGTGACCCGTCTGCAACTACAGATGGCCGACCGCATCGGTCTACACATCGGTGACCTGCAGCTGGACCAGACAATCGAGAACATCGCCAAGGAGCAGAAGATGACTCCTGAGATGATGCGCGAAAAGGTCGAGGCCGAAGGCATGAGCTGGAGCCAATACCGCGAGCAGCTACGCGAAGAGATCACCCTAGGCGAGATCCAACGTATTCAGGTACAGCGTCGTATCCAGGTTTCTCCACAGGAGATCAACAGCCTGGTTAAGCTAATCGAAGAACAGGGTATGCAGCAGGTGGAGTACCAGATCGGTCATATCCTGATCGAGGTGCCCAACAGCCCTAACAGCGAACAACTTGAAGCCGCCAGCAGCCGCGCCAACGCCGTGCTCAAGCGCCTACAAGACAATGCCGACTTCAAACAGACCGCCATCGCCTCCTCTTCTGGCCCTAAGGCGCTGGAAGGCGGTATCTGGGATTACATGAACGTCAATGAAATGCCAACCCTGTTCGCCGAGCTTTTAGTCGGCGCCAAGACGGGTGACATCATAGGCCCTGTGCGCAGCGGCGCCGGCTTCCACATCATCAAGGTGATGGATGCCCGCGGCCTGCAGACCAAAGAAATTGACGAAGTACGTTCACGTCATATACTGATCAAGCCGTCGCCTATCCTGTCGGAAGAGCGTGCCAAGGCGATGCTCGACAAGTTTGCGGCCCAGCTGAGAAGCGGCGAAGCAGACTTTGCTACCCTGGCCCGTCAATACAGCGAAGATCCAGGTTCGGCGGCCAAGGGCGGCGAACTGGGCTGGGCAGATCCTACTGTCTACGTACCAGCCTTCGCACAGACATTGGGCGCACTGAAGATCAACGAGATCAGTGAGCCATTCCGTTCTAGCCACGGCTGGCACATAGTGCAGCTGGAGGAGAGACGTAAAACGGATGCGACAGATAAATTTAACACTAATCGGGCGCACCAGCTCATCTTCCGCCGCAAGTTTAATGAAGAATTACAAAACTGGCTGGATGAAATGCGAGCAGAGGCTTACATTGAAGTATTCGATGCCGATTTCAATCGAGGTTAATCATATTGACGACTAAACGCATCGCCATCACACCGGGAGAACCTGCCGGTGTGGGCCCAGACTTAGTCATTCAACTTGCTCAGCGCGCTTGGCCCGCTGAGCTTGTTGTTTGTGCCGACCCCACTTTGCTGACCAGCCGCGCCAAGCAGATCGGCTTGCCGATCCAGCTGCGCCCCTTTCAGCCCAATCAGGCGCCTAAGCCGCAGGAAGCCGGTACCCTGACCATAGTGCCCTTCCCCCTGATAAAAGAAGCAGTGTGCGGTAAGCTCGATGAACAGAACAGCAGCTATGTGATCGACACCCTGGCCTATGCCGGTGAGAAGAACATGAATGGCGAGTTCGACGCCGTGGTGACAGGCCCTGTCCACAAAGGGATCATCAACCAGGCGGGTATCCCCTTTAGCGGTCATACCGAGTTCTTTGCCCACCAGGCCAACTGTCAGGATGTGGTAATGCTGCTCGCAGCCCCAGGCCTGCAGGTGGCGCTGGTCACCACACATATTCCGCTGGCCTATGTGTCTAAGGCGATCACCCGTGACCGTCTGCATCAGATCATCAAGATCTTGCACAAAGATCTGGTGACCAAGTTTGCTCTGGATGATCCTAAGATCTATGTCTGTGGCCTCAACCCCCATGCGGGTGAAGATGGCCACCTGGGCCGCGAAGAGATCGATGTGATCATTCCCGCGCTCAACGAGTTGCGCGAGCAAAACATGAATATCGTCGGGCCACTGCCTGCCGACACCCTGTTCCAGCCAAAGTATCTGGAAGATGCCGATGTGATCCTCGCCATGTATCACGATCAGGGACTGCCGGTGCTGAAATCCCAGGGCTTTGGCAGCTCGGTCAATATCACCCTAGGGCTGCCCTATATCCGCACCTCGGTCGACCATGGTACGGCACTGGAGCTGGCAGGCACAGGCAAGGCCGACATCGGCAGTTTTGTCTGCGCGCTAAACAAGGCTATCGAACTAGCCACCAAGAATGAGTCACTTAAAGAGTAGTAATGAGTAATAAAGTACATTTAGGCCACACGGCGAGAAAACGTTTCGGACAAAACTTTTTGACCGACAGCAATGTGATCAATCGTATCGTCGGCGCCATCTCGCCCGATAACGATCACGTGATGGTCGAGATTGGCCCAGGCCTGGCGGCGCTTACCGAGCCGGTAGCCGAAAGCATTGACAAGCTGACCGTGGTCGAGCTGGATAAAGATCTGGTTGAGCGTCTGCAGACACATCCGTTTCTCAAAGACAAGCTGGAGATCCACCAGGGCGACGCGCTGAAATTCGATTTCATGCAGCTGGTCGAAGAAGGCAAGCAGATGAAGGTGTTTGGCAACCTGCCCTACAACATCTCTACGCCGCTGATGTTCCACCTGTTTGAGTTTGCCGAGCATATCGAGAATATGCACTTTATGCTGCAAAAAGAGGTGGTACTGAGACTCTCCGCCGCACCCGGTACCAAGGCCTATGGCCGTTTGACAGTGATGGCGCAATATTTCTGTCAGGTAATGCCGGTACTCGAAGTGCCACCAGGCTGCTTCACACCGCCGCCAAAGGTCGACTCTGCCGTGGTGAGACTCGTCCCCTACAAGGAGAAGCCTTACCCCTGCAAAGATGTGGATCTACTAAGACACCTGTGTACCACGGCCTTTAACATGCGCCGTAAGACACTGCGTAACAACCTCAAGCAGTTGTTGAACGATGACGACTTCAGCGCGCTGGGCATAGATGCCAGCATGCGCCCTGAGCAGATCACAGTGCAGCAATATGTCGCCATGGCCAACCATCTGGTCGATAAACGCCAAGCCTAACCGTGACGGAGGCGCTGTGCGCCTCCCACCCGTTAACCTTTAGGGATCCGAATGAAACAACTCGAATCCTCAATCAGGATTGAGGTCAAAACCGACTATATCGAAGAGCAATCTTCGCCCGAAGAAGAGAGATACCTGTTCAGCTACACCATCACCATCATCAACTTAGGGGATGAAGCCGTCACTCTGAAGAGCCGCATGTGGTGCATTACAGACGCCAATGGCCATGAGAGTAAGGTCGAAGGCGCAGGTGTGGTTGGCGAGACCCCCACCATCAAGCCTAATACCGCCTACCAATACACCAGTGGTACGGTATGCGAGACGCCCTTTGCCGTCATGCAGGGCTACTATGTGATGGTGACCGAACAGGGTGAGACCTTCAAGGCGCCCATCGCCCCCTTCCGTCTAGCGGCCCCCGGCCTGCTGCATTAATTCGACACAGCGAACCGAGAGCATCTATGGCAACATACTTCGTGGGCGATATACAGGGCTGTTTCGATGAGCTCCAGGCCCTACTGGCCAAGGTGGACTTTAACCCTTCCAAAGATGAGCTCTGGGTGGTCGGCGACATGGTGGCCAGGGGCACCCAATCCCTGGAGACACTGCGTTACCTCAAGGGGCTTGAGGGCTCGGTAAAATCCGTGCTGGGCAATCACGACCTGCACCTGATGGCGCTGCACGGCAAGGTGAAACGGGTCAATCCCAAGGATAACCTGGGCGCCCTGTTAGCGGCGCCGGATCTCAACCAGCTCATCGATTGGCTCAGGCTACAGCCACTGGCCCGGGAACATAAGGCCCATTCTGTCTTGATGGCTCACGCCGGCATTCCGCCCCAGTGGGACGTTAAAACCGCCCTCAAGGAGTCGCGCAAGGTACAGGAAGCACTGGCAAGAGATGACTATATCGAGCGCCTCATCGCCAAGATGTACACTAACTCGGTCAGCGAGTGGTCTCCCGAAACCAAGGGGCTCAAACGCCTCGTCTATACCATCAACGCCCTTACCCGGATGCGTTTCCTCCACAGCGATGGTCGATTAAACTTCGATTGTAAGCTGCCGCCAGCGAAAGGCGAGAAGGAAGGCTTGATCCCCTGGTTTAAACAACCAGGCCGGGCCATGAAAGGCCATACTTTGGTCTTTGGCCATTGGGCGGCCCTGATGGGAGAGGTGAACCAGCCTGGGCTGCAGGCACTGGATACCGGGTGCTGCTGGGGACAATATTTAACCCTCTGGCATCTTGAATCGAATCAAAAAATTACCCAAAATAAGTTAAAAAAGAGTTAAACTAGCCCTTAGCTTGGCCGATAAAAAAATGAGCGGATATCACCGCCCAGCCCTGAGAATATGTTATGTAATTAGGGATATAACAACAAAAACCGGAGTGCCCTATGAAATTGAATGTCGCCACTCGAGTCATCGGTGGATTTAGTGTCGTCACCTTACTGCTTATCGTCTTAGGTGTGGCGTCCTTGGTCACCAACGACAACATCAAGAGCAGCACCCTCGTTTTGCAAGACCTGAGCCTTCCCGCCCTAAAGAGCAGCAATGGCCTGACACAAAATCTTGCATTGCAAGAAAAGCAGCTACTGGTAGCCTTCCATAGCAAGCAATCCAAAGAACTGCCTCAGGTTCGCAGCCAATTCACCAGCCTCAGCAAAGGCTTTATCACCGAACTGGATCAACTCAATCGTATCATTCAAGGCCACGAGGATAATCTTGGCGGCCAGATCAAGTCACTCAGGGCCAACTACCAGTCGTTCAACGACAACAGCCTCAAGATGATGCAGGCCAGAGAGCAGTCGCTGCAGACTCAGGAATCTTTGGTCGACAACCTGGAAAGTCTCGAAAGCGCCGCCGATGATACCGCATCACTACTACTGGACCTTATCGATCTGGAGACCAGTCAAGATCCCACAGAACGTGAAATTGCTGCCACCGCCAGCAACATAGACAACAGCTTCAGCAACCTGATCACCAGCAGCTATGACCTGGTCAATGCCAAGGAGAAGTCCAAGTACGAGACCATACTCAAGGAGCTGGACTACATCATCAGCGAAGCGCAAAACAAGCTGGAATATGTGAGCCGCCACTGGGAAGGCGTCATCGACCAGGAAGCGCTGGACAATATCAACACCGAGGCGAGCAAGGTATTCACCATGCTCAACGGCCCAGACTCGATTCTTAAGCGCAAGGGTCAGCAGCTGGATTTCAACCTGCAGGCCAGTCAACTGCTTAATACCGTCGAATCCAACGCCACCGCCGTTAACCAGAGCATGGGCAGCCTGAACAAGGCGATCGAGTCCACCTCACAGGCCGTAAGCGTCAAGGCGATCGACGAAATCGACAGCGCCAGCTATAAGACCCTGGCACTGGTCCTGATCGCCATCGTCGTGGCGGTGCTGGTGAGTATCGCGGTGATCCGCCCGCTTAAGAACTCACTCGATAAGGTCAACAACGCCCTCAATATCCTGGCCTCAGGTAACCTGACCCATAAGCTGGATGACAGCGGCCATGACGAATTTGCCGAGCTGTCGCGCAACTGTAACAGGTTAGTCGACAGCCTGCGCACCCTGATCCAAGGGATCCTGGACCGCTCTAACCAACTGGCTGCCGCCGCCGAAGAAACGTCAGCCATCACAGCGCAGACCACAGCAGGCATTCAAGAGCAGAAGAACCAGGTCGATCAGGTGGCAACCGCCACGACCCAGCTCAGCTCAAGTGCCATGCAGGTAAGCACAAGTGCCGACGAGGCCCTGAACCAGATCAGGCAAGCCGATGAAGAGGCGCAGCATATGCGTGCCATCGCCGATGAGAATAAGCGCACCATACTGGCGCTGGCCGACGAAGTCGCCAAGGCGGGACAGGTGATCAACAAGGTTCACTCAGACAGCGCCTCTATCGGCTCGATATTGGATGTGATCCGTGGCATCGCCGAACAGACCAACCTGCTGGCGCTGAACGCCGCCATCGAGGCCGCCAGGGCCGGTGAACAGGGCCGAGGCTTTGCCGTGGTGGCCGATGAGGTTCGCAGTCTGGCATCTCGCACCCAGGACTCGACTCAAGAGATCCAGCAGATGATTCAGGTGCTACAACAGGGTACCCAGGAAGCCGTTTCCGTGATGGAGCTGGGCCGTCAGCAGGCCAACAGCTGTGTCGAGAAGACAGAGCAGGCCAACGTCGCCCTGGAGAGCATCAGCAATGCGGTGCACTATGCCCATGACTCTGGTACTCATATTGCCAATGCGGCCCAGGAGCAGAACCTGGTGAGCCAGCAGGTGTCTGAGAAGCTAGAGCATATCGCCGCGATCTCCGAAGAGACGGCCACAGGTGCCGACCAAACGGCACAATCTAGCCATCAGGTGGCCCAGCTTGCCGAAGAGCTCCAGGCCTCTGTGGGCGAATTTAAGGTGTAAAAGCTAAAGCCAAAGTTAAAGACATAGTAACGGCTTTAAATAGGTACAAAAAAACCGGACTCTAGGGTCCGGTTTTTTATGCTTACTCGAAGCGTTTTGGCAGATTAGTTACCTGCGAGGCGTTCCTTGACTGCCGCGGTAATTGGGCTACCGCCGTGACCGTTACCCTCGGCCCATTCGACAACCGTCAGACCATCGGCTTCCTTGACACTCAACTCTTCGGTGGAGAGACGCTTGCTCATGAACTCGCCCACGTCGTTGGCACCGCTAATCATGGCGAAACGCAACAGGCTGTTGCCATCACAGGTCACCCCTTCATACACGTTGCGTAGCTTAACGCGTGCTTCTTTCAATTTCTTACGTAAACGGTTTTTATCATCGGCCTGAACATAGTTACAGATGTTGGCAACGAGTTGATCGTTTGCTTGAACTGGCGCTGGAACGGTATAAACAGAGGCTGCAATCACCACAGCTAACGTAGTCGGTAAAAAACGCATCGGGTACTCCTATAATATTTATTATTTTTTTCAGTAAGCTATCACTAAAGTGATGCCTAAAGACAACTCGGGGTAACACCATAAGTTAACATTTTTTTGCCAAATTGATAAAGCGATATTCCAAACCTTTATCATTTATGTGAGATTCACTGTCGAGCAGCTGCCAACTGCCATCATCCCACTCCGGGAAATGGGTATCGCCCTCGACATCGAGATTGATCTCTGTCAGATACAGGCGATCCGCCTGAGGCAATAGCTCGGCATAAAGCTGGCCACCGCCTATCACCACCAACTCCTCACAGCCCTGCACCAATTCCTTGGCCTGTTCGAATGAGGTCACACAGGTCACGCCCTCGATAACCAGATCTTCTTGCCGGCTCACCACTAGGTTGTGGCGTCCAGGCAGGGGTCTGCCGATGGATTCGAAGGTCTTACGGCCCATGACCACAGGCTTACCTAGGGTCATCTGTTTAAAGTGGCGCAGGTCTTCCGGCAGGTGCCAGGGCATCTGATTATCTTTGCCGATAACCCGGTTATTTGCCATCGCGGCAATCATAGCTATTTTCATGGGCTCTCCAACGGTCTTGTGCCGTCTGTAGGGTTTAGAATTAGATCACTGGGCGGGTACGAAAATAGAGCAGACTGGGCATGGCGAGTCCGACAGATAACGCCCCTAAGATGAAGATGGTCTTCAAGCCATTGCTGATCACCTCTGCGGTCAGCTCTGGGCTCACCTCAGACTGGGCAGACAGCTGCACCAAGGCGATCACTGTGTTGTAGGCATAGGTTCCCGGGATCATGGGGATGATCGCTGCCACGGCGTACATCAGCGGCGGTGCCAGATGTTTCTTTGCAAAGCCAATGGTTAACACCCCGACCAAGGCCGCCGCAGCAAAGGTACACCACTCTATCGGCATACCGAAATGCAGCAGCAAGGTGCGCAGGCTGTGGCCCAGGGCGCCAGCCAGGGCGCAGTATGGCAGGAAGCGTTTGGGCACATTGAACACCATGGCGAAACCCACCGCAGGAACAGCCGAGAAGGCCGCATCGTTTAGCAGCTTGAGCAGCAGCTCCATCATAGGAAGAGTCCTCCCAGTTGCATGGCGATGGTGATCCCTATGACGGATGAGACGGTCAACAGGGTGGCGTGGCCCCAACGGGAGATCCCCACGTTAAGGTGCCCCTTCACCATATCCGAGATCGCGTTGATCATGGGAAAACCCGGCACCAACATCAGCACACTGGCGGCCATCGGCAGCTTAGGGGTATCGGTCAGTTGCAGGTGATAGCCCATCTGCGCCACCAAGGTGGTGATAAAGGCGGTCACCGCAAAGTTCACCAGCAGGTTGAAATGATGCTTGGCGATGGCCAGACGCACCGACATGCCCACTGATGCGGCCAGTATGGTGATCAACACTGCCATGGTATCGCCACCAAACAGATGGCAGAAACTGCCACAGGAGAGGCCGATCATGGGTACCAGATAGCGCCTAGGATAGCTCTTTGGCTGGATCCGCGAGACACGTTTACGCACCTCATTGAGGCCGTAGATCCCCTTCTCCGTCAACAGACAGATGCGCTGCAGCTCGCAGATGATGGTCATATTGATGCCATGCTCGCGAATACGTCGGGTAGTAGTGATACAGCGACCATGCACCAGGCTGGTCAGCACCAGAGAGTTAGAGGAGATGGAGATCTCGACACTGGCGAGACCTAATGCCTGACCCAGGCGCTGGCTGATCTCTTCGACGAGGTCGGACTCAGCACCATAGGCCAGTAAGAGTTGAGCAACCCGGACAACCTGCCGGGTAATATCATTTTGAGTATCGGCGTACACAATTCTCTCAGAATGAAAGGGGTAACTTAATAAACTTACCTTTGATAGATGATTTCGACATCATAGTCATCATCATCGAAGTCGTCGTCGAAGTCATCATCATAGTCCTCATTGACCACTTCCTGGGTCTTCTGATGATAGTTGTCCCACTTGAACTCGACCTCTGCATCGGGATCTTCCTCGACCTCTGGTGGCAGAGTATCGATAAAGTCCATCAGCTTGAGCGCCAGTTCCTGCGTGCCTTCGCGGTTGTAGGCCGAAATACAGTAGACATCGCCCTGCCAATCCAACTCTTTGACGATGCGATCGACGCGCTCTTGCAGCTCCTCTTCGAGTAGCAGGTCAGTCTTGTTGAACACCAACCAACGAGGCTTGCTGGCCAGTAGCGGCGAATGCTTCTCTAGCTCACCTACGATGGCACGGGCACTGTCGACAGGATCGCTGCCATCGATAGGCTCGATATCCAGGATATGCAGCAGTACGCGACAACGCTCCAGGTGCTTAAGGAAGCGAATACCCAATCCGGCCCCTTCGGCGGCGCCTTCGATCAGACCAGGAATATCGGCGATCACAAAGCTCTGACCATGTCTTGGTGTCACAACCCCTAGGTTAGGCACCAGAGTGGTAAATGGATAATCGGCAACCTTGGGCTTGGCACGAGACACAGAGCGAATAAAGGTCGACTTACCGGCATTAGGCATACCCAGCAGACCCACATCCGCCAACAGCATTAGCTCGAGTCTCAGGCTACGCACCTCACCTGGGGTACCCAGGGTCTTCTGACGCGGCGCGCGGTTGGTACTGCTCTTAAAGCGAGTGTTACCCAGGCCATGGAAGCCACCTTTAGCCACCAACAGCTTCTGACCATGGGTCTTGAGATCACCAAGGGCTTCCTGGGTCTCTTCATCGACGGCGCGGGTCCCGACTGGCACCTTAAGGATAAGATCTTTACCGCCATGACCGGTACAGTCGCGACCACGACCATTCTCGCCACGCTCGGCAAAATGGAAACGCTCGAAACGGTAATCGATCAGGGTGTTGAGGTTTTCATCGGCCTGCAGATAAACACTGCCGCCGTCACCACCGTCACCGCCATCTGGGCCGCCATCGGGCACATATTTTTCGCGTCGAAAACTAACGCAACCACTACCGCCATCACCAGCTTCGACTCTGATCACGGCTTCATCGACAAACTTCATACCAACTCCAGGCGCCAAACAATAGACCGATTATACTGCCTATCGAAACTTACCGCCAAAAAACAATGATGCAACTGCCCCAGCACAAAGCGGCAGAGACAATATTGGACTGGTGCTGGAGCGATATACAGGCTCTTTCACCAGTAATGATTCTTCATAAACAATAAAGCCCCACCAGAGGCAGGGCTTTAGAAACTAGCTTGGGTAGCTAAGTATTAAGCTTCGATGCTAATGAACTTGCGGTTCTTAGGACCTTTAACTTCGAACTTAACTTTACCGTCAGTTAGTGCAAATAGAGTATGGTCACGACCGATACCTACGTTAACACCTGCGTGGAACTTAGTACCACGTTGACGAACGATGATGTTACCAGCTAGAACTGATTCACCACCGAAACGCTTAACACCAAGACGTTTGCTTTCTGAATCGCGGCCGTTACGAGTAGAACCGCCAGCTTTTTTATGTGCCATTAGTTAGACCCCTTATTAAGCGTTGATAGCTGTAATTTTAACTTCGGTGAACCACTGACGGTGGCCCATCTTCTTATCGTGGTGCTTACGACGACGGAACTTAACGATAGTTACCTTCTCGCCACGGCCATGGCTGATCACTTCAGCTACAACCTTACCACCTTCAACTAAAGGTGCACCAACGTGTACAGTTTCACCATCTGCAACCAAAAGAACTTGGTCGAATTCGATAGTTTCGCCTGTAGCAACTTCTAATTTTTCTAGACGTACAGTATGGCCTTCAGCAACACGGTGTTGCTTACCACCACTTTGAAAAACAGCGTACATAGCTATTTTACTCCGATATTTCTAGCACGCAGACCCTTTTTGTTTGGCTGGGTGCTATAAAAGCTTTAATGACAATGGTCGCGGAGTTTACGCTAAGTTCGCCTGGCTGACAAGTCCTAATTCACTTTGATCAAAAAAAGATCGGAATTACTCGCACAATACTCTTCTGCTACTGTCAGGCGAGGCATTTTTAGGTAGAATCTAATAATTATAACATTTTCGCCTTAATTTGGGCTGTCTGAATTACCTCGCAACCCTAAAAGTAGAGCCATTATATGGATTTGAATGCCATTCGTCAGCTGGCAGACGCTGATATGAAAGCCGTCGACCAACTTATCTATAAGCAGTTGGAATCGGATGTCGCCCTTATTAATCAACTCGGATTCTACATCATCAATGGCGGCGGCAAGCGCATGCGTCCGCTGCTCTCTATCTTGGCCGCCCGCGCCATCGCCTATGAAGGTGAAGCACATCTTAAATTGGCGGCAATCGTTGAGTTTATCCATACCGCGTCTCTGCTACACGACGACGTGGTCGATGAGTCTATGCTTAGACGCGGCCGGGAAACCGCCAACGCCCTGTTCGGTAACAGCGCCAGCGTATTGGTGGGTGACTTCCTCTATACCCGCTCTTTCCAAATGATGACAGAGCTGAAGAGCATGGAGGTGCTTGAAGTACTCGCCGATGCCACCAACGTGCTGGCGGAAGGCGAAGTATTGCAGCTAATGAACTGTAACGACCCAGACACCAGCGAAGAGAGCTACATGCGGGTGATCTACTGCAAGACGGCGAAACTATTTGAAGCCGCGACCCGTCTGGCAGGTGTGCTGGCCGATAGCAGCATAGAAGTGCAGACCGCACTGGCCGACTATGGTAAGTATCTGGGCACCGCCTTCCAGCTCACCGACGATCTATTAGACTATACGGCCGACACCGAGGCTCTAGGTAAGAATATAGGCGACGACTTAGCCGAGGGTAAGCCTACCCTGCCCCTTATCTACGCCATCGCCAACGGCAACGAGCTGGAGCGTCAATTGATTCGCGATGCGATCGAGAAAGGCGACGGCACTGAGCATATCGATACCATACTAAATGCCCTTGAGCAGTGTGGCGCCCTGGACTACACAGAGAAACGCGCTCAGGAAGAAGCAGAGAAGGCGATACGCGCATTAGATCTAATTCCCGATAGCGACTATAAGCAAGCCCTGATATCGCTGGCGAGAATCGCCGTGGCGCGCGATCACTAATTAGCAGACAATTAGTTCCTAATCAGTCTTTCGCCACTCGATATCAAGGTAAAAGTTACCCATAAAAAAATGGAGCCAATTGGCTCCATTTTTATTTAAGGACGAACTAAAGGCTTAGCCTTATTTTACGAAGTCGACACCCAATGCGATATCGGCTTTAAGCGTGTCTAGCATAGCATCACGTGCGTTGGCTTCGAACTCGCTAACCTCACCATAGGCAAGTACCTGCTCGATACCGTTCTTACCCAGTAGTACAGGTTGCGCGAAGAAGTCAGCATGCTCGCTGCCACCATCGACATAGGCACACTCAACAACGTTTACTTCGCCCTGTAGGCCGCGAACCAGTGACAGACCGAAACGACATGCCGCCTGACCCATAGACAGAGTCGCGCTACCGCCACCCGCCTTAGCTTCAACCACTTCGGTACCCGCGTTCTGGATACGAGTCGTCAGTGCAGCCACTTCTTCATCAGAGAAGCTTACGCCTTCGATTTGAGACAGTAGTGGCAGAATAGTCACACCGCTGTGTCCACCGATAACATTCACTTTAACGTCGGCAACGTTCAGACCTTTCGCTTCGGCAACGAAAGTTTCAGAGCGGATAACGTCAAGGGTAGTTACACCGAACAGACGGTTCTTGTCGTATACACCGGCAGCCTTCAGTACTTCTGCAGCGATAGCGACAGTAGTGTTAACTGGGTTAGTGATGATACCGATCAGCGCCTTAGGACAAGTTGCGGCACACTTCTCAACCAGGTTTCTCACGATACCCGCGTTGATGTTGAATAGATCTGAACGATCCATGCCAGGCTTACGTGCAACACCGGCAGAGATCAGTACCACGTCGGCACCTTCCAGCGCTGGCGTTGGATCTTCACCCGCAAAACCCTTCACCTCTACAGCAGTCGGGATGTGGCTTAGGTCAACGGCAACACCAGGAGTGACTGGCGCGATATCATAAAGGGATAGTTTTGAACCGGCAGGCAGTTGAGTTTTGAGTAGTAGGGCAAGAGCCTGGCCAATACCACCGGCGGCACCAAGTACAGCAACTTTCATAGTTATCTCCGTTAATTCTTGGATATTATGTGATATAGATCTAGATTTACCGATGGCGCAACATTACTGGAATCACGGTAAAAATTCAATTATCCCTTAGTCGTGTGGCCAGATAATTTCAATTTCTCCCAGCCAACTGCCATTTACAGCCCATTTAGGATATACTGCCCGGCCTTGCCTGCGACCCCTTAGCGCTCCAACCACCCCGCAAACCTGAATTTTTATTCACACAATCCGAATAACGCTTGACTAATGGCGCAAAAATATTCAAAATAACCCAGTTTTTTGAATATAAGAATAATTCGATATGCAAGCCAATAAAAATCAAGACGAACTTGTAAAAACCTTTAAGGCTATCTTGAAGGAGGAGCGTTTTGGCTCCCAGAGCGAGATAGTAAACGCCCTGCAGTCCGAGGGCTTCAACAACATTAACCAATCCAAAGTCTCACGCATGCTGAGCAAGTTTGGCGCCGTGCGCACCCGCAACGCCAAGCAGGAGATGGTCTACTGCCTGCCCGCCGAGCTTGGGGTCCCGACGGCCGGCAGCCCACTGAAAAACTTAGTGCTGGATGTCGACCATAATCAATCTATGATAGTGGTCAGAACCAGCCCAGGCGCAGCCCAGCTGATCGCCAGACTGCTGGACTCTATAGGTAAGCCTGAGGGCATACTGGGCACCATCGCCGGTGACGATACCATCTTCATCTGCCCTTCCAACATTCAGGAAGTGGACAAGACGCTCGAGACGGTCAAGTCGCTGTTTAACTACGCCGATTAGTCCGCTTCGCAAAGATAGCCTAGGCCATCCCCCGAGAGACATCCTTTAGCCTGTTTGGGCAAAGGGTGTTTTTTTATCTAAGTTTTGACTTGGTTTTACCTAGGTTTAATCACGCTCAAATTGAATACTGTATATCTGATAGGATACACTGAGTCCAAACCATCCCCTCTGTCACCCGATGGTTAAGGACCCGAGATGAATAACAATAAGATAATCAATATCGACAACCTTTGCTGGGAATCTTGGCAACACTCAGATCGATACGCCAGTCATCAGAAACATATCGGCGACGCCGCCGGTTGTCAGCAGATCGGTGTCACCATGGAGCGACTGGAACCCGGCAAGCTCTCCTCCGTCGCCCACTATCACACCAAGGAAGAGGAACACCTCTACGCGCTGCAGGGCGAAGCCACCCTGTATATCGACGGCGAGCCTCACCCCTTTAAGCAGGGCGACTATATCTGTTTTACCGCCAACTCAGGCATCGCCCATACCCTGAAAAACGAATCCGACGCCGACTTCCTGTTTCTGGTGCTGGGCAATCGCGATCCCCACGATGTGGTGGTGTACCCGGAGCATAATAAGGTGCAGGTGCGCTCCATCGACGAGATCTATGCCAAGCGCCCTACCAACTACTGGGACCCCGACCGTTAAGTCACCGTTAAGCGGGCACAAAAAAACACACCTTAGGGTGTGTTTTTATTGGGTTAGAGTCTAGCTACTAGACGCTGGTCACTTTGAGGAATTCAGATTGAGAGACTCATATTAAGCGACTGTTCAAGAGAACCGCTATGCCTTAATCCTCGAACTCTAATCCTCGAATTCTGCCTCTCGCTCCATGAAATCAAGCGATGGGGCAAAGAATGCCGAGCCGGTCAGTGCCTGGGTAAAGTGCATCAGGTGATCATGGTTCCCCTC
The DNA here is from genome assembly GCF_019457575.1 of Shewanella alkalitolerans. Classification (NCBI taxonomy): domain Bacteria; kingdom Pseudomonadati; phylum Pseudomonadota; class Gammaproteobacteria; order Alteromonadales; family Shewanellaceae; genus Shewanella; species Shewanella alkalitolerans. Next base: position 985,138 of record NZ_CP080422.1, on the reverse strand, counting down.
GCCGTCGCCATGGACCATGCTGCTCAGCATCTTCTCAAAATGTACCGAGTTGCGACAGACGGAGATAAACATCAGCCCCTGCTCCTTCATCGACCCGTAAGGCATACTCTGGCGCAGGATCTCCATCGACTTACCGTCGGCATCCTTCAGATTGACCCGCTTGATGTGGCTGGTAAGCGGCTTGTCCTCAGAGGCATACTCGATATTGTCTATCTTGGTACGGCCTATGATATCTTCCTGCTTCTTCTGCGGCAGACGGTTCCACTTACTGAGGTTATGGGCAAACTTCTGCACATGAATATAGCTGCCACCACGGAAATACTCGTCTTCGTCGCCCACCAAGGCCACATCCTGACGATGACGCCCCTTAGGGTTCTCTGTGCCGTCGACAAATCCGGTTAGATCCCGGGTATCCATAAACTGGAATCCCCTCTCCTCATCCACCAACTCAACCAAATCTTCAAACATCTGACACACCTCGTTGGCTACTAGGTGCAAGATGTCGTAACGATCGCAGCGCAGATGCACGAAGAGATCATACTCATGGGCCGGTGCATCGCGGTTGTCGGCATGCATGGCCGGGAAAGGCTTGAGCTGTGAAGGACGACGTCCTGGATACAGGCTATCCCAGTAGTTGGCACCTATGGCCACGAAACCGTTGAAGGCGCTGTCGGCATACTGGTCGGCCAATTCATAGATATACTGAGCGACATTGGCGACGCAGGGACGCAGCTGAGACTCGACGCCGTCGTTGGCGTTGAACATCAGATACACGCTATGTAAATTTCCTTCGGCACACACACCCAGCTGTTCACGTGGCATAACCAGACTATCCATAAATAAACCTACCTTTCGTCAGTCTCAATTTCGGCGTTATTATCCGAAACTTTAGCGATAATTAGTATTACACAACCCACAAACCGTTAAAGCGAAACGTCATTTACCGGCTAGATTAACTTTTTTTTAAGTTGGCAACCATAGCCAGACGCAAATGCCCTTCACAAAAGTGTTACATAGGCCAGCTTAGAAGAGCACCGCCGGATGAGGCGTCACCGACAGGCCAACCTTCTGCCCAGGGCTAAAATGGTGCAGGGGCGAGCGCACCGCCAATATCTCCTCGCCAATCAAGATGCTGTAGTGGCACAGATTACCGAGGAAGCGCCGCGCTATTATAGTGCCCTCACCTTGCTCATCTTCTGCCATCTGCAGCTGCTCCGGACGCAGCAGGAGCTCGCCGCGATATCCGGCCGCTTTGGCCAAATCACTGCTGCTTTGTACCTCACCCAGCAGGGTCTGTAATCGGGCCCTATCTTTCACCTCACAGCTAAGATAGTTCACCTGACCGAGGAATTCCGCCACATACTTATCCGTTGGCTCGGCGTAGAGGCTCTCTGCACTGCCATATTGGGCTATGCCCCCATCCTTGAAGAGCGCCAGCTTATCGGCAAACACGAAGGCCTCATCCTTGCTGTGGGTTACAAACACGGCACTTACTCCGCGCTGCTTTAAGATCTCGCGGATCTCCACCATCATCTCACCACGCACCTTAGCGTCGATATTGGAAAAGGGCTCATCGAGCAGCAAGAGTTCTGGCTCATAAGCAAGCGCGCGAGCAATCGACACCCGCTGCTGCTGACCCCCCGAGAGTTCGTGAGGATAACGGCCCCCTAAGCCCTCTAGCTTCACCAGCGCCAGCATCTCACCTAGCCTCGCCTGTCTGGCAGACTTATCCAAGCCTTTCACCCCGAACAAGATATTCTCGGCCACAGTCAGGTGAGGAAACAGAGCGTAGTCTTGGAAAATCATCCCGACCTCTCGCCGCTCGCTAGGCACAAACGTCTCGGGTCCAGAGAGCAGTCGGCCATTGATGCTGATACGCCCTTGGGAGATAGGCTGCAGCCCGGCAATCGCCTTGAGGAGCGTGGTCTTGCCACAGCCACTTGGGCCGAGCAGGGCGGCAATTTCTCCCTGATGCAGCACAAGATCTAAGCCGCGCAGAATCGTCTGCCCCTGATAATCGCTGTGAACCTGTTCTATGGTAAGTGTCGACATACTAGTTACCTTGCTCCAAGGAGCGATTGAGATAGATAAGCGGGACTAACCCCACCAAGACGATCACTATGGCCCCCAGGGCGCCCTGCTCGAGCTGTTCGTCTGAGACAAATTGGTAGACATAGGTGGCGAGATTCTCGAATCCCACGGGCCTGAGCAGCAAAGCCGCCGGCAGCTCCTTCATACACTCGATAAAGACCAGCAAGATGGCGGCGAAGATGCCGCTGCGCAGCAGTGGCAGATGGATCCGCGATAGAATGGCGCTAGGCTTCATCCCCATGGTGACCGATGCCATATCCAGCGAGGGACTGATCTGTTTATAGCTGTTTTCTATGCTGCCGATGGCGATGGCGGCAAAGCGGATCGCAAAGGCAAAAATTAACACAAACAGGGTGCCACTGAAGATAAGCCCAGGCCCACTCTGGTCGAAATAGGCATAGAGATCGTTGACCGCGAAATCAAGAAGGCTCAGAGGCACCAAAACGCCTATCGCCAGCACTGTCCCCGGCAGGGCATAACCCGTCGAGGCCAGGCGTGAAGGCAGGATATCGATTTTTCTTGGACTGCAGCGCCGGACAAACATCAAGAGCAAGGCGAACACCACAGTGACTAGGCTAACCACCAGGGCAATGGTCAGGCTGTTGAGACTGTATTCCCAGAAGGCCTGATTCCAACTGACATCAAAGTAATCCCAGGCATACCCCAGCAAGACCCAAACCGGCAGACCGAAGGCCAACAGCAACAGCACAGCGCAATAGCCCGCGGCGAGCCAGGCCTTAAACCCCGATAGCGCATATCGTTCATGGGAGGTTATCGGCGTCTGTTTCTGAAACAGCTGCTGTTTGCGCCGGGCAAAGCGCTCGGCGCCAATCAGACAGAAGACCACCAGCAGTATGATGGCTGAGAGTTTAGCTGCCGCCGCCAGACTGCCGTATCCCAGCCAGGTATCGTAGACCGCCGTCGTCAAGGTTGGCACGGCAAAGTAGCTGACGGTAGCGAAATCGGCGGCCGTCTCCATCGCCACCAGCGCCGCTCCCACCGCCAAGGCGGGCCGTGCCATAGGCAAATTCAGACGCCAGAAACTGCGCCAGGGCCCCGCGCCCATCACTCTAGAAGCGTGCAGCAGGCTTGGCGACTGCTCCATGAAGGCGGTGCGCGCCAGCAGATAGATATAGGGAAACAGCACCAGTGCCAGCATCACAGACGCACCGCCCAGGGTACGCACATCGGGAAAGTAATAATCCGTGGGCGACAGCCAGCCATTGACTTGCCGCAGCCAAGCCTGAACAGGCCCGGCATAATCCAGCAGATCCGTATAGACATAGGCGACCACATAGGCGGGCATGGCTAGTGGCAGCAACAGCGCCCACTGAAACCAATTGCGTCCGGGAAAATCACAGCGGGCCACGCACCAGGCCGCAGGCACGGCGATCAGCAAGGCGCCCAGGCTGACAAACAACATCAAGGCCAAGGTGTTGAAAATATAGGTAGGCAAGACGGTTTGCATCAGGTGACCGAATACCGCCTCATCTGGCACCATTGCCTGTATGCAGATCGCCCCCAGGGGCAGGGCGAAGCAGATGGCGGTCAGATAACTTAGGGTCGACCAGGATTTGGGAAAGCCTAAAATCATAGAAAATCTCAATAAAGCGAGTCAGGCCATTATCTGTGACCAACTTAAATCTAAGCTTAAACGCAAACGATTATTAATTGAATAATGACCCATGCGGCATAAAAACGAGATAGCCTTCCCGAAGGAAGGCTATCTTTTAAGCAACGACCGCCTAGCACTAGAGATCGAACTTAACCTGATCGAGCAACTTCACCGCCGCGCCGTGATACTCGGCCAGCTTGTGGATGGGCAGCTCATCGGCCTTATAGTCACCCCAGGAGGCTACCAGCTTGGACGGCTTCACATCCACCTTGACTGGGTATTCCATGTTGAGTTCGGCATAGGTCTGCTGCGCCTGTTGACCCGAGAGGTATTCCATCAACTTGATGGCGTTCTCGCGCGCTGGGGCATGCTTAGCCAGGGCCATACCTGAGACGTTGATGTGAGCACCGCGATTTTTCTGATTCGGGAAGTTGATATTGACCGCCTCGGCCCAAGGTACCTGCTTAGGATCTTGCAACATCTTACCCAGGTAGTAGCTGTTACCTATGGCGATATCACACAGCCCCTCTTTAACCGCCTTCACCTGCGCCCTGTCATTACCCTGTGGCTTGCGGGCCAGGTTTGCCTTAACGCCTTCCAGCCAGGTCTTGGTATCTGCCTCACCATGATGGGCGATCATCGACGCCACCAGAGAGATGTTGTAGGGATGCTTACCGCTACGGGTACAGATCTTGCCCTTAAATTTAGGATCCGCCAGATCTTCATAATCGAGCTCCAAGGGCCCGAGACGCTCCTTAGAAGAGTAGATATTTCTCACGCGTTTCGTCAGGGCAAACCAATCGCCATTGGGCGAGCGAAGATTCGCAGGAATGTTCTGCGCTAAGGTCTCGCTGTCGACCGAGGCCACCAACCCTTTATTCGCCAGCTCCATCAAACGGGAGAAATCTGAGGTAAGCACGAGATCCGCAGGAGATAGGCGTCCCTCGCGGGCGATTCGCTCGGCAATGCCCTGTTTGGCAAATACCAGATTGACCTTGATGCCTGTCTCCTTGGTAAAGTCAGCCAAAATAGGATCGATAAGGAAAGCCTGTCGGTAGGAATAAACCGTGATGCTGTCGGCCGCATTGGCCATTGAAGTGACACAAGCAAAACCCAGAACAGCCAAACGTTTCATGAATCTCATGCAGATACTCCGCGATAAAGTTAATGATAATAATTATCAATTGCGACAAGAGTAATCAATCTGACAGGAAACGGCAAGTGAGATCCGTCAAAATTTGCGACGCCACTCATTTTGACCAAAAGGCCGCTCATTTTGACCAAAAAAGCCTCGCTGACTAGACTCAAAGGACTCGGCCACAAAAAGGATCTCACATGTTTCTGGAAATTCTCGCGCTGATACTCGCCGTCATTCTTATTTTATTCCTGTTTAAACATAGATTTACTCGGGTACGAGTCAGGCGGGCCCGCAGAGCCGCCGTGCCACAGGCCAACCTGAGCACCAGGATGATCAGCGAAGCAGTTCCCCATGCGCCGACGCACAGCCTTAATACCAGCCATCCCTATCACTGTGTCGAGATCGTCAACGAAGAGGGCCTGTGTGGCAGCGCGAAGAAATTAAGAGGCAAACGATTCCTCTCCAAAGACGCACCAACACTACCACTTCCCAGCTGCAGTGAGGGCGAATGTAGCTGTCGATATCGACATCATGAAGACAGGAGAGAACAAACTGACGATAGGCGGGTCGACTTCGGTGTGACCCGTGAACTCTATGGTGTGTTTGGCGAGCCTAACCGGCGCAGTCAACCGGCTAAGGGACGGCGCCATACCGATACACGCCACTAACAGCTAACTGAAAAGCGCCAACAGCTTCTTACTACACCCAAATCCTTGAGTGCAAACTCTGTAGTGATACAGCCTAGGCGTGGGGACGCGTGGTTAACATTGCTGCGCTCTTGGAGAAGGTCTGTAGCCATCTAGCCGTCGCCGGGGCGACCTTACGCCAATCCAGATCCGGATGACGAAAATCTACATACTCTAACAAACAGGCGAGACAGATCTGCTGCAAGGACACCTTGCTGTGGCCAGAAATGGCCATCAACTCTATCTGCGCCAAGCCCCTAAGTAAGGCCTGTTCAAACCGGGCCGTCCAAAATGGGCTACGCAAACCCTCATCGTCACGCATCTGCTCCTGCCTTAAGGCCACCGCGCTATCGAGCAAGCCCTTAATCAGGGAATACTGGGTCTCGCCATACCAGGAATCACCGGGCAGTCCAAACAGCTCGCCACCACAATACTCATGATCTAGGTAGCGCAGGATCACCTCGCTGTCATACAAGGTGCCACCATCGTTTAACAGCAGACAAGGGATCTTGGCCAGCGGATTGGCATCCAGCAATAGCTCGGTATTCTCAAGTGGATTGACGGCGACCGGCTCGATGCCCCTGATGGCAAACTGCGCGATAACGACCCGCACGGTTCTGGCGTAGGGTGACGCCGGCGAAAAGAGTAATTGCATCTCACTTCCTCTACCAATATTTCTCGACGGTGACCTGCCCTGGCGCCCGGCGAAGGTTCTTAGCCAGCCCGCGGGACAGCAACAGGGTATTGAGCTCTTTGATCATCTCTGGATGGCCACAGATCATCACCTGTGAATCTTGCGCGCTCAGCTTGAGGCCGACCTGCTGCTCGATCACACCGCACTCGATACCTTGGGTGATGCGGCAACTGAGCGCGCCTTCCACCGGCTCCCGAGTCACTGAGGTGACTAAGGTAAACTTTCCGGGGTATTTGGCCTCGAACGCCTTAAGCTCTTCATAATAGGCGAGATCCTCTTGATAGCGCACGCCGTAGACTAAGATCACCCGCTCAAAACGCTGCCAGGGTTCGGTGGTTCTCATCATAGAGATAAAGGGGCCCACGGCGGTTCCTGTGGCAAAAAACCACATATGCTTGCCCTGGGCTGGGATCTCATCCAGCGTCATGAAACCCGCCGCCTTGGTGGAGATATCGACATTGTCTCCCGGGGCTAAGGCCTGCAACTTAGGCGACAGCAGGCCATCGTCGACACTGACCGCCAGCACCTCCAGCAGCGGCGCATCGGGCGCATTGACCAGTGAATAGGCCCTGGCGACACGTTTATCGTCGATATGCAGCGACAACTTAATGAATTGTCCGGCAATGAAATCGCCGATATCGGCCGACAGCTTCAGGGTAAATAACTGATCGCTCCAGTCAATCCGCTCTACAACCTTTGCCTCTCCCCACATATCCCCACCTCTGCTGGCATCAATCGATACTGATACTCCCATGATTCATAGATTTTCTATCCGAGTCAAGACAACAAAAAACCCCTTATCTTAAGGGGTTTACCGAAATCAAATGGAAGTCAGAAGGCCTTATTCTTGCTCTGTTTCTTGATTGAAACTGTCTCTGAATGCCTGCAGCCCTTCCTGTACTAAGCCATAGGTCTTGTCGACCCCAGCCACAATATCGCCTTCAAGCACCTTGAGTCCGGAGAGGATATCTTTGGCCTCATCGAAACCTTGGTCAATGGCACCGCCGATAATGTCCATGAAGGAGCTAAGTTGCTCACCGAAGGACATGCTGCTGTTTTGCCCTTGATGAATGGCGAAGAATTGAGTCGCAAAGCTGACGATACGCTCGGCCGTCGCCTCAGGAGAGTTATCCACCCCTTGAGCCGCCGCCCTCTCGATGGCGTGCTCGCCCATGGTCGGTGCCAGCTCTTCATTAATCGCCTCTATAGCCGCCTTATACAGCAGCTGCATGGGCTCATTGCCCGTGCTCAAGTTCACCTCTTGCTGCGCTTCCAGGATCATTTTATTCATCAAGTGCTTACTGGCCGCCAAGGCCGTCTTGTTCTTGGCCACTTCGGAGACTTGCTGACCATGGTTAGTCGTCGAATCTGTCTTGTTGTGCGCCGCCGCAGATACGGCTCCGCCGTGATTTTGAATCTCCATAATCGCCTCGCTCACCAAATTAAATTAACCCTCAGCTATTATTATCGTCCATTTTGCAAGCAACTTTAGCGCAAATGCCCAATTAATCTGTCATCGGCAATTCACCCAAAGTGCGATATGCTAACCAATTCGTTAATTAAATAAGGGTTCCCATGTTACGACTCATCAGCTTTGGACTTCTCGCCCTGGTAGCATACCTGCCGATGGCGCAGGCCAATCCAGCGATCGCCAGCAAGACGGTAATTCTGGTGCGTCATGCCGAAAAAGCCGACCAGGGACGCGACCCTAGCTTGAATGACGCGGGCAAGTTGCGAGCACAGGCATTGGTTGAAAGCTTGGGCGATACCCCACTCAGCCTAGCCATATCCACACAATTTAAGCGCACCCAGGAAACCTTAACGCCGCTTATTATCGCCAGAGGAATTCCTTTAGTTGTCATCGACGCAGGCAAGGATTTGGACAAACATATTGCAACCATTGCCGACAAGGTGATGGCGCAGCAGGGCAATGTGATCATTGCCGGCCACTCCAATACTGTGCCACTAATCATCAAGGCACTTCGAGGACCCGAAATACCTCAATTGAGAGAGGATGAATATGACAATTTGTTTATCCTTTCCCTGCCCCAAGATGGCGCAAGTAGCCTGATAAAAACCCAATATGGTGCAACTTCAGGCAATACCCAATAAGGATTAGACATTAGTCTAGATAGCGCTAGCTTTATGATCTAAACTTGATTACATTAGCGATATATGGAATAGCAGCACGCGCTGACATTAAGCGCAGCCACGGAGAATCACTGGTGAGTAATTCGTTTTTTGGAGCGGGAAATAAAAGTAAACCTTTGTCGGTTAGCTGTCAAAACTGCAACCGATTAACGGTTATCGAAGGCGAGACAATCTGCTTCAAGGGTGGAGAGATCATTAGACTGACCCCCTATGAGCCGCAAAATACCAAGCTCAGCCTCCTCTGTGACGGTTGGAAGCCGATCAACACCTCAAAAACTGCCTAGTCCTTCTGCCAGCCAGTCTGGCGGCAAACCCTACATCATCCCCGCATAGTCATTCGCGTAATGCTTTACTTCACGCGTAAGGCCTTCGATTACGGTCGAGGGCGGGATCATGGCAAGGGTCAAGCCCCGTGTCGTGACCCTCAGGTAGGAGCTCAGCTGGGCATAGACGACCACCAACTCCTCCTGTCCCAATCCTCGCTCTCTTAAGGTCGCCATGATGGCTAGCCAATCGGTATCTACGATCCGCGCCTGGCCTTCGATACTTGCATGTATAGGGATGTTTTTCATGGGACCGCCTCCGTAGGTTTGTTATTAACAAATATTATGCAAATCAAACCTGAACGAATACTTAATCCCACACAATTAATGCTGATTTTGTACGGTCCACAATTTCTTATACAGGCCATCGGCCGCCAACAGGCTCTGATGATCGCCACGCTCGACTATCTTGCCCTGACTCAGCACCAAGATCTGGTCGGCATCCACGACCGTCGACAGCCTGTGGGCGATGACCAGACTCGTATGCCCCTTGGCCATCTCCTTGAGCGCATTGAGGATCGCCTGCTCTGAATGGCTATCCAGAGAAGAGGTCGCCTCATCGAACACCAACAGGGGCGAGCCCTTGAGGATCGCCCTGGCGATCGCTACCCTCTGCTTCTCGCCGCCGGAGAGTTTTAACCCGCGCTCACCCACCTTAGTGTGCCAGCCTTCGCTGAGTTGCGAGACGAAGTTTGACAGATGCGCCAGCTCTATCGCCGCCTTCACCTGCTCATCACTCGCCCCCGGCAGACCATAACGAATATTCTCCAGCAGGGAGTCGTTAAACAACACGGTATCTTGGGGCACGATGGCGATGGCGCTGCGCAGCGCGTGTTGAGTCAGCGCCTTGGTATCATGGCCATCTATGGTGATAGTCCCCTGCTGCGTCTCATAGAAGCGAAACAACAGCTTCACTATGGTAGATTTTCCCGCGCCGCTATCCCCCACTATCGCCACCTTGTGACCGGCGGGGATCTCGAAACTCACATCGGACAAGATAGGCCTGTCACCGTAACGAAAACTCACCCCCTCAAATTTAAGGCTCCCTTGGGTGATAAGGGGCGATGTCGCATCGGGGGCATCCTCAATCTTGGGCTGCCTGTCTAACAGGCTAAACATGCGCTCTATGTTGGCCAGGGCGCCGCGGATCTCGCGGTAGACGAAGCCTAAAAAATTCAGCGGCATAAACAGCTGCATCATGAAGGCGTTGATCAGCACAAAGTCACCTATGGTCATGGCACCCTGGCTCACCTGAGTCGCCGCCAACGCCAACATCAGGGTCATCGCCAGCGAGATGATCAGCGCCTGACCGGCGTTGAGCGCAAACAATGAGAGTCGATTCTTACGCTTGGCCACTTCCCAGCGCTCGAGAGCATGATCATATTGCTCAGACTCATAGGCCTCGTTGTTAAAGTACTTCACCGTCTCATAGTTAAGCAGGCTATCTATGGCGCGGGTATTGGACTGAGAATCGGCCATCGCCGCCTCCCGCACGAAGCCGGTACGCCATTCGGTGGCGAAGATGGAGAAGAGAATATAGGCGACGACCGCGCTCAGGGTAATTAACGCAAATGCCCAGCCATAGTTATACAGCAAGATGCCCACGACCAGGGCTATCTCAAGTAGGGTCGGTACTATGTTGAATACCATGAAGCGCATCAAGAAGCTGACCCCGCTGGTACCGCGCTCGATATCCCGCGACAGTCCCCCGGTACGCCGCTCAAGATGAAACGCCAGATCCAGCCGGTGCAGATGGTCAAACACAGACAAGCCAAGGCGCCTTATCGCCCGCTCTGTGACCCGGCCAAATAGTGTGTCTCTCACCTCTGAGATCACCGTATTGAGCAGGCGCAGGCTACCGTATGCGAGCACCAAGGCGATGGGTACGGCGATCATCTGCTCGCGAGATGCCTCACTCAGGGTATCCACCAGCTGTTTGAGTACGAATGGCAGGCCGACGCTCGCCATTTTGGCCACCACCAGACAAGCAAGCGCCAAGATCACCCGCCCCTTAAACTCCAACAAATAGGGCCAAAGCAATTTCAGGACATGCCAGTTCAGTTTATCGATAGGACCATCAAAATAGAGCGTGGGACGCATGGCAACTCCAGCTAGCATCAAGATAAGGACGATGGCATTTAGGTGAGATTAAGATAAAAGCCATAACATACACCATCTTACCTCAGTAGGCTCATCCGCCACTAGCTCAATTATCCGCCTTTGCCAAGGGGTTAGCATTTTGCCTTAGATAAGGAGGTCAATATCAGACTTTTGGCGCAGTCCCCAGTACAAACAGGTACAACTTTTGACTGATTAAATGATGTCAAAACCAGAAAAAAGCATTATTCTTGAGAGAATAATTATCAGTTTAGTGTTTCAACGGGGTAATTATTGTTATCTCTTGCCGGAGATTTTGATAATCTCAAGATCAGCTTAAGGCAGTTCAAGCTGAGTAAAAAGCAGAGCGGGAATAACCCCAAATTTTTAAAGGAAGCCGATATGCCACAATCATCTGACGTGCAATACCCTCCATTGCCATTGGTACAAACTTGGGTATGGATGATGACAGAATCGAACAGCCCAGAAATCCAACAAAAGGGTCAAAACAATTTAATATCGTCTTTTGGCAGTCTTGCTAAAGCCAACGAATATCTGGTGAAACAACAAGCCAAATAAACAGGCCAGCAGAACGCAAAAAAGGAAGCCAATTGGCTTCCTTTTTCATTTCAGGTCTACATAGCATCAAGCGACTGTCACTAACTCTGCAACTAACAAAACCTTGGGCAAAGCTGGCATAGCGTTAGCTGCGGCGCTCGAGCACACACTGATTCAAATTTGCCAGCAAGGTTTCGGTATCTTCCCAACCGATACAGGCATCTGTGATGCTCTGGCCGTAACACAACGGCTGCCCTTCGATATAGTCCTGACGTCCCTCAACCAGGTGACTCTCAACCATCACACCGAAAATCGCCCGCTCACCGGCGCTCACCTGGCTGGCCACATCTTCGCCCACCAGCATCTGGCGCTTAAACTGTTTGCTGCTGTTAGCATGGCTAAAATCCACCATAATATTTTGCGGCAGCTTGGCCTTAGCCAACTGCTCGCTGATCGCCTGCACATGCTCGGCGCTATAGTTAGGCTCCTTGCCGCCACGCAGAATGATGTGACAATCAGGATTGCCATTGGTGGAGACGATCGCCGAATGACCATACTTGGTCACCGACAGGAAATGATGCGGCGCACTGGCGGCGCCAATAGCATCGATAGCCACCTTGATGGTGCCATCGGTACCATTCTTAAAACCGACGGGGCAAGAGAGACCAGATGCCAGCTCTCTGTGTACCTGTGATTCTGTGGTGCGAGCACCGATAGCGCCCCAACACATGAGATCCGCCACATATTGAGGCGTGATCATATCTAAAAATTCACCCGCGGTCGGTACGCCTAACTCATTGAGATCTAATAGCAGTTTTCGAGCTGTGCGCAGGCCATCATTCAGCTTGAAGCTATTGTCCATGTAAGGGTCGTTGATTAGGCCCTTCCAGCCCACTGTGGTGCGCGGTTTCTCGAAATAGACGCGCATCACGACCTCGAGTTGATCCTTATATTGCTCGCGCAATTTGGCGAGTCTCTCACCATATTCCAGCGCCGCCTTAGGGTCGTGGATAGAACAAGGCCCGATGATCACCAACAGACGATCATCTTCTTTTTTCAGGATATTGTGAATATTCTGCCGCGCGTTAAACACTGTTGCCGATGCATTTTCGCTTGCCGGAAATCGCTCGAGGATAGCGACAGGGGGTAACAACTCTTTAATTTTATTAATGCGAACGTCATCAGTTTGATAATACATGATATTTATTTTCCACTCCGGCTCTGGATTAAATAAGGGTCTCTCTATTGCACTACTGATTTCAATTTATCCAGTATCCACCGCTATTGCAACCAAACATTAATAAAATAAAGAAGATAAAAATAACCATCTGTTATATAAGATTAAATTATTATTTTTATTTAAAACTTCCTCAGCTAAGCCTGCTAGAAAAAACAGAAGTAACAAAACAAAGTGTTAACATTTATCTGGAAATCGACCAAAAGCCTATCTATAGTAGATTATTAATGGTCATAAGAGAGTCATATTGAGGCTCTCGAAACGGCGCCGATGGCGCTACAGCCCCTGTTGAGGTAACCATCCCCCCGATGAGAAGATTGCTGCTGGCATCTGGTTTTATGCTAGTTTCTAACCCACTCCTGGCACAAAATGCTAATACTGAGATCTCCTTTGCGGTCAGCAACACCATACCCCCTTACTTCTTTGCCAACGGTCAAAGTGGAATTCAATATGAGCGTCTCGCCTCCGCGTTAGCCAAGCAGTCCCTATCGATCGGCCATATCTATCTGTCGCCCAATAAGCGAGCCTTTCGTCAGGTCGCCAGTGGCAATGTCGACTGCCTCATCAATGCACCGGAAAACTTGGCGGGTCTCTACTACACCCGCAGCCTAATCAGCTACCAAAACAGCGTGTTCACCCTGGCCAGCAATAAACTTGTGATCGACTCGGTTGCCGATCTGGCCGGGATCTCTGTCATGGGGTTTCAGAACGCGACCCAATACTTAGGTAGAGACTTCTATCAGATGGCGCTCAGTAACCCACAATATGGCGAATCCAATAGTCAGAAGAGTCAGGTGATGATGCTGTTTTCCGGGCGGGTCGATGCCATCATCCTAGAGGGGCGTATCTTTGACTACTACCGCGAGCAACTCAAGTTTAGAGTCGACACACTACAGCCAACCTCTCGCCACTCCCTATTTGCAGCGGCGCCGCGCAAGATAGCCTGCCACAGTCAGTCCATAGCACAAAAGATAGATCTGGGTATAGCACAATTGGAAGATGAAGAGAGGTTAGAAGATAAACAGGAAGCCCACTCGGACAAACAAAATAGATAGAGACTTTCCAGATTTCAGCTAATAGGCCCGTCAGGCGAGCCTCTATTAAGCTAATGAGATTGCATCGCCTGCAGCTTGGCCTGATAACGTCGCTGATTATATTCATCCACCGACAGCGACAGTGCCTTTTGCATGTTCAGCTTAGCCCTGCGCTCATCGCCCGTGGCCCAATAGGCCCTGGAGAGTCCAAAGTAGAACTCATGGCGATAATCGGCCTTCTCTACCGCACGTTTGTACCAGGTGAGCGCCGTCTGATATTCATGCTCTGAGTAGGCTTGCTGCGCCATGTCATAGTAGTAATAGGGATTGCGGATCCTGACCAGCTCAAGGGTCTTATGCACCTCGGCCCACTCCTCTAGCCTGTCTTGACTGGCGAGCAATACACTGTAATTAAACAGGGCTATCATATCCTCGCTGTCTTGGGATAGCGCCAGCTTATAGAGAGTCTCAGCCTTATCGTCCAGCCCCTTGTAGCGATAGAGGATACCCAGGGTATTCAAGGCGGGAATAAAATCGGCCTTTAACATCAGGCTCTGTTTCAGGTAGGCATAGGCCTGGTCGTAACGTCCCTCCACCAGAGACTCTGCCGCGACATTGTTATAGAACATCGCCATGACTGTGGTTCTGCCTATACGCCGTTTGGCATAGCCACGCATGACGCGCTCTGGCAGAAAATCTATCTGAATCGCATTTTTCTCAACGAAATAGGTATCGGTTTTCTCTTTAGGTATCAGTCTCAGATTGATATGACCATTCACCAGATAGAAGTCACCAGCCTTGTCCCACACCGGCGGCACTTCGACCTCTTGAAACTCGACATCGACCCCTAAGGTATCGGCAAGCGAGGCACTGAGCAGCACCAGCGAGAGGCAGTTACCGGCGCGCGCATTAAAGGTATCCATAGGGGGTTTGGTCAGATTATCGCGATACTTGAAGCCGCCCTCATCGGCATTGATATAATCGGCTAACCATTTATGAGAAGGTGTAAAATCCCGTGCCATACGATTACGTTCGAAGTCTTGCCGTAAATGATTGATCTCTTTGGGAGGTAAGTTAAACAACTTATCCGGCGTGACCTGAACCGCAACCGCCGCGAATTCATCGTCGGCAAAGTACTGATCGATATTAGCGAGGGTTTCCTTACCCGGGCCGCTGGCACAACCGCTCACTATAAAGAATAACAACAAGATAGCGCGCTTATACTCAATTAGCCTTTTCATATTAAACCTACGCTGATGAGGGCACCGTAAGATCTATCATAAAGTAGGCTTTTTCATTTTGCCCCACGCAAAGCGTTACAAAATATTAACAATCACTGAGATACTGGCGGATCGACCTGAATATAGAGCTGTTGAGGATTTGCGCCCTCGGTTTGATACAGATAGGGGCGATAGAAACTCGCGCCGCAACGATAGTAGGCATAGGGCAACTTAAACAGCACGCAGCCCAAGGGCAGACTCTGTAATATCTGAATCTGCTGCTGCAAACGCAGGGATTCCCGCCACTCAAAGTCCTGCTGCACCTTGTCGCGCACGGCGAAGGCGTCGAAGGGTTCGCTCGACTTACGCACCACCACCTGGCCCGCCTGCAACTGAATTGAGACCAGCAACGAAAACAACACCCAGAGAGACTGCTTCATGTTAGCGCTCCTCACACCATACTTTTCGATAGCATAATACAAAAGACAGGGTCCGCACCATGAGGTACGGACCCTGTTAATTCTACTATCAGTGTTGGCAATCTGTTTTGACTAGCCGTTAACTGGCGCTCTTGAGTGAGACAAACTCTGGGTAAGCATCGATGCCGCAATCCGATGCATCCATACCGTTGTACTCTTCCTCTTCTGAGACACGGATCCCCATGGTGATCTTGAGGATATACCAGGCCGCGAAAGAAACCCCGAATACCCAAGCGAAAATGACCGAAGCGCCATAGAGCTGACCCAAAACTGTCGCATCCGCATTTGACAACGGCACCAGCATCACACCGAACAGGCCGGCAACCCCATGCACCGAAATTGCACCGACAGGATCGTCAATCTTAACTCTGTCGAACATCACGATGGAGAAAACCACCAGACCGCCGGCCACCATGCCGATAACTCCGGCAAGAGGCAGCGATGGCGACAAAGGATCTGCGGTGATCGCCACCAGGCCCGCCAAGGCGCCGTTTAAGATCATGGTCAAGTCCGCCTTACCCCATACCATCTTGCACACCACTAGGGCAGAGACAGCGCCGAAGGCGGCTGCAGAGTTAGTGTTAACGAAGATCTTCGCCACCGCCGACGCGTTCTCGGCATCAGACACCAGCAGCTGAGAGCCACCGTTAAAGCCGAACCAACCCATCCACAGGATGAACATACCTAAGGTTGCCATCGGCAGGTTAGAACCAGGGATAGGATTCACCTGACCGTTAGGGCCATACTTGCCCTTACGAGCGCCGAGTAACAAGACACCCGAGATAGCCGCAGCCGCGCCCGCCATGTGTACTATGCCACTACCGGCGAAGTCGACAAACCCAGCCTCAGAGAGGAAACCGCCGCCCCAGGTCCAGTAACCTTCAACTGGATAGATAACCCCAGTCATTACCACAGAGAAGATAAGGAAGGCCCACAGCTTCATACGCTCGGCAACGGCGCCCGAGACGATAGACATAGCGGTCGCCACAAACACCACCTGGAAGAAGAAATCCGATTCCAGCGCGTGGTCGGCATCGCTTGCCTGAGCACCAATGAGGCTGGCGAACGATGGTAACCAGCCACCCTCGGCGTTATCCACGTACATGATGTTGTAACCCACCACCAGATACATGATACAGGCGATAGAATAGAGACAGACGTTCTTGGTTAAGATCTCTGTGGTGTTCTTAGAGCGCACCAGACCCGCTTCCAACATGGCAAACCCGGCCGCCATCCACATCACCAGCGCGCCAGAGATCAAGAAATAAAAGGTGTCGAGAGCAAACTTCAACTCAGATACTGTCGCACCTAGTGTTACTAACTCTTCCATTGGAATTCCCCCTTAAAGTGCTTCGTTATCGAGTTCGCCGGTACGGATACGGATCACCTGATCGAGATCCGTCACGAAAATCTTGCCGTCGCCTATCTTGCCCGTATGCGCCGCCGCGACGATGGACTCGATAAGGTGATCGACGTTTTCAGCCTTAGTGGCGATATCCAGTTTGACCTTAGGCAGAAAATCCACCTGGTATTCGGCGCCACGATAGAGCTCTGTATGGCCTTTCTGACGTCCGAACCCCTTCACCTCGGTCACCGTCATCCCCTCAATCCCCAACCCTGCAATGGCTTCTCGCACATCATCGAGTTTGAATGGCTTGATTATTGCGCTGATTAATTTCATTACCGCCTCCGACTCATCTTAGTATTCTTGCTGATGCCAAAGGCAATTCAATCATCAGGCCAATATTACAAAACCTTAACATTCATAAACTTAGTAATAGCAGCGTCCTTCATGCTGCATATAAATGCACCAATTAGGTGCGACTATGCACCGAGCGCACAAAAATAGCGCAGTCGCCTATTCGACTTATGACGAATTGGGTGGCGAAATTATCCGGGTATGATGGAGTCATCACCCATAGAGGAGCGCCCTATGTTGCAACCACAGGAATGTGTACTCGTCATCGTCGATGTCCAGGGAAAGCTGGCGACCCTGATGCACCAGGCAGAGGAACTGGAAACCCGGCTCACCACACTGATAAAGGCGGCCGAGCTGTTTGATATCCCTGTCGTCTGGCTTGAGCAGCTACCCGATAAGCTGGGGGCCACCAGCCCGGCATTGGCCGAGCTGCTTACGCCTCATTATCAGCCTATCCCTAAGGCTCACTTTAGCGGCTGGCACGCCGAGCCCTTCAGACAGGCACTGCTGCAGTATGGCAGGCACAAGGTATTGCTCGCCGGCATAGAGACTCACATCTGCGTCTATCAGACCTGCCGGGATCTGCTGGACAACGAATATGAGGTGCACTTGGTGACCGATGCCGTCTCTTCGCGAACCGAGGCCAATAAGCAATTAGGCTGTGAGATGATGACCCAGCACGGCGCCTTGCTGACCAACAGCGAGTCTTTGCTGTTTGAGCTGCAGGCAGAGGCCAGTGGCGACAGATTCAGGGCCCTGCTGAAGATGATAAAGTAGTGAAGATATAAAAAAGCCCCGGATAACCGGGGCTTTTACTATGCAGGGGGGGAGAAATTAGTAAGTTGCTTCGCGCTTTTTAGCTTCGGCATCCCACTTAGGAAGAACAGTCTTCTTGAACTCTGCCTTGTCGGCATTCAACTTGTTCATGTCCATACCCAGTGCAGCTTGCGCCTTGGCCTTGGTAGAAACATCTGGGAAGGCGATAGGTTGCTTAACACCTTTAGCTGCTAGCAGTTGCGCTAGTTTGATGCGTGCATCACCAGCCTTATCTACCGCAGTACCTAGGATGCGTAGCGCTTCGTCAGCTGCGTGAGCCGCAACACCGTGAGAGGCGGTTGCATAGTCCCAGCGCCATTGTGCGTGACGAATATCCATTAAGATTGGCTTCATTTCAGCTTCAGTTGCACCCGCATCCCAAGCCGCTTTAGCTTCGAAGTGCGCCTTAACTAGCTGAGACTCAGCACGTGCCTTAAGGTCAGCAACCTTAACTTTACGCTCTTTAGTCAGGTTAACCATGAACTCCTTGCTTTGAGTATGACAAGTCGCACAAGTCTCTTCGAAGCGATCGAATGGGTTACCTACTTTATGGTCGGTAAACTTACGGCCTTCAGCATTCTTCACCTTAGGCATATGACAGTCAGTACAGGTAACGTTGTTCTTACCGTGTACGCCTAGCTGCCAAGTTTCATAACCTGGGTGCTGTGCTTTCAGCATAGGTGTCTTAGATACGGCGTGAGTCCAGTCTTTGAACTCCATGTTGTCGTAGTAGACTTCCATCTGCTCAACTGTTGTACCCATATCCCAAGGGAACTTAACAAAACCTTTGCGATCTTTGGTCTTCTCGAAGTAGTACTCTACGTGACACTGACCACACACCATAGACTGCTTGTCTTTCTTAGAAGCCTTGTCAAATGGAGTGCCTAGTGTAGCCATGGCGCGCTCGGCGAATGGACGAGACATACGTAGTTTAGAAGAGCCTTTCTCGTGACAGTCAGAACAACCGATAGTGTTAACGATTTCTGCGCCGCCTTTGTACCACTTACCAGTGAAGTAGCCATCTTCGCCCTGCTCTTCGATCACGCGAGGCACGTCTGGGCTCTTACATGACCAACATGCCATTGGCATTGGGCCATCTTCGGCAGACTTAGGCGCACCGGTACGCAGAGTGTTACGTACGTCGGTTACCGCATACATATGACCACGAGGTGCATTGTAATCTTTTGCGAAGCCGTAACCTGCCCACAACACAACCAGGCTAGGAACTTCTTCAAGCATATCGACAACTTCTTTGCTTTCGGCTGTGTCATGCCAGCTGTTGTACTGCTTAGAAAACTTATCTTTGTAGACTTCGTTACGTGGCTCAGTCTTGTCACTTGCCATCACGCCGGTAGCCATCAGGCCAGCGGCGACCAAAGCACTCAGTGCAAAGGTTTTTGTAGTTAATGTTCTCACCATCTCATCTCCGTGTTACTTTTTATAGTAGTCTTAAAAACCACAACATCTCCAAGGCCAAAGTTAGTCCCTTAACCCCGTTAAAAATATACCCCTTATGGGGTATCCGGGTTAAAACTTGAGGCAGATCATAATGTGAATGTGTTGTTGGTCACATTTTTATCACCTTGTTAATTTTATCAGCAATTGCTAAACAAGTATCATAGTCCAAATTTCCGATTTTTCCCTATAATTTAATGAGTTCTAATACATGAAGAAAGGCAGCCTCACCTCCACCATATTAAGGTTAATGCTGGCCTTAATTTTACTTTCCAGTGGACTCGCCACCTTCGCCATAGCTAATTTGGCTTATAGCCTGGGAGACGCCAGAGCCATCAACGCCTCCGGCTCGCTGCGTATGCAGAGTTACCGTCTGATGTTTTACGCCAACTCCGGCAGCGAGGGAGCCGACGACAAAATTAGAGAGTTTGAGGCCACCCTCCACTCGGATGCGCTGAAACGCTCACTCGACTGGATGACGCCGGACGATCTCGCCTCCCAGTACCTGTTGGTTATCCAGAAGTGGCAGGTGATGAAGCAATATATCGAAGAGGAGAACTCACGCCTCTATGTCTCCGCCCTCAAAGATTTCGTCGACACCATAGATCTCTTCGTGTTGGAAACAGAGGAGTTCGCCGCCTTCAAGCTCAAGCTGCTGGCTGCCAGCCAGATCACCGGCCTGGGCCTCATGTTACTGATCGCTTTCTTTGCCGTACGCTTTACCAAGCGTAAGGTGGTCACTCCCCTCAATCAGTTGATGGAGTCGGCCAACACCATCTCTAAGGGGGAGTTCGATGTCACCATGCCTGATAGCGAATATATCGAACTCAGCTCGCTCAGCAACGCCCTGGCCACCAGTGCCAGAGAGCTATCGACCCTCTATAACAACCTGGAAAATCAGGTCAAAGAGAAGACCTTCGCCCTCACCCGCGCCAACAACGAGCTCAAGCTCCTCTACGACAACCTGGTGATGTTGCACTCGGGCAAGCTGGAGATCAGCACCCTGAAACAGGCGCTGAATCAGCTCAGGGCCCACGAACCCAACAGCTTCCTGCGCCTGGTGATCGCCCAAGATGATAAAGAGAAGCTCTACATAGATGCCGACGGCGGCTGGCCCATCGCCTCGCGCAGCCAGACCCGTTTCCCATTGAAATTTGCCGACAACGAACTGGGCTATCTTGAGGTCACTGCCCTGGGTGAGATCAATCATCCTCTGTTCGAGAACTTCGCCATCATGCTGGCCCGCTCCATCGTCATCTATAACGCCGGCGAGCAGCGCCAGCAGCTGGCACTGATGGAGGAGCGCGGCGTGATCGCCCGAGAGCTGCACGACTCCCTGGGTCAGCTACTCTCGTTTCTCAAGATCCAGGTCAACCTGCTCTCCAAGGGGCTGGACAGCCAGTGCCGCAGCCCTCAGGTAGAGGAGCAGCTCAAGGAGATCAACGAGGGGGTCAACACCGCCTATGTGCAGCTGCGTGAGCTGCTATCTACCTTCCGCCTAACCATTAAAGATCCCAACCTCAATCATGCGATCGAGATGATGCTTGACCAGCTCAGGGGACAAACTACCGCCAAGATCACCCTGGAAGATAAGCTGCCGATCCAGCTGCTCGGCGCTCATCAACACATTCATGTGCTGCAGCTCACCCGTGAGGCGACCCTCAACGCCATCAAGCATGCCCAGGCGGATCATATTCATATCTGTTGCACCCGCAGCGGCAATAACGTCAAGATCAGCATCAGCGACGACGGCGTTGGCCTTGAGAAGCTCAAGGAGAGGGATCAACATTTTGGCATAGGAATCATGCATGAACGCGCAAGTCGCCTCTCGGGTGTGGTAGACTTCAGCAGCAATGAACAGGGCGGAACCACGGTCACCTTGCTTTTCCCGCCCGAACAAGAGCCGCGCCAGTAGGGATGCTGGTGATATAAGATACTAATTTTTAAATAAAACAGACCTCAGTGGAGGCAATAAAATGGGCAAACCATATTCAGTTTTGGTTGTAGACGATCATCCCCTGCTACGTCGCGGGATCTGTCAACTTATCACCTCTGACTCAGACTTCACCCTATTTGGTGAAGCAGGCAGCGGCCTAGATGCCCTGTCGGCAATTGCCGAAAACGAACCGGATATTGTACTACTGGACCTCAACATGAAGGGGATGACAGGGCTAGATACCCTCAATGCCTTGCGTCAGGAAGGGGTCACCAGCCGTATCGTGATCCTCACGGTATCCGATGCCAAGCAGGACGTTATACGCCTGGTCAGGGCCGGCGCCGACGGTTACCTGCTCAAAGACACAGAGCCGGATCTGCTGCTGGAGAAGCTTAAGAATGCCATGCAGGGCCACAGAGTGATCTCTGAGTCGGTGGAAGACTTCATCTATGAGCTGAAAGATGGCGCCGACGAGCAGGCCTGGATAGACAACCTGACCCCGAGAGAGCTACAGATCCTCGAGCAACTGGCAGAAGGCAAGAGCAACCGGGTGATCTCAGAGCAGCTACATATCAGCGAAGGGACGGTCAAGGTGCATGTGAAGAACCTGCTGCGCAAGGCCAACGCCAAGTCGCGCACCGAGATGGCGGTACGCTACCTAAACCAATAAGCCTCTGTGCAAAACACTTCAAGAGCGCTAAAACGTAAAAAGGCAGCCTGAGCTGCCTTTTTCTTTGCAAGAATTCCCGCGAATTATCTACACGCTTTCTCTACACACTTGCCCTGCATAGTCCCTGCCTATCGGCTCTCTTCGATGAAGGCTTGCCAGCTCTTAAGCGCCG
The DNA here is from genome assembly GCF_019457575.1 of Shewanella alkalitolerans. Classification (NCBI taxonomy): domain Bacteria; kingdom Pseudomonadati; phylum Pseudomonadota; class Gammaproteobacteria; order Alteromonadales; family Shewanellaceae; genus Shewanella; species Shewanella alkalitolerans. The sequence goes on along the minus strand of NZ_CP080422.1, from coordinate 963,067 downwards.
CCTCAAAATCCTCAAGGCCACAGAAGGCCTGAGACTCACCGTCATACAGGGACATGGACTCATCCAGTTGGGTGTCGTCATCCATCTCAAGGGCGTTGGCAAATACTCTGGCCTGCTCCTCATCCAGCTCGAGGGAGATCCCTTGGCCGACAAAACGTTGCTCAGTCAGCCTACCCTGCTGCAGCGCCGCTATGGTCGATGCGATCTGCTCTATGAGGGCCTTGTCTTCGCCTAGCTCATCGACAAACCAAAGCCCCATAATCTCATGATCCATGGTGAACTGAGCCACCAGGGTGCCGGTCAATGTGTTGCGACGAAATTCATATTCCATAAGCTGTCTTCCCCAAGGTTACCTTGCAAATTCTAACCTAAGGCCGAGACAATGCCAGAGTTATCCGATTCCCCTTACACTAAGCGGCGAAAATTCCCCCTCGCTGGTCACACATGCGGTTCTCACAGTCTTTTCTTTCGGCCACAAAAAAGGGCGCCTAAGCGCCCCTTTTAAGCCTTTAGTAATTAGGCTTACTTAGCCGCTGCGGCTTCTTCTGCTGCTGGCGCAGCCTTCTCGATAGAAAGCAGCTCAACTTCGAAGATCAGCGTAGAGTTAGCTGGAATGCTACCTGTGTCGCGGCTACCATAGGCCAGCTCGGCTGGGATCACGAAACGGTACTTAGAACCCACAGACATCAGCTGAACACCCTCGGTCCAACCTGGGATAACACGGTTTAGCGGGAACTTAGCGCTCTGACCACGGGCGATAGAGCTATCGAACTCGGTGCCGTCGATCAGTGTGCCCACATAGTGCACTTCAACCGTATCTTCGGCGCTTGGCTTGTCGCCAGTACCTTCGGTGATCACTTCATACTGCAGACCTGAATCTGTGGTCGTTACGCCTTCTTTTGCCTTGTTGGCTTCTAAGAAAGCCGCACTCTCAGCCTTGGCTTTCTCGGCCAGTGCTGTTGCTTGCGCCTGACGCTTCTCATTTAGCTGCTCGTCAAGGCCTTGCAGTACTGTCTGCATCTCTTCTTCGGTCAGCTTAAGCTCATCGTTCAGACCATTGCTAAAGCCTTGAATGATCAGGCTACGATCCACTGGTAGACCTAGCTCTTCCTGCTCTTTGATATGACCAGACATATATTTACCGATAGACGCACCTACGCTATAGGCTTGCTTCTGCGCCTGGGTCTCAAGTTTAACTTCTGCCGGTTTTGTTACTTTTTGTTCTTGGTTACAAGCAGTTAGACCAACCACCGCCAACGCGACCAGTGACATTTTATAAATGGACTTCATTAAAGCTTCCTCAGCATTTTCTTGTGGTTACAATAACCTTACTCTTCTAAGACGAACCACTTTATACTAGTTAATTAACATATACCAATTACATTGATTAAGTTTCATCAATGTCGGCTGGCGCCCTTGCGCCAGGCGAAAACCTTTGAGCTAGAGACAACGCTACCAGGAACAAGTTCATGAGCAGAACCAGATTGCTACATTTTTGTACACTGATTGCTTGTACGCTCCTGCTGAGCGCTTGCCAGCCTAAGCCCGAGGTGAGCAGCCTGGTCGCCGAACCCAGCTATGACGCCAGCCTCTCACCCCAGGCCCGATATCTGTTGGTCAGCACCACCAGCAACAACCTACAGCTCTGGGACCTCACCAATAAAACGCTTAAATATCAGTGGCTCCACGGTAAAGCGGGCGGTACAGCCATAGCCACGGCCCTGTCGGATAACCTGAAATATGCCGCTTCCCTCAGCCGCGACTCGGTTGCCCTGTGGAACATGGACGACGGTCACCCCTTGGGATGGTGGTCCCTGCCCGCCAACGGTCAGTGTCTGGCGCTGGCCGATAACGGTACCCTGCTCATCGGCCTCACCGACGGCAGCGTCATGTCCCTCAATCACCAGACAGATACCCTGATCAAGTTCCTCGGCCACAGCGAGAAGGTCAACAGCGTGGCCCTGTCCGCCGACGGTCGCTGGGCGCTGTCTGGCGGCAACGACAGTAAAGTCTTCCTCTGGCAGGCCAACACCGGCCAGCCTTTGCACCAGTGGCAACTCCCCAGCCGGATACTAGAGGTGAGTCTGAGTCAGGACGCCAGCCTGGCGTTTGCGGCCGACAGCACTAACAAGGCCGACATCTGGCAGACCCAGACAGGTAAAGCTGTGTCTTCGCTCAAAATAAAACGCCGCACAATGAACTTTTCCACCGCACGCTTTACCAAAGATAATCAGACACTGCTAACGGGCACTCCCGCCAGAGAAGTGAGCGTTTGGCGGGTAGCCGATGGAAAAATGCGCGCCAACTGGCAAGTTACCCGCACCGAGCGTGCCCAAATCAAGGGCGCCGTTGTATACTCTGTGGCTGAAACCATTAATGGGCAGATCATCAGCTTTAGCAGCAATGGCTTGCTGGAGACCTGGCCCAAGCCCGATTGATAGAGGAATTAAATTGGTGCAACTAGAACAACGAATCGAAGATCTTGAGATGAAACTGGCGTTTCAGGATGACACCATAGAGTCGCTGAACCAGCAGGTGATCAGGCTCAATGACCTACTGGCGGACCAACAGGAGAAGTTACGCCTGCTCACCAGCAAGCTCTCCCAGGTCGAACCCAGCAACATCGCCAGTCAGGCGGAAGAGACGCCACCACCTCACTATTAAATCGATGCCGCGCTGGGCGCGGAGCCATTTGACGGAACTTGCTTTACAAAGGATCTGACCCGCTATGCCACACCAAAGCAGCCCCCATAACCGAGTCTCAAGTCGATACCGCGCGACATTTGCCGGCGCGCTCTTGTCGCTCACCCTATCGGGCTGCGCCTTTAACAGCGTGTTCATCAGCTACCCCTCTCAGTTGGCACCGGTGAAGGCCGACCTCGGCAGGCAAGGCGATGCCGCCCTCTATCGACAGTTCGACGATGCCATCACAGGGCAAGATGGGCTGCTGTACGCCCAGGAAGCGGGGCGTATCGCCCAGATCACCGGCAACTTCGAGGCCAGCAAAACCTATTATCAGCAGGCGGTCGATGCCTACCAGAAGTTTGACGAGCAGGCGGTGATCAGCGCATCCGACCTCGGCGCCACCGCCAGCAGCCTGTTTATCAACGACAATGTTATTCCCTATCGCGGCCCAGGATATGAGCGCATCATGCTGCACCAATATCAGGCCTTAAACTATCTCTTTAGCCGAGACAGTCAGGGGGCACTGGTGGAGGTCAGGCGCAGCAACGAGCTACAACAGAGCGAACAGGCCAGATACCAGAAATCCCAGGCCTCGGTGCAGGCGATGGCCAACGGCACCATAGACGCCGAGGTCAATCGACTCGGGCAGGCGGCAGGCACCACCACAAGCTCCTTCCTCAACGCCTATAGTTACTACACCACAGGCTTGCTGCATGAGCTGCTGGGGGAAGAAAACGACGCCTTCATCGATTATCGCAAGGCGGCGCAGATAACCCCTGACAACCCCTATCTTCAGCAAGATCTGGTGCGTCTGGCCAAGAAACTGGCCATGCCACAGTATGAAGAGTTTAAGCGTCGTTGGGGCGACGCCAAGCTGGCAAAGGCGGGACAAGGCCAGGTGGTGGTCCTGCTCGAGCGGGGATTTGTCCCCGAGAAGCAGAGCTTTACCGTGCCATTTCGTATCCATGGCAACTGGCAAACCGCTTCCCTGGCCACCTATGCACCAGGCAGGATAAGCGTGCCTCAAGGCGAGGTCATCGGCCTGGGCACTGTGCTGCAAACGGCGCCGCTTGCCAATATCGACGCCCTGGCGATAACCGCTCTCAAGGAGGAGCTCCCCAGCGCCCTGTTTCGTCAGGCCGCGAGGATCTACGCCAAGGCAGAGATGGCCCGCAGCGTACGCAGTGAATCGAAAAGGCGCAAAGATGAGTTCGATGCCGGCGCCATTGCCATGCAGATCTTTAACGTGGTCACAGAGCAGGCCGACAGGCGTAGCTGGCTGACCCTGCCCAAGCAGGCACAGTTAGGACGTCGTTATCTGGATGCGGGCCAGTATCAAATCCGCCTGGGGCAGTCCCAGACGCAAGCGATTGACGTACAAAGCGATAAAACCACATTAATTTGGATAATTGAGACTGGTAATTTCACCCGTTTTTATTCAATAATCATCTAATCAAGACTAAGGAATCGGTATTTTTATGAAAAAATTCAACCTCATTTTTATCATCGCCGTGGCGATTGGCCTGGCGGGCTGTCAATCTAAGGTGCAGTACGGTGATGCAACTGAAGTCGAAACCGTTAATGAAAACTTCGGTTCTACGGATCTTCAGGCGATCACCGCCAAGATGGTCGACAGCATGCTGAGCTTCCCGCCAGTGGTCGCCATGACAGCCAAAGATCGTCCCGTGATCTTCGTCGACAAGATCAAGAACAAGACCTCAGAGCATATCGACACCGAATCGGTTACCGACTCCATCAGCAACAAGCTGCTGCGCTCGGGTAAGTTCCGCTTCATCGACATGACCAAGGTCGACACGGTACGCAAGCAACTGGATTATCAAAACAATGCCGGCATGGTCGACCCATCGACCGCCATCAACTTCGGCCGTCAGATCGGTGCTCAGTACATGCTGTACGGCAACCTGTCGAGCATAGTTAAGCAAGATGGCAGCACCAAGGATGTCTACTACAAGATGACCATGCGCCTGATGGATCTGGAAACCGGCCTGATCGAATGGTCAGACGAGAAAGAGATCCGCAAGACCAAGTCGAAGTCTTTCCTCGGCATGTAAGCCAGTATCTCCTTTAAAAAACCAGCCCAGCGCTGGTTTTTTTATCTCTTGTCATCGGTGAGCAATCGCCAAAAGCAGGTGAAGGTAACAGAAATTTTGTCGATAAATTCTACTACCGAGCGGTAGAGTCGGGTAGAATGTGGCGGCCTTTGGCACTCATACGTGATGCGGCTATTTACCCGCCCCTTGACTGCCAGCCAAACCGACAAGCCCTCGAGCATATAGAATAAGAAGGACCCATTTTGAGACTGTTTTCCCTGTGCGCTAGCCTCCTCCTCTGCCTCCTTATCGGCGCATGTCAAAGCACCTCCCCCGGCAGCAAACAGCGCAGCGAAAAGTCCCTCGGCATCAGTTCCAGTGTCGCCAAGCAACGCGCCAGCAGAGTCAGTCAGGTCAGCTACCAGCTGCACCTCGACCTTACCCAGGCGAGACGCTTCAAGGGCGAGGCGCAGATCCAGTTTCAGTTAGCCGACACCCTGCAGGCCTTAAGCCTAGATCTGGAGCAGGCGCTCATCAGCCAACTTGTCATCAACGGCCAAAAACTTTACCCCAACTATGATGGCCACACTCTGGTGATCCCGGCCAGCCTGCTACAGGGCGGCGCTAACCTAATAGAGGTGGACTTTAGTAGTCCCTACAGCCATGAAGACCAAGGACTTATCGAGTATATCGACCCTAAGGATGGTCTGCGCTATCTCTACAGCCATTTCCTGCCCTCCAGCGCCCAGACCCTGGCGCCGCAGTTTGATCAGCCAGATCTCAGGGCCAGCTATCGGCTGAGCGTGTTGGCGCCCAGCGACTGGCAGGTGACCAGCGCGGCCAAGGTGCTGAGCCATCAGCCCGTAGATGAGAGCCGTCAGACTGTGGGCGAGAACCATCAGCCAGCAGGCGAAAACAATCTTTGGCAGTTTATGCAGAGCGAGCCGGTCAGCCCCCATAATTTTTCGCTACTCGCGGGGCCTTATCACACCTGGCTGAGTGAGGCCGAGGGCATAGCGCTGCAGCTGTTCGCCCGTCAATCCCAGGCAGAGTCAATCGATGCCGAGACCTGGCTATCACAGACCCAGCAGGCCCTTAACTATTATCAGCAGCGCCTGGGCAGCAAATACCCCTTCGGTCACTACACCCAGGCAATCGTGCCTCACCTGCCGAGTGAGTTTCGCGCCAGTCAGGCCCAAACCAGCTTCGATGAGCGAAGCCTGCCTCAAGGCACGCCTCGCCGTGAGGTCCTGCGGGCATTGGCCGAGCAGTGGCTAGGCAATCTGGTCACCCTCAAGTGGTGGGATCAGCTCTGGCTCAATCAGAGCCTGGCCTATCTGGTTGCCGACGACGCCGAGGCCCAGCTGTTTGGCCAGACTCGGGCCGAAGAGCAACAGAGTTTTATCCGCAGCCCCGAACAGGTGGAGCAGCAGATCGCCAACAGCCTGGAGCTGTTCTCGCAAGATCCCTTGCCGAGTCAAAACAAGGCGATCGCCCAGCTAAATCAGCTGAAATTTATGCTGGGCGATACCAGTTTCTACCAAGGCATTGGCAATTATCTCGAGCGCTTTGCCCTGCAAAATGCCGACCTTAACGACTTTATTTCTAGCCTAGAGCAGGTTACCAAACAGCCCCTGAGCCAGTGGAGCCAGGCGGCCTTTAAGCGCGCCGGCGTCAACCGCCTGGAGGCAGAATTCAGCTGCTCAGGCGATCGCATATCGCGCTTTGACCTCAAACAGCATAATGGCGATCTGGGTAGCTCACAGAGGGTCAAGCTAGGTCTGTTTACCCTGGGGCGTCATGGCCTGCACAAGAATCTGGTGAGCGAGGTCGATTACCAAGGCGCGAGCACCGAGGTTAAACGCCTCAAGGGAGTGCGCTGTCCCGACTTGGTGTTTAGCAACTATCAGAACAAGGCCTACGTCAGGGTCAAGCTGGACAAGGCCTCCCTAGAGACGGCTCTCTTGCACCTTGGCAGCCTGGAAGAAGCCGATCTCAGACGCATGCTGTGGCAATCCCTGTGGGAGTCTGTGCTGGCCGGTGAACTTCCCCTGCCCCGCTTCATCGGCAGTACCCTGGTGAACCTGCCAGCTGAAACCGATCCCCAGGTGCTTATCAGTACTCAAGACCAGCTTAAACAAGCCAAGGCCCTGCTGGAGCAGATGAGTCCCAATCAGCAGCGCTATAGCCGTCAGGCCCTCAATGCCATCGCCCAGATGAGCCTGCGCCTGACCATAAGCAACAAGGCTGATCCCACGCTGCAATCTCTGTGGTTCGACAACTACCTGCACTTTGCCGTCAGTCATCAGGCAAAGCGTCATCTGGCGGCGCTGCTCGAGGAGAGAGAATCGCTACCCGGCATCACGCTCACGCCCGAGCGCCGCTGGCAGATAATCACCCACCTCAATCGCTATGACTACCTGGGCAGTGAACGCCTGCTGCTCAAGGAAAAGCAGAAGGATAGTTCGCCCGAGGGGCAAACGGCGGCGCTCGGCGCCCTGGTGGCCCGTCCCCGCGCCAAGGAGAAACGCCAGTGGTTCGAGCGTATCCAGGCCCACAGCAAGGAGAGCGATCCTCAGCTGCTGGAGAAATTAACTCAGGTGATGCGCCACCTCTACCCCAGCGAGCAGAAGGCCCTGAGTCAGGCCAGCGCCGAGCAGCGTCTTGCAGAACTTGCCGAGGTGGACAAACGCAACAGCCAGGCATTCATGCAGAGCTACACGGCTAACCTGCTGCCCAGAAGCTGTAATTACGCCAGCCTACTCAGGCTGCAGGCACTGCTCGATAGGCCAGAGGGCTATAGCCCAACGACCCTGAGAGGCATCAATCGAACCATAGCCGCCGAGCAGGAATGTATCCGGGTGCAGGAAGCTATGCAGCCAAATCCCTAACATTGGTAGATCTAGTCAGTCCCTCGTAAGCAGAATAGATAAAACAGGATAAGGGCCTGGTAGCGAAAGATTTTTGGGTTATAGTGAGATAACAGACATTGGGACGTCTAGGTCTACAGGCCCTAGCATAAACAGGAGCAAGCCCATGGGCATTTTTCAACTCGCCGCCATCGCCATCATAGGCGCCTTCGCCTTCGCCGCCTTTAAGGAGCACAACCGGCGACAGGCCAGTGTAGACAACAGTGAAATTGATGCACTTAAGGCTGAGATAGATAAGCTAAAATCCCGCATCGCCACCCTGGAAAAGATAGTCACGGACAAGGCCTATCAGCTGGGTGACGAGATAGACAAGCTCTAACCAGGCTAGAGCAAGACTTAGTACCAATAAAAATGCCACCTAGGGTGGCATTTTTATTGGTACTAATCATGGCTCAACGCGTTATACGAAAAGCTCTTTGATGTTCTTCAGATCGCCCTTACCGTTGGCGATCTCCTCTGGCGACAGGCCAGAAACTTCGTGTGGGAACACCAACCAGTCTTCAGACTCATGGATGAAGTAATCTGGCTTCAAAGATACCGCGGTATTCTTCGGCTTGTAGTAAGGGCAGGCAATACGCACGTCGGTTGGCATGTTGAGGCGCATCAGCTCCGCCAGCTTCTCTTTCAGCGCGTGAATGCTGCGGCCAGAGTCGAACACATCGTCGACAATCAGCAGGCCGTCATCGGCGTTGGCGTTCTCGACGATATAGTGCAGGCCATGCACCTTGATCTGCTTGCTCTGCTTATCGGTGCCAATGCCATAGTAAGAGGAGGTACGTACGGCGATATGGTCCGTCTCGACCTTCTTGAAATCGAAGTATTCCTGGACCGCAATCCCTATCGGGGCACCGCCACGCCATATGCCGACAATAAACTGTGGTCTAAAACCGCTCTCATAAACTTGCGCCGCTAGGCGAAAAGAATCTTCCAGCAATTCCTGTGCGGTAATAAAGTGTTTCTCAGACATCAGGCCGTCCCCATCTTGTTCTATTTGGTCTTTGAGAGGGAGGAAGTTAATCCATCGATTAGGCTTCGCCCCAAATCCAGCGTAGCACAAGGGGCGCGTATTGAACTTCAACACGACGACAATCGACGCTGCGGGATTTGGAGCTGAATTTTATACTAAAAAATCCGCCCATGCAGAACTAAATAGCGAAACTTGGACGGGGGATGCATTTTTAAAAGTAAAAAGCCGCCTCGAGGGCGGCTTTATCGGCTTAAATTTGGCTTATGCCGCGGTGATCTTAAGCTCACCCGCCATGGTCATCGCCGCGTAGTGTTTGTCAGTCGCCTCGCTGAACTCGCTGTCGAGAATGGTATCGACAAAGTGCCAGTCGCTGCGCACCGCCTCAGAGGTGAAGGTCAGCACCATGAAACCGCGATCTCTCAAGTTGGTGTACTTGAGGCCATCGACCAGGTCGACGACGCCAGCCTCGGTCACGCTCTGCTGGTCGGCGGGAATGCCGAGGTAATACTCGAGTCCAGGAGAGGATACCGAGCTGGTCGCATACTCGACGCCCACCAGGTCCCCATGGCTGTCCTTAAGCTCGTTGGCCCAGGCGTTATGGGTATCACCGGCGATCACCACTAGGTTAGCGCCCTTCTGCTTGGCCGTTGCCAGGATCACCTCACGCTCATAGGCGTAGCCGTCCCAGGCATCCAGGTTGTAGGGGATAGAAGGCAGTTGCAGCAGCGCCATCACCTCAGGGGTCAGCTTGTACTGGTTGCCTATGAGGAAGCTGTATTCCTGTGGGGTCAGAGTCGGATCATTAGCCGCCGCACGGGCTGCCAGCTGCGCCAAGGCGCCTAGCTCGGCATATTCATAGACGGAGAGCTTCTGCATGGCGATCGCCGCAGGCAGCATCATGGTGCCCATCAAAATCTGTTGTCCCAGCACCTGCCACTTACCCGTAGCGCTCAGCAGGCTGGCCTGCAGCCACTGTAGCTGATCGGCCCCCAGCAGAGTACGCTCTGTGCTGGTGACATCCGCCATGAAGCGGGCACTGTCCATGGCACCTGTGGTGGCATCGACATAGTCGGCGTAGTCCAGCTGCTTGTCACGAGCCAGTACTCGGGTGTCTAACATATGCAGGTCGACCAGATCGCCGAAGCTGAATGAGCGATAAATTTCCTCGTGATTACCCTCGCGCCATGGACGGATAGGCAGCCATTCGAAATAGGCTTGCAGGGCGCCCATCTTACGGGCCTCGAAGTCACCCTCACCCTCGTTGTGGTTTTCGGCGCCGCCAGACCAAGTGTCGTTCGCCACCTCATGGTCATCCCATACGGTGATGAAAGGCACTTTGGCATGCAGGGTCTGTAGAGACTCGTCGCTGCGGTATTGACCGTAACGGGTGCGATAGTCTGACAGGGTAAAGAGTTCACCGGCAGGCAGTACTTCACGGCCAAGCTCGGCAGCATGTTCGCTGGCATAACCGCCGCGGCCATACTCATAGATGTAGTCACCCAGGTGCACCACGGCGTCCAGCCCTTCCTGCTGACCCGCCAGCTCATAGACGTTGAAGTAACCGGCTGGGAAGTTGGCGCAAGACATCACCGCCAGCTTGACCTGCTCGACGGCACCTTCTGGCAGCGTCTTGGTCATGCCGACACTTGAGACCTGCTCACCCGACATGAAGCGATAATAATAAGCGGTACCCGAATCCAGGCCGATGGCATCGACCTTCACTGTGTAATCGCGATCGGCGTTAGTGGTGGTCTCGCCGTTTGAGATCATCTGGGTAAAATTGGCGTCGGAAGCGATCTCCCAACCCACCTTGACATCACCGTCGGTGTCAGGGGTTACTCGAGTCCAGAGGATCACTGCGCTGTGGGTAGGGTCACCACTGGCGATACCGTGTAGAAATTGAACCTTAGGGGCGGTTTCTTGCTTATCGTCATCACTGCTTGAACAGCCCATCAGGCCATAGGAGACAACGGCGGCACCCACACCCTTGGCCGACATGGCCAGAAAATCCCTGCGAGAATAATTGGTTTTCATTGTTATTCCTTTATTTGAGCCGGTTATCCCTTGTGCCCTCGGTTCACACCATGTGAAGCTGAAAACGCGTACTGCGAAAGATAACTGACCTTGTTATTGTTATTCCTGGTAAGAGGTCTAATGACTCTAATTATCAATTAACAATATTGCAAAATTATTATGATCACGGCAACCGCTAGTTTCGACTAAGGGGCACAGCCGCGGCAGCAGAACATCTCGGCAGAGGCATGCTTATCGCCATGTCACAGCATTTTTCGCCAATCAGAGATCGCGACCACCGCTTGCCAGAGTGCATTTTTCAACCACGGCGTAAATAGCTGTTATGATGAAGGCATCCCCATAGTTGAAGGAGTCGACCATGAGAGTCAGCGATATCATGACCACAGACACTGTGTGCATCAGCGATCAGGCCACCACCAAGGATGCCCACCTCTTGATGAGTAGCCGCGGCGTGCGCCATCTGCCCGTCATCAGCGAAGTCGATGGCAGCCTAGTAGGCATACTGACGCACAAGAAGATGATCAGCACCGTGATGAGCATGCTGACCCATTACGGCAACGAAGGGCTAGATCGTCAGGAGCGGCGCACCTCGGTGGCCGAGATCATGGATAGGGAGTTTCAGAGGGTCACGCTGGACGAGCCTCTTGCGGTCGTGGTGGATTACTTCATCGACAACAAGCTGGGCTGCCTGCCTGTGGTCGACGACAATCACAAGGTGATCGGCATCCTGACCTCGTCGGACTTCGTTAAGCTGTGCGCCTCACTGCTAAAACAATGAGGCATCAGAACAGACAACCGCTCAAGCCGATACAGCCAGGCTAGACAAGCAGATAGGCGAACAGCGGCGCACCGATCACCATGGCGATACCGGTAAAGATCATAGTCAGGCTGGCTACCACACCCTCCTCTCGGCCATATTCGGCGGCCTTGGCCGCCCCTACCCCATGGGCGCTGGCGCCTAAGGCGGCACCCTTAGCCAGAGGGCTAGAGATCTTCGCCAGCCTGAACACAGGGCCACACAGCAACATGCCCAGCACACCCGTCATCAACACCAGCACGGCGGTGAGATCCGGCACGCCGCCAAACTCGCGGGTCGCCTCCAGGGCAAAGGGGGTCGAGACCGAACGCACCAGCAGGCTGTGGGACAGCTCGGGCGGCAGATAGATAACCCTAGTCAGCAGCCAGGAGGAGACCAAGCCCGCCAACAGGCCGGTGAGCACACCCAGACTCAGGGTCAGCGGATAACGGCGGATAAGATGACGCTCGCGGTAGATAGGCAGGGCGAAGGCGATGGTCGCCGGTGCCAGCAACAAACTGAGATAGTGGTTGTACTCAAAATAGGTGGGCAGCGGAATGGCAAACCCCACCACCAAGGCTAGCAAGAAGCCCGGCGTCAGCACCATGGGCGACAGCCACCAGTGACCGTAGCGGCGATAGAGACGCTTACTCAGGCCATAGCTGACCAGGGTCGCCAGCAAACAGCCAAGGCCAAGCAGCGACAGGTGCATGGAAGCCAACATATCAGACGCCCACCGCTTTGGCCGCGCCGGCCTGTCTGAGGCGGCGCTCATACTTGAAGACCCTGTCTATCACGAAGCCAGTGATCAGCAAGACGCTGACACTCCCCAACACTAGGGTGCAGAGCAGGCTGACACCATACTGCTCCAGCAGCGGCGCATAATGCATCGAGGCCACCACGGGCGGAATGAAGAAGAGCAACAGCTCGCCGAGCAGCCAGGCGGCGCCGCGGGCCACGAAACGCTCCGGCAGCCAATTTAGCGCCAGCAGGGCCAGAAGCGCCGCCAGACCAATCACACCGCTGGGTAGCGGCAATGCCAGGCGAGTCACCAACCATTGGGCGGCCAGGGCCAGTAGAGACAATAACCCCACCTGCAACAACAGCTGCAGCAAGTTTCTAAGTGGGGGGAGATAAGTTGCCATGAAAAACTCTGTCTAACGAGATGATATGGCGATCTTACGCTTGCCATTTAAATAAAAAAAATGAATATTATTTATAAAATGAATCACCAAAAGCTATTCAATGGATCTTAAGGCACTACACTACTTCGTCGAGATCGTCGCCTCGGGAGGCTTTAACCGCGCCGCCGAGCGGATCCATATCAGCCAGCCCGCCCTGTCCAAGTCTATCGCCCAGCTGGAGAGCGAGCTGGCATTGCCCCTGCTCACCCGGGGCAAACGCGGCACTAAGGTGCAGCTCACCCCCCATGGCGAGGTGGTCTACCGCCACGCCCTCAGGCTTTTGGAAGATAAGCAGGCGATGATGGAGGAGCTGGCACAGCTGAAGGGGCTCAATCGCGGCATACTAAAACTGGGGCTGGCGCCACTCGGCAGCGCCGAACTGTTTGCCCCCATCATAGCCAAGTATCGCCAGGCCTATCCAGAGATAGAGACCCAGCTGCTGGTCCGCGGCGGCGTCGAGCAGACCCAGGCCCTACAACAGGGGGAGATAGAACTCGCCACCGGCATTATCGATCTCAAGGACCGCTATGAGGGGATCGCCATCCATACCGAGCCTATGGTGGTGGTACTTCCCAGCGAGCATCCGCTAGCCAGGCGTTCGGAGATCCCCCTTGGCGAACTCGATGGCCAGGCGCAGATCCTGTTTGAATCGGAGTTTTCTCTGCATGAGATGGTGATCAATGCCTGCCAGCAGGCCGGTGTGAGCATCAAGAACCCCACCCAGGTGAACCAACCGGAATTTGGCATCGCCCTGGTGGCCGCCGGGATCGGCCTGATGCTGCTGCCTAAATTTATTGCCGAGCGCTATCGCCCCGACGCCGTTATCACCCGTCCCCTAACCCAGACAGATCTCAGCTGGCAAATGAGCCTGTTTTGGCGCAAAGATCTCAGCCTCTCCTTCGCCGCCCTGGCGATGATAGATCTGGTCAAGCGACATCAGGCGAGCGGCGAATAGCGTATCATTCTTCCAGCATAGGGCACTCGCTGGGAGCGATACGTTCGATCGCTATCTCCTCCAGCGGCACATCGGCGTACTCCCCCACCCGGGTGGTAGCGACTATGCCAATCTGATCCACCACCTCAATGCCAGACAGCACCCTGCCAAACACGGCATAGCCTTCGCTGCTGGCGCTATAATCCAGCTGCGGATTGTCTAAGGTGTTGATGAAAAACTGCGAGGTGGCCGAATCGCTCAGACGGGCGCGTGCCATGGCCAGGGTGCCCCTGAGGTTGCTAAAGCCCACGCTGGCCTCGTTTTTGATAGGCGCCTTACCGGGCTTAGGCACCATGCCAGAGGTGAATCCGCCCCCCTGGATGATGAAGTTGTGGATCACCCTGTGGATCAGGGTGCCATCGTAAAAGCCATCGTCGACATAGCCGATGAAGTTGGCGGCCGATTGCGGCGTATGGCGGCTATCGATGCCTAGCCCAACCTCCCCCAGACTCGTGGTCATAGTAAAGCAGGCATCTATGCTCATCTCGGGCACGGGGCCAGTCACCGGCGGATTGACTATCGCCCCATTGCTGCCCTCTTCACCGCCGCAGGCGGTTAAGCCCAAAAGCAGCAATATTCCCAGCGCCAACTTGCCTCTTATTTGCTTTTTCATCACAGTCCCCAACGCGTGTTACCTTAGGGGTGTTACGAGGCACTAAATTAGAAAACAATATAAGATACAAGTTGTTACTGATACATTATGCTACATCTGACCTTCAAATATCAGTTGCGTAGCCGCCCAATCAGCGACATCACAACAAGGGCCACCGCGCCCACCAAGACACCAAACAGGGCGTTGAGCAGACTCGGAGTCATCCAGGCCAAGACAGGCCCGACTATAGTAAGCCCAGCCACCCAATGGGCCGCCTGCTCGAACACCTCGGCAATCTGATGTATCCCATGGGTGAGAATACCGCCACCCACCATAAACATGGCGATGGTGCCCACCACAGTGAGGCCACGCATCAGGTAAGGCGCCGCATTCACCAGGCCGCCACCTAACTTACGCCCCAGACGGCGCAGCAGGCCATCCCCCTGACGCTGACTCAGATAGAGCCCGGCATCATCGAGCTTAACGATGCCCGCCACCAAGCCGTAGACACCGACTGTCATCAGCACGGCGATGATCGCCAGAGTCACCACCTGGGTCATGAAACTACTCTCGGCCACTACCCCAAGGGTGATGGCGATGATCTCCGCCGAGAGCACGAAATCGGTGCGGATCGCGCCGGCCACCTTCTGCTTCTCGAAGGCCTTGAGATCCTCGACCGCCTTAGCCATCTCGCTCTGACTCATGGCAGGCTCATGCTTGTGGGTCAGGGAGTGATATACCTTCTCGAACCCCTCATAGCAGAGAAACAGGCCACCGAACATCAACAGCGGCGTCACCGCCCAGGGGATAAAGGCACTGATCAGCAGCGCCGCCGGGACCAAGATACACTTGTTGCGCAGCGATCCCTTAGCCACCGCCCACACCACGGGCAGCTCACGGTCCGCATTCACCCCTGACACCTGCTGGGCGTTTAACGCCAGATCGTCCCCCAACACACCGGCCGTCTTGCGCGCCGCCACCTTACTCATCAGGGCGACATCATCCAATATTGCCGCGATATCATCCAACAGGGTTAACAGACTCGCGCCCGCCATGCTCTCTCCTTACTCTCTTCTATATCCTTTACCCACCGCCTTGGGCGTGAGGGCGCTCTCGCGAATTAAGCGCCAATCTTTAACGCTAACTGCAAGCTAAAGTACGCTTGTTGAGAGCTAAAGTACGCTTGTTGAGAGCTAAAGTACTCTGCCTCAATACATTTTTCCAGAGGGCGCCAGACAAAACCCCAGTCGCAGGCCCAAGTTGGGAGATTTCACACAAATTTCCCCTGGGATCTGGGTAATAAATTCTGCGCTAAAGCAACAAACTGCGTCATTTGACATACTCCAGAGGAGAACTAGAGGTATAATGACGACAAAATGCTTCGTTTATCCTTATAGGAACTCCTTATGACTCAAGATGAAATGAAAAAAGCCGCCGGATGGGCCGCGCTCGAGTATGTAGAGAAAGACAGTATTGTCGGCGTGGGTACCGGCTCGACCGTTAACCACTTTATCGATGCACTGGCCACCATGAAGGCCGATATCGAAGGCGCAGTGTCTAGCTCTGAGGCCTCGACCGAGAAGATGAAGGCGCTGGGGATCCCGGTATTCGACCTGAACTCTGTCGATCAGCTCTCTGTCTATGTCGATGGCGCCGACGAGATCAACGGCCACATGGACATGATCAAGGGTGGCGGAGCCGCGCTGACCCGCGAGAAGATTGTCGCCGCCGTGGCCGACAAGTTCGTCTGCATCGTGGATAACACTAAGGAAGTCGAGGTATTGGGCGAGTTCCCGCTGCCGGTAGAAGTGATTCCTATGGCACGTTCTTACGTGGCCCGCGAGCTGGTCAAATTAGGCGGTGACCCTGTCTACCGTGAGGGCGTAGTCACAGATAACGGCAACGTGATCCTGGATGTCTACAACATGAAGATCTTTAATCCCAAAGCACTTGAAGAGCAGATCAATCAGATCGTTGGTGTAGTCACCAATGGCCTGTTCGCCAACCGCGGCGCCGACGTCCTGCTGGTCGGCACCCCAGAAGGCGTGAAGACGGTTAAGCCATAGGCCGAATCAAAAGCCATTAAAAAAAGCCACTCATAGAGTGGCTTTTTGTTTTTCAGGCCCTAATGCGCTTCTTCGCGACTCTAGTAAGCCACGCTGATCCGCTGGCGGGCATAGTCATCTGAATCAATTAGATCCAGCATCGCCTTGGCGTAATCCGCGACCGAGATGCGGCTGCGTCCCTCCTCATCGGTGAAGAACCTGTCGCCGCCGATGCGATAGGCCCCTTCGCTGGCGCCGGGGTAGATCTCGGCCGCCGGGCTGACAAAGGTCCAGTTAAGCGGCGAATCGCTCTCTCTAAATACCTCGAGCGCCTCGCCCTGGGCTAAGGCCTCATCCCTGTATTCTGGCGGAAAACCTGGCGATTGCACCAGGGTCTGGCCCGGGGCCAGCTCGAGACTGCCGGCGCCGCCGACCCACAGCAGGCGCTTAACCTGAGTCTTGGGCAGCAGCTCGAGAAGCGCCTTGGCGCTCTGGGGCACCAATTGATGCTGGCCAGAGGCTCGTCCACCCACGGAGGCGATCACCAGATCGATCCCCTCGAATACCTGAGGGTCGATACCCTGCTCGAGATCGACGACTCGCGCCGTAACCTGACCGGCTAACTCACCGCTTAATTTAGCCGGGTCTCTCACCAGGGCGGTGACCGGCAATTGGCGGCTTAAGGCTTCCTGCATCAAGGTGCTGCCTATCCAACCCGTGGCGCCAATAATCGCTATATTCATCTTCTGTTCCTCACTATCTGACTAAATTGGCATCAGTTTACTTGGCCCACTAATAGTGATAAATAGCTTAGATAGAGCATCATTGTTTCAACCTGTGTTACTAATCTGGATTACAAAATAAGGTTACTAGAATGGATAAGATCAGCGCGATCCGTAGTTTCGTCGAGGTCGCCAGTTGCGGCAGCTTTACCCAGGCCGCCGAACAACTAGGCCTCAGCCGACTACAGGTCTCCCGCCATATTCAGGAGGTGGAACGTTGGCTGGGATTGCGCCTGCTGCATCGCACCACCCGCAGTGTCAGCCTGAGCGTGCAGGGCGAAGAGGCCTTCATCTATTGCCAGAAGATCCTCGATGAGGTCGCGGCGCTACAAAACCGCGCCCAGCGCCATAGGCAAGAGCTGGTCGGCAGCATACGTATCGCCTCCCCCATAGGCCTGGGTCAGGCGCTGCTGTTCGATGCGGTCGATGACTTCACCCGCGAGCATCCCGAGGTCAAGGTGCAGTTACTGCTGTCGGATGAGATGGTGCAGCTGGTCGATGAGCGGGTTGATATCGCCCTGCGTTACACCCAGCAGCCCGATGAGAGCCTGATCGCCCGTCGCCTGATGCATATAGACTCAGTGCTGTGTGCCTCACCTGACTATCTCGCTGGCCATGAGCCCATCACCAACCTCGACGATATCACGGCGCACAACTGCTTGCTGCACGCCAGCCAAACCCGCTGGTTGTTTGTCAAAGACAATCAAAACATCGAAAAAAAGGTCGGCGGTAACCTGCAGGCCAACGACATGGGCGTCCTCATCAAGGCGGCGCTGCGAGGCAAGGGCCTGATTCATTTACCCTGCGATCTCGCCAATACCCACCTGGCCTCTGGGGCGTTGGTCGAGCTGCTGCCTGAATATCACCTGCCGGGTAAGACGCTGTGGGCCGTCTACCTGTCGCGCAGCTATCAGCAACATCTGATTCGCCACTTCATCGATTTTCTCGCTGAGCGCTGGCAGCAAGATATCCTCAAGCAACCCGCACCGGCCCGATAGGTAGGATTTCGAAAGTGTAATGAAACCTGTGCAGATCTCGCGACGTGTCGCCCCTAGGTTTATCGCAAGATTTACCGCGAGGTTTACCGCCGAGTTACAGAGAGGGCAATGCTAGGTGTAGCGTTAGCCTTGCAGCGAGGCGCCGCGCCAAATCGCCCCCAAGGCTTTACAGATAAACCAATCAGGCTAAGATGCTCTATCCGGGCAAATGGGTTGCCCATTAAAAGCGCGTCACAAGGAGCCTGGCATGTTGGAATCACTCGTTTCGTTAATCGCCGCTACCGGATTACTCCTGGGCTCACCCGGCCCTGCGCCGCTGGCACTGGCCGCCACGGGCGCTACCTTTGGCATAAGACGCGGCGCCCCCTTCCTGGCGGGCATACTCCTGGGGCTTTCGGTAGCCATCATAGGCGCCAGCATTGGGCTCGCCGCCCTGTTTAGCCGCTTTCCCGACCTCAGGCTCACCTGTCAACTGCTCGGCGCCGCCTATATCGCCTTCATCGCCTATAAGATTGCCAGTGCCCCCTGCACCCAGTTAGATGACGCGCAGCAGGAACCGAGCTTCAAAGATGGCTTTATCCTCAACCTGCTCAATCCCAAGGCGTATGCTGCCTTCCTGGCCATCTTCTCCCAATTTTTACTGCCACTGGAGAACACGGCACTGGGCTATCTGGCCACAGGGATCTGCGCCTTGCTGGTCGCGACTCTGGTAGATAGCCTCTGGCTGATCTTCGGCGGCCTGCTACGCCCGCTATTTTCCAGGCCAAAGGCCGCGAGGGCGCTGCGCATCTTCTTCGCCGTCGCCATGCTAGTCGCGGTCGGTTATGCCTTGCTGGCCTAGGGAGCCGCTGACAAGCCGCGTTAAACGCCGTACACTTAAAACCACACAGATAAGAAGAGCAACCAGATGTCAGCCCGCGATACCATCACAGAGTTCACCATGATCCCCAACGTGGGTAAGGCCACGGCGGAGGATTTTTACAAACTCGGCCTGCATCACCCCAAGGAGCTTATCGGGCTGGATCCATATCAGATGCACGCCCAGCTCGAAGCCATCACCCAGTGTCGTCACGATCCCTGTGTCATCGATGTGTTTATCGCCGCGGTGCGTTTCATGGAAGGTGAAGAGTCCCGGCCCTGGTGGCACTATACCCCGGAGCGCAAGGCACATCTGGCCAAGCTGCAACAGGGATAAGCTCGCCCCGCGTTTGAGCGCTTATGGCATCGAGAGCCTAAAGATGCCACTATTGCCCCAAGCCAAAATTAGACTCATGCTCAACCACAACAACGAAAACCACGACTAAAACCAATACTCAAACCACAAAAAAGAGCGCCATGCTGACCACCTTAGCCATCAACAACTACCGTTCGCTGCGAGACATACGCCTGCCCCTGGGGCGGCTCAATCTGGTCACCGGTGCCAACGGCAGTGGCAAGTCCAACCTCTACAAGGCGCTTAGGCTACTGGCACAGACGGCCCAAGGTGGCGTGGTCAATGCCCTGGCCCAGGAGGGCGGACTGGACTCCTGCTTCTGGGCGGGGCCGGAAAACCTCACCAAGGGGATGTTGAGCGGCGACACAGAGATAACTCCCACGGTACGGCAACAGACCAAACGACTGAAACTGGGCTTTGCCGGCGATGAGTTCAGCTACCTCATCGAGCTGGGGCTACCCAAGCCAGACAGCACCACCCTCTTCGGGCTAGATCCTCAGATAAAGCGTGAGGCGATCTGGGTCGGCAACAAGTATCGACCCGCCGCCGTACTGGTGGAGCGACGTGGCCCCATGGTGAAGGGGCGCGCCCAGCAAGGGGGGCAAGATGGCTGGCAGAGCCTGAATCAGCATATGCAGCATGGCGACAGCATCTTCACCGAGCTGTCGGATCCCAGCCGCACGCCCGAGGTGCTGAGGCTCAGAGACAGCATCCGAGCCTGGCGCTTCTACGATCATTTCCGCAGCGACGGCGAGGCGCCCGCGCGTCAGCCGCAGCTGGGTACCCGCACCCCTGTGCTGCACCACGACGGTCGGGATCTGGCCTCGGCGATTCAAACCATCTTCGAGATAGGCGATAGGGAAAGTTTCGATGAGGCGGTGAGTGATGCCTTTCCCGGCGCCCATGTCACCATAGGCTACCAGGCCGGTGGCCTGTTAAGCGTCAACTTTCACCAGCAGGGGCTGCTAAGGCCCCTCAACGCCCAGGAGCTCTCCGACGGCACCCTAAGGTATCTGCTGCTGATCGCCGCCCTACTCACCCCAAGGCCGCCTGAGTTGATGGTGCTCAACGAGCCAGAGACCAGCCTGCATCCGGATCTTCTGCCTGCACTGGCCCGGCTTATCGCCAAGGCATCTAAGGTGTGTCAGCTCTGGGTGGTCTCCCACGCCAATCGGCTGATCAATGCCCTCAACGAATTTGAGCAGTGTCAGCTAATCGAACTCGACAAGCAGCTGGGGCAGACCAAGATAGTGGGGCAAGATCTGCTCTCCACCCCAAGCTGGAACTGGCAACAAAAAGCCCAGGGCTAGGCCTGGGCTTAACAAATAACGAAGGCGCGTCGCGTTAAAGCGAACTAGTGTTATAGAGAAAAGTTAGCAATCGTCTTCTGAATGCCCACGACGTCGGTGCCTTTCTTCAGCTCCTTCACCAGGGGATCTTTCTGCCCCGAGATCCATAGCTTTAGCTCGGCGTCCATGTCGAAGGTCCCGGCGGTTTCCACCTCAAAATGGGTGATCGCCTTATAGGGCACAGAGTGATAACTCACCTTCTTGCCGGTAACGCCCTGCTTGTCGATGAGGATGAGTCGCTTGTTGGTAAACACAAACATGTCGCGGATGACACGGTAAGCCAGCGCTAACTGCTCGTTGTCGCCCATGATGGGCCCCAGCTCCTGGGCTAACTCATCCAGGTTCACTTCGGCAGCATTGCCCATCAGCGCATCTAACAATCCCATATTTGATCTCCTTGAAAGTGAACTTAATTTGTTCCCTAGCCTATACCTGACGGTTAGCGCCGACAACCATCATTTCGCATTTAGGACAGTCGAAGACCAGCTTGAGCACATCCTTACCTATCTCAATCTGCAGCGGCTCCGCCTTGATGCCGGGCACCTCTTTCGGGCAGAGGTTGAAGTTAAAGCGCAGGCAGTGCTTGGTCACCATCAGTGGCGCATCCTCGGTCACGCCGTTCTTCTCATAGGTGTCTTCTATCTCGATCACCCCATGGCGTGTGTAGAACTCTTTGGCCTTCTCGTTGGCCACATTACCCATGAAGCTCAGGTGCTTAAAGGGATAGACGGCGTCTTGGTTGTATTTCCATGCCTGCGGGCGCTCGTAGCCCTCGACGCGCGCCAGCTCCAGGGCGGCAACCGTGTCACGGCGCAGGCCGTTAAGCAGGGAAGCCGGCATAAACCAGGGACTGGCGGTCTCGATATTGATCTCGCGGGCCTCGAAGTCTGTGCTACCCAGCTTACCCAGCTGCTTACGCAGATTCTTCAGCGCCTTCTCTATGTCTGTGGCCGGGGTCTTATCGAGTTCCAGCTCGCGCGTGGCGCTCAGGCCATATTGGTCCGTCATGGTCAGCGCGACCCCTTTTTCGGTATCGCTCAGGGTCATGTCCACCTTGATGATACGCTTGGAGGACTCCTTGGCCAGCACTGTCTCGAACGCCTGATCATGGTTACGATACAGGGTGGCGCTCACCTTAAGATCGCCGGGTACGGCGATCACATACAGCTTGTTGCCATCGGCGCGGTTAACCCTGAGCCCCTGCAGCTTGTCGTCAGACTGCTTGGCCTTCTCATAGTTTGGCGGGAAGTAACACAGGCCATCACCGTTGTTGAAGCTGTGGCTCGATTCCACCTGAATAAAATCTTTACCCAGGGCTGCAACCCTGCCCACCTCTTCGCCGATATATTTCGGCGAGCGGAAATCGCTGACTCCCTGGCTACGCTCGTTGACGAAGTAGTCGGTGCGGCCACGGTTGAAGGTCTTCTCAGTGTTCGGCGTGAAGCTGTGTTCGCAGCGGCCGTGGCTCGAGGCCACAAACTCGGGGCGACGCGCGATGATCTTATCCAGCTCCTGGCGATAGTGAGCGGTTACGTTCTTCACATAGCTGAGATCTTTGAGGCGACCCTCGATCTTAAAGGAGCGAATACCGGCATCGATCAGCGCCTCTAAGTTATCTGTCTGGTTGTTGTCTTTGAGCGATAGCAAGTGTTCGTTCTGCGCCAACACCTCCCCCTGGCGGGTCTTGAGGTCCCCCGGCAGACGGCACATCTGCGAGCACTCGCCGCGGTTGGCGCTGCGGTTACTGAAGGCATGACTTAGGTTACACAGGCCGCTGTAGGCGACGCACAGGGCGCCGTGGATGAAGAACTCCAGCTGCATGTTAGTCTTAGCCGCCACATCGCGGATCTGACTCAGGCCCAGTTCGCGGGCGAGCACCACCTGTGAGAAGCCTACCTGCTCTAAGAAGGCAACCTTCTCTGGATTACGGTTATCCATCTGGGTACTGGCGTGCAGGGCGATAGGCGGAATATCCAGCTGAAGCACCCCCATATCCTGCACGATCAGGGCATCGGCACCGGCCTCATACACCTGCCAGATCAGCTTCTGCGCCGCGTCCAACTCGTCGTCCATTAAGATGGTGTTGATGGCGACAAACACCTGGGCGTGATAGCGGTGGGCAAACTCACACAGACGCGCGATATCCTCGACGCTGTTGCCGGCAGTCGCCCTGGCACCGAAGGCTGGGCCACCGATATAAACGGCGTCGGCACCATGCTTGATGGCCTCGATACCATAGTCGGCATTCTTGGCGGGGGCCAAGAGCTCGAGGCGGTTTGAGCGGGTAGTTACCGGCGCGATCGGTGCGCTATCGGGGATAAAAATCTCAGGCTTGTCCATGAGGAGTCTCGAATCAGATCACAGATAGATAAAAATTAGGGGCGCGATTATAACAGACCTGGCTCACAAAACACCTTGATATCGCGCATTTTTTCACCAAGCCAGCGATTCATCAGGCTCAGATACCACTCGAGCGTCGGCTTTAACTAATGCCGGTCGCCATATACTCAATAATGCACCGCCAGCCATATAGTCTCTTCCTGCTCGCTGGTCCAGCTGACCCTGTGGCGACAGTGGGCAGGAATATTCAGGTGATCGCCCACCTTAAGGTGCACCACCTCGGCGCCCTCGAACACTAAGGTCGCCTCCCCCTTAAGCACCATGACCCACTCGTTTCTGTCCTGATCGTACCATTGTCCCTCTGGCGTACGATGGGCCTTAGAGACGATACGCTCGATCAACACGCCGCCGGTTTCCACCAGAGGCTCGAACGCCTCCAGGGTGAGGTCATCCGGCAGGGACGCAAAGAAGTTGTGCTTTTCCATCGCCATCTCCGTCACTTGCTCTCGAGTAGGGTCTTGAGGTTACTCAGCCCCTGGCTGAGATCCCGCTCTACCATGGCATCCACCTGCATCAGCGGCAGCAATATATTCATGGGATAGGCCATGTTGCCACTAAAGCCCCAATGCACCTCGGTCTGGGTCGGCCCCAGAGCGTCGGTAGTGATATAGGCGGGCGAGACCGCCTCGAAGGGCGTCTTAAACCTCAGCTCATATTCGATACGCTTGCCTGGGAAGATCGCCATGATCTCCTGCTCTCCCGCGCCGACATCTGGGTTGTCGCTACGCCAACTTGAGACAAAGCCGACTGTGCCATCCTCGCCGCGATAACTCTTCTCCATGGCCGTGTCCATCTTGGCCCAGACGCTGAATTGATCCTGGTTTTTGAGCTTTCTCAAGAAGTCGAATACCTGGTCCGCCGGCCTGTCAATGACGATTTGGGTATCCACACGATAATCTTCTTCGATAAACAGGGCGGCAATAAAGGGGGATGAGAGTAGCAGGAGTACGAGTATCAGGAGTTTCTTTAGCATGGCGAGTTCCTTAGCAGGCGGGCGATGCCCCTTGTGGCTGGCACAAAATGGTCTGGCCTAATTGTATCTGTCATAACATAGCCAAGAATCAGGGTGTTGGAAAGCCGCGCCGACAGCTAACTCCTGCTCCTAATACCAAATCCTAGTCCAGCTCTTAGTACCAGCTCCTAGTACCAGCAAAGAGCCGTTTAATAACAAGGCCTTGCCATAGCAAGGCCCCAAAATAGAAAGGGCGCCTCCAGTGAGAGACGCCCTTCGTTTACCAATAGCGGTTACTACTCGCCGGCCTTGAGGGCCGCCAGCCTGGTCTGCAGCAGCTGATTCTCCGCCTCGATATGACGATAGAACTCCTTGTCGGCCAGCTTAGATGCCGCCGCCTCGTCGATCACCAATACGGCGTCGCGATGCAGCTGCAACGCCGATGCCGGACAGGCAGCGCTCAGGGCGCCCTCTACCGCGGCGCGAATGGCGTCGGCCTTACTCTCACCTGTGGCCAGCAGCAGCACCTTCTTGGCATCGAGTATGGTGCCAATCCCCATGGTGATCGATAGGTGGGGTTGATATTCCCCCTCGGCAAAGAAGCGGGCATTGTCTTCTATGGTCGCCTGGGTCAACGTCTTGACCCGGGTACGTGACATCAAACCAGACGAAGGCTCATTGAAGCCTATATGACCGTTGCGGCCTATACCGAGCAGCTGAATATCTATGCCGCCGGCGGCCTGGATCTGCGCCTCATAGGCCTCGCAGGCGGCGATGGGATCTTCGGCATCCCCCGGCGGCACATGGGTGTTGGCCTTATTGATGTCGATAGCATCGAACAGCTGGCTATCCATGAAGTAGCGATAGCTCTGGGGATGACTCCCCTCCAGCCCCAGATATTCGTCCAGGTTAAAGCTGGTCACTCCCTTGAAGGAGACGGCACCCGCCTGATTGGCGGCCACCAGGCGCTGATAGAGAGACACAGGGGTCGATCCAGTCGCCAGCCCCAGCACAGAGTCCGACTTACGCTTAAGCTGATTGATGATGAGATTGGCACCATATTCCGCCACCTCGGCGCTATCTTTTAGAATAACAATTTGCATGATTTGATTCGTCTCGGCCCTGGTAGTTAACGCCCTCTCACGGCGGCTGGCTGCAATACCATAAACTCAGCTCTACGCGCCGATGAGAGAAATTAACATTACTATAACCACAAATGACAGCGTTGTCATTATTAATCTGACCATAAAAACGCCGCGCCATTCGTGGTAAACTGCCCCGGCCCATTACCACAGAGAAGCCCATGTCAGCCTATAAGCCAGCCTCTAAGCCAGCCTCTAAATCAGCCCGTATGGCAGCCTCTATGCCAGCAAAGGTCACGACCGCAGAAGACAGCCCTTTAAAAGTTACCCCAGATTCAATTGAACAGACTCAAGGCGAAGCCCAAGAACAGTTGCAATTGACTGGGCAAACAAGCACGCCTGCCCAACACTTTATGATCTTTAAGCCTTACGGCTATCTGAGCCAGTTTGTCGGCGAGCGGCGTAAACGTAAGCCTTTACTTGGTGAGCTGGCCAACTTCCCAACGGGCATCATGGCGATCGGCCGGCTGGATCATGACTCTGAGGGATTACTACTATTGACCACTGATGGCAAGACCAGTCATGCGGTGCGCAGCAAGTCGATAGAGAAGGAGTATTACCTGCAGCTCGATGGCGAGATCACAGATAAGGCGATATTGAGCCTCTGCGAGGGGGTTGAGATAGGTATCAAGGGCGAGAAGTATCGCACCCTGCCCTGCCGCGCGCGCCGCCTCGACCAGGCGCCAGACCTACCGCCGCGGGGACGCAAGATAAGAGACGCCCGCCACGGGCCGACCAGCTGGCTGGCGATCACCATTACCGAGGGCAAGAATCGTCAGCTGCGTAAGATGACCGCCGCCGTGGGCTTTGCCACCCTGAGGCTGGTGCGGGTACGCATAGGCGATATCCACCTGGGCACGCTGCTGCCAGGCGAAGTTAAACCGCTCGCGACACTAGGTTAAGCCAGACGTTAGCCCAAGCGCTAATCTAAGTACTAGCCCTAGCGCTAACCTAAGAACTCGGCCAGCTCCTCGACCACTCTGGGCTTACTGTAGAGATAGCCCTGGGCCTGATCGCACCCCGCCGCCTCCAGGAAGGCCGCCTGCTCCGGCGTCTCCACCCCTTCTGCTATGATGCAGAGGTTCAGCGCATGGCCAAGGGCGATCACCGCCTTGGCGATTGCCGTGTTGTTGCCATCTCTGGGAATATCACGGATGAAGGACTGATCTATTTTCAGCTTATGTATAGGCAGACGCTTCAGGTAGTTCAGCGACGAATAGCCGGTCCCGAAATCATCCACCGACAGCTCGACCCCGAGCTCACCCAATTGTTTAAGCACCTCGATCACCGCCAGGGGATCGGACATCATGCAGCTCTCGGTGACCTCAAGCTCAAGGTATTCGGGCGGCAGTCCCGCCTCGTCGAGCACGCGTTTCACCTGGGCGCAAAACTGTTTCTGCTGCAACTGAGGCCCGGCCACGTTCACCGAGATGCGACCAAAGCGCTTACCCTCGGCTAACCATTGAGCCCCCTGAGTCGCCGCCTGTTTCAGCACCCAGAGACCTATCTCGTTGATCAGGCCTATATTTTCTGCCACAGGGATAAAGATGGCTGGCGAGATAGTGCCAAGCTGTGGGTCTTCCCAGCGCAGCAGCGCCTCGAAGCCGACACACTGACCCGTGCCCAGCGCCAACTTGGGCTGATACACCAGATAGAAGGCATCCTTGTTGATGGCATCGTGCAGCGCACTCTGTAGCTTAAGATGCTCCACCGAAGCCAGGGTCAGAGATTGAGTATAGAAGGCGTAGTTGTTGCGGCCATTGGCCTTGGCCCTGTGCATGGCGGTGTCGGCGTTACGCAGCAGGGTGTCGCCGCTCTCGCCATCACCCGGATAGATGGCCACCCCCATGCTGGCGGTGAGGCGCACGCTGCCTTCATCATCCAGCAAGAAGGGCGCATCGAAGGCTTCGCGCAGTCGACTCACCATGAGGGAGACGCTGTCGTCACTCTCCACATGGGGCAGGACGGCGATAAACTCATCACTGCCCAGCCTGGCCAGGGTCGCCTCTTCCCCCAGCTTCTGTCCCAGACGTCTGGCGACCTCCACCAAGATGGCATCGCCGGTCACATGGCCGTAGCTGTCATTGATATGTTTAAACAGATCCACGTCGATGAAGATCAGCGCCAGCTCCGTCTCTTCACGGGCGGCGTGTCTCAGCTCCTGCTCCAGGTTGGCCGACAGCATCATGCGGTTAGGCAACTTGGTCAGCGGGTCGTGGTACACCAGCCGCGCCAGCTCCTTCTCGCTCTGCTTCTGGGCCGAGATATCGGCAAACACGGCGACGAAGTAGCGCACCTGATGATCGTCGCCATACATGGAGCTGATGGTGAGTTGCTCTGGATAGATGGCGCCGCTCTTACGGCGGTTCCAGATCTCACCGTGCCACTTGCCGTTGGTCAGCAACGAGCGCCACAGGCGCTCGAAGAAGGCCTTGTCGTGACGGCCGGAATTTAAGATGCGTGGATTTTCCCCCAGCACCTCGTCGCGGCTATAGCCGGTGATCTCGGTAAAGGCGCCATGAACCTCGA
Organism: Shewanella alkalitolerans; assembly: GCF_019457575.1. Lineage (NCBI taxonomy): Bacteria > Pseudomonadati > Pseudomonadota > Gammaproteobacteria > Alteromonadales > Shewanellaceae > Shewanella > Shewanella alkalitolerans. The sequence goes on along the minus strand of NZ_CP080422.1, from coordinate 935,424 downwards.
TGATATTGCCGCTGGCGTCTGTGATCACCACACCTTCCACAGAGTTCTCGAAGATGTTGGCCGCCAGTTCCAGCTGTTCCTGGGCCGCCTTATGGGAGGTGATGTTACGGGAGATGCCGATCACCCCCTCCAGAGTGCCATCTGGCGAGACGACCGGGACCTTAGTGGTCTCCAGCCAGGAGTTAGACTGGTCGATATCTTTGGCCTCACACTCGGCGGCCGTCACCTGCACGCCGCGCACGATTGACTCATAATCCCCCTGAACAAACTCTTCGGCCAGCTCGGGGGAGAAGATCTCATCGTCGGTGCGATTGAGCAGCTGCTCTTTGCTGCGCCCCCAGGCGATCTCGACGCTGTGGTTGATCAGCACGTAGCGCCCCGCCACATCCTTCATCCACACATGCTCCTGCAGGCTGTCGATGAAGAGTTGCAGATCCACATTGGGCGCCGCTTGCGGCGCTATCTCTATTAACTGCTGGCGATGGGTCTGATAGAGGTTAATCAGGGCATATTGCATCGCCTGACAGGTCAGCTTGACTTGGGTGTTTAGCCGCTTGTCGTGGTTGGGCTGCTCGTTTGGCACCAGACACAGGGCGCCATAAAGGGCCTGGGATGGCCAGAAGAGCGGATGCAGTATGATGCCGCCGACATCGACAGGTTCACGGGGATGATGGGGATGTTCGATATAGTCGCGAAACAGGCTGAGTCCCTGGGCGCAAAGCTGGGCGACACTCTGGCGATGGACCTGATTGTCATCGCACAGGCTAAGCTGAGGCGTCAGACCATCGCTGGCGGTGAGGGCCAGCAGGAAAAGACTGCCGTCAAACGCCTGGGCCAGGGTCTCTAACGCTTCCTGCCAATCTTGTAACGCTTCATCTGGAATCTTGATATCTATCACTATCCTACTCCGAGAGCGACGACCGAGTGTCACTATCCCTGAATCCTTTTCGCTAGCTTATCGCCAAATAGTCGTAATGGACACCTGCAAATGCGATAAATTAACCTTAATTTAACAAAAGTGTGTTAGCCCCGACAAAAAATGGCGCGGGCAGCGACCCAACCCATCTTATACTAGAAATAGAGTAACTTATCAGTGGTTTAATCTAAAACTTCATCTCAGGCGGTCACTTTAGCTGCAAATGACGCAGATAAAAAAACCAGCCCTGGGGCTGGTTTTTTTCTTAAGCGTTGCCTGCTTATCCCTGAGGACGCATCGCCGGGAAGAGGATCACGTCACGAATGGTGTGGGTGTTGGTAAACAACATCACCAGACGGTCGATACCGATACCCTGACCGGCAGTCGGTGGCAGACCGTGCTCCAGCGCCGTGATGTAGTCGGCATCATAGAACATGGCTTCATCGTCGCCCGCATCTTTAGCATCGACCTGCGCCTTGAAACGCTTGTCTTGATCTTCCGCATCATTCAGCTCGCTGAAGCCGTTAGCCACTTCGCGACCACCGATGAAGAACTCGAAACGGTCGGTGATGAAGTGGTTTTCATCGTTACGACGGGCCAGCGGCGAGATATCTGCCGGGTAGCCAGTGATGAAGGTAGGCTGCATCAGCTTAGGCTCGGCGGTTTCACCGAAGATCTCTTCCAGCAGCTGACCACAGGTCCAGAACTTCTCGATAGTCATGCCCAGGCTCTTAGCCAGGTTACGCATGAACTCGACGTCTTTAACCTCTTCATAGGTCATAGACTGAATCGTCTCGTTGTCTGGGTTGTACTTCTTGATCGCATCCAGCATGCTCAGACGCTCGTATGGACCACCGAAGTCGATAGTGTGCTCACCGTATGGCAGCTTGGTATCACCCAGCAGATCTTTGGCGATTGACGAGAGCATCTCTTCGGTCAGGTCCATCAGATCTTTGTAGTCGGCATAGGCCATATAGAATTCCATCATGGTGAATTCTGGGTTATGGCGTGGTGACAGGCCTTCGTTACGGAAGTTACGGTTGATCTCGAACACGCGCTCGAAACCACCTACCACCAGACGCTTGAGATATAGCTCAGGCGCGATACGCAGGTACATCTCGATATCCAGCGCATTGTGGTGAGTAATGAAAGGACGCGCAGAGGCACCACCCGGGATGCTGTGCATCATAGGGGTTTCCACTTCCATAAACTCTTTGCTTACCATGAAGTTACGGATAGCGGTAACCACTTTAGAGCGCATGATGAAGGCCGCACGTGACTCTTCGTTCACGATCAGGTCTACATAACGCTGACGGTAGCGGGTCTCTTGGTCGGTCAGGCCGTGGAACTTCTCAGGCAGCGGACGCAGTGCCTTGGTCAGCAGCTGGTACTCTTCCATGTTGACATAGAGATCGCCCTTGCCAGACAGGTGCAGCTGGCCGGTCACACCGATAATGTCACCGATATCCAGACCTTGATACTTGGCCTTTAGATCTTTCTGAACATCTTTACCGGCATAGGCCTGGATGCGACCGCTCACGTCCTGGATCACCAGGAAGGGACCGCGCTTGGCCATGATCCGACCGGCGATAGAACGCTGGACATTCATCTCTTCCAGCTCTTCCTTGCTGTATTGACCATACTCGGCCTGGATGTCGGCAGCCTTATGTTTTCGATCGAAGTTGTTCGGGTGACCGTTAGCAGGGCAAGAAGCGCGAACGTGATCTAACTTGGCACGGCGCTCTGCAATTAACTTGTTTTCGTCTTGAGTTTGTTCAGTCATCTTCTTCTCTCGTTAAAGGCCAGATTTCAGGCTAGCTTCAATAAACTTGTCCAGATCGCCGTCGAGGACGCTCTGGGTATTACGGTTTTCCACGCCGGTACGCAGATCTTTGATACGGGCATCGTCCAGCACGTAAGAGCGGATCTGGCTGCCCCAACCGATATCAGACTTGGCGTCTTCGGCGGCTTGCTTCTCGGCGTTTTGCTTATGCATTTCCAGTTCGAACAGCTTAGCTTTCAGCTGTTTCATCGCCGTGTCTTTGTTCTTGTGCTGTGAACGATCGTTCTGGCACTGCACTACGGTATTGGTCGGCAAGTGGGTAATACGCACCGCAGATTCGGTACGGTTAACGTGCTGACCACCAGCGCCCGAGGCGCGGTAGACGTCGATGCGCAGATCCGCCGGATTGATATCGATCTCGATAGAGTCGTCGATCTCCGGATAGACAAACACAGAGCAGAACGAGGTATGACGCTTACCCGAGGAGTCGAACGGCGACTTACGCACCAGACGGTGTACCCCGGTTTCGGTGCGCAGTGACCCGAAGGCGTACTCGCCAGTAAACTTGATGGTGGCGCCCTTGATGCCGGCGACGTCACCGTCGGTGACTTCGATAAGCTCAGGCTTGTAGCCCTTGGCTTCGCCCCAGCGCAGATACATACGTAGCACCATGTTGGCCCAATCCTGTGCCTCGGTACCACCAGAACCCGATTGAATATCAAGGTAGCAATCAGAGGCGTCGTTCGGACCCGAGAACATGCGGCGGAACTCCAGCTCTTCCAGGCGCTTCTCTAAACCAGCCAGCTCGCTGTTGGCGTCGTTGAAGGTGTCTTCATCTTCCTCTTCGACGGCCAGCTCCAGCAGGCCTTCCACATCCTCTAGGCCACTGTCCATATCGTCTATGGTCTTGACCACGGCCTCTAGTGAGGCGCGCTCTTTACCCAGGGCCTGGGCATTATCGGGATTGTTCCAAACGTCGGCGCTCTCTAGCTCTCGACTGACTTCTTCTAGACGCTCACTCTTGGCATCGTAGTCAAAGATACCCCCGAAGAAGTTGGGTGCGCTCGGCCAGCTCCTTGATTTTAAATTTAACCGGATTTACTTCAAACATGACTCTTTCTACTTAAAATTCGATTGGCAGGAATGCAAACGCGGTATTTTAACGCAATCGTCCCTTTTCGCATAGGGGCGAAGCAGTGCTAATTGAGCGAATTTCATCGCAAAAAACGCCATTCTTGCCCGGCTCCGGCAGCAGGGAGAATCCCCGCCCCTTTTCGGCAGGCTGGCTATACTGTTCAATATGAAACAGACGAACCAATGCTGCTATCACGAAGACGAAGGTTTCTCCTGCACCGAGCCGGCCGAAGCCTCCGGGCTCTGTTATTGGCATGATCCTAAAATCATTAAAGATAAGCCGGAAGATGTCGCCCGCCTGGAGGCCTTCGCCCGCAACGGCGGCATGCTGCGGGGCATCTCCCTCAAGCGGGCCAACCTGCCCGGCATCGATCTGGTGAGGCACCATCAGAAGACAGGCTTCGACATGAGCCACGCCGAGCTGTATCGCGCCAATTTGCAGGGGGCTCACATGTTTAACCTCAACCTGCAACACGCCAGCCTGATGAAGGCGGATCTGCGCGAGGCCAATGTTCACTGCGCCAATCTGGTGGGCACCAACCTCTTGGGGATCAAGTGGAACGGCGCCAAAATAGAGAACATCAATACCGGCAAGCTCCTCAGGCAGGAACGTCTGGCCAACGAGGCTGAGAGAGTGGGCGAAAACGAGATCGCCCTCGACTATTTCGAACAGGCCGAGGAGATCTACCGGGATCTGCGTAAGGCCGCCGAGCGCGAAGGCCTGTTTGCCATGGGCGGCGACTACCTGCGTAAAGAACTCACCATGCGCCGCCATCAGATGCCCAAATACAGCTACTCGCGCATCCTCTCCAAGATGATCGACATCTTCTGCGGCTATGGCGAGGCCCCCACCCGGGTGATCGGCTTCTCCATGGGGCTCATCTTCGTCTGCGCCCTGCTCTACCTGTTTACCGGCCTCAACTATGACGGCAATATCCATGTGTTCAACTGGCAAAACGATCTCACCACCAACCTGGCGCTCTTCTTCAACTGCATCTACTACTCGGTCGTCACCTTCACCACGCTAGGCTATGGCGACTTCACCCCCATAGGCTATTCCCGCGCCATAGCGGCCGTCGAGGCCTTCACCGGCAGCTTTACCATCGCCCTGTTCGTGGTGGTGTTCGTTAAGAAAATGACCCGCTAAGGGCAGAGTGTGATCCAGCTCAAATCGCGCCAATTCCGCCACGGCGCAAGCCAACAAACCCAGCGCAATTTGTGAGCAGCACTGCAAATGCAGCACAAAAAATCACTACTAAGACCTGTGGTGAAAAAGCCTCTGGGTATACTCAAGCAAACCTTGTTTCGCTAATTTACGATAAGCCTCTTTACCCATAGGCAGTCCATAAAAAATCATCGACGAGACCAAGGTAGCCAAGCTCAAGCTTAGATTCTAATAAAAGGTCCCTACCATGATAGAACTCACCTTCGACGGCCAAGTCGTCAAAGCCAACCGGGGCGAAGATCTGCTCACCTGTGCCAAGGCCGCAGGCATAGCGATCCCTAATTTATGTCATCTGGGCAAGCAACTGGACGACAAACTCGCGGGCAAGCAAGACTGCAACCTCTGCTATGTCGAGGTGCGAGACGACCAGGGCGACCTCCACACAGTCAAGGCCTGTAAGACACAGGTCGAGGCGCCGCTCGAGGTGATCACTCACTCGGCCGCCCTCAGCAAACGCCGTCAGGCGGCGCTGAAACACCTTTTGAACGACCACTTCGCCGACTGCGAAGCCCCCTGCCAACAGGCCTGTCCGGCCGGCGTAGACGTGCAGTCCTATCTGCTGCATATCGCCCAGGGCAACCACAAGGAAGCGGTCAAGGTGATCAAACAAACCCTGCCGCTGCCGCTCTCTATCGGCCGTGTCTGCCCGGCGTTTTGCGAATCGGCCTGTCGCCGCGGCGAGCTGGATGAGCCCCTGGCCATTCGTCAGCTCAAGCGTCACGCCGCCGACCTGGATTTGGACAGTGAAGACACCTATGTGCCGCCCAAGGCGCCCGCCACCGGCAAACGCGTCGCCATCATAGGCAGCGGCCCGGCGGGGATCAGCGCGGGTTACTACCTCTCCAACTCAGGTCATGAGGTGACCATTTTCGAATCCATGCCCAAGGCGGGCGGCTGGCTAAGATACGGTATTCCCGAGTACCGTCTGCCCAAGCAGATCCTGGACAGAGAGATAGACCTGCTGTGTCAAAATGGCCTGGTGATACAGACAGATACTCGTCTCGGCCGAGACATCCACCTCAAGGAGCTAGTCAGCCAATTCGACGCCGTCTGTCTCGCCATCGGCGCCCAGAAGGCGGTGCCCATGAACTATCCAGGCGTAGACCTCGAAGGTTGCTATTTAGGCGTGGATTACCTTAAAGATCACTGCACAGACAACAACTACCTCACAGGCCAGAAGGTGGCGGTGATCGGCGGCGGCAACACCGCCATCGACTGCGCCCGCACCGCGCTACGCAAGGGTGCCGAGGTAACCCTGGTCTATCGCCGCACCCGCGATGAGATGCCGGCTGAGATCTATGAGATAGAGGAGGCCGAACATGAGGGCGTGCGCTTCTATTTCCTCACTAACCCCATCGAAAACCATGGCGATGCCAATGGCCATATCAATGCCGTCACCTTCGAGAAGATGCGCCTTGGCGAACCCGATGCCTCCGGCAGACGCTCACCCCAGGCCACGGGCGAGACCTTCACCGAGGCGTTCGATACTGTGATCCCGGCCGTCTCCCAGACCCCGGACATGACCTTCCTCGAGCATCCAGAGAGTCAGCTCTCCACCGGCGAGGTGGCCCTGACCCGCTGGAACACCTTCTCCGGCTGTGAACATACTATGTCATCAGGGGTGGAGAAACTGTTTGTGCTCGGGGATTCACGCACCGGCCCCGCCACCGCGGTTGCCGCGGTGGCCGATGGGCGCAAGGCCGCCAATGCCATCGAGAAACTGCTGAGCGGCGAGCTGAGCTGCGAGCTGACACCCGCGCCCTTCAACTCCCAGAAGCAAGATGAGCAGAAGCCTGACAGCCGTCACTTCCCGGCTCGTCTGCTACAGGCCAAGGCCAAGATGCCGGAACTGGCCATCAACAAGCGCCTGGATAATTTCGACGAGATAGAACTCGGCTTCAACGACGAGGAGGCGATGCTCGAGGCCGCCCGCTGCCTGGAGTGTGGCTGTCAGGCCAACACAGAGTGTGCCCTGCGGGACTACGCCACCGAGTACCGTGTCGATAGTGCCGCGCTCGATAAACAGGGCCACCGCGCCTTTACCCAGGATGCCAGTACGCCTTTTATCAACTTCGACCCCAACCGCTGCATCAGCTGCGGTGCCTGCGTCGCCATGTGCCGCCAGCAGTCTGGCCATCAGGCGATCAGCTTCGAGCCCGACAGCTATCTAGCCCTGCCCCAGGAAATGGCCGCAACATACAGCCGTCAGGCGCCTCGCGCCGGGTTCAGCGCCACCATGGCCGACAGCCAGTGTGTGCAGTGCGGTAACTGTGTCCAGGTCTGCCCCACAGGGGCGCTGACCGATGCAAGAGACAAGCGTCAGGGCGTTAAACATGAGCTGAAACAGACCTCCACCGTCTGCACATACTGCGGCGTGGGTTGCCGTGTCATCATCCACAGCGATCCCGTAACTGGCGAAATCAAACGCGTCTCGGGCGACAACCGCTCCCAGGTCAACGAGGGGATGCTCTGCGTCAAGGGCCGCTTCGGATTCGACTTCATCAACAGCCAGCAACGTCTGACCCAGCCGCTGCTGCGCAGAGATGGTGAGCTGGTGCCGGTCAGCTGGAATGAGGCGATCGATTACATAGGCACTCAGCTGGGTCGCATCAAGGCCGAACATGGCGGCGACGCCATAGCAGGTCTGGCCTCCGCCAAGGCGACCAATGAAGATAACTATCTGTTCCAGAAGCTGTTTAGAAGCGTCATCGGCACCAACAACATAGATCACTGCGCCCGCCTGTGTCATGCCTCGACGGTCACCGCCCTGCAAGAAAGCCTTGGCAGCGGCGCCATGACCAATGATATTCCGTCGATAAAATCCTCGGATCTCATCTTCATCTTGGGCTCGGATACCGAAGCCGCCCACCCTATCATCGCCTCCAAGATCAAACAGGCGGTGAACCAACACGGTGCCCGCCTGGTGGTGGCCGACCCCAAACGGGTGAGCATCGCCGACAGCGCCGAGCTCTACCTGCGTCACCGCCCCGGCAGCGACGTCATGCTGCTCAACGCCATCATGCAGGAGATCATCAAGCAGGGCTGGCAGGACAGCGACTACATCAGTCGCCGTGTCGAAGGATTCGACGCACTGCGCGCCGAGGTGATGAAGGACGACTACAGCCTGAGTAACGCCGCCAAGATCACCGGGGTTGGCGAAGAGGAGATAGCCCAGCTGGCCCGCATGATAGGCACGGCAGAGAAGACCGCCATCTACTATGCCATGGGGATCACCCAGCACACCTCGGGACATGACAATGTCACCGCCATCGCCAACCTGCAACTCCTGTGCGGCAACATAGGCGTCGAGGGCGCGGGGATCAACCCGCTGCGGGGCCAGAGCAATGTCCAGGGGGCTTGCGATATGGGCGCCCTGCCCAACTACTTCACCGGCTACCAGAAGGTCACCGACCCCGAGGTGCAAGCCGCCTTCAGACAAGCCTGGCAGCAGGAGTGGCTACCGGATCAGATAGGTCTGGCGGCAACCGAGATGATGCACGCCCTGGCCCACGGCAGGCTCAAGGCCCTCTATGTGATGGGGGAAAACCCTGTACTGAGCGATCCCGATCAGGCCCATGTGATGCAAGGGCTGGAGTCGGCCGAGCTGCTGATCGTCCAGGATATCTTCATGACGGAGACCGCCCAGCTGGCCGACGTGGTGTTGCCAGCCGCCAGCTTCGCCGAGAAGCCTGGCCACTTCACCAATACCGAGCGCCGGGTGCAGCGTCTGCAGGCGGCCATCGACAGCCCAGGTCTGGCCCGCCGCGACTGGCAGATCATCACAGATATCGCCAAGGCACTCGGCGCCGATTGGCGCTATGAGGATGAAGCGTCCATCTGGCAGGAGCTGACCCGCGTCACGCCCCAGTACCGCGGCATCCAATGGCATGACACAGACCCCAGCACGCCACAAGGCCTGCTGGGTAAGCAGTGGCCCTGTCCCGAGCCCGGCCATGAGGGCACCCGCCTGATGCATAAAGAGCGCTTTACCCGCGGACTTGGTAAGATGACGCCCGTCGGCTACCGCCTGCCGGCCGAGCTGCCCTGTGAGGATTATCCCTTCACCCTTTCCACCGGGCGCCTGCTGGAGCAGTTCCACACCGGCACCCTAACCCGCAAGACGGACGGTCTCAATACCCTGGGTTCACCCAAGGTGATGATGTCGGCCATCGACGCCGACCGCCTGGGGGTAAACAACGGCGACGTGCTGACCCTGTCGACGAGGCGCGGCAGCATCAACATCGCCGCCTTCGTCACGCGCCGCGCCCAGCCGGGAGTGCTCTTCCTGCCCTTCCACTTTGCCGAAGCGGCGGCTAACAAGCTGACCAACAATGCGCTGGATCCTGTGGCCAAGATCCCCGAGTTTAAGATCTGCGCCGTCAGAGTAGAGAAGGCCAGCGAGGCGATCTGCTGGTCTTAGGGCAAACTGACATCATCAAAAAGGCCACAACAAGAGTTGTGGCCTTTTTCTTTGTTGTTTAGCGGCTTGATGCTTCGAGCAGGCTGCTACACCAAACTGCCAGCTACACCTTAAATTGGCCTACCAGGGTATCCAGGTTGCGGCCCTCATTGGCCAGCCCCTGACTGGTATCCGAGGCGCTATTACTGGCCTGTAGCAACTCGTTGACGATCTCCTGAATCGCAAACACGTTGCGGTTGATCTCCTCGGTCACCGAACTCTGCTCCGTGGCCGCCGTGGCGATCTGGGTACTCATGTCGTTGATAGAGGTCACCGCCGAGGTCACCGCCCCCAGGCTATCGGAGATCGCCCGCGACGAGGTCACCGAGCGATGACAGCTCTGCTGGCTCGATTCCATGCTGCTCACCGCCAGCGACACCAGATTATGCAGCTCAGACAACATCTCGTTGATCTCTAAGGTACTGGCCTGTGTCCGGCTGGCCAGGCTACGCACCTCATCGGCTACCACGGCAAAGCCGCGCCCCTGCTCGCCGGCGCGGGCGGCCTCGATGGCGGCGTTGAGGGCAAGCAGGTTGGTCTGCTCGGCGATGCCACCTATCACACTCAACACGCTGTTGATCTTCTGTGACTGCTCGTTGAGGGAGTTGATATGTCCGGCCGCCATATCGATCTCCGCCATCAGGGTCGAGACCTCATGCAGCGAGCTGTCGACACACTCCTGGGCGTTGCCCACATCCTGGGTGGCCGCCTGGGTCGCCTCGGCCACCTGAGTGGTACTCATGGCCACCTCTGAGGCGGTCGCCGACATCTCGGTGATCGCCGTAACCACCTGATCCGTCTCGTTGTTGTGGCTGATCAGCTGCTGCGCCATGGCGGCGGTCTGGGAGGAGATGTTATCCGCACCGCTCTTCACCTCGACGGTGGCCCTGGCCACATCCTTGATGATCCCCTGCAGCTTATCGACAAACTGGTTGAAGGCGCGGCCCAGCATGGCGATCTCATCGCTGCCCTGCACGTCCAGGCGCTTGGTCAGATCCCCCTCTCCCTTGGCGATATCTTCGAGGTTCTGCACCATGTTGTAAATGGGGTTAACCATGCGCTGGGCGGCCACCAGCATCACCACGGCGGTGATCGCCACCAGCACCAGGGCGAAGAGCAGAATCATCATCGCCTTGTCGTTCATGTGCTTGGTCATCACCTCACGATAGCTCTCCACCTGGGCGTCGATATCGTCGGTGTAGGCACCTGTGCCCAAGATCCAATCTTTACCCGGCACGGTTGCGGCGTAGCCTATCTTTGGCACCAGGCCGGTGACCCCGGGCTTGGAGTAGTCATAGTTAAAGAAGCCATCACCGCTTCTGGCGGCATCTATCAGGCCGACCACTATCTTCTTGCCGTTAGGGTCTGTCATGCCGATCTGCGCCGTGCCCTCCAGCGCAGGCTTGACCGCATGAAAGCGGTTGAAGCCGTCAAAATCGTAAATAAAGAAGTAACCGGCTGTGCCGAAACGCACGTTACGCAACGCCTGATTCACATCGCCCGCCGCCCCCAGGGAGAGCTGATGCTCGACGATATCCAGGGCGATATCGACCTGATCCTTTAGCTGGGCCTTACGTTCGCTATAGAGACTCGCCTTGAAGGTCGACATATTCTCTTCGAGGGAGTTAGATTCCAGGTTATAGGTGATTGAAACTAAGAAGAGAAAACTCAAAATCAGGGGCAGGAGAGCAAATACCAACAGCTTATTTTTCATTCTTAATTGCCACATGTTCCACTCCAACAGGGTTTATTACATTTGTAAGTAAAATATAGCTAAAAAGTACCAGTGTCAGTGCTTAATGCTAGATAAATTGTAGTAGATCAATAATCTTAGCCAACTAGGCGGAAATTTCTGCCTAACATAAAAAAAGCCAGCATTCCATCCCTGGAATACTGGCAATCACTTCAGTAATTGGTTTGTGCTAACAGATAGCGCTTAAGTATCACCCTGATCGCTAAGCACTGGATTTAAGCATGAGATTTTAGGCGGCTTATTAAGTTAATCCGCCTAATCTCTATTTCACCTTAGCGTGCTAGCTTGCGGCGTAGGCCGGCAAACATCAGCAGCATCAGGGCCGCGAAACCGAGCGCACCACCGTCGTCTTTCTTTTCGACTTCAGGTTGAGTTTCTGGCTCTGGCTGTGGCTCGACGCCATCAGACTCAACGGTCAGCATGAAGCTGGTCGATGCTGCATCGCTTGGGTTTTCCACGTCGCTCACGGTAACCGTGACTTCCACTTCGCCGTAGAAGTTGGCTGCTGGCGTGATGGTGATTTCGCTACCTGAGGTATGGCCATCGACCACAGCGATAATGTGCTCACCGGTAACGGTGATCTGGTTAACGCTGTTTTGCTCATCGGCGTACATCACGGCGATGCCTTCCAGGCTAGTGTTCTCTGCCACACTCTGGTCGGCGATAGCGCCCAGGGTGATGTTAGAGGCAACGCTGACGGTGTGGCTCATGCTGATGTCGGCCATGCCTTCGACCTGGCTCACGGCGTTAACCGTTAGGTCTTGACCAGCGGCATTGTCTTTCACACGAGTCCAGGCGGTTACCTCGAACTGCGAAGACTCAGGGCCCACGTAGTCGTAACAGATCACCAGACCGTCAGATAGCTTCTTGTCCAGCTCGCCATAGGTAAACTGCTCACCCAGGTAGGCACTCAGCGGACCATAGGCATAGACGCCGCCCTTGAAGCCTTGGATACCGATAGAACCACGGCCGTCTTGGCTACCGAAGTCCAGATTGTCATAGGCCATCATCATCTCGTACTCGCCGTCGCCATGACGGGTGTTGACGTTGAAGATCAGCTCGAAGTCGAATCTGTCATCCAGCTCTTGCCACTGATAGACGCGGTTTGCATCGCGGCCCGCAGGCAGGTATGAACGCGCGTTATCGTATTCCAGGATGCCCCAACCAGTTTGCGTGCTGGCGATAGAGATGCCCGAACGCTCACTGAAGTTGTTGACCAGTGGTGCCGATAGGATAGCTTTTGGCGCACTTGGATCCAGCGCCTCGAAGCCACGCCACATCATGCCGATCGACTCGTATGGGAAGCTCTGATACGGGAAGATGTCATGGTATGGGAAGAAGAAAGGCTGACCTTCCCATAGCGACACGATACCGTGTGCATGGATATCCAGGGCGTTCTGCTTAGCAACATTGAGCTCTTCGTTGTTGTTATACAGATGGAAGCTGTCATAACGACCACCGAAGATCACATCGATTGGCAGCACGATACCGTTGCGGCTCAGGATATTGTTGTCCTTACCATTAACGGCACGGCCGTTGGCATCGTATTCCACCGGCGCGAAGCCGCTGAAGATCGGATAGATACGGAACTCTTCGAGATCCACATAACCACCCGGATTCTTGTTACCAAAGTCTGGCGTGCGGCACATGGCGTCTTCCAGGTTAGTGGTGACATTGTAGCTGGCTTGCATATCGGCGGTATTAGGTTGAACACCGCTGATGGTCAGCTTACCTTCTTCCAGGCTGATGTCTGTCACAATCGCCTTAGACGAGGTCAGTACATCTTCCACATTCAGGCTCAGGCCTGCCGGGATGTCGGCACTAATGGTGAAGGCACGATCCGCGCCGCTGTCATTAGGCTGCACCTCGAAGGTGAAAGGCACCTGCTCACCCAGATGGGCACCGGTTTGCGGTACATCCAGATGCACGTCATCGATACCACGCTCAAGCTTGAAGGCGACCTTGCCTATGTTGCCGGCGTTGACCTCTGAGGTACCAAAATCGATCAGTGAGTAGTAAACATCGCCCTCAACCATCTCAGGCAGGTTCCAGTTCACCTGGATATCTACCGGCTCCTGACCATTGCTGGCAGGCACGTCCACGCTCATGTCTGAGGCGACATTATCGGTCACAACCGTTGTCGCGAACTGGAAAGTCTCTTCCATGAAGTCGTGGTAGTTGTTCTGCGCCGAGCCCTTTCTTGGGTTGTAGAAGATTGCCCAGTATTGGCCCTCTTCCGGCTGATTGATGTTACAGAAGTTGTCGTACTGGATGTGGTTAGAGACACACAATAGCTCTTCGAACGGATCCGCCTTGCCATTGCCGTTGTAGTCCTTACCCACGTAAACCAGCAGGTTGCCCTTACCCAGGCTGCCTTCCAGACCACTCTCTGTGGTGCCAAACGATTCGACCATCAGACGACGGGCATTAGCCGGCACCTGAATCATCTCCACATGAGTCGCCTCATCCAAGCGCTCTTCCATCGGCACGCTCTGATCGGCATTGCTGCTCCAAGGGAAGCTACCATCGTTATCCTTCGGCAGGGTGATGGTTTTCACGTCGGCCTTAACAGGTGCAAAGATACGACCTTGGATGTTGTCGCCTTCCGGCAGGCTGATCCCCTTGATGATCGCATTGCCATCATTACGATGAGCCGTTGCCGCCAGACGTCCTGGCATGCCGTTCTTGTCATACTTGAACACCACTGGCCAGTGCGCCTCAGACGCCGCGCCGCTGGTTTCGGTGAAGATCAGGTTAGAGTGCAGCTCAACTTCCGCGTTGCTGAACCAGTCCTGGGTATCCATGATCGAAGCCTCGACCACGATATCCATGGTTTCGCCCGCTTCCAGGGTAAACTCGCTCGGGGTCACCTTGATAGACACACCGTTCTGCGCCATCTGTGAACGAGAATCGAAGGCCCAGTTCATCACGTCGTCATGGGTCACGCTCCAGCTACCGGCGGTTGTCGCCTTGATGGTACGGATCCACTGACACTGTGGCTTACACTCGAAGTTCACCAGCTGAGGGATGTTCAGCTTGTGCACAGCGCCGCCATTTTGCGGATCGGCAGCCTTAAAGTTCTCAACCGTTTCATCCATGATGAAACCGGCCTTGGCGGCGTTAGCCACGTTGATACGACCGGTACCGGCACGGTAGGTAGACGCCAGCGCCACATCACCGTTCTCGTCGTTGAGTCTGTGATATTGCACCTTGTTCTCTGCCGTCATCGCCAGCGCAGATTGGATCTCGGTAGCGCTCCAGCTCGGCTTGGCCTGCTTGAGCAGCGCCATGGCACCGGCAACGTGTGGCGAGGCCATAGAGGTACCGCTGAGGAAGGCGAAATCACCTGACGAACCACCAGAAACGAATGGATGCTCATCGGCAAAGGCGGCGTAGATGTTAACGCCAGGGGCCGCAACCGCAGGGATCAGGGCTTCTGGAGTCGACGGGCTAGGACCGCGTGACGAGAAGGCTGCCAACCAGTCGGCGCGCTCAGGATCTAGGTCGCGATCGATCGTGGTTTCAGAGATGGTCAGCACATGGTTGCTGCCCTTGGCCAGCCAGTCGCTCAGGCCGTAACCCGACATACCGTTGTCCCAGCGACCATCCCACTCCTGCTTGGTGATATGTATGCTTGGCACAGAATAGGCTGCCGTCGCCACAATGCTGTCGGCATTGGCGTAGTTGTACATGATCATGCCATCGGCGCCGCCAGCCAGGATGTTGTTGGCCTTAGCGCTACGAGCGATACCGTTAGGATCGTTCAGATCGTTACGCTTACACACCACGATCACATCGGTCGGGTTGCCATCGGCGTCGGTCAGATCGAAGGTGCCGGCCGGGAACGGCTCACCACAGTACTCGTCGCCATAGTCGCTAGCCTTAACCACCATACCCGTCACCGAGCTGGTGTTTACCGCGCCGCCGACGATCTCGCTCCAGCGTGGCGCTTCATCGCCACCCATAGGATCGACCAGCTTGGTCTCAACCAAGATCTCACGAGAGTGAGTGCTCGCCGCCACGTTCATCAACCAAGGCGAGGCATGGTCAATAGCGCCGAAATATTCCTTGTAGCCAGCAGGCTGACCCGAGTTACCGGCTGCAGCCGCAACCGAGATACCGGCTTCGCGAGCCGACAGGAAGGCCAGCTCAACATCGTCGCTCCATGGGTGAGAATCCTGGCCACCGATAGAGAAGTTAATTACATCGACACCGTCGCTGATGGCATCTTCGATACCGGCGATCAGGGCTTCACCCGGACAGCCTGGGTTGAGTTCGTTCGATGGATGACACACCTGGTAAGAGATGATGTTGGCGTGAGGCGCAACACCGCTCATGCGCGGAAAGAGTGCCTCTTTGACTACGCTACCATCGTTAACCGCGCCTGGCGCAGGATTGACGAAATCTACATCCAGCAGCACGTTACCCGCGGCGGTCGAGGCTACGTGAGAACCGTGGCCCTGGTAGTCTTCACCCACGGCTGGGCGGGTATCGCCATAGACACCGCTGGTGAAATTATCTGTGATCACTGGGTATGAGCGCACACCGATAAGCTTGTCGTTACACATGCCCTCGAAGCCCTCTTTGAGACAGTCACCTACGTACTGGCCCGCACCCCAAGGGTTTTGATGGTCATAGCCATCGTCGCCCACATCGGCAAAAGATCTGTGGTCTGTGTTCACCCCGGTATCGATAATACCGACGATCACATTCTCCCCCTTGTAGGGAACCGAATCTGTCACAGTACCAGTCCAGATCTTGTCCGCACCGATTAGCTCAGGGCCGACATCGGACAGCAGGTCATAAGTCTTAGAGCGACGAACAGAGGCGACGCTTGCCATCTGAGAGACACGCTGCGCCTCCTCCTGGCTCATGGTCATAGAGAAACCGTTGACCGCATTGGTAAACTGCTGACGCACAGGACGATCGCCCAGGGTAGCCGACAGCTCAGAGATGACCGCCTGCTGCTTGCTCAGCAGCTGATCGCGGTACTGTTTGATCTCGCGGTTAACCGGCTGACCGGCCACAAACAACTTAGCCTCACCGGGCTTAGCCTTGACAGCACTACGCTCGGCGCCGCCTTGAGCCAGCAGGCTAGCGCCCGCCTGAGCCAAAGGCTTCTGATAGAGTCTGACGATGTAGACGTGCTCACCTGTCAGTCCCTCTTCGGCGACGAACTTCTGGTTCTGATGGCTGATCTGAACGTTCAGGCCATCATTTTGCAACAGGTTAACCTCTTGCGTGCTAGCGGCATTGAGTTTTTTCGCCTGTTCGGCGGTGATCTTCAGCGGCTCGAGTCTTTCGACCTTAGCCTGCTGTATCGCCGCATGGGCCATACCGGCACTGTAGAGTGCGGCTGCCACGGCTGTTACTAATGTTTTCACCTTCATGGAACTTCCACCTTTTTTGTAGTTATGCCCTGATGAAGCTTGTTGTTTGCATACTTATTCACCAGCGAACTAACATATAATCATGATGGCTTAACTAAGGTGGATAGCTTTGGTGTAGCATTTTGTAGTTTTGTTAAAAAACAAACATTTGGTTAACACTGGGTGTTTTTGGCTTATCCCAGGTCAGACCAGAGTTATTTAACAAGCCTCAAAGACAAATAAAATCAATTAAAAACAACCAAATAAAACATCATTCGCGAAAATCACCCGAAACAAAGCATGATAACAAAACCGCTACAAATTAAGGCGAGGCAGACCATAATCGATAGGCAGGTGAGGAACATCACCTGCTTAGCCCCATGCTTGCCACATAGCAAAATGATGTTATGCTCTGGCGGCACTAAGTGGTTGAAGCATGATTATTCATTCAATAGACGCGAGTCGCCCAACGGACTCATCATGAGTGAAAAAAAATCGACCGGATGACTCTGATTTCGCGCACTGATTTCGAGCACTGATATCGAGCACTGATGCCAGCAAAGCGATAGCGCAGATTTGCCAAAGTTAAAATTTGCCAAGCTTAAAATTTTGCAGCCTGGAAATTTGGCAAGTGGCATATCTTGAGGATTCGATGTGAGCTAACCCAAGGCCTCTACTCGAAAAAACTCTCCAAGGCATGTAGCATTTTGTACACTTATAAATATTTTTACAGACTTTTAACCTGAGATGGTTTTAGATGCTAATTTCAGTTTCGGGATGTGGATGAAGGCCATGAAGTACCTCTTGTCCGGTCTTATTTTCCTCACGGTTTTTTTCCTGTGCGAGGCTAGGGCCGAAGAGCAGATAGATGATATTACCACGGGCGAATTTCACTTCACCCTCGCCTTAGGCTATGGCGGAATCGAGAACCCCAGGGCCAAGTCGGACGATATCACCACCTACGCCCTGCCGAGCTGGTCCTACTATGACGACCGCTTCTATGTGGAAAACTTCACCCTGGGCTACAGCCTGTATGAGTCCGATAGCCTGCTGGTCGATCTACAGACCCGCCTGAACGAAGATGGCTTCTTCTTCGAACTCGACGGCTGGAACAAGGTCTTCCTAAGCGACATCCTCGGCTTTAAACCCAACAAGCAGCCGATATTCGGCCCGGCGATCCCCGAGGTGCCGATCGAGCGTAACATCTCCTATCTCGGCGGCCTCAGCACCACCTGGCTCACTCCCTACAGCGATTTCACCCTGGGCTATTTTCACGACATCAGCGGCGTCCATCAGGGTAACGAGATCCATCTCAAGGCCAAGAAGAACATGGCATTTTCCTGGGGCGCCCTGGGCTTCGAGGTGGGCGCGATTCGCAAGAGCAGCCAGCTGATCAGCTACTACTACCATTTCACCGAGGAGGAGCTCGGCCGCAGCCGGGTGCAGCAACCTCAGTCGGCGGCCATCAACTACCACACCAGCGGCGTCGTCAATGTGCCCCTGTGGCAAGACATTAATTTTGTAGCCATTATCACCTACACTTGGTTAGGAGACGAGATCACTAAGAACCGCATGATAGAGAAGGATGGATACCTGTCAGGGTTCATCGGAGTCAGCTATGCCTTCTAACGCCATCAAGCTGATACAGTGCATGTTACTGCTGGCCCTGGCCACCAGCTTCTACTGCCAGGCCAATAGCACCCAAGTCAATATTAAGCCCAAGACCTGCGCGGTTCTCGAGGCAGGTACGCCCTGCCACATGACGCTCAAGATCAGCTACAAACTCGAGGCATTGGAGCAGACCTGTATCTGGATAGCCCTTAAGGAAGCCCCGGAGCAGTGTTTCGATCGCCTTAGCGTGGATCACCTGCTGGAACTGACGCTCACCAAGGATACCCAGGTGCTGATCAAAGATCTCAACAACAAGGTGCTCGATGAGGTGACCATACAGATCGCCACCTATCAGCCCGTAAACACCCGCAAACGACGAGGACTCAACTGGAACCTGTTATGAGCAAACCTAAGATTCTCCTGATTGAAGACGATCTGGATTTGGCGGAGCTCACCCTGCTCTACCTGACACAGCAAGGCTTCGACCTGACCCACAGCGAATCGGCCCAGGCGGTGGCTAATTTGCCCGCCGATCTAAGGTTCGACCTCATCATCTGCGACATCATGCTGCCCGACAGCGACGGCTTTAGCCTGTTCGCCGAGCTGCAGGCGCGCTACCAGTGTGTGATCATCTTCATGACCGCCCTCGACGGCCAGCAGGAACAAATAAAGGGTTTAGAGCTGGGCGCCAGCGACTATATCGTCAAGCCGGTCAACCCCGAACTCTTAGTGGCTCGCATCAAGGCTAACCTGAGAAAGCTCCCCAGCGAGGCGCCTCCTCAGAGCGTCACCCTGCACGACTTCACCATAGATCATACCCATCAACAGCTGACCATAGGCGACCGACAACAGAAGGTGACCACCCAGGAGTTTGACCTGTTATGGATCTTCGCTCAGCACCCGGGCAAGGTGCTCAGCCGCGAATACCTGTTCGAGCAATATGTGGGCCGTCCTTACGATGGCCTCGATCGGGCGATCGATCTTAAGATCAGCCGCCTGAGAAAGAAGATAGACAGCTATCAGATAGACGGCCTCACCATCAAGACGGTGCATGGTCAGGGCTATCTGTTTAACTATCAGCCCCAGCTCTCGGACAAGGGATGAAGTTTCAATTCTACCGTCTCTATGCCCTGCTGATCTTAAGCAGCGCCCTGATCATCTGGTCTTTCAGCGAGATCCACGGTGCCATGCAGCACCAGGTGGAGTCATACCAGATAGATGTCGACAGCGTGTTTCGCGGCCTGAGCGAGGAGGACAGCAGCGTGCTGATCCGCCAGCTCTCCCGCGATGAACTGGCGCTACCCCAGGACCTAGCCGATAAACTGGATGGCGGCGAAACCATCGCCCTCACCCTGAGCGGCGGCAAGACCTACTACTATCGCCAGGCCCCCGAGATTAGCGATTCAAACGACAAAGAGCCGGCCAAGGTGATCGCCTTCGGCCCTGTGCTGCGCAAGCCCACTCAGGCGGTGCCCACAGAACTTATCATCTTCGCCCTTTACGCCAGCCTGGGCTGTCTGGCACTGCTGCTGATCTGGCCCCTGTTTCGGGATCTCTCCCAGCTGCAAGCATCCGCGGTGGAGTTTGGTGCCAACCCGAGAAAGATGGAGCAGACGATCAACAAACGCTCGGCCATCTATCCCCTGGCTAAGGTGTTTCATGAGGTCACGGTGCAGATCGTCGACTTCCTGCAGATGCACAAGGAGCTGTCGCGCACCATCTCCCACGAGGTCAGGACGCCCTTGGCGCGCATGCGCTTCGCGCTGCAGCTAAGCAAGGCGGAGCTGGATGAGAAATACTGGCAGCGACTCAACGCCGACATCGACGAAATAGAGCAGCTGGCCAACAACTACCTCTCCTTCGCCAAGCTGGAACACAGGGAGGCGCAGATAAAGAAAGAAGCCGTCAGCACCCAGGCCTTCCTCGACCAGTTAGAGGAGAAGTTTGCCCTCTACCAGGACAAGATAGGCATCACTTTTATTGCCGACGACAGGCTTGCGGTATTCGATGCCAGCTCCATGAGCATAGCCACCCAAAACCTGATCATGAACGCCCTGCGCTTCGCCAAGCAGAACATCCAGGTGCGTTTTCGCTGCGAGGGCGATCTGTGTCAAATAACCGTAGAGGATGATGGCCCAGGCTTCGAAGGCAAGGGCAAACAGCTGCTGGCTGCTTTTGCAAGGGACAAGGAACAATCCGACGGCTCGGGCTACGGCCTTGGGCTCTACATAGCACGCAAGATCGCCATCTGGCATCAGGGCCGGTTAGAGGTGGCAAAGTCCGAAGAGCTAGGCGGTGCCAGCCTCACCCTGCTCTGGCGCAATCAGCCAGCAAAATAGACCCGGCTCGCCGCTGCGTTAAACTTGTCTCATCCTAAAACAGCCCAGCCAGCACGCCGAGCAACATCCCCGCCAGCGCGAAACTCAGCAATAGCATGAGAATGCTGGGTCGATAACGCAGCTGCCAGGCCAGTCCTATCAGTACTAAGAGAGCATCGGGCCAAGCGAGGATGGCACTAGTTATCACAGGCGAGATAAGCGCCGCCAGCAGCAGGCCCACCACGGCGGCGTTGAGTCCCATGATGGCGCCGCGAAATCTCGCCCGCCCCATCAGGCCATGCCAGCTGCGCAGCAAAGAGAGTTGCAGCAAGAATCCCGGGAGGAAGATGGCGAGTGTCGCTACCAGGGCCCCCTGCAGCGGCGACTCCAGCCATGACTCTGCGCCGAGAAAGGCCGCCAGGGTAAACATAGGGCCGGGCACCGCCTGAGCCAAGGCATAACCCGTCAGGAACCGCTCGCTGGTCAGTTGCTGACCGACACTGGCCTCAAGCAACGGCAGCACCACATGACCACCACCAAACACCAGGGCACCGGCCTGATAAAACTGGGCAAACAGCTGAGACAGGCTATGGCCAGACCCTAGCCAGAAGAGTGACAGACCAAACAGCAGGATAAACAGCATAAGCGGCAGCATCTGCGGCCGTAAGGTATCCACTGAGACGCCCTCTCCTCCATTCGCACCTTGCTGCCCAGCATCCTGCTCTATGCCCTGAAGCGCCGATGGTGCCAGCCAGACGGCGCCGATAACTGCGGCCAAGATCAACAGGCCTAGCTGGCTGGCCAGGGTGCCGACAAACAGGGTGAGCGAGGCGCAGAGCAACATAAGTAGCCGGGTGACGCCGCGACGACAGAACTGCTTAAACATGCTCAGCACGGCATCCGTCACCACCACGACCGCCATCAGCTTGAGGCCATGGATCAGCCCCTGAAACCAGCTGGTATCCAGCCAGCTCAGGCTAGCCACCGCCATAAGATAGAGGAGCAGAAATGAGGGCAAGGTAAAACCCAGGAAGGCAGCGAGCGCGCCGGGAAGTCCTGCCCTGTGATGGCCGATGGCGAAGCCCACCTGGCTCGAGCCCGGCCCGGGGATCACCTGACTCATGGCGACTATGGCGCCAAAACGCTCGGCCTCCAGCCAGCCGAGATCATCGACGAAGCGCCGCTTGAAATACCCGATATGCGCCGCCGGCCCGCCGAAACTCATCAGTCCCAGGAGCAGAAACTGCTTAAATACCTCACCCAAGTTGTCATCCTCCGTCAAGCCTGAGCCGAGATTTGGCCGCGCCGCTAAGTTACGCGCCGCCTTTTGAAATACAGGTTAATTAGATTATGACAGACAGGTGACAGCCTGATGACAGCCGACTAAAGAGACTCGAGGGCCAATATTAGAAACTTGGCCGGTTACTCGCCGATGCGCTGTAGCATCACCAGCACCTCGAAATGATCTGTGTGGGGGAACATGTCAAACAGCTGCACCTTGGTCACCCGGTAGCCTGAGATGCAATGTAGATCTTTGGCCAGCGTCTTGGGATTACAGCTGGAGTAGAGAATTGCCTTAGGGGCAAACTCGCTCAGGGAGTGGCACAGGGCCTCGCCGATACCGCGTCTGGGCGGGTTGACTATGATAAGTTCCGGCTTCTCTTCGCTGCGGCTGTCGCTGGCAAAGCTGGTCGAGTCCAGCGCGGTGAAGCGTACCTTATCAAGCCCCAGCGTCTCGGCCGACATCTTGGCACAGGCGATCGCCTCGGCCTCGATCTCTATGCCGGTCAGGGCCACCTCTTTCGAGGCGCAGTGCAAGCCAAAACCGCCGACGCCACAGAAGAGATCCCAAATCGATTTAGGCGCCAGCTCACGAGTCCATTCCCGCGCGCTCAGGTAGAGCTTGGCCGCCACTTCGGGATGGGTCTGGAAGAAGCTCTTGGGACGAATGTAGAGGGGCACGCCATTAAACTCCTCCTCCAGCCGAGTCGCCTCGGTAAGGAAGATCTCCTCCTCTCCCTCCAAAATTGCCATATGTACGGGCTGCAAATTCACCGACACCACCTTGATCTCAGGGTGCTCTGCTAGCAGTTTTGGCAGTTCGCGTTCGATGCGGGGGATGGCCTGCTCCGAGCGCATCACGAAACGCAGCATATACTCGCCGCGTACCTGACTGCGGGTCAGCAGGATAAATTTAAGCTCGCCCTTGGCCTTATCGACCCTATAGGGCGGGATGCCAGCCTGGCGCACGAACGCCTCTAATCGGTGCAGCAACTGCTGCATATCCTGAGGATAGAGGCTGCAATCACACAGGCTCACCGCCTCGCCGCTTGGGCTCACCAGCCCCAATATAGGTTGATGGGCGGCGCCCAATACCACCATCTTGGCCTTGTTACGAAAACCGCTCTCTGGCCCCACCACGGGAGGAAGCCACTGCTCCACCGGCAGATCTTTCAGCAATGCTTCCAGGGTCGCCGTTTTCGCCGCCACCTGATCACTCAGGGGCGTCTTGAGATGACGACAGGAAAGACACTGATTAGCATCGAAATAGGCACACTTCACGGATGGTTTGCTCGCAGCTTGGCTTAAAAAAGGCGCCCTACTTTAGCCTTTTTGAGGAGAAAAATCACCTTTCGCCGTGGTCGACTCGCTTGATGGCGCCTCATCTGTCACGGGAGTGAGGCGCAACTTATCGACATCGGCGCATATCGGCTTGGGGCCGCGACGACTCTTGACCCAGGCCAGCGCCTCCTTGGCCGTGTGCCTGAAGGTGGTCAGCTTGCCGCCATAGACGGTGAGCAGGTTGGGATGGGTATCGCGCGACAGCATCATGGTATCCCTTGGCAGGTCGAACGCCTCGCCGCCCTGCTTGGGCAGCACGCGTACGCCGCAGTATCGCCCTGTGATGCGCTCTTCGAGCGCGCCATCATTCTCACTCAGGGGGAAATAGTGGCGGTAGATCCCCAGCAGATAGGCCTCCTCGGCCGGCGTCACGCCCGCCGCGTCCACCGCATCGATTGGTGTCTCTGTGGTGCCTATCATTGTCTTACCCTGCCAGGGCATGACAAACACCACCCGCTTATCGAAGATAGACTCCAGGTAGAAGATGCCGCTGGGGGCGGGGATATCCAGCACCAGGTGACTCCCCTGTACCAGCTCCACCGGCGATACTTCCACCTTAGGGATGACCCGCTCGAGCGTCTGATTGACCCAGGGCCCGGTGGCATTGATGACGCAGCGGCTGCTGAGGCGCCGCGATTCACCCTTATGGCTGAAGCTGACGATGCAGGAGTCTGGCCTGTGCTCTATCTGCTCCAAGCTGACCTGAGTCAGCAACTCAGCTCCCAGTTGCTTGGCACTCTGGGCCACAGCGCTAGTCAGGGCGCCATCGTCGGTCTGGGCATCCCAGTAACGAAACACGGCGCGCAGCCCCTTGAGCTTGAGACCGGCAAGCTCACTCCAGCGACTGGCCGGCACAGACTGAAACTGGCCCAGGGGATCCAGCTCGCTCAGCAAAGCATACAGACTCAGCCCGGCGCGAATGGCCAGCGGGCCGCGCTGGCTGCCACGATAGATAGGAATATAGAAAGGCACTGGCTTTACCAGCTCGGGCGCCAGTGTCAGCAGCGCCTTGCGCTCACTCAGGGATTGGCGCACCAGGCCAAGTTGACCCGACTCTAAGTAACGCAGGCCGCCGTGGATCAGCTTACTGGAGTTCGACGAGGTCTTCTCGCCCAGATTATCCTTCTCAAGCAGCACCACAGAGTAGCCGGCGGCCTGGGCACACTGGGCGATACCCACTCCGGTAATGCCGCCACCAATCACCACTAAATCCACTGCTTGCATATCGCATCCTTTCGCTTTATGAATCTAATTAGATTAACCCTGACTCGACGCATCCAGATAACGGTAGGCCTTGTCACACAGGCGCTTGAGTTCGGCAAACTCTTCGGGCTCGCCCCCAAGTTTGCAACGCATCTGCATAGGGATCGACCGGGCCTGCTGCTGCAGCTCACGGCCTGCGTCGGTTAGCTGCAACACCCGCACCCGCTCGTCGGCTTCGCTGCGACCTCGGGTCACCAGGCCCTTGCTTTCCAATCGTTTTAGCAGAGGTGTCAGGGTGCCCGAGTCCAGGTGAAGCTGCTCACCCAAGGTCTTGACGCTGATCCCCGGCTCCTGCCACAACACCAACATCGCCAGATATTGGGAATAGGTCAAGTCCAACGCCTCCAGCAGAGGGCGGTAGGCACGCACCATGGCATTGGCGGCGCTGTAAAGCGAGAAGCAGACCTGGTTTTCGAGGGCCAGGGGATTAGGCTGAATATCTTGGCTCGTGGATTGACTCATGAATTGGAACGCCATCATTAAATTGCACACAACTTTTACCAAGTTTACGCCATGCGCAGGCCAAAGTGAAAAATTATCAAAAAAATTTTTCACTGCATAGTTAGTCAATAATCTGTCATCTTTACAGAGACTTAATCAAATAACTAAGTAAAACCATCTAGATGCGGCTCGACTGAATCCTGACGCTAGGTTAAATACTCAAAAAGGCTGAAATTTCCGCACCTTTCCACCAACAAAGATGGTTGCTTTTCGAGCGATAATCCCCTAAATTCCCCCCACTATTCAGCTCGATACACTAAAAAACACAATGGAGGTGTTCACTATGAAGCAATTGCTGCTAGTGATGTTGTCATTTCTCTTTGCCGCCCAAGCCAGTGCCGCCTGCCCGCAAAACATCAGCTTTGGCGACATTCCCTTTGAGAAAAACAGCTCTTACTTCGATAGCCGATATGCCAAACAGTTGCAGTCGCTGATCGAGAAGACTCAAGCCGACAGCGGTTACCTGCTGCTGGAGTTTCCCCTCTATAAGGGCGAGACAGATAAGAAGATCAGAGACTATAACCTCTGGCTCGCCAACCGCCGCATCGAACGGGTCAAGACCTTCTTGACTAAGGCCGACTACAACCAGCCTGTAGTCACTAAGCTGCTGACGGCCAGCAAGGAAGACACCCGCACCCTGAGCCTTCACTGGTGCCAGCAGGGCGAGAGCGAAACCACCATCGCCAGCACGGTAGACCCCAGCCGTCACCAGTTAAAGTAAGCGCCTCAAGGGGTAAGCTGTAGCCAATAAGCCTTAGCTAATCACGCCCCTGCTAAACAGGTTCTAGTCGACAGGTCGCCTCCCTCAAAATTGGCGAGGCGGCAGCTTGACGATAGACAAAAATCCGCGCCAGTTAACACTTCCTGTACATTTCAAGATTTGCGTTGCAAATCTTAAACATAAACTTAGTCTCCCCCAGCGCCCGCAGTAAACTGTCCCTAGAGGATTCACGCCTTTGTCATCGTCTTTTGGCAAGTCAGCCCCGGGGAGGGATTATGTTTAGAGCCCTGATGTTTTGTTTTCTGTTACTCTCGAGCGCACTACCCAGCTTCGCACAGGCCGAGGAACACACTGCGTCTCAGAATGCCACCTGGCATTATGTCGACGCCGACGGCCAGCTGAAGATTAAGCTCTATTTCTTCTGGTCTAAGACCTGCCCGCACTGCGCCGAGGCGCACCCCTTCATCGACAGTCTGCCGGAAAAGTATCCCTGGATAGAGCTGGAGTCACACATGGTGTCTCAGGCGGGGACTCAGGAAAAATGGCAGGCGATCGCCGAGCAGACCAAGGTTGCCGCCCGCTCCGTGCCCTATATCGCCGCCTGTGAACAGGCGACCGTAGGCTACAGCAGCGAAGCCGTGACGGGGCAATTTATTCTGCAGCAGCTCAAGGCCTGTTACCGCGCCCTGGGTGGTGTAGTAGCTGACAATGATCAGGCGGCCCAGACAGGCATGGCATCCGCTGAGGGCGAGCCGCTGTTTGCCACCTGTAGCGCCAGTAGCGAACCCGGTACCTGTGACCTGGGGCTGGAAGAAAGCTCACCTGCCGCGCCCGTCACTAAGGTACAGCCTATAGAGCTGCCACTGATCGGCGTGGTGGCGCCAGAGCAGCTCTCACTACCTGTATTGACCGTGGTGCTGGCCGGGGTCGATGCCTTTAACCCCTGCGCCTTCTTCGTGCTGCTGTTTCTGCTCTCTATCATGGTTAACGCCAAGAGCCGCAGCCGCATGCTGATCGTCGGCGGCATCTTCGTCTTCTTCTCGGGCTTTATCTACTTCCTGTTTATGATCGCCTGGCTCAACATCTTCGAGCTGCTGGGCGCGGGGAGCGATGGTGGCCTCATCATACTCGGGGCCGGCCTGATGGCGTTGGTCGCCGGTGCCATCAACATCAAGGAATACTTCTTCACCAAGGGCGAGGTCAGCCTCTCCATGTCGGCGGAAAACCGCACCGGGCTTATCAAGCGCATGGGTAAACTCACCAGCGCCAGCAGCATGGCGGCGATGATTGCCGGCACTGTGGTCTTGGCTATATTGGCCAACGCCTATGAGCTGCTGTGCACCGCAGGCTTCCCGA
Source organism: Shewanella alkalitolerans (assembly GCF_019457575.1). Lineage (NCBI taxonomy): Bacteria > Pseudomonadati > Pseudomonadota > Gammaproteobacteria > Alteromonadales > Shewanellaceae > Shewanella > Shewanella alkalitolerans. The sequence goes on along the minus strand of NZ_CP080422.1, from coordinate 908,393 downwards.
TGATCTACACCAGCGTCTTATCTATGCATGAGCTGCCGGCATTCGAGCGCTACCTCTACCTGGCCTTCTACAACATAGTCTATGTGATCCCGCTGGCGGCTATCGTGATCGCCTTCAGCGCCACCCTGGGTAAGCGCAAGCTCACCGAGAAAGAGGGGCAGACACTGAAGCTGATGTCGGGGATCATGATGATTGGCCTGGGCGGCATGCTGGCCCTGGATCCGACCGCGCTGCAAAATGCCGGCCTGGCCATTGGCTTGATCTTCGCCTCCATCGGCCTGACCTTCATCATCAGCATGGGACGCAAATTGATAGAGAGACGCGGCGCCACCAGTTAATTTGGCAAAGGCTAAAGTTTTCCCAAACGCTGCCGATAGCACTATGGTTAATCTGTGCGAAGTATTTCGATTAACCATAGTCTCAACGTAAGTAGGCTCTCACCCAGTTTAAGGCGGTAATCATGGCAATAACAGTTGGAACCAGTAATCTACAACCTAATCTAAGCAATGGAAGCGTTGGGGTTAAAGTTGCACAGCTCGCCAAAGAGCAGCAGCAGGCAGAGGGAGAGATTGCACTACAACTGATTGAAGCGGTTGACTCGGCGCCTAGCGCTGGGCCTGTGGGAAATAGTGGTCACAACATTAATACCACAGCTTAGATCAGAGCGAACTTCGCAAAGCCCTCATCATGAGGGCTTTTTTTTATGGCCCTCATTTGTCGCAATTTGATGTTGCCTCAGGCTCATCACTCCCCTTGCCTGCCTCAAGGCTTGCCGACATCTAACAAAGATATTTGGCTAACGCGGTAAAAAATACTAAGCTGGGCCGACCCTGCGATATGCCAAGGCGTGCATCTCAAACAGCATTGGGCGCCAAAGCTGGTTACAGATATCAAGTTACAGACAGCAAGGCACAGAAAGCTAGTCACAAATAGTGGAAGATTAATTATGGAGGACAACAAGATGCGAGGAGCCGGCGGCAGTTCCGGAGGGATAGGCCTGTTTTTAGTAGGCCTGGTGATGATGTGCGGTGGTTTCTACCTGCTGCTGAACGCCATTTCAGTGACCTCAAACTTTAGCCTTGGCTATCGACTCTACAACGTCGGTGGCATGGGGATCACTGGCGGCACCATACTGATCCCGCTGATCTTCGGCATAGGCATCATCTTCTACAACGCCAGAAACCTGCTGGGTTGGCTATTGACCCTGGGGTCACTCACGGCGCTTATTTTTGGTGTGCTCTCCAGCGTCAGATTCAACCTCAGGACCATGACCACCTTCGATCTCTTGGTCATACTGGTGCTTGCAATTGGCGGCCTGGGGCTGTTTTTACGCTCGCTCAAGGCCATAGACGCCAAATACAGCTAGCCTTATGGGCGCCTTACAGTGGCGCCCTCAAGACAGGTAGGAACTGACGACCTTATCTTCTGCCGCCTCCCCCTTGGCCACCCCAGCGCTGAATCTATCCCGTCCCTGCGCCTTGCTCTGATAGAGAAGCTGATCGGCGCTGGCCAGCAGCTCATCCGCATCTAACCCCGGCTGCCATAGGCAGACGCCCTGAGAGACGGTGACATAGGTGCCGAGGGGCGAGTCTGGATGGGGGATCTCGGCGTCCTTGAGCTCATAACGTATCTGCTCGGCAATATGACGCGCACCACTGAGATCTGTATCGGGCAAAATGATGGCAAACTCCTCGCCGCCGTAGCGCGCCGCCAGATCCCGAGGCCGGGAGGCCACCCCGTGTAACACCTCACCCAGCCTTATCAGACAGCGATCGCCATCGCTATGGCCCAGGCTGTCGTTGAGGCGCTTGAAGAAATCCACGTCCAACAGGATCATGCTCAGGGGGTCACCGGTGCGCTCGGCGGCCTTGATCTCCAGGGCGAGCACCTCATCGAAATGACGCCTGTTACTCAGGTCAGTTAGACCATCGATAAGCGCCATACGCTTAAACTGCTGCAACAGCTGCTGTTTCTCGGCGTCGCGCAAGATTGCCTTACGAAACCATTGCAGCAGCACCTTCTGCCCGGTAATGATGATCACCAAGAGACAGACAAACTTGGTCAGGGCAAAGATAGGATTTTCCGGGATCTCGATAAGCCGGGTCACCAGGCTGACCAACAGCAGAGGCACCACACTGACTAGGAGCCAGCGGCGCACCGGGAAAAGAGAGATGGCGAAGGTAAATAGCAGCACGTCGGTTACCGAATCGACTGTGGCAAGAGAGCCATATTCACCCAACAGGTTATAGGAGCTGGTGAGCCAGTAATGGCCCACCACAAAGTAGATCCAGGCGACCTCTAACACCAAGAGATAGGCCAGCACCAGCCCCATGCGATGCTGCTCTGGCTGACGATAGAGGATCCCCGCCAGACCAAACAGGGCGATGCATAGGGTCGGCATTTGCAGCACCAGAAGATCCGGCAGCGTCAGAAGGCTATTCATCTGTAGCATGGACGCAAGGAAGATGGCGACAAGCAGAAACACGGAGAGATAGGCGGTCCATTTTACCGAGCGGCAAAGATAGATGTGGGTTTCTTGGACTAGGAGTTCGTCAAAGCTTTTTGGCTTACTATTCATCGTGTCTGTGCCCGCCCTCTTCTGCTTTCGTCATAAGCTTAAGTAATTATAAAGATGAAAAAAAAAACAGCCAGCATAAAGCTGACTGTTTATTTTGTGGCATTTTGTACCTTTAGGCGGCTTCCGCGTCCGCAGGCTCGCCGAGACGGATTAGGTAATCGAAGGCGCCCAGAGAGGCCGTTGCGCCGCTGCCCATCGCGATGATGATCTGTTTAAAGGCAGAGTTGGTCACATCGCCCGCGGCGAATACGCCTGGCAATGACGTCTGGCCTTTAGCATCGACGATGATCTCGCCGCGTTCGCTAAGATCTACTGTGCCCTTGAGCCACTCGGCGTTAGGCACCAGACCTATCTGTACGAAGATACCCGCCAGGGCAACATGGTGCTGCTCACCCGTGGCTCTGTCTGTGTAGTTCAGGCCTTGTACCCGGGTGCCATCGCCCACCACTTCTGTGGTCATCGCCTGGGTGATGATCTCTATGTTGCCCATGGAGGCCGCCTTACGCTGTAGCACCTCGTCGGCGCGTAGCTTGCTGTCGAACTCCAGCACGGTAACATGCTCGACGATATTGGCCAGATCTATGGCCGCCTCTATGCCCGAGTTACCACCGCCAATCACAGCGACGCGCTTGCCCTTAAACAGCGGGCCGTCACAGTGCGGGCAGTAGGCGACGCCTTTGCCGCGATACTCTTTCTCGCCCGGCACATTCATCTCGCGCCAGCGAGCGCCCGTGGCCAGAAGTACCGTCTTGCTGCGCAGCAGTGCGCCACTTTCGGTCTGGATCTCAAACAGCTCGCCTGACTTCAGGCTCAGGGCGCGCTGGTTATCCATGATATCGACATCATAGTCGTGAACATGGGCTTCCAGGTTAGCCACCAGCTTAGGCCCCTCGGTCGCCTTGACCGAGATAAAGTTTTCGATGCCCACGGTTTCTGCCACCTGACCACCGAACTTGTCCGCCAGGATGCCGGTTCTCAGTCCCTTACGGGCCGCATAGATGGCCGCCGATGCGCCAGCCGGGCCACCGCCGACCACCAGCACGTCGAAAGCCTCTTTCTGGCTGAGCTTTTCCGCCTGACGGCTGGCCGCATTGACGTCCAGCTTATTGAGGATCTCGACCACGCTGATACCACCGACAGAAAACGGCTCGCCGTTCAGGTAGACAGAGGGTACCGCCATGATGTTGCGCTCGTTCACTTCATCCTGGAACAGGGCGCCGTCTATCATGGTGTTTTGAATGTTAGGGTTGATCGCCGACATCATGTTGAGCGCCTGCACCACCTCGGGACAGGTTTGACAGCTGAGTGACACATAGGTCTCGAAGCGATACTCGCCCGGCAGGTCGCGGATCTGCTCTATCACCTCAGGTGCGAGCTTGATCGGATGGCCGCCTGTGTGCAGCAGGGCCAGCACCAGAGAGGTAAATTCATGGCCCATTGGCAGGCCGGCGAAATGGATCTGACTGCCGGTGTCAGGGCTAGTCACAGTCATCGACGGGGTACGCTCACCCACAGATTCGGTCAATGACACTAATTCTGAAAGCGCGGCAATATCGGTTGCCAGCGACAATAACTCTTTTGCTTTAGGACGCTCATCTGCCGATACGACAAGTTCAACTGGGCGCTTGAGGTTTTGCAGATAGGTAGTCAGCTGATTTTTCACATTCGCATCTAACATGATAACTCCTAGGAAAAAGTGGCCCCCAGAAGGGAGCCAAAAACATAGGGAAAAATTGCCGGCTCGCATGCAGGGGGAGGTGAACCGGCAATGAAAAAGAATGATGATTAAACTACTTTGGCTTTCGCCGGGTCGCCCGAGATGATGAGACCCGGGCGACCTTGAGGAGGAAGATCTTAGATCTTACCAACTAGGTCCAGTGAAGGCGCTAGGGTCTCTTCACCTGGCTGCCATGCTGCCGGGCAAACTTCACCGTCGTGAGTCGCAACATACTGAGCCGCTTGGATCTTACGAACCAGCTCAGAAGCGCTACGACCGATACCCAGGTCGTGAATCTCGGCAACCTTGATCTGACCTTCTGGGTTGATCACAAAGGTACCGCGCAGCGCCAGACCTTCCTCTTCGATCATCACGCCGAAGTTGCGTGAGATAACACCCGTTGGGTCGCCGATCATTGGGTAGTTGATCTTGCCGATAGTGTCTGAGCTATCGTGCCACGCCTTGTGAGTGAAGTGAGTGTCGGTAGACACAGAGTAAACTTCAACACCCATAGACTGTAGCTTCTCGTAATGGTCAGCCATGTCACCCAGCTCTGTTGGGCAGACGAAGGTGAAGTCGGCAGGGTAGAAGAAAACCACAGACCACTTACCCAGTAGGTCTTGCTCAGTCACAGAGACGAAATCGCCCTTGTGATATGCAGTGGCTGAGAAAGGCTTGATTTCGGTGTTGATGATAGATTGAGTCATTGCTTGCTCCAGTGCTCGTTATTAAGAGTAAGTTTGTGGGGTGAGGCGTTTGCCTTGACCCCGTGTTCGTTGTCGATGAGGAGATAATAACGAGACTGGATAATTAAATATAACGGATAAAAGCTATCATGCTAATCGGTTTTTAAGATTATCATTGGCATGACGACATAAAACCGATTAAGGGGAGCGAGTCGGTCTCACTCCCAGGTTTCGAAGCGGGTCAGGCTGCGGCCCAACTGAAAGTCCAGCAGCAGCGACAACTGCTGCGCCTCCGCCTTAAGGCCGCTGGCACTTATCTGGCGCGCCTGTTTACCGGCGAGCACCACCCAGTTACCACCACCCGTCAGGCAGGCGCGCACGTCGCTAAAGTGTTTCTGTAACAGGGCCAGCAGGGTGGCGTTACGACTATGCTCCTTCCAGCAGTTAAGCACCAGATAACCTTCACTCTTGAGCAGGGCGGCGGCGTTAGCGATAAAGGTCTCGCTAAGCTGCTGCTCGTCCACGCCGTCGCCATGGTAGATGTCGGCGAAGATCACGTCAGCCTTCTTATGATCCCCGTCTGCCAGAAACGCATTGGCATCTTGATGAATCAGGTTGAGCTTCTTACCCAGCGGCAACCAGAAATAACGCTTGGCCACCTCGATCACCGCCTCCCTCAGCTCTACCGCGGTAATATTAATCCCGCGGTCGAAATTACGCAGTGCATGAATGAGGCCGCCACCACCCAGGCCGAGTACGATGACGCGTTTAGGCTTGATAAACAGCAGCACCAGCAACATGGCCTGCAGATAGGTATGCATGGGCACATGCAGCGCCGACTTGAGCAGCTTGCTCTGCTCATCGTTATCCCCAAAGGAGAGCAGGCGAACCTCCTTATCTTCCATGACCAGGAGTGGGCCGTGGTCATCTTCGCCGGTATATAGGGTGTTATAGTCTGACATCTGTCTCTCCGCAGGGACGCCTCATCTTAGGCGCAGGTTTTCAAACGCAACAAAGGTTAGGCGAAATAAAGGCGCTAGTATGCCGCAAAAGCCCCCACAACGGCAAAGGCAACAGCAAAGGCAACTGCGCACACAACAGCAGGCAGATCCCTTTCCTGAAACATTTTACAGAGCCTTATACAAAACGTGAGGCAGGCGCGCGGGTTTAGTTCGTGAATTAAGGATAAGAGCTAAGCAGCCTCCTCCGATGCCGAGCCCCCTACGTTCATTCGGCCCATCATTCTCGCGTTGCAATCGGGCAAGCCTTGTAGTATTTGTTTGAAATCTTTGGCTCATTTGCAATTTACCATGACACAAACCCTACTCGTCAGCTGTCTCTACATAGGCATCTTCATCTTCGCCCAGCGTCTGCTCACCAACTGGATCGCCAAGCTGGCCGAGTCCAAACAGGTCTCCTTTAAACGCACCAAGATGGTGACCCAATATATTACCTACCTGCTGTTTATCATCATCGCCTGTCTCTGGGTGATTTCACTCGGCATCGAATATCAGCAGGTGTCGCTGTTTATCTCCTCGGTATTTGCCGTGCTTGGCGTGGCCTTGGTGGCCCAATGGTCAATTTTGAGTAACATCACCGCCGGGATCTTGATCTTCTTCGTCTTCCCCTATCGTATTGGCGATCGCATCAAGATTATCGACAAAGATGAAGATGTCAGCGGCATCATCGCCGAGATCAGCCTGTTTCATGTGCTGATCGAACGTAGCGACGGCATCACCATCACCTACCCTAACAACCTGATGCTACAGAAAGGGGTATTGAAACTGACTCAGGCGTACACTCAGGCCAAGCCCTTGAGCGAATCGCCCGAGAAAGACCATACTCAAGTACAAAGCGATTAACCACAGGGGGCCGCGATGCTCACGACATTACTCTATGATCCGCAAAATAATTCGCTCACCCGGGGCGACGCGTCTCAGGTCGCCAGCTGGCAGCAGAGGGACGACACCATACTCTGGCTCAATATCGACGGCGAGATAGACAGCGAGCTGAGCGAGTCGTTGCAGCGGGATTTCGGCCTGCACCCATTGGCGCTGCAGGACGCCTCGCGGGATCGCCATCCTCCTAAGATAGAGGACTTCGACGACCATACCTTTATTCTGCTTAGGGGATTGTCGGCCGACTCTGACTCCATCAACTGCGACAACATAGTGCTGGCGCTGTTTGTGGGGCCGCGTTTTATCGTGACCCGCCACAGCAAACGTTCGCTCTCCATCGAGCGCACCATGACCTCGCTGGAGGCGGGCGAGCTGTCGCTGCAAAACACAGGCGCCGTGGCGCTGAAACTCAGCCGCTACGTGATCAAGCGTTATCATAAGATCCTGTTCGACCTCGAGAGCCGGTTAGAGGAGCTGGAAACCGTGATGCTCACCACCGCAGACGATAAGATCTTGGCCGAGGTGGTGCTCTACAAGACAGATCTCACCCGCCTGAGACGCAACTTTCACTACCATGTGGAGCTGTTCGACAGCCTGCGCAGCGAGCCCTCTATCCCCTTCGACGACAGCCTCTACCATGAGATCAACGACGTGTGCGAGCATCAACACAGGGCGGCCAGCCTAGCGGACCTCTTCTATCAGGTCTCAAGCGATCTGATCGACGGTTACATCTCCATCAGCGCCCACAGGCTAAACAACATCATGAAGGTACTGACCATCATCACCGCCATCTTCGTGCCGCTGACCTTTATCGCCGGTATCTATGGCATGAACTTCGAGTATATCCCAGAGCTGAAACACAAAGATGGCTACTTCATCGTCTGGGGGGTGATGCTCACCATCACGGCAGTACTGATCTGGCTATTCAGGCGCCGCAAATGGCTCTAGCTACCCTCTAGCGCGGATTGTCTCGACTAAAGTAAAAAGGCGAACCTTAGATTCGCCTTTTTGTTCTATTCACTTTTTACGCACGCAGCTTAGCGCAGCACCCGATGGAAGAAGGCCACCGCCTGCTGATAGATCTGCAGTGCCAACGCGGGATCGTATCTGTCTCCCTCATCACGCATAAAGGCATGCTGGGCATTGACCTCGAGATAGGTAAACTTGCGCCCCGTCTCAGTGAGTCTGTCATAGATGAGCCTGCGTCCCTCGCTCGGCGCATGGGGGTCTTGCTTACCAAACACCAGCACCAACTCCGCCTCGATATCTCCGGTGCGGCTCAGGGAATCATTACCCGGATTGGCCGGCAGGGTGCCGGAGTGGATGTCCGTAGGGTAGAGACAGAAGGCACCGACCACGTCGATATTCAGCGCGGCGCGGTAGGCCAGATGACCGCCGATACAGACGCCCATGGCACCGACCTGATTGGTGCAGAAGGGCTGGCTCATGGCAAAGTCGACTAGGGCCTGGGTATCACTGTCGTGATGTTCCAGCGCCTTGGTAAACTTATCCTGATTGCCCTTGTCTTTACCCTCATCGTCATAGGCCAATACAGTGCCTATGGGGTTGAGCTCATGGAAAACTTCCGGCACCAAGACCACGAAACCGTGACCGGCCAACATGGTCGCGGCCCTAGCGATGGGCGCGGTCTGCTGAAAAATCTCCGAATAGAAGATGATCGTCGAGAACAAGCCCTCGCTGTCGGGACGATAGAGATAACAGCGCATGGTGCCCGTGGGCGTGTCTATGTCGTGAACTTCCTGTTTTACCATCATAATCTTGTCCTCAGGCCAATAAACTTATCCTTAAGTTATCAGCCTGGGCTCCCCTTGTCAGGTGAAACCCGGCTGACGAAATTAAAGTAGCGAAAGAAGTTAAAATAGCTGGTTAGGACACGCTTCGCCATCGAGCAGCTGACGCACATTGGTCAGGCTGGTGTGGGCAATGGCGCCCAGCGCCTCTTCGGTGAGGAAGGCCTGGTGACCGGTAAAGATCACGTTGTGGCAGGCCGACAGGCGTCTGAACACATCGTCCTGGATGATCTGGTTCGACTTATCCTCGAAGAAGAGCTCTTTCTCATTCTCGTACACGTCCAGCCCGAGGGAACCAATCTGCCCCGTCTTGAGCGCCTCCATGGCATCGAAGGCATTTAGCAAGCCGCCACGGCTGGTGTTGATCACCATGACACCAGGCTTCATCTTATCGAAGCTTGCCTTGTTGAGCAGATGATGGTTCTCTTTGGTCAGAGGACAATGCAGGCTGATGATGTCGCTCACCGCGTAGAGCTCGTCCAGCGACAGATATTCGATGCCCATATCCAGCACCGCCTGGTTAGGATAAGGGTCGTAAACCACAACCTTACAGCCGAAGCCCAGCAGGATCTTGATGGTCGCCACACCTATCTTACCCGTGCCGATCACACCGACTGTGCGGCCATACATGTTGAAGCCCACCAGCCCCTCGAGGGAAAAGTTGGCATCGCGGGTACGTTGATAGGCCTTGTGCACCTTACGATTCAGGGTCAGCATCAGGGCCACAGTATGCTCGGCTACCGACTCGGGCGAATAGGCGGGAACGTTCACCACCCTGATCCCCAGGCGTTTGGCTGCCTCGAGATCGACGTTATTAAATCCTGCGCAGCGCATCGCAATGATCTTAGTGCCATTTTTAGCTAGCTCTACCAATACCTCTTCACATAGCGAATCGTTGACGAAGGCGCAGATCACCTCGAAACCATAGGCCAGCTTGACCGACTGCATACAGAGGCGATAGTCGAAATACTCAATCTGAGCGCCAAAGGCCTGGTTGGTGCGGTTGAAATGTTCCATGTCATAGTGCTTAGCACTAAAAAAACCTATTCTCATCTTAGCTACCTAAAAGTGATTCAACATTAGACAGTGATTTGTCACCCTAGTATCACAAAGCCCCTGCCTGTCTTGGCTCCATTATAGCCAAGGAAATATGTGACTTAGCAAAGATAAATCGCGCTTAGATCACGAAATAGTTAACTTTGTGAGCCGTCAATGTGTTTTATGCCGATTTCCTGCTAAGCTGGCGCAAATTTTCAGTCTTCTTTCGCCCCATGAGTCAAAAGCACAAGCAGATTTCCGAGAAACAGTTTTGGCTGCAACGCCTGAGCAAGACAAGCCTGCGCGCCCTGCACATCTTAGGTATCACAGGTGCCGGTGGCGGCATCTTACTCGGAGTGGATAAAAGCCTGTGGTGCAATTACTGGATCTTGGCCATGAGCACAGGTAGTTTGCTGATGCTCTGGGAAGTGGTCAGAGACTGGCGCTGGCTGATCCAGCTAAAGGGCGTATTGACCCTGGTGAAACTCTGCCTGCTGGCACTGTTTATTCCCTTCGCTAACTACAAGCCCGAGCTGCTGATCGCCATCGTTTTGCTGTCGGTGATCGTCTCCCACGGCCCGGCTGGGCTCAGACATTTCTCAGTAATTCATGGACGACGCCTCGATGGACGAAAAGAGATTAAGGGCTGAAGCCGCACCGCTGCTGACACAAAGCAGCCAGCTTCTCGAACTCGATAGCCATCCCGAGGTACTCGACCTTGCCTGCGGCAGCGGGCGTAACGGCCTCTGGTTAGCCACCCATGGCGCCCATGTCACCTTTATCGACAGAGACCTTGGCAGGCTAGCGGCCCTGCCTAAGCAATGTCAGGCCTTAGCGCTCGACTTGGAAAGCGGCGAGCCACAACTCCCCGAGTCACGATATGACATCGTCCTGGTGTTCAACTACCTGCACCGCCCGCTATTTGAGCTCATCAAAGCGAGCATCAAACCCGGCGGTCTCATCATCTACGAGACCTTCATAGCGAAGCAGGCCGAGGTGGGCAGACCCAAGAACCCCAACTTCCTGCTGGCCGAAGGCGAATTATCGCAGCGCTTTTATGGCTGGGAGACTTTGCACGCTTTCGAAGGTAATGTAGGCTGTGAGGAGACGCCCTGCTTCAAGGCGCAATATATTGGCCGTAAACCGGCTAACTAGGATCTCACAGCGTTAAGGATGATAGATGTTTCCCTATCCCGAACAGTACCGACTCGCCGCGCCGCCATTGGTCACCGCCCTCATGGTGTTATGGTCGATAGTCTCGCGTGCCCTGTTCGGCGACGACAGCGCCATCGCCTTCTACCCGCTGTTTATGCTGTTTCCCCTCAACATCTTACTGCATGGCAAGTTGATCTGGCAGGCCAAGGGGATCGAGCGGCTTGATCAGAGCATCTACGCCTTTATCCACCTCAGCCTGGCTTTCGTGGTCTGGACCTTTGCCATTATGCATGTCAATGGCCACAGCTTTTAGGCCCGCTAAACCAAGCAGGATTCGTGGGTAAAACTTGCACCGCCCGCGCCCTAAAGGTATCTTTGCAGCCCGATTTAACACCCAAGGTTTGCCATGTCTGATTTTGTGTATGCGCCGCCCACAGAGCCCTGGCTCGAGATCCTCCACGAGGATAAAGATATTCTGGTGGTCAACAAGCCCTCAGGCCTACTGTCCGTGCCTGGCCGCGACCCCGCCTATCATGACAGCGTCTACACCCGCGTCCTGCGCGATCACCCCAACGCACAGATAGTTCACCGCCTGGATATGGCGACTTCAGGCGTTATCGTGGTGGCCCTCAGACGCAGCGCCGAGCGGGAACTTAAGCGCCAGTTTCGCGATCGCGAGACCCATAAGATCTACTACGCCCGGGTCGCCGGCCATCTGAAGACTGAGCAAGGTAGCGTCGACTATCCGCTGATCTGCGACTGGCCCAACCGCCCGAAACAGAAGGTGGATCATCAAATCGGCAAGGCATCTAAGACATTATTCGAGGTCGTCAGCCGTGCCAAGCGCTCGACCCTGGTAAAGCTCACGCCGATCACAGGTCGCTCTCACCAGCTGCGCGTGCACATGATGGCCATAGGGCACCCCATCCTAGGCGATAACTTCTACGCCGACCCGCAGGCCAAACGCCTGGCACCGCGACTGCTGCTGCATGCCCAGTCGCTGAACCTGACCCATCCCTACAGCAAACAGCCTATGACCTTCAGCACGCCAATCCCCTTCACGGATGTCACCGAGGAGCAATAGAGCCCGGTGTTAACTTATCGGCATTCACTGGGCCTGCTTCGCGATAAAATCTACTTAATTCGTTAAAAGATTAGCAGTTAGCTAACCAATACCGTAAATTACCTCATAATGTTGACTTAAAACGGTATGTAGCAATGGATAGTTCATTTCAGCGAGACCAGCTCGACAACCAGATCCTCTCGGCGCTTATGGAAGAGGCGCGCACCCCCTTCGCCGAATTGGCCAAACGTTTCGGCGTCAGCGCCGGCACCATACATGTGCGAGTAGAGAAGATGAAACAGGCGGGCATCATCACGGGCGCCCAGATCACGGTAAACCCTAAGGCCCTCGGCTATGACGTCTGCTGTTTTATCGGCATCAACCTCAAGAGCGCCGGCGACTATCCCGCCGCCATCGCCAAACTCAACGCCTTAGAAGAGGTCACCGAGGCCTACTACACCACGGGCAACTACAGCATCTTCGTCAAGGTGATGTGCCAGTCGATCGATGGCCTGCAGCATGTGCTGATCAACCGCATCCAATCCATCGATGAGATCCAATCCACCGAGACACTCATCAGTTTACAAAATCCTATCAGCCGCGCCGTGAAGCCATGATAAACAAAGATAATATATTGAAGTACAGTTAATAAAAAAGGCTAACCTAGGTTAGCCTTTTGTTCTTTTACTTAATAAATTATTAAGCCTTAGACTTACGACGCATCCAAGCAAATGGTAATAGCATCAATGCCACCCATCCCATTGAACCGCCATTGTCGTTATCGCTAGCCTTAGTCACAGTTAGTACTGTACTGCTTGTGTCTGAATTACCATGACCATCGAATACAGTTAACTCAAATGACAAGATTGTACCTTTGCTGTCAACGGCTGGTGCATCAAAGGTAATTGAGGCTCCCGCATGACCGAATCGCACAGGTACACCACCGGTTTGAACCCATTGATAAGTCAGCGAGTCATCATTACCGTCATAAGATGCAGCACCACTAAGGGTCACACTGGTCTTTTCAACGACCGAGCTTGGCGCTTCAATCATTGCCACAGGTGCCACTTCAGCCACACCGAACTTAAGCTTTTCTTCGATAAGGTCACCATCTCTCTCGTTAGTCAGTATAAGACCATAGGCAGTACCCACCCTCGTTGGAATGAGATCGAAACCAACAGACAGGCTTTCACCCGAAGCGGCCTTTTGAAGCACAGTCCAGCTGATAGTATTACCTTCCAGTACACCATCATGAGAGATGTTAGCAATCTTATGGCCCGTAGATACCTGAGCGGTAAAGCTGTACTCTCTATCCTCATCGGTAAAGTTAGGCTCAACGTCAAAGCTCACACGGCTTGCCTTACCTGCTTCCATCGCATCAGACAGACTAGTCACATGGGTCACATCATTGCTGCGCACTATGCTATAAGGAACCTGAACCATGGCAGAACCGTCACCCGACTCTAAGAAGACCATACCTTTTGAGCTCTTGTTAGTGTCCCAATTAAAAGTCAGGCTAAACTCACCCTCAGCTTCATCGACAGTAACTTCCACATCATCACTCTTGGTTGCATCTGTAGGCTGAATCGCTGAGAGCGATAAAGCTACCTTATCGCTACCGCCCGGAGTAGAAGCCGTATAACCATCGACAACCACATAATATGTGCCAGCCGGAAGGTCGATAAAGCTTACAGACTCATTTGAGTCTGGGCCGGCACTGCGACCAATTCTGCGGAATTCAGCATCCAGGATGCGAAGATCCACATCTGGTGCCGTCTCAGAAGAGGTTGAGAAAGTGATATTCGGAACGTTCTCGCTAAACGCGAGTGCTACAAAGTCATAGCCATCTTCTGGAACTGTCATCTCATATGGCTTCGTTAAAGCGCTCTCCTTATCATAAGCGCCAACTTTAATATTGCTCAGTTCATCTGAGACATAACCACTATAGGTAAAACTACCCTTTTGACGTCCAGCGGTGATCAATAAGCTATTTGGCAAGTTATGACTATTAGACTTAACGGCCACAGGTAACTTAACCTCCGGCATGCCTTCGGAAACCAACTTAATGTTGGCAAAATTCCAACCTGCACTCGCTGCTGAGACATCGGCAGTAACCGTCAGCTCTTGGGTCTCACCCGCCTTTAACTCGAAAGCAGCCGGTGTTACCGTCAGCACCAATCCATCGGTGACTCCCAGGCTAGAGGCTGCCCAAGCACCATCTTTAGTCGCCTTAACGGTTCGGGTCCAAGTACAGGTATCGACACACTTAGCATTTGCCATGGTCGCTAAGTTAATTTGAGAAGGTTGTCCACCCAAACTAGGATCGGCCTTCACATAATCAACATAAGTTTCATCCATGACTAAACCTGTCTTAGCGGCCGCTTCAACATTGGCATATCCTGCGCCCATATCGAAGAAATCAGAAGGCGTCTCACCATCTTCTTTAAAGGTTTCTTGATTAGCCGTCATCATAAGCGCAGATTGGACTTCAGCAGGCGTCCACTCAGGATGAACACTCGCAAGCAGCGTCAAGGCACCGGCAATATGTGGACTCGCCATAGATGTGCCGCTCAAGAAACCATAATCAGCTGGATCTGGATTCTCTTTAAAGGCATCAGATTGCTCATTGGCATAGGCCGCAAATATGCTCACACCCGGCGCAGCGATCGACGGTGCAATCACGTCAGGAACAGACTTGTTTGGACCACGAGAGGTGAAGTCGGCAGCTATACGTGCGATCTTGTCATCATGAACAACCTCAGTTCCACTGATGTTGGCCTTATGATCTTTACCCGTGGCTAACCAGGTACGCAGTTGCTCACCTTGAGCTGCATTAATATGAATCGCTGGCAATACGTGGGCGTCAGCTACGACACTATCGGCGCCACCAATAACATTGGCCAAAACCAAAGCAGAGGCACCACCAGCCTTAACATTACGCCCTTTATCGACACGGGCGATTTCACCGCGATCACAGACGACTATAGTATCGGCCGCAAAGGTATTCTCTGGGAATGGCTCAAGGCATTGCGCAGGATCATTATCTGGATCATTAGGATTTTCAAAATCACCGGCATAAACAATTGAGCCGGAAAACGCTCCCGTCATAGCCTTACCGGTAAGCTCTTTCGGCGCTTCGGTATCCCCACCAGTAAAGTCACCAATAGTCTTATCTGAAAAATCACGATCGTGCGTATAGGCCGCAACAGTGGTTATCCAAGGTGCATCTCCTGGAGAGCCTACAGTTTCTGGTCCTGGGCCATCGTTACCCGCAGAAGTCGCGACATGAATACCGGCTTTGCGCGCAGAAAGAAATGCCAATGCATCCGCATCGTTCCATGGATTACTAGAACCACCACCAATGGAATAGTTTAGCGCATCTATACCATGCTCAATAGCATGTTCAACCGCCAGCACGGTTAACGAAGGGAAACAGCCCCCAAATCCAATGGCATCATCCTCTCCTGGTAAACAAACCTGATATGAAACGATATTGGCATGTGGCGCAACGCCTGACATAGAATCGAATATAACTCCAGTTTCGCCACCATCAACATCGGGAACGTTCATATTAACCAACACGTTACCCGCCGTTGTACCTGCGGTATGGGAACCATGTCCATTGTGGTCTTCACCATTGGCGGGGACATCAAGATCATAATCCACATACAGGTCAGTTACAGCTGGCCAACTATGAACACCAATCAGTTTATCGTTACATAGCTCGGGAGAATCGGTGGCACAATCACCCGAATAGACGCCATTCCCCCATGGGTTGCTGTGGTTATATCCATCACCACCAACATCGGCAAAAGAAGGGTGATCGGTATTGATACCTGTATCAATAATACCGACGATCATTCCCTCACCTTGGCTCTTAGTACCTGTGGCCTCACCACTCCAGACACTTGGTGCCTTAATAATTGCCGGACCAGAATCTGTCATTGGTTTACGCAATATTTCTCGCTGAACCTGAGCAACACCTTCCACGGCCGCAAGCTTAGCAGCCTCTTCCTGCGTCATTTCGATAACCATACCATTGTAGGCTAGCGTGGTTCTCTGCTTGACATCGAGCTTACCAATTAAGGTTCTGGCCTTAGAGAGTACGGAGTCTTGACGGGTATTGAGCAACTCACGATAGGACTTAACATTCTTACTATTGACGTCGAGTTTACGACTCTTGTACTTCACCTTTTCGGGTGATGTCGCTGCATAACCGTCGATGCCACCTTGATATAGTGCGACAGGGCTATCGACTAATCGCACGAAGTAGCGATACTTGCCCGCAGGCAAATCAGCTTCAGGTGTAAATACTGCGCGGGTACGAACCACTTGCTCACTTTCCAACGATTTCACATCGACATGTGAAATACCTTCTATGGCATTGGCAGGTTTACTTACCACAACGATCGGGGAGGTTATTGGTGCAGCATTTGCAGACATGCTGAGTAGCGCAGTTGACACTGCTATCGCGATTTTTGTTTTCACTTGTCAATTCCTTAACATCTTATAGTGTTTTTGTTATATCCACTCTGAGTTACAGCTCGCTTAATTTTCTTCCTTCCCAGAATAATCACTAAGCTAATCAATAAATCGCCAGACGATTAATCTGGCGAAGCAACTCTTTTAACACAAAGGAAACGATGCGAAAACATCAAAAACACAAATGCATCACCACAGACACATTTTGTTAAGCTTTAATTTTCAAGCTGATTGTTAAATAAACAAAATCGCTTATACAAATAGGCAAGACTTACCAATTCTCTATAAATGCAACTACATAACTACGCAATCGGCTGGTAACTAAAGCGCGAACACCTTAGTCATCACCTTATAGAGCTCTGTGCCTTGATATACTGACGCCGAGGCAAAATGCAGTACGGGCACACAGTCGACCGGCAAACTCAGAGGCACTATCGCGTCCTCCTCACCATATCTGTCGACACGCAAGATGTTGGCGAGCGGTTCACCGGCCAAAAGTGGTTGCCCCACCTTCGCCTTATACTCCACCAAGCCACCTAACGGCGCGTGATACTTCTTATAGTCTTTCAGGTAACAGGCGTAGCGTGGCATCTCAGCTGGCTCAACCCGTTCACTTATCACGCCGCGCTGGCTGAGATAAGCCATGATCCCTTCGACATCCACCAGGGCATCCGCCAAATCGACATTCTCCTGACTGCCAAGCTCCAGGGTAAAGGCCGATACGGGCACCTCAATCTCGCGCCCCTGAGTGGCCAGGTATTCACTCAGCTGCCACCAGGGACAGAAGATAGACTCATCCATGGCACCGCCAAACTCATTGGGGATCAACAGGGTGTAGGGAATAGAGAAATACTTGGCGGCGTCTTTATCGTACTCGGGGCAATAGAGGTGCTTGCACGACTTAGGGCCGGTATGCAGATCCAGCACGATATCCGCCTCATGGCCCATCTGCTGTAGGCTCACCGCCAGACGATGGCCCGTGGTGATCCCCCAGGGCTCATGCAGACGGCTATAGCAACGCTCAACCAGCAAGGCCCTGAAATGGGCGATCAGCTCTGCATCATTCAGGTGTTTATGGCCTTGATACCAGCTAGCAATATCCAGCTTATGGTCGAGATATTCGCGGTTCCAGTTCACCCCGGTAATGGGGTCGAAACGGCCCAGGGTAAACTCGCCACTCTTTTGATTAATTCCCAACGGATTGGCTAGGGGCACCAGGGTGATCTTGCCGCGCAGCTCGCAGCTTTCTAAGGCCTGCATCAGCTGATAGATCACCGCGTTGCCCTGCACCTCGGCGCCGTGGACGTTAGCCTGAATATAGACGCTAGGCCCGGTCAGCACCTCAGGGGCAAACTCAAATAGATTCAGCTCGAGATCTTGACCCGTGGCGAGCTCGCCAATCTTTAGCGTAGAACGACCCGGCTTCATAGTGACCCTTCAAACAAGTTTTGATGCAGGGCGCTGACGACTTGAGCCGCCTCAGACTCGGCCACCAGGACGCACAAGTTGTGTGGGCTGGCGCCCTGACAGATCATACGCACATTGTGAGGCTCTAACACCTCAAATACGCGGCGACACACACCTGACGTAGTGGCAATCTTGTTACCCACTATCGCCACCAGCGCCAGGCCATCTTCGACCCGCACCCGGCAATGCTGCGACAATTCCTGCAGCAATGCTTCGCTCAGCAGTCTGTTTCCAGCCGAATCTGAGCCCGTCTTATCTAGCGTCAGAGAGACGTTTACCTCTGAGGTGGTGATTAAGTCCACACTGATCTTGTGGCGCGCCAGGGTGGCGAAGGTCTCGGCCAGGAAGCCTTGGGCGTGCAACATCTGCAGGCTATGCAGATTAAGTAGGGTCTGGTCGCGTCGCACCGCCACGGCGCGATAGATAGGCTCGTCGTTCACCTGATGACGTATCCAGGTGCCACCTAGCTCAGGTGCCTTGCTGGAGCCTACAAACACCTGAATCTTGTGTCTGACCGCAGGCAAAATGGTTGCCGGGTGCAGCACCTTGGCACCGAAGGTGGCCATCTCGGCCGCCTCGTTGAAACTAATCTCAGGGATAGGACGCGCATTGGGCGCGAGGCGTGGATCTGTGGTGAAGATCCCCGGCACATCTGTCCAGATCTCAACAGCAGACGCATCCAGCGCCTCGGCAAGCAGGGCCGCAGAGTAATCGCTGCCCCCACGCCCTAACGTGGTGGTGGCCCCCTGTTCATCGGCACCGATAAAACCTTGGGTCACAATACGCTGCTCACTAAGCAGTGGTAGCAGATGCTCTGTGCAAAGCTGCTTCACCGCTTCGATCTGCGGCTCGGCGCGGCCGAAATGGCTGTCGGTGCGCATCACCTGACGCACATCGAAGGCGCTCGCCCGCTCGCCCTTCTCTCTCAGCACGGCAGCAAACAAGACAGATGAACACTGCTCACCCTGGGCAAGCAGTTCGTCTGTGGTCGCCTTATTACGGTTTTGGGAGAGCGACTCGCTCAGGCTGGCAATCTTACTTAAGATGGCATCGAGGCGGGCAGCCACATCATGGGGCTGACCCAACTCGTCGAGGATCTTATATTGAATCGAGGCGATCGCCTTAAGCAGCTGCTGACGACGCTCAAAGTCCACATGCTCCTGAGTTAGCTCCACCAGGAGGTTGGTCACACCGCTCGAGGCGCTGACGACCACCACGCGGGTTTCAGGATTGGCCAATACGATATCGGCGCAGCGGTTCATCGCCTCATAATCGGCAACCGAGGTACCACCAAACTTAGCAACAACAATAGACATTAGCGCACCTCAACCCAAGTAGCTGACGATGACACAAAAGAAATAGATAACATTGAATACGCTCCGAACTTACTTCGTTCGAAGAGCCTGGTGCAAAGATGACGCACCCCAAGACGGGAAACAGCGATTGCCACCAGAAGCTCTCCACCAAAAACAGGTGACAATCGATGGGATTCAGCCCAGTCGACCGATAAACAGATGAAACCAAACATCTCTTTACCTCGGCGTTAATCTCCCTCATAAACCGTCAACGGAGTTTGGACTCCTCGGGCTTACTACCTAGTTAACGCTCCTCTTCTGTATCACTAACCTTAAGGTCAGGATGCAAGAAAACTATCAAATAACAGAATAAAAAGTCAACGATATTTTAGCTTGTCTTGATGAAAGCCTCTCAAGTTCCCCCGCCTGCTAGCGGCTGATGTCGGGCAGCTCGCTAACCAAGCAGACCCGGGCAGAAAACTTGCCCAGGGTGAGCTCGTCATACTCCACCAGACAAGGCACCAGTTGCAGCTCGTCCTCATCGACAAAATAGATGGCGTTTTGATTAAACACCTTACCAAGATCCACGGCTGCGGCCTTATCGATAGACACCGCCCAGCTCTTCTCCATATGGCCTCTGTCATTGGAGGCACCGATCAGGGCACGATAAGGATATCGGAGACGTTGAATATGACGTTGAAGCTGCTTGTCGAGGAGACGGTTTTGCGAGGGAGAAAGGTGTTGGCCTTTAGGATTATGAGCGGTAATGATTGCAAATGATAACGAAGGGGAGAAAGGTTGTGTAAGTAAGAACTGCGTTTGCTGATAGCATTGCCAAAGGTGTTCGCTTGCTGTACTCATCACTAAAATATTCCTAAATTAGATTCCGTCGATTATAGCAAAATTCCTCCGGCTTCCTAGAGGTGTGAGACAGGTCACTTTATTAAATTTTATTAATACCATTAAAATCATAATCTTACACACACAAATGTGATTTGCATCAAATCTCAAAGGAATTTTGTTAACATTTCATTTGTTAACAAATGACTAAAACGAGTACAATAAGTTCGTTGATTCACTTCCACTCATCTCACGATGAAATACTTTTTGTTACATCTTGTCGACGACAAGGTCATCAAAAGTTAGTCAATTTCCTGTATAAAATGTGAGCTTAGGCTGATTTAGCATTTAAACTTGAAAATATTAGATAGTTAACGGAACTATTCCCAACTATTGTTAATCGAAGTGAGTAACAGTTCGCGTGTCTTTTGAAAGAGATACGTATACTTTACTAATCATGAAGTGTGTTGCTGTACCAATTGGGTTTGATAAAAGCACTACGTGAGTTCGGTAATTGTCGCGAAGACAGATAGGGCGCAGCAGCACCAACTAGCGCTCATGGTTAGAACAGTTTTAAACAAATATTAGGTAAATAAATATGCAAAACCCGCACATTCTGATCGTTGAAGATGAAGCCGTTACCCGGAACACGCTAAGAAGTATTTTCGAGGCTGAAGGATATGTGGTAACTGAAGCCAATGACGGCGCAGAGATGCATAAAGCCATGCAGGAAAACAAGATCAATCTTGTGGTAATGGATATCAACCTACCAGGTAAGAATGGTCTGCTGCTTGCGCGTGAGCTTCGTGAAATCAATAACATCGGCCTTATCTTCCTTACCGGCCGTGACAACGAAGTTGACAAGATCTTGGGTCTGGAAATTGGTGCCGATGACTATATCACCAAGCCATTTAACCCACGCGAACTGACTATCCGTGCACGTAACCTGCTGACTCGCGTCAACAGCACCGGCGGCGAAACCGAAGAAAAGAGTGCCGTAGAATTCTACCGCTTCAACGGTTGGAGCCTAGAGATCAACAGCCGTTCACTGGTGAGCCCACAAGGCGAGTCGTACAAGCTGCCTCGCAGTGAGTTCCGCGCCATGCTGCACTTCGTTGAGAACCCAGGCAAGATCCTGACCCGTGCCGACCTGCTGATGAAGATGACAGGCCGTGAGCTTAAGCCACACGACCGTACCGTGGACGTGACCATTCGTCGCATCCGTAAACACTTCGAAAGCTTGCCTGATACGCCAGAGATCATCGCCACCATCCACGGCGAAGGCTATCGTTTCTGCGGTAACTTAGAAGAAGCATAAATCACATCCAGCTAGCGCAAATGTGATTCAATTAAAAAGCCAGTCTAACGACTGGCTTTTTTGTACATGAATTGTACTTATCCCCGGTGGCCAGGGCCTTGAAATGTTCCAGACATTTCAAGGCATTTCCTCCCTGACCCACAGGGAAGTGGGGAATGTCTAAAATCCTAGGGAAGGATTTAGACCTGGAGGTCAGAAGGCCAAAGAGGGGATTTGTGTCTGGAACACTTATGCCAAAGCCCATGGATGGAAAGACTTGGTATTTGCACCTACAAATTTTGTCGCACTGACCTAATTTACATCATCACGCTTCATTGCTTTGAATCGCCTGCCCGGCGAGGGATGTGCAAACACAATTTTGGCACGCCGTACTTCCATCCTTGGAGGCTCTACGACGACGTCCTGTCGTCAAGGGCCAAAATCGTGTTTACACTGGTATCTTCTATCTCTTCGATTTCGCTTCTTTTGATAGGTGCACGAAGGTTCTAAAACTAGGCTAACTAAGATTAGTTAGGTTTATTCGTACCTTATTAAAATTAATTCGAAACTAACTCAATTGTCTTCAGGACTGTTATTCCCACAAAAAGCCCTGCTGCTTTCGATAAGCAACAGGGCTTTTGTTTTGCTAAGGCCTAACGCCGATAGCTTAGTGCTTCAGCTGCTTATCGAGGAAATCGGCCAGTGAACGATACAGATGAGTACGCACCTTCTCGCCACGCATCGAGTGCTTAGAACCGGGATAATCTATCATCTGGAACAGCTTGCCCTCGTCCTGCAGCGCCTTGTAAACACGGGTGCTGTTCTCAAACAGCACGTTGTCGTCAGCCATACCGTGATACATAAGCAGGCCAGACTGATAGCCTTTGACGTACGGCAGTACGCTAGAGGCCTCATAGCCTTCGGCATTGGTCGCCGGGTGTGACAGGTAACGCTCTGTGTAGTGGCTATCATATAGAGACCAGTCGGTCACGGGTGCGCCCGAGATAGCCGCCTTGAAGTAATCCGGCGCCTTAAACAGGCTCATCAGCGCCATGTAGCCGCCATAGCTATGGCCATAGATGGCGATATTCTTGCCATCGACATAGCTCAGGCTACGCAGGTAATCGACACCCGCCTTCTGGTCATTCACCTCGGCCTCCCCCAGATGTTTGTAGATCACCTGCTCGAACTTGGTACCACGATGGGCCGAGCCGCGGTTATCCAGCTGGAACACGATAAAGCCCTGTTGCAGCAGATACTGGGTAAAGTAGTCGTGCTCGCTCCAGCTGTTAACCACCAGCTGGGCGTGAGGACCACCGTAAACACGCACCACCACAGGGTACTGCTTAGTGGCATCAAACTGCGTCGGCTTAAACAGGCGATATTGCAGCGCCTGACCATCTTCCGCCTTTATCTGACCAAACTCAGGCAGTTGCCACTGACCAAAATAGGGATAAAGGGGATGACTCTTATCCACCTGGTTCTGCTCGACCCAGGCCAGACGTTTGCCCTGCTCGTCATGAAGGCTTATCTGCGGCGGCTGCGCCAGGCTGTTGAAGTAATCCAGGTAGATCGCCTGATTGTCGGCAAATACCGGCGCATGCATGCCGCTACGCTTGCTCAGCTGCTCTATCTTGCCGCCCTTAAGTGATACGCGGAACAGGTGCTGCTCGACCACGCTCGCCTTGCGGCCGGTGAAGTAAACCCAGCCCGCCTGCTCATCGACATGCACCAGCTCGTCCACCGCCCAGTCACCTTTGGTCAGCTGCCTGAGCTGTCGCCCTTGCTGATCGAACAAATAGAGGTGATTAAAGCCGTCACGCTCAGACGCCCATAGCATCTGTGGTGACTTCTTGAGGAAATGCAGGTCGTTATTCAGGTTCACCCAGGCGTCACTTTCCTCGCGGATCATAGTCATGGGCGCATCTTGACTGCGAAGATCTAAGATCCGCAGATCCAGTCTGTGCTGATCTCGGCTCTGCCACTGAAACGACAGCTGCAGGCTGTCGGGCAACCACTTCACCCTCGGCAGATAGATATCCTTCTCCTCTCCCAGATCAACCCAGCGTACCTGTTTATCAGCAAGCTTTACCACACCTAGGGTGATGGCCACGTTATTCTTGCCGGCATAGGGGTAGCGCTGCTCGGTCAGCTTGATGCCATCGGCATAGATCTCGTTGCGAGTCACCAGCTCGACACCCGACTCGTCGATACGGGTAAAGGCGATGGCCGACTCATCCGGCGCCCACCAATAACCCGTCATTCTGTCCATCTCCTCCTGGGCGACAAACTCGGCCATGCCGTTCTTAATAGCGCCGCCACCGTCTGTAGTCATGGCGGTCAGCTTCTGGCTGCGCAGATCGAAGACATAGAGGTTCTGATCACGAACGAAGGAGACATAATGCCCTTTAGGTGACAGCTTGGCGTCTGTGGTAAAGCCCTCCCCTACAGACAGTGGCGTCACCTTGTTATCGCTCAGTGAGTAGTAATAGAGGGCGCCCGATGCCGGGATCAGCAGCGCCTGGCTATCGTCCGCCCAAAAATATTCCATGATCCCCTGACCATAGATGCGTTGACGCTCGCGCCGCGCCTTCTCCTCATCGGACAGCTCGCCGCTCTTTAACTTGTCGGCGTCCAGCAAAAGGCTCTGTTTACCCGTTGCCACCTCCATCTGCCAGAGATCGTAGAAGTGTTGATCTTCCGCTCGTCCCGCCAGATAGGTCACACGCTTACCATCGGGCGACAGCTTTAAGCCCCTGGGGCTGCTGCCCGCCAGTGCGGGAGAGGCATAGAGCCTTTCTATGGTGAGGGGTTCATTGCCGCCGACAGGCTGCGCAAGTTGGGGTTGTGACGCACTTACCGCGTGAGATAGAAACATAGGCACCGCCATCAAGGCTGAACTTATCCATTTTTTAGTCATTATTATGTCCTGGATAGAAAACAGGTATAGGTCAAATTGCAGGCTAGCATTGTGCCCTAAAGTGACACAAAACGAAAACCGCGATCCAGACGGGCTAAATTGCCGCTGAAAAAATGATTCATCTGGGGTAGAATCGCCCGCATAACAAGATAAACAAGATCTGACCTCCAGTGCGAGCCTAGCTCCCATTTGTCATAGGAAATAACATGCAAACTCTGGCACAACACCTTAGTTCTCAAGGAATTCAAGCCCCGCTGGCCCAGCTGTTAACCACGCTGGCCGATACCTCTAAAGCCATCAGTCACGCGGTGCGTCATGGCGCCCTCGCCGGCGTACTGGGCGCCACCGAACAGGAAAACGTTCAGGGCGAAACCCAGAAGAAGCTCGACGTGATCACCAATGACATGCTTAAAGAGGCGCTCACGGCCGACAGCACGGTACGAGGCCTGGCCTCAGAAGAGGAAGATCATATCGTCGAGGTGGGTCAGAGCGGTGACTTCCTGGTCTGTTTCGACCCACTGGATGGCTCATCTAACATCGACATCAATTCACTGGTCGGCACCATCTTCTCGGTACTGCCGGCACCAAGCGGTGAGCTGAGCGAGCAGAGCTTCCTGCAGCCCGGCCGTCAACAGGTCGCCGCCGGCTACGTGCTATATGGTCCCTCTACCATGCTGGCCCTCACCACAGGTCACGGGGTGCAGCTGTTTACCCTCAACCCAGAGACCAACGAGTACCTGCTGACCAACGAAGCCATGTCCATCAGCAAGGACACCAGCGAATTTGCCATCAATATGTCTAACCAGCGTTTCTGGGAAGCGCCGATGCAGACCTATATCGCCGACCTGCTACTTGGCAAGATAGGGCCGCGCGAGAAGTCATTCAACATGCGCTGGATCGCCGCCATGGTAGGCGACGTGCACCGCGTACTGTCACGCGGCGGTCTGTTCACCTACCCAACCGACAACAAGAACCCAGAGAAGCCATACAAGCTACGCCTGATGTACGAGGCAAACCCTATGTCTTTCCTGGTCGAGCAGGCGGGCGGCAAGGCCTCTACCGGTTATGAAACCATCATGGAAATCCAGCCAAACGAGATCCACCAGCGCGTCGCTGTGATCTTAGGCTCGGCCAACGAAGTCGATGCCTGCCTGGAATACCATGGCCAGGACTACAGCGAAGAGCCAAGCCTGTAAGCTAGTCTGCTTCTTTAAAAAGTAAAAAGTCGCCAACAGGCGACTTTTTTATTGCCTCATGGCAAGCATGTTAAAAGCCAATTCACGACTTTGATTCCAGCAGTTCCCTAAGTGGCGCCGGCAGTAATGATCTCGATTTCTCGGTAATGGCTTTTTCATGCTTCTGCCAGAGCACACCGAGATAAACCACCCCGAGCCCGATAAACGATAATGCAATCGGGAACAGCCAGTTATCCTTAAAGACGTCGTAAGCCAAGTAACTGAGATAACCGCAGCAGCCAAGGGCACCAAACACCACAAACACTCTTCGAACTAATAGCGCGCCAACCCCAATCATCAACAGGTTAACGCAGAAATAGATGAACTTTGATAGTTCACTGTCAGAGTGCTGGAAAGTTAAACCACACCAAAAAGCGATGACGCCAAAAATGTAGATCCAAAAGCCATAGTCAGCCTTATGGTGAGACCTAATATCGACCCAAAAGGCGAGCGCTATCATTAACAGACCTAAATACATTGAGACTAAGGATCTAAGCTCCCATGTTACATCATCACCGGAGATCACCACAGTCATGTCCATTGTCATATACCAGAGCGTGACCGCGATAGGCATGATTAAAAAGGGATATTTATATCGCCACGCGGTAATGACGCCGACGGCTAATGTCCCCAGTTCCATGTATAACCAATGCCATTTTATGACTCTGTGATAATCCCTGTAGACACTCTCATCTGGCCATACACCTAACCATTGTTGCAGGCCATAAATCGCTAAGGGGGTCAAACAGACGACAAAGGTGGCACAAATGCCAGCGGGAATGACGAAGCCTCTTGCCGAAAACCTGTTGGTCAGGGTTAAGCCAACAGCCGCATAGAGCATCGAGATAAACAAAATACCTGCGCCGCCGAAGGACTCCCAGCCTAAATTCATAAAAAGTGTCATCGCGCCGATGGCGATAAGCCCACCCAAGTAATAGAGCACATGGGTAAAGGTAAATTTGGGATTGGCACCAGGCTGAGCGGCTAAGAACTGATACAGGGCTTCAGCTTGCTGAGCTGAAATAATATTTTCCCGCGCCGCAGCATCTAACTGCTTCTTACTGACATCCATGTTTACTCCCTGACATTAATTTTTGTCTAGCACTGTGGCTACAGTGGTATTGCGATAATCACCTGTTATCTTTGCCTTTCTCGATTGAGCCTGTCCACAAGGGCACGCAATTTTGTCATTTTAAGCTCGGTAAGCAGCACGACGACAAACAGCCACAGGGCTCCGGCAATAAAAACGGCATTAATTAAGCTGTCACTATGCTGTTGATATCCATAAAGCCCGAGCACCAGAACGAAAAAAGCGGATAACGACATGCCCCAATCGTTGCTGCCAAGCTTATACTCGTCCTTCGCAATATCCTTGGTAACCGTGACAGGGTTAGCGAGACCATCGAGCTTCACAATGGCTTTGCTATCCTTCTGACGAACGTTAAACCCTTCACTCTCTAGTACTTCAACAACGCTTTGCATAATTTAAGGTCTCCATTCCTTATCGATGTGAATATCAGTATTTAATGATAACGCCCTCTCGCAGCAGCACCTTCTGTGCATCTTTGCATCTCTACGCTCCACACCAGATTATCACAATTTAAGCATCATCTTGATACGCTGCCTCTTCGATGAGTAAAAGTGGCTTAATGACGAGCTTCACTTGCCCGCTGCCTTCGAGCCGCAGGAACACCAGTAAGTCAAAGCTAAGAGGCGTTGAATACTGAGTTTAGATATTGCGAAGAGGAGCGAAAACAGAGCCAAAAATGTTCCCGACATTTATCGGCATTCCCTCCTTCGTTGGAGGTCAGATGAAACCGCTAAGCGGCCAAGGATGGCACAAGGCCTGTCACAGAAGTACGTGAACATACATCGTTCTCTCACATCCCTGTGATCACGACATTCGTACTTCCATATACAGCAGCCGCCGGCCAGGCGTTAGGTAACATCTAAGGTACAAGGGTCAAAGAGCTTTACCGCCGAAGACGAATTCAAAAATATCCACGGCAACCAACACTAAGTTTAGAAACAATCCCCAACTTTGATGCAGAGGCTACTTAGGTTCGATCTGCTCCACCATTAGCTGCAGACTCTCGTTGCCGCGAAACTCATTGATATCCAGCTTGTAGGCGACCTCGGCGTATTGGATGGTGGCATCGGGCCAGGTGGTGAGATCCACGTTGAAGGCGATGGCATCCACCATGGTCTGGCCGCATTCGCTCTCGAGCACGAGTTTGAGGTGACGCTCGCCGACGATCCGCTGCTGCAGGATACGAAACACGCCGTCGAATATCGGCTCGGGGAAGTTCTGCCCCCAGGGGCCGGCACTGCGCAGTTCCCTGGCCAGTGCCATGTTGAGTTGAGCAGGGCTCAATTCGCCGTCGCTGACGATCTCGCCGGTCAGCTGCTCGGGCGCAAGCAGTTCACGCACCGCCTCATCATAGGCCTTGGCGAAACGCTCGAACTCACCGGCGCGCAGGGACAGCCCCGCCGCCATGGCGTGACCACCGAACTTGATGATCATCCCGGGATGGCGGGCATTGATCAGCTCCAGCAGGTCGCGCATATGCAGCCCCTTGATGGAGCGCGCCGAGCCCTTGATCTCCCCCTCGCCCGCCTCGGCGAAGGCGATCACCGGCCTGTGGTATTTGTCTTTGATTCGCGACGCCAGGATGCCGATCACCCCCTGGTGCCAGTCTTGCTGGTAGAGGGCGATCCCCCAAGGCAGTTCACTCTCATTAAGCGACAGACTCTCTAGGCTCTTTAGCGCCTCCTGCTGCATACCGGTTTCCAGCTCACGCCGCTCGGCGTTGAGTCCATCCAGCTCGCTGGCCATGCGGCGCGCGCGCATCATATCGTCGCACAACAAGGTCTCGACCCCCAAGGCCATCTCGTCCAGGC
Source organism: Shewanella alkalitolerans (assembly GCF_019457575.1). NCBI lineage: Bacteria > Pseudomonadati > Pseudomonadota > Gammaproteobacteria > Alteromonadales > Shewanellaceae > Shewanella > Shewanella alkalitolerans. Next base: position 880,010 of record NZ_CP080422.1, on the reverse strand, counting down.
GCCCGGCAGCGTTGAGCCTAGGGCCGACCGCGAAGCCAAAATCGGAGGCGACGATGCGGGAGGTGTTACGCTTGGCCACTTCCAAGAGCGCGGTAATTCCTGGGCGGCAGCGTCCGGCGCGCACCCGCTTGAGACCGGCGTCCACCAGGATGCGGTTGTTGGTATCGAGCGACACCACGTCCGCCACTGTGCCCAGGGCGACGATATCCAGCAGTGTGGCGAGATTGGGCTCCTGTATGCCCTGCGCCTGATACCAGCCACGGCTACGCAGCTCGGCGCGCAGGGCCGACATCAGATAGAAGGCGACCCCGACCCCGGCGATCGCCTTGCTGGCGAAGCCACAACCTAGCTGGTTAGGGTTCACTATCGCATCGGCCTCGGGCACGCTGTTGCCCGGCAGGTGATGGTCGGTGATCACCACCTGCATCCCCAGCGCCTTAGCAGCGGCGACCCCTTCGATGGAGGAGATGCCGTTATCGACGGTGATCAGCAGCTCTGCTTCCTTCTGCCGGGCCACCTGAACTATCTCAGGGCTGAGGCCATAGCCGTAATCGAAGCGGTTGGGGATCAGGTAATCCACATTAATCGCGCCCATCATTCGCAAGGCAAGCAGGCAGACACTGGTGGAGGTGGCGCCGTCGGCGTCGAAGTCGCCGACGATTAGAATCGATTGCTGCTTGGCCATGGCATCGGCGATGATGGCCGCGGCCTTATCCACATCCTTGAGCGTGTCGGGGCGCAGCAGGTTAGCCAGCGCCAACTCGCAGTCGTCCACGGTGCAGCCTCGGCTGGCGTAGACTTGCTTTAGAATGGGAGAAAGATGACTCGGCAGATGGCTGTCATCTACCTTGGGGCGGCGCACTATCTTATGGATCACGACTCAAACAACCTCTAAAAATCTTGTCGCTAGCATAACAAAGCCAGCTCGGAACACACAGCAAAAGATGGCCAAAAAAAAGGTGAGCCCAGGCTCACCTTGTTTAGCGCAGTTAGCGACTTATTGGATGCGGTCCAGCACCTGGATCAGCTGCTCAGGCGGCTGATAACCCGGGATCATGGTACCGTCTTCTAAGATAATGGCCGGCGTCCCGTTAACACCCAGGCTCTGACCTAGGTTGTATTGCTGGGCGATCTTGGCATCACACTTGGCGCCGCCGATCTGCTTGCCCGCCTTGGCATCGGTTAGCGCCTTAAGTGGGTCGGCCGAGCACCATACGGCTTCCATATCGCTGGCATTCTTCGATGGCACGCCCTGACGAGGGAAGGCCAGGTAACGAACCGTGATACCAAGGTCGTTGTACTTGTCTATCTGGTTGTGCAGCTTGCGGCAGTAGCCACAGGTGATGTCGGTAAATACGGTCACCACATGCTTCTCATCCTTGGCCTTGTAGACCAGCATGTTTGGCTCAAACGGCTTAATAGCCTCCATACGTGGGCCAGCCAGGGCGGCCTCGGTGAGGTTCTTCATGCCATTGTCGAGATCATACAGGTTACCGTGAAACAGCTTAGTGCCGTCTTTGCTGATGTAGAGTACGCCACGGTTGGTGATCGCCTCATACAGGCCTGGGATTGGCGACTGGCTAAGGTTTTGCACCTCGACGCCTAGGCTATCTGATAATTTCTGCTTCAACTGGTCGCCATTGTCGACCACGTTGTTTGATGCCGCCATCAGGGGCGTGGCCACCATGGCAACAACTAAGGTGAGCGCTCGGGTAAACTTCATTAGAATTCCTATAGGGTGTTAGGGCTAATAGCATTAAAGCAAAATAGGCTGCCGGTTTTCCAACCTAAATTGTTACTAAAACTTGCTATGACCAAGATGTCATTGTTATAGACCGGCCTAGAGGCAGAAAAGTTACATGCTCGAGGCCGTTAAAGCAAACGAATAATCGCAATGGAAGCCATCACTTAGGCCCTCGCAGTGCAATTTTGTGGCTTTCGCATCAACCTCTGGGGTGATGGGATTGATGCAGCTGGGCCAATCTGGCCTTGGCCACATGGGTGTATATCTGAGTAGTAGAGAGGTCGCTGTGACCCAGCAGTAGCTGCACCACCCGCAGATCCGCGCCATGATTAAGCAGATGGGTGGCGAAGGCGTGTCTCAGGGTGTGGGGCGATAGATGCACCACAATCCCGGCACGCTGGGCGTAGAGCTTGATCCTGTGCCAGAAGGTCTGGCGGGTCATCATGTTGCCGCGCTTGGAGGGAAACACCACGTCGCTGGCCTTGCCCTTTAACAGCTCGAACCTGGCCGCCTTAAGGTAGTCCTCGATCTCTGTGCCCGCCTGCTCTCCAAAGGGCACCAGACGCTCCTTGCTGCCTTTACCCACAATGCGCACCACACCCTGCCTCAGGCTCATCTGATCCAGCGTCAGCCCCACCAGCTCAGACACCCGCAGGCCACTGGCATAGAGCAGCTCCAGCATGGCGCGATCCCTGGCCTCGACAGGATCTTCCCGGTTGGGCTCATTAAGCAGGCGACCCACGTCCGCCTCACTCAGGGCATCGGGCAACTTTCTCGCCAACTTGGGCGGCTTGATCATCGCCATGGGGTCAACTTCTATCAGCTTCTTGGCCAGCAGGTATTTATAGAAGCGCCGCAGGCTACTAAGCAACCTGGCACTGCTGGTCTTGGCAAAGCCCTGCTCGACCCGTAGGGCCAAGTAGTCACGCACCTCAGCCTGACTGGCCGATAGCAGGCTGGAGCCCTGTCTATTTAGGTAACGGTCGAAGTGGCTGAGATCGCTGCGATAGGCCTGCAGCGTGTGATCGCTCAGCCCCTTAGCGGCCCAGAGATCATCGAGAAACGGCTCGATGAGGGGATCGGTCTGATATTCGTTGCTCTCAGCTAGCACATGAAATCCTTTAGATACAAAAACGGTGCTAACTCTTAGAGTTAACACCGCTATCTTACGCTATGGCTTAGGCTGGCATCAATTTAATACCGCTTCACCTCTTGGGCGTTTGACCATCAAGCAGGCAAAGATGGTAATTGCCGTCGGAATCAACCAGGCCATCCCCTGCGCCGACAGTGGCATCACATCGAACATGCTCATGTTGACACCGGCCGCCTTGAGGCCGTCGATGATGCCGAACACTAGGGCCACGCTCAACACCATGCGGTGGGCAAAGGCAGGCTGGGCGAAACGCTCGGTCAGGTAGGTCACCGCCACTAGGGCGATCGCCACAGGGTAGATGGTTACCAGCACAGGGATGCTGATGTTGATCAGCTGCGCCAGACCCACGTTAGCCACCACGGCGCAGGTGACGCTCATCACCACGACCAATAGCTTGTATGAGAAGCTAGGCATCAGCTCGTTGAAGTATTCGGCACAGGCAGAGACCAGGCCAACAACCGTCGTCAGACAGGCCAGAGTCACCACGGCCGCCAGCAGTAGCTGACCCGAGGCGCCAAACTGGTGGTTCACATAGTTGGTCAGGATCACCCCACCGTTATCGGCGCCCACGGCCAAGTCGCCGGCGGTCGCGCCCAGGTAGAAGAGTGATACGTAGACGAACGCCAGGCCACCGGCGGCGATAAAGGCCGCGCGCACCAGGTACTTGGTCTGCTCTCTTGGCGAATCCACGCCCTTCTTACGCAGCAGGTCGATGATCAGCATGCCGAAGATCAGCGATGCCAGGGTGTCCATGGTGTTATAGCCTTCGATGATCCCCTTGGTTAGCGGGTTCGTCTGATAATCGCCCACGGCAGCGGCCACGTCAGAGCCAGGTAGCACAACCACAGAGACCGCCAGACCCACCAGCAGGATGATCATGATAGGAGTAAGCACCTTACCTACGCTGTCCAGCAACTTACCGGGGAACAGCGACAGCAACATGGCGATGCCGAAGAAGATGCTGGTATAGAGAAGCTGTGAGCTGGTGAAGACGACACCGGCGACTTCAAAACTCGCCTGGGCATCTTGGATAAAAGGCTTGTAGCCCATCTCATAGGCCACCAGACCGGCGCGAGGCGCGGCAAAGGCTGGGCCAATGATGATGTAGATGGCGATCGCCAGCATGGTCGCGGCCAGCGGTGGCAGCAGGCCCATCACCTTGCCGTTGGCCTTTGCCACAGCAATCAGGGTCACCAGCGGCAGGGTCACCGCGGTCAGCAGGAAGCCGATCATGGCCCAAGACATGTTCTCACCGGCAAGGAATCCGGCCAGCGGCGGGAAGATCAGGTTCCCCGCGCCTAAGAAGAAGGCAAAGGTCATGAAACCTAAGCCCAATGTATCCGTCATACTCAATTTATTGTTCTGCACACAACGCCCCGTTAATCTGCTTTGTATAATGATCTTAATCGCTTAGTGGAAATTATTGGCTAATGACCGCGACCTTCATTGCGTGTAAACTTCTTATTACACGTCTCCGTGGTAAATCTAGCCCATTCTTGGCTACTTCTTGAACGACAGCAGGATTAACTAACGCTAAAAATGCATTCAAACTGGCTTACCTGGCTCAAATCAAGGCTTTCAGCCCCGACAGGAGGACCTACTATTAGCAAAAAGGCCGCCGAGACACAAGATTGCGGCGCCAGATCGATGCAAATGAGAGCCTAATTTTAACAAACTCGCCACAGGCTGTTTTCACCCTTCACACCAGGCAACATTTGGCCCTAGCAAGATTCACTGTTTTGCGCCCCTGTAACAGCGGACTTTCAGCGCCAAGCGAGTTTCTGGCTCAAACGAGTTTCAGGCGTTGGCGGGTTTCTGCATTGGATGGGATCACGTACAATGCGCCCCACGCATCTTTAATCTCCAACGTCAGGCCATGCCCTTTACCTTCAAGCAATTTCACGTCGATGACAGCCACTGCGGCATGCCCGTCAGCACAGATGGCGTCCTGCTGGGCGCATGGGCACCACTCACCCAGGCCAAAACCATACTGGATATCGGCGCCGGCAGTGGTCTGCTGAGCCTGATGGCAGCCCAGCGCAGCGAGGCGGTGATACAGGCGTTGGAGATAGATAGACTTGCGGCGCAAGACTGCCAGCACAATATCGACCAGAGCCCCTGGGGCGATCGTATAAAATTAATCCAGGCGGATCTGCTGGATTGGTATCCCCTTGCTCAGACTCAGGCTCAGACTCAGTTCGACCATATCCTCTGCAATCCGCCCTATTTCGACAACGGGCCTCAGTCTCAGTGCAGCAAGCGCGCCCAGGCCAGACACACGGACAGCCTGGCGTTTGACCAGCTATTGTCAGCCATCAAGCAGCTGCTGGCCCCCCAGGGCAATGCGAGCCTGATTCTACCAAATGCCAGCCTGGGACGATTTCTGCCCCTGCTGGCCGATTTTGAGCTCAAGCTAAATGCCAGGGTCGACATCACCACAGCGCCCAGCAAAAAGCCCCAACGGCATCTGCTCTGCCTGAGCCACGCCATCTCGAGCGCCGAGCCTAGCGAAGCGATAGAGGCTGAGCACATCAGCATACGCGATGCCTCAGGCGCCTACAGCCAAGCTATGGTTGCCCTGACCCAGGCTTTCTACCTCAAGCTCTAAACCGCAGCAATTCGGCTCGGCGAGCGGCCTCGCACTTTACTCAGGTTTGGGTGTATAATGCGCCGCTATTATTTAGAGAGACGCAGCGCATGCAATTTGAAGATTTCCACCTTGACGACACCCTCCTCGAGTCGCTCAAGGCGATGGGCCATCTTGCCCCGACCACCATCCAGCAACAGACGATTCCCCTAGCCCTGGAGCACAAAGATATCCTGGCGAGGGCACCGACAGGCACAGGCAAGACCGCCAGCTTCCTGCTACCGGCGCTGCAACATCTGCTGGACTTTCCCCGCCGCTACTCGGGCCAAGCGCGCGTGCTGATCCTCGCTCCGACCCGTGAGCTGGCAAGCCAGGTACACAGATACGCCAGCCATCTGGCCACCGGCCTGGGACTGGATATCGCCATCATCACGGGCGGTGTGCCTTACGCTCCGCAGGAGCAGGCGCTCAAGGAAAATATCGACATTCTGGTTGCCACTCCCGGCCGTTTGATGGAGTACCTGGACAAGGAGCTCTTCGACGCCCAATCGGTGGAGATCTTGGTACTCGACGAGGCCGACCGCATGCTGGACATGGGTTTCTCCTCCGCGGTGCAGTCTATCGCCATCGAGGCGCAGCAGCGTAAACACAACATGCTGTTCTCTGCGACCCTGGAAGGCGGCGGCGTGAGCCGCTTCGCCGAGATGCTGCTAACCAATCCTGTGACCATAGAGACCAAGCCACCCCGCAGCGAGAAGGCCAAGATCCATCAATGGATGCACCTGGCCGATGACAAAGAGCATAAGTTTGCCCTGCTGTGCGACATCCTCAAGCGTGAAGAGGTCAGCCGCGCCATCGTCTTCGTCAAGACCCGCGAGGTCGTAGCCAGCCTGGAAGGTCAACTGCAACAGGCCGGTATCCACTGCGCCTTCATGCGCGGTGACATGGAGCAGAAGGCGCGCTTTCAGGCGCTGGGCCGCTTCACCAAGGGCGAAGTTAACGTGCTGCTGGCCACAGACGTGGCGGCCCGTGGTATCGACATCGATGGCATCACCCATGTGATCAACTTCGATATGCCGCGCTCGGCAGACACCTATGTGCACCGCATCGGCCGTACCGGCCGCGCCGGTAACAAGGGCACGGCCATCTCTCTGGTCGAGGCCCACGACATGCGCGTCGTCGCCAAGATCGAGCGTTATATCGAGCAGCCGCTGAAACGCCGGGTGATCGACTCGCTGCGTCCTAAACACAAGGAAGCTAAGGTGCCCACCAAGAAGAAGGTGAAGAGCAGCGACAAGAAGAGCCCGAAGAAAGCCAAGAAGAAGCGCTAGCGTTAGGCTCGCCAAACGCCCGCCGCCTCGGCAATTAAGCGTCCCTCAGGGGGCGCTTTTTTTATGGTGATTTAACAAATTGGTAGCAAGTGTCACCAGCTTCACTTGATTTTCAATATGTTAAATTGGTTTAACAGAGTAAATTTGACACATTTTATTTACAAAAAGACTTTTGCGCACAGCAGAGACTCTGGTAATTTATAGGGCATTCAGCTCAGCACGGAATAGCATGAAGTCAATGATAAAAATTATCCTACGAAGAGTTTTCCCCCCTTTTCTTATCCTGATCGTCTTCGGCCTGTTTGCCGCCCTCTTGATGAGTACTCAGGAAGCCCCAGAGCAGAAAGAGGAAGAGATGCCGGTTCCCATAGTGGACGTGATGCCGGTACGAAGTGAAACCGTTTCATTAAACCTGCCCTCCTACGGCGTGGTGCTCCCCAAGAACAAGACCCAGCTGGTCACAGAGGTGCAGGGACGCATGCTGACCATCTCGGACAAGTTTGTCGCCGGTGGCATAGTCAAGCGCGGCGATATGCTCGCGCAGATCGAACCCTCGGATTACGAGGCGGATCTGATGCAGGCTCAGGCCACCCTGGCCCAGGCCAAGGCAGCGCTGGATGAAGAGATCGCCCGCGGCGAAGTGGCCAAAGAGGACTGGAAAGGTTACGACGGCGGCGTACCGCCTGAGCTTGGCCTACGTGTGCCACAGCTCAAGAAGGAACAGGCCAACGTCAAGTTTGCCGAGGCCGCCCTGGCGCGTGCCCAGCGTAACCTAGAACGCACTACAATACGCGCGCCGTTCGACGGCATAATCAAGTCCCGTAACGTGGATCTGGGCCAGTATGTCACCCTGGGCACTAACCTGGGCGAGCTGTACGACACCCGCATCGCCGAGATCCGTCTGCCGCTGGCCAACCATGAGCTGGCCTACCTGGAGTCTATCGACAATCCCGATACCCAGGTGACCCTGAGCGCCGAACTGGCAGGTCGCACGGTAAACTGGACAGGCCAAATAGTGCGCAGCGAAGGGGTGATCGACGCCGACAACCGCATGGTCTATCTGGTGGCAGAGGTGAAAGACCCTTACTTAAGACAGAACAAGACTGAAGACCAGCTGCCGCTGAAATACGGCAGCTTCGTCAACGCCATCATCAAGGGCCGCACCGTCGAGGGGATCGTCAAATTGCCTCGCTATATCGTCCGGGATCATCAGGTTGCCGTGGTACGCGACGACAACACGCTAGAGATGCGTGAGGTCAATGTGGTGCGCAGCGATATCGACAAGGTCTATATCAAGGACAGCCTCAAAGATGGCGAGCGCATCTCACTGACCACCATCAACAACATGGCTACCGGCCAGCTGGTGAAGGTGATCGGCGAAGAGGACAAGTCTCAGAGCCAGGACAAAGAGGATGAGAGCCAGCAGACCCTAGTGGCAGCAGGTGATCAGTAATGGAGACCAATACCAATAAGGGCATCATTGCCTGGTTCGCCCGCAACAGCGTGGCGGCCAACCTCTTGATGTTTGCGCTGCTGATCGGCGGCCTGTTCAGCACTGTGCTGATCAATAAGGAGGTCTTCCCCTCCTTCGAGCTCAACTATCTGCAGATCACCGTCGCCTACCCCGGCGCCGCCCCTCAGGAGATCGAAGAGGGGATCAACATCAAGATCGAAGAGGCGATCCAGGATATCAGCGGCATCAAGAAGGTGACCTCAGTCGCCAGCGAAGGCTCTGGCAGCGTCACCATTGAGGTCGAGGACGGCTTCGATGCCCAGGATATCCTGGACGAGGCCAAGCTGCGCATCGACGCCATCGCTACCTTTCCCGACAATATCGAGAAGCCCAACATCTTCCGCATCAAGCCGGAAAACAACGTTATCTGGGTCTCAGTGTATGGCGACATGAACCTGCACGAGATGAAGGAGCTGGCCAAGAGCATACGTGAGGAGATCACCGCCCTGCCCGCCGTCACCCGCGCCCAAGTTACCGGCGTGCGTGACTATGAGATAGGCATAGAAGTATCCGAAGACAAGCTGCGTGAATATGGTCTCAGTTTCGCCGACGTGGCGATGGCGGTGCGTAACTCCTCCATCGACCTGCCCGGCGGCTCGATCCGCGCCGAGGATGGCGACATTCTACTGCGTACCAAGGGCCAGGCCTACACGGGAGACGACTTTGCCAAGATAGTGGTCAAGACCCGCAAGGATGGCAGTCGCATCATGCTGCCCGAGGTGGCCAACATTCGCGACGACTTCGAGGAGCGTCTGGAATACACCCGCTTCAACGGTAAACCGGCGGCCATTATCGAAGTGCTGAGTGTCGACGATCAGAACGCGCTGGATATCTCCTCTCAGGTGAAAGCCTACGTGGAGGAGCGCCGCGCCACCCTGCCTGCCAGCGCCCAGCTAGATACTTGGGGCGACCTGACCCACTACCTCAAGGGTCGTCTCAACATGATGCTGTCGAACATGTTCTACGGCGCCCTCTTGGTATTTATCATTCTGGCGCTGTTCCTCGACTTGCGTCTGGCCTTCTGGGTGATGATGGGCCTGCCGGTCTGTTTCCTCGGCGCCATGCTGCTGATGCCGCTGGAGCCCTTCTCGCTGTCGATCAACATGCTGACCCTGTTCGCCTTCATCCTGGTGCTGGGTATCGTCGTGGATGACGCCATCGTCATCGGCGAGAGTGCCTATACGGAGATCGAGCGCCACGGCCACTCGCTGGACAATGTGATCAAGGGGGCCCACAAGGTCGCCATGCCCGCCACCTTCGGCGTGTTGACCACCATAGCCGCCTTCATCCCCATGTTGATGGTATCCGGCCCCATGGCGATCATCTGGAAGTCCATCGGCCTGGTGGTGATCCTCTGTCTCGCCTTCTCACTGGTGGAGTCTAAGCTTATTCTGCCGGCGCACCTGGCTCACCTTAAGCCGCGTCGCCCAAGTCCTAACCCCAACCTGTTTGTGCGTTTCAAGACGGCACTCAACAACAAGGTGCAACACTTCATCCACCACAGCTACCGCAGCTTCATCGGTCGCTGTATCGAGCACAGATACAATGTGGTCGCCACCTTCGTCGGCGTGCTCATCCTCTCGGTGGCGCTGGTTGCCAGCGGTAAGGTGCGCTGGGTCTTCTTCCCCGATATTCCGTCCGACTTCATTCAGGTGCGGCTGGAGATGGATGTGGGCAGCTCAGAGGCCAACACCCTCAAGGTGGTCAAGGAGATAGAGAACGCCCTCTATGTGATGAACGATCAGATGGAAGACGAGTACGGCTACCCTGTGGTGAAGCACAGCTTCATCAACATGGGTTCGCGCACCTCGGCCTTCATCTTCGCCGAGCTGACCAAGGGCGAAGACAGGGACGTGGACGGCGTCACCATCGCCGATGCCTGGCGTAAGGCGCTGCCGGAACTTATCTCGGTGAAGAAGCTCAACATCAACGCCAGCACCAACGACGCCGGCGGCGATATCTCCTTCAGGCTCACCTCCAGCGATCTCGAGCAGCTCTCTCAGGCCGCCGACGAGCTCAAGCAGAAGCTGCGCACCTACGAGGGGGTGTATGACATCTCGGATAACTACTCCTCCGGCAGCCACGAGATCCGCCTGGCGATCAAGCCCGAGGCCGAGGCCCTGGGGCTGACCCTGTCGGATCTGGCCAGCCAGGTGCGTTACGGCTTCTACGGTTATGAGGCCCAGCGTATTCTGCGCAACAAGGAGGAGGTCAAGGTGATGGTGCGCTACCCGCTCGAGCAGCGCCGCACCCTGGGGCATCTGGAAAACATGATGATCCGCACGCCCCAAGGCACCTCGGTGCCCTTCTCCAGTGTGGCCGACATAGAGCTGGGTGACTCCTACTCGTCGATCACCCGTGTCGACGGCCGCCGCGCCATCACGGTTATCGCCAACGCCAACAAGAATGTGGTCGAGCCCTCCAAGGTAGTGGGTGAGATCCAGAAGGATTTCCTGCCCTACCTTGAGAGCAAGTATCGCCACATCTCCACCACGCTCGATGGTGGCAGCGCCGATGAGCAGAGCGCCATGATAGGCCTGATCCAGGGCTTCTTCTTCGCCATGTTCACCATCTATGCGCTGATGGCAATTCCGCTCAAGTCCTACAGCCAGCCGCTGATCATCATGTCGGTGATCCCTTTCGGTATCATAGGCGCTTTGTTCGGCCACTTCATCCTGGGGCTCTCCATGAGCGTACTCAGCCTGTGTGGTATCGTGGCGCTGGCCGGGGTGGTGGTAAACGACTCGCTGATCCTGGTGGATTTTGTCAACCGCGCCCGCGCTCAGGGCCTGCCGCTTAAAGATGCCGCCATAGACGCGGGTTGTTATCGTTTTCGGGCGATCATCCTTACCTCTATGACCACCTTCGTCGGTCTGGTGCCCATCATCCTCGAGCGCAGCCTACAGGCGCAGATTGTGATCCCTATGGCCACCTCGCTGGCCTTCGGTATCCTCTTCTCCACCGTGGTGACGCTGGTGCTGGTGCCCGTGCTCTACATCATACTCAACGATATCAGGCAGCTCACTGGCCGCATGTTCCGTTGGTGGTGGCAGCCTCGAAGCCATAGCGTCGAGGGCGAGCAGTCCTAATCAATCTAAATTCGAAGGGAGGCTTAGCCTCCCTTTTTGATCCAGCAGAGGTTTTCGCCGCGCCAAACGCGCTAGACTCCTGCCATTCCCCTTGCAACGCATTTTCGCCAAGGGCCAGTCAATCACAGCTTTGAGTACCATGAGCCAATCCACCTTAGTCTACGACATTCGCAACAGCCGCTACCTCAACATCACGGGACGCTGCACCCTGAGATGCCAGTTCTGCCCCAAGCATAACGGCAGCAAGCAGGTACACGAGTATCAGCTGGATCTCGACCATCAGCCAAAAGCCGATGAGCTCATCCCCCTGCTGGGCGAGGTGAGCCAGTTCGACGAATATGTGTTCTGCGGCTACGGCGAGCCCACCCTCAACCTCAATACTTTGCTTAGCGTCGCAAGGGAGATCAAGCGCCGCGGCGGCAAGGTGAGGGTCAATACCGACGGGCTTGGCAACCTGTTTCACCGGCGCAACATACTGCCTGAGCTGGCTGAGGTGGTCGACGCCCTCTCGATCTCGCTCAACGCCGATACCGAAGCCGCCTACCTCAAACACTGCCAGCCCAAGCTTAAAGGTTCTTATCAAGCGCTGTGGGACTTTATCCGTATGGCACCTCGCTATATCGACCAGGTGCAGGTATCGGCCATCGAAGGCCTGGAAGGGGTGGATATCGACAGATGCCGCGCCCTGGTGCTCGATGCCAAGGCGCAGTTTAAACACAGAAAGCTCGGCGTCGTCGGTTAATTTATCTGGACGTCATCCGATGATTTACCTGGGCGTTGCCGGTTTGTAACCGACTGTGTTCTGCGGCGAAAATCATGCTAACATAGCCGCAAAATCACTGGGGAAACACCGCTTGCAATGCTGACGCAGAAACAACCACAACTGATCGCCGGACAGGGGCTGCACTGGTCTGCGCAACGCATCTTCTCGGTGGTCACCCAGATCATCATCTTGCTGATCAGCGTCTTGCTCCTCACCAACGTCATCATCACCCTGGGCGAGCGTCGCCTGCAGGAAGATTGGGCCACCCAGAGATACAGCGAACTGCAATCTGTCGGCACCCTAATCGCCGACAAGGTCTCCTTCCAGCAGTTCCGCACCCAGATGTTTGCCAACGACGAGCTGCTCAAGCGCTATCTGACCATCCCCAGCGAGGTGCGCCAGCTTAAGCTGCAACAGAGCTGGGAGGTGATGATACGCAACATCCCCGAGCTGCTGGATATCGCCCTGTTCGATCCCCAGGGCAAGTATAAGTTTTCCACCACCAACGACTTTAGCCGCGACCCGCTCCCCCCATCCTTGCTCGGCGGCGCGCGCAACATGGGCGGCAACGAGGTCTACACCTCGCCGCTGGAGTTTACCCCCATCAAGGGCAAGCTGGAGCCCTACCTGTATCAGCTGGCCTGGCTGGAGAATCCCGACCAGAGCGTGCGCGGCTACCTGCTGACCTATCAGTCCATGAGCCGTATGCTAAAGAGCATCAAACCCGCCTACTCCAGCGCCGAGTCGCCGCTCATGATGCTCGACACCCAGGGGCTACTGTACGCCGGCGCCGAGAGCAAGCCGACCATCAACCGCATCCCGGATACCATGGGCGGCAGCCTGCGACAGACCTATCCTGCGCTGTGGCGCAAGATGGCCATGAGTAACTTCGGCCAGTTCCATGGCGACGACGCCACCTTCGTCTACCTCAAGATAGAGCTGACCACCCAGTATGAGACGCGCCGGGAATATTACCTGGTCTCCTATGTGCGCAACGACGCCATCGCCGAGCTGTTCTCCGAGTGGCGCAACATACTGATCGTCGGCGCAGTGGTGCTCACCCTGCTGGCACTGGCGCTGATCCTGCTGAGCCACTCCTACCGCATCGGCCAGCGCTCGCGGGAATACAGTATCGAATTGGCCCACCGCCTGTTTCATCAGGATATCGGCTGCGTGATCATCAACGACAAGAACCGGGTGATGACAGCCAACGAGAAGGCCGCCGAGCTGCTGTGCCTGCCCTTGGACGAGCTGCAAGATCGTAACCTGCAGCGGATCCTGCAGTTTGAGAACGAGCAGTACGCCGAGGTCGCCGCCCAGCTTGAAGCCAATAATAAGTGGCAAGGCGTCATCGACTTCGACTCGCCCGGCGGTAGCCATCTGGCGATCACCGTCACCAGCTCACCGCACCGCAGCCGTCAGGAAAAATATTATCTGGTCACCTTCGAGGATGTGTCTCAGCTGAGAAAGGTCCAGCATCAGGCCAAGCTCAACGAGCTGCTGAACGACAACGCCATCCCCTGCGCCCTGCTGCAGGCCAACGGCATGCTGGAGCTGGCCAACCAGGCCTTCATGCAGCTGGTCTCCATCCACGACATTCAGGGCAAGAACCTCACCGATCTGCTCAACAACGACCTCTGCTCCCAGTGGCCGAGGATCACCCAGCAGATCTTGCTACAGGGCAGCTGGAAGGGGCAGATCCTCTGTGACCCCAACAGCAAGGAGAACACCTGCCTGCAGGCGACCCTCAAGGGCCACCTGGACGCCGCCGGTGAGATAGAACATATCGTCTGCACCCTGGAGCAGGCGCAGAAGCGCGCCCTGCTGCAAGACACCGGCGACTTCATCCCCCACCGCAGCGCCATCCTGGTGAACCTCAGGGATCTGGACGACTACTTCAAGTCACTCAGCCCCGTCAGTCGCGAGCACTCCAGCCTACTGCTGATCGACATCACCGCCGAGAGCATGCTGAGCCACATGAGTGATATCGGCCAGCTGGAAAACCGTCAGCGCGAGGTGGAGATCCATATCCTCAGGACCCTGCCGGTCAACTACCAGATGTCTCACTGGCAGCTGGGCAAGCTGATCGTAATACTGCCGGACACCAGCTCGGACGACGCCCACCACTTCGCGGTGAAGTCGTTAAATGGCCTCAACGAGATAGGCCTGGGTACAGGGATCTGCATGGGGATCGCAAGCTACCAGACAGGCCAGAATCTGGAGCAGTACCTGAGTAACGCCGAGGTGGCACTTAAGCGCGCCAAGCAGATAGGTGAGCAGAATATTTGCCAGGCGTTTACGCGGCAAAACTAGGTATTTGCCGTTTACCCTTTGGTGTGGTGGCCGCTGGCTGAGTGGTCACTTGGTTGGGGGCATTGAAGGTCGAACCTTAAAGGGTTTGCTACTGTTGTAGCGTCTGCCGCTATGGTCATTGGTATGTAAATTGAAGGTCGTACCTTCGTGGCAACCTATCACCTGCGGTGAGCTTATATGCAGACACATCTGCTACACGCCGTACATCCGTCCATGGAGGCTCGACGATGGCATCCCTGCCATCGACGTCCGCAGATGCATCTACACCCGGTGTCCAACGTCTCTTCGATTTGACGTCATTGTTTGCTTCAATGGTTTCTGACCTTCCCATATTTGAATCGACTAGGGTATTGAAGGTCGTACCTTCATGGCAACCTAACGCCTGTCCGGCGGGGATCGTGCAAACACTATTTTGGCACGCCACCAGCACATCCCTGTGGGCTCTGCGAAATCATCCCTGATTTCGAAGGCCAAAATCGTGTTTACACTGGGTATCCAACGCCTCTTCGATTTAACGATATCTGATGCCCGCAAATACAAGTCATTCTTTCTTAATTAAAATTCGCCGTAAAAATGTGATACATCTATTGAGTCCTGCCAATAAGGTAGATTAAAGTATGACCAACCAAGGACAGAGCCAGGCAAACTCGTAATCAAGCTAACGAGCACGCCATTTAGGGAAAGAAGAAGCCAATCATAATGTGTGCGAACTAAGCCGCTTAAAAACTCTACTCTAACCCCATTTGTCTAAGTTCAATCAATCACAGAAAAAGGAGTTTATGTGAAACAATATCTTTTAATTTGTACTTTATTTTTTTCGTCATTTGCTAGTAATGCAGAGGAATTAATTGTTGACGAGAAAATAACAGAGCAACTCGATTGTTTTAGGTCTATCTTTTCTGACTATGATACATGGCGAAGCTTTATAGAAAGCCAGCGAAAAAAAAGGATTAAATCAACAGAAAAATTAGCAAAAGGAATGGCGCAATTCGATTCAATGTTTGGAGAAAACAAGTTTAATCACTATAGGCAAAACCTATCCTGCATTACATTTAAATATCAAGTGGATGGACTTGATATCGATGGCTATTTGATTAAACCCAAGTCACCTAATAAGAAAACATTACCAGTTTTGGTATACAATCGGGGAGGAAATGGCAGTTTCGGCTCCGTTGTGTTTGGTTCTATGATGCACAACTTATTTCCCATCGCCAATGAAGGGTTTGTGATCATTGGTAGTCAATATAGGCAATCGAGTTCAAAAGACATTTTACTTGATGAATTTGGGGGCAAAGATGTTAATGATGTCACTGAATTATTAAAGTATATTCCCAAAATTAAAAATGCGGATTCAAACCGTATCGGCATGTTTGGGGAGAGCCGAGGTGGTATGCAAACATTTTTAGCTGCTAAACATTCAAAATTTATTAAAGCAATAGCAACTATTGCTAGCCCTACAGATCTATTGAAAGAACTAGATTTTCGCCCTGAGATGGAGAAAGTTTTTGTTCATCGAATTCCAAATTATGAGAAAAACAAGATTGCAGAATTAGAAAAACGCTCAGTATTAAAATGGGTAGATCAGTTACCCCATGATGTTCCTATTTTACTTTTACATGGCGAAAATGATAAACGGGTATCAGTAAATAGCTCAATTGAGCTAGCGGCAGCTTTATCAAAAAGTGAAATACCACATAAACTTGTGGTCTATCCTCGGGATGATCACGGTTTAATGAACAACAAAGCAGCCGCAAACGAAGAATTAGTATCTTGGTTTAAAAAATATTTGTAGGAAATTATAACAAGCTGCTAACGGGTGGGACTCGAAACGGCTTGCTCGGGTTCGTTCCTCACCAAGTTTAGCAAGCCAACTCTCGTCCCATAGCAAGGCGTTATATCTCTTATGAGCATGGGTTTCATTGCGAACATTTTTGTCGGAATTTGGTTAGTTGGATTTATTTCTGGGCTAGCTGCGGCCATTGGTCTTTCCAATTTGCACAAATATGGAAAAGATGTCCCCTTCCTGCTTAAGTACTCGGGAATCTCTGTCTTTTTTCCTAAATACTATCTGGCAAATGAAACGCGCAGAAGAGTTGTTGCTGGATTAATATCGATCTGCGTTTGCTGTATTCTACTAGGTCTTGTCTGGATCTTGATTACTGTTCCAGAAGCGGGAGACGCAATTTGGCATGAAGTTAGTGCAAGGAATCTATAACAAACGCCTTAAAAATTAACACAATACACTTGGCTTGTGCTCATTTCCCCTAGTTTTAGCCAAGTACCTTTCACCTCTAAGACAGACGTTATTCATACAAGGCTTATTCCATATCTGATGACGACTAGAGCCAAAATCTAACACTCTCCTACCCCAAAACATTACTTAAACAAGCCAATGGATACCAAATGCGGCTAAATCGAAGAGATAAATAACTAGGTGTAGATACGCCGGTGAGCTTCCGAAACAGGGCCAAAAATGTTCCCTACATTTTTTGGCATTCCCTCCATCCATGGAGGTCAGATGTTTCGGCAGAGCCTACAAGGAAGTATTCACGGCGTCTCTGCACGTATGGCCTGCCGCAGGCAATTCAAAACAAAGATGGTTAACGCTACGAATAGCGAAATTCAAATCAAAATCAGCCAGACTAGACCCCAACCCAAATCTAGGCGATTGGACTTGCGCCTTCCTCATCGTGTTCAAACCCGATGGCCTCGATGCCATCTGGCATCTCACTCTGACTGATATCCACTATGGTGGAGCGGTTCATGGTGATCTTGTAGCGGGCAAACTGGGGTGGCTTGCGGCCCTCTTGTAGGGAGAGCACCAGGTTTATCTGGTAGCGGCGCTCTACCGAGTCGCTGCTGATCTTGCCGTCGGCTTCCTTGTAGATCTTGGCCTTGCCGCGCTCAAGATAACGGGCGAAGGGGGCCAGGCTGAAGTTCACCTGCTCCTGTATGGTGGAGTAGCCGGCGAGAAAGTCTTTGCTGGCGATACGCGAGTTGATGCCATAGTGAAGTATGTCGGCGTCCAGCTTGTTCTGGCTGTGGCGGCGCTTCAATATCTCGTCTATCTCCTCGGGGAGATCCTTAGACTTAACGAAATCGATCCACACGTGCTGCTTGGCGATCATCGCCTGGCTGGTAGTGTCACGCAGGATGCGGCTCCAGCGAGGACGGCCCTTCTGGATCACCCGCCACAAGGCGTTGCGAATATCTTCCTTGAAGATCTCACGAAAACCATAGATCACCGCCAAGGTGAACACCAGGGCCATGGTGAGGCCGCTGAAGATGCCCTGGGCCTTGATGATGAGCGACGAGACCACCAGCATCACGAAGGCGGTTGCTATGCCCGTGGTCATCTTCTTCAGGCCCACGCCGAGACGCTTCTGCTCCTCTTTTAACACTACCCCTTGCTGGATCAGGCGGCGCAGCAGCAACATCTTGTTGGAGATGCGGTTTGGGTCGCTCTGGGTCTGGGAAGAGTTGTAGTTCTTACTGTCGCGGTAACTGTTCTCGCTGCGGCACAGGTTGATCACCTCCTCCACCACCTCGCTGTAATCGCTGCTGCGGGGCGCGTGGGACATGAGTTTCAACAGGCGCTGCTCGCAGAACCAGGAGAGGTAGTTGTCGGCGTTCTCGAAGTAGTGCTTCCACTTAGGATCGCTGGGCTCATTACGGCGAAACTTCTTCAGCAGCTGGGTGACGATTTCGCTCAGATCTTTGAGAGAGGCGTAGAACTGCTCCACATCCTCCACCTGCGCCAGCTCCTTGCTGTCGGTCTCGATGGCCACGGCAAACTGGTAGGCAAACAGGTTGAGGTAGAGCCTGAACTCCTCGACGGTCCGCTTCTTCTGACTGACGAAACGCCCCTGCACCAGGGGCAGATGCAGCCCGGAGGAGTAATAGGAGCGCCGGCCGGCGATGGCCGCGTGATAATATTCTTCTTCGTCAAGGCTCTGGGGATTGATCCCCATCTCTTTGGGCAGAAAGAAATAGAGGTCGAGCCGTCTATGGTCGCCCACCTTCATCTGATGGGTAAACTTGATCGACAGCGACTCTTCCTGCTTGATATTAACCTTAGACACAAAACCTCAGAATAATAGAATTATTTCAGTAATTTAGAAATGCACATCCTGAGTATAGCCCAAGTGCGGCTATTGCACTATACGGCAGCCACAGACGGTGTTACTCGGCTGGAACAATACCACGGCATAGTCCCTATGGGGATCTAATTCCAGCGGCTCGATAGAGAGATTGTGCATCCCCTTGCTGTCTAAGTTAAAGGAGCTGATATAGGAGAGGTACTGCATGTGTCTCGGCATGGCCTCGGTCGACTCGGCGCCGCTCTCCTCCTTGGTATCAACCGAGAAGTTATAGCGGCCGTTGGCCTCATCGAACTCTAGGTACTTGCCCTGCATGCGTATGATCCCCGCCGAGGTGCCGTCGAGATTGAAGTAGCGATAGTTGATCTGCGCCTGCTGCTTCTTGGCCATGATATCCACCAGGAGATAGTGGCGCCCCTCCGCCTGGGCGTCGTCGCGGCGGTCGAACAGCTCAGAGCTACAGCTGAGCATCAGGGTTTCGCTGGGATTGAGGTAGCGATAGCTGATGGTGATGCTAATCGCCAGCAGCCCCAGCACGATAATGTTGATCGCCCACAGCACCTTTCTATTCACACAAAGATACCTCTTTAAACCAGGCCTCGGAGATAAACACCTTCTGCTGCCTGTAATCGGTTAGCTTAAGGTTGCGCACCAGAGATTGCCCCATCCGCTCGCCGCGCATGGTGATGTTAAACACCTGCTTATCGTGGGAGAGCGACATATAGACCTCTTTCCAGGGCGAGGACTCGCAGCGCTCGAATGCCTGGGACATCTTCTCCGACAGGCGCAGCAGCGAGGTGTTATTGGTCTTGGACTTGGCATAGCTGATAAACATCACCTTCTGCCCCGACTCCAAGGTGATGCCATGGCGCAGATAGGGCTCGGTATGTTGCGCCTCGAAGTTGACCGAGGAGAAGAGCTGCAGAGAGACCAGCGCCCCCAGCAGCAGGACGATAAGCCCAATCCACAGCTTGATCCAGCGATGACGCTTACCAAACAGCCAGGCCAGCACAGCCTCGATCCGCTCACCTAGGCCATGGAGTTCGCCGCTTGCCGAGGCGTTATCGGTATGATGCGCAGACGAGGGGACGCCGCTATCCAGGCGCAGGCGATAGCCCTTGCCCTTGACGGTTTCTATCATGTGTTCATGCAGCGGGCCGAGGAAGGAGCGCAGCATAAATACCGCCCGCGCCACCGACGAATCGCTTAATGGTGGATGCTCGTCATCCCCCGCCCCTAAGACGCGCTTAGCCACCACCTTGTCGCTATTGGCCAGCAGGAGCAGCAACACCTGCAGCTCGGCGCGCGGTAGATGCCACTCTTCACCCGTTAACTCATTGGTGAGCACGCCTGCATGTCTGTCGAATCGGCAATCACCCAGTTGCATCTTGGTTACTCTTTCATTTCGCTGTGCATAAGCTTATGCAAACCCAGCAAAAAAATCTGTGATCCCCTCTATCTCCTCGAAAGTCATCTAGAAAATACCCTTACAAAAGCTAGGGAGTTATGCGCTCTGTGATCCCAGCCCCCTTCTTCATCCACTAAGCCCCAATATTTATCCCTGGCTGAAACCTCGCGAATTAACATGAATGCTACAAATAGAGTGACCAGCTTCACATCGCAAAGCATAACGACGATGAAGGCTAGAGGTATTAATTAATTAAATCGATACAAGGCGCCGAAAAAATCGGCGCAGGCAGATGCGCGCCCAGCCCCAAGCTTCATCCAGCCCAGGTCACACTATTTGCAATCTATCCAGACCACACTGGCCTCAAGTTCAAACCGGCGTATCCCTTTAACCACGCCAACAACAAAAATAACATCTATCCAAGTGAGGACATTGTCATGACCATCAATAGACGCCAAGCACTTAGCCAAATCATCGGCATCAGCACCGCCGCGGCGGGCGCAACCCTAATGGGCACATCGGCCTTCGCCGCCACCGACGAACAAGGTAACTACAAACTGGAACTGGGTGAGAAGCTCAAGTATGTCCCCCTGGATCCTATGGCAACGGCCAAGCTCGCCTACGAGACAGGCGGCGGCTGTATGCACCAGGTGTTTCACGCCCTAGTCACCATGCTGGCCAACTCTGAAAGCGCCGACGCCGCCAAGTTTGCAACGATCCCGACCGCACTGGCCGGCTATGGCTGGGCCGGTATCGTGGGTCAGGGCACAGTGTGTGGTAACAACAACGCCACAGGTATGCTGGTGAACATACTCGACGACATCAATGGCCAAAACGCCGCGGTGATCGGCGCCTCTTTCCGCTACTACGAAGTGACCGAGCTGCCTTTCTCCAGCGACGAGTTCGTCGCCGGTATCGGTTCTACCGCCGAGAAGACGGCACTTGTGGGTAAGTCATCTGTTGCCAACAGCATTCTGTGTCACTCCTCTATCAGTAACTGGTCTAAGGCCTCAGGCTTTACCTTCAGCCAGAAGGGTGAGCGTTGTAAGCGTCTGTCAGCTTCTGTGGCCTACCATGTGGTCGAGCTACTTAACCGTGCCTACAAGGGCGAAGATATCTCTGCCCTGCCTGAATCAAAGCCTTCGAGCGAGGCGCAAGCTTGCCAAAGCTGTCACGGCGTAGAGAGCACCATGGGCAGCGCCGCCAGCGTGAAGTCTGACATGGAATGTACGACTTGCCATACCGGCCACTTTAACTAAAGGAGCAGGTCATGAATGAGAAGTTATTAACAGCCCTACTGGCAACGGCGCTTATCTGCGGCGGCTGCGGTAGCGACGACAATGACAATGATGACAACGGCGGCGAGATCACTCCGCCACCAGTTGCCGACACCATAGATGCCGGTGAGGCATTGGCCATCAACCTGACCCTGGCCGAGTTTGACGGCGAGACGGGCACACTCAACTTCGCCCTGAAGGATGACGCCGGCCTGGCCATCACCAATGCCACGGATTACCGTATCGTCTACTTCGGTTTCCCTGACAGCTCCACCACCTCACGTAACGCCAAGGCGTGGAAACACTGGCACGTGACCCAAAGCTACTCATGCGACAGCGCCGCCGGCGACTGCCAGGGTGTGCTGCAAGAGACAGACAAGGGTCAATACAGCTTCGATGCCACGGATCTGGACTGGGACGCCAACACGGCGCCTGGCTCAGTGAAGGAATACAAGGTTGGTATCGAGATCAAAGGTGCCAAGGCGACCAACGAACTGGTTCTGCTCCCCTCCACTTAACCCACTGCACCACTTTGAGGGCCATCACCTAGCGTGTGGCCCTTTTTTTATGCCCGCTTTTGCGACTCTTTCGGCAACAGCAGAGAGCCGTCAGCTAAATAAAGCCTAAGTCTAAATCAAAGCTAAACCAGCGCTAAACCTGCCCAGCAAGCGGGACACGGCCATAGATAGAAGAAGGGGTTATTGCTCGCCGATGATCTCGGCTAACGAGGGCAGATAGTTGAAGGGCTCAAACACTGAATAGATGAGCAGAAACAGCAGTAGCAGCTGAGAGATCAGCAGTATGTATTGCTGCTTGGTCATGCGGCGGATAGGCCCGTTACCCAGCAGCTCGCGGTGAGGTGAAAGTTTGCTGTGCAGTATATAGCCCTGATCGTCCACCGATTCCAGTAACTTGCCCGACGGACTGCCGAGAAAGAAACGGATACGATCCACCGCCTGCACCAGACGCGCCATGTTGGCGTCATCCTCGGGTAGGCAGGCCAACAGGTCGGCATTGGACATCACCTGACCACGATGCTCGGTCAATAGTTTAAGCACGGCAAACTCCGCACCTGGCATAAGCCAGCTGGTGTCATTGTCCTGATTCGACAGCGTCGACTGGGACGGCTCAAACCAACAGCAACCTATCTGCATCCGGGTCTCACACTTATGGGGGAATTACACAAATATCGCGACGCCTGTTAAGGCTAGCGTCTGGTTGTTAGTGTGACATTTTACCCGGGCAACTTTCGTGACAATCAGCACATAACCCATTAAATTATCTGAATAATTATGATACATCCCGATACAGATTTAAGCCCGTTTAGGCTTAATTTCAGGCTGATTTCAGACAAAAAAAAGACGCCCCTAAAGGCGTCTCTTAAGTCCAATAAAAACCCTATTAGAAAGAGTACAATAGCGTCATGTTGGTTTCGGTATCTGTGCTCTTCTTGTTATCCAGCGGCTCGCTGTTGTAACGCACGATAACGGCAAACTTCATCGCCAGGGCGCCAACGATATTCGCCGTGATAGAGGTTTCAGAGCGACCTTCCAGGCTCTCGCCGTAATCGGCCACAAACAGCTGCTTAAACTTAGAGTTGTCAGTGATCTCGGTTTCGAAGTTCATCACGCCGTGAGCCACCCAGCTCTCTTCGGTGTCGTAACCCGCTTCGGCGGCGCTCTCATCGTCCAGACGCTTGTACTGGAAACCCGGACCCACTTCGACGGCGAAGGTCGTCTTCTCGGTATCGACAAACTTGTGACCATAACCGGCAGAAATCGTTGACTTAGAATCGAAACCGGTAAAGGGATCGATCTCATGGTTGGCGTTGGCAAACATATAGTTCACGTCGCTGAACTTGTAGTTGCCCTGTACCAGGCCGTAGTAGCGCTTACCCGTCTCTTCGCCGCTATCCTCTTTGTAGAGGGCTTCCAGCAGATATTGGTTTTCCCAGTTACCCAGCTCGTGCTTCATGTCCAGACGGCCCTTGAGAGAGGTCGTCTCTGTGTTACCCGTAGTCACCGTCGCACCCAGTTCGGCGTCGGCGGCAAAGGTTCTGTCACCCTTAACGAAATCGGCGCCCGCGTGCGCTGCAAAAGGGGCCGCCATCAGGATGGCCGTAGCCGTCAGCAATTTTTTCATTATCTGTTTACCTATTTATCTAAGTCCCTTAAAAATTGGCGCAATAGTATCATCCGGCGCACAGAAATGAAAATTGCGCTTGCCTTTCCAGCATTTTGAACTAACAGCTCAGCTAAGGGCGAGAGTTAGTCCTTACTCTTTGTGGCGTTTTTACCATAAAAAAAGCCCACCAAATTGGCGGGCCTTTTTCATATTGGGTCGTCAGACCGAATTAGTTCACCTGTGGATCTAACTCGCCAGACTGGTATGCCTTATACATGGCCTGCAGTGACTTAGGCTTGATCTTAGAACCCATGCCCGCCGCACCGAAGGCTTCGTAGCGAACGGTACAGATGTCTGCCATCGCATCCATAGAGGCTTTGAGGAATTTACGTGGGTCGAACTCGCTTGGGTTCTCCGCCAGGAACTTACGTACCGCACCGGTAGAGGCCAGACGCAGGTCGGTGTCGATGTTAACCTTACGCACGCCGTGCTTGATACCTTCGACGATCTCTTCCAGTGGCACACCATAAGTTTCAGGGATGGCGCCGCCATACTGGTTGATCACTTCCAGCCACTCTTGTGGTACAGAAGAAGAACCGTGCATGACCAGGTGGGTGTTAGGAATACGTGCGTGGATCTCCTTGATACGGTCGATACGCAGCACGTCGCCGGTAGGCTTACGGCTAAACTTGTAGGCACCATGGCTGGTACCGATAGCGATGGCCAGGGCATCTACGTGAGTGTCGGCTACGAAACGCGCCGCTTCTTCCGGCGTGGTCAGCAGCTGATCTTCGCTCAGGATACCTTCGGCGCCAACACCATCTTCTTCACCGGCTTGGCCAGTTTCCAGGCTACCCAGACAGCCGATCTCACCCTCTACCGACACACCACAGGCGTGGGCGAAGGCTACCGTCTTACGGGTCACGTCGACGTTGTACTCGTATGAAGCAGGTGTCTTACCGTCTGACATCAGTGAGCCGTCCATCATGACTGAAGACATACCCAGCTGGATAGAACGCTGACACACGTCAGGGTGAGTACCGTGATCCTGGTGGATACACACAGGGATATCTGGGTACTGCTCGAGCGCCGCCGCCATCAGATACTTAAGGAACTGAGGACGAGCATACTTACGCGCACCGGCTGACGCCTGAACGATAACCGGGCTGTCTGTAGCTTCTGCCGCCTGCATGATGGCGCGCATCTGCTCCAGGTTGTTAACGTTGAACGCGGGAACGCCGTATCCGTGCTCTGCGGCATGGTCTAGCAGTTGACGTAGGGAAATTAAGGCCATTTTTAACTCCAATAATAGGGTGGTAATCGGGCTGGGCCCGTTTAGCCACCTAGGTCACTATCGTTTGGACAGATTTTGATACCGACAACCGGGGCGCGAACTCCTTGCGACCCGACTATCGGCGGTTTCTTATAATACTAATTATTTTTTACTTATTCGCCGCGGCTTTCCAGCATAGCCACAGCAGGCAGTTCCTTACCTTCCAGGAACTCCAGGAAGGCGCCACCACCGGTAGAGATGTAAGAGACCTTATCGGCGATGTCGTACTTGTCGACCGCCGCCAGGGTGTCACCACCGCCCGCGATAGAGAAGGCAGAAGAGTCGGCGATCGCCTGAGCGATACGCTTGGTGCCTTCACCGAACTGGTCGAACTCGAACACACCTACCGGGCCGTTCCAGACTATGGTGCCGGCGTTCTTGAGGATCTCGGCCAGGGCCTCGGCGCTATCAGGGCCGATGTCGAAGATCATATCTTCATCCGCCACCTGATCGACCGCCTTGAGGGTCGCGCTCGCCGTTGGGCTGAACTCGCTCGCCACGACGACGTCGGTCGGTACAGGGATGTCGCCGCCACGGCTCTGGGCATTGGCTACCAATCGCTTGGCTTCATCGATTAGGTCCGCTTCATAGAGCGACTTACCTACGTTATGACCGGCTGCGGCGATGAAGGTGTTGGCGATACCGCCACCCACGACGAGCTGATCGACAATACCAGAGAGGCTCTCGAGTACAGTCAGCTTGGTCGACACCTTAGAACCGCCTACGATGGCCACCAGCGGACGCGCCGGATTGTCCATCGCCTTACCCAGGGCTTCCAGCTCACCGGCTAAAAGTGGACCGGCACAGGCCACAGGGGCGTACAGGCCAACACCGTGAGTCGATGCCTGGGCGCGGTGTGCGGTGCCGAAGGCGTCCATCACATACACGTCACACAGGGCAGCCAGTTTCTTGGCCAGCGCCTCGTCGTTCTTCTTCTCGCCCACGTTGAAGCGCACGTTCTCGAACACCACGACTTCACCGACATTGGCTTCTACGCCGTCCAGGTAGTCTTTAGCCAGGCGTACCGGGCAATCCAACGCCTTCTCCAGGTAATCCACAACAGGCTGCATAGAGAACTCGCTGTTGTACTCGCCTTCGGTCGGACGACCCAGGTGAGACATCACCATCACGGCCGCGCCTTTCTCCAGCGCCAGCTTGATGGTTGGCAGAGAGGCACGCAGACGCGCATCGCTGGTGACCACACCATTGCTGACCGGGACATTGAGGTCTTCACGGATAAGCACGCGCTTGCCCTGAAGATCTAACGCTGACATATTGATAATCGCCATTTCACGTTTCCTTAAGTTTAAAGTTAAAAATAAAAGTTAAAGCAAAACTGGGCTACCCACCGCCGGGACGCTTCACCGGCCATAGGTTAAAATCTTTAAAATCAGGCTCTAACGGCCTTTATCATCTCTAAACTGGTGTCCAACATACGGTTGGCAAAGCCCCACTCGTTGTCACACCACAACAGCAACTTCACCAGATGGCCGTCGCTCACCCGGGTCTGGGTGCCATCGACGATACTGGATCTGGGATCATGATTAAAATCGCACGATACCAATGGCGCATTAGTATAGCCCACAACCCCTTGGTATGAGCCATTTGCCGCCTGAGATAATACCTGGTTCACTGTATCGATATCGACACGTTTATCTAAGGTGACCGATAAGTCAATTGCAGTCACATTAATTGTCGGCACGCGCACAGATATCGCCTCGAACTTATCCTTCATCTCGGGCAAGATCCGCTCGATCCCTCTGGCCAGCTTGGTATCTACCGGAATGATCGACTGCCCCGCGGCACGGGTGCGTCTAAGGTCGTCATGATAGGCATCGATCACCTGCTGATCGTTCATCGCCGAGTGGATGGTGGTGATGGCGCCGCTGCGCACCTTAAAGGCGCGGTCCAGCACCTGGATAATGGGCACTAGGCAGTTGGTGGTGCAGGAGGCGTTAGAGACCACCTTATGTTCGGCCTTAAGATCTTGATGATTCACGCCGTAGACGATTGTGGCGTCTACGTCGCCGGATGAGGGATGGCTGATCAGAACCTGTTTGGCGCCCGCCCTGATATGGGCCTCACAGGCCTGGCGGTCGATGAGGGCGCCCGTGGCCTCGAACACGATATCGATATCCAGGGATTGCCAGGGGAGCTTCTCGGCATCGGCCTCATGGAGCAATTGGATACGGTCATCCCCTATGGTCATCACATTGGCGTCGAGTGACGCGGGAGACTGAAAACGACCATGGGTAGTATCGTATTGGGTCAGATGAAGCATGGCTTCGGGGTTGGCGAGTTCATTAATGGCGACAATCTGGATCTGATCCCGCTTGCCTGACTCATAGAGAGCACGAAGAATCGAGCGACCGATACGGCCATAACCATTAATAGCAACTTTAATCATTAAGTGCTTCTACTCCTAACACCGTCCTGAGATAGGCTTTCTTGATGCGACAACGGCCTATCGTTATCGATAAGCCGAGTCATCATGGCATAGAGCAACTGCTTGCCCTATGCCCTTTTGCAGGCGCTAGGCCTTAGAGAATAGCGCTTGCCTTGGCAACCACATTCTCAACGGTGAAGCCGAAGTGCTTCATCAGCGCGCCGCCTGGAGCAGACTCACCGAAGGTGGTCATGCCAACGATGGCGCCGTCGAAACCGACATACTTGTGCCAGTAATCGACGTGAGCCGCTTCGATGGCCACACGCTTAGTGACTGACTTAGGCAGTACAGACTCTTTGTAGTCAGCGTCTTGCGCGTCAAACACGTCGGTAGATGGCATAGAGACCACGCGTACCGCCTTACCTTGCTCGGTCAGCGCCTTAGCCGAATCCAGTGCCAGCTGCACCTCACTACCGGTTGCGATCAGGATTAGATCTGGCGTGCCGGCGCAATCTTGCAACACATAAGCACCTTTGGCGATGTTAGCCAGTTGCTCTTCGCTGCGTGGCTGTGCAGGCAGACCCTGACGGCTGAATACCAGTGAAGTCGGCGCGTTACGACGCTCGATAGCCATCTTCCAAGCTACGGCAGTTTCCGCCGCATCACATGGACGCCATACCATCATGTTTGGTGTCATGCGCAGGTTAGCCAGCTGCTCAACCGGTTGGTGAGTCGGGCCATCTTCACCCTGACCGATAGAGTCGTGGGTGTAAACGAAGATGTTTTGAATGCCCATCAGCGCAGACATACGTACCGCGTTACGCGCATATTCCATAAACATCATGAAGGTCGCGCCATAGTTGATGAAACCACCGTGCAGCGACACACCGTTCATGATGCCGCTCATACCGAACTCACGCACACCGTAGTAGATGTAGTTACCGGCTGGATCTTCCTGGATGCCCTTAGAACCAGACCATAGGGTCAGGTTAGAACCGGCCAGGTCAGCCGAGCCGCCGAGCAGTTCAGGCAGGATAGCACCGAAGGCCGCGATAGCGTTTTGTGATGCCTTACGGCTGGCGATGTTCTCGCCCTTCTCTTGACACTCTTTGATGAAGGTCTGTGCCTTCTCTTCGAAATCGGCTGGCAGTTCGCCAGTGATCACGCGGCGCTTATATTCAGCAGCCAGTTCTGGGTAAGCGGCTTCATAGGCAGCAAGCTTCTCGTTCCAGCTAGATTCGTTGGCCGCGCCCACTTCTTTAGCATCCCAACCCGCGTAAACGTCTGCAGGGATCTCAAATGGACCGTGTTCCCAACCCAGGAATTCACGAGCCGCCGCAATTTCAGCATCGCCCAGTGGTGCGCCGTGACAGTCGTGGCTGCCAGACTTGTTTGGTGAACCGAAACCGATAATGGTCTTGCAGCAGATCATAGTTGGCTTATCGGTAACTGACTTGGCTTCTTCGATTGCTTTGCGGATAGCATCGCTGTCGTGGCCATCGACACCGGCAATCACATGCCAGCCGTAAGATTCGAAACGCTTGGCGGTATCGTCGGTGAACCAGCCTTCGACGTGACCGTCGATAGAGATGCCGTTGTCATCCCAGAAAGCAATCAGCTTGCCAAGACCTAAGGTACCCGCCAATGAACAGGCCTCGTGAGAGATACCTTCCATCAGACAGCCGTCACCCAGGAAGCAGTAGGTGTAGTGGTCAACGATATCATGGCCAGGACGGTTAAATTGTGCCGCCAGAGTCTTCTCGGCAATCGCCATACCTACGGCGTTGCTGATACCCGCGCCCAGTGGACCTGTAGTGGTTTCAACACCTGGGGTGTAACCATATTCAGGGTGACCCGGCGTCTTAGAGTGCAGCTGACGGAAGTTCTTCAGCTCATCCATCGGCAGTGCATAACCCGTCAGGTGAAGCAGAGAGTAAATCAGCATAGAGCCGTGGCCGTTTGAAAGGATGAAACGGTCGCGGTCGACCCACTCTGGGTTGTTCGGGTTGTGCTTCAGGAAATCATTCCACAACACTTCGGCGATATCGGCCATTCCCAATGGCGCACCTGGGTGACCAGAGTTGGCTTTCTGAACGGCATCCATACTTAACACACGGATAGCGTTTGCGAGTTCTTTACGAGATGACATGCTCTCTCCTGCTGATTTGAATGTTGGGGATTTTGCGGGCCGATTTTGCGGGCAACAATGGGGGCATATTTTCCCCTACTCGTGGATGGGACGCAAATAAAATTCGCCCTTTAGCTTAGATTAAATCCATCTAGACGCGAAAAAGTGCACCTCAGTGACACTCAAGATGACCCCAGGCAAAACCTCGCCTGGCCGCTAATACCTCGAGCCCAGACCTCGAGCCCAGACCTCGCCCGAATTTGCGAGCATAAGAGTGAGCAGGCAGACCCGACTCGCCGCGATCTTCATCTAACTGGCCGGAGCGATCCTTTGGCAATAAAAAATCGCGGCCTTATAACAACAATAAAAATTCAACATTAACAATATTTTAAGTTGCACTTTTATTTAAACTCATCCGAAGCATTAGAATATTTACCCGGTTTTACTCCACAATTTTCATCGAAAAGGGTGTCATCCGATCTGATTTCCACTAAAATGGCCGTCTAGATGTAGATACTTCTACACATTCAAATTGTTTAAAGACGAGATTTTTCCATTATGGCAAAGCACTTGTTTACCTCTGAGTCGGTCTCAGAAGGTCATCCAGATAAAATCGCCGATCAAATTTCTGATGCGGTACTCGACGCGATCTTAGAGCAAGATCCTAAGGCACGTGTGGCGTGTGAAACATACGTCAAAACCGGCATGGTGATGGTAGGTGGTGAGGTGACCACTTCTGCATGGGTCGATATTGAAGAGCTAACCCGTAAGACGGTTCGCGAGATCGGCTACACCCACTCAGACATGGGCTTCGATGCCGACTCTTGTGCGGTACTCAACGCCATTGGTAAGCAGTCTCCAGACATCAACCAGGGTGTCGATCGCGCCGATCCTAAAGAGCAAGGCGCCGGCGACCAGGGCCTGATGTTCGGTTACGCCAGCAACGAAACTGACGTCCTCATGCCAGCCCCTATCACCTATGCTCACGCATTGGTGAAGCGTCAGTCTGAAGTGCGTAAAGACAACACCTTGCCTTGGTTACGTCCAGATGCCAAGAGCCAGGTGACCTTCGCCTACGAAGACAACAAGATCGTCGGCATCGACGCCGTGGTTCTCTCTACCCAGCACTGCGATAGCGTCAGCCAGTCTGATCTGATCGAAGGTGTGATGGAAACCATCATCAAGCCTGTGCTACCGGCACAGTGGTTGAACAAGGAGACCAAGTTCTTCATCAACCCAACCGGCCGTTTCGTTATCGGTGGCCCTATGGGTGACTGTGGTCTGACGGGTCGTAAGATTATCGTCGACACCTACGGCGGCATGGCTCGTCACGGCGGCGGCGCATTCTCGGGTAAAGACCCATCAAAAGTTGACCGCAGCGCGGCCTATGCGGCCCGTTATGTGGCAAAGAACATAGTGGCTGCCGGTCTGGCGGATCGCTGTGAGATCCAAGTTTCTTACGCTATCGGTGTGGCCGAGCCAACCTCTATCAGCGTCGAAACCTTCGGCACAGGCAAGGTCTCTGAAGAAGTGCTTATCGGCCTGGTTCGTCAACACTTCGATCTGCGCCCTTACGGCCTGACCGAAATGCTCGACCTGGCCCGTCCTATCTACAAGGCAACTGCGGCTTACGGTCACTTCGGTCGTAACGAGTTCCCTTGGGAGCGCACCGACAAGGCTGAAGCGCTGCGCGCAGACGCTAAGCTGTAAGATTGGTTTTGCCAGTCAGCAAAAAGCCGCCCTTTGGCGGCTTTTTTGTATCTTGGTCAATGAGATATATTAATTGCGACTAGAGATATCATTGCCAGTAGAGAATCGCTTCTCAAGATACAGGCTCACCATGCTGAAGAGCATGATGCCGACCCCATCGGCCATTAGGTCATAGCCATCGAAGGTGCGACTGGGAAAATACTGCTGACTGCACTCCTCGATGATCACCACAAGCGCCACCACCACAGCCCCCAGATAGGGTCTCATTCCCCAACACGACTGCCGCCCTAAAGAAAGTCGCCCGACAGAGACGCGCCTGAAGTTGCTGCCAACATTGGCAAACAGGGTAAGGGTGCCAAACAGCAGCATATGCCCCAGCTTATCGCCATAGGGCAAAGAGTGGGCCAGCTCAAACAAGGGGTTAGTGCGCCCGGCATCGGCGCTGACGATCAGCCAGACCAGGAAACCACTGAATAACACGCCCAGCAGGGCAAAGGTTCTCACCATCACAAACGACTCATCCTTGACATATTGCCTCCATTTCTCTGTTTCAATATCTTCAATCCCGGCTAACAATGATCGAAATGGGCATACTGCATGCACATGAAACTCAGCTGCTGCGCATTTAACAGTGGCACCTCAACCTTACTGGCCGTCGCCAACTGCGTCTCTGATGGCGGCGTCATAGGCCTTATCTCGGCGCTGTAGGCATTACTAAAGCCGCAATCAAACCAGCCTTCGTCCCACTTGGCGACGTAGACCGCGCGGGGCTCACCGCTGAGCTCGAGACACTCGCAGCTAAGCGCCGATTGGTCCGCCAAGGCTTTGAGCAGCTTGAGGTTATCCAGGGCGCTAAGGCTGACGCCAGCATAGGGCTCAAGCAGCTGGGCGAGACGCGGTGGGAAGCCTTGCATCTTGCTCTCGGCCATCTTGCTCTCATTCATGCCACTCTCGGTATTATTGCTCGTCATAAGGTCGCCCTCCCCTAGACAGCGCCTGCGGTATCGACCGCCAGCAGGTAGTAACCGCGGCCATCGAACTCGAAGAAGTCCAGCACCTGCATGCCCCCCTTCTGGGTGTGGGCGGCGAATGAACGTTCGTTCTCTTCGGCGATAAAGGTAACCATGTAGGAATATTGAGGTGCCACCTCTTTCTTGAGCTTGGCCACCAACTCGGCAAACAGGCCAGACCCCCTCTGGGACGGCGCTATCCAGATGGGACCATACTGACAGCTGTTGCTAACACTGATTATGCCCTTGCCCATCTCGAAACGGTCTATCTCGAAACGGCCTGCCTCGAGTCGCTTCAAGAGATAACGATACAGAGGCCAGTCACCGAAGAAAGGCCAGCGACCGGCGATCACATAGCCGACAATCTCACCGCCAACCTCGGCCAGCAGCAACCAATGATTCTGGATCAGCTTATCTAACTGCTGGCGACTAAAACTCTGGCCCGTCATCATGCCGCCGCGCTGATCTGGGGCAAGCTCGGCCTCCCACTGGTTCGCTTCCAGGGCGGCGATGGCATCAAGGTCGGCGCGGGTTGCCAGACGGATCACCATGACGGACTCACTATGCTGTGAAGAAACAAGAATATCCCCTTAAATCTTCGGGTTATTTGCAAAATAGCTAATCGACTACCACACTTAACACACCTGAAACACCAATAGGTTAGAGCCGATCATGCTGCCGGAAAACATTCACACGGGTGTGAGTATACTTGAAAACGATAACGCGCAAATCAACTTAGTCAGGTGGATGCATCAGTGCGAACTGATGAAACGCTATTTCGAAGCCGATGTCGCCTTTGTCGCCCAGCAGACCGACCTGGGTTTTGAGATCATCGTCAGCTCCATCAACGATACCCGCAGGTTTCTTTCCGGCACCCTGTATAACGAGAAATTCGAGCTCTTCACCCGCCTGTCCAACAGTCAACCCGAAGGGGTCAACCTGGATCTGAGCCGGGAGTCCAACGCCGAGCTTCCCAAAGATCTCGCCACCGCCAGCAGCATGCTATCCAGACCGATCCTCTGGCCCGACGGCACAGTGTTCGGCTGTCTGTGTGTGATCAATCCGGCTAGCAAGGAGACCGCCAGCACCAACGCCTTTATGCTGGAGCCCTTCCAGATCTTACTGCAACAGGACCTGGCACTCCTGTGTCAGAGCCAGCGCATCGAGTCGCTGTCGATGCGGGATCGCGACACGGGCATGCTCAATCACTATGGCTTCATCATGATGGCGCCGCGACAGCTCAACCTGGGCCGTCGCTTCGGTGCCCATGCCGGCATCCTCTTCTTCGAGCTCTACCCCAATCCGCCGCTGATCGACGAAATCGAGGACAAGCATATCCGCCTGCTGGGCAACATCATTCAGGACACCATACGCACCGCCGACATCGCCGCCCACTACAGCCACAGCCAGTTCGTGGTACTGGTGTTTGTGGATACCGAGCGGGATCTCAACCACATCAGCCACAGGGTCGAGAAACTGCTGCTACAACAAAACGATCGCCTCAAGTTGGATTCGGGCCACTCCTTCTTCGCCCCTGACTCCTCGGCCAAGCTGGCGCCCATGCTGGAGAAGGCCAAGCAGCAACTCAAGTCTCAGCAGAAAGATGATGAAATTGAGACTGAGGCCTAGTGCTAGAGGCTGGCGCTAGAAACTGGCATTAGAGGCAGGCTTTAGAAGTTAACTTCGAAAAACGAAAAAACAGATTTTGCTCGCAAAATTGAAAATTTACATTCTCACAACATATGATTTTTGAGTATGATGTAAATACTTTGTGTCGTCAGTCTTTCGGCTGACCCCACAGCAACTAGCGAGTTATGCAAATTAATAATAACAATAAGCGAGCACTACTATGCTATTAGAATGCGCCGATACCAGCCTTTGGCTCAGGGAAGCCGACCACCCCGCCATTACCCTGCCACGTTGGCAGCAACAAGTTGATCTACTTAATGAATTTTATCAGGCCCAGGCCAGCCTAGTGCTGCAGTTTATCGACGGCGAGTATCAGGTGGTCTGTAGTCGTCAGCACACGGATCTCAATCTCTATGCCGGCACTCAGTTTCATGATGCCAGCCTCACCCAGGCACTCAAGAACCACACCGCCTACGGCCTGCTGGATCTGACCAAGAGCCTAGATCCCAAGAGTCACCTGGCGCGCTTTAACAGCCTGCTAGCCCTCCCCCTCTACTGGTCAGACGGTCAACCCTTCGGCGTCATGCTGATCTGCGACAGCCAGCGCAGCAAACACTTTCAGCGACTCCTGCCCCTGATGGAAAACGCCAAGGCGCTGATCCAGGCAGAGCTCAAGCACCTGTTTTTGATGCAGCAGATTCAGATGATGTCGGTACAGGACGATCTCACCTGTATGCTCAACCCCTATGGCTTCAACCTGATGGCGCCAAGGCAGCTGAGCCTGAGTCGCCGCTTCGGCTCCCATGCGGGTATCGTCCTGTTGCAGGACATGACCTCCTATAAGGGAGTGATGGAACAGAGTCAGGGGCTGAGGCAGTTAGCCCGGGTGATACACCATAATATGCGTGACGCCGATGTATCGGCGCGCATCGAAGATGGCCTGTTTGCCATACTGGCCTTCGTCGACAGTCAGGCCAATCTCGAATCTCTCACCAAGCGATTGCTCAAGCAGATCGCCAAGGAAGAGATCAAGGCGGAGATCGCCATAGGCGTAAGCTTCTTCACCCCCACAACACATCTTGCCATCGAGCCCATGGTGGAGGCGGCGAGACAGAATCTACATGCCAACCGAGAGCTGAAACGGCAAGGCGGCGTAAAGGCCTAGGGCAAGTCAAATCTTAAGTTTTGCGCTAGCTCTCGCGCTGGCTCTCGCACTCAGATGCATCTTGGGGCTGATCCTGCGCCTTTGCCCATTGAAAAAAGAGCACTATGGGGAAAGGCGACATCATCACCAGCCCCAGGCCTATCAGGCTTGAAACCAAGAGTATCCCCTGGATCTGCTCGGTCCAGGAGGTCAGGCCATAGATCCCAAGGCCGGCAAGCACCATGGCGAGTCCCAACCAGTGGGCCAGTTTTAATCCTGTCATCATAGCTTCGTCTTTCCCCTTTCAGCAGAGCTTGTCGTCGGCACAGTTTGTCGTCAGCCTAGTTTGTCGTCGAAGCAGCTGGGCCAACAGTGGAAACAGCTTACCATGAACAAAATATCATGGAAAAACCCCGAATAAGGCTTTTTAATTAGGCGTAAGCTTGTCAAAATATCAGTCTCACAGAATTGGAAGTTTCCCCATGTTTAAGAAGTTTATGTTTATCGCCGGTACCTTGCTCGGCTTATCTGCCTGTCAAAGCGCATCCCTCACAGGCGGCGAGGATCTGGATATTTTAGGTAGCTGGCATATCGAGGCCGCCCAGGGTAAAGCCGTCATCGACTACAGCCCGGCCCAGCTGGTGTTTGCCGAAGATGGCGCATTGAGCGGCAACAACAGCTGTAACCAGTTCTTCGGCCAGTATCAGTTGGACGGTCAGGCCCTGAGCCTCTCCCCCGCCGGTAGCACGATGAAAGCCTGTGTTGATGCCTTGATGCAGCAGGAGCGCAATGTCATGCAGGCCATGTCTCAGGTCACCCAGGCCAAACTGGTCAAAGGCAAGTTGCTGCTCAGCGACGCTGACGGCGAAACCCAGCTGGTCCTCAGCAAGCAGTAAGCGCTATTGCCGACATAAAAAAACCGCCTGATTGGCGGTTTTTTTGTGTCGAAAACTCGGCTTGGCTATTTAAAACTAGCTATTTAACACTAGCTATCCAGGCGCTCTGCCAGTATCTGGCTCTGCTCGGCATCGGCGTTGTAGTGCTCGAGATCCAGCTCATCTTCAGACTTGGCGATCACTGTGGTAGCCACCAGATCCCCGGAAACGTTCACTACGGTACGCGCCATATCCAAGATACGGTCGATACCCGCGATGATCGCCACCCCTTCCAGCGGCAGGCCAACAGTGGTCAGCACTAGGGTCAACATCACCAGACCGGCACCCGGCACCCCGGCAGTGCCAATTGAGGCCAGGGTCGCGGTGAGAATGATGGTGATATAGTCGACCCAGGTGAGGTCGATCCCAAAAGCCTGGGCAACAAACAGCGCCGTGACCCCCTGATACAAGGCGGTGCCATCCATGTTGATGGTGGTGCCTAGGGGCAGCACGAAGCTTGAGATCTTCTTGTTGATCCCTAGGGATTCGCTGGCGCACTTCATGCTGGCAGGCAGGGTGCCGGCGCTGCTCGAGGTGGTATAGGCCACCGCCAGTGCGTTGCTGATCCCCTTGAAAAACTGCATGGGGTTGAGCTTAGCCACGAAAGTCAACACCAGGCTGTAGAAACCTATAATATGCAGGGCACAGCCGATATAAACCGCCAGAA
The DNA here is from genome assembly GCF_019457575.1 of Shewanella alkalitolerans. Classification (NCBI taxonomy): domain Bacteria; kingdom Pseudomonadati; phylum Pseudomonadota; class Gammaproteobacteria; order Alteromonadales; family Shewanellaceae; genus Shewanella; species Shewanella alkalitolerans. Next base: position 843,666 of record NZ_CP080422.1, on the reverse strand, counting down.
TCACCTTGATCAGCGGCATCAACATATCCATGCCATATTCACCGGCAACCCAGGCCATCAGGCCAAATACCCCATATGGCGCCAGCTTCATCACCATGTCGGTCAGCTTATACATGGCCTCGGCAAGGCTCTCGAACACCTTGATGGCCGGCTTACCATGGTCGCCGATCAACACCAGGGCGATACCCAGGGCCACCGCGAAGACGATCACCTGCAGGATCTGCCCGCTGGCCAGCGCCGCGATAGGATTGGTTGGCACTATGTTGATCAGTGTCTCCATGATAGAAGGCACCTCTTTCACCGCGTTGTGACTCTCTGCCGAGGTCATCGCCAGTCCGGCGCCGGGTTGCATGATATGACCCACGGCCAGACCGAGCGTGATGGCGATTGAGGTAGTGCCCAGATAGAAGGCAAAAGATTTAAAACCGATGCGGCCCATCTTGGCGGTGTCCTGCATAGAGGTCACCCCCACTATCAGGGAACAGAACACCAAGGGGACAATCAACATCTTGATGGTGTTGACAAAAAGCGTACCGATTGGTTTAAGCAGCACCGCCTGTTCGCCCAGGCCCAGGCCGGCGCAGATACCCAGCAGCATACCGATAAGGATTTGTAGCCACAGGGGCACAGACATCCAGCCAGACCAGGCACGGCCCAGCCAAGAAGAGGTTTGTTGACGCATCATTAATAACCTTGAATCGCGAGAGTGGTTTCGTCCTGCCGCCCTATGACAGAGGAGCCTGTCGCAACGGAGCAAGTAGCAACGCAGCAGACGGCAGACGCAAATGGGACGGGGATAATATCAGATAAACCTGGAGTAAGCTGTGATTCATATCAAGAGAGGCCCCATCAGGCCTCGAAGTAGGCAGACTCCTGTTTGGCATCGACCCTGAAGGTATGCAGGGCCGCAGGGGGTTGTTCGCGCTCGATGAGGTGACTCCAGTAGGCGTCGTCGAAGCCATGAAACAGCCGCTCCGCCTTGCCCTGGGATTTTAGGATAAGGTGCCACCAGACTAGGCCCCAGAGACCTAGGGTAACCAGGGTCAGCAGAAAATGCAGCAGATGATTTACCGCCTCCTGCTCCCGGCCAAGCGCCAAGCTATCACGCTGATTTTGATTGAGTTTAGTAAGATCATTCTGGTCAGAATCACTCATCGCCTCACCCCATAGACACTTAGCACTCCCTTCTTCAAAGCATAGCAGAGCTAGACTTTAGTCTAAGAGACAATCGAAAAAATTCTGCCCTGGCTTAGCTTCGCTTGGCCATGAAGCATGCTAGAGTATGGCCAAATTTAAGGAGGCGATAATGCAAATAAGAAAAGGCCAACAATCGGATCTCACCGCACTGGTGCAGTTTAATCAGGCCATGGCCAACGAAACCGAGGGGCTCAGCCTAGATCAACAGACCCTCACCCTAGGCGTACAGACGCTGCTTGAAAACCCCGCCCGCGGCTTCTACCTGGTCGCCGAGGAAGCCGGCGAAATCTTGGGTTCCCTCATGGTCACTTTCGAATGGAGCGACTGGCGCGCCAAGGACTACTATTGGATCCAGAGCGTCTATATTCGCCCGCAGAATCGTCGTCAGGGGATCTATGGCAAGCTGTATGAGGCGGTGAAACAGATAGCCGAGGATAATGGCGGCGCCGCCAGCTTCAGACTCTATGTGGAGCAGGAGAACCACAAGGCGCAGAAGACCTACGAGGCCCTCGGCATGAAGCAGAGCTACTACCTGATGTATGAAGAAAAGTAGCCGATAACCAAACATAAAAAAACGCCCCGTTGGGCGTTTTTTATTGGCTTAAGCCAATTGCTCAGACAAGAGCTTAGGCGCAGATGCTGGTAACCTTGATCGCTAGGCCACCCTGACTGGTCTCGCGATACTTCACATGCATATCTTTGCCTGTCTCATACATGGTCGCAATCACCTTATCCAGGCTAACTCTGGGCTCGCTGTTGCGCCGCAGCGCCATACGCGCCGAGTTGATCGCCTTCACCGAGGCGATGGCGTTGCGCTCGATACAAGGCACCTGCACCTGACCGGCGACAGGATCACAGGTCAGTCCTAGGTTGTGCTCCATGCCGATCTCGGCGGCGATGCAGACCTGAGCCGGATTCCCCCCCATCAGCTCTGCCAGTCCGGCGGCGGCCATGGAGCAGGCAACGCCCACCTCACCCTGGCAGCCCACTTCGGCGCCAGAGATAGAGGCGTTGCGCTTATACAGGCCACCAATAGCCGCAGCGGCGAGGAAGTAGCGGCTGTACTCCTTAGGGCCTACCGGCTGAATGAACTTGTCAAAATAGGCCAACACGGCCGGGATGATCCCCGCCGCGCCATTGGTGGGCGAAGTCACCACCCGGCCACCGGCGGCATTCTCTTCGCTCACCGCCAGGGCGAACATGTTGACCCAATCGACGATCATCATGGGATCCGCCGACAGACGCTCACCGGTAGCCAGCTGACGGAACAGCGCCGGTGCCCGACGTGGCACCCGTAATGGCCCGGCCAACACACCTTCGGTGTGACAACCGCGCTCGATCGCCTCTTTCATGGTATGCCATACCGCCTCGAAACCCTCGGCTATATGGGCCTCACTGTGAAGCGTCCGCTCGTTAGCCATCATGATGGCGCTGATGCTCATGCCCGTCTCCTGGCATAGAACCAGCAGCTCCTCGGCATTGGCGAAGGGATAGGGCAAGACCACCTCGTTGGCGGCCGTCATGCCAAAATGCTCCTCGTCGACGATGAAGCCGCCGCCGATGGAGTAATAGGTCTTGTGATAGACACACTGCTGACCGACATAGGCGCTCAACGTCATGCCGTTTTCATGCAGCGCCAAAGCCTCGGGGTGAAACACCACGGCCTCGGGCGGAAAATCGACCCCATGCCCTTCCGTGCCCAGTGGCAAACAGGAGGTCATGGCCACCTGACGGATAAACTCAGGGGTCAGGTCGATATCTACCGTCTCAGGGCTGTTGCCCGCCAGCCCCATGATGATGGCGCTATCTGTATGGTGGCCCTTGCCGGTGAGCGACAGGGAGCCATAGATATCCACTTTGACGCTGGTGATGCTCAGCAGTTCTCCACGCTGACGCAGATCGTCAACAAAACCTTTGGCGGCCTTCATCGGCCCGACAGTGTGTGAGCTGGAGGGACCCACACCTATCTTAAAAATATCAAATGCGCTAACCATAAATGCTTCCACTTAGATTCGCCCGGCAGAGAGTCGCCGGGCGTAACATGAGTCGATTAAGAGAGCATGCCAAACAGTATGGCCGTCATCGCCAGCAAGCCTGCCAGGATCACCAAGATGTTGCTGATGCGACCACGGTAGGCCTTGAGCGCAGGCACCTTGTAGACGGCATACATAGGCATGAGGTAGAGGATCGCGGCGATGATAGGGCCGCCCAGGGCCTCGATCATCCCCAGGATGCTCGGGTTGATCACGGCAACGCCCCAGATAGTCAGGAACATGAAGCCGAGAATAAACTTGTCGATCTTGGCGTCCGACACTTCCTTGTTGCTGCTACGCAGCTGCTTGGTGATGATCCCCTTGAGGCCTTCGGTGGCGCCCAGGTAGTGACCGAAGAATGAGGAGACGATGGCGATCACCGCGATGATGGGGCCGAAATAGCTAACGAAGCCGCTGGCATGTACGTTGGCCAGATAAGAGAGGATCGGCAGGTTCTGCGCCTTGGCCTCGGCCAGCTGGGCCGGACTTAATGAGAGTACGCAAGAGAAGACGAACAGCATCACGAAGCCCACCAACATCATGCTGGTGTTACGCAGGATCACATCGGCCTTCTTGGCGGCGTTGCTACCGTACTGCTTCTTCAGCGATACCGAGAACTGGGAGATGGCCGGCGAATGGTTGAAGGCAAATACCAGCACTGGGATGGTCAGCCAGACGGTACCGAGAAACTCACCGGCGGCAGGCACTTCCATCAGGGCATCCATCTTCCAGCTTGGGATCAGGTACAGTGACATGAAGGCCAGAATCCCCACCAGCGGATACACCAGCAGCTGAGTCACCTTGAGCATAAACTTCTCGCCAGACACCATCACAGACATCATGCCCAGTACTAAGATGCCGGACAGCAGGAAGCGTGGTGGCGAGGCCATGCCCAACTGGTTGACGATGAAGCTGTCGACCGTGTTGGTGATGCCCACACCATAGATGAGCACTATGGGGTAGATGGCGAAGAAGTAGAGCAAGGTGATCGCCTTACCGGCGCCGACACCAAAATACTCCTCAACCACATGGGTGATATCGCTGCCCTGACGCTGAGAGGAGCAGACGAAGCGAGACAGGCCTCTGTGGGCCAGGTAGGTCATGGGGCCGATAATCACGGCCATCAGCACCAGGGGCCAGAAACCGCCCATGCCGGCATTGATGGGTAGAAACAGGATACCGGCGCCGACGGCGGTGCCGAACAGGCTCAACATCCAGGTCGTGTCGCTGCGAGTCCAACCTTGGCGCTGCGCGAGGTTTACATCAGAGATTGTCGCTTCGTTTTGCATAAAATAACCTTATCGATGCCCTAGCATCTGAGTGTTTCGACGCCCCGCCCCGCGGCGTTTTTCCGCCTGGCGAGCACGACTAAAATTCGGGCGTAGCATATAGCAGGCAGGACGCGAGAAATTGATCTGACACCTCTTTTTGTAATGAATTTTCAGAATGAATCGGCTTTGTGAGCCGAATCTAACTTATTGTGTTGTAAATTTTCATAACGGCAATCTCACGCTAACCAAAGCGAACCTAGACATCACAAGCGCGTTACCCTTTTTTACATCTGTTAACCCGGCGCTATGGCGGCCGCCCTGCCGCTTAGCCCTGTTTCGCCGCGATAAGATGCCATTTGCGCACATCCGCTAGGTTAAATGTTGCGCCGCGCCTTGCGCTTGCGCGCCCATGCATCCCGAGGCGCTTTATGGCAAAATGGCGCCCTGTCGATTCATTCACTTTTGGAATACCCATGCCCAGCGCTCTTAGCCAACAAGCCACCATTCGTATCACGGTCGGTTCGACCAATCCGGTCAAGATAGGCGCGGCCCGCAACGCCCTCTGCCTGCTGTTTCCAGACGCCGAGATCCTCTGCCAGGGCATGCACGCCCCCTCTGGAGTCGCCGCCCAGCCGATGACGGACTCAGAGACTCGCGAAGGTGCCATCAACCGCGCCCGCTACTGCGAGCAGCAAGGCAAGAGCGATGAGCGCCTTACGGCGGATCTCTATATCGCCATGGAGGGTGGCGTCGATCTGTTCGACCACGGCGCGGCCACCTACGCCTATATGGCCATCGTTCATCGAGGCAGCCTGAGCATAGGTCGCAGCGCGCAGATGCCGCTGCCCGCCCCGGTGTATGATGCCCTGGTGGCCGGTGAGGAGCTTGGCGATGTGATGGACAGGCTGTTCAACACGGTCAACATCAAGCAGAAGGGAGGTGCCATCGGCCTCTTTACCCAAGGCAAGGCCAGTCGCGAGAGCGTCTACACCCAGGCGATCGTGCTGGCGATGGCGCCGCTGCTCAATCCGGAGATCTTTGGCTGATTAGGCGGCAGGAGAAGGCAGGCTAACCCAGATGAGCCTGCTGAATTTATCTACATTAGCAAAAACTTGCATTTCTCTTTTTAGGGATCTAAGTTAGATGTATATCGCAACTATATAGCTCACTCGGATCTTAACCATGTCACAATCTTGCCCCTCTATGCTCGATGATGCCAGTCTCGCTCAGGCCGTCGAACTGCCCCAGACCTGCTCGTCGCTGCGCAGCCTGTCGAGGCAACTGGTGAGGCAACTGGGCATGCTCAACTCCGCCTGCGGCGATCAGCCGCTGTCGCCGGTGCAGGCCCACGCCTTGATCGAACTCAGCACCCAGGAGCTGTCGATAAAGCAGCTGGCCCTGGCGCTGAATATCGACAAGTCCAATGCCAGCCGCGCGGTGAGCCAGCTGTGTGATAAGGGCTTTGCCAAGAGTCGCAACAACCCCAGAGACAGTCGCAGCTCGCTGTGCCAACTCACGGCTCAGGGCAAACGCCAACTCAACAGCCTGAACGAGCAACAGAACAAGATGTACCAGGAGATCCTGGCCCAACTCTCGCCCGAGCAGATCGCCCAGCTGGAAGCCAGCCTACGCCAATATACCCGCGCCATGGATCTGGCCAGCGCCCAGCAGGGCTACACTATCCGCAGTCTCACCCAGGAGGATAACCCCCATATCGCCCGGGTGATCCGCAACGTCTCCGCCGAATATGGCCTGACACCGGATAAGGGCTACAGCGTCGCCGACCCGACCCTGGACGATCTCTACAGCGTCTATCAAGCCGACAAGGCCCACTACTGGGTGGTCGACTACAAGGGACTGGTGCTGGGCGGCGTGGGGATCGCTCCCCTACCGGGCCACGATGAGGTCTGCGAGCTACAGAAGATGTATTTCGACCCAAAACTCAGAGGCAAGGGCTTTGCCAAACGCATGGCATTGCAGGCATTTGAGTTTGCCCGCAGCCAAGGATTCAGCCACTGTTATCTGGAAACCACCGCCTGCCTGAGTGAGGCGGTCAGCCTCTACGAGAAACTCGGCTTCGAGCACCTGGATGCCCCCCTTGGCAACACGGGTCACGATGCCTGTGAAATGCCCATGCTGATTAAACTTTAGCCATTAAAAATTCAAGCAAATCATTGAGATATTTTGTTACTTCACCATGAAGTAATTTATCTAGTGTTTCCTAAGAAAGCTTGCTAGCCTCAGGGGTAATCCTTGCGCATTCTGGAGATTTGAATGGACTATACAAGACTCCCCCATTCCAGCTTAGACGTCAGTAAAATTTGCCTGGGCACCATGACCTGGGGTGAACAGAATACCCAGGCCCAGGCCTTCGAGCAGCTCGATTACGCCATCGGACAAGGCATCAACTTTATCGATACCGCCGAGATGTATCCCGTGCCGCCCAAGGCCGAGACTCAGGGCGAGACCGAACGTATCCTGGGTAACTACCTCAAGGCCAGGGGCAAGCGTGACGATCTCATTATCGCGACCAAGGTCGCGGCCCCCGGCGGCAAGAGCGACTATATCCGCCAGAACATGGCGCTGGACTGGCGCAACATCCACCAGGCGGTCAACGACTCCCTGGAGCGCTTGCAGATTGAGACCATAGATCTCTATCAACTGCACTGGCCGGATCGCAACACCAACTTCTTCGGCGAGCTCTTTTATGAGCAGCAGGATGATGAGAAGCTCACCCCCATAGTGGAGACCCTGGAGGCCCTGGCCGATCTGATCAAGGCGGGTAAGATCCGCTACATAGGCGTCTCCAACGAGACCCCCTGGGGATTGATGAAGTATCTGCAGCTGGCGGAGAAGCACGGCCTGCCGCGCATCATCAGCGTGCAGAATCCCTATAACCTGCTTAACCGCAGCTTCGAGGTGGGTATGGCTGAGATTGCCCACAGGGAAGAGCTGCCACTGCTGGCCTACTCGCCACTGGCATTTGGCGCCCTGAGTGGCAAATACATAGGCGGCCAGTGGCCAGAAGGGGCGAGACTCACACTGTTTAAGCGCTTCGCCCGCTACACAGGCTCGCAGATGGCACTGGATGCCACTCAGGCCTATGTGGAGCTGGCGCGGGAGTTCAACCTCAGCCCGGCGCAGATGGCGCTGGCCTTCGTCAACGGCCGCCGCTTCGTCGGCAGTAACATCATAGGCGCGACCAACCTAGCGCAGCTGAAAGAGAATATCGACAGCACCTCGGTCAGCCTGAGCGACGAGTTGATGGGCAGAATCGACGAGTTGGCGGCCATCTACCGCATTCCCTGCCCTTAAATCCGTAGAGATGCCCTAAAAGGCTAATTGAACTTGCATTAGGCGCTGAGATCTCCCAAGATCTGAGCGCCTTTTTTGTTTGAACCACGCGACGGACCCAATCGATGGAATTAAGCCAGCTGCGCAGCCAGTTTCCCGCCCTCACCCAGTCACTCGGCGACTATCCGCTGGTGTATCTGGATACGGCCGCGACTAGTCAGAAACCCCAAGGGGTGATCGACGCCATGAGCCGCTACTATCAGGCGGATAATGCCAACGTGCACCGCGCTGCCCATCAACTGTCTGCCCGCGCCACCAGCCAATATGAGGCGGTGCGCGACAAGGTGAAGGCTTTCATTAAGGCAAACCGTCGCGAAGAGATCATCTTTACCCATGGCACCACGGAGGGGATCAACCTGGTGGCCCTAGGGCTGGCCAGCCAGCTAAAGGCAGGGGATCTGATCCTGTTAGACAGCGCCGCCCACCACGCCAACATAGTGCCCTGGCAGATGCTGGCCAAGCAAACCGGCGCCGAGATACTGCCTATTCCGCTGACCCCAGAGGCGCGCCTGGATCAGCTGGCCTATCAAGCACTACTGCAACGAGGTCCACGTGTCGTCGCCCTAAGCCATGTGTCCAACGTGCTAGGTACGGTCAATCCGGTTAAAGAGATGATCGCTCAGGCCAAGGCGGTAGGTGCACTGACGCTTATCGACGGCGCCCAGGCGATCGCCCATCTCGAGGTGGATGTGCAGACCCTGGATTGCGACTTCTACCTCTTCTCCGGCCACAAGATGTATGGCCCGACGGGTATAGGCATCTTATATGGCCGCTATGAAGCGCTCGACAAGCTCGAGCCCCTGCTCACCGGCGGCGAGATGATCAAGCAGGTGAGCTTCGAAGGCACCACATTTAATATCCTGCCCAACCGTCTTGAGGCCGGTACGCCGCCCATCGCAGAGGTGATAGGTCTGGGGGCCGCCATCGACTTTATCCAGTCCCTGCCCCGCGCTGAACTCAGGGCCCATGAACAGGCCCTGCTAAACCGTCTTCAGGATGAGCTCAGGGCATTGGGTGGCATCAGCCTCTATGGTGCCCACCAGGACAATATCGGCGCCGTGGCCTTTAACCTCACCGGCGAGCATCACCAGGATGTAGGGATCTTGCTGGATCAGCAGGGGATCGCCGTGCGCTGCGGCCATCACTGCGCCATGCCCCTGATGCAGACCCTAGGGCTGTCAGGCTGCTGCCGCGCCTCCCTCGGCGTCTATAGCAATGATGAAGATGTCGATCGCTTCATCCAGGCGCTAAAATCGGTAAAAGAGCTGCTGCTTTAAATGTATGAGACAATGTCCAAATGAATGATAACAAGCCAAGCCCATCCACTGAGGCCTTTACCGGCCTAATTCTGGATCCCCAGGAGATACTGCCAGGCTTCACCCAGGCCGCCAACTGGCAGGAGCGCTACCGCGCCCTCATGCTATTGGGTAAACGCCTGCCGCCGCTGCATGAAGACCTGAGACAAGAGTCGGCCCAGGTCAGAGGCTGCGAGAGCAACGCCTGGCTCTATCACAGAGAGATAGACGGCAGACACTACTACCTGGCCGACAGCGATGCCCGCATCGTCAAGGGACTGATCGCCCTGCTGCTCACCGCAGTGCAGGGGCAGGATAAGAAAACCATAGCCGCCTTAGATCTACACGAGTACTTCGACCGACTGGGGCTGAGCGGTCAGCTGAGCCCATCGCGCACCAACGGCGTGCTGGCGCTGGCCGAGGCGATCAAGGCCGCTGCCAACCAGCCCAGCTAGCGGCTAAATTCGACTGGCAAGCAATACGACTTTCGAGCCAAACCAACTAACAGATTAAGCGCCACAGCTAAATCTTACACCTGAGCGACACAGTTAAATCCCGATCCTAGGCCCCAGCCCCCCATGGGGCCGGGTAATTCACATATAATTCACGCCCCTCCCCCTAGACTCTTGTCCTAGCCTGAATTTTTTATCTTTGCACCAGACTTTAGGTGCCGATGGGACACTTTTCTATGTCGATTGCTAAGTCATTAGACACTGCTAGCTCACCCGCCTTCTGGCGCTATCATCTCATGCTGCCCGCCGTCTGCTTCCTGCTGGCCGTCAGCCTGATAGAGCTATTTCATCTGGATATCGCCCTGGGTCAGTGGCTGTTTCGTCTCGAGGGCGGCGTCGATGGCTGGCCGCTACGCAACGCCTGGGTCACGGAGAATCTGATCCATGTCGGCGGTCGTAACTTAGTGATCTTACTTGGCGTCACCGTCCTCAGCCTACTGGGACTGAGCTATAAGAAACCCGCCCTGGCCAGCTATCGCAGAGGCCTGGTGTTTCTCTTCATGAGCGTGCTGAGTAGCGTGCTGCTGGTGAGGCTGGGCAAGTCGTTCGTACACCTGGACTGCCCCTGGCATCTGAAGATCTTCGGTGGCCGCGCGGATTACTTCTCGCTGTTCTCGGGTCAGTTTGATGCCAACTCGCCGGGTCAGTGTTTCCCCGCCGGTCACTCCAGCGGCGGCTATGCCTGGGTGGCGCTCTATTTCTTCGCACTGGCCTACGCACCGCGCTATCGTTGGTTCGGCCTTGGTTTCGGTCTGCTGCTGGGGCTCACCTTCGGCATTGCCCAGCAGCTCAGGGGCGCCCACTTCATCTCCCACGATGTCTGGACCCTCACCATCTCCTGGTTCTCGGCGCTGACCTGGTATTACGCCCTGTTCCTGCGTCGCCAGCCAGAGCCCGCAATTAGCCCGGCGCTGGAAACCGCTCGAGGCTAACAGGACAGGGACTCATCCCCCTTAACGGGCCAGACGGTGGCCGAGATCCATGCGGTGATCCGGTCCCAGATGATATTGGTTGTCGCCGCGCCCCTTGGCGATATACATGGCCTGATCGGCCACATGCAGCAGCGCATCCATGTGGCCGGCATGATCCGGATAGATGGCGAAACCTATGCTGGCCGCTATTCCCCTGCCGGTCTGAATAACAGGCTCAGCGAATCGCTCAAACAGCGCCTCGGCCAGACGCGTCGCCTCCTCATCTAACGGCTTATCAGCTGGCCACTGGGGCAATAGCATCACAAACTCGTCGCCGCCGATGCGGGCCACTAGGTCCTCTGACCCCTTAAGGCTCTGCAGCCTGGTAGCCGCCGTCATCAAGACGCGATCCCCCACCTGATGCCCCAGGCTATCGTTGATCGCCTTAAACTGATTGAGATCGATGAAGATAAGCCCCAGGCGACCACCGCTCTGCGACGCCGCGCGAATCGCCTCACTCAGACGCAGCTCGAGTTGCAGCCGGTTGGGCAGTCCGGTTAAGGGGTCCTGGTGAGCCATATGCTCGAGCTTATGGTGCAGCGCCTTCTCCTGGGTGATATCGCGCACCACCCCCACCATCTTAAGCAGCTGGCCATCGCTATCCTTCACCAGGTTGCCCGTCTCGCGCACCCAGTGCACAGAGCCATCGGGCCAGAGGATGCGATACTCTTCGTCATGGTTCTCGCCGGTGGCGATGCAGCGCGCCTCTCCCGCCTTCACCTTGTCGCGATCCTCGGGGTGCACCCTTGAATAGAAGAACTCATAGCTAGGGGTGACCTCCCCCAGCTTGTAACCGAAGATGCCGAAGATGGCATCGGACCAATAGAGGGTGTCTGTGCCCACCTGCCAGTCCCAGGTGCCTATCTTGGCGAAATACTGGCTGTGGTGATAACGGGCGATATCCTGGCGAATGTCCTGTTCCAGGTTGTGATGACGCACCAAGAGCAGCAGCCCCCTGGGCTCACGGGCCAGGCGGGTAAAGCTTAAGATCTCATGGCCTAGGTTCAGGCTGGTGCCAAGTTGACGATCGGCAAACACCTGCAGCTGCTCGCCGCTGGAATCCTTGAGCCAGAGGCTGAGGGGCTGCCCAGAGAGGTCACTCCCCTCGGCCTTCATCAAGGCCGCGGCCTGGGTGTTATTAGCCAAGATCTTCGCCTGTTCGTCAATAAGGATCAGACCATCCTCGATAGAGTTTTCCAGGGCAGAAAAGTCGACGCCGCGGCGCCTGCGGATAAAGCGCAGAACAAGCATGCATGCCGCAACGGCTATCAGGCCGATAGCCAGGAATATGATGAGGAGGAGCGAAAGCGACATCTCAGCCATGGCGCAGGCCTGACTGAATTAAAGCCGCTAACGGAATCGCTAATGCAACAGCAAATCGGCTCGCCGCCAGCGTAGCAAAGGGTTGTCGAAACAGAAACGAGTGCATAGCAGCCTCCACCAGGGTAGCTGGCCAGAACTCATGCTAATACTCATGCCGTCACTCCTGTCATCACTCGTGTCAGGAATTAAAGTAATCGCCATATAGATCCAGCCTAACTTCTGCCTACTAGCTAAGCATCAAAGCGTGATACTGCCAAGCACTTTTACATAAAAATAAGCCGCTTAGGCTTCAACCGGCCCTGGCAACCTGCGGGCGATCATCCTGCTTATCAAGCGTCCCAGGTAAGCCCCCAGCACCATGGTCGCCATGAAGGCCAGCGCCATGGGATCCAGGCTCGCCAGATTGACCACGGCAGGCCCGGGACAGATGCCGAGCATTCCCCAGCCCAGGCCGAACAGGGCGGCGCCGACGATCAGCGGCCCATCTATACGGGTCTTGCTAGGCAGATGATATTGGCTGTCCAGCACAGGGCCTTGATTGCGCGCCATTCTGGGTTTTACCCACAGCAGATAGACGGGCAGATAGACCCCAAGCGCGCCGCCCATCACCAGCATCAGGCTAGGGTCCCAATGGCCGTTGACCACGCCGCTGATATCTAAGAAGGCGAGCACCTTGGCGGGATCCGCAAGGCCAGAGAGCAGCAGGCCGGCACCAAACAACAGGCCCGAGAGTAAGGCAAATAGGTTACGCATGGCCCCTCCTAGTTCAGCAGCACGGCGGCGATGACGCCCACCAGCATGAAGACCAGGGTCGCGGCGATGGATCGCGGCGACAGACGGCCTATGCCGCAGATGCCATGGCCACTGGTACAGCCGTTACCCAGGCTGCAGCCGAGTCCCACCAGTAGCGCCGACAGCAGCAGGGTCGGCGCGGCTATCCCAAGTTCACTCAGCACCACAGGTTCGATAGCCAGCCAGGCCTTGAAAGGCTCGGCCAGCAGCAGGCCACTGAGCACCAGACCCGCGAGAAAATAGAACTGCCAGCCAAACAGGCCCGAGCCGCGGCGCCACAGGGCGCCAGAGATAATACCGCTGATACCGGCGATGCGGCCGTTAACCACCAGGAGCAGGCTTGCCGCCAAGCCAATCAAGAGACCACCGCACAGGGCGATAGCGAGTGATGAAAACATCGAGTACCTCTTTCATCTGTCGCAAAGGGAAAGAGACGGGGCAAGATGCCCCGCCTATCTATTACTAAATCATTTATCAATAAAGCGTTTACACGTTGGCGAACTTGTAGGTGCGGTAGCCGCCGATCAGGTTACGGGCACGGTAGCCATTGTTGACCAGCTGACGATAGGCCACGTTGCCCCGCAGACCCACCTGACAGAAGATGATGATCTCCTTATCTTTTGGCAGCTCATGCATGCGATCGCGCAGCTCATCCACGGGAATGTTAACCGCGCCTTCTAGGCCGCCATTCTGCAGCTCGCCAGGGTTACGCACATCCAGCAGCAGCTGATCTTCGCTGAGATTGTCTATCTGGTCGAAATGGATCGGTGTAGCATCGCCCTTGATGATGTTGCTGGCCACGAAGGCCGCCTGATTGATCACATCCTTGGCACTGCCATAGGGCGGCGCGTAGCTAAGCTCCAGGTGCTGCAGCTGCTCGACCGTCATGCCGGCGCGCTGGGCCACCGCCATCACATCGATACGCTTGTCGATACCATCCTTACCCACGGCCTGAGCGCCAAAGATGGTGCCCTTAACCGGGTCGAACAGCAGCTTGAAGGAGACCACCTCGGCGCCGGGATAGTAGCTGGCGTGACTGGCGGTATGCACATAGACCTTCTCGAAGGCGATACCCGATTGCTTGAGCTGCTTCTCGTTCTTACCTGTGGCACCCACCGCGAGATCGAACACCTTACAGATCGCCGTACCCTGGGTACCCTGATACTGCTCCTCGCGGCCAAACATGTTGTCGGCCGCCATACGGCCCTGACGGTTCGCCGGGCCCGCCAGCGGCACCAGACAGGCCTGGCCGGTCACAAAGTCTTGCTCTTCGACGGCGTCACCCACGGCGTAGATGGCGGGATCGCTGGTCTGCATCATGGCGTTGACCTTAATGCCACCAAGCTCGCCAATCGCTAACCCGGCATCGCGGGCCAGCTGAGTCTCGGGACGCACGCCGATGGCCATGATCAAAAGATCTGTCTCCAGCAGCTCGCCGTTACTCAGGGTCAGACTCAGGTGCCCCTTGATGTGTTGATGGGCCGTGTCTTCACCGGCGGCGTCACTGGCCACATGGGTCTGCACCTGATAGCTCACCTCTGACAGGGCCGTACCCAGACGCAGATCTACGCCCTGGTCACGGATTGCCTGATGGGCAAAGCCTGCCATCTCACGATCCACAGGTGTCATCACCTGATCGGCAAGCTCAAGCAAAGTGGTCTTGATCCCCAGATGATGCAGTGACTCCATCATCTCCAGGCCGATAAAGCCACCGCCAACCACAGTGGCATGCTCGACATTGTTCATCTGAATCGTCTGCAGGATCCTATCCATGTCGGGAATGTTGCGCAGGGAGTGGGTGAGCGGATTATCCACACCCGGGATCGGCGGCACGATTGGCGCCGCGCCGGGGCTGAGCAGCAGTGTGTCATAACTTTCCTGATATTCGCTGCCATCGAGCAGTCGTCTGACGGTCACCAACTTGGCGGCGCGATCTATGGCGACCACCTCATGTTTAACCCGTACCTCGACATTAAATCTTGCCTTGAAGCTCTCTGGCGTCTGCAGTACTAAGGCGCTGCGCTGAGCGATTTCACCACTGATATGATAGGGCAGGCCGCAGTTGGCAAAGGAGACATACTCGCCGCGCTCAAACATAATGATTTCAGCAGTTTCGCTGAGTCTACGCGCCCTTGCCGCCGCGGATGCGCCGCCCGCGACGCCGCCAATGATCAGTATCTTCTTCATCTCAATGCTTCTCCTACTGCACTAAACAAACCTTGGCCGAAAGTGTATTACATTCGCTATTACATGCAAATTCCTTTTATTAGAAAAATCTAAGCGAATGATAAAAACAGTGATCTCGATGGCAAAGTGAGCAAGACTTTATTAAATATTGTCCACCTCTATTACTACGTCAGAACTAAGATAGCCCTTTACAGTCCCTGGCCAGCCACATAAGATCCAGCCAGTCCACGCAAAAGAAAGAGTCCTCGATGACCAAATTAACCATTACCCGACCCGACGACTGGCATGTTCACCTACGCGATGGTGACGTGCTGACCGATACCGTAAGAGACACTGGCCGCTACATGGGCCGCGCCATCATCATGCCTAACCTGGTGCCACCGGCCACCAATGTCGACTCGGCACTGGCCTACTATGAGCGCATCAAGGCGGTCTGCACCACCAACTTCGAGCCGCTGATGGTGCTCTACCTCACCGACAACACCACGGCAGAGGATATCCGCGCCGCCAAGGCCTCGGGCAAGGTGGTTGCCGCCAAGCTCTACCCTGCGGGCGCGACCACTAACTCCGACTCGGGCGTCACTGATGTGACGAACATCTACCCTGTGCTGGAAGCGATGCAGGAAGTGGGCATGCTCTTCCTGGTACACGGCGAGGTTACAGATTCGAGCATCGACATCTTCGATCGCGAGGCCACCTTCATCAACAACACCCTCAAGCAGGTGGTTGCCGACTTCCCGTCACTCAAGATAGTGCTGGAACATATCACCACCAAAGATGCGGTGGATTTCGTCATGGGCGCCTCCGACAACGTGGCCGCCACCATCACGGCCCATCACCTGCTCTACAACCGTAACCATATGCTGGCCGGTGGTATTCGTCCGCACTTCTACTGTCTGCCTATCCTCAAGCGCAACACCCATCAGCAGGCCCTGCTGGCGGCGGCCGCCAGTGGCAGCAAGAAGTTCTTCCTGGGCACAGATTCGGCGCCCCACGCCAAGGATCGTAAAGAGGCTGCCTGTGGCTGCGCCGGTTCTTACACGGCCCACGCCGCCATCGAGCTCTACGCCGAGGCGTTCGAATCGGTGGGCGCTTTAGACAAATTAGAGGCCTTCGCCAGCTTCAACGGCCCTGACTTCTACGGTCTGCCGCGCAACACAGACAGCATCACACTAGTGAAACGCAGCTGGGAGGTGCCCGCCACCTATCCGCTGGGTGACACAGGCGTAGTGCCGATCCGCGCCGGCGAAACCATCGACTGGCAGGTGGAAGACTAACAGCGTTAGTACACGGCTTTGCCAGAGACAAAAACACCGCCTGTTGGCGGTGTTCTTGTTTCTAAAATTCTTGCTTAAGCAGCTTGTTTAGGCGCTTACCTGCCCAAGCTGCTGAGCCTGATCATAAGGCAGCCAGATCCGCACCAGCAGCCCCTTGTGCTCACGGTTATGCAGACTGATACGGCCATCATGGGCCTCGATGATCTCCCTACACAAGGGCAGGCCAAGGCCGGTACCCGACTGCTTGGTGGAGTAAAAAGGCAGCAGCGCCTGGGTCAATACCTCCGGCGACATGCCGCTGCCCTCATCGGTTATCTCGATAGTCACCCCGTCACTGCCATCGGCCAGGCCTTGCTCCTTGACGCTCAGGCTTATCGACTCCTCGGGCGAGCCCGACTCATGGGCGTTCTTGAGTAGGTTCAGCAGCACCTGCTCCAGCTGAATCAGGTCGAAATAACCGCAGCGCCGAGGCAGCTCCCCCACCAGACTGAAGCGGAAATGCTCGGCCAGCTGAGTCACTAACTTATGCCAATCCACCTCGCTCTTCTTGGGCAGGGGCAACCTGGCGAAGCGGGCATAATTGAAGATAAACTGGCTCAGATGGCTGGTCCTGTCTTCTATGGTGTCGAAGATTAGCTTAAGCTTAGGGTCATCCAAAGGCTCGGTGAGCTTGCGGCCCGAATTGACCATAGAAGCGATGGGCGCCACCGAATTGTTGAGCTCGTGGCTGATGATGCGGATCACCTTCTTCCATACCGCCACCTCCTGACGGTTGAGCTCACGGGTCATCTGCTTGAGCAGGATCAGGTGGTGATACTGACCGTTGAGCAGGAAGCGTCCACGGGAGAGATGCCAGGTTTCATCTTCGCCGCCCTCCTCCACGCTCGCCAGGGTAAACAGTCCGCCCTTGGGATTGTTGACCGCACCGGCCAGCTCCTCGCTGACGCCGTTCAGCAACTCATCTAACATGCTGCCCTCAATGCGCGCCCCCTGGGCAAACAGGTGGCGGGCGGCGTCGTTGGCGTAGATGATGCGCTGGCGATCGTCCAGCAGCACCATGACGTTAGGCGAGCTCTGGATCACCTTATCCAGCAGCAGCTCACGCTGATAGATATACTGACGCTCGCGGCGCAGCACGGCCGCCGACTCGTTAAACAGACTGGCCAGCGCCTTGAGCTGGCTGTCCCCCGTCACAGGAATGTTCACGCTGAAATCATTGTCTTTGATGTTGAGCAGCCCCACCTCCAATGCCTTGAGGCTAGTCGACAGCCCCCGGGTCAGCCAGCGGCTGAGCAGCCAGGCAAAGCCGCCGGACAGCAGCAGGCAGGCAACTATCAGCTCAGGCGCCACCTCCTGATACAGCTCGGGCGCCAGCATCTTTAGCAGCAGGATGAACAGGGCCAGCGCCAGCTGACTGACCATCACATTGCCCCAGATGAGCTTAGTGCGCAGCGTCGGCATTATTTCTCAATCCCAAACTTTTCCATGCGGCGATAGAGCGCCTGACGACTCAGTCCCAGGGACTTGGCCACCCGGGCGATCACCCCATTATACTCCGCCAGGGCCAGCTCGATATCGGCCCCTGTCGGCTCACCGCGGCTAGCTGAATCAACCGTGGGTGCTCTGTCAGTTTCCGCCTCTTGCTCCGCGAAACGAGGTTTCTGTCTCTGTTCCTGAGCCTGTTGCGACGCTACCGGGCTAGGTGCAGAAACCGAGCTGGTCGATGGTGTGCCGCTCACAGGATTTAAGCCGCTAACGGGCTTTAAACCACTCACAGGCTTTAAACCAAAATCGGCCATGGTCAGCGTGGGGCTGGCGGCCAGGATCACCGCCCGCTTACAGGCGTTCTCCAGCTCGCGCACATTGCCCGGCCAAGGGTAGCCGACCAGCGCCTGCTGGGTCGGCTTACTCAGGCTAAAGTCCTGACCGATGAAGTGATTCACCAGGGGCAGGATATCGTCCTGGCGCTGATTGAGAGGCGGCAAGGCCAGCTCGATCACATTGAGGCGATAGAAGAGATCCTCGCGGAAACGACCGCTGGCGATATCCTCGGCAAGATCCGCATTGGTGGCGCTGATCACCCGCACCTTGACCTTACGGGTCTGATGGCTGCCCAGACGCTCGAACTCGCCGGTCTGCAACACCCGCAGCAGCTTCACCTGACCCGACAGCGGCAGGTTGCCTATCTCGTCGAGAAACAGGGTGCCACCGTCGGCTGCCTCGAAGCGGCCGATGCGCGCCTTGTTGGCCCCGGTAAAGGCGCCCGCCTCGGCGCCAAACAGCTCTGCCTCCAGCAGCTCCATCGGCAGTGCGCCGATATTCACCTTGATGAAGGGCTTATGTTTGAGGGGGGAGTTGGCGTGCAGTATGTCCGCCAGCTTGTCCTTACCGGCGCCGTTGGGGCCGGTGATCAACACAGATACGTCGGACTTGGCTATCTGCAGCGCCAGATCGATACAGCGCTGCATGGCGCCGCTGCCGAAGACGATGCCACAGAGATCGGCATCCTTGATCGCCGACATCCGCTGATGCTCGGAGCGGGCCAGCTGCGAATTCTGCCGCGACAGGGCGTGGAGTGAAATCAGGTTGTTGACGCTGTTAAGCAGCTTATCGTCGTCCCAGGGCTTGCCCATGTAGTCGGCGGCCCCCTCCTTCACCAGCTCCACCGCCAGCTCCAGCTGAGTCCAGGCGGTCAGGAGTATGATGGGTAGCTGGGGCTGGCAGGCGCGGATATCGTAGAACAGGCGCTTGCCCTCCTCGCCCGAGGTGGTGTCTTGGGTGAAGTTCATGTCCTGGATCACCAGGGCGATCTCCTGCTCGGCCACCAGGCCCAGTGCCTCCTCCGGGGAGAAACAAGTTAGGGTCTTAAATCCATTGAGTTCGAGCATCAGGGAGAGCGCACTGCATACTGCCTGATTGTCGTCGACGATGAGAATCGTATCCATATATTCTTATTAACTTTTTACTTGCAGAGCAACAAACTAACCGAAAGCGCCGCCGATGAAAAGGGCAAACGCTTTCGGTGTCTCTTGTTTAGCGCCGTGAGTTAAAGACCAGGCTTAGACGCTGCGAGTCGCCATGGCCGGCGAGATGTTCGCCGCCTTGCGCGCCGGCAGTACCACGGCCACTGTGGTCACCAGCATCATGCCTACTACCGTCATTAGCGGGTAGAGCAGGTTGAGCTGCGGCAGATCATAGTACTTCATCAGCTGCTGCCCCAGCAGCACCGCCAGGCTGGCCCCTAATATCCCACCCGAGAGACAGATGAGGTAGTTCTCCACCAGGAAGAGGCTGAGGATATCCCCCTTGGTCGCGCCCAGGGCGCGGCGAGTACCTATCTGCTTGGTGCGGCGCTGGATGTTGAACATCACCATACCGGTCAGACCCAGGCTAGTGATCAGCAGCAGCAGGACCACCATCATGGAAAGCACGGTTATCATCAGCTCATGATCTCGGTAGGAGCGCTTCTTCACCTCGGCGACAGACTGAAAATCGTCGATCACCCGGTTAGGATTCTCCTTCATCAAGGCCTTAGTGATGGCATCTTGCAGCGCCTTGTGCTGGCCGGGCTCCGCACGCACCATGTAGGTATAACCCGCAAAATCGACGTTATGGATCACACTGTATTCCAAATCGTCGCTGTCGACCCAGGCGCCCTGGAACTTCTCCACCACGCCTATCACCTCTAGCTGCTCGTCATCGATATAGAGTAGCTTGCCGATGGCCGACTCTCCCGGCCATACCGCCTCACCAAACGCCTTGGAGATGATCGCCAGCTTACCGGGATCGTTGACGCTCTTATTGATCTCATCGGCGTAGAAGTTACGCCCCTCGACGAGCTTGAGCCCAAGCGTCTTAACCGTATGCTCTGTGCCCAGGTACATGGCAAACTGTGGCGTCGACTTGGCCGTCTCAGGATCTGGCCCCAGGTTAAGGGCACTCGACCAACCACTGCCGCTCAGGGGCAACATGTTAGTGGAGGTGGCCGCCTGCACGTTAGGCAAACCGCGCAGGATCTGCTGATCTATCTTGTTCTGCTGCTCGATATCTATGCTGGGATCGAAGTTAAACACACTGAAGGTCAACACCTCCTCTTCGGCAATCCCAGAGTCACGCTGCATCATCTCGAGACGCTCATGGATGATGAAACTGGCGTTGGCAACTATGGCCACCGACAGGATAATCTGCACCAGCAGCAATACCGGGCCACTCTTACTGCGGAGCAAACTGCTAAAAATTGGTTTAATGTTAAGCATTTTCAATCCCTTATTGGCTCTTCAAGTAGACGCTTGGTTTAGTGCGGCACACCACCCAGGCAGGATAGAGTCCGGCCAGCAGCGCGGTACCCACGGCGATGGTGGGGGTGATCAACCACATACTCATGGAGAGATGGGTCAGTCCCTCGGCGACGCCGAAGCGTGCCGACAGGGCATAGAGGGCGCCCCAGGCCCACAAGAGTCCCACCAGGCCACCAAACAGGCCGATGACCCCTACTTCCACCATGTACTGAGAGAAGATCTGTGCCCGGCTGGCGCCGATGGCTCGTCTGACACCCACCTCGGGCGCACGCTTGAGAAACTTGGTCAGCATCAGGCCAAGGATGTTCACCAGACAGACGCTGAGGAACAAGGCGCTCAGTCCCACCAGAATCTTGTTATCTTCAGGCACCACATGGCTGCGCTCCAACCAGTCGGCGACGTCAGACATGAGCACTGAATCCACAGGTGACTTGTTATCGGTGAAACGGCCCAGCTCCTTCTGCTGCTCTACATAGTTGGCCAGATAGCTCTTGTAGGCGGCGCGATCTTCACTCGTCGGCAGATAGGTCCAGTACTCCAACCACACCTTCTCCGAATTCAACCTGTCCTGATAGTTGTTCATCGGCTCATGTTTCCAACCCGACGAGTTGCCCCAGACGCTAAACTCCTCGTTTGCCGCCAGCGAAAATGGAATATAGATCTGCTCCGATTTGGCGAAGGCGCCACTAGTCGGATCGTAATACTTAGGCTGAGGATTCCAGTCGCCGATCACACCCACCACCTGATAGGGCTTACGGTTGAGGTAGATGGTCTTGCCGACGCTATTCTCGCCGCCAAACAGCTTCTGGTTTAACTTCTCGCCGATCACCGCCTGATAGGCAGGGTCGAGATCCACCGCCTTGTCCCAGCGATTGCCATAGACAAAGGGCACCTCAAAAAGCTTAAAGAAGTCGCCATCCGTTACCCTGATGCCCTGCAACCTTGGCAACACCTCAGGATCGTCTGTCTGCACCGCCATGCCGCTACGGAACATGGCCGCCTGGGCCTTAGCCACATTGCCTTTACGCAGGTTCATCGCATCCTGATAGGTGACCAGGCGATGAAAGTCGTCCCAGGAATCCGGGCCCTGTGACCAGAGCTGAATCGCGTTAAGCTGCTCGGAGCGCTCGCCGGCCGGGTTATAGGCCATCATGCTGTAGACGTTCAGCGTAGTGATGGTGATGCCTATTCCCACAGAGATGGCCAGCACCATGAGCAGCGACAGAATCGGCGTCTTGCGTATGCTGCGCCAGGCGAGATCGACGTAATATAGAAACATGCTTGCTCTCCTTAGCTGGCCACTTTTTCGGCCGTATCGACCAGGTGCGACTGACCGCCCTGGTACAGGGTGAAGTCACACACCTGACCGTCGACGATCTGAATGTTGCGCTGGGCGCGGCGCGCCAACTCGGGATCGTGAGTCACCATGATGATGGTGGTGCCCGCCTTGTTGATCTCTTCTAAAAGCTCCATCACCTGACGAGCCATCAGGCTGTCCAAGTTACCTGTTGGCTCGTCGGCGAGGAGAAATCTTGGTTCGCCAGCCAGGGCGCGGGCAATCGCCACACGCTGCTGCTGACCACCGGAAAGTTGTGATGGCAGATGCTTCATACGTGCCCCCAGACCCACTTGCTCCAGCGCGGCCTTCACGCGGCGCTGACGCTCCTTGGCGTTGAAGCCGCGATAGCGCAGCGGCACCTCGACATTCTCCGCCAGGTTAAGGTCTGGGATCAGGTTAAAGCCCTGAAAGATAAAGCCTATCTTCTCGTTGCGAATGGCGGCCGCCTTGTTATCGCTCAGGTTAGAGATGTTGACATCGTCCAGATGATATTCGCCGTTGGTAAAGCCTTCTAGCAGGCCGGCGATGTTGAGAAAGGTCGTCTTACCCGAGCCAGACGGCCCGGTGACGGCGACAAACTCACCTTCCTTAACCTCGAGATTGAAATCCCGTAACGCATGGGTTTCCACCAAATCCGTTTTAAACACCTTGTTGATATTTTTCATCGTTAACATGGGTTGTATCCTTTGTTTTTGTATCGCGTTATTCAGTTTGCTATTACACCTATGCCCGGACTAACTAGGACAATCGGGCCAATAACCATTGAGTTAAATCACCGCCAACTCTGGCGACGTCGGGAAGTTGGTTACTATCGACCGGCTGCCCGTGCATGCCGGTCGCTTCTAATATGTTGAGCCCGAGCAGAAACCAATCTGAGGCATCCTGGGTATAGACCTGAGTCGCCACCAGCAGGAGCAGTAAGGCCAGTCCTGCGACCACTCGTTCTGGATGCAGCTTTATCATCAGGGTCTTCATCGCTTAGCTCCTTAGCGGATCAATACTTGTTCGGCGTTCTTAAAGGCGTCGGTGGATGAGATGATCCACTGATCGCCAACCTCGCCGCCCGAGACCACCTCTATGTGGCTCATGCTGCGGGCACCCAGTTGGATCTCGGTGCGCTCGGCCAGGTCGTTCTTGACGGCATAGACCAGGGTGCCGCCGCCACTGTTGACGAAGGGACCACGCTTGACCATGAGCACGTCGGGACGGTTTTCCAATAGGACGCGGGCCGACAGACGCTGGTTCTGACGCAGGTGCAGGGCAGCTTGCTGCTCGAAGCGCACTCGGGTAGTCACCTCACGGTTACGCACCTCGGGAGAGATGGCCGACAGCTTACCCATCACCAGCTGGCCACCGAAGTTAAGCTCGACATCCATGCCAATCCCCAGCTCGTCGGCGTAGGATTCTGGCACCGCCAGCTCGGCCTCGAAGGCGCTGAGATCCACTACTGTCAATATGGGCTGGCTCTGACCGATACGGGCCTTCTGCTCCGTCAGCCAGTTACCTATGATGCCGCCGACGGGAGCCGTGATATTCAGCGCCGCCACCTGGCGTTCAAGCTCGGCGACCACCAGGGCCTGACGATCCACCTCTGAGGCCTTATTTTTCAGCTCAAAACTCAAGGTATCTTTCATCAGCTCGGCTTCCTGCTGGGCGTGGGCGTAGAGCAGTTTGGCCTTGTGCAGCTCATCCTTGCTCTTCTCATAATCTATCTTAGAGATCAGGCTGGACTCGATCAGCTGGTCGCCACGGCGACTCTCGCGATCCGCCGCCTCGAGATCTACCTTGGCCATGTCCAGGGTCTGTATCGCCTTGAGCTGATCGCGACGGGCATCGAGACGGGCACGCTCCAGGCTGCTCTGCATCCCTTCCAGCAGCGCCTGCTGCTGCTTGAGGTTGTTGGTCAGGCTGTGGCTCTCTATGGTGGCGACCACCTGGCCCTGCTCCACCTTGTCACCCGGGTTGGCGATTAAGGTTACCGTGCCCTTCTCTGGGGCGTAGAGGATAGGGGCGTTGGCGGCGACTATCTTGCCGGTAGAGGCGATATCACGCACTAAGGTGCCGCGTTCCAGAGTGGCAAAACGCAGCTCGCTACGGTCGATAGACTCGCTCACGCTGCTGCCACTGACGCTGGCCCACACCAGACCAGAAACCAGGAGAACGCCTGCGCCGATAGTGACAGGCCATTTGATGCGACGTCCCAGGCTGGGGGCAACTTGCTTATCTTGTGCGCTGGTATCTTTAATCATTGTTTATCCCTAACAGTGTCCGTTACTCGACCGAGTCGATTTCTGCCCATTAGGATTACAATTGCCGTGCCAACTTTTATATTCACTAATTTTCAATGATTTAGATGAAGATGTCCGCTAGACCTCCCATGAAAGTGTCCGCGGACACCCGCAAAAGTGTCCGGTCATTTTCCCCGAGTGTCCGCATATGAGGAAAGCCGGACAGATGAGAAAGTACGGACATAGGAGAAAGCCGGGTAGAGCGTTAAAACGCTTGGAAGATTAGCGAGCTAGTAAGCGTCGGCCCCAACCACTGAGGGTAAAGGGCTGCGCTCATGGCAAACCCACTGAATGGGCATTAAGGAAGGAGTTAAAACGCCCGGGCGAAGATGGCGAAGGCGGCGATAATGGCCACGAACCAGGAAAGCGAACGCAAGGTGCTCTTATCCAGCAGGTAGAGGAGATGATAGGCACATCTTGCCAGCACATGCACAAGGGCTAACAGACCAACTGTGTCGTCGACCTTGTCCCGTGCGATCACGGTCAGCGCCGCCACGGCGAAGATCAGCAGGGACTCGAAGGCGTTCTGATGTGCTGCCAAGGCGCGGGCGCCGAAGCCGGTCAGCTGAGCCTGCTGGCTTCTGGGATAGGCGTTGTCATAGCCGCCCTGCTTGGCCATCGCCATGGCCACGGGCACCTTGGCCAAGTAGGGAAGCAACATGGCAAAGAGTAGGCAGGCCAGTAGCATAGTCATCATTTATCTCCTTATTATTTAGCGCATTGTTTTAGCTTTAGTTTTAGTTTGTGTTTATCTCGCCTTGTCCAAGGCCTTACACAAAGATTCAACCCCTAAGATGGCCCTTGGGGTCGCCCGATGCAAGAGGTCGGCATCCAGTTGATAGATGTGGCGCTGCTTCACCGCCGGGATCTCCTGCCAGGCAGACCAGTCGATGCCGCGCACATTACCCTCGTCCTGACTCTGCAATATCACCTGAGGTTGCTTTAGCAGCACAGCCTCCAGGCTCACCTGGGGATACTCGTTGCCCGCGTCGCTAAACACATTCTCGCCGTGGCAGACCTGGATGATCTGCTCTATCCAACTACCCTCGGCCACCGTCATCAGGGGCACTGACCAGAGCTGATAGAAGACCCGCACCGGCGCCTTGGCCCGGTTCTCCTTGCTGAGCGCCTTTAGGCCTATAAGGTACTGCTCGGCCACTCGCTCCGCTTCGCGCTCCTTGCCGGTCAGCTTGCCCAGCGCCAGCAGATCGTCTGCCACCGCCTCCAACGTCTTAGGGTCGCTGTCATAGATGGGATAACCCAGCTGAGTCAGGCGCTCGATATCCTCGCGCTTGTTGCCGCCGCCCCAGATGACAATCAGATCCGGGTCGAGCTCGATAACTTTCTCTATCTGTATGCCGTAGTAGCCGCCGATCCGCGGGATAGCCTTGGCCGCATCGGGAAAATCGGCATGATCTGTGGTCGCAACCACACTCTCCCCCGCCCCGATACTAAACAGCATCTCCACCCCATGGGGCGACAGGGCGATGATCCGCTTCGCCGGCGCCGCCTTAAGCCCAGGCACACACAGCAACAAGGCCAACAACAGCCACAGCTTAACCCTTATCTTCATCTATTCATTTTCCCTTTATTAATATCTATCCAGCCGATCACCGCAGGAGAATTTCAATCTGTTTGCTTCTGTGGCTAAGCCCGCGCAGACAATACCGCCACAGGAGCAAACAGGCAGAAATCTAAATTGCGTCATGAAGCCCATATCCTTCATTTCAAACTGTTTGATTCTGTGGCTAAGCCGTCCAGCTGGCTCAGCCCATGAGCATACATGAGTATGTGATTGGGTGAGCCGGCGCAGACAATACCGCCACAGGAGCAAACAGGCAGAAATCAGTAGTCAAAGCCAAGCTGGGCTTTAACGCCGCTCTCAAATGCATGCTTTATGGGCTGCACCTCGCTCACCGTATCCGCAAGCTCCAAAATCGCCCGATGACAGGCACGCCCCGTGACGATCACATGCTGCATGGACGGACGATTCTTAAGTGCCGTCAGCACCCTGTCCAGATCCAGATAGTGATAGCTCACCATGTAGGTGAGTTCGTCCAGCAGCACTATGTCTATGGTGTCATCCTTAAGCAAAGTCTCGGCCGCCTCCCAGGCGCTCAGCGCCGCCAGGGTATCCTTCTCTCTGTCCTGGGTCTCCCAGGTAAAGCCGGTGGCCATCACATGAAACTCGACCCCCACCTTCTCCAGCACGGCGCGCTCGCCGCAGGGCCAGTTGCCCTTGATAAATTGCACCACGGCCGCCTTCTTGCCATGACCGACGGCGCGGGTGATGTTGCCAAAACCCGCCGTGGTCTTGCCCTTGCCGTTGCCCGTCATCACCAGCAGCACGCCCTTCTCTGTCTGGGCCTTGGCGATCTTGGCGTCCACCGCCTCCTTCACCTTCTGCTGGCGCGCCTTATGACGCTCGGCCTTATGATTTTCCGCTTGGTTTTCCGCCTGCTTGTCCACGCTCATCTTCTCTCCTTTAATTATTCTTGTTTGGGCGCCTTAGTGGCGTCTCGGCGAGGATGGCGCTCAGCCTCGCCATGTCCAGATGCTCGGCCAGGGTATCGGCCAGGCGGTCTAACTGTGCCTGTTTGATCGCCTCGGGATCGACGGCGGCCGCGTTGCTGAGCCCGGCCCAGCCAAGGAGCAGCGCACAGGCCTCAGGGCTGTCGAACAGACCATGCAGATAGCTGCCCAGGATCTGGCCATCATGGGACAGGCAGCCCTCGTTAAACCGATTACCCTCGTCACTCGTCAGGGTGAGGGGCTTGGTCGCCTTAGATAACAGCGTGGAGCGGCCACAGTGGATCTCATAGCCTGCTATGCTTGCACTATCACCCGCCAGTTTTATCGTGCCTGTCACCTTAGCCAGACGCTTGTTAGGGGTCAGCTCTGTGACTATGGGCAGCAGCCCCAGGCCATCGCTGTCGCCGGCCTCGCCCTCGACCCCTTGGGGATCTTCGATGGCCAGCCCCAACATCTGATAACCACCACAGATGCCGATCACCTTGCCGCCATATCTCAGGTGGCGCTTAAGGGCGCGATCCCAGCCCTGTTCGACCATGGTGGCCAGGTCCTGCCGCACACTCTTGCTGCCGGGCAGTATGATGAGATCGGCATCAATTGCCTGACCGTCGTAGGCCTCGTTTACCTGCTGATAGCGAAAGTCGATATCCGGATGCAGCCTGAGAGGATCGAAATCTGTGTGATTGCTGATGCGGGGAAAGACCAGCACCAAGACCCGAAAGCGGGTGTTGCCACTGCTCACCTGGCGGGCATCCAGGGCGTCCTCGGCCTCCAGATGCAGATCGTTAAGATAGGGCAAGACGCCCAGCACTGGCTTGTCTATCCTGGCCTCGAGCCAATCCAGGCCAGGCTTAAGCAGGGAGATGTCACCTCGAAAACGATTGATCACCACGCCCTTGACTCTGGCCTGCTCCGATGCAGACAGCAGCGCCAGGGTGCCGACGATATGGGCGAACACCCCGCCCTTGTCGATGTCGGCGATCAGGATCACCGGGCAGTCCACCGCCTCGGCGAAGCCCATGTTGGCGATATCCCCCTCGCGCAGGTTGATCTCCGCCGGGCTGCCCGCCCCTTCCACCAAGATCAGCTCATACTGCCGCTCCAGGCGTGACAGCGAGTCCAGCACAGCCGCCATCGCCTTGGTGCGATACCCCTGGCTGTCTTTGCCAAAATAGGTCTGGGCCTCCATGTGGGACAGGGCCTTGCCCTGCACTATCACCTGGGAGCTGGTGTCCGAGTTGGGTTTAAGCAGTATGGGGTTGAAGTCTGTGTGGGGCGCAAGGTAACAGGCCTCGGCCTGCAGCGCCTGGGCGCGGCCTATCTCACCGCCGTCAAGGGTCACCGCGCTATTGAGCGCCATGTTTTGCGGCTTGAAGGGCGCCACCCTGCGCCCCTCACGGGCGAAGTAGCGGCACAGGCCCGCCACCAGGGTGCTCTTACCCGCATCCGAAGTGGTGCCCTGCACCATCAAGATATTGCCAGCAGCCTCTTGATTGCTATTGCCCTGCTCGCCCTGTTTGCTCGGATTGCACTGATTACTTAAGTTATCTGGTGTCATTGGCTTCTCTTCCTATTCCTTGGCGCCCTGGCTCGTCTCATCCTTGAGGATCAGCGGCAGACCGGCGGTGACCAAGACCA
Organism: Shewanella alkalitolerans; assembly: GCF_019457575.1. Taxonomy (NCBI): domain Bacteria; kingdom Pseudomonadati; phylum Pseudomonadota; class Gammaproteobacteria; order Alteromonadales; family Shewanellaceae; genus Shewanella; species Shewanella alkalitolerans. The sequence continues at coordinate 815,359 of NZ_CP080422.1, read as the reverse complement.
CCTGCTGGGCTCGCTGAGCTATCGCCTGATGCAGCCAACCCGCCTCGTCGACGAAGCGGCGACTCAAGGGGTCGGCCGGTACCACGCCGCAGCCCACCTCATTGCTGATCAGCACGACAGCCCCGGGCGCAGTTTCCAGGGCGCGCAGCAGCGCCGCCCTGGCGAGCGGCCAGTCATCGCCCTCGAGTAACTGATTGGTGAGCCAGAGGGTGAGGCAATCGACTAAGATCACTCGTTTCTCCCTGGCGTGAGTTTCGATACAAGCACTCAAGTGTAGCGGACACTCCAGGGTCTGCCAGGACAAACCATCCTCACGGCGCTCATCCTGGTGGCGGGCGATGCGCGCGCGCATCTCCTCATCCAGCCCCTGGGCGGTGGCCACAAACAGGCACTCATAACCCCTTGCCACATAATCGGCCACCAGGGAAAGGCCATGGCGAGACTTGCCACTGCGAGCGCCGCCTAGAACCAGGTGCATCATAGGCTGATCACCAGGATAAACAGGTAACAGAGCAGCTCGATCACTTGCTGGGTGGCCCCCAACACATCGCCTGTATAGCCGCCAATCTGACGGCGATAACTGCGTACCAGCAGTTGGCGCGCCGCCAGCAACACCAGACAGAGGGAGAGCGCCGAGGCGATACCGCTGAGCCAGAGGGTGAGGATGCCCGTCAGCAGCAAAATGCCCAGCTCATTTGGGGTCTGCGACTGGGCCAGGGGCTTGCTCTTGCTGCTGTCGTCATCGCGTACATAGGTCTCGGTGAAGATTAAGGAGGCCGCCACCATACGGCTCAGACAGTGGCCCACCACTAAGGCTGCCATCACAAGATCGCCATCGAACAGGGCAATTTCACTGAGCAGCACAAATTTGAACAGCAGGCTCATCACCAGGGCGAGCACGCCATAGGTGCCAACCCGCGAGTCTTTCATTATGGTGAGCTTATCCTGCACCTGCCAGCCACCACCGAATCCGTCGGCGGTATCCGCCAGGCCATCTTCGTGAAAGCCGCCGGTGAGCAGTAGCCCGGCCAGCATGGCGAGTAAGATGGCGACGCTGATAGGCAATACCTGAGTCGCCAGGCTATAGACCAGGGCGCAGAGGCCACCGACAAGCACGCCGACCAAGGCGAAGTAACGGCTGGCCTGATTGAGCCTCTCATTGTCGACCTTCACCCAGGTCGGCATGGGGATCCGGGTAAAGAAGCCCATGGCGATAAAAAACAGGTTTAACTCTCTGGCAAACATCTTCGCGCTTTCCCTTTTGGTTCCTTAGATTGCTATTGCCGCTAAATCGAAATGCCCATCTCTTCGAGGGAGGCCATCTCGTTGTAAAACTTGGCCGCCGCCTGCACCAGGGGCACCGCCAGCGCCGCCCCGGTTCCCTCACCAAGACGCAGTCCGAGGGACAAGAGCGGCTGGGCATTGAGATGCTCCAGCATCAGTTTGTGGCCGCGCTCGCCAGACTCGTGGGCGAAGATCATATAGTCCCGGGCGTGGGGCGCGATAGTCACCGCCGCCAGCGCCGCCGCCGTGGCGATGAAGCCGTCGATCAGCACCAGCATCTTCAGCTCCGCCGCCGCCAGTATGGCGCCCGTCATCTGCACTATCTCGAAGCCACCCAGGCAGGCCAGCACGCCATAGGGGTCGTCAAGTTGCTCGCGGTGCAGATGCAGCGCCTGCTCCACCAGCAGCTGTTTGCGTGCCAAGGTGGCGGCATCTATGCCTGTGCCCCGACCAACACACTCGGCCGCCTCGCACCCCATCAGCGCCGCCATGATGGCCGCCGCCGAGCTGGTGTTGCCTATGCCCATCTCGCCGAAGGCGATCAGGTTACAGCCGCGGCCGTGATGCAGCGCGACCCGCTCCCTGGCCATGGCGAAGCCCTGCTTGACCGCCCCCAGGGTCATGGCGGGCTCGCGATGAATCGCACCTGTGCCGGCCCCCAGCCTGTGGTTGATAAGCTTAGGCTGATCATGAATCTCCTGGGCGATGCCGCAGTCGATCACCTCCATGGTGATCCCCCCCTGGGCACAGAACAGATTGATGGCCGCGCCGCCCTTGAGGAAATTCATCACCATCTGGGTAGTCACCTCGCTAGGCGCGATGGAGACGCCGGAGGCGGCGATGCCGTGATCGCCGGCAAACACCAAGAGGGTTGGTTTGGTTATCTGCGGCTTGTCTGGACCCAGCACCCTGGCGATAGTCATCGCCAGGGTCTCGAGCGCGCCGAGGGCGCCCAGTGGCTTGGTCTTAGTGTCTATCTTCTGCTGGATCTTGGCATCGAACTCGCTACTTACCACAGTGACTTCAAACATACTGGTACCTCATATCGCTCGCCCTCGTTCTCGATTCATTGCAATCCACACCTTCTTTGCTGGCATAGTTCAATACGCTTTTCCTTCCATACACCTTTCCTTCAATACATAGGGGACCTGGGCTAGTTGCTACGCTTGCCGCCCAGGATAAACAGGAAGAAGAGGCTGCCTATCACAGCCGTAATGATCCCCACCGGCAGCTCCTGATAGCTGAGCAGGCAGCGCGCCAGCACATCCACCCAGATCATAAACAGGCCGCCCACCAAGGCCGTCAGCAGCAGGGCGAAACGCCCGGGCAGCAATAGGCGCACCATGTGGGGCACCATCAGGCCGACGAAGCCGATGCCGCCACAGTTGGCCACCAGGACGGCGGTGATCAGCGAGCAGAGCAGCAGGCTGACGAGACGCAGGCGCTGCACCCGAATGCCCAGGGTGTGGGCGGTCTCATCCCCCGCCTGAATGGCGAGGATCTGCCGCTTGAGCAGCAGCAAAATGGCGCTCGCCGCCAACACCAGCAGCCAGGGCAGCCAGAGCATCTGCCAGCTCGCCTTAGCAAAGCTGCCCAGGCTCCAGAACAGCACAGAGGCGGCCGATTGCGGCCCGGAGAAATAGAGCATCAGGCTGGCCAGCGCCCCAAACAGGAAGGAGATCGCCACCCCGGAGAGCAACATGCGCTCTATCTGGGTGTTCAAATCCCGCCCGCACAGGGCCAGCACCATGAGCACCGCCAGGCTGGCGCCGATAAAGGCGCCGAGCGGCAGGCCGACACTGGCCAAAGTGCCGCCGACACCGCCCAGCAGGGTGATCACCACAACCGCCCCCAGACTGGCGCCCGATGAGATGCCAAACAGATAGGGGTCGGCCAGGGGATTGCGAGTCACCGTCTGCAACACGGCGCCCGCCAGGGCCAGGCCGAAGCCGGCGATGAAGGCCAGCAAGATGCGCGGCAGGCGCAGCTCAATCAATATTCTTGCGGTCACGCCGCCGGGATCGGCGCCGCTCAGCTTGGCCAGCAGCACCTCAAGCACCTCGGCGACGCCTATCTGCGCCGCGCCGAAACTCACCGCCAGCACAGGAGTCGCCAGGGTCAACAGTCCCAGACAGACGAAGGCCAGGTATTTCAGCGGACTATAGCCTCTTCCCAGACTCAGGCTAGCGCTCGTCATGGTTAGCCTCCTTCGCCTCAAAGGCCTGGTCACCCAGTCCATTGCCATGCTGAGCACTCTGGTCAGCATTGTGAAGGTGATAGCCATAGAAATAGTTGATCTGCGGATTGCCATGTTGGGGATGGGGCGATACCTGACAGCAGACGCCGAATACCCTGGCGATCTGCGCCTCGCTCAGCACCTGTTTGGGCGACCCCTGGGCCACGGCGTGCCCCTGATCCAGTAAGAGAAGCTGATCGCACAGGGCGCTGGCGAGGTTGAGGTCGTGAATCGAGATCACCACAGTCACCCCCAGGGCCTTGAGCAGCTCGAGGATCTGGATCTGATAGCGGATATCCAGGTGATTAGTGGGTTCATCGAGGATCAATAGCTTAGGCTGCTGCACTATGGCGCGGGCAATCAGCGCCCGCTGCTTCTCGCCCCCGGACAGGGAGGCGTAGGTCTGTCCGGCGCGCTCCTTGAGCCCCACGGTTTCCAGGGCCTGACTCACCGCCAGGCGGTCAGCCTTAGTGGTCATGGAGAAGGCGGCCTTGTGTGGCGTGAGCCCCAATGCCACCAGCTGGGCCGTGGTCATGTCGAAATGCTGAGGCGTGTCTTGCAGCACCACGGCCACCTCGCGGGCAAAGGCCCTGGCGCTCAGGCTGGCGATTGGCTGACCAAACAGTTGGATCTCGCCGCTGCTAGGGGTGAGGAAACGATAGAGGCAGCGCAGCAGGCTGGACTTGCCGGCGCCGTTGGGGCCTATGATCCCCAGCATCTTACCCTCTAGCAGATCCAGCTTGACCCCTGAGAGGATGGCGCGCTCACCGCAGCGCCAGCTGAGATCCCGTACCGACAGCGCCGGGCGCACGCAGGCGCCATCGCCGATGGCTGCACCAGCACCTGTGTCTTTACCTAAAATAGCACCGTCACTGGCGCCGTGAGACAGGAGTGATTCTGTTTGTGATGGCTGATTAGGGGCGCTCAAGGTCGCGCCCTCCGGGGAATAACGCCGAGGCGCCTTCGCCCTTGGGCCAGACTCGGCCCCGAGGTATTCTTCATCTATTGGCTCCCTCAAGTCACCCGCTTGAGATAGTGGTTAGAGAGTAGGCAGGTATCCTGACTCGTGGCGACCAGGTCGGGTTCAACTAGGTAACACACTCACAGTTGCGGGCACAGTTTGGGCTAGCGGCACAAAGCCTTCCCCAATTCCCTATTAAGTCCGAGTTATCGCCTTGGCGATCTCGACACCATACTCCCGGCGCAGGCGGTCCCTGCGCCCGGTTATTATGCTAAATTTTGCCGCCGACACAAGGCCAGACTCACTCGGCGTCATGCCAGTGCAGACGCCAGTAGCCCTCTCCCGCCTTGTCGCGATAGTGACTTATCTTGACCACACTGCCATAGTCCAGACTCAGCCGAGTATAGAAGCCTACGGCGTGCTCTACCCCCAGGGCCTTGGCCATCAGGTGACGTATCACCCCGCCATGAGTGAGCAGTAACAAGGCCTCACCACTATGCTGATGCACCAGTTGCTCAACCACCTCGTCGACACGCTGCTCGAACTCAGCCATGGGCTCCCCCTCGGGCAGTGGATTGGCCCAAGGGTCCCGCCAATAGGCGCTCAGCTCCTCGCCATGATCGGCATGCAGCTCAGGGATAGGCTGGCCATCCCAACGGCCGAAGTAGATCTCCTTGAGTCCGGCATCTAGGGCCACCTTCACCTGATTCTTAGCGGTGAGGTGCTCGGCAAATACACGGCAACGCTTGAGCGGCGAGCTGATCACCCTGTCCACCGCCTGGGGCAGCTTGGCATAGGCCAGCTGCATCTGGGCGAAGCCTATCTCTGTGAGAGGTTGATCGCTATGGCCGCGCAGCAGATTGCCGCCTTCACATTCGCCGTGGCGCATCAAATAGAGTGTCGTTTGCGTCATAACTGCAGCATTAAACCTTTAAAATCTAGAAGGTTAGCAGGATACTCTCTGGAAGTATCCCTTGGCAATGAAAGATAAATAAGGCATTGAAAAACTTTCAGATTCACCCACTATCAAGGGGAGAGCCTTTTGCCATGGGAACGCGGCTTAGCCGCCATTCTTCCTCGAAGCCAAACCAGATTTAAGCTTAGGGAAGTTGCGAATAAGTCCTCATGGTACTCTGGCTTACACAGCAATTGGCGTTCAAGGCGTCTGACGCAGGGCATGCCGGGGCCTGTCTAAGTCAGATAACGCAGAGAGCCGGTTGCTGTGAAAGCACCTAAGGGCGTGGCTTACAGGCCTATCTGCTGTGTTGTGCTTCTTACAAAGGACTTGGGCCATTTGCTGCGAACCACGCCTTGCATCTAGGTCTGTAAGCCGACGCAGAGCAGATGGGACCTGTTCGCACCTTCCCCTATACTCTTTTGACTTGCCCTGGGTATTATAAGTCGATTAGTATAGACGTCCATACGTTTATACATCCAAAATAAAAATAGCACGTCAAATCGATAGACGCGGCAGTTTAGGCAATAGGTCAGTTGAAGTAGGTGAAAGTTATGGCGACCCAATCCCCTGTTCGAAACGTAAGGCAGATTAACGACGCGATCCGCGCGCGGCTCAATAAGGAAATTTTGATCCTCGACGGCGCCATGGGCACCATGATCCAGAACCACAAGCTGGAGGAGGCCGACTTTCGCGGCGAACGCTTTGCCGATTGGCCCTGCGATCTCAAGGGTAACAACGACCTGTTGGTGCTGACCCAGCCCGAGTTAATCAAGCAGATCCACAGAGATTACCTGCTGGCGGGCGCCGACATCATAGAGACGAACACCTTCAACGCCACCCAGGTGGCCATGGCCGACTATGAGATGCAGTCGCTGTCACGGGAGATCAACCTTGAAGGCGCTCGCCTCGCCCGCGCCGCCTGTGACGAGGTGGCCGCCGAAACCGGCCGTCAATGCTATGTGGCCGGGGTGCTCGGCCCCACCAACCGCACCTGCTCTATCAGCCCAGATGTGAACGACCCTGGCTATCGCAATATCCATTTCGACGACCTGGTAGAAGCCTATATCGAGTCGACCCAGGCCCTTATCGAGGGCGGCGCCGACATCATCATGGTCGAGACCATCTTCGATACCCTCAACGCCAAGGCGGCGCTGTTTGCCATCGAAACCCTGTTCGACCAGCTGGGCCAGCGTCTGCCGGTGATGATCTCGGGCACAATTACCGATGCCTCGGGCCGCACACTCACGGGTCAAACTACAGAAGCTTTCTACAACTCGCTACGCCATGTGAAGCCACTCTCCATCGGCCTCAACTGCGCCTTGGGGCCGCAGGAGCTGCGCCCCTATGTGGAGGAGCTGTCGAAGATCGCCGAGTGTTATGTGTCGGCGCACCCCAACGCCGGCCTGCCCAACGAGTTTGGCGGCTACGATGAGACCCCGGAGCAGATGGCCGAGGTGATCGGTCCCTGGGCCGAGGAAGGCCTGCTCAACATCATAGGTGGCTGCTGCGGTACCACCCCAGACCATATCAAGGCGATCCGCGCCGCCGTCATCAAGCATAGCGCCCGCCAGCTGCCGGATCTGCCGGTGGCCTGTCGCCTGTCGGGACTGGAGCCGCTGACCATAGATGCCGATTCCCTGTTTGTGAACGTGGGCGAGCGCACCAACGTGACCGGCTCGGCCAAGTTTCTGCGCCTGATCAAGACAGGCGAATATGAAGAGGCGCTGTCGGTCGCTCGGGATCAGGTGGAAAACGGCGCCCAGATCATCGATATCAACATGGATGAGGGGATGCTGGACGGCGTCGAGGTGATGCAGAAGTTCCTCAACCTTATTGCCTCCGAGCCCGACATCAGCCGGGTACCCATCATGATCGACTCCTCCAAGTGGGAGGTGATCGAGGCCGGGCTCAAGTGCATTCAAGGTAAGGGCGTGGTGAACTCCATCTCCCTCAAGGAGGGCGAGGCCAAATTTATCGAGCAAGCCACCCTAGTGAAGCGCTACGGCGCGGCGGCCATCATCATGGCCTTCGACGAAGTTGGCCAGGCCGACACCATGGCGCGCAAGATAGAGATCTGTACCCGCGCCTATCGAGTATTGGTGGATAAGGTGGGCTTCCCGCCGGAAGATATTATCTTCGACCCCAACATCTTCGCCATCGCCACCGGCATCGACGAGCATGACAACTATGCGGTGGACTTCATCGAGGCTACGCGCGAGATCAAGCGTACCCTGCCCCATGCGATGATCTCCGGCGGCGTGTCCAACGTCTCCTTCTCCTTCCGCGGCAACAACCCGGTGCGCGAGGCGATCCACGCCGTGTTCCTCTATCACGCCATCCAGGCGGGGATGGACATGGGCATAGTCAACGCCGGGCAGCTGGCGATCTATGACGACATTGACCCTGAGCTTAAGGCCAGGGTAGAGGCCGTGGTGCAGAACCTGCCCTGCCCTGTGGAAGGGTCTAACAACACAGAACAACTGCTGGAGATCGCCGAGCAGTACCGTGGCGACGGTGCCACGGGCGCCAAGAAGGAAGATCTCGAGTGGCGCAGCTGGCCAGTCAACAAGCGGCTGGAGCACGCCCTGGTCAAGGGGATCACCGACTTTATCGACCAGGACACCGAAGAGGCGCGCCAGCTGGCCAGCCGTCCGCTGGATGTGATCGAAGGCCCGCTGATGGATGGCATGAACGTGGTCGGTGACCTGTTTGGTTCGGGCAAGATGTTCCTGCCACAGGTGGTGAAATCGGCGCGGGTGATGAAGAAGGCGGTGGCCTACCTCAACCCCTACATAGAGGCGGAAAAAGTCGAGGGCGAATCCAACGGCAAGATCCTCATGGTGACGGTTAAAGGCGACGTGCACGACATAGGCAAGAACATCGTCGGCGTGGTGCTGGCCTGTAACGGCTACGAGGTGGTGGACCTCGGCGTCATGGTGCCCGTCGAGAAGATCATAGAGGTCGCCAAGGCGGAAAATGTCGATATCATAGGCATGTCGGGGCTTATCACCCCGAGCTTGGATGAAATGGTGCACAACGTCAAAGCCTTCCACAAGGCGGGGCTGAATATTCCCTCCATCATAGGCGGCGCTACCTGCTCCAAGATCCACACGGCAGTGAAAATCGCACCCCACGCCCCCGAGGGCGCCATCTATATTGCCGACGCCTCGCGCGCCGTGCCCATGGTGGCCAAGTTGATCAATAAGGAAACCCGTCAGGCGACCATAGATGCCGCCTACGAGGAATACCGGGTGATGCGCGACAAACGTAATTCACAGGCCAAGCGCAAGCAGATCGTCTCCCTGGAGGCCGCACGGGAAAACCGCTGCCAGCAAGACTGGAACGCCCATACGCCTTTTGTCCCGAATCAACTGGGCAGACAGGTGTTTGACGACTATCCGCTGGAAGACCTGGTCGATCGCATCGACTGGACGCCATTTTTCCGCAGCTGGGAGCTACACGGCCACTTCCCCAAGATCCTCGATGACGAGGTGGTAGGCGAAGAGGCGCGCAAGCTCTATCAAGATGCCAAGGCGATGCTCAAGACCATAATCGATGAGAAGTGGCTCACGGCCAAGGCGGTCATCGGCCTCTTCCCGGCCAACACGGTCAATTATGATGATATCGAGATCTACACAGACGAGAGCCGTAGCAAGGTTGAGATGACCACTCACCATCTGCGGATGCAGATAGAACGTGTGGGCAACGACAACTTCTGTCTCGCCGACTTCGTCGCGCCGAAAGACTCTGGCGTCGCCGATTACATGGGTGGCTTCGCCGTCACCGCAGGACACGGCATCGACGAACATGTGGCCCGCTTCGAGGCCAACCATGACGACTACAGCGCCATCATGCTCAAGTGTCTGGCCGACCGTCTGGCCGAGGCCTTCGCCGAACGGATGCACGAGCGGGTGCGTAAGGAGTTCTGGGGCTATGCCGCCGACGAGAACCTGGATAACGAGGCGCTGATCCGCGAGAAATACAAGGGGATACGCCCAGCCCCAGGTTACCCCGCCTGCCCGGATCACACAGAGAAAGGTCTGCTGTGGGAGCTGCTAAAGCCCGACGAGACCATAGATCTCAAGATCACCGAGAGCTATGCCATGTTTCCGACCGCCGCCGTCTCCGGCTGGTACTTCGCCCACCCTCAGTCGCGCTACTTCGGCGTGACCAATATCGGCCGGGATCAGGTGGAGGACTACGCCAAACGTAAGGGAATGAGTGTCGAGGAGACAGAGCGCTGGTTGGCGCCAGTACTCGATTATGATGTTTAACGGGAAGTGATCTGGAGTCATCACATAGACTCCTTGTGATTGTTTAAACTTCGTTTGAACTTGAGTCCAGAGGCTTCGCCTCACTAACTCATGCGGCCTTGCGGCCTTATAACGTCGTGGGTCTTCAACCCACACCCGACCAAAAGGGGAAAAGCGCCTGTTCCCCTTTTGGAAATCCCTCGGCGCCCCAGACGAAGTTGTTTGCCCTCATACTCCAATGAAAATCGCCTAACGACTCGGATGGGACTCCTGTCCCCCCGAGTCTTGGCCATCGTCCATGATGGCCACACGGCATTTTCATCTGCGTATTTCGGCAACTTCGATGGGGACTTGTTGTAGCATCTAACCTATTCTGAAGGGTCAGTCACCCTGGTCATTGATCGCTAACAAGATACCTTTTTGTGCTAAATACCTTTCAAGAACAATGAAGGGGGTCGCCACGACTAGAGCATAAACTACAGAATTTAGAAGACTTTGAGTAATGATGCCCAAAAACGAGCTGGGATACAGGCTAGAACATATTAGCCCAGATAAAATGATGCTCACCATAGCAATATAAAATGCTAGCCCTATGCTGGTCAGCCTTTTGCTCTCTGGTCCTTTAGCCATAAAACCTTCCTATTTAATACCTACTCATCACCTTACAGGTAAATGAATCCATATAGATACAACTCAACACTTAATGCAAAACAGGAAAAGAACAGCTTATAGAAATTCAAGGCTTAAGTCAGGTTTCGGTCAGGCAGAGCTTCATTACTCCATACGACCTTATGGCCGAAATAAGTCGTGAGTCTTCAACCCATACCCAGGCAAAAGGGAATGATAGTAGCCAACATAGAAATCGGTACCCAAAAATAAGTTAAAACCTCCACAAGTAGAATTTTAAAACTAATTTCTCTCTAAAGGGTACCTTAAATTGACATCTTTAGTTTCTACTTCTCTAGCCCCTTGTCTTTTATCATAAAAATACCAGACATTAAATTTCCGTTCAGTTGGTTTAGTATCATAACCTAATGAGTCCCATCCCAAATAGCTTGCTATATTAGAGGCAACTTTTAACTTTGCTGGCGAACTGGCCTTACCTTGAAAGGCACTCATAACTGCTCCCAAAATAAAATCAGCTATTTGAATATGTTCTGAATCTTTAGAGTCTTTAGTCACCACTGAAGTAATAGGCAATTTTCCACCAAAATCATTTCTCAGCATATTATTAGCAACCTTATGGAAAGCCTCATCAGCCTTTTGATATCTCGATGGAAGTGGATCAACTTCTACTCTAAACTCACATACTCTATTTGGGTGTGCTTTTTGAATTGCTTTAACTTTAACCTCTATTAATTTAGTAAAATGCTTTCGCATCGCTAAATCATAGTCTCCATCATGAAAAGTCTTATCAACCAATCCCTTTCTAATAATGATGCAATGAAAGGCTAACCATTGATGTTTGAAAAACATGTCAATAAGATCTTCATAAAAATTAGCTACATCTTTTTTATGAGCTTTCTGCCATTTTATTTCATTGTAATAACTGTGTAATTCCCTCAGTTCTCTAACCTTCCTAATAAAGTCACCACGCCTTTGATATTTCATCCAGAGAGAACCAAAACCATAGTATTTCTGGCCATCCACTCCAGACTCATCGCAAGCCACATGCCATATTAACTTTCCACTTTGCATCTACTCCATCCTTAGAATCACTGAAACATAGAAGAAAAAAGAAGGTCAAATGCCGTCCTTTTTATAGACTCCACAACTGTTTAAAATACATACACAATAGAAACAAGTCTAGCGCTTTCAATGCATACTTTTGTCTTTCAATATCAACTATAACAAATAGTTAAGTAACACCTGAATTAACAAAAAATAAGATACGGTTGTGGCTACAATAAATCCCATCGAAGTTGCCGACGACTGCATGGATGCAGGAGTTAGGGCGAAGCAGGATGCCAGAGCCGGGATGCGCAAATGAAAATGCCGTGTAGCCATCATGGACGATGGCTAAGGCTCGGGGGGACAGGAGTCCCATCCGAGTCGTTAGGCTATTTTCATTGGAGTATGAGGCTCCTAACCAATGCATGTAACTTCGTCAGGGGCGGCAAGGGGAGATGCAAGAGGGGGATTGCTGGAGATCCCCCTCTTGCCCGGGTGTGGGATGGAATCCCACGACTTTCTTCGGTCACTAGACCGACTCACCTCATAACAATGGGATGGAATCCCACGATGTTAAATTAATATCCAAACAAAGTTTGAACCAATACATAAGAAAGCCGTGAGGCATCGCCTCCCAAAGGGAAAGAAATAACCCCACGACTTACAACGGTCATCAGACCGACACTCCCCTGTTATCTATCTATATTCATCACCTTGACCCAGGCGGCGACGAAATCATCGACAAACTTCTGCTTTGAGGTATCGAAGGCATAAACCTCGGCGACCGCGCGCAGTTCAGAGTTAGAGCCGAAGATGAGGTCCACCGAGGTGGCGGTCCATTTAGGTTTGCCGCTGCTGCGATCCAGTCCCTGATAGATGCCATCGACATCTGACTTCTGCCACAGGGTCGACATGTCTAACAGGTTGACGAAGAAGTCATTGTTAAGCGTGCCGGGACGTTGGGTCAACACCCCATGCTTCGCCCCTTGATAGTTGGCATCGAGGGCGCGCAGGCCACCGACTAACACTGTCATCTCGGGCACAGTCAGATCCAGCTGGTCGGCCTTATCCACCAGCATCTCTGTAGGCGACTTATAGCTGTGGTTTACGTCGAAGTAGTTTCTAAAGCCATCGGCATGCAGCTCCAGCAGGCTAAAGGAGTTTTCGTCCGTCTGTGCCTGTGTGGCATCACCTCGTCCTGGGGTGAAAGGCACGGCGACCTCGAACCCCGCCTGCTTGGCGGCCTGCTCTAGGGCGCTCGCCCCCGCGAGTACGATAAGATCGGCCAAGGAAACCTGACGCTTGCCGGCGCCCTTATTAAAGTCGGCGCGAATCGCCTCCAACGTCTTAAGCACCTTGGCGGTTTCGGCTGGGTTGTTCACCGCCCAATCCTTCTGTGGAGCCAAGGCGATACGAGCACCATTGGCGCCGCCACGCATATCTGATTGACGATAGCTGGCCGCCGACGCCCAGGCCAGGCGCACGCGCTCGGCAACGCTCAGCCCAGACTTGCTGATGGCTTTTTTAAGCTGCTTGATATCACCGGCGCTGAGACGGGACTGGGTCTTATCATCGATTGGGTCTTGCCAGATGAAGCTGCCCTGAGGCACCTCTTTACCGAGGAAGTTCCGGGCAGGCCCCATGTCTCTATGGGTCAACTTGTACCAGGCCTTGGCAAAGGCCAGACGATACTCTTCCGGGTCGGCCAGGAAGCGCTCGGCGATCTTTCGATACTCGGGGTCATACTTGAGCGCGAGATCCGCCGTGGTCATCACGGGCGCATGAAACTTACCTTTGACATGAGCATCGGGCACGGCCTTGTGCACCGACTCGTCGGTTGGGATCCACTGGATCGCACCGGCAGGACTGCGGGTCTGCTGCCAGTCGTAGGTCAGCAGGTTACTCAGATAGAGCGAGGTCCACTTAGTCGGCGCCTGAGTCCAGGCCCCTTCCAGGCCACTGGTGATGGTATCTTCTGAGTGGCCCTTGCCACACTTGTTGTGCCAGCCCAGCCCCTGAGCTTCGATGCCTGCCGCGGCAGGTTCTGCCCCCAGGCAATCTTTCGGCTTGTGGGCGCCGTGCATCTTACCGAAGGTATGACCGCCGGCGATAAGTGCCAGAGTTTCCTCATCATTCATCGCCATGCGAGAGAAGGCTGTGCGGATATTCTTGGCCGAACCTAGCGGATCTGGCACCCCTTTCGGGCCTTCCGGATTGACATAGATAAGTCCCATGTGGGTGGCGCCTAACGGCCTTTGCAGCTTGCCATCTCTGTCTTCACGATCGCTGGCGAGCATCTCGACCTCCGGTCCCCAGTAGACCATGTCTGGCTCCCAGTCGTCGTTACGACCACCGGCAAAACCAAATGTCTTAAATCCCATGTTTTCCAGGGCGACGTTGCCCGCAAGCACGATTAAATCTGACCAGGAGAGCGCCTCGCCATATTTCTGCTTCACCGGCCAGAGCAGGCGGCGCGCCTTGTCCAGGCTGGCGTTATCGGGCCAACTGTTTAACGGCTCGAATCTCTGCTGACCGCCACCGGCGCCACCACGACCATCCAAGGTGCGATAGGTACCTGCGCTGTGCCAGGTCATGCGGATGAAGAAGGGACCATAGTTGCCGTAGTCGGCTGGCCACCAATCCTGCGATTGGGTGAGTAGCTGGTCGATATCGGCTTTTACCTGGTCGAGATCCAGCGAGTTGAAGGCCTTGGCGTAGTCGAAACTCTCATCGTAGGGATTGGAGCGGGAGTCGTGATCCCGCAGCGGGGAAAGATCCAATTGATCGGGCCACCAAAACTGTTTGCTCTTGGGTTGAAACGCTTTGGCGGTGCCAGTGGCAGTAGCCCCTTTGGGCTTAGTCATCTGTGCGGATTCTTGCTCATCGGCGACGGCAGGGTTAAACACCAACAAGGCACTCACTAACGCCGCGAGCGTTTGCTTGTTTACTGTTTTACCTTTCATGGTTAGCTTCCTTCAGGTTAATTACGCTTCGCCGAGGCGAAGCCTGTTGTCAGCCCAGAGTGGATTTCGCCAAGCCGCAAAAAACAAAAAAGAGACAGCAAGCGGCAAGGCTAAATTTCCAGGGCATTATTTAGTCATCAGGAATATATTAGAAGCAAGATGCTAAAAGCATATATCGAATAAAAACGATTATCTTAATCGAAAATAATTAGACCTTTTTAGTGGCGAAAATCACAGTTCTGACCATAGCCCGACAAACCTCTGCCCCACACCGCCTCGAAAAGATCGGCACAACCATCTCAGCGAAGGTACTAGCAACAACAATACAGGTCGTGGCTACAACAAATCCCCATCGAAGTTGCCGACGACTGCATGGATGCAGAAGATAGAGCGAAGCAAGATGCCAGAGCCGAAATGCGTAGATGAAAATGCCGTATAGCCATCATGGACGATGGCTAAGGCTCGGGGGGACAGGAGTCCCATCCGAGTCGTTAGGCGATTTTCATTGGAGTATGAGGCTCCTAACCAATGCAGTTAACTTCGTCTGGGACGGCACGGGGAGATGCAAGGTGAATAATCATCTTTGATGATTGTGCTTACGAACGAGAGGCAGGGATGCCGAACTGGCTTTTATATAGGGATATATTTGGGGATTGCTGGAGATCCCCCTCTTGCCCTGGTGTGGAACGGAGTTCCACGACTTACCTAGGCCGTCAGGCCGCACATTCCAAGATATGGGATGAAAACCCACGACTTTCTTCAGCCGCCAGACCAACTCCCCCACGTGTGAGGAATAGAATCTCAAACGAGGTTTGCCCCCACTCCCCCTAGACCCAGCTAACACCTTGATCTACTATGCCCACTCACCAGGATGTCTGGTCTCTACCAGCTGGCAACAAGGATTTAAGAAAATGGAAGTCACACTCACCCCGAGCAACGCCCTCGAAACCGCCCTGCAAGCCGCATTAAACGACAACAGCTGCGCCAACACTTTCTATGAGCAGCTAATCAAGGCCAGGCTCTACCTGCTGAGCGATGGCCAAGAAACGCCTCAGTCCGATGGCACCACAGAGCTCTCCATCATGCAATGGCACATTCCCGTCAGCGATGATCAGGTGCACTACTTCGTCCCGCTGTTTACCTCCCAGGAGGCGGTCGATCAGGCCAAGGCAGTTATGGAAGCGGAGGACACAGAATTTCACGGCCAGATAGAGATAGATGCGCCTCAGGCATTTCAGCTGCTGCTGACCAACCAGATGGATATGGCGCTTAACCCCAATAGCAATTTATCGAAAGTCGTCAGCAGCGATGAGATCCGCTATATGTTGCTGCCCGACATGGCGCTACTCCCCCAGGGCAATCAGCTCCTGCTGCTGGGCAAGGTTCTTGATGATGGGCTGCCCATGTTTGGCTCGGTGCGGCAAATATTGGCTAACTACCCCAGCGTCAAGGCGGGCTATTTCATCGAGTCATGCGAACTGGATATCCGCCGCGGCGGCACAGACAGCGTCTTCACCCTGGCGCTCACCCTGGAGGGAGACAGGATTAGCGATGATTTCAGCCGCATTCGCAGCGATTGCCGCAACCTACATAGAGAGATTGAGCTTCATGGCTGGGAGATACGCCCCTACCTGCTAAGAAGTGACAAACATGATGAGATAAGCGACTTCTGCCTGAAGAAGCTTGAGCCCTTCTATCGCCCTTCGCTGTTGAGCAAATTCAAGACCTGGTTTAGCTGATCGGCAAGCCAGGCTCGGCGGGTGACTTAATCGATGAAAAGCGCTGCTCAGTCAGCAGAAAAACGGCCTTAAGTCAGCGGTGAAAAGTGCACTCAGCCAGCATTGGGGCCTGGCTGAACTATACTTAGCGATAACGTTTCACAACGTTAACGAGGCAAGTATATGAGTATTTCAAACCGCTTAAATCACTACCTGGCGGAACATGAAGTGAACTATGAGATAGTGCTGCACCGCCACAGCCACAACTCTATCAGTTCGGCGATTGCCGCCCAGCTGGCCCCCGCCCAAGTCGCCAAGGGGGTGATTCTGGAGGATCATCAGGGACGCAGGGTCATGGCTGTGCTACCCACCAATCATAAGATCAACCTCAAGGCACTGGGCGACAAGCTCAACCGCGATCTGCATCTGGTGAAGGAGCAAACCGTCTATCAGATGTTTGACGATTGCGAACATGGCGCCATCCCCTCCCTCGGCGCGGCCTACAATATCGAGACCATCTATGACGACCTGCTGATCGAGGCCAAGGAGCTCTATCTAGAGGCTGGCGATCACACCAGCCTGGTCAGGCTCAGCCGGGAAGATTTCATCAAGCTGATCAAAGACGCAAAACACCTGAGATTCAGCTATCAGAGCATCCACTAGCGCCCTCTTGCCAGGGAAGCTGCAGCTTCCCTTTTTTCTGTCCAGGTTCACGTTCATCCCAATTACAAGAATCCGCCCACTGGCATCGAGAGCCAGTTGCGGCATAATAGGTCGACCTAACACAGCTTCTAAGTGAATGAATCATGATATTAATTACCGGTGCCAGCAGCGGCCTGGGGGCCGCCCTGGCCAAGCGATATGCGGATCTCGGCGAGCAGGTGATGATCTCGGGTCGCAACCAGGCCCGACTGGCCGGCGTCGCACAAGCATCAACGAATCTGCACCCGCTAGCGGCCGACCTTTGTGATGAGCAGGGCGTCGCGACATTACTCGATACCCTGGCGACCATGAGCGGCGGCGCCGCACTCGACACAGTGGTTCACTGCGCCGGCAGCGGCTACTTCGGCCCCATCGCCGAGCAGCAGGCCGATGAGATCCACAAGCTGATGCAGAACAACGTCACCTCCAGCATCTTGCTGGTACGCGAACTGGTGAAACGCTATCAGGACACGCCGCTGCATCTGGTGGTGGTGATGTCGACGGCGGCCCAGCAGCCCAAGGCGGGGGAGTCGACCTACTGCGCGGCGAAATGGGCGGTACGCGGTTTTATCGAGTCGGTGCGTCTGGAACTCAAGGGCAAGCCGATGAAGATCATCGCCGTCTATCCCGGCGGCATGGACACAGGCTTCTGGCCTAGCAGCGGTAAGTCTCTCGATACCTCCAGCTTCATGAGCGCAGACGAAGCCGCCGAGATGTTACAGGGCGCCCTAAAGGCCACCGCCCATGGCCATATAGCCGATATCACCATCGCAAGAGGTTAGGCTGGGCTAGCGCTAAGTTAGACTAACAGCAGAAGAACAACAAAGGCTCGGACTGAAGGCAAATTCAGTACCGAGCCTTTGTTACCCCCTAGTTACAGGCGAAGCCATAGCTGGTCTTATCCGGCCGGGCTCCTGCCTGCTTGGTAACTGTACAGTAGATCTTGCCGTGCTTGTTAGGAACCGAACCTTCGATCCCCATGCCTCGCATCAGCTCGGCGTAACTCTGTGCCTGAGCCAGACTTCCACCGAAACCATAACCGTCACTGGCTATCTCAGAAAGCGGCACTCGTTTACCTAGGTTGTCTCTTGCCAGTTCGGGAATGGCTTTGAAGGCTAATCGCAATTGATCATCGAATGCCTTTAGACGGATATCGACCAGGATTTGGGAGGAGTCTGATAAACTGACGACCCAGGAACGCTCTTGCGTCAAAAGCCCCAAGATGGTCGCAACATTTCGGTAGCTAAAACCGAGCGCATTACCGAGTCGTTGCACCTGATGACTCAACCGGGTGACCCGTTCATTGAGTCTTGAGAGATCTGCGCTACTTAAGTCGGTCGCTAGAACGCCCTCAAAATCGGCGGTCTCCCTTAAGGCGTCGGCAACCGTGATAAACCCCGTATCTGGCGGCAATTTAATGCCCTGCTTTGCCTGTTTGGCTAGCTGCAAATTGATGGCCTTGAGTTCGGCCAATGCGCTAGCGGCTTCGAGCAGATGTGGCTTGTCGCTATTAATCTCGACAACATAGGGGGCCGAAGCGGTCGCCGGACTATCTTCTGCGTAGCGCAGCCTGAACTCGGTCGCCGTCGCCTTCTCTCTGTCCAGGACAACCAGACTCTCATAAGCATTTTTTTCAGCGCCACTTATTTCAGAGCCACTCGTCTCTAGGGAATGAGTCGCTTCCACATGTATCTCTATCAGGGCGTTAAGTTTCGTCTGAGTACAATTATCACAAACATATAGCTGAGTCGCCTGGAGGTTTACGCAATAGAGGGCGGTTAAGCATAGGCAGCGTGCAATTGTTTTTTTCATCGCAATCTCCTTGATTTGAGTTTGTCATCCGTAACAAATCCATACTAGAAAATCTACGCTGTAATACTTCCCGATTATGCCAAGCTTGCTCTTGGAAAATAGCGGACCAAAATTGCACTCAAAACAAAGGCCCAGCCTGTCTCTGACAGTACTGAGCCTTTTCTGTAAAAGCTTACTACCAGATTACTTGCGCTTGAAGATGGCTTCCATCTCAGCGGCTACCGCCCCTGTCTCCTCGGCCTGTACCCGGTCACGCTTCTCGGTGAGTTCGAGAAGCTGACGCTCTAACGCCTCGAGCTGCGCCTCATCCGCCGCGCTGCGCTCTGGCTTATCCTGCAGGGCATAGATGGCTTCGCTTACCCTATCCATCTCATCGAAGATGGCATCCAAGGAGTCAGGATTGGCAGCGTCTTGACGGTCGAGCTCATCCAGCCAGGCGTAAAACTGCTGATTAGTCACGCCAACCTCTGTGGCAGTCTGGTCGATGAAACAGTTGGACAAGGCCTCGGCGTTCTCTTCTGTCATCTGCTCATATTTATCGAAGCAGAACTTCATGGCGCTGCGGTAACCACGCTCCAGCTTGCCGCGGTCGATCCCAGATACCTGCTCCATGGCGGTAAAGTCGCCGCCGGCTTTCATATGCGAGACATTCATCTCGATAAATTTATCGACGTCCACCTCCATGCTAGCCAAGTCATAGGGGGCGTTGTCGGGCAGCTCGGTGCCTTGGGCGCTGGTGAGGATAAAAAACAGTGGTAGTAAGAGTGTTGCTTTCATCATTAATCCCTTATTGATGTGAAAAATCGGTGATGTGAAGAGCCGGTGATGGTCGGTCGACCAGGCGGTGACATCCTTGTTGCCGCCATAAGATAGCTCAGCCCAGTCTGGCCTGTCTAGTGAGAAAAAAGTCGATAGATAAAAGGCGCAGGCATGCAGATCTAATCGAGACAGAGGCCTGAATATGGGTTAGAGATAGGCCTCTATCATCTCCTGAATCGCATCTGGCATCACAGGTTTGGTGATATAGTCATCCACCCCCAGCTTGAGGGCAAAGTCTTTGTCCGACTGCTCCGCCAGCGAGCTTATCACCACCAAGGGGATCTTGGCGGTCTCCTCGCTGCCTTTAAGATGCTGGATCACCTGATAGCCATTGACGTGGGGCATGGTGATATCCAGCAGGATGAGATCCGGCGTCAGGGATTTCAGCACCTCTATGCCACCGCTCCCCGAGTTCACCGAGGTCACGTCATAGTCGTCCCCCAGCATGGCGAGTAATATCCCGGTGCAGACGGGATCGTCATCTATGATCAAGATTTTCGCTCTGGACATTTATCTCTCGCTCTCGCTGTTGGTTTGATTACATTGTATCCAAGTATGGCGGGAATACCAGCCTGCCATAACTCGTTAAGCCTACAGCTTAGACCCGGCTTTTTCGCTTAAGTTTCAGCCACAAAAAACGCGCCCATAAAAAAGCCCCATCAACAGACGGGGTCTTAAATCACCATGAGATAGCTAGCGGGCGATCTTCACCTCAGGTTCGTTGAGCAGCGCCAGCATAGGGTTATTATTCATCACCCGAGTCTTTAGGGTCACGCCCAGGATAAGTCCCATCACGAAGCCACCTATATGGGCCCAGTAGGCCACGCCCTGACCGGCCATCACCAGACCGAAGATGTTGAAGCCTAGCCAGATAGCGAAGAAGGCCATAGGACTGAGCTTCTTCTGAAACACCACAAACATGAAGGTCAGGCTGGCATGGCGGAACCACATGAGGTACATGCCGAACAGGCCGGCGATGGCGCCGCTGGCGCCTACCATATAGATGCCGGAGCCAGGATCGGCGGCGATCTGCGCCGCAGCAGCCGCCAGGCCACACAGGAGATAGAGCGCGAAAAACTTAGTGCGGCCCAGCACATCTTCCAGGTTATCCCCCACCACATAGAGGAAATACATGTTGCCCGCCAGGTGCATGATGTCACCATGAAGAAACATATGACTCACCAGGCTCCAGGGATGGTGTCCTGCAAGCAGATCGTTGGAACGCATGGCAAAGTTCTCAAACACCATATCTGTGGTGCTCAGGTTAAAGCCATAGGCGAAGAAGATCAGGATATTGAGCGCCAGCAGCAGATAGGTCACCAGGGGCGTCGATTTAGGCTTGAGGTTAAACTCCACTGGCATCTTAGAGAGGAACTGGAACAGCCAGGTCTTGACGCTGATGCTACCGTTCAACTCCTCCAGCAGTTGGCGCACCTTGGGCGACTGTACCACCTTGGTGCGCTCATGCTCATCGATCCAGATGCCGCTACATCCGTGGCACAGATCCACCTCAATCTCATAGCCAGCCATTAGATGGTAGCGCTGCATGGCAATATCACAACGATGGCAGCAGCGACTGGAGATCCCCAGTTGATCGCCTAGGGTCTCTTCGATGCGCACGTTATCGTCGCCATTATCGGCCTTAGACAGGGCGGCGTTGAGCTCACCATTCTCGAACCAGAGGCCACCGCACTGGCGGCAGCAATCTACCTCTTCGCCGTGAAATTTAAACACTCTCAGTCGCCCATCGTGGCAACCCGGACAGATATTGGTCATGGGGAGTTCCTTTCCTAATCTACTATGATGTCGTTGCGTCTCAGCTCATCGGCCAGCGCAGTGTAGTTAGCCTTCAATGCAGGCAGGGTGTCATCGCTCATCGCTTTGGTCTGGGCCTTGAGCAGGTCGCCGCCATACTTAGCGCCATAGACACGCCCCTCAATCTTACCGATGATATCGTTCACCTGCAGGTAGAAGCGCCGCGTCTGCGACAGCAGCTGAGGCGGCGTCTCCAGGGTATAGGGCGAGTAGCGCATATTCTCCCACACGAAGGTGGCCAGCGCAGGCCTGTGATTCTTGATGTCAAAAGGCGCCTTACCCGCGATAAATTCGGCGTACTCGTTGATGATGCCGACATTGTCCTGCACCTCGTCATACAGGGCATGACGCAGGTAATAGTTGTTCTGTTTGTTGGTCAGATTATCGAAGGTGATCGCCTGAGACAACCCCTCCTGAGCCGCCAGATAGACGCCGGCAACCGTGGCGATGATCATGAAGATCTGGCTGATCCAGAAACTGGTCTTTACCAGCTCCCTATTGTCTAAACGGGGAAAACGCTTGCCCTCATCAAAGGCGGCTTTGTCATTAACATCCATATCCAGGCTCCGGTAACAAATAACAGGCTCGCCACCACAAGACAATAATGGGGGAAGCTAGGCAAGCGCGGATACTAACACAGGCCAATGATGATTTTGTACAGAGAGATTAAATTTTGATAACAAAAACAAGGATTACCAATCTTATTCTTGATAAAACCCTCACTCGGCCTTAGCCAATTGCCTAGCAACAACTCGGCTAATCATCCTATTTTTTAGAATCTAATATGCGGTATTTAGCGATATTCGTTCGATTAATCCAGTGATAGGCTGATCCCATTCCCGCCAGCTACACTTAAGCAGCGCTAATGCAGTACTGAAGCAGCACCAGGCGGTTCCTAATCAAGAGGTACTAAAGATGAAAGTGATCAGCCAATTTACCGCCCGCCCGGCTATGGATGGCGACGGCGTCAACATCCGCCGTGTGGCCGATTTTATGAATACCCGCTTCGATCCCTTCCTGATGCTGGACGAGATCAAGTCAGACGACGCCAACGACTATATTGGTGGCTTCCCGCCCCACCCTCACCGCGGCATAGAGACCTTTACCTATATCCGCAAGGGCGGCTTCGAGCACAGGGATCAGCTGGGGAACGTCAAGGCGATCAAGGCAGGCGATGTGCAGTGGATGAGCACCGGCAGCGGCGTGGTGCACTCTGAGATGCCCCTGGCCGACGCCCAGGATGGCCTGCACGGCTTCCAGATCTGGCTCAACATGCCCGCCAAGGAGAAGATGCGTCCCGCCATCTATCGCGACAGCACAGATGAGCCACTGCCCGAAACCGAAAACGACAGCGGCGCCAAGCTGCGCGCCCTGGCCGGCAGCTGGCAGCTAACGGGGACCGATCCCATCGAGGCGCCGATTCAAACCTTGGCAGGTGCAGGCAAGATTGCCGATCTCATGCTCGCGTCAAATGGCTCGGCCCAGCTGGATCTGCATGAACGCGAATATGTCGGCCTCTATCTCTATCAGGGAGAGATAGTCAGCCAGGCGGCGCCTGAGAAAGTCTATAGCGCGGGGCAATATCTGGTTGTCGATAGCCAGCAGCTCATCGCGCTTAAGGCGGGCGAGCAAGGCGCAGGTGCCCTGTTGTTTGCCGGTCAACCCATTCGCGAGAAGATAGTGCACATGGGCCCCTTCGTGATGAACACTGAGCAAGAGATCCAGCAGGCGATCGCCGACTATCAGGCGGGGCGATTTGGCAGCATCAAGGCCTAATGCCTGAGATAAACCACACAAAAAGAGGACCTAGGGTCCTCTTTTTTTATGTAAATTCAGCAGCATCCGCAGGCGCCAAAAGCGTGATCCTGTGCTAAGTTTCTAACAACGCAAAACGCGCAATCGTCACAATTCTGATGATAGGTTTATTACCACTTTGTAGGTAAATATTTATTTTTCATACATAATTTTGTCAATTTTATGTGACTTAGCCGTAACTAATACACATAAACTTGAGGCGCATCAAAATTTACAGCAGGAAAGCTGTGGTAATTTTTAAGCTATTCCTAACACAGAGAATACTTAATGAGAAACCTTAAGCCCCACTTTGGCAACCTTGCCAGTACCTTAGCAAGCTTAGTTATATGTTTGGCCGCACTGTTTAGCCCGGCTGTCTTTGCCAGCAGTGGCGAGGCCCATGGGCAGCTGTTAGATCTCACCGCCACCGGCGCCGGCTATGTCGCCGTGGTGATCTTCGTCCTGGCCTATCTGCTGGTGATGGGTGAAGAGGTGCTGCATCTGCGCAAATCCAAGCCAGTGCTGGTCGCCGCCGGTTTGATCTGGGGCATCATAGGTTACATCTATGTGCAGCATGGCATGTCGGAACTCTCCGAGACCGCCTTCAAACACAACCTGTTGGAGTATGCCGAGCTGCTGCTCTTCCTGCTGGTTGCCATGACCTATATCAACGCCATGGAGGAGCGCAACCTGTTTGACGCCCTGCGGGCCTGGATGGTGGGCAAGGGCTTTAGTCAGCGCACCGTCTTCTGGCTCACCGGCTTCATGGCCTTCTTTATCTCTCCCATCGCCGATAACCTGACCACGGCCCTGTTGATGTGCGCCGTAGTGATGAAGGTGGGCGGCGACAACAAGAAGTTTATCGCCCTGGCCTGTATCAACATAGTGGTGGCGGCCAACGCTGGCGGCGCCTTCAGTCCTTTCGGCGATATCACCACCCTGATGGTATGGCAAAAAGGCGTGGTGCATTTCGAGCAGTTCGTCGATCTCTTTATCCCATCCCTGGTTAACTTCCTGGTGCCGGCGGCGATTATGAGCGCCTTCATCGTCAATCAGGTACAGGAGGCGGAAGAGGAGAAGGTGATGATGAAACGCGGCGCCAGACGCATAGTCGGCCTGTTCCTGCTCACCATAGCCACCGCCGTCTGCACCCATAGCGTGCTGGGTCTGCCACCCGTGCTGGGCATGATGACGGGCCTCGGCTTCCTGCAGTTCTTCGGTTTCTACCTGCGTAAGAGCTTCCCCAAGGCGGTGCTCAAAGCCAAAGAGCAGGCGGAGCGCGACAACAACCTCAAGCGCCTGGAGCAGCTGGGTAACGTGGTGCCCTTCGATGTGTTCAGCCGCATCGCCCGCGCCGAGTGGGATACCCTGCTCTTCTTCTATGGCGTGGTGCTCTGCGTCGGCGGCCTGGGCTTCATGGGCTACCTCAGCCTGGTCTCCGAGGCCATGTATACCCATTGGGACGTGACCTATGCCAACATCGCCGTGGGTGTACTCTCCTCAATCGTAGATAACATCCCTGTGATGTTTGCCGTGCTGACCATGAACCCTGAGATGGCTCTTGGCCAGTGGCTGTTGGTGACCCTGACCGCAGGTGTGGGCGGTAGCCTGCTCTCTATCGGCAGCGCCGCCGGTGTGGCCCTGATGGGACAGGCTCGCGGCATCTACACCTTCGCCAGCCACCTCAAGTGGACACCGGTGATCGCCCTGGGCTACGTCGCCAGTATCCTGGTGCATCTCTGGCTGAACAGTTCACTGTTCTAAGTCCGAGTGTCGTATGTAGCGTGTAGCGTGAAGGAATAAAAAAGTTAGATTACCTGTAGTCACCCTATGGGTTAATCAAAAGGGGCGTTGACTAGACTAGTCAACGCCCCTTTCTCTTGCATCTCTCTTACTGACTTAGGCCAAGATAAGGAAACCGATAAAGGTCAGTCCCGCCGCCAGCAGGGCGTAGGGGAGCTGGGTCACCGCATGGCTCACCAAGTTACAGTCTGAGCCCTGGGCCGCCAACACGGTAGAGTCTGAATAGAAACAGGCCTGACTACCGAAGGATGAGGCCGACAGCAAGGCGCCGATCACCAGAGGAATATCGGCATTCACCGCCTGTGCCAGTGGCATCACGATAGGGATAGACACCGCGAAGATCCCCCAGCTAGAGCCAGTGGCGAAGGCCAGAATCGACATGGTCAGGAAGACCACGGCCGGCAGCCACTGAGAGGTCATGAAGGGGCTCAGGTTACCGATCACGTATTGCGGCAGCATCAGCTTATCGCATACATCCTTAAACACGAAGGCTGCGATAACCGTGCCAATGGCTGGCAGCATAGACTTAAAACCGTCGAGCATCTGCTCCATCATCTCTGATAGCGGCATCAGACGCTGCACGCCATAGTAAGGCAGGGTCACCGCCAACGTGGCGATCAACCCCTTGAGCACGTCGATATCGAAGTAGACGGTAAAGCCCACCAGCAAGATTATTGGCACCATGAAGTTATGCAGCTTGCCCAAGTTATCGGCATGCTTAAACTCCTCTTCGATCGCCTTGACGCTGTAATCATCCGAGGTCTGCACCTCGTCGATGGCATCGACCGCCTTGGCCGGTTTACCCGCCAAAGCCGCCAGCTGCGCCTTCTTCATCGGACCGAAAGCAGGCACTATGCCCAGGATCACCAGCAGCACCATGGCCACCGCCAACCAGGCGTAGAGCATGTAGGGAATAGCCGACATATAGACGCTGATCCCCTGGCCCTCGCCCGCCACGCCGTTGTCCACCAACAAACCGCCGAAGAAGACGGCCCAGGTCGATAGCGGCACCAGCACACAGATGGGCGCGGCGGTTGAGTCCACCACATAGGCCAGCATCTCCCGCGACACCTTAAACTTGTCGGTCACCGACTTCATGGTCGAACCCACAGTCAAGGCATTGAGGTAGTCATCGATAAAGATCACCACGCCCAGGATAAAGGTCATCAGCAGAGATGACTTAGGCCCCTTGGCATACTTGAGCGCATGGCGACCGAAGGCCATAGAACCCCCCGTCTTAACCAGGAGGGCGATCAGGGCGCCAAAACCGCCACACACCAGAATCAACCAACCTATGGTTTCATCGGCCATGACAGAGAGCGAGATATCGGAGAAGTTATTCAGCACCTGATCGGGTTGATACAAGACCAGACCCACTAAGGCACCTATGATTAACGAAAGGATTGGACGGCGTAGCCAAACCGCTAACACCAAGACCACCACAGGTGGGATAAGACTTAAGGCTGTCGCGTCAGACATGGCTTAAGGTCCTTCTAAAATTGAGCCGATACGGCAAACTCATTTTACTCGGCGTAAAACCCCAAAGTTTATACGCTTAATTGCTGCTTTATTATGGACATAACGACGTTCGCCCTTAGCGAACCATGCCTTTATTTTTGTACCCCAGCTAAAACATCGGGCGCAAAATAATCTGCATTGGAGACTGAGTCAATCAGAAATAGTTATCCGGCGATAAATAATTTTTCGGCCTCAAACGCAATCAGCACAAACCATTGATAAACAACAATATAAGCAAAATAGAATGCGCTAATTTCGCACACCTTGCAAATTAAGCTTATGCAGCGAAAGCGCTTAATTAATAAGGCCATGCTCAATTAATCTTCGAAGGCGGGATTGCAACTCAAAAAGGCCGAACAACCGCTAACCCCATTAACCAGCAACTCAATAAGCCGCCATTTCGATAAGCCGGCATGTCGATAAGCCCCACATAGATAAGCCACTGAGCCGGTTTCAGTTTATCTTTGCGGCCAGAGACATGCTTTGTCTGCTTAATCACAAATTTTCATCTCAAAGATGACACGCACCTAAAGCGTGTTACTCTGCCACAGGTGTCAATCAAAGGAGCATGACCATGACTCAATCAAACGCTGCCTCACATTCTCACGCAGCAAACGCTTCTCCAAAAGCCATCCGCCCGCTCGCCACGGCGACCCCGATTATTCTCGACTGCGACCCAGGCCATGACGATGCGATCTCCCTGATCCTGGCGATGAGCAGCGAGCGCCTCAATCCGCTGGCGGTCACCACCAGCGCGGGCAACCAGACGCCGGACAAGACGCTCAACAACGCCCTGCGCATCCTGACCCTGCTCAATCGAGCCGACATGCCGGTAGCCGGCGGCGCGGTGAAGCCCCTGGCCAGGAAGCTGATTATCGCCGACAACGTCCACGGCGAGAGCGGCCTCGACGGCCCTAAGCTGCCAGATCCCAGCTTTGATCCCCTAACGCAAAACGCCATCGAGCTGATGGCCGAGAAGGTGCGTCAGAGCGCAGTACCCGTGACTTTAGTACCCTCCGGGCCACTGACCAATATCGCCCTGTTTATCGCCAACTATCCCGAGCTGCACAGCAAGGTGGAGCGTATCGTGCTGATGGGCGGCGCCGCAGGGGTTGGCAACTGGACCCCAGCCGCCGAGTTCAACATCTTCGTCGACCCAGAGGCGGCCGATATGGTGTTCAAGTCGGGCATTCCTATCACCATGTGCGGCCTGGACGTGACCCACGAGGCGCAGATCATGGATGAGGATATCGAGCGGATCCGCGCCATCCCCAACCCTGTGGCCCAGTGTGTCGCCGAGCTGCTGGACTTCTTCATGATCTACCACAGAGATCCTAAATGGGGCTTCACCGGCGCGCCGCTGCATGATCCCTGCACCATCGCCTGGCTGCTAAAACCTGAGCTGTTCACCGCCCAAGAGTGCTGGGTCGGCGTCGAGACCAAGGGGGAACATACCCAAGGGATGACAGTAGTGGATCGCTATCAGCTAACCGGCAAGGCGCCTAACGCCACTGTGCTGTTTGACTTAGATCGCCAAGGCTTCGTCGACCTGATAGTCGACTGCCTCAGCGCCTATAATTAATAGCCCAGGGAGGGTTCGCCCTCCCCTCAGGCGAGAGGACACTATGACCAGACTGTTAATCCTCGGCAGTGCCAATGCCGATCATGTGATGAACCTGGAACACCTGCCCAGCCCCGGACAGACGCTGATGAGTCGCGGCTATAGGCTGGAACACGGCGGCAAGGGGGCTAATCAGGCGGTGGCCGCCGCACGCCTTAGCCAGGACGAGACCCGGGTCGACTTCATCTGTCATCTAGGCCGGGACGCCATAGGTCAGGCAATGGCCCAGGCCTGGCAGCAAGATGGCATCGCGCCCGACGGCATCACCTATACGGACGATCAACCCACGGGCACTGCGATGATCTTCGTCGCCGATAAAGGCGAGAACATCATAGGCGTCTCAGCCGGCGCCAACGCGACCCTGACCCCCGAGGCGCTCGAGCCCCATCTTGAGCTGATCGAAAAGGCCGATTATCTGCTGGTGCAGCTGGAGACCCCGGCGGTGACTGTGCTGGATGCCTTAAAGCACGCCAAGAAGCACGGTGTGACCACCATACTCAACCCGGCGCCGGCCATGGTGATCGGCAAAGATCTGTTCCGCCTGGTGGATGTGATCACCCCCAACGAGACAGAGGCCGAAGCCATCACAGGCATAGAGGTGACCGATGAGCAGAGCGCCAGAATGGCGGCGCAGATGCTGCATCAACTCGGGCCGCAGACGGTGATCATCACCCTGGGCAAGCAAGGTGCCCTGCTCAGCACCAAGGACTATTGCGCCCTGATCCCTGGCGTTCAGGTGAAAGCTGTAGACACGGTCGCCGCCGGCGATACCTTTAACGGCGCCCTCATGGTGGCCCTTGGCGAGGGAAAGTCTGTCGAGGAGGCGGTCACCTTTGCCCACCGCGCCGCCGCCATCTCGGTGACCCGCGCCGGTGCCCAGCGCGCCATCCCCTATCGCCACGAACTGGCAGATATCTAGCAAGCTTTGATGTTGGCCCTTGTCCTCTCCTTTGAGGCAGGGGCCAACCCTATTTCACCCAATACAGTTAGGCATAAGTTACTGAATTAAAGAATAAAACATTATTTGCTAATCTGTGATAAAATACTGTTTGCTTTTTAAGCAATCAAGAAGTAATCTTGCGCCGCCTGAAAGAGTCAGGCACGACAAACAGAGACAGGTTTAACAGAGATAGTAAGAGGAACAACCATGAGCAAACAATCGCGCCGCAACGCGCACGCTCCCCACGAGAGCGGCCGTGGCGTCATCAAGGACAACGCCTTAAAGGCGATAGTCACCAGCGAACTGTTTAAGATGCGCGTCGAGAAACCCAAGAAAGGCAAAGGGTCATACAAACGCCAACAACAAAAGGGGCATATGCTAAAGGGCAATGCCCCTTTTGACTTATTAAGCCCCTGCGTTTGACACCAAGAAATGAGTCGATACCAAAGATCCGACTCGGCCGTCATCCCCCTTTAGCCTTTTACCATAAACCGCCCATCATAAATTTTTCTCAAGGCCACACTTGACCATAGCTTTCCGGTGCGAACTGGGTCAAAATCGCCTCTATCACTCTTTGCTTATTTTTGTACCAGGGCCCTGCTAGCATGTCTTCCCCTACTCAAGCCTACGCCGCTCAACTGCCGCGCCTGGTGCCTGTTTCGTTTCTGGCCGTGGTGCTCATCTGGTCCACCACCCCCTTGGGGATCGTCTGGAGCAGCGAGACGGTGCATCCCACCATGGCGGTACTCTCGCGCATGGTGATCGCCCTGATCATTGGCAGCCTGATCATCCTCTTTAGCAGCATACGCCTGCCCTGGCATCGCACCGCCTTCAAGCTCTACGCCTATTCGGCCATAGGCATAGTGGGCGGCATGTTGCTGAGCTATTTTGCCGCCCGTTATCTGGCCTCGGGCACCATGTCGCTGCTGTTCGGCCTCTCCCCGCTGGTATCAGGCCTGTTAGCACAAAGGCTGCTAAACGAACCTAAATTCAGCCCCATGCGGATCATGGCGCTCATTCTGGCATTCTGCGGCCTTGGCGTGGTCTGTTCGGCCAAGCTCGCCCTGGGCAGCGATACTTGGATAGGCCTGGTGTTGATCCTCTTTGCCGTATTTCTCTTCAGCCTCAGCGGCGTGCTGATCAAGACAGTTGAGCTAGCGATTCACCCCATCGCCAGCACGGTCGGCGCCTTGCTGTTTTCGACCCCACTGTTTGCCCTGGCCTGGTTGATATTCGATGCCAGCCTGCCGGTGGAGACCTGGTCGACGCGCTCCATCGCCGCCATCTTCTACTTGGGGATCTTCGGCTCCTTGATAGGCTTCATCGGCTACTTCTATATTCTGCAGCACCTCAATGCCAGCACAGTCGCCCTGGTCACGCTGATCACCCCGGTATTTGCCATGGCCCTGGGCGCAATGGTGAATCATGAGCAGATCTCCCAGACCCTGATGATAGGTGCCGGCCTGGTGCTGGCGGGGCTCGGCCTGTTTCAGTGGGGCGATACCCTACTGGCCCGACGAATAGCCAGAGTCACCTCACAGCTCTAACGCTTTATCAGGCAGGCCTGGCGCTCGCGTCGGGTGCGGCCCTTATCTGCACGGCCGCAATCTGCCTGGCCCCTGTCCGCGCCCGCCAGGCGCATTAACTTGCAGATATAGTCGATACGTTGCCGGTAGGCCTCGCTGCTGGCATACAGGGTCCGGTTGACCACAAATCCCAGCAGGGGAGCTTGATTGCATAACCTCATCGCCGACTCCTTATCCTCATACTCGAGGTACCTGGTTCGATAACCTAGCTGAGCATAAGGCGTACCAATCCATGAGAAAGCCACTCAAGTGGTTCAATCGGCAGGGGTTGTTAATATGATTTAGCGGTGCTTAGCAGAGGGGAAAGCTCAGGCGGCGCCAAGAAAATGCGCTTTGCAATGCAAAACGCCTCCTAATCCTCGGCCTTCACCAGATGCAGCCGGCTAAGGTCCTTGTTCCACAACTGGATGATCTTGCGGGTCTTGTCCTTGTTCCAGAAGCATTTGCCGAAGAGGATGATGCCTGCCCCGTCGAGATCCTCCCGCTGCTGGATATCGTATTTCTTACACAGCTCATCCTTCACCTCCTCGATGGGGATGCCCACATCCTTACAGTCGGCGGGATTGAGCCAGAGCAGCGCCTTGTCGGCGTGGGAGATGGTGCCCCAATACATGCGTGGCGCGTGACGCTCGTTGGGCTCGGCCTCGGCAAAGTTGACGAACAGGTTCTTGGCCCGCCAGCGATACTTGTCGTCGGTATAGACCCAGAGATCTGAGCTGGCCAGATCGCTGCCCCGCAGCAGGCTGTGGAGAAGTTTCTGTAGCCCCTGGGTGGCTATCTTAGGTTCTGTTTCCCTCTTCGGCGAGTGCCCAGATTCGGTTTTAGTCTCGGCTTTAGACTCGGCGTTAACATGATAACTCCCCTTGGGGCTCTGTACGCCATCCACCGGCTCTTGTTTGGCCTGAGCTTGTTTGGCCTGAGCTTGTTCGGCCTGAGCCTGCTGCGCTGGTTGACTCTTACGCCTGGACGGCATGCTGAAGTCTATCTTCAGGGCGTCACTCTCCAGCAGCTGCTGATTCACCTCCAGGGCATCTTGCTCCTCCTGTTTGCGACTGGCCGAGGGATTAAACTCGCTGCAGTCCATCTGATGATAGCGAGAGCCGAAACAGGCGGCCTTGCCGTCACGCGAGGCCTTGCGAAAATAGGCCTTGCCGTCACACACGGGGCAATAGAGCTGCTGGCGCAGCGCCTCTATCTCTTGCTCGCTGAGGCGCTGAAAGGTAAATACCGAATAGGTTTTCTCGACCTGGCCCTCGACCCGGCAGACGGCATCCAGCATAGACCTACTCCGCCGTCTCGGCGTCGCGCTGTGACTCAGGCGTCTCCGCCTGAGCCAACACCGCCTCGGGCTCACCGCCATTTAGCCAGGCGATGAAGAGTTCATACCAGATGGCCAGCACCACGGCGCCCAGGAAGAGGCCGATGATCCCGGCAAACAGCATGCCGCCGATGGCACCTATCAGTATCACTGGCATGGGCACATCCACGCCCCGGCCCATCAAGATAGGCTTGAGGATATTGTCAGAGATGCCTCCAAGGAAGATCCACACGCTGAAGATGGTTGCCGAGGTACCCTCCATGGAGGAGTAGGCATAGCCAATAAGGGGCAGCACTATGATCAGCGCCGGCAGTTGGGCGATCCCCAGAAACAGGGCCACCAAGGTGAGCAGTCCGGCGGCGGGCAGGCCGAAGACAAACAGGGCCGAGCCGATCAGCATGGCCTGGATGAAGGCCACACCGACCACCCCGAGGAGCACACTGCGTATGGTGGCGGCTGTCAGACTGGTCCAGGCGTGGGCATTGGGGCCTACAGCCCGCACCGCCACTTTACTCATGGCAGCGGCGCACTGCTCTGAGTTCGCCATGAAGCCGGCCGCGATCAGCAGCGAGATGATAAACATCACCAGGGTGGCCAGGCTACTGCCTATCACTCCGGCCAGCGCCGAGAAGCCCGCCTTGATCTCCGGCAGGAAGTGCAATATCGCCTTCTCCAGGTTGCTGGCGATGTTATGCCACACCTCAAACAGGCGCTCGCCTATGATGGGAATTTCCGCCACCCGCTGGGTCGGCTCTGGCAGGTGGATCTCGCCGCTCTGCAGCACCTTAAGGGTGTTGGATACCCCCTCGAAGATGGAGCCCGAGACCACCACGAAAGGGGTCACCAACAGGGCGATCCCCACCAGGGCGATAAGGGTCGCTGCCAGGCCACGACGACCCTTTAACATGCGCTCCAGCCTGTGGGTTAACGGCATCAGGGCGACGGCGATGATGGCGCCCCACAGGGCCGGCACGATAAAGGGCCGCACTATGTCGTAGGTCCAGATCACTAAGATGGCGAGTAGGCCGATGCGAATCGCCGACTCCGTCATATTACCGATAAACTCTTTGCGCTGCTGCGCCTTGGCTTCATTGTCCATAACTTTCCCTTCCCAGCGTGTGTAAGTGCGTACCGATAACCCGACTAAGGCCCAAAGCGTTAAACGCTAAACTAGAATCTTTGCTTTAGGCCTCACCACCTAGTCTGAGCAAAATATAGCCGATAGTGTTAATTAATCCCACAAGTAAAACAAGAATATAGCCCACATTTTGCCTCTTTGGACCTCGCCCTATTCCCTGATCTTGAGGCTGACCATCACGGGGGCGTGATCTGTGCTGTGGCTGTCGCGATCATATTGCGGATTGATCAGGTGGCTATCATAGGTGTGATACTGACTCACCTGTGCCAGACACTGATGATTATGGGGATCGAACTCGATGGAGAGCAGGATATAGTCGATCACCTCGCCGCGATTAAGATGATAGTGGGTCGGGACCCGCGCCACCGACGCTGGGCTGTACTCGGAGCGCTCATGAAGCAGGTAGGCATCCTGCAGGCGATAGTCCTGAAACGCCTCCTCACCCAAGCCCCCAAGCAGGCGACTATCCTCGCTCACCAGCGCCGACAACACGCCACCGGCCAGGCTATCGTTAAAGTCGCCCATCAGGATCACAGGGTAGCGGGTATCAATACGGCGCCTGGCGATGGCGACTCGCAGCAGACTCGCCTCACTGCCGCGTATCAGCGATGAAGCCCACTTGGCCGCCGCCTCGATGGCAAACAGGGCTCCACGCTTCTCAATGGTCAGGCCATCGCTCTGAGCCCCCATTGCGGCAGGCTCGCTCCCGGGGTCTGGGGTCATTGCCTGCTCAGGCTCAAACTGAGCCCGCTTGGACTTAAAATGCACCAGATAACAGTCGCAGGGGCCAAGATGCGGCAGCGCTATGGTCGCCCTCAAGGGCAGGCGGCTGTATTGAAAACCAGGGGCAATACCCATGAGGCTGGCGACCGTTTGATCGATATCGCATGCCTCATAGCTAAGGATGGGGTACTTGCTGGCCAGGGCCAACACTGGGTGGCGATAGATGAAGTCGTCGCTGACCTCGGGCGTGTCGACGGTGACAAAATAGGGATAGCCTGCCTCGGCCAGCAGGGCCTGCAATGCGTCTATCGAAAACACCTCCTGAAAGCCGATGACGCAGGGGTCATGGCTCGCCAGGTAGCGCCTTATCCAGTCACATTTCTGCTGCCACTGGGCCTGAGTGTAGATGTTATTAAAATCGTAATAGGCGTCGGGCGGCGCGATGAAGTTGTACAAATTGAAACTGGCGATTCGTATCTGGCCCGCCGCTGCTGACGTTTGGGTCACGTCCCCTCCTCTAAGCCTCTACTAACTGCCAAATCTATACAAACGGCCAAACCTATACTAACGGCCAAACCTATACTAGCGGCAAAGCCCTTACTCGCGGCAAAGCCATCATGAGTAGAAAAGCCCTGCCGCTAGCACAGTTACGCATATCTCCTGTCTCACGCGCAGCCAGGCTTAACCCCAGGGCATGTCGAAATAGACTCTGACGAAGAGATCTTTGTTCCAGGGCAGGATCGGCAAATAGTCCGGCGAGTCCACGGGCACCCTGGCATAGGGATCCAGATTATACTCGTTATATTTCACGCTGAAGACGAGCTGACTCTTAGAGGACCAATGGTCGGCATCATAGCTGAGGCGCGCCTCCAGCTGGTTCTCCAGCCAATCGCTGCCATCGTGCCACTGCTGCGCCGCCAGGCTCAGATCGAAATCTTTGCCCAGGGCAAACTGGGTCACCGCGGCCAGCGTATAGGCGCCTGTCTTATTCTGGAAATCTTCCCTGTCATAGCCACGCATGCGCGGCACATCGTCGTCGATCTCCAGGAAGTAGTAACCGCCTCCCAGCTTAACGTCGGCCTGAAAACCCTCTCTCTGATAGCCATAACCCAGGGCCGGAAACAGCCTGACCTGTTTCTCCACCGAGCTGACGGTATTACGCTTGCCCCCCAGGCTTATGTCCCAAAAGAGGCGAGAATGCTGGGATAGCGAGAAGAGGTCGCCACTGGCACTGTAGTAAGAGCTAAACCAGACGGGAATATGGTCGGGGTCGAGCTCGTCCACATCATGATCCACGAAGATATTCAGCTCGCCGGTAAGCTTGATCTCACTCTCGGTAAGATGAGTCAGGCCAATACTCACTCCCGCGCCTAAGGTGTGGGAGTCGGCCTCATCCACATAGTAGTCGTGTCCGCCTATGCCCAGGCGCCAGTCCAAGGCCATGGCGGGCGCACTCAACAATGCCCCCATCAGGGGCCAGGCGATGATGGATGAATCGATTCGAAAAGCCATGTTTTCTTCTCCGGCGTAGGCGAGTCGGGCGGAGCGCTCGACTCAAGATGACAGCTCTGAAAGTTAAGCATAAATCATCTTTTTTGTCAGGTAATTAGCTTCACTTATGCGACTGTTATCCGTTGAGCAATCGCTAAGGGTTATGCCTCGCGATCATAATGGCCTCTGCAGACTGGCGACCGCCTATTATCAATATATTTTTGAAAGTATATGTGACTTTCCTCTGTTTTTATCGGTGAAAGAGTCACGTAGAATCAGCCTCACTCTCGACATAAAGAATCGACTCAATTACAGGATGCTTGTCATGCAACAACTCAGTTTCTACACCAATAAGCGCTACACCACTAAGGCATTCGACCCAAGCCGCAAGATCGCCGACGACAAGATCGAGGAGATCAAGCAGCTGCTTCGCATGAGCCCATCGTCGACCAACTCACAGCCTTGGCACTTCGTCCTCGCCTCGACCGAGGAAGGTAAGGCGCAGATCGCCGAGGCCACCAGCGACTTCGCCTTCAACACCGCCAAGATCCTCAACGCCTCCCACGTGCTGGTGCTCTGCACTAAGACCAACATGGATGAGGCCCACCTATTAAAGGTACTCGAGCAGGAAGATGCGGATGGCCGTTTCGCCGACGAAGCCGCCAAACAGGGCCAGCACAACGGACGTTCCTTCTTCGCCAACATGCACAGAATCGAGCTGAAAGACAGCCAGCACTGGATGGAGAAGCAGGTCTACTTGGCGCTGGGCACCCTGCTGCTGGGCGCCAGCCTGCTGGACATCGACGCTACACCAATCGAAGGCTTCAACGCCACTAAGCTCAACCAGGTGTTGGAGCTGCCGGCCAAAGGCTACGCCGCCTCTGTGGTGGTGGCCCTGGGTTATCACAGCGAGGATGACTTTAATGCCAAGCTGCCTAAGTCGCGCCTGCCTATCGAGACGCTCTTCACCGAGATCTAAGCGTCTCAACTCATGATCTGCCATAGGGCGATGCATATGCCATGCATCGCCTTTTCATTGGTTGCAGGCCCGACAAGCCCAGGCTTAACCAATAAGACTTGCGTTCTATTTTCTCCATTGTCATAGTAGAAATTATCGCCAGTCACGGATGAGACTCTCTGTATGCTTCTTGCCAAATCGACCCCGACAGCCGCCAGGCTGCAAGACGCCTCATCGTCCAGCCAATGCTTCGCCATCAAAGGCGATAACCCGCTCATCTGGCCGCTTCTCACCCTGCTGCAGCGCAGCAACCGTAGCTGGAAGGTGCATCACCTGGCCGCCGCCCTACAAGAGAAAGGCCTGATGCGCGCGCTGGACACAGACCCACAGAAGGCCCTGTTTAAGCAGAACTTCCTGCTGATGAACGCCCTGTTCGAGTTACAGGCCATGCTACTGCCCGGCAGCTACCTGCAGGTCAGGGCGATGGAGATACAGATCTTTCGCATCCCTCCCAGCAATTTAGATAGCCAGCTGAGTCAGGATGACGCCCTAAGAAGCTACTATCAGGACTGGCAGCACTACGACACCTGCCCGGATATCATTCAGGAGATGCTGGAATCCTTCTGGCAGCGCTATGAGGACTATATCGGCACCAGCCACAACGCCCTGCCCAAGCGTCAGGCGCTGGAGGTGTTCGAGCTGCCCCAAGACGCCAGCGACAGAGAGATACGCAAGCAGTGGCGAAAATTGGCCCTGCAATGGCACCCCGACCGTGACGGCGGCGACGCCACTCAATTTAAGCGGGTCTGCGAGGCCTGGCAGACACTGAGAGAGTCGCGCTAGCCCCGTCACAGATCCGCCCTTTCTACCGACAGACAATACTCAGAACTTCAGCTCAGGTCACACTCTGGCCCCTGTTTCTCACCACGCCTTCAGTCATAATTAAGCTTTGGCATTTAGGCTAACCCTATTGTCGATTGACGTTAGCCATTGATTGCACAACGACGCTATCAATTTAAGGATCATCATGATTAAACATATCGCACTCGCCCTGACCCTAGCCGTGGCGCCGCTCACCAGTTTTGCCGCCCAGTTTGTCGAGGGGCAACACTTCATGACGGTGTCTGACAAGGCCCCCAGTGCCAGCCCTAAGCTGACCGAGTTCTACTCCTTCTACTGCCACAACTGCTTCAACATGGAGACTCAGTTCCTGGGAGACATCAAGGCTAACCTGGACAAGCGAGTGAGCTTCGACAGCAAGCATGTGGACTTCATGAACTCAGACATAGGCACAGAGGTAATGCGCTCACTTGGGGTGATCCAGGAGCTGGGCGTCGAAGACAAGATGGTCCACGCCATGTTTAGCGCCATTCAGGGCGAGCAAGGCGGCCACGGACACAGCCATGATCATGACCATAGCGCCCATGAGAAACCTGCTATTAATACCCGCGACGACATCAAGAAGGTGTTCGCCGATCAGGGGATCGATATCAGCAAGTATGACGAGATCGCCGATGGTAAGACGGTCAGTGGCAAGCTCGACCTGTGGCGCGCCCAGCAACGTGAGTTCCGCATTCAGAGTGTGCCCACCTTTATCGTTAACGATAAGTACGCGGTCAACCTAAGCCAGATCCGCACCCTGGGTGAGCTGATCGATCTAATCAACTACCTGGCCGTCGAGCACAAATAAGCTTGGCAAAATGACATAAGAAAGGCGCCCTACGGCGCCTTTTTTGTTTCTCGTTGTTATTAATCGCACTGGCTTTAACCTTGTGGCGTTAGCCGACAACCACCTGATGCGCCCCCTGATAGGCCTGCTGCTCCCCCCGCGCCAACGCCTCGGTCTGTGCCCGGTAAATAGTGTTAATCACACTTAGGGTAGCGAAGGCCAATAAGATAGTGGAAACCTCTGATACTTGAGCTAGCATGTTGAGATTAATGAAATCTTGTAACTCCTCTGCCTTATCTGTTAATCGATATACCACCTGACCCAGGGCATTACTGACGATCCATAGTAGCCACCACAGGCTGATGCTGGAGTTGAAGCCGCTCAAACTCCAGTTCTCGGGATCATGGCTCGCCTGCCAGATCTCATTCATCGCCTGATAGGGTTTCCAGATGCAGAAGATGGGAATGAAAAAATAGCCGATGGACCAGCCAGGAGTGAAGTTCATATCAGTGGCGCCCAGCTGACGCGCGTTGAAGTTCGCCCTGTATATCCACTTGAGGATCAGGACGCCCGAGGCAATAAAGACCAATAGATAGAGCACACCCACCACGAGCTGACGCATATCGTTGGCCTCACCATCGGCAACCGCCTGGGCCTCTGAGATGTAGTCCCCCGAGATATAGTCCATCAGCAGCTGATACTCCAGATAGTTGGAGCCGATGGCAATTAGCGCAACCACTATCTGGGCATATAGCATGTAGCGTACCCAGTGGGTTAACTGCGTCGCGTCTTTAAACTTAAAGATATTCCCTGACATTTTGATTTTCCTATTATTATTTCTGGCATTATCCGTTTACTAAAGCGCTAATTGTAAGGCACCAGCTCAAGGCGTCGTGCGATGCACCAGGCTTGAGGCCGCTTCATCCTCAGGGACGCACTTGAAATGCACCTCCCCTTCCTGCATATGTTTAGTTTCATATTCTGATTCGGTGCGGCTCACGCCCAAGACTGATACAGAGGAAGATTTCTTGGTTTGGTCGATGGCTTCACCCGTCATCTCGATATTTTCAGAGATGATGTCGTAACTCAGTCCCTTATCACTACATATCTTATTCATGAATCCTTTAGAGGTTTTCACCACCTGTGTCTTACTGGGGTGGGCAACAAACACCTTATAGGTTCCATCGGCTAGCTCGATCACCTCGGGCATAGGAGGGATACCGTTAAGGGAGGCCTGGCAGCCGCCAAGGCCGATTAGAAACAGCAAATTCACCTTGCTCAATCTAGGCATATCTAATTAATCCTTTAATTTTTTTAGCGAAAAACATTAGGCAATGTCGGTAAATCTAGACTGCTGAAGGAGTGTATTTGCCAGGAGAGATCCCAGATGCCTTCCATGAATTGACCCATTCCCTGCACGCACCGACGAAGACGTTTATCCGCTCGCCATGGCGATACGCTCCCAAGCTAACATACTCGCAATGCTCTGCAAAGCAGGCTATGCCTAGCTCTGCTCTTAGCCCTTCACAATAAGCTTGCCAAGACCTAGGCTAAATCAGGCTAGCCCACTTTCCCCGCCTTTTTAGATACCTAGGTCATAGAAACACCACTAAAACGAGACTTGTTACTTGCTGGTAACAGGATCGAGGTTTACCATGAAACAATCTCTATTCATCGAGGCGAAGGCATGTCTGCTGCGGAACAATCATCACGGAAAATGAGTTTTTACATCATAGGCTTAATCTTAGCGGTCTGGCTCTATAGCCTTTGGGCCGACAGGGTAACGCCCATGACGAGCGATGCCAGGGTGCATGCCTATCTGGTAAGGGTGGCCTCAGAGGTCGCCGGTAACATCACAGAGGTGAGCGTCAGAGATAACCAGATCGTCGAGGCCGGCGAGCCCCTGTTTCAGATCGATCCGCGCAACTATCGTCTCGCCCTGCAATCGGCTCAGGCCAATCTGTCGCTGGCGGGGCAGAATATCGGTGCCAGCACGGCGGCGGTAGAGGTGGCTCAGGCTAAGGTGGTAGATGCCATCGCGGCGCGCAACAACGCTAAGGAGCAGGCCGCGCGCGTCAGCGAGCTGGCCGGACAGGGAGTACTCAGCCAGGCAGAGCTGGATAACGCCATCGAGGCCAGAGACAGAACCCAGGCGAATCTCGAAGCGGCCGAGGCCTCGTTAGTGCAGGCCAGACAGGCCCTGGGCCCGGCGGGTCAGGACAATCCGCAGATCCTCGCGGCCATGGCAAACCTGGAGAAGGCTCAGCTGGATCTGCAAAAGACTCAGGTCAAGGCCCCTTCTAAGGGCGTGGTCACCAACCTTCAGCTCACCCTGGGACAGCGCGCCAACGTCGGCTCGCCCATGTTGACCTTTATCGATCCAAGGGGCGTGTGGATCTCGGCCCTGGTCAGAGAAAACTCGCTGGAACATATCAAGGTGGGCAACAAGGTGGAGATAGTCCTCGACGCCCTGCCGGGACGAGTGCTAGAAGGCAAGGTCGACAGCATAGGCTGGGGCACGGGCGGCAGCAACAATATCGACCAGAATACAGGTTTTCTCACCGCAGACAGCAACGGCATCAAGGCCCAGCGCTACCCGGTCAACATAGTCTTCACCGGCACCAAGCCGCCAGGCAATATTCGCTACGGCTCTCAGGCCACAGTGGCCTTCTACACAGAACAGAGCAGCATAGGCGAGTTCCTGGCCGGCATCTGGATGCAGATAGTGAGTATCTGGACCTATGTTTCATAGCCCAGCCAACCCTATCATACGCCTGGTATTCGGCCCGCTAGCGCTGCTGTTTTACCTCTGGTCCCAGGCGGCGCCGCTAGCCATATTGGCGCCCATGTTCATGGTGATCTTTCTCACCCTGATGCCCTCGCGTCCGCCCCTGAGCCTGATGCTCAAGCTGCTGCTGATCGTCCTGTTTGTCAGCCTGGGGCTGGTGTTTATCGGCGGACTCTTGCTGGACTCCCCCAGCGGTTACCTGTTGTTCTGCTGGTCGCTACTGTTTTGGAGTTTCTATCGCAGCCACAACGACGGCAAAGATCTGCTCGCCACTCTGATGCTGATCGTGGTGATCATCATGACCATCATGAGTAAGCAGATGCAGGCGCCCATCGAGGTGCTGCCCTGGTTGTTGATGAAATCGGCGGTGCTGGCACTGATCCTCACCTATCTGAGTTTCCTGCTGTTTCCCGGCGACGAGCAAGACATACTGCCCGATGAGACCCAGGCCGATGGCAGCAGCACCCATATGGGCACCATCTTATTTAAGACCACCGCCATGACCATAGTACTCGCGGCGCTGATCGGCATCGGCAGCTCCCAGAGCATGCTGATTGCTATCACCATAGGCAGCATGATCAAGCTGGCGGATCCCAAGGAGCATAAGAGCTTCAAGCAGAATCGTCTGATCACCACGGCCATAGGTATCCTCTTCACCTTCCCCGTGATGTTGACCTTTGCCTTTGGTCTGCCGACCTGGGTAGTGTTGGGAATGGCCATCTTCTGCGGCCTGCAACTGGCGGGCTTTGCCATCAGGCGAGCCACTCCCCAGGCCATCTATCAGCTGCTGTTTACCAACTTTGTGGTGCTTGTGTATCAAATCATCACCCACATAGGATCCGATGCCCTCTATGCCCAGCTGGTGCGCCTTATCTCTATCAGTATCGCCATTATTATTGGTGGCCTGCTGCTCAGCCTGCTGCACCATGAGATGGGATCAACCGATAAAACGGAATTGACTGATGAGACGGGCACGGATGATGAGAAGCGCTCAGAGGAGGCGCCTAGCAATGCCCCCGCAAAGGAACCTGAGGCGGCCGCCCAAGCTGGCAACTAGCCATAGGAGCAGATAAAAAAAAGCGCGGCCTAAGCCGCGCTTTTTTAAACCCATTTTGTTAAGGCATTCGCCTAGCTTACATCTTAGACCAGGTGATGGTCTGAGCGCCTTTATCTACCTGAGCCATGATATCGGCATGCATTGGCGTCTTGAACTGCTTGGTGTCTTCCAGGTTAAACTTGACCTCCTTGCCACTCATCAGGCTGCGGAACCAGATATCACCGTTATCCAGGTTGTACTGCATGCTGAAGAAGCTTGGGTAGTCTTCGCCCGTCTTAGGGTCCTGCACACCAAATGGCACCAGCGCCGCCGCATCGAAGGTGCCCTTCTGACGAGCAACTGTCTCTGTGTAGCTCAGCCCTTCTAAGTCCATGTGAGTCGACATGGCCAGCAGGCGTGAGTTACGCTCCAGGCCGCCTATGCTCCAAGGCATCTTAGTAGCAACGCTAGGATCCTTAAGGTCGAACTGCTGCATATACTCTCTGTGCTTCTCCTGCAGCGGGTCGTTAGTCTTGACACGCAGATCCGATTCGGCATCACCCAGATAGATTTTCTGCTCACCGCCCTTCACCAGTTGGATAAGCATAATGTTACCGTCGGCATCGACCACAGAGTAGTGCAGTGGCGCAGCGTGCTCCATACCATTTGGCGCAGAGGCCCAGGCGATTTGGAACTCACCATTATCCAGGGCCGCTTTCACCTCGGCGGTGGTGGCATAACGCTCGGTGATAAAGCTCACTACGTCGGCGGTATTAACCGCTGGCGCGCCATTATCTTTGTGCTGGCTCAGATAAGGCTCGCTGTCATGCTGAGATAGTGCCATCACGCTGAGTCCCTTCTCGTTAGAAGTCTGACCCGACAAGCCACTGAAGGCGCCATGCTCTTCGATAGAGAGAGTGTGGTACTTAGTCTGCCACTTAGTCATGGCCTGCTGGTACTCGGCAACTTGACCGCGCATGGTGCGCTCGGTGCCGACTGGGAAGACAGACATGTGACCGTCGAAGGGGGCAGTGCTCACCCAGTCTGCGGTACGCATTAACATAGTGCCGTATTGGGTCTCTGTCACCAGACGAGAACAGGCTTCGGCGTTTATGGCGGCGCCCATAGTAGTGGCAAATAGGGC
Source organism: Shewanella alkalitolerans (assembly GCF_019457575.1). NCBI lineage: Bacteria > Pseudomonadati > Pseudomonadota > Gammaproteobacteria > Alteromonadales > Shewanellaceae > Shewanella > Shewanella alkalitolerans. The sequence continues at coordinate 772,640 of NZ_CP080422.1, read as the reverse complement.
TGCGATAGTGGTGCTTAGTAGTACTTTTTTCATGGTAACAATCTCCGTAACTAAGGATGTTGATTCGTTGACGGGTTAATCGTACCAAAGGCGAAAAAAGTGCTACGCTAAGAACTATCAACCTAAAGTTAAAGGTTCGCCGATGATCATCACCACAGAGAGATTGCAATACATTGTGTCCGTAGCCCAGCTTGGCAGCTTTTCCGGCGCCGCCAAGGAGCTGGGGGTCAGCGTCGCCGCGGTCAACAAGGCGATACAACATCTGGAGTTTGATCTGGAGCTGACCCTGTTCGAGCGCCATGGCGGTAAGAAACCACAGCTCACCCAGGAGGGCAAACGCCTCTATGTGAAGGCGCTGGAGATACTGCCCAAGCTTATCGCCATGGAGCGCCAGGCACAGATGATGAGCGAAGGGATAGAGAGCCAGCTCTCCATCTGCCTGCATCCCTACACCTGTTACCCCGAATACACCCGGCTCATCGGCGAGCTGGCGGCGCGCTACCCAGATCTGGAAATCAACATAGTCGAGGCGGAGACCCTGGACTGGCAGAATCTTCAGTGCGATATCATCATCGCACCCAATCGCCTGGCAAACCTCAGGGGGGTCAACATACAAACCATCAGCCGTATTAAATGGCTGCTGGTGAGTGCCCCCCAGCATCCACTGGCACAGCTAAGGAGTGCCCCCGAACTGGAAGACTTCGATCACCATCACCAATTGATGCCGCCTGCGGGCAACATCATACTGCCCCATTACCTCGAGGTGATGCGCTACTCCAGCAAGCTGGTGACCGTCGAGCGTTTCTATCAGCTGCGGGAGCTACTGTTGGCGGGCTGTGGTTTTGCCATGTATCCACAGGCGCTCGCCCAGCCGCTCATCGAGGAGGGCAAGCTTAAGGATCTGAACTTCGATTATGGTAAGCAGGGCAATCACTGGCCCATAGATCTCATCTGGCAGGAGGGACTGGGCCAGGCGGGCAACTGGTTTATCGAGCAGTTGGTCGATGAGGAGTGATCAACTCTGACCTTGTCTTGCGGTGCTTAAACTCTCGCGGGCGCTAACACTTGCCTAACTCTAACCTAGAGCCCTGGCCTAGCGGCGAATAAAGTCCAGCAGGTGCGACAGGGCAAACAGGGCGTGGATCACCATGAAGACGATGAAACCGTGGGCCAGGCTGTGATGATAGCTACGCCAGTTGAGGGCCTCGCTGCTGCCTTGGGTGATAAACCACATCAGGCCGGTAACGGATACCGCCACAAACAGCAGCATGCCTATCCCCTCGACCACGCTAAACAGGCCGCGGCCACCGGCCAGGGGCAACTTGCCACGCTTCAGGCCGCATACATCGTTACTCAGCTGAGTAAAGTCGCCCACCAGATAGGGAAAATATTGTCGCCACTGACCGCGCATCAGGTTGATCGCCAACATGGTGACCGAGAAGATCCCCGCCAGCAGCCCAAGGTAGACATGCAGGATATCCCAGACCGAGGCGTTGGCCCGCAGCGCCCGCCCCATCATGAGCCAGCCGCTGGTGCCCACCAGAAACAGGGTTAACAGGATGACAAACAGATGCTGATAGGTCTCCAGCACCTCGCGCAGCTTGGTCAGTGTCTTCATCTTGCTGTCCTCTTGATATGACTCACGCTATGTTGACGCTTGAACTTTACGAAAGCGCGCAATACTAGAGCGCATCGACCTGCTGGGCATAGTGCTTCACCTTGTCCCAGTCGGTGTACTCGACCTTGGTATCCGGCGCAGTCGGCCCCTTAGTGATCCACATGATGAAACGTATGATGTTGCGATCCAGGGCGTTATAACCCTGATAATCCAGGTTACCGCCAAACACCGCTAAGAGCTTTGGCTGCCAGGGCGACTTAGCCAGAAACGCCTGCATGTACGGGTTGGTCTCCGGGGTATTCTTGGCGAGCTTTCGCGCCACTAAGCTTACCGAAAAGAAACTGCTGGCCTTCTCCTGCAGCACCTTGATGTTCTCGCGAATGAAGTCATACACCCTGGGATTGTGCTTGCCGTGACGAATGCTAGCGCCCAGGACTATCTTATCGAACCCTTCCAGGGCTGGCGGGTTGTCTATGCTGGCGCAGGTGACGCTATGTTCCAGCGCCTCGAGCTCGCGCTGCATAAAATCGCACAGCTTACGGGTCTGCCCATGCACACTGGAATAGATGATTAATATTTTGCTCACGAAGGCCCCTAAGTCGACTTAATTCTTGCTATAGCACCATGATAGGGGAAATCGGGCAATATTTAATTGAAACAGATCACGAGGACTAAGGGCAAAATCCGGCTTAAGTTTACCGAGGTCACAAATTGCCTTCTAGATATATTTTGTCATAAAAAAGCGCGGCCTAGGCCGCGCTCCTCATCGTCTTTCTTACCCTTAGAGGGACATCACGAAAGCCAGCAGTTGCGAGCGCTCCGCTTGGGTCAGGGCCATGAACTTATCGGTACTGGCCTGGGCCTCGCCGCCATGCCAGAGGATCGCCTCCTCCACACTCGCCGCGCGGCCATCGTGCAAGAAGCCCGCCTGGGGATTGACCGTCTGGGTCAGGCCTATGCCCCACAGCGGTCGAGTGCGCCACTCACTGCCGCTGGCCAGGAAGTCGGGACGAGCATCACTCAGGCCTTCCCCCATGTCATGGAGCAACATATCGCTGAAGGGATAGATGGTCTGCCCCTTGAGGGCATCTATCATGGGCAGGCCGCCAATCTCACCGCTAGTCTTGGTGACAAACTTGGGCTGGTGACAGCCGCTGCAGTTGACCTGTTCAAACAGTCGCGCCCCTTCCCTCACCTTAACATCATCCACCTGGCGCCTCGCTGGCACCGCCAGGGTCTCGGCGTAAAAGACCACGTCGTCGCTAAACTCGGCGCTCGCCTCTGGCTCACCGTCGACGCCGCTGCCGGTATCGATAAACCCAGTGCGGGTTAGGTAACTGTCATGCATGCTGGTGCCCGCTATGCTCTCCTCGGGAAACAGGGGGTTGGTGATCCCTATATCGCCGCGCAGCGCGCCCAATGACTGCACCCGTACGCTGGGAGTGTTGGCCTTCCAGCCGAAACGTCCCAAAGAGACGGGATGGCTCTCGCCGCGCTGCGCCTTGACGGCGTCGAACACATAGTTTGCCCGTCCTGAGATGCCATCGCCGTCGGCATCGTTTTCATCCACCAGCGCCAGAATACTCGCCTCGGGAATCGCCTCCAGCAGCCCAAGACCAAACACAGGCATGCCGTTACGCCAGCCCATCAAGACATCGCCCTGCAAAAGCTCAGAGGTGACGTTGCTGCTGTTGAGGCTCTCACCCGGCGCATCGAAGGGATTTTCCACCGCAAACAGTGGCCTTTTGAGCGTCACCTCAGTGCCGTCGGGATAGGTTACCGTCTTTAGCTCGTAGGAGAGGTAGACATCCGCCTGACCGCCGAACAGGTTCTGCTGCCAGTCTTCCCTGGCCTTAAGCACCCCGCGGTGAAACAGCTGAGTGCCGAAGTTGGGCACAGGAATAGGCGCGCAGTAGTTGTTCTCAGGCGTACCTTGCAGGCAGGGCTGATCCGGGGCCTTGCTGATACGCAGGAAGATCCCCGCCTCGGAGCCGAGCTTAATGCGCGCTTGCCCTGCGGGCACTATGGGCGTCGAGTTACGACCGTCACGCTGATGGCAGGAGTTACAGTCGGCGTTGTTGAACACTGGCCCCAGGCCATCGAGTTCGGGATGATCCTCGTTGGGCGCCGTGGTAAAGGCGGTCTCAAAATTCAGGTCACCGCTTAGGTGCTGGGCGAGCTGCGCCTGGTTGAGATTCAGCGCCGGCGTCGAGTAGCCGTGGCCCGAACTCGAGGCATCGAAGGTGGTGGTGTCACCGCCCAATGCCGTCACCTGGGTATAGTCGGGATACTGCTTCTCGGGCTCTGGCACTTCTATCTCATCACCCGAGCCGCCACAGCCGGTCAAGGCCAATGTCTGTGCCAGGGTCAAGGCCGCCAACAGGGCGGAGGGTTTGGTTAAGCAATTCATCATCTTTATCACACTTTATTGCAGTCGGGCTAAATGGGCCTCTTGCCATTTAGCCTTTGTTTTTATGAGGTTATATAGAAAAGAAAAAGAGAGCCTGGGCTCTCTTCTTAACTGGCCTTATACCTTCCACTCTTTGAGTAGCGGCAACACCTGATTTTCCAGGCTCGCCTGCAGGGTAGCCAGGGCATCGACCGCCTTCTGGATGCGCTCGCGGCCCGCCTCATCTTTTATCGCCTGACGGAACGGCATCTTGTCTGTGCCTTCGATGGCGCGGATCTGCAAGATGGCAGCGTCTATCTCGGCGGCGACCCGGCTAGCCAGCTCGCTGTCGGCGGCGCGCACGAAGTCGATGATCCCCTGCTTGTCGGCCTCGCCGGTGAACTCGCCCTGATAGACGTTGCGCACCCCTATGATGTTGTCGCTAAAGTCGGTCAGCGAGTTCCAAGAGTATTGCGACTCCACCTTTGAGGTGTCGGCGCTGGCCAGCGAGCCGCCGAAGGGGTCGGCGATCTTACCGTTACCCACCTCGTCGACTATGCCGATCATCCCCTTGATCAGCTCCTCCAACACGCCCACCTGCGAGCTGTAGAAGGTGTTGCCATCGACGCCCGGCGATTTCAGCAACTCGCCATAGGCCTTGCCACTCTGGCCGTCATGGCTGACCAGCCAAGCATCGGCCAGCTGTTTGGTGTAGTCGCGAAACACCTCGGCCAGTCCCATGAGATAGTCGCGCTCATTGGCGGTCAGCTCGTCGATCTGCTTGACGTTGTCGTCTATGCCGTCACCGAACAGCAGAAACTCCATGGTGTGGAAGCCCTGCACGTCATCGTTCCAGCCCTTGATGGTCTCGGCATCGAAGCCGCTGCTGTTGATTAAAACCGTCTTAAGATCTGTGGTGTTCAGCGGCCAGCTATCCAGGTGTGGGTCGATCCCCAGAGAGTCTACCGGGCCGAAGATGTGTGACTCGCCCTGCTCCCAGGGCTGACGGGCCGCCTTCCAGGCCGACTGCGCCGCCTCAAGATTTGCCTGGGTCGGAGTGGCAACCAGGGTCTGGGTAGCCTGCAGCAGCGCCTCACCGCGATCCGCCAATGTGCTGTAACCCTTGACGATCACCTCGTCGCTCAGGTTGACGATCAGGGCGTCGGCATCGAAACTAAAACCTGTTTCGGGCACCACCACCTCGGGCTCATCGCTGCCCGAACCACCACAGGCCGCCAGGGCCGAAATCAGTGCCAATGCGATCGCGCCATATTTAAATTGTTTCATCTGTCTCTCCATAAAAATCAAAGTTGTCGGCCATTAGAGCGAGAATTGATAGCCCACGCCCAGGGCAAAGAAATGGGTATCCGGGATGGCAGCCACCGCCACCTGATGCAGGCCGCCCTCGGCCTTGATCACTATCTCGGGGATCGGCGAGTAGTTGATGCCGACACTGGTCCAGGTGTTCTCATAACGCTTGGTGGCCGTACCGGTTTCCACCTCGCTCAGCGGGTTGGCGTAATCCAGGTTGGCAAACACAGTCAGCGGCACAGAGAAGAAGTGGTTGAGATCCAACCCCGCCTCGACGAAGAAGGACTCTGCCTTGCTGCCCAGCTGGGCGAAGTTACCCGGCTTGAGGCCTGGGGTGGTCTTGTTGGCCTGAGTGATCGCATCGGCATCATCCAGGGTGCCCTGTAGGTACTGTCCGCGCAGTATCCAGGGGCCGTCCACATAAGCACCGGACAGCGCCAGCAGGCTCACGCTGCCGTCACCGGCCAGCTTGTTGCTCTTGTGGCGATTACCGCTGGTGTTGCCATAGTAGTAGGCGGCGCCCAGGGCCAGGCCTGGCTGCTTGAAGCTGCCGTAATCCAGGCGCAGCACATAGGCCAGCTCGTCGGCATTGACGTGCTCGAAGCGCTTCTGATGGCCCGAAGCTATCCAGTCGTAAGTGCGGAAATACTCAGAGTTGAGGCCGCTAACTATTTGAGCCTGATAATGAAAATCTCCCAGGTCGCCGAAGATGCCGATACCCGTCTCGTTCCACACGGCAGGCAACATGGCCGCCTCGCTGCGGTGACGCAGTACGGTCAGGTATTGGTTAGGCTTGTGCAGCACACTGGAAAGCCCCACGGGCAGGTGTATGTTACCGAACTTGATGCCGAAGGCCTTACTCGGGCGATACCTGAGCTGGGCCTTCTCGATCATCACCTCGCCGCCGGCTTCGACCTCCGACTCAAACTCGCCGAACTCGTCGAAACCGTCATATTCCAGAGCGCTGCCCGTGCCGCCATGTTCATATTCGATCTCCACCTCCATGTCCCACTCGTCGTTGAACTGATAGCCAAATTCGGTGACGATCCGCTCCAGATCCAGACGGCCGCGACGCTCGGGCGAGGTGTCCTGCACGTTATCGAAATACTCGTCGCTGGTGTAATTCATGCTACCGTAGGATTCAAACTTGAACCGGCTCCAGGGGCTGTTAGCGACCTCCAGGGCAACCTGCTCCTGTACCGCCTTGGTCAGCACCTGCCGGTCAATCTGTTGCTCGGCCTGTTTCTCTGCCTGTTTGTCGGCCTGCTGCGCCTTAAGCTGGGCCAGCTCCTTTTTCAGCTGGATAAGCGCCTGCTCCTGCCTGGCGATCGACTCGGCTAAGGTCGCGGTATTGGTGGCGGTATTGGTTGTGTTATTTAGTTGAGTGTCGGCATAGGCATTGCCCGCCAGCAAGCCAGCGATAGCCATCCCTAAGGTGGTTAATTTCAGTGTCATCTTCTCTCCATGCTGAATAAACAGCATCCCCCATTAAATTGCGGGCACAATATTTCAAATGAGAATAATTTGCATTACAATTTACATTTGTTAATAACAAATTGATGACAAAGCATGCTAGGGCGTAATGATTGAAACCAGTTTGTGCCGCCCAAGCTATGGGGTAGACTGATCGCCCCGGGAAAGACTGGAAGCCAATGGAATGTTAAAGAAGAACCCCCAAACCCTCTTACTGCTGATGACCTTCGTGATGTCCTTGGTGTTTTCTGTGTGGCAGGTGCTGCTGAATAACTTCGTCATCGAGCGGGCCAGCTTTACCGGCGCCGAGATAGGCATATTACAGAGTCTGCGCGAGGTACCCGGATTTCTGGCCTTTACCGCCATCTTCATCTTACTGCTGCTCAGGGAACAGACCTTCGCCCTGGTCTCCCTCGCCCTGCTGACCATAGGGGTGGGCATTACAGGCTTCTTCCCTCAGGTGCTGGGCCTCTACCTGACCACCATACTCATGTCGGTGGGCTTTCACTACTACGAGACCATCAATCAGTCCCTCACCCTGCAGTGGGTCGACAAGGCCGACACCGCGGGCTTCATGGGCAAGGCGCTGGCCTGGCGCTCGGCGGCGGCCCTCACAGGCTATGGCAGCATCTGGGTGGTGATGACCTATTTACAGCTAGATTATCAGTGGATGTACGCCATCATAGGTGGACTCGGGCTGCTGATGGTGATCGCCCTGACCCTCTATTTCCCGCAGTTTCCCCAGGGCGAGGTGCAGCACAAGAAGGTGATCCTCAGACGACGCTACTGGCTCTACTACCTGCTGACCTTTTTCTCCGGCGCGCGCCGACAGATCTTCATGGTGTTTGCCGGCTTCATGATGGTGGAGAAGTTTGGTTATAGCGTCAGCCAGATCACTGCCCTCTTCCTGATCAACTATGTGGTCAACCTGCTGTTCGCCCCCGCCATTGGCCGCTTTATCGGCCGCATCGGCGAGCGCAACGCCCTGATGATAGAGTATGTGGGTCTGATAGTGATCTTCACCAGCTACGCCTTCGTCCAGCAGGCCGAGATGGCGGCGGTGCTCTATGTGCTGGATCATCTACTGTTTGCCATGGCCATCGCCATCAAGACCTATTTCCAGAAGATCGCCGAGCCCAAGGATATCGCCGCCACCATGTCGGTCAGCTTCACCATCAACCATATCGCGGCCGTGGTGATCCCAGCGCTGCTGGGGATGCTCTGGCTCTACTCCAATAAGTGGGTGTTCTTTATCGGGGCAGGCTTCGCCCTCTGCTCACTGGTGCTAGCCTTCAACATTCCGCGCCATCCGGCCCAGGACAAGCATGTCAACTGGCCGGCCAACGCCTGAAGCTAGGGGTTGGAGCTAGGGCCTAGGGCGAAATTCAGATAGAATCGGACGATAAAGCAACACAAGATAAGATTATTCACAAGAAAAGATTATGGCCGAGATCGTTAAGCTATCCAATTCAGGGTCCAATCAACCCGATGTATCTGCCCGCCGCAAGGCCCTGCTGCTTGGGCGCCTGATCGGTCTGGGCAGCGACGAGGATTACCGTCCCTCTCAGGCCTCTGTGGCCGAGCGCTCGGACCATCGTCTGCGCAAGCTCGCCAGCCAGTATCAGGCTAACCTGGAAAACATCTACGCCATCGCCCTCTCCCACACGCCATCGGATGTGACCGGGGCGGATCTCGACCCCGACTGGATTCACCAGTTCTTTCAGCTGGCGGAGCAGATCCACAACCGTAACATGCAGGCCCTGTGGGGACGGATCTTGGCCAACGAGATCACCAGCCCAGGTAGCTTTAGCCTCAGGAGCCTGGCGACCCTGAAGCAGCTGACCCACAAAGAGGCGCAGATGTTCGAGAAGGCCCTGGGAATGGCTGTCACCTTCAACAACGAATCTAAACTCAAGCTGGTGATCGGCTTTCGTCACGCCGGCGGCATAGGGCAGCTGTTTCGCAAGACGGATACCACCCAGATCGCCCTGTCGCAGTTTGGCCTGCCCTACTCCTCAGTGCTCACCCTGGTGGATGCGGGTCTGCTGCACAGGAGCGAGTTTGAGACGGGACAGCTCAACGCCAAGAACCCCATCAGCTTTACCCTGTCGGGCAAGCGCATGACGCTGACGCCCAAGCACGGGCACTTAGTGTTTAGCTATTATCGACTGACGCCGACCGGCGACGAATTGGCGCAGCTGGTGCGCCCCAAGGCAGATGAAGAGTATGCCCGCGCGCTGCAGGCACTATTTAAGAAAGACTTTAAAGTAGACTACTGAAAAGAAGATTACTGAAAAATGGATTACTGACCTAGCGACTGTTTCAGCGCCGCATCCAGGGTCTTAGGGCTGGTCTCTGGATTGAACCAGTGCAGGCTATCGCCCAGGCCAACCACCTCACCTATGATCATCAGCGCTGGCATCTCCAGTGCCGGATCGGCTGCCAGTTCCGCCAGTTCACCTAGGGTGCCGATAAAGCGCTGCTGAGCCGACGTGGTTGCCTTGGAGACAATCGCCACCGGCGTCTTGGGCGAACGCCCGGCCGAGATAAGTCCATGTTGAATGCTGGCGGCGTTAAGGATCCCCATGTAGACCACTAGCGTATTGGCGCTGTTGGCATAGGACTGCCAGTCCATGGGACGACTCTCTAACTTGCAGTGACCGGTAATAAAGGTGACTCCCTGGGCGTGATCCCTGTGGGTCAAGGGAATACCTGCGTAGGCAGAGGTGCCGCTGGCCGCCGTGATGCCAGGCACCACCTCGAACTCCACCCCGGCCTCTACCAGGGTCTCCAGCTCTTCGCCACCACGGCCGAAGATGAAGGGGTCGCCCCCCTTGAGACGCACCACATTCTTGCGGGTATAAGCCTTGGTCACCAACAGCTGGTTGATCTCCTCCTGGGCGGCGCTGTGTTTACCGGCGCGCTTGCCCACGGCGATCAGCTCCGCCTCTTTCGGCGCTAAAGCCAAAATCTCATCGCTCACCAGAGCGTCGAACAAGACCACATCGGCCTTCTTCAGGATGCGGTAGGCCTTGAGCGTTAATAGCTCAATGTCGCCAGGACCGGCGCCCACAAGCCAGACTTTGCCCTGTGCCTGTTGCCCGGGTAGAGTAAATAGTTCCATATCCGCATCTCATACAATAGTGATGAGGTTAATATAGCGTCATTCTTATTCCATAAAAAATAGAAGTTTATTAGGTTTTATTCTTTTTAGTTATTAGTGGGGTTTGGCGAAATTTTCATGAAACAAATCAAGTAGACAGAATTAAAATAGGTGCGCGCGGCTGGCGCAAATGTTACAACATAGCCTAGATTGGAGACGACGCGCTAAGCTTGCGACACGAGAGGAAACAAGGATGCAAACCACCCAATACCTTAAATGGCTTCCCCTGATCACCCTATGTTCACTGCCTGCAACCTGCCTGGGCGCCGAGCCCACAGAAGAGAAGAAAACCACAGAGGATAGCTCGCTACTGGACCAGCGCGTCGAAGATGAGCTGGCCACCTCGGAGAGGCCGTTCGTGATCACACCGCACAAGGTCAACTACATCTTGCCCGTGACCTATAACAGCTCACCCAATAGGGATCCCTTTGATGAGAAACTGTCCAAGAACAACTCGGAAATTGACAACCTGGAAGCCAAGTTTCAGATTAGCTTTAAGTTTCCCTTGATGTACAACGTGTTCGGCGACAACGGCCACCTGTTTTTCGCCTACACCAACCAGTCTTACTGGCAGGTGTATAACAAGGATATCTCCTCGCCATTTCGCGAAACCAACCATGAGCCTGAGATCTTCATGCTGTTCAACAACGACTGGCAGATAGGCCCGCTGACCAACTCCTTCTGGGGCGTCGGCGCCGTGCATCAGTCCAACGGCAATTCAGGCTCCCTCTCCCGCAGCTGGAACCGTATCTATGGCACCATGGTGTTCGATAGCGGCCCCTTCGCCCTCGCCGCCAAGGTGTGGTGGCGGATTCCCGAAGATGAGAAAGAGACGCCCGATTCACCCAAGGGAGACGATAACCCGGATATCCTGGATTACATGGGCAACTTCGAGCTCATGGGGGTCTATGGTGTAGACAAACACAGGTTCTCGCTGATGCTGCGCAACAACCTAGAGAGCCCTAACCGCGGCGCGGTGGAGTTTACCTGGAGCTATCCCATCATTGGCAATCTGCGTCTCTATACGCAATATTTTAATGGCTATGGCGAAAGTCTCATCGACTACAACGCCCATACCCAGCGGATCGGCATAGGCTTCGCGATAAACGACATTCTCTAACCATAGGCGGCGCGCTATGCTCGCCGCTCGCATTAGGAAGCAGAATGAAATTCGGACACCAGAGCATCATCAATGGCTTCGGCCTCATCATGCTGCTGAGCTGTATTCAGCTGACGGTGATCGCCCTGCGCGAGGAGCCGCCCAAGCCGCAGCTCTCGGCGCGGGAGATGCAGTCGGATCTTAACTATCTGCAACAGCATCTCAGCCAGTATTCCGCCAGCGCGGCCGCTTCCCCCCAGCGCTTAGTGAGCCTGGAGACCCAGATCAGCAAGGCCCGGGGCCAGCTGCCCTTGGGCGGTGAGCGTCAGCTATTTGCCCAGCAACTGCTTAAGGTACTGACGGCCATTGACGATCCCAGCGCCCGGCTCGAGGATGTCACCGCCCAGGCCTATCTGCCGATCAAGCTGCGCAAGTTAGACGATAAATGGCTGGCGCTGACCCAGGACAATCGCCCGCTGGACAGTGAGGCGCCCTTTATCACCCATATCGATGGCCTGCCCATCGCCCTCTGGGTAGCAGCCACCCAAGCCTTTCTGCCCCCCAGCCTAGCCAACATGGTAAGCGAACAGGCAAAGTATCTTGAGATGATCGCCATGCTCAGGCGCGAGATAGGCCTGGCGCCCAGCGAGCACTGTCGCCTCACCCTGACCGACGAGCAGGGCAACGGCCACCAAGTTAACCTGGCGCTGACCAGCCAGCCACCTCAGGCGCTAAGTAGCAATGACAATGAGCAGGTCAGTGCCGACCTGCAAGGGGTGTTTAGCCTCCATGACCTGTCGAGCTTCAATCCAGGCAACCCCCTCGGGCAGCGTCTCAAGCGCTCGCTGACCAGCCCTGTCACCATATTGGATCTGCGCCAGGCTCATGGCGCGGGCGATGAGCTGCTGAAAATGCTGGCCCAGGCATTCAGCCCGGACATTAGACCGCCGCTACTGGCGGGCTGGCCAGACTCCCTGCAGGCGGTGGCGCGCTACAAGAAGGGGCCTAATCTGCGCAGCGATTACCTCAAGCCCCTAGGCTTCCTGCCACCCGCTAGCCTGAGTCAGGCGGAGCAGTTACAGCTGGAACTACTACGCCCACACCTGCCCGAAGAGGAACCCTCTTTTAGCCCCTGGCAGGCCAAGTTTTGGCACCTGGCCAGCCTACCCTGGTCGTATCTTCCCCGCCCTAATCGAGGTAAGTTGATGCTGCTGATTGGCCCAGATTGTCGTCAGCAGTGCCAATGGGTAGCCCACTTCGCCAAGACCTGGCCAGACACTTTAGTGGTGGGTGAGGCGACGCGGGGGGAATATGGCAGACAGCAGCAGCTCACCCTGCCAAACAGTGGCTTTAAGATAAGTTTCAACGCCACCCAGGTATATGACGCCACGGGCAAGGCGCTGTCGGGGGTGCCGACCCAGCCGGATATCGAGCAGCCGCTGGATGACGCCGTCTCTTGGGAAAACCTGATCGCCCTGTTTGCGCCGGATACAAATAGCCAGGCGCCGACTTCAACTAATACAAGTAACTAATACAAGTAACTAATACAAGTAACTAATACAAGCAGCTAATATAACCAAGCCTACAACTAACACAGCCAACTCACTAAAAGGACCACACATGAATAAGTTAGTCACCAGACTCCTGTTCGGCCTGAGCCTACTTCTCGCCGCACAGGCCAACGCCACCGATCTCAAGGTGGGCGACAAGGCGCCAGATTTCCGCCTACAAGCCACCGACGGCCACTATTATCAGCTCAGCGATTACCTGGGCAAACAGACCCTGGTACTGGCCTGGTACCCCATGGCCAATACCCGAGGCTGTACGCTTGAGTGCAAATCTCTGGTGGAGAAAGGCGATCTTATCCGTCAGTACAAGGCCGTATACATGATGGCCAGTGTCGATGATCTCGAAGACAATCAGAAGTTTGCCACGGAGCAGAAGGCCGATTTCCCTATGCTCAGTGACCCCACCAAGGAGACCGCCAAGGCCTATGACGTGCTCAATCTGGTGCGCGTCGCCAGCCGGGTCACCTTCTACATAGGCGAGGATGGCACCATACTCAAGATAGATGAAGACATTCATCCTAAGACGGCCGCCGAAGATATCGCCGCCAACCTGGCTGCCTTAGGCATCGCCAAGGCCGAGTAAGTCAAAAGGTAGCGATAAAAAAGCCCCGTGCGCTCAGGCCTCGGGGCTTTTTATTTGCTATGGCTTATGTGCAATGACTTATTTGCGACGATGAATGACGCTTAGTCGTTGCGGGTCTCCACCAGGCTGTCGATGACTATGCCCTTGGCATTGATATCCATCCCGACCTTCAGCTGGGTGCGATAGTCTTTCAGCGCCTCCAGCTCCTCAGGAATAGGCTCGCCGCTCATGGCCATCAGGTTCATGGCTGGGGTGAACAGCTTGGCGTAATCGGCTGTCATAGAAAACAGGCCATTCGCCGTCGGCTTCTCATCGGCAAGCTTATCGGCGATCGCCTGGCTCTTTTCGCCCGTGTAGATGGTCAGGTGTTGACCCTTAAGCGCCATCTGCGCCCGCACCCCGAGGGATGGCGGTAGTTGCAGCGCTGCGCCGAGATCGACCGTGCTACCGTCGCTAGGCAGATTGACATTGGCCAGCTCGGGGGCAAACGGCTTCACCATGTTAAACAGAGTCGCCGGGTCGTCCGCCGTTAGGGTAGCGATGGCGTCGAGATCCTTAAGGGAGATCTGTTGGGTATCTTGCTCCAGGGCGTAATCCAGCAGCGAGAAGGAGACCCCTTTCACGCCGTTGGCCATACCGGTAAACATGCCGAGCATGGCCGGGCTCAGCCCTTCCATTTCACCCTGTAGCTGCGCCAGCGGCTCACACTGATAGCTTGGGGTAAGCAGATCATCCCAAATCTTAGAGATGCTAGGCACAAACTGATTCACATCCAAACCAAGGGCCATGGAGAACACCCCAGCGTCTATGCGCTTGGTATGGGCCGGAATAAAGCCGCGCATCTGACTCAGGGCGCCGAGGATCACCTGGTTATTGCTCTCGATAACAGTGCTAAAACCTATCTTGGCCCGCTTGTTCTTCACCTCGAAATCTGTATAACCGATCACTGTGCGTGGCCAGTTGGCGGCGATGCCGGCCAGCTCGCTTTGACAGGCCTGAGAGCGTAGCTCAACGAAGGGATCATCATGAATCAACTTAAATATCTTGGTCAGCTGACGCGCCATCTGGTTAGCATCCAGGGTGGTGATCGCCTTCACTAACTCCTGATGATTGATATAGCTGACGCTGTCCTTTTTAAAGCCGTGCTTCTTGATGATCTCATCGACCGTGCCAGCCTTGGCCAGCGAGTCTTGTACCGGCTTAAGCCCCAGAGCGGTTTCAAGCAGTTCAGGCTCGAGGAAGCTGGTTTCCAGAGTCAGTGTCAGCATGCCCTTGTCGATTGCAAACACTAGATCAACGCGTTCGTTCTCGCCCTCGTCGGTAAGACGATAGGCACGGTACTTAACCTCGCCCAGCTGCTTCGCCGTGTGGGTCAGGCCGCTTTCAGCCTCGGCCTTATCCAGCACCGCCCAAAGATGATCTGGATTGGCGATATCCAGCTTGATCACGGGCAATACGCCTAGGGTATAAAAATAACTGGTGATTTTCTCGGGCAGGCCGAAGGTATCGATCAGCTGCTGGCCATCTTTAGAGGCGTCGAAGTAACGCTCCAACACTCTGAAGATAAACTGGGCTCTGGGATCATCATCCTCAGACAGCAGGGTCTTCATCTCTACGGGATATTGCTTCTGCGCCTCTGGAAGCGCGTCGATATAGTCCTTTATGGGAAAAGGCTCAAACTGTGCGGAAAATAGCGGTGTATCGGCAGGTACATAGGCCAATACCTGATTATCCACCGACTTAGGCGTCTGTTGCATCGCCCAGTAGCCTCCCGCGCCTATGGCAAGGATCGCCGCCGCCACTAATGCCTTCTTCATTCACTAAACTCCCTGTTAATTCGCGCGGCAGTCGGGCCTATCCCAAGCTGGCAAGCACGTAATACCCATCAATGACTTACTTTGATTGGTATAAGAAAAGAATGGGGTCGATATTACTATATAGATGAATAAAAAGGGAAATAAGATTAGCGGGGATATCCCTGGATAGCCGCAGCGGACTATCCAGGGCCTATGGCTATTAATTAGCATGCGCCAGCAGACCAATCAAACATCTAGCTCTCGCCAAGCGAGTTGGGTTTCGATCTTGTCGGCGGCTCTGCCTGTCGCATCAAAGAGGAAGAGAAAGCGACTGGATCCAAGTGGGATCCGATACAGACAACAATCCAAAACCATCTACGGGAACTTACCACTATAGTTCAAATTTCCGATCTGTGCATAACCCTGTGTAAAAAAAGTGCACAAATCAGAAAAAAGTACTAATGAATCAAACCGCTAGTGCAGCGAATTTCGCTGCAGCATTAGATCTCATAGTGCAGGCCACACTCGCGCTTGAGGCCGTTGAAGCGGGTCTCCTCTTCGGTCATCCCCAGCTCCAGCGGGCGACTCGAATGGGTATCGCCAACCGACACATAGCCCTGCTCCCACAGCGGGTGGTATGGCAGGTCATGCTTGGTGAGATACTCATGCACATCCTTGTTACTCCACTCCAGGATCGGCAGCAACTTGTAGCGATCGCCGTGGATCGCCAGAATCGGCAGATCCTCACGGGTGCTGGACTGGCTCCGGCGCAGGCCCGCGAACCAGGTGCCTACTTCCAGCTCCTTGAGCGCCGTCTGCATAGGAGTCACCTTGTTGAGGCGATTGTATTGCTCCAGGCCATCCAGCCCCTGCTCCCACAGGCGACCGAAACGGGCTTCCTGCCAGGCGCTGGTCATAGGCGCGCGGTACACCTTAAGATTGAGCTTGAGTCGCTCGGTCAGCTCATCGATAAACTGATAGGTCTCCGGAAACAGATAGCCAGTGTCCGTGAGGATCACCGGGATATCCTGCTGTACCTGGGTGACCAGATGCAGCATTACGGCCCCCTGAATACCGAAGCTCGACGACAGCGCATGGGTGCCCGGCAGGTAAGCCAGGCCCCAGATCACCCGCTCGGCGGGCGTGAGTCCCGCCAGGAAGGCGTTGACTCGAGCCAGCTCGGCGTCTTGCTCCGCCTTGGGCGCGCTAAGCAATGCTTGCAGCGCCTGGGCAGAGATCACTGAATTATCCATGGAAATCCTTAGCGGCATCGATAACCGCCTTCACCACGCCGACACGCACGGTGAAGTTACCAAAGGTTTCGCCAGCTTCACGCTCTTTGACGTAGCGGGCAAACAGTTCGTCCAGGGCCGCCAGAATCTCGGCTTCCTGAATGTTCTCGCGGTAGAGTTTATTGAGGCGCGTACCCTCGAAACTCGCCCCCAGATAGAGGTTGTAGCGTCCAGGCGCCTTACCCACCAGGCCAATCTCGGCGGCGAAGGGACGGGCACAGCCGTTAGGACAGCCCGTCATGCGGATCACTATCGGTTGCTCCAGGAAGCCATGCTTCTCCTGCAGTGCCTCCACCTTGGTCATGAAATCTGGGAAGTAACGCTCGGCCTCGGCCATCGCCAGGGCACAGGTCGGCAGCGCCACACAGGCAATGGAATGACCACGAGTCGGGCTTATCAACTTACCCATCAGGCCATGACTGCGGGCAAGAGCCTCGATCTGCGCCTTATCTTCTTCGGCCACACCGGCGATGATGATGTTCTGGTTGGCCGTCATGCGAAAATCACCCTTGTGTACTAGGGCAATTTCACGCAGGCCGGTCTGCAGCGGTTGTCCCGGCAGATCTTTGATACGGCCACCCTCAATAAACAGGGTCAGGTGCCAGTTATTATCCACACCCTTGATCCAGCCGTAACGATCGCCGCGATCGCCGATCACCACCTCTCGCTTAGGCTCAAATTTTACCCCGGCGCGCTGCTCCACTTCTGCCTTAAAGGCCTCAAAACCATGCTTGACTATGGTGTACTTGAGGCGCGACTGCTTACGATCTGAGCGGTTACCCCAGTCGCGCTGCACCTTAAGCACGGCCTCGGCAAATTTAAGGCAGTCTTCGGCCTTGATGAAACCAAAGTCATCACCCAAACGCGGGAAGGTCGCGACTTCGCCATGGGTCGAGCCCATGCCGCCACCGGCCACCATGTTAAAGCCTACCAGCTCGCCATCTTCGGCCACGGCGATGAAGCCAAGGTCGTTGGTGTACACATCCACATCGTTATCCGGCGGCACGGCCACAGCCATCTTGAACTTACGGGGCAGATAGGTCTTGCCATAGACAGGCTCCACCTCTTCGCTCTCGCTCACCGCCACCTTATCGTCACCCAGCCAGATCTCGGCGTAAGCCTTGGTGCGTGGCAGGTAGTTGTCCGACAGCTTCTTGGCCCAGTAGTAGGCCTGCTGATGCAGCTTGGACTCTACCGGGTTAGGGTTACACATGACGTTACGGTTCACGTCGCCACAGGCGGCGATAGAGTCCAGCGCCTCTCTGTCCAGATCCTGGATCAGCGTCTTGAGGTTACGCTTAGGGATACCGTGGTACTGAAAGGTCTGGCGGGTCGTCAGACGAATGCTGTTGGAGCTGGTCAGGGTCGAGGCGATCTTATCCACCCCCAGCCACTGCTTGGGCGTACAGACACCACCGGCCACACGGGCGCGCAGCATGAAGCTGTAGAGAGGCTCTAGCTTCTGCTCCTTACGCTCGTTCCGCAGATCGCGGTCATCCTGCTGGTAGAAACCGTGGAACTTGATCAGCTGCTGATCCGCGTCATTGAAGGCACCGGTCAGCGAGGTGTCTAACCCCTCTTCGATAGTGCCGCGCAGGTAGTTACTGTCGGTCTTTAGGTACTCGTTTACTGATAATTTCTGGTCGCTCATGGCTGCTGCCCTATTGTCTCTTTTGCACCGGCTCTGCCCATGCAAGTTAATCTGTCGGCGACTGGCGCCTGTCTCAATTAATAAACGTCTTTCTGGTAACGTTTGTCGCTGCGCAGGCTTTCCAGCAGGGCCTCGGCCTGCTCTTCACTCTTGCCGCCATGTTGCTTGATCACCTCGATCAGCGCCTGATGCACGTCCTTGGCCATGCGCTCGGCGTCGCCGCAGATATAGAGATGCGCGCCGCGCTCGATCCACTGCCACAAGGTCTCGCCCTGCTCCAGGATGCGATGCTGCACATAGATCTTGTGGGCCTGGTCCCGCGAGAAGGCGGAATCTAAGCGGGTCAACACGCCATCTTTGAGATACTGCTGCCACTCGGTCTGATAGAGGAAATCCTGCTCGAAGTGCGGGTTACCGAAGAAGAGCCAGCTGTCGCCTTGGGCGCCTTGGGCCACACGCTCCTGCATGAAGGCACGAAACGGCGCCACACCTGTACCAGGGCCAATCATGACCACAGGCGTGTCTGGGTTTTCCGGCAGACGGAAGTGATTGTTCGGCTCCACATAGACCTTGACCTCGGTGCCTTCCTCGGCGCTTGCCAGGAAGTGGGACGCGCCGCCAAAGCGGGTGCCCGAGTCGCGCTCATCTGCCACCAAGGCCACGGTCAGATGTACCTCGCTCTCCACCTCAGACTGGCTCGAGGCGATAGAGTAGAGTCTTGGGGTAATTGGACGCAGCAGCTCCACCAGCTGGAAGGCACCGATATCCACAGGATACTTGGCCACCAGGTCGGCAAGCTGATGCTTGAGGATAAACTGGCGGGTCTGCTCTCTGTCTTCGCTGATCGCCTGTAGCGCTTCGTTGCCGCTCAGCTGCGCCCAGTTCTGTACCAGGCCAGGATAGAGCTGGGTCAGCTCGCGCTTCTCTTTCAGCGCCTGGGTCAACGTTAAGGTCGCGTCACCCAGAGTCACCTCTGCCTCGCCGTCTAACTTGAGGCCCTCAAGGATCTCAGTAACTAAGGCATCGCTGTTGCTGAACCAGACGCCCAGGGCATCACCCACCTTATAGCTCAGGCCAGACTCGCCAAGGTCTATCTCCACATGGCGCACGTCGCGGTCCGAATCGCGGCCGGTGAGCTTCTGACTCACCAGTAGCTCGGCGCTGTAGGGCTTCTGCTTGCTGAAGGCTGAGCTGCTGACTGTGCTGCTTACGCTGCCGATGGAGACCACGCTGGCGCCGGTGCCCACCAGTGGCTTGACCGCGCCCAGCACGGCTTCTTGCCACTGACTGGCCGCGCTCTCGTAGTCCACATCACACTCGGTGAGCGGCACAATCGCCTTGGCGCCCAGTGCGCTCAGGCGCGCATCGAAATCTTTACCCGTCTGGCAGAAGAACTCATAGCTGGAGTCTCCCAGCGCCAATACGGCGTAGTTGAGGGTGTCTAGCTGAGGGGCGCGCTTAGAGGCCAAGAACTTGTGCAGCTCGATGGCGTCGTCCGGCGCCTCGCCCTCACCATGGGTGCTCACCACGGCAAGCAGCAGTGTCTCCTGCTTGAGCTGGCGCGTCTTGTAGTCGGCCATAGAGACCAGATTGACGCTATAGCCCTGGGCCTGCGCCTTCTCTGCCAGCTCGGTGGCGATACCGCGGCCGTTACCTGTCTGGCTGCCGTAGAGAATGGTGATAGTCTGCTGGGGCGCTTGCTGCACCTCGCCGGCCACGCCGCTCAGTTCGGCCGTGGCCGACAGGTAACCGCCTACCCAGGCGAGTTGCACGGCGTTGAGTTCAGCGGTGAGTTGCTTAAGCTTATCCACCTGCGTCGCAGACAGAGGAGAAGCCAGTGATGAAAGCTCTTTTAACAGCATGGAAGACGGCCCTATAACAGTGTAATTAGCCTAGCTTAGTGGCTTAAGAGAAAAGCAAAAAAGAATAAAATCTAATTTTTAATTCATTTTTGGAATATGCAAAGGTCATAATTTGAGCTACAAAAGTGAGAGTGGTGAGCGATATTTGCTTAAGCTGTGCCCTTAACCACAGAATTTGAAATGAAATTTTGTGGTCTGGCGCAAACTTTTTGCTCCGACCAGTGCACCAGCGCTGATTATGAAAAATTCGCGCTTGTGTCTAAGTCCAGACTCGCCACAATAGCGAGCCAACAATTCAAACGACGTCTGTCCCCAACTAAGAGGTTTCTCAGTGAAACTAGGTCTACCTAAAGAGAGCCATGCCGACGAAAAACGCGTTGCGTTGATCCCGGCCAATGTGACTCGGTTAATCAAAAAAAACCTCCAAATTCTCGTGGAGAGCGGAGCGGGTCTCGCTGCGGGCTTTAGCGATCAAGCCTATCAGGAAGCAGGAGCCGTTATTGCCAACAGAGACGAGGTACTCGGCGCCGATATCATCACCCTGGTCAACCTCAAGGGTGAGCAGTTCGAGGAGATCAAAGCCAAGGCAAAGCCCCAGCAGCTGTTTATCGGCATGATGGATCCCCTGGCGCAACCGGAAAATGCCGCCGCCCTGGCCCAAACAGGCACCAGCGCGTTGGCACTTGAGCTGGTACCGCGGATCACCCGCGCCCAGAGCATGGATATCCTCTCCTCCATGGCCACCATCGCCGGTTACAAGGCCGTGTTGCTGGCCGCCCATGAGGCGCCGCGCATGTTCCCTATGATGATGACGGCCGCCGGCACACTCAAACCCGCCCGCGCCTTCATCATGGGCGTCGGCGTCGCCGGCCTACAGGCCTGTGCCACCGCCAAACGCCTGGGTGCCGTGGTAGAAGCCTATGATATTCGCCCGGCCGCCCGGGAGCAGATCCTCTCTGTAGGTGCCAAACCGGTTGAGCTGGATCTGGAAACCGAGAACACAGAGACCAAGGGTGGTTACGCCGCCGAGCAGAGCGATGACTTTATCAAGCGTCAGCAGCAGGCGATGGCCAATGTGCTGGCCCAGCAGGATATCGTCATCACCACGGCCGCGATCCCAGGCCGCAAGGCGCCCGTACTGATCACCAAGGAGATGGTGGATGCCATGAAACCTGGCACGGTGATTGTCGACCTTGCCGCCGAAACCGGCGGTAACTGCGAGCTGACGGAGCTGGACCAGACAGTTGTCCATAACGGCGTTACCATACTCGGGCCATCAAATGTGCCGGGCAGCGCCGCGACCCACGCCAGCCAGATGTATGGCACCAACATAGAGAACCTGCTCAAACTGATCGTCGACAATGAAGGCCAGTTAAACCTGGATTTCGACGACGAGATTGTCCGCGACACAGTCGTGGCCCATCAGGGTGAGGTGGCTAACGCCAGATTACGCGACCTGTTATCACTGCCGCCACTGGCGGCAACAGAGGAGGCTCAATAATGGAAATTTTATTACTACTAACCCTGTTCGTGGTGGCAGTATTCCTTGGGGTTGAGCTGATCACTAAGGTGCCGCCGACCCTGCACACCCCGCTGATGTCGGGCTCAAACGCCATCTCGGGGATCTCCCTGGTCGGCGCCCTGCTCGCCGCAGGTTCAGGTGCGGGACTCTGGGTCAATATGCTGGGCTTTATCGCCGTGGTACTGGCCACCATCAACGTTGTGGGTGGCTACATGGTCACCAACCGTATGCTTGCCATGTTTAAAAGGAAATAAGCCAACATGAGTATGACGATTATCTATCTCGCCTACCTTGTGGCTGCGAGTCTGTTTATTTTAGGGATCAAGGGGCTGACCAAGCCACGCACCGCGGTGCGTGGTAACCAGTTGTCGGCCCTGGGTATGTTTATCGCCGTGGTGGTGACTCTGCTGGATAAGAGCATCTTAAGCTATGAGTGGATCATCGCAGGTATCTTGCTGGGTGGTGCCATAGGCGCCGTGATGGCCACCAAGATCCAGGTGACCGCCATGCCGCAGATGGTGGCCCTGCTCAACGGTTTCGGTGGTGGCGCCTCGCTGTTTATCGCCCTGGCAAGCTTCCTGGATCCCGATTCGGCAACCCATGTGGTGGCGCTGATCTCTATCGGTCTGACCGTGCTCATCGGCTCTGTCACCCTGTCGGGCTCCTTCGTGGCGTTTGCTAAGCTGCAGGAGCTGATCTCGGGCAATCCAATCCGGGTGCCGGGCAACAAGTTTATCAATGCTAGCCTGTTGATCGCCGCCCTGGTGCTGACGGTTGCCGTGGTCACCACACCAAGCAATCCGACCTTCATCTATGCCTTAGTCGCCGTATCGCTATTACTGGGTCTCTTCCTGGTGGTGCCTATCGGTGGCGCAGACATGCCAGTGGTTATCGCTCTGCTGAACTCCTACTCGGGGATCGCGGCGGCCACCACAGGTTTTATCACCGGCAACACAGTACTGATCGTCTCGGGTTCTCTGGTTGGCGCCTCGGGCATCATCCTGACTCAGATCATGTGTAAGGCGATGAACCGCTCACTGTTTAACGTGCTCTTTGGCGTCATGGCCGAAGGTGGCGAGACGGTAGATGCCGACGAGGTCTATGCGGGTAAGGTGACCTCCTCCTCGCCGGAAGAGGTGGCCATGCTGCTGGAAACCGCAGAGCGCGTGGTGATCGTCCCTGGTTATGGTCTGGCGATGGCTCAGGCGCAACATGCGGTGCGCGAGTTGGCCTCGGTACTGGAGGCGCGCGGCGCCCAGGTACTCTACGCCATCCACCCGGTTGCCGGTCGTATGCCTGGTCACATGAACGTGCTGCTGGCCGAAGCCGAGGTGCCCTATGAGCAGCTGATCGAGATGGATGAGATCAACCCTCAGTTCGAGCAGACAGATGTGGCCATCGTCATCGGTGCCAACGACGTGACCAACCCTATGGCGCGTGAAGACAAGGGCAGCCCTATCTACGGCATGCCTATTCTCAACGTCGACAAGGCCCGTACCGTGGTGGTGGTCAAGCGTTCACTCAGCCCGGGCTTCGCCGGCCTGCCTAATCCGCTGTTTGCCAAGGACAACGCCCTGATGTTGTTTGGCGACGGTAAGAAGGCGATTGTCGACCTGACCCAGTCCCTCAAAGAAGCGGACTAAGCGCACAAAATCGAAAAAAAAGGCCGTTTAACGGCCTTTTTTATTGCCTGTTGAAAATAAAATTAGATAAATCTTATTGATTAGTTTGCAGTTTATTTTTTACCCGCCACCGCCTTGCTTTTTGGTGGAAAGTTATCTAAACATTTCGGCTATACTTAGCCTGAGAGGCCGCGCTTTGGCCGGGTGAATCGCTTGCATATTGGATTAACATCTGATTATATAATCATCATGTAACAATGTTAGCGTTTCCTAAAGAGGCTTTGAAAATGCAAACTCAAGTGCTAAATAATGGACTGCTATCTTTCGAGGATAGGCGCGTTTCTCAGGCTCACGCTAACGAACATTGGGACAGATTGACGACGGCGCAGCGATTCGCCTTCTACACCTTAGCGAAACTTGGTTATCAGCTGCTCTTTGTGAGGCAAACCCCAACGACGAGTACCGCTATCGCCAAACAGGAAGATCAACTCGCTACCATTGACGACGAAGGTGATATCGACTTTCATCCAGATGTCGTCCTGCGCGAACGCCGTCCACCTCGAAAGCAATAAGCAAAAAAAGGAGCCTCTGGCTCCTTTTTATTTTCTAGCATCGCAAACTAGCCGACTATTCTCCCTGCATCGCCTGCTCCGTCATCCAGGTATCGGCGGCCTGTTCACCCATTAGCTGCCTCAGGGTCGGGCGGATAAACGCCCCCATCTCAGATCTCCGCCAAAACATATACTGGGGTAATTTAGCCTGATTCGCGGCGCCGAACAGCCAGTGGAGCAGGCTGGCAAACTCATCGACCGTCTCCTGATCATACTGGACCAGCTCTGGGTAGATGGCGTCGATAAGCGAATCGAAATTTTCAAATGCCCCAAGTGCCTGCCAGCTGTACCTGTCCAGAAGCTGTGCGAGCATAGGGGTCGACCAGTGAGAGATGGCCGTCACGCTCTCAAACACCTCCAGGTTACGCCTGTGATACTGCTGCCAGGCCAGGGTCTCGGCTTTGCCCGCTCTGGCCAAGGACCAGAGCAGATAGAAATCCGCCAGCCACTCGTGTTGATAGGGGGTTAGCTTGTCGGCTTTTAGGTAGGCGGAGCTCGAGCGGCTCACCGCCAGGTGCCCCAGCTCATGAGCCAGGGTCATCTGGTAGGCCTGCTCTATCGGCAGGGCATAGACCTGACCATTCCACAGCGCCGAATATGCCTTTGGGATCCGCTCATCATGCAGCAACACCAGACCGGTAACATTGGGATCAGTCAACGGCCTGACCATGGCGCCGCGCCGACCCATCTGACTCAAAAGCGTCTGAGGATTTAGGGGTAATTGTGCCCTGGCATTACTCGGTAACTGCCCAAGGCACTCCTTAACGTGAGACGTTTGACACACCAGGGCCTGGCCTTGGGGCATGGGCGCCCAGAACCAGGCACTGGCGATCAGTAACGTCCCTGGGATCACTGCTTAGCCATGATGTTTTCTATGATGGCCGTGGTAGAGACGCCATCTTCGAAGCCCAGCACCTCGACGCTGCCACCAGCCGCGATCACCTCTTTGCCACCGGCGATATCCTCGACACTATAGTCGCCGCCCTTCACCAGCTTGTTGGGTAGCAGTCTTGAGATGATGCGCTGCGGCGTGTCTTCGCTAAATGGCACCACCCAGTCGACCGAGGCCAGACCCGCCAGCACAGCCATGCGGCGCTCCAGCTTGTTGACCGGACGGCCTTCGCCCTTGAGGCGCTTCACTGAGTCGTCATCGTTAACCGCCACGATAAGCCTGTCACCCAGCGCCCTCGCCTGCTGTAAGTAACTAACATGGCCGGCATGGAGAATGTCGAAACAGCCGTTAGTCATCACCACGCGCTCCCCCTTCAGCTTGGCCTGCTCCAGGGCATAGGCCAGTTGATCTTCGCTCACCACCCCGTAGCCGCTCTCGCCATGACTCAGATTAAGCGCTGCAATCAGCTCGATACGGCTAACGGTAGAGGTGCCCAGCTTGCCGACGACTATGCCCGCGGCCGTGTTGGCCAGGGCACAGGCCACTGGCAGCTCACAACCTACCGCCAGCGAGGTGGCCAGGGCCGAGATCACCGTGTCACCGGCGCCGGTCACGTCATAGACCTCGTGGGCAACGGTCGGAATATGCAGCTCGGGGGCATCGGCGGTGATCAGCGTCATCCCCTTCTCGGAGCGCGTCACCAGCAGGGCCTCGAAGTCGAACTCTTTGAGGAGTTCCTTGGCTTTAGTCACCAGATCCGCCTCGTCGGCAACCTTACCGACCACCTGTTCGAACTCGCTCATGTTAGGCGTCAGCAGGGTCGCGCCGCGATAACGGGAAAAGTCGCTGCCCTTAGGATCCACCAGCACCTTGACCCCTTTGGCCTTGGCCTTGGCGATGAAAGCCTCGGGCTTATCGATGGCGCCCTTGGCGTAATCGGACAGCACTACCACAGCCACTTTATCCAGCTCTTTCTCGGCGCTCGACAGCAGTGCCAGACTCTGCTCGGCCGGATAGGCCTCCTCAAAATCGAGGCGAATCAGCTGCTGATTACGCGACATCACCCTGAGCTTAGTGATGGTGGGAAGCTCAGCCACAGTGTGCCACTTAGGCACGACGCCAAGCGCCTCTATGCCCTGGGTCAGGGCCGCTGCGGTTTCATCCTCACCCACGATGCCCGCCAGGCTCACCTGACCGCCTAGGGTGGCGATGTTCAAGGCAACGTTGGCCGCCCCGCCGGGTCTGTCTTCGATTTGATTCACTCGTACCACGGGCACAGGTGCCTCGGGCGAAATGCGCCCCGTAGGACCGCTCCAGTATCTGTCTAACATCACATCACCGACAACCAGAACGTTTGCTTTTTCGAAAGCTGGCAGAGAAATCTTCATATGGCACTTATCTTTTTGCGAAAATTAATCCCTGATTATACCTAATTTTCCCAACAAATTGAGTTAGAATAAGCAGTAATTTTTGTAAACCCCATAGGGTCAACCGTGGTCGAAAACGCTCAATTCTCCGCTCAATTTTTCAATCCCAAGTATTGGCTCATCTGGTTAGGTGTCGGCTTTATGCGTCTGACCCAGCTATTGCCCCTGCGAGCCCAGATGAAATTGGGACAAGGCATAGGCCGCCTGGCCATGGCGATAGCCGGCAGTCGCGTCAATACCGCCAAGCGCAACATAGCACTCTGTTTCCCCGAGATGAGCCAGGCCGAGCAGCAGCAACTCTTGACCCGCAACTTCGAAGAGACGGGCAAGGCGATATTCGACATCGCCAACGCCTGGTGGTGGAGTGACGAGCGCATTCAGCGCCACATGACCATTAAAGGCCGCGAGCATGTAGAGCAGACCCTGGCCGCCGGACAGGGCGTGATCCTCTTCGCCGTACACTGTCTGCCGCTGGAGATGGGCGCACGCATATTCGGCCAGTTTCAGCCGGGCATAGGCGTCTACCGCCCCCACAATAATCCGCTGATGGAATACCTTCAGGTTAAGGGGCGTCTGCGCTCCAACAAAGGGCTGGTTCCCAAGCGGGATCTCAGACAGATGGTGCGCAGCCTGCGCAATCCCGATGTGATCTGGTATACGGCGGACCAAGATTTCGGCCGTTCAAGCGCCGTATTTATCCCCTTCTTCGCCGTGCCTGAGGCCGCGACTATCACGGGCGCCACCACCCTAGCCAAACTGGGCAAGGCCAAGGTGCTGCCCTTCATTGTGGTGCGAAACGAAGATGACAAGGGTTACACCATAGAGATACAAGCGCCGCTGGAAGACTTCCCCGGCGAGAACGAGCTGGAAGATGCCAAGCGGGGTAACCGCATCATAGAAGAGATCATCGAACGCAGCCCGGCGCAATACATGTGGCTGCATAGACGCTTCAAGACCCGTCCCAATAAGGATGACCCTTCGCTCTATCGCTAGCCCGATTGCCAAAGCGTTAGTCGCTCGGTAAAAGCCAGCCATTTAGGCTGGCTTTTTTATTTGCCGCACATCTCCCCATAACCCAACAAGTATCAAATCGACACAGATAAAACACACACTGTCTTTTTGACACGCGGTGTCATTTTCACACTTTAACTAGATTGTCATTATGACAATTTAATAAGACACTAATATATTCTTATTCTATAATAATCAACGATTTAAAAGTATGGCACGTTAGCTGCTATAGCAGGGTACTCCACACCTACAATATATTGCGCTGAGAGGCTCTATGAATAAACAACGGCTAACGGCGATAGCACTCTTGATAGTACTTATCGCTTCCTTCTCTGTACTGCTGAGCATAGGCAGTCAGATCTATCGCGAAAAACCTCCAATCCCCACCGCCTTTACCGATGTGCAGGGTCAACCCCTGTTCACCCAAAACGATATTGAGCGCGGTCAACTGGTTTGGCGCTCTATGGGCGGACACCAGCTAGGCTCTATCTGGGGTCACGGCTCTTACGTCGCCCCTGACTGGACCGCCGACTGGCTGCACCGTGAGGCGCAGGCCTGGTTGGATATCACCGCCAAGGCGCAATATGGCAGAAGCTTCAACGAGCTGGACTCTATCAAACAGGCCGGTCTTGAGCAGTCGCTGCGTGACGACCTACGTCGCAACACCCTGACTACCTCGGCCAATGGCGAGATACGCATCAGCCTGTCTGAAACCCGTATTCAGGCCATCGCCCAGGTCTCAGACCACTATCTGTCTCTGTTTGGCGACGATCCTGAGCTCTCAACCCTGCGCGAACAGTATGCGATGAAGGAAGGCACAGTGCCTGACCTTGAGCGTCGCCAACAGCTCAACGCCTTCCTCTTCTGGGGCGCCTGGGCCGCCATCACAGAGCGTGAAGGACAAGAGTATACCTACACCAACAACTGGCCTTTCGATCCTCAGCTGGGTAACACCCCAACCTCAGACAACATCGTCTGGTCTATCCTGAGTATCGTCACCCTTATCGCCGGTATTGGCGCCCTGGTATGGCACCACGCCTCAGGCAAACATGAAGAGCTGCCTAAGCCTGCCGAGCAAGATCCTCTGTTCCTCAAAAAGCCTACCGCCTCACAGAAGGCAGTGGGTAAATACTTCGTCACCGCGGTCGGCCTCTTCCTGCTGCAGATCCTCCTAGGAGGCGTGACGGCGCACTACGCGGTAGAAGGGCAAAACTTCTACGGCATCCCACTGGCAGAGATACTGCCCTACTCGGTCACTCGTACCTGGCATACCCAGCTAGCGGTATTCTGGATCGCCACCGCCTGGCTCGGCACAGGCCTCTACATAGCGCCTGCGCTATCTGGATATGAGCCTAAGTTCCAACGCCTGGGCGTCAACGTCCTCTGGGTAGCCCTGGTTGTTGTGGTACTGGGCTCTATGGCCGGTGAATGGATTGGCGTACAGCAGTACTTCGACCTGGATACCAACTTCCTCTTCGGTCACCAAGGCTATGAATATATCGACCTCGGCCGTGTCTGGCAGGTACTGCTACTGGCAGGCCTGTTGATCTGGCTAACCCTGGTCACCGCAGCTATGCGCCCGGCCCTTAAGATTCAAGGCGAGATGCGCCCCGTGATCTGGGTACTGTACGCCTCGTGTGTCGCCATCGGTCTGTTCTACGGTGCCGGCCTCTTCATGGGCAAACACACCAACCTGGCCATCGCCGAATACTGGCGCTGGTGGGTCGTTCACCTATGGGTTGAAGGCTTCTTCGAGACCTTTGCAACCTCGGTGATCGCCCTGATGCTGGTTCGTCTGGGACTCATCCGTGCTCGTAGCGCCAACGGCGCCGTACTATTCGCCACGGTCATCTTCCTCACCGGCGGTCTTATCGGTACCCTGCACCACCTCTACTTCACAGGTACACCAACGGGTGTGATCGCCTGGGGCGCCATCTTCTCGGCACTGGAAGTGGTTCCGCTAGCCCTCATCGGCTTCGAAGCCATCGAGAGCTACCGTATGCGTAACGCCAGCCCTTGGATGATCCGCTACAAGTGGGCCATCATGTTCTTCGTGGCTACCGCCTTCTGGAACTTAGTGGGTGCGGGCGTACTGGGCTTCCTGATCAACCCACCTATCTCGCTCTACTTCATCCAGGGTCTGAACACCACTGCGACCCACGGCCACGCCGCCTTCATGGGTGTGTACGGCATGCTGGGTGTAGGCCTGATGCTCTTCTGTCTGCGCGGTCTCACAGGCCAAATCCAGTGGAGCGACAAGCTGCTTAAGGGTGCCTTCTGGAGCCTGAATATCGGTCTGGCGGCCATGGTCTTCATGTCACTGCTGCCTGTGGGTCTGACTCAGTTCTTCGCCGTCATCGAAAATGGCTACTGGTTCGCCCGCTCACCAGAGGTGATCCACAGCCCACTGGTTGAAACCCTGGTATGGATGCGTGTCCCTGGTGACGTCATCTTCGGTGCAGGCGGCCTGTTCCTCGGCGCCTTCCTGTTCGACATCATCAGAAAAGCCATCGGCGCCAAAGGCACCCAAGCCATTGCCGATGCGCCGCTGTCGGCCAACGCATAACACCTGACATCACTCGACAAAGGGGTCATATCGACCCCTTTTTACCCTCAAAGCAAGTGTAAAAATGACAATAAACATTACTGTTAAATTGACATATACTAATTCCTAGTACAGCCGCAGCCTGCCGATGAAAAAGGATGTCCTTTGGCACTGGCGCGATATTTCGGAGACCCCATGGCATTAAGTCAAACCCAATTAACGCGGATGGCGTTAGATATCACCTCGGGATTGTCCAATCATGACAGGTTCTCACGCCTGCTCGACACCATCAGGGAAAGCATGCAGTGCGACGCCGCCGCACTGCTGGAATTTAAGGGTCAGCAGTTTACCCCATTGGCCATCAACGGCCTTAGCCCAGATGTACTGGGCCGCCGCTTCGTGCTCCATGAACACCCAAGGCTCGAGGCGATTGCCCGCGCCGGTGATGTGGTGCGCTTTCCCGCCGACAGCGATCTGCCCGATCCTTACGACGGCCTGATCCCCAATCAGGGGGACAACCTCACGGTACACGCCTGTATCGGCCTGCCGCTGCTGGCCGATGGCAGCCTGATAGGCGCCGTCACCATAGACGGCTTCGATCCGGATCAGTTTAAGTCTTTCACCAACGAGCAGCTGCGGGGAATCAGCGCCATCGCCTCGGCGTCGCTCAACAACGCCCTGCTGATCGACAAGCTGGAGAAGCAGGCGCTGCAGGCACAATGGGACAAGGGCGACAGCACTAGCCAGAGTAAGGAAGGCACCAAGGAGATCATCGGCCAGTCACAGGTGATGAACAACCTTAAGCAGGAGATCGCCGTGGTGGCGCCGACGGATCTCAACGTGCTCATCATGGGCGAGACAGGCACAGGCAAGGAGTTGATCGCCCATGAGATCCACCAGGGCTCCATGCGCGCCAGCCAGCCGCTGGTCTACCTCAACTGCGCCGCCCTGCCCGAATCTGTGGCCGAGAGTGAGCTGTTTGGTCATGTCAAAGGGGCCTTTACCGGCGCCGTCAGCAATCGCAGCGGCAAGTTCGAGATGGCCGACAAGGGCTCGCTGTTTCTCGATGAGATAGGCGAGCTGCCGCTGACCCTACAGGCTAAACTGCTGAGGGTGTTGCAATATGGCGATCTACAAAGAGTCGGCGACGATCGCAGCCTCAAGGTGGATGTGAGGATCATCGCCGCCACCAACAAGAATCTGAAGAACGAGGTGCTGGCGGGACGCTTTCGCGCCGACCTCTATCACAGACTCAGCGTCTTCCCGCTGATCGCGCCGCCACTGAGAGAGCGTGAGCAAGACATTACCCTGCTGAGCGGCTTCTTCGTCGAGCGCTGCCGTCAACAACTTGGGCTGCAGACCCTGAGGCTCAGCCCGACCAGTCTTGCCATGCTGGAGTGCTACCAATGGCCCGGCAACGTCAGGGAGCTGGAGCACAGCATCTACCGGGCGGCCATTCTGGCGAGGGCCCAGTCGTCCGGCAGTAACGGCGTCATCAATCCCGAGCATTTCGAGTTCGCCAACCAGGCACCACGCGCCGTCCAAAGCAGCGGTAAAACCCTGGCGCCGCAATTTAGCGGCAGCCTCAAGCAGGCGACCGAAGCCTTTCAGGCCGACTACATACGCCAAACCCTGAGCCAGCACGATAATAACTGGGCCGCCACCGCCAGGGATCTCGAGGTCGATTCGGGTAATTTACACCGCCTAGCAAAACGGATAGGGTTAAAGTAAGTCAATTTCAGAAAATACAATAAGATGCCAAGCCC
This sequence comes from Shewanella alkalitolerans, assembly GCF_019457575.1. NCBI lineage: Bacteria > Pseudomonadati > Pseudomonadota > Gammaproteobacteria > Alteromonadales > Shewanellaceae > Shewanella > Shewanella alkalitolerans. Next base: position 741,439 of record NZ_CP080422.1, on the reverse strand, counting down.
GACACGCTATTCCCTGCTCGCCTCCCTGCTCAGCCTCATAGGCGTGAGCGTGAGTGCCATGGCCAGCGAGCCCAGCCTGGAGACACTGGCCGCGCCCCTCTATCAGCTGGAGCAGCAACTTAGCCGGCACGAATTGGATAACGGCCTGAGCCTCTATCTGCTGGTGCTGCCCAACAAGCAGAGCGTCGCCCTATCCAGCCAGTTTGCGGTAGGCTCGCGCAACGAACTCGAGGGTGAGTCGGGCTACGCCCACCTGTTCGAGCATATGCTGTTCAAGGGCAGCGAAAATGCCCCGGGCGACAGCTATGGCCAGACCATGAGCGCCAACAGTGGCTATTTCAACGCCAGCACCTTCTTCGATGCCACCAACTACTATGTCAACCTCCCCAGTCAGGCGCTAGAGCTGGCACTCTGGCTCGAATCGGACCGTTTCATCCGTCCCCTGCTCAGCGACGAAACGGTGCGCAATCAACAGCAGACGGTACTCGAGGAGATGGCCACCACCATAGACAACCAGCCCTATATCCGCCCAGCCATGACCTTCCTGCTCAATCAGGTAAAGGGCAGCCCCTATGGCCATGCGGTGATCGGCTCAGTTGACGATGTGTCGGCGGCCACGCCCGCCAGCCTGAATCGGTTCCACCATGACTTCTACCGCCCCGATGCCATGCAACTGGCCATCGTCGGCGACTTGCCGCCGCAAGCCTTATCTTGGGTAGATAAGTACTTCGGCAGTTGGCAGAAACCCAAGCGTCCCCAGGCACACTTCTCGCCGCTGGCCGTCGAGCGCCAGCCGGTGCGAGGCGAGATAGTCGATAGCCGTGGCCCCTGGCCTGGGCTGATGTTGGCCTGGCACACGGTAGGCGCCTTACATCCCGATGCCGCCGCCATCACCCTGGTCGAAGATTATCTGCTGCAGAACCGCACCAGCATGCTGGAGCAGATGAACCTCAAGGCGCCCGACACCCTGCTGCATTACTCTGTCCCCCTCTCCATGGAGCACCTTGGCGTGATGAACCTGATCCTAGTGCCCAGAGCCAAGATCTCCCTCGACGATCTCAGCCAGCGCATCACTGGCATGGTGGATACTCTGGCAAGCCAGGGGGTAACGCCGCTCGAGCTCGATCAACTCAAACGCCATTGGCTACTCACCCAGCTGAGCAAGCTAGACAATGATGTCAGCCTGGCCAATCTACTCAGCGCCAGCCAACAAAGGGATAGAGAACATCCCCTCACCGCCCCCTGGGAGCGCATTGCGGCGGTAACTCAAGAGGATATCAAACGGGTCACCCAGTACTATCTAAGCCCCGGGTATGTTCGCCTCGACCTGCTGCCCCCCTGGTATATTCGTTGGGGCAAGGCGATATTAGAGTGGCTGCCCGAAGGCCTGTCCGATTCACTGGAGGAGAAGGTGCTATGAGACCCATAAGCGTACTCCTCATCCTCATTGGCTGCCTCTGGAGTGGTGGCTGCCAGCAGACCCGCTTAAGCTTCACCCAGGTTGAAGCGCCTAAGGTACCGAGTTTTACCGCGCCGACCAATGCGCCGACGCTGGCGAAAAAAGAGTTTACGCCTTTGGCGCCGCCTGAGGTTATCTCGCTGTCAGACGAGCTAAGCCTGCATCTACTCCCCGGCACGCCCTCCCAGTTGGTAGGCATACACCTGCTAGCCGTGAGCCCGGATGCCCCCTATGAAAATCTCGATATTATGCATACGGCGCTGCAGCAGCTTAGCGTCAAACTGGCCAACCAGCACGACCTGCCCTGTATCGAAGGACTGACCATACACCCCAGCATCCATGGTCTCAGGCTCAGCCTCAAATGCCCGGCATCAGAATTGGCGCAGGCGGTCGATGTCTTGGCCCAGAGCTGGTCGTCAGACTCCTACGGCCAGCTTGATCTGCCGAGACTCAAACGTCAGCTGGCCCTGGATAAACATATCAGAGCCTTTAATGGCAGCGAGATAGAAGAGGTCTGGGCCGACAAGATCCTCGGCAGCGCTCATCCCTACAATAAGGCCCTGAATAACAGGGAGCTTCAGCAAAGCCTGGACACGCCTCAGCTGCTGGCCCTACTCGAACAAACCAAGGCACAGAGCCAATGGCATCTGTTACTGGAGGGCGTCCCTCAGGTGGATGACAGCTTAAGGGAGCAACTTACCGCGAGCCTGAGCCAACTGGGTGCTCAGCAGAGGCAGAGAGAGCGCTTCGTCGATACCTTTAGTCCCTATGGCAAGCAGCTGTTTGTCATCGATGCGCCGGACACGGTACAGACTCAGGTGCGGATCGGCTATCACCTGCCTATAGGATTAGATGACCAAGAGGATTCGGCGTTTGCCTGCGAAGCCCTGAGTCGCTGGCTCGGGCGTAGCTTCTCTGGCCGCCTCTACTTCGATCTCAGGGAGCAGAGGGGTCTTACCTATGGCATCTATGGCCGCTGCTTCAACAATCCTATGGCGCGCATCCTCAAATACTACGGCGCCACCCAACAGCAACATACTGGCGCCTTTATTCGTGGCATCTTGGATCACCTGGCACTGGCGGCAGAAGCCCCGCCTTCAGCGGCGGAGCTTGCCGCGCTGAAGACCTCGCAGTTTAGCCAGATCGCCCTGCGCCAAGACGATCCTGGCCATCGCATCGAAGATTACAGCCAGGCCATTGCACGCCAAGCAGGCAGCGACGCTATGACAGCGCGACTCAAACGCTGGCAAACGTTAACCCCAGAGGCGCTACAAGCCTTGGCACAAGCACACTTTGGCCAAGAGCCTGTAATCGTCATCCGCGGCGATCTAGCACGTATCAGGCCGGATCTCGAAGAGAAGCTACCCGACTGGCAGCTCAAGGTCACCTCGGTAGACTAACCTCATTCCAATGATCAGGCGCTAAAGAGAGGGCGCCAAAGACAGGGCATCCAAAAGGGGCGACAAGCTGTCGCCTCTGTGCAGCTCATCTTCTCCCCACAACTTCATCCCACATCTTAGTCCCACATCAGCTGTCGTATGACACAAAGGCACCGAACAAGCTATGCCTGATCACGAGTGCAAGGAGTTGATCCCTGCCCGAAAGGATATAAGTCATAAGTTATCGCCTCTTGATATTAATTCCTTCTTATATAGAATGTGAACAAATAAACGAGCGTTTAATAATTTAGTCATAATAAAGTCTTACGCTCGAAAAAAATAAACAAACCCTATTAGTAACAAAGTAGTACATTATAAATCTCATAAGGACGTGAAATGTATAATGGTGAATTATTTACCCTAAGCCGGTCGCCGAAAAATATTCAGCTGTTAAAGAATATTTCTGGGCTACTCAATTTAAAGGTTAATGCCAGCATTACGCCGCTAGCGGCCTGGCACAACCCACAGAAAGCCCCCAAGATTCTGTTTCATTTCCTCAAAGACGTTCACGGCGAACTCGGTCAGATAGATCCTGAGCTTCTGTCGGCAGGCAAACATATCGCCATCTGCGAAAACCTCTCGATGGATGATGAGCTCACCCTGATAAAACATGGATTTAGTGGTGCAACCAAGGCGTGCAGCCCGGCACATGCCATCATGCAGATGCTCGACAATGTACTCGAGGGCAACCTGTTTTTTAGCCTGAGCGCCCTGTCACACTATATTCAGACACAACAAAAACCGGCTAAAGCCTCAGAGCAACATGCACTGTTTCAAGGGATCACCAAGAAAGAGAAAGAGGTGCTCTCTTTTATCTGTAAAGGCCTGAGTAACTCAGAAGCCGCAAATAAAATGAACGTTTCAATAAATACCATCAAGATGCATTTACAAAACATTTACAAAAAAACCGATTGTAAGAGCCGAGGACAACTCCTGGTTAAATATAATCAGTTATAGGTAGGAAAATAATAATAACGGGTAGGTTCAACTGGGCAATATTATTCCTAGGGATAATTGAGACACTAAGGTATGACGATAAAATAACCGAGTCTTAATTATATATTCTCAAGGAGAAAAGAGATGTTAAAGAAAAAGCAACGTGGTCAAGGTATGACCGAATATATCATCATTGTCGCACTGATTGCCGTATCTGCCATCGGGGTATACAGCTTCTTCGGTAAGACGATCCGTAACCAGGTTGCCGGTCTGTCTGCCGAAATGTCAGGTCAAAGCGCCGACGGTCAAATTGGTCAAGCACAAGGCGCTGCCACCGCAGCAAATGGTGTTGCCAACCAGGATTACAACCTAGGTACATACGACCAAGCTGCAAACAGCAGCGCTGGTGGTACTAACTAACCCTATAAGCGTTAAACCTGTTTTGGGGTCAAGACTAAGGCAAGTGCCAAGGCACTTGCCTTTCCATAAATCATAAAAGGAACTTATGGTGAAAAAGATACACATACAAGGTCAGGGCATGACCGAATATATCATCATAGTCGCCTTAATCGCCGTCTCGGCAATTGGCGTCTACAGCTTCTTCGGCAAGACGGTGCGTAATCAAGTCGCCGGCCTTTCCGCCGAGGTCTCAGGGCAGAGCGCTAACGGTCAAATAGGTCAAGCACAAGGCGCAGCCACCGCAGCAAATGGTGTGGCCAACCAGGATTACAACCTAGGTAACTATGACCAAGGGGCGAATAGTGCCAGTGGTGGTACCGGCTCAGGTAGTGGCTCAGGTAGCGGCGTAGATTAACCCCAGCCTTTTCGACTAGCCAAGAGACTCCTATGAAACCAAATACCATGCGCTCCAAACAGCGAGGGCAGGCCATGGCATTGTCTTTAATGCTGATGTCGCTCGCACTCATGTCTGTGCTCTACAGTTTTAATACAACCAAGGTCAATCTCAACGCGACCAAGCTGCAGAATACTGCCGACAACACGGCCTACAGCGTCGCGACCTTTGCCGCCCGAGATTTCAACTTCAAGGCCTATACCAACCGTGCATCTGTCGCGAATCAAGTCGCCATCGCCCAGATGGTCGGGCTCTCCTCCTGGTTCAACATGACAGACCAATTCGCACAAAATGCCTGCACAACCCTCTGCTGGGTACCTTATCTTGGCCAGGTGCTCGCAGGCATCGAGAAGGCGGTCGGCACCATCAATCAGGTGGCGCAACCCGTATTTGAAGGCTTGATCTACGCCGAAGACGCCATTCTCTGGACCTTGAGCAGCTCACAACAGGTTATCCACTACGCTGGCATGGCCTCCAGCATCGAATCGGCCGGCAAGGTGGTCAAGGCCAATGATAGCGATGCCAGGCTGGATCTGGCGCAAAATCCACTACTGTTTGTCGATGTGAAAGATACCTGGATATCGTTCCAGAAGCGCCATAGCCGCAACCCCAATAGCAAAGAGACCCAGTTTAAAGATTTCATCGGTGTGACTCTGGCGTCACGCGATCCCTTCAGTAAAAACAGAACCTATAAACTTGGGGGGATCTGGTCGATGACCGTCTTCCCTATACGTTGGAAGACCCAGAAAACCGGTGGTAGCGATCTGATAGCCTACGACGATAGGCAGGCTGAATCCTGGACCTCTATGGATACCATCAGCTTCCACCTCTCCAAGTTTCGTTGTAGTTGGTCCGGTTGCCGTTGGCGCGGATACAGAGAGATCCCGCTCGGCTGGGGCTCGACCAGCTCGGATGATCGCGCCGATATTCCCCGCGAAGGTGATCGCCAAACCTGGGGCAGCAGTCGCCGCATCAACCGTACTGCATCCCGATACGCAGGTTACGCCCAGGAAACCCGTGGCGATTACAATGGTGTCCGCCCCTTCTTCGGTCTCTCAAGCAGCGCCAACAAGAAGAGTCAGACGGATAACATCGCCATTGTGGTCTCTAAAAAACGCAACAATGTCGGCACATCAAGCAGTGTGCAACTGGTGGGCGATGGCCTTAACCCGGCAAAAGACGAAGAGATGCTCGGCAATCGCATGACGGCCCTGGCGACAGCGCAGGCCTACTACTCACGCCCAAGAGATCTGATGCAAATCACCTCTTCCTGGGCTAGACGCGATGGCCGCCACGAATATGGCAACCTCTATAACCCTTTCTGGCAGACCCGTCTGACCGACTCCACCAACGGCGAGCGCAGCACAGTGCTGGCCTTAACGAGGATGCTCTAATGGCCAACAGACAAAAGGGCCAGGCCTTGGTCGAGAGTGTCGTAGGGCTCAGCTTTGTGATTGTCCCCCTGCTGATCATCTTCCCCTTACTGGCTAAGGTCTCTAGCGCCCAGCACAGGGCAGATCAGGCCGCGCACTATAACGCCTGGGAACGCACCGTTTGGAAAGAGGGACGCCCCGACAGAATGCCAAGCCGCAGCGGCCTCTATGTGGCCATTCGCTCAGATGAAGAGCAGATGCAATACCTGCCCTGGCGCTTCTATCAGCAAGATGGCCGCAAGATAGCGACCCGCCAAAAGGATCAATGGAGCTGGGACAATAATGTCCACCCGCTACTCAAATATCCCCTCAAGCGCGACGGCACAAATAGCCTGCTGTTAAAGAACCTGCAGGAGTCGGCCAAAGATGAACAGGAACTGGCCAGAATTAGCGGCAGTCAGCAAGGTTCTGGAACACCTGGGACCTATGGCGCAAGTGTCGAACGAGCCGTCGGCATGCTCTCTTTTACCGGCTTTAAACTGCCCAGAGATCAGTTCTATCGCACCCAGGTCAAGACAGATCTGGAAAACCTCGAAATGAGTCCATTCGACCAACTAAACCTGAGCGTCGAGGGGCAAAGCGCCCTGCTCGCCTCAGGCTGGAACGCCGCCGGCCCCTACCATGTGAGAAACCGGGTAAGACGCTTGGTGCTGACCAACTATATGGACGTTGGCGTGATCCGCACCGCCCAGAACCTTATCGGCATTATCCCCTTCGGCAAGGAGATCAAGTCCAACTCGCTGAAGCTAGGTTTCGTCGAACCCGATGTGCTGCCCGCCAACCGCCTATGTACCTATGGCACCAAGAACTGTGGAGGCTGACCCCATGAAATCGCTTTTCCCCCTTATTCTCGTCCTATTCACCGGCCTTACACAGGCAAGCGACTGGCCTGAAGTAAATTTTCCCGACACCGCCAAGGTAGAGATAGTCGCCGATGAGATGCGCTACAACGGCTACCCCATGAAGACCTGGGTGGTCAAAGACACCCAGACCCAGGCCCAGCTGGCAGCCTTTTTTACTAAGGCCTGGCAGAAAGATAGCGAACGCTTCGATTCCCGCCCCTTTAACGGCGACTTAGTGATCAACAGTCTGCAACCCCCTTATCTGCTGACCGCCCGCATCAGCCAGCAATTAGATGGCGTCACCGCCTTTGTCGGCATCACTAAGAACATGGAAGAAAATGAACTGGCTAGGGTTAGACGCAACACCTTCCCCCAGCCCAGCGGCGCCACAGTGCTGTCAGATATCGCCTCCACCGACCTCTACAAGCAGGGGCGCACTATCATACTGAGCAGCACTCGTAGCCTTTCCAGCAACTATCACTACTACCGTCGCCACTATCAGCAGCGGGGCTGGGTGGAAGAGACCGCCATACTCGATACCCAATCGGGCAAGGCCGCTCTTCAGATGAGCCAGGGAACCAACAGCGTCGACATCAGTTTCGACACCCGTAATTCGCAAGTTTACATAGTTGCCAATCAAGTGAAACAAGGATGATGAACCCATGCAGTTAAGCAACACCCGCTGTCGGGGCCAGGCCAGCGTCGAATACCTGGTGGTATGCGGCGCCTTAGTCGCCGCTATGCTCACCCCCGTCAGCAATGATAACAATGTACTAGATCTCTGCGCCGATGCCCTCACCGAGTGGTATACGGCGTTTGCCTATACGAAATCGCTCTCGATACTCCCCAACTAACTTCAGGTTTAACGATGAAATTAAAATCAATTGACTTCAATTGGGTGCTGCTAGTTATTGCCTTGATCTTAGGTGGTATTTCGGCCTGGGCGACCAAGAACTACTTCATAACCAAAGAGCAGGAACTCAGAGATGAGTTAACCAAGGACAACATTGCGATGGCCGACGTCATCGTCGCCACCCAGCCTCTGAAAAAGGGCGACATCATCTCCCAGGCCAACATGTCTGTGCGTCAGATCCGCGCCGATACCCTGCCCCTGGACGCCATACACCCCAGCCGCTTCGGCGAGGTCTCAGGTCAGATGTTGCTACAACCCATGGCACCGGGCCGCCCGCTGATCGAGACCTATCTGCCCGGCATGCGCGTGGCGCAGTTCTCCGACATTCTTAAAGAGGGCCAACGTGCCGTCACCATAGATATTGATGAGATTAACTCGAGTGCCGGCATGCTGGTGCCCTCGGATCATATCGACCTGCTGCTCTCCTTCAAAGAAGAGGGACGCGATGGCGAGCGAAAACGACTTCAGCTACTACTGGAAGATGTCACTGTGCTGGCCACAGGCAGACGCAGCATAGATGTCAATCCCGAGTTGGTCGACACCCTTTACGACAACCCCAACGCCTATAACACAGTGACTCTGGCGCTATCGGTCAACGATGCGGCGCGCGTCTCACTGGCAAAACAGAAAGGCGATTTTGTCACCCTGCTTAGAAATCAGAAGGAGTCTAGCGCGCTGGAGTTTATCTCTATGCATGAAGGCCAGCTGTTTAATCGCGATGAGGAAAACCACGAGCTTGCCGTTGAGGTGATCACCGGTGGCAGTGGCATCAAGACCAGTACCCAAACCTACCCGCTTCCCAAAGAGATGCTAGAGCAACTCAGCCAACAAAAAGATAAAGCCGTACTATGAAAACATTGAAAATTTTCGCATTTTTTTGGATATGTCTACTGCTGCCCGCCTCCAGCATGGCGCACAACAACCGCCCCATGAAGCTCTATGTCGGCGCAGTCGAACTCTATAAGGCCGCCAACGTCGAGCGTATCGTCGTGGGTAACGGCAAGGTGCTCAGCGCCAAGGTCGTCGACAACAAGGGCGTCTTGCTGATCGGCGAGGCTCCGGGCAATACCGACCTGCAGCTATGGCAGAAAGATGGCAAGCTGATCAAGCTCAGCCTCACCGTCACCCCAGACAACAGCCTGCGTACCACGACCATGGTCAAGAAGATGCTCGCCGCCTTCCCGTCGCTCACAGTCTCAGAGAGCGATGGCCTGATCATAGTTCAGGGCGAAGCCGACCTTGCCCAGAAAGAACAGCTGGAGAAGATCCTCGAAGGCGATCCTAACGTCGTTTCCCTGGTGAAATACCTCAAGTTTGCCAAGACAATGTCACCCATGGTGAAGATGCAGGTCAAGATAGTCGAGTTCAACAAATCGACCCTCAACAACGTCGGCATCAAGTGGGAAACCTCCATGGCCGGTCCGGCATATGGTGTGGCCAAAGGCTTTACCGCCAACCCTATCTTCAACGTCGCCTCACCCGGCCAATACACAGAGGCGATCACCAAATCCATTACCGAGAACATAGGCGTCTTAGATACCCGTGGCTGGAGCTCGCTGGGTATCGTCTCGGGTATCGGCAGCCAGATCCAATTGCTATCTGAAAAGGGCGATGCCCGCCTGCTGGCGCAGCCTAATCTGACCACCCGCAGCGGCGAGTCGGCCAGCTTCCTGGCCGGTGGCGAGTTCCCTATCCGCAGCGTCAGCGGCCTGGGCGCCGTGGATGTCGAATATAAAGAGTACGGCATCAAGCTGGACATCGAGCCTGTGGTAGACGAGCAACAAAATATCGTCAGCCGGGTCATGGCCGAAGTCAGCTCAATCGATCCTTCTGTAGCCGTCGATGGTGTGCCAGGTATGCTGACCCGCCGCACCGAGTCTGTGATCAACGTGAAGAACAACGAGACCATAGTGATCTCTGGCCTGGTCAACAGTGAAATGTCCAAGATAGTCAACAAGTTCCCTCTGCTTGGCGATATCCCCATCCTGGGTGAACTCTTCAAGTCCCGCGACTTTAAAGACGACAAGACAGAGTTGGTCATCTTCGTCACCCCTGTGGTGGTCTATCCGGGGCAGGAGGAGCATGACACTCAACTCAATCGCGGCATGGAGATGGCGGAAGAAGCCACCAAGCTCGAAGCTTTCTATATCTTGGACTAGGAGCAGCTCATGTTTAACATCTTAGTCAGCACCACCAAGGGCACCAAGGTCGGCGAGTTTCAATGTATCCACCGCGAATGCCGTGTGGGTAAAGATCCCGATCAGCTGATCGTCCTTCGGGGCTTTAAGATCTCCAAGCATCACGCCACCCTGCGGCAAAATGAGGAGGGGATCTTCATCGTCGACAACAAGAGCCGTACCGGCGTACGCGTGAACGACGAGAAACATCAGGAGTTCGGTCCCCTCACCCTCAACGACAAGATTCAGGTGGGCGATTATCAACTCAGGGTACAGAGCAGCGATCCGCAATTTCAGGCAAGTGCCCCCGCCGAGACGCCACCGCCACCTGCAGCGCCCGTCGTGGCATCAGCCGCTCCCGTGGCCGCTGCAGCCGTAACCTCTGCCGAGGCGCAGCCTCCAATAGTGACGGAGCAGAGCGCCCAGATTCAGAGACGCAACGAGTGGCGCCGCAAGGTGCATACCGAGCTACTCAAGCAGATGGATCTACGCCGGGTTAACGTTAACGAGATGAGTGATACCGAGCTGCGCGCACAGAGTGAGGTGCTGCTCAAGCAGATCATCGACAACTTTAAGTTACCCGACGATATCGAGATCTCGGCGCTGACCAAAGAGGTATTGGACGAGACCATAGGCCTAGGGCCGCTCGAGGGGCTGATTGCCGACCCGGATGTCACTGAGATCATGGTCAACAGCCATGATCAGATCTTCTATGAGAAGGCGGGTAACCTCTACCTGTCGGATATCGCCTTCTCCGACGATCAGGCAGTACTCGGCGCCATCGAACGAATCGTGACCCCCATAGGCCGACGTATCGATGAGAGCTCCCCCATGGTGGATGCCCGCCTCAAGGATGGTTCCCGCGTGAATGCGGTGATCCCCCCGCTGGCACTCAAGGGGCCCTGCATCACCATACGTAAATTCATGCAGCGACGCCTGAGCTGCAACGATCTGGTGGCCTTTGGCTCCATGAGCCAGGCCATGGCGGAGTTTCTTGAGATCGCCGTGAAGCAGAAGCGCAACGTCGTCATCTCCGGGGGGACTGGCTCGGGTAAGACTACCCTGCTGAACGTACTGTCTAACTTCATTCCAGACAATGAACGTATCGTTACGGTGGAAGATGCCGCCGAACTTCAGCTCTATCAGCCTAACCTGGTCTCCCTTGAGGCCCGTCCCCCTAACCAGGAGGGCAAAGGTGCCATCGAGATCCGCGATCTGGTGAAGAACTGCCTACGGATGCGTCCCGATCGCGTGGTGATCGGTGAGTGTCGTGGCGGTGAGGCGCTCGACATGCTGCAGGCAATGAACACGGGTCACGACGGCTCGCTCACCACGGCCCACTCCAACTCGCCAAGAGACTGTATCTCACGTCTCGAGGTGATGGTGATGATGGCGGGAATGGATCTACCTGTCACTGCGATCCGCGAGCAGATCACCTCGGCGGTCAACATCATAGTGCAGCAGTCGCGCTTCTGTGACGGCTCGCGCCGAGTCACCAGCATCTGTGAAGTTACTGGCATCGAAGGCACTGTGGTGCAACTGTCGGAGATCTTCAAATTCCAGCAGACCGGCTTCGACGAGCAGGGCAAGGTACAGGGCTATTACACCGCAACCGGCACTCTGCCCGAGTTTTACGAACAGCTAAGAAAACAAGGGATCGCCGTGCGTCTGGATATCTTCGACAAGGATAGCCGCTATGAGTAGTCCGTTAATCGCCGCCATGCTGGCATTCGCCTCGGTCACCATACTGGTGTGGGCGCTTAAGCATCTGTCGACACGCTTCGCCAAACGCTATCAGGAAACCTTTACCAGCTCGGCCCGCACCAACCTGTTCGATATGTTCCTGTTTATCGAACCTAGGCAGCTGTTTGTCATCAACATGCTGACCCTGTTGGCGGTGCCTTTCCTGGTGCGGCTCTTCTTCGGCTCCTGGGTGCTGGGGATTTTACTGAGTATCGCACTGGCGCTGCTACCGCGCTTCGCCTATCAGTTCCTGCATAAGCGCCGTCGCCGCAAGTTTGTCCACCAGCTGCCCGATGCACTCAACATGATCGCCTCTTCGATGCAGTCGGGGGCCAACGTCAGCAACGCCATCGAGTTTATGGCCGAAGAGATGGAGGCGCCGATCAAGCAAGAGTTTCAGCTCTTCCTGCGCGAGCAGCGCCTGGGGGTGGAGTTCAACACGGCGCTGGACAACATGTTTAAGCGTATCCCCGAAGAGGAGTTTCAGCTGGTGACCGCTGGCATGCAGATCTCCCGCGAGGTCGGGGGCAACCTGGCGGAGGTGCTGCTGCGACTCTCTGCCACCCTGCGTAAGAAGATAGAGATGGAAGGCAAGATCGATGCGTTGACCTCTCAGGGCAAGATGCAAGGGATAGTGATGACCCTGCTACCCGTCTTTATCGGCGTGGTGCTCTACCACATGGAGCCCTCCGCCATGGGCCGTATTCTCACCGAGCCTATGGGGTGGGCCCTGATTGCCCTGGTCATCATCATGCTCACCAGTGGCTACCTGTCGATCCGTAAGATCGTCGCGATAGACGTATAGGAAATATCATGGTCAATCTTATTGTCGCCTGCTTCGTGATCTCCTTCGTTTTCCTGACCGTAAGCTGCGCTCGCATCTACCACAGAGTCCCGAAGGAAAACCGTGAATTTATGGACCCGCTTTCGCCGGGTCTTAAGCTTATCTGGCCCCTGGTGCGCCTGCTGGCCTTCTATGTCAGTGAGAACCTCAGCGTCGATTATCTGGAGCGGGTCTCCAAGAAGCTCCAGGTCTCAGGGTTATCTTACATAATGACCGCCGAGCAATACTTTGCCATCCGCATCCTGAGCACCCTATTTAGCCTGGGGCTGACGCTCATATGTAGTGCCATGCTCGACGCCTATGTGCCTCAATATCTGCTGCTGGCCGCCGTGTTCGGTTACTTTCTGCCTGTGATGACCCTCAACGATCTGCGTAAGAAACGCCAGGGGCTGATCGTCAAGAGCCTGCCCGTGTATCTGGACTACCTCACCATGTCGATCGAGGCGGGCCTCAACATGACGGGCGCACTCAGTCAGGCGGTCGAGCGCGGCCCCGCCGGACCACTGCGCATCGAATTTGAGAAGGTAATTCGCGACATGCGCGCCGGTATGTCACGTGCCCAGGCGTTTCGTAACATGGCCGATCGTGTGCAGGTGACCGAGGTCAACAGCCTGGTCAGCGCCCTGGCACAGGCGGAAAGAACCGGTGCCAGCCTGGGCCAGACACTGAGGATCCAGTCGGATCAACGCCGAATAGAGCGTTTTCAGCGCGCCGAGAAGAAGGCTCTGGAGGCACCAGTCAAGCTGGTCTTCCCGCTGATCGTCTTCATCTTTCCCGTGACCTTTATGATCTTGGCCTTCCCGATTGCCATGAAGTTTATGTATGAGCTCTAACATGAAGAAAACCACACTGAAAACCCCAAACGGACAGGCGATCACCGAAGTCTTCGTGGCCGATACTCCCTGGCTCAGACTCAGAGGACTGTTAGGTCGTCGCCCCCTCTCTCACGAGCAGGGGATGCTTATCGCTCCCTGCAGCTCGGTGCATACCTTAGGGATGCGCTATGCGCTAGATATCGTCTACCTCAATAAAAACAACAAGGTACTTAAGATCACCCGAAATCTTAAGCCCTGGCGCAGCAGTGCTTGTCGAGGTGCCACCCAGGTTTTGGAGCTGGCCGCAGGCAACTCCATCCACAAACAGATAAAACCCGGAGATATTTTGACATGGGCAAACTAATACGCCTCTCGCTATTCGTCGCCGTTACCGCACTACTCGGCGCCTGTTCATCGACGCCTCAGAAGCCTGAGCACCAGGGCAACGAGCAGATCATGGCGATTCAGTCTCAGGCGGAGCATGCCTACAAACTGGCCATGTTGGACCAAGCGGAGAGCCTCTATCTCGAGGTGCTAAAGAGCGTACCTAACTATGCGCCCGCCTGGTTTCGCCTGGGTAACATCTATACCCGTACCAACCGCCATGAAGCGGCCATCGCCGCCTATCGACGCTGCATCGAGCTAGAGCCAAATAACCAAAAAGCCTGGTACAACATGGGATTGGTGCGTATCAAGCAGTCCACCAATGCGCTCAATACCGCCAGCAACCAGGGCGATGCCGACTCTGCCGTGGGCCGTCAAATCAAGGCGCTGCTCGACGCCCTCAATCAGCTGCAGAGCCAGCCACAAACGACGGCACAGGCGGGGCTATGATAGCGGCACGATCGAAACAGCGAGGGCAGAGTATGTTTGAGTTCAGCCTTGCCCTGCCGTTTCTTATTCCCATCATTCTGGTTGCCATGATGTTGATCGTGCAGTGGGCCTTTATCTATACCAGCAAGAGCACCCTGGATGCGGCCACGGTTGCCGCCGTTCGGGCCGGCACCCTACACCATGGCAATATTGACGAGATGCGCAAAGGGCTGGCCCAGGGGATGATGCCGCTATTTGCCCACGGCACGGGCACGAGTGACACGGTTCAGGCCTTCGCCAAGGCAAGACTCGCCACCTTGGTACAAAGTCAAATAACCATACTCAGCCCTGACAGAGAAACCTTCGACCGCTTCAAGGTGCGAAGTCGATATGACACAGGCTCTCGCTATGAGATCCCCAACAACAACCTGATGTTTCGTGACCCAGCCCCCAAGAACGTGGGCAATAACCGACAACTGAATGTGCAGGACGCCAACCTGCTGCAGATAGAGGTGCGCTGGTGCCAAAAGCTGATCGTCCCCTTTGCCAACTACCTCATTAAGGAGATAGTCACCTCCCCCTTCTATAACCCAAGCCGGGAACAGCTGGCCTGCAACGTGCTGGGATTGGCAACAGGTGATACGTATTTGGCAATCACGGCTCAGGGACTGATGCGTATGCAGACACCATTTCGAATGTAAGCTCAGCGAAACAGCTAAACCCAATATTCAATACCAAACAAGAATTCTGGACCTTGTAAAATCATAGGGATATATAAAATGAAACACACGTCTCGCCTGACCAAGCAACATTGGCTGGCACTCATGCTGACCTCGACCCTGGCAATAACGGGGTGTAACGGCGAACTCAAAGAGGGAGAAGGCCCTAACTCTCAGGTGCCGACAGATCCTGTGGACCCTGTAGATCCCACCAATCCAACTGAGCCGACCGAACCTACGGATCCTACCGATCCCACAGAGCCACCTCAGGTGGGCACCTGGGAAAACAGGGATGAAGATGGTGACGGCGTGGTGGATGAATTGGATGATTATCCGTTTGATGCCAGCAAGCATGCTTATCCTCTGTTTGTAGAACAAGAGCCAAATGACAATCCTGCGGTAGCCACCCCAATCGAAATCGATCTCGGCGTCAGGGTACAAGGTGTCATTGACTCAGAGTTTGATAAAGGCGACCTGTTTAAATTCCATGTCGATAAGCCGCAATCTTACACAGCCTATTTCACTTCACCTTCGGCAAGGTTTAAACCTCAGGTTTATGTTTCAGATGCCAATGGTTTGGTCATTAATGACATTCAACTATATCGATACACTCGTGCAAATACCTATGTAGTGAACTTTCCCGTCTATACACCAGGTACTTATCAGCTCAGTATCATAGATGAGAACTATGCTGGCGGTAGCGACCTCACCTATCAAGTGACTATGTTTAACGATCAGGATATCGACGGATTCGACGATACGAAAGAGCCCGCCTTAGGCGCAGATATCAATGAAAATGATCAAGATAAAGACAAGATCATTGACGGTATCGAATTCAGTATGGCCTTGGAGAGTCTAGGGCTAGACACAGACAGGGACGGCATTCCCAATTGGTTAGATACCGACTCAGACGGCGATAGTTTCAACGATTCCATCGAAGGCATGGAAGATTTGGACAATGACGGCGCCCCCAACTTCCTTGAGCGCGATGCCGACGGTAACGGTATTGATGATCAACTAGAAAGTGGCAACAGCAATGATCCCACTAACACGGATAACGATAATTTCATTGATCACTTAGACAACGACGACGACAACGACGATATCTTCGACAAGAATGACGCTCAACGTTTAATCCCGGCCACTATTGTCTCCTGGACCAAGCCAGGCGATCTCTTTATCGAATCTCTGCACACCCTCTTCCAGCAGAATAAGATCAAAAACTATCTCAGAGCCGGGGATGAATTCGAACTCACCGTCGAAGGAGTGTCTAGTGCGTCTGAAAACACGCTGTTAGTGGTGAACATAAATGGCAGAATTTACAACCTATTTCCAAAGCAGGTCGAACACGCATCGCAAAGAAGCCACCTAAGATTTTTACTTCCCCAGGATATGGGTAAGGGCGCGCTCTCGATTGTTATCGGCACAAATAAATCAGACCCATTTCCAATTGAAATTGGCGACGCTGAACTGCCACTACTCATGAGTTCTAACCCTAAAAGCCTCAAACCAGGCCAACAGATAACACTTAGTGGTGACAACTTTGATGAAGACACCAGCGTTTTCTTCAACAACCAACCTGTCAATGCCCAGTTCGTCGATGAAAACACTGTTCGAACCACAGTGCCAGAGACATTGAGTGGTGGTAGCTACTCTGTCAGCAATGCTCACGGACAGAGTAACCCCATCACCTTCATCATCACACAAGAGATAGCCGTTAACGTCCTCGAACCTTCAGCCAAACCTTTAGCTGCGATAGGGGGCATCTATCCCGAGATGGCCAAGGCGCTTAATGGTAATAGCTTCGAATTGGAGAAAATGGGGAGTGAGGCGGAAGTCATCTTCTCTTATACCCAGGGTGCCGACGGCCAACTCGAAGCCTACCTGAGTACAGTCTATTCCATGAACCAAGACAGTATCTCATTGAGCTTCGAATCGACAGCCTTGGCAAGCTTGGTACTTCATATGAACTATTACTATGAGGCAAAAGGTGTCGGCACAGAGAAGTTCATGCAAATAGTGCAGACAACACAGGCATACCAAGCTTACCTCGCAGAGGCCAAAGCGGCACTAGCCAAAGATACGAGCTTCTTCGGCTATAAGGCGAGAAAAGCTGAAGCTTACGATCTACTCAATCGGTTTGAGTCCAAAATCAAGGAAGAGCTAACCTCAAAGCGTTTGCTGAAATCCTCGTTGTCACCCTCCAAGGCTAGGTTTACCCCTCTAGATGACAGTGCCGCGGGATCGAGTACCAACCAGGCACTATCGGCTATTGAACCCAGCATAGTCTCCTATCCAGAGACTAATGGCACTTGGCAAGCCTTCGACATGTCGATGGCGGCCACAACCTTCGCCGAAAACAGTACAGAGATAATGAATAACTGTGGCGAAGGGGTCGATCCCAAGTGGTACCAAGTATTGAATGCCGATGGCTGCGTTGAAATAAGAAATCGCAGTCAGCTCTACCTAAGCGCCAGAATCTATCCTATCGATTCCAAAACAGGAGAGATAAAAACAGATCTAGCCTCTCTCAACAAACCGATTGCCGACCATATCACTACCCCTTGGGATTCGGGCATGATGGGGCCGCAATCTGGTACCTGGTTAGGCATTTCGCTCTGGTCGAGTGATTCCCTTATCGACAAGTGCGTCTATACAGATTGCCTATACCAGATCATCACACCTGGCGTTGATGGCATTTTCGGCCCCAGCCCATTCAGCTTCAGGGGACAAGAGGCCTACGATAAGCGAGCTCAAGATGCCCGTAAGATGTTGGCGATCAGGACCATTATAGATAATGTCGTCATTCGGTTTTACTCCATATTATTCGATGCGGCGGGCATAGACCTCAACGACAGCAAATACAAGAAACAGGCAACAGCCCTGGCAATCGTCAAGGCCGTTTATCAATACCTGCCAGCCATCAGCACAGAGATCGACAAACTAATGGCCAAGGATAAGCCAAGTTTTGACGACTGGCAGACCCTTGCGGCTAATCTAGGGAAGGAGTTATACAGCAAAGAGATCAAGGCGGTGATCTCAGATCCAACCAATCGTGCCTCCTACGGCCCAGTCACCATGGCACTTCTGACTGCATTAGAGGTTGACGAGAAATACTTCATCAACAAAATGCTGCAAAAGGTCGCCCAAAAATTTATTCCTGGCTGGGGGACTATTACCTCGGTATATGAAGCCAGTAAGCTTGCGGACTCTATGGTCGATATGGCCAAAACCATAGACGATCTGGTCGATGTGCCGACCAAGCTCGACTATATCGTTACCTGGGGACTAAAGGCCTCAGATATCACGCCAAGAGCCATTGAGAAGACCCAAGAAACTAAGCGATTTACCATAGTCGGAAGTGGCATGGCCGTCGTTAAAGGGGTATTTGGTGATACCAAACCAGAAGTGAAAGTCTTCGATCTGGGCAAGGGTGAGAAGCAGCTCGACACCAGTTTCGTAAGCGTCAATAAACTGGGCACGGAACTGACCTTTGACCTTAATGACATAAGCCAAATCGAGAATGCTGTAGGCCCCTTAAAGGTTGAGGTTCACCACAGAGATGAGGTGGCCGAGGTACCTTATGAAATTCTAATCGGCACAGATCTCACGATCACTAACATAACGCCTAACAAGGCTTCTCCCGGCACAGAGTTAGAGATAAGTGGCATTGGTTTTAGTAAACAACCAATGGGCAATATCGTCACCTTTAGCGGTGCGAATGGGGAACGTATTAGAGCTGCGGTAAAGTCTGCCACCACAGATACCCTAGTGATTATCGTGCCTAATGGTGCAGTGACTGGGTATATCACCGTGGAGGTCGCCAATATATTGAGTAATCAATACCCATTCGTTGGACCAAGCCAGCTACTGATCACCTTTGGTGACAATGGTAACTTTAACGACGATGTGTTTAAATTATCGGTCAATAACAAGGTGATGTATGACAACAACCAACCTCAACGCAAGGTGGGCCCACTAAACGTCTCGCTTGAGGAAGGTGAACATACAGTCCAGTTAACAGGTATTCGCGCCGACGACGGTATTGCCACCTACTACATTGAATTTGCTGGTGATGTTGTCAATGTCAGCGGTGATGCGTTAACGGGTAGAGACTTATGTCCAAATACACATAAGACCTATAAAGTCACCATCGCCAGCGGCGCTGACAGCTCAGGGCAATCGGCTTCGTTAAAAGCACAGATACAGCCAATGATATTGCAACCCGAGTATGCCAATATGGCAACCGAGACACCAACAGAGTGTCCCAAGGCCAACCAATAAAGGACAAAATGGCCCCTAGGGGCCATTTTTTATCCCTGATAAAAAAATGTTAAAACCACTCGTAGTATTGATAACTTTGGTTAGCTACCGCGGCGCTCCACAAGGCGACTGTCACGACATGATTTATTTACTCAAATAGCGGCATTCACAGGCTCACTTGGCATAAAAGGAACCCGATAAGCATGGAAAAGCTAGCCCTTGACGACACCCCCTGGTTTGGTACCACAGACTTCAAGGGAAAGAACCAACTAACTAGCGACAGCGACGTTCGCCTCAAGTCATCCAGGTTGCTCTACCCGCTGCCCTTGCCGTTAGAAATACTCTTTTTCATTGGCCCACTGACATTGGCCATTCTGCCCTTTATCAATCCTAGCCTTATGCTTCCAGAGGCCTGGCTGATGCTAAATATCGGCGCCACCATAAGTTATCTGCTTCTCAAGAAACTGTTTATCAATAGTATTTATGGTCGGGCGAAAGCCCATGTTTGCCAGATTAACGCTGAAAGGCTCTGTATTCCCGGCAGTCCCCTTATCGATATCAAAGCGGGCCCTTTGGAAATGCAGCGACGAGACATAAAGGAGATAGGCGTGCGTTATTGGCCCAGCACGCGCGACGTGCGCACCACCTACGATGTCAGCGAACTCATCATCACGCTTGAATCGGGCCAATCAATCTGTTTGAAGAGCCTCTACTTCCCGATTAAGCCACTTCTTTTCCTGTTGGTCTATTTCGACTACCCAATCACGCTGCAAAAGCGCCGACACTCTTTGGCCATAGTCGCCCGTAGCCTGTTTGTAGCTTTTCCCTTAGTCGCCCTTGTGGCGGTAACCGGCTTGCTGTTTAAAGAGTATTTTCTGTAAGCCCATCAGCTTAAAAAGGAACTTAACCAATGAACAAACCATGGATGGTAATTAGATTAATGGGAACATTTGCAGGAACCATAGTCGCCCCGAAAATCCAGGCATCAAGGTATTAAAAGGAGATTAATATGAGATTAGCAGCGAGCCTTATAACAATATCTAGCATCATGCTAGTGTGTGCTTCAGTACATGCTTTAGAGCGCTTCGCCGGCATTGAAGATGGTTCCGATGCCAACCTAAAGGCGGTTTGTAAGGATTATATGGTCAACAGTTATTTAAAAAATGATCCTGAGCTTTTTTTCCATTTATTGCCTAAATCAATGGTAAGCCGCACTGAAAGACTGGAAAAAAAGTGGTATGAAGGTCATTTAAAACGATTTGGCAGTGAACCTTTGAGTAAATACGATATTTTCGAAATGGAAGATGAATTTCGAGATTCATTCTATAAAGGTCATGCAATCAAAAGCATAAGCATTAAATACAAAGCGGGGATAATGAAACGTTATAAAGGTAGCTCCTGCTCTTTCGAACAGTTCGAAGATAAGCGCTGGTACTTTGCTCAAAAACCTTAACCAGCACCCCTGTTATTAACAGGGTTCTGTTTTTTATATCTAAAGCTTACTAAAGGGATTTATGAGCTATAAAATTTACAAGCAGACCGATGAACAGATCGTACTGCAGGACACAGGTGGCGTTATAGACTTTGTTTTTGGTGCTGTTTTAGCCGCCATAGGTGCTGGTATCATCTATTTAGGTTGGTTTGGCTACCAAGATACGGGCGAAATATTCATGCCACTCATCGTTGCCCTAGTCGGTAGTTGTTTATTCTTCCCTGTGTTTAAGCGTAACCGGTTAACGATTGATGCGATCCGTAAAGAGGTTGTAAAAACAAAATCTTGGTTCGGTATTACTGCTGAAAAAGAGATTGTGACTAATAACAACTTATCTCTACTGGAAATGTCTGGATTTACTACTGGTGAATTCTCAGCATTTTTTGACACCTTAAAAAGAGCTAATCATCACTACAGCATAAAATTTTATAGTCACCCTGAGTGGAACCTAGTGATTCGGGACATTTCAACCTTGATTAATATTGCACTATTTTTTGAAAAACACTTCGATACTGATTTGGCCATAGCTGTAAAAAACCAACGACAGAAATTTAGTTCTAAAGGACTATTGAGAAACCATCAATCCACTCCCTTGCCCGAAGATGGAGTACTAAAAGAAACTGCGTTTCAACAACTAACCATAGGAACAGGCAGAATGGGGAAATTCAAACTATGGACAGCTTCTATTAGCTGTATCCTGTGGAGTACAGCCACAGTGTCATTTTTGCTATATTCATCTGCGCTAGAAAATTTCGACCTTATCCCAGCACCTTTACAGTATTTTCTAGCAATCGCCTTTGTGAGTATTGTCAGTTTTTCGATGATAAACCGTAGTATCCCGACTCAACTAAAGATTGACCATGGTAGTTTGATTGTCAAAAAACGCTTTTTTAAGACAAAATCTTACCCATTATCTGACGTTATTGGTGTTACCAATATCGCTAAAATTACTTATTTGATCACTCGTCAAGGCACAGAATCATTAGCCTATAAAATATCCTCCAAGTACAGCTATGCCATTCACAGCTGGTTAGCACCCTACCTGAAACCTTAACTATGGATAATAATAGCGAAAATAGTAAATCGGGTAATATTGAAGGATTACCAAACTTCAACAGGCAAAAGGGCTCGGCAACTGTCACAGTTCCCCACAACTCCATTGCAGTATGATTTAAAGAGGATTTAACCAGATGAACAAACCATGGATGGCATTAGCATTAATGGGAACATTAGCGGGAACGCTAATATCAACCAACCTCCAGGCATCGACCGAGCAAAATTTCAGTGATGACCCCTTGGCTCAGCGCTGCATCAAGATGCTGGATATCTACGCCGCAGAGGACTTCGACGCCTATGTGGCAGAATTTCCCGAGCCCTGGCTAGGCATCTTCGGTGAAAAAACCTTGAAGAAACAGCTCGCCGATCGCCATGGTAAATATGTTAAAGACTACCAGGCTAAGCCTGATACCATAAAAATCAAGGCAATAACGCCTGCCAAGGTTGCCAAAATCGAGCAAGAGAAGTTAGGTGCGCTAGAGGCCAAGGAGATCGACCTTTATATCGCCAGTAACAAAGGCAACAGTAGCTCGACGGCTTGCAAATACCTACGCATAGGTGACAGCTGGTATTTCCGCTCGTTACGGCTATAGCCTTGAGTCAACAGCGATTATCTGAGACATTCTTAGTACGAATCAGGGCAACTTGATTGCCCTTTTTGATCTATTACGCGGCAATCAGAGCATTGATGCTCGACACAAATGCTAAGAAAAAGGGACTTTTCATCGAGATGAACTCACTCAATCACCTACTGGAAAATCTGCAATGGTTCGATACCGTCTTCTTGAGCCAATACCTAGGTCTCGACAAGCAGAGTACGAAAAAGCTCCCCATCTCATTTAACTTCTTTGCCCTGCCGCTTAAGAAAGAGTTCCTGCTCGCCACAAGTCTGCTCCCGTTCATTCTATTGACACTGTTCATGCCTTCTGTCGACCCCAGATTCGATTTTTTGCGCTTCCCAATATTGACCATAATAGGCCTGCTGGTTTACGCCATTATCCGTAAACGCCAGGTTAAAACACACCTGGGGATAGAGGCCGATAGCCAGACAAATCAGCAGATCATCATTAGCCAATCAGGCATCACCTTGCCCCGCTTTCTCACCAACAACTCTGGGTCGTCGCAAAGCATAGGCCGAGAAGAGATAGCCCAGTTGCAGTTCGACTGGCACAGCTACCAAAACAGCAACCAGATAGAGTGTAAGCGCGCCCACAGGCTCGTCATCAAGCTGAAACGGGGGCAAAGCTATAGCTTATCCAGCATGGCCTATCCCCTCAGAAGCCTGCTCTATCTGGCCATCTTCTTCGATTACCCTATCGTCATGGAGGAAAGCACGCCACCCAAGGAGCGACTGGGTAGCTTTCTCCTCGTCCTGGGGACAAGCGTCTTGCTGCTAAATCTATGGATGATTTTCATCAGCCCTTAACTTGACGCTGAAAGCGCTTAGGCGGTGCATAACGATGATTTTTTTGCCGATTAAACCGCCAAAATACACCCGAAAGAATAATGTTTCCGGCCGATATTTTACGATAGGATCGCTACGAATAAACCTAAAGGCTTATTTTAAGTGGTTGTGAATAAAGCATATTGAGAGGCATTTCATCCTCAAAACCATTCAACCACTCAGGACTTTTTCTTCCCATATAAAGGACTATATCAATGAAAATTGCTTCACTATCTGCCCTGACCTTAGCCCTGTTATTGACCGCCTGCGCCTCAGATCCCGGCCCACGCATGGCACTGGAAAAGACGGTCGAAGTCGATGGCACAGTGCTTAAATTTAACGGCAGCTACCACGACAAGAAGAACATCTTGATCCTTAGCGTCAACGGCGATCCTATCATGCAGGGCCGATTCCCCCCTTACACCCCAACCCAAAACCTTAAGGCTAACTACAAAGACTTTGCCGTTAAAAGCCACTGCTACTTCGGGTCTGTGCTGGGTAAGCAAGGCGGTGCCTTCGGCGCCATCGCGGGTATAGTTCAATCCTCTAAGAGCAGCACCGCAGATAAGTGCGAGCTCTATGTCAACGAAAAGCTAGTAGACAACCTTTACTTCTAAAGTTAATCGCCATGGCATAAGCACGAGCGTCTATGCCATGGCGGCTCAATCGCAAGATTGACGCCCCTCAACGCTCGCCATCTGATAAGGCTAAGTCGTGTTATTTGATCAAGACCTTAGGATCCCCCAAAGCATCTCCAATTTCAGCAGCAAGGTGCTGCGCGCACTGGCGCTGACCTCGGCGCTGAGCTTAGTTTCAATTAGCGGCCTAGCCTCTGCCGATACCGGCACAGGAACCGGCACAGGAACCGACAAAGATACCGACAGAGAAGCCATCAAACAGTTTCAACTCGAAACGACGCCACTGACCGAGCGTGCCCGTCAGCTGAGTCGCAGACACAGAGAGCAGATGGAGACTTTCTCTAACAAGCTTGACCAATACCAAGATGCCAGGCCACTACTGCAAGATGCCTTAATCGGTGAGATGGCGCTCACCGCGAACAAGATGTTAACCCTGACCAATGAGTATCTGCCTCGCTATCGCGCCTTCCTCACCCGAATCGACAAAAACTCCAGCTGTTATCAGCCCAAGCGACTCGAACAATTTCAGCAGACCAGAGACGAGGTACAAGACTACCTCAACCAGCTGCAAGGCCTGACTCAGACCCAGGAGCTGGGGGAGGCTTACGCGGCACTGATGGCGATAAATATCGGCCAGAGCCGCGCGGCCGTGCTGGTCAACCTGCTGGAGACCAGCAAGCTTTGCTATGTTACCCAGGCCATGCCGGCGGCTGCCCAGGATATCTTATTGCTCGAAGGACTCATGGCCGAGCGGCTCCCCGAAATAGTAGAGACGGCCAATCTGTCGGCATCCGAGCCTGAAGGGCCAAGCCTTAACGAACCTAGTCTTAACGAGCCAAAGCTTAACAGACCAGAGCTAAACGAACCCACTCATAACGGGTCCGAACCCAAAAGCAATGATGCAAGCCGTTCAGACGCCAATGCAGCAGGTACAATCCTTGGTGATTCAATTACTAAAGGCTCAAGTCCTGTAGACAGTGAAGCATTTAACCAACGAGAAGAGAAAACGACGCCTAAGCAGCCCGACCTGCAAGGTAACACGCTCGATGCCTGTATCGATCAGCAGGTCTCGCAACTGGGGCTGACATCGGCACAGGCGCTCACTGTATTGAGCTGCCGCCTATCCAGCGACTCGGTCAGCCTAAAAGCCCTGAGCAAACTGTCTAACCTGGAGATCCTGAGCCTACAGGGCGGCGCGCTGGCCGACCTGTCGGCGCTGGCTGGCCTTAGCCATCTCAGCCTACTGAACATTGAGCAGAGTCAAATCACCAACTTTGGCGATCTCAAGGCGCTTAAGGGCAACCTCAGCTTCAACGAGGTCGATAGCCAAGACTGGCAGGCACTGGCAAACGCTCAGGCCGAGTCGATCGCCATCATGTCGCCGACGCGCTGCGACGCCTTAAAACCATTAGCAAATCAGCCAAATGTTGCCTTGCTCTACAAAGGCCTATCGCCACAGGCCATGGCCGACCTGATGCAACGCCAGGCATCTATGCAGGGGCTCACCATAATGACCGATTGCCCGGCGCCTTAGCTGGTGCACGCAATATGACCAAGCAGATATTGATAAAACGACTTTCAGAAACTTAAAGGGAATTAAGATGAAACCCCAAACTCTCGCCTGCACACTCGCCTTATGTGGCGGCTTAGGCCTTAGTGGACTAGCACTGGCCAATGACCTCCCCTTTCAGCCCCTGCCGGAGGCTAAGCTCAACAAACAAGATGAGCGCCACTACACCCCCTTCGACCTGGTGATTGGCGTCGACAAGAGCAGTTATCAGACGCAGACGGTTGCCGGTCAGCTAAAACGGGTCAACTACAAGCTGCCAAGCAGCTACATGGCGTCCCACGCCGTCAACAACTATAAGGCGCAAATAGAGAAGCTCGGCGGCACAATACTGTTCGAGTGCCAGGAGAAGGGCTGCGGCGATGACCACAAACTCTCAAAACAGATAGCGCCGCTCAACAATATCCCCAAGCAGACACCAGCGCTGCTAACCGCCAAGCTAGCGCTTGCCAAGAAACAGCTCTACCTCTCTGTCTACAGCGCAAGTTGGATTCACGACACCGGCCTGCAGATGGATATCGTCGAGGTGATTGACGAGCCCCTGGATCTGCTTGCCACCAACCAGGCATACCTGACAAGCGAGGTCAGCCAGAGCGAGTTTAAGGACAGAAGCAACAGGGACACACAAAACTCAAAGGATCACCCTATGATCGCCAGGCTGCCCGGCGCCTTCATCCAAGAGTATCAGCAGCAGGGCTATACACAGACCTTGGTATTTGACGGTGTTGAACAGGGCCAGCACAAGATTAAGACGTTAGAGGGTAAGGTCACCGACATTGCCTACAATCTCCCCAGAGGCTATTCGGAGTATGAAGTCGACGCTAACTATAAGGCGGCGCTGGAAAAGCTTGGCTTTGTCCGGGGCTTTCACTGCCAGGGCTTAGCCTGTGGGAAGAAACAGCTCATCGAACGCCGGATCAAGACACTGATCCAAATAGGTCCAGATGACAACCAATATTACAGCCTATATCGACTCGATCGCCCCGAGGGCGCCGTGCACGCCATGGTGTATATTACAGGCTTCAGCGGCGGCCTGTGGGGCGAGATAAAGGTGGTGGAGGAGACCAAACTCATCGACGACAGAGTGGTCATAGATCTCGAGGGGCTTAAGGATAAGATCGCCCAACAAGGCCACGTGGCGCTGGATGGCCTGCTGTTCAAGTTCAACAGCGATCAGATGCTGCCCGAGGCAGACGAAGTGATCACCACCCTGGCCACCTACCTCAAGAGCCATCCCAAGCAGCACTTCTATGTGGTGGGTCACACGGACGACCAAGGCAAACAGGGCTACAACAAGGGGCTGTCGGAGCAGCGGGCCAAGGCGGTGGTCGCCACCCTCACCCAATCTCATGGCATCAACAAGGCTCAGCTCAGCCCCATGGGCGTGGGCGAATATGTGCCTGTAGCCAACAACCTGGATGAGGCGGGCAGACAGCGTAATCGCCGTGTCGAACTGGTATTGCGCTCAGACATGCAATAGTCCATCAAAACGGCGCCCCCTGTGGGCGCTGTTTAATTCATAACATCTTGATATAATGACCGTCCGCTCACTACCTGGGTCATCTCATGTCGCGCTCTCCCCTCCAAGGTTTTCAACATCAACTCACCCAGGAGAAGTTTGTCGACGACCCGGCTCAGCAGCAGGCCATACTGCGCCTGGAAGCCCTCTATCAGGCCTTGAAAGCAACGCCTTCTGGCGCTCATAAGCTAGGCTCTCGCAAGCCCGGTACTCTACATCCAAGTAATCAGGCGCCGACTAAGGGGCTCTATTTATGGGGCGACGTCGGTCGCGGCAAGACAATGCTGATGGATCTCTTCTGTCAGAGCCTGCCCGAAGGGATGGCTCTCAGGCTGCATTTTCATCGCTTCATGGAGCGGGCTCATAAGGAGCTCAAGGCCGAGAGCGGCAAGCGCGATCCCCTAAGGCGCATCGCCAGCAGGCTCGCTCAGAGTTATCGAGTGATCTGCTTCGATGAGTTTTTCGTCAGCGACATAGGCGATGCCATGATACTGTCGGGCCTGTTTGAGGCCCTGTTTGATCAAGGGATCACCCTGGTCGCCACCTCCAATACCCCCATAGAGCACCTCTATGAGAATGGGCTGGCAAGAGACAGGTTTCTGCCCTGCATCGCCCTGTTAGCAGCCCACACGGATGCCCTGCACCTGGATGGCGGCATGGACCATCGCCTGCGCCACCTCGACAAGGTACAGACCTATTTTTGGCAAGATGAGGGGGAGTTTTCCAGGCGTTTCGATGCCCTGGAGCCTGGCGGTGGCAGCGACACACCGCTGACCATCTTAGGCAGGGAAATAGCCGTTATTCGCCGCGGCACCTCAACCCTCTGGCTCGACTTCGACGCCCTGTGCGGCGGCCCACGCTCACAGCTCGACTATATCGCCATCGCCAGTCAATTCGATACCCTACTCCTGAGCCAGGTACCGCCCCTTGGCGGTACACCACGCAGCTGGATCCGCGCCAGGGGCACAGAAGATGGCGCAGCCGCGGTAGCCGCGGGGGATCGCCAGCTCAACTACGCGCCCAACGATGATCCGGCCCGGCGCTTCATCGCCCTGGTGGACGAGCTCTACGATCAAGGGGTCATACTTTACCTAGAGGCCTGTCTGCCGCTTGAGCAGCTCTACACCCCGGGCGCCCTGGCCTTCGAATTCAGACGCACTATGAGTCGCCTCATTGAGATGCAGTCGCGCCAATACCTGAGCGCAAACCGCTCCGCGGGCGAGGCCTAAACCATGGCAAACCAGATGCAGGCGAGTCTGGATATCGGCTGGCTAGCGCTTGCGCTCTTCATGCTGGTGCTGCTTGTGCCCCTGGGAATAGGCAGGCTGTTTAATCTAAAACTGGGTGGCGAGATGCTGCTAGCCGCCGCGCGGATGACGGCGCAGCTATTGTTAGTCGGCTTCTACCTCAAGTTTCTCTTTAGCCTGGAGAGTCTCTGGGTTAATCTGCTCTGGCTGAGTGTCATGCTGCTAGTAGGCGCCAGCGCCATCCTGGGCGGTGCCCGGCTACCTAAGGCCAGGTTAATGCTGCCACTGCTCTTTAGTCTTAGCGTCAGCCTGCTACCCCTGCTGGCACTCCTGCTATTGGCGCTGCTGCAACCCTCGCCTGTCTATCAGGCTCAGTACATGATCCCCCTGGCAGGCATGCTACTGGGTAACAGCCTCTCGGGGAATATTCTGGCGCTACAGCGTCTGTTTAACACCTTCGAGGAGAAACAGGAGGACTATCAGGGGCGACTCGCCCTGGGCGCAACACCCTGGCAGGCGGCCTTTCCCTTCATACAAGGCGCGCTGCAACAGGCCCTCGCCCCCAGTATCGCCGCCATGGGCACCATGGGACTGGTGACCCTGCCCGGCATGATGACGGGACAGATCCTCGGCGGCAGCGACCCCTTAGTCGCGGTGAAATATCAGGTAGTGATCATGCTGGCCATCTTGGTGATGCTGAGTCTGAGCGTCGCCAGCGCCCTCAGTCTGGCGGTACGCCAATGCCTGAATCACAGCGGTAAGCTACTGATAAAACGCGTTGATTCGTTCAAGAACTAGCACTAACGATACTTGGCTAGAATGTTCTCGTATTGGGTCTTACCGTTGGCCTCTATGGTGGCCTTCACCTTATCTATCCCCTGCTGCAGGCGACGACGCAGCTCGGGATCACTATCCCGGCTGAAGGCGTAGTAAAGCTCGCTCACCTTGAGGGTGAAGACCACCTCAAACTCGTCGGTGTCGACCCCCTCCTGTTTCATCAGGTAGCGACCCACCACCTCCTCATAGGCCCAGAGATCGACTCGCTCACGCCTGAGCATATGCACCAAAGAGGTGGCCTCATGGGCGCGGCGCAACTGCTCACGGGCGATGCCAGCCGCCAACAAGGCCTGCTCGCCGATATCCTGGGCGATCACCCCTATGCTGTATTGATTGAGCTGCTCCACATCCGTGATATGGATGACGCGATCGGCACGGGCGAAGATCACGATACGGGTCGCCGAGATGGGGCCGACCCAATCGAATAGCGGCTCGCGATAGGGAGTGCGGGTGGTGGAGAAGAGCACGGTGTTCTTGCCGGTGCGGGTCAGCTTATAGCCCCTGGCCCAGGGCACCAGCTGTATGCTGTGGATGTCGAAACGACCGTCGACCCTGCGGGCCGCCGCGGCCAGCAGATCCACGGCGATCCCCTTTAACTGATGGGATTCACGGTAATTATAGGGCGGGTAGGATTCGGTGTAATAGCTGAGCTGCGACAGCTTGTTCAGGGCCAATAACTCGCCATTGCAGCTAAAAAATGCCACAACAGCGAGGATCAACGCCCGACATATAGCCACATGCCCACCCCATCAGTCACCGACCTAATTTGAGTGTAGCAGAAAGGCTATTGGCCGCTATTTAGCACCTGTTCGTAGATGGCCAGCACCCGCTGCACATGCAGATCAACACTCTCCTGAGGCAGCTGTCCCGGCGCCTGTTGCAGCGTCAGACGGTGACTCTCGTCGCGCAGGTAGCAATAGGCCTGGGTCAGATGTTGGGCGCTCAGGTGGGGCAGCAGCTCCAGCTCAGACAGCACCTCAAAGATGCGCACATTATCGGACCAGATCGCCAGCTCGGGATGGTCATGGGTGTTGGCCAGCACCAGATACTGGGCGATAAATTCGATGTCGGCAATCCCGCCCGGGCTCTGTTTGAGATCGAAGCAGCCCTCATCGACCTTGAGTAGATGGGTGCGCATCTTCTGGCGCATCTCACGCACCTCCTTAGCCAGCTCAGCCTTGTCCCGCTCCATGGCGAGCACGTCGGCCCTCAGTTCGCTGAAGCGAGCGGCCAGGCGATTATCGCCAAACAGGAAGCGTGCCCGCACCAACGCCTGATGCTCCCAGGTCCAGGCTTCTTCGCGTTGATAACTGCCGAAGTATTCGATCTCACTCACCAAGAGTCCCGAAGCCCCCGAGGGGCGCAGACGCATATCTACCTCGTAGAGTTCCCCCGAGGTGGTGCGGGTGGAGAAGAGATGCAAGATCCGCTGGGCCAACTTGAGATAGAAGTGGCCAATGTCGATGGGGCGATCGCCGTTAGTCTGCTGCGCTTCAGGATACTTGTCACGGGTATAGTTGTGCAGAAACACCAGGTCCAGATCCGAGCCGTAACCCAGCTCCAGGCCACCCGCCTTGCCGTAGCCTATCACCGCAAAACCCATCTCTTCAGGTGCCAGATAAGGCGGCGTTCCGTGGCGCTTGCTCACCTGCTGCCAAGCCTGCAGCACCACCTGCTCTATGATCGCCTCGGCGAGGAAGGTCAGATGGTCACTCACCTGCATCACAGGCAGCACGCCGGTCACATCGGCGGCGGCGATCTTCAGCTGCTGCGACAGCTTAAACTGACGCAGGGCCTCCATCTGCTGCTCCATATCCTCCTCTGGCACCCGCAGCAGGTACTGGCGCAGCTCGCTGGGGTAGTCATCGAGCGAGGTAGTGTCATAGAGCTGCGCGGGGTCGATCAACTCGTCGAGCAGCATAGGGAACTTGGCCAGTTGCTCGCCAATCCAAGGGCTGGCCATGCAGAGGCTCACCAGCTGCTGGCGGGCACCTGGATTCTCGAACAGCAGCTCGAGGTAAGTAGTGCGGGTGAGGATCTGATCCAGCACCTTACTCACCGGCAGAAAGGCCTTGGTGGGCGTAGGCAGCTGAATAAACTCCTGCAGCAGCCAAGGCATTAATTTATCGAGTGTTTCTCGGCCGCGCGGGCCTATGGTACGTTTAGCGACTGTGCCACGCCAGCTCTTCAGGGCGGGCCAGAGTTCGCTCTCCTCGACGCCATGCTCTTTGAGCAGGGCCTCGGCATCTTCATCTTCAACCAGGCTCCACAGCTGGGCAGTCCACTGCTCGGCCACCTCGTCGCTCTCCTGACCGCCCACCGTCTCCTTAAAGTAACGATGTATCTTGGCCATCGCCGATTCGATATGGGTGCGCAGCTCGGCCTCGCCCGCCATACCCAAGGCGAAGCAGAGACGCTGCCAATCCAGCAGGTGTTGCGGCAGAGTCTGGGTCTGCTGATCGCCTATGGCCTGTAGCAGGTTTTCCACCCGGCGCAGCATGAGGTAGCTCTGTTTGAGCTCATCCACCGCCAGGTATTCCAACTGCCCCAGCTTATAGAGGGTGTCTATGGCGCCAAACAGGCTCTGCTGCCGCAGTGCCGGCTCACGTCCGCCACGGATCAACTGAAAACTCTGCACCACGAATTCGACCTCGCGGATGCCACCAGCTCCCAGCTTGATGTTGTCGGTCAGGCGTCGGCGTCTCACCTCCTGGGTGATCAACTGCTTCATCTTGCGCAGGGATTCGATGGCCGAGAAATCGATATAGCGGCGATAGACGAAGGGACGCAGCATGTCATGCAGCTCGTCGCTGTAGGCGCTCCAGGGGCCCAGGGCACGAGCCTTGACCATGGCGTAGCGCTCCCAGTCCCTGCCCTGTTCCTGATAATAGTCTTCAAGGCCGCTAAAGCTGACCACCAAAGGGCCACTCTCGCCGTAGGGGCGCAGGCGCATGTCGACCCGGTAGACGAAGCCATCGACCGTCACCTGATTGAGCAGGTTGACCAGGCGCTGTCCCATGCGGATAAAAAACTGCTGGTTGTCCTGGCTGCGACGACCGCCTTGAGTCTCACCGTGTTCGGGGAAGGTAAAGATAAGGTCGATATCGGAAGAGAAGTTGAGCTCGCGGCCACCCAGCTTGCCCATGCCTAAGATCATCAAGGGCTGAGGATTGCCCTCGCTGTCGCAGGGGGTGCCATACTGCTGGCACATCTGACCATAGAGCCAGTCGCGGGCGGCGATGAGCAGCGCCTCGGCCAGGGCCGAGAGATCCAGCAGGGAGTCGTTCAGCTCGGCGTAGCCTAAGAAGTCCCGCCAGGCGAGACGCACCATCTGACGGTTACGGTAGCGGCGCAGTATCGCCTTGACCTGCTCCTCATCGTTGGCCCCCGCCAGGATGGAGTGCAGCTCAGCGCTGAAACTGTCCCGGGCCAGCATACTCAGTTGCCCCTCGAACAGAGAGACTATCCAGTTGGGGTGGCGACACAGCTGCTCGGCGACAAAGTCGCTGAGGCCGAAGATGGTTTTCAGCTCTTTGGTCTGCTCCGGGGTGAGCTGCTCGGAGATATCCGGCCAGGCCTCGGCGAGGCGTTGCCAATGCTGCTCGGCAACCTGATTGACTTCATGGGGTAACGCTTGCTCGCTCATGTTTTCCATCGCCAGAAAAATCCTTCAGCCTTAAACGGTCGACATATTATGTCATCAATGCTATAGATAAGCTGTTAATGCAACCAAGCGGTAATCATCTTGGCATAAAATTGTCATCCAAATTACTCATCCATATTATCAGGGGAAGTAAAGATGGCTTTTTATCCTGCACTACAGGTTACTATAACCCAGCTTATCGCTATATTATGCAAAGAAGTCGCAGACTGATCACTCATTTATCGGTCTCAATCTCAACTAAATTTATGGAGAAAACATGGCAGTGATGCTAATGCGTGTTCTCGCGCTGACCCTGGTCTTCGCCCTGGCGGGATGCGGCGACGACAGGCCAGAGAAGATCGCCAAGTTTCAACAGCTGGCCCAGGCCAGGGTCGACACCCTAGGCCAGATGCTGGATAACGGCGAGGTGCGCAACGCCAACCTACTCAAGCAATATGCCGATATCCTCGCATCAACCAAGCCAGACGTCGCCCCCCTGTTGCAGGAGCTGTCTAAAGACGCCAGCAGCCAGGGCCCCATGTATGCTTCGCTCAAGCGGCGTCTACAGGAGCTGGGCAACGAGAGCAATTTCGTCGATCTAGACCAGCAGCTCGACGAGGCGGAAAACCTCTACCAGGCGGCCGATCCCAGCCTGTATAACGACATGCTGTCTGACCCGGTAAACGTGGTCGCCGACATGTCAGATGGCGCCCTCGCCAGGGTAAACGCCATCAGCCGCGAGGCGGATATTCTCGCCAATGGCGGTGAAGATCTGGGGGCCGGCAGCCAGTTGGTGGGCAACCCGGCCTACGGTAGCTGGCAGACCGGCAGCAACGGCATGTCCTTCTGGGCCTGGTATGGCATGTATTCCATGTTCTCCAACCTGGTCCATGGCCCCATCTACTACGACAGATGGTCGAGCCGCCGCAACTACAGCTACTACAACGACGTGGGCCGCTATCGCTACACCTCGCCCAAACAGGCTCGCACCCAGAACCAAACCTTCGAGCGCACCAAGAAGCAATTCAACCGTCAGGGTAAGCAATTCGACAGCCCCTACGCCAAGTCTCGCTCTGGCTCCACCAGCCTGTCGCGTCAAAGCGCCTCGACACCTAAGGCCAGCACCACAGGACGGGCAACTGGCGGCAGCAAGTTCCGCTCAAACTACTCTAAGAACAGTAACTTCAGAAACTCTAGCAGTCGTACGACGCGCAGTGTTCGTCGGGGCAAATAAAGGATATTAAGATGACATTTTTTCAACACTACGGTCTGACCCAGGAACTGGCAATCATCTTGGCCATAGATCTGACTATCGCCATCGTCTTGCTCACGGCCATGCGTTACCTGCAAGGCTGGACCATTAAAGTCAACAGCACCCATGAGTTGTCCGAGCGGGATAACTTCGCCTTCGGCATCAGCACCGCCGGTGCCGTAGCAGGCCTAGGTATCGTACTTACCGGCGCCATCACCGGCGAGGCGGCCCAGTCTTATCTCGTCGAGGCCATCGGCATGAGCGCCTACGGCATCTTCGGCCTTATTCTGATTAAACTCGGCCGCTTCCTGCATGACAAGGTGGCGCTTAACGAGATAGATAAGAACGCCATGATCTTAAAGGGCAATATCTCAGTAGCCATAGTAGATGCCACCGCCGCCATCGCCACCGCCATCATCATACGTTCCGTACTGCTGTGGGCCGAAGATCTGACCCTGGACACCTTTATCGCCATCTTCAGCGCCTTTGCCATCTCACAGCTGATGCTAGTGCTGCTGACTCGTCTGCGTGAGCGTAGCTATGCCAAGCGCCACAACGACAGCTCGATGCAAGAGGCCCTGGCCAAGGGGCATATCGCGGTGGCGATTCGTCACAGCGGCTATATGCTCGCCATGGCACTGAGCTTCAACGCCGCCAGCCACTTCATCGTCTTCATGCCGACCGCCTATGTCACCAACATACTCGGCTGGCTGATCTTCTCGGTGATCATGCTGCTCGCCCTCTCACTGCTACTGGCCCTGGTGAAGAAGCTGGTACTGGCCAATATCAACCTGAAAGCAGAGGTCGAAGAGCAGCACAACATAGGTATCGCCACTGTCGAGCTGGCCATCAGCGTGGCCATCGCCCTGATCCTCACCAGCCTGATGGCCTAAGACGCTACCCTGAATGCAATCGACACACACCACAACGCCTGCTCCTGCAGGCGTTAAATCATTAAGCTGGCTCGACGATCTCCTGCTGCTGGGGATCATGGCGGTACTCGCCGCCTGTGGCCTCATCTATGAATACCTGCTGTCCCACTATGCCGGGCGGATCCTGGGGGCCCTGGAGGCCGCCATCTATACAATGATCGGCCTGATGATCGTCTCCATGGGCGTCGGCGCCTTCGCGGCGCGCAAGATCCGCTGCGCCTTCACCGGCTTCGCCATGCTGGAGCTGTGCGTCGCCCTCTGTGGCGCCCTGGCGATTCTGATCACCGCCGCCGTGATCGGCTTCGGCCAGCAGCTACCCATCATCATCGCCAGCACCATAGGCCTGCCGCCGGATCAGCTGCCCCAGGGCGGCTTTATCGGCACGCTGCAGAAGCTGAGCGAATACCTGCCCTACGCCTGGGGCGTATTGCTTGGCCTGATGATAGGCATGGAAATCCCCCTGATCGCCCGGGTACGTCAGTCACTTTGTGAAGAACACCTGATGCATAACGCCGGCACCATCTATGGCGCCGACTATATAGGTGCCGGCGTCGGCGCCGCCATCTGGGTGATCTTCATGCTGGCGCTGGATATCCAGCTGGCCGCGGCGCTCACCGCCAGCTTTAACCTGCTGGCGGGTTTCCTGTTTATCTGGCGCTTCTGGTCCAAGATCCGCTTCAACCGACTGTTGTTGGCAGGCCACTTGATTGCCACAGGTATATTGCTGGTACTGGCTATTCATGGCCCCAAGTGGGATCAGGCCTTCAACAATCTGCTCTATAAGGACAAGGTGGTCTACGCCAAGGCGACCCGTTTTCAGCAGCTCACCTTTACCGAGCGTCTGCGGGGCAACCACTTGGCGCCTGTCTACTCTCTGTATATCAATGGCCGCCTGCAGTTTTCCAGCCAGGATGAGCATATCTATCACGCCTTTTTGGTACACCCGACGCTAGCCGCCAGTGCCCGTCACGATAAGGTGTTGATCATAGGGGGCGGCGACGGTCTGGGCCTGAGGCAGGTGCTCAATTGGCAACCCAAGCAGGTCACCCTGATGGATCTCGACGCGGATCTGGTGAGGCTGTTCAAGGAGGGCGACCCAGAGATGCCGCCGCGACTATCAAACGCGCTGCTAAAACTTAATGGCGACGCCTTTAACGATGCGCGAGTCGAGCTGCTGATAGACGATGCCTTTAACGGCGCCGACAGGCTGATCAGACGCGGCGAGAAGTTTGACGCCATTATCGTGGATCTGCCCGACCCCAGCCATCCGGATCTCAACAAGCTCTATTCGGATCTCTTCTATCGCAAGCTCAAGGAGCTACTGAGCAGCGACGGGGCGATCTCGGTGCAGTCGACCTCCCCCTATCACGCCGCCAAGGCCTTCATCTCGGTCGGTAAGACGCTGCAAGCCGCAGGCTTTCAAGTAAAGCAGTATCACCACAATGTGCCCAGTTTCGGCGAATGGGGCTGGAGCATAGGCACCCTAAGGGGACAGGATGCCAAACAGCGACTGTCGAGAATGACAGAGCTGCCGGTCGATGACCCTTGGCTCACGCCTGGACTTATCAGGGCGGCTTTTGAATTTCCTAAAAATTATTATGAACATGCAGACCAGGTGAAGGTCAACGATATAGGCTCAATGCATCTGTATCGCTACCATCAGCGCGCCTGGTCAGAGGATGAAAACCTGACGCTCGACTGACGGTAAAATGGAACACAAAAATAGCGCTTGACATATTATGTCGCAGTGCTATCTTTAATCGCAGACATAATATGTCAAAGAGGATAAATATGAACATTCACAACATTGCCAACCACCTCAATGCACTTGGCGACAACAGCCACACCGGCTTTCAATTCGATTGTTATCCCATAGATGGCGACGTCGAAGTACTGCAAGTCAACGTTGTGGGACGCGAAGAGATCCCTGTGTTTGTATCGGTAACGGACAACCAAATCCTGTGCATCAGCTACCTATGGGGCGAAGACGAAGTTAAGCAAGAACGTCGCAGCGAGATGTTTGAAACCATGCTCGAACTCAACATCCCTATGCCACTGTCCTCCTTCGCTAAGGTCGACGACAAGTATGTGGTCTATGGAGCCCTGTCTGTGCAATCGAGCATGTTAGAGATAGAGCAAGAGCTGTCAGTCCTGTCCGACAACTGTCTGGAAGTGATCGACGAGCTGGCCGATTTCTTAAAGTAACCGCTAACCAATTTAGTCATGTGATGGTTTACGCAAAAGGCGACGCCATTACCCCAAGAGGAGTCATATTATGGGCATACTGAACAAGATCCTCACCGCATTTCGCGGTGGCGCCACCGAAGTTGGCCAGAGTATCGTCGACGCCAACTCGACACGCATCTTCGAACAAGAGATCCGTGACGCAGAGAAACACCTGACCAAGGCCAAGCGCGAGCTGACCGACGTCATGGCCAAAGAGATGCAAGCCAGCCGCGAAGTGGATCGCCTAAAGCGCGCCATCGCCGAGCACGAAGGCTATGCGACTCAGGCGCTGGAGAAAGAAAACGAAGCCTTGGCCCTAGAAGTGGCCGAGAAGATCGCTCAGCTTGAGCAAGAGCTTTCTGAACACCAGAGCGCCAACGACAGCTTTAGCGCCCACGCCGCCCGTCTAAAAGACCTGGTGCGCAAGACAGAGCGCCAGCTGGCCGACTACCAACGTCAGCTCAGCATGGTCAAGACCACGGAAAGCGTGCAGAAGGCCACGGCGACCATTACCGATTCCTTCGCCAGCAGCAACTCTAAGCTGCTGAACGCCAAGGATTCGTTGGAGCGAATCAAGGCGCGTCAGCAACAGTTCGACGACCGCCTCAAGGCCGCCGAAACCCTGGCCGACGAGAACAGCGATAAGTCGCTACAGGCCAAACTGGCCGAGGCGGGTATCGGCGAGCAGAAGTCCAATGCCAACGCGGTACTGGATCGCCTCAAAGCCCGTAAATAACACAGGCTAAATCAAGCAATAGCACCTTGCGGCTCTGCCCAAGGTGCTTTTGTGCCAATCACAGTAAATGATCAGAAATGGCCTAGCAAAACCCTTAAGAACCAGACAGGGTTTTACGAGCTAGAATGAGCATTTATTTATTGCGGTTGGTATTAACTATTTATTCATCTTGAGGGCCGCTCATGGGATTCTTAAAAGGATTGTTTGGTAAGAAAGAGGCGCCCAAACGCCAACTCAACCATCCTAATCATTTGCAAAAAGGCGATATTATCAGCCTGGATGACAGCTTCGCCCTGCCAGAGCAACTGCGAGGCCAACAGCTGAGAGTCGAAGGGATCAACACCTACGAATACCAGCGCAAACAGCTCTGCGAATGGGTGCTCAAGGGCCACGGCAACGACAGCCTCTGCCTCTCATTGGATGAAGACGACGAAACCTATCTGGCCTTCTCCATCAAGATCCCCCGCAGCCAGGTGGAGCAGCTGTTCGATCTCGACGCCTTCAGCGAGATCTTCGAAGAGGATTCGCACGCCGAGCTTGAGGTCAAAGAGACCCCTGCCGCCCTCATGGGATGGCTGGGTGAGCGCTATCATCAGGTAAACTTCGCCCAGTTTGGCTATTTCCACCGCGTCGATTATCGCGGCATGCGTCCGCCTCAAGACGAGGGGATGAGCTCAGGCGAGCCGTTCGAGAGCTATCTGCTGCTGGATGAAGAGGAAAACCGCGCCGTCGAGGTCGAGGTGTATGAAGGGGGCGACACAGATGTCAGCCTCACTATTTACCGTCCATTGAGCGATATTCGCCAATATTGGCCGGGACAGCTATAAACAACACAGGGCGGTCTTGCCGCCCACTTTGCAAGATTCACAGCACCTTAAGGCAAGCTAATGACCAAGAATAAGAAGCTGCTTCCCGAACAGTGGCAGCAGAATCAGAAAGCCGCCAAGGCCACCCAGGTCGCCTTCGATCTGGACGAGAAGTTTCAATACTCTATCCGCAAGGCTGCGCTAGATGCCGGTGTCAGCCCCTCAGATCAGATCCGCAGCATTCTAGGGCTGGCCACCACCAAGCGGCCCAAGCGTCCACGCCTCACCGTCTCCCTCAGCCCGGAAGATTATCAACTGCTGGCGGAGAAATATGGCCTGGCCGCCGATGAGCAACTGGAAATAAAACGCCGCGTATTGGATGACCTGGTTCATTTTGTCGACAAAAACGAATAAGATCATGGGCTGATCACAAATCAAGGGCGACTCACAGGGAAATTCGGCTTGAGCGCCGCCGCCAAAAAGGAATCGATATCATGATCGATAGAAAGCGCTGGCTTCTGCCCATCAACCAGAACCCCACTCCCTTCGAGCTGGCGATGATGCTGCTCTCCCTGATCTCTGTCATCGTGGTGCTCATGTTGACCTTCGCCAAGCTGGATGGCGAGACCCGCCGCCTACTCTTCTTCATCGACACCAGCATCTGCGTCATCTTCATCAGCTACTTCTTTATCAACCTGTTTCGCGCCGAAGATAAGCGTGACTACTTCAGGCACCACTGGATCGACCTGGTGGCCAGTATCCCCGCCATCGAAGCCTTGAGGCTGGCCCGCTTCTTCCAGATCTTGCGGGTGATCCGCCTGATCCGCATGACCCGTTCTATTCTTATCCCCCTGATGCGCCAGCGCCAGGAGACCACCCTCGCCAGCCTGTTGGTGGCCATGGTGACCATACTCACCCTCGCCTCTGTGATGATTCTGTTGGTGGAGAGTGGCGACCCCAATGCCAATATCCACACCGCAGAAAATGCCATCTGGTGGGCGCTGGTGACCATCTCTACCGTGGGCTATGGCGACTATTATCCTGTCACCACGATAGGCCACTTCATCGGCGGCCTAGTGATCGTCTGTGGGGTGAGCTTCTTCGGGGTGATCTCGGGTTACATGGCCTCTATCTTCATCGCACCAGACAGCAAGCAACATCAGGAGGCTCAGAGCCAACAGATGCGTGACGAGCTACAGATAGTGCTGCAGCGGATGGAGAAGAATCAGGAGACCCTGCTGGCGGAGATAGCAACCCTCAAGCGCCAGCTGGATGAAAAGAAAGAGGCTAAAGACTGACTCGGCGCCTAGGCGCCGAGTCAGGGTGCGAATGTGAGTTTGAGTGGAAGTGTGTAAGTATTAGCGCGTAAGCCGAGCGCACTAACACCTTAACTCCCCTGCCCACTAACCGCTATAAGCCTTAACGCCAATAGGGCTGTACCTTGAGGGCCGAGCGGCGCGAATGCTCCATGGCAAACAGCAGGCTCTGCTCTTTACTGTCGAGCCAATCACCGATATCCCGCCCCTGCGTGGCGGCGGTTTGCCTCAGACAGTGGTAGGCACCCAGGGTGCGTATGCCTAATACCAAGTCCTGCCAGGGGGCGCGGAACTGATCCCGCGGCTTATGCTTATACAGCTCACCATAGGCGACCCCGACCAGGATGCTCTCATCCAGCGCCTTGGCAAAAGATTGATAATCTTCGCTGCTCAGCTCGGCATTGGAGGGCATTAAATCGACAATCTGTTGCCAGGAAGCTTCCTGCAGCCGATCGGCAAAGGCCTGCAGGCTCTGCTGCTCGCTGATATACACCTGCCCGGCATTCACCGCCATCAAGAGGCTCACCAGACGCACCTGCAGCTGGCCATAGGTTACATGGTTAAGCATGGCATCTATCTTTTGCGGCATCTCCAGGGCGGCCAGCTCATGGCGCACCGCATCCAGCAAGCCTTCGGACTCACTCAGGTTACTCAGCAGGGCACCGTCGCCGTCCAGCAGCTCACACAGACTCAGCCCCTTGTCGACAAAGCTCAGCTGCGACTCTATGGCATCGAAGGCCTGCAGCAATTTGTCATCCAACAGGGAAAACTGCGCCAGGGTGCAACGCAGCAGGCGAATGCAGGCACGCAGACGATAGCCAAGCAACGGCAGCTGACGCGCCGCCTGACGGGATTCCAGCAGCATCTCTTCCAGCAGCTGCCAGCGATCAAGACCGGTTTCCAGTAGGGTCACCAGGGCCTGCTTCGGAGTGCCCTTCTTTGGCAGGGCGATAAAGGCCAGGGTATCTAGCTGCAGTGGGCTGGCCATGGCCGCCAGGCGATAGCCTCGCTGGGCCTTGCTGGCACGCCCAAGTCTCGCCGGGATCTGCTCTGTCACCCGCTCCGCCAGCGCCAATAGCGCCTGGGCATCTCCCGCCAGCAACTCAAATTCCAGCTCACAGATAGGCTCGCACTGGCCATTGGCACTGATGCTGCCGATATCCAGCGCCACCTCTACCAGGCTCTCATCTAGATAGATATGCCAGCTCATGCGGGTAAAATCTGTGTCGAACAGTGAGACCAGCGCATCCTGCACCGGGCCGATTTCGGCGTCCTCTGGCCAGATCTCAGTGGGGAAAAGCGACAAATTGACCTTTGCTTGATCGATATCAATATTGTACTCGGGACGGGAGTGCACCCCGCCTACCACAGTGCCGGCGGTCTTGATCGTCTGCTCAAATTGACCGTCTCGACCACGAATACGCAGTCCCATGTCCCAGCGTCTGAGCTGAAGATCTGGGGTATCGTAGTAACTGTTGGTCAGATGAATCGCGCCTTTTGCATCGCTATGGGGTAGACTGTTAAGCAGTGATACCAAGGCTTCGCGTTTGTTTTCGGGGAAAAATAGTTTTAGCTCTATCTCGGCTTCCATTCGCCAGCTGCTCACTTTTTTAATCTAGGACTCGGAACTGTAATGAATGTGTCATTATACTTTAATGAAAATTTCACAATGTCATATTAATGTCATAATCGACCATTAGTATCTCGCATTGCAGTTTATATATAACTCGTTAGAATAAAAACTGTGGGTTTTTATATAAAAACACAGTTTCAATACGCGGACGCTTGGGTTAACATGCGCCCGCATTTTCCAACAGTGGAATAACCTAAATAGGTACACGGCAATGCCAGTAAACTCTATTTTGGGCGTGTTTGCAAAATCGCCAATTAAACCATTACAAGATCATATCGACAAGGTGCACGATTGTGCCTCGATCCTTGTACCATTTTTTGACGCTACTGTCGCAGGTGACTGGGACAAAGCGGTTCAACTCCGTAAGCAAATCAGCCAATCAGAACGTGAAGCAGACGAACTCAAGCGTGAGATCCGCTTAACGCTTCCCGGCGGCCTGTTTATGCCAGTTGAAAGAACAGACTTACTGGAGCTACTTACCCAGCAAGATAAAATCGCCAACAAGGCGAAAGACATTTCAGGTCGCGTTATCGGCCGTCAGCTACTTGTCCCAGAAGCAATTCAAGATACCTTTAATGCCTACCTGGCACGCTGTCTCGATGCAGTGGCTCAGGCTAAGCAAGCCATTAACGAACTCGATGACCTGCTAGAAACAGGTTTCAGAGGCCGTGAGGTCGATCTTGTCGCTAAAATGATCGTGGAACTCGACAAAATTGAAGAGGACACCGACGATCTACAAATCAAAATCCGTCGTCAGTTGTTTAGCATCGAGAATCAGCTAAACCCTGTGGATGTGATGTTCCTCTATAAGATAATTGAGTGGGTTGGAGACTTGGCAGACCTTGCCGAGCGTGTCGGTTCCCGCCTAGAGCTAATGTTAGCTCGCGTCTAAAAACAAAGTTATCAAGGTATCAACATGGTTGATGTATTAATCACCAATGGCCCGTGGCTAATTGCCATTGCGGCTGCATTTGGATTTTTAATGGCGTGGGGTATTGGCGCAAACGATGTCGCTAATGCTATGGGAACCTCAGTAGGTTCAAACGCGATCACCATTAAACAAGCGATCATCATCGCGATGATCTTCGAATTTGCCGGCGCGTACCTCGCAGGCGGTGAAGTGA
Source organism: Shewanella alkalitolerans (assembly GCF_019457575.1). Classification (NCBI taxonomy): domain Bacteria; kingdom Pseudomonadati; phylum Pseudomonadota; class Gammaproteobacteria; order Alteromonadales; family Shewanellaceae; genus Shewanella; species Shewanella alkalitolerans. The sequence continues at coordinate 698,722 of NZ_CP080422.1, read as the reverse complement.
CCAGCACGATCCGTAAAGGGATCATAGATTCGGCCTATTTTGTCGACTCGCCTGAGCTGCTGGTGTACGGCATGATCTCGGCGCTACTGGCTGCCGGTATCTGGTTGGTTGTCGCATCAGCCCTGGGCTGGCCGGTATCGACCACTCACTCTATCGTTGGCGCTATCGTAGGTTTCGCCGCCGTGGGTGTGAGCGCCGATTCTGTTGCCTGGAGCAAGGTATTGGGTATCGTGGGGTCATGGATCATCACCCCGGCGATCTCTGGCTTTATCGCCTTTACCATCTTCCAAAGTGTACAGAAGCTGATCTTCAACACTGACAACCCGCTGGAAAACGCCAAGCGTTACGTGCCTTTCTACATGGCACTGGCCGGTTTCGTCATGTCGCTGGTGACCATCAAGAAGGGTCTGAAACACGTAGGTCTGCACTTCACCAACGTCGAAGCCTACTCACTGGCTGTCGTTATCGCGATCCTGGTGGGCATTGGCGGTATGATTGCCATCAAACGTCTAAAGATGAGCCAGAGCGCCGATCGTCAGACGCAGTTTGGTAACGTGGAGAAGGTATTCGCTATTCTGATGGTTGTGACCGCTTGTTGTATGGCGTTCGCCCACGGTTCTAACGATGTCGCCAACGCTATTGGCCCTCTGGCCGCCGTGGTATCCGTGGTAAATAGCGGTGGCGAGATCGCCAGCAAGGCTGAATTAGTCTGGTGGATCCTACCACTGGGTGCCTTCGGTATCGTCATGGGTCTGGCTATCTTCGGTAAGCGTGTGATGCAGACTATCGGTAAGAACATCACTCACCTGACACCTAGCCGTGGTTTTGCCGCCGAACTGGCTGCCGCCTCGACCGTGGTTATCGCCTCGGGTACGGGTCTGCCTATCTCGACCACTCAGACACTGGTTGGTGCCGTGTTGGGTGTTGGTATGGCACGTGGTATCGCCGCCATCAACATCGGCGTGGTACGTAACATCGTGGTCTCTTGGGTAGTCACACTGCCTGCAGGCGCGGGCCTGTCGATCATCTTCTTCTTCATGATCAAGGGGATCTTTAGCTAAGCTAAGCCCTATTCATGAGAGAATAAAAAGGAAGCCTCAGGGCTTCCTTTTTTGTTGCCTGTTTCAGCGGATATCTTCTGTCCAGCTTACTCGCCAAAGCTTGCGGATCTTACCAGGTAAAGCTCTCGCCACTTGTTAGCAAATCCTTGTGCAACTTGTCTGCCACACTTACCTACTACGAAGATTAATTCCTGGTAACACTTCCCATGTTGCACTTGCAAATAGGTGGCTAAATCCCTAGCATGTGCCAATATTTCGCTGAAGAGAACTCAAAGTGTTAAGACTCCTATCTATTCTCGCCATGATGCTAATATCATCGACTCTGATGGCGGCAGAGCAGACCCGTTATATCTCAGATAACGTCTACACCTTCATTCACGGTGGTCCTGGCACCCAATACCGTATTCTGGGCAGCGTCGAAGCCGGTCAACCGGTCACCTACCTGGGTGAGATGCAAAACGACTACGCCAAGGTCGTCGACCACAAGGGCCGCGAAGGCTGGGTCGACAGCAAGATGCTGGACTCTGGCAAGAGCTTCCGTGTGCAGCTGCCAGAGGTTCAGGCCGAACTCGACAGAGTCAAGGCCGAGCTTGAGAACATCACCAACGAGAGCGACAGCAGCACTCAGGTGATCCGCCAGCTACGTTCGCAACTAGCCAATGCCGAAGAAGCCCTGGCCAAGGCCTCGAGCGAGCGCGACAGCGCCACCCGCGAGCTGACCAAGCTGAAAAACGACGAGCGCTTCGAGCTGATGAAGCAAGGCGGCATGATCGCCGGTATCGGCGTGCTGATCGGTGTAATTCTGGTCTACCTGCCGCGTCCACGTCGTCGCCAGAAGAACCGTTGGTGATCATCTAGGCTTTACCGCGAGCGAGCATAATGAGCCAGGGCTGAGTCCCTGGCTTTTTTATGGCTAAAATAGCCATAAAACACCCTGAATTTTATTCATAGCGCGCCGCCACAATCCCCATAAACAGTGGCCTTAGCCGCCTTCTGGCCGGACGAGATCAAACAAAGGTCACATTCACCCACACAAGAGTGTCCCTCGTCACATATTGGAGGTATAATCGGCGCGCAAATGGCGCCAGATTGTATACAAAAATAATACTAAACGCCTGAAAACTTACCTTTTGTTCAAGCCAAAACTGTCCCTATTTAGGTCCAGGTGGAAGTGATTACTATGTTCAAAGCAAGTGAAGTTCTGACTGGTCGTTACGACTCAGCTACCCTAGATGAGCTATTTACAGCGATCACCAACAACTATATTGTCGACGAAGAGCAGTACCTCTCTGAACTGATTAAGCTTGTTCCCTCGAGCGACGACGAGATTCAACGTATTACCAAGCGTGCCCACGACCTGGTGCACAAGGTGCGTCAATACGACAAGAAAGGACTCATGGTCGGTATCGACGCCTTCCTACAACAGTACAGCCTGGAGACCCAAGAGGGGATCATCCTCATGTGTCTGGCCGAGGCTCTGCTGCGTATCCCTGATGCGGCCACCGCCGACGCCCTGATCGACGACAAACTCTCGGGCGCCAAGTGGGACGAGCACCTGAGCAAGAGTGACTCTACCCTGGTTAACGCCTCTACCTGGGGCCTGATGCTCACGGGTAAGATCATCTCCCTGGACAAGAGCATAGACGGCAAGCCAAGCAGCCTGCTAAACCGTCTGGTCAACCGCCTGGGTGAGCCTGTGATCCGCCAAGCCATGCTGGCGGCGATGAAGATCATGGGTAAGCAGTTCGTACTTGGCCGCACGGTACAAGAGGCGCTGAAGAACAGTGCAGACAAGCGCAAGCTGGGCTACACCCACAGCTACGACATGCTGGGCGAAGCCGCCCTGACCATGAAAGACGCGCAGAAGTACTACCAAGATTACTCCAATGCCATCGCGGCACTGGGCGCCCAGCAGTACGATGAGAGCGAGGCGCCACGCCCGACCATCTCTATCAAGCTATCGGCGCTGCACCCTCGCTATGAGGTGGCCAACGAAGACAGAACCATGACAGAGCTGTATGACACGCTCGTAAAATTGGTGTCTCAGGCGCGCAGCCTCAACGTCGGCGTCTCTATCGATGCCGAAGAGGTTGACCGTCTCGAGCTGTCGCTGAAACTCTTCCAGAAGCTGTATAACTCAGACGCCGCCAAGGGCTGGGGCCTGCTGGGTCTCGTGGTACAAGCTTACTCTAAGCGCGCCCTACCCGTGCTGTGCTGGATCACCCGTCTGGCCAAAGATCAGGGCGATGAGATCCCTGTACGCCTGGTGAAAGGCGCCTACTGGGACAGCGAGCTGAAATGGGCTCAGGTTGCCGGCGAAGGCGGATACCCGCTGTTTACCCGCAAGGCAGGCACAGACGTCTCTTACCTGGCCTGTGCGCGCTACCTGCTGTCTGACGCCACCCGCGGCGCCATCTACCCGCAGTTTGCCAGCCACAACGCCCAGACAGTGGCCGCCATCACCGACATGGCCGGCGACCGTCTGTATGAGTTCCAGCGCCTGCACGGCATGGGCGAAGAGCTGTACGATACCCTGCTGGCCGAGAGCGGCGTAAGCACGGTTCGTATCTACGCCCCTGTGGGTGCCCACAAAGATCTGCTGCCTTACCTAGTGCGTCGCCTGCTGGAAAACGGCGCCAACACCTCGTTCGTACACAAGCTGGTCGACCCTAAGACACCGATCGAATCTTTGGTTGTCCACCCATTGACGACCCTACAAAGCTATAAAACCCTAGCCAACAATAAAATCGTTCAGCCGATCGACATCTTCGGCGCCGAACGTAAAAACTCCAAGGGAATCAACATGAACATCATCTCAGAATCTGAGCCTTTCTTCGCCGCGCTGGACAAGTTCAAAGACCAACAGTGGTCTGCCGGCCCTATCGTCAATGGCGAAACCCTCAGCGGTGAAACCATTGAGGTGAAGAGCCCATACGACACCACACAGATCGTCGGCAAGGTTGCCTTCGCCAACAATCAGGCGATCGAGCAGGCTCTGGCCAGCGCCCACAACGCCTTCGGCAGCTGGTGCTCAACCCCGGTTGAAGTACGTGCCAACGCACTACAGAAGCTGGCGGATCTGCTTGAAGAGAACCGCGAAGAGCTGATCGCTCTCTGTACCCGTGAAGCGGGTAAGAGCATTCAAGACGGCATCGACGAGGTGCGCGAGGCGGTCGACTTCTGTCGCTACTACGCGGTACAAGCCAAGAAGATGATGGGCAAGCCTGAGCTGCTGCCTGGCCCAACGGGTGAGCTGAACGAGCTGTTCCTGCAGGGTCGTGGCGTATTCGTCTGTATCAGCCCATGGAACTTCCCACTGGCGATATTCCTAGGTCAGGTCACCGCAGCCCTTGCGGCGGGTAACACTGTGGTTGCCAAGCCTGCCGAGCAGACCTCTATCGTAGGTTACCGCGCGGTGCAGCTGGCCCATGAAGCCGGTATTCCGAAGGAAGCCCTGCAGTTCCTGCCTGGTACGGGTGCGACCGTTGGCGCGACCATCACGGCCGATGAGCGTATCGGCGGCGTCTGCTTTACCGGCTCTACCGTGACCGCTAAGCGCATCAACCTGACACTGGCCCAGCGTGACGGCGCCATCATCCCGCTGATCGCCGAAACGGGTGGTCAAAACGCCATGGTGGTGGACTCGACTTCACAGCCAGAGCAGGTGGTTAACGACGTGGTTTCCTCTTCGTTCACCAGCGCTGGTCAGCGTTGTTCGGCCCTGCGCGTGCTCTATCTACAGGAAGATATCGCCGATCGCGTGATCGACGTGATGAAGGGCGCAATGGACGAGCTGACCATAGGCAACCCAGGTTCGGTGAAGACGGATGTCGGCCCGGTTATCGACGCCACCGCCAAGGCGAACCTCAACGCCCACATAGACCATATCAAGCAGGTAGGTCGTCTGATCAACCAGCTGGAGCTGCCAGCAGGCACCGAGAATGGTCACTTCGTGGCGCCGACTGCGGTAGAGATCGACTCTATCAAGGTGCTGGAGAAGGAACACTTCGGTCCTATCCTGCACGTGATCCGCTACAAGGCAGCCGACCTGCCTAAGGTGATCGACGACATCAACTCAACCGGTTTCGGTCTGACCCTGGGCATCCACAGCCGCAACGAGGGCCATGCCCTGGAAGTGGCCGACAAGGTCAACGTGGGTAACGTCTACATCAACCGTAACCAGATCGGCGCCGTAGTTGGCGTGCAGCCGTTCGGCGGCCAAGGCCTGTCGGGCACGGGTCCTAAGGCGGGTGGTCCACACTACCTGACCCGTTTCGTCACCGAGAAGACGCGCACCAACAACATCACCGCCATCGGTGGTAACGCCACCCTTCTTTCTCTGGGTGACAGCGAAGAATAATCTCGCTAAGCGCTCTCGTTAAGCGACAAACAAAAAAGCCAGTGGATTGCCACTGGCTTTTTTATTACCCGTCACTAGGACTAAGAGCTAAGCACTCAAGGCGAAGAAAACGCCTTAACTTAGCACGCGGTTCAGGCTGGCGTAGTGGGCATCCTGTGCCAGCAGACTTTGGTGAGTACCGCTGATGCGGATCTTGCCCGCCTCCATCAGGTGGATGCTATCCATCTTGTCCATGGCCGTCAGTCTGTGGCTTATCATCACCATGGTCTTATCCTTAGCAAAATCGAGCAACAGCGCCATTATCTCTCGCTCGGTGCGTTGATCCAGCCCCTCGGTTGGCTCGTCCAGCAGCAATAATGGCGCGTCACGCAGCAGCGCCCTGGCCACGCCGATACGGCGACGCTCACCGCCGGAGAGCTGTCTGCCGCCCTCGCCTATCCAGTTATCCAGCGGCTTGTCACCTTGGGTTAATGTCCCTAGGCCGACACGCTGGAGCACCTCAATCAGCTTGGCATCGTTGGCCTCACGCCATGCTTTGCGCTCGGCGCGGCTACCAGAGGGCGCCTGCTCAAACTGCGCCAGAGTCAGGTTGTCGCGCAGGGTGCCGGCAAACAGATAGATACGCTGACTCACTACCGTCATGGCGCGGCGCAGCGCCTGCTCGCTGTAATCTTCGATGGGGCGGCCATCGAGTAGGATAGTGCCCGACTCGGGCGTCCACTCCCGGGTGATGAGCGACAACAGGCTCGACTTGCCGCAGCCGGTCTGGCCCAACAGGGTTAGCTTCTCGCCCGGCTCCACCTCCAGGCTCAAATCGTCCAATACCCGCTGGCCCGGCTGATAGCCGAAGCTGACACCCGCGATAGACAGGGCGCCGCGACTCGCCGCCAGACTAGCCTCTTCGCCATAGCCGATGCTGGGGCGACGCTCGGTGATCTCACTCACCCGCTCGGCCGCCTGCACGCAGGCCGACAGGTGCTGAAAGGCGCCAGCCAGCGGCATCAACATCTCGATACAGGCCAGGGTCATAAACACCACCAGCGCCAGCAGCGGCCCAGGCGGCACCTTATCCCCCACCCCATCGGCGGCGAGATAACAGAGCAGCACCAGCGCCAGGCCATGGCTTAGGATCAGCAGCGCCTGACTCAGGGCGGTCACTGCCGTCATGGTGGACTGGCTAGTAAACAGCTTGGCCTGGGCACTATCCAGCTCGGCCCTGAAGCGCTTTTCGGCGCCAAACAGTGTCAGCTCCGCCTGACCTTGCAGGTATTCCAGCAGCAGCACCCGGTATTGGCGGCGGCTCTCCAGCTGGGCGATGCCCGGCCTGTGGCCCAAACGATAAAAAACCAGGGGCAGCAGGAACCATAAACTCAGCAACACGCCGCACAGGGTCAGCGCCAGCTCACTATCGAACCAGGAAAGAAAGCCATACAGGGCGGCGATCATCAAGAGCGAGGCCAGCAGCGGCGTTACCAGCCGCAGATAGAGATGATCCAGGGTGTCGATATCGGCCACTAGGCGATTGAGCAGATCGCCGCCGCGCAGATGACTGAGATCTTTGGCGCTCAGTGGCATCAGCTTACCCCAGGCCCAGGTGCGCAGCTCGGTTAGCAGGCGGAAGGTGGCCTCGTGGGTCGCCAAACGCTCGCCATAGCGGCTGGCGGTACGGGCGATGGAGAGGAAACGTACCCCGCCGGCCGGGGTGAAATAGTTAAAGGCCTGGGCGGTCACGACACTCAGCCCCGCCACCGCGGTGGCCGACAGGAACCAGCCCGACAGTGACAGTAGGCCGATCCCCGCCATCAGGGTAGTCAGGCTCAGCAGCAGCCCCACCAGCATCATCAGCCACTGGCGCTTAAACAGCTTGATAAAAGGCAGCAGGTGTTTCATTACGCCTCCTCCTGTCGATGGCACAGGTCGCTAAACAGTCCGGGTTCGGCCATCAGGGTGTGATAATCCCCCTGCTGCACCAGCTTGCCACCATCCAGCACCCAGATCCTGTCCATATCGATGAGGGCATCGAAGCGATGGGTAACCAGCAAGCTGGTGGCGCCCTGGCGCGCATCGAACAGCGCCTGCATCACCGCCGCCTCGCTGTGGCTATCCAGGCTGGCGGTCGGCTCATCGAGCACAAACAGCTTGGCCGACTGACCTAGGGCCCTTGCCAGACACAGACGCTGCGCCTGCCCCACGGACACCCCGGCGCTCTGCTCCCCTATGGGGTGAGCGAGCCCAAGAGGCTGTGCCCGCACAAAATCGCCGATACGGGCGATGTCCAGCAATGTATAAATGGCTTCTTCCGTCATCGTCTTACCCATGGCGACGTTGTCGCCAATGGTGCCGTGAAACAGCTGCGGCTCCTGCCCCAGCCAGGCGAGGTGATGACGATAGCTCTCCCTGTCTAAGCTGTTCAGCTCCACACCATTTATCAGGACACTGCCGCGATAGGATAAGAAGCCCAGTAGCATGTTGAGCAGGCTGGTCTTGCCCGCCCCGCTCGGCCCGACGATGGCAAGCTGCTCGCCGCCGGTGATCTCCGCCGTTATCGGCCCAAGCAGCACCTGGCCATCCGGGCTTAACACCTCGGCCCCTTGCAGCTTAATGCTCAAAGGCGTTTCGCTGGCAAAAGCTGAGCGCGGCGTATCATCAGCCTCATCCCGTCTATGATTGAGCAGCTCCATCAGCGCCTCGGCCGCGCCTATGGCCTGGGCCTTGGCATGATAGTGAGTGCCCATATCCCGCAGGGGCTGATAAAACTCAGGTGCCAGAATCAGCACAAACAGGCCGATAAACAGCGTCATACCCGCGCCGTAGTGGCCAAAATCGAGATGGTCTAAAAAGCTAAAACCGAAATAGACGGCCAGCACGGCGATAGAGACGGCGGCGAAGAACTCCAGCACCGCCGAGCTAAGAAACGCCATGCGCAGCACCGCCATGGTACGGCTGCGAAACTCCTCCGAGGCGCTCTCGATCGCCTGCTGCTCCCGCTCACCCGCGTGGAACAGACGCAGGGTGCCAAGCCCCCTCAGCCTATCCATGAAGTGGCCGCTCAGACGCGACAGGGCGCCGAAGTTTTTGCGGTTAGCATCGGCGGCGCCCATGCCCACCAAGATCATAAACAGAGGGATCAGCGGCGCGGTGGCCAGCAGAATGATCCCCGCCGCCCAGTTGATGGGAAACACCACGGCCAATATGCTCAGGGGAATAAAGCCCGCCAGCATCATCTGCGGCAGGTATTTAGCGTAGAAATCGTGAAGGTCTTCCACCTGCTCCAGCACTATGCTGGCCCAGCTCCCCGCCGGACGCCCCTTGATAAACACAGGCCCCAGCTCCACCAACTTATTGAGCACACTCTCACGAATTTGACTGCGCAGCAACATGCCCGCCTTGAAACTGATGCGCTCACGGCCATAGGCCAGCGCCGCCCGCAGCACTATCACACCAATCAGGGCGATGAATTCGTTGGTAAAGGCCTCACGAGGCAGGTTTTCGATGATCAGGCCATGAAGCATGGTCGCCAGCAGATAGGCCTGGGCCACCAAGGCGAAGCCGGTAAGCACACCAAACAACACGGTCAGATTGAGGTAGGCGCCACAGGCCGATTTTTGCTGCTTAAGCCAGCGGCCGAGGACTTTTTCGAGGGTCTTATCCATTGAGCTCCGCGCGTTATCAGGCAGGGACACTAAGTTCGATGGCAAGAGTATCGCAGGCTCGCGCACAGGAATAAACCAGCGGATGGGGAATTGTTAGTAGGCTCACAAAAATTGAGCTAGATCAAAAAAACCGGGAACTCAGTTTTTATCGAGTTTGGTCTTGGAGATGGAATTTGTTGGCAAGTTATTGCCTGTCCCAGAAGGCGGACCTTGACCCATTTTCACGTAACGCCATGAAGCAACTAAGCCGTATTGATATTGGATAGTTAACTGATGAGCGCACCTTTAAGGCTATCTAACGCCTACCCGGCGGGGGTTGTGCAGATACGCCTGTGAGACGCCGTGAATAAATCCCTTTAGGCTCTGCCGAAACATCCCTGTTTCGGAAGCTCACCGGCGTATCTACACTCGGTATCCAACGCCTCTTCGATTTGACCTTATCCAATGCTTATAAGGAGTTAGCACCCCACCTATATCAGTTAATAGCCTACCGCAGATGCTGTATATGGGGTTGATAGCGCGACCTCAGAGGCAAAACAGGTCTTTGGCTGAACAGCCTTATTCTCTGTCGCTTTTAAAAACTCACTTTATTCGAGGTAAATTTGGCGGTGACTTGTTGAGAATTGATCCTTACACATAAAAAATCAGCCACAACAAAGGTTGTGGCTGATTATCTGCTTACTCATAAACCGAGTAATGGCATTATCAATTAGCTGGGGCGTATGCCTTACCGTGACCATAGACATCATCGCGGCCAGGTTTACCCAAGTCCTGCGCCAATCGACGCATTTCCGCTTCCAGATTAGGTGGGTCCATATGACCACCATTGGCACTGACAATCAATGCTGCGACGCCTGCGGCATGAGGAGAGGCCATAGAGGTTCCCACAGACCAATACCAGCCACCGTTACCCGTTGAAAACACAAAGTCAAATACATAACAGTCGCGGGTAATACCAGCCACAGTACAAGATGAATCACCACCAGGAATAAACAGGCTGCTGTAATCGCCACCTGGCGCACCAAAGTGGATCTCAGATTGACCATAATTTGAATAGATGGCCAACTTATCTAAATCGGCACCAGGATTAGCTCCCCACAGTTGAGGCCCCAAGGCCGATACAGCATTCACCGCAGGTAAACCTGAAGGCAGATGCATCAGGCTGTCTGTCTTGTCTAAATCAGTTGCTTCATTACCCGCAGAAGCAAACAGGGTCACGCCATGCTGCCTCGCATAGGTTGCCGCCTTAGAATAAGTAGCAATAAACTGGGCAATACCGTCTTTCCCCCCTACCTCGAAGCGAACATCATCGGAGGTATCATAAGGCGTGTCATTCAGGTCGAAATAACCATTACGGCGTACTGCCAGGCCTAAACTCATGTTGATGATATCCACGTCATTGTCGGCGGCGTAGACCATGGCCTGCATGGTGCCGTAGGAGCTACCGCTTCCGGTATCGGCAGATAAGACTTTAAGGATAACCAGCTCAGCCTCTGGGGCGACCCCAATAGTACCAAAACCGTTGTCAGCGGCAGCAATGGTACCTGCGGTGTGAGAACCATGATTGCCAACGGAAGCACCGGCATAATCCCATGCTTCATCCTCTACAAATGAGCGGCTAAGCGAGACATTAATATTGGGCGCTAAATCTGGATGAGCCCCATCGGCACCACTATCTAGTACGGCAACGCGAGCGCCTTGGCCTCGATAGCCCGCATTCCAGGCATCCACGGCACCAACCGCAACATGCCCCCATTGCAAGTCAAAGAAGCGATCATCATCTCCGCTCGCCGGAGGATTACTATAAATAGCGTCCATACTCACAGATAACTGTTCTGTGTCAGCCATCGCCTCTGCCACCTTAGGCACGAAGGCTGTGGCATCTGGAACCAGGGCCAGGCCTGTCGCCGCCGCACTGTCCACGGAGGAAAAGGCAACCTGACATACGCCAATTTGCGCAATACAGCTCTTAAGCACACCACCTTTAGCGGCGATATCGGCGGCTACTTTTTGTTGATCAAACTTGCCATTTACATCGTAAATGAAATCCATCCCATAGGCTTGGCCAGCACAGAGTACAGCCATAGCGAGCAGAGTCTTTTTCATGTCGCATCCTTGAATTATTGTGATAATGAACCAAATAAATCTCTATTCGCCGGACACAACATACTTCGACTCGACGCTAAGACCCATAACATTATCCCAACATTTCAGGGGATACAACTCTGTCCAGCGAACATAATTGTTTAAAATACAAACAAAGATAGATAGGCAGACGGCTACTACTATGGGTTTAGCTATGGACTTAGCTTTAATCTGAATTTGAATTAATTCGAGAGACTGAAGGTCGTACCTTCATGGCTATCTATCGCCTTCCCGGCGGGTGCGGTAAATGGATGTACCAATGTCACGATCACATGGATGTGATGGAGTGACCTCATGTGCAAACACGTTTTTGGCCCACCACAAGCACGTCCATGTGGGCTCTACGAAATAATCTGACCTACATGGATGTAGGGAATGCAGAAAAATGTCGGGAACATTTTCAGCCCTGATTTCGAAGGCCGAAAACGTGTTTACACTCGGTATCCAATGTCTCTTCGATTTGACGTTATTGGACAACCTAGCTCTAGAACATTTTTGGACATTTCCGAGTTAAAGCCTTAACTCTAACGCGTCTGTTTCAGATAAAAATTTCTATGGGTTAACGCTTAAATCAGCCGCGCTTTTTAGCGTCAGCTGAATTTTTTTGTTATGTGAATATTACTCCTCATCAAACTCGTTCATCATTGCTCGGTGAATTCGCTCCATTAGATAGCGAAACATACGGTGATCTGTCTTTTCATCGCAATGCATAGAAAGTTCTTCGGTTTCCATCATTAGCCTGTGAAATTCTTTTTCCAGAACCTCTCTTGGCGTATTTTTTCTTGTACTAAGCAACTTGTCTAACTTGTTGGATATTCTTTCATACTCAATTGAAGAAATGCCTCCTTTCGATACACCTCTTCTGTTCTCCATCAGTGATATTTCCATCATCTTCCGCATGTCATTTAACTGAGTTTGTAAAACGTCGATTGCGAAAGCTTCTTTATTGTCACCCTCTAAAGTCGGAATGCTCGCAGGATTACTCAAGGCCATTAGGCGAACAATAGAATTTACATTTCCTTGTTGGCCTTCTGCTGCTTTCGTGGCAACAATTGCCTCAGTTAACTCTTTCTGAGTCCTTAATACATCGTGATATTTCATTCCTTTGTCATACTCTAAATATCGTAAAGGGCCAATATCAAAGATTTTTGGGGTTCCTTTCTCCTGAATCAGGACGACAGGCTTATCGAATGCTTGTCGTATGCCAAGTTCAAATAAAACATTGGGATTACGAGAGCTTAGATCACAAATTGCGATTGGCGCATCAATCAATTTCTTAAGTATATCTAGATGAATGAAGTTTGTTTCTTTTACCTCATCCGCACGCCGAGGGGTGAATTCTGTAGTTGATACTGCAGGCTTGATAATATCTTCGTAAACTCGTTCAAAATGACCTTTATCATAACCATCAGCATCACTGATAGGCATTATGATAAAGCAATCTTTATTTTCTTTTTGTGCCATAGTAATTAGTCCATTCTGGCTTGAAACTTCAATTCACATAACATTTTATTAGTGCACATGCGCGTTTACCTCATTGGAAGAGTGAAACGCGCACAGTTAACTATCTGTATGTAATGAACTTATCAGTATTTTACTAAATATACCATCTGGAAAAACGCGCAATGAGGCCAAAATAACCCAGCCTTTAGATTCGCTACTCGCGCCAAATACCGTCAAATCGAAGAGACGTTAGATACCCAGTGCAGATACGACTGTGACCTTCGGTTTCAGGGATGAAACCGTAGAGCGGCCAGGGATGGCGCACAGCGTGTCACAAGCGTATCTGCACATAAGCGAGCCGCAGGCTATTGATGACAGCTGAGGTTAACGCTACAACAAAGTAGCTAAATCCCGATGCAGCCAGCAAAAAGGCTAATTTGCCGATTAGCCCAAACCGGCTAACTTCCCCCTCTCACAAGTCCCCGAGTTTCTTGGCAAACTCAAACTCACCACGCATCCCTCCCGCCAGGGAAGGTCGGCATGATTGGCGCAGTTATCTATGGTGAACTGTCCCTTGTGCTGACGCATCACGTCGCAGCAGATGGCGAGGCCGAGTCCCAGGCCGTCGTCCTTGGTGGAGTAGAAGGATGCCATAAGATCCTGGGCCTTGCCCTTGAGGCCGGGGCCATTGTCCACCAGCTTAAGGGTCGCCTGCTGGGCGCCATATTCCAGGGTCAGCAGCAGTCGCTTCTCCCTGTCGGGTTTCATCTCGGCCATGGCATCCAGGCTGTTCTTGATAAGATTCACCAGCACCTGACTCAGGCCGACTGCGTCGCCAAACAGGCTGTAGGGCTCGCCCCGCACCTCCTGGGTGAGCACTATCCCCTGCTGCTGAAACTCGCGGCGAAACAGCGCCAGTGTGTTGGTGACCACCTCATCCAGAGACAGGGCTTCAAATTGGGACTTGCGCCGCTTGAGCAGGCCACGAATGCGGTGCACCACGGCGCCGGCCCGGGCAGACTGGGCATTGATCTTGGCCAGCAGCTCATACAGATCTGAGTCGGCATCGCCGCGGCTGTTGAGCTGCATCATGCCCCCCTCGCTGTATTGGGTAATGGCGGCGATGGGCTGATTCAGCTCATGGGCCAGGCCCGAACCTATCTCGCCGAGAATAGCCGCACTCTTCATCCGCTCCACCTGCAGCGCCTTATCCTTGAGCTGACGCTCTGTGTCGATCAGAAAGTCGCTCTTCTGCCTGAACTTATACTCCAGCCAGAGGTGATAGACGGTGGACACCAGAAACAGCAACAGCAGCGCCAGGCCCCACTCCTTGTTCTTCTCCATCCACTTCAATACCGTGTAGTGCAGCGGCGGCGGTGGCGCCTTGAGTTGCAGCTCCTTAAACAGCTTGATCACCTTGAGCTGACTGATGGGCGCCGTCCAGCCCAGGGTCTTGGCCTGAATGGCGGCGGGATGATCTGGCCCCAGAGCATAGAGGGCCTGGGTGATCTTCTGGGTGATGGCCGGCGGCACGGTATCGGCGGCGGCAAAGGACCAGTTGGGGTAGAGCTGAGTACTCACCAGACACTCGTAGCCCGCCGGCATGGTGGGGTGGATCACCCTGAAATCCTCCTTCTTCACCAGACCGTCCTGAATCATCTCCTCCAGGGTACAAAAGGGGGTGATGGCCGCATCGACCGTGCCGTCACGCACCTGATAGACGATAGGCTCCAGGGGAAAGCCCAGGAAGCGCAGCGAGCCGAAATAGTTCTCCGGGTTGTAACCCATCTTATGTAGCAGGCCGATGGCGGCCTGATAGCCCCCCAAGGCCTGGGGATCGCTGGCCACCAGGTGTTTGCCTTCGAGATCCTTAAGGGTGTAGATCTGGCTGTCGGCGCGCACTATGATGGTGGAGCCGATGGCAAAGGTGGCGCCGCCATGCATATGGCTCTTCATGGTCGCCAACCAAGAGAGGGGAAAGTTGCTGCTGAGGTTAAAGTATTGCCCCGGGTTGGTGACGATAAACTGCAGCTCATGCTCCAGCAGCTGCCGGCTCATCTCGTCGAAATCCACCGGCACCACCTCGAAATGTGTGCCAGGCACCTCCTGCGACAGATAGTCCATCATGGGCTGCCAGCGCTCTATTCCCTTCTGCACTCCGTGATTGGCCAGCACCCCGACCCTGAGGTGCACCAGGTTCGCCTTGTCGCTAATCGAGGCATCGACCATCGCATCGCCTATCTCATTGGCGCTCTCACTAGCCAAGACGTTGCCGACCTGCAGCAGACAGAAAGGCAATAAGAGGCAGATCAGCGCGCCCTTGAGCCGCTCTAAGCCCCCCTTCCAACACCTTATGAGTGCAAATCCCAATCGCCCTTTCATCGCTCGCCCAATCACTGAGTTAAGCCTACTACTCTAGGCAAGAAAGCGGCGATTTGATGTGAGGCGGTGCAAACATCCCCTTGTGTCTCCATCAGAAAATTATCATTTAGTGATCTGTCTCAAAGGCCCAAATGCCCCTTTTGCCAGCCTCAAATAGAGGCGCTAGGCTAGGTGTAACCCAAGGCTAACGACCCACTAAAGCTATGCCGCAAGCCACACCGCAACCTATGCCCCTCTATCTGGTGGACGATGACGAAGCCGTCCTCGACTCCCTCAGCTTCATGCTGCGCCAGTTCGGCTATGAGATGACCACCTTCGTCTCTGGCCTGCGCTTCCTGGAAGAGGTAGATCTGAGTCAGCCAGGCTGCGTCATCCTCGACAGCCGCATGCCGGCCATCAGCGGTCAGGCGCTGCAGCAAGAATTGTTAGCTAAGCAGAGCCCTCTGGGGATCATCTTCCTCACCGGCCATGGCGACCTGCCCATGGCGGTCAATGCCTTTCGTCAGGGCGCCTGCGACTTCTTTCAGAAGCCGGTATCGGGTCAGGCCCTGGCGGCCGCCATCGACAAGAGCATGCTCCACAGCCAAAAGGCCTTCGAGGCACTGCAGCTGAGTCACAACCTGGCCACCCTGAGCGATCGCGAGCATCAGGTGCTTGAGCTGCTGATCCAGGGCAAGACCAACAAGCAGCTCTCCGAGGCGCTGTTCTTGTCGCTGCGTACCATAGAGGTACACAGATCCAACGTGATGAAGAAGCTCAAGGTGCACAACCTGGCCGAATTAGCCAAGTACAGCCAGATCTGAGACTGATAAGTAGCAACCTAGTTTTCTATTCCCCCTCTTTCCTTAGCCCCAGTCCTCAGCACCAGTCATAAGCCTTTCTTATTAGGCCCGATTCCCAAAGCCCGGTGTGAATAAAGGTCACACTTTTTTCACATTCTGGCTAAAAATCGCTGCGCCAGATCACGCGCCCCCCGCCTATGTGGTTTACCACAATACCCCTTAATTTTGTGCGGGATAACAATGGACTCAGACCTCCTGCGGGAGGGAACAAAAACCAATAACAGTGTGTGATTTCATCTGCCCTTGCAGATGAAGGAGGAAACCATGATAGAGCTTGATAGACGAACGTTTATTAAGGGTGCCGGTGCAGGGGGTGCAAGCTGTGCGCTGGCAACATTATTACCCGGTTCGCTGGCAGCGCTGGAACAGAAACCCCTACAGGGTATGGGCAAGGAAGTCGCCAGCATCTGTGAGATGTGCTCGACACGTTGCCCTATCTCGGCGCGGGTCGTCGATGGCAAGAATGTGTTTATCCAGGGCAATAGCGCCGCTAAATCCTTCGGCGGCAAGGTGTGCGCCCGTGGCGGCGCAGGTCACAGCCTGCTGTACGATCCACAGCGTATCGTTAAGCCACTGCGCCGGGTGGGCGAGCGCGGCGAAGGCAAGTGGGAAGAGATCAGCTGGCAAGAGGCCTATAAGACGATCGCCCACAAGCTTAACGACATCAAGCAGCAACATGGCCCAGAGGCCGTGGCCTTCTCCTCCAAGTCCGGCTCATTGTCGGGACACCTGTTCCACCTGGGCAAGGCCTTCGGCTCACCCAACACCTTCACCCACGCCTCCACCTGCCCCGGTGGCTATGTGATCGCCGCCAAGGCGATGTTTGGCACTAAGGTGAAACGCGACTTAAGTAACTCCAAGTACATCATCAACTTCGGTCACAATCTCTATGAAGGGATCAACATGTCCGAGACCCGCGGCCTGATGAAGGCGCAGATGAGCAAGGGCGCCAAGCTGGTGGTATTCGAGCCACGCTTCTCAATTGTGGCCGACAAGGCCGACGAATGGTTTGCCATACGTCCGGGGACAGATGTCACCGTCGCCCTGGCCCTGTGTCATGTGCTGATCTACGACAACCTCTACGACCAGGCCTTCATTGAGCGCCATGTCGAAGGTTTCGATGCCTTCGCCAAGGAGGTCAAAGCCTATACTCCAGAGTGGGCCGAGGGGATAAGCGACGTGCCCGCCAAGGACATCCGCCGCATCGCCCACGAATTTGCCGCCAAGGCGCCTCACGCCGTGGTGGACTTCGGTCACCGCGCCACCTTCACCCCAGAAGAGTTCGAGATGCGCCGCGCCCTGTTTGCCGCCAACGTGTTAATCGGCAACATTGAGCGTAAGGGCGGCCTCTACCTGGGTAAGAAGGCTAAGACCTATAACAAGTTTGCCGGCGACAAGGTCGCACCCGGCCTGGGGAAACCCGGTGTCGAGGGCATGCCTAAGCCTGCGGCCAAACGTATCGATCAGGTGGATGAGCAGTACGCCATGATGTGGTCATCGGGCGGTATCTATCAGACCATCCTCGATGCCACCCTCAAGGCCCAGCCCTATCAGCTCAGGGCCTGGGTGATGAGCCGCACCAACCCGATGCAGACCATGACAGACAGGGCCCTGGTGGTCGAGACCCTGAAGAAGCTGGATTTTGTGGTCAGCTGCGACGTCTACATCAGCGAGACCGCCGCCTACGCCGACATCATCTTGCCCGAATCCACCTATCTGGAGCGGGACGAAGAGATCGCCGACAAGTCAGGCAAGAGCCCGGCCTACTATGTGCGCCAACGTGTGGTCGAAACCATAGGCGACACTAAGCCAAGCTGGCAGATCTTTAAAGAATTAGGCCACGAGATGGGCCTGGGGCAATACTTCCCTTGGGAGAACATGGAGAGCCTGCAACTGCTGCAAGTCGATCGCGACATGGCCCGCTTCAACGAGATCAAGCAGAAGGGTTATGTCAGCTACGGCAAGCCGCTGATGCTGCGCGAACCGTCTATGGTAGCCGCATTTGTGAAGCAATACCCCAATGCCAAGCCCACAGATGATGACGGCACCTATGCCAGCGCCATGAGCTTCAAGACCCCGAGCGGCAAGATTGAACTCAGCTCAGACAAGGTCGAGAAGATGGCTGCCGGACGCGGGGTGATCAAGTACCGCGAGGTCAAACTCAAACAGGACAACGAGCTCTACTTCATCCAAGGCAAGGTGGCGGTGCACACCAATGGTGCCACCCACAACGTGCCCATGCTGGCCAACCTAATGTCTGACAACGGCGTGTGGATCCACCCTATCACCGCAGGACGCTTAGGCATTTCCAGCGGCGATCGAATCCGCCTTACCAGCAGCGTCGGCAGCGAAGAGGGTACGGCCCTGGTCACCCCGGGTATTCGTCAGGATACCGTGTTCGCCTACATGGGCTTTGGCTCTAAAAACAAAGAGCTCGCCCGAGCGACCGGTAAGGGGATTCACTGCGGTAACCTGCTACCCAACAAAACCGCGGCCGTGTGCGGCATGAATATCCACACTACTGGCATCACGCTAGCCAAGATCTAATAGGAGTCCAGTATGAGTAAAAGATATGTAATGGTGCACGACGAGAATCGCTGCATCGGCTGTCAGGCCTGTAGCGTCGCCTGTCGCAGCGAAAACGGCGTCCCCGAGGGAGTCACCCGCTTGCAAGTGCGCGTAGAAGGCCCCTTCGGCGATGCGCCGCACCTGCACTTTAAATATAACCGCGTCTCCTGCCAGCAGTGTGAGAACGCCCCCTGCGTCACAGTCTGTCCGACTGGCGCGGCCTATGTGGGCGACGATGGCCTGGTCTCCATCAAGGAAGATAAGTGTGTCGGCTGCATGTATTGCGTGGCGGCCTGCCCCTACAAGGTGCGTTTCATCAACCCTGAAACCAAGGCGGCCGACAAGTGTAACTTCTGTAAGGACACCCGCCTGGCCCGCGGCGAACTGCCCGCCTGTGTGACCGTGTGTCCCACAGATGCACTGACCTTTGGCGATGCCAATGACCCGAGCAGCGAGGTAGCCAAACTCATCAACACCAAAGCGACCTATCAAGAGAAGACCCATCTGGGGACCAAGCCTAGGGTCTATCGCATTCCAACGAAACGTGGGGGGATACAGTCATGAACAATACCTGGGGCGATATGGCGCAATATGATCCAGTCACCTGGAACTGGGTTATCGCAGTCTACCTGTTTATGGCGGGCCTCTCGGCGGGCTCTATCCTGATCGGTATCGGCCTGCGCTGGTACAGCAAGGAGAAGGCGATAGAGAGCGCGATTTTAAAGGCCGCAGCCATCATCAGTCCGCTAGCCATCACCTTAGGCCTGGCCTGTCTGGTGTTTGACTTGACCAAGCCGTTTGAGTTCTGGCTGATCTTGGTCAACTACAACTTCAGCTCTGTCATGTCTATCGGGGTTCTGGCGCTGCTGCTCTACTCGCCGATCGGCATCGCCTACTCGCTGATCGTGCTACGAGACGAGCTGGCCAAGTGGAAGCTGGGCTTCCTGGTACCTGTGGCAAACGCCATCATGCCGATGCGCAAAGCGATAGAGGTAGTACTGTTTGTGCTGGCCATAGGTGTGGGCGCCTATACCGGCTTCCTCATCTCGGCGATGAACGCTTACCCATTGCTGAACACGGCTGTGCTGCCGGCGCTCTTCCTGGTGTCTGGCCTGTCAGCCGGCGCGGCGGCTAATGCTATCGGCGCGTTGCTGATGTTTAACACCCACAGCCATGATGCCAACCTGAGCAAGATGCATGGCCTGGAACTGCCCGTGATGCTGAGCGAGATCATGTTCCTCTTCATGCTGTTCTGCGCCCTCTACTTCAAGGGCGGTGCGGCCGCGGCGGCGCTGGCGTCACTCACCACAGGTGTCTGGGCCAGCGTGTTCTGGGTCGGTGTGGTCGGTATCGGCTTTGCCATCCCGCTGCTCACCATGTTGATGCCGTCGCAGACACGTCACAGCAAGGGCGTGATGATCGCCGTGGCCTGCTGCAGCCTCACCGGCGTGCTGGCCCTGAGACACTTCGTGATCTACGCAGGTCAAAGCTATATCAGCTAATCTCATATCCACAAACGCAAAAAGCCCAGCATCTGCTGGGCTTTTTTTATCTTAACTGGCGACGACTCGTCTTCGTCCGACTACTCGTCGTCTTCATCGAAGAAGTCGTCATCCAGATCGCTGTCGCCGGCGGCATCACGCTCGGCGCGCCATTTCTCGGCGGCGGCTTCTTTGGCGGCAGCGGCCTCGTTACGCTCGATGCGCTGCTTGGCACGGCGCTCGTTACGCAGCATCAGGTTATCGACTATGCCCTTGAGGGTCTCTTCGCCCCAGGCGGTGGCCTCGGCTTCGCTGGCAAAACCAGTTTGCGCCTTAGTTACCACTGTCTTGCGCGCCGTCATACGACGGGTGACTTCGGCAGTCCAGCTACCTTCGGCTTCGCTCACGCGAAGACCGTATTTCTTGTTTTGTGTCATGTTAATTTCCTAATTCGATCTTCGAGTGCAAACGTGGCGCTCATTGAGGGAAACAGCGGTCTAATATACCACTGTCGTCAGAAAGGCGGCTATTGTAGTCTCCTCTGGATAAAACTCAATCATTAGCGCGCACAAAATACGAAAAAGTTGCTCCCTTCAACCAGGCAAAACTGGCGAATTCGATAGCACTTTGCTATCGCTTAATGTAAGCTGCACGCCCGCCAGCACGCTGGCTCCCAATTATCCGGCCCGTCGCCCAAGAGATCCATCTATGAGTTTTACCTCCCTGGGGTTATCCCCCCCCATTCTCAAAGCTGTAGCCGACAAAGGTTATCAAACCCCCTCGCCTATTCAGGCCCAGGCTATCCCAGCAGTATTGTCGGGTAAAGATGTGATGGCGGCGGCGCAGACAGGGACAGGCAAGACAGCCGGTTTTACCCTGCCACTACTGGAACTACTGAGCAAGGGCCCACGCGCCCGCAGCAAACAGGTGCGTGCCCTGGTCTTGACGCCAACCCGCGAACTGGCGGCCCAGATCGCAGAAAGCGTCACCACCTATGGTCAGCATCTGCCGCTTCGCAGCGCAGTGGTGTTCGGTGGTGTCGGCATCAGCCCACAGATCAGTCAGCTTAAACGCGGTGTCGATATCCTGGTAGCCACACCGGGCCGCCTGTTGGATCTCTATCAGCAAGATGCCGTGAGCTTCTCTCAGCTGGAGACTCTGGTGCTGGATGAGGCCGACCGCATGCTGGACATGGGCTTTATTCACGACATCAAGAAGATCCTCGCCATCTTACCGCCCAAGCGTCAGAACCTGATGTTTTCCGCCACCTTCTCCGATGAGATCCGCACCCTGGCCAAGGGACTGGTGAACAATCCGGTGGAGATCTCGGTCACCCCGCGAAACAGCACAGCCAACACGGTACAGCAGCTGATCTGCCCGGTAGACAAAAACAAGAAATCCGCAGCCTTGGTCAAGCTTATCCAGCAAGGTGACTGGCAACAGGTGCTGGTATTTAGCCGTACCAAGCATGGCGCCAACCGTCTGGCTAAGCATCTCGAGGCCAAAGGGATCACCGCCGCAGCTATCCACGGTAACAAGAGCCAGGGTGCCCGCACCAAGGCGCTGGCTAACTTCAAGTCGGGCGACGTGCGCGTGCTCGTAGCCACCGACATCGCCGCCCGTGGCCTGGATATCGATCAGCTCCCTCAAGTGGTCAACTTCGACCTGCCTAACGTGCCCGAGGATTATGTGCATCGCATCGGTCGTACCGGCCGCGCCGGCGCCGACGGCAAAGCTGTCTCCCTGGTGAGCGACGAAGAGGCCAAACTGCTGGCGGATATCGAGCGCCTGATCGGCAAGCTGCTACCGCGTGCTGAAGTAGAGGGCTTCGAGCCTACACACACCCTGCCCGAGACCAACCTGACGCCTAAGCGCCACGGCCAGCACAAGGGACCACGTAACCCTAAGCCTAAAAGCAACAGCCAACGCAGCAGCAATCGCTCAAGCAACGACCAGGGTTCAGACAAGGCTGGACAGCCTCGCCGCGGCGATCAAGCTCAGGGCAACAAAGAGGGTCAGGGCCGTCGCCGAACAGGCGCAAGTACTGGTACGAGCAAGCCTGCTAGCGAAGGTCACCAAGCGCAAAACCAAGGCAAGCAAGAGCACAGGGACGGCAATGCCCCCGCTCGCCGCCGCAGACGTCGTCGTCCTAGCCAGGGCACACCTAAACTGGCCACTAATTAGTCGAGCTAGCACTTAACGACGAACGCCTAAAAGCCTGTCATCCGACAGGCTTTTTCATATCCCCACTTAAGCATTTAGTTGCGATAGGATGATCACGGCATTGACTTATCGGGACGATTTACCGACAGTAGCCCTTAAACAGCAAGGGGCCTTTAGCGAACAGGGAGCCTTTAGCGAACAAGGAGCCGGACATGACGACACAGAACGATCAGTATTTACAAGGCGGTTGCCTGTGCGGCGCGCTGCGTTACAAGGTGTCGGCGCAGCCGTTTGATAGCGATTACTGCCACTGCAGCCAGTGCCAAAAGAGTACCGGCGCCATGGCCGCCTGCTGGATGGACTTTAAGGCCGACCAGGTCACATGGTTACAGGGGGCGCCCAAGGAATACGTCTCCTCAGACACCATACGTCGCGGCTTTTGCCAGCAGTGCGGCACCAGCATCAGCTATCGCAGTACCGACTACCCAGATTACTACACCCTGAGCATCGCCAGCCTGGACGATCCCAACGCCGTCGCCCCCAGATATCACATCTACACGGGCAATCAGCCAGACTGGCTCAAGATTGCCGACGACCTCCCCAGATACCGCCAGAGCCGCAGTGAAGGCTGAGGCGGGTTTAGAAAGAAACGACCTCTAGCGCTTCACGACGCTAAACAGGGCGACGCAGCCCACCTGCCTGATGTTGACCCGATCGAACCTGGCGTTTAGCGCCTGGGTCAGGGAATCGATATCGTCGGCCTGATTACAGAAGATCCCCTTCTTGTTGTAGACAGCCATCAGCCTGGCCGCGAAGGCATTGGGCGTGATGCCAGTGCCTAGAATTGTGCTGCCAAACAGCACGGCGCCCGGCTTCATCACAGATTCGAGATGAGAGAAGAGCTCGCATTTCTCTGTCATGGTGCCCGGCAGGCAGTGCAGCAGATAGTTAACGCTGACCGAATCGAAGCCATCGCATGTTAGCTCAAGCGGCGCCAGAACGTTGCGGCAATAGATCTCAGGGGAAAGATGACGCACCACGGCCGAGGCTGATGCCAGGCTGTTCTCATTAAGATCCATCAAGGCGATGCGCCGGGTATGCGCGGGCAGATGATGCTTGAGGTAGTAGCCGGTGCCGACGCCGACATCCAGGTGATTGGCCGAGGTCAGGGCGGCAAACTGCTCGGCGATCAGCCTGGTAGGACACTTCCACAGATAGTGATTGGAAAATCCCAGCACCCAGAGATCATAGATGGCGAGCACACTCTTGGAGTAGATCGCCTGACCCGCGACAACGGCATCTTTATTCATTTTTTCTTACATACCAATAGATTAACGAGGGAGGAATCTATACTAAAACGCCCAGCAAGGCAAAATTACCTTACGCAAAATGACCATACTAAGGTTAACGCTGGCGGCTGCCAGTCACATCCAGCTTCATACGTTTTCTTAACCCGGTAGGGCGAATACAGCTGGGAATGTTGAGCCATGACGTCATGGTGTACTTATCACCTGCACAGGGCTCATGTGCAGATACGCTTGTGAGACACCGCAAGTAAGTTCCCTGTAGACTATGCCGTGACATCTGATGTGAATGGATTCACAAATGCCGCAATGACATGGATGCAGCAATGTCGTGATCACATGGATGTGAGTAAACGGCCTTTTGTGCCCCCCGTATCTTCGATTTCACGTTACTGATGGTAGGTTTTTTAGCTGTTTTCAATTGGTAAATTTCAACGAACTTTGCCATTTGAGATGGGGATTTCGAACCATGGCTTCATGGTGTACTTATCACCTGCGGTGTGCTCATGTGCAGATACGCTTGTGAGACGCCGCAAGTACGTTCCCTGTAGGCTCTGCCGTGACATCCTTGTCACGGAAGCTCACCAGCGTATCTACACTGGGTATCTATCGTCTCTTCGATTTAGCGTTAATTGTGTAACTCGTACAAGCTGACTTATTTTTAGACATTTTCGAGTTAAAACCTTTACTCTAACCTGTCAGTTTCGGATAAAAATTTCTATGGGATAACGCCCCAGCTCAGGCGACCACTGCCGCATAGCGACGATAGGAGCAGCGCGGCAGTGGGTCGACCTGAAGCGCCGTGTTAGGCATTTACATGCCAACATGTTCAGCCACCTTTTCAACCAGCTTATCAAACACCAGCCCCATTTCTTCATTTACATAATCGTAAAACCCATCCTGAATTTCAAAAAGCGCATCTATTCGTTTTTCAGACAGGCCTTGAAGGTTGTTGATGCGCTTGCATGCATAGATAAATTTATGTGTTCGCTTGTCAATGTCTTTGGCAACACTTTCTATGTGAGCTGATAGATCTTTTGGAATCCATATTTTTCTAGTATCGAAGGTGTTTCTAAACTCAGTTACTGACGAAATAAACTGTTGAACAATCACATCCTCCTGACTGAAGGTCACGGTTTTAGCTTCGTCTCGTAATTTAATGATGGAAACATATATGTCGTTAATAGCCTCAATACTCTTTTCGTGATAAGCGTTAAGGCGAATTTGATAGCTTATAGATTCATGCTCTAGTGATTGTTTTATCTTTCCTGTAACAGACGTTAATTCCTTCTGCTGCTTAAGCACTTCTGTAAAATTGTTATTGATTTCCCTCAGCTCTGCTGATTTCCTTATTCTTGCATGAAAGTAAACACCAACAATAGCCAAGCAAACCACAACAAGGTTTATGACTATTAACTCATGCTTTAGGTCCATGAGAGCTGATGCGATATCTGACAGATTCTCGTATTTCAAACCTCTCCCCTTATATGCCTAACGCCCGGCTCAGCCGAGCCCAATGCGGAAGTTGCCTTGTGTTAAGTTGGGAGCGCAGCGAATCAACACAAGGCAACTGGAGTGTTGGGCTTCGCGCTGCAGCCGTTTGTTAGGCGTATTTCAATACCTATTACCATCCAAACCCTAGATATGCAATATTTATATTGACCCAAAAACTAAATAATGGCATAATCCTGCATTAGTCGAGTAAGCTTTACTCGAATCCCGAGGCTCAACTAGTAATAGAGTCACTGCCCCAGGAGGGGACTCCTTATTATATATATTTAAGACAGGAGATTTCTCGATACGAATGTAATCATAAAACCCGCGAAATAAGATGTAATAATTTTTATATTTCTAAGGATGATTATATGAGTAGAAAGAGCGTAAAAGAAAATAAGATTAACCTGCTAGATACAGGTTTTTTTAGAAAATTTATTTTAACATTATTGATTCTATTAACTGTTATTATTAATTTAGATTACGTTCAAAATCGAGATTCGGGTAAAGCTTATTTGACATGAATTTCTACTATTCTATATCCCACCCTCCTTTGCCTTTAATACGTTTCCAACCTTCTGTAAAAATTTTATCACCTAACGTATTAACTCATACCGCCGTTCGTCAGAGCGATCGCGCCTATAGTGAATCATTAAGCGAACTCTGATTTATATACCAAATCTGGTGATTTGATCGAAGCGTAGTCACACAACTTAATAGTTTTGTCGTATGCCCTTCCAATGTTTGTCGGTTTTCTGTCTGTGACCCATGCTGGATAATCGAAACTGGAGGTTGCCACCGAATCCACCTCAATCTTCTCCATTACCAAATACATTCCCGATTCGCTCCATGAGTGTATTTGCGCAAGTCGATACCTATCTTCGACATAGTTTAGGTATGATGTGACTTCGCGCCAATTGCATGTCGTATCAGACTCCTTAAGAGCCTTCTTTACTACATAGTTTTTGCCTTTGACAGAGAACACCTCCCTTGAGGTTCCCTTTCCGATAGGCTCGCACTCTTCTGCAACAAAGTCCTCAAAAGCTTTGTCAGTCGAATATTTCTCAGGGAAATCATTTCCAGTCGAATCAAGTAGAGAGCTCATACCGTGCCTCCAGGTTCGCCTAACATTTTATTAGTGCGCATGCGCGTTTACCTCATTGGACCAGTGAATACGCGCATAGCTAACTATCTGTATGTAATGAACTTATCAGCATTTTGCCAAATATACCATCTGGGAAAACGCGCATGCGCGTTTTCCAAACCTATTATCTACTTAACGAATATTATAAGCAGTTAATTTTAAAGCCATTTATTTATACCGAAATGAGAAAACGCGCACAAATACAGGATAAAAGTCGTTCAAAATTCTTGTGATTTGAATATGACTGTATAGTTATCCAGTTTTTTAGGTTGGGGAGTAGTGAATTAGATCACGCAGGTGTAGCGATGACAAATTGCCAGGCCAGAAAGTCCGTTAGGTACTGCTCCACCGACAAAGTGTTAACTCATTTTGGGGCAAAACCAAGTTAGCTTTTCGCCTTCCCTCTTCACACCAAACACTGCCAAATCGAAGAGACGTTTAGATACGGGTGTAAGCACGCTTTTGGCTCTCGGCGGCACGGATGCCGCCGTGAAGCCTCCAAGGACGGAATCTCGGCGTGCCAAAAGAGTGCTTGCACGTCCCCCGCCGGGCAGGCGTTAGATTGCTATGAAGGATCGACCTTCAAACTCACTCAACAAATAAACATGCAGCCAAAAGCTACTCAAACAAACTCAACCAATCCCCCCCACCAAACCCCAGACAACAAAAAAGGAGCTAACCTCAGTCAGCTCCTTTCATCAATAAAATGTAAATAACCACCTACCGTGTATTACACCCGCAGGGCTATATCGTCATCGCTAGATAAGTCTGAATCACTGGCTAAAGTGACGAGTTACTTTAACTCCCACGCCCGATAACTCTTGCCCTTAAGCTTGCCTTTCACAATCTTGTTAAGCGCCTTGCGCAGCACCTTGCGATCCACCGCCACGTAGGAGCGGAACTCGGTGATCTTGATCTTGCCGACTTCACTACCCTCGATGCCATTGTCACCGGTAAGACAGCCGAGGATATCCCCAGGGCGCACCTTCTGCTTCTTCCCGCCGTCTATCTGAATCGTGACCATTCTGGGTTGCGGCGGCATGGTGTCCAGCAGGGCTTCACCTGGCAGCGCCTCGCCGTCTATCTCGCGGCCAAGTGCATCTGCCAGCAGGGATAATTTGTAGCCATCTTCATGGTTGAAGAGGGTATGGGCGGCGCCCTTGCTGCCAGCGCGGCCGGTACGGCCGATGCGGTGAATGTGCACCTCAGTGTCATAGGCCATATGGTAGTTGACCACCATGTCCAGGGCGTCGATATCCAGGCCGCGGGCCGCCACGTCAGTGGCCACCATGACGCTGGCGCTCTTGTTGGCAAACTTTAGCAGCATCTGGTCACGATCCCGCTGTTCCAGATCCCCATGCAGGGCCACCACGCTGAAACCGGCATTGGTCAGCTTGGCCGCCACATCCTTGGTCTCACGCTTGGTGTTACAGAAAACCACGGCGCTCTCGGGCTGATGCTTGAGCAGCAGAAGCTGCAGCGCCTTCATGCGATCGTTATTGTTACCGCACTCGTAGAAGTGCTGCTCGATACTCTCGCCGCCGTGCTGTACCTCGACCTTCACCATGAGGGGATCGATCATGAACTGCTCGCTAAGCCCTTGGATCTGCTCGGGGAAGGTGGCACTAAACAGCAGAGTTTGTCGCTCACGGGGCACCTCTTGCATGATGGCATCCAGCTCACGCTGAAAGCCCATCTCGAGCATGCGATCCGCCTCATCCAGCACCAACGTATCGACGTTGTCGAGATCCAAGCGGCCTCTGTCCAGGTGATCTATGATACGACCCGGCGTACCGACGATAATGTGGGCACCGTGTTCCAACGAGCCTATCTGCGGCCCCATGGGCACGCCACCACACAGGGTGAGGATCTTGATGTTATGGATGCCGCGCGCCAGGGTGCGAAGCTCCGCCGCCACCTGATCCGCCAGCTCACGGGTAGGACATAGCACTAACGTCTGGATACGAAAACGCTTCACATCCAGCTTGTTCAGCAGGCCTAAACCGAAGGCGGCCGTCTTGCCCGAGCCCGTCTTGCCCTGACCTATGACGTCCTGCCCATTGAGGATGGCTGGCAGACTCTGGGCCTGAATAGGCGTCATCTGGTGAAAGCCGATAGATTTCAGGGTATCGAGCAAAGCGGGGTTAAGCGGCAGACTGTCAAAAGCCCCGCTTGGCGTAGTAGCGTCAGATTGACTCACGGTAATTTCCTAATGCTGTGCCGAGAAAAACTGAGTTAGATCAGGCACAAATAAAGCTATGTGATGGCAGCAGCCGATGAATCTTCAAGGGCGTGCGTGGATATGGCGGCGATTATAGCAGCAATCGGGCGGCAATGCGCCAATTAGACGGGGAATAAAATAAAAGCCGCCGCGAGGGATCGCGACGGCATTCAGGGTTAAACCAACCAAAACTGAGTCAAACAGTTAGGCGGTTGCCAGTTCGGCGTCGGTGTCATTCTTGGCATCGATACGCTTGATCACGGCGCCATAGATGATGAGTGACACCGCCGACACACTAGCGATAGCGGCAAACACATACCAGATGTAGTGAGCATGTGCCGAAGCCTCGACCCAGGCGGCGTGGTCGTTGAAGACGCGCGGATCCGGACAGTAGGCCTCCAGCAGGTAACCCGACAGACCGAAGCCCAGCAATGAACTGATGAATGAGTGCAGGTGCGAGAAGCCCAGGTAGAGACCCTCTTCGCCCTTAGGCGCCTGTAGCGAGAAATACTCCAGGAAGCGCGGCGAGATGAAACACTCGGCCAAACCTTGGAATACGATGCCTATGATCATCATGGCGGCGATGGGGTGCATGCCCAAGATGGTCTCACTGCCGGAAAACATGTTGCCCGAGGCCATCAGCAGCGCCGATACCGGCATGATAAACATGCCCACCGTCATAGAGGTCAGCGCGCTGCGCTTGGCCATCATACCTGTGACGAAGCTGACGCAGAGGAAGACCACCAGAGGGTTGACGTTGGCGTACCAGGACGGCGATGAGCCCTCACCGGCCATACGCAGCACATACTTAGGCATGGTGGCGTAGAGCTGATGCTGCACCATCCAGAAGCCCGTGATGATCAAGATCAGGGCTATCAATCGACCATTAGACAGTACCTTGAGCAGCGCCTGCCAGATCTCGCCCAGGCTCTTGCCGGAGCGGTTCTCCTCCGTGCTCTTGAAGAAGAGCATGATGCTAAAGAAAGCGATCAGCGTCATGGTGGCGGCGAAGTAGTTTAGGTTAATCAGACCCAGGTCGCCCATCGATTCACGCAGCGGCTTCACCACAGTCTTACCCGAGAAGGCGCCAATGTTGACCATCATGTAGAAGATAGAGAAGCCCTTGGCGCGGGTCTCGGCCGTGGTCGATAGCGCCACAGTACCTGTGATCACCGCCTTGATGAAGGAGCCACCTATCATGATGACGATCAGGATAGGCACGATCGCCCAGCGAATATCCGCCTCCTTCAGGCCGTGATATATGGTCTCCTTGCCATATATCACCAGCCCCTGAGATTCGATCAGCGCTGGGAATATCGCCAGCGACGCATAACCTATAGTTAACAGGCCAAACGCCAGCAACAGGGCGCCGCGAAAGCCAATCTTATCGGCCAAGGCACCGCTGAAGGTGGGTAGAAAGTAGAGACCGGCCGAGAAAGAGCCCGCCAGCCAGGCGGCTTCGACGTCGCTAAAACCGAGAATACGTGACAGGTAGAGGGTGATAACGATGAACACACCGTAATAGGCCGCTCGTTCGAGCAGCTCGACGCCGTTGGCGATCCAGAAGATTCTGGGGAAGCGCGGCGCCTCTGTGGACTTAGAGTTATTATTCATTTTTAGTCTTCCAGGCAAAAAAACACCTCAAACTACCCCGAGCCGCTCCCAGACGCAACCTTAGCGTCATGATGGGGATCAATTTTTCGGCAACACCCGCTACTGGTCGGCCCAATCGCAGAGGCTCATTGTGATTATTAGCCGCTGACGCGCATCGCAATTATCAATGTTTATCGCTATGCTAGCGGCAAAATTCCTCAGCAACAGAAAACTATGAGCCAAGCCAACATCAGCAAACAGCAACTCATCGACCAGCTCACCGCCTGGCAGCAGGGCAAGATAGATAACGAAGAGTTACAGGACTGGATGGTGACCCATTATGATCCCGACGAGGTCAGCATAGGCCAGGGGGAATGCGAATGGACTGTGGAGGCGATGAACATAGTGATGAACGAATATGAGATCGCCAAGACGGAGAAGTTCAGGCAGGAAAATGCCCAGCTAGCGATCGACTTCATCCTCGCCGACGAGGCGCGCTTCAATCAGACGCGCCACCTGTTTCTACAACAGGGTTTTCAAGACTAAGCTATTCGCCTTAAGGCTAGGGCTTAAACACCCCGATCACTGCGCCAGTGGCCTGCTTGGCCACCTCGGCCTCGGCCTGCTGCTCACGGTAATCGCACTCGACGCACTCGACCGTCTCGACGCCCTGCTCCTTAAACAGCACTATGCTGTCCTGGGCATGACACTTGGGGCACTTGGCACCGGCAACGAAACGCTTCTTGACTCTGACTCTACTCACGCTTGACTCAACCTGTTGGGATAAAAACTCTGTCGATGGGGCCATTTTGCCACAAGGCGCGGCAAAACACCCTATCGGATTCAAAATGTCCCGGCTAAAGAGTGGCAAGCGGCCCCCCAACTGGGCTATCATCCCAAGCCTATTAATCCTTAGCTATGCATCAAGTCGACCTCAATGATCACCATTACCCAAGCGCAACTTATTCGCGGCTCCAAGACCCTATTGGATGAAGCCTCTCTGACTGTCTACCCCGGCCACAAGGTGGGCCTGGTGGGTGCCAACGGCACGGGCAAGTCATCTCTGCTTGCGTTGATCATGGGACACCTCAGCCTGGATAAGGGCGAGATCAGCGTGCCCACGGGCTGGCAGATCGCCACAGTAGCCCAGGAGACCCCGGCGCTGGAGGTGAGTGCGCTGGAATATGTGATCGACGGCGACCGCGAATACCGCGAGCTGGAGGAGGCGCTGCACAAGGCTCAGCTGGAGGATAACGGTCACCAGATCGCCCTGCTGCACGGCAAGATAGACGCCATCGGCGGCTACAGCATCCGCGCCCGCGCCGCCAGCCTGCTGGCAGGTCTGGGCTTTAGCGAGGCCGAGCAGCAAAATCCGGTGAAGAGTTTCTCGGGGGGATGGCGCATGCGTCTCAACCTGGCCCAGGCGCTGCTGTGCCGCTCCGAACTCCTGCTGCTGGACGAACCCACCAACCACCTCGACTTGGACACCATGTACTGGTTAGAGAGCTGGATCAAGGCCTATCAGGGCACGCTGATCCTCATCAGCCACGACAGGGACTTTATCGACGCCATCGTCGACGAGATAGTGCATGTCGAGCACCATAAGCTCAACTACTACAAGGGCAACTACACCGCCTTCGAACGCATCCGCGCCGAGCGTATGGCCCAGCAACAGGTGGCCTATGAGCGCCAACAGAAAGAGCGCGCCCATATGCAATCTTTCGTCGACCGTTTCCGCTACAAGGCCAGCAAGGCCAAGCAGGCCCAGAGCCGCCTCAAGGCGCTGGAGCGGATGACGGAGCTACTGCCCTCCAAGGCCGACAGCCCCTTCTACATGGCGTTTCGTGCCCCCGAGGCTCTGCCCAACCCGCTGGTGAAGATGGAGCAGGTCTCAGTCGGCTATGGCGACAAGGCGATCCTCAACCATGTGCACCTGAACCTGGTGCCCGGTGCCCGCATCGGCCTGCTCGGGCGTAACGGCGCGGGTAAGTCGACCCTTATCAAGTTGCTGGCCGAACAACTTAAGCCCATGAGCGGCCTGTATGAGCCAAATCCCGGCCTCAATATCGGTTACTTCGCCCAGCATCAGCTGGAGTTTCTGCACCTGGATGAGTCGCCGCTGCAGCACCTGACGCGACTCGCCCCAAACAACAGGGAGCAGGAGCTGCGGGACTTCCTCGGCGGCTACGGCTTTAATGGCGACATGGCCCTGTCTCCGGTTCGCCCCTTCTCCGGCGGCGAGAAGGCCCGTCTGGTGCTGGCGCTGCTGGTGTGGCAACGCCCTAACCTGTTGCTGCTCGATGAGCCCACCAACCACCTGGATCTCGAGATGCGTCACGCCCTGACCATGGCGCTGCAGGACTTCGAAGGTGCCATGATCATCGTATCCCACGATAGACACCTACTGCGCCTGAGCTGTAGCGACTACTACCTGGTAGATGGCGGCGAGGTGAAGAGCTTCGACGGCGATCTCGACGACTATCATCAGTGGTTGCTGGACGCCGCCAAGGAGGCCAACAAACCGGCCGCCCAGGATGATGCCACACCGGCCCAGGACAAGAAGCTGCAGAAACGATTGGAGGCTGAGCTGAGACAGAAGCTGTCACCGCTGAAGAAGGCTCAGGCAAAGCTTGAGAAGATCCAACAAGATTGCAGCGACAAGCTGGCCGAGCTGGAAAACCTGCTCGCCGACACCAGCCTGTATGAGGCCGACAACAAGGCCAGGCTCACCCAGATCCTAGCCGAGCGGACCCAGCATACTCAACAGCTTGAAGAGAGCGAGATGGAGTGGCTCGAGCTGCAAGAGAACATAGAGACCATAGAGCAAGAGGCCAAGCTGCAAAGCTAACTATCTTGGCTAAGCCTCTAGCTCGACCATTACCTAAGGAAAAACCTAAGCGATACAAGGATGAAGTATGAGCCATGTAAATCATTTTGACGCCAACCTGTGGCAGACCTGCGACAGCCTCTATGAGAAGGGGCAGCTGCTCTACCTCAAGCTGCAAGATGACTACGGGCTCAACGTCAATCTCCTGCTGCTGGCCCAGTGGCTCGACGAGCAGCACTACTACCTGAGCGACCAGGATTGGCGCCAGCTCAGCGAGCAGGTCGAGACATGGGAGCAGAAGGTGCTCAAGCCCTACCGAAGGCTGAGAAAGCTCAGCAAACACAACCTGGCCGAAGCCGAGTATCGCCAGATGCTAGAGGTGGAACTCATGCTGGAGCGCAAGTCCCAGGGGATGATACTGCGCCAACTCAGACAGCTCCCCGATGAGCAGGGCCAGGCGAATCTGCCCCGCTATCTCGGCCTGTTTCAGATTGAGATAGACAAGTACCACCAGCTGGCACAGACGCTGATTCGACAAGGCTAAGAATCAAAACCTAAGCCAAGCTATTTAAGCGCCGCTCAGCTCTTCGGCCAGCAGGCTGGCGTTGCGAGCTGTGATGCCATAGATGGAGAGCTGAGGATTGGCACCGAGACTGGTGGGAAACAGCGAGCCGTCCATCACGGACAGATTCTCCAGATAATGGCTGCGGCCCCGGCTATCCACCATGGCCATCTGCTTATCTTCGCCCAGCGGGCAGCCGCCCATCACATGGGCCGAGGCCACCACAGTCTTGAAGGGTGCCAGGGGCATATCGGCGATAGCCTCCTTGGCCGCCTGCCAGCTCGGCAGATAAGGCATCCCCTCGCTCATGGGCAGCACCTTCTGAGCACCGGCGGCAAACTGTAGCTCGGCCATGCTGGCGAAGGCGCGCCGCGCGGCCCGCCAGAAGGCGTCGGTCAGTGGATAATCCAGGGTATAGCCCTTGTCTGTCAGCTGTACCTGGCCACCCGGGCTGTCGGCATGATAGCCATCCCGCATCAGGGCTATGGTCACCTGCAACTGATTAAACTGGGCCATCAGCTCGGCGTGACTCTGACCATATCCCAGGGATTTCGAGGCGATTAACACTGGATGAATGGGTGGCACCTCCAGTTTATAGCCCAGCTCGCCGTCGGCGCCATCTTGCCAGACAAACTGATCCGAATAGATAGACTGCGGCGCACCACTATGGCCATTGATGGCGTCGTTAAACAGGGCGCCACTGAGTACGGTTGGGTGCAGGAAGGTGCGCTTACCCAGCAGCTTTTGCGGATCCGGCAGGCGGGATCGCATCATCAGGGCCGGCGTATGGATGGCGCCAGCACTGAGAATATAGTGCTTGGCCTTTAACATCAGCTGCACACCACTGGGGCGCAGCGACTCGGTTAACGCCTGGGCCTTGAGGGCGTACACCTTATCGTTATGGTGTTCTATCTTGCTCACCTTGGCGCGGCTCACCAGGGTCGCGCCGCGATCCAGCGCCGCGGGTATGGTGGTGACCAGCATAGACTGCTTGGCGTTGACCGGGCAGCCCATGCCGCAGTAGCCAGTGTTCCAGCAGCCGGCCACGTTGCGTTTGATGACGGTGTAGTCCCAGCCCAATGCCTCACAACCCTGCTTGAGCGCCATGTTGTTGCGGTTGGGCTCGAAGGGCCACTCTGTAATACTCAGCCGCTGCTCCATCTTCTCGAACCAGGGCGTTAGCGCCTCTCTGGAGAGACCTTCGACCGACTTATGCTCGGCCCAGAACGCCAGGGCATTTTCCGGGGTGCGAATGGAGGTGGTCCAGTTGATGGTGGTGGAGCCGCCGACGGCGCGTCCCTGAAAGATGCCGATCGCCTTGTCCTTGGTCTTCATCGAGGCGGCCTGCTGATAGAGGTTGGGGTAGGCGCGCCTTTCCTCCATGTTGAAGCTCTCGGAAGATTTCAGTGGCCCACCTTCGACGATAATCACAGACAGCCCCGCCTCGGTCATGATCTCGGCCGCCACGCCACCACCGGCGCCGCTGCCGACGATCACCACATCGGCCTCAAGGGTTTGGTCTTGGGTCAGTTGACTGGCATCTATATGTTTCCAGCCGTTTGCAAGGCCGGTCACTATGGGATCTTCGATGGCCAATGGCGCTCCTTTGCCCCGTTATCGGGGTCTGTATTTATCTATCCGAGGCTAATCGCTCGGCTTCTCTGTAGCCAAAATGCTCAATTAAACAGCCGCGGCTTCTCGTAATTTAGTCGCGTCCAATGCTCGGGGCAGCTGTAGTAGCTTGCCAGCACCAGCTCCCGCAGCCCCTGATAGGCGGTGACCATAAGGTCGAGAAAACTTGTCCGCCAAGCCTCCAGCATGGCCACCAGCTCCTGGGGTTGACGCATCAGCAAGGGGGTCATGTTGCCGGTAAGCAGTAGCAGTCCCAGGCGCGACTCAAGCAGCTCCAGCAGCTGCTCAAGCTCGTCTCGGGATTCCTCGGGTAGCAGATCCATGGTCGCCACTATGGCATCTAAGGTGCGGTTTTGCGCCGCCACGCGCAGCGACTGGGTATGGGGCAAGGCGCCGTCGAGAAACACCGGCACCAGCAGGCTAAACAGCAGACGATGGGATTGATCCAGGGATGCACTCACCCTCACCTGCGGCGGGTGATACAGGTTTACCCCCAGTGCCAGGGCGCCTGTCCCCACCAGGGCCGTGGTTAGAAAGGTGCGTCGATTCATCTTATTCCCTGTGCTCTGTGATTAGCGATATTCCATGAGCCCCCTTCGAAAACAAGGAGCAACTCGAATCTATGTTACACTAGCTAGATAACTAACAATTAAACACATGTTTTAATTTTCGGCAACAGCGATTTATGACCCAGCGTACCTTCACGCCCCCCTGGTGGGCAAGAAATCCCCATGTGCAAACTATCCTGCCGGTGCTGACCAAGGTGAATAAGCCCGCCCTTACACGCCAGCGCCTGGAGCTGGATGACGGCGACTTTATCGATCTAGACTGGCTGGCTAAACCCACACAGACGGAACCTACACAGGCTGAGCCCACACAAATTGAACCGATAGTCGTGCTGGTACATGGGCTGGAAGGCAGCGCAGACTCTCACTATGCCAGGCGTCTGCTGACTCTGCTGGGCGAGCACAAGGTTGCCGCCCTGGTGCATCATCATCGCAGCTGTTCTGGCGTGACCAATCGCCTCGCCCGCAGCTATCACAGCGGCGATACGCAAGACCTGCACACCACACTTAGCCTGCTGCGAAAGGACTATCCCGACTCGCCGCTGCTGGCGGTGGGTTACAGCCTGGGCGGTAATGTGCTGACCAAATATATGGGCGAGCATGGCAGTGACAGCCTGGTGGATCGCGCCGTGGTGATCTCGGCGCCGCTGCAGCTGGGGGCCTGCGCCAAACGCCTCAGACACGGTTTCTCCAAGGTCTACCAAAGTTATCTCATCAAGCAGCTACAGCAGAAGGTGCGCGACAAGCTGGCCATGCCAAATCTGAGCGCCCAGATGCCGGTGACCCAGGCCGAGGTGGAGAGCCTGACCACCTTTCATCTGTTCGACGACAGGGTCACCGCGCCGCTGCACGGCTTCGATGGCGTCGAAGACTATTACCGGCGCGCCAGCGGCCTGCCCTACCTAAGCCAAGTGGCTAAGCCGACCCTGGTGATCCACGCCAAGGACGATCCCTTCATGACAGATGAGGTGATCCCGACTCAGGAGGCGCTCTCGCCCCAGGTCACCTACGAGCTGCACCCGCAGGGCGGTCACGTCGGCTTTATCGACGGCGGCCATCCCTTCAAACCCAGATATTATCTGGAGCAGCGCATCGTCCATTTTCTGCTAGAGGCTTAACCATGCTGGTCCCCTATCAATCCCTGCTGCAACTGCCGGCCGAGACCCTAGATAATCTGATCAAGGAGTTTCTCTTCACCCAGACCGAAGATGGCAGTTTCGCCAGCCTGGATGGCGAGGCCTTGGCCCGCGCCATCAAACAGTGCCGCCAGGCGTTGGCCAGCAGCGAACTTGTGGTCGAATACAGCGAAGAAGATGAATCTATCGCCATACGCCACCGGCAAGATACCCTGACACAACAGAGCCAAGATGACGGGCCCTGTTGACCTTTAGGTTATCCGTGCCGTATAACTATTGGTTCACAATTGCCCGTTATCGGGCATCAGCTTAGCGCTATTTAGGTAAAAGAATGTCTGCTAAACACCCCATTATTGCCGTAACCGGCTCCTCTGGAGCGGGCACCACGACGACCACGACAGCATTTAGCCATATCTTCCGTCAGTTGGGGATCAATGCCGCGATGATCGAGGGCGACAGCTTTCACCACTACACGCGTCCCGAGATGGAACTGAAGATCCGTCAGGCCCAGAACGAGAACCGCAACATCAGCTATTTCGGCCCAGAGGCCAACGATTTTGGCAAGCTGGAGCAGTGCTTTAGCGACTACAGCTCTACAGGTCAGGGCGAGACCCGCTCCTACCTGCACACCTTCGACGAGGCCGTGCCCTTCAACCAGATGCCCGGTACCTTCACCCAGTGGCGACCGCTGCCGGAAAACACCGACATGCTCTATTACGAAGGCTTGCATGGCGGCGTGGTGACCGACGACTGCGACGTGGCCCAGCACGTGGATCTGCTGATCGGCATGGTGCCCATAGTTAACCTGGAGTGGATCCAGAAGATCATCCGCGATACCTCGGACAGAGGCCACAGCCGCGAGAAGGTGATGGGCTCTATCGTGCGCAGCATGGAAGACTATATCAACCATATGACGCCGCAGTTCTCCCGCACCCATATCAACTTCCAGCGGGTCCCTACGGTAGACACCTCTAACCCCTTCAGCGCCAAGACCATCCCCAGCCTGGATGAGAGCTTCGTGGTGATCCGTTTTCGCGGCATCAAGAACGTCGACTTTCCCTATTATCTGAAGATGATCGACGGCTCCTTCATGTCGCGCATCAACACCCTGGTGGTGCCCGGCGGCAAGATGTCGCTGGCGATGGAGCTGATCCTCACGCCGCTGATTAGGGATCTACTGGAGAAGCGTCAGCACCTGTTGGATCTGGATAGCGAATAAATTTTCACCGCTCGCGCCAGCTTCAGTCAGAGATAGATTCGCTTAAGCTTTATTTAAGTCTGCTCACATACAATGCTGGCTATCGGGATTTCAGGCGAAAGACTGATAGTTAGTATACTCTTGGGAGTGAATTCCCCCATCTTGATCTGTTTGCTTCCTCGAGTATGCTAGCGTCCCGACACCTCATCTTGCACGCCACTCTGCATTAATTTCCCTGCGTTACCGTCCTAACTATTTCAGGCCGAATACTTCAAACATAAAGCTTTCAGGCATAAAAAAACGCCGACCCGAGTCGACGTCTTAATCTTTAGGAAACCGGTATTTACTGGCGTAAGAGCTACTGCGACAGCGGTACCACTTCACGGTATGGCTTCTGCTGGCGATAGTTTTCCAGCCTTAATTCAAATTCATCTGACTTGTCGAACTCGGCCGTCTGTTTGAGCGCCTTGATCGCCTGCTTCTGCAGATCCACCGCCGAGCTGTAATCGCCAATCTCGGCATAGGCCGCCGCCAGATTATCTAGGTTAGTCGGGTCTTGCTTGTTGGCTTCGACCAGCCCCTTGCCTATGGCCAGGGCCTTACCGCCGTCACGATACTTGGCCTCGGGACAGGTAGAGAGGATCCACACCACGTTGCCCAGGGAGATCTCATCGCCCACCGCCATAAAGTTATCGACCGCCTTACCACAGTTGCGCGCCACACCATTACCGCCGGCGGCATAGATAAAGCCTAAACGGAACTGGGCCCACTTGTCCTGCTCGCTCGCAAGGCTCAGATACCAACGCTCCGCCAGGGCCAGATCGCGAGGAATGATCTTACCGTCGAAGGCCAAATCCGCTATGGTCTGGGCCGCCTTCTTGTGGCCGGTCTCGGCGGCGCGTTCGACCCAGCTGGCACCCAACTGAGGATCCGGGCTAACGAAACGGCCGGAGAGATACATCAAACCGAGAAGAAATTGCGCCTCAGACTCACCTTGGCTGGCTTTTAGCTGAATATGGGCCAACTTACTGGCAGGCGCCGCCGCTTCGGTAGCGGGCACAGAAAACGCAAGTGCTGACTGCTGCACGGCAAACAGGGCCAGTAGGCCTGCGGCCAATTTCCAAACATGCTTTGTCACGATTCAGAACTCTCCTTCACCAGTTCGTGTCACCTAGGGAGACCACACGAAATAGCCACATCTTTGAGCTGCCCGGGCCCGAATTATATTCGGCGGCGCAGAGGCTAACACTATCAATAATCCCCCAGTCAAGTCGAGTAAAAACCGTGTTTTACTGCGTGAAAATCACAGGTGTTATCTCCAGGGCGGACAATAAGCACCTAGGCAGATGTGATATGGGCAACATTGTCGGCCAAATAAACTGGCCCGATTACGGTATTAGTTGACATATATTACTAATGTATCAAAATGAACTCCCACTATTGACAGCAAAGTAAATTACGTTACCGGCTGCATACTTATTGCAATAATTTGATCTCTGACGAGGTTTTTTGGCCCTAATTGACGTAATCTGCTTATTTAGCATATTCTTGTATTTACATTAATCAGTCGAGGAACATAGGCATGGCTCTGATTGGTAAGCCTAAACCTGATCCAACGTTGGAATGGTTTTTATCACACTGTCACATTCATAAGTACCCAGCCAAAAGCACTCTGATCCATGCGGGTGAAGACTCTGACACGCTGTACTACATAGTGAAGGGTTCTGTTGCCGTCTTGATTAAAGATGAAGAAGGCAAAGAGATGATCCTCTCTTACCTGAACCAAGGTGACTTCATCGGTGAATTGGGTCTGTTTGAAG
This sequence comes from Shewanella alkalitolerans, assembly GCF_019457575.1. NCBI lineage: Bacteria > Pseudomonadati > Pseudomonadota > Gammaproteobacteria > Alteromonadales > Shewanellaceae > Shewanella > Shewanella alkalitolerans. The sequence continues at coordinate 659,127 of NZ_CP080422.1, read as the reverse complement.
AGCAAGCCGAGCGTACCGCTTGGGTTCGTGCCAAGCAAGCCTGTGAAATCGCTGAGATCTCTTACAAGAAATTTAAGCAGCTGATCCAGGTAAATCCTGAGATCCTGATGAAGCTCTCTTCTCAGATGGCTTACCGTCTGCAAAGCACCAGCCAGAAAGTGGGCGACCTTGCCTTCCTGGACGTTGCCGGTCGTATCGCACAGACGCTACTGCACCTGGCTAAGCAGCCAGATGCCATGACCCATCCAGACGGCATGCAGATCAAGATCACTCGCCAAGAGATTGGTCAGATCGTGGGCTGTTCTCGCGAAACCGTGGGCCGTATCCTCAAGATGCTTGAAGAGCAGAATCTGATCCAAGCACACGGCAAAACTATCGTGGTTTACGGTACCCGCTAAGCTAGCATTAAGTTAGATTTAATAGATCTTAGTTAAAGTGGCCTGACTCCTTAGTCAGGCCATTTTTTTAGGACAGCCTCAGTGAAACCGACCGCCGTTATCAGCACCTTACTGCTTAGTGTCTGCTCACTGCTCAGTCCTGCCGCGACCGCCGTTATCGAACTGGAGCACAACCAGGCCCAAGAGCTGGTCAGCGAAGGCAAAATCCTCTCTCTCGATCTCACCCTCAGCCAGGTACAGGCCTACTGCGATGGCAAACTGGTGGACGCTCACCTGTTTCATGCCCAGGGCCACTGGCGCTACGATCTGCAGATCAAATCGGCCAATGGCGAGCTAATCTCCCTGGATATCGACGCCACCACCGGCCGTCACAGCGCCAACAAGCCCCTGCCCCAGGCCTGCGTACCGCACAAAAACTAGCGCCGAAATATCCGCTTAGGGTGAAAAAGTGTATTATCAATTCAGGTCGATGCGACTCGGCCGCCTCCATGTAGACAGAAGCGCCTGCCGCGCTAAGGTAGAGAAAAACGATGAAATTGCTGCTGGTTGAAGACAACACCCTACTGGTCGATGAGCTTGCCAAACAGCTGAAGCAGGCCGGCTATGTCACAGATGTCACCGACAGAGCCGCCGAAGCCGACTACCTGATCAAAGAAACCCATTATGATTGTGTCATCCTGGATATCGGCCTGCCCGACGGCAACGGCCTGCAGCTGCTGGAGACCTGGCGTAACCAGGGCATAGACACGCCGGTGATCATGCTCACCGCCCGCAGCCAGTGGCACGAGAAGGTCGAAGGCTTCAACGCCGGTGCCGACGATTACCTGGGCAAGCCCTTCCACAGCCAGGAGCTGCTGGCGCGGATTCACGCCCTGATCAATCGTGCCCACGGCAAGACCAACAGCCCCACCAAGGAGCTGAGCTTCGAGGGAGTCACCCTGGATGAGAGCCAGCAGAGCGTCACCGTTGGCGAGCAGCAGTTCGAACTCACCGCCATGGAGTTTCGCCTGCTGAAGATCTTCCTCATGTCGCCCAAGAAACTGCTCTCCAAGGCGCAGCTGACCGACAAGCTGTATCAGTTTGACGACGAGAAGGAGAGTAACGTGGTGGAGGTCTATGTGACTCACCTGCGTAAGAAGCTGGGTAAGACGGCCATCGAGACCCGCAGGGGACAGGGCTACATCTTCCACGGCCTCAAGCCATGATATCGATCCGCACTAAGCTCAGCCTCTGGCTGTCGGCCTTAGTCATCATCTCCACCTTCGTGGCGATCGTCATCTTCGAGTCCATGCTGCGTCAGGCGTTTCACGACTCTATTATTGACCGCCTCGAAGAGGATTTAGAGCAGGTGTTACTGGCGATTCAGTTCGACAACGGCGACATCAGCATAGACCCCAACCAGGTCTCTAACTTCTACAAGCCCGTCTATTCCGGGCGCTACTACCAACTCAACCTCAAAGATATTGAGCTGAGATCCCGCTCCCTTTGGGATCAACGCCTGGAGATAGAGCCCCTCTCCAAGGGCCAGACCCGGGTGTGGCAAACCAAGGGGCCGCAGAATCACGATATTCAGCTGCTGTCTCTGGGGCTGAGCAGCGCCGATGCCAAGGTACAGGCGACGCTCACGGTCGCCCAGGATCTCAGTATCGGCCGCCAGGTATTCTCCCAGGTCTATGGCACTAAGCTGTCGGTCAACCTGGCCATGCTGCTTACCATGGTTGCGGGGATCTTCATTCTGCTACGGCAATCCTTCAAGCCGATCAACGACATGCAGCGGGCGCTGATGAAGCTCAGAGAGGGAGAGATCACCGCGCTGGACACCAGCAAGATCCCACCAGAGCTGGCGCCCTTGGCACAGACCTACAACGAGCTGCTGCAATACTCGAGCAAGCAGATGGAGCGCAGCCGCAACAACCTGGGCAACCTCAGCCATGGCCTCAAGACACCGCTGGCGGTGATGCAGCAGCAGGTAGAGGTGCTGGGACTGAAAGATCCCGAGGCCGCCAACGCCATGCAGAGCCAGCTGGATCAGATCCACAAGATGATAGAGCGCAAGCTGGCGGCGGCGCGGATCACAGGCGACATGCTGCCCGCGGCGCAGATGCAGCTACCCAAAGATCTACAAGATCTGGCCCAGACCCTCACCAAGGTGCACGGCCACAAGGCGATCGCCTGCGAGTTTAGCCTGGACGAGCGCTTAAGCCGCCTGCCTATCCACCGCGAAGATGGCATGGAGCTTATCGGTAACCTATTGGACAACGCCTTCAAGTGGGCTGACAGCCGGGTGGCGGTATCGACGACGCAAGTCGATGAGCAGATATTGCTGACCATAGAAGATGATGGCCCGGGCGTCGCCGATGAGGCCCTCAGTCAGCTGACCCAGAGGGGCAAGCGCCTGGATGAGGCAATCATGGGCCATGGCCTTGGGCTCTCCATCGTCAAGGATATTGCCGAGCAGTATGAGATAAGCCTAGCCTTCGAGCATAGCCAGCAGCTGGGCGGACTGAAGATCACCCTTGGCTTTAAAAGCTAAACTGTAAGGAATTGGTTTTAAGGGCAATTGCTTTCAAATCTTAGCAAATACGATAGGCTAACTTACGCCCACAAAAAAGCCGATGCACTGCATCGGCTTTTTGCTGTCAGAGACTCACCGCAGGATTAACCTGCGTTGTTGGTGCTCTCGAAGATCTTGTCCGCAGAGGCCGCCACGAAGCCTGTGTAAAGCTCGCCGTCAGCCTTAGGGTAGCGCAAGGCAAACTCGTAGAAACAGCTTGGAATCGTCTTCTGAACGTCTTTAAAGGCAACATTAACCTTGTCGGCCATGGTCGATGACTGCTCGAGTAGTACGTCCGCCGAACCCTTAACCTCACCGCCGACGCTGTTCAGCACGAAATCGCCCTGTTTCAGGGTGTCGTTCACCTCAAGGATGGTGTTGTATCCAGGCAGGTGGTTGATCGACACGGTAAAGTGGTTTGCGCGGTAACCGAACGCCGCCACCCACGCCGCGTACTCGCTCTCGGCCAGTAGCTGCTCGTAGGTTGCGTAATCCAGTTCCCAGTGACGGCCTGAGTAGAGGAAGTTATCCGCAGTGGTCGCGGCTTCATCCACCTGCTCTACCAGACCATGAACTATGGCTTGCAGCTCAGGGCTGAAGGCTTCGACCATCAGCTCAGAGATAAACACCTTAGGCTGAGTCGGATCCGGGTGCTCGAAGTGCTTGGCCTTAAGCTTCTTGGCTTCGAAGTCGTAGTCGCCACAGGCCACATAGCCCAGAGACTCGAAATGCTTCGCCAGAACGCTCAGGTTCACCTTGGCAATGTTGAAGGTACGCAGGGCGATATGATCGTTGATGATGGTCTCACCCTTGGCCAATAGCTGGTGTACCTTGGCGGCTGAGGGGGTCATTTCAACATAGTCGTCCCATAGGGCGGCAAATAGCTGGTTTACATCGGTATGCATCAATTTCTTCCTTAACATCATCGTGTTACCGGTCGTTATCGCGCCGGTTTGTTTGTTTTCACGATATAAGTACAACGAGAGTTTTCGTGTACGCCTATAAAAATGGGAGCAGACAAGACGCCCACTCCCATGCTTGTTTACTAAAGGGTCAGACCCGGACTCAGGCTGGCTGGCATGGCCAGGGCATCGGCCTCGACCGAAGCGACCGGATAGGCACAGTAGTCGGCGGCATAGAAGGCGCTCGCCCTGTGGTTACCCGAGGCGCCAACGCCACCAAAAGGTGCCGAACCTGATGCGCCTGTGATCTGCTTGTTCCAGTTGACGATACCCGCACGGATACGCGCCAAGAAATAGTCGTAGTCTTCGCGGCTGTCCGCCAAGATACCGGCAGAGAGGCCATAGCGGGTGTCGTTCGCCAGCTTGATCGCCTCGTCGAAGTCTGTGTAGCGCACCACCTGCAGCAGTGGGCCGAAGTACTCTTCGTCTGGCAGCTCGATCACCTGAGTCACATCGATAAGACCAGGAGACACAAGGCCGGTACCGGCTTCCAGATGCTTAAGCTCAACCAGCGGTGTACCGCCCAGGTTGATCAGGTTACGTTGAGCTTCTACCATGCCTTTGGCCGCGGCCTCAGAGATCATAGAACCCATGAATGGCTGTGGCTGCGCATTCCAAGGACCCACCTTGATCTGCTTAACCGCCTCGGCCAGCTTAGCCAGCAGTGCATCGCCCTCGGCGCCCTTCTCCACATAGAGACGACGGGCACAGGTGCAGCGTTGACCCGATGAGATATAGGCCGACTGAATGATGTCGTGAACCGCCGCCAGGGTGTCTTTGACGCCCTTGATGATCAGCGGGTTGTTGCCGCCCATCTCCAGCGCCAGGATCTTACCCGGATGACCCGCGTATTGTTGGTGCAGGATGTGGCCCGTACGTGAGCTACCGGTGAAGAAGAGGCCGTCGATCTGCGGATGTGACGCCAGCGCCTTGCCGGTTTCCACTTCGCCTTGAACCAGGTTGATCACGCCAGCCGGCAGACCCGCCTTCTCCCACAGCTTGAGCATCAGCTCGGCCGTCTTAGGAGTGAGTTCAGATGGCTTGAACACGACTGTGTTACCCGCAAGCAGTGCAGGCACTATATGGCCGTTTGGCAGGTGGCCCGGGAAGTTATAGGGACCAAATACTGCCACCACACCGTGTGGCTTGTGACGCAGCACGGCGCGGCCGGCTGGGGTGTCGTTTTCTGAGGTGCCGGTACGCTTATGGTAAGCAGCTACCGACAGGCCGATCTTGCCGATCATAGCCCCCGCTTCGGTGGCGGTTTCCCACTGTGGCTTACCGGTTTCCTGAGCGATCACCTCGGCGATATCGCCCTTGTGAGCCTCGAGCTGGTCACGGTAGGCTTCGACAATCGCCAGGCGGGCATCGAAGCCCAGCATGAACCATTCGAACTGAGCGGCACGCGCCGCCTCAACCGCTGCGTTAACCTGCTCTGGGGTCGCCGTCTTGCTTTCCCAGATCACTTCTTGATTTGCTGGGTTCTTCGAGACCACGTCGTGTCCCAGACCGGCAACCCACTGGCCGTTAATAAATTGACTCATCATATATTCCTACATTGCCAAGACACGGATCTGTTCACCTTCGGCCACCAGCAGCGCACCGGCGAGCTCAGGTGACAGGATCACCTCGTCGGTTTCATCGCTGACCATCAAGTTGGCCGAGGTGGCGCGGTAACCCGCTAACAAAGTATTTGAGATAATAAAACTGCTGCGCGAGACAGGCATCTCGCCCACCTTGACCGTCAGCAGACGGCTCTCTCTCACCGAACGAATATCGTTAAGATTACACTCGACCGTTGGACCGCCATCGAAGATATCCACATAGCCACGGCATCTAAAGCCCTCTGCCTGCAGCAGATTAAGCGCCGGACGAGTGTTGGTGTGCACCTCGCCGATCACCTTCTGCGCCTCTTCGGGCAGCAGACAGACATAGACGCTGTTTTTCGGCATCATCTCGGCCATGAAGGCCTTCTGGCCCAAGCCCGATAGGTAGTCGGCCTGTACAAAGTCGATACCGAGGAAGTTCTTCTGCAGCCAGCCGTAGAAAGGCGAGTTGCCCTCGGCGTCGCTCTCGCCGCGCATCTCGGCGATCACTGTGTCGCCGAAGCGTTCGGCGTGCTGTGCCAGAAACAGGAAACGGCTGCGAGACAGCATGCGCCCGTTGTTGTTCTTACGGTAGGTGTCACGCAGAAACAGGGTACATAGCTCGGCGGCGCCCGTGTAGTCGTGACACAGGGTCAGGGTTTCCACCTCGTTGCGCACGTCGATCTGCTCAGAGTAGTAGACCTCAGTGCCCAGACGGTAGTGGTAAAACGCATCGACCATGCCGACCGCGGCCTCGAGTCCACAGGTACCGACCACTTCGCCAGTTTCTGTGTCTTCCAGTACCATAAGATAGCCTTCGTCGAAGGGCTTCTCGATCTCTTTAACGAACGAGGCCTCGACGCGGGCAATCTTATTTCTTAATAGTTCTTCATTGACGGGTAAAGACGTGAATCCATGACCTGACTCGATGGCGATCTGATACAAGGCATCGAAATCGCTCGATCGTATGGGGCGGATAATTAACATCTTCGGGTCTCCTCACTTGTCCTTGTCGTTCAAACGCAGACAGCCTTAACAATTAAGACCTATATGCCACGCTTGAGGTTCAAGGTTTTCTCTCAGACAAAAAAGCGCGGTTGTTATGCCGCGCTTATGCTGTCGCTTAGCCAGCTACAACCTTGGCTACTGCACGTTCGAAACGAGCAAGACCCTCGGCGATATCGGCCTCAGGGATAACAAGAGAAGGAGTAAAGCGGATCACGTTTGGACCGGCAATCAGGCACATCAGGCCTTCACTGGTACCGGCAACCAAGAAATCTTTCGAACGACCCTGGTACTGCTCGTTGAGCACGGCGCCCAGCAGCAGACCTTGACCGCGAACCTCGGTGAACACATGGTACTTTTCGTTGATCTGATTCAGACCATCACGTAGCAGCTGCTCGCGACGTTTAACACCATCGAGCACCTCAGGCGTGTTCACGACATCCAGTACCGCATTACCGATTGCACAGGCCAATGGGTTACCGCCGTAGGTTGAACCATGGGTACCAATCTTGAGGTGAGAGGCGATCTCAGTAGTCGTCAGCATGGCCGCGATAGGGAAACCACCACCCAGCGCCTTGGCTGTGGTGAGGATGTCAGGCGTCACTTCGGTGCGCATGTAGGCATAAAGCTCACCAAGACGGCCCACACCAGTCTGAACTTCATCGAAGATCACCAGGGCGTTGTGCTTGTCTGCCAGGGCACGCACGGCGCGCAGGAACTCAGGATCGGCGTCTATGATGCCGCCTTCGCCCTGTAGTGGCTCGAGCATGATGGCACAAGTCTTGTCAGACACTTCGGCTTCCAGCGCCGCGATGTCGTTAAATGGTAGGTGGGTAATAGACTGTGGCTTAGGACCAAAACCGTCTGAGTAGGCCGCCTGGCCACCCACGCTCACGGTGAAGAAGGTACGACCGTGGAAGGCCTTATCGAAGGCGATGATCTGATCCTTCTCGGCGCCAAATTTATCCAGAGCATAACGACGGGCCAGCTTAAGGGCCGCTTCGTTGGCTTCTGCACCTGAGTTAGCAAAATAAACCTTCTCGGCGAAAGTGGCCTCAACCAGCTTGGTAGCCAGTGCCAGTGCAGGCTCGTTAGTCATCACGTTGGCCAGGTGCCAGATCTTCTCGCCCTGCTCTTTCAGTGCGCCCACTAGCGCAGGATGACAATGACCAAGACAGTTCACCGCGATACCGCCGGCGAAGTCGACAAACTCGTTGCCTTCCTGGTCCCAAACACGGCTACCCTCACCACGGACAGGGATCACAGCCGAAGGTGCATAATTAGGCACCATTACTTCATCAAACTGGGCTCGGGTTAGCTTATGGTTCACGCTCATTCTACTCATCCTTTCAATGTTGCCGAAGGCTTCAATCGCCTGTCGTACCCGTCTTTTTCCAAAAAGCGACGCCTATCGGTGACGGTTATTTTGTTATCTAGGGGGACATTAATAGCGAAAACGTGATCAAAATACCAGTTCCTCCAGTCGAGCCTTCTTAGCATGTGCATAACAAATGCATAAAGATTTGAGCTTAAAGGTTATACAAGCGTTTATAACCTAGGCTTGAGCATAAATAGTCAGAAAAAAGTTTATCGACCCAAAATTCAACTAATAATGTAATTTTTATGAATATATAGTCACATTTTGACGTGGCGTGGATAGTAAAACATTTCCACAGCAAATAACACTAAAAAGCATCAGTAAAACAGTTCATTCTCACTGCCCTATTGTACACCGCCGTTTCCACTCTTTATTAGTTGGATGGGAGTGACCTGACAGACGCGGCCTGCAAGGTGAATGATGTCATCACTATCAATGGGATACATAGCGAAGGGTAAGGAGAAGGCGCCACTGTTAAGCTGAGTTTTGGGCGCCTTGGGAGAAGCTGCGCTTTACGGGCTAAGGGCTAACGCGAAGCGCTATAGGCCAGCACGCGATGTGCTAGCAGAGCTCTAATAAAGGTCTAGCTTGCGATAGTTCTGTCCCTTGAGGCGGATCTGCTCCTGCTCAGAGAGCTGATAATAGTCGAACATCATCTGCTTCTCTTTAGGCGAGATCAGCCGCATCTCATCGAGCATCAACACCTTGGCATAACAGCTGGCCCGGGCGACCAGAGCCGCCTCGGTCGACAACTCACTATAGCTGAGACAGGTATCCAGCTCCCTCTGGGTCTGGGTCAGTCCGCTGGCGGAGAAGTCCAGCAGCTCAGGCAGACGCCAGTTGAGAGTATGGGCATGTTGCAGCACCTGCTGGTAGATATCCTCGGCGGGAAATTCTGTGGCCAGCACGGCGTCATGCAGCTCCTTATCGCGACTGGCGCTGGCTTCCCTAAGCCAGTTACCCCAGATGCTCTCGTAGACCTTGGCGCCATTTTTCAGCACTACCGAGACCCCCAGCTGATAGAGCAGGCTACTGGTGTAGGCGGTGGCCATGTCCTGCTCGTTTAGCTGCGCCAGCGCCTTGGCCGCGATACCGGTAACCATGGCGTAACGCCACAGCTTACGTGTGGTCCAAAGCAGATTGGCATGCCCGGTTGGCAGCCAGTTACGCAAGCAGTAATAGGGGATCAGCAGCCTGAGGTTTTCGACACCGATGAAGTTGAGCACCAGCTTTATCTCGGTAACCTTCACATCCGAGCGCTGCTGTCGCTTATGACGAAACGAAGGACTGTTGACCATGTTGGTGAGATCCCGCGCCAGCCAGGGCAGATCGGCTATAAGCAGGCGCAACCGACTCAGATCCAGGTTCTTCTGCTGTAGCAGCTCCAGCATCAACATCTGACTCTGATTGATGCCGGCATGCTGAATCAAGAGTTCGGGAGACGCCAGTTGATTGTCCAGGGTGCTGTTGACCGTAGTGATCAGCTGCTTGGATACCGCCTCGTACACCTGCCGGGCCTGGATCTGCTTGGAGAGGCGCTCGAACACGGCGTCGCGCTCGATGGCGAGCTTATTGGCATCGTTTTCCAGTTCACGGTCTAAGTCATCAAACATGGAGGCCGCGGCCTTCTGCTTACCCACGATGATCTGTTTCAGAAGCCTGTGTTCGATATCTATGATGATGCCCGGACGGACACCACCGGCAATGGACTTTGCCACCTAAGCCGTTCTCCTCAGCTAATTGAGCGCATTAGGCTTATATTACACCAAATCACGCACTTGGCAGATCCCCTTGCAATAAAAAGGGCCTCGTATGAGGCCCTGGTCGGTTATTTAAGCTCTTGCTCGAACAACTTGAAGATGCGGCGGTATTCATCTAACCAGCTCGAAGGCTGACGGAAGCCGTGGGGCTCGACCGGATAGATGGCAGTCTCAAACATAGGCTTCTCCAGCTCGATCAGGCGCTGCACCAGACGCACGCTGTCCTGGAAGAAGACGTTATCGTCCAGCACACCACTCATCACCAACAGCGGCTTCTGCAGTCCCTGTGCGTGCTCGATGGGCGAGCTGCGCTCATAGGCGATAGCGTCCACATCCGGCGTGTTGAGAATGTTAGAGGTGTATGGCGCGTTATAGTGGGCCCAGTCGCTCACGGGGCGCAGCGCTGCACCGGCCTGGAACAGCTCTGGCTCGGTAAACAGCGCCATGAAGGTGAGGAAGCCACCGTAAGAGCCACCGTAGGTGCCGACGCGCTTAACATCCACATGGGTATTGGCCACCATCCAGTTAACGCCATCCTTCAGATCTTCCACCTCTGGATGGCCCATGTTGCGATAGATCGCCGTACGCCAATCGCGGCCATAGCCTTTAGAGCCACGATAGTCCATGTCCATCACCACATAGCCCTGCTGAGTCAGCAGATTGTGGAACATAAACTCGCGGAAGTAACCAGAGAAACCATAGTGAGCATTTTGCAGATAACCGGCGCCATGGTTGAAGATCACCGCAGGGTATTTCTCGGCCCGCGCCTTATCAAAGCCCTGTGGCAGATAGACTCTGGCATAGACATCGCCCGCACCATGGCTAGATGGCACCTTAACCACCTCTGGGGCCTGCCAAGCATATTGCTTGAAGGCATCCGAGGTGTAGTGGGTCAGCTGCTTAAGTTCACCGCCGATCGCCTGCACGTAGAGTTCGCTCGGCTGAGTACGACGAGAGGCCTTGAGCAGCAGCTTGCTGCCATCTGGGCTCAGGCTGTAATCCAGCTGGCCATCCCACTGGGTGAGCTGCTCGCTCTGGCCATCGGCAATGTTGACGCGATATACGTTGTCTATGCCTGGATGGTCCTTGTTGGCCTTGTAGTAGATATACTCGGCCTTGGGGCCTAGGGTGATATCGCTGACCACATACTTACCCTTGGTCAAGGCCTTTGGCTTAGCGCCGCTCGCCTTGAGGTAAAGGTGGGAATAGCCCGTCTCTTCCGAGAGGTAATAGAGGGTATCGCTCTGTGGCAACCAGCCGAACTGGTTGAAGTTGTAGTTAACCCAGGCATCGTCGTGCAGCCTGTGCTCTGTCTTCAGTGAGCCCGACTTGAGGTTGAGGGTGGCAATCCATCTGTCTTTGTTGTCCACCGCTTCGAGCATGATGGCGACCTTGTTGTCCTTGGCCTGCCACTGCATGGCGCTCTGGGTCCAGCCCCAGTCCTGCATCAGCTGCACCTTACGCGGTGCCTTCTCGCTCTTATAGGTCTCGCCCTTGGCTTTGGCATTTTCAGCCTTTACCGAGGCCAGCACGTCTTCATCGAAGCCGGTCAGGCCTTCGATGGTGATGTCACGCTTCTCATGCTGCTCGAGATCCAAGAGCACCAGACGCTCGCCGGGATACTTATCTTCGGCCACACGCGCCCTTGCAGGTACGGCATCCACATAACCTTGGCTACCCAGATAGTTAGGCATGATGTCATGCTCGGCGCGCCAGCTGTAGTTCTTGTCCACCAGTGACAGTAGCAGGTAGCGACCGTCCGGTGACAGGCTCATCTGGGAGACGATTTCCTCCTCGCCCAGATACCAGGTCTTGGCCGTCATGGTAGGATCTTGCTTGGCCAGCTCCGCCTGATATTGCTCTTTCTCTTTCGCCTGGTTCTGCTTGAGGGCGACATATTCAATCAGTCTATGCTGCTGCTTGGCGATATAGCTGCTAGGCGCCTCGACCCCTTTGGGCTGCTTGGCCATCTTGATGTTGGCGATCTGTTCATACAGGCCACTGTCGCCGTGAATGCGGAACACCTGCTCACCCTGCCAGTAGGCGATATCGCCATTGGTGAGGAAACGCACCCCGTCCACCTTAGTGTTTTGACGGGTCAGCTGCGACACCTTGCCGCTGAGCAGATCTTTAACGAACAGGTTGCCCTGATAAATATAGGCCTTGCGGCTGCGAGCCTCGTCCATCACGCCATACTGTTGATCCGCCTGATGCAGGGCATCAAGCGCTAGCTTGGCGGCCTCACCCGAGACGAGTGGCTGTTGATAGTAGTCCAGTAGCGGCGATTGATGGGCCTGACGGGCAAAGTAAACCGACTGGCTGTCGTCACTCCAATATTCGCCCTTAGCCAGGATACCCATCCAATCTGGATTGGCCATGATCTGTTTGAGGGTCAGCGGCTGCTCCACGCTTGGCGGCGTGGCTAACGCCACCTGAGTGCTTGCCTGAGTCGTTACCTGAGTCTGTTGAGTATCGCTTGAAGGGGTGGCTGCACAGCCCCCCAAGATGGTGAGGGTCAAAATGCTGAGACCAAATCCACGAAACGCGCCCGTCATCGTCCTTCCTTATTATTTATGTCGCCGAGGCAAAGCCCCAGCCTTGTTATTTTGCTGCCTTTTATATCACAAAATGGGGGGCGGACGAGGATGTGGGCGGGATAAAACTTGTAACAGTTTGAAAAAGAATTGGCCTAATTCGATCGCGGCACTAGGCTCGAGCACCCTTTTAGTTACTGGAAGGAATGCTCTGCTTGACGAAATTTGCCAGCAGTTCGAGTCCCTGCTCGGTCAGGATAGATTCGGGATGAAACTGCACGCCAAACAGGCCAAGCTCGGGCCGACTCATGGCCATGATCTCCCGGCCGTGAACCGGGTCATCGAACCAAGCATCCAGGGTAAAGTCCTTAGGCAACTGCTCGACCAGGAGGGAGTGATAACGGGTGACGGTGAGCGGTTGACTCAGCCCGGTAAACAGGCCTTTGCCAGTATGAGCGATAGCGCTGGTCTTGCCATGCATCACCCGCTTGGCACGCACCACCTGTGCCCCGAAGGCCTGGGCGATCGCCTGGTGGCCGAGACAGACCCCCAATATGGGCAGCTTACCGGCGAAGGCCTTAATGGCCTCGAGGGAGATACCCGCCTCGTTAGGCGAACAGGGACCGGGTGAGATCACCAACCTGGTCGGCGCTAAAGCCTGGATGTCGGCGAGGCTAAGCTCATCGTTACGCCTGACGACAATCTCCTCCCCCAGCTGCTGAAAATACTGCACCAGGTTGAAGGTAAAGGAGTCGTAATTGTCGATCATCAGGATCATGAATAGAGTGCTCGTGTATATTGGGGGTGAGTTGCGGGTGTGAGTTACGCCGCATTTTTCTGGCGCAGATGCTAACACAGAGTCCAGGCGGGATCATCCATTCTACTGACGCCTCGGGCCTACCTCCTGCTATGCCCTCACCCATGCCTGCCTTTTCTCGGGCACAAAAAAACCAGCCTAAGCTGGTTTTTTCTCGTTCGCGCCGGTTATTTCACCAGGGTGAGATGACCGCGACGTTTCGGCTTATCATTCTCGGCAGAAGCTTCGGCCACAGCCGGTTCTTCTGTCTTAGGCTCATCGACCACTGAGAGGCCCAAGTCGCGGGCATCGGCCTCGAGCTGATAGGCTTCTTCCTGATCGAAAACTGTGCCAGCGCCATTTTCTCTGGCGTAGATGGCGACGATAGAGGCCATAGGCAGTACCACCTGTTGCGGTACGCCGCCGAAGCGGGCATTAAACTCGATGAAGTCATGACCTATCTGCAAATTACCCACGGCACTGGCGGTAATATTAAGCACTATCTGTCCATCTTTCACATACTGCTGCGGTACTTGGGTACCGGGCACATAAGCGTCGACCACCACATGAGGGGTCAGCTCGTTATCCATGAGCCAGTCGTAATAGGCCTGTAACAGGTAAGGACGGTTAGGGGTCATAGGTTTCATCTTAGATACCCATGCGCATTTCGCGCTCAGCCTCGGTCAAAGACGCCTTGAATGAGTCACGGTCAAATAGACGTGTCATGTAGGCTTTAACTTCCTTGGCGGTACGGCTGTCCAGCTCGATGCCCAGTACAGGCAGACGCCACAATAGTGGGCCTAGGTAACAGTCGGCCAGACCAAACTCTTCGGCCATGAAGTAAGGCATCTCGTTGAAGATAGGGGCAATAGAGGTCAGGCTCTCCTGAAGCTCTTTACGCGCCTCATCGGCACGGTCACCCTTACGAATGCGATCGACCAGGCTATACCAGTCGTTTTCGATACGGTGCATCATCAGACGCGTCTGGCCACGGGAAACCGGGTAGACAGGCATCAGAGGTGGATGCGGGAAACGCTCATCCAGGTATTCCATAATGATGCGTGAGTTATAAAGCACCAACTCACGGTCAACCAAAGTTGGCACTGTGTTGTATGGGTTTAGCTCAATAAGATCTTCAGGCATATCGCTAGGATCCACCTGCAGAACATCGACAGTCACTCCCTTTTCCGCCAAGACGATACGGACTTGATGGCTATAGAGATCGTCGGCGCCTGAAAACAGGGTCATGATTGAGCGTTTATTGGCAGCAACAGCCATTGATACCCTCCAAGATTTAAATATGAAAGCTAAAAAAGCAAAAACAAACGAGGGGCAAAGCCCCCCGTTTATAATATGCGGATAATATATTCTAACCTCTATTGGGGGTTAGTGTACATCTTTCCAGTACTCTTTCTTCAAGAGGTAGGCCACAATAAAGAAAATAAACAGGAAGCCCATTACCCACCAACCTAAGCTTTCACGCTCAAGTTTTACCGGCTCGCCTGAGTAAACCAGGAAGCCTGTGATGTCACGAACGACTTGATCATATTCTTCGGCAGTCAGCTTTCCACCAGTAGCAACGAAGCTACCGTCTTCTTGCTTAACCTGCAGACCTTGCAGCTCTTGCAGTACGTGCGGCATAGCCACTGACGGGAAGACAGTGTTGTTTACACCAAATGGACGAGTCTCATCTTTGTAGAAGCTCTTCAGGTAGGTGTAGATCCAGTCTTCGCCACGTACACGTGCAACCAGAGTTAGATCCGGTGGCGCTGCACCGAACCATTTCGCCGCGTCGACTTCAGGAATCGCATTTTCCATCAGGTCGCCGACTTTGGCATCGCCGTTGAGCATATACTTGTTACGCATATCGTCAACTGAGATACCCAGGTCTTCTGCTACACGGTTGTAACGCTGGTACTGAGTACTGTGACAGCCTGAGCAGTAGTGCTGGAAAGTATCCAGACCACGTTGCAGTGACTCTTTGTCTTTCAGGTCGACGTTAGCACTTTCTAGATGAACATGGGCACCACCTGCAGCAAACGCAAGAGATGGTACTAATGTAACTAATGCAATCAGTAATTTTTTCATTAGTGGGTCAACCTCTCTGGTACAGGCTTAGTTTTCTCATTCTTACTGTATAACCACAGCGCTAAGAAGAAACCGAAGTATGTCAGAGTGAAGACGCGCGCAGCGATTGTCAGCGTTGGCGTCGCAGGTACGGCACCCAGGTAGCCTAAGATAACGAAAGATACGGCAAACTGACCAATGTTCAGCTTATGAATCATGCTACGGTAGCGGATTGACTTAACCTTACAACGATCTAACCAAGGTAGAACGAAGAGTACGGCAATCGCTAGCCCCATACCCACAACCCCTAACAGCTTGTCAGGAATCGCACGTAGGATGGCGTAGAATGGTGTGAAGTACCAAACTGGCGCAATGTGCTCAGGTGTCTTCATCGGGTTAGCCGCTTCGAAGTTTGGCTTCTCGAGGAAGTATCCACCGCCTTCAGGCATGAAGAACAATACGTAGCAGAAGACGATCAGGAAGCCAGCGACGCCCATGATATCTTTTACTGTGTAGTAAGGGTGGAATGGGATACCGTCTTTCGGCCAGCCATTCTCATCTTTGTTCTTCTTGATCTCGATACCGTCTGGGTTGTTAGAACCCACTTCGTGCAGAGCGATCAGGTGTAGGAACACCAGAACCACAAGCACCAATGGCAGCGCGATAACGTGTAGCGCGAAGAAACGGTTCAGTGTCGCACCAGAAACCACGAAGTCACCACGAATCCATAGTGTCAGGTCGTCACCGATAACAGGGATAGCACCAAACAGAGAGATAATTACCTGTGCGCCCCAGTAAGACATCTGTCCCCAAGGAAGTAGGTAACCCATGAAAGCTTCAGCCATCAGTACGAGGAAGATCAACATACCGAACAGCCACAGCAGCTCACGAGGCTTCTGATAAGAACCGTAGATCAGACCACGGAACATGTGCAGATAAACCACCACAAAGAAGGCCGATGCACCGGTTGAGTGCATGTAACGCAGCAACCAGCCATACTCGACATCACGCATGATGTATTCGATAGAGGCGAAGGCACCTTCTGCGGTTGGTACATAGTTCATGGTCAACCAGATACCGGTCAGCAGCTGGTTAACCAGTACTAGCATGGCTAGCGAGCCAAAGAAGTACCAGAAGTTGAAGTTGGTCGGCGTCGCATATTGACCTACGTGACGGTTGTAGGTCGCCGTCATAGGGATGCGCGCATCAATCCAATCGATAATATTCTTAACCATTATGCAGCCCCCTGGTCGACACCGATGATCACGTTGCCGTCATCAATGTATTGATGAGGTGGAACAACTAGGTTCAACGGCGCTGGAACACCCTGGAATACACGACCAGCCATATCAAACTTAGAGCCATGACATGGGCAGAAGAAACCAGAAGCGACGCCTTCAACCTGTTCACCGAATGTATCAGGCAGATACGTTGGAGAACAACCTAAGTGCGTACACAGACCAACGGCAATAAAGTACTCAGGCTTGATTGAGCGAACGGCGTTCTGCGCGTAGGCAGGTTGTTGCTCTTCGTTAGACGCTGGATCGCGCAACTTATCATCGTGAGTAGCAAGACCCTTTAAGATCTCTTCAGTGCGGCGGACAACCCATACAGGCTTTCCACGCCATTCAACACGGATCAGCTGACCCGGCTCTAACTTACTAATATTTACTTCTACCGGCGCACCTGCAGCTTTCGCTTTGGCACTCGGATTCCACGACTTTATAAAAGGAACCGCTACAGCGACGGCACCAGCACCACCCACTACGGCGGTTGCTGCGGTCAGGAATCTGCGACGTCCGGTATCGACTGGCGCATTGCTCATCCACTTATCTCCAGAGAGTGTTGGAATTTTTGTTTTAAAAATTTTTGAAATTGGGGTTTTACCCCAAAGCGCAAAAATCAAATTTGAGGCGGGGCTCATTATAGCCAAAAATTAGAAGCAGATCATAGTAAAACAAAGCACAAAGTTAACTATGTTAGGAAATTGCTCATTCTAGAAGAAAATGTGCAGCAAGAGCGGGATAAAACTGTCAGGATTTTACCTGATAAAATGGTAAACGAGAATAACAATCAAAACTAAATTAGTAACTTGCAGAAATAAGCGATAAAAAAGCCCGAACTCGTCGGGCTTTAATCTCAATAATCCTCAATGAGAACTATTTCGCGTCTGCGCTCTTCATATACTTGAAGAAATCACCTTCCGGCTCGAGCACCATAACGTTAGAGCCGTTACCGAAACTCGCCTGATAAGCCTCAAGACTACGCAGGAAAGAGAAGAACTCAGGGTCCTTCTTATAAGCATCGGCGTAGATCTTAGCGGCGATGGCATCACCCTCACCACGCACCTGCAACGCCTTACGCTCGGCTTCTGCGATCTGAATGGTCACGCTGGCATCAGTCTTGGCGCGAATGATCTCAGACTGCTCCTTACCCTGAGCGCGGTGCTCTTTAGCCACAGCGGTACGCTCGGCGCGCATACGCTGGTAGATGCTAGAGCTCACGTTGGCAGGCAGGTTGATCTGCTTAACACGCACGTCGACCACCTCGATACCCAGATCCTGGGCGCTATCAGAGGCGTTTCGCAGCGCATCCTGTTGCAGTTCATCGCGGCTACCCGAGACGATATCCTTAATGGTGCGACGACCAAACTCGGTACGCAGGTCGTTGTTGATCTTACGCTGAAGCAGAGACTCCGCCTGAACCTTATTACCACCATTGGTCGCGAGATAGTACTTCTCGTGATCTTTGATGCGCCACTTCACGTAAGAATCGACCATCAAGTCTTTCTTCTCTGAGGTCACGAAGCGATCCGCCGCGCCATCCATGGTCTGGATGCGAGAGTCGAGATACTTGATCTTATCGATCACCGGCAACTTAATATGCAGACCCGGCTTATAGATGCGGGTTACACCCTCATCTTTGATGATCTTACCAAAGCGCGACACGATAGCGCGTTCACCCTCGTTGACCACCATCAGGGACGATAGACCCATAGCGACTAAGATGGCCGCAATAATAACAGATAATCTACCCATGATTAGTTTCTCCCCTGGCGAGTGCGGTCGCTACGAGAAGGCCTTCCATCTAACGGCATGCCAACACTATTTACTATGCTGTTAACTGAGTCATTGACCGAGTCCACCTCGACAGGCTTGCTGGTCTTGGTCTGTGGACGCTGCTCCATTAACTTATCCAGTGGCAGATACATCATGTTGTTGCCCGCCTTCGAATCCACCAGCACCTTGTTGGTACCCGAGAGGACATTAGACATGGCATCGATGTAGAGACGATCACGCGTCACTTCTGGCGCCGCCTTATATTCAGGCAACAGCTTCTCGAAGCGAGCCACCTTACCGCGAGCCTCTAGGATCTCACGCTCTTTATAGGCGTTCGCCTGCTGCTCCATGCGCTGCACCGTACCGCGAGCCTTAGGCTCAACTTCACGAGAATAAGCTTCGGCTTCACGAATGAAACGCTGCTCATCTTCCTGTGCAGCGATAGCGTCATCGAAGGCGTCTTTCACCTCTTCCGGCGGACGAGCCGGCAAGAAGTTCACGTCGCGGATCTCTATGCCCAGGTTATAAGGCTTGATGATGCGCTCGACCTCTTCCCAGGTGTCACGACGGATCTGATCACGACCTGTGGTCAAGATATCGTCCATCTTGTTGTGGCCCACCACATAACGCAGCGCGCTATCGGTAGCCTCACGCAGGCTCGAATTGGCATCGACCGCGCTAAACAGGTAACGATAGGCATCGACCACAATATACTGTACATCCAGCTCCACTAGGACGACGTTCTCGTCGGCGGTGAGCATGCTGCCCGAGGCTGGAATTGAGCGAACGTTGCTCACGTTCACCGGGAAGACTTCATCGATGAAGGTCGCCTTCCACTGTAGGCCCGGCTCCACTTGGCCAATATACTTGCCAAAGCGTAGCGCCACACCCTTTTCGGCTTCTTTCACCGTATAGAAACCTGACAGGCCCCATACGACAACGGCGATGCCTAATACAATGATAAAACCTAGCGCGCTGAATCCACCGCCAGCGCCATTTCCTTTACCCCCAAAACGCTTCGAAATATTCTTAAATACTTCGTCGAGATCTGGCGGCCCCTTGTCATTGCCGTTCTTGTTTCCCCAAGGGTCTTGACCCTTGTTACCGGGCTCGTTCCAAGCCATTTAGCACTCCATAGGTGTATGAAATAAACGAGATTACTAAAAACTACTCTATTGCTGCGGTTTCAACAATAAAGGTTTCCAACTCCCCTTGGCTCTGCTTCGCTAATCGGTGCCAGTCGGCCTCCAACAAACGAACAGACAAGATACAGTTCCCCAGATCGTCATACTCTTTCTGCTGTATCACATCCAGTCGATAAAACTGACCAAGATAATGCCCGGCCGTCGCCGGAATTCGCAAGGTAAGCTCCAATATGGCCCGTCCAACCAACTGGTTGATGGCCTTTTCGAGCAAATCCAAGCCTAGACTCTGCTGGGCCGAAACCCAAACACGTATAGGGACCCCATCGCCGTCATAGTCGATCTTAGGTCCCACATCTTCCAACAGATCTATCTTGTTACAGACGATCAACTGTGGAATCTCTTCGGCACCAATCTCTTTGAGTACGAGCTGTACCTGTTCAAAATTGTCGCCCATGTTTTCATCAGCACTGTCGACCACATGCAGCAAAAGATCCGCTTCGCGGGTTTCCTGCAGGGTGGCCTTAAACGCCGCCACGAGATCATGGGGAAGGTGTCTGATGAAACCGACCGTATCGGCCAAAATGACCGAACCGTCTTGTAAGTCTAACTTACGCAGGGTCGGATCGAGTGTCGCAAACAGCTGGTCGGCGGCATAGACCTCGGAGACGGTCAAGGCGTTAAATAGGGTCGACTTACCGGCGTTGGTGTAACCCACCAAAGACACGGTGGCGAGCTCGCTTCGCTGCCTCGCCCGGCGACTCTGTTCACGCTGTTTATCGACCTTTTCCAGCCGCTTGTTGATGGTCTTGATGCGACCACGCAGCAGACGTCTGTCGGTTTCCAGCTGGGTTTCACCCGGTCCCCGCAGGCCGATACCACCTTTTTGCCGTTCAAGGTGAGTCCAACCACGAATCAGGCGCGTCGACATGTGGCGCAATTGCGCTAGCTCCACCTGCAACTTACCCTCATAGGTCCTGGCGCGCTGAGCAAAAATATCCAAAATCAGCGTCGTACGGTCTAAGACCCGACACTGACAGATCAGCTCAAGATTACGCTCTTGTGCAGGACTCAAGGCGTGGTTAAAAATCACCACATTGGCGTCAGTGGCGGCAACCATGGCTGCCAACTCTTCCGCTTTACCTGTACCAACAAAATACTTTCTATCTGGAGAACGACGACTTCCCGTGATCACGCCAACGGTTTCAGCGCCTGCCGATTCGACCAATAAACGAAGTTCGGTAATATCTTCCCTACTGTCTTCATCTGAAAAGTCGATATGGACAAGTACTGCAGCTTCTCCCGCCTCATAGCGTTCAAACAAAAATCGAACTCCTCAGGAAATTACTCAGCGCTATCGTCATGTGATGCATTGTAACCCGCCGCCTGGTTAGGCGTGTTGTGATGGCTGCTCACGTTAAATGGACGCGCAGGCACCACGGTAGAGATAGCGTGCTTATAAACCATCTGGCTGACAGTGTTCTTCAATAAAATAACAAACTGATCGAATGACTCAACTTGTCCCTGAAGCTTGATACCGTTAACTAGGTAGATAGATACCGGAACGCGTTCACGTCGTAATGCGTTCAAAAATGGGTCTTGTAAAGATTGCCCCTTTGCCATTATGTAATTTCCTTTTTATTAAAATTAATTAAAACCTAATACAGCATCAATTTCTGGTTTGGTTTTAGTATTATATAGAGTGAATGAATTAGCTAGCGACAATGCTCTAATAGTCGCGCCAGATTAGATTCATCCCCACTCTCCAGCCAATTTAGATCAGCCCATCCTCGCAACCATGTTAATTGACGCTTGGCCAATTGCCTAGTCGCAACTATGGATTTTTCGACCATAGTATCATAGTCATATTCCCCATCGAGATACTGCCACACCTGGCGATATCCGACACATCTCATCGAAGGTAGGTCTAGATGCAGATCCTCTCGCGCCTTGAGCCGCTGCACCTCTTCGACGAAACCTTGATTTAACATCAATTTGAATCTTTCTGCTATAGCAAGGTGTAGCACTTTGCGATCTTTCGGCGCTATGCCAAATTGCACCACCTTATAGGGCAAGGCATCGGCCTTCACCTGGGTCAACTCGGTCAGACTCTTGCCGCTAATTCGGTATACCTCGATCGCCCGCGACAGACGCTGGGGATCGTTCGGGTGGATCCGCTCTGCCGATACAGGGTCAATCTGACGCAGCTCGTCATGTAGCGCCTGCCAACCCTTGGCTTCGACCTCTTTGGCTATCTCGGCCCGAATCCCCTCATCTGCAGATGGCAATGGCGACAGGCCTTCGAGTAGCGCCTTGAAATAGAGCATGGTGCCACCCACCAGCAGAGGCGTCTTGCCCGCGGCGAGGATCGCTTCGATGTTAGCGATGGCGTCGCTGCGAAAATCCGCCGCCGAATAGCTCTCACTGGGATCGCGAATATCGATCAAGCGATGGGGCGCCCGGCTAAGCTCTTCCTGGGTCGGCTTGGCGCTGCCAATATCCATGTCTCGATAGATGAGCGCCGAGTCGACCGAGATGATCTCGCAGTTATGCTGCTCGGCCAATGCCATCGCGAGCGCTGTCTTACCCGACGCCGTCGGCCCCATCAGGGTGATAATTGTCGGCTGACTCTCGCTATTCACTCGTTTGCTCACCTAACCATGTTTGCCAAGGCATTACCTTGGCCAAAGATAAAATTTCTTGCTGCTGCGACTCGGCTAACCCCATGAGGTCGGCCCAGAGTCGACTCGCCGAATTAAACTGTTCACCCGACTGGTTCACCAACCAGTTAACCAGGGCTTCCATTGTCGGCTCTTCGAAGCGAATCCACTGGAGAAACTCAGGGATCACGCTCGCCAGCTGACTCTGCCTTAGATATGGGGGCACTTTTTTAATTATCAACTGGCCGAGGCGAATAGTTAGCTCTAAACCCAATTTTCTAACCAAAAGCTCTCTTTCGACCAAGGTTTGCTGCCAATCTTCATCCACCTTGACCGACACAGGCATCAACAGCGGCTGACCAATCAGCCCCGCATCCAGCTTGGCTTCAATCTCGCGGCGGGTCACTTCGCGCGCCGCACAGCTAAGACTCAATAGCGCCAGCTCACTTCCCCTGACTAAGAGCCAATATTGACCGTCGAGCACCTGAGGCATGGGCGCAAGATGGCTGTCATCTGCTTGGTTTTCCTGACTCGACACGCCTGGCGTGGTCATCAACTGGGCATAACTATCGACTGCCGCCTGGCTAGGAAGCTCCGCGCTTGCATAGCTGCGCCCTCGCCCGCCAGACTGGCCGCCACCATAGCTGCTCATCTGGGTCTCTTGCACTCTCTGGCCACCTGCCTGGCGACCGGCTTCGCGCTCGCCATAGGCTGGGCGTTCATTCGCAAGCCCTACCGCGTTTTCTTCGGTATCGCCATGGGCAATCTGATTGGAGCCTGTGTCACTTTGCTGAGTCTGTAGCGGACGAATATAGGATGCAGAACTATCCTGGTCAGTTACCTGACTTTTCTGAGCGGTCTCGAAGGCTAACTCGCTCGACTGATGCAGCGCCGATTCCAGCGCCTGCAGGATAAAGTCATGCACATATCGGCTCTCGTGGAAGCGCACCTCATGCTTGGCGGGATGCACGTTAACATCCACCTGATGGGGATCCAGGTTCAGCATGAGCACGAAGGCGACCTGCTCCCCCTGCAGCTGCTGGGCAAAGGCCTGACGCACCGCATGATTGACCAGGCGGTCACGCACCAGGCGGCCGTTTACATAGAAATATTGGGTATCGCCAACCGCCATCTCGCTAAATGGCGACTGAATGTAGCCGCTGAGGCTAAGGCCATTATGATTACAATCGACCCTGAGGGCATTATCGGCGAAGGCCTTGCCGCTGACCTGCGCCAAGCGCTGCAGATACTGCGCCTCTGTCTTGGCCGGGCGGTAATTACGCACCTGCTTGCCATTGTGCTTGAGGGTAAAATGGATCTCGCTGCGAACCAGAGCGATACGCTTAAGCCACTCATCGATATGGGTAAATTCTGTCTTGTCGCTCTTTAAGAAGCGACGTCTGGCCGGGGTATTGAAGAAGAGATCCGCCGCCTCGACCGTCGAACCGACAGGGTGCGCCGCCGGGATAACCCTGACCGCCATCTCGGAGCCCTCGGCATAGGCCTGCCAGGCCTCACTCTGCTCCTGCGTGCGGGAGGTCAACGTCAGGCGGGATACCGAACTGATACTGGCCAGCGCCTCGCCGCGAAAGCCAAAGCTTAAGATGGCATCGAGGTCGTCTAACGAGGCCAGCTTAGAGGTGGCATGACGGGACAGGGCCAGGCTCAGCTCCTCCTTGGGGATGCCTGAGCCGTTGTCGGTGATCTTAATCAGCTTGCTGCCGCCCTTGTCTATTTCGATATCGACCCGGGTCGCTCCGGCATCCAGGCTGTTCTCGACCAACTCCTTGATCACAGAGGCAGGACGCTCTACCACCTCCCCGGCGGCAATCTGGTTAGCCAGTTGAGGAGGCAAAATACGTATGGTCATCTTGGCTCCTTAGGCCCGGGGAATGATCAGCTTCTGACCGATGTAGAGGGTGTTGGACTTGAGCTTATTGGCCTTCTTGATGCTATCGACCGACACCTGGTAACGGTGGGCGATGACAGACAATGATTCACCTGCGGTCACCTTATGTTTGATGCCGCTCTTACTGGCCATCATGGTATTGGCCGGAGGGTTATTCTCGAAATAGCGCACCACGCCTTTGTGGACGGCGTTGGCGATATTGTTCTGGTGATCCCTCTGGGTCAACAGGCGCTCCTCTTTGTGGTTCGAGATAAAGCCAGTCTCCACCAGGATAGAGGGAATATCCGGCGACTTGAGTACCGCCAGGCTAGCCGCCTCGGGCTTATGCTTGTGCAGGCGAGTCACCTTGCCGAGATTAGCCAGCACATCACCGGCGATGTTATGGCTGATCGCCATGGATCTGTCCATCGACATGTCCAGCAGGGTCATGGCCAGATACTGTTCGTTATCCGCGTTCTGGATAATCTCACCGGCACCACCCAGCAGCTCAGAGTGCTTCTCTTTCTGCTCTAACCAACGACCGATCTCACTGTTGGCACGGCGCATCGACAGCACCCACACAGAGGCTCCTTGTGGTTGCGGTGAGGTAAAGGCGTCGGCGTGAATCGACACCAGCAGGTCGGCCTTGCTGTTGCGGGCGATCTCCGAGCGTTTGTTCAGATTGACAAAGTAGTCACCGGAACGTGTCATGATGGCGCGCATGCCCGGCGTGGCGTTGATCTTGGCCTCCACCTTCTTAGCTATCTGTAGCGCCACCTTCTTCTCATAGGTGCCAGAGGGGCCGATGGAGCCGGGATCGTCGCCGCCATGGCCGGCATCGATGGCCACTATGATGTCCCTAAGCTTCTGCTCAGGCTCGACCTTTACCGTCTTAGGACTCTGGTTGCCCCCTTCGAGATCCACCACCAGACGATTGCCGTAGGGCGCCGTGGGCGACAGGGCAAAGAGGTTAGCCTTGGCAGGCTTAACCAGATCGATCACCAGCCTAAGGGTGCCTTTATTGGGCGGCTTGCTGATACGCACCCGCTTAACCAGCTTACTGTTGTTCTCTATCTTATTGAGATCCAGCCCGGTAGCCGTGGTCGTCAGATCCACCACCAAACGGTAGGGACTGGTGAGGGTGAAGTGAGAATATTTTGGCGGCTCACGCAGATCAAACACCACCCGCGTGGATTCTGGTGCCGCCCAGATACGTACACCTTCCAATTTATTTGCGCTGTAGGCAATGGAAGGAATGCATAGCAAGACAATCAATAATAGGCGTTTTATTAGTGACTCAGTTCTTATCATTATTATGTAAACTATCTAACAAAATCTCTCCGGCGCGCGAGTGCGCCGTCAGCATGACCTCTCGGCCCTGTTGATGATACTGAATATGGATCGCCAGATCCGCCTCGGGCAGTAAGCCGACGCCCTTATCGGGCCACTCGACAATACACAGGCTCGACTCGGTAAAGTAGTCTCGAATCCCCATAAATTCGAGCTCTTCTGGATCACTTAGTCTATATAGATCAAAATGATACACATCAATATCACCTAGCTCATAGGGCTCAACCAGCGTGTAGGTCGGACTCTTCACCGCCCCCTTATGTCCCAGGCTCTGAATGAGGCCACGACTAAAGGTTGTTTTCCCCGCCCCCAGTTCACCACTCAAATAGAGGGTCAATGGCGGCTTGATCGCACTGGCTAGCCTTTGACCTAAGCTAACGGTTTCTGCTTCATTTTCAAGATAAACTTTTACTGGTGTCATCGTATCTATCGCTAATTAAGGACAATCCTTTTTTGAGCCAGATACTTTAACCTAAACCGGCGTTTATCTAAACAGACATTACTGTATTTTAATGCTGAGGCTAAATCTTATCGACCAGGGCGCGTATGTGAGCAAACAGATCGCAGGCCAACATGCCTCGCTCACCATCTTTCGCGGCCAGATCCGCTGCCGCCCCATGAACCACCACTCCGGCGCTCGCCGCCTCCATCTTAGCCATTCCCTGGGCCATCAAGGCCGCTATGATGCCGCCTAGCACATCACCGCTACCGCCGCTGGCGAGCCCAGGATTTCCCACCGGCGCCACATGACACACCTTACCATCATAGATAAGAGTGCCAGCGCCCTTGAGTACCACCACGCCGCCATATTTAGCCTGCAAGGCATAGACGGCGGCGAAGCGATCCGCCTCTACCTCGGCGATGCTAATCCCCAACAACCTGGCGGCTTCACCACTGTGAGGGGTCAACACCCAGTTGCTTTGGCGTGAAGGCTCGAGCGCCAGCAGATTAAGCGCATCGGCGTCCATCACGCAGGGCTTGTCGCTCAGGCCTGTCGCCTTAAGCAGGTTGTAGCCCCAGTCGTGTTTACCCAGTCCGGGTCCAATCAGCAGAATATCCGCCCAACCCAAGCGTTGGTAAACCTCCATATCTACCAGCTCGCAGCCCCAGAACATAATTTCCGGTCGTCCCGAGTTCACCACGGTAAGATGCTCCGGCCTTGAGATCACTGCCACCAATCCGGCACCCGCCCGCAGACAGCTCTCGGCGGCCAGACGTGGCGCCCCGGCCATGCCAATATCGCCGCCGATAACGGTCACCTTGCCGCAGGCCCCCTTGTGGCTGTTCTGCGCCCTGGCGGGCAATCCAAGATCGGTCAGTCTGTGGGCAATGTTAAGCACCTTAGACTCAGGTAGATACTCCTGCAAACCGATATCGGCAAACCAGAGCCTGCCGACACAGTCCCTGGCCTTACCCGTGATCAGTCCCTGTTTCGGCGCGCCAAAGGTCAGGGTCACATCGGCCTTTACCGCTAGCTGACCGGCGCCGGTATCCACATCGATACCCGATGGCACATCTAAGGATAAGATCCAGGGCGAATAACGATTGATCGCCACTATCACCTCGGCAAAGGGGGCGCGTAGCTCACCCTTGACCCCCGTGCCTAGCAGGCCATCGACGATGACCTCGACCTCCTTGAGCGCCTCTTCATAGTCAGATAGCTGATGCCCGCCCGCGGCGATGAAGGCCGCCTTGGCGTAGCTGATCCCCTCCCCCGGCTCTGGACGCTCCACCGCATAGAGGGCGACATCACAGCCAGATTCGAGCAGCAGGGTGGCGCAGATATAGGCATCGGCGCCATTGTTGCCATAACCCGCCAATACCAAAATTTTGCTATTGAGCTTGCCCTCTCGTTGCAGTAACTCGAAGGCCGACTGTCCGGCGCTGTCGATCAATTGGCACAAGTTAGTCTCACCGGACGCGATCAAGCGCGCTTCGGCATCACGTATCATCTGCGCCGTATATAAGGCCGATGGTAGCTGCCCGTCACTAAATAACATCTGGATTCTCCTTAACAAGACTCATCACCGGGGCGGGTTACCCTAAGCCTAAGCATATTCGATATTTGAGTTTTTAATCGCCAATAGATTCCGCTTAAACACCAGAGAATGTAAGAAGTTTGATCTGGCACAATAAATTCGCCGACTAAGCGACAAAAAGGCCAACGAGGCGATAACAAAACATTTCATCAAACTGAATCGAACTCGCTAATCAGTCAGTCAAATTACTGAGCTAGGTGTGCTAAAAATCGCGATATAGATGCAAGAAAGTGAAAATTTTGCTCTAGCGCAAGAATAAAAAAGCAATGAAAAAGAGTTAGCTATAAATACCTAACTGCAATTGTCCTGGCATAAACAAAAAAAGGCGCCCAAGGCGCCTTTTTATTAAATTTCTCACTAGCAACCGGCTAGAAAGCTCAACTTAAATGAGCTCAGATTATATGTCTTCCATTCTCAGGCTGCTGTGCACCAGACGTTGCTGCTGGATCTTCTCGACACGCACCAGATCGTTGAGTGCGTTCTTCACATCACCCGGTACAGAGGATTCCGCCGTCTTCTCAAACAAGCCGATCAGACGGTTGTCGAGATCCAGGTGCAGCTCCAACAGATCATCTTCGTTCATGTTGGCCGCAGGAATCACCTCCTGGCAGCGTTTGATGAAGTCTTCAAACACGATATCGTTGTACCAGAGTTCCAGCAGACGGCGTGGCGCCTCTTCGATGTAGTCATCGATCTTCTGAGAAACTTCTTTCTCATGTTGTTGCAAATACTCCAGCATCAATTTCACGCGAGACGAGTCTACCGCACTGTGCAAACGCGCATATAAACGGGCCATTTCCAAGCGACACTTAGAGACATATGCCAACTGTTCATTAAGTTGTTGAAATCTCATCTTTCCTTCTCCAATCGATGCCAAGTTTTAGGCGTTAATACTGATTTAATTTCATTATGGGAGTAATTAGCACAGTTTTTTTTGAACAATGTCATAGTTTGCGCACTTCTGAAGTCGCTACATTAGACAAGCTTAAAGAATTTTATCTCACATCACGCAAATGGCATTTTTGTGATCTTCACGCCGATAAAGGGCCAATAATCGCTAGTTTAAGGGCTTTATGGACAAAAAAGACCATGAACGACTCACTAAAATAATCGTCCGAAAATGAATAAAAATTCATCAGGGTAATTGCCATGACACGGAATCGATTACAGCCAAAAAAGACGACTAGATGACTCTCAGGGTACAAACCAAGGGGAACAGGAAGCTGAAACAAGCGGGGGAAAATTTGGCGCGACATAACGGGTTCGAATCGGTAAATCTAAAAACTCGACCTATGTCTTCTCGATCTAAGACTTGGCAAGGTATCGGCCTTTTGCTCTATACACAGAGTCAACTGAGCTAATGTCGCAATGTCGAATTAGATGATTGGTACTAGCGGGAGAAAATTTGCAGCGACATATAGGGTTCGAAACAAACAACCGATGGCCTAACCTTGGCAAGGTATCGCCTTTTTGCTCTATACAAAGAGTCAACTGAGCTAATGTCGCAATGCCGAATTAGATGGCTGGTACTAGCGGGAGAAAATTTGGAGCGACATATCGGGTTCGAAACAAACAACCGATGGCCTAACCTTGGCAAGGTATCGCCCTTTTGCTCTATACAGAGAGTCAACTGAGCTAATGTCGCAAGGCCGAATTAGATGATTGGTACAAGCGGGAGAAAATTTGGAGCGACATATCGGGTTCGAATCGGTAAATCTAAAAACTCGACCTATACCTTGGCAAGGTATCGCCCTCTTGCTCTATACAGAGAGTCAACTGAGCTAATGTCGCAATGTCGAATTAGATGATTGGTACTAGCGGGAGAAAATTTGGAGCGACATATCGGGTTCGAACCGATGACCTATACCTTGGCAAGGTATCGCTCTACCAACTGAGCTAATGTCGCAAAATCTGTGAGTCTGGATATTGGTGTAGCCAAACTTTTGTAATTTGGAGCGACATATCGGGTTCGAACCGATGACCTATACCTTGGCAAGGTATCGCTCTACCAACTGAGCTAATGTCGCATAAACTTGGAGCGACATATCGGGTTCGAACCGATGACCTATACCTTGGCAAGGTATCGCTCTACCAACTGAGCTAATGTCGCAAAATCTGTGAGTCTGGATATTGGTGTAGCCAAACTTTTGTAATTTGGAGCGACATATCGGGTTCGAACCGATGACCTATACCTTGGCAAGGTATCGCTCTACCAACTGAGCTAATGTCGCATAAATTTTTTCGAGCTAAATTAACTGTCATTATCAACAAAAGGTATCGCCTTTCACCTTTTATCAACTGAGCTAATGTCGCATTTCAATCTTTACCAGCGCACACGCCAGTAAAAAGTTGAGGCCGCATTATAGGAGAATTTCGCCCCTCTGCAACCCCCTAATTTAAAATTTTCTACCGTTTGGTCAAATTTTAAATACTTTCTCACGATAATATTGGAGTTCGGCGATCGACTCCTGGATATCAACCAGTGCCTGATGGGTCCCCTGCTTCTTAAAACCGTCCATCACCTCTGGCTTCCAGCGACGCACTAACTCTTTGACAGAGCTGACATCTATGTTGCGGTAGTGGAAATAATCTTCCAAAGTCGGCATGTAACGATTCAAGAAACGTCTATCCTGACCTATGCTGTTGCCGCACATTGGCGATACACCGGCTGGTACATGCTCGGATAAGAAGGCAATCGTCTGAGTGATGGCATCTTGCTCGTTGAAGTCACTCGCCCTGACTCTGTCGATCAGACCCGACTCACCGTGATGCTTCTGGTTCCAGTCATCCATCGCCGCAAGCACATCTTCACTCTGATGGATGGCAATCACCGGCCCTTCCGCCAAGATGTTCAATTCCTTGTCGGTCACAATCGTAGCTATCTCAATGATTCTGTCGACCTCGGGCTCTAGTCCCGTCATCTCCAGATCTACCCAGATCAGATTTGTTTCATCTGCAGCCATATATCTGCCTTATCAATACGTGTTTGCCTAAATTCAGGCTTTTTTATTTAAGACCGTGTATCATACTGCTTTTTTAGAAGACACAAAATAACCTTATTTTGACGATGACGACACTGTGAGTAAAAAGAAACCCCTAAGCCAAGGCCAACGCCGCCGCATGCGCGCCAATCATGAGAAACGGCTGCAGCGCAAAGACGCAAAAGAAACAACCATTGAGTTACAGGATAGCTCACTGGGGCCAGAACAGCTGGGCACCGTCATCTCTCGCTTCGGCCAACACGCTGATATCGAAACGGAAAACGGTGAACTGGTTCGCTGTAACATTCGCCGAAATATTCAAAGCCTTGTCACCGGCGATAAGGTGATCATGCGCCAAGCCAGTGAAACCACTGCCACCATAGCCGGCGTGGTCGAGGCCGTTCACCCGAGACACTCCTCACTGTCACGGCCGGATCTCTACGACGGCATCAAGATCATCGCCGCCAATATCGATCAGATACTTATCGTCTCTTCCGTGGTGCCTAGCTTTACTACCCAGATCATCGACCGCTATCTGGTGGCCGCCGAAGACACAGGCATAGCCCCGGTCATCATACTCAACAAGATAGATCTACTCAGCGACGAAGAGTCTCCTGCCGTCGAGGCCGCGCTGGAGCGCTACCAGGCCATCGGCTATCAGGTATATCGCGTCAGCAGCAAGTCTGGCGAAGGGGTCGAGGCGATCAAGACCCTATTAAAAGACAAGGTCAGCGTGTTTGTCGGTCAGTCAGGTGTGGGTAAGTCATCGCTGATCAACGCCCTGCTGCCGGAAGCCGAGCTGATCACTGGCGACGTGTCCGAGACCTCGGGCCTGGGCCAGCACACCACCACCACGGCCAAGTTGCTGCATTTCCCAAGCGGCGGCGATCTGGTGGACTCTCCCGGTGTGCGTGAATTCGCCCTATGGCACCTGCCAGCCGAGCGTGTCGGCTGGTGCTTCGTCGAATTCAGGGATTACCTGGGCACCTGCAAGTTTAGAGACTGCAAACACAAGAATGATCCTGGCTGCGCCATCACCCAGGCCTTCGAGGAAGGCAAGATCGCCCATGACAGGTACCAGAACTACCACAGAATTATCGACAGCCTGGACGAGCAGCGCCACGCCCGTCATTTCAAAAACGATAACGACTAACTAAATTAAGAACAGCCAAACTGGATTTGAAGGAAAACAGACAGTGGACAAATTGAAGATTGCCTTGCAATACATAATGCCGAAACACCTGCTCTCGCGACTCGTGGGTAAACTGGCAGCCGCCGAACTCGGCGCAGTAACGACAAGCGTAATTAAGTGGTTTATCAAGCAGTATAA
Organism: Shewanella alkalitolerans; assembly: GCF_019457575.1. NCBI lineage: Bacteria > Pseudomonadati > Pseudomonadota > Gammaproteobacteria > Alteromonadales > Shewanellaceae > Shewanella > Shewanella alkalitolerans. Next base: position 627,638 of record NZ_CP080422.1, on the reverse strand, counting down.
GATAGACATGAGCGAGGCCGCACAGAGTGCACCCGAAGCCTACGCCAGCTTCAACCAGTTCTTCACCCGCGCGCTGAAACCTGGCATCCGCCCCCTGTGTGACGATGACGACTATATCGTTCATCCGGTAGATGGCGCCGTCAGCCAATGCGGGCCGATCAAAGAAGGCCGTATCTTTCAAGCCAAGGGACATGAATATTCGTCACTTGCCCTTTTAGGCGATCAAGCCGATGATGCCAAGCGCTTCGAAGGCGGCGACTTCGCCACCATCTATCTGGCACCTAAGGATTACCATAGAATTCACATGCCGATTAAGGGCACCCTGTCTAAGATGACCTATGTGCCTGGCGAGCTGTTTTCGGTTAACCCGCTGACGGCCGAGAATGTGCCAGGCCTGTTTGCCCGTAACGAGCGCGTGGTGGCCATTTTCGAAACCGAAATCGGCCCCATGGCCATGGTCTTGGTTGGCGCCACCATCGTAGCCAGCATAGAAACCGTCTGGGCCGGTACCGTCACGCCGCCGACAGGCAAGAAAGTCTTCACCTGGGACTACCCAACCGAGGGCCCAGAGGCGATCACTCTGGACAAGGGCGAGGAGATGGGACGCTTCAAACTGGGCAGCACTGTAGTCATGCTATTTGCCAAAGACGCACTGGAACACTTTGCCGATGGCGTCGAGCCTAAGGCCGTTACCCGCATGGGTCAGGCCTTCGCCAAAATCGATTAGAGGATATCTTGAACACAAGTAGCAGCGAACGCTCTGGCTTAATCGAACTGCATCTGGCCGTCCTCCTGTTTGGTGGTACGGCCCTTTTCTCCAAGCTGATTCCCCTCAATGCCCTGGATATCACGGCACTTCGCTGCTGCATCGCCGCCCTTGCCCTCGCTCTGTTGGTCAAGGTCAGCGGCAAGCACCTCAGGCTCAATCGCGGTAAAGACTACGGCATCGCCCTGGGGCTCGGCGTTATCGTCAGCCTGCACTGGGTCACCTACTTTGCCGCCATGCAACTCTCATCGGTAGCCATCGGCATGATCGCCTTCTTTACCTATCCCGTGATGACGGTTCTGGTGGAGCCTTTCTTTACCGGCAAACGCCTGGAGCTGGCCGATATCATCAGCGGCATCTGTGTCCTGCTCGGCGTCAGCCTGCTGATCCCAGAAGCCAACCTGGGTAACGATGTCACCCTGGGGATCATCATAGGCGTTCTGTCGGCTGCCCTGTTCACCGCCAGAAACCTGCTGCACAAGCGCTACTTCGCCAGCTACAGCGGCGCCCAAGCCATGTACTACCAGACAGGGGTCAGCGCCCTGTTCCTGCTGCCCTGGCTCAAGGTCGACCCAAGCGCCATCCAAGCCAACGTCTGGTGGTTGGTGATCCTCTTAGGTATCGTCTTTACCGCCGCACCCCACGCCCTGTTTACCTCGGCGCTGCGCCAGCTGAGCGCTAAGACGGTCAGCCTGGTCTCCTGCCTGCAACCCCTTTATGGTGCCCTGTTGGCCCTGTTGATCCTGGGTGAGGGACTCGCCATGAAGACGCTGATTGGCGGCGCCTTGGTGGTCTCCACCGCGGTCTATGAGACCCAGAAGAGCCACAGGGCTAACCGCGCCCAAAAGGCCAAATCCTAAGGCATTTTCGTCGCTGGCAAAGGAAACGCCACACGTGTCAAATTAACCGATTCATAGATACCATTTTTGAACTAACTTGGTAATATATAAGCGTCCATTGATGCTGGTGTGAACAAAGCGGCTTATGTCTCGTATATTACTGATTATTCTCTGTCTAATCTCATTCTCAGGCGCCGCAAATTCGCCCCTGAATCTCAATAAACGCCTGGGATTAGGACAGGAGCCTCAGGTCGCCAGCAAGAGCACCGCCGAGCAGTTGAGTCTGCTGGAGGAGCAGCTCACCGAGCAACAGGCCCTGCAGTCCAGCTTCGACGCCATCATTCACCAGTATCAGAGCCAGAAACAGGCCCTGACACAACAGCTTAAAGAAGCCGCCACGCCGCTGGAATACAACCCCAATCAAGATCTTAGCCAGCAGGCGTCACTCTCCTACCTGAGACTGTCTGAACTCAAAGAGACAGAGGCTAACCTAGCCACTCAGGTCAACGAGTTGATCAAACGCCAGCAACAGCTACCTAGCCTGATCAGCCAGGCCAACCTGACCCTGGCCAAGCACAAACAGGCGACCAGCGACGACAATCAGCCCCTGAGCGAGATGCAACGCCGGGTCTATGTTCAGAGCCTGTCGACCCTGGAGTCTGAGCTGGCCAGCAGCCAGAAACAGATCGCCCTCACCCAGCAGCAGTTGGCGCTGGTGCGCAGCCAACTGGTGCAGCAAGAAGCCCTTATCGAACGCCTCAACGGCGCCATCGCCGAGCAGCGTCACAAGGCGACGGCGGCCACCATCGCCGCCAGTCAGATAGAAACCTCCATCACAGACGACGCCATCGCCATCAAGCTGAACGCGCAGAACCAAGCCTACGGCGAGCAACTGAAACAGCTGACCCATGAGGTCACCAATGTGATGACACTACAGGAGCAGGCCGAGACCCAATACCAGTTCCAGGCCAAGCAGATCACCAACATTCAGCAGCAGATCGCCCTGGTGAAGCTTAACTCGGCCTTCGGCGAGCGCTTCCTGCGTATCCTCTACTCACTGCCCAAGCCGCCGAGCCAGGACAAGATCAGTAATGAGATCGCCAATGCCCGTCTGGCCCGCTACCAGATAGAGCAAGACCAGACACTGCATCCACTGCTCGGCGCCGTCGAGCAGCTCACGCCGCTGCAGAGCAAGCTGGTCGGAGCCCAGAAAGAGCTGCAGCGTCAGCTGCTGGAAAACTATGATCTCTACCTTGGTGAGCTCGCCGAATTAAGGGTGCTGTATGAGCAGCTGGGCCAGCAGTATCAGACCCTTAAGACCACGCTCAACGAGCACCTGTTTTGGGTAGCCAACGCCAACAGCATAGACGGCTACTGGCTGGGCGACCTGTATCAGAGTACCCAATGGCTGCTGACCCAGGCGCCTTGGCATCAGGTACAGGACTCACTAAGCGAACAGAGCACCCTCTGGTCCTGGTGGGTGATCTTGATGGTGCTCTGTCTGGTGATGCAGGACCTGGTCACGCCTAAATTTACTCAGCTGATGGCCAAGAACGTCACCTATGTAGGTAACGTCACGCAAGATAAGTTTATCTATAGTTTCAATACCTTGATTGGCTCGCTGCTCTATAGCTGCATCAAGCCACTGCCGCTGATCAGCGGCGGTCTGATCTTCTACTTCAGCAACCATAACCTGGTCTCCTCGGTGGGCATGGGCATACTGGCCATAGGCATGCTGTACCAGCTCTATCGCCTCACCTATCTGCTGGCGCTGGATAAGGGCCTGTTGATCGGCCACTTCAAGGGCGACAAGGCGATCATACGCGCCGGTCAGCAACGCCTACGCGCCCTGACCGTACTGGCGATGCCGATTGTCGGCGTGATCGGCTTCACCGAGGTGCTAGAGACTTCGCTGGTGCGCAATAGCCTGGGACGAGGCGCCTTCATCCTGCTGGCCCTCATGCTGTTCTGGTTCTACCGCGACATGCTGAGCCTGTCGAAGCAGGAACATCACTACCACCAGGACGATAAGAATAAGCGGCTGCTGCAGAAGCTGCTCTGGTCGATACTCATACTGCTGCCGCCGGCCTGCGCCGTGCTGGCCTTCAGGGGCTACTACTTCACCGCCTATCAGATGCTATTGCAGCTACAGCTGTCGTTGATCTTATCCCTAAGCTTCATGCTGCTGTACCAGTTGATTAAACGTTGGATGCTGATCGAGCGCCGCCGTATCGCCTTCAACCGCGCCAAGGCCAAACGCGCCGAGATCTTGGCCCAGCGGGAGAAAGAAGATGACCCCAACAGTAACGAGCCGCCGGACACCTATGAAGAGCCTGTGGTGGATCTCGAGACCATCTCCAGCCAGTCACTTGGGCTGGTGCGTTCACTTCTAACGCTGGCCTTCCTGATAAGCCTGATAGGCCTCTGGACTCAGACCCATAGCGCCATCTTCTCGTTTTTGGACGGCATTACTCTGTGGACCAGCTCGAGCACGGTCGACGGTATCGCCCAGCAGATCCCTATCACCCTCAAGTCCCTGCTACTGGGACTTATCATCGTCGGCTTCTCGCTGATGATAGCCACCAACCTGCCGGGCCTGCTGGAGCTGATGATTCTGCAACGATTGGATCTCACCCAGGGCACGGGCTTCGCCATCACCACTGTGAGTCGCTATCTGGTGGTCTTCTTCGGTATGCTCAGCGGCTTTTCGACCCTGGGGATGGAGTGGTCTAAGCTGCAATGGCTGGTCGCGGCGCTCTCGGTGGGCTTGGGTTTTGGTCTGCAGGAGATCTTCGCCAACTTCATCTCGGGACTGATCATCTTGTTCGAGAAACCGGTGCGCATCGGTGATACCGTCACCATACGCGAGCTAACGGGTACAGTAAGTAAGATCCAGATCCGCGCCACCACGATTGTCGATTGGGACAGAAAAGAGATAATCGTCCCCAACAAGGCCTTCATCACCGAGCAGCTGATCAACTGGTCGCTGTCAGACCCTATCACTAGGGTGATCGTCTATGTCTCGGTCGCCAGGGACTCGGATCCCGCACGGGTCGAGGCGGCGCTCTATCAGGCGGTTAAGGAGTGTGACGATGCCCTGACCACGCCGGAGCCCGAGGTCTGGTTTGCCGGATTTGGTCAGCATACCCAGGATTATGAGATCCGCGCCTATGCCAAGGATATGAACACTCGCTGGCCGCTACGACACAAGCTGCACAAGCAGGTCAGCAAGAAACTGAGAGAGAATCATCTGGAGCTCGCCTATCCGCAGCTCGAGGTGCATATTAGTGGTCAAAGTAAAGAGACTCAGGGGATAATTAGAAGCTAATGCGTGTCTATGCTCACCGTGGCGCCAGCGGCTATGGCGCCGAAAATACCCTGGCCGCCATCAAGAAATCCATCGCCTTGGGCTGTAACGCCGTGGAGATCGACGTCCACAGCGTCGAAGGCGAACTCTATGTGTTTCACGACAGGCGTCTCGACGGCAAAAGCTCGGGTACAGGCCTTATCGAGGCGGTGACGAAGGAGTATCTGGCCGGCGTTACCGTTGATGGCGAGCCCATCCCTAAACTCTGGGAGCTGCTGGAGTACCTACAACCCTTCGATGCCCTGATCAACATAGAGCTCAAAGGGCTCAACTCCCTCGGCCCCTTCATGGCCCTTTATCCTGAGATCCTGGAGAAGCTCAACTACCGCGCCGATCAGCTACTGATCTCATCTTTCCATCACGGCTTTCTGTTCACCCTGAGACAGGCCTTTCCCGATGCTGTGCTGGCGCCACTCATCGAGGGGGTACCAGAAGACCTGGCCGCCATAGTCACTCGACTAGAGGCCTTCTCATTGCACCTGAGCGTCAACTTCGTCACCCGGGAGTTAGTGGATGATGCCCACGCCCGCGGTGCCAAGGTGTTTGTCTATACCGTGGATAATCGCGACGACATCCACTATCTGTCGCAGATGGGCGTCGATGGCATCTTCAGTAATTTCCCCGATGTCAGCGCCGACTGCGTCCATCAACTGCTGCTGACCCGCTAGGGTCAGCGAGTGCCTACTCACCCTGAACTGCTCAACAAATAGGCAAAGCTCACCCTATCGGTGGACACCTCTCCCATTTTTTGTAACTGTAGCACTAGCCCCCCACTTAAGTACTAAGCCAGGCGGGAGCATCTATAATGACAAGGTGCGAATGAAATAAATTCTCCACCAAAATAAACCAGCCATTTTCTGGGTCTCATACAAAAATAATAACAGCCAAAAGGACTCGCTATGGAACACAAGCTACTGCTGCTGACCAGCGATAACGATAGATACCGCAGCCTGCTCGGCTCCTGTCACCTGCCGCACCTGACGCTGCTAGGCGACGATCCCCAGAGTATTCTCGATGCCGATATCTGGCTCGCCGAACCGCCATTGGCCGCCCCCTTGGTGGGCCATGCCAAACAGATCAAGTGGATGCAATCCACCTATGCCGGCGTCGATCTCCTGGTCAAACCCAGGCTACGCCGCGACTACCAACTCACCAATGTGCGGGGGATCTTCGGCCCCCTGATGAGCGAGTACCTGTTTGGCTACCTGCTGGCCCACCAGCGTCAGCACAAGCAATATCAGTCCCAGCAGGCGGAGAAGATCTGGCGCCCGGGCAACTTTCGCACCCTGCAGGGGCAGGAGCTGCTGCTGTTAGGCACAGGCAATATCGCTAAACACCTGGCACAGACCGCCAAACATTTCGGCATGCGGGTGACCGGCATCAACCGCGGCGCTAAGCCAACCATAGGCTTCGACAGCGTCGACACCCTGGCCAATCTGGCCCACCACATAGGTAAGGCAGACGCCATCGCCGCCATCCTACCCAGCACAACTCAGACCCAGGGGGCGCTCAACCAGGAGCTACTGGCCATGATGAAGCCGGAGGCGATCCTCTTCAATCTGGGTCGCGGCGACGTGTTGGATCTCGACGCCCTCTACGCCCAGCTGCTGACTCATCCCCAGCAGAACGCTATCCTGGATGTCTTCAATCAGGAGCCCCTGCCCCAGGAGCATCCCATCTGGTCGCTGGAGAATGTGATCATCACTCCCCATATCGCCGCCCCGAGTTTCCCTGAGCAAGTAGTGGAGATCTTCGCCAATAACTATCACAAGTTCATCAAGGGAGAGCCCTTGAGCCATAAGGTCAACTTCGAGCGCGGCTATTAAGCTTAAATCCTCCCTGGCGCTATCGGCCAAAGATAGCGCCTCATCTAAGCAGTAAATGCCTCCCCAACCCATCATAAGCCAGCAAATAAACCATCTTAACTTGGGGTAAGTGCATCTTTCATGCGCGCTTGCGCTCATTACCGCCCTAGCCTACAACCAGACAAAACGAAGTAAAATACGCGCCAGCAATAGGCTGGAGGCCCCGTATTCAGTGGGCTAGCTCACAATTTTTAATTCCCCGCTTAGGCGCCATAATGCACAGTCTATAACCAGGAGTTATTAGCAGTGAGAATCGTTTTCATTTATAATTGCATGCATCTGAAGTAGGGGAGTCACCTGTATGTATGTTTGCCTTTGCCACGCCATTACCGACAAGCAAATAAAAGAAGCTGTCGATCAAGGAGATATGTCTCTTGCCGACGTTAAGCGTCGTCTGGGTGTTGGCAATCAATGTGGTAAATGTAGCAAGATGGCCACCGAGATCATCCAGGCCCGCCTCGATGTGATCCCCAACTTCTACGAAGTGGCTTAAGGCCTACTTACATCAGACATAAAAAAAGCTGCCTAGGGCAGCTTTTTTTGTATCCGGATTTTATGTCTGACAGTCGGCTAGAGACTGGTCTCGTCCTCGCCAAGCTCCACCTTGTCCACACGTTGCAGACCGCGAGGCAGCTTGGCGCCACGGCGACCTCGTTCGCCACGGTAGTGCTCGAGATCGCTCGGCTTGAGGGTAAGCTTGCGCTTACCCGCCCACAGGGTAACCGCCGTATCCTGCGGCACCACATGCAGATGCACTAGCAGCTCTTCGCGGCTCTTAGCCCTGTCGCTGGCGATGCCGATGATCTTGTTGCCCTTGCCCTTAGCCAGTTGCGGCAAAGCATCGACGGAGAAGAGCAGCATGCGACCCTCGTTGGTGATCGCTAAGATAGACTCGCTACGACTCTTGTCCACGCGTTTCGGCGGCAGCACCTGAGCATTGGCCGGCAGGCTGAGTAGCGCCTTACCCGCCTTATTGCGTGACACCATATCCTTGTAATCGCCGATAAAGCCATAGCCTGCATCTGAGGCCAGCAGGAAGCATTGTCCATCCTCCCCGAGCAGCGCATGGGCCATAGACTCGCCCGGTGACAGCTGGAAGCGGGTAGTCACAGGCTCACCCTGACTCCTGGCCGATGGCAGGGTATGGGTATCGGTGGCAAACGCGCGCCCCGTCGAGCCGATAAAGACGGTGGCATGATTACTCCTGCCAGACGCGGCGCAGAGGAAGCCGTCACCCGCCTTGTAAGAGAGCGCCGTAGGGTCGATATCATGGCCCTTGGCGCAGCGCACCCAGCCCTTCTCCGACAGCACTACGGTTACCGCCTCGGCTGGCACCAGCTCCTGCTCCGACAGGGCACGGGATTCGCTGCGCTCGACCAGCGGAGAGCGACGCTCATCGCCATAGGTCTCGGCGTCTTGCTTAAGTTCTTTCTTGATCAGCGTCTTCATGCGGCGATCTGAGCTGAGCAGCTGCTCAAGCTTCTCACGCTCGGCCTCGAGTTCGCTCTGTTCTGTCTTGATCTTAAACTCTTCCAGCTTCGCCAAATGACGCAGTTTAAGATCTAAGATGGCGTTAGCCTGATCGTCGGTCAGGTTAAAGCGCGCCATCAGCTCGGCCTTAGGATCATCGTGGTAACGAATGATCTCGATCACCTCATCGATGTTGAGGAAGGCGATCATCAAGGCTTCCAGAATATGCAGCCTTGCCAAAACCTTGTCTAATCTGTGCTCTAAGCGACGTCTGACCGTGGTCAATCTGAACTCCAGCCACTCGGTCAGCAGCTGTTTCAGTCCCTTCACCTGAGGACGGCCATTGAGTCCAAGTACATTGAGGTTGACGCGGAAGTTCTTCTCGAGATCTGTGGTGGCAAACAGGTGCGCCATCAGCTGATCGCAATCGACACGATTTGATCGAGGCACGATAACGATACGCACCGGGCTCTCGTGATCTGACTCGTCGCGCAGGTCGGCCACCATGGGCAGCTTCTTAGCCTGCATCTGGGCAGCGATCTGCTCTAAAATCTTACCGCCACTGGCCTGATGAGGCAGCGCGGTGATCACTATCTCGCCGGACTCCACCGTATAGACGGCGCGGGCCTTGATGGAGCCACGACCCGTCTCGTAGATCTTGGCGATCTCGGTTCTTGGGCTGATGATCTCCGCCTCGGTAGGATAGTCAGGGCCAGGTACCAGCTCCATCAGACGTTCCAGATCCGCCTTGGGGTTGTCAATCAGCTCCACACAGGCATCCACCAGCTCGCGAGCATTGTGGGGCGGCACATCGGTCGCCATCCCCACCGCGATCCCTGTGATGCCGTTGAGCAGGATATGTGGCAGACGGGCGGGCAGCACCATGGGCTCTTTGAGCGTGCCGTCGAAGTTGACGCCCCAATCTACCGTGCCCTGACCCAGCTCGGTCAGCAGCACCTCGGAGAACTTAGACAGGCGCGCCTCGGTATAACGCATGGCAGCGAATGACTTAGGATCGTCCGGCGCGCCCCAGTTACCCTGACCGTCCACCAGCGGATAACGGTAGGAGAAAGGCTGCGCCATCAGCACCATGGCCTCGTAACAGGCACTGTCGCCGTGGGGATGATACTTACCCAGTACGTCGCCCACGGTTCTCGCCGACTTCTTGTGCTTTGACTGTGCCGACAGGCCAAGTTCGCTCATGGCGTAGACGATGCGACGCTGCACCGGCTTTAAGCCGTCGCCGATATGCGGCAAGGCGCGATCCATGATGACGTACATGGAATAGTTCAGATACGCCTCTTCGGTGAAACGTCTCAAGGGCATCTGTTCGACGCCATCGAGGCTTAAATCTATCGCATCACTCATTGATTAGGATCCTGTTGTTCACTCGCTTCACTCGATTCAATCTCTTCGCTCGCGTTCTCTTTATAAAACAGACGATACACATTGCCTTTCAGATCGTCTGAGATATACATGGCTCCATCGGGCGCCATGATTAAGTCATAGGGCCGGGCGACGGGGAACTCTCCATCGAGGAAGCTCACCACCGTCTGGCGCTTGCTGATATTGTCATCTTCCAGGGTCAACATGGTGACCTGATAACCGATCTTACTGGAGCGGTTCCAGGAACCATTCTCGGCCACGAATAGTTGGTCACGATACTTCTCGGGGAACTGCTCGCCACGGTAGAACTCGAGCCCCATGGGCGCCACGTGGGCCGGCAACTCGAAGACGGGGGTGGTGACCTTGAGCCCCTTAGGCTTCTCGTAGGCGGGTTCCAGCACGCTGCTGGCGTGAATATAGGGAAAGCCGTAGTGGGCACCGACGATATCGACACGGTTGATCTCATCCGGTGGCAACCTGTCGCCCATCCAGTCACGGCCCAAATCGGCAAACCACAGCTTGCTGTCTTTAGGGTCCCAGTCGAAGCCGGTGACGTTGCGTATGCCGGTGGCGATCTGCTCACTGCTACCGCTGTCGAGGTCGATGGCGATTATGCTGCCAAAGGGTGCATGGGCCTCACACACGTTACAGGGGGCGCCGATGGCAACATAGAGACGACCATCGGGGCCGAAACGCATGGCACGGCGGCTCTTGTTGGTCTTACCCGGCAGACGGTCGTAAACCTCTTTGCCGCGGCCGGGACGCTTCAGGCGATTCTCGATATCCACGAAGCGTAGGATGCGCTCCTCTTCGGCGACATAGAGATCCCCCTTATGAAAGGCGATCGCCTCTGGGTACTCCAGCCCCTTGGCAACTACGTAGCGCTTGTCTACACGACCGTCGGCGTTGCTGTCTACCAGGGCCTGTATGGTGCCGGACTTATAAGAACCCACAAACAGGGTGCCTTCGTCACCCAGTGCCATCTGTTTGGCATCACCGAGATCTGAGGCATATAAGGAGAGTCCAAATCCCTTGGTGACTGTGATCATGATGGGCTGCTCGGCGCGCGCCGTCAGGGACACGCCCGATGCCATCATGGCAAACATCGCACACAGAAAATAACAACTAACTCTTTTATTATGCATTATATTAAGCTTGTCTAACGATTTGTCTTTTTATTTTAATGACATAGCTATAGCTGGGCTAAGTCGCCTTTGGTTTCAAGCCAGGTCTTACGATCGCCAGAACGCTTCTTGGCCAGCAACATATCCATGATGGCCAGGGTATCCTCAGCATCATCTATGGTTAACTGTACCAGTCTTCGGGTGTTGGGATCCATGGTGGTCTCCCTCAGCTGCAATGGATTCATCTCACCCAATCCCTTGAATCGGGTCACCTGCACCTTACCCTTCTTCTTCTCGGCGCTGATACGATCTAAGATCCCCTGCTTCTCGGCTTCATCCAGCGCATAGTATACCTCTTTACCCACATCGACCCTAAACAGCGGCGGCATGGCCACATAGATGTGCCCCTTCTCCACCAGCACCTTGTAGTGCTTCATGAACAGGGCGCACAGTAGGGTCGCGATATGCAGACCGTCCGAGTCCGCATCCGCCAGGATACAGATCTTACCGTATCTGAGCTCTGAGATATCGTTGCTGTCCGGGTCACAACCGATGGCCACTGAGATGTCGTGCACCTCCTGAGAGGCCAGCACCTGTGAGGCCTCCACCTCCCAGGTATTGAGGATCTTACCCCGCAGCGGCATGATCGCCTGGAACTCACGATCCCTCGCCTGCTTGGCACTACCGCCCGCCGAGTCACCCTCCACCAGGAAGAGCTCGCCGCGCATAGGGTCCTGGCCGCTACAATCAGTCAGCTTACCCGGCAGCGCAGGGCCCGAAGTCACCTTCTTACGCGCCACCTTCTTGGCCGCCTTCAGACGTTTCTGGGCGTTGCTGATACACATCTCGGCCAGGGCCTCGGCCTGATCCGTATGGGTATTGAGCCAGAGACTGAAGGCGTCTCTGACGATACCCGAGACGAAGGCCGCACTCTGGCGGCTGGAGAGTTTCTCTTTGGTCTGTCCCGCAAACTGAGGATCTTGCATCTTGATCGACAGAATGAAGCTGCTGCGATCCCAGATATCCTCGGGGGAGAGCTTGATCCCTCTGGGGATCAAGTTACGAAACTCACAGAATTCGCGCATCGCCTCCAGCAGACCCTGACGGAAACCGTTAACATGGGTGCCACCCAGCGGCGTGGGGATCAAGTTAACGTAGCTCTCGTTGAGGGAGTCGCCCCCCTCAGGTAACCAGGTGATGGCCCAGTCGACCGCCTCGGTATTGCCAGCCATGCTGCCGATAAAAGGCTCTTCAGGCAGAGTCAATGCACCTTGCGTCGACGACTTGAGGTAGTCGGTCAGGCCGCTCTCGTAGCACCACTCTTCGACATCGCCGGTCTGCTTGTTGGTAAACTTGATACGCAGCCCCGGGCAGAGTACCGCCTTGGCCCTTAGCAAATAGATAAGCTTGGGAATCGAGAAGTTAACCGAGTCGAAATAGCTGGCGGTTGGCCAGAAATGGACGCGGGTGCCCGTGTTGCGTCGACCACAGGTTCCCGTTACGGTCAGCTCTTCCACCTTGTCGCCATGCTCAAAGGCCATCTCATAGACCTGACCGCTGCGCCTCACCGTGATCTCGACACGATTCGACAGCGCGTTTACGACCGAGATACCTACGCCGTGCAGACCACCTGAAAACTGATAGTTGTTATTGGAGAACTTACCACCTGCGTGCAGTTTGGTGAGGATCAGCTCGACCCCGGGGATCCCCTCTTCGGGATGGATATCCACCGGCATGCCGCGGCCATCATCGATCACCTCAAGCGAATTGTCCTTGTGCAGTATCACGTCGATTCTGGTCGCGTGTCCCGCGAGGGCCTCATCGACGCTGTTATCGATCACCTCTTGGCCCAAATGGTTTGGACGTGTGGTGTCGGTATACATACCTGGGCGACGTTTTACCGGGTCGAGTCCATTGAGGACTTCAATTGCATCTGAAGTGTATTGGTTAGTCATAGCGCACACAATATATTGTTATTCAGGCCATGTTGCGGCCCTACATGTCTATTTGTCAAGAAACAGGAAATCACAGATCCCCGGCATCTGCTGCTGGTAGCCGACGAAGCTGTGATCGCCACCCGCCTCGATGAGCATCTGACAACATTGGTATTTATTCACGGCTTGCCGATAATCAAGCACCTCATCCCCAGACTGCAGCAGCACCAAGAAACGATCTGGATGTGAGATGGCCGGCGTATCGTACTTAGCCACCTCTAGCTTGTGCTCGGGTAGAATCTGATAATCTTCTTCTGTGTAGGGATTGTACTGGGGACCGAGGAACTCATCAAACAGCTCGAAAGGTTTCACCGCCGGGTTCACCAGCACGGCCCGCCCGCCATAACGCTCCGCCAGATAGCTGGCAAAATAGCCACCGAGGGATGAACCTATGAAACTCAGGCTTTCCCCCCTCTCCAGCGCCTGCTCGACCAAATCTGTCAGCAACGTCATGGCCGCCTTGGGCGTGGCTGGGAGTTGGGGTTGAACGAAATTGATATCGGGAAAATGCTTGGCAATATACTGGGCAGTGACCACACCTTTGTCTGAGTGCGGTGAACTATTAAATCCATGAATATAGAGCAGCATATTTCCTCGGCAGCGAATGATAAAACGGCAATGTGTTCCCTACACGACGGCTTAGCGGGCAGATTGGCTCTGCGCCTAACATCTGCAGCCAAGTATCGGGCATCCAGATGCTAACACCGGCGCGGCGATTAACCAAATATTAACCCCGCCAATGCCAAGCAAACTGCTCGCTATCTGCTTGCCAGAGTGAGCAGCTAGTAACCGCTGGAGTCGTGGTCCGGTGAAAACTTGTTGCCGGGCACCCGGTAGACGTTGGCCAAGATGCTGCCGTCTGGCTTTAACTCAAGCAGGCGATAACCTGGCTGCTGGGCATCGAGGGCGAAATAGGGAGACTTGGGCTTAAACTGGATGCAGGTAGAAGGCGTTGCCATCAACTTCACCGGGCCACTCTTGCCCTGGTAGAACTGATCCAGGCTCTGATGTACATGGCCCCACAGCAGGCCCTTGACCTGAGGCATGGCCGTCACTCTGTCGAGAAATGCCTCGCCATTGTCCATGCAGTGTTGATCCAGCCATTTACAATCCACCAGAATCGGATTGTGATGCATCACCAACAGGGTATGCAGCTCGGGATGGGCCGCCACCGCCGCCTCGATCAACTCCATCTCGCTGTCGGCCATATGCCCGCCAGGCTTCCCCCTAACGGTGGAGTCCAGCATGATGATTTGCCACTTTCCCACCAGGATCCGCCTATCGCCGTAGACTCTGGGGCCCTGCATATGCAGATGCATAATGCGCGGATCATCGTGATTGCCCGGCAGGTAGTGACAAGGAAGGTTTAATTTTTCGATCGCGGCGACGAAGTTATGGTAAGACTGATTGGAATAATCTTGGCTAATGTCGCCGGTGGCCAATAAGAGATGTGCCGGATAATCGACGGCCTTAATAGTGTTCAACACAGCATCCAAGCTATGTGCGGTATTCACACCCAGCAGTTGCGCCTCGGGATCAGCAAACAGATGAGGGTCCGTCACCTGGACCAGCTTTACGCTCTCATCGTGATCGATGGAATAAGAGATAGCCTCTTTTAGCACATTAAAACCCTAAGATTCGGACTGACAAATGATGCGGGCATGGTTGTCAATCTTGAGTAACTCTTCAAGAAAAGCATTTACCTGATACTTTTCGTCTCTATGGTACATACGTATATTTGGATAATCATATACTGGTCTTAATCGATAAATCTGTCGACTAGTTAACACTTCTGCTAATTTAGCGTCATGGTAAACACGCACTACAACTTTAGGCGTATCAACGTATTGCGCGATTTTCAGCGGACGGGAGATCTCAATTAATTGGGTATATTGGGTGTTTTCCAGCAGCTTAACCTCAAGGCAACCGAAGTCTCCCTCGACCTGCCAGGACTGCCCCTGCTCATAGCCCGCTGGCAGCCAGCGTAATATATTGAAGTAGTTACGACTACACAAGGCGAGAAAACGACTCACGTTTGCCTGATAGTCCGGCTTGCGCTTATTTAACGACAGGCTCACTTGGCGGCCCTTAGGGTTTGGTAGTTGAGCTGCAGCCACTGTAGGCCGATCACCGTCGAGGCGTTATTGATGGTGCCATCTTGCAATAGTTGAAAGGCTGCCTCACGGGGCATCACGTGCACCTTGATATCCTCATGTTCATCATCCAGGCCATGCAGGCCATCGGCCTGACTGGCGTCGACTCTGGCCCAGTAGAAATCGAATCGCTCGCTGGTGCCGCCGGGACTGGAAAAATATTGACTGATATAGTGCATCTCGCTAGCCACCAGGCCAGACTCTTCGAGCAGTTCACGGTGAGCCACCTGCTCGGCGCTCTCCCCCTCCTCTATCATGCCGGCAACAAACTCCAGCAGCCAAGGGGTGGTTGCGGCATTCACCACGGGAATGCGTATCTGCTCAATCAGCACCACCTTGTCGCTCACGGGGTCATAGGGCAGCACGACCACGGCATGGCCGCGCTCGAACACTTCACGCACCACTTCCGGGCTCCAGCCACCGGCAAACAGCCTATGTTTGAATCTGTACTCTTCCATACGAAAGAACCCCTGAAAAAGGGTTCGTTTTCCCAGCATCTGTACATCTTCATTGGTGAATTTCTGACTCATTACCCGTCCCGCGACTCAGTTAGTAAATGCTTATCCCCAAGGGCTCTCAATATACCATGTAGACCACTAAAAAATGCAGACTTACCGTTAAAAACTGTTACACTTCCTAGTTGACTTAAAAATGGTTAATTTCTTAATATCTTAACCTTAATAAGTTTAGATGTATCGGGAAGCGTCGGGAAGCGCAAACCGCTTCGCGCAAATGATTTGCGCTGAAGCATCACTTAACTTTATTAAGTAAATGGCTCCGCCTCGGAGTATTTATGTCTAAAAAAGGACAGCTAATGAAATTTAAGATCCGCACCTTATGTGCAGCGTTGACTCTCGCGGCAACGACTTCTGCCGTGCATGCCGACGATCTACTGCAGATATATCAGCAGGCCCTTACCAATGATCCGATTGCGCTCCAGGCACAAGCGCAGCGCGACCGTCTCTACGAGCAGATCGAAGAGAACCGCGCCCCCTTGCTACCTACCATCAGCGCCAGCGTAGGCTATGGAAAGAGCTGGACCAATGTTGATGATGACAAGTACAACAGCGGACTCGATGCTGGAGTGTCACTCAAGCAGGTGATCTATGATCACAGCGCCTGGGTCGGACTCGACCTCGCGGAGCTTGCGGCGTCACAGGCCGATGCCGCCTACGCCTCGACACTTCAGTCACTCATCATTCGTGTTACAGGCGCCTACTTCGACGTCTTAGCCGCGAAAGATAACTATGAATTCAAAGGCGCCGAGAAGCGTGCCATCGAGCGTCAGCTCGAGCAGACCAAGCAGCGTTTCGCCGTGGGTCTCACCGCGATCACCGACGTACACGAGGCTCAGGCCCAGTATGACTTGGCCCGCGCATCGGAAATCCTGGCGGAAAACCAGCTGATCAACAGCTACGAAGCCCTCAGAGAGATCACCGGCATAGACCACAAGTCTATCGATATTCTGGATACCACACGTTTCACCGCGGTACCGCCAACCCCAGCCATGCCAAACGATTGGTTGAAGATGGCCGAGACCAGCAGTGTGGATCTGTTAACCACGCGTATCGGTAAAGATATCGCCCAGCAGACCATCTCGCTCTACAAGGCGGGCCACATGCCGTCTCTGAGCCTGAATGCCGGTTACACCACCAACCTAAATCAGAAAAATCAGGCAGGTGATCTGAGCGATTACGACAACGCCAACGTGGGTCTGACCCTGAGCGTGCCTATCTTCGAAGGCTTTAAGGTGAGCTCTAAGGTCAACCAGGCGCAGTACCAATACGTAGAAGCCAGCGAGAAGATGGAACAGACCTACCGCAAGGTAGTAAAAGATGTGCGCAACAACTTCAACAACGTTGGTGCCTCTATTAGCTCTATCCGCGCCTATGAGCAATCGGTGATCTCTTCTGAGAGCGCACTGAAAGCGACCCAGGCAGGTTTCGAGGTGGGTACCCGTACTATCGTTGACGTACTCAACCGTACCCGTGACCTGTATGACTCTAAGCGTCAGCTCTCTAACGCCCGTTATGGCTATATCAACTCTATCCTGGCGTTGAAACAAGCGACTGGCACCCTGAGCGAAGACGATGTCATCGCCATCAACAATGGCCTGAAGGCCCCTGAAGTCAGTCAGTAAGAGATCAGGCTTTAGATACAAAAAAACCGCCATCATGGCGGTTTTTTTATGTCTGCAAACTAGCTATTAGAAGACTAGCTCAACCCCGGCGAAATAGCCTTTGAACTGCATGTTGGCGGTCACGCCATTGAAGTCATTCACGTCGAAGTTAAAGTCGCGGTAACCGACACGCACCTTGGTATCTAGCGCCACGCCGTCAAACTGCCAACCCAGACCCACTTGATAATCGTAGACGCTGCTCTCGTCAATGCCCTGCATCACGTCGGCAAAACCATACAGACCCAGGCCAGGAATGCCCACCTCGGCATTGGCGTAAGCCATGACCACACCGTCGCTAAGATCTTTCTGCGCGTAAGCCCCTACCACGCCAGATGGCGAGATCTGATGTACGCGGAAAGAGCCGTGCATCTTCTTGTAGGCGGCGCCGAGATCCAGTGCCACTATGTCGTTATCCAGCAGCTCATAGTAGAGCACGAAGTCGGTATTGCTCAGGTTGCTTGCCGTGGTCACATCGTCGCTAAATACGCGATCGCCGAATGTCCAGTCGCCGGTCAACGTCGCCTTGCCATCTGCATCCAGGCGGTTTTCGCGGATCTTCAGGTTAGGCACTAAAGGGATAGGATGCTCGATGGCGACCCAGATGCTGCCCTGAGATGAAGAGCTGTAATCAAACTCTTGTTGAGCCTGGCCCTTCTGAGCAAAGGTACCCTCGGTGTCGGCGTTCCAGTAGTCGCCGCCCACCTTGAAGCCAACTACAGTAGCCGCCTGTGCAGATGTCGCTGCCAAAGACCCGAGCAGAGCACATGCAAGTAGTGTTTTTTTCATCTAATTAGCCTTGAGTCAATAAGTTAGTTAAATCGATCACCGCGGCATTGGCGCGGGAAATATAATTGGCCATCACCAGCGAGTGGTTGGCCACTATGCCAAACCCAGAACCGTTCAACACGATCGGGCTCCACACAGGCTGCTGTGCCTCTTCCAGCTCACGAATGATCTGCTGCAAGCTGACCTCAGCATTTTTCTTCTTCAATACGTCGGCAAAATCTACCTCAATAGCCTTCATAAAGTTCAGCAGTGCCCAGGTGGCGCCACGGGTTTCATAGAAGACATCGTCTATCTGCCACCAGCCGGTCTTGATCTCCTGGCTGGCCAGATTAGGCGTCGACTGGCTGGCCTCAGTGTCACCGGCGAGATCGGTATTGATCCGCTCCTGGCCGACACTGGCAGACAGGCGCTGCGACATGCTGCCCAGGCGCTTCTGCACCTCTTTGAGCCACTCGTTGAGGTTATCGGCGCGGGCGTAGAACTGAGCATCGGGATTATTGGTGTCGGCGATTCGGGCGCGATAGAGCTTGAGCAGCTTGATGGCGTCACGATACTCGCCCTCGGCGCTCGGCACTAACCAGCTGGTGTGTTCGATATTCAGCTTAGAGTGGGCCGCCAGCAGGTCTTTGTCGGCGGTCGACTGCGATTGGGAACGGCTAAATTCCTTGCGCATTATCAGCGCCAGATCCCGCGCCTGCTCGATGGCGCCAAACTCGAAGGCGGGCATGTTATCCATAAACAGCGAGGGAGGCATCACATCGTTAGACAACCAGCCACCGTTCTTATCGAGGAGGGTTTCCATGGTCAAAATCAAAGAGGTAGTGGTCGCGTAGCCCACTATCTTATGGCCCGTCTCGTTATTGAGCTGATGGGGCTCTATGCTGTCTGGCTCTACGCTCCACCATACGCTGATGATGTAGCCAATCAAAAATAAGACGGCGGCCGCCAGGCTGACCCGTTTCCATGTTACCTGCATACTCTTACTCCATTAATGGTGATGATGGTGCTCGCCATCATCTTGTGTCGCTATCGCTTGCTTGCTCACCGGCAGCGTTAGCTGCTGCTCGCTGCCATCGCTAAACTTTAGCCTTAACACCACTTCCTGTCCTTCCGTCAGCGGTTTTTTTAATCCTAGCAGCATCACGTGCTTACCCGAGGGCATGAGCTCCAGGTTAGCGTGGCTGGCCAGGGTAAATTTGGGGAGTTGGCGCATCTTCACTACGCCCTCTTCTTCCACCAAGGTGTGTAGCTGCGCCTCGGCGGCTACCTTTGTGTCGACGCCAACGAGATCGACCTCAGGCCCATGGTTCATCAGGGTGAAATAGGCGGCGGTATTGGGCACACTCGGCGGCATGGCCCTGACATAGCCATCGACAAACATGACGTTTGCCAATACGGAAAATGAAGTGCATGATAGCAGGACAAAATTAAACGCGTGTTTGAAAATCTGTTTCAATGCCTTAAACTCCTTTTTAACCCATCTGCCAAATAAGGATTATTGACCCATGAGTAACATTCAATTTCAGGATGAGCAGGGCGTACGCATCATCACGATCAATCGCCCCGACAAACGCAACGCGCTTAACCTTGAGATGTATGCTCGGCTCACAGAATACCTTATCCAAGGGGAGTCAGACAACGGAATTAACGCCTTTCTCCTCAAAGGCGAAGGCGATTGTTTCACCTCGGGTAACGATGTTGCCGACTTTTTAAAAAATAGTGACTTAGGACAGAATCATCCTACCGTCAGATTCCTGTTCACCCTGCTGGAGCTCACTAAACCTCTGGTCGCCGCCGTGGCCGGTCCTGCGGTCGGCATAGGCACGACCCTGCTGCTGCATTGCGACCTGGTATATGCCGACAATACGGCCAAGTTTCAGCTGCCCTTCGTCAATCTGGCGCTGGTGCCCGAGGCCGGTGCCAGCCTTCTACTGCCCCGCCTAGTCGGTCAGACCAAGGCCAGCGAATTGCTATTGCTCGGTGAGGCCTTCGATGCCCAGAGCGCCCTATCGATGGGACTTATCAACGATCTGCTGCCAAGCGATGAGTTGATGAGTCATGCCCTGAGCCAAAGCGTCAAGCTAGCGAAGAAGCCACCTCAAGCACTCAGAGCCAGTCGCAGGCTAATACGCGGCGACAGCGAACTCATCAGAGAGCAGATGCAAAAAGAGTTGGAAGAGTTTGCCGTTCGCCTGCAAAGCGATGAGGCCAAGGCGCAGTTTAATGCCTTCCTGAGCAGATAAAGAAATTGGGCCCGGCTAGTCGACCCGGCTAGCCTGACCTACACCCCAGGCCGCCAGCAGTAATAGGAGAATCGGCCAAAACAGCGAAAAGCCGGCAAACAGCATGGCGATGGCGCTTAGCACGCAAAAAGAAGAAACCAGGGCGATAAAACTAAAGGCCAGGGTAAGCCAGAGTAACAGAATCAATAACAGGGCACTGACCAGCGCCGTACTCCACAAGCCTATGTCGATCCACTGGGGCGACTCCAGGCTGATATAAAACCAACGCGCTTCAAAGTAATGTCCCAGCATCATCAGCACCGCTGCGACTATAAGGATGACACCCAGGGCCAGCAAGATATCCAGCGCTTTTTGTAAATTCGTACGTCCCTTCACGCTCTTAATTCCTAACGGCTAGTAGCCTGGTTTCCATTTCGGCAGAACGAGTGCCAATACAAAATACACTAACAAGACGAAGGCCGGATTCATAAAGGCTGCCACGGCCCACACGACGCGAGTCCATAGGCAAGACCAGGCAAATTTGTCTGCCGTCATCGCCGCCACACCACACACTATGCTGCGAGGATTTTTTAGCCTTCTTACCAGATCATCGATATTCATAATACTTGTCCTTACTATCAACAAATTCAGGAGCCCCGGCTATAACACCTTATGCCATTTCAAGGTACAGACTAAGGTTGCGCAGAGCGCGAAGCTCAATACTGGGAGCAGTAACAGTGCTGCCAACTCAAACAGATAAGTCATAACAATTCCCCAAACTATGGTAATCCTTTACCAGAGTTATTCCTTAACCATCGCACTCTTCATCGGTGCTTCTTCACTCTTGGTCGCCGTTTCTGCCAGCTTAAGGTTAGTGTCGAATAGCGACTCTGACAGCTGCGCCTGCAGTGAAAGTGTCAGTTCTTGCTGAGCAGTCACCATCATCTCCTGCATCTGAGTCGCCAAATGACGCTCCAGCTTGGCGGTGATATCTGTTGGGATAAAGTCATCTGCCGAGGCAGAGAAGCTAGCACCTACAAGTAGAGAGGCGATTAGCGATACTTTAGTTAGCTTGTTCATGATGTCTTCCTTTCCATTTCGTTTATGACATCTATGACAATACAAGGGGTGTGCCAACTTTATAAAAACAATATAAACACATGATAAGTATGGATTTATAAAATTTCATACCGCTAAGGCATTCATTAGGACTGAGGCGGCTGGTTAAGAAGATAGTGAGTTTCACTACCGGCTGGTAATTTTCACCACCTTTGGTGAAAAGTTTAAAAATTAGACAAAAAAAGCCGCTGAGGTATCAGCGGCTTTCTGCAATAATCTTGTTCAATACATTGTTTGTATTATGTTTTTATTTTAGCTCCATGCTGGCTCTGGCCTCATGCACCACGGCGATACCAGCACCAGGCTTATGAGCATTCTCGCTCAAATATCGACGCCAGGCGCGCGAACCCGCCTCTCCCTGGTACAAGCCTGTCATGTGACGGGTAATATGATTAAGGCGGCCACCGGACACTAGATGTTTCTCTATATAGGGAATCATATTCTCCAAAACGGCATCTCTGCTCAGTACTGGCTTGTCCAGGCCGCACAACTGCTGATCCACCTGAGCAAGCAAATAAGGATTCTGATAGGCTTCGCGGCCCACCATGACGCCGTCTAGCTGTTTAAGGTGCTCGCCGCACTCTTCAAGTGTCTTGACCCCACCATTGATGGAGATGCTCAACTGAGGGTAATCCTGCTTGAGGCGATACACCCTGTCATAGTCGAGCTCGGGGATCTCGCGGTTCTCCTTGGGACTCAGCCCCTGCAACCAGGCCTTACGGGCATGAATAATAAAGGTGTCGCAACCCGCCGCGCTCACCTTGTCGACAAACTCGGTGAGAAACTCATAACTGTCCTGCTCGTCAATGCCGATGCGGGTCTTCACCGTTACCGGAATATCCACTACCTCATTCATCGCCGCCACGCACTGAGCCACCAGATCAGGCTCGGCCATCAGGCAGGCGCCGAAACGGCCATTCTGCACGCGATCCGATGGGCAGCCCACATTGAGATTGACCTCATCATAGCCACGCTCCGCCGCCAGCTTGGCACACTTAGCTAAGTCTTCAGGATTAGATCCTCCCAGCTGCAGCGCCAGCGGATGCTCCTCCTGGTTATAGGCCAGATAGTCTCCCTTGCCATGAATGATCGCCCCAGTCGTCACCATCTCGGTATAGAGCAGCAACTCGGAAGACATCAGGCGCGCGAAATAGCGGTAATGCCTGTCGGTCCAGTCGAGCATTGGCGCAATGGAGAAGGTACGATTAATAGCAGTTGGCATAGTGGCAGATGACATAAATAAGGGTAACCCAAGTTTAGCAGTCGCCCTTTTTACGGGCTGGGCGCGCATTTTACACCGCATGGCGGTAAATGAACACTCCCACAGGGTGACGCCAATCGGCGCTCGGTAAGCAAAGCAAGGCGCGGCAGAGTCTAAGAAAAGAAAAACCCTGCCAAGGCAGGGTTTTAAGCAAACATTTGTCGACCTAATCCTAGAACGGGATATCGTCGTCCCAACCGTCATCCAGATCCGGCGTGAAGTTCTGTTGTGGCTGAGGTGCTGGACGCTGCTGCGGTGCCTGTTGCTGCGGAGCCTGTGGCTTAGGCGCATAGGCTGGAGCCTGCTGTGGCTGAGCGCCATAACCTTGCTGCTGTGGTGCAGCCTGTTGCTGGGCACCGTACCCACCTTGAGGAGCCGAGTGCTGTGGCTGCTGTGGACGCGCGGCTGGCGCCGACTGCTGTGGCGCGTACTGGTTTTGCTGTTGCGGCGCACCGTAACCTTGTTGGCCACCCTGACCGCCTTGGCCACGGCTATCCAGCATCTGCATCTCGTTAACGTTGATCTCTGTCTTGTAGCGATCTTGTCCGGTCTGCTGATCCTGCCACTTGCTGGTCTGCAGTTTACCTTCCAGATACACTTTCGAGCCCTTCTTCAGGTACTCACCGGCGATCTCCGCAAGACGACGGTACATTACAATGTTGTGCCATTCTGTACGTTCTTGCATCTGACCTTGCTGGTCTTTCCAAGACTCACTGGTCGCCACTGTAAAGTTGGCTACGGCGTTGCCGTTTGGCATGTAACGAACCTCAGGATCTTTCCCTAGGTTACCGACCAAAATTACCTTATTGACACCACGACTGGCCATTGAAATCTCCTGCGATAATCTTATAAATCTAAATTAGGTACAGATGCACGGCCGTACTCGACCGCGAATCTGTTAATTGGAAGAGCCTAACACAGCTCGCGCCTGTCTCAAATCGAAATGCTCATCAACTTTCAAATAAGCGACCTTCTCCTCAAGCACCACAATGGCCTCGGCCACGCCGGGCAGTTGCGACAACTCGGTCGCCATGGCGCGGGCCTGCTCTTTACCTTCCACCTCGGCTTCCAAGGTATAACTCTTTAACAGCACGGGGTTTTGCATCCCCAGAGTCAGCAGCAGCCACAGGCACATCAGGCCCAGTGCCACGGCAAACACACCGGCAGCTCCCAGCAGCTGATAGGCGCCGCCACCCAGCAGACCACCACAGAAGGCGCCGAGGAACTGACTGGTAGAGTAAACCCCCATGGCCGATCCCTTGTCGCCCACGGGACAGAACTTGGCGATCAGGCTAGGTAAGGATGCTTCGAGATAGTTGAAACCGGTAAAGAAGAGCACCACGGCGACGCTCAGCACCACCAGACTGTTGGCAAACAGCGCCATGGCGGCCAGGGCGGCGATCATGATAACCAGGGCAATCTGGAAGGTCGCCTTAGTGTTCTTCTTCTTCACCCCTATGATGATCAGCGGCACCATGAGGAAGAAGGCCCCCACGAAGGCGGGGAAATAGAGCATCCAGTGCTTCTCTTTCACCAGGCCCGCATCGACCAGATCCAGCGGCAGCGCGACAAATACGGCGGTCAGCACCAGATGCAGAATGAAGATCCCCGCATCCAATCGGAACAGCTGCGGATCGGTGAGCATCGCCTTGAGCTTGGCTGGTGCGGCCACAGTATCGCCTTTGGGCGCCTGACCTATGGGGTTAGGCACCAGCAGCTGCACTATCACCATCCCCAGCAAGGCGAGACCGGCCGTCATGGCAAACAGACCCGACAGACCAAGATGCTCGGCCACGATTGGGCCCACCAGCAGAGAGAGCGCGAAGGAGAAGCCGATGCACATGCCTATGATGGCCATCACCTTAGTGCGCTGCTCATCCCGGGTCAGGTCGGCGGCCAAGGCTAATACGGCGGCGGCAATTGCCCCCATCCCCTGCAGGGCACGTCCTGCGACGACACCATAGATAGAATCGGCCGAGGCGGCCAGCAGGCTGCCCAGCGCAAACAGGGCCAGGCCGATAAGAATGATAGGCTTGCGGCCATATCTGTCCGATAGGATCCCCATGGGGATCTGCAAGATGGCCTGGGTTAGGCCATAGGCCCCGATGGCTATCCCCACCCACAGGGGAGAGAATCCCTCAAGGTGTTGTCCGTACAACGCAAAGACAGGCATGATCATAAACAAGCCCATCATGCGTAGCCCAAATACACTGGCTAGTGAAAACGCGACTCTTTTCTCAGTCTTAGACAGTC
The DNA here is from genome assembly GCF_019457575.1 of Shewanella alkalitolerans. Taxonomy (NCBI): domain Bacteria; kingdom Pseudomonadati; phylum Pseudomonadota; class Gammaproteobacteria; order Alteromonadales; family Shewanellaceae; genus Shewanella; species Shewanella alkalitolerans. The sequence goes on along the minus strand of NZ_CP080422.1, from coordinate 602,854 downwards.
CATTATTGGCCATTATTCGCCCTGATCTGTATTCATAAATAAGTCGCGCAGTTTATCACGAAGCGAAGAAATAGCTCAAAAAGAAAAGTTGAAGATGCGAGCAAAATGCGCAATTGCCCTCCCCCCATGGCCAGATCACAGGCTGGGCTTTTCTATGACCTAACTCAATTTTTATGCGATAATCAGTCTCTTTTTCGGCACATTCAGAGAGACAGATGGACAAGATTGAAGTTCGTGGCGCCCGCACCCACAATCTCAAAAACATCAACCTGACGATCCCCAGAGATAAGCTTATTGTGATCACTGGCCTGTCGGGTTCAGGAAAATCCTCACTCGCCTTCGACACCCTCTACGCCGAGGGCCAGCGTCGTTATGTCGAATCCTTGTCGGCTTATGCGCGCCAGTTCCTCAGCCTGATGGAGAAGCCAGATGTGGATCATATCGAGGGCCTGAGTCCGGCGATCTCAATCGAACAGAAATCGACCTCCCATAACCCGCGCTCCACCGTGGGCACCATCACAGAGATCTACGATTATCTGCGTCTGCTGTTTGCCCGCGTCGGCGAGCCGAGATGTCCGACCCACAACCAACCACTGGCGGCGCAGACCGTCAGCCAGATGGTCGACAAGGTACTCACCCTGCCCGAAGGCAGTCGGCAGATGCTGCTGGCCCCGGTGATCAACGACCGTAAGGGCGAGCACGTCAAGCTGCTGGACAGCCTGGCGGCCCAGGGCTTTATCCGCGCCCGTATCGACGGCGAGGTGTGCGATCTGTCCGATCCCCCGGCGCTTGAGCTGCATGTAAAGCACACCATTGAGGTGGTGGTGGATCGCTTCAAGGTGCGTGACGATCTGCAGCAGCGTCTGGCGGAGTCGTTCGAGACCGCGCTGGAACTCTCTGGCGGCATCGCCACGGTCGCCTCCATGGACGGCGACAGCGAAGAGCTGCTGTTCTCGGCCAACTTTGCCTGTACTCACTGTGGTTACTCCATGGCGGAGCTTGAACCGCGCATCTTCTCCTTCAACAATCCGGCCGGTGCCTGCCCCACCTGTGATGGCCTGGGCGTGCAGCAATTTTTCGATGCCGACAGGGTGATCACCAACACCGAACTCTCACTGGCCGGCGGCGCGATCCGCGGCTGGGACAGACGCAACTTCTACTATTTCCAGATGCTCACCTCGCTAGCGGAGCACTATAAGTTCGATGTCGAGGCGCCGTTTGAGAAGCTGAGCGCCAAGATACGTAACATAGTGCTGCACGGCTCGGGCAAGGAGAGCATAGCGTTCAAATACATTAACGATCGCGGCGACGTGGTGGTGCGTAACCATCCCTTCGAAGGGATCCTCAACAACATGGACAGACGCTACCGCGAGACTGAGTCTAACGCGGTGCGTGAAGAACTGGCCAAATACATCAACACTCAGGCCTGTAGCAGCTGTGGCGGCTCGCGCCTGCGTGAAGAGGCTCGCCATGTGTTTATCGAAGACCTTAACCTGCCGAGACTCACAGACTGGTCTATCGGCGAGGCGATGGAGTATTTCGAGCAGCTGAGCCTGACCGGTCAGCGGGCACAGATCGCCGAGAAGATCCTTAAGGAGGTGCGCGATCGCCTCGGCTTCCTGGTGAACGTCGGCCTCAACTATCTGAGCCTGTCACGCTCGGCCGATACCCTGTCCGGCGGCGAGGCCCAGCGTATCCGTCTGGCCAGCCAAATCGGCGCCGGCCTAGTCGGCGTCATGTATGTGCTGGATGAACCCTCCATCGGCCTGCACCAGCGAGACAACGAGCGCCTGCTTAACACCTTGATCCACTTGCGGGATCTCGGCAACACTGTCATCGTGGTCGAACACGACGAAGACGCCATCCGCATGGCGGATCATATTATCGACATCGGCCCGGGCGCCGGGGTGCATGGCGGTCAGGTGATCTGCGACGGCCCGCTCAAGGAGATCGTCGCCTGCGACGAGTCGGTCACCGGCCAATATATCTCGGGTAAGAAACAGATCCATATCAGCGAGAAACGTGCGCAATACGATGCCAGCAAGGTGATCGAACTCTTCGGCGCCTCGGGCAACAACCTCAAGCATGTCGACCTCACCATTCCCGTCGGCCTGTTTACCTGTGTCACTGGGGTATCGGGCTCGGGCAAGTCGACCCTGATCAACGACACCTTTTACAAGATCGCCCATCGCCAGCTCAACGGTGCCACGGTCGATGAACCCGCGCCTTATCAGAAAGTCTCAGGCATGGATCATTGCGACAAGGTGGTGGATATTGACCAGAGCCCCATCGGCCGCACGCCGCGCTCTAACCCGGCTACCTATACGGGGATCTTTACCCCGATCCGCGAGCTGTTTGCCGCCACCCAGGAGGCGAGAACCCGTGGCTACAAGCCGGGACGTTTCTCCTTCAACGTCAAAGGCGGACGCTGCGAGGCCTGTCAGGGCGATGGCCTAATCAAAGTTGAGATGCACTTCCTGCCGGATGTTTATGTGCCTTGTGACAGCTGTAAGAGCAAGCGCTATAACCGCGAGACCCTGGAGGTGCGCTACAAGGGCAAGAACATCCACGAGGTGCTTGAGATGACGGTCGAGGAGGCGCGGGAGTTCTTCGACGCCGTGCCGGCCATCGCCCGCAAGCTACAGACCCTGATGGAGGTCGGTCTCTCCTATATCGGCCTGGGTCAAAGTGCCACCACCCTCTCTGGCGGTGAGGCCCAGCGGGTCAAGCTGGCCAAGGAGCTGTCGAAACGCGATACCGGCAAGACCCTCTACATTCTGGATGAGCCAACCACGGGTCTGCATTTTGCCGATATTCAGCTGCTGCTGGATGTACTGCATCGCCTCAAGGCCCATGGCAACACCATAGTGGTTATCGAGCATAACCTGGATGTGATCAAGACGGCGGACTGGATCGTCGACCTCGGTCCAGAGGGCGGCTCCGGTGGCGGCACCATACTGGTCAGCGGCACACCTGAGCAGGTCGCCGAGCATCCAAGCTCCCACACGGCGCGCTTCCTTAAGCCGCTGTTAAAGGGCTAACTCAAGCCGCTATTGAAAGAGCAGCTCAAGCCGACGGCCTTAAGAAGCCAGCCTCGACAGGCTGGCTTTTTTGTTTCCTTCCCCGGCAAACAGGGGTAGCTTAGGAGTATTCACACCCGAGGATTGTCGTCATTGAGAAGCCGCTACGCCCTTGCCCATAAACGCAACTTGCGACTCGCACCACTGCTGCGGCTGTTAACACAGAACATGCTCGCACTAAGCCTACTCACGCTAGGCCTGGTAGGCTGCGCCGAGAGCCCGAACGATAGGCGCTGCGGCGATAAGTACCGGCTCGCCTGGAGCGATCAAGCACGGCTCCTCGCCCACGTCGAGACCCTCAGCAGCGATCAATTCGCCGGGCGCAAGACAGGCACAGACGGCGCCGCCCTGGCCAGAGATTACATAATCGGTCAGATGCAGCTGGCCGGCCTCACCCCCTGGCAGGGCCGTTTCGATCACGACTTTGAGTACGACTATCAGTTCGGCACCCGCCTTGGCACCAACATCATAGGCATATTGCCGGCAAGTCAGCCCAGCGACAGTTGGCGTCTGGTGGTCGCCCACTATGATCATCTGGGCAAGCAGGGCTATAAGCTCTATCACGGCGCCGACGATAACGCCTCGGGCGTCGCCGGCGTGCTTGAGATAGCCTTTCATAGCGCAAGCCTGCCAAGAGACGCTAACCTGATGTTTATCGCCACCGACGCCGAAGAGCCGGGCCTCTATGGTTCCAAGGCCTTTGTCGACGGCCTGATGACCCCTGATGCCAAGCTCAAGGCCAGTCAGATAGAGCTGATGGTCAACCTGGACATGATAGGCCGCCCCGCGCGCAACAGCCGTATTTACCTTGAGGGCCGCCGTGGATTTGGCCAGTTCGAACAGATCAAGGCCCGGCTGGAGCAGACGGTCAATCTTTGTATTCGCGCCAATCATCCCCCGGAAGCGGGCAAGACGATACAGAAGGTCGATTGGTTAAGAGCCTCAGATCATTATCCTTTTCATCAGGCGGGCATCCCCTGGCTCTACTTCGGCGTGCCGCCCCACAAGGATTACCACCAACCCAGTGACGAGGCGAGTAAGATAGATGTTAATTTTCTGGCCGCTGTTACGGAAACCGCCTATAAACTGTTAATAATTGACACTTATCTCTTGAATAACTAATACAAAACACAGGGATTTTTGTATTTTTGAAAAATGTAACTCACTGTTAACTAAATGGTTAAATTAACGACACCTGAGTTTACTGCGAAAATTATGCCAGGCGGTGGAAAGATCTCTGGCTTACTGTTATAATAACCGGCTTACTGATTCGTTTTCGGTGCGGGAAGTCGACACGGGGTTGATTTTCTGTCTTTTACATCTTTTGGTGCAGTCTCTGCACTTTAGTTACACCACAAGGCTACAACCCATGTCATCCAGTGAAAAAACTTTCCGCGAACTCGGCCTGTCCGAGCCTTTGTTGCGTGCTCTCGACGAGCTAGGTTATGAAAAACCTACCCCGATCCAGGCCGCCAGTATCGACCCCCTCATGGCGGGTAAAGATATTCTAGGCCAGGCGCAAACCGGTACGGGTAAAACCGGTGCCTTTGCCCTGCCCCTGCTCAACGCTATCGATCCTAACCGCAACGTACCACAAATTCTGGTACTGGCGCCGACCCGCGAACTGGCGGTACAGGTTGCCGAAGCCTTCGGTAGCTACTCTAAATTCATGAAAGGCCTGCACGTACTGCCAATCTACGGCGGTCAGAGCATGCATCAACAGCTTAACGCCCTGCGTCGTGGCCCTCAGATTGTCGTGGGTACACCGGGTCGTGTCATGGACCACATGCGTCGTGGCACCCTGAAGCTAGAGACACTCAACGCCTTGGTACTCGATGAGGCCGATGAAATGCTCAAGATGGGCTTTATCGACGACATCGAGTGGATCCTGGAGCACACGCCACAGGAGCGCCAACTGGCGCTGTTCTCGGCCACCATGCCTGAGCAGATCAAGCGCGTCGCCAACAAGTACCTGCAAACGCCGGTACACATCAGCATCGCCGCTAGCCACACCACGGTTGAGTCTATCGAGCAGCGCTTCGTGCAGGTGTCTCAGCACAACAAACTCGAGGCTCTGGTACGCGTACTGGAAGTTGAAAACACCGAAGGTATCATCATCTTCGTACGTACCCGTAATTCTTGTGTCGAACTGGCCGAGAAGCTGGAAGCCCGCGGCTATGCCTCTTCGCCACTGCATGGCGACATGAACCAACAAGCTCGTGAGCGCGCCGTCGATCAGCTTAAGCGTGGCAAGCTGGATATCCTGATCGCCACCGACGTGGCCGCCCGAGGTCTGGACGTTGAGCGTATCGGTCACGTGATCAACTATGATATCCCCTACGACACCGAAGCCTACGTACACCGTATTGGTCGTACCGGCCGCGCCGGTCGTACCGGTATGGCGATTCTGTTCGTCACCCACAGAGAGATGCGCATGCTGCGCACCATCGAGCGTGCGACCAAGAGCCGTATCTCACCGATGAACGTACCAAGCCCTGAGACAGTGGCCGAGCGTCGTCTGTCACGTCTGGGTGAGCAGGTTTCGAACACCATAGACAACGAGTCGCTGGACTTCATGCATGGCGCCGTTGCCCAGCTGTGTCAGCAACTGGAAGTGGACACCGAAGTGCTTGCCGCCGCACTGCTCAACATGGTGCAGCAGGAGCGTCCTCTGCAGCTGCCTCCTATTCAGGAGCGTCAGCGCGATAGCCGTGACGAGCGCAACTCGCGCGACCGTGGCGACCGCTCAGATCGTGCTCCTCGTGGCCGCCGCGAATCGCGTCCGACCCCGGCAAACCTGGGCCAAGCAGATACCCTGAAAGATCATCCAGACGTCAAGATGTGCCGTTACGTGCTCGACGTGGGCCGTGACCATGGCGTGGGTGTAGGCAACATCGTCGGCGCCGTTGCCAACGAAGCCAACATCGACAGCCGTTACATAGGTCAGATCCAATTGTTCGATCAGATCACCTCGATCGACCTGCCAGAAGGCATGCCAAAGGATGTCCTGCAACACCTGAAGAAGGTACGCGTATGTGGTAAGCCGCTAAACATCCGCGAAGCGGGCAGCGAAATCGTCAACGCCAGCGATGACAACCGAGCACCACGTCGTCGTAAGCCTGTGGGTGAGCGCAAGTCACACCGCAAGGGCAACAGAGACAACGGCTAACGCCCAGTCACTGGCGCGATTAAAGCGCGTGAACCCAATAAAAGGAGCCTAACGGCTCCTTTTTTTATGGCTTCATGGCATGCCTAACTGCTTGGAGACCTGCTCAGCAATAGCCAGACTCGCCGTTAATCCGGGTGATTCGATTCCCAAAAGATTCACTAAGCCTGGTATGCCATGCTGCGCCTCCCCCTGAATCATAAAATCAGCCACCTCGGTGTCATCGGGCCCTTGCAGCTTAGGGCGGATCCCGGCGTAATCCGGAACCAAACGATCGATATCTAAGCCAAGATAATAACGCGAAATCGCCTGATAAAAACGCTGGCGCAGCGCTGCTGGCACCCGATAATCTTCCTGGGAGTCGGGCGTCAGATACTGAGTATCCGGGCCAAACTTAAGCTGGCCGCCGAAATCTAAGGTGGCGTGGATCCCTAAGCCTTTCAGCCCAGGCTCGGGCACGGGATAGATGAGATGCGCAAACGGACTCTTGCCCTGATAGGCAAAGTAATGCCCCTTGCACCAATAAAGCTGTGGAATGAGGGGCTCTGCCAGCCCCTCAATACGCGTCGCCACCTCTGTGGCATATAGACCGGCGCAGTTGATCAGATAGCTGGTCTCCAGACTCACCCGCTCACCCTGCTGCATCAGCTCCACCCTAAAGCCATTCGCATCGGCCTGGGCGGTGATAAACTCGGTATGAGGGCAAAATATCGCGCCATACTCCTCCGCCTCGGCCAGCAGACTCAGCATCAAGCCATGACTGTCGACGATACCTGTAGAGGGTGAGAGTAACCCGGCAGACGCCTTGAGCGCCGGCTCGAGCACCTGCATTTGCTTATGACTAAGCGGCGCAAGATCATCGACCCCATTGGCCCGAGCTTGGGCCAGCAAGAAGTCGAGCTGCGCCTCCTGCTCGGCCTGAGTCGCCACTATCAGCTTACCCAAGGGATTCACGGCGATACCCCGGAGGCGACAATAGGCATACAGCTGCCGTTTACCCTCAACGCAAAGCTGCGCCTTGAGACTCCCCGTCGGGTAGTAGATCCCTGCGTGGATCACCTCACTGTTGCGACTGCTGATGCCAGTACCTAAGGTCTCGGCGCGATCTATGATCAACACATTACCAAAACGCCGACTCAAGCTAGCCGCCACCGCTAGCCCTACTACACCGGCACCAATAACGATCGCATCAAGCTTGTCCATGGTCGTTCTCGTCATCAATTAATCGACTCGCTTAACCCCTAACTCAGCCTCCAGCCTGAGCGCCTCGGCGCAGGCCTGACAGATACAAACATCTGGGGCTATGGCTTGGGACAACTGCGCCTTGGGCGCAAACGTCTGATGATGACACCAACAGGTATCACTCCCATGCCCCTCCACTACGGCGCACTGATTGGGCTGATGACACAGGGGGCACTGACTGGCATTGGTGCGCATAGAATCCATAGAGACTGAGTGTTAGCCGTTAACGTTAACACTCAGTCTCGGGCGGAACAAGCTTAAGGCTTATTGCTTAGGCTTACTGCTTAGCCGGATTGATAGGATAGGATTGAGTGCCGAGAACGGCCCCCTCATCCAGACTCTTGCCGTAATAGCCTTGATGCTGGTGATAGCGCTTGCTCAGCTCCATCACCTTATCGCCTTCCAGTCGCGGGTCCTGTGGTCGCTCATGGGAGACCACAAAGGCTGCCACGTCCCAGGCCTCCTGATGAGAAAGCTGCACACTCTTACCCAGAGGCATATTCTCATAGATGAAATTGGCCGCCGTGTTGACCCTGTGCATGCCCGCTCCCCAGTTAAAGCTGTTCGGTCCCCACAACGGCGGCAGGCTATAGACACCGCCCATGGCTAGCCCTTCACCTTTTTCACCGTGGCAGGACTGGCAGTGGGCCCGATAGACCTGCTCGCCGCGTGCAGGCGAATAAGCCTGCTCGGGTTTAGGGATGGCGGGGAAGCCTCTGCCCGGCAGCTTGGCGCGCTCATCTAGGCTAGTCGCCTTGGCGATCGCCTCGGGCAAGACAAAATCCTCCCGCTTGCCGCCTTTGAGCAGCTCGGCATCACTCAGCTCAGGCACGGCGCCTGTCACGCCATACTTATCCATCAGGCCCCCCATGGCTAACCAGTAGGAGTAGGCCGACAGCGCCACCAGAGGTTCGCTGCCCGACTCGGGCGCCTTGCCATTCATCGAATAGGTGAAACAACCCTGGATCCGCTCCTGATAGCTGTTCACTTTATCGTTCTTCTTGCGATAGGCAGGATAGGCCAGATAGGCAGCCCACAAGGGAGAGGCATTGGCCCTGCGCCCGGCATCCATGTGGCAGTTGACGCAGTTCAGCTCGTTGCCCACATATTGGCCCCTAAGCTGTTGGGTATTAACGAATAGTTGATAGCCCAGGCGTACCTTGTCGCCGAAGGCACCTTCGGGGATGCTGGCAAGGGAGCGCATCTTAAGATAATCCGCATCCTGCGCTGGCGCCGCCAGTTTCAGCTCAGCCTGCTTATCGGGTAAGTCACCCGCCTGTACGTTATTGCCAAGGGCACACAAAAGTAGGCCGCTGAGTGTCATTAGATTCCTGTTCATATCCGCCTCCCTACTTCAACGTGGCAAAATAGTCGGCCAGGGCCGCTATCTCATCTTGGCTCAACTTGCTGGCGATATTGCCCATCATGTTATCAATATCCCCCTTACGCGTGCCCGACTGCCAGGCCATCAGCTGTGTCTTAAGATAGCTGGCCTGCTGCCCCGCCAGACGCGGGAACTGGCCTCCACCTATCCCCGAGGGGCCATGGCAAGAGACACAGGCCGGCAGGGTGCGCTGCCAGTCCCCTTGATAGACCAAGGTTTCCGCCGCGCTCTGGTAGCTAGTCTGGCTACCGCGTAAGGCTAGGGAAAAGGCTGGCAGTGGCTGAGCGGCAAAGTAATCTGCCACCTGATTGATGGCCTCTCCCTGCACCGTCATCGCCATGGGTGTCATGCTGGGATTTTGTCTGTCGCCTTGCTGAAACAGGTGGATCTGCTTGGCAATATATTCGGAAGAGAGTCCGGCGATACGCGGCGCGATAGGCTCTATCCCCATCCCGGTCGGGCCATGACAACTGCCACACAGGGCGGCGGCCGGTGGCATCTCGTTGGCGGCCATCGCCTGACTACTCAGGAAAAGCGCTGTTACTCCGATAAGCATTCTATACATATCAACCTCCTTATTGGCTGTGGTCAATCATAGAAGAAAAACCACACTAGGACTATTGATAATAGGTATAAAAAAGCCCCACCTATCGAGGCGGGGCTAGAAGTCTATTCTGGTTAACGAAGTGCTATTTACCGGGTCTTACGCCAAGGGTATGGCAGATGGCATAGGTTAATTCGGCGCGGTTCAGGGTATAGAAGTGGAAGTCTTTCACCCCTTCACGAGACAACACCTTGACCATGTCGATGGCCACGTTGGCCCCTACCATCTGGCGGGTCGACGGGTCATCGTCGAGCCCCTCAAACTGCTTATGCAGCCAGCTTGGGATAGACACATTGGTCATGCCGGCGAAGCGTTTCAGCTGAGTAAAGTTGGTCACAGGCAGAATGCCCGGCACTATCTCCACGTCGATACCGGCGGCCACGCAGCGGTCTCTGAATCTCAGGTAAGATTCCACATCGAAGAAGAACTGGGTGATGGCGCGGTTGGCGCCCGCGTCTATCTTCTTCTTAAGATTAATCAGATCCGCCTGGGCATTGGGCGCATCTGGGTGCACCTCAGGATAGGCCGCCACCGAGATATCGAAGTCGGCCACAGACTTAAGCAGGCGCACCAGGTCGTTGGCAAAACGGGTCGGCTTAGGGCTGCCCGCGGGTAGATCGCCACGTAGCGCAACGATGTCACGTATACCCGAGTTCCAGTAGTGCTTCGCCAGCTCGACCAGCTCTTCATCGCTGGCATCGACCAGGGTCAGATGGGGCGCCGCCACCAGATCTGTCTCCTTCTGAATACGCTCGATCACCCCATGGGTACGATCGCGCACGCCAGAATTAGCACCATAGGTTACCGAGACAAACTTAGGCTTAAGCGGCTCCAGGCGTCTGATGGAGTTCCACAGAATGGTTTCCATCTCGGGGGTGGCCGGTGGGAAAAACTCAAATGACACATTGATATCACCATTAAGCTCAGACAAGCTTTGATTCAATGAATTGGCGTGTTGTGCGTGATGAAAAGCCATCTTAATTCCCTCAGACCTAGAGCAAAAAATATTTTAGACGTTTGGACGTCTATATGTCCATATACTAGAGAAACTCAGAGTGATGTCAAGCCCAAAAACTGACTCAATAAAAAACAATCTGTTTATAAGATAGTCCGAAAGTGAAACGGCAGGCACAGGCAGGCCTATCTCACCAATTCATCCGGCGAAATGTACTGAAAGAGAGATATAAAGAAGAAGAGAAAAAGCTATAAAAAAGGCCGATGCACGCATCGACCCTTTAAATTACTCTTGCAGGAGATCCCGGCAGATCTGCGCCAGATCCGACTGCACCGCGGCAGCCGTCACCTCGCGCCCGGCGCCCGGGCCACGTATGATCAGCGGATTGTCCTGATAGAAATCGCTGCGAATGACGAAGACATTATCGCCCGGCGTCAAATTGGCATACGGGTGGCTCCTATCGACCCACTGGATTCCCACCTTGGCCTTGAGTTGGCCCTGGTCTGAATCCAATGACGCCACATACCTGAGCACCTTGTTCTGCTCGGCCGCTGCCTGATACTGCTGCAACATCTCGCCATCGAGCTCCGCCATACGCTTGATGAAATCATCCAGCGGGATCTCGGCCAGCTTAGTCGGCACCAGAGACTCCAGCTCGATATCGTCCAGCTCTATGTCGTAACCTATCTCACGGGCCAAGATCAGCAACTTGCGCTGCATGTCCCGGCCGGAGAGGTCGTCGCGGGGATCCGGCTCGGTAATACCCAGCCCCTTAGCCTCCAGCACCAGCTCGGAGAAGGGCTTCTTGGCATCATAGTGCTCGAACAACCAGCACAGGGTGCCGGAGAAGATGCCGCCGACCGCCTCTATGCTGTCACCGCTGTTATGCAGATCGTTCAGCGCATGTTGCACCGGCAGGCCCGCACCACAGCTGGCGTTATAACGCCAGAACAGACGACGATTGCCCAGCTGCTGTTTCAGCTCTTGATAGAAGGCCAGCGGCCCAGAACCCGCCAGCTTGTTGGCGCTGACGATATGAATGCCGCGGGCAAAAAACTCTGGATATTGCAGGGTGAGATCGGCGCTGGCGCTGATGTCCAGGGCGATCAACTCATCGCAATTTAACGCCTGTAACTGCTCGAACAGATGGGTGTACTGCCAGCCGGTACCGCGCTCCTCGAAGGCCTGCTGCCAGCTGCTTAAGTCAATATCTGTCTCGCTCAGCAGCGCCTTCTTGGAACTCAAGAGTCCCACCAACTCGACGCTGACCTCAAGCTCCTTATTGAGCACGGGGCGGGCACGCTTGAAGAGATCGATCCAGGCTTCGCCTATGTTGCCTATGCCCAGCAGCAGGACACCGATACGCTTGCGCGGACCGGCGCAGCGTCTGTGCACCTTCTGGGTCAACAGGTTTACCTGCGCCTTAGGCACCAGAGTCACCAGACTCAAGCCATCGTTACACAGAGGATGGGCCTCACGGCTCAACAGACGCGAGAAGCCGCGGCGGTAGAGGCTGGCATCGGCGCTTACCAGGGCCACCAGGCCGAGATCGTCACGCAGCTGTAACTCATCGATTCCCAGCTCGCTGCGCCTGGCCTCGAAGATGGCCTGTGCCTGCTTCTGATTCTCATGGGTAAAGGCCAGCTCGGCACGGCCATGAGCCAGCGACCAGTAGGCCAGCGGCGTCAGGCCAGCCTGGGCAAAACAGGCCAGCAGCTGCGGCAACTCGACCCCTATGGTCAGGCTAAACAGACTGACGCTGGAGAGGCTGGTCACCACAGGGGCACTGGCCGACGAGCTCTTAGGGGCGATCAGGGTAAAATCTGTATGGGGTGCGTAGCTTGAACGCACCGCCAGGCTAACTTCGGTATCGAACAAGGGCTGCAGAGTGCGGTTATGCAGCACCGGAGAGCCAAGGTGCGCCAGGCGATTCGCCTCGGTGAGCGACATACTCTTAAGCAACTTGGCATCGTTAATTCGGTTAGGATCGGCGTTAAATACGCCTTCCACATCCGTCCAGATGGTGACGCGTTCGATATCCGCCAGGCTAGCCAGCAAGGTGGCGCTAAAATCTGAGCCGTTACGGCCCAGCAGCAGGGTGTCGCCCTGCTCGTTGGCGCAGATAAAACCGGTGATCACCAGACGCTCCTGGGGATGGGCCTCGAGCAGCGCCTGCACCTTCTGGCGTGACTCGCCCAGGCGGATCTGCGGTACGGCGCCTTCATCGGCGACCAGTAGAGTTCGGGCATCGACATCGGTCGCCGCCACGCCAGACTCGCGCAGCAGCGCCGCCAGTAGACGGGAAGACCAGCGCTCGCCGAAACTCACCACCTGATTACGTTGATAGTCGTTGAGCTCATCAAGCGACAACAGGCTGGTCAGCTGCGACTTGTCGGTGGCCAGTCGCTCTCTCAGGCTGCGCGCCTGCTCGTTGGAGAGCAGCTGCTCGATCAGGTTCTGCTGGTAACTCACCAGCACCTGTAACTCTTCCTGCCACAGCTGATCTGTGTCGCACAGCTCCAGTAGGCGATATAGGAAATTGGTACTCTTGCCCGCGGCCGACACCACGATAAGATCATCGCTGTGGCCATGGGTCAGTAAAATGTGGGCGACGCGGCGGTAACAATCTGCATCCGCTAAACTAGAACCACCAAACTTATGCAAATGACATCGTGTCATTATCTGCTCCTCAAACCCTTTAACTACTTACCGCGATAGCCGCTTCTAAACCCGCAAGAATATCTGCCACCAGATCCTCGCCATCTTCTATGCCCACTGACAAACGGATCAGGGTATCTTTCACGCCCGCCTCACGGCGCACCTCTGGGTCCATGGCTCTGTGGGTCATGGTCGCGGGGACCGCCACCAGACTCTCTACGCCTCCCAGACTCTCGGCTACCGAGAAGTATTGTAACGCATCTAAAAAGGCAACGAGTGCCGATTCGCCACCTTTTAGCTCAAAACTCAGCATAGCGCCGAAGCCCTTCTGCTGTCTGGCCGCAATTTCATGGCCAGGATGCTCGGCAAGCCCCGGATAATACACTTTTTCCACCGCCTTGTGGTCACAAAGCAGTGCCAATACCTTCTGAGCGTTGGCTTGGTGTTCACGAATGCGCACCGCCAGGGTTCTCAGCCCCCTTAGGGTCAGGTAGCTGTCGAAGGCCGACCCGGTCAGACCAAGGGTGTTCGACCACCAGTGCAACAACTCGCCCACCTCAGGGTCTTTGGCCACCACGGCGCCGCCCACCACATCGCTGTGGCCATTGATATATTTAGTGGTCGAGTGCACCACGATATCGGCCCCCAGCAACAGCGGCTGTTGTAACACAGGAGAGAGGAAGGTGTTGTCCACCACCACCTGAGCGCCCACCTTGTGACTCGCCTGGGCGATGGCCTCGATATCGACCACACGTAGCAGCGGGTTAGAGGGGGTCTCCAGCCACACCATCTTGGGTGACTGGCTCAGCGCCTGCTCAAGCGCACGCTCGTCGGTTTGATCCACCACCAAGAGTTTAAAGGCGCCCTTCTTGGCCAGGTTGGTGAAGAGGCGATAGCTGCCGCCATAGCAATCGTGAGGCACCACCAGCAGATCCTCTGGGCCCAGCAGGCTAGTCACCAGTGTGATGGCGGCCATACCGGTACAGGTCACCACACCGGTCGCCCCTTGTTCCAGTTCGGCAATCGCATCACCTAGAATGGAGCGGGTCGGATTACCTGAGCGGCTGTAATCGAATGCCCGCGGCTGTTGATGCCCTTCAAACGAGTAGTTTGTCGACAGATAGATAGGCGGCACCACGGCACCGTGCTGAGTGTCTGACTCTATGCCTCGTCGTACGGCGGCGGTGGCTAGTTTACGCGCTGTCATCTTCAACTCCTCAATATGGATCTGGGCAGGCACCTCGGACAAAAGAGATGTCTGGACGTCTAAATGTACCTAAGCCGGTAGTGAGCGTCAACAACTTTTGGACGTTTAGACGTCCAAACATTTAGAAATCTATTTGCATTTGCCAAAAATTCGAGGCAATAATTTGACTGTAATTTGTAAGGGTTTAAAATCTGCACCGAATTTTAGAATTTACAGGTGAGTCAATGACTGAGTGGAATGGCGATTATATCAGCCCCTATGCTGAACATGGTAAGAAGAATGAGCAGGTAAAGAAGATCACTGTCTCTATTCCTCTTAAGGTGCTTAAGGTGTTAACCGACGAGCGCACCCGGCGCCAGGTCAACAACTTGCGTCACGCCACTAACAGCGAGCTGCTGTGCGAGGCTTTCCTGCACGCCTACACCGGTCAACCACTCCCCCAAGACGATGACCTGTCTAAAGACAAGCCAGATAGCATCCCAGCCGAAGTCAAACGTCTGATGACCGAGATGGGCATAGAGTGGGAAGAGATGGAGTAATCCACTCACACACGAATCGATAGAGGGATCGCTAGGCGGTCCCTCTTTTAGTTTTCAACCTTAGCCTGGAACATTGCAGTGCCTGCACTTCCGCTCGATCCCCATATTCTGGCGCTAGCCTCGCTTATCGTCTTCGTCGGCGCCCTCACCCAGAGCCTGATCGGTTTCGGCATGGCGGTCGTCGCCGCGCCCCTGCTCTACCTTATCGAGCCGTCACTTGTGCCAGCGCCCGTGATCCTGATGGGCTTCTCTATCGCCCTGCTGACCCTGATCCGTGAGCGTGGCGCCCTGGAATTCAACGGCCTGCAATATGCCTTGCTGGGACGCATCCCCGGCGGACTGATTGGCGCCGGCCTACTCATGGTCGCCCCCCAGGACGTGCTCGGCATGACCATCGCCATTATCGTTGCCATCGCCGTACTGCTAAGCCTGATGCGGCTCAACCTGGTGGTCAACCGCCGCAGCCTGTTTATCGCTGGGGTGATCTCGGGGATCTTCGGCAACATCGCCGCCATCGGAGGACCGCCGCTGGCCATACTGCTCTCGGGTAAAGATGCCAAGCAGTTTCGCGCGGCTCTGTCGGCCTTCTTCATCTTCAGCTCCACTATCGCCATAGTGATCCTGGGGCTTACGGGGCTGCTGACCCTGCATCACTTCTACTGCTCGGCGCTGCTGCTCCCCTCTGTGCTGCTGGGTTACCTGATGGCCAATCGCCTGGTGGGACGCATAGACAAGAACAAGACCCGCATCATGACGCTGGTGCTCTGTAGCCTGAGCGCCATCTTGCTGGCCGCCAAGTCCTTAAGTGCCCTGCTCTAACACCTAGGCTCAAGAGAAGGCCGGCATCACAGCCGGCCTTTTCATTCTTAGAGAAACATACTCCTAGAAATGATAGGAAGTCTGAATCACCCCGCCCACGGCGTCATCTGTGCCCACCAGGCCGGTCAGGTCCAGATTAAAGGAGCGTCCTATGGTAAAGCCTGTGCCTAGGGTATAGAGGTTGCTGCTAGTATCTTTCATATCGTGGCGATAGCCGACACGCAGGGCCAGCCAATCGGTCGCCCTCATTTCACCGCCCAGGCGCCAATACTGGGTCTCGCCTATCTCATCGAAACGCTTATGACCATTGAGATCCACATCAGTCGTCAGGCTGAAGTTATCCCAATCATAGGCCACACCTAAGGTATAGAGGGCCTCGACACGGTAGGTAAATTTGCGCCCCATCGCCTCGACGGTGTCCAGCTTCTGGCTCACCAGGTTACGTCCCGACAGGCCTATGGTCATGCGTTCGAGTGGCTGAATGGCCACGCCGATATCCAGGTTTGCCACGGTATCGTCGTTGCGGTACTTGTTGTCGTCGAAATCATCGGCATCGAAGTTGTTGGCACTCACCACATAGTTATAGGTGTCGATACGCTGCAGCTTGGGAGAGATACCCACGGCGATCGGCATGTTGACGATCGACAGCGGGAAGCTGAGGGCCACACCAAGATCAGAGATGGCACCGGCCACCACGGCCCCCTGCGAATCCAGATCGGTAACCGCAGGCGGATTGTTAGGGTCGAGATTGGTCAGGGCGTCTATGTCGCTATCCTCGATCACCGCCACGCTCACCGCATCGATATAGGTCTTGTAAAAGATCGACATAGGCATGCGCTTGGTCGGTAGAACCACGGAAAAACCTAGCCCCACGCTGCCATAGGCATTTTCACCATCGAGGGACTTAAGATCTGCGACCAGCATATCGCGGTAATTGGTGATCCCAGTGACGTCGCTGGCATTGATGGCCGCCTCCAGACCGTCATAGGAGGCCTGCAGGGCGTCGAATTTGTCGGTCAGATTATCAATATTGGCAGCCTCGGCGCCCAGCACGGGCAACATCACGGCGCCGCCGGAATACTTGGGGGCATGAATGGCTAACAGAGCGGGGTTGATAAAGGCGGCACCTTCGCGGTTAGAGGCCGCGACCCCGGTTCCGCCCATGGCATCACTACGGGCCTCGTTGTAGAGGGAGGCGGCAGATGCCAGTGAGGCACTACCAGACAATAACACTGCGATGACCAAGCTAAGGTATTTCATCTCATTCACCCCGTTCATTATTTTTGTTCTCGCTCGGGAATCTACCCGAGTCGTCTTTAAAGATAGACTAAGACGACTAAAAAGTGCTCTCAAAACAGCTCGATCAGACACTTTTTTTTAAATCAATTTGTCGCCCCTTCCCATTGCCAGAGAAACCTGCCGATTCAGTTAACCGCCCTACCCGCCAAAACAGGCCCATTTGCAATACAAAAACAAGCAAAAATACCTATTTAGAGAGAGCTGAAATAATAAAGTGTGATCTAACTAGGTGGTTTCTCCCCGAGAGCAAGATCACAAGACAGCAAAACATTAAAAACAAAAACCATTAAATTTCATTGAATTACACCTTATCCATTAGATTTTTATCCATGATATTTTTATCAATTAGATTTTTTTCATGAAGGTGATCAACATCAAATTTACAACTACCCCCTTTTGGTAAATTTTCCAACAAGAAACAAGCATTTTGTTTCAGGTTAATAAATCGCTCAGAGTAGCGATTAAGGAAAATGATGATGAAAAACGTTGCCAAAATAGCTACATGCTTACTCCTCGCCTTCACCGTAGGCGGACAAGTCTACGCCGTCGACGGTGGTAACCCTAAGAAAGGGAAACACCTTTATAAAAAAGAGTGCAAAGCCTGCCACAGCAAGGGCGATGCCGCCGGTGAACTCACGCCCATGAGCAAGACCATGAGCCAGTGGGATCGCTTCTTCAAGCGCGACATGCACAGCGCCCAACCAGACGTATTTAAAAAGCTCTCCGACAAAGAACGCCTTGATATCCAGCAGTTCTTATACGACCACGCGGCCGACTCAGATCAGCCACAGACTTGCGGTTAACCACAGCTTTCGAAATCGAAGCGCTCATTCACCGCTCCCGATGAGCGCCTAAGGAGAGATTCACATGCGTACTCTACTGTCTATATTGATCGCTAACGCCCTGGCTATGTCAGGCTCAGTCTATGCCGCCGATAGCGATGCGCAAAAAATAGCCGAACTTAAACAACAACTTGCCGATCTCACCGAAGAGATTGACATTATCAACAGCCGCGTCGATAAGAACGAGCGCCACACCGCTCTCGACCGATTAGAGATCACTGGCGATTTCCGTACCAAGGCCCATTCATTGCATTACCAAAATGTCACCTGGAACCCTGCAATCAAGGTGGACTTCAACGATTTTGGTGCTAAAGCCATGTCTGGTGCCTTTGGTATGCCTAATGATCCCAACTCCCCCCTGGGACAGATGATGGCAGCCAACCCGGATCTTGCCGCCGCCTTCCAGAGCGGCATGCTACAAGGCGTGATGCCTTACGTGCTGGCCCCCAAGACCACCCAAGATATCAACAACGACATCTTCTACACCACGCGTCTGCGACTCAACCTCAAGGCCAAGGTGTGGGATAACGTCAGCTTCGCCGGCCGTCTCAGCATGTATAAAAACTGGGGTGACTCTACCGGCGTGCAGGTGTTCGACTCATGGCGCTCCTTCACCATGGATGGCACCAACAGTGGTAACACTAGCGGCGACTGGCTCAGGGTCGAACGCGCCTACTTCGACTGGAAGAACATAGGTGGCAGCAACACCTACCTCTCTATCGGTCGTCGTCCATCTACCTATGGCCCACCAACCCAATATCGTGAAAACGAGAAACGCGGCGGTACGCCATCGGGTCACCTGGTTAACTTCAACTTCGATGGTCTAACTCTGGGTTACAAGCTGGGTGAGATCACCGGCATCGAAGGTCAGGTAGTTCGTTTCTGTTATGGCCAGGGCTTCGAGTCACAGTGGGGCAATGGTGAGATGTTTGGCGATATAGTCACCAAAGACACCCACCTGGGCGGCTTTAACATAGATGCCATCAACGACGGTAACCACTTCCTGCAGTTCACTCTTTTTGGCGCCAAAGATATCAACGATGGCTTCAAGGGCACCATGGCCTTCCCAACACAGCTAGCGGGAATCTTTGCCCCCACCATGTATCAGGACATGCAGAAGTTCAGCAACTTCAACTTCCAGACCCGAGTACAGCCTAGCGGCGTGATCGGCGACATGTACCTGGGTGGCATCGGTTACGCCTACGAGAGCGATGAAGACTTCAAGGTCTTCGCCTCTTTCGGTTGGACCCGCGCCGAAGGCAACGGTAATGCCGGTATGTTTGGTGGCATGCTCAGCGATGCGGTATTCGAAGCACAGCTCAATGCCGACGGCAGCGAGATCATCATGATGCCAAGCGCCGCCGACGACAATGACACCAAAGATGGCTATGGCATCTATGTGGGCATTCAGATCCCTGCGCCTTACGGCAAGTTCGGCCTCGAGTATAACTATGGCTCCAAGTACTGGACCCCATTTACTCAGGCACAAGACGATCCTATTGGCAGCAAGCTGGCTACACGCGGTCATGTGGCCGAGGCCTACTATATGTTTGATATCAACCCAAGAATGTTTATCAAACTCGCCGGTCTCTACTACGACTACGAATACACCGGCAGCGGCACCCCTGTGGGCGCACCGCAGAAGGTGGATGACGTGATCGCTGGCTCTGCCTTCTCTATGTTGCCAGTAGTCGATACCGCCTATGACATCAATGCCTCACTCGTCGTCAACTTCTAACTAAGCTATCTCCCCCGGCCTAGGCCGGGGGTAGGGAACAGACCATGAAACACACACTTTCTCTCACGGCGATCTTTGCCGCCGGAGTCTTCGGCCTCGCCAGTCTAGGCGCGGCAGCCGAAAACCCGCACAAAGAAGCCATTCAGGGACCCTTTACTCAGGGCTCTCAGGTGACCGAGCAGTGCATCGAATGCCATGAAGATCACGCCAAAGACTTTATGAAGTCTTCTCACTGGACCTGGGAACTGGAGCAGAAGCTGCCCGGGCGCACAGTTAAACGGGGTAAGAAAAACGCCATCAACAACTTCTGTACTTCTATCGCCGGCAACGAGCCTAGATGTACCAGCTGTCACGCAGGCTATGGCTGGAAAGACAACAACTTCGACTTTAGCGACATGACCAAGGTTGACTGCCTGGTATGTCACGACACCACAGGTACCTATGTTAAAGACCCTGCCGGTGCCGGCGAGGCCCTGGCTAAGGTCAACCTGGAACGGGTGGCACAAAATGTCGGCATGCCGGTACGTGACAACTGTGGCTCTTGCCACTTCTACGGTGGCGGCGGCGACGCGGTGAAGCATGGGGATCTCGACTCCTCCATGGCCTATCCCGACAAGGCCACCGACGTGCACATGGACAGCGATGGCAATGACTTCCAGTGCCAGACCTGTCACACCACACAGCAACACCAGATCACAGGTAATGCCATGGGCGTATCGCCAGGCGGTGAGAACGATATCGGCTGTGAAAACTGCCACGATAGCGCGCCACACGCCAACAAGCGCCTCAACACCCATACGGCCAGTGTCGCCTGTCAGACCTGTCACATTCCATTCTTCGCCCGTAACGAACCCACCAAGATGAGCTGGGACTGGTCGACCGCGGGTAGCGATCAAGAGGAAACCGTGGACGAGTATGGCAAGCACACCTTCATGAAGAAGAAAGGCAGCTTCGTCTGGGGCAAGATGGTCAAGCCTGAGTACGCCTGGTACAACGGCAAGGCCGATGCCTACATGGTGGGTGACAAGATGGATCCATCCAAGGTCACTAAGTTGACTTCGCCACTGGGTGATATCACAGACAAGACCGCCAAGATCTACCCATTCAAGGTGCATCGCGGCAAGCAGATCTACGACAAGAAACAGAACATCTTCGTTACCGCCAAGGTCTATGGCAAGGGCGGCTACTGGAAAGAGTTCGACTGGGATAAGGCCGCCAAGCTTGGCATGGAGGCTAACCAGGCACTGGCCCAGCAAGGCATCAAGTACAGTGGTGAGCATGGCTTTGCCGAAACCGAGATGTGGTGGCGCATTAACCACATGGTTTCGCCAAAAGACCAGGCGCTCAAGTGTAACGACTGCCACAACAAGGGCACGCGTTTAGATTGGCAAGCCTTAGGTTACGACGGCGACCCAATGAAGAACAAGAAAGGCGCTAAACACGCCAAGTAATTTGTAATCCCCTTTCGTCATCTCCCTGCAGCAAAGAGGTCTGGTTCACCAGGCCTCTTTTTTTGCCCATCGAACTCACCCATTTAGTAAACCAATCCACCAGGCTGCCAATCCGCTCAAAATAATGACGAGGCAAGCTTTGCAGCTAAATCAAAAGTATAGAAATTTGTCTTATATCTAACCCTTGTCTTAGCTGCTAGCTTTAGTCCTAGCAACATTGAACTACACTCTTGTTTAATCACCAATTATTCCAAGGGACGGCATAGATGGTTAAAACCTTTCGTTTGCTCGCACAGAATCAGTCGTTCAACGAACTGCTCCTCACCTCTGTGTTTATCAATCTGCTTTCACTCGCCCTGCCTTTCACCATGTTACAGATCTACGATCGTATCTTGCCCAACGAGGCACACGGGACGGCAACGGTTCTTGTGATTGGAGTCGCTATCGCCATCCTGTTGGAGCTGATACTCAGGTACGCCCGTAGCTGGCTGCTGGGCGCTTCGGCAGCCAACTATGAGCTGCACACCATCACCCGGGTGGTGAAACGTCTCCTCAATGCCGATTACCACCACATAGAGAATCTCGGCGCGGGCAAGATCTCCCACGGCATCCACAGCATAGCGGCCATGCGCGACATCTACTCCGGCCAGGCGGCCGTGGCGCTGATGGATTTCCCCTTCGTGATCATCTTCCTCGCCCTGGTGGCCTACATAGGCGGGCCGCTGGTGTTTATCCCCTTAGTCGTCTGGCTGATCGCCGGCGTGAGGGTGTGGCAGCTGGGGCAGAAACTCTCTCTTGCCACTAAGGAGCTAAGCCTGAGCCAGGATGAACGTACCCGCCTCTTGATGCTGGTGCTCTCAGGGCTCACTACCACCAAGGCGATGGCCCTCGAGTCCCGCATGACCTACGCCTATAAGAAGATCAATCATCAGCGCCTCGCCCAGCAGGAGGAGGTCGACTGGCTGTCGGCGAAACTACAGGAGCTGATCCAGGGCACCGCCCAGGCCACCACCCTGTGCCTGGTGATGATAGGCTGTTTCGAGGTGCTCAACGGTAACCTCACCACAGGTGGCTTGGCGGCCTGCTCCATCCTAGCTGGTCGCGCCGTCGCCCCCTTAAGCGCCATCGGCAGCCTGAGAGCCAAATATGTCAGCGCCAAGGAGGCGATGGATCAGGTCAATGCTTTGATCGCGACGCCTCAGGAGACCTTTAACGGCCAGACCCGCTATCAACAAAAACTGCCCCTCGGCCCCATTCGCTTCGAGGGTGTCAGCGCCGAGAAGACCAGCGCCCGGCTCGACAACATCAGCCTCACCATCCCCGCAGGCGCCATCGCCACCGTCACCTCCAACCCCATGACCCATGCCAGCCTGCTGCTGAGCACCATAGGGGCCTATCACCAACTGGATAGTGGACAGATCGCCATCGCGGGTGTGCCGCAGCAGGATCACGACGGCTTCGAGTACCGTCAATCCATCTGCTATGTTCCCCCTTGGGCCAGCCTCTTCAGCGGCTCCATCTTGGATAACATGACGCTATTTCGCCGCGAGCGTGAGGCCAGCGCCATGCTGATCGCCGACCAACTCGGCCTATCGGCCACCCTGGCGCAGCTGCCGGCGGGTTATCAGACCCAGGTGGGCAGCAATGAGAATCAGGTGCTCAACAAGGGCGCAATCAAGCTGATCGCCCTGGTACGGGCCCTGGCGCAGTCCCCCTCCATCCTGCTGCTGGATGAGCCTATGGTTTCACTGGATGCCGACTCCCAGGCCCGCCTGCTACAGGTGTTAATGGAGCGACGCGGGCAGATGACGGTTGTCATCGCCTCCTATTTCGATGAGGTCGCGGCGCTGAGCGACATGCAGATCGCACTCGGCGAGCAGGGCGAGCTGGCCAGCCAAGGTCAAGGTCAAGGTCAAGGTCAAGGAGGAGCGCGCTAATGAGTCAGCACCTGGATCCAATACATCTGCCCAAGTCGCAGCTGATCGCCCTGTTCCATCAGCTGGGCCTTAGCGTGCAGGCCAGCAACATAGACAAGAGCGATCTCCACGACAGGCTCACCCATCTCGAAGCCTATATTCTGCTGAAGAAGCATTATGTGGGCATCAAGGTGCAGGCACTGGATGCTAACCTCCTGGTCCACAGCGTCTACCCTTTCATCTTGCTACCACAGGATGGCGAACCTATGGTGGCAAGGCGCAGCAACCACAGTTTTCAATACTTAAGCCAAGATAATCAATGGCTCACACTCGACAAGCTGCCGAGCACCGGCCATATGTTTCTGGTGGAGAGCCTACCGGCCCAGAGCCGAAGCAGCAGCGTGTTTGCCTCCCATCTCGCCAAGCTCAGGCCCTGGTATCGCCCCATCTTCTGGCTGAGTCTGCTATCCAGCCTGAGTGGCCTCGCCATTCCCCTCTTTACCATGGCGGTGTACGACAGGGTCATCGGCGGTCAGGCGCCGCAGATCCTACCCAGCATAGCTCTAGGTGCGGCCCTGGCCTTGGGAATTTTTGTCGCCAGTCGACTGCTTAGGGCACAGGCGCTGGCCAATGTTAGCAATCGCTTCGCAAGGGATCTTTCCGGCATTACCTTCAACCGCCTGCTGAGCATGCCCCTTAGCCTGCTCTCACGTGTCGGCCTCTCCAGCCATATCGCTAGGATGCGCAACGCCGAGAAGGTACGCAGCCTGGTGGCCGGCCCTGGCGGAGGCGGCCTCATCGATCTGCCCTTTACCCTCATCGCTCTGGTCGCCATTACCCTATTGAGTGGTGTTTTGGTGCTGGTGCCGCTATGCATGTTGCTGCTCTTCTATCTGGTGATGAAGGCGCTGGACAAATTTACCCAGGCCGCCGCACCCACCATCAGCGGCGAATATCAGAACAGCCTGAACGAGCTCTCGACTCACCTGCTACCGCTTAAGAGCGCCGGCGAGAGTGGTGCCTGGTACGAGCAATTTATGCGCCGCGCCCGGGAAAATTGTCGGCAGAACTTTCTCTACAGCAAACGTGCGGGACTCAACGCGGCGGTGGCCCATGCCATGGGGCTGTTTGCCGCCCTAGCCACAGTGTTTACCGGCATCTTCCTGGTGCTCAACCAGAGCATCACCCCGGGAGCGCTGATCGCCTGCGTCATGTTGATCTGGCGGATCACAGGCCCGGCGCAGCTGGCCTTCGCCTCGCGGCAGAAATTTACCCTGCTCAAGGGCGCCGTCGATCAGTTCGACCGTTTCATGGGCGTGACCACAGAGTTCAATGAGCTCAGGCTCGACTCGCCAAATCTCAACCAGACACCAACGCTCTCCTTTAAGCATGTGACCCTGAGATACAGCGCCGATAGCGAGCCCGCCCTCTCCGGTGTCACCCTCGACATCGAAGCCGGCGAGACGGTGGCCATCATAGGCCCCAACGGCAGCGGCAAGACCTCGCTGCTGCTCACCGCCATAGGAGTTATCGAGCCCCAGGCCGGCTTCGTCACCGTCAACGGCAAAAACCTGAAACAGTTCGACCCTGAGATCTTCCGTCAGTGGGCCGCCTACAGCCCCACCAACAGCGAGATCTTACCCGGCACCCTGGCGGACAACCTGCGCCTGGCCAAGCCAGAGGCCAGCGACGAAGAGCTTAAGCAGGCCCTCACGGATGCCGGCGGCGCCTCGCTACTGCAGGCGCTGAAACAGAACATAGATGCCAACCTATTCTCCCGCGGCACCAGCATGTTCTCGGCGGTAGAAAGCAGCTATATCAGCCTGGCAAGGGCCCTGTTGAAAGGCTCCCCCCTGCTGGTGATGGATGAGCCGATAGCCAATCGCAATCCCTTTGCCAGACAGGCCTTTATCCAGACCCTCAGGCATCTCAAGGGCAAGACCACCATCCTATTCACCACTCACGATCAGGCACTGATTCAACAGGCCGACAAGGTGGTGATCCTCGACAAGGGCACTGTGGTCTACGCAGGTCCGCTGCCTAACCAAGACAGTGTGACGACACAAGGTGCAACCAACCAGGACTCAACCCCCAGCATGGAGGCCTCACAAAATGAATGACAGCCAACTCACTCAGCGTTCATGGCCTGAACACGAATTTACCGAGGCCGTCGAGGCGCCCGCCGAGAAGCGCGCCATTCGCCGCATCACCTTCTTTATCGCCACGGCCGTCTTCATTCTGCTGATCTGGTCTATCTTCACCAACATAGAGGAGATCGCCAAGGCCAAAGGCCAGGTGGTGCCTCTGGGTCACAGGCAGGTGATCCAGAGCCAGACCGGCGGCACCCTGGCATCGATCGCCGTCGCCGAGGGAGATCTGGTCCAGAAGGGCGACCTTATCGCTAACTTTGTCGCCACCGACAGCCAGGCGCTGAAGGAGGAGCTACAAAGCAAGCAGGCCAACCTGGAGCTGAAGATAGAGAGATACACCGCCTTCCTCGAGGAGCGCGAGCCCGACTTCAACGCCTATCAGCTAGGCTTCCCCGCCCTGGTGGCTCAGCACATCAACGCCCTGGCACGTATGAATCAGGAGAAGCAGGCGATCATCGCCCTGTCCGAATCTGATGTGGCCAAGTCTGAGGCTGAGCTGGCCAGTGTCGAGCAGGAGATCACCCCGCTCAAGGATCAGATCCGCTCGGTAGAACAGACCCTCAAGATGATGAACTCGGTCAAGGAGCAACAGGCAGTTTCTAAGCTTAGAATGCTGGAGTCACAACAGAAGCTCGACGCCTATATCCGTGAGCTCAAGGTGCTGGAGGGGCGTCGCAGCGTGCTGCAACGCAACATAGACAATCAAGAGAAACAACTGGCCCAGAAGCAGGCGAGCCTCTTCAACGAGGTGGGTGAGAAACGCACCGACGCCCAGGCCGAACTGCTGGGCATAGTTGCCCGGCTCAAATCCTCTGACTCCCTGGTGCAGCAGAACCGGGTCACCTCACCTGTAGATGGCATCATTCAATCTATCCCCAACAACTCGGCGGGTAGCGTGATCCAGCCAGGCGGTACCGTGGCGGTGATAGTCCCTACCACACCCACTGCGCTGCTAGAGGCCAAACTGTCCCCAAGAGACATAGGCTTCGTCACCGTCGGGCAGAAGGCCCGCATCAAGATAGATGCCTTCGACTACAGCCGCTACGGCGCCATCGATGGGCTGGTGAAGAAGATCTCCCCCAGCACGGACGCCGACGAGAAGGGTGGCGTCTTCTACAAGGTACAGATCGCCATAGACAAGCCCTACTTCGGCGACCAACCCGACAAGCTGGCGTTGATCCCCGGCATGACGGGAGAAGCCGACATAGTGACAGGCGACAAGACAGTCTTCCAATACCTGTGGAAGCCCGTTTTTACCAATGTGACCGAAGCCTTTGGTGAACGTTAGGAGAACGCCATGAGCCAAGATAAGCGCCCCAACACGCCACCTCAGGACGAATCTAGTCAGGCTAGGAATCGGGCTAAGCCGCAAACCAATTCGCAGGCGGCGAGCGAGCCGGAACCGTTAACAGAGGCTCAGCGACGTGAGCGCGAGGCGAAACGTCTCGCCAGGGCGCAGGACAAGGCGGTCCAAAAGCTCAAAGCCGAAGAGTATCGCGATGGCAAGACAACGAGCCGCTTCAATCAAGATCTGGTGGCAGATAAGCCTTGGCACACAGCCGCCAGCGCAGGCGCAGAGCCAGAGCAACTAGATGCAGATCTGGCAAATAGTGCAGATCAGGGCCCAATGGCTCAGGCAGAGCAGACACCAAGCTCAACAGAATTAGACGATAAGATGGCGTCAGCGGCTCAGTCACAGCAAAGTCAGTCCCAAGAGGTTCAGCCACAAGAAGCCCAGCCACAGGAAGCTCAAGCGCCAGGAGCACAAGCAAATGCGGCACAGCCGCATAATAAGCTGGCCCACCGCGCAGCGCAGACCACGGGAATAGAGGAGTTTAGCGGCTTCGAAAAAGGCACAGCCCAGACCCCAAGCCTGACGCCTCTTGCTCACGCCCTCACCTCAGACGGCAAGCCGCCCGCCTTTCAGGTGACCCTGACGATTAGCGAGACACAAGCTCATAAGCCACCACAGCCGAGCACAGGCTCGACACAGCAGCCAGGCACTCAGCAAACAGGCACTCAGCCCCCAACAACTGACCGCCCCACTACCGACCCACAGGTCTCGCTGACGGGCACTGGCACTGGCACTGGCACTGGCACTGGCACTGGCACTGGCACTGGCACTGGCACTGGCACTGGCACTGGCACTGGCACTGGCACTGGCACTGGCACTGGCACTGGCACTGGCACTGGCACTGGCACTGGCACTGGCACTGGCACTGGCACTGGCACTGGCACTGGCACTGGCACTGGCACTGGCACTGGCACTGGCACTGGCACTGGCACGCATGAAAATCCGTTACACATTGATAGTCAACAAGATTTTCAAACGATTAAAGAAAATAGTGTTATCGATACGGTATCGGGCAAACTCGCGGCCAGCGGCGACACTAAGGACGCCGTCACCTGGTCGGTGGAGACCAGCAAGGGGCAATATGGCGATCTTGTGCTCAATCCCAGCACGGGTGAGTGGCACTATCACCTCAATAACTTCGATGCCAAGACCAATGCCCTGTTCGAAGGCGAGCACCACAATGAAACCTTTACCATTACGGCCACAGACAATCTGGGCAACAGAGTCAGCAGCGTCATATGCGTCGCCGTCGAGGGCAGTAACGATCTGCCGGTGATCTCCGGAGTTCATCACGCCAGCCTCAACGAGCTGGGCTCGGTTGATCGGGTATCGGGACAATTGATCGCTACGGATCCGGACACGGGAGACAGCATTCATTGGGCGGTGCCCCATTCATCAGGCGTCTATGGCGAGCTAGTGATCGACCCAGATACAGGTGTCTGGCAGTATCGGCTCGATAATAGCTCGCCCAACACCCTGGCCCTACATGCAGGCCAGGTGGCCACTGAGACCTTCAGAGTCACGGCAACCGACAGCTCGGGACAACCCGTCAGCCAGATAGTGACAATAGAAGTTCACGGCGCAGATCAGCGAGCCATCATCCATGGCATGGCCAGCGGCTCGGTGACAGAAGACAGAGACCTGGTCGCCGGGCAGCTACAGACATCGGGGCAACTGACGGTGATCGATCCCGATGGCGGCGATGCTCACTTCATTGCCACCAGCCTGCAAGGCCAATACGGCACACTCATCATCAATGATTTGGGGCACTGGACCTACACAGCCGACAACTCTCAGTCCGCGATACAAGGGCTCAAGTCTGGCGAGTCCCTCACCGAGACTCTGGTTGTTCACTCAATTGATGGCAGCGATCAGAAGGTCACGGTCACCATCAATGGTACAGACGACAAGGCGGTGATTGGCGCCACCACGGGAGCCGTGACCGAAGACAAAGACCTCTATCAGGGCCTACTAAGAGTCGACGGCGCGCTGACGGTCACCGATGCCGACAGTGGCCAAAACCAGTTCATCGCCACTAGCCTGCAAGGCCAATACGGCACCCTGACCATTAACGACCTCGGTCATTGGACCTACACCGCCGATAACTCTCAAACCGCCATTCAGGGGCTAAAAGCTGGTGAGTCGCTCACCGAAACTCTTTATGTACACTCAATCGATGGCACAGAGCAGAAGGTGATCGTCACCATTAATGGTACCGACGATAAGGCGGTTATAGGCGGCACGGCCACTGGGACTGTAACCGAGGACAAAGATCTCTTTCAGGGGCAACTAAGGGTCGATGGCGCGCTCACGGTCACCGACGCTGATCATGGTGAGGCGCAATTTATCGCCACCAGCCTACAGGGCCAATATGGCACTCTGACTATTAACGACCTCGGCCACTGGACCTACACCGCCGACAACGCTCAAACAGCCATTCAAGGACTCAAGTCCGGCGAGTCACTCACAGAGACCCTGTTTGTTCACAGCATTGATGGCACAGAGCAGAAGGTCACAGTCAGCATCAATGGCACCGACGACAAAGCGGTAATAGGCGGCACGGCCACGGGAACTGTAACTGAGGACAAAGATCTCTATCAGGGGCAGCTAAGGGTCGATGGCGCGCTGACGGTGACCGATGCCGACAGTGGCCAAAACCAGTTCATTGCCACCAGCCTGCAAGGCCAATACGGTACCCTGACCATCAACAACCTCGGCCACTGGACCTACACGGCCGATAACTCCCAAGCCGCCATTCAGGGGCTAAAGTCCGGCGAGTCACTCACCGAAACTCTTTATGTACACTCGGTCGATGGTACAGAGCAGAAGGTTTCTGTCACCATCAATGGCACGGACGACAAGGCGGTCATTGGTGGCGCTTCAACAGGGGCGGTTACCGAAGACAGAGACCTCTATCAGGGACAGCTGAGGGTGGACGGTGCGCTGACGGTGACCGATGCCTACAGCGGCCAAAACCAGTTCATTGCCACCAGCCTGCAGGGCCAATATGGCACCCTGACTATCAACGATCTCGGCCACTGGACTTACACGGCCTACAACTCACAGGTCGCCATTCAGGGGCTAAAGTCCGGCGAGTCACTCACCGAAACTCTATATGTTCACAGCATTGACGGCAGCGAGCAGAAGGTGACTGTCACCATCAATGGCATCGACGATAAGGCTGTGATTGGCGGCGCCGCATCAGCCAGCGTGACCGAGGACAGAGATCTCTATCAAGGCCAACTAAGAGTCGATGGCGCGCTGACGGTCACCGATGCCGACCACGGCGAGGCGCAATTTGTCGCCACTAGTTTGCAGGGCCAATACGGCACCCTGACCATCAACGATCTCGGTCACTGGGCTTACACTGCCGACAACGCTCAAACCGCTATTCAGGGACTCAAATCCGGCGAGTCACTCACCGAGACTCTGGTTGTTCACTCAATTGACGGCAGCGAGCAGAAAGTCACAGTCACCATCAATGGCACTGATGACAAGGCAGTCATTGGTGGCGCCGCCACGGGAGCCATGACCGAAGACAAAGATCTGTACCAGGGTCAACTCAGGATCGATGGCGCGCTCACTGTCACCGATCCCGACAGCGGACAAAACCAATTTGTTGCCACCAGCTTGCAAGGCCAATACGGCACGCTCACTATTAACGACCTCGGTCACTGGACTTACACAGCCGACAATTCTCAAACCGCCATTCAGGGGCTCAAGTCTGGCGAATCACTCACCGAAACTCTTTATGTACACTCAATCGATGGCACCGAACAGAAGGTCACCGTGACCATCAATGGCACCGACGACAAGGCGGTCATTGGCGACGCTTCAACCGGGTCGGTTGCCGAAGACAAAGACCTCTATCAGGGGCAGCTAAGAGTCGATGGCGCGCTCACGGTGACCGATGCCGACACCGGCCAAAACCAGTTCATCGCCACCACACTTCAGGGTCAGTACGGCACCCTGACAATCAATGACTTAGGCCACTGGACTTACACAGCCGACAATGCCCAGGCCGCCATTCAGGGGCTCAAGTCCGGCGAGTCACTCACCGAGACCCTGTTTGTTCACAGCATTGACGGCAGCGAGCAGAAAGTCACGGTTACCATCAATGGCACGGACGACAGGGCTGTGATTGGCGGTGCTGCAACGGGGGCGGTTACCGAAGACAGAGATCTCTATCAGGGTCAGCTCAGGGTGGACGGTGCCCTGAGCGTAACCGATGCCGATCATGGCGAAGCGCAGTTCATCGCCACCAGCCTGCAAGGCCAATACGGCACCCTCACCATCAACGATCTCGGCCACTGGACCTACACTGCGGATAACGCCCAGCCCGCGATACAAGGTCTCAAATCTGGCAAGTACCTCAGCGAAACCCTGATGGTGCATAGCGTCGATGGCACAGAGCAGCCGATCACTATCAAGATCTCAGGACAAGACGATGCCGCCGTCATCACGGGAGAAGACAAGGGCAACCTTAAGGAAGATTATTATCCTGCCGGCGATGCGCACAATACCCTGCACTACACTGGGTCCCTGGACGTTCATGATCCAGATAAGGGGGAGAGCTATTTTAGAGCGACTCACGACGCTCAGGCAATCTCGGATCCCTTCGGTGGCAGCCTGGATATCGAGAAGCATGGAGTGTGGCAGTACGTAGTCTCAAATAACGCCCTCCAACACTTGGGTAAGGGACAGTTTGAGCAGGTCGTCTATCGAGTCTACAGCGCCGATGGCACAAGTAAAGATATCACGATCACCCTAGAGGGCACCAACGATGCCCCCGTGGTTAGCGCCACCCAGATACTTCCAGCCGGCCAGGAAGATACCCAGATGCGGCTCACCCCGGCGCAGTTGCTAGCCAACGCCAAGGATATCGACGACAACGACGCCGGACTACTTACGGTCGCCAATCTCCAGGCCGATCATGGAACTATCACCACCAACCCCGACGGCAGCTTCACCTTCACGCCAGAGAAAGACTACAACGGCGAGGTACACTTTACCTATGACGTCAAAGATGCCCACGGCGGAGTGACTCACACAGGCGCCAGCACCACACTGGCAGCGGTGAGTGATCAGGCCCAGGTCTCAGGGGATACCCGGGGCGAGCTAGTCGAAGATCAACATCAGGACGCCCACAACCAGATAGCCATCTCGGGCCAGCTCAATGTGCAGGATCCCGACGCGGGACAGGCGGCCTTCCAAGCGGGCACGGCGACACAAGTGGACGATCCCTTCGGCGGTAGCCTACATATCGGCGCCGACGGCAGCTGGACCTACGACGTCGACAACGCCAGGCTACAACAGCTGAGCGAACATCAGGAGGTCTTGGTTACCCACAGAGTCTATACCTTAGACGGCACGGCGCAGGATATCGTCATCAAGATAACCGGCACCAACGATGCTCCCAAGCTAGACGTGGCGCAGCTCTCCAGCACCACTGGGCATCTCACGGTACAAGATCCCGACAGCCAAGACAGCCACAGCTTCTCGGTTGCCCAGCAAACGGGACAATTTGGCACCCTGGTTGTCGACCCAGACACAGGCGCCTACAGCTACCACCTCAATCAGAGCGTCGCCGGCATGCATTACGACAAGGCCAGCGGTCAGTACCAAGGCACAGACACCTTCGAGGTGCGGGTCAGTGATAACCATGGCGGCAGCGAGACCAAATTTATCAGCTTCGATGCCAGGGTTAGCCTCACAGCGCCAACCTCCGCAGGCCTGCAACCCCAATTGCATGCCACTGTCACCAGCCCATCGCAGCTGGTGGACACTAAACCACAGCTGCCCCCGACACAGACCATAGGCAACGCCATCACCCTCACTCTGAGTCATAGCAGCGATACCGGCGCCTCTGACAGCGACGGGATCACCCATGACACTCACCCAGTGGTCGAAGGGCAGACGGACATCCCCTTCTCCTTGGTCACCCTATATGAGCAAGGCAACAAGCTCACCAGTGTGTTAAGTGATGCTCAGGGCCACTACAGCGTCGCACTCAGCGGCCTGAGCGAGGGCGCGCACCAGATCACTGCCAGTGCCCAGGCCCCCGGCAATCAACAAACTGTGCAGTCCACACCGCTGGCGTTCACACTCGACACCCAGACAGACATAGCCGTACATAGCGCCTCCCTGAATGGCCATGGCGAGTTGGTGGTGCAGGTCTACCTGCCCAAGGATAGCGAGCTGACTCAGCTGGTGATCGGCAGCAGTGGCGGCGGTCAGCCCTTGGTGATCGACCCTCAACATCACGGCGCCATAGGTGGCAGCGTGAGTCATCCCGATCATCAGTATATTAATTTCGAGCATATCGACCTCTCATCGCTGCCCGATGGCGAGCTCACCATCAGCGTGCGCGGGCAAGACGTAGCGGGCAATCAGGCCTCGGCCAGCAGCAGCCAATTTAACGGCTTACCGCTCAGCCTCAACACCAATATTCCCCCTCTCACCCTGGCGCTGACCCATGATACCGGCCAATCCAGCAGCGATGGCATCACCACAGACGCCAGCCTGACCATAGGTGGCCAGCTCGCGGGCATGCAAGTGGAATATTCGATCGACGGCGGTCAGCATTGGCAGTCGCAATTTACCCCGGTGCAGGGCCACAACCAACTGTGGGTGCGCCAGACCGACGCCTTCGGCCACGCATCACCCCACACCCAACTCGACTTTGAGCTGGATAATCAGGCGCCGCTCCCCCAGATACGACTCGACGCCATCACGCCAGATAATCTGGTCAATGCCGCCGAGGCAGGCAGAAGCATAGCGGTCACGGGCAGCGTCAACAGCGAGGTGCCCGCCGGTACGCCAATCACCCTGGCCATAGGGCAACAGACCTATCAGGGACAGGTGGACAACCAAGGGCATTTCAGCGTGCAGGTGCCCGGTAGCGAGCTGGCCGGCGCCCATGAGATCAATGCCTCCCTGACCACCACAGATCTTGCCGGTAACCAGGGAAGCGCCACGGAGAGCCATCAATACCGGGTCGATACCCAGGCCAGCATAGACATGAACCCCATCGCCGGCGACAACATGCTACAGGCCGGCGAGCAGCATCAAGCCCTTACCATCAGCGGCACGGTCACTAATGTCGAAGAGGGGCAGAGGGTGACCGTCTCCATCGGTGGACAGCAATACCATGCCAACGTGCATAACGGTTGCTGGAGCACTCAGCTGAGCGCCGCCGAGGTCGATGCCTTGCCGGGCGGCAGCCTAGAGATCAAGGCCATGGTCAGCGATCTGGCGGGTAACCAGGCACAGATGAGCAGCCCCCTGTATGTGGTCGACCACGCAAACCCGATCCCCAGCATGAGTTTTCTTACGCCGCCCACGCCGACGGGGACTGGCGCCATAGGCTCCCACATCTCGGGCGATCTGATTGCGCCGCCGCTACTGCAACAGCTTACCCCCAACGCCCCTACCACTGGCGCCTGGGCGATCGATGACGGTCATGGTCACCCCACCCTGAGCCTCAGGGGCCAGTACGGCACACTCACCATAGATCCAGATACCGGCCATGTGGATTATGTCTATAACCAGGCACCGACACCTGGCGACAAGGCTGCCGGCGGCACCCACTGGGCGGGGGAAACCACCTCGGAAACCCATCACGATATCTTTCATATCCTCTATCACGACAGCCACTCCTCCAATGTGGATGTGGAAGTGAATCTGGATATCACCTATGTTCACGGTCACAGTGGTCATAACCAACTATCGACCCAGTTGGTAGATATGACGGTCACCCCTGTCACCACTAGCCCAGCCCCGCCGCCACCGCCGCCTGAGCTGCACGATACTCCCCAATGGGATGACAACCAGGACGCCAGTGATGACGCCCAGGTCATCGTCATCCAGGCAAGCGAAGGCGAGGCAGAGGATAGGCATGCTCGGCACCCGGCGGATCAAGATGAGAAGCCTGTTAATCATCCCCATGAGTTGGCGGCGAGTGGCGCCGAACCCTCTCATACAGAGGCGGACGCCCGCCCAGCTATGGCTGCGGCGCTCGCCCCCGTGGATCACTATCTGCAGATGGTGGGGCTGAGTCAGCAGGATCTGGCGCAAGTCGAGAATCACACTAAGCCTCAGCCTGATCTGGAGACGCCCCTGATGGCCACGGAGCACTTCGACGCCGACGATCTCACCCTGACCCCGGCGGATCAGTTCGACAACCCGCTGCTGGAGGAGCATGAGAAAGAGAAGCCTCATCCATCGCTTGTGGATATCGACGATCCCAGAGACGATCAGCATGCCAGTGCCCATGACGACGAGCTGCTACACAACGCCTTAAACGATATGCACAACCAGTTTTAAGGCATAAGAAAGGCCCGCTCGCGGGCCTTTGCATTTAACCTAAGCTTAGTCGCTAAGATTGAGACAGGCTCTTCAGGCCGCTGGTGTCTACCCCCTTTAGCGCCTCGCGCTCCATCGCCTTCTTCTCTTCCCAGGCATTATGTTTCTTCTGCTCGTCGAGTTTCTGCTGCTCCAGATTCAGTCTCACCTGGCGCTGAATCGCTTCCTGCTCAGACTCGCATTGCTTGAAGCCGTCGGACCATCCCTGAGCATACTGTTTATCGGCGTCGAACTTGGCGACATCCTTCTTGAACTGATCGAACAGGCTGCCGCCCGCCTTATTACCACTATGGCATCCATCGTCGTAACCATCGGCATAGGCGACCGGATATCCTTGGTCTATCATAATGTCTCTCTGGCTGGCACAAGCCGATAGCAAGAATGTCGTCACCACCATCAAAGGCACAATCCCCAATTTGATTAACTGCTTCTCTTCCATCACTTGACCCCTTTTTCATTTGACAGAAGCGAAACACTAACACACACGTCCGACCAGAAATCCGCAGCAATCGCACACTTTTTGAATGATTAGCAATAATTAATGTTGAGATCTCTTGACCCAGTGGCGACCAAGAGTGTGACAACTTGTCTCACCCACTTTAGCCAAATGGCCCATTTTGCCTCGGTTTTACCGATAAAAGCCTACAAAAAACATGGCATTAAATTTGCCATGAAATGAGTGATGATTTCCCACGGCAAGTAATATGAGATGTAACACCCAAGACGTTAACCAGCTAAACAAACACATAGGAGAATTCAGCGGTGCCTTCGCCGATCTCGGCACCTTTCTGCCACTGGTGCTCGGCCTGATCGCCATCAACCATTTCTCCCCTCAGGGGATCTTTCTCGGCTTCGGCCTGTTCGCCCTCTTTACCGCCTACTTCTATCGTCGGCCCATTCCTGTGCAGCCGATGAAGGTGATCGCGGCGCTGGTGATCGCCCAGGGACTCACGCCCGGCATGCTGCAGGCCAGCGGTATCCTGATGGGACTCATACTCTTGCTGCTGGCCTATAGCGGCGCCATCGGCTGGATGGCCAAACAGCTATCCCCCGCCGTGAGCATAGGTATACAACTGGCTATCGGCCTGCAACTCATCTGGATGGGCGGGCAGATGATGAGCGGCACCTGGCTCATCGGCATACTGGCCTTCAGCGCCCTGTTTATGAGCCGTTTCATGCCGCTTCCCTACCTGGCCATGCCCCTGGTATTGGTGCTAGGCGTGCTGTGGCAGGCAAACCAGGGCTCGGCCCCCAGTTTCACCCTGTCGGGCACCACTGACTGGCAACTGGGCTGGCCCAATATCGACGAGTGGCAATCTGCCGCCCTGCTGTTAGTGCTACCGCAACTGGCACTCACACTCACCAATGCGGTGATCGCCACTTCGGCCATGGCCGGAGAGAAGTTTCCCCAAGATAGGCTAATCGATGACAAACGTTTCGCGCCGCGGCGCCTGGCCACCAGCTCGGGCTGGGCAAACCTGCTACTGGCACCACTGGGCGCCACGCCCATGTGCCATGGCGCGGGCGGCCTGGCGGTGCAGTATCACTTTGGTGCCCGCAGCTGGCGCGCCCCGGCCCTGTTCGGTATCTGCTGCCTGCTGGTCGCCCTGTGCTGGGGCGATACCATAGCCCAGGTGCTGTCCCTGATCCCTCTTGCGATCCTGGGAAGTCTGCTGGCGATCGCCGGCCTGCAACTGGCCTGGTCGAAACGCTTTCTCGATGGTAAACCCTTCTGCATCTTTGTGATCTTATCCACCGCTGCCGTCTGCCTGACCATCAATACCGCCGCCGGACTCGCCGTAGGTGTGATATTGGAGATGGGCCGCAGGCAGTGGCACCTGATCTCTGACCTCAGACACTGAGTCGATTAATCCTCTAGCCCTTGTACTAACCCTTGGAGCTAGGGGATTACCTCTCATCAGATTTTTATCGTACCTAACGCGCGGTGGGATAGTCCGTATACCCAGCGGCGCCACCGCCAAACAGCGGCCCCTTGTCGAAGCTTGCCAGCGGCAACTTGTGCTGCAACCTGTGGGGCAGGTCAGGGTTGGCGATAAAGGGGCGACCGAAGGCTACCAGATCCGCATAGCCCTTGCTCAGCACCTCGCTGGCTCTGGCAAGATCGTAGCGTCCGGCAACGATAATAGTGGCGTCGAACAGGTGGCGCAGCTGCACACGGAAGGACTCGGGGATCTGCGGCGCATCATCCCAATCCGCCTCTGACAGATGAATATAGGCGACCCCCATCTTTGACAGCGCGCCGGCTGCCAGCAAGATGGTATCGACGATCTCGGGGCAGTTCATATCCTTGAAGGTCACAAAGGGGGCGAGACGCACGCCGACCCGACCGGCGCCTATTCTTTCGCTCACAGCCGCCACCGCCTCAAGCAGGAAGCGAATACGTTTCTCACCGCTGCCGCCGTAGGCATCCCGGCGCTTGTTAGAGTTGGTACGCAGGAACTGATCGATGAGGTAACCATTACCGCCGTGGATCTCCACCCCATCGAAGCCGGCGGTCACCGCATTGCTCGCCGCATCGGCAAAGTCCTTGACCACACGGTCGATATCCGCCTGGGTCATCTCTCTGGGCGTCGGACAATCCAGCATCTGCCCCTCGGGGTGCGCAGCATCGACCACCCAGACCTGGGTTCCTTCTGGCTTGATGGCCGAGGGTGCCATGGGCGCCTCGCCGCCCTGAAAGACAGGATGAGACACCCGGCCCACATGCCAGAGCTGATTGAAGATCTTACCGCCCGCACTGTGCACCGCATCTGTCACCTGACGCCAGCCGTCGATCTGTGCCTGGGTATAAATGCCAGGAGTGAAGGAATATCCCTGGCTATCGCCTGAGATCTGGGTCGCCTCGGTTACTATCAGCCCCGCCGAGGCGCGCTGTGCATAGTAGGTGGCCATCATCTGGTTGGGCAGGTTGCCCGGCTGACTGGTGCGTGAGCGTGTCATGGGCGCCATAACGATACGATTAGCCAAGGTATGCTGGCCCATCTGGTAGGAGTTAAAGAGTTTCATCGGGTTTCCTTATGCCGACAGGTCGCGGCAGATGTAGTTCAAGTTGTTCGATGAAACAGAGTCTATTACCCGTTACATAATTTGATAATTAGGCTAGTATTGAAATCATTTTCAAAAAATTTTTGATATGTATCATCTCAAAGATCTGCAACTGGCGATCCGCATCGCCGATCTGCACAGCGTATCGGCCGCCGCTCGCGAGTTGGGCATGACACCTGCCTCCGCCAGCGCCGCCCTACAGCGTCTGGAACATAAGCTCAACTGTCAGCTGTTCGCCCGCTCGACCCGCAAGATGCAGCTCACCGAGGAGGGCCAGGCCTTCATCGACACAGGCCGTCAGGCTCTCAGCCTGCTGCAAGGCGCCAGCGACGCCCTCGCCGACAAGCGAGGCGAACTCAGGGGCGAGCTACGCATCGCCCTCCCCTCAGATCTTGGCCGCAACCGGGTAAGAGCCTGGCTGGATGAGCTAGCGACCCAGGCTCCCGAGCTGACCCTGAGGCTCTATTTCGGCGATCAGCTGGACGACCTCATCGCTCAAAATGTCCACCTGGCGCTGAGATACGGTGAACTGCAGGACTCCTCCCTGATGCGTCGGCAGCTGGCGCGCATGCACAGGGTGGCGGTGGCCTCCCCAGGCTACTTAGCGCGACATGGTCGCCCGAGCCACCCTCAGCAGCTGAGCCAGCATAAGATCTTATTGCTCAACCGCGGCAATACCCCATGGCACAAGTGGCGTTTCACCGACAAACAACAGCCCCTCGAGGTCGAGCTGACGGGCAGCAAGAGTTGCAACGACGGCGCCGTGATTAAGGAGTGGGCCCTGGCGGGAGAAGGGATCGCCTACAAGAGCTGGTTCGATGTGGCCCAGGAGGTCACAGAGGGCAGGCTCGAGCTGCTGCTGACAGACTATCTGGCCGAGCCCATCCCCCTACAGCTCACCTATCTGCAGACGGAATACCCAAGCCACAAGGTCCGCACCTGCATCGAGTTTCTTAAAGAGAAATGCCAGGCCTTCGACAACCAATATCCGCTGCTCAAACGCTAGCAACAAAAAAAACGCCGGCCCAATATCCAGGCCGGTGCTTTTAATTACGTAAACTTGAAAACCAGTAGATTAGTAACCAGTTCGGCTCACCGCGGGCCAGTGTTTGTCCACCTCTTGCTTGATAAAGGCCTGCTTAGCCTCGGTCAGCTTATCCAGCTCGATCCCCACCGCCTGCTGCGCCGCCTCCTTGGTGGAGATGTCCGGGTAGTTCACCTGGGTGACAGACAACATGCTGAGGATTTCGCTAAGCGCGCGGCGGGCATGTTCGGCCTGAAGGATCGCCGTGTCCAGCAGGGCGTTAGCCTCCTGAGGATTATGGGCATAGCTGCCGTGGGATGACATGGCAAAGTCCCAGCGCCACTGTGCATGACGGATCGCCATGATGGCATCGTTCATAATTGCCCAGCTCGCGCCCGCATCCCAGGCGGCTCCAGCCTCATAGTGGGCCTTGACCAGCAGCTGCTCCACGCGTCTCGCCTTCTCGGCAATCTGCGACTTGGCCGAGGTGAGCTGTTTCATCAAGGCCTGTTTATTCTCATGGCAGCCCTGACACACGGCGTCATAGTTTGGCAGTGCCTTGCCCACCTGATGGTTGGTGTAGGCCTTGCCCTCGCCGTCGGTCGCCGCCGGCATGTGGCAGGTCACGCAGGTGACACCCACCTTGGCGTGTTCGCTGCGACTCCAATGCTCAAACTCCGGATGACGCGCCTTGAGGATGGGCGTCTTAGAGACGGGATGGATCCACTCGTAGAAGCGGCGGGTGTCGTAATATTTTTCAATAAGATCCGCGCTGCTGCCGAAGATCCAGGGAATGTTAACCTTGTTGCTGCGCTCCGGCTGAAAGTAATAGGTCACATGACACTGGCCACACACCTGCGCCCCTTGCATCGCCTCATCCTGCTTGTCGAAGGGCAGATGGACCTTGGCCATGGCGTCGCGGGCGTGAGGACGCGGCAGGGCCAACTCCGCCTTGCCCTGTTGGTGGCAGTCGCTGCAGTAGACCACGCTGTTCATCTCGGTGCCGAGATCGGTGAAGTTCTTTGCCGAGAAGCCTTCGACCCCCAGCTCATCGATAAGCCTTGGCACGTCGGGGGACTTACAGGTCCAGCAGCTCGCCGACAGCCCCTTCTTGCCTTCTCCAGGCGGTACACCTGTGCGCAGGGTATGGGTCACGTCGGCCACCGCAAACTGATGCCCCCGAGGGCTATGGTACTCCTTGGCGTAGGCCGAGCCCGCCCAGAGGATAATGGCGGCGGGATAGCTGGCCAGCATGTCGCTGCGCGCCGCCTGGGTCGAAGTCGCCTGCCAGCTGGCATACTGATTAGGATATTTGGCCTTCATGGTTCTCATACTATCCATGGCCTCGGGGCTAATATCTGCGGCGAGCACCTGGCTCAGGGTGCACCAGCCCAGCAGGCTCAATGCGATGGCAGTTAGTTTCTTCATTACACTTCCACACTCATTTAAATGACTACTTGTGTCTGGGATAGATTGTGTCTGGGCTAGCCCGGACGTCCGTCGACTCTAGGCCGGGTTAATATGGGCGCGTAGCACCAGACAAACCAGCCGAAGGCTAGACTCCAGCAGCTGCCGGCGATCCACAGCCACAGCTCGCTATATTCGGGAAACCACAACGGCATCACGGCCCGGCACAGCGCCGCCAGCGTGATGCCCATAAAAGCCAGTGACATCTTGGGGCCCTGATAGATATCACGGCTGGTATGGCCTAGAGAGACCCGGGAGATCATCGACAGGCAGAGCCCGGCCATGGTGCCTATGGCAAATAGATGCAGCAGATGGCGATAGGCATTTTCATCGTCAATATTCCAGGCGAGCGCCGCCAGGGTCAGGGGCAAGCAGAGATAGGCCAGCTGCAAGGACCAGAGCATGGGCTCGCCGAGCGTCTTGTGGGGCAGCCAGCGACTCCAGCGCAGCAGGTGTGCCAGCGCCGTCACCGCCAGCAAAGCTTGCTCGCCCCCGGGCGCGAGGTATTTAGTGATCCCCTGAGCAATCAACAAGATCATCAAGGCGATCAGGCTGAGATCCAACGCCTTAATCGGCTCGGGTTTGGCCTGTTTGACGCGCACCGCGGTAAAGAAGGGGATCACCCGGCCGCCCACTATGGTGATCAACAGCCCCAGCCACCAGAGCATGCCCTGCCAGATATGGTGGCTCAGCACGAAGTCGCGCTGGCTCAGGGCGTAGTAACTCAGCAGATTGATCCCCGTGGCCACCAGCAACATGATGGGAAAGCCTATGTTGCGCCACTGCTTGACCCGGTAGATGCAAGACCAGAGCTTGGCCGCCGTTAGCAGCAAAAAGAGGCTGTCAAACAGCGCCGGCAGCCACACCGGCAGCTCAAACGGCGATAATAGCAGCACCCGCGCCAGCAACCAGCAGGCAAATACCAAGGCCAGGGGCCAGCCCTTGAGGCTAGGCTGATTGGTCCAGGTCTGCACCGAGGTGAGCAGGAAGCCAGAGACGATCGCCATGGCAAAACCAAACAGCAACTCATGGGGATGCCACCACAGCGGTACCACCTTGACCCAGAACTGAGATCTCAGCAGGCTCATCTCAGGCAGATACCAGGTGATCAACCACAGGGGCACATACAGGGTCGCCAGCAGGGCGCCACCCAGAAAGAAGGGCCTAAACCCCAGGCGCCAAATCGCCGGTGTCTTGTCGACCACGCTAGGATCATCGATATTTAGCATCTGCTGCGCCTCGGTCTGAATAAGGGACTAAACAAACATTTTGAATGTAGCTTTATTGCCGCCAGTCTACTCAGAGGAGAGATAGCGGACAACGGATATTCGAGCCGAACAAAAGAAGTGTGAACCAAGTAGGTAAATTAGGCTATGATATTGAATTTAAATACCTCTTTAGAGGCATACTCAGTAAGTAGCGTAACGGTTGCGAAGCCTCTCGAAAGCATCGAGGCGAAAGAGAGCATGAAAGACAAGGGTAATGCAGATGGCACAGTTAATTGCAGATAACATAGAGTCGAATGACGCCTTGGTCGACTACTTAGCCACCCATGAGGCCGTGCTCCTGCTCTTTGGCGGCGCCCACTGCGGCGTCTGTCAGAGCATCAAGCCCAGGCTGCTGCAGATGCTGGCCGAGGAATTTCCCAAGATGCACCTCTGCTATATCGACTGTGAGCAGCAGGCCGATATTGCCGCCGCCCACAGGGTGTTCAGCCTTCCCGTCGTCGAGCTCTACTTTCAGGGTCAGGCGTTTGCTCGCTTTGTGAAAGTGTTTGCCATGGCCGAGGTAAGAGAGGCGATCGCTCGCCCCTATCAATTGCTGGACTGATGGGCCTAACTCAGGGGTCGAAAGCCGCTATAGGAGACAGACGCCTGTTCACCCTGGGCTGACTCAGGCTTTTGTAGCAAACTCGATACCTCAGACATAGGCTTATGACCGCCGCAGCCACATCCGCCCTCGGCCGAACCACAGTTTCCCCCGCTGGCACAGCAGCCGCCCTTCTTGGCGTGATTGAGGGAAGCCCGTCCCTGTGAGGCGTCCAGCAGACGATGCTCCAGCAACTGGGTCTGGCTAAGCAGCACCTCGATACTCTCAGCGTTGTCACCCTGGCTGACGCTTATCCCAGCCGCCAGCAACTTACCCAGCATGCGCTCGCCGATATGCTGCACTATCACTATGTCTGTCTTCTGCGCCTTGATCAGGCTGAGCAGTTCACTCTTGGCACGACAACCACCGCCACCTATGGCCGGGTTATCGAAGCTAGTGATCAGCTGGTGATATTCGTTGAAGAAGCCGATGCGCTGCGCCTTGGTAAAATGCGCCGCCAGACGGCCCCTGCTCATGGGCATAGCAATTATCATGATGATTCCTTATTGGTTCGATGTCGGCAGCACTATGGCCTGCCCCTGAGTGATCGCCGTCGCCACCTTGTGGCGGGCACTGGCCAGCAGATTGCCGAAGGTCTGGCGGGAGATC
Source organism: Shewanella alkalitolerans (assembly GCF_019457575.1). Lineage (NCBI taxonomy): Bacteria > Pseudomonadati > Pseudomonadota > Gammaproteobacteria > Alteromonadales > Shewanellaceae > Shewanella > Shewanella alkalitolerans. Next base: position 560,051 of record NZ_CP080422.1, on the reverse strand, counting down.
CCCATGGACGCAGCCGCCTCCAACTGACTCAGACGCTGCACATCTCCCAGCGCCAGGGCCTCAAATTCGTCGGCCTCCAGCTGGATCTTCTCCAGCTCCACGCTTGGGATCCCATTAGGCTTAAACAGGCTGCAGGGCGGACGGCACTGCAGACGGCGACATTTTTTGGGTCTTGGCATGGCCGTTCCCTTTATCGATTAAATGTTGACTAGTTATTGGCGTGCGCCAATAACTGAATTGTGGGAGATCTTATGAAATGAAACTGAGGGCTGGCTCACACTGGCTTATATTCGCGGTGGCTGAATCAACATCACAAGAGAGTTGTTTTTGGGTGCTAAGCGGCATTAAATAATGCTATGTGAAGATGAAATGCGAGACAGGACAATCGGAGGGGCAAGATGGATAAGCAGACAAAGTATTATTACGAACCAAGCAAGGGCCATGGGCTGGCGCACGATCCGCTCAATGCCATCGTCGGGCCCAGGCCGATCGGCTGGATCGCCTCTCGCAGCCCCGAGGGCCATAGAAATCTGGCTCCCTACAGCTTCTTCAACTGCTTCAACTACCATCCACCTATCATAGGCTTCGCCAGCGTCGGCTATAAGGACAGCCTGGCCAACATATTGGCGACGGGCGAATTTGTCTGGAACCTGGCCACCCGGCCGCTAGCCGAGAAGATGAACCTCACCTCGGCGGCCCTGCCAGCGGGCAGCGACGAGTTTGATTTTGCCGGGCTCACGCCTGTACCGGGTAGCATTGTGGGGGTCGATCGGGTGGCCGAGAGCCCGGTCAACTTCGAGTGCAGGCTGACCCAGTCGCTGCAGCTGCAATCGGCCGCTGGCGAGAAGATTGAGACCTGGCTGGTGCTGGGCGAAGTGGTCGCCGTGCACATCGACCCCGGCCTGATAGAAGATGGCAGCTATCAGACCGCCAAGGCCGAGCCTATCCTCAGGGCCGGCGGCCCCTCTGCCTACTACGGCATCTCTGAGGCGCTGCGCTTCGATATGCAGCGGCCCCAAGTGCCCTAATCGCTTTATGCCTGCGCCGTCATCCGCTGCGCCAGGGCGAAGCTGTCATCCATGGTGCGGGCGTACTCCACCTGACCACGGCGTTTGCGGATCCCCGCCCGCCTGAGCTTGAGCAACATGCGCGGCTGCAGGTTGTTGATGATCAGCGCCACCTGCTTGCCCGACAGATCTTGGGCGATAGACTCCATGGCGACGATGGCGCTCATATCCAGCAGAGTCACCTCGGACATATCCAGAATCACCACCCGCACGTCGGGACGCACCAGGGCGATGGTCTTGAGCGCCTTGTGGGCAGAGCCGAAAAACAGCGGCCCATTGATGTCGTACACCACCACACTCTCTGGCACCTCATAGGCCTGATGGTTGGTCTCCACCGCCCTGGCATCGGTCAGGCTGATGCTGCGGCGAATAAACAACATGGCCGCCAGCCCCATGCCCACCGCCACGGCAATCGTCATGTCGAACAATACGGTAAGGGCGAAGCAGAGCACCAAGATCAACACATCGTCTCTAGGCGCAACCTTGAGGGTGCGGGCGAAGTGTTTGGCCTCGCTCATGTTCCAGGCCACCACCAGCAGCAGCGCCGCCATGGATGCCATAGGAATATATGACAGCAGCGGCGCCAGCAGGAGGATACCCGCCAAGATAAACAGGCCATGGACCACGGAAGCCAGCGGCATGCTCCCCCCGGCCTTGACGTTGGCCGCGGTGCGGGCGATAGCCGCCGTCGCAGGAATACCACCAAACAGAGGCACCAAGATGTTACCCAGCCCCTGGCCGATCAGCTCATCGTTAGGGTTGTGTTTCTTGCCCGACATGCCATCGGCCACCACGGCGCACAGCAAGGATTCCAGCGCTCCCAGGATGGCGATGGTGATGGCCGAGGGCAGTAGCTCACGCACCAGCTCAAAACTCATGCCTATGGGCTGACCATCGGCGCCCGGCAGATTCCAGGGCCACTCGAAACTTGGCATGATGGGCGGAATACCGCTGCCCAGCAGGCCATCGAGCTCATAGTGAAAGCGGCTGCCTATGGTCGCCACCGAGAAACCACCAATCATCTGGGTCATGATCCAGGCGATGAGTGCGCCTACCAAGAGCGCCGCCAGATGCGCCGGCACCTTAGACTTTAGCCTGGGCCAGGCCAGCAACACGGCCAGGGTCAGGGCACCGATCAGCGTCTCCTGCCAACTGATGCTGGTCAGCGCCTGGAGGATATAGGAGAGCTTTTCCAGGTAATGCTCGCCACCGGCGGCCACCTCGAGACCGAAGAAGTCTTTGATTTGAAAGGTGGCTATCACCACGCCTATCCCGGCGGTGAAGCCTACGGTCACGGGATAAGGCACTATCTCGATCAACTTGCCCAGCTTACCCAGTCCCATCAACAGCAGTATCACCCCGGCCATCAGGCCGCTCAGCAGGAGTCCCCCCAGACCAAACTGCTGCACGATTGGCAGCAGAATCACCACGAAGGCCGCCGTCGGCCCAGAGATGTTGACCTTAGAGCCGCCACACAGGGCGATCACTATGCCGGCGATCATCGCCGTGTAGAGGCCGTGCTGAGGCGGCACACCACTGGCGATCGCCAGTGCCATAGAGAGTGGCAGGGCAATCACCCCCACGGTCAATCCCGCCAAGATGTTGGTCTGTATCTCCTGAAAAGAGGGTTTAGCGCTGATGCTTTTTTTGACTGCTGAAAACATGTTGATCCCGATGAAATAATGCTTGCGGCCGCAACACAGTTGCGAACATCTGAGTGTAACGAGTCGAGATCAAGGCTTGTCTGCACTTGGCAAAAAATGGCAAGTCGTGAGGTGACGATACACCTGAAGTTTCTGTGAGCGTAGAGGCTGGACTGCTAAGCAATGAATGCCAGTATAATCACAACGTGATTATGAGCTTTTATTCTAAACCCTGCGGCTACTCAAGCGTAAGGGGTAAGGCAAAAAATTTCTCGACCGAGGAAAGCCAAGAGAAAAATGCCTCCGCCAGCAGACGCTGACGAAGGCATGGATATCATTTTAAGACGCTAAGACGAGTCTGCTGGCTACCTGGCTAACCGAGTAACTCTGGTCGGCTCGAGAATCTTTCTCTGTAAGCGCTGGTCGCTATTGAGACTCGCACTCACTCCTTGTCGCCTGGCTGTGGCGGGCGCTTCGTTCACTGCGGCGATCTTATTGAAATACTCGAGTTCAATTAGCTCGTACATGTTCCAACGTGGAGCTATGCTATAGCTCCACTCATCCGTAGACTTACTTCGATATCGATCGGCTTCCTGAACATAGATACGCTTACCCAGGCGGCCATCGACTATCTTCAGCAGACGCCAAGTTCGTTGATGGCAAGACTCGGCCTTGTCCTCACAAAAATCAAAATCCCTGAGATAGTCCAGTGACAGTTCACCGTCGTCATTGATAGACCAGTTCATCTCGGTGCCACTGTAGTTGCTTAACACCGGCGGCATTCCCTCAGCGTAGGAAAGCTTGGTTGACGTGTTGTCGGCCAATACCTGGAAGCCGAAGAATACACTGCCATTGTCGCAATCATTCTCGTAGCAGTAATACAGTTTATCACCGTCCCAGGAGCCCGCTGTCCACTGGTTCACCATAGTTTGCCAATAATGTTCTGCACCGGTAACTAAGTTGTCATCGCTAAAGCCTGTATCCTGAGCAATCTCTGTTGCAAAACCGAACAGCGAGGCCAGCAGTTTGCCCTCCTTGTCGGACACCTCAGAGTAGACGGCCAGATCGCCTTCCTGGCTATTGATCACCGAAAAGCTCTGGTTAAACGTCTCAAATACCAGTTGCAGCCGCCCTTCGCTAACTGACCAAGTGAAGCCGGATCCCGAATCCTGACTAATGCCGGTACCATCGGCTAGAAACTCCAACACCTCGAAGGCATTACTACGATAGTATATCGGGTTATATATCTCGAGCCCCCAGAGACCGGCGATATCCGCCGCCTTAAATTCGACTCCACCCGCTGCCGATCTACGCATTAATACATCGGACGCATTGTTATGGCTCCAGGGAGCAGTGGTGATAACTTCAGCTCCGAGATCCACAGGTGTCATAGTTGATTCGGAGACGCTCTCGACCCTGAAGGTATCCAGTGCCGCCCCAGTAGTTAGCCGCTTCATGCGCTCTGTGACTGTCGCGATCCGCACCTCTACTTGGTATATGCGCGCCTCATACAGAGCATCCTTTTGCGCCTGAGTGAGTCCCGCCACCGACTCAACGGCCTCATAACTGATCGCTCCAGCCCCCTGTTCGTAAGTAAGCAGAATATCGCCTTCTTGCAGCGTCCACTCAAAGGTGTGTACCCCATAACTGGTGGTATTCTGCCCTGTGTTATCGGCATTGAACTGATAACGACTGCCTCCTCGAGCAATAAAGGATTCGGCCACCGGAGAGGTCTGGTAATACAGAGGAGGAATATCAGTCGCTGAGACCGGTGGGGTCAACACAGGATCCTCTAACATCTCTTCCACCATAGCAGTGATGGCCCCCGGAGTCGCCTGCTCGATGACCTCAACTAGGGCATTGTACTGCTGAGCATCGGCAAGCACGCTAACCAGATCTGCACCTTCTGGCAACATTGGCTGCTCACTGTTAATGAGGATTTGTACCACGGCAGCGGCTTCGATCAAGGCATCAGGGTCAACCTGACTCTCCACTAGCTCGAATACATCGATATTACCAGGCTCGACACCATCATTGGCGGCGACAATCAGGCTATATAGGGCAGTCGACACAGCGGAGACAACGATGGGCTGACTATCCGCAACGGCCGCAGCCTTCAGACGCTTCACGCTAGAGGGCTGGGCAATAAAACCGCTTATCTGTGCCAAGGAGGGTACCAGCGACACCAATTGCAGGCCAGTAGCGCTTGTCGCAGTCAACTTGACACTGGATGTGAGCGGCACATCATCATCGACCGCCAGCCTAACGCTGAATTGACCGCTGTCATCTGCTGCGGCCTCAGCCGACTCGTCACCGACAGAGGTCGACACCATTGCCCCGTTGTAGGCCGAGCCGACAACCTGGCCACTCAAATCATAGACATTCTCGATGCGCGCTATGCTGGTATCGGCAGACACTTGGGTCACGGCCCCATCGTTGTCTGTCACCGACACAGTAAAACTAACCTGGGTATCGACCGCCACGCTCGGCGCGGTAAAGTTAATGGTCGCCGTGTCTCCACCGCTAAATGACAGCTCGGGGCCGGCGATCTGTGACCAGGCATAGCTGACTATGCTGCCGTCGCTATCCTCAGCGATCACAGATAGACTAGCCGTGTTCTTTTCTATCAGGGGGGCAAAGTCTGCGCTCACCACCGGGGCCTGGTTGTTAGCCTCCACTTCGGTCGGCGCGTCATTATCTGAACCACAGCCACCGAGAAGGTTGGCACAGATAACGAGTGGAAGTATGCTGTTTTTCAACATGATTACTAATCCTATAATCAATAAATAATCCATGCCGCTGAAAAGAAATCAGGCCAACTGAGGTAACACTTCCAAATGCTCATCCATTAGCACTACAGTTCTGGGGCAAGTAGCTCGACAAATTGCACCGTAAATCCTATAGCTGAGGGTAAAACATGTAAAGCTAGGGCAAATGATATACATCGAATGTATGAGCTGCCGCGCGTAGACGGGGCATAGATCCTGCAACCTTAAGAATATGTGCAAGTGTTCCTAGGTAGCCTTCGCTAGCGGTGACAAATCGCAGGCCTAAAGCCCAAAAGCCGCTAATTGGCGCATGAACGGCGCAAAGTGTGACTCATCCCCTTGAGCTGGCGCGGTGTTTAGCGCATGCTATACGGCTCCGGGGGCTGCCGCCCCCGGATTCCGTTCGGATGAAGGTAGCAGGAGAGTGGGGAGTCAACCCCACACCGACGAGGCAAGTTTGTCGCCAGGCGTTATCGGCGAGAAACCACTCTTTCAGGTGCCATATTGTGGCGTGGACTGTTACTGGACGAGCCTCTGGAGAGACTGTGAGCCCAGGATAACCCCTAGGTATCACGGCGCCGAAGGCGAAAGTGCAGCCCCAATGGCTGCGCGAAACGCTCAGGCAAAAGGACAGAGGAGAGGATGACTGTAGCGGTTATAGCCCCGGCTATATTCAGTCACTGTCGTTTGTGCTTTTGCCAGTAGCTGCGCGCCACTGTTAAAGCCTGCCGCTGTTAATCGGTGCCGCTAGGTGTCACTGTTAATAGCCGTCACTACTAATAAGTGTCACGTTAGCCACAAACGCCGGTCTCCACACAGACATTTCTTTTCCTCCTCCATATTAGGGGGTCTACGGACCCTAGAGTTTAATATTCGAGGAACATCATGAATTTTCACGCGTTACTAAGCGAGATCAACGCCATCGTCTGGGGCCCCATCACCCTGTGCCTACTGGTCGGTACCGGCCTCTATCTCACCCTGCGCCTCAGGCTAATCCAGGTCTTCAAGCTGCCCCTGGCGCTTAGGCTGCTGTTTAAACCCGCCAGCGGCCAGGGGGATCTCTCCTCCTTCGCCGCCCTGTGCACCGCGCTGTCGGCCACCATAGGCACGGGCAATATCGTCGGCGTAGCCACCGCCATCAAGGTAGGCGGCCCGGGCGCCCTCTTCTGGATGTGGCTGGCGGCCTTCTTCGGCATGGCGACCAAGTATGGCGAGTGCATGCTGGCGCTCAAGTATCGCACCACAGATGCACGCGGCAATATCGCCGGCGGCCCCATGTATTACATAGAGCGCGGCCTGGGTCTGAGCTGGCTGGCCAAGCTGTTCGCCCTGTTCGGCGTCGGCGTCGCCTTCTTCGGCATAGGCACCTTTGCCCAGGTCAACGCCATCAGCGATGCCATGACCATCGCCTTCCACCTGCCCGCCTGGGCCACGGCCCTGGTACTCACCCTGCTGGTGGCCGCTGTTACCCTTGGGGGCGTTAAGCGGATCGCCAAGGTGGCACAGAAGCTGGTGCCCAGCATGGCCCTAGGTTACGTGCTGGCCTGCCTGTGGATTTTGGTGACCTTTAGCGAGCAGATCATCCCGGCGCTGCAGCTGGTGATCCACTCGGCCTTCAGCCCCATCTCCGCCGCCGGCGGCTTCCTGGGTGCCACGGTCGCCCAGGCGATTCAGATAGGGATCGCCCGCGGCGTCTTCTCCAACGAGTCGGGTCTGGGTAGCGCGCCCATCGCAGCGGCCGCCGCCAAGACCAAGGAGCCGGTCGAACAGGGGCTGGTGAGCATGACGGGCACCTTCTTCGATACCCTGCTCATCTGCACCATGACGGGACTAGTGCTGATCATCACAGGTGTCTGGAGCGGAGACGCCGCAGGTGCCGCCATGACCAGCGCGGCCTTCGCCACCGGCGGTTCGGCCGTCATCGGCCAATATCTGGTGACCATAGCCCTGGTCTGCTTCGCCTTCACCACCATACTGGGCTGGCACTACTACGGCGAGCGCTGCTGGTACTATCTCACCGGCCACAAGCTGGGCGAGCGAGGGATTAAGATCTACCAGTTTATCTTCCTCAGCCTTATCGCCGTGGGGGCCTTCATCCAGCTGGATCTTATCTGGCTGCTGGCCGATACAGTCAACGGCCTGATGGCGATCCCTAACCTGATCGCCCTCATCGGCCTACGCAAGGTGATCATAGCCGACACCCTGAGCTATTTCGCCGCCAAAGACAGCCAAGGCGCGCAGCAGGAGCTGACCGCCTGAGATCTTAATTGATCGCCAGAACGCTTAAAGGATCGCTGCCGAGCGCGGCGGCGATCACAACAAGTCGACAAAAGCTGATCGAGATCAAATACCCGAGTAATTTAATCAAGTACTCTGTGGCGAGTTAATCGAACCAACAGGAGTTGTTATGAGTTGTTGTGGCGGATGCGGCGGACAGGCCGAGAAACCTAAACAGGAAGAGAGCAAACAAGAGAAGGCAGCAGAGCAGGAGGCCGACACCCAGCAGACCAAGGACTAGGCGCCATCTCACCATCTCCCTACACCACTGCATCGAAAGCCGGCCCTCATCACCGGCTTTTATTTTGCCTCCTAATCAGCCCGGGCCGGGCGATTCTAGCGGCGTAATTTAAGATAGAGTTCGCCATCGCGGATCTGCAGATCTTCGACCCCGTCGGCAAAGGCGGTCCAGAAGCCGCGATCGCCAAACTCCCCGACCAGATTGACGTTTTTCATGTTACCCAACCAGGCATTGGGGATAGGCACGCCCATCAGGCTCACACCAACCAGGACAACCACGGGGCGACGGCTGGCATCCAGATGGATATCCAGCCCGGCGTTCACCCGCAGGATCTCACCGGCCATGATGGGAAAATCTTGGGGAATGGGGATCAAGATATTGGCGCTGGCCAGATTATCGGAGAAGTCTATCGCCACGCGCTCGGCAAAATCAGGGTTACGGCCTATCATGGCGTTGACCTCCTTCTCGCTAAAGGTCACCTGACGATCGGCGTCGCGCTCACGATAGGGCTCGGGCTCGAGTTTGCCTGCGCCGCCTTGGCGATCATCCTTGCGCTCCACCTGCCAACCCAGCTGGGACAGCTTGTTATCCAGCCGCTGCTCCTCCTTCGCATTGAGGGTCACTGGGGTAAAGGGCGAGGGAAAGATATAGGTCTTGATGATGAAGAAGCTGGCCAGCGCGGTCAGCACCATGGTCAGGAGCACGATCAAGAAGATCTGCATTCCGCTAAAGCCTCGCTGACGGCGCATCGCGGTCATGGGGCCTCTTTTTTTAGCAAGCAATTTGTTAGCAAGCATCACGCCTTCCTTTGGCCGCCGAACGGGGTCATTCGCGGCGCTATAAATCAGTCTGTTGCAGGCTATGGTACTTGGCTAAGGGGAAGAAGAAAACCTGGGCCACACCCTAAGGGTGGGCCCAGGCGGAGATCGCCGACACCAGGAGAGAGGGTAGTGTCGGCAAATTTGTAGGCAAAGGTTTGATTTAAAACACGTAAAAATAACGCAGCTTCAGGGTCGACTCGGTACCCACCACATAACCGCCGAAGGGAGAGTTCTCGCCTATGTAACGGGTTCTGTGGTCGGTAGAAGCGTTATTGACCAGAAAATGTTCGTTCACCAGCATCAGCTTATGACGCTTATCGTCCGTCAGGTTAGCGGTCAGGTTAAACTCCAGCTTAAGGGTTTGCCCCAATTCGTCATCGTTCCAGCTGGCATACTGGGGATGAAAGGTGGCGCTGAAGGTATCGTTAAACTGATAGTCCGCCTTAAGGTTGAGCTGGGCACCATTATCTTTAAACATCTGACCGTCGGCGCCCTTCATGTCGATCGCCGCCAGGGTCGGGTTAACCCGCAGGCAAAACTTGTCCCAACAATCCTGATAGGCGAGACCCACCGCGGCGATATTGGGGCCCGCGCCGAGCCAGTCGCCCTTGATGAGATCCACTGAGACAGCGAAATTGTCATTCCAGAAGCCGTAGGCCCAGTTGCGCGCCACCGTCATATCGCCGTTACGGTTTATCTTGGCGGCCGTGGTGTTGCTCCAGTTAAGCCCGAGAAACTCCACATTCACCGCCTGTAAGATGGCTTCGACCTGCTGCTTCTCCTTCTTCTCCATGGGCTGCACTGTGCGCGCCGACTCGAAGCCTAGGCCACCTATGATGGTCGCCGCCGATGCCGGCGTAGCGGCAACTAGGGCGCCAGAGAGCAACGCCGGAACAAGGAGTAATTTTTTCATGGGCCTTCTCTTATTGGTTATCACAGAGGTAATGGGGCGCCATCTTATCCCCGCTGGGACGATCCGCCTTGGCAGTTAATATGCGAAAAACCAATAGATACTGGCGTGATAGCACTAGCCTGCTATGAGGCGGCAATGATGCGAGCTATCTTGCAAATGCTATTGCAAGCATTGCCCCACTCCTTGGGCTAGGCATTCCTGGGGATTCTGTTAGAGTAATTAAGATAAACATAAAGTGCATGAGGAACTTACCTATGGGTGTAATCACCAAGCTGTCACTCCCCCTACTCGCCGCCCTGGCGCTCTCGGCCTGTAACCAGGAAGAGCAATCAGCCCCCGCGCAGCCACCTGCGGCAAAGCAAAGCGCAGAAGAGACAGTCGCAATGAAGGCCGATGAGGCCAAGGCGACTCAAGTCGAAACGAGCAAGGCTCAGCCCAAGGCCGAGGATCTTAAAATCGTCGCCGAGGGTTTATCTAAAGAGACCAGCGACTCACAGCAGAAGGCGATCACCATGACACAAGGCACGGTTAGGTATTTCAATCTCGAGGGTGGTTTCTGGGGCATAGTTGCCGACGATGACCGCCACATACTGCCGCAAAACCTCCCCCAGGAGTATCGCAAGGATGGCCTGCGCCTGAGCTTCAAGGCCCAGGAAGTGAAGGATATGATGACCATACAACAGTGGGGCATACTCTCTAAACTGAGCAATATCGAGGTGATCGGCAAGGTCGACAGCAAGTCCGGCGATCCCCGCCTCTAGGCGCTCACCGCACTAATAGTGAATGACTATCCGGCGAGCTTAAGGCGCTATCGCTTGAGCTGGTCGCAGAGGATGCTACACTTGCGGCCTGTTTTACTTTCAACCGAGATAAGGTAGTGCAATGAATCCTATTATTGCGATCTTAAAAGAACACAAGGTCAGCGACGCGCAGATCCAGGAGCTGTTTCAGGCCCTGACCGAAAACCCTCTGATGGCCATGGGCACCATTGGTCAACTGGGGATCGCCCCGGAAAAGCTACAGCAGCTGATGGCGCTGGTGATGCAAAATCCCGCCCTGATCAAAGAGGCGGTGACCGAGCTAGGCCTGGATTTCGCCAAGGTCGAGGCCGCCAAGGCCCAGCTACAAAAATCCTAAGCAAATTGTTATACGAAAAAGGCTGCACCCAGTAATTGGGGCAGCCTTTTTTATTGCTGACTTAATGGCTAGATTGATCGCCTACTTGCCACCCGGCTCGGCGAAGCGGGTCATCCAGTCTTTCACCTGGTGATACCAGTAGATGGAGTTGTTAGGCTTCATGATCCAGTGGTTCTCGTCGGGGAAGTAGATCATGCGCGACTCCACGCCGCGAGTCTGCAGGGTTCTGAACAGCTCGAACCCCTGGCCCACAGGCACGCGATAATCCAACTGACCATGGATCACTAGGGTCGGGGTGTTGAAATTGCCCGCGCCGTAATGAGGCGAGATAGACTGGTAGATCTCTGGGTTATCCCAGTAGTTGCCAAAGCGTGGGCTGTGCACCGAGAAATCCGCCGCCATCTGCGAGTACATGTTGTATACGGCGGCGTGGATCAACAGGGCGTTGAAGGGATGCTTCTGCCCCAGGATGATAGAGGTCAGGTAACCACCATAGCTGGCACCACCGGCCACCATGCGCTTGTCGTCGATCCAGGACTGCTGCTTAAACCAGTCTGCCGCCTTGAGCACATCTTCCAGTGACTTGTTCTTCCAGTCCGGGTTGATGCTGTCGGCAAACGCCTGGCCGAAGCTGTTGGAGCCGTGGAAGTTTGGCCAGGCGGTGACATAACCCCAGGAGGCGAAGGTCTGGGCGTTCCAGCGGTAATGGAAACCGTCCGAGATGGCGTTGTGTGGCCCGCCGTGTACCAGCATCATCAGCGGATATTTCTTGCTGCGATCAAATCCCGGTGGGTAGTGCACCCACATCTGGATCTCTTGGTCGTTATAGCCCTTGTAGGTCACTGACTCATAGCTGCCCAGATCGACATCCGCGAGGATCTCGTCATTAAAGCTATCCAAACGGCTGGTCTTGCCATTCTTGCCATTCACCTTCACCAGGCGCGCCGGGTAGAGGAAGCTGTCGTTGGACGCCACTAGTGTGCCATCGTTGGCGATGGCCGGCTGCCCAAAGTTGGTCGCCTTAGTGATCGCCTTCACCTTGCCATTCTTGGCATCGATATGGAACAGGCGCCTGGTGGCCGCGTCGTCGATGGCGGCATAGAAGCCCTTGCTGTCTGGGGTCCACACGAAGCGGGCCACCGAGCGATCCCACTCCTTGGCAAGCATCTTAGTGCTGCGCTTCTTCAAGTCGAACAGCATCAGCTTGGCGGTGTCTGCATAGAAGCCCTGAATGTGCTGGCGGGTGAAGGCCAGTGTCTTACCGTTAGGGCTGAACTGCGGGCTGGCGTCTGGCGCCAGGTTATCTGGGGTGATGTTCTCCGCCTTGCCGCTGCCGATGGCCGCGAGGAAGAGATCTAGCTTAGGATTGACCTGGTTGTCGCTGCCGTTGGCGTTGAAGGCGATCCAGGCTTCATCCGGGCTGATGTCATAGCTGCCCGCGCCTTGAGACGAGCGTGGCAACTCGATATTCAAGGGCAGGGTCACCGCCTCCACCTCGCCACCCTTGGCGGCAATACGGAATACATGAGCCTGACGGCCTTCGTCTATCCAGTGATCGAAGCTCGAATAGGGCAGCGCGTTCCACTGATGGGCCGACACCTTGTTGTCCTTATCGGCCTTGAGCTGCTCGCCTATCTCTTTCCAATTCTTACCCGGATAGACAGAGCTGATGAAGTAGAGATGCTCGCCCACCCACTTGAGGCCATAGACGCCGCTGGGCACATCGGTCAGGCGCTGGGCCTCACCGGGACCATCCATAGGTAAGAGATAGATCTGCCCCGCCTCATCCTTATCGCGCTTGCTGATAAAGGCCAGGGTCTTGCTGTCTGGTGAGAATACCGGCTCGCTCACCCGCATCCCCTTGGCGGTCAGCGCCCGCTGCTGCTTGCCATCCTGGCTAAACAGCCACAGCTGGGTATTGCCCTTGTCTTCGGGCACATCGTACTCGGTGACTGGGGCGATGATGTAATCGCCATTGGGGGAAATGCTGGGGTTACCTATTCGGCTGAGCTGCCACAGCACCTCCACCGACAGGGGCTTGCCCGTCTGGGCAAAAACCGTCGTCACCGGCATCAAGATGCACAGCAACAAAATGGCTATCTTCTTCACGCGTCCTCTCCTTCAAGTTGTTTTTATTGTGATTTGGCCAACATGATCGGCCCTAACACTTAAACCAAGCTTAATCTGTCAAACGCCATCCAGGCGTCAGTCACCAAAGAGGGACGGCGCTAGAAACGAAAGGAGAGATCCACGCCCACATAACTGCCGCCCGGCTCGGGCTTGACCACAGGGCTAAGCAGATAGCCGTCGGTCACATAGGCGCCGATGGCAGCCCCCAGGGTGTGAGAGGCGGCGTCCAGCAGGGCTTCGCTGGCGGTGTTGGTGCCCTTGTCGTACTCATGATATTGCACCAGGATGCCGATGGCGGCGCTGACGGAGAAGCCCACCCAGGCCCTGTCATACTGAGGTGTCCAGGCATCCGATGCCCACACCAGCGCCCCGGCCATGGCGGCGCCTCCGGCGGCGTGACTCGCCTCACTGTTAAAACCATTGCTGGCCGACGCCTGGGCGCTAAACAGGCCAAGCCCTATTAACAAAGCAGGCAGTAACAGGGCGGGTCCCAATGTCAGCCCCTGGGATAATTTGAGTGCCTTCATCTTAATTCCTTGTGATCAGCATCTGTTCACTCTATCACCAAGTGGCCGAAGTACAAATTTTCGCCGCATCATCAAACACACTCACACAGTGGGCCAGGCAGAGTTGCACAAACTGCAAATCTACTTCACTCATATTGCAAATCAGCCAGGGCTCACAAAGCCTTCTGCAGTTGACAGGCCCATCACAAACCCAAGCTAAACCCTTGATATAAAGCTGACTCACCCCAGAACATTTGGCTATTATGCCAAATGAAGGTTCCACTTTTTGAGGCGCACCATGAAAGCAACGACGGCTCAGATCCAGACTCAAGCTCATAGCCAGACGCAAGCCCAGAGCCAAGAGCGACTCAACAACCGCGCCGCCCTGCTCAAGGCGCTGGCCCACCCGACCCGGCTCTGGCTGGTTGAACAGCTGGAACACCAGGAGCGCTGCGTCTGCGAGCTGACCGATGGCGTCGACGCCGACATCTCCACCGTCTCCAAACACCTGGCGCTACTGCGGCAGGCGGGCATAGTCGCCAGTCGCCGCGAGGGCAAGCAGATCTACTACCGGCTGGAGACGCCTTGCCTGCTCGGCATGCTGAGCTGTATCGAAGCCGCCCTAGCGCAATCACCCGGCTGCTGCGCCAATTCATAAGCAGCCAAAACAGATAAAGCCAAAGTAGATAAAGCCAAAGCTATTCAATCCGTTAGACAAGGGGAAACAGATGAAGATAGAAGTACTCGGCAGCGGCTGTAAACGCTGCACTAACCTCGCCAGTGACATCGCCAGGATCGCCGATGAGCTTAACCTCAACATAGAGCTGACCAAGGTGACCGACATGGCGCAGATCGCCGCCTACGGCGTGATGTCGACCCCGGCCATAGTGGTAGATGGTGAAGTCCTGGCCGCCGGCCGCCTGCCCAGCGAGGACGAGCTCGCCCAGCTGCTGACCAAGATTAACAAGGTGCAATAGCGCCTCAGTCACCTCTAGGGAGGCCCCATGCTAGCCTGGTTTACCCAACTCGCCGATCTCTTGGTCTACGATCTGCTCGGCCTCTCCAGCCAAAGCGCCGCCGGGCAGGCGCTGCACTTCTTCGTTGAAGACACCAGCAAGATCTTCGCCCTCCTAGTGGTGATGATCTACCTGATCGGCTGGCTGCGGGCAGCGCTCAATGTCGAGCGGGTGCGCGACTATCTGGCGGGCAAGCCTAAGCTGCTGGGTTATGGCTTGGGGGCCGGCTTTGGCGCCATCACCCCCTTCTGCTCCTGCTCCAGTATTCCCGTGTTCCTCGGCTTTACCACGGCGGGGATCCCCGTGGGGATCACCATGGCCTTCCTGCTAACCTCGCCGCTGATCAACGAGGTGGCCATCTTGCTGCTGTTTAGCCTGCTGGGGGCCAAGATCACCCTGCTCTACGCCCTCACCGGCATCACCATTGGCATGCTCGGCGGCGCCCTGCTCGACCTACTGCATGCTGAGCGCTGGCTACAGCCCCTCGCCGCCAACGCCTACCGACGTGGCGCCACCCAGACGCAAAACACAACTTCTGTGTCTGACACTTACACGCCAGGCGAGAGCACGCCCGGTATAAGCTGGCGCCAGCGTCACCAATTTGCCAAGGAGGAGACGCTCACCATCTTCGGCCGGGTGTGGAAATGGGTGATTATTGGGGTAGGTATCGGCGCGGCGCTACACGGTTTCGTGCCCGCAGGTTATCTTGAAGCCAACCTGGGCGACGGCCAGTGGTGGTCTGTGCCCATCGCCGTGGTGATGGGCATCCCCCTGTATGCCAATGCCACCGGGGTGATCCCGGTGCTGGAGAGCCTGTTGATCCAAGGCGTGCCCCTGGGCACCACACTGGCCTTCTGCATGAGCACGGTCGCCGCCAGCTTTCCCGAATTTGTCATGCTCAAACAGGTGATGCAGTGGCGCCTACTGGCCCTGCTGTTTGCCCTGCTACTGGTCGCCTTCACCCTAATGGGTTGGGTGCTGAACCTGGTCACCATTAGCGGATGACAAAGCAGGAGCATTCGCGATAGCATAGACGAACAATATTGCTTAGCTGCTGAATCAACAGGCAAATAATTCATAAAAGGACAATCTTAGCCATGGAAAGAGGCACCCTGGTTCGCTGGAACGATGACAAAGGCTTTGGCTTCATCAAGCCGAACACGCCCAATGCCCAAGATGTGTTTATCCATATCTCGGCCCTGAAACAGATGGCCAGAAAGCCTGTGGTGGGCGACGAAATTGTCTATCAAAGCCAGCAACAGAGCGATGGCAAGATAAAGGCGGTCAAGGCCAGCATTGAAGGCGTCGCCGTGGTTTCAGGCATAGCTTCTGGCCTCGCGAATAAACCGACTCGCTCCCAATATAGAGACCATACGCCCACGTCCCACTATTCTCATCGCCGCTCCGGCTCACGCCTGCAGCGGATGATCTTCATTATCATACTGGTGAGTATTGGCAGCTTCGCCATTAAACAATATCAGGCACTCAACGCCACGCCTGTCACCAGCTTTGAAGACCTCCCCGCCGTAGAGGCTCAAGAGTGGCAACCGGCCACCCCCAAGTTTCGCTGTGAGGCAGGCAAGACACATTGCAGTCATATGCGATCCTGCGAGGAAGCCAAATTCTACCTCCGCAATTGTCCCGGCACAGAAATGGATGGTGACCACGATGGCATTCCCTGCGAAAGACAGTGGTGCGGCTAAGAAAATACACAAAATCGGTTTGAATCAACAAGGAAGCTTTATGAAACAAGGATGTCTAATTATCGGCCTAGGCTTAGGCACGATAACAATGAGCGCTAACGCTCAGCAGTGTGACCTCAGCATCACAGGCACAGTGCCCGAGGGCGTCAGCCTGGAGAAGCTAGTGGTCTCCACCTATAACAAGGAGCTGCCGGTCACCAGCCGCGACTTTTCCCTCTGCGCCAGCAAGCAAGATCTCCAGGTCGTCGGCCGCCACAGCCCCAACAATACCATCTATCTGATGGATAAGAGCGGCGCCATCCCCAGAGGTATCTATACCGCCGAGGTCTTCGTGCAGAGCGAGGCGATAAACTTAGGTGCGGCCTCTACCTTGACCAAACAGGCCTGTGACATGCGCTGCGGCTACTATGCCAGTCAGAGGATCCAGGCATCCCCTGGCCTGCAACAACTAGCGGCGCAATACCAGCAAGTGCCCGCATTGGATAGCAAGGCGATAGCGGCCTTCTACGCTAAGCACAAGAAGACACTCACAGATCTCTACTTTAACGGCATGACGCCCAAGACCATGGCGCCGATAGATAGCAGCGCTTTCTGGGTCGATCCCTATAGCGGTGCGGGTCTCTACTTCGAGTCGCCAGCCAGCCTGCTCGGCGGCACCTACAGCGAGTATGTCGGCACTAAGATCAGGCAGGCGCGCCAACAGGATAAGGCAGTTGCCGAGGTGGTGAAACAACATAAGGCCTCACTCCAAGGCCTGATGAAGGGCTTCGACAGCTGGCAGGCCCGCGGGGACGCCATTGCGACCGTAACCGATGAGCTTAAGGCGAGCCAAGATCCGGCGGCGACTCAGGTGGCGCAGATCTTCATCGACGGCTACCAAGAAGCCGAGGCGACCCTCAAGGCATACCTCGCCAACGACAACAAGACGCCTATCGCCTCGCTCACCCAGGCCGACAAGGCATTCGAACTGCTGCTGGCCGACTGGACTGTCGCCGCCTACACCCACAGCAAAGATAAACAGGCCTTCTCGGCGCTGTTCAGCGAGCAGTTTAAACTCAAGCTGCCAATTAAGGATCGTGAGTTAGACAAGGCGCTGAGCCGCCTGATAGACCTGCCCAGCCATCTGAGTAAGATGTCACTCGAGCAAGGCTACCAAAACATTCAGGTCGAATTTAAAGACGCCTTGCCCAAATCAAGCGAGCGCTATGACTTCAAGGATGCGCTGCACAGCGTCAGCTTTGTGTATGAGAAGGGCGCCTGGCGACTCGATAGCGTCAGCCAGCTGCCGATCGCCCACTACGAAACCAACTAGCAGGCTCTTGGGTTAAATTAGTCGCTTAAGCTAGGCGTTTATCTTGAGCGTTTATCTTGAGCGTTTATCTTGGGCGTTTATCTTGGGCGTTTATCTTGAGCGTTTATGTTAGCCGCCGCGCTTGGATAAGAAAGAAAGCGGACGACTCACGCCGAGGGGGCCAAGTCGCAACTCGAGCTGTAGTGGTTCAGCTCAATGAGGCCCTGCAGCAAGATGCCGTGATAGCGCGCCTTGATCAGCTGATAGTCCAGCTCGGGGGCGAAGTAGTAGGTCACCTCTTCGGCGCCAGTCTGTTCCACTGGCACCAACATCAATTCTCCCCAAGGCGCCACTTCGGCGGCTTGCGGAGGCTTAACATAAAATTGATAGGGCTCCATGGCATCGGACGCCTGACGAACCAAGGCAAACTGGTGCCTGCCCTGCATCAATAGCCGGCGCATCTCTATCGCCAGGGTGTCCACATCCCGCAGGGCCTTGTCTTTGGAGCGATAGTCGGTCACCTCACCATCCAAATCCACCCGCGCGGCGCGGCCATTGTGACTGAAACGCACCTGCATGTCTCTGGCGCGAAAGCCGCTCACCTGCTGATGAAACGCCTGGGTGATCCACTCCTCTGTGGCCTCTGACCAGCTAAGTTCGGCTCGCTGCCGATAGCGGGTGCCTATGCCTAGGATGCTGGCCTCACTGTTTGAGGTCACTACCGCGCGTTTGCCCTGCCACTGCTCCGTGCGGCTCATGGTGCCCGTGTGTATGCCGCTGAGATAGATGTCGTAATCCGAGCGGCGAGTACACTGTGGCTGCTGCTTTGGGGCCGCATCGATAACAGCCTTGTCTTGTGCATCACGGATCTGAGTCTCGCCCGCCTTCGCGCAATGGCTCGTCGCCAGGGCCGCAACAACGGCAGAGGCGACAAGCATAAGCTTGGCGTTAACACACAATCGAACAGGCAGCACAGTCATGGCTAGAAGACTTCGTTGACGTTGAGGTAGAAGTTGGTCTCGTTCTCGCCAACACCCACATCCAGACGCAGGTTGATGTTGTCTTTGATCTTAAAGCGGAAACCTGTGCCGTAAGAGGTCAGCAGCTCATCGTTAAGATCGCTCACCTTGTCGGCCACGCTACCCACACCGCCCCAGAACACCATTCCGTAACGCTGGAAGATGGGCAGACGGTACTCGACCTGGCCCATCATCATCTGCTTGTCACGGTAGCGACCCTTGATGTAGCCGCGCATGGCGCTTGAACCGCCGAGATCCGGCAGCATGTTCCAGGGCACGTCGCCGCTGGTGAAGTGGCCCTGTACCTGCCAGGCGATAAGCCCAGGCATCTGGCTTAACAAAGAGGTAGCGCTGAGATCGATATAGTTGGCCAGCTCGAGGTCATACTTGGCGAAGCTGTCGTACTCGCTGTTTTGATACAGACCCGCATCGAGCTGGAACAGCCAGCCCTTGGTGGCGTTGAGGCGATAGTCGCGGGAATCATAGATGCTGGTCACCACCAGGCCCGAGCTGAAGTTGCTTGGCAAGATGCCGTCGGATGGCAGGGAAATATCGCCCTCTACCCGAGTGAACTTATCGGCACTGGCGTAGGTGAAGTCGGCGCCCACACCAACAAAATAGTTGTCGGCCACCTGAGTCATCCAGCGCGGCGTGAAGCTGTAGAGCTGCTCGTCGAACTCATGGTGATTGCTGTCGATGTTGCCGTCTGCGATGCCACGGCCGTAGTAGACAGACGCCTCGTTATGCAGCTCCAGCCCCAGCAGCAGACGCTGCTTGCCGCCGTTGAAGAAGGTCATGTTTTCCACTTCGACGCCGTAGGAGTTGTTCATCGACACAAAGGAGTTCAGCACCAAAGAGGAAGGTTGCTCCTCGGGCGCCGCGCCATCTGTCTTATACAGGCCCACCATCAGCAGGCCCACGCCGAATTTCTTCTCGGGCGTGTAATAGGCGGTCGGCAGGTAGCTCATGTCTATGGTCTTGCTCTCGTCAAACTCACCGTCGGCGCCGAAGACGTCCAGGATCTCATCGACCCAGGTAGGCTGCATATCTTTTGGCGTTTCAATCAGGGGCTCTACGGCGGCGGCCATTTGAGAAAAGGCCAGCAGGGACAAGCATAAAATCCGTTTCATAAACACTCTAATGATTAGTCAGGAAAAATAAGATGTTAGGAGTTATGGGCTGCGTATTTGTTGCTGTGTTAAACAGCAGCAACCGCAAGCCGAGCGGCATTTTAACACCCCAGCGGGTTTCAACAACGACTTTTTCGATTAACAATTCATCATTAAAACAGGAGCTTTGTCGCTATTTATTGCTTCTACAACATCTATGAACAATCAACTCAGATTGATTACTTGATAAGCCAAAGCAGTTCCAGATCTACAACGACTCTTTGCGCTTAGAAAAAAAAACTAAAAACGAATGAAAAACAGGAAGATAAATCCACAGCAAACACATTTTGCAACACTTGTTACAGTTTTGTTTTTATTTGTAAATAAATAATTGAAAAACAAGAGCAAAGGTGTAAACATTTCGCCGCATAATTTTTATAGATGCTGAAAAATTACAACTTATAGGGACTTAGCAAATTCATGAAACGCAGCATATTACTCGCCGTTGGTTTAGCAATTCTTTCAGGGTGTGCTTCTACAGCACAAAAAAATACAACTGAACAAGCCTACATGATTATCGACGTAAAGGGAGACTCTTCGATCAGAGAGAGAGTCTTAAATACCGTTGTTAGTTCTGTAGAAAAAAGCATGGACACGCTAACAGTAAGTCGTGGCATTCCACCGGCAGAACTGCCCGAAAAAGCAACAAGATTTAAACTAACTTCTCCTTTTGGAGATTCCGCTTTCGGTGCGCTAGTACAATCTCAAGGTGGCATGATTAAGGTACCTAGTTGCCAAGATCCACTGCTAACAATGAAATCAGATGACTCAACCGAGGGTTTTAGTGAAAAAACTTCGTTCTTCATCTGCGTTGTTCAGTATCAACAAGGCTATCACGTTGATATTTACTCAACCTTTCAACAAAGCAGTGGTGGATTATCTGTAAATGCTCTAAGCGCATCGTTAGCTCGCTCTATAGTTGGCGATACTAGTCAGATCATTCCTAGAACCATGAAAAGAGTTGAGTTAGCTCTTTCCAATGAGAATCTTGAAACTAAGGTTGTCGACAGCTACATTCCAAGTAATTGGAAAGGCGCTTTCGTTAATGAAACAAAAACCAATTAATATAATGGTTTAAAGTATTAAGAAAAGTTGCCGTAGCGAGAATTAGATCTGCACCTAATATCTAGACGTGAAACTTTTCACTACCATTCTGATAGCACCTCATTATTCAACGATGAGGTGCTATAAAACGTTTATCAAAACTGCTACACAGATTCATTTCTCCTGTTTGCAGATTTTCATCTCTACATCGAAAAGCTCAAACTAAGTAATCACCTCGTTATTTACTACCCCCAAAGAATTTGCACCTGTGTCTACTTAATTACCCAAGCTGTTATTAACGTACCCAACGCATTAGCTGATTGGCGTCTTGTACCGCGAGCTGGCGCTTAACCAACTTGCCCGAACCATCAAACAGCAGAAGTTCGGCGGCGCCCGCGCGGTATTTGGCGATCAGCTGCTCACCCTCAGGGGTGCCGACTCTGGCCAGCAGAAACAGTACATTATCGCCTAGATGCCCCCGCGCCTCGTTCATCTGCTCTGTCTGGGTATGGCTCACCGCCAGATTTGGGTCGTAGACAAACACCAGGGTCGGCGTGCCCTTGCCTATCTCCTCATGGGTCGCCTTAAAGCCCTTGGGCATCATCATAAGCAGCAGCGCGATCAGGCCCACCACGGCCAGACTCACCCCAATCGCCATCCAAGGCCCCCGCTTAGTCCCATTTAAATGCTGATTTCCCATGCCGCTCGCTCCCTTTGATAACCATTCCAGACACAAAACAGTCACTATGCTACCCAAGCAAGCTGAGGCAAATCTTAAAAATGGCTCAATTGTTCAGGTTAAAACCGAGCGTTAGCGCAAAGGCCAGACAGAGGATTAGGCCGCGCTGCGCAGATGCTTAAGGTTATGTAGCATGGCAAGCACACGTGGCGTCATGATCCTGTGGGCGGTAGCTCTGGCCGACTCCTGCGCCTGCTGCAGGGTGCGACTATCCAGCGATGTCGCCAACCTCTGGCTGCGGGCCATGGGAATGTCCGACTCAGAACAGGCTGCGGCAATATAGGCCCAGCGATAGGCATCGACCAGCTCGCCGCGAGCCTCAAACAGCATAGACAAACGATACTGAGCGGCGGGCAAGCCGGCATTGGCGGCCAGCAGATAACTCTCGATGGCGCGATCCAGATTGGCCGCGCTTTTAGCTTCTGTACTAGCCTCTAAACCATTCTCTAAACGGTTCTCTAAACGGGTCTCTACACCAGAGCCAAAACCAAGGCCGTGCTCCAACATGTAACCCAGGTTTAGCGCCGCCAACATATCGCCCTGTTCAAACGCTCCCATGAAGCACGCCAGCGCCTCGGCGTGGCGCTGCGCCTTGGGCACCTCGATTGGCCAGTCGTCTGCTAAGCCAGAATCTCCTATACATGAGTTGCCATCGCCTGTATTTACACAGCCATTATTCATAAAACCAGGGTCACGCAGCAACATCAGGCCGCGAGCGGTAGTGGCGCGTATGATGCCCCCCTGCTCCGCCGCCTCAAACAGTGCCAGCGCCGAGCGATATTTAGGCGTCCCGCCCAACCCCATAAGCTGCATCATCCCCAGATGATAGGCCGCCTCAACATCCAGCTTCTTCAGCCAAGCCTTCTGACACCAACGTTTCGCACTACGCACACTCGCCCCCACAGGCGTCACGCCGATGCAGGAGAGGTTATAGTGAAACCAAGCCTCCTCTGGCGGCAAATCTTGCCAGGCCTCGAGCAGACGCTGATAACGGCGGGGTTGCTTTTCGCCATACTCCTTCGCGCTCGGCGCGTCCCAGTAGATGAACAGACGCTCAAAGCCCTGCAAGTCTAACCAGCCCGGCATTATGGTCGGCTTACGCCGCCCCTCGATAAAAAGCATGACGGCAACGAGCAGCGCCAGCATCACGGCGATCATCAAAACCGGCATAAGATCTTCATACATGTTGTGTATCCATACCATAGATCCACTTAAGGAAATTTTTCCTAATCATTAAAAACAGCTCGGCTGATGCCGATGGCCTGTTAAGGGTTAAAGCTCAATTGCCTTGATGTCAGGAGCGATCGCCGAATAACGTTCGCATCTGGCCAGCAGTTGTGCCTTATATGCCTCCACAAAAGCCTGCTCATCTTCATCCAAGTCATTGAGCATGGCGATGACACCATTAATTTCGAGCCTTATCTTAGCCACCATCTTATCCAGGCTATTTACGATTAAGGCTCTTGGTAATCCCACCTCTTCGCTAAAAGCGGCAAGCTGATAGGCATAAATCTTATTGGGATCGAATTCATCATCTATCGCCATTGCCAACTCTTGTTCAAAATCCTCATACAGGGCGACACAAACTAAGTCATACCAAGGTGTAGGTGACATCCCCTTAGGCGTCATAAAAAACGAGTAGTTTTTCCCATGGGCATCGGCATTGCCACTCAATAAATTGAACAGCGTCCACCGCAACATATCCTGCTTGGCTGCAGCCGGATTAATACATTGATTCGCAAGACCAAACAACCTTGGCAGGCTGACACCTTCACGAATATCCCTGACATCCCGTCCACTACCAAAGTTACGTTCATATTTCTTGTTGACGCTAAAACCAAGGGCTTGGCAACTATCGATAATGTGCCGCCTCTGCACCCTGTTTTCATCGGCCAGATAGCGACGATCGAAACGTTCGACACACAAGGATTTATACTGACCAAAACAACGAATCTCGACATTCGCGACATTCAAGGCCAGCGCCTTAGCCAAGCGCATAGTAAGGAACTCGTTGATGACCAGATGCGGATGCTGTTCAAACTTCAAGATATGTGTCGATGACAGTGCTCCTTCACCGAAGCCAAACTCCTCACCATTAAAGAAGAGATTTAACTTTGACTGTACCCCAGCCACCGACAGCCTGGGTCTACCATCCCAAACCTCCATCGGCCAGAACTCAGGATCTTCCAGTCGCTGAACGATCTCATCGTCACTAATAGTCCGGAATCTTGTCGGTGGAAATGCAGAACCTTTAGAAGAAAAGGCGATGGCACCCGCAGTGTCTAGGCCAATGGCTCGAATAAGCGCAAAGGTATTGCCCTTTGCAACACCAAGCGATTCAACAAGATAATCGAGCCCCTTATTTTCAGGCAGTAAATTAACCAGAAACATGGCAATTTGCGTACTGCTACCCGAGCCATCCAAAGGGATCATAGGTGATAACGGAAAACCGCTTTGCTGCCAGGCTTGAGTGTAGCTGACCGCAAAACGCTCATCGCTTGGATCAAATGACAACGCGCCGATAAGCTGGTCACCAAGTAGCATATCTAACACAAGGATTGGTGATTCGGCCATGGCTAGTACCACTCACTTGAGCCGGCATCCGACTTTGACTCGACAGCGAGCCGAATCCCCAGACCATCAAGTATCTTGAATAGGGTAGAGATGTAGACATCTTCGCCTTTCTCGACACGAATCAGGGTTTTCTTAGTGACACCGCACAACATTGCCGCCACCTCTTGAGTCAGCGCCGCTTCCTTCCTGCGGGTTTTAATCAGTAATCCCAACGAATCTTGGTTTAACGAAGAGCTCATAAGATCACCATAAAGTGTACTTTGCTACACTTTAGCCACGATAAAGGGATGATTCAACATAAAAGTGTAGCAACATACACTTTTTGAGTATTAACAAGACCAATAGAGCAAAAAGTGTAACATCATACACCTTCTATCTATTCAAGTTAGCAAATGAACCAAAAGTGTCACTTGTTACACCTTTAGAGTCTCTAACACCGCAAAACACCATCGACACTAATCTGACGGCTCTCGACCATTTCGAAGCGGTGCCTTCTTCACTATTGCTTTGCGCGGCGGCGATACTGTAGGATAAGTTAATATTTTGTTGTTAAAACAACATTTAAGCGTTAGCTAAAGTACGCGAATAAATGTCAGGGATGGCGCCGCTCTCATCAGAGAGACGGCATAAGGCAAGGACAGCTTTTCACACCTCACCTCAAACCACTTCCTCTGGCTCTTGGCTCTGGCCCAGGCTCTGGCTCTGGCTCTGGCTCAGCCAATCTGCATGGTTTTTGACCTTGGATAAGGTTTTATCCGCAGCTGACTGATAGCTTTAACCTTGTTTTTATTAGCATTAATTGGATTCAACGCGCTCTGGAATAGCTAGAATTTCGGGCGGTAGCTATCGCTTGTGATAGTGCCAACGCTTTGGATTTTAGATGCCAAGCTGCGCTTGGCGAAAGTCGTGGTGTTCCACACCACACCGGGGGAAAGGGGACCGTTTCGACAGGCAATTGCGTCCATGCAAAAGTGCCAGCTCACCATCCATGGTTCGCGCTCATGAGCGCTCTACGAGCAATCGCCCTTATCAATCCCTCAACGCTCCAGCGCACCACTTGAAAGCATTTTCAAAGGAATGAGTTCGATGCAAGAAGTCAAAGTAAACCTGTATGACTGTCAACACTGCTCGGGTACAGGTACCTGCACCAACGGCAAAGATAATTGTTCATGTGAAGCCTGTGCCAAGAAGAACGAACTCCCTTTCTGGCGTAGACAAAATCAGCACGGACTCCTATGTGGCTCATGTGGCGGCATAGGTAAAGCAGAGCCATTAACCGAGAGAATGAACAAACGAATCGCTCCTTTGCTAGCAATAGCTATCGTCGCAAGCCTATTAGCCATCATTGCGACGGCAGCAGTTTTTGAAAACAAGTACTTCTCTGAAATTCTTGCATTTTCGAGCGCCATCATAGGTTCTATCTGTGGCTTTTACTTCTCTGCCATTAAGAGTCAAAACTAATTCTAATAAAGACTAATTCGGGGCTAACTGATGCAAGACGTAGCGAAAATAGCGGTGTTTATCGACGCAGATAATGCACCGGCAAGAAAGTTTGATGTGATCTTGGCTGAGCTTGCCAAACATGGGGTGGTGAGTATTCGAAAAGCCTACGGCAACTGGAAAAGCCCAGGCCTGAAGCATTGGGAAGATATTCTCCACGAATATGCCATTCAACCTATTCAACAGTTCGACCTGACCAAAGGAAAGAACGCCACCGATATCGCTTTGGTGATCGATGCGATGGACATCTTATACACCAAAGACATAGATATTATGTGCCTCATCTCCTCAGACTGCGACTTCACCCCCTTGGTCACAAGAGTGCTCTCAGACGGCAAAAAGGTATTCGGCTTTGGTGAACGTAAAGCCCCAACCGCTTTCGTCAACAGCTGCTCTCGCTTCCTCTACCTAGACGCAGAACCCGAGGTCGAAACCGAAGCAGAAGTGCCTATAGAGAAAGTTACTGAGTCAGCAACAGAGAAAGAACACAAAGCAGCCACGACAACCACAAAAGCCAGTCCCCCCCGTAAACAAAACCTTAAAGGTGACACCAAGTTAATTCACCTACTGCGACAAGCAATTGAGGCAACAGAAGAAGATGACGGCTGGTCACGCCTCGGCCCAATTGGCTCTCACATTTCGAACCACAGCTCATTCGACCAAAGAAACTATGGCTTCAAGAAACTCAGCGATCTGTTCGCCGCCATAGACCTGTTCGAGATGCGAAAAACCAACGGTTCAGTCATGTGGATCAGAGAAAGCAAACGAGCCAAGAAGAGTGGGAAATAGGTGGGCTGAGTACAAAAAAATACCGACGAAATAAGCCTGCTCGATCATTGAAATAGCAAACAAAGTAAGAAACATCCACGTTTAATTATTTAAAGTGAGTTGAAAACAACTAATAACTTAGGGTTTATATTACGAGGATATTATACTTTTAGCGTCAATTAATTTCCGGGATGGGTACCAAGTCACAAGCTGGAAACGACCCAGTATTTTAAAAGATATAAAAGATTTATAAATATTAATTAGAAAATCACAAAATTGCTTTCAAACCAGAATGGAAAGATTATGAGCCTCGAAAAAGAGAATAAAATAATATCCAAATTAAACAACATCGTAATGATCCTCAATAGAGCTGTTACCACTTGGAACAACTTAGTACTGCCATTGCTAATTGGCGTATTCCTGGCTTACATCCTTGATAAAAAAACTAAAGTTGATGAAATACCTACTTTTGTTTGGATAATAGTTTCAATATTTATAATGATACAGTTTTTTGTGGCAATTATTCAACACAAGGGTTCCTCTTTTGACACAATGATAATGGAGTATAGAGACAAAAATGCTGCATTAACAAATATAAAAAATGAGTTTGAAAACCTAAAAACACAATATACTAAAGATTCAACATGCTTTTATAGTCAGAGAACAGCATTAAGAAATGCCGTAAACTCTCTCAGCTATTCAATTGGTTTAATAAGAAATGTTGAAGCAGCAGATAGAGAAGTTACAGAAGAAGAATTCGATACGATGCTTGACAGTTTAGTTAGACCTCTACATATTTTCAGAGAAAAACTTTTCTCACTTGAGGCTGAAACCCTGTGGAATATTGCAATTTATTTACCAGAGATCGAAAATAATGATGAATTAGTATCGGTATGGAGAAGGCATGATGATAGAATTGTCCCTAAGAATCGAACTTGGAAACCTGGAATTGGCGTGGTTGGAGAATCTTTTGTTTACAAATCAATAAAATATTATGAAGATATCTCGAAAATTGCTAACAACAGTGGTCACAATAGTCGTTGGGATATTGAAACTTATAAAAGCATCATTGCAATTCCAATCGTACCTTGCATCGATGGCTCCAGTGAAGATGATCACAAACCCTTAGGGGTTTTAATTATGACTAGTAGTGCCGCAGAGCAATTTAATTTAGATCGAGACGCTCATTTTTTACAGACTTATGCTAATCTAATAGCCATCCTCGTTGAAAAACTTCAAACTTACTTCGATCATACTGATAACACAGCCCAAGGGGGAACCTAAAATGAGTAAAAGACGTCCTCATTTCATAATGGGCCAAGCTGTAGTTGGAACAGCTAATGATGGGTACACACTTAAAGTCGACTTCCATGATTCAACTGTTCCAAATACTTACAAACCTGACGCCCAAAAAATGCTCAATGAGTTGGAGCAAGAACTCGAAAGATTACAGCGCGTTATTGAAGTAAGAACTAGAAAACTTTCCGACGAAATTGCCGCAAATGTAAAATAGTTCAAACCCATAAAGCTGTTTTCCTCAAAAACAATATCTACCAGATCTACTCCACCATCAAGCTCAGACTATCTCTAGCCTAAATGCCAAGAGGTAGTCTATTAGATGGATATTCAATAAGCTAAGTTCAAATACCGATGATAGGCTTTGGATAGCGAAGTCAACTATCAAAAAATACAAACCTTGATTATCCTCAATAACCGACAGCATTGAAAATTTCATTTTATTTCAGATTATTAGGTATTCACAGCAAAAATTTTACGAGGGATAAATCTTGTTAGAGCAAAGCGCTTTACCACGGCGTTTAGCTGTCTGCTAACACCTTACAAGCATGTGACAACACATACAAAGAAGAAGCCCCGGCATCTCACGATACCGGGGCTTATATTCATTTGGTTTCAGGCTGTTAGGCTTTAGACCAGCATTGCTTCTAGCGCAGGAAAAATCGTTTTAGAGCAAGGAATCTTGCCGCGACGTTTAGCTGTCTACTAACACCTTACAAGCATGTGGCAACACAACGCTGCTCACTCACCACAAAGAAAATCCCCTTTTCGTATATCCATATACTCCGGGGACAATTATATCCATATGAAAAAGCCCCGATACTGTTAAGTATCGGGGCTTTCATTTTACGTTCTAAGCTTCTGAGCTTAAGACCAGCAGAGTATTTTACGTGGTATAAATCTTGTTAGAGCAAGGCGCTTTACCGCGACGTTTAGTACACTAAACGAGTGGTGAAGCAACGCAGCTATCACAGATTTAGGCCCGTAAAATTTACATCATGCCGCCCATACCGCCCATACCACCCATTCCGCCCATGCCGCCCATATCGCCAGCACCAGCTTCTTGCGGTACATCACCAACCATAGCTTCGGTAGTGATCATCAGACCTGCGATAGATGAAGCGAACTGTAGCGCGCTACGAGTCACCTTAGTTGGGTCAAGAATACCCATCTCTAGCATGTCACCGTACACATCGCTACCGGCGTTGTAACCATAGTTACCAGAGCCGTTCTTAACATTGTTCGCTACAACTGAGGCTTCTTCACCTGCGTTGGTCGCGATTTGACGTAGAGGCGCTTCCATGGCGCGCAGTGCGATAGTCACACCGTGCTTCTGGTCTTCGTTAGCCACGTCCAGCTCGCCAATCTTAGAGGCAACACGGATCAGGGCAACACCACCACCGGCAACCACACCTTCTTCAACAGCGGCGCGAGTCGCGTGCAGCGCGTCTTCTACGCGAGCCTTCTTCTCTTTCATTTCAACTTCGGTAGCGGCACCGACTTTGATCACTGCAACACCGCCGGCTAGCTTAGCCATACGCTCTTGTAGTTTTTCACGGTCGTAGTCTGAAGTAGACTCTTCTGCCTGGATCTTGATCTGGGCAACACGGGCAGAGATCTGCTCTTGCTCGCCGGTACCGTCGATGATGGTAGTGTCATCTTTGGTGATAACCACGCGCTTAGCGGTACCTAGGTCTTCCAGAGTCGCTTTTTCAAGCTCTAGACCGATCTCTTCGGCAATCACAGTACCGCCAGTCAGGATAGCGATATCTTGTAGCATCGCCTTACGACGGTCACCGAAACCTGGTGCCTTAACCGCAGCTACTTTAACGATGCCGCGCATGTTGTTCACAACCAGAGTCGCCAGGGCTTCGCCTTCAACGTCTTCTGCGATGATCATCAGTGGCTTACCAGTTTTCGCCAGACCTTCAAGGATAGGCAGTAGCTCACGGATGTTAGAGATCTTCTTGTCAACCAATAGGATGTATGGGTTTTCAAGTTCAACGCTGCCAGTTTCTGGCTTGTTGATGAAGTATGGAGACAGGTAACCACGGTCGAACTGCATACCTTCAACCACGTCCAGCTCGTTCTCTAGGGCCTGACCTTCTTCAACTGTGATCACGCCTTCTTTACCGACTTTTTCCATCGCAGTTGCGATGATTTCGCCGATTGACTCGTCAGAGTTAGCAGAGATGGTACCTACCTGAGCGATAGCCTTAGTGTCGCTACACTCTTGAGACAGGGTTTTCAGCTCGGCAACGGCAGCCACAACCGCCTTGTCGATACCGCGCTTAAGATCCATTGGGTTCATGCCAGCGGCAACGGCTTTCAGGCCTTCGGTAACTATGGCTTGTGCCAGTACGGTTGCAGTAGTGGTACCGTCACCGGCGGCGTCGTTGGCTTTAGAAGCAACTTCTTTCACCATCTGGGCGCCCATGTTTTCGAACTTGTCTTCCAGTTCGATCTCTTTAGCGACCGATACACCGTCTTTGGTGATCAGCGGCGCGCCGAAGCTCTTGTCTAGAACTACGTTACGACCTTTAGGGCCCAGGGTAACTTTAACTGCGTTAGCCAGTACGTTTACGCCCGCAAGCATTTTTACGCGAGCGTCATTGCCAAATAAAACTTCTTTAGCTGCCATGTTCTGTATCCTTTAATAAAATTCTGGTTAAACGGGATATTGAGTAACTTAGTGGATTATTCCACTACAGCCATTAAATCTGATTCAGAAAGGATCAACACCTCTTGGCCGTCGATCTTCTCTTTCTTCACGCCATAACCTTCGTTGAAGATCACTATGTCACCCACTTTCACGTCCAGTGGTTGCACTGTGCCATTTTCAAGAATTCGGCCATTGCCTACTGCAAGAACTTCACCGCGAGTTGACTGCTCGGCTGCACTACCTGTTAGTACGATGCCACCGGCTGACTTTGATTCAACTTCAGAACGCTTAACAATGACGCGGTCATGTAATGGACGAATATTCATCTACGGACTCTCCTAATGATTTTTTTGCCCAACAAACGTTGGCGGTTTATCAAATTAAAAGTGCGGCGACTTCGCTTTCGCCGCGGGATGTTCGATATATGGGGATAAGGTTTAGCAGATCCAAGGGCTTTACAAAAAAAATCTGATTTTTTTTAACTGGGTTTTATAAAAGATCAGCCTTTCCTGATAGAATTGCCCTCCTTCTGTTACCTAGGCATTCCACATACATGAGAGACAGACACGGGCTGCTCAGCCAGCCAATTGGTCGTGTACTGCTAAATATGAGCCTTCCGAACCTGATTGGTATTCTCACCATTCTTGGGTTCAGCCTTGTAGACACTTTTTTTATCAGCCAGTTAGGCACAGAAGCCCTGGCCGCCATCAGCTTTACCTTTCCGGTCACCCTGATTGTCTCCAGCATCGCCATCGGCATAGGGGCCGGGGTATCGACTAACCTCGGCCGCCTCATCGGCAGTGGCAACAGCCCCAAGGCCAAGGTGTTTCTGCACGACGCCCTGCTGATCACTTTCTGGATGATCGCCGCCCTGTCACTGCTGGGTAGCCTGTTTATCGGCCCGCTGTTTACCCTGCTGGGCGCCAACGACGACAGCTTGCCGCTGATCCGCGACTATATGTTTCTCTGGTATCTGGGGGCGCCGCTGCTGGTGCTCTTGATGGTGGGCAACCAGGGACTGCGCGCCACCGGCGATACTAAATCGCCGGCCAAGATCATGGCCCTGGCGGCGGTGATCAACCTGGTGCTGGACCCACTGCTGATCTTCGGCCTGGGGCCCTTTCCCCGCTTGGAAATTCAGGGCGCGGCCATCGCCACCCTGATCTCCTGGGTAGTTGCGCTGTCTCTGTCGGGTTATCTGCTTATCATCAAGCGCAACCTGGTAGACTTTGCCGAATTTAACCTTGAGCGTATTCACTGCAACTGGCGCCAGCTGGCCCATATCGCCCAGCCTGCGGCGCTGATGAACCTGCTCAACCCTGTGGCCAACGCCATCATAATGGCCATGCTGGCGCGCATCGACCACAGCGCGGTGGCGGCCTTCGGCGCCGGTACCCGTTTAGAGTCGGTTTTGCTGATCGCCGTGATGGCGCTCTCCTCCAGCCTGGTGCCTTTTATCGCCCAAAACCTGGGGGCGGGACAGACGGAGCGCGCCCGCGACGCCCTCATGCTGTCGCTGCGTTTCGTGCTGGTGTTCCAAACCCTCATCTATCTGCCGCTGGCACTCATGGCGACGCCTATCGCCCAGCTGTTCAGTAAAGATCCCCAGGTGATCGAGTGGCTCGCTTTTTACATCATCGCCCTGCCCGCCGCCTATGGCCCGCTGGGGATGGTGATCCTTACCGCCACCTCACTCAACGCCTATCACAGGCCGATGAGTTCCTTGGTACTTAACGTCTGTCGCCTGTTTCTGCTCCTGCTGCCGCTGGCGGCGCTGGGCTCCTATCTGGGCGGCGTGAAGGGACTGCTGCTGGCGCTGCCGATCACCAACGCCGTGATGGGCATCGCCTGTTATATCCTGGCCAGTCGCATCACAGAGCCAGACACCACGCCCAAGCACGTCGAGATCTACAAGCGTTAACAGAGGGCTAGCCGCCATGGATGATTTGCAACACGAGACGCTTGAACAGGATTACTTTGAGCATGACTTCAGCGGTGAGGATATGCAGGGGCTGCAGTTTCGTCGCTGCCGCTTCGTGCGCTGCAGCTTTAACCGCGCGGATTTGACCGACTGCCACTTCGAGCAGTGCCAGTTTGTCGAGCCAGGCGATCTGCTGGGGGGTGATTTTAGCTACGCCACACTTATCAACGCCAAGTTCAGCGACTGTCGCCTCAACCTGGCGCGCTTCACGGGTGCCCGCTGCTTCGGCGCAGAGTTTCGAGACTCTAACCTGCAGGGCGCCGACTTCTACCGCGCCAGCTTCGCCAATCAGATAGGCATTAACCACTACTTCTGCAGCGCCGTGTTCAGCGGCTGTAACCTCGCCTACGCCAACCTGTCCCAGGCGATATTGGAAGAGTGCGAACTCACCGACAATCGCTGGCGCGGCGCCAACCTGACCGGGGCATCGCTTAAAAGCAGTGACCTCAGCGGCGGCGAGTTTAGCCCTGAGCTGTGGGGCGAGTTCGATCTCAGGGGCGCCAACCTGACGAGGGTGGATCTTGAGGGGCTTGATCCCCGCGAGGTGGCACTGGAAGGGGTGATGATAGACGCCTGGCAGCAGAGTCAGCTGCTGGCGCCCTTCGGCTTAATTGTCTGTGGCGAATAGCGTTAAATTAACGGCTTAATCGCCCCCTTGGTCCTGGCTTCACGATCGCAGGCACCATTTTGAAGACACTCATCTAACGCCTTCAACACATGGTCGATAAAGCGCTGGCTGGCGAGGCTAATGAAACGCCGCGACGGATAGACGAGGAAGCACTTACCCTCATAGGGCTCGATATCTTCAAATAGCATCACCAGCTTGCCATTTTCCACATATTCCCGGGCGATCGGCAGCGGCATCATGGCGATGCCACGCCCCATCAAGGCGGCCTCAAGACAGGTACTCAGGCTGTTGACACACAGGTTACCCGTTACCGACAGTATCCTGTCTTTGCCGAAGGGCACCTCGTTGAAGATCCTACCGTTGGGATAGCGAAACAGAATGGAGTTATGCTCGGGCAACTCCTCCGGCTTGGTGGGTTTACCCGCCCTCTCCAGGTATTCCGGGCTGGCATAGAAATGCACGAATTCGCTGATGATATGCCGCGCCACCATCTCATTCTCGTTAAACGCATCTTCGAGCATGAAGGCCAGATCGATGTTGTTGCGGATCATATCCTTGGGCTCTGAGCTGACGATGATCTCCACCGTGAGCGCCGGATTAAGATCCATAAACTCGAATATCGCTTGAGTGATATACAAGAGCTCGGGGATCGGAAAGATCAGTATTCGTAGATGGCCGGTAACCGCCGCTTCCTTCCCCGACAGCTCGGAGAAGGTCTGCTCCAGAGTCGCCAGCAAGGGCGTGGTTTTATTGTAGAAATGACTGCCCGAGGCGGTGAGAGTCATGGCGCGACTCTGGCGATGAAACAGCTTAACATTGAGCTCATCTTCCAGCGTCTGCAGGCGCCGACTCAGGGTCGATTTAGGCACGTTGAGGATATCGGCAGCCTCGACCAGGCTGCCTGTCTCGACGATGCGGTGGAACAGGGCAATATCTTCGGTTTTCATCACAGTCTCACTTCAATAACAGGCGGCAGACCCGATTCTGTTATTACTTTGCACACAGTCACCAGGGTAAATCAAGTTAATACAGTTTCAATTTTTGGAACTCACGGTTCCACATAATTCCATTTTAATAGATGTATCGCGCTGCTATCTTAGCCGCCATGAGATACACCTTGTCACAAATGATGGAGTTTACGATATGAAACCCCTTACCACGTCACTTTCACTACTCGTATTAACTCTAGTACTTGCCGGCTGCAGCACAGAATCTGCCGAGATCGCTCCCGAGAGTGTTCGTCCCGTTAAGCTGCTGGAGATCACCGAGTTGGGAAGCGGCACCCTGAGAAGCTTCCCCGCCAAGGTCGCCGCCACCAAGCAGGCAGAACTGTCGTTCAGATTATCGGGCCAGCTGGTCGAGTTCTCTCTGGTGGATGGCCAGCGCGTCACCAAGGGCGAGGTGCTGGCGCGCCTCGACGACAGAGACGCACGCAACCAGCTGCTTAACCGTGAGGCAGATCATGAACTGGCCCAGGCCGACTTTAACCGTAAGGGCGAGCTACTGCGTCAGGCGCTGATCTCCCAGGCGGAATATGACCTGGCCAAGGCCCAGCTGAAATCCAGCGCCGCCAACCTGGCCAGCGCCCAGGATCAGCTGAGCTATACGGTGATCAAAGCCCCCTTCAGCGGCACGGTCGCCAAGACCAAGATAGAGAACTTCCAGATAGTACAGGCCAACCAGCCGGTTCTGGTGCTGCAGAAAGATCGCTTCATCGACGTGGTGATCCAGGTGCCCGAGTCGCTGGCCAGCCGTGTGACCTCCTTTAACCCACACTCGCCTTCGCTGCCCATGGTGACCTTTAGCAATCACCCAGAGCAGCAGTATGCCGCGCGTCTCAAGGAGTTCGCCACTCAGGTGACGCCAGGCACCCAGAGCTACGAGGTGGTGTTTACCCTGCCGACCCCGACCGAATTTAGCGTGCTGCCGGGCATGAGTGCCCAACTGATCTTGGATATCGCCGGTCCCGACGCCAAAAAGAAAAGCGCCATAGTGCCGCCGAGCGCCGTGCTCAAGCGGGATCAAGACGGCGAGCCTATCGTCTGGACCTATGATCTGGGCACGGGCCAGGTGAGCGCCCGCAAAGTGAGCCTGGGTAAGGTGACCAGTCAGGGCATAGAGATCACCCAGGGCCTGGCGGTAGGTGACTGTGTGGTGGTTGCCGGTGTGGCCCAGCTGCACGAGAGTCAGCAGGTCAAGCCTCTGCGCTGGCAACGAGGTGTTTAACAGATGAATTTTGCCGAGTATTCGATCACCCACAAGGTGGTCAGTTGGATGTTTGCCCTGCTGCTCCTCATAGGTGGCAGTCTATCGTTCATGAGCCTGGGGCAGCTGGAATTTCCCGAATTTACCATTAAAGAGGCACTGGTCGTCACCGCCTACCCTGGCGCCTCGCCGGAGCAGGTGGAAGAAGAAGTTACCCTGCCCCTGGAAGACGCACTGCAACAGCTCGATGGGGTGAAACATATCACCTCGATCAACAGCGCCGGCCTGTCGCAGATCCAGATTGAGATGGAAGACAAGTACGACGCCGAGAAGCTGCCGCAGATCTGGGATCTGGTGCGCCGTAAGGTGAGCGATACCCAGGGGAGTCTGCCCAGCGGCGCCATGACGCCTCAGGTGATCGACGACTTCGGCGACGTCTATGGCATTCTGCTCAACCTGAGCGGCGACGGCTACAGCGAACGCGAACTGGAAAACTACGCCGACTTTCTGCGCCGCGAGCTGGTGCTGGTCGATGGGATCAAGCGCGTTAATATCGCGGGTATCGTCGACCAACAGGTGGTGGTGGAGATCTCCACTCAGAAGATCAACGCCTTAGGCCTGAACCAGGACTATATCTATGGCCTGATCAACAGCCAGAACGTGGTCTCTAACGCGGGGAGCATTCGCGTGGGCGACAACCGTATCCGCATCCACCCCACGGGCGAGTTCGACAGCGTCGAGGCGCTATCACGCCTGGTGGTGAGTGCGCCCAGTAGCGCCAAGCTGATCTACCTGGGGGATATCGCCAACATCTACAAGGCGATGGACGAGACCCCGAGCAACCTGTATCACAGCGGCGGCAACATGGCGCTGTCTGTGGGCATCGCCTTCTCCAGCGGCGTCAACGTGGTCAAGGTGGGCGAAGCCGTCAACCAGAAGATGATGGCGCTGAGCGACGAGCTGCCGGTGGGCATGACGCTCACCACAGTCTATGACCAGAGCAAGATGGTGGATCAGACCATCAACGGCTTTCTGGTAAACCTGGCAGAATCGATCGCCATCGTGATCGGCGTGCTGCTGATCTTCATGGGGCTGAGATCTGGCCTGCTGATGGGACTGGTGCTGCTGCTCACCATTCTCGGTACCTTCATCATGATGAAGGTGCTCAATATCGAGCTGCAGATCATCTCGCTGGGGGCATTGATCATCGCCCTGGGGATGTTGGTGGATAACGCCATCGTGGTAACCGAAGGGATCATCATAGGCCTCAAGCGCGGCCAGTCGCGCCTGGAGACCGCCAAGCAGGTGATCACTCAGACCCAGTGGCCACTGCTGGGGGCGACGGTTATTGCCATCATCGCCTTCGCACCTATCGGTCTGTCGGACAACGCCACGGGTGAGTTTTGTATCTCACTGTTCCTGGTGCTGCTGATCTCCCTGTTTATCAGCTGGATCACCGCCATGACGCTGACCCCCTTCTTCTGCAATCTGCTGTTTAAGGATGGAGAGATCCCCGATGAGGCAGATAGCGACCCCTACAAGGGTTGGCTGTTCCAGCTCTATCGCGGCAGCCTGAGCCTGGCGATGCGTTTTCGCGGCCTGACCCTGCTGGTCGTGCTGCTGGCCCTGGTGGGCTCGGTGATGGGCTTCGGTCAGGTGAAGAACGTCTTCTTCCCGGCCTCAAACACCCCTATCTTCTTCGTGGATGTGTGGATGCCGGAAGGCAGCGACATCAAGGCCACCGAGGCGCTGCTGGGTCGTATCGAGCAGGATCTGATGGCGGAGCAGGCAAAACAGGATCTTGGCCTGGTAAACATCACCAGCGTGGTCGGCCAGGGCGCCCAGCGCTTCGTGCTGCCCTATGTGCCGGAGAAGGGCTACGCCGCCTATGGCCAGCTGCTGATCGAGATGACCAATCTTGAGACCCTCAACGCCTATATGCGTAAGCTGGAGCAGGACTTGGTACAGCACTATCCCGAGGCGGAATATCGCTTCAAGTATATGGAGAATGGCCCCAGCCCGGCGGCCAAGATCGAGGCGCGCTTCTACGGCGAAGACCCAGAGGTGCTGAGACAGCTGGCCCAGCAGGCGAGCGAGATCTTCCTTGCCGAGCCGAGCGCCACCAGCGTGCGCCACAACTGGCGTAATCAGGTGACCCTGGTGCGTCCACAGCTGGCACTGGCTCAGGCCCGGGAAACTGGCATCAGCAAGCAAGATCTGGATAATGCCCTGCTGACCAACTTCAGCGGCAAGCATGTCGGCCTGTATCGCGAGAACAGCCATCTGCTGCCGATTATCGCTCGCGCGCCGGCCGATGAACGTCTCAATGCCGACAGCATCTCGGCGCTGCAGGTGTGGAGCACGGAAAACAACGTCTTCGTGCCCATCTCTCAGGTGGTCAGCGACTTCACCACTGAGTGGGAAGATCCGCTGATCATGCGCCGCGACCGTAAGCGAGTGATCTCTGTGCTCGCTGACCCGGTGAACGGCGGCAACGAGACCGCAGACTCGGTATTTAGAAAGCTGCGACCTAAGGTCGAGGCCATCAGTCTACCTGCCGGCTATGAGCTGGAATGGGGCGGCGAATATGAGACCTCCAGCGAGGCGCAGCAGTCGGTATTTAGCTCGATCCCACTTGGCTACCTGGCGATGTTCCTCATCACCGTGCTGCTGTTTAACTCGGTCAGGCAGCCCCTGGTGATCTGGTTTACCGTGCCGCTGGCGCTGATCGGTGTGGTCTCTGGCCTGCTGCTGTTCGATGCCCCCTTCAGCTTCATGGCGCTGCTGGGCCTGCTGAGTCTGACCGGGATGATCATCAAGAACGGTATCGTCCTGGTGGATCAGATAAACCTCGAGCTGAGCCAGGGTAAGGAAGCCTACCGCGCGGTATTCGACTCCTCGGTGAGTCGTGTGCGTCCCGTGTTGATGGCGGCGATCACCACCATGCTGGGGATGATCCCCCTGCTACCGGATGCCTTCTTCGGCTCCATGGCGATCACCATCATCTTCGGCCTGGGCTTCGCCTCTGTGCTCACCCTGGTGGTGCTGCCGGTGGCCTACACCCTGGTCTTCGGCATCAAGGTGCCTAAGGCGCAATAACCCCTTTCCATTTCGCTTCCCGGCGTGCCCGGCTCGAGAGAGTCGGGCTTTTTCTTTGTTTCATCTCGGATTAGCGGCAAGCTGGATTTACACCCGCTCACCACAGGCACCTTGTCTCACTCACCACACAGGAGGATTAGGCGCGGCGGGACTATACTTAAACCGTACATAATACAAGGTTATTGGGAGGATACTATGTATGCTCATCACTCCATCAACAGGCGCCTGTTACTGGTGGCAGCATTGGCCGCCACGGCGCTACTGGGCTGTGAGCGGCCGGTGAGCTTCTCATCCGAAGTACAGCCCATACTCAACGCCTCCTGCATCAGCTGTCATTCGGGTGCAGGCGAAGGCATGGCAAAAACCCATCTGGCACTGGATAGCTATCAGGGCGTGATGCGCGGTACCCAGCTTGGCCCCGTCGTGGTTCCCGGCAGCTCAGCCTCCAGCACCCTCTATCTGGCGATCGACCATAAGGTCGACAGCAAGATCCAGATGCCGCCCCACCACAGTGATAAATTTGCGCAAGGCGAAGGAAAGCCCCTCAGCAGCGAGCAGATCGCCCTCATCAAGCGTTGGATAGATGAAGGCGCGAAACAGAACTAAGATTCCACCTGCTGACCACCGCCCCGAGGCGGTGGTTTTTTTTCTGCTTCACAAATAAACAGCGCGGGTGTAGCTTGCATAAAAATTAATCCATAAGACTAAACAGGCCCAAAAGAGCTGTTATCATCAGACTCACTTATAGGCCACTTAGTTGGACACGCCCATGGCTCGTCTGTTTTTGCTCACCCTAATTGCAGCCAACCTGCTCATCACCGGACTGCTGACCGGCTGCGCCAATCATCACGGCCAGGCCCAAGATCAGTCCCAAACTCAGGCTCAGTCCCAAACTCAGTCTCAATCTAGTCTCCAGGCAGAGAAGCAAGAGTTGGGGGCCATGGTGCAGGCGCTGCAGCAGGCAATTGCCAGCCCATCGCCCGAGCAGCTAGAGGTGATCGCCCGCTACGGCACGGATTCGCGCTACTATGTGATGGTGCGTGGCTGGCTGGTGCAGGAGCTGAGCGGCATTGAGAGTCAGCTCGCCGCCCATGGCGACGGGGCACCCGAGACTATGCGGGCCAAGGCCGAACACCTCAGGGCCGCCATCAGGCGCATCGACATGGAATAGTTCAGCCACTAATGTGTAGAGGCTGAAACCAAACAACTCAGAAGCGAACATTATGAATAAAGCCATCATAGCCACCCTGCTTTCGGCCTTCGTCTGCCCGGGTTCGGGCCACTTCTACCTCAAGCGCTATAACGCCGGGACGCTGATCTCCTGCATCAGCCTGAGTGGCCTCGCCTACCTGCTGTATCAGGCGGTCAACCGCGCCGTGACGGTATCGGACCAGATTCTGTCGGG
This sequence comes from Shewanella alkalitolerans, assembly GCF_019457575.1. Lineage (NCBI taxonomy): Bacteria > Pseudomonadati > Pseudomonadota > Gammaproteobacteria > Alteromonadales > Shewanellaceae > Shewanella > Shewanella alkalitolerans. Next base: position 520,449 of record NZ_CP080422.1, on the reverse strand, counting down.
GGAGCTGCCGCTGGACTATGGCGCTATCTATGCCGCCATCAGCCAGGCACCCCAGGGTGGTGAGGCCTTCTGGGTCGAGGCCGCCACCTGGGCCTTCATCCTCGGTTGGCTCATCGGCATCATAGACGCCTATCGCCAGGGCAAGAAGCTGATGCGCCTGGAGGCACAGCAGGGCGAGACGCACGCCGAGGCTAACCGCTAGGGTTCAAGAGACTGGCTCAAATGACCGACTCAAATCCTTAGCTAACTCTGCAAAACAACCGCAAAAACAGCCATAAAAAAAGGAGCCTAAGCGGCTCCTTCACAAGATCAAAAATGCTTTAGCTCTGTTTCCTGGCCGCTTCCGTGCGCGAGAAATCGTGCTGAGTCGTTCTCGGCTCAAGCTCAGTTTCATCGGCGGGAGGATTGTCGGCGAAGCGATACTCACTGTTGGCGGCGGTCGTCTTGGAAAAATCATGACGACTGCTTGAACGCTGCACCTGATCCAGCTGCGCACTTGAGTTGTTGGCAAAGAGATAATCGGCTCTTGCCGCGGCGGTCTTCGAGAAATCCGGTCTCTCGGCAAACGCCTGGGTAGTAAGTAGTAGAGAGGCTAAAGCTAAGGTCGTGCTGGCTAACAACTTCATCATGTACTCCAATCTTATTGACCACAATTAGCTAACAAAGATACTAACCTAAACCCCACATTTTTTGAACAAGATCACAGTAAGGCTTGCAAATTGTTACACTTTTTGCATGGCAATCCACCCAGCAGCAAATTTGCTATTTGAGTGATTTGCTGGGTAAACTGACTTGGTTGCAGCGGCCCCCAAGTCTATTTGCATGGCAAGTGCGCAATGCACAGCAAATATGGCAAGTCGGGCAGATATGGCTAGCAAGACCCAATGACGCGTTACGGATAACCCTTAGCCCCAGGCTAAGCAGACAAGGAAACAAACATGTCGCACCTGATCAAACTGGCGGCCCTGGTGGCTGCGCTCTACTTTGGCTACCAACACTGGTTTGCCCCCTACCCGCTGCAAACCTATCGCCTCACCTCTGTGCCCGTAAGCCTTAAGCTGTTGCCTGATCCTAAGGTGCTGCACAAGCAAAACACCCAAGTGGAATTCGAGTCCCTCAATACCCAGAAAAAGGCCGATGACAAGCTCACCATGTTCGTGATGACCTTCAAGTCGTCGATGGAACGCTTCGAGCCAGAGGACTTAGAGTTTCTTCCGTATGAGATGGATAAATACACCGCCATGGCGGGGCCTGAAGTCGCCGCCATTCTCGAGGAGTTGATCCTCAGCAAGGGCTATATCAACACCAACGGCATGCGCGGCTACGAGGTAGAGATGCGTCTTCCCAAGGACGATACCCGCATGCTGCAACACATCTATATCATCGACGACCACCTATTGCTGCTGATGGCCAGCTATCAGTCCAGCCGCGAAGAGCAGACCGCCCGCAACTTCCTCGATTCGGTGCAGCGCCTCTAGCCTGCCGGCTCGGGAAAATTTAGACCATAAAAAAGCCCCGCGATGCGGGGCTTTTAGCTAATGTAACAGAGCTTAAATCGGCGAGCCCGGCGGCATAGCCAGCGGCTTGTGGATCAGCTTGTGCTTGCTATCCTTCAGCCCCTTCTCCAGGCCATCGAGCAGCCATTGATAGTGAGCTGCCTCATAGTCGCTGCTGCGCTTCACCAGTCGGCTGAGCTGCTTCTGGGCGAAGGCCAGACGGCCCGCCAGCTGCGCTTTCACCTCGGGCGAACTCGTCGCGTCGTGGTAGCTGGCCAGCAGGGCGTCGAGCACCACGGCGTTGACCCGCATCCATACCCCCTGAGCCTGACCGTTAGGGGCATCGGCAAACACTGTCTTGGCCAGCAGCTTGTTTACCAGAGTGACGACGGAGAGCTGCTCCTTGTCGGCAAAGTAGCCCTGATTGACGCGATTGAGTCGCATCGGCTGCAGCAGCTGCCCGCAGGTGTGACGACTCAGCACCTCGGCCATGCCGATAGGGTCGATCACCACGCCGGTGGCGCTATCGAAGCTCTCGCGGGTGGTGCCATAGTTGCCCGACTTAGGCACCAGGGCATCGGTCACCTTGGTCGGCAGCGCCAGGGCATCCACGCTCAGGCTCTGCAGCAGGGCCTCCAGCGCATTCTTTTGCAGCTCAGGCGCCATATAGTGCCAGCTGCGCCCACCCTCCTGGGTGGAATAGGTATAGTCGGTGCCGCCGATAAACTTGGCAGCGGCTTCTATCTGATAGCGGGTCAGCAGATAGATGGGCACGAAGGCATCGCGCAGCTCGCCATAGGGCTGGCCTTGCAGCAAGGCGGCATCGCTAAAGCCATCGATGGCCACCTCACGCACCTTGGCCAGGCGGCTCAGCTCGGCCACAGGATCCTGGCCATTGTCCCACAGGCTGGCGTAGGCATGGCTGGCACCGGCGCGGCGCGAATCTGCCTCGCCGATATATCTTAGCCCCTGACGCTCCACCGCCTGCATCAGCTCGGTCAGCTTAGCCTGTTGATCCTCCGGGCTAAACTGACCATAGCCATAGGCTACAGTAAACTTGTCCCAGGCACCGACGCCCTCATCATAAGGGGCAGAGATATCTATCTTGTCGCCCTTGAGGGTCGCCTTGGGATGCGGGTAATCCATCACAGAGGCGTTATCGTTACTCGACGCCGCAAAGTTATGATCCAGGCCTAAGGTGTGGCCCACCTCATGGGCTGACAGCTGGCGAATACGCGCCAGGGAGAGTTCTGTCACCGCCTCGGCGGCTGCCTCTCTGTCTTGCCAGCCTGCGGTGAGGCCGCGAGCGATGAGGTGATCTTGCCTGACGCGCTGACTACCCAGGGTCACATGGCCCTTGATGATCTCACCTGTGCGGGGATCGGCGATGGCGCTACCGTAAGACCAGCCGCGAGTCGCCCTGTGTACCCATTGGATCACGTTGTAGCGAATGTCCTGAGGATCGGCATCTTCCGGCAGCAGCTCTACCTTGAAGCCGTTGATAAAGCCCGCCTCGTTGAAGGCGGTCTCCCACCAGCGAGCTCCCTCTAGCAGGGCGCTACGAATGGGCTCGGGCACACCGGGATCCAGATAGTAGATGATAGGTTTCACCACCTCGCTGGGCGCATCCCCCGGGGTGACCTTCTGCAGGCGATGACGCAGCAGATGGCGCTGCACTATGTCTTTGTCGATTGGCGCGCCGTAATCCAGATACTCATCGGACAGGTAGCCACTGTTGGGGTGATAGGACCTGGGCTGGTAGTTGTCGTCCGGCAGCTCGACGAAGGAGTAGCGCATCCGCAGTGACATCTGTTTGCCGTCTGGGGTGACCTCGGCCACCTGAGGCCCGGCCTTGGCGCCCTTGAAGGTGAGCAGCACGTCTACATCGCTGTTACGCTCGAAGGATTTCACTCCCTGAGGCAGGATGAGCGAGGTCTCCTTATCCAGCTGATAATGGCCCTGCTTGGTCTGCTCCAGGGTGTCGGCTATGCCGTGCAGGTCTCGCAGTACCAGGTCGTTGATCGATACCAGCGCCTGCTTGCCTTCCAGCACCTTGCCGCGCCAGAGCACAGATTCGGCGAAGGCCTCTTTGACTGCCCGCTGCTCTGCGCCGTTGTCTGTGGTCGCCCGGTAACGGGTGTTGAGCTGTTTCAGAATGAGATAGGGGCCGTGGCGCTCAAACTGCACCAGGCGGGTCATCCCCAGCTGGCCGCGATCCAGGCCGATATCGTTAGAGCCCACCCCATGGGGCAGGCTGGTGACCAGCAAGAAAGGCTGATTGAGGCGGGTCGCCTCCAGGTAGAGATCGCCCGAGCCTTGCTGATAGAAGAGGTTGATAAAGCCTTTGGCGGCCTGGCTACTCTTGATCACCTTAGCGCTATTTTCGACGGCGAGCAGGGGGTCAGTCGGGACCAGAATGAGGGCAAGGGCCAGCGCGAGTGTAGAGGGTCTCATGTTATCTCCTTGCTGAGACTTTTAATGGGAGACTTAGTTGTTCAAATATTATGCGTCTCGTGAATATCAGTCACTTAGCTTAACAGGTCTCAATTCAGGCTCAAGTGCAAATAATTCACGCCGTATCATAAGCCTCTCCGCCTTGTTAGCCAGCGGAGCGATAGGCACAAAAAAGGGGCCAGGGCCCCTTCTCTTCTCGCACATGCGCATTGCATTGTCTGATTAGTGACGCACTATCCACTGGGCCAGGGTGTCGAACAGCTCGTTGAGCACGATAGGCTTAGTGATGTGGGCGTTCATGCCCGCCGCCAGGCTCTTCTCGCGATCCCCCGACATGGCGTGGGCCGTCATGGCGATCACCGGCAGCTCCTCCTTGGTGTAGCGCTTACGCAGCTCCTTGGTGGCCGTCAGACCGTCCATCACTGGCATCTGAATATCCATCAGCACGGCGTCGTACTGCTTGGCGTCCACCATATCCAGGGCCACCTGACCATTCTCGGCCACATCCACCTCGTAACCCGCGCTCTTGAGCAGCTCGGTCGCCACTTGCTGGTTGATGAAGTTGTCTTCCACCAGCAGGATCTGCCCTGTGCCCGTGGCGTTGCCTTCCACCGGCAGCGCGGCCGCCGGATTGATCTTAGGCTTGTCGATGAAGGCGGCGATGATCTCGTCGAACAGGGCCGAGGCCTTGAACGGCTTCTGCAACATGGCGTAGATGTCGAGATCGTCCAGATCTTCCTTGAGTGGCTCCGAGGCATAGGCGGTCATCATGATGATCACCGGGCGCTTCTCCAGGCGGCCGTCGGCCACCATGGCGTCCAGCGCCTTGATCACCTCGACCCCATCCATCTCTGGCATCATCCAGTCCAGCAGCAGTAGATCCACCGGCCTGTGCTCCAGCTTGTATAGCGCCTCGGCGCCGTTGGATGCTGTGTCCACGTCGAAGTGGAAGTCACGCATGGCGGTAGAATAGATCTGCAGCGCCGTGGGGTTGTCGTCCACCACCAGCGTCTTCAGGTTGCCGATCACCTCGGGCACGATAAGCGGCTTCACCTCGGCCTCTTCGGCGATCTCGAAGCTGATGGTGAAGCTGAAGGTACTGCCGACCCCCAGCTCACTCTGCACCTGCATGGTGCCGCCCATCATGGAAACCAGATGTTTACTGATGGAGAGACCCAGACCCGTGCCGCCGTACTTGCGGGTGGTCGAGCCGTCGGCCTGGGCGAAGGCGTCGAACAGGCTCTCCTGCTGCTCCTTGCTGATCCCTATACCGGTGTCGCGTACCCAGAACTTGAGGGTGATGCGGTGATCCCGCTCGCCCACATCTTCACAACCCAGCTCAATCTCGCCGCTCTGGGTAAATTTCACCGCATTGCTGAGCATGTTGATCAGCACCTGACCCAAACGCAGGGGATCTCCTTCGAGGATAAGCCCAGCGGTGACAGGAGCATACAGCAGCAGCTCGACCCCCTTCTCCTGCGCCTTGAGGGCGTTGAGATCCAGGGCGTGGTCCAGCACCTTATCCAGTGGGAAGGCGACCCGTTCCAGCTCAAGCTTACCGGCCTCGATCTTAGAGAAGTCGAGGATGTCGTTGATGATGCGCAGCAGTGACTGGGCCGAGAAGCCCGCCTTATCCAGATAATCCGCCTGCTGTGGCGTCAACTGAGTGCGACTGGCCAGCTGCAACATACCGATAATGGCGTTCATCGGCGTGCGGATCTCGTGACTCATGTTGGCCAGGAACTCACTCTTATAGAGGTTGGCCGATTCGGCGTCCTGCTTGGCCTCCAGTAGCGCCACCTCGTTGCTCTTATGACGGGTAATATCCTTGTGGGTACCCACCATACGCTTAGGCTGATTGTCCGAGGTGAACTCCACCACACGGCCACGGCTGAGCACCCAGTGGTACATGCCGCTCTTGCCGCGCATACGGAATTCCACGTCGTAGGCGCCGATAGGATCCGCCAGGTATTGCTCGCGATACTCCTGTACCCGGATGCGATCGTCTGGATGCACCAGCTCGTCTATGGTGGAGACCAGGGCCGGGAATTCGTTGCTCTTATAGCCGAGCATAGAGTAGTAGGCCGGGTTACAGATGATCTGCTCGGAATCCAGATACCAGTCCCACAGGCCATCTTCTACCGCGTCCATCGCCAGGTGATAACGCTCCTCCGACAGCCTGAGCTGCTCGGCCGATTCATACTCTCTGGTCACGTCACGCCACACGGCGATCAGGCCTAGCAGCTCGCCACGGCGGTTGTAGAAAGGCAGCTTGAGGGTATCGAGCAGCACAGGCTTGCCCGCCAGCTCCACCTTCTCCTGATAGCGCAGCGGCGTGCGCTCGGACAACACCCGCTCATCCTCGGCGCGGATCCGCATCGACTGCTCGTTGCTGGTCATGGTCTGGGAATCCTGGCCTATCATCTCACTCTCGGTATACCCCAGCATGCGCTCGGCGGACTTATTACAGCCTAGGTACTTACCTTCTTTATCCTTGAAGATGATCGCCTCGGGGATGGAGTCCAGCAGGGATCGCAACAGGGCGTATTCCCGCTCTCGCCGCTCAGTTGTCTCCTTCAGGCGCTCGGTGCGCCGCGCCACCAGGTTATCCAGGCGACGATTCTGCTCCGCCAGGTGACGGGTATATTGCTGGTTCTCTTCGAAGATGCGACTCACCAGCTGGAACCAGGGCTCCCAGCCCTGGGTGATCTTGGCCGGTGGCTTGCGTGGCTCCTGAGAGCAGCCCTCCAGATGCGACAGCAGGCGCGACGCCGGGTTAACGAAGGAACGGCGGGTCTGCCAGTGCACTATGGTCACCAACACAGACAGGGCGATCACCACCAGCAGGAAGGTCAGCTCCAGCTTCTCCCAGGAGTCCTTAAACAGCTCGTTCTCATCCTGCAGATAGAGCAGACGCCAGGGGGCGTTTTGCAGCGCCACCGAGTGGATATAGTAGCCGTTGCGCATGATCCCCTCGTGGGCATCGAACAGCTCAGACTCGGGCACCGAGTGCAGCGCCGAGGGGATCTTCTGGCTGATATGGAAGACGCGGTTGATGTCGGCGGCGTCAATATCGCTGTGGGAGAGAATATTGTTCTGCTGATCCAGCAGGATAACCGTGCCCGGCATCTTGAAGTAGAGGCGGATCTGCTTATCCAGTGAGGAGAGGGTCATGTCCAGGTTGATGGAGCCGATAAACTCATCTTCCAGATAAATGGGCACACCGACCGTGGTCAGCAGCCCCTTACCGTTGGGCTCCACATAGGCGGGGCTCCAGGCCACGCTGCGCTGTGGGTTCATCGCTGGGGTAACCAGCTGAAACTGCTGTTTCTTCAGCAGCTCGTCGCGAAAACGCTGCTCGTCCGAGGGCCAGGGGTAGTAAGACATCATCCTATGTTTGGAGATGTAGTAGATGGAGGAAGCCTTGGGCGCCGCCTGTCGGGCCACCGGGAAGGAGAGGGAGAGCTCGAACAGCATCTCCAGCTCCTGATAAAACTTATCGCTGCGGCCATTGAGCGAGCCCGCGCCTGTGATCCGCCCCATATTGGTGAAGGGCTTGCCGCTCTGGGCATAGCTGGGCTCAAGGGTGAAGAACTGGCCGCTCTCGTTAAACTTCTCATACTGGGGCAGACGGTCGGTACGCACTAACTCACCCAGACGCAGATGATCCACCGCCACGTTGCGCAGGCTCTTCACCGCGCGGATACTGGATTCCAACAGGAGGTCGATCTGCAACACGTGACGCTCGACCAGCTCTTCGCGCTGATCCATCATCTGGGTCTTTTGACGCTCGAAGAAGATCCAGGCCGTCAGCAACGCCATGATGATCACGCCGATATAGGTATAGAAAACCGCGCGATTGTAGTTTTTTTGAATCGGAGACTTAAGCTGTAAGTCCGGCTCTGTCGACTTCATTGATTACCTTTGAAAACAAGCATCTGCCCTTGGACTAACCCGGGGCGGCGCATCATATTCTGCATATAGTATCAGGAAGCCAGCCCAATGGAATACAAAGGGGAGTCGCTTTTGCCAGAATGATCTCAGTCGTCAGGCTGGCACTGGGCCGGCGCGTTGGCGCAGACCCACAAGATCGCCCTTCTTTAGACAAAAGACTCCGCCATGGGAGCCTTTTGCCGTCGGTGGCCGCCTAAGCGGTTAGAGGTTTTCCTCGGCAAACTCTGCCAGGCGAGAGCGCACCACGCCGTTGAGGTAGACGTTGGCACTGCCGTCGAAGTTTTTAAAGCGCTCGACGATATAGGTGAGTCCCGAGGTCACCGCCGTCAGATAGTTAGAATCGATCTGCGCCAGGTTGCCGCTACAGATCAGCTTAGTCCCCTCGCCCATACGGGTGATCATCGTCTTGATCTGCGAGGCGGTCAGGTTTTGACACTCATCCAGCAACACCACAGAGTTCTGTATCGAACGTCCACGCATGAAGTTGATCGACTTAAACTGAATGTTAGCCTTGTCCATGATGTAGTTCATGCTGCCGCTGGGGTTAACGTCGTGCTTATGCAGCACCTCCAGGGTATCGGTAATGGCCGCCAGCCAGGGCGCCATCTTCTCCTCCTCTGTGCCAGGCAGGAAGCCGATAGACTCGGCGATCTCCGGCGTGTTACGGGTCACGATAACTTTATCGTAGAGGCCGCGCTCCACCACCATCTCCAGGGCCGCCGCCATGGCGAGCAGCGTCTTACCACAGCCTGCGGGGCCGGTGAGAATCACCAGATCGATATCGGGATCCAGCAGCGCCTGCATCGCCATCCCCTGATAGACGTTCTTGGGCTTGATGCCCCAGGCATCCAGGTTGAGCAGACGGTCACGGCCGAGATCCAATATCTCCAGCTCTTCGTCGTTGTTGCTCAGTACCCGGCCACAGAAGTTGGAGTCTTCATCGATAAGGTATTGGTTGGTATAGAAGTTCTCTTCACCCACCTCCTTAACAGGTACACGGTGTACCGTATGACGCCCCTGGGTCTCGGTGTTGACATGTTCCTTGCGCGCCCAGAAATCGCCCTCAAACTGGTGGAAGCCTTTGGTAAGAAAGCGAATGTCGTCGATTAGCTGGTCGGTGCGATAGTCTTCGACCAGATTGATGCCGGCGCCCTTGGCCTTGAGGCGCATGTTGATATCTTTGGTCACCAGCACCACATGGCGTGGGGCAAACTGATTCTGCAGATGCAGTGCGGTGTTGATGATGCGGTTGTCGTTGTTGTCGCCGGGCAGGGATGCCTGGGTAAATTCGAGTTGATGGTCGGGGAAGATAGAGAGGGAACCTACTGCGTCACCGTGTCCTTCACGTTTGGGTAAGGGCACCCCGCTGACAATCTCTTCTGGGGTGGTCTGCCCGCCGAGTATGTCTTCCAATGCACGAATGGCGACTCGGGCATCTCGGCTAACATCTCGTTTCCTGTCTTTGATCTGATCCAACTCTTCAAGGACAGTCATGGGGACTACGACATCATGCTCCTTAAACGAATAGATGGCTAAGGGTTCATGCAGTAACACATTGGTATCCAGTACAAACAACTTCTTGTCGTCTTGTTCCATGGCGCCTCCACTTGTGCGTAGGGTGTTATATTTGTAGTCAAGCGAGCTGAGCGGGTAATTAGCCTCCTTCTCTGTCAGTATAGTGACGCGCAACAAAGCACTTAGGGATTAAATCCATACTGACACCAAAATCTCACGGCTTCAACGGAAACTTGTCCAGAAAATCGCCCGACCCAATTCGAGACTGGTGGCCTAAAATGACATTAAGATGACAAGGCGGGCGGCGGCCGATCTGATTGGATAATTTGTAATCTAATTAGTATTTTTAACGAGGCAATTACGGGTCAGATATGTTCGACATCATAGTCTCGATTGGATAACATACGCGCCCTTTCGTGATTCACCCTGTAGATGAGAATTTGTAAATGCCCTTTTCCTTAGGTCAACGTTGGATTAGTGATACCGAATCGGAACTCGGTTTAGGTACTGTCATTGGACTCGAAGGCCGTATGGTCACCCTGATGTTCCCCGCCACTGACGAAAACCGCATGTTTGCCCGCGACGATGCCCCGCTAACCCGAGTGATCTATAACCCCGGCGATATCATTGAGAGTCACGAAGGATGGAGTCTCAAGGTCAGCGAGATCGAAGAGAAGAACCAGCTGGTGATCTACCACGGTATCCACACCGAGACCGGCGAAGAGGTCAGCCTCAGAGAGACGCTGCTTAACCACAATATTCGTTTCAACAAGCCCCAAGACAGGCTATTTGCCGGCCAGATCGATCGTCTGGACAGATTTGGCGTGCGCTACCAGAGCCAACTGCTGCGTCATAAGCTGGCCACCTCAGATCTGCTGGGCCTACAGGGTCCCCGCGTCGGCCTGATCCCCCACCAGCAGTGGATCGCCCATGAAGTGGGCCAGCGCTTCGCGCCGCGCGTCCTGTTAGCGGACGAGGTGGGCCTGGGTAAGACCATAGAAGCCGGCCTGATCATCCACCAGCAGCTGCTGACCGGCCGCGCCGAGCGTATCCTGATCATAGTGCCAGACACCCTACGCCATCAGTGGTTGGTGGAGATGCTGCGCCGTTTCAACCTGCGATTCTCGGTGTTCGATGAAGACAGATGCGTCGAGGCCTACGCCGATCACGACAACCCCTTCTACACAGAGCAGCTGGTGATCTGTTCACTCGAGCTGCTACGGAAGAAGAAACGCCTGGACCAGGCCCTGGATGCCGACTGGGATCTCATGGTGGTCGACGAAGCCCACCACCTGGAGTGGACCGAAGAGGCGCCGAGCCGCGCCTACCGCGTGGTCGAGGCCCTGAGTGAAGTGGTCCCCGGTGTGCTGCTACTGACCGCCACACCGGATCAGCTGGGCCACCAGAGCCACTTCGCCCGTCTGCGTCTGCTGGATCCGGATCGTTTCTACGACTATCAGGCCTTCCTCAAAGAGGAGGAGAGCTATAAAGAGGTGGCGAGCGCCGCCGATGCGCTGGCCAGCGGTAAGCGTCTTCCCGACGAGGCCGTTGCCAGCCTGACCGAGCTGCTCAACGAGAAAGATATCACCCCGGCGCTGCGTCTGATTGAAGATGAGAGCGTCGATAACGAACAACGCGATCAGGCCCGTAGCGAGCTGCTGCAGGAGCTGTTAGACAGACACGGCACCGGCCGCGTGCTCTATCGCAACAGCCGCGCCTCGGTGAAAGGCTTCCCGACCCGTATCTTCAACGCCCACCCTCAGACCATGCCGGCTCAGTATGAGACTGCCGCCAGGGTGTCTGACATGATGGGCGGCCAGACAGATCTGACCGCCAAGGTGAAACAGGCCCTGAGCCCAGAGAAGCTGTATCAGGCCTTCGAGAGCGATAGCGCCAGTTGGTGGAAGTTCGATCCTAGGGTCGACTGGCTGATCGATTTCCTCAAGAACCATCGCAGCAAGAAGGTGCTGATCATCGCCAGCCAGGCGGAGACCGCCCTGAGCTTGGAAGAAGCCCTGCGTACCCGCGAGGGCATTCAGGCCACCGTCTTCCACGAAGGTATGTCTATCATAGAGCGCGACAAGGCCGGCGCCTACTTCGCTCAGGAAAGCGGCGGCGCCCAGGCGCTGATCTGTAGTGAGATAGGCTCGGAAGGTCGTAACTTCCAGTTTGCCAGCCATCTGGTGCTGTTCGACCTGCCGCTGAATCCGGATCTGCTGGAGCAGCGTATCGGCCGTCTGGACCGTATCGGTCAGGCCAACGATGTCGAGATCCATCTGCCTTACCTGGCCAACACGGCCCAGGAAAACCTGATGAACTGGTACCACAAGGGACTGAACGCCTTCGAGCAGACCTGCCCTACCGGCCATATTCTGTTTAACGAGTTTTCCGAGGAGCTGCTGACCCAGCTGGTCTACCGCGACGAAGACAAGTTCACCCAGCTGCTCAACCACACCCAAAGCCGCTACAAGGCGCTGAAGAAGGCGATGGAACAGGGCCGTGACAAGCTGCTGGAGATCAACTCCCATGGCGGCGACAAGGCGCAAAAGTTAGTGGAGAGCCTGGCGGCCCGCGATCAGGACACCCAGCTAATCGGCTCAGTGATCCGCCTGTGGGACATCATAGGCGTCGAGCAGGAAGACAGCGGCGAGAACGCCATCGTGCTGCATCCGAGCGAACACATGATGTTCCCGACCTACCCGGGTCTGCCTGAAGATGGCATCACCGTCACCTTCGACCGTGAGATGGCGCTGTCACGCGACGATATCGCCCTGATCACCCAGGAGCACCCGCTGGTACAGACGGGGCTGGATCTGATCACCTCTTCTGAGACAGGCACCACCAGCGTGGCCGTGCTCAAGAACAAGGCACTACCTGCGGGCACCATCTTCTTGGAGCTGATCTATATGGCCGATGCCTCGGCGCCGCGTTCGAGCCAGCTCTACCGCTACATGCCACCGACCCCGGTACGTGTGTTGCTGGACAAGAATGGCAACAACCTGTCGCAGAATGTCAGCTACGAGAGCTTCGACAAGCAGCTGAGCGCGGTCAACCGCCATATCGCCAGCAAGCTGGTGAACGCCTCGCAAACCCTGCTGCATCCGCTGTTTGCCAAGGGTGAGGAGTTTGCCCAAGCGGCGATGAAGCAGCTGACCGAAGAGGCCAGCAACAAGATGACCCAGCAGCTCACCGCAGAGCTGGAACGTCTGGAGGCCCTCAAGGCGGTTAATCCCAACATTCGTGACGAGGAGCTGGAGCACCTGAAAAATCAGATGGTCGAGCTGGGCAACTACTTAGATGCCTGTCAGCTACAACTGGACGCCGTGCGTCTGGTGCTAGTCAGTCACGCCTAATCTGCCCTTAGCGCTACACCTCTTCCACTGGCACCGACCTCTAGTCGGTGCCAGCTTCTTCTGCATTTTGTCGCCAATGGCAAGCACTTAGGCTTATACTGACGCCATAGCCGAAGTAAACGCCCAATGACTTAGATGCCGATGACTCTACGCTCCACACTGCTTAGCCTTTCCCTGCTCGCTCTGATGAGCCTGGCCCTCTTTCCGGCTATGGCCTCGGCCCAGCGCAGTACCACACCGGATTATGATTACCTGCCACCTGCCGAGGTGGAAAAGATCACCCTGGGCGATGCTGAACAAGCTGTATTGGTGCGTCCCTGGCAGGGGCGAAATCAATATGGTGCGGCAGTCTTATTAGGAGATTTAGGCGAGGACGCCGACCCAGAGGGACTGCTAGCCTTTCTCAGGCGCGAGTTGACGCCCAAGGGCTGGGCGACACTCAGCATAGGTGCGCCTCAGGGCGCGGCGCAGCCTAATCATATTACCGACGCAGGTGAGATCCCTAAGCCTGGCGAGCAGCAACTAAGCCAGAAGAGTAATCAGAGTCTGCCTAAATACAGCCAGGAAGATTGGGCGGCGCTGAGGGAGCAACAGAAGACTGTGATGAGTCAGACCCTGGGTCAGCTCGACTCTCTCGGCAAGAGTTATCCGGGTAAACGCATACTGATCGTTACCGGCCAAAGCGCCGGCTTGGTTATCGAGATGCTGACGGCTGCAACGCTGCCGAGCCCAGATCTACTGGTGGTGATCAACCCCTACCTTGAGCAAGATGAGGAAAATCGCGATCTGCCAGGCAAGCTGGCCAAGCTGGCGCTGCCAGTACTGGATATTCAATCGCCGGACGGACTGCCCGCCTCGCTGGCGACTCAAAAGGCCCGCAAGGCCCTCTCTCCCCTAGGGGAGCCGCTGCGTTATGAGCAGCAGCAATTGGCGTTAAACCTGGATCAGCCCAGCGCCTGGCAGGATGTGCTAACCCTGGTGCAGGGCTTCGCTCAGCGCATCCTGCGGGCCTATCCCTAAGGCTTAGAGGTTTACTTCTTGTCTTTACTCAGCATCAGGGCCAGGGCGATCAGCACGACGATGACGCCCATGTATAGCAGCTCGAGCATTGAGGTGGGCTTCATCTCGGTAAAGTAAGAGAACACCTTAATGATCAACATCATAAGGATCACTTTACCCAGCTTGCTCTTGAGCGAGTCTATGCTGCTGATCACCAATATCTTGCCGCCGGCGACACTGTCTTCCGCCGCCTGCAGGTTACTGATAAACAGCTCATACAGACCGAAGGCGAAGATGAGCAGCACAGAGCCCAGCAGGAAGGTATCTAAGATCTCGACCACCACCATCACAAGATCGTTACGCACCTCGTAGCTGCCGGTCAGCACATAGTCCCACAGCAGGGCGACCATGTGGACCACGTCCTTCACCCCCATGATAAACACCACAAAGGCCGCCAGCACACAGGCAAACACCCCAATCATCACAGAGAGGCGGCTACTCCAGAGAAATCGTTCGAACCCTTGTCGCATTATCATGCTTTCCTTAATCAAAAATTTGGCAGCGGGATACTAGCGGGCCTCAGGGGCTTAGTCGCGCCTGGGGAAACGGAATGTGAAGCAGATCACATTGAAAATTACTTATGACTCATTCGCTTAGCGGCGACATCCCAATGTCGCCGACCTTAGCGATAAGGGTTCTGGTTAGCGCCACCAGGGCTGACGCGGCCGGTAGCGCCGCTCGGGATCTTTGGTCTGACGCAGGGCGGCAATCACCCGGTTCTTACCCAGCAGCAGGCGTACCTGGCTCAGGGATTCCCGGGCCAGCAGGCTGCGCTCACCGACGCGCCAGCTCTTGTTGATGCTGAACTTGATTGCGGCGTTAGCATCGGGGGAGGTTTTCGCCAGCCGCAAGGCCAGCGCCTCGGCGGCCTCGCGCGGCGCCTCACTCACCTGAGTCACCAGGCCATAGGCCTTGGCCTGCTCGGCATCGATCACCTCGGCGGTCATGGTGAGCTGCATGGCCACATCCTTACCTACCAGCTCCCGCAGGCCGACCAGGCCGGCCATGTCGGGCACCAGGCCCCACTTGGCCTCCATGATAGAGAGGCGGCAGTCTGGCGCGGCGATACGCATGTCGGCCCCCAAGGCTATCTGAGTGCCGCCGCCATAGCAGATCCCCTCGAGCACGCAGATCACTGGCACGGGCAGGCGGCGCCAGCCGATGGAGACCCGCTGCGCCAGGTTGGCATTGCCCGGCAGCCATTTAAACAGCAACTTAAACGCCTGCATGGGTGACTTCATCACGCTGGCCACATCCAGCCCGGAGCAGAAGTTGCCGCCACTGCCACTGAGGATCACCGCCCGCACGTCTCTGCGCCCGGCGATCACCTTCTGCACCTTCACGATAGAGTCGAACAGCGCATAGTTGAGGGCGTTGTACTTTTCCGGCCGTGACAGTTCTACCCAGGCGATGCCCTCGGCTATGGTCAGGGTGACGTGGGGATGTTGCATTCCTTTACTCCTCAATCGCTGCAGGTAAACTCTGCTACTGGTCAGTCCAGAAGGAATGTAACACATTTGGCAAATATCCCTAAAAGATATAACATAAGTCCGTTTTTTGACTGGCGTCAAAATATTGCCACTTAAGAGTTTACGGTTGTTAATCAAGCTGATAGATAATAACCTTTGGGCAAAGCTTGTCATTTACCTGCGCCGACATACCCGGCGACCCGGCCTGGATGCCTGGGATTGGGGTAGATGCCCCGGCAAAGAGACCAACTGCAAGTCCCATTAAACCCTGTCGTTACCACAGACAAAACCGATGAAAACTGCCTCAGGACGAAGCTTTTAGCCACCAAGCAAGTGATTTGGTGTTATCTTCTAATAATGAAGGCAGATTAGGATGTTATAACTAGATGTCGATTCCCGTACTCATATGCGATGACTCCGCACTCGCTCGCAAGCAGATGGCCAGGACCCTGCCCAAGGAGTGGGATGTCGAGATCACCTTTGCCAACAATGGTGCCGAAGGTATCGAGGCGATCAGGGCCGGCAAGGGCGAAGTGGTGTTTCTCGATCTCAACATGCCTGTCATGGATGGTTACGAGGTACTGGAGACGATTCAGAAGGAAGATCTTCCCGCCCTGGTGATCGTGGTCTCCGGCGACATTCAGATCAAGGCCCACGAGAAGGTGAAGGCATTGGGCGCCCTAGACTTTATTCAGAAGCCGGTGAGCGCCGATGCCATCAGTAACATACTCCAGGAATACGGCATACTCACCATCGCCCTGGGGGAGCAAGATAACGACAACCCCATGATAGAGGTGGATCTGCGCGACGCCTGCCAGGAAGTCGCCAACGTGGCCATGGGCCGCGCCGCCGATCTGCTGGCCAAGCTGCTGGATGTCTTCGTGCTGCTGCCGATTCCAAACGTCAACGTACTGGAAGTCAGCGAGCTCACCATGACCCTCAAGGCCACCGAGCGCTACAGCACGGTATCGGCCCTGTGCCAGGGCTTTATCGGAGCGGGCGTGGCCGGCGAGGCGCTGTTGCTGTTTCACGACTCCTCCTTTCAGGACATGGCCAAGCTGATGGGGCTGGCAAATCCCGAGGATGCCAACACAGAGATCGAGGTGATGATAGACACGGGCAACGTGCTTATCGGCGCCTTCCTCAGTGGTATCTCGGAGCAGCTGCACATGAAGTTCAGCCAGAGCCATCCCGTGGTGCTGGGGCGTCACTGTACGGTAAACGACCTTATCCACGACAACTCGGAGAAATGGTCCCGCACCCTGGCGATGGAGATCAACTACCGCATCGAAGGCCATGATATTCAATGCGATCTCCTGCTGCTGTTTACCGAAGATTCTTTGCCGACGCTTAACTATAAGCTGGGCTACCTGCTGGATTAAGTTGGACCAAGATATGCCATATGACCAAAGCGCGATGAACGAACTCCACTGGCTAATCGATATGGTGCAGACCATAGAGGTAGGCCTGGTCGTGTTGGATCGCGACTACAACATCCAGCTGTGGAACGGTTTCATGGAGAACCATAGCGGCATCTCACCCAACTCCATCAAGGGCAAGAATCTATTCGATCAGTTCGACTACCTGCCGGCCAACTGGCTGAAGCAGAAGATGGAGTCTGTGTTTCTGCTGAAGAACCGCGCCTTCATCAGCTGGGAGCAACGCCCCTATGTGTTTAAGTTTGGTAACTATCGCCCCATCACGGGCCGCGCCGACTTCATGTACCAGAATGTGACCCTGCTGCCCCTCTCCTCCCTCACGGGCCAGATCACCCATATCAGCATGATCATCTATGACGTCACCGATGTGGCGATCAACAAGCTACAGCTCAAGGCCGCCAACGAGCGCCTGGAGCACCTGAGCCAGACGGATGGCCTGACCCAGCTGCATAACCGCCGTCACTGGCAGCTGTGCATGCAGAAGGAGTTCGACCGCCATGCCCGCTACGGCGAGCCCACCACACTGGTGATGTTCGACATAGATCACTTCAAACGAATCAACGACACCTATGGCCATATCGCCGGTGACAGGGTGATCCAGCATGTCTCCCATATCCTGCGTCAGTCCCTGCGTGACACAGACTGCGCCGGCCGCTACGGCGGTGAGGAGTTCTCAGTGGTGCTGTCGAACACCAATGCCGAGGCTGCACTGCATTTTGCCGACCGCCTGCGGGAGAAGATCGAGGCCTCAGAGCTGAGATTCGAGAGCGCCATCCTCAAGGTAACCGTAAGTATCGGCATCTGCGGTATAGATGAGCATCTGAGCAATAGCGCTCAGTGGTTAGGTCAGGCCGACAGTGCCCTCTATCAGGCCAAGCAAAAAGGGCGTAACTGCTGCGTCATCTTCAATCCAGATGAAGCCGAATAGGGTCAAACCCAAGCCGTGACAGATACGAAAAAGCCCATCTATGATGGGCTTTTTGTTAGGTGCGAGATACGCGAAGATTAGTGGAAACGAGAGTCTTCCTCTTCGTACTCCTCGTCGTCATCTTCCATCTCATCGCCGATGAAGTAGGTGCCCCAACCGTCGTAATCCACCTTGAGTTTAGCCGCCAGCTGGATCAGATCTTCACAGGCCTTGTCCAGCAGGGCCACGTCGAGTTTGTGGTAGGCGATGGCGTCGAAACAGAAGAGCACCGAGCCGTCTTCCAGCTCCATCTCTTCGGCATCGTTTACCTCGAAGCCCATCTTAAAGGCTTCCACCGCCGCCTTCTCCAGACGGTCGAAGTTAGAGGCCGAGAAGTGGTGTTCTATGGTGTATTCGGCATCTGGCTCAGAACCATCGGCAAGAATCGCATCCACGATCTCCTGGTTTTCCTGTTTCTGTTCCTGCAGCTGACGTTCTGTAGACATGGATCTCTCCGAATAAAAATGTTCTTAATTAATTGCTTTCTTGGCCATCAGGGCGCTGGCTTCCTGATTAAGCTGGGCCAGTTTTTCCGCCATCATGGCATGAATCCGGGTAGAAAGCTCTTTTACCTGAGACTTAGCCAGACCTTTGGTCTCTATGGGATCCATCACCTCGATGATCACCACGCCGTTGTTCCAGCGGTTGAGCTTAATATGTTCCTGATTCGAGGCCAGCACAGGCACCATGGCGACACCCGCCTCGATGGCGGTATGAAAGGCGCCGGCCTTGAAGGGTAGCAGCCCCTTGCCCCGTGAGCGTGTGCCCTCTGGGAAGATCCAGATAGAGAGACACTTATCTTTAATCTTCTTCGCCGTCTGTGCCATGGTCTCGAAGGCGCGGTTACGGTTTTTACGGTCGATCAGTATGTTACCCGACAGCCAGTAGATCTGGCCGAAGAAAGGGATCCAGGCCAGGCTCTTCTTGCCCAGGCTAACTGTGCCCTTTGGCACGGCGGCCGTATGGGTGAACATGTCGAAATTGTTCTGATGGTTGGCCAGGAAGATACAGGGCTTGCTGCGCTCCACCTTTGGCTTACGCACCACTACCTTGACCCCCAAGACTGGCGCGGCCCAGGAAAAAATCTTAGCAAACAGATGGACATTGTCTCTATGACGGGGGCGCAGCAGACAATAGAGGCCACCGAAGACAAAGGCCAACAACAACATGATGGCTAAGATCAGAGATCTGAAGATTAACAGCACAACTTACTCCTGTGATTTCAGTGGCGACATTATAGCAGCAGGCCTTTTGACTTACACCTGTCGTCTTAGGCCCCTAGCAGCCTGATAGGATACGGTGCAAGTGTTAACGATATAAGTCATGGAATTAACAGTAGAAAAACATCGCCTTAATCAAAATCGACCAAGAAAAAAGCGGACGGGTGCCTGTTGCCCCCTACCCGCTCAACTCACAAGTGCGTCGTTTTTATCGACTTTTCTAATTAGCCTCGACCTTTGTAATCGAACTTTCTCTGAATAGTCTGGGCTGCAGCAGACGAAACGCGACCGTGCTGACCGCCAGGGTCGCCACAATCGCTGCGCCGCTAGGCAGATCGAAGCTGGCCGATAGCAACAGACCTACGCCATAACCAAGCAGGCCCACCAGATAGGCCAGCGGCCATTTACCCTTGCCGCGCAGCTTATTGACCGCCAGCGCCGGCAAAATCAGCGAGCTGAACACCAGATAGACGCCCACCAGCTCCACCGACAGGGTGATCACTAAGGCAAACAGCAGATAGAAACCGGCGCCATTGAGTATGGCGGGGCGCAGGGCGATGATCGCCAGCACCAGGCCCGACACCACGGCAGGTAGGATCAACTGTGACCAGTTAACCCAGAGGATCTGCCCAGACATCAACTGCTTAAGCATCTCGGCGCCGTGGGGGTCGTTGGACAACAGCAGCATGGCCGCCACCGCCGACAACACATAGAAGCAGCCGATGATCGCCTCAAGCTCGTCGGCCATCCGCTTGGCCAGCCAGGCAATAAACCCGGCGCCCAGCAGGGCAAACAGGGCCGGCATCCAGACCGTGGCATAGGGCAGATGCTCCAGCTCATGGTTGGTGTGGGCGATGATGGCACCCAGCGCCGCCACCTGGGCGATCGCTAGGTCGATGAAGATGATGCCCCGCTTGAGCACCTGACTCCCGAGCAAGACATGAGTCGAGAGCACCAGGATCCCCGCGGCGAAGGCAGGGAGTAGAATTGATAAGAGATCGAGATCAAACATGATTGAGTACCAAAAAGCGAACAACGGCGCCCCCAAAGAGGGCGCCGGATCTAAACCAGGCTAGCGATTCACGCCCAGCAACAAGTGGATAACACTGTCGTACAGGCCAAAGAGATCCTGGGCGTCATCATTGCCACCGACCGACATGGGCAGATTCACCACCGGCAGGCCGGTGCGCTCACCGAGCCAGTTGGCGCCGCGCTCATCCTGATAGGAGGCGACGATAATCGCCATCACATCGCCCTGACTGGCGCGCCCTTGCAGGCTGGCCAAGTGCCCCGTGCTCGGCGGCAGGCCAGGCTTAGGCTCGAGATCCCCCACCTGCTCCATGCCCAACCAGTTAAACAGGTAGCGGAAGCTGGTGTGATAGGCGATCACCTTCTTGCCCTTAAGCGGTGCCGCCTGTGACTGCCAACCCGCTATCGCCGCCTGCCAGCGCTGGCTGAAATCGGCCAGGGCCGACTCGTAGGCCGCGCGATTATCCGGATCCAGCGACACCATCTTGGCCGACAGCGCCTTAGCCACCTCCAGCAGACGCTCTGGGTCGAAGTGCAGGTGCGGATTGCCCTGAGCATGGACATCGCCCATGCTGCGATCCACCTGAGCTAGCTTGTCCAGGGTCTGGGTATGCTCGGCGGCATAGAACAGCCCCTTGTCGGTCGAGCGCACCTGAGCGTTGGCCGACTTCATCTGCAACATGGGCAGCCAGCCCACCTCGAGATCGGCACCGGCACAGACCGCCAGATCCGCCTGGCGCATCTTGGCGATCAGGCTGGGTCTGGCCTGCACCTGATGCGGGTCCTGCATCGCCGTGGTCGCGGCGTAGATCTTAGCGTCCGGCGCCAGCTCCTTGGCCAAGGCGGCATATTCAGGCTCGCAGGCGAAGATATTCAATTTCGCCTGTGCACCACAGGCAAAGCTCAGCGCCAGCGCCGCAACGCCGGCTTTTAAGTAGTTAGAATTGATGCGCACCGTGAGCCCCCAGAGTCATAACATATTGAAGAGTAATGACGTTATCATCTGTGATGCCGTCAAAGTTAGTGCCTTGCTGATTGGTATATTGCAGACGCACAGTGGAGAAGTGGCTGTGATGCCAGGCCAGGCTCACCTCAGTCTCTTTCAGTTTCTGGGCATCGAAGTGCTCATCGTGCATCAGGTGCGTATCGACCTGACCGTAACGCAGACCCGCCGACCAGTTTGGCGAGAACTGATACACAGAGCTTAGATACCACCCCGTGTGGGCATCCGGCTTAGCGGTATCGTGATCGTCGACCGCCTCGTGGTCATGGTCGTCCAGCGGCGCATAGTCGCTCACACGGAAATACTCGCCGCTCAGGGTCAGATGCTGATACTTGTAGTTGCCCTGGGGCGCCCACTTGTAGACGAAGTCCGCTATATAGGTGTTCTCACCCGTGTATCTGGCGGCATGGCTATGATCATGGCCATCCTCGGCCACCACGGCTTCTTCATGCTCCTCATGGGCGGTGAGGCGACCGTTTTCGTTACGCAGATAACTCAGACCCAACTGCCAGGAACTGCTGACGCCGATATCGCCACCCAACTTAGTGTAGGCGGTGTAGACGCCGACGCTCTTAAATTCGCGCTCGCCGTGTTCATCTTCGGCGCGCATGCTATCACCCTTGAAAGCCTCGACGCCCATGCTCCAGTAGAGATCGGTCGGTGCGACATAGTCCAGACGTACACCGTCATCGAAGTAGTGACTGCCCAGGAAGGCGCGATAGGCCGCCGGACGATCGGAGAAGGCATCGCTGTGCACATGCTGATTGTTAAGGTAACCCACATCCGACAGGAAACGACCGCCGCGCATCGACAGACCATAGGGCATCGCCAGGGTCTGGATGAAGGCCTCTTCGAGTCCCACCTCGGTCTCGCCATCGTGCACCTCGATCACCGAGGTCAGCTTGCCATAGAACATGTCATCTATATTGGCACTGAGCGCCAGCTCTGTGTGGCCCAGGCCAAAGCCCTCGACACGCTCAGCCATGGGGCGCTCGGCATTTTGATAGTAACCGTCTAGCACCGCACTGATGGCAGGGTTAGTCAGGCTAGGATCCGCCGCGAAACTTAAGCTTGGCATTAGGCTAGGCAAACAGGCACAGGCAAGTGCAACCGCCGACAGGCGGGCATTGAAATTCATCATAATGTCTCCAAAAAACAGCTAAACGACTCCGCCGCCAATGGGGCGCAGAGTATTAATTATCTTGAGTTTTTGAGGTATTACGATTGTGCGGGTGGTGCGCGGCTCTGGAAATAGTCGACGTGGACGGCGGCAAGGGCCGTGGGCTCTCGCAGCGGCACTTCCACCGTGAGACTGGGCAGACTAAAGCTGAACTCGCCAACCGGCAAGACGCTATTGAGCTGCAGTTTTTGAATACACAGGGTGCAGTGTGTGGTGGCGCCCTCGTCCAGATGTTCCAGGCTATGGGCAGGCGCAAGCACAGACAAGCAGAACAATATAGCACTAAGCCATATCGCCACTCCTCTAACTTTTCCTTTTACCTTTATTGCCATGGGATCTACTGGACGCATTCAAATTCCGACCAAGTTTAGGGATACGAGTGATGAAGTCAAGCCAGAATTGGCGGTGGCTCAGGCTGGAATGTAACAAAAGTTATTCGAAAATTTTACTTATGCGCCGACCCAAAGCGTGGCCCACATCACGGCCAGATTGGCTAAAATTAAGTCTGACTTAAGTTAGTGACACTAAGATGACAGCTAAATTGAGCGGCGGCTCTGGGCTACCGACTCTCACCATTCAAGATTTAAAGGAAATGCTCTCTATGAAGGAATTTTTTCGCGAAAATTTCAAAATGCTGTTCTGGACCGCCATCTTCTTTGTCGCCATTCTCGGCGGGATCTATTACGTCGAAGCGGCGCTCGAGGCTCAGGTTCAGGTCGTCGAATAACGGCTTTGGCCTGAGTCGGCATAGAACGACTCGGGCACACATATCAGATTTCAGATGAGCTAGGCGCCAGGCCTAGCTCAAGCGCATCATCATCTAACCTACTCACACAGCCCGCCCATCAGCGATACTTCTGTCTGTGCTCGCTGTCGTCCACCTCTTGCCTCGGCGGCGCCTGGGTCACCTTGAGGTGATCCATCATATGAGTCACCAGCAGAATCATCACGGCAAATATCGCCACCGGCGTGGTCAGGTTACGCCACTCAGGCAAAAAATAGCCCACGACCAGCATCACCAGCCCCAGATAGAAACCCAACATCTTCAATCGCATCAGGTTGGCACTTCGACCCAACCAGGCCTCGCAGTGGGGACATTGGATCTGAGCTTCCAGCCCCTTGCCCCGCTGGGCAGCAACCTGTTGGGCGCGAAAGGGGTGACTACAGTGAGGACACAGCACAACAAACTCTCAAATAACGGCAAAGAGTGCTAGTCTATCAGATTGCGCCGCCGTGCGTTGCGAATTTACAGCGCAGATGGAACAGATTATGATCCCAGCCATTAGCTAACACAGGACGGATAATATGTTACGCAACTTAGCCCTGGCGCTGGTGACTATGATGGCCCTAGCCCATCTTCCCGCCACCGCCGATGAAGCCCTCCAGACACCCCAGCTCCTGACCGAACTGACTCAACTGCAACAGACCATAGATTCAGACATCGCTAAACTAGGCAATGCCAACGGCGAGATGAAGCAGTTTATCGAGTACCGTATCAAGGAGCACGCCAACCAGCTGCACGACAAGTTCAAGCTGATGATGAACCAGCAACCGCTGGATAAGGCAAACCTGCTACCACTGCTGCAGAAGCATCTGGCCTTTATCGACAAGGTGGCCGACTACTACACCGCCGACATTGACCAATTTAAACAACAGCTTGGCAGCGATAATGACACAGGCGTCATGTATAAGCTCGCCATGCGGGATCGCCAGCGCGACGAGATCCTCAGCGCCAAGTATGAGACCCTCACCTGGCTGGACGCCTTGGGCGAAGATACTCAGGCCATCAAGACCCAGCTGACCACTCAACTGCTGAAACGCTCAGACATGCTCAACAGCCTGGTGCATTTCACCCAGGACAAACTCAAGCTGGCGGTGGATGAGGCAGCCAAGGCAGGTAAGGATGTCACTGCTGAGCAGACCGCCCTGGTCACCAACCTCAACGAGCGACTCAGCCTGACCAGCGCCAGCCTGTCGGTGGCGATCGAGCTGCTGGATGCTATGAGCCAGGACACCGCGGCCCTCAAGCAGACCCTGTTTAGCATCTCAGGGGACATCACCCAAGACGTGCTCAACGTCGACGTGGCCAGCAACCTGCTGGATCAGTGGTGGAACCAGGCCAAGAATCAGGCGCTGGACAACGGCCCGGGCCTGCTGTTCAAGTTGTTTGTCTTCATGCTGATCCTCTTCCTGGCCCATCTGGCTGGCAAGGCAGTGCAGCGCATCGTCAAGAAGATGGTGAGCAACTCAAAGCTTAAATTCAGCAAGCTGCTGCAAGACTTCTTCGTCTCCCTCTCGGGTAAGACAGTGTTTGCCTTGGGTCTGATGATCGCCCTGTCACAGCTGGGCTTCGAGCTTGGGCCACTACTGGCCGGCTTCGGGGTCGCGGGTGTGATCATAGGTTTCGCCCTGCAGGACACCCTGTCTAACTTCGCCTCGGGCATGATGATCCTCATCTATCGTCCCTACGATGTGGGCGATCTGATCAACGCCGCGGGCGTGACGGGCAAGGTGAGTCAGATGAGCCTGGTCTCCACCACCATCAAGACCCTGGACAACCAGCGCCTGATCATCCCCAACAACAAGATCTGGGGCGATACCATCAACAACATCACTGTGGAACATCAGCGCCGCGTCGACATGACCTTCGGCATAGGCTACGGCGACAACATAGAGAAGGCCGAGCAGGTGCTGCGCGGCATAGTCGACGAGCATCCTAAGGTGCTCAAGCAGCCTGAGCCGACGGTGAAGCTACACCTGCTGGGCGAGTCTTCGGTGGACTTCGTAGTGCGTCCTTGGGTGAAGCCGGAAGATTACTGGGATGTGTATTGGGACATCACCCGCGCGGTGAAGATGCGTTTCGACCAGGAAGATATCTCGATTCCCTTCCCACAGCGCGACGTGCATATCTACCAGACTGGCAAGTAAGGGCTCAAAGACAGCTCTTTATAACAAAGCCCTTCACAAAAAAAGCGCCTGCAACTGCAGGCGCTTTTTTTATCTCTCTTTAGCAAGGAGCAGAGACCAACCAGCGTTAGGCCAGACCGGTGATTTCGCCTCGCTCATCGATATCTATGTTCAGATATCCGGGACGTATCCCAAGTCCTGGCATGGTCATCACCTTACCCACAAGCGCAGTGATAAAGCCGGCACCGGCATTGAGTTTCAGCTCGGCGATGGGCAGCTCAAACCCTTGTGGCGCCCCCTTGAGCTTAGGATCATGGCTGACCGACATAGGCGTCTTGGCGATACAGAGCGCCAGCTTATCAAATCCCTGGCGTTGCAGCTGAGCCAGCTGAGCCTTGGCCGTATCGGATAAACTGATGCCGCTGGCACCATAGCCCGCCTCGGCGATGGTCAGCAGCTTGGCCTCAATAGACTGCTTGGTCTCATAGAGATAACGGAACTGGCTCGGCTGCTCGGTGGCGCGTACCACGGCCCTAGCAAGCGCCATCGCGCCCTCGGCGCCCTGAGTAAAGGCTTCGCAGACTTCGCAGGCAAATACCCCCTCTTGCAGCACGCGAGCCTTGAGCCACTCCAGCTCCTCCTGGGTATCCTCGGCGAAGCGGTTGATGGCCACCACCAGCGGCAGGCCATACTTGGCCACGTTGCTGATGTGCCAGCTGAGGTTGGCATAGCCGGCGGCGAGCTTATCCATCTCGCTACCTGCGTCAGGATTATGAGACTTGAGCGCCTTGACCGTCACCACCAATACCGCAGCATCCGGCGCATTACCCGACTGACGGGTCTTGATATTACAGAATTTTTCGAAGCCCATGTCGGAGCCGAAGCCCCCCTCGGTCACGACGATATCTGCCAGCCTCAGGGCGATATCGTCGGCGATGATCGACGAGTTACCATGGGCGATGTTGGCGAAGGGGCCGGCATGGATCAGACAAGGGGCACCACTTAGGGTCTGCATCAGGGTCGGCGATATGGCCTGACTCATGATGGCCGTCATGGCGCCGGCCACGCCAAGATCTTCGGCGCTGATGTAGTCGCCCTGTTTGTTCTGCGCCAGCACGATACGACCTATGCGGGCACGCAGGTCCTTGAGATCCCGGCTCAGCGCCAGAATCGCCATCAACTCGGAGGCGGCGCTGATGTCGAAGCCGCCCTGATGCACTGGGCCGTTAACCTCGCCAAGGCCGACCGTGATGGTGCGCAGGCTGCGCTCATTCTGATCCACCACACGGCGCCACAGGATCTTGTCGGGATCGATATCTAGGGGCGCTAGCCCGGATTGCTCACGAAAGGCATCACTGCCCAGGCGCTGCTCGTGATAGAGGCGGGCATCGATGGCCGCGGCCGCCAGGTTATGGGCGCTGGTCACCGCATGTATGTCGCCGGTCAAATGCAGGTTGAGATCTTCCATGGGCACCACCTGGGCCAGGCCACCACCGGCGGCGCCGCCCTTGATGCCAAACACAGGTCCCATGCTGGGTTGACGGATACAGGCGCAGCTCTTCTTGCCGATCGCCTGCAAGCCCTGAGTCAGGCCGATACTGGTCACTGTCTTGCCTTCGCCGAAGGGAGTCGGCGTTACCGCCGTGACTATCACTAACTTACCATGTTTGTTATCTTTAATTCGGTTGGTGATAGCCAGATCGACCTTGGCCTTGGTTCGGCCGTAAGGGCTTAATTCGTGGGGCAAGATCCCGAAAGCAGTAGCTATGCTTTCTATGGGTTGTAAGCTGGCTTGGCGTGAAATTTCGATGTCAGTCAGCATATAGCGCTCCTACAATAAATAAGCATGAAAAAAAGCGAGCTGGTGCGAATATAGAGGAAATGGTGATCATTACAAACCTATTCATTGTCGGCTAAGGCATTAATTAAGGATTTATGAATCTAAATCAATAAAATGATTATTAATGGAAAAAATTAATCCAAACGGAGCGGCCCATGAGTCAGCAAAGCTTTACATTCTCCCCCTTTATCGCCGGCTTCTGGCGCCTAGATAGCTGGCAACAGACACCGCAGCAGACACTGGCGTTGATCGAGCATTATCTCAGTCTGGGCGTGACCTGTATGGATCATGCGGACATCTATGGTGAGTACAGCTGCGAGTCGCTGTTTGGCCGCGCTCTGGCCCTCAAGCCCGAGTTGAGACAGCAGATGCAGATAGTCACCAAGTGCGGCATCAAGCCCGTCTTCGCCTCGACATCTGAGCGCTACGTCAACCATTATGACACAGACTACCAACACATCCTCACCAGCGTCGATAACTCGCTTAAGGCGCTGCGCGTGGATGAGATAGATCTACTGCTGATCCACAGACCAGATCCCCTGATGAACGCCGACGAGGTCGCCCAAGCCTTCGAGCAGCTCTATCAGACCGGCAAGGTGAGCCACTTCGGCGTCTCTAACTTCACCCCGGCCCAGTTCGATCTGTTGCAGTCCAGGCGGGATCGCCCCCTGGTGACCAACCAGCTGGAGATCTCGCCCTTAGCCATGCATACCCTGAGCGATGGCAGCCTGGATCAGGCGCAGCAGTATCGTTGCCCGCCCATGGCCTGGTCTTGTCTCGGGGGCGGTGAGATCTTTAGCAGCCAGAGCGAGCAGGCCAAGCGACTTCGCCAGACGTTAACCAAGATAGCCGCCGACCATGGCACGGACGATATCAGCCAGATCATCTATGCCTGGGTGATGGCCCTACCGAGCCAGCCAAGGCCTATCATAGGTAGCGGTAATCCTGAGCGGATCAGCGCCGCCGTCGCCGCCGGCGAGATAAAACTCGACAGGCAGGAGTGGTTTAGCATCTGGCAGGCCTCCACCGGCCACAGCGTGCCTTAGGACGCTAAAATCTGCATCAGAAACGAAAAAGCCAGCAATCTGCTGGCTTTTCTCTATCCATCTCAAAACTAAGGCTTAGCTATTTAAGCTAGCTTTTGAGGAGTTAGCTTTTAAGATTTTAGCTTTCAAGGATTTAGTCGTGAAACTTCACCTGACCCGTCAGATGAGGTCTGCGCCCCTTGACGTCACGCAGCTCGAACATCAATCCTTCGGCACTCTCGGTATCGAAATCGAAACTCACCTGAGCCGGCATGAGTAGCGGCAGCTTGAAGGCCACCTCCACGGTACAGGGCTTATCGCCGATTTCTGGCATCAGCTGAGCGACGCTTCGCGCCTTAGACCACATGCCATGGGCCAACACGCGATCGAAACCAAAACGCTTAGACAGCACGGGATGCAGGTGGATCAGGTTGTAATCGCCCGATGCCTTGGCATAACGGCGGCCGAGATCTTCACTCAGCTCCCAGCTAACCGGATTCGACCAGCTCATTGGGCTCGCCTTAGGCGGACGCGCTCGCTTGCCGCTTTGCTCGATACGGTAGAGATAGGTCGACAGCGACTCCCACACCAGCTCACCGCCGACGAAGGCGCGAGACACCAGCTCAAACTCCAGCCCTGAGTCTGTCATCTGGCTGCTGGTCAGCTCGCACTCGAGCTCATAGCGCTCATCGACACTCGTGGTGCGGTAACGGGTGATACTGTTCTTCAGGTGGATCATGCCCAGCAAGGGAAAGGTGATCGCATCTAAGGTAAAGATGCTGGCATGCAGGCGAAACACCATGACATAAAGATAGGTCAACGGCAGCTGCTGGCCATCGAACTCGAAGCCACACACCTTGGCATATTGGGCGACCTTATCGGCGCGCACGGCCACCTGTGGACAGGTCACCTTAACATGGGGCAGAGGCTGCTCGTCCCAGCCTGGCTTTCGGCCAAAAAAGATCTTGCGATAAAGCGATAACAGCGACGGCATCGCCTTAAGTTCAACACAAATTTCTTTATTCACGCTATCCAAACCCTTCACACTTTACTCAGCCTAAAAATTGCAAGCCCGCGAGTATACCCCAAAATCACGCTTTTTACCTAAACCTTAAGTCTGTTTAATGCGCGTCGCCCCCGCCTATGGCAAAATAGCCCTCCTAATTTCAGTCAGCTTTTCCCATGGGCGTCACTCAGTGCAAGACAAAAACTTCGATGCATTAGCCGGTAAATTTGCCAAGAACATCTACGGTACCCCTAAGGGCGAAGTCCGCGCCGCCGTGCTGTGGCGGGACATATCCCAGGCCATTACACAACTACCCGAGGGGCAACTGCGTATTCTGGACGCCGGCGGCGGCTTCGGCTTCTTCAGCCAGAAGCTGGCCAAGCTTGGCCATAGCGTCACCCTGTGCGATATCTCCAGCGAGATGTTGGCCCTGGGTCAGGCGCAGATAACAGAATATGAAAGCGATAGCGGTGAGAAGCTGGACATCACACTGCTGCACGCTCCGATCCAATCCCTGACCCGGGAAGATCTTGGCCAGTTCGACCTCATCCTCTGCCATGCGGTGGCCGAGTGGCTCAGCGATGCCAAGCAGACCCTGGCCGGTCTGACCCAGCTGTTAAAACCCCAGGGGCTGTTTTCCCTCA
Organism: Shewanella alkalitolerans; assembly: GCF_019457575.1. Taxonomy (NCBI): domain Bacteria; kingdom Pseudomonadati; phylum Pseudomonadota; class Gammaproteobacteria; order Alteromonadales; family Shewanellaceae; genus Shewanella; species Shewanella alkalitolerans. Next base: position 490,889 of record NZ_CP080422.1, on the reverse strand, counting down.
TGTTCTACAACAAGGAGGCGATGCGCTTTCACAGCCTGATCTCGGGTAACTTCGACTATGTGGCAGCGGATTTCAAGGTGAAGAAGAAGGTGGGCCTGACCCCAAGCTATCCGCTCTATATCGACGATGTGCGAGGTTGGGTGACAGATTGGCAGATGGAGCTGGTGACGGCCTCTGGCGTGCGGGTGATCCACGACTATCTCAAGACCCACCAGCCCCCTAATTCAGATTTCAGCCAGCTGCTGGAGATGGAGCTGCAATACTCAACCCACCCCGCCTACATAGGCCTGGGGCGCTACGTTCACTTCATCACCCGTTGGCAAAGATAGCTAACTCACTAATCGAACAGCTCCACCTGGCTCTCCGCCTGAGCGGTGACTATCTGTTTCAAGTAGCGCTGCTCTTCGCTCATCATCTTGGCGATCCGCTCAGGTGACAGGCGCATCAGCTTGACCTTGCCGCTGTTGGGATGAAACAGCACCTTACGCGGCCAGGGCCCGCCGAGATCTTCACTTACTATCTCTATGCCTTCTGTCTTGAGGTAGTTCTTCACGAAGCTGATATTGGACTCGCCGACGTTCAGCACACTGGTGGCCGTCATCTGCGCGCCGCCGAACACCTTGGCCTTGAGGCGATTACGCATCCCACCCAGACTCAAAATGCTGTTGATCAGCTGCTCCATGGCCCAGTTGCCATAGCGGCAGGTATAGCTGGTCAGCTGATGCCAGTCTTCATGGAGTTGCCGCTCGGGCAGCAGGAAATGGTTGAGGCCGCCTATGCCCAGCAAGGGGTCCCAGATGCAGGCGGCGACGCAAGAACCCAGGCGGGTGAAGATCAGCTCATCGTGGGCGGTGACATAGAAGTTGCCGGGATCGACCCGGGCCACCACGGCATCGTGGCGGCTATCCCACTGGCGGGGAATCGCCTCAAATTCGGGCCGAACGGGGAAAAGAGTCGCCTCTGCCTGCATCTTGCCTCCCTGCATCGATGGACTTGGCGTCCATCGATATCTCTCCAAGGTTTATCCTGCCTATCAGTATAGCCAAACGGGAGAAACCGGTGCAGAGCAGAGAAAGGTTAGTTACAGGCCGTCTGCCAACAGTTTTGCACCTTGGCTCCTTCTACATCTGCAAACTTGGCGGGTATCCCCTTATCCCCCACCACGTGACCTGCGCCAACCACCACAAACAGTGGCGATGGGCCATCTTGCTGCATCATCAAGGATCTGATCTTGGCCGTCATCTGCTCGTTACGCTGCCACAGCATCTTGTCGATAAGCTCCTTATCGCCATCGTGCAGCATCTGCCCCTGCATCAAGGCATCGAGCCCGGCCTCATCGCCACTGCGCCAGGCCTTGATAAGCTGCACCATCTCCTCGTCCGGCGCATCGATCGCCTCGAGCACCATATCCCACTGCATCTGCTGGCTGAAAGAGGCCATCAGCTTAAACTGATACTCTGTGCTCTCAAGCTCGATCACAGGGCGCTGGCCGTTCTTGCTCAGCAGCATCTGATCCACGCCCCACTGGGCTTGGTAACCCAGGGAGGCGAAACGCATCACGCTAAACTGCATCGCCTGCATCCAGGGAGCGTAGGGCTGCATGGGCGTGCAGATCTCGCGGCGGGTACGGCAGTATTCTTCAAGGCGTGTCTGGGTCTTGGCATCGGCGGCCACCTGAGCCAAACCATACTTACGGATCAGCCCCATGATATCCGCCTTGTTAGTATCGGCCTCTACCGCCAGGGCGCCCGCCTTGGCAAAGGCCGTTTCGATCTGCTTCGCCATGGGGTAGAAATCGGCCTGACCGATATGGACCGATCCTAAGAGATAGGTCTGCTTGCCTTGGTAAGTGATCTTATAGAAGGGCGGCTTGTCATCATCGGCGGCCATCGCGCTGAGTGACATGATCCCTGTCAGTAGTAAAATCCCTATGGTTAATAAACTCGGTCGACTTGTTGCCATCTGGCTTGCCCCTTATAATTCGGCTAAATTTTTCAACACGAGGCTGTTATGCCACATAGTCACCTAATAGAGCAACTGAAAGAGAACCTACAGTTGGCTTATCGTCAGGCCATCGACGCCGATGCCAAACTGGATGAGTTAAAGAAGGCCGGCCACGGTAAATTCACCACCATCTTCACCCAAGATGAAGGCTTTACCTCGCGCAGCAACCGCTTCGGCCCCTATGTACAGGAGCTGGCCGACGAGATGACCAAGCTGCCAAGCCAAGGCGATGGTCTGGCCCCGGCGCTTGAGAGTTTCGTACGTAAGCTAGGAGTACTATTACAGACCCTGCAGGCATTTAAGAGCCAGGCCAAGTAACTAATCACCTAAGTAACTAAGCACCTAAGTAACTAAGCAACTGAATGAGCGGGTAAGCTCATACTTTAGTGTCATATTGCTGTCATGGCCTGGCCATAGAATCGCCCTACTTTTCGTACGAGGCGGACCTAGATGACAGCAATCGACCTGAGCAGTGAACTGGATAAGATCATCGAGAATGAGAAGATCCATGTGCTGTTTCAGCCCATCTTCAACATCAACAGCCAGCGGCTACATGGCTTCGAGGCCCTGAGCCGGGGGCCCGAGCATAGCGCCCTCTTCTCTCCCGTCCCCCTGTTTCAGACCGCGGCCCACGAGGGACGCCTGTCCGAGCTTGAAGAGATCTGTCGTCGTCACTCCATCAGACAGTTCGACGCCCGCGAGTTGCCGGGCAAGCTGTTTATCAACATCTCCCCCAAGGCCCTGCTGGAACCCAGCCACGCCAAGGGGCTCACCCTCAGCCTGGTGCAGGAGCTGGGGCTGTCGCCAGATCAGGTAGTAATAGAGCTGTCGGAGCAATATCCCGCCGACGATATCGATCTCCTGAAGGAATGTCTCAACCACTACCGCAGCCAGGGGTTTCTGACCGCCATCGACGATCTCGGCACCGGCTATTCGGGGTTGCGACTCTGGTCCGAACTGGCGCCAGACTATGTCAAGATAGACCGCCACTTCATCCACCAGATAGACCAATCGCCGGTGAAGCAGGAGTTTGTCCGCTCCATCATAGATCTCTGCCAGAGCCTCAGCTGTAAGGTGATCGCCGAAGGGATTGAGACACCTGCGGAGCTGGCGCTACTGACTCAGCTCGGCATAGTCTATTGTCAGGGCTACCTGCTGGGCCGCCCCCAAACGCAGCCGACGCAGACTCTGACGGCGGTGGCGCCCCAGGAGACCAAGCAACGACAGACCCGTTACGCCGAATCGGCCGAAAGCCTGTCGACCCGCACCATATGCGTGACGCCCGAGACCAAGTTGAAGGCACTGAGCGCCCGCTTCGTGCGCTCGCCGCACCTGCAGGTAGTCGCCATCGTCGATGCTAAGCAGAAACCCCTTGGCGTCGTCGACAGGGCGCAGTTGATGGAGCTATTCAGCACACCCTATGGCCGCGCCCTGCACGAGAACAGCCCGGTTTTAGAGGTGATGAACGACAAGGTGCTGAAGGTGCCGGCCTGCATGCCGATCTCCGAGGTGAGTCAGTGCCTGACCGCAGAACACGGCACGGTTGCACAACATTTCATGGTGATGCGCGACCAACAACTGCTAGGAATAGGTCACACCAAAGATCTGTTGCAACAGATCACCGAGCAGCGCATCAAGATGGCCCGTCACGCCAACCCTCTGAGCGGTCTTCCTGGCAACATCCCCATTCAGGAGGAACTGCAACGCCTGCGCCAACAGGGCCGCGCCTTCTATCTGGCCTATTTCGACCTATGCCACTTCAAGCCCTACAACGACATCTATGGCTTCTGCCGTGGCGATGAGGTGATCCAATCCCTGGCGCTACGCCTGCAGCAGCAACTGGGTAGCGAGCATTTTGTCGGCCATGTGGGCGGCGATGATTTTGTGGTGATAGGCACAAGCCAGGCGATCGTCGATGAGTGTCGCCGCCTACTGCTCGACTTTAACCAGGACAGAGAAGCCTTCTACAGCCCAGACGACTGGCTGGCCCAGTGCGTGATGGCCGAAGACAGACAGGGACAGAGGGTGGCACACCCCTTGATCAGTTTGTGTGTCGGCCTGCTGCCCCCCGAGGTGACTCGCTTTTGCGACGAGCAGGGGCTGTCGGCCTATAGCGCAGCGGCAAAAAAACAGGCCAAAGCCGCATTGAATGGCTTTAGCCTGTTTACGCCCGCGCCCAACGACGCGGTAATTGCCATGTATCGGCCGCTCAAGTTCGCCTGAGAGGCCCAGCTGCCTTAGAGTTTGGGCTGCACCGTCTTCTTCAGCCAATCACTCAGCATCTTAGACTCGTGTCTCAGGGGCTTGTCGTTCATCACGCCTGTGGTGTGCATGAAGCTCATGTCTCTGAGCTTCTCATCACCGGCGATCACCACATTATCACCGTCGAGCACTTGGTAACTAAAGGTCATTTGCGGCGGGTAGATATCTTCGATCAGACGAATGTCGTTAGGGGTCGCGCCAAAGGTGGGGCGTACATCACCGGCCAGATCTACATCTGTCACCACCAGCTCCAGCTTCTGATTCGGCTTAAGCGTCTTCTCGGCGGCCTTGTTGAGGTTCTTGGTCAGGGTATCGAACACACGCTGCTCATAGCGGGACTGAATGTCACCCACCGCCTTCACGTCACGATAGTTATCCGTATCCTGCCAGGTGATCTTGACCACCCCGGCCTCTGTGATTGGATTCTCTTTGGCTTCTTCGGCGGCAAGGTTTAGCGACACCAGTGCCCCCACCAAGAGTAGAGATTGAAACTTCATATTATGCCTCCTTAATCGCCCAAGCTTGGGACACCTATTGAGTCTAATTACAACACTGAGTGTACAAAAGCTAACCTGAATATAGGCTTAATGTAAAACCCTGGCGAATCTTTTCGCCGCCTTTTTACCTATTGGACAAGCACAATTAACCCTTTTCTCCCGAGCCCACAGTTTTTGGCAGCCTTTGTATCAATTTGCTTCGAGCCTGGGGTAGACTCACAGGGCAAGGGAATCAACTAAGGTAAATCATGCAAAATCGATCTTCTCTGCTGTTCGTCGTCATCCTCTTTTCGCTGCTAGCCGGCGCCCTCTATTGGATCACCTTAGGGGAGGAGACTCAGCAGGCCCCAGAAACCTGGTCGGCCTTCGTCTATGCCCATGGCTACAACTCGGGCCGCTACAAGAAAACCGACGACTTCGTGGATTACCAAAGCTGTAAGGCCTTCGCCACCGAGCAGGCCAAGGAGCTTGGCGATGTCTTATGGGAGTGTGGCCTCAGGTGTCGCTTCGACAACAGCCGTCAGGGCTTTCAGTGCGAGACCATGCAGAATCAGGAGTGAGTCAGCCGCCTTTCATCGCTCAGCGAGCCAATTTGATTTGTTCGTTTTTTATTCAGCTTCTGTTCAAGCTATTGCCATTAACATAGGTATCAATGAAACGGCAGCAGCACTCGGGCCGCAGCAAACACAGCCCCAGATGCCGACAACAGATTGAATTTAAGACACCGACAGGAGCTATGACAATGAGCAAGCTAACCCACAAAAGATTCTCAGGTAGATTCGCCCTATTGGCCTCGCTAATCCTTGGTTTCGCCTTTATCTCAGGCGCCAACGCCAATGAGCTTAGCGACAGCGAACGCGCCGCGGTAGAACAACACTTCCAGATTCTGGATCAGCAGCAAGAAGCGAGCGATAACCAGACGCTCGACGGCTTCCAGGCCGATCTCGACAGTCAGCTGGAGCAGGCCGAAGAGGAGTTTATGGAAGGTGCCTGCGCCGAGCATGAACTAACCTTCGATAGCGATAGCCAGGTCTGCTACTAGAGCAGGCTTAGTAAGGGCTCGCTAGAAAGGAAATAGCTGAAACAGCTGAGGGTAAGTCGCCTTCAGCTGTTTTTTCTTGGGCGAAAACTTCTTGCCCTGAGGCGTCGCCTGCCCAGAAGGCACAAAGGGCAGCTCCTCGCCGGTGCGATCTTCATAGATCTGCCCCGCGATCAGATCGTAATCCTCCACGAAGGGATAGGCATAGCCATCCTTCTCCGGCCAGGCCGGCAGCTCAGCCAAGGCATCCGGGTTAAGCAGTATCCGCTCGAACCACTCCTGCCCTAGGGAGATCAGAAAGGCGCGAAATTCGGCAAAGCCATATTCGCTGTCACACCCGGTCACTATGTAGGCGGCGCCCCACAGCGACCAGAGGTAAGATCGGCGCATCTGCTGCGAGAAGAACTTATCGAAGGCCGCCAAGTCTTGGTTGTCGAGTTCGTTCAGCTTCGCCTTAAGCTCCGCCGCCAGGCTCTCCTGTTCTTGCTCTGGCTTGCTGCGGGTGACTAACTGCCAAAATTCATTCTCGTTCATGCTCTTCTCATACCAAACGTGGTTTATGGTTAACGATTGCCTTCATATTTACTCCTGTCCTGCGTATCCTGACTCATTTTTATCAAGCGACAGGCCAAACAGAGGCCACATCTTACCCTAAGCCAGCCTAGCTGGCAGCATGGCCTTTGCAATTTAGCCAAAGCAATAGACATTTAGGTAAAGCATTAGACATTTAAGTAAAGCGTTGGACTATGTTGCGCCATTTTTCTACACTGCGGGGCAAATCATTCACCCAAGAGCCAAGATGAACCGACCAAGTCCCAGCATACTGCTACTGATCGCCCTCTATATTGTTATCGCCATCCTCGCCGGTTGGCGCGCCCTGGACAGCCAGACCCTAGATCTCTTTACCCTGGGCGTGATCCCTGTGCTCATCGGCCTCATCGCCCGCACCAGCTGGGCAAGCCTGGTGCTGAAGATCTATATCGGCATACAGACCCTGGGCTTCACGGCGCTGGGTGCCACGGCGGTGATCGCCTATCAGATCACCCCGGAGGACGTTAAGGTGGTGGTGCGCGGTCAGGAGCTGCCTATCTGGGCCATCGCCTTAGTTGTCACCGCACTGCTGAGTTTCCAGTGGTATATGGCCTTCTCTAAGGGACTGAAACAGTACCTGCCGCAGGCAGCTCAAACCAGCGACCAGACCAAGGCTTAATCCCTCTATCGGGGAGGTATACATCCCATCTCCTCCCCAGCCCTTATCTGACCGGCCTTCGTGCCAATTCAGTCAAATCCAGGTCGCTTTCTTCTGTTTCAAGGGTTAAATTTTTACTGAATTTGACTGAAAGCACCCTTTGAGCGCATAAAACCGCTTTCATTATAGGGATGCTTGTGGCATGTTAAGTCCAGCAATTGCAAGTATCTAATGTAATTGGTATTACTAAATCTACGGAAAGAAGAGACTATCCAAATGAATAAAACTGAACTTGTTGCAAAAATAGCGGAAAGCGCTGAACTCACTAAAGCTGAAGCTGCTCGCGCCTTAAAGTCTTTCGAAGAAACGGTAGCGGAAGCGATGAAGAACGGCGAAAAAATCTCTATTGTAGGTTTTGGTTCTTTCGAGACCACTAGCCGTGCAGCACGTACAGGCCGCAACCCACAGACGGGCAAAGAAATTCAGATCCCAGCGGCTGTAGTACCTAAGTTTAAAGCCGGTAAGACGCTAAAAGACAGCGTAAACTAAATCGGTATTTAATCCGTCGAAAAAACCTCCTCCATGGAGGTTTTTTTATGCACCCTCCTAGTGCATCCTCTGCCTCATTTTTAACCAATTCGTTGCCTACTTCTGATGCAAATAATATAAACACTTGAAAAATAACAGATAAATATTTGGCACGCTCTTCGCTATAGCTTGTACGCGGCCTGACAATACTCATAACAACAGGCAGGGCCGCTCCCATAGACCAATAAGAAGGAATGAGTATGAAACAAGCATTGCGAACCCTAAGCCTACTCGCGGGCACCTTGATGGTTGCCCTACCGGCCAGCGCTAGCGTCACGGGCAACATAGGCGCAACCTCCAACTACTTGTGGCGCGGTGCCACACAGACGGGAGACGCGCCCGCGGTTCAAGGCGGCATAGACTTCGAACACGACAGCGGTCTCTACCTCGGAACCTGGGCGTCCAATGTGGATTTCGGCGACGACACCAGCTACGAGATCGACTTCTACGGCGGCTATGCCGGCAGCATAGGGGAAGACTTTGGGTATGACATCAGCTATCTCTACTACGCCTACCCAGACAGCGATTCGAGCATAGACTTCGGTGAAGTCACCCTGGCCCTGAGCTGGAAGTGGTTCAGCATCGGCTATTCAAAGGTGGTCAATGCCGGCAGCGACGTGGCATCGGATCCTTTCGATGAGAAAGATCTCAGCTATATCAACGCAGGCGTCAGCTTCCCACTGTCGGAGACACTGTCTATCTCGGCCCACTATGGCTACTCCAGTGGTGATGTCGTCAACGCCTGGTTCGATACCGACAACTATGCCGACTACTCTTTGTCTCTGGATAAGGAAACCGACTTCGGCACCATCTCCTTCCTGGTCAGCGATACCGATCTCGAGGGTGACGATCCTAAAGTGGTCGTTGGCTACAGCTATAGTTTCGATTTGTGATCTAAATTTAAATGAGTTGCCACTAATTTAGCTGGCAACTCATTATTGCTCTAGAAATATTTCAATTAAAAACAGTCAATTAAAAACAGTTCACCCGTCTATTCGCTCACATTTTGTCTAAATCCACGACAAACACAATAGTGTTAACTCGATCAAACAAAAATCGAAAATCCCCTGCTATTTTTCTCATTAGCGCTCGCTAATGTGCTCACGCCTTAGGACGCTAAACTAGCTAACGCTTTGACTCAGTTAACTTTATGTTAAAGCGGCTCAGTGCTAAGCGGCACCAAATGAGTGCACAAGCACTTTATTTGACGAGGATTTCACTATGGCTCAGTTACTCGATGTTATTCCGAACGATGCTGAAATCGAAGCGATCACAGCACCCAAAAACCCTAAGGCCGCCTGTGAGTTGCAACACAGACGCGAAGTCAAACGTCGCCTGGAAGAGTTACTCGAAGAGGCGGCACTTAAACGCGCCATGGGGGGAGATTTCTACTAACCCCAGACTCCTTTGCCTCCTTCGCGCGACCACTGCATGGGGCCAGGCTCCATGCAGGCGTTTGCTCTCGACGTTGAGTACGCTAAGCCTTGAGTACATCAAGGATATAGCACTCAAATTCAGGACTCAAAGATTCCCCTTCTACCCAGGTTAAATTGGTGTAAGATTAAATTCAGCACATAACTTATTGATAGTCATAATTCTTCCAAGCGGTTCGTCTGCAAGAGGTCACCATGACGCTGAGTAAATCCTTACGCCTTCTAGCCCCGCTACTCCTGCTACTTAGCGGCTGTCAGGGCGCCGAACCTCCCCAGGCCCTGGGCACACTGGAGCGCGACCGGGTACTCCTGCGCGCCACCACCTCAGAGATCATCACGGCACTGCCTAAACGCGAGGGCAGCCAGGTCACCGAAGGCGAGTTGCTGCTACAGTTCGACACCCGCAAACAAACCGCCCGCGTCGCCAGCGCCCAGGCCCAGTGGCAGAAGGCCCAGGCCTATCTGCTCAGGCTCACCAATGGTGAGCGCCCCGAGGATATCGCCAGTGCCCAGGCTAATCTGGAGCGCGCCACCGCCGCCATGGTGCAGGCGGAAAAGACCTACAGGCGCATCGATAAGCTTAAGCGGCAGAATCTGGTGAGTCAGCAAGATCTGGATCAGGCCGTTGCCAGCCGGGATCAAACCATAGCCGAACACAACGCCGCCAATGAGGCCCTGAGTAAGCTGATTGTCGGCGTGCGCCAAGAAGATATTCAGCAGGCCCAGGCAGCCCTCGATGCCGCCGCGGCCGAGCTGGATCTGGCGCGGCAACTGCTGGATGACCTCAGCATCACGGCGACCCGCAACGGCCGCCTCGACAGCCTGCCCTTTAACCTGGGAGAGCGAGTGCCCGCCAACGCCGTGGTAGTGGCGATTCAGGCCGACAAGGCCGCCTATGCCAGGGTCTATATTCCCGCCCCCGCCATGGCCAAACTCACCATAGGGATACAGCTCAAGGTGCATGTCGACGGTCAGGAGCAGCCCTTCAGCGGCACACTGCGCTGGCTCAGCAAGGAGCCGGCCTTCACCCCCTATTACGCCTTAAATCAGCAGGACAGGTCTCGCCTCGTCTATTTGGCGGAGTTCGATCTCGACGACAGGGCCCAGAGCCTGCCCACGGGGATCCCAGCCCAGGTGGAGCTGCCCTGATGCAGACAAATGCGGAGCTGGCCATAGATGCACGCGGCGTCGATAAGCAGTTTGGCGAACTCTTGGCGGTGGCCGAGCTGGATCTGAAGGTGCAGAAGGGCCACATCTACGGCTTTCTCGGCCCCAATGGCTGCGGCAAGTCCACCACCATACGCATGCTCACCGGCCTTCTGACCCCGACCCGGGGCGAGATCTCCGTGCTCGGCATGGCCATCCCCCAGCAGGCCGAGGCACTCAGGCGACGCATCGGCTACATGACCCAGAAATTCTCCCTCTACGAAGACCTGAGCGTCAGGGAGAACCTGCAATTTATCGCCGACATATATGGCCTGGGCGCCAGGGAGAGCAAACGCAAGATAGATGAGCTGATCGATACCTATCATCTCGACGCCCAGCGCCAACAGCTAGCGGGCACCCTCAGCGGCGGACAGAAGCAGCGCCTGGGGCTGGCCTGCGCCTGCATCAACGAGCCCGAGCTGCTGTTTCTCGATGAGCCCACCTCGGCGGTGGATCCCCAGAACCGACGCGACTTCTGGGAGCAGCTGTTCGATCTCTCCGAGCGCGGCACCAGCATACTGGTCACCACCCACTACATGGACGAGGCGCAGCGCTGCCACCAGTTGGCGATCTTGGAAAGCGGCCACATTCGTGCCAAGGGCAATCCTCAGGCGCTCCTCGAAGCGATGCCGCTACATGTCATAGAGATCGCCGGCCACAGACTGCGCCAGCTAAAGTCACACCTGAGCCAGTTCAGCGAGATCCCCTCCGCCGCCCAACTCGGCGATCGCCTGCGGGTTCTTGTCGATAAGCAGATAGCAGATCCCATCCCTTGGCTGCTGGAGAAGAGTCGCACCATGGCAGGGCAACCGACGCCTGAACCGCTGAGCACAAATCAATTAAACGCTAGCCAACTAAATCCAAGCCAATTAAGCCTGGTCTCGCCCAACCTGGAAGATCTCTTCGTATCCGTCACAGGCAAGGGACTCAAAACCTCTCGGGAGGCTGAAGATGTTACTGGCTAGCCTGAGACGGATAAAGTCGATCACCACCAAGGAGATCCGCCAACTCAAGCGGGATCGCATCACCTTCGGCATGGTGGTGATGATCCCCCTGATCCAGCTGTTGCTGTTTGGCTACGCCATCAATACCGATGTGCGTAACGTGCCCGTGGTGGTGGTGGACCAGAGCCAATCCGCCGCCGGGCGTTGGATCGTCGAGGCCGTCAAGGTGACCCAGGTGGTCAGCATAGAGAAGCACTACGCCAGCGCCGAGGAGGCCGAGGCCGCCATCACCCGTGGCGAGGTGCGCGCGGCGCTGATATTACCGCCTAACCTTACCGAGAAACTGGCCAACGGCGAAACGCTGGGGCAATGGGTGGTCGACGGTTCAGATACTATGGTGGCCTCAGCCATCAGCCAGCTGAGGAACATGCCTCTGGATCAGATCACGGGCCAGGACAGCCAACGACTGCCCACCTTCGAGGTCGCCCTCTTCTACAACCCAGAGCAGCGCTCGGCGGTCAACATAGTGCCAGGGCTGATCGCGGTGATCCTCACCATGACAATGATCCTCTTTACCTCGGCGGCCATAGTAAGAGAGCGCGAACGTGGCAACCTGGAGCTGCTGATCACCACCCCCATCAAGCCGTTAGAGTTGATGCTGGGTAAGATAGTCCCCTATATCCTGGTGGGGCTGGTGCAGATGACCATCATCCTCGGCCTTGGGCATCTTATCTTCGATGTGCCCATCAATGGCGCCATCGCCCAGCTGCTGATGGGTACCCTGCTCTTCATCGCCGCCAGCCTCACCCTGGGGCTGATCATCTCCACCATCGCCAAGACCCAGCTGCAGGCGATGCAGATGACTATCTTCATCATACTGCCCACTATCTTGTTGTCGGGCTTCATGTTTCCCTTCGAGGCCATGCCTAAGCCGGCCCAGTGGATCGCCGAGCTGCTGCCCGCCACCCACTTCATGCGCATCATTCGCGCCATCGTCCTGCGGGGCGGCGCCCTAAGCGACATGCAGTTCGATGCCCTCTGGCTTATCGGCTTCACCCTGGTCGGTATCTTGGTCGCCTCGCTGCGCTTCAATAAGCGCCTCGATTGATTCCAGAACTGAGGTACAAAAAAAGCGCCCTTGTGGGCGCTTTTTCAATTCAACAAACACAGGCTTTAGCTGTTGGCTTAGCTGCTTGCTTAACTGCTGGCTTCTGCTTCCTGCTGACGCTTCTTGATGAAGTATTCGCGGGTCAAGCCGAAGACCACTGGGCTGAGCAGCGACAGGGCGATCAGGTTTGGTATCGCCATCATGGCGTTCAGGGTATCGGCCAGCAGCCAGATGAAGTCGAGCGAGCTGACGGCCCCGAGGGGAACAACAATGACCCAGATGGCTCTGAAGGGTTTTACCGCGCGCACACCAAACAGATACTGCACACACTTCTCGCTATAGACGCTCCAACCCAGGATGGTGGTGAAGGCGAAGATAGAGAGGGCGATGGCCACGATATAGTTACCCATAGGCAGGGCGTGAGAGAAGGCATATGAGGTCAGCGCCGCGCCATTCTCACCCGATGTCCAAGCGCCGGAGACTACGATCGCCAGACCGGTAATGGTACACACCACCAGGGTATCGATGAAGGTACCCAGCATGGCCACCAAGCCCTGGGCTACAGGGTTGTTGGTCTGCGCCGCCGCGTGGGCGATAGGCGCGCTACCCAGACCGGCCTCGTTAGAGAAGACGCCGCGGGCCACACCGAAGCGCACCGCCGCCCATACTGCCGCCCCGGCAAAACCGCCCTGGGCCGCCACAGGATTGAAGGCGCTGTGAACGATAAGGGCGATAGCATCTGGGATAGCTGCTGCATTAACCACTATCACCGACAGACCGGCGGCGATATAGAATACCGTCATCAAAGGCACCAGTTTACCCGCCACATCGGCGATACGCTTGATACCGCCCATCAGCACGGCGCCCACCAGCACCATGAGCACCAGACCCGTCACCCAGGTTGGCACGCCGAAGTTACTGTTAAGGGCATCGGCCACAGAGTTGGCCTGTACCGTGTTGCCGATACCGAAACCGGCAAAGGAGCCAAACAGGGCAAAGGCGGTACCCAGCCAGGCCCACTTGCTGCCCAGACCATTCTTGATGTAGTACATTGGGCCGCCGATATGGTTGCCGTTATCATCCACTTCACGGTATTTCACCGCCAGCACGGCCTCGGAAAACTTGGTTGCCATACCCACCAGGGCGGTACACCACATCCAAAACAGGGCGCCAGGACCGCCGATAAAGATGGCGGTCGCCACACCGGCGATGTTACCCGTACCTATGGTGGCCGACAGCGAGGTCATCAGGGCATTGAAGGGGCTGATCTCCCCCTTCATCTGCTTATCCTTGTCGGGAATACGTCCGGACCAGAGCAGCTTAAAGCCGGTACCCAGCTTGAGGATCGGCATCAACCGCAAGCCAAAGGAGAGAAAGAGTCCCACGCCTAAGATCATCACGAGCATGGGAGTACCCCATACGAACCCGTTGATCGTACTGACAAATTCAGTAATACCTTCCATTCAAACCTCGTCGTTTTTATCGTTATTTTGGTGATCTACGCCACGCTCTGTTGATTGCATCCCAGAGTACAACGAAAAGCGTTCAAAATGAAAGCAGCGATTGTTAACAAATTGAAACAAAGAGAGATGTTAGCCGAAGCGGCGAGCCTAACGCCGAAGAATAAGACTCAAGGGATGTTCAGGGCGTTAGACGCAAGCGAGCCGCTAACGCCTTGGCAGAGAAGGCTTATCCTGCGGGTCAAATGCACCGGCGGCAGCGGCCTTCATCAGACGGCGAAACTTGGGGCATTCCATATGACTGGGCGCGTTGCAGTTGGCGGCGTGTCTCAAACCGTCACGCATCGCCTGCATCCTCAAGATGGTGCGCTCCAGCTCGTCGGCCCGGCGCAGCAGCAGCTCTCTATCTATGAGGGGATCGCCGTCTGTAGCTAGCATGCTGCCAATCTCATCGAGGGATAATCCCGCCGAGCGGCCAAGGGCGATCAACGCCAGACGCTCCAGCACCTCGGCGCCAAATTGGCGGCGAATGCCATGACGTCCCAGCGAGCGGATCAGCCCCCGCTCTTCGTAATAACGCAGGGTCGACGCCGGCACGCCCGAGCGCTTGGCGACCTGTGAAATATCCATATCCTTCCCTTGACCTCAAGTCGACTTGAAGTTGTAAGCTAGCAATATCAATGGCTTCACACAACAAAGGAATGAATATGTCTCCCCTTATCGACTGCCTCCTCATCGGCCTGTGCGCCACCCTCATCATGGATCTCTGGGGCCTGCTGCGTCATCCCCTGCTGGGTATGCCGCTGCCAAGCTATTATCTGGTGGGCCGCTGGCTAGGCCACATGCCTAAGGGTCAATTTCGTCACCAAGCGATAGCAAAGGCCGCCCCCGTCCCAGGTGAGACCCTCATAGGTTGGCTGGCCCACTATCTCATTGGCATCAGCTTTGCCGCCCTCTTGCTGCTCGTCGCTGGATCGGAATGGCTCACAGAGCCAAGCTTAGCGCCCGCCCTCGCGGTGGGCCTAATCACCGTGCTCGCCCCCTTCTTGCTGATGCAACCCGGCATGGGCGCAGGCATCGCCGCCTCACGTCTGCCCAACCCTGGCCTAGCTCGACTACACAGCCTGATCACCCACGGTATATTCGGGCTCGGCCTCTACCTCTCGGCGCTTGGCCTGCGACTCTTTCACTGAGACGAACGACTATGAATTGGAGTGGGACTATGTGGAGAAAAGACGACCTCAGGTGTTGAGCTCTTAATGATTCATATACCCTCAAATCGAAGAGAGTGAATGAACGAGTGTAGATGCTGCTGCGGACGTCGATGGCAGGGATGCCATCGTCGAGCCTCCACGGAAGGATTTACGGCGTGTAGCAGCTGTATCTACACAAAAGCGAGCCGCAGGCTATCGATAAACTAGATGATTAAATTTGCAAATACCTTTCAACAAAGCTAAGTCAGATTCAGCCTGCCCCGCCCCTAAATGCCCGACCTTCATTGCAAGGCTAACGCTTCGGCAGCCCAACGCTTATTACCGCCGTCAATCCGAGCAACCCAGTAGAGATCCACAGGCAAGCCCCCAGCCCATAGGCCTGGTACACCCAGCCAGAGAGGATAGTGCCCAGCAGGCGTCCCATGGCATTGGCCATGTAGTAGAAGCCCACATCCAGGGAGACGCCATCGTCGCTGGCATAGCTGACAATCAGGTAACTGTGCAGGGAGGAGTTCACCGCAAACACGGCGCCAAACAGCATCAGGCCAAGTAGCAACACGCCGAGATTGAACTCGGGCACCTGTGCTGCCAACTCACCACTCATCAAATAGGCGATCAGCGCGGGGATCAGCGTCAGGGCACCTGCCCACCACATGGCGCTGCGCCCGTCGGGCACCTGGCCGCAGGCCTTGCCCGTGACTCTGGGCGCCAGGCTCTGTACCGCGCCATAGCCGATGATCCACAGCGCCAGGAAGCCGCCCACCTGATAATGGTCCCAGCCAAACTGGCTGGCGAGATAGACGGGCAACGCCACCACAAACCAGACATCACGGGCGGCAAACAGACACATGCGCGCCGCCGAGAGTATGTTGATCGCCCGGCTCTTGGAAAACAGCTCGGTGAATTTGGGCTTGTTCTTGGCCTTGCCCAGATCTTGCTTGAGCTTGATGATGCTCACCAGCCAGACGAGAGTCAGCAAAGCCGCCATCAGGCCGATCGCCCCCTTGAAGCCCAGCAGCGCCAACAGGGCGCCGCCGAGGAAGAAGCCTGCCCCCTTGAGGGCATTCTTAGAGCCGGTCAGCACGGCGATATACTTGTACAGCCTGCCCTCTTCCCCCTTGGCCACCAGCATCTTCACGCTGCTCTTGGCGCTCATCTTATTGAGATCTTTAGCAATTCCCGATAGCGCCTGGGCCGCCATCACCCAAGGCACGACAAGCCAGCTACTGGGCACCAAGAGCATGGCCAAAGCCGCCACCTGCAGCCCGAGGCCGATATTCATGGTGCGATTGAGCCCGAGGCGAGCCCCCAGATAGCCGCCCACCAGGTTGGTGACCACGCCGAAGATCTCGTAGAAAAGGAACAGCATGGCGATGGACAGCGGCGAATAGCCAAGCTGATGAAAGTGCAGCACCACCAACATGCGCAGCGCGCCGTCGGTAAGGGTGAAGGCCCAGTAGTTGCCGGTTACCAGCAGATACTGTCGCATCTCGCTCGGCAGGGCGCGAAGGCTGGCAAGCATCATTTAGGCCTTATCCATGCGGCCGACCATACGCGCCAGTTCGGCGGTGCGGTTGGCATAGCCCCACTCGTTGTCGTACCAGACATAGAGCTTGAGCTGACTGCCGTTGATCACCATGGTCGACAGGGCATCGATTATGCTGGAGCGAGGATCTGTCTTGTAATCCACAGAGACCAGCGGACGCTCCTCGTAGCCGAGAATATCTTTAAGCTCACCTTCGGCGGCCGCCTTAAACAGGGCGTTGACCTCCTGCTCGCTGACGGGGCGCTGCATCTCGAACACACAGTCTGTGATGGAAGCATTCGCCAGCGGCACACGCACCGCGTGGCCGTTTAACTTACCCTTCAGCTCGGGGAAGATATGGGTGATGGCGGTAGCCGAGCCCGTGGTGGTCGGGATCAGCGACTGGCCGCAGGCGCGGGCGCGGCGCAGATCCTTATGGGGCGCATCGAGTATGGTCTGAGTATTGGTGATGTCGTGAATGGTGGTCATGGAGCCATGCTTGATACCTATCTGCTCATGCAGCACCTTGACCACAGGCGCCAAACAGTTGGTGGTACAGGAGGCCGCGGTGACGATAGGATGTTTATCCTTGTCATACAGCTGATGGTTAACCCCCATGACGATGTTTAGCACGCCTTCCTCCTTCACCGGCGCGGTCACCACCACGCGCTTCACGCCTTGATCCAGATAGGCCTGCAGCAGCGCCTTAGACTTCATCACCCCTGAGGCCTCGATCACCAGGTCGCAGCCAGACCAGTCGGTGTCGCCGATGGCGCGGTTGGCGCTGGTGTTGATGCACTTGTCACCTATGATGATCTGCTCGCCCTCGACGGCGGCATCATGGCTCCAGCGGCCATGAATGGAGTCGAAGGTCAGCAGATGCGCCAGGGTGGCGGCATCGCCCGCCGGGTCATTGATCTGCACAAACTCGATATCGTCCCACTCCCAGGCGGCGCGCAGCGCCAGGCGTCCCATGCGGCCAAAGCCGTTAATTCCCACTTTGATTGTCATCTTATCGTCCTATTCGTTAGATTCGCGTTTATCGCCTAGGCCTTGCCCAGACCGCACAGGTAATTGGTTTTGTCCCGATTGACGAAGGCCACCAGGGAGAGCATCACTGGCACCTCCACCAGCACCCCGACCACGGTCGCCAGGGCTGCCCCCGAGTGAAGACCAAACAGGGAGATGGCCACGGCCACCGCCAGTTCGAAGAAATTAGAGGTGGCTATCATGCAGGCGGGCGCCGCCACATCCTGCTCTAGCCTCATCCGCTTGGCCGCCAGATAGGCGATGAAGAAGATGCCGTAGGTCTGCAGCAGCAAGGGAATGGCGATCAGCAAGATATTTTGCGGCTGAGCCAATATTGTGTTGGCCTGTAGGCCAAACAGCAGCACAACTGTGGCCAGCAGGCCCAGGATAGACCAGGGCTTGAGGCGGGCAACAAAGGCCTCGACACTCAAAGCGTGACCTTTTTTATTCAATACCTTGCGTGTCATTATGCCCGCCACTAGGGGCAGCACCACATAGAGCACCACGGAGATCAGCAGCGTCTGCCAGGGCACCTGTATATCACTCACCCCAAGCAGGAAGGCGCAGATGGGGGCGAAGGCGAACACCATGATGATGTCGTTCACCGACACCTGCACCAGGGTGTAGTTAGGATTGCCCCTGGTGAGCTGACTCCAGACAAACACCATGGCGGTACAGGGCGCGACGCCCAGTAAGATCATGCCGGCGATATACTCGCTGGCGGTCTGAGGGTCTACCCAGGAGGCAAACAGTACACGAAAGAAGAGCCAGCCCAGCAGCGCCATGGTAAAGGGTTTGATCAACCAGTTCACCACTAGGGTCAGCAGCAGCCCCTTGGGGCGCTTGCCCACATCCTTCACCGCAGAGAAATCGATCTGCACCATCATGGGATAGATCATCACCCAGATCAGCACAGCAATCAGCAGATTGACGCTGGCGTACTCGAACGAGGCGATCAAGGCAAACTGCTGCGGCAGCAGATAACCCAGGCCGACGCCGGCGACTATGGCCAGCCCCACCCAGACACTCAGATAACGCTCAAATAATCCCATGGCTTTATCCCTTACAACAGACTTGCACCCGCTCGGGGCGCTGACCCATCTCGGCCAACCTGGCCTGGGCCTGACTCAACAGCTGAGGGTTGCCCGCCAGCGTCTTTTGGATCACCTCGCCCGCCCAGTCGGGCAGCTCAGGGTTAATACGGTAGAACACCCACTGGCCCTGGCGGCGATCGCTCAGCAGCTCGGCCTTGCGTAGCTGCGCCAGATGACGCGAGACTTTGGGCTGACTCTCGTCCAGCGCCACCATCAACTCGCACACACACAGCTCGCCCTCGGCCTGGATCAGCAGCAGGCTCAGCAGACGGGTCTCATCGGACAGGGCTTTAAAGATTGCGACAGCCATCAATAGATCCTCAAGCAAATATATGGCTAAGCATATATATGGTTTTCCATATATACAAGTCGTGATGACCACATTTATGCCCTGGCAGATTAGTT
This sequence comes from Shewanella alkalitolerans, assembly GCF_019457575.1. Classification (NCBI taxonomy): domain Bacteria; kingdom Pseudomonadati; phylum Pseudomonadota; class Gammaproteobacteria; order Alteromonadales; family Shewanellaceae; genus Shewanella; species Shewanella alkalitolerans. The sequence continues at coordinate 471,892 of NZ_CP080422.1, read as the reverse complement.
TAACGCACAAAAAAGCGAGCCATCGGGCTCGCTTTAAGGTCGCTAAAAACATCAGGCTAATCAGGCCCGAGGATTAGTTACCGGCAATCTTCATCTCGTCGAGCAGAATAGCGCCGGTGCGGATAGAGGAGCGCAGGTCCTGCTCCTTACCCACGGCAACCATGTTGCGGTACATCTCCTTGAGATTACCGGCTATGGTGATCTCTTCCACTGGATAGAGGATCTCGCCATTCTCCACATAGAATCCGGCGGCGCCGCGAGAATAGTCGCCGGTCACGCCATTCACGCCCTGACCCATCACCTCGGTGACGATAAGGCCTGTGCCCATCTGTTTCACCAGCTCATCGAAGGTCTGGCCAGTATGGGACAACGTCCAGTTGTAGATGCCACCGGCATGGCCTGTGTTAGTCAGCCCTAACTTGCGCGCCGAATAACTGGTCAGCAGGTAAGTCGAGAGTATGCCGCTGTCGATGATGTTGCGATCGACTGTCGCCACCCCTTCGCTGTCATACCAGGCACTGGCCAGCGCGCCCTTGAGGTGCGGCTGCTCGGCGATGGTGAACCACTCGGGGAAGATCTGGGTGTCTATGGCATCGAGCAAAAAGCTCGACTTGCGATACAGGCTACTGCCGCTGATGGCGCCTACCAGATGCCCCATGAGGCCGGTGGCCACATCGGGGGCGAACAGAATAGGCAGCTTAGTGGTCGCAATCTTACGCGCGCCCAGACGACTCAGTGTCTTCTTGGCTGCCTGTTGGCCCACGGCCTCTGGCGTCCACAGGTCGTCGAAGCGGCGGGCGACAGTATAGTCGTAGTCACGCTGCATATGGCCATCTTGCTCGCCGATCACCACACAGCTCAGGCTGTAGCGTGAGCTGACGTAACCGTTGAGGAAACCATGGCTGTTACCATACACCTTGGCACCCGTATGGGCGTTGGCGCTGGCACCGTCGGAGTTTTTAATGCGGGCATCGGCATCTAGGGCCGCAGTTTCGGCGCGGGCCGCTAGGGCTTCGAGCTCTGCGGGCGTAGTCTCGTGGGGATAGTAGAGTTCGAGATCGTCGATCTGCTTAGCCATCAGCTCGGCATCGGCCAGGCCATTAAATGGGTCTTCCGAGGTGAAGCGAGCGATATCGTCGGCGGCCTTCACGGCGCGGCGAATCGCCTCAGGGCTCAGATCTGAGGTCGACGAGCTCCCCTTGCAGCCATCTCGAAACAGGGTGATCCCCAGCGCACCATCTTTATTAAACTCAACTGTCTCAACCTCTTTCAAGCGCGTCGAGACAGAGAGTCCCTGCTGCTTGCTGATGGCCACTTCGGCCCCCGAGGTGCCCAACTTGGCGGCATATTCCAATGCCATAGACACGGCGTCTTTCAATGAATTCAATTCGGTTTCGATGCTTGGAGAAGCCACAGATCTACTCTTTTGTTATCAATCGTGGCCGTAGCATAGCAAACCCGTCGGGCTTTCACATTAAATAACTGAGTCGTTTCGTAGGCGATATTGGCCGGAAATGTTATGATTAGGGGAGTTATGGCTTGGACCCCAGAGATTTTTTAATGATGAATATTGTTGGCGACTCAGAACACTTTAAACAGCCCTTCGATCATGACGATGATTACGTCAGCAGAGCCGATATAAAGCGCGAAATTGCCATTTACCAAGAGCTAGGTAAGAAACTGGTCTCCCTCAGCAAGAGTCAGCTGAAGAAGCTTGAGCTAGATGAGCTGCTACACGACAACATCTTGAAAGCCAAGACTATCCGTATCAACAGCGAGGCTCACCGTCGCCAGCTGCACTATGTGGGCAAGCTGATGCGCAGCGTCGACATCGACGAGCTGCAGGAAAACCTGAAGAACGTGCTTAACCAGAACCGCAACGAAAGCTCTAAGCAGAACGTCGCCGAGAAGCAGAAAGATCATCTGCTGACAGGTGGTGATGAGGCGATTCAGGCCCTGCTCGAGCAGCATCCCGGCCTTGAGCGCCAGAAGCTGCGTCAGCTGGTGAGACAGGCCAACAAGGAGCTAGCTAAACAGCCTGAGGTGGCCTCTAAGTCAGCCGCCGAGTTGGTGAAGTATCTGCGCGCCGAGACAGGCGAATAGCTACCAGCCTTAAACGAAAGATGAAACAGCCCGCCGCTAGTGCGGGCTTTTTCTTGTCTCGAGTCTGAGGCGCAGCCCGAGATAGGCCAGCAGCAGATAGAAGAGCACCAGGCCCCACAGCTGCCACCATAGCGGCGCGACGCTCTGCCAGTCCGCCCCCATCTGATTAAGCTGTAACATCCCCTTGATGGTCACCACCCCGGGGATCAGCTGAGACACGGCCTGCAGCGGCGCAGGGATCAGCTCCACCGGCCAGACGAAACCCGACACAAACAGGATGGGCATGGAGATCAGCAGTAGCACCTGGGTCGGCAGATCCCGGCGCACAAACAGGCTGCTAAAGGCGATACCCGCCAGGCTAGTGGCCAGCAAGAAGGGCAGCAGAAACAGACAGACCAGCCCCAGGTTGCCCTGCACGCCCACCTGATACCAGTAGTGGCAGTAGCCTATGTAGTAGGCGGTAAACAGGCTATAGATGAGGCCGAAGGTGGCCACCCTGGCGCTCAGCAGCTGCCCGAGCCCCACGCTGTGCCAATACCCCTGACGCCGCCACTGACCGGCGCCCAGTATGCCAGTGCCTATCAGCAGGGTCTGGTGCAGCACTAACAAGAGCACGCCGGGCACCACGTAGGAGGTATAACCCAGGCTGGGGTTGAAGGCTGGCACGCTGTTGAGCTTAATCGGCTCAAGCTCGCGCTGAACCTGCTTGGCCGCCTCGCCTCTGGCCAGCAGACCCTGGAACTGAATATATTTACCCGCATCTATCCCCACAGACACCAGCCCCTCGAGGATCGCAGAGTAGACCAGAAAATAGTTGGCATCGCCGCCATAGGCCAGGGTGACGCCACGCTGGCGCAGCAGATCCCGGCGAAACCCCTCGGGGATCACCAGATAGCCATGGGCCTGCCCCGAGTTAACGGCGGCCTGTGCCTGGGTCAGGTCATCCAACTGAGCCACTACCTCCAGCTTAGGGCTGGCCTGGGCATGGCGGATCACCAGGCGACTCAGGCTGGAGTGATCGCCATCGACCACCACAATCTGTTGCCGGGTCGGCACCTCGTTGAGGTAAGGCAAGGGGTAGAGTACCGAATAGAAGATCACCCCGCCAAACAGGGTGATGGCGATCGCCTTGTCGGTAACGATAGCCTTAAGCTCTTCAAACATCAGGGCAAAAAAGTTCATCCCTGCCCCTCCGTTATCTGCGCCTGGTCCAGCTGCTCGCCAGTCTGTTCCCGGCGCATCTTAGCCAGCATCAAGGCGACCACAGGCAGCAACAGCAGGAAGCCCCAGTAGCTAGACAGCTGAGAGATTAATGCCTGAGTCTCCTGACCATAGGCGATGACGCCGATATGGGTATCGACATAGTGGCTCGAGGGCATGATCTGTCGCCACCACTGTGCCAGAAGCGGCATCTCGTGGGTGGGGAAGGTCACCCCCATGAAGGCGAATGACGGCGCAAACAAGGCGGTGCAGAAGCTGATCACCCGGGCCGAATCTTGCAGCAGGGCGAAGATGGCCAGCACGATAAGCCACACCGCCAGGAGCATCACCAGCTGGGCGAGGAGCAGCTGACCCAGGCAGCCGCGCATCGGCAATCCCAGATAGCCATAGAGCCAGGCGTAGACAAGTCCCAGCTGCAACATCGGCAGTGGGGTATAGACCAGAATTTTACTCAGCAGCACCCGGTAGGTGCCTAGGCTAAACCACTCGGCCTGGGTCTCGCGCCTTAGCTCCTCGGTAAGGGCATTGGCAAACACCAGCATGGCCACTATCTGCACCAGGGCGATCAATATCGGCGGCACCAGGAAGGCCACATAGTTGTTGTTGGCGTTATAGAGCGCACTGCTCTGAGTCTCTATCAGATTCAGGTTGATCTCCGCCTGCACCGGCGGTACGCCAGATGCCAGCTGCTTCAGCCGCGCCTTCTGTTTCAGGCCATCGGCCAGGCTGAGCTGTATCTGGCTGGAGAGCAGCTTGCCCACCAGCAGAAACTGGGCGTTGTAGCGAATATCGATACTGGGCTGATGCCCTATCATCAGATCCTGATTCAGCTTGAAGGGGAGCACCACCATGGCATAGGCCTCGGCCCTCTCCATGGCGGCCTGTGCCTGACCGATATCCTGATAGCTCACAGGGCTGATCACCGAGTTGGCACTCAGCTGACGCACCAGCATGCGGCTCAGTTGGCTCTGATCCTGATCTACCACGGCAACAGGCAGGGCGCGAGGCAGCCCGGCGCTAAACAGCCACCAGAGGGCGAGCGTGCCCAGCAAGGGCAGATAGCTGACCAGGGCGAGCTGCCAGGGCGACTGCCACAGCCGCCTGAGTTCCCGCGTGATGAGTTGCCCCATGGACGCCAAGGCCTACTGTACCAGCAGACTGCTCATGCCCACCCTCAGGTCGGCGATGGGCGATACGGGTCTGAGCTCCATCTCGAAGGTGCGCATATCGAAGTCGTGGCCACTCTCGGTGGAGCGCCAGGTGGCGAAATGGCCCATGACGCTGATGTGCGCCACCTTGAAGGGGTAACGCTCGCCAAGCGCCGGGATCTCCACCTCCAGGGTATCACCCACCTTAAAGCCCTTAAGCTGATCTTCACGCACCTGAAACACGGCCCAGGCATCTTGCATGTCGATAACGCTCACCACAGGGAAGCCGCTTGGCGCCAGCTCACCTGGGTGCAGCAGCACCTCGCTGACCTCGCCGGACTTGGGCGAGCGCATCTGGCTGTCGGCCAAAATGGCGCTGACCTCTTTCACCGCCCCCTCGGCCATGCGGGCATTACCCTCGGCCGCGGCCTTGGTCTCTTCACGGGCACCCTCTTCGGCCATCTGATACATGGCATAGGCCGCCTGCTGGGTGTACTTGGCCGCCTGCCACTGGGTAAAGGCCTCGTCGCGTTTCTGACGGGCCAGCACGCCTTCGCTAAACAGGGCTTCTACCCTCTGATAGGTGGTCTCGGCCAGGGTTGCTGCCGCCTTCGCCTTTAGCCATTGCTCCTTAGAAGCCGCTACCTGCTGCTTGCGGGCGCCGTTATCTGCCTCCTGTTGCAACGCCTTGGCGGCGTCGCGGCCCCCTTGGGCCTGCATCAGCTTGGCATTGAGCTCTGGGCTGTCGATGGCAAACAGGAGATCGCCTTCGGCCACCTGATCGCCACGGCGCACCATGACCTGCGCCACACGGCCTGGCACCTTGGAGGAGATGTTGTACTCTCTGGCCTCGATCTGCCCCTGCAGTCGCTCGGCCTTGGGCGTATGGGCCAGCATCAGGCCGTAGGCCAGGATGGCCACTAAGGCGATTAGGGCGACAATGGCTAGGATTCTGTTAGTGCGCATCAGCTCTCTCCTGGGCGGTGCGTGAACGACCGATAAATTCATCTAACTGGCCACTGATGGCCATCAATCTGGCGTAGGCCTGTACATAGCGGTACTGGGCCGCCAGCTGCTGGGTCTGCACGCCGCTCAGCTTCAGCTCGGCGTCCACCTTCTCGATAGAGGTCGACAGCCCCTGGCTGAAGGCGAGATCCCTTAGGCGTTTGTTTTCTTTGGCAAGCGACAGCGACAGGTCGAGGGACTCAGTCTCCTCTCTGGCCTGCTGCAGCTGGCGATAGCTCTGATCCAGCAGCAGGCTGAGATCCTGCTGGGTCTGCGCCTTGGTGTAGCGCGCCTGCAACAGGGCGCTGCGGGCGGCCTCGACCTTACCGCTACGACCGTCGCGACTGATAAGCGGGATCTTCACCCCGACGCCGACCATCCAGTCCGGCTCCATCTTGGCCAGCAGACTGTCGTCTTCATATAGTGTGTAGTTACCGTAGAGAAAGACGCTAGGGTAATAACTGCCCTTCTCCACATCGATAAGGCCGTTGGCCTGGGTCTCCTTAGCCTCCAGCAGCTTAAGCGCCGGATGGCTAGTCAGGGTCAGCTGACTGAGCTGGCCGAGGGAGGGCGGGTTATCGAGGATAAACAGCTTAGAGGCGGTATCGACATCGCTCTGGTGCAGCATGCGTGACAGGGCGATCTGGCTCATCTCCAGCTGACGCTTGGCGCTGGCATAATCCACCCGGGCATTTTCCAGGGCCACCTGGGCGTTGAGACGCTCCACCTTGGCGATCTGTCCCTGCTGCTCAAGCTTGACCGCATGCTCGGCGTGCTCAGTGAGAGCATCCACCAGCTGACCACGGGTCGCCATCAGGGCATGGCTCACCGCCACGCCATAATATCTGTCCACCAGCTGGACAAAGAGATCCCGGGTAGACAGCTGATGCTGCTGCTCCTTCTCGGCCACCTGGGCCTCATGGATCCCCTGGGCGGCGCTGATACGACCGCCGGTATAGATGGGCCACATCGCCTGCAGGCTTGAGCGGAAGACGTCCTGCTCGGTAAAAGGGGTGATAAACAGCGAGCCCGGAATGGCGCCCAGGGCGCCGCCGAGTGCCGGCGGCAAGCTGGCAGGATCGAGACTGGCTAAGGGGTTGAGATCCCTCAGATCCAGCTCCAGGGGTTTCTCTAAACGTGTGTAGCTGCCGTTGATCGACAGCGAAGGCAGGTTGAGGTCCTCCCCAGCGGCCTTTTCGGCCTGGGCACGGTTAACCTCCTGCTGGCTGGCCTGCAACTTGTCGCTTACCCGCAACAGCTGCTGCCAGGCATCGCCGAAGGCGAGCTCCTGCGCCTGGGCGGTATTCCCCGCAAGGGCTAACAGCGACAGCCAAACAATATGTGAATATCTCATCGACACCTCTAGAGCTAAAACTCTATTTCCTTGGCAAATGTTAACACCCTATGGGGGCGTTGAGAAGCTGGCCTTGTTGGCAAACCGCTTCACAAGCTGTCGACAGCCTTCCCTAAATACTCTCTTGCAACCACTCCTGTAGAGCGGTATTCACCTCTGACAGCTCGGCCAGAGGCGAGGTCGGCGGCTGAACTACGCCGTGCCACCTACCGTCAAGCGGTCGAGTTTCAGACTAGGCTGGCCCACGCCCACGGGCACACTTTGACCATCTTTGCCACAGACACCGACACCCTTATCGAGCGCCAGATCGTTCCCCACCATGGAGATCTGCCCCATGGCCTCGGGACCATTACCTATCAGGGTCGCGCCCTTGATCGCCTGGGTGATCTCACCCTTCTCGATGAGATAGGCTTCAGACGCCGAGAACACAAACTTGCCCGAGGTGATATCGACCTGACCGCCACCGAAGTTAGGCGCATAGATCCCCTTGTCCACCGACTTGATGATATCTTCAGGCGAGCTGTCGCCGGCTTCCATATAGGTGTTGGTCATACGCGGCATCGGCAGATGAGCATAAGACTCGCGGCGACCATTGCCGGTTGAGGCCTGCCCCATCAGACGGCCGTTGAGTTTGTCTTGCATATAGCCCTTGAGGATGCCGTCCTGGATAAGCACTGTCTTCTGGGTCGGAACCCCTTCATCGTCTATGCTGAGCGAGCCGCGGCGATCAACCAAGGTGCCATCGTCCACCACGGTCACCAGGCTAGAAGCCACCTGTTGGCCCACCAAGCCGCTAAAGGCGCTGCTACCCTTACGATTGAAGTCGCCTTCCAAGCCATGACCCACTGCCTCATGCAGCAGGACGCCGGGCCAACCCGCGCCCAGTACCACAGGCATCTCACCGGCAGGCGCATCTATGGCGGTCAGATTGACCGAGGCCTGACGCACGGCTTCGCGGGCAAAGGCGAAACAGCTAGGCAGACCATCGTCGCCCGACTCGAAAAACACTTGATAATCATGGCGTCCACCGCCACCGCTGGCGCCGCGCTCACGCTTGCCTTCCTGCTCCAGCACCACGCTACAGTTAAAACGTACCAAGGGACGAATATCTGCCGCCAGGGTGCCGTCACTGGCCGCGACTAAGATCTCTTCGTGCACGCCCGACAGGCTGATCACCACCTGTATGATGCGCGGATCCAGGCTGCGCACATAGGCGTCGGCCTGTTTGAGCAGCTCAATCTTCTTCACCTCTTCCATAGCCGCGATAGGGTCGGCGCTCTGATACAGAGGCGTCACCTTCTGCTGCTTCCATGACTGAACGCGGCCGCTATTGCCCGCCGCAGAGATGCCGCGAGCCGCCTCGACCGCAGCGCTCAGCGCCGCTGGAGTGATCTCGTCGGCATAGGCGAAACCCGTCTTCTCGCCGCTGATGGCACGCACGCCCACACCGCGCTCGATATGGAAGCTGCCCTCTTTGACTATGCCATCTTCTAACACCCAAGACTCGTGGCGACTGCCCTGAAAATAGAGATCGGAAAAATCCACCTGATGCTGATGAATGCTATTGATATAGCCTTGCAACTGATCCAGTGACAATCCGTCTTGCAAGAGGCTCTGTTCTACTTGGGTTAAAAATGGCATTAATTTTCTCTCTATGGCGCCTGCATGAAGACGCGATTTTATTATCTCTTTAATTTGGGTGACTCGAAACGATTGTGTTCGACCACAGGGATGTTGCGACGTATCCCCTCTATGGCCTTAAGGTCTATCTCTGCCGACAACCAGCCACAGCCTTCTGGTTTAATCGCCTGCACCTCTCCCCAGGGATCTATGACGCAGGAGTGTCCCCAGGTCTCACGTTTACCCTGGTTGTGCTCGCCCCATTGAGCGGCCGCCAACAGGAAACACTGGGTCTCAATCGCCCTCGCCTGTAGCAGGGGCAGCCAGTGCACCCGCCCGGTCACACGGGTAAAGGCCGCCGGCAGAACGATGATCTCCGCCCCCTGCAGACGCATGGCGCGAAATAAATCCGCAAACCTGATGTCATAGCATATCGCCATCCCGACCTTACCGAAAGGCGTATCGACGACGGTTACCGCCTCACCTGGGCAAAAGGTGTCACTCTCCCGGTAAGACTTGGTGCCATCGTCCACATCCACATCGAACAGGTGCAGCTTGTCGTAGTGGCCTAAGGTCTCGCCGCTATCGTCAAACAGATAGCTGCGGCTGAAAACCCGCCCCTCATCGGCCAGGATAGGAATGGTGCCCGCCACCAGATAGATACCATATTGCTTCGCCAGCGCGGCCAGGGTCTGCTTGAGTTCGCTGCCGGCATCGTCCCCGGCGTAGGCCAACTGCTGACGCTCATGGCCACCAAACAGCAGGCAACATTCGGGCAGCACCACCAGATGGGGGCGCTCACCACTGGCGAGGGCATCAAGCTGCTCGCAAATAAAGCTGAGGTTCTCCTCGACGTCGCGACCACTCTGACATTGTAATAGGCTGACCTGCATCGCTTGACTCCTTGCTCACTGGCTTTTCCTGTGACTCTTGCTGTTGTGGCGTCTCAGTTTTTTGCTCCACTGGCGCCTGCAGCCCTGTGGGCGTCTCCTTAAACTCTGGCATGGCGACGACCGCCGGCTTAGGGATCTCAACGCCCGATGGCATCACCTGCTCACCCGTCGCCTCTGCCGGCAGAGCGTCTGCCCCAGACTGCGCCGGATTCTGTTCTTGCTGCTCTTGTTTTAGTTGCGCTGGTTGTTCGCTCGCAGGCTGTTTGCTTTCTGGCAGATCGCTCTCGGACTGTTTGTTTTCGGGCTTAGCTTCTGCGCCAGGCGCTTGTTGACGCGGCAAGACAGACTCGGGGATCTCTATCTCCTTGCTCTTACGCTCCAGCTCCTCCAGCTTAGGCTCAGACATGGTGCCCGTCAGCCTGAAGCGGATCTCAGAGATCACCTCGATCACCGGCTCCAATACTTTGGTCAGGGCGAAGGCGCCCAGGCCCAGGGTCCAACCGCCGGTACTGAGCAGCACCACAGTGGGCACGCTTGAGGCCAGTTGCGGCACGAAGCGTATGTCGTAGTTGAGGCTCTCGGAAGTGAGGTCGGTATAACCCCGCACCCTCATGTTACCGGCCACCGCATCCATCTCGGAGTCTGTGGTCTTGACCACGCCGTTATCCAGCTTAAGGGTGCCGGTAAAGGTGTTAAAGTAGAGCCCCTTGCCGAAGACATCGGAGAAATCCAGCGACAGCTTACGCAGCAATGAATCCAGGCTGAACAAAGAGAAGATACGCGCGCCCTTGTCACTCACCTCAGACAGGTGGCCCTTGCCCAGCTTGTAACTGATCTGGCCGTTGAGGGTCTCCAGCGAGAAGGCATAGGGCGCCCCCTGCCATGACAGCTCGGCCTGCAGATCCAGCGGCGCCTCCTTGAGGCCTGGGTCTATGCCCAGACGCTCTGAGACCTCATCGAACTGCTTGGCCTTGAGATCCACCTGAAACTCGGTCAGGTTCTGCCCTTCACTGTTGGACCAGGCGCCCTTACCCTTGAAGGTGATACCCGGGGTGGTGATGGCGATGGTCTGGATCTGATAGTCGCCATTCTTGGGCGTTGCCTGCAACACCAGGTGTCCCAGCGGCTTACCATAGACGCTAAACTGATCCACATCCACCGCCAACGGCGGCAGTATGCTGAGCACCTCATCGCTGGCAACCTCAGAGGCTTCGCCCTCCTTGCTCTCAGGCGCAAAGTTAAATCGGCTCGCCACCAGCTTTAAGCCCTGGGCCGACCAGTCTGGATAGAAGTCCACCCGGCCGCTAAATTCGTTGGCGTTGCCCTCGAAGCGCCAGCCATGTTCTGTGGGATGCGCCTCAAGGTTCAGCTCAGTCAGCGGCTGCCCATAGAGGTTCAACTGGCGTACCTGACCATCGACCGCGATCAGCGGCGGGAAGAAGCTGCTCTTCTTAGGCTCGGTTTCTGCCTGCACCAGCGGCGATTCAGGCGCCTGCTCTTCTAATGCTTCCCGCATGGCCATGTCCAGTGAGGATTCCAGCGCCGCGTCGCCCATGAATCCCTTGATGATTGGCAGCCAAGGGGCGAATTCGGTGGCAGGCATATCCAGCTGCAGATGACCAGCCTGACGCTTGAGTTGGTCACCCGGCTTAAACAGGCGTCCCAGCAGCAGGTCGAAGTGCGCCAGATGGTCGCCTGACTCCTCGTCGAAGCCACCCCAGAACTCCATCTGATCCCCAAGCTTGGCCCCTAGCGAGGCCTGCTTGTTGTCGCCGATCAGCTCGAATGAGAGGGCTCGCGGGCTGTCGGCCGTCTTGGCAAACTTACCCGGCAGGCTCAGTTCGACGCCCTGCATGTCACTCTTCACCTGAGCCTGGATACGATACCCCAACTCATCGAAAATCAGCGTCATGGCGCCCTGCCAATCCAGCTCGCCGCTATAGTAATCCTTGAGCGGGTTGTCCAACATCGCCGGCAGCGAGGCCAGCGCCCACTGCCCCTGCATATCCAGATTCAGGCCATAATGCTTGTTGGTCTTGCCTGTGTCGAAGGTGAAACTCACGGGTTGCTCGAACAGACGCGCCTGTATCTTCTCACCAGTGACCACCTCGTTGGCAAAGTAGACCTCGCCGGTCACGCCATCTAGCTGTACCCCCGGCTCGCTGATATAGACAGGGGTATCGTCAAACTTCACCTGACCCAGTATCGCCTCTTTACCACCATGATAGAGGGGGATGCTGAGATCCAGCTTACCCGATACCTCACCCTGCACCTGTACCACCTCTAACGTAGCCCCGACCGTATCGGCCAGAGGTGAGCGTTGTAGCACCTGTTTGGCGGCCTCGCCCTGGGTGCGCAGATCCGCCTTCACCGTCAGCAGCGTCTGATGGCTCATGCGCGGGATGGCAACATGGGCGCCGTCGGCCGGCACCTGCATCAACATCCCCTTGTTCACCCAGATATCCATGGCCGCGTTCTCAAACAGGGCATTAAGGCTCAGGTCGGTCACCTCGGGCCAATCGGGCTGGAACCTGTAGCGGGCCTGATTCAATGAGAAACCAGCCTGGAACACACCGCTGTTGTCGTCATAGGGGAAATGCTTCAGCGGGCCGTTCCACACCACCTTGGCGTCCTGGCTCTGCCCCGCCTTGATGGCGCCGCTGAGGTAATCGACCAGAGATTCGGACATGGCATGCTTAGGGAAATAGTACTTAGCCCTGGCGGCGTTCTTCACCTGCACATCGGCCAGCAGGTTAAGGCTGGCCTCACCGGCAAAGCCCAGCTTCATGGCCGCATCGAGATCCAGGTCGGCATTATAGAAATGCAGTTTAGGGGCGATCAGCGCCGCCTCGCCCAAGGCATATTTTACCGTGAAGGCGTCACCCGCGAGGGACAATGCTTCCTCGAAACCGCCGTTAAAATCCAAGTGATACTGCTGCTCAGGCGCAGACAGATAGAGGTCACTGCCTTGCATGCCGAACATAAGGTCAATCGGCTCTGCCCCAGGGATGGCGCCGCTGCCTTGCCAGGCAAACTGCTTGAGCTGCGCCGACATGGCAAAGCCCTGCTGCGCACCATAACCCAGTTTGAGCTGCTCTATGCTGCCCTTGGGATCCATCGACTGCCACAGGTAGAGGCCATCGAGATCCATGCCGGGCACCAGGGGCAACAGAGGCAACAAGACCTCGGCATCGAGTTGATTGATACTGGCCATCAGCCGATCGTCACGCTTGCGCGCGCCGATATGCAGCGCCGGCCAGGCCTGACCATTGGTGACGAAGGCCAGGTCTGAGCTGGTCAGTTGCCAGCCAGAGACCTGTGGCTGCCAGTTAAGCTGGCCAGCCTTAATTTCAAATTTTTGCTGCTCACCCTTGAGTTGCCACTGTAGCCAGCTTGGCTCGAAGGCGACCGTCGCCGCGGTAAAGGCGCGGTTAGAGAACTCTGCCCAGGCCTGCAGGTTAACCACGCCCTCGAGTGGCAGCTTCTTGCCCGAGGCATAAGGATTTTCCTGGCGTGATGCCCACTCACCGAGATCCAGCGAGTTGGCCGCCAGATAGAGCTGACCAGTCAAGGACTCTGGGCTATGACCATCGCCACGAATATCGATGGAGAGGGAGAGACGCTCGACCTCAGAGGCCTGCTCGTCGAGGAACAGCGCGCCCTCGGCTCTGTGGCGACCGGCCAGGTTGCGCCAGCGCAGATCCCTGATATGGATAGGTCGATATTTGTGAGAGCTGCTGATCAGCTGCATGGTCACATCTGTGATGGCGAAGCGGTCGAACTGTTCCAGCATCAGGGCGTAGAGCCAATCGGTATTCTGCTCTGCCACTGGCGCATCACTGCTCTGCTGACCGTTACCCGCTTGACTGATACGGTCGAGATCCAGGGCGATCTTGACCCCTTCGAAGATCACATTCTCAATCTGGGGCGACGCCGAGACCAGGCTGTCCCAGAAATCCAACTTAAGGTGGACATTGTCTATGATGAAGGTGACCGGCAGGTTTTCCTGCACCGGCAAGACCAGATTCTTGATGGTCACCGCAGGGCCGAACGCCTGCCACTCGGCGGTGAGCTCGCTGACCTCGACCTTGACCTGATACTGCTCATAGATATAACTCACCAGCTCCTGACGGACCTGATCCAGCTTAGGTAGCAGGCCTCTGAACAGGCTGACGCTCAAGGCAAAAAGCACCACTATGATGGCGATCATCTGCCAGCATAGGCGGCCGAAGGTGCGGGGACAGAATGGGCGTGACACTACATTATCACCACATCGAATTTGTTTTGCGCATACATGGGCTCGTTTTGCAGGCGAACATGCTTGCCGATATAGGCGCCGAGTTCAGCCACCAGATGACTCTCCTCGCCGGTGAGGCTGTTGTAGACAGTCGGGGCACAGTAAACCAGGAACTCGTCGGCATCATAGCCGCGATTGAGGCGGATGATCTCGCGGAAGATCTCGTAAGAAACCGTCTCGACCGTCTTCAGGCTACCTGTGCCGAAACAGGCGGGACACTCGCCGCACAGCACATGCTCCAGGCTCTCGCGGGTACGCTTACGGGTCATCTCCACCAGCCCAAGACCCGAGAAGCCGCTGACATTGGTCTTCACCCTGTCGTTGGCAAGCGCCGCCTCTAGAGTGCTGAGCACACGCTTCTTATGGTCTTCGTTCAACATGTCGATGAAATCGATAATGATGATCCCCCCCAGATTGCGCAGGCGCAATTGGCGAGCGATGGCGTGGGTCGCCTCCAGGTTGGTGTTGAATATGGTCTCTTCCAGGTTGCGATGGCCAACGAAGGCGCCTGTGTTGATATCCACAGTCGTCATGGCCTCGGTCTGATCTATGATCAGATAACCGCCTGACTTGAGCTCCACCTTGCGCCCTAGGGCGCGCTGCACCTCGTTCTCCACATCATAGAGATCGAAGATGGGCACCCGGCCGGAATAGTGTTCTATCTTGTCGGCAATCTCGGGCATAAACTCCTGGGTAAACTGCAGCAGCTCCTCGTAGGTCTGGCCCGAATCCACCTGGATCTGATCCAGCTCGGTACCGACGAAGTCGCGCACGATACGCACAGGCAGGGCGAGATCTTGATAGAGCAGAGAGACGCCAGGACGCTTGCGACGCTCGCACACCTTGGCCCAGACCCGGCGCAGGAAGGCCGCGTCTTGGATCAGCTCCTGCTCACCGGCATTCTCTGCGGCGGTGCGAATAATGAAACCACCATCTTCATCCACAAAGGGCTCGGTCAGTCCCTTAAGACGGGCACGCACCTCTTCAGACTCGATGCGCTGCGATACACCCACATGGCTGGAGCCCGGCATGAAGACCAGATAGCGTGAGGGCAAGGTGATATCAGTTGTGAGGCGCGCACCCTTGGTGCCCAGGGGATCTTTTACCACCTGTACCATGATGTCCTGACCCTGGCGCACCAGCTCGGCGATGTCGCGTACCACGAAGTTGCCCTTCTCGACGTCGGCCACACACTCGGTGTGGGGTACGATATCAGAGGCATGGAGGAAGGCGGCCTTGTCCAGACCGATATCCACGAAGGCGGCCTGCATGCCAGGCAATACCCGGCTGACCTTACCCTTGTAGATGTTGCCCACCAGACCACGCTTCATGCGGCGCTCGATATGCACCTCTTGCAAGATGCCATATTCCACCAGCGCCACCCGCGCCTCGGTAGGCGTCACATTGATCAATAGCTCAGAACCTATCTTTTTCTGTACTTTGTTTTTGACTATGTGACTCATGCTTACTCACTCAAATATGATTAATGCATTAACGGCCTAAGGACCGTTAATTTTAGAACAACTTAGACCTAAATGGCTCAATCTATTGGGTAAAACGCTAAACGGCTAACAGCTTCATCTCGGCCAGCAGGGCCCGGGTTTCCACCAGCGGCAGTCCTACCACCGCCGAATAGCTACCGTCGATGGCCTCGACGAAACAGCCGCCTAAGCCCTGAATGCCATAGGCACCGGCCTTATCCATGGGCTCGCCGGTGGCGATATAGGCCAAGATAGCCTGTTCAGTTAGGCCGCAAAATTGCACTTTAGTTTCAACTAATCGAGACAGAGTCCGCTCACCGTCGGTAACCGCTACCGCCGTCATCACGCTATGACGCTCGCCCGACAGCGCGCTAAGCATCTGCCTGGCGTCCTGCTCATCCTTAGGCTTACCTAGGATTTCGCCGTCCAATACCACTATAGTATCTGAGCCCAGCACCACGGCATCCGCCTGTCCCCATAGCGCCAGACCAGCTTGGGCCTTCTCGATTGCCAGACGCACCACGAACTCGTCGGCGCTTTCCCCTGCCCTATGGCTCTCGTCGATATCGGCGGATAACGCCTCGAAAGCAAATTCGGGGTCGCCAAGAGCCACTTGAGCCAGCAGCTCGCGACGACGAGGAGAGGAAGAGGCTAATACCAGTTGCATCATTATCTCACTTTATAAATACGGCGAATGCGTCTCAGCATCCAAAATACCCAAGGCCAGATGATCAGGCTCGACAGGGCCGGCAGGAACAGGCTGACATCGAAGCTCGCCACGTTCACCACAAACTGTACCCAGAACACCAGCAGATGGTGCAGGCACACCAGGCTGGCCACCATCAGGGCCTGTTGCCACATGGGGAAGTTACGCAGGCGCTGGAAATGCAGTACCACCACATAGATCACCAGCGACATAGAGAGCGCACGTATGCCGAGGTGGGCCCCCAGCAGGATATCCAGTAAGACGCCCAGCACCCAGGCCGAAAGGATGTTGTAGCGGTGCGGCAGCGCCATCGCCCAGTAGATCATCACCAGCAACAGCCAGTCGGGGCGCCAGCCCTCGACCAGGCCGGGCAGCGGCATGATCTGAAATAACATGGCCAGCAGGAAGCTTAACCAGACCACCCAACGACCGTGGGGAATATGCATGCTCATGGCGTCTCCTCCGCTTGCGGCTGGGCATCGGCGCCTGCTTCGACCGGCTCGGCTTGCTCGCTCTGATTGCCATCTGGCCAGATCAACAGCAGGTAACGGATACGGTCCAGTGCCGCCAAAGGCTGGGCTGTGACGGTGGCATAGCTCTGGCCATCGTCGCGCTCGACCGTCATGATGCGCGCCACGGGGTAGCCTTCGGGAAAGCGTTTACCCAGACCCGAGGAGACCAGGAGATCGCCGACTCTGAGATCTGTACTCTTGGCCACGTGACGCAGCTCGAGCTCATCGAGCTCGCCGATACCCTGTGCCACCAGGCGCACATCGTTACGGGTCACCCGCACCGGGATGGCGTGGGTCACGTCTGAAATCAACAGCACCCGGCTAGTCAGCTCGCTGATCTCCACCACCTGGCCGACGACGCCATGGGCGTCCACCACGGGCTGACCGACGAAGACGCCGCTGCGGGCACCATGGTTTAGCACCACATAGTGACGAAAGGGATCGCTGGCCACCTCCATCACCTCGGCCACCATCTTCTTGGAGTCCATGTGTACCGGAGAGCCCAGCAGGGCGCGCAGACGATCGTTTTCCTGTCTCAGGTGCTCGAAGCGCTGCAGACGCTCGCTCATCAGGAGTTGCTGCCGCAGCAGCTGCTTGTTCTGCTTGGCCAACATGTTGCGGGTGGCGATACTCTCGGCAGACCAATCCAGGATGGCGCCGGGGATGTTAGCCACGTATTGCAGTGGGCTGAGCACAGAGGAGATAGATTGGCGCACCGGCTCCAGCCTATCGTTGGCCACCAGTAAGATCACCGACAAAACGATTGCCAATGTGAGCCTGAATTGATTCGAAATACCGCGGGCAAAAATAGGTTTCATAAAACACTTAAGGCAGCGAACCCGGTACCCACTTTTTACCCATTCACCTTGTGGTGTCTGGGCGGCGAGCCATCATTTACTATGCCTCGCCAAGGGTGTAACCAGAGTCTTGCTGCCTATTTTCTTGAGCCGAATTAGTTTTCGTCAGAGAAGAGATCGCCGCCATGCATGTCGATCATCTCTAATGCCTTACCACCACCACGGGCCACACAGGTCAGCGGATCGTCGGCCACCATCACAGGGATGCCGGTCTCTTGCATCAACAGACGGTCGAGGTCACGCAGCAGTGCGCCACCGCCAGTCAGTACCATGCCGCGCTCAGAGATATCTGAAGCCAGTTCTGGTGGAGACTGTTCCAGCGCCACCATCACGGCACTAACGATGCCAGAGAGTGGCTCTTGCAGCGCCTCTAAGATCTCGTTGCTGTTCAGGGTAAAGCTACGTGGTACCCCTTCGGCCAGATTGCGACCGCGCACTTCGATCTCCAGCACTTCGTCACCCGGATAGGCGGTACCTATGGTGTGCTTGATACGCTCGGCCGTGGCCTCACCGATCAGGCTGCCATAGTTGCGACGCACATAGTTGATGATGGCATCGTCAAACTTATCGCCACCGATACGCACAGAAGAGGAATAAACCACGCCGTTTAGTGAGATGATGGCCACCTCGGTAGTACCACCACCGATATCCACCACCATAGAACCTGTTGCTTCCGACACAGGCAGACCGGCACCGATAGCGGCCGCCATTGGCTCTTCGATCAGATAGACTTCGCGAGCACCTGCGCCCATGGCCGATTCACGAATCGCACGACGCTCAACCTGGGTGGCTCCCACTGGCACACACACCAAGACGCGTGGGCTTGGACGGAATACGCTGTTGTTGTGTACCTGTTTGATGAAGTGCTGCAGCATCTTCTCGGTCACGTAGAAGTCGGCGATCACACCGTCTTTCATTGGACGAATGGCTTGAATGTTGCCCGGCGTACGACCCAGCATCTGCTTAGCTTCCGTTCCCACGGCGGCAACCGATTTTTGGCCGCCGCTGCCGCGTTCGCCCCGAATTGCAACAACCGAAGGCTCATTTAACACTATACCCTCTTCGCGAACGTAAATTAAGGTGTTAGCCGTACCCAAATCGATCGAAAGATCGTTAGAAAAAATGCCACGCAGCTTCTTGAACATGTAACCAGCCTGTCTCAGTGGAGTCGGAAAAATAAAAATCAGGTAACTTTATCAATGCCCCCCGCATTCCACAAGGATATTATGCTGATCCTTAGATAAATATCTGTTCATCATTGGGGCTTGTGTCAGCCTAAGTGAACACTCGCTCAGCAATTGGTAGATCGGCTATTTCACTTCCCGCCAATAGATGATCTTATCGTGTCCGCGATAGGTGCCAAAATAGGCATTAGCCCTCGGGTCAAACAAGGTATCGGCAGCGTTCCCCGGATAGTTCCAATAGCCCTTGAGCCAAGGTTCAACATGCAGCTTGAGGGGCACCTCGCCCGCCTGATTGGGGATGGCAAAATAGAGATTGCCCACGCCATTCATCAGGGCACCACTGCGCAGCGACAATCCACTATCGCTGAAGGCCTGCAGGTCGGGGAAGCCCGAAGGTAGGATACGATACAGGCCAGAAGTTGCCGTCTCGCCGGCATCTAAGGAGATCTGGGTATTAAAAACCGAGCAATTGTCATCGCCATTGAGTGTCCAGACTGGCACGCCAGCAGTCACGCTTGAAACATATTCGCTATGCATTGGCAGCCGCAGGCTCTCCGACTGAGGGCCATAGCCGTTTTCCAGCACCAGACGGCCATAGCGCAGCTCGAAGGCCTTACCGTCGCCGATATCGCTGAAGGTAAATCCGCGGCAAGCAGCCGAGGCGCTGTCGCGATAACAGATGCCATCTTCATCGCTGACGTCCAGCGCCGACAAGATTAGATCAAACTTGGCATCGAAGGATTCCTGTGGCGTCTGGGTGCGTCGGTAACTCGGCTGGGCGCCGATCAACTCAGCGACATTGGGTGAACCGCGATAATTGACCTGGCCTGAGAGTGCCGGCGCCTGACTGTCGCCAACCACAGCTAGCCCTGTGCTGTCTTGATAGCTACGCTCAGGCCACTGATTGCGCTCTGCCTCATCCCTATGCTTGTAACGCCACCAATCGCCGATCTGGTAGTTACTGGTTACCTTATCTTGGGCATTTAACCCCGCCACCTGAATGTTTGGCTCGGCGCCCGTTTTAAAGCCGAAGGGCTGATCCAGATAGGTAAATGCGCCGCAGCTCTGGGCCGCCTCAGGGTCGTTGCCAGTGATCTCTAGATAGGCTGGTGTGAAACGGCCAAACACCTCACTGCTGAACTGGCTGGCGGGAATGGTCACCCCCTCAAAGCTGACATCCGCGCCAAGCGCCACCTGCATGGTGCCCACCTCGCTCCAGCTTTGATCATTGATGATCTGGGCGCTAACGCCAGATGATAGTGAGAACGCCAGGCTATCACGTCCTAACACGCCGTTTACCCCGGTATCGGGCTGCACTACCTGTGACACCACAGACAGGCCGTCATGCTCGAAGTTCTGCAGCGCACTATTGTCACTGAAATCTTTGTCGTCATCGCTCTGCCAACAGGCCGCAGTCACCTGCATGCTAAAGGGTTCTCCCGCCGCCGCCAGTACCTTACAGTCAGCGTCATAGGGTTCACTGGCATCACAGCGCCCATTGGCACTGACATTGGCAAAATGAAAACCGGCAGGTGTCGAGGTAAAGCTATCGCTATGGGTAAGCACTAGCGTCTCTGAACCTCCTGCGGGACGCGAAACTATGTGGCTATGTTCGGCGCTAAGCGTCACCACGCCCGCCTCTGGGTAGTTGGCCGACAGACTGGCAACTCCTTCAGCGTTAAAATGCACCTGCATTGTCTGAGTGCCGCCGCCATCGATCGCTATCGAGTCACTCGGTGATAACAGGCTGTTCAGGGTAAGCTGGGCCGGATTGTTTACCGTTGCCGGGCGCAGATAATCGAAGCCGAAGCTAATCGTCTTGGTCTGGTTGGCAAACAGGGGCTTACACTGCTGCGTCTGAGTATCTTTGGTGACAGCAAACAGATTAAAGCTGTTACCCGTCTTGCAGGCGGTACTGTCGGGCACATCGAAATAGAATCCCGTATCGGCAAAGTCGAGCAGGCACTGGGCATTAGCCACCAGAGTACCGTCGATATAACAGCGATAGGGCGCGGATGGTGCCGTAGTGCCAAGTCCCAGGAGGACGCTGCCGCCGTCTGGGTGCCACACCTGGGTTTGAGCCGAGCCGGTAAAGCCGACATCGGCATATTTATTGTCATTCTTGGTTAACTCGACGCTCGAAGAGACACTCGCTTGAGTCGAGCAGTCGGCGTTGACACAGGCCCGCAGCAGGATATCTTTGGCGGCGCAGCTCAGCGCATCCGAGGTAAATTCGAGCCGGTAATGGTCGACATTCACACCGCCCTTGTCACACATGCCGCCGAAGTCGGCGTTGTCCACCGCATCGAGATCGATATTGTTGTAGTCCTCAGGATCTAAATCTCCGCCGGCGGCAATTGCACCACTGAGATTGGCGTTCCCGTCAAAGTGAACATCTCCTGCAACATAAACAATCGCATTCACATAATTAATGCCCGCAACTTTTAAATTTCCTCGCACATAAATAATGAGATTCTCGGCTTTACCATAAGCGTTAATACTGGATTTGGTCAGCGACAAGCTATCAAAATAAAGACGTGTCGAGGCACTTGTCGTTGTTACGTAGCTGTCATGTTCGAATGTGCCATTTCTAAAGTTATAATCCCCAGGTTTAAAAGAATCGCTTGGCGAACAGCTTGTCGATCTTCCTTGCTTGAGGCAATTCAAATCCCCCAAACTAGAACCAATATCATCAGGCGGCACCAGGCCGGGATTATGGTTTCCGGTTGCCGGGTCGGTAAAGATCGCATCACACTGAGGCACGGCGAAAACACCTGTGGAGAAGATTAGGTAAAACAAGCCAGCGAGCAAGGTTAGCAGGAGTCTATTCACGGGCCTCGACCTCCACCTTACGATTGACGCGCAGACAGGCATCGCCGTCGCAATTGCCCACGGCGCAGGTCGCCTCACTGCCGATAAGATATTGGGTCACGCTGTCACTCCCAGTCGCCACTGTGGTCTGATTGCAGCTTAACACCACATTACAGCCATGAAAGCCCACCACATCCGGCGGTGTCCAACTAGCAGAGACGCTAGAACAACCGACCACAGCACCGCTTAGGGGAAATAGCTGCGCCAGGGCGGCATCGGCGCCGCTGTTCGCCGCGGCGAAGGCGCGGGTTGCCAACACCTCCAGGTTTACCCCCTCGTCGGCATCGCTGACGATATTGATCAGCGCAGCCGCCATCAGAAACATCACGGTAATGATGAAAATGCCTATCACTAGGGCGCTGCCTCGCTGGCTGGCTCGATTAGGGAACATTGATCACCTGCACCTGATGTTGATATTGAAAGGTCTGGCCATTCACCTCGAAACGGGGCGACAGCTGCACCACGGCATTGTTAATCAGTGTACCCGGCGTGTAGTGAATCGGCGCCTCACTGCCTAAGTTATTGACCACATGCTGGCCCATCAAGGCCCCCGTCCCCATCTGAGCCGGTGTCGGTGTCGGCTGGGTGGTCTGAACCCCGTAGCCGTCGTAACGCCTGATATCGCCACTGCTTAAGAAGCAGTAACTCACGGCGCCATTGACCATAAAATAGCGCTTCTGAGGCGAGGCCTCATCGAAACGCAGCGCATTGTTAAACTCGATCTGATTGCCACTCAGCTGTTTAACATCGAAGATACGCCCCTGTGTGGTCGACGGACTGTCTTGGTAGAGCTGAACAGGTGAAAGCGGATAGATCACCATCTTGTGGGCCAGGTTAATCCCCTGCGCCGGGAGCATCACACTGCCGCTGTCTGCCGGGCTGTCTGGCGCTATCGGCAAACTGATATAGCTGGCGCTGGCTGTGATAGGCATAAACTCTATGCACTGTGCATCGCTTGAGCTGGCCACCCGGATGCTGTTTGGCAGGGCATTACGCAGCTCCCGCGTCATACGCTCAATCACGAAACGACTCTGGCTCAGCACCTGATCCACTGAGCTGGATTCGACGAAAATGCGGGTGCCCAAGATCACAAAGCTGCTCACCCCGACCACCAGGATGCCCAGTATGATGATGACGGTCACCATCTCGACCAGGGTGAAGCCCTTGTTAGTTTGCAGCCGCATCAGTAGTTACTCCGCAGCCCATGATAGGTGATCACCTCGCCACTGGGGGTGGTCACATTGATCGCCACCAGCTTGCTGTTCTTGTCGCTGCCGGGATAGGTGACGCTGACCGATAGTTGGTAGTTAATATATTCCTGAGCATAGGTGCGATCCGAGTTGAGCATCTTGCTGGCCTGGGTCAGGCCATGATAGTCATCCACATCGCGATAGGCGTTACGATCGAGTCCGCCCGCGCCAAAGCTGGCCTGGTCTGTACAGGGCTGCCCTGCTGGCAATCCAAGGTCTGGCCTGGCCGCTGCGCCACAGGCGGGCACGCCGCCATTGGGATTGCTGTTCTGATCGTAACGTTTGCCCCAGATCTCGTTGAGCAGGGAATGCGCCAACTCGGCAGAACGCACCCTGTGCAGGGTTTCGGCGGCGCGATCCGCCTGGGGAAACAGCATGCTGGTGAGCATAACCAGGGCGATGCCAAGCACTATCATGCCCACGACCAACTCGATCAGGGTAAAGCCTGAGGCGCGCCTTGGTAAGGTGACTCTGCTAGCGTCCATGAATATACCCCTGGCTCTCTATGCTGAGGTCTAAGGTTTCATCGGCTGCAACCTTGATGGTGCAGCCCGTAGCGCAGCTGCCCGTCACCCTGCCATCACGGTCGAAGGTCAGGGTGAAGCTGTTCAAGCCACCTAAACTCAGGCTGGTCTGGCGGGGTAGCGACTGGGCATTGCCAGTGACCGCTAGGCTGTTGCAGTCGGCGCCAAAGATGTCGGCACGATAACTTGTCTCCGTCACACTTACCTTGTAGCAGCGATCCAGATTATTCAGCGCCATCAGCTGAACGCGCCTGAGCTCGCTAATCAGTTCATCTCTCAGGGTATAGGCACTGTAGCTAGAGGCGGTAAAGAAGCGCGGCAAGACCACCACAGATAAAATGGCAATCAAGATGATGCTAGTGACCAGCTCCACAAGGGTAAAACCTTGTTGTTTATTCATCGACACCCCAGCCGCAACACGCTGATAGCGTTAAACTTTCTAATAACCTACAGAGTATGGCAAATATTGCCATCGATTTCAGTAATTAGTCTCTCGCCACAGACAAAAAAGGCCTGCATTGCAGGCCTTTAGAAACGTTTTCTCTAGCAATCGCTAGCCGCAGGTATGGCACCATATGTAGGCGGTGTCGATGCATCCTTAGCCTGGGTATAAGTAAACTTACAAGCAGTAGGTGCATCCTTCTGAGAGATTTCGATTGCTAAAGGATCTGACCCAGTAACCTCTGTAAACGTCCAATCCGAGGCTGTGATCTCTAGTGCAGCGGCAATCTCAGCTTGCTTAGCCTGAATATAACCATAATTTAAGGTCACGCCTTCAACTACCGTTCCTGTAGTTGGTGGTGTTGCATTCGAGTCAGCCGCAGTTGCAGCTGTCTTTTCAATACCCACTAAGACTGCCTTGGAGTAATAAAGTGAGTTCGCCCCCTGCAACGCCCCTTTTACACCTTGCAATGCAGAAACACGGGCATCACTCTGTAGGTTAATAAACTTAGGCGCCGCGGTCACCGCCAGAATTCCTAAAATAATAATAACAACCACTAATTCAATTAGTGTAAAACCATTTTGTTTATTCATTGATAACTTCCTATTTAACAACCAGTAATAACAGCCGAGACTACGGCCGGTGTATTTGCATCTTTTGCCGTCGTATAATCGATACGACATGCATCTGTCGACTTCTTACCCTTTGGCACTATGATAAATTGAGTATTTGTCGAGGAAAACACACCCCAATCTTGAGTGGCGACAGTATCGGCAGCGCTCAAAGCTTCAAACTCTGTATCCAACGCATTTTCCAGATTCGCCTTAACGATAAGCGGCTCATCTTCACTATCTAAATAGCCATAATCGGTAATGACTTCCACACCGGGGGCGATAATGATACTGGTATCAGCTTCCTTCTCTTTTCCGGCAATCACAGCCTTCGAATAAATCAGGGCGTTGGCTCCCTGTATCGCGGCTTTCATCCCCGCAATAGTCGATTGACGAGCATCACTTTGTAGATTAATAAACTTAGGCGCGGCGGTCACCGCCAGAATCCCTAGAATGATAATAACCACCACTAATTCGATTAGCGTGAATCCTTTCTGCTTATTCATCTGTTTCCTAACTATTAGCAATTTGAAGTTGTCGGCATGGCGGCAAATGTAGGGCCGACACTCGAGCTTGTCGCTTGGGTATATTCCAACTTACAGGCGGCTGGAGCACCTTTTTGCCATATAGTCACCTTTGAGGTTTCTTCCTTAATAATCCATTCATCGGTTGCCGTTGTGGATGTTGGCTTACCATCTGCACCAGCAGCAAAAGAGACATCTAATCCTTTCTCAAAATCGGCCTCAGTCGCTTTCATATAACCGTAAACGATATTGATATCGTTCCCTGTACCTAGGCCGATATCCAATGTAGCTGCGCCATTAGCGTCGCCCTTCTCTTTTCCGGCAATCGCGGCTTTGGAATAGACCAAAGAGTTGGCACCTTGGATAGATGCTTTCATTCCTTCCAATGCAGAAAGGCGCGCATCGCTCTGTAAGTTAATAAACTTAGGCGCTGCGGTCACGGCCAGAATCCCTAAGATGATGATCACAACCACTAGCTCGATCAGTGTAAAGCCGTTTTGCTTCTTCATGTCGTACCCTTGTTATTTTCGCTTCTGCTAACTTTCAACTTTTCAATAAAATTCTGTCGGCCCCGCCGGGGCAAGGCGCAAGATTAATTGGTAAAACTCAACACCTGACCGGTACCTGGGTTATAGAGGATACCTTTGGCGTTGGCGGTGGCCAGATCAGGTGTAGGTGTCGGCACGCCCGTGGTTGGGTTTAATGCCAGCGAGGCCACCTGATGGTAGACACAGAGATCTAAGTTGGTCACCTGAGTGCCATCGATGGCAACCCCATTACCACCGGCGCCATCCAGTACACGCGCGGTAAAGCGCTGATTGCGGGCATCCTGATTAAAGAGCACGTTACGCGGTGCGCCCTGAAGAATATTCTGGAATACCTCCTGACAGGCGGCATCAGTCATACCGGTCGCACTCACGATACCACTGCCCGAGGTCAAGCCCGTTGGAAAACCGAAACGAATATCCAGGGAGATCTGCGTACCATCCAGCACCACATTGGCATTATTACGACCATCCACCTCCCATTGGGAGCGCACGAAGCTTACCGCCGTGGCCAAACCACCGGCTACGCCATCTACGCTAGCATCTTCTGCATCGTCGGTCACATTCAAAAAACGGGGAATGGCAGTGGCCGCCAGAATTCCCAGGATCACAATCACGATCACCAGCTCGATCAGAGAGAAACCGCTCTGTTTGGTTGGCATGTATTGGGCTCGCATTTTCATAAAAAACTCCCTTGGATAATCCTGATAATTCTAGCAGTTACAGCAAATTATAAAACCTTAGAAGTCGCTAAATTCAGCGATCTGTCAAAAAAATAACGCGTCCACTAGTGAGTTGATAACTCAATCGATCACCGTTATTAGCAATATAACTACAAACCTCTCCAGCCTGGTCCGCTTGTGTAACAATTTTGGCTAAATCATCCCGGCCACCCAACAGCTGCCACCAGAGGGTCTTGCAGTTCTCCTCTGTGATTTGCGCTAAGGTTGGCCAACCCTGTTCGCTCATCTTGATCAGGGGTTGTTCGCCGTCCCTGAGTTCCATGGCCGTGGACCAGTCGAGATGCATCTCGGCAGGGCGCCCCTGCACCAACCATTGAGAGCGAACCATGGCCAGCACATTCAGCAGGCGGCTGTGCTCAAGCTTCAGCCCCTGAGAAGAGACCTGATCCACCTTGGCAAAATAACCGTAACCTAGTACGCCCAAGATGAGCAAGAGCACCACTATGGCGATCATCTTGCCGTAGGCCTGCATCAGCTCGCTGTCCACCCGCTGTTGATTCTGCATCAGCGAAGCTCCCGATCCATCTGCCAATTCATGGTTATCACGGGCTACCCTCCCTTGACCACATTGAGCATATCCCACATCGGCAGGTAGATGCCCAGCGCCAGGATGAGGACGATCACCGCGACTATGCCGATCAAGATAGGCTCCAGCTTGGCGGTCAGGTTCTTGAGGTCGTAATCGACCTCCCCCTCGTAAAAGTCGGCGGCGTCGTTAAGCAGTTGATCTATCTGGCCCGTCTCTTCACCAACGGCCACCATCTGCAGCACCAGCGGGGTAAAGAGCTGACTCTGGTTCGACACCCGCAGCATGGACTCGCCGGACTCTATGCCCCGGCGCATGGCCACTATGCGGTCATGCATATAGGCATTATCCACGGCATCAGCCACCAAGCTCAGGGCCTGTGTCATGGGCACACCTGCGCTCAGCATCATGGAGAAACTGCGGCAATAACGCGACAGGGTCGAGCGCTCTATGATGCTGCCCACCGCCGGGATCTTAAGCTTCCATCTGTCCCACTGCTGCTCGCCCTTCTCTGTATTGTGCCAGTAGCGGATCCCCACGAAGCCCCCCACCAAGGCGATGAGCAACAGGTACCAGTAGTTGACGAAGAAGTTAGAAGTGCCGATCAACAGCTTGGTGGCCCATGGCAGATCCGCGCCGAAACGGGCAAACAGATCGGCAAACTTAGGGATCACCATGATATTGAGCACCACCATGGCCAGGGCCACCGCCATCAAGACGAAGATGGGGTAGCGCATCGCCGCCTTGATGCGCCTGCGGGTTTCCTGCTCGCGTTCGATATAGCCAGAGAGCTGAATAAAGGCATCCTCCAGCTTACCCGTGTTCTCCCCCACATGGATCATGGAGACAAACAGGGCATCAAACACATCCGGATGATGGTTCATCGCCGATGAAAGCGGACGACCGGATATCAGCTGCTCTGAAATATCGTTCAGGGCATCCTTCATCCGTTTGGAGTGAGAACTCTCAGATAGGCCGGCGATGGCCCGCAGAATAGGGATGCCCGAGCGGGTGAGCGAATACATCTGCCGGGTAAAGATTTGCAGCTCATCCAGGCCAACCTTGCTCTTAAACAGGCTGCCCAGGTGGAACTCCCGCGCGGCCTTGGCCTCCACCAGCTCAAGGGGGATCACGGCGCGAGATAGCAGCTGATCGGCGGCGGCGCTTTGAGTGGTCGCATCGAGCCGCCCGCTGACCGCATTGCCCTGTGCATCACGCCCCTTGTACTGATAGACAGGCATAGTTAGCCCTCAATCTCATGTTGATGGATCATCTCCTGCGAGATGGGTACCTGGGCATCGCTGGCATCTTCGATAAGCTTGGCCACCTCTTCCATAGTGGTCATGCCCTCAGCAAGGTAGTTGAGCGCCGACTCGGCCAGCGGAGTAAAGTTCGGGCTCTGATAGGCCGCCTGGGCAAACGCTTGGGGATTACCGCTACGCATCGCATCGATCATCTTCTCATCCAGCTCCAGGATCTCGAACACACCTATACGGCCGCGATAGCCGCTACCGTTACAGCTCTGGCAGCCGGTGCCGATACGAAACTTGGCCTGGCTGAAGTCGCGACCGCTGATGCTGCTAAGCCATGCCTGATCGGCGGCGCTAGGATCATAGGGCTGGGCACACTTGTGACAGACCCGCCGCACCAGACGCTGGGCAATGATCACCCTAAGCGCACTGGCCACCAGATAGCTGGCGGCACCCATGTCCAGCAGACGCAGGGCAGAGGTGACCGCATCATTGGTATGCAGGGTCGACAGCACGAAGTGACCGGTGAGTGCGCCCCTGAGGCCAATTTCCACCGTTTCTTGGTCACGCATCTCACCCACCATGATGATGTCGGGGTCTTGACGCAAGGTGGTTCGCAGTACGTTGGAAAAATCTAAGCCTATCTTATGGTTAACTTGCACCTGATTGATACGCGGCAGCTGATACTCCACGGGATCTTCCACCGTGATGATCTTGCGATCGGCGGTGTTAAGCTCACTCAGCACGCCATAAAGCGTCGTGGTCTTACCGCTACCCGTTGGCCCGGTCACCAGCAGCATGCCGTGGGGACGTTTGATCTGTCTGCGCACCCGCGCCAGCATTTCGGCCGGCATGCCTGTCTCATCTAAGGTCAGCAGGCCCGCGGACTGGTCCAGAAGACGCATCACTACAGACTCGCCGTGATAGATGGGCATGGTCGACATACGCACGTCTATCTTATGCCCCTTGATCTCCATGTGGAAACGACCATCTTGAGGCAGACGCTTCTCTGAGATATCCAGCCCCGCCATCAACTTGAGACGCAGCACCAGCGCCGAGGCGATGTTCACCTCCTGCAGGGTGTTCTCTTGCAGCTGGCCGTCGATACGCTGGCGGATCCTCAGCACCTTATCGCCGGGCTCGATATGAATATCTGAGGCGCGCATCTGCACCGCATCTTCGAAGATCGACTGCAGCAGCTTAACCACTGTCGTCTCGTTATCGCTGTCGGCATCGGTCAGGCTGGCGAGATCGAACTGATCGTCGGCGGCATATTCCTCCTCCAGCTTACCGGCGATCTGGGCGATCTCCCCGGTGCGGCGATACAGGTTGTCGAAGGCCTCCAGCAGCTGGGTCTCTGTGACCACGGCAATCTTAATCGCCTTGGGCGCCAGCAAGACCTCGATATTATCCATCGCCTGTAGATCGGCAGGGTCGCTCATGGCCACCAGCACATGGTCGCCATTATCTTCCACCGCCAGGGCGCGATAACGACGGGCCTGAACCTCGGGCAGAAGATTTACGACTTGAGGCGGAATCGCCCGGCGGCTGATATCCAGAAAGGGAATATTGAGCTGCTGCGACAGAAACTTAAGCAGCTGCTCTTCTGTGATGCAGGAGAGATCGATCAGGGTGCGACCCAGCTTCTTGCCGGTATTTCTCTGCTCGGCCAGGGCCTGACCCAGCTGCGCCTCGCTGATGATCGCTTCCTGTACCAATAAGTCGCCGAGACGCATCTTTAACTTGGGTTTCACTCGATATCTCCTAACTGGGCCAGCCGCTGCTGAATAAAATCGCTGGCCTGCTGCGACAAGCCAGATAAGCCTAGGGCCTGAGCGTAGGCCTGCTTGGCGCTGGTGTATTTTTGCTGGGAATCTAAGGCGTAGGCCAGCCCCATCCACCACTTGGCCTGCGTGGGTTCGACCTTGGCCAGGCGGCGATAACTCTCTTCGGCCAAGGCAAATTCCGATGCCTGCTGGGCAAGATGACTCTTCAGCACCCACTTCTGCTTGGCGAGCAGGTGATCATCTGGGATCGTGCCAAGCGCCGCCAAGGCCCCCTGGCTATCCCCCTGTGCCTCCAACACTTTGGCCAGCATGAGGGCATAATCAAATTCTTGAGGATAGCGAGCGAGCCCTTGTTGCAGCACTGTCTTAGCCTCGCCCAACTGTCCCTGACCGTAATAGAGGGCCGCCAGATATTGACGTGCGCCGTGCAGGGTGGGATCGAGCCTTATCGCCTCGCTATAGTCATCCACTGCCTGGGACAGTTGCCCACCCTCCTGGGCCGACTTGCCCTGACTGAAGCGTTTCTCGGCCAGCGCCTCGGGCGATAGTTTCACCTCGGTCACCACCATGGAGCCGGTCGTTTTGGCTGTGTTGGCGTCTGATGCCTGCTTGACCCGAACCCTCTGAGGCTTAGCGGCAGGCGTGCTCTCAACAGCTGGCTTGCTCTCGTCCTTAGGCTCTGCAACGGGGGCTATTTTGGGGGTAGCCACGAGCTCAGCACTAGCGTCGGCACTAGGCTCGACCTTAGCTGTGACCTGAGTATCTGCAATCTGTGAACCCTCAGCCTTCGATTCCTCGGCAGGCGCTTCATCTGCTGCCAGTGCCGTTTCATTCGAAGCGATCGTCTCTACGCTCGGCTGTTTGAGGTCGCCGCTGGCAATCTCCTGGGCCAGATTCTGATTATCCTGTTGCAGTGCCAGGTTGGTGCGCTCAAGAGCCGCGTAGCGATCCCACGCCAGATAGCCCATGGCCAACAGCAGTAGGGAGAGCAGTGCGAGCAGCAACCAGGGCAGACGCGACTGAGGCGCCTGACGATATTGCAATGGCGGCACAGGCAGCTCATCCAGCCCATGGGACTGCTGGCGCTTATCCAGATCTTTGAGCATGGTATTGATGACGCTCATGCCAGCCCCCTGGTAAGCCAAAACCATAACGCGCCGGCGCACAGTGACACGGCGCCAAAGGTGCCCAGCCACCAAGAGGGAAACAGCCCCCTATCGGCATCCTGGGTATCGGCAATCGCCCCCTTCACATGGCCTAGGCTCACCTTGTCTGCGCCTTCGCCATAAGCGAGCAGTAGCGCTTTATGAGACAAGATATTGATGAGTCTCGGAATTCCTCTTGCGGCGCGGGCGATGCGTCTACTCTCGCGGGCGCCAAACAGCCCCTCGCCGCGATACCCCGCCACCTCGAGTCTGTGGGCCTGGTAGGCTCGGGTCTCGTCGGCGGTCATGGGCCGCAGTTGATAGCTGAAGGTGATTCGTTGTCTGAGCTGACGAAACTGCGCCTGTTGCAGTCGGGTATCCAGCTCAGGCTGGCCAAACAAGACTACCTGCAGCAGCTTGCGACTCTCTGTCTCCAGGTTAGTGAACAGCCGCAGCGCCTCCAGACTATCGTCAGGCAAGGCCTGAGCCTCATCCAGCACCAGGACGATGGAGTGTCCATGGGCGCTCAGCGCAATAAGCTGCTGCTGAATAAGACTGGTGAGACGCTGCTGATCCAGATCGGCACTGTATTTTAGCCCCAGCTCCAGCGCCAGAGCCCAACGCAGCTCGCTGGGACTCAGATAGGGATTGGGCAAATAGGCGCAGTGAAAACGCTCGGGAATATCGTTGAGCAGTTTACGACAGATCAAGGTTTTACCCGTCCCGACCTCGCCGGTGACCTTGATAAACCCTTCCCCCGTCTGCAGGGCAGTTTGCAGCACTTGCAGCGCCTCGACATGGGGCGCCAAGCCGAAGAAGAAGCCGGTATTTGGCGTCAGCGAAAACGGAGGCTGCGCCAAATGAAAGTGCTGCAGATACAAGCGCCTACTCCTGTTTCTCTTCTGGGTACCAGCGATCCAGCAGTGCCTTGGAGCGTTGCAGCTCGGTCTGCCAGGTCTCGGCGCCAACTACGGTCGGCTTGAGCAGGATCACCAGCTCAGTCTTGCGTAGCGAGTTGGAACGGTTGGTAAAGGCTTCGCCCAGAAACGGAATATCCCCCAGCAGCGGCACCTTAGAGACCAGCTCGATATTCTCGCTCTTCATCAGGCCACCGATCACCACCACATCGCCGGTATTTGCCTTGATGACAGTGTCCGACTCGCGAATCTCACTCTGGGCAAGCGGCAGCTCGAGTGTGCTGTCTGATACCTTGATCGACTTGTTCTGCTCCTTGATATCGATAACCGACGGATGGATATGCAGCAGCACATTGCCCTCCTCGTCGATCTGCGGGGTCACATCCAGCGCGATGCCAGAGAAAAACGGCGTCAGTTCCACTTCAGGAGTGGTGACCGGCGTGGTGCCCGCTACCGTGGTCGAAGACACATCTGTCACGAAGTATTCGTCGCGGCCCACCTTGATCACCGCCTTCTGGTTGTTCGAGGCGGTCACCCTTGGGCTGGACAGCACATCCACATCACCCTGGGTATCGAGCAGGTTAATCATGGTGCTGAAGTCTTTGCCCTTGATCTGTAAGGAGGTGATGCCACCAATGGCCGAGGTGATCACATCCCCCAGGCCATCGGGCGCCTGCGAGGTACCAAATTCGACGCTGTTATTGCCGCTTTGGCCCAGCACGCTTTCCCAGTGGATACCCTGCTGATAACCGTCAGACAGGGTCACCTCTAGCACCTTGGCCTCGAGGATCACCTGACGCTGCAGATGACTCTCTGCGGTCTTAAGGAAGGTCTTCACCTGACGCAGCTCGTTGGGATAGGCCCTGATAGTCACCAAGCCCGCCTGCGGGCTGACCACCACCTGACGGCCGTCACCCGTTGTGCCTATGATAGATTCCAGCGTCTCTTTCAGCTCACCCCAGAAGTCTGTCTTGGTCTTGGAGCGGATAAAGGTGCCGTTGGTGGTCTCGTTGCTATTGTTGCTATTGCTGTCGCCACCGTTGTTGTTCGAGTTATTGTTGTTGTAATTATTGCTGTTGTTGCCGTTGTTATTACGGTTGTTATTGTTGTCCGAGATCCGCCCAGAGTTCACCGAGGTCAGCGACAAGCCCTGACGCTCCATGTAGAGATAGTTGAGCGGGAAGGTCTCGGTGCGCATGCCAGCAGGGAAGACACGCAGGATACGTCCTTCTCGGCTCACCTCGTAACCATAGATATCTTCGACCACCTGCAGCGCCTCGCTCAGGGTCACCCCCTTGAGGGACAGAGAGACAGTGCCTGTCACGTTAGGGTGTACGGCCACGCTCAGCGGCGTGCCCTGTACCAGGCTAGGGAAGAAGACCTTGGCATCGACATCCTTGGCCGACACATCGAAGCGTCGCTCACTCGGCTGGCTTGGGGTCAAAGATCCGAGCAGGGCCGATGACTGCAGCTCACGCTGCACAGAATCTGGCATCACGGCCGCCGGTGGTGGCGTTTGCGGCTTGTTCTGCGCCGCGGCAATCGAGCTATCGATCGCCGATTTCGACTCGACAGGCTGGGGACGATCCGTTGTCTGACAGGCGGCTAACATCAGCACGAGCAGAGGTGTTATGGTTTTCATCGCAGTCATTTATTGTCCCTTTGTCGCAGTTACTTCTGGGTAGAGCTTGAGCTGGCGGCCATCGGCGAGCCAGACTCCCTGTGCCGTGATGCGAGTGATCCTCACACCTTGTACCCTGTCACCCGTGGTGAATGTCTTGTTATTGATAATGGCCGTCGCCGATTGGTCGGTGATCATCAGGCTGTTGAGCACCAACTTACTTCCGCCTTGATGCTGCGCCGAGCCTAGGGCTCCAGCACCTGGACGGGTCGGATCCCTCAGGGTCTGCGCCGAGGCCTGAGTCAGCCCAAGGCTAAACAGCGCCAGCAGGCAAACACTAATCTTGATTCGCAACACTGATAAAGTCCTTGTTAATACTGAGTGTGTAGACCTCTAACGTCACCTCGGCCTTAGGATAATCGCCCACCACATAATCCAATTGGCGCCAATAGAGCTTATTGGGCATCGCCTCAACCGCCTCGATAAACTTGAGGGTGGCAAAGTAATCTCCCTCGAACGCCAGCTTGATGCCGTGGCTATAGAGATTGAGCTTGTTCTCATCCCCTAATGCCAGCAGTGGCTTAGGCGCCAGAGACTCGAAACTTTGCAGGCGTATCCCTTTCACCCGGCCCAGCAACTCGCCTAGCATGGTCGGCATCTTATCGGCGGGCACCATGTCGACCATCTGAAACGACAGCTGCTGGTCGAGATCTTTGGCTTGCTGTTGTAGCCCCGCCAGACGCTGACGATATTCCTGATCGGGGTCGGTCGCCAATGTCTGCTGGTACAGGTCAATCTGTTGCTCTGAGATTCGGTTCTCGGCGGTTAAGGCCTTGATATTACTCTGCACGCGACTGCTCTGGGTCAGCAGAGACTCGAGCGGCAGATAGAGCAACATGCCGATCACCACCACGACCGCCACGGCGATCATCACCCGCTCGCGCTGACTCAGCTGATCGAAGGCTTCGCCCCAACGGGCTATCTGCTGTTTCATTTCGCCTGCTCCTCATCACGCTTGCTGCGCAGCACAAATCCCAGCGGCTGCTTGTCGCCCCGGTTCATGGTGAGCGTGCTAAAAGCCTGGCCCTTGAGCGGCTCGACCCCTTGCAGGCGTGCCAGCCAGAGGGGGACAGCATTCGGCGAGGCGCTAAAGCCCTCGAAGACAAACTGATCTTCCTGCACCTGGATGCGGCTCAGCCAGAGCTGATCGTCGGTCACCCGCGCAAGGCCGGTCAGCAGGGGAGAATAGCCCTTGCTGGTGAGGGTCTCCACATGGGAGAGTTCGCCGAGCAGCAGACGCTTGAGTTCCACCTGCTGCGATAGGAGATCCACCTGCTGCACCAGTGCCTGAGAGGCGCTGCGCTTGGCGATGGCCTGCTCGAGCTGCGCCTTCTGTTGGTCGAAGGCGGCCTTGTCGCTGAGTAGCTGATGCTTGTCGGCCTCCAGGCTTCCCAGATGCAGATAGGCCAGTAGGTTGGCGGCCAGCAGCAAGACAAAGAGGCCGAAGCCAAGCTGTAGCAGGCGCCTAAAGGAGAGGCGCAACCTGGGCGGTAACAGGCTGGCAGTAAAGAGATTGACCCGCAGTTTTGAATTCATCTAGGCAGGCTCCTCCGTTTGACGTTCAAGCTCGGCCAATGCCCATTGGGCTAACTTATCCTGCACCTGATCACAGGCGATCACCTCGACGGCCTGATCGAAGTTCCGACTCAATAGCTGAGCCAGCATCTGACGCTCACCGCCCATCAAAAGCGCAATAGAGGCTACCGGTGCCTGGCGCAGCTGGCTCTCGAAATAGTCCATGGATCGCTGCAGCTCCAGACTGAGGTTATCGGCGACGTTAAGCTGCAGATCTTCGCTGGAGACTCTATCTAACTGACTGAATCCGCGGATACGGCGCTGCATATAGAGCTGCCCCTGTTTCACCACGGTCAGCAACAGCTCACTCCCCGGCTTGTGACAAAGCACCATGTGCGCCAGCTTATCTTCGGCGCCATAGTTGCTGATGGCCATCTCTTCGATGCTGATCCCGGCAATGGTCACCTGGTGCTTATCCGCTGCCTTAACCAGCGCCTGTAGCATGGCCTTATTAACCGCGACCACAGTCACCTTGTTGTTGGTGGACTCTGGCGACTCAAAGTAATCCAGATGCAGGGACTCGACGGGCTCTGACACCATATCCTTGATCGACCAAACGAGCGCCTGATGCATCTCTTCTGGCTGCACCATAGGCTTGTCGACCACCAGCAGCTGGTAGAAGTCCTCGCTGAGCACGAGTTGCAGATGGGGGGCGGGGATCTTGTCGGTCAGCGCCTCGAATACGCCAGACCAGTCATCGCCCGACAGGGGCAGTGAAAATGAGGTGTCGCTGTCGCGCTTAAAGAAGGTCACTGCGGCGGCGTTGAGGTATACGCCTAAATCGACTCTATCGTGCTTGGTTTGCCAGAAGGCAAATTTACTCAAAAGACTATTTTCCATTTAAGGCATATCCACCAATTTGATACTCACGCGCCATGAGTGTCCCAAATCGCTCTACCTCAAATGCCGGATGGATATTGCCTCGAGGAAAGCGTCAAAATAATAGCGTTATTGTAGCGACTAATCGCCTAATTTTATAGAAAAAATCTAACATCAATCAGATACACTCAGATAAACATAGAACAGTAACCCTGCCCTAACAAGCCCTTATCAGGCCCAACAGAGAGATAACAAAATCACGCGGCCTCTAGGGGGTCGCTAAAGAAACTGCCCTGTCCTGCACTCACCCCTAAAATCTTCAACGTCTGCCACTCCTCCAGCGACTCGACCCCTTCGGCAAAGACCTGCACCTCAGTGCGATACAGTCCACCGATAAGGCTTCTGACAAACAATTGATTCTCTTGGCGTAAATGTATCTGTCGCACGATAGATCTGTGCAACTTAATCAGATCCACACGGCAGGATTGAAGATACTGGGTACTCACCACCTGCTGCCCCACCCGGTCGACACACAGGCTGGCGCCCATCTTGGCGATCATATCCAGCGGCGCCTTCAGTTTCGCCAGGTTATTCACCAGGATATCTTCGTTGATCTCGAAGATCAGCCGCGGCGTCAGGTGACGATACTCCAGCAGGGTCGTCTGTAGCCAACGGATAAAGGCGCGGCTGGTAAGCGTATCCAAAGAGAGATTAATACTGTATTTCCGCTGGTCCTTGGGTGACTTAGGTAACAGATCGAACAACACGGCCTCGATCACCTGACGCTCGATCTGGGGGATCAGGCCGCACTTGATCGCCATGGGCAAGAACAGGGTGGCGCGCACCAGATTGTCGCTGCTGTCGCGCAGACGGCAGGAGACCTCGCTGTGATGCTCCTTGCCATCGCTGTCGAGTATCGCCTGGGTGAAGGGCACCACGCGCTTGTTGACCAGGGCATATTCGAGGAAGCTGCGCCAGCGCACCGAGCCTCTGGCAAACTCCTCATCCACCGCGCCCTTGTCATACATAAACCAGCCGCTGTTGCCCTGAAACTGGGCCGCTCGCAGCGCCATCTCGGCCTCTTCGATCAGCTGCTCCTTGCTCTCGCCCACCTTGAAGTAGGCGACGCCGATATGAAAGAAGTCGTCGCGATTGTTCACCCCTTCCAGGGGCTGACTCAGGCAGACCTTGAGCAGCCGAGCGGCCAGCTTCTCGGCATCGGCCAGGGAGATCTGCGGCACAACTATGGCAAACTGATTGTAGGAGCGACGGGAGAAGATGCTGTTGGCCTGGCTGTCCAGCAGGTGACTGATGCCGCCTATGGTCTGGGTGAGCAGCTCCTGAATGCTGAACTCGTCCGCCTCCTGCTGTAAGAGATCCAGATCTTCCATCTCCAGCAGTAGCAGCACACCTGGCGCCATCATGCCATCCTTGTTGCTCAGGGCATCCAGGCGGTTCTTGAGGAATAGGCGATTGCCGATGCCCGACTCGGGGTCGAGGAAGGTGTTGGAGCGAATAAACTGATCGAACCTGGCGCGCTGCTTCTGGGCATCATCCAGCTCAAGCAACATCTGGGTCAAGGCGCGGTTGATAAGCCTTGGCCGGCCATGGCCCGTCTCGGCCAGCGCCTTGTCATAGTCTCCCGAGAGGATCAGATGACTTCGCTTAGCCAGATCTTCAATGCCCTGCAGCTGCAGGGCCAACCAGAGATAGCCGCGACGCACCAGCAGGCCTACCGCGATGCATCCCACCAGGAACACCAGACCGCCGTGCCAGCTGATGTTATGCAGCAAGAAAGGCTGAGGTAGGCTGATATGAAAATGCAGGTCTAAGGTCTCGTTGAGTACCCTGTCGTAGTTGACCACACTCTGATCATGATTACCCCGGTCGAAGCGGTACAGCGTCTCGTCCCCCCGGATCAGGGTAAATTTTTGTGCGTCGTAGGCGGCCAGGATCTGCGGCAGCCAGATATCCAGATGCTGCAGCTCGTGCCTCACCTGATGCTGCAGCAGCATCTCTTCCAGCTCTGTCATCTGTTGCTGTTGGAACTTATAGGTGAGCTGAATGAAACTGACCAGAGCGGTAAGCAGAAAGATGAAGGCGACCGCAGCGAGA
Source organism: Shewanella alkalitolerans (assembly GCF_019457575.1). Classification (NCBI taxonomy): domain Bacteria; kingdom Pseudomonadati; phylum Pseudomonadota; class Gammaproteobacteria; order Alteromonadales; family Shewanellaceae; genus Shewanella; species Shewanella alkalitolerans. The sequence continues at coordinate 434,186 of NZ_CP080422.1, read as the reverse complement.
GAAAGCAGCCAAAAGCCGGTTAACTTCTTGGTGAGGAGTTGTGTCAATTTCATTTCCGCTTCCTGCAGGATTATTATTATTTTTTACGTCTGAGACCGCTTTATCATCTAGGATCCCGAAAGGCTTTATCACCTAGGCTGAGCAACACCACTTACCATACAAATAAAGCCGTAAAGGCACAATAAAAAAGGGCCCTGAGGCCCTTTTCTTATCATCACCATCGCCGATTAGGCCATGTAGTGCTCAGGCAGTGTTGGCAAGGCCGCAACACCCGAGTCGATAGCCGCCTGGGCAACGGCCTTGGCCACGTTTGACAGCAGGCGTGGATCCATCGGCTTAGGGATCACGTAATCTGGGCCAAATTTCAGCTCAGTAACATCTGGGTAGGCAGCCAATACCTCGGCAGGCACAGGCTCTTTCGCCAAGGCAGCGATGGCGTGTACCGCGGCAATCTTCATCTCGTCGTTGATCTTGGCGGCGCGTACATCCAGGGCACCACGGAAGATGAAGGGGAAGCAGAGCACATTGTTCACCTGGTTAGGGTAATCGCTGCGGCCGGTACCCATGATCAGATCTTTGCGCACATCGTGGGCCAGCTCAGGCTTGATCTCTGGATCTGGGTTTGAACAGGCGAAGATCACCGGCTTCTCGGCCATCAGGGCAACGTCTTCAGCACTCAGCACGTCTGGGCCAGACAGACCCAGGAAGGCGTCGGCGCCCTTGATCACATCCTGCAGGGTGCGCTTGTCTGTGTTGTTGGCAAACAGCGCCTTGTATTCGTTGATATCTTCACGACGGGTGTGGATAACGCCCTTACGGTCCAGCATGTAGACATTCTCACGCTGCACGCCACACTTCACCAACATGGTCATACAGGCGATAGCCGCCGCACCTGCGCCCATACAAACAAAGACCGCCTCTTCCAGCTTCTTACCCTGGATCTCCAGGGCGTTGATCATGCCTGCTGCAGTCACGATGGCCGTGCCGTGCTGATCGTCGTGGAATACAGGAACGTTACAACGCTCGATAAGCGCCTTCTCTATCTCGAAACACTCGGGCGCCTTGATATCTTCCAGGTTGATACCACCGAAGGTATCGGCAATCGCCTCGACCGTGTTGATAAACTCTTCTGCGGTGCGGTGCTTCACCTCGATGTCTGTGGCATCGATATTGGCGAAATGTTTGAACAGCAGTGCCTTACCTTCCATCACAGGCTTAGAGGCCAGTGGGCCCAGGTTACCCAGACCTAAGATGGCGGTACCGTTAGAGATCACGGCAACCGTGTTGCCCTTGGCGGTGTAACGGTATGCGTCGTCAGGATTGGCAGCAATTTCACGCACCGGCTCGGCCACACCCGGACTGTAGGCCAGCGCCAGATCCATGCTGGTCTCTGCGGGCTTGGTCAGGCTAACGGCGGTTTTGCCTGGTACGGGGAACTCATGGTAGTCAAGGGCTTGCTGACGGAAATCGGCCATTTTAGTAATCCTGCAAAAAATGCGACAAGTATATTCAGAGTAAGGTCTTATTTGCCCCGCCTCGCTCCCCCAGATTTGGCGAAAATCGACGCAGGTCATTAGAGCGCTAAGATACTCGAAATTAGGCGATTTTTAAACAAGATATTAGAAAATTTCAGTTTATTATGAAGCCAAACGGTCTAAGGCTTATTTTGCAAACTTATCTGCGAAGGATGATGGGCAATCATCTGCCATTTTTTGTAGGAATAATACAACTCACCACGCACAATTACCGGACTTTCAAGCAGGTTTAGGGTTAAAATGTTGCTAAATTTACCAGATTCTTCTCTAGGTATACCCACATAAAAGATTTCATCGATAATCAGCCACAATTGCTGACCTTTTCTTTCAAAACCCGTCACCACTCCTCTGACCTCTCGCCAGCGATTGCGATCGTCACGATTTAGCTCATCCGGCGACTTGGCCTGATAGCTTTTATGGCTCCATAATCCACGTCGCTCCTGACGGGCCTGACGCTCGATATTGGCCAAACACTGCCAGAAATAATCATTCTGATAGACCCTCGCCTTAGCGTAGCCCTGACTCAGCATCATCTCCTGCAGATGCTCTCCCTCCTCGGTATAGGCATAGGCTAAGGTTTTCCCTTGGGGATCCAGACGTTTACGATCGAAGGCCAGTTTGAGTTTCTGCCTAGGCACCAGGCGCTCGGCGAGGAAATTGCGCGCGCGATTGGCGAAGGGTTCAGACAGCTCAGGGTAGTGCCTGTCTATCTCGGGTGAATCGATGCCGATAAGCCTGAGCTGACGGCCATCTTCCAGCATCAAGGTATCGCCATCGATCACCGAGGCGAAAGTGACAGTCTCATCATAATGGGTCGGCGCGCACAGGCTGCCGGCGGCGGTCGCCAGGAAGGAGCAGAGAGAAAGAGAGAGGGCCAGAATCTTGTCCATAATGAATCGCTTCCCTAAATTAAACGCTCAGTCATCAGTAATATCATAACCTTACAAGCATGTTAGGCCGAGCGCCAACTCTATTCAAGAAAGCCCACTTGCAGGCCCACTTGCAAACTCAGTGACGGGATAAGTGGCAGGCCGAGCCCAAAGGCACAGACCAGCAAAAACGGGCAACAAAAAAGGCGCCATATAGGCGCCTTTTTCAGAGTTCTTTGCAGAAGTATTACTTCTTGCCAAGCATACCGAAACGCTTGTTGAACTTGTCGATACGTCCACCGGTATCCATAACTTTCTGAGTACCAGTGTAGAATGGGTGACATGCACCACATACGTCCAAGTGCAGTGGCTTACCTGCAGTTGAGTTTACTTTGATAACGTTACCACAAGTACAAGTTGCAGTGATTTCAGCATATTCAGGATGAATGCCTGGTTTCATTGGGATTACCTCAAGTTTAAGGCCATGTCGCACTTCCAACCCGAAGTCGGACACCACATGCAGTTAATAGAATATTTAGGCGCGAGATAGTACAGGATACCACCAATAGTTACAAGCATAGCCTGCAACTATTCTCCTGCGTTATCTGATTTTCCTTCCAGCGGCGATCGGCCGCCATGGCTATTCTGCCGCCAGCGCCTCAAAGGCTGCTCTTGCCGCATCGGCGCTCTGGTATCTCTGCTTGAGGGCCGCCGACGGACACTTAAGGGTCACATCTGCCCGCAGGCCATTGATCTTGCGATCGTTAAAGGCATTGGGGTTCGCCTCGAAGATGGCCAGCATGGCGCCATAGGTGCTCAGCTGCCACTGCTTGGCGTAGGTGCTGCCGAGGCGCCACAGGGTCTGAGGCGGGGCATAATCCAGCTGACATCCCAGCTGCACCCGATCGCCTACATCGACAGGCGGCAAACTTGCCAGTGACTGCTGGGCAGCGGCAAGGGGTTGCGACGGCTGCTTGTTGGTCTTGGCTGTTTTAATCGGCGTATTTGATTTGACAGGCTTTGGTTTAACCGGCTTGCTCTGCTGATAAGCCGTGGCGGCATCAAACAGGGGCATGCGCTTCACCTCCTGCCAGTTGTTGACCAGATACTCCTTGACCACCAGCTGCGCCTCGCCATCTTCCACCTCTTCGACGCCACTGAGCAGCAACATATAGGAGTTCATCGGCTTGACCATCAATCGCTCGCTGCCGGAGCGCTGCTCGACGATAAACTGCACCTTATCCAGGTTGACCGATTGGGCGACGATATTGACCCTGAGCGTCGGGCGCTGCCCCAGATCTGACAGCCTTTGATTGATACTGACGTGGGTAAGCTTAGCCCAGGCGGGCAGACTCATTAGCCCGGCTTGTCCCAGCAGCACTAGACACAGCATGACCAGATATTGCACTCTCTTCATCGCAACCTTCTTATCCCTGTTTGGGTGGATCGATTCGACTCTCAGACGCTCACCTCAGGGTCACACGCATCCGCCATCCGGCCAGTCGACAACCCCGAGTCTCACCTAGCTATTAAGCAACAAGCTCTTTGATGTTTCAACAATTTTGTCACAAGTCTTAGATCTGAATAGCCTAGGCTTTCCACCGACTTGTGACAGATTCTGGTAGCCCTCGTCAGGCTGTCTGGTTACACTTGCTCTACTATTATTGCTGCCAGCCAAATCTATGTCCCTGTTTGTCGAAGTCGCCCTCCCCGTCCCCATGCGCCAGGCCTTTAGCTATCGCGTCAAAGAGGCCGATCTCGACAAGGCTCAGGTAGGCGTCAGGGTCAGAGTCCCCTTTGGCAGGCAGCAACTGATCGGGTTGGTGACAGGCCTAAGCCAGAGCTGCGACCTGGCGCCGAATCAGATCAAGTCGGTTATCACCTTCCTAGACCATAAAGGGGTATTACCCCCCTCGCTGTACAAGCTGACCCAATGGGCCGCCCGCTACTATTTTTGCAGCCTGGGGCAGATGTTGTCTCAGGCCCTGCCCGTCGCCCTGCGTAAGGGTGCCGAGGTAGAGGCCCAGCAGCTACAGTTCTGGCGCGTGACCGCTGCCGGACAGGAAGCGGATATCGATCTGCTAAAGCGTGCACCCGCCCAGCGCAAGCTGCTGCTTGCCCTGTTAGAGACAGAGCTCAGCCAGGATGAACTCAATGCCTTGGAGCTGAGTAAGACGGCGCTGAAGGCTCTTGTTGAACGGGGCTGGATTGAGTGTATCGAGCGGCGTATCGAATCAAATCTCAGCTGGCGCGACGGGCTCGAACTCGATGAGACGCCCCATCAGCTCAATGCCGAGCAGGCCATCGCCGTCGCCACCCTCAACCAGCAGCAGGGCTACCACTGTACCCTACTCGAGGGGATCACGGGCTCGGGCAAGACAGAGGTCTATCTGGCGCTGCTGGAAACGGTTCTTAAGCAGGGCAAACAGGCGCTGATCTTGGTGCCCGAGATTGGCCTGACACCCCAGACCATCAGCCGCTTCAAGCGTCGCTTCAAGGTGCAAGTAGCGGTGATCCACTCTGGGCTCACCGACAATCAACGCCTGAGCGCCTGGCGTCTGGCTAGAAGCGGCGAAGCCGCCATCATCATCGGTACCCGCTCGGCGCTGTTCACCCCCATGCGCTATCCCGGTATCATCATCCTGGATGAGGAGCACGACGCCAGCTTCAAGCAGCAGGAGGGGATCGGCTATCACGCCCGGGACCTAGCCGTGATGCGCGGCCATCTGGAATCGATTCCCGTGCTCCTTGGCAGCGCCACCCCCTCCTTGGAGACGCTACAGAATGCCCTCTCCGGGCGCTACCAACACCTGAGCCTGGGCAGCCGCGCCGGCGCCGCCGAGAAGGTGCGACAGGGGATCATCGACATCCGCAATCAGCCGCTGAAGAATGGCCTCTCCCACGGCCTGCTCAACGAGATGCGTATCCATCTGGATGCGGGCAATCAGGTGCTGCTGTTTCTCAACCGTCGCGGCTTCGCCCCGGCGCTGCTGTGTCACGAGTGCGGCCACCTGCACGAGTGCGATCGCTGCGACGCCTTCTTCACAGTGCATCAGTCCCTCGGCGAGATCCGTTGCCACCACTGCGGCAATCAGTACGCCATCCCCCGGCAGTGCCACCAGTGCGGCAGCACCATGTTGATGGGCCAAGGGGTGGGCACAGAGCAGCTGGCCGACGCTCTGGCTAAGGAGTTTCCCAACCACCCTGTGGTGCGGATCGACCGCGACACCACCAGCCGCAAAGGGGCGCTGGAAACCCACCTTAACGCCATCCATAAGGGGGAATATAAGATCTTGGTCGGCACCCAGATGCTCGCCAAGGGGCACCATTTCCCCGACGTCACCCTGGTAGGCCTGTTAGATGTGGATGGCGCCCTGTTCAGCGCCGACTTTCGTGCCCCCGAGCGTTTCGGCCAACTCTATACCCAAGTATCGGGCCGCGCCGGACGGGCCCGCAAGCCGGGCACTGTGCTGCTGCAGACCCACCAATGTGACAACCCCATACTGAGGGAGTTGATGCACAAGGGCTATGGCGAGTTCGCCCGCGGTCAGCTGGAGGAGCGTAAACAGGCCCTGTTGCCACCGGCCTGGCACATGTTGCTGCTGCGCGCCGAAGCACACAAGGCCGAAGATGCCGACGCCTTCCTGGCCCAGGTTGCCCAGTTACTGCCGCAAGACGAGCAGTGCGAGATCATCGGCCCCATGCCAGCCCCCATGGACAGAAAGGCAGGTAAGTTCCGCCGTCAGCTGATGTTCCAGACCAAGACCCGCGGCCTGTTGCAGCAGGCCTTCGAACAGGCATTGCCGCAGATCGAAGCCCTGCCCCTGGCCAAGCGATGCCGCTGGAGCCTAGATCGCGACCCGCAGGATCTCCTGTGATCAAAAAATGCAAAAATAGCTCATAAAAATCCGACCAGAGGATAGCAATTGGCCACCACAAACGGCTAAAATACGCGGTTATCCCTGAATCTTTTTATATTTAGCAACTGTCGATTAAACGCCAATGAAATCACATATTCAATCTTTGCTCGAACAAGCCATTCAAACCCTAAAACAGCAGGCGATCATCCCTGCCGATTTTGAGGCTCGTATTCAGGTTGACCGAACCAAAGACAAAACCCACGGTGATTTTGCCACCAACCTAGCCATGATGCTGACCAAGGTGGCTCGCAAGAATCCTCGTGAGGTCGCACAGCTGATAATCGATAGCCTGCCACAAGACAGCCAGGTGGCTAAAGTTGAGATCGCCGGCCCAGGTTTCATCAACTTCTTTATCGATGAGAACGCCCTGACCAACCAGCTGATGGCCGCCCTCAGCGACGATCACCTGGGTGTAACCCTGCCAACGCCGCAGACAGTGGTGGTCGACTACTCTTCGCCAAACCTGGCCAAAGAGATGCACGTAGGTCACCTACGTTCAACCATTATCGGTGACGCCGTGGTACGCGCGCTGGAGTTCCAGGGTCACAAGGTGATCCGTCAGAACCATGTCGGCGACTGGGGCACCCAGTTCGGCATGCTGCTGGCCTACATGGAAGAGCTACGTGCCCAGCAAGGCGAGCAAGCCCAGGTTGAACTGGCGGATCTCGAGAGCTTCTACCGCGCCGCCAAGGTACGTTTCGACGAGTCGGAAGAGTTTGCTACCCGTGCTCGCCAGCTCGTGGTTGAGCTGCAATCGGGCGACGAGTACTGCAACAAGCTATGGCGTGAATTTAACGATATCTCCCTAAGCCACTGTCACGAGGTCTATGAGCGTCTGGGCGTGAGCCTGACCCGCGCCGACGTGCGCGGCGAGAGCGCCTACAACGATGACCTCGAGCAGGTGGTACGGGATCTGGATGCCCAGGGGCTGCTGTCTGAAAGTAACGGCGCCAAGGTGGTCTTCCAGGATGAGTTCCAAACCAAAGAGGGTGAGCCACTGCCGGTGATCATCCAGAAGGCCGACGGAGGCTTCCTGTATGCCACCAGCGATCTGGCGGCTATGCGCTACCGCTCAAACGTTCTCAAGGCCGACCGCGCCCTGTACTTCGTCGACCTGCGTCAGGCGCTTCACTTCCAGCAGGTATTCAGCCTGGCACGCACCGCTAACTTCGTTCGTCCAGAGATGAGTCTGGAACACATGGGCTTTGGCACCATGAACGGCGAAGATGGTCGCCCATTCAAGACCCGCTCTGGTGGCGTGGTGAAGCTGGTAGACCTGCTGAGCGAGGCCGAGACCCGTGCACTGGAACTGGTTCGCAGCAAGAATCCAGATATGGATGAAGAGGAGCTGGCCAAGATCGCCAAGGTGGTGGGTATCGCTTCGGTGAAATATGCCGACCTGTCGAAAAACCGCGCCAGCGACTACATCTTCAGCTTCGAGCAGATGCTGAGCTTCGAGGGCAACACTGCGCCTTACCTGCTCTACGCCTACACGCGTGTTGCAGGCATCTTCAAGCGTGCGGCCGATATCGACCTAACCGGTGCCAGCATCAAGCTGGAGCACGACAAAGAGAAGGAGCTGGGCAACAAGCTGGCCCAATTTGCCGAGGTGCTAGGTCGCATGGTGGCCAAGGGTCAGCCTCACGCCCTGTGTGGTTACCTGTTTGAACTGGCGGGCGCCTTCTCAAGCTTCTACGAGGCCTGCCCAGTGCTGGCGGCCGACTCAGAAGATGAGAAGAAGAGCCGTCTATTACTGGCACAGCTGACCGCTAAGACGCTGAAGCAGGGTCTGGATCTACTGGGTATCGAAACTTTAGAACGCATGTAGTATAGGGCGCCAGGATGAGCAATCGCGATTACGCCAATAGAAGACCTGCCTCGAAAGGACGTAAGAAGAGCACGGCTGGCCGACGTCAGCCGGCACCAGCGCCGAGACGCTTCCCCTTCGTGCTCTCTCTGGTGACCCTGGGATTAGTGGGCGGTTTCGGCTACTTCCTCTGGAGCATCAACGACAGTGCCGACAAGGTAGAGAATCAGCCCGAGGTGCAAGCGGTTAAGCCTAAGGTGGTCAAGAAGGACCCCAATGCGCTACCGCCTAAGCCAAAGGAAGAGTGGACCTACCAGGAGGAGCTGGAGAATAAGCAAGTCGAGGTGGATATCCCGGAAAACACCACGCCGACTCGCCCCTACCAGATGCAATGCGGCTCCTTCAGACAGGAATCTCAGGCCAATGAGATGAAGGCGGTGATCGCCTTCCAGGGCTTGGAGGCGCAGGTGCGTAAGGTCAGCGGCAGCAACGGCACCTGGTATAAGGTGGTGCTCGGCCCATACGAACGTAAACGCCTTGCCGAGAAACATCGCCACATACTACAGCGTGGTGGCCTCAACGGCTGTCAGATCTGGTTCTGGGAAGGCGGCTAGCCTTCGTCGTTCATGCTACAACTCACTCCAGAAACGCCAGCCTATCGCTGGCGTTTTTATACCAGCCCTTCTCAATAGCACGTCATGCATTGGCGCCTAAATTTAAGAGTCCCATCGAATTCTTGTCGCCACTTTCACCCCATAACCCGCTAGTGCTCACCTCCTTAACACAATAAAACTAAACAGTTTCTCCCATACTTGGCAGTAAACGCGACCTTTTCCCGCGTGAATGGGTAAACCTATGGTTGATCTCCCTTGAAAAACAAAATGCCACCCCCATATCTAAGCTATTGTCCACCGATGAGTTTCCTACTCGTCGGCTTGAGAAGAGGAAATACCGTGACCACAATCGTTTCAGTACGTCGCAACAATCAGGTTGTCATTGCCGGAGACGGCCAGGTATCACTGGGAAATACAGTGATGAAAGGAAACGCCAGAAAGGTTCGACGCCTGTATCACAACAAGGTCCTCGCGGGCTTTGCCGGCGGCACCGCCGATGCCTTCACCCTATTCGAACGCTTCGAATCTAAGTTAGAGATGCATCAGGGCCATCTGATGCGCGCCGCGGTCGAGATGGCCAAAGATTGGCGCTCAGACAGGGTGCTGCGCAAGCTCGAGGCCCTCTTAGCGGTGGCCGATACCGAGTGCAGCCTGATCATCACAGGTAACGGCGATGTGGTGCAGCCAGAAAACGACCTGATCGCCATAGGCTCAGGCGGCAACTTTGCCCAGGCCGCGGCCACGGCACTGCTGGAAAATACCGATCTCAGCGCCAAGGAGATCGCCGAAAAGTCTTTGACCATTGCCGGTGACATCTGTGTATTCACCAACCAATTCAAGACAATAGAAGAACTGAATTACTAACACTGAGCCCGCTCACTGTTACCAAACGTATGCACCCAAGCATTAAGGGATACTTATGTCTGAGATGACTCCACGCGAGATTGTTCACGAGCTGGACAGCCACATCATAGGCCAGCAAAACGCCAAGCGTTCGGTCGCTATCGCCCTGCGTAACCGCTGGCGTCGTATGCAGCTAGATGCCGCGCTGCGCCAAGAAGTCACCCCAAAAAACATTCTGATGATAGGCCCCACGGGTGTAGGTAAGACAGAGATCGCCCGCCGTCTGGCCAAGCTGGCCAAGGCGCCTTTCATCAAGGTCGAAGCCACTAAGTTTACCGAAGTCGGTTACGTGGGTAAGGAGGTCGAGCAGATCATCCGTGACCTCACCGACGCCGCCGTCAAGCTGACCCGCGAAGAGCAGATGGCCAAGTGTAAGTTCAGAGCCGAAGAAGCGGCCGAAGAGCGTATTCTCGATGCCCTGCTACCTAAACCCAAGGAAGACTGGGACACAGAGAAGAAAGATGACACAGGCACTCGTCAGGTGTTCCGCAAGAAGCTACGCGAAGGCCAGCTGGACGACAAAGAGATCGAGATCGATATCGCCGCGCCTCAGGTGGGCATAGAGATCATGTCGCCACCCGGCATGGAAGAGATGACCAGCCAGCTGCAGAGCATGTTCCAAAACATGGGCCCTGGCGCCAGCAAGCGTCGCAAGATGACCATCAAGGAAGCCTATAAGCTGTTGATCGAAGAGGAAGCCGCCAAGCTGGTGAACCCTGACGATCTTAAAGAGCAGGCGATCGAACTGGTCGAGCAGCACGGCATCGTCTTCCTAGATGAGATCGACAAGATCTGTAAACGTGGCGACACCTCGGGCCCAGACGTCTCTCGCGAAGGGGTTCAGCGCGACCTGCTGCCTCTGGTGGAAGGCTGCACGGTCAACACCAAGCACGGCATGGTCAAGACAGACCACATCCTGTTTATCGCCTCGGGCGCGTTCCAGATGTCTAAGCCATCGGATCTCATCCCCGAGCTGCAGGGCCGTCTGCCGATCCGCGTCGAACTGGAAGCCCTGTCTGCCAACGACTTCAAGCGCATTCTCACCGAGCCCCATGCCTCGCTCACCGAGCAGTATGTGGCATTGATGGCCACCGAAGGCGTTAAGGTCGAGTTTAGCGAGTCGGGTATCGAGCGCATCGCTCAGGCTGCCTGGCAGGTCAACGAGCGCACCGAAAATATCGGTGCCCGCCGCCTGCATACCGTGATGGAGCGACTGATGGAAGATCTCTCCTTCGAGGCCTCGGACAAGTCAGGCAGCACGACTGTGATCGATGCCGACTATGTTAACGCTCACCTGGAGAACTTGGTACAGGACGAAGATCTCAGCCGCTTCATCCTGTAAACTTAAAGGGCCCGTCAGTTCCCCTGCGGGCCCTCTTTTTTAACCAGGGATACCCTCCCATGAATAGGCGAAGCATATGACCCCCCAAAGCGATACGCCCAAGGTCAAAGGGCTCAAACTCAAACGCAAGTCGCGCCAGCTGGAGATAAGTTTCGACAACGGTCAGCAATTTACCTTGAGCTGCGAACTCCTAAGGGTCTACTCCCCCTCGGCCGAGGTCCATGGTCACGGCAATCCCGTGCTGGTCACCCACAAGAAGAACGTCAATATCAACGCCATCACCCCTGTGGGCAACTATGCGGTCAAGCTGGTGTTCGACGACGGCCACGACACAGGCCTCTACTCTTGGAAGGTGCTCTATGACCTGGCCACCAATCAGGTAGATCTGTGGGAGAACTATCTGGCCAGACTACGCGCCGCCAAGGCCAGCCGCGAGCCGCTGATCGACATGGCCGTGAAGTATCACACCTAACGCCTAGCCTCCTTTGTCTAAGCTCAAAGCCGATGTCACCATACTACAGGCCGGACTCTTCAGCCGCTGGGATGAAGAGAGCCCGGATCTGCCCAAGTTTCTCAAGGCCACGGTCCATGTGCCGGCAGAGATAGACATAGAATTTGGCTTCATCGCCCGTATCCGCAAGGCCAAGAATCAAAGGCTTAGCTACTGCATCTATCATCCTCATATTCCAGACCAGCAGGGCAATGTTCGCCCGCCCTTCGAGGGGGAGCTGTTTGTCGAGTCCAACGACTGGAAGTTCTATCTGGGTGACACCATCTGGGCCCCTGAACATGACAAGGTGGGCAGGTGGCGCATGACACTATCTCTGGGTGACAAGGTGGTTGCCGAGAAGACCTTTCATGTGCATCTTAACGATGAGGAGAGTCAGGTGGCGAACTTCTGGAAACGCAGGGGCTTTTAAGCACAATTGCTCGGCCAATCGCCATTGAGCAATATGAGTCAGGCAAAGCAAGCCCTCTCGTCGCACAATGGCCGCTCACTTGAAAAGGGATGCATATGAACCGAGCAGCGCACCAAGCCTATAGTCAACGAATCCAGACGGTTTGTGACTATATCGCGAAACATCTGGACCAGCCCCTGACGCTGGAACAACTGAGCCAGAAGGCGCACTTCTCCAAGTATCATTTTCATCGCCAGTTTCAGGTGTATACCGGCATAACCTTAGGTAAATACATCAGCCTGCTCAGGCTGAAGCGGGCCTCATACCGATTGGTGTTTCATCCCGAACTCAAGATCACCGACATCGCCCTCGATGCCGGGTTTGAGAACGGCGAATCCTTCTCGCGAGCCTTTAAGCAGGTATTTGCCCAGACCCCTACCCAGTTCAGGTTAACCCCTAAGTGGGAGCAATGGAGTCAACAATATGCCAAGGTGAACTATACAAGGAGAGAAACTGTGCAGATCAAACTCACGCAAAGAGACGATATCAAGGTCGCCGTGCTGGAACACCAAGGCAGCCCGGCCGCACTGAACGACTCGATTCAACAATTTATCAACTGGCGTAAGCAGAGCGGCGAATCCCCTGTGGCCAGCAGCCTGACCCTGGGCGTGCCCTTTAACGACCCTAACACGGTAGCGCCCGAGGCGTTTCGCTTCGACATCTGTGGCTCGGTAACGGCCGAGGTCAAGGCCAACGACTTTGGGGTGATCACCAAGACGATCCCCGGCGGTCGCTGCGCCGTGATCCGCCATCTTGGACCGCACGATCAGATGGACGATAAGATCTATCAGTTCTACCGCGACTGGCTGCCCCAGAGCGGCGAGGAGCTAAGGGATTTTCCTCTCTACTTCGAGTACCACAACTTCTTCCCCGAAGTCGCGGAGCATGAGCTGGTAACAGAGATCTATTTTTCACTGAAATAGCTGTCAGTGAAACAGAGCCTTACAAGATGCCTGGCAATAAAAAAGGCGACCCAGATGGGTCGCCTTTTGCTTTCTTCTTAAAGCACGACTAACGCTACAGATAGCGCAACTTCTAGCGCAACTTCTAGCGCAACTTCTAGCGCAACATTGCCAGCAGCGGTGCCTGACCGGCCACCTGAAAATCCAGCGCCATGGTGAGGCTCAAAATAGCTATGGTCAGTATCGAGAAACCGAACACCTGGCGCGACCAACGCAGCAGGTTCACATCGCTGCGATAGCCTTTTAGCGCCATCAGTAGCCACCAGAAGCTGGTCACGCAACTCACCGCCATAAAGCCCACCCCGGTATAACCCGCCAGGGGTAGCAGGGTCGATACCAGGGCGAACAGGGCAATGTAGAAGACGATATGCAGCTTGGCCTTTTCTACACCTTGGGCCACGGGCAGCACAGGTATATTAGCCGCCTCATAGTCCTTAAAGCGAAAGATGGCGATGGCATAGGAGTGCGGCATCTGCCACAGGCTGAACATGGCCAGCAGGATCAACGCCGCGCCATCTATCCTGCCGGTCACGGCACAATAACCCACCACGGGCGGCACGGCGCCCGAGAGGCTACCGACCAGAGTGCCATAGACGGAGTTGCGCTTCATGTAGAGGCTGTAGAGCCCCACGTAAACCAGGTAGCCGAAGGCGGCAAACAGCAAGGCCGCCAGGTTGGTAAACCAGGCCAGCAGGCCAAAGCCGAGTGCGCCCAGGACTATGCCTAAGCCAAGCACCTGCTTAAGTGGGATAGCGCCGGTCACCGTCGCCCTGCGGCAGGTGCGCTGCATCTTGGCGTCGATATCCCGGTCGATATAGTTATTGATGGCGCAGCCTGAGGCCACCACCAGAGAGAGCCCCAGCAGCGTCGCCAGCATCAAAACGGCATCGACCTCCCCCCTGGCGGCCAGGAGAAACCCGCCCACCACGGCGATGAGGTTTCCCATGATAATCCCGGGTTTGGTCACCTGAAGATAAGCCCCCAAGGGCGCGGCCACCTGAGTTGAGGTCGAATGCCTAATCATGCAGCCTCTCCTACATCATGAGGTCGTTGGCGGCGTAGATGATCCACACCGACAGGCCAACCACCATGACAATCACCAGGGCGGTAAACATAAACGACAGGGTATTCACCTTGCCTTCCTTGGAAAAATCAAGGTGCAAGAAATACTTAAGATGCACCAGAATCTGCACCACGGCCAACACCAGCACTATGGCCAGAGTGGTCGAGGTCTCCAGGCTGTGAGTCATCACCGCCCAGAAGGGAATGCCGGTCAACACCACAGAGAGCAGGAAGCCGGTAAGATAGGACTTGATGCTAGCGGCCAGATCGTCCTGACCATGGGTAGTGGCTTGGCTCATAATAAGACCCCCATCAAATAAACCACGGTGAACACGCAGATCCAGACGATGTCCAGGAAATGCCAAAACAGGCTGAGGCAATTCAGGCGGGTCAGGGTGCGTCCGCCCGTGCCGCGCTTAACAACCTCAAGCATCATGAGCGCCATCCACACCAGGCCGGCACTCACGTGCAGACCATGCATGCCCACCAGGGCGAAGAAGGCGGAGAGGAAGGCACTACGCTGCGGGCCATTGCCCTCGAGGATCAGGTGATGAAACTCATTCACCTCCATGCCGATGAACACACAGCCTAAAGCGAAGGTCACCGCCAACCAGGCCAGGGTCGCCCCCTTGTGATGACGCTTGGCAAAGATCAGCGCCAGACCATAAGTGATACTGCTGAGCAGCAGCGCCGCGGTTTCAATCAGGACGAAGTCCAACTCGAAGATATCCTTGCCCGACACGCCGCCGTCTGTGTTCATGTAGAGCACAGCATAGGTGGCGAAAGCCGAGGCAAACAGGATGCAGTCGGTCATCAGGTAGATCCAGAAGCCCAGCAAGGTGTTCTCGCCGGTATCATGGTGCTCCTCATGTAGGGTCTCGACCTGGGTAACACTCAGGTCAGCTGGGATAGCAATACTCATATCTGCCCCTTAGATAAGTTGTTCAGGTGCGCGGTTTCGATACGCTTAACCTCATCGCCCTGCACGTAGTAGTCGGTGTCTGTGTCGTAGGCTCGCATCAGGAAGACGATGAAAGCGCCCAGGAAACCTGCGATGGCCAGCCAGAGGATGTGCCAGATGGCGGCAAAGCCGGCGGCGGTGATCCCAAGGGCCATCCAAACCCCATGGCCGGTATTCTTCGGCATGTGGATCGGCTGGTAGCTCTCCTGCATCTGATAGGCCTGGCCCTGCTCCTTGGCATGGGTGAAGGCGTCGATATCGACGACCTGAGGCAGACGGGCAAAGTTATAGAACTGAGGTGGCGACGCGGTCGACCACTCAAGGGTGTGACCATTCCATGGGTCGCCGGTGGTGTCACGGTTCTGCTCACGATCGCGGATGCTCACGTACAGCTGAACGAACTGCAGCACTATGCCGACGAAGATGATGCAGGCACCGACCGCCGCCAGATAGATCCAGAAGTTCCAGTCCGGGTTATCTGTCTGATTGAGACGACGTGTCATGCCGAGGAAGCCCAGCACATACAGCGGCATGAAGGCGACATAGAAGCCCACCTGCCAGCACCAGAATGCCGCCTTACCCAGACGCTCGTTGAGGTGGAAACCTGTCGCCTTAGGGAACCAGAAGGCAAAACCTGCCAGGTAGCCAAACACGGCGCCGCCTATGATGGTGTTATGGAAATGCGCAATCAAAAACAGGCTGTTGTGTAGCACATAGTCGGCGCCAGGCACCGCCAGCAACACGCCTGTCATGCCGCCTATGGTGAAGGTCACCATGAAGCCCAGGGTCCAGAGCACGGGCACCGTCAGCTTCAGGCGTCCACGGTAGATGGTAAACAGCCAGTTAAACAGCTTCACCCCGGTCGGCACGGCAATCACCATGGTCATCACCCCGAAGAAGGCGTTGACGTTGGCACTCGAGCCCATGGTAAAGAAGTGATGCAGCCAGACGATGAAGCCCAGAATCGAGATGGCGCCGCTGGCCCAAACCATTGACTTGTAACCAAACAGACGCTTGGCGGTAAAGGTTGAGATCACCTCGGAGAAGATACCGAAGGCCGGCAGGATCAGGATATACACCTCTGGGTGTCCCCAGGCCCAGAACAGGTTGATATACATCATGGCATTACCACCGCCTTCGTTGGTGAAGAAGTGGAAATCCATGTATCTGTCCAGGGTCAGCATGGCCAGCACGGCAGTCAGGATCGGGAATGAGGCGACGATCAGTATGTTGGCCCAGGTACAGGTCCAGGTAAAGATCGGCATCTGCATCAACTTCATGCCCGGCGCGCGCATCTTAAGCACGGTCACCAGGAAGTTGACCCCGGTGAGAGTGGTCCCTATGCCGGAGATCTGCAGCGCCCAGATATAGTAATCGACCCCAACCCCGGGACTGTAGGCCAGCTCAGACAGCGGCGGATAGGCCACCCAACCTGTCTTGGCGAACTCACCCACCCCAAGAGAGATGTTGATCAGCACGGCGCCGGAGGCGGTCAACCAGAAACTGAGGTTATTCAGAAACGGAAAGGCAACGTCGCGCGCGCCTATCTGCAGCGGCAACACCAGGTTCATCAGGCCAATCATGAAGGGCATCGCCATGAAGATGATCATGATGACGCCATGGGCGGTGAAGATCTGGTCATAGTGCTCGGGCGGCAGGTAGCCGGCGGCACCATTGGTGGCCATGGCCTGTTGAGTACGCATCATGATGGCATCGGAGAAGCCACGGATCAGCATGACGAAGGCCAGCAGGATATACATGATCCCCAGGCGTTTATGGTCGACCGAGGTCAGCCAGTCGCGCCACAGAGGGCCCCATTTCTTATGCTTGGTGATCAGGGCCGCAATAACAAGGCCTATCACGGCGACCGCAGCCAGGGTCACCATGATGATGGGTTCGTGGAAGGGAACCGCATCCAGTGTTAATTTTCCAAGAAAAGACGACATTAGTGTTCGCCTCCCGTCGTGTTAGAGAAGTCAGATGCATGCACCTGCTCGTGTGACTGCCCGTGTGTGGCGGCCGGCATCGCCATGCCCTCATGGGCTGGCATCTGGTGGTGATGCATGTACTGCATAACGATCTGCTCAAACAGGCCGTCACTGACCGAGGCGTAGTAGCTCACGGGATTATTGCTGCTCTCTTTCGCCAGTTCGCGATAACTCTCTGGACCGAGCGCCGCGCCTTCGCGCTTCACCTTGGCAACCCAGGCGTTGAAATCGCCGCGGGTCGGCGTCGCGATGGCGTTGAACTTCATGCCGGTAAAGCCCGCACCACTGTAGTTGGCCGAGATCCCCTTGTAGGTACCGGGCTCGTTGGCGATCAGATGCAGCTTAGTGGTCATGCCCGCCATGGAGTAGATCTGGCTACCCAGTTGGGGAATGAAGAAGGAGTTCATGGCCGTGTCGGAACTTATCTTAAAGTTCACCGGCACATTGGCAGGAAACGCCAGCTCGTTGACCGAGGCGATGCCCTGCTCAGGATAGATAAACAACCACTTCCAGTTGAGCGACACCACCTCGACAGTGATCGGTTCGGCCTCATGGTCCAGCGGTTGATAAGGGTCCAGCTTATGGGTCGAATGCCAGGTGATCACACCCAGAATGCCGACAATGACGATAGGCACGCACCAGACCACCAATTCGATCGTCTTAGAGTGCGCCCACTTAGGTGCATAGATTTCATGATCGCGACCGTCGCGATACTTCCAGGCGAAGTACAAGGTCATGACGATCACAGGGATCACCACGATCAACATCAACAAGGTGGCAATCACGATCAACTGCTTCTCATCGATCCCCACCTGTCCCTTTGGATCGAGTACGCCACCTTCACAGCCTGCCAACATCAGCGCCACCATGGCACAGCTTGCTTTGGCAAAGTTTCGAATTAACACAAGGAATATTCCTCTAACCCTAGTTTATGAGATTGCCAAATGGGCTTGGCAAGGGTATCCGGGCCAGCAAGGGGCAAGCATAGAGCACAAAATAGGGCTCAAGCTGCGAAAATTAAGCGGCTAAGGATACTTAAAGTATTTTATAAACAGAGCTTTAGGCTTGGAGGGGCGCGACAGCCGTGAGCGTCATGTTCGACGCTCTTAAGATCGCATGTCAGCAGTGGGTAGCCTGGCCCTTGGGAAGCCAGGAGGCAAAACAGCTGATAAGCGATGAAACAGAGACAGAGATATGGATAGATAAATAGCGGGCTGATGAACACTGGCCCCATCATGGAGAGATCAAAGGACTCCCATAGCAGCCAGTCTGACAACAGCTGCATCAGCTCACGGCTATCTAAATAGCTGGAGATCACTACCGAGAGGCAATAGCAGAGCAACAGCAGGCTTAACAGATAGGCCAACTGTTTCTGATGACTAATTGCCAGCCGGGCGAGGTCACGCTGTGCGTCGGCCAGAAAATGACTAGGAGTAGGTTTCAATAGATCAGTCCAAAATTGGAATGTGATCGACAGCAATTGAAAAAATGCGAATCATTTACACTGTATTTTTATGCCGCGGGAGCATAGCAAAAAGCGCTCGGTAAAAGAAAGCGGGAATCCAGCCTGATGTTTAAAATTTATTCAAATTAGCGATAAAAACGCCACATTTAACAATTTTTAAACCTTAAAAACACCAAAACCGATCACAAAAGCCGGCATTTTTGTGAGCCACAAGCCTATTAGCACCTACTCATCTACTCGCAAACTCCCAGTAAAACCGGCCCCCTCTTCCCCGATTGACAGCCACTTGCCTATTCACGTTGGCGAATAATTATGCAGCACAGATGCAACTGAGGTTGGGTTAGACCGAATTAAAGCAAGGAAAGAAGCACTAGGATTAACCCCTAGGCACAGATGACGATGGGCTAGCAAAATGGAATAGACAGGAATCCAGACCTAAATATTAGGAACCCTAGGTTCAAAGTGCTTATGTCTGCTTAGTCGCTTAGATAGAACTTAGCTAGCGCTAGAACGAAAAAAGCTTCCATTTCTGGAAGCCTTTTCTCTTAATGTGGCGGAGAGATAGTCGGACACTCTGTTGAAAGGCAATAGCGTTAGGAACCCGGCTATTTCTCTTTTCCCATATGCTAGATAGCACAAAGCCCGCTATAAAGCGGGCTTTGTTAATGTGGCAGAGGGATAGTCAGATACGCTATTGAAAGACATTAGTATCAGGATAGCCTGGGTTCAAATAATCACTATGACCAGACTTTAAATAATGCCCAGCCAAAACGAAAAAGGGCTTCCATTTCTGGAAGCCCTTTTTCTTAATGTGGCGGAGAGATAGGGATTTGAACCCTAGACGGGCTATAAACCCGTGCCGGTTTTCAAGACCGGTGCATTCGACCACTCTGCCATCTCTCCGAACGCCGAGAATAGTAAGGAAATGGACTTTAAATGTAAAGCCTAAATTTCACTAACTGAGCAACAAATAATCCATTAAGGCATTTTTCGATGACAAATGCGTTAAAAACAACCTTTTCGGACCTATTTTAAGGAACAAATGCCTGCTCAGGGTGTAGTATAGGCACAAAGCCAACCCCAGGTAGCAAGATGAAACGTAACGGATTTACCCTGATTGAACTTGTCATCACTGTCATCATACTCGGCATTCTGGCCACCATTGCCCTGCCACGTTTCATCAATATCCAGTCCGATGCCCGCATCGCCGCCCTACAGGGACTCAAGAGCGAGATGAGCGGCACCCTGCCCCTGGTGTTTACCAAGGCGAGTCTGGAAAACCTGCAGACACAGGCCAGTACAAACATAAGCCTCAACGGCGATCAGGTAGAGCTCGCCTATGGCTACCCGGCCGCCGACTCAGCCCACGCTTGGGATCTCTTGCTCGAGGCCACCTTTGCCGATGCTGTGTTCAACGCCGACGACCCGGCCGACTGGTACTTTCACAATAACAAGGCCGAGCCCTTTATCCGCTTCATGCACCCGAGCAAGAAGTCCAGTAGCGAGAACTGCTACCTCAAATACACACAGGCCCTGAGTACTACCCAGGGCCCAAGTTTCGAGATTGTGGATTCGGGCTGCTAACCCTATTGGCATTAGCCCTTAAGCAGCAGGTGTTGCAGCTCGGTGAGTGATGCCACCTGATAGTGGGGCGTGATCCCCTCGGGGACTGGCTGACTGGCGCGGTTGAGCCAACAGGTATCGAAGCCGGCGTTAAGCCCGCCTTGAATATCCGAATGGGGATTATCTCCCACCATCAACACATGCTCTCTGGGCGGATGCGCCATCTGCGACAGGGCGTGTTCGAAGATCGCCACGTCGGGTTTAGCGACCCCCACCTCTTCCGAGATCACCACGGGTGAGAAGGCATGCAGCAAGCCGGTACGCTCCAGACGCACCGTCTGCAGGTCGGTAAAGCCATTGGTGATGATCCCCATCTTCACCTTGCCATAGAGGGCATCCACCAGCTCGGCGGCGCCAGGCAGCAGGGTGCAGATGTCGGCCATGGCCGTGAGAAACGCCGAATTAAGGTGCTCGGCGGTCACAGAAAGCTTCTCGGCCCAACGTTCGAAACGGGTCACCTGCAGGTGACGGGCGCTGATCTTGCCGTCTTGATAATCCACCCACAAAGGCAGATTAACCGTTTGATACTCTTCGAAATCGGCTAGGGTGAAATCCACACCGAAGCGCGAAAACATCAACTGTAATCCTTTAAAGGCGTCAAAATGAAACAGGGTTTCATCGGCGTCAAATAATATCCACTGGTACTTCATTCTCTCTCCATGGGTATGGCCTTAGGACAACAGGCAGCACTATATCAATGCCGAGCTCGGCAGAGCAAAAATATTTGCTTACGCTTCTGGGATAACACAGCAGGAACCACTTGGTCGATGCGGCGTCTGATGCTAAGACACTTTACTTTCCAAGGAGTTGGTATGCTAAAAAAAGTGATGCGACAAGTGAAACACCACCGCCAGTTCATTCTGTTTATCGGCCTGATGCTGGTCTTTCGTAGCGCGGTGGCCGACTGGAACCATGTGCCCAGCGGCTCCATGCTGCCCACCATAGTGCAGGGCGACCGCATACTGGTGAACAAGATGGCCTACGACCTGCGCCTGCCCTTCACCCATGTCAGCCTGATGAAGCTGGCCGATCCGGAGCGTGGCGACATCATCACCTTCGACTCGGCCAAGGCCGACAAGAAGCTGGTCAAACGCATCATAGGTTTGCCCGGCGACACTCTGGCGATGCGCAACAACCGCCTCTATCTCAACGGCGTGGCCCTCAACTATCGCGCCGAGCCACTGGCACTTACAGATAATACCGAAAAAGCCTTTAGCCAAAGGAAAGAAGCCCTTAGCGATGGACAAAGAGCCTTTAGCGTTTGGCAAGAGGCCCTGCCCGGCAAGCCCCACGCCATCAGGCTGAATGACCAGCCCTCGAGGCTGGCCAATTTCGGCCCGGTAATTGTCCCCGAAGGGCACTACCTGGCGCTTGGGGATAATCGCGACGCCAGCGCCGACTCACGCGTCATCGGCTTCGTTCCACGCGAAGAGATCACCGGCAAGGCCCACAGGGTCGCCTTCTCCAACGATCCCGAGCGCTACTATTGGTTTAGAAGCGAGCGCTGGCTGCTACCCATCTAATCCCTAAAGAGAAGCAACAGAATGACAGCTACTTAAGCCTGATGTAGCTGTCGCTATTCCAGTCGTAGATATACTCCACCCCTTGCCATTCATATACCGTCCTGCCCTCTTTCACCCTCACCCTGGCGTTTGCGGGTAGGCTCTTAATGGCATCGCTCTGGGTGAAACTCGTGGTGACTTGCAGGGGTGGGGCGAGCGGTTTCGGCTTGCGGTATTTGCGCGGCTGGTAACGGTAGGGGTAACGCCAGCCATCACGCCAATAGTCATAGCTGCCATGGCGCCAGTAGGGAAAACCTGTGCCTATGCCGATACGCCAGCGCCAGGGATCATAGAAGTCCCTGTCCCAGTCGGGGCGATATTCCCAATCTGGATCCACGCCAAAATCAGGATCCACCTCGAACTCATCGTCTATCTTGAGCGCCCAGGCGTCATTCACAATGGGCGTCAAGGCCCCGAGCCAAAGCACGCCAGCCAGGAGCAATAAAGGTTTCAAATCGGACTTCATCTTGCCACCTCACTCTCAAGGGGTTTACCGCATCTTACCCTTAATTATACCCCCTGGAAATCTTGCCATGCCGGGGTCGCAAAGCCGACGCAAGCTATTTGGGAATAGCGCCCATAAATGGTATAGTGCGCGCCATATCACATTTTTCTCAACGCGAGTATTTCCAAATGAGTTTTAAGGATTTACGCAGTTTTATCGATCACCTCGAAGCCAATGGCGAACTTAAGCGCATCGCCCACCCTGTCGATCCCCATCTGGAGATGACAGAGATCGCCGATCGTGTGCTGAGAGCCAAGGGCCCGGCGCTGCTGTTTGAAAATCCTGTCGGCAAGACAATGCCTGTGCTGGCCAACTTGTTTGGCACTCCCAAACGCGTTGCCATGGCACTGGGCAAGGAAGATCCCCTTGCCCTGCGCGATGTGGGCGAGCTGCTGGCCTTCCTCAAGGAACCTGAGCCGCCACGCGGCTTTAAAGATGCCATATCCAAGATCCCTATGTTCAAGCAGGCGCTGAACATGCCGCCCAAGACGGTACGCAACGCCCCTTGCCAGGAGGTGGTGGTCAGCGGTGATGAGGTTGATCTCACCAAGCTGCCTATTCAGCACTGCTGGCCTGGCGACGTGGCTCCGCTGGTGACCTGGGGACTGACCATCACCAAGGGACCGAGGCAAAAGCGACAAAACTTAGGTATCTATCGCCAGCAATTACTGAGCAAGAACAAGCTGATCATGCGCTGGCTGGATCATCGCGGCGGCGCGCTGGATTTCAAAGACTTTAAAGAGCAACATCCGGGCGAACGTTACCCGGTTGTGGTGGCGCTGGGCGCCGACCCCGTGACCATCTTAGGCGCGGTGACGCCTGTCCCCGACGCCATGAGCGAGTACGCCTTTGCCGGCCTGCTGCGGGGCGAGCGCACCGAAGTATGTAAGGCACTGAGCTGCGATCTCGAGGTGCCCGCCACCAGCGAGATCATCCTCGAAGGTTATATCGAACCGGGCGAGATGGCCGAAGAGGGCCCCTACGGGGATCACACGGGTTACTACAACGAAACCGACGAGTTCCCCGTGTTCACCGTGACCCATGTGAGCCATAGACGCGACGCCATCTACCACAGCACCTATACCGGCAGGCCGCCCGATGAGCCCGCCATGCTCGGGGTGGCACTGAACGAGGTGTTCGTGCCTATCTTGCGTAAGCAATACCCTGAGATCGTCGACTTCTATCTGCCGCCCGAAGGCTGCTCTTATCGCATGGCGGTGATCTCTATCCGCAAGCAATATCCAGGGCACGCCAAGCGGGTGATGATGGGCGCCTGGTCCTTCCTGCGCCAGTTTATGTACACCAAGTTCATCATCATAGTGGATGAGGATGTCAACTGCCGCGACTGGAACGATGTTATCTGGGCAATCACCACCCGGATGGATCCAAAGCGCGATACCGTCATGATAGACAACACCCCTATCGACTACCTGGATTTCGCCTCTCCTGTGGCCGGACTCGGCTCCAAGATGGGAATGGATGCCACCAACAAGTGGGAAGGGGAAACCAACCGCGAGTGGGGCACCCCAATCGTCATGGACGAAGCGGTCAAACAGAGAATCGATGCGATCTGGGATGACCTGGGCATAGACGATGCCCCGACACTATAATCAATATCAGGCGTAAACTAATCGTCTGAATTTTAAAATAAATCAAAGAAGTTAACCCTTTGAATACCTGAACAATTTAATCAGGTATTCAGAGGTGCTAAACCTCCACAGAGAGGGTCTGAAAGGAAAACGAATGAACACCATACGCTGTAAAGTTGAACATGTTACCGCCTTTAATGATGCCGTCTATCAGGTAGCATTAACCCCAGAAACCAGCTTCGAATTTAAGGCTGGTCAGTACCTTTGCGTCGTAATGGGTGAAAAAGATAAACGTCCCTTCTCTATCGCCTCGGCGCCGGGTAGCGAGCAGATCGAGCTGCACATTGGCGCGGCCGTCAGCGAGAGCTACCCCATGCAGGTGGTCGAACGTTTACAGCAGAGCAAATATATCGATATCGAGGCGCCGGGCGGCGAAGCCTTCCTGCGCAGCGACAGCCACAGACCACGACTGCTGATCGCAGGTGGCACCGGCTTCTCTTACATCAAGAGTATCGTCGAGCAGGCGATTGCCCTGGATCATAAAGTCGAAACCACCCTCTACTGGGGCTGTCGTAATCAGGACGCCATGTACTATGAATCGCTAGCGCGCCAGTGGCACCAGGATCACCCTTGGCTACATTTCGTGCCCGTGGTAGAAGAGTCGACGCCAGATTGGCAGGGTAAGACCGCCAACCTATTGGCTCAGATCAAGCAAGACTATGTCAGCCTCAACGGCTACGACATCTATATCGCCGGGCGTTTCGACATGGTCGGCGCCGCCCGTGAAGTCTTCCGCGAGATAGGCGTCGAAGAGGAACACCTCTACGGCGACGCCTTCGCCTTCATCAAGTAAATCTCATCTGCGCTTAGCCCTAGTCCGCGAGGCCGGGGCTAACTTGATTCAAGCCCTAACACGATTCGGCTAAAGCGCCACCTTCTCATATTTGGTCCAGGCCACCAGGCTACCCAGCAGAGGCACCACCCACACCGCCGTGCCATTGTCAGCATGCACCCGCATGTAAAACAGCTCCTCATCGCGAATGTTGTGCTTGCGTATCTCGCGATAGAAATGCATCGCCGAGGCACTCACCACATCTGGCATGATGAGATCTTTCTGTCTCACCTTCACATGAAACACGTCCACATCCAGTTGCCCTAGCTTCTGGCGATACTGCTCGAACTCGCCGCGGATCTGATACTTAATCGGCGTGGTCAGACAGTCCTGATCCGTGATACAGGCGCGGGAGTAAAACTTACCGCCTAGGGGCTGCTCATATACCAGAGAGATCCCTATGTCGGCGCGCACCAACAACTCGTCGGCCACGGGAAAATAGACATCACCATTGTAGTGGTGTTCCACCAGGTCACCGCCAGCCTCGCCAGGCGGGATAAGGATGCGGTTATAGCGAATCCGCTCCTCCATCCGCTTACTCAGCTCGACAAATTCCACCATATTGAGCCCAGCGGGGGTAAGATCGATCGCCGTCAGGTTGACTATCTTATCCCGGCGACACTCGCCGCGTTCATCCAGATCGCAGAGCGCCATCGAATAGTGGGTACCATCGGTGAAGGCAAAACCGCCAAAGTTATCAAATCCTTGGATGCTATTGCTCTCAGGTGCGATATGCTTCTGCCACATGGAAGGGTGCAGGCTATCGACCCCCTTAGGATTAATTAGCGTCACGGACCGGGTGGTGCCACCAATGTCGAGATTGATCTCATGATCCGAGGCCCATCTGGCCGCATGCTTCATCACCTGGTGATAATCACTCTGATACCAGAGGGTCGCCACTATCCCCAGCAGGATCAGAATGCCGCTGACCTTGACCATAAGAGAAACATCGATGAGCGCATCTTTGATCGAGCCCGCATCGCTTACCGCCAGCATGGTCACATGGGATTTAGGCGAGACATGGAGCTGATAACCACGCCTTGCTATGGTCTTTAACTGTATCTCGGGAAAGGGTTCCAGCTTCTTGCGCAGGGTGCTGATGCATTGAGTCAGCGAGGTTGCCGCCACCACACGATCGGGCCAACCCACGGCAATCAAGGCCTCCTTGTCGCAGATGGCATCGGGCTGCGAAAGCAGGTGAGCTAACACCGCCGACTCGGAAAAGCTCAGCCCTATCGTGGCGCCACAGGTACGATCGTGTAGTTGGTGCGCCTCATCATCGAACTCAAGATATGGCGTAATTTTTAACACCTGACACCTCAATAATTCCTAACCGTTAATTAGAAATATCTTATTGTTATCTTTGGCATTTTATTAACATTCGCCAAAAATTACCGTGACTACTCACTCAAATCCCAGGCCAGGATTTCAGGCCGCGACTCAGAGTGTGAACTAGCGCCCAAATCCCGGCTCTCTAGAGAATGCCAAGGGCTATACCAGCTTGTGAATAAACACGCGTCGCGTCCAATAGAGCAGCGACAAGAGCCAGGCAGCGCCGACACTTAGCAGCAGCGGCAGGCTCCACTCATACTGGGCCAGCAGGCCTAAACTGCCCAGCGGGGCACTCGCGCCGAGCATATTGATGGCGCGGTAGAGATCGGTCGGATTCAATAGAATGAGCAGGTTCACCAACCACTGGCTGGCATAGCCAAGATCCGCCACCAGGAGCAGCAACAGCAATAGATCATAGATAAGCACCAGGGCGAACCAGAGCGCTAACAGACTGCCGACGGCCCTGGCCTTCTCCGCCGACTTCAGGCTGACCAAATAACTGATGAGGATGAAGATCACCGCCAGCAGACAGCTGCTGGCGATCAGCAGCGCGAATGACGATAGAATCTCGCCCCAGGGCTCACCTCGGCCAAACAGGATCAGCATGGCGGCGCTGCTAGCATAGCTACTGGCGATGGCGGTAAAGATCACCCCGCCATGGGCCAGTAACTTGCCGACGAGGATCTGCGACTTGCTCACGGGATAGGTGAGCAACAGCTGCAGGGTGCCCGCCTCCTCTTCCCCCACGAAGGCATCGTAGCTAAGCAAGATGGCCGCCAGCGGAATGATAAATACCGAGATGGTGGTCAAGGAGGCCACCACACTGCTCAGGCTCGGCAGCGACAGTGTGCCGCTTACGGCACTCCCTGCAAAGGTCATGCAAAGGGCCAGCAGCCAGAAGATGGCAAACACCACCATGACCCAGCGATTTCGCACGCTATCCTTCATCTCCTTGGTGGCGATCACCCGAATAAGCTGGAGACTCGGCCGTTTTAGTGAGGTCGACATCATAGCTCTCCCGAGATAAGGCTGAGCCCCAGCTCGCTCATCACCTGCATCTGCGCCATCTTGGCATGGTACACCTTGGCCAGATCAGGAAGTGTCACCTTCACATCAAACAGCTGGCATTCTAGGGTCAGGTACTTCATCAACACCTCGCGTTGTGAGACGGGGCAAATCAGCTCGCCATCTCGATAAAAAGATTGTAATAGGGGATGGGTCTCGACCAGGCGACTCAGAGCCGGATGGGCCATACGCACACCCAGGTCGCAACTTAGCACCAGCTCATCCAGGGTGCCGAAAGCGAGCCTCCGGCCCCGCCCCAGCACTAAGGCCAAGTCCAGCTGCGGTTCCACCAGCTGTAACTCGTGGGTACAGACGATGGCCGTGCAGCCCTGGGCGGTCAGTTGCTTAAGCTTGTGATAGATAAACTGAGACGCCTGGGGATCCAGCCCCACGGTCGGCTCATCCAGCAAGAGCAGTCTGGGCTGCGCTAGTATTGCCTGGGCAAACCCAAGGCGCTGTTTCATCCCCTTGGAGTAGCCCTTAACCGCCTTGTGCTGGGCATAACCCAGGCCAAACTCTTCCAGCAGAGGGGCGACCGCCCGGGCAGAGACCCCTTTAAGCGCGGCGAAGTAACTCAGCACCTCATTGCCGGTCAACTTATCGTAAAAACTGATGTTCTCCGGCAGGTAGCCGATGTCGGTCGAGGCGACCTTCGATGCCTGACTCTGGGTCAGCCCCAGCACACTCACCTCCCCCTGGCTGGGATTAAGCAGGCCTAAGATCATCTTGATCAGGGTCGACTTACCCGCGCCGTTATGGCCCAGCAGCGCCATCAACTTGCCCCCTGGCAGAGAGAAGCTGAGATCGTTCAAGGCGCGCAGCTCATCGAAATAGTGACTCACCTGCTTAAAGCTCACCGCCATCTGACTCATAATGCCTCCCAGGCGGCGGGGCCAATAAGAGGTGGCGGCGCCATCACGGGATGACTGTCGACCACGCCGACCGAATGTTCGCCTTGCAGCTGGTTATCCAGCCACTTCAATAATTTCACTAGGGGACTCTCCATCAAGAACTTCGCCTCCGGGTACAGCCAAAACAGGCGATCTAAACTGTCATTGGGCAGATGTTGACCATCGCCGATACCATCGCCATCGAGATCCCAGCCCCGATAATCGCTCCAATAATTTCCCCGCCCCTGAAGACTCCACTCCACTCGCGTCTCTCCCACGTAACGCACCTGAGTGGCATTGGCCAGAAACTGGTTTTGATAGACAAGGTTGTCCTCGCCGCCGAGCGCCATGGCGATGCCTATCTGATTACCTGCGATATAGTTACCGCTGATCTGATTGCGCTTGGCGCCGTAGACAAACAGCCCCTTGCCCTCGCTAAAGAGATCCCCGGCGACGCTATTGGGCATCTGGGTGGCCTCGATCTGATTGGCCTGGATCTCGGCGTCATGGGTAAGATTAAGCAGCACGCCAAACTCTTTGGCCTCGCGCACGCGATTAAACACCAAACGTATTCCCTCTGAGTTCATCAAGGCATAGCCGCCGCTGACCCGGCAGGCCAGGTTATCCATGGCCTCATCCTGCTTGGTATACATATAGTGCAGGCCATACTGTAGCTCAGAGAGATGATTGCCATAGACACGGCTACCGACGCCAGACTCCAGGTAGATGCCATCGCGCACCGTTTTGATGCGATTGCCACTGACATGGGGATAGTTCACCTTCAGCAGATGAATGCCATCACCGCGATCCAGCAAGAAGGCCTCGGCCTCCCCCTCAATCTGATTGTCCTTTAGCTTAAGGTCGCTCACCTCGCTGGCGTAGATACCAAAGCCAGGACCACTGAGCTCATTGGCGACAATGGTCACCTCGTTGGCGCCAGGCAGCAGACGAATGGCGGCATCTTTCTCATAGAGATCCCGCCCCCAGTTGCGTATCGTCAGCCGGGTAAGGGTCACGCCGGACGCGCTGACGACCAGCGCCGAGCCTGCGCCTTGGGCATCTAAGACGGCGCCAGGCTCGCCTCGCAGGGTCAGCGGCTGATCGACCTCGAAACGC
Source organism: Shewanella alkalitolerans (assembly GCF_019457575.1). Taxonomy (NCBI): domain Bacteria; kingdom Pseudomonadati; phylum Pseudomonadota; class Gammaproteobacteria; order Alteromonadales; family Shewanellaceae; genus Shewanella; species Shewanella alkalitolerans. The sequence goes on along the minus strand of NZ_CP080422.1, from coordinate 405,225 downwards.
CCAAGGTAACGCCCAGGCAGCAGTCGTATCTCGGCGTCATTTGGTGCAGATGCCAGCGCCATGCGCAGCGACTCGCTATCGGCCACCTCTATGATCTGAGGCTCATCCGCGGCCAAGGCCTGATGAGGCACTAAGCAGAGGCCTAGACTCAAGGCCAGCACCAGGCACTGTCTTAGTCGTCGCCAAAGGCTAAATGACGGCCTTAGCGACTTTCTGAGCGACTGCCCGAGCGACGGCCTAAGCATCAGGCGTTGCCTATTTTGCCGACAGCAGCTCAAGGGTGATCTCGTCATATTCGAATACCGCGCCGCCATACTGCTGGGCGAAGGCCTCGGCCGCGGCCAGAGTGGAGAAAGGCGCCACGGCAACGCCCATCACCGCCTTGCGGTTTGAGCCATAGACATACCAGGCTTTGGTGGCATCGATAAAATGCTCATCCTCCGGATGCTGCCAATCGGTCGCCGCCATATCGTGCACCCAGAGCGCCTCGACCTGACGGCGATTCTCGGGTTGCAGGGCAAACATAAACATATCCCGGGTCGAGCAGAACTTGGGCTGCATCTCGTTACCCTTGAGATCCAGACTGCCCTTAGGGCCTGGGTATTGCTTCACCATCATGCCGCACATGTGGCAGCGCTCGTGGTTGCCTATCACTAAGCCGTCGTGGTTGTGGGTATCGCTCTCGGCGGCGCCACAACCCGAGATAAACAAGGCGCTGATAAAGATGAAGATAAAGGCTCTCATTATGACTCCTATAACTGGTAATCAGCCCCTGTCACCCAGGGGCTGAGCAAGATGGTCAGATGGTAAAGTTCTGACCGGCGTAGAGGATAAACATCCGCAGGCACATCATGCCGCTCACGGCGCACAGGCCTGAGAGGTAGAAGGCCTGAGAGGAATGGCTAAAGCGCTCGCCGGTGGCGAAGTTCAGCAGCAAGGGGCCGCCGAATCCCACACCCACGACACCCAGCCAGAACACCATGGACCAGCTGCCTGTGTGGAAGGCCTCGAAGGCGCTCTGGGCACCGGCATTACCTGTCACCAGCGACATGATGATCATGAAGAGGAACAGGGCTTCGGCAAACATGATGGGCCACTCGGCGCCGTGCAGAATCTGCATGTCGCTGCTGTGTCTGTCTTCCTTAAACAGCCCCACCGCCAGCATCTTGGCCGCCGCGGCGCCGGCCGACAGGCCAGAGGCCACAAACAGGGCAGGCAACACAGAAGTGTTGATGATGGGGAAGCGGATGAGCGCCGAGATCAAGAAGCCCGTATAGGCACATACCGCCAGCGCCAGCACCAACACCAAGGCCTCGCAGCTACGACGCCAGGGTCTGAGCTTGTCGATCAAGGGTAGCAGCGGCGCCAGCATAGGCAGTCGACGTATCTCCTCCTCAAGCGCAAACAGGGCGATCAAGGCCACCAGCGGAATATAGGCAGACAGGGCGATCACCCCGACCGACATCACTGAGTTGAGATTGTAGTAGACCAAGATGCGCCAGAAGAACAGCGGATTGGTCAGGTCCAGCACCAGGCAGAGCATGCCCAGGGCGATGGTGACGAAGGCGATCAGCGCCGATGCCTTGAGGAAGGGAGTATTGGCGCTCTGCTGCTTATAAAAGCGGATAAACAGGGCGACCGACAGCGCACCGCCCGAGATACCGGCGAAGAACAGGTAAACGGCGATGGGCCAGGGCCAGGCGACCCCTTCCGAGAGGCCCATAGTAAATTCGAGTGTTCCGTCCATCTCTATACCCCCAACTTAACGATAGGTATGTAACGTAGGCTCGGCTCCGTGCCCAAATGGGCCTTGACCCGCACCGAATCTTTCACCGCCAGCAGGCGACTCACATAAGAGTTGGGGTCGTTGGCGTCACCAAAGACCAGGGCGTCGTAGCGACACTCCTGCACGCAGGCCGGTAGTTCTCCCTTGGCCAACTTGCTCTGCAGACAGAAGTCGCAGTTGTCGGCCACATCGGTCTCGCTGTTGATATAGCGAGCGTTGTAGGGACAGGCGGCGATACAGTATTTACAGCCGGCGCATTTGCTGGCGTCCATGGTCACTATGCCCGTCTTAGGATCCCTATGGGCCGCACCTGTGGGACACACGGACACACAGGGGGCGTTCTGACATTGCTGACAGGAGACCCGCACATACTTACGCTGACAGTCACAGTCTGTCTTGCCGCAGTGCGGACAAGCCTGCCCGGCAACGGCAGATGACTGCTGCTCCAGTAACACCCGCGAACGTCCCTCGGGCAGATTATTGGCCTTGTTACAGGCCTCCTTACAGCCGCCACACCCCACACATTTGTTTTGATCGAACACCATCACATAGTGCGGCGCAGCATCTTGCGCTGTCTGCTCCTTAACGCTGCACCCCAAGGGCGCCAACATCAAAGAGCCGGCTCCTAAGCATTTCAGGAACCTCCGTCTCTCTATATTTTCACTCACAGCATCCTCCATCCGTCGGCACGCATGCCGACCTCATTGAATCTTTCATTTTGGTGACTTTTACTCAGATGCAGTCACGGTACGGTTAGCCATCTTCTGCTCAGCGTTGACAATCGCACTGTTAATCGATGCTCGGTTTATGTTGGGGTTATCGCTGTCCAGTAACTGCCGCCAATGGACGATCGCTTGCTGAAAATCCCTATTCAGATAAGCGTGGGTAGCCATCAGCAGTAGTGACTGCACTTCCTCGGGGTCGAGCGCCAGTGCCTGAGATATCGCAAGCGAAACCTCCAGGCTCATGGCGCGGTTATCACGGTAATAGAGCGCCGTCGCCTTCATGCCATACAGCTCGGCGTCGGGCGCTATTGCCAGTAATTTGTCTAAGGTATCAACCGCCTCGCCGTAGCGTCCCCCTTCGGCGTACGCATTGGCCAGGTTGAGCAAGGCCAGCCTGTCTAGGGGCGTGTCATCCAAGATGCGCGCATTCTTGTTGATGTCGGCGGCGATCAGGTAGTCGATGTTTTCGTCGACCTGGCCGATATGCCAGTCGTTGAAGCGGCCCAGCAGGCCATAAAGAGTGAGTGGTATCAGCAGTAGCATGCCTGTCACCACAATAGGTGTCAGGGTCTGCTTCCTAGCAGGGATGGTCGCATCGCCAGCCAGGGCGTTAGCCTCTTGGATGAAATAGTGGCGCCAGATGGGCGCAATAAAACAGACCAGGGTTACCGCCATGGCGAACACTAAACTATTCATAACAAGCACCTACTGCCGATAACCTAAACTAGTGGCCCATGCCCATCATGCCGCCCATGCCCATACCGCTGAGGCCCATGCCGTGGGCGTTCTCGCCGGGCGCCTCCATCTTGAGCAGTTCGACGTCGAAGATCAGGGTCGAGCCAGGCGGGATCACGCCGACGACCTCCTTGCCATAGGCCAGCTCGGCAGGAATAGTCAGGCGATAAGTCGAGCCCACATTCATCAGGGCGATCCCCTCTTTCCAACCGTCGATCACCGACAGCAGGGCGAAACGGTTGGGCTCGTCGCGCTCATAAGAGTTATCAAATTCGGTGCCGTCCAACAGCTTACCCACATAGTGCACAGTGACCACATCCGACTCGACCGGCTTAGGGCCGTCGCCCTGTTTAATCACCTCATATTGCAGACCCGATTCTGTCACCTTGACTCCAGGTTTAGCCTGGTTGGCCGCCAGGTAGGCCTGGCCCTCGGCCTGATGCTTGCTGGCTAAGGCTTCGAGTTTGGCGGCCCTGGCGTTGTTGAGCCACTCGGCGCGGGCGTTGAGATGAGTCAGTATCTCTTCGTTGGACATCTTGCCCTCACCCTTGAGGGCGTCTATCACCCCCTGGATCACGGTATCGACCTTAACCTGGGCGCCCAGGTCGACCTGGTTATAGATCTTGCCCGAGATGTAATGACCGACAGAGGCCCCCAATGCATAGGAGGCATCTTCGACCTCCTGGGGCGACTCGCTTGCCGCGGCAAAGAATGACCAGGTGCAGGCCAGGGCTAAGGTGGTGACACGACAAGATTTCAGTAGATTCGCTTTCATATTCACACTCTCAATCATCTATTGCTCAAAAGGTCTATTGTTCAAAATGCCTATTATTCAAAAAATCAGGCAAGACTTTGTTTGTTATGGTTTTTCAACACTTCTTCCCGACAGGCGCCAACCATAGATGCCATCGTGCATCTGCATCACATTGGTGTAGCCCAGCTTCATCACCTGATGGGCCGCTATCTCGCTGGCATTGCAGAGGCGATTAGCGCAGTAAAACACCATGCGCGCCGCCTTATCCTCGGGCAGCAGGGTTTTCCAGTTATCGACATTGAAGTAGACGGCCCCAGGGATATAGCCCTCGGCCCACAGCTCTAAGGTGTTGACGTCGAAGAAGTAGACATCTTTCTGAGCCAGCAGGGCCTCGGCCTCGGCCAGGCTGATGGTATGCAGGCTATGCTCGTATCTGTGCGCCGGTGCCATCTCGGCACCGCCGCCCGCCAGGCTGCACAGCGGGGTTAGTCCCAGCAGCAGTGCCAGTGATAGCCCTAGTTTGGATTTCATCTTCTCTCTCCTCTAATACCCGGCGCCGGAAAGGCGCCGGGTGGTTAGTGATTGACCTAGATATCTCCAGGTGTCAGAGACTTAGTGGGCCTTGGCCGAATAGCCGCTGCCGTCTAAGATCTTCTGCGCCTGAGTCACATAGGTGAGGGCCGCATCGAGACGTTTCTGGCTGTAACGGAAGCCATGGACACCCCAAGAGCCGTCTTGCTTGATCAGATCCACTGTGGCCTGTGCCTTCTCGGCCAGCATCAGCACCTGAGTCTTGTCTTCGGTAGACAACTTAGTGACCTCGAGCAGCTGATCGATACGCACCAGCGCCTGCTCAACCTGACCGAAGACCTCTTTAATAGGCTTCTGCCACTTCATCACTTCACCGTAGATCTCCAGCTGATCCTTGTAGTGCAGGCCTGTCTCGAGTTCAGACTGGAACTGGCTATGACAACCTTTGTTTTCCACTACGTCGTGATCTGAGATAGAGGTGCGGGCACAAGACCACATGAGATCCAGGTAGGTACGACCCTCTTCGTTCTTGGCCACTGTCCAGCCCTTGGCACCCTTAGGTCCCTGGATCCTTGGCTGACCTTCTGGCGGGTTGAGTGTCTTACGCTCAGGATCGACATCGATCTTCCACATGTGCGACTTACGCACCGCATCGAAGCCAGCCTGATCGGGGAACTGCATCGCCTTGAAGTTTTCACAGCTGCCCATGTTAGGCATGTGACAACTCTGACAGGTCTGGTTGGCGTGGGTGTCTGTGTTGCTGGCAATCACAGTCTGCGCCTCGTGGCAGTCCTTACAGTCTGTCTTCAACTTAGGCTTAGTGATGCCTGACATCCAAGTACCGTCTGTAACCTCGTGAGGATCGTGACAGGTGGTACAACGCATCCCTTTCTCGTAGTGCGCCGAGCCATACATCTGCGAGCCCTCGGTACCACAAGAAGGACAGAGCGACTTCATCTTCACGCCGAAGGCCAGCTCGGGCTTCTCCTGGGCGGCAGGGGTTTCGGCCATGGCAGGGTCGTACTGGAAGCGTTGGTGACAGCGTTCGCAGTTAGACTGCATGCCGCCGGTACCACCATCTAAGTGGCCGCCAGCGCCGTGACACTCTTCACAGGCGATCCCTTTACTGATGGTGTGTTCCTGCAGTTTCTTAGGATCGCCCAGGGCGTCGAAGTACTCCTGCTTGGTCTTAAAGTCGAACTTGAAGGTGTGGCATACCTCACAGTAGGAGCTGGCGGGTTGGAACAGCATCTCTTTACGATACTTGGCGCCATAGGAGCTCATGCCCCACTGGTGAGAGCCTGAACCACCATAGGCTTCCAGGGTCGTTGGGAACTCAGGGATCACCGCATTGATCTTCTTGGCCATCTCGGGAGTCAGCCACTCGGCCCAGCCACGTGAGAACTGGTTGGCACCGGCCACCATCTTGCCCGTGCCATCCTTAAGCAAACCACCCTCGATATGGTATGAACCGCGCACTAACCATGCATCGATGAAGCCATACTTGGTTCTGGGCGTACCCACGGTCGCATAGATCACATCCGGCGTGATGCCGTCGGGTAGAATAGAGGTGTCCTTAGTGCCGTACATTGTCTTGTTGAGATCGTTATCCACCTCGGGATGATCCCCGGGGAAACGGATCGTCTTGGCGTGACGGGAACGGCTCCACTTCTCATATTGAGTCGCGTGACACTCGGCGCACTTTTCTGGGCCGACGAAGTTGTTGGGATAATCCAGAATCGACTTGGCGCCAAGGCGGTACTGTACCGCTCTGGGTTTGCCCGCCTTCTTGCTGTATTCGGGGCTGTGACCAGTATCCAGATACTCTTCACCCCGGTCACTGATGTGATAGTCGCCGACCAGATTGCCCGCTTCCTGATATTTGAACATAGGGTGGTTTTCAAACAGGAAATCAAATAGCTCGGCTTCTTGAACAATATAGTCTTGCAGGGTTTTAACACCATTAACCTGTTCCGTGCCCTGATAGTTTGCTATCGCCTCTTTGGCGGTCTTGCCCATCTCGGGCACGCTGTTGTATTTACCACCAGCGGCATTCACATTGGCAATGGCACCGAAACAAAATAGCGCACTTAAGGCTACCTTGTGTTTCCATCGTCTCATCATTCACTCCTAAATATTTTTAGTTTTATCTGTTTATGTTTAATTCCAAATCAGCTCATCCTTTTCGCTGGCGGGAATTAATTGGAATAAACCTAATCGTTAACCGAACGACTTATACAACTGAGCAATTTCAGTATTTTTCACAGACAAAGAAGAAAAAAGTTGAGCTGGCGCACACGGAATTTTTCGTGAGTTGTGAACAGATATAAAATCAATTTAAACAGAGGCTTAAGACGTGTTCACGTGTGATTTTTTAGTTTTAAAAGCGACATTTTTAGATCTCAAAAAAGCTCAAGTGGCTTTTTGAGTTATGAAAAATATTGAGCGGGAAAACGGGTAAAACGGACCCTGCTTTAGCTCACAGAATCCGCTTGGGAGTTCGCCTAAGGTGAGGCCAAAACAGAGACAGACCAGGCTTATCCATCACCAGCAAATAGATGAGTAGCTTGGTCCCCTTGGCTGAAGGCGAGATCATGACAGCGGAAATTGGCTTACTACTTCTTATTATCTCCTTGACCCTGTGTTTACTCACGGCCATGAGCCCTGTCATGCCTGTCTGCGGGGTCAAACTCAGGCTTAAGCCTTACCAGCCCCTCTTTATTCGCCTTAATAGCCTGGCGCAGATGACAAGCCTGTTTATCCTAGCCTATCTGTTTCTCAGCAACGATTTTTCCGTGGCCTATGTGGCCAACAACTCCAACACCCAGCTGGCCAGCCTCTATAAGCTAGCCGCCGTCTGGGGTGGCCACGAAGGCTCTATGCTGTTCTGGGTCGCCGTTATGGGGATCTGGAGCAGTGTGATTAGCCTAAAACACGGCAAAGCCCCATTTTTTCACTACCTCCACGCCGTGCTGGGCGCCATCCAGGCCGGATTAATCGCCTTCTTACTCATAGGATCGAATCCCTTCGCCAGGCTCCTACCCGGCATCCCGGTGGAGGGGCGGGATCTCAACCCCATACTGCAGGACATAGGCTTGATTCTGCATCCGCCGCTACTCTTTATCGGCTATGTGGGACTGGCGGTCTGTTTCGCCGCCGCCATCGCCGCCCTGCTGGATAACAGTCAGCCGCTGAAACAGCACTGCCGCTTGATGCGCCCCTGGGCGATACTGGCCTGGGCCATGTTGACCGGCGGCAACGCCTTCGGCTCCTGGTGGGCCTACAACGAGCTGGGCTGGGGCGGATGGTGGTTCTGGGACCCGGTGGAAAATGCCTCCTTTATTCCCTGGCTGGTTGCCACGGCTCTGATGCACTCATTAATCTTGGGCGAGCGTCGAGACAGGTTTCATGGCACTAGCATGTTTCTGGCAATCTTAGGCTTCAGTCTCTGCCTGCTGGGCACCTTCCTGGTGCGCTCTGGCGTGGTGCAGTCGGTTCACGCCTTCGCCGCCGATCCCCTGCGCGGTGGCGCCATGTTGACCCTATTTGCCCTGGTCTCTATCTGCGGCTTTACCCTGCTACTGCACCGCCTCCCCAGGCTGCACAGACAGATAGATGGCAATATGCTGAGCCGGGAAAGTCTGATGCAGCTGGGCAACCTCTTATTGCTGGTCGCCGCCATGTCCATCTTGCTGGGCAGCTGCTATCCATTGCTCTATGAGGTAGCAAGCGGTCAGAACATCTCGGTAGGCGCCCCCTACTTTAATAGCCTCTTCATCCCGCTGACCTGGCTTATCTGTCTGGTCATGGGCGCCGCGCCTTTGATGCGCTGGCAAGTATCAAACCCTGGCATGCTAAGACAGTTAACGGCGCTGGCAGCTATCTGCCTGTTTATCAGCCTCGCTCTCAATACTCTGCTGCTGACAGAGTTTGCTGCCCACTTCCTGCTTGGCAGCTTCGCCTGCCTCTGGCTGCTTGGCTGTACTGGGCTCTATCTGCATAAACGCCTGGCGACGTTCACAGGCCCTGGGAATAACAGGCGCTACTACGCCATGTGCTTTGCTCACCTGGGTGTGGCCCTGAGCATACTTGGGGCCACCTGCTCCAGCTATTTTCAACAGGAGGAGCTACTCAGAATGGGGCCGGGCCAAGGCAAGGAGGTGGCGGGCTATACCTTTATCTACCGGGCGACCGAAACCGTTTCCCACACCAGCTACAGTGCGCTTCAGGCCAAGATAGAGGTGAGAGACAGACGCGAGCAGCATCTTGCCTACCTCTATCCCCAGCGTCAGACCTTTAACAGCAACGCCATGCAGATCTCCGCCGCCGGGATCCATCGCAGCCTGTTTGCCGATCTCTATATCTCCATGGGCAATAGGCTGAGCGAGGAGGAGTTTCTGATCCGCATCAGCCACAAACCCCTGATCGGTTGGATCTGGATAGGCGGCCTCATCATGATGCTTGCCGGCCTGAGCCTGCTGCTGCCACGCAAGGTGCACCAATTGTCTCGAGCGCCCTCGCCGCAACTGGCAGTAAAGGGAGCCTGATGATGAAAGGATATTGGATATTACTCTTGCTCGCACTCGCCTGCAGCCTTGGACCAACTCACGCCCAAGCCCAGCCGCTAGCAGAAACAGATGGAAGCCCTCGATGGCGCACGCCCGCTCAACTTAAGCATCAGGCGATAGCGATCGCCTCTGGCCTGCGCTGCCCCATGTCCACCAACCAGAGCCTGCTGGACTCCCAGAGTCCGATAGCCAACGAGCTCAAGGCGGAGATCTATCTGCAGCTGGAGCAGGGCAAGACGAGCGATGAGATAGTCGACTTCATGGTGGCCCGCTACGGCGAGCGTATCCGCTATATGCCCAGCCTAAGTGCCGGCACCGCCCTGCTGTTCTTCGCGCCGCTCTGCCTGCTGGCTCTAGCGATATTCTGGTATTTCAGGCAGACAGCTGGCGCCGCATCCTTTAACACCTCTCAGGAAGATAGATCATGAGAAAACCACGACTTGTCCTGCTCAGCCTCATCCTGTCCGCTCTAAGTTTAATGACACCGACAGGCAACGCCCTGGCCGTGATGCCGAGCGCCAAGGTGTATGACACGGGAGAGAACCTGCCAAAGCCGATGATCATGTCGCGCTTCGTGGAGATGACCAGCGCCCGCCGGGTCGACGAGGCCACATTCGAGAATCTCAGCGGCCAGCAGGTCAGGCTAAGCGACTACCGGGGCAAGCTGGTCTTAATCAATCTTTGGGCCACCTGGTGCGCCCCCTGCATCAAGGAGATCCCCATGATGGATAAGATAAGACGGGACAATCTCGACAAAGATCTTGTGGTGCTGCCCCTGTCCATCGACGAGGCCCATGACGAGGTGGGTGCCTTTCTGGCTCGCCACCAGTTGGCGGGATACCCCACGCTGATCGATCCTCAGCGGCAGGTGGAAAAGATGCTGCCGGCCAACATAGTGCCCGCCACCTACGCCTTCGACGGCGAGGGGAATTTAATCGGATTTTTAAGAGGTTATCTAGACTGGGGCGATAAGGCGGTACAGCCCTATCTGGAACAACTCACCGCCAAATATGCCCGGCCTAATCTTCATTAAGCAATGGCGCCCTTAGGCACCACCCACCATCACTTTATTGCTCCCGCCCGGCACGACGCCAGTGATTTCGCCGGGCGGATTTTTTTATGCTTCTAACACCAAACAAAGCTGCTTGGGCGATAAAGCTAGGCCACGGCCTCCACACCGTCACTCTCATCGAGCCGCTCAATCTTAAAGTCATAGTAGGCATAAGCCGCACTGACGAAAGGACAGATGAGGTTAAAGAAGGCGAAAGGCAGATAGGCGATGGTCGCCACGCCTAAGGTACTAGCCATGTAGGCGCCACAGGTGTTCCAGGGCACCAAGGGGCTGGTGATGGTGGCCGAATCTTCCAGAGCGCGGCTCAGGTTAACCGGCGCCAGACCATGCTTCTCATACTCGACCTTGAGCATACGACCCGGCAGCAAGATGGCAATAAACTGATCGCCCGTGATCAAGTTGGCGCCGATGCAGCTCGCCAGGGTGGTGATGATCAGGCTGCCGCTGGATTTCACCAGACGCAGCACGCCTTGCAGCAGACGCTGCAGCAGACCTGTCTTTTCCATCACGCCGCCGAAGGCCATGGCGCAGAGGATCAACCAGACGGTATTGACCATGCTGCTCATGCCGCCGCGACTCAGCAGGCTGTCGAGCGTCTTATCACCCGTGTTGGCGGTATAGCCATCGAACATGGCAACCCAGATCCCCTTCACCAGGGCGACCATAGTCGGCAGGCTGTCGTCGTTGACGAACTTGATCACCCCGTCGAACTGAAACAACGCCGCGCAGATGGCGCCGGCCAGGGTACCCAGAATCACGGTCGGGAAGGCAGGTAACTTCTTGTAGGCCAGCACTAACACCACCAGCAGGGGCAGTAGCAGATGCAGGCCGGGATGATACTGGGTCTCGATACGCGCCATGGTCGCGACCAGATCCGTCGCCACGCCGCTGCTGTCGCTGTTAAGGCCGATAAACAGGAAGCCTATCAGGGCAAGCAATATGCTCGGAGTCGTGGTCCACACCATGTGGTGAATATGGCCAAACAGCTCGCTGCCGGCAACCGCGGGCGCCAGGTTAGTGGTGTCTGACATGGGCGACATCTTGTCACCAAAGTAGGCACCGCTGATGATGGCGCCGGCGGTGATCTCGACGCTCAGCCCCATGGCACCGGCGACACCGATTAGGGCGATGCCTAAGGTGCCGGCGACCGTCCAGGAGCTACCGATACTCAGGGCCACCACAGCGCACAGTAGGCAGGAGGCGGCATAGAAATAATCTGGGTTTAAGATCTTCATACCATAGAAGATCATGGTCGGCACGGTTCCGGCCAAGATCCAGGTGCCGATCAGGGAGCCGACCGAAAACAGGATCAGCAAGGCGCCTGTGGCCAGCGAGACACTCTTGACGATACCCGCCTCCATCTCCTTCCAGCTGTAGCCGTTCTTCACCCCGATAACCAGAGTAATACAGGCCGCCATGATCAGGGCGATCTGGTTGGCGCCATAGGAGCTGTCGGACGAGAAGAGATACACAGAGGCCGTTAACATACAGACCAGGGCGATAATGGGGATCAGGGCATCTAGTAGCGTCGGCTGCTTGTGGCGTTTAGCGGACGCGGGACTCGAATCTCTGCCAGGCTGTTCTGGCGACTGCTGATGAGAGGTCATGGGTAATCCTTATTATAATTATGGGGTTTCCTATTCTTCTCCCCGGCGATCAGACTAGCCATTTAAACTATGAATGGGCCGTTTCATCGCCAGACGGGTCAAACATAGTTACACATTTTTAACAATCCAGTCCAGACCGGGCGGGCATATCAACGCCATGAGACCAAAGGGCTTATGTCCAATAAAGCGTACAAATTCACCAAGAGCAGCTTTTTGAGACTGGTTATGCAGGATATCCACATATATCGCTGGCTTTCATCATGGGAAAAAAGTCACCCAGATAGCAGGTAATCCCCTATTCTCGCGCTCGTATGTCTCTAACCCAGCCGGTATAAGGGAGCTAACTTTCAATTAGCGACCGGTTAAATTAAAATTGCCGCCACGCATATAGACATTCAAGACCCATAAGGCACACAGATGAAACTGACCGCACTCGATCAGCCCCTTTACGACCACCTCTACCGCGACATCCACCAGTTCCGCTCCACCTTCGATCTGCCTATCGAAGATGAGACCAGCCTGGATGAGCAGGCCGATACCCTGCACACCTCGCTCGCCATCGAGGAGTTGACCGAGCTGGCCGAGGCCGATAGCCGCGTCGAGCAGGCCGATGCCATAGTCGACTCCGTATATGTACTCATGGGCCGCCTGGTGCATCTCGGCGCCACACAGATGAGTGATCGCCTGGAGATCAGCTATGTGATCGATCTGCTGCTGCATGTCGCCAAGAACCGCGACATCGACTTCATCCGCTGCTGGGACGAGGTGCATTCGAGCAACATGAGCAAGGTGTGCCGTAACGAGCAGGAACTGGAAGAGACCATAGCCCACTATGCCAAGCAGGGCGTGGAGATCGTCGGCAGCCGCAAGGGCGACTTCATCATCGCCAAGTGCGCCAAGGATGTGGAGATGGCTGGCAAAGTGGTGCGTCAGGGCAAGGTGCTCAAGTCTGTCTACTATCGCCCGGCCGATCTGGCCAAGCTGGTCACCGCCTAATCAGCAATAGGTGGCTCGCAGGGTTAACACCTTGTTGCCGAGCGCAGAAAATTTCTGCAATTTAGCGACAAATGTGTGAAGCCCTGCGCCAAGCGAAGCGTCATGGCGTGATCCAGTTAACAGCTCGCCGCATTCGCGCTACTCTCGGTGCAACTTAGATGATTGAATAGCATCAGAATGAAATGAATTCTCAATTCTGGTTTTTGTCTATGGGCCTGAGGTACTATTTATGACCAATAATATTAAAGCATTACTTGCCACCACAGCGCTGTTCTTTAGCACTCAGGCACTGGCAAATAATGGCTGTGCATTCGATGAAAAGCAGGAAGGCTTTATCGCCACCTGCAGTGAGGAGAAACAGGAAGTGATACTGACCGGCGAAGTACAAGCCCAAACCTTAGTCACAGAGCTTGATGATTTCACCCAGGGCTATAAGAGCTACCAGGTCGACGAGGCTGCCATCGAGCCAATCAAGAAGCTGCAGACACCGACCGAGATTGTCGTCATCATAGGTACCTGGTGCCCAGATTGTCACCGTGAGACGCCGCGCTTCATCCGCATCATGGAAGCGGCCAACAACCCGAACATCAAGGTGACCTACATAGGGGTGGATCGTAAGAAACTCGACCCAGAAGGCCTAGCTGCCAAGTATGACTTTACCCGCATCCCAACCTTCATCGTGAAGCAGGATGACAAGGAGATTGGCCGTATTGTCGAACGCCCAGAAACCTCACTCGAGGTGGATCTGGCGAAGATCCTCGACTAAACCCGCATCAATAAAAAAGGCCGCAATTGCGGCCTTTTTTGATCTGACTAAAGATTAAAAGTCGTAGCGTACCGACGCTCGTACATACCTTGGTGTCTGGAAGCTGTCGGCATAGCCGTAGCGAATGTTCTTATCGCCACTGTCTAGCTCATACTGCTCATCCACACCTGTGATACCGTCGAAGTTAAACAGGTTGTACACGTTCAACTTGAAGTTCAGGCGTCCCGCCGTATCGAAGTCCATGGTGTAGGACAGGTTAAGATCTATGTTGTAGACCCAGTCTGTGCGTCCCATGCTGCCACGCGGTGCCGCCTCGCCATTGGCGTAGAAAGAGGAAGCGCCGTACCAGTCACGACCATAACAGGTACCGTCGATGGCGATAGCCTTCACACAGTAACCCTGATCCGCCGGATGCAAGCCGAAGGCATTGATCGGACGACCCGATTGCAGGTAAGAGTTGAAACCGACACTCAAGTCATCCGTGATGTGATACACACCATAGAGCTTGAAGTTGTGGCGTCTGTCGTTAGGCAGATAGCCATCGCCATTGTCCATCAACTCAGGATAGTCGAACGAGGTGGTCCAACCCGGATCGGCCTGCTCGTTGTCCGAACGCACCAGACCCTCTGTATTACCTTCACTCTTAGACCAGGTATAGGAACCGTTGAGGGTAAAGTCTTCGGTCACGTTACCGCTAAAGCTCAGCTCAACTGCCTTATAGGTACGAGTCGCCTTAGGGAAGCCCATCTGATCTGCGGTCACGTTAACCGTCTCTTTCACGCCATCGCCGTCGACATCATAGTTAATCTCTGTGCCTATGCCTGGGTTGGTCAGCGTCGGGAACCAGCCACCGACGAAGTAGTCTTCGGCGCTGGTCTCGCCATTACCGGCATACCAGGAAGAATCATAGTTTTCCTTGATCCACTGGTTCATCCCGTAGTTGAAGGAGACGTCTTCGATCGACTGCTTCAGGTCGCGATAGACACCGCGAATGCCCACGGCCCAGTCATCGTTAAGCTGCTGCTGGAAGCCCAGGGCAAACTCGTCCGAATACATGGAACCGGCCTTGTTGTTAAACAACTGGTCGGCATCGGGCACTGTGCCGTCGGCCACCACGCGGCGAGAGATCTCATCACCCAGAATAGGCGAGCCGTCGGCGTTCACGCCATTAAGATGGCTGACGATATGCGAATCGTAGGCCGCAGAAGCCATACGCAGGTTGGTGTTAGGTGATACCGGCTGGAAGTAACGACCATAAGAGGCGTAAACCTTGCTCGAACCATCGCCAATCACATCCCAGGTCACGCCCAGACGCGGCGCAAACTGACCATCTAGGTCGACGTACTTGTCGCCAGAGCCTGTGGTGTTACTGAACTCGCTGTAACGCACGCCAGCGTTTACAGTTACCGTATCGGTGACCATCCAGGTATCGGACACATACAGGGCGGTGTGTACGTTTTCAGTCTCACTCGCCTTACCCCAGATACGCAGATCCGCATACTCTGTGCCTTCGGCCAGGCCGTAGGCGTTATCGGCACCGGCGGTGTAATACTCATACCAGCCATCACCGTGTGGGGTGTAGAAGTCGGCGATCTCGAGACGCTCATAATCATAACCGGCGCGCAGGGTATGGTCGCCAATCACCCAGTCCAGATCGATACGGTAGGTGATACGCTTATCTTCTGTCTCAGACGAACCATAGCCGACCCAGTCACCCAGACGCTGATAGCTGCCCGAGCGGTAGTCTTCATAGGTGGATTGATCTAGGGTGCCCGAGTTGTCCTTGGTCGATTGAGTGATCTCACCATACATGGCCGACAGGGTAATATCGTCGGTCAAATAACCCGTGTACTGGGCGTTCCAGCCGATGCCGCCATAGGTGCTTTCGGTAAGGCCGATGGCGTCGCCACGGCTACCGTCGTCATTGCGACGATACTGGGTGCTGGCATAATCCCCTTCGTTGCTGAAGGCCATCACACCGATAGAGTGATCCTCATGGATAAACCAGTCCACCTTGGTAAGCCAGCGATTGGTGTCCCACTCTTTGTCGCGCAGCGTAGTCTCACCATAGGCGGTCGACTCCTCGCCATAGGGGTTCCACAGGCCGTAGAAGAAGAGCTTGTCTTCGATCAGGGCGCCAGACGCCCAGAGGTTATATTCGGTTTCCTGCCAATAGGCATCGGATACGGTTTCTATGCTGCCGTCATCTTTCATGCGCGGCACCGGTTCGGCCAGGGCATCCGGGGCGACTTCGGCCTTGGCGCCGAACTTCCACTCATTGTCACCCGACTTAGACACCAGGTTGACCACACCACCGATGAAACGGCCATATTCCGCCGACACGCCGCCAGTCTGTACCTCGGTCTGCGAGATCGCCTCCCAAGGTAGATCGATATCGCCCATCCCCTTACGCAGATCGGTAATGTTCAGGCCGTTCAGATAGTAGCCGTTCTCGGCCACCGAAGAACCGGCGATGGCGACGCCGCCGAAACCGTTATCACCCGCGACCGCGCCAGGGCTCAACAATGCGATTGAGGTGGAGTCTAACTCTACCGGCAGCTGATTAAGCTCCTCGATAGAGATCACCTGAGAGTTAGTGGTGCTCGAAGTATCGACACGACTGATGCGGGCGCCTGTCACCGCGATACGCTCAACTTCGTTGTTCTGGGCATCCAGCGCCACATCGAAGGTCAAGGCGTTACCTACGGTCACGGCTACATGCTGCTCTTGTACCTGGTAGAAACCATCTTTGACGATAGTGATGGTGTAGTTACCTATGGGCAGGCCCTTCAATGAAAAGCTGCCGTTGGCACCTGTGGTGGTCTCTTTGACTATACCCTTGCTCTCGTGGCGAATGATCACCTTGGCGTTATTAACATCTGCGCCGACAGAACTCGTGATGTGCCCTTTAATTGTGCCCAGACCATCGGCCGCCATCGCGGCGGGCGCAGACAGCATGAGCGCCGAGCCGACTGCGATTGCCGCCAAGGTTTTCCTCGGGACAAAACGCCTAGTAGCGTTACTTCCTGACATAAGTTTTATCTCCCTTCTCTTTATTATTTTGCTGACATTCAGGGCGATGAATGTGGTGTTTTATGGGTACGGCCCCTGAACGCAACAAAAACATAACACAAAAGACATATTTTATACAATCTTCAATATACAAAAGATCTTCATGTAGAGATGCTGAGAATAAGAAGGCTAGAGAAATTAGATAAACATATGAAAATATTTAGATAATTTAAATACTGCTTAGCAAGAGGTAAGAAA
The DNA here is from genome assembly GCF_019457575.1 of Shewanella alkalitolerans. NCBI lineage: Bacteria > Pseudomonadati > Pseudomonadota > Gammaproteobacteria > Alteromonadales > Shewanellaceae > Shewanella > Shewanella alkalitolerans. Next base: position 388,415 of record NZ_CP080422.1, on the reverse strand, counting down.
TTACGAACTTGAAGGGTGCCATCTAAATGTTGGCTATCGCCGATAAAAGGCAGAATTAGGCGGCCAAGACTCGCTGGGCAAGTTGATGCAGCACGCCTTCTCTCAGGGCGCCGCCGGAGAGATTGAGGGATTGAATGTCGAGCAGATTAAACAGGGCAGATAGTATAGCTAAGCCAGCGGCGAAGGTGGGCGCGCGCTCGCTATGCAGGCCGCGAATGTCTCGCAGGCTCTCATCTGTCTGTGCCAGCACCTCACCCCTGAGATCGGCAAGTACTGCCGGGGTAATGGTGGCGGAGACGCCACGATCATTGAGCAGCTCGACCACAGACTGTACCGTACCCGAGGCGCCAACCACACAGTGCCAGCCATAATCGGTCAGCTGCCTGCGATAGTCACCCAGGGCGGTCTCGACCTGGCTCTGGGCCGCATCGAAATCCAGTTGTTGAAATGGGAAGCTGTTGAAGAACTTATCCTTGAAGGTGACACAGCCCATGGGAAGGCTGGTCTTAAGCAGCACCTTATTGCCATCGCCTATGATGAACTCGGTACTTGCGCCGCCGATATCGATCACCAGGCGTCGCCCCTCACCCACAGTGGTGGCGACCATGCCCTGATAGATAAGCTCAGCCTCTCGCAGGCCGGAGATGATCTCTATGGGTTGCCCCAGGATAGGTAAGGCAGCCTCGCAGAAGGCGTCTGCGTTGCTGATACTGCGCAGCGTCGCCGTGGCGATGACGGCAATATTGTCACGACTCACCCCCTCGCGGTCCAGCATCTGCGAAAACATCTGCAGACAATCCAAGCCGCGGTCAAACACCTCGGGGCAGAGCACACCATCAGCGCCTATCCCCTCGGCAAGGCGTACCTTGCGCTTATACTTGGCCACTACGGTCGGCTTGCCGGCGCGGGTTTGCGCCACCAGCATATTGAAACTATTCGAGCCTAAGGTAATGGCCGCATACAAGGGACTGACGCCAGAGTGCTTCATTAACTGTGTCTACGGGTCCTATCGTGGCGTCTTGGACGAGCACCTGGACGACCACCCTGTGGCTTACCACCACCGGAACGGCCTGTAGGACGTGGCGAGTGCTTACGATGAATGCGCACTGGTGGCGGAATATCATCGAGCAGCGCTTCGCTGTCGTAGTTAGTCACAGGAATACTATGTTGAATATAGTGCTCGATAGCCGGCAGGTTCAGGGCGTACTCTTCACAAGCGAAACTGACAGAGACCCCTTTCTGACCCGCACGACCGGTACGACCGATACGGTGTACATAGTCTTCACAGTCATCGGGCAGATCATAGTTATAGACATGAGACACGTCTGAGATATGCAGACCGCGCGCCGCAACGTCAGTGGCGACCAGGATATCCAGCTGACCCTCGGTGAACTGCTCGAGAATACGGATACGTTTCTTCTGCGGTACATCACCGGTAAGCAAACCAACACGGTGACCGTCACCCTCTAGGTGAGCCCAGAGGTTTTCACAGCTGTGTTTAGTGTTAGAGAATACGATCGCCTTCTCTGGCCAATCTTCTTCGATCAAGGTTAGCAGCAGACGCATCTTATCTTCCATCGACGGATAGAAGATCTCTTCGGTGATGTTTTTAGATGTCTTCTCGCTTGGCGCGATCTCGACCTTCTCGGGATCATTCATGTGATCGTAGGCCAGCTCCTGCACCTTCATCGACAGAGTCGCCGAGAACAGCATGTTCAAACGCTCGTTGGCGTCTGGCATACGTCTGAAGAGGAAGCGGATATCTTTGATGAAACCGAGATCGAACATACGGTCGGCTTCGTCCAACACCACCGCCTGAATGGCGCTGAGGTTGATCACCCCCTGGCGCACATAATCTATGATACGACCAGTGGTACCGATCAGGATATCGACGCCCTTGTCCAACACCTTGCGCTGCACTTCGTAGCTCTCGCCGCCGTAGACAATACCCACCTTAAGGCCGGTATGTTTCGCCAGCAGCTCCCCGTCCTTGGCGATCTGAATAGCCAGTTCGCGGGTCGGTGCCATCACTATGGCTCTTGGCTGATTGAGTTGACGTCCGTCGGGGATAGGTGTGGTTAGCAGATGATTGAAGGTGGCGACCAGAAAAGCCAGGGTTTTACCTGTACCCGTCTGCGCTTGGCCTGCGATATCTTTATGTTCGAGTAAAATCGGTAATGATAATGCCTGGATAGGCGTGCAATATTCAAAGCCGCTTTCGACTAGTGCCTGTTGTATCTCTGGATGCAGAGAAAAGTCGGCAAACTTTTGATTAGTTAAATGTGTTTCGCTCATAGCGCAAGCATACCAGTTAGGGTTGCAATAAGGAACTCGATCGTTTGAAATAACGGCTAATAAAAAAAGACCGTTGAAAGCCGCGAATAACTCTTGAAAAGCGAATTTCAGACCCAATATACAGGTTAAGCCATTAACAAACCAGCAATGGCACCCTAACTGGAGAACATCATGAGCGATAAAATTATTACCCTAAGCGACGACAGCTTTGAAAACGACGTTTTAAAATCAGACCTGCCAGTCCTCGTTGATTTCTGGGCAGAATGGTGCGGCCCTTGTAAAATGATCGCCCCAATCCTGGATGACGTTGCAGACGAATATGCCGGTAAGGTAACTATCGCTAAGCTAAACGTAGACCAAAACAACGCCTCTCCGGCTAAGTACGGCGTGCGTGGCATTCCAACACTGCTTCTGTTCAAGAATGGTGAGCTAGCCGACACTAAAGTAGGCGCCCTTTCTAAGACTCAACTTAAAGAGTTCATCGACGCACAACTATAATGCTTCGACCCCTATGACATTTTTGTCATAGAAAGTGATTCTCGACACAGCTTGGTCAAGTAATTGTGTCGAGGGTCGCTAAATTTCTAGACGCCCTGCTCCTATAGTGCTACTTTAATAACCAGAAACTTTCTCATTAACCACACCTCGCTATTTCGATTAATATCCAAACAACTTTATGCTATTAGTCCCAAAATAGCTTTGTCTCGCAATATACAAGACCCACCACGATGAATTTATCAGAATTAAAAGAGAAGTCGATTTCAGACCTAGTCATTCTGGCTCAGGATATGAAAATCGAGAACATGGCCCGAGCCCGCAAACAGGACATTATTTTCGCAATCCTTAAAGCCCACGCCAAAAGCGGTGAAGATATTTTCGGTGGCGGGGTACTCGAAATCCTGCAAGATGGTTTTGGTTTCCTTCGTAGCGCAGACGGTTCTTACCTGGCAGGTCCAGACGATATCTATGTTTCACCGAGTCAAATTCGCCGCTTCAACATGCGCACCGGTGATACCATTTTTGGTAAAATCCGTCCCCCGAAAGAAGGTGAACGTTATTTCGCGCTACTGAAAGTCAGTGAAGTCAACTTCGACAAACCCGAAAACTCCCGCAGCAAGATCCTCTTCGAAAACTTAACCCCACTTCATGCAGAAGAACGTATCCGAATGGAACGTGGTAACGGTTCAACCGAAGATATTACCGCCCGTATTCTCGACCTCTGCTCGCCAATCGGTAAGGGCCAACGTGGTCTGATCGTAGCGCCGCCGAAGGCAGGTAAGACCTTGCTGCTGCAAAACATTGCCCAGAGCATCACCTACAACAACCCAGAAGTTGTGCTCATGGTACTGCTGATCGACGAACGTCCGGAAGAAGTGACCGAGATGCAACGCCTGGTGAAGGGTGAAGTGGTTGCCTCTACCTTCGACGAGCCCGCCAGCCGTCACGTACAGGTAGCCGAGATGGTTATCGAGAAGGCCAAGCGTTTGGTTGAACACAAGAAAGACGTAGTGATCCTGCTCGACTCTATCACCCGTCTGGCGCGCGCGTACAACACAGTGATTCCTTCGTCAGGTAAGGTACTTACCGGTGGTGTTGACGCCAACGCACTGCATCGTCCTAAGCGCTTCTTCGGCGCCGCACGTAACATCGAACACGGCGGCAGCCTGACCATTATCGCCACCGCGCTGGTCGATACCGGTTCTAAGATGGACGAAGTGATCTACGAAGAATTTAAGGGTACGGGTAACCAGGAACTGCATCTGTCTCGTAAGGCCGCCGAGAAGCGCGTCTTCCCTGCCATCGACTTCAACCGCTCGGGTACCCGTCGCGAAGAGAAGCTGACCACACCGGACGAGCTACAGAAGATGTGGATCCTGCGTAAGATCCTCAATCCGATGGACGAAGTCAGCGGCATGGAGTTCCTCATCGACAAGCTGGCCATGACCAAGACCAACGAAGAGTTCTTCACCGCGATGAAACGCGCCAAATCTTAATATAAGTCTTAATATAAGTCCTAATATTAGTCTTAAAATGTTATCGATAAAAAAGCCGCAAAGATGCGGCTTTTTTTATGCCTGCTGAGTAAAAGCCGCGGCGAGGCGCTTGGCGCGCTGCTGGCAGCGCTGGCGCAGATGCTCCCTCAGGGTCAGCACCAGAGGCGTCACATGTTGGCGCCCGGGGCACACAAGATAGAGATCGGCGCTCTCGCCGCTGTACTGGGTCAGTAGCGGCACCAGGGCGCCGCTGGCCAGGTCATCCGCCAGATCTAGGGATGACTTGTAGACGATCCCCTTGCCCGCCAACGCCCACTTGCGGGCGACTTCGGCGTCGTTACAGGTGCGATTGCCCGACACCCTCACCCTGTGACTCTGACCGTCGCGATAGAAACACCATTGGTCGTGGGTCTTCTCATCTAACATGAAAAACAAGCAGTTATGCTTCTCTAGATCGCTTAGGGTTTCGGGGCGGCCATGGACAGCAATATACTCGGGCGAGGCACACAGGATGCGCTGGGCCGAGCAGATCTTAAAGGCCACCAGGCTAGAATCCTTTGGGGTGCCGCTACGCAGGGCAACATCTATCTTGTCGTGATAGAAGTTGGTCAGGCTGTCGGCGAGATGCAGCCTCAGCTGTAACCTGGGATATTCGTCCATCAGATGATCCAGCCAGGGCAGAATATAGTTGCGCCCGGCATCGGACGGCAGGGCCACACTCAGCTTGCCGGCAATCTGCGACTTGGCGCAGGCCAGCGCCTGCTCGCCGAGACGCAGGTCCTCCAGCGCCCGACGACAATAGCTGAGATAACGCTCGCCGGCGTCGGTCAGCCTCAGGCTGCGGGTGCTGCGGATGAAGAGCACGGTATCCAGCTCCTTCTCCAGCCGCTTCAGGCTGGCGCTGGCCACCGCCGCGGAAATCTCCAGCTCCACCGCCGCGCCGCTCAGGCTGCCGCAGTCGGCGACCCTTACAAATAACAATAGATCATTGACCTGCATCGCCTGTTTCCCCGCCGCGTTCGGCACTCTCTTTGAGTGAATTTCTATTAAGCATAGACTGGCTAAAAACCTTACTTTTATCAAAATATTTTTGATAAAAGTAAGCCAAGTGGTGGATTTGGTGCCAAGAAAAAAGCCTGCTCGGGCAGGCTTCTTGTGAAGGATGGTGCAATCGACTAAGCGTTATAGGCTTATACCAAAGCGGTCGCCATCTTACGTCTGAGATAGGCGATCTGCTGCATATGCGGCAGGTCTTTAGGACAGTTGTCCTGACAGCCCAGCAGGGTCATGCAACCAAATACCCCATCCTGATTGCCTATCACGTGATAGAAGTCTTCCACGCTGCGGGCATCGCGACTGTCGAGCTCGAAACGGGCGATCTTCATCATGCCGACGGCCCCGACGAAAGTGTCGCGCATCTGCTTAGTGGCACAGGCCGAGACACACACACCACATTCGACGCAGCGCTCCAGCTCATAGAGCTTGGCCGCCTCCTCGGGATCCATGGGCGCCTCGATGCGGTGAATGTCCGCCTCATCGTTTCTCGGGTGCAGCCACAGCTTGAGACGTTCCGCCAGCTCACGCATAAACTTACCCGTGTTGACCGACAGGTCACCAATAAGCTCGAAACCCGGCAGCGGCATCAGGGTGATCTCCCCTTTAGGATACTTGCTGGTCAGGGTGCGACAGGCCAAGGTGGGATAACCGTTGATCACCATGGCGCAGCTACCGCAGATCCCGGCGCGGCAGACGAAATCGAACTGCAGTGACGGATCCTGCTGCTCACGCAGCATGTTCAGCGCGATAAACACTGTCATGCCCGGCGCCTCTTCCAGCTGATACTTGACCATCTTGGGCTTATCGTCCGGCATCTGAGGATCATAACGGAAGATATTAAAGGTTAGTGTACGACCCTGACTCATTTGCTTTCTTCTCCAAGCTGCTGTCTGTTTCCGAGCGGCTTATCATGCAAACGCTCATTCTTCTCTCTAAGGGATTCTGGCACCTCAAACGGCATCAGCGCGTGCTGGCGCTCATGGCGGTCGGCATCCTCACCCAGGTTACTCAAGATCTCGACTATCTGTTTCTCACGCTTCTCTGTGTCCGGATGGGCGATGGCGTTATTGATACCATAGCCGCGATAGCCAGGTGGCAGCTCCATCTTCATCACATCCAGCTGTTCGTAATCCAGCTGAGGACGGGTAGCATCCACGCTCGGCCAGGAGGAGAGCGTGCGGTTGAGCCACTCTTTATCGTTACGCTGCGGATAATCTTCACGGGCGTGGGCGCCGCGACTCTCGGTGCGCGCCTCGGCGCCGCAGGCAACCGTTAACGCCACCTTGAGCATACGCTTGACTCTTAGCGCCTCCACCAGCTCTGGGTTGGCATGACGCTTCTTGCACTTAAGGCCCAAGTTACGCGAGCGGATCAGCAGAGCCTCTAGCTCCTCGACCGCCTTGGTCAGCTCTGGGCCATTACGGAAGATGCCCACATAGTCCATCATGATGCGCTGCATCTCGCGCTTAAGCTCATAGGCAGACTCGTTGCCCTGCCCCTCGACCAAGCTATCTATCTCATCTCGTACCTGAGCCACGAAGCGCTCGGCCAGCGAGGTGTCTATCTCCAGGGTGTTCTCTTCACAGAAGTCGGCCACATACTTGCCGATGATCATGCCGCCCACTACTGTCTCTGCCAGCGAATTGCCCCCCAGGCGGTTAAAGCCATGCATGTCCCAACAGGCCGCCTCACCCACACTGAACAGCCCCTTTAGCTGTGGACTCTGCCCCTTGGCATCGGTACGTATACCGCCCATGGAGTAGTGCTGGGTCGGACGCACAGGGATCCAATCTTCCGCGGGATCTATGCCGAGGAAGTTCTCACAGATCTCCTTCACCTCACGCAGGTTGGTCTCCACATGCTTGCGACCAAGCAGGGTGATATCGAGCCAGAGGTGCGGCCCGTAGGGGCTATCGACCCCCTTACCCTTGCGCATATGTTCTGTCATGCGGCGCGACACTACGTCCCGCGAGGCCAGCTCCTTCTTCTCCGGCTCATAGTCAGGCATGAAACGGTGGCCATCTTTGTCTCTGAGCAGGCCGCCGTCACCGCGGCAACCTTCGGTGGTGAGGATCCCCACAGGCACAATCGCCGTCGGGTGGAACTGCACCGCCTCCATGTTACCCAGGGTCGCCACACCGGTTTCCAGCGCCAACGCCTGGCCTATCCCCTCACAGATGATCGCATTGGTGGAGACCTCATAGATACGGCCATAGCCGCCGGTGGCGATAGTGGTGGACTTGGCCACATAGGCGCGCAGCTCACCCGTGATCAGGCATCTGGCCACCACCCCATGGCAACGCTTGCCATCGTGGATCAGCGCCAGCGCCTCGACCCTTTCGTGTACTGGAATATCCAGGGAGATCGCCTTGTTATCTACGGCGTAGAGTAGCGAGTGACCGGTACCATCAGCGGTATAGCAGGTGCGCCACTTCTTGGTGCCGCCAAAGTCGCGGGCGTTGATCAGGCCATGGGCCTCCTCGGCCTCTTCGATGGTGACCTTCTCGGCGTTTACCACCACCTGACGCGGCCCCTTGGTGACCCGCGTCCAGGGCACGCCCCAGTTCGCCAGTTCACGCACCGCCTTGGGGGCACAATGAGCAAACATGCGCGCCACTTCCTGATCACAGCCCCAGTCCGATCCCTTTACCGTATCTTGGAAATGTACATCTTCATCGTCTCCCATGCCTTTGACGGTATTGCCCAAACTAGCCTGCATGCCGCCCTGGGCCGCGGCCGAATGGGAACGCTTGGCGGGGATCAATGACAGCACCAGGGTATCCAGGCCGCGTTCCTTCGAGGCGATGGCGACCCTTAGTCCCGCCAGTCCGGCGCCCACGACTAAAGAATCGGTATATATCAGTTTCACACTTGCTCCTTACGAGGGATAAGAGATCAAATTAGCGTCTAATGGGTTAGCTGGCGTAGGGCAGGAAGGCGAGCAGAGAGGCCAGACCTATCACCACAAACACCACACTCACTATGGTTTTTATTTTTTTAATTCGGGCACGGGCGTCGATGGCGCGCTTGGCGCCCCACTTAATGGCCACGCGATAGATGCCGATGGCGGCATGTAACTCGACACACAGAAGCAAGGGCAGATAAACCATCCAGACCCCTTGGTTCCAGATACGGTCGGCGCTGCCCACAGGGCCTATGGTTTCCGGCGCGCTGCCGATCAACCAAAGATGCACGGGCAGCAGCAGGAAGATCCCCACACCTGTGATCGCCTGCCACACCCACAGCTTGGTATCGTCATGGTGGATCACGCTCATCTGCTGGCGCAATGCCCGCTGCTGTTGCAGATTCAGCGGCATCTTATGCACGGCAACCAACACATGGATTAGCGCCAGTAGCGCCACTATGATGGCGATGCCCGACACCACCCAGGGGTAACCATGGCCATCGGCACTGAGGAAGCTCAGCTCCATGGTGCGTGCCACAAATGTCATGGCATCGGCCCCCAACAGGATGGAGGAGACCAACACCAGATGTGTCCAGAGGAACAAGGCCAAGATGACGCCAGAGACACTCTGGCTCATATCGAGCCAACCGCTTACATTATTATTTTTCTTCGCCAGCGACATAGGCACTCCTGTGAAAAGTGGGGAAAAGTGCGAGACAAACAGATTTAAAAACAGCTAGCCTTAATGTCGCTCACAAACCCAACTGAAACCGTGAGATAGATCAAAACACAATCCGATATTTTATAATTTGCTAATCTACCCCACGCCTACACATTTATGGCACAAATGGCGTAATTGGCAAGACGAGTGATCTGCCTATCATGATGTAGGAGATGAGGCTCAAGATGCCCAGGGTCATCAGATAGATGATCAACACCTTGATCGCCTTTCTCAGCCCCTTACGGTGACGGATAAGCCCCCACTTCACCGCCACACGGTAGAGGCCTATCATGGCGTGGACCACCACGGCGGGCAACAACAGGGCGTAGAGCAACCAGGCATTGGCGTGATAGACACGCTCGGCCGACAGATGGGGGCCGATCTCCGGGTTGGTTATCATGGTAAAGATGTGCACCGGCGCCAGGAAGAACAGGATGAAGCCTGTTACCAGCTGCCAGAACCAGGCGTGGCTGTCTTTATGCTTGATCCCCTGCATGTGATTACGCAGCGCGCGCCATTGGCCAAGCTGGGCCGGGAAACGACGCAGCGCCACCGCCGCATGCAGCATCACAACCAGCATGATGAAGATAGAGAACACCTTAGTCACTATCGGCATGCCGTGACCATCATCACTAAACATGCCGCCTTCAAGGAACTGCACCACGTGATAGAAGGTCTCTTTACCGAAGAGAATGCTCGACTCGAAGTGCAGATGCGCCAGCAAAAAACATCCCAATAAGATGCCGGTGGCACTCTGTATTCTGTCAGCCTTGGCTGACCAGGGACTGCCCAAAGCAGCGTAATGTGTGTGTTGGTACTGCAAGCTGTTAACCTTCATGATCTTTCTGCGCCTAGTGTCGGGATCTACACCATACCAACAAGTTTTTAGCTGCCTATACGGACAGCTGAAAAGCGTGAGACACCTCACCCTGCTAAGGTGGAACATTTGACGTCGATCACAAACAATCTGCCCACAACGAAACAAAGGTAAAACCAATTAACCAATAATAATCAGTAATTTAAACACCTATTTCAAACAATACAACCAATCGAAACCGAGGCGAAATAACCGATTGAATTTAGATGCTAAATCCCCCAAATCTCAGTTTCGGCACAGATTCCTCGGCCTTTGCCTTAGGCTTGGTTTACAATAGGGCCATTATTGACCTTATATTGACCTTAGAGAGAAGATCCCATGGCCTGGATCCAGTTAAAGATAGACACAGATAACCAACACGCCGAGCAGCTCAGCGACATGCTGATGGAGCTGGGTTCCCTGTCGATCACCTATGAAGATGGTAAAGACACCCCAATCTACGAGCCTAACCTGGGTGAGACCCCGCTGTGGAGCCACACAGTGATCACCGCCCTGTTCGAGGCCGACTATGATCTGGCGCCCGTGGTGGAGATGCTCAAGCTGCAACCTTATTTAGGTGCCGACTTTAGCCATAAGATAGAGCAGGTCGAAGACAAGGACTGGGAAAGAGAGTGGATGGACAACTTCCACCCTATCCAATTTGGTCGTCGCCTATGGATCTGCCCAAGCTGGCGCGAAGTACCCGACCCAGAAGCGGTCAACGTCATGCTGGATCCCGGCCTGGCCTTCGGCACCGGCACCCATCCTACTACCGCCCTGTGCCTAGAATGGTTAGATGGCCTGGACTTACAAGGTAAAGAAGCGATTGATTTTGGCTGCGGCTCAGGCATTCTCGCGGTCGCCGCGCTTAAATTAGGCGCCGCCAAGGTCACAGGTATCGACATCGACTACCAGGCGATCGATGCCTCTAAGGCTAACGCCGAGCGCAACCAGGTGGCCGACAAGCTCGACCTCTATCTTCCAGAAGACCAGCCTGCCGATCTTAAGGCAGAGGTTCTGGTGGCCAACATTCTTGCCGGCCCGCTGCGCGAACTGGCACCGCTGATCGCGGAGAAAGTTCAGCCCGGTGGCCTGCTGGCACTCTCAGGCCTGTTAAAAGAACAGGCCGACGAGATCAGCCAGCATTATGCCCAGTGGTTTGACATGGACGCACCAGTTCACAAAGAGGATTGGAGCCGCTTGACAGGCAGACGCAAATAGGGGTAAAAGCCAGCGGCCGCAAGGCCGCCACAGACTTCTCACCTCGCAAAAGTCAAGCAAAAAAGTTGCTCTCAGGTCATTTATTGACCTTTTCACAGGCTTGAAAAAGGCGTACTATAGCGCCCCTTTGAAGCGCAAGGTGTGATGATTAATGCAGATTGGACCCTATCAACTGAAGAATCAGCTGATCGTGGCTCCTATGGCAGGAGTCACCGACCAACCCTTCCGAAATCTCTGTTTACGCTACGGCGCCGCCCTGGCTGTATCTGAGATGCTTTCGTCCAATCCCGAGGTCTGGGACACGGACAAGAGCCGACAGCGCATGGCACACGCTGGTGAAGATGGGATTCGCTCAGTACAAATTGCAGGTGCCGACCCCGATATGATGGCCCATGCCGCCCTTGTCAACGTACAACAGGGCGCACAGATCATCGATATCAACATGGGGTGTCCTGCAAAAAAAGTGAATAAGAAGTTGGCAGGTTCGGCACTACTGCAGCAACCAGAGCTGGTAAAAGCGATTTTACAGGCTGTCGTTGCCGCTGTGGATGTACCTGTCACCCTGAAGATTCGCACCGGATGGGCACCCGAACACCGAAATGGGGTTCACATAGCCCAAATTGCGCAAGATTGTGGCATTGCCTCGCTCGCGGTCCATGGCCGTACGCGACAATGCATGTACAAAGGCGACGCCGAGTACGACACGATTCGTGCGATTAAACAGAATGTCTCTATTCCAGTTGTCGCAAATGGCGATATCTGTACCCCGGAGAAGGCACGTTACGTGCTGGACTACACGGGCGCAGATGCCGTGATGATAGGAAGAGGCGCTCAAGGACGGCCTTGGCTATTCAGAGAGATCCAACATTACTTGGAAACAGGTAATAAGCTAGCGCCCATTGAAGTGGACGAAAAGCGTCAAGTGATGCTGGAACACCTCAAGAATTTATATGCATTATATGGCGAATACAAAGGGTTACGTATCGCCAGAAAGCATGTTGGATGGTATCTGGACCAAGAAGCGCAGAGATCTTTCAGAGCCGACTTCAATCGGCTAGAAACTGTTGAAGAACAACGTTCCATGTTGGAGCGTTATTTTGATGAATTAGTAAAGAATTAATAAAGAGCAGAATACGAATGTTTGATCAGACAACTCAACCAGAAGCTCATCAGCTTACCGTAGGCAAAATCGAAACCGCTAACGGCACTATCAAGCCTCAGTTACTTCGTGACGCAGTGAAGCGCGCAGTAACTAACTTTTTCGCTCAAATGGACGGCCAGGAAGCCGAAGAAGTTTATGAAATGGTGTTATGTGAAGTTGAAGCACCTCTACTAGATATCATCATGCAACACACTCGTGGTAACCAGACTCGCGCGGCCAACATGCTAGGCATCAACCGTGGTACTCTGCGTAAGAAATTAAAGAAGTATGGCATGAACTAAGACTTTCTTAGTCAGCTGTATTGAACGGGCTCGCCAGCGATGGTGAGCCCGTTTTGCTTTAAGCCGCTTCATTCCCCGCTCCGCCACACAACTCTGCAATCAATCCCTCACCTTGCGCCCACGGCTTAACGTGAAATCATGATCTGCCTCAACTAAACCAACAATCCCGAGTAAAACACTCAAGTTTACGTTGAATTTACCCGGTAACCTCTCTACCATCTAAACGCACTTATAAAATGCAGCTTTTAAATTGGAGTCACCATGTCTTTATCTACACAGTCCCCGTTGGCCTCAGAATTTGCCGAAGAGACGGTTGGCAGCCTAGTGGCCGGCGACTTTCGACGTGCCCACGTCTTCAGCCAATTTGGTATCGATTTCTGCTGCGGCGGCAGGCGCACCCTGGCAAAGGCCTGTGATCGAGCGGGCATCGCCCTGGTGGAGGTAGAGGCGGCGCTCCAGGCCGTGAAGGCGGAAGGGATGCAAGAGGATAGCCTGAATCAGTTACCCTTAGGCGAGCTGATCGACTACATTGAGGCGACACACCACGACTATGTGCGAGACAAGGCGCCACTGCTTATCGAATATAGTCAGAAGATGGTACGCGCCCACGGCGAGCATTATGATGAGATAAAGCCCTTTGCCGGCTGGGTGCGTGCCCTGATAGAAGATCTCATGCCGCACCTGATGAAGGAGGAGCAGATCCTCTTCCCCGCCATCCGCGCCATGGCTGCGGGCGAACAGGTGAGTGGCTGTTTCGGGCACATAGGCAACCCCATCAACGCCATGGAACATGAGCACGATGAGGCCAGCGAGATTGTCGAGCGCCTAAGAGCCCTCACCAACGACTTCACGCCGCCGGCCCACGCCTGCACCACCTGGCGCATCTGCTACGCCACCCTGAAGGAGTTTGTCGCCGATCTGCAGCAGCACATACATATCGAGAACAACATCCTCTTCCCTAAGACCCTGGCTATTTAAAACACAGCCATCTAAAACATCGCTATTTAAAACATAGCTATTTACAACTTGGTAGGAGAAGGGGCGCAGCAATCGGCGCCCCTATCCAATCGGTGGCCTAGACACCAACAATCAGATATCCACCGACCAAGGCGATCACGCCGCCACTGAGACGCAGCAGCGGCACCTTACGGCTCAGCTGCTGCATTATGATGCCCAGCGCCACACCGAGCAGATGGATCACAGCGGTTCCCGTGAGGAAACCAAGCGCATACAGCACTGGGCTGGCTAAGGCCGGCATCTCGGCGCCGTGGGCATGACCATGAAAGATAGCAAACAGCCCCACAAACCCCATGGCGAGCAGCAACGGAATATGTCTGCCCAAGGCGATGGCCAGACCAAGCAGCAACACAGACAGGGCGATCCCCAGCTCAACCCAGGGCAAAGCCACACCGTAGAGGCCAAGGATGCCCCCGACTAACATGAAGGCCATAAAGGCCAGCGGTACCGTCCAGATCGCCCGACCACCCAACTGGGTACTCAACAGGCCCACACTCAGCATGGCCAGCAGGTGATCGAAACCAAGCACCGGATGATTAAAGCCGGTCATGAAGCCCGCACCATGGGTGATCCCATGGGCAAATACCGGCGTCGTCCACGCCAGCAGCAAAAGGGGAAGTAACCTTGTACGCATATATCCTCTCTATCCTTGAAATATGAGTGCTGACAATAGAGGAATTAAGGTTAACTGACTGTGATGGTTAGCCGAAAAGTACAAATAAGTGACTGACGAGCCTAGTCGATAAGGGCCAGCAGATCGTCAAGATCTGTACAGGTAAAATGAGGCAAACAGCCCAAACCAGGCTCACTTGGCTCTCTATCGAAGGCCGGATTCAGCCAGGCGGCCTGGCAACCCGCGCGACGAGCCCCCTGAACATCGGCCTTAAAGCTGTCGCCAAGGTGCAAGAGCTCATGACAGCCGATATCCAGCCGTTGGCAGGCCTGATAGAACATGTCGGGATAGGGCTTCATGCGGGTGCCGTTACCGGGATGCAGGACAAACTCCAGCACCTCACCCAGCCCAATCCGCTGGGCATCGACATTACCGTTGGTGATGCCAACCAAGGGATAGTGCCGCGCCAGACGAGTGAGCTTAGCAACGACCTCGGGCGCGACGGTAAAGTCGGAGCGCTGCTCGACAAAGTAGGCCAGGGCCTGCTGCGCCGCCTCTCCCGCCTGCGTCTTAGCGTAACCTAAGGTTATCAGCCCCTGCTCCAGGGTCACTAGGCGCGCCGCCGACGTGTCATGGGCCAGGCTTGGGCACTGTCTTATCAGGCTGCGCTTCAATGCCTGCCAATCATCCAGGCCCCAATCTTGGGTCAATGGATGACATTCAGCCAAATAGCTTAGCAGGCGCTGCTCGGCGGCCATGATGATGGGCCGGTTGTCATACAGGGTATCGTCCAGATCGAAACTGATCGCCTTAAAGGGTCGCAGACCTATGGCCACATTAACCATTACCACCTCGCTTCTTCGCCCTGGGATGGGCGCCGTCGTAGACCTTGGCTAGGTGTTGAAAGTCCAGGCTGGTGTAGACCTGAGTCGTCGACAGGTTGGCGTGCCCCAGCAGTTCCTGCACCGCCCTGAGATCGGCGCTAGATTCCAGCATATGGGTTGCAAAGGAGTGGCGCAGCTTATGGGGATGCACCCGGGCATTGAGCCCCTGCTGCTGACCCCACTTGTTTAGCCTTGCCTGTATGCTCCTGTGGGCGAGGCGTTTGCCCTTGGCGGTGACAAACAGGGCGTCGTCTTCACAGGGCAAAAGTGAGCGCACCTTGAGCCAGTCGTCGATGGCACTCAGTGCCATGCGGCCAATGGGCACGATACGCTCCTTGCTGCCCTTACCCATGACCTTGACCTGATGCTCGCCACTGGCGATATCTCGAGTATCCAGGGCCGCCAACTCAGCCAGACGCAGGCCAGAAGAGTAGAACAGCTCCATGATCGCCTTATCCCGCAACGCCAGCGGATCGTCCCCCTCGATAGACAGAAGATGAGTCACGGAATCGAGATCCATATTCTTAGGCAGGGGCTTTTGCTGTTTGGGGGCGCTGAGGTTCAGGCAGGGATCTTTTTTGATAAAGCCCTCTTGCAGCAGATAATGACAAAATTGCTTGAGGGCCGACAGCGTCAGGGCGATGGAGCGAGGCCCCAGCCCCTTGCGGTGCAGTTTATTGAGTACGGCTTGCAGCTGTTCGTCGCTGACCTCTGCCCAGATAAAATTCTCAGGGAGGAGTTCGCCGACCCGCTCGAGCTCGAAGCGATAGTTTCTGACCGTATGGGGAGAGAGCTGCCGCTCACTGACCAGATATGAGACAAATTCCTGCACCCAGTCGTCAGACATCACGGCCTCACAACTTAGGTAGCAGGTGGTCGAGTAACTGTTTGAGCTGATCCAGCAAGAGGTTATCCATTTCAGGATGGAAATGCATAGGGTCTTGGCTGGCGATGGCAAAGATAACCTGGCCACACTGCTGTGACAGGCGGGACAGCGCCACAGAGCCCACCTCACAGCCAAACAGACGCTTAGATTCGTTTTGGGTGAGACGGCCGAAGTAGTAGCCCTGCTTCAGGCGTTCGCTCCAGATGTTCGACAGTTCACTGTCGATATCATGGACAGTGATCAGGCGGACATGGGTAAACTGAAACTGCTTCTGCAACTCGCTCGACAGTATCTGCCGCAAGTCACCGAGATCTTCGGCCTGCAACAGCTTGAGCGACAAGGCGGTATTGAACATATAGATCTGTTCGTTACGCGAGGCCATGGCCAGCAAGGAGGTGATCTCCTCCTCCAGCTGAGTCACCCTGGATCTGAGCATCTCCTGACGACGCTCCACCAGAGAGACGGCGCCGCGCTGCTCATGGGGGATCCGCATCGCCAACAACAGCTCGGGATAGCGGGCGAAGAAGTCTGGATTGTCGAGCAGGTACTCGCGGATCAAGACTTCATCGAAGGGCAACTCGGCTTTTTTGTTCATCGCATCATTCATTGCTGTATCTGTCCATCGTATACATGTTCAGCAGGCCCCGTCATCCATAGGGGCTTACCCTCGCCTTCCCAGTTAATGGTTAAGCTACCACCAGGAAGGTCGACCCGCACGCGTCTGGCAAGCTTGCCTTGCAGTTGGCCCACGGCCACGGCCGCACAGGCGCCGCTGCCACAGGCCAAGGTTTCGGCCGCGCCGCGCTCATACACTCTAAGTTTAATATGGTTTGCATCGACCACCTGCATGAAACCTACGTTCACCCCCTTGGGGAAACGTTCATGCTTGGTCAGCAGTGAACCTATCCGCTCAACATCGGCGTTGGCTACGTCGTCGACCTCGAGCACGCAGTGGGGATTACCCATAGACACGGCGCCGCAGAGGAAGGTCTGCATGCCCTCAGGCATATCGGCCTGCAGCAGGTAGGTCTTCTCCGCCTTCTTGGCATTAAAGGGGATGCGGCTCGGCTCCAGCACAGGGATCCCCATGTTGACCGTGACGCTGCCGTCACGTTCAAGGCGCAAGGTCATCTTGCCAGAAGAGGTACTGACCTTAATCTTCTGCTTATTGATTAAGCCCTTGCTCTTAACGAAGCGCGCGAAACAGCGGGCGCCATTGCCACACTGCTCGACTTCGCTGCCATCGGCATTAAAGATGCGATAGTGAAAATCCAGATCAGGATCATAGGGCGGCTCCACCAACAGGAGCTGATCGAAACCGATGCCGAAGTTGCGATCCGCTAAGCGCTTTATCTGCTCAGGCGAGAAATAGACGTTCTGCGTCACGCCATCGACCACCATAAAGTCATTGCCTAAACCGTGCATCTTGGTGAAATGGATCAAATGTGTTTTCCTTCAAAAAGTAACCGGCCAGCCCTGCTTAAGGGAGGAGTTGTTCACCTTGCCATAATTGCGCGACTTTTTCTCTCTCTCTCACCAAATAATGACGTTCGCCATCCACCATCACCTCGGCGGCGCGGGGGCGAGAGTTATAATTTGATGCCATGGTAAAGCCATAGGCGCCCGACGAGCGCACCGCCAACAGATCCTTGGCCTCGATGTTGAGCGCCCTGTCTTTGCCTAAGAAGTCACCCGTCTCACACACTGGGCCCACCACGTCATATTGGCGGGTCTCGCCTGGGCGTGGAACCACAGGGATGATCTTCTGCCAGGCGCTATACAGCGAGGGACGAATCAGGTCGTTCATGGCGCCGTCGACCAGGGCGAAATTCTTCTCGGCGTTCTCTTTGAGGTAGAGCACCTGAGTCACGAAGATACCGGCATTGGCGGCAATGGCACGTCCCGGCTCGAAGATGAGCTTGAGGTCGCGTCCCGCGAGTTTACCAAGCAGGGCACTGGCGTAGGCACTCGGCTCAGGCGGCTGCTCGCCATCATAGGTCACGCCCAGACCGCCGCCCACATCCAGATGAGCAATCTTCACCCCCTGCTCGGCCAGACGGTCGATGAGGGCTAACATGCGATCCATGGCATCGAGGAAAGGCTGTAACTCGGTGAGCTGAGAACCGATATGACAATCGGCACCCTTCACCGCCAGGCCCGGCAATTCATTTGCCCGCAGGAAGATCGCCTCGGCCTCTTCCATGGCGATACCAAACTTGTTCTCTTTCAAGCCGGTTGAGATATAAGGGTGTGTGCCGGCGTCCACATCAGGGTTCACCCTCAGTGATACTGGCGCGACTTTGCCCAGCCTCAGGGCGACCAGGTTAAGCTGCTCGAGCTCGGCGGCCGACTCGACATTGAAGCAGTAGATCCCCGCCTCCAGGGCCATCTCCATCTCGGCAACTGTCTTGCCGACGCCAGAGAAGACCACCTTACTCGCCTCACCACCGGCTTCTAATACTCTTGCCAACTCGCCGCCGGAGACGATATCGAAGCCACTGCCCAGACGCGCTAACACATTCAACACCGCCAGATTCGAGTTGGCCTTCACCGCGTAGCAGATCATATGGGGATGGTCGGCGACCGCATTGTCGAAGGCATGCCAGTGGCGCTCTAGAGTCGCGCGCGAATAAACATAGAGTGGCGTGCCATAGGTTTCTGCAAGCGAGGCAACGGTACATTGCTCGGCATAGAGTTCATCTTGTTGATAGAGAAAGTGATCCACTGGGCTTAATCCTTATTGTTATTCTGCTCGGTTGCTGGTGTGGGCTGTTCCACCTGCGGCTTCTGGTTGTCTTCTTGCGCTGGCGATTTATACAGAGGCCCCTTCTGCCCGCAGCCGCTTAGCACAGCGCTCGCCAACACCATAAGTAAAATCGGTTTCATCTTATTCAACATCAGACATTCCAGTTTCGAGGGGATCACACACGGTAGCCGAAGGGCTCCGTACCTTTTTCATCATGTTTCTCATGATTGTACGCACTATCTTGGCTCGCGGGGGAGAAAAAGATGGTTTTTACCCCAAACAGGATAAATCCCCGCTAAACCCCATAAAAATCCACTTTTCATAACTCAGGCATCACCTGAACAAACGAATTCCCTGCTCGGCAAAATCTCGCTTTATCGCCTTCAAACGGGGCCCTTACCCTTCGCCTGACTCGTCCGCGCACAACCAATATCGAGTCTGTCTGATGTTTGCAGAGATAGGGCCAAAACGTCAAGCTTAACCCAGGCTAAAAACCCCGAATGTGAATATTTTTATTCATTGGTAAGCCCAGGCGACCTCCTTAGTTTCTGCAAAGCAGAGGGAGAGGCGGGCGCCAGGCGACAAACTTCACCTCACAAGGGCCCGGCCAAAGTTAGATATTTGGTAAATTTGGTATTACTATGTGGGCTCTGCAACAATCCACTCCACTGAAGGATGCCCAGATGGCAATGACAGATTCAGAGTATCACCAACTCGCCGACGAAATGTTTACCGCACTTGAAGATGCCATAGAGAACGCAATCGATGAACAAGATGCCGATATCGACATCGATGCCTCAGGCAATGTTTTGCAACTTGAGTTCCAGGACAAGTCCAAGATTGTCATCAATAAGCAAGAGCCCCTGCATCAGATCTGGGTAGCGACACAGTTTGGTGGATACCACTTCTCTTATGTCGAGGGTAAGTGGCTGGATGAGCGCAGCGATGCGGGCGAATTTATGCCCTTCGTGCTCGCCTCTATCCTGCGTCAGGGCGGCATAGCGCTGAGCCTGTAAGACGGCGTTAAAATTCGATGGCTGCCTCGTCGACGTTGACCCCAAAGGGCTGCGCCTGCAGTCGGCCATCGACTCTAACCAAACGGAAAAACTGCGGTAGATTAAAGCGTTCGTTATCCAGGTAGGAATCCGCAAAGGCATGATGATGACTCACCTGACTCACCAGCTCCTCTAGGTTGTTCCCCGGCTGAACATAATGATTCAGTTCATTTTTTTCATCCAGCACAAACACATCTATCCCCTCCTTGCCCGGGCGCAAGAAGTATTGAATCGCGCCGATGGCGGCAAAATCCTGGATCACCTCGGGGATCTTGCTGAAAGGCTCGTTGCCGAGATCCGGCCGCGGCAGCTCGAGCATTCGCTGCTTGGAGAGACGTTGATAGAAGGCCGTGGACTCACTCAGATCCTGATACACCATGCCCTTGGAGTTGAAGAACAGGCCATATTTTATCCCGCCCACCTGCAGGGGGTGGACCATGGTCGACGAGGTTTTCGCCTTGGTACACATGCGATTCGCTCGGTGAACCAGCTGGCTGATACTGCGCTCTATCTGGGTACTGAGACGGCTTGAACAGCTCACCACATCCACCTTCACCTGCTGGGGTGCCCGCTGCATGCCAGGGGTGATATAGACCAGGGCATCTAAGATGGCTTCGTTACCTTCGAAATGGTGACAGTGCCACTCTCCCCAGCTGTTTTGGCAGATCACATCCAGCGACTGCACCATATTCCTGTGGTGACGCCCCATGGAGAAGATATTGGCGTTCATGTAGTCGAAGATGATCTCCTGCCCCCGCCACAGCTGGGTCTCATCGCGATTGAAGTTGATGAGAAACAGCAGCTGACGAAAATGCCACGGCTGACACAGATCCAGCTTAGATGCCCGCCAGCGACGCTCCGCCATGATAGTGGGCAGACGCTTGGCCGCCTTAGTGAGCGCCTTATCCTGGCCTTTGCCTTCGCCATAGGCGTACCACTGAGTCTGGGCGGTGGATACGCCATTCAGGCTGGCCCAAATCAATAATTTAGCCTTGCTATGGGAGTGATATACCGCACGATTCCCCATGAAGTTTTTCGATTCTGGGGTGCAGCGGTAGAGGTAATACTCCTTGGTATTATGGCTGTAGATCACCGTCAGGTGCGCCTCGGCGACCGAGCGGGTCCAGAGTCGGTTGAGGCTGATGATCTGCTTGTCATCCTCGCTAAAGTAGGTGTGTAGCTTGCGGGTCAACAGCCCCAACTCGGAGATCTTCAGGCTGTCGCTCAGCTTGTTAGTGGAGGCAAATTGTAGGAGGGTCTGATAGCAGCCAAGCATCAACTCATTGAGCTGCTCGTTGAACCACTGCAATTGACCACAGTGCCAGCTGGCGCATTGATCTAAGGTGCGCAGCAGGTTATCGGACCAACCCCAGCGCGTCACCAAGGATTGCAACTTATAGTAGCGCCAATCTTTAGGGTGTTCGGCCACCGTCAGCCTGATACCACATTTCAAATAGAAACAGCGACGTACGATCTCGAGGCGCCGTTTATCGTTCTTGTATTCCAGATAGTGTTCGATCGACTGATACAGGAGAAAATAGGCATCGTTGAAGGCCGAAAAATCCCCCGCCAGAGTGCGTTGCCACACCTGGGTGGTTACCAGGTTACTATTGGGATAATCGCTGGCATAGGCCTCCAACAGCATTACCTTGAGCAGCGCCTTGTGAGGCTTATCCAACCCTTTATATAGCTGCCACAGGGAGGCGCCGAAATACTCACTGGCGGGCAGGTTGCTCACATCCCCCAGAAAGAGATGGCTCTCGATCGCCTCGGCTCCTGGCCACCAGGCGACCCGCTTACCGCCGAGACAGATCTGGCTGCGGTAAAATTCTTCCAGCAGCAACCAGTGCTGCACGCTGCCACTATTCTCGCACCCCAGGCTTGCGGTCTGAACCACGCCGTCGCGACTGCTTGAAATAAACTGTTTTGGATGAACCAGATAGATATTCACTTCGAGATCGTGCTGCCCGAACCAGGCCGTCAGTAGCTGCGACTTATCCTGCAGGGAAGCGATTTCATCGTCGGCCAGGGTTGGGTCATACACCAACCAGACGTCGATATCACTCTTAGGGTTTTGCCCAAAACTGGCGGTACTGCCCATGGTATAAACACCATACAGGGCGCTCTGCTGCTGATGGATCACCTGGGGCTCGCTGAGCCCTAAGGTACGGCAGGCCTCTAGGGCATCGTCACTGGGAAAATATTCGAACACGCCGCTTGGCGTCATGGGGCCGTTGTAGCCAGGGAAGTCACTACGATGATAGTGAAACAGCACAGGGATCAGTTGCATCAGATGACGCTGCAGAGGCGTCAACATGGCAAGCGCACGCGCTAAACGCACTTTGTTTAAGCGCTCCGCCGTTGCGATAAAATGCTCTTGCTCTTTCAATTTTAAGCAACCTAGTCCATTTAGCTCACCTATAGCATGCTAACAGCTTAGGCGGAAACAGCAAGTATTTGAGAGCTAGATCACACTTTATCCTCAAGCTGCACAAACCGTAAGCGGGTGAACTTCAAAGAATCGACAGCCATTTCTTACATCTAGCAATTAGCAATGTTAGCATTAGCGCAACTATGGCCTCTGATGGAATATCGAGCATGTCTCAAAACGTCATTCGTATCGCTACACGTAAAAGTCCACTGGCAATGTGGCAAGCTGAATTTGTTAAAGCCGAACTAGAAAAAGCCCATGAGGGATTAGTCGTCGAACTCCTGCCGATGAGCACCAAGGGAGATGTCATCCTGGACACACCATTGGCAAAGGTTGGTGGTAAAGGCTTGTTCGTTAAAGAGTTGGAAGTTGCCATGCTAGAAGGCAAGGCAGATATCGCCGTGCACTCGATGAAAGATGTGCCGGTCGACTTCCCCGAAGGCTTGGGCCTGCAGGTGATCTGCGAGCGTGAAGATCCCCGCGATGCCTTCGTCTCAAATACCTATAAGAACATCGAAGAGCTACCTCAGGGCGCCATCGTCGGCACCTCGAGCCTGAGACGCCAATGCCAGATCCGCGCGGCGCGCCCAGATCTTGAGATCCGCGACCTACGTGGCAACGTGGGCACTCGCCTGGCCAAGCTAGATGCCGGCAACTATGACGCTATCATTCTGGCGGCCGCAGGCCTGAAACGCCTCAAACTCGAAGACCGTATCGCCAGCTTCATCTCGGCGGAAGACTCGCTACCCGCTAACGGTCAAGGCGCCGTGGGTATCGAATGCCGCACCGACGATGAACGCGTCAAGGCGCTGCTGGCACCGCTAGAGCATATCGAAACCCGCTACCGCGTGATCGCCGAGCGCGCCATGAACACTCGCCTAGAGGGTGGCTGTCAGGTGCCAATCGGTGCCTATGCGGAAATCGACGGCGACACCCTGTCGCTGCGCGGCCTAGTAGGTAACCCAGACGGTAGCCAGGTGATCCGCGGCGCAACCAGTGGCGCTAAGCAAGATGCTGAGCAGCTAGGTATTGCACTGGCCGATGAGCTGCTATCTAAAGGCGCCAAAGCCATTTTAGATGCGGTATACGCCAAGTAAAAATGAAGCTACTCCTGACGCGCCCCGAAGGGCGCAATCAGTCTATGGCCGAGGCACTGTCACAACGTGACGTGCCTTTCACCATAGCGCCGCTGCTAGCGGTCGTCGCAAATAACGAAGCCGACCATGAGCACAAGAAAAAGCTTTTATATCAGTCTGATATCATCATCTTTATCAGCACCAATGCGGTAGAGTATGCCGATATTGCCCTGTCGTCAGCTTGGCCTAAGGATAAGCAATATTTTGCGGTCGGTCAGGCAACCTATTGCGCCCTTAAGGACAAAGGCATTGTGGCCTTTGAGGCCCCCGAGTCTTGCCAGCAAACCGAAGGCCTGCTTACCTTAGCTCAGCTGCAAGCCATTACTGGACAACAGATCACCATAGTCAGGGGAGTCGGCGGCCGGGAAACTCTGGCCAGCGAACTGGCAGATAGAGGCGCCAAGGTCGACTACTGGGAGGTCTATCGCCGCGCCTGCCCACAGCTCGATCCCCACACTCCCTATGAATGGCGAGAGCAAGCAATTGACACCATAGTGATTACCAGTGGTGAAATTCTGGCCAACCTAATTACACTTGTACCTAAAGAATTATTTGCTTGGCTGCACGCATGTCATATTATAGTGCCCAGCGCACGTGTCTATGACCAAGCCATTGCGGCAGGTTTTACACGGGTCACCAATGCAAAAGCAGCAAACCGCGACGCAGTACTCACAGCCTTAGGTTTACAGGATTAAGCCTTCTTACACAGCTGCTCGCCGATGTCGCCCTCGTCTTCAAGGATCTGCCTAAATGGACAAAAATACCCAAGAGAGTAAAGCGGTCGCCACCACAGAGCACGATGAGTCTATCGATGCGACCTTTACCGACACGCCACAGGCCAAATCGACAGCATCCCAGGAGACCAAGCCTGCTCAGTCTGGCGGCGGGGTTTCATGGGGATTTCTCTTTAATCTGGTATTTATCCTATTACTCCTGTTTGCCACGGCAACCGGCGGTTTCTACCTGTATCAGGAGCTGACCCAGCAGAAAGAAAAGACGGCCGTACTGGCTAAACAGCTGCAACAGGGGCTAGACGATCCGCGCACCCGCATTACCCATCTAGAGCAGCAGCAACGCACAGCAGAAAATCAATTCGATCAAAAGCTTGCCCAGCTACAAGCCAAGCAGGGTGAGGTGCAGGATCAGGTTAACAAGTTGGCTCAGCGCAACCCCAACCATTGGATGGCCGAGGAAGCCAAATACCTGGTCAGAATGGCGGGCAATAAGCTGTGGCTAGAGAAAGATCCCCAGACGGCGCTTAGCCTGCTGGAGGCCGCGGACGATCGCATCGAAACCATGAAAGATCCATCGCTGACGCCGATCCGTAAGGCCTTGGCGCGAGACATGAACGATGTCGCCGCCATCAAGAGTACCGACGTAGCCGGCACTGTGCTCAGCCTAGACACCATCATAGAACGCCTGCCTAAACTCAAGGTCAATCGTAGCGAGTCCAAAATCAACGCCAAAGACGACTCGTTGCAAGTCACCGAATCTATCGACGACTGGCAGAGTAATCTGGCCAAATCTTGGCAGGCACTCATCGAAGAGTTTGTCATCATACGCAAACGCACCACAGATCCGGCACCGCTACTGGCGCCCGATCAACAGTGGTATCTTGTTGAAAACATTCGCAACAAGCTCCTGCAGGCACAACTGGCGCTGTTCCGACAGGATCAGGTGAATTACCGTCAGTCGGTGACGCTGGCCAGAAAATGGATCTTCCAGTATTTCGATCTCGACGATAACAAGACCGAGCAGACCCTGGCCGCACTGGATGCCCTGGCCACCCTGGAAATTCAGTCGCCCACCATAGAGCAATTTGCCGCCACGCCACTGCTACAGCAGCTGGTGACCAACGGCAGTCTGATGAAGGATCGGGAGACATCGCTATGATAAGAGCCTTGATCTACTTGGTAATCGTCATCATAGGCTTAATCGCCAGCCCCTATCTCTCCTGGCTAAAAGGCTATATCTATATCGCTAT
Source organism: Shewanella alkalitolerans (assembly GCF_019457575.1). NCBI lineage: Bacteria > Pseudomonadati > Pseudomonadota > Gammaproteobacteria > Alteromonadales > Shewanellaceae > Shewanella > Shewanella alkalitolerans. The sequence continues at coordinate 363,172 of NZ_CP080422.1, read as the reverse complement.
TGGCGACTATGAACTTGAAACCAGTCTGGTATTTGCCATTTTTGCCGCCGTCATGTTTTACGTGGGGCTGGTATTGTTGGAGATGCTGGTCGTCTGGAGCATAAACTTGGTCCTAAACAGCCGCCTGCTACCGGAAAAGTGGCGTCGTAAGGCAGCCAGAAAACATACTCTCACAGGCGCCTTAGCCTTGGCTGAAGAAGATTGGTCGACCGCCGAAAAGGCGATGGCCCGCGGCGCCGATAAGGGCGAGATCCCGGCGTTGAACCTGCTGGCCGCCGCCCGCGCCGCCCAGCACAGAAACGATCATGACGCCCGTGACCATTACCTCAACGAGGCGGCCAAAGATCCTGCGGCCTACAAGGCGGTACTCACGACTCGAGTAAGATACCTGCTTCAACAAGGCGAACTCACCCGGGCACGCGCCCTGCTGGACGAGCTCAACCCGACCAGCAAAAGCAAGCCACCGGTATTGGGCTTGGCACTCGATCTCTATCGCACCCAGCAAGATTGGTCGGCCCTCAAGCAACTACTTCCCATCGTTAAGAAGCGCGGCATCATAGATGAAACCGAGCATCAAACGCTTAACGCCGAGGTTAACCTGGAGCTGCTCAAGCAAGCAGCGGGGCAGAACGAACAGGCATTAGAAAAAGCATGGCACTGGCTTTCCCGCGCAGAACGTAAGCAAACCGAGTTTATTGCACAATATGCCCTGGGCCTCGCCAAATTTGAGCGCAGAGACGAGGCGATCAAACTCCTGATGAAACAGGCGAAACAGCAACCCGCACAGGCGATCTTCGACGCCCTACCCCAGGTGCTGACCCCTGCGGATCTCGACGCAAGAAAGCAACTTTTTGAACTTGAAAAGAAACTCGGCGAGCAAACCGAATACCAGGCCTGTATCGCCGCGCTGTACGATCAAAGCAAGGAGTTCAGAGAGTCTCAGAAGTGGTGGGCTAAAGTCTGCCAGCAATCCCCCACCAAACAGCGCTGGCTGGCGCTTGCCGAGGCCTGCGAACACCTGGGTGAACAGAACCAGGCACTGCAGAATTACCGAAAAGCGGCAATTTTTTGACGCTTTTTTATACTGTTTTCAACTAAGAAACCACCTTTACTGGTGGTTTTTTATTTATAAAAATGCCCCCAACCTGCTTCCTTACATATAACCCGCATTAAAACAATTAATTAGTTGTATTTTTATAAAAACACACTATTTCACCCTATTTTTTCCTTAATTACCGCTATTTGACAGCTATCCAATGCCAACCACACTTAAAGAGCTAAACCACGTGGATATACCAATAGCAAGCGCAAAACAGAACTCTTTTGCTCTTGATTTTACTCTTTGTAGAGCGAGACATGATTATGGGTGCTTCAATCACAACACAGGATGCAGTAGTTGTTAACCTTGTAGGCGAACTCAAGGTTAAAGATGAACAAGGAAATATCAGAGAGGTAAAAATAGGCGACCTGATCCATGCCGGGGAGCAACTTATATTTTCACCCAATGCTAAGTTTAATCTTGAATATGAAGATGGCTCATCAACGACCCAAGCCAACTTGATGCAAGACACGCTTAATCAAGATACAACGGTGAGCCAGGACACCAGTCAGGGACAACAGAGCGACGCCGCGCCGCAAACCGACACGCCGGTAGCCCTAGATCCCGAAATCGCCGCACTGCAGGCGCAGATATTGGCCGGTGAAGATCCGACCCAAGGACTGCCCGAAACAGCCGCCGGAGCCGGCACACCGACTAACCAGGGCGACGCTTACTTCGTCTCAGTCGGCAGAACCGGTGATGAAACCCTCGCCGATGCCGGCTGGGATACAGCAGGTTTCCCACTGACGCCAGATACCACCCAGGAAGAGCTGCAGCTCACCGACGCTCTTCCCGAAGCGCCGGCACTGAGCAATGCAACCCTCATCTTCTCGGAGTCGGCACTTCCCCAAGGCAGCAACCCTGATAGTCAGCAAACCACGCAAAACGGCACCATTGCCTTTAATGCCGATGCAGGTGTGCTGAACATCAGCATAGATGGAGTGCCCATAGTCACCGATGGCGTATTCAACGGAGCTGTCACTATCACAACCTCTTTTGGGCTGCTGACTATTTCCGGGGTAGATCTGACAGCAGGCATCCTGAGCTTTAGTTTCACCCAAACAACCGCCGTCGATCACAGCCAGGGAGACATCTTCAATCAGCCATTTTCCTTGCTGCTGACAGACAACCTCGGCGCCAGCACCACAAGTACCCTGACTATCAGCGTCGGTGATGATGCCCCCAATAGTCAAAATGACAGCGGTGCGGTAACTGAGGACGACAGCAATGGCGCTAGCCTCTCCGGCAATGTGCTAGATAACGATGAAAGTAACGCCGATCAACCCAGTAGCTTTGTAGACTGGAGTATCGACTCCGCGAGTTTGAATGCCATTACTGCCTTAAACCAGTTTGGCACCCTGACATTGAATAGTGACGGCAGCTACAGTTTTGTTCTGGACAACAATCTGGCTGCAGTACAAGCGTTGGGAGAGCAAGACCAATTATCCTTCGCTATTGGATACACAATGTCCGACAGTGATGGCGATCAGAGTTCGGCCACCTTGACCATAGTTATCAATGGTACCGATGACGGCGTAAGTATCACTGGCTTAGGTGTAACCGCAAACGATGTAGAGCAAATTGTGGATGAATCCCACCTGACCGATGGCTCTGCACCAGATACAAATGCTTTGACCCAAAGCGGCAGTTTCGATTTCAGCAGCCCAGATGGTCTGTTAACCCTAAGCTTGGGAGGACAGATACTGAGCTTTGAAGACCTACAAGCACTGGCGGCTGGCGAAACGATTAGCATTCAAACCGACCATGGCATTTTGATGCTCACTGGTTTTGAAGGTGACAGCCAGGGTGGCACCATAAACTACAGCTATACCTTATCGTCTTCTGCCGATCACAGCGGCGGCGATGTATTTGACCAAGTTGAAGTCAATATTGTTGACCTAGATGGAGACAACGCAAACGCCAGCCTAGATATCCAGATCCTTAACGATAGCCCAGATGTAACTCTGAGCGGTCCAGATCAGGTTGCTGAGCAACAGAGCATTAGCGGTAACTGGAACTTAATCGCCGGCGCCGATGACGCAAGCGTGCAAGTAAACTTCGAAGGTCAGCTCTACAATCTCGGTCAAGCCATAGATACCGGCATGGGCACCCTCACTGTCTTTGCCGATGGTACTTGGACATTTACCGCTAATGGTAATCTAGACAACACTAGTCAAGTCGCGCTGAGTTTCGAAATTCAAGCACTTGATGGCGATGGTGATCCGGCAAGCGACAGTCACCTTATCCGTATAACAGATGGTACAAATCCCACCGATGCAGATAACCTGCAACTAACCGTAGACGAATCCCAGATTGAAGACATAGCCAGTGGTGATCTCGTCTTCACAGCAGGGTCAGATGACCTCAGTGATTTCCATTTTATGGCGCCGGATAATATCAATCTCGATATTAATGGTGACACTATTGCCGACCTTACTTGGGAGCTCAGTTCAGACGGCCAAACCTTGACCGGTTTTATTGGTGGTGAGGCAGCCATAATACTTAGTTTGACTTGGTCTGACATCGCTGCTGGGGAATCGGGTAATGTGACTGTTTCAGCCCAACTATTAGAGGCCTTTCCTCACCCCGATGGACAAGGTAACAACAGCATTGCCGTATCTGGCATAGTCGTAGGCTCAGATGTGGACGGCGATAATGTCAGCGGCAGTGTAAATGTGACTATTGTTGACGATGGTCCCATCGCGGTGAATGATGTTGCCAACCAGGGCGATGAAAATAGCCCGGTGGTCTATAACGTCCTGGACAATGACACTCAGGGGGCCGATAGCGCCACCCTCACGAATGCTGTGGTCACCAATGGTCTGGGAAGTGTCCAATTCAATGTCGATGGCACGGTCACCTATATACCAGCCAGTGGAGAAGAAGGGCAAGTGGTCATCACCTATACCATCACAGATGGTGACGGTGATACTGACCAGGCAACCCTGACCATTAATCTGGACGCCGACTCGACACCAACCGTCAGCGCCTTGGATGCCACACTCGATGAGACCGGCGGGCTGGATGAAGTCACTCGCGACTTCACTGCCACCTATGGTAATGACACCCCAGGCACAATCACGCTGAGCGCCGCAGGGGCCACCTGGAACGCCCTCACCCACACACTGACCGCCAACAACGGCGACTGGCAGATTGTCGTCAACGACAACGGCACCTATACGGTCACTCAACTGCAAACCATGACTCATCCCGACGGCAGCGATCCGGATGACGCTATCGTGGTTAACGTCACCATGACCATCACCGACAACGAAGGTGACCCAGCCAATACCAACTTCAACGTCAGTTTCCACGACGATGGTCCCATCGCGGTGAATGATGTTACCAACCAGGGCGATGAAAATAGCCCGGTGGTCTATAACGTCCTGGACAATGACACTCAGGGGGCCGATAGCGCCACCCTCACGAATGCTGTGGTCACCAATGGTTTGGGAAGTGTCCAATTCAATGCCGATGGCACGGTCACCTATATACCGGCCAGTGGAGAAGAAGGGCAAGTGGTCATCACCTATACCATCACAGATGGTGACGGTGATACTGACCAGGCAAACCTGACCATTAATCTGGACGCCGACTCGACACCAACCGTCAGCGCCCTGGATGCCACACTCGATGAGACCGGTGGGCTGGATGAAGTCACTCGCGACTTCACTGCCACCTATGGCAATGACACCCCAGGTACAATCACGCTGAGCGCCGCAGGGGCCACCTGGAACGCCCTCACCCACACACTGACCGCCAACAACGGCGACTGGCAGATTGTCGTCAACGACAACGGCACCTATACGGTCACTCAACTGCAAACCATGACTCATCCCGACGGCAGCGATCCGGATGACGCTATCGTGGTTAACGTCACCATGACCATCACCGACAACGAAGGTGACCCAGCCAATACCAACTTCAACGTCAGTTTCCACGACGATGGTCCCATCGCCGTGAATGATGTTGCCAACCAGGGCGATGAAAATAGCCCGGTGGTCTATAACGTCCTGAACAATGACACCCAAGGGGCCGATAGCGCCACCCTCACGAATGCTGTGGTCACCAATGGTCTGGGAAGTGTCCAATTCAATGCCGATGGCACGGTCACCTATATACCGGCCAGTGGAGAAGAAGGGCAAGTGGTCATCACCTACACCATCACAGATGGTGACGGCGATACTGACCAGGCAACCCTGACCATTAATCTGGACGCCGACTCGACACCAACCGTCAGCGCCCTGGATGCCACACTCGATGAGACCGGTGGGCTGGACGAAGTCACTCGCGACTTCACTGCCACCTATGGTAATGACACCCCAGGTACAATCACGTTGAGCGCCGCAGGGGCCACCTGGAACGCCCTCACCCACACTCTGACCGCCAACAACGGCGACTGGCAGATTGTGGTCAACGACAACGGCACCTACACGGTCACTCAACTGCAAACCATGACTCATCCCGACGGCAGCGATCCGGATGACGCTATCGTGGTTAACGTCACCATGACCATCACCGACAACGAAGGTGACCCAGCCAATACCAACTTCAACGTCAGTTTCCACGACGATGGTCCCATCGCCGTGAATGATGTTGCCAACCAGGGCGATGAAAATAGCCCGGTGGTCTATAACGTCCTGAACAATGACACCCAAGGGGCCGATAGCGCCACCCTCACGAATGCTGTGGTCACCAATGGTCTGGGAAGTGTCCAATTCAATGCCGATGGCACGGTCACCTATATACCGGCCAGTGGAGAAGAAGGGCAAGTGGTCATCACCTACACCATCACAGATGGTGACGGCGATACTGACCAGGCAACCCTGACCATTAATCTGGACGCCGACTCGACACCAACCGTCAGCGCCCTGGATGCCACACTCGATGAGACCGGTGGGCTGGACGAAGTCACTCGCGACTTCACTGCCACCTATGGTAATGACACCCCAGGTACAATCACGTTGAGCGCCGCAGGGGCCACCTGGAACGCCCTCACCCACACTCTGACCGCCAACAACGGCGACTGGCAGATTGTGGTCAACGACAACGGCACCTACACGGTCACTCAACTGCAAACCATGACTCATCCCGACGGCAGCGATCCGGATGACGCTATCGTGGTTAACGTCACCATGACCATCACCGACAACGAAGGTGACCCAGCCAATACCAACTTCAACGTCAGTTTCCACGACGATGGTCCCATCGCCGTGAATGATGTTGCCAACCAGGGCGATGAAAATAGCCCGGTGGTCTATAACGTCCTGAACAATGACACCCAAGGGGCCGATAGCGCCACCCTCACGAATGCTGTGGTCACCAATGGTCTGGGAAGTGTCCAATTCAATGCCGATGGCACGGTCACCTATATACCGGCCAGTGGAGAAGAAGGGCAAGTGGTCATCACCTACACCATCACAGATGGTGACGGCGATACTGACCAGGCAACCCTGACCATTAATCTGGACGCCGACTCGACACCAACCGTCAGCGCCCTGGATGCCACACTCGATGAGACCGGTGGGCTGGACGAAGTCACTCGCGACTTCACTGCCACCTATGGTAATGACACCCCAGGTACAATCACGTTGAGCGCCGCAGGGGCCACCTGGAACGCCCTCACCCACACTCTGACCGCCAACAACGGCGACTGGCAGATTGTGGTCAACGACAACGGCACCTACACGGTCACTCAACTGCAAACCATGACTCATCCCGACGGCAGCGATCCGGATGACGCTATCGTGGTTAACGTCACCATGACCATCACCGACAACGAAGGTGACCCAGCCAATACCAACTTCAACGTCAGTTTCCACGACGATGGTCCCATCGCCGTGAATGATGTTACCAACCAGGGCGATGAAAATAGCCCGGTGGTCTATAACGTCCTGGACAATGACACTCAGGGGGCCGATAGCGCCACCCTCACGAATGCTGTGGTCACCAATGGTTTGGGAAGTGTCCAATTCAATGCCGATGGCACGGTCACCTATATACCGGCCAGTGGAGAAGAAGGGCAAGTGGTCATCACCTATACCATCACAGATGGTGACGGTGATACTGACCAGGCAAACCTGACCATTAATCTGGACGCCGACTCGACACCAACCGTCAGCGCCCTGGATGCCACACTCGATGAGACCGGTGGGCTGGATGAAGTCACTCGCGACTTCACTGCCACCTATGGCAATGACACCCCAGGTACAATCACGCTGAGCGCCGCAGGGGCCACCTGGAACGCCCTCACCCACACACTGACCGCCAACAACGGCGACTGGCAGATTGTCGTCAACGACAACGGCACCTATACGGTCACTCAACTGCAAACCATGACTCATCCCGACGGCAGCGATCCGGATGACGCTATCGTGGTTAACGTCACCATGACCATCACCGACAACGAAGGTGACCCAGCCAATACCAACTTCAACGTCAGTTTCCACGACGATGGTCCCATCGCCGTGAATGATGTTGCCAACCAGGGCGATGAAAATAGCCCGGTGGTCTATAACGTCCTGAACAATGACACCCAAGGGGCCGATAGCGCCACCCTCACGAATGCTGTGGTCACCAATGGTCTGGGAAGTGTCCAATTCAATGCCGATGGCACGGTCACCTATATACCGGCCAGTGGAGAAGAAGGGCAAGTGGTCATCACCTACACCATCACAGATGGTGACGGCGATACTGACCAGGCAACCCTGACCATTAATCTGGACGCCGACTCGACACCAACCGTCAGCGCCCTGGATGCCACACTCGATGAGACCGGTGGGCTGGACGAAGTCACTCGCGACTTCACTGCCACCTATGGTAATGACACCCCAGGTACAATCACGTTGAGCGCCGCAGGGGCCACCTGGAACGCCCTCACCCACACTCTGACCGCCAACAACGGCGACTGGCAGATTGTGGTCAACGACAACGGCACCTACACGGTCACTCAACTGCAAACCATGACTCATCCCGACGGCAGCGATCCGGATGACGCTATCGTGGTTAACGTCACCATGACCATCACCGACAACGAAGGTGACCCAGCCAATACCAACTTCAACGTCAGTTTCCACGACGATGGTCCCATCGCCGTGAATGATGTTGCCAACCAGGGCGATGAAAATAGCCCGGTGGTCTATAACGTCCTGAACAATGACACCCAAGGGGCCGATAGCGCCACCCTCACGAATGCTGTGGTCACCAATGGTCTGGGAAGTGTCCAATTCAATGCCGATGGCACGGTCACCTATATACCGGCCAGTGGAGAAGAAGGGCAAGTGGTCATCACCTACACCATCACAGATGGTGACGGCGATACTGACCAGGCAACCCTGACCATTAATCTGGACGCCGACTCGACACCAACCGTCAGCGCCCTGGATGCCACACTCGATGAGACCGGTGGGCTGGACGAAGTCACTCGCGACTTCACTGCCACCTATGGTAATGACACCCCAGGTACAATCACGTTGAGCGCCGCAGGGGCCACCTGGAACGCCCTCACCCACACTCTGACCGCCAACAACGGCGACTGGCAGATTGTGGTCAACGACAACGGCACCTACACGGTCACTCAACTGCAAACCATGACTCATCCCGACGGCAGCGATCCGGATGACGCTATCGTGGTTAACGTCACCATGACCATCACCGACAACGAAGGTGACCCAGCCAATACCAACTTCAACGTCAGTTTCCACGACGATGGTCCCATCGCCGTGAATGATGTTGCCAACCAGGGCGATGAAAATAGCCCGGTGGTCTATAACGTCCTGAACAATGACACCCAAGGGGCCGATAGCGCCACCCTCACGAATGCTGTGGTCACCAATGGTCTGGGAAGTGTCCAATTCAATGCCGATGGCACGGTCACCTATATACCGGCCAGTGGAGAAGAAGGGCAAGTGGTCATCACCTACACCATCACAGATGGTGACGGCGATACTGACCAGGCAACCCTGACCATTAATCTGGACGCCGACTCGACACCAACCGTCAGCGCCCTGGATGCCACACTCGATGAGACCGGTGGGCTGGACGAAGTCACTCGCGACTTCACCGCCACTTATGGTAATGACACCCCAGGTACAATCACGTTGAGCGCCGCAGGGGCCACCTGGAACGCCCTCACCCACACTCTGACCGCCAACAACGGCGACTGGCAGATTGTGGTCAACGACAACGGCACCTACACGGTCACTCAACTGCAAACCATGACTCATCCCGACGGCAACGATCCAGATGATGCTATCGTGGTTAACGTCACCATGACCATTACTGACAACGAAGGTGACCCAGCTAATACCAACTTCAACGTCAGTTTCCACGACGATGGTCCGGCCCTATCAGTCGACAATCTGGCTATCGCCAACCTGGCAGGTGTATACGAGGGGCATTACAGCTTCGATATTGGCGCCGACACGCAAGGCTTTGTAGACAGCTTCGACAATGCTTCCCTGCTCTGGACCAATGCCCTACAGGGCTACGAATTGATCTATGATAGCGACGCCTCTACGGCTAGCAGCCAAGTGTTTAACGCTGTCTTCAATGGTGGTGCAGACACCTTCTTTACCGTCACCATCCATGCAGATGGCACTTACGACTTTGAACTGGTAACACCCCAGCCCCTAACTGAAGTCCCAGTTGATAGTTTGCTGGCAGGTGTTTCCGGAGGTTCAGGCCTATCGGATTACACGTTTGACAGCGACCTTTTTGACGGTTACTTCGACATTGTCGTCACAGGGCAAAGCCAGGGCAATCCAGGTAAGTTGACCATTTCCAATGACGAACTCGGTGTAAACGACAACGTTATGCATGGCAACAAACAAGATGTCCTCCGATTCGACGTGGTACCACAAATGGCCGGAGCCTCCTTGTCACAGCTAACCATTAATATTGCCACTTCGGGGGGGGCCAAAACAACCGATATGGTTACTTACACCATCTACTATACAGATGGTACCTCTCAAACCTTTAACCAAATAATAGGCGATGATTTTGCCGTAGTGATAGATACAGATACAGGCAGAGAAGTCGACTACATTGATTTGCAGCCATATGACGATAGCGTCAGTTTCAAGATCGAAGGCCTGTCTGCCAATTATGTAGTTACCGAGTACCCTGATGATTACCAGCTGCAATTCAGCATGGTAGGCCAAGACGCCGACGGCGATAATGACTCAAGTAATTTCTCAGTCAACGTTACCACGGGCGACTCCGGTACCTATAACATCAGTGGCACCGATAGCAATGACACCCTCCATGGTACCAACGGAGATGACATTTTGAGTGCAGGTTCCGGTGCCGATATTCTCATTGGTGGCGAAGGTAGCGATACCATAGATGCAGGTATCGACAGCGATATAGATACCTTGGTTTGGGATATTGGGTCCGATGACAACAGCATAGATACTGTACTCAACTTCGACATCAGTATGGATAAGCTAGATTTATCTGCAATCTTGGTTGACGAAAATCCCAATACACTAGATCAGTATTTAGCATTTAACTTTAGTGGCGGAAACACTGAGATCTCTGTCGATGCCAACCATGATGGAGTCGCGGATCTCACTATAGTATTGAACAATGTTGACTTAACCAATAACAACACCCTAAGTGATGCTCAGATCATCAACAACCTACTCGGTAACGAAAACCTGGTAATTGATACAATTCCATAACAGCTGACATTATCGCGACACCCTGTAAGGCCAAGCCCTAACAATTAGTGGTTTGGCCTTTTTATTTGTCAATCTTAAGCATTACAAACTGAGAGTACACCTTAGCTTTAGCATTATTTGCGCGTCAAAAAATTGACCACTGTACAGACTATTGATAACATTCGATACTTGGCGAAAAAACGCGCTAACAGTTGCAACATAAAAAATCAAGTTGTGTCATTTAATTCTGCGGGGGCAGGTATGAAATCGTTAGTTACAACCAAAAATGGACAAGTAATAGATGTGAAAGGAAAGGTTTCTTTAGTCACAGAAACCGAGCAAAAAGAAGTAACTATCGGTGAAATGATTCCCGAAGGAAGCACTATTCTCATTGCTGAACAAGCTGATTTAGAACTAGCGTTTGCCGATGGCACCTCATTTACAAGCCAAAGTCTCAATGAAACTTCGGCCGCTGAAGCTGATGCATTAAATGAAATAGAACAACTTCAAGCGCTCATCGCCTCTGGAGAAGATCCAACAGCTGAATTACCAGAAACCGCAGCCGGCAACACTGCCGCCAGTGAAGGCGACTCTGGCTTTATATCGGTAAGCAGAACTGGCGCCCAAACACTCGCTGGCGCCGGATATACTACATCTGGATTTTCTGTCGAACAGCCAACCGTCCAAGCGTTTACCGTTAGCAGTGATGACGCCCCTACCATTACCGCTAATGACACAAATACCATCGCAGAAGATGGCGTGGCAACTGGCAACGTTTTAGACAATGATGTTGATTTCGATACCGAATTGTCAGTCGTTACCTTTACTGTCGACGGTCAAACCGTCACTGCGGGCACCACAGTCGAAGTGGAAGGCGGCAGCCTGGTGATCAACGCCGATGGCTCTTACACCTTTACACCAAACGACAACTGGAACGGCAGCGTACCTGTTATCACCTACACCACCAATACCGGTGAGAGCGCGACCCTGACCATTAATGTCACCCCAGTAGATGACCCATCTATACTGGCTAACGACAGCAACACTGTTGCAGAGGACACAATCGCTACCGGCAACGTATTAGATAACGACAGCGATATCGACAGCGAGCTATCAGTCGTGAGCTTCAGCGTCGACGGTCAAACCGTCACCGCGGGCACCACAGTCGAAGTAGAAGGCGGCAGCCTGGTGATCAACGCCGATGGCTCTTACACCTTTACGCCAAACCAAGATTGGAACGGCAGCGTGCCGGTCATCACTTACACCACCAATACCGGGGAAAGTGCGACGCTAACCATCAACGTCACCCCGGTAGATGACCCATCAGTGCTGGCCAACGACAGCAACACGATTGCAGAGGACACCGTCGCTAACGGTAACGTACTCGACAACGACAGCGATATCGACAGCGAGCTGTCGGTCGTGAGCTTCAGCGTCGACGGTCAAACCGTCACCGCGGGCACCACAGTCGAAGTGGAAGGCGGCAGCCTGGTGATCAACGCCGATGGCTCATACACCTTTACGCCAAACCAAGATTGGAACGGCAGCGTGCCGGTCATCACTTACACCACCAATACCGGGGAAAGTGCGACGCTAACCATCAACGTCACCCCGGTAGATGACCCATCAGTGCTGACCAACGACAGCAACACGATTGCAGAGGACACCGTCGCTAACGGTAACGTACTCGACAACGACAGCGATATCGACAGCGAGCTGTCGGTCGTGAGCTTCAATGTCGACGGTCAAACCGTCACAGCAGGCACCACAGTCGAAGTAGAAGGCGGCAGCCTGGTGATCAACGCCGATGGCTCATACACCTTTACGCCAAACCAAGATTGGAACGGCAGCGTGCCGGTCATCACTTACACCACCAATACCGGGGAAAGTGCGACGCTAACCATCAACGTCACCCCGGTAGATGACCCATCAGTGCTGGCCAACGACAGCAACACGGTTGCAGAGGACACCGTCGCTACCGGTAACGTATTAGAAAACGACAGCGATATCGACAGCGAGCTATCAGTCGTGAGCTTCAGTGTCGACGGTCAAACCGTCAATGCGGGCACCACAGTCGAAGTGGAAGGCGGCAGCTTGGTGATCAACGCCGATGGCTCTTACACCTTTACGCCAAACCAAGATTGGAACGGCAACGTACCGGTTATCACCTACACCACCAATACAGGTGAGAGCGCGACGCTAATCATTCATGTCACGCCGATTATTGATGGAGCTCCAACAGTTACGATAACCACTGATATAAACAATGATGCATTTATCAGCAACAGTGAATTAAACGGCAGCACAACAATTGATGTAATCATTAGCCTTGAAAATACCGGGGCAATTGTCGGTGATACTCTTACAGTAAATGGAGTTTCAATAGTCCTTACTCAGGAACATATTACAAACAACAGCGTAGATATGACTTTACCATCACCAGGTGAAGGAAATGAGATAGTTGTTACCGCAACTGTGACCGATCAAGCTGGAAACATATCTGCTCCGGGTACTGACTCTGCAGTTCTAGACACGCAAATCAGTGCCAGCATCGACCTCAGCCCGATTGATATCGGCGGCGATAACGTCATCAATCAAGCCGAAAGCGAAGGCAGCGTCACCCTCAGCGGTACGGTCGGCGGCGACGTTAAGCTGGGCGACATCGTCACCCTGACCTTGGATGGCAACGAGATCGCCACCGCCACCGTCGTTGACTTAGGCAACGGCGTATTAGGCTTTAGCACTACTGTCGATGCCAGCCTACTCCTTGACGCTGATGCCAACAGCATCACCGCCTCGGTCACTGCAACCGATCCTGCCGGTAACAGCATCACTGTGACCGACAGCGAAGGTTATGGTGTCGACACCGACATCAGTGCCAGCATCGACCTCAGCCCGATTGATATCGGCGGCGATAACGTCATCAATCAAGCCGAAAGCGAAGGCAGCGTCCCCCTCAGCGGTACTGTCGGCGGCGACGTTAAGCTGGGCGACATCGTCACCCTGACCTTGGATGGCAATGAGATCGCCACCGCCACCGTCGTTGACTTGGGCAACGGCGTATTAGGCTTTAGCACCACTGTCGATGCCAGCCTACTCCTTGACGCTGATGCCAACAGCATCACCGCCTCGGTCACTGCAACCGATCCTGCCGGTAACAGCATCACTGTGACCGACAGCGAAGATTATGGTGTCGACACCGACATCAGTGCCAGCATCGACCTCAACCCCATTGTGGTCGGTGATGACAACGTCATCAATCAAGCCGAAAGCGAAGGCAGCGTCACCCTCAGCGGTACGGTCGGCGGTGACGTTAAGCTGGGCGACATCGTCACCCTGACCTTGGATGGCAACGAGATCGCCACCGCCACCGTCGTTGACTTGGGCAACGGCGTATTAGGCTTTAGCACCACTGTCGATGCCAGCCTACTCCTTGACGCTGATGCCAACAGCATCACCGCCTCGGTCACTGCAACCGATCCTGCCGGTAACAGCATCACTGTGACCGACAGCGAAGGTTATGGTGTCGACACACTAATCAACGCCAGCATCGACCTCGACCCGATTGATATCGGCGGCGATAACGTCATTAACCAAGCTGAAAGTGAAGGCAGCGTCACCCTCAGCGGTACGGTCGGCGGCGACGTTAAGCTGGGCAACATCGTCACCCTGACCTTGGATGGCAACGAGATCGCCACCGCCACCGTCGTTGACTTAGGCAACGGCGTATTAGGCTTTAGCACCACTGTCGATGCCAGCCTACTCCTTGGCGCTGATGCCAACAGCATCACCGCCTCGGTCACCGCCACCGATGACGTCGGTAACAGCATCACTGTGACCGACAGCGAAGGTTATGGTGTCGATACGACCGCCCCGAATACCCCGACCGTGTTGATTGTCGATGACGGCAACCCAGGTGATGGCTCGCTCACCCAAGCGGAGATCGGCAATGATGACGTGCAACTGCAAGTCAGCATCAACCATGATGACTTTGCTGAAGGCGGCAGTGTCAGCCTGACCATCGTCAATGGTGACACCACTACCAACGTGGAGCTGCAGCTGGTCAACGGCGAACTGCAATTTATCAATGGCACCCCAGCCACCGGCTTTAACTACGATGCCAGCACTGGCATCATCAGCTGGGATGAAACCGCTCCAGGTGAAGGCGGTCACATCACTGTGACGGCGACTCAAACCGATAAGGCCGGTAACACCTCGGCGCCAGGTAGCGACACCGCCACCGTGGCCGATGAAACCGCGCCAAATACCCCGACCGTGTTGATTGTCGATGACGGCAACCCAGGTGATGGCTCGCTCACCCAAGCGGAGATCGGCAATGATGACGTGCAACTGCAAGTCAGCATCAACCATGATGACTTTGCTGAAGGCGGCAGTGTCAGCCTGACCATCGTCAATGGTGACACCACTACCAACGTGGAGCTGCAGCTGGTCAACGGCGAACTGCAATTTATCAATGGCACCCCAGCCACCGGCTTTAACTACGATGCCAGCACTGGCATCATCAGCTGGGATGAAACCGCTCCAGGTGAAGGCGGTCACATCACTGTGACGGCGACTCAAACCGATAAGGCCGGTAACACCTCGGCGCCAGGTAGCGACACCGCCACCGTGGCCGATGAAACCGCGCCAAATACCCCGACCGTGTTGATTGTCGATGACGGCAACCCAGGTGATGGCTCGCTCACTCAAGCGGAGATAGGCAACGATGACGTGCAACTGCAAGTCAGCATCAACCATGATGACTTTGCTGAAGGCGGCAGTGTCAGCCTGACCATCGTCAATGGTGACACCACTACCAACGTGGAGCTGCAGCTGGTCAACGGCGAACTGCAATTTATCAATGGCACCCCAGCCACCGGCTTTAACTACGATGCCAGCACTGGCATCATCAGCTGGGATGAAACCGCTCCAGGTGAAGGCGGTCACATCACTGTGATGGCGACTCAAACCGATAAGGCCGGTAACACCTCGGCGCCAGGTAGCGACACCGCCACCGTGGCCGATGAAACCGCGCCAAATACCCCGACCGTGTTGATTGTCGATGACGGCAACCCAGGTGATGGCTCGCTCACCCAAGCGGAGATAGGCAACGATGACGTGCAACTGCAAGTCAGCATCAACCATGATGACTTTGCTGAAGGCGGCAGTGTCAGCCTGACCATCGTCAATGGTGACACCACTACCAACGTGGAGCTGCAGCTGGTCAACGGCGAACTGCAATTTATCAATGGCACCCCAGCCACCGGCTTTAACTACGATGCCAGCACTGGCATCATCAGCTGGGATGAAACCGCTCCAGGTGAAGGCGGTCACATCACTGTGACGGCGACTCAAACCGATAAGGCCGGTAACACCTCGGCGCCAGGTAGCGACACCGCCACCGTGGCCGATGAAACCGCGCCAAATACCCCGACCGTGTTGATTGTCGATGACGGCAACCCAGGTGATGGCTCGCTCACCCAAGCGGAGATCGGCAATGATGACGTGCAACTGCAAGTCAGCATCAACCATGATGACTTTGCTGAAGGCGGCAGTGTCAGCCTGACCATCGTCAATGGTGACACCACTACCAACGTGGAGCTGCAGCTGGTCAACGGCGAACTGCAATTTATCAATGGCACCCCAGCCACCGGCTTTAACTACGATGCCAGCACTGGCATCATCAGCTGGGATGAAACCGCTCCAGGTGAAGGCGGTCGCATCACCGTGACGGCGACCCAAACCGATAAGGCCGGTAACACCTCGGCGCCAGGTAGCGACACCGCCACCGTGGCCGATGAAACCGCCCCGAATACCCCGACCGTGTTGATTGTCGATGACGGCAACCCAGGTGATGGCTCGCTCACTCAAGCGGAGATAGGCAACGATGACGTGCAACTGCAAGTCAGCATCAACCATGATGACTTTGCTGAAGGCGGCAGTGTCAGCCTGACCATCGTCAATGGTGACACCACTACCAACGTGGAGCTGCAGCTGGTCAACGGCGAACTGCAATTTATCAATGGCACCCCAGCCACCGGCTTTAACTACGATGCCAGCACTGGCATCATCAGCTGGGATGAAACCGCTCCAGGTGAAGGCGGTCGCATCACCGTGACGGCGACCCAAACCGATAAGGCCGGTAACACCTCGGCGCCAGGTAGCGACACCGCCACCGTGGCCGATGAAACCGCCCCGAATACCCCGACCGTGTTGATTGTCGATGACGGCAACCCAGGTGATGGCTCGCTCACCCAAGCGGAGATCGGCAATGATGACGTGCAACTGCAAGTCAGCATCAACCATGATGACTTTGCTGAAGGCGGCAGTGTCAGCCTGACCATCGTCAATGGTGACACCACTACCAACGTGGAGCTGCAGCTGGTCAACGGCGAACTGCAATTTATCAATGGCACCCCAGCCACCGGCTTTAACTACGATGCCAGCACTGGCATCATCAGCTGGGATGAAACCGCTCCAGGTGAAGGCGGTCGCATCACCGTGACGGCGACCCAAACCGATAAGGCCGGTAACACCTCGGCGCCAGGTAGCGACACCGCCACCGTGGCCGATGAAACCGCCCCGAATACCCCGACCGTGTTGATTGTCGATGACGGCAACCCAGGTGATGGCTCGCTCACTCAAGCGGAGATAGGCAACGATGACGTGCAACTGCAAGTCAGCATCAACCATGATGACTTTGCTGAAGGCGGCAGTGTCAGCCTGACCATCGTCAATGGTGACACCACTACCAACGTGGAGCTGCAGCTGGTCAACGGCGAACTGCAATTTATCAATGGCACCCCAGCCACCGGCTTTAACTACGATGCCAGCACTGGCATCATCAGCTGGGATGAAACCGCTCCAGGTGAAGGCGGTCGCATCACCGTGACGGCGACCCAAACCGATAAGGCCGGTAACACCTCGGCGCCAGGTAGCGACACCGCCACCGTGGCCGATGAAACCGCGCCAAATACCCCGACCGTGTTGATTGTCGATGACGGCAACCCAGGTGATGGCTCGCTCACTCAAGCGGAGATAGGCAACGATGACGTGCAACTGCAAGTCAGCATCAACCATGATGACTTTGCTGAAGGCGGCAGTGTCAGCCTGACCATCGTCAATGGTGACACCACTACCAACGTGGAGCTGCAGCTGGTCAACGGCGAACTGCAATTTATCAATGGCACCCCAGCCACCGGCTTTAACTACGATGCCAGCACTGGCATCATCAGCTGGGATGAAACCGCTCCAGGTGAAGGCGGTCACATCACTGTGACGGCGACTCAAACCGATAAGGCCGGTAACACCTCGGCGCCAGGTAGCGACACCGCCACCGTGGCCGATGAAACCGCGCCAAATACCCCGACCGTGTTGATTGTCGATGACGGCAACCCAGGTGATGGCTCGCTCACCCAAGCGGAGATCGGCAATGATGACGTGCAACTGCAAGTCAGCATCAACCATGATGACTTTGCTGAAGGCGGCAGTGTCAGCCTGACCATCGTCAATGGTGACACCACTACCAACGTGGAGCTGCAGCTGGTCAACGGCGAACTGCAATTTATCAATGGCACCCCAGCCACCGGCTTTAACTACGATGCCAGCACTGGCATCATCAGCTGGGATGAAACCGCTCCAGGTGAAGGCGGTCGCATCACCGTGACGGCGACCCAAACCGATAAGGCCGGTAACACCTCGGCGCCAGGTAGCGACACCGCCACCGTGGCCGATGAAACCGCCCCGAATACCCCGACCGTGTTGATTGTCGATGACGGCAACCCAGGTGATGGCTCGCTCACTCAAGCGGAGATAGGCAACGATGACGTGCAACTGCAAGTCAGCATCAACCATGATGACTTTGCTGAAGGCGGCAGTGTCAGCCTGACCATCGTCAATGGTGACACCACTACCAACGTGGAGCTGCAGCTGGTCAACGGCGAACTGCAATTTATCAATGGCACCCCAGCCACCGGCTTTAACTACGATGCCAGCACTGGCATCATCAGCTGGGATGAAACCGCTCCAGGTGAAGGCGGTCGCATCACCGTGACGGCGACCCAAACCGATAAGGCCGGTAACACCTCGGCGCCAGGTAGCGACACCGCCACCGTGGCCGATGAAACCGCCCCGAATACCCCGACCGTGTTGATTGTCGATGACGGCAACCCAGGTGATGGCTCGCTCACCCAAGCGGAGATCGGCAATGATGACGTGCAACTGCAAGTCAGCATCAACCATGATGACTTTGCTGAAGGCGGCAGTGTCAGCCTGACCATCGTCAATGGTGACACCACTACCAACGTGGAGCTGCAGCTGGTCAACGGCGAACTGCAATTTATCAATGGCACCCCAGCCACCGGCTTTAACTACGATGCCAGCACTGGCATCATCAGCTGGGATGAAACCGCTCCAGGTGAAGGCGGTCACATCACTGTGACGGCGACTCAAACCGATAAGGCCGGTAACACCTCGGCGCCAGGTAGCGACACCGCCACCGTGGCCGATGAAACCGCGCCAAATACCCCGACCGTGTTGATTGTCGATGACGGCAACCCAGGTGATGGCTCGCTCACTCAAGCGGAGATAGGCAACGATGACGTGCAACTGCAAGTCAGCATCAACCATGATGACTTTGCTGAAGGCGGCAGTGTCAGCCTGACCATCGTCAATGGTGACACCACTACCAACGTGGAGCTGCAGCTGGTCAACGGCGAACTGCAATTTATCAATGGCACCCCAGCCACCGGCTTTAACTACGATGCCAGCACTGGCATCATCAGCTGGGATGAAACCGCTCCAGGTGAAGGCGGTCGCATCACCGTGACGGCGACCCAAACCGATAAGGCCGGTAACACCTCGGCGCCAGGTAGCGACACCGCCACCGTGGCCGATGAAACCGCCCCGAATACCCCGACCGTGTTGATTGTCGATGACGGCAACCCAGGTGATGGCTCGCTCACTCAAGCGGAGATAGGCAACGATGACGTGCAACTGCAAGTCAGCATCAACCATGATGACTTTGCTGAAGGCGGCAGTGTCAGCCTGACCATCGTCAATGGTGACACCACTACCAACGTGGAGCTGCAGCTGGTCAACGGCGAACTGCAATTTATCAATGGCACCCCAGCCACCGGCTTTAACTACGATGCCAGCACTGGCATCATCAGCTGGGATGAAACCGCTCCAGGTGAAGGCGGTCGCATCACCGTGACGGCGACCCAAACCGATAAGGCCGGTAACACCTCGGCGCCAGGTAGCGACACCGCCACCGTGGCCGATGAAACCGCGCCAAATACCCCGACCGTGTTGATTGTCGATGACGGCAACCCAGGTGATGGCTCGCTCACTCAAGCGGAGATAGGCAACGATGACGTGCAACTGCAAGTCAGCATCAACCATGATGACTTTGCTGAAGGCGGCAGTGTCAGCCTGACCATCGTCAATGGTGACACCACTACCAACGTGGAGCTGCAGCTGGTCAACGGCGAACTGCAATTTATCAATGGCACCCCAGCCACCGGCTTTAACTACGATGCCAGCACTGGCATCATCAGCTGGGATGAAACCGCTCCAGGTGAAGGCGGTCACATCACTGTGACGGCGACTCAAACCGATAAGGCCGGTAACACCTCGGCGCCAGGTAGCGACACCGCCACCGTGGCCGATGAAACCGCGCCAAATACCCCGACCGTGTTGATTGTCGATGACGGCAACCCAGGTGATGGCTCGCTCACCCAAGCGGAGATCGGCAATGATGACGTGCAACTGCAAGTCAGCATCAACCATGATGACTTTGCTGAAGGCGGCAGTGTCAGCCTGACCATCGTCAATGGTGACACCACTACCAACGTGGAGCTGCAGCTGGTCAACGGCGAACTGCAATTTATCAATGGCACCCCAGCCACCGGCTTTAACTACGATGCCAGCACTGGCATCATCAGCTGGGATGAAACCGCTCCAGGTGAAGGCGGTCGCATCACCGTGACGGCGACCCAAACCGATAAGGCCGGTAACACCTCGGCGCCAGGTAGCGACACCGCCACCGTGGCCGATGAAACCGCCCCGAATACCCCGACCGTGTTGATTGTCGATGACGGCAACCCAGGTGATGGCTCGCTCACTCAAGCGGAGATAGGCAACGATGACGTGCAACTGCAAGTCAGCATCAACCATGATGACTTTGCTGAAGGCGGCAGTGTCAGCCTGACCATCGTCAATGGTGACACCACTACCAACGTGGAGCTGCAGCTGGTCAACGGCGAACTGCAATTTATCAATGGCACCCCAGCCACCGGCTTTAACTACGATGCCAGCACTGGCATCATCAGCTGGGATGAAACCGCTCCAGGTGAAGGCGGTCGCATCACCGTGACGGCGACCCAAACCGATAAGGCCGGTAACACCTCGGCGCCAGGTAGCGACACCGCCACCGTGGCCGATGAAACCGCCCCGAATACCCCGACCGTGTTGATTGTCGATGACGGCAACCCAGGTGATGGCTCGCTCACCCAAGCGGAGATCGGCAATGATGACGTGCAACTGCAAGTCAGCATCAACCATGATGACTTTGCTGAAGGCGGCAGTGTCAGCCTGACCATCGTCAATGGTGACACCACTACCAACGTGGAGCTGCAGCTGGTCAACGGCGAACTGCAATTTATCAATGGCACCCCAGCCACCGGCTTTAACTACGATGCCAGCACTGGCATCATCAGCTGGGATGAAACCGCTCCAGGTGAAGGCGGTCACATCACTGTGACGGCGACTCAAACCGATAAGGCCGGTAACACCTCGGCGCCAGGTAGCGACACCGCCACCGTGGCCGATGAAACCGCGCCAAATACCCCGACCGTGTTGATTGTCGATGACGGCAACCCAGGTGATGGCTCGCTCACTCAAGCGGAGATAGGCAACGATGACGTGCAACTGCAAGTCAGCATCAACCATGATGACTTTGCTGAAGGCGGCAGTGTCAGCCTGACCATCGTCAATGGTGACACCACTACCAACGTGGAGCTGCAGCTGGTCAACGGCGAACTGCAATTTATCAATGGCACCCCAGCCACCGGCTTTAACTACGATGCCAGCACTGGCATCATCAGCTGGGATGAAACCGCTCCAGGTGAAGGCGGTCACATCACTGTGACGGCGACTCAAACCGATAAGGCCGGTAACACCTCGGCGCCAGGTAGCGACACCGCCACCGTGGCCGATGAAACCGCGCCAAATACCCCGACCGTGTTGATTGTCGATGACGGCAACCCAGGTGATGGCTCGCTCACTCAAGCGGAGATAGGCAACGATGACGTGCAACTGCAAGTCAGCATCAACCATGATGACTTTGCTGAAGGCGGCAGTGTCAGCCTGACCATCGTCAATGGTGACACCACTACCAACGTGGAGCTGCAGCTGGTCAACGGCGAACTGCAATTTATCAATGGCACCCCAGCCACCGGCTTTAACTACGATGCCAGCACTGGCATCATCAGCTGGGATGAAACCGCTCCAGGTGAAGGCGGTCACATCACTGTGACGGCGACTCAAACCGATAAGGCCGGTAACACCTCGGCGCCAGGTAGCGACACCGCCACCGTGGCCGATGAAACCGCGCCAAATACCCCGACCGTGTTGATTGTCGATGACGGCAACCCAGGTGATGGCTCGCTCACTCAAGCGGAGATAGGCAACGATGACGTGCAACTGCAAGTCAGCATCAACCATGATGACTTTGCTGAAGGCGGCAGTGTCAGCCTGACCATCGTCAATGGTGACACCACTACCAACGTGGAGCTGCAGCTGGTCAACGGCGAACTGCAATTTATCAATGGCACCCCAGCCACCGGCTTTAACTACGATGCCAGCACTGGCATCATCAGCTGGGATGAAACCGCTCCAGGTGAAGGCGGTCACATCACTGTGACGGCGACTCAAACCGATAAGGCCGGTAACACCTCGGCGCCAGGTAGCGACACCGCCACCGTGGCCGATGAAACCGCGCCAAATACCCCGACCGTGTTGATTGTCGATGACGGCAACCCAGGTGATGGCTCGCTCACCCAAGCGGAGATCGGCAATGATGACGTGCAACTGCAAGTCAGCATCAACCATGATGACTTTGCTGAAGGCGGCAGTGTCAGCCTGACCATCGTCAATGGTGACACCACTACCAACGTGGAGCTGCAGCTGGTCAACGGCGAACTGCAATTTATCAATGGCACCCCAGCCACCGGCTTTAACTACGATGCCAGCACTGGCATCATCAGCTGGGATGAAACCGCTCCAGGTGAAGGCGGTCGCATCACCGTGACGGCGACCCAAACCGATAAGGCCGGTAACACCTCGGCGCCAGGTAGCGACACCGCCACCGTGGCCGATGAAACCGCCCCGAATACCCCGACCGTGTTGATTGTCGATGACGGCAACCCAGGTGATGGCTCGCTCACTCAAGCGGAGATAGGCAACGATGACGTGCAACTGCAAGTCAGCATCAACCATGATGACTTTGCTGAAGGCGGCAGTGTCAGCCTGACCATCGTCAATGGTGACACCACTACCAACGTGGAGCTGCAGCTGGTCAACGGCGAACTGCAATTTATCAATGGCACCCCAGCCACCGGCTTTAACTACGATGCCAGCACTGGCATCATCAGCTGGGATGAAACCGCTCCAGGTGAAGGCGGTCGCATCACCGTGACGGCGACCCAAACCGATAAGGCCGGTAACACCTCGGCGCCAGGTAGCGACACCGCCACCGTGGCCGATGAAACCGCCCCGAATACCCCGACCGTGTTGATTGTCGATGACGGCAACCCAGGTGATGGCTCGCTCACCCAAGCGGAGATCGGCAATGATGACGTGCAACTGCAAGTCAGCATCAACCATGATGACTTTGCTGAAGGCGGCAGTGTCAGCCTGACCATCGTCAATGGTGACACCACTACCAACGTGGAGCTGCAGCTGGTCAACGGCGAACTGCAATTTATCAATGGCACCCCAGCCACCGGCTTTAACTACGATGCCAGCACTGGCATCATCAGCTGGGATGAAACCGCTCCAGGTGAAGGCGGTCACATCACTGTGACGGCGACTCAAACCGATAAGGCCGGTAACACCTCGGCGCCAGGTAGCGACACCGCCACCGTGGCCGATGAAACCGCGCCAAATACCCCGACCGTGTTGATTGTCGATGACGGCAACCCAGGTGATGGCTCGCTCACTCAAGCGGAGATAGGCAACGATGACGTGCAACTGCAAGTCAGCATCAACCATGATGACTTTGCTGAAGGCGGCAGTGTCAGCCTGACCATCGTCAATGGTGACACCACTACCAACGTGGAGCTGCAGCTGGTCAACGGCGAACTGCAATTTATCAATGGCACCCCAGCCACCGGCTTTAACTACGATGCCAGCACTGGCATCATCAGCTGGGATGAAACCGCTCCAGGTGAAGGCGGTCACATCACTGTGACGGCGACTCAAACCGATAAGGCCGGTAACACCTCGGCGCCAGGTAGCGACACCGCCACCGTGGCCGATGAAACCGCGCCAAATACCCCGACCGTGTTGATTGTCGATGACGGCAACCCAGGTGATGGCTCGCTCACTCAAGCGGAGATAGGCAACGATGACGTGCAACTGCAAGTCAGCATCAACCATGATGACTTTGCTGAAGGCGGCAGTGTCAGCCTGACCATCGTCAATGGTGACACCACTACCAACGTGGAGCTGCAGCTGGTCAACGGCGAACTGCAATTTATCAATGGCACCCCAGCCACCGGCTTTAACTACGATGCCAGCACTGGCATCATCAGCTGGGATGAAACCGCTCCAGGTGAAGGCGGTCACATCACTGTGACGGCGACTCAAACCGATAAGGCCGGTAACACCTCGGCTCAAGCCTCTGATACTGCAGAGGTACATCAACCTAGTAATACTAGTATTACAATTGATGAAAGCACCTTACGCGATAATATTCCTGATACTGTTTCTGATACGATTAGTTTTACAGCAGGTAATCAAGATCTTACGCAATTCCGTTTCAATACCTCTTCTATTACAGCTGCGACTAATCTAGCTGCTGGTGTCAGCATCGTCTGGACTCTTGTAAATGGCGCCTTAGTCGGTTCAATCGAGGGGGCTGAGGTAATTAAGTTAACGCTAAGTAGTGATCCTATTGCAGCTGGTTCTACTGGTGATATTACGGTCAACGTAGAACTGCTAGATAACGTAGAGCATGTCAATGGACTTAATGGCGAAAACCTTAATTCACTAGTTAATGGCATTGTAATTGAGGCGGTTAGTGCGGACGGAAGCGTTATAAGTAACAATCTAAATATCACAATCTTAGATGATACGATCACAGCAGTCGCCAGCGAGGAAACTAGCTCCAATAGTGCAGGAGTAATTAATGGTACCATTACTGTTAATGGCGCAGATGGAAATGACAATGTACCAAACGACGACTACTCTGCGAGTCTCATGGCTAACATTCTTAACAATGCCAACTATGATGGTACAAACAACTTCGTCGACTCAGGCATCACAGCAGGCGGCAAGGTGGTTTATTACTTTGTTGACCCAGCCAATCCTGATCAGTTAATTGCCTATACCATTAAGAATGGCGTAGCACCAGGCGAATACGATGCAAACGACGCCAACTTTGAGTTGGTCTTTACGCTTAACATTGATCCAAATGCAGGTGGCATTGATCCGAATACTGGGGAGGTTATTGGTAGCTACCAAATTAATTTTGAATCGAGTATCGATCAGATTGAGTCTACTGAAGTCACAACCATTCTCGGCAAGGGTGGGATGGAGTATGCCTTCTACATCGCCACAGATGCGAGTGGTAAATACAACATCTATAAAGATATTTCGGCAATTCCTAATGATTCTGAATTAACATTCACTCTTTCGGCTGAAGCAGCGGATGGCTCATCACTTAGAGTCAATGGTAACCAAGGTGCATTTGGTGTTGAAGATGGTGTATTAGTCGATGGCTCAGAAGTTCTGATTATTGATTACGCTGAAAATGTTGCTAGTGCTAGCTTTATATTTGAATTTAAATCTGCAGATGCCGCCACGACTAAAGTCGCTTATGAGGCGTACGCCGAAGATGGGACTTTGTTAGGCACAGGTAAAATACTTTCTGGAGAGACGATTTCAGATCTTGGTGAAATTAGCTACATCAAGTTAATAGCTATTGGCGACACACAATTCCAGTTAACAGGTACTTCGGTAGGTACAATTGTCACCACTACAACCGATCTTGATTTAGACTTCGATGTTGTTATTACTGATAGCGATGGAGATTCCAGCCAAGATACAATTAATATCCATCTCGACGCGCCTAGCGGCTCACCATTAGCGCTAACATCCATGGCGGTCAACACATTGGCAGAAGCCGACTTAAAGGCTGATGGTGTTGAAATTGATACACAGGCCTTGAGATTCAAAGCTGGTGATACCGACCTAAATAGCTTTAGTTTTGGCAATACAAACAACCTAAACGATACTATTGATATTGTTGGTATTAAACAAAACTTCCCTATCTCCTGGGAACTCGTTGATGGCGAGATCATCGGTTCAATGGCAGGACGTGGGCCGGTAATTAAACTCACCATCAATGGAGACACTATTGCTGCTGGCACGGAAGGCAATATCAGTGTTACGGCAGAATTGCTGCAAAATTTCCCGCATAGTATAGATACTAATAACCTGTCGATCACCGGAATCACAGTTGTAGCTTCGGATACAGACCAAAACACCGCAACAGCTGATGTAACTGTCAATGTAATCGATCATAATTCCGCACCTGATGCGATGAATGACTACTTTGGCAGCGGATTACAAAGCGCCTATTATGGTTATCAGCAAGGTGCAGATGGAGGAAATCTTTCTTCTCTTGAACAAGTCATTAACTTCATCAATAACAATAACCCTGATGCATACTTCACAGCCACAACCCTGCAATATGGTTGGGGGGATGGTGATCTAGGTACAGGACAAAGCTTACAAACTTTCTTAGGTGGTGATGCCGCCAGCTTAACCTCAAATCCAGATGATACCTCTGATGCTATCTTACACCTTAGAGGAAACGTTCAACTTGATGCCGGTCGATTTGGTTTAAAAGTAACGGCAGATGATGGTTACATGGTTAAAATTAATGGAGAGATTGTAGCTGTCGTTAATAAAAACCAATCAGCTTCAACCACTCTCCCAGGACAACCCGGTCATGGCTTCTTCGATATCGACAGCGCTGGCAGCTATGAGATAGAGGTGATCTATTGGGACCAAGGTGACGCATATCAACTCGATATTCAACTAGGACAATTTGATCAATTTGGAAACCTAATCGGAGGCTATACACCGCTAGGCGATCAGATATTAACTCAACCGGCCCAGGTGCTTGAAGATACACCATTCACCTTCCTCGCTTCATCAATTTTAGCGAATGATAGTGATCCTGATGGCGATACCATATCAATCACCGGAGTCGGTAATCCCACTAATGGTAAAGTTGAGTTGGATGCTAATGGCAACATCATCTTTACACCAGATGAGGGTTACACGGGTCCAGCGAGTTACGATTACACGATTACCGACACTTATGGAAATACGGATACTGCTTCTGTTTATTTCGATATTATTCCGACACGCGGATTCCAGTATCAGTCAGGTACTGACGGTGATAACACACTTAATGGTAGTGATAATCACGATCTAATTGTGAGTGATACTGAAGGCTTACAAATTGTATCGGGTCAAAGTTATAACTTAGCCTTCATTTTAGACTCCTCAGGCAGTATGAGCAGTCAGATAGATATAGCAAAGGCTCAACTAGCTAATGTTTTTGAGACCTTGCTGACTAGTGCTAGTGGTGTTCAGGCTGGCACTCTCAATATTTTATTGGTCGATTTTTCCAATAAGACTAACCACTACAAAACAATCGAAATTGGAGAAGGAAGTGAAGGCGCCGATCGCCAAGCCTTGGACGAGCTTTTAGCTGAGCTAAATTTAGTCAACACACAAAGCAATCAGAACACCAATTATGAAGCCAGCTTTGACTCAGTTATCAACTGGTTTAATAGTGATGACATTGCAAATAATGGGGCAACAAATCTAACCTACTTCATAACAGACGGTCAGCCCAATAATTGGTCATCTGATGACGCTCGAAGTTTTTACGTTGGATTTAATGAAAATAGCCAGCATTTTACCTCTCTCGATAGTTTAATAAACAATGGGCAATTTAGCCTAGGAGAGGTTATTAGAATAGACGGCAAAGTCATCGTCGACGCTCAGGGATATGTTTACTCTGCATATACAAACCAGAGCCAAGGTTCTATTTATAATGCAGGAAACAATACCTATAGATTCTACGAAACAGCTTCAATAGAGCAGCAAACTCAACACACATTTGGCTTATTAAACGCGGTATCTGAGGTCAGAGCAATAGGCTTAGGCGATGACGTATCACTAGAAACACTAAAGCTTTATGATACTGATGGAAACGTCCAAGCCGAGATAAATGTGAGTGATCTTGCCAGCGTCATTCTCGGCTCTGAAACTTTGTTAACTCAAGGCAATGACAATTCTAGTGGAGGAGACGGAAATGACATCATATTTGGTGATTTAGTTAAATTTGCCAATATAGATGGGCAAGGTTTTGTAGCACTTCAAAAATATGTTGCTGATAAAACAGCTACACCGGAAAGTGACATTAATTTAGAAGATATTCAAAACTACGTAAGAAGCCATACTTCCGAATTTGATTTAACTAACTCCAACGACGGCAATGACACTCTTTATGGCGGCCAAGGACAAGATTTGCTATTTGGCCAAGGCGGAAATGATACCCTAGATGGTGGGACTGGTTCTGACCATCTAATTGGTGGGTCAGGCGAAGATATCCTCATCGGCGGCCTGGGCGATGACACCCTAACCGGTGGCTCAGGTAAGGCAGATAGTGAAGCCGATACCTTCGTTTGGCAGCAAGGTGATACGGGTACCGACCACATTACCGATTTCGATATCAACCAGGACAAACTGGATCTGAGCGATCTGCTCCAGGGAGAGAATGGCGGTAACTTGGAAGACTACCTGCACTTCACCGTTGATAATGGTTCAACCACCATCGAGATTGATGCTAATAACGACGGACATGTGGATCAGACGATTGTTCTCGACGGTGTCGACCTGAGCCATCTGGGCACAACCGATGGTCAAATCATCAACGGCTTGTTGGGCTCAGAGGGTAACGGCGCATTGATAGTAGATAATGCCAACGTGAACCAGGCGGCTTCGAGCTTTGCAGTACCGACAACCCTCGACGATGATGGCCAACTCCAAGTCATACTTCCTTAAAAAGGAGAACAGTAGAATGGCACCAACTAGTTTCGGCTAATTGGTGTCATTTTACTTTGGTGATGTTTTGGCATTACTTCTATAATTGTTCTACGATAAATTTATAATAAAATCTTAAGGATAAGCATTTAAGGTGCAAGCTACAGCGTCTCCAAAAACTGAACAATGGACAGTTTCAGCCTCCCAAAGAGTGACTGTCGATCCCTTGTTAGACAGTTTAGTGTTATTGACAGAATACTTCGGCAGCCCCTGCTCCAGCGAGTCATTAGCCGCTGGCCTACCGCTGTCGGGGAGCATTCTGACACCAGAACTTGTGCCTCAGGCTGCCGGTCGAGCCGGTTTAGCAGCCAAGCTCACCCGTAAGGGACTGGATCAGATCTCGCCTATTCTTCTGCCTTGTATCTTGCTCCTCAAAGATAAGAATGCCTGTCTATTAAGAGAGATCGACATAGACAAAGACAGGGCCGTCATTCAGCTACCAGAAACCGGTGGCGAAGAAGAGCTTAGCATTGAGGCGCTCGAGGCCATGTATGTCGGCTATCTGTTCCTCGTCAAGCAGCAATACCGTGGCGACATGGGCTTAGATCTGCATCTACACGACAGTCGCACTCACTGGCTTATTCAGACCCTGAAAGATTCGGCGCCTATCTACCGCGACGCCCTAATCGCCTCAGTGCTGGTTAACCTGTTTGCCCTGGTATCACCGCTGTTTATCATGAACGTGTATGACAAGGTGGTGCCTAACCTCGCCTTCGAGTCCCTATGGGTGCTCGCCATTGGCGCAGGTATCGCCTACATCTTCGATCTAGTCATGCGGCAACTCAGGGCCTACCTGATCGACGTCGCCGGCAAGAAGGTTGACATCATAGTGTCATCGCGGCTTTTCGCTAAGGCTATCGGCATTCCGCTAGAGAAGCGTTCCCCCAGCATAGGCGGCATGGCGCGGCAACTAGGCGAGTTCGACAGCATACGCGAGATCTTAACCTCGGCAACCATCACCACCCTGGTCGATCTGCCGTTCGCGCTATTTTTCATGCTGATCATCTATATCGTCGCCGGCGACCTGGCCATCATTCCTGTGATCGGCGGCTGTATCATTATCGGCTATACCCTATTGATGCAACCCAGGCTTAAGGCGGCCATCGAAGAGAGCAACAAGTTCTCCAGCCTAAAACACGGCCATCTTATCGAGTCCCTGGCCTCCATCGAGTCGATAAAATCCAGTGGCGCCGAAGGCTTAGTGCAGAAGAGCTGGCAGCAGATGATAGGTCATACCGCCAATTGGCAGTTAAAGGTGAAGAAGATCTCCACCTCGGTCACCAACGTGGCCAATTTTACCGTGCAGCTTTCTGTGGTCTGCGTGGTGATCTTAGGGGTCTATCGTGTCGCCGATAACGATATCTCAATGGGTGGCATTATCGCTGCGGTTATCCTGTCGAGCCGCGCCATCTCACCCATGGCGCAGTTGGCAGGCCTGATGACCCGAGGCAACCATACCGCCAGCGCCCTAAGACAGCTTGATCAGATCATGACCCAAGAGGATGAGTTTGAAAATAAAGGCCATCTGGTCAGCAAACATCGCCTTAAAGGGCAGATCAACGCCGATCATGTCAGCTTTAATTATCCAGGCTCAGAGCGACCCGTGCTGCACCCCATGTCGCTGTCGATCGCCCCGGGTGAGCGCATCGCCATCATAGGACGAAACGGCTCGGGCAAGAGTACCCTGGCCAAGCTGTTGGTAGGCCTCTACCAACCGACCAAAGGTAGCCTGCGCTATGACGGACTGGATTCGGCGCAGATCCATCCGACGGATCTGCGTAGAAACTTCGGTTACCTGCCACAGGACATCACACTGTTCCACGGCACGATTCGCGACAACATATTGTTCGGTACCCGTCAGGTCACCGAGCATCAGCTGATCCGTGCGGTGCAGCTCTCTGGCGTCAACCAGTTTACCGATATCGAGACCGAAGGCTTAGATCAACAGGTCGGCGAAGGTGGACAATCCCTCTCCCGCGGTCAACGCCAAACCATCGCGCTGGCGCGGGCCACCTTGAATGACCCACCGGTACTCCTGATGGATGAGCCGACCGCCAGCCTGGATGCCCGCGCCGAGAAGCAATTTATCCGCGCCATGAGAAATGTCTCTAAGGAGCGAACCCTGCTGCTGATCACCCATAAGATGCACCTGCTCAACTTAGTGGACCGCATCCTGGTATTAGATCGTGGCCATCTGGTGGCCGACGGTCCGAAGGAGCAGGTGCTCAACCAGCTCGCCAAGGGGCTGTTATCGGGAGGGCCGAAGAGTGAGTAAGCACTTAACTACTCAAGACCTCGAGATGGTCGATGACGTCTATGGCGCCATGATGACAGATGCGCCCACCAGTCACAGGCTGATCATCTGGGCCCTGGCCGCCCTCGCCTTCAGCTTCCTGGTGTGGGCCTACTTTGCCGAGCTCGACCGGGTGACCACAGGAACAGGTAAGGTGATCCCCTCCTCTCAGGTGCAGGTGATTCAGAGTCTGGATGGCGGCATCATGAAAGAGCTCTATGTCCGCGAAGGCATGACGGTCACCAAGGGCCAACCCTTGGTGCGCATAGATGACACCCGTTTCCGTTCAGACTTCGCTCAGCAGGAGCAGGAGGTCTACAGCCTGCAGGCCAACGTTATTCGTCTGCGCGCCGAGCTTAACAGCATCACCATCTCAGATGTCGCCGCCGACTGGCGCGAACAGGTGAAGATCGCCAAGCAGCCGCTACAGTTCCCACCAGAGCTGACCGAAAGCGAACACGACTTAATCGAGCGTCAACGCGACGAGTACTCGGGCAGACTGGATAACCTGAGCAACCAGCTGGAGATCCTGGCGCGCCAGATCCAGCAGAAACAGCAGGAAACCGAAGAGCTGGCCTCTAAGATCAACACCCTGACAACCAGCTTCCAGCTGGTGACCCGCGAGCTCGAGCTGACCCGCCCGCTGGCCGACAAGGGGATTGTGCCCGAGGTCGAACTACTTAAGCTTGAACGTAACGTCAACGACATTCGCGGCGAGCTGAGCTCACTCAGGCTACTCAGGCCTAAGCTCAAGGCATCACAGGATGAAGCTATCCTAAAGCGCCGTGAAGCCGTGTTCGTCTACGCCGCCGAGGCCCGCACCCAGCTCAACGAGATGCAGACACGTCTGTCGCGCATCAACGAGGCCCAGGTGGGCGCGCGCGATAAGGTGAGCAAGGCCGAGATCGTCTCGCCGGTAAATGGCACCATTAAGACAGTTCATATCAACACCTTAGGTGGTGTTGTACAGCCTGGCATCGACATCATAGAGATAGTGCCATCGGAAGATCAGCTGCTTATCGAAACCAAGATCATTCCGAAAGATATCGCATTTTTACATCCTGGCTTACCCGCCGTTGTCAAAGTTACCGCCTACGATTTCACGCGTTACGGTGGCCTCAATGGCGTTGTGGAGCACATCAGTGCCGATACAACACAGGACGAAGAGGGAAACAGTTTCTATCTTGTAAGGGTTAGAACTGAACTATCAAGTTTGACGAAAGACGACGGCACCCTGATGCCCATCATACCTGGCATGTTAACCACGGTAGATGTCATCACTGGGCAAAGATCCGTTCTGGAGTACATACTTAATCCAATTTTGAGAGCAAGAGACACTGCTCTGCGTGAACGTTAAGTTCACAACAATAACCAGGGGGGTTAACCAAATGAGTAAGCAAACCATGCATCAACTAAAGCGCAGTGCCATGGCACTCGCCATTAGTGCGATGTTGATACCGGGGGCAGCCTCTAGCCAAACGCTAGAACAGGCTGTGGCCCATACGCTGGATACCAATCCAGATATTCGCATCGCATTTAATCGCTTCAAGGCGCGTGAAGAGCAGGTCAATCAGGCAATCGCCGGTTACATGCCTACTGTTGATATCAGTGGTGGCTATGGCTGGGAACAGACAAACAGTCCATCTACCCGACGCCGTGCAGGCCAGGGCGATGTTGACAAGGATGGCGTCATCGAATTGATGCGTGGTGAAGTCGGTTTTAGCATCAAGCAGATGCTGTTCGACGGTTTCTACACCTCGAGCGAAGTGGATCGCTTCAGCTTCGAAGCCAGCGCCGACCAATGGGCCCTGTTTGCCGCGGCTGAAGATATCGCGCTGGATGTAGCCAAGGTCTACGTTAACTATATCCGCAGTGAGCAGGTGCTGACTTTGGCAGAGAAAAACCTGCAGAGTCACAAAGACATCTACGATCAGATTAAGCAGCGTACCGATTCAGGCCTGGGCTCAGTCGCCGACCTGTCTCAGATCACGGGTCGTCTGGCACGTGCCAACGCCAACGTGATCGCTGCGAAGAATAACTTCTTCGATGCCAAGGCGCAGTTTATCCGTATCGTCGAGAAAGAGCCGGAAAACCTGATCGTCCCGGTACCCGATGACGATATGCTGCCAACCAACCTCACCGACGGTCTCAAGGTTGCCCAGGAAAACCATCCTATTCTGAAATCGGCCGCGAGTGATATCTCGGCGGCAGAGAACGAGCGTTCATCTGCCCAATCCAACTACTATCCTAAGCTGTCGCTAGAGCTGGGTGGTAACTGGAACGATAACCTGGATGGCGAAGATGGCTACTCAGCCTTCGCCTCACAAAATGTTGGCGGTCATAACAATGACCTTATCGCTATGGTACGAGTGAAGTACAACCTGTTCGCCGGTGGTAAAGACTTAGCCCGCGAGAAGGAAGCGGCCTACAAGATTGGCGAGGCGAAAGAGATTCGTCAACGTGCCTACCGTCAGGTCGTCGAAGGGGTCAACCTGGCCTGGAACGCCTACGAGATGCTTGAACCGCAGAAGCTGTATATCCGCGATCACGTCATCGCCGCCAAGGATACGCAAGTCGCCTATAGCCAACAGTTTAACCTAGGACAGCGCACCCTATTGGATTTGCTGGATACCGAAAACGAACTGTTTGAAGCGCGTAAGGATTACCTCGATGCCGAATACGACGAGATCATCTCCGAATATCGCATCCTTAACGCTACGGGTAGACTACTGGAATCGCTTCGTGTGACTCGCCC
Organism: Shewanella alkalitolerans; assembly: GCF_019457575.1. Classification (NCBI taxonomy): domain Bacteria; kingdom Pseudomonadati; phylum Pseudomonadota; class Gammaproteobacteria; order Alteromonadales; family Shewanellaceae; genus Shewanella; species Shewanella alkalitolerans. The sequence goes on along the minus strand of NZ_CP080422.1, from coordinate 328,955 downwards.
AGAGGTTTGGAAGGGTGAGCGCGAATACGAAGGGGGAGTAAAATAATGAAAGCCTTACTGATTATTCTAAGCGTCGCCTTACTGGGCGGCTGCGCTTCGCGCGACATAGTAACCATGGATACCCCGACCAACCAGGTATTCGATCTTAACGACAAAGATAAAGATGGCGTGATCGTCGCCCGTGAACGCTGTAACGATACTGTACTCGGTGCCACCATAGACAACTACGGCTGTGGTAAGATTAAGCCTATCAATGAGCGTCAAGAACTTAAGATATTGTTTGCCAACGATTCTTACTACATAGATCCTCAGTACTATGATCAGGTAGAAGTGGTTGCGACTTTCATGAGACAGTACCCAAACACTAAGGTAACCATCGAAGGTCACTGTAGTAAGACGGGTAGCTATGAGCACAACCTAACGCTGTCGCAAAACCGCGCCGACGCCGTGACCTCGCTGTTGTCTGAGCGATTCGGTATCGCCAGCGATCGTCTGACCGCAATAGGCTACAGCTACGACAGACCGGTAGATCCAACTCATACCAAGATGGCACACACACGTAACCGCCGCGTGATCGCAGAGGTAACGGGTGAAGATACCAAGGCCGATATGAAGTGGACCATCTACACAGTTGATGAACAAGTAAAATAAAAAATAGTCGGAGAAGATGAAAGCCAAAATTGGCAGGCAAAAACGCTTTCAAAGGGTCTGCCAACTTTGCGTTGTGGCAACGGCCCTGGGGTTTTCTTGCCTATACGCTTCTCCGACGCAAACACTCGACGCCAACTACATTAAGTCCACCCTAGAAGCCCGATACGGTGAGCGCGCAGGTATGCGCGTCGCCGCCTGGTTTAAGGTACTGGATGAATCGCAGGGCCTGAGTGAACAAGAGAAGATCACCAAGGTAAATAACTTTTTCAATCTGTTTAGGTTTGTCGACGACATCAAGTTGTGGGGCGTCAGTAACTACTGGGCTACACCGATGGAGTTTATCGGTGTAAATGGCGGCGATTGCGAAGATTTCTCCATCGCCAAATATTTCACCCTGCTGCAGCTGGGGGTGCCCGATGACAAGCTACGGATCACTATGGTTAAGGCCACCTCGGTCAATCAGTACCACATGGTATTGGCCTACTATGACACGCCCGGCTCCATCCCCTTGGTATTGGATAACCTGGACAGACAGATTAAACCAGCCACCCAGAGACAAGATCTGATCCCCGTATACAGCTTTAACGGTCGTCAGTTGTGGCTAAACAAAGAGAAAGGTCGTGGTGTGCTGGCAGGCTCATCAGAACGCCTTGAAAAATGGAATGATCTCAAAAATAGATTAGGTGTTGAGCGACTCAAAATGCCTAAGTTAAGATTGGAGTAGCGAAAACAATGACACTGTTTCGACAGATATACTCACTGCTTTTTGGCCTGTTCTTGGTCGTTGTCATCAGCCTGGCTTATGTCCAATTTACCGAGACACAAAGCTTTCTGACCAAGCAGATGGAGTCCGATCTCAATAACACCAGCCACAGCCTGGGGATCATGCTGGTTCCCGATCTGGAAGCGGGCGACATTGTCGGCGCCGAGACGCTGATCAACGTCATCTTCGAAGGCGGCTATTACCAACAGGTGAAGCTCACCTGGCTGGTCGACGGCAAACAACAGGTGTGGGAAAACGACGTTAAGATCGAGGGTGTTCCCCAATGGTTTATCGACCTGGGATTCTTCGAAACCATTAAACGCGAAAGCACTATTACCTCGGGTTGGATCCAGTTAGCCAACCTGGAGATCACCGCCCACCCAGGCTTTGGTTACAACGAGCTATGGCGCACCCTAACCAACGCCATCATAGTCATCTCTATCCTGTTCTTACTCGCCATCATGCTGGCGCGCTTCGGTCTAACCTGGATCCTGAGGCCACTGCATGAGATCGCCGAGCACGCGGCCGAGATCGCCCAGCGCAAGTTTGGCCCTGACATGGCCATTCCAAAGACCTCAGAACTCAAGTCCGTGGTCGAGGCCTTTAACAGCATGTCTCATCAGCTCAAGCAGATCTTCAGCTCACTGGACGAAGAGGTGACTGAGCTGCGTAAGAAGAACCTGGTAGATCAGGTCTCTAAGCTGCCAAACAGACAATATATGATGGGCCGCCTCAACAGCTGGTTAAGCGAACCCAACAATGGCTCGCTAATGATGGCCAAGTTCGACTGGCTCGAAGAGGTACACAGCAAGTATGGTTATCAGGTACGTGATGAGACCATACGCCTGTTGTCCGAGAAGATGCAGGAGCAACTGGACGAGATCGCTCCGTCTGTCATCGCCCGTATCGCCGCCTACGAATTTGCCTTCCTGATCACCAGCGCCGAACAGGAGCAGAGCAGCAAGTATCTGCATACCCTGATCAGAACCGTGAACCAGGAGATCTCTAAGGCGGGCTGTAAGCCTAACGAGCAGTTTGCCATAGGTATCGCCCAGCGCACCGACAACATGACGGTATCGGACATTCTGGCGCAGACAGATAATGCATTGCAGAAGGCGATCGCCGACAACAAGGTGTTCCACTGGTTCGAGAGCAACGAGAAGCAGCTCTACACCCGTGAGCAGTGGCGAGAGCATTTGAGTGCCGCCATCAGCAGCAAGCAGTTCCAGTTCAAGTGGCAGCCTGTCTATCACACCAATAAGGATGAGGTGGTGCAGCGCGAGCTTTACTGTCAGCTCACCATTGGCGATAAAGAGATCCACGCAGGCCAGTTTATGCCCTATGTGGAGCTGCTCTCACTGGGCTCTATGCTGGACAGATGCCTGATCGAGACCATAGTCGATAACGGACTGCTGGAGCGGAATTACGAGCCTATCGCCATCAACCTGACCTTCAACAGTCTGAGCGACACGACCTTCCATCAGTGGCTCAACAAGTTCCTGCGCAATACGCCGCTTGCCCAGCGAATCGTGTTCGACATCCCAGAGGCCGGCGTCTATAGCGATCCCGATGCCTGCCAGGCGCTGTGTAACATCATTCGCGACAATGGCGCTCACTTCGGTATCGACCACTTCGGCCGCCAGTTTGGCTCTATGTCTTACCTGCAAAACCTAAGACCTAGCTACGTCAAGCTGGATCAATCCTTCGCCTACTATGACGAGAACGAGCACAACAGCGAGCTGTGCCGCGCCCTGGTGAACGTCGCCAGAGGCCTGGATATCCAGATCATCGTCACCGGTATTCAGGAGCAGCCGCAACTAGCACGCTTCGAGCCGCTCAAGGCCAACGCCTACATGGGTTATATCTACCCACCCACCCGCGTCGAGCTATAAACGACAAAGCTGCCCACTTGGGCAGCTTTTTTTTACCTTGATGGCGCGTCTTATTCGGTAAAGACAAACATTAGGAAATAACAGACGGGCAAAGAAAAAGCCCCTCGATGACTCGAGGGGCTTATCTAGGATTGGTCGGTGATAGAGGATTCGAACCTCTGACCCTCTGGTCCCAAACCAGATGCGCTACCGGACTGCGCTAATCACCGAAAATCTTTTTTATCAGTCAATGATGCTTGATACATCACTCACTTGGAAACTGGTCGGTGATAGAGGATTCGAACCTCTGACCCTCTGGTCCCAAACCAGATGCGCTACCGGACTGCGCTAATCACCGAAACAAGGGATATTTTACGAGGTGCCGCCTCGCTTCACTATATCAAGGAAAAGAATGACTCGTGAAGTCTATTGCAAGAAGAAGTGGGGTGACTGATGGGACTTGAACCCACGACAACCGGAATCACAATCCGGGGCTCTACCAACTGAGCTACAATCACCACTGATATTGACTTCTTAACGCTAACTTGACCCTCATCCAACTGGTGCACCCAGAAGGATTCGAACCCTCGGCCTCACCCTCCGGAGGGGTGCGCTCTATCCAGCTGAGCTATGGGTGCCTGCCTTGTTAGCGCCGCATATAGTATGGATTATTTTACTGCGCGTCTATAGCAAACACGTATTTTTTTACGCGTTTGCTCAAGTTTTAGCATATTTAAGGTGATATTAAGCTGACAACGTCAAAATAATGACTTGGTGGTGCTGCTTTTTTATGCTATCAATAACCATTACCCCAAATCCTAGCGAAAAAATATAACTACTTGTGATTGGCGGAACCATGTTTAGGGATAAAACAGACCAACATTCACCCCGTGAAGTTGGGCGTTTATATAAAAGGATATCTCGCTTAAAGAGCCTGGCTCGGAAGTACAAGCGTTCTGAGATCGTCCAAAATACGCTATTGGATATCTCCAATCTTGCCGCTCGAGTCGAGCGCGCCGAAGACTTCTATGCTGGTATCCAAACCAATCTCAATCGCCTGCTCCCCGCAGACAACTTCTTCATCGCCATCCTCAACAGAGAAACCAACAAGTTAGGCGTGCCTTTCTTCGTCGATGAGAAGGACCAGCACCCAAGCCAGCTATACCCCAGCGAAGAGTTGTCTACCACGCTCAACAGCGGCCTCACCGGCTATGTGCTGCGCAGCCAGCAGCCTTTGCTGTGCGATGACGACAAGTTTGAGCAGCTGCTTGCCAGTGGCGAGATCGTCAGCCGAGGATCCAGCTGCCATCAGTGGCTAGGGGTCCCAATTTTCAGCAGCGATCAGACCATAGGGGTGATCGCCGTGCAGAGCTACGATGCCAATATCACCTATGGCGAGATAGAGGTCGAGCTGATGACCTTCATCAGCCAGCATATCTCGGGCGTTATCGAGCGGGTACAGTACCAACACAACTTGGAAGCGGCTATCGAGCATAGAACTAAGGAGCTGAGCGTCGCCTACGATAAGCTCAAGCAGGAGGTCACCGAGCGGCGACGGGCGGAAAACCTGCAGAAGTCGCTGTTTGAGATAGCCGAGCTATCCAATGCGACCATTGACCACCAGAGCTTCTATCGCGAGCTACACAGGGTGATCAGCCACCTGCTACCGGCCAACAACTGTTATATCGCCCTGCTGGAAGACAATGGCCGTGAGCTGCATTTTCCCTTTTATGTCTCTCAGCTCAACGTTGGCGCGCCGCAAAGGCGCCCTCTGGCCGATGGTCTGACAGAGTTTATTCTCAAGCATAAGCGACCTTTGCTGCTCGATGGCAGCGATATCAAGGCGCTGATCAAGGCGGGGCAGCTCTACGCCAAGGCGCCGCAGCTCAACTATGCCGAGACCATACATCAGTGGATAGGCGTGCCCCTGTTTATTCAAGGCATAGTCAAGGGCGCACTCACCATCTACAGCTTCACCCCGTCGCAGACCTACCAGGAGAAAGATCTGGATCTGCTCACCTTCGTCTCGCAGCATATCGCCGCGGCGATCGAGCGTAAGCTATCGGCGGAGTCCCTGAAACAGAGCTATGAACAGCTGGAGGAGAAAGTCGCCCAACGCACCCGCGCCCTGGCGATGCTCAACCAGGATCTCGAAAAGGAGATCGCCCAACGCCGCAAGGTCGAGCAGCAGCTGGTACACGATGCCAGCCACGACACCCTGACCGGCCTGCCCAATCGAGCCATGTTCATGGAGCGCCTAGCCCAGGCGGTCAAGCATGTCAGGCGCCACGCCAGAGACAGGTTTGCCCTGCTGTTTATCGACCTCGACCGCTTTAAGCTGATCAACGATACCCTGGGCCATCTGCAGGGTGACCGTTTCCTGATTGAAACCGCCCGTCGCCTCAACCTCTGCATCAGGAGCAACGACACCTTAGGGCGTATCGGCGGCGATGAGTTTGTGATCCTGCTAGACAGCATCAACACCAATAGCGACGCCATCGAGGTGGCCGAGCGTATCTTAGGCGAGCTGAGCGAGCCCTATCAGCTATCGAATCAGAGCTTCACCTCGGGCGCCAGTATTGGCATCGCCTTCAGCGGCCACAGCAGCGGCGACACCAGCGAGTCGCTGTTGAAGGACGCCGACGCCGCCATGTATCAGGCCAAGTCCAACGGCAAGGGCTGCTTCGTCATCTTCGATCACAACACCAGCCATCAGCAAAGCCATGACATCACCCTGGAGATAGAGCTCAGAGAGGCGATCGCCAAACAAGAGTTGGCGCTGCAATATTTCCCCGTGATGGCGTTGGCGACCCAGGAGGTTCTCGCCCTGGAGCCAAGACTCTACTGGCAGCATGAGCAGCTGGGCAAGATCAAACAGGATCAGCTCAGCAATATCGCCGAGCACTGCAACCTGACCAAGGAGCTGGATCTCTACCTCTTCGACCAGCTCAACAGTGACTATGACAAGGTGATGCAGCAGGTCGATGGCAAGGTGCAGCTGCACATCAAACTCGCCAGTCAGCACCTGAAACATAAACATGCGGTGCGCAAGCTGAAGAATCGCATCAAGCAAAGCTACTATAAAGCTGGCGATATTTGGGTATTCTTCAACGAGAAGGCCTTTGTCGCCGACAGCGACAGCCATATTCAGGCGTTCGATCTCCTGGCTAAGCAGGCCATTAACTTAGGCCTGTGCGCCTACGGTAGCGCCCACACGGCACTGAGCAGCCTCAGCTTCCTGCCCTTGAGTGGCCTGAAGCTAGATCCTAGCTATATCAGTCATCTGAATAATCCGCAGCAAAAACGCCTACTTAAGGCACATCAGCTGACCGCTTCGGCGCTCGAGCTGACGCTATTTGTGGAAGGGGTTAAGACAGATCTGCATAGGCAGCAGCTAGTTAGCCTAGGCTTCGATCAGGGTCAGGGCCAGGCCCTGGGTGAGTCTATCGATCCCAGCAAGCTGCCCGAGCCTAGAAAGCGGCCGAGCGGCTGCATCTCCGCCTAATCACCATAGGTGAGTGCCGCCTTAGCAATTTACTTCTTAAGCATATCCCGAATGTTGGCGATGTTGGCCCGGCCCGACTGCACTCTTTGCTGCTCAGACTGAGGCGGCTTACGGTTTTCCCAGATAAGATCGTCCTGGGGCAGCTCCATCAGGAAGCGGCTGGGCTCACAGCGCATCACCTCACCAAACTGGCGCCGCTCACGGCAGATCATGAACCACAGCTCCCTCTGCGCCCGGGTGATCCCCACATAGGCCAGGCGGCGCTCCTCCTCGACGTTGTCTTCATCTATGCTGGTCTGGTGCGGCAAGATGCGCTCCTCCACCCCCACCATGAAGACATAGGGGAACTCCAGGCCCTTAGAGGCGTGCAGTGTCATCAGCTGCACCTGATCGCCCGCCTCGTCTTCGCTGTTACGCTCCATCATGTCTCTCAGGGTCAGACGAGTCACCACTTCCGGCAGCGTCATCCCTTCGTCCAGTTCATCGCCTTCTAACATCTCAGTCACCCAGCGATAGAGCTCGGAGATATTCTTCATCCGCATCTCGGCGGCCTTGGCACTGGTACTGGTCTCGTACAGATAGTCTTCGTAGTTGATGTGGCGGATCAGCTGTTTCACCGCTTCAACCGGTTCGCCGCGGGTCGCCGCCTCGCCGGTATCGACGATAAACTTGCCAAACTGATACAGGGCCGACATGGCCGCCGGCGGCAGATGGTGGTTCAGCTCGCTCTGGAATATCGCCTCGAACATGGAGATATGCTGCTCGTTGGCATAGTTACCCAAGCGCTCAAGGGTTGCAGGGCCGATGCCGCGTTTGGGCAGGTTAACCACCCGCAGAAAGGCGTTATCATCGTCGGGGTTCACCACCAGACGCAGGTAGGCCATGATGTCTTTAATCTCGGCGCGGCCGAAGAAGGAGGTGCCGCCGCTGAGCTTATAGGGGATGCGGTTGGTCATCAGGGCACGCTCCAGCAGGCGCGACTGATGGTTGCCCCGATAGAGGATGGCATAATCGCCAAACTGGGTCTTGCCCACAAACTTATGGCGGATCATCTCGGCCACCACACGCTCGGCCTCCTGTTCCTCGTTAGCGGCGATCAGCACCCGCAGCGGCTCACCATAGGCCAGCTCGCTGAACAGTGACTTGTCGTAGACGTGGGGGTTATTGGCAATCAATATGTTAGCCGCCCGCAAAATACGCTGACTGGAGCGGTAGTTCTGTTCGAGTTTAATCAATTTAAGATTGGGAAAGTCCTTCCCCAAAAGCACTAGGTTTTGCGGCTTGGCCCCACGCCAGGAGTAGATAGATTGATCGTCATCCCCTACCACGGTAAAGCGGGCGCGCTCGCCCACCAACAGTTTAACCAACTCATACTGGCTGGTGTTGGTATCCTGATACTCATCCACCAGCAGATATTGAATGCGTTTCTGCCAGCGCTCGCGTACCTCCTGCTTGTGCCGCAGCAGCAGGGTAGGCAGCAGGATAAGATCGTCGAAATCCAGCGCGTTATAGGCCTTCATATGCTGAGCATATCGCTGGTAGAGCAAGGCAAATAACTGTGACTGCTCGTCTCTGGCAGTTTTGATGGCGCCGTCTGGCGTCATCAGGTCGCCCTTCCAGTTGGAGATGGCCGTCATCAGCATGCGCAGCAGATCTTTATCGCCGTCAAACTCCTTCTCGGTCAGCTCTTTCAGCAGCGCCAGGGTATCCTGATCGTCAAACAGGGAGAAGCCGGGCTTAAGGCCGACCACCTTATATTCGCGCTTGATGATCTCAAGCCCCAGGGTGTGGAAGGTCGAGATCCACAACCCTCTGGCCTCCTTGCGTCCCATCGACTGGGCCACACGCTCCTTCATCTCCCGCGCCGCCTTGTTGGTAAAGGTCACAGCGGCGATATTGCGCGCCTGATAACCACACTTCTGTACCAGATAGGCAATCTTATTGATGATCACACGCGTCTTACCACTGCCCGCGCCGGCAAGAACCAGACAGGGACCAGAGACATAGTGTACAGCATCATTTTGACCGGGATTGAGCTTCATTGACTAACGGCTACCAACTAGAGAATTCGTGAGATCGGCCAGGGATCATACCAGAATCTTCGCCATAGCTCAGACAAAAATATCCAAGCTCTCACCTAAGCTTAAACGTACGCGACCGATAAGCTACCGACGTGAGCCTGCCCTCAACCTGGTGTCAGGCGACCGGTTTTTAGTTGTCATCCCAGTAGGCTTAGGTACAATTCGGGCATAGCATTAAATGGCCAATGGCGGACAGAAAAGATGATTAACCCCAAAAAGATCGAAGAAGTAGCTAAGCAGCTAAGCGATAACCTCCCCAGCGGGCTTAAGCAGTTTGCCGGTGAGTTTGAAGAGAAGAGCAAACAGGTTCTGCAAAACCAGCTGATGAAGCTAGATCTTGTCTCGCGCGAAGAGTTCGATGTGCAGCAACACGTGCTGTTGAAGACCCGCGAGAAACTCGAAGCCCTACAGGCGCAGGTCGATGCCCTGGAAGCCAAACTCAGACAGCAAGACGAGGCTTAAATCGCACTAAGCCGCGTAAGCGACCTCCATCCATGAAAAAGAGCGCCCGGCGCTCTTTTTTGTTGGCTGTTTTATTCTCTTCTTATCACTCGCCTATCACCTCTTACAACATCTGCAATTGCCCCCGTTTTGCCACAATTGGTCATCGCTATGCCCGCCTGTTTGGCGCGACTTATGGTGTAATGGCGCAATACACCCAGACCGTCATTGAGAGGGATTTTTATGTTAAGTCGGTTACCCCTGGCCAACAGCCCACTGAACAAGAAACTGATCTTCATCGCCATCCTCACCCTGGTAGCGATGATCCCCTTAGGCCTCATCGAGAGCCTCACCTCAGACAGGCAGCATCTGTACCACGGCGTGGTCAACGAGATAGGCCGCTCCTGGGGCGAGCAGCAGACCATTGCCGGACCTGCGCTGGTGATCCCCTACACCTATGAGGTGGTGCAGGAGAGCATCAGCGACACGGGCAAGATGACCAAGGCCAGGCACACCTACGACAGCGAACTCGTGGTGCTGCCGGAGCAGCTCAACCTCGCCGTCTCGCTCAAACATAGCTTCCTCTCCCGCGGCATCTTCCGCTCTCTGGTCTATCAGTCTCAGGTCACAGGCTCGGCGCTGTTTCGCCTTGAAGCTTACACCTTACCCAACCTAGTCAACCTGCATCCCGACCAGGCCAGGCTGGTGTTTGGCATCTCCGCCAACCAGGCCATCGACAAGCTCAACCGCTTCGCCGCCAAGGCCGACAAGCAAGCGGCCGCGCCGCAACGACTCATGCCCGGCACCAGACTGGAGCAGCTCAGGGGGCTCGACCGCGGCTTTCATCAGCCGATAGCCCTGAGTCCCGACAGTGAGCAACTCACGGTCAACTTCGATATCAGCCTACGGGGCTCTCAAGGGATCTCTGTGCTGCCCATAGGACAGCAGACTGAGGTTACCCTGTCCGCGGACTGGCCGCATCCAAGCTTTCACGGCCTGCTACCGACCGAGCGACAGATAACCGCCCAGGGCTTCAGCGCCCAGTGGGACGTGAGCCACCTGACCCGCAACTATCCCCAGGTCTTTACCAAGACCCAGGAGGTCAATCTGCAGGAGATCGCGGCTCAGGCCACCCTGTTTGAGCCTGTCACCCACTACGGCAAGATAGAGCGTGCGGTCAAATATGGTCTGCTGTTTATCATGCTCACCAGCACCATGCTGCTGATCTTCGAGCTGGGGCAACAGCAGGTCTTAAGCTCGATTCAGTATCTGCTGGTCGCCAGCGCCATGGCGCTCTTCTATCTGCTGTTGCTCTCCCTGTCGGAGCATATCAGCTTCGGTTACGCCTACCTGCTGGCGGCATCAGTGCCACTGCTGTCTGTCTCGGCCTATATTGCCAGCGTGACCGCCAGTCGCAGGCGCGGCGCCTTCATGGCCATCATCTTGCTGGCGCTCTACAGCGTGCTTTACTCCATCCTGAAGTTGGAAGACTATGCGCTGCTGATGGGCTCTGGCCTGCTGATGATGGTGCTGCTGATCCTCATGTACCTAACTCGTCACCAGATCGAAGCGCCTTCAACCCCACGGCAAGAGTATATAACACCTAAGGCGCTGGCCAGACTAGCCAGCGCCGCCTAAGCGGGTTAGCCTAGCGCTTTTCAATAACCGTATTTTTCAAACAGGAAGTTTTAAGAGCACACCTATGAGATCGAATCCACCCTCCAATCTCTATTTTTCCGTGGTGCTACTCTGGAGCGGCCTGACGCTGATCCCCGCCGCAATCTACTTAGGCGGACTAAGCCTGTTTCCCTGGCTCGAGCTCAGTTCCCTCAAGGCTCAGATACTCTTTGGCTTAACCAGCTCGGGCACGGCGCCCTATGGTGTGCTCACCGTGCTTGCCCTGCTGCTTGTCTGTTATCTGTTGCTGCCACGCAAACAGCTAGTGCCACTGCTGTTTAGCGTCTGCCTCGCCATGGGACTCAGCCTGGGGCTAAATCACTTTCTCAAGCCTTACTTTGGCCACCCCAGACCCAATGTGCAATTCTTGGCGGAGAACCAAGGGCTGTCGCTTAGTGGCTTTTATCAGGCCAGTCAGCCGACGCGACGGGCATTGATGGCACAAGAGGTTGCCAAGCTATCAAAGAAGATCAAGCTATCACAGGAGACCAAGCTATCCCTCTCCCCCAAGATAGCCCAGCATTGGCAAGATGAGGTGGGTTACTCGTTTCCCTCGGGTCACACCCTGTTTGCGGTGACGCTCACCCTAGTCGTCAGCTATTTTTTGTTGGCGGCGCAAAGGTTTTTATTCGCCGCTCTGTTATGCTTATGGGCGCTGGCCATGGGGTTTAGCCGCATGTTACTGGGCATGCACTGGCCTCAGGATGTCTTGGCAGCATCCTTACTCGGCGGCCTTATCGCCCTGCTCGCCTTGCTGATCACCGAGAAATGGCGCGCCATCGGCCAAGGCTAGTGCCTAACTGGGCTAATGTTTAACTGAAACAGTATTTTACTTCCACAAGGGTTTACTCTTACCCGGCGACTGACATGACAAGACTACAACTCGACAAGACCGACATTCAGATCCTCAAGTTACTGCAGGCCCAGGGACGCATAGCCAACCAAGATCTGGCCGCAAGCGTCGGCCTGTCGCCCTCGCCCTGCTCGCGCCGGGTCAAGGCGATGGAGGAGGCGGGTATCATCTCCGGTTACGCCGCCTTAGTCGATGCCCCTTACTTTCAGTTAACCCTGACCGCCTACGTGCAGGTGCGGCTGGAAAAACACACCCAAGCGATACTCGATGCATTCGAGCAGGCCACCGATAACTATGACGAGGTACTCGAATGCGCCCTGCTGACAGGCAGCGACGCCGATTACCAGCTCAAGGTCTTGGTCAGAGACATGGATGCCTTCAAACATTTCCTACTGGAGAAGCTCACCAGCAATCCGCATATCGCCGGCATACGCTCAAGCTTCGTGCTCAAACAGGTCAAGAGCCGCACCGCCATTCCCCTGCCGGAACTCGGCATTCAAGAGGATAAAGCTTGATAAATCACACAAATTCTCATTTTTTTGGCCGCGCAATCCTATCGCGTCGACGCCTGCCTCAACGGGGCCACCGCAATAATTTCGTCAATAAAGCCAATTAGCGAAATTAGTTTCCAACAGATAGCCATAAGGCGCGATAACAACAAAGACTTAACCTTGAAATGCGCCATTTACCACCCTTGACCGACTATAATAAAGGACTATGATGCGCCCTCTTTAACACTGAGGTAGGGATAGATGAGCGCAAAAGATTTAGGGCATTTCAGCTCACGCATAGGCTTTATCATGGCGGCTGCTGGCTCGGCCGTCGGTGTCGGTAACATCTGGGGATTTCCCACTCAGGCGGCAACCCATGGTGGCGGCGCCTTCCTCTTGGTGTATCTGGTGCTCATCTTCCTGCTGGGTTACCCCATGCTGGTCGCCGAACTCATGATTGGCCGCCACGGCCAGACCAACCCTGCCGATGCCATGGCCAAGCTGGGCAGCAGCAAGCTGAGTCGCAACCTGGGCAAGACCATAGGCTTCGCCTCTATCATTACCGCCACCCTGATCTGCACCTTCTACAGCATCCTATCTGGCTGGTTTGTCAGCTTCACCCTGGCGCCAATCGCCAGGCTAGTGGGAATGCAAGAGATTGCCCTTTGGTTAACCAGCTTCTCGCTGGAGCGTAATCTACTCTTTACCCTAATCTTTATCCTCTTGGTGGTCTTAGTGATCCGCCAGGGAGTACAGCAGGGGATCGAGGCTTGGTCCAAGCGACTGATGCCGCTGCTGTTGGCAATCTTGATATTGGGCGTCGCCTATATTCTGACTCAACCCGATGCGAGCCAGGGGCTAAACGCCCTGCTGGTGCCGGATTTCGGCCGCATTTGGGAACCTCAGGTGCTTATCGGCGCCTTGGGCCAGACCTTTTTCTCACTCACCGTGGGTACAGGCGCCATGATGGTCTACGGCGCCTACCTGAATCGGCAGGAAAACCTGGCCAAGCTGACTGCCTACGTCACCCTGACCGACACCAGCGTCGCCTTCCTCGCCGCCTTGATGATCATACCCGCCATGTATGTGGCCCAACACAACGGCGTTCAGATCTTCGCCGCCGATGGTAGCCTGCTCAATGCAGATACCTTGGTGTTCACCGTACTGCCGGCGCTGTTCGATAGCTTGGGCGGCTTAGCTGGGCAGCTGATCGCCATCGTCTTCTTCATCCTGATGACCATAGCCGGACTGACATCGGCCATCTCGATCGTGGAAGTGCCCACCAGCTATATGGTGGAGAAGACAGAGATTCAGCGTCACAGCGCCACCTATCTGGTGGGCGGTGGCATCGCCCTGCTGGCGACTATCATGGTGTTTAATTTCGATGCCCTGTTCGTGTTAGTTATTACCCTGACCACGGAGCGTGCCCAGCCCTTTATCGCCTTAGGTATCGCCCTGTTCACTGGCTGGGTATGGCATAGACACAGCCTGCTTAAGGCGATCGCCGCCCAGGAAGGCGCCAAGCTCGACGGCCTCTTCTGGCGCATCTGGCCTGTGTACGTGAAATATGTTTGCCCAGTGCTGATCCTCGCCATCATATTGCAGCTGCTGACCGCCTAAGGCTGAGTGCTCATCTCGACCTGAGGTGAGCATAAAAGGTCGGTCTAAAGCTCAGATACGCAAAAGCCTAGTCATTGGGATATGACTAGGCTTTTTATTTGGGCAACCACCAATGGCCGGGGAGCCAGCCCTAGGTATATTGCTTGATGATCATCTCGACCACAGTTTGGGTTATCTCATCGAGCTTGGCCTGGCTCGGCAGAGGCTCACCCTGGATCAACTGAGGCCAGAAGCAGTAGGCCTTGATCACCGCGGTAAACTGAACCACCAAGATCTCGCTATCCTTCGCCTTTAACGCACCGGCGGCGATTGCCTGATTGAACCAGTTCGCCAGTGGCGACTCCTGCTTACTAAACTCCGACATGGCGTCTTGAATCAGCTCCGGCTTGTGAATCGCCTCGGCAATAATCACCCTGGCCGTATCGATAAAGCCCTTAGCACTTAACAGCTTAATCTCGTGCTGCACCAATTGGGTCAACTGTGAAGCCAGGCTCTCCTCGGCGCTGAAGGGTAAAGATTCGAAGGCGCACAGCATCTCCATCATCTCGAGCATGATGGCACTAAACAACGCCTCTTTGCTGGGGAAATGGTTGTACACGGTGCGCTTGGACACATCGGCACGTTTGGCAATGTCATCCATACTCGCTAGGCTAAATCCCTTATTTTGAAACTCCACACTGGCTGCCTCGACGATGGCCGCGCGTTTCAGCTCCGAGCGAGTTAATTTTTTCTCTATCATTTTAAATAACTTATTAGGTTTACCTTGGCGAATTGCAATTATTTTACACTTATTAGTTTACTTTTTAAACTAAGATTATGTAAACTACACTGACTAGTTTACATCTGGTGATTGCAATGAAACGCAAATATCTCATCTCACTTGGCATTATACTCGGAGGCGGCATGCTGACATCTAACCTAATCAACTCCTCTTCGGCGCCGCAAGCCCTGGCTTCAGGTGATCAACTTGCCAGCAAAGAGCCTGCCGCACACCACAGGTCAGATGGCGGCTTTCAAAATACCGCCGCCAATCTCACCGAGAACAGCGGCATGGGCGCCATCCTGATGCGTTACCTGACCGAGACGCGAGTCGATGCCAGTCCTTCGAAGGCAATCCCCTTGATAACCCTGACCCGCGATGGCATCGCCGCGCTGCCTGACGCTCAGGACAGCGTGATCCGCCTGGGCCACTCGAGCATCTTACTCAAGATAGCGGGCCAAACCTGGTTGATCGATCCCGTTTTTAGCGACCGGGCCTCGCCCTTTAGCTTTATCGGCCCTAAACGCTTCCACCAACCACCGATCGCCCTCGAGCAGCTTCCCGAGATCGATGGCGTGTTGATCAGCCACGACCATTACGATCACCTGGACGAAAAGAGCATCAAGCGACTCCACCACAAGGTGAAACGTTTCATCGTCCCTCTGGGCGTGGAGCAACATCTGCTTCGCTGGGGCGTCGCCAAAGATAAGGTGCAACCGCTGGATTGGTGGCAGAGCGTAACGCTTGGCGAACTCAGCATCACGGCAACGCCGACCCAGCACTTTTCCGGCCGAGGACTATGGGACAAGAACCAGACCCTCTGGGCCAGCTATGTCATTCAATCTGACAAGAGCAAGCTGTACTTCAGCGGCGACTCGGGCTACTTCGACGGCTTCAAGGCCATAGGCGAGCGGTTCGGCCCCTTCGATCTCACCATGATAGAGACGGGCGCCTATGACAAAGACTGGCCCAGCATTCATATGACGCCGGAGCAGAGCCTGCAGGCCCACCTGGATCTGGGTGGACGTCAAATGATGCCGATCCACAATGGCACCTTCGACCTGGCCTTTCACAGCTGGTACGAGCCACTGGAACGCATCGCCGCCCTGGCCGCCGATGCAAACACACAGCTGGTCACGCCAATCGTGGGACAGGCACTGGATATTCACAACGCGCCCGAAAGCGTCGCCTGGTGGCGGGAGGAACGGCTCAACTTAGCGCTAAACGAATAATCTTCTGCCCTTGAGGCTCGCCACTCGCTTGGCATCAAGGGCTGATTTTTCCTCTGCGATTCGAGATGCTAGAATGGCGACAATAAAAATTTAACCATCAAAATTGTTTTAGGGATTGAAACATAGTGAAAAAATTTTTTGTCGCCATCATTCTATTTGTGGCCTTTATCCTTTATTGGCAGACGCGTGACAGTTCACTCACTGTCCCTATTCAAGCAGCCGATACACCCAATGCCCCTACCGATAAATCTGCTAATGTGGCACCTGACACTGCAAGCTATTCGCAAGCACTCGATGGGCTAAATTACGCCGATTGCCGTAATACGCTTCAATCTGCCAAGGATATCAAGCAAAAATGGGCCGGAGAGCAAGATTGGGATCAACGACTCGAACAAGGCTACTCCATAGACGACATTACCCTGGCTATGGGTCACTTTCTCAACGAAAACTTTGCCGCCAGCTGGCGAGCCAAACAGCTCAAACATAATTCTCAGCTTAGCCAGATTAATCGCAGCCTAGGCGAGCAGGTAAAAGCGCTGATACCCGACTTACCGAGTTTCGTCCTCATAGAAAAAGCTGTTCCGCAGCCACAACTCGCCAACATAGCTGAGTTAACCCAAGAAGAGGCACTAGCCCTGCTTGGGTCCACAGAGATTTCAATCGATGACCTAAACTGGCTGCTGAAACAAGAGAGCTTACCTCAAACCCTCTTGCTACAAGCACTCAATCAAATCGAAGATGTCAACGCTTTACTTGGCTACGCTATTACACAGGATGAAACATTACATCTAATCGATACCGCAGCCTTTCATGGTCGCAACCAAGTGGTCTCGGCCCTACTAAACAAAGGTAGCCAACTGACTAATGATCCCTATCTGGGCACGACGATGGAATATGCCCTTGCAGGCCTCGATTATCGATTCCGTATGAACAAACTCAGCGATGATGGAGTCTTTAAGCACCAGATAGAGATCATCAGACTCCTGCAGTCGCAGGGGAGCCCGGCAAACTTCATCTCGAACACAGAACAGAGTGTTAAAGGATTCTTCCCAAGACACTTTTACAGTTTCGACGCCCAGCAAATCGCATTTCTACAGCAAACTCACGATTTAGCCTTGGCTCAAATCCTCCCCAAGCAGGGCCTGAGGTTCGATAAACAGAGCGTCTTAATGCAAGCTCTCGAGAAAGAGCTCGCAGAGCAGTTAACAACTATTGCTTCAGAGTCCGAGCGCAACCAATGCAAGAAAATTGTGGCTCGAGTCGATCAAGAGTGGCAACCTCGGGATCTCAACTTTTTCACCACTAAGCTCACTAATGAGGGGAAAACTGTTACCAGAGAAACCCTCAATGAAATCGATCCTATCCTGGCAGACTGTTCTTCAAAGTTTGCACCGAAAATACTTGGGGTAAGTTACCTTCACGATAGAGAGTTGGAAGATAAGGTCTACGGGTTCGCCCGCGAGAATAAGATCTCTGAAGCCATAAGCGTGTTAGAAGAGGCGCAGCTTAATGAAGCGGAATATCGCCATTTCTTCTATCAACTGCTAGGTAACGACCCCACTCATTTTATACCTTTACAGACTAGTCGCCTGCATCAGGATAGGCTCTCTTATACACTGTTATACAATGCCACCAAGAGTAAAATGGTCGATGTTATTACGCAGGGTATAGATATCGACGAGCTCGATTATTCTGGTACGAGCCTGCTCGACATAGCGATTACAATGGAAGACCTTCAACTGCTTAATTATCTCATCTCGCAGCACATTCTCTACCCCGAAAGAGTGGTTGGACGGGATCCTTTATATCTCTTGCTAGACACGAGTGATCATAGGTTCAATCCGGATCAACTCATGACCTATTTACCGCTTATCATGTCACTCGAACCGCCAATTCAGCCAGCACATATCAGGTTAATGGCGCTTTTACGGTTAAAATACACAAAATTATATGCTGACATGACCGAGCTATACCCCCAATTAATCGCACCGGAAGACGCACAACTACCACCGGCAATCTGCTTATATTATTAACCCTGCGTAAATCAGTGAAAAGGCGCCCAACTGGGCGCCTTCGATTCACATTCGATTGACTTGCTATAGCTGTTAACATACCTCACTTGCTACTCATGAAAGTCGACTTTCACCTTCTTAGCATCTTGCTGCAACTCGGCGGGTTTTGGTACATGAATGGCGAGCACGCCCTTCTTGTACTTGGCGGTGATCTGGTCGGCGTCGATGTTGAAGCCTAAAGGGATCTGCCGCTGGAACGAGCCAAATGAGCGCTCTCTCAGGTGATAGCCTTTCTCATCTTTCTCCTGCTCATGACGCTTCTCACCGCTGATGGTGAGATAATTACCGCGGATGTCGACGTCGATGTCCTTCTCTTCCATATCAGGCAATTCAGCCTTGATCTCGACATATTCGGCACATTCTTTGACATCAATGGCAGGCATCACGCCCAGCTCGGCGCGAGTGTTAGGCCAAGTGGTTAGCCAGTCTTTAGCAAAATCATCGAATACATTGTCTAGCCGCGAATGCAGAGCGGTTCGCGGATCATCTTTATGAAAGATTGAGGGGAAGAAAGATCGCATAACAAGCTCCTTTGTTGGTTGAATCTCCATAAGGCAAGATTCAGAGGATTTACGAACAGCCCAAAGCGCAAGCCCTCCGGGCTCCTTACTTTAATTTTAGTCCCTTAGTTCCTCTTTTTACGGACCGCAAGGGGCTATCTAGCGCTAGGTTAATCCAGATCAAATCGAGGTGAGAAATCACTTGTCTTGGCAGTGTTCAGGCACAGAATATGCCCTTATTTCCATGTAAAAACGCCTTCAGTTCATTGCAAAACAAAGGCAATATTATTATGAGGTTATAGCCGTTTTAACCATGTCTGAGTCGGCCACATTTTTAAAGACAGCGGGGAGAGACTTAGGTATGCTCTGAATGACACTATTTATCGAAAGGAATCGTTCATGGACACTGCATCCATCGACAGCGCGCCAGCGCCGACACCAACAACACAGGCGCCTACCCAAGCTAGCCCACAGGTGCCCACGCAACCCGCTATCCAGCCAGAGTTTAAACACTCGGGCCTGGGCATCGCCGCCTTTACCCTGAGTATCATCGCAACCCTATTAATCTTTGGCATAGTCACAGTGGCTGGCGTCATGGAGGCCACCACACCCGGTGGCATAGATGAGACATCGCCCGAGGCAATCGTCGTCGGCATGCTGATCTTTGCCTTCATCGGCCTGGCCTTGGTAGCCCTGGGGCTGGGAATTGGCGGCCTGGTGCAGAAACAACGCAAGAAGATCTTCGCCATACTGGGCACCATTTTCTCCTCGGTCGCCATTCTGGCCACCCTGGCACTCATCGCTTATGGCACCACGATTGACTAAATCAAAGGTTTTCCCTCTAAACAGGGAGGCGCTAACAACAAAAAAGGGGCCTAAGCCCCTTTTTTAGATTTGCAGTTGGTTTAACGCAGCACTTCCTCTAACGCTCTTAGGCAGAGGGCCACATTCTCGCGCCGCGCCCCGAAGCCCATTAAACCGATACGCCAGGCCTTACCGGCCAGGGCGCCCAGACCGGCACCTATCTCCAGGTTATAGTTTTCGAGCAGTTGCTTACGCACGGCGCCATCGTCTACTCCCTCAGGAATATAAACTGCGTTGAGCTGTGGCAGGCGAGAGCCCTCCTCGACCACAAACTTAAGCCCCAGATTTTCAAGTCCGTCACGCAGTAATCCGTGCATAGACTGATGGCGAGCCCAGGCATTTTCCAGCCCCTCTTCGGCCAGCAGGCGTAGCGACTCATGTAGGGCATACAGGGCATTGACCGGCGCCGTATGGTGATAGCTGCGCTTACCGCCCGCTCCCTGATCGCCACTCCAGTAACCCATGACCAGGCTCTGATCCAGAAACCAGCTCTGCACCGGCGTCTTACGCGCCTTGAGCTTCTCTACCGCCGCTGGCGAGAAAGAGACAGGCGACAAGCCCGGCACACAGGAGAGACACTTCTGGCTACCCGAGTAGATAGCATCTATACCCCACTCGTCAACCCTGAGCTCCACGCCGCCGAGGGAAGTTACCGCATCGACGATCGACAGACAATCATGAGCCTTGGCCAGCTGACACAGCCCCTTGGCGTCCGACAGCGCACCGGTTGAGGTCTCGGCATGCACGAAGGCGAGAAACTTGGCATCGGGATGAGCCTTTAGCGCCGCCTCGACATCGCTCAGTGATACCGGTGTGCCCCACTCGTTGTCTACCACCACGGCGGTCGCACCGACACGCTCGACATTCTGGCGCATACGCTCGCCGAATACGCCATTACGGCAGACGATCACCTTCTCGCCCGGCTCCACCAGGTTAACGAAACAGGTTTCCATGCCGGCACTGCCTGGGGCAGAGACCGCCAGCGTCATGGCATTTTCGGTCTGAAACGCATATTGAATAAGCGATTTAAGCTCATCCATCATGCCGACAAACAGGGGATCCAGGTGGCCTATGGTCGGTCTTGCCTGTGCCGCCAGAACCTCGGGATAGACATCCGACGGGCCCGGGCCCATCAAGACTCGGCGTGGGGGATTAAAAGGGGTAACTTTGGGTGCTGCTAACATCTCATATCCTCTATCAAGCCTTAGCTTGAGAAGTTAGGGTTAAGGCTAACTGTCGTTTTGTTTTGATGACGAAGGCTTTACGCCCCATCATCACCCTACGGATGAACAGTTACTTTCGTGCCATGACTGGCATCTTATTGCTTTGAATCTGTTGCAAGATAACATAAAAAAAGGCGCCATCGCGCCCCTTTAACGTTAAAGTTTGTCTCTGCTCGCGAAAGCAAAAAACATTAGTCGCGATTATCCAAAAACAGCTTATAGGCCGGGCTTTGGGTCTCTTCTTGATAGACGAAGCCCAGCTCGGTAAGAAACTGCTGGAAGGCGACGCTATCGCTCTCGGGCACCTCGAAACCGGCCAGCACCCGCCCGTAGGCCGCGCCATGGTTGCGATAGTGAAACAGGCTGATGTTCCACTTGCTGCGCAAGGTGGTGAGAAACTTAAACAGAGCGCCGGGATGCTCGGGAAACTCGAAGCTAAACAGTCGCTCCTGCAGCGGCTCTGGCGGCAGACCGCCAACCATGTAGCGCACGTGCAGCTTGGCCGTCTCGTCGTGAGACAGATCCTGCACCTCGAAGCCATCGCCCTCGAGCCTCGCCACTATCTCGTCCAGCTCAGCCTGGCCATGAGACAGGCGAATACCGGCAAACACCACCGCCTTCTCGCGGCTGGAGAAGCGGTAGTTAAACTCTGTCATGGCGCGCTTTTCCAGCAGCTCACAGAAGCGCAAGAAGATCCCGGGACGCTCCGGCACCTTTACCGCCAGAATCGCCTCCTTCTGTTCACCTAGCTCACAACGCTCGGACACATAACGCAGGCTGTGGAAGTTGACGTTCGCGCCGCTGAGAATCGCCGCCACCTTCTGCCCCTTGCCCTCGTCGCCGATATACTTCTTTAGCCCCGCCAGTGACAGCGCCCCCGCCGGTTCGGCGATGGCGCGGGTATCCTCGAAGATATCTTTGACCGCAGCGCAGATCTCATCTGAGGTGACGGTCACCACCTGATCCACATACTCACGGGCCAACCTGAAGGGCTCGGCGCCGATCTGCTTCACCGCCACACCGTCGGCAAACAGGCCCACCTGAGACAATACCACCCGCTCGTCAGCTTCCAGTGCCGCCTTGAGGCAGGCCGAGTCTTCCGGCTCTACGCCTATGATCTTCACCTGCGGCATCACCGCCTTATAGTAGGCCGCGATCCCGGCGATCAGGCCACCACCGCCCACGGGCACGAACACCACCTCAAGATCCCGCTGCTGTTGCAGCATCTCCTGGGCGACCGTGCCTTGCCCTGCGATCACCGCCTCATCGTCGAACGGCGCCACATAGATGCGCCCCTCATCGCGGGCGAGCTGCTGGGCATGCTCGTTGGCCATGTCGAAGGACTGGCCGTGCAGCACCACGGTGCCGCCGAGGCGACGCACCGCATCCACCTTGATATCCGGCGTGGTCTGGGGCATGACGATCACCGCGCTCACCCCGCGCGCCGAGGCCGACATGGCGACCCCCTGAGCATGGTTTCCCGCCGAGGCGCACACCACGCCCCGCTGACACTCCTCCTGACTCAGCTCGGCGATACGGTTGTAGGCGCCGCGCAGCTTAAAGGAGTGTACCGGCTGCATATCTTCACGCTTGAGAAATACCTGACACCCGAGGCGTGCCGACAGCTTGTTGAGGCTGGAAAGCGGCGTCACCTTGGCGACATCATAAACCGACGACAGCAAGATCTTCTGCAGATAATAGTGAGCGAGATCCAACTGAGACTGAGAGGCAAGGGCCAACATACTAATCCTCCAGCTTACTGACGTCGCGCACCGCGCCCTTATCGGCACTGGTGGCGAGCATGGCATAGGCTTTCAGCGCCAGCGACACGCTGCGCTCACGATTAACCGGCTTCCAGGCCTGCTTGCCACGGGCCTGCATGGCTTGGCGACGGGTCTCGAGTACTTCATCGCTCACCGCCAGTGTGATAGCGCGCGCAGGAATATCGATCTCGATACGATCGCCGGTTTCCACCAAAGCAATGGTGCCACCGGCCGCGGCCTCAGGCGAAACATGGCCGATAGACAAACCTGAGGTACCGCCGGAGAAGCGCCCATCGGTGATCAGCGCACAAGAGGTGCCCAGGCCTTTAGATTTCAGGTAACTGGTGGGATAAAGCATCTCCTGCATGCCGGGACCGCCTTTGGGGCCTTCGTAACGGATCACTACCACATCACCGGCAACCACCTCGCCGCCTAAGATGCCGGCCACGGCGTCGTCCTGGCTCTCATACACGCGGGCATGGCCGACGAAGGTATGGTTAGCCTCATCAACCCCGGCGGTCTTCACGATACAACCATCGGCCGCGATGTTGCCGGACAGTACCGCCAGGCCGCCCTCCTGGCTGAAGGCAAATTCGCGGGTGCGGATACAGCCCCCCTGGCGATCCACATCCAGGCTCGGCCAGCGACAGCTCTGGCTGAAGGCCTTAGTGGTGGGGATGCCGGCAGGGCCGGCCGCATAAAACTGCTGCACCGCCTCATCCTGGGTCTGGACCAGGTCATACTGGGCCAGCACCGCCTTGAGGCTCTCGCCCGCCACATGGCTGACATCCGTATGCAGCAGGCCTGCTCTGTCCAGCTCACCCAAGATGCCCATCACACCACCGGCGCGATGCACATCTTCCATATGATATTTAGGGGTCGATGGCGCCACCTTACACAGGTGCGGCACCTGGCGGGACAGGCGATCGATATCGGCCATGGTGAAGTCAACCTTGGCCTCCTGGGCCGCCGCCAAAAGGTGCAATACGGTATTGGATGAACCGCCCATGGCGATATCCAGTGCCATGGCGTTCTCGAACGCCTTGAAGCTGGCAATATTGCGTGGCAGCACCGACTCGTCATCATCGCGGTAATAACGGTTAGCCAGCGCCATCACCCGGCGACCGGCCTCAAGGAAGAGTTCGCGGCGATCGCTGTGGGTCGCCAGCAGTGAACCATTGCCCGGCAGCGACAAGCCTAAGGCCTCGGTCAGGCAGTTCATCGAGTTGGCGGTAAACATGCCCGAGCAAGAGCCGCAGGTGGGGCAGGCGCTACGCTCTATCTTCTCACTGTCTTCGTCCGAGACGCGATCGTCGGCCGCGGCCACCATGGCGTCCACCAGATCCAGTTTTATCAGCTTGTCCGACAGCTTAGTCTTACCCGCCTCCATGGGGCCGCCGGAGACAAACACCACGGGGATGTTGAGTCTGAGCGCCGCCATCAGCATGCCTGGGGTGATCTTGTCGCAGTTGGAGATACACACCAAGGCATCGGCGCAGTGGGCGTTGACCATATACTCGACGCTGTCGGCGATCAGCTCACGCGATGGCAGAGAGTAAAGCATGCCGCCGTGGCCCATGGCGATGCCGTCATCCACGGCGATAGTATTGAATTCTTTAGCGATACCGCCCGCCTCTTCGATGGCACCAGCCACCAGCGAGCCCATATCCTTGAGGTGCACGTGCCCCGGCACAAACTGGGTAAAGGAGTTGGCAATGGCGACAATCGGCTTACCAAAATCGCTGTCTTTTACCCCGGTCGCCCGCCAGAGGGCGCGGGCTCCGGCCATGTTGCGCCCTTGAGTACTGGTAGCTGAACGTAGTTTTGCCATGACACTTTCCTTCTGTTGCGTTGGCGGCCTGGCCACCTGAGCTAAATTGGAGCCTCAACGGCAAATCCACCGCCGAGGTTTTAATCTTATCTTAAAACTTGCATACGGGAGGTTAAAGCGGCTCTAACCAACCCCACTTATCCTGGGTCTCACCATTAAACAGGCCGAAGAAGCTCGCCTGCAAGGCCTGGGTCACAGGGCCGCGGCCACCGGCGCCCACCTCGATGCGATCGACGCTGCGCACCGGCACGATCTCGGCGGCAGTTCCCGTCATAAAGATCTCGTCCGCCAGGTAGAGAAACTCACGCGACATAGGCTCTTCGACCACCTCATACCCCAGGTCTCTCGCCAGGGTGATGATGGTATCTCGGGTGATCCCCAGCAGAATGGCCGCCGTGGCTGGCGGGGTATAGAGCTTGTTCTTCTTCACCACAAACAGGTTGGCACCGGCGCCTTCGCTCACCAAGCCGTTGACGTCCAGGGCGATCCCCTCATCGAAGCCGTTACGCTTGGCCTCGGTGGAGATCTGTAAGGAAGATAGATAGTTACCACCCGCCTTGGCACCGGTAGGAATAGTGTTCGGCGCCAGACGGTTCCAGGAGGTCACGGCCACATCGACGCCGCGCTCCATGCTGCCCTCACCTAAATAGGCGCCCCAAGGGAAGGCCGCCACCATGAGATCGCACTTCGCATCCTTAGGCGGAGTGATCCCCATGCCTACGTCGCCGAAAAACACCAGGGGACGAATGTAGGCAGCGTCGAGTTTGTTGCTCTTTACTATGTCGCGACAGGCCTGCATGGTCTCATCGAAACGATAGGGCACTGGCATGCGATAGATCTTGGCCGAGTCATACAGGCGCCGCACATGGTCGGTTAGGCGAAATCCTGCCGGTCCCTGTGGCGTGTCGTAGACGCGGATCCCCTCGAACACCGAGGTGCCGTAATGCAAGGCGTGCGACATCACATGTACCTTGGCATCCCCCCAAGGCATGATCTCTCCATTAAACCAAATCAACTCTGCTGTTTTTGCGGCCATCTTCTCTCACCTATCTGTTTCGCGTCTTAGGCGCTTGCGTGTTGGGGGTATCTTGTCGCGGCGGGCTTGGCCGAAAGGACCTCGCACTCGGTGACATCGATCAGTTTGTTCAGCTGATGGCTCAGAAGCTCGAGCGCGCGCTCGCTCTCCACCACCATGCCGAGCCGGGTGGTACCATTGTCACCCAGGTGCATATCCATCTCTGTGACCTTAAATCCACGGTGGCGTGTGACTCGCAGGACACGTTCTACCACCTCGGGTTGCTGGGCTAAGGTTAAGGCTAGGTTATAGATCATGTCTGCTTCTCCATCTCATCCATCATGTCGCGGTTACTGGCGCCGGGCGGCACCAAAGGCCAAACGTTGTGGGCTTCGTCGATTCTTACGTGCAGTAAGAAGGGCCCCTTTGCATCGAGCATCTCATCGAGCGCCGACTCCACCTCACCCGCCTGGGTAATGGTGCGTCCCGGGATATCGAAGGCCGAGGCCATGGTGACAAAGTCCGGGTTGTCGGAAAGGTCTGTCTCGCTGAAACGTTCTTCGAAAAACAGCTGTTGCCACTGCTTCACCATCCCCAGTTTCTGGTTATCGATCAGCAGGATCTTAAGCGGGATCTGACGTCGCTTGATGGTGGTCAGCTCCTGCACATTCATCATGAAAGAACCATCGCCGGAGACGGCCACCACACAGGCGTCGGGTCTGGCGACCTTGGCGCCAATCGCCGCCGGCAGACCAAATCCCATGGTGCCCAGGCCTGCGCTGGAGAGGTGATCTTCGGGGCGTCTGAACCACATATGCTGGGCGACCCACATCTGATGCTGGCCGACGTCGCAGGCCACCACGCTATCCTCGGGCAACTTAGCCGCCAGACGGTTGAGTAGCTTAGGCGCGAAGATCAGTTCGCCGGGTCTGTCGTAGCTCCAGGCATGCAGGGCTTTCAATCTGGCCACCTCGGTAAGCCAGGGGGCTATCTCCAGCGGCTGCGACAACGCAGGCAAGATCTCACGCAGATCCCCGGCGATGGCCACATCCGGACGTCTAAGCTTACCCAGCTCGGCGATATCGATATCCAGGTGCACCACCTTGGCATGCTCGGCAAAGCTGGCCAGACGACCGGTGACCCTGTCGTCGAAACGGGCGCCGACCACCAGCAGCAGATCGCACTCCTGCACCGCCAGGTTGGCCGCCTTACCGCCGTGCATGCCCAGCATTCCCAGATAACTCGGGTGGTCATGGGCTATGCTGCCAAGCCCTTTGAGGGTCGCGACCGAGGGCATGCCGCTCTGATTGATGAAGTCGCGCAGCTGCTCGACCGCGCCCGCCATGCCGACACCTCCGCCCACGTAAAGCATTGGGCGCTGAGCCTGGGCGAGCAGATTCTTAGCAGACTCGAGCAGGCTAGGGTCGACTTGGGGTTCGGCTTGTATCGCTTGGAGCGGCGCCTTGTAGTCCAGCAGGGCGATCTGGATATCTTTGGGTATGTCCACCAGCACTGGGCCGGGGCGGCCGGAGGCGGCGATTTCGAAGGCGCGGTACAGGGTAGGCACCAGCTCCTCGACATCTGTCACCATGAAGCTGTGTTTGGTGCAGGAGAGCGACATGCCCAGCACGTCGATCTCCTGAAAGGCATCTGTGCCGATCACCGCGGTAGACACCTGGCCCGTGATGGCCACCAGAGGAACAGAATCGAGCAGGGCATCGGCGAGGGCGGTCACCAGGTTAGTCGCCCCTGGGCCCGAGGTAGCGAAGCAGACACCCGTCTTACCACTCGCTCTGGCATAACCCACGGCGGCGAAGGCGGCGCCCTGTTCATGACGACTGAGCAGATGTTCAACCGGCGCACCGACCAGGGCATCGTAGATGGGCATGATTGCGCCACCTGGATAACCAAATACCGTGGTCACGCCGTGCGCGGCCAATGCCTTGATGACGGCGTCTGCGCCTCTGATCTTCTGCCCTTGTTCCATCTGCCCTATCCTGCGTAATTAAGTGTTTTTCTGGGTTAAGCAAGTCATGAGTGCTAAAAACAAAAAACCCCCGGTCCTTTCGGAGCGGGGGTTCTTGTTGCAATCTTGACCTGATTAGGTGTGTCGACGCGCCATGCGATGCCCCCGCTGTGATTTAATAATCACTACGGTAATAATCTCAATAATGAGGAGGGCAGCTTGGTTAAACATGGTGTCTTTCTGTTTCCTAATCTTTGTTTGCTTAAATTCTGTATCTCGGTCGACTCAATTTAGCCGACCTTTTAATCAATACCATAAAGCCAACGAATAACACAACCAAAACCTGCGACTATCTGTAAAAAGCCCTTTCACAGGCGTCTCGGGCAGCGCTAGCAAGCCAATCAAGACCAGATATTTCCCTACTCATGCGACTCTCGGGTTTGACTCTTGGGCCGACCCAGGCCCGACAATTCGAAACTGAGAGGACTCGGCCCAACCACTAAAAAAATCGTGGATTAATGTATTGATAATTAAGCTTCTTCTACGATGCGCTTCATCTCGGTCATGTAACCGCGAAGCTCGGCGCCTATGTACTCAACCGCGGTGTGACGGATAGCATCGTTCACCTCGATCAGACGCAGATTGTCGACGCCGTTGCCACTGTCTTTCAGGCCGCCGCCCAGGTACTCGGGAGACATCTGATTCACATAGTCACGCAGCAATGGTACGGCCGCATGGTTAAACAGGTAACAGCCATATTCGGCGGTATCAGAGATCACCACGTTCATCTCGTAAAGACGCTTACGGGCGATGGTGTTGGCAATAAGTGGTGTCTCGTGCAGCGACTCATAATAGGCCGACTCTTCGACGATACCGGCTGAAACCATGGTATCGAAGGCCAGTTCCACACCCGCCTTGATCATGGCGACCAGGAAGATCCCCTTATCGAAGTAGGTCTGCTCGTCAATCGCCTCATCGCATGCTGGGGCATTCTCAAAGCCAGTCTCATTGGTCTCGGCGCGCCATTTCAGCAAGTTGGCATCGTCGTTAGCCCAGTCTTCCATCATGGTCTTAGAGAACTCACCGCTGATGATGTCATCCATGTGCTTCTCAAACAGTGGCTGCAGAATCGCTTTGAGCTCCTCAGCCATCTCGAACGCCTTGATCTTGGCAGGGTTTGAGAGGCGATCCATCATGTGAGTGATACCACCATGCTTAAGCGCTTCGGTAGTGGTCTCCCAACCTTGCTGGATAAGCTTGGCGGCGTAGCCTGGCTCGATACCGTCGGCCACCATCTTCTCATAGCCCAGGATGGCACCGGTTTGCAGCATGCCACACAAGATGGTCTGTTCGCCCATCAGATCTGACTTCACCTCGGCGATGAAAGAGGAGTGCAGCACGCCGGCGCGATCGCCACCGGTAGCGCTGGCATAGGCCTTGGCCACTTCCAGGCCATCGCCCTTAGGATCGTTTTCAGGGTGCACGGCGATCAAGGTAGGCACACCGAAACCACGCTTGTACTCCTCGCGCACCTCGGTACCCGGGCACTTAGGTGCCACCATGATAACTGTGATGTCGGGACGCACCTGCATTCCCTCTTCCACTATGTTGAAGCCGTGAGAATAAGAGAGTACCGCGCCCTGCTTCATCAGTGGCATCACGGCATTAACCGCATCCGTGTGTTGCTTGTCTGGGGTCAGGTTAAGCACCAGATCCGCATCAGGGATCAGCTCTTCGAAGGTGCCAACACGGAAACCGTTGCCGGTGGCTTTCTGGTAGGAAGGACGCTGCTCGGCGATCGCCTGTTCACGCAGGGCAAAGGAGATATTCAGACCAGAATCGCGCATGTTGAGGCCCTGGTTAAGGCCTTGGGCGCCACAGCCCAGGATGACGATATTCCAGCCCTTGATATAGTCACAGCCTTGACTAAATTCGCTGCGGTCCATAAAACGACACTGGCCAAGCTGCTCTAATTGTTGGCGTAAATTCAGAGAGTTAAAGTAATTAGCCATCAGATTCCCTACCTTTAAACGAAACCGTTGAAAATGGGCTCAACCGCCTTGGCCAAGCTGTGAATGAGATCAACTATAGCCCATGTCTTTTGTTGCTTAAAATGATATATTCGAAACGTCACATTGCATTTTTTGCAATAAAGTAAGGGCCGATTTCACTCTCGAATCAAGCTGAAAAGGTAACGCGCCACCATGGATATTCGTACCATCAAACTCTATCTGCACCTGAGCAACAGTCTGCACTTTGCTCGCACCGCCCAGCAGATGCATGTCAGCCCCTCTACCCTGAGCCGAGCCATGCAGCGCCTGGAGGAAGAGGTAGGTGCTAAGCTGTTCGAGCGCGACAATCGCAGCGTGACACTCACCAATGCCGGCGTCGAGTATCGTCACTTTGCCGAGCAGACTCTGGATAACTGGAGCAAACTGAAACACAGGCTGGATCCCAAACAGGATCTGCTGCGCGGCCGCCTCAACATCTACTGTTCGGTCACCGCCGCCTATAGCCATCTGCCGGCGCTGCTGGATCGCTTTCGTAACGAACATCCCCTGGTGGAGATCGCCCTCACCACGGGAGATGCCGCCAATGCGGTAGAGATGGTGCGGCAGAACCGCGCCGACATCAGCATCGCCGCCAAGCCCGAGTCCCTGCCCGAGTCCTTGCATTTCATCAAGATAGACAATGTGCCCCTGGTGATCATCGCCCCCACCTTCAAATGCGCGGTGCAGGAGCTGCTGACCGAGCCCTATATTCCCTGGGATCGCCTGCCCTTCATCCTGCCGGAACATGGCCCGGGACGACTAAGAATCGAGAATTGGTTCAAGCAGTTAGGGCTCAGTGCCAATGTCTATGCCCAGGTCTCGGGGCAGGAGGCGATAGCCTCCATGGTGGCACTGGGCTGTGGGGTGAGTATCACGCCCGAGGTGGTGATTCAAAACAGCCCGGTGAAAGACAGGATCCAGCAGCTTAGCTCGCCGGTCGCCATTCCCCCCTTCGAGCTGGGCTGTTGTAGCAAGAAAAGCCGTGAAGATGAGCCGGTGATCGCCGCCTTCGTCAAAGAACTCAATGCGGTCAACTAGCAAAAAACTTGCTTAAAGCAGGCCTCTGCTATACTGATTTCATCGAAGAATTTTCAAGAGGTTAGCTATGGTGTCATGGGGACGCTTGGTCACTCGCTTATGCTGTGGCTTCGCCTTGTTATTCTCGGCCCTTCCCGCCCTGGCCACGGCCTCTGTCACCATATGCGTCGAAAATACCGAATTCCCCCCCTTCAACTATTTCGACCGTAACCAGAGAGTGGAGCCCCGCAGCATAGGCTACGACATCGACATCCTCAACCTAGCCTTCGGTCAGAGCGTGCTGAGCCATAAGGTGATTGCCCTGCCCTGGAATCGTTGCCTGAAAGAGGTCAAACAGGGCACGGTCGATGCGGCGATGAGCGCGTCGCTTAACAGCGAGCGCCGTCGCGACTATCTGATCTCCGCCCCCTACTATTATCTGACCCCCAGCTACTACTATCTCAAGTCAGACTTTCCCAAGGGGGTAGAGGTGCAGCGCCTCGAAGAGCTCAACGACTACGGTAGCGTGTGCGGCATCAAAAACTTCAACTACGAAAACTTCGGCCTCAAGCCCGATTTTCACCTGTTTCAGATCCGTAACCTGGCTCAACTACCCGAGATGCTCACCAAGAAGCGCTGCCAGTTCTTCCTCGCCCGCAAGGAGACACTCAGCGGCACCTTGGCCATCAACAAGATGGAAGACTTCTACACTCGACTTACCGGTACTGTGGCCCCCAACGCCAAGCCCGAACCCTTCTATATGCTGATCTCGAAGAACTCTCCCCACAAAGAGACCATCAAGCAGCTGTTCGATGCCAAGGTCGACAGCCTCAACAAACAGGGCAAGTTACGCCCCCTGCTTGAGCATCACCTGCAGCTACTGAGTCAAACCTATTGAGCCAAACCTATTGAGCCAAACCTATTGAGTCACGCCTACAGTGCCAAACCTATTGCACTAAATTTATTGCGTGGGCGATGAGATAAACCAGGCGGCCACCTACCTTGTAGCCAACTTAGCCTATACTTAATACCGACATCTCAGCCACAAGACTTTCAAGCAGTTGGCGAACCCGACGTGACCTTTACTCCAAAACTAAGTCGACACGTCCATGCCAAGGAATGACACACTCAACGCCAATGCGCCGAAAGGGGGAGACATGACCGCCTTTGCCATTTTTATCGTATTGATCGGTTTGATGGGACTGCTCGCATCACTAATTCCTACCTATCAGATCTGCCAGCTGAAACCGCCACAGACCCAAGGCTGGCACCTACTGCTATTTATGATTGGCATGTTTATTTTCGGCTACCTGGGATTTCTGTGGATGCTACTCAATCGGGAAACCGGCCCGCTGGAAACCGTGGTCTCTCTGGTGTTTTCCGCCGGTGGCGCCTTCGTCTGGTTGGTGGTCAAGATGAGCATGAAGACCATAGTCAAGCTGCAAGACACGCTGGAAGATAAACACTATCAGGCCTATCACGATTCGTTGACCGATCTGCCCAACCGCCACATGCTGTATGAAACCATGGAGCGGCTGATCAAGGACAATGGTTCCCCCTTCGGCTTCATCATGATGGATCTCAACGACTTCAAGATGATCAATGACAATCTGGGCCATGATGCCGGTGACAAGGTGCTGGAGATCATCGCCTACCGTATCGAGCGCATCATGCCGCCCCAGGCACTACCCGTGCGATTGGGCGGCGATGAGTTTGCCGTGCTCTTGCCCAAGAGCGAGCTTGGCCAGGCGCAGCGTCTGGCTAAGCAGATCCAAAAGGCGGTGATAGAGGATATCCACTGCGAGGGCCATCTGCTCGCCGTCGGCATCAGCATAGGCATCGCCCTCTACCCCCAGGATGGCGACGACAGGAAGACCCTGATGAAGCATGCCGACATCGCCATGTATCGCAGCAAACAGAATAACAGTGACTATGAGACCTTCTCACAGGTGACCGACATGCCTGCGCCTCTGGGGCAGTTCAGCCCCTGAGACTGTCTAGCCGCTGTCACACGGCTTATTACTGCTCGACTGCCGCCACTAGGGACGGCGTCGCCTCGGCGGGGATGCGCGTGACCAACAGCTGGTCCACCTTATAGGCATCGATATCCACCACCTCAAACTTATAGCCACCGAAATTCACAAAATCGGTACGCTTGGGGATCTTACGCAGCATGAACATCATGAAGCCGGCGATGGTCTCGTAGTTCTGACTCTGGGGGAAGGCCTCGATACCGAAGGCGCGCATCACATCGGTAATGGGTGTCACACCATCCACCAGCCAGGAATCTTTATCCCGGGCGATGATCTGCTCCTCGCTCTCATGGAGTGACCAGGCGCCCATCACGGCGCTCTGTAGATCGTTTGTGGTGACTATGCCGACCACCAGGGCATATTCGTTCATCACCACGGCAAAATCGGCCCTGTGATTCTTAAAATATTCCATCGACTCTGACAGGCTCAGGCTGTCTGGGATGATCAGACAGTTGTGTACCAGGGTGCTGTCCTTGAGGGTGATGCTCTGGCCATTGATCACCCGAATCAACAACTCCTTGGCGTCGACAACCCCCTTGATGGTGTCCAGCTGACCATCGCACACCAAAAACTTGGTATGGGGATCTTCGGCGATCTTACGTTTGATCACCTCTTCATCGTCCTGCAGCAGGAAGTAGACCAGGCTCTCCCGCGCCGTCATGGCCGCGGTGACAGGTACCGTCTGCATTTCGAACACGTTTTCGATCATCTGCTGCTCATCCTTATCCAGCACGCCCGCCTCGGCGCCGGCATCCATCACCGCATAGATGTCGTCAGAGGTCACCTGGTCGTTACGGGCCGTGGGGATCTGCAGCAGACGAAAGATGGCATTGGCCAGACCGTTGAACACCCACACCAAGGGCGTCAACAGGCGGATACAGAAGGTCATGGGCCCCACCAGCACCAGCGCCACCCGCTCGGGCATCGCCATAGCCGCTCGCTTAGGCATCAGGTCGGCGATCAGAATAAACAGGCTGGTCACTATGATGAATGACAACACAAAGCTGAGCTGGCTGAGCCAAGGATCGGCCACCCAGGACTCTAGCCCCGCCCTGATATAAGGGGTAAAGGCCGACTCACCGACGATACCGCCCATGATCGCCACCGCGTTTAGCCCTATCTGCACCACGGTAAAGAAGCTGCCGGGATGGGCCTGCAGCTGCAACACCCTTTTCGCGCGGGGATCTCCCTCGTCGGCCAGCTGACGCAGACGGATCTTACGCGCCGCCGCCAGGGCAATCTCCGACATGGAGAAAAAACAACTGGTGCCGATTAACAGCAAAATAATCAACATGTTATCTAGTAGACTCATTTTAAACCTAACCTAAAGCTCAGACAGGCCAGCAACGGCCAAGCGCTCCCCAGGGATGGGGACTAAGAGACATTAACCCTAAATGATGTATGCAGTGTGAAGACGCCGACAATTATAGTGACTTACGCCTTCATAAGACGTGATTGAGATACCACCTCAAGATGCCGAATTGGCGGGAACAGTGCCGCAATAAGAGACGGCAGAGAATATGGAGCACCTTTTATCAGAAATTGGCCAATAGGCAACTAAATTTTGTACAAAACGCCTAAAAAACGTATTACTGCTACACTTTCTTTCAGGTTTAATAACAAAAACAAAAGGATTTGTTTATGGCCATCGCCTGCGTCACCACGCGCGCCGCCCTGGGCGTGGCAGCTCCCGAAGTCACGGTCGAAGTGCATCTCAGCAATGGCCTGCCCGCCTTCAGCCTGGTGGGACTCCCGGAGACCTCGGTCAAGGAAGCCAAGGAGCGGGTGCGCAGCGCCCTGATCAACGCCGGGTTTGAATTCCCACAACGCAGAATAACCGTCAATCTTGCCCCAGCGGATCTACCCAAGCAGGGGGGCCGCTACGATCTCCCCATCGCCATCGGCATACTGGCCGCCTCCAAGCAGGTGCCCGATACCCATTTAGCGGATCATGAGTTCATCGGCGAGCTAGCCCTCTCCGGGCAAATAAGGCCCTGCAACGGCATCTTGCCGGTGATTATCGACGCCCGCAAGCAGGACAAGACCTTAGTCCTTCCCCTGGATAATCGAAGCGACGCCGAGCTGGTCGGTTATCGAAAGTGCTTCTTCGCCGCCCACCTGCAAGGCTTAGCCCAGTACCTGCACGGTCAGGCTTCGCTGCCGGGCCTGACCCAAGATCTGCAGTGGCTGGATACTCAGGCAGATACCGACCACAAGTGCCTCAGCGATGTGATAGGCCAGTACCAGGCCAAACGCGCCCTGGAGATCGCCGCCGCCGGCAATCATAACCTGTTGTTTCTCGGTCCTCCGGGGACGGGTAAGACGATGCTGGCCAGCCGCATGATGCAGCTGCTGCCGCCACTGGACTATGACGAGGCGTTGGAGGTCGCCGCTATTCACTCGGTGGCGGGGCTTAGCATTCCCATGCAGGCCTTTTATCGGCGCCCCTTTCGCAGCCCTCACCACACCAGCTCGGCCATCTCACTGGTGGGTGGTGGCAGCCATCCCAAGCCGGGCGAGATCTCCCTGGCCCATCGGGGCGTGCTCTTCCTCGACGAGGTGGCCGAGTTTCCCCGCAAGGTACTCGACTGCCTGCGAGAGCCGATGGAGACAGGCGAGGTAGTGATCTCCCGCGCTGCCGCCAAGCTCACCTTCGCCAGCCGCTTTCAGCTGATCGCCGCCATGAACCCCAGCCCCTGTGGCGACAGTGCCAACGCCAGAGCCACCCCGGATCAGATCCAGCGCTATCTCGCCAGACTCTCGGGCCCCTTCATCGATCGCTTCGATCTCACCATAGAGGTGCCCCGCCTGCCCCAAGGCACACTCACCAGCAGCAAGCAGGGGGAAACCAGCCGAGACGTTGCCCAGCGGGTGCATCAGGCCAGGGAGCGCCAGCTGAGCCGCGCCGGGGTACTCAACGCCGAGCTGAGCGGTAAACAGCTCACGCAAACCGCGGGCTTCAGCCAGCAGGATCTCGAATTTCTCGAGCAGAGTGTCAACCAGCTCGGGCTCTCGGTGCGTAGCTATCACAGGCTGCAGAGGGTCGCCCGTACCATAGCGGATCTTGATCAGAGCAGAGATGTCGCTCGCCACCATATCGCCCAAGCGCTTGGCTATCGCGCCATGGATCGTCTGCTCAATAGCCTGAAATCACCTTACTGAGACCAATTATACCCTTAATTAAAACAGGGTTATCTCGGCAAGATGAACAGGATAAGATTGAGCTAATGGGCTCAGGCGAGTAACATAGGTCTCCGAATTTTTTATGGGGGCTTTAATGGGCGCGGCGCTATCACTAATAAGAGGCAGCTTGGCATTTAGCTGTTATGTCATCAACACCCTTTTTTGGGTAATACCTATCTTATTGGTAAGTATAATAAAACTTATCCCTATCACGCCGCTACGTACCCTGTGTAGCTACCTGTTGGATCACTGCGCGAGCGCTTGGATCAGCGTTAACACCTTAATTGAACGTCTGTTCCATCGGGTAGATGTTCAGGTTGAAGGCGACAGCGACCTCTCCCCCAAGGAGTGGTACATGGTGATCGCCAACCATCAATCCTGGGTCGATATCTTGGTCCTGCAGCGCATCTTCAACCATAAGATCCCCTTCCTGAAGTTTTTCCTGAAGCAGGAGCTGCTCTACGTGCCTGTACTAGGCCTCGCCTGGTGGGCGCTGGACTTCCCCTTCATGCGCCGCTACAGCAGTGCCCAGCTACGCAAGAATCCAAAGCTCAGGGGCAAAGATATCGAGATCACCCGTAAGGCCTGCGCCAAGTTTAAGACTAAGCCGGTCAGCGTGATGAACTTTGTCGAGGGCACCCGCTTTAGACCCGAGAAACACAAGAAGCAAAATTCAGAGTTTAACCATCTGCTCAAGCCGAAAGCCGGCGGCATGGCCTTCGCCCTGTCGGCAATGGGCGATCAGATCCACAAGCTAGTCGATGTCACCATCTACTATCCGGACAAGACCCCCAGCTTCTGGGACTTCATCTCGGGGCAGGTCAAACAGATCCGGGTACACATCAAGGTCAGCGATATCGCTCCAGAGATGCGCGGCGACTACCTAAACGATCGTGCCTACAAGATCAGTTTCCAGGAACAACTCAATCGCATCTGGCAAGAGAAGGATGCCATGTTAACCCAAATGGCTGAGCAATAACCGCAGAGAAGGTGTTTTAGAAAGATGCTAAATTTTTTACCCGGCCCGCTATTATTCGTGCTCAGCCTGACGCTGTTGATCATCAACACCGTCATTTGGAGCAGCATCATCTGCATCGGCGGTTTGATTAAGCTGTTGTTGCCGATCGCGCCTCTGAGAACTGGCCTTTCGCACCTGATGAATCGCTGCATGTGGAGCTGGGCCTGCATTAACGGTGGCATACTGTTTTTGATCGCCAAGATAGAGTGGGACATCGAAGGCCTGGAAGGGCTGAAGAAAGATGGCTGGTACTTGTTGATCAGCAACCACCTCAGCGGATTCGACATCGCCGCCCTCACCTATGTGCTGCGCAACAACATCCCTATGCTCAAGTTCTTCCTGAAGAAAGAGCTGCTCTATGTGCCTTTCCTCGGCCTCGGCTGCTGGGCACTGGACATGCCTTTCATGAATCGCACCAGCGCCAAGCAACTGCGTAAAAATCCTAAGCTCAAGGGCAAAGACCTGGAAACCACCCGCCGCTCCTGCGAGAAGTTTAAGACTGTCCCTACCTCTATCATCAACTATGTGGAAGGTAGTCGCTTCACCCCAGAGAAGAAAGCACGTCAGCGCTCTCCATACCGCTACCTGCTGCGCCCCAAGGCGGGCGGTATCGCCTTTACCATCTCGGCCATGGGCGAACAGTTTACCAGCCTGCTTAACGTCACCCTGGTCTATCCCGACTCGGCCGACAACACACTATCTGAAGTGATGCACGGCAAGGTGAAACGTATCGTGGTGCGCATCGAATCTATGCCGGTGCCTGAGGTGGACGATCAGCAATATTTCAACGACGCCGAGTGTCGTGCCCAGTTCCAGCGTTGGCTCAACGGCGTCTGGCAGCAGAAAGATGAGCAGATCCACCAGATCTTGACCCGCTACAACTCAGATCAGCTGGTTAGCGAAGAGGCCCGCTCCCTGGCCGAGAGTCGCTAACCTTAGCCCCATTCGCCGCCCTTGCTGGCGGCGAATGCCTCAAGTTGTCAACAAAACCCTCTAACCAAACCTGCCAAGCTTCAGTAATTCACAGAAATAACGGTTAAAAACTTGCGTTAGACTTAAGTTTTAGCCATAGATTGTTGACAATCTATGCTTGCCGCACTAATTTCATGACTCATCCAATCCCTTAATGAGCAAGCCCATGGCGTTAGATGCCTTATCCACATTAGACACAGAGACGCCCGCACTCACCCTGGCGGATAAGGCCTTACAGGCGATCCAGACCAGTATCATCAAGGGAGAGCTGGCCCCCGGCAGCAAGATCAACGAGCAGATGCTTGCCCAACGCTACGGTATCAGCCGCGGCCCCACCCGGGAAGCCCTGCTAACCCTGGAGCGTCGCCGCCTCGTCGTCAGAATTCCCCATGTCGGCGCCCGCGTCGCGCAGCTGTCGATAGATGAACTCAACGACCTCTACCGTCTGCGCAGCGTGTTGGAAGGCATGGCCTGCGAGCTGGCCGCGAAACACATTACGCCGACGGCACTGATGCAGCTGCAACGCCTGATGGATAGTCAGGAAGCGGCGCTGGCCAAGGGCGACACCTATTTTCAGCAAGATGGCGATGTGGATTTTCACTACCGCATCATACGCGCCAGCGGCAGTCGCCACCTGCAGGAAACGCTGATCGGTAACCTCTACCACCTGCTGCGCATGTATCGTTATCAATGCACCAGCGAGAGCCGGCCGACCAGGGCGATCGCCGAGCACAGACGCATAGTCGAAGCCATTGCCGCTGGCGATGGCGAATTGGCCAGCCTATTGATGCGCCGTCATATCGAACAGGGGCGAATCAACACAGAGAAACGACTTAAGGCGCTACAGACAGAGTAGCACTAACCGGGTTCATGCCAGCGAACACGCGTTGGCATCGACTTGAAAAGGCCTTGCCCCTCCCTTCCGGCAAGGCCTTTTCTCTTTAAAATCAGGTGTCACTCACTCTTCACGCCAAATTATTGTAAATGTCATAAGATTGACTACAAATTTTAACTAAATGTTAATATACTTTCCTGCCTGAATGACCAAACTAAATGCATAGATATGCATTGGCAGAGAGTAGTCGCTGTGAATCCAGTTCATTTTATCGCTAGACAAAAACCGTCATCGCTTTTCCGCTTACTTGCGCTATTAACCTTCCCCCTATTTGTCTCAGCCTGTCAGAGCAATCTCATCGCTCAGCCAGAGAGAGACTATCTAGAGGTCACTCCAGCGCTGCTAAGCAAGTATTGGGTTATCCAAAACAACACCCTGAATTGGCAGGGATTGATCGAACAAAAACAGAAACTCAATATCAGCTTTGGCATCAACCCTTCGGGGCAGATAGTGGATCTCGAACTCGACGATCTATCGATCTCTCCCGAGCAAAAAGAAGCTCTGCTAGCCAAATTTAGCGAGCAGAGATTTAACGCCACGGTCGACAATAAGTCTGCCCAGCCGGTGCGGGTCTCCGCCACCGTAATGTTCAATTAAAAAAGGCGCCTCGTAGGCGCCTTTTTCATATCAGATTCAAGAGTTAGGGCGCAACGCGCTCAACCTTTTGCATCCAACCTTCAGGGCCCTGACGCTTACCCTTCTGGATATCCGTCAGCACCTGATAGATGCGGCGGGTATGCTCGCCCACCTGACCATCGCCGACCGTCAATACTCTATGGTCTTCGAAAATATAGGAGCCCACAGGCGACACCACGGCGGCGGTACCAAAGCCACCAGCCTCGACGATCTCACCAGACTCGATATCGGCAATAAACTGGTCCAGCATGACCGTCTCTTGGCGCACCTCACAGCCGAGCGCTTCCCCCAGCTCCATGATGGATTGCGAGGTAATAGACTTCAAAATGGTGTCGGTAAATTTAGGTATGATGATGGTGCCATCTTTAAGCACGTGGAAGTGGTTCATTGCTCCCACCTCTTCGATCTGCTTGTTGTTGGCATCGAGATACAATACCTGGGCCGCACCATATTCCGCCGCAGCCTTACCCGCTCTCAGCGAAGCAGCATAGTTACCCGCCGCCTTTGAGGCGCCCGTACCACCCGATACCGCGCGGTGGAATCGCTCGGTGATCAGCAGGCGAATCGCCTTATCGAAGCCATCGGCATAATAGGCGCCACTCGGGCTCAACATGACACAGAAGGTGTACTGCTGGCTCGGGCTCACCGAGAGCCTGTCTTCGGTGGCAAACACGAAGGGACGAATATAGAGACAGGCCCCTTCCTGCATCGGAAACCACAGCCTGTCGACGTCGATCAGGGCATTGATACCCGCCAGCTGCATCGCCTCGGGAACAGGAGGAATACAGACCACCTCGCCACTCAGGTTGAGACGCTCGGCATTCTTGTTTAAACGGAAGGTATAGATCTCACCATCGTCATGCATGAAGGCCTTAGCGCCCTCGAAGATGGATTGCCCATAGTGCAGTGCCATGGCACCCGGTGCCATCTCGAATGGTCCGTAAGGGACTATTCTCGGATCCCGCCACTCCCCATCGCGGTAATCCATCAAAAACATATGGTCAGTTCTTAGATTGCCAAAGCCAACATTGGTCTCGGGCTTAAACTGCTGTGTTCGGCGTTCAGACGCAGGTTTTAAATTATAATTTATTTGCATTGCATACCACCTTGAATACTGATCTAGCAGACTATGGACGCCCTGCTTTAAAGTCAAGCCATAAGCGGTCTGGCACGAAATTCTTCATCCTCTATGCAGTACAGATTTTTAAACAGCCTAGCTCTTACACCTAAGGCTTTTCCTCCTTATAGCGACCGGGCGACAACTCAGCACAAGGCGAGAAAGCGAATGCACCATCTTGCTAAAACCATTAGGGCCGCGCTATTGCTCATCTAATCACACTACCGCGACAAATTTGACCCAGCCCTCGACCCTATCGAGGGCTTTTTATTGATAAGCCTGTCTGACGCAGGTGGGGCGATCTTTCAGATTTACGCCAGATAGGGCACTGCAGGCCGCGCAGGTCATATGGTCGCGGTAATGTTGGTCAAAAAATGCCTTGGTTCTCGCCTCGAGACTATCGAACAGCTCAGGGGTTAATGCTTGGTTCCACTTGTACTGCCCCATCAACTTGGCCAGATGGCGGTAACAGGTTTCTCGCCTGTTAGACAGATACTCGGGCGCGATTAGTTGACTCTCAAACTGAGTCAATGAACCGGTTAGGTAGAAGGTTAGCCCCTGCACCAACTCTTTGATCTGTAGCGGTGTGGCCTGTAACTCTCCCTGCTCCACGGCGGCATGGAGCGAGTCGGTAAACCAGCCCCAGAAGGCGTTGATGCGTTTCTTAAAGCGCTCCACCTTCTCATCGCTGGCCAGCTGCCACACCATGGTGTTAACCGAGACCGAACGCAGGGTGAAGAAACTCTTGCTGCGGCTGATGGTTTCGAAGGTGAACAATACAGGCAGGAGCACTTTCTCCAACTCGCTCAGCTCCGGGTGCTTATCTATAAAAATCGGTAGATGATTCGAGGTGGCACTGCGTAAAAACAAACACACCAACACATCTTCTTTACGCTCGAAAAACTTATACAGGGTCCCGGTGGAACACCCCACCTCTTTGGCCAACTGAGAGAACTTGAACGAGACGATCCCCTGAGACTCGATGAGCCGCTCGGCGGCATCCAATATCTGATTGCAACGCATCATGGGCAAGGTTTCAGTGGGACATTTCATCGTTTATACCTTAATCATAGAGAAGCCGAGAGTATGTGCTGATTTTGATATTGAATTACAGCGAACGCCGATTCAATCGGGACTGACCTCACGCAATGAGGTCTTTATTGCACCGCTTTGTGAATTACGTCAAACAAACATTCACCCAGGAATATTCACCCCCTTATACACTTACGCCAACTTTTCGACCATATAGAAACATTTCAGAAAAATTATTCGGGACATGGTTCACGAATAAGTTTGCCACCCAGAAAACGCCGTGACTTAGTTCAACTTTAGCCCTCCATAGAACCTCTATCTTTGCCTGCATACAGAGACAGAGGACACTTTAGATGCACAACAGAAGAAATTTTTTAAAGCTTAGTGCGGGTGCAGCCATAGGTGGCATGGCCGCCGCGCTCCCCAGCACCAGCCTGGCCAAAGAATGCCAGGCGATTAAATGGGACGAGTCTCATGATGTCATAATAGTCGGTTCAGGCTTCGCCGGACTCTCTGCCGCCCTCAACACCAAGCGTCAAGGTATTAAATCCGTATTGGTACTCGAGAAGATGCAGGTCATCGGCGGTAACTCGGCGATCAACGGCGGCTGGCTAGCCATTCCCAAGAATCCCAATCAACTGGCCCAGGGTATCGAAGACGACTCACCAGAAGAGCTGGTCAAAGATCAGATCATCTCGGGTCGTGGCATGCAAAATGAGACGGCGCTGCGCCAGATCGCCAATAGAGCCTTAGATGCCTACGAACTATGTATCGGCACGGGCGTAAAATTTCGCGACGGCTTTAACATTCAAGTCGGCGGCCATAACAAGGCCCGCGCCATACGTACTCAACACGGCACGGGTGGCGATATCACCACCAAGCTGTACGAGGCGGGTGTTAGAGAAGGTGTCGAATACCGTCTACAACATTACATCGAAGACTTCATCATGGACGGTCAAGAGATCGTCGGCGTCAAGGTGCGTAAGAACTACCGCTTCCCCGACATCACCACTGGCAGCACGATTTACATCAGGGCGAACAAGGCGGTCATCCTGGCCAATGGTGGTTTCGCCCGTAACATGAAACTCAGGGAGATGGTCGACCCTTCACTGGACCCGACACTCGACTGCACCAATGCCCTTGGCGCCACCGGCGAGGTCACCCTCACCGCCATGGCACACGGCGCCCTGCCCGTGCACATGAACCTAATCCAGACGGGTCACTGGGGCTCCCCGGACGAGGGCGGATTTGGCTGGTCAAACGCCCTGCTCTCCATCGGCTGGCACCAGGGCGCGGCCATCAGCGTCCTCAATGGTAAGCGTTTCATGGACGAGCGTGCAGATCGCAAGACCTGCTCCGAAGCCATCATGAAGAACCGCTACCCGGACAACAGTCCCGCCTACCCTGTGGTCCTATTTAACTACGAGAAATACAAGGACGACGACCGTGTGGTGCGTGCACTGCGCGACAAGATGGCCTGGAAACTGGACAGCCTCGATGAGATAGCCAGCAAATTCAACATCCCTGCGGCCGAGCTCAGGCGCTCCATTAACGAATACAACGGCCACGTTAACGCCCGCAAAGACCCATTGTTCAACCGCAAGATGGACACGGCCGAAGTACTCACTGGCCCCTTTGTGGTCTCGCGCATCTGGCCTAAGGTGCACTACTGCATGGGCGGTCTGAAGACCGATCTCGCCGCCCGAGTTATCGATGGCCGCTCCATGTCGCCCATCAAGAAGCTCTACGCCATAGGAGAGGTCACGGGTGGCATTCACGGCGAGGCCAGACTCAGCTCAACCTCTTGTCTCGAATGTTTGGCGATGGGAATCGTCGTCTCTGAAACCATCAAATCTGACGCGCAGGCTTAATCACTATGAACAAATGTATAGTAACCCTCCTACTCGGGCTAGCACTCTCTTCGGGCGTCTACGCGGGCGAACTCGTCAAGATGAAGGGTAAGACCCAGGGACGCACCAACCACGAGTTTATCTATCAGGATGGCTGCCAAGGCTGCCATCAGGGTTCGGGCAAGAAGAATGCCACCGACAGCGCCTGCGTCGAGTGTCATGGCGAGATCAACAGCATCCCAGTAGACGAAAGCAAGCTGGCAATCCCCGAAGCCCATCCGCACAAGTCACTGCACTACAACCAGGGCGCGAGCTGCCTGGCTTGCCATGGCGAGCATGAGAAGAAGGCTCCGGTGTGCGCCGAGTGCCACCGCACCTGGTTTGGTGAGATGTAACGATTTCTGAAGTAAATACTTAAAAATACAAATAGGTAATGATGATGAAAAAGACCACTCAATTTATGTTGTCCATGGTCGCCACCGCGATAGCCCTCTCAGCTTCTACGGCGTATGCCCAGGAGCAAGAAGATGGCATCAATGTCGGCGGCGCGGTACGTGTTAACTATGGTTACAAAGACTATAGCGAGGCCTCTAAAGACAAGGGCGGCGACCTGACCTTCGATATGGCCGCCATCAAGTTTAACGGCAAGAAAGGTGACTGGGGCCTGGCGGCAGAATACCGCTTCACCTCAAGCACAGACTATATCAAATATGGCTATGGCTACTACAACATAGACCCAGACTGGCAATTACAGTTCGGTATCAACAAGGTGCCTTTTGGTAACCGCGACTTCATCTCTAACAGCTGGTGGTTCGGTATCCCTTACTACCTAGGCTTCGAAGATGATCATGATGTGGGTATCAAGGCCGTGTATGAGAAAAATGGCTGGCACACAGATCTGGCTTTTTACAAGAACCCGGAGTACGGCCCGACAGAGAACAAGCGCTACGCCACCGATCTCTACACAGGCACCATCAACGGCACCGAGTATCACAACGAAGAGACTAACCAGTTCAACGTGCGCCAAACCTATACCCTGGAGCATGAAGGCGGCTCGACGACGCTAGGTGGCTCTGTGCAATATGGTCAGATCTACAACAGCAAAACGGGCAACAACGGCGACCGCTATGCCGTAGCCCTGCACCTGGACAGCAGCTACAAGGGCTGGAACCTTCAGCTACAGGCGATGCAGTATGAATATGACGCCGCCGACGCCGTAGACCCCAACAAGATCGGTGTCTCTGTGGTGAGCTGGCAGTATGAGATCGCCTCCAAGGGCCAGGCCTACAGCGCCAACATCTCCAAGACCTTCAACACCGACTGGGGTAGCGTGAAGTGTTACAACGACTTTGGCGTGATGACCCCGGATGTCGCCGACAACAGCTATGACAACAGCATGCAAAACGTCACCGGCTGCGCCATTGCGGCAGGCCCAACTTACACCATGGTCGATTTCGTCATGGGTAAGAACATGACCTTCTCTACCGCCAACAACGACCATGTGGGCCTCCCAGAGGTCGGCAACGACTGGGACAAACGGGTCAACATCAACTTCGGTTACTACTTCTAAGAAGCAACCAAAGTACCCAGCAGAAATCGGCTCGCTCTCACCCGGTTTCTGCCTTTTTTCCCTTTATTGAGATTCGATGCGGCTCCCCAAGCGCGAACGCATTTTAAATCTGGCCCTATCTGATAGGGCTTTTTTCATTTCCCTCTGTATCAATCAACACCAAGACTATGAAAACATACCTAAGCTGTGCCCTCATCTGCCTCAGTTTTCCAGCCATAACGGCTCATGCC
Organism: Shewanella alkalitolerans; assembly: GCF_019457575.1. Lineage (NCBI taxonomy): Bacteria > Pseudomonadati > Pseudomonadota > Gammaproteobacteria > Alteromonadales > Shewanellaceae > Shewanella > Shewanella alkalitolerans. The sequence goes on along the minus strand of NZ_CP080422.1, from coordinate 284,172 downwards.
ACCAGCATAGAGTTGGGTGGATTTCTCAAGGCCAATGCACGCTATGTCGACGGTAATATTGCCTTTCAGGACAGCTGGGCCGGTGGCGGCCAGGTGGTTCCATCGGCTAAACGTACCCAATTTAGCGCTCAGGAGAGCCGCTTCAATATCAGACTCGATCATGAACAGATCCTCGGCTTCGCCGAGATAGACTTTGTTGGCTCCGCCCAAGGTAATCCCATCATCTCCAACTCTTATGCTCCAAGACTCAGGCACGCCTTCATTCAGTATCAAGGCATCACTGCCGGACAAACCTGGTCGACCCTGGTCAACACCTCCAGCTTTGCTGAAACAGCCGATCTCGGCGGCCCCTTGGTCGGTCAGGCAATGGTAAGACAGACACAGTTCCGTTTCAGCACAGCCCACTGGCAGTTTGCCTTGGAAAACCCCTACACCTATGGCACCACGGCCCAACATAATGAGGATAAAACCCAGTGGATAGACACCAGTAACGACTATCTCCCCGACACAATCATTCGGTACAACCAGGCGGGTGATTGGGGCAATGTGTCGGTATCTGCCCTGATTCGCTATCTCGACCCAGCTGACAGCCGGCAGTGGGGCGGAGGGCTCTCTATGGGGGCCAAACTCTTCACCTATGCGCGAGATGACCTACGCCTTCAACTGCACTACGGCAATCTGGGACGTTATGTGGGCACAGATGCGGCCAAGGATATCTTCGATGGCGAGATCGAGACCTCGCTGTCGGGCATGTTTGCCTATCGCCACTTCTGGACCGAGCGCAGCCGCTCGACCCTCTTCTACGGCCATACCACGACCCAAGTAGAGCAGACGGATCGTCATCATTGGGGCATCAACCTGTTTACCGATCTCACACAGGCACTCAGTGTCGGCGTCGAACTCGGACGCTATGAGATTGATGACGCCATTAGAGATGCCGCGGCTCCGCGCCCAAAAGGCGCCTCCAACTATGCCCAGCTGAGCATGCAATATTCGCTATGAGACCTGCGATAGGTAAGATTATTCGCGAGCCAAGTCACGAATAAGTTTGCTGTTAAAAAAGTGGCGTGATCCATTTCACCTTTACAACAAACTAATCACTTTATCGTTAGTCCATACACAAATTTACACCCAAAATAGCGCGGCCCAAGGGCCGCAAAAAAATAGGACAGGAATGATGAAACTAAAAATGCTCTTAGGTGTTGCTGCACTGGCTTCAACCACAGCCATGGCTCAAGGCCCGCAATGCAATCATGCACAGCTGCCATTTCAGCAGATGACGCCAGTGCCTTACGACAGCACACCTTACTCACCACAGGACACTATGCCTGAGCAGTGCAGTAACCCTGAAGTTGAGGCCTATATTGCGGATTGGGAAGCGGGCAAGATCGACTTCACCACCATCCAGGCCAACGACAGCATCGCCGCCGATCAGCGTTTCTGCAAGACCCTGGATGACGATGGCAACATTTCAGAAGTCAAAGACTGTGATCGTACTAAGTCACCCGTTGGTTACATCTGGAAAGAGCTATCTGATAGCCCTGTGGTGATTGGTATTACCGATGGTGGCAAGTCAGACCATGCGCCTCACTTCCACGGTCAACCTGAATGTTACTATGTGGTCAACGGCGAAGGACAAACCCTGGCGGACAACCAATTTAAGAAGCTGGGTACTGGCCAATACTTCTACATTCCGGGTGCCACCATCCACAACACGCCTATCATGTCTGAAAAAGGCCTGGGCGTAATCTATTGGTATCCGAACAACGCCCACTTCGACGGCTTCAAATACTACTGGCGTAAAGACGTGAAAAACCTACGCGTTGCCGAAGAAGCCTTCGACCGCGTAGATGCCATCCGTAAGCGCGACCTAAACTTAGGCCCCTACGGCACCAACGAAGCCTTCTTCAAGAAATAGTCTCGGCAGCCATGCCTAAAAAAGCGGAGCCTAGGGCTCCGCTTTTTTAGTCTTAACCTTCTGGGGAGATCCCCTTGAAATCCTCTGAGTCGCCAATCTTGGCAAAGCTAAAGGTATTGGGGGCGATATAGCGCTCGAGCTGAATATCCAGCATCAGGGTCTGGTCGGCGCCAAACAGCTGGGTTAACTGCTCGGGCTCACAGCGAAACTCGGCGCTCTTGTAATGGCAAAAACCCTCGTCTGGCCTTGGGATCAGCTTAAGCCCTAGCTTGCCTTCGCGTATCTTGGAGAGCTTGTTGGCATCCAGGTAGAAGGTGATCACGTTACCGTTGACGCTGTTGCGCTGCTTATCCAGCACCATGGCGCGGGGTAACTTCGAGGCGTGATACTCATCACCCGCCAGCAGATAGCAGTCAAAATCGGTCACCCTGTGACCCAGATTATCGAATACCCGCACCACCAGCATGCAGAAGCGCGGTGGTTTCCGGCTCGCCTCGGATGCCACAGCCACCTGCTCTCTGAGTTGACGGTAGTTCTCGCGATCAGTAACCGCCAGGCAGTCCAGGATGTCGCCAACCACGGGCTTATTGGCGGCATTTCGCTGGGTCACAGAGTTCATGATCCCCATCTTACGATTGCTATGACTCGCCTTAGGCACAATCCCTAAGACGTAAGGCTCAACGGCCTGGGTGAGCTCCGTTAGCGCCAGAGTTTCAGCGCACTCGCCGTCGAAGCTCTTGCACTGAAGCCCAGCTTGCTGCTCCAACTTGGCGTAGACAAAGTTCATGTTGGCGGCGCACACCCGCACCACACCGTCGGAGCCAGCCTCACCGGTGTAACTGTTCATATAGTCGTAAAGCGCACCGTCTATGGTCTCTCCGGTGAGCACAAAGGGATAGACGCCGGCGCCTAACCAATCCTTTTGCTGCCAGCTCAGGTTGAGTTCATGCTGTCCGTCGCTGCCCAGCTCCAACCAATCCAGCACGCGCTGACCCGGCTCAACACCATCGAACCAGGCTTTGAGCCGGCTCACCCTGGATTTACCCAGCTGTGCCAAGGCCGAGCCATGATTGGCAGGCGCCAGCATGATCAGGTGTTGCAGCGGCGCCGATTCAGTCTCTTTGTAATAGCGACACAGCCAGTGGCGCATCAGGGGGCCACCTGTGGAGTGCGTTATTACAGAGAAGGGCTCATCCCCCAGCTCGGCGCGGCGGGCTGCCTCGAAGGCGATGCTGAGATCTTCGAGCGTCACCGCATCGTTGAAACTGATATAACGCCCTAAATAGATGTGCTGAATATCCAGGCCCAAGGCCTCAGGGGCCAGTTTAAGCAGCGCCTGGGGCAACTCGCCGTAGGTCTGGGTACTGGTGACACTCCATCCATGTACAAACACCAATTTCATGGTTTCACTCCTTTATCAAACGGCGCACTCACAGGAGTAGCCCGCTCATTTCGTCACACAAGCAATCCACCTATCGGCAAGACAAATAGAAACTAACTTGCAGATCTCATTCAGTTTTGGTTCAGCAAGGCTAACTTACTATGCCCTCAACGAAAACAACACCACCTTTTAGAAGAGAGCATATTATGACTAAGAAGACATTAGCAGTAGCCGCAGTGATCACCGCAGCATTGTCAGCGCCAACTATGGCAGCAGATTGGTTCATCGGTGGCGGTATCGGTTCACAAGAGAACAACTACAAGGCAGAGATCACCGAAGCGGTCGATCCTGGCTTCAGCAAGGGCACCTTCAAAGATTCAGATAGCGACATGATCTATGAGCTACGTGGCGGTGTTTACCTCAATGACAACAACCGCGTATACGGTACTTACTCTTACAACTCAGATGACTTCGCTAAGCAGCAGAGCTTCTTGATGTCTTACGACTACCTGGTCGGCCTGGATGCGAACAACAAGTTCAACTGGTTTATCGGTGCGACAGCCGGTGTGAACCATGTGAGCCCAGACACAGACGTACTGGAATCTAAGAACCGCTTCGTATGGGGTGGTCAAACAGGCTTCATGTACAAGATCAACGACAGCCTGAGCACAGAGATCGGCTACCGTTACCTGAAGCAAGACTATGAGAGAAGCTTCGCGTCAGACGCTGGCGACAAGGCATCATTCTCACTGGATGACAGCCAACAGGTTTACCTGTCTGTAGACTACCGCTTCTAAGCCGAGTCTTTATGAGAAAGCCCCGCAAGGGGCTTTTTTATTGGGTGATGTTCGCTAATTCTGCCACTCAATCAGCTTCCTCGACCAGCAGCCAATCACCCACGGCCTGCAAGGGGATATGCTCTTGTTCGATCCAGGCCACCCAGGCCAAACGCTTAGGCGCATTATCCGCCTTAACGAGCGGCTCAATGCTCCCGCTAAAGGTGACGGTCTGTTTATCCCAACTCTTTCCAGTCAAAGCCTGTCCAGCCAAAGCCTGTTTAGCCGAGCCCTGTTCAACTGATGCCTGTTTAAATGATGCCTGTTCAAGCAAGACCTGGTCATTTAGGGGCTGGCTAGCTAACGCCGAATAACGCCTGTGGCTCAAGACCACAAAGTCTTCCACCAGGTGTTTACCTCTGTTCTCTCCCCGACCCACCCGAGTCGTCAGCTCGCTGCCCAGCAAGGCAAGATGCAGGGTGAGCCCTTGATTGCTCGGCAACCGGCTGTCGAAGCTGGCCGTGAACTCTTGCCCCGTTATGGTCAGACTTAATCTGCCCACTATCGCTCGCTTATCGGACTCATCGGGCTGCAGCGCCTGCCCGCCAGGGCGCCACTCACGGCCATTAATCACCAGCTGCGGGGTATAGACCTGGGAAATCCCCTTACTGTTGAGGTAATCATACTGGCGCTGACTGAAGGCGCGTTTAGCGAAGGGATCTTTCCAGCCGAGGTAGTTCCAGTAGGTCACATGAAACGCCAGCGGGAAATAATAGTGCCAGAGGTCGGTCTCTTGTTTGAATCCCGAGAGCCATCGCTCCATCGGCGGACAGCTGCTACAGCCTTGGGAGGTAAACAGCTCGACCACCAGAGGTTGCTGCTCACCACTGCGCTTATGAAACTGCGTCAGTGTCTGAGCCGCAAAAGCGGGATGAGCCAACAGGCTCAACATGACCAAGAGGGCGACTTTACTCAAGGCGGCTTCTCCTCCAAGATGAAATATGTCTACTCAATAGACCCGGCGCCGCGCCGTTTACGTTCATGGACGCGCGCTTTAACCTAAGGAAATCCTATGCAACCCTACCGCATCATAGACTGTCATGTTCACGACCACCTAGAGCTGGCCTGCATCAGGGGTTATCAGCTGTTAATAGAGACCTCGACAGGGGAGATTAGGGCCACCGCCATCACACTCACCACCCAGGCGGATAAGAGCGAGTACCTGACCGTGAGAAACGAGGCGGGCGAGCAGGCGATCCGCCTGGATCATATTCAGGCCATCACGCCCTTAACCCAGGGCGCGGCATTCGATCGTGTGGTGATCGCACCGGCAGACAAGTCACAAGTAGATTAACGGCAGAGCTCGCCGACGGGTCGGCTACAGGCCCTTTAAGGTAGGATGCTCGCCGCGCCGACGAAATAAACAATGTTTAATCCATATATAGATGGATTTTTAGACATTTAGCACGAATTAGCTATTCACTCAGATAGCCGCACTGATAGAATCGAAGCACCATCCAGAAACTATTAGGACCTCCCCATGAGCCTTGAACTACTGTCCAAGCTGGAGACAAAAATCCAAGCGGCACTCGAAACCATTGAGCTACTGAAAATGGAGCTTGAAGAAGAGAAGCAGAAGAACCATACCCTGAACGAACAGAACCAACAGCTGAGCCAAGATCTCACCTCTTGGAACGAGAAAGTCACCGGGCTTGTGGGTCTGCTGAACGACGAAGTTAGCGAATAACCTTAGCGACTAACTTCAGAAGAGAGGCGCTTATACAAGGAGCCTGAAGCTCTTATGATAAGCGCGTTCGATGCGCGAAGACCTAAGCCGTCTTCGCCTCGTTATGTTGGTGCTCAATCATTTCATTCAATTCCATGATGGCGCGTTTTACCTGAGGCAAGCTCTGACGCGGCAGCAAAAATTTTCCTTTCTCGAACTCTAATCGTCCCAGGTCTTTCACCCAGATCACCCCTGAAACAAAGATTCGGGCATGTTTGACAATCAATTTCGGTGCGTAGACAGGAAAAACTCTCATGAGACCTCCAAGCAAGACTCTGCGTTCTTATTTTTATACTTAGATTCGACAGGTCTTTTACCATGTTAGTTTCAATTTTCTGAGCATTTTTTTCGCGAAATTTGACCCGCGCGCCATAGTGCTAAAAATTTACCTTGTCTATCAGACTAATAGACTAGGCAAAATAAAAATTGGCACTTGCCAAATTTTTGACACACTGGTAGATTGGAGCAGTTACTCAGGGTAAATAGAGCTTTTTAGCTCAATAACCGTATTTCCAAAGCGACCGGGAATACGGTTTTTTTTTATTCTGGGCAACAAAAAAGGGGCTTAAGCCCCTTTCGATAACCGACTGCCGATTACTTCAAGCTAGTCAGGTAGTAAGCGATCTGTAGCAACTCGTCGTAAGACTTAATCGCACCAGTCTCGACACGGTACTTGCCGTTCACAACCAGGGCTGGTACGCCAGACAGCTTGGCATTCTCGGTTGCACGCTTCATCTGCGCCATCTGCGCACTCACCATGAAAGAGTTCGCGGCGGCATCGAAATCTTTGCCATCTACGCCATTGGCGATGAACAGCTGACGAATATCGTCGCGGCTAACGAAACGTTGCTTCTTGTCGTGGATAGCGGCAAACAGCGCGTGTTCCATCTTGTCTTCAACCTTCAGCTGATTCGCTACGGCGAAGGCACGAGACATCTCTGGGCCCATTTCACGACCGATAAATTCAACATGGTTCTGCTTAAATACCACGCCTTCTGGCAGGTTAGCCTTGATCTTAGGCACCTGAGTCTTGGCAAAGTTGTAGCAATGTGGGCAGTAGAAAGAGAAAAACTCGGCGATCTCAGGCTTAGCCGTAGCTGGGCCATCGTTGATCACTGTGTAATGAACTCCCTCTTTGTAGTCGGCGGCCAGTGCCGCCATAGGGGCAACTAAGAGTGCCAGTGCTACCAATAACGCTTTCTTCATTATGCTTCCTTAACAGTGCCTCAGCACCACTATGACAAAAAGATTGACCATACCTTAAAGTGGTTTGGAGTCCACCTCAAGCGGATAAGTTCATTTTTCTGTTACAAATTACAGCCAAATTAGCCCTGACTAATAGGGGATCAGGGTGATCGGCGGCTCATCTAACTTGGCCAGCTGCTCCTTGAAGGCCAGGATCTGCTGCTCCCAATATTTCTCCTCGCCATACCAGGGGAAATGCATCGGAAAGGCGGGGTCCTGCCAGCGGCGGCTCAACCAGGCGTTGTAATGCAGCATGCGCATCGCCCGCAGCGACTCGATAAGATGCAGCTGGCGATTATCGAAGTCGCAAAACTCCTCGTAGGCCTCGAGCAACACCTCAAGCTGCAGGGTCTGGTGCGAGCGCTCGCCAGAGAGCATCATCCAGATATCCTGCACCGCGGGCCCCATCTTGGCATCATCCAGGTCCACGAAGCCCGGACCATCCGGGGTCCAGAGGATATTGCTGGGGTGCAGATCCCCATGCAGGCGGATCGCCTCGGTGGGATACTGATGCCAGATGGCTTTCGCCTTCTCCAGCACCTGCTCCACTATGGTGAAATAGGCGGTCTCAAGGCTAGGCGACACATGATCTGAGCCCTTGAGCCACTCAAGAGACTCATCGCCCAACAATTTTGGGGTCAGGGTCTGACGATGCACAAAGGGACGACGCTTGGCCATCTGATGAATACGGCCGATGAAATGTCCCACCTCCTCAAGCTGCTCCAGGTTATCCACCTCGAAGGCGCGCCCACCCATGGAGGGAAACAGCGCGAAGCGATAACCCTGATATTCCTGCAGTGAGCGTCCCTCGATGATCACCGGCGCCGCCACGGGGATCTCCTCCTCCACCAGCTCGGCGCAGAAGTCGTGCTCCTCCTGGATCTGCTCATTACTCCAACGCTCGGGGCGATAGAACTTCACCACATAGCGTCGCCCCAGATCGCAGCGAAACTGATAGACGCGGTTCTCATAACTATTGAGCGCCAGCAGCCCTGTCTCGGGATAGATACCCACAGACTCTATGGAATCCAGGATGAGATCCGGGGTCAAGGCCTGAAAATGAAACCCCGCCCCTTGCATCGATTCTGTCATAGCTGTGACTCCAATAGGCTGGCCAGATAGACGAGCACCTCGACCTCATCGTCGCGCTCCACCGACAGCCAGCAGACATCGCCATAAAACTCATAGTTTAACTGCAACAGGCTGCCCTCGAATTCCAGCAGCCACTGATGCCTATCCGCGCCCCAGTGACGCTCGATCACCCGGCAATCCAGCGCCTTAACGAGCGCCTCGGCAAAAGGATCGAAGCGGTCAAAATCCACATCGGCCAGAATCGACAGGCTCTTGGCCTGGGGCTCGACCTTAATGGCGCTGATCTTCAACTCTTGATTCATAACTTACTCAGGGTTCTCCCTGCCTCTTCAAACTGATTCTTTTAGGCCCACGCGCGGTTATCTTAAGCGGCTAGCTGCTACAGGACATGATAAGTCCCTGTCCCCACTCGGGTGGGCGCTTGGCGTAAGCTTCCTTCTCCGGCTGCTCGTCGAAGGGGCGTGTCAGCAGCTGGTGCAGATCGGCCAGCGGCTGGGTATTGCCCTCTTCACAGGCGATAATCGCCTCCTGGGCCAGATAGTTGCGCAGCACATACTTAGGATTCACCTGTGCCCGCGCCGCCTGCCAGCTGGCCACATCACCCACCAGCCCCAAACGCTCTCGATAGGCCTGATACCAAGTATCAAAACCGGCGAGATCGATAAAATCATCCCTCAGAGACGAATGTTGGCTGTTTGGATCCAGCTGCGCAAAGCGACGCCAGGTATTGGTGTGATCCAGACGGTTGGCCTCCATCAGCTGGGTAAAGCCGCCGATCAGCTGCAGGTCGGCCTCGTCTTGCTCGCTGCCTGCCGACTCTACCAACTTGATGCCCAACTTATCGCGCATCAAGACCAGATAGGCCTGCACCAGATGATGCTGGTAGGTATTGAGAGCGGCGATTAGATCGTCCGAGGCGATAATCGGCACTAAAGCCTGGGCCAAACGCTGCAGGTTCCACAGGCCGACCCCCGGCTGCTGACCGAAGGCATAGCGACCATTGGGATCTGAATGGTTACAGATAAAGTCCTCCTCGAAGGTATCGAGGAAGGCGAAGGGGCCGAAATCGAAGCTATCGCCGAGGATCGACATGTTGTCTGTGTTCATCACCCCATGGGCGAAGCCGACGGCCTGCCAATGGGCGATCAACTTGGCGGTATCGGCCACCACACGGTTAAACCAGGCGATGTAGCCAGCCTGGTCACGGCTCAACTCGGGATAGTGCTGGCTCAGGGTAAAGTCAAGCAGCTGCTTGAGCTTATCCTTGCTGCCCTGTTCGCTGTGGCAGAAAAACTCAAAATGACCGAAGCGGATATGGCTCTTGGCCAGACGCACGGTAATGGCCGCCGTCTCCTGAGTCTCACGCCATACAGGCAGGTCAGAGCCGATCACCGCCAGGGCCCGTGTCGTGGGGATATTGAGATGATGCAGCGCCTCGGATATCAGAAACTCGCGCACCGCGCTGCGCATTACGGCGCGGCCGTCGCCATGGCGGGAATAGGGAGTCATGCCTGCGCCTTTTAGCGCCACATCCCAGTAACCCTGCGGGCCCTCGGCCTCACCGAGTATAATGGAGCGGCCGTCGCCAAGTTGAGGCGAGTAGCCACCAAACTGATGACCGCTATAGACCTGAGCATAATAGCTGGCACCCGGGATCGCCTGATTGCCCGCCAGCCCCTGCAGTAAGTCTTCATTTGGCTGCTCGAGACCGATCAGCCTGGCGGCATCTTCGCTCCAGGCCAACCACTGCGGGCGCGGTAGCCCCTGAGGGGTCACCTGAGAATAAAACCCGCTTAGCTGCTCGAAATAGTCTTGCTTAAACTTCATTGACTTACTCTTATGCTTTACTGGCTTGCCAGAGTTTCCAGGCGTTGGCACTTAAGCTCACCCGCCTCGTTGCGCTGACATAGTTCACCGCACAGATAACTGCCGCTATCCGTCTGACTCAGCTTCACCATACCGGCGCCCTTTGCCAGGCACTGATCCAGCTGCTGATAGTAACCACTGATGTGCTGGTCCAGCTCACCTTGACTCGCCAGCGCCTCGGCGGATTCACCCGGCGCCGCATCGGGATAATAGAAGAGGGTCCATTGTGGCACCTGGGTACAAGCCGTCATAGTTAATAGTAACGCCGCGAAAGCCATCATGCTGCGCATTTTGATCTCCTGTTCACCACAGATTGTCCAACCTAAACCAAGGCCAATATGGCCCTGGGACCAGAGACATAAAGGTTCCGGATATAACGTCATATTCTGTCCATCCCCGACACTCTCCAGTCATCCTGCGGATGGGGCACAAATATTCCGGACATAACGCCATTTCCTTTCCATCCCTGGAACTCTTACCAGTCATCCTGCGGATAGGGCATAAATGTTCCAGACATAACGTCATTTTCTTTCCATCCTTGGGAAAATGACATAAATGTTCCAGACATAAAAAAGGCGACACTCAGATCGCCTCTTTAGTATTGCTTGACTAGTTTACACGGCTATTCGCCGCGATGCAGTAGATTACTGCCGGGGCTAAGATCAGGCCTGCGCCTTCGCCTTGGCCTTCTCGATGCGAGTGATACGTCCCTCGAAACCGGTAACCGTACCGTCTGAGAGGCCATAACCTATAGCCGCCTGGCAGATTGCGATGGCACCATCGAAGTCACCACAGTCGTTAAGCAGGGTGGCCAGGTGCATGAAGCCGACACCCTTCTCCTTGGTAGGGGCTGGCAGTGCCGCAAACAGCGATTGATAATATGGCGACAGCGCTGCGCCATATTCGCGGTACTCTTCCTGCTTACGCTGCTTGTAACACTCGGCGATCGCCTGTAGCAGCGCCACATGCTTACCTTCGGCCTCTGGTTCGGCACGATATTGGGCTAAAGACGCGCTCAGCTTGTCATTCGCCCATGACTCGTCGGTCACCGCCAGCATCTTGAAGGCTGGCTCTGGCTCTGGCTCTGGCTCTGGCTCTGGCTCTGGCTCTGGCTCTTCAGCAAGCTGCTCGGGAGCTTGTTCAACCTCAAGTACTGCCTCGGTCGGTTTCTTCTCTTCGGCCACTTCTACGACAGTCTCTTCGACGGCAGCTGTCTCAACGGGCTCGACAACAGTTTCTTCAACAGCCTCTGCCTCAGCGGGCTCGACTGGTTCGAAGGTCACGCCCTCATCGGCTGGGGTCGAAACCACCTTTTCCGCTTCCTGATCCGCTTCTTGGCCAGGCACATTCACGGCCTCGCCTGATACCACCTTCTCAACCGGTTTCTGGGTTGCTTGTTGCTCTTCCTGTGCCAGTCGCTGCGCTCGTTTGTACAGGTAAACGCCCACCGCTACCAGCAAAATAATGGCTATATATTTCATTATCATCCACCGTTGATTAATCGCGCCCAGTATCAGGCATTTTCATATCGTAAATATGTCTAGATATTAACCGATATTATTAGTCGATTCTCTTGCTATAAATCAAATATTTATACCTCTTTTTCGCTCGGGTATCAAAAACAGCCGTGAAAATCATGCTTAGGGGGTAAAAATGGCCTTTTCTGCCGTCATTTTCAGCGGCGGACGGCACAGACTAAAAGTGTCATTTTGTGCGCATCTTCATAATTTCGCCGCTTGCTTTTGTGTTCCCGTTCGCCTCGGGCTAGGCTAGCTATAACCCAGTAAAGAAGTCGGATATATCATGAGCCAAGAGATCCTAAGTGGTAAGCTGCTGCGAGAGTTTAAGACCATCGCCGCCATGGTACATATCTATTGCAAAGACCACTGCAAAGCCAAGGGCGATGTGGCCAACTGCCCAGAATGCAGCGAGTTTCTCGAATATGCCCACACCAGGCTGGACCGCTGCCCCTATGGTCAGGACAAACCCACCTGCAACAAGTGTCCCGTGCATTGCTACAAGCCTGAGCCGAAGGCCAAGGCGAGAGAGATAATGATCTATTCCGGTCCGCGCATGCTGCTGCCCCACCCCATCATGGCGATACGTCATCTGTGGGCCGAACGCGGCCCTGTGCCGGGCAAGCCCCCCGCAGCGGCGTCTAACCGCCACCTGCGTCTGGCCAAGGAGCAGAAACCCTCCTCTTAGATCTGGGTTGATTCCAGCAGAATCGGTTCGGCGTTTAGTCGCGCCAATAAGGCCCAAAATTCACTTTGGGTTAACCCGTTATTTCCAAGCTGAGATCAGCGCCTTAACCCTTGATGGCATTTCGCCTCGAAATCCCACCTCACGCTTGCCTCGCCGGCCATTTTGCGTCAACAATGAGCACTATGGATACGCACTCTCACGGCTTGTTATTCGAAGGATACTGGTGGCTCTCTTTGCTGGGCGGCCTGCACTGTATCGGCCTGGGACTCTACCTCAGGTATCTGTACCGTGACCGCAACGACAACCACAAGCTGCTCGGCGCCATCTTCAGCCTGCTGGCCCTCTACTTTCTTACCGGCCTGCTCAACAGAGACAACTCGCCCCTGCCGCTGCAACAGCTGTTTATCCTGCTGATCCCGGCCTATTTCCTGCTGATGCCCATGCTGTATCTCTATTGCTATCGCAGCCTGCATGACATCAAGGGTTCTATCGGCCTGTCGCGCCACTTCATCCCCGCCATCGCCCTGGTGCTGGTGATAGGCCTCAGCGCGCTGCTGAGCGGTGAGATGCGCCAGCTGGTCTCGACCAGCAGAGTGACCCAGTTTAACCATGTCACCCTACTGGGTACTGTACTGCCCCTGCTGCTGGTGCTGCAGACCAGTCTCTATTTCTACGCCATCTTGCGCCTGCTGCGCCGCTTCAAGGGACGGGCTCACCGCGCCCATCAGGACAGTCTCAAGGATATCAAGTTCAGATGGCTGCTGGCGCTGACGCTAGCCATGTTGACCAACTGGCTGGTGCGTATGGGATTAGTCATACTGCCCTACCTGCTGGGGGATAAGGTCAGCCTGGCGGCTCAGGCGAGCACCCGACTGTTTCTGCTCCTCAGCCTCTACCTGCTGGCCCTCTATGGGCTCAAGCAGATCACCATGTCTGCCTATCTCAGGGGACGTCTTTCTCCCGACCTGCAAGCCCAGGCGCGTCCAAACAGCAGCCGTCAGCTGCTGAACGCCGAAGAGCTCAATTATCTGCAACAACTGCTGCAATCCGACAAAAAATAATTAACTCAATTTATACCTAAGCGGTTTTGCGTTAATGTATCCGGGCTTAACCACCTCAATTAACAAGAATTACTCAAGCAATCACTAGAGAAGGGATCAAGATGGGAAGGGGATATCAACTCACCGCGTTGGCGGCGATCTGTGCGGGCGCCATGGGACTGAGCAGCGGCGTATTGGCCGCCGAGCGTACTCACCAGATCACCACGGATGACTTTTTCACCATAGGCAACATGGGCAATGTTCAGCTCAGTCCAGATGGCAAACATGCACTCTGGCTAGAGTCCCGCTGGGACAAGGAGCTGGACAAGGCGCAGAAAGATCTCTGGCTCATCGATACCAAGTCACGCAAGACCAACCGCCTCACCTTCACCAACGAGAGCGAATCCAGCCCTCAGTGGAGCCCGGATGGCAGCGCAATCTATTATCTGGTCAAGCAGAGCCGCGAAGACAACAAGGCGCCCTACAACGGCAAGGCTCAGGTGTTCAGAATCAACCTGGGCAGCACAGAGGCCGTCCCAGTCACCAAGGAAGCCGAAGGAGTAAAACAGTTCCAGCTCAGCCAAGATGGCAAGAGCCTCTACTTCCTCACCAACAAGAGCACTACAGACAAAGATATCTGGGCCAAGGTAAGAGCCAAACACGGCACACCTAAGTATGGTCACGGCAAGGTCACCACCAACCCTCTCTACAAGCTAGATCTCGACCACTACCAACAGAGCCTGGTGCTGGACGATGACAAGGTGGTGTGGAACTTCAGCGTCAACCAGGACGCCAGTCAGATCGCCCGTATCACCACCCAGGACAACGAACTGGTCAACCTGGAAGGCTGGTCAAACATAGAGGTATTCAACACCCAGTCACAGCAGAACAAGGTGCTGGAAGACAGTGCCTGGCGCGAACAGGCGCCCTCGCCTTATGGCTGGCTACTGGGCCTGGCCTGGCATGAAGACAACCAACGCCTGGCGTTTCGTATCGACTTCGATGGCCACCCGGGCAAGCTGTTTGTGGCCAAGCCACAGGACGACAAGGCCAAGCTAATTCAGGTGAAGACAGAGGCTGATGTCACCTTCAACTCGAGCGACATCCATTGGCGACCAAGCAGCGACGAGCTCTGCTATCGCGGCTACGACCACGCCAGGGTCAAACTCTTCTGTAGCGAGATAGATAACCAGGCACAAGGCGACACCCGCACTGTACTGGCAGGCGATCTGGTAATGGGCAGCTATAGCTTCACCCACAATGGTAAGAAACTGGCCTTCAGCCACAACGGCCTGGATCATTTCAGCGACCTCTTCATCGCCGACGCCGCCAGCAAGAAGGCCAAGTACAAGCGCCTGACCAACATCAACCCGCAGACCGACAGCTGGATCCTGCCGGAGATCTCGATAGTGAAATGGACGGCGCCGGACGGCAGCCAGGTGGAGGGGATCCTGGATCTGCCCGCAGGTTATAAGAAGAGCGACGGCCCGCTGCCGCTGATCGTGCAGATCCACGGCGGTCCGACCTCGGCCACGCCATACGCGCTGCAACACAGATCCTACGGCCGCTCCACCTTTACCGCCAACGGCTGGGCGCTACTCTCGCCTAACTACCGCGGCTCTACCGGCTATGGCGACAAGTTCCTCACGGACTTGGTGGGCCAGGAGCATGAGATCGAGGTGGCCGACATCATGGCCGGTGTCGATCATCTGATCAAACAGGGCATCGCCGACGGTGACAAGATGGCGGTGATGGGCTGGAGTAACGGCGGCTACCTCACCAACGCCCTCATCAGCACCACCAATCGCTTCAAGGCCGCGAGCTCCGGGGCCGGCGTATTCGACCAGCGTCTGCAGTGGATGCTAGAGGACACTCCAGGCCATGTGATCAACTTCATGCAGGGTCTGCCCTGGGAGAAGCCAGAGGCCTACACCCACGGCTCGTCGCTGACCCATGCCGACAAGATCAAGACACCGACCCTGATCCACATAGGCGAAAACGATCAGCGCGTGCCACTGGGTCATGCCCAGGGCCTCTACCGCGCCCTGAAGCACTACCTGAACGTGCCGGTCGAATTGGTGGTTTATCCGGGTGAGGGCCATGGTCTGAGCAAGTACCAGCACAGACAGGCCAAGATGGACTGGGACAAGCAGTGGTTCGAGCACTATGTGCTGGGTAAGCAGATGGACGAAGCTAAGTAACATTTCCGTAAGGCCATTCGTTAGCTGAACCCGAGCTGACATCAATCGAAAAAGCGCCAATTTTGGCGCTTTTTTCATCAATGGCCGTTTTCATTCTTAACCAGTCGAACTATGCTAAAACCATCCAAATCGATGGAGGTCATCATGCATAAGTATCTGTCTACCTTAATTCTAAGCTGTTGTGTGGCATTGGGATTATTGACGTCCCCCATGACGCTCGCCGCCGACAGCTACAGCGAGGCGATCGCCAACTTCAAGAAAGCCCCGGACACCCAGAAGTTCTTTAACTCCGCCTATGGCTACGCCATCTTTCCCACCGTCGGCAAGGGCGGCATAGGCATAGGCGCCGCCTACGGTAAGGGCCGTGTCTACAAGGGCGGTGCCCACACCGGCGACTCCAGCCTGACCCAGCTGTCCATTGGCTTCCAGCTCGGCGGACAGGCCTACAGCGAGATCATCTTCTTCAAAGATGCCAAAGCTTATCAAGAGTTTACCAGCGGAAGCTTCGAGTTTGGCGCGACCGCCTCGGCTGTCGCCATCAATGTCGGCGCCAATGCCCAGGTGGGTACCACAGGTAACTCCGCGGGCGCAGGCCACTCGGGTGCCAACAAGGCCGCCAGCGCCGCCTACATCAACGGCATGGCAATCTTCACCGCCGCCAAGGGTGGCCTGATGTATGAAGCCGCACTGGCCGGGCAGTCTTTTACTTTTGAACCCAAATAGCGGGCATCTGGTAGGGAGTCAGATGGCTCCCTCCTTTCTTCCCGGCCCCCGGGACAACTTTAATAAGCTGATAGGCCATTACGGCAGATTGGTTTGCTCAGAGTGAAGCGTCGACCTGCTTAGGGGTTTATGAAGGGAGTTTGAAGCCATAGCTTCATGGTGAACTTATTGCCTGCGGCAAGCCATTCGTGCAGGTACTTCTGAGGCACGCTGACTTTTTGTTATACAAGAGGCATCCCTGGGCGCTCTACGGCAGCATCCATGCTGCCGAAGGCCTCAGACGCACCTACACCAAGTTTTCCATCTCTTCGATATAACCGCTTTTGAACCTGACAGGAAAGTCAAAAGCAAAATCACTTTTGGACATTTCCAAGTTAGTTTTTTAGTTCTAATTAATGGCTATCGAGTGAAGATTTATATCGGCTAACGCCTTGCTTTAAGATAGCCGGAACAGAGCGAAGCGGCGTGTAGGCTGTCCCAGCCGCGCAGCGGCGACAACAAAAACTTGTTAAGTGTTGTTGGCACAATGCTCACCCATTATTTGCTTTTGCAAATCACCCTGGACATTAACCCAGGAAACATTTTGCGGAACCACGAGCTTGCAGCCTTGCTCTGATGCAGCCCTAATTATTTGTTGAAACCACTCAAGATAACCCCACTTACGTGGCTTAGCGCCATAAAGGTAACAGTACTCATTGCTCCAGTGAACCTCCATGGCTTCACGATATATCATTGGAAAAGTTGCATGCGAGGGCTTTACGTAAAGCCTCCCTTTCTCATCTACTCCTATTTCTTGGATGATATCTTCCATACTCGATTAGACACTTAACGCTCAAAGCAGCGGCGCAGTTTACTGCATCCGCTGCCTTTGCTTATTATAACCAGTTGCCAAGTAACTAAATAACAATGTGGCAACGATGTATGTGATCAGTTGTATACCGATAGTACCCAAGAAAACTGCCTGTGACTCAGTATCTTCAGTGACATATTGCCAACCAACAGCCCCTCCATAGACCAGCACACCTATACCGGTAGACATCAATAGCGACAACAGAGATGTAGTTATAGCAATGCCTTTACCAAGGCGCTTTGTGCTAGCCAGATAAACGGCCAATGCTGACAAAGCTACCGGTGTAACAAACGGAATTAGCCATATATTTGGCGCCCACCTGTAATCAGGAAGCAAGATGCCCCGAATCAATCCAATCAGAAGTATTAAGAGAATCCATTTCATAAAGAGTTATAACAACTTATTAGCGAGACCTTACAAAGTACGCTACCTGTAAGGTAGGAGACCAAGCAATTATAGACACAGTAGTAAGAATCAAAAAAATCACCGTAAATCATACAGTAAAGTAAATACTGACTCAGCACAACGCGAACAGGGGGATGTGTCGGTTCAACGCACTCCTGAGCTTCGTAGGGTTATCGAAATTACAGATTACGACAATGGTGTAACTACCACGCACAGGTTAGAGTTATATAAAACTAATCGTATTGACTGCTACAGAGTAATAGTCGATGGCAAGCTTTTGGTTCCCTCATCACACTAAACACAGTCAAATCGAAGAGACGTTTAGATACAGGTGTAAGCACGCTTTTGGCTCTCGGCGGCATGGACGCCGCCGTGAAGCGTATAAGGACATATTCACAGCGTGCCAAAAGAGTGCTTGCACATCCCCCGCCGGGCAGGCGATAGATAGCATTGAAGGATCAGCCTTCAAACCCCCATCAAATACCAAATGCTCTCAGAGGCTACAAAGCCTAAAAATCCATCCCCCGCCGGGCAGGCGATAGATACCAATGAAGGTTCGACCTTCAAAACCCTATCAAATACAGTCAGAAGCAACAATCCAAACCATTTAACGGGACCCCTTTATCGCGCCAAACAAGAATTCCAGCGGATGCTAGCGCAGAGACAAAACCTCCTAAACTTTATCCCGATTGGGATTCAACTTGGCGGTCAAAACATGATCCTGCCACTGGCCGGCGATTTTAAGATAGGCCTTAGCATACCCTTCACGCTCAAATCCCAACCTCGCAAGCAAGCGGGCGCTGCTTACATTGTGCGGCATGTAGTTGGCCATCACGCGATTCAGCCCAACCTCGTCGAAAACGAAGTCGAGTAACGCCCGCAGCGCCTCGCTCATGTAGCCCTGCCCCTGATAGCGCTCGGCGACCGAATAGCCGAGGTTCGCCGCCTTGAATACCCCCATCACCAGGTTGGTGATATTGCACAGCCCTATGATCTCAGTCTGCTCTCGATTCAGGATGGCGAATCTAAAGGCGAGTCCCGCCTTATACAGGCGGGTATTCTCAGCCACGACAGATTGGACATGGGCAAGCGTGAAGAAATCGTCGCGTCGTTCAGGCTCCCAGGGGGCCAGATGTTCACGGTTTTCAAGATAGTATCGCAGCAGCATCTGAGCTTCGTGACCTTCCAAGAGGCGGATGCGGGTGCGCTCGGTAGTCAATTCAGTCGTCATGGGAGAGTCTTACTCAAAGAGGGAAACACTAAAGCCTAGTGTGGTTAGGCGATGCTCGCCTGCATCTTTAACCAGAAGCTTTCCTGGCAGGCGTTGTGGAAAGTCTTTCGGCAGGGGGTTATAGAGTACTGCGCGCTATCGATCACCTCATAGCTTATCCAGCACTCTTCGCACAAGAGCTCGCTCGGCGCATTGTCACGCTCGACCCGGTGGCGTATCACCACGTCATTATCGAAGCGATAACTCGTCTCTTCTTCATTGATCTGCACACCATCATCGAAATAACGATTTGTTTTAGTGAGCTTATCTATGATGGCCACATCACTCGCTTGATGATGGATAGCCTTGATGTAGGTAAACAGCGTATTCATTATGTCCTTATGCGAAACGAGGGACGCAATCCTTGGCAAGATGAGATAAGGGCGACCACCCAACCCCATGCAGATGGCCCACCAGCTTACTCCTCTCCCCCCCCTTTGCAAGCACAACACCCACAAACCTGCACACCGCTTACCCTCTACCGAAACCAGTAAAACTTAATCCGCAACGGCAACAAAAACCGCTAAATCGAAGAGACGATGGATACCTAGTGTAAGCACACTTTTGGCCCTCGGCGACAGGACGTCGCCGTGGAGCGTATAGGGATATATTCACAGCGAGCCAAAAGAGTGCTTGCACATCCCTCGCCGGGCAGGCGCTAGATATCTGAGAAGGTTAGACCTTCAAAAATTCATCAAATGCCAAATGCATCCAGAGGCTACAAAGCCTAAAGAACCAGCTTCCGCCGGTGCAGGCGCTAGGTATCAGAGAAGGTTTGACCTTCAAAAACCTACCAAATACCCACTCAGCCAGACGCTAAACGTCGAAAAAAAGAAGTTACTCATGCCCCCATGGAGCAGGCGGCAAGGCAACCGGCTTGGTCAGATCAAACGTCACCTTAAAGTCGCGATTCTCTCGGGTGAGGCGATAGATAAACTGGCTTTCGGTGATCCCCATGTGCCACACATTGGTGACCGATTGGGTCAGTCCATTTTGTTTGAAGTTGTCGATAGAGTAGGCATCGACCGGGAAGGATTGCAGCTCGGCGCTGCCGCCATCTTGGGTGTCGCCGCCATACATGGTGACCTTGTCTTCGCTGCCATCTTGATGTCTGTGGTCGTGTTTGAGACGCAGTCCTGTGTCTGTCTTGGTGATCACCCAGGTGCGGGAGTGATCCTCACCCACATGAAACGGCACCTTGAGCTCGCTGTCGCTGCACTCGCGCACATGCATTACCAGACGCTTGCCTGAGAAAGCCGAGTCGGCGCTGTTGCCCGCTGTCACCTTGCCCTCGAAGGCCTGGCCGCAATGGGCGGCAATCGCATCGAAAAATTGACTCTGCTCGGTCGTGGTCGCCATTGCAGGGGCGGCTAACAATAGGGAAAAACTAGCGCCAAGAGATAGTGATAAGGATTTAGTCATCTTCTTTTTATGCTCCATCAAATTGAACCTTCACACTAGCACGAAGAGATAAATTGAAGCTGAATAAAAAAAGCCCCCGAAGCCGAGGCGACGGGGGAAAGGTTTACAGGATAACTATGTTTAGAAAAGCTATGGTTAAAACTATGCTTGGTTAATGATTCGATTCAAGGATTAGGCTTTCTCCACCCGCACCGGAATGCCGTGACGGCAGTTGGCCCCGGTCCAGTAGTCGTTGAGCATACTGGCGGCGCCGTTACGAGTCGGATCCGCTGGGATCATCTGGTTCACCGCCGTGCCGCCGGCGCGACTGGCGATCCCCGCTAACTTCTCGCCGTTGATGATACGATCGTCACCGCCAAAGCCCTCGCTATGACCAAAGCCATGGGAGACACAGATTGCCCCCTTGGCGACCCCCATATCTGTCTGCAGGGTGCCGACGCAGGGCTTGCCGTTAGCAGTCACTATGCGCACGCTATCGCCATCCTTCAGCCCCTGAGTCTTGGCGGTATCTGTGTGCATATATACGAAGTTGGTGGGACTGATCTCACCGATCCGCTTAAAGGCCGCCGCAAAGTTTGAGCGCACCGTCGCCTTGTAGCTGGAGAACAACAGAGGGTACTCGCTCTGGGGCCAATGGCTCTCCCAGGTATCACCATTCCAGAACTTATGTTCCTGCAGGGTCGGCGTGCCCGGGTAGAATTCACCCGAGTAGGCATGACGCAGCTGCGCCACCTCCTGATGATAGATCTGCATACATTTAGGCCCGGCGCCCTTGATGAAGTCGCCTTCATAACGATCATCGTCCAGGTAGTAACCACCGCGTGACAGCAGGGCCTCGACCTTGGCGGCCTCGTCGGCGGTGAGCCTTGGCGTCAAAGGCTTCATGGCATAATCCAACCCGGCCCAGAGACGATCTTCCTCGGTCACCTTAGGCAGGTATTCACACTGCGCCGCCACGTTGGCCAGGTATCTGGCGTGCCAATCCTCGAAGGTTAACAGGTCCACCTTGCGACCATCACTGGTCGCCAGGGCGCCCTTACCGAAACCAGGCAAGTTGAGCTTGAGGGCGATGTCGATCAGGAACTGCTCCATACAAATGTGCTGACCGGCCTCATTCTTGTCGGTTCTCGGGGTCACCACAGGCGAGCCGGCTACCACACCTAACTTAAAGGAGCCCCACATGCGATCCGCCGCATACTCTTCGAGCATGGAGCGGTCCGGGATCAGGTAGTCGGCATAGCGGTTGGTCTCGTTCATGTGGCAGTCGATCCCCACCACCAGCGGCAGTCGCTTAGGATCGGCAATGCTGGCCACCACCTCCTGACTAACCGATGCCGCGCTGTAGAGGAAGTTGTTACGCCAGGTGATTAACGCCTTCGCCTGATAAGGATCATTATTAGCATGGCTGGTCCACTGCTCAGCCGCGTTCATGGCGGGCAGCAACTCATGCCAAGGGGTGCTGGCGGGATAAGGGTTCTTGCCCTGCTCCACCTTTAGACGATATTCGGTCGAGGCCTCATAGGCGCCATCGCGACAGGCATTGACGATACCGTCCAACGACACGCCGCCTTCGATGTTGGCCAGATCGTACAGACCTTCCATGCCGCCGATGGGGCCGTTGCCATAGATAGATCCACCCTTGGCGTCGTGGGAGCCCACCAGGGTATTAAGCGTCGCCCAGAGCCAGCCCATCACGAAACCATCCGCCGCATTGGTGCCCGTACTGCCCGCCACACAGGCCTTGCGGCCATAGTGCGCCAGATCTTTCGCCACCTGACGCATCTCTTTAATCGAGATACCACAGCGATTGGCATACTCCTCCATGCTGGTACGCTGCGCCTCGGTGCGCAGCAGATAGAGAGAGGAGATCAGGGTTACCTTACGACCATGGCTGTCGGTGACACGTTTACTGACAAACAACTCGGCCTTGTCGCCTGACTCCGCCGACACTAAGGTCTGCGTGCCCGACTTGATGATCAGCGCCTCGTCGCCGCCCAGACCGAAATCTTTCGCCTTGGCAAACTTGCGATAATCGGGATGCTTAGGATCCATAACCACCAGGTGACCGGCATTGGTGTAGTTAAGCTCACCTGCGGCCTCGGCCGCCTTCTGGCTTGGATTTTCCAGGTGTGCCTTGTTAAACCACTGCTCCTCGAGCATGGTGCGGATCACCCCGAAGGAGAAGGACGTATCCTGACCGGGTTTGACCGGTAGCCAGGTGGCATTGGTATCGGCGGCGACAGTGGTACGCAGCAGGGGATCGACACACACATATTTAAAGCCACGATCCACCCGACTGTTGGCCAGGCCACGACCGACGCGGTTCAGGCTCACACCCGATGAGCCAGGGCTGGTGCCCATAAACAGGCCGTACTCAACGTTTTCCCAGTCGACATCGTTAAGCCACTCTTCAAACTCGGGTGATAAACCCAATGCGAAACCTGTGGCCTGGGCGGCGCCGCAGTAGGCGTGTTTAGTTCCCAGGTTCACTGTGCCCCATGACTGCATCATGAAGCGAGAATAGAAACTTCCGCGCAAATAATCTTCTGCGCAGAAGGTGGCAAACAGCTGATTCGCTTTACTGCCAAATTCGCTATGGCCCGGCTTTACCTCTTGATCCAGCTGACGAATGGCGCGCAGGCCATCGACATGGCCTTCGCCAAAGAGATCGCCCCCCTCGATGATCTCCTTGAGTGCCTGCTCATAGCTGATGGTGACCCACTCACCACTACCGCGCTTGCCCGCGCGTTTCAGCACCTGAGTCACGCGGCGCTCATCGTCCACCGAATCGACACAGCTTGCTCCCTTGGCACAGGTGGTGGCGCGATTCTTTAGCCCCGCCTCGCCCGCCATGGCGATATAACTCTGTTTCACTTCGGTACTCAGCGGCAGCGGCGAGCCGGAGTTATTTTCACAATAAGGGTTGCCCCCCACCTTCAAGACTCTGTCTGTCTTCTCATCGATACGCACCCTGAGGCCGCAGATGTTGTAACAGCTAAAGCAACGGGAATAGGCAGTGCGCACTCCTGCCGTCTTTTGCCATTTGCCCTGGGCGTCGAAGCCCCCCTCTGCCGCCACGGGATGGCCAAAGCGTGAAATGTCCTGGGTCTTCTTAGGCTCTGACTCGGCAACCACTCGGCTACAGCCCGCGCCTGTGATGGTCGCGGCAGATACCAGACCGGCCTGAGTTAAAAATTTACGTCTATCCATCTTTGACTCCTAGCGCTGCCAATCGAGGTAATTGAGATTCAAAATGGCTTGATCATCGGTCGATGTCGGCAAGCCAATGTAGAAGATGTTGGGCAAGGTGCCGGCCTCGGACAGCATGGCGTAGACCTTGTTGTCCCGCACCAGCTTAGAGACCAGGCTATCGGGATCGTTGAGATCGCCAAAGGTACGGGCGCCGCCGATGCAGGTCTCGACGCAGGCAGGCAACAGCCCCTGAGTGACGCGATGAATACAGAAATTGCACTTCTCGGGCGGGTTATCCAGGCTCTCATCTTTACGGCGCGCGCCATAAGGACAGGCATCGACACACAGCTGACAGTGGATGCACTCTTCGTGGTCGATCACCACTATGCCATCTTCCTTGCGCTTATAGGTCGCCTCCACCGGACAGACCTTAGTGCAGACAGGGTTGTCACATTGGTTACATTGGTTCGGCACCGCAAGGGTGGCGATACGCTCACCTAAACTCAGGCTAGCCTGATTGACACGGGTACGGCATCGGCCCGCCTCGGTTTGGTTTTCGACCGAACATGACACGGTACAAGAGAGACATCCGGTACAACGTCTGACGTCAAACACCATGGCATAGCGTTTTCCAAGGGTTTTAGCTTGTAGTGTGCTTGCGGGGACCAGGGTGAGCAGTGCTCCACCTGCCGCCATTTTTAATATCGAGCGCCGATCTAACATAACGAGATCCTTAACTATGCTTCTCTATTCTATAGAAGGCATGACTTCTGGAAGTGTTTATATTTCCAAAATACACAAGCAATATTAAATTGCACAGAAAACAGTTAATCCATAAATAAAAAACACAGTAAAGATCACGAATGAAATAAATTTTTTAATTTGATGAAATTATTTTAAAAGTATAATGATCCAGAGGTGATCATGACAAAGTTCTCAATTTAAAAATAAATTTAATTTCGATGAAATTATTTTAAAAACCTCAAAAATCAATCCTTAAAGGCCAAAAAACACTCAAACCAATATAACTAAAAATAGCAATATAAACAAAGGCATGCATGCAATTCAATATAAGTAAAACTATAGTGCAAGTTAGTGTAACCTCGCATTAACATACAAAATTCAAAATATGCATTTTGCATAATGCACTTTGCGAAACTTGAGATCCAATGCAAACTTTAAATAATAGCCATATTAAAAGTGTGACTTTCAACACTGAACACAGGCAAATATATATAGATGATAATAACTAAATATATTTACCGTGTTCACAACCATGAATAAAGTTGACCAGCTTAATTACAATCAGTTAAAAGTGTTCATCGCAGTCTATGAGCACGGGCAGAGTCATCAAGCCGCCAATGAACTCGGTATCACTGCATCTGGCGTTAGCCGTACCCTCAAGATCTTAAGAGACATATTTAAAGATTCACTCTTCGTTCGTCGAAATTCAGGCTTTGTGGCCACAGAAAAGGCCCATCAGTTAATTCCCTTAGCCAGAGACTTAGTTGCCGACTATCAAAGACTCGAACAACAGCACTCGGTATTTACCCCGGCGGAATCGGGCGGCCAATATGTTATTCACGCCTATGATGAGTTCATCTATGCCGTACAAAAGGTGATCCGCAACGAAATCCTCACCGAGGCGCCAAACATGAAATTCGATGTCAGGGTGCTGACCCGTGACTGCAGCAGCGATCTGGCTAACGGCGATGTCGACTTCGTGGTGGTCTATGAAGCATTCAACGGTAAACATCTCAACGCCGAGATGTTCTCGGCAACCGACAGCCTCTACATTCTGGCCCGCAGCGGCCATCCCGTTTTCGAACAGGCAATCTCACTGACCAATCTCGCTCACTATCCCTGCCTGGAGATCGATAACTACGACGACCTCAGTAATCCGCTGCTGGTCGATCTATGCCGCGAATATGGCCTGAACATGGAAGTGGAAGGCTACACAGACAGCGTGGCCACCGCCATGCGCCTGCTGAGCGAGTCTGACGCCATCATATTGGTATGCAACGAATTTACCCGCGAACTGGTGGATATGCTGCCGGGCATTAGATGGCAAAAAATGCCCAATGATCTGGCAACGCTTTGTCGAACCCGTCGCCGTAAGCATCGCGATATAGGTAACTATCTCGTCTATGGCAAGACCAACCAGTCCCAGGCCTACCTTTGGGTAAAGGCAAGACTAATCAATGGTTTGGCTAATTCATGGAGAGTCGCGGCAGCACGAGAATGAAGATTTGGTGACGGGGTCATTATGACGGCTAAGGCACTTGCATACCCCCTTTGTCGTTGACCCCGACACCAGTTTAAAACGTTGAAAAACGGCCACACAGCGTATGCAACGAGGCTTTGTACTCACCACAAGAGCAATGTTTGGAATAAATATAATTACACTTCGAGATGGGGAACTAAAATGAAAATGAACAGACGCACCTTCTTACAAGGTGTCGGAGCCAGCTCAGTTGTCGGCTCGCTGTCCGGTCTTATGCCCGGTATAGCCAGTGCTGGCGAGAGAGGCGGCGCCCCCGACAAATTGTTAAAAAGAGAAGGGGAGATCATCTACCACAGCTGTCTGCGTAACTGTGCCGATCGCTGTCTTCTCAAATGTCACGTGCAAAATGGACGCATGACCTATGTCGCAGGTGCCGAAGAACAGCGTAAAACCGGTACGGCGCCTTGTATCAAGGGTCACACCTATGTGCAGTACACCTACGCGCCCGACCGTATCCTACACCCTATGGCGAGAGTGGGCGCCAAAGGCGAAGGCAAATGGCGTCGTATCTCATGGGATGAGGCCTATAAGACGATCTCTGATCGCCTGAAGAAAATCATCGCAGAAGATGGCTCAGATGCGATCCTGCCCTACAGCTATTCGGGTAACTATGGCACCATCGGCATGTACGGTGCGGGCGAGCGTTTCTTTAACAAGCTAAATTCTCGCATACTCGACAGAAACGTGTGTATCCACGCAGGTCTGCACGGCGTTGAGTCAGCCATAGGTACAGCCATGGGCCCAGATCCTGAACAGGTCATCCACGCCGATTGCTATATCTCCTACGGCTGGAACGAACCGGCGACCAACGTTCACTTCATCAAATATATCAACCAGGCAAGGGACAAAGGCACTAAGCTGGTCGTGGTTAACCCGGTCAGAACCGCCATGGCATCACAAGCCGATCTCTTCGTGCAGATAAAACCCGGTACCGACGTGCACTTCTGCGCTGGCGTCATGAAGTACCTGATCGATAACAATTTACATGATATGGAATTTATCGAGAAGAACGTACTTGGCTGGGAAGACCTTCAAGAGCAGCTCAAAGAGATCACCTTAGACGAAGTCGTTCGAGTCACTGGTGTACCGCTTGATACCCTCAAGAAATTTGCTCACATGTATGCCGACTCTAAACGCGTCATGATGCGCCTGGGTCACGGCTTGCAGCGTAACATCAACGGCGGACGTATTTGCCGCGCCATCGCCATCATGCAAGCTGTCGCCGGTCAATACGGTAAGCTGGGTAATGGTCTGGTTTACGATAACGGTCAGGCACTTATCGGTGGTAACTGCTCGCTGGTTAAGGGCAAGCACCTCAGAACCGATCCGAATGCGACCCACGTAAACATCACAGAGATCGCCAAGGCGCTGGATCCCGTAAATCCAACCGCCTACGGCAAGCCAAGTAATCTGGTGAAGGCCTGTATCTTCTACAACGGCAACCCTGCAGCCATGGCACCGGATGCCGACGCGGTATTGCGTCATCTTAAACGTGAAGACCTCTTCCTGGTCGGTTTCGACTTCAACATGCATGACAGCATGGATGTGTGTGACATCATTCTGCCGTCTTCGACCCAGTTCGAGGCCGACGATGTTATCGGTTCCTATGGCTTCCAATATGTGCAGGTGTGCGAGAAAGTCATCGACACCCTGGGCGAATCTAAAGACAACTGGACCTTCTTCAGAGAACTCGCCAAGCATATGGGCTTCACCGATCCCGAGTTTGACGATACCAACCACGACATGATCCGTCAGTTCCTGCAGACAGACGATCCTTTCTTTGAAGGCATCACCTATGAGCGCCTGATGAAAGAGAAGTCGATTAAGATCGATGTCGGCATCTACTTCGACGACGGCAAATATCCAACGGCCTCAGGCAAGATTGAGTTCCACTCTGAGATGCTCAAGGAAGAAGGCTATCATCCGGTATTAGACTTCGGCCTGCCCGAAGATGAGATGATCGCCTCAGAGAAGGCCCTGCCATTCCGTATGGTCAGCCCGGCTATCGCCCATAGAATGAACTGCGAGTTTTACAACGTCGAGTACGTGCGTAATTACCCAGCCTATATGGTGACGATTAACCCTGAAGACGCCGCCAAGCTCAACATCAAGAATGGTGACAAGGTGCGTCTGAGTAACTTCCGCGGCGAAGCCTTCCTCACCGCTAGCGTGTCCACTCAGGTTAACCCTGGCATTGTGATGACAGTGAAGAACAACTTACGTCGCTTCAATCCTAATGGCTCTAACACCTGTACCAATATCTTGACCACAGATACGTTAACCGACCTCGGTGGCTGTTCCGCCTACCACTCGACCAACGTAGCACTAGAGAAAGCCTAAGGAACTAAAAAATGTCTATAGATAAAAAAGTGGGCTTTGTGTTCAGACAAGAGAACTGCATCGGCTGTGGTGCCTGTTCTGTCGCCTGCCAGATTCACAATGAACTGCCCGAAAACCATAGATTCCGTATGGTAGATCGCTACGAAGTACAACGTGACGATCGCACCATAGATGTCTGGTTATCCCACTCATGCATGCACTGTGAAAACCCTGCCTGCCTCATGGTCTGCCCGGCAAAAGCCTACCATGTCCGCGATGACGGCATAGTGATACTGGATCGTGAAAAATGCACCGGATGTGGCCTGTGCGCCAGCGCCTGCCCTTACTCTGCGGTCAGTATCCGCGAGGACGATGGCAAGGCCGACAAGTGCAACATGTGCGTGGAGCTGCTGGATCGCGGTATGAAACCCGCCTGTGTCGCAGGCTGCCCGGTAGAGTGTCTCCATGTTGGCAACCTACAGGAAGCCTTAGACAGCCCATCGGCAAGCAAACAAGGCATAGGTTATGGCGATTGCATCACCAAACCTAACTTAGTGATCATCAAGGAACGCGCATAATGACAGAAAAATATGGCCCTACGGCAATGGCTTACCATGCGTTCAAATCTATGATGTTCGCGCCCTCGGATACTCAGGCTGTGGCTGGGCTTATCGCCTACCTGGAGCAGGAGACGCCCGATAGCCCGCTACTCATAGAGGCTCGTAAGTTCAGTGACGACGCATCCGAATTGGAATTCGATTTTAATCGTATGTGTATCGGGCCATACAAGCTGTTGGTTGCCCCATACGAATCTGTCTACCTCAGTGGCAATCGCCAACTCTTCACCGAAGAGACACTTCGTGTGGCCGAGTTCTACCAACAAATTGGCCTGGTCATCGACGATAGCTTCAACGAACCGGCCGACTTTATCGGTAACGAACTCGAGTTCCTCTATTGCCTGCATGCCATGGCGTCAGAGCAACAGGCCTTGGGCCAAACCTCATATGCTGAGGAACTTCTCTCGCTCGCCGATGAGTTTATCCAAGCTCATCTAGGGCGTTGGATCGTCCCCTTCTGCGAGGGGATCACCCAGCATGCGAAACAGGCCTTCTGGCGGCTGTTTGCCGAGACACTCGTGCAGTTTATCAATCAACAAGCTCACACCACACAGACTCAATACCAACAGGTGTGAAGCGAGAAAGCCCGCCCGGCAAAGCGCACTGGCGGGTGAAGTAAGCGACACTAAGCGTCGCAAGGAGTATTCAATGAGTAAAGCAATAAGATGGTTAAGCCTTATTGTGCTCGGTCTGTTTGCATCCAGTTATGCTCTGGCCGATGAGGTAGTGACCCTACAACCTCAGCAGTGGCAAGCCATGAACCAACACTTTGTACACGGTGATATTCCCGAAGTACAAGGCATAGCCAAACAACCCGAACTACTGATGCCAGCCTCTATCCCTGAGCAGGCCGACGAGTCGCTGCTGAGCTACCTGGGCGCGACCGATACCATCGCCTTCGCCCTGTTTGCCAGCCTGTTCGGTGTAATCGCGCTGTTTATCCTGTTCGTTGTCATCAACGGCATCTCCAAGCTGGATCACGGCTTCTCGGGTAAGCTGATCAAGCGTTGGTCAGGCCTCAGCGTCAGCGTGCACTGGCTAGGCGCCATCCCTTGCATCCTGCTGATCCTTACTGGTCTGGTGCTGGGCGGCGGCCGCTTCTACTTCGAACCTGGCATGAATGCCGGTTCTTGGACGGCCTTGGTAGGCCTATCCAGCAGCCTGCATGAGTTGATGGCCTTCCCCTTCATCCTCGGCTACCTGCTTATGGTGTTGATGTGGGCGCCTAAACAATTCCCCGCAAGCTATGACCTCAAATGGTTTGCCGTGCTGGGCGGCTATATCAACTTCGGCAAGAAGCAACATCCCGATGCTGGCTTTGCCAACGCGGGTGAAAAGCTGTGGTTCTGGGTGTTCGCCCTGTTTGGCGGCATCATGGTGATCTCTGGATTGACTATGATGTTCCCCGAGACCTATGGCGTCACCAAGAACACGGCCAACCTGATGCTGGTATTGCATATTGCCTCAACCGTCATCATCAGCGCCTTCTCTGTGGTGCATATCTTTATGGCGACCGTGATGTCAGAAGGCGGCATGTCTAACATGACCTCTGGCTACTGTGACGAAAACTGGGCCAAGCAGCATCATAACCTCTGGTTTGATGATCTGAAGAAAGCCGGCAAGGTGTAACCCATACCCGGCCCATGGCTGATGCCATGGGCCTAATCACTCCCTTTTTTAAACGTATGCAGCTCCCCTATCCTCCATCGACGAGATGGCAGGAGGGAGACTTGCATGCCTAAGAAAACCAATTGAAGGCAAAAAGCCATGAAAAACAGTAAGATTTTTTTTCGCACCTCAATGATCGCAGCCGCACTGGCGCTCGCTACTAGTCAGGGTTATGCCGCCGAGCAGCCCCTGAGCGATCAGGTCGAGGCTCTCAACCAACGTATCGCACAGCTAGAGGCCCAAGCCGCACCATCACAGTTCAAGAACAGCCAAGTCAGCCTCTATGGTTCTATTCGCCCAACACTCATCTATTCAGATGCCGACACGGGTAACAGCTGGGATGTAGGAGATGCCATCTCACAAGTCGGCATCAAGGGCAGCACAGAATTTGCCGACGGTTGGCAAGCGATAGTTAAAGCAGAATGGGCCGTCGATGTCGCCAACTCAGGCAACTTCGGCAAGGGAAGGCAAACCTATGTAGCCATCGCTTCCCCCTATGGGCAGCTAGCTATAGGCAAACAACGTCCGGCTCAATACAGCCTAATCGCCGAATACGTGGATATCTTCAACAATGCCCACAGCCCCTTTGCCTACGACCGTGAAGGTGCCTTCTTCGTCGACAACTTCGTCACCTATAAGCTGGAAACCGGCAGTTTCACCTGGATGGCCGGCGCTCAATTTAACGGCGACAAAGGCGACACTGGCGCGGATCTGGTCAACATAGGCGTAGGCTACGATACCAGCGCGCTACATCTGGGGTTGAGCTATCTGACCCAAGACAACTTGGAGAACGGTCAGGTAAATGGCGACAACCAGACCCTGGGCGGTGTGGTGGCCTATACCTTCGACAACGGCCTCTACCTGGCGGCGAGCTACCAGGACAAGCAATACAACTTCGACAACCAGATACAACATGGCGATCGTAGCGGCAGCACCTTAGATACCGCCCTGGCCTATCCACTCAGCAACGGGTACAAGATCAAGCTGGGTTACTTCCAGTTTAAAGACGGTATCGAGGATATCAGCTCTCTAGACTATGACGGTTTCAACACCACCCTGGAATGGAACCCGCTGTCTAATGTACGCGTACACCTGGAGTACCTGAACAAGAACTACGACAACCTAGGCGACGACAGTGCCATCGCAGTCGGCTTCCGTTACGACTTCAATCTCAACTGGAAAGGCTAATCAGCAGCTGGAACAGATAGTGGGACAGTTCAAACTCGACTAAGTCTCAAGCACTAACCACTCACCGGGGCCTTCTGCCTGAAGGCCTCTTTCAACCTCTCCACCAGCAGACGCAGCGCCAGGGGCAACTGTTGCTGGTAGGCGTGAATGGCAAACACCTCTCGCGACGGGCCGCTGTGCTCGGGTAGCACCCGCTGCAGCTTGCCCTGGGCCAGCTCAGCCTCGATAAAGATAGAGGGCACCAGGGCAATGCCGACACCTGCAATGGCGCTGTTGATGGCGCTGATGGAGGTGTTGACCTTGATCTCCTTATCCGCCTCGAAGGCCAGACCGCTAGGGCCTTGCAGCACCAGAGGTCGCTGCCAGGGCAGGACGATCAGGCTGTGACCCCGCAGACTCTCCGCCGTAATGGCGGCGCTGCGGTTGATATAGCTAGGGGCGGCCACCAGGACGCTGTCGAGTCGGCCGATAGGAATGGCATGATAGCCGCTGTCTTTCTGCGGCCCGACGGAGATCGCCATGTCCAGGTTATGCTGCAAGATATCCAGCCGGGCATCGTCATAATGCATCTCTGGCAGCAGCTGCGGAAACTCGCGGCAGAGTTCGGCAATGATGGGGGTGAGCAGCGGCGCCTCGAAGGCCAGGGGCGCGGTGATCGCCATGCGCCCACCGGGCACCGCCTGCTGGTCATGGGCCGCCTCCAGGGTTTCGGTCAGCAGGCGCCACAGCTGACGGCTGCGCTGAGCCATCGCCTCCCCTTGAGTGGTGAGATGCAGCTGGCGGGTACTGCGGGTCAGCAGCTTGACGCCGAGATCTTGCTCCAGCTGGCTCACATACTGGCTTACCGCCGACTTGGTATGACCGAGCGCATCCGCCGCAGCAGTGAAGGAGCCCTGATTGACCACCTCATCGAATACCAGCATCTGATATGCCAGCCGCTTTTGTTCGTTTTTTCTGAACATTCTTATCAACCAAGACCTAAATATCGCAATAAAAAATAACAATAGACTGGCGCCTCAACAGATTCAAGCGACTAGTCCTAACAACTAGTTCCAACGACTAATGAGGAGCCAACATGAGTCAATCTATCCGCCAAGCCGTCATGCAAGCCAGCCAAGCCTGGATTGCCGATTTCAACCGTCAGGCCTTTGCCGACTGCATCGCCCGCTATCTGCCTGAGGCGCAGATGCAGGTCTCCCCCTTCGGCCGTTTCAATGGCATCGAGGCGATCAGCCAGTTCTGGCTCGGCTTCGCCCAGCAGAATCCCGGTGAGCTGGTCTATCGCAATGTAGAGATCAAGGTGCTCAGCGACAGTCAGGCGATCCTCTCGGCCAACTGGCGCATGAACATCGCCAGCGGTTTCATCAGTAAGGAGTTGTGGACCCTGGCCGATGACGGCCACTGGTATCTGGAAGAGGATGATTTCAGCGTGCTGACCCAGCTGAGCGAGCCCCTGGCGCCACAGATGCGCAGCGCCCTGGTGCTGGTCGACCTGCAAAACGACTATTTTAAGGGTGGCCGCTTCGCGCTGGATAACTGCGAACAGGCGGCGGCCAACGCGGCCAAGCTGCTTCATCATTTTCGCAGCAATCAACTGCCGGTGATCCATGTGCAGCATATCTTCAAGGATCCCGAGGCGAGCTTCTTCCAGGCAGGCACCCAGGGCGTGGAGATCGCCGACATGGTCGCGCCCAAGGGCCGGGAGCCGGTGGTCGTTAAGCATCATGTCGATAGTTTTCTCGACACGACGCTCGAACAGACACTGGTTGAGCTAGGCATAGACAAGCTAGTGGTTGTCGGGGCCATGGCCCAGGCCTGTGTGCAGACTCTGTGTCGTAGCGCCGTCAAGGCAGGCTTCGAGTGTGAGGTGATAAGTGATGCCATTGCCGCCCCGAGTCTCTCTTGGGAGAGTCAGGATCTGAGCGGCGAGCAGCTAGTGGCGGCGAATCTCATCTCCCTGAGCTTTGGCGGCGCCAAGGCACTCAGACTAGATGACTGGCTGATTCGGGAACGACTGGCGGGCTAATGCAATTAAACAGTCAGTGGAGCTGACAATCGAGGCGTCAGTCGAACCAAGCCGAGCGCTTCTCGGCCGCCTGACGCTTCACGCTGTCATCGATATACATGCTGACCATGGCCAGCGCCGCGGCTAGGGCGCCGAGATCGTCGGAGAATCCCACCACAGGAGTGAGATCCGGTATGGCGTCCAGCGGCGTGATGAAATAAGCCAGGGCGCCGAAGATCACCGTCTTGGCCCACTTGGGCGTGTCCGGCCTTTGCGCCGCATAGTAGAGGCACAGGGCATTGTCGATCACCTCGTGCCCAGCCTGCTTGGCAAACTGCTTAACCTTGTGCCAAAAGCCGTCGTCGCTGTAGCCTTCGGCCCCAGCCTCACCATTTTGGCCGCGATGTGAGTCACTCATAGGAAGCTCCTGTGCAATAAAAAAAGGGAAGTTGTTAAATACTCCCCTTTTTTCATCGTTTTGACCAGCGATGGTTTAGCGTTGATGCTTAGGCGTGGTGCCCCAGGCGTTCTTCATCGGACGCTTGCCAGGCTTACCACTTGAGCCAGCCTTGCCTGCACTTGCTTTGCCCGCGCAGCCCTTACCAGAAGCGGCCTTGCCTGCCGCCTGTCCCTGAGACTTGCCCTTGCCTTGGCTCTTACCTTGAGCATTGCCTTGACCATTGCCCTTACGCTCATCGAACTGGTTGGCGCTGAAACGGGTCACCGCCTTCTTACCCGCAGGTGTGTTAGCTGTCTTGGCACGATAGCCCTGACGTTCCTGGCGGGTCTCCGCCGGCACCAGACAGTTCACCCCGCCGCCGATCAGATGCTCCTTACCCATCTTAATCAGGGCTTCGCGGATCATAGGCCAACCGGCCGGGTCGTGATAACGCAGCAGCGCCTTGTGCAGCTTACGCTGACGCCCGCCCTTAGGTACCTCAACAGTCTCGCTACTGTGCTTGACGTTTTTCAGCGAGTTCAGCTCGGTATGATAAATCGTCGTGGCATTCGCCATAGGTGACGGATAGAAGTTCTGCACCTGATCCAGCTTAAACTTCTCGCCCTTGAGCCAGAGCGCCAGATTCACCATATCCTCATCCGTGGTGCCCGGGTGGGCCGAGATGAAGTAAGGGATCAGATACTGCTTCTTGCCCGCCTCGGCGGAATACTTGTCGAACAGCTCCTTGAACTTGTCATAGGTGCCCATGCCCGGCTTCATCATCTTATTAAGCGGGCCCTCTTCGGTATGCTCGGGGGCGATCTTCAAATAGCCGCCCACATGGTGACTGGCGAGCTCCTTCACATAGCGAGGATCTTCCGTTGCCAGGTCGTAACGCACGCCCGAGGCGATAAGCACCTTCTTGATGCCTGGCACGTCGCGGGCGGCGCGGTAGAGATCGATCGTCGCCTGATGGTCGGTATCTAAGTGTCCACAGATAGAGGGGAACACGCAGGAGAGTCGACGACAGGTACTCTCAGCCTTCACCGAGGTACAACCCAGTCGGTACATGTTGGCGGTCGGTCCGCCGAGATCTGAGATCACCCCGGTGAAACCTGGCACCTTGTCTTGAATATCTTTGATCTCTTTGATGATCGAATCTTGCGAACGGCTCTGGATGATGCGGCCCTCATGCTCGGTAATAGAGCAGAAGGAGCAACCGCCGAAACAGCCGCGCATGATGTTGATCGAGGTCTTGATCATGTCATAGGCAGGGATCTTCTCCTTACCATAGACGGGATGCGGTACACGCTTATAGGCCAGATCGAACACCCCATCCATCTCATCGGTATTGAGCGGCCAGGCCGGTGGGTTTACCCAGATGGCGCGCTCGGCATGAGGCTGGAACAGGGCGCGGGCACAGCCCGGGTTCTGCTCCTGATGCAGGATGCGCGAGGCGTGGGCATAGAGATACTTGTCGCCGGCAACCTTCTCATAGCTTGGCAGCAAGACATAGGTCTTCTCCCAAGGCTTGGGCCGTGGCGGCTGCACCGAAATTGGCTTAGGCGCGTCGTTATCGAATACCTTGACGTCGCTTGGGCCAGACAGATTCTGACAGCCCACGTCGTCGGCGCCATAGGGGTTAGGAATAGGGTCTATCTTGTGCAGCTGATCCAGCTTGCGCGAGTCCATCCCCTTCCAGCCATACAGGG
Source organism: Shewanella alkalitolerans (assembly GCF_019457575.1). Classification (NCBI taxonomy): domain Bacteria; kingdom Pseudomonadati; phylum Pseudomonadota; class Gammaproteobacteria; order Alteromonadales; family Shewanellaceae; genus Shewanella; species Shewanella alkalitolerans. Next base: position 248,568 of record NZ_CP080422.1, on the reverse strand, counting down.
GCTCTTTACGGATCACTGTAGTGCCGCGCACATCATGGATGTCACTGACGCTCTCACCGGCGGCGAGACGATGGGACAGCTCCACCAGCGGGCGCTCTGCATTACCGTAAACCAAGATATCGGCCTTGGCGTCTAAGATCACCGAGCGGCGTACCTTATCTGACCAATAGTCATAGTGGGCGATGCGGCGCAGGCTGGCCTCGATACCGCCGATCACCACGGGCACCTGCTTATAGGCTTCTTTACAGCGCTGGGTATAGACGGTCACGGCGCGATCCGGACGCTTGCCGCCGACGTTACCGGCCGTGTAGGCATCGTCATGACGCAGACGGCGCTCGGCGGTGTAACGGTTGATCATCGAATCCATGTTACCCGCAGTCACGCCGAAGTAGAGGTTGGGCTTACCCAACTTCATGAAATCCTCTTTGCTCGACCAGTCTGGCTGAGAGATGATGCCGACCCTGAAGCCCTGGGCCTCCAGCATGCGGCCGATCACCGCCATCCCGAAGCTGGGATGATCTACATAGGCGTCACCCGTGACGATAATGATGTCACAGCTATCCCAGCCCAGCTTGGCCATCTCCTTGCGCGACATAGGCAAGAAGGGCGCCGGCTTTTCATTGCGGCCCAGATACTTGGGATAGGTAAAGAGTGTGGATTCGACCTGCATGTATGATACTGCCTAACTTTCAAACTAAAGAGTAAGTGTAGTCGCCATGCACCAAGGCATGACGACCACTAAAAGGAGGCGGAGTATAACAGCGAAACCTGCTTAAGTGTGAACAAAAAAGCAGCAATAATGGCGATTTTCTACGCCAAGATGAAATAAAACAGATTCACCACCGCCAGGGCCAGTATCACTAGCCAGCTGAGCAGCACGCCCCAGAAACGGCCAAAGTGATAGCCGCCACGCCCCTGGGTCAGACCTATGGCGTGTAAGATGCGCGCCACCAGCCACAGGGTACCTGCAGCATGCAGATAGACGGGTGCCAGACCGTTAAGCTCGGCGAGTAGCAACAATAGCAGCGCCATCGGGGCGTTCTCGATCAGGTTGGCATGTACCCGGTTGGCGAGGCGTAGCTCTTCGCTGCCACCTGAGCCCAGGCCTATCTTGAGTCCGCGCCTGAGGCGCACCACGCGATAGGTGAAAAACACCGCCATGATGGCCGTGAGAGCAATATAAAATCCCGAAACGCTTACCGACATATCTCTATCCTTAATGACACCAATTTAATGCACGCCAGACTAAATCCTGGCGTATAAGAGCCTTTAGCCCTAATCGTTAACGGCCAGAACAAGCCAGGGAAAAGCCTAGGTTATTCCTGCCCTTGGCTAACTTAACCCGAATTTAAAAAAATTCCCAAGCCATTAACCTTTTTGGTACAAGATAGGTTAAGATGCGCTCGCTTGAGCATCACCCCCAGATTTCACCATCATGGACTGTACAATTGGATAACGCAGAGTTTCTTGAAAAGCGCAGGTTTATCATTAAATTAGGTAAAGCCCTGCACAAGTTTGGTACCCCTGCCTACCGCCTAGAGGCCCATCTGCAATCGATCTCTAAAGTCTTAGGTATCGAGGGTTACTTTCTGATCTCGCCAACCTCCATGACCTTTGTGTTGCAACACGATACGGATCAGGAATACAACCATATGGCGCGCGTTAAGCCTGGCGAGCTGGACCTGGGCTCCCTGGCTCGTACCGACGAGTTGGTGGAAGAGGTTCTGTCTGGCAAGCGCACCCTGACCGAGGCGCTAGAGCGACTAGAAGAGATCGCCAACAAGCCTAATCCCTATGGTCCGCTATTGACACTGCTGGCCTTTGGCACCTCTGCCGGTGCCTTCGCCATGTTGATGGGCACCAGCTGGAATGACGTCTTCTGGTCGGCGCTGCTCGGCTTCATGGTCTATGGCCTGGTCTACCGCGCCGAACATTCCAAGCGCATGGCCGAGACCCTTGAGCCCTTGGCCGCCATCTTGTGCGCCATCGCCGCCTGTGGCATCGCCTACTTCGACCCTTATATCAATATCCCTGTGGTGATCCTCTCGGGCATCATAGTCTTTATCCCCGGGCTGGCGCTCACCCTGGGACTGGCCGAGCTGGCGGCGCGGGATCTGATCTCGGGCACGGCGCGTATCATGGACGCCTCCATGTTGCTGTTTAAGCTCTATTTCGGCGCCATTTTCGGCATGGTGATAGGCAATGCCATCTTTGGCGAGGCGATCTATTTCGAGCCAGAACCTCTGCCGCGCTGGGCTATCTGGTCTGCCGTGCCGCTGCTCTCCGCCGCGCTGGTGATCATCTTCAAGGCCAGGCTGAAAGACTCTCCCTGGGGAATATTCGCCGGTATCGTCGCCTTCTTCTCCGCCATGCTGGCCGGGATCTATCTGGGGGAATCTATCGGTATCTTCTTCGGCGCCCTGGCGGTGGGGATCTACTCTAACCTCTATGCCCGCTGGATGAAGTCGCCCGCCTCCATCGCCCTGCTGCAGGGAATAGTGATCTTGGTGCCCGGCAGTAAGACCTATATCGGCCTCAACACTCTTATCCTCGGCGAGACCATGCTCAATCAGTCCCACATAGGCACGCAGATCTTCCTGATCTTCATGTCGCTCATCGCCGGACTCATCTTTGCCAACGTCGCCGTACCTCCGCGCCGTACCCTCTAATTGACCAGCCAAGTCCTGATGCGGCCTAGGCGCCTGCATCAGGATTTGCGCAAGTAAAATCATCAGCTTATTTTATCTTCGCCGCTTGACTATTTAGCGTTGCGGGTGTGTTATTAAATTGTGTCTAACTTATAACCCCCTGAGTTCTCCTTAACGATAAAAGCAAAGATAAGGATGATCGCTATGCTGACTGGTGCGCGCTACTCTCTGCTGTTTGGCTGCCTATTGGCGAGCGGCCTGTGCGCGGCCGAGCCACAGCAAGCAAGCGCATCAGATAAAGCGGTAGACGCAGCTGCATCGACTCAGCTGCTCAACTCGAACGGCAGCCCCGCCGACGAGGCGCAGCTCAATCAGAAGAAGTCGATCAACAAGATAGTGGTGGTCAGCAACGCCATCTTCGACGAATCGGATCCCGACGCCTTCTTTATCCATCGCTGGGCCAACTACCTGCATATCAACACGCGGGAGTCGACCATACTCAACAAACTCAGCTTCAACGATAAGGATAAGGTGTCGCAGAAGGATCTCGACGAGGCCCAGCGCATCCTGCGTTATGAGCCCTACATTCGCGATGCGAGGATCAACTTTGCCCAGCGCGATCCAGATGCCGGTGCAGAGGAGACAGGCGAAGGCGAGACCATATTGGTGGAAACCTGGGACAACTGGTCGCTGCTACCCACCTTCAGCGCCGGTCACAGCGGCGGCGAGAGTAAGTTTTCCGTCGGCATCAAAGAGGATAACCTGCTGGGACTAGGGGTACGTACCCGCCTGAAATATAAGTCGACCGCCGATCGCACCGGCTATCAGCTGGCCTTTCGCGTGCCCACCGACTGGCTGGTGAAGCACTCGACCCTCACCGCCAACTTTTACGACAACAGCGACGGTCAGGCCACCATCTTAGACTTCACTAAGCCCTTCTATCGTCTGGATACCAAAGACATGTATTCGGGCCATTTTATCGATGATCTGCGCACCGACACCATAAGGCAGAACGGCTTCGACGTGAACGAGTTTGAACATAAGGTGGAATACGCCAATGCTCAATATGGCTGGCGTCTGAACAAGGTGGACGACTGGCGCTCGCGCATCATAGTCGGGGTAACTCAGGACAAGCATAGCTTCGCCAATATCCCACAGTTCCCCACCAGCGAACTGCCCCAGGACAGGGACTTCCTCTACCCTTGGGTCGCCTATCAGTTTATCGAAGACGACTACAAGGTGCTCAACAACGTCTATCTGATCAACTATAACGAAGACTTCAACCTGGGTTGGCAACACTATGTCAAACTTGGTCTGGAGACCCAGGACACGGCTGGCAGCAACCCCCTGGGCTACCATGTCAACTGGTACTCTTCCCGTGGCTATAAGGGCGACGATCAGCTGATCTTGCTCAGAATGGATGGCGAAGGGGTATTCGCCACCAGCCAGCCCGACTACTTCAAGGTCAACGCCACCGCCGAGTACTTCTATCAGATCAATCCCAAGTGGACCGCCTACTCCAAGGTGCGCCTAAGCACCTCGAAAAACAACTACTTGGACGCCCCCTTCGCCATGGGTGACAACACAGGCGTGCGCGGCTACCCCAACGACTACCAGCATGGTGACAACCAATGGTTATTCAGCGCCGAGATTAGAAACTACCCCAACATCAACCTATATCAACTGGCCGAACTCGGCTGGGCGGTCTTTACCGATGTAGGCCAGGCCAGCGGCGGCCCGGATCAAGACAATGAAACCTCGGGCCCCATCGGCAGCGTCGGCATAGGTGCCCGCATCTACTCCTCCCGCTCCAGCTATGGCAACGTGGCCCACATAGATCTCACCCTCCCCTTTACCAGCGGCGCCGAGGTGAACAGCTGGGAATGGCGCTTCCAGGTAAAGACCCATTTTTAGCCCCAGCGCAGATCCCTGCCCAGCGACTAAACTGATAGATGTCGTGGCCATAAAGGTAGAACGCGCATCATGATCTCGCCAAAACTCAGAATACTGTTATTGATCATGCTCTTGCAGCTGCCGCTATCGTCATGGGCGGAAGCAAGCGATCTCAATATCGTCTATCACGACTTCGCTCCCTTTAGCTATGAGGACAATCGAGGCCAGGCCCAGGGGATATTGGTGGAACTGACCCAGGCGGTCTGCCTGCAGTGGCCGGGGCGTTGCGACATCTCGATTCGCCCCTACCGCAGGGCGATGCACATGTTTTCCAGCGGCGAGGCTAAGGGGATCTTTCTCGGCTGGAACCGGGAGCGGGCCGAGTCCATGTGGTTCTCCCTGCCGCTGGTGCAGACGGAATACGGCTTCTACACCTTAAATGACTTTCCGATCACCGACCTGAGTCAGCTGGCGGGGAAGGTGATTGGCGTCTATGGCCCCTCCAACACCTACACCTCACTCATGCGCCAACAAGAGAAACTTAAACGCCTGTCGCTGCCGCCCCTGCTCACCGACATCTATCCCCAGGGCGATGCTTTGCCGGTTCGCATGCTGCAGAAACGCAGGTTCGACGCCTACTATGTCAACAAGGATGTGGGCCGTTTCTACGCCGGACAGGTTGGCTTGAGCCAGCTGCATTATCTCAGCGCCGAAAGGGCAATTCTGTACTGTGTCGCCTTCAACAAGGCCTTCACCGACAGCGAGACGGTGCGCCAGTTTAACCACCTGTTTCTCAGGCTGTTACAGGAAGGACGCCTGGATAAGATCTACCAGAAATATCAGATGCAGCCGATCCGCTTGCCACAAACAGATTTTACGCCCAAGAGCATGCCTTATTAATATTGTGAGAGAGCGGCTACGGGAAATGGGCCGTAAAAAAGAAAAGGCCCGTCTGTCATAAACAAACGGGCCTTACTAATGTGTTGAGTTGGCCGATAAGCCGGGTCCTGTCGTGGACAGTTATTCATCTAGGCCTGCAATCGCTCACAGGCTCAAGCGACCTACCCGGTTCCAACGCGAGCCACGCATTAATTCCTAAGAATAGTGGAACCCTATTTGGTCTTGCTTCGGGTAGAGTTTACCTTGCTACGGACTGTTACCAGCCGCACGGTGCGCTCTTACCGCACCCTTTCACCCTTACCAATCCGAAGATTGGCGGTCTTCTCTCTGCTGCACTTGTCGTCGGTTCACACCGCCCAGGCGTTACCTGGTACCCTGCTCTATGAAGCCCGGACTTTCCTCCCCGCTCTATTGAGCGCGGCAACTGTCTGGCCAACTCGGCGCGGATTATAGCCTAATGCGGCGCGGCGCACCACCATATATTGGCGTAGTGCCTTTCGACTAGAGATCCAGCTCGAGGCCCAGCTTATAGAGGGCGTTCTTCTTCAGCCCATGGATCTGCGCCGCCAGCGCCGATGCCTTCTTCAGCGGCAGCTCCTGACTCAGTAGCTTAAGCGTCTCCAGCGCCTGGGCAGGCACGCCGGCATCTTCATCTGTCCGGTGGCCGTGGCACATGAGCACGATTTCACCCTTCTGCTGGTTGGGATCCTCACTCACTGTCGCAAGCACCTCGGCGGCGGGGCCAGAGAGAAAGGTCTCGAAGGTCTTGGTGACTTCACGGGCCATCACCACCTGACGATCGCCGCCAAGCGCCGCCACGATAGAGGTTAGGCTGTGAACGATGCGATGTGGCGACTCGTAGAAGATCAGGGTACGGGGATCTTCTTTCAGCTCGGTCAGCTTATCGAGACGTCCCTTCTCCTTGGCGGGCAGAAAGCCCTCGAACGAGAAGCGATCCGACGGCAGCCCAGAGGCGCTCAGCGCCGTGATGGCCGCACAGGGGCCCGGCAGCGGCACCACCTTGAAACCGGCTTCACGCACCTGTGACACTAGATGATAACCAGGATCGGAGATCAGCGGCGTACCGGCATCGGAGATCAGCGCCACAGACTCACCATTGGCCAGCTTCTGGATGATCCCCTGAGCCCTGTCGCGCTCGTTGTGATCATGCAGCGCCGTCTTACGGGTCTCTATGCCGAAATGGCTCAGCAATTTACCGCTATGGCGGGTGTCCTCACAGGCAATAAGGGAGACCTGATTCAATACCTCCAGGGCGCGGCTGCTGATGTCTCCAAGGTTACCGATTGGAGTAGGAACTATGTAAAGTGCGACCGACAGGTCCATATCTACCTCTGTAATGATTGTCACAAGACTTTCGTCAGGCGTAAGAGAAGGTTAAACTACAGCCAGCATCTTACCAGAGTGAAGTCCTGTGTTAAAAAGACTGAATACAACTAAATTAATCTCCGCCGCTGTGTTGGCCACAGTATTATTCGGTTGTGCCACGGCGCCAACCCCAGTGAAAGAAACCAGCACCCAAGTTTCTTTGGTGAATGCCACCCAAAGCCCTGCAGAGTATCTGGCGAATGCCAAGCAGGCTACCGATGCCGAGCAGAAGAATCGTCTGATGCTGCTCGCCGCCCACGCCTTTATCAATCAAGGCGACACGGGCAATGCCAGCAAGACGCTAGCGGCCGTAAAACCTAACCTGGTCAACAAACCCGAGATCCTGGCCGAGCACAGATACCTGAGCGCCAGAGTGCTGGAGCAGACGGCCAACTATGATCAGGCCCTGGCTCAACTCAATTATCCCAGCAAGTGGCGACTCGCCAACTGGCAGATGGTCTCCTACCATCAGCTCAAGGCGCGTCTGTTTCAGCTGAGCAAATCGCCAATCGAGCAAGCAAAAGAACTCACTCTGCTGGCGACTTATCTGCCGAACGCCGAGGCGAGTGAAGTCAACGACGAGATCTGGGGCATATTACAGCCCCTGCACGAGCAGACACTGCTGGCATTCAGTCAGGATAGCAGCAACCCCATCTTTGCCGGCTGGCTGCAGCTGGCCTATGTCGCCAAGCATTATGCCATAGACCCTCAGCAATTGGTGCAGCAACTGGGTAACTGGCAGCAGGACAATCCTGGCCATCCGGGCGCCAAGAAGCTGCCGACGGATCTCGAGCGCGCGCTGAATACCAAGCCCTACAAGCCAAAGAAAATTGCCGTCTTGCTGCCGCTCACCGGCCCAAGAGCCGCCATCGCCGACACGGTCAAGCAGGGGATCATCTCCAGCTACCTGACCAATCCAGACGACTCGGTATCGGTTAACTTCTTCGACACGGCCCAAGGCGCCGAGCTTGCGCAGCAGCAGGCGATTGCCGCCGGTGCCGATTTCATCATAGGCCCACTGCTACAGTCTGAGGTGGAGAGCCTGATGCAGGCGGAGGCGAAAGCCAGCCAGCAGGCCGATGGTCAACAGCAGCCTGGCTCTCAAGCTCAGGCGCAAGCTCAAGTACAGCCTAAGGTGCCCCAGCTGTTCCTCAACCATGTGGACAGCTTCACGCCGTCGAACGACCAGTTCTTCTTCGCGCTCTCACCCACCGACGAGGCGGTAGATGCCGCGCAGAAGCTCTATAACGACGGCATAGAGAAGCCGCTGCTACTCGCCAGCGACGACGCAGTCGGTCGCCGCATGGCCGAGGCCTTTAACGGTAAGTGGCAAGAACTCACCCATGAAGCGGCCGAGATCCACTACTACAAGCGCGGCGACGAGATGAAAGTGACCGTGCAGAAGTCCCTTGGGGTGATCGACAGTAAGGAGCGTATCGCCCGTATCAAGGCGCTACTGGGCAATAAGATCGAGGCCGACTTTAGATCCCGCCGCGATATCGACGCCATCTATATGATCGCCAGCAGCCAAGATCTGCCGCTGCTCAAGCCCTTTATCGACGTGAATTTCAGCGTGTTTGCCGAGCCGGTGCCCCTATACACCACCAGTCGCAGCCGTATCGAGAGCCAATCGCGCACCGCCGCCCAGGAGCTGAATAACCTGACCATCAGCGATATTCCCTGGTTGATCGAGACTAACGCCGAAACCGCCGAGGTCGCCCGTCTCTGGCCGACCTGGGGTAACAGCCAGAAACGCCTGTATGTGATGGGTTTCGATGCCCTGCAGCTGGTGAGCAAGCTGGCGCAGATGCGCGCTTTGCCCGGCTACCAGTACTCGGGTCGCAGCGGCCTGCTTTCCGTGTCGCCCGATGGTACGATTAACCGTCAGCTCAGCTGGGGACGTTACCAACGAGGCAATTTGAGACCCTTATGACGAGTGCAGAGCACCTCACCAAGGGGCAGCAGGCGGAAGATCGCGCGCTGGCCTATCTGGAACAACAGGGGCTCAAACTGGTCGAACGAAACGTACGCTACCCATTTGGCGAAATTGACCTCATAATGCGCCAAGGTCACAAATGGATTTTTATTGAGGTAAAATACCGCCAATCGAAACAGTTTGGCGGTGCGATACAGGCAGTTAGCCGAGGCAAGATAGCAAGGCTTAATCGAGCGGCAAGCCATTATATGCAGCTCAATCAGATAGATGCGCAGTGTCGCTTCGATCTCCTGGCCATAGATGGCGATGACATTCAGTGGATCACCAACGCCTTTTAGTGCTCCACTCAACCACCACTATGCAAGTGAAGGCTTGTTAAACAGTTTTATTTTTGAAGGATAATTCCATGTTAGAACGTATTAAAGACAGTTTTACCCACTCTATCCAGACCAAGATCGATGCGGCTGAGGCGCTACCTGAGTCTATTGAGAAAGCGGCCGAGATGATGGTGCAATGTCTGCTTGGCGGCAACAAGATCTTAGCCTGTGGTAACGGTGGCAGCGCCGGCGATGCCCAGCATTTCTCTGCCGAGCTGCTGAACCGCTACGAGATCGAGCGTCCGCCACTACCGGCCATCGCTCTGACAACCGACACCTCGACCATCACCGCGATTGGTAACGACTACAGCTATGACGAGATCTTCTCTAAGCAGATCCTGGCACTGGGTCAACCTGGCGACATCTTGCTGGCCATCTCGACCAGTGGTAACTCGGGTAACGTGATCAAGGCGATGGAAGCGGCGCTGAGCCGTGACATGACAATCGTGGCCCTCACGGGTAAGGATGGCGGCGCCATGGCCGGCCTGATGGGGACAAACGACGTAGAGGTGCGCGTGCCTTCAAACGTCACCGCGCGTATTCAAGAAGTACATCTGTTAGTGATCCACTGCCTGTGCGACAACATCGACCGCACCCTCTTCCCCCAGGATGACCAGGCATGAGAGCTCTGCTCCCAATCCTAGCCGTACTCTTGCTGTTACAAGGCTGCGCCGGGGCCGTGATGGTCGGCGCAGTGGGTGGGGCCATGATGGCCAACGATGAACGCAGCTTCTCGACCCAGCTGGACGACACCAACGCCGACTTTCAGATCGCCAGTGCGCTGGCGGCACACGAAGATATTAAGAACCAAACCAATATCACTGGTGTGGCGATGAACGGCAACGTACTCATGATAGGCCAGGCCCCCAGCTCAATGCTGCGGGACAAGGCGATCAACACAGTGCAAAAACTTAACCTGGGCGGCAAGATCCACAATCAGATCCGCATAGGTAACCCGACCTCCTTCACCACCCGCAGCAACGACACCTGGATCACCACCAAGGTGAAGACGCGTATGCTCAACGACAAAGATCTGGATGTTACCCGCATCAAGGTGATCACCGAAAATGGCGAGGTCTTCCTCCTGGGTGTCGTGAGTCGCGATCAGGCCGAACTGGCGGTGGATATCGCCCGTAACACGGCCGGTGTACGCAAGGTCATCAAGGTCTTCGATACGCCAAACAGCTAGCACGCCGGGCGCTTGCTGCGCCTAGGCGAGCCTGGCTTTCCTCACCTTACGCCATCTTTGCGTCAGCACAGGCAAGAGTATGGTCGGCAACACGATCAGGGCGGCGCCCAGCCAGCCTAAAGGATCCAGCCACTCGTCGAACCAGAGCCAGCCAAACAGCACACAGAACAGCAAGCCACTGTATTCGGCAACGGCTATCTCGCCCGCCTGGGCCTTACGATAGGCCAGCACGCTAAAGAGCTGATAGGCGAGCAGGAAAATGTTGCTCAGCACTGCGATACCCAATACAGGCCAACTAAAGCCCGCAAATCCCTGCCAGGCGGCAAATCCTATCACCAAGGGCAGGCTCAAGAGGTTGTAACAGATGACCGTGACGCTGGCCGCCTCACTGCTGGGCAACCATCTCAGCATCAACTGATTGGCCGCAAAGACGATGGCCGACACCAATACCGCCAGCGCCGCCAGATTCATCTCGCTCGGCCTGAGTATGATAAGAATACCGATGAAACCTAGCACAGTCGCCAGAATCTGCTGACCACTGAGTCGCTCCTTGAGGAACAGCATGCCCATGACGATGATCATCAAGGGCGCTGAATAGAACAGCGAGCTGACCGTCGCCAGAGGCAGGGAGAGCAAGCCGAGGATCAGCAAGAGTCCACCGACCGCGCCGCTATTGGCCCGAATCATATGAAGCTTCAAGAAAGCGGTTCTCGGCCGACCGGCATACAACCAGAGCGGCAGCATCATCACGATCGCAGTCACCTGACGCAGCAGCAGAAACATGGTGGCATCGCTCTGCGCTGGCAGCCACTTGATCGACACATCGTAGAGGGCGCTAAACACATTCCCCAGCAGCAAGAGGCCGAGGCCTAACATCAGATTGCGCTGCATCACAGCCTCCATTATCAAGATTCATCTGGCTGCATGATAGCGAGCAAGATACTGTAGCTAAAATGATGATTTCTTATCATAGATGAATTAAATTCATCTATTGAGACTGGTATAGGAGACAGTAGATGAGAAAGATCCCCCCACTCAGGGCACTGCAGGTGTTCGAGGCCGCCGCCCGTTTGCAGCACTTCTCCCGGGCCGCGCAGGAGCTGTGCATTACCCAGAGTGCGGTATCTCATCAGGTTCGTCTGCTGGAGGAACACTTCGCCCTGCCCCTGTTCAGGCGCGAGGGCCGCAGCCTGAGACTCACCGACAAGGGCGAGCAGCTGTTTCAGGAGACGGCGAGGATCTTCAACGAGCTGGGAGAGCTAAACCTCAGGTTACTGGGCGAGAAGCCAGAGGCCCTGCGCCTGGCGGTCTACAGTTCCTTCGCGGTAAAATGGCTGATCCCCAGGCTCAGCGGCTTTCGCCGCCTACATCCAGGGATTCAGATACGCCTGGATATGATCACCGAAGACCCTGTGTTGTCCCACAGCAGCGCCGACATGTTTATCACGGGCCAGCAAGATCAGAAGGGCTACTGGCAACAGCTACTGCACGCCGAGCGGCTGATCCCCGTCTGCAGCCCAGAACTTATCAGCAGCGGTGACAAGCTGGATCTCGACTGGCTCAACGCCCAGCAGCTGCTCACCGTCGATGAGGGGCCACTGGGGCTGGACTGGCAGCGATGGTGTGAACATAACCAGCTACCAGGCCCCAAAGAACACCAGCAGCAGCTCTTCAGCCATGTGTTGATGGCGATCGAGGCAGCGATTGCCGGTCAGGGGGTAGCCTTGGCCTCAGACTTCATGGTGCTGGATGATATCGCCAAGCAGCGCCTGGTGGCCCTGCCCTTTGCCGGCATAGATACCGGCTTCGAGTTTAACTTCCTCTGCAAGCAGCGCCGCCTGCAGGAGCCCGCCATCGCCGCGTTCGTCCACTGGTTGACCCAGCAGCACTAGCGAGTCCTCCTTAATATTTATCCATAAAAAAAGCCGGCTGATGCCGGCTTTTTCACACATTCGATTAGAGCAGAAGACCTATCTTTTCGTAGACCTTCTTCAGGGTCACTTCGGCGCGGGCCTGAGCCTTCTCGGCACCTTCGTGCATCACCTGATTGAGGAAGCTCTGATCGGCTCTGTACTCCTTGAAGCGCTCCTGCAGCGGCTCAAGCATGCCGACAACCGCCTCACCGGCAGCCACTTTAAGATGACCGTACATCTTACCTTCGAACTCAGCTTCCAAACTCGCAATGCTCTGACCGGTAACACCCGACATCAGGCTCAGCAGGTTAGAGACGCCTGGCTTATTCTCGACATCGAAACGCACTACTGGCGGCTCGTCGCTGTCTGTCATCGCCTTCTTCAGCTTCTTCATGACCGCCTTAGGATCTTCCAGCAGGCCGATCACATTGTTGCGGTTGTCGTCAGACTTAGACATCTTCTTCAACGGATCCTGCAGCGACATCACCTTGGCACCCAGCTCAGGAATGAAAGGCTCGGGAATGGTGAAGGTCTCGCCATAGGCATTGTTGAAGCGTGTCGCGATATCACGAGTCAGTTCAAGATGTTGCTTCTGATCTTGACCCACAGGGATCTCGTTTGCTTGGTACAGCAGGATATCAGCCGCCATCAATACCGGATAGCCGAACAGGCCGACGTTGATGTTGTTGGCATGCTTCTGCGACTTGTCCTTAAACTGGGTCATGCGGCTCAGCTCACCCATCTGGGTGTAGCAGTTCAGCGCCCAACCCAGCTGAGTGTGCTGCGGTACCTGCGACTGGATGAAGACGGTACTCTTCTTAGGATCGACACCACAGGCCAGGTATAGGGCCAGGGTATCTAAGCAGGCGTCACGCAGCTTCTGCGGATCTTGGCGTACGGTAATGGCATGCAGATCGACCACACAATATAGGCAATCATGACTATCTTGCATCGCAACCCACTGACGTAGTGCACCCATGTAGTTACCAATGGTCAATTCACCTGACGGTTGGGCACCGCTAAGCACAATAGGTTTAGTCATAAAATTTATTGCTCCAATGCTATTTGGCTGTCTGTTATCTGCGCCAATACTTCGCTAAATGTGTTACAAACGGCCGTCGGGCCGCTGAGCCCAATATCTTCACCGTAGTTGTACCCGTAGGTCAAGCCGATCGAGGAAATACCCGCCGCTTTCGCCGCTAAAATATCGTTTCGGGAGTCACCCACCATCAAAAGCTGCTCATCTTCGAGCTGCCATGCCTGTTTGAGGTGAGTCAGCGGCAAGGGATCCGGCTTCATCTTCTCCAGCGAATCGCCCCCCAACACCTGATTGAACAGGTGAGCTATGCCAAAGGCCTCCAGCAGAGGCACGGTGAATCGGTAGGGCTTATTGGTGACAATCGCCAGTTGGTAACCCAGCGACACCAGCTGCTCGAGTACAGACTTAACGCCATCATAGAGGCGGCTGTGCTGCTGCAGATTTGCCTCGTAATGCTTGCTAAATAGAGGCATTGCGGCATCGATTTCGTCCTGTGTTGCCGCCTCACCTCGGGCAAAGGTCAGCGCACGCTCCACCAGCTTGGCGGCGCCATTGCCTACCCAACTACGCACCTGATCCTCGTCGCACAGGGGCAAGGCAAGCTCGGCGAGCATGCCTTGGGTGGCGGCGGCCAGATCCGGCACGCTGTCGATAAGCGTGCCGTCGAGATCGAAGGCGATCGCCTTAATTGATTGGGCTTTCATACTTAGGCATCGACCTTAGCCAGCTCGCTACGCATTTCGTCGATCACCGCCTTGTAGTCTGGCTTATTGAAAATCGCCGAACCGGCCACGAACATGTCGGCACCCGCCGCCGCGATTTCGGCGATATTGTCGACCTTAACGCCACCGTCGACTTCCAGACGAATATCGAAACCACTGGCATCGATACGCTCACGTACCTGACGCAGTTTATCCAGTGTCGACGGGATAAAGGATTGACCACCAAAACCTGGGTTAACCGACATCAGCAAAATCACGTCCAACTTATCCATCACATGATCCAGATAGTGCAGCGAGGTCGCCGGGTTAAATACCAGGCCAGCCTTACAGCCAGATTCCTTGATCAGCTGCAGGGTGCGATCGATATGCTCTGAGGCCTCTGGATGAAAGGTGATGATAGAGGCGCCGGCATCGACGAAATCAGGAATGATGCGATCCACGGGCTTCACCATGAGGTGCACGTCGATATCGGCGGTCACGCCATAATCACGCAGCGCCTTACACACCATAGGGCCTATGGTCAGGTTAGGCACATAATGGTTATCCATCACGTCAAAGTGAACCACATCGGCACCGGCCTTAAGCACGGCCTCGACATCTTCCCCGAGACGGGCAAAGTCGGCAGATAAGATAGAGGGAGCAATTAGAAATGGACGCATGATAAACTCACTAATCTGAATAAGAATTACGCTATTCTACCTTATAGCCAAGCCTAGCCTCTATAGGCGATGCCGGATTAAACGTGTTCTGGTTCAGAATTGAGTAAATTTCACTGGCGGCAAATCGCCTCACCGAAAAATTATGTTCAAAATATAAACGCCTTTGCTATAATGCTCTGATTAGGGGTTTCCATGTTCACAGGATGTAGAGATGAGAGATAAGGCCAAAGCTTCAGCCAAGATGAAATCGGCAACGGTATTTACCGTCACCGCCGCTGTTGTTGGCTTTACCGCCATTGGCGTTCAGAGTCTCAGTGAAGATGAGGCCAATCTGGCCTGCGTGTGCGATAGCAACACCAGCTACAACTCCTCACTCCCCGCCAGTCATCCAAACAACCGCTGCGCCCAGCAGGCAGATAATGTCAGTTGGAGTAATTGGTTAACGGGTCGAAGCCGCTCTAATCAATTGCACTTTGTCGATCTGCTCGAGCTGCTCCATGGTCATCAAGACAGCCCCATGGACGATGTGACTCCCACCAGCAAACAGCGCCTCTAGGCCCTCTCTTGCTGCAACTCTTTCTAAGCACCCTGGCCGCCTTCTTTGGCGTGCAGACAGAGCAAAACCGCGTTCGCGACTTTCAGTCTCGCTCGCCGGTGCCCTTTATAGTGATGGGGATTCTATTGGCCATCGCCCTGGTCGCTTCACTCATCTTTATCGTGAAACTTGTGTTGGCCTAGCACTCAATTAACCGCTTTTACTAAACCTTAGCTAATGCCTTAACTAATGCCTTAGCTTGGGCTTAATCGTTTTCGCTATGATAGCTGTCATCATACAGCGCCATCAGCTCATCGACCTTCTTACGACTGCTGCCGTTTTGGCTGATGTTCCGCTGCACCTGAATGGTGTCGAATCTGGCGCCATGATACAGCTCCCGCGTCAGGGGAATATCATGGTTACTGATGAGCACAGGGATGCCTCTGTCGATCGCCGTATGACGCGACTTGCGAGCCAGCAACGCCTGGTCGTCCAGGCTAAAGCCCGAGCCCACATAGGTGGTAAAGCTGGCCGTGGTTGACAGTGGTGCGTAAGGTGGGTCGCAATAGACCACATCACCTGGCTGAGTCAGATCGAAGGCCTCTTCGTAACCTATGCATTTAAACTCAGCCACCTGCGCCTTGTCGGCAAAGGCCTTGATCTCCTCTTCGGGGAAATAGGGCTTCTTGTATGACCCAAAGGGCACATTGAAGCCGCCCTTAGAGTTGTAACGACACAGACCGTTAAACCCATGGCGATTCATATAGAGAAAATAGACAGAGCGCAGGAAGGGATCTTGAGTCTGATTGAATTCACTGCGCACCTGATAATAGGCTTCTTTATCATTCTTAGCTTCGACAAACATCGCCTTGGCCTCGGTGATATATTTCTCAGGTGTGGATTGCACTATCTGATAGAGATTGATCAGATCCTGATTGATGTCGCACAAGAGATAGCGCTTGTATTGGGTATTAAGAAATACCGAGCCTGCGCCGACAAAGGGCTCCACCAATCTGTCGCCTTCGGGGAGGTGCTGGGTGAGCGCATCAACCAGTTTAAATTTTCCGCCGGCCCATTTTAAGAAGGCTCTCTGTTTTTTAATCATCTAAATCGATTGAGTGCACAATGAAAACAAGTTGTCGATTGTACTCTGTTTATTAATGAATTTCACGGCTCACAGCCCCTTGTTGCAGCTCATAACCGGATAAATCTACCCAGGCTCTCAACCATGGTGACGGTAACTGAGCCGTCTGGGCTAAATCGAGCGCTGCCTGCTCACCCGCCTGCCTGTCTGTGTATTGGCCATAGAGGAGCACCCAGTAGCTTTTATAGCGAGCTATCTGCACCTGATTAGCATCGGGCAGCTTGGCAATGGTGGCATCGAGGGACTCAAGACGTTTCACAGTCGCCAGCTGTAGCGTATAACCTGTCGGATGTGGCATTGACGCAGTCGATGCTCCCAGATTGCGAGATTCATTCGGCTCGCTCACAGGCTCAACGGCAAAGGTTTCCACTTGCTTATCAAGCGCCGTGGCATCGCTTAGTGCCTGACTCGGAAACGCCTGCTGCGTTTGTGCTTGAGAATCTTGCTGTGATGAAAACTCTTGTTCGGCTTGGTGCTCATCCTGATGGGCTAGCACTTCATCTTGAGAAGACGCTCCTTCTATCTCACTTTCTAGCTCATCTTCTGGCTGAGTCTTTGACTGCCTAGCTACTTCTGCGGCTTCGACCCTGACATCTGCAGACTCTTGAGCTCTCTCACTCAAGCGCCCACGTTGATCAAAATAGCCACTCAGCAGAATCTGCCCATAGCCTTGATTAAAAGCATCCGCCCGCACCGCCGCAACCGTCTGCACCTTAGGTTTGGCTATCGTCTCTTCTGGTTCTGTCCAAAACCAATAGAGACCTGCGAGCAGAAACGCCACGCAGGCTCCTATGGCCAAATAGACAGGCCATGGCCTTTTCTTATGAATGGCTGGCTCGCCATGCAATGCCAGATAGAGCAGATTCACCACTTCGGCCGGTGTTCCTTGCTGACGCTGAAGTTGATCTTTGACTATCTCCCGCGGCGTGAAAGGGGTCTCCTCGCTGCGATGCAGCAGGGTGTAATACAGCCCCTCACGTTCCGGCATGGTTAACGGCGAAATGGCAACGGGCAACAAAAGTGGACGCTGGGTATCGGGCAGCTGGGCCAAGATCTGGTTGAAGTAGTCTGCCGGGGCGGTCATTGTTAGCGAAAGCTTTCTGCCCGCTAAGCTCAATTGACTCAATACGATACATTCCGCCCACAGCTCTAGGGGCAGGTATTGGGCATCATCGAGCACGATATGGCTGTGTGAGGGTAAAGTGTTACCGAGGCGCAGCAGGGTTTCAGGCAGGGGGACTTCGTCGTCGAAAACCGGCTCGGTCAACAGCTGGACCAATATCTTACGACGGATCTCCGCACTATCGACATGCTGAGGACACACTACCAAGGCAGAACTGACATCATCTAAGGTTTCCACCAGCGCCGTGGTGAGTGTGGTCTTGCCGGCACCGGCGTCGCCCGTCAACACAGTCAACTGCTGTCCATAGAGCACCACGTGCTGCAGCCTATGTAGCAGAGACTCCTGACTGGGTAAGAGTATAGCGGTTTGAAACGTCACTTAATCACCACACAAACTAGGCGCGGCTAATGACCTCTTGCAGAAGGGACTCGGAAACCTCTCCATACACCTCTGCCTGGCCTATGGCCTTTGGCAGAACCAGTCTGAGTTTTCCATTCAGCACTTTCTTGTCACGCCGCATATGCTTGATGAACTGTTCGAAGTTCATCGCCTCTGGAGCCTGTGTTGGTAGGTCAAATGCCTCGAATATCGCTTCGATTCGACAAACAATTGACTCATCGACCAGCCCCATCTTAGATGCAGTTTGTGCAGCAAGTACTGTGCCAGCCGCCACGGCTTCGCCATGGAGCCAAACGCCATAGCCCATCTCGGCCTCAATGGCATGGCCAAAGGTATGCCCAAGATTCAACAGGGCGCGTACGCCTTGCTCCGTCTCATCTTGTGCCACGACGTCGGCCTTGATTTGACAGCATTTGGCGATGGCATAGGTAAGTGCTGTCTCGTCCAGAGACTTCAGCGCCTCGACGTTCTGCTCTAACCAACTGAAAAATGAGCCATCCCAGATGATGCCATACTTAATCACCTCGGCCATGCCAGCGGCAAATTCTCGGGCCGGTAAGGTATGCAGGCATGCCGTGTCTATCGCCACCATCTTAGGCTGATAGAAGGCGCCTATCATATTTTTACCCATGGGATGGTTGACGGCAGTCTTGCCCCCCACGGAGGAATCGACCTGTGATAACAGGGTCGTTGGGATCTGAATGAAATCTACGCCGCGTTGATAACAGGCGGCGGCAAAGCCTGTCATGTCGCCGATAACACCACCACCCAGAGCAATCAATACGGAATCACGCCCCATGTTCTGCGCCAGCAGTGAGGTAAAAATCGCATCCATCTGCGACAGTGTCTTGTATTGTTCGCCATCGGGTAGGATGACAGGATCGGCACATTGGTAGGAAGCCAATAGCGCCTGTACCTTAGCGAGATACAGAGGCGCTATTGTGTCATTAGTCACGATAAGAATTTTTTTGCCTTGAAGATAGCTTGAGAAGTGTTCGCTATTTTCGAGGAGATTCTGGCCAATAAAGATAGGGTAACTGCGTACGCCAAGTTCAACCTGAATCTGTTCCATTCTACCGCCTAATGTTTAGAAGCCTAATTGGTCAATAATTTGATTTGCAACAACTTTTGCGCTTTGCTCGTCAGTTTTGACTATGACATCGGCAATCTCTTCGTACAGTGGATTACGGATCTCAGCAAGCTTTTCTAACACTTCTCTTGGGTCGTCAACCTGAAGTAGTGGACGACGCTTGTCGCGCTGGGTACGCGCAACCTGCTTATCGATAGTGGTTTCCAGATAGACCACGATGCCACGGGCAGACAAGTTGTTACGAATATCTTTACTCTGAATGGAGCCGCCGCCAGTCGCTAAAACAATGCCTTGTTTTTCGGTTAAATCGGCAACAACTTGTGTTTCGCGACGACGAAAACCTTCTTCGCCCTCAACGTCAAATACCCACGCGATATCAGCACCGGTACGGTTTTCAATCTCTTGATCTGAATCGTGGAACTCTAAATGAAGCATCTGCGCCAGATGACGGCCTATAGTGCTTTTGCCAGCCCCCATAGGACCTACTAGGAAAATATTACGTTTTTCAGCCATTGCTTTACGTCTGAATCTTATATGGAAAGTTTGCCTACGCCAGCCAAAAAATCAGGCCGACCTTAAATGTTACCTTGCTCTAATGAGACTTGACCACGGATTATCTCAGCTATCTCCCCCCAAAGGCAAGTAGGGTGAGTAAATTCTGTGAAATTATACTCAGGCACAAAAAAAGCCAGCGTTCATACGCTGGCTTTATCGGATAGGTGCTTAGAACTAGAGTTGCTCGGAGATGATCTTAGGTGTCACGAAGATCAACAGCTCTTGGCGCTCATTCTTGTCGGTAGTGTTTCTAAAGAGGTAACCCAAGAAAGGAATATCCCCCAGTACAGGTACCTTACTGACACGATTGATCAATTGTTGCTGGTAGATGCCACCGAGCACAATCGTCTCACCGTGATCGACTAACACCTGAGTACCGATACGCTGAGTATCGATAGAAACCGCCTGACCAAGTGGTGTGTCGACTGTCTTACCCTGAGAGTCCTGGGTGATCTCGAGATCTAAGATCACGCGATTATCAGGTGTGATCTGTGGCGTCACGCGCAGCGACAATACCGCCTTCTTAAACTGTACCGTTGCCGCACCACTGGAAGCCGATTCGACATAAGGGATCTCAACACCCTGCTCGATATAGGCCGCCTTCTGGTTCGAAGTGGTAATACGTGGGCTAGCGATGATCTCACCCTTGCTCTCTTGCTCCAGTGCACTCAGCTCTAGATCTAACAGGGTGCCGTCAGCCAACTTAGCCACATGGAAGGCGATACTGGTTGGATTAGCCACCGCGGCCGGCAGGTTAACATTCAATCTATCACCGATATCGGGCACTACGCCATTGGCGATATCGTTTGCACCTTCCAAGCTACCCGAAGTTCCCTTACTACCCTGCTGATCTGTGATCCCCCATTTGATACCGAGATCTTCAGACACGTCATCCTTCACGGTAACCATACGTGATTCGATCAATACCTGACGAATCGGGATATCCAGCACCTCCACCAAGCGGTGAATGTTTTCCAGACTCTCTTCGGTATCCTTCACCAACAGGGTATTGGTTCTGTCGTCTACAGCCACTGTGCCTCGAGCCGACAACAGAGACGCATCGTCGCCTTTAAGCAGCTCGGCAATATCTGTCGCCTTGGCATAGTTGATCTGCAGATACTCAGAATAGAGCGGAGCAAGCTCTTTCACTTCCTGTTGGTTCTTCAGCTCTTGGCTCTCGCGAATTGCGATCTCTTCGGCTGGCGCCACCATCAAGATGTTGCCTTCGATGCGCTTATCCAGCCCCTTAGTCTGCAGAATCAGATCTAAGGCTTGGTCCCATGGCACATCGTCGAGTCTCAGGGTGATATCCCCTTCAACCGTATCGCTGGTCACTAGGTTGAAATTATTATAATCGGCGATGATCTGGAGCACGGTACGTACCGAGATGCTCTGGAAGTTAAGAGAAAGCGAACGGCCTTCATACTTCTTCTCTTCTTTAACAACAGCAGCACGCTCAGCCTTGTGCACATTGAGTCTGAACAGATTGCCTTCCTGCTTGTAGTTGTACTCGTATTGACCCGAGACATCCACCAATACGCGCGCCGTCAACTCATCCTTAAAGGTCTCGAAACTCTTCACTGGCGTCGCAAAGTCTTTAACATCCATGACATAGAGAAGATCTGTGCCTATATCTGTGTTGTAAAGCTTAAGTTCTAGCTTGGCACCCACCTGCTCCACATTCGCGGCCACCGACGAATTATTAAGTTTGACCAACAACTCACCGCCGCCATCACTGGTGCGGTGGAAATCGATGTTTTTGATACCGTTAACAAAAGGATTTGCGGCGACGTCACTGCGACTGGCAACCTCATCGTTAATGGTCAGGCGATAGGTGTTACCCATCACCTTGCCTTGATAGGCCTTTACCTTAGCCAGATCCACCAGCACCTTAAGCTGTTCACTTTCCTGCAGTGTGGACATGGACTTAACACCGACATTGTTGATTGGTAGGACATCTTTTTCCAGCCCAGACAAACTATCGTCGAATCCAAGGATGATCTGCGCAGGGGAAGCATTGAGATTAATCTCAGGCTCCTTAACGGCCTCCTCGAATACCAGTTGTAACTCTAACTGATGATCGACAATCGAGTGGTATTTGACATCAATCAGACGGTTCGCAGCTGAAGAATACGGCGCCACACCCAATAATAAAGCTAAGCCAAAGGCCACTTTAAACAGGGGCGACTTTTTTAATAAAACGCTTTTCGCGGCAGAAGATTCCATTATTCCCTCATCCTTCGCTTTGTTATTCACCAGTCAGTTCCATGTTGCTCATTCTTTCAGCCCAGCAACCTGTCCCATCTGGAATTAATTCAACTATTTCGACCATTTGCTGTGTAACTTTAGCAATTCGCCCGTGATACAAACCTACGTATTCGCCCACACCTAGACGATATACGCTGCCATCATTAGTCTCGATTAAGGCCCAAATATTCTTATCTTCGCTCAAGGTACCGCGCATCTTTAAATTGTCCAGCGCATAGGTTTCTAGACGGCCCTTGCGGCGTTGCAGATCTGGCTGTAGACAATCTTTGGTCGTATCGACCACCTCTTCGGTTAATTCTCTCGAAGGCGGTACGAAGGGGCTGCGCATCAACTCTGCCTGATAGGCAAAATGTTCAAACTTGGGGGGCTCCTTCAAGGGAGGAACACGCGCAACATGTTGAGCCTTAGTGGTCGTCACAAATAACTCAAGATCGCTGCGATCCCCCATACAACCTGCTAGCATCAAGCCCACGAATAGCAAAGGTAGCTTCTTCATTTCTTCGCCCCCTTCGCAGCATTATCTTTCGGAATCTGGGCTCCCTCTTTGAAACGATAGGTCTTGGCCAAGATCTCCATGGCGAGTTCACCACTGTCACTGCGCTTGATCACGAAGTCATGTAGGCTCACGATACGCGGCAGTTTAGCCACGCCACTGACCAGATGGCCCATCTCATGATAATTTCCCGTTACCGACATGCTGATAGGGAACTCGATATAGAAATCGCGCTGTATCTCTTCTTGCCACTCCAGGCTCTGAATCCCCAGACCCGAGTCGGTCGCGACGAAAGTTAAATCATCGAGCAGGCCAGGCATCTCATTCTGCGACGGCAACATTTTTAGCAGCTCGGCAAACTGAACTTCCATGACTGCCAGCTGCTCGCGATACAACTTAAGATTAGCCGCCAATTGATATTTCGCTTTAAAATCATCTCGCAAGGTGATCTCTTTGTCTTGCTCACGCTTAAGCACATCTACGGCATCAGAGACAAACAGGAAATATCCGGCGACGAAAATAATGATGGCCAGGAAAGACGCGAATACCACCTTAACCCGGGTCGGCCAGCCGCCAATGTTCTCAAAATCGATATCATTGAATTCACTCAGATCGAGTTTCATTTGCTCGCTCCTTGTGTCGCTTTGGCATTATCTGCATCTTCTTCACCGATAGAGACTCTTAAACTGAAACGCTGCAGCTGACGCATCTCATCATTCTGCGAGACGATCGACTGCATGTTGGGATCGTGTAACCACATTGAGGCCTTGATCTTACGCATCATGTTGGCGACGTTGTTGTTAGACTCACTACGCCCCTGGATCCACAACAAGCTGCCCTTCTTTTCGATGCTGGAAAGATATATTCCCGGCGGTACGACACGCACCAACTCATCCAATACATGGGTGGGTAAGTTTCTTGCCTGTTGCAGGTTTAATATTATCTCGGTACGACGCTCGATATCTTTCTTACGCTCGCGAATCTTTTTAATTTCGGCAATTTGTTTTTCTAACAGCTGAATTTCACCCTGCAGATAGGCATTTCTTCCTCTCTGCTCCTCGGTCATCATATCGAGCACCGTTAAGGCTAAATAAACGACTAATGCCGCGCCGATAAATACAGCAGCTAATATGCCCAGATAATCGCGTTTTTGTTTTTCTCTTGCTTCTTCGCGCCAGGGCAATAAGTTTATGTTCGCCATTGAGAGTAACTCCTCAGCGCTAATCCACACGCGACCATGTATTTATTAATATTGGGCTGTAATTGTGTCTTCACTTGCTCGTCCGCATGCAAGCAACCCAAGAAAGGGTCGGCAATGATGGTATGAACGCCGAGTTCATTCGTGAGCAGATTAGCCATGCCTTCCAGTTTTGAGGTGCCACCACACAAGACGATATGATCCACCTTATCTTTACCACTCGAAGTACAGTAGATCTGCAAGGTTCGCTTGATCTGTTGCAGAAGTTGCGTCTGGAAGGGCGAGAGTACCTCGAACATATAGTTGCGTGGCAAATCACCTTCGAGCTTGGCCTTCTCCGCCTGCTCGTGCGACATGCCGTAGAAAGATAAGATGGACTGAGTAAACTGCTCACCACCAAAGGCCTGTTCGCGGATAAAGGTCGTCTCGCCCTTCTCCACCACGGCAAAGGTAGTCATGTTCGCGCCGATATCGACCAAGGCGACCACCTTATCTTCGGCACCATCGGGCAGCTGAGCGGCAACCAACTCGAACGAGCGTCCCAGCGCATATCCTTCAACATCAATCACTTTGGCTTCGAGATTGATATCGTCCAGGCTATCGACCCTGGCATCGACATTCTCGGTGCGACAGGCACTTAGCAGCACATCCACCTTAGAGGGATCGGCACTGTTAACGTTGAGGGTTTCAAAATCTATGCTAACTTCATCGAGTGAATAGGGAATAAGGTTGTCGGCCTCGATCTCGATCTGTGTCTCCATCTCCTCTTCACTGAGTGAAGCATCCATGAAGATCACCTTGGTCATCACAGCCGATCCCGAAACTGCAGCCGCCGCATATTTTACGCTCTTAGGCAAAGATCGTTTGATCAATCTTAAGGACTCCAAAACCGCGTCTGAATCTCTTATTTCATGATCATTAACGGCGCCTTTTTTAACGGGCACCGCGGCGTGACTCAATATTTTATAACCATCAGCAGTCTTACTCAGCAGTATTGCTTTTATCTCGTGGGAACCTATATCGATCCCGACCATCTGCGGAGCCTGACGCTTCCATAAATTTGAAAGCATAGTCCATCGTCACTTTTGTTATAGTTTCAGGGGTTAGATTAGCACAAAATCAACTCGTTATAGATATTTGTACAAAATGTTTGTAACTTTTACAATTGCCATTTTTTTGACAACCATTTTTGCTTCACCAATAGCTGCTCGCCTTATATACTATTGTGCCTGCTAAATTTATTGGAATTATCTGGTGAAGTGGTTTAAACGAATTACCATCGCTCTCTTCAGCCTAGCCCTTTTGGGAATAGGTGCTATTGCTGCGGCTTATTTTTATGTGCTGCCGGATCTCCCCGATGTTACCACTCTTAAAACCGTAAAATTGCAAACTCCATTACGAATTTACAGCGCTGATGGCAAATTAATTTCACAATTTGGCGAAAAACGCCGCATTCCAGTCGAATATGAGCAGGTACCGCAACAATTGATTAATGCGGTGCTCGACACAGAAGACGCCCGCTTCTTCGAACATAAGGGGATCGACCCCATCGGCATCATACGTGCCGCAGTGATTCTGGCTACCACAGGTAAGAAGAGCCAAGGGGCGAGTACCATCACCCAGCAGGTTGCCCGCGGCTTCTTCCTCTCCAGAGAGAAAACCTACATTCGTAAGATCAAAGAGATCTTCCTGGCCCTGAAAATTGAGCAAGCCCTGAGTAAGAAAGAGATCTTAACCCTCTATCTCAACCGCTCCTTCCTGGGTAACCGTGCCTACGGTGTAGGCGCCGCCGCCCAGGTCTACTACGGCAAGGAACTCGAAGAGCTTACCCTGCCAGAGATGGCCATGATTGCAGGTCTGCCACAGGCACCTTCTGCCGCCAACCCTATACGCAATCCAGCCCGCGCGATGAATCGTCGCAACTGGGTACTCAGCCGTATGCTGGAGAAAGAGAACATTACCCAGGACGAGTATCAGGAAGCAATAAGAGCCCCTATTACAGCCAAGTACCATGGCGCCGAGGTAGAGCTCTATGCGCCTTACATCTCAGAGATGGCACGCGACTATCTGGTCGAAAAACTCGGTGAAGAGGAAGCCTATACCGGCGGTTACAACGTCTATACCACTGTCGACTCTCGCCTGCAGATGCTGGCCCAGGAGGCGCTGCGCAATAACGTCTACGCATATGACGAGCGCCACGGCTATCGCGGCGCGACTAAGGTGTTATGGGACGCAGAAGGCACGGCCAAGCTAGATGAGACCCAAATCGTCACACAGCTGAAGCAAACCCAGGGCTTCCAAGGACTCGAGCCCGCCGTAGTGCTCGAGGTTGCCGAGCAGAGCGTCAAGGTCATCAATGCGAAGGGCGAAACCCTCACTCTGGAGTGGGAAGGGCTTAAGTGGGCACGCAAGTTCATCAGCAACAAGCGTCAGGGCAAGGCGCCTAAGATGGCTGGCGAGATCCTCAAGGCAGGCGAGCAGGTCTGGATCCGCAACAACGGCAACATCTGGCAGCTATCGCAAATTCCTGAGGTGGCCAGCGCCATCGTCTCGCTGGATCCTAAGGACGGTGCCATCAGGACCCTAGTGGGCGGCTACAGCTTCCACACTAGCCAATACAACCGTGTCACCCAGGCCAAGCGTCAACTGGGCTCCAACATCAAGCCCTTCATCTATACAGGTGCGCTGGAGAAAGGCTATACCCTGGCTACGCTGATCAACAACGCGCCGATCAACAATGCCGACATACGTCAGGGCACAGCATGGCGACCTAAGAACTCGCCCGACAAGTATACTGGGCCGACACGCCTGAGAGTCGGTCTGGCACAGTCTATTAACGTCATGTCGGTACGCGCCATGCGCTATACCGGGCTAGAAAGTGCTATCGACACCCTGGTCAAGTTCGGTTTCGACCGCGACGATCTGCCGCAAAACGAGTCCCTGGCGCTGGGCTCACCTTCGGTGACGCCGCTGCAGGTGGTCACCGCCTTCTCGGTATTTGCAAATGGCGGCTACCGGGTCGAGCCTTACTTTATCGACCATATCGACAATGCCTACGAGCAGACGGTAGAAGAAGCTAGCCCTACGCTAGCCTGCACACCTGAGTTAGCCGAGCCACAGACGCTGCCAACGGACGATCCTTTTGCAGCTATGGCGCAGGAACTGCCTAATCAGGAAGTGGCAAATCAAGAGGAAGAAGGCCTAGAAGCCGCGAGCCAGGAGGCTAACGCCGAAGATCCTAGCTGTCCGAGCACGGCTCGCCACGCACCACAGATCATCAGTAAACAGACGGCCTTCCTGATCACCGAAGCCCTGAAGAGCGTAATCTGGGGCGGCGGCGATTGGAGCAAGGGCACAGGCTGGAACGGCACCGCCTGGCGAGCCGCCCGTGTGGTGAACCGCCACGATATCGCGGGTAAGACAGGTACCACCAACGAATCGAAAGATACCTGGTTCAGTGGCTTCACACCAACGCTGGCAACTACCGTATGGGTCGGCTTCGACGATCACAGCATCGAACTGGGCCGCACCGCCTGGAACACCAACGGCGCGAAAGATCAGATCTCGGGTGCCGAGGCCGGTGCCAAGACCGCCGGCCCAGGCTGGAACGAGTTTATGAAAAACGCCCTCCAAGGCACGCCTGAGCTACCTTCTCCTCCACCGGAAGGGATAGTCTCGGCCCGTATCGACCTGGCCACTGGCAAGTTGAGCCGTAAGACAGACTACACCACCAAGTTTGAGTATTTCATTCAGGGGACTGAGCCTAAGGAGTTTGCCACCGAGGCGCAGACTCAGGAAGATATCTTTATCGACGATTCGGTAGAAGATCTGTTCCAATAGCCTTCAGATGGGCTGGTGTCACTCACCACCAGCCCAGTCAATTCCACTGACCTTTCGCCATTTTCCAGTGAATTCATAGCGCCAATTTTTTGGTGCGAATAAAACTTTAGATGTAAAAAAACCTGCGACTGCAGGTTTTTTAATCGATTGATTAGACAGAATTTATCTAAACTAGCCCTTGGCGGCCAACGCAGCCTTCACCTGAGTGAGTGAGGTACCACCCAAAGCCTCACGTTTAGCTAGACATGAGTCTATCGTCAGACATTGATATACATCTTCCTGGATGACACTGGCGAACACCTGCAGGCTAGCCAACTCGAACTCTTCGATAGGCTTCTTCTGGGCGATCGCCTCGACCACGACCTCACCCACCACATGATGCGCCTCTCTAAACGGCATGCCTTTGGCTACCAGATAGTCTGCCAGCTCGGTTGCATTGGCATAACCCTGCTGGGCCGCCAACAGGGTATTCTCTCTGTTGACCTTTAAGCCAGACAGCACCAGAGCCGCCATCTCCAGGCAGATAGACCAGCTGTCCATCACGTCAAACAGGCCCTCTTTGTCTTCCTGCATATCCTTGTTGTAGGCCAGAGGCAGAGCCTTCATGGTGGTCAGAATGCCCATCAAGCTGCCATAGACACGACCCGTCTTACCACGGATAAGCTCAAGCGCATCTGGGTTTTTCTTCTGCGGCATCAGCGATGAACCCGAGGTAACCTGATCGTCCAATTCGATAAAGCCCGCCTCACCGCTGTTGAAGAAGATCAAATCTTCGGCCATGCGGCTCAGGTGCATCATGCTGATGGCGGCGTCTGTGCATAACTCGATAACATGATCCCTGTCAGACACAGAATCCAGGCTATTAAGAGTTGGCGAGGCGAATCCCAATGACTTAGCCAGCACGTATCTGTCCATTGGGTAGGCAGTACCGGCCAGCGCGCCCGTGCCCAGCGGACAGGTATCCAGACGCTGCAGACAGTCTTGCAGACGGCTGATATCACGCTCAAACATCTCCACATAGGCCAGACACCAGTGACCGAAGGCCACAGGCTGCGCCCGCTGTAGGTGAGTATAGCCCGGCATGACAGCGTCCAGCTCACGCTCAGCAAGTGACAGCAAGGCTGCCTTTAACTGTGCCAGCAGTTCGAGCAGGGCCTGACCCTCCTTCTTGCACCAGAGCTTAAGATCGGTCGCCACCTGATCGTTGCGCGAGCGGCCTGTATGCAACTTCTTACCCAGGTCACCGACCTTGGCGATCAAGGCTTGCTCGACGAAACTATGAATGTCTTCGGCGCCGGAGGCCAAGATGGTCTCTGGCTGATCCTTCACCTCGGCCAGCAGTTCCTGCAATGCCTGCTTGAGCGACTGACACTCTTCCTGGGTGAGAATGCCCACTCCTGTGATGGCATCGGCCCAGGCAATGGAACCAACAATATCTTCTTCCACCAGCCGATAATCGACCGGCAGGGAATCGTTGAAAAGTTTAAACAGTGCGCTGCTCTCTTGGCTAAATCTTCCGCCCCATAACGCCATCTCACTATCCTCTTAAATCAGCTCTTAATTCAGCTCGTAAATCTGCTCTTAAAATAAAGGAGCGTTCGCCGCCCCTTTATTAGCTAGTCGACTCTACTTAACGTTTAGCGCCCGGATACGGCTCGCCAATGAATAGAGACGAATGAAGCCTTCCGCATCTTTCTGGTTATAGACTTCGTCTTCACCAAAGGTAGCAAACTCCTCGGAGTACAGGCTATTAGGAGAACGTTTCTTCACCGCCTGTGCCTGGCCCTTATAGAGCTTCAGCACCACTTCACCGTTCAGCAGGTTTGCCAGTGGCTGAGAGGCGCCCAGCAGCGATTCACACAATGGGGTAAACCAACGACCGTCATACACCAGATGCGCCATCTTGGCACCTACCTGCTCACGCCATTCGCGGCTGGTCTTGTCCAGTACCAGCTCTTCGATCGCTCTGAGCGCGGCGAACATTAGCGTGCCACCAGGAGTTTCGTAGCAGCCACGAGACTTCATGCCCACCAGACGGTTTTCGGTGATATCGATACGGCCCACGCCATGTGCGCCGGCAATCTCATTGAGGGCCATCAGGGCACCATAAGGCGTGTATGACTGGCCATTCACCTTAGTAATACGACCCGCTTCCATCTCAACCGACACATACTCAGGCTCATCGGGCGCGTCTTCCGGCGCAACCGTCATTGTCCATACTTCTTTGCTTGGCTCGTTCCACGGATCTTCCAGCTCACCACCTTCATGGGAGATGTGCCAGGCGTTGGCGTCACGGCTATAGATCTTGGTTGCCGAGGCGGTCGTCTTGATGTTGCGCTCTGCCAGATAGTCCAGCAGATCTTCACGGCTCACCATGCTCCATTCACGCCAAGGGGCGATCACGGTCAGATCCGGTGCCAGGGCGGCGAAACAGCCCTCAAAACGCACCTGATCGTTACCCTTACCGGTACAACCGTGACATACGGCGTCGGCGCCCACTTTACGTGCCACTTCCACCTGAGCCTTGGCGATGATAGGTCTGGCCATAGAGGTGCCCAGCAGGTAGGTGCCTTCGTAGATGGCACCTGTCGCTATGGTGGGATAGATATAATCGGCCACCAGCTCCTCTTTCAGATCCACGATATAGCACTCAGACGCACCCGAGGCGATCGCCTTCTCATGCAGCCCTTCAAGCTCGACCTCGCCCTGACCCACGTCGGCGCAGAAGGCAACGATCTCACAGTTATCATAGGTCTCTTTCAGCCAAGGAATGATCGCCGATGTATCCAGACCACCCGAGTAGGCCAGTACCACTTTTTTCACCGATGCTTTGTTGTTTTCGATAGACATTTCGTTTTCCTAAATACTCAATTCGTTGGCCCAATCACCATTGGGAAGATTCGTTAACTCAGTAGGGTCACTAACACGGCATTTTGCGCATGCATGCGGTTCTCTGCCTGTTGCAAGATCAGTGAGCCGGCCCCATCGACCACCTCGGCAGCCACCTCAACACCACGATAGGCGGGTAGGCAGTGCATAAAGAATTTGGCTCCCGCCTTGTTCATCATGTCGGTATCTACATGATAAGGCGCAAACTTGGCTTTGATCTCATCTAGACTGGCCTTGTCTCCCATGGAGATCCAAGTATCAGTATAGATGGCATCATGGCCGGCGATCGCCTCGACATCTGAGCTCAATACCAACTCACCACCGTGGGCCTCGGCAATGGCTTGTGCCTCGAGCACCACTTTGCCGTCGGGGAAGTGGCCCTGCGGGCAGATCACCGTCATCTTGGCACCCAACAGCGCCGCGCCATACATGAGCGAGTGGGTCACGTTGTTACCATCGCCAACATAGGCCAGCTTTACCTTGCTGACATCATCGAACTGCTCAGCCAGGGTCAGAAAATCTGCCAGCCCCTGACAGGGGTGATACATGTCCGACAGCGCGTTGATCACAGGCACAGTGCCATGCTCGGCGAGCTGCTCTATGGTCGAATGGGCGAAGGTTCTCGCCACTATGGCATCGGCCCAACAAGAGATGTTGGCGGCAAAGTCGGATACCGGCTCACGCTTGCCCAGGGCACCATTTTGCTGATCCAGGTAGAGACAATGACCACCTAACTTATTGATACCGATATCGAAGCTTACGCGGGTTCGCAGCGATGGCTTCTCGAATAACATCACCACACTCTTACCGTCGAGTGCCTTGCGATAGTCTTCTGGGTTGGCCTTGATCGTCTTCGCCAAGGCGAGTAAGTCGATCAGCTGCTGCTGGGTAAGCTCTTTTATCGATAGTAGGTGATTCATATATCTACTCCTAGATGAATACTCTTCTCATGTTCCGTTTAATTAATGTGGCATAACCTGTGTGCCGATAGACTCGCCCTTCTCCAGCGCGCTCAACTGCTCGGCGTCGCGCCATGAGGCGACCTGTACCGGTTGTCCCATCCACTGGGCAACCTCTAGTGCCGCCTCGACCTTGACCTTCATCCCCTTCTCGATGACGCCTAACTTGGTCAGTTCATCGGCGTGGGCCTTATCCAGGGTCTTGATCAGCTGTCCCTTACCGTCGAGCACACCGCTCACGTCGGACAACAGCACCAACTGGCCTTCCACCAGCTTGGCGATCACGGTCGCCGCCTGATCGGCGTTGACGTTCAGCAAGTTGCCCGCATCATCTACGGCAATCGAGCTGACAATCGGCATCCAGCCCTGGGCCAACAGGAAGTTCAGATAAGTCGGGTCATTGGGCGACACTTCACCCACAAAACCGAGCAGCTCATCTTTGATGCTGCCATTGACTATGGCGCCATCGCACAGGCTCATGCCCACACTTGTGATACCCGCCTTGATGGCACTGGCCTGCAAGATCTTGTTAGAGGTACCCGCCAGCGCGCCCACCACAATGGGCACCTGCTCTTCGGGGGTGACACGCAAACCATCCAGCTTGACCGTCTCCATGCCATTGGCCTTGAGCTGCTCGTCTACCAGGCAACCGCCGCCATGAACCAAGATGACAGATTGGCCCGACTTGATGATGTTGGCCGCGCTTGCCATCAGGCGCGCCAGCCCCATCTCACACTGCATTAGGGCGCCACCCACTTTAAGCACTAAGGTTTTCTTATTTGCCGACATAGCTACTTCTCTCTCACAGGTGACAATATTAATAATTAAAATGAATCTTTATGCATTGATGCGCCTGACTGGCCGCACCTTTCATCAGGTTGTCGATAGCGCTCGCCACCACCAGATAGCCATTGAGGGGATCGTACTTCCATCCCAGCAGGCAGTTAGGGGTATGCACCACGTCGTCAACCTTAGGAAATTGATTATGGTACACATTCACCAGAGGTGCCGACTCATACACCTCATAGGCTTTGGCAATATCGGCTTCGCTCACGCCGGGCTTCATCTGCACGGTAATGGTAGCCAGAATGCCACGCTTAAAGTTGCCCAGATGAGGAGTGAAGATCACCTGCTGCCCCAGCTGAGTCGCGATCTCGGGTTGATGTCTATGGCCCAGGACACCGTAGGGCGTCAGGCTCACCTCGCAGAAGCTGGTGTGCAGCTGCGCCTTTCTGCCGGCACCTGTTACGCCACTGACGGCATTGATCACCGGCAGGCTGTCTGTCATCAGATCTTTCAGGGGTTTCAGTGCCGTCAGTGAGGCCGTGGGATAACACCCTGGCACGGCAATCATCTTGCTGGCGGCAATCGCCTCGGCGTTCCACTCCGCCAGACCATAGACGGCCTCGGCCAACACCTCTGGGTAGATATGCTCGAAACCGTACCATTTGGGATACTGTTCGCTATCAGAAAAACGGTAGGCGCCGGAAAGGTCGAACACCGCCAGACCCGCCTGATAGAACCAGGCCGCCAGGTGCAGGCTCACACCATGGTCGGTCGCCAACACCACGGCATCGGCCTCATCGACTATGGTCTGCTTGGCCTGCTCTGTTAGCGGTGCCAGGCTGAGATCGATATGGCTGTATACCGGATACAGGCTAGCCAGAGTTTTGCCCTTATCAAGACTGTTTTCAGAAACATAGAGGCCTTGAATCTTAAGCTGATCATCGGCCTTGATCAGTGAAGTAACCTGAGCACCTGTGTAACCACTGGCGCCAATTATCGCTATGCTTTTCATACTTTATGACTTCTATAATGTGTTAACGGTAAAAAAAGAGAGGGGCACTGCTTAAGCCCTGGTATAGATACCAATATGACAAGATTATCGTCGCAGGAAGTGATTACAGCTAACCTTATATGCAAAAAGTAAGAAGAAATTGTTCATTTTTTATCTCTAAGTTAAGCCTTTAATAATGGCGCTCGTTTTAGCTGTTTGATAGACTAACACAACAAACTAATTATGCAATAATATTGAATAGATATTTTTAAATTAAATTGGTGAATTGAGTCAAATGATGAAAACCTTTCCCGATATCAAGCAATCTTTCCGCGAGCTGATCGCCATGCCGTCCATCAGCGCCCTCGAAGCCGAACTCGACATGAGCAACCAAGGTGTGGTGACCCTGCTGAGCCAGTGGCTCACCGATCTGGGCTTCGACTGCCAGATGCAGGCCGTCCCCGACACCCGTGGTAAACACAACCTGTTGGCAAAGATCGGCCAGGGACGCGGTGGACTGCTGCTGGCGGGACATACGGATACGGTTCCTTTCGACGAGGGACGCTGGAGTCAGGATCCCTTTACCCTGACCGAGAAGGATGACCGCTGGTACGGACTAGGCAGCTGCGATATGAAGGGTTTCTTCGCCCTGGTCATAGAGGCGGTGCGCCAGATGCCGACCCAAGATTTCGTGCGGCCGCTCTACATACTCGCCAGCGCCGATGAAGAAACCACGATGAATGGCGCCAAGGCCTTCGCCCAATCTAAGGCCATCGCACCAGAGTATGCACTCATAGGCGAGCCCACTGGTCTAAAGCCTGTCTACATGCATAAGGGACACTTGGCCCAGGGCATCCGCATCACGGGGCGCAGCGGTCACTCTTCGGATCCGGCCAAGGGACTCAACGCCATAGAGATCATGCATCAGGTGATCGGCCAGCTCCTCAAGCTGAGACAACACCTGGCGGAGCACTACCGCGAAGAGGCCTTCAGCGTGCCCTATCCCACCATGAACTTTGGCCATATTCACGGCGGCGACGCCGCCAACCGCATCTGCGGCTGCTGCGATCTGCACCTGGATATCCGCCCCCTGCCCGGCCTGCCGTTAGAGGTCTTGGAGCAACTACTGACCCAATATCTGGCCGAACTGAGTCACCGCTATCCTGGCGCCATCAGCATAAGCCAGCTCTATCCCGGCTCCCAGCCCTTCGCGGGACAGGCAGACGCCCAATGGTCACAGCTGGTCGCCCAGCTGTCGAATCAGGCCCCCGAGGTAGTCAACTATGCCACCGAGGCCCCCTATATTCAGCAGCTGGGCTGTCAAACCTTGGTCTGGGGACCTGGCAGCATAGAGCAGGCACATCAACCAGATGAGTACCTGGACACTGCCTACATCAACAAAACCGTCGACCTGCTAAAACAGTTGATTTACCACGCCTGCATAAAGGCGCCATAAAAAATTCATGCAAGGTGATATAGAACACATAAGCATACGATATGAAGATATGCCGTATTGACCTAAACCTGATAGCCTAGGTATGGTGATTGATTAACTCGTGGGTATGGAGCATTTATGACAGATATGTACGCGTCGCTGCGATCCAATGTGGGCACATTAGGCCAAATATTAGGCGATACTATTCGCACACACATGGACGAGCCCTTTTTAGATAAGATTGAACAGATCAGACACCTGGCCAAGAGCTCACGCCAAGGCAACGATACCGCCAGGGAACAGATGCTTACCCTACTGGCCGCCTTACCCGACGAAGAGTTGGTACCATTTGCCAAGGCCTTCAACCAGTTTCTCAACCTGGCCAATATTGCCGAGCAGTTCCATACCATCAGCCGCAACTGCGACGAGCTGGTCTGCGTGCCCGATCCTGTGGATCAGCTCCTGGGGCGCATGCTAAATGGGCGCATTGACCAAGATAAGATGCTCGAATGTCTGCAGACACTGGATATCGACCTTGTGCTTACGGCGCACCCGACCGAGATCTCCCGTCGCACCCTGATCCAGAAATACTCCGCCGTGGTCGATTGTCTCGCCACCATGGAAAACCCGCAGCTCACCGAGCGCGAGAAGAAACAGAATCACCTCAGACTCAGACAGCTTATCGCCCAGATCTGGCACACCAACGAGATACGCCACGAGCGCCCAACACCTGTGGACGAAGCCCGCTGGGGACTGAGCACCATAGAAGCCTCACTCTGGCAAGCCATTCCCGACTTTCTGCGCCAGCTCAACGAGCAGGTCGAAGAGCGCACCGGCAAACAGCTACCCAGCGACATAGCGCCAATTCGCTTCTCCAGCTGGATGGGCGGCGATCGCGACGGCAACCCCTTCGTCACCGCCAAGGTCACCCAGGAAGTATTGGATCGCAACCGCCACACCGCGGCGCGCCTCTATCTCAAGGATGTGGTCTTGCTGGTCAACGAGCTGTCGATGGAGGAGGCCAACGAAGAACTGCTGGCCCTTACAGACAACAGCCACGAGCCATACCGCGTGGTGCTACGGGAGCTAAGGCAGAAGCTACGTGACACCATAGATTACCTAAATGCCCGCCTCGAGGGGCATTCACCCGAGGTGGATCTCGATAGCCTTATCTGGCATGAGGATGACCTCAAACAGCCCTTGACCCTGCTCTATCGCAGCCTGACTGAGTCGGGTATGAGCCTGATCGCCAATGGCCTGCTGCTGGATATGCTGCGTCGTCTGGCCTGCTTCGGTATCCATATGTTGCGCCTGGATATCCGCCAGGATGCCCAGCGCCATAGCGATGTCATCGCCGAGCTGACCCGTTACCTGGGCCTTGGCGACTTCGACCACTGGGACGAACATGAGAAACAGGCCTTCCTGCTGCGGGAACTAAGCGGCAAGCGTCCGCTGATCCCCCATAACTGGGAACCGAGTGCCGAGGTCGCCGAGGTGATCAGCACCGTCAGATTGATCGCCAGCCAGTCGCCTAAGGCCCTGGGCTCCTATGTCATCTCCATGGCCAGCCAGCCGTCGGACGTATTGACTGTGCTCCTGCTATTGAAAGAGGCAGGATGTCAGCACCCCATGCGAGTGGTGCCACTGTTCGAGACCTTAGAAGATCTCAACAACGCCGCCAGCTGTATCTCGGCGCTATTCGCCATCGACTGGTACCGCGGCTACTGCAAAGGCAGCCAGGAGGTGATGATAGGCTACTCAGACTCGGCTAAAGATGCCGGCGTAATGGCAGCCGCCTGGGCACAATACAGTGCGCAGGAAAAACTGGTTAAGGTCTGTAACCAGGCAGACATCAAGCTCACCCTGTTCCACGGTCGTGGCGGCACCATAGGCCGTGGCGGCGGACCAGCCCACAAGGCGATCTTGTCGCAGCCACCTGGCTCGGTAGATGGCCGCATCAGGGTGACAGAGCAAGGCGAGATGATCCGCTTCAAGTTCGGCCTGCCTAAGCTGGCGGTGCAGAGCCTGGCGCTCTATACCTCGGCCGTGATGGAGGCCACCCTGTTGCCGCCGCCAGAACCTAAGCCAGAGTGGCGCGAGGCGATGGAGCGACTCGCCAGTGACTCGGTCACCGCCTATCGCGCCATAGTGCGTGAGGAGCCAGATTTTGTCGCCTACTTCCGCGCGGCAACTCCTGAAGTCGAGCTAGGAAAGTTACCACTGGGTAGTCGCCCCGCGAAACGTAGGGTAGACGGTGGTATCGAGAGCCTGCGTGCGATCCCCTGGATCTTCGCCTGGTCGCAAAACCGCTTGATGCTCCCCGCCTGGCTAGGCGCCGGCGAGGCGCTGCAACAGGCTGCCGACCGTGGCGAACTCGCCCTGTTAAGGGAAATGGAGCAGCAATGGCCCTTCTTCGAGACACGCATCTCCATGCTAGAGATGGTCTACGCCAAGGCCGAGCCTAACCTGGCGAAGTACTATGAGACCTGCCTGGTGCCGAAAGAGCTACATCACCTCGGCGAAGCCCTACGTAGCCGTATGGCAACAGGGATCAAGGTGGTCTTGGAGCTGACCCAGTCCGACGCCCTGATGTCGCATACCCCATGGAATCGTGAGTCGGTAGAGCTGCGCAATCCCTATATCGACCCGCTCAACTTCCTCCAGGCCGAACTCCTGGCGCGTACCCGTAAGGAGCAGGCGGGATCAAGCAATGTAGAGCTGGCACTGATGCTCACCATCGCCGGTGTGGCGGCGGGCATGAGAAACACGGGTTAATGAGAAGCCTAGCCCTAATAGGCGTGCTGATGCTGAGTTTGACTGCATGTGTCAGTCAATACAGCATCAGCGAGCGCCAGCTCACCAACTACCTGAACGACGAGATGCATTTCGAGGTCAAAGAGGGCAATCGCTTCTTTGGCATAGAGATGAAGATCAATGATGTGAAGGTTAAGCTTGGCCATAAGGCCGACACCATGGCGATCACGGCGAGCAGTCTGATCAAGGTGGCCAACCCGCTAATGCCGCTCAATGCCACCATGACGGCCGAGTTTGAAGCCAAGCCTTGGTACGATGCCGACCAGCACAGCCTCTATCTTAAGGACCTTACCCTAGTCAGCCTGAGATCTGATCCTAAGGATCTCGAGCAGGCCATAGGCCAGGTGAGTCCTCAGATCATGGGATTCATGACCCACTTCCTCGAGACCCAGCCCGTGTATGTGCTCGATACCCAAGAGGGTAATCAGGCGCTTGTCGCCGAGATGACCAAACGTATCCAGGTCGTTCCGGGCAAGATTAACCTTATCTTTAAAGATTAACCTCACCACATAATCAATTCTATTTAAGGCGCCATTATGCCTGGCGCCTTGACTAGGCTATCTTGCAAATCGCGGATAAGAGGAATAGTCCACCAGAACGGGAGACTCCTGCAGCTCTCGCCTTAGCATATCCAAGGCAACAGCCGTGCTCAGTTGCCGCACCAGCTCCCGAGAACGCGCCGGGAACTTCAGCATCTGGCTATAGACACCTTGCCGGGTCGCCAGGGCGATCGCCACAGTGCCAACCGGCTTTGCCTCGCTGCCGCCATCGGGCCCGGCAATGCCACTGGTCGCCAGCGCATAGTCGCTGTCCAGCAGGCTTCTTGCTCCCTTGGCCATCTCCTCAACCGTGGCGATAGAGACCGCCCCATGGTCATCCAGAGTCGCAGGTTTAACCCCTAACACGCGCACCTTAGACTCGTTGCTATAGGTCACCAGCCCCTGATCCAAGTAATTGGAGCTGCCGGCAAAGGCCACCAGATTGTTGGCGATCATGCCGCCGGTACAGGACTCGGCAATACTCAAATGCTTACCGGAAGATAGCAGCCCGTTGTGGATCACCTGTGCCAGTGAGGTAACGTTGTGGCCGACGACCGCATCGCCTAGACGAGCGAGCACCTCAGCCTTCACCCTGTCTAATTCGCCTATGGCTGCTTTCCCTCGGGCAAACAACTTGATCTCGATATAGGGCATGAAGGAGCGATAGCCCAGGGTCATGCCATCCGGTAAAGGCATACCCTCTAGCTTATCGGCCAGTGCCGATTCCCCCTGACCTATGGTCAGCAACTTCTGCACCTCGACTTCGACATGGCTATCGGCGATCTGCTCCACAAAAGGAATAAACTGCTCTGTCACCATCTTCTTAAACTCGAATGGCACACCCGGAGTAAAGAAGAGCCAGGCTCGATTGAGCTTCACACGAAAGCCACAGGCCGTGCCCACAGGATTGTCCACCATGATGGCCGACGCAGGTAACATCGCCTGTTTGAGATTGCTCTCTGGCATGTGTCGACCGTTACGGGTAAACCACTCTTGAATACGCTCTCGCCACAGGATGCACTCGACCAAAGGCTCACCCTTGGCAATCGCCATCGCCTCGGAAGACATATCATCGCTGGTCGGGCCGAGCCCGCCATTGACCAAGATGACATCCGCGTGCTCGCTACGCTGACGAAACACCTCAACCAGATCATCCAATCTATCGCCTACCGTGATCCGCTGCTGCATCTCTATGCCATGGTCCATCAAGGCATTTGCCGCCCATGCCGCATTGGTATCGACTATCTGTCCGGATAACACCTCTTCACCGGTGCAGATCATTTCTATTTTCATATCCATCCTTTGAAACTAAGCCATTTCACTTGGCCATAAGGTAGGTAAGGCCGCGTGGAATAGCAATAGACAATCTGGCGGCCCGCTCGATATTCATGCTACTGGGCGTTATGCGGTGTTTACAGATTCTTTAGTTCTAAGCAAAAACGAACTCATCTCTAAATGCAAACTAGACTCAATAAACAATTAACCCAACTCAGCAATAGGTAGAATGATTATGTATAAACTCGCGGCCATGGGCCTATTAGCGCTCAGCTCCTTCACACTGAACGCGGCTACGGATATGTTTCTTAAAATAGATGGCGTCGACGGCGAGAGCCTGGACGCGCAGCACCGCAACGAGATCGATGTGCTCGCCTGGTCTTGGGGAGCAAGCAGCGATATGCGACGCACCTGCATTCAAGATATCAGTGTGACCAAGTATGTGGATAGCGCCTCACCCCAACTCCTCATGAACCAGATGAGCCACATGCAATACCCTAGGGCGACACTGACGGTGCGCAAGGCGGGTGGAACGCCCTTGGAGTATATAGTGATCGAATTACGTGACGTATGGGTCTCCAGCCTGTCTACCGGCGGCTCTGGCGGAGAAGATCGCCTCACCGAGAACATCACCCTAAATTTTGAAGAGCTCAAATACCAATACACACCACAAAAGGCAGATGGCAGCGGTGGACCAGCGATCTCGGCCACCATCACAAGCGAGAAATGCAGATAGGCGACTAGCTGTGAAGCAGCCCTAATAAGTAAGATTTTTTAACGGGTAACCAGGCAAGCAATTCGATAAGCGTAAGTCGAAAAGTGTTTGAGTTTTTCGAAAGCCAAAAACGAAAAAAGCCTCTGCATTACTGCAGAGGCTTTCATCTTAATGTTGGCGGAGCGGACGGGACTCGAACCCGCGACCCCCGGCGTGACAGGCCGGTATTCTAACCAACTGAACTACCGCTCCTTTAGTAAAACGCTTACGCGGGATACTAAATTAGGCGCCTGGAAATGACCTACTCTCACATGGGGAGACCCCACACTACCATCGGCGCGATTGCGTTTCACTTCTGAGTTCGGGATGGGATCAGGTGGGACCACAATGCTATGGTTTCCAGACAAATTCTTACTGGTTAATTCTTCGTCTGACGGCATTGTTTCCTCGCTACAGTGCTCATGTACTCTAGTACACTCCGCGCTTTGCTTCGTTACGGCTTTGTCAGCCAAACAATTACCTGCGTAATTAACCAAAATAGTAAATTTAGAAAGCTGTTTGAGTTCGCACTTCAATCAAGTACTTTGTATTCTTTTGATTCAGTAACCATTATACGAAACCCTTTTGGGTTGTATGGTTAAGCCTCACGAGTCATTAGTACAGGTTAGCTCAACGCCTCACAACGCTTACACACCCTGCCTATCAACGTCCTAGTCTCGGACGGCTCTTTAGAGACCTTAAAGGTCTAGGGATGACTCATCTTAGGGCTCGCTTCCCGCTTAGATGCTTTCAGCGGTTATCGATTCCGAACGTAGCTACCGGGCAATGCCATTGGCATGACAACCCGAACACCAGCGGTTCGTCCACTCCGGTCCTCTCGTACTAGGAGCAGCTCCCTTCAATCATCCAACGCCCACGGCAGATAGGGACCGAACTGTCTCACGACGTTCTGAACCCAGCTCGCGTACCACTTTAAATGGCGAACAGCCATACCCTTGGGACCGACTTCAGCCCCAGGATGTGATGAGCCGACATCGAGGTGCCAAACACCGCCGTCGATATGAACTCTTGGGCGGTATCAGCCTGTTATCCCCGGAGTACCTTTTATCCGTTGAGCGATGGCCCTTCCATTCAGAACCACCGGATCACTATGACCTGC
The DNA here is from genome assembly GCF_019457575.1 of Shewanella alkalitolerans. Classification (NCBI taxonomy): domain Bacteria; kingdom Pseudomonadati; phylum Pseudomonadota; class Gammaproteobacteria; order Alteromonadales; family Shewanellaceae; genus Shewanella; species Shewanella alkalitolerans. Next base: position 207,699 of record NZ_CP080422.1, on the reverse strand, counting down.
TTTCGCACCTGCTCGACGTGTATGTCTCGCAGTTAAGCTGGCTTATGCCATTGCACTAACCGTACGATGTCCGACCGTACTTAGCCAACCTTCGTGCTCCTCCGTTACTCTTTGGGAGGAGACCGCCCCAGTCAAACTACCCACCAGGCACTGTCCTCAACCCCGATTCAGGGGCCAGAGTTAGAACATCAACACTACAAGGGTGGTATTTCAAGGATGACTCCACGAGAACTGGCGTTCCCGCTTCAAAGTCTCCCACCTATCCTACACATGTAGGGTCAATGTTCAGTGCCAAGCTATAGTAAAGGTTCACGGGGTCTTTCCGTCTAGCCGCGGGTATACGGCATCTTCACCGCAATTTCAACTTCACTGAGTCTCGGCTGGAGACAGCGTGGCCATCATTACGCCATTCGTGCAGGTCGGAACTTACCCGACAAGGAATTTCGCTACCTTAGGACCGTTATAGTTACGGCCGCCGTTTACCGGGGCTTCGATCATGAGCTTCTCCGAAGATAACCCAATCAATTAACCTTCCGGCACCGGGCAGGCGTCACACCGTATACGTCATCTTGCGATTTTGCACAGTGCTGTGTTTTTGATAAACAGTTGCAGCCACCTGGTATCTGCGACTCCCGTCAGCTTAGAGAGCAAGTCTCATCACCAACAGGAGCGTACCTTCTCCCGAAGTTACGGTACCATTTTGCCTAGTTCCTTCAGCCGAGTTCTCTCAAGCGCCTTGGTATTCTCTACCCGACCACCTGTGTCGGTTTGGGGTACGATTCCTACTAACCTGAAGCTTAGAAGATTTTCCTGGAAGCATGGCATCAACTACTTCATCACCGTAGTGACTCGTCATCAACTCTCAGTATTAGGTACCCGGATTTGCCTAAGTACCCTACCTACAGCCTTAAACGCGGACAACCAACGCCGCGCTAGCCTAGCCTTCTCCGTCTCTCCATCGCAGTTAGCAGAAGTACGGGAATATTAACCCGTTTCCCATCGACTACGCCTTTCGGCCTCGCCTTAGGGGTCGACTCACCCTGCCCCGATTAACGTTGGACAGGAACCCTTGGTCTTTCGGCGAGGAGGTTTTTCACCCCCTTTATCGTTACTCATGTCAGCATTCGCACTTCTGATACCTCCAGCGTGGGTTACCCCTTCACCTTCAACGGCTTACAGAACGCTCCTCTACCGCACCAGCGCAAGCGCTAGTACCCATAGCTTCGGTGTATTGCTTAGCCCCGTTATATCTTCCGCGCAGGCCGACTCGACTAGTGAGCTATTACGCTTTCTTTAAATGATGGCTGCTTCTAAGCCAACATCCTAGCTGTCTAAGCCTTCCCACATCGTTTCCCACTTAGCAATAACTTTGGGACCTTAGCTGATGGTCTGGGTTGTTTCCCTTTTCACGACGGACGTTAGCACCCGCCGTGTGTCTCCCGAGTAGTACTCATTGGTATTCGGAGTTTGCAAAGGGTTGGTAAGTCGGGATGACCCCCTAGCCTTAACAGTGCTCTACCCCCAATGGTATTCGCTCGAGGCGCTACCTAAATAGCTTTCGAGGAGAACCAGATATCTCCCGGTTTGATTGGCCTTTCACCCCCAGCCACAAGTCATCACCGCATTTTTCAACATACGTGTGTTCGGTCCTCCAGTTGATGTTACTCAACCTTCAACCTGCCCATGGCTAGATCACCGGGTTTCGGGTCTACACCTTGCAACTAAACGCGCAGTTAACACTCGGTTTCCCTACGGCTCCGCTATTCGCTTAACCTCGCTACAAAATGTAAGTCGCTGACCCATTATACAAAAGGTACGCAGTCACGGTCTCAAGAACCGCTCCCACTGCTTGTACGTATACGGTTTCAGGTTCTATTTCACTCCCCTCACAGGGGTTCTTTTCGCCTTTCCCTCACGGTACTGGTTCACTATCGGTCAGTCAGGAGTATTTAGCCTTGGAGGATGGTCCCCCCATATTCGAACAAGATATCACGTGTCCCGTCCTACTCGTTTTCACCTAAAGTTAGTTTTCATGTACGGGGCTATCACCCTGTATCGCTGTGCTTTCCAACACATTCCACTAACACCCTCTAGGCTTAAGGGCTAATCCCCGTTCGCTCGCCGCTACTAGGGGAATCTCGGTTGATTTCTTTTCCTAAGGGTACTTAGATGTTTCAGTTCCCCTCGTTCGCCTCACTAAGCTATGTATTCACTTAGTGATGACACCTTATGGTGCCGGGTTTCCCCATTCGGACATCGTTAGCTCAAATGCTTGTTACTAGCTCGCCAACGCTTTTCGCAAGTTACTACGTCCTTCATCGCCTCTGACTGCCAAGGCATCCACCGTATACGCTTAGTCACTTAACCATACAACCCAAATGAGTTTCATCTGAGCTGCATCGCAACTAATGGTTTCAACTTTCGCCAAAAGAATACTCAAGTCACTTGATTAAAGTGTGTTTTGAGAACTCAATTATTTTCGCAATAACCTTTCGGTTATTACTATCAGCTTTCCAAATTTTTAAAGAACAAGCATCGTCGCTCGGACGTGCCACTCGCTCTAACAAGAACAAGTTATCTGTGTGAACACTCAACAAATATCAGTCAATCGTATAGGTAAGGAGGTGATCCAGCCCCAGGTTCCCCTAGGGCTACCTTGTTACGACTTCACCCCAGTCATGAACCACACCGTGGTAAACGCCCTCCCGAAGGTTAAGCTATCTACTTCTGGTGCAGCCCACTCCCATGGTGTGACGGGCGGTGTGTACAAGGCCCGGGAACGTATTCACCGTGGCATTCTGATCCACGATTACTAGCGATTCCGACTTCATGGAGTCGAGTTGCAGACTCCAATCCGGACTACGACCGGCTTTGTGAGATTAGCTCCACCTCGCGGCTTCGCAACCCTCTGTACCGACCATTGTAGCACGTGTGTAGCCCTACTCGTAAGGGCCATGATGACTTGACGTCGTCCCCACCTTCCTCCGGTTTATCACCGGCAGTCTCCCTAAAGTTCCCGGCATTACCCGCTGGCAAGTAAGGATAAGGGTTGCGCTCGTTGCGGGACTTAACCCAACATTTCACAACACGAGCTGACGACAGCCATGCAGCACCTGTCTCAGAGTTCCCGAAGGCACCAATCCATCTCTGGAAAGTTCTCTGGATGTCAAGAGTAGGTAAGGTTCTTCGCGTTGCATCGAATTAAACCACATGCTCCACCGCTTGTGCGGGCCCCCGTCAATTCATTTGAGTTTTAACCTTGCGGCCGTACTCCCCAGGCGGTCTACTTAATGCGTTAGCTTGAGAACCCAGTGTTCAAGACACCAAATTCCGAGTAGACATCGTTTACGGCGTGGACTACCAGGGTATCTAATCCTGTTTGCTCCCCACGCTTTCGTACCTGAGCGTCAGTCTTTGTCCAGGGGGCCGCCTTCGCCACCGGTATTCCTTCAGATCTCTACGCATTTCACCGCTACACCTGAAATTCTACCCCCCTCTACAAGACTCTAGTTGACCAGTTCGAAATGCAGTTCCCAGGTTAAGCCCGGGGCTTTCACATCTCGCTTAATCAACCGCCTGCGTACGCTTTACGCCCAGTAATTCCGATTAACGCTTGCACCCCTCGTATTACCGCGGCTGCTGGCACGAAGTTAGCCGGTGCTTCTTCTGCGAGTAACGTCACAGCTAACGGGTATTAACCGTTAACCTTTCCTCCTCGCTGAAAGTGCTTTACAACCCGAAGGCCTTCTTCACACACGCGGCATGGCTGCATCAGGCTTGCGCCCATTGTGCAATATTCCCCACTGCTGCCTCCCGTAGGAGTCTGGGCCGTGTCTCAGTCCCAGTGTGGCTGATCATCCTCTCAGAACAGCTAGGGATCGTCGCCTAGGTGAGCCATTACCTCACCTACTAGCTAATCCCACCTAGGTACATCCAATCGCAGAAGGTCCGAAGATCCCCTCTTTTCCCCCGTAGGGCGTATGCGGTATTAGCAGTCGTTTCCAACTGTTATCCCCCTCGACTGGGCAGTTCCCTAGGCATTACTCACCCGTCCGCCGCTCGTCAGCAAAGTAGCAAGCTACTTTCTGTTACCGCTCGACTTGCATGTGTTAGGCCTGCCGCCAGCGTTCAATCTGAGCCATGATCAAACTCTTCAATTAAAAGTTTTTGTGGACCTAAGTCCGACTCAATGAATTCTGATTCACATAAATGACTCGGAAGAATCACCTACATGTTTGTACATATTGCTATGAACACTCACTATCTCTAGTGAAACTAGATTTAGTAAATCATGCATTGAGATTTAAATCGTTTTCGATTAACTCAATACCTGTGAGTGTCCACACAGATTTCTTGTTTTACCTTGTTAAAGAACGTTTGCCTCATACTGGACTCCAGCGGGCTAGGGCTGCGTATTCTACGCTTCTCCCTGTCGGCGTCAAGCGCTTTTTTCAAAAGATTTTTAAGTGGTTAATTACTGTGCTTTCGCGTTGTAACTACCGGCTTAAAAACTCGAACTGCTTATCACCTTGACTCGACCTTGGTTGCTTACTCACTTGGTAAGTAGCGCCGTTTGCCGTGTCAGTGGGAGCGCATTATAGGGAGCCAAATCTTTTGCGCAAGGGCTTTTTTCAAAAAAAAGATCGCATGCCGATCTTTTAGGCAATTGCGATCTTTTTCGTATGATTTACGGCCAATATTGCCGTGTTTTACTGTTTTTGAGTCTCTGACGCGATAAAGCTCTCGATCAATTTCACCGCTTTCTCATCATCCCAGTCGACAAATGTTCTGACGAAGGCGATCAATTCGCCCTGCTGATTGAGAATAAAGGTCGCCGGTATCGTATCTAGGGGGAAGACCTGACCCAGCTGCTGCTGAGGATCATAATAAGTCTCGAACTTATCCATCCCCAACGAGGCCAGGAAGGGTTCGACCTTCTCCTTGCCATTCATATCGATCGATATCGGCAGGACACGAAATTGTTTAGGATCGAATTTGCCTTTGAAGCGATCTATAGCTGGCAGCTCACGCACACAGGGGGGACACCAGGTGGCCCACATGTTGACCATCACTACCTGACCGCGATACTGACTGAAGTCAATCGCCTTCCCCTGGGCATCCTTAAAGGGCACAGGATCTATCGGGTAGGCTTTTGGCAACACGTTGATCAGATCGACACTCGACTGCACCTCACCGCCTTGCTTCTTCTGCATGCCGGGATAAGCTTGCACGCTGGCGGCATATCCGCCTAAGGCGAGAGCCGCCGACAGCAACGCCGTGACTAACTTTGACTTCATTTATCGTCTCGCTTGAGCAGTCTATCCAACTCGGCTTGCTCCTCGGCGCTGATCTCCTGTTCGACGGCATTGCTGATACGCTGCTGTCTAACGAAGATAAAACCGATCACTAAGCCCACCAGCAATAGCGCGATTGGCCCTAGCCATAGGATGTAAGTCTTAGCTTCCATGCGTGGCTTATAGAGGACGAACTCACCGTAACGGCTGGTCATAAACTCGATAATCTCTTCGTCGCCCTTACCGGCATCGACCATTTGATAGACTTCGAGTCGCAGATCTTGCGCCACAGGTGAATTGGAATCGATCAGGTTCTGGTTTTGACACTGAGGACAACGCAGCGAGTGAGCCAATTCGAGGGCTCGTTTCTGGTTATCTACCGACTTAAACTCATAGGTATCCACTGGGGTCGCCATCGCGGCGCCCACCAGCGAGAAAGATAACAGTATTGCGGTAATAAACCCGACTAAGGTCTTCATTAAGATGCTCCCTCAGCTTTAGCCTGTGCCTGTAACTCTTGAATCATGGGATAGAGTGTCTCATTCCAGACACGCATATCGATAGGACCGGCATAACGGAAGCGGATGATACCGTTGTGATCCACCAGATAGCTCTCGGGCGCACCGTAAACTCCAAGATCCAAACCTAAACGTCCGTCATGGTCAAAGATATTCTTGGTGTAAGGATCGCCCTCGCGGCTCAGCTCACGGATCGCCATGGCACGCTCGTCACGATAGTTGATGCCATAGATAGGCAAGATGTTCTGTCTTGCCAAGCGCATCAAATAAGGATGCTCATACTTACATGAAGGACACCAGGTGGCCCACACGTTCAGCAGTGAGACCTGACCCTTGATGCTGTCATTGGTAATGATCTCATTGGCATCTTCAAGCTTTTGCAGTTGGAAAGCCGGTACCGGCTTTCCTTCTAATGCAGAGTCCAGCTGCTGCGGATTCAGGAAGAGTCCCTTATAGAGGAACACTCCCATCACCAAAAACAGAATCAAAGGAATAAATAATACTAGCCTTTTCTTCATACTTGCCCCAATTCAAGTTATGCGGTTGCTAATTTTGCTTGTTTGGCTTTCTCGCCAGCGGTTTCGGTCGCCTTGGCTCTGCGGTAACGCTTATCAGACGCGGCGAACAGACCGCCTACCATCATGAAGATGCTACCGAACCATAACCAGCGCACGAATGGCTTGTAGTTCAGACGCACGGCAAACTCGGTACGGCTGATAGGATCGCCCATGGTGATATAGAGATCGCGGAACAGTCCCCAATCGATGCCCGCCTCTGTCATATCCATGGTACGTACGTTGTACTGACGACGATCAGGTTTAAGCAGAGTAATGAACTCACCGTCTTTGGTCACTTCGACCTGACCCTGCTGGGCGGTATAGTTAGGACCGACGACATTCTTAGTCTCGATGTAGTGGAAGCTATAGCCCGCCAGCTCCTGGGTGATACCAGGGCCCATGCGAACACTCTTCTCGATAGAGTAGTTAGACACCATAGTCGCGCCGACCACAGAGACGGCGATACCTAAGTGAGCGATGATCATACCCAGCTGGCTGCGCCCCATACGCGCCAGGCTCAGGCCATCTTTAGACTGCATGATGTCGTAGGCGGCGCGCAGTGTCGCAAATGTTACCCAAGCGGCCAGGCCGATACCGAACATCACCCAAGCATTAAACTTGCCGTCCACCAGGAAAGGCGTCACTACACCGATAACCGCAGAGACGATGGCAGGCACCAGCAGCTTGGCCTTGAGTTCACCTGCCTTGGCGCGCTTCCAGCGGATGCTAGGGCCAATACCCATGAAGGCAAACAGCACGAGTGCGATAGGTACGAATACCGCGTTGAAGTATGGTGGGCCTACAGAGATCTTACCCATGTTCAGGGCATCGATCAGCAATGGGTAGAGTGTACCCAGCAGTACGGTACCACAAGCCACAGTAAGCAGGATGTTACCCACCAGCAGCATGGTTTCTTTCGACATCAGCTCGAAACGCGCAGGGCTCTTCATGTCGCTTGCGCGGAAGGCAAACAGCGTCAGTGAGCCGCCGATGGCGAGACCCAGCAACAAGAGAATGAACATACCACGGCTAGGATCCGCCGCGAATGAGTGCACCGAGGTCAGTACGCCAGAACGCACGATGAAGGTGCCAAGCAGACTCAGAGAGAATGCGAAGATAGAGAGGAGTACCGTCCAGTTACGGAAGGTTGCACGCTTCTCGGTCACGATCACTGAGTGCAGTAGTGCGGTACCAATCAGCCAAGGCATGAATGAGGCGTTTTCGACGGGATCCCAGAACCACCAGCCGCCCCAGCCTAACTCGTAATATGCCCACCAAGAACCGAGCGAGATACCGCCGGTCAGGAAGATCCACGCAGCTAGGGTCCAAGGACGGCTCCAACGTGCCCAGGCAGAATCGAGACGTCCGCCCATGAGCGCGGCGATGGCGAAGGCAAAGCTCACCGAGAAACCAACATAGCCCAGGTACAGCATTGGTGGGTGGAAGATGAGTCCCACGTCCTGCAGCATAGGGTTAAGGTCGCGTCCCTCCATAGGAATCGGGAACAGGCGCTCAAATGGGCTCGAAGTCAGCAGCATGAAGAGACAGAAGCCGATCACTATCATCGCCAGAATGGCGAGTACGCGAGCGGTGAAGACCTCTTCTAACCCCTTACTGAAGAAGGCAACCGATGCCGTCCAGACAGACAGGGCAAACACCCAGAAGAGTAATGAACCTTCATGACCACCCCATACCGCGGCGATCTTGAAGAAGATCGGCAACTGAGAATTTGAGTGGTGTGCAACATAGGCTACAGAGAAATCGTCAACGGCAAAGCTATAACCCAGGACGATGACAGAGAGAGCGATAAAGAAAAACATGCCGTAACTCAACGGCCAGGCATAACGCACCAGATATTGATCTTTGCGAGCAACACCGATTAAGGGGACGCTGGCCAATAGAAAGGCGAATGCCAATCCTATTATCAACGAAAAGTGTCCTAATTCAGGGATCATGGGGTTTCCTCAGTCCTATATGGGAACCAGCTGAAGCATTAGCTTCACCTAATTCACCAGAGTTTGCAATTCACACTACTCAAGGTACAAAATTTGAGTCATTTTAGTATTTGCTATTGTATCTGTCTGCCTCTTTCGCACAATTCTGGGTGACCTGTCTCATTCTTGCGAACAGAAACGCAGGGTTACAATTGTTATAAACTGGCAGATTTTATGCTCTGACCCTTGTTTGAAACTTAAGTTTCAGCCAATTTTTGAAAATAGAATCGAACTGTGAACCAGTGCAAAAGTATCAGTATTTAACGGCTGGAAACCCTTATATTACTGTTCAATGAATAATCTTTCCGTATAATCTGATCCCTATATCGCGCGGCATTCCCGCATTCCTGCAACTAATGTGAAAAAGAAATAATGACCACACTCTGGATTTTTATTGCGCTTTTTGTATTAGTCAGCCTTGTGCTGATTTGGTTTCCACACTTCCGCCAGCAAAAGATGCTGCAGGCCGAAGAAGCCGGTGTGCGTAAGGCCACCAACCTCGAACTTTTTAACAATCGCCTGGCGACCCTAGAGAAGGAACTTGAGGATGAGCTGCTGGATCAAGATGAGTTTAACGCGCTAAAGAAAGAACTCGAGATCAGCCTGCTTCAGGATATGAAGCAAGGTGAAGATGAATCTCTGGTCGGTCAGATCAAGCCTAAGAGCCTACTCTGGCCAACATTGATGTCTGTGGTGGTATTAGGTGTTTCTGGCTACTTCTATGCCAACCTAGGTGCGTATGCCAACCTGGACAAGGCGGTTCCCGACAATCCACACGCAGGAATGGATGCCGCCCAGATCATGACCCAGCGCATTCAGATGATGGAATCACAGCTGCAAGCCGAGCCGGAAAACAGCCAACTGCTGTTTAGCCTTGGCCATGCCTACATCAGCGCCAACCGTTATGATGATGCGGTAAAAGCATTCGACAAGGCGATGGAGCTAGTGGGTACCCACGCCGAGCTGCTTGGTCCTAAGGCGACAGCCATGTACTACAAGGCCAACCAAAGAATCACTCCTGCGGTACAGGCCATTATCGACCAATCATTGGCATTAGATCCTGAAGATCCTTCAACCCTACTGCTTGTCGGTATGGACGCCTTCTTCAGCGCTCAATATAAGAAGGCGATCGATGCCTGGCAGATCATTCTCGATAGCGACAGAAGCGATGTGGACCGTAGCGCCATCATCAATGCCATCGAGAGCGCCAAGATGAGAATGCAAGCCGAAACTGGCGAGATGCCTAACGATGCGACTCATCAGCAGGCCAAGGCCACTACCGGTAAGACGGTAACCATAGATGTGTCAATCGCACCCGAGCTGCTAGAGAATGTCAGCGGTAGCGATATGCTGTTTATCTTTGCCCGCAACACCCAAGGCCCTAAGGTCCCCCTAGCGGCGACTAAGGTATCGGCGAAATCTCTGCCTGTCTCTATCACCTTAGATGACAGCGCTGGCATGGGCGGCGATATCAAGCTGAGCGACGCCAAACAGGTTGAAGTGATCGCCGTACTCTCTAAGCATGGTTCGGTTAAGGCGCAGCCTGGCGATCTACAGGGCCGTCTGGAAACCATGGACGTGGGGTCAACCGCTAAGCTAGTGATTGATACTCTGGTTCAATAATACCGGTTCAGTAATCCTGATTTCATACCAAACAGAAAAGCCGGCATTAGCCGGCTTTTTTATTGCTCACCTATCTTGATCGCAAGAGTCTCTATATTAAAAACTACTTGGCGACAGGCATAAAAAAACCGACCATAAGGTCGGCTTTTTTCAACGAAGTCAAATTACTTAGACATGAACTCGATAGCGTTCTTGTAATCTTCGTCGGTACAATCTGTGCACATACCACCTGGTGGCATAGCGTTCAGACCAGTCTTAACACTACCTAGTAGTGCGTCTAGGCCTTTCGCTAAACGAGGCTCCCATGCAGCTGCATCATGAGCTTTAGGGGCACCGGCGACACCCATACTGTGGCATACATGGCATGCCTTGTTATATACAGCTTCACCTTCTTGTGCAAAAGTGTTTGCAGACAAGGTCAATGCAGCCACTGCAGACAATGCTAACAGTTTTTTCATGTTCAATGTTCCTAATGCAAATATTAACAGAGCTCTATGCCACCCTAAACTGGGGCAGACTTATTCTATAGCAGCCCTAGGATACATCAAACTTCAACAAATCTCACCTTTTTGTGATTAATATCAGAATTTGATGGTTCAACATGTTATAGGTGCCCGAGTTACCTGATACATTAGCAATTGTTGAAAAAGTTCAATCTCAATGACGAAAAGGTTTTACTTTTTGGAAGCATATCAAATTGCTGACACTAATCAGATAGCAAGACTAAACCCCTCAAGGGGATTATGTTAATATCGCTTATGTTTACATCAGGCTTGAGATAGAGGGTTCAGTGGTAGAAGAAAAAACAGCAACAACACTGGTATCAGCCGATAACTTGACTTGTATCCGCGAAGAGCGAATTCTCTTCGACGAGCTGAGCTTTGATATCCAAGCGGGTGAGATAGTTCAAATCGAAGGCCCCAATGGCGCGGGTAAAACCAGCCTGCTGAGGATCCTCGCCGGTCTGTCGCGTCCCTATGCGGGCGAAGCCAAATACAAGGGTACTGACATTACCCGCTGCCGCGACGAATACAATGACGATCTTTTGTATCTGGGCCACCTTGCAGGTGTAAAAAGCGAGTTAACTGCCGAAGAGAATCTTAACTTCAATTTAAGAATCAGCGGGTATGATGATTTCGAGACCAACCAGATCCTCGCTAAGGTAAACCTGTCTGGCTTCGAAGAGGCTTTGGCCGGCCACCTGTCGGCGGGTCAACATCGTCGTACCGCCCTAGCCCGACTCTGGCATACCAACTGTAAGGTCTGGCTGCTGGACGAACCATTTACTGCAATCGATAAGAAAGGCGTCGAAGAATTGGAACACCTGTTTTTACAACATGCTCAAAGCGGCGGCTGTGTCATCATGACCACCCACCAGGATATGAGCATTATCGGTGACGATATTCTCCGTAAGATTCGCCTCGATTACCGCTTTATTTAAAGGTGCAGTGAATGAATAAAGGTATCAGTTTCACCCAAGCGTTTTTCACCCTGCTTAGACGCGATCTTAAGATAGCAATTCGTCATAAGGGTGACATCTTCAATCCCTTACTGTTTTTTATCCTGGTGGTCACCCTCTTCCCACTGGGCATTGGCCCCGAGCCGCAGGTACTGACTCGCGTTGCACCGGGGATCATCTGGGTAGCCGCCCTGCTGGCATCTATGTTGTCACTCGAGCGACTGTTTAAGGCGGACTTCGTCGATGGTAGCCTGGAACAGATGCTGCTTAGCCCACAGCCATTGTCACTCATGGTATTGGCAAAAGTGCTGGCCCACTGGATATTGACCGGCGTACCACTGATACTGGTTGCCCCGCTACTGGCCGTGCTGCTGCATCTTGAAGCCAACAGCTATGGCGCACTGATGGCCACCCTGGCACTGGGCACGCCCGTACTCAGCCTGTTGGGCGCCATAGGTGTCGCGCTTACCGTCGGCCTGCGTAAGGGCGGCGTGCTGCTGAGCCTGTTGATCCTACCGCTTTACATACCTGTACTAATTTTTGCAACCAGCGCCATCGATGCCGCTGGTCTAAATCTACCCTACAGCGGCCATCTCGCTATCATAGGCGCTATGCTGGTCGGTTCGTTAATATTGGCACCTTTTGCAATTGGTGCCTCATTAAGAGTGAGTACTAACTAATATGTGGAAATGGCTACATTCTTACGCAGACCCTCAAAAAGCCTATAACCTTTCCGGCAGGCTATTGCCTTGGTTTGCGACGCTTGCAATCGCGTTTATTGGTGTGGGTTCTATCTGGGGTCTGTTGTTTGCGCCGGTAGATTACCAGCAGGGTGACAGTTATCGCATCATCTTCATCCACGTACCTGCGGCTTCTATGTCTATGTCGGCCTACATGGCGATGGCGACCTCGGCCTTTATCGGCCTGGTATGGCAGATTAAGTCTGCCGACTGGGCGGCAGCGGCCATTGCGCCTATCGGTGCGGTCGTTACCTTTATCGCCCTCATCACAGGTGCAGCTTGGGGCAAGCCTATGTGGGGCACCTGGTGGGTGTGGGACGCTCGCCTGACATCAGAACTTGTGTTGCTGTTCCTCTACCTGGGTGTGATCTCTCTGTACGCCTCTTTCGAAGATAAGGTACTCGCCGCACGCGCCGCCGGTATTCTGGCCATCGTGGGCGTGATCAACATTCCTATCATCAAGTACTCGGTAGAGTGGTGGAACTCACTACACCAGCCTGCCACCATCAAGATCACCGAGAAGTCATCTATGGCGCCTGAGATGTTATATCCACTGCTGATCAACATCTTCGGTTTCGGTCTGATGATAGGCGCTATCACGCTTATTCGTTTCAGAGCCGAGATCCTTGCCAGAAACGGTATGCGTCCCTGGGTCAGGGAACTCGCGCAAGCTGAAGGAGTCAAATAATGCAGTTCGATTCATTAGCAGATTTTTTTAACATGGGTGGCTACGCCTTTTATGTGTGGCTATCTTACGGCATAACCGCCTTCGCACTAGGAACCTTAATCGTGGTAAGTCTGCGCCAGAAGCGCAAGATCCTTACCGAGATATCCAAGAAGATGCAACGCGAAGAACGCCTCAAAGCCAACCGGAGTAAAGAACAGTGAACGCCAGACGTAAGAAAAGACTCGCCTTAGCAACCGCCCTGATTGGTGGCGTAGCCGCCATCGCGTCCTTGCTACTTTATGCGCTCAATTCGAACTTGAACCTTTTCTATACCCCAACAGAGATCGTTCACGGTAAGAAAGACACAGGCGTTAAGCCAGAAATCGGTCAACGTATTCGTGTCGGTGGCATGGTCACCGTAGGTTCTCTGGTTCGCGATCCAGAGAGCCTACACGTTGAGTTTGTCGTACATGACGCCGCCGGTGGCGAAGTCATGGTGACCTATGACGATCTATTACCCGACCTCTTCCGTGAGGGACAAGGTATCGTCGCCCAGGGCGTACTGATCGAAGGTGGTAAGCTGGAAGCCACCGAAGTATTGGCCAAGCATGACGAAAACTACATGCCGCCAGAAGTTGCCGAGGCCATGGGCCAGACCCACGAGAAACTCGAATACGACTCTACACAGAAATCCGGTTACTAGACTGCATATTCTTAGCGTGAAAACCTAAAGGCCTCATTTGAGGCCTTTTTTATTACCTGTGCACTACTTAGGAGCAAGATCGACTATAACTATGTAAAAGACTTTGGGGTGAAAGCTTTAAGGGAAATCCATCCATGCGCATACTTGTCTGCCTCCTACTCCTCTGGACCAGCCTACCCGCATCGGCCGCCAGGCTGATGTTCATTCACAGCTATCATGAGGGCTACCCCTGGGTGAAAGACTATCGCCAGGCGATATTGGAAAACCTTAGCGAGCCCACTAAGATGACGGAGATCTATCTCGACTCCAAGCGTCTCCCCCGTGATGCCTATGTCAAACGCGCTGACGACGCCTGGGAAGCCGTTAAACGCGACAAGCCAGACATCATCATACTCGCCGACGACAACGCCATCTCACTGCTGAGTGAGCGCATCGCAACCACCAAGACCCCAGTTGTATTTCTCGGCCTCAATACTAACCCCAGAGATCATGGCCTGCAGGGCAATCGGCAGTTTACCGGCATACTCGAGCGGCCGCTGTTCAAACGTTCCCTACTCCTAGTCGATTGCCTACTGCCTGGGAAAGAGACCAAGAAGCTGCTGATCCTTTCTGATAATAGCGCGACCTCCCGCGCGGCCTTCAGCCCGATCAGCGCCGACTTTAAGCCCATACAGATAGGCAAGCTGACCATAGCCTTCACCCTGACCAATTCGGCCAAGGAGTGGCAACAGGCGGTGATAGATGCCAAGAAGGCAGGCTACCAGGGGGTTTTTACCGGGCTCTATCACACACTAACCAAAGACGGTGGCGACTATATGGACCCGAGTGAGATGATCGCCTGGACGGCAGACCACGCCCCAGTACCCCATTTCGGTTTTTGGGACTTTACCGTTGGCAGACATGCTAACCCAGGCGGTTATGTGCTTAACGGCTATGAACATGGCCTACTGGCCGCCAAATTGATTAATCGACTGTTAGCCGGCGAGCAGGCCAGCAGTTTAGGGGATATCAGTGACAGCAAGGGGGCGTTTCGATTCAGCCTGTCTGGCGTGGCCAAATGGCATCTGTCGATCCCTAAGGAGATCGCCGAGAAGGCAGATTGGGTAGAATAGATTTGAAGCCATAAAAAAGCCGGGCATTGCCCGGCTTTTTACAATGAACTTAAGTGTTACTCAGCAGCTTCTTCAACAGCTTCAGCAGCTTCTGGACGACCTACTAGTTCGATATACGCCATAGGCGCCTTATCACCAGTACGAAGACCGCACTTAAGGATACGGGTGTATCCACCAGGACGTTCCTGGTAGCGTGGACCCAATTCATTAAATAACTTACCTACGACTTCAGCGTCGCGAGTACGTGCAAATGCCAAACGACGGTTTGCAACACTGTCACTCTTAGCAAGTGTTATTAGAGGTTCAACTACGCGACGCAATTCTTTCGCTTTAGCTACAGTAGTCTTGATCACTTCGTGACGGACTAAAGAGCTTGCCATGTTACGAAACATAGCTTGACGATGACTGCTGTTACGGTTTAGTTGACGACCACTCTTACGATGGCGCATGACCTAATCCTTATTACCTAAATCTGTACAAACTAGGACTTATAGGTCGTCTGCTAAACTGGCTGGAGGCCAGTTTTCTAGACGCATACCTAATGAAAGTCCGCGAGAAGCCAACACATCCTTAATTTCGGTAAGAGACTTCTTACCCAAGTTAGGTGTTTTAAGTAGCTCAACCTCAGTACGCTGTACCAGATCTCCGATGTAATGAATCGCTTCGGCTTTCAAACAGTTAGCCGAACGTACAGTTAGCTCTAGATCGTCGACAGGACGCAACAGAATTGGGTCGAACTCTGGTTTCTCTTCTTTCTGTTCTGGCTCAGTGACATCACGAAGCTCAACAAACGCATCCAGCTGTTCAGCCAGGATGGTTGCAGAACGACGAATCGCTTCCTCAGGATCGATAGTGCCGTTAGTGGTCATATCGATAACGAGTTTGTCTAAGTCAGTACGCTGTTCAACACGTGCTGCTTCAACATTGTAAGCAATACGCGCGACAGGTGAGAAAGATGAATCCACTAGCAGACGGCCAATTGGGCGATCGTCGTCTTCAGTTTGTGCACGAGCCGAAGCTGGTACATAACCACGACCACGCTCAACGCGGATACGCATGCTAATGTCATTGTTACCAGTCAGATGACAGATAACATGATCAGGATTCATAATAGTAACATCACCATCGTGCGTGATATCTGCTGCGGTAACAGGGCCTGCGCCTGACTTGCTTAATGTAAGCATAGCCTCGTCTTTACCCTCGATAACCACTGCTAAACCTTTAAGGTTTAGTAGGATCTCTAGGATATCCTCTTGTACGCCTTCCTTGCTGCTGTATTCGTGCAGTACACCATCAATCTCGACTTCGGTAACCGCGCAGCCGGGCATAGACGACAATAGGATACGACGCAACGCGTTACCTAAAGTATGACCAAAACCACGCTCAAGCGGCTCCAGTGTAACCTTGGCACGTGTTGGGTTAACCTGCTCGATATCAACGAGACGCGGTTTAAGAAATTCTGTAACAGAACCCTGCATTGTGTCCTCTCTTGTTTATTAGCTTTACTTAGAGTAAAGCTCGACGATCAGCTGTTCGTTAATATCCGCAGATAAATCGCTACGCTCAGGCAGACGCTTGAAAGCACCTTCCATCTTAGCGGCATCTACTTCAACCCATGTTGGCTTTTCGCGCTGAGAAGCAACCTCTAGAGCAGCTTTGATACGAGCTTGCTTTTGAGACTTCTCACGAACGCTAATTACATCATTCGCAGACACTTTGAATGATGGAATGTTAACAACGCGGCCGTTTACCATAATTGACTTATGGCTAACTAGCTGACGTGCTTCAGCACGGGTAGCACCAAAACCCATACGATAAACAACGTTATCTAAACGAGTTTCCAAAAGAGTAAGCAGGTTTTCACCAGTGTTACCTTTTAGACGTGCAGCGTCTTTGTAGTAGTTACGGAATTGCTTTTCAAGCACACCATAAGTACGACGAACTTTTTGTTTTTCGCGCAGCTGAACGCCGTACTCAGACAAACGAGCTTTACGAGCGCCGTGTTGTCCAGGTGCAGCTTCAAGCTTACACTTCGAATCAATTGCTCTCACACCGCTTTTCAGGAAAAGGTCAGTACCTTCTCGGCGAGTGAGCTTGAGCTTTGGACCCAAGTATCTTGCCATGTTCTTTCTCCAACTATCCTATTAAAAACGGGGCGATTACACGCGACGTTTCTTAGGAGGACGACAACCATTATGAGGGATCGGCGTCACATCGGTAATGTTGGTTATCTTGTAACCAACCGCGTTCAGCGCTCGAATAGCTGACTCACGTCCTGGACCTGGACCCTTCACGAAAACTTCAAGGTTTTTAACACCGTAGTCCTGAGCAGCAACACCTGCGCGCTCAGCAGCTACCTGTGCAGCAAATGGGGTAGATTTACGTGAACCACGGAAACCTGAACCACCAGAAGTTGCCCAAGAAAGTGCATTACCTTGACGATCTGTAATGGTGATAATGGTGTTGTTGAAAGATGCATGGATATGAGCCATGCCATCAGCAACCTGTTTACGTACGCGCTTGCGCGTTGAACGTGACGGAACTTTAGCCATATTGGTTTACCTTCCCGTTACTTTCTAATTGGCTTACGTGGACCTTTGCGAGTACGCGCATTGGTCTTGGTACGTTGCCCACGAAGGGGCAGGCTACGACGGTGGCGGAGACCACGATAACAACCAAGGTCCATCAGACGCTTGATGTTCATAGAGATCTCACGACGCAAGTCACCTTCTACAATGTATTTAGCAACTTCTTCGCGTAGTGTGTCTATTTGAGCTTCGCTCAATTCCTTGATCTTAGCATCTTCAGCAATTGAAGTAGCCGCGCAGATTTGTTGTGCGCGAGTTAGTCCAATACCGTAGATAGCAGTCAATGCAATGACTGTGTGCTTCTGATCAGGAATGTTAATGCCAGCGATACGGGCCACTATGCACTCCTCATAAGTTAAAGGCCATCTGTGAAAAGCCCGGTAGGATACTCGACAGATGACGATTTTGCAAATAATATTTTGACCAGCTCAGAAACTGAGCTGGTCAAAAAGTTTTTAGCCTTGACGCTGTTTGTGTTTTGGTTCAACACAGATAACGCGTACAACGCCGCTACGCTTTACGATCTTGCAGTTACGGCAGATCTTCTTCACGGAAGCTCGAACTTTCATTTCATCACTCCGTAAAGCTACTTAGCGACCAAAGCGATCTAAGTTCGCTTTATTCACTAGGTTAGCTTTCTTCATCACAGACTCATACTGATGTGACATCATATGGGTCTGAACCTGAGCCATGAAGTCCATGATCACGACTACCATAATTAGTAGTGAAGTACCGCCAAAATAGAACTGTACTTTCCACGCGATTAACATGAACTCCGGAATTAAACAGATAAAGGTAATATATAATGCACCGGCCAGTGTTAGGCGAGTCATTACTTTATCTATATATCGCGAAGTCTGTTCTCCAGGACGGATCCCGGGAATAAACGCACCACTCTTCTTCAGATTGTCTGCTGTTTCACGTGGGTTAAATACCAACGCAGTATAGAAGAAACAGAAGAAGATAATCGCTGTTGCATACAACAATGAGTAAAGCGGCTGACCTGGCGATACAGCAAGTGAAAAATCACTTAACCAAGACAAGCCTTCATTCTGACCAAACCACTGAGCCAGTGTGCCTGGGAACAAAATGATGCTTGACGCAAAGATTGGTGGAATCACACCTGCCATGTTGACCTTAAGCGGTAAGTGAGTGCTCTGCGCGGCAAACACCTTACGGCCCTGCTGACGCTTAGCATAGTTAACAACGATACGACGCTGTCCACGCTCCACAAACACAACAAAATAGGTCACAGCAAATACGATCACTGCAATCAACAATAATACTAGTACGTTCAAGTCGCCTTGACGCGCCTGCTCGGCCGTTTGGCCGATAGCAGAAGGTAGACCGGCTACAATACCTGCGAAAATAAGAATCGAGATACCGTTACCTATGCCTCGTTCGGTGATCTGTTCACCCAGCCACATGAGGAACATGGTTCCTGTGACCAAACTCACTACTGCAACGAAGTAGAAACCGAATCCAAGGTTTACAACTAAACCAGGGACCAGGTTTGGCAGACCCGTTGCGATACCGATCGCTTGGAATGTACCCAAGACCAGTGTGCCATATCGAGTATACTGACTGATCTTCTTACGTCCTGACTCGCCTTCCTTCTTCAGTTCGGCCAGTGCAGGATGTACCACAGTCAATAGCTGCATGATGATCGATGCCGAGATGTACGGCATGATACCAAGAGCAAAGATAGAAGCACGTTCAAGGGCGCCACCAGAGAACATGTTAAACATGCCTAAGATGGTACCCTTCTGCTGATTAAACAGCTCTGCTAATACAGCTGCGTCAATACCAGGAATTGGTACGAACGAACCGGCTCTAAAGACGATAATCGCACCAATCACGAACAGTAGGCGGGCTTTCAATTCTGATAAACCGCCCTTCGCGCTTTTTAAATCAAGTCCTGGTTTTGCCATCGACGTATTATTCCTCGATCTTTCCGCCGGCAGCTTCGATCGCTGCACGTGCACCTTTGGTTACCTTCAGACCTTTAACGGTCACTGGGCGTTCAATGGTACCTGAAAGAACGACTTTAGCAAACTGTATGTTGCGAGTAACAAGATTCGCATCTTTCAGTGCATTCAAGTCGACAACATCACCGTTAACTTTAGCCAGTTCGCTTACACGAATTTCGGCAGTTACCATCGCTTTACGCGAAGTAAAACCAAACTTAGGCAAACGGATCTTAAGTGGCATTTGACCACCTTCGAAACCGACGCGAACACCGCCACCAGAACGTGACTTCTGACCTTTGTGACCGCGACCAGCAGTCTTACCTAGGCCAGAACCGATACCGCGACCTACACGCTTAGCTGCTGATTTTGCACCTGCAGCAGGTGATAGAGTATTCAATTTCATTGATTAATCCTCCACCTTAACCATGTAGTAAACCTTGTTAATCATACCGCGAACAGCAGGAGTATCTTCCAGCTCAACGGTGTGATTAATACGGCGTAGACCTAGACCAGTCAATGTGGCGCGGTGCTTAGGCAGACGGCCAATTGAACTCTTAGTCTGAGTTACTTTTAATGTTTTAGTAGCCATGGTGCTTAACCTCGAATTTCATCAACATTCAGGCCACGCTTAGCTGCGATTTGAGCTGGTGACTTCATGTGCACCAACGCATCTACAGTTGCGCGAACGATGTTGATCGGGTTAGTAGAACCGTATGCTTTTGACAGAACGTTATGAACGCCTGCTACTTCCAATACGGCACGCATCGCACCACCGGCAATAATACCAGTACCTTCAGAAGCTGGTTGCATGTAAACACGCGAACCAGTGTGACGGCCCTTAACAGGGTGGTGCAAAGTACCATTTACAAGTTCAACAGAAACAATGTTACGGCGAGCCTTTTCCATTGCTTTCTGGATAGCAGCAGGTACTTCACGCGCTTTACCATAGCCATAGCCGACTTTACCGTTGCCGTCACCCACTACAGTCAGTGCAGTGAAGCTAAAGATACGTCCGCCTTTAACTACTTTAGAAACACGATTTACTGCAACTAACTTCTCTTGCAGATCGTCTTTTTGTGGAGCTTCAAATTTAGCCATTTTTAATCATTCCTTAGAACTGTAGGCCAGCTTCACGAGCAGCGTCTGCCAGGGCAGCTACGCGTCCGTGATACTTAAAGCCGGAACGATCGAATGCAACTACAGTTACGCCTTTCTCGATAGCACGCTCAGCAATAGTCTTACCTACTGCTTTAGCCGCTTCTACGTTACCTGTGTATTTAAGCTGCTCTGATACCGCTTTTTCAGCAGTAGAAGCTGCCGCCACAACTTGCGCGTTGGCATCAATAACCTGTGCGTATGTGTGACGTGGTGTACGATGTACAACCAGACGGTTAACGCCCAGCTCTTGGATCTTCTTACGGGCGCGAGTCGCGCGGCGTAAGCGAGATGTTTTCTTATCCATATCGCGTTACCTACTTCTTCTTAGCCTCTTTACGGCGTACTTGTTCATCAGCATAGCGAACACCCTTGCCTTTGTAAGGCTCTGGTGGACGGTAGCCACGAATTTCTGCTGCAACCTGACCAACAAGCTGCTTATCAGTACTCTTAAGTACGATTTCAGTTTGTGATGGACACTCAGCAGTTACGCCGTCAGGAAGCTGGTGTACTAGAGGGTGTGAGAAACCTAGAGTCAGGTCGATACCGTTACCAGCAATTTTTGCACGGTAACCAACACCAACTAGAGTCAGCTTTCTTTCGAAACCTTCGTTAACACCAACAACCATGTTGTTGATTAGTGCTCGAGCTGTACCAGCTTGTGCAGCGCTAGTTACGCCTTCAGCTGGTGAACACTTGATTTCGTTGTTTTCAACAACAACAGAAACGTCAGCGTTGATTACTCGAGTCAAACTACCTTTAGCACCTTTTACGGTGATAGTTTGTTCGTTTAAAGTCACTTCTACGCCTGCAGGGATAGCGACTGGTGCTTTTGCGACACGAGACATTGCTAGCTCCTTATGCTACGTAGCAGATAACTTCTCCACCCATGCCTTGTTGGCGGGCGGCACGATCAGTCATCAAACCTTTAGAAGTGGACACGATTGCGACACCCAGACCGCCCATCACCTTTGGTAGATCGTTTTTACCTTTGTAAATACGAAGACCAGGACGACTTACGCGCTGGATAGTCTCAACGACTGGTTGGCCTTGGAAATACTTCAAAGTGATTTCCAAAACCGGCTTGGCTTCGCCTGCTACGGTGTAGTCAGTGATGTAACCTTCTTCTTTAAGCGTCTGTGCGATAGCAACTTTCAGCTTAGCAGAAGGCATAGATACTGATACTTTGTTAGCAGCTTGGCCGTTACGAATGCGAGTTAACATATCCGCAATTGGATCTTGCATGCTCATATTAGCTTACTCCGTGACAAGTATTACCAGCTGGCCTTACGCAGACCAGGAACTTCACCACGCATGGTAGCTTCACGCAATTTGATACGGCTCAGGCCGAACTTGCGTAGGAAACCATGTGGGCGACCAGTTTGACTACAACGATTACGCTGACGCGCAGCACTTGAGTCACGTGGTAGACCTTGCAGCTTAAGAACTGCATCCCAACGATCTTCATCAGAAGTAGTTGGATTGCTAATGATAGCCTTAAGAGCTAGACGCTTTTCAGCATACTTAGCCACGAGCTTGGCACGTTTTGCTTCACGTGCTTTCATTGAACTTTTTGCCATTTCGCTACCCTTATTTCTTGAATGGGAAGTTAAAGGCGTCTAGTAAAGCACGGCCTTCTTCGTCATTCTTCGCAGTAGTAGTGATAACAATATCCATACCGCGGATCTTATCGATTTTATCGTAATCGATTTCCGGGAAGATGATTTGCTCACGTACACCCATTGCGTAGTTACCACGTCCGTCGAACGACTTAGCGCTCAGACCACGGAAGTCGCGGATACGCGGGATTGCGATATCAACTAAACGCTCAAGGAATTCCCACATGCGTTCACCACGCAGGGTAACCTTGCAGCCGATCGGGTAGCCATCACGGATTTTAAAACCAGCAACTGATTTACGAGCAACAGTTACAACTGGCTTTTGACCAGCGATAGCAGTCATGTCACGAAGCGCGTGCTCCATAACTTTCTTATCTGCTACAGCTTCGCCAACACCCATATTAAGGGTGATTTTCTCAATCCGAGGGACTTGCATGACACTGGTATAACCGAACTTCTTAGAAAGCTCAGCGATAACAGTCTCTTTATATTTATCATGCAGTTTCGCCATCGTTTACTCCAATTACTTAACGAGTTCACTGTTCGACTTAAAGAAACGGACTTTTTTGCCGTCTTCAAATCGGAAACCAACGCGATCAGCTTTGCCAGTGGCAGAGTTGAAAATCGCTACATTTGATGCTTGTATTGGCGCTTCTTTCTCAACGATACCACCAGTCACACCCATTTGTGGGTTAGGCTTCTGGTGCTTCTTGATCAGATTGATGCCTTCTACAATTAATTTACCAGTTGGTAAAACTCGAGAAACCTTACCGCGTTTACCCTTGTCTTTACCTGCTAGTACAATTACTTCGTCTTCACGACGGATTTTAGCTGCCATTTTGAAGCTCCTTACAGTACTTCTGGTGCCAGAGAAACAATTTTCATAAATTGTTCTGTACGCAGTTCACGCGTCACTGGTCCAAAGATACGAGTACCAATCGGTGCAAGGTTTGCGTTTAGCAATACCGCTGCATTGCGATCGAAGCGAATGACAGAACCATCTGGACGACGTACGCCTTTCTTAGTACGGACTACCACCGCGTTATACACGTCACCTTTCTTCGCTTTACCGCGAGGAATTGCTTCTTTTACAGAAACCTTGATGACGTCGCCGATACCGGCATAACGACGATGAGAGCCACCCAAGACCTTAATACACTGAACTCTACGAGCGCCACTGTTACAGGCGACTTCTAGAGTCGATTGCATTTGGATCATTTTAAGTGCTCCGCTATCGTTACTTCACTAATCCCATATTTGGGGCATTTTTAAACCATTCTAGACCAAATAACGTCTAAAATGGCGCGCAAGTATAACACCGCAAAATAGGAATAGATAGTATTAAAAATAAAAACGGCCCCAAATCTAGGAGCCGTTTCGCTAATCACCTAATTAAATTAGGCTTTTGTTACTACTTCAACCAGAGTCCAAGACTTAGTCTTAGACAGCGGACGGCATTCGCGAATAGTCACGATATCGCCAGCATTACACTGATTTGTTTCGTCATGTGCATGGATCTTAGTAGTACGCTTGATAAACTTCCCGTATAGAGGATGCTTAACCTTACGCTCAATAGCTACAGTGATAGACTTGTCCATCTTGTTGCTAAGTACACGACCTTGCAAAGTACGGATTTTATCAGTCATTATGCACCCGCCTTAGAAGTAATAATGGTCTTAACGCGCGCAATGTTACGACGCACGATTTTGAGCTGGTGAGTCTGAGTCAACTGACCAGTGGCGTGTTGCATACGCAGATTAAACTGCTCACGCAGCAGACCAAGCAGTTCAGCGTTCAGTTCTTCAACGCTCTTCTGAGTTAGTTCGCTCGCTTTCATTACATCACCGTCTTAGTTACGAAGGTAGTCTTAATAGGAAGCTTGGCAGCAGCAAGAGTGAAAGCTTCACGAGCCAACTCTTCTGATACACCATTCATCTCATAAAGAACCTTACCAGGTTGAATCTGGCAAACCCAGTATTCAACGTTACCCTTACCTTTACCCATACGCACTTCAAGAGGCTTAGAGGTGATTGGCTTGTCAGGGAAAACGCGGATCCAAATTTGACCTTGACGTTTAATGTGACGTGTCATAGCACGACGCGCAGATTCGATTTGACGAGCAGTCAGACGGCCACGTCCAACAGCTTTCAAACCGAACTCACCGAAGCTTACTTCAGTGCCGTTCGCCAGACCGCGGTTACGGCCTTTGAACATTTTACGAAACTTCATTCGTTTTGGTTGCAGCATTGCCAGCTCTCCTATTTACCGCGAGGCTTACGCTTCGGCTGCTGTTTCGGCTCTTCTAGCGCAGGAACAACGCCGTCTAGAACTTCACCTTTGAAGACCCAAACTTTAACGCCGATCACACCGTATTGAGTGTGACTTTCTGCAGTAGAATAATCGATATCAGCACGCAGTGTATGTAGAGGCACACGACCTTCACGATACCACTCTGAACGCGCAATCTCAGCACCGCCTAAACGGCCGCTCACTTCAACTTTGATACCCTTAGCACCTAGACGCATAGCGTTCTGTACCGCACGCTTCATAGCACGACGGAACATTACACGACGCTCTAGCTGAGAAGCGATGCCTTCGGCAACCAGCTTCGCATCTAGCTCTGGCTTACGGATTTCAGCGATGTTGATTTGAGCTGGAATACCAGTCAACTTAGCAACTTCGTTGCGCAGCTTTTCAACATCTTCGCCTTTCTTACCGATCACAACACCTGGACGGGCAGTGTGAATGGTAACGCGAACACTCTTAGCTGGACGCTCGATAACAATCTTAGAGACTGAGGCTTGCTTAAGTTTCTTTTCTAGAAACTTACGCACTTCCCAGTCGCTGCTTAGATTGTTGGCATAATCTGATTTATCAGCGTACCAAGTCGAGATCCAAGGCTTAGTGATACCCAGACGGATACCATTAGGATGTACTTTCTGTCCCATTGCTAACTCCTAGCGATCTGACACAACCACAGTGATGTGGCTGGTACGCTTGATAATACGATCAGCACGGCCTTTAGCACGTGGCATGATACGCTTCATAGTTGGACCCTCGTCTACAAAGACTTTTCCAACTTTCAGCTCGTCAATGTCAGCACCTTCGTTGTGCTCAGCATTAGCGATAGCAGAGTCTAGTACTTTCTTAACTAGTACAGCTGCTTTCTTAGGGCTGAAAGTCAAAATTTCAAGAGCCTTAGCAACAGGCAGTCCACGAATTTGATCTGCAACCAAACGACACTTTTGAGGCGACGTACGGGCAAAACGATGTTTAGCTAAAACTTCCATCTCGAGTCTCCCGTATTAACGCTTCTTCGCTTTCTTATCAGCAGCATGGCCGCGATAAGTGCGAGTTGGTGAAAATTCACCAAGCTTGTGGCCGATCATCTCGTCAGTTACGAACACAGGTACGTGCTGACGACCATTATGGACAGCGATGGTCATTCCAATCATGTTAGGAATGATCATTGAGCGGCGAGACCAAGTCTTGATAGGCTTCTTGTCACCCGCTTCCATCGCTTTCTCTACCTTCTTCAGCAAGTGTAGGTCAATGAATGGACCTTTCTTGAGAGAACGTGGCATGGCGAATCCTCTTACTTTTTGTTACGACGACGTACGATGTACTTGTCGGTGCGTTTGTTACTACGGGTCTTATAACCCTTAGTTGGGACACCCCATGGAGTCACTGGGTGACGGCCACCAGATGTACGGCCTTCACCACCACCATGTGGATGGTCTACTGGGTTCATTGCAACACCACGAACTGTTGGGCGTACGCCTCTCCAGCGCTTAGCACCTGCTTTACCCAACTGGCGTAGCATATGCTCGGCATTACCAACTTCACCTAATGTCGCGCGGCAATCTACTGGCACTTTACGCATTTCGCCAGAGCGAAGACGTAGAGTGGCGTATGCGCCATCACGAGCTACAACTTGTACGTAGGTACCTGCTGAACGAGCGATCTGAGCACCTTTACCAGGCTTCATTTCAACTGCGTGAACAACGCTACCTACTGGGATGTTGCGTAGTGGCAAAGCGTTACCCGCTTTGATTTCAGCATCGATACCAGACTGGATTTGATCACCAGCTTGCATGCCTTTAGCAGCAAGGATATAACGACGCTCACCATCAGCATACAAAACAAGTGCGATGTTAGCGGTACGGTTTGGATCATATTCCAAACGCTCTACTTTAGCAGGGATACCGTCTTTGTTGCGCTTGAAGTCAACAATACGGTAGTGCTGCTTGTGTCCACCACCTACGTGACGAACAGTAATACGACCGGTGTTGTTACGGCCACCGCTCTTAGCTTTTTTCGCCAACAGGCCAGCAAAGGGTTTACCCTTATGCAGATCGCTGTTCACCACTTTAACAACGTGGCGACGACCAGCAGAGGTTGGCTTACACTTAATAACTGCCATGATAATTCTCCTTTGCTTACTCAGCGCCGACGAAATCGATGTCAGCACCAGCAGCTAAAGTCACATAGGCTTTTTTCCAATCGCTACGACGGCCAGTACGGGCACCGTGACGCTTAGTCTTACCTTTGTTAACCAAAGTGCGAACTGAATCTACTTCAACTTCGAACAACTTAGCTACTGCAGCTTTAACTTCAGCTTTAGTCGCATCGATAGCTACACGGAAAACGACCGTGTTGTTATTTTCAGCGCAAACAGTACTCTTTTCAGAGATGTGTGGCGCTAGAATAACTTTTAGCAAACGTTCTTCGCTTATCATCCCAGCATCTCCTCGATTTGCTTAACAGCATCGGCAGTAACCAGTACTTTTTCGAACGCGATTAGGCTTACTGGATCGATACCAGCAACGTCGCGAACGTCAACTTTGTACAGGTTGCGTGCAGCTAAGAACAAGTTCTCGTCAATCTCTGGAGTAACAATTAATACGTCTTCCAGCTTCATGTCTTTCAGCTTAGCCTTCAACTCTTTAGTCTTAGGAGCTTCAACACCGAATGACTCAACAACAACAAGACGATCTTGACGTACTAATTCAGACAGAATGCTCTTAAGCGCTCCGCGGTACATCTTCTTGTTTACTTTTTGGCTGTGATCTTGGGTTTTAGCAGCGAATGAAACGCCACCGCCACGCCAGATTGGGCCTTTAACAGTACCAGCACGAGCACGGCCAGTACCTTTTTGGCGCCATGGCTTTTTGCCAGAGCCAGTTACTTCTGCGCGAGTCTTTTGAGCACGAGTACCCTGACGCGCGTTTGCAGCGTATGCTACAACTACCTGATGAACCAGTGCTTCATTAAAGTCACGGCCGAAGGTAGTTTCGGAAACTTCAAGAGCACTCTGTGCGTCTTTCAATACCAATTCCATTACTATCTCCTCAGACCTAAGCTTTAACGGCAGGCTTGATGATCAGGTCGCCATTAGTAGCGCCTGGAACTGCACCCTTAACCAATAGCAGGTTACGCTCAGCGTCTACACGTACAACGTCTAGATTCTGGGTAGTAACACGCTCTGCACCCATGTGGCCAGACATTTTCTTACCTTTGAAAACGCGACCAGGTGTTTGGTTTTGACCGATAGAACCGTTAGCTCTATGTGCCAATGAGTTACCGTGTGTTGCATCTTGAGTACGGAAGTTCCAACGCTTGATACCGCCTTGGAAACCTTTACCCTTTGATTGACCAGTAACATCAACTTTCGCTACGTCAGCGAAGATATCAACATTAAGCTCAGCACCTACTTCGATGCCTTCGCCTTCACCGTCAGCCAGACGCATTTCCCACAAACCACGACCAGCTTCAACGCCAGCCTTAGCAAAGTGACCTGCTTCTGGTTTAGTGATGCGATTAGCTTTTTTGGTACCAGTAGTAATTTGAAGTGCACGGTAACCGTCAGTTTCTAAAGTTTTCACTTGAGCAACGCGGTTAGCTGCGATTTCAATTACTGTTACAGGTATTGACGCACCATCTTCAGTGAAGATGCGAGTCATACCTACTTTACGACCGATAAGACCGATAGCCATCTCTCAAACCTCTTCTAAGGATCTCAATTAACCTAAGCTAATTTGAACGTCAACACCTGCCGCCAGATCTAGACGCATAAGTGCATCTACAGTCTTTTCAGTCGGCTCTACGATGTCAACAAGACGCTTATGAGTACGAAGTTCGTACTGATCACGCGCATCTTTATTAACGTGTGGAGAGATCAAAACGGTATAACGCTCTTTACGCGTTGGTAGTGGGATTGGACCACGTACCTGGGCGCCTGTGCGCTTAGCAGTTTCAACGATTTCCGCGGTAGATTGATCGATCAGACGATGATCAAATCCTTTGAGGCGGATACGGATTCTTTGGTTCTGCATTGACCAGAGCTCCTAAAATGGACACATAAAAAATCACCCTCTAGCTTCTTCCTTACCGGAAAAGCAGAGCGAGATGATTTAACCGTTCGACTCCAAATCGGAGTCGCTGTATTATTTTACGTCGGTTTCGAGAACCGACAAACTTCGCCTAATGGTTAAGGCGAGGGGCTATTATACTGATCTAAAGTTTAAGATCAAGCCCGTTGAACGAATTAACAGCAGTTATGCGTTAACTCTCAAAGTGGCGAGTATTATACTTATCCAGATCAGAAAAGCTAGCCCCCTCTTCCAACAAATCGCCGGCAATAAAAAAGGCAGCCTAAGCTGCCTTTTTCAGTGTGTTTGTAAAATCAAATGCTATTAAGCGATGATCTTAGCTACAACACCAGCACCAACTGTACGGCCACCTTCACGGATAGCGAAACGTAGACCTTCGTCCATCGCGATTGGGCAGATCAGGGTAACAACCATCTTGATGTTGTCACCAGGCATTACCATTTCAACGCCTTCTGGCAGCTCGATAGTACCGGTTACGTCAGTTGTACGGAAGTAGAACTGT
Source organism: Shewanella alkalitolerans (assembly GCF_019457575.1). Taxonomy (NCBI): domain Bacteria; kingdom Pseudomonadati; phylum Pseudomonadota; class Gammaproteobacteria; order Alteromonadales; family Shewanellaceae; genus Shewanella; species Shewanella alkalitolerans. Next base: position 178,806 of record NZ_CP080422.1, on the reverse strand, counting down.
GGACGGTAGCCTTTGAAGAATGGAGTGTGACGACCACCTTCTTCTTTTGACAGTACGTATACTTCTGATTCGAACTGAGTGTGTGGAGTGATTGAACCAGGCTGAGCCAGTACTTGACCACGCTCAACTTCATCACGCTTAGTACCACGTAGTAGTACACCACAGTTCTCACCTGCACGACCTTCGTCAAGCAGCTTACGGAACATTTCAACACCAGTACAAGTAGTCTTAGTAGTTTCTTTGATACCTACGATTTCTACTTCGTCACCAACTTTAACGATACCGCGCTCAACACGACCAGTTACAACAGTACCACGGCCTGAGATTGAGAATACGTCTTCGATTGGCAGAATGAATGCACCGTCGATAGCACGCTCTGGCTCTGGAATGTAAGAATCTAGAGCTTCAGCTAGTTCTAGGATCTTAGCTTCCCACTCTGGCTCGCCTTCTAGGGCTTTCAGAGCTGAACCTTGGATAACTGGCAGGTCATCACCTGGGAAGTCGTATTCAGATAGCAGTTCACGAACTTCCATCTCAACTAGTTCTAGCAGTTCTTCATCGTCAACCATGTCACACTTGTTCATGAATACGATGATGAAAGGTACACCTACCTGACGAGAAAGCAGGATGTGCTCACGAGTCTGTGGCATTGGACCGTCAGTAGAAGCTACTACTAGGATAGCGCCGTCCATCTGTGCAGCACCAGTGATCATGTTTTTAACATAGTCAGCGTGGCCTGGGCAGTCTACGTGTGCGTAGTGACGAGTTGGAGTGTCGTACTCGATGTGAGAGGTATTGATGGTAATACCGCGCTCACGCTCTTCTGGAGCGTTATCGATCTGTGCGAAATCTTTAGCTTCACCACCGTAAGTCTTAGTCAGTACGTGAGAGATAGCAGCAGTTAGAGTTGTTTTACCATGGTCAACGTGACCGATGGTACCAACGTTAACATGGGGTTTACTACGTTCAAATTTTTCTTTAGCCACGATATATTCCTTTCTTTTCAGAAATACTCAGCCTTGCTGAGTAATAGCATTCAATTATGAGTTATAGACTAGTTTGCGGTTATCCGCGCGCTTCTATAACTGATTTTGCAACATTCTGCGGCGCATCCGAGTACTTCAGGAACTCCATAGAGTATGAGGCACGTCCTTGGGTAGCGCTACGCAAGTCAGTTGCGTAACCAAACATTTCAGATAGAGGTACTACAGCTCGAACGATTTTGACGCCGCCAATGCCGTCGTCCATACCTTCGATCATGCCGCGACGTCGGTTCAAGTCGCCTACTACATCCCCCATGTAATCTTCAGGAGTGGTTACTTCAACCTTCATACAAGGTTCGAGTAACACAGGGTCTGCTTCGAGAGCACCCTTCTTGAAGCCCATAGAGGCGGCCACCTTAAACGCCATCTCGTTCGAGTCGACATCATGGTATGAGCCGTCGAACAGCGTTACTTTGACGTCCAGAACAGGGAAACCGGCGAGTACGCCATTCTTCATCTGTTCCTGGATACCTTTATCTACTGCAGGGATGTATTCTCTTGGAACAACACCACCAACAATCTCGTTGACAAATTCATAGCCAAAACCTTCTTCTTGAGGTTCAAGCTTCAACCAAACGTGACCAAATTGACCTCGGCCACCAGATTGACGAACGAACTTGCCTTCGACTTCTACACTCGAGCGAATAGTCTCACGATACGCTACTTGTGGCTTACCTACGTTACATTCGACACTGAATTCGCGACGCATACGGTCGACGATGATGTCTAAGTGCAACTCGCCCATGCCAGAGATCAGGGTTTGACCCGATTCTTCGTTGGTCTCAACGCGGAAAGAGGGATCTTCTGCAGCAAGTTTCTGCAGCGCAATGCCCATCTTATCTTGGTCGGCTTGAGATCTAGGCTCCACGGCAATCGTGATTACGGGCTCAGGGAACTCCATACGTTCGAGAATAACTTTATGGTCAGCATCGCATAGGGTGTCACCAGTGGTAACATCCTTCAGACCAATAGCCGCCGCGATGTCACCAGCACGGACTTCTTTGATCTCTTTACGGTCGTTTGCATGCATCTGCACCATACGACCAATACGCTCACGCTTTTGTTTGACCGAGTTATATACGCCAGAACCTGCTTCCAATACGCCTGAATAAACACGCACAAAGGTCAGTGTTCCTACGAATGGGTCTGTCGCGATCTTAAATGCTAACGCAGAGAATGGCGCGTTGTCGTCCGCTGGACGTTCGACTTCATTCTCATTTTCGTCAATACCCTTAATGGCGGGTACTTCGACTGGCGATGGCAAATAATCGATAACAGCATCGAGTACCGCCTGCACACCCTTGTTCTTAAATGCAGAACCACAGGTAGCCAGTACGATCTCGTTAGCCAGAGTTCGCTGACGTAATGCTGCCTTGATCTCTTCTTCCGATAGCTCACCTTCTTCAAGATACTTGTCCATCAGTTCTTCAGAGGCTTCGGCCGCACTCTCAACTAGGTATTCACGCATCTCAGCGGCCTTGTCGGCCAACTCTGCGGGAATTTCTTCATAATTGAAGGTCATACCTTGATCTGATTCGTTCCAGTTAATGGCCTTCATCTTGATCAGGTCAATGACACCCTTAAACTCTTCTTCTGCACCTATGTTCAATTGAATAGGTACACAAGTCGCTCCCAGACGGTTACGTATCTGTCCAACGACGCGTTCAAAGTCAGCACCAGCGCGGTCCATCTTATTGACAAACACTAAGCGCGGGACGTGGTACTTGTCCGCTTGTCGCCATACAGTTTCGGACTGAGGTTCAACACCAGATGAACCACAGAACACAACTACTGCGCCATCGAGTACACGTAGCGAACGCTCAACTTCAATAGTAAAGTCAACGTGGCCAGGGGTGTCGATGATGTTGATACGATGCTCGGTAAATTGAGCATCCATACCGCGCCAGAACGTGGTCGTTGCCGCCGAGGTGATAGTAATACCACGCTCCTGCTCCTGTTCCATCCAGTCCATGGTGGCAGCGCCATCATGCACCTCACCGATCTTGTGAGACATACCGGTATAGAAGAGAACACGTTCTGTAGTTGTGGTTTTTCCTGCGTCAACGTGAGCACAGATACCGATATTACGGTAGCGCTCAATTGGAGTTGTACGAGCCACGATTAAACCCTCTTTACTAAGGTAGGCACCTTAGTGATGTAAAACATGGTGCAGGCAATCGCCTGCACCAAAAGATTACCAGCGGTAATGAGCAAACGCTTTGTTTGCTTCTGCCATACGATGCACGTCTTCGCGCTTCTTAACAGCAGTGCCTTTGTTTTCGGCAGCATCTAGCATTTCACCTGCTAGACGTAGAGCCATAGATTTTTCACCACGCTTACGTGCAGCTTCAACTAACCAGCGCATCGCTAGTGCGTTACGACGCACTGGACGAACTTCACATGGTACCTGGTAAGTAGAACCACCAACACGACGAGACTTAACCTCGACAGTTGGACGTACGTTATCCAGGGCTGCTTCAAGGATCACTAGGTGCTCTTCGCCTTTCTTCTCAGCGACAACGTCTAGTGCCTTGTAAATGATTTTTTCAGCAGTCGACTTTTTGCCGTCCTGCATAATGACGTTGATGAACTTAGCCAGCAACTCACTATTAAATTTTGGATCTGGTAGGATTTTACGTTGTCCTACAACGCGACGTCTTGGCATAACAATTTCTCCGTATGCTTCAGGGACCCCAAAACTGGAATCACATTTATCTCTAGCTTGGCCTTACTTAACGGAAAACGTTAAGACTTAGGACGCTTAGCTCCGTACTTAGAACGTCCTTGACGACGCTCACTAACACCAGCACAGTCTAATGCGCCACGAACAGTGTGATAACGAACACCTGGTAAGTCTTTAACACGACCACCACGGATTAGAATCACGCTGTGCTCCTGCAGGTTGTGGCCTTCACCGCCGATGTACGAAGTAACTTCGAAACCGTTAGTTAGACGCACACGAGCTACTTTACGTAGTGCAGAGTTAGGTTTTTTAGGTGTGGTTGTGTACACGCGAGTACAAACACCACGCTTTTGTGGACACGCATTCAACGCAGGCACGTTAGTCTTGATGACTTTTGGCGAGCGAGGCTTACGTACCAACTGGTTTACAGTTGCCATGTATAGCTCCGAATCAGTTGATTAAACTCAACAGTAAGGTGTGAAAAATCTATATCCCACAGGTGTGGGACGCGAAATTTTAGAAAGGTAAGGGGTCGCTGTCAAGAAATAGCCAACTTTTTACCCAATTTAAGTAAAAAAAAGGCACCCGAGGTGCCTTTTTTACAATCTATTTACCGACTAGCACTGATTATTCAGGGCTGCCCGCCAGGTTCAATAGATCGGCAAGGTTTTGCTCTGCTTCACTGGCACTGATTGCCGGCACTTCTTCTGCCGGGCCATTCTGTGCAGCCTGGTTACGGCTGGTGTGGTACGCATAACCTGTACCGGCCGGGATCAGACGACCCACGATCACGTTCTCTTTCAGGCCACGTAGCTTATCGCTCTTACCGCCTACGGCAGCTTCGGTCAATACGCGAGTGGTTTCCTGGAACGATGCCGCCGAGATAAACGACTCGGTCGCCAACGAGGCCTTGGTGATACCCAGTAGTTCACGCTCGAACTTAGCAGGTTCTTTGCCTTGCGCTTCAAGTTCGCGGTTAGCGATCTTAACGCGAGACACTTCAACCTGTTCGCCCGGGAGGAACTCACTGTCACCGGCTTCGGTGATCTCACACTTACGCAGCATCTGACGGATGATCACTTCGATGTGCTTATCGTTAATCTTCACGCCTTGCAAACGGTAAACGTCTTGCACTTCGTTAACGATGTAGTTAGCCACCTTGTGAATACCACGCAGACGCAGGATGTCGTGTGCAGCTTCTGGACCGTCGGCGATAACTTCGCCGCGCTCAACCTTCTCACCTTCGAACACGTTCAGGTTACGCCACTTAGGAATCATCTCCTCGTATGGCTTACCACCATCGGCAGGTGTGATCACTAGACGACGCTTACCTTTGGTCTCTTTACCGAACGAGATAGTACCTGAGTACTCAGCCAAGATGGCAGGCTCTTTCGGCTTACGCGCTTCGAACAAGTCTGCAACGCGTGGCAGACCACCGGTAATATCGCGAGTCTTAGATGATTCTTGCGGAATACGTGCAAGCGCGTCACCGACGGCGATTTGTGCGTTATCGTCTTGGTTAACGATCGCCTTACCAGGCAAGAAGTATTGCGCTGGTACTTCGGTACCAGGGATCATCAGGTCATTGCCATCGGCACCAACCAGACGAATCGCCGGACGCATCTCTTTACCCGCAGTAGGACGTTGACCCACATCCATAACCACGATAGAAGATAGACCCGTTAGCTCGTCGGTCTGACGTGTCATGGTGACACCTTCGATCATGTCAACGAACTTGATGCTACCCGCTACCTCAGAAACGATTGGGTGAGTGTGCGGATCCCAGTTAGCGATGACTTCACCGGCATTAACCGTTGCGTCTTCCAGCTTCTCTAGGACAGTACCGTAAGGCACCTTGTAACGCTCTTTCTCACGACCCAGCTCATCGATAATCGCGATTTCAGATGAACGCGATACGATAACCAGCTTACCGTCACTGTTGGTAACATGCTTAGCGTTGTGCAGCTTAACTGTACCGGCATTCTTAACCTGTACGTTGTTTTCTGCAGACGCTCTCGATGCCGCACCACCGATGTGGAAGGTACGCATCGTCAGCTGTGTACCTGGCTCACCGATTGACTGAGCAGCTACCACACCAATGGCTTCACCTTGGTTAATCAGGTGACCACGTGCAAGGTCACGGCCGTAACACGCCGCACACACACCGAAGTCTGTGTCACAGCTAATTACAGAACGAACCTTAACTTCGTCGATAGAGTGTTCTTCGAGCTTGTCACACCAGGCTTCATCAAGCAGGGTGTTACGCGGCGCAAGTACATCTTCGGTACCTGGGTAGTAAACATCTTCAGCTACCACACGACCCAGTACACGCTCACGTAGCGGCTCAACAACATCACCACCTTCGATCAGCGGCTTCATTGTCAGACCTTCGTGTGTACCACAATCGTCTTCGATAACCACTAAGTCTTGTGCAACGTCAACCAGACGACGAGTCAGGTAACCAGAGTTCGCTGTCTTAAGTGCGGTATCCGCTAGACCCTTACGCGCACCGTGAGTAGAGATAAAGTACTGGAGTACGTTTAGACCTTCACGGAAGTTCGCCGTAATTGGGGTTTCGATGATCGAGCCATCTGGCTTCGCCATCAGACCACGCATACCCGCTAGCTGACGAATCTGTGCAGCACTACCACGAGCGCCCGAGTCGGCCATCATGTAGATGCTGTTGAACGAAGCTTGAGTTTCTTCTTCGCCATCACGGTTAATCACTGTCTCGGTAGACAGGTTATCCATCATCGCCTTAGAAACTTTTTCGTTCGCACTAGCCCAGATATCGATAACCTTGTTGTAACGCTCACCGGCGGTAACAAGACCCGACTGGAACTGCTCTTGAATCTCAAGTACTTCGGCTTCAGCATCGGCAACCAGAGAGTATTTCTCATCTGGAATCACCATGTCGTTGATACCCACAGACGCACCAGAAACGGTCGCGAAGTGGAAACCGGTATACATCAATTGGTCAGCGAAGATAACGGTATCTTTCAGACCTAGCTGACGGTAACAGGTGTTCAATAGCTTAGAGATCTGCTTCTTACCCATGTTCTGGTTAACCAGATCATAAGAAAGGCCTTTTGGCAGAACCTGAGACAACAGGGCACGGCCCACGGTAGTATCTACGATACGACGTGACTCGGTGCGCTCGCCGTCTTCAGAGATAGTAGTCTCAGTAATACGTACCTTAACGCGAGCGTGCAGCTCGGCTACGCCAGTACGGTATGCCTTTTCTACTTCGGCAACAGATTCGAATGCCATGCCTTCACCGCGGCCGTTGATACGCTCACGGCTGGTGTAGTACAGACCCAATACAACGTCCTGTGACGGTGTGATCACCGGCTCACCGTTCGCAGGTGACAGGATGTTGTTGGTAGACATCATGAGTGAACGTGCTTCCAACTGAGCTTCTAGCGTCAGTGGCACGTGAACCGCCATCTGGTCACCGTCGAAGTCAGCGTTGTATGCCGCACACACCAATGGGTGCAGTTGGATCGCCTTACCTTCAATCAGTACCGGCTCAAACGCCTGGATACCAAGACGGTGAAGTGTTGGTGCACGGTTAAGCATCACAGGATGCTCACGGATCACGTCATCGAGTACGTCCCAAACCTCTGGTACTTCGCGCTCAACCATCTTCTTAGCAGCTTTGATGGTAGTAGCCAGGCCACGACCTTCCAGCTTGCCGTAGATGAATGGCTTGAACAGCTCGAGTGCCATCTTCTTAGGCAGACCACACTGATGCAGACGCAGAGTAGGACCTACGGTAATAACCGAACGGCCTGAGTAGTCAACACGCTTACCCAGTAGGTTCTGACGGAAACGACCCTGCTTACCCTTGATCATGTCGGCCAAAGATTTCAGAGGACGCTTGTTAGAACCCGTGATCGCACGACCGCGACGACCGTTATCCAATAGCGCATCAACAGACTCTTGCAGCATACGCTTTTCGTTGCGTACGATGATGTCCGGTGCAGCCAGGTCTAACAGACGCTTCAGACGGTTGTTACGGTTGATCACGCGGCGATACAGATCGTTCAGATCTGAAGTCGCGAAACGACCGCCATCCAGTGGAACCAATGGACGCAGATCAGGTGGCAGAACCGGTAGCACCTTAAGGATCATCCACTCTGGCTTGTTGCCAGACTGGTAGAAGGCCTCAATCAGCTTCAGACGCTTAGTGATCTTCTTACGACGAGTCTCAGAGTTGATAGATGGCAGCTCTTCGCGCATCTCTTCAATCTCTTTCTCAAGATCGATAGCACGCAGCAGCTCAAGTACTGCCTCGGCACCCATCTTAGCTTCGAACTCATCACCGTACTCTTCGAGTGCGTCGAGGTAGTTTTCCTCGGTCAGCATCTGACCGCGCTCGAGGCTGGTCATGCCAGGCTCGATCACTACGAAAGATTCGAAGTAAAGCACACGTTCGATATCACGCAGAGTCATATCCAGCATCAAACCGATACGAGACGGCAGAGACTTCAAGAACCAAATGTGCGCTACTGGGCTGGCTAGATCGATGTGACCCATACGCTCACGACGTACTTTAGTCTGGGTAACTTCTACGCCACACTTCTCACAAATCACACCACGGTGCTTAAGACGCTTATACTTACCGCATAAACACTCGTAGTCTTTAACTGGACCAAAAATACGCGCACAGAACAAACCTTCACGCTCAGGCTTGAAAGTACGGTAGTTGATGGTTTCTGGCTTCTTAACTTCACCAAATGACCAAGAGCGGATCAGATCAGGCGACGCTAGGCCGATCTTGATGCCTTCAAATTCTTCAGTCTTGCTTTGCTGTTTCAGAAACTTTAATAAGTCTTTCACGTTTCTCTCCTGAAGGAGTTAAACCAGGTGCCCTGCTCTCGCAGAGCACCGTTTATTGCCAAACTTCGGCGATGGCCAAGTCTTACTCTTGATCCAACTCGATGTTAATACCGAGCGAACGGATCTCCTTCAGCAATACGTTGAAGGACTCAGGCATACCTGGTTGCATCTGATGGTTACCGTCGACGATGTTCTTATACATCTGAGTACGACCGTTAACGTCATCAGACTTAACAGTAAGCATTTCTTGTAGCGTGTAAGCGGCACCGTATGCTTCAAGTGCCCATACTTCCATCTCACCGAAACGCTGACCACCAAACTGAGCTTTACCGCCCAGAGGCTGCTGAGTAACAAGACTGTAAGAACCTGTTGAACGCGCGTGCATCTTATCGTCAACCAAGTGGTTAAGTTTAAGCATGTACATGTAACCTACGGTTACCGGACGTTCAAACTCGTTACCGGTACGACCATCAAACAACTTCAGCTGTCCAGAGGTTGGCAGACCTGCTAGTTCAAGCATGTCCTTAATCTCTTTCTCTTTCGCGCCGTCGAATGCTGGAGTCGCAGTCGGAATACCGCCTTTGAGGTTCTTAGCAAGACGTAGAACTTCTTCATCGGTGAACGAGTCGATGTCGACCTGCTGCTGCACGTCTTCACCCAGTTCGTACACCTTCTTGATGTAGCCACGAAGCTCTGCAAGTTCACGCTGCTCTTCGAGCATAGCGGTGATGCGATCACCAATGCCCTTGGCCGCGGCACCTAAGTGCACTTCGAGAACCTGACCTATGTTCATACGTGATGGTACACCTAGTGGGTTCAGTACGATGTCCACTGGGTTACCATTTTCGTCATACGGCATATCTTCGATTGGGTTGATCTTAGAGATCACACCCTTGTTACCGTGACGACCCGCCATCTTGTCACCAGGCTGGATAGTACGTTTAACCGCCAGGTAAACCTTAACGATCTTCAGTACGCCAGGTGCCAAGTCATCACCTTGGGTGATCTTGCGGCGTTTGATTTCAAATTTCTTATCGAAATCGGCTTTCAGCTCTTCATGCTGCTCGGCAAGTTGCTCGAGTTCAGTCTGCTTAGTTTCGTCTTCAATGGTTTGTACCAGTAGTTGAGGACGTGGCAGAGCATCAAGCTCGGCTTCGGCAAAACCTGCTCCAATGAGAAGGTTACGCGCACGGCCGAAGACACCTTCTTCAAGGATCTTGAACTCTTCGGTCAGGTCTTTCTTAGCCTGAGCGATGTGCATCTCTTCGATTTCTACAGCACGCTTGTCTTTCTCAACGCCGTCACGGGTAAATACCTGAACGTCGATGATGGTACCCTTAACAGAGTTAGGGACACGCAGTGAGCTGTCTTTAACGTCAGAAGCCTTCTCACCGAAGATAGCGCGTAGCAGCTTCTCTTCAGGGGTCAGTTGAGTCTCGCCCTTAGGCGTAACCTTACCAACCAGGATGTCGCCACCCTTCACTTCTGCACCGATGTAAACGATACCTGATTCATCCAGCTTAGACAGCGCAGACTCACCTACGTTTGGAATATCGGCGGTGATCTCTTCGCTACCCAGCTTAGTATCACGAGCGATACAAGAAAGCTCTTGAATGTGGATAGTGGTGAAACGATCCTCTTGCGCAACGCGCTCAGAGATTAAGATCGAATCCTCGAAGTTGTAACCATTCCAAGGCATGAATGCGATACGCATGTTCTGACCAAGCGCCAGGTCACCCAGGTCGGTAGATGGACCATCTGCAAGTACGTCACCACGAACCACTGGCTCGCCAACGCTACAACATGGACGCTGGTTGATACAGGTGTTCTGGTTAGAACGTGTGTACTTGGTCAGGTTGTAGATGTCGATACCGGCTTCACCAGGAGTCAGCTCGTCTTCGTTAACCTTAACCACGATGCGGCTCGCATCGACATAGTCAACGTAACCACCACGCTTAGCGGCAACAACTACGCCTGAGTCAACGGCCAATGTACGCTCAATACCAGTACCTACTAGCGGCTTGTCAGCTCTAAGTGTTGGTACTGCCTGACGTTGCATGTTCGCACCCATCAATGCACGGTTCGCGTCATCGTGTTCTAGGAACGGGATCAGAGAGGCTGCCACAGAGATGATCTGCTGTGGTGATACGTCCATGTACTGAACGTCTGCTGCACGCATAAAGGTAGATTCACCCTTATGACGACAAGCGATCTGCTCTTCAACCATACGGCCATCGGCATCGACTTCGATGTTAGCCTGTGCGATCACGTAACGACCTTCTTCGATAGCAGACAGGTAATCCACCTGATCTGTGATCACACCATCAACCACTTTGCGGTATGGTGTTTCGAGGAAGCCGTAAGAGTTGGTGCGCGCGAAGCTTGCCAACGAGTTGATCAGACCGATGTTTGGACCTTCAGGGGTCTCAATTGGACATAGACGACCATAGTGAGTTGGGTGAACGTCTCGAACCTCGAAACCTGCACGCTCACGGGTCAGACCGCCTGGGCCAAGCGCAGAGATACGACGCTTGTGTGTCACTTCTGACAGCGGGTTGTTCTGGTCCATGAATTGAGACAGCTGAGAAGAACCGAAGAACTCTTTCACTGCCGCAGAAATCGGCTTAGCGTTGATCAGATCTTGTGGCATCAGCTCGTTAAGATCGCCAAGAGACAGACGCTCACGTACGGCACGTTCTACACGAACGAGACCAACACGGAACTGGTTCTCAGCCATTTCACCAACACTACGGATACGACGGTTACCCAGGTGGTCGATATCGTCGACTTCATCGTTACCGTTACGGATTTCGATGATCTTCTGCATTACTGCAACGATATCTTCTTTGGTCAGGATACCTGTACCTTCATCGTCATCGATACCGAGACGACGGTTGAACTTCATACGACCCACTTTAGACAGGTCGTAACGCTCTTCACTGAAGAAGAGGTTTTGGAATAGCGCTTCGGCAGCATCCTTGGTTGGCGGCTCGCCAGGACGCATCATACGATAGATCTCAACCAGCGCCTCTAGACGGTTAGTGGTCGAATCGATTCGTAGGGTGTCAGAGATATAGGCACCGTGGTCAAGCTCGTTGACGTATAGGGTGTCGATATCTTTGATGCCGGCCATAGACAGCTTAGCAAGATCTTCCAGGCTGATTTCGGCGTTAGCAGAAACCAGTACTTCGCCAGTATCTGGGTCGATGTAGTCTTGTGCAGCGATCTTGCCTGAGATGTACTCAACAGGTACTTCAAGCTCTGTGGTGTTAGTCTTTTCAAGTTGACGAATGTGGCGCGCAGTAATACGGCGGCCCTTCTCAACTATGATGTTACCTTCAGCATCTTTGATGTCGTAGCTGGCTGTCTCACCACGTAGGCGATCGGCAACCAGTGCCATGACTAGGCTATCTTTCTTGATCTTGTACTGAACACGTTCGAAGAACAGATCTAGAATATCTTGAGTAGAGTAGTCAAGTGCACGCAGTATGATAGACGCCGCAAGCTTACGACGACGGTCGATACGTACAAACAGTGCATCTTTAGGATCGAACTCGAAGTCCAACCATGAGCCACGGTAAGGAATAATACGTGCGTTATAAAGCACCTTACCTGAAGAGTGGGTCTTACCACGGTCGTGATCGAAGAATACACCAGGAGAACGGTGCAGCTGAGAAACGATAACACGCTCAGTACCATTGATTACAAAGGTACCGTTTTCAGTCATCAGAGGGATATCCCCCATGTAGACTTCTTGTTCTTTAATGTCTTTAACTGTGCCAGGCGCAGCTTCACGATCATACAGCACCATACGCAGTTTAACGCGTAGTGGAGCAGAGTATGTAACACCGCGAATTTGACACTCTTTCACATCAAAAACTGGCTCACCTAGCTTATAGCTGACATATTGCAGCTCTGAATTACCAGAAAAGCTCTTGATGGGAAAAACGCTACGGAAAGCGGCTTCTAAACCACGCTCACCTGTAGGATCTTGATCGGTGAACTTCTTAAACGAGTCCAACTGGATTGACAGAAGGTAAGGGATATCCAACACTTGTGGACGCTTACCAAAGTCTTTGCGAATACGCTTCTTTTCAGAATAGGAGTAAACCATGGGTTTCCTCTGATTGCGAGATGTGACCAAGACTGAAACAACGCTGGGTTGCAACAGCACGTTTGCCCATCACCGTTGAAAGCAAGAACCTAACCAATAATCTCTGCTAGGGACTGCGAAATCTGGCGACAAACGGTGAATAAAAAATCGCCTACGCTTACAGCGCAAAAAAGGCCGACGGTTAAAAAACCGCCAGCCTCCGCCCGATCACTCGGGAGGTTGTAAGTTAGAGTATAACTTACTTGATCTCTACTTGAGCACCAGCTTCTTCAAGCTCTTTCTTCAGTGCTTCAGCTTCTTCTTTAGAGATGCCTTCTTTAACAGCTACTGGAGCTGATTCAGCCATACCCTTGGCTTCTTTCAGGCCTAGACCTGTAGCGCCACGAAGAGCTTTAATTACTGCAACTTTGTTGTCGCCGTGAGAAGTCATAACTACGTCAAACTCTGTCTTCTCTTCAGCAGCAGCGCCTGCATCAGCACCACCAGAAACAACAGCAGCAGCGGCAGAAACGCCGAACTTCTCTTCCATTGCTTCGATTAGTTCAACAACTTCCATTACAGACATAGCTGCAAGGGCTTCTAAGATTTGGTCTTTAGTGATAGACATAACAAAAAATTCCTAATTGTACTGAATTCAATTTATTTAAGCGGCTTGTAAAATTAAGCAGCTTCTTTCTGATCGCGTAGAGCGGCCAATGTACGAACGAACTTGCCAGCAGATGCTTCTTTCAGAGTCATCATGAACTGTGCTAGTGCTTCTTCGTATGTTGGTAGTTTTGCTAAACGATCAATGTCGCTTGCAGGGATTAATTCCCCTTCAAAGGCTGCTGCTTTGATTTCAAAATTCCCTTGAGCTTTCGCGAAATCTTTAAGAAGACGCGCAGCGGCACCTGGGTGCTCGTTAGAGAATGCAATCAAAGTAGGACCAGTAAATGTTTCGCTTAGGCACTCGAAATCAGTACCTTCAACAGCGCGCTTAACTAGTGTGTTACGTACAACTTTAATGTAAACACCAGCTTCACGAGCGGTTTTGCGAAGACCGGTCATATCACCTACAGTCACACCGCGAGAATCGGCTACAACTGCAGATAAAGCACCTTTGGCAGCTTCGTTGACTTCAGCAACAATCGCTTTTTTGTCTTCGAGTCTTAATGCCATTGGCTTTACTCCTGGATTCAATCTAGGGATATCCCTAGCAATTACCAAACTAAGTATTTAATACTCAGTTACTTACGGCGCGAATATCCAGGCAGAATAAATCTATCTGGGGTCCGACACCGTCTACGTAGGGAATTAAGCTAACGCATATTCGTTAACACCTACGGTCTTGGACGTGAACCATTTGCACGAATGAAAATGGTCCTCAACCCACAAGGTGCGCGCATTATAGACTAATCCCCGCACCTTGTAAAACAAGCTAAGAAATTAAGCAGTTGGGTTCAGAGTGCTCTGATCAACCGCAACACCTGCACCCATAGTGGTAGAGATGCTTACTTTCTTAACGAAAACGCCTTTCGCTGCAGCTGGCTTAGCTTTGATAAGCGCGCCTAGCAGAGCGTCTAGGTTTTCTTTCAGTTGAACTGGTTCGAAGTCCACTTTACCGATGGTAGTGTGGATGATACCGTTCTTGTCGTTGCGGTAACGAACCTGACCAGCTTTAGCGTTCTTAACAGCTTCAGCAACGTTAGGCGTTACAGTGCCAGTCTTAGGGTTAGGCATCAGACCACGTGGGCCCAGGATTTGGCCTAACTGACCAACAACGCGCATTGCATCTGGAGATGCGATAACTACGTCGAAGTTCATTTCACCAGCTTTAACTTGTGCAGCAAGCTCGTCCATACCAACTAGCTCAGCACCGGCTTCTTTAGCGGCGTCAGCGTTAGCACCTTGAGTAAACACAGCAACACGTACTTCACGACCAGTACCGTGTGGCAGAACAGTCGCGCCACGAACGTTTTGGTCTGATTTACGTGGGTCAACACCTAGGTTAACCGCAACGTCAACACTTTCAACGAACTTAGCAGTAGCTAGTTCTTTCAGTAGTGCAACAGCTTCGTTGATGTCGTAGCTCTTAGTCGCTTCTACTTTTTCGCGGATCAAACGCGCGCGTTTAGTTAGCTTTGCCATGATATTAATCCTCTACTACCAAACCCATTGAACGCGCAGTACCTTCGATTGAGCGAGTCATCGCTTCAATGTCAGCACCAGTCATATCAGCGGCTTTAGTCTCAGCGATTTCCTGGACAGCGCTACGCTTGATAGTTCCCACTTTTTCAGTGTTAGGACGGCCTGAACCAGACTTAAGACCAGCAGCTTTAAGCAGCAGGAATGAAGCAGGTGGAGTCTTAGTTTCAAAAGTGAAAGAGCGATCAGTGTAAACAGTGATCACAACAGGAATTGGCATACCTTTCTCGAACTTTTCAGTACGAGCATTGAATGCTTTACAGAATTCCATGATGTTGACACCTTTTTGACCCAATGCAGGACCAACTGGTGGCGACGGGTTTGCAGCACCGGCTGCTACTTGTAGTTTGATGTAACCATCAACTTTCTTTGCCATGAGACATTTTCCTCAAGTTTGGGTACAAACGCTAGCGGCGACATGCCGATTAGCTCCCCGAAAATAATGGGTGCGGATTATACAAAAATCCGCACCCATTTCCAATACGTTTTGTGCTTTATTTAATCAGCTTTTTTCGATCTGGCTGAAATCTAGCTCTACCGGTGTTGAACGACCGAAGATCATTACAGACACCTTAACGCGGTTCTTCTCGTAGTCGACCTCTTCAACGGTACCGTTAAAGTCGGCAAAAGGACCGTCGGTTACGCGAACCACTTCACCAGGCTCGAACATCACGCGATGAGTCGGAGACTCTGTCGTCTCTTGTAGACGCTGCAGAATCGCTTCAGCTTCGCGATCAGAGATAGGCGCTGGACGATCAGAGGTACCACCGATAAAGCCCATCACACGAGGGATGCTCTTCACCAAGTGCCAGCTTTCATCGTTCATTTCCATCTGTACCAACACATAGCCAGGGAAGAACTTACGCTCGCTCTTACGACGCTGGCCTGCACGCATCTCAACCACTTCCTCTGTAGGTACTAGTACCTCGCCGAAGTAATGCTCCATGCCGTGCATTTTGATGTGTTCAAGCAATGATTTGCATACACGACCTTCATAACCAGAAAAGGCCTGAACCACATACCATCTTTTTTTAGCTTCAGTCATATGAAATGCCTATACGCCCGTAATAAAATTAACAATTCTCAGCAGTACCGCATCCATTCCCCACAGAACCAATGCCAGTACACCTGTTGCCAGTAGTACGATAAATGTCGTGTTTAGGGCTTCTTGACGCGTCGGCCATACCACTTTACGCACTTCAATGTGAGACTCGCGAGCGAAAGTCAGCGCTTGTTTACCCTTCTCGGTTTGAAGCGCGATAAAACCTGCTATAGCAAATGCCACTACGACACCGATAGCACGAACTAATACACTAGCTTCGCTATACATCTGATTAGCAATAATGGCGGCCGCTAGCAGTACGACTACTATGCCCCATTTAACGATATCCAGAGAGCTTCCCTGGTTTTCAGTATTTGTTGTCATCGGTTAATTCCGTTACTCACTACGACCTGAGCTTAAGTCTGGCCGGGCATAAAAAACTCGCAAGTGCTGAGATTGCCCAGTCCATACCACTAACATTCTCCGAACTTACTCCCAGAGCAAGCAGTAAGCCCAGAGGGTCAAAAATCGGCCATAGATTGTATTCTTATTCCGCGCAGTAAGCAAGGCTAAGCCGCACAAGGATAAGCACAATATCTGGGAGTTCTAAAACAAAAAAGGCAGCCTAAGCTGCCTTTTTCAGTGTGTTTGTAAAATCAAATGCTATTAAGCGATGATCTTAGCTACAACACCAGCACCAACTGTACGGCCACCTTCACGGATAGCGAAACGTAGACCTTCGTCCATCGCGATTGGGCAGATCAGAGTAACAACCATCTTGATGTTGTCACCAGGCATTACCATTTCAACGCCTTCTGGCAGCTCGATAGTACCGGTTACGTCAGTTGTACGGAAGTAGAACTGTGGACGGTAGCCCTTGAAGAATGGAGTGTGACGACCACCTTCTTCTTTTGACAGTACGTATACTTCTGATTCGAACTGAGTGTGTGGAGTGATTGAACCAGGCTGAGCCAGTACTTGACCACGCTCAACTTCATCACGCTTAGTACCACGTAGTAGTACACCACAGTTCTCACCTGCACGACCTTCGTCAAGCAGCTTACGGAACATTTCAACACCAGTACAAGTAGTCTTAGTAGTTTCTTTGATACCTACGATTTCTACTTCGTCACCAACTTTAACGATACCGCGCTCAACACGACCAGTTACTACAGTACCACGGCCTGAGATTGAGAATACGTCTTCGATTGGCAGAATGAATGCACCGTCGATAGCACGCTCTGGCTCTGGAATGTAAGAGTCTAGTGCTTCAGCTAGTTCTAGGATCTTAGCTTCCCACTCTGGCTCGCCTTCTAGGGCTTTCAGAGCTGAACCTTGGATAACTGGTAGGTCATCACCTGGGAAGTCGTATTCAGATAGCAGTTCACGAACTTCCATCTCAACTAGTTCTAGCAGCTCTTCATCGTCAACCATGTCACATTTATTCATGAATACGATGATGAAAGGTACACCTACCTGACGAGAAAGCAGGATGTGCTCACGAGTCTGTGGCATTGGACCGTCAGTAGAAGCTACTACTAGGATAGCGCCGTCCATCTGTGCAGCACCAGTGATCATGTTTTTAACATAGTCAGCGTGGCCTGGGCAGTCTACGTGTGCGTAGTGACGAGTTGGAGTGTCGTACTCGATGTGAGAGGTATTGATGGTAATACCGCGCTCACGCTCTTCTGGAGCGTTATCGATCTGTGCGAAATCTTTAGCTTCACCACCGTACGTCTTAGTCAGTACGTGAGAGATAGCAGCTGTAAGAGTTGTTTTACCATGGTCAACGTGACCGATGGTGCCCACGTTTACGTGAGGTTTGCTACGTTCAAATTTTTCTTTAGCCATGGTATTGCCCCAATTAAGAGATACTTGGTGATGAAATCTACATACAACAAAAAATCCGATGCCTATTATGTCATCGAATCGATTTAATTAAGATAATTACGGAAGCTTAGTTGGGAAGGCTGAAGGCAGTTTATCGTGAACGGGACCCTGTTGGGCTGGCTCATAGATACGGGCACAATCAGCGAAAATTGGAGCGGATGGCGGGAATCGAACCCGCGTTATCAGCTTGGAAGGCTGGAGTAATACCATTATACGACATCCGCGCAACCTAACTAAGGTTACCTAACTACCTAGAAAAATGGTGGAGGGAGAAGGATTCGAACCTTCGAAGGCTGAGCCGTCAGATTTACAGTCTGATCCCTTTGGCCACTCGGGAACCCCTCCAGAGAAATGGTGCCGGCACCAAGAGTCGAACTCGGGACCTACTGATTACAAGTCAGTTGCTCTACCAACTGAGCTATGCCGGCGTGTCATTTCGGTAGCGGATATTAGGTAATCGCGAGCACAAGTGCAATACCTAATTTTAAAAATCTGCAAAAAAATCGCCTAAACGTCGTTTTTTCCGCCACGCAAACCTCAGAAAGTGCACTATTTACCCACTAAGCGCCGACAGGTTAATAAGCCATTATGGAATCGTGTTTTTGATGTTGTTCCACCGAGGTCTATGGTGTACTGTGCCTTGCCTAAGGGGAGATTTCATTCATGCGCGCCAACAACCAAATTCACAATGCACTCTATCTCGCATTTGCCCGCCAGCAGTGGGCCGAGCTGCGAAAATCTGTGCCTCTGACACTCAGCGAATCCGATCTCGATGATCTGCGCGGTATCAACGAATCTATCTCCCTAGATGAAGTCACCGACATCTATCTGCCCCTGAGCCGCCTGCTGAATCTAATCGTCGGCGCCAAGCAGCAAAGAGGACTGGTCTTGAATCAGTTCCTCGGTCGTGTGCCGCCTAAGCGCCCCTATATTATCAGCATCGCCGGCAGTGTCGCCGTGGGCAAGAGTACAACGGCGCGTATCCTTCAGGCGCTGTTGCGTCAATGGCCCGAGCATCCCAAGGTGGACCTGGTCACCACAGATGGCTTCCTCTATCCACTGTCCGAACTCAAACGCCGCGGACTGCTACAGCGTAAGGGATTTCCCGAAAGCTATGATATGAAACTGCTGGTCGAGTTCATCTCCAAGATCAAGGCAGGTGAGAGTCTGGTACATGCGCCTATCTATTCTCATATCAGTTACGACAGAGTGGCCGATACCCAGCAGGCCATAGAACAGCCCGACATCCTGATCATCGAAGGGCTCAACGTGCTGCAAACGGGCCAAGATACCCATGTAGCCATACAGCAGCCCTTCGTCTCCGACTTTGTCGACTTCTCTATCTATGTGGATGCCGAAGAGCCGCTGCTCAAGGAGTGGTATATCTCCCGCTTCCTCAAATTCCGCACCGGTGCCTTTAGCGACCCTAACTCATACTTCCATCACTATTCAGAACTGACTGACGATGAGGCCACCAAGATAGCCGCCAACATCTGGGACAGCATCAACGGCCCTAACCTGAATCTGAATATTCTGCCTACCCGAGACAGGGCGCATCTTATCCTGCGCAAGGGCACAGATCATATGATGCACCAGGTGCTGATGCGTAAATAGGTTTAAAGTAGATAGCCAAGCACCTATAGATAGATAAACGGCCATCAAAAGATAGCCGTTTTGTTATGCAGGACGCATGGAGATCTCACCGCCGACGAAGGCCTTGGTACCTTCCTCCGTCTTAAGCAATATTGCACCCTGCTCGTCGATACCGCAGCAGATCCCCTCGACGCTATTCTCGCCCATCAACAGCTTGATAGGCTCACCGTCGAACAGATCGGCCTCGCGCCACCTTGCCTGGAATGCCTTAAGCCCCTCTCGCTGAAACAGTTCGAGATCTGTCACCAACTGCTGCTGCAGCGCTATCATCAGCTCCGTTTTGTCCGGCAACTGCGTCAACTCTGACAGATCGCTCCAGGGCTGATCTATCTTATCCGCTTGCGCCGGCGACATAGAGAGGTTGATGCCTATACCTATCACTAGGTCACAGACGCTATCAGCCTGGCCACTCATCTCGATCAGTATCCCCGCAAGCTTCTTATGGTTGAGGTAGATGTCGTTCGGCCACTTAACCCCTATGCCATCGACTCCCAGTGAACGAAGCACTGTTACCAAAGAGCAGCCAACCACCAGGCTAAGCCCCATCGCCTGGGCCATCCCCTGAGAAAACTGCCAATAGAAGGAGGTATAGAGGTGGCAGCCATAGGGAGATACCCATTGGCGCCCCCGACGTCCGCGGCCCGCAGACTGATACTCGGCCACACAGATATCGCCGCTGCTGAGATCCTTCACATGCTCGAGTAGGAATCCGTTGGTGCTGTTGATTTCATTAAAATAGAAGCAGCGATTCTTGATAGCGGCCTTAAGCTTAGCCTCATCAATAAGCGAGATAGGTGTGGCTAACTTATAGCCCTTGCCTTTCACGCTATAGATGTCGACACCAAACTCTTCTAAGTTAGCTACCTGCTTGCTGACTGCCGCCCGAGAGATGCCGAGCTCACTGGCCAGCGCCTCGCCAGACACAAACTGTCCCTGACTCAACAAACGAATAATATCCCGGCGACGGGCCCACTGATCATGCATCTACTAATTCCTTCTGTCCGATTGCGCCTATGATCCTAGGTTCGACCTCTAACCTTACGCCAAATTGTTCGAATATCCTATCTATCACCAGCCTTGCCAAGTCACACACGTCCTGACCGCTACAGCCCCCTCTGTTAACTATGACTAAGGCCTGTTTAAGATGAACCGCTGCATTGCCGACAGACTGCCCTTTGAGCCCTGCCTTGTCGATCAACCAGCCAGCCGCTAACTTGACCTTTGAATCCGCGACCGCATAACCGACTATGTCGGCATATTGCTGCTTAAGCGCGTCGAATGTTTGCTGGCTCACCACAGGGTTTTTAAAGAAGCTGCCGACGTTACCCAACACGGCAGGATCGGGCAGTTTGGCGATGCGCGTCTCGCAGATGCAATCGAACACCTCTCTTGGGGTCACCCCTTGGGTACGTTCGCTCAATGCCTGCAATGGGCCATAGCTCAGATTAGGTTGCCACGCCTTGGGTAGCATAAAGCCCACCCGCAAGATCACGGCGCTATGCTTTAGGGCATTCTTGAAGATGGATTCTCGGTAGGCAAACTCGCATTCAGCACCTTTTATCCGCTTTATCTCACCGCTAGCGAGGTCGAGATATTCGACCCAATCGCAGAACTGTGCCAACTCTGCGCCATAGGCACCAATATTCTGAATAGGCGCTGCGCCGACAGAACCTGGAATCAACGCGAGGTTCTCGAGTCCTGGCATATCATTATCGAGACAGAACTTGATAAGATCATGCCACACCTCGCCAGCCTCCACCTTGAGGTAGTAATGTTCGTCATCCTGACTCACCTCTATCCCTTTGGTCTGCACTAAAACCGCAGTGCCCTGGAAGGTTTCGGTCAAGACAATGTTGCTGCCACCACCTATCAGCAATAGCGGCTCCTGCTGCTTAAAGGCCTGCAAACAGACGGCAATAAGCTCGGCCTCCTGCCTTGCTCTTACCAAACGAGAGCAGTCAACCTTAAGGCCCAGGGTATTAAATTGCGTTAAAGAGTCAGTGTTCTTGGAATCCATAGAGGAAGCGTGATTTATGTCTGTCAGCCAAAAAAGCCATTGTAACGTATCTAACCCCGGCAACCTAAATCCCAACAAAGATTAATCTTGATGAAGCTCATGATTCACTTATGAATCGACACTGAAAATGGGAAGGACCGTACTGTTCGGCAATCGACACCTTTAAAAAGGGTACCCACACAGTTGCTAACAGAGCTGCGAAGAGTATCGAGCAGCTAAAACCATTTTTTCGTTCACGATTATAGAAAGTCGTATCTCACATGAGGGTGCAAGACATCCGCTTATCAAGCGCAGCTTGATGGATGACTGGAGCGCGAAGCAGCAATGCTGCGAGCTGAGGGTCTAATGAATCAAGAGAAAAGGCGCCTGTCATGGCCAGCTTCGAGCAGAGCTCTCCGCGTTCAGCCCTTGCATCAAACTTCGTTTGATAAACGCAAGCGATTCACCCTACTTCACATGGAAAGGTGGCATGCTTTGCATGCACTCTCTTTTTCCCCATGTTCGAGTAGATATTTCAAAAGCTGTTAAACGAAAAAATCCCCAGCACTAAGTGCTGGGGATTTCTCGTTTATTAGGCGCCTGGAAATGACCTACTCTCACATGGGGAGACCCCACACTACCATCGGCGCGATTGCGTTTCACTTCTGAGTTCGGGATGGGATCAGGTGGGACCACAATGCTATGGTTTCCAGACAAATTCTTACTGGTTAATTCTTCGTCTGACGGCATTGTTTCCTCGCTACAGTGCTCATGTACTCTAGTACACTCCGCGCTTTGCTTCGTTACGGCTTTGTCAGCCAAACAATTACCTGCGTAATTAACCAAAATAGTAAATTTAGAAAGCTGTTTGAGTTCGCACTTCAATCAAGTACTTTGTATTCTTTTGATTCAGTAACCATTATACGAAACCCTTTTGGGTTGTATGGTTAAGCCTCACGAGTCATTAGTACAGGTTAGCTCAACGCCTCACAACGCTTACACACCCTGCCTATCAACGTCCTAGTCTCGGACGGCTCTTTAGAGACCTTAAAGGTCTAGGGATGACTCATCTTAGGGCTCGCTTCCCGCTTAGATGCTTTCAGCGGTTATCGATTCCGAACGTAGCTACCGGGCAATGCCATTGGCATGACAACCCGAACACCAGCGGTTCGTCCACTCCGGTCCTCTCGTACTAGGAGCAGCTCCCTTCAATCATCCAACGCCCACGGCAGATAGGGACCGAACTGTCTCACGACGTTCTGAACCCAGCTCGCGTACCACTTTAAATGGCGAACAGCCATACCCTTGGGACCGACTTCAGCCCCAGGATGTGATGAGCCGACATCGAGGTGCCAAACACCGCCGTCGATATGAACTCTTGGGCGGTATCAGCCTGTTATCCCCGGAGTACCTTTTATCCGTTGAGCGATGGCCCTTCCATTCAGAACCACCGGATCACTATGACCTGCTTTCGCACCTGCTCGACGTGTATGTCTCGCAGTTAAGCTGGCTTATGCCATTGCACTAACCGTACGATGTCCGACCGTACTTAGCCAACCTTCGTGCTCCTCCGTTACTCTTTGGGAGGAGACCGCCCCAGTCAAACTACCCACCAGGCACTGTCCTCAACCCCGATTCAGGGGCCAGAGTTAGAACATCAACACTACAAGGGTGGTATTTCAAGGATGACTCCACGAGAACTGGCGTTCCCGCTTCAAAGTCTCCCACCTATCCTACACATGTAGGGTCAATGTTCAGTGCCAAGCTATAGTAAAGGTTCACGGGGTCTTTCCGTCTAGCCGCGGGTATACGGCATCTTCACCGCAATTTCAACTTCACTGAGTCTCGGCTGGAGACAGCGTGGCCATCATTACGCCATTCGTGCAGGTCGGAACTTACCCGACAAGGAATTTCGCTACCTTAGGACCGTTATAGTTACGGCCGCCGTTTACCGGGGCTTCGATCATGAGCTTCTCCGAAGATAACCCAATCAATTAACCTTCCGGCACCGGGCAGGCGTCACACCGTATACGTCATCTTGCGATTTTGCACAGTGCTGTGTTTTTGATAAACAGTTGCAGCCACCTGGTATCTGCGACTCCCGTCAGCTTAGAGAGCAAGTCTCATCACCAACAGGAGCGTACCTTCTCCCGAAGTTACGGTACCATTTTGCCTAGTTCCTTCAGCCGAGTTCTCTCAAGCGCCTTGGTATTCTCTACCCGACCACCTGTGTCGGTTTGGGGTACGATTCCTACTAACCTGAAGCTTAGAAGATTTTCCTGGAAGCATGGCATCAACTACTTCATCACCGTAGTGACTCGTCATCAACTCTCAGTATTAGGTACCCGGATTTGCCTAAGTACCCTACCTACAGCCTTAAACGCGGACAACCAACGCCGCGCTAGCCTAGCCTTCTCCGTCTCTCCATCGCAGTTAGCAGAAGTACGGGAATATTAACCCGTTTCCCATCGACTACGCCTTTCGGCCTCGCCTTAGGGGTCGACTCACCCTGCCCCGATTAACGTTGGACAGGAACCCTTGGTCTTTCGGCGAGGAGGTTTTTCACCCCCTTTATCGTTACTCATGTCAGCATTCGCACTTCTGATACCTCCAGCGTGGGTTACCCCTTCACCTTCAACGGCTTACAGAACGCTCCTCTACCGCACCAGCGCAAGCGCTAGTACCCATAGCTTCGGTGTATTGCTTAGCCCCGTTATATCTTCCGCGCAGGCCGACTCGACTAGTGAGCTATTACGCTTTCTTTAAATGATGGCTGCTTCTAAGCCAACATCCTAGCTGTCTAAGCCTTCCCACATCGTTTCCCACTTAGCAATAACTTTGGGACCTTAGCTGATGGTCTGGGTTGTTTCCCTTTTCACGACGGACGTTAGCACCCGCCGTGTGTCTCCCGAGTAGTACTCATTGGTATTCGGAGTTTGCAAAGGGTTGGTAAGTCGGGATGACCCCCTAGCCTTAACAGTGCTCTACCCCCAATGGTATTCGCTCGAGGCGCTACCTAAATAGCTTTCGAGGAGAACCAGATATCTCCCGGTTTGATTGGCCTTTCACCCCCAGCCACAAGTCATCACCGCATTTTTCAACATACGTGTGTTCGGTCCTCCAGTTGATGTTACTCAACCTTCAACCTGCCCATGGCTAGATCACCGGGTTTCGGGTCTACACCTTGCAACTAAACGCGCAGTTAACACTCGGTTTCCCTACGGCTCCGCTATTCGCTTAACCTCGCTACAAAATGTAAGTCGCTGACCCATTATACAAAAGGTACGCAGTCACGGTCTCAAGAACCGCTCCCACTGCTTGTACGTATACGGTTTCAGGTTCTATTTCACTCCCCTCACAGGGGTTCTTTTCGCCTTTCCCTCACGGTACTGGTTCACTATCGGTCAGTCAGGAGTATTTAGCCTTGGAGGATGGTCCCCCCATATTCGAACAAGATATCACGTGTCCCGTCCTACTCGTTTTCACCTAAAGTTAGTTTTCATGTACGGGGCTATCACCCTGTATCGCTGTGCTTTCCAACACATTCCACTAACACCCTCTAGGCTTAAGGGCTAATCCCCGTTCGCTCGCCGCTACTAGGGGAATCTCGGTTGATTTCTTTTCCTAAGGGTACTTAGATGTTTCAGTTCCCCTCGTTCGCCTCACTAAGCTATGTATTCACTTAGTGATGACACCTTATGGTGCCGGGTTTCCCCATTCGGACATCGTTAGCTCAAATGCTTGTTACTAGCTCGCCAACGCTTTTCGCAAGTTACTACGTCCTTCATCGCCTCTGACTGCCAAGGCATCCACCGTATACGCTTAGTCACTTAACCATACAACCCAAATGAGTTTCATCTGAGTCGCATCGCAACTAACGGTTTCTACTTTCGCCAAAAGAATACTCAAGTCACTTGATTAAAGTGTGTTTTGAGAACTCAATTATTTTTCGCAATAACCTTTCGGTTATTACTATCAGCTTTCCAAATTTTTAAAGAGCGGGCTTAAAAAAGCCAAAGATAAATTCTGCATTTATCTTTGGCATCTCTAACCATAACTGCATGCTCTCTTTAAGAGCAAATGGTGGAGCTATGCGGGATCGAACCGCAGACCTCCTGCGTGCAAGGCAGGCGCTCTCCCAGCTGAGCTATAGCCCCATTACATGCAGCGAACAAAGTATACATTTGCCAATTCGAGTTGAAACAAGGCATGTATTGAGGACGTTTAGCCTGCTAAACGACTAAATACATAACGCAGTATCAACGAAGAATTGGTGGGTCAGAGTGGACTTGAACCACCGACCTCACCCTTATCAGGGGTGCGCTCTAACCAGCTGAGCTACAGACCCATTTATACTTGTTTCTTTGCTCCATCGCGTTGTTGTTTTTCATTACTCACTCAGTCATGTAGTTATCTACATTCCTTCGTTAGCAATTCAAACGCCTAGCGCTGAAACAAATTAACAGCGTCTAAATAGACGTGTATATCTTTGCTCTATCTTCTATCAAGTAATCTGTGTGAACACTCAACAAATATCAGTCAATCGTATAGGTAAGGAGGTGATCCAGCCCCAGGTTCCCCTAGGGCTACCTTGTTACGACTTCACCCCAGTCATGAACCACACCGTGGTAAACGCCCTCCCGAAGGTTAAGCTATCTACTTCTGGTGCAGCCCACTCCCATGGTGTGACGGGCGGTGTGTACAAGGCCCGGGAACGTATTCACCGTGGCATTCTGATCCACGATTACTAGCGATTCCGACTTCATGGAGTCGAGTTGCAGACTCCAATCCGGACTACGACCGGCTTTGTGAGATTAGCTCCACCTCGCGGCTTCGCAACCCTCTGTACCGACCATTGTAGCACGTGTGTAGCCCTACTCGTAAGGGCCATGATGACTTGACGTCGTCCCCACCTTCCTCCGGTTTATCACCGGCAGTCTCCCTAAAGTTCCCGGCATTACCCGCTGGCAAGTAAGGATAAGGGTTGCGCTCGTTGCGGGACTTAACCCAACATTTCACAACACGAGCTGACGACAGCCATGCAGCACCTGTCTCAGAGTTCCCGAAGGCACCAATCCATCTCTGGAAAGTTCTCTGGATGTCAAGAGTAGGTAAGGTTCTTCGCGTTGCATCGAATTAAACCACATGCTCCACCGCTTGTGCGGGCCCCCGTCAATTCATTTGAGTTTTAACCTTGCGGCCGTACTCCCCAGGCGGTCTACTTAATGCGTTAGCTTGAGAACCCAGTGTTCAAGACACCAAATTCCGAGTAGACATCGTTTACGGCGTGGACTACCAGGGTATCTAATCCTGTTTGCTCCCCACGCTTTCGTACCTGAGCGTCAGTCTTTGTCCAGGGGGCCGCCTTCGCCACCGGTATTCCTTCAGATCTCTACGCATTTCACCGCTACACCTGAAATTCTACCCCCCTCTACAAGACTCTAGTTGACCAGTTCGAAATGCAGTTCCCAGGTTAAGCCCGGGGCTTTCACATCTCGCTTAATCAACCGCCTGCGTACGCTTTACGCCCAGTAATTCCGATTAACGCTTGCACCCCTCGTATTACCGCGGCTGCTGGCACGAAGTTAGCCGGTGCTTCTTCTGCGAGTAACGTCACAGCTAACGGGTATTAACCGTTAACCTTTCCTCCTCGCTGAAAGTGCTTTACAACCCGAAGGCCTTCTTCACACACGCGGCATGGCTGCATCAGGCTTGCGCCCATTGTGCAATATTCCCCACTGCTGCCTCCCGTAGGAGTCTGGGCCGTGTCTCAGTCCCAGTGTGGCTGATCATCCTCTCAGAACAGCTAGGGATCGTCGCCTAGGTGAGCCATTACCTCACCTACTAGCTAATCCCACCTAGGTACATCCAATCGCAGAAGGTCCGAAGATCCCCTCTTTTCCCCCGTAGGGCGTATGCGGTATTAGCAGTCGTTTCCAACTGTTATCCCCCTCGACTGGGCAGTTCCCTAGGCATTACTCACCCGTCCGCCGCTCGTCAGCAAAGTAGCAAGCTACTTTCTGTTACCGCTCGACTTGCATGTGTTAGGCCTGCCGCCAGCGTTCAATCTGAGCCATGATCAAACTCTTCAATTAAAAGTTTTTGTGGACCTAAGTCCGACTCAATGAATTCTGATTCATCACTTAGACTCGGAAGAATCTAAGGATGTTTGTACATATTGCTATGAACACTCATCGTTGCATTGAGATTTAAATCGTTTTCGATTAACTCAATACCTGTGAGTGTCCACACAGATTACTTGATAAATTGTTAAAGAGCGTTAGCACATCCCGGTGATTCCCGAGTGGCTAGGGCTGCGTATTCTACGCAATCCCTTGTTCGCGTCAAGCAGTTTTTGCAAACTTTTTGAGGCTTCACTTTTCAGTGACTGACCACCTTATCGCCTTAGCTACCAAGTGTTTCGACGCTGCGTTGTCTGCTTTGCCGTGTCAGTGGATGCGCATTATAGGCAGTTCTGATTTGGGCGCAAGGGCTTTTTCAAGGATCGGCGATCGCAAGTCGATCTTTTAATCGCTTCGTTGAATTAAGAAACAAAACGAGGGGAAATCACACAGAATGGATCGAGATCTCGCAATATCAAAGGCCGCTAAAGTTCGTTTTTTCATCAATATGCTAGTGTAATTGCTAATAATTCATTACCATATACGAGCTGTTAACAGTTAATTATCAATTCCTCAGAGAACCTATTATATGCAAAAGCCATTTCTTATTGTTTTGATTGTCGCCATCCTGGGCGCATTGGCAATATCTCAGTTCACACCAGAGCTTTATTCAGCGGTCGCATTTTTTACTGGTGCTATTATTGCGAGTGTTATTTTTACACTTCAACCCTCTGCCGCTAACGCTACCGGAGGCGACACTTATACAGGACCCACAATGACACTCTATGTAGGCAACCTGCCATACCGTGTGCATGAAGGTGAAGTGAAAGAGTTATTTGGCAAGTATGGTCCTGTTAGCTCGGTCAGATTGGTTCGCGACCGCAAGACAGGACGTCGTAAGGGTTTCGGCTTTATCGAGATGTCAGAGGCGGGCGCCAAGAAGGCGATGACCAAGCTAAACGAATTCGAGTTCCAGGAACGCACCCTCAAGGTTCGTGAAGCTAAGTCGCAAGACGCAGAGAAAAACGAAGCAGCACAGGCCAGCTAAATTTAACCCGACTTAATTGATATTAATTTGATATTAGAAAGTCAGCTTATATTTAGCATCGTCATAACCTAGCTGCCTGTTGGCATCAGGCTATCGCGAAAGGCGGTAGCCGATCTGAATCCCCAGGCAGCTAAGGTCTTCCTTAATCCCTCGGAAATACTATCTGTCGTGTAAAGCGCCTGACTCTTACCTATCTCTCCACTCATGCTCGGCTTGAGCAGGCTCACCACCCTGGCCGCAATCGCATTGGATGAATCTAATAGATGCACGCCCTCACCCAAGTAGCTTTGCAGCTCCTCTCTTAGAATCGGAAAGTGAGTACAGCCAAGGATCAGGGTGTCTAACCCGGATGCTTTTATTGGTGCGAGGATATGATGCAGAGCCTCGCTATCCACAGGCCGCTGCGCCATCTTATCCTCGGCCAGATAGACCAGCTCGGAGGAGCCAAATCTGTCCACGCGACAATCACTGGCAAACTGATCGATAAGATCTTGGGTGTATTGGCGATTGACAGTACCGGGCGTTGCCAATAGCCCAAGGTGTTTCTTCTTTGATAACACCGCCGCGGGCTTAATGGCCGGAACAACGCCGACCACAGGCACCTTCAGGCAGGCTCTTAACGCTGGCAATATGAGTGTGCTGGCACTGTTACAGGCCACGACCACGATATCTGCCTGGCACTGAATAACCGCCTGACTAATTAAGCTTACGCAACCTTGGATCAGCTCCTGTTCGTCGAGTTCGCCATAGGGTAGCCTGGCATTGTCAAACAGATAACAGTAGTTCGCACTGGGAAGCTGCTCTCGCACCGCCGCCAATATCGACAGGCCGCCTACCCCAGAATCGAACACGAGTATATTTGCTGACAAATTGGCTCTCCCATCATAGAAACGCAGACACACTAAAGGGGCGATTTTTTCACATTCGCGATAAAAGCTAAAGCCATAGGCCTCACAATTGGCTTTTATGGCGGCTTAATCCGCCGGGAAAGTCCGCTACAATGTTAGCCAACCCCTAGACATCAACGACAAGTAGTATACTATTTGCGCCCCCAGAGACAGTAACGGTGTTAAGAAATGAATGTAGACGCAATGGATCCCCAGCAATATGACGCACAACTTGATGTGAAACGTCAGAAACTAGCCCAGCTATTTGTCGACTTCGAGACACCCGAACTGGAAGTGTTTGCCTCACAGAAGGCCCACTACCGCATGCGCGCCGAGTTCCGCGTCTGGCATGAGGGTGAGGATCTCTACTATTACATGTTCGATAAGGCGCAGAACCAGAAGATACGCTGCGAGCAGTTCTTACCGGCAAGTCAGTTGGTCAACGACATGATGCCAGAGCTGATGGCGGCGCTGCGTCCTAACCCGGTCCTGAGACACAAGCTGTTCCAGGTTGATTTTCTCTCTACCCTCAGCGGAGAGATCTTAGTGTCACTCCTGTACCACAAGCAGCTCGATGCTCAGTGGCAAGAGGAAGCTCAGGCGCTGAAACAGACACTGTCGAGCAAATTTAAGGTGGACATCATAGGCCGCGCTCGTAAGCAGAAGCTGGTGATGGATCGCGACTTCGTTATCGAATCCCTACCCGTCAACGGCAAACAGCTTACCTACAAGCAGGTCGAGAACAGCTTTACTCAGCCTAACGGCGAGGTGGCAATCAAGATGCTGGAGTGGGCCATAGACATCACCCGCAATAGCAGTGGTGACCTGTTGGAGCTCTACTGCGGCAACGGTAACTTCTCTATCGCCCTGGCACAGAACTTCAACCGCGTGCTCGCTACCGAACTGGCCAAGCCATCTGTGGACTCGGCCCAGTACAACATAGAAGCGAACCAGATAGATAATCTGCAGATCATCCGTATGTCGGCGGAAGACTTTACCGATGCGCTGGCCAAGAAGCGCAGCTTCAGACGCTTAGAAGGTGTGGATCTGGACAGCTATGACTGCAACACCATCTTCGTCGACCCGCCAAGAGCAGGCTTAGATGACAACACACTATCTATGGTGCAGGGCTACGAGCGTATTCTCTATATCTCTTGTAATCCCAATACCCTGCTGGACAACCTCAAGGTGTTGGACAAAACCCATAAGATCACCCGCTTCGCGCTGTTTGACCAGTTCCCCTATACAGATCATATGGAATCTGGCGTCCTGCTGGAACGTCGTTAATCGGCTAGCTATAAGTCAAACAGTAAAAAAGGGCCCAATGGCCCTTTTTTGTTGCTTATTTGTCCGATTTATTACCGGCTAACGGTGTTCCATCTTCTGCTGCAGGGACTCGGCGCCCTTAGCCACCATGCGCAGCTGGATAACCAGGCGATCCGCCAATATCTTGCGATCGACCCGCTTCATATCCAGCGCCGCGGCGCCAGCATTGAAGACTAAGGTCACTAAGGCCTCCGCCTGGGCTCTTGCCAGTTCGGGGGTGCGCTTGGTGGTCGCCTCGGTATAGTGCGCCAACTCAGAGATGAAGTGTTCTATCTCTCTCGCCACCGCCGCACGAAACGGCGCCGAGGTGCCCGAACGCTCATGCAGCAATATGCGAAAGACGTTGGGGTTAGACTCCAAGACTTCCATAAAGGTATCGACTGAGATGCGAATCACGCTGCCGCCGGCCTCGGCGCGTTGACGTCCCTTGCGCATCATCTGCCTCAGGGTCAGGCCGCCTTCATCCACCATAGTAAGCCCCAGCTCGTTCATATCCTTAAAGTGACGATAGAAGGAGGTTGGCGCTATGTTGGCCTCACGAGCCACTTCCCGCAGACTCAGGCTAGAAAAACTGCGTTCGGCACTTAATTGATTAAATGCCGCATCGACCAAGGCGCGACGCGTTTTTTCTTTTTGCTGTGCTCTGATACCCATCATGATGAATCCACTAGATAAAACTTAATCTGGCAATCATACCTTCTTTGAGGCAAAAACGCAGCCCGCCTTGACCTGCTCCATTAAGTCAGTAGAATTGGCTTACAGCTGTACGCTCAATGAAGAGAACCTGGACATTATAATGAAAAAGCCTCCCCTCATCTGGACCAACATTTTACTCTTTGCCATCACCTTCTTAGGTGCTGTCATCCTGGTGCCTTGGTATGGCATCACCTATGGCTATGGCATGGCAGAATGGGTTGCCTTTGTCGGCCTAGCCTTCGCCAGCGGTCTGTCGATAACCGCCGGATACCATAGGCTCTGGTCACATCGCACCTACAAGGCACACTGGTCGGTACGTTTTCTGTTTGCCTTGGGTGGCGCCCTGGCACTGCAGAACAGCGCCCTGCACTGGTCGTCGGATCATCGTATCCATCACAAGCATGTGGATGACAACGACAAAGACCCCTATTCGGCTAACATGGGTTTCTGGTACAGCCATATCGGCTGGATGCTGAGGGAGTATCAGGCGCAGCGTTATCACGATTATAAGAACGTCCGTGATCTGCAGAATGAGAAAATTGTGATGTGGCAGCACAAATATTATCTGCCGCTCCTCATCATCATGAACATAGGCCTGCCGGCGCTGCTGGGCTGGCTCAATGGCGATGTCTGGGCCATGTTGCTAATGGCTGGTCTGCTGCGTCTGGTGGTCGTACACCACTGCACCTTCTTCATCAACTCGCTGGCCCATATTTGGGGCAGCCAGCCCTACACAGACAAAAACACGGCACGTGACAACGGCGTGCTGGCACTGTTTACCTATGGCGAGGGCTATCATAACTTCCACCACATCTTCGAGAACGACTATCGCAACGGCATCCTCTGGTGGCACTATGATCCCACCAAATGGCTGATCAACGCTATGGCCTGGACTGGACTGGCCAACAACCTCAGGGTCACGCCACAGGAGCGAATCGAGAGTGCCAAGTTGCAGATGCAACTGAAGAAGGCGCAGCATAAGGTCACACAGCTGGCCAACCACGAAGAGATCCTCGAGAAGATCCATGCGGAATATGAGCTGCTCAAGACCCATATTGCCGATTACTATCAGGCCCATAAGGAGCTGCTGGAAGCCAAGCGCAAACAGCTGACCACACATCAGCTGATGCAGCAGGTAGAGCACCTGAAGCAGGAATTGCTGGCACGCCAGAAGCAGTGGAAGTCCCTCACCACAGGCTTTGCCTAATCCAATCTCGAAAAAGCCACCCCCAGGGTGGCTTTTTTTACACCTAAAAACAGCTAAGCAAGTAATTGCCTTGCGGCTTCCAGTGTCTCACATCTAA
This sequence comes from Shewanella alkalitolerans, assembly GCF_019457575.1. Lineage (NCBI taxonomy): Bacteria > Pseudomonadati > Pseudomonadota > Gammaproteobacteria > Alteromonadales > Shewanellaceae > Shewanella > Shewanella alkalitolerans. Next base: position 145,976 of record NZ_CP080422.1, on the reverse strand, counting down.
CACCACCGGCGATTGAAGTGGCGCACCTATGGGTCTATCATGAGCGGCTCTCCACTTCATCCAGAGATAGTTTGCGGTTATGTCAGTAGAAAAGATTAAACTCACCGAATACAGCCATGGCGCCGGCTGTGGTTGCAAGATTTCACCTAAGGTACTGGGCACCATACTCGCCTCTCAGCTACCCAGCTTTGACGACCCCAACATCCTGGTAGGCAATCAGACCCGCGACGATGCCGCCGTTTACCGACTTAACGATGAGACAGGCATCATCAGCACCACTGACTTCTTCATGCCGATCGTGGATGACCCCTTTACCTTCGGCCGTATTGCCGCCACCAATGCCATCAGCGATATCTACGCCATGGGCGGCACCCCTATGATGGCCATCGCCATTCTGGGCTGGCCGGTCAACGTCTTGCCCGCCGAGATCGCCCAGCAGGTGGTCGATGGCGGACGCCAGGCCTGTAAGGATGCCGGCATCATGTTGGCAGGCGGCCACAGTATCGATGCGCCCGAGCCTATCTTCGGCCTCGCCGTGACCGGACAGATCCCGTTAGACGAGCTTAAGCAGAACGATACCGCCAAGGCGGGCGACAGGCTGTTCCTGACCAAGCCTCTGGGTATCGGCATACTGACCACGGCGCAGAAACAGAAGAAGCTGGCGGACGAGGATATCGACATCGCGCCGGGTGCCATGTGCCAGCTCAACAAGATTGGCGCGGCAATCGCCAAGATCCCTGGGGTTACCGCCATGACGGATGTCACCGGCTTTGGCCTAGCTGGCCACCTGATCGAGATGTGCCAGGGCGCCACGCTGGCGGCCAAGATAGACCTGAATGCACTGCCCATGCTGCCAAAGGCGATGGATTACCTCAGGCTCGGCTGTATCCCCGGCGGCACCCATAGAAACTACGACAGCTATGGCAAACACCTGCCAGAAGTGAACGACGAGCAGAAAGCCCTGCTGTGCGACCCACAAACCAGCGGCGGTTTGCTGATCGCCGTATCTAACAGCCATGAGGCCGAGCTGCTGGCACTGCTGGAAAAAGAGGGACTGCCGACCCAATGCATCGGCCACTTGGCGCCGCAGACCGAGTCGCAGCCACTGGTAGAGCTGATCTAATGCGTAATCATCAATTGGCTAACGTCATTCCGGCAAGCGAATATGGCCGTATCCTTGCCAGCGGCCATCCCATCATGGATGTGCGCGCGCCGATAGAGTTCACCAAGGGCGCCTTTCCGGCCAGCAGCAACCATCCCCTGATGCGCGACGATGAGCGACAACAAGTGGGCACCTGCTATAAGGAGCATGGCCAGGATGCCGCCATCGCCCTGGGCCACTCACTGGTGTGTGGCGAGATCAAACAGCAGCGCGTAGACGCCTGGCTTGCCTATCTCGACGCCCATCCAGACGCCTACCTCTATTGCTTTCGCGGCGGCCTGCGCTCTCAACTGACCCAGCAATGGCTGGCCGAGGCCGGCAGAGACGTCCCCTATATCCAGGGCGGCTACAAGGCGATGCGCCAATACCTTATCGACACCATAGACAGGGCGCCAGAGGCGAAACCTATGCTGATCCTCAGCGGCATCACCGGCAGTGGTAAGACAGACTTTCTGCTGCAGCGCCAAGAGGCGGTGGACCTCGAAGGACTGGCCCATCACAGGGGATCCAGCTTCGGCCGCTATCACGAGGGACAGCCGACGCAGATCAACTTCGAAAACAGTCTGGGCGTCGCCCTGCTCAGACACCAACAGAGCGCGGCGAGAACCCTGCTGTTAGAAGATGAGAGCTACCTTATCGGACGCTCGGCGCTGCCCAAGGCCTTCTACATGGGAATGCAAGCCGCCAGCGTGGTCATTCTAGAGGAACCACTGGAGGCAAGGCTGACACGTCTGCTGGACGAGTATGTCCACAAGATGCATCGAGGCTATGTCGAGCGTCTGGGCGAAGAAGCAGGCTTTGAGGCATTTGCCGAGTACCTGGCCAACAGCATCAGTGGCATCAAAAAACGCCTGGGCGGCAAGCAGCACGATGAGCTGCAACAGATGATCACAGACGCATTAGCGGTGCAGACCCAGCGCGGCGATACCCAGGGGCACCTCGAATGGATCACCCTGCTGCTGAGCAAGTATTACGACCCCATGTATCAGTATCAGATTGGCAAGAAGGCCGACAGGGTGATCTTCCAGGGGGACCATCAGGCCATGCACCAGTGGCTGGATGAATACGCCACTCGCTAGCAAACAAAAGCCAGGCATCAGCCTGGCTTTTCACTATTTAATCTCAAGCAGCAACCTACTAGGATGCGGTCAACATGGCCTCGACCCGCTCTCGCAGCAGATGGCGGTTAGCCTCTGTGCCCGACACCACATCATCCAGATCAACCGAGATCTTAGACCAGAAGCGCTTTGGCCTAGTACTCAGAGCATGGCCATCCTTGTGGCTGAAATAGGAACCCCAGAGGCCGTTAAGGGCCATAGGGATAACAGGCACGGGATCGCGGGCGAGGATCTTGTCGATACCGGGACGGAACTCGCCCAGCTCACCGTTAGGCGTCAGACGCCCCTCGGGGAAGATACACACCAGCTCGCCATCGGCCAGCGCCTGATGGATAGACTCGAACGCCTGATTATAGGTGGCCTCACTCTGACGCGGCGAACAGATGGGGATCACCCCCGCATGGCGAAACAGATACTTGAGCAGCGGCATCTCGCTGATAGATTTATCCATCACGAAACGGATCGGGCGGGTCGAGGCGCCCATGATGATCAAGGCATCCACATAGCTCACATGGTTGCACACTATGATGCCGGCGCCTTCGCTGGGCAGCTTGTCACGGCCGGTAACCTTCACGCGATACAGGATATGGCTCAGCAGGTAACTGACAAATCTCTGGGTAAACTCGGGCACCTGACTATAGACATAGAGGGCGACGACGGCATTGAGCAGCGCCAGCAACAGGAAGAGTTCTGTGATCTGCCAGCCAAACACCTCTAGCAACAAGATAGACATGACCGCCGAGACCACCATGAACAGGGCATTCATGATATTGTTCGCGGCAATCGCCTGAGCACACTCGCCCCGGTCGGCGCGCGACTGAATAAAGGCGTACAGGGGCACGATAAACAGGCCACCGCTCACCCCCACCATAAACAGGGCAAACATCACCCTATAGTGCTGTGACTCGGCGATAAAGCTGCTAAAGCTATAGATGGTCTCGGCCTGGGCGGGCAACTCGGGCAGCGACCACAGCAGATCCACACCAAACAGAGTTAGCCCAGCCACGCCAAAGGGCAGCAGCCCCAGCTCCACATGACCGAAGGAGAAGCGCTCACACAGGAAGGAGCCCGCGGCAATCCCGATAGAGAAGAGCGCCAACAGGAGTGAGACCACGGTGGCATCGGCGTGCAGATGCAACTTGGCAAAGTTGGGGAACTGGGTCAGATAGGTCGCCCCGAGGAACCAGAACCAACTGATCGCTAAGATGGCCATCCAGATACTCGGCGTCTTCCTCACCTTGGCGATGCTGCGCCAGGTGCCAGACAGAGGCGCGAAACGTATCTTAGTGACATTTCCCTGTGGCGGCATGGCAGGGATCGCACGGCTGGCCAGGTAACCGGCAACGGCCAGCACAAACACGGTCGCCGCGGTAGCTATAATGCCCTTGTCGCTGGCCACCAGAAGCCCGGCACTGAGTGTACCTATCAAGATCGACAAGAAGGTGCCCATCTCTACCCAGGCATTGCCCGTCACCAGCTCATCTTCCGCCAAAGCCTGAGGCAACAGCGAGTATTTGACCGGCCCAAAATAGGCCGACTGGCTACCGGTCAAGAAGAGCAGCAGCAACATCATCATGTAACTCTGGGTCAAGATCGCCATGGCGGCGCAGGACATGATCACCAACTCAAGCTGCTTTAAGCGTCTGATCAATTTGGCCTTATCCATGTTATCTGCCACCACACCGGCGTGAGCTGAAAACAGGAAGAAAGGCAGGATAAACACGCCGGCGGCGAGGTTAACAAACAGGTTGACGCTGATGGGCAGGCTCTCTATCTGGCTGTAGGTCACCATCAGCAGCAGCACATTCTTGTAGATATTATCGTTAAGCGCGCCCAGACACTGGGTCGCAAAATAAGGGAAAAACCGCTTGGTTAACAACATAACGCCTCCTTGTCATAACCCAATCCTTTAAGTTGTACCGCGAGATGATGACTAATGGCCTGCTCAATACCGATACCTGGGGCAAAGAGCTTATCGTCCAGCGCCAGACTCACCAAACCATGGACGCCGCCCCACAGGGCGCGGCTCGCCAGTAATAGTTGCTCGGCAGAAAGCTCGGGCAGCAGACGCGCAAGGCATGACTCAATCAGGCCGAACAGCTGCGCGATTAGCTGGGCATGGTGATCGCTCAGTCCCTGCTCCTCCGTCGCCTTTAGCTCGAAGACCAACTGAAACGCCCTTGGCTGGTCGAAGGCAAATTGCTGATAGGCCGTGGCCATCGCCTCAAGCTGACTCGACTCAGACGCTTGGCTTTGAACGGCTAGATCTTGAGAGGCATGATCTTGAGAGGCGTGATCTTGAAAAGCTTGAGCTTTCGCGGCCAGGCGCCGATACAGCTCGTCCAGAGTCTGCTCGGCAACCGCCAGCAATAAGCCCTGATAGCTACCGAAGAGATTCACCAGGGTGCTGGGCACATAACCTATGGCCGCCGCGACCTTGCGCAGGCTCAGGCTATCGAGCGGCTCGACCTCCAGGTGGCGCAGCACGGCGGCGGTCGCCATCGCCCGAATCTCATCATGAGTATGTTCTTTGCGTCTTGCCATCTCGGCTCCATCGCGCTGTCAATTTGTGCACAAGTTACCAGCAAGCAAAATAAAAAACAATGTTCACAATAAGATTATTTTTCACCGGGTAGTTAATAGGTAGGATTTTATCGCTGGAGTATCATGAGGATCCTGTCTTCGCCCGGGCCGAAATAATCGGCTTCCAACTCCTGTTCGACAAAGCCCAGCTTAGCATAGAGGTGTCTTGCGGGATTCTCCGGCGCAACTGTGAGTTTCACCTGAGCCACACCATCTGGCAGCGCACTCAGAGACTCGGTGATCAGGCGCCTGCCTATGCCCCGACCCTGAGCGGCATCGTCGACGGCCACAGAGAGGATCCAGGCACAGTCGGCCTGTTCACTCCTTGCCAGCAAGATGTAACCGAGCAGGCGTTCAGCGTTATCGCAGGCGACAAGCAGCCCGCTCGGCCAGCAATCGAAGCTCTGACGAAAGAAAAAATCCGGGTAGGCATGGTCGCCAAAGAGCCCCTGCTCGAGACGATAGATCGCCGGCAGCTGAGTCTTACAAGCCGCCTCGACACTGATAAGATTAGGATTATTCACCGGTTAACAGCTCATCCCATGGCAGGTAAGTCGAGCCCACGACGATGAAGTTGGGGTTCTCTAGTGATTCGCGCTCGTTGTAGCTCAACGGCTGCAACTCGAGATCCATCACCTGGCCACCGGCCTCTTCGATGATGATCTGCGCCGCACCTGTGTCCCACTCGCCGGTTGGGCCAATGCGCACATAGCAGTCGGCGCGGCCCTCTGCCACCAGGCAGCTCTTTAGCGCCGCACCGCCCAGCACCACGAGTTCACAGTGCTTAGGATGATTGAAAAGCTTCAACACAGATTGAGGATCCTGACGGCGGCTCACCGCCAGACGCAGGCAGGGCTCATCGTCTTTGGTCAGCTGCTTGCTGGCGATACGCACCTCGCCCTTGCTGCTACGCTTGTAGGCACCCAGGCCTGCCACGGCATAGTAAACCACACCCGTCATGGGCACATAGACGATTCCCATGATGGGACGATTGTGCTCGACCAGGGCGATGATCACCGAGAAGTCGCCGCTACCGGCGATAAACTCACCCGTGCCATCGAGAGGGTCTACCAACCAGTAACGCTGCCAATCGGCGCGCTCGGAGAAAGGAATATCGGCATCTTCTTCAGAGAGGACAGGGATCTCAGGGGTAAGGCTGCTTAGCTGAGAAGAGATGATCTTGTGGGCCGCGATATCGGCAGAGGTTACCGGGGTATTGTCGGATTTCACCTCTTTGTCAAAACTGCCCTCGAGGTAGATCCCTTTGATGGCCTCACCCGCCTCGATGGCAATCGAAATCGCCTGCTCAACATACTCTTCTGGCTTCATCACAACTCCAACAGCCTACATCTGGCAATGCCTAATATGATAATTCGGTTTAACTACTTTAGTTTTAGATGTTTCTGTGCCAAAAACAAGGCGCTAACGCTTCGAGATTCGGAAAAATCATCTTCTAATAACAGCTCAGACCACTGGCTCAATGGCCAGCGTACCACCTCTATGGGTTCGGGCTCGTCACCCTGCAATCGACTCTCATACAGATCTTCGGCGACGAAGATCTGCATCTTGCTGGCAAAGTAGCCTGGCGCCAGGCTCAACTCCATCAGATGGGTCAACTTACGCGCACCAAAACCTATCTCTTCCTGCAGCTCACGGTTGGCCGCCTCAGCATGGGTCTCGCCGGGATCCACCAGGCCCTTGGGGAAACCCAGCTCATAGCTGTGGGTGCCCGCCGCATATTCGCGTCCCAGCAATAGCTCCTCGCCATGCACAGGCACCACCATCACGGCGCCACGGGCGTTGCCCTTCATGCGCTCATACTGGCGCTCAACCTGGTTCGAAAATTTTAAATGCACCTGCTCTATCTGAAACAGACGGCTCTGGGCAACAACTTCGGCATGTAGGATCTGCGGCTTTTTGTCCGGCATGAAACTTCCTGATAAAAATGGCGTTTGCTTAACCACTCAATCTTACTATGATGGGCCTAATCCACAACTCAAACCAAGGAATTTTTTTACTCGCTTTATGTTTCCCTGGAATAAGATAGATACCGTGCTGCTGGATATGGACGGCACCCTGTTGGATCTGCATTTCGACAACCATTTCTGGCTTAGCCTGGTGCCTCAGGCCTTGTGTGAACAAAGGCAGATCCCAAAGGCCGACGCCCAACAACTGGTGGAGGATGCCTACGCCAAGGTGTTCGGCACCCTGGAGTGGTATTGCCTGGAATATTGGCAACAGGAGCTGGGTTTAGACATCCTGGCTTTGCACCACACTCTGGTGGACAGGATCCAGCTGCGTCAGGACAGCATGCCCTTTCTCACTGCACTGGCCAGACACAGCAAGCGGCGCATCTTGGTCACCAACGCCCATCCCCACAGCCTGGCACTGAAACTCGAGCATACAGATCTGGCTAACGGGCTCGATGAGATGCTCTCGAGTCACGCCACCGGCTATCCCAAGGAACACCCACAATTTTGGCGCCACCTGTTTAATCAGTATTCCCTGGATCCCAGCCGCTGCCTGTTTATCGACGACAGCGAGCCCATACTGCAGGCAGCCAAGCAGGCCGGCGTCGGCTACCAGCTGGGGATCAAGAATCCCGACAGCCAGAAGCCTCACAAACAGTTTGCCGACTTCCCGGCCATCGACGATTATCATCATCTGCTGCTCTCCCTTGAAAAGGCCAGACTCGGCTAATCGCTTGATGGGATTGGGAGAAAATCTGGTTAATACTTGCACTGTATAAAATACTGTATATACTGACAGGTACTGTATGGAAAGACAGGATTAATCATGAGACCCTTAACCCCGAGACAAGCCGAGATTTTAGATCTGATAAAACGCAATATTGCCGACACGGGCATGCCGCCTACCCGTGCCGAGATTGCGCGTCGATTAGGCTTTAAGAGTGCCAACGCCGCCGAGGAACACCTCAAGGCCCTGGCAAAGAAAGGCTGCATCGAAATCATGCCCGGCACCTCACGTGGCATCAAGCTGACCCAAGAGGAAGAGCCAGAAGATCTCGGCCTGCCCCTTATAGGTCAGGTAGCCGCCGGTGAGCCCATCCTGGCCCAGGAGCATGTGGAGCAACACTATCAGGTTGACCCTAGCATGTTCCGCCCCAGCGCCGATTTTCTGCTGCGCGTCAGGGGGGACAGTATGAAAGATATAGGTATTCTCGAGGGCGACCTACTGGCGGTACATAAGGTAGAACAGGCAAGAAACGGCCAGATAGTCGTGGCCCGCGTGGAAGATGATGTAACGGTTAAACGCTTCGAGAAACGTGGCAGTACCGTCTACCTGCATGCTGAGAATGAAGAGTACTCCCCTATCGTGGTGGATCTCACCACCCAGAGCCTGAGCATCGAAGGCCTGGCCGTCGGCGTGATTCGAAATGGAGACTGGCAATGAACAACCTAATGGGCATGGCGCCACGCCATCCAGGGCTGTGGGTCGATCTCGACAGCTCACTAAAGCGCGGCGATGGCAACACTATCTCGACTACGGCAAGTTCGACCCAGGGCAAGCAAGAGCTGCAGGCCCTCACCCCGGAGCTAGCCAGACTCAGTCAGCAGGGGCAATGGGTGGTGTTGATCAGCCCACCTAACATAGGCTACAAGCAGATGCTGGCCGACGGCGGTGTGCGTATGGATCGCATCCTACTGGTACACAGCAAAGATGAGGTCGAAACCCTGTGGGCGATGGAAAAAGCCCTCACAAGTGGTACATCCAGTGCGGTGATCTGCTGGGCACAAACCCTGGATGCCCGTGACAGTCGTCGCCTACAGATAGTTGCCAAGAATACCCGCGCCCTGGGAGTGGTGATCGAAGATGCGAACGGTCACTTACCTGCCAACCCTTTTCCCCAAGAGGATCTCGGCGGCCAGACCTTGAGTCTGTTCGGTTCAATACACTGATATTCCGCGCTCTACCTTTCCATACAGACGCCCCGCAAGGGGCGTTTTTGTGTCTGTTTTGTTTAGCAAAATAAAATAAAAGTGATCTTGATCAATATTTAAACAGCCATTAAGTTAGTAAGAGATATCAACGATTATTTGTTATATCGCACAATTTGGTTGTCGGCTTGAGCGGCGAAAATGAACCTGTAATACCTCGCCCACAGAAGCTGAAATTGGTCTGATATATTCAGCCGTAAGTGCAAGCGTGGTCACCACCAGCAGAACAAGAGATTCACCACCGACGCACTTTGAAGTCATCGTTGCTTTTTTGGGAACTGAAGAGTTTGCATAGAGCCGAGACATACTGTGTGGCTCTTCTTTGTAGTTGCCTTCGCAATTGACAGAGGAGAAGTCTAGTGAAGCAAGTGTTGTGTTGTTTGCTGGCGTTGCTATTTACGCCCACCATACTCGCAGCAGATATGCCCCTGAATATGACATCAGGGGTCACAGAGATCAGCAATAAGGTGTTTAGCCTTCATATGACGATTCTCTATATCTGTTGTGCCATAGGCCTAGTCGTCTTTGGGGTGATGATCTACGCCATCATCAACCATAGGCGCTCTAAGGGTGCCGTCGCGGCAAACTTTCATGAGAGCACTAAGGTAGAGATCGCCTGGACGCTCGTCCCCTTTGTCATCTTGATCCTCATGGCCATCCCAGCCACCAAGACCCTCATCGCCATGGAAGATCCCAGCAATGCCGATCTCACCATCAAGATCACTGGCTCCCAATGGAAATGGCACTACAGCTATTTTGATCAAGACATCAGCTACTACAGCCTGCTGGCGACTCCCAGAGAACAGATAGAGGGCAAGGAGACCAAAGGCGAACACTATCTGCTTGAGGTCGACAAGCCACTGGTATTGCCGGTTAATCGTAAGATACGCTTCCTGATGACCTCGGAAGATGTGATCCACTCCTGGTGGGTGCCGGCCTTCGCAGTGAAGAAGGATGCTAATCCCGGCTTTATCAACGAGGCCTGGACCCGCATCGACAAGCCAGGCATCTACCGTGGCCAGTGCGCCGAACTTTGCGGTAAGGATCACGGCTTCATGCCGATCGTAGTGCAGGTGCTTTCCGAGGCCGATTTCGACAACTGGATTGTCGAGCAGGAGGCACAGGCCAGCGCGGCCGCCGCCGAGGCGCAGGCCGCACTGTCGAAAACCCTGTCGAAAGAAGAGCTGATGGCTCAGGGCGAACAGGTCTATATGGCGCGCTGCGCCGCCTGCCACCAGCCAAATGGTGCCGGCTTACCTGGCGTCTTCCCGTCACTCATAGGCAGCCCAATCATCAAGGGCCCTGTTGCCGATCACCTAGATGTGGTGCTACACGGCCGCTCCGGCACAGCGATGCAGGCCTTCGCCCAGCAGCTCACCGCCACAGAGATTGCCGCAGTGGTTACCTTCGAGCGAAACGCCTGGGGTAACGACACGGGCGATACGGTGCAGGCAGCCGATGTCAACCAGGCAAACTCAGGCGCATCGAACGGGGCTAATACAGGAGCAGATACAGCTGCCGAAGCGGTTCAATCTGTGCCTACCCCGGCAGCCGAATCGAGTGCGGCAGCAAGCTCCGCCGCCGAGGAATCTCAAGCACCTGTGTTAGACGATCTGACCATGGACGAGCTGATGGCCAAGGGTGAAAGGGTATATCTCGGCCACTGCGCCGCCTGTCATCAGGCCACCGGCATGGGATTACCCGGCGCCTTCCCCGCCCTAAAAGGCAGCGCCATCGCCACAGGACCAGTTGAGAATCACCTAGACATAGTGCTTCACGGTAAGCCTGGCACCGCCATGCAGGCTTTCGCCAGTCAGTTAACGCCACAGGAAATCGCCTCTGTGATCACCTATGAGCGTAACGCCTGGGGTAACAACACAGGCGACATGGTTCAGGCAACAGACGTCAATCAACAGGGTCAATAGGGAGGCATTATGAATGCAATTACGCGTGAAGCAGATATGGATGCCACTCATATTGGCGAACATTCGACCCACCATGAGGAGCACCCGACGGGTATAAAACGTTGGCTGTTTACCACCAACCATAAAGATATTGGCACCCTGTATCTCTGGTTCAGTTTCATCATGTTCTTGACCGGCGGCGCCATGGCCATGGTGATCCGTGCCGAGCTGTTCCAGCCGGGTCTGCAACTGGTGGAGCCCAACTTCTTCAATCAGATGACCACGGTTCACGGCCTCATCATGGTGTTTGGCGCCGTGATGCCGGCCTTTACCGGCCTCGCCAACTGGCTGATCCCTATGATGATAGGCGCGCCAGACATGGCCCTTCCGCGGATGAACAACTGGAGTTTCTGGATCTTGCCCTTCGCCTTTGCGATCCTGCTCAGTTCGCTGTTTATGGAGGGTGGCGGGCCTAACTTTGGTTGGACCTTCTACGCCCCGCTGTCGACGGCCTATAGCCCGGATAGCACGGCGCTGTTTGTCTTCTCGGTACACATCATGGGTATCAGCTCCATCATGGGCGCCATCAACGTGATCGTGACCATAGTCAACATGCGCGCTCCCGGCATGAGCTGGATGAAGTTGCCACTGTTCGTCTGGACCTGGTTGATCACCGCCTTTCTGCTGATCGCCGTGATGCCGGTACTCGCAGGTACGGTGACCATGGTACTGACCGACAAGTTCTTCGGCACCAGCTTCTTCGATGCCGCCGGTGGTGGTGACCCTGTGATGTTCCAGCATATCTTCTGGTTCTTCGGCCATCCCGAGGTCTACATCATGATCTTGCCGTCCTTCGGCATCATCTCCGCCATAGTACCGGCCTTCAGCCGCAAGAAGCTGTTTGGCTACTCCTCCATGGTATACGCCACCGCCAGTATCGCGATCCTCTCCTTCCTGGTCTGGGCACACCACATGTTTACCACAGGTATGCCTGTGTTCGCTGAGCTCTTCTTCATGTACTGCACCATGTTGATCGCCGTGCCGACAGGGGTGAAGGTATTTAACTGGGTCGCCACCCTCTGGCGCGGCTCGCTCACCTTCGAGACGCCCATGCTGTTTGCGCTGGCCTTTATCATACTCTTCACCATAGGTGGCTTTTCTGGGCTGATGCTGGCCATCACGCCGGTGGATTTCCAGTACCACGACACCTACTTCGTCGTGGCCCACTTCCACTATGTATTGGTCTCAGGGGCTATCTTCTCCATCATGGCGGCGGCCTACTACTGGCTACCTAAGTGGACTGGGCATATGTACAGCGAGAAGCTAGGCAAGCTGCATTTCTGGTGCTCGGTGATCTCGGTGAACGTGCTCTTCTTCCCCATGCACTTCCTGGGGCTGGCGGGCATGCCGCGACGCATTCCGGACTACTCGATTCAGTTTGCCGACGTCAACCAGATAGTCTCTATCGGCGGCTTCGCCTTCGGCCTGTCACAGCTGATCTTCCTGGTGGTGGTGATCAAGTGCATCCGCGGCGGCGAGCCGGCACCCAGCAAGCCATGGGATGGCGCCGAGGGACTGGAGTGGACATTGCCGAGTCCGGCGCCCTACCACTCATTCTCGACACCACCCGAGGTGAAATAGCATGACGGACACTAAGGCGTACTCCAACCGTAAGCTGATCGGCCTATTGCTGTTAGGTTGCGTGGGCATGTTCGGCTTCGGATTCGCCTTGGTGCCCCTATACGATGTGCTATGTGAAAAATTAGGCATCAATGGTAAGACGCAATCGACCGCCGCCGAATATAAGGCGGTGACCATAGACACCAGCCGCACGGTAACAGTGGAATTTATGGCACAGACCCAGAAAGATATGCCCTGGGTCTTCACCCCCGAGATGAAACGCATTCAGGTGCATCCGGGTGAGGTGATTCGTACTCAGTTTCACGCCAAAAATCTCTCGGCGCAGCAGATTGTCGGACAGGCTATTCCCTCTGTCTCTCCGGGACAGGGCGCGGCCTATTTCCACAAGACAGAGTGCTTCTGCTTTAACCAGCAGAAACTCGATGCCAATGCCGATGCGCAATTACCTTTGATCTTCTATGTCGATACCGAGCTGCCCGAGCAGATCTCGACACTGACTCTCTCTTATACGCTATACAACATCACCGACAAGGGGTACGTAGATGATGTTGAGCAAGGAGCTGCGAAATGACAAGCAAACATGAACACTACTATGTCCCCGCCCAGAGTGCCTGGCCCATCATAGGTGCCTTCGGCCTCTTCCTCATCGCCTATGGCGCCGGCAGTTATGTACAGCAGTTACAGACGGAGCAGACCAGCGGCGGTTATATCCTGACTGCTGGGATCGCCGTCATCCTCTATATGGTCTTCGGCTGGTTCAGGACAGTGATCGGCGAGTCCATGTCTGGCCTCTATTCCAAACAGATGGATCGCTCCTTCCGTCAGGGAATGAGCTGGTTTATCTTCTCCGAGGTGATGTTCTTTGCCGCCTTCTTCGGCGCCCTGCTCTATGCCCGCACCATAGCCGTGCCCTGGCTCGGCGGCGCCTCAAACAATGCCATGACCCACGAGGTACTTTGGCCTAACTTCCAGGCGGGCTGGCCCCTGGTCACCACACCCGATGGCACCAAGACAGAGGCCATGGGCTGGACGGGTCTGCCTCTGTACAACACCATCATACTGCTGACCTCGTCGGTCACCCTGCATTTCGCCCATGTGAGCCTGGAAAAGAGCAAACGCACCGCGCTCACCCTCTGGTTAGGCATCACCATACTCTTAGGTCTTGCCTTCCTCTTCCTCCAAGCCAAAGAGTATGCCCACGCCTATCAGGAGATGGGGCTGACCCTGTCATCCGGTGTCTATGGCAACACCTTCTTCTTGCTCACCGGATTTCACGGCATGCACGTGACCCTGGGGACCATCTTTCTGTTCGTCCTCTTCTTGCGGGTACTGAGGGGGCATTTCACGCCGGATAAGCATTTCGCCTTCCAGGCGGGCAGTTGGTATTGGCACTTTGTGGATGTGGTCTGGCTCTGCCTGTTCGTGTTCGTCTATGTGCTTTAGCGACGAATCGAGAGACTAATAGGGTCTGGGATTGGGGGTGATGATCCCCAGTCCCAGGGCAATCAATAGCAGGAGCACCACCAGCACAGAGAAGAGCACACGCCGCCCCAGATACTGACTCATGGGCGCCTTGCCCTCTCCCTTCACCAAGACAAATAAGGCCCGGCCAAGATTAAAGATAATGAAGACCAATAGCAGTACTAAGACGATCTTAAATAGCAGTATTTCGCTCATGAAGGCTCCCACGGTTCGCGGTGGCACGATTTTTCTCGTTTTAGTTACTTTGCTGGTATTCACCATTCTGGTCAAGCTGGGACTGTGGCAGTTAGACAGGGCCGCTGAGAAACAGGCGCTGCAACAGGCGCTCACCCTCAAGCAGGCCGCCGCACCACTGGATTATCAGAGTCTGCTCGCCCTAGCCAAAAGTGAATCCCTCACCGGCTATCGTCTGGCAGTTAAGGCGACTCCTGTGGACGCCCCCATCATACTGCTAGACAACCAGGTATATGAGGGCTACATCGGTTATCTTGCCTACCAGGTGATGCGTGTCGAGACCGAGACCGAGATCGAGGCCGATGATCCCTTGCTGCTGGTCGAGCTTGGCTTTATCGACAGCGGCCTGGACAGACAGAAACTGCCCCAATTAACTGAGCTAAGCCAAGAGGTAACACTGAGCGGTCGCGTCTATCAGCGAGCCAGCAATCCCCTGAGTCAACATCTGCTGGCCGAGACGGGCTCCCCCATGCGGATCCAGAACCTTAACCTGCCGGAGTTATCGCAAACACTTGGGCTGCCGCTCGCGCCCGCCATTCTTCAACCCAAGACAATTCCGGGCAGCGCGCTACCCCATCCCTGGCAGCCGATCCCCATGAGTGCCCAGAAGCATCAGGGCTACGCCCTGCAGTGGTTCTCCATGGCGACCGCGTTTCTGATACTTATGGCTTACCTTCTGATATTTAAGAGGAAAAATAAAGAATCCAGTAAAGACAAATGAGTTTCGTAACTTGTTGCGCAAAACCAGCTGACCCTGTAGGTTAAACAATAGGCACCCCAAATTAACGGGGGGCTCACCCAGGTAAATGGTCACTTCCTAGCCGTCTCGGGGAGTTGATATTTTTCGGTGTCTGGCACGCGCTAACCCATAAAATAATCAACAGAGGATTAAGATGAGATCCCCAAAGAGCCGAGGCGCAAAACCCCTACTGATCTTGCTACTGGTATTTGTCTTGCCCGTTGCGGTGGCAAAGCTGGTGCTGAGTCTGAATCTCTACCATGGTGGCGTCACCAACAAGGGCGAACTCCTGCCGCCCGATACCAACTACGCCCGCCTGGCGATGGCCAACCCCATGCCCAAGCACTGGCAGATGATCTACCTGTTGCCGAGCCAATGTGATCAGGCCTGCATGAGCCGACTCTACATACTGCATCAAAGCCAGATCGCCCTGGGACGGGACCAACACAGGGTCAACCCCATCATACTGCTACAGGCAGACAGCGATCTTGCGGCGCTGCAAGAGAGTGAGTTCAACTTCACCACAGCCCAGGCTACCGAGGCGCTCAGCCAGATGCTGACCCGGGAAGAGATCATCATAGTGGATCCCCTGGGCTCCCTGGTGATGCGCTATGCCCAGGTTGAAGATGAGCAGGCCCAGCTGATGCTGGGTAAGGCGATGATCGCCGACTTAAGAAAGATGCTTAAACTATCGAGGGTCGGCTAATGCAGATGACTTCCCTACTCAAACTTACCCTGGTCTTTACCCTGTGCGTGATACTTATGGGTGCCTACACCCGACTGTCTGACGCTGGCCTTGGCTGCCCCGACTGGCCCGGCTGCTATGGCATGATCAAGGTGCCTACCCAGAGCCATGAGCTGGCCAAAGCCCAGGACAGCTTTCCCGAACATACGGTAGAATCCGAGAAGGCCTGGCTGGAGATGATCCACAGATATATTGCTGGCACCCTGGGCCTGCTGGTCGCCTTCATCCTCTTTATCAGCTTCAGGCGGCCTGATGCCCCGAAGAAACTGCCGAGCTTTATCGCCCTGCTGATCCTGTTCCAGGCGGCGCTGGGGATGTGGACCGTCACCATGAAACTTATGCCCGTGGTGGTGATGTCCCACCTGATCGGCGGCTTTACCCTGATCTCCTTATTGTGGCTCCTCTACCTCAGGACCAAGCCGCTACGATTGCCCGGCGGCGAGCCAAGGCTGCGAAAACTGGCACCCTACGCCCTCTTCTGCCTTAGCCTACTCGTGCTGCAGATCATTCTGGGCGGCTGGACCTCCTCTAACTATGCGGCGTTGGCCTGCACCACACTGCCCATCTGCGAAGGAGACTGGGTAAGCAACCTAGACCCGCTGCATGCCTTCTATCCCCTGCATAAGACGGAAGGTAGCTACGAGTTCGGCATCCTGGATTACTCCTCCCGCATGACGATTCATGTGGCTCACAGATTCGGCGCCATCATCACGGCGACCGCACTGCTCTGGCTGGTGTATCGCATGATCAAATTCTCACACTCTCAGCTGCTGAGACGCAGCGCCTGGGTACTCCTGGGGTTATTGTGCCTGCAGATAGCCCTGGGGATCAGCAACGTGGTGCTGCATCTTCCCCTGGGGATAGCCGTCTCCCATAACGCGGGCGCCGCACTCCTGTTACTCACCTTGGTCTTCATCAACTACGCCCTGTGGCGTAAGGCATAAGGAGGCATCGCCATGGCCAAACCTATGACAATCACTAAGCCTGTCGCCACCCAGCTCCCTTGGCGCGCCTACCTTGAGATGACTAAGCCTAGGGTAGTTGCCCTGATGCTGCTGACCGTATTGGTCGGCATGTGTCTGGCGGTGCCAGGCGCGGTACCTGTTCAGCCACTGATCGCCGGCCTGGTGGGCATAGGCATGATGGCGGGGGCCGCTGCGGCCTATAACCATCTGATCGACCGCCGCATCGACGGCCTGATGGCCCGCACCTATAACCGTCCGCTCCCCAAAGGCCGGGTCTCTATCACCAAGGCGCTCACCTTTGCCACCGCCATGGCTATTCTCGGCTTTGCGCTGCTCTACTGGGCCGTCAATCCGCTCACCGCCTGGCTCACCTTCGCCAGTCTCATCGGCTACGCGGTGATCTATACCGCCTATCTCAAGCGCGCGACCCCCCAGAATATCGTCGTCGGCGGCCTGGCCGGCGCCATGCCCCCCCTACTGGGTTGGACGGCGATCACCGGTGAGTTTCACGGCCATGCCTTGCTGCTGGTGATCATCATCTTCGCTTGGACCCCGCCCCACTTCTGGGCGCTGGCGATCCACAGACGCGCCGAATATGCCAAGGTCGATGTGCCCATGCTGCCCGTCACCCACGGCGTCGAATTTACCAAGACCTGCATCATGCTCTATACGGTGTTGCTGGCGCTGGCCTGCCTCTACCCAGTGCTGGTCGGCATGTGCGGCCCCCTTTATCTGGTGGGGTCGACCCTGTTGAGTTGTGGCTTCATCTATAAGGCGTGGCAGCTCAAGTATCGAGACAAGCCGGGTCTGGCAATGCAGGTGTTTCGCTTCTCCATCTACCATCTGATGCTGCTCTTCTTGCTGCTCCTGGTCGACCACTATCTCTGGAGCTAACGCGATGAAACCGCTATGGATAGTCCTAACCTTACTCATCTTCAGTGGCCTGGGGGCGATCGCGGCGGTTAACTTCACTGGTCAAGCCACGCCGCCCGAGCTGCTCACCAGCTATCGCTATCCCCAGCAGCGACCGCTATCCCCCTTCGAGCTGACAGATCAGAACGGCGAGGCCTTCACCAACGCCCGGCTAAAAGACAAGTGGAGCCTGTTCTTCGTTGGCTACACCTCCTGCCCGGATGTCTGCCCTACCACCCTGGGCAAGCTGGCGGCGGCCTATCAACAACTGGAAGGCGTGGTGGATCTGCAGGTGGTGTTTCTGTCGGTCGATCCTGCGCGGGATACCCAGGCAAAACTCAAGGATTACATCAACTTCTTCAATCCCAACTTCGTTGCGGTCACGGCGCCCCACAGCCAGTTACTGCCGCTGACCCGTGAGCTGGGCTTCGTCTATACAATGGTGGGCGAAGGCGAAAACTATCAGGTGGATCACAGCGCCTCCATGGTGCTCATCTCTCCCGACGGCACCCGGGTGGCCACGGTTAAACCAACCAGCCTGGATCCGCGACAGCTGCCGCAGATCCGCAACAAGAACCTCATTCATGATGTGATCGCCCTTGCGACTCACTATGGTGAATAGCGAGACTCACTCGTCAAAATTACTCTCATCACCGCTAATGGGCTCCCCTCCTGGGAGCCCATTTAGTTAAAAAACTGTTATTTTTCAGGCAAGCCTCTTATTTACCGTCTATCTTTTGATCCTAGTGGAGTCTTATTGACAGGGATTGTAGAGGAGCCCCCCGATGACCCAGAGTCCGATTCGCTTAGCGTCCGAGCTGACGATTCGTAACATCCAGCAGGTCCACCACGATATTGCCGAACAACTCACAGCGTCCGACACCTTGTGTATCGACGCCAGCCAGTTGACCCGGGTCGATACCTCAGGTGCGCAGCTGCTCTACTTTTTGCATCACTATTGCCAGACGCACCACCATGCCATCGAATGGACGCCGCCCGCAGAGGAGGTCGAACATACCCTGGCCGAGTTGGGGCTCGACGCGACACAGATCTTTGCGCTTGCTCAGGAGAGAATTCAGGAATGAAGAAGATACTCGCAGTAGATGATTCAGCCTCCATGCGTCAGATGGTGGGCTTTACCCTCAAGACGGCGGGATTCGATGTGACCGAAGCCTGCAACGGTGACGAGGCGCTGACCCAGGCGAAGAGCCAGGACTATGACCTGGTGATCTCAGACGTCAACATGCCAGTGATGGACGGCATCACCTTGATCCGCAACCTACGCAGCCTGCCCAACTATAAGTTCACCCCTCTGCTTATGCTGACCACAGAATCGGGCAGCGAAAAGAAGCAGGAGGGACGCTCGGCCGGTGCCACCGGCTGGATAGTCAAACCCTTTAACCCCGACCAGCTGCTTGCCACGGTCAACAAGGTGTTACGTTAATCTGAGTCTGGATGGTGGGATATGGAAATCGATCTGAGTCAATTCAGCCAAGTCTTCTTTGAAGAAAGCCTTGAGGGCTTGGAAAGCATGGAGTCCGAGCTGCTGAAGCTAGATATCGCCGCGCCGGATCCCGAGGCGATCAACACCATCTTTCGCGCCGCCCACTCCATCAAGGGGGGCAGCGGCACCTTCGGTTTTAACCAGGTCGCCAACTACACCCACCTGCTAGAGACGCTGCTGGATGAGATCCGCGACGGCCGCCGCGAGATGACCAGCCATCATCAGGACATACTCCTGCTGTCGGTCGACCTGCTGCGCAACATGCTCGACGCCGTGATGCATCAGCAAACCTTCGACCATCCCATGCTCGCCGATCTGGAGCAGAAGTTTGCCGCCGAGCTATCCCAGGGCGAGTCACAAGAAGATGCGGCTTCGCGCGAACCCGAGACGCCAGAACAGACGACCTGGCAGATCGGCTTCAAGGCGGGCACGGACATCCTCAAGTACGGAAATGACCCCCTGCTGATGTTCAATGAGCTGGGTCAGTGTGGCGAACTCAGTGTCGAGCTGCAGCCGCAGGAGATCCCCGACTTCACCCAGTATGACCCCGAGGCCTGCTACCTCGCCTGGTCGCTCACCCTCACCACAGACCAACCCCTTTCGCGTCTCAAGGAAGCCTTCGAATGGGTCGAAGATGAGTGCGACATTGACTATCAGGCTCAGCCCAAGGCGACCGAGGCCAGTGAGATAACGACTGAGAAAGAGATAGAGGCGGCGGCAGAAGACAATATTCAGGCCAGTCCCCAGGCCAATGCTCAAGCCATTGCTCAAACAACGACCCCGGCTAGCATCCAACCCGAAAAGCCTGCAAGTCAGGCCAGGCCCAGCGTAGTCAGCAGCAAGACCCAGGACGCCGGCTCCATCCGCGTCAGCATAGAGAAGATAGATCTGCTGATCAACATGGTGGGCGAGCTGGTGATCACCCAGGCCATGCTGGGGCAGATCGGTCAGCAGGAAGAGATGACACCCGAGTCCTTCATCACCATGAAGCAGGGGCTGGAGCAGCTCGCCAGCCACACCCGGGATCTGCAGGAGAGTGTCATGCAGATCCGCATGCTACCCATCAGCTTCGCCTTCAACCGCTTCCCCCGCCTGGTACGGGACATAGGCCAGCAACTGGGCAAACAAGTAGAGCTGGTCCTCAAGGGGGAGGATACCGAGCTGGATAAGACTGTGATGGAGAAGATAGTCGATCCTATGGTGCACCTGGTGCGAAACTCCCTCGACCATGGCCTGGAGACCCCTGAGGTGCGCCGTCAGAAGGGCAAACCCGAAACCGGTACCCTTACCCTCAATGCCTTCCATCAGGGCGGCAACATCATCATAGAGATCATCGATGACGGTGCCGGTCTCAACACCCAGAAGATTCTCGATAAGGCACGCGCCAAGGGACTGGTCGGCAGCGACGAAGAGCTGAGCGAAGAGGCTATTCACCAGCTGATCTTCAAACCCGGCTTCTCTACCGCAGAGACGGTCTCAGACCTCTCCGGCCGCGGCGTTGGCATGGATGTGGTGCTGAGAAACATTCACGAACTCAACGGCACCATAGAGCTGAAATCCACCCAGGACAAGGGCAGTCGCTTTACCATACGCCTGCCACTCACCCTGGCGATTCTCGACGGTCAGTTGGTACGCATCGGCACGCACACCTATGTGGTGCCCCTGGTGGCGATTCACGAGTCGCTCGAGGTGCCCGCCGCCCATATCAATCGCCTGAGTGAAGAACATGAGGTGATCCGTCTACGGGACGAATACCTGCCAGTGCTCAAGGTCTATGAGGCCTTCCATCACGAGGCAGATGCCAAACAGATTAAAGATGGCTTGGTGATGGTGGTCGATGCCAACAACGACAAGGTGGGACTCCTGGTCGACGAGCTACTTTCCCAGCAGCAGGTGGTGATCAAGAGCCTGGAAGACAACTACAGCAAGGTGGCCGGTATTTCGGGCGCCACCATACTCGGCGACGGTACCGTTGCCTTGATCATAGACATTGCCGGATTAGTCAGCCTCGCGGGCATCAACAGTACCCAAGAGCACGCCGCCTAGGAAACCAAATGAGAAGGGAGATTCATCCATGACACAGGCAGATGAAGCAGGCATCACACTCACCGCCAAAGACGATGCCAGCGACCAGTATCTTACTTTCATCATGGCCGATGAGGAGTATGGCGTCGACATACTCTCGGTGCAGGAGATCCGCGGCTGGGAGCCAACGACAGTCATTCCCAACTCCCCCAGCCATGTCAAAGGGGTCATCAATCTGCGTGGCACCATAGTCCCCATCATAGATCTGCGGCAACGATTCGGTATCGCCAGCCTGGACTACGGCCCGACGACGGTGGTGATCGTCATCAAAGTCTGTGTCGGTGACGAACACAAGGTGATCGGCATAGTGGTCGATGCCGTCTCAGATGTCTTCAGTGTCCACCACAGAGATCTGCGCGACGCCCCCGACTTCGGCGAAGAGACAGATCTCACCTTCATCAAGGGACTCGCCAATCTGGCAGATAAGATGGTGATCCTGCTGGACATAGACACCCTACTTAGCAGTGAGGTGCTGCCCGAGGCCGCCCAACTGTCAAACATCATCAATAATATCGACGCTGCTTCAACACAGGCTGTCAGCGCCTAACCCAGCAAGAGAGGAACAGAGAATGGATGCAATGAACAGCAAGACTGGCAACGCAAACAATCTGCCGATCATTGGACTGCTGATCGCTGGCGTCGCAGCCCTATTGGCCTTTACCCAGCAGCCCTCGCTCTGGGTCGGCATAGCTCAGGTGGTTGCCATCGCCGTCATCGCCCTGGGCATTCAACAACAGGGGCAGATGCAACACAGTCTTCGGCAAGCCTTCGAGGAGATCCGCCAGGCACTCGACGGCAAGAACCCGCCAAGCTTTTCCGCCTTCGACTATCCCCATTGGCCTGAGATCAGCCAGAGCCTGACCCAGCAATGGCATGCCAACCAGGGCAATCAGGCACAGCTCAGGGCACTGGAGATCTGCCAGGCCAACGTGATGCTGGCCGACCCCCAAGGCAATATTAACTTCCTCAACCAATCGCTGCGCCAGACCCTGGAAAAGGCCGAGTCCGACATACAGCAGGCGATAGCCAGCTTCAGTGTCGACACGCTTATCGGCACCAACATGGATACCTTCCACCAGCAACCCAGCCATCAACAAAACATCATCGCTAAGCTGCAGCGCCCTCACTCGGCGCAGATTAAGGTGGGTAGTCGCATCTTTTCCTTGATCGCCTCTCCCGTATTTGACGACGAACATCAACGCATCGCGACTGTGGTCGAATGGCAGGATAAGACCGAGGCCCTGGCCAAGGCCGATGCAGAGAACAAGCTGGCCCAGGAGAACAGCCGCATCAAGCAGGCGCTGGATGTCTGCCGCGCCAACGTCATGGTGGCGGATGCCGACTACAACATCATCTACCTCAACGACTCTGTCACCCAGATGCTTAAGGACAATGAGCAGACGCTGCAACAGACGCTGACCAAATTCAATACCGATAGCCTGCTCGGCAGCAATATCGATCTCTTCCACCAGAACCCGGCCCATCAACGTAAGATGCTCGACAGGCTCACCGGCAGCTACGACACCAGCATCCAGGTCGCGGGACTCGACTTCACCCTGATCGCCACCCCGGTATTTGAGAATGGCGTGCGCACGGGGACAGTGGTCGAGTGGCAGGATGTGACCGAGAAGCTAGCCAAGGAGGCGAAGGAGCGTCAACTGGCCGCCGAGAATGCGCGCATCAAGCAGGCGCTGGACAATGTCTCCTCCAATACCATGGTGGCCGACGCCGATCTGAACATCATCTACATGAACAAGGCCGTCAGCCAGATGTTCAAGCAGGCGCAGAATGATATTGCCAAGGATCTGCCTAACTTCGACGCCAGCAACCTCATGGGCGTCAACATAGACAACTTCCACAAGAATCCCAGCCATCAGCGCAACCTGCTCAAGACGCTGACCACCACCTACACCAGCCAGCTCAAGGTTGGCGGACGCACCTTCCAGGTGGTCGCCAATCCCATCCGCGATCCTAACGGTGAAAGCATAGGCACGGTTGTGGAGTGGGCCGACAGAACCGCCGAGGTGGCGATAGAACATGAGATAGATTCCATCATAGGCGCCGCCAGCAAGGGGGATCTCTCCCTGAGAGTCGGCACCCAAGATAAGGAGGGCTTCTTCCTCAACCTCTCCAACGGCCTCAACCGTCTGGTCGGCATCGCCGACCAGGTGATAGGCGATGTGGTGAACATGTTCGACGGCCTGGCCAAGGGGGATCTCAATCGTCAGATCCAGGGCGAGTATCAAGGCCAGTTCGGTAAGCTACAGGCCGATGCCAATGCCACCGCTGCCAAGCTGACCGAGGTCCTCGATGGCATCAACCAGTCGGCCAATACAGTGACCTCTGGCGCCGAAGAGATAGCCCAGGGCAACGCCGACCTGAGTCAGCGTACCGAGGAGCAGGCCGCCTCCCTCGAAGAAACAGCCTCGAGCATGGAAGAGATGACGGCGACCGTCACCCAGAGCGCACAAAACGCCACGGTCGCCAACCAGCTGGCCCAGGAGGCCAACACTAAGGCCGCCCACGGCGGCAAGGTGGTGGAGCAGGCCGTAACCGCCATGGAGGCAATCAACGAATCGAGCAAGCGCATCGCCGACATCATAGGGGTGATCGATGAGATCGCCTTCCAGACCAATCTGCTGGCCCTCAACGCCGCCGTCGAGGCGGCCAGAGCGGGCGAGCAGGGACGCGGCTTTGCCGTGGTGGCCGGCGAGGTGCGTAACCTGGCCCAACGCAGCGCCGGCGCCGCCAAGGAGATCAAGGAGCTGATCCGCGACAGCGTGACCAAGGTGACCGACGGCACCCAGCTGGTGAACCAATCTGGCGAGACGCTGGAAGACATAGTACAGGCGGTGACTAAGGTCGCCGATATGATCAGCCAGATCAGCATCGCCTCGGATCAGCAGTCGGCGGGTATTCAGGAGGTCAACAAAGCGATCTCCCAGATGGATGAGATGACCCAGCAAAACGCCGCCCTGGTCGAACAGGTATCGGCCGCCGGCGATGCCATGGCCGAACAGGCACGCAACATGAAGTCTCAGCTCGGCTTCTTCCAGTCTCAGACTCCGGTGCATTCGGGCATGACCTCGGCACCGCTCTCCCTGGTGGCCGGCGATAGCCACGGTCCCCTGAACATCAGCAACGAGGAGTGGAACGAGTTTTAGGAACTGTGGGCGCCAGAGGAAGGCGCCCCATAGAGTCGATTCGATAGCCAGCAGCCAATATCAGGCTAGGGGATGCAATTGGAACAGAGCAACGAAAAGGAATTTCCGATGGCGCAGCAAGACTTCGAATTTATTCGACAGCTTGCCTATCGCGAGTCGGGCATAGTGTTGCCAGACAGGAAGCAGCACATGGTCTACTCGCGCCTCAGCAGACGCCTGCGTGCGCTCAAGTTGAACAACTTCCATCAGTATTGCCAGAGACTAGAGGACGACGGCAGCGAGTTGATCAACTTCATCAACGCCCTGACCACTAACCTCACCTCCTTCTTTCGCGAGGCCCACCACTTCGACTACCTGGAGCGGCACCTAGTGCCTCAATGGCAACAGAGACGCAACCGTCGCCTGCGCGTCTGGTCGTCGGCCTGCTCCACCGGCGAAGAGGCCTACAGCATCGCCATGATCCTGGCGAAACACTTTCCGCCCGCCAGCTGGGATCTCAAGATCCTCGCTACAGATCTCGACACTAATGTGCTGGACAAGGCCAGGGCCGGCATCTACAGCCAGGAGGCGATGGCCAACCTGCCAAAGGCGCTGCTGAACCAATATGTGGAACCCGGGCCCCATCCCGGCGAGGTCATGCTGTGCGACTCGCTCAAGCGGCTGATCCACTTCAAGCAATTGAATCTACTAGGCGAATGGCCCATGCATGGCCCCTTCGATCTCATCTTCTGTCGCAACGTGCTCATCTACTTCGATGCCCAGACCAAGGTGAAGATCATCCGCCAGTTTCGACGACTGCTCGCCGACGATGGTCACCTGTTTATCGGTCATTCGGAGACGCTGCATAATATCTCGAGCGATTTCAAATTGATCGGCCAAACCATCTATCAACCTCAACACGCCGCCCTGGTGCGGCAACGACTCGGTGTCGGTGCATGAGCCAGATGACGCAAAAGGATGGCGCCATATGATAAAAGTATTGATCATAGATGACTCACCTCTGGTCAGGCAGCTGCTTACCCATATGCTCTCACAAGCGCCGGATATCAAGGTGGTCGCCACCGCCGAAGACCCCTATGAGGCCAGAAGCCTGATCAAGCAGTTCAACCCAGATGTGCTAACGCTGGATATCGAGATGCCCAAGATGGACGGCATCGCCTTCCTGCGCAACCTGATGAAGCTCAGGCCCATGCCGGTCGTCATGGTCTCTACCCTGACCCACAAAGGTGCCGAGATCACCCTGGAGGCGTTGGCTCTAGGTGCGGTGGACTTCATCTCTAAGCCCAAGTCGGATCTCACCAATACATTGCTGGATTATACCGATGAGCTGATCGACAAGGTGCGCACCGCCGCCGTCAGCCATGTTAAGCCGCTC
Source organism: Shewanella alkalitolerans (assembly GCF_019457575.1). Lineage (NCBI taxonomy): Bacteria > Pseudomonadati > Pseudomonadota > Gammaproteobacteria > Alteromonadales > Shewanellaceae > Shewanella > Shewanella alkalitolerans. Next base: position 120,404 of record NZ_CP080422.1, on the reverse strand, counting down.
ACCCGGCCGGTTGTTCAGGTCGCTTCCAACAATAAGTTTTCCCTTACCGGAGACAAGTTGATCGCCATCGGTGCCTCGACCGGTGGGACCGAGGCGATCCAGAGGGTGATCACCCCGCTGCCGGCAAATACGCCGCCCATAGTGATCACCCAACATATTCCTGCCGCCTTTAGCCTCTCCTTCGCCAAGCGATTGGACAGCCATTCGGCGATGAAGGTGATCGAGGCCAAGGGCGGCGAGCTCATAGCATCAGGCACCGCCTATCTGGCCCCTGGGGATGCTCATCTCACGGTGGAGAAACACGGCGCCAGGCTCTATACCAAGCTACTGGACTCAGATCCTGTCAATCGTCATAAACCTGCGGTGGATGTGCTATTCAACAGTATCGCCGACTGCTTTGGGGCCAACACCATAGGCATACTGCTGACAGGAATGGGAAAAGATGGAGCCCTGGGGCTGGAACGCCTCAAGGCTGCCGGCAGTCACACCATAATACAGGATGAGGCCAGCTCAGTGGTGTGGGGCATGCCGGGGGCGGCCGCCGAGCTCAATGCCCACAGGGAGATACTGCATCTGGATAAGATCCCCGCCCGGCTGATGCAGCTACTCAACAGCAACAAGACGGCGGAGATCTCCTAGGGCTTGCGACTCATTTAGCGACTCTAGTCAATAACCTAGGTCGACTCATCTACCTGGGCTACTCCTTCACCCAGGTGCCGTCGTTTTTCGGCCGCACCCAGGCCTGGGAAAACCAATAATAGCGTCCGCTCGCCTTGCTTGGGGCCGTGCAGTTATAGCGTGAACGCCCCGGCGGCAGGTCTGTCACCGCCTGTATACTGAAGGTATCTTCACTCTCCCAGCTCGGCTTCATGGCGCCTTGCCCCTGGACGAAGCACATCACTTGGCTGGCGATGATATCTGTCATATCTAAGGTCACCTGCATCTCGGGCCGCCACTGTCCCTGCTCGAGCTGCGTATTGCGCGGAGTGATCGCCAGCACAGGCATATTCAGGCTATAGAGCTTGGCCTTGAGCGAGGTGAGATCCGCATAGGCACCCGCCACAGGGAAGCGCGGCAAGGCGGTAAGCGAAGAGTAACTGCCGGCGGCGCCAGACTGCTGGCCGAAGCCCACGAAGCCCAGCTTCTGGACCAGCGCCTCTATGGCCGTGTTATATTCGCCATAGGGGTAGGCTAACATCTTCACACTCTGGCCGGTTTTCGCCTCTATCTCGGCCTCGGTGGCGAGCAGATTATCTGTAATCCGACTCAGCCAAACCTGCTCATCCTCACCGTGTAGACGGCGAATAAGATGCTCATGACCCCAGCTATGGTTGGCCAGGGTTACCCCCTCATCACTCAGGCGTTTCAGGGTCGCCCAACTCATCACATTCTTATGCTTGCGCTCTATAGGGTCGATGGAGATAAAGATGGTGTAGGGATAGCCGAACTCCTTCAAGATAGGATGAGCGGTATCGGCAATGTTCTGATAGCCATCGTCGAAGGTGATTGCCACCGTCTTGTCCGCCAGCTCTCGTCCCTGCTTTATCGCCTCGACCACTTGGGTCAAGGGCTTGACCTTGAAGCCATTCTCCCTCAGGTAGCTCATCTGCTCTCTGAACTGAGCAGGTGTCACACTGGTCACCTTAGGGGTATCCTCGGATACATGATGATATTGTAGAATCACCACAGCATGAGCCGAATAACTGAGACAGGCCAATAGCGCTGCAATCACGCTTCTAAACATATTGAGTAACCTCTGAGAGTCTATGTCGCCACTAAACTTATTGTTAAATAAACAGAAAAACAGCCAGTTGTTCGCGCTCGCCGTGCCTATGATTCTGTCTAACATTACGGTTCCCCTGCTGGGGCTGGTCGATACTGCCGTCGTGGGACATCTGAGTAACGCCTATTATTTAGGGGGAGTCGCCGTCGGGTCAACGGTGATCACCCTGATTTTATGGATTCTGGGCTTCCTGCGCATGTCGACGACGGGCTTGGTGGCGCAGGCCTTCGGCGCCAAGGAGATTCACACCCAATACCGCCTCCTGATGCAGTCGGCCAGCCTGGCGCTGCTGCTCTCCCTGCTGGTGCTACTCCTGCAGCAACCCATAATCACCGCGGCGATGGCGCTCTCCGACGCCAGTGAGCAGGTGCAGTATTACAGCCAGGCCTATTTTAACATCCGCATCTGGTCGACCCCCTTTGCCCTGGTCAACCTGGCACTACTGGGTTGGCTGCTGGGCCGCCAGCAGCCTAAGGCCGCCATGTGGCAGCTCATCGCCGCCAACCTCACTAACATACTGTTGGACCTGCTATTCGTAATCGGACTTGGCTGGGGCGTCGAAGGAGCCGCTTTGGCCTCTGTACTGGCCGACATGACGGGCTTTGCCGTGGCCGCCAGCATGGTTGTGCGCACCATCAAGCGAGAGGGAGGTTTCGAGCTTCTCCCCCTACTCCGCAGCCTGTCGCTCAATAGCTACCAGCGCCTGGTGCGCCTCAATCTGGATATCTTTATCCGTAGCCTCTGCCTGCAACTCGCCTTCGCCTTCATGACCTTTCAGGGAGCAAACCTGGGCGACAATACGGTGGCCGCCAACGCCGTGCTGCTCAACCTTCTGCTGCTCATCTCCTACGCCTTGGATGGCATCGCCTATTATGGTGAGGCCGAGGTGGGGCGGGCCGTGGGCGAAAAGAGCCATGAGCGCATGACCCAGAGCGTCACCCTGGCCGGGCTCTGGTCGGCCATCTTTGCCCTGCTGTTTACCCTGTTTTTTGCCCTGTGGGGCGAGCAGATCATCAAGCTGCTGACCAACATCTCTGAGGTGCGCCAGGAGGCTCAGGCCTACTTGGGCTGGGTGGTCGCCCTGCCGCTACTCGCCTTCGGCTCCTACCTGTTCGACGGCGTCTATATCGGCGCCGCCCAAGGCAAGGCGATGCGTAACACCATGATACTCGCCACCTTCGGGGTCTTCTTCCCCACATGGTTACTGTTGCAGGGCTATGGCAACCATGCCCTGTGGGCCGCAATGAGCCTGTTTATGCTGACCCGCAGCCTCAGCCTGGCGCTGGATTACCGCTATCGTCTCAGCAAGATGTTGACCCCAACGAAAACGGGATGACCTAAGTCATCCCGCTGTATCTAATCATCAAGATTATTGGTAAGAGTGTTCACCGTGTTGATGTTCGGTGACATCCCGTACCCCGGTGAGCTCGCCAGGGAACATATCCAGTAGCTGCTTCTCGATACCATCTTTCAGGGTCACGTCGACCATGGAGCAACCGTTACAGCCACCACCGAATTGCAGGATAGCAATACCGGCTTCGTCGATATCCACCAACATGATGTTACCGCCATGGCTAGCCAGCTGCGGGTTGATCTCAGACTGGATCACATACTCGATACGTTCTTTCAGCGGCGCGTCGGCATCGACCTTACGCATCTTGGCGTTGGGTGCCTTCAGGGTCAGTTGTGAACCCAGCTGGTCGGTGACGAAATCGATCGAAGCCTCTTCGAGGAAAGGAGCACTCTTCTCATCCACCATGGCATGGAAACCATTAAATTCGAGTTCGATGTCGTCTGCCTCTACGGCATCCGGCGGACAGTAAGACACGCCACACTCAGCCGAAGGGGTACCTGGGCTGATAACAAAAACGCGAATATGAGTTCCTTCAGGCTGGTCAGCGAGTAGCTTAACAAAATGCGCCTGAGCTGCATCGGAAATGGTGATCATTAAGACATGCTCCGTCAGGATAAACCCGAGTGATTTAGTAAGAATTAAGCCTATAATACTCCGACTATCATCAGCTTTGTAGCCCCTTTGTCTAATAGTCGCGAGATTTTTGCCTTGGCAGTATGGTCTAAAGTCAGGCCTGATGCTGGAAACTCATTGGCCTAACTGTTAATTTAGCCTTTATATACAATAATAAAGAGCATTACCATGCTGCGACTCTGCCTTTTGCTGCTTTCTATCGTCCCCCTGCTCGTAAGCTTTGCGACAAATGCCCAAAGCGTGATCTCAGTCGCGTCCGCTACCCAGAGTACCAGCAGCCTAGCGTCGCCCAGCGAGTTTCTCGGTTATCCCCTCGGCCAGTGGCATCTGCGCCACGATCAGATCAACTACTACCTCAAGCAGTTGGCCCAAAACAGCCCCAGAGTCAGCCTGGAATCGACGGGACAGAGCCACGAGGCCAGACAGCAGCTTACGGCGGTGATCACCTCAGCCGCCAATCAGGCCAGGCTGACAGAGATCATCCAGGGACGTCAGCAAGTGAAAGCGGGTAAGGCGCCCGACGGGCCGCTGATCATCTGGCTGGCCTATTCGATTCATGGCGACGAGGCCAGCGGCGCCCATGCGGCGCTTGAGGTTAGCTACCGCCTCAGCCAGAGCCAGGAGCCCTGGGTGCAGGAGCTGCTGGACAAGGCCGTGGTGCTGATCACTCCATCGCAAAACCCCGACGGCCTGGATCGTTTCTCCACCTGGACCAACAACTACACAGGCAAGGTGAAGGTGAGCGATGAGAATCACAACGAGCACAGACAAAACTGGCCGGCCGGCAGGCGTAACCACTATTTTGCCGACCTGAATCGCGACTGGCTGTTCCTGCGCCATCCAGAGTCCCAGGGACGCATCGCCCTGTTCCATAAGTGGCAGCCGCACTACCTGGGCGACTTCCACGAGATGGGCCACAACCAGACCTTCTTCTTCCAGCCGGGCGTACCGACACGTACCCATCCGCTGACCCCCAAAGAGAATCAGGCGATAACCTCAAAGCTCGCCAGTTTCCACGCCAAGGCGCTGGATGAGAGCAAGCAACGCTACTTCACCAAGCAGATGTTTGATGACTTCTACTATGGCAAGGGCTCGACCTATCCAGACATCAACGGCGCCGTGGGCATACTGTTCGAACAGGCCAGCGTGCGCGGCCAGCAGCAGGATTCAGAAAACGGTCTGCTGCGTTTTAGTCAGGCCATAGACAACCAGATCGCCACCTCCTTCTCCAGCCTCAAGGGGGCCCTGGCACTGGCAGATGATCTAAAGCAGTATCAGAACCGCTTCTACCAGCGCAAGGACAAACATCCACCTTCGGGCCGCGAAGCTGGCTTCCTGCTCGGCGCACCGGAGGATCCAGGCAGGCGTGACGATCTCGCCCAGCTACTGAGCCGTCATGGAATAGCCTTCTTCTATCTCAAGGACAAGATGCAACAGGGCAGACACCAATACAGCCAGGACGACAGCCTGTTTGTCCCCATCAATCAGCCGCAGAAGACTCTGCTGCTGGCGATGTTCGATATGCGCACCGAATTTGAAGACGCCACCTTCTACGATGTCTCCAGCTGGAACCTCGCCTTCTCCTATAACCTGCAGATGGCCCGTAACGTTAACCTGAATGTCGACGACCTGCTCACCGGGCCGCAAGCCAGAGTGCCCGACACCCTGAGCAGCAATAACGTCGCGGTGTTGATCGATTGGCGACAGCAGAACGCCGCGCCCATGCTGCAGACCCTGCTTAGCGAGGGCATTAGGGTCAAATTTGCCGCCAAGCCCTTCAGCCTTAATGTCGATGGCCAGCCCCTGAACATGGAGGCCGGCACCCTACAGATCCCGGTTGCCCAGGCCGCCATGACGCCGAGAGAGCTGATCGACAGGCTAACATCGCTCGCCGAGCAGTATCGGGTGCAGCTACAGGGAGTCGATAGCGGACTCGCCAGCTCAGGCATAGATCTTGGCAGCCCGGATTTTCATGACATCGCCCCCATCAAGGCCTTGGTTGTCACCGGCTACGGCACCTCATCGGCCGAGGTGGGTGAACTCTGGTATTTCATGGACAATCTTATCGGCGCGCCCCTGACTCAGGTCGATGTCAGCCGCCTGCCGAGTATAGAGCTGACACCCTACACCCATCTGTTCCTCATGGATGGCAACTATGCCAATCTGGATGAGAAATATGCCCGTAAGCTTGGACAGTTCGCCATCGAAGGCGGGGTGATCGTCGCGCAGAAAGGTGCGCTGCAGTGGCTCTCCAAGGGCAACCTGCTCAAGAGCGACATCAGAGAGAAACGCTACTTCAGCCAACTGTTTGCCACCGACGGCCTTGCTTTTGGCGATAAGGCTAAGCTGGATGCCCGTCAGGCGATCGGCGGCGCCGTATTGGCGCTAGATCTCGACACCAGCCACCCGATCACCTTCGGCCTGGGCACTAATCGCCTGCCCGTGCTGAAGAACAAAGTGTTTGGTCTGAGTAAGAGCCAGACCCCCTTCATCACGGCCGCCAGCTATGCCGACGAGCCCCTGCTGGATGGTTTCTTGGCCGAGGAATATCAGCGCAGCCTGAGTCAGACTCCAGCCATTGTGGTGGAGCGACACGGCAAGGGCGCCCTGGTCGCCTTGGCCGATAACCTCTTGTTTCGAAATATCTGGCTTGGCTCGCAGAAGGTGTACGCCAACAGCCTCTACTTCATTCCGGCCCTACATTGATCTTCGCGCTTAACCCTTTTTCGACGCGCCAACGTTATAAGGGGTTAATCGCTAATCAGAGAATAGGAAAATGACATGAAGATATCCCACACCATAGCGGCGCTGCTTTTCACCCTTGGCTTAGCGGCTTGTCAGACGCAGGTAGACAAGGAGCAAGACGCCGCAGAGTCCAAACCACTGTCTATGGCCAACCCGGCGGCCGTCTATTGTGAATCCCTGGATGGTGTGCTCGACCTCGACAGCGGCATCTGCACCCTGCCAAGTGGAGAGCGGATCGAGCACTGGGATCTCTATCGCCGGGATCATCCACAGGCGCAAAACCAATAACAAAAAAGCACCCTAGGGTGCTTTTTTAATACTTGATGCTCAGATACCGGCGCTAGCCGATGAAACTGAGATAGCCCTGCAATATGATGGCATTGACTATGTCGATGAAGAAGGCGCCGACGATAGGCACCACCATGAAGGCCTGCGGCGATGGACCCGTACGCGACACAAGGGCGCCCATGTTCATCACGGCCGTCGGCGTGGCGCCCAGACCGAAACCACAGTGACCACCGGCCATGACGGCGGCGTCATAGTTGGCACCCATCAGCTTGAAGGTGACCCAGTAGGCAAATACCGCCAGCACGGCCGTCTGCACCAGGAGTATGATAAGCAGCGGCACCGCCAGGTCGAAGATCTCCCATAGCTTAAGGTTCATCAGTGCCATGGCAAGGAAGAGCGCCAACGAGACGGTACCCAGGACGTCGACACACTCACGGTTGATCTTAAAGCCGCGGGACACCTCTGTGATGTTAGTGATCACCACACCGAAGAAGAGCGCATAGACAAAGTCAGGCATCTTCAACCAGCCGATATCCAGGTAGGCGATCAGTGAACCAAACCACTTAGCACCGGCGACACACAGCAGGAGGATGAAGAGCACCTCCAGGATACTCTTGGCCGTTACCCTGTCTTCTTCCAGCTGGTCATAGGTCACCAAGTCAGGATGGTCCTTGTGGTGATTCCCCCCGACACCGTAGGAGGAGAGCAGGCCATTCTTGTTGATCAGACGCTGAGCTACCGGGCCGCCGATGATTCCGCCCATCACCAGGCCGAAGGTCGCCGCCGCCATCGCCAGCTCCAGGGTGTTGATGCCGTACTGATCCGAGAAGGTCTGCGCCCAGGCGGCTCCCGTGCCGTGCCCGCCTGACAGGGTGATCGACCCGGCGATCAGTCCCATCAATGGCTCCAGCCCCAGTGCGGTCGCCATGCTGACGCCGACGGCATTCTGAATGATGATGTAGAGCGAGGCGATCGCTAGGAAGAGGAATACCTTGCTGCCCCCTTTCATCAATAGCTTGTAGCTGGCCGCCAGCCCCACGCTGCTGAAGAACATCAGCATCAGGGTGTTTTGCATCGACAGAGAAAACTCAAGCGAGATATTGTAGGAGTGCAATATGGTGATCACCGCCGCCACCAGCAGACCACCCACTATGGGTTCGGGAATATTATATTTACGAAACGATGCCACGTGACGATTAACCGAATGGCCAATAAAGAGCACTAAGATCGCCACTAGAAATGACTCCAGCTCTCCAACGGTATAAACAGTATTCATGGTTCTCCTTATTAGGCGATAGCCATGCCGGCCTATCTTGCCTTGTCATTGGGTGGGCTGTTCGGCCGCCCAATCATTACCCGGTCTTGGGTCGCTCACGCCAGACATATCTCCAAAGTGTAGCCCGTCCAAAGGCTAACGAGGGAAAGTGGTCGGCGACAAGCCCCAAGGGGACGAATGAAAATGGATTGAGGAAGGTCTCTAACCTAAGAGACGAATTCAGCGGGTGCTTCTGCCGCCTCGGCGAGTCGTTCGCGTTCGGCTTTGGCGATATACTTAGGCTTACCTGAGCGATGAAGTTTCGCGTTCGCCTTCTTCGCCTTGGCCTTAAGTGTTTGATTGATTTTCTTCTTTCTGTTCATGGCGGCGATTATAGCCTAAAACGCCGCCCCATTGGGTTATCAGAAAGTTAACAGTACAATTTTACCGCAAGTCAGTTCAGCTTATGTACAGCGAAAGCCGCCTAGCCGCCCTCGAATACCTTAGCCGCCTGCGCCTCTATCTCAACCCGCCACAGCGGGTCGAACAGCCCCTGAACGAAGAGCAAGGTGGTCGGCAGTCCGCCCACATCGAAGCCTAAACGCGCCTTGGCGGCTTGGTAAGCAGACAGATCGCCGCGCTCGACCAGATAGAGACGCACCGATACCAAGTCTTGCAGGTCCATGTCGTTGGCCCGTAACACGGCGCGCAGATTTTCCCACGCCTGTACTATCTGCCCCTCGGTATCAGGCGCAAGTGTGCCTTGCGGGTCTATGCCCAGCTGCCCGGCAATATTCAGCCAGCGCGAGGGAGCAGGAATTAGCGCACATTGATGGTAGTTGGCCGCAGGGGCCGCCAGGGTATCCGGACTCCAGATCTTATTCATCTTCTCTCCCTCATTTACGTTAAGAGAAGTTAGTCTGGCCGCTAAGGATGCAGAGAAAAAGGCGGGACACCTGAACTCATAGTTCAGGTTAAGGGTAACAATTAGCCATAAAAAAGCGCAGCCTAGGCCGCGCTATCATTTAATCTCAAACAAGCTAAGACTTAGCCTAAGACTTAGCCCACCTAAGACTTAGTCACCACCCACAGGGCGTGCAACAGGCCTGGGATAAAGAACAGCAGGCAGAGAATGATGTTGATCAGCAGATCCTTGCCGACACCGCTCTTCAAGAAGACGGCAACCGGTGGCAACAGGATGGCGATGATGACCAGCAGAAGTTTATTGGTATCCATAGACGGGCTTCCTTAATTAACTCAATTTCGTTTTGGCCAATCTAACTTCTCAGGCTTACTCCATGTTTGCAACTGGTTTTTTACCCCATCTAGGCTAAATGCCTCACCCTGTTCCGGCACCTGATGATAGGCATACTCCTGCCCTTGCCACTCAAAGCCTAAGGCGTAGGCATGCAGGTAGCCACGGTCGGCATCCTCGCCACCATAGAGTTGGTCACCGAGAATCGGCACCCCCAGGCTAGCCAGCGCCACCCTGAGTTGATGTGTCTTGCCACTCAGCGGCTTGAGCAGATAGAGACGCAGCCCCTCGGCCACCGACTGAGAGAAAAACTGGGTGATCGCCGGATTCTCCTTGCTGCGCAGCAGCTTGTACATGCTGCGACGGGACTTGGCCATGTCGCCCACTATGCTACCCTGCTTCTTCTTCGGCTTGCCCTTGGCCAGCGCCAGATAGTACTTCTGCACCTTGTGTTCGCTAAAGCGCTGGGTAAATGCTGCCGCCGCCTCGCTCGACTTGGCAAACAGCAGCAGGCCAGATGTCATGGTATCCAGGCGATGCACAGAATAGAGCTTGATATCGAGATCCCGCTCCAGCTGCGCCATCACACCGGCGCTGCCGTCCTGACTATGAAAATGAACGCCCGGCGCCTTGTCGATCACCAGAAAGTCGGTCTCATCGGCAATGATCTTGTACATGAATTGTCGGCCCTAAGAAAAACGTATGCTCACCTGCAGCCCAGGCTGGTTATCGGAGAGCTCGATGCGCGCATTATGACGTTGCAGGATAGCCTTGACCAGCGAAAGCCCCAACCCCGTACCCTTGTTGTGACGGCTCGGATCCAGACGCACCAGACGATCGAACACCTTCTCGGTGGCATCATCCGGGATCCCCGGCCCGTTATCGCGGATCAGAATTTCATTGCCTTGCTGGATTATCTCAATCTTGGCGCCCTCGCCGGAATACTTGATGGCGTTGTCCACCAGGTTAAACAGCGCCTGGAACAGCAGGTATTTATCCCCCATCACGCTATAGTCTTGATCCAGCGACAGGCTCAAGGTCTGGCCGTTGGATTCGGCCATCGCCTCGGCCATCTCAAACAAGTCCTGACACAGGTCGTTAAGGCTCAAGGGTTGTAGCTCGAGATCCTGTTGACCCTCCTCGATACGAGTGAGGGAGAGCATGGCATCGAAGGTCGCCAAGCAGTGATCCAACTCCTCGATCAGAATCGCGCTGGCCTCGTCCAGCTCCTCGGCGGGCCGCTGCGGTAACTGCTCCAGGCCTATCCTCAGGTGGGACAGCGGAGTTCTGAGATCGTGGGCGATATTGTCGGTGGCGCCGCGCACCGCGTGCAGGTTAGCCTCCAGGGTATCCAGTACCTGGTTAAAGTTGCCCGCCAGCATATCGAACTCATCCTGGCGCCAGCTCACCGGCAGACGGGTGGAATACTCGCCCCGCTCGATGCGGCGACTCAGGCGGTTGTACTGCACCAAGCGGCGCAGGATCGCCTTGGAAAACAGGTAGCCCAATGCCAGGGTCAACACGATAGTCAACATCAGCGCCGTGATGGCCGCGTTGACGAAGCGCTCGATAAGGGTGGCCAGCTGATCGGTACGGGTGGCGATCAGTACGGGACCATAACGGGTGATCACTAGGCCACCGGTTAAGATATGCAGCTTGTCCGGCCCGCTGGTGAGAATGGGGAAGTCACGTGTCTCCGGCAGCAGTGGCATATCATCCGGCATCAGGCTCAGGGCCCCCACCAAATCCAGCGAGCTGCGCCACACCACCAAGGCCGTCTTGGGGTCGGCGGTGCGGATCTGGGTGGCAAAGCTGCGTCTGTCCAGGGTGAGCGCCATCTGCTGATAACGCAGTTTTTCTGCCGCCAGGTGCTGATTGGTCTGCAGCTCCTGCTCGTTGATCAATTGACGATACATGCCAAACAACAGGGTGCCGATAATCAGGGTCACCAGGGCCGAGAAGATGATGGTAATGCGCCAGGCACTACTCTGATAGGGTCTAATGCCCTTGACGGAGGCGATAGCCAGCCCCTCGAACCGTTTCGATCAGCTCGCCAAAGCCCAGCTCTTCAAACTTACGTCTCAGCTTAGCGATATGTACGTCGATCACATTGGTGCGAGGATCGAAATGGTAATCCCACACAGCCTCGAACAAGAGGGTGCGGCTGATCACCTGATTCGGGTGTTCCATCAAGTACTTGAGCAGTTGAAACTCTTTGGGTTGCAGCAAGATCTCGCTGCCCGCCAGGGTCACCTTGCGGGTCAGCAGTTCCATGACCAGCTCGCCCACCTTAAGCTCTGTCTGCGCCGGCGCGGAGTTACCACGCTGCATCAGCTTCTCGGCGCGCACCAGGAGTTCGGAGAAGGCAAAGGGCTTGGTCATGTAGTCGTCGCCACCGGCCCTGAGGCCCTTGACGCGCTCATCCACATGGCTCAGCGCCGACAGGATGAGTACCGGTGTCTGGTTGCCGGTCGCACGCAGCGCCGCCAATAGCTTGAGGCCATCGAGCTGCGGCAGCATGCGATCCAGTATCACCAGGTCATACTGCATACTGGTGGCCAGCAACAGGCCCTGATGGCCGTCGCTAGCGGTTTCGATATTGTGCCCCTGTTCGGCAAATCCCTTGACCACATACTCGGTGGTGGTCGCATCATCTTCTACCAGTAATATTTTCATCTGTTAATCCCACTTCAACAGGGGCAAAGGCCGCTGATTTTCGATATCGAAGGCTATCTTATGTTTGCCGTTGGCATCGATAAGCTTGAGTTCCAAGTAGCTGATGCCCAGGTCGTGATCCAGCTGCGCCTCGAGAATATGGGCGTTGCTGTCACCCATGGCCAGCTTAAGCAGTTGCGAGAAGCTCTGCTCCATCTCTTTGAGCAGGCGCACCGCCTTGAGCTCATCCTTATCGTCGGCCTCTAGGGCCTCTACCTTCTGGCGAATGAGTCGGCCATCTTTGGCCCAGAACTCAAATTCGCTGATGGTGTCATCCTTGGTGTTGATCATGCTGATCTCATAGATCAACTGACCATTTTCCACATCGATCTGAAACTCGGATATCACCCCAGGATAGCTCTTCTCCGCCTGCTGGATCATCTTCTGTGGAGTCAGGCTTTGGCTATCCGATAGCAACTCAAGCACTGCCGGATTGGCCTGGGCCGCATTCGCCCCCGCCAGTCCAGACAACAGCATTAAACTGATAAACCAACGAGCCATAGCTCCTCCATTAAATTCTTCAATATCGGTATCTTACACGCAAAAAATCCCAGTACCAATGGGATAGACGAGGGGCTTAGGGCTTTCAAGATTAAATTTAGTTTAAACTCATTTGGCCCATTTCACCCCTGCCAGCGCTTTGGTCTCGGCCTAATGCGCCTGATCCACCAACTCTATGCTGTCGATCTCTATCTCGATACCGCGCCATTCGTCGTCCACCTCGCCCCTCAGGGTGACAGTTGTGTCACTGGAAACCTCTATGTCGCGCCACAGGGCGTTGTCTATCTCCACCTCGACTTCGCCACAGCTGTCGCGGAACAGGTATTTCTCATCGCCCAGGCTCTTGATCAGCTTGCCTGTCAGCTCCACTGGTGTGTCATCTTTAGCCGTGTGGGCGTCGCTAGCCTGCTGGATCACGCCGCCCGCCTTGGGGCCGTTGTAGGCGGCGAAGGCCGGTAGGGTGAGTACGCAAGAAAGGATTAGGGTGCCGGTGAGTATCTTCTGCATCATGTGTCTCCTCGAGTCTTAATACCCAAGGATAGATGACGGCAAATATCGGGGAGATGGAAGCCGTATTAAGGATTGATCATATTCTATTCAGCGGCGCAACAGCTTAGTCATTTTCCAGGATATGGATCAGCTCAGACTTGAGGGCCACCTCTGTCTCCACGCCGGGCGCCAGGCCCATCTTCTGGGCGAAATGCAGCGGCACCTCGGCATTGAGATGATGCTTCACCCCCTTGATACTGGCGAGGATGCGCATGGTCTCCCCCATGCTGAGGCAGGACTCTATGGTGATGCTGAGCTTGTTGAAGCTGCGGCACAGGCGTCCCTTGGTGATGGAGTTAAACCTCACTCCCTGATTGGGGATCACCCAGCGCACCTTGGCGCCTATAGCCAGCTGCTCGCAGTAGTTACCGGCAATCAGGTGCTCGCCAAACCTGAGCCAGGTGATCTGCCGCTCCGCCTCCAGGGCTACCACATGGGCGTCGAACAGGTTTCTCAGCCCCATCTGTTTGGCAACCGCCTCGTTGCGCGGACGACTCAACACCTCCCGCGGACTGCCTTGCTGCAGCAAGGTGCCCTGACTGATGAGGATCATGCGATCCGCCAGCAGCAACGCCTCGTTAAGATCGTGGGTCACCATGATCACAGGGATCGCCAGCTGCTCCTTGAGCCGGGCCAGCTCGAGATAGAGACGCTCGCGGGTCTCCCTGTCGACGGCGGAGAAAGGCTCGTCCAGCAACAGGACTCTGGGCTCACGGGCCAGAGCCCTGGCCAGGGCCACCCGCTGGCGTTGCCCGCCGGACAGGTTGGCCGGCAGTCTGTCCGGCAGGCCGTGAAGATTCACCCGCTCGAGCCAGTCTTTGGCCCGCGCGACACGCTCGGCCTTAGGAATATGATCCAGCGCCGCCACTACGTTGGCCAGCGCCGTCATGTTGGGAAACAGACCAAAATGCTGCGGTACATAGCCAAGATGGCGTTGCTGTGGCGTCAGATAACGGCCACTCTCGCTGCTGAACCAGACGCTGTCACCATAGCGAATCTCGCCCGACTCAGGCTTGGTCAGGCCGGCGATCATCCGCATCAGAGTCGACTTACCGCCGCCCGAAGGGCCGACAACCGCCAGCACTTCGCCCGCCTTGCAGACAAACTCGGCGTCCAGGGCGATGCCCTCTTGCTGGAAGATCTTACAACTGAGATCAGCGACGTCTTGAGACACTCACGCCTCCTAATCGACGGGACAGACTCGTGGTGAGCGCCAGCGCTGTGATGGCAAACAGCAAGAGCAGCAGTGACATCTGCCCCGCGGCGGCGAAATCGAACGCCTGCACGCTGTCATAGATGGAGATGGCGATCGTCTTGGTCTCGCCGGCGATATTGCCGCCCATCATCAGCACCACACCAAACTCGCCCAGCACATGGGAGAAACAGAGCACCAGCGCGGTTAGCACACCGGGCCACACCAGGGGCAGCTCTATCTTAAACAGCACCTTGGCCGGGCTCATGCCGCAGCAGGCACCGGCGTCGCGTACCTCTTCGGGCACAGACTCGAAGGCGCGCTGAATCGGCTGTATGGCAAAGGGAATATTGACCAGCACTGAGGCCACCACCAGGCCAGAGAAGTGGAACACCAGCTGCTGCCCCAGCAGGGCTTCTAACGTCTGACCCAGCCAGGATTGGCTACCCAGCCCCACCAGCAGGTAGTAGCCGATCACCGTCGGCGGCAACACCAGAGGCACCATGATCAGCGCCTCCAGCCAGGACTTACCCCTAAACTGACGGTAAGCCAGGAAGCGACCGGCCCAGATGGCAAAGGGGATCAACACCAGCACAGTGACACAGCTTAACTTGATCGAAAGCAGCAGCGCCTGCCAATCCATCAGTGGTCTCCGGCCGGCTTTTTAGCAGCATCAACGACTTCATCACCCTGGCTGTCAGCGGGCAGGCCGAAGCCAAACTCGAGGAACACCGCCCTCGCCTTCGCCTGCGACAGGTAGGCATAGAAGGCCTTGGCGGTCTCCCCCGCCTTAGGCGTGAGCACCATGCGCTGATTCATGGGCGAATGCCACTCGCTCGGCAGCGCCACATAGTGGCTGGCGGCGCGAAACTGAGGCGCCATCGCCAGCGACAAGGCGACGATGCCGCCATCGGTAGAACCGCTCAGGGCAAACTGCGCCGCCTGAGACACGTTCTCGCCGTAGATGAGATAAGGCTGCAAAGATTGCCAGAGTCCCAGATGTTGCAGCGCCTCCCGGGCGCGCTCGCCATAGGGGGCGTGATCTGGATTGGCGATGGCAAAACGCTTTAATCCACCCTGCTCAAGCAAGCGCTTCACGCCGACAAGCTCGGCATCTAGGCTCAAAGGCGAACGCTTGGGCGCCGCCAGTGCCAGACGACCTATGGCGTAGATCTCACCGTCGCTCTGAGTTACACCAAGCTTATGTAATTGATAGATATATTTGTCGTCAGCCGATAAGAACAGCTCAAATGGCGCGCCATGACGCAGCTGCGCCACGAAGTTGCCCGAGGAGCCATAGGAGATGCGCACCCGCTTGCCCGTATCCTGGGTAAAGTCGGCGGCGATCTTATCCAAGGCAAACTTGATGTTGGAGGCGGCGGCGATGGCCGGCACCTCGGCCGCCCAGCTTGGGGTAACTCCCAACAGCAGCAGGCAACCTAAGACAAAACCTCTGAGTAAATCCATTTCAACCCTCATCAACCGGGTACTCGTCCCGGCTTACTGCTTTTCCCACATCTTGGCGGCCTGTTCGTCGGCATCTTTAGCCTCGACCCAGTTCTTGCCCTGATCGCCCGCCTCTAACTTCCAGAATGGCGCCTTGGTCTTGAGGAAATCGATCAGGAATTCACAGGCCGCGAACGCCGCCTTGCGATGGGCACTGGTGACACCGATAAAGACGATCTGCTCGCCCAAAGCCATGGTGCCGACCCGGTGAATGATGGTCACGTGGGTGAGCGGCCAGCGCTCTCTTGCCTCGACGGCAATCTGATTCAGCACCGCCTCTGTCATGCCTGGATAGTGTTCCAGGGTCAGATCGGTCACCGCGCTGCCATCGTTGAAGTCGCGTACCTTACCCACGAAGGTGACCACGGCGCCATCGCTGTCGTCCCCGGCGATACGGGCGTATTCATCCGGAACGCTAAAGTCTTGGGTCTGCACCAATACCCGGTCGATCGCTTGGCTCATCTTAACCTCCGGTGACTGGGGGGAAGAAGGCGACCTCGTCACCATCTTCGATCTGGGTATCCCAGCTGCTGATGGTCTGATTGACCGCCACCAGTAGCTTGTCGGAAGCCAATACCTTGCCCCACTTGTCATCTTTGGCCGCCAGCAAGGCACGCAGGCCTTCGGCTGTAGTGGTCTCCTCGCTTGCCTCGACTTCTATGGTGCTCTCACCTAATAGTTCGCGCACCTGGGCGAAAAACAGCACATTTATCATAATCTTTACCCTAAATACTTGTCGCTTAAACCTTGGCTAAAACCTTGAACTAAACCTTGACCTAAACCTTAAAATGTCCCGACTTGCCGCCACGCTTCTCCAGCAGGCGTGTCTGAGAGATCACCATATCTTTCTGCACCGCCTTGCACATGTCGTAGATGGTCAGCGCCGCTACCGAGGCCGCGGTAAGCGCCTCCATCTCGACACCTGTCTTACCGGACAGCTTACACAGGCTGGTGATACGCACGCGGTTGTGTGCGGGCTGTGCCTCGAGATCCACCTCGACCTTGGTCAGCATCAGGGGGTGGCACAGCGGGATCAGATCTGAGGTCTTCTTCGCCGCCTGGATCCCGGCGATGCGGGCCGTGGCGAACACATCGCCCTTGTGGTGGCTGCCGCTCATGATCATCTCCAGCGTCTCGGGCGCCATCTCGATGAAGGCTTCGGCGCGGGCCTCGCGCTCGGTGACCGCCTTCTCGGTGACATCCACCATGTGGGCATTGCCATCGGCATTAATATGGGTAAATTCACTACTCATCAATTGCTACCTTCTTCACGTGCATCACAAAGTTACAGGGTCTGTGAGTGGCATCCAGTTGTTCTCTTAAAATCTTGTTCCAGCCCGTCTTGCAGGCGCCGGTTGAGCCCGGCAGACAGAAGATGGCTGTCTTGTTGGCAAAGCCGCCCAGGGCGCGGGACTGCACCGTCGAGGTACCCAGCTCGGTATAGGTGATATGACGGAACAGCTCACCAAAGCCTTCAATCTCACGATCGAATAGCGGTCTGACCGCCTGAGGCGTGTTGTCGCGCTCGGTAAAACCTGTGCCGCCCGTGGTGATGATCACCTGCACATCATTCGATGCGATCCACTGAGACAATACCGAACGTATCTGATACTTGTCATCTTTAATCAGGCGGCGATCCGCCAGCTTGTGCCCCGCCTCTAACAAGGCGTCTTGTAAAAATTGTCCCGAAGTGTCCTGGCTCAGATCCCGGGAGTCAGAAAGGGTTAATACCGCGATATTGAGCGGTTCAAATTGAGTTCTCGTGCAATGACCCATAACGTCTCTCTTCACTCTTGGTGTGGTTTGCGATTAACAGATGCGCCCACAGGAATATGGCCAGAGTATACCCACACGGCAAACGCAAGTTATTGCGCTAGCGCAAGCCCTCTAGCCGCCGATAGACGCCAGATGCTGCGTTACGCCTGTGATGCCATCGTGGAGGTAGTGGGTTTCCTTCTTCGCCCTAAGCTGGCCATGGAGCCGTTCGATCAGCTCAGCGCGCTGCTCATGAGACTGCAACAGATCCCTAAGATCCACACCGTGCTCGGTGAAGAGGCAGAGATGCAGTTTCCCCTTGGCGGAGACACGCAGGCGGTTACAGCTGGCGCAGAAGTTCTTCTCGTAGGGCATGATCAGCCCTATGCGTCCCTTGAAGTCGTCATGGCTGAAGTTTTGCGCCGGGCCATCGTCGACCGCCGACTGATCCAGCTGCCAGCCATCCTGAACAAGCTGCGACTTGATGTCGGCGCCCGCCAGATGATGGGCCTTGAAGTACTCGCGTCCCAGACCGGTTTCCATCAGCTCGATGAAACGCAAGTCGATTGGGGTGTGCTTGATCCAGTGCAGGAAGCGCGGTAAGTCTTTGTCGTTTAAGCCCTTGAGCAGCACGGCATTGATCTTCACCCGCTCGAAGCCCGCCTCCAGAGCTGCATCGACGCCACGCATCACCTCGTCGAACTTATTCTCGCCGGTGATCTGATAAAACATGCGTGGGTCCAGGCTGTCTACCGAAACGTTGATGCGTCTCAGACCGGCATCGAACCACTCCTTGGCATGCTTCTCCAAACGATAGCCATTGGTGGTAGTCGCCAGCGTCTTGATCTTGTCGTTGTCGGCGACGATACGCACGATGTCGGTAAAATCTTTACGCAGCGTGGGCTCGCCGCCCGTGATGCGGATCTTCTGGGTGCCGACCTCGGCAAAGGCGCCCACCAGATTCTCGATCTCGTTGAGATCTAAAAACTTAGGCTTACCGTCGGGGCGATAACCATCTGGGAGGCAGTATGTGCATTTGAAGTTACAGACATCGGTTACCGACATCCGTAAATAGTGAAATCTTCGACCAAAATTGTCTTGTAGTTGAGACATGATCACCTTTCCAAGTAAGGGGAGGTGAGTCAATTTCTTTCCTCACCCCGGTGGCACAATTGCCACGGCTTAATCTCCCTATCTGTGGACGTAGGAGAGAAAGCTCGGAGAACCGTCGTTTCTCAATTATAGGCCGATATAGACCGGGTTTTATAGCAGAAACTTCCCGTTTTTTGTTTAAGATCAATCGGGCGTTAACATAATGTGACACCGCTCACGAAGATAAATACCATCAATTAGTCTATCCTGACTGCTTAAACTCTGTGCCATTTCGCTATTTTAGGGTAAGGTGGAGACAAAGAATAAAACACCCGTTTCAATCGGGGGAAAGCTAAAAGAGGTGAAGTGATGGAACGCGAATCGATGGAGTTCGACGTCGTTATCGTTGGCGCAGGCCCAGCTGGCCTGGCTACCGCATGTCGACTAATGCAAATCTCACAAGACGCCGGCCAGGAGCTGACTGTCTGTGTGGTCGAGAAAGGCTCGGAAGTGGGCGCGCACATTCTCTCGGGTGCCGTGTTCGAACCTAAGGTGCTCGAAGAGCTATTTGGTGACTGGAAAGAGCAAGGTGCACCGCTACACACGGCCGTGACCCATGATGAGCTGTTTATGCTTAGCTCAGACTCGGCCTCACGTGCCATGCCCAATGCCTTTATCCCTAAGACGATGCACAACGATGGCAACTATATCATCAGCGTCGGCAACCTGGCCCGTTGGCTGGCCGAGCGCGCCGAGGCCCTGGGCGTCGAGATCTTCCCTGGCTTCCCCGCCAGCGAGCTGCTGTTTAACGAAGATGGCAGCGTCAAGGGGATCATCATAGGCGACATGGGCGTCGGCGCCGATGGCCAGCCCAAAGACAGCTATGAACCCGGCATGGAACTGCACGCCAAGTACACTGTATTTAGCGAAGGCTGCCGCGGCCACCTGGGCAAGCAGCTGATCGAGAAGTTCCACCTGGATAACGGCAAGACGCCGCAACACTACGGTCTGGGCTTCAAGGAGATCTGGAAGGTGCCTGCGGAGCAACACCAGCAAGGCAAGGTAGTTCACACGGGTGGCTGGCCACTGACAGACGGCGCCTCGGGAGGCGGCTTCCTCTATCATATGGAAGACAACCAGATCGCCGTGGGTCTCATCATAGATCTCAACTATCAGAACCCACATCTGAGCCCCTTCGATGAGTTCCAGCGCTACAAGACACATCCAGTGATCAGCCAGTACCTACAGGGCGGTGAACGACTCTGCTATGGCGCCCGCGCCATCACCAAGGGTGGTCTCAACTCGCTGCCTAAGATGAGCTTCCCTGGCGGCCTGATCATAGGTTGTGACGCAGGTACCCTGAACTTCGCCAAGATCAAGGGCACCCACACGGCGATGAAGAGCGGCATGATTGCGGCCGAAACCATCTGCCACGCCCTGCATGCCGGCGTAGAAGGCGGCAAAGATCTCGACTGCTACCAGGAGAAATTCGAACAGAGCTGGTTGCAGGATGAGCTATACTGCTCACGCAACTTCGGCCCGGCGATGCACAAGTTCGGAGCATACCTGGGCGGCGCCTTCAACTATATCGACCAGAACTGGTTTGGCGGCAAGTTCCCTATCACCCTGCGGGATGAGAAGGCCGACTATGCCCAGATGGCCGAGGTCAGCGCCTACAGCAAGATAGATTATCCTAAGCCTGACGGTAAGCTCAGCTTCGACAAGCTCTCCTCCGTCTACCTGTCGAATACCTTCCACGAGGAAGATCAGCTGTGTCACCTGCGTCTCAAAGACGAGCGTATCCCTATCGAGGTGAACCTGGTCAAGTTCGACGAACCGGCCCAGCGTTACTGCCCGGCGGGTGTGTATGAGGTGGTGGAAGAAGCCGGCGAGAAGAAATTTGTCATCAACGGTCAGAACTGCATCCACTGCAAAACCTGTGACATCAAAGATCCAAGCCAGAACATCACCTGGGTCACCCCAGAGGGTGGCGGCGGACCTAACTATCCGAACATGTAAGCCTGGCCTTGTTGCTCGGCAAACAGACAAATGCAAACGCGCCTTAGGGCGCGTTTTTACTTGCGCTTAACATCCCAGGCCACCATAATGGCGCCATACCTACAAGCGTTACCAAGACGCACTAAGCGATCCTAAAGGATCCTCCTGCCCTCAAAAAAGTTCAATGGTTTAGCGTGTTTAGAAAACAGCGACTAACCTTAATAATCTAGTATTCACACATCCGAGGCATGCTCGGACAGAGTAGATGCGAGTCATAAACGATGAAACTAAACATGCTCACCATCAAGCAGAAGATCTTACTCACGGTTACCGTCGCGGTATTGCTGTCGACCGTGCTCGTGGGAG
Organism: Shewanella alkalitolerans; assembly: GCF_019457575.1. NCBI lineage: Bacteria > Pseudomonadati > Pseudomonadota > Gammaproteobacteria > Alteromonadales > Shewanellaceae > Shewanella > Shewanella alkalitolerans. The sequence goes on along the minus strand of NZ_CP080422.1, from coordinate 99,417 downwards.
TCTTGAGTCAACGTAGCGCCAAAGAAGTCGTCGAGCAGCGCATGCTCACCTCCGAGCTGCCCAACACCTTGCAGGCGATCCGCAACAAGGTAGAGATGGATATCGCCACCCTGATGAACGCCGCCGAGCAGCTCGCCAGCAGCAAGATGCTCAAGCAGTGGCTGGTCGAGGGCCGCCCTGCCGAGACAGAGCCTCTGGTGATCGCCCAGCTCAAGGATGTGCAGCAGCAATATAAGCTGGTGCAGGCCTCCTATGCCGACAGACAGACCGCCGCCTACTACACCCAGGACGGCTTCTTGCGGATCCTCACTCCGGATCAGGATGGCTGGTTCTTCAACTATAAAAACAGCGGCACAGAGCGCATGCTCAACGTGTTCACCGAGGCCAATGGCGAGGTGAAGCTCTTCATCAACTACCAACAGCCCAACGACCGCGGCCTGGTGGGACTGGCCAAGTCGCTGGACGACATGGTACGCCTGCTGAAATCCTTCAAGATTGAAGACACAGGCTTCGTCTACCTGGTCGATGCCAAGGGTGACGTCAAGCTGCACTCGGACACCAGCCAGATAGGCAAGGCCAGCCTGAGCTCGCTCTATGGCGGTAACGTGACCAGAGAGCTGCTCAACAAGGGCGACTTTGGCCTGACACAGACGGAGCTCGACGGCGAGACATTGCTGGTCGCCAGCAGCTATATCCCCTCAATGGACTGGTATCTGGTGGCCCAGGTGCCCAGGGCCGAGGTATTTGCCCTGCTAGAAGAGTCGGCCTATCAGATCCTCATCTGGACAGTGCTGATCGCCGCCGCCTTTATCGGCCTCTCCACCTTCGTCTCCGCCTCGGTGAGTCAGCCCATCGCCAAGGTGGCCGACATGCTACAGGACATAGGTCAGGGTGAAGGGGATCTGCGCCAACGCCTGCCGGTAGAGGGTAACGACGAGCTAGCACAGCTGGCCAAGGGCTTCAACAGCTTCATCGAGAAGATCCAGCACTCCATCATAGAGGTGACAGACACCAGCGTGCAGCTGAGTCACGCCGCCAAGGATGTGGCCAATCAGGCCCAGCAGACTCAGGACGACAGCCAGCTGCAGAAAGATCAGACCATGATGGTGGTCACCGCTATCAACGAGATGGGCGCGACCGTGCATGAGATCGCCGGCAACGCCGCCCAGGCCGCCGACAACGCCAAGGACGCCGACAACGCCTCCAGCAACGGCCAGATAGTGGTGACCCGCGCCCGCGACACCATCAATCAGCTGTCTCAGGATGTGGAACAGGTGGGCAATGTGATCGAGTCCCTGGCCACCCATACCACCTCCATCGGCAGCATCCTGGATGTGATCCGCGCCGTGTCGGATCAGACCAACCTGCTGGCCCTCAACGCCGCCATCGAGGCCGCCCGTGCCGGTGAAGCTGGACGAGGCTTCGCCGTGGTCGCCGAGGAGGTACGTAACCTGGCCTCACGCACCGCCGCGTCGACCGACGAGGTGCAGAAGATGATCGACAACCTACAAAGCGAGGCGGCCCGCGCCGTCGAGGCGATGACCCAGAGCAAGAGCCGCAGCCAGCAAGGAGTGCAGGCGGTCGATGAGGCCAGCCACACCCTGACGGAGATCAGCCAACAGATCGGCGCCATCACAGACATGAATATTCAGGTCGCGGCGGCCACCGAGGAGCAATCTACCGTGGTGGAAGATATCAACCGCAACGTCACGGAGATCAGCGAGATCACCCAGCGTACCAGCGAGACCTCCCAGGCGGTGGCCCAGGCCAGCCAGTCGCTCAACCAGCTGGCCCACAGGCTAGATACTCTGGTCGCCGGCTTCAAGGTCTAGGCGGTTCACTGCTTAAAGGCTTCAGCCACAAAAAAGCCCGCAATCGCGGGCTTTTTTATTTTGCCAAGCAATCATCAAGGCTTAAGAAACTTGATCGTCAGCGGATACTGGTAACTAATGCCCTCGCTGGCCTTCATGGCGGCGATGATGGTGACTACGATATCGAAGATCGCCAGCACTCCCAGCAGGATAAAACCGATACCGACGAACATGAGGATCATGCTGATGATGGCATATACCATCACGCTGATCTTGAAGTTCAGGCAGTTGCGACCACAGCTGTCGACGAAGGCGATCTCCTCTCGCTTCATCAGCCAGACAATCAGCGGCCCTAGTATAGAACCAAAGGGGATCAGATAGCCGGAAAAGCTGGCCAGATGCACCGCCACGCCCATGTTTCTATCGTCACGGGACAGTTGTTCAATATCAGACACGAATTACACTCCTTGATGATTCATTATCAATTTTACGTATTGCTACAGGCGGTTAGGCCCAAATAAACGCATTTCCCAAGGCTCAATCTTGCGACTTTCCAGGCGGCGCTGCAAGCTATTTACCCAAGACTTCGCCAGCCCTTCACAACTGGCCAGGCGATCGTAGGCGCCGGCATCAAAGGTGGGCGAGAAATAGATACTCATCGCCTCGCGCAGACTGATGTCGGTGCGGCGCTCGATAAGCCTGATATCGTCTTCCAGGGTGATCTCACCCGGCGTGATCACCCGATAGAACCAGCCACACAGGCCGCTGGTCTGCATGGCGAGGGCAAACTCGGGATGACCGAACTGATGATTGAGCTTGAAACAGGGGGAGCGCGGCTGAGTCACCTGCAGACGCACCTCGCCGATGGCTATGATGTCGCCGATATTCACCTGGGTCTCGTCCAGCCCAACGGTGCTGATGTTCTCGCCCATGGCGGGCACATCCTTGAATCCCTGCATCATATCCCAGCGACGATACTGACCATAATGCTCGCGAGGAAAATGGTGTAGCACACGGTCGGCGCCGCCGTGATGCTTGGGATCCGCCTGGCCGTCACCCTCGACGCCCAGCTCACCCACCACCAAACCAGTGCACGCCCGCTTGGCGTCGATCATGCTGGGTATTCCCTCGAACGCCTCGGCCTTGTCACCACGATACAGGCCCGAAATCTTGTTTACCAAACGCGTCATCACTTTCTCCCCCTGACCACTGTCTACTCGTCTCGCCCGCTGACAAAGGCGAGACAATTCAATACAAACTCCCTCTGTCGCCACGGGGATCGCCCCTGCACAATAGCGGCTTAGTTCTCCTTGGGAAAGATATCATGAAAACAACTCCATTGGCCGTCTTCATACTGAGTTTCATACTCCTGCTGAGCGGCTGCGCCACCTCTTACGACACAGAAAAATCCTTCTGGAGCTTCGGCGAAGGCTTCGACGTGGTACAGATAGCCGATGATAGCTGGCAGATAAGCTTCGTCGGTAACGACATGACAGACCGCGCCCTGGCCCGCAAATATGTTCTGCGCAAGTCCGCCGAGATAGCCCAGGCCCATGGCTATCCCTACTTTGCCCTCACCACAGAGCAGAACCACCGCGATGCAATCGGCAATGACACTCTGGGCTTTGGCCACAAGGACTGGGGCTATGGCCTGGGTAAGGTGGAAAATGAGACCTCGGTAATTGTCGAAGTTACCGGCCTGCAGGATAAGGCATCGATGCAGACAACCAAGGTGTATGACGCCGCCTACCTGATCGATCACCTCACATGGTAGGCCGGGCCCTCAAAAAGAGTGTGAACTCGTCACTGTTGGAGCTAGATAAATAATGTTAGATTTATCAACACACTCCCACGACGACTCACTCGACATGAGCATCAAAGTTGTACTCGTTGAAGATGACGAAAAGATCAGCCAGCTGCTGTCCTCCTATCTGACCATGCAGCAGATAGAGACTCTCTGTGTCCATGATGGCGCCGACGCCGTCGCCACCATACTGGCCGAGCAGCCGGATCTGGTCATCTTAGATCTCATGCTACCCAATCTGGACGGCTTCAGCATCTGCCGTCAGCTGCAACCCGTTTTCGATGGCAAAATACTGTTTCTCACCGCCAGCGAGGACGACATGGATCAGGTGGCGGCACTGGAGATGGGCGCCGACGACTTCATCATCAAGCCGATACAACCCAGGGTCCTACTGGCACGTATCCGCATGCTGATGCGCCGGGCAAAGGTGTCTGCTCCCCAGGAGCAGCATCATCTCAGCTTCGGCGAGCTTGAGCTCAATCAGCAGCGCAAGCAGTGTCTGTTGGCGGGAGAAGAAGTCAGCCTGACCACCAGCGAGTTCGACCTGCTCTGGCTGCTGGCCGCCCATGCCGATGAGATCCTCACCCGGGAATATCTGGTCAAACAGATCCGCGGCATAGAGTACGACGGCATCGACCGCACCATAGACAACAAGATAGTGGTGCTGCGCAAGAAGCTGGGCGACAACCCCGCCCTGCCCCGGCGCATCATCACCGTCAGGGCCAGGGGCTATCTGTTTGTCCCCGACCGTTGGTGATCTCCTGTGACGCGTCTGTTTATCCTCATCTATAGCACGGCCCTGGCGATCTTCTTCATTGCGGTGATCGCCATGGACCAGTTTGAGCTCTTCTCCACCGACTCACTGGACGCCACCTCGCTAGCCAACGAGATCACCGCCACCCGCAAATTAGTAGACAAGATAGGCGAAACTCAAGGAGCGCAAGCGGCAGAGCAGGCACTGCAAGGCTTTGCCAAGGATATCCACCTGGCACTGACCCGCTATGACATCAAGGATGACACCCTGAGCGAGGCGATCAAACAGGGGGTTAAAGACTACGGCCTCTACATTGAAGATGTGGACGAGAATCAGGCCTACTTCAGCCTGAAGAGCAACCCAGAGGTGGTCTTTGGCATCATCAACGACCCGGACTCCCCCTTTATCAACACCCTCAACCGCAAAGAGTGGTTTGTCTTCGTCGAGTTGTGTGCGGCACTGGCGCTGATCAGCATCATGGTGCTGTTTGTGATCTCCCGACGACTGGCGCGACTGGAGAAGACTTGCATCGCCTTCGCCTATGGCGATTTTAGCGCCCGCGCCTCCACCAGCAGCCTTCACAGCGTGGGTCAGCTTAACCTGTCGTTCAACATCATGGCCGATCGCATCTCTCAGCTGATCCAGAGCCACAAGAACCTCACCAACGCCATCGCTCACGAGTCACGCACTCCCATCTTTCGCATCCAGTGCAACCTGGACATGCTGGACGACTCGGGCGTACGCCCGGAGCAGATGCAGTATTTGGAGGGAATTCAGGAAGATCTCAACGAACTGGGCGGAATGATCGAGGAGCTGTTGCACTTCGCCAAGCTGGAAAGGCCTGACGCCCAACTCAGCCTGACACCAACCAGGCTCTACCCGCTGCTGGCCAGCCAGCTGGAACACCTGCAGTTCGAGACCCCCAAACGCCTGCAGCTTAGCGGTGACGACAGCCTGATGGCTCCCATCGCCAACCACCTGCTGCTGCGGGCCACCAGCAACATCATACGCAACGGCTACAAGTATGCCCAAAGCTGCGTCAACGTGACCCTTAGCAGCGACGAGACCAGCGTGCTGATCGAGATAGCCAACGACGGCCCGCCCATCCCTCAGGACTATTGGCAGTCTATCTTCGAGCCCTTCGTGCGTCTGGATAAGGCCAGAGACAGGCAGAGTGGTGGCCACGGCCTTGGGCTGGCCATCGCCAAGCAGATAGTGCGTCAGCACCAGGGCGAGCTGACCTTAGGCGACAGCGAGCTGGGCGGCCCCAGCTTTACCCTGCGCCTGCCCAAGGCAGAATGAGTCCATTAAGGGCTCGGTGCCCAGGCGATAACTAAATTCACCGATTTAGCACTTTCCCATTTAGCGCTATCCCATTCAAAGCTTTTCTATTCAAAGCCTTCCGATACAAAGCCGAGACAAAGCCATACAGAGTGCTTCTGTTTCCCAGGCGCCCGCCTCCCCATAATGCGCTACAGATAATCACGGCACAGAACCCAAAGGCGTCGAGTCCCTAAGGCTCGCCAGGTTCATTGCCTTCGTCTGTAACCCATAAGGAAGTTGTATATGAGCCTGACACACAAGCCCAATCTATTGGCCTTTGGCACACTCGTCATGGCAACCGCCCTCCTCGGCGGCTGTAACCAATCGAGCAAGTCTGACACTAAGAAGGAGGTCGCCAGCAAGGTGGGCACCTACGCCAGCGTTGACTGCAGCACGTTCACCAAGAGTAAGGATCTGCCCAAAGGCGCCAGCTGCGGCTATCTGACGGTCCCGGAAAAACACGCCCTCAAGGGCCAGAGTGCCTCCAAGAAAACCATGGAGATCGCCGTGCTGAAGATCCCGGCGATTAAGACTGAGGCCAAGGCCGATCCCGTGGTCTACCTGCAGGGCGGTCCAGGCTACTCGGCCATCGACAGCCTGGAAGACTTCACCCAGAGCAAGGCGAAATACCTCTGGAACGACCGCGACTTCTATCTGGTGGATCAGCGCGGCACAGGCCACGCCAAACCCGCCTACAAGTGCACCGAATTTAACACGGTCAAGGGCTCAATCGAGCAGGTCAAGGCCTGTAAGGCTCGCCTCAAGGCCAAGGGCGTCGACTTCAGCGCCTATCAGAGCGTGCAGAGCGCCCACGATTTCATCATGCTGAGAAAGGCGCTCAAGCTCGACAGCTGGAATCTCTACGGCGCCTCCTACGGCACCCGCTTAGCTGAGACCATCATACGCGAAGATAGCCAAGGGATTCGCAGCGTCATCCTCGACGGTGTATTCCCCATCGAAGTCAACGGCCTGTCAGACACGCCCTGGGCCACCTATGCCACGCTGGATCGCATCGTCGCCAACTGCGATGCCTCGATTAATTGTGCATCAGAGATCCTCAAGCCGATGATCGAGTCCATCATCGAGCGACTACAGAATCAGGGGGAGGAGCAGGCAGCCATCCGTTTCGTCAACTACATCGCCAGTCTAGCGGGTGATGCCAGGGTCGTCCCCCTGATACTGGCGATCGATAAGGACCTGAACATCATCATCAATGAGAAAGACAACGAAGAGGCCGAGGGTTACTTTGCCCCTATGGCACTGTCAGTCGTCTGCTCCGAGGAATATGCCTTCCTCAACCAGACGGCTCTAGAGGGTCGCAACGACAAAAACTGGTCCACCACGACCACGCTGACAGTGAACAAGATGTTCCATGAGGGATTCGATATCGACAGCTGTAAAGCGTGGGATGTGGCCGCGGCCGACAGCATAGAGACCCAGGCCGTGACCAGTAATCTGCCGATCCTGGTGATCAACGGCGGCAACGATCATCAGACGCCACCGGCATGGGGCGAGTTAGTGGTAAAGAACATGCCTAATGCCCAGCTGTTCACCAACCCTCAGGGTGGCCACGTACAGCTGACTTCACAGAACCCTTATCGCAACTGTATCGACGGCATCACCATGGCCTTCCTGGCGGCGCCGGTTCAGAAGATCAAGACTCAGTGCACCAGCATGATCCCGGTATTTAAATACAACTAATAACAAGCGTTCGGCCTAAGCCCTGACCAAAAGGTCGGGGCTTTTTTTCGGGCAAAAAAAAGCCCCAGAAGATGGGGCGAGAGAACAGAAAAACACACTATGTTAGAAAAGAAGCTACACAAAACAAGGTCAGGGAACTGCTTGCGACCAATGCCGATACTCTAAGCCGAGTTAATGACATTATGATGACAAGTTGTGCCCGCTAAGCCTCTTCTTTTGCTCGCTCATTTTCCAGATAGTTTTTCAGTTCTGCTCCCGGTATCGAACTCTCTGTGGCCACCGCAAAGGCGGCCCAACGGGCACCTTCGGCCATGGCCTGACAAAACTCATCGCCACGCACCAGCCCATGGATCAGGCCCGCCGCATAGGCATCTCCCGCCCCTGTGGTATCCACCACACTGGCCGACTCGGCCGCCACATGAGTCTGCGAATCTGCCTGATAGAGAATGGCGCCCGACTCACCATCTGTCACTATGAAGGCCTGCAGGCAGTCGCCGGCGATGGAGAGGCCATACTGCCAGGGCGACAGTTCGCTGCGACCCTGCATGTCGGCCCGCGAGGCAATCAGCACGTGGCAGGGACGCTCACGGTTATCCTTGGCCAGCTGCGCCACCACCAGGCTGTGGGGCAAGGCTGTCTTGGCCCAGCTCACCGCGCCTTCGGCGGAAGAGTTAATATAGAGTGCATCCCACTGGCGCCAGTTCGGCGGCGCCGCCAGCTCGAATCTGGGGCGCTCGGGACGTATGATGGTGCGCTCGCCATCCGGGGTCATCACCAGCAGCATCTCACAGGTATGTTGCTGATAGCGCTGCATCAGGCGGCAATCTATTCCCAGGGTGCTGGTCTCGGCCAGCAGCCAATCGCCTATCTCGTCGCGGCCCACCTGACTCACCAGCGCTACCTCATGCCCGGCCCACACCAGGCCTATGCCTGTGTTGGCACCGCCGCCTCCCAGGCGCTGGCCACCATCTTGATAGTGAAACCGCCCCCCCATCTTCAAGGGTTTATCGAGTCTGAGAATACGATCGCAATTGAGGTTGGCTACCAGCAGAATTTTGGCCATGCATGCTCCGAGTAACAGCGGATCAGGAGAAAAAGAAGCTCGCCTAAACGGGTTGAGAAAATTAGCCCCGGAAACCTAATACTTTGGGGCCCGCCGAGCCTCCTTTATATCAAGGCCCGCGGGGCTTCTCAACCAATTAGGCCTGTAACTTATACATGCCTTCGCTCGCCGGGCGCGAGTACTCGAAGCCAAATTTGAGATAAAGGGCAGGCACATCAGCCATTAAGGTGATGTAGGCCCCCTTAGGCGCCGTCTCGTCGAGATAGCCCATGATGGCGCTCATGATAGCGCTGCCCAGGCCGCGCCCCTGATATTCGGGATCCACGGCGATATCTACCAGCTCAAAATTGAGGGCGCCGTCGCCCACTACCCGGCCCATGGCGATCACCCTGTCACCCGCCAAAAGATGCACCCCAAACAGACTCAGAGGCAGGCCAAGTTCTGCCGCGGCGCGAGACCTTGGGGTCAGGCCTGTTATCTGCCGAAGGCGCAGGAAATCATTAAGAGGCGCCACACGTTTGATCAGGCGAAACTCCTGCAGTGGCTCGCCCGTTTGCGCGTCGCGCCACTCCCGCGCCAGCAGGCCATAGCCATACTCGCTGCCCCAGCTGCCCTTGAAGAAGATGTTATCGCGATAATGAGCCTCGCGGCGAAAGCCCAACCGCTCAAGCAGCCCCCAGGCGGCGTGATTTTGCACGTCTGTGATGGCCGAGACTCTGTGCTTACCTAGGCGCTCAAATAGATACACCAACAACCCCTGCAGCGCCTCTCGCGCCAAGCCCTTCCCCTGATGCTCGCTGGCCAGGGTAAAGCCTATCTCGACCTGCTGCGCATCGATGAAATGCAGCGCCAGATCCCCCACCAGGGCCTGGGTCTGACGACACTCGAGGGCCAGCTGCATCCAGGTGTCGATTGTTCCAAAGGGTGTCTGCTGCAAATTTTCAAACAGCGCCAGGGCATCCTGATACTGGTAATCTTGCCAGCTTTGGTAGCGGGCAACCTCAGGATCGGCGCGGTAGGCGGTGAAGGCCTGAAGATCGGCCCGCTCGAAGGCGCGGCAGATAAGCCGCTCTGTCTCGAAATAGATCATCACTAAAGCCCTGCCGTAAGCCTAAGCCTGAGCCAGCGAATAGTAACCGCCGCTCGGCGGTGCGGCGAACAGCGACATGGCGGCCTGCATCTTATCCTTTGGATAGGCCTGCACCGAGGCCCTGTGCTGCTCGGCAGATTCCCAACGCTCGATCACCAGCAGGCGGTCCGCCTCATCGACCGGACACAATACCTCATAGCTGAGGCAGCCCGGTGAGTGGCAAATATAATCGCTCAATGAGAGGAGGAAGGCCTTCAATGCCTCTGCCTGGCCCGGCGCGGCCTGAAACTCGCCAATACGTACTATCATCTGATTTCCCTGTACAAAATGAACAATTCACCAAGCTACCCTATTACCGGGTGCTCCACAAACGTCTCTTATGAGCTTTTCGACCAATGAGTGCGTAAGCGATCGCCCATATTAGCTTAGGTGATATGCGACCTCTTACCTTAGCCAACTTTGGTAATGAAATAAGCAGTTGAAAAAGTTAACAAAAAACTCATCAATCTTTCGGCTTATGAGGTTCTAGGATAAAAATCAGCCTCTACAAGCTGCCAACTTGACGTTAGGCTAACAAGCACAAGAGGTTGTGAGGTTATTGAATGGACTCAATACTGACATTAGAAGAGCTGATGGATAAGCCCCTATGCAAGGAAGAAAAACTGCGCCGCTACCAGCAGTGCCTGAGAGAATTTGAGCTGCTGGGCTACCAAGATCTCTTTATCGAACAGATACGCCAGGAGACTCGCCAGCTTGAGCAGAAGTTAGCCCGCCGCGCTAAAGTTAATCACAAGCAGGCGCCCAAGCGGCGCCCCTAGATCTCTTGCGCCAGCTGATCGAGAAAGTCCTGCATCACCCGGGTGCGATGGCGCGCCTCTTCCCTTGCTGCCGCCGTCTGCATGGTATCCGCCAGGGTAAACAGCTTCTGCGTGAAATGATCTAAGGTGTAGCGACTATCATCCGCCTCCCGCTCCCGACAGAAGGGATCTTCCGCAGCATACAGGGGCCGCTCCAAGGCGGTGCCCACCTGTAGGCAACGCACCACACCAATCGCCCCCAGGGCATCGAGCCTGTCGGCATCCTGTACTATCTTGGCTTCCAGCGTCTCGGGGGCAATACCCGCGCTGAAACTATGGGCGAGAATGGCATGGTGAATGGCGGCCAAGTACTGCTGCGGATAACCCAACTCGATGAGGAGGGCGATCGCCTTATCGGCCGCCATCCTAGAGCTCTGACTGCGCCTCGGATCGTCTTTTGCCAGGGTGACACAATCATGCAGCCAGGCGGCTGGCACCACCACCTCGGCGGAGGCAGATTCGAGATCGCACAGGCGCTTGGCCGTCTTCACCACTCGCTTCACATGATTGAGATCGTGGGCGGCATCGGCGGGTAACTCGGCGGCGATAAACTGGGCAAACAGGGTCTCAAAGGCCTGCATGGATAGAGCTCCGACAATAAAAAAGGCCGATCTATGATCGGCCTCTTTCGCTCGGATAGCAAATACCCCTTACATCTCGCAGGGCTACATATCACATGGCTACATATCGCACGGCTTGAGCGGCTTACGCAGCTGCGCCCGCACGTTGTCCATGCCTGAGTAGAACTCTTTCATCATCAAGAGGCCCATCATCTTGCCGTTATCCGTGACGATGAGATTATCGGGATCATTCGGGTCGTTCTTGATGGCACCGATGGCCTTCATCGAGGTCATCTCTTTAAACAGGGCCCAATCCAGGTTAACGCCGAAGGTGTCACGGAAATATTTGCGCGACAGGCGACCCGAGAACATGCCCAGCAGGAAGCGATACTGCATCACATCCTTCTGGCTGTAGTTTTTCTGCTGCTCGACGCCCATGCGACCCGAGGCGATATTCTCCTGATACTTGCGCAGGGAGAAGGTGTTCACATACAGGGTGTCGTTGAGGAAGCTGAAGGAGCCCGAACCTACCCCAAGATACTCGTCATAGTCGATCACATACTCGTCGAAGCCTTCGTTGTTAGCCTTGCCAAATGCCCAGGCCGACAGCTGGTTGTACTGACCATTCAGGCTGTTGAGGATCTGGCGATATTGACGCGCCATGTCACCCTGAGGCGCGGCCAGCTTGCCCTTGACGCTCTTACGGGTCTGATGGGTGATCATCAGCGGATAGGTGGTGATCTGGCGGGGATCCAGACGTGAGGCCATATCCAGGTCGTGCTGAATCACCTCATCTGTCTGGCCGCGGAAGCCGAAGATAAGATCCACGTTGATGATAGGAAACAGCTCCTTGGCCGCCATGATCTTATCGAAGGTCTGCTGACCCGAGCCAAACTTCTCCAGACGATCTGTCATCGCCAGTATGTCGTCGTCGAAGCTCTGCACCCCGATAGACATGCGATCCACCAGGCCTTCCAGTTGCTTAAAGCCAGGGCTGTCCAGATGCTGAGGATCCGACTCGCAGGAGACCTCTTTGATGCTTGGGAACAGCTTCTTGGCAAATTCAATCGTGCGCGCCAGCTCATCTTCTAATACGGTTGTGGTGCCGCCTCCGATATACATGGACTCGAAGTCATAGCCCAGCGCCTTAACCATCTCCATCTCCTTACGCAGCGAGACGAAATAGGCGCGCGCCTTCTCCTCCTTAAACAGGAAACGGTGGAAGGTGCAGAAGGAGCACAGGGTATGGCAGAAAGGCACATGGGCATAGAGCATGTACTTCTTGCCTTCGACGGGCGCCGGCATCATGGAGGCGGACTGAGTATCGAGTCGCAGATTCTTGTCGACATAATACTGCATCACTCGTTCCATCGAGCTCAGCATCCAGTTAGGGACGGTAATGTTAGCTTGGTACGGCTTAATCAATGCACCTGGCGCCGTTTGAATAATAGAAGACGAAGACATAGATATTCCTAGCTGAACCGGCCTTGAGAACAAAGCCTTTTAATAAATAAGGACTTAAAGCGATACACATCCATTTGCGGAACACAAAAGTATCACTTAAGGAATATATAAAACGTGAACTGGCTTGGAGTTACAACACCTAGCATTAGATTAGCCGAAGAATTGTTAAGCATGTCATGTTTTAGGGAATGTTGAATAAATGTGATCGCCCATTTTGACCCAATAGAGGCAAAGAGATGACGCGACGAGTGGACAGCAAGCATCGACCTGTTGCGGCGATAAAATAAATAGCGTAGGTTAAATAGTTAATAAAAATAATGATATAGACTCCGGCTGTTTCAGTGGAGCACTATTCGACACAAGGACGTTAAAAATGAAATGGAATCTATTGGTTTCGGTGCTGCTCACCGCATCGCTGGCACTCTTTGGCTATGTGAAGTACACAGAACTCGCGGCCAACAACCTCGCCAACACCCAAGGACTCTCCGCCCTGAGCAAACAGATCGCCGAAACCGGTAGCATCATACCGGCCAAGATGGTGGCCTATTTCGATCTAGCCGCTTGCCCCGAGGGGTGGCAGCCCTACAGCGAGGGGCGTGGCCGCTTTACCTTAGCCGTGAATCATCAGGAGAATGCGCTGTCGGTCCGTAAGCTCAATGACAAAGGCGGCGAGGAGAAACATAAACTGACACTCGCCGAACTACCCAAGCACACCCACGTCTATGACGACTGGTACTACTATGATTCGGGCGACGAACCGGAATACGCGACAGGCGAAGGGGACGATGTGGGCATGCGCCAACATCAGAAGCGTCGCACCGAACCCGAAGGCCACAGCGTCGCCCACAACAATATGCCGCCTTTCGTCGTGCTATTGCAATGCATCAAGCAGTAAGAAAACCTTATCTGGCACATTCCCCCGGACTGTGGCTGAAGTAACGTTTGAACTCACGGCTAAACTGGGCCGGGCTCTCGTAGCCCACCTCGATGGCAGCCTGCTTCACCTTCACTCCGGGGCGCTGCAACAGCTCCTTGGCCTTGTTCAGGCGCACCTTCTTCAGGTACTGGATGGGCGATGAGGCAGTCACCTCCTTGAAGCAGCGATGAAACGCCGAGGGGCTCATGTTCACCAGGGCGGCAAGCTGATCCACCTCTATGCTCGCGGCATAGTGTTTATGTAGATAGCTGAGCGCCTTGTCGATGCGCGACAATCTCGTATGACTCAGCGCCAGGGCATAGAGGGGGGCCGCGTTGGGCAGAGCCAGCAGGCGATATAGGATCTCCAGCACCATGGCCTCACCCAGCGCCTCGGCCTCCAGCGGCGATTGCAACGCCTGCAGCAGACGATGAATGCTGCACTCTATCGCCTCGCCGGTCGGCGCGATGAAATAGCCGGGCAGTCGCGACTCGTTCAGGGCCTGGGGCACCCTGTGGTGATTATCCATAACGGGGATGAGGCGATTAAGCTGCGCCAGATCGATATCTATCATCATCACCAGCACTGGCTCCTCCTTGCTGGCGAAGGTCTCGCACTCCACCGGCATGGGCACTGTCATCACCAGGGTGTTCTGGGGATCATAGTCAAACACCCTGTTATCCAGATAGATACGCTTCTTGCCCTGCCCCACTATCATGATCCCCTGGGAGTAACACAAGGGGCCTCGGGCACCGTAGGCGGAGCAGCGAAACAGCTTGATACCTGGCAATACGCTGTCGTTCATCCCCTCATCTGGGGCCAGCTCAGACATCAACTCGGCAATACTCTTCACACTTCACCTCTTGGGACAGGATAAGGATTCAACTGATGGCGATAATATCACCCAAGCAGAAAAAGGCATCAAAATTTATCAAATTCATGCCTTTTAAACTCAATAAAGCAGAAATAGGCAAGAGTCGTGCAGCAATAGGTATTTAAAACTCGCGCCAAGAGACTAGTATGTGCAGCATATTATTAGGTGACACAAGGTATCCCCATGCTTAACTTCGATTATCGCAATCCCACACAGATCGTCTTCGGTAAAGACCGCCTGGCCGAGCTAGACAAGCTGATCCCCGCCGGCGCCCGCGTCATGGTGACCTATGGCGGCGGCAGCGTGAAACGCTTCGGCACCCTGGACAAAGTACTCAGCGCCCTAGGCGATCGCACCGTCGTCGAATTCGGCGGCATCGAAGCCAACCCACAGTATGAGACCCTGGCCAAGGCGGCCAAGCTGGCAAGAGAAGAGTCTATCGACTTCCTGCTGGCGGTCGGTGGCGGCTCTGTGATGGATGGTACCAAGTTTATCGCCCTGGCGACACGCTTCGAGGGTGACAGCGCCAGCCTGCTGTTCCACGGTTTCGCCCCTGTGCCGGTCGAGGCAGATCAGGTCTTGCCACTGGGCACCATAGCCACGCTGCCTGCCACGGGCTCTGAGATGAACGCCTTCGGCGTGGTCAGCTATAACGGCGGCAAGTTCCCGGTTAACCATCCCAGCATCTACCCCACCTTCTCGCTGCTGGATCCAACCCTGACCTTTACCCTGCCAAAGATTCAGGTGGCTAACGGTGTGGTCGACGCCTTTGTCCACGTGCTAGAGCAATATGCCACCTATCCGGTAGATGGCCGGGTACAGGACAGAACCGCCGAAGGGATCATGCGAACCCTGATCGAGATTGGCCCCATCACACTGGAAGAGCCGGAGAACTACAACGCCCGCGCCAACCTGATGTGGAGTGCCACCTCGGCCCTCAACGGCATGATAGGTGCCGGCGTGCCGTTTGACTGGACGACCCACATGATTGGTCACGAGCTGACGGCCCAGTTTGGCATCGACCACGCCCAGACCCTGGCCGCCGTGTTGCCGTCTGTCTGGCGCGTACGCAAGACCCAGAAGCACGCCAAGCTGCTGCAATACGCCGAGCGCGTGTGGGACATCACAGAGGGCGACGAAGCCAACCGTGTCGACCTGGCGATCGACAAGACGGAGCAGTTCTTCCAACAACTGGGCCTCAAGACCCGCCTGCGCGACTATGATATCGCCCAGGAGCAGATTGACGACATAGTCGCGGCGCTTGAAGCCCACGGCATGACCGCCCTGTCAGAGTCAGGCGATCTCGGCCTGGATATCAGCCGCGAGATCCTGCAGCTGGCCTGGTAAGGCGCAAAACACCACACGATAAAGGCATCCTCAGGGATGCCTTTTTTTGTTATGCCGCCTCCAGCAGCAACTCCTCCATCAACTCCTCGCCATTCCGGTCGACTGACAAAGCGATACAAACTGCTGACAGTAATCACCCGCGGCCATGATTACACTGATATTTTTATCGCAGGAGACCGCCATGCCACGCCTTACCCTACCCCTGCTGCTGGTGTTCAGTAGCCTACTGGGCTGTAACGCCGACCAACCCAGAGTGCAGCCGCCGCTGGCGAACTTCGCCTTTAATCAGGAGAAGCTCGAGGCGCTGATCCAGGAACGCGAACCGATATTCTCATCGATTCAACTCGAGTACCAACACACCCACTACGACAGGCTGGAATACGCTGACATCTTCGTCGACACCCAGAAACAGATTCCATATCTGCTGCTGGCACTGAGCAGCGAGAAGGGTCATAGCCTCACCTTAGGGATCAAGTTTGACGAGTCGCAATTGCTGGATTGTCAGATCTTTTCCGGCCCCCACCGCATCGACAGCTTTGACTGCTCTGACGCCCAGCGACTGACCCAGGATGACAAGAGCATCTTCGAGCTGCGCACCCGAGAGAAGCAGCAATACCTACGCCTTAGCTTTGTCAGCGACTGGCTGGAGTACGCCTCCTCGATAGGCTCGACCCTCTTCTCGCCTCGGGAAGATGACACGGGTATTGAGATCCTCACCAGCAACTATTTCGAGCCGCTGATCAACAACCAGTGGTGCACGGCGGACTGCGACAACCCAGCTAGCTCGACCCTGGGGGTCACCAGCTATCAGGCGCTTAAACGCTTGGTGGATCATTACCCTAAGAGGAAGAAGGTGCTGGTGTTCGATAACTTTGTCGGCGGCTCCGCCGACGATGAGGTCAACATGTATACCGGCTTGCTGATCCGCGAGCAGGGGCTTGATACCAAGGTCAGCCGCGCGGGACGCGTCTTCTCCGGCGCCACGGATCTGTTTGCCGCCGGGGTAAGGCGCACCCTGGAATTGAAAAATACCAAGTTTAGTGTCGCAGGAAACCAACAGGTTGGCGTGCACAGCTGGAGCGATGGTGAGCTTGGCCGCGACGCCACAGAGATCTCCTACAGCGACGCCGCTCACCGCAGCCAGGCCACCTACTTCAGCCGCATGCTGGGTAAACAGGGGATCCCCTTCTACCTGTTTACCCTCACCTCGGCGCCATCTGAAGGCGCACACTGGATGACGCAACAGGAGATGGCGCGCTATCGTCTCACCACAGAGATCCGCTGACGGGCACGCTGGGCTATGCTGCCATCGCTTGACGGCATCGGCCTCTACGCCAGGCCGCCACGGGTCAGGCGTTCGGGATCCAGCAGACGCCTGAGCTCCTCCTCGCTAAGGTCTGTGAGCTCCATGGCGACCTCGAGTATGGGCCTCTGCTCCTGATAGGCCTGCTTGACTATCTTAGCGGCCTGCACATAGCCGACCCTGGGGCTTAGTGCGGTAACCAGTATGGGATTGCGATGCAGGGAGTCGGCTATCTTGCCTCGATTCACCACGAAACTCGCAATCGCCTTGTCCGCCAACAGGCGCGAGACATTGCTGAGGATCTCTATGCTCTCTAGCAGGTTAACCGCGATCAGCGGCTGCATCACGTTGAGCTCGAAGTTACCGGACTGACCGGCGATGGTGATCGCCATATCCTTGCCCATCACCTGGGCCGCCACCATGCAGGCGGACTCGGGGATCACTGGGTTGACCTTGCCCGGCATGATGGAAGATCCCGGCTGCAAAGGTTGCAGGCTAATCTCACCCAGACCCGCCAGTGGGCCGGAGTTCATCCAGCGCAGGTCGTTGCTGATCTTCATGATGGCCACTGCCAGCGTCTTCAGCTGGCCCGAAAGGGCGACGGAGGTATCATGGCTCGCCATGCGACTAAAGAGATTATCCGCCGGACGAAACTGGGTGCGGGTCAGAGCGCTGAGTCTCTCGCAGAACAGCCGGGAGAACTCCTCGTGGGTGTTGACCCCGGTTCCCACCGCCGTGCCGCCCACGGGCAGCTGGGCCAGGGCGTCGCCTTGGCTGGCGATCCGCTCGCGGCAATCATCGATCTGACTCGCCCAGCCCCCCAACACCTGATCGAAACGCACCGGCATGGCATCCATCAGGTGGGTTCGCCCCGTCTTGGTAACATCGGCCAGCTGCTGCGCCTTAGTGGTGATGGTCTGCGACAGCAGGGTTAGCGAAGGGAGCAGCGACTGCTCTACCGCCAACAAAGCGCTGATATGTATGACGCTGGGAATGATGTCGTTGCTGCTCTGCCCCAGGTTGATCACATCGTTGGGATGCACCGCCTGGCCTATGCTCTTCGAGACCAGGGTCGCAAGCACCTCGTTGGCGTTCATGTTGCTGCTGGTGCCCGAGCCAGTCTGAAACATGTCGATGGGGAAATGGCGCATCATCTGGGGATCCGCCAGCAGCTCCTGCACCGCCTGGGCGACCGCAGGGGCGATACTGGGCGGCAGCAGCCTAAGTGCCACGTTGGCCTCGGCGGCGGCGAGCTTAGCCAGCAACAAGGCACGGATGAAGCTGCGGGGCATGGGACGACCGCTCACGGGAAAGTTCTTGATCGCCCGCGCCGTCTGCGCGCCGTAGAGGGCATCGGCGGGAATATTGAGATCGCCCATGCTGTCGCTTACCGCTTTACTCTCCATCTCTCTCTCCTGCTTATTGAGACTAGCTTGATCTTAGGTCAATTTCTGCCGGGTCGCGACCCGGCAACACGGCGCAAACCTGGCTGCAACAGGCAGCAAACAACCCATTATCATTCAATGTGTTATTGCAAGAATCGACTCAATTTCGCTTGCAAATGTCTCCCAAGCAGTTAGGCTGCCTCCACTTTATTTAATGCTAAGCGTTAACCTTTAGATGCGAGTAACCATGAGACATAAAGGAGCCTCTGGCTTTACCCTGATAGAGATGGTGGTGGTGATCATCATACTGGCCATTCTCAGCGTAGCGGCCGCCAGCAGGTGGATAAGCCTGACGCGAGAGGCGAGGATCGCCCAGCTCAAGCAGCTCGAGGCCTCGGTGCAGGCCGCAAATCAACTTGTCTATGCCCGCTCGGCCATCCTGGGGCTAGAGAAACAGCCTAAGGCCAGCTTCTTCCTCAACCCAGGCGACAGCCAAAAAATCCAGGTGAGATATGGCAACCCGGTATGGGGCGGCGATGCGGTAACTCAGCTGCTAACTGTCACCATGAGAGAATGGTTCTATGGCGGGCGCTGGACGGTGGAAGATATCGAGCTGCGCATCGGCGATCGCAGCCTGTATAAGACCCCGGGGGATCTCATGGCAGACGGCGCCCTCGCCTGCTATCTGAGGGTCGACACGACTGCCGATAGCGTGACCACCAAAATCATGGACAACGACTGTTAAGTCAGTCGCCTACCCTGTTGATGAGAAAGCTAAATGTCTGGTCGCCAAAGGTGAACAAGGCGGCCTTGTCCAGGTCGACTATCGCCTGTGATTCTGTCTCATAGCCCTCGCCGCTCAGGCTAAAATCCACCAACACCTGAGCCGCATCGTGTGGCGTAACCTTAACGCTGAACTGGTACTTATCCGCCAGCATCACCCGCTCGGCCTCGGCCTTATCGATCACTAGCGTCGGCGCGCCAACCACCTCGCCCTGCAGGCTGACCTCCGAGGTAACTCGAAAGGTATCGGCAAGGCTGCTAAAGCTCACACTTAAACTCAAACTAACACTCACACTCAGGGCGAGCGCCATCAAGATCCTTCTGATCATATTCAGCTCCTTTATGGTGAAATTGCTTTCCTCACAACTTAGTGGCTTTGCGGTTATTGTCAACATTCTCAATGACTAATATTTCTAACGGCTAATGTTTCTAAAAGCTACTCTAGCTAGCAGCTACTCTCTGCTCCAGACATTAAACCACTGACATTTAACAGCAGGCATAAAAAAACACCCCGCCGGCAACCCGGTGAGGTGTTTTTTCATGGTAACAGAAACGCTGTTGCGAGCGGCGAACGCCTTACGCTTTGTACTTCAGCGTGCCGTTGGCCTTGATCTCGTCATACCAAAGGTTGTGATGCTGAGTCGCCCAGTTTTCATCACAGTAACCCGACACCATACACTCCATACCACCTTCTGACATCACGGTCGCCATGAAGATATGTACGATAGAGAAGGCGCAGATAACGATGGCACTGACAGAGTGTAGTACCAGGGCGATTAGGCTCAGGGTGCGGCTAGGCTCGAACAGGTTCGGGAACAGCAGCAACATGCCAGAGGCCGAGATGATCAGGCCGAACAGGGCAAAGGCCCAGAACCACATCTTCTCACCGGCATTGGCAAAGCCTGCATCCGGGTGCTTACCCTTGAAGGGACCGAAGTTGATGTAACCACCAACAACCAGGAACCATTTAACATCATACATCTTAGGCAGCTGATTCTTGGCCCACAGCGTGGTCATCAGCGCCCAACCAATCATGAAGGGGATCGCCATGTAGTCGTGGATCTGCTTGGCGCCATAGACCAGACCGGCCCAGAAGCCTTCACCCAGGTATGGCTGGAAGAAGAAGCGTCCCGCCAGCAGCGTCAAACCCGTGAGGATCAGCAGCAGACAAGGGATAGCCCCCAGCCAGTGGATAGAGACATCAAACTTCGACCAGCGATACACCATCTTGCCCGAGAAGCCATGATGCAACTTGGAGATACCGTTCACCTTGATGAACAGCACGAAGATGATGATCATGCCAAACAGCGCCGCCATCAGGGCAGGTGCCAGCCAGTCGCTGCGAAGCTCGAGTACCCGCAGATCATAGCTGTTGATTGGCTGGTTGTGGAACTGACCGTGAGAGGTAGTGTATCCGGTGGCACCCGCCTGAATCTCAGACCAGATCTGCCCCTCGGTAGCGGCATGGGTATGGTCGGTCGCGTCGCCATGGGCGAACGACAGGGCACTGAATGTGGTACCTATCACTAGCGCTAAGATCACGCTAAATTGTTTGAACCATTTGTTCATATTACATCCTTATCGTCCACACCGGGCGAGCCCGGTGTGGATTGTTGTGGCCTTATACAAGCTGGGGATTAACCCCAAATCGCATTTTTCGAACCACGGTATGCAACACGCTCGCGGAAGATGTTTGAGATAACCTCAGCATCACCGGCAAGTAGCGACTTAGTCGCACACAACTCGGCACACATAGGCAGCTTGCCTTCGGCAATACGGTTAGAACCGTACTTCTGACGCTCTGCATCTGAGTGATTCTCTTCAGGACCACCGGCACAGAAGGTACATTTGTCCATCTTGCCGCGGCTGCCGAAGGCGCCCTGCTTAGGGAACTGAGGCGCGCCGAACGGACAGGCGTACAGACAGTAGCCACAACCGATACAGGTGTCTTTGTTGTGCAGCGTCAGACCATCTTCCGTCTTATAGAAGCAGTTTGCCGGACAAACTGCCTGACAAGGGGCGTCGGTACAGTGCATACAAGCCACAGAGATAGAGGCTTCGCCTGGTTGACCGTCATTGATGGTCACCACGCGGCGACGTTGAATACCCCACTCCAGCGCAGAGTCGTTTTCGTTCTTACATGCCGTGACACAGCCGTTACATTCGATGCAGCGCTTGGTATCACATAAAAATTTCATTGTAGCCATATTGGCAAATCTCCCGATACTTAAGCTTTAGTGATCTGACAAAGCGACGCTTTGGTCTCTTGCATCTGCGTGACAGGGTCATAACCATAGGTCAATGCCGTGTTCGCAGACTCACCAATCACATAAGGCACAGTACCTTCTGGATAGTTATTCTCTAGGCTCTCACCATGCATCACACCGGCGAAGTGGTATGGCATCCAGGTAACACCTTGCTTAACGCGTGGGGTAACCATGGCCTTGATCTTGATGCGGCCGCCCTCGGCGCCTTCTAGCCATACAGTGTCACCGTTGCGAATGCCACGGTCGGCGGCATCGCCTGGATGGATCTCAACAAACATCTCTTGTTGTAGCTCGGCCAGCCATGGGTTAGAGCGAGACTCTTCACCACCACCCTCGTACTCAACCAGACGACCAGAAGTCAGACCCAGTGGGTACTTGGTTGCCGTGTCTTTCTCTTGGATAGACTTGTACAGCGTCGGTAGACGATGTACCTGCATGTCGTCATAAGTTGGGTACTTAGACACGAGATCGCGACGTGGTGTGTACAGCGGCTCGCGGTGCACAGGCACTTGATCCGGGAAGGTCCACACGATACAACGCGCCTTAGCGTTACCAAATGGGATACAGCCATGCTTCATGGCCACACGCTGGATACCGCCAGAAAGGTCGGTCTTCCAGTTCTTGCCTTCGGCTTCGGCCTTCTCTTCGGCGGTCAGATCGTCCCACCAGCCCAGTTGCTTGAGCAGCTTGTCGCTGAACTCTGGGTAACCGTCTTGGATCTCGCTGCCCTTAGAGAAGCTGCCTTCGGCCAGCAGGTTCTTGCCTTGGTATTCGACGCCATAACGGGCACGGAAGTTACCACCGCCCTGCAGCACGTGTTTGCTTGTGTTGTAGAGGATCTGGGTACCAGGGTGCTTCTGCTCTGGTGTGCCCCAGCATGGCCATGGCAGACCATAGGTATCGCCCTTGGCTGGGCCGCCTTCTGCCTCAAGCGTCTTGTTGCTGAAGGTGCCCCAGTTTTGGGTGTGCAGCTTCAGACGCTCTGGGCTCTGGCCAGACATACCGATAGTCCACATACCGCGGTTGATCTCGCGGGTGATGTCTTCGATCACTAGCATATCTTTGGCATCTTTAGCGATGCGCTTAGTGTATTCCTTGTCGAAGCCAAGCTTCTGCGACAGGCGATACATGATCTCGATATCTGTCTTAGATTCGAATAGCGGCTCGATCACCTTCTCACGCCACTGCTGGCTACGGCCAGAGTTAGATACCGAACCTTCGGTCTCGAACTGAGTCGCCGCAGGTAATAGGTAGACACCGTTCTTACGACGGTGCATAACACCCGCCATAGTAGGGAATGGATCCACAACCACTACTGTGTCCATCTTATCCAGGGCATCACGCACCTCGCGCTGACGGGTTTCTGTGTTAACAGATTGACCCCAGAAGAAGGCCATACGTACGCGATCTTTCTGCGCCAGCTTCTCAGGCGTCTCTAATACGCCGTCGTGCCAACGAGAACATGGAATACCAGGAGTGTTCATTGGGATGCGACCCAGGTATTCGTTCTGGTCGAAGCGACCCTTAACCCAGTCGAAGTCCAAGTCCCAAACGTGTGACCAGTGCTTCCAAGAACCTGTCTTAAGGCCATAGTAGCCAGGCAGGGTATCAAACAGCAGACCAAGGTCGGTTGCGCCCTGTACGTTATCGTGACCACGGAAGATGTTAGTACCGCCGCCAGATACGCCCATGTTGCCCAGAGCCAGCTGCAGGATACAGTAGGCACGGGTGTTGGCGTTACCAACGTGGTGCTGGGTACCACCCATACACCAAACCACAGTACCAGGACGGTTTTCCGCCATCAGCTTAGCCGCTTGGTAAACCTGCTCCTCGCTCACGCCTGTGATGTTAGCCACTTCTTGTGGTGGGAACTTCTTCACCTCTTCGCGGATGGTGTCCATCTCGAACACGCGCTGCTGGATGAAGGTCTTGTCTTCCCAACCGTTTTCGAAGATGTGCCACAACATACCGTAGATGAACGGAATATCGGTGCCTGGACGCAGTGCACAGTGCAGGTCTGAGTGAGCCGCGGTGCGAGAGAAACGTGGGTCAACCACGATGATCTTGGCGTTGTTCTTCTCTTTGGCGATCAGAATATGCTGCATGGCAACAGGGTGTGCCTCGGCAGGGTTTGAACCGATGAAGAAGATCGCGTTCGCATTCTGAATGTCGTTGAAAGAGTTGGTTTGCGCACCATAACCCCAGGTGTTAGCAACACCGGCTACAGTGGTAGAGTGACAGATACGTGCCGAGTGGTCGACGTTGTTGGTACCCCACATGGCCGCAAATTTACGGTACATGTAGCATCCTTCGTTAGAGAACTTAGCGCTACCCATGAAGTAGAGTGAATCTGGGCCCGACTCTTGACGGATGCTCTGCATCTTGTCGCCGACTTCGTTGAAGGCCTGCTCCCAAGAGAGCTTCTTCCACTTACCGTCGACCAGCTTCATTGGGTACTTAAGACGCTTCTCGCCGTGACCATGTTCACGCAGCGCAGCACCTTTGGCACAGTGACCACCGGCGTTGAATGGGTGATCGAATGCTGGTTCCTGACCCGTCCAGACACCATTTTGGACTTCGGCATACAGACCACAACCCACGGCACAGGCACTACATACGGTGCGCTTGATCTCGATTGGGGCATCGTGTGGAATATCTTTCGCTTCGGCGCGGCGCATCATGCCGGTACCGAGAAGAGAGGCTGCAGCAATACCACCGGTTGTGATACCCGCATGCTTCATGAATTGACGACGGCTGATGCCTAAGCTTGGCTTAGCCGCGGCGACTGCCTCGTTTGTTTTGCGCGTTAACTTCATCGCTCAAATTCTCCTAATTAGCTACGCAAGCTATTGTAATAACTGCGGATATGTGCAGTTTCATGGTAGCCATCGGCATGTTTTTCTTGAGATTTACTTTCGGTTGCATTGGCAACACTCACACCACTCGCGGCGATGGCCACACCGGCCGTACCACCTATAGTGAGTGCTTTCAGCAAAGATCTGCGATTCAGATCGGGCTGTTGCTTCTTCATTCTTGCTCCTAGTGGATTAGGAAGTTTCGATTGGTAGGGATGATTTATTCAAAACCGCCATCGGCACCTTGGTTAAGGCAATGTTATTCACAGGTGTCGGTTTAGTAAAAATGCTATGTTTTTTAAAAACATCCGATTAATTGCCGTTGCAATATAGGTAAGAAGCGAGGCAGAGATATTGATCTAAACAGGGGTCAATAAGCGGAAAAAATGAATAAATGGCCAAAGTGTTAAGCCAGTCATACTTTAGCCAATACACTTTGCTGGCAATCCCTAAAAATAGCTAAAACCGGGATCCAGTAGATGTAATGAAGTTGTTGTTATTGAAAATAAAAAGCGCGTTCAAAAAAAAGCCAAAGGTGATCTAGATCCGCTAAATTTCTCAACCTTTAACCATAAAAAAACACCCCGCCTAATGCCTAGGTGGGGTGCTTCATCTATGCGCTTTTATTCAATAACGCGTCTGCGCTTTGAGTCTAGTCGCTGTAGATCTAGTCCCTGTAAGTCAGGGTACCGTTATCTTTGATCTCATCGTACCAAAGGTTGTGGTGCTGTACTGCCCAGTTCTCATCACAGTAACCCGACTTCATGCACTCCATACCACCTTCACTCAGTACCGTCGCCATCCAGATGTGGACGATAGTAAAGGCGATGATGATGATGGCGCTGAGGCCGTGAACCAGCAGTGCCGCCATAGAGGCTTCACGTGGCAGTTCCAGGCCCGGCATCACCAGCATGATACCGGATACCGCGATGAACAGACCGAACAGGGTTAGCGTCCAGAACCACATCTTCTCACCGGCGTTGGCGAAGCCGCTGTCTGGGTGCTTGCCCTTGAAGGGTCCGAAGTTGATGTAGCCACCAACCACCAGGAACCACTTAAGGTCATACAGCTTAAATGTCTGCAACGGCATCCATTTAACCACACAGATAGCCCAGGCCACGATGAACAAGGGACCCGCGTAATCGTGGATCGTCTTGCTGCCGTAGATCAGCGAGCCCCAAATGCCTGTGCCCACATAGGGTTGTAGCACATGCTTACCCAACATGATGTTAAGACCGGTAAAGATCAACGCCAGGCAGGAAAGCGCCATCACCCAGTGAATCCAAAGATCGGCCTTGCTCCAGCGCAATACCATCTTGCCAGAGAAACCATGACTTAGCTTTGAAGGGCCATTCACCAGATAGAAGATCAGGAAAGCACCGAACACACCGCAAACGGCCAGCGCCATCACTGGGGTGAGATAGTCGTTCTTAACGTTAGTGCCTTCGATAGCCGACACGTTAATCATGACCCCACCCTCAGCGCCTTTGGCTGTGGTGTATCCCTTGTCTCCTGACTTCACGGCTCGCCATAGCTCAGCGTCGCTGGTATTTGCCATCTGTTGACTGGTCTGTTCGTCAACGGCATAGGCTGACGTCGTCAAGCCTAAGCCCATTGCCAAGACCAATGGCAATAACAACACAGTGAATAGGCTGCGCAGTGATTTTAATAACATAGTCACTCCTTTACAGACCGTAAGCCCGAAGGCTTACGGTACTATTCACTTTAAACGCCAGTCTTAGGGGTGTAGCCCCAGATCGCATTAGGGTTACCACGGGCCGCAATACGCTCACGGTAGATGTTGGAAACCACTTCCGCATCACCGGCGAGCAGTGCCTTGGTTGAACAAAGCTCGGCACACATAGGTAATTTACCCTCGGCCAGACGGTTTGCGCCGTACTTCTTACGCTCGGCTTCGGAGAAGGTCTCTTCTGGGCCACCGGCACAGAAAGTACACTTGTCCATCTTGCCGCGGCTGCCAAAGGTGCTCTTCTTAGGGAACTGAGGCGCACCGAATGGGCAGGCGTATAGGCAGTAACCACAACCGATACAGGTATCTTTGTTGTGTAGTGTTAGGCCATCTTCCGTCTTGTAGAAGCAGTTTGCTGGGCAAACGGCCTGACAAGGGGCGTCGGTACAGTGCATACAAGCCACAGAGATCGAGGCTTCACCGGGTTGACCATCGTTGATGGTCACGACGCGACGGCGTTGGATACCCCACTCGAGAGCGGAATCGTTTTCGTTCTTACATGCTGTGACGCAACCGTTACACTCGATGCAGCGTTTGGTGTCACATAGAAATTTCATGACTGCCATAATGGCTTATCTCCTCATCAAGTTCCGTTAGGCTTTAGTGATCTGACACAAGCTAGACTTAGTCTCTTGCATCTGGGTCACCACGTCATAGCCATAGGTCAATACGGTGTTGGCCGACTCACCAATGATGTAAGGCACTGTACCTTCTGGGTAGCTCTTCTCCAGGCTCTCGCCTTCGAACATACCCGCGAAGTGGTACGGCATGAAACACTCGCCTTCAATCACACGCGGTGTCACCATTGCCTGCACCTTGATCTTGGCGCCTTCTGGGCTGTGAACCCATACGACATCGCCATCACGTAGACCACGATCCGCCGCATCAGCAGGGTTGATTTCGATAAACATCTCTTGCTGAAGTTCTGCCAACCAAGGGTTAGAACGTGTCTCTTCACCACCGCCCTCGTACTCAACCAGACGACCAGAGGTCAAGGCGAGTGGGAACTCTTTGGCGAAGTCCTGATCCTGAATTGACTTGTACAGGGTAGGAAGACGCGCAACCATACGGTCATCGTAAGTTGGGTACTTAGACACAAGATCACGACGAGGCGTATACAGAGGCTCACGGTGAACCGGAATGTCATCAGGGAAATTCCAAACGATACAACGGGCCTTAGCGTTACCAAATGGAATACAACCGTGCTTGATGGCGACACGCTGGATACCACCAGAGATATCTGTCTTCCAGTTCTTACCTTCGGCAGCCGCTTTCTCTTCTGCGGTCAGGTCGTCCCACCAGCCAAGTTGCTTGAGCATCTTGTCGGTAAACTCTGGGTAACCGTCCTTGATCTCACTGCCCTTAGAGTAAGAGCCTTCGGCCAGGATGTTGTTACCATCGTGCTCAACACCGTAACGGGCACGGAAGTTACCACCACCGAAGCGGACTTCACGGTCGGTACGGTAGAGGATCTGGGTACCTGGGTGTTTCATCTCAGGTGTGCCCCAACATGGCCAAGGCAGACCGTAGGTTTCGCCCTTAGCTGGGCCACCCGGTGCTTCCAGGCTCTTGATGTCGAAGGTGCCCCAGTTTTCCTGGTGCATCTTGAGACGCTCTGGGCTCTGACCTGTGTAACCGATGGTCCACATACCCTTGTTGTATTCACGAACAATATCTTCAATCAACGGCTCGTCGCCATTCACCTGGATATGCTTACACAGTTCTTTCTCTATGCCCCACTTCTTCGCCAACTTGTACATGATGACGTGGTCAGGCTTAGATTCGAACAGCGGCTCAATAACCTGTGAACGCCACTGCAGTGAGCGGTTAGAGGCAGATACCGAACCATAGGTTTCGAACTGAGTCGCCGCCGGCAGCAGATAGACGCCATCTTTACGGGTATGCATCACACCCGCCATAGTTGGGAATGGATCCACAACCACTACAGTGTCCATCTTGTTCAGTGCTTCACGCACCTCACGGCCACGGGTTTCGGTGTTGACCGACTGACCCCAGAAGAATGACATACGGATGTTGTCTTTCTGAGCGATCTTAGACTTGTCTTCCAGCACGCCATCGTGCCAACGAGAACAAGGTATACCGGTAGAGGTCATAGGATCCTGACCCAGACGCTGTTCCTGGTCGAAGCGAGCCTTCACCCACTCATAGTCCAGATCCCATACGTTACACCAGTGCTTCCAAGAACCTGTCTTGAGGCCATAGTAACCAGGTAGGGTGTCGAACAGCAGACCGAAGTCGGTTGCGCCCTGTACGTTATCGTGACCACGGAAGATGTTAGTACCGCCACCAGAAACGCCCATGTTACCCAGGGCCAACTGCAGGATACAGTAAGCGCGGGTGTTGGCATTACCTATGTGGTGCTGAGTACCACCCATACACCAGACTATGGTGCCAGGCTTAGTCTCGGCCAGTGTCTTGGCCACACGGTACATCTGCTCTTTCGGTACACCGACCACGTTTTCAACTTCTTCAGGGTTCCACTTAGCGGCAGCCTCGCGGATACGCTCCATGCCGTAGACACGCTGATCGATGAAGGTCTGGTCTTCCCACTTGTTTTCGAAGATATGCCACAGCAGACCGTAGATATAAGGAATATCGGTACCTGGGCGAATATGCACGTACTCGTCGGCCTTAGCCGCAGTACGGGTGAAACGAGGATCGACAACGATAATCTTCGCGCCGCGCTCTTTACCTTCCAGAATGTGTTGCATGGCAACCGGGTGAGCTTCTGAAGGGTTAGAACCGATAAACATCATCGCCTTGGCGTTGCGGATATCGTTGAACGAGTTGGTTTGCGCACCATAGCCCCAGGTGTTGGCAACACCGGCTACAGTGGTAGAGTGACAAATACGTGCCGAGTGGTCGACGTTGTTGGTGCCCCACATGGCAGCGAATTTACGGTAGAGGTAAGCCTGCTCGTTAGAGAACTTAGCACTACCCATGAAGAAGACTGAATCCGGGCCCGATTCCTTACGGATATCCAGTGCCTTCTGGCCCACTTCCTCGATAGCCTGATCCCAAGAGATACGCTTCCACTTACCGCCTTCGAGCTTCATGGGGTACTTGAGACGCTTCTCACCATGGCCGTGCTCACGTAGAGACGCACCCTTGGCACAGTGGCCGCCGGCATTGAAAGGATGGTCGAAAGCTGGCTCTTGGCCTGTCCACACACCATTTTGTACTTCGGCATAGATACCACAGCCCACTGAACAGTGAGAACAGATGGTACGCTTCACTTCGGTTGGCGCATCATGTGGCACTTCTTTCGCTTCGGCTTTGCGCATCATTCCAGCGCCAAGCATAGAGGCCGCGGCAATACCACCAGTAGCAAGACCTGCAGACTGAAGGAACTGACGACGACTTAGACCCAGGGCAGGCTTTTTAGCGACTTCTGCCTGGTCTGTTTTGCGGGTTAATCGCATCACACACTCTCCTAATGTTATTGAATTACTGCGTAATTACTCGTCCAAGGCTTACTTGGTACGTAAAGACGCGTAATAACTACGAATATGATCTGTCTCGTGGTAACCATCGCCGTGCGCTGCATCTTTTTGAGGTGCAGGCGTTGCCGCCGCGGCCTGGCCACTCACGGTTGCCACGGCACCCGCTGCACTGCCCAGGGCTAATGCTTTTAGCAATTGACGACGACCCATATCAGAAGCTTGCTTCTTCATAGTGTCTCCTTGATGTTGACTCAATTTAGGCTCTAGTCTCATCATCTCGGTCGATTAGGCTTTGCAGACAAGTCGACACTAAGACCAGAACCCGACGCTTGGTGAGGGTTGCCCCTCGGTTTCAATATGTCGGCGCGTTGGCGCCGACCACTAAGCTAAACCACAACCTAGGACGCGAGTTCGCTGGCTGTCGGTTCAATCTTCTCCGCTTCGCTGCCAGGGCAGTTCACCGGAATATCTAACTTAAGTTGCTCAAATTCGTTGGCTTCGATAACGAAAAACGCCTTGGCTAGCTGGGCCACGGTGGCATAGAAGGCCGCGCTCGGCGCCCGTCCCAGGTGGTCACAGAAGCGCTCGATCCAGCTGCCGATGTGGCGTTGGTAAAACGCCAACTGGCGGAAGCCAGGCGCCTCGAGGATCAGGGTGCCCATCACCTCACACAGGGCGGCCACATGATCTTCCGGCTCCTTCACCTCTTCGCTGCGCTCAAACCCCAGCTGAGCCAGATCCTGTCTGAGCAGGGCCAGCGGCTTGTCCATCAGCGAGCCCGTCATGAACCAGCTGCCATAGGGCAAGATCTCACCGCTACCCACGCCGAGGAAGATGTTGAAGTACTCATCTTCCAGCTGCTCAGGGGTAAACTGCTCCGCCGCCAATTTCAGCGCCAACCAGGCCTTGGTCATGTCGCTGTCATCGTCGGCATCTATCTCCAGGGTGGAAAGGAACTGCAAAAGTTCAGCACTTGGCTGCTTGCGTAAAAGCGCCGCCAAAAGCTGGTAGATATCGGCTCTTAACTGATCGTTTTCTGAAACTTCTCTTACTAATTCGGTCATGGCTAAACTCTTATCGCAGTTGCTTTTCAGGATCTTGAAGTATGTCTTCAAACATGTCTTTTACCCGGCAGTCGCTACACATCTTCAGACGCTCGGTATTGGCACTGAAGGCACTGTGTCCGCCGACTACATCCAGCATCCGTTGCACCATGGATTGGGTGGCGAATGGGGTACCACAACGAATACATTCGAACGGGGCCTCCTCATTCAGGGTTTGACGGCTCTGACGAGCAGTCGCATCGAAATTAATCTGTGGTGTCAGGCTGATCACCTTCTCCGGACAGGCCGACTCACACAGGCCGCACTGCACGCAGGCTTGCTCGACAAAATAGAGCGCCGGCTTCTCACCGCCGTCGGTCAGCGCCTGAGTCGGACAGGTCGACACACAGGAGAGACACAGGGTGCAGTTATCGGTATTAACGCTCACCTTACCGTAAGGAATATTACTCTTGCTCAGGCAGGCATCGGTAGAGGCCGCCTGGCTGTTGAGGTGATCGATCGCCGCGTAGAGGGTCTCACGCTTGGTGGTGGCGGCAAATTCGCCCGGCACTATCATGGGCCAGCTGGCGCTCGGCTCGATCAATGTGGCCAGGTCGGCAATCTGACTGGCCTCAACCACGCTGACACGCTGTGGCTGACCCATCTCGTCGAGGATCTCGTTGGCCAGCTTGAGCTCGCCGTTGAGCATCTGGGTCAGGGTTGGCGCCGTGGCCTCTGTGTTGAGCACCAAGATCTGACGCGCGCCCCAGGCCAGGGCCGCCATCCAGTGATCCATGCTGGCGACCGTGATCTCCTCCAGCTCCACCGGCAAGATGGCACCGGGCAGCTCGTCGCCGATCAGCGTGGCACCCAGGCTGGCATCGTGGAACAGGATCACAGGCGCGGTCTGCGCCGCACTGCGAAAACGTGTCACCAACTTGTTCAGGTAGGAGTGCAGCGCCTGTGGCGTCGGCAGGTCATAGCTGATGGCGCCGGTCGGGCAGGCATTGGTACAGCTGCCCGCACCGTGGCAGAGGTAAGGGTCGATCTCTATCTTATGGTCCACGCTGGCGATGGCATCGGCGGGACAGAAGTTGAGGCAGCGGTTACAGCCATCGATACCGTTTCTGTGGTGGGCACAGATATCGCTGTTCACCTTGACGTAGCGCGGCTTGTCGAACTCACCGATCAGCTCGGGCAACTGGGCGATGGCATCCATCAACTTGGCCTCATCCTGCCCCACGTAGAAGTAACCCGGAGGCAGCATCTCGAGGTTGATGCAGGGCGCTTGGCTAAGGTCGAGGATAAGATCGAAATGGGCCTTACGAATGGCCACCAGGCTGAGGTCAGCGGTGCCGTTGTCGTGCTCAACCTTGACCTGGAATTGACCCAGGAAGCCTTTGATCTCGATAAGCTTGTTGTAATAGCTCTCGACATCTTCGGCGGCGTTCATCACCTTCTCCAGGTGGTCTTCATCCTGGCTGGTGATCGACTCGTTAGCCAGAATGGCGCGCTGACCCATGTTGGCCAGCTTGTCGGCCGCCAGGCGTGCCAAGTCTTCCGGGCCAATGATCAACACATTGCCCTCTGTGGTGTAACTCACTGTAGGTGGGATCAGGTTTTGCAGGATTTGTGTCTGTCCCAACACTTGCTGGCGCACCTGCTTCAGGTGGGCCAAATTGTCGCTCGTCTCTAAATGCATGCTCACATTGCGTTCCTAAGCAGTATTTGGCTGCTGTATCAGCCGGGTGGCTGTTGTGCTCTAACGGCATGCGCTTGTTGCGCCAGCTTCACCCTGAGTTCAACGATTATCTAACTCGTTGTTAATTGTCGTTAATACAGCAAATCACGTACCAAATTTATGGATTTAAAAGCACTCTAAACTTACCTTAAACAACAGGAGGCTTGGTTGAGGCCTGTATTTCTGGTTCATTTTGGGACACCTCGTCGGATGCCCTGTCCAAATTGTCCTCGACCTGCGCCGCAGCATTTTCCTGCTGTGCTAGCTGGGTTTCCGCCGTCTCGGCAGCCGCCTCGACCGCCTCTTCATCCTTGGTCAGATGCCTGAAGACCTTCTTGGCTAACTCGGCCGATACCTCGGCGGTCAACTTGGGCTGATCTGTATAGTCCAGGGCATATTCCAGCAGGCCATCGATCTCGTGATAGTGTGGCTGCTTCCAAAGCGCCCTCAGGGCCGCCGTCTTGGCATCAGGATCGACGTTGTCGGCCATGAAACTGGCGAAGCTGCCACCCACCTCTATCTTCTCGGGATCCGGCAGGTCCTCGGCGGTCAGTATCTTCTTCTCTTCGGGAGCGACTTGGTCGCTAGCTTCGACACCATCCGCACCTTCGGCCTCAAGCGATGGCTCGACCGGCGTTTCCTGGGCCTGTTCGGCCAGACGCGCCGCCTCTTCCTCGGCCTGCACCTGTTGGCGACGCTGGGTCCAGCGTGCGAAGAGTCCGCTTGGCTTATCACTCATCAGGACACTAGCCCCCTATCCGGATTGGTACTCGGCCCCTCGTTCTTACGGCGATTGACATGCTTGCGCCTATGGGCGCAGATCTCCACCTCGCCGTGACGGGTGATGAAGGCCTCTATCCAGCAGGCGATCGCCTTGGGCATGGGGAAGTTCAGCACTGGGGTGTCACCCTCCAGGCAACCGGCTGCGACATTTTGGTCGGCCGAGATATAGGCGGGCACCCAGGTGCCATCTTCCAGCTCGTCGCACACCACGTAGAGCATGGCGTTGTCCATATCCAGGTTGATGCGATAGCTGCCGCGCTCATCTTTGTAGAGTTCAAGCATCACTATGTGGGCCCCGGCAGGCGCGGGCTGAGTGGCGGGAACTATCTGATCTAATTCCCAACTTTCAGCGGTCCAGCGCCCCATCTGTTTCTCCACCTTTTTCAGTGAGACATACATGGGCCATTGACTTTCGGTATGTTGCATTGCGTCTCCGTTTTGCCTAGCAGGCCGGCGTATTGCTGATTCGCCGGGCATTGGGTTAGCGATAGACCTAACAAAGCAATTTACATGCCATCGCTAGAAGGGGAATAGTTTGAACTGGATCATCAAATCCCTAACAAGCGTAGGACAATTTGTCCTAAAAGCCATTTTGGCCGGGACAGAAAAGGGCGACATCGCACAAAGTCGACGCCTGGATCACGCATTTACACTCGAAATCCTTGCGTAGGAACGATACTTGCTATGCTCAATGCGCCCCAATGCAACAAGACGAGAGCAATGACAAGTTTCAAACACCCCACACTGGTCAAGACCCAAGCTGATGCCCCGCTCACCATGGCGGTGAAAGCCATCAACGAGCAGGGCGAAGTAGTCGACAAATATATCGCCTGCGAGCGCCCCCTCACCCTCTACCTGAACTGGCGCCCCATAGTGACTCTGATGACACTGGGTGCCCGTCCCGAAGCGCTGGCACTGGGCTATTTGAAGAACCAGGGCTTCATCAGCGACGTCCATCAGCTCGAGTCTGTGATTGTGGATTGGGAGGTTAACTCGGCGGCGGTGATCACCAAGGAGTCGACGGCGCACCTGGAAGAGAAACTGGCGGAGAAGACAGTCACCACAGGTTGCGGCCAGGGCACTGTCTATGGCGGCTTCATGGATGGCGTCGAGGATATTCGCCTGCCCACGCCGCAGCTGAAACAGAGCATGCTCTACAGCCTGCTCAATAACATCAGCGCCTACAACGAGACCTATAAGAATGCCGGTGCAGTGCATGGCTGTGGCCTGTGCGAGGGCGATCAGATCATCGGTTTCGTCGAAGATGTCGGCCGTCACAACGCGGTCGACACCCTCGCCGGCGAGATGTGGCTCAAGCAACAGGGCGGCGGCAACAAGCTGTTCTACACCACAGGGCGTCTCACCTCAGAGATGGTGATCAAGGTGGCCAAGATGGGCATCCCCGTCCTGCTTTCGCGCAGCGGTGCCACCCAGATGGGGCTGGAACTGGCCCAGAAGCTAGGGATCACCATGATCGCCCGCGCCAAGGGGCGCCACTTCCTCATCTATCATGGTGCGGAAAATATCGAATTTGATGCCACACCGCCGAAGCGTAACCTAGGTTAACGGAGAAGGTTAAAGGATTATCCATGACTGAACCCAGCGAACTCGTCTACATGAGCGCCAAACAGGTCGCCGAGTATCTCGACCTGAACGAGAAGAAGGTCTACTCCATGGCCAATGACCGCATTTTGCCCGCCACCAAGGTGACGGGTAAATGGTTGTTTCCCAAGATTTTGATCGACCGTTGGGTCATGGACTCCTGCCATAGCGGCATGCTGTCGGATCGCATGCATATCACGGGAAGCGACGACCCCCTGCTCTCCATGTTGGTGGCCCGCCTCATGTCTAAGATAGGCAAGAGCGATCTCATCAGCTATAGCTCAACCGGCTCCCGCATGGGGCTGGATCTCCTGTCGCGCGGCTACGCCGACGTCTGTACCCTGCACTGGGGCAATGTGGAGGAGCGCAACATACGTCACCCCGCCCTGCTCAAGGGCTACCCCAACCACCAACAGTGGGTGATGGTGCACGGCTACACCCGCCAGCAGGGGCTGATGATGCGCAGCGAGATGCACCACAGATGCCAGGAAGAGGAGAAAGTGATCGGCCTCCCCTGGCGCTGGGTCGGCCGCCAAGCCGGCGCCGGTAGCCAACAACACCTAGAACACTGGCTGATCAAGCAAGGCGCCAGCATAGAGCAGCTCAATCCGCAGATCACCGCCTATAGCGAGCGAGAACTGGCGGGCTTCATCGCCCGCAACGAGGCCGATATCGGCTTCGGCTGTCAATCGGTAGCGCTGGAGAGCGGCCTGAGCTTCGTGCCTCTGGTGACCGAATCCTTCGACTTCGTGATGCCCCAGGGGATCTACTTCCGTCGTCAGCTCCAGGCCTTGTTCGAGATGCTCGGCAGCACCCAGACCCGCCAACTGGCGGCCCAGCTCGGCGGCTATGATCTCAGCCAGTGCGGCCAGATGTTGTGGACGGCCCACTAAGCTAAGGGATCTTTTTAGGCCAGGCGCCACACATAGCCTGGTCTATGGGGTAGTATGTTAGCCATGACAGGAGAAAATCAGCCACAGGCAGATCTATGGAAGCAGAGTTAAACGAGATCCAAAACTTCTTAAGCCAATATCCCCCGTTTAATGCCCTGCCCGACGAGGTGGTCGCCATGGTGAGCCACCATGTGGAGATCGCCTACTACCGCCAAGACACCCCCATCATCCACTTCGGCGATCAGATCCATGACCTCTACATGGTGCGCAGCGGCGTGGTGGAGGTCTACCGCCGCAAGGGGGAGCTCTATAACCGCCTGGACAGCGGCGATCTCTTCGGCCAGATGGGCCTGCTCACCAACAACAAGGTGCGCTTCCCGGTCAAGGCGATCGAGGACACCCTAGTCTATTGCATCCCAGAGGCGATCTTCCAGCAGCTCTACGATCAGTACGACACCTTTGCCGACTTCGTCGAGGTGGAGGACAGCGCCCGCCTGCGCCAGACAGTCTCTAACACCAGCGAACAGAATGACCTGACCACCTCTAAGGTGAAGACATTGCTCACCCGCGATGCCCCTGTGATCCACAAGGGCGAAAGCATACAGCAGGCCGCCATCATGATGGCCCAGGAGAATGTCTCTGCCCTCCTGGTGATCGACCCTAATGTCCTGGAGGATGAGGACGGCGACACCAGCCCGCTGCTTGGGATCATCACAGACAGGGATCTCTGCACCCGAGTCGTGGCCGAGGGGATAGACCCGGCCACCGAGCTGGCCGGCGTGGTCAGCACAGAGGTGATCACCCTAGATCATAACGCCTATGTCTATGAGGCCATGCTCACCATGCTGCGCTACAACGTGCATCATCTGCCTGTGTGCAAGGGACGCAAGCCGATAGGCATCATCGAGGCCACGGATATCGTCAGATACGAGTCGCAAAATTCCCTGCTGTTGGTGAGCAGCATCTTCCAGCAACAGAGTCTGGAGGAGCTGGCCGCCCTCGCCACCCAGGTCAAAGACAGCTTCGTGCGCCTAGTGAACGAAGACGCCAACTCTCACATGGTGGGTAGCGCCATGTCGGTGATCGGCCGCAGCTTCAAGCAGCGAATACTCGAGCTGGCCGAAGAGAAACTAGGCCCACCGCCCATCCCATACTGCTTCCTGGCACTGGGGTCCATGGGCCGCGACGAGCAGCTAATCGTCACCGATCAGGACAACGCCATCATACTCGACGACGAATTCGACGAAGCGAAGCACGACGACTACTTCAGCCAGCTGGCCAACTTCGTCTGCGATGGGCTAGATAGCTGCGGTTACAGTTACTGCACCGGGGATATCATGGCCACCAACCCCATGTGGCGCATGACGCGCAAAGAATGGGAGGCCTGTTTCGCCGACTGGATCGACGATCCAAACCCCAAGGCGCTACTGAATGCCTCCATCTTCTTCGATCTCGACGGCGTCTATGGCCGCCTCAAGTGGGCCGAGCAGCTCAACGGCTTCATCGTACGCCGGGCACGCAAGAACAACCGCTTCCTGGCCTGCCTCGCCCGCAACGCCCTGAATCGCACCCCGCCGCTGGGTTTCTTCAAAGATTTCGTGATGGAGAAAGATGGCCGTCACAACAACTCCATCAACCTCAAGCGCCGCGGCACGGCGCCGCTGGCGGATCTCATCCGGGTACACGCCCTGGCGGTGGGTTCACGCGCCCGCAACTCCTTCGAGCGTCTGGACGACATCATAGACGCCAACATCTTGCCTAAGGGGCGCGGCGAGGATCTGCGGGACGCCATGGAGTTCATCTCCATGGTGCGCATCCGCCATCAGGCCCTAGACGTTGAACAAGGAATCGATCCCGACAACAACATAGAGCCAGAGCACCTGTCGGATTTCGAGCGCCGCAACCTCAAGGATGCGTTTCAGATCTTGAGTAACGCCCAGAACTTCCTCAAGTTCCGCTACAACGCCAGCAACCAGTTTAAGTGAGCCTAAGATGCTGAAGAAGCTATTGTCACCACCTAGCATCGACTGGCCGGGTAAATTTGAGCAGCGGCTCAAGACCACTGAGCATCAGGGTTTACGCCAGTATTACCTGGGCGGCCTGCCGGACCCCGACACGCCGCTGGCGGAGGTCGAGCTGCTGGCGATGGACTTCGAGACCACGGGCCTGAACGTCGACAAGGACGATATCGTCAGCATAGGCACTGTGCCCTTCAATCTGAGACGGATCTTTCTCAATCGCGCCCAGCACTGGACCGTCAGGCCAAGAGAACAGCTGGCCGAGGAGTCGGTGATCATCCACGGCATCACCCACAGCGACATACTGGACGCACCGGATCTATCCGCCATCTTCGAACAGGTGTTGGAGCAGATGGCGGGCAAGATCATGGTGGTGCACTATCAAGCAATAGAAAGATTATTCCTGGAGAAGGCACTGATCCGCCGCATTCATCAGGGGATAGAGTTCCCCCTGATAGATACTATGGCGCTAGAGTCTGAGATACAGAAGCGCCAGCACGGCGGCCTGCTACAACGCCTAAAAGGAGACAAGCCGGGTTCGGTGCGATTGGGCCAGAGCCGGTCGAGATACGGCCTGCCCAGCTATCCGCCCCACAACGCCCTGAGCGACGCCATCGCCACCGCCGAGCTGCTGCAGGCGCAGATCGCCCATCACTTCGACCCCAACCGCCCCATCAAAGAGTTCTGGTGCTAGCGCTTGTCTAAGCTCTGGTATTGCCGTTTATACTTGCTCTGACATAGGCGCAGGCAATAAAAAAGAAGGCCAAGGGCCTCCTCTATTTTCCACGATTCCCGCGTTAGAAGCGCTCGGTGCGCATCCCCTTCAGCAAGCTGACACACATCAGCAGCAGTATCACGGTAAAGGGCAGTGCAGTCGAGATGGCGCCGGCCTGCAGAGCCTGAATCGCCTCGGTACCACCGATCCACAGCAGCGCCATCGCAATTGCACCCTCGAGCAGCGCCCAGAACACCCTCTGTGGCACAGGCGCGTCTATCTTGCCGCCGGCGGTGATGCTGTCGATCACCAGAGAACCTGAGTCCGACGAGGTGATAAAGAACACCAGTACCAGCACCACGGCGATGATAGAGAGCAGAGTGCCGAACGGCAGCACATCGAACATCTCAAACATGGCCAGCGGCACGTCGGTCAGGCCCTTGGCCCCCAACTCACCCACCTTGTTGACCACCTGATCGATCGCCATGCCACCAAATACCGACATCCAGATAAGGGTCACGCCGGTCGGTACCAGCAGCACTGCGGTAATGAACTCACGCACTGTACGTCCCTTAGAGACCCTGGCGATAAACATGCCCACGAATGGTGACCAAGAGATCCACCAGGCCCAGTAAAATACTGTCCAGCCCT
The DNA here is from genome assembly GCF_019457575.1 of Shewanella alkalitolerans. Classification (NCBI taxonomy): domain Bacteria; kingdom Pseudomonadati; phylum Pseudomonadota; class Gammaproteobacteria; order Alteromonadales; family Shewanellaceae; genus Shewanella; species Shewanella alkalitolerans. The sequence goes on along the minus strand of NZ_CP080422.1, from coordinate 60,600 downwards.
GGAACCAGGCCTCATCGGTGCGCCCGTGTGGATTACTAAGCGGAATAATGTTCTCCACGTAGGCCATCAGGGTGGTAGGAATGCTGCCCAGGCTGACGGCGTAACCTATCATGGCCACCAGGATCAGCAGCGCAAAGGCAACTATCATATTGATATTACTGATCACCTTAACGCCGCCGTCGATCCCGCGCACCACTGAGACCACTGCCAGCAGGGTCACGACGACTATCACTATCATCTGCAGCCCAAGGCCGGCATCTATGCCAAACACATGGTGGATACCGCTGGCGGCCTGCTGGGCACCTAGGCCTAGCGAGGTCGCCAAACCAAACAGGGTGGCCAGCACGGCCAGGATATCGACAATATGTCCCGCCCAGCCCCAGGCTCTGTCACCCAGCAGAGGGTAGAAGATGGAGCGGATAGAGAGGGGCATCCCCTTGTTATAGGTGAAGAAGGCCAACGACAGGGCGACCACACCATAGATGGCCCAGGGATGCAGGCCCCAGTGGAACATGGTGGCCCCCAGCGCCAACTTGGCCGCCTCCGGCGTGTTGGGCTCGACCCCAAGCGGCGTCTCATACCAACCGGTAAAGTAGGCCACGGGCTCGGCCACACTCCAGAACATCAGGCCTATCCCCATACCGGCGGCAAATAGCATGGATAACCAGGAGAGAAAGGAGTAGTCCGCGGTGGCTTCGTTACCGCCGAGACGTATCTTGCCGTAGGGCGAGAGGATCAGGCCCAGGCAGAAGATCACGAAAATATTCCCCGACCAGATAAACAGCCAATCGAAGGCGCCGATAATCTTCCACTTGATGCCATCGAGCACAGACTTGGCTGTCTCGGCATCGGTCAACAGGGTCGCCAGCAGGAAGGCGGCAATTAGCCCGGCACTCACCCCAAATACGGGGTTGTGTACATCGAACCCCCACTTCTGCACATTGTCCTGGCCGATCGTATAGTCGGTGCTTTCAATGCTGTATTTATCAATACCTTTCGTCATCGATTCTCTCCGTTAAGACCTCAAAGAATCGCCACCAGGCCATCATTTAGATTTGATTAAAATGATTTGAACTCATAGCAATACAATAGAAATATTCGGCACTATTGTAACGCCATAGCGCTTTTATTCCAAATCACAGCCAGTTTTCGACCATTTAGATCCAATTTAAGCGCTAAAAACCCGATTTATACTGCATATGGATGAACGACACATTGATTTGAATACAAACAATAAAGGTGATTATGGATAGAGATTAAACTTACGACTATTCACATGAATCAGGCCGAGGATAGGACTCATATTCCCTAAAAACACTTGAATCCGTCGAGCCGCGAAAGCTACTATCGGCTGCAATATCGGGAATCAAAGGGTGCATCAGGATGCAAAAAACCATACTCATCACAGGCGTAGGCAAGCGTATTGGCCTCTATCTGGCCGAGGCCTTTCTCGCCCGTGGACACAAGGTGATAGGCACCTATCGCAGCCACTACCCCAGCATAGATGCCCTCACAGAACTGGGCGCCGACCTCTACCCCTGTAACTTCACCGTTCAAAGCCAGCTCGAAGAGCTTATCCAGACGCTGAAGCAGAACTATCGTCAGCTAGATGCGGTGATCCACAACGCCTCGCTCTGGCTAGATGACAATGACCCAGCGGGCGCCGATCAGGTGATCGCCCAGATGATGCAGGTTCATGTCTATGCGCCCTACCAGCTCAACCTCGCCCTAGCACCGCTACTGCAAAACCAGCAGGCCATGACGGATATCATCCATATCACCGACTATGTGGCGCAAAAGGGCAGCAAGAAACATATCGCCTACGCCGCCAGCAAGGCCGCGCTGGAAAACATGACCCTCTCCTTCGCCGCCAAGTTAGCCCCAAAGGTGAAGGTCAACGCCATCGCCCCGGCGCTGATCTGTTTCAACGAGCAGGACGATGCCGCCTATCGCGAAAAGGCCAGGGCCAAGTCGGTATTAGCCAGAGAGGGTGGCGAAGTCGAGGTGCTGCAGGCGATAGACTACCTGATGCAGAGCCAGTATGTGACGGGGCGTTCCCTGGCACTGGATGGTGGCAGACACTTAAAATAGGCCTGAATCAAGAACTACATTGTCAGTTTGCCGTGAAAAATCGGTGGTAAGACACAAAAAAGCGAGGCCTTAGCCTCGCTTCTTACTTAACTAGCGATATCAAACTCTCAGGCAACACCACAACAGTAAGTAAACGCTCACACACCGCAAACATGGCAATGAGGCTGCTTAGGCAGCTTCATCTCGCGAAACTCCATGGTCATGGCATCTATCATCAGGATGCGACCGCTTAGGGTCTTGCCCATCTTGGCCAGCACCTTGATCGCTTCCACCGCCTGCAGGCAACCTATCATGCCCACCACGGGCGCCAGAATGCCCGACTCGACGCAGGTCAGCTGTTGGTCGCCAAACAGCTTGCTGTAACAATGATAACAGGGGCTCTGCTCACCATAGTCGAATACGGTGACCGTACCCTCCATGCGGATGGCAGCGGCCGACACCAAAGGCACCTTATGTTGAAAACAGGCCTGATTGAGCTGCTCGCGCACCACTATGTTGTCGGTACAGTCCATCACCAGATCATGCTCGCCCACCAGCGCCAGGATCTGCTCGTCATCGAGCACGGCGTTGATGGTCTCGACCCTGAGATGGGGATTGAGCTGCATCAAGGAGGTCTTGGCCGACTCCACCTTGGGCTGGCCGATAGTGGCGTCGTGGTGCAGCACCTGCCGCTGCAGGTTCGACAGCTCGACGGTATCGAAATCCACCAGGGTTAGCTGACCCACTCCGGCGACCGCCAGATATTGGGTAGAGGCACAGCCTAGGCCGCCGGCCCCTATCACCAGCACCTTGGACTGCTTGAGTCGCTCCTGGCCTTCGAAGTCCATCGCCTTGATGGAGATATGGCGGCTATAGCGCAAGATCTCTGCGTCGGAGAGGATCTCTTCTTGGGTATTCGGCTCCATCTGTCCGCCCCTAGAGTGCCAGCACTGAGTTGAAGGGTTCCACAGTCACCAGGCTACCGTCCGGCGTATCGCCCTGCTCCTGCGCCAGGATAATGAAACAGTTGGCCAGACTCATTGAGGTAAGCATGCCAGAGCCCTGGCCGCCGGTGACACTCACCTCGGCCTCACCTTGGGCATTTTGACTCAGCACACCACGTTGATACTCGACGCGGCCGGGGAACTTACGCAGGTCGCCCTTGAGCTTGGCCTGTAACAGGAGCGGCTTGACCTGAGGCAGCCCCTGCATCTTGTTGAGCAGCGGCCACACCAATTTGTAGAAGGTCACCATGGAGGAGACAGGATTGCCCGGCAGACCACAGAAGACCGCCTCGCCGATACGACCGAAGGCGAAGGGCTTACCCGGCTTGATGGCCAGTTTCCAGAAGGTGATCTCACCCTCCTCGTCGAGGATCTGCTTGGTAAAGTCGGCATCGCCCACCGAGACGCCGCCCGAGGTGATCACCATATCGGCATTAGCCGCGGCATTACGAAACGCGGCGCGGATCGCCTCCGGGTCGTCTTCGATCACCCCAAGGTCTATCCACTCGACGTTGGCGCGGCTCAAGAGGCCCTGAATGCTGTAACGGTTGGAGTCGTAGATCTGACCCGGCGCCAACTCTGTGCCCACGGGGCGCAACTCGTCACCGGTAGAGAAGAAGGCCACCTTGACCAGGCGGGTCACCCGTACCTGGCTGGCACCTATGGTGGCCAGCACGCCCATCTCGGCGGCGCCGATCTGGGTGCCGGCGCAGAGCACCTTGCCACCCGTCATCACCTCTTCGCCGCGACGGCGCACGTTGGCGCCTAATGCCTTTGGCGCCTCAATCACTATGCTGTCGCCGTCGACCTCGACTTTTTCCTGCATCTGCACTGTGTCATAACCCGGCGGTACAGGCGCGCCCGTCATGATGCGTACACAGGTATTGGCACTGGCCTCGCCCTCGAAGGGATGCCCGGCAAAGGAGTGACCTATGAGGGTGAAACGATTGCCCTGGGCCAGATCCTCGAAGCGGAAGGCATAACCGTCCATCGCCGAGTTGTCGAAGGGTGGCAGGTCTATGCTAGAGGCCAGATCCTCGGCCAGCACACGTCCCAGCGCATGGGGAAGCTGCACCATTTCCGATTCTTCCAGTGGACGAACTTGTTCCAGAAGCTTGATGATGGCTTCATCGGGATGCATTAGGCTGGGTTTTGCACAGGGATCGGCTTGCATAGACATAGAGTACCTTAGCGTTAACTGTAGGATATGAGTAAAAGCGAATATTGCCGCTCATTATGCCACGCTGAGATCAGAAGACTATGATCTCGACGGCAGTTTTTGGCCGCAATCCGCCGAGATTCAACCAAAAAGCCGACAGCGGCTGGGCGGATGTCGGCTCGGCTATCTCCAAAGGTATAGATTAACCGGCGCTCAGCTCCAGGGTATTGGCCTGCACCTTCACTTGCTGGCCATCTTGTAGCGTCTCGGCGCCGCGAATCACCACCTGGTCGCTGTCGCTGAGTTCACCCTTAACGGCGATCCACTCCCCTTCACCATCGCCCAGTTCGACTGCCACCTTCACCGCCTTGTTACTCGCATCTATCTTGAACACGAAGGCACCGGCGGAGCGCAGCACCACGGCGTCACGGGGCACTAAGGTGGTCAGTTGTTTAGGAGCAATTGGCAGTGCCAGGGAGACCAGCTCGCCGACGTTGAGCATATCCTGTCGCTCCAGCGGTAGGTCGATGCGAGCCTCGAAGGTCTGGGAGCGCACATCAGACACGGGGATCAGGCTGCGGATCTTAGCGGAGAACTCCCCCAGGCCATGATAGACCCGCAGTTCATCCCCCACCTTCACCCGGCGACTGTGCTTGAGCGGCGCATGCAGTCTGATCTCCAGGTTGTCCGGGTCGGTAATGGCGACGATTGACTCGGCGCGGCTGATATCCTCACCCGCCTGACGTTGACGCGCCGTGATGATGCCGGCAAAGGGCGCCTTCACCTGGGTGCGGGCAATATCATCGAGGATCATCTTAAGTTTGATCTGCGCCAGCTTGAGGTTAGCGGCGGCCAGGTCGCGATCCGAGCGCGCCTTGTCCAGCTCGGTCTCCGAGGCGTTCTTGTTAGCCATCAGCTTCTGCAAGCGTTTCAGCTCGCGGTTCAGCCTAGACAGCCCCACAGTCTCATACTCTATCTGCGCCTCTTGCTGAGCCTTCTGCAGCTCGAGGCGAGTCTTCTCGATGCGGGCGACCACCTCACCCGCCTTCACTAGCGTACCGGCCTCGATCACCCACTCGAGCTTACCCTCGATGCCCGCGGTCAGCTCGGCATAGTTACGGGAGTGCACAGATCCTATCACCATGATCTTGGGCGACAGGGCGCGGTTCTCAACCTGAACCACCTGCACCAGACGCTCGGGCGCCTCGCCCTGGGCCCAGCTCATGGGACCGATTAGAGAGAGCGCCAGCACGCCGGCAATTAAGGATCTCATGACTTCACTCCTGTAGTGGATGCGAGGGCTGGCTCGTCGGCCCCCCTTTTGGTAACTGGGCTCAACCTATGGGTCAGACGCAACAGGCTGGGCATCAAAATAAGGGTAAACAAGGCGCTAAAGGTCATGCCGCCGACGATAACCGCCGCCAGGCCGCGGTAGATCTCGCTGCCGACACCGGGCACCAGCATCAGCGGCAGCATGCCGAAGATGGAGGTCAGGGTGCTCATATACACAGGGCGGGCGCGGGTCGCCACGGCCTGAGCGATGGCCAGGTCGATATCCGGCGTCTCGCGATAACTCTGGCGGGTCTGATCCACCAGCAGGATGGCGTTATTGACCACCAGCCCCAGCAAGATGATGAAACCTATCATGGTCAGCAGATCCAGGCTCTGGAAACTAAACAAGTTTAGCAGCCGCAGGCTGACCACGCCGCCACAGATCGCCAGCGGCATAGAGAGCAAGACCAGCAGGCTATCCTTGGCCGACTTAAACATGGCGGCCATCAGCAGGAAGAGGATCACCACCGCCAGGGCGAAGTTGGCGCCCATATCCTTGATAGTGCTGTCGAGCTTGTCGGCGCTGCCACGATAGCCGAGTGAGCTGTTTTCCGGCAGGCTGGCTCTCAGGGTCGGCACCGCCGACTCATTGAGTTTCTCCAGGGCCTCATCCAAGGACATATCCGCCGGCGGGAAGATCAACAGGCTGACGCTGCGCTTGCCATTGACTCGCTGCAGCTGGGTCGGTCCCACGGTTCGCTTGAGGGTCGCCAGCTCGCCTATGGTCTGAATACCGGCGGCCTGGGTATAGACAGGGGTCGCCGACAGTTGCTCGGGCACCTGCCACTTGGGCCCCTTGAGCAACACATCCATGCGCTCGTTGCCGTCGAAATACTCACCCACAAACAAGCCAGAGGTGTAGGCGCGAATGGCGTTGGCTATCTGAATCCGGTCGACGCCCGCCTGGGCCAGACGGCGCTCGTTGGGGATCAACTGCAGCTCGGGTTGTGCCATGGAGAGACCAGGAATCGGCCTAACCACGGCGCCGGGCAGCGCCTCCTGAATGAGCCCCATCCCCTTGCCTGCCGTCTCCATCAGGGCCTCCATGTCGGCCCCCTGAAGGTCGATATTGATCGCTCTGCCGCCGTTAAAGCCAAACTGCAGCAGGGAGCCGCGGTTGGTAAAGGCCTGGGTATCGGGCAGTCCCACCAAGATCTCCTTGTTGAGCAGCTCTATCATGGCATCGGCCTGGGACGGGTCTTCGGGATAAATAAACAGCACGTTGAAGGCGCTGTACATGGAGAAGTTATATCCCTTGATATAGGGCTGTTTCTCCTTGTCATAGTATGGCTTGAGGCGTTCTATGATCACATCACCCACCTCCTTCTCCAGCGTCTTGACGTTTGCGCCCGGCGGCAGGGCGAAGAAGGCGAATATGCCGTCCGAGCGCGCCTGGGGCAGAAAGTCGGGTCTCGGCATCAGGACCGCCGTCAACAGGGCAGCTCCCAGTATCAGGGTGATACACCAGAAGACGGCACGTTTGGTGTCGCCGGTGAGGCGCTGTACGGTTGCCGAGATCCAGCGCCACAGGCGGCCGCTCTGCTGGCCATCATCCTGCGGTGAGAGCTTGAGCCACAACAGGCTAAATACCGGGATCAGGGTGATGGCACTGATAAAGGAGGAGACTACGGCCACCGACAGGGTGAGCGCCAGATCAGAAAACAGCTGCCCCTCCACCCCGGGCATGAACAGGATCGGTAGGAAGATGGCGACCGTCGTGGCGGTGGAGGCCAGCAAGGCACCCTTGACCTGATCTGTGCCCTTGGCGATGGCCTCACGGATCGGCGTCCCCTGCTGCAGGATGCGCACGATATTTTCCTGCACTATGATGGCCGCATCCAACACCAGTCCCACGGCGAAGGCCAGGCCCGCCAGGGAGATCACGTTCAGTGTGCGCCCCATCATCTCGAGGAAGAAGAAGGCGATCAGCAGGGCGACGGGGATGGTCGAGGCGATCATCAGGGTCGCGCGGAAGCTGCGCAGGAAGGCATAGAGGATCACCAGCGCCAGCACCACACCGATCGCCAGGTTGCCCTTCACCAACCAGATGGCCCGCTTGATATGCACAGAGGCATCGAAGGAGAGATCCAACACCAGCCCCGCCTCCTTGAGCGGTCCCAGATTGAGCTCGGCAATCGCCTCGTTGACACCATCGAGCACCTTCACCGTATTGGCATCGAAGGTGCCCTCCACCGTCATATAGTAGGCGGGGTAACCGTTACGCTTGGTAAAGCCCTGCACATCGGCACTCGACACTTCCACATCCGCCAGCTCGTTGAGGTAGATGGGGCGTCCCTCGTTGTAGGTGACGATGAGATTACCCAGGTTTTCTGGCGTGTATTGGCCGATGAAACGTACCGTATATTGGCGACGACCCACGTTAGCTGTGCCGCCCGAAATATCCGCCGCCCGCGACAGTGTGCTGCGCAGTTGATCCAGAGTGATCCCCAGCGCCGCGGCGCGATAGGGATCGAACTCGATATGTAACTCTTTCGGCAGGCGACTCTGCAGGCGCACCGAGCCCACGCCGGAAATCAGCCTCAGCCTGGGCTCGACCACATCGTCGATCAGCTTCTGGTACTGGGCGAAGTCGGTGGCCGGATTATCCGGCGCCATACGGATCAGCAGGGAGGCCAGATTGGGCGCGCCGTTACCACCGCCGACATTGATGAAGGGCTCGTTGGCATCCAGCGGCCGGGGGGGCGTCTGGTTGAGGGCGTTGATCACATTGATCATCCCCGCCTGCATGTCGCTACCCACCTCGAAGGTCAGTGTGATGCCGCCAAAGCCCTGGGAGATATTGGAGGTCATCTCCACCACGCCGGGCACCTGGCGCAGCACATTTTCCTGAGGCTCTATGATGTTGGATTCCATCTCCTGAGGCGCCGCCGAGCGCCAGTTGTTGAAGACGGAGATCTGCGGCCGTTGAATGTCCGGCAGCAGCTGGATCGGCAGCTTGCCTATGGCTAACACGCCGAATATGGCGATCAGCAGCAGGGCCACTAGGGTGCCGGCAGGGTTATTGGTGCTTAATTTGGTGAGGTTCATCGATTGTCCCACCCCAGGCACGTCAGACCCGGCCGGGGTTATGAGCTTAGTTTCTTGACCCTAAAGCCTAGAGACAAAATGTTAATAAATCCGCCTGATTTGGTTAGCAAATGTAACAAGCAGACATGAATGCTACCCTCTAAGCCATTAACGATAATTATTTGCATTTAAAAACATTGAGTTAAGTAAAGATGGTTGCAATTCACTGGGGGGTTAAACACAATAAATAGGGCCTATTGACCTTTCCTGTTTGTTTTTGCAGCAGTTTGAAGGTGATTGATACAAGGCAGAGCCTGAGTCGTGTAGTGGTTCTACACAAACTGGCGATAACGCAGTAGAAATGGCCTGCAAACGCTGCCCTATGGGTTCATCTAAACGCGCCCTGCACTTTGTTGCTCGCAATTCACATAGAGTAACTATGCTTCATTGCTCTCGCCTCGAGCAAAACGCGTTTAGATAGAACAAAAATTAAACCTGAAAGGTGAACAGGCCCTAGCAACAAGAAATGACTCAAATAAGGAAGTAACTATGCTGGCACAAACGATGATAGATCAGTTGAACGCGCAAATTAATGTGGAGTTCTTCTCCTCTAACCTCTACCTACAGATGAGCGCCTGGTGTGAAGACAAGGGCTTTGAGGGTGCCGCGAAATTTATGCGTGCTCACGCCGAAGAGGAGATGCAGCACATGCATCGTCTGTTTACCTATGTGAGCGAAACTGGTGGCATGCCGCTACTGGGGGCGATCGAGGCGCCGCAGTCACAATTCGATTCGCTGCTGGCCCTGTTCGAATACACCTATGAGCACGAGCAGATGATCACCAGCAAGATCAACGCGCTGGCCCACACAGCCTTTACCAATCAGGATTACTCGACCTTCAACTTCCTGCAATGGTATGTGTCTGAGCAGCACGAAGAGGAGAAGCTGTTCAAGTCTATCGTCGATAAGATCCGTCTGGTGGGCGAAGATGGCAAGGCGCTCTTCTTCGTCGATAAAGATCTGGCGCAGATGGCTCAGCAGGAATCTGCCAGCGTGATGACAGTCGGCGAATAAGCCAGATGCGGGGCATGGCGCCCCGCCTTTCCCCCGCTATGCTTCCCACATGGGATTTCCACATTGATTTTCCGCGAAGGCGCTCGCCTAACTAGCTTTGTCTAAAGCCTAATACCTAAACGCCTCTCCCTAACCGTTTTCAAACAATCTGGCTATCGGCAGCGATTGAGTTGAGCAGTCAAAGCAATGAGGTCGGTTTCTCTCTGACGATGCGGCGCAGCAAGGGTTCGAGCTCCTTGAGCGGCATCGGCTTGGCCACGAGATAGCCCTGCACGAAGTCACAGCCTAACCCCTGCAGGAAGCTGCGCTGCGGCTCGCTCTCCACCCCTTCGGCCACCAGGCGCATATCCAGGCTCTGCCCCATGGTGATGATCGCCTTGATCAGGTTGGCATCCGCCCTATCTTCCAGCATGTTATCGACGAAGCTCTTGTCTATCTTGATCACCGAGATGGGGAACTGCTTCAGATAGCTGAGGGAGGAGTAGCCTGTACCGAAATCATCCAGGTAGATCTCCACCCCGAGGTGACGAATCGCCGTCAACGCCTTAAGGGACAGCTCGGTGTCGGCCATCAGAATCGATTCGGTGATCTCTATGTGGACATATTGGGGCGCCACATCATATTTCTGCAGCAAGCCGTTGAGCATGCAGGCGAAATGGCTGGGATCGCCGTGGGCCAGCTGACGACCAGAGACGTTAATCGCCATGTTGATCATTATCCCCTGGCTATGGCATTGGCGTAGATCCCGCAACGCCTGCTGGATCACCCACTCGCCGATTGGCTCGATAAGCCCAGTCTCCTCGGCGATGGGGATAAACTCATCGGGGGGCACCAGGCCTCGCTGTGGATGACGCCAACGCAGCAAGGCTTCCAGGGCGACGCCTTCACCACTGCTGGTATCTACAATCGGCTGATAATGCAGGCAGAACTCGTGTTGCAGTACGGCGCTGCGCAGCGACTGCTCCAGGGTGATACGTGCCAGCATGTTGTTGTTCATGTCGGGAGAGAAGTAGCCGAAGCAATTACGGCCATCTTGCTTCGCCTGATACATGGCGGTCTCGGCATTACGGGTCAGTACCTCGACACTGGTGCCGTTGCTGGGGTAACAGCTGATGCCGACACTGGCGGAGATCAGCAGCTCGTTGCGGTTGATGCCGAAAGGCGACGACAGGTGCTGCAATATATGCTGCGCCCGCTGCTCTATCTCCCCTTGATGCTTGGTGTGCCCCATGACCACCACAAACTCGTCGCCGCTGAGACGGGCGACGAAGTCATGCTGTTCCAGCAGGGCTTCCAGCCTGGCGGCCGCCACCTGCAGCAGCTCATCGCCCACCGCATGGCCATAGATGTCGTTGATGTATTTAAACCTGTCGAGATCGATGAAGAGCACGGCCACAGAGCAGCAACGCTGCTCCGCCAGCTGCAGCATCTGCGACAGGCGCGAGGTATAGAGCTGACGATTAGGCAGGTTAGTCAGGGCGTCGTAGTTGGACTTGTACCAGATATCCTGCTCGTACTTCTTACGGTTACTGATATCCAGGAAGAGGCCGATATGTTGCACCACCCGCCCCTTATCATCCTTCACCACGGTAATCGCCAAGTATTCGGGATAGATCTGGCCGTTCTTGCGCTTGTTCCAGATCTCCCCCTGCCACTTGCCGTATTGCTTGAGCGACTGCCACATCTGTTCATAGAAGTGATGGGGTTGCTGATGAGAGTTAAGGACGGCCGGGCTGCGACCCTTCACCTCCTCCAGGGTATAACCTGTGATCTGGGTAAAGGCGGGGTTTACCGCCTCGATCAGGTTATCCTTGTCGGTGACCACTATCCCTTCGGCGCAGTATTCAAACACCGCCGAGGCCAGGGAGAGTTCACGGTTGGCCTCCTGGCGCTCACTCAACATGGCGTTGAGGGCCATCGCCATCTTGGCGACCTCGTCTCGCCCATCCACCGGCACAGACAGCTGCAGCTGAGTATTCTGCGCCATGCGCTGCATCAGGGAGGCTATGGTGCCGATGCGGGTCACCAGGTTATTGACGATGAGGCGACCCAAGACAATCAAAAACAGAAAGTTGCACATGGCCGCCATGATGCCTAACACCAGGAAGCTGAGCGCCTCGCGCCCCTGACGTTGTACCAAGTTAGCTATGTTATTGCTCAGGGTCAGGCTCGCCTGATTCATCTGCCCCAGGGCCTCAGTGGCCAGCCCCCACCAGGCCTCGCTGGCTACCGCTGGGTGTTGGTGTTGCAGCTGAGACAGGGCCGCCAACATGGCCTGATCGGCTATGATGGAGTGCCCCTCTTGTGGTAAGGGTCCGGCATGACCTGATAGCCTGTGCTGACGCTGGGCATCCACCGCCTGACGATACTGCTCCACGGTATTATCTATCTGGGCCAGCGCCTCGCGCTGTGGCGAGGTCACATGGGGCAGCTTCTGGGCCTGTTGCAAAAGCCCCTGTATGGCCAGGCAGTCCTCTTCGAACAGTATGATGTTGGTCTCTTCGCCCGAGAGCAGGTAATCCTGATAGTGATCGATCAAGCCGCCATACCCCAGCCTCTCCCTGAGGCGATTGGCCAGCAGAATAAGATTCACCTGCGCCTTCACCCGCCCTTTCATCAGCAGCAGCTCCTGGGTCGCCTCGTTATCTAGGGTCTCCTTGATCAGGGCAAGATCCGCCGGGGAAGTGGTCGAGAGCATTTCGTGGAAGGCGTCCAGCAGGTCATCCTGCATCGAGTATTGGGCGAGATAGGCCTGATGATCTAGGCTGTCGGCGGCCAGCAGACGATTGAGCAGGTCGCGATCTTTGCCCGCCAACTCCTGTAGCTTGAGCATATGGATAAGGTCATTGTAGGCCTTTGCGAGCAGGGTGTTTTGTACCTGGGACTGGATCTGGGAGATGAGCACCAAGAGGTGCTGAGTGAACTCGCTGTAGAAGTTAAAGCCGCTTCCCTCAGTGCGACTATCTATTCCCTGACGCACCTGCTTGAGGCGGGCGCCCAGGGCATGAATGGTGTCGACACTCTGTTGCAAGTTGACGCTGGGCCTGTCTATGTCGCTGAGGGAGAGATGCAGGTTAGCGATATTGGGGGCATCCAACAGCTCCTGCAATGCCTTGTCTGTCTGGCGCCGCTGGGTCTGTAGCCGCCGCTCGAATCGATTACCCTGGCTGGCGACAAAACCGGCCGACAGGCCTCGCTCGTTCTGCAGGGCGAAGATGAGCTTCTGGGTCTGCTCAGTGATCATCACCCCCAGGGCATTGCGCTGAGCCGTCTGCTGGCGCTCGATCAGATCGAGCATGCGCAAGCTGCCGAAGATCAGCAGCAGCAACATGGGGATAGTCGCCAGCAAGATTAATTTCTGGCTCAGACTATACCGGTTCAGCATAGATGACATCTTAAGCGCTCCTTGCTCGATTATCACAAAAGCAGACGCGAGGAATTTAGGGTCTGAGAGTAGTAACATAGCCTAACCCCCGCCGTCATACCTATTTCACCAAAGTCTAATCTAGGTCACGAAATTAACGCTTCAATGGTGAATTATTAGATAAGCCTTTATTTTTTATTAACATTTAGATTGACGAGAAGATTTTGCAGGAAGGCGTTCGGCGCAAGCAGAGCGAGGCTGGCACAGGGTTTGACACAAAAAAGGCCGATGAGATCGGCCTTTTTATCGGACTAAACTAAACAAATAGCCAATAATTAACTGTTTGTTTAGTTATACATGACAAATCAGTTGGCTCATATGAGTTAGCTGATTTGCGCTAACGCACTTGGGTTAGCTCGCCTTTTCCAGCAATGACTTGCGATAGCAGACGATATCTTCGATGGTGAGCACAGGCATCTTATGCTGCTCGCCGAAGGCGATGATCTCTGGCAGACGCGCCATGGTGCCGTCGACATTGGTCACTTCACACAGCACGCCCGCCGGCTTGAGTCCCGCCAGCTTCATCAGATCTATGGTGCCCTCGGTATGGCCGCGACGTGTTAGCACGCCACCGGGCTGCGCCCGTAGCGGATAAACATGGCCGGGACGGGCCAGGTCGCTAGGCTTGGCATCATCGGCGATGGCAGCCTTGATGGTGGTCACGCGATCGGCCGCCGACACACCTGTGGTTACCCCCACCTTGGCTTCGATACTCACGGTGAATGCAGTACCGTATTGGCTGGAGTTGTCTTCCACCATGGGCGGTAGTTCCAGCTGCTTCACCCGCTCGTCGGTGAGGCAGAGACAGACGATACCGCTGCATTCGCGGATCAACAGCGCCATCTGTTCTTGGGTCAGGTGTTCTGCGCTATAGATAAGATCCCCTTCGTTTTCGCGATCTTCATCGTCGACCACCAGCACGCCTTGACCGGCTCTAAGCGCGGTGAGGGCGGCTTCGACGCGAGTGATGGCATCGCCAAAGGGAGAAAGTAGAGACTGATTCATGGTTAAATCCTTAGTAAGACTAATAAAATGGTTTTTCCAGAATCAGGGCATGCAGAAAATGACGCGCCTTGGAGTCTCTTTGAAAAAGATATCCAGGCTCGCCGAATAAGAGGTGTGCAGGCACGAGAAAAGCATGAGGCCAGCCTCATCTTCTCGCGATCACGCTATCTTATATTCTCTTTCATCCGGACTTAGTGCACTAGGTGCTCATTACCGTCGGCTCTGGAATAGAGTGCTTGTTGCACACTTCACCAGATCTGCTGACCCTAGCTGCACACTAATACCTAGATGCAAATAGGCGCTCGCGGGCTGACATCCTATAGGATGATTACCGCCGGTGGGGAGTCTCACCCCGCCCTGAGAATGTACTCTCCTTTGATGGAAAGCGCCGCTATGGTGCGCCTAAAACCATCAAAGTACAAGCGCTAGGGGTGACAAATATAAGCCAGATCACCTAAGCTCTTGCTCCAGTACCCGCTCACTTTCGGCTCAGAATAAGGTCACTCCAATGTCAGGGATAACCCCCCCGGTCGCACGCAAACAAGCCCACCCACTCAAGCATCACGGCAATGATCGTATCGATGACTACCATTGGCTGAGAGATGACGAGCGCCAATCCCCCGAGATGCTGGCTCATCTGGAGGCGGAAAACGCCTACCACAAGGCCTGTTTTGCCCCCTTCGAGCCACTGCAGCAGACGTTGTTTCAGGAGCTTATCGGCCGCGTCGACAAGGACGAGTCGAGCGTCCCCTATCGCTGGCACCAACATTGGTACTACAAGCGCTATCAGGGAGAGCAGGAGTACCCGCTGTTTGGCCGCAAACGCAAGCTGGAAGGCGAGGAGCAATTACTGCTCGATGCCAACGAGCGCGCCCAGGGTAAGGAGTTTTACAGTCTGGGCGGGCTGAGCGTCAGCCCAGACGAGACGCTGCTGGCCATCAGCGAAGATACCCTGAGTCGGCGCCTCTATCGCATCAGCATCAAGCGCCTGGACACGGGTGAATGGCTCAGCGACAGCCTAAGCGACACAGATGGCGAAATCGTCTGGGCCAAGGATAACCAGCACCTCTTCTATATCGCCAAGGATCCTCAAACCCTACTGGGCAATCGCGTCTATTGCCACCGCTTGGGTGATCCCCAGGCCAATGACCGCCTGGTGTATCAGGAGGCGGACGACAGCTTCTACCTGTCGATCGGCAAGAGCCTGGATGAGTCGCGCATCCTGCTCACCCACGAGAGTACGCTCACCAGCGAGGTGTCCATCTTAGATGCCAACCAACCAGAGGCATGCTTTAAGCCACTGCTTCCACGGGAGCCGGGACACGAATATTCGGTGGCCAAGCGCGGTGAGGAATATTACATACTCACCAACTGGCAGGCGGTGAACTTCCGTCTGATGAAGGCCACAGAGTCGAGCTTCGCCGATAAGCGCACCTGGCAGGAGATCATCCCCGCAGATGAGTCGCGCCGCCTGGAAGATCTGCTGGTGTTAAAGGACTATCTTGTGGTGCAGTATCGCCAGCAGGGGCTGAGTCAGATCCGCATCCTGCCCCTCAACGGCGCCCCGGAATATGAACTCGATTTCGACGATGCCGCCTACGTGGTGGGTCTGGATGTTAACCCGGTTCAGGATAGCCATCATCTGCGCATCTACTACGCCAGCCCTTCGACCCCCGAGTCCATCTACCTGGTGGATCTCACCCAGGCCAGCCCGAGATGCCTGCTGAAACAGGAGCGAGTACTCGGCGGCTTCGATAGCCAACACTACCAGACAGAGCGGCTCTTCATCGACGCCAGAGACGGCGCCAAGGTGCCCGTGACCCTAGTGTACCGCAAGGACAAGTTCCTCCAGGACGGCAGCAACCCCTTGTATCAATATGGCTATGGCGCCTACGGCTACACCATAGAACCTGACTTCGACAGCGCCATCCTTAGCCTGTTGGATCGCGGCGTCGTCTATGCGGTCGCCCACGTGCGCGGTGGCGAGATGTTGGGGCGCCCCTGGTACGACGCCGGCCGCCTGATGCAAAAACAGAACAGCTTCAACGACTTTATCGACGTCACCCTCGCCCTGGTAGAGCTAGGCTACTGCGCCCGGGATAAGGTGGTTGCCAGTGGCGGCAGCGCAGGTGGCCTCCTGATGGGCGCGGTGATCAATCAGGCGCCGCAGCATTATCTGGCCGTGGCGGCCCACGTGCCTTTCGTCGATATCGTCACCACAATGCTCGACGAGTCGCTGCCCCTGACCACCAACGAGTATGATGAGTGGGGCAACCCGAATCAGGCCGAGGCTTACCACTACATGCTGAGCTATTCGCCCTACGACAACATCAGCCGTCAGGCCTACCCGCACCTGCTGGTCACCACAGGCCTGCACGACTCTCAGGTGCAATATTTCGAGCCCGCCAAGTGGGTGGCGAAACTCAGAGAATATAAACAAGACGAGCACCTGTTGCTGTTTCATATCGACATGGAGGCGGGTCATGGCGGCAAGAGCGGCCGCTATCGTCACTTTGAGGACACGGCCGAAGAGTACGCCTTCTTCCTCGGCCTGTTGGGACTCGCCTAAGATGACCCAGGAGAAGTTAGCTAGCACCACCTGGAGCCTCTACATGATCCGCTGCGCCAACGGCCACCTCTATACTGGGATCACCACAGATATCGACCGCCGCTTCAAGGAACATAGCGACAATGGCCCCAAGACGGCCAAATACCTCAGGGGCAAGGGGCCACTGACTCTGGTCTATCGCGAGCGGGTCGGCAGCCACTCGGATGCCCTGAAGCGGGAAATCGCCGTGAAAAGGCTCACAAAAACGCAAAAAGTCGCCCTAATACACTTTGATGCAAATGATGAATGCCCCTAAAAATTACAGGGGAAAGCAGCCGTAAATCATAGGCTAAGGCCAAAACAAACCAGACCGGCCCGGCTCAACAAGATGTAAACCACAGATTTACCTCAGGTTAAACGTCTTTACTTACCCATAACAAACCACTATCTTAGGCGGGCGCGTTTATGTGGAAAGACTATGAATTTACAACAACAAGCAAAGGCAATGGGAATGCCTGCGCAAGACAAGTACCAGGGACGCGGCTTTATTGGGTTACTCTTGTTTCTGCTCTGTCTGCACCTCATGGTGTTGAACTCGGCAGTCAATCTATCCCTATTTCGATTCTTTAACGGCGTTGCGGCCTATGCCCCAGCCGATCTCCTCCTGCTGATCACAGACCTAGGCGATGGCATCACCCTCGGGGTGATCACTCTCTGCTGTCTGGTGAAACGGCCAGAGCTTCTACTCAGGGTCGTCATAGCCAGCGTGCTGTCGCTGATCTTGGTACCCCTGCTGAAGCAGACCTTCGATGCGCCTCGTCCGGCCGTGGTGCTGGAGACACTGAATATCGTCGGTGAGATCCGCCTTAAACACAGTTTTCCTTCGGGCCACACCGCCACCGCCTTCCTGTTTGCCGGCACCCTCTTCTTCGCCTATCGGCAGACCCAGATTAAATGCCTGGCAATCACTTTCGCCAGCCTGGTGGGTCTGTCTCGCATCGTCGTCGGCGCGCACTGGCCAGAGGACGTCATCATGGGCGCCTTCGTCGGCCTCTTCTGCGCCTACGCGGCGGCCCACTGCCCCCTAGTCAAGCTCACCCAGTTCCACAAGGCGCTCATATTGGCCTTCCTCTGGTGTGTGTTGGTGGTGAGCGAGCTGGATAAGAGTTTCGACAAAGATCATATCTGGCCGATCCTCATGCTCAGATGGGGCCTAATTGCCACAGCCGCCCTGTTGATCTGGCGCGAATATGGCGCCATGCACAGGGTAAGACGTTGGCTGGCGTTTCAAGGTTAACTGCCCAAAAGGCGTAAGACTTTCACCAACATTCACGCTTTCTTCACACTTAGGTGCCTACACTGGAGGCTCCTAAGATGAAGAGGTGCGCCATGTTCAGACTGACCCAGGCTCAGACCACCAGAGAAACCGCCCTGACGATGACCACAGATCGCAGCCGCTATGGCACCCTGATCCTACTGGTCAGCATGCTGGCGCTGCTCTGCCTGAATCAGGATCTCAACCTGGGCCTCTTTCGTGCCATAAACGGCCTCTCGCCTAGCCTGCCCCAGTGGCTACAGCTGGGGATAACCGATCTCGGCCACGGCAGCACCCTAGGCACGATCGTGCTCATCTGTCTGCTGCGTCGCCCCGAGCTGATGCCGCGGGTACTGACCGCCAGCCTGCTGTCGATGATCTTAGTCCCGCTGCTAAAACAGTATTTCGATGCCCCCAGACCGGCGGCAACCCTGGATTTTCTCTATATCGTCGGCGAGACGCGTCTGCACCACAGCTTTCCCTCAGGCCATAGCACCAGCGCCTTCCTGTTCGCCGGTACCTTGCTGATGGTGATGCAGGATAAGAAGAGTAAATGGGCCCTGTTGATGGGGGCGGCCATGGTGGCGCTGTCACGCATCTTGGTCGGCGCCCATTGGCCGGTAGACACGCTAGCGGGCGCGCTTTTGGGATTAAGCTGCGCCTATGTCGCCTCCTATGTTCCCCTGGTGCGTCTGTCGCCAAGGCACTGGAAA
The DNA here is from genome assembly GCF_019457575.1 of Shewanella alkalitolerans. Lineage (NCBI taxonomy): Bacteria > Pseudomonadati > Pseudomonadota > Gammaproteobacteria > Alteromonadales > Shewanellaceae > Shewanella > Shewanella alkalitolerans. Next base: position 41,929 of record NZ_CP080422.1, on the reverse strand, counting down.
ATCCTAGTGGGCATCTTGCTGCTAACGCTGGTGATATGCCAGTACAAGGAGACCTCTTCGCAGATGGCCTGGCAGATCATTGGCCTTCGTTGGGGACTCCTGCTGCTAGCCGGCATGCTGGTGCTTCGCCAATACCTGCAGTCTCGCCAGCCGCTCGCCCCGCGTAAGTGGGTCAGAGCCTAAGCCTTTTAGAGTCTTAATGGGGTGGGCATCGGCTAATCCCTAGGTTCGTGTGACCCCGAGATTAGCCTCTGCGCCGGGAAGTCCTGGCCTTAGTCTATGCTGACCTGGCCCTGAATATTGTCGAAGCTTAGGCTACCTGAGCCCGCGTCTATGATGTGAAGCCCCTGAGTGTCCACCACACGGATGCCACCAGAGCCATCGTCTATGGTAACCTTACCCTGAACGCCTCTAACCTCTATGGCACCCGAGCCGTCGTCTATCTCAACACCTCCTTGTACCGAGGCTATGGTCAGGCTGCCTGAGCCATCCTTAACCTGGATATCGCCCGCCACATTGGTGAGGGTAATGCTGCCCGAGCCATCATCTATGGTGAGCTTATAGCCGCCATCTATCTCGATAGCACCCGAGCCGTCTTCGATCTCCATATCCGCCTGCACGCCGCGAATGACAATGCTGCCTGAGCCGTCATGGATATCCAGTTTGATTCCCGCCGGCACCTTCACCAGCAGATCTATGTAGGGCGACTTACCATTTGAGAAGCTGGCGCGGTGAAAGGCATCGAAATTGGCGACCAGCTTGGCCTTGTTACCCGAGCGAGTCAGGGTCAGTTCGGGCTCGGCGCCATCAAAACCATAGATGTCGGCATCCAGGGTGATCTGTTCAACCGAGGCGTCGCCCACTATCTTCAGGCTACCGGCGCCGGTATCGGCGACCAGTGTCTCCAGCGACTGAGCATCCAGCGTCAGCTGCGTCTGCTTGTGATAGTCGAAATCGTCCCTTCCCGCACTGTTCACATTTACTATGCAACCAGTGAGGCCAAATACCAGTACCGTCACCATAGTCATTACACGAGCCAACATAAACACCTTCCTTAATCTCTGTTAAAGTCATTTGAACCACCTCGACGCGGCGGCTTAGATAGCCCAACTAAGCAGATAACATGCCAACAAGTTATCTAATTGTTTTTGCTATGTTATTATCTTGCTTAACCGATTTTTGGATGGTGATGCCACCACCAGATTCGTAGGATTAGTTACTATTTAGTGAAATACTTCATCAACTTATGAGGCGCGCAGTGGATTATCTGACCCTAAATCGAACGGCCTGGAATCACAGGACCCTAGAACACCTGGACTCCAGCTTTTACGATGTGGACGGTTTTCTCGCCGGCAACAGCTCGCTGCAGGAGATAGAGCAATCCGACCTTAAGGTAAAGGGAAAAAGCCTGCTGCACCTGCAATGCCATTTCGGCCTGGACACCCTCTCCTTGGCTCGCCTGGGCGCCGAGGTTACTGGCGTGGATCTCTCCGACACCGCTATCCATCATGCCAAGCGACTGGCCGAGGCCTGCGACCTTAAGGCCGACTTTATCTGCAGCGATCTCTACCAGGCAGGCGCACTGCTGCAGCAGCAATTCGATATGGTCTACACCTCCTATGGCGCCCTCTGCTGGCTGCCTGATCTAGGTCGTTGGGCCGAGTTGATTTATGAAGCGCTGCTACCCGGTGGTGAGTTTTATATGGTGGAGTTTCATCCCGTGCAGGCAATGATGGAGGGTTACAGCTACTTTGCCCAGCAAGAACCCGATGTCGAGGAGGAAGGCACCTATACGGAAAACGCCAGCGACACCAAACACACCATGGTCACCTGGCCCCACTCCCTGGCCGATGTGATAGGGGCGCTCATCCAAGCCGGACTCAAGATCGATGCGATTCAAGAGTATCCCTTCAGCCCCTATGATGCCTTCGACAATCTGGTGAGCGGGGAGAGCCTTGGGCTCTCAAGTGACAGGCCCAGGTATTATCAGCTGTATCAGGGTAAACCTATTCCCATGGTCTACAGCCTGTCGGCGCGCAAACCTGAGTAATCCTTCACCTAGGGATGAATAAACCAACATAAAAAAAGCAGGCCTGGCCTGCTTTTTTTGTTTAGTCTCTGAGCACGGGATAGACCCTGTACTGCTTATCAAAATAGGGGCTACGCTCGTAGAACCAGCGCAGTCTCGCCTCGGCATCCTTGGCAAATTCAGGATCCTTGAGCGCAGCCTCAAACTCGGCCGCCAGGGCGGAATCTTCTTCGAGCATCTTTACCGCCAGCGGCTCTACCGCGTAGTGCTCGATATATTCGGTGCGGGTAAAGATAGGATTAAAGAAGCCCCACTGCAGCAGCGAGTCGGGTGACTGCGGCTCCAGCAAGAGGATAGCCAGATCGCCGAGGGGTTGCTGTGTGCTGATCTTCACCGTGCCTGTCGGCAGCGCCACCTTAGCCGTATGGCTCGACACAGGGGCAGAGACCCGCTGGCGTCCCTCGTAGTCCTTAACGTCGAACGCTGGCTCACCGAATCGATATTGCGTCAGGGTCAAGGTCTTAGGCTGCTCCAGACGCGTCATGCGTATGCCATGAATGCTCAGACGCTCGATCACCTCCTGCCACTGAGGCGGAACATAGTAGGCCTTGGGACGATTCACCTTGATGTCGGCGCGTGTCTTACCTATCACAGGCAGGCTCTGGTACAGCTTAGGCTCGCCGGTCCAGCGCACGACCGCCTCGCCACTGATAGGGCTCTGCTCCAGGCGATAGTCTATCCCCTTGAAGTCCCATCCCTTGGGCTGGGTCTCTGACTGCCAGGTCAGTGTGATGCGGTCGCTGTAGCGATAACTGTCCTGCTTGATGGCGCTGCGCAGCGCCGTGCCCTGCTCGCCTAACACCTCCAGGGTCGAGGCCAGCATCACATAGGTGCCAAGCACTCGCTGCTTGAAGGGCTTGAGGCTATGATTCTCGATCAATATGGTCGGCAGATGGCGGGCGTCGCCATAACCGTTGGAGTAACGTGGGCTGGCGTTCCATAGGGAGAGCCCCTGGCTCAGGTCGCGATTATCGATGGCGAACACCAGAGGGCCGGGCACATGTCCCTGGGCGCTGAGCGCCTGCTCGATTTGGGGACGATACTTGTCATTGAGCCAGCGATAGCTGGCAGGACTCAGTCCCTGGGCCAGGTTATAGCCGAAGGTGACATCATATTGATAATCTATGCCATCGGTGACATGCACATCGATATAGAGATCCGGCTGCCAGCGATTAATCGCCGCTAACATATGCTGCATCTCCAGAGTATCGGCCTTGGCATAGTCGCGATTAAGGTTGAGGTTGTTGGCCGTGGTGCGCCAGCCCATCTCCACCGGGCCCCTCTGGTTGACCCGGTTAAACTGGCCGCTGCGCTCATGGGCATCGACGCTGAAGATGGGCACGAAGAGGAGGTTCGCACCGGTTAACAGCGCCTGCTTGTCTCCCATGACCATGTCACGCAGCAACATCATGCCCGCATCCTTGCCATCTATCTCGCCCGAGTGGATCCCGGCCTGTACCAAGAGCGTTGGCTTACCATTAGCCTGCAATGCATCCGGCGTCGCCGCCCCCTCCTGGCTCGCCACTATCATCCAGATATCCCGCCCCTGAGGACTCTTACCCAAGGAAACCTTGCGGAGCTTGTCGCTGGTGGCGAGCAACTTATCCAGCCAGGCGAAGGTGTCGTCATAACTGGGGCTGGACTTAAGACCGCCCTGCTCGAAGGGGGTCGCCCAGGGATCGTCTGCCGCGCGCAGCAAGGCTTCGCTGTCGCCGTGCCAGGTGATGCTCGGCGGCAAGATGGCATCATTGATATAAGTCTTATTTAACGAGATTTGGGCCGGTTGAGGGCCGCTGGTCTCTGCCATGGCGGATGCGCCGAAGGCGGCGAGACAGAGGAGCGTAGCGCGAGAATATAGGGACATCTTAGGTTACCTAACGGCTTATTATTAGACGATTATCTTTCAATAAATAGCCAGCAAGTGCAATACGTTAAGGACTTATTTGCACAGAATATCTATGCGGCACAACAGGTGCCTTGAACAAAACGCGTTTAGATTGAACAAAAATTAAACCTGAACGGTCAACAGCCCCTAAGGCAATAAAAAGCCCGGTTTATACCGGGCTTTTTGACGAAATGGCTAATGCCTATTCTTGCGGTGTCGAATCGGCAACCTTAGTCGCGGCGCCCTTCTTCTCGCGCTTGCTGAAGATGCGCTCCACAATCACGAAGAAGATAGGGATAAAGAAGATCCCCAGGAAGGTCGAACTCATCATGCCGCCCAATACGCCGGTACCGATAGCGTTCTGGCTGCCCGAACCTACGCCCGAGCTGATGGCCAGTGGCACAACACCCAGACCGAAGGCCAGCGAGGTCATCAGGATAGGACGCAGACGCACACGCACCGCGTGCAGGGTCGCTTCCACCAGACCCGCGCCCTTCTCGTAGAACTCTTTGGCGAATTCGACGATCAGGATGGCGTTCTTGGTCGCCAAACCTACGGTAGTCAACAGACCCACCTGGAAGAACACGTCGTTAGGCAGGCCGCGACCGTTCATCGCCAGCAAGGCCCCGATGATCCCCAGTGGCACCACCAAGATCACCGCGAACGGCACAGACCAGCTCTCATACAGAGCCGCCAATACCAGGAAGACCACCATGATAGACAGGGCATACAGCGCCGGCGCTTGGTTACCCGAGAGACGTTCCTCGTATGACAGGCCGTTCCACTCTACACCGAATCCTGGCGGTAGCTTGGCTACCATAGCCTCGATGTCGGCCATGGCCGCCCCCGTACTATAACCTTGTGCCGTACCGCCCTGAATGTTCATCGCAGGCAGACCGTTGAAACGCTCCAGACGCGGCGAACCATATTCCCAGGTACCTGTGGCAAAGGCCGAGAAAGGCACCATCTCACCCTGGCTGTTACGCACATACCAGGTATCGAGGTCTTCCGGCTGCATACGGTACTGGGCATCGCCCTGTACATAGACCTTCTTCACACGACCACGGTCGATGAAGTCGTTCACATAGCTACCACCCCAGGCAGTACCCAACACGCTGTTGACCGCGTCGATATCGATACTCAGGGCGCGAAGCTTGGCGTGATCGATATGGATGCGATACATAGGCGCATCTTCCTGACCGTTTGGACGCACGCCCACCAGGTTAGGATTCTGTGACGCCATGCCCAGCAGCATGTTACGGGCCTCGAGCAGCTTCTCATGGCCTTGGCCATTTCTGTCTTGCAGATAGAAATCGAAACCGTTTGCCGTACCCAGCTCGATCACCGCAGGCGGTACGAAGGCAAACACGAAGGCTTCCTTCATCTGCATGAACATACCCATGGCACGTCCGGCGACCGATTTAACGTCTTGACCCGGGCCGGTACGCTCAGACCAGTCTTTCATACCCACGAAGGCCAGACCCATGTTTTGACCACTACCGGCGAAGCTGAAGCCAGATACGCTAAATACCGACTTTACGCTGTCGCCCGTCTCGTTGAGATAGAAGTCGGAGATCTTGCTCATCACCTTCTTGGTCGTCTCTTGGGTCGAGTTGGTCGGCAGAATAGCCTGAGTAAACAAGATACCCTGGTCTTCGTCCGGCAAGAAGGCGGTCGGCATGCGCATGAAGATCCAACCCACGGCAACCGTCAGAGCCACGTAGATCAACATGACGCGACCAGCGCGCTTGATCATCGCCGCCACGCCAGCCTCGTAACGCGAGGTCATCTTGTCGAAGGTGCGGTTAAACCAACCGAAGAAGCCGGTCTCGACCGCATGGTGGCCCTTGGCAATCGGCTTCAGCATGGTGGCACACAGGGCCGGCGTCAGGATGATCGCCACCAGCACAGAAAGCGCCATGGCCGATACGATAGTCACAGAGAACTGACGATAGATCACACCGGTCGAACCCGACATGAATGCCATAGGCACGAATACCGCCGACAGGGTCAGACCGATACCCACCAGGGCGCCGGTGATCTGGTCCATCGACTTCTTGGTGGCCTCAATCGGGCTCAAGCCGTCTTCGGACATCACACGTTCGACGTTCTCTACCACCACGATGGCGTCATCCACCAGCAGACCGATGGCCAATACCATGGCGAACATGGTCAGGGTGTTGATCGAGAAGCCGGTAGCCGACAGGATGGCGAAGGTCCCCAGCAGTACCACAGGTACCGCAATGGTCGGGATCAGGGTCGCACGGAAGTTCTGCAGGAAGAGATACATGATCACAAACACCAGTACCACGGCTTCAAGCAGGGTATGCACTACGCCCTCGATCGATTTCTCAACGAAGGGGGTGGTGTCATAGGGATAAACCACTTCCAACCCTTGCGGGAAGAAGGGCTTCATCTCATCGACCTTCTCACGCACGCGCTCGGCGGTCGCCAGGGCGTTAGCCCCAGTGGCCAGCTTGATCGCCAGACCGGCAGCAGGACGGCCGTTATAGAAGGACTCTACCGAATAGCTCTCCGAGCCCAGTTCGACTCGGGCAACATCTTCCAGGTAAACCTTGGCGCCCGACGGATCGGACTTGATGATGATCTTTCTAAACTCTTCGGCCGTCTGTAGACGACTCTGAGCCGTTACCGTGGCGTTGAGTTCCTGACCCGCAATAGAGGGCGCGCCGCCCAACTGACCCGCAGACACCTGAGCATTCTGCTCTCGAATCGAGGCCATGATGTCCAGGCTGGTGAGGTTGTATTGCGTCAGCTTGAGCGGGTCTAGCCATATACGCATGGCGTACTGGGCACCGAACAGCTGGATCTCACCCACACCGGGTACACGACTCATAGGGTCTAAGATGTTAGAGCCCACATAGTCGGAGATATCATTCTTCTCCAGCGAGCCATCCTGGGACACGAAGCCTAATACCATCAAGAAACCCGAGCTGGATTTGTTGACCTTAACCCCTTGCGCCTGCACCTCTTGCGGTAGCAGAGGCATCGCCAGCTGCAACTTGTTCTGCACCTGAACCTGGGCGATATCGGGATCGGCCTCGGCATTGAACGTCAGGGTGATCTGCGCATTACCAAAGCTGTCACTGGTGGACGAGATGTAACGCAGATGGTCGATACCCGTCATGCGCTGCTCGATCACCTGGGTCACAGTGTCTTCCATGGTCTTGGCAGACGCACCCGGATAGATGGCGTTAATCACCACGGTCGGCGGCGCAATACTCGGGTACTGCGACACGGGAAGCTTCATGATAGAGAGCACCCCGGCCAACATAACAATAATTGCAATCACCCAGGCAAAGATAGGGCGATCGATGAAAAAACGAGCCATAACTTTACCTTACTTCTGTGGTTGCTTGTCTGATTGCATCTCGCTGAGTGGTTTACCCACCACAGGGGCGCCCGGACGTATCTTCTGTAATCCCTCGACAATCAGCTGATCGCCAGCCTTCAAGCCGCTGGTGATGCGCCACTGATGATCGATCACCTCGGCGGTCGTCACGACTCTTGGCTCAACCTTGCTCTCGGCACCAATCACCATGGCAACGGCCTGACCCTTGGTATTACGGGTAACAGCCTTCTGCGGCACCAGAATCGCCTTAGGATCTGTACCCGCGTTCAATACGGCGCGCACATACATGCCAGGTAGCAATACGCCATCCGGGTTAGGGAATTCGGCCCTTAGGGTTACCGAACCAGTGTTCTCATCGACACTCACCTCGGCGAATCTGAGAGACCCCATGTGCTCGTATGCCGTGCCATCTTCCAGGATCAGACGTACATCGGCATTGTCAGCCGCCTGCAGTTGTCCCTGCTTAAGCTTGGCCTTGAGGCGTAGCAGCTGAGCGCTAGATTGAGCGATATCGACGTTGATAGGATCCAGCTGTTGAATCGTCGCCAGTGCGGCGCTCTGATTCGCCGTCACCAGGGCACCGGCAGTCACGGAAGACTTACCGATACGGCCCGAGATAGGCGCCTTCACCTGAGTGTATTCCAGGTTAATCTTAGCCGTGTTAATCGCCGCCTTGGCCACGGTCACGTTAGCCAGCGCCTCTTTGTAGAGGGCATCAGCCTCGTCGAAATCTTGTTGGCTGATAGCATCAGTCTTGATCAAGGCCTTATATCTGGCTGCCTTGGCCTTGGCAGATACCAGGCTGGCATTGGCACGGGCCAGATCGGCCTCGGCACTGACCAGCGCCGCCTTATAGGTCGACGAATCGATCTGATAGAGAGATTGGCCTTCGGTTACCTCGCCACCCTCGACGAAGCCGCGTTCGGTGATGATACCCGACACCTGAGGACGCACCTCGGCCTCAAGATATGCCTTGCTGCGACCCGGTAGCTCAACCTGAATAGCCTGGGGCTGCTCGGCAACCTGAACCACCCCAACCTCCATGCTTCTTGGGGCTGCTGCCGAATGACCTTGGTTCTCGTCCTGGCCACAACCTGTTATCCATAACGCCACACTAACTAACGAGGCAATTTTTACTATTTGCCGCATGAGAACTCCTAATCAAAGCCGCAACAAAAAACACCCATGCACGGGTAAGGCGCTATGGGGTATCTTGAGGAAGCAAAATTAAAAAAAGATTTAGAAACTATTTATCTCACACCTAGCCAAGGTCAACAAGAAGATGTGGGCAGAGATATTGTAAGTTAATGCAAATTTTTATTTTTAATCATGTTTTCTTGTTAAAAAACAGTTAAAAATTGCGTGTTTTCACCCTGTTTTAGCGTTTTTTGTGTCTAAAATGTGATCGCTGTCATCCAGGCATGATGAAAACTAACACCATATGAAACATGGGGTTAATTCAGACCTATTCATAATTGTTCACATCTTTATTTGATCAGTTCATCTGTGCCGATAAGGCCATTCACATCTTGGGCCTATAGTCGCCTCATCAGCCAAACAACAGCTAGATGAGATGAAGATGATGAAGACCTTAACCCAGTTAAAATGCTCGATACTCCTTGGCAGCCTGTTAGCCGCAAGCGGCGTCATGGCCGAAGCGCAAGACACCCAAGTCTTAGGCGGCAATATCACAGGCAAGCTGACCTTTGCCTCAGATTATGTCTTTCGTGGTGAGTCAGAAACCATGGATGGCGACGTCCCTGTCGTGCAAGGCACGCTGGGATGGGGAAATGATCAAGGCTGGTACGGCGGTGTGTATGCCTCCAACATCAAGTTTGCCGATCCAAACCTTGAAATCGTCACCGCTCCCTACATAGGTAAGGCGGGCACCTTCGGCGATTCTGGTATCACCTATGATGTCATGCTCTTCTCCTACCTCTACCCTGGCGCCTCATACTCTAACTACACAGAGTTATGGCTCAAGGTGGGTAAGCAGTTCGGCCGCACTAACCTACAACTGGAAGTGACCCCGACGGTCGATGACTGGTTCGGTGTCGATGGCTGGCAAGGCGTGAACTACGCCATCCATCCAAGCTACCAGTTCGACAATGGCATTAACTTGTCTGCCAGTGTCGGCTATCAGGATCTGGATGGTAACGGCGCCGAAGGCTGGGGTCACTGGAACCTGGGTGTAAGCAAAACATTCGCCGGCCTGAGTTTCGATCTCAGATACCACGGCAGCACAGTGGATGAGAGCCACAAGGTGTACGGTACACAAACCAAGATTTTTGATGACCGAGTCGTTATCGGCGTCAGCAAGAGTTTCTAAGCACAGCAGTTTCCAATCTCTGCACGTTTTGCCAGCCCTCGGGCTGGCTTTTTTATATAGGGATATATTTATCCCCGGTGCTCAGGGATGAGCATAGAGGGGATTTGTACATGGCCAAAAATATCCCCGGTGTCCATGGCCTTTGATGTTCCCGACATCAAGTGGCATTTCCTTCATCCATGAAGGTCAGTGGACAAAGAGGGGATTTGTATAGGGCCAAAAATGCTCCCGACATTTTTTGGCATTTCCCCATCCATGGGGGTCAGTGAGCATAGAGGGAATTTATATAGGGATATATTTATCCCCGGTGTCCATGGCCTTTGATGTTCCTGACATTTTTTGGCATTCCCCCCATCCATGGGGGTCAGAATACTTATCCCAGGTGTTTAGACGGAGCTAGGTTATATCCGGTTATCACCCACGCCACAGGCGAGGATACGGCTGATCTCCGCCAGAGAGCGGCCCGACTGCCCCTGCCATTCATTGAATACTTCCTGCACCTGGGTCAAACCACGTTTAGAGGTAAAACCGGCATCGATCAGTTTGTGGGCCTGAAGATATCCCTTGATATCTTCGGTCAGCAGAAAGGTATCTTTGCCTATGGTGCGCAGAAAATAGGGGCCGGTATTGCCACCCAGTCGGCAGCCCAGGCGTTTCAGCTCGGCCCAGAGCCCTATGATATTATCGCTGGGCCACTGAGCAATAAACTTGGCGAAGCTGCCGTGGGCGAGCTTAATATCATGCACCATCAGGGCGTTATCATATATCGCCATGGTCTTCTTCAGGTGGCGAATCAACTCGGGGTCGCTGGCACGCTGCTGGATCTGCTCCGGCGATAGCATCAAGATCTTGTGGGGCTCGAAGTTAAAGAAGGCCGCCTCGTAGGCCGGCCACTTGTTGTCGACGATGCGCCATACAAATCCCGATTGAAACACCTTCTTACTCAGCTCTGACAGCAACTCGGCATCCGTATACTCGGCAATCTGATCCTGAGACAACACCTCAGGCAGGCGAGCGGCCAAACCGGCTTCGCCACCTTTGCGCTCACAGGCGCGCTGGTAAATACTGTCGAACGATTCTAATCGCGCCATAGTGTAAGCAGCTCCTTAAATGCTTGTTGAATACAGATTACGTGCCATGCAGCCATGTCGATCACCCGCCAAACGGCTCGAGACGACCCCAGCCAACTTTGACATATTGGTTACCATGAACAATAAATAACCCATATATGGGTTTATTTTTACAACATTAGTAAACAATAACCAGAGATGATTGCAATTGGCTTGCACTTAGACCGGTGAGAGGCCGTTGAGGTTAATTATGGACGCATCACAACTCTATCGTATGTTGGTCTTTGCCAGTGTGGTCGAGCAGGGCTCCTTGACCCGCGCCGCCGAGTCGCTCAACATTAGCCGCTCCATGGTGAGTCAACACCTAAAGAAACTGGAGCATAGATGCCAGTCGCGCCTATTAAACAGGACCACTCGCAGCCTGTCGCTCACCCAGGAGGGTCAGTCCTTTTACCGCTACTGCGCCGAGCTGCTCAAACTCGCCAAGCAGGCAGAAACCTCGCTGCAGCCAGCAGATGCGGAGCTGCAAGGCAGCATCACCCTCGCCGTCCCCCTGGCGCTAGGCGATGGAGTGATAGCCCCCATCATCAAGGCGTTTCACCAGCATTATCCCAAGGTGCATCTCTCCCTGCTGATCCAGGACAGACAGCTGGACCTCACCGAACATCAAATAGATGTGGCGATTCAGATAGGCGCCGCCAGTCAGCCCAGTGTCAACGAGACCAGACTGGGTCGTTTCGATGAGTATCTGGTGGCGAGCCCAGACTATGTTGCGCATCATGGCGCACCTGTGCATCCGGACAATCTCAGCCATCATCATTGGATAGGCTTGGCGGGCGACAGGCTCCCCAGGCATTGGCAGTTTGAAAACAGCGAAGGCGAGCGTGTCCGCGTGCAGCTTAGCCCTTTTATCAACTGCAACAGCCTACAGGGAACCCTAAGCCTGGTGATGCAGGGGCTGGGCGTTGCCTTGCTGCCCTCCCCATTGATAAGCCAGCACCTTGCCAATGGTCAGCTGGTACAGCTGCTGCCCGACTATCATCTGGGACGAGGCGCCCTTTACCTGGTACATCCCTATCTTGAGGTGATCCCGCCAAGAGTCAGGGCACTTATCGAACTGCTGACCGAGCGACTCACACCGACAGCATAAGACAGGCTAAAAAGCAGGCCAGATGCGGGATTTCGAACTAATATTAGCTTATTGGTTCTGGACAAATGGGAGGTGCATTTGATGGAACTCTTCTACCATCCCCTGTCACGATATTCCCAAAAAGTCTTGATCGCCCTCTACGAAAAACAGGCCAACTTCTATCCCAGGGTGATAGAGCTGAGCGATCCCTTTTCCCGCAACGAATTTAAGCAGCAGTATCCCTTGGGAAAATTACCCCTGCTCAAGACGCGCACCGGCGACCTCTTGCCCGAATCCAGCATCATCATAGACTACATAGACCATGAATTTGCCACCGGCACCCGGCTGCTGCCACAGGATTACTCTCAGCGCCTACAGGTGCGCCTGTACGATCGCCTCATCGACAACGACCTGAACAATCCTCTCTATCTGCTGGAACAGATGGAAGCCCGTGAAGAAGATAATCCGATTAAGGTGAGGCAGTTAGAGAAGGAGATCATGCTGCTACTGAATGAGCTGAACGACAAGTTGCAGCGGCATCACTGGCTCTGCGGCGATGCCTTTACCATGGCGGACTGCGCCCTGATCCCTTGCCTGATCCACGCCAGAAATCGCCTCAAGCTGTACCAACTGGATCCCATCGACAGATACCTGAATCAGGCCAACACCCGAGGCGCCTGGATTCAGGTACAGGAAGAGATAGAACTCACCCGCATCGCGGTGCAGGCCGGATTTCGCCCCATTCCCTAAACCCTAATCCCAAAAAGAGTTAAGCGGGCAGGTTGCGCTCTTTCTTGAGCGTCAGGAAGGCTTTCCACTTTTCGATTTCCGGCGGTAGGCAAGGTTCGGGACCTTCGAAGCCCGCCTCCTTGAGCATCTCCTTAATCGGTACCTGCTTGCGGTTATTCATGAACACACCGCGCACATGCACGATGCAGTGAAGGGTGTCGCCGCTGACGAAGCGCTGCTCGACATAGAAGTATTTCTCGTCCCAACCCACCACTCGACTCTGAATGTCGAATTTACACAGGGGTTTGATGTCGCGAATATAGGTGAACTCGGCGGCGTTGACGATCGGCAGCCACTTGAGCTTCAAGAAGCGTTTCAGCAGCCCCATCTCGGCCAGCATATAGGTACGGGCCAGATCCATCAGGGCCGGATAGCGGGAGTTGGTCAGGTGCAGGTTAATGTCGCAATCCAGCGGCAAGGCGCGATAGCTGATGGTACTCGTGCCCAGAAAATCGATACGACGACAATGACGTACCCGCCAAAACATCAACCAAAACAAACGAAAATAGAGGTTCATCTCACCCGGCTCCCTTAAATGAAGGGCAAAGGCTACCAGAGGTCAGACCAGGTGACAAGCAAGATCGCGCCGAGGCAAGGGCTGTTGCCAGGGCGCGATGAATAGAGAGTAGAGGCTAATCCTTGAGGGTCAGCAGATGCTCGGCATATAGCTTAACATCTTCCCAGTCGGTGTAATCGATCACCGCCTTAGGATCGGTTGGGCCGTCGGTGATCTTCATGATCAGCTGGATCATCCACCTGTCATACCAACGCCAGGAGGGATAGTCCACCTTGCCGGCAATCACCTTAACGTCCTTCGGCTTCCAGGGAGAGAGCTCAATAAACTTCTGCAGATACTTGTTGTTCTCGGGGATCCGTTTCTCGGGGTTACGGGCCACCACGTTGACGCTGAAAAAGCTGTTAGGCTTAGCCGCCAGCTCGGCCTGGTAGCGGGTGACAAATTCGAACACAGACTTATGGTAGCTGCCATAGAGTACGCAGGCGCCCACGGCAACATAGTCGTATTTTTCCCAATCGATATGCTCAAACTCGCCAATACGCAGGGCGTCGCAACTGTGCCCTTGAGCGTCCAAGTGCGCCGCCATCGCCTGGGCAATCTTGGCCGTATGGCCACCGCGAGAATAGTAAACAATTAGTACTGAAGCCATAAGCGACTCATCTGTATCGGAAAAGAGAGCCACATTGTTGCAGCAAAGTGCCAGAGAAACCCCAAATTGGATCACAATTTAGTTAAGGTTTTTGTGAAATACACCACCAATTGGATATTTAACTCGGGGTAAAATAACTACAAAATCATGAGCAATCCTAAAAGGACACAGGTCGGCTCCCATTGAGTTACCCAGGCTGGCTGAGTATCATTGCTTTCACTTTCCCATTCAATTAGAATAATCTAATTAATCGAGTACAAGAGAGTTGCCGTATGCAAAAAGATATTGATGTAGATGCAATGGTCACCAATGCCCAGAGCGCAGCCAAGTGGCTAAAGGCAATAGCAAATCCTTATAGACTGATGATCTTGTGCCAGCTACTCGACAATGAACTGAGCGTGACACAGCTGAATGAAAACGTGCCTCTGAGCCAGTCTGCGTTGTCACAACACCTGGCAGTACTGCGCGCCGAAGACTTGGTGGCGACCCGTAAGAGCTCACAGATCGTCTACTACACACTTAAGAACGAGCAGGTCACCGAGGTGATCTCGATTCTCTACAAGCGTTACTGCGTATAATTCCTGCGAAGATGAAAGCCTTTAACGCTCGCTAAAGGCTTTCGCAAACTCCTGCACCTTATCCCAATCGGTAAATTCATAGGTACCCGAGGTATCAGTGGGGCCCTTAGTGATCCACATGATGAAACGGATCATGAACTTATCGAAGAAACGGTACTTGGGATAATCGATCTTACCCGCAAAGACCCCCAGCTGCTGAGGCTGCCACAGCGACAACTGCAGAAACTTCTTCATGTAAGGGTTAGTCTCGGGCGTATTCTTCTCCGGCTTTCTTGCCACCACGTTCACGGTAAAGAAGGCGTTCTTCTTGCCGTTTAACACGGCTCTGTGGCGATTCACATACTGGAACAGCTCGGGTCTGTGTTTGCCGTAACGAATGCTCGCCCCTATGATAACCTTGTCAAAATAGGAGAGATTGACCGACTGCGCCTCTTCCAGGCTGACCATGGTCACCAGCTGGGTATCCGACTTGCACTGCTCGGCAATCTGATCACAGATGGCTTTCGTCTGACCGTCTACGGTCGAATAGATAATTAGGGTACGACTCATTAATTCTTCCAAAAAGTCGGTGTAAACAACACCAATAAGGTAAACACTTCCAATCGGCCGAATAGCATGGCCACCACCAACACCCACTTCTCGCCATCGCCAATGCTGGCATAGTTACTGGCCACCTCACCCAACCCAGGCCCCAGGTTATTCAAACAGGCCGCGGTCGCGCTGAAGGCGGTGATATTATCCATGCCCAGCGCCATCAGGATCAACATGCAAACCACAAAAACGAGGGCGTAAGCAGAGAAGAAGCCCCATACCGCATCTATGATGCGATCCGGCAACGCCTTGCCATTGATACGGATGGAGAACATGCCCCTGGGGTGCACCAGGCGTTTCAATTCACGGGAGCCCTGCAGCAGCAGTAAGATCATCCGCATCACCTTGATGCCGCCGGCGGTCGAGCCGCCACAGCCACCGATGAAGCTGGAGAAGATCAGCAGCATAGGCAGGAACAGCGGCCACATATGGAAGCTTTCGGTACCGAAGCCGGCCGTGGTAGAGATAGACACCGCCTGGAACAGGGCGAAGTCGAAGGTCTCCTCGGCGCTGTCATAGATGCCGGTATGGTAGAGGGTTGCGAAACAGATCAGCGTCAGCGCCAGCTGGATCACGATAAGCGCCTTAAACTCGGCGTCTCTCAGATAGACCTTGAGGTTGATGCCGCGGCGGGTAAAGGCCGCAAAGTGCAGGCTGAAGTTCAGCGCCGCAATCAACAGAAACACCACACACACCATGTTGATCGCCGTGCTATCGAAGTAGCCCATGCTGGCGTCGTGGGTGGAGAAGCCGCCGATGGCGATGGTAGAAAACGAGTGACAGATGGCATCGAACACATCCATGCCGGCAACCCAGTAGGCGAAGGCACAGGCGATGGTCAACGCCAGATAGATATACCAGAGCGCCTTGGCGGTCTCGGCGATTCGCGGCGTCATCTTACTGTCTTTCACCGGCCCGGGGATCTCCGCACGGTAGAGCTGCATCCCCCCGATCCCGAGCACGGGGAGGATGGCTACCGCCAAGACGATGATCCCCATGCCGCCGAGCCACTGCAATAGGTGGCGATAGAAGAGGATCGCCTTGGGCAGGCTATCGAGCCCCACCAGCACTGTCGCCCCTGTAGTGGTGAGCGCCGAGAAGGACTCGAAGAAGCTGTCGGTTAGCGAGAGGTCTGGCTGACTGGAGAAGATAAAAGGCACGGCACCTATGGAGCCCAACACGCCCCAGAAGAGCACCACCAGCATGAAGCCCTCGCGGGTGCGCAGGTCCTTCTTGTGACGTCTGTTGGGATACCAGAGCACGAAGCCGAGTAACAAGCTGAGGAAGAAGGCCTGCAGAAAGGCGGTGCCTCCGCCATCTTTATAGATCACGGCAACCAGCGCTGGCGGCAGAAGCGACAAAGAAAACAGCCCCATGAGTAGGCCTGTAATTCTTATAATGGTTCTATATTGCATTAGGGCGTTTTTATTATTCCGTTTGCGAAGACGCACTGGCGCATTCTCGCATAGTTTATCCCGGCAGTTGTATAAAATTTATTGGCGCTTTGTGACCCAAGGCAAAAAGCCCTTTGCGAACATGTTAGCCCGCTCTCGCTTCCGCTTGGGCATCAGTCAGAAAACTCCGCCTTGAGGCGTCCCTGACTCAGGGTCGCAAGCTCCTGATTGAAACGGCTCTGAGTCGCCTTGGGCATCTCGAAGCTCAGGCTCACCCTGTCGGTAAACACCTTATCGACAATCAGCCCCTCACAGAGCTCGAGAAAGTGCTCCACATCTTTGAGCTGATGATAGTCACAGGCCAGCCGCCCCGGATAGCGGATCTGCTTTATCTCAGTCTCCAGCTGCGCCAGCCCCTGTTTGATACCAGAGCTATAGGCGCGCACCAGGCCGCCGACACCTAACTTAGTACCGCCAAAATAGCGCACCACGACGGCGCCTATCTCACCAATTTCGACGCCTTGCAGGCTTGCCAGCATAGGACGCCCGGCGCTGCCGGACGGCTCACCATCATCGCTGCTGCCCATGGCCACATTATTGTCCGGCGCTCCGGCGATAAAGGCGTAGCAATAGTGATTCGCTCCCGGATACTCGGCCTTAATGTTAGTAAGCGCACACTTCATCGCATCTTCCGATGGGCAGTGAAATAGAAAAGAGATAAAGCGGCTATGCTTTATCTCTTCTTCTATGGTGATCGGCTTGGCCGGAATGGGATAACTCTCGCTCAAAAACGCCTTACCTGTTAACCGTGCAGACCCAGATCGCGAGTCATATTCTCGTTATGATCGCTATGGACGATCACATTGTCTTCGATACGAATACCACCGAAGGGGCGCACCTGATCCACCATCTGCCAGTTAACCCAATCGGCGCGACCATCCTGTTTCAGCTCATTGAGCAGGCTGTCGATGATGTAAAGCCCAGGCTCTATGGTCAGCACTTGGTTAGCGGCCAGGGTGCGGGTACAACGCAGGAAGGGATGCGCCTCCGGCGGTGCGATATGGGTGCCGCGCTCGTCATGGAGGAAGCCGCCCATATCATGTACTTGTAGACCCAACATATGCCCCAGACCATGGGGGAAGAAGGCGCTGGTGATCCCCTGCTCGATAAGTCCCTGGGGATCGCCCTGCACCAGTTTGAAGTCCAGCAGCAGCTGCGCCAGCTTCTGGTGTGTCGCCAGATGCAGATCCACATATTTCACGCCCGGACGCATCATCTCGATGATGGCCAGCTGTAACTTGTCCATGGCGGCAATCAGGTCGCCGAACAGGTTCTTTTCGAAGGCGTAGGTACGGGTGATGTCCGAGGCATAGCCATGGAAGCTACCACCGGCATCGATAAGGAAGGAGAGTCGCTGCTTGGGCGACACATGCTCCAGCGCCGTGTAGTGCAAGATTGAGGCGTTTTGATTCAACGCGATGATGTTGCCATAGGGCACATCGTTCTCGCCCATATCGGTCGCTGCCAGGTAGGCTTGCTGGATCTCAAACTCGCTCGCGCCCGCATAGAAGGCGCTCTTGGCCGCCACATGACCACGCACGCCTATCTCACTCGCCTTGCGCATGCAGGCCAACTCATAGGCTGTCTTGCTGGCTCTGTGATAATGCAGGTAGCTCATCACCGCCTCAGGGTTACGGCTACCAAAGCCCAGCACGTCGGCGACATCCAGATGCTCGCCAATATAGGCCCACTCCTGCAAATTACCCGGCAGCAGATCCGCCACCTTGTCGGCCTTGGTCAGCACCTTGATCTCTATCTCGGTCGTCCAAAAATCCTCTGGCAGATCGGCGACCTTATGCCAAAAATCCACCGGACGATAGAAGATGAGTTGCGGCTTGTCGCGGCCATTGACGATCAGCCAGCAGTGGGGATTATCGATAACCGGAAGCCAGGCCTTGAAGTGCGGATTGACCTTAAAGGGATAATCCAGATCATCGAGAAACTGACGATGAGGCTGACCCGAATGAATCACTAAGCCGGCCAACTGCTCTCTTGCGGTGATCTCGGCGACGCGCCGGTTCAGTTCAATAATATGGGCGGGATAGAGGGTGGCTAAGTTTTCCATAATAAGCTTCCTGTTATTCTTCTGTGGCCCTAGGTTGCACCCCATTCTTTTGGATGAAATGCGCTATCCCAAGGCCCTATTTTTAGCACAGCGACTATGATCTAGTGAGTCTAACATAAGGGCAAAAATCCCCCTAATCGAACAAAATTAAACAAGTGTTTAAATTGGGTGTTGAAATTTATCTGATTTAGACGCACACTGAGCAGCAACTGGTCAAATGATGGCCTGCTGTAAGATAGAGATTTTTACCTACGCTATAAGATTCTAATAGTGGGTGGCGCTCTTTAAGCAATAAGGAAGCAAGCAATGATCTACCAAAGTCCTACGATTCAAGTGGAATTACTTGAAGACAATATCGCTCGGCTCTGTTTTAACGCCGAGGGCTCAGTCAATAAGTTTGATCGAGAAACCCTCAACTCCCTTAACGACGCACTCGATGCCCTAGCACAAACCCAAGGGGTTAAGGGTCTGATGCTCACCTCGGGCAAAGATGCCTTTATCGTAGGCGCCGACATCACAGAATTCCTGGGACTTTTTGCACAAGACGACAGCGTGCTACAGGGCTGGCTGGAAGACGCCAACAAGGTGTTCAACAAGCTCGAAGATCTGCCCTTCCCAACCATCTCAGCCATCAAGGGCTTCGCCCTGGGCGGCGGCTGCGAAACTATCCTAGCCACAGACTTACGTATCGCCGACACCTCGGCGCGTATCGGCCTGCCAGAGACTAAGCTTGGTATCATTCCTGGTTTTGGCGGTACTGTGCGTCTGCCTCGCGTGATAGGTGCCGACAACGCACTTGAGTGGATCACCACAGGTAAAGATCAACGCCCGGAAGCCGCCCTCAAGGTTGGCGCCATCGACGCCGTAGTTGCCCCAGAGCTGCTGGAAACGGCGGCGCGCCAGATGCTGCAAGATGCCATCAGCGAGAAGATTGACTGGCAAGCCCGTCGTCAGCGCAAGCTGTCGCCGCTGACCCTGCCTAAGCTGGAAGCCATGATGTCATTTGCCACCGCCAAGGGCATGGTGTTCAAGGTTGCCGGTAAACACTATCCTGCGCCTATGGCTGTTGTCGAAGTGATCGAGAAGGCCGCCTTGAGCGAGCGCGCCGAGGCACTACAGGTAGAACATCAGGCCTTCATCAAGCTAGCCAAGACAGACGTGGCCAAGGCACTTATCGGTATCTTCCTTAACGACCAGCTGGTTAAAGGCAAGGCCAAGAAGGCTGCCAAACAGGCGCAAGCGGTTAACTCCGCCGCCGTGCTGGGCGCAGGCATCATGGGTGGCGGTATCGCATACCAGAGCGCCAGCAAGGGCACGCCTATTGTGATGAAAGATATCAATCAGGCGGCACTGGATCTTGGCCTCAACGAGGCAGCCAAGCTGCTCACGGCGCAGATCAATCGTGGTCGCTCGACACCGGCTAAGATGGCGGGCATACTCAACAACATCACGGCAACCCTGGACTACAACGCGCTCAAGCAAGCCGATGTCGTGGTCGAAGCAGTGGTGGAGCACCCTAAGGTGAAGGCGACCGTATTGGCGGAAGTCGAGCAGGTTGTGGGCGAAGATGCCATCATCACCTCTAACACCTCCACCATCTCAATCAATCTGCTGGCCAAGAGCCTGCAGAAACCAGAGCGCTTCTGTGGCATGCACTTCTTCAACCCGGTACACAAGATGCCACTGGTTGAGGTCATTCGCGGCGAGCATAGCTCAGAAGAGACAGTTGCCTCCGTCGTGGCTTACGCCGCCAAGATGGGCAAGACGCCTATCGTGGTCAACGACTGCCCAGGCTTCTTCGTTAACCGTGTACTCTTCCCCTACTTCGCCGGCTTCAGCGGCCTGCTAGAAGATGGCGCCGACTTTGCTGCCATCGACAAGGTGATGGAGAAGCAGTTCGGTTGGCCTATGGGCCCCGCCTACCTACTAGACGTCGTTGGTCTGGACACGGGTCATCACGCCCAGGCCGTTATGGCCGAAGGCTTCCCTGACAGAATGGCTAAAGAAGGCAAAGACGCCATCGACGTCATGTTCGAAGCCGAGCGCTTCGGTCAGAAGAATGGCAAAGGCTTCTACCAATATTCGGTAGATCGTCGTGGCAAGCCGAAGAAAGAGGTCGACCCGCTCAGCTATGAACTACTGGGCAACGCCTTCGGCGAGCAGAAGGAGTTCAGCAGCGACGAGATCATCGCCCGCACCATGATCCCTATGATCATCGAGACGGTTCGTTGTCTGGAAGAAGGCATCATAGCCACGCCGGCCGAAGCCGATATGGGACTCGTTTATGGACTCGGTTTCCCTCCATTCAGAGGAGGTGTGTTCCGCTACCTGGACACCTTAGGTGTCGCTAACTTCGTCGCCCTTGCCGATCAGTACGCCCACCTGGGTGGCCTGTATCAGGTAACCGACAAGATGCGTGAACTGGCTGCCACCAACGGCAGTTACTACCTAGCCTAATCACCCGGAAGGAATAGAATAATGAAACAAGCAGTTATTGTAGATTGCATCCGTACTCCCATGGGCCGCTCTAAGGCTGGGGTATTCAGAAACGTGCGCGCCGAGTCGCTCTCTGCCGAGCTGATGAAGGCCCTCTTGGTTCGCAATCCTCAACTCGATCCTAACACCATTGAAGACGTGATCTGGGGTTGTGTGCAACAGACGCTGGAACAGGGCTTCAACATCGCACGTAACGCGGCGCTGCTAGCCGGCATTCCGAAACAGGCCGGAGCGGTGACGGTAAACCGTCTGTGTGGTTCTTCCATGGAAGCCATTCATCAGGCGGCTCGCGCCATCATGACAGGCATGGGTGATACCTTTATCGTCGGCGGTGTCGAGCACATGGGCCACGTACCTATGAACCATGGTGTCGACTTCCACCCAGGCCTGGCCACCAACGTCGCCAAGGCCTCGGGCATGATGGGCCTCACCGCCGAGATGCTAGGCAAGATGCACG
Source organism: Shewanella alkalitolerans (assembly GCF_019457575.1). Taxonomy (NCBI): domain Bacteria; kingdom Pseudomonadati; phylum Pseudomonadota; class Gammaproteobacteria; order Alteromonadales; family Shewanellaceae; genus Shewanella; species Shewanella alkalitolerans. The sequence continues at coordinate 20,458 of NZ_CP080422.1, read as the reverse complement.
GCATCACGCGCCAACAGCAAGATGAGTTTGCGGTACGTTCACACCAACGTGCCCACGCGGCAACGGTCGAAGGCCGCTTTGCCAACGAGATCCATGCTATCGAGGGTCACGATGCCAACGGCGCACTGATCAAGGTTATGCATGACGAAGTAATTCGTCCCGAGACCTCTCTGGAATCGCTGGCGACCCTGCGTCCGGTATTCGACCCAGCCAACGGTACTGTCACCGCGGGTACCTCTTCGGCATTGTCTGACGGCGCCTCGGCCATGTTGGTCATGGAAGAAGAGAAAGCCAAGGCCTTGGGTCTGCCGATCCGTGCTCGTATCCGTTCTATGGCGGTTGCTGGTTGTGACGCCGCCATCATGGGCTATGGTCCGGTACCGGCCACCCAGAAGGCGTTGCAACGCGCCGGCCTCACCATGAACGACATCGACCTTATCGAGCTCAACGAGGCCTTCGCCGCGCAGTCACTGCCATGTGTGAAAGACCTTGGCTTGATGGATCTGGTGGATGAGAAGGTCAACCTCAACGGCGGAGCCATCGCCCTGGGTCATCCACTGGGCTGCTCGGGCGCACGTATCTCGACCACGCTGATCAACCTGATGGAAAGCAAAGATGCGACCCTAGGTCTGGCGACCATGTGTATCGGTCTGGGCCAAGGTATAGCAACCGTATTCGAACGCGCCTAACGCGTCCCTTACCGTTTTGCCTAAGAAAAGGAGCGACCCAGTCGCTCCTTTTTTTGTTTCACGTGAAACACCAAGACCACACTTTCCTCAGCAGGCCTTTTACGCCTCAAGCGACTAATACCAATCACAGTAAGTAGATGGTCAGAAATAGCGCAGGGAAAACGCGTGAGAACAAGGCCGGATTTTTAGATAAGTAGTTATTCTACAATCAAAAATACTAACGCCGTTATCGCGCATTTTAACAAGCTAGAATGAACAGCTATTTACTACGATTGGTATAAGATAGTTTCTAGCTTTAACTTCGCCACCACTGCTGTAATATCATCATCAGGCGCATGAATTAAGATGGGGGCATATGGAAATAATTCGGTTAATCGACAAGCCAGAGGCCATAGGCCAAGTGGCCACCTGGTATCATGAAGAATGGGGTCACCTGGGGCCGAATCGCAGCCAAGCCGAATTAACCCACACCCTGAGCCAATATCTGCAATTGGCGGGCCTTCCCCAGCTCTGGCTAGCCCTGCATAACAATGTTCCCGTCGGTGCCATCCAGCTCAGGTATCAGGAAAACCCTCAATATCCTGCCGATAGCGTCTGGCTCGGCGGCATCTATGTAAGCCCCTCTTATCGAGGTCTGGGCATAGCTAAAGCGTTAATCGCCGTTGCCGAACAATATGCCTTAGCCTTTGACGCAGACAGCCTCTATCTGCAAACCGAAGCCAAAAACCTCGCCCTCTATCACAGCCTAGGCTGGCAGCTTGTCGCTACACTTCCCTACTCAGACCTATTGGTCAGCGTGATGCGTAAATCCTTAGAAAGAGAGAATCATGACACCCGCAACTAAGATGCTCGATAAGGCCAAGATCCCCTATCGTCTCCATGAATATCAACACGACGCCAATGCCGGCGCCTATGGACTGGAGGCGGCAGAGAAGCTTCAGCTTCCACTGGAATGGGTATTTAAGACCCTGGTCGCCGAACTCGATAACGGCACCCTGGTGGTAGCCATCATTCCCGTAGACAAGAAGCTCAACCTAAAACAACTGGCGAAGGCGGCGAAAGCCAAGAAGGCTGCCATGGCCGCGCCGGAAAAGGTGCAGCGCAGCACAGGATATGTGTTAGGTGGCGTTAGCCCTATTGGGCAGAAGAAACGACTTGCCACCTTTATCGACGAGAGTGCCCAGCAGCTGGCGCAGATCTATGTCAGTGGTGGACGCCGCGGCCTGGATATCGAACTCACCCCAACGGCTCTGCAAGATGTTACTCATGCGCGCTTCGCCTCTCTGGTATAATCCAGGGTGTTTCACGTGAAACGTCCTTTATAGGATCACAAATCCAGGGGGCGCGACTTGGCTTAAATGCCCGGCTAGCGTAATATTAGCCCCCTCGATTTTATCCGGTCTCACTTCAATTAAGGTTTACGATATGAGCGACCCTTTTGCACAAGCACAACACCAACTCGACGCCCTGGGACTACGTTGTCCCGAGCCTGTGATGATGGTGAGAAAATCGGTGCGCAAGATGAACGAGGGAGAGACTCTGCTAATCATCGCCGACGACCCGGCGACCACACGTGACATTCCCAGCTTCTGTGAGTTTATGGATCACACCCTGATCGCCAGCCAGACCGAGTCGACGCCTTATCAATATCTGATCAAGAAGGGTCTCTAATCCAACTCAAGTTCCACCGATTAAGGCAGTCGCTCATGCTCTTCTGCCTTAATCGACCCGCACCTTCCCCAGCGCCTATGCGCACTCGGCACCCAGCCGATTCCCCTTGCCAGCGGTTCGAGTCACGGTTTACACTGAGATTCGGCATTCAAAAGGATTGATAGAAATGGCAAGTTTACAAGGCATTAGCTACAAGGTAGTCAAAGGTGGACCCATGCTGGAAACCTCGGCGGCACTCGTCACCACCAGCACAGGGGTTGCACAAGATGTATTTGGAAAGCCAAGTAAACGTCAAGTCACCCTACTGTCGGCGCAGCAATGGCTCGCCGCCTGCGAGGCACTCGATACCGAACTTCCCTGGACCACACGCAGAGCCAACTTACTCATAGATGGCATCAGCTTCAGCGAAAAAGATCTCGGCAAGGTTATTCACGTAGGCGACTTACAACTGGAGATCACAGGTGAAACCGATCCCTGTAAGAAGATGGAGATGGCCTATGCAGGACTCGAAGCAGCCCTGCGACCAGACTGGCGCGGCGGCGTCACCTGTCGCGTACTCAACGATGCCGAGATCTGCATCGGCGATAGCGTACAGTTAGCCGATTAGCCCAGCTTTATCTCCTCCACTGGCAGCCACCTAGGCTGCCTTTATACTTTCAACCCGATTTCACTTCCGGTTACACAACTTTAGCAGCTAGGTAAATACCGACTTAACCTACCCTTGATATATTCACTAAGGTTTTCAGCCTATCTAACTTAAGCCCAATTTAAGCCGCCCAGGCTATCCTCACCATTCACCAAATGTCACAGAATTTAGGTTTTACTGTTATCGAATTTGTGCGATAACTAGTGCTGATTGTATACAACTACCTCTCTGTAGCCACTCAAAGGCGCCCAACCAAGGATAATAATGAAACTGGGAACTCCTATGCTAAAACAAAAATTAACGCCCCTATGCACGGCAATTGCCCTCACACTTGCCCTGCCGACCTGGGCGGCAGACAAAGATGCGCCTCCGGCCTGGCAGGTTAATGAACCCGCCAAAGCCCCACTGGAACAGGTTAAGATAGATGTCACCGAAGGCACCTGGATGAACGTCAGCGTCAGTCCAGACGGCAAACAGATAGTGTTCGACCTGCTGGGTGATATTTATCAGATGCCCATCGAAGGGGGCGAAGCTAAGCCCCTGGCCCAAGGCATCGCCTGGCAGATGCAACCCGTCTATAGCCCGGATGGCAAGTACATCGCCTTCACCTCAGATGAAGATGGCGGCGACAATATTTGGGTGATGAACGCCGATGGCACAGATCCCCGCCCTGTCACCAAGGAAACCTTCCGCCTGCTCAACAGCCCGGCTTGGAGCCCAGATTCTCAATATCTCATCGGCCGTAAACACTTTACCGGCAGCCGTAGCCTGGGGGCTGGCGAAGTCTGGCTATATCACGTTGCCGGCGGTACAGGCGTTAAGCTAACAGAGCGCCCCAACGAGCAGAAAGACCTGGGCGAACCCGCCTATTCACCAGACGGCCGCTACGTCTACTTCAGCCAGGATGCCACACCGGGTAAGACCTTCCATTACTCCAAGGACTCGGTAAAAGGCATCTATAAGATCAAACGCTACGACACCCAGACCGGTGACATAGAGGTATTGGTCGAAGGCACTGGCGGCGCGATTCGCCCAACCCCGAGCCCGGATGGCACTAAACTCGCCTACATCAAGCGTGATGGTTTCCAATCTACCCTCTACCTATTGGATCTAAAGTCTGGCAAGAAGACCAAGCTCTACGACAAGCTAGATCGTGACATGCAGGAAACCTGGGCCATCCATGGCGTCTACCCTACCATGAGCTGGACAGCCGACAACCAGGAGTTAGTCTTCTGGGCTGGTGGTAAGATCAATCGTCTGGACGTCGAGAGCAAATCGGTCAAAGAGATCCCCTTCAAGGTGAAAACCGAACTGGCGGTGCAGCCATCGGTACGCTTCAAGCAGAATATCGATCAAGAGAGCTTCGACGTGAAGATGCTGCGCATGGCGCAGGTATCACCGGACGGCGACAAGGTGGTATATGAAGCCCTGGGTAAACTCTGGATTAAGCGTCTGCCCGAGGGTAAGGTTAGCCGCCTGACGGACTTGGACGACCAAGTCAGGGAACTCTATCCTCAGTGGTCTCGCGACGGTAAGAAGATTGTCTTCACTACCTGGGACGACGACCAACAGGGTAGTGTTCGTGTCATCAATGCCAGAGGCGGTCGTAGCAAGAGATTGACCCAGGAGCCGGGCAAATATGTAGAGCCCACCTTCTCACCCGATGGTAAACTCGTGGTTTATCGTAAGATCAAGGGCGGTTATATCACGCCACGCACCTGGTCACAGGAACCCGGCCTCTATGTTGTCGACATCAAGGGTAAGGAAAACCGTAAGATAACACCCGATGGCTTTCAACCCCAGTTTGGTGCCGAGAGTGACCGTGTTTATTTCATGGATCATGGCGAGACACCTCAGTTCGCCTCGATCAACCTGCATGGCTTCCAGAAACGGGTGCACTACACCAGCAAGCATGCCACCGAATTCAGGGTCTCTCCAGACGGCAAGCAACTCGCCTTTGCCGAGCGCTTCAAGGTGTGGGTTACCCCATTTGCCAAGCATGGCGAGACCATAGAGATAGGTCCTAAGGCCGATAATCTCCCTGTGACTCAGCTCAGCGTGCGCGCCGGTGAAAGCATCAGCTGGAACGGCGACAGCGACCAGCTCTACTGGACCCTAGGCCCAGAGTTGTACCAGATGGAAGTCGACGCCGACTATCAGACCGACGAGAAAACGCCGACTATCGAACCTAAGATCACTCAGATTGGCTTCGAGAAGAAGGCAGATGTTCCACGTGGAACCATAGCCTTCGTCGGCGGCCGAGTGATCACTATGGAAGAGGATAAGGTGATCGAAAACGGTGTGGTGATCGTCGAAAACAACAAGATCGTCGCCGTCGGCGACGCCAACACCCAGGTGCCTAAGGGTGCACAGGTTATCGACATCAAGGGCAAGAGCATAATGCCCGGCTTGTTCGATGCCCACGCCCACGGTGCTCAAGGAGAGAATGAGATCATTCCTCAGCAGAACTGGGAGCTCTACGCTAATCTGGCGCTTGGGGTAACCAGTATTCACGACCCCTCTAACGACACTACAGAGATCTTCGCCGCCTCAGAGCAGCAGAAGGCCGGTAACATTGTCGGGCCGAGAATCTTCTCAACCGGGACGATTCTCTATGGGGCTAACTTACCCGGCTATACCTCTCACATCGACTCGGTAGACGACGCCAAGTTCCATCTGGAGCGCCTCAAGAAGGTTGGCGCCTTCAGTGTGAAGAGCTATAACCAGCCAAGGCGCAATCAGCGTCAGCAGGTAATCGCGGCGGCGAGAGAACTCGAGATGATGGTAGTCCCGGAAGGCGGCAGCCTGCTACAGCACAACCTGACCATGATCGCCGATGGCCACACCACGGTAGAACATTCGCTGCCCGCCGCGGCCATCTACAGCGACATCAAGCAGTTCTGGAGTCAGACAGAGGTTCACTATACGCCGACACTGGTCGTGGCCTACGGTGGTATCTCCGGCGAGAACTATTGGTACGATAAGACAGATGTTTGGGCTCACCCTCGCCTGTCTAAATATGTACCGAGCGATCTGCTGCAGGCCCGCTCTATGCGTCGTCCTACCGCGCCCGATGCTCACTATAACCACTTCAACGTTGCCAGAGTCGCCAACGAACTCAACGAGCTGGGTGTGAAACCCAACATTGGTGCCCACGGTCAACGCGAAGGCTTAGCCGCTCATTGGGAGATGTGGATGTTTGCCCAGGGTGGCATGAGCAACATGGAGGTGCTGAAGACGGCAACCATCAACCCGGCGGAAACCTTCGGCATGGATCATCAACTCGGTTCGATCAAGACAGGTAAGCTTGCCGACCTGATCGTTATCGACGGCAATCCCCTTGAGAATATCCGAGTCACAGATAAGGTGAGTTACACCATGGTCAACGGTAAGCTGTTCGATGCCGAGTCGATGAATCAACTCAATGGTGACAAGACTAAACGTAAGCCGTTTTTCTTCGAAATTTAAACGTTTTCAATTTTAAAATCTGGCAGAGATAAGCCACAAATTTTAATTTCAGAAAAATTTAAAAACAGGTCAAAAATGACCTAAAAAGCAAAAAGGATGTTTCACGTGGAACATCCTTTTTTTATATCTTGCATTTACATTCGCCAGCAAATTAGCCTAAGCTAATCGACCAAAGCTCAATCTGGAAGAGCACAACCAAAAGGATGCTGGAAATGAAATTCCTAAAACTTCCCCTACTTATATTATTATCCGCCTCGGCCATCGCCTATTTGATGCTAGAGGCAGACCATACTCAGCCAAGAGATGAGCCAAAGATCCCCATCGCCCAGACAGACCAGGACAGAAGTACTCAACGTCAGTCTCCGACCCAGCTCCAAACAAGCAGCAAGGTAGAAACAGTAAGCCTTATAAGTGAGAACACCGACGGCGGCAATAAGATCGATACAGATACACCCGAATCGAATGAGATAGAGGACGACAAGCGGACCTCGGCCAAGCAGCTGGTGGCGCAAATCATTGACGCGCAGGAGGTCGTTGATGGTGAGCAGATAAAAAAACTATTTGATCAAGACCTGGAAGCCTATGTCGATCTCATCGAGTCCCTCGATAACCATGATGCCACCAGCCAACAGCGCCAGACGGCTCTGGCGGACAGACTCACCCGTTTGCGGGAGACCATATACAGTGAAAAATATGCCTGCGGAGACAGAATCTGCGTCCTAAGCCTTACAACAGACACTATCAGCCAACAAAGTATTGATAAACTGAGTGAATTTGATAAAAACTACGCATTTATCAAGCAGACCCAACTCGACACGGGTGAGACACAGTTTCAGGCCATCTATCTGCAGACAGATGACCCTTCCACCATGCGCTTTAAGGGTTATTAATGCGCTTAACTGGACTTGTCTTGGTAGCAAAAACAGTCGGCGGTATGGTCGTTGACCATGCCAACCGCCTGCATGAAGGCATAGCAGATGGTCGGGCCAACAAAATTAAACCCAAGCTTTTTCAATGCCTTCGACATGGCTTCCGACTCGGGGGTCTGCGCGGGTAGCTGCTCCAGCCGCTGAAAGTGATTCAACTTGGGCTGACCGCCGACAAAACTCCAGAGAAATTCGGAGAAGTCGTTGCCCTGCTCCACGAAGGCGATGTAACCCTTGGCATTCTTGATGATGGAATTCACCTTGAGCCTGTTACGAATGATGCCGGGATTTTGTAGTAATTCCTCTACCTTTGCCTCGTCGAACTTGGCTATAACATAGGGGTCAAAATCGGCAAAGGCCGCCTCATAATTTTGCTGCTTCTTGAGTATGGTGATCCAGGAGAGACCCGCCTGTTGCCCGTCGAGACAGAGCTTGGCAAATAGCTCCCGACTGTCATACACGGGACGTCCCCAAACCTCGTCATGATACGCCTTATATAGCGGATCCTCGCCGACCCAGCCACAACGCTTTACATCCATGGTGTTTTTTCCTATTTTTCCGCCGTTAAGGTAAAAAATAACCTACATAAGCCTTTTTCAACAAGGTATAATCGAAACCATTTTCTATCACAAGCTGACAGTAGTAGACATGACGACGAAACATGACGTAAAAACATTCCAGGGTTTCATCTTAACCCTGCAGGAATACTGGGCGCAGCAAGGTTGCGCCATCGTTCAACCGCTGGACATGGAAGTAGGCGCGGGCACTTTCCACCCTATGACCTTCTTGCGTTCTCTTGGCCCTGAGCCGATGAGCAGCGCCTATGTTCAGCCATGTCGTCGTCCTACCGATGGTCGTTACGGTGAAAACCCTAACCGTCTGCAACACTACTACCAGTTCCAGGTAGTACTTAAGCCGTCGCCAAGTAACATCCAGGAACTCTACCTGGGTTCTCTTGAGGCCTTGGGCGTCGACATGAATATCCATGACGTACGCTTCGTGGAAGACAACTGGGAATCACCTACCCTGGGTGCCTGGGGACTGGGCTGGGAAGTCTGGCTAAACGGCATGGAAGTGTCTCAGTTTACCTACTTCCAACAGGTAGGCGGCCTGGAGTGTAGCCCTGTGACAGGCGAGATCACCTATGGTCTCGAGCGTCTGGCCATGTATATCCAGGAAGTCGACAGCGTCTATGATCTGGTGTGGACCGACGGTCCTATGGGCAAGATCATGTACGGCGATGTGTTCCATCAAAACGAGGTTGAGCAATCTACCTATAACTTCGAACACGCCAACGTAGAAGTACTGTTCAAGCAGTTTGACGACTGCGAGAAGGCTTGTAACGAGCTGCTAGCACTCGAGACGCCACTGCCCTTGCCTGCCTATGAGCAGGTGATGAAAGCCTCTCACGCCTTCAACCTACTCGATGCCCGTCATGCTATTTCGGTCACCGAGCGTCAGCGCTATATTCTGCGTGTGCGCACCATGGCCAAGTCAGTGGCTGAGTCCTATTACCAAGCCCGTGAAGCACTCGGCTTCCCAATGTGTAAGTAGAGGTATATTAAGATGAAATTTGAAAACTTACTCATTGAAGTAGGCACAGAAGAGTTACCGCCAAAATCGCTGCGCACCTTAGCCGAATCTTTTCTGGCTAACTTCGAAGAAGAGCTGCAGAAGGCCGAACTTAGCTATGAGTCGGCCACCTGGTACGCAGCGCCGCGCCGTCTGGCCCTAAAGGTTAATGCCCTGGTGACCGCCCAAGCCGACAAGGTTGTCGAGAAGCGTGGCCCGGCAATCGCCCAGGCCTTCGACGCCGATGGTAACCCAACCAAGGCCGCCATGGGCTGGGCCCGTGGCAACGGCATCACAGTCGAACAGGCCGAGCGTCTCACCACAGACAAGGGCGAGTGGTTACTACACAAGGCCAAGGTCGTCGGTGTAGAAACCAAGTCACTGGTAGCCGAGATGGCCCAGCGCGCCCTAGACAAACTGCCTATCCCTAAGCCTATGCGTTGGGGCAGCAACAAGACCCAATTTATCCGTCCGGTCCACACTGTCACCATGCTGATGGGCGACGAGCTGATCCCTGGCGAACTGCTGGGCATTGAATCGGCGCGCACCATCCGCGGCCACCGCTTTATGGGAGTCGATACTCTGGAGCTGGATCATGCCGATAACTACCTCTCCGCGCTGGAAACCCAGGGCAAGGTGATGGCCGACTATCAGGCGCGTATGGCCATCATCAAGGCCGACGCTCAGGCGGCAGCCGATGCCATGGGTGGCATCGCCGAGATCGATGAAGATCTGCTGGAAGAGGTGACCTCTCTGGTCGAGTGGCCGGTAGTGCTCACGGCCAACTTCGAAGAAAAGTTCCTCGACGTACCGGCCGAAGCCCTGGTTTACACCATGAAAGGCGATCAGAAATACTTCCCGGTATTCGACAAGGCGGGCACTCTGCTGCCGCATTTCATCTTCGTATCGAATATCGAATCAAAGGATCCGGCGCAGATCATCGCGGGTAACGAGAAGGTGGTTCGTCCACGTCTTGCCGACGCCGAATTCTTCTTCGAGACAGACAAGAAGCATAGCCTAGAATCTCGTCTCGCCAGCCTGGAAACCGTGGTATTCCAGCAGCAGCTTGGTACCATCAAAGACAGAGTCGAGCGCATCTCTGCCCTCGCCGCCTTCATCGCCCAAGGCATCGGCGCCGACAGCGAGCAGGCAGGCCGTGCGGGTCTACTCTCTAAGTCAGATCTCATGACCAACATGGTGATGGAGTTTACCGATCTACAGGGCACCATGGGTATGCACTATGCGCGCCTGGACGGTGAAACCGAGGCGGTTGCCCTGGCGCTTGAGGAGCAGTACAAGCCTAAGTTCTCTGGTGACAGCGTTCCGACTCAGCCTATCTCTATCTCGGTCGCACTGGCGGAGAAACTCGATACCTTAGTGGGCATCTTCGGCATAGGCCAAGCACCAAAAGGAGCGGCGGATCCTTTCGCCCTGCGCCGCGCGGCTATCGGTATCCTGCGTATCTGTGTAGAAAACAACTTGCCACTCGACCTGGTCGATCTGGTTGCCAAGGCACAGGAACTTCATGGTACAAACCTGAGCAACGCCGACACCGCAGAGCAGGTACTGGAATTCCTGATGGGCCGCTTCCGCGCCTGGTACCAAGATCAAGGCATCAGCGTCGATGTGATCCTGGCGGTATTGGCACGTCGTCCAACCTCACCGGCCGATTTTGACAGCCGCATCAAGGCGGTCACCCACTTCAGAAGCCTGGAGCAGGCCGCCGCACTGGCCGCAGCCAACAAGCGTGTGTCGAACATTCTGGCCAAGGTAGAGGGCGAGATCGCAAGCGATATCGACAGCAGCCTACTACAAGAGAGCGCCGAACAGGCGCTGGCCAGCAAGCTCAATGAGCTGCAGCCACAACTGGAGCCGCTATTTGCCAACGCAGACTACCAACAGGCACTGGCCTTGCTAGCTAGCCTGCGTGAAAGCGTCGACACCTTCTTCGAAGATGTGATGGTAATGGCCGACGACGAGGCCCTCAAGCAGAACCGTCTGGCGCTGCTGTCTAAGCTCAGAGCCCAGTTCCTGCACGCCGCCGATATCTCGCTGCTGCAATAAGTCACTGCTCATAAAACAAAAAACGCATCCTCAGGGGTGCGTTTTTTTATGTCCGGACATGCTATTGATGGCTATTGCGCCTCAAGCTCGTTAGACTCAAATGATGAGAGACAGTCATAGGTTTATCCCCTCTTTGCAGATCAATATCTATCCCTTGGGCGAACGCGCCCTGGTACTCGATCCTACGCCCGAGACCACACTCTCTTGGGCCGTGCAGTCTAAGCTTTGCTGGCTAGCCGAGCAGCTGCGCCAGTTGCCCAGTGTCGAAGAAGCAATCCCCGGCATGAACAACCTGAGCATAGTGGTCAGAGAGACCAGGCAGTTAAAGGCCATGCAGGCGAGACTGGCAGAACTATGGCAGAGCGCACCCACAGAGACACGTGAGAGTCGCACCATAGAGATCCCGGTAAGTTATGGCGGCGACGCGGGGCCGGATCTGATCTCTGTGGCCCAATTCCATCACCTCTCCCCTGAAGAGGTGATCAAACGCCACAGCCAGGCCAGTTATCAGGTGTTCTTCATCGGCTTTCAACCAGGGTTTGCCTACCTCGAAGGCCTGCCTAGGCGCTTACACACGCCAAGGCTAGCGACCCCGAGATTAACCATTCCCGCAGGCAGCGTTGGCATAGGCGGCGAGCAGACGGGTATCTACCCACTGGCGAGCCCGGGTGGCTGGCAGATCATAGGCCAAACTCAGCTGGCACTATTCGATCCCACCAGCGATACCCCATGCCTGCTCCAGCCGGGCGACAGGGTACGGTTCACCCCTGTGGAGATAGCGCTATGATGCGGCTAGATAGGGTAAACGGCCTAGCCAGCATTCAAGATCTCGGCAGGCAGGGACAGGGGCACCTAGGCATACCAAGCGGTGGCGCCATGGATAGCTTCTCGCTGATCCTGGCCAACCGCCTGCTGGGCAATGAGGATAACGCCCCCGCCATCGAGCTCGCCAGCGGCAGCTATGAGATCACCTTCGAGACCCCGAGCTGGGTCGCCCTGTGCGGCGCCACCTTCGAGGCTAAAATAAAGAGTGAAATAAAGGGCAAGGTAGACGGCCGCCCCCTGTGGCACGGCTGGCGCGGCCGAGTGAACCCAGGGGAACATCTAACTATCAAGGGACCAAGACAGGGCGTGTGGGGCTACCTGGCCGTCCTCGGCGGTATAAAGGTCCCCGAGGTTCTCGGCGGTCACGGTACCTTCCTAGCAGGACACTTCGGTGGCCATCGGGGGCGACAACTCGCCTCGGGCGATAGCCTTAACCTGAATGTCCATGCTGAAGCGAACTTCAGTCGTCCGGTTGGCGCGGTGCACAGGGCCAACGACGGCATACTGCGCGCCCTGCCCGGGCCAGAGATGAGCCAGTTCAGCGATCAAGATCGCAAGGCCTTCTGGCATGGCCACTGGACCGTTTCCCCCCAGAATGATCGCATGGGTGCCCGGTTGACAGGCGAGTCTCTGGATTCGGCCAAACATCTGAGTCTGCGCTCCCACGCCGTGCTACCGGGCGTGGTTCAGGTGCCGCCGAGTGGCCAACCTATAGTGTTACAGGCCGATGCCCAGACCAGCGGCGGCTACCCGAGAATGGCCATGGTGATCGAGGCCGACCGCTGGAAACTGGCCCAGGCCAGAGCAGGGCAAGCGATCCGCTTTCAGCATGTCAGCCCCAATCAGGTGGAAGATGCTAACCTTGAATGGCAACACTATTTCTATCGCTTAGCGAGGGTAATGGATGGAAGTTAAGCCGCTAAGAATCGACCTCAACGCCGACCTCGGCGAGGGAGGCCCACAAGACGAGGCGCTGCTGACACTGGTCACCTCAGCCAATGTCGCCTGCGGCGGTCATGTCGGCGATCGACAGAGCATGCTGGCGACGGTCAAACTCGCAAAAGCGCACCATGTAAAGGTTGGCGCTCACCCCAGCTATCCCGACAGAGCCAATTTCGGCCGCCTATCTATAGCCATAGAGGCGGAACCGCTTTTTAACTCGCTATTACAACAGATTAACGCCTTAAAGGCCGTATGCGACGAGCTAGGCGTCGATCTCCACCACGTGAAGCCTCACGGTGCCCTGTACAATGATGCGGCTCAGGATCCCGCTCTAGGCGACATTCTCATTCGGGTCATAGAGGCGATCAATCCAAAGCTTAAGCTGATGATATTGACGGGTAGCCCCTTGGTAACTCAGGCGAGACGCGCCGGCCTTGAGGTGATCGAAGAGGCCTTCGCCGATCGAGGCTACCTCGCCGATGGCCGGCTCGCTCCCCGCTCACAGCCTGGCGCGCTTATCGAAGATACCAAGAAGGTGCTCGAACAGGTTAGCTCCATAGTCGAAGAGCAGAAAGTGACGGCGGTAACGGGTGAATCGGTAAGCTGCCAGGCCACCAGCCTCTGCCTGCATGGTGACACCCCGCAGGCACTGGAGTTTGCTAGGGCGATTCGCGCCAGCCTGGATCATTAACAAATGCGCGATATAGACAAGGTCTAAGACGAATTAGCGTCGGCGATAAATCAGCAACAGATCGCCACCAGCAGTCGTCATACTATCGACCTCTAACTCCGGATGACTCTGCTCATAGCGGGCGACATAATCGCGAAGAAAGGTTACCGACTCATGACTGGCTCGCAGCAGACAGCGACTCTGCTTGCAATAGTGATAATTCACAACTAACTCGGTAAAGTCACCACCCCAATTGTCACCATAGGCCTCATCAATCTGGTTAAACTCCTCGACCTTAAGCTCTATGTATTGGTCGGTATCGTTAGCCATTAAATCGTTAAGCTCTGGCGGTGATGCCAAGAAATAGGGCTCTTGCTGATTGGCAACGTAGAAGTAGGCGGTCCCCTCTCGCATGAAAGGGCCCTCGTCTGCCAGGTACAGCTCCATTAAGCTGGCATATTCCGCCTGAGAGGGAGTTACTCGGTAAGAGGATAAAGAAGTGGACCTTGTCGAACTATTCTGCTGGTCTGCCGATGCTAAATCAGCATCAGGCTGACTGTTTGATGGGCTAATCTCTGAGTCCTTTCCTGATGAAGGCTGAATATCTGCGATAGCAACCTTAATGTCGGCTTCATCCTGTGCTTTCAGATGTTTTACCTGCTCCTGCATCGCACCTTGCTCCCTCGTGACCCCTTTATCTGTATCGCCAAGGAACAGGCCAAAGCCTAAGGCGAGTAACAAGATAGACAGCACGGCAAGATAAGCTTTTTTCATCGTCGACATCCCTTTCGCGAAACCCAGTAGATTAACCTAATAGGCAAGTCTTAAGATGTAAAGTCTTAGCGCAGACACAAAAAAGCCCCGGAAGACCGGGGCTTTTAAAACTCGCTAGCCGTTATACGTCCAGGTTAGCCACGTTGAGGGCGTTAGACTCGATGAAGTCACGACGCGGCTCAACCTGATCACCCATCAGACAGGTAAACAGCTGGTCGGCGGCAATGGCATCTTCGATGGTCACCTTAAGCATGCGACGCGACTCAGGATCCATGGTGGTTTCCCACAGCTGCTCAGGGTTCATCTCACCCAATCCTTTGTAGCGCTGGATGTAGAGGCCACGCTTAGAGTCGTTCATCAACCAATCCAGGGCGTCGACGAATGAAGAAATTTCCTTCATGCGCTCGCCACGCTTCACATAACCACCCTCTTCGATCAGACCTTCAAGCGCCTCGGCCAGGGCCGTCATACGCTGGTAGTCGCTCGACTGCAGGAAGTCGTAAGAGAACAGGTAGTGGGTATCGATACCATGCTTACGTACCGTCACCTTAGGCAGATAGACCTGACGCTCTGGGTCGAGGAAAGCTTCCGCGCTGAAGATGAAGCCACCCGATTCTGCTTCCGTCAGGGCTGCCACATAGTTGTCACACCACTGTTTCACCTTGGCTTCGTCGGCCAGGATATCGTTACTCAAGCCAGGCTGATACAGCATGCGCTCGGTCAACATGATAGGGAAACGCTGCTCGAGACGATCGAAAATCGCTTCCACTTCACGGTACTGGTACACCAACTTCTCTAGCGGCGCGCCAGACATGGCCGGTGCGTCTTGAGACGGATGGATCTCACCACCGTCCAGGGCCAGGTTAGTCAGGTATTCGGTCAGTGCCGGATCATCTTTCAGGTACTGTTCCTGCTTACCCTTCTTCACCTTGTACAGTGGCGGCTGGGCGATAAATACATAGCCACGCTCGATAAGCTCAGGCATTTGACGGAAGAAGAAGGTCAACAGCAAGGTACGAATGTGCGAGCCGTCGACGTCAGCATCTGTCATGATGACGATGTTGTGGTAACGCGTCTTATCGGGATCATACTCGTCACGGCCAATACCACAGCCCAAGGCGGTGATCAGAGTCGCGACTTCCTGAGAAGAGAGCATCTTGTCGAAACGGGCCTTCTCAACGTTAAGGATCTTACCCTTAAGCGGTAGAATCGCCTGGTTCTTACGGTTACGACCCTGCTTGGCACTACCACCCGCAGAGTCACCCTCCACTATGTAAATTTCAGAAAGCGCAGGGTCTTTCTCCTGGCAATCCGCCAACTTACCTGGCAGACCACCTAAATCTAATGCGCCTTTACGACGGGTCATCTCACGGGCCTTACGCGCCGCTTCACGGGCACGGGCCGCGTCGATGATCTTACCGACGATAAGCTTAGCTTCGTTAGGGTTCTCCAGCAGGTAGTCACCCAACTTCTCACCCATGGTCTGCTCAACGGCCGACTTCACTTCGCTCGATACCAGCTTGTCTTTAGTCTGAGAGCTGAACTTAGGATCCGGCACCTTCACCGAGATCACGGCAGTCAGGCCTTCGCGGGCGTCATCGCCGGTGGCAGAGGTCTTACCTTTCTTGTTGAAGCCTTCCTTGTCCATGTAACTGTTGAGGTTACGGGTTAAGGCGGCACGGAAACCGGCAAGGTGAGTACCACCATCGCGCTGAGGAATGTTGTTGGTGAAACAGAAGATGTTTTCCTGGAAGCCGTCGTTCCACTGCATCGCCACTTCGACGGTAATGCCATCTTCACGCTCTTGCACGAAGTGGAAGATCTCTTTGTTGACCGGGGTCTTGTTCAGGTTGAGGTAATCGACGAAGGCACTGATACCGCCCTCATACTTGAAGAACTCATCCTTGTTGTCGCGCTCGTCGATCAGGCGAATGCCTACGCCCGAGTTAAGGAATGACAGCTCGCGAACACGCTTAGCCAGAATATCGAAATGGAAAAGAGTGTCCGAGAAGGTCTCGGCGCTTGGCCAGAAACGGATCTCAGTACCCGTATTGGTGGCATCGCCTATCGCCTCGATCGGCGCATCTGGCTCACCCATGGTGTAGAACTGTTCATACAACTTGCCGTCACGGCGAATGGTCAGCTTAAGCTTCTCAGACAGGGCGTTAACCACAGAAACACCCACGCCGTGCAGACCACCAGATACTTTATAAGAGTTATCGTCGAACTTACCGCCGGCGTGCAGTACCGTCATAATAACCTGAGCCGCCGATACCCCCTCTTCTGGGTGGATAGCAACAGGAATACCACGTCCGTCATCCTTTACCGATACCGAGCCGTCGGCATGGATAGTAATGATCACGTCATTACAGTAGCCCGCTAACGCCTCATCGATAGAGTTATCGACCACTTCGAACACCATGTGATGCAGACCCGTACCGTCGTCGGTGTCACCAATATACATCCCAGGTCTCTTCCGTACCGCATCAAGGCCCTTTAGTACCTTAATACTCGAAGAATCGTAACTATTCTCTGACATATTATTCTCTCGTCGGTTATTCAATTACCGTTACACGCCCTTGTTCCACATGGAACACCTTAACGGGTGGCGTGTTTAACGAATCCATTATTGCCGCAGGCTCGATGGCGGTGACAAAGACTTGTGCGCCCGTATCGCTTAGCTGCTGCAGCAAGAGTTGCCTGTGCCTAGCATCCAATTCCGATGGCAGATCGTCCACCAGATAAATACTGTTTTTATCTATTTGTTGTTTGAGCAACTTTCCCTGTGCAATACGCAGCGCGCATACGAGCAACTTCAATTGCCCTCGGGACAGGGCATCTTGTACCGGCAAAGTCCCGACCCTTAATCTCAGGTCGGCCTTATGAGGACCACTGGCCGTGTGTCCCGCCGCTAAATCTCTGGGATATTGTGCCTGCAACAGGGTCTGATAATCAGTTTTACTATCCCAGCCTCGGGTAAAGGAAACCTTAACATCAACCTGAGGTAAAAACTCTTCGATTATACCCTTAAGTCGTTCATTTAACGAGCCTACATATCGCTTTCGTATCTCAGTCACGATTTCGGCATAGCGCACCAATTCCTTATCCCAAAACTGA
Organism: Shewanella alkalitolerans; assembly: GCF_019457575.1. Taxonomy (NCBI): domain Bacteria; kingdom Pseudomonadati; phylum Pseudomonadota; class Gammaproteobacteria; order Alteromonadales; family Shewanellaceae; genus Shewanella; species Shewanella alkalitolerans. The sequence continues at coordinate 3,094 of NZ_CP080422.1, read as the reverse complement.
ATCTGTTGATAAGGGGTTTCGCTTTTAAGCATCTGATTTCTATGCTTTAAAATTCGCCTTACATTTGCCCAGGCGGTATAGAAACTCTTGTCGGTATGAAAGGCGCCCCAGTCGATAAACTGACGACGGGATTTTGGCCCCTCAAAAAGCAGTGAAAAACTCTCTGGCGTGATCACCTGAATGGGCAAAGTTTCGGCTAAGGTGGAGAGGCGTTTCACCTTTTCGCCGTTCATTTTGACCTCGGTTTCACCCGAGCGATAACGTCTAAGCCCTATCTTGGTCTCCTGCTCACCCTGCTCTAGTTGGGCAAACAGGGTCAGCTTGTCCTGATCATTCTGAATCACTCGCTGAGACAGGTGACTACGAAAGGAGCGCCCCATCCCCAGAAAGAAGATCGCCTCGAGAATACTGGTCTTGCCGCTGCCGTTCTGACCATAGATAAGATTCAGGCCGTCACCGAGCTGCAACTGGGCACTGGCGATATTACGAAAGGAATCGATATGAAGGCGAGATAAACTCATCTAATACTCATGGCAATGGCGCTAGGGCCATCTAAGAAGATGCACGCCCTTGCGGGCGCGCATAGCTTAAGACTAGAGACGCATCGGCATCACGACGTACATAGAATCTTCTTCGACGTGATTTTCGATTAGGGCACTGGAGTTACCATCGATCAGCGTGATGCGCACGTCATCCGATGGCAGGTTGTTGAGCACATCCAGGAGATAGCTGACGTTGAAACCTATCTCCAGCGGTGCGTTGTCATATTCGATATCGAGGATCTCTTCCGCCTCTTCCTGCTCTGGGTTGTTGGCGGTGATCTTAATCAGGTTCTGCTCCAGCTGAACGCGCACGCCGCGGAACTTCTCATTCGAGAGAATAGAGGCGCGCAGCAGCGCCTGCTTGAGCTGGTTGCGGCTGGCGATAACGATCTTGTCGCCGCCCTTAGGCAGCACGCGACGATAGTCAGGGAAACGACCATCCACCAGCTTGCTGGTAAACACGGCGCTCTGAGTCGTGGCACGAATGGCATTTTCACCGATAGCCAGGGTCACATCCAGATCTTCACCTTCGAACAGACGCTGCAGCTCTAATACGCCTTTGCGCGGTACGATCACCTGCTTCTCGGGCAGAGAGTCTTGCACCATGCGGTGACTCAGAGCCAGACGATGACCGTCGGTGGCAATCGCGCGTAGCACATTGCCTTCGGTTTCCAGCAGCAAACCGTTCAGGTAGTAACGCACATCCTGGTTAGCCATGGAGAACTGAGTCGCATCGATCAGCGACTTCAGGGTGCCCTGCTTGAGGGTAAATTCGATGTCGGCCTGGAAGGCATCCACATTGGGATACTCTTCGGCCGGCAGGGTCGCCAGGGTAAAGCGGCTGCGACCCGAGCGCAGTAACAAACGGTTGTCCTGCTGCTCTATCTTGAGTTCGACTTGATCGGGAAGGGACTTAACGATATCGAGAAATTTCTTTGCCGGTACTGTGGTACGGCCCTCTTGGGCCTCGCCTTGCAGCTGCGCTTGGCCGACTAGTTCGACCTCTAAATCGGTACCGGTCAACTTAAGTGAGTGACCACTTACTTCAACTAAAAGGTTTGCCAGAATAGGTAAGTTATGTCGTCTCTCCACCGCCCCACTCACGAGTTGAAGCGGCTTTAATAGGGCATCCCTATCAATTGAAAATTTCATCAGTTTCAATTTCCCAGAGTTTATGAAGATAGCGTACGGATTAAGTTAGCATAATCTTCTTTAATGTCATGACTTTCTTCACGTAGCTGGGCAATTTTGCGACAGGCGTGTAGCACTGTCGTATGATCACGGCCACCAAAGGCATCGCCAATCTCGGGCAAACTCTGGTTAGTTAACTCTTTCGACAATGCCATCGCCATCTGTCTCGGTCTGGCGACGCTGCGTGAACGGCGCTTCGACAGCATGTCGGCCATCTTGATCTTATAGTATTCAGCTACGGTTTTCTGAATGTTGTCTATAGTGACCAATTTTTCCTGCAGAGCCAAGAGATCTCTTAGGGCTTCACGCACAAAATCGATAGTGATCGGACGTCCGGTAAAGTTGGCGTTGGCGATCACCCTATTCAGCGCGCCTTCCAGCTCACGAACGTTAGATCTCAGACGCTTGGCAATAAAGAAGGCCACCTCATCGGGCAGGTTGATGCCACTCTCTTGGGCCTTACGCATCAGGATCGCCACGCGGGTCTCAAGCTCGGGCGGCTCGATGGCGACCGTCAGACCCCAACCGAAGCGTGACTTGAGACGATCTTCCACCCCGTCGATCTCCTTGGGATAGCGATCTGAAGTCAGGATCACCTGATGATTGCCCTCTAGCAGAGCATTAAAGGTATGGAAGAACTCTTCCTGGGATCTGTCTTTGTTAGCAAAGAATTGAATATCATCGATAAACAGCGCATCGACGCTACGATAGTAACGTTTGAACTCTTCGATCGCGTTGTTCTGCAGCGCTTTCACCATATCCTGCACGAAGCGCTCGGAATGCATGTAGACCACCTTGGCATTCGGATTGTTCTTGATGATGCCATTACCCACGGCGTGCAGCAGGTGAGTCTTACCCAAGCCCGTGCCACCATATAGGAACAAGGGGTTATAGGCGCCACCTGGATTTTCAGACACCTGCAAGGCGGCAGCCTTACCCAGCTGGTTAGACTTACCCTCGACGAAGTTGTCGAACTGGTAGGTGGGATTCATATTGCTTCTATGATTCGCCGTGGCCGCGGGTTCGTTGCTATTAAATGACGGCTTGCTTGGGGATTTTGCCGCAGGTGCAACAGGGCTCTTGGTCGAGGCAGCCGGCGCTGCCGGTTTGCTCGCAGGGCGACTACCGATGTCGAAACGCAGCTTGGGGGCGTCGCTACCCATCTGTTCGGTGAAGAACTGATTGATGGTATTGAGGTACTTATCTCTCACCCAATCGAGTACGAATCGATTCGGTGCATATAGCACAAGAGTTTCCCCATCCATTTCGGCTTGTAACGGTCTGATCCACATGCTGAATTGCTGAGCGGAAAGCTCGTCCTGTAGTCGTCCGATACATTGCTGCCAAAGTGAAACCGCCAC